>CAWFDB010000013.1:405000-1571886 GCA_963814575.1 uncultured Bacteroidota bacterium | reverse complement strand
ATGGGCTGCAATAATGTTATGACTACTTCTGTAACGCTGCAAGCTACGCGCATTGGCTGGACCTATTATCAAATCGATAAAACCGGAGCGCAAGTGATATCCAGAAAATTTGGATGGGATACTGACGCTCAAACAGAGTGGACTAATTTCTGATTGGCACAAGAACTGAAATCCGGCTTTAATAATTGATCACTGTTTAAACCATCGATATGAAAAAGGCATTTAGATTTCTTTTCTTCTGTTTTCTTTCAGAAGGCTTGTTCCTTCCTGTTCACGTGGTTGCACAAACCACTCAACAGCAATCCATCGAAGAAAGTGAACTTGGTTGGTATAAAGTGTATCATTTTAAAGGGGCTAAAGAAATTAAAAAACTGGACAACCGTGTTTATAGCATTGCACAATTATCGATTTGCGACTCGCTGGCCAACTGGATGCAGGCAAGCTATCTACCTAAAGGCGGAATTGGTGATGTGCAAAGAGGTGTAATCCCGAAAGCAAGTCCATACCATCCTTATAAAGTTGCCTGGCCGCAAGGCTATGGGGCAACTGCTTATACATGGAATGTTGCCTATAACAGCCAGGGAAAACTGGAACATGTGCAGGAAACAGAAACTCCGTGGGATATTTCAGCGAATGCGGTACCGGGTTGGCCAATCCGTGATCTCAGCACATCAACACGGTATTATTTTACTATGCCCTCTTTTGACGGAAGAGATGACGTTAAGAAAGTACAAGACCTGTCCGAAGTAGCCAGCCTGAAGCCTTACATTAGTTTCTGGGTGAAAGATGTTGAATCCGGTGGTGGAACGGAATATGTGTTGCTTTGCAAAGACAATAAGTCGCCCTTTATAAAATAACCAAAGGAGAATACCTGCAATTGCTTGAGGCTGCAATACCAAGAGCTTATCAGGCAGAGAAGAAAAGTATTAACGAGAAGAATAAAGGCGACCAAAGGAGTATTGACTACTTCATGAAATATCTGGATGAAAAGAATGCGAAACGAATGGTGCGCCTGAAAAACAATCAGGAAAAATATAAAAACCGTTTAAACGAAATCGCTGAAGTGTTCTCTGCCCAACCGGATATTATGCTCGAAAACTTTGAGGATGTTTTCGAGGGCAATGGTGGAATGGCATTTAAATATCCGGTGTACACCATTGACCCTTCTATGTATGAACTGTGCAAAAAAGATAAACCGCAATGGATATTGGTCGCCTGGAGCTGGAGTGCAGGCGATCCGAAAGAAAAACACATGCACGAATCCATCATCAACAATTTCAATTTCGATTATGTCTACAATTTCTTCTTTTACCCGGACAAAGTAAAAGGGCAACCTTATAAACCAATGCGTTCACCCTACTTAAAGGAAGCTGTGGTCATTGCAGAAAAATCGGAAACAAGTAAGAAGGCTGCACTGGATAAGAGTGTACACTTTTTTGAAGATTTTTCGACCAGCGTGGTTGGAAAGAAACCCACGGGTTGGTATGCCCGGGCAAATAACGCTGGTGCAAGTGCCGTGGTAGCAACCGTTGAGGGCACTCAAAATAATTGGGTAATACTTGCCGGAAACTCACTTGTCGCGAATGATCTGAAAAAACCGTTGCCTCAAAACTTCACGTTATCTTACGATGTGATCGTGCCTGCAAACTTTACCTGGGGAGCAAAAGGACTGGTGTTGCTGCTCGCGAAGGAAAAAACTGCAGGAGTAACAGAAGCCTTTATAAGTTTAAAACTCAGGCCAGGCTATGATGGGACAGATGGACAATTAACGCTTGAAAGTAAATTTCCTACAGGTTATGCCAATGGATCGAATTGGTACCCGGCAACCGGTTTTTCAAACAACAAAAAATTAAACCGTGTTACGGTGGTCCTTAAAAAAAGCGGTGAGACATTACTGGTACTCATTGACAAAAATAAAATTGTCGAATACTCGAAAGGTATTCCGAATGATCTGTTGTTTAACGCCCTGTCCCTTGACATGTCCAATAGCGGTGGGGAAAATGATAAATACTACATCAGCAATATCAAAATAACAAAAGATTAACATGCAGGCCTTTAAATCAATTATCTGCCCCACTGCTATGAAAAATACAATTGCAATCTGCGTTCTCCTGGTTTTTGTTTCCACTTCTTATGCTCAGAAAAAACTTACTCCCGTTACTCAATCTGCTTTAACCAGCATTGGTTTGCCTGGTGGAAGTAAACGTGATAGTAGAATCTTGAGTGTAGCTGCTGCGGCCACTTTACTGGAAACGGAAAGTAATAAGACAAACACCAAAGTGCAAAATACCGAGGTACTGGTATTACCTCCGGCTTCATTAAATAAGTTCAATAAGGATTCACTTATTCAGCGGCTGACTGCCAACCATTGGAAAATTACTCCGACGAAGACGCTAACTATTTTTGGCTCCAGAAAGACAAGCGCGTTGTGATTGCCTGGTTTTCGATGAATACGAAGCAGACGGATATCTATCTGGCAGAAGCCATCTCTTCACCTATTGTTGCTACCCAAGGTAATAATACAACCACTAATCCGGCATCAGCGCAATCTGTCATTCAACCTGTAACCAAATCCATCGACCAGCCTGTTCAACAACAACCAACCATCGATGAAACAAAAAAGGACCCGGCACAAAAAAGTACTTCAGCGGCATATGGAAAATTCGCCTTCTCCTCCACTAACTTTGATGATGGTTGGATTAGCACGGTCCAGGAAGATTGGGTGCAGGTCGTTAAGGGAAACGTAAAAGTTTTGATCCATTATCCAAACAAAAATGCTGATGCGTATAATTCAGTTTTAATGGATGGATTGAAAAACGCCTGGAATATTCTGGTTGCACCAAAATACAGTAGCGCCAGTAATCTTGAATTTAAACCTATCAATAGTTGGCAAAGCATTGAATTTGCAGAGGCTGATGCCGTTGAAAAAACAACGGGTAAATCAGTTCATCTTGTTTTGTTTAAAATGAATTATTCGAATGGAAGCGGAAAGTATCTGGAATTTATAACGCCTGATAAAAAAACCTACGAACAGGAATTTGGCGCCTATCATGAAACATCATATGGTTGGGAAAAAGTTGAAGCCATGGCTAACTATAACAAGTTTGCAATAGCCGCCACTGACCTTACCGGGAAATGGACCAATGACTTTTAGCGGAGCCTTGCAATATGTAAATGCCATATACGGGTGCCGATGCAGGTACGAACACCCACGCATCAAATGAATCCTTCGAATTTATGACGGACAATACCTACACAGTGGGACTTGGGTGTTGCCAGCGGCATGGTTGGAAATATTAAATTTCAAAGTGTAAAATCAACCGGTAAATTTTCACTGCCTAGCAACTGGCAAGTAACCTTTTCAGATATCGAAGGAAAGCCCAGAACCTACAATGCCTTTTTTCCTGTGTAAAAGGAGCTAAGGATCCTATGGCTCGATGACGTTGCTTACCCCAATGGAGTGATAGCTCTGGTTCTTATTCAGAGCTAAAAAGGTCAATAGTTTACACATGGACTCTTTGAAAATCCTCCTTTTAAGGGATAAAACGTTACAATGTAGTATTATACATTTTTGACAAAGCCCTAACCCAACGGCCATGAAAGAAATCAATCGATTTATCTCTTATTTGGTTCCGTTTTTATTTGTACTGCTTGTTGCCTGCGGAGGATCAAAAGATTCAACCTCTGACTCCGGAGATTCCACTGATACCGATAGTGGTTTTAGTTTCAGTGCTTCGGCCGGAGTGAAGCTGGATGTTAACACCGGTACTAAAACAAGCTATTCTGGTTTTAGCGTTGATGAAATTTATATTGTTGATGCCAGTGATGAGCAACTCAGCAACAATGAAGTTGCTCTTGACACAAAATTTTCACTTATCTATCAGGGAATCGAAAATTATAAGTTGAAAGATGGCAAAGCATTTCCCGGACTATCACTGCAGGTAAGGGATGCCAGTGGTGCCGACATTTTGAACGAGGCTGATTTGCTGGCTTCCTATACCGAAGGCTTTTCACCTGAAGATGCTGCTGTGTTGCGTGGTTCAGTAACTGTTGGCGAACCAATGAAATCAGGTGAAACCTATAATTGCAAAATACGAGTGTTTGATAAAAATAGTGATGCAGTGATTACTTCTGAGTTGGATTTTAAAGTGAAATAACTGTGCCTTTAAACTTTTATCATTTCATCGTGATTACCAGACTTACTGCCTATTCCCCGACCTCAACCCAGTAATTATTGCTGTCGCGTGTATCGACATATACGGCTATCTCCTGACCGATTTCATAAGGTGTGGCACCCCACACATTATGGCTTTTGAAGTCTCGTTTTTGTCCACTTAACTCTGCAACACACTCAATCACCAGCGGGTGGCGGTTGTTTATGCTAATGCTTGTGTTATAATACATATTCGAGATCACCGCACGTAACTTTCGTCCTGAGCGTAACAATAACTCGCGTCTCTCTTTTTGTTTTGCCTTATAGTACAAAATGCCACCTCCAATGGATGCAAAAATTAAACCGATGAGGGTGAATACCAATGGGCCAATCCACTCTTCTGTAAAGCCCGTTACATCTGAGCCCGTTACAAAAACATAAAACCAGCCCAACCCGATAAAAGCGAAGAGCAACCCTATTCCAAGAAAGATGTAAGCAACCAGTTTCATGGTAGATTTCGTTTAGTGTAAACGAATATAAAAAATCCAACATTCATTTCCCTATCGGATCGAAATGAAATAAACTTGAAGCAAAACTTTTAATCACCCATTTTGGTTATCCAATCATTCAATATCTTTAAACCATGAGCAACAGTCCTGTCAAATCCATAAAACCACTCGGCTTTCCGTGGCAAACACAAGATCCTTTTCTGTTCTGCGTGCATCACCAGGATTTCTATCCGAAAGGAAATGATGTAATGGGCCCTGCGGCTTCACTGGCAGGCAGAGCCATCGGTCAGGATTTTGCACCTAACAAAGAGAACTGGAGAATGTACCATGGCGAAAACGTGCCTGGCTTTCCTGCACATCCGCACCGTGGTTTTGAAACGGTCACGATCGTTACAAAAGGACTCGTTGATCACTCCGATTCATTAGGCGCGGCAGGGCGTTTCGGTTTTGGCGATGTGCAATGGATGACGGCCGGAAAAGGTGTGCAGCATTGTGAGATGTTTCCGCTGTTGCATAAAGACAAAGAAAATCCGCTGGAGCTTTTTCAGATCTGGCTCAACTTACCGAAAGCAAAAAAATTAACAGAGCCGCACTTTGCCATGTTGTGGAGCGAAAGCATTCACACGCATACATCGGCAGATGCAAACGGCAAAGCAACCAACGTGAAAGTGATTGCAGGGCAACTTGAAAACACAGCACGCTCCATCTCCTGCACCCAACAGCTGGGCAGCCGATGCAAACCATGAAGTTGCCATCTGGACTATCAAAATGGAAGCAGGCGCACAATGGAAATTACCCACTGCCTCAGCAGAAGTAAACCGTTCGCTGTATTTTTATGAAGGTGATTCTGTCGAGATTGCCGGAAAGAATTTTTCAACCCACCAGGCTATCGAACTTCATGCTGATCAGGAAGTGATTTTGCAAAACGGAAATTCTGAAAGTTTTTTACTCTTGCTGCAAGGCAAACCAATTGGAGAGCCCGTAGTGCAATACGGGCCGTTTGTGATGAATACCCAAGCTGAAATTCAGCAGGCGATGAATGAATATCAGCAAACACAATTTGGTGGCTGGCCCTGGCCTTCGTATGAACATGTGCATCCGCGCGGGAAGGGAAGATTTGCAAGGTATCCGGGCGGAGTGGAAGAGGTGAAGTAGAAATCAGGAAAGACCTAATCAATTTTTTATTGAGAAGCCATCTTTTCAGAATTATTAATATTCATAGCTTATTCATTTTGACTGCCGCAGTGAATCGATAAAAACCGTATTGGTGAGCAAGCGATTTTTTCCATCTCCTGAAATTAGCTTCAGAAATTATTAATTCATGCACTACTCATTATCGCTTACCTATTGAGCAAACTACACTCTATCACCCTCCTCCCGCAAGTGATATCGACCGATCACCTAAATAGAACGCTCCGTTAATCAAATAACCTTGAACTATTAATGGCAAAGCAGTATTTTTAGTACAATGATAATACTGCGGGGAATGATGTTCAGAAGTATTAGCCTGTTATTGCTGATGACTGTGTCCGGAAATTTATTTTCCCAGGACTCCGTCAGCTATGAACTGGATATACGCCCACTCATGTCCACAAAATGCTTTGAATGTCATAATACAGGAAATACAAAAGGTGGCGTTAACCTCGATAATTATAAAGAACGTGACCGGGTAATTAAAGACGGTCAGTTCTGGCTAAAGGTACTGGATCAGATCAAGACCAGGGAAATGCCTCCAAAAAGTGAGCGCCCTCTATCAGAAAACGATTATCATAAACTGGTCGATGGTATCAATACCATTTTACAAAGTTCGCTTCAGCAAAAAAGACCTGGTCAGGTGGTGATCAGAAGACTGAGTCATTCAGAATACCGCTATACCGTGCTGGATTTAATGCAGGTTGATTTTGATGCAAAGAATTATTTTCCGTCAGACGGATCAGGTGGTGGTGGTTTTGATAATCAGGGTCGCGCATTGTTTTTTACACCCTTGAAACTTGAGCGCTACTACGATGCTGCTGATGTGATTGTAGAAGAAGCCTTAAGCGATAAAGATAAATGGACAACGCTGGTGCCCATCTCTTACAAACAAAACTGGTGGCAGCGCTTTCGCAACTGGATGAAGTCCATCTTATTCGATCAATACAATGAAGTAAATCCGCCTGTTCTTGCTGCTGAGAAAGTGCTGTTTCCCTTCGCCACCAAAGCCTACAGGAGATTTCTAAACGATGAAGAGAAAACAAAAATGCTTCATCTTTTTAAAACAGTTTATGATCAGAAAGACTCCATTGAAAATCCACAACGCTTCAACGAAAGTGTAGCGCAGACATTCAAATCGATATTGATATCACCCAACTTCCTTTATCGTGTGGAAGAAGAACCTGATAAGCAAGGTGTTTATCCATTGGGCAACTTTGAAGTGGCCACGCGGCTTTCCTATTTCCTATGGTCGAGCATGCCCGATGATGAACTGTTCAACCTCGCTTACACAGGGCGCCCTGGAAGACACGGTGGTGTTAGAATCGCAGGTGAAACGCATGATGGCCGATCCGAAAGCAAAACGCTTTGCTGAAAATTTTTCAACACAGTGGCTGGGTATCACCAAACTGACTGACAATCAACCCTTGCTTGATCCTGAGAAATATCCTGGTTTTGATTTACCAATCCGCAAGGCGTTATACACGGAGACCATTGAGTATTTCTATTATGTGCTCACGAAGAGCAAAAAAATGCTGGAGCTGATCAACAGTAATTATACGTTTCTCAATAAAGAGCTTGCCGACTTCTATGGCATAGATGGAGTAACCAGTGAGGACATGCAAATGGTTATGCTCAATGACTCCAGCAGAGGTGGCGTGCTGGGCATGGGCAGCGTGCTTTCAACAACTTCCTTTCCGTTGCGAACCAGCCCTGTGATACGTGGCAAATGGGTGATGGAACAATTGCTTGGAATTTCTCCTCCACCTCCGCCTCCTGTGGTAGCAGAACTCACTGAAGATAAAAATGCCCATGAGGAAGTGGGACTGCGAAGAATTCTGGAGATGCACCGGGCAAGCCCTGAATGCAATTCATGTCATGTTAAAATGGATCCGCTGGGATTAGGATTAGAAAACTTTGATCCCACTGGTCGCTGGCGCACGAGTTATGGAAAAGCACCTGTTGATCCTTCGGGTGTGATGGCCGATGGAAGATCGTTTCAAGGGCCGGCACAACTAAAAAATCTATTGCTTACCGAGAAAGCAAAAATAGCCCGTAATTTTTCTTCGCGGATGCTTTCTTATGCATTGGGTAGATCCATATTATTTACCGATGAGCCAGCACTTCAGCGATTGGATGAAACGTTGTTAAAAACTAACTTCAACCCTGAAAGCTTTATCATCGAAATTGTAAAAAGTTATCCCTTCAGAATGAAGGTGAGTGATTTCCAGGAAAAAGTATAATATCATTATGAGTAAAAAGTGGCACATATCGCGCAGAAGAATGCTCAAGGGAATGGGCGCCTGCATTGCACTTCCCTTCCTTGAAGCTATGGCAATACCTGGCATGGCTTCTCCATCGGCAGGCAAGTCTCCCATACGTTCGGCATTTTTATTTATGCCCAATGGTGTGCACCCCGATCGCTGGACCCCTGAAAAAACCGGAACGGATTTTATGCTCACACCGCAGCTTCAGCCACTGGAAAGCCTGAAGAAGGATATCGTTGTCATGGGTGAACTCATGAACAAGAATTCCATATTCAAGGGCGCTGACGGACACTATGCAAAATCAGCCAGCCTGCTCACGTGTATGCCTATCAAGCAAACCATTGGTGATAATATCAGCAGTGGTGGTGTTTCCATTGATCAGATTATCGCTTCACAGGTTGGAAATGAAACCTTGTTTCCCTCACTGGAATATGGAATGGATCGCATCACAACCGGTGTAGATATCAATGTTGGTTTCACGCGCTTATATGGTTCCAGCATTTCGTGGAAAAATGCTACTCAGCCACAATCAAAAGAAATTGATCCACGCCTGGCATTCGACCGTTTGTTCCGTTCTTTCATACCGGGTGTAAAAGTGAAAGAAGATCCCTGGAAACAAAGTGTACTGGATCTGGTGATGGATGATGCACAGAGTCTGAAAAAAAATCTGGGCAGGGCCGATCAGGATAAGTTGTCTGAATACATGGAGTCAATCCGAAGTGTTGAGAAGAGAATATCCAATGATGCCAACCTCGAAAAATTTGCCGCCAACATTACTTCCGATATCAAAAAAGAACTCATCCGTGTAAACGCCAGTATTGATGATTATGTAGAAATGTATAGCCGGAGTGGATGTAACTGAAAAGACACATCTGATGATGGATATCATGGCGCTTGCTTTCTGGAGCGATGCGAGCCGCGTTACCACCTTCATGTTTGGTAACTCTGTAAGCAATCGTAATTTTTCATTCCTGGATGGAGTGAAAGGCAATCACCATTCGATCTCTCACCACATGGATAAGCCAGAGTTTCTGGAAGAATATACACGCATTACACAATGGCACATTGAGCAATATGCATACTTCCTCAATAAACTTAAGAGCATTAAGGAAGGGGATAAGACTTTGCTGGATAATTCAATGGTTATGTTTGCTTCCGATTTGCGTGACGGCAACAGGCACTCACCACGAAATCTTCCGATCATTCTCGCTGGCCAGGGAGGCGGAAAAATAAAGACAGGTCAGAATTTAATTTTTCAAAAAGAAACACCTCTCGCTAATCTTTACATGTCGATGCTCGATGCAATGAATATCGAACAAAAACAGTTTGGTGACAGCACGGGAACACTGCCCGGCATAGTGGCATAATAACACAATGAGCGAACTAAGTCTGCAACTACCTCCGGGAAGTGCTAAGGAAAAATATGCGTAATATAAAGCAACCCGGTCTCATCATTATTCTATTTCTCACGGGTCTGTTGCTGCTGGCGTTGCCGCTGTTCAGACCGGAAAATGCTCCACTCTTTTTCTTATTCTTAGGGCGGTTTCATCCGCTTATTTTACATTTTCCGATCGTCTTGATTATCGTGGTCACTTTGCTTGAGTTAGCGAGACGATACACTTCTTTAAAAATCAGAAAGAATGTGATTAAGTTTTTATTGATCGCAGCTGCGCTATCTACCGTGGCCTCGATTGGCGCTGGCTTTTTTCTTTATGCCTCTGGCGAGTATTCAGGAAATCTGATTGATCAGCATTTCTGGGCTGCTGCCATTACCGGTTTCGCCATACTGGCAACTACTGCGTTGTACTTTCTATACAGTGATAATAAACGGTACTATTCCTTCTATCTGGCAGGTTTGATTATCAGTGTTACTGCTGTTGGTTACACCAGTCATGTTGGAGGATCGGTTACCCATGGTCAGGATTACCTCACAGAGCATTTATTATTAATGGCCAGTGATTTTAAAAGCAGCAGCGCAAGGCCTGACTCTGAAATGCTCGTGTATGAAGATATGATAGCGCCCATCTTTGAAGCCAAATGCCTGAGTTGTCATAATGCACAAAAATCCAAAGGAGATTTACTGATGACCTCCTACGAAAATCTTCTGCTCACGGGTAAAAGCGGGAAACCTTCACTCACTGCCGGAACTCTTGAAAAAAGTGAATTGTACAATCGTGTTATGTTGCCTGCAGAACATGAAGACCACATGCCGCCTGAAGGCAAAACTCCCATGACAGAAAATGAAATCGCGCTTATTGAAATTCTGGATTGAGTCGGGAGCAAGCAGTGAGTTAACGATAACAGAAGCAAAGAAAAAAGATTCTGTTGCAACGGTGATTGAACAATTGATACCAGAGCTAAGCCGATACCAGATGAAAGTTGAAATGGCGAATCTTAAAGCGGAAGAATCACAAAAAGAACTCAATAAAGTAGCCGAACGACTTTCGGTTTCCATCAGACGCGATAGCATTAACGAAGGAAATTATTTTACGCTGTCAATGAAATTTCCACCTGCTCCTTTTACCAATGATTATTTCAAAGAGCTGAAACCGTACAACGATGTGTTTTCCAACCGTTTCGCTCACGTCAAGCGGGATTGACGATGAGGGGCTGTATTACATCAGCAAGATGACAAACCTGAAAAAACTATATCTTCAAAAAACAAAGCTGAATGGATCGGGTCTTTTGTATTTGCAAAACCTGAAGAACCTGGAAGTCCTTGAACCTTTCATTCACACAAGTAGATGACAAAGCCGCCCTCGACTTATTAAAATTTCAAAATCTGAAAGAGGTGTATCTCTATCGCACCAATACCTCAAAGGAAGTGGTTGAAGCACTGGCAAAATACCGCCCTGACATAAAGATATTGATGGAAGAAGGTCCTTACTTTTAAACGTAAGTATTGTAATCTTAATCAACTACTTACTATTCCCCTCTTTATTAATCGCCTTGAGCAACGACTTCGACCCTCTGGCATCGCCCCGTATCTGCCAGATCATAATGCCCGAAGCTTTCTGCTTTGCCAAGGCGGTTTTCTGTTTTATGGTTGGAATGCCATTGTAATAAAGAATTTTTCCGTCAGGCATTTTCCATTCATCTGTTTTCTCGGCTCCGGGAAACGTTTCAACAATTTGTTTGTAGCTCTTGCTGATGGCTTCTGAAGTCAACTCCGGTCCATAACCATATCCGTAGAAAGGCACCCCCAGTGTCATCTTCGCAGCCGGAATTTTTCTTACCGTTCCAAAATACTCCAGGTCTTCCACCGCATGACTGTATAGCGAATGTGGCCCAGGCTTCTCTGGCCTCCACGGGCCCGTGCGATCATAGCTCATCACATTCACAAAATCGTATTGTGATAATACGCGGTCTGTTAATTTATCTTTATAATACACGGCAATCGCTGCGGTGATCAGTTTATTGTGCGATCGTAATGCCTGCGCCAGCTCAACCACAAAGGATTCATAGTTTTCATCAATGTCACTTCCCTCAAGATCGACATCAATTCCATCTATGTCATGCTTCAATGTTAATGCCACAAGTTTTTCTATCAGCATGCCTCGCTGATCATCCTGAAGCAACGTGTGATATTGAGCTTGCTTCGATCCTCCTCCAATTGAAAACAAAACCTTCACCTTCTTTTTATGAGCCGCTTTAATAAATGGCTCCAGCGATGAAAAATCCTTTGTGAAGTTTCCGAGTGAATCGGGATTCAAAAACCACAGATTGACATGGGTAAGACGCTTGAGCGGAACTTCTTTCGTCTCACTCCAGTTCATCGCTGCACTCAGAGAATAGTATCCTACAATTTTAAAATCTGATGACTCTGCCTTTAATGCGTAGGAAGCAAAACAGAGAAGCAGGGTAATTTGAAAAATCTTTTTAGATTTCATGAACATGATACTTTTTAGAATAAATAAATTCTGGTGTTACAATTTCAATCTCACGCCAACGCGGTTAAGTCCTCCCGTTATCACTACACACAACAGCGCAAACAATAATGATTTGAATAATCCAATGCCACCAATTAAAATCTCTTCTGGCAAGTGAACGCCCAATACGCGTGTGGTAGCATAGGCAAAATATGGAATCAGATAACAAAGCAGTGTATCCGTTCCTGCGGGTTTAATGAATGAAAACCAGTTAGCTTTTGCTTTAACATCGGCAACCCAGTAAATAACAATAAAAGCAAGAATGGTAAAGGCACTGCACAGAAACAGCCACGCAGGCGTAGCGCCAAGTTTTGCCAGGCCCCAGTAAGGCCTTGTCAATACAGACAACACAATCAACACAACCGAAAAAGTGATCAGCACAATCGTCAGCGTCTTATTGTCTTGTTCTTTGCGGTAATACTGAAAAACCATAGCCGTCAGCACGCCTCCCATAGTGAGTCCGGTTAGGGTGCCCCCTATAATGGCGTTTGGAATGAATGATAAAAATTCTGGAACCAGTTTGGCGTGGGAAAGCATACTTAACACAGCGAAAAATATCCACGCACCAGCGATGACATAAAAATTTCTCTTCGCAAAAACCGTTATCAATCCACTGGCAAGATAGGCCCAGCCAATCAGGCCCAGGATGCCCCACCACTGCGGAGCGAATCGTTGAATGTTTCCTTCTGTGCCTCCGCGATAGATAAATGCAAACACAATCAACACAGCAATGGCAATTCCTTTCAATGCATAAATCAAATTTGCATTCATTGTTTTCGGATAGCTGTTCCATATCAGAATAAAACAGAAGCAGCATATCGGATTCCATAGGTAGCGTGCCATACCCGTAGCATCTGCATTGAAGGTTTCTCCATTGACAAGAAACACACCCATCACGATTAATGCTATCGACCGAACCAGCACATGCTTTACCAGTTGCCATTCGGTATCTCCTTTTGCCGTGCGGTTATCAATGGCAAACGGAAGTGAAAGACCAACGATAAACAGAAAGCCAGGAAACACAACATCGGCAAGGCCTATTCCATCTACTCCAGATTCAACATGGCCCAGCCAGGCGGGTATGTCTTTCAATGACCATAAGTCATTAACAAAAATCATCAGGATCATGGTGAGGGCGCGGAGTATATCAATGGAAGCTACACGCGTGGGGTTCAAATCTTTCATGGGGCGTTGATGTTGGTTTAATATTCTATGTTGATCATATTTTCTACTCTACCACAATTTCATCCACAAGCATTACTGCAGGTCTTCCTGCACCGGGATGCCAGCCGGGTGTATTTCCGATCGTATGAGCTTTTACTTTTACATATCGTGCATCGCGTGGAGTGAACGTGGCGATGAAATCACGCTGCTGACCTCCGTACTGATCAATCGGCAACGTATTTTCAACTGTGCCCGCCAGCTGAAAATTAACTCCATCCACGGAAGTGAAATATTCCACCTTCTTTGGGAACAGTCGTAGCCAGAAACCATATTGATAATAGGCCGACTCAACAAGCTTTACCTTCTTCACTTCTTCGAGATCAATTACTACCTCCAGGTTTTCTCCAGAAAAACCCAGCCAGCTGTAATCAAAATCATGGCTTCCGCGGATACCATCGGTGAGCATTTTATCGCCACCGTTTTTAAGTTTTGTGGGCTCCGGACTGATGAACGTTACTTTCTTGCCATAAGCAAGATGTTCATTCATGCCTTGAGAAAACATCCTGTACATCGAAGCGCGATACTCATCTGGCGAAGTACTCCATTCTTTTATTTGTGTCACACCTTCACGAATGCACAAGTCGGTGAAGGGATCAATCTTTGCGCGTATGGCTGGCTTCACTTGCCAGCGCCCTTCCACTTTTTCGAATACGCCACGCTCTCCGTAAAAATTCTTTTTTGCCTGTTCCATCATGGCGAACTCCAGCGGCAGCCTTGCTATTCTCACGCGTTCCAGTAGTTGAACAGAATCAGCAACCATTTGTTCTGCCTGATCAAATAGTTTTTCATACCGTGCCATATGGGCTGGCGTAAGATAACTTTCCGCTGCTTCGATCGGTGTACCGAAAATACGTAGTGGCTTTTCAGACTTTAAAAGTGCTTCGCGCATTTCATCAATATACTGGCGAATAGGTTTTGCAGCCGCGCCATAAAATCCCCGTAGGAAATCATTCATCAGCGTATCTACATTCTCATTGGGATTCCACAATAATTTTGAAATCAGATATCCCCGCAGTGCAGCAAACTCACCGCCTACTTCACGGTTGCCTTGCTCAAACATGGCATTCACGTTATGTTGTGCAAAAAACTGAATGTTGGGTTGCAAGACATGCAGGTTAGGAAACGGACTGATCAGATTATTGAACTGTATTACATAATCCCATACAATAATATCCTTCGCTATTCTGCCCCAGTCTTCAACGTCTTTAACAAAATCTGCACTGGCCGGATCTTCTGTTATTGCCTTATGGCGATACGCTTCAATACTGCACAACATGATGTTTACATTGTCGCGGGGCTTTAATGTTTTTGGCGCATGGCGTCCATATTCATACGCCAGCGTAGAAATCATTTTATCCGGAAACTGATCGGCCACCTGATTGACAAAATTTACTATTGATCCTGAGGGCGAACCTTCACGGTCATCGATGGCTTTACACTGATCGCATGTGCAGTAATCCCTGTTATCATTCTGGCTCACAGACCAGTATTTTGCATCGGGATTCTGCGCTATCTTCTGCCGGAGGTTTTGAATGGTAAGATCAAGCACACGCGGATTGGTAAGACAAAGCTGCGTAGGAATTCTTTTGCCTTTCACCATCGCGAAATATTCGGGATGCTCATCATAATAAATTTCAGGAGGAACCAGTGAATTAAAAGTATGCACCCACATACCCCACTCAGGGCGGCCACCTTTTTCATCATGATCCAGTTTATGCCAGTCGATATATTCGGCATCCCACGTAACACGATAGTGCGTATCGCGGAAGCCGATCACGGGAATCTGTGTGTCATTGATTTTTCCCAACACAATTTTTTTCTGCTTCGGAATGATCTTGACTTGCGGACTATACATTCTGCAACCCAGATATTTCTCAAGAAAAGAATACACTCCGTAAAGTGTTCCTTTCTCATTTCCACCTACAATGAAAAGACGCATGCTATCCGTTCTGATAACAAATCCGTCTTCTTTTAATGTGTTCAGATTAATACTTACGCCCGCCTGCTCCAGGCGTTCATTCTGGCCCAGTACAATTTCGTAAGGGCTCCGGTGTTTATCAGCGGCAATAACTGGCAAGACAGCGTCCGAAATCTGAAGCAAATAATCCTGCAAAACGGTTGCTGCCTTCTTCTCACTTTCTGTAGCAGCCGATGGCACCACTATCCGGTAACGGCTCATTTCATTATCCGTAATGACGATGCCAGCCGGAGCAGGCACTGGTTGCGTTTTCTTCTTTTTACTCTTCTGTGCAGAGGCGGGAAAAATGGAAAGAAGTAAACCGATAAATAAAATTAAAGCACGCATTGTAATCCGTGAGTGTTGTGTGGTGTTCAATGTTTTCTTCATGACACAAATTATTTAGTGGAAGGTAGTTATTAAACCAAAAAACCTGCATGGATTTCTATCGAATGGTTATCTGGTTATTTGTACAGTGCTGTGAGATTATCACAAGCGTATTTGACTATGACAGACCTCTCTACGCTTGGTCATTTTTTACATGAACGGATGAACCTCATGAAGTTAATCCTGAAACGAAGTGATACCTTTGTTTATACCCAATAAAAATTCATATGCTAAACCGAAGACAACTTATCAAGAGGTTATCAGCACTTCCTCTGGTAGGAGGTATTCTCGGCAGTGTTCCATTTGCTTCCGCGATGGCTTCTGCCAAAGAACCAAAGCGTGATTTATTCAAAGAGTTTGGCGTGCGCACTTTCATCAACGCTGCGGGCACACTCACCTTCATGACCGGATCATTGATGCACGATGAAGTACTCGAAGCCATCAACTTCAGCGCAAAAGAATTTTGCATGATGGACGAACTGCAAGACAAAGTGGGTGAGAAGATTGCCAGGATGGTGCATGCCGAAGCGGCCGTTGTTACTTCAGGCGCTTTCTCGGGCATGACGCTTGGCCTGGCCGGCATACTCACCGGCATGGACGAAAAAAAAGTAAGGGCACTTCCGCATATTGCGTATACCGGAATGAAATCAGAAGTGATCTGCCAGGTGAGCCACGATATCGTTTATAACCAGGCGCTGACAAATACGGGTTGCAAAATCGTGCGTGTAGAAACCGCAGAAGATGTTGCCAAAGCTGTCAATGAAAGAACTGCGCTGATGCATTTTTTACATATTGAATCCGACAAAGGAAAAATACAACATGAAGAGTGGGTAGCGCTCGGTAAGAAATATGGTGTGCCCACATCGATTGATATCGCAGCCGATGTTCCTCCTGTTTCAAACCTGTGGCGGTTTAACGATATAGGTTTTGATTTTGTCGTGATATCCGGAGGAAAGGCAATACGCGGACCGCAAAGTGCCGGCCTTCTGATGGGAAAGAAAAGTATTATAGCGGCCGCCCGTCTGTCAATGCCACCAAGAGGTTTTAACATTGGTCGCGGAATGAAAGTCAACAAAGAAGAAGTGCTGGGCATGTATGTGGCCCTGGAAAAATATATCAACCAGGATCATGATAAAGAATGGAAAGACTGGGAAGACAGAATCGCGGTGATTGATAATGCTGTTAAATCAATAGCCGGTGTTACTACTGAAATTAAAGTGCCCCCACTGGGCAATCACACGCCCACACTGCACATCACGTGGGATTCATCACGCGTGAAGCTGGATGACAAACAATTGCGTGAAGCGCTGCGCAATGGCACCCCTTCCATTGAAGTTGGTGGTGGTGGTGCCAACAGCATCAGTGTAACCGTATTTATGCAGAAACCCGGACAGGAGAAGATCGTGGCAGCGCGGCTTAAGGAAGAACTAACAAAAGCAGTTTCCTGATTTATAATAATAAACAACAAACCTCGTAATGATGAATAGAATAATCCTGACTGCTCTTCTAATGTTAGCTGGTGGAAGCCTGATCAACGATGCGACTGCTCAACGTGATCCGGGTATATTAACCGTAAAAAGAACGGAAGACTTCACCATCACCGGAGATGGGCGTTCTCCCCAATGGAATAAGACAGAATGGTTGCCCATCACGGTTCAGGAATCTGCAGGTGGCGCTGTGCCGGCAACACGCACGAAAGTATTGTATTCTGAACGTGGCATGTATTTTTTATTTTTCTGTGAAGACCAGAAAATCACTGCAACCATTGAAAAAGATAACGGTGCCTTATACAAAGAAGATGTGGTGGAAGTATTTCTATGGCCTGATGAATCGTTTCCCATCTATTTCGAATACGAAGTTTCTCCACTGAATTATGAGTTGACTATACTCGTTCCCAATTTAAACGGAAGAGCAGGCGGATGGCTGCCGTGGAATTATGACGGTGATCGCAAGATTCAACACTTGACGAGTGCGCAAGGTGGAGAGAAGAAAAGCAACGCCTCAATCAAAAGCTGGATGGCTGAGTTTTTTATACCCTATAAATTACTCAATCCGTTGATTGCAGGCGCTCCTAAACCAACCGACCGGTGGCGTGCCAATTTTTATCGCATCGACTACGATAAGGATTATACCACCTGGACATGGCAAAAAAACAGTGGCAGTTTTCATGAGTACAAAAAATTCGGCACGATTGTGTTTGAATAAGTTGAATATACCAGCAGATCAAAAGATGCCCGGTAAGAAAGAGTTTGAAAAAATATTTTTAAATTAATAATCATACTACTAAAATTTAACCAAACCATTTACGATTATGAAAGAACAAAGAAGATCAACCCTCAAAAAATTATTTGCTTCCATAGCCGGTCTTGCAGGACTTGGCATCGCAACACAAGCTAAAGCTGATACTACTCCTGAAAAAGAAGTATTCAATGTAGTGAAGGACGATCAGGATGTGCCTCTTTTTTCGGGCTCTACCCGATTTGGTAATCTTGTGTTCATTGCCGGCAAGGGTGCTCACTTTGATGGCGACATTACTGCCCATACCAAACACGTGCTCGATGAACTGGAGAAGGAATTGATCAAGGCTGGGTCATCGATGGAAAAGGTATTGAAGTGCGGTGTCTTCCTCCATGACCTCAATGATTACAAAGCCATGAACGAAGCCTATAAGGGACGCTTCGGAAGTAAACCACCTGTGCGCACAACCGTGGCCGTATATGGTGGCGTTCCTGGCGACTCATTGGTTGAAATAGATTGCATCGCGTATGTCTAAGCTGCGAAAATATTAATCTGAAAAATATCCAATTAAAAACACAAAAATTCCCATCATGCTTCATAAAATAATTCTTTTGTTTATTTCTGCGCTCTGTTTTCTGGGCAATCCTGCCTACGCACAAGATTACAGTATGGTGATTAAAGGCGGGCATGTCATTGATCCTAAAAACAACATCAACGAAATCATGGACGTGGCAATCCGTGATAATAAAGTGGTGCTGGTGGCCCGCAACATAGATGCAAAACAAGCTCAGGTAATTGATGCAAAAGGATTGTATGTAACGCCAGGCCTGATCGACATTCACTCACATAATTTTTTCGGAACAGAACCCGATCATTATCTCGGCAATGGTTTAGATGCACTCCCTCCAGATGGCTTCACTTTTCGCACGGGCGTAACTACGGTTGTGGATGCCGGTGGTGCAGGCTGGAAAACGTTCGCAACGTTTAAAGAGCAAACAATCAAACACTCCAAAACGCGGGTGCTTTCTTTTCTTAATATCGTTGGTGAAGGAATGCGTGGCGGAGTATATGAGCAAAACCTGAACGACATGGATGCCCGCATGACAGCCATGGTGGCAAGACAAAATAAAGAGATTGTCGGCATTAAAGTAGCACACTATTCCGGTCGCGAGTGGGACCCTGTTGACCGTGCCGTAGAGGCAGGCAAGAGTGCCAACGTGCCGGTGATCGTTGATTTTGGAGGAACTATTCCCATGCTTTCTACACAGGAGCTTTTCACAAAGCATCTTCGCCCAGGTGATATTTTTACGCACGCTTTTGCTGAGCTCGCTTCGCGTATGCCCATTGTAGATGGTCAGGGAAAAGTACTTCCGTATGTGATCGAGGCACAGAAGAGAGGAATCATATTTGATGTAGGTCATGGTGGCGGAAGCTTCCGTTTCTCACAAGCTATTCCCGCTTTGAAGAGTGGATTTTTTCCCAACACCATCAGCACCGATTTTCATACGGGCAGTATGAATGCAGGCATGAAAGATCAGCTGAATACCATGTCTAAATTTTTAAACATGGGCATGAATCTGCAACAGGTAATTCAGGCGTCAACATGGAATCCCGCCAAGGTAATTCAGCAGGAAGATCTCGGTCATTTATCGGCAGGCGCTGGTGCGGATGTAGCCATCTTCAGTATGCGAAAAGGAAAGTTCGGCTTCATCGATTCTTCCGGATACAAAATGGAAGGAGATCAGAAGCTGGAGTGTGAACTCACTATCAGGGATGGCGTAGTGGTATATGATCTGAATGGACTTTCAAGACCGATGTGGGATAAGAAATAGTGTTTGAATAATTTTCTGCTTAGACAAATAAGAATCATATACACAATTATGTGTGGCTCTTCATGTGGATAAAACATCTTTTGGTTTTAGTGCTGCTGTCCTGTGCGTTTTGCTCTTTTGCCCAAACGCAAATTATTGTGCTCGGTACCGCACAGGATGGTGGCTTTCCTCACATGGGTTGTACACGAAATTGTTGTGAGCAGGCGCATGCACATGATTCGCTAAAGCAATATGTAGTATCACTGGCGCTGATCGATCCGCAGCAAAAAAAGTGGTGGCTGTTTGAGGCAACACCTGATATGAAGGAACAGCTTCATCTGTTTGCAAAATACACGCACAACCAGTACAACTTTTTACCTGACGGCATCTTTATCACCCATGCACACATGGGCCACTATACCGGCCTGGCGCAATTAGGTCGCGAAGTGATGAACAGCAACAAGGTGCCGGTTTATGTGTTGCCCCGATTAAAAAAGTTTTTGGAAACCAACGGACCGTGGAGCCAGCTGGTGAGTCTGCAAAATATTTCACTCGTGGAGTTGAATGAAATGATTCCTGTTTCATTGCCCGGCAATATATCCGTCAACTCTTTTCGTGTGCCTCACCGTGATGAGTTTTCAGAAACCGCTGGATTTAAAATAATAACACCCGCAAAGCGCTGGCTTTTCATTCCTGATATCGACAAGTGGAGCAAGTGGAATAAGAATATTTTAGACGAGGTAAGATCTGTTGACATCGCTTTTCTCGATGCAACATTTTTCTCTGCAGATGAATTGCCCAATCGCAAGATGAGTGAAGTGCCGCATCCATTGGTGACTGAAACGATAGAATTATTCAAATCAGAATCCGCTGAAATAAAAAGCAAAATTCATTTCATCCATTTCAATCACACCAATCCCCTGCTGGTTGATGCAGCCTTCCAAAAGCAACTGAAGAACAAAGGCTTTAATCAGGCACGCCAGGTAAAGCCATAATTTCTTGTTCTGATAGTCGCAAAGCCTTACTTCTTCTCTTTGGCGACTTTCGCCTCTTTGTCTTTCTTAATCGTTGTAAGACCTTCTACCTGCGCTCTTTTGTTCTTGCGCTGATACCTTTTTTCCTGATCAATTTTGAGGTTTTCCTCAGCCTTGATGTATTCCCGGTTTTTCATGTGTTGATATTTATTTGTTTAAGGCCACATGCCTGCATGCCTTAATGGCATTTCGGCACGCAGGCATGGAATGGCCAAGCCCATATCCCACTTTCAAATAACAGTTGAACCTGGCCATTTCATAAACCCTCCTTTTTTTATAGAAGAAATGTAGAATACTCTATTCAGAAAAACCATGACAAGCATCATCTCTCAGAAACATATTTAACTTGCTTTACCCTGAAAGAACACATCTAAAGAATAATTACATTTACAGAAACCTGCCTTTTTACCCTATGAAATTTTATCATCACTCCCGGCTGATTATCCTTTCCCTGATTGTAATTGGTTTCGCCTGCTCTCCGCCCAAAAAAGAAGAGAAGGAATGGATTCAACTCTTCAATGGAAAAGACCTCAACGACTGGGACATAAAAATTGCGAAACACGAACTCAACGATAATTTTGGAAACACCTTTCGCATCGACAGCGGCAAGATGGTGGTGCGTTACGATCAGTATGATTCTTTCCGTTATCAATATGGGCACATTTTCTACAAGCAGAAATTTTCACACTATCTGCTTGCCGTAGAGTATCGTTTCGTGGGCGACCAGGCTACCGGTGGCGAAGGCTGGGCCACACGCAACAGCGGAGCTATGCTGCACTCACAATCAGCACAGAGCATGACGCGCGATCAGGATTTTCCGATCAGCATTGAAGCTCAGTTTCTTGGTGGCCTGGGAACAGGAGAAAGACCCACCGCCAACTTATGCACTCCTGGCACGAATGTGCACATGGGCGACACGCTCTTCACACCTCATTGCATTAACTCACAGTCAAAAACCTATGATGGAGATCAATGGGTACACGCTGAATTTCTGGTACTTGGAGATTCTTTGATTCGCCACATGGTGAATGGCGACACCGTGCTGGAATATTCCAGACCAGAAATTGGCGGGGGAGTCGTACATAATTTTGATCCTGCCGTGAAACTGGACGGCACACCAATAACGGAAGGGTACATCGCACTGCAAAGTGAAAGCCATCCGATTGAATTCCGAAAGGTAGAACTGCTGGAGTTGAAAGGTTGCAAAGATCCGAAAGCAAAAAATTACAAGTCCTATTTTATTAAGGCTAATAATGGGTCTTGCGTTTATTGATTCGGTAGCGATTTTGAACTACTAAGTCACAAAGACACGAAGAGGCACAAAGGGGTTGGTGTTACCTGAGCATCAATGTCTGAGTCACGGAGGTTCGTGGTTCAGAAGAACCGCTTATTTCTTTACGCTCTGGATCAACGCCAGTACTTCCCTGGTTGATGATTCGATGGTGGCATAATCTTTTTGCTCCATCAGTTTTTTGCTGATCAGCTTGCTGCCCATTCCTACCGCGCATACACCAGCCTTGTACCAGGCTTCAATACTTTCTTTAGTAGTATCCACGCCTCCGGTAGGCATGAACAGAAGTTTAGGAAAAATCTCTTTGATGCTGCTGAGGAACTCCGGGCCAAGCATATTGCCTGGAAATAGTTTTATGAATTTCACACCGGCATTTTCCGCTGCGATGATCTCCGTTGGCGTCATGCAACCAGGTGCATAGAAAATATCCTGGCTGATGGCGTATGCTGCCACCTCAGGCACAAAGCCCGGGCTCACCATGAAATCCGCGCCAGCGCCAACATAATCTTTTGCCTGCTGTAAATTTTTGATCGTGCCGATGCCCAGCAGCAAACCCGGCATTTCCTGATTGCGCACGGCCACCATTTTTTTGAAATTATTAAATGCCGCTTCACCACGATTGGTGTACTCTATGGCTTTTATTCCTGCCCGGTGTATCGCACGCAGGATATCAAGACTTACATTTTCATCGGGATTGAAATACAAAGGCAGAATACCTTGTGCCACAACCGCATCTATTGCCTGCTGACTTTTGCTCATACTTATATTTTTACTTTGATTACCATTTTCTTTATTTCACTGTCACTGATCATCGGTGCGTGCACATCATTGGGGAAAAAGATGGTGAACTGTCCACCATGCAATTCAAAAAACATATCGGGCGCATCGGTGTAGAACATCACATCCTTCTCTTCGTTATACGGACCTTTTTCTGTTTTGCAACTTTCCCGCGGCTTCCATCCCATCTTCTCAACACCACGTATGCAAAGCTGTATGTCGATGAACTTGTTATGACATTCAAACTTTGAGGTAGATTCCTCCACCGTCATTCCTTTTTTATCAAACACCGTTGCCTTCAGACTGTCTCCATCGATTTCATATTTGCCGGGCTCGATAGTAGATAAATCGGTCTTTGAAATGTATTCAAATGCTTTGGCGAAGGCAGGATGTAATCCGAAATACTTCTGATGCGTTGGGTAATGAATCGAGAATCATAACATGATATTTTAACGTTGCACTCTTCCACTGCCGTCACCCTTCATCAGTTCTTTCACTTCACTGAGGGTTGCGTGATTAAGATCGCCTGGGATCGTATGTTTCAACGCACTCGCGGCCACACCAAATTCTGCAGCTTCAGGCATAGGCATGCCGGTAACCAGTCCGTAGATAAGACCGCTCGCAAAACTGTCTCCGCTGCCTACACGGTCAACGATTCTTACATTGTATTTTTTGGTGTGATAAAATTCTTTTCCATCATATACCAGTGCACTCCATCCGTTATCGCTGGCGCTATGGCTTTCACGTAGTGATGAAGCAATGTACTTGAATCCAAACTTCGCTTTCATCTGATGGAATACATCCTTGAAGCCATCCAGGTCCAGTTCGCCTTTGGTAACATCGGTATCCTTCGCTTTGAACCCAAGTGTTGTGTCGGCATCTTCTTCATTGCCGATGCACACATCCACATACTGACACAGCCTGGTCATTACTTCGCGGGCCTTCTCCTTGCTCCATAATTTTTTACGGTAGTTGAGATCAATACTGGTGGTGATGCCTTTGGCCCTGGCGGCTTTCAATGCGGCTTCCGTCAATGCAGCTGCCTTGTCGCTCAATGCGGGAGTGATGCCTGTTGTATGAAACCAGTCGGCTCCATCCAGTATTTTATCAAAATCAAACTCCGATGCATCAACTTCTGCGATGGATGCTCCGGCCCTGTCATACACTACCTGTGAGGCACGCATGGAAGCACCTGTTTCCAGGAAATAAATGCCAAGCCTGTCGCCACCACGGGCGATGAATTGTGTGTCAACACCATACCTTCTCAAATGGTTGATGGCCGATTGTCCGATAGGGTTATTTGGAACTTTGGTCACAAAAGTGCCATGGAGTCCGTAGTTACAGAGTGCGGCTGCAACGTTCGCTTCTCCGCCACCATAGGTAACATCAAAAGTATCAGACTGAACAAAACGTTTGAAATCGGGGGTCGATAACCGCAACATGATTTCACCAAGGGTAACAACTTTCTTAGACATTGCTTGTATGCTTTAATTTGTGGTTAAAGAAAGTAAATCGGTGGCGATATTCCCATGATTATTATGTGGAAAATCTATCATTAATTAACCGAAACCGTCCCGATACAATTGAGTGGCTGGTGACAGGTGGACTTTCTTGAACCACCATGGCTCTAAGACACGAAGTAACACGAAGGGTTTTGTAATACTTGCATGTCTGCTTATGATCTCTTAAATCCATAACGTTCATGATTACGAACATTACCTGCCTTTTTGTTCATCATGGTGAACATTATGTTGTCCCTTGCAAGTGGAGTCTCGCTTCAG
The DNA here is from genome assembly GCA_963814575.1 of uncultured Bacteroidota bacterium. Taxonomy (GTDB): domain Bacteria; phylum Bacteroidota; class Bacteroidia; order Cytophagales; family Cyclobacteriaceae; genus ELB16-189. The sequence continues at coordinate 1,547,337 of CAWFDB010000013.1, read as the reverse complement.
TCTCCGCGATTGGATAAAAGTTATCTGAAATAATGTTTTATGAATGAATGTGTTTGGCGAAGACTCCCTGATTGGATGCAAGCTTTCTGTGTCTAATGATCTGTTTGATCGGTGATAACACCTGCCATGGGCAATTGCAAAACGAAAAGTCTAATTGCCCGCGGTTATTTAAGGGTAGCCTATACTTTTTATATTCCCTTAAATGGTAGTATTCATACTTGTAAACAGTTATATTTAAAATATACGGTTACTACTCTGCAATTATGACTACTTCCAGTAAGGTTAAACATATTTTTTTAGCAGAGGATGATGAAGATGATATTCTTCTATTTAATGATATTCTGTATGATATCTCAAAAGAAATCAATGTCACCGTCTCTGTCAATGGAGTTGAATTGATGGACCTGCTGAAAAGATCACTGACATTGCCAAAAATTATTTTTCTTGATCTTAATATGCCGCTTAAAAACGGATTTCAATGCCTGCAAGAAATAAAAAGCAACGATGACTGGAACGGCATAAAAATAATTATGTATTCCACGTCCGCTCATCCTCAGCAAATTGAGAAAGCTTATCAGCATGGAGCTGATTTATACTTTCAAAAAGCTACCAATTATACTGATTTCAAGGAATTGCTGAAGAAATGCATTATTGATGAAGAGTTATTAATTCGATAATCTTATCAAAACAGAACTTATTATAAAAGCCAGCATATGCAGTCATCACCCTTTTTGCAAAAGCTTCGAAGCGCAACAACTTCAGCTCACCAGGCTTTAGAGGAGAATCCGGCTGCAAAAATTTTGATGAGCCCAAATGTAACATGGGATGCCGTTGATCACTACCTCAAAAGCATGTACGGGTTCGTAAGTGGCTTTGAAAAAGTAGTTTTTCCTATTTTAGAAAATAGCTTACCTCAACTAAGTGAACGAAGAAAAACCCAATTACTCGAAGTGGATTTAAACCAATCAAGTCAGGAAACAAACAGGTTGCCTGTCATGCCATCTGGCGTACTCACCACTCAGTACGATAATCATTCAAAGGCATGGGGTGGCATGTATGTATTAGAAGGATCTACACTCGGTGGCCAGATTATTACCAGGCATCTGCAGAGTATTCTGGGCGAAGGCATTGAAAAAAGAATAAGCTACCTGGCGCCCTACGGATCACAAACAGGAATCATGTGGAAAAACTTCTTGCACTATTTTTCTGAGGCGGCCACTGTTGTGTGTGACGAAAAAGAAATCATTGATAGTGCTGTTCAAACATTTTCATTAATAGATAACTGGATCACCTCAACCAACAAAACAATTTTTCAAAATGGGCATTCGAAATCTAACCAATAAAGACGTAGTATCCATTGACAATTGTGAAAGCGAACCCATCCATATTCCAGGAAGTATTCAGCCTTTCGGCTTTTTACTTGGTATAAAGGAATCTGATTTTTCCATCATCTATTGTAGTCAGAATTGCGAGGAGTATCTACACCAACCCGTCAATGAAATACTCGGTAAGAAATTAGATTATTTTTTCAGTACAGATGAAATAGACGGTTTTAACGTATACTATAAATCTGGAGACAAGCACTTAGCCAGACCTTTTCCTTTCTCTTTCAATAATAAACGCTACAATACAATTGCGTATCTAAGCGGCTCCTGTATAGTTATAGAGTTTGAACCTTTCATCGAAGATGTTCTGGAGTCTCCCAATCTGTTCATTCATGCCAAGCGGTTTATTTATCACACTGAGAAAGCTGATAACATGATTTCCCTCTGTAGTGACATCGCGAATGAAACCAGGCTGATTACCGGATACGACCGTGTCATGATTTACCGGTTTGATAAAAACAATAATGGAGAAGTAATAGCCGAGAGTAAATCCGACAACCTGGAATCATGGCTTGGATTACATTACCCTCACACCGATATACCCGTACAGGCAAGGGAATTGTATATGCGAAACCATATGCGGATGATATCGGATGTAAACTATGTTCCTGTTCCGTTGTTTGCGCGAGATGATCTGGGAGGTAAGCAGGCAGAGGCGTTAGATCTCAGCCTTTCATTTTTACGAAGTGTATCGCCCATACATATTGAATACTTAAAGAATATGGCTGTGGGTGCAACATTCAGCATTTCGCTGATGCACAATAAAAAACTGTGGGGGCTTATCGCATGTCATCATTACACACCCAAATATATTCCCTACTACATCAGGCTTGCCGCACAGTTGCAAAGCATCTTCCTGTCATCGCAGATTAACGTAAGACAAATAGCGGACGATTTTGAATTGGTAAAAGATACCGATGTAAAGATGCAAGAGGCTATCGAGCTTATCGCAAAAGAAGAAACGAACATTAACGAGCCTGTTGTTCTGGAGAAGATCAAGAATGTATTGAATGCGGATGGTGTGCTGTTGATTCACAATGGGGAAATCTTTCATAATGGCATGGTTCCAGAAGTGGAAAATATTCAACCTTTGGTAGACTGGTTGTTTGAAAACGTAAAGAATGATAGTTTCTATTCTTCCCGGTTAATCGATCACTATCCGTTAGCCAGTCAATTTAGTGAAAAGGTGGCCGGACTGTTTTACCAAGCTCTTACTATTAATTCCAGGAGCTGCATTGTCTGGATGATCCAGCCGGTAGAAAAAATAATCCGTTGGGCGGGGGACCCCAGCAAAGCACTTTCTGCAGAATCCGATAATCGAATGCTTACTCCAAGAAAATCATTCGAGCTTTGGAAGCAATCCGTTGAGCACCAAAGCAGAGATTGGAAAAACCCTGAAATAAATGCTGCATCACTTATATCGTCTGCTATTCAGCGAAAGCTTCACCTTTTCGAATTGAAGAAGGAAGAAATCAGATTTAAGAATGTAAACGAGCGATTAAAATCAGCCAATGAGGAGTTGGCCAATATGAACTGGATCAGTACGCACGACTTAAAAGAGCCACTTCGAAAAATACAAATTTACGCATCCATGATAATGGAAAAGGAACGCGATCAAATACCTGAAGGAGTACTAAAAAACATCATTCGTATGCAAACTTCGGCAGCAAAAATGCAACTCCTCATAGAAGATTTAATGGCCTACACCAGAATAGTAAATGAAGAAATCCGATTTGTGGAGGTCGATTTGAATGATTCGTTGCTTGAAGTGGAAGCTGGTTTAAGAGATAGTATCGAAGAACGAAACGTGACCCTGTCGTGGGGCTTATTGCCTAAAATAAAAGGAGTACCTTTTCAAATCAAGCAGTTGTTTACAAACCTGATAGGCAACTCCATTAAGTTTGCGAAGGCAGATACGCCATCCATCATCCGCATTGATTGCGAAGAGGTGAGTGATCATTCCATTGATGCCATCATGCCGAAAACATCAAAAGCATATTATAAAATTTCAACGGTTGATAACGGTATAGGTTTCAACCCCGAATATAAGCGTGATATACTAAATATTTTTCAGCGGTTAAACGCCAATCAATATCCAGGAACAGGGGTTGGATTGGCCATATGTAAAAAGATTGTTGAAACGCATGGTGGGGTTATGGAAGCAAACGGGGAGGAGAATGTTGGAGCCACAATTATTACTTTTTTTCCTGTACCCGATTGAGCTGACTTTTAGCAAACGCCTGCCGATTCGATCAGGTCAAAACCATGCCTTTAAGAATTCTGCTTGTTGGTCTGTCAACCTTTGGCCGTGGTCGGTGTTATCACCACACACACTAAACCAAATCCCACCCCTTTCTATATTCCGCTTCTGCCTTTGTTGGAGTTCTTCTCCAACAAACAATTTTACCTATTGTTAACCGAAGTTTCACATATTGATTTTCCTTACGGGGAATCTCGCTCCGAGGATTCACGATTAAACAAAAGTGATTCTGAAATAATGCTTTATGAAGACTCCTTCCTTCGATAAAAGCTATATGGGGCTGATGAGCTAATTGTTCGGTGATAAAACCGACAAGGGCAAAATTGGATAAAAGTTATCCTGAAATAATATTTATGAATATGTTTAATGGAGGCTCCTTCGAAAATATTATACGAACTCAAAAAAGACAACCAAAGATTTCTTCCATTACGCTGAGCCATTTCGATATGCCTGTTGGGTTTCAGTTCGTTGATAGGTGATTATACCGACCAAGGGCAAACATTAATTTATCTTATCTTGACTTCCTATTCGCAAACTCTTACTTTGCTTGCAAAAAAATGAGGTTCCTAACGCTATTTTTTATCGCTTTTACATTTAGCTGTGCTGAAGAGGAAGCACCGGAGCTCGATTGCCGGCTTACAAAGATTGTTGTTACCGGAGGTAATTATGAGAGTCAAACTGAGTACACGTACAATGCCTCTAGTAAAATGGACAGACAAGTACGCACTACCAATGGAATTATTGTCTTTGATTATACCTATAGTTACAATTCAGCCGGTAATGTAGACAAAGTAGGGGATATCAATAGCTATTCTGAATATGAGTACGCAACGGATGGAAAACTGGCGAGCATTACCTTCTACACCAATGCCGATGTTATGTTTCAAAAGTATTTATACACCTGGTCAGGGGATGATGTTGAAATTAAGCTTACCAAGCCATCAATACCAAATCCATTTCAGATTACATCAATTGAATTCGTCAACGGTAACGCGGTGAAGTATACCTACAAAAGCTTCACGGGCAATGAGCCAAATGTTCTGACAAATTTGAGCGAACAAAGTTACGAAGATTTTGACACCGCACTTAGTGCTTTTTATATAGCCAGTTCAACCCGACCGGGGTATAGTGTTGAAACATCAAAAAATAATCCACGAAAGAGAATAACTAAAACTACATTTTATGATGGTGGGGTGGTGGTTCAAGAAGGAACATCAACAACTATTTATGCCTACACGTACAATGCCACAAACGCTACTATAACTTCTACGTCCACTACAGACGGAACAGTTGTGGAGGATACCGTGATAACCTATGAACAGTGTTTGTAAGCTAAAATCCCGGGATGTTACGTAAAAGTCTCTGCCTCTGTTGGAGTTCTTTTCCAACAAACAACTTTACCTATAGCTAACCTCTGCCTTTGTTGTAGTTCTTCTTCAATCCGCTACTGACCTTTCTTTATTTCCGCACAGGCGCTATTTGGATAAAAGTTATTATGAAATAATTTTCTATCAATAAATTGGGTTGGCGAACAAGGGCAAAATGAAATGGTTTTTGAGTACTTTATAGAATGAAACAACTTCAATGGCATATATTAACTTTATTAATATGAATAAACACAATACAGTACTTCTTTGCCTGGCTTTGATGTCAATTGTGAGTTTTGGTCAAAAGGTTGTATTCAAGGAAAATTATAAGTCAATAACCGATGTCGATAATAATAACTGGCAGTATAATATAGAATTTAAGAAAGGCGATTCAGCTGAATATATTGGTAGATCTAAAGTGGAAAAAAACTATCATAAAGTTAAAGCGAGGGGTGAAGTTGTCTTTGTTTACGAGACTTCTTTCATAGATATTGATAAAAACCTGGATAGAGAGTGGCAAATCCAAACGGATGAAGAAGCTAAATTACATAAAGAAAGGATTCGGCTGCAGGATGAGCAGATCGCTAAAACCCTGAAAGAACGGGAAGCAGAAAAGGCAAGAACAATCAAAGCAAGAAATGACAGAATAAGAATTAAGTATGGTGAGTCTGTTTTAAACCGTTTGCTAAAAGAGGGATTGTATATTGGGATGCCGGAAAATTTAGTCATGGAATATTTGGGTCAACCAAAAAAGGTAAATAGGACGGTAACTGCAAGCGGAGAAAAAGAGCAATGGGTTTATGAAAGCCGATATTGTTATATCGAAAACGGGAAGCTTACGGCTTGGCAAGAATCTTATTAGCTTTTCACTTTCTTAAAATTAAATCCTATATGAACGGGCTCAAAATAAGAACAATGATTAAGGTAACTGTGATTATTCCTGACATTGGTATTCGGAAATGAAATTTTACACGTGGTCGGTGTTATCTCTGCTCACACGCATTTCTAAACCCAATCCCACCCCTTCCTATACTTCCTCTTCAACAACGCATTCGCTTCCTTATCATCGATAAATTTCTCTTTCGCTGCATTCCATTTCACACCGCGATTCAATCGCCATGAGATTAATGCGAGGTGCATGGGCAATGTCATTTCTCTTGCGTAGGCAAGATTTTTTGCCCGTGGTCGGTGTTATCACCGCCCACAACCTCTTTACACCCAATCCCACCCCTTCCTATACTTCCTGTTCAGCAATGCATTCGCTTCTTTATAATCACTAAATTTTTCCTTGGCTGTGTTCCATTTCACACCACGATTCAATCGCCACGAAATTAATGTGATGAACCAATCTTAATTTCTCTATGGCACATCATCACCACTTCGATTTCGATGGCATTCCTACTCTATCAACATCTTTTGCAAGGCAAAATCACATATAATAATTTCGTCTCCCATGTCGAGATATGCCACCATAAATTTCTTTCGGAACGGAATACAGCGATAGTTCAGGTCTTTCCACGCAGTGAACGAGCATGGCTTATGTGTTACAGGAGACTTCCCAAGTTTTTCAAAGAATAGAAATGCAGAATCTACAAACTTCTTAGCGGTAGCAGGAAGACCTTTTCCTTCAATAAAGTAAGCCACGCTGGCCACTTCCTCAACGGCCTTGTCGAGGATGCTTACTTCCCTTTGTGCCATTTATCAATCATGGAATAAGCCATCCTCTTTCCCTCCGCAAGTGAAAGCTTTCTTGCACTTGGAGTGTTGATAGCAGCCTTTTTCATTAGCTTTTGATAATCTTCTTGCGGAATGACAACGTATTTCTTTTTATCTATGATCAGCGTATTCATAATAAATCTTTAACTCGTCATTCAAAGATACAAAAATTCTATTTGCTTGATTTCCTCTGCCTTTGTTGCTTCTCCAAAAACCCTAAACCAAATCCCACCCCTTCCTATACTTCCTGTTCAACAACGCATTCGCTTCCTTATCATCAATAAATTTTTCTTTCACTGCATTCCATTTCACACCGCGATTCAATCGCCATGAGATTAACGCAAGGTGCATAGGCAATGTCATCTCACGTGCGTAGGCAAGATTGCTTTCGGGTGGCTTGCGCGATTTAACGGCATCAACAAAATTCTGCTGATGGCCGGGTGAGCGTGGAAGTGTCTGGGGTATTTCAGGAATGTCGGTTACGGTTTGTCCGTTGATGGTGATCGATCGCGATTCATAATCACAAATGAGTGTGCCTTTGTCGCCTTCAAAGTAAGCGCCTATGTGTCGCCCGGCTGCACCGGGCACATCGGGCGGTATGGATGTCCAGTAAAGTTTCAATCCGTCAAATTCCATATCGGCATCAAGCCATTTGGGTGCATCGGCAATGCCATCGGTTTTTTCTCCGCGGGCAGTCACGCTCTTCAATCCTTTCGGTTGAATGGCCCACCACACGACATCGGCAATGTGGCACCAGAAATCGGCAAACACACCACCGGAGTAATCGAGAAAATAGCGATAGTTGATGTGACAGCGTTCTGGAAAATAATCTGCATAGGGCGCAGGGCCGAGCCACATATCCCAGTTTAAATTTGGTGGTGGCGTCTGAGGTTTCGGGTGACCAAGTCCGGGTGAGAAGCCTGTCTTCCACAGGCGCACCGTGTGTACTTTTCCAATCGCGCCACTTTGAATAATTTCTACCACACGATGATAATTATCTCCGGCATGAATCTGTGTGCCGAGTTGAAAAATACGATTGTGTTTGTTCAGGTTCTTCAACATCATCTGTCCTTCCTTCACAGTATACGAGAGCGGCTTTTCGCCATACACATCTTTGCCCGCCTGAAACGCCAGCGTGGCGATTTGTGCATGCCAATGATCGGGTGTGGCGATGGTGATCGCATCAATATCTTTCCGGTCGAGGATGTGACGGAAGTCCTCATAGGTTGTCGCTTGCGTATCGGGCTTCAGTTCTTTCAGTATGCCGAGTGTTTTGTTGAGATGATCTTTGTCTACATCGCACAACGCAACGATATCTACGTCCGGCAACGCAGCAAACCAGTTCATGTGGTTATTGCCCATGCCATTCACCCCGATGTGGGCAATGCGCAGCTTGTCGCTCGGTGCCGCTTTGGAAATCAGATGAGGAAGAAAGGTTAACCCGAGGGTGGCGAGTGCGCTCTTCCTGATAAAATCGCGTCTGTCTATAGATTGGCTCATGACGATTGTTTTAGAATTGACTATTCGAATCTATTAAAATAGAATGGATATTCCACCTCACACGATGAGCAAAGGCGAAGGTTGATGTTGAAATACTCTAGTGATTTATATTCCCGATTCACCAGTAAATTAAAGTGGTGAAAACATATCCGGTGAATAATCAGAAAGTGTGCACAGCAATCACGTCAACAAATGCGTGGCAAACTGAATCGCCCTGATCAATTTTGCATGCCGCGTCTGATGCATGAATGTTAAATGATCAGGACTGAGAGCGAACGCGTGCGTTCGCTCTCAGTCCTGCTTCGAATGCGCGCCTGCCATGTATCCATGAAATGCAAACCAACTTTACGCGCATAATGCTACGCACAGCGTTCAAACGATGAGCGGTTGTTTTTTACATCTCTATAAAATCACGAGAATACATCAGACATTATAAATAGTTTCCTGATCTAATCCGTTACCATGATCTTCAATTGCCCAACCGGGCCGTGTGGCACTTTTACAACTCTTTTTCCTATCGGTATTGTCGTCACCACGCCTGGCAAAATAATAGGCACCACATTGAGCTGATCGATGCTGCTCGTAGCGTTTAGCAGTTTATCAGTCGTGTAAATAACAAAGAAGTCTACGGAGTCATTTTCCGTTACCACAAAAGAGACTGTGGTTTTAAAATACATCCCAGCGGTTTCGGTCACCGAAGCTCTTTCAATCAGCGGCAGCTCTGGATTGATCGAAGACACAAACTTACGCGCGCTGTCGAGCAACGCAACACAAGGAATGAACACATAAGAATTCTCAAGCACATCGCCCACAAAATAGCTGTTGATGGTAACGAGCAAAGGCCGTTTGTCTGGCAATGAAAAACTCTTCACATGACTCTTGCCTGAAGTAAATAACCAGACCGGTGTTGTATCATTGATGCTTACCTTCTTCTCTTCATCCAACAGTAACTGCTCATAGTTCAACTCATTCCAGCTTGCCACATTGGGCTCCTGCTGATCAAACCTGGCAACCTGCTCTGTAAGATCAGGGGCACATGAACCAAGAAAAATGACGAGGATCAAAAGCTGGGTTTTCATATTATGGCATTCAATAATGTAAGGTCGCGGACATTCCCGTTAAATAAAATGACTTCGCTCATCAAAAAGGACAGATTATGTCTGCTTATGAGAATCTTATTAAAAAAACAAGGGAAGACATAATCACACGATCTCCCTCAACATAAAAGGCAACCTAAACGCAGCTTACGTTATCAACTTTAATTTCATGATTGAAATCATTATTTTTAAATCGCATCTATAATCTTTATCCACCATTATGTATTTACCACTTCTGTTTCGCAGCGCTTTCTTTCTCTTTGCCATCATGGGGCTTTCGCAATGCAGCAAGCCCGCTGACACTCAAAATGTAATTGAAGCCGACATCTGTATTTATGGTGGCACCTCGGGCGGTGTCATTGCCGCCTATGCTGCCAGGCTTCAGGGCAAGTCGGTTATTCTGATTGAGCCCGGCAAACATCTTGGTGGCATGTCATCAGGCGGATTAGGACAAACTGATATCGGCAACAAACAAGCGATCACTGGCCTGGCCCGCGATTTCTACCGCGACATCGGAAAGCATTATGGAAAAGATGAACAATGGATTTTTGAACCCCATGTAGCCGAAAATATTTTTCTGGATTATGTGCGCAAGGCAGAGATCAACGTGTTGTATTCGTTTCGCATTTCTTCCTTGAATAAGAATGGCACCAACATTACAGAAATTTCAGTCGAACATTCAGATGGAGCTGAAGAAAATAAAATCATTCGTGCAAAGATGTTTATTGATTGCACCTACGAAGGCGACCTGATGGCAAAGGCGGGCGTCTCTTATACCGTAGGGCGCGAAGCCAATGCCCAGTATGGCGAAACTTTCAATGGTGTTCAACTCAAAGACAAACATCAGTTTCGTGATGGCATCGATCCGTATGTGATTCCCGGCAAACCGGAAAGCGGATTGATCTGGGGAGTGGCAACAGACACCTTGCAACCCAATGGCACCGAAGACAAAAAAGTGCAAGCCTATAATTTCCGATTATGCCTCACCAATAACCCCGAAAACAGGATTGCCATATCGCGCCCTGCTGATTATGATTCTACTATGTTTGAATTACTCGTGCGTCAGTTGAAATCCTATACACCTGATACCTTAAACTGGCAACTCCTGCACATCGCACACATGCCCAATCAAAAAACAGACATCAACAATTGCGGTGGATTTTCTTCGGATATGATTGGCATGAACTATGACTATCCGGAAGCTGATTATGCAACACGCAAAAAAATCATTCAGGCGCATGAGTCGTATACAAAAGGGTGGCTTTATTTTTTAGGACATGATCCACGTGTGCCACTTCATTTAAGAAATGACATGTTGCAGTGGGGTTATCCAAAAGATGAATATGTTGACAATAACCACTTCACACATCAGCTATACATCCGCGAAGCAAGACGAATGGTTTCGGATTACGTGATGACGCAACACAATTGTGAAGGTCGTGAGAAAGTGGAAGATGGCATCGGCCTTGCTGCCTACACCATGGATTCGCACAACATTCAACGTGTAGTGGTAAATGGCATGGTAAAAAATGAAGGCGATGTGCAGGAGGGAGGATTTGGCCCTTATCCGGTTGCCTACCGTTCCATCGTTCCGAAAAAAGAAGAGTGCAGTAATCTGGTGGTGCCCGTTTGTTTGTCGGCTTCTCACATTGCCTATGGTTCTATTCGCATGGAGCCGGTGTTTATGGTCCTCGGGCAATCGGCCGCGCTGGCTGCATGCATGGCCATTGATACGGAAAAATCCATTCAGGATATTGATGTAAAAAAACTCCAGATGATTTTATCACCAGGCATGTAATCTTCCTGAAAAGAACAACAGGAAAATCTTAGATTGCCTGCTTCATTCCTTACCATCGTTTCAAAAAAACGTAAACATCCTATCTATGAATTTTAAAATCACATTACTCTTTGCCCTGGTGATAATTACCGGCAATTCACTTGCACAGAAAAAAACGCAGGCGCCCGCACTCACAGCCAGCAAGAAAACCGTTATCCAGTCCGTTGATAATCAATCTGCACAACTTATCAGCATCAGCGATAAGATCTGGGCAGCAGAAGAAACTGCCTTCAATGAAATTCAATCCTCAAAACTTCTTGCCGATCATGCGGAAGCAAATGGTTTTAAAGTAGAACGTGGCGTTGCCGAAATGCCAACCGCATTCGTAGCAACCTATGGAAGTGGTAGTCCGGTGATTGGCATACTGGGTGAGTTTGATGCGCTGCCGGGCTTGTCACAAAATAAAGTGCCAACCAAAAATCCTTTGCATGAAGGTAAGCCGGGTCATGGTTGTGGGCATAATCTTTTTGGAACCGCGAGTCTTGGTGCTGCCATTGCCATCAAGGAAATGATTGAACAAGGAAAACTGAAAGGCACGATAAAATTTTATGGCACTCCTGCTGAAGAAAAATTCTTTGGCAAACTGTGGATGGTGCGCGCAGGATTATTTGACGGTGTAGATGTAGTGATGGACTGGCACCCAAGCGCAGAAACCAAAGCGGAGGTACAAACTGGTCTCGCGCTCGTTGACTTCATAGTAGAATTTAATGGTCAGGCAGCACATGCTTCCGGAGATCCATGGAATGGAAGAAGCGCTTCCGATGCGCTTGAGTTATATACGACAGGCATCAACTATCTGCGCGAGCATGTAAAGCCATCAGTGCGTATGCACTATCACATCCAGGATGGAGGTCAGGTTGTAAATGTTGTTCCTGATTACTCACGCCTGTGGGTACGTGTGCGCGACACGAAACGCGAAGGTATGGAAGAAGTGTATGCACGGGTAAAGAAGATGGCCGAAGGTGCCGCGATCATGGCAAATGTTAATTATAAAGTCTCACTGGTATCGGGTGTTTATGAAGTGCTTGTAAACCGCACCGGTGGTGATATGCTAACGAAAAATCTTGGTCTGCTCGGGCCGGTGTCATACACCAGTGAAGAGGTTGCCTTTGCAAAGAAAATTCAGGAAAGCACCGGCAAGCCACAGGTTGGCTTACATACAAAAATTGAACCCCTGGAGGAAACCAATCCAAATGCAGGTGGTGGCTCTACGGATGTAGGTGATGTAAGCTGGGTAGTTCCTACACTCCGTTTAGGTGTAGCTACTGCACCCATCGGCACACCCTGGCATTCATGGGCTGTTGTTGCTTGCGGAGGCATGTCGATCGGACACAAAGGAATGTTGCATGCATCTAAAACATTATCCATGACGATGGTGGATCTGTATGAAGACCCGAAAAAACTGGAAGCTGTGAAAGCAGAGTTTAAGGAACGCAAAGGCGATACCGTATACAAAGGTTTGTTGCCTGATGGTCCTCCACCGCTGGATAAGAAGTAATTTTTTCCAGGTCATTATAAAGAGAAGAGGTGAATCATAATCTGATCCACCTCTTCTCATTTAATAATAATTTTAACAAAGTCCGCAGGCACTCTCTTAAAAGCGCTAATCTAAAACCTTACTGATGTCAAGGTGATATCTGCTTTGGAAAAAGCTTCATTAAATTCTTTCTTAGCCTCCATAGCCTCATTCTTTTTTCCTTGTGCCTGAAGGCTTTGATACAATCCGTAAAGCGACCATCCGTTTTTGCGATATTGGTTTAAGTCTTCCCGAAAGCGCTGCTCAGCAAGGGCTGGTTTGCTGGCATCGAGTAAAATACTTCCCAGAATCTGCCGCGAAGGATGATACCAGTCGGGTGGCTCCTGATATAAAAGATTGTCTTCAATCTTAACAGCGGTTGTTAATAATTGTATTGCTTTATCATAATTCCTTTGACTGGCTTCAATCTCTCCCTCAAGAACATTTTGTCCGATGCTGAGAACATTTTTAAAGCTGTTAAAACCGGAGATGGTATAGTCCATAAATGGATCAGCTATTAATGTTTTCAGTCTGGCAAGTTCACCTTTCGCTTCACTCAGTTTACTGGTTCGTATGTAGGCCATGCCCCTTGCATAATGCCATACACTTTTTACATACTTCAAGGAATCCACCGGCTCATTGATTTGCAGGATCTCATTCCATTTGCCAAAGCGCACCATGTTATACCAGGGCATGGCATACCAATGTTGGAGCGTTACAAAATCAGGAATGTTCATTATTTCAACGGGTATGTTTTTCTTTAATGCCTCTGCTGTTTCTGCCGACTTGTTGCTCAAGCCCGCCATCTGAGCGCAGGCCAGTAAGAAATGATAATTGTGTGGATAATAGAAAAGCGGATAAACACCCTGCACTTTACACTGGGTAATATATTCTTCATCGGTTTTCACCGCGCGTTCATTCGCCTCAACGCCTTCAAGGTATCGACCCAGCCGGATATAAATATGCGATGGCATGTGCACCAGATGTCCAGAGCCAGGAACAAGATCAACCAATCGGTCGGCACTTACTGCTGCCTTCTCAGGCTCGGGTGATGCTTCAAGAATATGGATGTTCAGGTGATTGGCTCCCGGATGAAATGGATTAGCGGAAACAACTTCATTAATCAATTCAACAGGTCTCGCTGTCCACGGTTGTGCTTTACCGTTTTTCCAGAAATCCCATGGATGCAAATCCATAAGTGCTTCTGCATATAATGTTTTTACATCGGCATGATCAGGAAATTGTTTTGTCGCTTCTTCCATCGCGCTGGCATATGCTTCATCAAGTGACTTTCTGTCTTTTAACGCTTCTGCGGTATATCTTTTTGAGAGAGCATTAATCAATAACTGCTCCATGTGCGATGCATTATCTTTCAGGGCAATTGCTTTTTGCACAGCTTTATAAACTGTTTCGGTATCGGCTGGGTCCATAGGCAAGTTGATGTTAGGCCCGAGAGCAAGTGCCTGTCCCCAGAATGCCATCGCGCAATCCGGATCGAGTCTCGCAACCTCTTTGAATGAACGATACGCCTCAAGATGATTAAACCCGTAGTACAGGTTTATACCTTGATTAAAAAATAATTGAGCGCGCGCATTCTTTGTGGTCACCTTCATTCCATACTTTCCAAGGTTCTCCATCAAAGGAGCCATCTGCACTGTAGTGTCCATAATTTTAAGAATGGTTCTGGCTCCTGGCGTTCCACAAATTGACAAAGGCGGAGTAATATCATCCTTTACCTGGCTTTGAAAAGTAAATAAAGCCGGGGCATAACGAGTGGCCACTCCAATGAACAGCAGTGCAGCCACTCCAATGAAAATTGTTATTTTTTTCATAGTATGAAATGAATTAAACCGGAATTAAAACAGGAACAGACTCTATATGCTCTTCTTTGTGCGGAATTGTTAACCGCAGAGGCGCTAAGTCGCAGAGATATTTACATTATCCAAAATACTACTCTGAAATATTTAGCCACTCTTTGCGCCCTTGCGTCTCTGCGGTGAATTCTTAGCCGCAGACATATTTCTATTAATCAAAATACTTTTATAAAAAATGCTTGAAAGCATATCAGGAAAGCCTGATCGGCATTTCACGATATCGCTTACCCGTAGCTGCAAAAATTGCGTTTGCAAGGGCAGGCGCTACCGGAGGAACAGGCGGCTCACCAACACCCGTGGGATGCACTGCACTCTCTACAATATGAATGTGTGTTTCCACCGGAGCATCTTCCATGCGTGCCACCATATACTTGTCGAAGTTGATTTGTTCACTGCGGCCATCTTTAAATGAAATGCCACCTTTCAATGCTGCACTCAGCGCAAACACAAAACCACCTTCAAACTGCTGCATCACTGAATTACGGTTCACCACCTGACCGCAATCAACTGCATAATGAGCTTCAGGTATGGTGAGTTTGCCGGCATCATCTATAGCCACATGTATTACACACGCTACATAGGTGAGAAAACTTTTATGTGCACATATGCCCATGCCATGTCCTTTCGGAAGTTGCTTTCCCCAACCCGATTTTTCAGACACCAGTTCAATAACCTTTCTCAATCGCGAAGTGTCTGCAGGAAATTTCTCAAGCGGCTCACCATAGTTTTCAAAACCTTTGATATACTCATTGAGTGGAATCATTCTGTCGGGGCCAAGTAATTCAAGTAGATTTTTTACCGGGTCTGCTTTACGCCAGGAAGCAATTTCATCCACCATACTGCCAATGGCAAAAGCATGTTGTATGTTACTTACCGAACGCAGCCATCCAATGCGTGTGAGCGCAGGAGACTCAATTGCTTCAATAGAAATATTTGGAATGTTGAATGGCAGGTCAATCGCACCTAAACCCAGTTCACCATCGCTGGGTTGAATTTCATTGGTGTTTGTTGTTCCTCCAATAGGAGGAAACGCGCTGCGGTGACTCCATCCGGTAACCGTTTTATTCTTATCAAAAGAAACCTGTATTCGCTGAACACTACAGGCATGAAAGAAATCATGCGTAAGATCATCTTCACGTGTCCACAATACTTTAACGGGAATGCCGTCCATTTCTTTTGCAACCAAGGCTGCCTCCACCGCAAAATCCGGTTTTGATTTTCTTCCAAAGGCTCCACCAAGCAAGGTTACGTTTACTGTCACATTCGCTATATCCATACCCAAAGCTGTGGCAATGCTTTCCCTCACCCATTGCGGATGTTGAACCGGTGCCCACACTTCACACTTTCCATCCTTTACCAGCACCGTTGCATTAGGCGCTTCCATAGGAGCATGTGATAAATGCTGTGTTACATAAGTAGCATCAAGGATTGAGGATGCACTGCCTATAGCTTTATCCGCATCGCCATTTGACCTGCGGGCTTTGCCTTTCTGTTTTACTTTTTCTTTCAGCTCATTGATATACGTGGCTGTATCGTATGAGCCGTTGGCCCCAAAATCCCAATCCACCTGCAATACCTTGCGTGCGCTGATGGCGGCCCATGTGCTGTTCGCCACCACTACGATGCCTCCCTGTGGCACTTCAAACCCGGCAGGAAAACCGGAGGCTTTCATTTCAAAAATCTTTACAACGCCTTCTGCTTTCTTTGCTTCTTCATCCGAATAGCTTTTCGCTTTCCCTCCGGCCACGGGGCAACGAAGTATTACGGCATATTTCATCCCTGGCTTCACCACATCAATTCCGTATACGGCTGTACCCTTCACGATATCAGGCACATCATATAAGTTCATGCGCTTGCCAATGTACTTCCAGTCTGATTTATTCTTGAGCACAATGGCTTCCTCCTTTGGAGCTGTCAACTTCGCGGCTTCTTCCGCCAATTCGCCAAAGCCCAGTTTCTTTCCGCTGCTGTGCACCACTTCATGATTCAGTGCTTTACATTCACTCACATCAACACTCCACTTTTTGGCAGCGGCCTGTTCGAGCATCATGCGTGCACTTGCGCCAGCTTTCCGCATCGGCTCAAAAAACATGCGTACCGAAAAAGATCCATCCGTATTTTGATTGCCGTATTTCTTTTCATCTCCTACAGCCTGAATTAATTTCACTTTTTTCCAGTCGGCTTCGAGCTCATCGGCAATAATCATGGGAAGTCCTGTCCGGATGCCGGTTCCCATTTCCTGCCTGTGCGCAACAATCACGACCGATCCATCGGGATTGATTGTAAGGTATACATTGGGTGAAAATGGAGTGCCGGATTTTGACTGTGAACACCCCGCCATCTGAAGCCCCAGTACAATACCCGTGGCGGTAATTCCGGTAGCTTTTAAAAATGTTCGTCTGTCAATTTTCCGAATCAGCAAATTTTCAACATCATGAGTGGCGTCCATAGTAGTAGTGTTTTCTTCATCTCAATATAAGCAAAGTTTGAGTGAGGTTGAAAATGGTTGCCCAAAAGTTATTCAAAGCGGATTGTAATTTGAGCCATGCTGGCATGTATATCATCAAGCCAATGGAAATCATAAATAATTATCACAAAGGGCTCTTGTACCTGACCTACCTACTGATTAATCCTGACAATGAAATAAGCGATAATGAGCTATACTATCTGCATAAAATGAGGATAGAGGAAGGCATGACAGATGCTGTTTTTGCCGAACACTTCAAATCCCTGATCGGGAAACCCGAACAAGAAGTTTATCAAATTGGGATTGAGTCATTGAATCGCTGCCCGAGGGAATACCGGATCAAGGTTTTTAAGCGGCTTTATCATATGGCCCTGACCGATGGAGTTTTACGTACAAGAGAAGTGCGGTTTATTCTTTATTCGATCAATCTTCCGCATGTAGAAATGAATTCTGTCATGCAAATGATTCACAAACAGGAAGTGGCTGCCTGAGTGGAAATCCAGATTCATCCTAAAATAATGAAAGCTGAGAATATGAATCCTGCCCAACGGAAATTGTTCTGCGTGGTGAGTGCCTGATATGAAATACCGGTGTTTCCTTATTCCGCGAAGCAATAATGATTTTTGTATTCCCCGGTTTTTTACTGAACAAATCTCTTACAATTTTATGTGTGTTGTTCTGATCTGATAAATGAGACAGCAACAGATGACTCATAAACGAAGGCCTGTGTTGCAGAAATAAATCCAGTGCCTGTTTGTTAGATAAATGTCCTTTCCCATCGCGAATGCGATTCTTAAGCTGAATCGGATATCTGCCTGTCTCCAGCATTTCTTCATCATAATTGGATTCCAGAAAAACCGCATGACACTGTTGGAAATTGCGGATCACATGTTCGCAGGGAGATCCTATATCCGTAAATACGCCCACCTTCACCGTATCACTTGCCAACAAAAAACTGTGCGGATCACTCGCATCGTGAAGTTTTGGAAATGGAGTGATGGATATGTTTCCAATAGAAACCGGTTCATATGCTTTGAATGAAAAGCTGAGATCTTCCTTCAGATTCAGCCTGCCTTCACGCTTTGTATCGGGCGTGACAAACACGGGAATCTGATATTTTTTTGAAAGTACCGACACTCCATTGATGTGATCGGAATGTTCATGCGAAATAAAAATCGCTTTGACTTTTCTTAATAACAAGCCCAATCGCTTCATCCTGATTTCTGTCTCCCGACAAGAAATGCCTGCATCAATCAGCACTGCCTCGTTATCGTTACCTACATAATAACAGTTTCCATTACTTCCCGAATTCAAAGAGGCTATAAATAAGGACATATTAAAAAATGGAGTGACTAAATTTTGAATAAAATTAACATTGTTGCACGACAAAAACAGATGGACCCAAAATAGTTAAGATTAAATTAATCTTTGAAAATTTAAGGGTTTTGTAAAAAGTAAACCACTCATCGTTTATATGGATTCATCCTTATATACGTGAAAAATCAGTATACATTTCATGGATACCTGTCAGGTGCACAATCAAATAAGGCATGATTTAATTGTCATACAATAGCTTAAATTTTTTATATTTCTATCACCTAACCCCAACTACCTATGAATTCTGCCGCTAAATCAGTCTACTATTTTGGTTTTTATCTTCTGATATTGAGTGCTTCACTCACAGTAATCCCAAATGTGCTGCTATCAACCTTCATGATGCCCGAAACGAATGAAGTCTGGATCAGGATTGTGGGCGTACTGGTCTTCAACATAAGCATCCTCTACATTGTGATGGCACAAACAAATAATAAACTCTTTCTAACCCTGTCGGTGTATTTAAGAGCTTCCATTCTGGTATGGTTCGTCTTGTTTGTTTTGATCGGATGGGCTCCGGCTACACTCATCCTGTTTGGAGTGGTTGATTTTGCCGGTGCCGTGTGGACTTATCTTGAGTTAAAAAAACACAGATAAAGTTAGTCTTTAAACCGAACCACTGCGGGTTGCCAGGTTTTTGGATCGCCCGTTATGCCACGGTTGTAATTGATCAGCTCGAGATAGTGAGGAGTTATTTTTATTAACAGATAAGCATCGGTTCGGTTGGCGTAAAAACTTTTCCACTCGTCTTTCCAGCGCGTGTCTTTTTCTTTCTGGTCATTTATCAATTCAGCCGTGCCATGAATGACCACATAGCCTTTGTCATTTTTGTCGGGGTAATACAACGTAACCAGCGGATTACTTTTAATCTGCTGCACTTTGCGTGATGAGGGATGTGTCGCGAGCCACACTGTGAAATCTTCTTCCGGTGCAAAAGGATCCATCGTGCGCACCTGAGGCACTCCGCTTCCATCTTGTGTGATGAGGGCTACATTTCCCGCAGATTTAATTATCTCACGCGCTGCCTTAAGGAGAAATTGTCTTGATGTATCCGCAGGCTGTTTCCCCTGTGCCATCACAAGCCCTTGAAAGATCAATGTGTAAAGGAGAGAAAACAGTATCACCCGTATCATAATTAAATGTGATTTATTTTCTGATTGATTCATTAGCGAAAGATAAATCTTCAAATGAGTAACTTTACTTTTTCATCTTTCCTGACATGTCAAACAACCACATCATCACATCGGCAGAACTGCTTCCCGAACTGGAGTTCACCACATCCCGCAGCAGCGGCCCGGGCGGACAAAATGTAAATAAGGTGAGCACTAAAATAATTCTCCGGTGGAATGTATTGCATTCAACAATAATCACTGACGAACAAAAGGTCTTGTTGTTAAATAAATTATCATCTCAACTTACGCGCGAGGGAGAACTGATCATCAACTCACAGGAAAGCCGGTCGCAATTACAAAACAAAGAAACAGCTGTTGAAAAACTCGATACCCTGCTGCGTAAAGCACTGACAAAACCAAAGGCACGAAAAGCAACCAAGCCATCTTACACTTCTAAACTAAAACGCGTGGATAATAAAAAGCGCCACGCTGAGAAGAAGCAATGGCGCAAGAAATTAGATTAGTCAGATCCCTTCGTGCCTACTTTGTGTCTTGGCGTCTTCGTGGTTCAATTACCGTAAGAATTTTAAACCACGAAGGCACGAAGCGCACTAAGGTTCACTGAGTGAAAATTAACTCAACACCTTCTCAGAAATTTTTCCTGTCGTTTTGTTTTTGATGATTACTTTCTTCGCACCATAGTGTGTCAGCTCCTCTTTCACGAGATAATGATCGGCATCGTATTCCTGCAGATGCGAATCTTTCGAAACTCCCTCGCGGCCTCGCCAGATATCCAGCTTCACCGGTTCCCACTGTTTTGTTTTCGCAGAGCGATAGGCGGCATCAAGTACTGAATTCACCACATAGCCGTCATAGAAAGTTTCTCTCGGCTGAGTTCCATTTTCCATTGAATTAAACATATCCATGAACATGTGGTTGTAACCCAGTTCATTCAACTCATCCCCGACAGGGAACAGCCAGCCTGTATTGCTTTCTGCTTTCTCTGCCACATAATCAGCACCTTTTCCAGAAGTGAACATCTCAAATCCTGTGCGCAGAAAACTGTTGATCCAGATGGTACCCTCTGTGCCCATCACCTCATCGCGCAAATCCAGTCCTCCACGAAATGTCCAACTCGTTTCAAACTGAGCGATGGCTCCGTTTTCATATTTTATCAAAGCGATGGCGTGATCTTCTGCATCGATGGGTTTTACTTGTGTGTCAGCCCAGCACATAACTTCCATGGGCCTGATGTCTTTGCCGATATAATTTCTTGTGATCTCCACGCAATGACAGCCCAGGTCGAGAATACAACCGCCACCGGCTTGCTCCAGATCCCAGAACCAGTCGCTGTGAGGACCAGGATGTGTCTCGCGCGACTTTGCCCATAAAATTCTTCCGAGCGCACCACTTTTTACACTTTCAAGTGCTTTCAAAAATTTGGGTGTATAGCAAAGGTCTTCGAGATAGCCATTGAAGATGCCTGCTTTCTCAACCGCTTCCAGCATCCGTTTTGCTTCAGCCGCATTTCGACCAAGCGGCTTTGTAGTAATTACTGCTTTCTTATGTTTGCAGCAAAGCATCACGGCTTCTTCATGCAGGTTGTTTGGCAACGCAATACAAACTACTTCCACTTCCGGGCGATTGATGGCATCTTCCATGGTAGTAGTATGGAACGGAACCTTGTAGTCATCCGCGAATTTTTTTGAGCTCTCCTCCCTGCGCGAATAAATGGTAACGATTTTGTCTTTACTTCTGTAGCCCTGTAGTGAGTCAGCATAGAAGCGTCCGATGAAACCGGAGCCAAGCATTGCAATGTTCATATATGGTAGAATTTATTTTTTAACAGTTATACTTGTTTTAAGATATATGTCTTGATGCTCTGTGAGGACACAGACCATGGAATTGGAATGAAACCAGAGCCGAGCATTGCAATTTTCATATCTGGTAGAATTTAATATTTTAACTGTTGCACTTGTTTTAAGATATATGTCTTTTATGTCTTGATGTTCTGTGGGGGCACAGACCATGGAATTAGTTGTTGGTTGATCCGGTCATCTGCTCTTTCGGACAACGAATAACCAGCAACCGTCACCTGTTTCATGCAACCTTAATCTCTTTCTTTTCCTTAAAGAAGAAAATGAAATACACCATCACGCCCACAGCAATATATGCCGGCACATACCAGATTTCTTTCCACTGATGCACGCCATCAATCGTATAATAATCCGTGGCAAAGCCAGAGAACCAGGTTCCGATAAACATACCTACCCCATACGTAGCAAATGTGAACAAGCCTTGCGCAGCATTTTTGATTTTCTCGCCTGCCTTCTTCTCCGTGTACATATATCCGGTCACGAAAAAGAAGTCATAACAAATTCCGTGAAGGATAATGCCGGCATACAACATCCATAAATTGACATCGGCATTGCCGTATGCAAAAAATACATAGCGGAGAATCCATGCGGCCATTCCCAGCAACAGCATTTTCTTTACGCCAATGCTGTTGAATAAAAATGGTATAGCGAGAATAAATACGGCTTCGGACACTTGTCCCAAAATCATTTTTCCGGCTGCATTGTCCATGCCCACTTCATTTAAGAAAAGATTGGCAAAGCCATAATAAAATGAAAGTGGAATGCACACCAGAATTGCGGCAATGAAGAAAATCAAATACGGCTTGTCCTTGAAGAGAACAAAAGCTTCGGTGCCAATAGCACTTTCAGCTTTAGTCTCCGGAATTTTTCCTTTGGGTGGTGTGTGTGGCAATATAAAACTGATCACTCCCAATGATAAGGAAGCGATAGCCGCCATTTGAAATGTGTAATGGGTTTTTTCAATGCCCAGTCTGCCGATCATAATACCTGCCACAATCCAACCCAGTGTGCCAAACACACGAATCCATGGAAATTGTTTGCCGGGGTCAGTCATCTGTTGAAAGGCAATACTGTTTGACAGCGCAATGGTTGGCATATACATCAACGAGTAAACAACAATCAACCAGTAGAATGTGGTGTTGTCGGTTATCTGGGTAGCCATATAAAGCAACGCGGCTCCCAGTATATGAAGCACACCCATGATACGTTGTGCCGCAAAAAAGCGGTCGGCCACCATGCCAACAAAGAAGGGAGATATCATGGTTGCAATTGCCAGCGCACTGTAGGCGGCACCAATTTGCACGCCACTTGAATCCAGAAATACTGACATGTAAGTTCCCATTGTAACATACCAGGACCCCCAGATAAAATATTCCAGGAGCATCATCAACGATAACTTGGTGAAGACAACAGGTTTCATAAATCAGTGTTTTATTATGTGAAGTAAGATAGAAACGGATTCACTAATTACGAAGTGCCCATCCGGATTTTATCTGAACGGCCAGTTAAAATTCTCAGCTAAGAAAAACTCACTTCTCCATTGGCCTGTATTTTGACTCAGCAAAAATTTGTTTCGCGTCTTTCACCTTCATTAACTGCGGAAGTGTGAGGTCTGAATTACGTTCAGCATACTTATTAACAATCTGCCAGCCCACCCAGGTGCCAATGCGGCCGGGAGCCTGATCGCCAATCTCATAAGTCTTGGGTCGTTCCGCAATGTATCGCTGCTTAATCTGCTGACTCGTGGAATAAAATGCTTCGTCCTCAACCAATTTTTTCCAGATCATATCCTGATTGGCACGCGCTCCGGCCATTTCTTCTGCGGTATAGCCAATAAAAATACTGTCCGGCACACAAGGCATCATGCGTTTGGCAAAGTAATAAGCCTTACCATACGTGATCATATCGGCCAGCACGGTGCGATCACTTAAATCAGTTTCATTGTAGCGTCCATCTATTCCATAAAGCAACATGATGGAAGGCACAATAAAATTTTTGTCATACCTGCGCAGCATATACTCATACATGTTGGGTCTGAAGCGGGCATTCTGGCCGAGGTAATAATCAAGACCGATGATGATCAGTGAATCGCTCACGAACATATCGCTCTCAAGACCTGTGATCACCGTCTGCACACGGGGAATTTGAAAATCAGGATAATAGGCTTTAAGGTTGGTGAATGCTACGGTGAGCTCTTCTTTCAATTCTGAGCCATCGCCAAACACAGTTTTGGTTTCAGACAGCAATGTATCGAGATGCGGATTGCTGAAGCGACTGTATAATTCATTGATAAACACCGAATCGTCTGGATAGGCCTGGCGATTGAAAAAGAAATCGCGCAGGGTAGTGTTGCGCGAAAAGAAATCTACCAGCTCTTGCTTGCTTTGGATGGCCGGCAACGCATCTTCCAGCGATTGGAATTGTAAATCAACTGTTATTCCTTTCGTGTCAGGCGCATAAACACACTCTTCTTGCACTGAATCTCTGCATGATGACAAAACCACTGTAAAAAGGAAGAAAACAAACAACAACCGCATAGCCTCTGAATAAAATTTGACGCTGCGAAGATGTGTAGAAAATTTATGCTGAACAACGGGAATAATCACAGATTACCATGCAATTGGGATTGTTATTATTAACCGTTATTGTGAATTTGCAGGTCTAAAATATTCCTGTGTCATCTCAACCAAAACATATTGCCGTTGCCGGAAATATCGGCTCTGGAAAAACCACGCTGGCAGAAAAACTTTCCAGGCACTATGGATGGACTCCGCTCTATGAATCAGTAGATCATAATCCCTACCTGCGTGATTTTTATGATGACATGACCCGCTGGGCCTTTCACCTGCAGATTTATTTTCTCAACAGCCGCTTCAACCAGGTGCGCCAGATCCGCGAAAGCGAAAAAACCATTATACAAGACCGCACCATTTATGAAGATGCCCACATCTTTGCCGCCAACCTGCGCAAGAGCGGTCACATTAACGAACGCGATTATCAAAGCTATCTGGATATCTTCAACTCGATGATCAGTTTTGTGCAGCCCCCCGACTTACTGATTTATCTGAAAGCCGACATACCCAAACTCGTGCAGCAAATTCAAAAACGCAACCGCGACTTTGAATTTAACATCAAACTGGATTACCTGAGAACGCTTAACGAACACTATGAAGAGTGGATTGGTGGATATAAACTCGGTAAGCTGCTTGTGATTGATGTAAACAAGATGGACTTTGTAGAACGCGTGGAAGATTTCTCTGATATCGTTGGAAAGATTGAACTGGAATTAAACAGTTTATTCAGCGACCAGTACTCGCTGAAAATTTAAGACTTTTCCTTTCTTCATAAATTCTTTTACGGTTTCCTTGCATGCAGAATACTCATGCCAGACTTTTTTATACTTTTAAAGAAGTAACTTAACTGGAATGAAAGCACTCACCTTCCACGGCAAACACAACATTCACTACGAATCGATTGCCGATCCTGAAATAATTACAGCCCACGGATGTAATTGTGAAAGTAAAAGTCTGCGCTATCTGCGGATCGGATCTCCACGCTTATCATGAGCATGAAAAAGGACTCGACCATGGCACTGCTATGGGCCATGAGTTTGCCGGTGAAATTGTTGCCCTCGGAAAAGAAGTGAAAAGTCTGCGTGCTGGCGACCTTGTGATGAGTCCGTTTACCACAAGTTGTGGAAATTGTTTTTACTGTAAGCTTGGTTTAACGTGTCGTTGTGTTCACAGTCAGCTGTTTGGCTGGCGCGAAAACAATCAAGGACTTCATGGCGGGCAGGCGGAATATGTGCGCGTGCCATTAGCTGATTCTTCATTGATGAAAATACCAGAAGGTGTTTCACTTGAAGAAGGTTTGCTGTTAGGTGATATTTTATCGACCGGTTTTTTCTGTGCGAAACAGGCGGAGATCAAGCCTGCCGGCACTTATGTCGTTATTGGGTGCGGTCCCGTAGGACTACTGGCAATTTTAGGAGCTATTGAATATCGCGCTGAAAAAATCTTCGCGATCGACACCGTACCTGAGCGATTAACGATGGCGCAGAAGTTTGGAGCAACGGTGATCAATGCGGCTCATCAAAATGCTATTGAAATAATAAAAGAAGAAACCGATGGGCGTGGTGCCGATGCGGTAATGGAAGCCGTTGGCAATTCAGCGACAAACCGGTTGGCATACGATTTACTACGACCGGGAGGAATTATTTCTGCAGTGGGCGTATGCACCGATCATCATTTACCTTTTTCTCCAACGGATGCCTACAACAAAAACCTCACATACAAAGTTGGCCGTTGTCCTGCGCGCTTTATGATGGAGCAACTGGTGCCCATGGTGCAGCAAAAGAAATATAACATTACTTCCATCATCAGTCACCGCATGAAATTGAGTGCAGGGGCACATGGCTATGATATATTTGCCAATAAAAAAGATGATTGTTTAAAGGTGGTGATGGAGTTGTAGTTTTTCATAATTAAAGTAAACGATCATGACCTCCCGGAGAAAATTTATTAAAGCAGTCGGACTCTTAAGCGGACTCACCGCAGTGCCATTATTAAGTACGGGGCTTTCTACCCCTGAGATTTCTTCCCTTCCGGATTTCAAAAACGCAGCCAGTGACGATGAGTTATTTGCGATGGTGCGGAAACAATTGCTCGTGCCTGAGAAAAGAATTTATCTGAACACCGGCAGCTTAGGGCCATGCCCTGTTCACATCATTGATGCTATACATGCGTACACACGAGAACTTGAAATGAATCCGGTAGGAGAAAACTGGGGACCACTCGGCAATCAAATGGAACTGGTCAGGGAAAAAGTGGCTGACTTTACTCATGCCGATGTGGAAGAAATTGTGTTAACGCGAAATACCACAGAAGGGCTTAACCTGATTGCTCAATCATTGCAACTCAGCGAAGGTGATGAAATAATCACCACCACGCTAGAACATAGTGGGGGCGAGATTGGTCTTGAGTTTTTAGTAAACACCCAAGGTGCCGTTCTCAAAAAGATTGAACTTCCCATGCCCGGTAAAAGCGTTGAAGAAATTGTGAGGGTGATAGAGAAAAGTATTACACCAAAGACAAAACTGTTGATGCTTAGCCATGTGAATACCATAACCGGTTTACTCATGCCCTTCGCTGAGATTGCAAAAATCACTCAACCAAAAGGAATTTATCTGATTGCCGATGGAGCACAGGCGCCCGGACTCACGAAAGTAGACGTGAAAGCCCTTGGTGTAGATGCCTACTCAGCCAGCGGACACAAATGGTTGATGGGTCCGAAGGAAACCGGTTTTCTCTATTTGAATAAAAAATTTCAGGAGAAGGTGAAACCTGTGTTTATGGCTTCCGGGTTTAGTGCATACTCTGCATCATCCGGCACACGCAATGTGGCAACCATTATTGGATTTGGATTAGCCATCGATTTTCACAACAGTATTGGTGTGGATAAAATCCATCAACGCACGCTGCAGTTGAGAAACTATTGTCTTGCTGAGCTGAAAAAATTAAAAGGAATTAAAGTGATAAGCCCCGACAGTAAATC
Source organism: uncultured Bacteroidota bacterium (assembly GCA_963814575.1). Lineage (GTDB taxonomy): Bacteria > Bacteroidota > Bacteroidia > Cytophagales > Cyclobacteriaceae > ELB16-189. The sequence goes on along the minus strand of CAWFDB010000013.1, from coordinate 1,520,402 downwards.
CCTATCAACCGGTATTGTAAGTTTCTCTTTAGATAAGGCGAAGAATACAGACATCTTCAATAAGCTCAAAGAGCAGGAAATTATTGTAAAACTTCTTTCCCAGCACAATGCCATTCGCATTTCCTGTCACCTGTTTGTGTCAAAACAGGATATTGATATGTTTATTAAAGCCTTGAAACAATTGCTGAACGTTTAATGTGTTTTAATGCCTCAACCAGCAAGACGGTCCTGCATCCTGAATTTTTTATGTTTCCATAAAATCAGATTTAACAGTTGAATGATTAAATTAGCCAGAAGCATGTTGACACGACACTTTCAAACATCAAAATGAATTATAACCTATGAGCACTTAACATGATATCATCATTGAGTCTGGTACCGCCAAAGACCTATTGATTTCGCCAATTTTAAATGGAGCGGGCCCTTCATGATAAATACGACCAGACGAAATAAAACTGAAAATAACTAACTTGTTAAAAAATTAATACATATAAATTATGCTGTTATTAATATTATCCATTTTCAATTTTTGCAGCATTGATTCAATAGTGCTACAACCCGATAAGGTTTCTCTGGTTGTTGAAGGTCGTGAGCAAAAAGTTACATTTTCTAGTGATCCGTTGAGTGATCCGGACAGCTTGATTAGTAAAAATCATTCCCGTAATTCATACGGCATTAAACCATTTTCCCTATCGAATCCTTTTGATAAAACCGTAGCAGCCAATAACAAATTCAAACCCAATGAAAAGTTGAAGGGTGTGTTCTATGAACCTGCCCTTCCCACTATCATGAGTTATTCCCGAGGGTCAGAATTGAGAGGTGTCTCCGTTGTAATTCAGGACCGTAATTGCATTACACCTGTCGGTGTTGCATTTAATAAAAGCCATTCAGGTATATCAAATGAATCGACAGCCGGATTTACATCAATCATGCCTGATCGTACAACCTATGATACAAGTAAGGATAACTCAAACGGAAGGAAAGCAACTTCTTCAGCCGGTGTTGTGTTGAAAACGGTAACACCGGTTGCTGATGAATTATATTTTCAGGGAAATATGGACAACGTGAAAATTACTGCTGGTAAAAATAATTCAGAGTTATTTTTTCATGGATGGGATGCGCTTAAATCCAACTCATATGTAGACGGATTTTACATTCATAATATCAATAGCAGTAAGCCCAATTCAAATAAATATGCCTATCAGGAAATTGTGGCAGACCCCGTAAACCCACATGTAAGGGTAATGAATTCGGTAGTCTTTGATGATGACCCAGATAAGAGTGGCACATCCAGGGCACAACTTACATTAGGATTTAAAGACGGAGTTGATCTTTCTGTATATCATACATCTCATAGAATGTATCTGAATCCTGACATCAGATTTCTTGAGACCTATCCATCATCCATCACATGGTTCGTATTATCGGAGATATGGGCGGAAGATGGCATAAAATCCGGAATATTTCCTGATGGTGATCAGGCAGGTTCAGCGCGGTGGGGCTTTACCCTAAGGAAAGAGCCAGGAAATGGACAATCATTATTCTGGAGAATAAAAGCCGAATACATGCAGCCTGAAAACATAGCCTATAACAGCATCTGGACTTATGAAAACCGAACCGTCCCTGTTCCATTTGGAAAATGGTTTACACTGGATATCTATATGAAAAGAGGAGATGCCGCGAATGGTAAATATAAAATAACCATGACTATTGATGGCCAGCAACCGGTTGTATTATTTGATGTGAACGGATCAACTATTTACCCGGGTCATCCTGAACTAAAAATAACCAATTGGCAGAATTTCAAACTTTACCTGGATGATAAGTATCTGGACTTTATGAGAAATAATAACAAAAAGATATCTGTATACTATAACGATTTTAAATGGTATAAAAATTAATTATATCACAGATTTACAATTAAACGCAGAACTTCATTCTCAATTTCTTCAGGTACCACCTCCTCTATCACATATTTTCATTTAGTATAATCGTAGGCAATAAACCGTAATCCGATTTTTTGCCATTCCCCGGGGGTGATATGTCATTTCAGTCATATCCACTTGAAGCGTACTTTACTACCTGCATAATAAAGAATACCAGACATCGCGCATGAAAGTCTCACATGTCAATTAGGTAGAGCTATCCATAATTCAATCTATATCGCGGAGTAAAATAATGTCTGCTTATATCTATTGTAAAAGCAGATTATTTAAATGAAGCATCCATCAGTTAACCTGATGGATTGCTTCATTGTACATGTGAGGTAATAAGTTGATTCTATTCCTTATGAGGGACTGAAATCGGGAAGTCGTTTCCGGTGATATAACCGGTAGGGTACTGTGCTTTCCCTCCGTACTGGGTGGTGAGTTCAGGAACCCGCTCATCCATGTACAATTTGATTTCGTTTATGGTAACCTGGCCATCACCGCGGTCTGCCTTTCCATCCAGTGCCTCCAGTAATGCATAGGTAAATGTGCCATGCTGAAGCTCGTCAAACTCTGCAGCAAATTGTTTGGTTCCGCTCGAGGCAAGTATAACAACCCCTGAACTTCTTGCCAGCGTAACAATTGCTTTTTCATCAGAGGCTGCCGCACGCACTTTCATGTTGGCAACGGCTGCACCTGAGTGACAGGCATCCATAAGCACTACTTGTTTCTGGGCTTTCACCATGGTAAGGCTGTTTCTCAGTTCTTCATCAGAAATACACTTTTTATATTGTTCCGGGTCACCATAAAGTTTCGTCACTTCTGTGGGAACCAGATAAAAACCACCGCCCGTTTCCTCATCGATGGTTCCATGACCTGCATAGTAAAAAACAAATACATCTTCGGCTTTTGCCTTTGCAATAATGTTTTTAAATCCTTTTAGAATGTTGCCGCGGGTGGCATCAGTATCATAGATTTCTGTTTTATGAATGGCTTTAAATATGCCCTTATTCTGTTCTACGATTTTTTGCGTAAACGCTTTGGCATCTGCCTGGGCATAGTTGAGGTCATAGGCAGAATTCTGGTATTTATTAATTCCTACTGACATCACATACAAAGAGGAGGTGGCAATGATATCTCCTTTGTAATGAATTTTAAAAACATCAGCCCGCGACTCCACCTTATAATGGTTAATCACCTTCACCCTGAATTCATTCTCATCATTCGTCATGTCAAAGACATAGGAGCGCACGGTTTTGTCGCCTTCTCCTTTTGTTACCACTGTTGTGTCGCGGATGATAAGCTTATCGTTATGATAGATATTTAATTCTTTCACACCTCCGCCACCATCGTAGATCTCAATATTCACAGGCATGGTTTGCGCCTGCGTTACGAGTTCACCATTTACATAGTGAATCAAATCCGTTGTGTCAGCAGAAGCATAACTTTCAAAGAATGCAACCGAAGGGCGATGGAGTCTTCCCAGATCAAAAATGCGTTCACCGGTTTCACGCAAAATTTCTTCTACACGTTTTCCAGCGATGATGCTCTTCGCCATCTCTTTGGGACGATACAGAATTTCAAAATACTGATCGGCATCATAAAAGTCAGCGAGTTGTTCAATGCCGCGGTTGGTATGCCAACCGAAATATTTTGCACCCGATGAGGAGCAACTAAAATAACCCCGTGGTGTCCAGCTAACCCATTCGTTGTCTTCTGCAAGAAACAACGTTGCATAAGGAATTAAAATCTCGCCTAGCGTTTTATAGCGGGCCTCAATTTCTTTAAACGTTTTTTCCTTATTCAATTTTAAGAACGTGATCACATCGAGCCAGGCTTTCTTGGTTGTTTCATGTGTCAATGAATCGACCGGTAATGAACTGAAGTACTCCGACCATTCTGGTGTGTCAAGTATGGTGCGCATGCTTGGCGCAAATCCGGTTTCTGAAAGTTTCCAGAGAATAACAGCCTGATCCTCTCCACCGGAAGCAAGGTACTTTCCGTCTTCACTCACTGACACCGTACGCACTGCACCCGAATGACCTAAAAATTCTTTGTTCAGGTATCCGTTTTTATCAAACATCTTGAGGGAAAAGTCGCTCGCCACTACTACACTGCCATCAGCCAGCACCTTGAAATCAAGAATGCGACCGTCAGAAGCTTCATCGAGTTGAATTACTTTACCCTTTGGCAAGGCAATTGAAAACATGCTGGTCTGGATAATATCTTTTGGGGCAGACTTTTGCGAAGGAAACCTTGTTGGGTTGCGGTTGATTATAAAGGATGAAAAGTCAAAACTGCTTTTATATGATGGCTTTGCGCCATCATTCACCATCTCTTTGGAAATAAAGAGTTCATAGCCTTGTCCAAATTCAAGTTGATGAATAGGACTTCCTTTGCCCTTTATCTTTCTTACGGTTAATCCGTTGATCGGATTCCACAGAATAATTTCATTGTTATTACCGCCACCAGAAGCCACCATGTAATTACCCGTGGTGGAGGGCGAGAAAACCGCGCTGAAAACGGTGTTATCATGGCCGGTAAATTCAGTTAATTTATTTCCGGTTGGGATGGTATAGGTCATTCCCTTTCCGGTTTCATCAAGTGCCGCAAGAATTTTTCCGTCAAATGAAAAGGCCAGTGCAGTGATGGGGTGTTTTAACTTGTCAAGTTCTTTTATCACAGTCCCATCCGCTGTCCATAAAATGAGTTCATTTTCAAAACTACTGCTGACCAGATAGGTTCCATCAGGTGAATAGGCGAGTTCATTCAGCATGCCTTTATGTTTATGGAGTGTTTTTGGGGTGAATTGTTTTTCGCCTTTTCTTAATCCGCTCAGTGCAAACACCTGTATATCTTTGCTTTCACTTGCAACCGCCAGATCCTGTGTCATTCTATTGAAGCTCAGGTTAGATATTGGCAAGCCTATGCTAAGTGTTGTTGTAGTAATCAACGTAGGAAAATTTTCCATCTTCCATATGCGCACTGTTCCATCGGCACTTCCACTGGCAAGAAACTGACCCGACCCGCTGAATGACAAACTGGTGATTACATCGGTATGGCCAATGGCAGTGGCTACCTGTGTTCCTTTTTCAATATCAATAACGATTACATAATTCTCCTTCTCTGTACTTACCTGATAACCTCCAACCGCAAGAAGTTTTCCGTCCGGAGAAAGAGCTGAGGCGTACAACATCCCTTCATAACCATCACCAATCTGTGATTCAAACTTTTTAACCTGCTCTCCTGTCTGCGCATTCCATACCCTGATAGTCTTATCTTCTGAAATTGAAATCAGCCGGTTTCCGTCTGGCGTGAAAACCAGGTTATGAACTTTCCCGGCATGTCCTTGTGGATTGATCACAATGCGAGGGGCCTGAGCCACTAGGCCCAGGCTCAACACGAGAAGGCAAAGCGTTGCAGAAGTTCGTTTAATAAAATTCATAAGTAGCTGGATATTAGGTAAAAGTATGGATTTTATTGGTTGTGGAAAAGCTATCAAAATTTCTATTTGACCAAACGCCTTCTCTGTCGTTTAAGACTTAAATTACTTCATGGCTGAACAAGTGACCGAAGCGATTATCAAAAAGGCCATCGGGGGCGATGTAGATGCCTTTCGGTTGATTGTAGATTATAATCAGGCCTTTGCCTACTCTGTTTCTTACCGGTTTTTGGGCAATGCCGAAGATTCTGAAGATGTTGTGCAGGAAGCCTTTATCCGGCTATGGAAGAACCTGCACAAGTACCGGCCAGATGTAAAACTCACTACATGGCTCTACAGGATAATCGCCAACCTGAGTCTCGACTTGTTAAAATCAGTTTATGCCCGGCAACAAAAAAATCACAGTAATGTGGAAACAGCCAATACTTTAACATCCTGTAGCAGTACAGATGCCATGATTAGCGCAAAGGAGTTGAATGAGCTGATACAAGAGGCTGCAGCAGAATTGACACCAAAACAGAAAGCTGTTTTTATTTTGCGCGACCTGGAAGGATTGCCCGTTGACGAGGTATGCGTCATCTTGTCTATGTCGGCAGGAAATGTGAAAAGCAATCTTTACCTCGCCCGTAAACATATGAGTGAGAGATTAATGAAGTACTATCAAACCACAGATAAAATCACTACACTATGAATTGCAAGGAGTTTGAAAAAGGTGTATTCCTATATGAAGAGTTGTCTGCTTTGCAAAAAAAGGACATGGATGATCACCGCAAAGATTGCCTGAATTGCAGTAAACTGACGGATGAGGTTTTTCAATCTCAGGCATATATAAAAAGTATAAGCGCCCTGACACCTCAAGCCAAAAATCCTCATCAGCTCACTCAGCGTGTTGTGAATGCGATTAAAAAAGAAAGGCGCGTTAGGTGGTTCGATGATATCACCTCCTGTCTTGATCATTATTTTGTGCGCCTTGCCTTTGGCACTGTTTCACTTTCTCTCATTTTATTCTTTGTGTACGAACTGCCGGCTGGAGGTGATATGCCACGCCTGGTCAAAAATAATACGATTGAAATCAAACAAGGACCGGTGCTGGATATGAATAAATTCTCAAGTTCCTTTTTAGAGTGGAGAAAAAGCAAACAAACCGCAGGCTCCATTTCGGGTTATGCGTATTACAAATCTGAGTCGGGTAAATAAAAACAATGTGTATGAAATCAATAATGAGCATTTCCTTTCTGGCAGTCCTTGTTGCCATGTTAAGCGCATGTGAACATCAGGTTTATATGGAAACCACCGTGCATGAAGATGGATCGCTGGATAAAAAGATCGTACTTGAAACAGCTGATACCACAAGTAACTTTCTGGGCATAGGCATAGCAAGTGGCTGGAAGATGATGACCCGGTTAATAGAAGATTCTGTAAGAGAAAAAAAAGAAGACAACAAAAAATGGAATGTCATCTATCAGAAAAGTTTTACTTCTTCTCGCGAAGCCAATACTGAACTGGCAACGGAAAGTGATTCTTTATTCAGGATCACGAGCCGGTTTGATAAAAAATTCAGATGGTTTTACACATACTTATATTACTCGGATACCTACCACACGATCAACCGTATGAAATTTCCTTCCACTGATTACATAGCGCAGGAAGATTATGCCTTCATTGAAAGATTGCCAGCGGAAGGAAAGATTATTTCGAAAGCAGATAGTTTTTACCTCGCAGAACTGCACAAACGGATTTTTGATATTTATGGTCTTCGTGCGATCTATGAAGAACATTATGATCTGGACGTGACACTGATCAAAGAAAGCGGTCTGGAGAATCGCTGGATAGACACATTGCAAAAACATAAGGAGAACATCTTTCAGTGGGTTTCAGAACATGAGAAAGCACCGGATGATTTTATGTATAAGGCCATGGATAGTTTAGGCATACCTATTCCCTATGATAAAATGAGAAGCCGTTTTGATGAATTATATAAACAGGCTGATGCGAAAACCGATTTCATCAACCACGCAAGCGAAGGCAAATACACGCATGTGATCAATGTGCCCTGGCAGGTGGTGCGCACCAATGCCGATTCTGTTTCTGGCAACCGGCTTCAATGGAATCCACCTTCCATTAAATTTTTATTGAAAGATTATATCATGTACGCTGAGGTACGGAAAATAAATTGGTGGGCGTTTGCTGTCTCTTTCGGTGTGCTGATTTTTACCGGGTATTTGTTCCTCAGGAGAAAATAAAATCACCAGCTGCTGCTGGCTCCGCCTCCACCTGAATCGCCTCCACCCCAGCTACCTCCTGAGTCGCTGGAAGAAGATGATGAACCGGAATCCGAAGAGGTGGAAATCATCGGAATAGTTTCTTCTACAATAGTTTTCTTTTTGCAATACTGGCACATCTTCACGATTTCCATTATGCCGCTGGAGGAAGTAGTGGCAGCCTCTCTGGTTGAGGAGCTTTCTGTAGCGAGCGCGAAAGTTTTACATTTCGGGCACTGGCTGTATTGGGTATTCGGATTGAGATATACTTCAAATTCATAATCACCACAATGGTCACATCGCCACACATCATAATCCACCGATTTAATATTCTCTTCAAGAATAAACTGAGGTGGCAGATATTCATCTTCTGTTGCTTCACTCATGGGCATATGAATGAGTTGTTTGCATTTCTTGCATGGCCGGGGATGATTTCTGGCCGCCAGTTTTTTCCTTTTGAAATGGCCCATCAGAAAAGCGAATGGGATTGGAAATAAGAAAGGAAGAGCCAGCACAGCTTTGTTCTGCTGGTAAAATTCATACACGGCATGATGTTCCCCTTTTTTTATCCAGGTATCAGCACTTCTGTGCAACCGAATATATTTTGCGACAGTTAAAACAAGGATGAATAAATATAAACTGCCAAAGAAGATTACCTTGTTGCCTACATAAGTGATTACAACAAGCAGAATAACCGGAAGAATGTAATACCAGAGCCACCAGTTGCCTTTGGTCATGGTGGTATCTGGACCTGCAGAGATATAATTCTTCGAGTTGACAAAACCTGCTTTACGTTTCCTGAAAAAATAAAAAGGACCACCAATCAACCATGCAATAGCGGCCATAAAGCTTATGCCCCCAAGATCGGTTACTTCAATTTCGTTGTCTGATGAAATCAACCCGTCAGCACTGTTGCTGTTGTCTTGGGTAAGAATGTTCACCACTTCTTCAACACCGGCAATCATGCCTCCATCAATATCGCCCTCTTTAAAGCGCGGCACCATTTTTTGAGTTTGAATCCGTTTGCAGATGGCATCGGGCAAATCACCTTCCAATCCATAGCCTGTATGAAAGCGCACGCTTCTTTTATCTTGGACATACAAAATCAACAAACCATTGTCGCTTCCAGATTTGCCAATACCCCACGTTACAAAAAGGGATTGTGCAAAATCAAAAATGTCGGCATCGCCAATGGAGTTTAGCATGACCACAGCCACCTGTGCAGAAGTTTTCATCTCCAGCGAATCAAGTAACTGATTGATGCTGGCAACGGCCGGATCACTTAGCAGTAGATCTGGATTACTTATATGACTGTTATTGATGAGTCTGGTGTTGGGAACAGTTTCTACGGTATATGACTGAGACTGAGCAGTAGAAGCTATAGCTATCAGCAGAAAGAAGATGGTGGGAAATCGCATGGCAAAGGGATCAGAGGTAAAACAAGGTAAGGAATGATATGGCCACTTTCAATGTTGGAGCGACCGCAAGCCATTTGACGCAATGGTTTTCTGAAGAAAATTTTATTTGGCAAACTACATGCAACAACCGTTTTCGCTACTGTCTGTTAGCCATTTTGAAAAATTATTTTAAAGAAACCCATGATAATTTGCATCATTTGTTTTGCAATCATTTTAACTTGTGAGGCTGTTCACGCCTACTAAACGTAATATCGAATTGAAAGAACCACAACAACAGGGATTATACCATCCTGACTTTGAGAAAGACTCATGCGGAGTCGGTTTCATTGCAAACATAAAAGGAAGCAAGTCACATCAGATTGTGAGTGATGCACTCACTATGCTCGAGCGCATGGAACACCGCGGTGCCTGTGGCTGCGAACCCAACACCGGTGATGGAGCAGGTATTCTCATTCAGGTGCCACACGAATTTTTCAGCAGCGAGTGCAGCAAAATTGGTTTTAAACTACCGGCTTATGGAAGCTATGGTGTGGGTCTTGTGTTTTTTCCTCGCGATAAGAAAGTGCGCGAAGAATGCCGCACGGTTTTGAATCGCAAGATCAAGGCTATGAAAATGACGTTGCTGGGATATCGTGTACTTCCAACCAACAATTCTGATCTGGGAGAAACCGCGCTTAAAGCCGAGCCGGTGATGGAACAAGTGTTCATCAAGCAAACTCAAAGCATATTAACTCCTGATGAATTCGAGCGCAAGCTTTTTATTCTTAGAAAATACGCTACACACATCATCACCGAATCGGTGAAAGGTGTAGACAATCAGTTTTACTTCTCATCCTTATCGTATAAAACCATTGCATACAAAGGAATGGTTACGTCAGGTCAGTTGCGCCCTTACTTTGCGGACCTGGAACATGAAGATGTGGTTTCTGCACTGGCGGTTATTCACTCCCGGTTTTCAACCAACACGTTTCCTTCATGGAGACTGGCTCAGCCGTTTCGCTATATCGCACATAATGGTGAGATCAACACGGTGCGCGGAAATATCAACTGGCTGAATTCAAAGGAAGCTTTCTTTACGTCAGAATTCTTTACCAGGGAAGAACTCGATATGATTCTTCCGATCTGTAATCCGAAGCAATCCGATTCTTCAAACCTCGATAACACAATTGAGTTACTGGTGCATGCCGGTCGATCACTTCCGCATGTCATGATGATGTTGATTCCTGAGGCCTGGGATGGCAACGAAAGCATGAGCCAGGAGAAGCGTGATTTCTATGAATATCATGCCAACCTGATGGAGCCGTGGGATGGTCCTGCATCGATCACATTCACCGATGGAAAAATTGTAGGAGCTACACTGGATAGAAATGGTCTTCGCCCTTCGCGTTTTGTAGTTACTGATGATGACATGGTGATCATGGCATCTGAAGTTGGAGTGCTGGATATTGATCCTGCCAGAGTGGTTACCAAAGGCCGCCTGCAACCCGGAAAAATGTTTGTGGTGGATCTGGAACAAGGCCGCATCATCAGCGATGATGAATTGAAAAAAGAAATATGCACACGCCAGCCATATGGAAAATGGCTGAAAGAAAATAAGGTGAGACTTCAGGATTTGCCTGAGCCAGGCGGTAGTTTTCATAAATACGATCCGATCACGTTTCTCAAGCGTCAGATTTCATTTGGATTTACCTCTGAAGATTTGCGCGTGATCCTTACACAAATGTGTGAGACTGGAAAAGAAGCATTGGGATCGATGGGTAACGATACTCCGCTTGCCATACTCTCCACACAGGCGCAGCACTTATCAAGTTACTTCAAGCAACTGTTTGCTCAGGTTACCAATCCTCCGATTGATTCAATCAGGGAAAGACTGGTGATGTCACTGGCCTCACATGTAGGCGGTTCTTTGAATTTGCTGGAAGAATCACCAGAGCATTGCATCACCCTTGAGTTGACTACTCCGGTTCTTTCCAATAACGAACTGGAAAAAATCCGATACATCGATCACCGGCATTTACAAACAAAGACTATCTATACCTATTTCAAAGCAGATGGCCAGCCCGGTTCACTTGAAAAAGGATTAACCCGTGTGTGTCAATATGTGACCGATGCGATTGAAGATGGCTTTACGATTATCATTTTATCAGATAGAAGTTTTGACAGCGGTCACGCCCAGATTCCTTCCCTCCTGGCTACTGCCGCTGTTCATCATGATCTTATCCGCAAAGGACTTCGTGGTAAAGTTGGATTGCTGGTGGAAGCCGGTGACGTGTGGGAAACACATCACTATGCAACCTTGATTGGTTACGGTGCTTCGGGCGTGAATCCATATCTCGTGTATCAAACGATCCACGACATGAAGAAGCGCAATATGCTGCATGTGGATCTTACAGAAGAGAAGGCAATTTATAATTATAAGAAAGCGGTAGCTGGTGAGTTGCTCAAGATCATGAGCAAGATGGGCATCTCCACACTTCAGTCATATCATGGTGCGCAGATTTTTGAAGCACTGGGAATTCATACCGATGTGATACAGCAATACTTTACCGGTACGGTATCAAGAATTGGCGGGTTAACGCTGGATGAAATTGCGAGGGAAGCGCTTGCAAAACATAAACTTGCATTTCCTAAAACATCCAACTGGTCGCCACATCTGGCAGTGGGTGGTGTATATCAATGGAAGCAACGTGGTGAGGCGCACTTGTTTAATCCTCAGACCATACATTTACTGCAGCACTCAACGAAGTCTAATGACTACGGTGTCTTCAAGAAATATTCTTCACTTATCAATGATCAAAGTGAAAAGGCAATTACGCTTCGCAGTTTGTTGAAATTTAAAAAAGGCAAAGCTATTCCTATCAGTGAAGTAGAATCAAAAGAAAACATCTTCAAGAGGTTTGCCACAGGGGCCATGTCGTTCGGATCTATTTCGCATGAAGCACACAGCACACTGGCCATTGCCATGAACCGCATTGGTGGAAAGAGCAATTGTGGTGAGGGTGGTGAAGATGAAGCACGCTTCACAAGAAAACCAAATGGCGACTGGGAGAACTCAGCGATCAAGCAAGTGGCATCGGGTCGTTTTGGTGTAACGAGTTATTACCTCACCAACGCAAAAGAACTTCAGATTAAAATGGCGCAAGGTGCCAAGCCTGGTGAAGGCGGTCAGCTACCCGGTCATAAAGTTGATGAGTGGATCGGACGCGTTCGTCATTCTACACCCGGAGTCGGATTAATATCGCCACCTCCGCATCACGATATTTATTCCATTGAAGATTTAGCTCAGCTGATTTTCGATTTGAAAAATGCAAACCGCGAAGCACGTATCAGCGTGAAGTTGGTTTCAGAAGCAGGCGTAGGAACCATTGCATCGGGTGTGGCGAAAGCACATGCTGATGTGATTTTAATTGCAGGCCATGATGGTGGAACAGGCGCTTCGCCAATCAGTTCAATTCGTCATGCAGGGTTGCCCTGGGAATTAGGACTGGCAGAAGCACATCAGACCTTAGTGAGAAATAAACTTCGCGGTCGTGTGGTGTTGCAAACGGATGGACAGATTCGTACTGGTCGTGATCTTGCGATTGCAGCGTTGCTTGGCGCGGAAGAATGGGGAGTAGCAACGGCAGCATTGGTTACCACCGGTTGTATCATGATGCGCAAGTGTCATTTGAATACGTGTCCTGTTGGTGTGGCAACTCAGAACAAAGAATTGCGCGCGCTCTTTACAGGCAAGCCTGAATACGTTGTGAACCTCTTCACATTCCTGGCGGAAGAACTTCGCGAGATCATGGCAGAATTAGGTTTCCGCACCGTAAATGAAATGGTAGGTCAGGCCGATCGTCTGGAACTTCGCAATATGGACAATCACTGGAAATATGAAAACCTCGATCTGACTCCGTTGCTTTTCAAAGAGCCAATGAGTTTGGACACCGCACTTTTCAAACAGGAAGAACAGGATCATGGCATTGCCGAAGTGCTGGATAGAAAATTGATTTCACTTGCGAAGCCGGCATTAAAAGATTCAACTCCGGTGCGTGGTGAATTTAAAATTACCAATCAGGATCGTGCAGTTGGCGCGATGCTCTCCAATGAGATTTCAAAAATATATCTCGGCCCCGGATTGCCAGCCAGATACCGTGCACATCAAATTTACAGGCACCGCAGGACAAAGCTTTGGAGCGTTTGCAACAGGTGGTGTTACGTTTGAACTGGAGGGCGATGCGAATGATTATCTTGGTAAAGGTCTTTCCGGTGGAAAACTGATTCTCTATCCGTCACCGGATGCAACATTCAATCCATCTAAAAACAGCATTACCGGTAACGTTGCATTTTTTGGTGCGACTTCCGGAGAGGCGTTTATCAGAGGTATGGCCGGAGAACGTTTCGCTGTGCGTAACTCAGGTGTCAAGGTGGTGGTAGAAGGTGTGGGTGATCATGGTTGTGAATACATGACAGGAGGAACCGTAGTGGTGCTGGGAGACACCGGCAGAAACTTTGCTGCCGGTATGAGTGGAGGTGTTGCCTATGTATGGGATGTGAATAAAAACTTCGTGAAAAACTGCAACATGGAAATGGTGTTGCTCGATACGCTTGATGATGAAGACGAGCAATTGCTGCACACCATGATTGAAAATCACCTGAAGTTAACCAACAGTGAAGTAGCAGCTCATATTATAAGTTACTGGGCGAGTGCTTATAAACACTTTATTAAAGTGATGCCCATCGACTATAAAGCAGTGCTCGAAAAGCGCAAAGCAGAAAAGAAAAGCACTACGGTGAAGACATCATTGGGAAATACTGATTTTAAATATTCATCAAACTAACCTTGGTCGGTGTCCGCACAGACCAAGCCATGGTCTGTGTATCACAGACCATGATTAAAAATATTCTTAAATAAGTGGTGGTATGTGGGGACACAGACCACGGAGACAGAAACAGACCACGGATAACGAGAAAACGAAATGGGAAAACCAACGGGATTTTTAGAGCAGGACAGAGAGCTTCCAAAAAAGCGTGATCCAAAAAAGCGTATCAGTGATTACAATGAAGTTGATTCTGTAATTGATGAATCGATCACGCAGAAACAAGCTGCACGCTGTATGGATTGTGGCATTCCATTTTGTCATAATGGATGTCCGCTCGGCAATATTATTCCAGAATTTAATGATGCGGTGTATCAGAATAACTGGCAGATGGCGTATGAGATTTTAATTTCTACGAACAACTTTCCGGAGTTCACCGGTCGTATTTGTCCTGCACCTTGCGAGGCATCGTGTGTGTTGGGTATTAACAAGCCTGCCGTAGCGATTGAGTACATAGAAAAGTCTATCATTGAAAAAGCATTTCAGGAAGGATATGCAAAACCAAGAATTCCCACTTCGCGCACGAATAAGAAAATTGCCATTGTGGGCTCGGGTCCTTCCGGGCTTGCAGCCGCAGCACAGTTGAATTATGCAGGCCATAGTGTTACCGTGTATGAAAGAGCGGATGAAATTGGTGGATTGCTACGCTACGGAATACCAGACTTCAAGCTTGATAAGCAAGTGCTTGATCGCAGAATCAATCTGATGATGGAAGAAGGTGTGAAGTTTCAGACCAACGTAAACGTGGGTGAGACGTTGTCCATTGATCAACTCAAAGAAGAATTTGATGCCGTGCTTTTGTGTGGAGGTTCTACCGTGCCGCGCGACTTGCCAATACCGGGAAGAAATCTGAAAGGCGTACACTTTGCTATGGATTTCCTTACCCAACAGAACCGCAGAGTGGGAGGAAAGAAAGTGACCGTAGAAGAAATCTGGGCTACCGGAAAAAATGTAGTGGTGATTGGTGGAGGTGACACTGGTTCTGATTGCGTAGGCACATCAAATCGCCACGGAGCGAAATCAGTAACACAAATTGAAATTCTATCGAAGCCACCCAAGGACAGAACCGAAGCAATGCCCTGGCCCAGTTGGCCTATGATCCTGCGCACATCTACTTCACATGAGGAAGGATGCGAGCGTCAGTGGTCGATTGTAACCAAAGAATTTATTGGCGATGAACAAGGCAACCTGAAGGCTTTGAAAATTGCCGAAGTAGAAATGAAGAAAGCGGAGCCTGGCAAAGCACCTGGCTTCAGTGAAATTCCGGGAACAGAAAAAATTATTCCATGTGAACTCGCGTTGCTCGCCATGGGCTTCATGTATCCGCAGCATAATGGATTACTCGATCAACTCGGTGTTGATTATGATGAGCGCGGCAATGTAAAAGCAACCCGCTACCAGACATCCATTGAAAGCATCTTCACAGCAGGAGACATGCGCAGGGGACAATCACTTGTGGTGTGGGCCATCAGTGAAGGACGTGAAGCAGCGCGTGCGGTTGATCAATACCTGACGGGAGAATCTTTACTTGAAGCGAAAGAGAAAGGAATGTTGAGTCTTTCGGAATAGTCTAGGATTCATAAAACTCCAACGGCAAACCATCCGGATCAGAAAAGAATGTAAATCGTTTGCCGGTAAACTCATCAACACGAATAGGTTCAGTTGCAACACCATTTTCATTAAGGTGTTTAATCGCTTCATCAAGATCACTCACTGCAAATGCAAGATGACGAAGTCCTGCTGCTTCAGGGTTGCTTACACGCTTTGGTGGATTGGGAAATGAAAATAACTCGATCACATACTGATCACCTAATTTCAAATCCAGTTTATACGATTGTCCGCTCTGCGCGATAATGTTCCGCCACAATTTCCAAACCTAAAATTTCGGTATAGAATTTTTTAGACGCTTCGTAATCTGAACAGATAATAGCGATGTGGTGGATGCTTTTTAGAAGATTCATGTTCGCTGTTTTTTGCATGCAAAGACACAAAGAACGCAAAGTTAAATGGCCTGTATTATTTGCGGACTTCGCGCCTTCCCGTGCAATATTTTCTAATAGGGCTACTTATGCTCTTTCGCATAATGCTCCCTTAAAATATCTTCTGCAAAATCATCGTTGAGATCGCGCACGGTAGTGTGCACATGGTTTGCATTGTTTTGTGTGTTGTCGTATTCAATCAACAACATTGGGCCTTGAATGCGATAGTAATGAGCTGCGCCAGGCTGCAGGCTTCCTGCCCACGCAAAGAACAGATTATCCATTCCTGCTTTCTTAATTTTATCCATCAGCTTGCTGCTGAAACCAAACGCATAATTTTTTACATATACATCAAGGAGTTTCAGAAACATTTTTTGTTGTTCAGTATTCAGGTTTTTGAAACCAATGCCTGAAGGAGTAAGAGGCACAGCTTTTCGGTTATTGCCAGAAATAATTTCCGCAGGCGCGGTTTCAGAAATAACAGCCGTGCTGCGCTGTGTTGACGAAAGTGAATTCACAATACCAAAACCCAGATCAGTTTCAAGCTTCAACACCTCCATTCCTTTGCTTTCTCCTTCCTTGACAATGCCGGGATTTGATCCGAAAAATGAAGGCGTTGACGAAACGATTTCTCCATTGAGGAGTGTAAAATTAAGCGATACGTGATGTCCTTCGAAGCGCCACGCCCAGGGCTTGCGCGCATCGGGTGTGCCAAATAAGAGTAAAATGATAATTCAGCGGATCACGGAATTTATCGTCAGCGGCTCGTTTTTCTACTACGATCAGAATGTTTTCCAGGTTCACGATCCCCATTGTTTTTTTATATCCTTGTTCGCTCAATGATGATTTCAATAATGCCATGGCGGCATCTGCGCTGCTTGTCAGAAAAATCATAGAACGTCAAACCATTGCGCTTGATAGGGACAAAGTTCCAGTTGAAACGTTCTGCATCATCAAGAGGATATTGCAACCGTGTCTTGAGTTCGGGAGACAGGGTGCCCATAAAAGTTTGTGTGTTTGTCAGAACCACATTTTTTTGTGCGTGCACAAATAGAGATGCGGAGAGTAAAAGAAAGGTAAGGGCGGTTAATTTCATGGTGAAGATTTTATCGAATATAACTTTTTTAGATCATGTATTTTTTAATTGAGTTTTATCTTCATGACCAGCACATCTTTGAGCCTGGAGCGATCAATTATTTTATCCTTCTCCAGATTGCTCATTTGGCTATTGGCAATGAAATAAAACCAATCCTCAACAATTACCCCGGTAGTGGGAATATCAAATTGTGGATGATCAGCAAGCAATACATGGGCGCTTTCAATTTTATCAAACGTAGCATTCAACTGGTATTGATTAATACTTACAGGGTAAGTGACATTTTGAATTCCGACCAGCGATTGCTTATAAAAGCAAAGTCCATCGATCCCAATCACGTAGTAGTTAGGAAACGGAAGTGCTTTCATCTCTTGTGTAGTCGTATTGATTTTAAAAAATCCTTTGAAGGTATTTACGATCACCGCATCATCAGGGGCAATAGTGATTCCATTCACATACTGCAGCCGGGCATCTTTGATAAGCAGTTCCACATTACTTGATTTGGGATTCACACGATAAATCGCACCATAATCTGAGTCGGAAACAATCACATTGCCGCGACTGTCAATAGCCAGGTCGTTAAACAAGTGTATTTCTCCTGGTGGCAGTATCCATTTGCTAACTAAATCACCACTGGCAAGATCAAAGGCATGAACCATAGATTGGTCTTGTACATTTCCTTTACCTGTATTGCTGCACACCCACAGTTTCCCGTCACTTACTTTCATACCAAAAGCCTGACCAATGCCTTCTTTACCACTTTTGATAAAGTCTGTTACTTTGTTGTCTTTATCAATTCGTATGATTTTGTTTTTATGAATGCTGCTTACGAAGAAACTTCCGGATGTTGCATCGTATGCAATTCCTTCAGGGATCAAATCTTTTTCTGAAATCCTGAAAACGATTTCTACTTGCTGTGCATATAACTTCAGAGAGCCCAATAGAATTGCCAGCAAAATCAAAACTGCTTTCATCCTTGTAACATGGTCAAGCAATCCGTTATACGTCATTTTCTATTTCGGAAACATACTCTTATCAATTCCCGGAATCAGACTCATGGCATTTTTATAATAGATCTTTTTCAGGATTTCATCGGGCAGGCCAATGCCATACATACGCCAGAAGGCGTGATAGCGTTTGTGATAGGGAAAGTATTCGTCTTCGGTTTCCAGCACCCTGAAATACGTTTCATATTCATCGGGCACCCAGCTGTCTTTGCCAAAAAGCACACGATCCTGGTATTTTGTTAAGAACGCTTTTGATGCGCGAGGCTGTCTTCCCAGTTCAGCAATCACGGCTCCTATTTCAGTGTACATGTTTGGATAGGCATCCATCAACTCGCCTAATTTTTTCAGGTCATTTCCATACCAGCCCAGGTGTGCATTGATGAATTTTGTTTTAGGATGTTTCTTAAACACATTGTGCTGTTCGGCAATAATCGTTTCCCAGCTGGCAAACGTTTCATCATACCTGCGGCCGGGATGAGTTTTCAATTCAAGCCACCGCTCATTCTGATCATCAATAGGATCCCAGAAAGGTTTTGGATCTGCCGAGTGAATCAAAACCGGGATGCCGAGTTGTCCGCACTTCGCCCAGATGGGATCGATGCGCGGGTCATCAATTGAAATGCGCTTTCCTTTACTGTCTTTATTATGTATGCCAAGGCTTTTGTAAATCTTCAAGCCCTTCGCCCCACGCTTTACATCATCTTCCAGTTGCTTTGTTATTCTGGCGGTCCATTCGGGGTTGTCGATATCTGAGAAATCAACATTGGTAAACAGAACGAATCGGTTTGGGTATTGTTTGCTTATGTTTTCAAATGATTTTTCAAGATGTTCGCCACTACTTCTGAAGCCTCTTCCGCTGAGGTTCACCATCACACCCATATTCAACTGATCCATAAACTTTACGCGCTCACTCAGATCTGCTGTGTTCATATTGCCATAGTGATTATGGATATCAATGAACGGGAACTTTGATTTTTTAAGCCTGTGTTCCTCCACTTTTAATGTGGATGGCGGATCATATTGTTCGAAGTCCATCTTCATGTCCAGTGGCTTTTCCTGCGCACATGCAGTGAAGACGGCCAGACAAAGAGACAGAATGGTGACAAAATATTTCATAAGGGTACGATTAATCAAGGCAATTTACGATTATCTGGTGAAGTGGTTTTAAAAATGTGTAGAGCGGCATAGCGGTAAACGGAAGTTGAATTAAGGCAAATCTTGCTAACTTGCCCTGCAAGATCAACTCTGTTGTATGAAGCGAATTATTATATTCTTTCTTTTGATTCCTGTTTTTGCGATGTCACAGTCGGATGTAGCAATGGAAACTGCGAAAAAAAAGCTGACAGCTAAAAATTTTGCAGGGGCCAAAGCAGACCTTTCTAAAGTCATAGATACAAATCCAAAAAACAAAGTGGCTCTCTCACTTCGTGGTCAGGCCCGCATGGGCTTGCAGGATTATTATGGAGCTATCAGTGATTTCAGTTTTGCGCTGGAGATAGATTCTACGTTTGCCGAAGCGCTCAACTTCCGGGGCGAGGCGAAAATTAATCTGGGAGATGATGAGTCGGCCCTGACAGATCTCGACAAAGCGATAAAGTTTAATTCACGATACACCGGATGCTTACACCAATCGTGGGTTTGCCAGATATAATATGGAAGATTTACAGGGTGCCTACTTTGATTTTTCAAAAGCACTGGAACTTGGTCCGGCTGACGCTGATAAATATTTCAATCGTGGTCTGGTAAAGTCAGAGCTGGGTGAATTTGTTAGCGCCATTGATGATTACTCCAAAGCGATCGAGCTTGATAAGACCGATGCCAATTTATATAACTACCGCGGAGTAGCATTTTATAACACCTCAAATTTTGATAAAGCTATTCTTGATTATAATGAAGCAATCCGCCTTGATCCCAAAGATCCCTTCAAATACGAAAACCGCGCGCTCGCCAAAACAGCTGCAGAAGATTTGAAAGGTGCTTTGGCGGATTACGACAAATCAATTGAGCTGGAAGGCAATGATCCGGAGACCTATAATCTCCGGGGTGTTCTTAAACATACCATGGAAAATTATGATGGCGCTATTGCGGACTATACCAAAGCCATTGAACTCGATAACACCAATCCGGTTTACTATGATAACCGTGGGTTGAGCAAATCTGAGAAGGAGAATTATGCCGGTGCCGTGGAGGATTATACGTTTTCCATTGAACTGTATCCTGGTGATCCTGAAACCTATTATCAGCGTGGACTTATAAAATTGCTGATGAATAACAATTATGATGGCTGTCTCGATTTAAAACATGCCGAAGAACTGGGGTCGCCCGATGCCAAAACAGCCATTAAGAAAAATTGTAAATGACAAATGATTAGAAGTGGCTTTCAATCATTGAATACCTGACCATTGAAAGTAGCGGTTATTGTCAACGGCATTTCACGCAAGAAGAAGAAATTCTACAGACACATTTTACCAATACTTCAGCAAAAATTCACTATTGAAGTTTTTGAGACACAATTTGCCGGTCATGCTGTTCAGCTTTCAACAGCAGCCGTTGACAGTGGTTTTGATGTAATCATTTCTGCGGGAGGAGATGGTACCCTCAATCAGGTGGTAAATGGCATGTTGAAATGCCGATTCATCAACCTTGCCAGTACTTGGTATTATTCCGTTAGGTTCAGGAAATGATTTTGCAACGATGATGAAGGTGTCAGGCAATGCGGCACAACTCGTGCGACTACTTGATGAGCATACACCAAAGCCCATAGACCTGGGAAAAATTTCCTGCTATGATAAAGATGGAATACCTGTAGAAAAATATTTTATCAACGCGTGCAGTTTAGGTATGGGACCCGCAACAGTTAATCGCCTGGAACGCTTGCCGCGATGGCTTGGAACTGGTCTGCGCTATTATGCGAGCGTGTTGAACACTTTTTTTACACACCCAACAGAAGAATTTGAGGTGCGCACTCCACAACTGGACCTGGCAGGGAAAAGCGCGGGTTGTAGCCATCGCCAACGGAAAATCATTCGGCAATAAAATTTACATTGCTCCAGATGCTGAGCCTGACGATGGTATATTTTCGACCTTTATTGCTACCGATATGTCATTGATAAAGTTTCTTTTTGTTTTGCTGAAAATAAAGAACAAAAATAAGATGCTTGATAAAAGCATTATTTATTCACATGCAGATGAACTGGAACTTACCTCAACCAGTCCTGCAAGAATCGAATCAGAGGGAGAGCTGGCGGGCTACCTGCCAGCCAGAATTCAACTCCTGAAAAGAAGAATTCAGTTTTTGGGATAATCTTCCTGCACCGTAAAATCACAGGACAAGTAAACTTACTTTTTAACCACCAGCGTATTCGCAATCATATCATGTAATGCCTGCTTCTTTTCGGTAAAGCCCGCCATGATATAACCGATATATAGAATAATTCCAGAAATAATCTTTCCGAGATTTCTGATCAGTGCTTTGGAGAAATCCAGTTTCTCTCCATTAGCATCAGTAACAATAAGTCCTAATGCAATTTTACCCACCGTACCTTGAAACTTAGATGTTTCCATCAGTACATAATACAAAATGCCGATGATCGTTGAAATTAAAATCGTGGTTCCCATGGTTGCCATCATGCCTGCAATCATTCCAACGGTCTCTGCCTCGCTCATGTCTCCATTTTGAATTCCGCTTGCAAAATTAAATCCTGCCACCGCAAGAATAGGTAAGATCACAAAGGATTGTACAACGCCAACGATTATTGCATCAATAATAACGGCCACAAAGCGTAGCCAGAAGCCTGCATAATTTGTATTCATAATTACGGGGTTAGGTTTTAGGTCTATTAAAAATAGAAAATGGAGTTGATCTCACCAAGTTAAATCCCTTACTTTAAGTAAAACCAAAGGTCTTGATTAATTCATTACTACACTTATTTGATTCACTGGAAACTCAGCGAAACGAATTGTTGAGCATAACCAGGCATCTCTCGCGTGAACAATTTAACGCTCATCCCGAAGGCAAGTGGTCTATTGCCAGGATTATGTCACATTTAATTGCATCCGAGCAACTTTCGGTCAGTTATCTGAACAAAAAAATGCAGGGAATAAAAGAAGCACCTGATACAGGATTCAAAGAAGCATTTACCATGATGATGCTTGTCATCTCTCAGCGTCTCCCATTGAAGTTCAAGGCCCCGAATGTGCTTGCTGAAAACACCCACTTATACGAAACATCAGAACAGTTAACAGAAGCATGGGAAAAAGTGAGAAAAGAATTAAAGCAAACACTTACCCGCTTTGAAGATGATCAGCTTAAAAGAAAAGTATTCAGACATCCTATAGCAGGAATGTTAAATATTAAACAGACTCTTCGATTTTTCAACGAGCACATCAGTCATCACACACCGCAAATCATTCATCTGTTGAGAAAGAAGTAAAATGAACATAGCCGTTTTATTATTTGATGACTTTGAAACACTCGATGTCTTTGGTCCTGTGGAAATATTTGGACGACTTAAAGACCATTATAAGATTCGTTTCTACTCTGAGTGGGGAGGCCTTGTAAAAAATTATCATGGAGTAGCTATCGAAACAGAAAACCTGGACAACATAAAGGGTGATGTTGGCATTTTTCTGATTCCCGGTGGATATGGTACAAGAAAAGAAGTTGACAACCATTCACTTATTGATAAAATCAATCAGGTTTCTCAGATAAGCAAGTTTGTTTTTACCGTATGTACCGGAACAGCATTACTGGCTAAGACCGGACTGATAAACGGCAAAAGAGCCACTTCCAATAAGCGGGCTTTTGATTGGGTAATCACTCAAGGGGAAAATGTCAACTGGATCAGAAAAGCGCGCTGGACGAAAGACGGAAAATTTTATACTTCCGCAGGTGTGAGTGCCGGTATGGATATGTCATTGGGATTTCTAAGCGATATTCATGGACCAGACTTTGCCCGAAAGGTTGCTTTTGAAATTGAGTATAACTGGGTGGAGAATATGGAAGAGGATAATTTTTTTCAGCAATAAGGTTAAACAGTAAACAGACACTTCGTTTTTTCAGGGAACTCATCAGTCATTACACACCACAGAATAAGAATCTCGTGTAGAAATAAAATAGTTGCTGATCAGTCTTTACTTCCTGATGTAAATACAGGACCAATAAAATATTATAAATCCAAAATGTTTTGATGCTCCCAGGAAGACGAATGATATCGGTGCAACCAGTTCACGACACCGAGCCAATAGCCTATGCAGCCATTACTGTCAATTTAAATTTTACCGTTTCTTTTTCTTTACGGGATTGTATTTGTTTTTCCTCATGGCGCTGCCCTTGTACTTCTTCTTTTTCTGCGGACTGAACTTCTTGCTGTTCTTATACTTTTTAGACGGTGCCGAGGTCTTCTTGTTCATCGAAAGTTTCTTCACATTCTGATACCGCGTATTGGGTGAATAGGGTGCAAGTTTCTTCTGTTTGATTTTCGATTTCTTCGAACTGCTCATTGATGACATCTTTGCAGGTGTGCTCAGCGTCTTCCTCCGATAGCTCATCGCATTTTTGTAGTCGGCACGGAAACGCTCTTTGTATGTTTCGTCATTGAAGTCAAGTCGTAATGTAATCTCGTTGGCGGCTCCAACAAATCCACCCAGGCTGCTCATGATCATTTCCCGTGAGTAGCCAACCAGAAAGTTTTTTGAAAACTTAAAGCCAAGCGTACCGTTCACCACACTGCCTCTGCGCACGGCTGCACCTGCCATGATCTTATTGTTGTAGGTATAATACAATCCAAGATCATAGGTATCATTCGTCTCAGAGAATTTCCTGAATGCCACATAAGGCTCAAGCAGGTCATCTCCGCCACGCACTGGAATCATACCAGAAACATAACCTGAAAAATAGTTTGACAGGTTCGATGATTCTTTCTTGATCCATGAAGTTGAAAGCCTGTTCAGCGCAAATCCTGCTTTCAGGTATTTTGTCTGATAGTTGGTGCCAAAGGAAAAATCATAGGTGGGTGATCCCGTCTGTATCTGCGTCAGCACCGGATCAGGTTCAAAGCTTATTGTGTTCGAGGTGCCGTTAAGCCTCGTCATATTATACTCTCCGCTAACACCTACTGAAAGGATATTGTACTTGTTGAAATGCAGATGGTAGGCGCCTGCTACTGAAGCGTATGTGTTGCGTATGAAGTTCACGTCTTCCTGAAACAGGTTCAGACCTGCGCCCATTTTATGCTTTGCAAAAGGGGCGTGCATGCTGATGAAGTTGTTCCTGGGGGCGCCAGCCACATTGCTGTAGTTCTGCCTGTAGGCATACGTGACCGAACCAAATGTATGACCAGCCATCGCGGGGTTATAGATGAACGAGTTGGTGAGCTTCTGGCTGAACAACGGAATGTCCTGCCCGGCTACCGTGTAGCTTTCTGTAATGATCAGTAGTATGAACGCTGTCTGTAAAAGTCTTTTCATCAGTTCCCTTTTAGTACGGTGATCATCTGGCTCTGTTTCTCTTCCGGTGCACCGGCACTCAACTGATACTGAAGCACACAGATATAATTTCCCGGACTCAGTTTTGTAAAATCAAAGTTGTCGGAATTGGGGTTATTGCTGTCATCGTAGTTGCGGAAGTTACTCCACTCTTTTACCGGCACACCCCATCGGTCGAGCAGGGTTACTTTGTTTTCGAAGGTGTACTCAATGTTCACGATCTTTAGCTGGTCATTGATATCATCCGCATTGAAGGGGGTGATCAGGTCCATGATCCGGATGTCTGCTTTTTCTGCAACTCCTATCGTGAGGATGGGCTTGGTTGCAGGTGAAAAACTCGTGACAAAGTCTCCGTTTACTCCTCCGCCAAGATTGATTGCCGTGCCGCTGCTGACATTATCTGCTTCCACTACAACTAACCTCTGCGAGGCATCGATGGATGTGCCGGGCACATACAGCGAGGCGCTGGTGGCTCGTAATGAGCCTCCGCTCACGGCTACTTCCCAATGGCGGTTGCCGGCAAGGGCACTCAGGTTGGCAGGAAGGTCAAGGTTCGCACCAGTGGCAAAGCCAGTTACCCTGATCTCGGCACTGGCATCCTGTATGTCATTCAATGACATGGGCAGGTACGTATTACCAACTCCGACAGGGAAAAATCTTACCCCTGTACCACGCTGATAAAATGATCCGTTCACATAGGAAGCCGGGGAACTGCTTAATGTTGTGCTGCCTGTGTATAGTAATTTATTTGTGCCCGGACTCAGGACGCCTGATGTAAACGTCATGTTGCCTGTGATCGTCACATCTCCGCGTATTGTCTTTTCTCCTCCGCCTTCTATGGATAATTGCTGTAAGATTAGCGGAGAAGCAGTGCTCAGGGTCTGGTTCGTTCCGCTAAGATGCAACTGCGTTTCTGTTAGGTCTGTCTTGTCACTGTTGTTATTTACAGAACCACGTGTGCTCACAATACCTTTTGCCTTCACTTCACTGCCTGTGCTGATAGTAGTCTGGGCATGAAGACTCATTACACTAACCAACCCTATTAAAACGAATTGAATCCTCATTTTATTTCTTGCCATTAGTTTTCAGATTCGATTGTTATACCTAATGCACGCTTTATCTCATCAAGTTCATCTCTCATTGAACTCACTGAACCTTCCAGTGAGGTTACCTTACTTTCTTTTTCTTTGAGTTGAGCTTTGAGTTGCTCTATTTCCGATTGTTGCTCCTGCATTGCTTTTACCATCGGGGCGATGAAATCCGTGTAACGCAGGCTAAGCGTTCTTAAGCTGTCCTCGCCAACGGTTAACACTGCGTTGGTTGTCCCGACCAGTCCCTCAATATCTTGTGCGATAAATCCCCAGTTTTGACGATCATCAAGGTTTTTCATTTTATAAGAAACGGGCTTAAGTTTCTTGATAAAATCCAAGCCGTATTCAATCTCTTTAATGTTTTGTTTTAAACGTCTGTCAGATGAGTTGCTATATGAAACCTGTCCTTCAATTACGGTTACGGTCGTGCTTCCTAACCTGATTTTATTACTTACATCCACTTTGGAGTTAGCACCAATGGCGGTTGAGTTTGATATGGTTGCAGTTGCCAGTGGACCAGAGCCAGACCCTATAAAAGTATTGCTGTTACCGGTAGTTATTCCAACCCCCACAACATCCGGATTGGAGGTTGTTGCGCCTGCCAGATACCCAATTGCTGTATTGCGATACCCGGTTGTATTTTGAGTTAGTGCCTGACTACCGATTGCTGTGTTGGAACCAAATCCAGTTGAGGAAGAGAGCAATGCACTTCTGCCAACAGCTGTGTTATTTGGAGCTGTCGTATTTAATTGCAGGGCTTTGGTGCCGATGGCCACATTATTATCGCCAGCAGTATTTGAGGTTAGGCAGCAAGATATGCCCAAGCCTAGGTTAGCTAATTGTCCGCTAACATCAGATTGAATCACTCCTGCCCTTTGATTATTCACTCTAAAATTTAAGGCAATGTTATCGGTCGTGCCTATAAAATTAGTTGTTGCGTTGGTTCCTCCATTTCCTAATAATGTCCAGCCGCTTCCAGCGCCAGCAGGCTGCCATGAAGCTAAACCGTTGGCATCGGTGGTAAGTACTCTTCCGTTCGCCTGAGTACCATCAGTGATTTTTATAGATCCTGCTATATCAAGTCTGGCTGTTGGTGAGGAAGTTCCAATACCTACATTAGCCGTTGCCCAATCAAATGTCATAAAATTTCCAGCACTACTGCCCAGCGTGTTGTTCTTGGTAAAGAGCAATTTACCAGCACCCTCACCGTTGCCCGAACCGGTTGAAATCATGCCAAAAATTTGCCCGCCAGCACTGGTATTTCGCATTTCATACCATGTACCAGCGGCATTGGAACCATCCACAAGAACAATACGGTTACCCAGGCTGGCTGCATGCAATGTTGCTCCAGGCGTTGTAGTACCAATACCCACATTACCGATTGCATCAATTCGCATTCTTTCTGTGTTACTCGTTTCAAAAACGAGAGGTTGGGCATTATCGCTTCCAATTCGTTCTGTTCCTGCCAGGGTATTTCCGGTTAAACCCCAACCACTACTCAGACTCTGCCAGCTTGTTCCATCGTAGTAGTTGGGGGAGTTAGTAGTCTGGTTAAAAATCATCAAGCCTGTTAAAGGTGATGGAATGGCATCCCGGTCAGAAGTAATTAATGATGGCATCATAAAGCCTCGGGGCGTGCCACCACCGCCTGTTGTTTGAGATACCACATGTAGCACAGCTGATGGATCGGCCCCGTCTTTATTAATAGAAACTCCCGTTTCACTGATCACTAACCGATTGGCCAGGGAAGATCCGAATGTAGCATCGGCCGCGGCACTTGAATTAACATATATCCCGGCTTTACCACTTTCCAGACCGAGCACACTTCCGCCTCCAGTCGTGGTATGTTGCAGTGTGCCACCATTATCGTAAATATTATTGGAGAGCAGCGTTGCGCCCGATACATCTGTAAGGTGAGAGACTTGACCGATCTGAAATTTCGTTTTGGGCGTGGTTGTACCAATACCCACATTTGTACCATTATCATAAATTTGAGATGCAATCTGTCCTGATGTGCCATCACCTTTGGGAATTGTATTCAGTGTAGAGAAGCCGGTAGGCAGCGCTTGTTTGCCGATGAGACCAGCATTGTCTACCACCACCATTTGAGTTCCACTGCCTGCCAGTGTTGAAAATGTCGTTGCCCCGGCTGCGGTAAGGTTGCCGGTAGTAGATATATTTCCAGTGGTGGTAATGCTAATATCGGTTGACAGGTCAGTGCCTGTAACGATAAAGTCTTGCCACGAAGGAGTTGTTCCGGTCACTTTTAATATCTGTCCTGCTGTGCCCGTGGAAATATCTGAAAGGGTGCCAGCAGAACCAAACAGAAGACCATCCCAGGCTGTCCTGCCCGTGCCACCACTGGCCACGGGTAAAATGCCAGTTACATCAGCTCCTGCGAGGTTAATCGCGCTCAACGTTGCCAGTGCACCAAGTCCAAGATTGCTTCGGGCCCCGGCTGCA
Source organism: uncultured Bacteroidota bacterium (assembly GCA_963814575.1). Classification (GTDB taxonomy): domain Bacteria; phylum Bacteroidota; class Bacteroidia; order Cytophagales; family Cyclobacteriaceae; genus ELB16-189. Next base: position 1,492,369 of record CAWFDB010000013.1, on the reverse strand, counting down.
GTTATAGCATTCGTTCCTCCATTGGCAATTGGTACAGGGACAGCCGAGCTTAAAAATCCTGACTGGTTGATGAAAGTGAGATTGCCAGAAACATCTGTGCCAAGCAGCTGGCTTGGCGCTCCGGTTACCCATGTCTGTGTTGTACCATTATATCCAAGAATTGCCCGGCCCGCTCCTGGAGATGCAAGGCGGGTAGCAGCACCTGCCACACCCCCGATAATAATATCTCCAGGTGATGTCATCGGATTAGTGAAAGGATTTACCCACGTTGGCGCAGCCGCTCCGTTGGATTGTAATAACTGTCCGCTTATTCCTGCGGATGTAAAGGCATAGGCCGTGCCCGTGCCATAACTTACTCCGCCATTGGTTGGTATTGCTGTTGCGTTTGTTCCTCCTCTCGCAACCGGCAGAGTACCCGTGGTAATTTTAGCAGCATCTACATTCAGGATGTCAATATTGGTAATGGTTCCATCCGTAATTTCTATAGATGAAACGGCACTTAATATTGACAGCGCAGCCAAGGCCAAGACTGGTGCGGGCCCCGGCTGCAGTAGTTGAGCCTGTGCCTCCATTGGTAAGTGGCAGCACTCCGGTTACATCTGTGGTTGCCAGGTCAACTGATGCATAGGAAGGAGTGGCTCCGCCTTTCAAAAATCCGGGTCCTGTTGCCAGGCGCGTTGCCGCACCTGCTGCACCACCGTAAATAATGTCTCCGGGTGTGGTCATGGGGTTTGCTAATCCGGTAGCGCTGATCGTAATGGAGCCAGCACCATTGGCAATATTCACCCCCGTGCCAGCTGTAAGGGTTGATAATGTATATCCTGCTCCGTTGCCTATCATCAGTTGTCCGTTGGCTGGTGCGGCAGTAAGTCCGGTTCCTCCTCGGGCAATTGAAAGAATTCCTGCGGTAATTTTAGCTGCATCAAGATTTGGAATATCAGCCCCGTCAATGTACGAAACACCGGGACACCTGCTGTTCCGGCCGGTGCAGCAAAAACCGTTGCTGCAGTTTGCGATGCAAGGGTGGTTGTCAATGTACCTGATGTTGTTACCGGGGAATTAGTTACCGTAAAGATGGCTGGCATGGTTAATCCAACACTGGTGACAGTGCCTGTGCCTTTTGCATTAAAAGTGTTCCAGTCTGCACTGCTGAGAAATCCATTGGAAGTAGTATTTGCCTGCGCAATGCTGATTACCGGGAACGTGGTTGTTCCGGCTAGCTACACTGATGGGAGCTGTGACCCGTTACGCTGGTAAACAGTTCCTGATCCACCTGCCACACTATTGATGGTGATTACATTGGCTGCCTGATCAATCTGCACATTGGTTCCTTCCCTGATGGTAACTCCGGTGCCAGGAGGAATGATTAAGAGGGAAACTTTTCTCCCGTAGTCACGGATCCGGTGCCTGTGAAAGATAAATTTTGAAGTTCATTCGTTGCGCTGTTATCCGCAGGGGGGACAGTGGAGGCAGTTGTAATTCTTCCCTGAGCGTCAATCGTAATTTGTGGTATGGCGGTGGCGCTACCATAGGATAAAGGTATGACTCCGGTAGTGCTTCAGTGAAAACGTAGCAGCACCCGTAGTGGCTCCACCGGTAAGTCCCGGTTCCGGCAATCACATCGGTGATGTCACCTGTTCCTCCGATTTCATCATCGGCATAGGTAACAACACCGCCTATTACTTTCAATACCTTGTTGTTGTTGGCAGCTCCTCCATTCAGTTTGGAGATATCGATATTGGCCCCGGACGCAATCTTGGTATTGGTAACTGCGTTGTCAGCCAGCTTGGTGTTATCTACTGCACTGTTATTGATTTTCACTGGTGGTGACGGCATTGTCCTGAATTTTATTGGTCACCACAGCATTGTCGGCAAGTTCTGTCGCGCCAACACCTCCGGAAGCAATACTGATTGTACCTGCTGTAGTGATAGTTCCCCCTGCCAGGCCATTGCCTGCCGAAACACTGGTTACCGTTCCTGAGCCAGAAGCTGGTAACGTTACCGTGTTACCACCTGAAATTCCCAGGGTGGTTCCGGTCAGGGTAAGGTTTTGTTTGTAGGGAGTGAGATCCACCGGAGTGTCGTCATTGGTAAGGCTTAGGGTATTGGTGGCGGAATTTAAACTGAGGTCCTGGCTATCGGTTCCAACCGTTAACGTCTGAAATTTCCAGGCGGTTCCATCATAGACCAGCGCTTGAGTAGTAGTGGGTAAAGCAGGTAGTGTTTTGCCTTTTATTCCATCAACCAAAAGGGCTCCGTTGGTGCCGGTAACATCTCCGCTTAAAGCGGCATATTGCCAGGAGCCACCCGTAAATACCATGAATCCACCATTGGTTTGAGTGCCTCCGGCAATATTTACGGTACTCAAAGTGGTTGTTCCGTCTCGCAATTGCAATTGGTTTCCGGTAAGTTGCAGGTTAAGACTTTGAGCGCCTCCTCCTGCGCTGCCACCTACTTCTACCCAGGCATTATCATTGCGATACCATACTTTGTTGTCCGATTCGTCATAAACGATCATTCCCTTATCAGGACCTGATACTGCCGATTTGCTGGTGACATAGGGCAAAATCAAACCCTGGCTTTTATTACCGTTTAGCCAGAGTATGGCATTTGATTTTGTTGTGGCGGAGCCGATGGCTACTTCGTTTTGTGCGTTTGCTTCAAGAGAAATCAGCAAAACCAGAGAAAAAAATGCAATAAAGCCTTTTAAGGTTTTGGGATTAATGATCGTAGCCATACTTGGTGATTTTATAATTTAAAAAAGAGAGGGGCAATTTTGTGAGGAAGATAGTAAAGGATGTACCAATTCTGCAAACTGAAGAAATTTCCATTGCAAATGTATAGTGCCTGCAGAATTTTATTCTTGAAGAATTTTTATTCCATCTTAAACCAATTATTGAATTTCCTGTATGTCAAATTATTTTAATCACTGCGAATTCATGCGGGAAATTATACCTTGCACCACGTAAAATTTTCACCCATGATCAAAGAATATATTGAATCGAATCAGCAACGTTTTTTAGATGAACTTTTCGAATTACTCCGCATTCCCTCCGTGAGTGCAGACAGCCGCCATAAGGAAGATGTGCGCATGGCTGCCGATTATGTGATGAGAAAACTGAAAGATGCCGGGGCCGATACCGTTGAACTTTGTGAAACGGCCGGTCACCCGATTGTATATGGAGAAAAGATGATCGATCCATCAAAGCCAACGGTGTTGGTATACGGTCATTATGATGTGCAGCCACCCGATCCCATGAATCTGTGGACATCACCTCCCTTTGAACCGGTTGTTAAAGATGAAAAAATCTATGCGCGTGGTTCGTGCGATGACAAAGGTCAGTTTTACATGCACATCAAAGCGTTTGAAGCGATGTCGAAACTCAATCAGCTTACATGCAACATCAAGTTCATGATTGAAGGCGAAGAAGAAGTAGGCTCTGATAATCTGGGAACATTTGTAAAAGAAAATAAAGAAAAACTAAAGGCCGATGTCATTTTGATTTCTGACACCTCACTGATTTCACTTGATACTCCATCGATTACCGTAGGCTTACGCGGATTGAGTTATGTGGAAGTTGAGGTTACCGGACCAAACCGCGATTTACACTCTGGCGTTTATGGTGGAGCAGTGGCCAATCCGGCCAACGTGCTTGGTAAAATGATCGCTTCACTTCATGATGAAAGCGGGCGTGTTAACATTCCAGGCTTTTATGATAAAGTGGCTGAATTATCTTTTGCCGAACGGGAAGCTATGAACAAAGCACCTTTCAATCTGGATGAATACAAAAATGAACTCGGCATTGAAGATGTGCAGGGAGAAAAAGGTTACACTACCCTGGAGCGCACCGGCATTCGCCCAACGCTGGATGTAAACGGTATCTGGGGAGGCTACACCGGAGAAGGAGCCAAAACAGTTCTTCCTTCAAAGGCATATGCAAAAATCTCCATGCGACTGGTGCCCAATCAAAACAATCACGAAATCACTGAACTCTTCACAAAACATTTTGAATCACTCGCACCAAAATCCGTAAAGGTGAAAGTAACTGCGTTGCATGGCGGAGAGCCTGCCGTAACACCAACCGATTCGAAAGCCTTTGGCGCTGCGAGCAAAGCGTTTGAAGAAGTATGGGGCAAAACACCGATACCAACCCGTGATGGCGGCAGTATTCCGATTGTATCGCTCTTCAAAAAAGAACTGGGGTTAGATACCGTTCTTATGGGCTTTGGCCTCGACAGCGATGCCATTCACTCACCCAACGAACATTATGGTATCAAAAACTTTTTGATCGGTATCGAAACCATTGTAGCATTTTACAAACACTATAGCCCAAAATAAAAATTACTCTAGTTTAAAAAGTCGATAGTGATCCAGTACCGACTTTTTTATTCTTGCACATTCCCATTCTTTGAACTATGGGTTCTTTTAAGGTTAAAGGAATTATTTTTGTTAAAGAGAAGTTATTCAAATCAAATCAAGCATAATTACTTCAATCGCATCGTTAACTTTGCCTTTTGGACTATCTCATGAAGAAGACTATTCTCCTTATCATTCTCGCGTTTTTTGCGTTTTTAAAACTAAATGCACAAATCTTAACACCTGCCACCTGGACGTATGAAACGTCTGTTAAAGAAGCGAAAACCGGTGATGAAATTGAACTAATTTTCAAGGCAACGATTGATAAAGAGTGGTATTTATATTCCTCAGAATTTCCATGTGAGGACGGCCCGATAAAAACTTCGTTTAACCTGGTGCCACATCCAAGTTATCAATTGGTGGGAAATCTGGTTCCCGTTAATCCTGTGGACAAGTACGATGACATCTTTGAATGCGATGTAAAGATTTTCAAGAAGACGGGCGAATTCAGACAAAAAATAAAAATCCTCTCATCATCCATTTCCATTAAGGGCGAATCCGATTATCAGGTGTGCACCGAAACTACCGGCCAGTGCGTACCGGGTAGCGAAGCATTTTCATTTGATCAGTTAATTAAAGTAAGTGGTTCTTCCGTTCCCGGCACTGATACAACTTCATCTTCAACTACCACTCAGCTCATTACAATTCCGACAGCCAATCCTTTCGCTGTCTCTTCTGATAACAAAGGCCCCATGCTGGATACATCAATCGTAACTGAAAGCGCGGAGGAAAAATCATTACTGGGCTTTTTGATTCTCTCTTTTCTTGCCGGCCTTGCAGCATTGCTCACGCCTTGTGTGTTTCCGATGATCCCGATGACGGTAAGCTTTTTCACCGGAAGAGGCAATCGCTTTCAGGCAATGATGTATGGCTTCTTTATCATTTTGATCTATACATTAATTGGCGCTGCACTCGCTCCGCTAATGGGCCCGGAAACTGCCAATCATCTTTCTACTGAATGGATTCCAAACCTGATATTCTTTTTGGTGTTCATCATCTTCGGCCTTTCCTTCTTAGGATTGTTTGAGATTACCTTGCCGGGAACAATTATCAACAAAGTAGACCAGCAGGCTGAAAAGGGTGGATTGATCGGTGTGTTCTTCATGGCATTCACACTGGTGCTGGTTTCATTTTCATGCACAGGCCCGATCGTGGGAAGCATTCTTGTTTCCTCTGCCGGTGGCGAATTTCTGAAACCGATTTTAGGCATGTTCGCCTTCGCATTATCATTCGCAATTCCCTTTACGTTGTTTGCATTCTTTCCGGGTTGGTTAAAATCCTTACCTAAATCGGGTGGATGGTTGAATACCGTAAAAGTTGTATTGGGCTTTGTTGAAATCGCACTTGCCTTCAAATTCCTGAGCATTGCCGATCAGGCATTTCACTGGGGAATACTCGATCGTGAAATCAACATCGCCATCTGGATCGTGATCGTTGTGTTGATCGGTGTTTATCTGATGAAAGGATTTCGCATGCCGGGTGATACAGGCAAAGATGCAGAAGACAAAACCGTGAGCGTGTTGCGCATTTCATTATCCATGTTTGCATTTGTGTTTGCCGTGTATCTGATTCCGGGTATGTGGGGAGCTCCCTTAAAATCACTTGCCGGATATTTGCCTCCTATGTACACGCATGATTTTAACCTGCTTGCAGCTGCAGAAGGAAAATCAAGCGGAGTATGCGATGAGCCAAAATATGACGACTTCCTTCATTTGCCGCATGGCCTCAGGGGTTATTTTGATTATGATCAGGCCATCGCATGTGCGCGTCAGCAAAACAAACCATTGTTTATCGACTTTACCGGTCATGGTTGCACCAACTGTCGTGAGATGGAAGCCAATGTGTGGTCCGATCCACAAGTGCTTCAAAGGTTGAGGGAAGATTATGTTATAGTGGCGTTGTATGTAGATGACAAAACTGAATTGCCCGAAAGCGACTGGTTCACCTCCACCTATGATAGTAAAGTGAAGAAGACTATCGGCAAACAAAATGCCGATCTTCAAATCACCAACCTGAACAATAATGCGCAACCATTTTATGTACTGGTGGGCAAAGATGAACGCGTACTGGTTTCTCCGTATGGTTACAATTTAGATTCCGAAAAATTTGCACGCTTTCTGGATGCCGGCAAGAGCAAATACAAGGAGTTGTATCCATAAAAGTTATCTATATTTACATGTCATAACTGGTTATGAGAAGCCAGGTTTTTTAAACTAAACAGGACGATTTTCGTCACCCTTTTTCGATCATGAGCTTGTTTGCGTCTTCTGTATTTAAAAATTCTTTGATTATTGCCATCGTTATAATAACCGGTGTAATCATTTTTTTCTGGCTTGATTCCAGGACTTCTCTGTTTTCACAGCCGGGAGAATATGCCATTGAAACCGACTCTTCGCATCACGTGGAGCATGAAATTATCAAACCGGAATTTCTACATGGCATGGTGGTGAATGATCTGCACGTGATTGAAGACGAAATAAAACGCAACCAGCGGTTCACAGATTTGTTGAATGGGTTTTTTATTTCCCCTAAAGTGAAGCAACAGCTTGCCCTGCTACCAAAGACCGTTTATGACTTCAGAAAAATATCGGCCCATAAAAAGTATACACTCCTTGTTGAACATGATTCACTTAAAACCCTGAAAGCACTGGTGTATGAACCCAACCCGGTGGATTATGTGGTCTTTCATTTTAAGGATTCACTCATGGTAGAAGTTTGCCAGCGAAAGGTAGACACACTGCAGCGCAGTATCTCGGGCAGAATTGAATCAACGCTATCGCATACTATTGAGGCCATGAAGATCTCACATGAGCTTACCAATAAATTTGTAGACATTTTTGCCTGGGTAGTAGACTTTCAACGACTACAAAAGGGTGATCAGTTTAAACTCATCTATGAAGAAAACATGGTAGAACAAAAGCCGATCGGTGTCGGAAGAATTCTTGGTGTTTATTTTGAACACTCAGGGAGTGGATTCTACGCGTTTCCCTTCGATCAGGGTGAAGGCCTTGATTATTTTGACGATGAAGGAAACAGTTTAAGGAAAGCATTGCTGAGATATCCGATTGAGTTCACGCGTATCAGTTCACGGTATTCAAAAAATCGTTTTCATCCTGTCGTCAAAGTATTTCGCCCACATCTGGGTACCGACTTTGCCGCACCCACCGGCACTCCGATACGTTCAGTGGGCGATGGCATTATCGAAGAAGCTCAATACAAAACCAATAATGGCAACTATGTGAAAGTTCGCCATAACGGAACATACACCACCGGTTATCTTCATATGTCTAAAATAGCTGCCGACATCAAACCAGGCACGCGTGTTCGTCAGGGTCAGACTATTGGCTTTGTGGGCAGCACAGGCCTGGCAACAGGTCCGCATTTATGTTTTCGCTTTTGGAAAAACGGTGTTCAGGTCGATGCCCTGAAGGTTGAATTACCCCCCTCTCAGCCTGTAAAGACAGAATATTTCTCTGCCTTCCAGAATGTGAAAGAAGAGCTGATAAAACGACTGGAGCTTATTCCTTTTCCTACATCTTCTTCAGAAGTGGCGGTTGCTGCACGCTGATTTTTTTATTCCTGCAATTTTGATGTTACTTTTTAGTTAATAAAGTAACTTATCGGTGTTGGTTCTATTTGTTTTCAATTCATGTTCAGATATTTCCTTATTCTGCTTTTCGTATCAATACCATTTTCTGTTTGGTCACAGAAGGTGGGGCTTGTACTGAGCGGAGGAGCCGCAAAAGGTATTGCCCACGTAGGGGTTTTAAAGGCACTTGAAGAAAATGAAATCCCAATCGATTATATAGTAGGCACTTCAATGGGTGGAATAATTGGCGGTTGTTATGCGGCAGGCATGAGCCCAGATCAAATTGAGGAGATCGTGTTGTCAAAAGATTTTCTGAACTGGGTAAGTGGCCGCAAGGAAGACGGGCAAATGTATTACTTCTACAGAAATGACGACACACCCTCTTTCATTCGTCTCAACCTTTCGCTTGATTCAACCTTTTCTGTGCTTTTCAATACAAGCATTGCCAATGATCTATCTCTCAATTTTGCACTTGCCGAAAAGTTTGCGCAGCCATCAGCAATCGCCAATAATGACTTTGACAGTTTGTTCATCCCGCTTCGCGTAATGGCGTCAGATATTTTCACACAAACAGAGGTGGCACTGGAAAAGGGCGCTTTAAGTGATGCCCTCAGGGCTACGCAGACCGTACCACTATTTTATAATCCTATTCGCATAAATGGCAAGTATCTTTTTGATGGAGGCGTCTACAATAATTTTCCAGTCGATGTAGCTGAAAGGGTTTTTAATCCAGAGGTTATTATAGGCTGCAATGTGTCATCTAAAGTTTATGAAGAATATCCTTACGGGCAAGATGACAAACTTCTTTCCCGTTCCCTGCTTTATATGATGCTCGACAAATCCGACCCATCACGCATTCCTGCATCCGGTGTCTATATTCAGCCCAATATTAAACGTTATACTTCATTTGATTTTGCCAAAGCGCAGGCGCTGATCGACAGCGGTTATGCCCAGACCATCCGGCAGATGCCCGAAATAAAAAATAAAATTTCAGCACGCAGAACCTGCGAAGCGGTAGCACAGGCAAGAAATGAATTTAATAATAAAACACCCGCCTTTCTTGTCGATAGAATTCAAACAGAAGGATTCAATAAAAATCAGCAACGCTATATAAGCCGGTTTTTTAAAAAGAAAGGACCCACACTTTCATTCAGTGAAGTAAAAAAGGGTTTTTACCGGATTGTTTCCGATGATTACTTCAACAATCTTTTTCCCAGCTTTAATTATGATTCGGTAAGCAAAAATTTCGACCTCAAACTTACCAGGCGGCCACAAAACAATTTCCAGGTAGATTTTGGAGGTGTGATTGCGACACGCAGTATCAGTAATATTTTTCTCGGCCTGAACTATTATTACTTCAACCGATCGCTTACTCATGCCGAGGCAAATTTCTATACCGGTGATTTCTATAAGTCCGTTCAGTTAAAATCACGTTTTGATTTACCTAACCGTGGTCAGTTTTATTTTGAACCAGAGGCCACCTTTAATAAATGGGATTTCTTTGTCGGAAATGATCTGGTCGTAAAAAACGTTACCCCTACTGTTTTAAATCGGATTGATCGGAAAATAGGATTGAATGTGGGTATTCCGGTTGGTAACGGATTCAAGTTTGTGGCTGAGGGTTCATACATCAATAACCGTGATCAATACAGTAACAATGATGTTCTGGTCTCCAGCGATACACTTGATGTTTTGTATCTGAGTGGTGGCCGCTTTGGGGTTTCCCTTTCCACCAATACATTAAACCGAAAGCAATATTCATCCGAAGGCAAACGATTTACCTTTTCTGTTGATCGATTCATTCTTAATGAATCCCATGAACCGGGAAGCACTTCTGTAAAAACAGAAACCGAAAAAATGAATCACGATTTCCTACGGGCCAGAGTTTCGATTGAGCAATACTTTCTGAAAGGGGTTTACAGCACAGGATATTTCTTCGAGGGCGTTATCTCCACGCAGGATCCGTTTTCAAGTTACAAAGCGTCTATAATTAATGCCCCTGGTTTTTTCCCCATCCAGGACAGCCGAACGCTGCTGCTGGAAAACTTCCGGGCATTTAATTACCTGGCCGGTGGTTTACGAAATGTGTTTAGGGTGAGAAAAAGTCTTGACTTCCGCCTGGAGGGATATGTTTTTAAGCCATTGGAAACCCTGAAAGAAATTGCCGACCAGGGAACTGATCTGGAGGGGAGTTTATCTGATATTTATTTTGCTGCAACAGCAGGCTTTGTGTTGCATAGCTCCATAGGCCCTATCAGCCTGAATGTAAACTACTATGATGATAAAGAAAATCAATTGGGCGTTTTGCTTCACATAGGTTTTTTACTGTTTAATAAAACTTCGATGGAATAAAATTCAGCCAATGGCAAAGAATCATGTTCTTGCATATTACAAAAGCAACTGACTCCGGTAATTATTTTTCACTTTTTTTAGCTATGTTTATAGTTGTTAAGTTATTCGTCTTATGAGAGCCTTTCTGATTTATATATTTTCACTGATCTACACTTCAGGAATCTGTCAATCTGCCGATACCCTCATTTATGCCCAGGGAAAAATAATAAACGGAATTACCAAAGAACCGGTCATGGCGAAGATTATCTATGAAAGTCTGCCATATGGAAGCAAAGTTGGTATTGCGTCAGGAAGTACTTTTTCATTTCCCCTTTACGATAATGAAAAATATTCTATAATCGTTGAAGCTGTCGGTTTCGCTCCTTCTAAATACTTGCTGGATCCTGCTGAAGCCAATACGGAACGAAGAGTAATACGCGATATAGAATTACTGCTACCCGCTACTGCTATAAATAACGCAGAAACAACCCATACAGTGGGAAAAGTAATGCGCCTTGACAATCTTATTTTTCAAAGTGGCAGCGCTGTAATTGAACCGGATTCCTATCTTGAACTGGAAGAAGTAGTTACTATGCTTAAGAACAACCCAAGAATGGTCATTCAGCTCGAAGGCCATACGGATTATATTGGGAATGCCAGGCTAAACATGAAACTATCTGAAGACCGCGTGAATTCTGTAAAGAATTATCTGACAACACATGGCGCCAATAAGTCAAAGATTAAAACGAAAGCTTACGGAGGGACCTCGCCACTAACCCGCGAAAACACTGAGGAAGCCCGTCAAATGAACAGAAGGGTTGAGCTGAGGATATTGCAGAATTAAATTCAGCGTGCTGCCATAACAGAGGCTCTTTCCTTTATGAAAGATGCAAAGGGCCTGATCAGTTTTCCCTTTTCTTCTTCCGCCAGTTCACTGGCTGCCACTTTGGTAACAAGAATTACTGCAAACTCTGCAATACGTGGAGAATTATGTATTCTGATTGCCTTTTTTAATGTAACGGCACAACCATAAAGATCATTATTATTATAAGCCGTTACTGCCTGATTAAAGTAAAGAAGTCCGGTTAGCTTCTGAGGCTTAATTTCCTGATATAAGTCAAGTTCATATTGATAATAGTACTTATCTGATGATGACGATGCCACAATGTTGTTTTCGCGATATTGCTTTAATCTTTCATTCACAAGGCGCTTATCCGAAATAACCCCACTTGATTTATCAGTGGTCTCCATCAGTATCGTATTTTGATCTGATTCTACTACCAGAAAAATATGATAATTCGTTTCAATGATCTTATAATCAAATTCAAATTCCTCGAGTACAATACTAAAAAAGCTTGTGGCACTCAGACAATCATAGTTACCTGAATCAAATATTTCGGGAAACTGGGAATAAGCTTTATAGTTATGAAAAAAGTTTTTGTGGGATTCCCTGAAGGCATACCGGAGGAAGAGCTCGTCAGATTTAAACTTTGCCCTTTTTGCATGTAACCCTGACAAAAACTGGCTCATTTTTAATGAAGCCTGTGCAGCGGGCATATTGCCATTTGCGCTCTGATACAGCGCCTGAAAACGATCTGAAGGCTGGCCCCATCCCAAAAATGGAATCAAAATAGCCATTGCCCATAAAAATCGCCTGCCCAACATTACCTCATTGTTAACTTTGATAACATAAAATTAACATTAGGATAATACAAGTCAATAGGACATAACATTAATTTAACATGTTCAATGATTGAAAACCCCGTTATATCCTTTTCACTGGCTGCCAGACCGGCTGATTTCTTACCAGGTGCCTGATGGCTTCTTTTTTACCACCCAATTGTATCTGTCTTCGAAGGTTATGATCATGAAGTTGAGTGTTAATTTCCTGAATCCTTTTGATGCTCAAATATTCCATGACAAGCAGTGCCTTCGGACTGTTTCATGGTAGTTCTAATTTCAGGAATCTCTGCCAGGGAAAAATTTGGTAATGCAGCCTATCTGATTCTGTTTTGAGCGCCTGTTTGCCATCATTATTTAGATAGCGTTAATCAGATGAATAATCATATGGTAGCAGATGGTAAAATGGCAAGACTCAGAATTTAATCACGCTTTCGTTTGTTACCAAAGAGAATCCTGCAATTGGTGGGGTATTTAGTAACTTTGTTGTTGTTCAAATTTTAAAAATCAATATGAAAATCTTGAAAAAAGTCCTGATTGGATTTGGGGTATTTATTATCATACTGGTTGCTGCCGCTGTCATATTACCGATCGTGTTTAAAGATGACATCAAAGCAGCAATCGATAAAGAGATTGCCAAAAGCATAAATGCCGATGTAGTGTTTGATGCCGACAATTTTGATTTGACCTTATTTAGGAATTTCCCAAACATCACCATTGAGATTAAGGAACTGGGCGTATTTAACCGCGAACCCTTTGAGGGCGTAGCCCTGTTCGTAGTAGACCATATGGATATTGAATTGAATTTAAAGGATGTGCTCTTTGGTGATCAGTTGAGCATAAAAGGAATTACCGTGGATGGCCCTCAGATAGACATACGTGTGTTAAAAGACGGACGGGCAAATTATGACATCACCTATCCGGAAACGGAAACAGCACCTGTTGAAGAGGCGTCTGCAAAGTTTTCATTTAGTATCGACCACTGGCAAGTAACAGGCGGACAATTGAAGTATGATGATCAGTCCATTCCTTTCTCTATGTCGTTGAAAGGATTGAATCACTCAGGCAGCGGAAATTTCAATGAAGTAGCTTTTGATCTTACCACCAGGTCGGTTGCCGATTCTGTAAGCGTAACCTACGATGGCGTGGAGTATCTGACCAACAAGAAAGCATTGATAGATGCGGTAATTGGAATCAGCGAAGATTACACCATGTACACGTTCAAAGACAACATCACAAAACTCAACGACTTCACAATGAATGTGGAAGGCTGGTTTAAGATGAATGAGAATGACTATGGCATGGATCTTAATTTCAAAAGCCCTGAAAACACATTCAAGAGCCTGCTGTCTTTAGTGCCCGGCATGTACACCAAGGATTTTGATAAAATAGAAACAAAAGGAGACCTGTCCTTTGCGGGATTTGCAAAAGGCACCTACAGCGATACCCAGATGCCCGCGTTCAATCTTGCCCTCAAGGTAAATGACGCCATGTTTAAATACCCCGATCTGCCAACAGCTATTTCCAACATTAACATGGACTTGCTGGTTGATAACAAAACCGGTGTAATTGAAAACACACTCGTGGACATGAAGAAACTTCATCTTGATTTTGGTGCCAACCCGGTAGATGCACGGTTGCTCATCGAGAACCTGAAGGATTACAAAATGGATGGAAACATAAAAGCCACTTTAAACCTGGCCGAATTAAACAAAATGTTTCCAATAGAAGGACTTCAGATGAAGGGAACGTATTCGCTGAATGCAAATGCCAGAGGAGTGTATGACAGTTTGAAGAAAACCATTCCGGCTATAAATGCATCTATGTCTTTAACAAATGGATATGTTAAATCATCTGAGTTTCCATTGCCACTTGAAGATTTAAGATTCAATGCCACCGTTAAAAATAGCTCAGGAAAAATGGCAGAAACATTCATTGCCGTTAAAGATTTTGGAATGTTGCTGGATGGTGAGAAACTGACAGCTGAATTATTACTTCAGAATCTGGATGACTACACCTGGGATCTTAAAGCCAACGGTGGACTGGACCTGGAAAAAATCACTAAAATTTTTCCTATAGAGGGAATGACCCTTGCTGGAAAAGTGAAAGCAGACATTCAGACAAAAGGAAAATATTCAGATGTTGAAGCCAGCAAATATGATCGCTTGCCTACCAGTGGCACCGCCTCTTTGAAAGATTTTAAATATAACGCCAAAGATCTTCCCTATGCCGTTACGATAAGTACAGCCGAGGCCACCTTCGATCCCAGAAAGATTGAAGTGAAAAACACAAAAGGTACCATCGGGAAAAGTGACTTCGCGTTGAATGGTGCTATCAATAACTACATCGGTTATTTGTTTGGCCCGAATGAAACCATTCAGGGAAATATGAATTTCAATTCTTCGTTGCTTGATCTGAATGAGTTCATGACTGAAACAGAAGAACCTGCCTCCACCGACTCTGTTTCATACGGTGTAATTCCGGTTCCTTCCAATATTGATTTTGTTCTTCACTCAGAAATAAAAACAGTGAAGATGCTGGACTTTACACTCTCGAATGCATCAGGAGATGTCATTGTAAAAGACGGTACGGCCAATCTGAACGGATTAAAGTTCAACATGCTTGGCGGGGCGTTTGTTGTCAATGGTGTTTACAGTACGAAAGATATCAACCATCCTAAATACGATTTAGCGTTAAAGATTGATAATCTCTCCATTCAGCAGGCCGCTACTTCATTCTCTGTTGTTCAAACCTATGCGCCTATAGCAGGGGTGGTGAACGGAGTTTTTAATACTGATTTTAAAATCAATGGCGAATTAGGCAAGGACATGTCACCCCTGATGAATACCATCAATGCAGCTGGTTTAATAAAAATTGCACAGGCTGCCCTTACACAATCGAAACTCGTTGCAGGAATAACATCTCTTACAAACCTTGATAACATTGAGCAGGTAACATTGAAAGATGTGATCATGTCGGCAAGCATTAACGATGGAAAATTGAGTGTTAAACCTTTTGATGTGAAGTTTGGTGACTATGTGACCAACATCAGCGGCAGCACAGGCCTTGATGGTTCAATCAGCTATCTGTTGAAGATGAATGTTCCTGCCGGTAAACTCGGCTCGCAGTTGCAAGGGTTTATCAATGAAAACACCGGAGCAAAAAATTCAACCTCCGAAATTCCAATCAGCATTGCGTTAGGTGGATCTTATAAGGATCCAAAAGCTACTTTGCTCACTCAGGAGCAAACAGAACAGGTAAAGGAGGCTCTCACTAACGTAGCCGAAGAAAAAGGACAGCAGGCTATTGAAGGCGCCTTAAAAGGTGATAAACCAGAAGATATTATTGGTGGCCTGTTCGGCACTAAAAAAGATACCTCAAAAGTCAAAGGTGATACGACACAAGTAAAACAAGACACCACTAAAACCGATTTGAAACAAGAGACCCAAAAAGTACTTCAGGATAAACTTCAGAATCTGTTAAAGAAGAAAAAGAATTAATTCAATCTGAATAAACAGAGAAGCTGCCTGTAGACGGGCAGCTTTCTTTATTTCATCTTTCTTAACTCAACCCCGGTGAAGTAACCTTCTTTTATTAATGCCATAAGTTGAGCTGGTGTGGGGTTGATCTGATAGAAAGTATCATCATCTTTTTCTATTTCTTTTACCGGCATTTTTCTGGAAAGTTTTCTAAGCATTTCCCTCCTTTTTGAATCGTCCTGGATATCAATAGACATAAACTCCAGCACGCCTGGCGATTTTTGTCTTATCAATCGGAGTACCCACTGATCACCATCTTTAAAGTTTACGAAGATATGATCTTCATATAACTTTACTACCATAGAATCGCTTATCGTGCCCTTGCCAAGCCAGTCCCTATCTTCTTTGTCCTTGAAATGATACCCCCACGATTCAATGATTAAGGTATCTCCTGTTTCTCCCGTCTGCCTGTCATAGGTTTGATAAACCCCTTGCAAAGCAAGAGGCACTTGCTTTAATGATGCTATGCCCAAAGGTTGCGCCTCCTGAAAGGTGACCTCCTTACATGAATACAACAGAAGTGACCAGAAAAAAATGAGCAGGAGCAAACGCATATTGCCTATACGGTTTTATGATTAATTTGTTGAACAGATTAGTACGATGACTTCATCTTGCTATTTTCGAATGTAAAAGTAGCCTTCATGATGATATAATGACTGAAGTTGAGGTATTCTTCTGAAAACCTCTCTCATGACGTTCTCCTCATCAATAATAATGTCTGGCGCATCATCGCCAAATGCCCTGTCAATTATGACTACATTTTCGAAATAAGTGAGGTTGGTAAATACAGGGCGCGTCAACTTCCAGTCATAAAAGCCGGTCGCCATTTTGTTTGATTCAAATAAGCCCCAATCGGTGCCTAAAATCAAAATTCTTTTATTTGAGTATTGATCATGTCCGGATATTGCAGGAAACAGAGTGTTGTAATTTACACTCTTGATCTTATTATATCGGGCCAGATACATCAGACTTGCAATAGCGAGGATGAATATCCAGATGGAAAACTCTGCCCGCTTTTTTTTCCTGATCAAGAGGATATAGTGACTGATAAAATATGAAAGTGGCGGGATAAAGGTTATTAACCTGTGAGGCTTCAGACTTCCGGCAAGAGCTACTTCTGCAAGAGCAAGCAAAATCCATAAAAACATTATTTGCGACAATTGTGATTGATACCTGGTCAATCGTGCCTCGCGGTTTAATATAAATAATGAAAGAAATAAAAATAAAGTGGGTACTGCACACAACACCTGTACCGATGAGCTGCTCATCGATGAATTCTCGTATCCGCTTAAATTAGCCAGGTAAAAATTTTCAATCAGTGAAGAGAACCTTCCCTTGATAAAAAACATCAACATAAGAAAGCCATGGGGAAGTGTAAAGCCAAACAGTATAAGCAATGCCTTTCGAACACTCAGCCGGGTAAACATGGCAAGCAAAACAATAACACCAGGCAAATACAATGCATAGCTGAAAACAAGCAGCGATGCAATGCCAATATAAAAACCCAGATTCAGGACAGTTTGATCTCGCTGTACACGGAATTCTATTTCTTTGAAAAGATTGTTAAGCGCAAAAAGTAGTGCGGTTGATGCCAGCAACTCATTTGAAAATGAAAGCATATCAAAGGAAAAAAGAGCCAATACGCCAAAAATCAGTCCCGGCAAATACGTGTTTTCATGATGCGCCCGGCTATTGATCAGGATGATGGTAAAAAACGAAAGTTGAAAGAAAATTAAGATGAAGGCAAGTACCTGTATCGCAGATTGTGATCTTCCAAAGAGTGCTTCAACCCAACCCCAAACCCAGGCAGCCAGGGGAGGTGTGTTTGTAAACACTTCCGCGTACAGTATTTTCCCGTCATTTAACACTTCGCCAAGCACAAACATTTTAAGCTCGTCCAGCGTAAGTCGCACCGGATCAATGAAAAGAGGAAGGCTGATCAAAATCAAAATAACCAAAATACCTAAAAGACGATAGGGGTCATTGATGCGGAAAAAACGTAACAGCACAGTAAGAAAGATTTGCCGCAAGTAAAATAAAAAAGTCGATAATCAGGTCAGTAATTGCTCAGTGCAGGAGGTAATCTTTAGTATCTTTGCTTCATGAGTGGCACAGTAAGACAACAAAAATATGGCAGGTTAATTCAGAAAGAACTGAGTGATATTTTTCTAAAAGACAAGAAAGGATTTCTTGGTAACACATTTATCACTATTGCCGAAGTGAAATTAAGTCCCGATTTAAGTATTGCCAAGGTTTATTTGTCTTTGACGCTGGCGAAAGACAAAAATGCCGTGCTCAAAAATATTCAACATCATAAAAGTGAAATACGCAAGGCGCTGGGCGACCGCATACGCAATCAGGCACGGATCATTCCCGATCTTATTTTCTTTATTGATGAAGTGGAAGAAAATGCACAGAAGATTGAATCGCTGATCAATAGTTTGAATATTCCAAAAGATAAAAGCGAAGAATAATTCGTTTGGCCCGTCACTTGAATCTCCCCTTTTTCATAGCGACCCGCTATTTTCTTTCCAAACGAAAGAAGAATTTTATCAATATCATTTCCATGCTTTCCATGGTGGGCATTGCTTTTTCTACCGCTGCCCTCATCATTGTGCTTTCCGTTTTTAATGGGCTCGAAGGATTACTCCGTTCCCTGTACACATCGTTCGATCCGGAAATAAAAATTGAACTGGTAAAAGGAAAATCATTTGAGATTTCAGATGAATTTTTGTCAAAAATAAAATCTGTTGGTGGTGTAGGCATTATCACAGAAGTAATTGAAGATTATGCCTACGTGCGTTACCGCGATGCTGATATGGTGGTTACCATGAAAGGAGTGAGTGACAATTTCATCGATCAGCACAGGCTTGACAATCATCTGGTTGATGGAGAACTCGCGTTGAGAAAAGATGGAATAAAGTATGCGATCATAGGTCGAGGCGTGCAGTATGCCCTTTCCGTTGGCATTGAGGAAAATATTTTTCCGCTTCAGATATTTTATATCAAGAACACAAAGTCCACTTCCATGGATCCTTCACAACTTTATGCGCAAGGTGCACTACAACCAGGGGGAGTGTTTTCCATTGAAAAAACCTATGATGAGAATTTCATTTTTGTGCCGCTCGATTTTGCAAAAGACTTACTCAATTATGGCAACAAGCGCACCTCCCTGGAAATACAAACAAAGGCAGGAAGTAACGTCTATGAAGTTCAAAATGAAATAAAGAAAACATTGGGAGATACCTTTCGTGTGCTCACCAACGAAGAACAACACCAGGCACTTTACCGGTTACTGAAAATTGAAAAGCTGTTTACATTCCTTGCCTTGTCAATGCTTATCGTAGTGGCCTCGATCAATATTTTCTTCTCATTAATGATGCTGGCACTCGATAAAAAGAAGGACATCTCTATTCTGTCAGCCCTTGGTGCCCATGAGTCTTTCATTCAAAAAATCTTTCTTAATGAGGGTGCATTGATTGCTTTTCTTGGGGCAGGAATAGGGCTGATACTGGGTGGCGCAATTTGCTGGCTTCAGGATACTTTTGGGCTGGTAGGAATGGGTATGGAAAACGCTATTGTGAGCAGCTATCCTGTAAAGATGAAATTCACAGATTTTATTTCTACCGCATTGGTAATAATAGGTATTACTGCCATTGTCTCCTTCTACCCGGCACGCCAGGCGTCCCGCACCTCCACAGTGCAGCATCTGTAGCAGGTAAGTTACGTGTATGATTTCGGTCAAAAAACCAGGATTTGGTTTCCCTTTTTTTCCTATTTTGCAATTCTGCTCATTCTGTAAATCACACAATTGACCGATTTACGCTCCTTTTAATCCAAGGTGCGATCGATGATCAGAAAAATGAATTAAAAAAAGCCCATGAAAGTATCGGCATCACAGCCCTTTCAAATAATATACTCGCTTTATCAGCACGAGTATCTCGGCTATATTTTTGAATCGTTTATTGTTCATCTTGACGAAAAAGGGAAACTCACCTATCAGCACCAGAATATTTCACATAAAAATGCACGCGAATTTTCGAAAGGACTGGATGACCGTGATTTTGAATTGATAGAAATGATGGATGGCATGAGTCAGGATGCCGTGCTCAAACATTTCTCCAAGAAAATCATGAAGCCTGATGAGTTCTTCAGTAAAGTTTATAAAAAGGAGAAAGGCAGACGAACTCCTGCAGGAACAAATTGAAGCCTTTATGGAAAAGCGCAGGGCTGCTGTGCTTGATAAACTTAAAGGCAAAATGCTTTTTGAAATGGGTAATGATGGTGAGCCTACCTGGCGAAAGCTTGAAGTACTGGAAAAACGGGCCAGCATTCAATTTCATTTTATGCGAAGTGCTGACACTACCAATTACTTCCCTACCATCACCTATGAGGGCAAGCGCATAGATATTCCTAACCCGGCCGCTTACCTGGTTTGCAAGCATCCTGCATGGATAGTGCTCAATGGAAAACTGTATGGTTTTGATAAGAATGTAGATGGGAAAAAACTGCTTCCATTCTTAAGCAAGAAACATGTGGTCATTCCAAAAAACATGGAAGAGACCTACTACAATCGTTTCGTAGCTCCCTTGATTGCTTCCTTTGATGATATTGAAGCGCAGGGATTTGAAATCAACAAAAACGAATACGATCCACATCCACATCTTACCATTTCAGAATTACCTCCCGTGTCCTCAAAAGAAGTAGCAACTCTTTTTGGCAGTACAGATGGAGACGGACCCAGTGATGATGAAGCCGGAAAAATTGTGTTTGAACTCTCTTTCAAATATGGTAAACATCGCTTTCGCGGAGATGCCTTCGGGGCAGTGAGTGTTACCGTAGAGAAAAAGGATAACGACTATGTATTCCATCGGGTAAAACGAAACACTGAAGCAGAAAAGAAATATGCTCAAACGCTGATCAAACTCGGTCTGCCACTTCGTGGGTTTCGCACTGCAGTTGAAAAGGCTCAAGCATTCTCGTGGCTCAACGAAAACAGGGTAAACCTTTTAAACCTCGGCTTTGAAGTAAGCCAGCCTGAAAACAGGGATAAAAAATACTTTGTAGGTAAAGCCGTTATTGAGCTGGAGGTAAAAGAAAATATTGACTGGTTTGATATTCATGCCAGAATCAAGTTTGGTGAATTTGAAATATCCTTTAAAGAGTTGCGCAAGCTGATTCTCAGGAAGAAAGTAGAGTTTAAGTTGCCTAACGGTGAAATTGCCATCATTCCAGAGGCGTGGCTGATAAAATATGGCGATCTGTTTGCCATGAGCGAAACACACGGAGATCATGAAAAGCCGGTGTTGAAAAAACATCACGTGGGCTTGCTGCGCGATCTTGAGGAAGGCAATCTTGCCAAAGTTCATATGAGCGACCGCCTGCGCAACCTGCAATCTTTTACGGGCATAAAAGATTATCCGCTTCCGAAGGGCTTTGTGGGCACACTCCGGCCTTATCAGAAAGCAGGTTATAACTGGTTGCAGTTTTTAAATGAGTTTCATCTGGGAGGATGTCTTGCCGATGATATGGGTCTCGGTAAAACCGTTCAGACACTGGCTTTGCTGCAATCTGAAAAAGAGAAGGGAAAATCGGGAACATCGCTGCTGATCATGCCCACATCGCTCATCTATAACTGGGAAATGGAAGCTGCCAAGTTTACTCCAGAATTAAAAATCCTTACCTATACCGGCACGCTGAGAAACAAAGACATTGACCGGTTTGAAAAATATGATGTTGTACTTACCTCCTACGGCATCACGCGACTGGACATTGATCTGCTCCAGAAATTCAATTTCAACTACATTATTCTTGATGAATCGCAGGTAATAAAAAATCCTACATCCAACATCGCCAAGGCGGTGATGGAATTGAAATCAAGATTTAAACTCACACTTACCGGTACGCCTCTTGAAAACACCACCATGGATCTCTGGTCGCAAATGACCTTCATTAATCCGGGTTTATTAGGTGGCCAGACTTTTTTCAAAAATGAGTATCAGGTGCCCATTGAAAAAAGGCAGGATGAAGCGAAGATGAAAAAGCTGAATGCTATCATACGCCCTTTCATTCTTCGCAGATTAAAGTCTCAGGTTGCAACAGACTTGCCGGAAAAAGTAGAGAACATCTACTACACCAACATGACGGTTGAGCAGGAGAAGAAGTATGAAGAAGCGAAATCATTCTACCGTCATAAAATTCTTGATCAGATAGATAAGGAAGGAATCAATAATACGCGCATGATGATTCTGGAAGGCTTGACCAAACTGAGGCAGCTTTCCAATCATCCGAAAATGATTGACCCGCGCTATGAAGGCGATTCAGGCAAGCTGGAAGATGTTTCTCATATGCTTGAAAATGCGCTGCTCGAAGGTCACAAGGTATTAGTGTTTAGTCAGTTTGTAAAACACCTTGACATTGTGAAACAGATGTTGAAAGATCGCAAGATTCCTTTTGCCTATCTGGATGGATCGAGCAACGATCGTAAGGAGCAGGTTGAAAAGTTTAATAAAGATCCATTTTCTGAAAGTGTTTCTGATTTCCATTAAAGCAGGCGGACTTGGTCTTAATCTCACTGAAGCGGATTATGTATTTATACTTGATCCATGGTGGAACCCAGCCGTGGAAGCACAAGCTACTGACCGCGCCCATCGCATCGGACAAAAGAAAAAAGTATTCAGCTACAAGTTCATTACACGCAATACCGTGGAGGAGAAGATCCTTACATTACAAAAGCACAAACTCAAACTCTCAGAAAATCTAATTCAAAACGAAGAGAATGTGATCAAATCGCTTTCACGTGAAGACATTGAAATGTTGTTGAATTAAGAATTCGTTTCATCTGCCCTGCTTCTCTTCCATCGATTATGCGACCACAACCAGCCCGATGGGTTTTGCTGAATAATATTTTCTGTTGCCTTCACATAATCCTCCACAATCTGCTGACTGTCTTTTTCATAGGGTGGCTCTGACACAACAAATCCCTCTGCTTCATAATATCCACGTCTGATTTTTTTCACACCAAAAAAGACGGCCGGATATTGCGTTAGGTAAGCCAGCTGACCAAGACCAAGAAAGAAGGCGGTCTCCTGATTCATAAACGTGGTCCAGTATTTCTTATCATGACTAAGGCCGGGAAACTGATCGGCCATAATTGCCACACCACGTAAAATATTCTTTCTGCGAATAGCTTCGCGCGCTACCTGTGCACGTTCAACAGGATAAGCGCCAAACCGGGAGCGGCTCTCCAAGGAAAAATTCATCAAACAGTTTGCTGCTTTGCTTTTGATAAACGAAGTCAACATGAAAGGGAAGGTAAAGACAACCCGAAGTCAGGAGCCATTCCCAATTGAATTGATGTGACGTGAGTAAAATGATCGATTGTCCACGATCAGCAAACGGCTGTGCAATCTCAGGATTTTTATAGACCAGCCTCTTCATAAGTTCTTCCCTGGAAATGGTCAGCAGCTTTAATGTTTCCACACCATAATCACAGAGATCCTTATAGAATTGCTTCTCTATCATTTTCAGTTCGGTAGCGCTTTTTTCCGGAAAGGAATTTTTAAGGTTTTTGCGGACAACTTTTATACGATAGCCTGCAACATAATAACTCATCACAAACAGAAAATCTGAAAACGCGTATAGTATAGGAAATGGAAGTCTCGAAAGCAGTTTTAAGAAAAACATAGAATCAAAATTAAAACAATGTTTTGATTACTTTTACCACACATTCTGTGCATGAAAAACAAAGTTGTTGTTATAACCGGGGGCTCTTCCGGAATCGGAAAGGCGCTGGCTGAAAAGTTCGGTGAGGAGGGCTCAAAAATTCTGATCACCGGTCGTAACAAACAGGGGTTGGATATTACTGTCCATGAACTCCGCAAGAAGAACATAGACATTCATGGGTTTCAGGCCGATGTAAGCAACGAGCTTGACAACAGAGCCATGGCTGAAGAAGCTGTTCGCTTGTTCGGCACCATTGATATACTTATCAACAATGCGGGCATCTCCATGCGTGCCCTGTTCTCTGAAGCAGATATTGAAGTTGTAAAGAAAGTAATGGACACCAATTTTTACGGAGCCCTTTACGCAACGCGATATTGCTTGCCCGAAATCACAAAAAATAAAGGATCTGTTGTTGGTATCTCTTCCATTGCAGGTTTTATTGGATTGCCCGGCCGCTCCGGATATTCTTCATCCAAGTTTGCGCTCAATGGTTTCCTTGGAGTATTGCGGACAGAATTACTGAAAACCGGTGTTCATGTGCTCACAGCCTATCCGGGTTTTACAGCTTCGAATATCCGCAAGCATGCGTTAACCAAAAATGGTGAGGAGCAAGGAGAATCTCCCCGTGCAGAAGAAAAGATGATGACAGCCGAAGAGTGCGCGCATCATATTTATCGGGCCGTAGTGAAACGGAAGCGAAAACTGGTGCTTACGGGACAAGGCAAATTTGCCTACTGGCTTAATAAGTGGTGGCCTGAGATGGCTGAACGACTGGTTTATTATGTAATGGCCAGAGAGAATAATGCTCCGATCAAGTAATGGCCAAATCAAAAACCGTTTTCTTCTGCCAAAGTTGTGGCTATGAATCTCCCAAGTGGATTGGTAAGTGTCCGTCATGCGGATCGTGGAATAGCTTTGTAGAAGAAGTGGTTTCAAAAAGTGAAACCGATCGCAATGAATGGCGACAAGAATCTTCCAAAAGCAGAGTAAGCAAACCCAAGACACTCAATGAAATTGAATCAACCGGAGAAATCCGGATCGCCACACCTGACCATGAATTAAATCGTGTATTGGGTGGAGGCATTGTTCCTGGTTCATTAATACTCATTGGTGGTGAACCTGGTATTGGTAAATCAACGTTGATGCTTCAACTTGGTCTTTCATTACAGAAAGCAAAAATCCTTTATGTGTCGGGTGAAGAAAGTGAGCAGCAGATAAAGATGAGAGCCGAGCGTTTATCAACCAAACCCGGAGGTAGCTTTGAGAATTTCTATATGCTGGCGGAGACATCAACCAAAAATATTTTTCAGGCCGTTGAATCATTGCAGCCGAACCTGATCATTATTGATTCCATACAAACGCTTCATTCTCATTTACTGGATTCGGCTGCCGGCAGCATTGGCCAGGTAAGGCAATGTGCCGGTGAGTTGATGAAGTTTGCAAAAGAAACCAACACGCCTGTGTTCCTGGTTGGCCACATTACTAAAGATGGTATGCTTGCCGGACCAAAAGTACTTGGAACACATGGTGGATACCGTTCTTCAATTTGAAGGCGATCGTCATCTGGCCTATCGCATCTTACGCACTACTAAAAACCGTTTCGGCTCCACTTCTGAAATTGGAATTTATGAAATGCTGGGTAATGGGTTGAGGGAAGTTTCCAATCCATCTGAAATATTAATCTCGCAAAAAGACGGACAACTCAGTGGTGCAACCATTGGTGCAACCATAGAAGGCAATCGTCCTTTGCTGATTGAGATTCAGTCGCTGGTAAGTCCGGCATCGTATGGAACACCCCAACGCACTCCAACAGGATTTGATCAGAAGCGGTTAAACATGCTGCTGGCCGTACTGGAAAAGCGTTGTGGTTTTCGCATGGGCACACAAGATGTATTTGTGAATATGGCAGGAGGTATTTATGTAGAAGATCCTGCGATCGATCTTGCCCTTTGCATTTCGATTATTTCATCGATGGAAGAAATTCCGGTGAATGATAAAGTTTGCTTTGCTGCTGAGATTGGTCTGGGTGGAGAGTTGCGCGCAGTAAACCGAATTGATCAACGCATATCAGAAGCCGAGAAGCTGGGCTTTCAGGAAATCTATATTTCGAAATACAGTCAGAAGTCAGTGGATCTGAAGAAAAGCAAAATCACGGTGAAGTCATTTGGCAAACTGGAGGAAGTGTTTAAAGATTTGTTTGGGTAAAGAAGAGCCACTGATTCACAGATTTTTTTGTTTGTATGATATCCCTATGGAAACAACTCTTGAAACTTAACTGATGGAATCATTTTTTACCGATACGCTTGGTTTCTCTTCCGATATTTTCAGTTTCCTGATTTTACCGCTGCTTATTTTTCTTGCCCGCATCTGTGATGTTTCGATCAACACCATTCGCATTATCTACATGCTGGGTGGAAGAAGATTAACCGCAACATTGCTCGGATTCTTTGAAGCCTTTATCTGGTTGCTGGTAATCCGCGAGATATTCAAACATCTCGATAACTGGCTTTGCTATGTGGCGTATCCTGCCGGCTTTGCCTGTGGAATTTTCGTTGGGATGATCATCGAAGAGAAAATTGCCTATGGAAAAGTAATTGTGCGAATCATTACCCGAAAAGATGTTACTCAACTTATTCAGTACCTCAACACACAACATTTCCGTTTCACCAAAGTAAATGCTGAAGGCCCGGATGGAAATGAAACCCTGGTGTTTACTGTTCTTGAACGTGAGCGCCTGGATGAATTGCTCAACAAACTGAAAGAACTCATTCCTACGGCATTCTATACCATAGAGAAAGTAAAGGCTGCTGCAGAAAGTGGCGCATTGCCTGAAGAACGTGGTGGCTTAAGAATTTTTACCTGGCTGAGAGGTGTGATCAGGAATTGAATTGGTATTCATTTCAAATTCAAAACATATGCTCAAAATTCGCTTCGCCATACTGATCTTCTTTATCGCGGCAGTCAATTGCCTGGCTCAGGAAAAATTAAGCAAGGAAAAATATCGCATCGTTATCATGACCGATATGACGCATGATGATGGAAATTCGTTGATCCGCTATTTGTATTATGCCAAT
Organism: uncultured Bacteroidota bacterium; assembly: GCA_963814575.1. Taxonomy (GTDB): domain Bacteria; phylum Bacteroidota; class Bacteroidia; order Cytophagales; family Cyclobacteriaceae; genus ELB16-189. Next base: position 1,466,014 of record CAWFDB010000013.1, on the reverse strand, counting down.
GATTTTGACCTGGAAGCGCTGATTATAACGCCACAGTTGCCTGATTATACTCATGATGCCGAGGAGCCGTGGCAAAAGGCACAAAAGATTCTTTCGGGATATCAGGCCATCCTGCCAAACTTAAAAAAACATTCGGATGAATTTCCTTCGTACAATAAACTGGTAGGTTTAACCAAACGAGGTCGGGGTGCGCTGCCTATTATCTGGCTAACCAACACGAAAAAATTTTCTGGCGAAATAGCCGGAAGACATGTTGAATCATCCTTGGGTGAAATGAAATTCCACGATTGGATTGGTGAGGGTAATAATCTAAATGGTGAATCAAAGGACTCGGAAGGGAGTGAATTTTTACAGCAGATTTTTGATAAAGACGATGATCGCCCCATCTTCGTACAAATGTGGGGCGGACCCATCACGTTTGTTCAGGCGCTCTATCGTTATCGTCAACAACAGGGAGATGAAAAATTTCACATCTTGATGAAGAAGTTGCACATCTTCGGAATCCTACTACAAGACATTACGTTTGATTACCTAATCAATCTTGATTCAGCTAAGGAACTTGGCTGTGGAAATTTCGGCACGGTCACCTCTTCTTATACCGGAGCCAGAGCACAACCCGGTTGGTTACTGTTTGATGGGGGGCATTTCTGGCGATACATTACCGTGATGAAACCAGAGGAGGTGAACAAGAATGATGTGATGTCTGCCTCTTATGATCATGGTGGAGAAGGTGATACTCCATCCTTTTTATATTTATTGAGTGCATCACTCGGATTGAATGACCCGCTTGAGCCCACACATGGTAGTTGGGGAACCCGATTCAAAGCGATGCCCGAAACTTTTCCGCAAGGATATTATAGTACCTGTGGAGTGGATCCGGCTGAGATGAAGCGTTGGATACCCGAAGCAAAGAATAATTTTTTAGCACGCATGAAATGGGCTACCCATAGTCCGGCAGAGGTGAACCACATTCCGGTTGCCGCGATTGGAAAAGACCTGTCAAACAAAATTATTTACTTGAAGTCCACACCTGGAAAAAAAATTAAATTGGATGCTTCCGCTTCTTACGATCCTGATGGACGGGAGATCTCTTTTACGTGGTACAACTATGCTGAGGCGGGCGGTTATCCCAATCCGATACAGCTGAGTAAAGTGTCATCAAAAGTCCTGCATTTTACTGTTCCTCCCGATATTGGCGATAAAGAAATTCATCTTATTCTCGAAGTCAGGGATCATGGAGATCCTGCTCTGGTGGCCTATAGGAGAGTGGTAATCCAAAAGAAATAATAAAGGAGGCACAGCATCATTTTATCTGAAATAGATAAGCAATTACACATACTGAATCCCCACATGCTTCCTGCTCTCCTGACCATAGTACACCGAAAATAGATTGTTAAATGTTCAGGCCTTGCAAGCCCCCGGTATGAATTGCCAGAATCGTTGAGCCTGGTTCAAAGAATTTTTTCTTTATCAAATCCATGATTCCGAACATCATCTTGGCTGTATAGATCGGATCAAGCGGTATGTTGAATTGCTTTTCAAACTCATGCATAAACTCCAGCAACTCATTCGTCACTTTTGCATAGCCACCAAAATGATAATCATAAACGAGTTGCCAGTTTTTCTTTGAAGTATATTCTCTGATTTCATCTTCTAAAAATGTTGCTCCTTTCAAAACAGGAAATCCGATGATCTTCTTTGATTCATCCAAGCCTTCAATTATTCCTGCTATCGTTCCACCTGTTCCCACCGGCAAACAGAAGTAATCAAAATCAACTTCTGTATTTAGTTGGTTTGCAAACTCAGCGCATCCCTTCACGGCCAATTCATTCGTTCCTCCTTCCGGGATCAGATAAAAATCTCCATGCTGATTATGAAGTTGTTCTATGAATGAGGGCTCAGTTTTAGTGCGATACTCTTCACGCGAAATATAATAAAGTTGCATGCCACTGGCTTTCGCGAAAGAAAGGGTAGGGTTTAAGGGAAGTGTTTCTTCACCACGGATTATACCAATTGAATGTATGCCCAGCTCATGTGCGGCAGCAGCGGTGGCATAAATGTGATTTGAATAAGCTCCTCCAAAAGTTAACAAGGTTTTATTCCCGTTTTTCAGCACCTCCTCAAGATTGTATTTGAGCTTCCACCATTTATTACCCGACACAAAGGGGTGGTTCTGGTCTTCTCTTTTAATCAGCAGCTTTACACCTGATTGCTCAAAATTTTGACTTTTTATTTCCTGAATGTCGGTTTTATGATATTTAATCAACTTAGTAGAAATATTAATGCTAATTTATTTAGTATTGTTGATGATGGATGAATCGTATTTCAAAGGTCGCGGAGCCCAGATAAAAACTCAAAACCGGTTTCTAAAGTCTCAATATGTGACCGAACACATTGAGGGACTTGATGAGCCTTTGCTGGAATCGCCCACCACACAAATCTTTTTCGAAACTGCGAAAAAGATCGTGAATAAAGTAGACAGCCCAGACTTAAGTATGATGTATTCCATGAATCCTTACCAGGGCTGCGAGCACGGATGCATTTATTGTTACGCACGAAATACGCATGAATACTACGGTTTCAGTGCCGGACTGGATTTTGAGAGCAAGATCATCGTAAAGAAAAATGCTCCTGCGCTTCTTGAAAAACATTTGCTCGGTAAAAACTGGAATGCCGTTCCCATCATGCTCAGCGGCAACACCGATTGCTATCAGCCGCAAGAGAAGAAATTTGAAATCACACGAAATCTGTTGAAAATATTTGCCAGCTATCGTCATCCTGTTGGAATGATCACCAAGAATAGCCTCATCCTTCGCGATCTTGATTTACTCAAAGATCTGGCAAGTGACAACCTCGTTCATGTTTACATTTCTATCACCACGCTGGACGAAGACCTTAGAAGAATTCTCGAACCACGCACGGCAAGTTCCATTAAAAGATTAAAAACCATTGAAGAACTTGCAAAAGCAGGCGTGCCTGTGGGAGTAATGAATGCACCCATCATTCCTGGTTTAAACCATCATGAAATACCTGCTGTATTAAAAGCTGCTTCCGATCATGGAGCCACGGCTGCCGGTATGACGGTTGTTCGACTCAACGGTTCTATCGGCAAAATCTTTGAAGACTGGCTGCGCAAGAATTTTCCGGATCGGTTTGATAAGGTATGGAACCAGATCTGTTCCTTTCATGGTGGTAATGTGAACGATTCACAATTCGGCAGGCGCATGTCGGGCGAAGGAAACATTGCCGATGCCATTCATCAGCTCATGCGTGCCTCAAAGAAAAAGTACTTTTCAGGAAAGCAGATGCCGGCCTATGATTTAACAAAATTCAGAAAAGGAGGAAGTCTTAGTTTGTTTTAGAATAGAATCATTACAAATTGTAAAAAGAGGGAATTAAAACAGTTTTCTCATTGTCTGAAGAGTAGTTATCTTTGTCATGACAATGTTACGATTCGCTGCCATCAGTCTGTTTCTCATTTATCTTATTTCGTTTACCGAATTCAAGGAAGTGCTGCGGTTGCCATTGCTGGTACAGCATTATGGAGAACACAAAGAACTTGCAGGAGAAATGTCTTTTTTTGAATTTCTGGTTATGCACTATGAAACAGATGTTGCCCATGATGACAGAGACAACAGGCTTCCGTTTAAGGATTGCAGTCAATCATTTATCGGTCAGGTTGTCGTGCTTCCCATCCAGAAAATTTCACTGGCCGATCGCTCAGAAGTAAACACACCTGACTATCAGTTTTTTTATCTTCAGCATGAACCTAAGCTGATTGCTTCGGATATTTTCCAGCCTCCTAAAATTTAGCCTCACCTGATCAACGGCTGAAGTGCGCTTCCTTTTTCAGGGCGCTTCGTAACCATTTATAACTATTCATTCTTCGTAAAGTGGAATCACTTGCGGCAATCTGTTTATAACTCTCTGCAACGATGCTAAATAAAATCATAGAATTTTCGGTAAAGCAAAAATTAATTGTTGGCCTGTTGGTGCTTGGCCTCATTGGCTTTGGTATTTATGAATTTACAAGACTACCCATTGATGCTGTGCCCGATATCACCAATAACCAGGTTCAGGTAATCACCATCGTTCCATCATTAGGTGCCGCAGATATTGAACGCCTGATCACGTTTCCCATCGAGCAGGTCAACAGCAACATTCCTGGTCTGATTGAAATTCGTAGCTTTTCAAGGTTTGGTTTGTCGCTGGTGACAATTGTATTCCGTGATGATACGGATGTGTACTGGGCCCGGCAGCAGGTAACGGAACGCCTGCAGATCGTAAAAGATCAACTTCCAAAAGGGTTGGGTGTGCCTGTGCTGGCCCCTGTTACCACCGGTCTTGGTGAAATCTATCAGTATGTTGTCAAGGCCAAGAAGGGATATGAAGGCCGTTATGATATTACCGAGTTGCGCACTATTCAGGACTGGATTGTAAGAAGACAACTTTTAAGAGTTTCCGGTGTGGCGGATGTCAGCAGTTTTGGAGGCAAGCTGAAGCAATATGAAATAGCGATTGACCCGAGCAAACTTAAATCATATGGTCTTACTGTAAATGATGTTTTCGTTGCACTGGAGAATAATAACCAGAACACGGGTGGTGCCTATATTGAAAGACAATCAACGGTATTATACATCCGGAGTGAAGGACTGATCGGCAGCCTTGCTGATATTAACAGTATTGCCGTAAAAAACACAGAGAACGGAACACCACTATTTATCAAAGACGTAGCTGAAGTTCGGCTGGGCAATGCTATCCGCTATGGCGCTATGACCTACAATGGTGAAGGAGAAGTGACCGGCGCTGTGGTGATGATGCTGAAGGGAGCCAACAGCAGCCAGGTGATTAAAGATGTAAAAGACAGAATTGAACAAATCAAAAAAATTGTGCCGGAGGGAGTTGAAATAGAACCCTTTCTTGACAGAACCAAAATGGTGAATAATGCCATTAGCACAGTCAAAACCAACCTGATGGAGGGAGCCTTGATTGTAGTTTTTGTCCTCGTCTTGTTTCTCGGAAACTTCCGGGCTGGAATTTTAGTCGCTTCCGTTATTCCGCTTTCCATGCTTTTTGCTGTTATTATGATGAATCTTTTTGGCGTTAGTGGAAACCTGATGAGTCTGGGTGCTTTAGACTTTGGGTTGATTGTAGATGGAGCTGTAATAATTGTCGAAGCGGTCATGCATCAACTAGCCCATGGAAAAAAATTCAATGTGGTTAACGCGATTGAATCAAGACGAAATGGATAGCGAAGTGAAACATTCAGCCGGAAAGATGATGAACAGTGCTGTATTCGGTCAAATCATCATCCTGATCGTGTATCTGCCTATCTTCAGTTTGCAGGGCATTGAAGGAAAAATGTTTAAGCCCATGGCACAAACTGTTGCGTTTGCGTTGATCGGTGCATTTATTCTTTCACTCACCTACATCCCCATGATGAGTTCTGTTTTTCTAAGTAAAAAAATAAAACACACGAAAAACATTTCCGACAAGATGATGGAAAAAATTGAACAGGTTTATCAAGCCTCACTTGCAAAAAGTACTGGGCTTTCCAAAGACGGTTGTGCTAACAGTCATCGCATTATTCGTCAGTGCGCTCATTACACTTTCTTTTCTTGGTGGTGAATTTATTCCTGCGCTGGAAGAAGGTGATTTTGCCGTTGACACCCGGGTGCTTACAGGCAGTAATCTCAATGTTTCCATTGAAACAACACCTGAAAGGCGAAAAAATACTATTGGATAAATTTTCCGGAAGTGATAAAGGTGGTGGGTAAAACAGGAAGTGGAGAAGTGCCTACTGACCCTATGCCGATCGAAGCCAGTGACATGATGGTAATTCTAAAAGATAAACAGTGAATGGACGTCCGCCACCACCTTCAATGAACTTGCTGAAAAAATGGGCAAGGAACTGGAAGCTGTGCCCGGAGTAACCTTTGGATTTCAATATCCGGTACAAATGCGTTTCAATGAATTGATGACAGGAGCAAGGCAAGATGTGGTTTGCAAAATATTTGGTGAAAACCTGGATACACTCGCACGCTATGCCAACAAATTAGGCAACATCGATGAATACTGTAGACGGAAGTACAAGCTTATATGTAGAAGCCGTGGGTGGCATGCCCCAGATTGTCATACAATACAACCGTGCTGCTATTGCGCAGTATGGTTTGAACATTTCTGACATCAACAGAATTGTAAATACTGCCTTTGCGGGTCAAAGTACGGGGCAAGTGTATGAAGATGAAAAACGATTCGATCTTGTCGTTCGCATGGTGGGTGAACAGCGAAAAAACATCAATGATGTTCAGAATCTATTAATCCCATCTCCTTATGGAAATCAGATACCTTTAAATCAATTGGCACGATGTTGAAATCAAAGAAGGCCCGAATCAAATACAGCGTGAAGATGCCAAGCGCAGGATAATTGTTGGTTTTAATGTACGCGGCCGCGATGTTCAAACCATTGTAACCGAACTTCAGAAAAAGGTTGAAGCTCAAATAAAATTTCCGGTTGGGTATTATGTAACCTATGGTGGAGCTTTTGAAAATCTGAATGCTGCCAAGCAAAGATTGAGTATTGCAGTTCCGGTATCACTGCTGTTAATTTTCTTTATGCTCTATTTTGCCTTTAATTCTGTAAACATGGCTTACTGATTTATTCAGCTATTCCGCTCTCTGCCATTGGTGGTATTTTTGCCCTCGCAACCCGCGGTATGCCATTTAGTATAAGTGCCGGAGTTGGATTTATTGCTTTATTTGGTGTGGCCGTACTCAATGGAATTGTGTTGGTTGCTGAGTTTAATCGTCTTAAAGCAGATGGCCAGCTTGAAGATCTGAGAAGTATTGTGCTTGCCGGAACAAAAGTAAGATTGCGCCCGGTGCTCATGACCGCATTGGTTGCCTCCCTGGGTTTTCTGCCCATGGCATTGAGCAATGGTGCCGGAGCAGAAGTGCAGCGGCCACTGGCCACAGTGGTTATAGGGGGATTGTTGATTGCCACCTTCTTGACATTATATGTACTGCCAGTTCTATACATCCTTTTTGAAACCAAACTTAAAAAGAAGAAAAAGAGAGTGATCCCAACTGTAAGCTTGATGGCGCTGGCTCTTCTTGTTTTCTCTTTTGCTGATGCAACAGCGCAAACACCGGTTACATTGCAGGCAGCAATTGATACTGCCCTTGTTAATAATTTACTGGTGAAGAATGAGCGTTTAAAAGCGGAATACCAAAAGCAACTGATCAAATCAGGCGCGAACCTTCCTCAGACTACTGTATTCGGAGAGTATGGTCAGATGAACAGTATCTACAAAGACAACCGGTTTGTTATCAACCAGCAAATCAATTTTCCTTCCGTTTACTCAAATCAGAAGTCGGTCTTGAAAGAAGAATGGCGAAGTGGTGTGTTGAATGTAGCAGTGAAAGAAGCTGAACTGAAGCGGCAGGTTTCACAGGTTTATTACATGATTGCCAGTCTGCAGCAAAAGAAAAAACTGCTTCAGCAAAATGACAGTTTATACAGTGAATTTTTAAAGAAGGCTGATTTGCGTTTTGCCGTTGGGGAGAGCAACATACTTGAAAAGACAACTGCAGAAACACAACGGGGACAAATTGCCCTTCAACTAAATCAGTTAAATGCAGATCTTGAATTATTACAAACCCAGTTTCAGCTTTTATTAAACACAACTACCTGGCTGGTGCCACAAGCTGATGACTTTAAAATGAGTCGGTTGGAAACAATCGATTCGGCTGCACTTTCACTGCATCCTTCCATTCAATTGTTGCAACAACAGAAACAGATCTCCATAAGGAATACCCGACTGGAAAAATCCAGGCTGCTGCCCGATATCACGTTTACCTATAACAATATGTCTATGCTTGGCACCGGAGCTGATAACATGCTCTATGACGGCTCAACCCGTTTTCAATCAGGTCAGATCGGTCTCGGCATTCCTTTGTTTTTCGGATCGCAGAAAGCAAAAATCAATGCTGCCAGATCTATAGAAAAAATAACTGAAACAAACTATCTCGCAGGATTGCAACAGTTCAATGCAGAATATCAACGTGCCCTTACGCAATATTTTAACTTCTCCAGAACGGTTGATTATTATGAAAGAACCGGGTTGACTAACGCCACGCTGATCAGCGAAACCGCCAGTAAACAATTTGCGAATGGCGGTATTAATTATCTCGAATGGGTGATGCTAACCAATCAGTCCATTACGCTGAAAAACGAATATCTGAACGCGGTAAATAATCTCAACGAAAGCATTATCCAGCTCCATTACTTCATTTCCAAATAGTATATCAATCATGAAAAAGATCTCCTTTAAAAATATCAACACTACCATGCTTTACGCAACAAAATCTGTTTTACTGATCAGTGTATGCTGGATCATGGGCTCATGTTCCACTAAAAATGAGGTTCCTGCAACCGCTGACGCAGAGCATTTCGAAAATGCCGTTACACTATATGATGATCAGCTTAAAAATGCCGGCCTTGTGTTGGGCATAGTAGAACAAAAGTCTATTTCGAGTGTGTTGCATGTAAATGGCCGGGTTGATGTGCCTCCGCAAAATATGATTTCTGTAAGCGTGCCGATGGGTGGTTATCTGAAATACACCAAACTGTTACCCGGCATGCACATTGGCAAAGGCGAGGTAATTGCCATTATGGAAGATCAGCAATACATTCAGTTACAACAGGATTATCTGACTGCCCGGGCACGATTGAATTTTATGGCAAATGAATATCAGCGACAAAAGGAACTTAACCTAAGCAAAGCATCCAGCGATAAGGTGTTTCAACAAACCGAAGCAGACTATACTACTGAAAAGATCAATGTAAAATCGCTGGCCGAACGATTGAAGCTGATTGGTATTAATCCTGATAAACTGGATGAAAATTCTATATCAAAGAGTATCAATATTTACTCACCTATAGATGGATATGTTTCCAGGGTAAATGTGAATATTGGCAAGTTCACCCAGCCCAGCGAAGTTCTCTTTGAACTGATCAATCCTGCGGACATTCATCTGGCATTGACCATTTTTGAAAAAGATCTTGACAAGCTCTCCATCGGTCAAAAGTTATTCGCTTACACCAACAGCCAGCCCGAGACAAAATATGAATGTGAGATTATACTCATCGGTAAAAATCTATCGGCTGAAAGAAGTACCGAAGTTCACTCTCATTTCGAGAATTACGATAAAAGGCTGGTGCCTGGCATGTATATGAATGCTGAAATTGAGTTAAAAAACAACAGGGTTTATGCACTGCCCGAAGAAGCCATTGTGCGATACGAAAACAGTCAATTCATTTTCACTGCTGAAACGGAAACCCGGTTCGCCATTCTTGAAGTTAAGACAGGAGATTCTGAAAATGGATTTGTAGAAATTACTACTGGTGAAAATCTAATTGATAAAAAAATTGTAGTGAAAGGTGCCTACAATCTGTTAATGGCCATGAAAAACAAGGTGGAGGAATAAAAGAAAATCAATACCCACAGATCATAAAAATTAACTGCGTTGAAGTCGTATTCCCGTATTTCATTGGCTATCATTACATACCTAATTAACATAAAGGTTGAATTATTTTAATGCGCTTACCCGGCAGGATCTTCTTATTTACGGACTCGGCTTTTTCGCCCAGTCATTGTTTGGTGCACGCACGATTATTCAATGGATCAAATCAGAGCGGGAGGGACGCGTTGTTTCTCCTACGGTATTCTGGATTTTTAGTCTGGGCGGTTCCTTTCTTTTTCTCATCTACGGTGTGCTGCGAAACGACATCGTTATCCTTTTCGGGCAAACGATCTCTTTCTATATCTACATCCGCAATCTGCAATTAAAAGGATTCTGGAAACGGATTCCTCCTGTTTTACAAATCATTATTCTGCCGCTTCCCGTTCTTCTTTTACTGTGGATAGGTCTGTTTTCACCAACGTCATTTGAAATGATTTTTGACAGGGCCGACTTCACAGATCGCTTTATTATCATTGGAAGCATCGGTCAGCTGCTGCTCAATTTCCGATATCTGTATCAGTGGTATCACTCCGAAAAAGTAAATGAGTCGATATTACCGCTTGGTTTCTGGGTGATCAGCGCGGTGGCTTCAGTGATGGTTGTTGTGTATGGAATCTACCGCCATGATCCTGTCTTACTTGTGGCACAAGGATTGGGCTTGATTGCCTACCTTAGAAATATCTACTGGTCTGTAGTTAAACTTCCACGATCTTCCATCCGGGGCAAATGATCATGGACGGTGGTTTTTGAAAACAAATGAACCAGCCAGAAACAAATTGCCATGAGCAACGCTCCGGCAAAAAATGGCACATGAAAATTCAATCCATAGAGAAAGCCACTGACACCCATTCCAGCGGCCCGGGCTACGGACCCAAACGATTGATTAACGCCCAGTACCTGACCGACATCCTGCGGGTCTGAATATTTTGAAATAAGAGAAGTGATGCTGGGTGTAAGGCAGCCATTGGCAAGAGCAACCAGTGTAAGGCCGGCTAATTCCAGGGGAATAAAGTAAGACTCCCCAACCAACGGTAATGTCACGAGACCCGCAATCATAAAAAATATTCCATAGACCATCATCTTCGTTTCACCAAACCATTTTACCATGCGGCCCACCAACGCTCCCTGTACGATAGCGGTAGCCAAACCCGTAAAGGCGAACACATAACCAATCTGTTTATCACTAAGGCCATCAACTTCTTTCCACATCAATGAACAAGCCATATTCATAAGCATAAACGCTGCGATGAATATGAAATTGATGAGCAACAATTCACGGATGGATGGCTTCTTTAATTCAGTAATTATTCCGCTTACCACTTTGAAATTAAATGGCGCGTCTGCCCGTTTTGCCATCGTTGATTCGGGCAGCAGGAAGTAAGCAAGCCCAAGATTGGCAAAAGACATTCCTGCTGTTACATAGCCTACCCAGTCTACCTGACCGGGCGATGAGATACTCTTTAGAAAACCGCCCAGCGAAGGACCCACAATAAAACCAATTCCAAAGGCAGCACCAAGAAGGCCGAGCGTTTTTGTGCGCTCTTGCGGAGAGGTGACATCGGTGATGTAGGCTTGAGCAACCGAAATATTTGCTGAACCTATACCTGACAGAAGCCGTGATAAAAATAAAATATGCAGCGCGTTCACCTGGGCAAATACCAGATAGGCCAACCCAGTTATAAATACACTAACCAGGATAATTGGCCTGCGTCCATACCGGTCACTCAATGTTCCCCACAAGGGAGCAAAGAAAAAATTCATGATCGGGTAGATCATGGCAATTAACCCGATCTGATAATCCTGTGCTCCGAGTTCTTTGGTGAAAATAGGCAAGATGGGGATGATGATCCCAAAGCCCAGCATGTCGATGAATATGGTGATGAATAAAACAAACAGCGGGGACTTTCTCATGTAACTAAAATACCGGGCGAATTTGCAACTTTGCGTTCATGCCTACAAGTTATCGCTCTCAAATAGCAGCACCTGCCTTGCAGAAATATTTGCATGAACATGAAGATGATGATGTAAGAGCGCTCGTGCTTAAACAAAAGGAAATTAATGGGGTGCCTTCTTCAGAAATTGCCATTCAGCTTAGCGCGAGAAGAAAGGCAAAATCAAAACTTCCCTCGTGGTACAAAACCAATGCGATTATCTATCCGCCCGCAACAAATCTTGAGCAGTGTTCATCAGAAGCAACAGCAATTTTCAAAACGCATTTTATCAATACATTAGTTTCAACAAAAAAATCAGCTGCAGATTTAACAGGTGGATTTGGGGTTGACACCTTCTATCTGTCATCTGTGTTTGAACGCGTTCATTATGTTGAACGAGATGCAGATCTGTTTGAAATTACCAGACATAATCACGAACAACTTGGCGCTTCTGATATTATACATCATTGCCTGTCAGCTGAAGCGTTCATGGATCAAACCGATCTTAATTTTGATTTAATCTACATCGATCCCTCACGCAGAGACGGGCAATCACGAAAAGTTTATAAACTGGCAGATTGCTTTCCTGATATTACTTCGCTTCAACGGATCATGTTTATAAAGAGTGATTATCTGTTAATCAAGGCTTCCCCCTTACTTGACATTCAGCAGGGGCTGCGCGAAATTCAATATGTGAAGAACGTGTTTGTTGTTTCCGTTGACAACGATTGTAAAGAACTCCTCTTTCTTGCTGAAAGAAATTTTAATGGCGAGCCATTGATTGAAGCCGTTGATCTTTTAGAAAGTGGAAGCGTGCGGTCTTCGTTCGCCTTCACCTTAACCGATGAAAGAAATGCAACGGCTATTACTGGGGAGCCTGATCAATATCTCTACGAACCCAATGCTTCTATTCTGAAATCAGGGGCCTTTAAACTGATATCGGAGAAATTTGGCTTAACTAAAATAGACGTAAACACACATCTTTATACCTCGGCCGTTGTGGTTCCCGGTTTCCCGGGCAAAGTATTTCACGTCAAACATCTCAATCCGGATGCAAAACAACTGAAAGAACACCTGCCAGAAGGCAAAGTCAATATTATATCGAGAAATTATCCGCTGACACCCGATGAGATAAAAAAGAAATTTCGCTTGCGCGATGGCGGGCAAAACTTCCTGATTGGGTTTTCTTCTTCCAGAAAAAAAAACCTGGCACTATGCTCACGGGTTACAGGTATTTGATCAATTCTTCTACCGGTGTTTCACCAAGAAAGGACTTTACAAATTTGCGCTCACGATTGTATATATAAATAGCGGGTGTTGATATGGATCCAAAATTCATATACACATCCTGATATTCTGCTCGGCCAAATTTAACATTGGGTTTATCAACCAGCTGATAGGTCTTCGCAAAGTTCTCGATCTGATGAACAGAATCTGAAGCAATAAAAAGTAATTCATAATTCGCAAATGCCTGGCCCTTATCTGCTATTTGTTGTGCTTCACGCTGACAATGGTCGCAATCTGTATTAAACAAAATCAAAATTGATCCGCCTGGCAATGATCTCGTTGTGGATGGCTCTCCCTTAAGTGTTTTATACGACAGATAGGGAAGTTCATTGATTTCCGGCCTGGGGATTTCGACAGGTTTTCCGGCCTTATTACAATTCCACAAACATATAACAGAAAGGGCCAGAAAGAATAAGACTGAAATTTTTTGATTCATAGTGTTGAATTAAAAGTAATGAAGGATCAAATATATCATGAAGAAGAATACGCCCGAAGTACCATATAACTTAATTACTTTTCTTCGGTTTTGTGCGTCTTCCCACCACAACATGATCCAGGGTTTTATCAGACCCAGTGCCATAAACAGAAATGAGGTAAGGCTGAGCAGGAGAACAAATAACCGCACATGATACATGGTGGCAAAGTTACATTTTAATCAGAGGGTTGCCATTGGAGTATCAAATACAAATAAAATTCCATTCTGTAAACCATTACAGTAGCCCATGAATTATATTTGCGCCTCTTTTAAATTGTTGGATTGAAGGCGCACGAATTTATTTCACTCTATCGTGCGGACAGCCTGGTACAGACGCTGGCCGAGGGGATTCGTACGTCCACATCAAAATCAGTACGCATTAAAGGTCTTCATGGAAGCATTGACGCAGTGGTTTTCTCAGCCGTTTTTAAAACGGTGCGTGCCAGTCATGTCGTTATTTTATCCGACAAGGAAGAAGCCTCCTACTTTCTCAATGATCTTCAGCACCTGCTGGGCGACAAAGAGGTTTTCTTATTCCCCATGTCGTATAAGCGACCTTATGAATATGAAGAAATTGAGAATGCCAACATCCTCATGCGGGCAGAGGTACTCAATCAGGTAAGCAGTCATCCGGAAGGAAATGTGATTGTAACCTATCCTGAAGCAATTTCAGAAAAGGTAATTAACAAAAAGGCACTATCGTCAAATACGTTTTTGATAACCAGAGGCGAAGTGCTGGACCGGACCTTCCTTGAGGAGTTTCTTCATTCATACGATTTTGAAAAAACGGATTTCGTTTACGAAGCCGGGCAGTTTGCTATTCGTGGCGGCATCATTGATGTGTTTTCATTTGCCAATGAATATCCGTATCGCATTGAATTGTTCGGTGATGAGGTAGACAGTATTCGCTCATTCGATCCTGGATCTCAGCTTTCCGTAGATACGCTCAGTAAAATAAACCTGATGCCCAATGTGCAAACACGTCTTGTGCAGGAAGAGCGCCAATCATTACTTGACTTTATATCCACTAATTCCCGTATCTGGCTTAAGGATGCTGAAATGGCCAGAGATGTAATACAACGATGTTTTGAAAAAGCCAGTGCAGGATTTGACAAAGTACTTCGCGAAAGCGGACAAACCAAGGTGGTACTCGAACCGAATCAACTTTTTAATACCGGTGATGATTTCATCAAAAACCTGAATGAATTGTCGCGGATTGAGTTTGGTTCAAAATCCTTCTTCAGTTCAAAGCACGTTTTTGATTTCTCTTCTTCTGCTCAGCCCTCGTTCAATAAAAATTTTGAATTACTGGCCGCAGATCTGCTCCAGCAACAGATGAAGGGTTACAGCAATTTCATCGCTGCGGAACAACCCCGTCAGGTGGAGCGACTTCATGGTATTTTTGAAGAGATCCATCCGGAGATCAAGTTTCAGTCTCTGGAGTTTTCCTTAAAACAAGGCTTTGTTGATCACACTACCAAAGTAGTTTGTTATACCGATCATCAGATCTTTGAACGTTTTTACCGCTATCGCAACAAAGAAAAGTTTTCGAAGTCAAAGGCGCTTACCTTTCGTGAGTTGCAAACCCTTCAACCAGGTGATTTCGTAACCCACATCGATTACGGCATTGGCAAGTTTGCAGGTCTTGAGAAGAAGGAAGTAAATGGCAAGGAACAGGAAGCAATCCGGCTGGTGTTTCGGGATGACGATTTACTATATGTCAGTATTCATTCTCTTCACAAAATATCCAAATACTCAGGCAAAGAAGGTGCGGCACCTTCCATCAGTAAGCTGGGCAGTGGCGAGTGGGATAGTAAAAAAGCCAAAGCCCGGAAGAAAGTTAAAGACATAGCAAAGGAACTGATCGAGTTATATGCCAAGCGCAAAGGCGCCCCGGGTTATGCCTATCAGCCTGATAGTTTTTTACAGGCAGAGCTGGAATCCTCTTTTATTTATGAGGACACGCCTGATCAGGCCAAAGCTACCGAAGACGTAAAACGCGATATGCAACAACCTCACCCGATGGATCGTCTGGTGTGTGGTGATGTTGGCTTTGGAAAAACAGAAGTCGCTATCCGCGCAGCGTTCAAGGCGGCAAGTGAAGGAAAGCAGGTAGCAGTGCTCGTACCAACTACCATTCTGGCGATGCAACATTACCGAACATTCTCTGAAAGACTCAAAGGGCTGCCCGTAACAATCGATTATGTTTCCCGATTCAAAACGGATAAGGAAATCAAGGAAATTATTGCTGATGTTAAAGAGGGCAAGATCAATATTTTAATCGGTACGCATCGCGTGGTCAGTAAGGATGTTCAGTTTAAAGACCTTGGTCTTTTAATTATTGACGAAGAGCAGAAGTTTGGAGTGAAAGTAAAAGACCGATTGAAAGAACTCAGGGTAAACGTAGATGTGCTCACACTCACCGCCACACCGATTCCGAGAACACTGCATTTTTCCCTGATGGGTGCCCGCGATTTAAGTATCATTTCTACCCCGCCACCTAACAGGCAGCCGGTTACCACCGAATTGCATACGTTCGATGAAGTTATTATCCGTGATGCGGTAAGTACAGAGCTCCGAAGAGGCGGTCAGGTGTTTTTTGTTCACAATCGCGTGAGCGACATTGAGAAGATTGCCAATACGATTTTCAAACTGGTGCCCGATTCTCGCATTGGCATCGCCCATGGCCAGATGGATGGTGACAAGCTGGAAAAAGTAATGGTGAAATTTATCGAGGGTGAATATGATGTGCTGGTTTCCACAAACATCATCGAGTCAGGTCTTGATATTCCAAATGCCAACACAATAATGATCAACCAGGCCCATATGTTTGGCCTGAGCGATTTACATCAAATGCGCGGGCGGGTTGGTCGCTCTAACAAAAAAGCATTTTGTTATCTATTAACTCAGCCGAGTTCGGTGCTTTCATCAGACTCACGCAAGCGCCTGGCCGCACTTGAGGAATTCTCTGATCTGGGCGATGGATTCAAGGTAGCCATGCGCGATCTGGACATTCGTGGAGCCGGCAACCTTCTCGGAGCAGAGCAAACCGGTTTCATCACCGATCTGGGTTTTGATACCTATCATAAAATTCTGGATGATGCCATTCAGGAGTTGAAGGAAACGGAATTCAAGGAATTGTTTGCTGAAGAACTTTCCACGAGGGCAAAACTGATTGTTCCTGACTGTGTAATTGAAACCGACCTGGAGATATTGATACCCGACACTTATATAAATAATACCAGTGAACGACTTCAGTTGTATGCCCAACTGGATAGTATAAAAGATGAAGTATCATTAACCGTATTCCGTGATTCATTAAAAGACCGTTTTGGTTCTATTCCTGAACCTGTTGAGCAATTGATAAACTCCGTACGCCTGCGATGGATTGGCGAGTCGCTGGGTTTTGAAAAAATCAGTTTGAAGAACGAAAAACTGCGAGGCTATTTTGTTGCTGGTAATGATGAGTACTACAAGTCTGAAGTGTTTGGAAAAGTATTGTCGTTTGTTCAAGGCCATTCAAAGCGCTGTCGCTTGAAAGAAACCGGAAGCAAACTTCTGTTAACCGTTGAAGCTATCAATAGCGTTGAAGCGGCTATTGAAATCCTTGGACCAATGGCACCTCACAGTGCCAGATCCTCAAGGGAAACTTTCTCTGTATAGGGTAGCAAGTTTGTTTACCTCATTAAAAGCGTGAATGAGAAGCACCCGTTTAAATAATGTAGAGTAAACCACCTCAACAAAGAATTCACCTGAGTGGTACAGATAAATTTTCTTTTCATATTCACAACGTGAACTGATGTAGGTGGTTTTCAGTGTAACCAGTTCACACTTCTTTTCAAATGAGGCAACTTTAAAATCATCAATCGAGATCATAGCAATTTTTAGTTATGATCTCTACAGGAGAAAAACATGCCACAGTCATTTAGCCTCAATTTTGATGGATTTTATGATGGGCATTATTATCTCTCCGGTGATTTTGTCCCAATTTGAAATTATACTTTTTCCAAAACAGGAACGTTTGGATGCTATTCCGGGGCTTAAACTTTAAATAAAGGATTTATCAAAAATTCCCTACTCTTTGGAAAACATTGATTTATCTATTTATATTAGCGGTTACTTTGATTTATAACCATATGCAAATGAAGTATTTGAAGTCTTTCGTATTATTTGTTGGTGTATCCCTCATCTTCAGTTCCTGTTTTAAGTTTGGTAGGGGAAGTGGAAAGCCAACCGCTCAAAATCCTGGGCAAATGAGTACGGCCACCGGCCTTGCCTACACACGTGATAAAGCCGAAGGGTTCGAGGTTAATCCCTATGAGTCGCAGCCACCTGCACCAAATATGGTGTTTATCGAAGGTGGCCGCACGGTATTAGGCTCTTTTGAAGAAGACGTGATGTCGTATCGCGACAACGTTGAGCGAACTGTTTCCGTGGCTTCCTTCTACATGGATGAAACGGAGATAGCCAACATTCACTGGCTTGAATATTTATATTATTTGACTGCCGATTCAACTCCCAATGATGGTGGACGTGCTTACAGAGCCGCCTTGCCTGATACATTGGTGTGGAAATCCAAACTGGCTTTCAATGATCCTTATGTTGATCATTATTTACGCTACCCGGGTTTTCGTTATTTTCCTGTAGTGGGTGTAAAGTGGGCACAAACCAATGCCTATGCTGCCTGGAGAACTGCCAAGGTAAACTCAAACCTTGCTGAAGAAGCAGGAATCGCAGCCCCTGAGGCTGGTGCCGGACGTATTCCTCTGGAATCTGGTGTTGTAATTCCTGCCTACCGTTTACCAACGGAAGCTGAATGGGAATATGCAGCTCAGGCTTTGATTGGAACTCAGTGGCTTGATGAATTGCAAACCCATCAGCGTCTTTATCCATGGGATGGTCACGCTTTGCGTAATCCATATGGTAAGCAAATGGGATCTTTCCTGGCGAACTTTAAAAGAGGTCGTGGTGACTATGCCGGTATAGCCGGAAGGTTGAATGATGGTGCGTTGATCACCTCCTATATATATGAGTATCCTCCAAACGATTATGGATTATATAATATGGCTGGTAACGTTAGTGAGTGGGTAATGGATGTGTATCGTCCATTGTCACACCAGGATTTTGATGACCTGAACCCGATCCGCAGAGATGATTTTATTGACAGCCATAGCGAATACAGAAACCGCTATACGAAAACTGAAATCGACTCTACTATAACTTTGCCTGACGGCACAACTACCATCAAGAAGTTTCCCCGTTATGAGAAGAATCCTACCGGGTTTATCTCACTTATCTCAGACAAAGTTCGTGTTTATAAAGGAGGTTCCTGGAAAGATGTTGCTTACTGGATGTCACCAGGTACACGTAGATTTCTGGATCAGGATTCTGCAACGGCTACCATCGGTTTCCGTTGTGCAATGATCCGTGCAGGATCAAACTACTAATAGAATCTTAGCCTGAAAGAATTAAAAACCCTCCCATCCGGAGGGTTTTTTATTGCGCTTCAGCTATACAGGCTATGCTTATTTCTGAGCAACCATGGTTTAACAGTTCATGGCCACAAGCCTCCAGGGTTGCACCTGTGGTGATAACATCATCAACCAGTAAAATTCTTTTGTTGATTATCCGTTCCGGATGTTTTATATAAAAAACATTCCTCACATTTTCCCAGCGTTCCGTTTTCGTTTTTCTTGTTTGGGTTGTTGTTTTCATTTTTCGCTCAGCTATACTTTCATCCCACGGAATATTCATAGTACTGCTTAATCCTTCGGCAAATTTTGCACTTTGGTTGTAGCCTCTTCTCCGCCTTCGGGATTTATGTAGCGGAATGGGTATGATTAAGTCGAATGCTTTATCATAATCCGAATCGACCAGCTCCTTTCCGTAGATTTTCCCCAGTCTTACTCCGATCTCAGGATGATTATTATACTTCAATTGATGAAGAAGATGCTGAACAACACCAGTCTTTCTGAATTGCAAAAAAGCCATCGCATAGGTAAGAGGAAGACGACCGGTAAGCCTTGTTTTTATTGTGTTCTCCACATGCTCATGATACTTAGTCTTGGGTAATTCAAGAATACACCGTGTGCATAGTATGTCTTCTCCTTTATAAAGAGAGCTTGAACAACCGAGACAGTGATTCGGAAAAAAGAGAGTTACAAAATCACCCATGAGATGAAATGCCGACTTAATGAAATTTGATTTAACCTGAATTGAACTCATCTTTGAAGCCTAATAAAAAAAACATGGGCCAGGTAGAGCAATTTAATGAATACCGCAGCAAAATGAATGAAAAGATTCTGGCTGCCGATAGTTTGATAATTAAGCGAATATTTAATCTCGATACCAATGCGTATCAGGAAGGAGCTCTTGATGTGAAATCCAAAGAGCTCATTGGATTAACCTGTTCGCTGGTGTTACGTTGTGATGATTGTGTCAGATATCATTTGGGTAAATGCCGAGAAGCTGGCTTTACAACCGCTGAAGTACACGAAGCCATGGGTGTAGCCACACTGGTGGGAGGTACCATTGTGGTTCCACACTTACGAAGGGCTTTTGAATACTGGGAAGAATTATCCACCAAATATTAACTACCATGATTAAACGTGACCTGGAGCTGGAGCGGCAATGGTATCGGTTACTGATGGAACTGGAGCGATTACTTGAAAAAAAACCCAAAGACCTGAACGGGGTACTTTTTATCATTGGTCTGCAGGAACTGGGTAAGGGCGCCCGACCATTTTCGAAGGAGGAAAAGCAGGATCTCATGCACATTGCTATCTGTAAAGTACTCAGCCTTGCCGGTTATTATGAACTTGAAGGCCTTGATGCAGAAGGCTGGCCACATTGGAAACTGATTAAAAAACTTCCGCATTTTGATCTCCTTGAACAAGAGAAGCTATTGAAAATGCATGTGCTGGAATATTTCGAAAAAGAGTATAACTGGAACTTCACATCATCAGGCCCGGCACTTTGATATAAGAAACCTATATTTCTATCTTAGTAGGATTAAAAAACTATCTTTAAGATAAGTTCGTTTTAACAGACATGGGTGAGGGGATCAATCGCATTAATGAAAAAATAAACTCTTTTAAGAGGAGGTACTACCTCAATCTGCTTATCCGTGGAAGCATATTCACTCTTTCTGCAATCCTTGTTTACTTCATCATTGCTTCAGTGCTTGAATATAATCTGTGGCTGGGTCGAAGTGCGCGGTTTTTAATATTCTCTTCTTTTTTTGCGCTGGTTGGCTGGTGCGTTTTTCATTTCTTAAAAGAGCCCCTGGCCTGGTGGATTTATAGAAAAGGACTGGGCGAGGAAGAAAGTGCCCGACTGATCGGTAAGTTTTTTCCCTCTGTCAGCGACAAGCTGCTGAATGTGATTCAGCTGGCATCGTCACAAGAAAAGAGCGTTTTACTTGATGCGGGCATATCACAAAAATCAATAACCTTCAAGGACATCTCTTTCGAAACCGCTATCGATCTGAAAGAAAATAAAAGGTATCTAAAATATTTTCTTGTTCCATTCTTTCTGATTCTCATTTTATGGATTGTAAATCAGGGGATTTTCACACAAAGCACCACCCGCATTGTTAAGTTCAATCAGGAATTTTCCCCACAGGCTCCTTTCCGTTTCGTTATACAAAATCAAAATCTCCAGGCTTTTTTTAATGAAGACTTCACTTTATCGGTTCGTCTGGAGGGAGATGCCATACCAATATCGGCCTATATTATTTCTGGTGAGCAACGCTGGAAGATGCAAAGCCAGGAAACAGGCATCTTTTCATACACCTTTGAGAAAATGCAGAACGAAATGGTTATTCAGATCGAGGGTTCTGGTTTTTTGTCTGACGTTTATACCATTCTTCTTATCAACCGGCCAGAGCTCACCCAATTAAAGGCAGCGCTTGATTATCCTGCCTATTTAAAGCGCAAATCAGAAGAATTAAATAATGCCGGAAATCTTGAAATCCCGGAAGGAACCAAAGTGACATGGCAAATAGGCACATCAGGAGCTTCAAGAGCCGTCATTTTATTCACGTCTGATGAGAGTAATAATGAGATGCAATTAATTGATAATGAGTCCTTTAAATTCAGCAAGAATTTCAATGACCCAGATCAGTATTCTATTATACTTGAGAACGATCGCAGCAAGAACAAAGATCAGATCAGTTATTCTATTTCCGTTATTAAAGATCAGTTTCCACAAATCGTTGTTGAAAACCTTCGGGACTCTATTCTCTATAGCCGTATATTTTTAGGCGGATCGGTTAATGATGATCATGGCCTGACGGCACTGCACTTAAACTATCAGATCACAAAAGGAAACAAAGAGTTGCCCTTATCACACATCGTTATTCCAATCACACCAAATCAGCCGCAGCAAAATTTCTACTATCAGTGGGTGCTGGACTCATTGGAACTCCAACCTGGTGATCGATTAAGTTATCATTTTCAGATTTGGGATAATGATGGTATAAATGGAAGGAAATCTACCCGCTCTGCAAATTATTCATTCAGTCTTCCCGGTAAGGAAGAACTGAAAGATCAGATCAGCAAATCAGAACAATCTGCCGAAAATAAAATTGATGAAGGTATTCAGAAGGCTAAAGATCTAAGACAATCTATTGAAGAAGCTCAGCAAAAATTACGTGGCAAGCAAACGCTGGACTGGCAAGACAAGAAAATGCTGGAAGATCTGATCAGGCAACGAGAGAAACTGGATCAGGCAATTAATGAATTACAAAAAGAGAACAAGTTACTGGAAAATAAAAAAGATAATTTTTCAGAAGAGAGCGAACGCATAAAAGAAAAGTCAGAGCAGATTCAAAAACTCATGAATGAATTGCTTGATGATGAAACCAAAAAGATGTTTCAGGAACTTGAAAAACTTCTGAAGGAAAATGCCGATGCTAACCAGATTCAGAAAATGCTCGATAAGATGGATCGCAAAGAAATCAATCTTGAAAAAGAACTTGAGCGAACTCTCGAATTATTCAAGCAGTTGCAATATGATTACAAGCTGGAGCAAGCCATTGATGAGTTAAAAAAACAGGTTGAAAAACAAGAAGATTTGCTTTCAAAGACAGAGGAACTTGCAGATGATAAAAAGGGTAAGAACGGAGGTAAGGATAAAGAAAATCCTGATGGAGGAAAAGAGAATCCACAAAAGTTAGCGGAAGAACAAGAAGAACTGCAGAAAGAATTTGATGAGCTGGAGAAATCACTTGATGAGCTGGAAGAACTTGGCGAAGAATTAGACAAGTCTCAGTCAATGCCTGAGGATCAGGAGAAACAGGAAGTGAAGGATTCGCAGGAGAACAGCAAGCAAGAACTTCAAAAGAACAATCCTAAAAAATCGATGGAACAACAAAAGAAATCCATTAACAAAATGAAGGAGATGGAAAAGCAGATGGAAGGCATGCAAAGTTCCATGGAGATGGAAATGGATATGCAAAACCTGGAGAGCCTGCGTCAGATTCTTCACGGCCTGATCAAGCTTTCATTCGACCAGGAATATTTAATGAAAGATTTCAATGGGGTTCAGCAAACCGATCCCAAATATATCTCACTTTCTCAGAACCAGTTAAAGGTAAAAGATGATGCTAAAGTATTGGAAGACAGCCTCTTATCTCTTTCCAAAAAGGATGCTTTCATGGGATCAATTGTTACAAAGGAGGTTGGTGAATTAAATAGCCACATTGATAAGTCTGTTGAAAACATAAAAGAACGCAGGAAATCCAATGCCAGCAGCGAAATGCAGTTTTCCATGACAAGCATGAATAATCTTGCGCTTATGCTGAACGACCACTATAACATGATGATGGATATGATGGCCAATGCTCAGCCTGGCATGGGTAAAAAGAAGAAGAAGGGACAAACTCAGCCCAGTCTCGGCAAGATGCAGCAAATGCTTAATCAGCAAATGGAGGAAATTAAGAAGGGTGGTAAAACGGGGCGCCAGCTTTCCGAAGAAATGGCAAGAATGGCTGCTGAGCAGGAGCGCATACGAAGGGCGCTTGCAAGATATGCAAGAGAAACTAAAACAAAACGGAGGACAAGTGCCGGGAGGAGATTTACCGGGCAAAATGGAACAAACCGAGTTTGATTTAGTTAATAAGCAGATTACAGAACAGACGATCAGAAGACAGAAGGAGATACTTACCCGCCTGCTTGATACTGAAAAATCAATGAGAGAACAGGATCTTGATGAAGAGCGTAAAGGAGAAACGGCAAAAGACTATGGTAAAGAGATTCCCCGTGAATTTGAAGAATACCTGAAGCTAAAGGAAAAAGAAGTAGAACTATTGAAAACAGTTCCTCCAAAGCTATATCCATATTATAAGAAGGAAGTTAACGATTATTTTAAGCGAATAGGAACACAAGAATAAACCATCACGTACAGCATGAAGAACATCCACATTGAAATTCCTTCCTTGTCTGATAATATCAGGATGATTGAAAGCTTTATAGATAATGCAAGGGAAAAATTTCAATTGAATGATGACATCTATGGCAATATCATGATCGCTGTAACAGAGGCTGTAAACAATGCTATCCGTCATGGCAATAAAGGCGATTCAGCCAAAAATGTTTCACTTGGCTCTTTCCCTACAGGAAGGTATGATTAAGTTTCGCGTAGAGGACGAAGGTACTGGTTTTGATTTTCATCATTTACCCGATCCTACTGCTCCTGAAAATATTGAAAAACCTGGTGGAAGAGGGATTTTTCTTATGAAGCACCTTGCTGATGAGGTTGATTTTTCTGAAAACGGAAAGGTGGTTGAGCTTAGTTTTTATATCAATGCCTGATGTCCCGGGTTAATTTCTTTTCTCACGAAATTCGTTTCAAACCAAAAGCACCACGTAAAATTTGCTCATGGATTAATAAAGTGGTGGAAGCAGAAGGAGCAACCATTAAGGAAATCAATTACGTTTTTTGTTCAGATTCATATCTTCTATCCCTTAATCAGGGATTTCTTAAACACAATACCTTAACAGACATCATAACCTTTGATAATTCTGAAGAACCGTCTACTCTTGAGGGTGAAATTTACATAAGTATTGAGCGGGTTAAAGAGAATGCAGAGAAGTATGAGGAAACATTTGAAAATGAATTGAGCAGGGTTATGATACACGGTGTATTGCACTTGCTGGGCTACAAAGACAAAAAAACACCTGAAAAAGCGCTCATGCGCAAAAAAGAGGAAGCTTGCCTATCTTTGCTCAAATAGTTTCACGTGAAACAATTCAGCTCCCTTTGAAGAATTTTAATTAATGTTCCACGTGGAACAAACAGATAAACAATGTTTCCAGAGTACGATGTAATTGTAGTTGGTGGTGGTCATGCCGGTTGCGAAGCTGCCGCAGCTGCCGCAAACCTTGGTTCCAGGGTTCTCCTTGTAACCATGAATATGAACACCATTGCCCAAATGTCGTGTAATCCCGCAATGGGTGGTGTTGCAAAGGGTCAGATCGTTAGAGAAATTGATGCCTTGGGTGGTTACTCAGGTATTATATCAGATAAGTCAATGCTTCAGTTTAGAATGCTTAACCTATCCAAAGGTCCGGCAATGTGGAGTCCCCGCACACAAAATGACAGGATGCGGTTTGCGGAGGAATGGAGACTTGCTTTGGAAAGAACTCCAAATGTAGACTTTTGGCAAGAAATGGTAACAGGCCTTCTAGTCAAGGATAAAAGAGTAATTGGTGTGAGAACCGCCCTTGGAATAGACGTAAAAGGAAAGGCCGTTGTTCTGACGAATGGAACTTTTCTAAACGGAAAAATCCATATCGGTGAAAAGCAGTTTGGCGGAGGCAGGGCTGCTGAAAGAAATGCAACGGGAATAACAGAGCAACTGATCGAACTTGGATTTGAGGCAGGAAGAATGAAAACAGGAACGCCACCAAGAATTGATGGCCGTTCTCTGAATTACTCAGTAATGGAAGAACAAAAGGGTGACGAAAACCCTGGTAAGTTTTCCTATTCAGATACTGAGCCATTGAAGAAACAATTGAGTTGCTGGATAACCTACACCAACGAGTCGGTACATAAAGAACTTGAAAAAGGTTTTGACAAGTCGCCTATGTTTCAGGGACGAATAAAAGGACTTGGTCCCAGGTATTGTCCTTCAATAGAAGATAAGATCAACCGATTTGCAGAGCGAGAACGTCATCAAATATTTGTAGAACCAGAAGGATGGAATACAGTAGAAATATATGTTAACGGGTTCTCAACATCCCTACCTGAAGACGTTCAATATCAGGCTCTTACAAAAATTCCGGGCTTTGAGAAGGCTAAAATGTTCAGGCCTGGTTATGCCATTGAATATGACTATTTCCCCCCTACACAATTACGAATGAGTTTAGAGACTCAACTAATTGATAATCTGTACTTTGCAGGACAAATAAACGGAACAACCGGCTATGAAGAAGCTGCTTGTCAGGGATTAATGGCAGGTATAAACGCTCATAATAAAGTACAGGAAAAAGATCCCTTTATATTAAAAAGGTCAGAAGCCTACATCGGGGTACTGATTGATGATCTGGTCAACAAAGGCACTCAGGAACCATATCGTATGTTTACATCAAGGGCAGAATACAGAATTCTGCTACGGCAGGACAATGCTGATCTCAGGCTCACTGAAAAAGGATATAAGCTCGGCCTTGCAAATGATGAGCGTCTTGAAAAAGTAATGGAGAAAAAAGAATCCATTGCAGCATTAACAAAAGAACTGAGTGAAATGCGCGCGGTACCCATTGTGGTAAATGAAGCTCTTGCGCTATTAGAAAGTGCAGCAATAACAGAAAAAGTGCCTATTGTCAATCTTCTGAGAAGGCCACATATCGGCATGTCAGAATTGAAAAAAATAGACCCTCAGATAGAGGACCGCTTGAAAAAATATCCTGAAGAAATATTGCAACAGGTTGAAGTTGCTGTGAAGTACGAAACCTACATTGAACGTGAGCAAAAACTGGCAGAAAAAATAGAAAGCCTGGAGTCATATACGATAAGACCCGATTTTGACTATGACAGGGTAAAGGCATTGTCCAGTGAAGCACGCGAAAAACTTAAACGCATACGACCAGAAACCATAGGTCAGATGTCAAGAATAAGTGGCGTTTCTCCGTCAGATGTTTCAATTTTAACAGTATATCTTGGTAAATAATGACTACCGAAAATATCAAGACGTGCCCGGTTTGTGGTAATGAAAGTTTTACACTGTTCATTACTACGCACGACTTCACAATAACCAAAGAAGAATTCCATTTGCAGAAATGTACACGGTGTAATCTGATAGCAACGAGTCCAAGACCAGGACCTGATGCTATTGGCAAATACTACGCTTCAGACAATTACATATCACACACAGGAAAGTCAAAGACAATATTTGATAAAGTTTATCTCTCTGCAAGAAATCTTACGTTGAGGTGGAAACATCAACTCATTTCACAATACTATCCTGAGCCAAAAAAAATCCTGGATTACGGGTGCGGTACTGGAGAGTTTCTCAACTATTTACAAAATAAAAAGTGGTTGGTTTCAGGCGTTGAACCAAATGACAAAGCGCGGCAAAAAGCAAATACACTGACCGGTGATAAAGTGACACCAGAACTTGAATCATATGAAAATAGATCGTTTGATGTAATTACACTCTGGCATGTACTTGAGCATATTCATGATTTAACCAACACAATACAAAAGCTGAAAAGCCGTCTGACAAAAAACGGATTGTTGATTATTGCAGTGCCTAACCCAAAGTCACATGACTGCCAGCATTACAAAAATTACTGGGCAGGTTTTGATGCTCCAAGACATCTCTGGCATTTTACGAAGGATACTATGGATCTTCTCTTACAAAACAACGGATTTAAAATCATGGAGATCAAACCTATGAAATTAGACAGTTATTATGTCTCATTGTTAAGTGAAAAATATAAGAACCCAAACCAGTTAAAGTTGATTACAGGTTTCCTCGCATTCAGGGAAGGATTGGCTTCAAACATATCGGCAAAAAAAACCACAGAATATTCAAGTCTGATTTATATAACTAAAGAAGCATGAAAAACTTCTTAACATTTCCAGGTTTGCTTATTCTTACTGCATGCGCAAATATAGCCATGCCTACCGGTGGACCGAGGGATAAGACACCCCCCGAACTGATATCATCTTCTCCCTACAAGAACCAACTTAATTTCAATGGGAAATCAATAGAACTTGTTTTTAACGAAGACATCAAACTAAAAGACCCAAAAGAAGAAATATTGATCGTACCATCAATTGGTAAGAAAACATTATTTACCGTTAAGAAAAAAAAACTCATTATTAGTCCCGAACTCGAATGGCTGCCTAATACTACCTATAGCATAAATTTCAGAGATGGAGTTCAGGATATAACTGAAGGGAACCCGGCAGAAAATCTACATCTTGCGTTTAGTACAGGACCAATAATTGATTCACTATACATTAATGGAATGGTTAATGATATTTTCACGGAGCAGATTCCTTTGAAAATAACAATCGCACTGTATGAGTCCGATACATTTGATATTTTTAAACATACTCCTACATTTTTTACAAAGTCAGATAAAAATGGAAAATTCTCTCTTCCAAATCTAAAGGCACAACAATACTTCATTTATGCATTTGATGATAAAAACAAAAATCTGAAAGTAGACAGCAAAACAGAAAAATTCGGATTCAGAACATTTACCATTAATCCATTGAGCCAGAAGGATTCCATTCAGATTCCCATGACGTCTGTAGATTCAAGGCCATTAACCATAACAAACATAAGACACACCGATAAAACGAGCAGGCTGAGATTTAATAAACCTATAGACTCATTGTCTATCCAGGGGATATCATCCAGGGAATCCTTCTATACTTTTGGCAACGACCAATCAGAACTCATCTTTTATAACGCCTTTACCAAAGGAGACTCCATTAAAACAACACTAAACGCCACTGACAGTGTAGGAAATAAAATAGATACTGTATTCTTTATTAAACACGGTGAAATAAAAACAGCAGAAGAAAGCTTTAAAATTAAAGAACTTCCACAACAGTATGATCTCGCCACAAGGTTATTCACTTATACGATTAGCTATAACAAACCAATTGGTAAAATTAATACCGATAGTATATTGGTAAAATATGATACTATAAAAAATGTACCTGTTGAAATCAAAAATATCAAGATCGACACATTACATAACCAGCTAATCATTAAAACACCCATTGAAGAGCTACAGGATGAGGAAAAAAAGAAAACCGCTCAGGCACAATTCCTACTCGGAAAGGGAGCACTCATTACAATGGTAAACGATAGTTCAAAACGCACCATGAGACAAATAAAAGTGTCTAAAGAAGATGACCTTGGAACCGTGGCAGTTAAGATAGAAACCAATGTACCTAATTATATTGTACAAGTAATGACCAATGATAATACGATTGTACAAAGCCATACTAATATTAAAAATTATACCTTCAAGAATCTGGAGCCCATGGAATACAGACTGAGAATCATTATTGATGAAAATAAAAATGGTAAATGGGATGCCGGGAACTTCTATAAGATGAGTGAACCCGAAAGAATAATACTATTTAAGTCAGAAGAAGGAAAATACAGCTTTCCATTAAGGGCAAATTGGGAGTACGGACCTGTGTTGATTAAATTCTGAATAACTTGTTTCTCATTGTGGAGAACTTATTAAAAAGGTCATAAAATTGATAATAGATTAAAAGACAAAATTTATTGTGGACAAACACCACCCTGACTTTAATTCATACACAGAATGTTTAATTTCACTAATCCTAATTCACAAACAATTAAAATGTTGACAAGAGACAAAAAGCTTTCAAAAAACGCAAAATATTAAATCAAAATCGAGATCTTATCAACAACTGATAAACACCGGACCAATCCCAAAAGAGTTATACACATATCCACATGAATAACTATAATTACATCAAATACTTATATATAATACTATTAATACAATGTCTTGTGCTTTGTGGATATACAAGCTTTGCACAAGACCGTCAGGATATACAACTTGCCAACGAATACATAGCCAAGGGCGAAAAAGAGAAAGCACTTCTCGTCTTTCAACAGCTGGTAAAAAAAAATGAAAATATCCCTTTTGTGCACAACTCCTACCTCAACTTGTTAATTGATATGGCGAAGTTCAGCGAGGGCGAGGATTATGTTGAACGATTGATACGCAAAGATGACAAACTAAACTACCGTCTCGATCTGGGTGTTTTATATTTTAAGTCCGGTAATTTACCCAAAGCCGATAAGTACCTGAATACAATCATCAAAGCACAAGGCGATGACATTTACAAACTTAAATCCGCCTCCGATTATCTTGCGTCTAAAAACCTGAACGATTATGCAATCGCTGCATTAAAACAGGCACGGGTTGCAACGCGGAATGAAGGGGTGTATGCACTGGAAATGGCCAACCTCTATCGCATGTCGGGAAAGCGGGATGAAATGGTGGGCGAATATTTAAATTATGTTACTCAAACTCCTTCTAATATTTCATACATAAAGAATCTGATGCAGATTCTTATCACCAAGCCTGAGGAGCTCGAAAGTCTTGAAAAATTGCTTCTCGACCGAATTCAAAAAAATCAAAACCCAGAAGTTTTTTCTGATCTTATCATTTGGGTAAACCTTCAGCAAAAAAACTTTTATGGTGCCTTTATTCAAGCGCGCGCCTATGACCGGAGGTTTAAAAAAGAACAATCCAAGACATTGGAAATTGCTCAGATAGCCCTCAACAATCAGGACTATGAAAACGCAGACAGAAGCTTTTCATTTGTGGTTAAGGAATACGCAGGAACAGAAAATGAATTACCCGCAAGAATCGGACTTATCAAAGCGAGGGAATCCAAGGTGAAAAAAAGCTATCCGGTCAGACATGACTCAGTTCGATATGTGATCGGTGAATATGCGCGATTCAAAAAAAATTATCCGGATAGTCCCAACGGATTTGAAGCAACATTAAACCAGGCAATGCTGTATGCTTATTATCTGAATGAAATGGATTCAGCGGTTAACTATCTGCAAGGACTGATTGCAAATAATAAAGTAGGTCCTTCTATGAAGTCAAAAGCCAAAATAGAGTTGGGCGATATATATCTATTGAAAGAAGAACCCTGGGAGGCAACCCTGCTTTATTCACAGGTTGAAAAAACGCAACGTGAAACCCCATTGGGTTATGAAGCGAAATTAAAAAACGCAAAACTTTCCTATTTCAAAGGTGATTTTAAACTCGCTCAAGAACACCTTGATATACTGAAGCAAGCGACTACCCGCGAAATCGCCAATGATGCTATGGAATTAAGCATGCGTATAAAAGAAAACACTACGTTTGATACACTTGGTACTGCGCTAAAACAATATGCGGCAATCGAATTACTGGTAGCACAAAATAAAACGACAGAAGCTTTATCCAGGCTTTCGGCATTCCCCGATGGATCAGATAGCCGTGCAATCAGAGATGATGTCTACTGGCTTGAAGCATCTATACGATTGAAGCAGGGTGAGTTCGATAAATCCCTCGCACTATGTGAAAAAATAGTTTCCGAATTTGGAGAGGATGTATTGGCAGATGATGCCATGTTTATGGAGGGAGAAATTTATGAACGATACCTGAAGAATAAAGATAAAGCCATGGAAATTTATCGTGACTTCCTGACAAAATATCCCGGCAGTGTATATGTAGCTGAAGCCCGCAAAAGATACAGAACCCTGCGCGGAGATTTTACAGACACACCACTTAACTAATAGACCCAATCCTATTTTAATTTTTTAAAAACAGATACCTACTCCATCACAGAAAAAAATTTAAGCTTAAAAAAATTATAATTTCCCTGAAAAACATGAAACCGTATTCTATGAACATCATAATTGCTGGTTGCGTATTGGTCTTAATGATTGCCTGCTCTTCACCGCCACCGGTTGAAACTAAAAAATCAACCACCTATGCCCAGCTTGTTGAGTTATTTAAAACCTGGCGTGAATTTCAGAGGCCGGCAATGCATGAGGGAGTGCCAGATTATACATCGGCAGCGATGAAGCAGCAACATGAGGAATTAAAGTTATGGCAAAAGCAACTTCAGAATTTTGATACCACTGGCTGGCCAGTGCAACACCAGGTAGACTGGTATTTAATTTATGCTGAAATGAACGGTCTTGATTTTGACCATCGGGTATTGCGGACCTGGGAACGTGACCCCGCTTTCTATAAAACACTATGGATGGATCGCAGCGATGTTCCAGGACATGAGGGCCCCACACACCACGCCATTGTAGATTTATGGAAGTACCAGTTTCCATTAACAACTGAAAGCAAGGAAAAACTGATCAGTGACCTACACGTAATAGAGCCACTTAATGAACAGGCTAAGCGCAATCTCACCGGCAACGCAAGAGACTTATGGATAGCTGGAATCCGGGACATTAAAACACAAAGCCGCGATCTGGAAAGCATACTGAAGCAACCTGGAGTAAGCGATCAGCAAGATCTCGTATCCGCAATAAAGAAGGCAATTGAATCCACCGATAATCTGGCGGCATGGCTGGAGAATGAATCAGCATCGAAAACAGGTCCGTCAGGAATTGGAAAAGAAAACTACACCTGGTATTTACAACACGTGCACCTCGTGCCACTTACGTGGGAGGATGAAGTCCTTCTGCTAAAACGGGAACTTGCACGCGCCTGGACAGGATTAAAACTGGAAGAACACCGAAACCGAAACCTGCCCGAACTGAAGGCGGCTGATACACCCGAAGCTTTCGCAGCACTTACTGAACGATCGGCTAAAAGCCTGTTGAACTTTCTTGAAAAGGATGAGATCGTTACCGTAAAAGAATACTTTGAACCGGCTTTGCGCGAACATCTTGGCAAATTTGTACCAGCTGATAAGCGAAATTTTTTCATCATCACATTACACAATGACCCAAGACCACTATACTCACACTTTTACCATTGGTTTGAACTTGCACAGATGGATAACGAACCGCACGAGAGTGAAATCCGAAGAGGGCCACTTCTCTATAACATTTTTGATTCGCGCAATGAAGGCACAGCTACTGCCGTAGAAGAAATGTTTATGCAAGCCGGATTGTATAACGATGACCCACGGGTAAGAGAAATAGTGTACATCATGATTGCCCAGCGTGCCGCCCGTGGCCTCGGATCTTTATATGCCCATGCCAATGAAATGACGATGGAAGAGGCAGGTAAAATTCACTCCGAACATACCCCGCGGGGATGGATGAAAACAGAAAAGGAACTCTTGTTATTTGAACAACATTTATACCTGCGGCAGCCGGGATATGGCACCAGCTACATTACCGGTAAGTATTTGCTTGAAGGCACAATGGCTGAGTTTGCGAGAAGGAAGGAATCACAACAACAGCCATTTCGGGTGAAAGAATTTTTTGATCAGTTAAATGAAATGGGTTCCATACCTATTTCGCTTGGGCATTGGGAGATGACGGGCGATAAAAGCGTATTACATCAGGCGATTGGGAAGTAATATCCTATGAAATTTTTTCTGATCGTATTTTTCTTTCCGGTACTTGTACTCGCCCAGACAAACACGATTTCTTCTGACTTAAAAATCGCGGGGCACCGCGGAGGCTATTATTATGAACACCCGGAAAGCTCATTACCTCTTTTCGGATCGATTGCAAAAAAATTTAAAGGCGATACCATTATCGTTGAGTTGGATCTGAGAAAAAGTAAGGACGGCACGATCTACATCATGCATGATGAAACGGTAGATCGCACCACTAACGGGACCGGAAAAATCGATCAGCTTGAAGATGCGTATCTCAATAGTTTGTTTCTGAAAAAAGAAAGCGGAGAACTTACCCGCGAGCGAATACCTATGTTCAATGACGTGCTTACTTTTATAAAAAAGAAAAATATCAATCTGATGCTCGATATCAAAACACCCATTCATGCTGAGATTTATGAGTTGGTAAAAAAACATAATATGGAAAACCGGATGCTGACGCTCACTTTCAGCATGGAGCTTACAAAGAAAGTAGCGACACTTTCCAAACACATTTCGCTTTCGGCATTGATGGAATCGGAATATGATTGGCAGCAATTCAAGGAAATTGATATGCCAGCCGGAAAGAAAATCGCCTACATCAACACTAAAACACCGGTATCATTGATTCAGGACTTGAAAAATGATCAAATTATAATAATGGCCGATGTAAGCGAGGCCTTACGAAATTCCGGCAAACCCCTGCAAGAAGCCGGTTATCGTAACAAGGTTAATGAGAACTCGCTGGACATCATTATCACCGACTTCCCACTGGAAGCACGAAAAGCATTGTTAAAACAATAAGAACTTTTTTCCTTGTCGGTCTGAAAAGACAGTGCTGCGGTCTTAAATTTTAATACCTGATGCGCTTTTTGCGAAAACATCAACCGGATAGCCTGCGACTCACGCCTCATTTATCTCCTTTCACGCCTGCTATAAAGCGATTCATCCCTGATCGTAAAATCAAAACGCCTTTTGTTGAGTTTTAAGAGGAAACATTTAAACAAAACTCAACTATGGTATCAAAATTAAAACAACAATTCAGATCAGGATTTTTCGCAAAAGCGATGGTCCTGCTTGCAGTCTTTTCGATCACCTTCACAAGCTGTAACGAAGATGACGATAGCGAACCGGCTCCTACTCAAAGTATCGTTGCGCTTGCTCAAGGCAATTCAGATTTAACAACACTTGTTGCCGCACTCACAAAGTATCCTGATCTGGTGAGCACATTAAGTGGAAGCGGAACGTTCACAGTATTTGCCCCAACCAATGCAGCTTTTGCTGGTTTATTAACGGCTATCGGCCAGACAAGCCTGGATGATATTCCGGAATCAGTATTAAAAAGTGTTTTGCAGTATCACGTAGTTTCTTCTGCAGCTGTGCTTTCAACCCAGCTTACCAACGGAGACGTTACTACAGTGGGCGGTGAAAAAATTACTGTAAATATTAATTCAGGAGTAAAATTGAACACAACCGTTAATGTAGTTACAGCAGATGTGCGCGCTACCAATGGTGTAGTGCACGTAATTGATGCAGTGTTGGTTCCGCCAACCATGTCACCTATCGTAGGAACCATCGTGGCTCCAGCTTATTTCAATAAGAATTTTTCTACCCTTGTTGCAGCAGTAGTTCAGGCTGGTTTATTGCCTACATTATTATCACCAACAAACCAGTTAACACTTTTTGCTCCTACCAATGCAGCATTCACAGCAGCAGGTATTACAGCTCTGCCTCCAAACACGACAGCAGGTAATGCTACATTGACTTCCATACTTACTTACCATGTTATTTCTGGAGCAGCAGAAGTAAAAGCAGCTGATATTGCAACAGGACCGTCTTCAGCGACAACACTTGGTGGTAAAATTTATCTGAGCAAAGGTGCTGCAGGAGTATTCATCAATGGAACATCAAAGGTAACTGCAACTGATATTCAGGCTTCCAACGGAATTGTTCACGTAATTGACAGAACTCTGGTGCCACCCGCCAAGACAATTGCTGAAATTGTTGTAGAAAGCACTACAGCAGCCTCGCCTCAGTTCACTCAGTTACTGGCTGCACTGGCTCGCACTGACGGACAAGGTGATAATGATCTGCTTGCAGCAGTAAGTGCTTCTACTGGTGAATTGACAGTTTTCGCACCAACAGACGCTGCATTCCAGGCTTTGTATACAGCTCTTAGTGTTACCAGTGTAGATGAAATTGCCCTGCCTACACTGATCGCAGTATTAAAGAAGCACGTGGTAGGAGCAAGAAGATTCTCTACAGATCTGGTTAGCGGTGCGGTGCCAACACTTAATGGCGATGTAACCGTGAACACAGCAAACTTAACAATTGTAGGAGGCTCAGGAACAGCAGCCAACTTGCAGACAACGCTCTTAAACATTAATGCAAAGAATGGAGTAATCCATGTAATTGATCAGGTACTTCTTCCATAGTTGAGGAAGTGGTTTGGAGTAGTGGGATGGCCCCGCAATTATTGCGGGGCTTATCCTTTGTCAGAGAATTTACTTTATTTGGAAAATATTAATACCCCACGTGTTTTCAGTCCGCCACCGTTACCTGTTGATTCTGTTTCTGTCCGTCTATTCGTATATCAATATTCTGGTTACGGTAGGGGAGAGATTGTTTGATTTTGAACTCAATGGTTTCTGGTTGTTTGGAGTTCTCTCCATGGTTGTGCTGGGAGTCTGGGAATTAAACCGCCTGGTTGAAAATCAAGTTATTAAGAAAAGCACAGGGATTCATCCGCTCATTCTTCTTTTTCTGGCCAGTATCCTCAATGTCGTGATGGTATCTACCATTTCATTGTTTGTACTTTATATGGTCCTGGGCATGCCGCTGCAGTTCAATTTTGATCATTGGAAACTTCTAACGGCATTCGGGTTTAGGGTAAACTTATTTTTAAACTGTGTAAACGCGATTGTCTTTTTTATGAACCGGCTCAAGAAAGCTCAACTGGAAGCAGAACAATTGAAAAAGCAAAACATAGAGGCCCGGTTTGAAGCATTGAGAAACCAGATAAATCCACATTTTTTATTTAATTGTTTTAATGTGCTGTCAACGCTGGTGCATAAAGATGCAGACGCATCATCCACATTTATCTCACAGCTTTCAAATGTCTATCGCTATCTGCTCTACAATCAGGAGAACAAAATTGTGCCCTTGAAGGATGAACTGGCTTTTCTGGATTCGTACACCTACCTGTTAAGAACCCGGTTTAATGAAAACCTGCTCATAGAAAACAGAATATCAGATCGCTCGGATATAATTATGGTGGCACCTGCCTCCTTGCAGATGCTGATTGAAAACGCGATCAAGCACAACGTTGCTTCTAAAAAACAGCCTCTTAAAATAATAATTGAAAAACAGGAAAATTATATTGTGGTGAGCAATTCCCTGCAGAAAAAGGAAACAGAAGCAGAATCCACAAAAATCGGACTCAGTAATATTGTAAACCGATACAAACTTTTAAGCGACCGGCCGGTTATAGTAGAAAGGACACAAACACATTTCATTGTAAAAATACCCGTCCTGCACCTTGAAGCATGATGAATGTACTGATTGTAGAGGATGAGGCGCTTGCAGCCGAGCGCCTGATCGGTCTTTTGAAAAACACAGGAGAGCCATTCCTTTTGCAAGGTACACTGGACAGTATTGAAGAAGCCGTATCATTTTTTTCATCGGGCCAAAAAACAGATTTGCTGTTTTTGGACATCGAACTCGCTGATGGAAAAAGTTTTGAAATCTTTAATCGCATAACGGTAGACGCGCCAGTCATTTTCACCACGGCATACGATCAATACGCCCTTCAGGCATTCAAACATTTTAGTATTGATTATCTGCTCAAGCCCGTGCAACAGGCAGACCTTAATAATGCCTTCGCTAAATGGAAGCGCCTGGGAGCGAATCAGGAAAACGTGCAGCAACAATTGAGTCAGCTAAAGGAATGGCTGCTCAGCGAAAAACAAAAACCGAAGGAACGATTATTGATAAAATCAGGGAACAAGCTTCAGTATAAACCCAGCGAAGAAGTGGCCTGGTTTTTTGCTGATGGCAAAGAAGTGTACATCTACACCCGAAATGATAACAAAAAATTCCTGATCGACTATACCCTGG
Organism: uncultured Bacteroidota bacterium; assembly: GCA_963814575.1. GTDB lineage: Bacteria > Bacteroidota > Bacteroidia > Cytophagales > Cyclobacteriaceae > ELB16-189. The sequence continues at coordinate 1,429,099 of CAWFDB010000013.1, read as the reverse complement.
AACAACTGGAATCACTGCTTGATAAACAGAAGTTTTTTCGCATCAGCCGCAAAGCCATTGTCAATGCCGATGCCATAGCCGAAGTGAAAGGACTGATCAGCACCCGTCTGGAAGTAAAACTCAATCAACCGTGTGAACATGAACTCACCATCAGCCGCGATCGCAGCGCGGCTTTCAAAGCGTGGCTCGACCGCTAGAATCTTGTGGGATTATTCTTTCAGTTTTATATTGCGTTACAATTAAAAACCCATGATGCGAATCATTCTGATGATACTTTTAATCAACCCGGCTTTCAGTTTTGCGCAAACGGAACCAAAGGATGTGGATGAATTGAAAAAAGAAATACTTCTGCTCAGGGCCGATGTGGATAACATTCAGGTTAACCTTACGCAATCAGAAAAGAAATTCAAGCGGGGAATTGCCGTGGCCACCCTTGGATATTCGATGGTCATTGCCGGTGGTTTGATGCTGGGAAGGGAAAATGATGATCTTGGAAAAGGCTTATTGATTGCGGGCGGAGTTACAGGTATAACCGGAACCATTATGATGGTAGATGCATTTAAATACCTGGGAAGGGCAGGGAAAAAGAAATCAGGAAACTGATATAGCATTCACGGAATCACCATTTGAAATTAATCCTGTCTTTATAATTCTTGCCGTAATGCCGCCATGGCCACGCATGGCATTGTATCCACCTTCACCCAGGGCTTCTTCCATCCTTGAGCACGGATGACATTCACCTGAGTACTCAAGAATAGCTTCACCGATATGAAATTGTTTTCCTTTCAGCGAAAGAAGGTTGATGCCTTCCACTAAAATGTTTCTTCGCGTAAGCGTAAAATCAAGAGACTCCTTCCCTAAAAAGGATGCCACTGCCGCGATATGTTCTTTTTGAATGAGTGTTACCTGACGATTGCCACCTTTGCTGCGGTCACCCTCAAGCCCTTTGCTTTCGATGGCGCGTACCTGATCTAAAACAATCGGAGGCGCAAGTCGCTGCGGTCTTACTGAAATGGCAGCAACAATTCCGGGTTTTGAAAAGTGCTGCATGAGTTCTTTTATTTGCATGCATCAAAGATATCCAAATCCTCTGCGCCTTCTCTGTGCCCTCCGTGGTAAGTGCATTTTAACCACCGAGAGCACAGAGGGTTCACGGAGAAAATACAACACGGAATCTCTTGCGGTTTTCATTACCTTACTTTATCAATCTTTCATCATATGAAAATATTTTTCTTCCTGCTCGTTTTTATTTCAACACATTCATTTTCTCAAACCAAAGCGCTTGTTGGCGGAACATTGATCGATGGTTTTGGTGGAAAGCCCATGCAAAATTCGGTTGTCATCATTGAAGGTGAACGCATCAAAGCCATTGGCCAGGTAGGTTCGATTGAAATCCCGAAAGGAGCAGAAATCATTTCTACCGAAGGCATGAGCGTAATGCCTGGCCTCTGGGACATGCACGTACACCTGATGATCAACGGCCACAGTGACTACACCCATTGGGATAAAACCTATTTGAAGCTGGCGAAGGATGTGATCATGCCATCATCGGCACATCAGTTGTTGATGGCAGGCGTAACGAGCGCACGCGATCTTGGCGGGCCACTTGAACCGAGTCTTTCCGTGCGCGATCTCATCAACAAGGGAGAAATACCAGGGCCGACCATGTACATGAGCGGACCATTCATTCAGCATGAAGCTTATCCTGGCACATCCGAATTTCGATGGGGCGTGAAAGGTGTGGAGGATGCACGCGCAAAAGTTCGTCAGCTCGCGAAAGCAGGCGTGAACTGTATCAAGCTGATCGATCAGGATGAAATGACCGAAGCCGAATACATGGCCATCGTAGATGAAGCCCATAAAAATAAATTGAAAGTGGTAGCACACTCTCACCGCCCCGATGAAATACGCAGAGGACTTAAAGCAGGTGTAGATAATTTTGAGCACACCGGTCTGGCTGCGGCACCCGAATATCCGGACGACATCATGTTCATGATCAAAGAACGCACGGCTAAAATGAGCCTCGGTCCGTTGTTCTGGACACCCACGGTAGAAGGATTACACAACTTCGAATACATGCGCGACAACCCCGAAGCGCTTGACAACACGAGCTGGCATTTAGGTTTGCCCGACTCGATCATTGCCGACATCAGACAATCCATCAAATATCCGGGCCGCCTCAGCTATTTTGGTTTGAACCCGATACGTAAACCCACGCTCGAGAAAAAAATCAACCAGCTGAAAAATGCAGGTGTGGTATTATTGATTGGCACCGACAGTGGCATCCCCATGAAGTTTCACAGCCAGAGCACATGGAACGAACTCGATGTGTGGGTAAATAAATTTGGCTTTGATCCGATGTACACGATACGCGCAGCCACCTACTGGCCATCGGTGATGATGGGTGTGGATAAGGATTTTGGAACCGTCACTGAAGGCAAGTATGCCGACATCATTGCCGTGAAAGGCGATGTGCTCAGACATATCTCGTTATTGCAGGATGTGGATATGGTAATAAAGAAGGGGAAGAGGTATAAGTGAGGTATTTCTCTTATTTAAGATCAGGTGGGTATTTCAACTTAACGGCAGATGACAATTTAAATTCAGTTAATTTTTCGGGAGGTTATCAGACAGCCGCCTTCAAAGTAACATGAAACGTGGTTCCCTTTCCTTCCTGGCTGGTAACAGAAATCTGTCCTCCATTGGTAAAGATCATTTCCTTGCAAAGCGTGAGGCCGAGGCCTGTTCCCCGTTCGCCTTTTGTGCCGCGGGTGTTCTTTATTCCGGGCTCATCAAACAAGCCTGCAAGCTGTGCTTCTCCGATACCGATTCCAGTGTCGGTGATATCAATCCTGATCAAATCACTTTGGTGGATAACAGAAATTATTATCTGGCCACCATCGGATGTAAACTTGATGGCATTATGAATAAGATTGCGGAATACAAGTTCTATCTGGTTCTGGTCGGCATGTACACGAAGGTCACGGTCAACCTCACTGATCACAGTAATCTTTTTGCGCAGGGCAAACTCTGCAAAAAGATTAATAACCTTTTCAATCACGGGATATAAATGAAAGTCGACAGGTTCATGTTGCCAGCCATGCATTTGCGAGCCCGACCATTGAAGTAGATTCTCGAGCGTTTCGCTTATTCCAACCACATTTTGATTGAGTTGCGGAGCGAGTAATTTAAATTCTTCATTGCTCACTTCGTTGCGGCCAACCAGACCGAGCAATGATTTTAAGCTTGACAAAGGACCACGCAAGTCATGGCCGATAATGAAAAACAGTTTGTCTTTGATTTCATTTGCTTCCTTCAGTTTCACATTATGGTCCGCGATCTCAGCATTTTTTTCAGTCAGAATTTCGTTGGCCTTTCTTCGCTGACGATTATTGCGAACTATGAGAATGATAATGATCAGCAGCGAAGAAATAAGCACACTTAACATGGCCGTGTAAATTTCCTTCTCCCGAGAGGCCCGGAAGGCCGCTTGTTCCAGTTCGGAAATTTTAACGGCCCGCTTCTGTTCGTTGAGTTCATGTTCCAGCATCAGTGTTTTCTGGGTAGTTTCCCAGTTTAACAGCGAGTCTTTCAGTTTTGTAAATTTTGTCAGGTATTGATAGGCCCGAGGAAAATTTCCAAGCGCTTCGTGTGTTTTGGAGAGTCCGCTATAGGAGTCTTTCAACACTTCGCGTGAATTCAACTCACGGCTTTCTTTTTCTGCCAGGCTGAAAACTTCCAGTGCTTTTTTAAAATCGTGCTGGCGCAGATAAATATTTCCTTTGATGCTGTTGTTGTAGGAAATCACTCCGCGGTCAGTAATTTTTCTGGCGATATCATTTGATTCATCAAGGTAAAAGAGTGCGCTGTCGTACAACCCTTCCTGCATAAATATCAAACCCAGCGAATTGTAATTGTAACTACGCAGCTGATCATTTTCCAATGAGTCCGCAATCCTTACACCACACCTTGCCAGGAGATAGGCTTCTTCAAGGTTTTGATTGGTGATCGCATAGATCCAGCTCACATTGCCACATAGTGAGGCAATATTTCGCATGTCTTTTTTCTTTTCATAGATAGATAAAGCAAGCAATTGATATTTCAGCGCCTTGTCATATTGTTTGAAGCCAAACGTATTGGTGTTGCCCAGCACGCGATAAACACTTGCCAAGGCTGATGAGTCAGGAAGCTCTTCGGCCAGCGTGAGTGAACGTGTTAGAAATTCTACTGCCCTTGCATAATTACTCTGTCGGAATTCGTACTCTCCCAGTCGATTGAACGCTAGCATTTCGCCCGCTTTAAAATTCAAATTCTGTGAAAGTGACAGCGCTTCTTCCGCATATTGCCTGGACAGCGGTGGCTGATTGGTTAGGTATTTACCAGAGAGATCGCACAGAAGGAAGACCCGTGAAGAATCTGGAGGCAAATTTTGCAATCGATTCTCCAGGCTATCGATAGCTATTGGCTGCGCAATCAAATTGATCGCGGAAAGACATACAGAAAGTGTTAAAAGAAGCTTTGTTAGTAGAAGTAGCATAACATGAAAAAACCTCATCCTTTACTGATGCGCTTTGTGTATCCCGGGTTTAAGGTTTCAATTTACAAAAAGGGTGTTAAGCCGAAATAATTATTACAGATACTCTTTGGTATTTGATTTAAGTATCGGGGTTTACACGTTAAAATGCGCCTGAAGGAAGGTGAGTGAATACAGCCGCCATTGAGCATTCGTTTACAAATGCACAGGTGAGTGAGTTTTTATTCCAGTTTCACAAAAAGCTCTGAGTTAACTTTCCAGGCGCCATTTACCTTTATCCATTGTGCAGAATATTTTCCACCGGTTACCGGCTCTTTACCAGTCTCAGGCGCATACCCTTTCCAGCTACCTGTTTCCCATGCCATGCCGGTTTCATCATTAACTTCAATTTCTTTCGGGGTGCGCACCCAATACATTTTTGAATCTGATCGGCTCTCAATGTATGCGCGTAGGTTTGCTTTTCCCTGGATCAACGTGCCACTACTTATGGTGGAAAGAATTCCATCGGTCATAAAGGAGAGCGTTAATTCAACATCATAGTTTTTTAACGCTGCGTTATAGGCTTCTCTGAGTTTTTTAATTTCATCCTGATTACGTTGTGCTTGTGCAGGAGTGCCTTGCATCAGCAGAACCGTAAAGAGGACAAGTGCAGAGGTAACGTGTGCCAGCTTCATACTATTGAATTTAATTCATACTAAAAGTAGCCTTTCTCCTGCGATTATTAACTGATAATTTATTTTGATCTTTGACTTTAGAGACAAATACGATGAGCAGCACGTATATAGAGAATGAGCATTACCATGGGGCAGACTTCCGTCAAAATAAACTCTCAAAAGGAGAGTATGAAAACTGCACGTTTCATAATTGCCAATTTGCAGAATGTGATTTAAATGAAATCCTCTTTGTGGAATGTGAGTTTCAGGATTGTGATTTCAGTATGGCCACGTCAAAAGGTTCTTCTTTCAGAGATGTCCGGTTTATACGCTCGAAGCTACTGGGTTTGCGGTTTGATGAATGTAATCCACTGTTGCTTTCATTTTCTTTTCAGGGCTGCGTAATGAATTTTTCATCTTTCTATAAATTGAAAATAAAAGGCACCGTATTTAAAGATTGCAAACTTGAGGAGGCAGACTTCGCGGAAGCAGATTTATCCGGTGTCTCTTTCGATCACTGTGATCTTGTACGTGCCACTTTTGATAACTCAATATTGACAGGAGCTGATTTTAGAACAGCCAGCAACTACTCTTTTGATCCAGAGAGAAACAAGATCAGGAAGGCAAAGTTCTCACTTACCGGGTTGCCAGGGCTCATGGATAAGTATGATATTGTTATTGAATAAGAAGAGAAAGCAGATAAATCAAATGGCACGGTCACCGATGATCGAGTTGTAAAAAGATTAGGAGCACCGTCATTTCTTTTCAACGGCCGAGTGTGTAGATTTAGTAATTCTGCAATACTGCTTGAAACTGAAGCATAAGATAGTACTGTTCATTTTTTTTCTGCTGGTAGTCTTACTTGCAGTTGTTCACTTTAAGGCCAGACGGATTTTAATAGAACTGGTGGAGTCTGGTTCAGGTGGCAATGTAGAGGTGGAAATTGGCACTATGCTGATACTGCCACATAAGAGCAGTATCAGACTGAGAGATGTTGAGGTGCTCGTAAAAGATAAAGAGACAACCAACTACACCAGATCAACGGTAAGAAAAATATTTCTTGACGTTGCTTCGTTATGGGATTTCTATTTTGGCGGCACCCTGGTGATTGAAAAGCTGGAAGTAGAGGGGGGCGAGTTAACCATTCATAATCATACACGCAGCAAGCAAGACACTACGCATCATCAGGCGTTTACATTAAGTGAAGTGCTTCAGAAGATTAAGAATGATGCCATTCGTTTCCAGATTAAGGAAATCACATTTAAGGACTTTACGCTTATCCTGTCTTTTGATGAAAGCAGTGAGCCCACGGTAATTAAAAAACTTCAATTTCTTGCCCACGATTTATATCTGAGTGCGGACTCATTACGAAAAATCAATCCACGGATTGAGTTTAATTTCCCGAGGCAATCAATACGGTTTCCCAATGGTTTGTATGCGGGATTTGACAGCCTGTTTTTTAGCACCGCCAGTAACTCTATACAGGTTGATAACATCGAAGTAACGTTTCCCCCAGACAGGTCATCCAACACCTATCAGATAAAATCCAATAAAGTACGAATCGCTCATTTTGATTTTGAAACCCTTTATATGAAAGGGGTAGCAGTAGTGGATACTGTATTTTTAGGTCAATCGGATATTACCCTCGTCTGGACTATTGAAGGAGAAAACAGATCGCTTAACAAAGCCTCAGCACTTCCGTTGATGCCAGAAATACGGGTTAAAAACCTGATTATTGATCAATTGTCATCTGACGTTACACTGCATAAGGATTCTATAGAAAACAGGTTTATGATCGATGACGCCTTTGTAAAAATCCAGGATTTAATCCATAAGCCTGACTCATCACAAAAGATAACGGCCGGTGACTTTGACATTACCGTAGCGAAGTACAGTACATTCCTAAACCATAGTAATACATCGGTAAGCTTTGATACCGTGCGTTTGCAAAGTCAACAGCTATCGCTGTTGAATTTTAAACTCATTATTGCAGACCAGCAGCAACCGGTATTGCAGACAGCAGCTTTTAATCTAAGGCAACTGGACTGGTATACGTTGCTGATTTATAAACGGCTGGTAGCCCATGAGGCGATTGTGTTGAATCCGATCGTGAGAGTTACCATAAAACCAGCCAATCAGTCCGATAAAAAGGCGAACATGGATATACTGGAGAGCCTATTGGGATTTCTGGAAGTAGAATTGTTTTCCTTGACAAATGCGACCGCCTATTTGAAATTTATAGAACAGAATGCTGACGTCACACTGAAGGGAACCAACGCCACGATTCGTATCAATGAAATAATCGAATCAACGAGTCTGAATGAAGGACTTAATGCCATTGAAAATATTTCAGTGCCATTGCTTTTACTGAAAAGTCAAAATCTGAATGGCCAGCTGAATGATTTCGTCCTTTATAAAGATTCTCCCTTTATAGGAAATATTTCTTTTCATGCCGGAGACAGAATCAATTTTCTGGCGGATGGTTTCAAGGTGCAAAAGGTTGATTGGAATGCCAGTCATAATAATCTGACATTGAATGGGCTGGGATGGAAGTCGGCCACAATAATTATCAAGGAAGCCGGACCATCTCAAAACAAAACAGAGCCAACGTGGAAAATGCCTTCCCTTCGTATGAATAAAGTGAATGGCAATAATACTGAAGTAGGCTTTAGCAAACCGGGTGTGGATTTGCGTACTCTGTTAGATCAGATAGATTTCGAATCACTCCAACTCGGTGATACCAATTATATGGAGCGAGCCGAAATCAAAGGAGGGAAAATCAATTTTGAAATGGGCTCCACCCACGCTTCAGTGGCCTCATTCATCATTAAGGATAACCATGGAATGCTGGAGAATATTCATCTGGAAAGATCAGGTAAAGATTCACTCGTGTCACATATTGAAAAACTCACTTTTCATGCGAATGCCAACAAGCTTTTGCAAAACCAGCTATCTATTTCATCGGTTGAATTGCTGAATATGAAAACACATTTTTCCAGGAAGGATACAGTTGAACGTCTGAAATTAAATGCAGAAAACAATCTCGCGGTTAAAGATATCCTGTTGGATAAAAACAAATTGACAATGGGTTTGCTTACCATGGAAGCGGGACCATTGAATATTAATCATGAAAAGAAAATGGAGTGGAAGGAAGAAGAGGAGGTTATTGCGCCCAAAACATTAAAACGAAGTATCAGGGCTGCCATCGATACAATTCAAATGGGAGCAACACAAACCAATGCTCCATGGTTAACCGGCAAACATGGGCAGTACGTGAATGATGGTGGAGATTCGATTAAAACAATTCAATTTTTGGGCTTGCAAAGCGGAGAAAGTGGAATTAAAATATCCGTCAGCCAGATTGAAGTACAAAATCTGGATTCATCCGCCTTGGTAAGGGCTAAGGTAAATGCCATCACCTTGAATCAACTGCTTTTAAGAAGCAATGAGTTATCAATGCTCATTTCATCTGGGTTGATTAATGATCTGGTATTTAACTCCGGTCATCTGAAAGAGCCCTTTAAGATATTACAGGATAACCATCCCACGGCTGCGATTCATAATATGAAAGCAAAGATCGAAACGGGTGGAAATTTAATTCACTTCGATCGGCTGGATTATGATCCCACCCTTGCACAAGGCAAAGTGAAGGGCATAGAATTTAGACCAGTAAAAGACAAGCAGGCATTTCTCGATGAGAGTTTTTATCAAACGAATTTCATACACACGAGGATTGATTCGGTTTCTTTCCAGCGATTTGATGCAAGCAGACTTGCCGAAGACTCCATCATTCATTTGTCATATATACATGTGATGTCGCCCACGCTGGAAATAGACCGTGATAAGACTCACCCTTTTTATGTGGGTAAAACAAGATATTTACCATCCAACGCGATCCAGAAACTTGGAGTTAAATTAAAGATTGATACACTGCAGTTTGGAGGAGGAGAAATCCGGTACACCGAAAAATCCAGAGTCACTGGTGATGAAGGACTTCTCTATTTTACTGACCTGGAGGGTATGGTCAGAAACATTAAGAATATTGAAATGAAGAATAACGATACGCTCTATATCCGTGCGAACTCCCGGTTTATGGATTCAGCCAATGTCGTGTTGCGTGTACGGGAATCATACAACGATACGCTCGGAGGATTTTTGATGACTACACAGGTTAGCCCTTTTCATACCTCCATATTGAATCCGGTTCTTATTCCGCTGGCAGCCGTGGAGTTTCAATCGGGTTATGTCGACACGCTCATGATGCGGGCAATAGGACGAGAGTATTTATCATTGGGATCAATGAAATTTTTATATCATGATTTAAGAGTAACCTTTCTGGATAAAGAAGACACATCAAGACATTCAGCTAAAAATGCGATTCTAAAGTTTTTCGCAAATGAATTTGTGATAAGAACCAATAACACAAAACGGATTGGCACTGTATTTTATGAACGTGACCGCAATCGGTCTGTAATTCAATATTGGGTAAAAATGATATTAAGTGGCGCAAGCACCAGTACAGGAGTTAAATCAAGTAAAAGGCAACTAAGAAAATATTACAGAGAACTTAATATCAAAAATCTTCCCTCCATTAAGGAAAAAGATATTGAGTTTTAAATCAGTTGATAGTCTCAGCAGTCATTGACATCAATAAGATAATACGAGTGAAGAATAAACCATAATAAAATAGGGGTAAGATAATACTGGAGTGTCTTACCTTCAAAATGAAATTATGCATATGAATTCATATAGCGCCACCCGCTTGTATTTTATCGATTGGATTCGGGTGCTGGCGTTTGGCCTGCTCATACTTTTTCACTGCACCATGCCTTTTGTTACGTTTGGCTGGGAAATTAAAGACAACGAACATTCACTTCTACTAAGCCGTATCATTATCTGGTTACATCAATGGCGGTTACCGTTATTGTTTTTTATTGCCGGAGTTGGGGTAAACTTTTCGTTGTCCAGTCGCAAGCCGCTGCTATTTCTCCGTGAGCGTTTTGTGAGGTTATTCATACCGCTTGTTTTTGCAATGATGTTCACCATTCCGTTTCAAGTGTATTTCGAATGGTTGCAAACCGGAAGACACAACATCTCTTATTTTGAATTTTACCCCAGTGTGTGGGAGTTTGTTCCTTATCCGGATGGGTCATTCACCTGGAGCCACATGTGGTTTGTAGTGTACTTATTGGTGTTCACAATACTATTATGGCCACTTTTTTCGATTATGAAAATGAACGAGATTCAAAAAGGTATTCAGAAATGGGAAGAGTTACTTGCCAATCCTACTATCATCGTGGCCCTTTCGGGAATATTCATGTTTTATTATTTCCAACTTTACATTAAGTGGCCAGAGCAACAAAACCTGATTGCCGATTGGTTTAATTTTATTTTTTCGATCACACTTTTCTTCCTTGGGTTTTTATTATCTCAGTTTTCATCTTTTTGGAAAACGTGTGAAAAATATCGCTGGCACTTTTTCATTCCGTCAGCCATTAGTATGATTGCATTAGTTGTGCAATATTATTGGCCGTTGGCGTTACCCCAAAAGCAAGACCATGCTCTTTACCTTTACGGGATATTAGATTCCATTCACATTTGGCTTTTGATCGTTTCTATATTGGGCTTTGCGCGAAGGCACCTCAATTTTTCAAATGCATTTCTGCGATATGCCACACCGGCCGTTTACCCCTTTTATATTTTGCATCAAACCATTATTGTAGCTACTGGTTATTATGTGGTGCAGTGGCCTCTGCCTTTTGCCGTGAAGTTGATGATATTAATCGTTTTGTGTTTCGGCAGTGTGTATATCCTGTATGAGTTTATAGTCAAACGCTTTATAATCACCCGGTTGCTATATGGGCTGAAGTTAGAAATCAAGAAACGGTGAATTTCAAAAACGATCCAGGCAGCATTTACTCAGTAAGTTCCAGCACAAGTTCTTTTTCAAACTCACGGAAAGTCTCACGCAAAAAAGTATCACCATTGGTCCCGTAGTTTACAAAGAAGATCATTAGGCGATTGTTGCGAGAAGGGAACACAAATAGATCGGCACTGTAACCCAGGTCGCGGCCGGAGTGACCCATGCCCAAATGCGGTGAGAATTTTTTGAACTTCTGCATAATTCCTACGCCAAGGTTGTCTCCGGTGTCACCATCTTCCGGTAAAAAAGTCATCATGGTAGCCATGCTCTTTTCGTTTATCAACGTTTTATCAAAATAATAGGCGTCCATGAATTTCTGAAGATCTTCCACCGTGCTGTACACACCGCCATAACCATTGCCACTTCCGGTGATCAGGTTCGATACATTGACGATCGTACTATTGTTATATAAATCGTAATAGCCCTGTGCTACGGTGTTCGGTAACTCTTCGCGCGATTGGTAATAGGTATCAATCATCCCCAGCGGTTCCCAAATCACACTTCGCAGAGCACGGGCATGCGAATAGCCTAATACTTTATCCAAACACATGGCCACGAAAATTGTGTTGGTGTTACTATACAGAACGCCTTCGTTGGGAGTGAAGTTGGGATCTTTTCCATGCATGAATTTTAAGAGTTCAGTAGCACTCCAGTTTTTATTGGGATTATTGAGAACGGCCAGGTAAAATTCAGAGTCGTCAGTGATATCATAAAAACCAGTGGTGTGCTGAAGGCAATTTTTGATTGTTATCTGGTCGGCATTATCAATCTTTGAAAGAACATCCGGATCAATGTATTTCGATATCGGATCGTTTATATTGATAAGTCCGCGCTCCTGCAACATAAAGGTGAGCGTGGCCACCATGAATTTTGTGATGCTTGCCGCTTTGCTCGGATGACAAGGAGTGAAAGAAATATTTTTTCCGATGTCGGCCTTGCCAGCATAACCTTCCCACACACCATCTTCATCCCTCACCAGCGCGGAAATGCCGGGTAGTCCTTTTTTTACATACGTGTCTAATAAGGATTGAAAGGCCTGGCTTTTCGGATGTGCTGCAAAAGAGGGCGGTGGAGAATAGGTGCAGGAATTAGTTGGCACCACATTGGCCTCTTCGCAGGAAAGTGTCGATAAAAAAATCAGGCCTGCGCTTGCGACAGAAATGAAACGCGTTTTCATCTTGAAATATTTTTAGCGATGCCCACCTGTATGGAATTGTAAGGCAACAACGGTACATACGATTTTACAAAAGGAAGCTGACCCAACACACCATAATTAAGCGTAAGCTGCAGATCCTGATTGAGTGCATACGCTGCGGAGATGGAAAATTTTACTCCTGCCTGCGCCCGCCCCAGGTTTCTGATTTTTTCATATTCGCCCTGGTCATTAAGTTCAAATCTCTCCGTGCCGGGAATGCTGTGCAGATAACCGACACCTAAATGCGCACGCATGCTAAACGACTTATTAAAATCATACCGATAGATGGTTTCAGTAAACAACGGTATGCTGTGCTGAACAAAACGGTGATAGATGTAACCCAGGTTAAGGCTTTGTTCCCAGGCATGCTTTCCCTTTTCTTTCCAAACCAACCTGGCGCCCAGTGTAGTGAAGGGATGGTAATTCGTGTAGAAAAGCTGAGAGGCACCCACGATTGGTAAAGCCGTAACCGCATTGCCGGTTTCAAACGAGAGTTGGGTGAGTTTTGTCTGAGCTAGTGTAGAATCACTAATGAGAAATGTCAGGATTAGAAGAGAAGAAAAGAGAAATGTTTTCATAACCAGGAAGAATTTATCGAGTAATTACTCCCTTAGAATAGATTGTAAATGTAAGTTCCGATTAGTAAATAAGGAATGATAACGATCATCAGGTTTTGACGATTTTGTTATCTTGGCGGCCATTTAAAGTCACAGGGTAATGGGATTCAATAGAATATAAATTATGATAAAAAAATTTTTCTTTTTCCTGTTAGTCAGCTGCTTATTATTGATCACCGTTATTTTAGTAAACACGCTCAGCATGTCATCACGGCAAACGCAAGTGGTGGCAGAGGCGGCCCCAGAGATAAGCGCTCAATCACTAGAGCATTTTCAGCAGGCCTTGACATACAAAACGATTTCGTATGGTGACCCATCGCTCTTTGATTCTTCTCAATTCATCGGCTTTCGAAATTTTTTGGAATCTACCTATCCGAATTTTCATAGCAAGCTATCCAGAGAAATTATAGCGGGCTACAGTTTGCTATATAAATGGGAAGGAAAAAATTCTCAACTAAAGCCTGTGATTTTAATGGCGCATCAGGATGTGGTGCCCATCGAAGAAGCCACCCGGGACATGTGGACAGTCGATCCTTTTACCGGTGAAATAAAAGAAGATTTTATCTGGGGTCGCGGCACCACTGATGATAAGATCAATCTGATCAGTATGGTGGAGGCGGCTGAGAAATTGCTTGGTGAAAACTTTCAACCTGACCGAACGATTTATTTTTCATTCGGCCATGATGAAGAAATAGGAGGCAAGGGTGCAATTGCTACAGCAGCATTATTAAAATCAAGAAACATTGAAGCTGAATTTGTGCTGGATGAAGGCGGCATTGTTACGCTCACAAAAATGCCTGGGATAACAAAGCCACTTGCACTTTTGGGAACTTCGGAAAAGGGTTACCTGTCGATTGAACTGACGGTAGAAGAATCAGGCGGGCATTCGTCAATGCCGGCAGACGAAACTTCGATTGATATTTTAGCGAAGGCATTAGTGAATTTGAGATCAAGACCATTTACATCAGACCTCACAGGCTCAACACTGGAAGGAACTGAATATATTGGTCCTGAGATGCCTTTCCTTCAAAAAATGGCATTTGCCAATCAATGGTTGTTTAAAGGAATTATCATAGGCAGCTATGAAAAATCGCCTCAAAGCGCGGCAATGATTCGCACGACTATGGTGCCCACCATCATCGGTGCTGGAATAAAAGATAATGTTGTGCCAACAGTGGCTAAAGCAACGGTGAATCTGCGCCTGTTGCCGGGAGATTTATCGGATGCTGTAATTGCAGAAGTGAAAAAGAAAATTGATGATGACCGTGTGAAGGTTGAGCGCTTAAAAATGGCCGCGGAAGCAAGCCCTGTTACTTCTGCCGCAAGCAGCGGCTACCAGAAAGTGGATGACGCTATCAAAAAAAGTTTACCGGGAACGATCACCTCGCCTTTTTTAATGATTGGCGCCACGGATTCACGCTTTTTTTATGATGTATCTGAGAACATCATTAAGTTCAGTCCCATGATTGATCCGATAGGGTTTCATGGAATAGATGAGCGTGTGAGTCTGGACAGCTATAAAACAGCACTGTGGTTTTATGAGAATTTAATGCGAAACACCCGGTAATTTTCTCATGGCAATCAAGACCATTTCAAAAGCAGTCCTGATCTTATTGTGGCTAACCACACTGTTGTGTGCAGTGCTGTGGGCCATGGGAGTGCCATTGCCCTTTGAGCCAGAGCCGATAACCGTGATACTCGGCCTTGTGTCTGCCGCACTTACAGGTCTGGTTAGCGAATATTCCGATGCCCTGGAGCAGGAAGAATACTCCGTGTCGTATGCACTGGCGTATGGTTATGTGATCAACTTTTTAGAACCCGTAATCACGGCCATCTTAAAGCAGGTACCACCAGGAGAGCGGCCAAAATTTTATATCTATATGCCCGATCGGCTGCAGGAACTTGAACCAAAAAGCATCGATCGTACCCTTGCCCGTCTGCGTGAGAAAAACATGATTACCCAATCGGTTAATCTTGAATTAATGGAAGGTCGTGTGCGAGATGTGCTTATCATTTCCATGGAAAAAAATCATGTATATTTTGATTTCCCCACCACCTTGCTAACGCTAACCAGTTTTATCGCTTACAAAGCTGATTCGAAGAAAAACAGTTTTGGTGATGAGGAAAAAATAAAACTGGGTCAGGCATTCATAGGGAAATTTCAGGAAACCGTTTCGAGGATGCTTGCAGAAAGAAATTTGTCGGAGTACGTTTCCTTTATAGGAAAGGACCTTATGTTTTAGAAATGCTATCGCGCTTTCAGCAGATCATCAACCCTGCGAAACGAATAACCTTTCGCTTTCATTTCATCAATTAAATCTGCCAGGCGATTGTAAAGCTTATCTTTCCTTCGCGGGTCAGTGCCGATATGAATTAACAGGATGAAGCCATTCATTCCGTGCAGTTCTTCATACGTAATGATGGACTGGTAGATTTCTTCAGATCCCAGATAACGTGCGCCCATTTCAGGGTAGGTGTAATCGGCAGCGGAGCGGGTGCCAGCTGAAAAGTTGATGAGTGTCAGATTCATTCGTTTCGTCCATTTGGCAATTTCCTGGTTATACCATTCGTAGGGCGGAAGAAAGTACGGAGCTTCAGATTTGACAATCCCGAAATTGGCCATAATCCGATAGTTGTCCTCAAGATCATTTATAAACTCTTCTTTCGTAACTAATGTGCTGTCGCGTTTTTCCCAGTCGGCATAGAGCAGGTGTTTACTGGAGTGTGCTCCCAGGTAATGACCATCTTTTTTTAATTGTCGTATCAGCTTTGAAAAATCCGGATTAGCATAGAAATCTCCTGTAAAGAAAAAGGATGCTTTTATGTTTTTTGTGTTAAGCGCCTTTCGTATCAATGATCCGCCATCGGCAAATTCATGACCGGTAAATACAATGGCAATTACCCTCCGGGAAGTATCGCCACGCACGATCGCTCCGTGCCCGTCAACAACAGGATGACCGGATTGGGCAAAGGAAGGAAGATAAAACATTATCCAGATCGATACGGAAATCAGTTTTTTCATGACCACATTCATTCCTGTAATTTATAAAAACGGATTTAATGTGTAGGTCGATTTATTCGTAAAAATTCATTTTCTGGCGCATTATGTTCTTTTTAAAGAGCATTATTTATGCTTTCCAATAGTCTTACGCACCATACACAATTATTCACTTTTCAAGGATTTCACCGGATCACTTGATGCTGCCTTGAAAGATTGAAAACTCATGGTTACCCATGCAATTACAAAGGCAGCTACTCCGGCAAAGAGATATAATCCAATACCAATTTCTGTTTTGTAGGTATAATCTTTCAACCACCAGTCGATTCCATACCAGGCCATTGGCGCAGCCAGCACAAAGGCAATCAATACCAGTTTGCCGAACTCTTTAGAGAGTAACATCACAATGCTGCTGATGCTGGCCCCTAACACTTTGCGTATACCGATTTCTTTTGTGCGTTGTTCAGCTGTGAATGAAGTCAGCGCGAATAAACCCAGACAGGCAATCAACACGGCCAGCACTGAAAATATTCCAAAGATTCTTCCAAGGCGTGTTTCGGCTGCGTACATGGTACCAAAGCGCTCATCCAGAAAGTAATAGGTGAATGGCTGGCCGGGGGCCAACTCTTTCCATTTCGCTTCAACAATCTGTATCACGTCTTGTGTGTTTTGTGATTGAAAGCGAAACGAAATAGGACCTTCAGGTCGTTTGCTCAGCTCCATCATAAGTGGACTGACATTTTGTTTGAGCGACTCAAAGTGAAAATTTTCTACCACACCAACAACAGTGAGTGTGATGAGATTATTCCGATCGGGTTCACCATTGCCACCATCACCAAACGTGGCGATTTTACTTCCTATGACTTCACCCGTGAAATTAAATTGTTTGAGAGCCGCTTCATTGATGATAACGGCCGTTGAATCGGAAGGAAAATCACGGGAAAAATCGCGACCTTCTTTGATATTCATCCCCATCGTTTTGATGTAATCGTAATCTACGCGCCAGTTTTGAATGCTCACCATGTTTTCCTGTACGGCAGGGTCACGACCTTCTACCCACCAGGGGTTATCATTACGCCAGGTGCCGCTAACCGGTAAGAAGCCCGTCATTGTTGCGTTCTCCATTTTGCCACTTCGCATGATTTCATCTTTGAAGGGAATACGGTTATTGCCCAATGCAAACGCATCGTCAATCACGATCACCTGATCTTTATTGAAGCCCAGCTTTTTGTTTTGGATATAATTCAGCTGTCTATTAACAGCCAGTGTTCCGATAACCAGGAAAATGGAAATCGTAAATTGAAACACCACCAGTGCACTTCGGATAAATCCACTCTTCATACCCAATGCAACGTGACCTTTTAATACGCTTACAGGCTTAAAGGCTGATAAGAAAAAAGAGGGATAAATTCCTGCTAATAATCCTACCAATAAGGCTGCGAGAATAATAATTCCATACAGCGAGGGTTGATCAAAAGGAATGGAAAGGGTTCTTGCTGAAAGTTCATTAAAGAAAGGAAGCAAAAGCCAGGCGGTGATGACAGCAAGAACAATAGAAATGAAACTTAATAATATTGACTCGGTTAAAAACTGCCGCATCAGATGCGATCGGAAAGATCCCATCACTTTTCGTATGCCCACTTCTTTAGCGCGATTGGCGGAACGTGCCGTAGAAAGATTCATGAAGTTGATGCAGGCGATGACCAGAATGAATAGAGCCACGGCAACAAACAGATATACATAGGCGATATCAAAATTAGGTTCGAACTCACCTTGCAGAGAACTCTTTAGGTGAATATCTACCAGTGGTTGCAGCGTAAATTCCATTTTGTTTCCGGCAGCGATAAATTTCTCCATGGTAAAATCACCACCGAGCACTTCAGCTAATTGAGGCATGGCACGTTTCACAACTAACTCCGGAAATTTATTCTCCAACTGTTTTGCATCGGCCCCGGGGCGCAAGAGAAGATACGTTTGAAAATTATTGCTATACCACACCAGTCGCTTGGCTTCGTCCAGTCCTTCTAATGAGATAAGAATATCAAAATGAAAATGAGTATTGGCTGGCAGGTCTTTATAGATGGCCGTAATCTTCATGTTCATATCATTGTCGAGAATGAGGGTTTGACCTAAGGCATTTTCATTGAGGAAGTATTTGCGGGCAATCGTTTCACTGATGGCGATCGTGTTTGGTTCTGCCAATGCGGTTTCAGCATTGCCGGCAATGACAGGAACAGAAAAGAGCTTGAAGAAATCCTTATCGGTCCAGATCACATGATCTTCTTTGATATTATCTATGCTTCTTTTAACCAGGTAGGAACCACGCTCGCGAAAACGTATGGCAGACTCAACTTCTGGATATTCCGTGGCCACGGTATTTGCCATTACCGGTGGCGCGTATAACATGTTATAGTGATTACCTCCGAATTTGATCTCGCTTTTAATGCGATAAATCCGATCGGCATTGGCAAAATGTTTATCGTAACTGTTTTCATTGATCACAAATAATATGATGATAAAACAAATAGCCAATCCGATAGAAAGACCAGCCACATTGATGAATGAATAGAAGCTGTGCTTGCGCAGATTGCGAATGGCAATGGTGAAATAATTTTTTAACATATTCTTAGGCTTTGCATTTTCTGATTGTATGACTTGCTTTTGTGTTTCGCGCAAACCCGAAGTGTGCCCGAATGATTTTAATATATGATGATAGGCATCGATGAATCGTGATCCATTGGCCATTTCCGTTTCTACAGCCGAACAGATGTGATCATTCAGTTCATCCTGTATACCTTCGGCAACAATCCCCCGGTAGTTCAGATCTTTGATGATGTAATCAATATGTTCGTTGGTTAATTTCACCTTGCCTATTGCATTTTGCTTACTGCCTACTGATTTCTACCTGCAACACATTCCCCATCGTTTTGATAAAATCTACGAATTCGCTCACAAGCTCTTTCACGAGGCCTTTTCCTTCGGTGGTGAGTGAATAATATTTGCGCACCCGCTTGCCCATCATAACGGTTTCCGTTTTCAGAAGACCTTCGGCTTCAAGCTTGTGCAGTGATGGATATAATGCACCTTCAGTGAGGAGTATTCTTCCCTCCGATAATTCCTTAACGCGCTGCGTGATTTCATATCCGTACATCTTGCCATGATCTTTCAACACCTTAAGCAGGATGGTTTGAAGGGTGCCTTTTAACAGTTCGGGAGAATGCATATATGATTGATACATAAGTGAATTATGTATGTAAGACGCATTCACTTACACTTAGGTTGCATTTACTCCATACTTTTTGTCTAATTTCACATTTCTGTATTTTATCGTAAAAAACATGAAAAAAGCGTATTTATTTCTCATCCTGTTTGCCATCTGGTGTCTGGCCAGTGCACTCTGGTATATGTTTTCCGTAAAGGGCGTGAGTGATTCTTCCGGACAAATCAATCCTCAGGAATCGGGGTTGGCGATAGCAGAAATCCTGATCATGACCCTGGTTTCGGTGTTGTTGGGTTTTGCAATTGCCTGGTATATGCGTGACGATAATCTGAATCGGAAACAAAACGAGGTGCTGGCTTTAATTGCTATAAGAAAGACTATTTTGAACGAGTTATACTCACAGCGGGAACGTGCAAATAAAAATGAATATACCCTTTCGCGCGCCAAACAAACTTTTCATGATGATTATGTTCAAATGTCGCGTGAGCGTGACCGACTCCGTGAGGAACTTGCCACCTCACAAACCAGATACAGTTCATTGAAAGATGAATATGCATTGATTCAGATTCAACTGGGCAATGAGAAACAAAAAGTGAATGAACTAACCAATACCGTGCAAGAGCAGCAGCAACAGGCTGCACAGAAAGAAAAAGAAAACTCAGGTGTGCGGTATTTTATAAATCCCTATCAGATTGCAGCCAGTATTGAAAAAACCGATATCGATGATTTGAAAGAGATAAAAGGCATTGGAGAAGTGATCGAGAAAAAACTGAATATGCTGGGCATCGTGAATTTCAAACAGATCAGTGAGTTTAATAACGATGCCGTTGAACAGATTGCCCATACCCTAAAATTCTTCCCCGACCGCATCAACCGCGACAAATGGGTGCAACAGGCCCGTGAGTTGAGTAAAAATAAAATAAAATAAGAAACCCTGGCGATGTCGTTAGGGTCTCCAGCCTATCTCAACAAAAGACATAACAGACATTCTTAACTAATTAAATTATCTCCTGCTCAACAACGAGAAGAGATTTTGCCAGATCAACCGCTTTTTTCTTTAGCTCTTGTATTGCATTTTCAATTTCAGGAGAGAGTTCAATACTGAGGGGCTGCACTTTTTCTATCGATACAACAAAAAGATAAATCTGCGGCATCTTATCCAGCAGGATCAAAGATTCGACTACATCTTTCAATCCGATTTCGTGCGTGCTCATTGCCCGGGGAAAGTCGGCAGAAAATTTAGGTTGAATCAAACGAATAGTGCCCAAAGGGTTATGGTCGAGGGTGGCGTCTGCTAAAATTACTGTTGGATATGTTTCAAACAGTTCCATCAGCGCGAAGCCACCCGTTCCACCATCCACCACATCAATCAGTTCATCATCCAGTTCGTTGCTCAACTGACGGGCGAAATGTACCCCCATACCCTCATCGCCCATTAGATAGTTGCCAACGCCCAGAATCAGAACTTTTTTCTTCATGGTATTTTGTATTTCAGAGCCTCGAGCTTTGAGCCGTGAGTTTAGAGTGGATTCTCGTAGCTCGCAATTCATAGCTTAATTATTTCTTCTTATGAAAAAATTTCTCTTCAATAAACTTCCATCCACCGGCCATCGATGATAACTCGCCACGGCCTTCCACATAGTCATGGTAGAAAACAAGATATACATGCACTACCGTGAACAGAATAAAAAACCACATGGCCCAGTGATGAACTTGCCTCAGCATAAAATCACCACCAAACATCGGGGCCACCCAGGTAAATAAATTCGGCAACCACCAGTCGCTCATCGCAGAATATAATCCAAAACCGGTAAGACATTGAATCGCGAAAGCAATGAATGTTATAAAATAAATAAAGCCAGCCAGACGATTATGACCAATGGCTCCCTCTTCTTCTTTTTTTGTCATGAAGATATCCACCTGAATCACACGCCACATATCCTGAAAGAATTTCTTGTTGGTAGGAATAAAATTTTTCCAACTCGCAAAGTGATTGCCCACAAAACCCCAGTAGATGCGAAACAAAAAATTGAACAGGAAAATATAAGCAGCTACAAAATGGATGAATCGTGTCGTGCCAAACCAGTAATTGGCATAGGCTTCTTTGCCCGACATGAGTGCTGGAGGATCACCGATGATAAAACCGGTTCCGGTGAGAACCAGAATACACAGGGCATTAATCCAATGGTAATAGCGAACAGGCAATTGCCAGACAAACACGCGTCTGAGTACCTGTGGTTTTGATTGAATAGTTGTTGCGTCCATAACTTTAAGCTTTATGGTTACATCACATTGACTTTACTAACATGCTTGCCGTCTTCATCATACAAATGCACGGCACACGCCAGGCATGGATCGAATGAGTGAATGGTGCGCAGGATTTCCAATGGCTTATTTTCATCCGCAATCGGAGTGCCTTTCAGCGAAGACTCATAGGCGGACGGATTTCCATCTTTATCACGAGGCGATGCATTCCAGGTAGAAGGAACCACTAACTGATAGTTGGCGATCTTCTCATCTTCTATTACAATCCAGTGGCCTAATGCTCCGCGAGGCGCTTCCGTATGTCCAACACCTTGTGCTTTCGCAGGCCAGGTTTCGGGTTTGAATTTTTCCATGTTCGCCATGCGTGTGTCACCATTTTTAATGTTGGCGATCAGCTGATCATAGAACTCAAGTGCCCAGCCTGTCATCAGTTTTGCTTCAAGGCCCCTTGCTGCCGTGCGACCTAATGTAGAGAACAATGCTCCAATAGGAACATCGAGTGCTTTCAATGTACTGTCAACAACTTCTTTAAAATCTTCACGACCGCTTCCATAACCAACCAGTACTCGGGCAAGCGGACCAACTTCCATGGCATTTCCTTTCCAACGTGGAGTCTTTAAGAAACTATATTTCTCATCTACATTTAAGAAATCATAAGGAGGTTTTGGTCCGGTGTATTTGATTTTTGTTTCACCTTTCCAGGGATGCAAGCCGGCATCATCGCCACCGGCATATTCATACCAGCTGCGGCTGATGAATTCCTGAATCTCGGAATCATTGCGCATATCTACGGGAAGAATCTTGCTTACATCTTTGTTTAAGATAGCTCCTGCCGGAAACTTATAACTCGATACATCGCGATAGCCATTCATGGGCAAATCACCATAGGCAAGATAGTTTCCGAGGCCACCACCAATGGCACCCCAGTCTTTATAGTAAGAAGCAATGGCAAGCAGATCAGGAATGTAAACTTGCTCAACAAATGTTTTTGCTTCCTTCAAGAGATGCTGCACATAGGCGAGACGCTCGGCATTGATACCACTTGAATCATCTAAACTGATAGAACAAGCCATACCACCCACTAAATAATTAGGGTGTGGATTTTTTCCTCCGAAGATGGTGTGCACTTTTACAATTTCTTTCTGCCACTCCAAGTGCTTCGAGATAGTGGGCAACACCAATCAAATTTACTTCAGCAGGAAGTTTATAGGCAGGGTGACCCCAATAGCCATTGGCAAAAATTCCAAGCTGACCGCTTTCTACAAATTTTGTCAAGCGTTTTTGCAGATCAGAAAAATATCCGGGCGAACTCTTGGGCCAGTGAGAAATGCTTTGCGCGATTTCAGATGTTTTCTTCGGATCCGCTTTCAACGCACTCACTACATCTACCCAATCCAGTGCGTGGAGGTGATAGAAGTGAATTACGTGATCCTGAATATTCTGCACCGCAAACATGATGTTGCGAACCATCTCTGCGTTGGGAGGAATTACAATGTCCAGTGCATCTTCTACTGATCGCACCGATGCCAGTGAATGAACAGTTGTGCAAACACCACACACACGACCTACATATGCCCATGCATCACGTGGATCACGGCCTTTTAATATTTCTTCCAGCAAGCGCACCATCGTGCCAGCGCTGTAAGCTTCCGATACTTTTCCGTCTTTTATTTCTGCTTCGATCCGTAAGTGCCCTTCAATACGGGTGATCGGATCTATTACTATTCGTTGGCTCATAAAATTTCTGGTTAATCATGTTTAAGATCCTGGTCTGATTGCTTGCCTTCATCAATGAGGGTATCTACCATTTTGTGCTTGCGCAGATTGGTAGCCACAGCATGTGCGGCAATACCGGCAGCGGTTACACCCAGTGCAACCATGCCTACTTTATCGGCAGATGTTTCGATGCCAAAGCCAGGGAAGTTTGCCAGGCGCTGATAGATTGGTCCATTGTCCCAGAATTTTTCTTCTGAACAACCGAAGCATCCGTGACCGGATTGAATCGGATAACTGACTCCGTTATTCCATTTTATGATGCCACATGCATTATAGGTGCTTGGGCCTTTGCAGCCTACTTTGTATAAGCAGTAACCGCGTTTCGCATTTTCATCATCAAACGTTTCAACAAACAAACCCGCATCGTAATAAGGTCTGCGATAGCAACTGTCGTGAACGCGTTTGGAATAGAATGCTTTTGGACGGCCAATACCATCAAGTTCAGGCAATGTGCCGAATGTGATCAGGTGTACCAATGTTCCGGCCATCACTTCACCGATAGGAGGACAACCAGGTACTTTTACAATGGGTTTTCCTTTTACGATTTTATGAATAGGAGTGGCTTGTGTAGGATTTGGTTTCGCGGCCTGAACACAACCATTGCAAGCACAACTGCCCCAGGCGATGATCGCTTTTGCTCCTGCTGCCGTTTCTTCCAGAATATTCAAAGCAGATTTTCCTCCGATGCAGCAATACTCACCATCGCCACCCAATGGCACAGAACCTTCAACACAAAAAATATATTCACCATAGTGATCCTTCATCGTTTTCTGCATGGATTTCTTCTGCCTGATGACCGGCTGCGGCCATTAATGTTTCAGTATAATCCAATGAAAGTTTGTCGAGAATAATATCCGCAACAATAGGATGCGAAGAGCGAATGAATGATTCACTGCAGCAGGTGCACTCCTGAAAGTGCAGCCAGATAACCGGAACACGTGGAGTGTTTTTCAACGCATCGGCAACTTGTGCCGCTCCGGTGGATTGCAAACCCATGTAGGCCGCAAACATGGTACAAAACTTCATGAAGTCTCTGCGCGAATATCCTTTGTCGCGGAGTTCTTCATAATAAGTTTTTCGTTGGGTAGAAGTTTCTGTAAGCATGATTGAATTTCTTTTAAGTTTATTTAGAAAGAATCTAAGTGCGACCAGATCAAAAACTTGAAAAAAGAATAAACAAGCTTACCAGTTATTATAAAATTATCGCATGATTAATTTCATGATTGTCAATGATTAATGTCATCTTTTATAATCATGATTGATCCGATATTCGATTACTAAAACCCTATAAGAATATGGAAAAGTTAGCCAGAGTAGCCATCAGTATTATTTGCATACTGTTAACACCTTTCGCATTGCTTGCTCATCCGGGTCATGGTCATGAAAATCCGTTGAGCCCCGGTCATTATGTGGCAAATCCGGAACATTTTCTTCCGCTTGCTTTAACCATTGGCGTTGTGTTGATAGCTGCATTGGCATATCGTTCTTATATGATTCGCTCAAGACAAAACAAATAAAACCCAAATACCATGCATGAACTTTCGATCGTAATGAGCATCGTGGAAACGGCTGAAGAGAAGGTAAAAGAACATCATGCAAGTTCAGTCGAATCGATTGATTTAGTAATCGGAGACTTAGCCGGTGTAAACAGTCAGGCGCTTGACTTTGCGTGGAGCTCTGCTGTGAAAGACACGGTGCTACAGTCAGCAAAGAGAAATATTATCCATGTTCCCGCCAAGGCGAAATGCCTTGAGTGTGATTGCGAGTTTGAAATAAAAGAACTCTATGATTCATGCCCGCTGTGCGGAGAGCCACTGTTACAAATTATTCAAGGAAAAGAATTACAGATAAAATCGATGATACTGAACTAAGGCGTCAGACCGCTTTAATCGGTATGACGCCTAATGTGAAAATAAAAAACATTCAACTAAACACTACCCCCATGTGTGCCACCTGCGGATGCGACAGCGAAGCTAAAATCTCCATTCACCGGATCGATCAACCGGCATCACTGAATCTAGAAAATATAAAATTCACACCGGTTGAACCGAAGACAACCACGTTGCCGAATGGCCGGAAACAAATTGATCTTGAACAGGATATTTTGCTGAAGAACAATTTGCGCGCTGAACGCAACCGTGGATATTTCCTTGCAAAAAATATTGTAGCACTTAATCTGGTGAGTTCACCGGGCTCCGGAAAAACATCCTTGCTCGAGCGAACGCTTCATGATTTAAAAGGCCAGGAAAATTTCTATGTGATAGAAGGAGATCAGCAAACATCCAATGATGCGGATCGCATTGCTGCCACACAAGTTCCCGTAGTGCAAATCAATACAGGAAAAGGCTGCCATCTTGATTCAGAAATGATCGCGGATGCCATTCAACAACTTAAGCCAACAGAGAACGCCATTTTGTTTATTGAAAACATCGGCAACCTCGTGTGCCCTGCCATGTTTGATTTAGGGGAACAGAAAAGAGTAGTCATCATCAGCGTAACAGAAGGTGATGATAAGCCACTCAAATATCCTGATATGTTTCAGAGCAGTCAGCTGTGTATCATCAATAAAATGGATCTGTTGCCCTATGTAAATTTTGATGTTGAAAAAACGAAGAGCTACGCGCGCAGAATAAATCCGTCCATTCAATTCATTGAACTGTCATGTACTTCAGGCGAAGGCTTGAGTAAGTGGTATGAATGGCTGAAGAAAGAAATCGTTGAGCAAGTACCTCTCTACGTATGAGATGGGTACACATCCATATTGAAGGATTAGTGCAAGGGGTTGGCTTTCGACCCTTTGTTTTTAAACTGGCAACGGAGTTAAATCTGAAAGGATGGGTGTGCAATGGTGTGGATGGCGTGCATATTGAAACGGGTGGCTTTGATGAACAACTGGAAAAATTTATAAATCAATTAAAAGAAGAAGCCCCCACAGAATCAGTTATCACTCAATTTTCGGTAGAAGAGATTAATGAAATCAAAGCTAAACGATTTTCAAATCGTTGAAAGTAATCCACTCGGCACACCCAATCTGTTGATCACTCCCGACTTAGGCTTATGTGATGCTTGCCGCGATGACATTGCCGCATCAGCGAATAAGCGATATCACTATCCGTTTACCACCTGCACACACTGCGGGCCACGTTATTCGATTTTGAAATCATTGCCGTACGACCGGCATACCACTTCGATGGAGGTGTTTGACATGTGCCCGGAATGTGAAACCGAATATCATGATCCGCACAACCGCAGACATTTTTCACAAACCAATTCTTGTCCGGAGTGCAGCATCCCGCTAAGGTTATTGAATAACAAAGGTGAAGAACTTACTACGAATTGGAATGAAGCCTTATCAATATTGATTAAAAGATTACAAGCAGGTGAAATTGCAGCCGTAAAAGGAATAGGCGGATATCTGTTGATGACCGATGCAACGAATGAAGCTGCGATAAAAAAACTACGCAAGCGCAAGCATCGTCCCACCAAACCATTTGCTCTCATGTATCCTGATGTGGAAACATTAAAGCAAGATGCTGAGTTGACAGAGCAGGAGATCAATTCATTTCAAAGTATTCAAAGTCCGGTGGTGCTTGTGAGGGCGAAGGAGAAAACAGCATCAGGAATTTGCCTTGACCGAAATTGCTCCGGGTTTAAAACACATTGGCGCGATGCGTCCTTACACTGCCATGTTTGAACTGTTGTTGAAAGCATGGGGTAAGCCCATCATTGCTACGAGCGGAAACCTGAGCGGATCTCCGATTGTATATGAAGATCATCAGGCCATTCAGGAACTTGGAATTATTGCCGATGTGTTTTTGGTCCACGATCGCGAAATACAAATATCAGAAGACGACAGCGTGGTGCGCTTTTCACAAAATCACAGGCTTGTTATCAGAAGATCCCGTGGCTATGCACCCACATTTTTAAATACCGATTTTGTATCCGGTCAGGAATGTATTCTTGCCATGGGTGCTGATATGAAAAGTGCATTTCGCCTTGCAAGCCAATGGTCGAGTTTATATCAGTCAGTATCTCGGAGATCTTGAAACGTACGACAGCCAGCAATTTTACAGACATACATTAGATCATTTACTATCTCTGCTTCGTGTGCGACCTCAGCAGATTATCATTGATGCTCATCCAAATTACTTTTCTTCACAACTGGGAAGACAATTGGCTACGCTGTGGCAAATTCCTATTGAAGAAGTATATCATCATGAAGCCCACGCGTGGTCGGTGTTGGCAGAAAACAAATTGCTAAAGAGTAAAGAACCGGTTCTTTGTGTGGTGTGGGATGGCACAGGCTATGGAGAAGATAAACAAAGCTGGGGCGGAGAATTTTTTGTGTATGAAAAGCAATCCTTTAAGCGTACCGCTCATCTCTACTTACATACCCGTGTGGCAAGGGTGATGCGATGGCCCGCGAACCACGCTTATCCGCATTTATTCTTTGCAGGGATTTTCTGAAGGAGACATCGTTGAGAAATAAATTCAACGACACCGAGTGGAGCTATTACTCAAAACTAATTCAATCCAAACCAACGTTGCACACTTCCAGCATCGGGCGATTGTTTGATGCGGTTGCTTCTTTGCTGAATATCTGCGATCACAACACCTTTGAAAGTGAAGCGGCCATTGTTGCTTGAAACGGTAGCCATGAAGGGAAAATGTTTATCGCGCTATAAAGTTGAATGGAAACAAAACACATTCGATGCAGAATCGCTGATCAGACAAATTCTGGTTGATATCGACCATCAGGTTCCTGTTGAACGGATTGCTTTTAAGTTTCACGCGTGGCTGGCCGATGTGATTTATTCGGTAGCTTCGCTGTACAAAATCAAAAACATCGCGTTGAGCGGAGGCGTATTTCAAAATGCTTTATTGATCGATCTGATCGAAGAGACAATTGCCTTCAGGTTTTAGTTTGTATCTTCATCAAGAGCTTTCATCCAACGATGAAAATATTTCATTAGGTCAGCTTGCGTGTATTTCTATTACGAGCCAGAGAGAACAGGAGCAACATGAGCTTTCAGTAAATTATCATTAAACAAACACATTATGTGCCTCGCCATACCCGGAAAACTCACCACCATTACCGCACAGCTTGACGAAACCTTTCGCTTTGGAAAAGTTTCATTTGGAGGCATCATGAAGGAAGTCAATCTTTCGATGGTGCCGGAAGCAAAGGTGGGTGATTATGTATTGGTGCACGTAGGGGTTGCCATTAGTGTTGTTGATGAGGACGAGGCCTTAAAAACGTTTGAATACATAAAGCAGATAGGCGAACTGAATGAACTCACCTCAGAAGATGATAGGGAGAAATCAATTATGATAAAGCCATGAAATGAGCCATGATCTTCGATCATCTAACAGGATGATAATATATCAGGCGAATTCCATCTGACCTTAAATTAAAATTATTAACAGATGAAAATTCTCAGCAATCAATTATTGTTCTGGATTCCCCGAATCTTGACTATTCTCTTTGCCGGTTTCATCAGTCTGTTCGCAATGGATGTATTTCAGGAAGGCAGAGGGTTGTGGGAAACAATCGGTGAGTTGCTGGTTCACCTGATTCCGACTTTTATTCTGATTGCGTTGCTGGTGATGTCGTGGAAGTGGGAATGGATCGTGGGCTCGATCTTTATTATTTTAGGACTGGCCTATATGATTATGAATTTTGATTACAAGCAGTGGATCATTGCTATTTCCGGTCCGATGCTTTTAATAGGAATACTTTACCTGCTGGACTGGAATAAGAGGAAATCAAAAGGCAACATCAATAAAACCATTCGCTCATGAAATGGTCATTAACTAATTTGTCCACAAGACAGTTTGATAATTCATGGCCATTCCATGTGATAAATATTTAGAAAAATAAAAGTTAGCACATGAAATTTCTTTCAGAATACCGCGATGCTGCGCTGGTACATGAACTGGTGAATGATATAAAGGCTATCACTACCAGACCGTGGACAATCATGGAGGTATGCGGAGGACAAACCCACAGCCTGGTGAAGAATGGCCTGCTGGATATGTTGCCCAAAGAAATCACCATGGTGCATGGCCCGGGTTGTCCGGTGTGCGTTACACCCATTAGCATTATTGATGAAGCGATTTTGCTTTCAAAAAAAGCCAGAAGTGATACTGTGTTCGTTTGGCGATATGCTGCGTGTGCCCGGTTCAGAAAAAAGTTTGCTCGAAGCAAAATCAGAAGGCGCTGATGTGCGCATTGTTTATTCACCGCTGGATGCTGTGAAGCTCGCGAAGGAAAATCCTGATCGCGAAGTAGTCTTTTTTGCCGTTGGTTTTGAAACCACTGCTCCCGCAAATGCCCTTTCCGTCATTCAGGCCGATAAATCGGGAATAAAAAACTACAGCATACTCGCATCACATGTGCTGGTGCCACCCGCCATGGAAGCGATTCTTTCAGATCCGGAAACTACCGTCAATGCCTTTCTTGCCGCGGGCCATGTGTGCACCATCATGGGCATCGATGAATATTATCCAATCGCTGAAAAATATCAGGTGCCGATTGTGGTCACTGGATTTGAGCCGGTGGATTTGCTGCAGGGAATTTACATGACGGTGAAACAACTGGAGGCAGGAGAATATAAAGTTGAAAATCAATATGCACGTGTGGTGCAGCGCGAAGGAAATTTACTGGCGAAAGATGCGATTGATAAAGTGTTTGATGTATCTGATCGTGACTGGCGTGGCATTGGCACAATTCCGTCAAGTGGATGGGAGGTGAGCAATCGGTATCAACAGTACAATGCCAGAAAGAAATTTGATCTTCAGCCCATGGAAGAGAAAGAAAATAAAAACTGCATTGCCGGAGAGATTATGAAAGGAAAGAAAAAGCCATTTGATTGTCCGCTCTTTGGTAAAACATGCAACCCTGAACATCCGCAAGGCGCTCCAATGGTAAGCAGCGAAGGGTCGTGTGCAGCGTATTATCATTATTCGAATAGCGGGGCGGTTGTTGAAAATAGTTAGTAAGTTGCCCTTCGTGAAACATTGTGTCTTTGCGACTTGGTGGTTCATAAAACCAGAACCACGAACCGGCCTGACGGCAGACAAGGACACTAAGATCACGAAGGAACACAAAGAAATTGTCCACATGGAAAATAGACTGTCAATAAAACTCAACTGTCCTCTCCCAAAACTTGACTTCGATGTTATCACCTTAGGTCATGGCAGTGGCGGATTGTTAACACACAGACTTTTGGAATCAGGTGTTTTTAAAATTCTGGAAAATCCAATGCTCAATGAACAACATGATGGAGCACAGCTAAACTTCTCAGGAAGAGTTGCCTTTAGCACCGATAGTTATGTGATCACTCCAATCATTTTTCCGGGAGGAAATATTGGTGAGTTGGCCGTGAATGGTTCGCTCAACGATGTGGCTATGTGTGGCGCAATGCCTGAATATCTTTCACTGGCATTCATCATTGAAGAGGGCCTGACCATGGAAGAATTCTGGGAAGTGCTACTCGGAATAAAAAAAGCCAGCGAGGAAGCGGGCGTACCGATTGTAACCGGAGACACGAAAGTAGTGGAGCGTGGAAAAGGCGATAAGATTTTTATCAATACTTCCGCCATAGGACACGTTCATCCGAAAGCGAACATTACTATTTCACGGATAAAACCGGGAGATAAAATTTTAATCAACGCACCTGTTGCACAACATGGAGTAGCCATTCTATCCGTTCGACAAGGACTTGAATTTGAAACCACGGTAACGAGTGACACGCGGCCGCTGCATCGCATCGTAAAAAAATTACTTGGATGAATGCGGTGAAGAAATTCATTTCCTGCGCGACCCGACACGAGGCGGTGTGGCCACGGTGATGAGTGAAGTTGCCAAACAAGGTAAGGTGGGCATAGAACTGATTCAGAAACAAATTCCCATAGATGAACAAGTGGAAGGTGCCTGCGAAATGCTTGGCCTCGATCCTTTGTATGTGGCCAACGAAGGTGTTTTCATTTCTATTGTTTCACCCGATGTTGCCGATCGTGTGCTGGAAATTTTAAAGCAGGATTTTAGCACAGCATCAATTATTGGAGAAGTAACGGAAGCTCATCCCGGCCAGGTGATCTTGCAAAGTAAAATTGGTGGACGCAGGGTTGTAAATATGTTACCGGGTGAACAGCTGCCGCGTATTTGCTGAACACATTCACCACTCTCAGCAATTGATTGATTAAATAGAAACATGATTCTTCCTTTCATCATCCTTACAGGCTGGAAACCCTACACTTTGTCGTGAAATTGACTTTTGATCAGATTGAACCAGTCACCAAATAATTCTAGTAAACTTATGTGCCTGAATTGGTTATTTTTCGGACTCAGATACAGCAATAATCCATTTTTAATGATAGTTAGTTTTCAAAGCAGCAAGGAAGAGCTAACCGCTTATTTGCGGGCACAAGGGTTTATAGATTCAGAAGATATGGTTCTGAATTTAGAAAAACCAGGTGAGGGCAACATGAACTTTGTAGCGCGTGTTCAAACTCAGAAAGGCAGCGTAATTATAAAGCAGGCAAATCCGTATGTGCAAAAGTATCCGCACATAGCGGCCCCTCAGGAAAGAATACTGGTTGAAGCTGAATTTTATAAGACAGTACAGCATTATAAAAGCCTGGCCACATCAATGCCTTTGCTTATCGGACTCGATGCCACCAATCATATCATTGTTCTGCAGGATCTGGGTAACTCAACAGATTTTACATTTCTCTATCAGAAGAATAGAAAGCTGGATTTATCTGAACTGGAGCAACTGGTTTCGTTCTTAAATAAGTTGCACGAAATCCCTTATGGGCGATTGACCACCTATTCTAAGAACAAAGCTCTGCGTGAACTTAACCACGAGCATTTATTTAAGTATCCCTTTATGGAGGACAATGGTTTCGACTTGAATAAAATCCAGGAAGGATTACAAGAGACAGCGTTGCTTTATAAAACAGACAAAATCTTTGTAAAAAGAGTAAGTGAGCTTGGTAATATTTATTTGTCTGAAGGGAAAACTTTACTGCATGGCGATTACTATCCAGGAAGTTGGTTAAAAACAAAAGAAGGTTTGAAAATTATCGATCCGGAATTCAGTTATGTGGGCAACAGGGAATTTGATCTTGGAGTATTTATTGCCCATCTTAAAATGAGCCAGGCACCCGCTGAACAAACAGACTGGGTTACAAAGCATTATCTTGCAGGACCAGATTTCAACTGGAATTTGTGTTATCAGTTTGCAGGTATTGAAATCATGCGCAGAATAATCGGGCTGGCACAATTACCCTTTGATCTTACACTGGAAGAAAAAGAGAACTTATTAAAAGAGGCATATACATTCATCTTAAAATAAGAATGAAAAAATATTTTATTACGTATTGATGCTGATGTTGACTACTGGTTGCGGTAAAACCAGAGAAAGCAATTTTCCATCACCTTCGGAATCAGCACAACCGAAGGAAAGCTCAGAGATAGTACTTACGCGAGAGGAATATTATGATAAAATACTTGGGATGCTGGTGGGTTCTGCCATTGGTGATGCCATGGGCGCGCCTACCGAAATGTGGGCACGCAAGTCTATTGAAATTCAGAAGGGTCATGTAGACAGTCTTGATTTTGTAGTTCGCGAATGGTCGCCTGAAGGGCCGTGGGCAACCAACATGCCGGCTGGTGCCACCACCGATGATACCCGCTGGAAATATCTTGGTGTTCAATATTTACTAACACAACAGCAGGACTCATTAAATCCATTTGACTTTGCAAAGTATATCATCGACACCTATGACCAGGAAAGAGTTTCCATGGGTGATGATGAGAATAATTATGAAAGCATTGAAAAGAAATTCTCTCACATCACGTGGCTGATTGAATGGGTGAAAGTGGCACAGCCATTTTTGAAGAAAGATCTGATTGAATACAATACGAAGCTGAGCAGATTTTATGGTGGTGAGATGAGTTGTGCAGGAATGCTTTATACACCGGTTATGGGAGCGTATTTTCCAGGCAAGCCGGTAAAAGCATATCAGCAGGCGTATGGCCTTTCCATTTTTGATATTGGTTATGCACGCGACATATCTTCTTTAACAGCCGCCTATGTGGCAAAAGCCATGGAACCAGGTGTGGCATACAAGGATATCACTCTAATAACAAGGGAATTGGATCCGCAGTCATATTTTAACAGCCGGCTCATTGGCCGCATGGCCTATAAAGCCTATGAAGAAGCAAAAAACATTACCAGTGAATCACGCATGTTTACTGAAAAAGACATTCCTGCTGATATAAAGTTGCCGGTAAATTTCAAACATGGCGCATTGTATTATGTGCAACAGCAAAAAGCGTATTCCTTGCTGGAGACGAAATTGCAAGACATTCCCTTTCATGCAGGTGAAATTCATTTGATAAACTTAACCGCACTGGAATTTTCAGGTGGTGATTTTATGAAAGCGATGGAGTTTGTCACAAACTTTGGAAGAGACAATGACACCGTTGGTGCGGTTACCGGTGCTATTCTGGGAGCCTATTGGGGTGCTGGTAAATTACCACAGGATATGGTATCCAAAGCGCTAAAGACAAACAGAGAAACAGTAGGGATTGATCTGGAGATGCTGGCGCAAAAGCTGGTTGATCATCGCATGGATTAAAAAACAAACTTTAGTTATTGGCTTTTTGAACGGTTAAATAATCGTAAACATAAACGCCAGCAGAAATCCGGCAATCGTAGCCAGGCCTACTTCAGAACCACCATCTTCATAGGCTTCGGGCATCATCACAGAAGCGACCATACCTAATATAGCACCACCGGCAATTGCTTCTACGAATGTGATAATGACGGGTGAGGCAGAATGTAAAAATATATTACCAAGCACGGCTGCAACTATGCCGGCTAAAATCATCATGCCCCACAACCCAAAGATTTTCTTCTTGGTAAATCCTGCCATCATCATGGCATTGGAGCTGGCCATCGCCTCTGGAAAGTTGGCGAGAAACACAGCAGCAATAAATGTATACCGGTAGGAACTGAAGTCGGTGAAGCCCGCGCCAATCACAATGGATTCTGGAATGAGATCCATTAATGTTCCCAGAAAAATAGCAAGAGGAGCCCCTTTGGGAACGTGCTTGTTAAGGAAGGAGTATTCTTCTGTTTTGGTAAGCCGCTCAATGTTTGACAAGGCAATTTTGAGCCAGTGCTCCTTATCCATGTGCGGGGTTTGCACATTGGTCATAATGCGCTGTGAGTTCAGCTGCTCAATGGCTTGTCGCAGAAACGGAGATACCTTTATAAGGGAACTGAATTTTGATTTGTCAATCTTGAGAAGGGAAACATCTGAAGTAGCGAGTACACTGGCATAACGGGGCTCACCGGTAAGCAGTGCCATCTCTCCAAAAGATTCTCCGGCAGAAAGAGTAGCCATTACATGTTTCAATGGATCATGCTGATCAAGAATATTTACCTGCCCATCAATGATCAGATAAAGTCCGTCTGCCACATCACCCTTCTTGAAAATGAATTCATCTTTGTTAAATGTAACCGGGCTAACGGAACCCAGCACCAGTTCCATGTCTTCTGGTGGAAGCAAGCGGAGGAGTTCTACATTGGAAAGTTGCTCCAGTATACGGCCTTGTTCGGTACGCTTCTTTTTAAGGAAATAAAATTTTGCCAGTGCAGGATGACGCATGGCAGCGCCTTGCTTTTCCAGCGCTTTGTTGGTGAGATAATAGGCAAGTCCACCCAGCATAAATCCCATTGAAACCATGAGCCAGGCATCCATTCCCGTGAACGAAAGTTTTTCAATCAAACGATTGGCTCCGTGGTAGGCAAGATCAATTGCCAGCGCCTGAATGAGCGCACCGGTACCAAATGCCATAATGATGGCATTGGTTCGCTGTGATGGGCGTGTAAAAATACCAATGAATGTTCCTGCAATCAGGGCTGTCATGGCCAGAAAGGACAGACTTGCCGCAGAAAGAACCCGTATAAGATCAAAAGACCTTGCCGACATTAAAAACATGAAGGCTAAACCTACATAAAATAGTTGTTTAACAGAATTAAATGGTTTTTATAGCCTGGTTAGAGATACTAAATCCGGGCAATCACTTTTTCAAGGGCGCGTATTGGCAGAAACGCAGAGATAAAAAAAAATTTTATGAATTTGGGTCGAGTTTCAGGATCAGGTGAAACTTCACATTCAGATCTTCCTGTACTTTTATGGTACCCATCATGCGTGAAGGTGGGATCAATCCAAAATCAGAAAAGGTAAAAGCTCTTCCGCCTTTCAAATGAATTTGTCCGTTAGGTTTTGCCTCGATTAAACAATCAACCTCAAATAATCGGGTAACGCCTGCCAGTGAAATTTTGAGAATCCCTTTAAAGTTTTCTTCCTTCTGCGCATAGCTGGGTGTGCGTTCAAACGAAATAAAGTCGATGACGATGGCGGGAAATTCATCTGAGTTAATGGTCTTTCTGAAATCGGAGGTCATGATGGCCATGCCGCAATCAAAGGTGGAGGCATCCAGCCCTACAGAACCTTTCACAAAAACCGGCCTTGTATTTCTGCCACCCTCATGAAGCACCAGGGTGTCCATGCCTGCATATTGGGCGATGGCACAGGTGAAGGCGTTGACATTCGTTTTCCCATCGATCGACAGCTTGCTGGAAGGCAGCACGATCAGGCGGTGAACGAGATCAGTATCATCCCTGACTAAAAAGGCAGAGGATATGAAAAAGACCAATACGGCTGAAATTAACTTCATTTAGCAGTGTAACTATAAAAATGATACCAAAGTTAAAGCCTGATTTTGAAAGTTAAATATTCCTGCAAAAAAACTCCTGGTATTTCATTTAATGACAACACGTTTTGAAGAAAAGTTCAAACAAATTGCTAAAAAAAACCGGCCGGCTCACATGAGCCGGCCGGTGGAGTATTCCCAACAAACCAATATCAGAATGAGATTGCTCCCTGGATTACTATACCATTGAAATTACCTTCGTAGAATCTGGCATTGGCACCAGTGTTTTTAAAATCATTGTAATTCTGAGTTACATATTCACCTTTCAGCAATATGTTGCGGGTAATGAACCAACCGCCACCGATAGAGGTACGGTCGACAGATACATCATAACGGGTACCCAGGGCAGTTGCTGTAAATCCTTCAGCGAGGGTTGCTGATACTTTAATATACCGTGCACCGAAGTAGAATTTTTCATTTTTACCAAAACGGTAAAGAGCTTCAACTGCGGTCTGGTGTGCCTGACGGTTATCCTGGGCTTCGTAGGAAGCTCCTTCGCCATTTTCTAAAGCAGAGTTACCGTATGCATACTCCCATGTTCCGAATACTTCAAGACCAGAAAACTTCACGAAAGGGTTTATCATAAAAGCAGTTAGGTTATCGCGGAAGCCAGGGTTGAAACGTCCAGAGAAGGCGTTACCGGTTAAAGTAACAGGAGAGTTTTCCATTACATATTGATAGTTGGATCCTGTGCGGTCACCACCGAAGAGGGTGTTACCGATAGAAGACTTGGTAGTCATCATGGATCCAGTCAAACGTACGCGTAGATTATCTTGTAACTGTTTGTCAAATCCAGCTTTGAAATAAAGGGAAGGCTTACGTTGTTTTTCACCACCGTCTGCAGGGGCTGACACGTTACCTTGAATTTCACCATCGGTGTATCCTGCCATGGCAAGGAATCCATTTTTCTTAAAGTATAATTCTGCACCAATTTCAGTAGTAAACTCATCCATGATGTTGTTTTCAATCCAGGGGTTCCACAGGGTGTGGCCACCATCGCTTCTGCGGAAGTGAGCATCACCATAGTTCACTTCCATGTGACCAACTTTCAAAGTGAGGTTTTTCCATAGGTTATCCATGAATTCACTGTTCAGGAAAGTCACTTTGTCAACTTGCAAATATCCACCCTTTACCCAAAACTCATTGTGGTGGTGAGATGACATGTAAGAAACCAGGTTTAAGCTGATACCATCATACAATTGAACGTCAATATTGAAGTTGGCTTGTGCGAGCGGAAAACCACCACCCATTGAATATAACTTGGTTGGCTCGTCAGTCAATCCGTTGCTGTGACTCAGACTCTGGTAGCCTTGTGTAAAGCCAGCTCCTATGCGAAGTTTTAAT
This sequence comes from uncultured Bacteroidota bacterium, assembly GCA_963814575.1. Taxonomy (GTDB): domain Bacteria; phylum Bacteroidota; class Bacteroidia; order Cytophagales; family Cyclobacteriaceae; genus ELB16-189. The sequence goes on along the minus strand of CAWFDB010000013.1, from coordinate 1,391,778 downwards.
CCATCATAAACAACGGTGTCTTCTTTGGGGGTCTCAAACACGTTGACACCACGCTGATCATAATATCTGAAATTTTGTATTGCAGGTTGCAGCTGGGCAAACGCCATCATGCCTGCAAAAAGTAGCCCCAGTGTGATCACCAGGCTTTTTAAGGAAACTATTCTCGTTTTCATAACAATTGATTTTAAGTTGAGTATTTATATTGGTTGTATTAGATTTTGATTTGAGAAAGGGTAACATCGAAGGTTACTGTGATTTCATCACCGGTTTTTACAGAGCCGAACATGAAAGAAGGAGGCTCTACATTAAAGTCGGTCATTTTTATCTTTTTGGATCCTTTGCACACCATGTTGCCGTTTTTCACCTCCCAGGTAACGTCTACATCCACCGGTTTTGTGGTGCCAGCGATGGTGAGGTTGCCCGTGCAGGTAATGATTTTACCGGTAATTTTTGATGAAGTAAGCTGAAAGGAGATTTGCTTGTTCTTGTCAGTCTTCAGGGCTTTGAATGCATTTTTGTCCATCGCATCTTTTCCGCTTTTCAGACTTTCCGCAGGCAAGGTTAATGTTACTGTGCTCAGTCTGGTGGGTGTGCCATCGGCAGCTAATTCAAAGGCTGCACTGTAACTGGCTTCTTTGGAGGTCATCGTCCAGTCGTGCATGGTAGAAGTTCCTGCAATGGTAATGGCTCCGGTTTGTTTGTAATTGGCTTGTCCGGCTGCACTAAATACAGCGAGGATAGCGGCCATGGTTATTATCCAGGCCCTATTTCTGATTCTGTTTGCTTTCTGTTTCATAACTCAGTTGGTTTATTGGCTGTTATGCGGTACAATGTTAGGGCTACTTCAAGTACCCGCACATGATTGTTAACCACGTGCAAACATGATCTTAATCATGAAATGGATTGATAGTGGTCAGCAGTCAAATTGAAACTTGCTGATAATGAGTGATTAATAAAATATCAGGGTTAATCACCCTATATGTTAAAATGGGATTACCTGTATATAAATCAGTACATGGTGCTCACGGAACACTTGATTTTTATGACTTTTTGTAAGAAAAACGGATGCTGTGGGTGATCGTTGTCACATAAAGGATTAAAGAGGTGTCTGACTTACAAGCCCGTTCAAAGTAATATTTATCTATCTGATAAAAGCGCGAATTATTTTATTCACCTCATCGGGTTGCTCAATACAAGAGCTATGCCCCGCCTTTGGTATAATACTGAATATGGAACCCTTTATGGTCTGATGTATTCGCTCAGACTTGGCCGGTATGGTGGCAACGTCCTCTTCTCCTACAGCTACGAGCACAGGACAAGCAATCTGGGCAAGCTCATCTGCAATGGCTTGTCGGGTAATAACACCTTCTACGGCTTTAGTTATTGATGTCGGGTAATTTTGTATAGTAGATTTCCAAAAGTCTATAATTTGTTTCCTGGATGAATCATTCAATGAAGACTTACCAAAAAGTATCCCAATGATTTTGTTGATGACCAGTGGTGCGCCACCCAGTTTAAAGATGGTGTTCAATAATTGATATTTGAAAAGATTCGGCTCTGCATCGGCAGAAGTATCCAGCAACGTGAGTGTTTTTATAAGGTGTGGTTTGCGTGCAGCCAGTCGCATCCCAATAAAACCACCCATGCTTAGTCCCACAAAATGCACCGGTTGGTTACCGGCCAGTTGTTCAATCAAGGAAGCCGCGTCTTCAAACAACGTGTCCATATCCTCACTTCCGGTTATCTCACTTTGTCCCTGACCGCGGTGGTCGTAAGCGATGCAACGAAAGTTATCTTTGAAATATTCCACTTGTGTAGCCCACATGCGATGGTCAAACAACAGGCCATGAGAGAATATGATGGTCTCGGTACCTGAACCCAAATTCTGATAAAAGAGGTTGACCTGGTTGCATTTTAGTATAGGCATAGTTGAAGTGTTTTGTGAATCTAATGATTCTGGAGCAAAATATTTTGAAATATAGTATGCATGCATAACAAATTATTTTTATCTTCGTTATCGTTTGCAATACATGAAACGCGAAGAAACCATCGACTATAATATAAAAGCAGCCTGGCACAGCATCGCCAGAATGTATAACCAGCAGGCTGCAAAATACCAGGGCACCATGTCGATTGGCTTCGCTTTACTCAACATCCATTCTGAAGAAGGAACCCCTGCCACCAAGATCGGCCCGATGATGGGACTGGAGGCAAGAAGCCTGACACGACTTTTAAAGTCGATGGAAGAAAAAGGATTGATCTGTCGCAAAGCGGATAAAATAGATAAGCGGTCTGTGAGGATTTTTCTGACAAGGGAAGGCAAGAAGCACAAAGAGAAATCAAAGGAAACGGTACTGCGCTTTAATGAAGTGGTGCGGGAAGAAATTCCTGCATCTAAGTTGAATGTTTTTTTTGAAGTGGTGCAGGAAATCAATCAGCTTAATTGAACAGAATAAAATTTACGATAAAGTTTTACAATAACATCGTTGTTTGTTGGTGGTTGTTCGTTCATCGAAGGCCATCGACCAACAACGTATAACGAACAACTAACAACGATATGAACAGAACCATTCGCAAAGTAGCCGTATTAGGATCAGGCATTATGGGCTCGCGCATTGCTTGCCACTTCGCCAACATTGGTGTAGAAGTTCTTCTGCTCGATATTGCACCGAGAGAACTTACCGAAGAAGAAACAAAAAAAGGTCTTACGCTCGATCATCCTGCTGTGAAAAACCGCATTGTGAACAGCGCCTTTGATGCCACACTAAAATCAAATCCGGCATCACTCTTCAGCAAGAAGTTTGCATCGCGCATCAAGCTGGGCAACTTCACGGATGACATGTCCAAGATCAAAAACTATGACTGGACCATTGAAGTGGTTGTTGAAAATCTGGATATCAAGAAGAAAGTATATGAAGAAGTAGAAAAATACAGAACACCAGGAACGCTCATTACTTCCAACACATCAGGTATTCCCATTCATTTAATGGCCGAAGGCCGAAGCGAAGATTTTCAAAAGCACTTTGCCGGAACACACTTCTTTAACCCGCCACGGTATCTTAAATTATTAGAGATCATTCCAACCACGAAGACGGATCCGGAGATCACAAAATTCCTGATGCAGTTATGGAGATCTTTTCCTTGGTAAGACTACCGTGCTGTGCAAAGACACACCGGCTTTTATCGGTAACCGCGTTGGTATTTACGGTTTGCTGAAAGTGATCGACTCGATGCAGAAGTATGATCTGAATGTAGATGAGATCGACAAGCTCACGGGCCCGGTAATTGGAAGACCTAAGTCGGCAACCTTCAGAACTTCGGATGTGGTAGGTTTGGATACACTTGTAAAAGTTTCCAACAACCTATATGCAGGCTTAGTGAATGATGAAGGCCGCGAGATGTTCAAACTTCCTGAAGTAGTAACAAAACTCGAACAGAACAAATGGCTCGGTGATAAAACCGGCCAGGGATTTTATAAGAAGACCAAGAATGCAAAAGGAGAAACCGAAATTCTCACGCTCGATCTAAAAACATTAGAATACAAACCAAAGGCAAAAGCAAAGTTTGCTACGCTCGAAACCACCAAGAGCATCGACAATCTGAAAGATCGCTTCAAAGTATTGCTGGCGGGTAAAGACAAAGCCGGTGATTTTTATCGCGATTGTTTCTTTGGATTGTTTCAATATGTAAGCAATCGCATTCCTGAAATCAGCGATGAACTTTTCAGAATTGATGATGCAGTAAGCGGAGGCTTTGGCTGGGATATCGGACCGTTTGAAACCTGGGATGCTGTGGGTGTTGAAAAAAGCATTTCCACTCATGGAAGCTGCCGGTTACAAACCCAATCAATGGGTGTATGACATGCTTGCCGCTGGCAACAAATCATTCTATAAAGTAGAAGGAGGCCAGAAAAAATATTATGACATCCCTACCAAGACATACAAATCCATTTCGGGCAGAGAGAATTTCATCATCCTTGAAAACAAGAGTGAAAACATCATCTGGAAAAATGCCGATTCAAAAATCACCGACCTAGGTGATGGCGTTATCAACTTCGCGTGGCACTCCAAGAGCTATACGCTTGGTAGTGCGGTGATTGAAGGCATGAACAAAGCCATCGACATGGCAGAAAAAGATTATCGCGGATTAGTGGTGGGTCATCAAGGTCCTGATTTTTCTCTTGGTGCAAATCTTGGATTGGTGTTCATGTATGCCATCGAACAGGATTATGATGAGATCGATTTCATGATCAAAGCATTTCAGAATTCGGTCATGAGATTGCGTTATTCTTCTATCCCGGTGGTCGTTTGTCCACAAGGCCGCACACTGGGTGGAGGTTGTGAAATGACCATGCATGCCGACATCGCGCAAGCTGCTGCTGAAACGTATATCGGATTGGTAGAAGTTGGCGTAGGACTAATCCCCGGTGGAGGAGGCACAAAAGAATTTACAAAACGCGTGAGCGATGCATTGCAAGAAGGCGATGTAGAATTGAACGCATTACAAAATGCATTCATGACCATTGCGACAGCCAAAGTTGCAACATCAGCTGAAGAAGCACGTGAACTTGGTATCCTGAAAAAAGTTGATCGCGTATCGATGAACAAAGACCGGCAACTAGCCGATGCCAAGACAAGCAGTACTTGAATTAGCCGAAGCAGGATATACCATGCCACACAAGCAAAGAATATAAAAGTTCAAGGCCGCGCAGGTCAGGCACTATTTCCTTGCGGGATTACAAGGCATGCTGATGGGCAAATATATTTCCGAGCACGATGCCAAAGTAGCCAAGTGGATTGCCAACATCATGTGTGGAGGCGATCTCACCTCATCCACAGGAAGTAAGTGAACAATATTTATTAGACCTCGAACGCGAAGCATTCTTGTCATTAACAGGCGAGAAGAAAACGCTGGAGAGAATTCAGGCGATATTGACGGGAGGGAAACCATTGAGAAATTAAGTAGCCGATAAGAAAAAGTAGGCAGTAGGCAGACGGCAGTAGGCAGGGAGCCTACGGCATGATGATAAGTTGATGCATAAAAAGGCAGATAGTACATTAATGAAATGAGTAAGTCAAAGGGACATAGGGATTTGATTGTTTATCAGAAGGCATTTGCCGTAGCCATGAAGATTTTTCAGATCACGAAGAAATTTCCGAAAGAGGAAACGTATTCAATGGTCGATCAGATGAGAAGATCATCACGGTCTGTTTGTTCATGTATTGCTGAAGCTTATAGAAAAAGAAAGTATCAAGGCTACTTTGTTAATAAATTATCAGATGCTGATGGAGAGAATAGTGAGACAATAGTTTGGTTGGAGTTTGCTTTGGCCTGTAACTACCTCACCTATGAAGAGCAACAAACATTAGAACAAGACGTAGAGGAGGTGGGACGAATGCTAAACTCAATGATTGAAAATCCTGAGAAATTTTTACCAAAAGAAAAACAGATACTCGAAAATGAAATTAAGGAGTAATCCGACTGCCCACTGCAGTCTGCCTAATGCCTACTTTTTTAGTTAAAAAATAAACACAACAAACATGGACGCATACATAGTAGCCGGTTTCCGCACAGGAGTTGGAAAAGCAAAAAAGGGAGGCTTTCGTTTTACACGCCCCGATGATCTTGCTGCCGAGGTGATCAAACACCTGGTGAAATCAATTCCGGGTCTGGAAAATAAAATGGTGGATGATCTGATCGTAGGTAATGCTGTGCCTGAAGCAGAGCAAGGCATGCAGATGGGTCGCATGATTTCATTGCTGGCCCTGGGCATCGATACACCGGGTATGATTGTGAACCGCTATTGCGGATCAGGTGTTGAGACCATCGCGATTGCAAGTCAACGCATACAGGCCGGTCAGGCCGATATCATTATTGCAGGCGGAACCGAGTCGATGTCGCTGGTTCCGGTGATGGGATTTCAGAACTGCGTTGAATTATGAAATTGCAAAAGAATAATCCTACGTATTATACCAGCATGGGCTTGACAGCGGAAGAAGTTTCGAAGCAATTTAAAATCACACGCGAAGAGCAAGATCAGTTTTCATATGAATCGCACATGAAAGCAGCCGCTGCGTGGAAGGAAGGAAAATTCAAAGATGAAGTCGTTCCCATCACCGTGAAAGAAATGTATGTCGATGAGAACATGAAAAAGAAAACACGTGAGTTTGTGGTGGCAACCGATGAAGGCATTCGCACCGATACTACGGTGGAAGGTCTTTCAAAATTGAAACCGGTATTTGCTGTTGGCGGAACTGTTACGGCAGGTAACTCTTCACAAACTTCCGATGGTGCAGCCTTCGTTGCCGTGATGAGTGAACGCATGGTGAAGCAATTAAATCTAAAACCCATCGCACGCATGGTAAGTTATGCAACTGCGGGTGTTGATCCACGCATCATGGGCATTGGTCCGGTAGCAGCCATTCCTAAAGCATTGAAGAATGCCGGTCTGAAACTTAGACGACATCGATTTGATCGAATTAAATGAAGCATTTGCAGCACAATCATTAGCGGTAGTAAAAGAGCTGGGCATCGATCGCAAAAAATTAAATGTAAACGGAGGAGCGATTGCAGTCGGTCACCCGCTCGGTTCATCCGGTGCGCGTTTATCCGTACAGTTATTCAATGAACTCCGCAGACAAAATAAAAAATATGGTATGGTGACAGCGTGCGTTGGTGGAGGACAGGGCGTGGCGGGGATTTATGAACTATTGAATTAATAGTTGGCAGTAGGCAGTCTCCAGTAGGCAGTAACCAACGACTGCCTACTGCTATCTGCCCACTGCCTACTTCTTAAATAGATGATCAAACTTTAATTAGAAAGAAAAAATGGCAACAGAGGTAACAACAAAACAAGCAATCAAAGGAGGCGAGTTCCTCATTCGTGAAACAGAAGCACATGAAATTTTTATTCCGGAAGAGTGGAGTGAAGAGCAGAAGATGATCGCGCAAACGTGTCGTGATTTTATTGCAGCAGGAGATATCACCACGCCTTGATGAAATTGATTCCATGAAGGATCCAAAGCTGATGCCCTCCTTGTTAGATAAGGCTGGTGCATTGGGATTATTGGGAACATCCGTTCCTGAAAGTCTCGGTGGATTTGGAATGTCATTCAACACGACCATGCTTGTAGCTGAGGCATTGGGTGCGAGTTATTCTTTTGCTGTGGCGTATGGCGCACATACCGGAATTGGCACACTTCCGATTTTATATTATGGCACTGAAGAACAAAAGAAAAAATATGTTCCCAAACTGGCGACTGGCGAGTGGAAAGCATCGTATTGTTTGACAGAACCCGATTCAGGTTCTGATGCCAACAGCGGAAAGACAAAAGCAACGCTGAGCGCGGATGGAAAACACTACGTCATCAACGGTCAGAAAATGTGGATCACCAATGGTGGCTTTGCGGATGTGTTTATTGTGTTTGCCAAAATTGATAACGACAAAAATCTTACTGCTTTTATTGTTGAGAAAACCTACGGTGGCATCACCATGAATGAAGAAGAGCGCAAGATGGGTATCAAAGGATCATCGACACGTCAGATATTTTTCAACGATTGCAAAGTGCCTGTTGAGAACATGCTTTCTGAAAGAGAGAACGGATTCAAGATTGCCGTGAACGTGTTGAACATCGGCCGCATTAAATTAGGATCTGGCGCTGTGGGCGGATGTAAGGCTACGATATCCACCGCAGTGAATTACGCGAAAGAGCGCAAGCAGTTCGGAACGTCCATTGCCAACTTCGGTGCGATCAAACACAAGATTGCTGAAATGACTACGAAAGTATTTGCATCAGAATCAGCACACTATCGCGCAGGACAAAACATTGATGATGCGTATGATGTGTTCGTGGCCGGAGGCATGGAGCCCGGCAAAGCACGATTGAAATCACTCGAAGAATATGCGATTGAATGTGCCATTCTAAAAGTACATGGTTCAGAAGTGCTGGATTATGTAGTGGATGAAGGCGTACAGATTTATGGTGGCATGGGCTACTCTGCAGAAGGCCCGATGGATCGCGCTTATCGCGATGCGCGTATCAACAGAATTTTCGAAGGCACCAATGAAATCAACCGTATGCTTACGATCGACATGCTGATGAAGCGTGCGATGAAAGGAACATTGGATCTGATGAATCCTGCGATGGCTGTTCAAAAAGAACTGATGGCCATTCCTGATTTTGGAGCGAGCGATGACACCGCACTATTCGCCAAAGAGAAGAAAGCATTACGCAATCTGAAGAAAGCCGGACTTATGGTTTCCGGTGCAGCCGTGCAAAAGTTCATGATGAAACTTTCTGACGAACAGGAAGTATTGATGAACCTGGCCGATATGCTCATTGAAGGATACGTAGCCGAGTCAACGATTTTGCGCGTGGAAAAAATGATCAGCATCCGTGGCGAAAAAGCCTGTGAGATTGAAAAGGAAATGGCGATCATCTACCTGCATCATGCCATTGAGAAAGCAGCATCAGCAGCGAAAGAAGCGATCTACGCTTTCGCGGAAGGTGATGAGTTGCGTTTCATGATGTTGGGCTTGAAGCGCTTCACCAAAATAGACGCGTACAATTTGAAAGAAGCAAGAAGAAGAGTAGCGAATCATGTGATTGAGAAGGGGGAATATCCTTTTTAGTAGCCAGACGTAAGACATAAGTAGTAAGACAACTAAACCCGGAAGAGATTCCGGGTTTTTTTTATTGAGCGTGCATCGATCGGGAGGTCTTCCACTATTTTGAATCTATGACTTCAATTTTTTGAGGAGGCTAGAAGAAATTCCAGCCTTTTTCTTTTCCAATAGTTCAGGAATTTGCAACTTTGTTTAACAATTTTGTTAATCATGATTGAAGAAAAGGGAAAGACCACAGAAGAGTTGATTTTAGATGCTGCCATGAAGGTTTTTACCAGGAAGGGCTTTGCCGCTGCCCGTACGGAAGAAATCGCAAAAGAGGCCGGAATCAACAGGGCATTGTTGCACTATTACTATCGCGACAAGCAAACGATGTTTAACCTCATCTTTGAAACTCGTTTCAAAGAATTCTTCAAAGGTCTGTTTGTGATCTTCGAAGCTGACAACATTTCCCTCTTCGAAAAAATCAGGCGGATGGTGGAGCATGAAATAAACACGTTGACAAAGCATCCTGACCTTGCCCGCTTTATCATCACCGAAATAGCCCAGACACCAGAACTGTTGATTGAGTATGGCATGAAGCTCGGTGTCAATCCAAGATTATTTATTGAAGCCTTTGAAAAGCAGATTGCCAGGGAAGTAAGCGAAGGCATCATCAAACCGATTGAAGGCAAACAACTTCTTATCAACATCATGTCACTTTGCATTTACCCTTTTGTGGCAAAGTCAGTCATTCAAACGATGATGTCGGTGGACGAAGAATCGTTTTATCAAATGACAGAACTCCGGAAAAATGAAGTAAGCGAATTCATCATCAACGCCATAAAAAAATAATCATGCGAACGATGTACAAAATTACCCTGGTGCTTTTAATCATGATCAGTTTCAGACTGGCAAACGCACAAGTACTCACCATCGAAGCGTGCTATGAAAAAGCAAAGCAAAATTATCCGTTAATCAAACAATACGATTTGATTGATAAATCAACGGAATACAATATTTCAAATGCCAGTAAATCCTACCTGCCGCAGTTTAGTGCAACGGGTATTGCCGGTTATATTATCAAAGGACTTCCTTCCATGATTCCTGGTGCTGAATCCGATAAGGATAAATTTCAATTTATCGGCATCGGGCAACTCAATCAGGCTATCTGGGATGGTGGGGCCACGCACGCACAAAAAGAAATAATTAAAACGCAAGCTGAGTCGGAGAGAGCCGAAGTTGATGTGGCGCTTCACAGCATTCATGAACGTGTAAACCAGTTGTTCTTTGGGATTCTTCTGATGGACGAACAAATGCAGTTAATGAACGTACTCACCGATAATCTTAACCGGAATCTGAAAGCAGTAAAACTTTCGAAAGAAAATGGCATAGCATATTCATCGGATGTGGATGAAGTAAAAGTTGAGTTGCTGAAAGTGGAGCAACGTGTGGTGGAAATCCGGTTTGCGCGTGAAGGATACATTAATATGCTTGCGATGATGATTGGTGAACCAGTAAGCACAAACATCAGACTTGAAAAACCCATTGTGGTTTCAGGATTTGATAACCTTACCATCAAACGACCAGAACTAAATCTTTATCAGTTTCAGCGAAATCATGTGGAGGCACAGTACGCTCTTTACCAGGGTCGCTAATATGCCCAAAGTAGGTTTGATTGGCGCGGGAGTCTTGATTCAACCCGGTGTTGCATTCGGAGTTGAAAAAATAAACTCGCTGGCTATTGCCGGACTGAGTGTTTCGTGGAATACGAATGGAATATACAGATCATCCAACAATCGTGAGTTAAGTAAAATCAGTTTGGACAGGATTAACAATCAACAGGAAACCTTTCTGTTTAACACCAGACTTCAGATGACCCAGCAAAGCAGCGAGATAGAAAAGCAACGAACCATTGTTGCCAAAGACCAGGAAATTGTTGCATTGAAATCAGCCATCAGGAAGGCGTACGAACAAAAGTATCAAAATGGAATGTGCACCATGAATGATTTACTTCTCGCTACCAATGGAGAGACAGAAGCCCGAAGCAATCAGGCCTTGCACGAAGCACAACTGTTATTGAGCGTGTATACTTACAAAACAACTTCTGGAAATTAACGAACCCACTGAAATTCATCCTTATGAAATCATATCCCTTTTACCTGTTGGTTGCCATGTTCATTTTTTCATGCAACAACAAGAACAATATGTTTGACGCAACCGGAACATTCGAAGCCACGGAAATCATAGTATCATCCGAAGCAGCAGGAAAATTATTAGCCTTTAATCTGGAAGAAGGCCAGGTGCTGCAGACCGGACAGAAGATTGGCGCCATAGACAGCACACAACTTTATCTGACCAGACTTCAGTTGCGTGAAAATCAAAAGGCAGTGCTGGCAGGAAAGCCCGATATCAAAACCCAGATGGAAGCCACGAAAAAGGAAATAGAAAACGCACGTGTTGAAAAAAACAGAATTGAAAATCTCGTGAAGGGAGAAGTGGCCAGTCAGAAACAACTGGATGATATTAATACAAAAATTGCTGTGCTTGAATCCCGGCTGGCCGCACAACAAAGTAGCCTGAACACTACCACCTCCACGTTAACTCAACAAGCCAATGCCATCAATGCGCAGCTGGCGATGGTAGAGGATCAGTTGAAGAAGTGTAACATTATCAATCCGGTAGACGGCACTGTGCTTACAAAATATGCCATGCAAAATGAAATGACAGCACCCGGCAAAGCACTATATAAAATTGCAGATTTAAGCAGCGTTATTTTGAGAGCCTATATTTCCGGCAGTCAGTTATCACAAATCAAGTTGGGGCAATCCGTAAAAGTATTGGTCGATGCACCCGATGATGGATATAAAGAATACACCGGCACGATCACCTGGGTTTCTGATAAAGCAGAGTTTACACCAAAAACAATTCAAACAAAAGATGAACGTGCCAACCTGGTGTATGCCGTGAAGATTAATGTCAAGAATGATGGGTATTTGAAATTGGGGATGTATGGGGAGGTGAAATTTTAAGTTGATAATGGACAATTGCAATTGACAGTCATTGCTCAAATCATCCACTGCTAGTGCAACTGCCACATTAATGAGAAGCTGTAGAAATAAAAAATATCAAAAAGACTTTCACCGTTGGGAAATCGACTGTGACGGCTTTGCATGATATTTCTTTTGAAGTTGAACAGGGTGAATTATTTGGATTGATTGGTCCCGATGGAGCGGGGAAGACAACGTTGTTTCAGAATTCTCACCACACTGATGCTTGCCGATAGTGGTTCTGCAACAGTTGATGGTTATGATGTGGTCAAAGATTTTAAAGAAATCCGAAAGCGTGTTGGCTACATGCCGGGCCGGTTCTCCTTGTATCAGGATTTAACGGTAGAAGAAAACCTTTCCTTCTTCGCCACCTTGTTCAATACATCCATTGAAGAGAACTATGATTTGGTAAAAGACATTTACGTTCAAATTGAAAAGTTCAAAACACGGAAGGCAGGCGCACTTTCTGGTGGGATGAAACAAAAGCTTGCTCTCAGTTGCGCACTCATTCATAAACCGTCTGTACTTTTTCTTGATGAACCCACCACCGGTGTTGATGCCGTTTCACGCAGGGAATTCTGGGACCTGCTTCATAATCTGCAACAACAAAAAATAACCATCCTGGTATCCACGCCTTACATGGACGAAGCAAGTTTGTGTGATCGCGTAGCGTTGATTCAGGATGGACGAATTCTTGACATTGACTCCCCGGAAGGGATAACCAGAAAGTTCCATCATGTATTATGGTCGGTCCGTGCAGGAAACATGTACAAATTATTAACCGATCTGAACGCACAAAAAGAGGTCAACTCCTGCTATCCTTTTGGGCAAGTGCATCATGTGACTTTTAAAGAAGGTGAAGAAAATGTGAAGCTTATAGAAGAAAGATTAAATCAACTTGGACATACTTCTGTGAGATTTGAAAAGATACATGCCGGAATTGAAGATTGTTTTATGGAACTGATGGTGCAACACAAAAAATCATGAAAGCTATCTCTGTTCAAAATCTGACCAAACGATTTGGATCATTCACCGCAGTGGATAACATCACGTTTGATGTTGAGCAGGGTGAGATCTTCGGATTTCTCGGAGCCAATGGTGCCGGCAAAACAACAGCCATGCGCATGTTGTGTGGACTATCCATGCCAACAAGTGGGGAAGCCATGGTAGCGGATTATGATCTTTATAAAAATGCCGATAAGATCAAACAGAACATCGGTTACATGAGTCAGAAGTTCTCATTGTATGAAGACCTGACGATACGCGAAAACATCCGCTTCTATGGAGGCATCTATGGTTTGGATAATTCCGCCATCAAAACAAAAACCGATCATCTGGTAAGCATCGCTAAAGCTGGAAGAAAAAATCAACACGCTTGTAAAATCACTGCCCTTGGGCTGGAAGCAGAAGCTGGCGTTTTCTGTAGCCATGATTCACGATCCGAAGATTGTATTTCTCGATGAACCTACAGGCGGTGTGGATCCTATTACACGAAGAGAATTCTGGACCATGATTTTTGAAGCGGCCAATAGGGGCACAACAGTTTTTGTCACCACCCATTACATGGATGAAGCTGAATATTGTAACCGGGTTTCTATTATGGTGGATGGACAAATTGAAGCATTGGGTGCACCGGAAGAATTGAAAAATAAATTTTCTGCAAAAGATATGGGCGAAGTGTTTTTACAACTGGCAAGAAAAGCAAAGCGGGGAGATGATTGAGGACTTGACAATAAGCAATTGACAATTGACAATTTTTCCGCCTCGTGTTGCAAGAATGAATAAAATGAAAGTAGAAACAGATAATAGAAAGCATAATCCATTGGGCAACCAATTGCCTATTGCCTATTGCCTTTATTGCCTACTGAATAACTATGAAGCAATTTCTGTTTTTCGTAAAGAAAGAATTCTTCCACCTGTTACGCGACAGGCAGACCTTCTTTATTCTCCTTGGCTTGCCAATCACGCTGATTCTCATCTTTGGTTTTGCACTCACGAATGAAGTTAAGAATTCCCGTATTGCTGTCCTTGACAACTCGAAGGACAATTCAACACGGGCCATTATTGATCAACTGGAGGCAAGCCGGTATTTTGATATAATGGAGAATGTTCCATCTAATGAAGATCTTGAGTCAACCTTCAAGTCGGGAAAGGTTAAACTGGTGGTTGTGTTTCCTCCTGACTTTGAACAAGAGTTGTTACACACGAACACAGCAATGATTCAGTTGATTGGTGATGCCAGTGATCCCAATACCTCCAACACGCTGATCAACTATGCCACGGCCGTCATCATGGATTATCAGTCGGGCTTGCGAAACGCTGCTGAAATTCCGCTGCGTATCAATACAGAAATGCGGATGTTATATAATCCTCAATTGAAAGGCTCTTACAACTTTGTGCCAGGTGTAATGGCCATGGTGCTGATGCTGGTATGTGCCATGATGACATCCATTTCCATTGTGCGTGAAAAGGAAAGAGGCACCATGGAAGTGATCCTGGTTTCGCCCATCGTTCCCATGCTGATGGTGTTTGCTAAAATGGTTCCATACTTTCTGTTGTCGGTGGCAAACATTGCAAGCATATTATTGCTGAGTGTTTTTGTACTGGATGTGCCTATACAGGGCAGTCTTGTTTTGTTAACCCTTGAGTGCATGTTGTTCACGATTGCATCGCTTGCCCTGGGCTTGTTTATTTCTTCTATCTCCAATTCACAACAGGTAGCCATGCTGATTTCTTTACTGGGGCTCTTCTTGCCAACAACTATGCTAAGCGGGTTTATATTCCCCATTGAAAACATGCCTGTATTACTTCGCTTTGTTTCGAATGTCGTTCCTGCCAAATGGTTTTATAGCACCGTTATCAACGTTATGATCAAAGGACTGGGATTTGAATACGTCTGGAAAGAAACACTGATCTTGTTTGGTATGACGGTATTCTTTCTGGCTGTGAGTATTAAGAAATTTAAAACACGACTGGAATGAAAGCGTTGCTGTTTTTACTGGAAAAGGAGTTTCGGCAGGTGTTTCGCAACCCGACTATTCTGAGGATATTATTCATTCTTCCAGTCATACAGTTACTGATTCTGCCGCTGGCAATGAACTACGAAGTTAAAAACGTAAATATCTGCGTAGTGGATTACGATCGCTCACCGGCTTCACAAAGACTGATAACTAAAATTACCGCCACTGAATACTTCACATTGATTGACTTTACCGATTCCTATGACAAGGCGTTACAAAATGTTGAGAACAATAAGGCCGATTTGATTCTTCAAATACCGGCCACCTTCGAAAAATCCCTGATCCGCGAAAACACATCCACATTATTTATTGCCATCAACGCAGTGAATGGAGTAAAGGCAAATCTGGGCGGAGCTTACCTGCGAAGTATCATTCAGGACTTCAACCGAGAACTGCAGCTGGAATGGATACAACTTCCAAGACAAAATCTTCAACCGGTTATTTCCATAGCATCAGCTAACTGGTATAATCCCCTGATGAATTATCAGGTATTTATGGTGCCTGGCATCCTCGTGCTGCTGGTTACTATAGTAGGAGCATTTCTTTCAGCGTTAAATATTGTCAATGAGAAGGAGACGGGTACACTGGAGCAAATCAATGTAACACCCATCAGGAAATATCAATTTATTCTTGGAAAACTTATTCCCTTCTGGATTCTTGGGCTGGTGGTACTAACCATAGGACTATTTATTTCCTGGATTGTGTATGGCATTGTTCCGGTTGGTAGCTTGTTTACGATTTATGTCTTTGCGGCTTTATATCTCATATCAGTTCAGGGAATGGGATTACTGATTTCAACATTCGCATCAACTCAGCAACAAGCTATACTGTTATCTTTTTTCCTGTTGATGATTTTTATTTTGCTGGGCGGTTTATTCACTTCCATCGACAGCATGCCCGTGTGGGCACAGATTCTTACTAAGTTCAATCCTGTATCTTATTTTATTGAAGTCATGCGCATGGTGGTGCTCAAGGGCAGTACATTATTTGACATCCGCTATCATCTTTTCAAAATCTTACTCTTTGGCCTGGTGTTGAATAGTCTTGCCATCTGGAATTACCGCAAGCGTACCTAGTGTTCATTTTTGTAAACCGACCTGTTCATATTTATACATTCGTGAACAGCAAAAATCCTCGATTCTTCGAATTCTGTAGAATTTCCAATGCAGAGAAAATCTGAACAGTTTTTGCATTTCAGATTTGAAAAGCAATTACTATGGCAGCACGAAGCTCTTCCACAGGTACAACCGTATTGGTAATCCTCATTTTAATCTTGACTTTTCCATTGTGGATTGCACTTGGCGGAATAGCCATTGGTGTTGTTGCCGGACTATTTGGCGCCATGATTGGTGTTGTGGCGGCTTTATTTGCCGGAGTTGTCGCACTGATTGCGTTGCCATTTAAGATACTTTTTGGATGGGGAGAATGGTCTTGCTTCTCAGGGTTTCATGGCAACGGATTTGTCTGGCTGGCATTAGTTGATCTTTGCTGCCCTGTTTATAAGCAGGAGAAGAGAAGTAATTTTTAAAACTTCAGCGCTTCACGCATTGCCTGTAAGTGGTTTTTCAATGCATCCTGCCAGGTGATATCAGCATCCCAGCCTTTGCCCATGAAAATGTTTCCGTATTCAATATGTTTGATATAAAATTTATAAATGGTTTGACTGGCAGGGATCGTTTTCACATCCGCTTCTCCGTTTACATAATACACCGTGCTGAGTGAATTGGCGATTTGGGTGAGATCATAATCCAGTATTGTTTTTGCCACAATTCCACGCGTATGTACAAAACGTAAAACTGTTCTAAAACCCCTGTTACCTAATTCACGTTCCTCGATTTTTGGATCTACCAGTTCATATTTCACAGGGAAATGTTCTTTCAGTATTTGCTCGAGTTCGGCATCGGCTTTTTCATCACCCCATCTTGGCACGGCTATTTTAAAGGACACGACATCTGAAGTAAAAGTCTCGTTGCGTCTTCCTATAAAATATTTCAGGGCCACTCCTGTTTCAGGATAATCATTTATGAGGAGATTTTGTTTCTTCTGATTAGTGATTGCCATACGGAATGTAATCTGCAGCATTTCTGCGAGAGAGCTATGCGTTTGCTTCCATGCGGGAGCGGAAACATCAACAAGATCGCGGGTATTGTTGAATCGAACGAAGGTGAGCGAATAGTCTTTTTCTTTTTGAAAGAATATCAGGAAGTCAACACCACGATTGGTAAGGTAGCTTGTAAACGCCCTCAATGGATCTGGTCCCGCCAGCACGTTATCGGTTATTACATAGGCAACTGCATCGATACCGGTTTGTTGAAATACTTTTTGGGTTTCTTCAAGTTCTTTTAATGTGATTGATTCATCATACAAAACCAGTGACCGTTTACTTAATAACCCTGCAGGCACCACATCAAGATAATTGAGCCTGTTCAGCACGGCAGTTTTTTCTGTCACAGGTTGAGCGAATGAGCAGGAGACTATAAAAAGTAAAAAGACGAAAGCCTTGATTTTCAAAATTTTCAATTTGAAGTAGAAACGAAAAAATACCTTACCTATTGCCACGTAAATCAAAGTCCAATATACAACCCGTCTACTTCTTCACGAGTCGGAAAGGTAACTAAATCAACAGATCGTTCCTGATATTCACGTCCGGTCTTGATGCTGAACTGATGTCCGTGCCACGGGCACACCACTTCGCCAGCAAAATTTACAACACCTTTGCTGAGTGATTCACCATTGTGGGTGCACTTGTCGCTAACGGCATAGAAATGATTTTCCCGCTTCACCAGGCAGATTCTTTTTCCATGAACGACCAGCAACTGAGGTTTATTCTCCTGAAGTTTCTCAAGTGCAATTTCGTATGAGGGAAAGATTTTTACCCACTCCATAATTTCCCTTGTTTAAGCGAATTCCTTTTCTCTAACTTGATTTAAATTACTCAAACCTATGAAGAAAATTTATCAGTTTATTTTCCTTCTCTTTCTGCCACTATCTGTGCTTGCGCAAGTAAACCCAAAGCTGCAGGCTAAGCTCGATCAGCAGGCAAAGGAAATCGAACCCCGGGTAATTGAATGGCGGAGAAATTTCCATCAGAATCCTGAGTTGGGTAATCGTGAATTTAAAACGGGAGCCCAGATAGCCGGACATCTGAAGTCATTAGGCATGAAGGTTCTATACCCGGTTGCAAAAACTGGTGTAGTGGGTATTCTGGAAGGAGGAAAGCCAGGTCCTGTTATTGCCTTACGTGCCGATATGGATGCGTTGCCGGTAACAGAGCGCAACAGCCTTGCTTTTGCATCAAGAGAGAAAGCAATTTTCAACGGACAGGAAACGGGTGTGATGCATGCTTGTGGTCATGATGCGCACATGGCCATTATGATGGGAGTTGCCGGGATTCTCGCCAGAAATAAAAGTGAACTGAAAGGCACCGTGAAATTTTTGTTTCAACCTGCAGAAGAAGGCCCGCCTGAAGATGAAGAAGGCGGGGCTTTTTTAATGATAAAAGAAGGCGTTCTTGAAAATCCAAAAGTGGATGTGATTTTTGGATTGCACATGTTATCACTATTGCCGAGTGGCCAGTTAGGATATCGCCCGGAAGGAATCATGGCTGCCGTGGATGACTTGAAGATAACGATAACCGGTCGGGGTGCTCATGGAGCAACACCGTGGGACAGCAAAGACCCCATCATGACAGGTAGCCAGATTATGAACGGGTTGCAAACTATTGTGAGCCGCCAGACCGATCTCACCAAAGCACCGGCCGTTATTACGATAGGAAGTTTTCATGCTGGAAATCGTGGCAACATTATTCCAGAAGTAGCAGAATTGCGAGGCACTATACGCAGTTTTGATCCAGCGATGCAGAAAACCCTTCATGAAAAAATTAAACTTACGGCAGAGAAAATAGCTGAGAGTGCAGGAGCAAGAGCGGTAGTTGAAATTGGAATAGGATCGCCTGTCACCTACAATGATCCTGAACTCACCGCGATGATGTCGCCAACCCTGCAGCGCACAGTGGGCATCAGTAACGCAGTCATTGTTGCACCTACTACACTGGCCGAAGACTTTTCTTTCTTTCAGGAAAAAGTGCCAGGGCTTTTCTTTTTTCTTGGAGCCTATCCTGCTGATATGAAGCTGGCCAATCCACCCGTGCACCATACGGCTGATTTTATGATGGACGAAAAATCATTTGTGACCGGAGTAAGAGCCATGTTGAATTTAACGGTAGATTATATGTTTGCCGCTAAGAAATAATTAACGCAAATGGATATAAAAGAGAAAATCATTGAAGCCGAAAAAAGAATACGTCCTTATTTAAGAGAGACCCCACTGGAATATTCATACGCACTTACCAGCGTGACAGGCAGCGAGGTGTATCTGAAGCTGGAGAATATCCAGATCACGGGATCATTCAAGGCAAGGGGCGCGTTGAACAAAGTATTGTCCATGCAGGATTCAGATGCAAAAATTGTAACCGCATCAACAGGTAATCATGGGCTTGGTGTTGCCAACGCACTGGCGGTGGTAAAGAAAGAAGGCACTATTTATCTGCCGGAGAATGCATCGCCTGCCAAAGTTGAAGCGATCAGAATGAGGGGAGTGCCCGTAGAATTCTATGGGACCAACTGTGAGGAAACAGAACAATATGTTCGCAAGCTTTCTGATGCAAATAATCAGGTTTACATATCGCCATACAATGATGAAGAAGTGATGGCTGGCCAGGGAAGTATTGGAGTTGAGTTGTATCGCCAGCTTCCTGATCTGGATGCTGTGTTTATTTCTGTTGGCGGAGGCGGTTTGATCGCAGGAATCGCATCCTATTTAAAAGCCGTTAATCCGAAAATAGAAGTAGTGGCTTGCCTTCCTGAAAATGCTCCCGTCATGTATGAGTGCATCAAGGCAGGAAAGATCATTGAAGTAGCAGAGAAACCAACACTATCTGATGCTACAGCTGGTGGAATTGAAGCAGGGTCAATCACCTTTGAGGTATGTCAGCAATATGTTGACAATTACATCACGGTAAGTGAAGAAGAAATAGTTGAGTCCATGAAACTCGTTATGAAGCATCATCATCTGATTATTGAGGGTTCAGCCGGAGTGGCCGTAGCTGCTCTCCTGAAAAACAAGGACCGTTACAAAGGGAAAAAGGTGGTAGTGGTTATTTGCGGAGGCAATGTAAGTGAAGCCGTTCTTAAACGCATAATTTGTGAATAGATGCCAAAAATCATAACACTATCGGAAATAAGGAACGTCATTCAGCAAAATTCTGCTGATGATCTCATCCGGGCGATCGAAGAAGGATTTGTCATGTATTCACAGAAAAAAGTAGTTGTTCCTCCCGTTGGTTATCTGGGGTTCAAGCATCCTCCCGGGGATGTTCATATCAAATATGGATACATTGAAGGCGATGATTATTATGTCATCAAGATCGCATCTGGTTTTTATAATAATCCTGCCATGGGATTGAATACGGGCAACGGAATGATGTTGCTCTTCAGTCAGAAGACCGGTGAACCACTTTCCATCTTGCTGGATGAAGGGTATCTCACGGACATAAGAACTGCAGCAGCAGGAGCGGTAGCGGCCAGGTACCTGGCTCCATCAACAATATCATGTATAGGTATTGTGGGAACCGGTGTGCAGGCAAGATTGCAGCTGGAATATTTAAAACCAGTAACTACGTGTCGTGAGGTAATTGTATGGGGCCGCACCGAAGAGAAACTGGCAGCTTATAAAAGTGAACCATCATTAAAAGAATTTTCCATAACCACTACAACAGATATCCGGTACCTGACAAGTCGTTGCAACCTGATTGTCACTACAACACCTTCGAGAAGGGCATTGCTGATGTCTGCGCATATTCTGCCGGGCACGCACATCACGGCTATGGGTGCCGATGCAGAGGGGAAACAGGAAATTGATCCGATGCTATTTTCGAAAGCGGATATCATTGTGGCCGACAGCAAAGAACAGTGTATTGATCATGGCGATATCGGGTATGCGGTGAGAAATGAAATATCAGACTCATCAAAGGTCATCGAGCTGGGTGAGGTGATTGCAAATAAAAATTTACGCAGGAGCAATGATCAGCAAATCACCATTGCCGATTTAACCGGTGTAGCGATACAGGATATTCAGATTACCAAATATGTATATTTGGCGCTGACAAAATAAAACCGGAAGTGTAAACGCCCTTCAACTGATACATTGCCATCAACCAAATTGAAAATGAAAAAATCAATCCTATTGATCTTTGCTGCCATTGCCTTCAATGGCTTTGCTCAAACAAATTCTAAACTGAATGCTAAAGTTGAACAACAGGCCAGAGAACTTGAACCGAAGATCATTGAATGGAGGAGGTACTTCCACCAAAATCCGGAACTCTCAAACCGCGAATTCAAGACGGGCGAAAAAATAGCGGAGCATTTGAAAAGCCTGGGGCTTGAAGTACAATATCCGGTAGCAAAAACCGGAGTGGTAGCGATATTAAAAGGAGGCAAACCCGGCCCGGTAGTAGCACTTCGTTCTGATATTGATGCGCTACCGGTTACGGAGAGAAACGCTTTACCGTTTGCATCATCTGTGAAAGTACAGTTTGGTGGCCAGGAAACCGGAGTGATGCATGCCTGTGGTCATGATGGACACATGTCGATATTACTGGCCGTAGCAGAAATCCTCACAAAAAACAAAAGTGAATTAAAAGGCACGGTGAAATTTATCTTTCAACCCGCTGAAGAAGGAGTAGCGGCAGGTGAAGGCCCGGCTGGCGCAGAGTTGATGGTGAAAGAAGGTGTTCTTGAAAACCCAAAAGTGGAAGCGATTTTCGGATTGCATATTCAGTCGTTGTTACCCTCAGGCCAGTTTGCATATCGCGCTGGTGGATTGATGGCTGCGGTGGATGGCGTTGATATAAAAGTAAAAGGACAAGGTGCACATGGTGCCACTCCCTGGGATAGTGTTGATCCGATTGTTGTCTCTTCTCAAATCATTCAGGGCTTGCAGACGATTGTGAGCAGACAAACCGAACTAACCAAAGCAGGTGCGGTAATCACCATCGGCAGCATGCATGGTGGTATCCGCAGAAACATCATCCCGGAAACGGTGTTGCTCGAAGGAACTATCCGCACCTTTGATGATGACATGCAAAAGAAAGTGCATGAAAAAATCAAACTCACCGCAGAGCGGATAGCGGAAAGTGCTGGCGCGAAAGCGGAAGTAAATATTCAAATCATGTATCCTGCAACCGTGAATGATCCTGCTCTTACTGACAGAATGGTTCCGAGTTTAATTCGTGCTGCAGGCAAAGAAAATGTAGTGATCACACAACCCGTGACGATGGCCGAAGATTTTTCTTTCTACCAGCGCAAGGTGCCTGGCTTTTTCTTTTTTCTGGGAGCATATCCTGCCGATATGAATTTGAAAGTACAGCCCACGCACCACACGGCAGATTTTATGATCGATGAAAAATCACTTCTCACCGGAGTGAAGGCACTGGTAAATCTGACGATCGATTATATGGAAATGAACAGTAAATCAATAAAGCCTTAGCCTCGGTCTGTGTCCTCACAGACCGAAAAGATCAAGCAACACTTAGAATAACTTATTTTCTTCATCCTCTAATCATCACCTTCTCACTTACTGATAAAAATAGCCCACAAGACACTATGAAAAAATTTATTCTCTTAATTCTCATGATCACTGCGCAGCAAAGCTTCGCCCAGGTAAATCTGAAACTTCAAACAAAACTTGATCAGCAGGCAAAAGACATTGACGCCAAAGTCATTGAATGGCGCAGGCACCTGCATCAAAACCCGGAACTTTCCAATCGTGAAACAAAAACCGCTGCCTATATCGCTGAGCATTTAAAATCACTGGGATTGAAAGTGCAAACCGGTGTAGCAGTAACCGGTGTGGTTGGATTGCTGGAAACCGGAAAGCCCGGACCGGTAATCGCCTTACGTGCTGATATGGATGCACTGCCAGTGACAGAGCGTAATAGTTTGCCTTTCGCATCAAAAGTAAAAACCACATTCAACGCACAGGAAACCGGAGTTATGCATGCCTGCGGACATGACACTCACGTGGCGATGTTGATGGGTGTTGCAGAAATACTTTCAAAAAATAAAAGTGAACTGAAAGGCACAGTCAAATTCATTTTTCAACCAGCGGAAGAAGGAGCGCCTGATGGTGAAGAAGGTGGCGCAGATTTAATGGTGAAGGAAGGAGTGTTGGAAAACCCGAAAGTGGATGCCATTTTTGGATTGCATATCAGTTCGAATACTCCCGTGGGTCAGCTTACTTATCGTCCGGGCGGTTTACTTGCTGCATCAGATCGTTTCAGCATCCGAGTGAAAGGCAGACAGGCGCATGGATCTGCGCCATGGAACAGTGTTGATCCGATTGTGGTTTCAGCCCAGATTATCAACGGACTTCAAACCATCATCAGTCGCCAGACAGAGTTAACAAAAGAGGCAGCTGTAATTACCGTTGGCAGAATGCAGGGAGGTATTCGTGAAAACATCATTCCTGAAGAAGCATTCCTTGCAGGAACCATTCGCACACTGGATACTGCGATGCAACAAAAGATTCACGACAAAATTATTTTAACAGCAACGAAGATTGCTGAAAGTGCGGGAGCAACGGCAGAGGTAAAAATCACCAGGGAAACTCCAGTCACGTATAATGATCCTGCCCTCACACAAAAAATGGTACCCAGTCTGCAAAAGGCGTCAGGTGCCTCAAACACGAAAGTGATCAATGCCATCACGGGCGCAGAAGATTTTGCGTTTTATCAAAAGAAAGTGCCAGGCTTATTTTTCTTTGTTGGAGGAATGTCCCCCGATCAGAATCCAGCCACGGTTGCCTCTCATCATACTCCTGATTTTATGATTGATGAACAAGGATTTATAACAGGCGTAAAAGCCATGCTCAACCTTACGGTGGATTACATGTACATGCCCAAGGGTAAATAGAAATTTATTCATTGATAAAACGCCTGATTGTAATTTACAGTCAGGCGTTTTTTTGTGTTAAGTTTGATCTAAGCACTATAATTGTCTACAACTCTTTACATAATTTACCGACATGGAACTTTGTAATAGTTTGAGTATGCTCTTTCGGTTGAGTGATGGCAATCATATTCCTATTATCGAGATACACAGCCTTGTTAATAAGACACTTGATAAAGAATATTCTGTAGAGCAAATCATAATTGGCATGGATTACGCTGGATTTATTCGAGATAATGATAACTACCTGATTGAATTGGTGATATAGGAACATCATACAATTGAATTACACCTGAATATATCCCTGTACCTAATACAGCAGACCATTCCCGTACTAAAGTGCGGACACAGATTTCCTACACCTTTTTCATATTGTTTACCTCTACTACCAATAGAGCACCATGCGGCTATAAGGGTCCTTTCGCAAATACCAGACACAGATCCTGTTTTCATTATAAGTGTTATTTCTTAGCTTTTTGATTTGCTCTTCCTTCCATAAATCAATTTGTACCTGTGCAATTTCTGTTTCAGCCTTTACGATGTGTTGCATCAAATCTTTATTGCCTTCGAGTTACTGGAGCAACTTTTCTGGCAAGCCAGATGAGAGCGTCAGGTTGCATCATGTGAATTCTGCAAAACGTATGATTTTTTTCGATATTGCAACCGGTCTGTTTTTCAGGCTTCAACCGCATCGTAAGAATTAAATGAAACCCAATCTTAGAGAGCTTCTTGAAAAGGAACTAATCAACGATTCACAATTTGAAAAAATTGATGCGATCGTTTCGCACAAGCTGGTTTCCGTTTTTTATGAGCTCCGTACATTACTCTACTTAGGTGTGATGTTATTTACCACCGGGGCAGGGTTGCTCATTTATCAGAACATTGGTGACATCGGACACATCGTGAGTATTACCATTCTTACGCTAATCATGATCGTTTGCTTCTGGTATGCGATTAGTCATGCACCCGACATACACCAGCACCGCTGTTAAATCCCCCACACCGTATTACGATTATATCGTGTTGCTCGGGTGCCTGCTGTTTGTTTCCATTCAGGGGTATCTGCAACTTCAATATGGTTTACTAGATAATACGCTCGGCTGGAATACGCTCATCACTACACTGTTCTTTTTTTATGCGGCCTACCGGTTTGATCATATCGGGGTGCTGTCACTGGCAATTACTGCATTGGCTTCTTTCTGGAGTATCACCATCTCGCCACAGAAATGGTATAGCGGTGAGTTCTTTTCTGATTCTTATCTTCATCGCACGGCCATTGTATTTTCAATTTCCCTCGGTGCGATTTCAATGCTGCTGGATAAACGACAAATCAAGAAACATTTCACATTCACCTATTTGAATTTCTGTATGCTCATCTACTTTGCAGGATCCGTAGCAGGACTTTTTATTGAAGAGTATATGTATGGCGTTTATATTTTACTGATCTATGCGGGTTGTTTTTTTGCCTGGCATCAGGCAAGAAGTAACAAGTCATTCCTGGTTTTGCTGTATGCTTTCATCGCGGGGTACATCGCCACCACCTACTGGCTGGCTGATTTTGTTTTTGATAAAGTGTACTTTTTATGGTTTTATTATTCCATCCTCTCTTGCGGTGGATTTGTCTGGTTTATTATTCGCTATAAAAACTTTTTCAGACAGGCATGAAAAGCGCATTCAACCACCAATGGATTTATAATCTCTCCGTTATCAAGGAGGCGAAGCAATGGGCTAAACGTGCATTTATCCATGACGAACAGCTAAAAAAAATTGAAGAGGTGTACAGCACGCCTCTCTATCACCCCAACTGGATCATCCGCATATTGTTACTGCTGGCAACCCTGCTTGCTTTATCTGGAGTTACCGGATTGTTTTTTTTATTCTTTGTGGACGCAGGGATAAGTACAATATCCATTGCGTGCATTTTGTATGGAGTGGGTTCGTTTGTATTGCTCGAGAAAATTTTCATTGCCAATAATCATTATAAGTCAGGTGTTACCGAAGCGTTGATGTACCACGCGTGTGGTTTCACCATTGGTGGTATTGCGGCTTTCAATGATATGGAAAACCCGGGCTTGATATTGATTGTCAGCCTGCTGGTGTTTTCCTTTGCGGCCATCCGCTATCTGGATTTAGTTACCACACTGGCCGCTGTGATTTCGCTTGCGGGGTTTATATTTTATCAATGCTTTGAGGCTGGGGGCCTTTTCAAGCAGATCATTCCATTTGTTTTCATGATTGGTTTTACAGTCATCTATTTTACAGTGAAACGCTATAGCAGGAAAGATGAATTGAACGCCTGGTATTATAATTTTCTTGTGCTTGAGAGTATCAGTCTGCTGATTATCTATGCCAGCGGAAACTATCTTGTGGTGCGCGAACTGAGTGTGCAATTGATGGAACTCAGTCTTGAAGACGGAGGGGACATTCCATTTGCTTTTCTGTTTTATTTTTTAACCGTGGCAATACCGGTTGCTTATATATGGTTTGGTATTAGGAATAAAGATGCCGTGCTGTTGCGCGTGAGTCTCGTTGCGCTGGCATTTTCAGTTTTTACGTTTAAATACTATTACATTCCAGGCCATGCTGAAATTACCCTTACGGCAGCCGGAACTTTATTAATCCTCACAGCGATCTTGTTGACCCATTATCTTAAAGTAGTCCGAAATGGATTTACCCGTGAAAATCTGATGTCATCAAAATGGGCAAATCTTAATGTGGAAGGATTCCTGATTTCACAAACCATGGGCGGCAATCAGCAGGAGATGATCGAAGTAAAAGAAGCCGGTGGTGGAGGCAGTTTCGGTGGCGGAGGTGCTTCCGACTCATTTTAAAGATTTATTCTTTTTTCCAGATCAGCTTTCCTTCGCCAGCCTTTTCATTAAAATCCGGACACTTGCCATCACCTTTGCCGGTGATGCCACCACTGGGTGCACACAGCAACGTACAGTCTGATAAATAAAGCTGATCGTATTGATCGCAGCAATCCGCCCTGGTAAGATAAACCAACTCGCCATCATAGGTATAACGCCAGATTTCCAATGGAAGGTTTTGCTCCCTTATAAGTCTGCTTATGCAGGAAGGAATATCTTCGCAAGGTTCATTTCTGTCGCAGGAGCAGAGCGAAATTATGAGGCAAAAGCACAGTAGCAGGCTTTTCATTCTGTCACTGAAATTTCTTCAATACAGGTAATCTTCACAATCTTGCCTACCATACAAATACTCATGGCATCTTGAATTTCTTCATATACAATCCTCACTTTTTTGCCGTCAGCAAATTCAAATGTATGTAATGGATCTTCCGTTACTTCTTTAGGAAGCGGAGGGGTGCCACAATAGAACAAACGCTTAGGTTCGAGCCGGCTGCCATCCGCCAGTTCAAAAACAAAGCCACATCCATCCAGTCCGGTAAGGTCTTTTATGGTGGCCAATACACCATTATCACAGGCACCAATGGTGATTTTTTCATCTTCACAACGCCAGAAGAGCAGTGCGGATAACAGAACCAATAGTAGGGGTAGTTTTTTCATAAAATGCTTCTTTCAAATTGGTTAGACACAAGAACCGATTTAAAAGTTGTAATAAAATTACGAATCTTTCCACTTACATAAGAGGTTGCTCGATGTCGCGTTTTTTAGTTTGAATTCTGCTGACCATTCTGTAATCTCAACACTTATTTAAAAAATCTTACTTCATGAATTTTAGAATAAAATCCTGTGCAGCAATCACCGTTGCTGTGTTGACTTTCTCGGCCGTGGGTTTCGGTCAAAATCCTGACAAAACCCTGAAAAACATGAAATGGCGTCCTGTTGGTCCGGCCAACATGGGTGGACGCACTACAGATATTGAGGGCATACCCGGTGACCCTGCCACCTTTTACATTGGCGGTGCTGATGGCGGAATTTTTAAAACAACCAATGGTGGCGTCACGATGACTTCGTTGTTTACAGATCAGCGTGCGTATTCTATCGGAGACATTGCCATCGCACCCAGCGATCATGAAGTAATTTATGTGGGCACGGGTGAAGGCGATCCCCGCAACAGTGTAGGCTATGGTTATGGCGTTTATCGCTCTAATGATGGAGGAAAGACCTGGCAACATCTGGGGTTGGAAAAAACAGATCGCATCAAGCGTATTGTGGTTGATCCGAAAAATCCAGATGCAGCATGTGTTTGTGCCATGGGTCGTGAGTGGGGACCGAATACAGATCGGGGTGTATTCCGGACGGAAGATGGTGGAAAAACCTGGACCAAAGTTTTATACCTCGATGAAAACACAGGCTGCTCAGATATTGCCATCGAATGGAACAATCCACGCATCATGTATGCAGGCATGTGGACGTTCCGTAGAAAGCCCTGGCGCTTTGATGACAGGAGGAGAAAAAACAGCCTTGTATAAAACTACTGATGCCGGAAAAACCTGGAGCAAGATCTCTCATAAGAATGGTTTGCCTGACAAACCGATGGCGCGCATTGGAGTTTCCATCGCGCAAAGCCAGCCCAATACAGTTTACCTGATCACAGAATTTAAAGATGGAGGAACACTCTTTCGCTCGGATGATCGTGGTGACAGCTGGCGCATGGTTAACGATGATCGTGAAATCAATTTCAGACCTTTCTATTACAGCGATGTAAAAGTCGATCCGTCAAATCCGGAAGTGGTGTATACACTGTCTGGTGGATTAAACAAATCAACGGATGGTGGTCGCACGTTTAAAGGAATTGCGAGCGGACAGCATGGCGATAACCAGGGATTGTGGATCGATCCGAAAAATTCAAACCGGGTGTTGAGCGCTGACGATGGTGGCTTCCGTGTTTCCTACGATGGGTTTCAGACATTTCAAACCATCAACAATGTAGAACTGTCACAATTCTATCAACTCTTTCTTGACAATCAGGATCCGTATTTCTTGTATGGAGGACTACAGGATAACGGCACATGGACCGGCCCAAGTAACTCGCTTCATCGGGTAGGAATTTTAAAAAGAGACTGGAAACAAATTGCCTATGGTGATGGCTATTATGCTGTTCCTATTCCCGGTCAGGAAAATGAAGTATATGCCAACCTGCAAGGTGGTGTAATTTATCATGTTGACACGAAGACCGGAAATACACGCACCATTCATCCGTATCCAAAAATCATTGGTTCGGCCGGTGACGCGATTGAAAATCATAAGTTCCGCTTCAACTGGGATTCACCCATTCATGTTTCTCCCAATGACCCCAATACGGTTTACACCGGAGGAAATGTAATTTTCAGAAGCAGGGACAAAGGATATACGTGGGATCAAATCAGTCCTGACCTGACAACCAACGATAAGTCAAAACAAAAATCATCGGGTGGAGAAATTTATCAGGACAATACCGCTGCTGAATTTCATTGCACTGTTTTAACGATCGCAGAATCACCGGTTCAAAAAGATGTCATCTGGGCCGGCACAGATGATGGCAACATTCAACTCACCCGTGATGGCGGAAAGACATGGACCAATCTGAAGAATAATATTACAGGCTTACCCGCTTTTGCGTGGGTATCCAAAATTCATGCATCCGAACATGATGCAGGTACGGCTTTCGTAGCAGTAGATCAGCATCGCATGGATGATTACAAAGCCTATGCATTCATGACTACCGATTTTGGAAAAACCTGGACGAAGATCAGCACCGCCTTGCCGGAAGACTGGTGCTATGTGGTTCGTCAAGACCCGCACAACGCGAATTTGCTTTTTGCAGGCATGGAACATGGCATCTTTGCTTCATGGGATAAAGGAAAGTCGTGGACAAAAATCAACAACAACATGCCTCCTGTTTCTGTGCGCGATCTTGCGAGTGCACAAGCGCGATCGCGATCTGGTAGCGGCAACACATGGCAGAGGGCTATGGATCATGGATGACATTCAACCACTTGAAGAGTTCAATTCCATTGCAGGAAAGGATGTTGCCGTATTCACAACGCGCACGGCCACACTCTGGAATTATTATTCCTTGATTGAAGAACAAGGCGATCAGGCGTATCGTGCAAAAAATCCTGACTTTGGAGCCTACATCAATTTCTTTTTGAAGATCGGATCCGAAAGAGCCGATCACGATTGACATTACCGATGCAAGCGGAAACAAAGTAAGAAGTTTGAAAGACACGCTTTCGAAGGCAGGAGTGAATCGTGTGATCTGGGATTTGCGATATTCTGAAGAGGAGAAGTTAAATCATCCGGTAAAAAGTGCCTGGGGCGGATCACCGATGCGACCATTGGTTGCTCCGGGTATTTATACAGCGTCATTAAAAGCAAACGGACAAACCGTAACGACAAAAATTACTGTGCGGGCAGATCCACGCATCAAAGTGAGCGAATCAGACCTGCAACTAAAAACACAAACTACACTGGCTTTGCGCGATCAGTTATCGCAAACGCACAAACTTGATTAATCGCACCGATGAAGCAGTAAAACAATTAACAGAACTTCAGCAACGAATCAAATCAGCAGGAAGTGAATCAGGAGTTGATGGTTCCGTACCTGTGCAGATTGAAGAAGCCATCAGGAAACTGAAAGAGTATGAAGATGAAATCCTGCGCAGGCCACCACCCAACATGGGCTACCGGCAGAAGCCACGGTTGAAGGAAGAAATTTCTGATTTAGCTGGTGCTGTAGATGAAGCCACCGCACGTCCAACGCAACCGCAAATAAATCGTCTTGATGAGTTGAAACAGGAAACACAAGATGCAACGAATCAACTGAATCGCATCATCAATGAGAATGTGTTACCGGTCAATGAGAAAGTGAAAAACCTGCCGCAGATCGTGGTGGACCAGGGTAATAAAAAGATGTAGAAAACCAGATTAATTTACAGCGTGCTCATAACTACATGATATGAAGAATATAATAACACTACTGTTTGTATTGACAGGCATTACATCGATAGCACAGAAGAAATCATCCGTTAACCCAAATAAAACCTACGTGATGCAATCCGTTGACAAGCATCAGCAGGAACTGATTTCCATCAGCGATAAAATCTGGGCCTATGCAGAGACAGCATTGAAAGAGCATAAATCAGCAAGGGAACTCGCTGATTATGCCGAAGCACAAGGCTTTACAGTAAAGCGCGGTGTAGCGGGTATGCCAACAGCTTTCACGGCAGAGTTTGGATCAGGTAAACCCATAATCGGCATCATGGGTGAATATGATGCTTTGCCGGGGATCTCACAAAAGGCACAACCCACTAAAGAACCACTGGAAGCAGACGCACCAGGACATGGTTGTGGACATAATTTATTTGGTGCAGGAAGTCTCGGTGCAGCGGTAGCCATCAAGGAACTCATTCAACAGGGAAAACTGAAAGGCACGATTCGTTTTTACGGAACACCTGCCGAGGAATCCGTAGGAGGAAAAATCTATATGGCACGCGATGGCTTGTTTGCCGATCTGGATGTTTGTCTCGACTGGCATCCGGATGTGGAGATTGCAGCCAGCACACAAAGTTCTCAGGCAATGGTTGATTTCATTGTAGAGTTTAAGGGCAAGGCAGCCCATGCAGCGGCAGACCCATGGAACGGAAGAAGCGCAGTTGACGGACTTGAAGCCTTTACTTACGGTGTGAATATGTTGCGTGAACATGTACGCCCGAGTGTACGCATGCACTATGCCATTATGAAAGGAGGCGATGTGCCGAACGTAGTTCCCGAATATGCAAAAGTGTGGATGTGGGTGCGCGACAGCAAGCGCGATGGCGTGGAGGAAGTATTTAAACGTGTAAAAGAAATTGCACAGGGCGCAGGCATGATGGCCGGTGTAGAAGCAAAAGTAACCGTGCAAACAGGCGATTATGAAATTCTGGTGAACCGCGCAGGAGCATCTGCGCTTCATAAGAATCTTGAACTGCTGGGGCCGATTAATTATACGCCTGAAGAGATAGCGTTCGCGAAAAAAATTCAGGAAGTTCAAGGAGGAAAGCAAACCGGATTAGACGGGAAAATTCATCCCCTGAAAGAAACTCAGGAACATCCGACCGGTGGATCTACTGATGTGGGAGATATCAGCTGGATCGTTCCTGAAATTACCTTGATTGCTACCACCGCTCCGGCAAATACCGCGTGGCACGGCTGGAGTGTTGTTGCCTGCGGAGGCATGAGTATAGGACATAAGGGAATGACACTGGCTGCGAAGTCTCTCGCCATGACAATGGTTGATCTTTTTGAAAACGAGCAACTGCGCAAAGATGTGCGCGCTGAGTTTGAACAACGAAGAGGTGGTCATGTTTACAAGGCGTATATTCCAGACGGACCGCCACCCATTCCTTCACAAAACTAACAGCACACAACTATGAAGATCTTTTACCTCCTTCTTTTCATCATATTTTATAATAGCGCCTGTGCACAGCGCGATAATGAAGCGTTGCTATCCATCAACGCAAAGATTGAAGAAGCAGCGGTAAAGAAGAATACGGATGTGCTGGAAAAATACATTGCCGATGATTTTGTGTTTATCCACGGCACCGGCTTTGTGGATAACAAATCGAGCTGGATAAAAAGTGTTGCGAACCCCAGCTCAAAATTTATTTCGCGGGTGCAGGACTCCACTACCGTTGAACTACATGATGATGTGGCGCTGGTGACAGGTAAAGTAGAAATCACGCGTATGGATAAAGATACCAGTGTGGGCTATGGCATCTGGTACATTCGTGTGTATCGTAAAAAAAAGGATGTGTGGCAGATTATTTCACACCGCACTACAAAAATGTGGAATCATTAACTGGGGATAAGCGATTTTTACGCATTACCACCAGTGTAAAACCCCTTCATTTTATTGATTCATTTAGAGTGATTGAATGGCTTTAATCACGGGTTTATGAATCGACTTTTATCAATTCTGTTTGTTTTTATATTCAGTCTTGCTGCCGCGCAAAGGGTTCCTTCTTTTGAAGAAGTAATATCCCTGCGAACCATCGGGGGAGTCGCTATTTCACCAGATGGCAAAAATATCGC
This sequence comes from uncultured Bacteroidota bacterium, assembly GCA_963814575.1. GTDB lineage: Bacteria > Bacteroidota > Bacteroidia > Cytophagales > Cyclobacteriaceae > ELB16-189. The sequence goes on along the minus strand of CAWFDB010000013.1, from coordinate 1,359,120 downwards.
CTATACAGTGCAAACTACGGACTGGCATGATAACCGGTTTGATATTGAAATCTGGTTAAGTAAAAACGGATCGAAGCCTTTTCAATTAACGAATACACCCAAAAACAGCAGCTTCAATCCTTCCTTTTCACCCGATGGACAATGGATTGCATTTCTGGCTGACCGTGGAAATAAAACACAGATCTATGTGATGCGTTTGGACGGTGGAGAGGCGCGTGCTGTTACCAGCGAGGAGGAAAATATAAGTTCGTATAAGTGGCATCCGTCAGGCAATAAAATTGTTTTTCTGAAACCGGATAAACAGAAAAATTCAAAGAAGGAAATTGAAAAACGCTATGGAGAGTTTGAAACGGATGACAGGGAGTATGTTCATGTGCATTTATGGCAAACAGACTTCATTCCTGATATGCCAGACCCTGTCGAACTGCCTTGTTATGAAAAGGAAGATGAGCAGAAAGCAAAAGCGGGATGCATTGAACTTCCTAAACCTGAACGGCTGACAGAAGGCAACTTTACAGTAGCATCTTTTTCAATAGCACCAGACGGAAGCAGAATAGCCTTCGGACATCAGCCAAGTCCTCTGATTAATTCATTTTTGAAATCGGACATTTCAGTGCTGGATATCAGTGATAAAATAGTAAACCTGTTGGTTTCCAATCCGGGTTCCGATCGGCTCGAAGACTGGTCGCCAGATTCAAAGGAGCTTTTATTTACGACCAACCTGAGCGATACTACTTCCAACTATTATACAAATACATCGTTGCGGGTAATTAATCTCTCAACAAAAGTCACCCGGCAACTTGCCAGAAACCTGGATGAGAATCTGGTAGGATTTTCATGGACACCCCTGGGCATTTATTCGTCATTGTGGAATAAAACAAAAAGACATTTATACAGGGTCGATCCACAAACCGGCAATCATGCCATTGCTTTCACTTCACCTGATCAGATCTATGGTTTTTCGTTTTCTAAAAACGGAGCACGGGTTGCCTTTGTCGGAAGGAATGGGGATCAGCTGAACGAACTGTTTGTTACCGACATTGCTTCGGTGAAGCAGATAAAAATAACGGACATGACTGGCCAGACCAGCGATTGGAAAACAGCACAAAGTGAAGTGATCAGCTGGAAAAGTAAGGATGGTACTGTCATAGAAGGCGTATTGCACAAGCCGGCAGATTATGATCCATCAAAAAAATACCCATTGCTGGTGATGATCCACGGTGGGCCGACCGGCATTGATACTCCTACTCCTGTGCCCGGTTATGTGTATCCGGTTTTGCAATGGCTTGATAAAGGGTGCCTGGTGTTACGTCCGAACTACCGTGGGTCTGCCGGATACGGTGAAGCATTTCGTTCATTGAATGTAAAAAATCTTGGTGTTGGTGACATGTGGGATGTAATGAGTGGTATCGATTATCTCGATAAGAAAGGCATCATTGACAAAACCAGAATGGGTAGTATGGGCTGGAGCCAGGGCGGATACATTTCCGCGTTTCTTACCACCAATACCGATGTGTTCAAAGCGATTTCTGTTGGAGCAGGTATCTCCAACTGGATGACCTATTATGTTAACACCGACATTCATCCTTTCACCCGACAGTATCTGAAGGCAACCCCGTGGAGCGATGAATCAATTTACAAGAAGACATCACCGATCACGAATATCAATAAGGCAAAAACACCCACGTTGATACAACATGGGGAGTTTGACAAACGCGTACCCATTGCCAATGCGTATGAATTGGTTCAGGGCCTTCGCGATAATGGTGTGCCCAGCGAGTTGATTGTTTATAAAGGCTTTGGCCATGGCATTACCAAACCAAAAGAAAGGCTGGCCGCCACCTGGCACAACTGGCAATGGTTTAATAAATATGTGTGGGGCGAAAATGTTGAGTTACCGGCTGGTGATAAAAAAGACTAATCCTCTTCCCTGGTCTGTGCTTCCCTGGTCTGTGAAGACACAGACCAGAGTTTAATCGATTATTTTTATCTGAACCAGAATCGCAGGATAAGATTATTTATCCTTCCACCGTATTCCACACCCGATTGCTTTTGTTTTCGTAAGGGGCACCGGCCGGCCTGCGATTAATGCCTCTACGGCATCTTCTACATAATGCCTGGTTACCGCTTCCGCATCGCGCGCGTTATCATCGATGGTGCCGATGTATGCGACTTTTAATTCTTTTGTCAATATAAAAACGTGTGGCGTATTGGTTGCACCATAGGTCCTGGCCACCTTTTGGGTTTCATCGAAGAGATAGGGAAATTTATAATCTTTCTTTTTCGCAACACTCACCATATCGTCATAGGAATCACCGCTTCCATCATTGGCATTGATGGCGATGACCGGAAATCCTTTTGAAGTATATTTTTCATTCAACGCAATGATCCGTTCGTTGTAGACTTTGGAATACGGGCAGGTGTTGCAATCAAAAATGACAATAAAACCGTGGGCATCTTTAAAATCAGACATTGACACCATTCGGCCATCCGTATTTTTTAATTTAAAATCCGTGGCCGTATCGCCCACTTCATACCCTTTCTTTACAGGATGCGCTGCAATCAATATCGTAAGACATAGTATAAAACCTGTTACTCTTTTCATTTCGATAAAATTTATTTACCGACTTCTTCCATCATTTTTTCCAGTTCGCCTTCGTGTAGTTCCTTTTCAATAAATTTTCTCTTGCCGGTTTTTGAATTAATGATGAGTGTTGCCGGCAATGCGCCACTCCAGCTTTTATCAATCTTGTCAATCCAGTTGTTGGGGTTTCGTTCAGCCAGAATCACCACTTTGGATTTTAAATTTTTCCGCGTCATGAAACGATATACTTTTTCCGGATTAGGATCCAGATCATAATCCATGCTGACCAGGGTTACATCTACGTCTTTATTTTCCTGATTCAATTTTTCAAACAACGGAATTTCCTTTACACACGGTGCACACCAGGTTGCCCAGAAGTTGATAACCTGCACCTTGTCAGACGGCTTGTTTATTATTTGCTGAAGATCTTTAAGTTTGATCTGATCAGCCTGCTGGGCCCGTGCCGAAATGCAGATAAAAAGCAGGAATAGTATTACAGAGGAAGTTCTCATTGGTTTGCGAAGATCGTGGTTTAAAACTAATTTGTTTCAAGGATTCGGGTAGTGCAAAAATAGTCATGTAAGATAAATGAAAGAAGTTAAGTAAAAGGGTAGAATTCAAGCACTTAGAAATATGCAAAAATAAGCCCAAAAAGAATCCCACAATTATCAAGAGTTGTCAACATTAAGAGAATATTAAAGCTTAAGTATCTGAATATCATATAAATACGAGCCTTTTGATTAATCAGTTCTTTGTGGACAACTAAAACAGGCACTCAATCACCCTTTTAAAAAACACCTTTTCTAAATATCAGATTTTCAAGTTCATAGGAGCTAACTTTCCATCATAAATAACAAAAAAATGGCAGTGAAAGAGTTCAAACAGCTATTAGGTATTAACATTCCAATCATACAGGCTGGCATGGTGTGGTGCAGTGGCTGGCGGCTGGCATCGGCAGTAAGCGAGGCGGGCGGTCTCGGGCTGATTGGGGCGGGTTCGATGCATCCGGAAACCCTTCAGGAACATATCCGCAAATGCAGAGCGGCTACTTCAAAACCGTTTGGGGTGAATGTTCCTTTGCTCTATCCTGAAATAGATAAGATCATGAAGATCCTCATTGAGGAAGAAGTAAAAATCGTGTTCACTTCAGCGGGAAATCCTTCACTATGGACAGGCTTTTTAAAAGACAAGGGCATCACCGTTGTACATGTAGTTTCAAGTTCAAAATTTGCCAGAAAAAGTGAACAGGCAGGAGTTGATGCCGTTGTTGCCGAAGGCTTTGAAGCGGGAGGGCATAATGGCCGTGAAGAAACCACTACACTTTGTTTGATTCCGATGGTGTGCGATGCCGTATCCATTCCGGTGATTGCTGCCGGTGGCATCGGCTCAGGCAGATCTATACTGGCAGCGATAGCATTAGGTGCAGAAGGTGTTCAGATAGGAACACGCTTTGCCGCGAGTGTGGAATCATCTGCTCACGAAGCGTTTAAGAAAAAAATCACCGGACTTAATGAGGGGGACACGGTCCTCACGATGAAGCAGCTTACACCAGTGCGCCTGATCAAAAACGAATTTTATCAGCAGGTGGTCACATGCCGAACAACAAGGTGCCAATGCTGAAGAACTGCAAAAATTACTCGGACGTGGCAGGGCAAAAAAAGGAATTTTTGAAGGAGACCTGATTGAAGGTGAACTTGGAAATCGGTCAGGTGGCAGCATCCATCAGGGAAATAAAACCAGCTGCAGAAATCGTGCATGAAATGTGGAATGAATATCAGGAAGCAAAAAGAAAACTCTGCGCATCATGAAATTTGTTGTTGCGTGTCAGGCGACCCGCATCGTTTGAGAAATAAAGGATTATGCTGAAGACTTGAACTCTTATTGGTCAGCGACCAACAAGAACTAAGGGAATGTACCTGGAGATTGTGCCAGTAGGCATATGGGATTAGTTTATTTGTGCGTCAGCTTCAAAGAACCAGTGTGCACACTGGCGGCTGTATCAGGCGGAACAATTCTGGAAACCGGATGATCCTTGCGAAACCATTCCAGATAGTCATGATACTGAATGCAATCTTTTAAGATCACCTCATCGTGCATAATCTTTATGATCTTCTCTTTAGGGAGAGAAGCAAGTATGCGATCGCGCTTGGTCTTGTGGTAATTTTGAAATGCGAACAAACTCAATTCCCTTGTAAATCTCTCGCTCAGTCATAGCAGTTTAGGTGTGGTTCTATATGTTTCTTTGACAAAATTGGTAACCCAGGGTTTAATTTTAAGGGTAGATTGAGTTAAGTTTAAATCATGAAATTGTGTACAGTAAAATTCAACCATTATCTGATCCTGCTTTGCTATTTACCAGTTTTCCATTTGATCTCCTGTAATGAGCAACCAAATGCCACCTCTGGCAAATCAGCGGTATCTGAATGAATTTAAAAATTACTGGTATGCCGGCAAGGCAGAAGTAAGTTCATACCATCTTTTGCAAAGCCGGTACGGAGAAGAACGCAATGGCAAAGCCATGATGATTTTTGTTACCGAAGATTTTTCAGTAAACAAACAAGTGAAGCTGGATGACCCCGACAATGCCGGAGCGGACAAAACCCGTGTGCTGAAACTAAACATGACAAAAAATTTCATCACGGGAATCTATCCATACTCCTTGATGCTCTCAGCCTTTACACCGGTTGATATCCATCATGTTCCACATACACTAAAGCTTACCATGAGCGCGCAGGAATGGTGTGGGCAGGTCTTTTCACAGGTGAATCTTCATCATAAAAACTATGTAATCACCAGTCACTCCTATTTTGAAAATGAAGGAGAAGAAACCCTGAATTTAAAAGTAACCTGGCTGGAAGATGAAATATGGAACCGCATCCGGCTTGATCCACAAACATTGCCCGTTGGCGAAGTGGAAATAATACCAGGCTTGTTTTTCACGCGGTTAAATCACATAGGTCTGGCCAGTGAAAAAGCAATCTGCACAAAAGAAGAGGCGGCAGATTTGATTACCTACCGCATCTCCTATCCTTTACACAAGCGAACCCTTGCCATTGAATTTGAGAAAGCATTTCCTCACCGCATTAACGGCTGGACAGAAACGCAGGAGCACAACGGAAAGAACTACACAACAACGGCAACACTGGATAAGCAAATAATCAACGACTATTGGACAAAGAATAAAAATGAATTTCAATATCTGAGAGATTCACTCGGCCTTTCCCATCAAAACTATTAATCATGTTAACGAATCAGCGATCTAAATTTTCTTTGACTGAGGGCAGCACATACCTTAACTGTGCTTACATGTCGCCCATGCTCAAGGCAGTGGAGAAAAAAGGAATTGAGGGCATCTGGAAAAAAAGAAATCCTGCCATCGTTACGGGTGACGATTTTTTTAAGGACACGGAAAAAGTAAGAAAGGAATTTTCAAAACTGATCCATGCTGATGCAGGCAGAATTGTGTTGGTACCTTCCGTTTCCTATGGCATGGCCAATGTGGTGAACAACATCAAGCTTTCATCTTCTGATAATATGATTGTTGCGGCAGAACAATTTCCGAGTAACTATTATCCGTGGCACAGGGTTCATCAGGATACCGGGGCAAAGCTAAAAGTGATTGCACCACCCTATGAATTAATCAACCGGGGGAAGATATGGAATGAACGGTTGCTTGAAGCCATCGATGCAAAGACAAAGCTGGTAGCATTGGGTAATGTTCACTGGGCGGATGGCACGTTGTTCAATCTGAAGGAAATCAGAAAACGCACCAGGGATGTTGGCGCACTGCTTATCATTGACGGAACACAATCGGTGGGCGCTTTGCCATTTGATGTTAAAGAAATTCAGCCCGATGCACTGGTGTGTGCAGGATACAAATGGCTGATGGGTCCGTATTCACTGGGGCTTGCTTACTATGGTGAATATTTTGATCATGGAAAACCTGTAGAAGAGAACTGGATAAACCGGCTTGCACAGCGAAAACTTTGCAGGCCTGGTGAATTATGAAAGCAACTATCAGCCGGGGGCATTGCGGTATGAAGTGGGTGAGCACAGCAATTTTATTTTGCTGCCCATGTTGCTCGAAGCATTGAAGCAGATCAATCAATGGAAACCGAAAGCCATTCAGCAATACTGCGCGGCTATTACACGTAAACCATTCAGCATCTTGCAGGAAGCAGGCTATTGGGTGGAGGATGAAAAATTCAGGGGCCATCATTTATTTGGTGTACGATTGCCTGCGGGTGCGCAAGCGGATAAAATCAAAAAAGCACTGGTGAAAAATAAAATATCGGTTTCATTCCGTGGCGATGCCATTCGTGTGTCACCCCATCTATATAACAGTGAAGCTGATTTGATGAAGCTGGTACGAGTGCTGGTTTCCGGAAAAGCATGACATCGGCACAGAAGTCCCGTAACTATTTTATGGGAGGCGTGCTCATTGCACTTTCGGGTGCCATCTGCTTTTCTACCAAGGCGATCTTTGTAAAACTCGCTTACCGCGACACCGTGGTCGATGCCATTTCATTGCTTGCTTTGCGGATGGTTTTTTCATTACCATTTTTTGTGGTGTCGGCCTATGCATCGTCATCAAAACAAACCAATGTAAAATTCACCCCGCGCCAATGGGTGAGTGTGGCTGCCATCGGTTGCCTGGGTTATTACATCAGCAGCCTGCTCGACTTTCTCGGGTTGCAGTATGTTACGGCTGGCATTGAGCGACTGATACTTTTCATTTACCCCACGTTGGTCATGCTCATGTCGTCTTTGATTTTCAAGGAAAGGATAAAACCCATTCAGTGGGTGGCGCTGGTAATCACCTATGTCGGTTTGCTCATTGCGTTTTTCAGTGAAGTGAATTTTCAGTCGGAACACAGTAGCAATTTTATTTTAGGATCGGTGCTCATTTTCATTTGTGCATTTACCTACGCAGCGTATATCGTTGGCAGCGGCCGCCTGATACCCCATGGTGGGAGCCTCCAAGTTTAACAGCTATGCGATGAGTTTTGCATCGATCGGAGTATTGCTTCATTTCTTTATAACCTCCGATGTATCATTGTGGAGTTTTCCCTCTCAGGTTTATGTCTATAGTTTTCTGATGGCCATCTTGTCAACCGTGGTTCCTTCCTATATGGTGTACGGAAGGGATTAAACGAATTGGCTCCGATAATGCCGCTATTGTCGGGAGCATTGGACCGGTGTCAACACTGGTGCTTGCCTATTTCTTTTTGCAGGAAGGCATTTCTCTCTTTCAGATCGTGGGCACCGTTATGATCTTGTTTGGAGTCCTTCTTATTAGTGGTCAGAAGCGAAAAGCATTGCTTTAATTTTACTAAATTTATTTTCTTATGAAATCTCCAGTCAGATACCCACCCATAGGAAAAAGAATTGGCTACGGAGATTCCATATGACCATAAACAAATAGACACTAACTCATGAAACCGATATCACTTTTTGCATTCATGGTAATGCTTGTATGGCAAACTACAACAGCCCAAACACCGGAGCATATTTTTGTTTTCCTGAACAAGAAGGCAGACAAAGCAGAACTTCCCGAAGAGGAAGTCAAAGAAAATAATGGAAGGCCACATGGCCAACATCAACCGGCTGGCCAAAGAAGGAAAGCTGATTGCCGCCGGCCCGTTTGATGGAGGCGGAGGCATTTTTATTTTTAAATCCAATTCAATCGATGCAAGTGCGCGAATGGTTGAAGACAGATCCGGGCGTGCAGGCAAACCGTTGGAACATAGAAATACTTCCTTACTATCCAAGACTCGGTTCGGTATGTGCAGTAAGTGAGCCTTATCAAATGGTCACCTATCAATTTATCCGTTACACACCGAATGTTACCAAAGATAATATTAATCAGCAGTCAGAACTTTTTAAAAAACACCATGATTACCTGAAGACCATGAGAAATTCCGCGAGCGTGATCACGGAAGTCAACTTTTGGTGAAGCGGATGGAGGGATTTTTGTGGTTAACGGAGAACTAACCAGTGAAGTAATTGAAAATGATCCGGCTGTGCAGCAGGGATTGCTGGTGGCAGAAATAAAAAAATTATGGATTGCGAAGGGTGCATTTTGTGAGAAGTGATTTTTCAGTAAATCACTCCGCAATCACCACCGCCAGTTTATCTCCCTTTGAATTTACCGAAAGCCGTGTAACGTCCTTTCAAAAGTTCACCACCCGATTCAATAGAAACTTCATTCCATTTCTTTCCTTTGGCAGGATCTAAGAAAATAGATTTTTGTTCCATCGCTGGAAATAATTTTTCCATCGGCTGTCCAGGTGATGTCTTCCTTGCCAGGAAGTGTTGTGGCAATTGTGGTGATCTTCATCGTCTCCGATTCAAATTTTTTGATTTCCCAGTCTGTATCGGAAGTTTTCTGAATAAAACTGATGGCACGCTCACCCGGGTATTTTGTGCAGCGATCTTCCAATATTTTGCGCCAGCACGGTATCTTCTTTTGTTGGCAGACGCAGGTAATGAAGCGTTTGGGTTCCCTAAAATGAACAAAGCGAGGTGGCTGTTATCGGCCCAGGCATGATAGCCTACAATCATGTTGTCAATAATTACTGATGGCTCACCACCATCCACCGGATACTTTCCCAGATCCTGAGCACCATTGTCGCGCTGGATGATGCAGGACAAACTGCTTTTATCAGGAGTGAGCGTGGGTGAATATTCGCGTTCAGATGTTTGTTGTAATCGCTGTCGTTTCTCCGGTTTTGTAGTTGTACGACTTGATGTCGGCACGTCCATCATCATTGAACGATGAATAATACACTACCGGTTGATCTGTGTGAAACGATGGCTGATTGTCGTAGCCTTTATGATTGGTGATGTTTTTTGGATTTGAAATGGTGATTTTATCTTTTTTCACTTTCAGGTCGAACAATAAAATTTCTGAACCGGTTTGTGCCAGCAAGGCACTTGCCGAAAATGTAAGAAGGAGGATCAACCGGTATTTCATGAATGAATGTATTTTGAACGAAAGTCGTAAAAAAGAAACGGGAATTAAAAACGGAAATCATGAAAGGTATGCCAGTGTTTGCCATCATGTTTCATCAACGTGATTTTATCTATTGTAAATTCTCCCTGAAACTTCCTTTGTTTAAAATCTTCCCATGCTGCAGGAAACACTTCTTTTTTTAGATCGCGAAAGGCAAGCGTGAGGTGTGGATGAAATGGCAGATCGCGGTATTGCGCGTTGAACAGATTTAATTCGGTTTTACAAAACCGATGCAGTTCATGCTGAAGCCGGGTGAGCGGATCAGAAGGTTTTATATCAATGTAAATCACCTTTGGGGCAAAACACGAAAAATCATTAAAGGAAATACTGAAAGGATTTTTGCCTGATGAGAACGAACGTAATTCAGTCACCAGCTTTTCTTCTTTTTTTTCTTTCCATTGAAAGGGCATATGCAGCGTGATGTGCGGTGGAGAATTAAGCGAAGCCTTGCTGTGATACTGATCGCGAAAATATTCTTTCAGTGCCTGGGCATTTTCCAGAAACGGAGAAGATGGAATGATGGCGATGAAGTAAAGTTGTGACCCCGGAGGAGGAAGTGGCATGGCGAATTATGAACAATGAGATCAAGATAGTGATTCCGGCATTAACCTGTAACTCAGATTTTTATTCTCTATATTTGGTCAGATCTATTTGATGATGGAACACAAAACAATTTCACAGCAGGAGAGACAAATACTTATCGGTGCGCTGACTGGCAAGCTGATTTTTGCCGTGGTGCCCGTCCTGGTCATTTTATATTTTGTTCTCTTCCAGACCATCCAGACAGTAACCTTGATTGTTGCCGTGCTGGTGTCATTCATTGTTATCATTTCGTTATTACCCAGGATACTTAAAATAGTTTCAGATCTTTCATCGGGCACAGTGCTGGAAGGCGTTGACGAAATAACCCATCAGAGTATGAGTACGGCAAGCGCATTCTCTCAATTTATCGGACTAAAAGGTTTTGAAAAAAAGAAAATCCAGATCCAGTATAAAGATTACCATAAGATGACCATAGGGAAGAAGATCAGATACCGTGTTTCACCAAAGACCATGATGCTGCTAAGCTTTGAATTACTGGATTGAGCAATCATTTAAGAATACCCACCTCTCTTCTGTTTTTTCCTTCTGCTTTCAAAATATCGTCACCCAGATCTTCGCGTGCCTTATCGGCCAGTGCCTGTAATTCTTTTACGATTTCAGGAAACTGATTTTGTACATCATAACGCTCCCCAGGATCGCGCCTGAGATCATACAGCGCCTGCTTCACTCGGAAAGTTTTCATCTACCTTGCCGGGATATCCATCCATGCCTGCATCAAAATTTTCATAGGTGCGTCCGGGATGAGGCAACACCAGTTTCCAGTCATCAAGCCTTACTGCTTCCAGGCTGTTGGCCCGGTAGTAGTAAAGAAATTCCTTTCTTGGTTGTGCATCGAGGTCTCCTTTTAATATCGGCAACAGACTTACACCATCAATTTTTTGTGGTGGCAGGGGTAACTTCAGAATATCCGCAAGCGTTGGAAAAATATCAATGGTGGAAGAAAGACTGTTGGAGATGAGTCCTTCTTTTATTGTTCCGGGCCAGCGAATAATACATGGCACCCGCTGGCCTCCTTCATACGATGTTCCCTTGCCTTCGCGTAAGCCACCGGTAGAGCCGGCATGATTTCCGAAATTCAACCACGGACCATTATCACTGGTAAAAATGATCATGGTGTTTTTATCAAGCCCGTTTGCCTTCACGGCTTTCATGATCTCATTCACCGACCAGTCGATCTCCATCATCACATCGCCATACAATCCTTGTTTACTTTTTCCTTTGAATTGTGCAGACGCATTGATGGGTACGTGTGGCATGGAATGCGGCAGGTACAGAAAGAAGGGTTTGTTTTTTTTCCGTTTGATAAAATCAACGGCACGTTCGGTATACTTTTTGGTCAATTCTCCCTGATCATTCAATGTGTTTACGGGAATCTTTTTTTCATTGCCTTCAAATATATAGAGCGGTGGAAAGCGGTCTTTTCTCCCGTCAGTAGCAGGCGCACCGCTGTAATCTACGGGCCACATATCATTGGAATAGGGAATGCCAAAATATTCGTCAAAGCCATGCTGCAGCGGAAGAAATTCTTTCATGTCGCCAAGATGCCACTTGCCAACAATGGCGGTGGCATATCCTTTCTGTTTGAGCAACTCCGCCATGGTGGTTTCACTGGCATTGATTCCCTTTTTGCTGTTGGGAAACAATGCACCCGCTAATTCCAATCCGGTTTGGATAGCAACCGGTTAACAAACCTGCGCGTGAGGCAGAGCACACTGCCTGGGCCGAAAGAAAGTTGGTGAACCGCATTCCTTCCCTCGCCATTTTATCAATAGCGGGTGTCTGATATTGCAAGGCTCCGGTTATGCCAAGATCACCATTGCCCATGTCATCCAGGAAAATGAGAATAATGTTGGGAGTTGTATTTTTCTGGGCAACAGCAGAATGGAAGAGACCCGTAACGAGGCAAATTAAAATGAGCGTGTGTTTAATCATATAATCTAAACTTAATACTATAAAACTTATTTCAACTTTACACTTCCCTTGGTCACTTCCACTTTCTTCCCCTGATATTCCGTGCTTTCGGGTTTAAGAATGGTTTCCATATAGTACCATTCACTTATCACTTTTTCAGGAAAGAGTGTCAGTAACAAATAACCATGATCGCGGTCATTTACATATTTGATATGCGGATTGAGTTTAAGCAGGTCGGCTTCCATGGCTTTCACCTGTTCTGTGGGATAGCGCTCATCATCGTTACCTGACGAAATGCTGGTGGTGCCAAGCTCAACAGCAAAAGCGCCTTGCGAAGTTTCCGGATTGTAGCTTTGGCCCACATCGGTAGCAACTTCTATAGCCCATGATGCATGCGTATCGCCCGTGACAAAAATCAGGTCTTTAAGCTGGTTCGATTGAATGAATTTAACAACCTGTTTTTTTTCGGCAGGAAATCCATCCCATGAATCAACATTGCGTGGCGATTTTCTAAAGCTTTTGCTTTGCAAGAGATCAGCAAAGATCACCTGGTTGCCAATCACTTTCCAGGTTGCCTCAGATGCTTTCAGTTTTGTTTCAAACCAGGCAAGCTGTTCTGCACCGAGCATGCTTCTGCTTTCACTCAAATAAGCCGGATCAGAAATGCTGTCCACAGGTTTTGTTCTTCCCTCAAGGCGCTCGTCCAGCACGATCAACTCAGCGAGATTTCCATAGGAGAAGGAACGGTAATGTTTAGTGCCTTCGCGAATGGGAATCCACTCATAATATGCTTGCCTCGCAGCAGCTTTTCTTTTTTCATAATCACCTTCTTCAGGCTGATGATTTTGTGCTCCCGTTGTGTAACTGTCGTTTGCGATTTCGTGATCATCCCAGATGGCAATCAGGGGATGTTGCTGACTCATGTGCAACAGTCCTTTATCCAACCGGTATTGAGAATAACGCGTCCGGTAATCTTCAAGAGATACAATTTCATGGGGAGGCAGATGCAGGCGACCAATTGCTTCGCCTTGTTTGCCCTGACCGTATTCATAAATAAAATCTCCGAGGTGAACCACCGCATCAACATCGCTGCGACTGGCAATTTTATCATAGGCAGTAAAATATCCCGACTCCCAGTTGGCACAACTTGCCACTGCCAGTTTCACGCTGTCTGGATTTAGTGGAAGTGTTTTCGTTCTGCCTGTAATTGAGATTTTTCCCAATGCCGTGAAGCGATAGAAGTAAACCTGGCCAGGCTGTAATCCCGCTACGTCTGCTTTTACGGTATAGTCTTTTTCAGAAAGCGCCTGAGTGGAATCGCTCCGCAGGATAGCATCGAATGATGGGTTTTGAGAGACTTCCCATGTAACAGGAATAGAACTTACTGAATCTTCGGGCGTAACGCGTGTCCAGATGATTACGCGATCGGTGAGCGGATCGCCAGAAGCTACCCCGTGATAAAAGGGGGCCATCGAAGAATCATAGTGTATCGAAACCGGTTCACTGAATTTTCTTACTTGCTTTTCGTTAGTCTGACACGAACATAAAATCATTGCAGATAATGAGACAAGAAGAAAGAAGCGATGCACCATGAAATACTTTTCGCTAAGTTAAAAGTAAAAACGAAACAGGCGATCGGTATATATAAACAATCACTAATGACCGATAAATAAAGGTGATAGTATGTCACGCCTTCGGAGTTCTAATGCTCTATTTACTTATAATATTCTATAATCAATTCAGCCCTTTGGGCTTTAATGCCGTAAATGCGCGCCTGCGAGGTATCTATGAAATGCATACTTCCTCATCGCGCATAAAAGATGAACGTCCATAGAACGATTATGGATTACTTTTTACAAACCGCTAAGTCTTTGAATGGTTAATGAAAAGATACCCATTCTGAATAGAGCCATTTTTGCCAGACAACCATGATAAAAAATAAATGACTTGTCTCATCCTGCTATTTTTTCCAAAGCAAGTCAGATATTTTTTGAACAGATGAAACATTCACAGCCATACAAAAAGTAACTGTCAGATAAACCTTGTAAATTGACCTTCCTTTTTACTTTTACATAAACAATCCGCATATAGACGCGCAGACACATGAAGGAATTCTTTTTAAAATGGTATGAGTATAATGCCTGGGCCAACCGCAGGGTAATCGGTTCTCTTGAGCGACAAATGGTAACCGATGAAAAAATACTTTCTGTATTCGGCCATCTGATGGCAGCAAACTTTATCTGGCTAAACCGGATAAAGGATTTGCCCAAGAGCAAATATGAATTGTGGGGTAACTATGACCTCGCTGAATTAAGGAAGATGGTAGAAGAGGCCGATGAATTATGGATGAGTTTCATCCATGAGCATGAAAGCTTTGATCGCATTATGAAGTATCACAATTATGTGGGCGATTATTTTGAAAACAACGTGCAACAAATCATGATTCATCTTGTTAATCATGGCACCTATCACCGCGGGCAGGTTGCCATGCTGTTACGACAGAAAGAGTTTGAACCGGTGAACACAGATTTTATAACCTGGGACAGAGTTATTTCAGGACAATTAAAAGACTAATCAACAAATCACTTAAAAGACAATGAGAAAATTACAGTTAACCTTATTTGTGCTGTTTGTATCGCTGGCGGCATGGGCACAGAATGATTCAGATGGCATTACGGTGTGCCACACTTCCCCCACCGAAAAATTTGCGTTGTTTGCATCCAGCAAAGACTTCAACAGCTCACACCCTGATCCTGTGCCGTATGTTCACCAGAGTGAAACCGGTAAGATGATCACCATTAAAACCACCGATGGGGCGGATGCCAATGGATATCTTCTGATGGCGAAGAAGAAAACGAATAACTGGGTTTTTGTTTTTCAGGAATGGTGGGGATTAAATGATCATATCAAACGCGAGGCAGAACAACTTTATAATGACCTTGGCAACGTAAATGTGATCGCACTGGATATGTATGATGGAAAACTGGCCACTACCCCAGCCGATGCCGGAAAATATATGGGAGAGTTTAAACAAGATCGCGGAACGATCATTGTCAAGGGAGCGATTGCCTATGCTGGTAAAGGTGCAAAAATTGCAACCGTGGGCTGGTGCTTTGGTGGAGGTCAATCCATGCAGGCTTCACTGACAGCTGAAAAACAAGCCGTTGCCTGTGTCATTTATTATGGAATGCCGGAAAGTGATGTGAACAGATTAAAAAATCTGAATTGTGATGTGCTCGCTATCTGGCCTACACAAGATAAGTGGATCAACAAAGATGTGATGGATAAGTTTGAAGTGGACATGAAGGCAGCGGGCAAGAAATTAACCGTGAAGGCCTATGATGCCGATCATGCCTTTGCCAATCCAAGCAATCCTAAATTCAACAAAGACTATACGGCAGACGCTTACAAAAACACGCTGGAGTTTTTCAAGGCAAGACTTAAATAATTGATAACTGACAGTTGATAATGGATAATTGTATTGTCCATTATCAATTGTTCATTGTAAATTAATACTGCTCCAGCATATACTGAATCACATCCGTAGTAGTAACAATGCCGATCAGCAATGATTCATCTTTATCATCTACTACAGGCAAGGCATGAAACTCTTCTTTGGAAAGAATCTTCGCCACTTCATAAATCGTATCGCTGGCCTTCACTACGCGTGGTTTGTGAGACATCACCTGGCTGATGGTGAGCATATCGAATACGGCTTCATCAGCATCTTCTTCACCTGCAAACAGGCTGCTGAAGGTTAGCCGGTTTAAGTCTGTCTTACTGATAATTCCCACCAGTTGTTTGTTTTGGACAACCGGAACGTGACGAACACCGTATTTACGCACAAGTTCAAGGGCATCAGTTAATTTATCATCAATCTGCACAGCATGAATCGTCTTGGTCATGATGGTGCTTACGGGTTCTTTCTTTTTCATAGTTCAGGCATTTAGAGGTTGCACAAAATTGATCACATCATCATGGTGATGAATTGGGTCAACTACCTTTTATACTGTTAAAGGTATATTCCTGGAAACAGTACCCTATGAGAAAGATCAAGGAAGGAAATGACTTATGTCACTCCCATATGACAACTCCGGCCTGGGTATGATACCAGGTTGGATATTTGGGGATATGAATTTTCTCTACTTCGTTGCGCTTCACCTTCAGCGTAGGAGTGAGCAACCCATTTTCAATAGTCCAGTCGCCCTGCATGATTACGGCTTTCTCGAGTTTTTCATAGGACTCCAGCGCTGGATTAACCTGGTTTAGCGAGTTTGCCAGACTTAACGCGATGTCTTCTTTCGATTTTGCTTTTCCGGCAGCAGATAATACAACCAGTGCAATAGGCTGTGGTATGCCCATGCCCACCACGCAAGCCTGCTCAATATCCTGATTGGCCAGCAGCATCATTTCGATAGGCGCAGGAGAAACATATTTTCCCTTGTCCGTTTTAAACTGATCTTTAACACGACCTACAATGCTGACATAACCATCTTTATCCTTTTCTGCTTTGTCTCCGGTTTTCAGAAAACCTTCCTCATCAAACGTATCCGCGGTGAGTTCAGGTTCTTTGTAGTAGCCTTTCATCAGGCTCGGACTTTTTATTCGCATCTCACCTTCATCCGATAACTTAAACTGTAATCCTGAAAGCTGCTTGCCCACCGTGCCAAATCGATTGGCCCCATGTCGGTTAAAATGTGAATAGATGCAATCTTCTGTCATGCCGATTGCCTGAAAAATAGTGACGCCTATTTTGTCAAACCATTCCAGCATATCTACAGAAATGGGAGCAGCGCCAGAATAAATATGAGTTGCTTTCGAAAGACCTAATTTTTTCTTGATGCTTTTGCGGATCACATTATTGATAAGGGGAATAGAGAGCAACGTATTCAGTTTTTTAGGAGGAAGTTTTTCGGAAATCTTCTCACGGAATTTTGCCCAGATACGGGGCACCGCGAAGAAAACATCCGGTTGTGTGTCGGAAAGATTTTTAGGGAACGTTTCCAGTGATTCGGCAAACGAGAACATGCCACCTCTGTAAATACCAACCATCTCAACGCCCATACGCTCAGCAATATGACTGATGGGCAAATACGAAAACAGTTTTGGTCTCTTCGGAAGTTTTAAATCGGAAACAGCAACCTTGATAACCGCATCAAAGTTACCTGCCGAGTGCATCACTCCTTTTGGTTTTCCAGTGGTGCCCGATGTATACATGATCGTAAGCAACTCATCATAATCCCATGAGGCAACTTCTGCGATTGGTTTTTCAGCGGCCAGCATTTTCTCCCATGAGTGTGCTTCATCTATGCCATATAATTCCATGCCGATGCGAATGACTCCGTCAGGAATTCCTTCCTGTTGTGCTTTATAATTATCGAGTTTACCAGTGATGATTGCCTTTGTTCCGCTATGCTCAAGAATCTGTTGGATTGAATGTGCAGTAAGTGTAGCATAGAGCGGCACCGAAATATGTCCGGCCATCATGATGGCAAGGTCAGCCATGATCCATTGCGCACAGTTTTTAGAAAGCAGCGCCACATTACTCCGATCAGGCAGATTTAAACGCTTTAGTCCGGCAGCAATTTTCCGGGTCTCTTCACCTGCCTGTTCAAACGTCCAGGTGCGCCATTCGCCATCGTAAGGCTGACGGAGAAACACATCACTGGGCGCATCTTTTTCCCATTTCAGAAACTGGAGGAGAGGGGTACTTTTACTCATAGCAATCGATTTAGTGACACTATTTAGTGAGAAAATGGAAAAATAAAAAATATTCAATTGGTGAAATCTCCGATAGGAAATGCATGCAAAAGGGTTACGAATGGAGATAGCTTTAAGAACTAATACTAACTGAATTTTCAAGTCCTTCTTTCTACCTTCGCCCCATGGCTGCCGATAAAAAACTATTTCTTCTTGATGCATATGCGCTTATCTACCGCGCTCATTTTGCCTTCACCAAAAACCCGCGTATCAACTCCAAAGGAATCAACACCTCAGTTCCATTTGGTTTTACCAATACGTTGCTGGAAGTAATCCAGAAGCAAAGACCCACACACATTGCCGTAGCATTTGACACCTCGGCAAAAACGTTTCGCGATGAAATTTTTGAAGACTATAAAGCCACCCGTCAGGAAACACCCGAAGACATACGGAGCGGAGTGCCGAAAGTGAAGGAGATATTGAGAGGCTTTAACATCCCTATTCTGGAACTCGATGGCTACGAGGCAGATGATATCATTGGCACCATTGCCAAACGTGCAGAAAAAGAAGGCTTTGATGTGTTCATGATGACGCCCGACAAGGATTTCGGGCAACTCGTAAGTGAAAAAATTCTTCTTTATAAACCGGCCTACATGGGCAATGCCGTGGATATACTCGGGCCAAAAGAAGTTTGTGAGAAGTGGGATATCGAAGATGTTTCGCAGGTGATTGATATACTGGGTTTGCAGGGAGATACATCCGATAACATTCCGGGCATTCCGGGTATTGGACCCAAGACGGCTGCTGAACTTTTGAAGAAATATAAGACAGTTGAAAATATTATCGCGCATGCCAGTGAATTAAAGGGTAAGCAAAAAGAACGCGTTGAAGAATTTGGTGAGCAAGCATTGCTATCCAAAAAAGTTGGCCACCATTATTACCGATGTGCAGGTGCCGTGGGATGAAGAAGATCTTGTTATATACCGGGCCCGATGTTGAAAAACTGAAACCGATTCTGGAAGAACTCGAATTCAAATCGATGGCGCCCCGCATATTGGGCATCCAGTCAGAAACACGGAAGTGCCGGTCTGTGGTACCTAAAGCTTCGCAGCTTTCCATGTTTGGCGAAGCACAGGAATCGGAATCAGCGGAGGAGGCAGGCACTGAGAAGAAGACACTTGATACAACAAGCGTTTCATATCATATCGTGAAGACGAGTGAAGAGCGTCATGAACTTATTCAAAAACTAAAAGAGCAAAAGGAGTTTTCATTTGAAGTTGCTGACCGATGAGGCAACCAATTTTGATTTTACGGCTACTGACCTGGTCTGTTCTTTTTCCAAAGGGGAAGCCTGGTTTGTAGCAGATGACCAACTGAGGCTCAAAATATTCTGAGCGAATTTCTAGAAGTCTTCGCAGGATGAACGCATTGGAAAAGTGGGGCACAACATAAAGTATTCTCTGCTTGCGCTGAAAAAATATGGATGTGTATGTGCGTGGCAATATGTTTGATACCATGCTGGCGCACTATCTCATTGAACCAGAAGCATCACACGATCTTGAAAATTTTATGTGGTCAGTATGCTGGATTATCAACTCACGAGCTTCGGATAATACCGTAAACTCAGCGTGTGAACGTGTTGATCTTGCCTTGCAGGTGAAATCGAAACTCCTGAGTTGATCTGGAGAAAAGAGGCCAATGGCGTCTGTTGCGCGAGGTAGAAATGCCTTTGACAACTGTATTGGCTCACATGGAATTTGAAGGCGTGAACATCGATGAAGAAACACTGAAGTGGATGTCGGAAGCGCTGAAGACAGATAGTGAAAAAGTGCAGAAGGAAATTTTTGAGATAGCAGGCACAGAGTTTAACATCGCCTCGCCAAAGCAACTCGGGGAAATTTTGTTTGACCGCATGAAGCTGCTCGACAAAGCGAAGAAAACGAAAACCGGTCAGTATGCAACCGGTGAAGAGGTGTTGCAGAAGCTTGCCGGAGAGCATGAGATCGCTAAAAAGATTCTGGACTTCCGTGAATATGAAAAGCTGCGTTCCACCTATGTGGATGCGTTGCCAAAAATGGTGAGCAAGAAAGATCACCGCATTCACACCGACTACCGCCAGGCGGTGGCCGCTACCGGAAGATTAAGTTCAAACAATCCCAATCTTCAGAACATTCCTATCCGCACAGAAAAAGGAAGACAGATACGCGGTGCCTTTGTGCCACGCGATAAAGATTATCTGTTCATGTCTGCCGATTATTCGCAGATTGAATTGCGCATAGCCGCCTCGTTTGCCAAAGACGAAACCATGATCGAAGCATTTCGCAACAAGCGCGATATTCACGCCACCACGGCAGCTAAAGTATTTAAAGTGGCGCTTGAAAAAGTTACGCCCGACATGAGGCGCAAGGCGAAGGAAGTAAACTTTGGAATTTTATACGGAAGCACCGCCTTCGGTCTTTCGCAGAACCTCGGAATATCGAGAACGGAAGCAAGCGAAATTATTGATGCGTATTTCAAGGAGTTCTCAGCAATAAAACGCTACATGGACGACTCGATCAATTTTGCGAGAGAGAAAGAATATGTTGAAACTATTCTGGGAAGAAGGCGCTATCTGCGCGATATCAATTCGCGCAATATCACCACCCGGGGTTTTGCTGAACGCAATGCTATTAACGCACCCATTCAGGGAAGTGCCGCGGATATCATCAAGGTTGCCATGATTCAGATTCATAAATGGCTTGAACGCGAAAAGCTGAAAACCAAAATGATCATGCAGGTGCATGATGAACTTGTTTTTGATCTGCATCATGAAGAGCAGGACATTGTGAAGCCGAAAGTGATTGAGCTGATGAAATCAGCAGTGATCCTGGAAGTGCCGATGGAAGTAGAAGTGGGCATTGGCAAGAACTGGCTTGAGGCGCATTAGGCTACATGTTGTTCATTCGTATTTCGCAATACTTACAATAATGACTTCCATTTTATGTTGTAGGTATTTTCGAAGCGGAGTCTTCGCAACTTAATTGATGATTATAAACGATTTCTTTTATTTTTTTTAAATACAATCACGGAGTCCGAAGCGAGACTCCGCGTGGAAGAAGTTTTAAATAAATAGTAAGTTAAATATCAACATGGTTGATATTTGGATGTTGGCTGCAAGGCTTAGTGACGATTCTCAAAACCAGTAAGGTATTTAATCACTGTTTTATGAAATTTAGACTTTTATTATTAACAACACTTCTGACAACTATTAAATTGACGCAAGTGTTTGCCCAAGAAATGAAGTTTGCAGGAACTCATCCACCTAACAAAGATGTAATTAGACTGATAGAAAGAGAAAGTGAGATTTTTGACAAGGTGAGAGATGTCAAAAGAAGAGATAGCTTAAGACAACAAATCACGTCTAAGGGATTCTTTTATCACGGTATTGACGGCAAACCAATAAATCTTGAAGGACTTACTAAACGACAGACTAAGAATGGATTTCAATTTTTAGAATCCGAAGTTATTAGCGAGACATTGTATCAATATGAGACAACTGCAATACTTGTTATAATGGAGTGGCAAAAGGTAAGCGACAAAGGAGAGATACATGAAAACTATAACTCTGTATTAATTGTAATGGGAATAGAAAATGGAGAATGGAAAATACAAGCTGACATAATTGGTAGAAATCCAAAACTGAGTGAAGAGGAAATCAAACTATTAAAAAAATGAAATAGACTTAATATTGGTGGACATTTCCGTCTGACCTTGGTTAGTGACCGACTTTGACTCGTTATGCAAATTTGATAATTAACGACTGACAATGACTACTAACAAATAACGGTCGACACCACTGCATAAACACAAATGATTGGCTGCAAGCAAATGACTTTAAAATTTAAAATGACAATGAGACATTATATTTTAGTATTCTTTTTTTTAACCGTATTCGGCTATTCATATTCCCAGACAATAGCTTCAGGATATTATGTAACTAAAACCAATGACACCCTTACTGTTCAAATAAAAATCCCAAAATCAATTTTTGGATCAGTAGACTTATCAAAATTTCTCTTTAAAGTAGAGGTTAATGATAGTATAAGCGGGGCAAAAAAATTTAAGCCCGAGGACATTATAGGTTTTGGGTTTTTGTACAATGGGGAGCAGTATAGTTTTTTTTCACAACCTGCTATTACTGAAAACAACCTCAGATTCCTTCAACCTGTCATTCTCGGACAAAAAACCAGTCTTTATCAGTTTCATACGGTAGATCAGAATGGGGCTCCTCTTGGCACCTTTTATACTTTCGAAAAAGCAGACGGCACATACACGTTTTTATCCACCGGCATAAAAAGCCTTAATAATTTCAGAGACACCTTAAAAGAATTTTATAAAGACAATTTGGAACTACAACAATTGATTGAAACAAAATTTCAGACGAAAACGTCTATAAAAAGTGATATTGTAGAAATAGTGCAGGCTGCAAACAAATCATAAACTGCCATCGGAAATGTTGGATAAATAATCCGCTGACATCATAATAACGATTAATAAATCCAATATTATAGCGTAGGACTTACAGGACTTCTTTCGTTAGTGGCATTCTATTACAATACCCAGCCCAATCGAATTCTTCGCAATCAAATTTGTGTTTATAAACGATCAGTTAATTTTTAATTTATTTACAAGATCAATCGCGGAGTCCGAAGCGAGACTCCGCGTGGAAGAGTTTGTGTTTATAAACGATTAGCTTAATTTTTTACAAATACAATCGGGGAGCCCGAAGAGAGACTCCGCGTGGAAGAGAAGAATTTTTGTTACAACTATTCTTGTTTCACCACGCTCTCACCACTTACTTCTACTTCCACCTGCGGATTGCCACGATACAGAACCAGGCTCGCACCAGTGGCATTGACTTCCAGTTGTTGAGAAACATTCACCTTTCCATTGCTTGCTCCGGAAACGATCAGTTTAGCTTGTGCTGTAGGGAAATTAAATGCGGAAAGTAATGAAGCGCCAGAGATTGTTCCGTTTAGCGTCTCGCCTTTGCCATTCAATCGCAATTGTGATGCACCGCTCAGCGCGAAGTTTAATTCGGAGGCTTCAATATCGAGTTGTGCGAGTGACGCTCCTGATAATGATAGATCAAATTGAGTAACATGGGTGAAGCCCGAAATATTGGCATTGACTGCACCTGAAAAATCAGATCCCTCCAGGGTTGGCAAAGTGATATTCATGGACGTGCTGTATTGCCTTTTTTCATAATGACCATAACGGATTACCAACGTGCTTCCGTTTTTATAAATCATTAGGTCATCAAGGTTTCTGCGATCTCCATCGGCTTGTATCGAAAAGTTGTTTCCTTGTTTGATCGTGATGATCAGCGCATCGCCTGCCGCAATACGATCAAAATCCGTAACCGCATACGTGCGACTATCCGACTGGCGCGGCCCTGGGTCTTCTTCAAGACAAGAGGAAAGAAATAGGGTACTAAAGATAAAAGTTGCCAGGGCTATCTTTTTCATAATGGATCTGTTTGTCGTTATGACAGTTGAGATGACAGATACCCCCATTCATCAAAGAATTTTTTTCAGTGAGTTAAAACTCAATTTTATAACTCAGTATAGGCAACAGGGGAAGCATATACCATTTTTTGATCTCACCACTTTGTGCATCAAAATATTGCCCTCCCAGGTTTTTTCTGTTTGTTACATTCTGAATATCAAGAGAAAGAATAGTAGTTGAATGAGGGCGGTTGCGTTTGAGACTAATCCGAAAGTCGGTGCGGAAATAGTCGGGAAGCTGCTCGGTATAAGCAAGACTTTCAATGTATTGTGTTTCACCCGTCTCAATGGATTTCGCTTCATCGATGGGAGTAGTCCAGAAACCACCGGTATAGATGGTGCGGATGTTTAATCCAAGCACGCGGTTTTTCTTCCTGTTAAATTCTTTACCGGCTGTGAAACTAAGCGCATGTTTTCCGTTGAAGCGCGTGTTGCGCCACACACCATCCAGTGCTTTGTATTCCGAATTATACAGGGAAGCAGATAACAGGAAATATAAATTGTTGTGGAGGAATTGTTCGAGCGTAAGTTCAAGGCCATAGTTTTTGCCGAAGCCATTGTTCACCATGGGCTCAGTAACAAAACCTTCTTCTACCACCAGGGTAGAAAGCGGACTGGCAGGATCATTCTCCACGGCAATATTGAAAAGATGCTGATAATAGCTTTCGGCTTTCACGCGCAGATGTTTTGTCAGCGACCGGTCATAACCAATTACAAAATGATGCGCTTTGTTGAAGCCGAGATTTTCATTGGGCTTAACCCATGTTCCGTCTTGCTGCTGAATCTGCGCTTCATATACTCCGCTGGGCTGCATCTGGCTATGTAATCCATATCCAAAATTCAAAGATTGCTGATCGTTGAGATCATACTTCATGGAAACACGTGGTTCAACAGAGAAGGTACTGTTGTCTTTCAGATAAAGAAAATGAGCGCCTGTGTTGAGTGTTACTTTTTCTGTTGGCCTGTAATTCCATTGGGAAAACAGTTGTATCGTGCCAGCATATCCTGCGGAGTTTAAAGGCTCTTCAATCTGATCCGTTTCTAAATCAAGATGACGCTGGCGCAGATTATAATAGTATCGGTTCAGATAAACTCCTGAACGCATACTGTTCCTCGCATTGAACTTATGGTTAAGTACAGAACTAATGGTTAATTTCTTCGTGATATAGTTCTCTTTGTAGCTGAACTGTGGCGTGTAGGTATCATCGAGTCGCTCATTCTGGAAACCATGATCGTTGCCAGATAATACAACCGCAGATTGAAGAAAGGTATTTGCGTTTACTGTGATCGCATGCTTTAATCCGGCAGCGCCCGTGTTCGAAAAGTAGTTTGCGTTGTAGCGCTGATATTCATCTTCCCATTGCGTGGAGTCTTTCGTGGCATTTTGATTCTGGTCACTCAATCCGCCAAAACCAAACAATGAAAAGTTTCCATACTTATTGGTGGGCAGAAAAATGTTGTACGACAAATCCTGAAAGTTGGTGACCGCATCACCCACTTTCACACCAAGATTTGAAAGTACGCTGAGTGTAGAGTACCGGTAATTAATCAGATATGATCCCCGATAGTTTTTTGAGAAAGGCCCTTCAGCAGCTATATCCATTCCGAGAAAACCAGCCTGCACCGTGTACTCTCTTTTTTCATTGTTGCCCTTGCGGAGATTCAGATCAAATACTCCCGCCAGTGCGTTTCCATATTCTGCCGGAAAAGCTCCGGTGGAAAAATCAGAGTTGGCAAGCAGTTGTGAACTGAGAATAGAAATACCGCCACCCGAAGAGCCAATATCAGCAAAGTGATTTGGGTTAGGAATGTCTACACCTTCCATTCGCCACAATAATCCAAAAGGTGAGTTTCCGCGAATAGAAATGGAGTTACTTCCATCATCGGCAGAGACAACACCGGCAAATGAAACAGCAGCACGTGCAGGATCATTTACTGCTGCGGCAAACTTGCGGGTTTCTTCAACCGAAAATGTTCGTGTGCTCACTGTGGCCATCTCGTTGATGGGTTTATTTTTTTCTACATCGGGGCGCACAACAATTTCATCGAGTTGGGTAATGTCCTCTTCAATAGTAATGGTGAGCACCACTTCCTTACCGGAGTTGACGATGATGTTGGGCATCGTGATTTCCTTATAACCGACAAACGATATCCGGAGAGTATGAATGCCAACCGGTATTTGACTGAGCTTGAAATTTCCGTCAGGATCAGTAGTGGTGCCAACAAGCGGATCGGAGTTAACAAGAACAACGGACGCGCCCGGTAATGTGGTTTGCGATACTTTGTCGACTACTGTGCCACGAATAGTTTGTGTAAGTGGTTGCGCATTCAGTGCAGAGGTCAGGATGAGAAAAGCAAAAAGAGAGAAGTGATTTTTACAGTAAGTCATACATTCGTTTATTTCACGTATATGACAAGTAGTTTTTTGTTTACCCCTGCTCAGATTCAGGAATAATTTATTTACTACGTTCGTTTACAAAAACCGTAATGCAACCCGGGCACCCCACCACATCTTCAGGTTGATGTCGTGATTCAGATTTTCGTCATAGATTATCTTTGGTTTATAATCCGTGAAGAGTTCAGGATAATCCGAGTACGTGGTGCGTGTCATGTAACCATTCAAGGTGATGCCAGTGGCGATGGAGAATTTCTTTGCTACTTGAAAATCCAGTCCCACATACGCTTTGTTAAGCAGACTTAATGCGTTGGTAAAACTTCCTCTGTTCACATGTTGTGAAGAAAGATCCAGATCAAGATATAACCAACGTGTTAATTTTCTGGCTGTACCCAATCCGTATCCAAATGTCCATACCGATGTATCGGCAGGCGCCAGTGATTGCTCAGGTTTAAATCCTGCGATGATCATTGTATGGAATTTTCTCACGCCCGTGCGGAAACCAAGATTGGCATAGAAAATTTCATCGGCAGAGAGTTCGATTTTGTGATAACCAGTTTTGACTATACTCAATAACCCTATCGGCACGCCACCTAATGTATCGGCATAATTGATCATTCCAATCTGAGTACCCTGCACCCGCCTGCCATGATTGAAAAGAGCAGAGATCTGCGAGCCTGCAATTTTTTCTGTGGCGATGTTGGTGAGTCCGGCAATCTGCGATCCGCGATAGTCGCCCACCTGCACATTGCCAAATCCTGCAATCTGTGCTCCGGTCGAATTCCCTATAGTAACATTGCTAAAACCAGCAACTTGCACACCATGCATTCCCTTGAGATCTGTATTGGCAAAACCCGCCACCTGCACTCCGCGACTTTCGCCTAAGATTTGTATTGGCAAATCCCGCAAGCTGAACAGCCTTTGTTTCACCACCATTCACATTGGCAAAACCTGCCGCCTGAATTCCATAAACATTTCCGCCCACCAGGTTTCCAAAGCCAGCGATCTGAAGCCAGCTCACATCACCCCGGTCCATATTGAAAAAAAATCCCAGTTCAATTTGTCGCGTGCCTAAGGAGTAGCCGCCTAAAAAATTGATTGAGTAATCGTTGATCACGTTGCCGCTCAAGCGCTCATTGGTGCCAATGAATGGAAGGAAAGAAACCTGCACAAGACGATAAAGCGTATCGTGAATGTTTTGAACATTTGGTTCATCTTCATAGGGAAGTGTAAAGGGTGTAGTAACATCAACAGTTGTATCGATTGGTTCTATTTGTGCTGTAATCAGCAGCGAATCACGCACGGGCAAAAGCGAAATTTTGAGATATTGATTATCAGAACGGTGATGCTTACCAGTGTATCGCGATAGCTTTTCTTGTTTATGGATATTGAAACAGAATCAGTTTTCTTTTCAAGTTTTAGTTTAAAATATCCAAATTCATCGGTAACGGTTGAGGCAAGTGAATTCTTTTCATAGACACTGGCTTGTGTAATTTTCTCTCCCGTCTCAACATCTTCTACATAACCATTAAGAACAATGACAACAATATTGTTTTTTGCAGGTGGAGGAGTGGCTTTGGTAATGATGAGATAATTGCTTTTCTCTTTGTAATTCATGGTGCCCTGAAAGATTTCATTGAGCACTTCCCGCACTGGTTTGTCAGTGATGGTAAGCGAAACAGATTTGTCCTGAGAAATAATAGCGCTGTTATAGGAAAACGAAAATCCTCCGGCCTGACCTATGCGGGTGAGTACGGATGGAATCTTTTCGTCTTTGGCCGTTATTGAAATCTTTCTTTCGAGAATGGGCACGCTTGTCTGACCGAGAACGATGTCAACTCCAAAGGCAAGGCAAATAAAAACACAGTACAGGTGCTTCATACAAGAACATTAATTTTCGCACCCCTTGCCGCTCAGTATAAACTCATCATTCTTTTTTATGAGTTCGAGCCCCATCGTTTCGGCAATTACTTCAACAATGATTTCAGGATTGTCTTCTTTGAAGTTCGCAGTCAGTTTACAGGTATAAAGGGATTCGCTCGCCAGACTTATTTTTGAATTATACACTTCATTGAGCAACGTAACCACCGAGCGGAGATCGGTATTGTTGAAACTGAACACTTTCGTTTTGTAAGCCAGTGTATTGGTGTCTGGTTTATCGATCCGGTAAAATTCCTTCGTCCGTTTACTATAAATTGCTTTCTCGCCCGCTTTCAGATTGAGCCCTGGATCTTCTTTGGTATAAAACTGTACTTCACCGTGGGTAACAACAATTTCAATCGTGTCTTTATCGGGATAAGCTTTTAAATTGAATTCGGTGCCGATGTCGCGAACCAGAATGTCTTCGGCTTCTATGATAAATGGTTTCTCTTCTTCATGCTTTACGGTGAAGTAAGCTTCGCCTTTCAATTTCACTTTACGTGTTTTTTCACGCGGGTTGTATTCAAATTTGAGTTCTGTTTTTTTGTTCAGAAAGGCGGTACTACCATCCGGCAGTGTATCCTGATGTGTTGTTGTTTCTGTTGCCACAGCGATTGTCTGTATGGGCGGTGCTGTAACCAGATAGAGAACAGATCCAACCCCAAGCAAAAGAATGATACCGGCAGCTATTCGCAACGGAGAGAAGAATTTATTTCGTGTTATTGAAACAACCTTCCCATCTTTTTTAATTTGATTCTTCACCTTATTCCAGGCAGCATCCGTGTCGAATTCAACTTGCACAGAGCTATTGCCGGCTCTTTCAAAAATTTCGTTGAGCTGGTTGAAGTATTTTTCATTGGCTTCACTTTGCGTTCTCCACAGCAATACCCTTTCCTGCTCCTGGGCAGAGGCTTCACCGGCAAGCACTTTGCCAATCAGATCATCCATATCGTTCAACACATTCTCCACCTTATTCAATAAAGTCTTTCATAAAAATTAAAAACAAAGGCAAATACTCTTTCAATTGTTCTCTCATGATCCGCAACGCTTTTCCCATGTGGTTCTCTACCGTCTTCACAGAGATTTGCAGCTGGTCGGCAATTTCCTGATATTTCAATTCTTCAAACCGGCTTAATTGAAAAACGAGACGACATTGTTCAGGCAAGGCTTTCAAAGCTTCCGTAATCTTTGATTCCAGTTCGCTGGCGTATACCTTCTGCGAAACAGATTCATAGGAAACTTCTGTGACGGCCATTTCATGCGCAACGTGTTGTTGCTTTACCTTTTCGTGTTTGATTACGTTGAGGCAACCATTGCGCACCATTCTGTACAGGTAGGATTTTAGGGAAGTCTGTATGTCGATGCTTTTTCTCTTTTCCCAGACGGTAATAAATGCAGACTGCACAACCTCTTCGGCCTCTTCTCTGTCTTCAAGAAAAGAGTACGCATAGCGGCACAAGGGTTGGTAAAAAGTCCTGAATATCATTTCATAAGCACTTTCGTTGCCTGATTGAATTTTTTCCAAAACCTCTTTTTCCGATAAATCCACTGCTTTTGGCGATAGTCAATGCAATTTACGGTTTTCAGGCTTTGGGGTTATGACAACCCACTTAACTTTTACCCCTATCTGGATTTCGGATAATAAAAAAGGTCATCCTGCATGTTCAGGATGACCTCTCTTTACGTCTCCGGGTGAACGGAGTTATACTTTTGTCATCTTTTCAAATTTATAAACATCAGGCATTTCAGAATCATCATGCATCGAAACCTTCAAGTCTCTGATTAACCCATTGGCAACATCATATACCCATCCGTGCACATAAGGCCCACCTCGTTTCTGCCATGCATTTTGAATGATGGAGGTTTTGCCAAGGTCGTAAACTTGTTCCATCACATTAAGTTCGATAAACCGATCTTCGCGTTTCTTCATATCAGTAATTGCTTCCAGTTCATCTGTGTGCATGCGGTACACATCTTTGATATGTCTTATCCAGTTGTCAATAAGGCCAATCTGTTTATGCGACATAGCGGCCCTTACGCCACCACATCCATAATGGCCGCAAACAATTACATGGTTTACCTCCAGCACGTTAACAGCATAGTCAAGCACACTCAACATATTCATATCAGTGTGAACGACCATGTTGGCTATGTTGCGATGCACAAACACCTCACCGGGATTTGTGCCTGTGATTTCATTGGCGGGCACACGGCTATCAGCACAACCAATCCATAAAAATTCCGGTTTCTGTGTGTTGGCGAGTTTATTAAAAAAGTCCTTATCTTCTTCAAGTTTTTGTTCTACCCAGGCGCGGTTTTGCAAGAGAAGTTGTTCGTATTTTTTCATGGTTTATAAATTTGCATTTTCTTTAGTAAGGTAGTTAAAGGGATTTTTCTTTTAGTTTTATTCCGGTTACTTCAACTTCAATGTGTTTTGATTTTGCGGATTCTATGAAATCCTCAATGGTCTCGATGATATCTTCATCAACAAAGTGAGATTTCGTTGCATCAATTACCAGGCGTGTGTCATCAGGCACCTTTACCAGTGCATTGCGGAGTGAAGCCTTGTGCATGAAGGAGACATCTTTTGAAAATTTAATCAGGTAGTTGTCATTTGAATGAACAGTGATAACTGCCTTATGAAAGTTTGTTTTCAAAATGAAAAACAAAGCCACCACAATTCCTAAAAACACGCCTTGCAGAAGATTCGTAAACAGGATAGCGACAACCGTGATCATGAAAGGAATAAACTGACTCAGTCCCTTTGTATACATTTCTTTATACAACGAGAATTTTGTGAGTTTATAACCGACTAAAAGCAGGATTGCGGCCAGGCATGAAAGCGGAATTAAATTGAGCAATCCTGGAATGGCAAGTAATGCGATCATCAAAATCAGACCATGTGAAATGGCAGAGGCCTTGGTTCGTGCACCGGAATTGATGTTGGCAGAGCTTCGTACGATCACGGAAGTAACGGGTAATCCACCTAAAAGACCAGACACAAGATTTCCGACTCCCTGTGCTTTCAGTTCACGGTTTAAGCGGTGTGATTTGATGAGACGGGTCCATCTTATCGCAAGCTTCAATGCTCAATAGTGTTTCAATACTGGCAACAATGGCAATAGTAATAGCGGCCATGTAAATTTTTGGATCAGCCCAGAGCGAAAAATCAGGGAAGACAAAAAAGGAACTGGCCTCCGATGAACCCAGTAATTGTGGCACTGAAACCAGATGCTTTTGATCGATAACAAGGTCAGGGAAAAATGAATTGAAAAGAATATTGATCAGAATACCTGCCGCCACAGCACCAAGAGGAGCGGGCACCAGTCTGAAAAAACGAAAACGTTGGAGTGCATTTTTATTCCAAACAATAAGAATGAATAAGCATGTTACACTGATAACAACCGCCCCAGGACTCAGTGAATTCAGTGAAGTCAGGATTTCTGTAAAGGTGTTTTCTCCATCGGCTTGAAAAAAACTTTCATCTCCTTCAAAATCTTCATCATAGCCAATCGCATGAGGAATCTGTTTCAATATTAAAATCAAACCGATTGCGGCAAGCATTCCTTTGATGACGGATGAAGGGAAAAAATGACCTATGGTTCCGGCCTTCGCAAAGCCAAGTCCTATCTGAATGAGGCCTGCCAGCACTACACTTAATAAGAATGCCTGAAAAGTTCCAAGATCTAAAATAGCCGCGGCCACAATGGTGGTAAGTCCTGCTGCCGGCCCGCTCACACTTACTGACGATCCGCTCAATGCACCGACTACAACACCTCCCACGATACCGGCAATCAGGCCTGAGAATAAAGGAGCGCCCGAAGCCAGGGCAATTCCCAGGCATAGCGGCAACGCCACTAAAAATACTACTACCGAGGCCGAAAAATCAGAAGTCCAGAAATGTCGAAAATCCATAACAAGTTAAAATGAAAGCAAAAGAATAAAAACAGACACAAGCCACAGTGAGCTTGCTTAATACTAAATTAAGCCTGGGGGGGAGGCAGTAAAATCTCTGGATTATGTCCCGAAGGGTCTATTGGGGAGTAATCCTTTTTTGAGCACCTCAGGGAGAGGGAAGAATCAGTTAATATCATTTCAATGAGCCGGAAGGCATCCTCATCCTGATCAGTTTCACGGGTATTTTCTTCAGATGAATTTTCGGCCGACTCTTCACCGCAATCTGCGGGTATGGTATTGATGATATTTTCTTTTACAATGACCTTATATAGTATCTGTGCATAGCTGACTGTGATCAGCAGCAGGCCAGAAATAAAAAAAAGGTAAAAGCGGTTTTTCATCAAGGTGACAAAGATATGAAAAGGACTTAACTCTTGATTAAGTTCCCCAGTCGTATTTGTTACCAATTTGTGAAAATAATCACTCGCTTCGCAGTGGTTCAATCGGATTGCTTATTGACACCCGGTAAGATTTTACAGCAACGGTAATCCATGCCATCAGAATGCAAGCAACACCAGAAAGCAAGAACAGCGATACGCCTGGTGCTGCTTTGTAAGCAAAGTTTTTCAGCCACACATCTGAAGCGAAATACATAACCGGTGCCGCTATCACAAAAGCAACCAGCACGAGGGCAATAAATTCAAATGAAAGTAACCAGAGGATATGCAAAGTGGATGCTCCCATTATTTTTCGTAAGGCTACTTCTTTTGCACGCTGTTCGGTAACAAACATGACAAGACCGAATAATCCAAGGCAGGAAATAAAAATGGAGAGCACTGAAAAGTATGTAAATATCTGTCCTATCCGCTGTTCGCTTTGATATAGTTTGTTAATGTCATCATCGAGAAAGGAATATTCAAATGGACGATCAGCATTGAATTTGTTAAAGACAACCTCTATATCCTTAATCTGCCTGACCGTATTGCCAGAGGCAACGCGCAGGGAAATTTCATTAAACTCTGTCGGATCTATGTAAATGATTACCGGCTCAATGGTTTTGTGGATCGACTCAAAATGAAAATCTTTTACAATGCCGAGGACCGTACATTTTCTGATTTCGTCAATCGTAATCACTTTATTGAGAGGGTCATCAACATTCATCTGACGGATAGCTTCTTCATTTAATAACACGCCTGTCGAGTCTGAAGCATTCAGAACAGAAAAATCGCGGCCAGCCGCCAGTTCAATCGAATAGGTCTTCAAAAAATCATGGTCGGTCATGATTTGATGAAATAATATTTCCTGGTCGGGATTTTTCCCTTCCCATTCGATATCCCATGTTGACTTACCAATATTTGAAAGACTGTTATTGGTTGCCGTAACACCAATAACACCGGGTATATTTTGAAGCTCGCTCTTAAAGGCAGGGTATTGTTGCCGCAATTTCCGATTCGTGGAAAAACGGAGCATATTATTTTTATTAAAACCAAGATTACGTGATTGAATAAATTGTAACTGATTCTTGACGATAAGTGTGCCCGAAAGAAAAGCGATGCTTAAAATAAATTGCACAATTACTATGGAGCGCCTTACTATAACAGCTCCTTTTCCTGATTTTATATAGCCTTTAAATACCGCTGCCGGATTTAAAGATGACAACACCAGCGCAGGATAGGCGCCACCAATAAGCGAACAAAATATGACTGAACCTAAAAGTGAAATGATGATGGCGGGATCCATGAATAGTAAATGAGAGTGATTTGCCTGTAAGTCCGTTAAAAGAAGGGAGTGCAAGCCAGACAATCAGTAATGCGGCTATAAGTGCAAGAAAACTATACAGAAATGATTCCGAAAAGAAATGAATAATCAATTGAACCCGGTTTGCCCCGATTACTTTTCGCACACCAGCTTCCTTTGCGCGCTTAACGGAGCGGGCGGTTGCCAGGTTCGCGTAGTTGATACTGGCGATGAGTAGAATAAAAATACCAATGGCCGAGAATATGGTTACGTATTGAAAATTTCCACGACCCGCCATGTCGTTGTTCAGATGGGTGGATTTTAAATGTATATCGGCTATTGCCTGAAGTTCAATTTCAGTGGCAGATGTTGGATAATTGACATTAATTGCATTTCTGATTTTATCGCTGAATACACCAATGCCATCAATAGCATTTAATGACAGGTAAGTATGAAAACTATTCTGGTGCCACGGGTTGGGGTTTAAAAATCCAGCAGATTCCAGGAAATCAAAAGGAATAACAAAATCAAATTGCAGATGGGAGTGTGTAGGCGCGTTTTGCATCACGGCTATGACTATGAAATCATGGTCCGCAATTTTAAATATTTTGCCCAGGGAATTGGCATTGCCAAAGTAGGCAAAGGAAAGCTTCTGGCTGATGACAATTTTATCTGTGCCCGTGTGAAAGGATTTTGCTTCCCCGGTTAAAAGAGGAAAGGAAAAGAGTTCAAAAAATTCGGGATCGGCAGCTATTCCTTTCTGGTAAAATGACTGGTCATCATAACGGACCAGGAATTCCAGGTGTGTCAGGCGACAAACCTGATCGATTTCGGCAAAGGAACTTTTTAACCAGGGTCCCAGTGGTCCCGGTGTGAGTGCGAGCGGATATGCTTCACCATTTTCACTTAACTGCTTTTCAACAACCCGAAAGATTCTATCATGGCCGTTATGAAAACGATCATAACTTAATTCTTCGGATATCCATAAATAAATCAGGGTAAAGGAGGCAAGCCCGACAATTAAACCGGTGAGGTTGATAAAGGAATAAACGCTGCGCATCTGGCGCAACGTAATCTTTAAAAAACTTGATAACACGCGGTGTAATTGTTAGGCTTTGTTAAAGGTACCAGCCGATGGACCAGATAAAAAGACGATGTATGTTTAATAGAAAAAGTTACTCGATCTCAACAATAATTTCAATTTCGGTGGCCATATTACCTGGCAGCTGATTCATGCCAACGGCTGAACGTGCATGTTTCCCCTTATCTCCAAATACGGCAACCATCAAATCAGAAAAACCATTGATCACTTTAGGGTGATCAGTGAATGTATCAGTACAGTTTACCATTCCAAGAACTTTCACCACACGTTTTACCTTATTCAGGTCACCCAGTTCAGCTTTTAGCGTGGAGAGAATTGAAATACCGGTTTGTTTCGCGGCAGCATAGCCTTGCTCTACAGTCATGTCTGCACCTAGCTTGCCTGTGATATTGGTACCGTCTGCCTGTGCAGGACCATGCCCTGAGAGATAAAGCAGATTGCCCACGCGCACAGCTTTTACATAATTGGCTATGGGTTTGGATGGAGTATACAACTCGATTCCGAGCTCTTTGAGTTTTTTATCATAATCAGTTTTCTTTTGTGCAAATGAAAGGGTTGCGACCAGCACAAACAGGGAAAGGGCAATAAGTTTTTTCATGGCGAGGATTAATTGGTTTACCGAACAGATTATGGATTATTCTACTTCAACAATGATTTCAATTTCTACAGCAATGTTGCTTGGCAGCGAACTCATTCCTACTGCAGAGCGGGCATGTTTCCCCTTTTCACCAAACACGGCCACCATCAGGTCAGAAAAACCATTGATAACTTTTGGCTGGTCAGTAAAGGTGCTCGTGCAATTCACCATGCCCAGTACTTTCACAATGCGTTTTACTTTATTAAGATCACCCAATTCTGCTTTAAGTGTAGAGAGAATTGAGACGCCTGTTTGCTTTGCGGCTGCATAACCCTGCTCAACGGTGAGATCAGCGCCTACTTTTCCAGTGATATATGATCCGTCTTGCAGCGTTGGTCCATCACCCGACAGGTAGAGAAGTTTTCCGGTACGCACAACTTTTACATAGTTGGCAACAGGTTTTGCTGGCGTAATCAATGTAATGCCGAGGTCTTTCAGTTTTTTATCGTAATCAACCTTTTGGGCACAGGTGATTGTTACAACGGATACGAACAGAAATAAGGCGATAATTTTTTTCATGATTTACAGGTTACTGGAAGAAAGGTAATGCAAAAGCGGCAATCATGTCAATCTGTTTTTATAAACTTTTAAAACAATCGCCCCACACCTTCCTTCAATACAAGAAACTTGCCAGCCGGAAGATTCGATTGTTTTAAAGCTTCTGCAAGTTCAGTTACAGGTTCATGTTCGCCATCATCGGCTAAAGGAAAAGTGCCAAAGTGTGTTGCAATGCTTTGGGAAGCTTTCACATCGAAATGAATTTGTACCGCTTCGGCTGGCGAGCAATGAATGGGAGACATGAACCATGCGGGCTTATAAGCGCCTATGGGAATGAGCGCGACAGTTATAGGCGCACAGCGTTCTCCGATTTCTTTAAAGGTGACAGGGTTATAGCCTGTGTCACCGGCAAAATAAATATTTCCCTGATGGTTCTTAATCACATATCCTGCCCATAGGGTTGCATCACGATCGCTTATGCCCCGACCTGAAAAATGTTGTGCCGGCACGGATTGAATCGAGAGTGAATCAGAGAGGGAAATCTCGTGCCACCAGTCAAGATCTGTAGCCGTGGAGATTTGATTATTATCCAGGAAAGATTTAACGCCAAGCGGAGTTATGATTTTCGATTGATGGATTTTAAAAATACTTTTTAATGTATTGATATCAAGATGGTCATAGTGATTATGACTGATGATCACATAATCAATCCGGGGCAAATCTTCGAAGCGAATACCCGGTTGTTTCATGCGCTTTGGGCCGGCAAACGAAAAGGGACTTGTGCGCTCACTCCATACTGGGTCAGTAAGAATATTCACCCCATTCACCTGAATTAGAAAAGTGGAATGATTCACAAACGTAATCTTTATACCATCATGAATGTTTGCAGTTGGTTTTTCTCCATAGGATGTTTCTTTAATTTCAGTCCACGGCCCCTGCTGGCGCTGCATCATCCATTGAAACACATCGCGTAATCCTTTCGCTTGTGCATTTCCAGGGTTGATGAATTTCTTTCCATCAAAATGATCGGAAGCCGGACCGTTGTGTGCGGGGGCTGAAATCAACATCCCGACCAGCAGGAATGATACTGCTACCATAAGCGCAGAACCGAGGATTATAAACATCAGTAGTTTCAAGATTTCGTAAAAATAAAAAAGGAGCCCGAAGGCTCCTCAGTAGGTATTTGATTATAATTTATTGTGCCATCTGTACAATCTTACTCAGCGGTATGGTGTTGGCGGCCGCGGTGATTTCACCCTCACTGGAGTCATCCATCTTAACGGTGAGCAGGGTATTGTTCATCGGTATCTGCAATTCATAATTTGTTTTACCGGTTTCGGAATTCACCTGCTTATTGAGAATTGATTTGTAACCTTGAACTTTTACCATCTTCTGGTTTTCATCGCGCATCATGCCTCCGATAACGGGCATGGAAAGAATGGCATTCAGTGAATTGATCATGGGGGAATTGTTGATGATCTCAATCGCACCTGTTTTAGGAGCTACGCCATAATTGCGTTGCACGTATAATCCAACAAAGCTTCCAGAGCCTGTCACGTTATCTTCTTTTTCAACAGCGGCCAATGCACCTAATTTTGGAGGTAGCACTTTTAAAATTTCCTTGCCGATGGCAATGTCAAGATCGCGGAGCGCTTGTTCCATCGCGAAGCGGGAATCCTGCAGATTTCCCGAAGAGTAGGAAGCACGTGCGGATGCAATATTTTTATCAAACTCCTGTGCAAGCGTAACAAAACCTGCAGACAGAATTAATACGAGTAAAGTGAATTTTTTCATAACGGAATATTTTATTGCTCTCCTAATTCTTTTTTGATGCCATCAATATCAAACACTTCTGCGGCTTTCATCATATCGGCTTCTGAGGCAAAGTTCACGCCTTCAAACACGATGATGGATGACTGGCCTATCGGAACACTTAATTCATAGCCACTGCCTTCACTATATTCAATAACAGCGCGATAGCCTTTCACTTTCGTTTGCTTCCAGTTTTGCTGGCCACCGGTTTGCTGGGCATATCCTCCCGACAGGTAGGCATTCACACCGGCCATCATCACCGAGTTGTTGGCAATGGTGATACTGAATTGTTTGTCTTTAGTAGAATATTCGCGGTGAATGGTTAGTCCTGCCCAACCCCAGCCCGTGCTTGTTACCTGATCGCTTTCGGCTTCTTTAGGCAAACTTTCCACGGATTCAGGCAATGACTTAATAATTTTGTTTCCGATCTCCAGTTCTACACCCAACATAGCTTGCTGCACTGAATAGCGGGCTTCGCCATAACTGTTCTTCTTGTATGCCACCTCTGCATCGGAAAGGTTTTGTTTTACATCCGGAGGTGTAGTGATCAACCCTCCGCCACCTGTGTTGGAAGGATTGTTACCTCCACCGCCACTACCCGATCCTCCTTGCTGTCCACCGGTTCCGCCTTGACCACCCTGGCCACCCTGGCCGGTCTGACCAGACTGGTTTTTCTTTCCGCCAAAGAGTTTGTCAATTTCCTGACCTGCTTTTTGCTCGGTCTTATTGCCAACCTTATTCTTCAGCCTGTCTAAGACTTGTGCTTCTGTGCCAACGGAAGCCAGACATAAGCTCGTCCCGAAGACCAGTACATAATAAAACTTCATAAGTATTGATTTGTATTATAAAAGTACAAAATTCAGAAACCTGTTGTATGCAAAAGTGAGACCAAAGGATATAAGAATCTGCAAATAAATGGAATGAGAATTTTTGACTGAATAATGCAACAGGCATAGTGACAGAAATCATCATACAAAGCTGACCGTGCTCATGCGAATGGGCTTTTTGCCTGGAAATTCTTAATATTAATCGGCTATATTTAACGTAGCTGGTTTTCAATAATTCAAGCCACCCTTACACTATGAAAAATCTTTTCGATCTCTCTGGCAAAGTAGCCATAGTAACAGGTGCCAGTAAAGGCATCGGTGAAGCCATTGCAGAAATCTTTGGTGCTGCCGGTGCGCGCGTTGTGGTATCAAGCCGCAAACTGGAGGCAGTAAATCAGGTTGCTGAGTCCATTGTAAAAAAAGGAGGCCAGGCAAAAGCCATTGCATGTCATATGGGTGATGCTGCTGATATTGCCCGTCTGGTAGAAGAAACGATTACTGCATACGGCACGGTCGATATTGTGGTAAACAACGCAGCAGCCAATCCGATATTTGGTCCCATTGCAGACGCAGACGGAAGTGCCTTTGATAAAATCATGAACGTAAATGTGAAAGGTCCATTCGAACTGGCGAAGAAGTGTTATCCATACATGAAAGAGAAAAAAGCCGGATCGGTCATCAATATCAGTTCTATTGGTGGATTAAGACCCGAACCGGGACTAGGAATTTACAGTGTGAGCAAAGCCGCTTTGATTTCACTTACCAAAGTAATGGCTAAAGAATGGGGTGAAGATAACATCCGTGCAAACGTGATTTGTCCGGGGCTTATCAAAACAAAATTCAGTGAAGCGTTGTGGAGTAACGATAAGATCATGCACACCATGATGAAGATGTTGCCGATCAAACGTGTGGGCACTCCCGAAGAGATTGCTGCGCTGGCATTGTACCTGGCTGCCGATGCTTCGGCTTATTCTACCGGCAGTGTGTTTACTGCCGATGGCGGATTTACGATTTAACGATTCAATTATGTCAGCACTTTTTCTTTCCGATAAAATCAAATCACTTCTTCCTCACTATCAAAAATTCTTGCAAGAGGAAGTATATCCGATAGAGTTGCACATCATCACGCATCCGTTTCGGCAATCACTGCCGGTGTTGCAAAAACTTCGCGCCAAAGCAAAAGAGCAGAAATTGTGGGCACCTCATTTAACAGAACACGATGGCGGCCCTGGGCTTACCATGGTGGAGTTTGCACAGATCAGTGAATTGCTCGGCACATCACCATTGGGTCATTATATTTTTAATTGCAATGCACCCGACATCGGCAACATGGAGTTGATGCATCAGTTCGCTTCCGCGGAATTGAAAGAAAAATACCTGAAGCCATTGATGAATGGCGACATCCGTTCGTGCTTTGCCATGACAGAGCCTGCCTTTGCGGGATCAAACCCGATTGATATGGGTACCACTGCTGTGCGTGAAGGCGATCAATATATCATCAACGGACATAAATGGTTTACTACTGCAGCGGATGGCGCGGCCTTTACGATTGTGATGGCGCTTACTGATCCACATAATGCCAGTCCGTATTTACGGGCCAGTATGATTATTGTTCCATTGGATAATCCCGGCTATCAATTGATTCGCAACATTCCCATCATGGGCGATGCTGGTGAAGATTACATGAGTCATGGTGAAGTGAAGTTTACGAATTGCCAGGTGCCGGTTACCAATCTGATTGGTGAAGAGGGAAAAGGTTTTGCACTGGCACAGGCTCGATTAGGTCCGGGCCGCATACATCATTGCATGCGATGGATAGGAATTTGCGAACGCGCTTTTGATCTTATGTGCAAAAGAGCTGTAGCGAGAAAATTGCGTGATGATAAAGTGCTGGCGCATCAGCAGATGATTCAATTCTGGATAGCGGAAAGTCGAGCGGAAATCAATGCCGCAAGACTCATGGTGTTGCATACTGCCGATGCGATGGAGAAAGAAGGAGCGAAGGCGGTAAAAAATGAAATCTCAACGATCAAATTTTTTGTTGCTGATGTACTGATGAAAGTGCTCGACAGGGCAATTCAAATTCATGGTGCACTGGGCATCACGGATGATACGTTGTTATCGTTCTGGTATCGTCATGAACGTGGCGCGCGCATTTATGATGGTCCCGATGAAGTGCATAAAACTTCACT
This sequence comes from uncultured Bacteroidota bacterium, assembly GCA_963814575.1. Classification (GTDB taxonomy): domain Bacteria; phylum Bacteroidota; class Bacteroidia; order Cytophagales; family Cyclobacteriaceae; genus ELB16-189. The sequence goes on along the minus strand of CAWFDB010000013.1, from coordinate 1,318,744 downwards.
CGCAAAATCCATCCTGAAAAAATATATCAGTTGATCCATGCTCGACCAACCAACGTCAACACGTGCAGGCGAAGAGCTTGACAAAGATAAATTACAGGAATACCTGCGCAATAAAGTTGCCGGATTTGAACAGGAGATTTCCATACAGCAATTTCCCAGCGGATATTCAAACCTTACGTATTTCATTCAAGCTGGTGATCATGAATATGTGTTGCGCAGACCTCCGTTTGGTGCCAACATAAAATCAGCCCACGACATGGAGCGTGAGTATACCGTATTAACGAGACTGAAACAGGCCGGCTATACCAGAGTGCCCGAAGCGGTTCATCTGTGTGAGGATCTGGAGTGTAATGGGTGTGAAGTTTTATCTGATGAAACGCGTGAAGGGAATCATTCTCAGAAACCGGTTGCCGAAGGATCTTTCAATCAATAAAGAATCGTTTCGCTTACTATCACAATCGGCCATTGATCAACTGGTTTATCTGCACAAACTGGACATTCATGCTACCGGCCTTGACACACTTGGCAAACCTGAAGGATACGTGCAACGCCAGGTGGAAGGATGGACAAAACGATATGTAAATGCGCAAACCGATGAGATAAGTTCGATGAATGAAGTAGCAGCGTGGATGCAGACACATCAGCCGGCCTATTCGCGCACGGCATTTATTCACAATGATTTCAAGTATGATAATCTGGTATTGAATCCGGAGAACCTTACAGAAATTATTGCTGTACTGGACTGGGAGATGGCTACGGTGGGCGATCCGCTGATGGATCTGGGAACAACACTCGCCTATTGGGCGGAGGCCGGTGATCCGGATGCATTGAAACCATTTAGCCTCACCTGGATGCCCGGAAATTTAACAAGAAGTGAAGTAGTGGATTATTATCAGCAGCAATCCGGCACCTCAGCAGACAACATTGTTTTCTATTATGCTTTTGGAGCATTTAAGGTAGGCGTGATTTGTCAGCAGATTTATTATCGCTATAAACAAGGTTTTACGAATGACTCACGCTTTGCATCGTTGATTCATGTGATCAAAGCATGTGGAGAGAATGCGCGAAAAGCAATTGAACAAAATAAAATTTAGGTACAGGCGTCAGACCGCTTAATGCACCAGCAAAAAAGCGGTCAGACGCATTAATACTACATCAATGCAAATAAAAACATTTCGATCATTGGCACAGGCACATTGGGAAGTCGCATTGGTTTGCAGGCAGCCATCTCGGGCTATCAGGTAAATTTCTAATCCATGGCCTTTGTCCTTAAACCATGGTCTGTGTCCTTGAATCCATGGTCTGTGTCCTCACAGACCATGATAACAACGAAATTATTTTCGGTCTGTGAAGACAAAGACCGAGGTAGGGAAGTTTTAAACCACAGCATTCATGCAAATAAAAAACATCACGATCATCGGCACAGGCACATTGGGAAGTCGCATTGGTTTGCAGGCAGCGATCTCTGGCTATCAGGTAATATTCTTTGACATCTCAGAAACAGTTCTTGAAAAAGCAAAGACAGTGATTGATAAAATCACAGGTCAGTTGATCAAAGCCGGAACAATCACCAATGACAACAAGCCAACAGTGCTTTCGCGAATCCATTACACCACCGATTTGAAAGTTGCGTTGAATGATTGTGACTTCGTAAGCGAGAACGTGACCGAAGAATTATCCATCAAAGAAAAAGTATGGAAACAAATTGGTGAACTCGCTCCGGCCAAAACTATCTTCACCACCAACACTTCGTATTTACTTCCATCTCAGTTAGCTTCTATTTCTGGCCGACCAGAAAAATTCTGTGCCTTTCATTTTCATGATGTGTTTTATGCACGTGTAGTAGATATCATGCCACATCCGGCAACTGATCCTTCACTGATTCCGCTCTTGCAGGAATTAGGCAAATCACTCAACCAGGTTCCTGTGTTTGTAAAGAAGGAGTCACCTGGTTACATTTTTAATTTTATGCTGATGGCATTGCTCGGAGCTGCCGGAAGATTGAAAACCAGGGACATCGCGAGCATCGAAGACATCGATCGTTCATGGATGGTCAACTTTCATATGCCAACCGGTCCGTTTGGAATCATCGATACCATTGGCCTTGATACCGCATGGCATGTGGTGAAGGAAAGAGACGATGAGGCATCACAGGCATTTGCCAAACTCTTGAAAGAGTATATTGATGAAGGCAAGCTGGGAGAGAAAACCGGAGAAGGATTTTATAAATATCCAAGACCGGCTTATCGAGATGTGGATTTTTTGAAGGGATGAGAAAATATTATTGTTGGAATTCTTTCTTTAAAATTTCCTTTAAGTCGGCACCGTTCTTTGGCAGATCCCGGGTAATTATTTCCCAAAGTGTTTCATGATCTACCTGAAAATAGGCGTGACTTACAATGTTTCGCAGACGATACATTTTATCCCACGGAACTTCCTGATATCTTTTCTGAATATCAATTGGAATTTTTCGGGCAGCTTCACCAATGATCTCAAAGTTTCGAGCTACAGCATCCACCACCATAAAGTTTTTTTGGAAAGATTCAAAGTGAAGTCCATGGGTATATTGAATAATCCGTTCAATGGAAGTGATCATGTCAAGCAAATAAAGATCAACGCGTCTTTGTTGCTTCATACATATCTGACTTGATTAAGAATGATTTCTTTTAACTGAGACTTCAGTGCTTTTACAGAGACTAAATCTATTTTCAGTTGAAGGTTTTTCTCCAGTAAGGTCTCCAGGTCAAAAAATTCCCAACCCAGTGGTTTATTGAATTCAACAAGAATATCTAAATCTGAATTTTCCGTGGCGGTGCCATCAGCATAAGATCCGAAATAACCAATGCGATCAACAAAGAATTTTTCCTTGAGAATCGGTTTGAGTTCAGTCAGTCTATATTCGATATCACGTTGCGAAAGCATAGTCAAATATAGTGATCTTCAATTTTATATAAAGGGGACTTCGTTTAATTACTTTTTCTTTTAACTTGGCCCGTATGAAAAAAATCTGTTTACTTCCCTTGCTATTCATCGCGCTGACATTACATAGCCCAGCGCCCCATCACACCTTCCATCATTTATAAAATGAGTTCCATCAGCGACCCGCAGGTTTCGCCCGATGGCAAATGGGTGGCGTATGTACTATCAACCCCAGACTCAGTAAAAGATAAATCAGACAGCGACATCTGGATGATCAGCTGGGATGGAAAAGAATCCGTAAAACTTACCGCCAGCAAAGAAGGTGAAAGCAAGCCTCGCTGGACACCCGATGGAAAATACCTCTCCTTTCTCTCATCGCGTTATGAAACCAAGAAATCACAGATCTGGCGCATGGACCGCAGGGGTGGAGAAGCAGAAAAGTTAACCGATTTGAAATACAGCATCAGCGACTATGTATGGAGCCCCGACTCCAGAAAAATTGCGCTGATCATCAAAGACCAGGAAGCGAAAGAGGAAGAAGAAAAAAAGGATAAGATAAAGAAGCCGATTATGATCGATCGCTATCACTTCAAACAAGATGGCGATGGCTACCTCGAGCGCAAGCGCAATCATCTTTATGTATTTGATGTTGAAACCAAAAAAATCGACACACTTACCACAGGAGATTTTGATGAAGCCAATCCAATCTGGTCGCCCGATAGCAAGAAGATTGCATTTATAAGTAATCGCACCGCTGACCCTGATCGCAATGGCAACACCGATTTGTGGTCGATGGATGCCAGGAAAGGATCACCATTAAAACAATTGACTACGTGGACTGATGCGGACAACAGTCCGGCATGGAGCCCTGATGGAAAATGGATTGCCTATCTGAAATCGCAAACACCCGAGTATGATATTTATGATCAGGGACAAATAGCCATCATTCCCTCAGAAGGAGGAACACCAAAAATTCTCAATGCAACATTGGATCGCGATGTATCAGCCCCGCGCTGGTCTGCCGATAGCAAGTCGGTGATGGTAACGGTAGAGGATGATCGCAGAAGTCATGTTACTTCATTTGATCTTGATGGAAAAATGAAAGCTATTACGAGTGGAGATCGCGTATTCAATTCACTTCAGCATGGTGCTGGTGACACGTGGGTTACCTTAAGCAGCGACCCGATGACACCCAATGAAATTTATGTGATTGAAAATGGAAATACACGCAGACTCACCTACATCCATGATGCATTGATGAAGTCGCTTCAGCTGGCAAGCGTGGAAGCATTTGATTCTAAAAGCAAAGACGGCACGCGTGTTGGCAACTTCCTCTTCTGGCCGTCAGGAAAACCAAAGGACCAGAAACTTCCGCTGATCTTGTGGATTCATGGAGGGCCAACATCACAGGATGATTTTAGTTTTGAATTAATCCCACAGCTTTTGGCCGCCCAGGGTTATGCCGTGGCTACCGTAAATTATCGCGGCAGCAACGGACGGGGAATGGCATACAGCAAAGCTATCTCGGGCGATTGGGGAAATAAAGAAGTGATGGATATTCTTGGCGCCACGGATCATCTTATTAAAACCGGCAAAGCCGATGCAAATAAGTTAGGCATTGGCGGATGGAGTTACGGTGGCATTCTTACGGATTATGTTACGGCTACGGATCCGCGCTTCAGGGCAGCAGCAAGTGGTGCAGGCAGCGCCATGCAGTTGTCCATGTATGGAACTGATCAATACACCATTCAATATGAAACCGAACTGGGTGTGCCGTGGAAGAATATGGACAAGTGGATGAAAGTATCATATCCGTTTATGAATGTGGAGAAAATAAAGGCGCCCACACTCTATATGGTAGGCGAAGAAGATTTTAATGTGCCCGCTGCCGGCAGTGAGCAGATGTACCAGGCATTGAAAACTCTCGGAGTGCCCACGCAGTTTGTTGTTTACCCCGGGCAGAACCATGGCCTTGCTGTGCCGAGCTATCAGAAAGACCGCTACACACGCTACCTCGACTGGTTCAACAAGTACATGCATTCCGATAAACTCAATGAGAAGTTGCCTCCGAAGAACTAGGCATTATTACAACGAAAAATTGTAACTACTGAGAAATGACGGAGAAAGAAGCTACAGAGAATCACAGCGATAAACTCCGTGTACCTCTGTGTGACTTTTCACCGTACTCTTTGTGGTAAATAATAGGGCTTGGCGTATTATTGATAAGTTATTTGATTCCCCACCAAAAACCCTCATGGACATCTTTAATATTTTATTAGGCATTCACATTGTTGGTGGTGGCACGAGTTTACTGTTAGGACTTTACATCCTTATAGCCAGGAAAGGAACGAAGCGGCATAAAAAGATCGGTATCATTTATTATACAGCTATGGTGACGGCTGCACTAGTAGCCATGCCCATGTGCTACCTGCATCCCAATCATTTTCTGTTTATCATAAGCGTGTTCACCGCCTACATGCTGCTCACCGGCAAGCGTTACCTCATGCACAATACGCTCAACTCAATAACCATGTATGATTGGTCGCTCACGGTCATCATGGCATTGTTTGGATCAGCCTTTATGATGTTTGGGTTGCTCAACGTGTTAAAGGGAGAAACCTTTGGCATCGTATTTCTGGTGTTTGGGTTAATCAGTTTACTTTTTGTTCGCCAGGATTGGATCAACTTCAAAGGCCAATCCACCATTCGCAATTTTTTTCTCACCACCCACATCCAGCGCATGATGGGCAGCTACATCGCATCGGTCACCGCATTTTTGGTGGTGAACAATGAGATTCTGCCTCCGGTTTTTGTCTGGCTTTTACCTACAGTGGTGATCACGCCTTTGATTACAATCTGGACGAGGAAGTATAAGGTTGAGAATGCAATAGCATAACGACTGACTGCCATTTGTTTTGTACTTTAGTCCAATCAGTTAAACCAATGCCCAAACGACTAAGACTTTCAGAACTCATAGGAGAAATAGACGATGTCATTCAAGACCGGTTTGCGGGTGAAACGTTTTGGATCACGGCAGAAATCACCGATGTAAAAAAACAACCTGACAAGCGGTGGTGCTTTTTAAAATTCATTGAAAAAGAGGGCAACCTCATCACCGCAGAAATCAAAGGTGTGTTCTGGTCAAACTGCCTATAGCAGTGTTGTACAGTTTGAAAAACTTTCAGGGCAACCCTTCGCCAATGGCCTTGAGATCACCTGCAACGTAAGAGTACGCTTTCATAAACGCTTCGGCATTGACCTGGAGGTTTTAGAAATAGATCACACCTATGCGCTCGGCAAACTGGAACAAGAGAAGCAACAGACGCTGGACCGGTTAGTGAAGGAAAATCCAAAGCTACATTCGCCTTGTTGATGGGCAATATTTCACGAGCAACAAATCACTGGAATTACCAATCGTGTTGCAACGCATTGCGTTAGTAACCGCTCCTGATTCAGACGGTCAACGGGATTTCAAACAAGAGATTGCAAACAATCCATATGGCTATGCTTTTTCGGTGACTGAGTTTTTAACGCAGATACAAGGCGACAACTCCAGCAACCTCATCATTCAAAAATTAAAACAGATTGAAGCCGAAAAAGAAAACTTCGATGTGGTAGCCATTGTGCGTGGCGGAGGATCGCAAACTGATTTTAAGCCATTCGATGATTACGAGTTATCAAAATATGTTGCCTCTTTTCCGTTGCCCATTTTAACAGGCATCGGTCATGACAGAAACACAAGCATTGTTGATCTGATGGCCCGTCAGCATAAGACGCCCACCAAAGTGGCGAGCAGCATGGTTGAACACAACTTCAACTTTGAAAGTGAAATCATCGAATTGAAAGATCGTCTTTTAGAAACCACAGAACGGATGATTGACAAAGCCAAGGACAACCTGCTTCAAATGAAAAGAACGGTGAAGGCGTATAGTCCGTCAACAATTTTAAATAAAGGTTATGCCATCATTACCAGTAACGATCAGATCATTATCGACCCCAAAGACATCAAGCTGAATTCAGAAATAAAGACCATTTTGAAAAACGAAGTCATTCACAGCACCGTCACCAAAAAATCAAAAAATGAACTTGACTTATAACCAGGCCTACAGCGAGCTTTCAAAACTTGTTGACCAGATTGAAGACGATAAAATTCAACTAGACACCCTTGCCGAAAAGGTGAAACAGGCCAAAGAATTAATTGACTATTGTGAAACGAGATTAAGATTCATCGATAAAGATGTTGAAGCGGCACTAGTCGATAAAAAGCCTAAAAAGAAAGGCAAATAACATTTACAAACTTACCACTTCTCCAATCCTAATAATTTTTCCCCAAGGGTTGTAAGCTCCGCTGTTTTATATCGCGTTTGTTCCCACTTGCGCGGATCTCCCGGAAAGGCATACCCTTCAGGTGCGATACGATCGCGCCATGAGTTGATTCTCCATTGACGCAAGGTTTCATTATCTTCTTCGGCAGGCATCATGGAAATGTATTGTGCAATGCGCACTTTATCCTTGGAATTGTTCGGACGTATGCCATGCGGCTCAAGGCTGTTGAAGATCAACAAATCTCCAGCTTCCATTTTTACTTTTACTTTTTCAAATCCCGATACATCGGGTTTGAAGTAATCACGATCCGCTGGCTGTGTTAGCTTCCAGGTATCATAGTTTCTGTACAACTCAGGAATACATTGAAAGCCGCCCATGTTCTCATCGGTTTGATCAGCCAGTGCCAACACACCTTGCACATTTTGTGGTTTTGTTTCCGGATCATAATCCCAGTGAATAAATCCTTTGAATTCAAAGCCAGGGCGCATCGGTAAATTGAGATTGGCGCGATCAATGGTGCACCACAGTTTTTCGGTTCCCCAGATATCGACAAACGCATCGTACACACGAGGACTCATGACGATTATCCCACAGGTATTGATGATTATAAATTTCAACCATGCCACTGTTGGTAAGTTCTTTCATCTCCATCTCAGCACGTGGCGGTGCATACCAGGTAGAAGGATCGTTCGGATCTTTTTCTTCAAACTCCCACAACAGCTTAGCAAGGCGCTCACAGTTTTCTTTTGGCACGGCATTCTTGATTACGATATAGCCATTGTGAATCCAGAATTTCCAGTCCTCTTCGGAGAGTACACGAAGCGGTTTGCCATTGGAGCGATCGTTTAATTTTTGTGTACTTGATTTGGCGACAGAAGGATTGCCGGGAATTTCTTTATGGACCATGGTGGGCGCCATCGTGGCCATGGTAGCGGGTGTTTTCTTTTCCATGTATTTGGTTATAGCAAGGTTTTGTTATTTCAATGTAATCATCAGCGGTATTAATAGAAAGGATTTTTCTGGAATTTAAAGTCTATACTTTTTCAAGAGTTATGATTACTTTCGGATTGCTACACCCCAAATGCAAAGTTTCTTTTCAACCCTAAAGCCATCTTATCTATGAAGAAAATAGTTTATGCTATCTTTTTTTTAATCTGCATTATCAGTTGCGAAGAACAAAATGCCTATAGGCTGGATCGACAAGGAACGATTGTTGAATCGTGAGGCAAAAGATTGGTTGTCGTTAGGGGGTGATCATATGATGCAACACTATTCTCCGCTCAATCAAATCACCAAAGAGAATGTGAACGAACTTGGCTATGCGTGGGAGTATGATGCCAGTACCATCATTGGGAATGTGCCGCGCGGGTTAGAAGCAACACCGATTGTTGTGGACGGAATCATGTATACCTCAGGGGCCTGGGGAGCGGTGTATGCCCTAGATGCAAAAACAGGAAAGCAATTGTGGATATACAAACCCAAAGTGGACGCTTCGTATGGACGCAGAGCATGCTGCGATGTGGTGAACCGTGGTGTTGCCGTGTGGGAAGGGAAAGTGTATGTAGGAACACTCGATGGATATCTAGTTTGCCTGAATGCTGAGAATGGTTCGGTGCTCTGGAGTAAAGACACGTTTACCGATCGCACCAAAGCCTATACGATTACGAGTCCGCCACAAGTGGCTGGCAGCATTGTGATGATTGGAAATTCCGGTGGCGAGTATGGCGTGCGTGGATATGTTACGGCTTATGATTTAAAAACCGGTGAAGAGAAGTGGCGCTTCTGGATTGTACCTGGCGATCCGGCCAATGGTTATGAAAGTCGCTGAAATGGAAATGGCCGCTAAAACGTGGGATCCTAAATCTCATTGGCCATCGGGCATGGGCGGAACGGCCTGGGGAGAATCGGCTTATGATCCTGAATTGAATTTATTGTATGTAGGCACAGGCAATTCAACACCCTATCCGATTTGGTTTCGAAGTCCTGCCGGTGGTGATAATTTATTTCTCGCCTCTATTCTCGCGATCAATCCCGACAACGGAAAATTAGCGTGGCACTATCAGACAACACCCGCTGAAATTTGGGATTACACCGCCACGCAGAACATTGTGTTAGCAAATGTTGACATCGATGCAAAGCCCAGAAAGGTTTTGATGATGGCGCCTAAGAATGGATTTTTTTATGTGCTGGATAGAGCAACGGGTGAACTCATCTCAGCAGAGAAGTACACTAAAGTCAATTGGGCCAGCCATGTTGATTTAAAAACCGGACGACCTGTGTTAACTGAAAATGGACAATGGTATAAAGATAAACCAAGGCTGGTAATACCTTATCTCGGAGGTGGGCATGTTTGGCAGCCCATGTCATTCAATCCAGTAACAGGATTGGTTTATATTCCTGAACGAGCCGTGCCGCAGGTATTTAAAACTTATGAAACCTATCAATGGTTGCCGGATGTTGACAATACAAACCTTGACTACTCAAACATGTACAAGTTCAAAAAGAATGTTGCTGATCAGATCAAGGAGGCAGACGATACTATTAGATCCGAAAGTTTATTAGCCTGGAATCCTGTGACACAAAAAGTTGCCTGGAAATTTCCTGATGGTGGACCCGATGGTGGCACCATGTCAACACCTGATTTAGTATTTCAGGGAACACGCACCGGATACTTCAATGTGCATGATGCGAGAACCGGTGAAAAATTGAAATCGATATTTACGGGCACTGGAATCATGGCTGCAGCAACCACGTATAGCATCGATGGCGAACAATACGTTGCCGTAATGGCCGGCTATGGCGGGGCAGAAACCTTCGGCTATTTGCCCGATGCCGCTTTCTTTCAATACGAAAACAAAGGCAGGATCATCGCTTTTAAATTAGGTGGAGGTGAAACACCACTTCCTCCAAAGCAAAAGAAGATTGAAACTCCGGCACCACCCGATACGAAAATCAAAACTGAATTACTTGCTAAAGGCGCAACTCTTTATGATTTCTACTGCATAACCTGTCATGGAAATTTTGGAGATAACCATCTGTCTCAGCACCCTGATCTTTCCAAGTTGACACCTGCCAAGCACATGGTATTTAATGACATTGTACTAAAAGGAATGCTATCACAAAACGGAATGGCCAACTTTAGTAATTCGCTTAGCGAGGAAGATGTGGAAGCGATTCATCAGTATCTGTTGAAGCAACAGACTGTTTTGTATGCTGAGCAGGAAAAGAAAAATACGCAAGCAAAACAGCAATAATCAAATCGCTGGTCTGTGTCCTTACAGACCAGCATATTTAATAGCTAATTTAGTTGTTTCGAGTCTGTGGGGACACAATCCGAGGCAGAAGTTTGTGATGGCACAGACCAGAAAGAAGAGACAGAATATTCAATAAATCGAAAATGAAAATCAAAACTGAATTTAAGAACCTCCTCCTGCTTCGTGTTTTAACAACCGGGCTACTGCTTATTGCCTCAGAGGGCTATGGTCAAAAACCAATAGGCCTGGTTGACTCATTAGAAAACAGTGTTAAAGACATTAAAGAGGAGATCACCAGGTTGAAAGATGATTATTATGTGATTGTTCCTTATGGCCTTGCCGGAAATGTTGGCGTTTATGTAAGTCAGGATTATGTAATCCTGGTGGACGATCAATGGGCAGTTTTATCCACACGCATAAAGGAACTGGTGAAGTCGGTAACAGACAAGCCCATCGGCTATATTATCAACAGCCACTTTCATTATGATCATGTTGATGGTAACAGAAGTTTTGGTAAAGAAAAGATTCCAATTGTTTCGCATGTGAATGTTCACAGCAGGCTTTCCAGCGATCAGCAGTTGACATTATCGGGATTACAGAAAGCACATACAGCCGATGTTCTTCCAACGATTACATTTTCTGAGACCATGAATTTGCAGGAGCCAAAGGAAACGATTGAATTGATTCACGTAAAGAATGCCCACACCGATGGAGACACCTTCATCTATTTTAAGAATGCAAACATCTATCACACGGGCGATGTTTTTGTACGTTATGGTATTCCCTTCATTGATGAGAATAACGGAGGCGATATCTATGGAATGATTGCAGCAGCCGGCTATCTGATAGAACATTCGAATAATGAAACCAGATTCATTCCTGGGCATGGCATGGTTTGCTCCGTGCACGAAGTGAAGGCCTTTCGTGATTTGCTGGTCTTAATTCTGGATCATGTCAAACGGCTGCACAAGCAAGGTGCGTCTATCGAAAAGGTATTGAGCGAAGTAAAAATTGATGATAAAATCGGAGGGTTTGATAAGGAGAACTTCATCAGACATACTTATCGGATGGTGCAGAAACATGAGAAATGATTTTTTGCTGATATGCTTTCTTGGAAGCGATACAACCTTAACCCCTCAAGACTGAAGATAAAGAGTTTGATCAGCAGCCAATCTTATTCACCCTTGTCTCATGACGGCCTCCTTCGAAGGGTGTAGATAAGAACGTATCGGTAATTTTTTCAGCAGCCTCTTCAGTCACAAATCGTGCAGGTAAACAAAGTACGTTAGCGTTGTTATGCTGGCGTGCGAGTGATGCAATTTCTTCCGTCCAGCAGATGGCGGCACGGATGCCTTGCCTTTTATTGGCGGTGATCGCTACACCGTTGGCGCTTCCGCAGAGCAACACGCCTAATTCAAATTCTTTTTTTTCCACCGCGCTGGCAACAGGATGCGCGAAATCCGGATAATCTACCGACTGCGTTCCGTTGGTTCCAAAATCTTTTACCATGTGGCCGTTTTTTTCCAGATGCTTTATCAGCAATTCCTTGTATTCAAAACCGGCATGATCGGCACCTATAGCAATTTTCATAATTAGCGGGATGGTTGATCTAATCGTGCTTCTTGCAATTCGCGTTTTGTTTTTCTTCTCAATTCAATCGATGAGATTAAAATACTCATTTCATAGAGGAAGTACAATGGTATGGAAATAAGGGAGAGACTCAGTGGATCAGAACTGGGTGTAATGATTGCACCGAGAACTAATATAACAATCACGGCATGCTTGCGGAAGCCCTTCAACATAGTAGGTGTTACAATCCCCACTTTTGTCAGGAAGAAAATAACTATGGGCAACTGAAATAAAATCCCACAGCTAACCACCAATATAGTGATGGTAGAAACATACGAAGTGATGTCAAATTCATTGGATATTTCCGGACTGATCTGATAGTTGGCGAGGAAAGCGATCGTCATCGGACTCAGGACAAAATAGCCAAAGGAAATACCCAACAGGAATAAAGTAGAAATCGAGAAGACCGCTCCTCTTGAGCTTTGTTTCTCCTTGCTATAGAGGCCGGGCTTAACAAAACTCCATAATTCCCAGACAACATAGGGGAAGGCAACCACTAATCCGATCACGAAGGAAGCTTGTAACTGCATGGCAAATTGCCCCATCAGAAAACGGCTTTGAATCTTCATCGGGATTTCGGTAACACAAAGTCCTGCTGCTCCTGTCAAATCTCCCAATTGGCATAGCCAGCGAAAGGTTATAAAATCAACATGGCCCGGAGCAAAAATGACGTATTTAAAAATCTCTTCCGTATAGATGAAGGCCAGAATCATCATGATAAAAATCGAGGCCACTGCTCTCACCACATGCCATCTCAGTTCTTCAAGATGATCAAGAAATGACATTTCTGCTTCTTCACTCATAATTTCAAATCCTAAATAAAAACTCCACGATTGCGCAGAGTCAATGGTTCAACTTCTTACAAATACAATGGGAACTTCTTCATGAATGTGTTCACCTTGCGCTTCACGGCTTTCAGGTGTTTCACATCCTCTGGTTTTGTCAGCGCTTCATCAATCAGGTCGACTACCCTGACAACATCTTTTTCCATCAAGCCCCTTGTTGTGATGGCCGGTGTGCCAATGCGCATACCCGAAGTAATCATCGGAGATTGTGTATCGAAAGGCACCATGTTTTTATTGATAGTGATATCTGCCTGAATCAATGCTTCTTCTGCAATTTTACCGGTAAGTTTTTTCGAGCGAAGATCGATCAGCATCAGGTGATTGTCGGTGCCACCGGAAATGATTTTATATCCTTTCTCAACAAATGCAGCAGCCATGGCTTTCGCATTCTTGGCAACCTGCACGATGTAAGTCAGATATTCGTCACTCAAAGCTTCTCCAAATGCAATGGCTTTGGCAGCGATCACATGCTCCAGCGGTCCACCTTGTGTGCCTGGGAATACACCTGAGTCCAACACGGATGACATCTTGCGCAACTCACCTTTTGGTGTTTTTAATCCAAAAGGATTGTCGAAGTTCTTTCCAATCATAATCAATCCGCCACGGGGCCCACGAAGGGTTTTATGTGTGGTAGTAGTTACAATGTGGCATTGCTCCATCGGGTCGTTTAACAAACCGCGGGCAATAAGTCCGGATGGATGAGAAATATCGGCAAGCAACAATGCGCCAACGCTATCAGCAGCTGCACGTAATTTGACATAATCCCAATCGCGGCTATAGGCTGAGGCACCGCAGATAATCATCTTTGGTTTTTCACGCTGAGCGGTCTCAAGTACTTTATCGAAATCAATCAATCCTGTTTCCTGCTCAACTCCATAGAACGAAGGCTGATATAATTTTCCTGAAAAGTTAACGGAAGAACCATGTGTGAGGTGGCCGCCATGTGAAAGATCGAAGCCCAGAATCTTGTCACCTGGCTTGAGGCAGGCAAGCATTACCGCTGCGTTGGCTTGTGCACCAGAATGAGGCTGCACGTTGGCCCACTCGGCACCAAACAGTTCTTTGATGCGATCAATGGCAAGTTGTTCTACTTCATCTACTACTTCGCAGCCGCCATAGTAGCGCTTTCCGGGAAGGCCTTCTGCATATTTGTTGGTAAGCACTGAGCCTTGTGCTTTCATTACCTGTTGTGAAACAAAATTTTCGGAAGCGATGAGCTCGATACCATGCTCTTGTCTTTGTTTTTCCTTCTCAATCAGATCAAAAACTACCTTGTCGCGTTTCATAGTCAGGAGGTGAAAGTTGGTTCTTTGGTTGAATTACAGATGGTCGGGCCCTCTTACGCTACCGGCCTTTTAATCAGGTGCCAAAAATAGGATATTCTCACCAACAAGGTCAGGAATTACCTGAGAAAAATGGTGGTCATTTTGACCATTGAAGTAAAATACAACCTGTTTTACCGTACTCAGGGCTTACTGTAATTTTTTGAAGCATCGTCAATGACAAGTATCCAGTCCTGACCATAACCTGTGGAGGGAGGAACAAATTCCTGTTGATCCTTTCTGGCAAACTTTCCTGGTTCCGTAGATTCTCCCTTGCGGGGATTATACCAGCGGGCGATTATTTCACTACCTGAAATTTTGGAAGTGTTTACGGTGATGGGTTTTCCCTGTGAAGTGTAAACAAAAATATAATCCTTGCCGCGGGTTGCCTGAATATGATCATTCGCGCCAAGGGCACTGGTAATCAATGATTGATCGGGCACACGATCAAACATGGGTCGCGATTCAATTAATTGCCGCAGATATTTCATCTGACTGGCCCCGGGCAGATCCAAAGCTACATACCACGGATAATGTGGGCCATTCACAGGCGTGCGATGGGGTGCATACATCTGCCACACATCATGACAGCCGTAGGTGTGACCAAATGCTCCTGCAAACACATCGATATACGCATGCTTGCGAATGTCATAGGCACTGGAGGTACCAAAGTCTGCGGCATTGAAACACACGGGATGATCTTCGTACAATAGGTTCTCCATCCAGCACGGGTTTTATTGGCTTCAGGTTGTAGGTATATTCCATGCGATCCCATAAATTATTTTCCCTGCAATGGCCTGTCTGAAACATGTTGAAGTCGAGCCACGCATCATTGTGAAACCATTTTGCAGAACCACCCTCTTCTACACCGTTGGGTTGTGGATGAAAGGTCATCAGCGCTTTATTGTTTCCTCCGGCACCATTTGCAATCCCTTCGGCCATTGCCCTCCAGATGGCTACATCACTTTCGTTGCGCGGGTTGCGATCGCCACCTAAAATCCAGATGATGTTTTTTTGATTCTTATACCGGGAGCCAATCCAGCGGCCATAGATTTTTGCATTCGTTGTGTTAAAGATTTCTGGCCCAAGGCCCCAACGGTCTTTAAAAACCTTGTCGCCCCAGGTAGGCAATAAACCAATGTGTAAACCCAGCTGTTCTGCTTTGCGGATGATGTAATCAACATGTTGAAAATAGGCTTCGCGTGGTCTGGTGGGGTCATCATTCTCCAGGGGAATTTCACCATAGAAATTGGGATCATGTAATCCGTCCATCTCGGCAAGTACAACGGCCTGAATAACGGTGAAACCTTTCTCTGCTCGATTCTTCAAATATAAATCAGCTTCTTCCCTGCTCAGGCGATGAAAGAGTTCCCACGCGGTGTCCCCCAGCCAGAAGAATGGTTTGCCATCGGCAGTTTCAAGATAACGCTGATTTTTACTTACGCGAAGCTGAGCGTGAGCAATTGATTGGAAGAGCAATCCCGCGAGGAGAAAGAGAATAATTTTTCTTTTCATAAGAAGACGATATATAGAAAAACCAGCAGTTGTTTCTTACGAGAAGGGAGAGATCACCAGCTTCCGCTGCTGCCGCCACCACCAAAACTTCCGCCTCCTCCTGAAAAACCTCCACCACCGCTGCTTCCGGAACTCCAGCTGCTCCACCCACCACCAGAAGTGCCACTACCCATATTGGTTCCCATTTTCTTGCCCCAGTCAGAGCGCCCGACAAGCAGTTTAAGCGGAGGAAATCCGAGTATATAAATCAATCCAGGCAGATACCAGTTTTTTTCACTCACCAGAATGGCTGGAAACAAGGTAAAAAAAGGAATCAGGAATCCATACAAACCCCAACCTGTGCAGCCGGGGATCACCATCGCAAAAAACGCGAAGATGCTTAGGAAGAAATATAGCCCCAGTCCGATCAGCGCTTTTTCTTTTCCGGTCAGTTCTTCAAAGTCATTGGTGTCACTTGCCGAATACTCACCACCAATGGCTTTTATTATTCCATCGACTGCAGCGCTTATGCCACTGTCAAAATCACCTCTGCGAAAAGCAGGAGCCATCTCATTTCGTATGATACGACTGCTCAAGGCATCGGTGAGCACTCCTTCAAGTCCTTCACCTACTTCAATGCGCATTTTATGATCGTCTACGGCAATCAATAACAGAACACCATTGTCTTTTTCTTTTTGTCCGAGCGCCCATTTCTCAGCGACTTTGATTGAATAGTCCTCCAGCGATGCGCCTTCCAGTGAACTGATAACAAGAATGGCAATCTGATTGGAAGTACTGTCTTCATATTGTTTCAATTGTGTTTCCAGCCGGTCTATGGTTTCCTGTTTTAACACGTGGGCATCATCATGCACACGTATGTTCCATAATTCAGGCACTTCTTTCTGGCCCGATGCAGAAAGTGAGAAGATCAACGCACAAATCAAAAATGTCAATCGCATACGTAATTGAAAATACCTGTTTAATAATTGATCATTACCACGAGTCGCTTGACCCTCCGCCACCGAAGCCACCACCTCCTCCAAAATCACTGCCGCCACCCCACGATCCGGAGCTTCTTCCATAACCTCCTCCACCGCCCAGCATGGATCCCATCATGGCAGCTGTCCAGTATCCGCCAGATCCACCACCTCCGCCACGGTTTTTGCGTGACATGGCAATAATCAGAATAATGAAAAATATGATGGACCCAATAGGTGAGCGGCCCTTTCGTTTTTTTGTGACAGGCTCATCGTTGACATAGGTGCCTTGCACAGCCTTTATAATGGCCATAGTACCGGCCTGAATACCAGCCTCATAATTTCCTTGCCGGAAGTAGGGGGCTACTTCATTGCGGTTGATCCGGCTCGAGAGCGCATCGGTAAGCACGCCTTCCAGGCCATAGCCGACTTCAATACGCATTTGTTTTTCCTGCATAGCCACCAGAAATAAAACCCCATTGTCTTTCTTTTCCTGTCCCAGTTTCCATTCTTCAGACACGCGCAATGCATAAGAGTCAATATCATCTCCTTCAAGGGATGGAATCAGCAGTACGGCAATTTGAGTTGAGGTGGAATCACGATGTGCTTTAAGAATTGCTTCCAGTTGTGCTTCAGTTTGCGGTGATAGAATTCCGGCTTCGTCATGCACCCATACGCCACCGTGTGCCGGCACCTTGCTCTGTGCCATTGCGGAAAAGGTAAGCAGCAAAAAAAATATAGTAGTGAAAACGGATTTCATCGTGAATATAAATATGAACGGGTTGATAAAAGGATTAACACATTATTCGAGTCTCAGTTCGTCACCTAATTCATTTACATCATCGGGCGAGATCACAAATCCTTTTTCAAGTAAGATATCGCCACAGCGTGAAATGGCCGCTACAATGCCATCCGTAATTTTTCCTTTTTTAATTTGTTCGATGATGAGACGCACCACCGAATCCCACTCTTTCTGATCCACCACCTTGCTGATGCCTTTGTCAGCCATCACAATCACTTCGTGTTCAAAGAAGGAAATAAAAATAAGGATGCCTGTGCGCTGGTTTGTGTTAAATACTTCTTCTTCGAGAAAGGCTGTTTCGGCACGCTTGCGTGTAGCCTGATCAAGATGAGTCTGGCTGAGCATAAGGCGCTTCACGAAATTCATAAAATGGGCTTTCAGGGCTCCTGCAAATCCCCCTATCATCACGAAAGTGAATATGAAAACGGGATCGTAAACAGCAAGGGCAGGAACATAGCGATCAAAAAATATGATAAACAGAAACACGGCCGCAGCGCCAATCAATGCTGCGCGATAGGTGGCGATGCTATAAAATCCACTTTTCTCAACAAATACCGGAACGATTTCTCCGGATATTTTGCTTTCCGCATCGCGGACAGCTTTTCTTATGCGCTCAAGGTCTTCGGGACTAAATCTTTCTTGAATAGTCATATATTATTTTTCTTATGGGAACGAATGGGAATGTCAAAGATACAAGGATTCAGCACGATTTATAATAGCCCTTTTCGTAACCCGTTGTGGACACAGAACATTTTGATAGATGAATTACTTATCGCCACGCTTCAGCTTTTTTCGTATACCAGTCTGAAAATTTGGGTTCCAGTTCCGCAAGACGGACATATACATCCACCAGGCTGCTGTCTTGCTGCAAGGCTTCTTTATAAAATCGTATTGCCTGGGTTTTTTGATTTTGCACATCATAAATGTAGGCCATTACATTCAGCAGACTGGAAATCCGCGCCCCTTTGTCATATGCCTGTTTGTAATACACCTGGGCTTCATTGTAATTTTCCTGCGAATAATAATTATCACCCAGTATCATTATCGCGTCAGTATTGTCGGGGTATAGTGAAATACACTGACGCAGAAACTCCATCGACTTTTTATAATCCTTTTGCTGATAGAGGGTAAGACCTTTGTTGTAAAGTCCGCTGTTGTTTTTCGGGTCAACCTTTAGTACCCGTTCGTAATAGGTAAGTGCTGAATCAAATTGACCCAGTGCATAGTAGCTGTTTCCAAGATTTGTGAGCGCGTCAAGATTGTCCGGGTCTTCATATAATACGTTGCGGTTTTCGCTTATAGAAATATCTTCAATCGGTTGAGCTGAATTTTCTTCACCGGTGGCAAATCCGATCATCATTAGTATCAGCAAGAGTCCGGAAATGGAAATCACCAGGATTGCCATAATGAGTTTGACATTTTTTGGGGAAACTTTACCAGGGGGAGGTTGTTTTTCTTTTTGCCATGCTGGCCGGGGGCGTTCAAATTTTATTTCTTCACGGTCAACTTCTCTGCGTGGACGATAGTAAAATATCAGGAACACGAAGTAAGCGGTTGCCCCCAAGAATATCCAGAAAAAGAAACTGCCCAGCGGCCAGAGCAGGGCAAGAAAAAATCCGGATATGATTGCCAGCCGCGTATATCGTTTTACCAGTTTCGATTTCTCTTGGTCTGAAGCATTCATTGCTTGTAAATTGAACGTACCTGAATCAGGGTTTGTAAATCAAATATAATTCAACATCTACTTATGATTTATAATTTTAATGATGTTTAACAAATGAATTTCCTCATTATTGCCTGATAAACCAGGGTAAAGTCTGAGAAATGGAAGGAAAAGATTTAATTATCATCGGTGCAGGGCCAATCGGTCTGGCATGTGGCATTGAAGCTCAGAAGGCCGGCTTGAGTTACGTTATTCTTGAAAAAGGTTGTCTGGTAAATTCAATATACCACTATCCGCTCAACATGACTTTCTTTTCTACTTCTGAACGGCTTGAAATCGGAAATGTGCCCTTTATTTCAAGCAGTCCCAAGCCAACACGATCCGAAGCGCTTGAATATTACCGCAGGGTGTGCACGAGCTGGAAACTGAATGTGAAATTGTATGAGAAGGTGGAGGCGGTAAAGAAAGAGGACAGGTTGTTTCTTATCAAAACTGCAAAGAATAATTATCAGGCAAAAGCAGTAATACTGGCGTTGGGATTTTATGATCTGCCATACCTGCTGGATGTGGAAGGCGAAGCGTTACACAAAGTGAAACACTATTATGATGAACCTCATCCTTACTTCGGCCAGAAAGTAGCCGTGATTGGTGCTGCTAACTCAGCCGTAGATGTTGCGTTGGAAACCTGGCGAAAAGGCGCAGAAGTAACCATGATCATCCGTGAGTCATCAATCCGCGAAAGCGTTAAATACTGGGTGAAGCCAGACATTGAAAACCGGATAAAAGAAGGATCAATCAAAGCATTTTTTGATTCGGAAGTGATACGCATCACACCTGGCACCATCGAAATAAGCACCCCGGTAGGAAATGAAATACTCGAAAATGATTTTGTGCTTGCCATGACGGGCTATCAGCCACCTTTTGATTTTATGAAGACGATGGGCATTACATTTCAGGACGATGAATATAACACTCCGGTATATAGTGAGGAAACCATGGAAACCAACGTTCAAAATTTATATCTGGCAGGCGTTGTTTGCGGAGGACTTAAAACAAATAAATGGTTCATTGAAAACTCAAGGGTTCACGCAGAGATTATTATAAGTGATTTGCAGCGAAAAATGGTTGTAAAATAAAAGCGCCTTCGTGAGAAGACGCTTATTATTTATTGAATATTTAAATACGAATTACAAAGCGTTGGCCGTGATGGTTATGTAAAATTTGCAAGATAATGTGAATGCAATTGGCGTTTTTGTGAGAGTGCCTTGCAATTTTATTTCCTCCTTTTTGTCATCAAGAAGTTTAGTAGCTAATTCATTAAAGCCGGCTGTGTTGGCAGTTAGCTCAACATCGGATACGCTGGTGAGGGCCACATTTCCAGCGGTCGCTATTTTTGTGCCAGTGGAGGAAACTACAATTTCTCCGCTGTTAAACGTAACCCCACTTGGATTCACGGAAGAAATGGTATAGGTGATTCTATTTACTTTGAACTCCTTGATCTTACTGGCATATTTGGCTACCTCAGGGTCTGAAGTGGCATCCAAAAGTTGTGTGGCGGAATATGCTTTTCCACCAGGGTTGTCAGCGGTTTCGTTGATTACAAAAGTGAGAGGAAGCGTTGTGTCAAAAGAAACATCATCTGCCTTGTCAAGAAGATCACAGGAAGAAAATGTGCCGAGCGCAAAGAGAAAAAGAATAATGACAATCGATTTTGTTTTCATAATGGTATGTTTGAATTAGATTTCAAAATCTCCCAAAGAGACTTTATACAACACAAGTTAAGGAATTGTAAACAGCAGAAATATGATTTTTATCAATTATGTGTGGGTAAAATAACAATGGATTCAGGTATGTTATTTTACATTTTATCAGTCTTTCTTGTTGAAATCGACACCAAGCTTCAAACCAAAAAAGTAGTTGCGTCCAAAAGCAGCATTGTAATAACGGCCGGCAAATGCATTTAAATCATTTCCCAGGCTATAGGTTTCATCAAGCAGGTTATCGGCACCGGCAAAGATTTCAAACGGGATTTTTTTATTCAGATGGTTTTTATATCCAGCCTTCGCGCCAAGCAACGTATAGGATTTTGCAAATACCGAGTTGGCATCGTTTAATGGAATTTCTGAAGTATAGTTGGTAGTCAGGTTGAGATAGAAACCCCTGGCAAATATAAAATCTGCACCACCGGTAAGCACTCTGTCTGGCGTGCCTGTTAATTGATTGCCTGAGTACGATACATTGTCTTTGGTGTAGTCTTTAAATTCGTATTTATTCAATGTTATTCCGCTCCATAATTTAAAAGATGAAAGTATAGAACTTGAAATTTCAGGTTGCCAGGTTATCATTAATTCTATGCCATTTTGATCGGTTGCACCAGCGTTAACAAAGTAATCGGCACCATCTTCGTCTCTGCGCACGACAATGGTTTCATCCAGTGCAAAATGATAGATGGCTGCATCGATAAAGAACCTGCGTTTTGCAAAATAGCCTTTTGCGCCAAGTTCAATCTGACTTCCTTTTTCTGGCTGAAGCGTTGTATTAAAAATTCCATTCGAAGGGCGCACTTCTGCCAGTGTTGGTGGAGAAAATCCCCAGCTCATATTTCCGTAAAGGGAAAAGGCTTCATTGAGTTTTCTTAACACCGCAATGCGAGGTGTGATAACCGGGTCATATTTTACTTCTTGCTGCTCAGCAGGTGAAAGGTTCAATTGCAACAGGTTGTAGTTAATCCAGTTTGCACTAAGTCCTCCGGTAAGTATCCAGTTTTCTTTACTTAATTCACCCTGACCGAAAATGCTATACTGCAAGGTTTTTATTTCTTCATCACTTTGTAACAGCCCCGCATATCCTCCAAGGTTTTCATAATTCTTCACGGGTGAATAACCATGTTGAAATTCACCGCCACCATTCAGTGTTAGCAGCCAGCCGCTTATTTCAGATGAAAATTCAGTTACTGAACGCGCTCCGAAATTCTGCTCCAGTCGTCTTTCATAATTGCGAAGAGACGGATTGTTGAACTGCACGAAATTTCCGTACACTCCGGTGCGGTTATGAAGATTTTTACTGAAGTGATATTGATGTGAAATGCCCGTAAAAAATGAACGCAGCGAGACAGCGGCCTGTTGACCAGCGGCTCCGGGCCTTGCTTGCCTTGGGTTGTCATTAAATTCAGCTTCAGTAAGACCACCGGGTGTCTCATAGAATAAATCAGTATAAAAAATGGTGGTCTCGAGTTCTTCTTTATCAGAGAATGAAAAACGGAATGTGCTGTTGAGCTGATCGCGCACCATACGGGTTTGATCTCGGTAGCCATCCGATTGCTGATGCTGATAGCCTACATAATGGCTCGTGTTCTTATTGCCCTGTGATAACGAAAGCTGATAATTATTCAAGCCATAGCTTCCTCCCATCCACGAAGCAGAAATCAAACTTTCATTTTCGGGCTGTGGCGATTTTAACAGAATAACACCACCTGTGCCGGCACCATAAAGACTGGACCCTGGTCCTTTGATTATTTCAATCTGGCTGATGGCGTTGGCGTCAAGCTGGTTAAGATAGGTGTTGCCTCCCGGGTCGGTAAGCGGAAGGTCATTCCAGTAAACCTTTAAATTGCGCACTCCAAAAGGTGAACGCAACGAACTGCCCCGAACAGAAAACCGATAACTACCCGGTGATCGTTCTTCCATGCGTATTCCCGGAATATTATTGACAGCGGACACCAGGGAGGTATTGCTGAAACGCTGCAAGTCAGAACTCATCACAAGACTGACAGACGCAGGCACCAGCAGAATGGGACGATTGGCTTCATAAGCGCGGATCGTAACTTCCTGAAGTATTTTTACTGAATCTGATTGCTGTGCAAATAGCCATACGCTGGAGAAACAAATAAGGGCCGTTAGAATAGGTTTTTTCATCATCGAAAAGTACAAGTAAGAATGCTAAAATGAATGAAATACTATGGGAAGTGATGCAGGGGACTAATAAGCGGCAAGAATCTCTTCCACAGATTTCGAGCCTTCAAAAAATCCGAGCAATTTCATTAATACCCTGTCGACCAATGTATCCGGACAAGAGGCTCCGCTGGTGAGCACAATCCGTAAAGGTCTTTTATCAGGGATGAATTCGTAGGTCACAATTTTTTTTTTCCCGGGATAGTTGAAATGATGAATTTCGGATGCGGATTTTACCTCATTTTCTGAATTGATAAAATAGGTCGGGAATTTACGTTCACAAAGTTCAACGATGTGTGATGTGTTGGAACTGTTATAACCACCCACCACGAAGGCTAAATCGGCACCACTTTCTAAAAGCTCATAGGTTGAATCCTGATTGTCATTGGTGGCATAACAAAGTGTATCGCGCGTATCTGCGAAGTGATCTTTCAGATTTTCTACGCCATACTTTGAAATCATAAGCTGACGGAAGAAATCGGCAATACCCTGGGTTTCACTCGCCAGCATGGTAGTCTGGTTTACTACGCCAACACGCTGCAAATGTAAATGCGGATCAAAACCAGGTGAGAATTTACCGGCAAACTCTTCATAAAATTCAGAGCGGGGTTTGCTGCCCAGCACATAGTTGGCAAGTTGCTGAGCTTCATTCAAATCGCGAACAATCACGGATGGACCATAATGGTTGCTGTGCGAAAAAGTTGCCTTTGTCTCTTCGTGTTTGGGTTTGCCGTGAATAATAATTGTGTGATTTTCTTTTCCGAGTTTCTCAGCCCGGTTCCATACTTTTTCCACGAAAGGGCAAGTGGTATTATACTTTTGAACCTCCACACCTTTATCGAGCAGCAAATGCTCAATCTCCAGGGTTGTGCCAAATGCAGGAATGATTACCACATCTTCTTTACCGATGTTCTGCCAGGGAATAAACTGAGATCCATCCGTATCCATGATGAATTTTATTCCACGGCTTTCCAGGTCGTTGTTTACCTCTTGATTGTGGATCATCTGACTTAACAGATAAACATTTTTATCAGGATTCTCTTCAATGGCGCGATAGCTTATTTCAATGGCATTTTCCACACCATAGCAGAACCCAAAGTGACGGGCCAGCACAAACTGCACCGGACCGAAGTCTAACAGGGTGGGTGAGAAATCCTGCTTGCGCAAATCCTTAACCCTGCGCGATTCCTTTATCCTTCCGGTAACAGAAGATCTGTAATAAGCCGGTATCTGAAATTTTTTAATAACGAAGTAGTTTTAATTCTAACCGCAAAGTTAACCGGTTTGTTATGTGCTTGTTAATAATGTATTAAAAAAACAAAGCCCCGGTTTTCCGGGGCTATATGTCAGGCTGCTTTCGAAAGCTTATCTTCTTTTATTTTATGCGTTCGTATTTCTTTGGCTTGCAGATCAAACCATTTTACTTCGACCAGATTTGACTTCAGATACTTAAGTACTTCCATCACCTTACCATCTACTTTGCTGCGAACATGTTCGCCTTTCTTAAATAGTTTTCTCATTCAGTTTGGAATTAAATTTTACATGCGTAATGCGAATATATACTCTCTTGGATAATCTTCATACACTCCGGCTATCGTTAGTAAATCCCCTGTCTTCTTTTTCTTCAGAATTTCATTCACTTCTTTTGCTGATTTTACCGCCACATCATCGATGTGCGTAATGATGAAACCTTCTTTAATGTCGGTGTATCTCTTTATTTTACCATTGCTCAGGGCAGATACTTTAACGCCTCCGGCAACATCAATTCTTTTCAGGACTTTGCTATCCACATCGGCAAGTTCCCATCCCAGTGAAGCCATTTCTGCCTTCTCTTCGCGTTTTACGGCAGTCATTTTTCCTTCACTGTTCTTTAAGGTAACAGGCATTACCATTGTCTTCCCTTTGCGATTTACCGTTACTTCAATTTTATCACCAGGCCTTTTACGACCTACATATTCAATAAGTGCCGAACTTGACCTGATAGCCGAATCATCAATTTTTACAACCACATCTCCTTCTTTAATTCCTGCTGCTTTTGCGGCACTCCGGTCGGGGTCATCACCAAATCCGGCAACATAGGCACCTTCATTCACATCAAGGTCATTTTCTTTTGCCAGTGCGCTGGTTACATTTTGAATATTTATTCCCATCCATCCGCGTTGTACAGTGCCAAATGAAATTAAGTCTTCGGTAATCTTGCTCACAATATTTGACGGCACTGCAAATCCGTACCCCGAATAAGCACCTGTTGGACTGGCGATGGCTGTGTTAATGCCTAGCAGGCCCCCATTAATATCTACCAGCGCGCCACCACTGTTGCCAGGATTTATTGCTGCATCTGTCTGAATGAATGATTCAATAGCTGTGCGTGTTGCCGGCTGCCCGTTTACACCCTGGTTGCCCGAGTTAATGATATTTATGTCTCTACCTTTGGCACTGATTATACCTGCTGTCACGGTTGAATTTAAATTGAATGGATTACCCACGGCCAATACCCACTGGCCAACTTTGGATTGATCAGAATTTACAAAGGAAAGATAGGGAAGATCTTTTTCATTGATTTTTATTACAGCAAGGTCGGTATCAGGATCTGTTCCAATTACCTCGGCTTTTACTTCACGATTGTCATATAGGGTAACCTGAACCACATCGGCATTGTCTACTACATGATTATTGGTTACAATGTATCCGTCCTTGTTAATGATCACACCAGATCCTGTACTTTGACTCGGTCTGCCCTGCCCTTCAAAGGGCTCGTCAAAGAAAAAGCGGAAAGCATCGGGAATTTGCTGATTACTGCTCACTGTTTTTTCCTGAAGAGATCGTATGTGAACCACGGCCCTGGTAACTTTTTCAGCAGTGCCCGTAAAATCCAAGGGAACTACCTGGCCCAGATCATTTACCGTGTAGGCAACCTGTGAGGCAGGTGTTCCGGTGATGTGTTCAATCTTAATTCCTGACTGTTGATCTTTTGTCATCCATTGAGTGGCTACGATAGTCATCACGCTACCCAATACCGCAGCCAGCAAAAGTGATCCGAATCGTTTCATAATAATTGATATGGTTTAGTGTAAAAAATTATTTGCTGAAACACGATGTGCCTCAGAAAGTTTTAGTTGAATTTTATTAGTTGATTTTTTTAATCCTCTCATTGCTCCTTCACGAAAATCAAAAGAAATGCCAGTGGTTTTTAAACGATGTATGAGGGGTTTGGGTTCAGAATAACTGACAAAATTTCCTGTTTTAGGGATCAGATGGGGCGTTAATCCCCCAGTCTAATCGCCTGATTTTATTGAGTACCTTTGCTTTTTGTCAGGATTTTAAAGCAACAGAACGTGAAGATTCAGGGAACAGTAACACTAAAACAAGGCCGCGATCATTCCATAAAAAGATTACACCCCTGGGTTTTTTCAGGGGCCATTCAACAGATAACAGATGGGTTAAAAGATGGTGACTGGGTGGAGGTAACTGATACGGCCGGAAAAACACTTGGCTTTGGGCATTATCAGAGGGGAACGATCACCGTTCGGGTGATCTGGTTTGGTGCGGTGTCTCCGGGCGATTCGGTATATCGTGCAAAATTGAATACAGCATTTTCACAACGGCTGGATACGCAGGTGGTTTCAGCCTATACAAATGCATTTAGGCTTATTCATGGTGAAGGTGATGGATTGCCAGGGTTGATCGTTGATATCTATCATGATGTAGCCGTTGTTCAGGCACATTCGGCAGGTATGCAACGGGATCGCAATCTTATCTCAGATGCCATCATCATGTCACTGGAAGACAAAGGACTGACGCTGACAGCGGTATATTTTAAGTCATTATCAGAAAAATCGGAAAGCGAATATCTGGTTGGCATGGCTGCCGTACCGCACATTGTGCTTGAGCATGGAAATAAATTTTACGTTGACTGGGAGGAAGGACAGAAGACTGGTTTTTTTCTGGATCAACGTGAGAACCGGAAATTACTGGGCGAGATGAGTAAATATAAAACTGTGCTGAATACGTTTTGCTACACTGGTGGGTTTTCAGTGTATGCTTTGCAGAATCAGGCTGCATTGGTTCATTCGGTTGACGCTTCCGAAAAAGCAGTTGCCATGACCAGGAAAAATTTATCACTCAATGGATTTGATCCGCATTTGCATCAATGCATAGCCAGCGATACGTTCGATTATATCAAAGACAAAAAAGATGTTTATGATATGATCATTCTTGACCCACCGGCTTTTGCCAAACATAAAGACGCACGCCATCAGGCGGTGAAAGGATATCAACGGTTGAACACTGAAGCAATGAAAATGATCAGACCGGGCGGCATCATTTTTACCTTTTCATGTTCACAGGTAGTTGATCGCCAGTTGTTTTATGATACGGTTGTTTCTGCAGGCATTCAATCGGGCAGACAAATAAAAGTACTGCACCATCTTTCTCAACCTGCGGATCATCCGGTTTCACTTTATCATCCGGAGGGTGAATATTTGAAAGGGCTTGTTCTTTATGTAGAATAAAAACATGGTCACAGATAAATCTTTCTGTGAATCTATGGCTATTGAAATTATTTCAAAACAGCTGCAGGCGGTTCAGTATTTTTTGTATAACGCTCAAAGAACTCAATTATACGCAACAAGTGATCCATCATCCTGCCGGGATTTCCACTGCGTGTCAGTTCAAGACCTTCACCCGCCTGTCGGATATATTCAACCCAGAATCGTCATTTTTGAGTTTCATCTGATTTATTATGTTAAAATCAGAAACAGTTTCAAAAGTTATTATGCTGAGGCAACCATTGCAAGAATGTCTTCTACAAACTCCCGGGAATTACTTAAGCGGGGCACTTTGTTCTGGCCTCCCAGTTTTCCTCTCCTTTTCATCCAGTTATAGAAGGTGCCTGCTGCTACAGTGTGAATGGTTGGTGCAACAAGGGCGATATCTTTACTGCGCTTTGCATCATAGTCGGAGTTGATTTTCCGGAGGGTATCGTCAAGCACGAATGTGAACTTGCCCATGTCACTGGGCTGTTTAACAAATTCAATGATCCACTCATGACCACCACGGGTTCCTTTTTCAAAATGAATTGGCGCTACCGTATAGTTGTCAATTACGGCACCTGTCAGTTCGCAGGCTTGCGTGATGGCTGTCTCTGCATTTTCAATAATTACCTCTTCGCCAAAGGCATTGATAAAATGCTTGGTGCGTCCTGAAATTTTTATCCGGTAAGGAGAAGTGCTGGTAAATTTTATGGTATCACCGATGTTGTAACGCCACAGGCCCGCATTGGTGGTGATCACCATGGCATAGTTTTTTCCAGGTTCTACTTCCGATAGCGGTATGGCATCTGGAAATTCTTTATCAAGTTCATCTACCGGAATAAATTCATAAAACACACCGTAGTCAAGCATCAGTAAAAGATCATCTCTGTCTTTCTCGTCTTGAATTCCAAAAAATCCTTCGCTGGCATTAAAGGTTTCCCAATACACCATTTTTTCGCTTGGAATAATCGATTCAAACAACTTGCGATAGGGTTTGAAGGAAACGGCACCATGGAAAAAAAGCTCCAGGTTCGGCCATACTTCCAAAATAGAACTTTTTTTCTCCAGCTCAGTGATATATTGAATCAGAAGGACGGTCCAGGTAGGCACGCCTGCAATATGGGTTACATTTACTTTTGCTGTTTCGCGGGCAAGTTTCTCTATTTTTTCTTCCCAGTTATCCATCAGGGCAATTTCAATGCTGGGTGTGCGTATTAATTCCGCCCAGGGAGGAAGATTCTGCATAATCACCGCGGACACATCACCATAATGTGATGATGAAGTAGGATCAAATTCATTCACACGATAACTTCCGCCAACCCCAAGTCCTTTGCCCGAAAAAATTTTAGTATCAGGATAGTTATTGATAAAGATGGAGTATAGATCTTTTCCTCCTTTGTAATGACAGTCTTCGAGCGCCTCGGGTGTTACCGGAATAAACTTGCTGCGGGCATTGGTGGTGCCACTTGATTTGGCAAACCATTTTGTTTCCGTTGGCCACAACACGTTTTGCTCGCCATGCATGAGTCTGTCGATGTAGGGGAAGAGTTGCTCATAGGTATGCACAGGCACTCTTCGTTTGAAGTCTTCGTAGTTGATAAGATCATCGAAGGCATACTTTTGACCAAAGTCAGTATAGCGGGCAGCCCCGATCAGTTTTCTCAATACCTCATCCTGCACATCATGCGGGTATTTTTTAAAAAGCTCGATCTGATGGATTCGCTTTTTAATTACCCAGGTAAGTATCGAATTAATTATTTGCATGCACAGTAAACTCAAAAATAGATTGCACGCATGCTATAACCAAACTTTTATTTTTATTGATTTGACGGGGTTGCAACCGATGATCTGCGCAGGCGGAAGTTCTGGCCGAGATATACTTTACGCACCAGTGGATCATTGGCCAGCTCTTCGGCTGTACCTGCTTTGAACAGTTTTCCTTCTACCATGAGGTATGCCCTGTCGGTGATCGAAAGGGTTTCGTCTACGTTGTGATCGGTGATTAGTATACCTATATTTTTCTTTTTTAGTCTCGCCACAATTCCCTGAATCTCTTCCACAGCGATCGGGTCTACTCCGGCAAAGGGCTCATCAAGAAGTACAAATTTTGGGTCAACCGCAAGGGCACGCGCAATTTCCGTCCTGCGTCTTTCGCCACCGGAAAGCACCATGCCCAGATTTTTGCGTACGTGTGTTAAACTAAATTCCTCCAGTAATTTTTCTACTTTTTCCTTGCGGTCTTTTTTGGGAATGTCACGCATCTCCAACGGGGCCATGAGGTTTTCTTCAACCGTGAGCGAACGAAACACAGAGGCTTCCTGTGCCAGATACCCAATGCCTCGCTTCGCCCGTTGATACATGGGCAGATCAGTAATGTCTTCCTGATCCAGATAGATTTTTCCTTCGTTCGGTTTTATTAGGCCTACAATCATGTAGAAGCTTGTAGTTTTGCCGGCACCATTGGGCCCAAGCAACCCAACAATTTCTCCTTGCCCTACCTGCACTGACACATTATTAACTACGGTGCGTTTCTTATATCTCTTGATCAGATTATCAGCTCTCAGTATCATACGTTGTCAAATTTGATGTCTCTGATTCTTAATTGCAGCGATGTCATACCGTTGAATGTATTTTCCTCCAGTGTGAAGGCGATACTAAAAGATTCAGCTTTTGTTAATTGTTCATAATATTCAATCTGATCAAATCCCACGACATTAAACATCATTTCATTTCCTTCCTGACCGGCAAGAAAACGAATATGTCTGTCTTTGAAACTTCCAAGTGAATTCAGAACACGAACATTCTTAGCTTCAAAAACCGGCCTTGGGTTTTCAGGTCCAAAAGGAGCCATTTGTTTGAGCACACTGTAAAACCGCGATGTCAGGGTATCAAACTGAACGGGGATGTCTATTTCGACAGTAGGTGTGAGCATTTCTTCGGTTATGGAAGAAGAAACAATTTGTTCAAACCGCTCCTGAAAGGCTAACAGATTGCTCTTGTCCAGCGTAAGACCTGCTGCATACTTGTGGCCACCATATTTTTCCAATAAATCACTGCAGCCACTGATGGCTTTGTATAAATCAAAGTCTCTCACGCTACGCGCAGAGCCGGTAATCTTGTCATTTGATTCAGTCAATATCACTGTGGGGCGATAGTATTTTTCCACACACCGTGCAGCAACTATGCCAATCACTCCTTTGTGCCAGGTTTCTTTAAACAAGTACAGTAGATTTAGCAAGGAGAAGAGTTTCGTTCCCTTCAATCATGGCAATGGCCTCTTCTGTAATGTTCAGATCAAACTCTCTTCGCAGATCATTTTTAATATTTATTTTTTCTGCCAGGGCATTGGCTTCTTCTTCGGTGGATGATATCAGCAATTGCACGGCACCCCGTGCATGGGCAACCCTGCCGGCAGCATTTATGCGCGGGCCGAGGGTGAATACAATCCCGGATATATCCAGTTCATTTTTGATGGCTGCAATTTCTTTTAGCGCTTTAAGTCCAGGACGTGGGTTCTGTATTTAGTTTTTGCAAACCGAAATGAGCCAGTATTCTATTTTCACCGGTGATCGGCACAATGTCTGATGCGATGCTCACTACTACGAGGTCCAGGTAATCAAATATTTCTTCTTCCTTGCGGTATCTTCGTGAAAATGCCTGAATCAATTTAAAACCCAGACCGCAACCACTTAACTCTTTATAGGGATATTCACAATCATCCCTTTTAGGATCCAGCACGGCCACCGCATTGGGAATGTCGCCACCGGGCAAGTGATGGTCGCATATGATAAAATCGATTCCCTTATGAGTGGCCAGCGTGACCATGTCAGACGCTTTGATGCCTAAGTCAAGAGCTATGATAAGCGAAAAATCATTTTCTTCTGCCCAGATTACTCCTGCCTCCGAAACTCCATATCCTTCTGCATAGCGGTCTGGAATATAAAAATCGCAATTGGGATAAAAACTTTTCAGGTAGCTGTATACCAGCGCCACCGAAGTTGTGCCATCTACATCATAATCACCGTAGATAAGAATTTTTTCATTTTTATTGATGGCAGCCATGAGTCGTTACAACGGCATGTTCCATGTCCTTCAGAAGAAAAGGATCATGAAGATGATCCAGGGAGGGACGGAAAAAATCCCTGGCACTTTCAAAGTCGGTGATGCCTCGTTGCAATAATATCGTGGCGAGGTATGGATTTATATTAATAGCCTTGCCAAGGGCTTCAATCTTTTCTGCGGGAGGTGTATTCTTATAGATCCATCGCTTTTGCATCCGCTCAGTTGCTTAAAAAATTAATCACTCCGTTTTTACCTTCCAAGGCCGTCTTTTCCCTTCTTGCCTCTTTTCCCATTGAGTCCGTCTTTTATCGGACCCAACCCTCCGGGTCCTCCAATTCCACCCTCACCGCCCAATCCGGCATAACCTCCGTAATTTTTTACGATGATGGAATTACCGATTAATCCCCGTACCGATGGGCAATTTTTACACTCAATAGTTAGCGTTCCGCCATCTGCTCCATTACCACCGTCACCCCCGTTCCCCCCATTGCCTCCATCACCCCCGGCACACAATCTTGTTCCTGGCCCACCGCCACCGCCCAGGCCCGCCATCACCGCCATCGCCACCATCACCACCGTTTAAATTGATGGTAAGTGAACCTGAAATATGTAACTCAGTAAAATAAACAGAAAGATTATTGGCAGGATTTCCCTGAGATCCGGGTGATCCATTTCCACCTATCCGGCCAGGTGAACAAGGTCCGGATTGATCGGTGGCCGTAATTCCTTCGCTTGCCTTTTTTAATAACGGGCCACTACCTGAAATTACACATCCTTTGCCTATCATGGTCACTTTTGCAGTGAATGAAGTTATCTTTCTTTTGTGGATTTAAAACAATCGAAGAGGAATCGCGCATGATTAAGGTATCAGTAACCAAGATATCAGTGCCCTGAATAAAATATTTCTCATTCTTTTCCAACACCAGTTTTGCTAGTCTGATCTGTGCCATAGTCAGGCAACTCTGGAACAACCACAACGAACAATAGCACAATCCTCAACATGGGCCAAAAGTACGTAATAGAATATTTCATAAATAAAAAGGCAGCGTGTTAACGCTGCCTTTTGAAATTTAGTACAGAAGTATTATTTGGAAGTAGGTTCTTTATCGGCTACAACTCCTTCAAGTACATCCTTTATTTCTACACGCACCCGTCTTTATAAGGAACGATCCAGGCATCTTTCACACCCATTTCACGCATATATTTCTTAAACTTATCAGCTTCCCAGTAATCTCTGAAAATACCGATGGTAAATTTCTGCTCTCCTTTTTCCAGCAGCTTCACCTCCAAAGTTTGGATTGTTGTTGAAGTATTTGGAAAGATCTTTATTCTTGAATGCTCCGATCTGAACTTTAAAAACAACACCTCTTGAAAAATCCATTGAAGTTGCAGACGGTGCTTCTTTAAGTTGTAGCCAAGTTCTGCATTTGCTGAAGCCAGCTGTCCACGCATGCGTGAGAGTTGATCTTCCAATTCTGCAATGCGGGCATTTTTATCACTCACCTGCTTGTTCAGGGTACTTACCTGACTTTTGAGTGCAGTGTTGTCAGTGTCAGCAACCTGTTTTGCTTCTGTGAATTCTTTCAGGTTGGCGGGCTGCTTTGCGTATTCTTTGGCTTTCTTTTTCCATTCCTTTTTCTCCTCCTTGGAGAGCTGGGCGAAAACTTGTATGCCGGAAAAAATCAGCGCCAGGCAAAGGATAATTACTTTAGTTTTCATTTATGTTAGGGTTTTATTTCTGCGATAAAAGTAAGAAAATTATTCTGAAATCTGTGCTTTTATGTCATTCTTTACATTACATGATATTATTAATCAGCATCTGATTTATACAGTCAGCGTTGGTATTAGTCCATACTGCCAACCATTTTTTCGGGTCGTACCCACTGATCAAACTGTTCATACGTTACAAGGCCAAGCTCTACCGCAGCTTCGCGTAATGTTTTATTTTCCTTGTGAGCCTTCTTGGCAATCTTAGCCGCATTTTCATAGCCGATATGAGTATTGAGAGAGGTAACCAAGCATCAGCGAATTCTCCATATGCAGTTTGATGATTGAATGATTTGGTTCAATGCCTTCGGCACACTTATCATTGAAAGAAACACACGCATCGCCAATCAGACGGGCAGACTGAAGCACGTTTGAAGCGATCACAGGTTTAAATACATTTAACTCAAAATGACCATTGGCTCCGCCAAAGGAAACGGCCACATCATTTCCAATTACCTGTGCGCAAACCATGGTAAGCGCCTCGGGCTGTGTAGGATTTACTTTACCGGGCATGATGGAAGAACCAGGCTCATTATCAGGTATGATGATTTCACCTATACCAGAGCGTGGACCTGAGCTGAGCATGCGAATGTCATTACCAATTTTCATTAAAGATACTGCAGCACGCTTCAACGCCCCCGATAGTTCTACCATAGCATCATGTGCCGCGAGCGACTCAAATTTATTGGGCGCAGTGATAAAAGGATAGCCGGTTAAACTCGGCAATCGTTTTTGCCACCAACACATCATATCCTTTGGGTGTATTTAATCCGGTGCCAACGGCCGTGCCACCCAGTGCCAGTTCACGTACTGCCTGCAGGGCGTTATTAATAGCGCGTCATGCTGTTATCTATCTGCTGCACGTAGCCGCTGAACTCCTGACCTAATGTAAGTGGTGTGGCATCCATAAAATGAGTGCGGCCGGTTTTTACAATGTTTTTATACTCAGCTGATTTTTTGGCGAGTGTATCGCGCAATTTTTTCAATCCCGGTATTGTAATCTCCATCACCTGCTTATAACTGGCAATATGCATGGCTGTAGGGAATGTATCATTTGATGACTGCGATTTATTCACGTCATCGTTGGGATGAAGCACTTTCTTTTCATCGGTAAGATTGCCACCACTCAACACATGGGCCCGGTAGGCAATCACTTCATTTGCATTCATGTTGCTTTGTGTGCCTGATCCTGTTTGCCATATCACCAGCGGGAACTGGTCATCCAGTTTGCCGGCAATAATTTCATCGCACACTTTACCGATAAGATCGTTTTTATCAGCACTTAAAACACCCAGCTCAAAATTAGTTATAGCAGCAGCTTTCTTAAGGTAGCCGAAGGCATAAATGATTTCTTTGGGCATGCTTGCCTCAGGACCGATTTTAAAGTTGTTGCGTGAGCGTTCTGTTTGAGCGCCCCAGTATTTGTCGGCAGGCACTTGCACCTCGCCCATGGTGTCTTTTTCGATGCGGAAACTCATAGTATATTTTTTTGTAGAGCAAATTTAGTTCTCAAAATACCATTTGAAAATAAATCGGTGCTAAAGTTATCTTTTATAAATGACGTCAACTCTGCATGCTGATCCAGTATCCAGCCGGTAATGCTTAATCGTGGCCTCGTGGCCGGAAGCACTTCATGTTCCAGCTGATCGCTCCGAAAGCAAACAAGACGGCCTGCTGCCGGAAGTACATCAATGAATTTTTCCGACTAGATAAATACGCAACTGGCCTCCCTCTTCTTCTTTCCAGTCTTCATTCAGATAACAGATCACAGAAAGCCTGCGATGATCATCTTTTTTGAACTGGTCCAGATGACGTTTATAATAACTGCCCGGAGGATAAATAGTCAAGTGTACTTCATAATCCTTCAGGCTTAAAAAGAGATTTTG
The DNA here is from genome assembly GCA_963814575.1 of uncultured Bacteroidota bacterium. GTDB lineage: Bacteria > Bacteroidota > Bacteroidia > Cytophagales > Cyclobacteriaceae > ELB16-189. Next base: position 1,283,316 of record CAWFDB010000013.1, on the reverse strand, counting down.
ATTCACAAATGAGATCAACTCATTAAGTCTTGACAGATACGTTTGTATGGGAGGTGTTGCCGTTGACCGGTCTATCCATTGAATGTAATCTCCACGGATAGCCTCATTAATCTGTTTATCCTGAAGCTTTCCGATTCCTGCTTTTTTAAACTGCAACAATTCCATTTTTAAAGTCTTCCAGTTCAAGGATTGATCGTACTTCCACCGGTGACAGAAAATTGTCAATAATGGCATATCCATTTTCGGCCAGTCCATCAGCCACTAAATTTAGTTTATCGATAAGCTCGCTATTCATGGTGCGAATTTAGCTGCAGGAATTAACTTTGACGATATGATTAACCAATTAAAGAAGTTTGTTACACTTTCTCCAATTAGTACTTCCTGTTGGTGATTGTGGCTGTCTCGTGTGTGCCTAAAGATGAGGTTGTGTTTAAGGGTGTTAAAAATATTTCAGTTGAACAGGACGAAAACAATGAGCCGGTGTTGAAGGGAGAGGCTTTATTTTATAATCCCAATAATGAGAAGATGAAGCTTAAAGAGATATATGCGGATGTACTCGTTAATGGTAAACCTTCGGCTCAGGTAAGGCAAAACCTTAAACTGACGATTCCTGCAAAATCAGATTTTTCTGTTCCGGTGCTGGCGCAACTTTCCCTAAAGGAACTGGGGCTTCTGGATACCATCGTAAATCTGCTGGGAGGTAAGAAATTTGATGTTCAGTATACCGGATTTGTAAGGATTGCCGTGCATGGGGTAACGATAAAGGTTCCGTTTACCTACCAGGAACAACTCAGACTGAGACTCTGAAAAATTACTTAATAATTCCCTCACAAACCAACTATGTGGACGACAGCATTGATCATCATTTCTACTGCATCAGTCATGCTGTTGATCGTGTCGGGTTTTTATTCTGCAAGACATAAAAGCCGTCTTGAAGCTGAAAAAAGGAAAACGGATGAACTCCTTCAGAATAATCAGCGCATCAAATATCGTATTGATGAACTGGAAATGGAAATCAGGCAATTGACAGGTATTGTATCTCATGATTTGAAAGTGCCATTCAATAGAATATTTGCTCTGATCCATCTGATTCAGAGATCATCGGACAATCTGCAGCCTGAACAGCAGGTTTATCTGTCAAAAATTCATATTGTGATAGCAGATGGCCTGGGATTGATTCGCAATCTGGCCGATAAGCAAAAGCTGGAAGGCAAGGGAATCGATCTCACTTTTGAGCCGGTTAATCTTTCTACCGTACTGGGTTTGCTTACGAGAAATTATAAAGGCATATCTGAAATAAAGAACATTCACTTGCATTTGCAGATGCAGCCAGACTTGATGGTGCATACAGATAAACATTATCTCTACCGCATATTGGAAAATGTATTGTCCAACGCCATCAAGTTTTCACCTGAAAACAAGAATGTATTTGTTAATACGATCGAGAATGAATCCCATATAATAGTGGAGGTGTGTGATGAAGGACCGGGCATGAGTGAAGAGGATCAAAGAAGATTGTATAGGACCTTTCAACCCCTGACAACCAGACCCACCGGAGGCGAAACCTCTACAGGAATTGGGCTTGCCGTTGCAAAGGCTATTGCGGATAAACTTGAAGCGGGTCTTTACTGTGTAAGTGAACTGGAAAGGGGCACAACGTTTACCCTCACAATCATTAAAGAGAAAAGTAATCAGTTGAAGAGATAATAATCATCCTTTTTCCCTGATATAATTGCCATGAGGGAGTCAATAACATTTTCATCTTTGATTACATAATCGCGAATGCCACGTTGAATAAAACTCAGCACCATATTGCCGTCATCCAGTGAGCTCAACAAAATCACTTTATTTTTTTCGGTAATGTGGTGTTTGATTTTCTCGTATAAATCAATACCGCTGATGCCAGGCAACTTATAGTCTATAATCATAACATCAGGCAACTTCTGGTTGACTGCCTTTAGACAATCTTCTCCTGTTGAAATATTCTTATATCATTCGCAGGGTCGCTTTTTAGCGCCTTGCTTATAAAGTCAGCATAGATCGGGTCGTCTTCAATAAGGTAAATTTTCATATCAATGCAATATAGTAATCATCTTTATTTCCGGCATTAGGAAACACACAAACATAACGACAGCCATCTGTAAAACTCCTCTTGTAAATGTCTGCCAATCGACTTAGTTTTACCTTACTAAATCTTAAAACCATGAGAAAGGTAGCCAATCCGCTGATTTTTTTATTAATGCTGATCTGGGCAGCATGTTCAACCCAAAAGGATAAAGCCCCGGTTTTTAAAGTTTCATTCACAAAGGAGATGAGTGAGCAGGCACAGGATGGGCGCTTACTTTTACTGCTGGCCAATAACAATAAATCGGAACCCCGATTTCAGATTAATGATGGGCTTTCAACTCAACTGGTCTTCGGTATTGATGTGGAAGGCATGAAACCAGGACGAGGAGATGACCATTATGAGTGAAAATGCATTTGGTTTTCCCATTCAATCTATAAAAAATATTCCTGTTGGTGAGTATTATGTTCAGGCGCTCATCAACCGCTATGAAACCTTTAACCTGAAAACAGGTCACACGGTAAAATTGCCACCCGATCAGGGAGAAGGTCAGCAATGGCACAGCAAACCCGGAAATTTCTATAGCAAACCAGTGAAAGTTTCCTTAACCAAAGCATGGTGAAACCATTGCAGTAACGATGGATCAGAAAATACCTGCTATTGAAGAGCCGGAAGACACGAAGTATGTGAAGCATATAAAAATTCAAAGTAAGATGCTCACTGAGTTCTGGGGCAAGCCGATGTTCCTGGGTGCACATGTGTTATTGCCAGAAGGATTTGATGAACATCCGGAAGCAAAATATCCGTTGATGATTTATCACGGACACTTCCCCAGCGACTTTGGCGGATTTAGTACAGAACCACCTCCGGCTGATATGGACACCACTGATTACTCTGCACGTTTTGGAATGTATGGATACAAAAAATTTCAAAAACAGGAAGCCTATAATTTCTACAAGCAATGGACGAGCAAAAATTTTCCTCGCTTTATCATCATAGAAATTCAACATGCCAATCCTTATTATGATGATTCGTATGCAGTGAACTCTGCCAACCTTGGCCCTTATGGCGATGCGATTATGAAAGAATTGCTTCCTGAAATTGAAAGTAAATTCAGAGGTATTGGTGAAGGATGGGCGCGCTTTACATATGGAGGTTCGACCGGCGGATGGGAAGCGCTTGGCCGTGCAAATGTTTTATCCAGATGATTTCAATGGCTGCTTTGCCGCATGTCCGGATCCTATCGATTTCCGCGCGTATAGTCTGGTGGATATTTACAAAGATAAAAATGCCTACTGGTATGAAAGTGATTTCAAAAAACTTCCCCGTCCGGCACATCGCAATTACCTCGGTCAGATTCAAAATACGGTGCAGGAATCCAATTATTATGAATTAGCCCTTGGCACCAAATCACGCAGTGGTCAGCAATGGGATATCTGGGAAGCGGTGTATTCACCACAGGGTGAAGATGGTTATCCGAAAAGAATTTTTAATAAAGAAACCGGTGACATTGACCCGGCTGTGGCGGAATACTGGAAACAAAATTATGATTTGCGCTATATTCTTGAGCGTGACTGGAAAACACTGGGGCCAAAACTTGAAGGTAAGATTCATATCTACTGTGGCGATATGGATAACTATTATCTCAACAATGCCGTGTATCTGATGGAAGACTTTCTGAAGAAAACACAGACACCATTTTACAAAGGAGAAGTTGATTATGGCGACCGTGCAGAGCATTGCTGGAATGGCGATCAGGAAAATCCAAATTATGTTTCTCGCCTGCGTTACAACACGATGTACTTGCCAAAGATTTTAAAACGAATTCAGGAGAGCGCGCCCAAAGGGGCGGATCTTAAAAAGCTGGAGATATTAAAATGCCAGGAAGGTGTTTGACACCTATTAGGTTCTTTTTAACCAATGAATAATTTACCTTTTAGCGCATGCTTCTTGCCGTAGATATCGGAAACAGTGACATCACGCTCGGTCTGTGGAAAGATCAGATGTGGAAGTTTGTGTGGAGGATGTCCACCAAGCCGGATCTTCCAGAACTTTATTATGGAATAAAAATCCGCGATTATTTTTTCGAAGTCGGGCACCGAAGCAAGTCATGTGAACACCATAGTACTAAGCAGTGTAGTTCCAGGTCTCACAGACAAGATTCGAAATGTGGTGAAAACACTATTTGAAAAGGAACCGATCGTTCTGGGGCCAAAGATGTATGAAAAACTTCCACTGGGCATATTAAACCCATATGAAATCGGGTCAGATCTGGTGGCCAATGCATCAGCTGCATATTTCGAACATAAGAAAACCTGTATTGTGGTTGATTTCGGTACGGCTCTTACTTTTACTACCGTTTCGGGGGAAGGAATTATTCTTGGGGTTTCGATCGCCCCTGGATTAAAAACAGCCATCCGATCGCTATCGCAGAATACCGCCAAGTTATTTGACGTGCCATTGGAACAACCTTCCTCATCATTGGGAAAAAATACCGTTACCGCGATTCAAACCGGAATCATGTATGGTTATGAAGGACTGGTTCGTAATGTGGTGGCAAAAATAAGTGAAGAGTTGAACACCGAATGCCTTGTGATTGCTACGGGCGGACTCTCATCACAAATTGTATCGCTGAAAGATTTATTTCATTCCATCGAACCCAATCTTACGCTGGATGGCTTGCGCAGGATTGGTGAATGGATGAATGAGAATGGAAAATAGTTTGCTGATCAGATATTACTTCTCCAACGCTTGCTTCAAATCAGCAATCAGATAGTCAGGATCTTCAAGCCCAATATACAATCGCACTAACCGGTGATTTTGATTTGACGCATCAAACTCTTGTGGATTGAAGCCAACAGCAGCAGGAATTGCCAGCGACTCATGCCCGCCCCATGAAACAGCCAGCAAGAAATGCTTGAGTGAATCACAGAATTTTTCAACCTCATCAAGCGTCTTCACTTTTAACACAATGCTGAATAACCCTCCGGCATCTTTCATTTGCTTTTTGGCCAGTTCATACTGAGGGAAGCTTGGATGAAACGGGAAAATTACTTTTTCAATTTTAGGATGACCGTCCAGATAAGCAACTACTTTCTTAGTGCTGTCACACACACGTTGCATACGCAAGATGAAGCGTGCGCAATCCACGAATAAGCAGCCATGCATTCATGGGGGAAATGTTTCCACCGATGTTTAGGAATTCAGCATCAAATATTTTTTTGATCATGGCTTTCGATCCGGTAACCACACCCGCCACTACATCACTATGGCCACCAATGAATTTGGTTGCTGATTGTGCCACCAGGTCAATACCCATCTTATAAGGTTGCTGATTGAGCGGACTGCAGTAACTATTGTCAATCATGGTTACAATGCCTTTGCTTTTTGCCAATAACGCCACTGCGGGCAAATCCTGTAATTCGTACGTGAATGTGTTGGGAGATTCAAGGTAAATGAGTTTGGTGCCTGGCTGTATCGCCCTCTCAAAATTCTCTAACTTCGTTCCATCCACGAAAGTGGTGGTGATGCCAAATTTTGGCAGTAGTCTTTCAAACAATTTAATCGTCCAGCTATACGGTTTGGCAACACTCACCACATGATCGCCTTGATTTAATAAAGACAAGACAGGTATGGAAATCGATGCGATGCCACTGCCAAATACCAGCGCATCTTCGGCTCCATCCAATGCGGCTAATTTTTTTCGAAGGATATCTACCGTTGGATTATTTCCCCGCGAATAGAGATTGGCATAATATTCATCAGCCAATGCTCTTCTAAAGTCGGCCACATTTTTAAAGGTGAAGTTGCTGCTCTGTATGATGGGCGGAGCAACAGCATTGAAATAATCTTCGCGTTCCTCACCAAGTTCATTGAGGATAAATGATAAGTCCATAGTTATTGAATAATTTTTCTAAGTCCGAGGTAAATTGGAAATCCAGAAAGAAACAACACAAAGCCAATGATCGATGCTTGCGGGTTGGAGATAAGCACGCTGATGTTTACCAGTGAATACACTACAATAAAAAGTGCCGGCATCCATGGGTAGCCTTTCATTTTAAAGATGCCTTCAGGGTCACCGGTTTTCTTTGCCCTGTAACGAAGAACAAAAATAGCGGCCGAAGCAGTGATCAGACTGATGCTGTCAAAAAACATGACATAACTCAGAACCTGTATAAAGGAAGAAGAAAAAAAAAGTGTAAGCACGATGAATGCAACAAATATGCTCACGCCAAACTCCTGAACCTGTGTGCGATTGTTCACTTTCTTGAAAATGGAAGGCAGTACTTTATCTTCTGCCATGGCATAGTAAACACGCGGATTCGACATGATAGAAGCATTGACATACGCCATTACCGACAAAAACATAATGATGGCCACTACTTTGAAAGCAGCATCGCCTAATAAAACCTGAGCTACATCCGCGGCAAGCGTGTTTGAATTTTTTAAACCTTCAAACCCAAGCACGCGGAAGTAGGAAAAATTTACCAGCAAATAAAGGGTGAGTATGATGGCAATTCCATAAAAGATAGCGCGAGGCATGGTGCGTGCTGCGTTAGGAATATCGCCACCAAAATTCATGGTTTGCTGATAACCGCCATACGTAAAAAACACAGGAACAAAACACAGCCAGAATGCCTTGAGCCAGTCAGTGGAAGATAATGCGATTGGTGTTGCGGATACAGCTTCAGTGTGTGCAGGCGCTGCGAATACGGCAGCAATCAATAAGGCGATCAGCGCAATTTTAATAATCATCAACACATTCAAAATGCGGGCACTCATTTTAATACCCATCATGTTGATGCTATACAAAATCACCATCGATGAAAGTGTGATTATTTTAATAGCCAGATCAGGCACCGTATCGGGAAACAAAATGGGCTGTACGTATTCCGCACCGATGATGGCCACACTCGCAGTTGAAGCAGCATTGGAAATCACCGTCATCCAGTTGACCATAAATGCAAAGCCAGGATGATAGCAATGTGAAAATATCCGGTAGAAACCACCGGCCACCGGATAGCGGGAACCAATTTCTGCAAAGGTGAGTGCACCAAACAAACTGATGACCGCGCCAAGAATCCAGGCAACAAAAAATATCTCCGGGATGCCTGCTTTTTGCGCTACCTCAACCGGTGTGCGAAAAATGCCCATGCCGATTACGAGACTCACCACAATCATGGTGAGATCAAACTGGCCGAGCTTAGGTTTGATTGACAAAGGCCTGGTGAATTTTAATAATCTGAAATGTATTTGACGCCCTTCAAATTAGACAAAAATTGATTAAAATAAACCGGGTATTATATCATTGTCAGAATCCTTCTTTTGCAATTGTAAAAGGATTTAGAATGATCAGGTTGCTGAACTTCATAAATAGTAACTAATTTTCTAACTTCATCACGCGTAATGGTTGCAGCATCACGCGATTTCATAAGTCAACTTTAATTAAATTCAAATGGCATTCAGCAGATCAAACAAATTTTTCCTGTTAAGTATCATTGTCATTAGTGCGGTAGTGTTATTTGTGCTTAATAATTATAAATCGTCAGAGCAAAAAGCTCCTTCATTCAACCTTATATCTACCGAAAAATTTCTCTTCAATTCGTTTGTAGACTGCAATATGGCTGAAGTCTGGATTGCCGATACGTTTCGGATTTTTCCTGGTAAATATGGTGAAGATACTTTATGGGGATATTCAGACAATCTGCGTTTTGGTAATGGCGCTAATGCGGATGAAGCATTTGCAAGAAAATACGAGGAGCTGATTATACCTGCCATGCCGAAAAACGTTAAGCCGGGTGAAGATGGCTTGCATGGTGCCGTATGGTTTGAAACGGTCTATCAGGATGTAAAAGATCCGTCAGGTAAAACACTCTATGCCGTATATCATAATGAAAACTATCCGTGGAATTATCCTTTTGATGAGAAAACAGGTGAGGGATATATCGATAAATACTGGCCACGAGGCTTGACAGGACCGGAATCACCAGCAGCAGTATGTCGTATTGGTATTATGAAATCCAGCAACGGTGGCTATAGCTGGGACAATCGCGGAATTTTTATTGAAGACCTTCAGCCACGCATGATTTTAAAACCACACAATACTTCCAATACGTTTGCCGGAGGTGTTGGTGATCCCTCTGCCGTTGCGAGCGGAGAGTATCTGTATTTGTTCTATGGTGAATATGGATACCCGGGCGTTTATGATTCGGCTACCTATGATCCCGCTAAGGAGTGGAGCGGTCAGTGTATTAGTATAGCGCGGATTAAACTTTCAGATTTGGATAATCCGGTTGGCAAAGCAAGAAGATGGGATGGTCATGGATTCAATGCTCTCCCGGATGGGGTAGGCGCACCTGTTGCATCACTTCAAATACCTATGGAGGACGGAGGTGGTCCTTCCTCTTCGGCCGACAAACAATTCCATTGGGGACCTTCAGTAAGCTGGAATACCTATTTGAATTGTTGGGTGATGATGATGGGTAAAGTGGAAAGCTCTTCCTGGAAAGGGAGTAGCATTTATATCTCTTTTAACTTTAATGAAGATTTGGGAGAAGGAGACAATTCACAAAAATGGACCAAACCTCAACAAGTATTGGATAGACCAGGACACATATTATGGTATCCGTCATTACAACCCATGAACACGCCTGAAGACATTGAAAATAAACACACTTGTTTGAAGTTAGGCAAGAGGGCGCGCTTGTTTTTTAAAGACATGGAGGGTCCCAAGAGTGAATATCTCTCAGAGTATATTATCGAGTTTGAGAGATAGTCGGAGCATTATATACAAATGTAATAACCCAGCTTAACATGAAACCAACTGAAGTTGATCAACTGATTCGCCAGCGCAGATCCGTATATCCCAAAGATTACACGGGCGAAATCGTGTCGGATAAAATCATCAGTCAGATTTTAGAGAATGCGAACTGGGCACCAAACCATAAGTAGACTGAGCCATGGCGGTTTGTTGTTTTCTCCGGAGAAGGATTGAAGACAACTGTCCTGGTTTCAAAGTGAATGTTACAAAAATGTGACGATTGCCAATGGTACCTATAAGGAAGACCGGTATCAATCGCTTGCAGAGTAAACCAATGGAATCTTCTCATATCATTGCCGTGGGCATGAAACGTGATGAAGCGAAAAGACTGCCGGAATGGGAGGAACTTGGCGCTGTATTTTGTGCTGTTGAGAATATGTATCTGACGGCCTCTGCCTATGGCGTTGGTTGTTATCTGAGCACAGGAGGCATCACCAACTTCGAGGAGGCAAAACCTTTTTTTGGGTTAGGCTCTGAAGATAAACTATGCGGGTTTCTTCATGTTGGTATTCCGAAAGGAACGGTGCCTGATGGAAGAAGAAGACCGGTGAGTGAAAAAGTAAAGTGGGTAAAATAATTTCAGCATTTGCGATTCAAAGTTTAGCTTGCCGCCAAATTTATTTAATAGAATTTTTTGACAGTTTATGATTCCCGATAAGCAAACAATTATTGAAGCACACGAACGCATCAAGCAGAACATCAGTCACACACCCGTGATGACGAGTCAGAGTGTGAATGAACGAGCCGGATGCCAGGTGTTTTTTAAATGTGAAAATTTTCAAAAAGTAGGAGCATTTAAATCCCGCGGGGCCATGAATGCGGCACTGTCACTTTCTCCGGAGCAACGTGCAAAAGGAATAGCCACACATTCATCGGGCAATCATGCCCAGGCGATTGCACGGGCTGCTAAAATAATGGGAATAAAATCATATATCGTGATGCCGCGCACGGCACCTGAAATCAAGAAGCGTGGGGTAAGAGGTTATGGTGGGGAGATTTTTGAATGTGAGCCGACTTTGCAGGCACGTGAAACTACCCTGGCGGAAGTTATAGGTAAGACAGGCGCGACAGAAATTCACCCATTCAATAATTATGAGGTGATTGCCGGGCAGGCCACAGCAGCGAAAGAACTTTTTGAAGAAGTAGGACAACTCGATGTGATTATGGTGCCGGTAGGCGGAGGAGGCTTGCTCAGCGGAACAGCACTGGCAGCAAAGTATTTTTCACCTGACACGGTGGTGATCGCGGGAGAGCCCACAGGATCTGATGATGCTTATCGCTCACTTAAAAGCGGAAAAATAGAACAGGCTCAATCCAATACCATTGCCGATGGACTGCTCACCTCGCTGGGGGATAAGACTTTTCCGATCATACAGGAAAATGTTAAAGAGATAATCACTGTTACCGATGATGAAATTATTGATGCCCTGCGGCTGGTGTGGGAACGTATGAAAATCATTATTGAACCATCTTGTGCAGTGCCGCTGGCAGCTTTGCTTAAAGAGAAAGACAAATTTGCAGGAAAACGTGTTGGCATAATTTTAACGGGAGGAAATGTCGATCTCGAGCGGGTGTTGAACTTATTGGTTGGAAAATAATTTAAATAACGTGCGCACTTTGTTACTCTTTAGTTTCCTCATATCTGTTTTCGTGTACAAAGAATGAAGGGGATACAACTTTATTTGAATCACAAAAAAGCCTTGGAACTGTTGGCAAAAAACTGAGTGAAGCCTCTGGCCTGGTTGCCAGCATTTCCAATCCAGGTTATCTGTGGACACACAATGACGGAAGAAACCCAGCCGAGGTTTATCTGATTAATGAAAAGGCAGAAGTGGTGATGACGGTTAAATTAAAAAACATAGTTAACAGGGACTGGGAGGATATTACCATTGGTCCGGGCCCCGAAGAAGGAGTAAGCTATTTGTATGTAGCTGATATTGGAGATAATAATTCGGTTTATCCGTATAAGTTGCTCTATCGCCTCAAAGAACCTGTATTGTCTGATAGAGAAAATTGAGATTGAAGAAATTGAAACGCTTGTTGTTCAATTGCCTGGCGGGCCACGCGATTCGGAAGCGATAATGGTTGATCCGGTCACCGGTCATTTTTACATCATTTCAAAAAGAGAGCATTCAGTGAGACTTTATGAAATAAGATTTCCGTTTGTGAGTGACACAATACAAGCAGAGATGCTTGGCAAGTTACCCCTCTCCAGTATTGTGGCAGCCGATATTTCACCCAATGGCACTGAGGTTTTATTGAAAAATTATACCAATATCTATTATTGGAAACGCAATGAAAATGAATCGATAGCAGATGTCTTACGCAGATCTCCTGTTAAAGTGTACTATGAACCCGAAACACAAGGTGAAGCTATTGCGTGGAAAACAGATGGTACGGGCTTTTATACTCTCAGCGAATCAGGTATGATGTCGGAAGCTGATCTTTTCTTTTATAAGAGGAAATAGGGTTATTTATACTTGCCTGTCCATAAGGTCGCGGGTGAAGTTTATAAGTTGGGTCTTTGCATTTGAGTCCTGGATTTTTTCCAACCCTTCAAATCCTTTATCAAAGTAGAAATGAATTTTCTTTTCCGTTAATTGAGGAATATTCAGTTTATCATATAACGCAGTAATCGCTTTTACTTTTTTCTGCTTGTTAAACTTATTTGCCTTCAGCCAGTAATCTAATTCGATCTTGTCTTTTCCGCGCGCTTTTTCTTTTGCCTTGATCAGCAAGAATGTTTTCTTGTTCGCAATGATATCGCCACCTACCTGCTTGCCAAATTTTTTCTTGTCGGCATATACATCGAGCAAATCATCTTTTAATTGAAACCCAATGCCAATGTAGGTTCCGAATTCACGCAAGTGATTTCTGTCTTCTTCTGATGCATTGGCAAGCAAGGCACCCATTTCCAGGCTGAACCCGAGCAACACCGCAGTCTTGAGGCGGATCATTTCGATGTACTGGGCCTCGGTTACTTTGTCTTTGGTTTCAAACTCCATATCCCACTGCTGGCCTTCGCACACTTCGGCTGCACATTTGTTAAAGATGCGAAGAGTTTCTTTCAATGTTTCCCCATTCAGACCGAGAAACAGATCATACACTTTCACCAGCATCACATCTCCTGAAAGGATGGCTGTGTTTGTATTCCATTTTTCATGCACGGTGGGCTTCCCTCTGCGCAAAGGCGCATTGTCCATGATGTCGTCATGCAACAAGGTGAAGTTGTGAAAGCCCTCTACCGCACTGGCATATCGTACTATATTTTGAGGATCGGATTTGTAAAGTGAATAAGAAAGCAATGCAAGCAAAGGCCGAAGTCGTTTTCCGCCCAGCGCCATGATGTAGCGGATGGGTTCGTACAGCGATTTGGGTTGTGCACCAAATGGCTGACTTTTAATTTCCTTTTCGATTTGAAGGAGGAGGGAAGAAATAGATGTCTGCATTAGTGATTTTATTCAAACGTCAAATCTATTAATCTCCTGTCAATATCTGTTTTTTTGATGCGAACTTTTACTTTATCTCCAAGACGATATATATTTTTTCTTCTGCGACCGATAACCCGATAGTTCTTTTCATCGAATTCATAGAAGTCATCTTTCATATCCGCCAGGCGCACCATGCCTTCGCATTTGGTTTCTACGATTTCAACGAAGATTCCAAAATCGGTAACACCGGTAATGATTCCTTCATACTCTTTGTTTTCGGCAAGGCTCATAAACTCAACCTGCTTGTATTTGATGGAGGCACGTTCGGCATCGGCAGCACGTTTTTCACGTTCGGAGGTATGAAGGCATTTTTCTTCGTAATCTTTTTTAGCTACTGATTTTCCTTTATCGAGGTAATGCTGCAAAAGCCGGTGCACCATCATGTCCGGATATCTGCGAATGGGTGAAGTGAAGTGTGTGTAATGATCAAAAGCTAATCCAAAGTGACCTTTCGCATCGGTAGTATACTTTGCTTTGGCCATAGAGCGCACCGCCAGAGATTGCAGCACGTTTTGCTCGGGCTTACCTTCAATTTCACTCATCAGATTATTCAGCGAACGTGAAATGGATGCGCTTTCGAGTTTTAAGCTGATGACCAAACTGTTTTGCGAAGCGTGCAAAGTCTTCTACTTTTTCAGGATCAGGCAAATCGTGTGTGCGATAGACAAATGTATTTTTGTCTTCGCCTTTTTTCATTTTATATACATAGGTTGCCACCGATCGGTTGGCAAGCAACATAAACTCTTCAATCAGTTTGTGGGCATCTTTGCGCACTTTGGGAACTACAGCAAGCGGCTTTCCTTTTTCATCAAGTTTGAATTTTACTTCCGTGGTTTCAAAATTCACAGCGCCTTTTTTGAATCGCTCATCGCGGAGGATGTGATGAAGGTCATTTAGGATTTTTAATTCTGCGGCAAACGTTCCCTGACCGGTTTCAATTACTTCCTGTGCTTGTTCGTAAGAGAAGCGATGATCGGAATGGATGATTGTTCGTCCAAACCATTCTTTGGTTACTCTTCCCTTGTTGTCCATTTCAAAAACAGCGGCAAATGTGAGCTTGTCTTCATTGGGACGTAATGAACAGAGTGCATTGGAGAGCCGCTCGGGAAGCATCGGTACAGTGCGATCCACAAGATAAACAGAAGTGGCCCTGTCGAATGCATCATCATCTAACGCAGTGCCTGGAACTACGTAGTGCGTTACATCAGCGATGTGAACACCAATTTCGTAATTGCCATCATCCAGTTTTCGGAAAGAGATTGCATCATCAAAATCTTTGGCGTCTTCCGGATCGATGGTAAAGGTGAGCACATCGCGAAAATCCCAGCGCTTTTTTATTTCTTCTTTCGTAATTCCTTCACTGATTATTTCTGATTCTTTCAACACATTTTCCGGAAAACGGAATGGCAGATCAAATTCCGCCATGATGGAATGAATCTCAGCTTCGTTCTCACCCGTCTTGCCAAGGATCTCAATTACTTTTGCTTCAGGGCTTTTATCGCGATCGGCCCACTTGGTTACTTCAAAAAGCACTTTGTCATTGGCAGTGGCACCGTTCAGGTTTTCAGGATAGATGAAGAAGTCCTGATATATTTTTTTATAATCGGGCACGACAAATCCGAAATTGCGCGAGAGTTCTATTCTGCCAACAAATTTTGATCTTCCTCTTTTCACAACCGTTGTTACCCGGCCTTCTGGATTCTCACCGGTTTTCCTGTTGGATAGTTCTACCTCTACCGTATCGCCATGGATGGCAGAAGCCAGATCGGCAGATCGAACGTAAATATCTTTTTGACCTTCGATGCCCGTAACGATGTAAGCAAATCGCGGATTCACATGATCTACTATTCCGGATAGCGATTTTTTCTTGCGTGTGCTTTTATACTGACCTGAACTCAGTTGCTCTACTTTTCCTTCTTCTTCCAGCGCGTCCAGCAACTTGAAGAGATCTTCAATAAGAGATTTCTTTTTGAGTCCCAGCTTTTTGATTAATTGTTGCGGGCTATATGATTTACCCGACATTTCTTCGAGAAGTAAAAGGAGGGAAGAATACATTCCACCCTGCTCCTTTTTGGTTTTTTTCTCTTTTTCTTGTTTGAATTTCTTTTTGCTCATAAACTAATTCTTTTCCGCCTGGCGGGTATCATAAATGTCTAATACGATGATTCTGACTTTTTCAATTTTATAGGTCAGGCAATTGTGTCGGGATAAAAAAATTTGTCTGATAAAAGGATTATGAGTTGTCCTTCGTCCAATGTTTGGAAATCTGCCAAGCAGAAAAAGTTTATTGTCAACCTGGTTTATAAATTTTGCAGCTTCTCTTTCGGACCATTCAATAAGTAAGTATTGAATCACCTGACTGTAGCGGTCAACGGCTAAGTTTGACCAGATTATTTTTTTAGCCATGTTCTGGCCCTCTGCTGTACCACCTCATTATCGGAAACCTCGCCCTTTTCAATTTGCTCAAGGGATATCTCTATATTTCTTTTTTGCAGATCAGTGAGTTCATCCCAGAAGTCTTCATCCTTATCAGCCAGCAACATTTGGTCAACCGTTTTCTGTAGTTCTTCCAGTAAACCCTTCTTTTGAATGGAAGCTATTTTTTTTTGAATTCTGTCAACCAAAACGGTACGATCCATGGTTTTATTCACTTTTGTGTAATCAAAAATAATCAAAATATCTCAGTTCGATTGCACTATATTTTGTGGTAGAATTGTAACCATTCCCTTCATTTTAAGATACAGCTGCGCAATGGCCACCACATCACCCACACAGTATTCAGCAATTTTGTTTAAGTCTCCTTCCTGATAATATACTTTACTCACCATCGAGCCATCCATTACTCCTTTGCTGCTTTGTATGTTGAAAATGGCGAGCAATAAGTCCAGTGAAGTATAATGTTTATAGTCGCCAAACTTCCACATTTCCATGGTGTCCAGATGGCCAACCTCCCAGGGTTTTTTGCCCATCATGTTTAGAACGGAAGGCAAGGACAGATCGTTCACCAGCATCCTGCGACACATATAAGGGAAATCAAATTCCTTTCCATTGTGGGCACACAGACGCGCAGCAGAACCCATTTTTTCCAGCATGGTTCTAAAATCAAGCAAGAGCTTTTTCTCATCATGATCAGCGAAGTATTTCGTTCGCAGGCAGAGTTCTCCTTTTTCATTTTCAGCATAGATGCCTACTGCGATCACCACAATTTTTCCAAACTCGGCATAAATGCCTGCCCGACTCGTGAAAAAGGTCTTCATCGGTTTGCCCTTCTTCCTTCTTGAAAAAGGTGGCGCTGACTTTTCTTGCCCACTGGGTTTTAAGACGCTCGCTGAGTTTGTTGTATTGATCCGTGCAGCCCACGGTTTCGATGTCGAGGAAAAGGATGTCTTTCAAATCAGCATTCATATAGCAGAAGTTGGTCTATATAAAAATACAGATAAGAATGAGAAGGTAAAAATGGTACAATAGTTGTTTTGTCACGGCCATGCTATGGATTAAAATGGTTATAGCCTGCTACCGATTCATTGTCATTCCTTCATTATTTACAACAATTACTTCATCCATCATTCTTTTGCAATCAGGAACATCGCTTGCTCTCCTGATGGCTATCTGGACAAAAGGTGTCACTACCGGATTGCTTTTGCTTTATGTCCATTTCTTTCGCTCCTCTCAGTTTTTCTTTTTTAATAATCTCGGATTTTCAAACAGATCCATTTATGTCAGCATGATTACTATTGATTTCTTACTTGCTATAGTTTCATTTTCATTGGTCCTGATACTATCATGAATACACTGGAATTTGATAGCCTTTATCTTGAATTTGGATTGCACCGGGTATTATCGAGCGTGTACATGACCTGCACTACTGGACAAATTTTAGGACTGCTTGGAAGAAATGGCTCAGGCAAATCATGTTTGATGCAAGTCGTTTTTGGCACCATGAGCGCAGAAAGCAAATCGGTTCGTTTTAATAAAACCCCACTGATAGAAAATTATCTAAAGAAGCAAGTGATTGCTTATCTACCACAAAGTGATCTGTTGCCACCATTCATTTCTTTTGAAAAAGCACTTGCCTTATACGGCCTGGAGGACGGAAAGATTGTTGATGAATTTCCTGAGCTTAAAGAGTGCCTTAAACGGAAATCGTCAGAAGTTTCTGGCGGACAGCGAAGGCTTTTTGAGGTACTGTTGGTTCTGTACTCTAAACATCCGTTTTGTATTCTGGATGAACCCTTTTCTGGATTGATGCCTATTCATGTTGAAAAACTGAAAGCAGTATTTGAAAGAGAGAAACAAAGAAAGGGAATAATCATTACCGACCACTTGCATAGGCATATTCGTGATATTGCTGATGCGCTATACGTGTTAACGGATGGGAAGACCTATAAAATTATTGATGAAGAAGGATTGATTGAACTGGGATATCTGAATGAACTATGAGTGCAATACTCCTTGCATATTCAACTCTTTTATAAAAGTCAAATTTGCTTCGCATATGCTGTCCGGCACGAATACGAACTTACGATCAAAGATTTGCGAACCTACATAATAGCTGACCCAGTATTCATTATTCAAATGAAACAGTGCGGAATCAATTGGTTCCACCATGGCAAAACCCTCTGCGGGAACAGTTTCTAAAAAATGCCTCAGCGTTGAAGTCCTTTGTTTTTCACCTTCTTTTTCACCGTAGCCCTGACTTGCCACCAGAGTGTTTTCAAGAGGGTAAGTGTTATTGTTGATGATAAATACTTTCCACTCGTCCTGATTAAGAATATTCTTTTCGCGAACTACAGCAAGTGTTACATTTTTTACTTCGGGTAACTCAATATCTTTTTTCATGTTACTTTTTAAAATTTTCTGCCAGCACTTTTTCTGCCGGCTTGCCCTGTGGCGTAAAATCCAGTGTTGCCATTCTTCGTGGGCCGTGTGGATACCATTTCCAAAAGTAAACACCGGCAAGCCAGCTTTTATTCCACACTGCTTTAAAAAATGCGTGATAGCAATTGGCCTGCGCCTCATTGGAGATTTGAATGCCGGATGATTCCTGCGGCCATCGCCATGGTTCAACTGCGGCATCTACATCGCTGCGATAGCCAATTTCTGTGAACACCACCGGTTTATTATATCTTTTATGAACACGCTCTATGGAGGCCAGGGGCTCACTCCAGTTTTTCACCAGTTCATTTAACGGAGCTTGTTGATTTTTTGTAAGCGGGAAATATGCTTGTACACCGATATAATCGAGGGCATCCCAGAACCGGATGTGTTCATACTCTTCATGAAAATTCGCAGCATAAATTAATTTACCATTATATACCGATCGGACTTTCGCGATAATCGACCTCCATTCTTTTTCACGTTTGGTAGTCTGTTGTAATTCGGTGCCAACACAAAATATTTGAATTTTATTTTTCTGTGCAAGGCGTGCATAGTGAAGAATAAATTTTTCGTAATTCTTAAACCAGCTTTGCCAGGCAGTATCACTTTTCATAACGATGTCGCCAGGCCAGCCATCGCGTACCCAGATGTGAGGCTTTAGTATGGTTTTAATTCCCAGCTTAGTTGCGAGTTCTGTAGTTTTAGAAATTCCATCATCAGATTCGCCCCACCAGATGCGTTCGGAAGTTGTATTGATTTTGATGGATGACGAGCCTGCATCGCGCTGCCAGGCAAAAGGTGTTTGTGAGATCCAGTTGATATTATTATTCACTAATGCCGTGAGTTCTTTTTCTGTTACCACCTCACGGCCAGCTACCCAACAAACTCCTTTTTGTTTTTGATTTATTTCAAGCTGTGATTTTGCCTGTGTTGCAATCAGTACAAAAATTAAAAAAAGGAGAGTGCGTTTGTTAATCATCTATAGCGGAATCTTCAGCAAGACATTACTAAGTTAAGATTTCCATGTTAAAGAGCGTAGCTATTTTTTCTTTCAAAATAGATTTTACGTACTCAAAATCCTGTTTGCTTTTCATCTCCTTTTCCATGGAGGTAACGGCCTTGTCATTTATTCCACAAGGAACAATGTAATTGAAATACTCAAGCAGCGTATTCACATTGAAAGCTAATCCATGCAGGGTTACCCAGCGGCTTGATTTGACACCCAACGCACAAATTTTACGTGCCGTCTTTTCATTTTCAAAATCTATCCACACACCGGTGAGACCTTTGATCCTGCCAGATTTAATACTGAATTCTGCCAGTGTTTGAATGACAGACTCTTCCAGCAAACGCATGTATTGGTGAATGTCCGTAAAGAAATTTTCGAGATCGATAATGGGATATACTACAATTTGTCCTGGGCCGTGATAGGTGATATCGCCACCACGGTTAATATGATAGTACGTAGCTTCAATGCTGTGAAGATCTTCTTTTTTTACGAGCAGATTATTTTCATCACCGCTTTTGCCGAGTGTGAATACATGTGGGTGCTCACAGAAGAGGACGTAGTTGTGTGTTTTTAGTTGCTCACTCTCATGAAGGGAACGATTCTGAACTTTTACATCAAGGATGGATTGAAAGAGGTTTGTCTGATAATCCCAGGCTTGCTGATAATCCATCAGGCCGAGATCGATGAATTTTGTCTTTTTATTTATTATCGCGTTCACTTAAGTCTGGATAGCTCTTCCTTAACGAGATCGATGGCTTCCACCGGTGCAGATTCAACTCCATTTTCTTTGGCCAGGAAGTACGATATCCAGTCGGTGAGGTGGATCAGATAATAGTATTGTTCCAGCAAAGAAGCCCCTTCTGCAACAATGTCGATAATTGGATTGGAGCGTTTTTCAAAGATTGGCCTGCATATCTCCATTCGTTTCTCAACGCGTTCGTGATCATGATCGGAATATAAATAGATTACCTGTGCGTGTTGCAACACGGCTTCTGGAAATTGCCATCCTGCAATTTCATTGTGATTCATTTCCGGAAATGTATTGATATGCGCCAGCTGCTTCGCGTTTTCATTAATTTGATTTTGAAAGCGCGTAGCCATTGCCCTTAATCGCTCATCGCAATAAATAACGGGCAGCTTACCTTTCAGTTTTTTCGCTATCAGTTCCGCTTCAGACTGAATTGCCTTTTCTCCGCGGTCAAGATATTCGATGGCGTTTTCAGTTTCTTTGATGAAAGCGGCACCAACCAAATTGGTGTGGTAGAGCGCATAAAAAAGGGAGATCATCATATACCCTACATGACCTCGCGGAGTTTTTGATCCGCCTGGAATCTGAATCCAGAGAAGGTTATATTCTTTAGCTAACTCAAGCATTTTGCCACCGGATGTGATGCAGATAATATGAGCACGCTTGAGCATGGCTTTGTGTATGGCAGAAAGCGTTTCTTCTGTATCGCCACTATAGGAACAGGCAATGAATAGAGTATGAGGACTTACAAATTGCGGGATATTATAGCCTTTACTTACCGTGATGGGAATAGGCACGCGACCAAACGTTAAAGATTCCACAAGGTTCGCCCCTATGCCCGAACCACCCATGCCGGTAATTAAAATATTGCGGATGTCGCTGCCCGGTCGCACTAAATCTACCGACTGACCGATTTTCAACGCATTGGCAAGTTGTAAAGTAAAGCCCTCGATTAGTTTCTTCATTGCTTAAGTAATAAATTCAAGGTATAAAGGTAGAACATTCTCATGACCGATAAAATGAAAAAAGGCAAGGAGGCCGAAGACATGGCCGCAGAGTTTTTAAAAACGCTCGGTTATGAAATCGTGCAGCGCAACTATCGCTACAGAACATCAGAGATAGATTTGATTGTGCGAAAAGATAAATGGCTTGTTTTTGTTGAAGTGAAAATGCGTTCTTCCGATGCCTTTGGCTATCCCGAAGAATTTGTGGATTATAAGAAAGCGAAAAACATTGTATACGGGGCCGAGCAATATACCTATGAAAAAGACTATCAGGGAAATGTTCGTTACGATGTGGTAGCAATCAGTATGCGAAATGGTGTGCCCGATCTGCGGCACTTTGAAGATGCGTTTTATTGACCTGAGAATTTTTTAGCCACAGATTCACTGATTATGACTTCTGAAAAATCAGTGGCAATAATTGAAGAGAGGAGGTTATTAATATTCTACTTCGAGTAAATCTCTTTTCCCTTCTCATCCCACTCCTTGCGCACATAAGGTCGCACTTCTTTATCGAAAGGTTCTTTTGGATAAGTGATTGTCTTTTTTCTCTTTCCGTTGGGATAATTTTCAACCCAGTCGTTTACGCGTTCGCCCCAGTGGTATTCGCCTTGCACTGCAATTTGTCCGTTTTCGTGGAAGAAATAGTAGAAGCCTTCTTTTTCGCCATATTCAATAGGCGTGATTTCTTTTAGCTTTTTCCGCTCGTTGGGATCGTAGTAGGTAACCAGTGATTCCTTGGGCCAGCCTTTATAATATTTCTCTTTGTCTTCTACCAGGTTCTGGCGATCGTAGCGCATCCACCGGCCATGTTTGGCACCTTTAAAGAAGATGCCTTCTTCAATCAGAATATCTCCCGACATGCGTTTGTATGGACCATGCGCCAGCACCCCTTTTTTTGTATCGAAGGCAGCGTTGCTCGTCTTGCGCAATTCTTTGCGGGTGAAGTCATACCAGTAAACATCGCGTGCAAAACCAGTTGGCACATCGGGTTTTTTCAACACATAGAAAAGTTCGATCACCATCTTATCGCCAAAGCCTTTGCGGGTAAATGCTTTCTTTGTTTTGATGCCGTAATAAACTTTACGCTTTGGTTTCTTCTTTTTGGTGACGATGGGCTCCTCTTTCTGATCGAGTTCGAGAAGTGTGAAGGGCTTGTCGGTATCAAACGTAAACTGACCTTCCTGCACAGTGGCTTTTTCCTGTGCCCCCGCCCCGATAGAAAGGATCAGGAAAGAAATAAATAGACTGCGTCTGATCATGTTTTTGATAAACGAAGATAGAGAAAAAATATTACCGAAGAGCTTAAAAACAGGCAGTATGAACAAAGCAGTAGGCAAAAAAGTAACTGGTACTTTTGCCTACTGCCTATTGATGATTGCCTATTATTTAGTTACCTACCAGCTCAACACTTCTCTTAATGAAGTTCGTCAGATCGGCACCAGTAAGCATATTCTGCGATAGCAAAGCCAGGTCATACACTTGCTTTGCCAGCTTGGTCTTTTGTTCTTCCGTTTCTGCTTTCAGTATTTTTTGAACCAACGCATGATTACCATTGACGGCCACGTTGTAGCTGTCAGGCATATTGCCCATGAAGCCATACATACCTCCTCCACCTCCGGTGCGACTCATGTCTTTCATTCTGCGCATCCACTCGCTCATGGTGATGGTTACAGGAAGATCATCAGGAGAGTGTGACTCAACGGCAACAATCATGGTCTTGTTGTTGATGGCAGTTTCAAAAATCGTTTTCACAGATTCTTCTTCTTCTTTGCTCAGCACACTCGCCACCGCTTCATCTTTAGCGATCAGCTTATCAATGGTGTCACTGTCTACACGCTTCAACTGGGTTTTCTCCAGCTTCTGCTCAAGGTGGTTGATGAAGTGACTATCGAGTACACCATCCATCACCAGTACATCGTAAGCACGGTTATTGGCGATCTCAATGAATGAATGTTGCTTCTTTACATCAGAAGAGTAGAGGTAAACTACATTCTTGTCTTTGTCGGTCTGGTTAGCCTTCACCTTGTCTTCATATTCTTTCAGGGTAAAGTATTTGCCATCGGTATTTTTCAACAAGGTAAATTCTTTTGCTTTTTCCGCGAACTTCTCATCGCTGATGATGCCGTATTTTACAAACACGCTGATGTCGTCCCACTTCTTCTCAAACTCACCGCGGTCTTTGATGAACATGTCCACCAGTTTGTCGGCCACTTTTTTGGTGATGTGTGAGCTGATCTTCTTCACACTGGCATCGCTTTGCAAATAACTGCGCGATACGTTCAACGGAATGTCCGGTGAATCCAACACGCCATGTAATAACATAAGGAAATCAGGCACTACATCCTTCACCTCATCGGTGATAAACACCTGGCGTGAATACAATTGAATTTTGTTGCGCTGAATTTCAAAATCATTTTTGATTTTAGGGAAATACAACACACCCGTTAGGTTGAACGGATAATCCACATTCAAATGAATCCAGAAGAGTGGATCTTCGGTGAAGGGATATAGTTCTTTATAGAATGCTAAATAATCTTCGTCTTTTAATTCGAGAGGGGCCTTCGTCCAGATAGGTGAAGTATTATTGATGATACGATCCGTGGTTACGGTCTTATACTTTGGCTTATCGTCTTTGTCAACACCGTCTTCAACACTTTCGTCTTTTGTTCCGAATTTGATTTCGACAGGCAGGAACTTGCAGTATTTTTCAAGAATACCCTTAAGGCGAAACTCATCTAAAAATTCTTCTGAGTCGGCATTGATGTGAAGGATCACATCGGTTCCCCGCGTTTCTTTTTCTGTTCCTGATAATTCAAATTCGGTAGAGCCATCACATTCCCAACGGGCAGCTTCGGTTCCTTCTTTGTAGGATCTGGAAACTACCTCTACCTGATCGGCTACCATGAAGGCGGAATAAAATCCGAGACCGAATTTTCCGATGATGTCTTTTGCGTCAGCTTTGTCTTTAAACTTCTCCACAAACTCAGCAGCACCAGAGAAAGCAATCTGATTAATGTATTTTTTGATCTCTTCGCCTGTCATGCCAAGACCTTTGTCACTTACCGTGATGGTCTTTTTACTTTTGTCAAAGCTCACCTCGATTTTGAGATCGCCCAGCTCACCGTTAAACTCTCCCATGGAGGCCAGTTTCTTCAGCTTTTGAGTGGCATCTACAGCATTACTCACCAACTCGCGAAGGAAGATTTCGTGATCGGAGTAAAGGAATTTTTTAATGATGGGGAAGATGTTCTCGGTATGGATGGAAATGGATCCTTTTTCAGTTACGGTTGCCATAATTTTGTCAGAGTTTACAAATGAATATTCTGTGGACGATCCTCTTCAAAGGATGTTCCAGTCCTGAATAAGTGACAGGATGACAGAGCTAAAAAATCAACGAAGGAAAATATTAAACTGCGATCTCAACATCCGCCAGAGCGGAAGTGCTTTGTTGCAAGATTTCAATCTCCTCACCGTCTTTAGTCAGGAACTTGAATTCGGTGATTGCCATGGAAGAATCTTTCACTAAAGTCACCCAACGCTTATACTTAAAGAACCACTTCACACGAAGTGAAATAAATCCTGCAGTGAAATAAGCATGCAAGTATGGATGAAGAGCCATCACCAACTCCTTTTCATTTTGCTTTACCAGCAAATGCTCGAGATGTATTTCAATCTGGTCAGAAACTAAAATAGAAGCAGTAATTTTTCCTGTGCCATTACAGGTAGGGCACACTTCTTTGGTGGCAATATTCATCTGCGGGCGCACGCGCTCGCGGGTGATTTGCATCAATCCAAACTTGGAAAGAGGAAGTACGGTATGCTTGGCACGATCCAGTTCCATCTCTTCTTTCATGATATTGAAGATAACGCGCTTGTTGTCTGCACTGCGCATGTCAATGAAGTCCACCACAATGATGCCTCCCATATCACGCAAACGTAACTGACGGGCTACTTCTTTGGCGGCTTCAATATTTACTGAAAGTGCGGTAGTCTCCTGGTTTTCTTCACGGTTTGATTTGTTGCCGCTGTTCACGTCAATAACGTGAAGGGCCTCGGTGTGTTCAATGATCAGATAACCACCGCCTTTAAGACTTACGGTTTGGCCAAAAGCTGACTTGATCTGCTTTTCGATTCCATAATGTTCAAAGATTTTTGCTTTGCCGGTGTATAGTTTGACAATTTTGTCCTTATCAGGGGCGAT
This sequence comes from uncultured Bacteroidota bacterium, assembly GCA_963814575.1. Lineage (GTDB taxonomy): Bacteria > Bacteroidota > Bacteroidia > Cytophagales > Cyclobacteriaceae > ELB16-189. Next base: position 1,259,100 of record CAWFDB010000013.1, on the reverse strand, counting down.
AGTATGAATGTAGTTCTTTACTTCCTCAAAGATCTTCTTGTCATCAACATGAACGTTATCGAATGATTCGTTAAGCACATCTCTCAGGACAGAAGAGGTTTTACTCAGTTCACCAATGATTTTATCGCGTGGGTTTCCTTCTACCATTCGGGCAACACCTTCTTCCCAGGTTTTTACCAGATTACGCAGGTCTTTGTCAAGCTCGGCAACTTCTTTTCCTTCAGCAACCGTGCGAATGATTACTCCAAAATTTTCGGGCTTTATGGATTGGATAAGTCGCTGAAGACGCTTGCGTTCTTCACTGCTGGAAATACGTTTGGAAACATTCACCCCTGATGAAAAGGGTACCAATACCAGGTATCGTCCTGCTATGGATAACTCACACGAAAGTCGCGGGCCTTTGGTGGAAATTGGTTCTTTTACCACCTGCACCGGTAATAGCTGGTTTCGCGAAAGTTGCTGGCCTATTTTGCCATGCTTGTCAATTTCTTTCTCGAGCTGGAATTTATCCAGTTTACCTCCGGTGATCTTCCTTGTACGAACAAGCTTCGTGAATTTTTGTAGTGAACTGAACTTAGGTCCAAGATCCAGATAGTGAAGGAAAGCATCCTTTTCGTATCCGATATCAATGAAAGCTGCATTCAGCCCCTGAACAACCTTTTTTACGGTGCCCAGATAAATATCACCAACTACAAACTTGCTTCCTTCCTGATCTTCGTGGAATTCTACAAGTTGCTTGTCTTTAAGAAGGGCTATGCGACATCCGTCCTGAGTTGCACTAATAATTAGTTCATTACTCAAAACTTAAAAAATTTAAACACAAGATATCTTTCTTGTCAGAAATGGCTTGGGTGTATGGTTTAATTATTTCTTCTTATGTCTGTTCTTTCTCAAGCGCTTCTTACGCTTGTGAGTAGCCATTTTGTGTTTCTTTCTTTTCTTACCACTTGGCATAATTCTTTTTGGTTTTGTCCGCCAGTCTGGCGGACGGGTTAAAAAATAATTTATTTTAAATCTTTCAGATATGAATCGACTGTGGCTTGCACGGCCGGATCCTTATCCAGTTGTTTCACTTTTTCAAATTGCTTGCGAGCCTTCTCCTTGTTGCCTGTATTCATGTAAGCAACTCCTAGCAATAGATTGACCTTGAATATGGTCTGGGTTAACTTCACCAATACTTATCAATCGGTGACCGACGCTCGATCATATTGTCCTGATTGAATTGAAAGCATCCCCATATTAAAGAGAGCAAATTCATTTTTCGGATCTTCCGCCAGCACCTCACGCATCATAGTAATCCCCTGCATGGGAGCTTTTGAGCTCAGCTAGGTCATTGCCATTTTGGTTTTTACCTCCAGATTTTTTGGTTCTGAGTCTAATACTTTCCCAAGCCAGGTGCGTGTTTTTTCTGCCATCTGCTCCTGTTTTTCAGGGCCCATGGCAAATGTGTATGCTTCGTAATAACTGTTGCCAGCTTTTAAAAAACTTTCAGTTGTGTTAAAGAACGTAGCTGCTTCCTCTGCATACCATGCTGCGCTGTCAAATTGACCCGCTTCGGTGTATAGATTTCGCAAAGAGTCGGCAAAGATAGCATTTTTTTGATTTGTGGCCCCCTGGCGGTATTGCGATCGAATGTTCCTGATAGAACCGGATAGACTGGCAGGCACCTCGCTATGGGCAGCTGGAGTTGAAGATTCTACGGGGGCATCCTCCTTTAACTGACTTTCATTCTCCACTACTGCTTTTGGCAACAGGAAGATGAGCCCGACTAAAACGGCTGCAACGAGTACTAAAATGATCCGGTTCTTTAACATGGGTATCGTTGTTCGATGGCGCTTGTCCGTTGTTGGTTATACTTTCGAAGAACCAGCAACTATCAACCAGCAACTTCAAACTATTTTTCAGCCAGTTGCTTTACCTTATCGCTGTTCTTGATCTTATTGATAAAAATCTTGGCAGGTTTAAAGCTTGGAATGTAATGTTCATCAATTACGATGGCCGTATTACGTGAAATATTACGGGCAATCTTTTTCTTTCTCTTCTTGTTGATAAAACTACCAAACCCGCGAACGTAGATGTTATGGCCACTGGCCATATTTGACTTTACAATGTTAAAAAAAGCTTCAACAGAAGCAGAAACATCTGCTTTATCGATTCCTGTTTTTTCTGCGATTTGATTGATTACGTCTGCTTTGGTCACGGTTATATCGTTTATGTATTCTTCTTACTGTTCTAAAAAATTCGGGAGGGCAAATTTAAACGCAGTTTGCTCAAACGCAAAATGAATTTGTTGATTATCACCCACATGGATGATTAATTCAATAGCTAAACCAACAGAACAGGGGGTGAATTGTTGTGTTTTTCAGACATTCGCACCCTTTGCAGGCAAAAACCGTGAACAAAACTATTTTTTCAAAAAAAATTCTTTCCTGGTATGAGGAGAACAAGCGCAACCTGCCGTGGCGTCATACCCGCGATCCATATAAAATCTGGCTTTCAGAAATAATCCTTCAACAGACCCGCATCGTACAAGGACTGCCTTATTATAATGTGTTTGTTGAAAACTTTCCAGATGTGACCTCACTGGCCAATGCCAAAGAAGACCGGGTGTTGCGGTTCTGGCAAGGACTGGGCTATTACTCACGGGCCAGAAACCTTCATGCCTGCGCAAAAAAAGTGAGCGATGAACTGGGCGGAAATTTTCCACAGACTTTTGAAGAGCTAAAAAAACTTCCGGGCATAGGGGCATATACAGCAGCAGCGATTGCCTCCATGGCTTTTCGCGAACCGGTGGCGGTGGTTGATGGAAATGTGTATCGCGTTCTGGCCAGGGTATTTGGTATCGACCTGGACATTATCGAGTAATGAAGGCAAAGCTTTCTTTTTTGAGAAGGCAAATGAATTGATCGACAGACAACAGCCTGATTTGTTTAACCAGGCGATGATGGAGTTTGGGGCGTTGCATTGCACACCCCAGAATCCAAAGTGTGATTCATGTATTTTTATTAAAACGTGCATCGCTTACCAGAAGGATCAACAGGGCTTGTTGCCGGTGAAGGCGAAGAAGCAGGTGGCGAGAAAAAGGTATTTCACTTATATTATTATAGAGCATCGCGGACGTTTGTTGATGCGCAAGCGACAGCAAGGTGACATATGGAATGGTCTTTATGATTTCTTTCTGATCGAAAAGCCTCGTTTGTTGAATCCTGAAAAACTTTTGCGGGAGCATAATGAATTAAAAAATGCCGATCCTGCAGAGGTGAGTGAAGTTTACAAACATGTGCTGTCTCATCAGCATTTGATGACACGTTTTGTGTGGATAAAATTTTCGGACGATCAATCCCTGAAGAAGTTCATGAAAGAAAATGAATTGGCATTTTATTCCAAAAAACAAGTAGCCAATCTCCCTAAACCGATACTGGTAACGCGTTTCCTGCACGAAACCAACTATTTAGACTAAGCAGCAGAATTTTAATAATTTTGTTGTCACCCTAAACGGGGTCTGAATCTCGTAATCAAACAAATAAATATATGTCAGGCGTAAACAAAGTAATATTAGTTGGCAGACTGGGTAAAGACCCAGAGGTAAGAAATCTTGAAAATGGAGCATCTGTTGCAAACTTTACCATCGCAACCTCTGAAACATACAAAGACAAGACCACGGGAGATAAAAAAGAAATTACCGAATGGCATAACATCGTATTGTGGCGCGGCCTTGCCGATATAGCAGCGAAGTATCTTCACAAAGGAGACATGATTTACATTGAAGGGAAGTTGCGCACACGCAGCTGGGAAAAGGAAGGTGTAACACGTTATACTACTGAAATTGTTGGAGACAACATGACTATGTTGAGCACTCGGTGCAGGAGGAAGTGGAAGCAGTAGTGGGGCAGAGCGTTCTGCGGCACCAGCTCCTTCGTATACCGGAAATAACGAAGTGCCTGCTAATTCTACTGACGATCTTCCATTCTGATGATTAATAAAACTATCCAAAACCTGCGCTTCACCTCTTCACTCAGAATCTGGAGCGCAGGTTTTTTTCTCATCGCTTTTTTCTTTTCATCCTGCTACACGTGATTATCAACCAAAACCCAAAGGGTATAACCGGTTGACTTTGCCTCCATTGGAATATAGAATGTCGCCAGATTCATTGCCTTATGAGTTTGAATATTCCAAACATGCACGATTGCTGCGCGATTCTTCCTGGTTTAGTGAAAAGCATTGGGTTGAGATTTATTATCCTGAATTGAAAGCCAATCTTCACATTACCTATAAGAAATTGAATAACCGCGATGAGTTCTTGAAAGAGTTGCTGGATGATTCATACAATCTTACTTCAAAGCAACAGATAAAAGCTTCAGGCATTGATGAGCTTGTTGTGGTAACACCGAGTGGCAAGACGGCTGTCATCGCTGAGATTGCCGGAGAAGTACCCAGTCAGTTTCAATTTACAATGACGGACTCATCACGAAACTTTTTGAGAGGGGCGCTTTATTTTAATACGCGTGTGCAAAATGATTCGCTTGCACCAGCCATTGACTTCATGAAGAAAGAGACGCTTCATTTTATCAATACACTTGCAGTGGAAGAATAAGTGATTGCAATTAATTTGAATGGCAGGATTCTTCGACACCTCTCTTGAATTTCTTAAAGGCGTTGGTCCGCAACGGGCCGCGCTCCTTCAAAAAGAATTGAAGCTGTTTACGTTTGGCGATCTCATCCAGTATTATCCATTCCGCCATGAAGACCGTACTCAATTTTATACGATCAGCGAAGTCAATGATCTGATGCCTCATGTGCAGGTGAAGGGAAAGATCACCGATTTTGAATTTATCGGAGGAGGATTTAAAAAAAGACTGGTCGGGCATTTTACCGATGGCACCGGAGAACTTGAGCTGGTTTGGTTTCAGGGAATTTCATTCGTCACCAAAAAGATACAACCCAATGTAGAGTATGTCGTATTTGGAAAACCGAATCGATATGGAAATAAGCTTTCCATTGCACATCCCGAAATAGAACCACTCACTGTCAAAAAATGAAAAGGGCGGATTTCTTCAACCGGTATATCCGGTAACGGAGAAGCTGAAGGCCCGCTACATCGACAGTAAATTCATCGCTAAACTTCAGCAGGAAATATTGCAGGCCGCGCAACATCATATTCGCGAAACATTGCCGGAGTCTTTATTACAGAAGCAAAAGCTGTTAAACAAAAAGGAAGCATTGAATGCCATTCACATTCCGCAAAGTCATGAGCAACTGGCAGAAGCTCGCCATCGCTTAAAGTTTGAAGAACTTTTTTATATCCAGCTTCGCCTCATAAAAATGAAACTGGTGCGCCAGGAAAAATTCAGAGGCATTGTGTTTAGTGACACAGCCATTCTCACAAAATTTTATAAAGATCATTTACCCTTCGCATCTCACCGAAGCACAGAAGCGAGTGATACGCGAGATTTATACCGATATGAAAAGCGGCAAGCAGATGAACCGTTTGCTGCAAGGTGATGTAGGCAGTGGAAAAACCATAGTAGGATTTATCTGCATGTTGCTGGTAGTAGGCAGTGGCGCACAAGGAGCACTGATGGCCCCAACCGAAATTTTAGCACAGCAGCATTTCAAAAATTTAAAAACGTTTGCCGATCTGATGGGGATCTCCATTGCCTTGTTGACAGGTTCAGTAAAGAAAAGTCAGCGTAAGCCAATTCATGAAGGACTTGGAAAATGGCTCTCTGAAAATTTTGGTGGGTACGCATGCACTACTCGAAGAAGAAGTAAAGTTTAACCGACTTGGGTTGGCGATCATTGATGAGCAACATCGGTTTGGTGTTGCACAGCGATCCAAACTATGGCAAAAAAATGCGGATGTTTATCCGCATGTGCTGGTGATGACGGCCACACCCATCCCTCGCACGCTGGCGATGACACTCTATGGCGATCTTGAAATCTCCGTGATTGATGAATTGCCGAAAGGACGCAAGCCGATTAAAACTACTCATCGCTATGATTCACATCGCCTGCAGGTGAATGGTTTTTTGAAAACACAAATTGATGCAGGCCGGCAGGTATATGAAGTATATCCACTCATTGAAGAATCAGAAAAACTGGACCTTAAACATCTGATGGATGGATATGAAAGTATCAGTCGTGCGTTTCCGGATGTGGCCATCAGTATTTTACATGGACAAATGAAACCGGAGGCAAAAGATTTTGAAATGGCGCGCTTTGCAAAAGGAGAAACAAAAATCATGGTGGCAACAACGGTAATTGAAGTGGGTGTAGATGTGCCGAATGCATCGGTGATGGTGATTGAAAGTGCCGAGCGTTTTGGGTTGTCACAATTACATCAACTAAGAGGAAGGGTTGGGCGTGGTGCAGAACAATCGTATTGTATTTTAATGACAGGAAATAAGCTGAGTGCAGATTCTAAAATCCGTATTGAAACCATGGTGAAAACCAATAATGGTTTTGAAATTTCTGAAACGGATTTGAAACTTCGCGGACCGGGCGATTTAATGGGCACACAACAAAGTGGTGCTCTTGATTTATTAATAGCTGATTTGGGTAAAGATGGCGAGTTATTGAAAGTAGCCCGGGAAGAAGCGCAAGCAATACTCGAAGATGATCCTGCTCTTGACAAACCCGAAAACAAAACAATTCGTAATCAGGTAGAGTCCATGAAAAAATCTGCTGTAAACTGGAGCAGGATAAGTTGACAGATGCTGTGATTTCATCGCGTAGTCAGGCGTAAGACGTACATCTTTTTTATTATTACTTATTCGTCTACATTTGAATAATTCATGATCAGTAGAATCTTTCTTCTCTGTCTGTTGGCAATAATCTGGTCTGATCTGACAGCACAAACAGGTAATTATTTTCTTTCGCACTACTCACCACTTGATGAGCGGATTGACTTCAGAAGTCATGATATGGTGCAGGATAGCCTTGGTGAAATTTATTTTGCTAATAAAGCAGGCGTGCTGGAATTTGACGGATTCAACTGGAATGTTATTAATGTGCCAGGCGCTGTTTACACATTGATCAATCAGGGCACCGATGTTTTGATTGGCGGACTGACCGGTGCGGGGAAGTTGAATGAAAAAATACAAAGCCCGCGTATGTATGAAATGTTTTCAGAAACCCCTGGCATTTTATTCAGTTCATACGTTGATGGCAAGGCATATTTTTGCAGTGAAAATAAGTTAATTGTTTACTCCCTTTCTTCGCGTATGGTGGAATCAACGATCAGCGCAGATTCATCAATGGGAAATTTTACCGGTGTATTTGATCTGAACGAAATGCCGGTAGTGAGTACAGAAAACCAGGGATTATTTAAAGTACATAAAAACACTCTTATCCCTTATGATTTTGCTTTTACCAACCTGATTTTTTCGATCCCATCTCCATCGCGAAAAGCTTCTTTAATAGGAACTTCAGATAATCGGATTTTTATTTTGAAAGGGAGTGAGTTGACCGAAGTCGTGCTTCAGCAATCTGGATTTCTCCCGCACTATTTATTAACTGATGGAGTGTGGGCATCGGAGGATATGCTGGCGCTGGGCACACTGCGTGGCGGAGTAATTTTTATCAATGTGAGTACAGGTGCCACTGAAGCGATTGTGGATTATGCCAACGGGTTGCCTGATAATGAAGTCTTCAGTCTGATGAAAGACCGTAATGATGGTGTGTGGGTGGCGCATGAATATGGATTCACCCGAATAGCTATCAGTTTGCCATTTCGTTCCTTCCATTACTACCCGGGCTTGCAGGGAAACCTTCTTTGCGTGCAAACTTTTCAGGATAATATTTATGTAGGCACCACACTTGGTTTGTTTAAACTTAAACGGAAAGATCAGGGCAGCACTGAAAGCAAACGTATCAGATCAAAGCCTTCTGATAAGCAAAAATCAGACGAAGATTCACTTTCACCAATACCTCAGACTACGACTTTTGAATTCGTGAAAATAAATTCAATTGAAGGTAAAGTTAATCAACTGCTGGAGATTGAAGGAACCCTGGTTGCCTATGGTGCCGGAGGTGTGTTTGAGGTGAGCGGACAAAAAGCGAAATCAATCATGGGTGGAGCTGTGCGCCATGTATATCCGTCAGCTGCGCTGAACCAGGTACTGGTGAGTACCTCAGATAATCGTATAAAAACTTATATTCCTGCCACAGATGGGTGGAGGGAAACCCATTTACTGGACACACTTAAAAATCATTTCAGCTATGTCTTTGAAGATAACCTTGAGAATATATGGCTATGTGGCAGTTCCTTCATTTATAAAGTTGAGGTGGTTAATAATGAGATTGTTGACATTATTAAATTTCCAATAGAGAATCTTACCGGGGATGAGACCCTTGGCGTGGCACTTGGAAGCGAAGTGTATGTGGTTTCATCGGGACAGTTTAAACATTTCAATGGATCAGGTTTTGTAAAGTATGATTCGCTGGCGGGAGGCAGAAGATATTTTGCATCAGCCGGCAATTTCTGGTTTAATGATGGAATAAAGTGGCGCACAATTGATCCTAAACTTCAGTCAATGAAACTTGAGTGGCTCGGAATTTTTCCGCGTCTTCGGTTTTTGTCACCTGACAGTAAGCATAACAGCCTGTGGGCGATCACCGATAAAAACGAGTTGTATAAATTCAACAACGAACGGGCTGCTTCCAGTGAGGCTTTATATCCATTGTTCCTGAGGGAAGTGCGCGGCAATGAGGTAAAATTAACCAGCAAGGTTGAGATAGATCAATCGGAGGGAATCTTTACGTTTGAGTTCATACGTCCTGACTACATCGGTACCCACGCTAATTTGTATAGGTATTTTGTTAAGGGACTTGCCACACAATGGTCTTCATGGTCGGCAACGAACAATGTTATAAATTTTTCCTACTTGCCTGCCGGAGCTTACGAGTTGATAGTGCAGTCAAGAAATGCGTTGGGAAAAGAATCAGGCACCGAGCAGATTTCTTTTGAGGTGTTGTCACCCTACTGGCAACGATGGTGGTTCTATGCCCTCGAGTTTGTGGTATTTAGTTTTTTTGTGTCCTTGTCAATCCGGCTGTCCAGAAGCGACTCGCGTTACCGGTATTTCAGTGAGTTATTGACCATCCTTACTGTGGTCATGCTCATCCAGTTTATTCAAACAACGATTAATTCACTCATTACCATAAAAAGTTCTCCGGTACTGGATTTCTTTATTCAGGTGAGCATTGCACTCGTAGTGTTTCCGGTTGAAATCGTAGCCAGAAATACGATGGTCAAGGTTGGCCGTAAAAAATCTTCCGTTCATAGATTGTTCAACAATCAAGTGGATTTAAAAGATTGAATTTTGCAACTGATATTAAGAAAATCAGTAATTTCACAAACCTCAAAAATTGAATCATGAAAACACTATCGGCAGTATTTCTCCTCACATTTTTTATTTGGGCCTGCACCACAAAACCAGAAACAAAATCACTGTCAGAGCAAAATCCAGCTATGGAAGGTTTTGATCTGGACGGATCAGATCCTTCTGCAATTCAATTGGCAGATAGTATCATGCATGCGATGGGCGGGCGTGAGAACTGGGATAAAACCCGATTTATATCATGGACGTTTTTTGGTCGAAGGGATCTTGTATGGGATAAACACACAGGCCAGGTACGGATAGAAAGTAAACCGGACAGCACGATCTACCTGGTGAATGTAAACACAGGCGCAGGCCGTGTAAAAGTCAAAGGTACAGAAATCACCGAACCGGATAGTTTGAAAAAACTCGTTGACAAGGCAAAAAGCATCTGGATCAATGATTCCTACTGGCTGGTGATGCCTTTTAAATTAAAAGACACTGGTGTGACTCTTAAATACATGGGTGAGGACACGCTGCAGGCAAACCGTTTCAATACTCTTGTACTAACTTTTGATGGAGTAGGAGTAACACCACAAAATAAGTATAAGCTGTATGTGGATATAAAAGAAAAGCTTGTTCGCTATTGGGCATTTTATTCAAGCGCTGCGAAGGACACCGCCAATTTTGTGAGGCCCTGGGATAACTATCAAAAATATGGAAACATACTTCTATCAGGAGATCGCTCCGATAAAGCAGGGCCTTCAAATATAAAAGTTGATGAGACTTTGCCCGATGCTTTATTTTCAGACTTTTAAATTTATTGCACTATGATATTGAATCTTGAAACCGTTCCGCCATTTTATAAAAATTATGTAAAACAAATTGAAGAAACCGATTTGCTACAGGCACTGCGCATTTCTGGTCATCGTTGCCTGGAACTGATTCATTCCATACCTGAAGAAAAGGCTGACTACCGGTATGCGGAGGGGAAATGGACCGTTCGCGAATTGCTGTGTCATATGATAGATGCGGAGCGGATATTTGCCTATCGCGCATTGCGTTTTGCGCGTAACGACAAAACACCTTTGGCGGGCTTTGAGGAAAATGACTATGCCACTCAGGCAAATGCCAATGGCCGTAGCTTGCAGAAAATTGTTGCCGAAATGGCACATCTACGGTCTTCTACCATTGATTTGTTTGAAAGTTTTACCCCCGAAATGCTGATTCGAAAGGGAACTGCCAGTAAAAATGAAATGACAGTCAGCGTGCTGGGTTTTATCATTGCCGGTCATGAAACACATCACTGCAATGTTCTGAAAGAGCGGTATCTTTCGGGCAAATGAGGATAGCTGTTTATTGTTGTATTATACTTTTAACAGGAATAGCGTGTTCGCCAAAGCGATATGTTCAAAAAGAAGTAGTTCGCCTTGAGCAGGAATTAAAGGAACACACAGGGTTTTTGTTGTACGATCCGGTTTCAAGGAAAAATCTGATCGAACATCAATCCGACAGGTATTATACGCCTGCATCAAACACCAAGATTTTTACTTTTTATACATCCCTGAAATTGCTGGGCGATTCTGCTGTTTCAGTTAAGTACATTCAACAAGGCGATTCTCTGATTTTCTGGGGCGCAGGTGATGCCTCCTTTTTATACCCAAATGTTTTTAACAACGGAAGGCTCTTTGATTTCCTGACTGCCACAGCGGATAACTTATTTTTATCAACAACCAATTTTCATACGGAAACGATGGGTCCCGGTTGGGCGTGGGATGATTACCCTTATTACTATTCCGCGGAGCGATCGCCCTTGCCGGTGTATGGAAACCTGGTCAATGTTAAAAAGGAGTATGACAGATTTTCGTTCCGGCCATCGTATTTTCAATTACATTTCGCAGCGGCATCAGAGCCCCGCGGTGATGAAATGATGTTACGGGATGTGGACTCAAATCGATTAACCTATTTTCCGGGTAAGGGAAAAAGAACATCATGGAATATTCCGTTTCGCTATAGCGAAGAACTGGTGGCGGAGCTGTTAAGTGATACGCTCAAAAGAAAAGTTTCGGTAATCAATAAACCGATACCCTTATCAACGAAAGTTTTACGCTCGGTACCAATTGATAGTTTATTGCGTGTGATGATGCACGACAGCGATAATTTTATTGCCGAGCAAATGTTGTTGCAATGTGCGGCTGTTTTAAGCGACACGCTAAGGCCCGAGATTGCCATTGCATATGCAAAGAAAAATTTTCTTTCTGATTTACCCGATGAGCCACAATGGGTAGATGGCTCTGGCCTTTCACGATATAATTTATTTACACCCCGATCGATTGTTAAGCTTTGGGAAAAAATTTATCAGGAAGTACCTCAGAAGCGATTGTTTCCTTTACTGGCAACCGGAGGAAAGAGCGGCACCCTTAAAAATTCCTATAAAGCAGACAAGCCTTATGTTTATGGTAAAACGGGCACCCTCAGCAATAATCATACATTAAGCGGATATCTGATAACACGTAAAGGCCGTGTATTGATTTTCAGCATGATGAATAATAATTATATTGTGCCCACCAGTGAAGTGCGTAAACGCATGGAAAAAATTCTTTATACGATTCACGAGCGTTATTAAACTACCTTTTGTTGAGATGATAAAAACAGGATTCATTTTTACTTTACTTATTGTTAACTGTATTCATGCTTTCGGGCAGTCAACTGATCCGCTTGACGCGAAAATTGGTCAGATGATTTTAATTGGAGTAAGCGGTACTGATGTAGATGAAGAGGTGCTGGCAGATGTTAAGAGCGGAAAAGTGGGCGCCTTGATTTTTTTTGAAAAAAATATTCCCAATCGCCCCAACGCATTTGCCAGCGTAAAGAAGGTAACATGGACCTATCAACAAGCTGCTTCAATCCCGCTATTCATTTGCATCGATCAGGAAGGTGGAAAAGTGAACCGCCTTAAAGAGAAATATGGATTCACCCGCTCGATTACAGCTGCTTCCATCGGAAAATATGGATCCATGGATTCAGTTCGTTTTTATGCCGAAGCAACTGCAGCTACGCTGGCAGGCCTTGGCTTCAATGTAAACTTTGCGCCAACAGTTGATCTGGCCATCAACAAGAATAACACGGTGATTGTAAAACCTGAACGGTCGTATTCCGTCAATGAAGACACCGTAGTAATGATGGCAAAGGAAGTAGTAAAAGAGCATAGAAAATTTGGAGTGATTACTGCGCTCAAGCATTTTCCCGGCCATGGCAGCTCCAGGGAGGATACTCACTTTGGAGTGGCTGATGTCACCAACACGTGGAGTGAACGTGAGCTTGAACCGTTTAAGATATTGATTAAAGAAGGTTATGCGGACGGGGTGATGACTTCTCACATCGTAAACAAAAACCTTGATAAGAGTGGACTGCCGGGCACACTTTCGAAGGATATACTGGACGGAATTCTCCGTAGAAAGCTCGGATACAATGGCGTAGTGTTTTCAGATGATATGCAAATGCATGCCATTTCTAAAAATTATGGATTGGAAGAAACCATTCGTCTGGCAATCAATGCCGGTGTAGATGTCATGTGCTTCTCGAACAACATTCAGGGAAGTGATATTCGCACCGTGGACAGGGTACATGCAATAATTAAAACGATGGTCGCTAAAGGTGAAATCAAGCCTGAGCGGATTGAAGAGTCGTATCAACGCATCATGAAACTAAAGGAGGGACTTGATCATGCGGATGATGCAACGTATGAAGCGGAGATCACACGACTTCAAAATGAAGTGGCTTTGCTTAACAGTAAATTAAAAGAAGCGGAAGCAAAGGAAGAACAAAAGCCGGCAAACGAAGCTGAAACAAAAAAAAGCAAGCGCAAAAAGAAGTCATAAGGGCGATATAACATGAAAAACATAATAATTGTTATTTTATCAATAGTTTCCGCAGGAGCCATATATTACGGATATACAGCCCGGGTTGATAATACGCTGATGGTTTGTGAATCGGAAAAGGAGGAGTTAAAAAAACAATCTGAACAGTACCGGACAGAATCAGCAGCGCTTCAAAAAATGTATGACCAGCTAACGGCAGAGATGCAGGTGCAGCGGGTTATTTGTGAGGAGCAATTAAAGGCGATGAAGTCAGATAAATAAATTTTTTCAATTATGGTTTCCAAACTCTTTGCAGCGAAAGAACCAGCAGTTCCGATCATCATTAATGTTCCACACCGGGGCACTGTTTTTCCTGATGAAATAAAAGACCAGTACAAATCAAAACTCATTAAAGCACCTGACGACACGGATTGGTTTGTCGACAAACTCTATGATTTTGCCCCTTCAATGGGAATCACAATGATATCAGCAAATTACAACCGTTGGGTGATTGATTTAAATCGTGACCCGAACAACAAGTCGCTGTATTCTGATGGCCGGATTATTACATCACTATGTCCGGCCACCAATTTTTTAGGTGAATCCATTTATAAAGATGAGCGCACTGAAGTGGAGCTTGCCAGAAGTAAAGCGAAGAGTTGAATTATACTACAAGACCTATCATCATCAGCTGGAAAATCTGTTATCTGAAACAAAAAAGAAATTTGGAAAAGTATTGCTGTGGGATTGTCACTCCATCCGTCAATCAGTGCCCACCATTTACAAAGAAAAATTTCCTGATTTGATTTTAGGCGATGTGGATGGCACTTCAGCTTCACCAGGCTTGATTGAAGCATCACTCGGCATTCTCGATCATGGATCTTATACGGTGGGTCATAATCACCCTTTCAAGGGAGGGTATATTACCAGACACTATGGCAACCCATCGAAGAATCAACACGCGTTGCAACTGGAGATGACCAAGATCAATTATATGGATGATGCTGAACTTAAATACGATAAAGCCCGCGCTGATAAAATGAAGGATTTACTGAAGCGGGTTTTCGAAAAGTTGATTGAGCAACTGGCATAATCCCTCACTCCTCTACCAGGGAACAGAGTCCGGGGTGAGGGGAAAATTCAAACGATGAACCCGCAAATAAAATATTACCTATTCTCCTCACTCTTTCAAAGAGATGGCTGGCTTACACCTGCCTATGTTGGTGTTGATGAAATTGGAATCATTCAATATCTGAGTAACATTCCCCCGCAAGATGCTATCGCCATTGAAGCAGTGCAGGGTTTTGTCTTGCCGGGATTTCAAAATGCACACTCGCATGCTTTTCAATACGCACTCGCTGGCCTTGCGGAAAATCATGCACCTGGAACTTCCGATGATTTCTGGACATGGCGTGAAGCGATGTATCAATGTGCTCTTTCAGTAAATCCAGATCAGGCTCAAGCCATTGCTGCCATGTTGTATGCAGAAATGGTGCGCGTTGGCTATACACATGTGGCAGAGTTTCATTATCTCCATCATGATAAGGACGGAAAGCCTTACCGCAATCTTGCTGAAATGGGTGAGCGCATGTTGGCCGCTGGGCAAATCGCTGGAATTAAAATCACCTTGATCCCGGTCTTCTATCAGCAGGGAGGCTTTGGTCTTGATCCACAACCACGACAAAGACGATTCATTTCAAAAACCGTTGATGAGTATTTCAAACTATTCGAAGCTTCTAAATCTCTACTGAATAGTTACCGCAATGCTTCACTGGGTTTTAGCGTGCATTCTCTTCGCGCAGTTGATCTGGAAGATGTGAAGACCACTTTTCAACAAGGCCCAAAGGAATTACCGTTTCATCTTCATGTATCGGAACAAAAGAAGGAGGTAGCAGATTGTTTGGCGTTTGCCGGCAAGCGGCCGATGCAATGGCTGTTTGATAATCTGCCGGTTGATGAGCGATTTCATTTAGTTCATTCTACTCATCTGGATGATAACGAACTTCAGTTACTCGCTGCATGTCGGAGCCAATGTTGTGTTATGTCCATCTACCGAAGGAAATTTAGGCGATGGAATTTTCCGTATGAAGGAATATGTAAAACTGGGCGGCCACTGGTGCATTGGCACCGATAGTCATATCGGGTTAAATCCACTGGAGGAATTTCGCATGATCGATTACCGGCAGCGACTGGTAACGAACCATCGAAATACCTTTGATGGCGATGCGGCTTCCTATATGATTAATGAAGAAGTGGAATCTGGCAGAAGGGCTATGGGCATCAGAACCAGAAATCATTTTGAAACCGGAAAGCCTTTTGATGCCGTGGTTATTAATTCTCAATCACATCTTCTGGCGGAAACATCGGAGAAAAACCGATTGGCCACGGTGTTATATACCTCCGATTCAAGTCGGGTAACGGGCACCATCGTAAATGGAAAATGGGTTGTGAAGAATCAGCATCATGGTAATGGTCATGCCATCAAATCTGCTTTCACAAAAGCGATGCGGGAATTGAAAACCCGATAACGCCTCAGGCGTAATTCTCATAGTTTCTTTTGCGGGTTTTAAGTAAATAGGGTTCAGAAAAACCTAAACTATCTATATGAAGAAAGTATACTATTGCCTGCTGGCGGCCTGCCTGCTTTTCGCTTTGCAGGGAAACGCACAAAAATCAAAGACAAAGACTGAAGCGCAGCCCAGGCCTACTTTTGATGCTTCTGATTACAAAGGTCTGAAGTGGCGTAACATCGGTCCCTTCCGGGGAGGTCGCGCGAATGCTATTGCCGGTGATCCCACCAACTCCAGTGTTTATTATGTAGGCTACACGGGTGGAGGTATTGGCAAAACCGATGATGGCGGTATTACCTGGAAAAATATTTCTGATGGATTTTTTAAAGTCGGATCCATTGGTGAGATCGCGATCAGTGATGCTGATCCTAATGTTATTTATGTGGGCAGCGGTGAACATGCTGTACGCGGTGTAATGACTTCGTATGGTGATGGCGTTTATAAATCTACCGATGCCGGAAAAACATGGAAGAACATTGGCCTCGAAAAAACAAGACACATTTCTGATATAGCCGTTCATCCCACCAATCCGGATGTAGTGTATGTAGCCGCACAAGGTGCGTTGCATGGCCCCAGTGCAGATCGTGGTATTTATAAATCAATCGATGGTGGTGCCACCTGGAAGAAGACCTTGTATGTAGATGAGAACACAGGTGTATCTTCATTGAGTATGGACATGACCAATCCACGGATATTATATGCAGCCACCTGGCAACACAGACGCTATCCCTGGAAAGTGGAGAGTGGTGGCCCCGGCTGTTCCATCTGGAAATCAACGGATTCAGGCGAGACCTGGAATAAAATTATCGATGGCCTTCCTAAAGAAATGGGAAAGATTGGTGTGAGCGTTTCGCGTGCCAACCCAAACCGTGTTTATGCAATCATCGAAGCAGAAAAATCAAAAGCTGGTTTGTATCGCTCGGATGATGGTGGAAAAAAATGGAATCACATGACGCAGCGATCATACGATCACCGCACGCTCATGGTATTACATGGAAGTATTTGCTGATCCGGTGAATGCCGATGTGGTGTATGTATTGAATGCACCCATGACCCGTTCCATTGATGGAGGAAAAACATTTACAACCATTCGCGTTGGTCATGGTGATACACACGATCTGTGGATCAATCCAAAAAATAATTCAAACCTGGCATTGGCCGATGATGGTGGTGGAGAAATCACTAACAACACAGGCCGCTCATGGTCACCGTTGAATAACCAGGCGACTGCACAATTTTATCGTGTGAATGTTGACAACCGTTTTCCGTATTGGGTGTATGGCGGTCAGCAGGATAATTCATCAGTAGCTATACCAAGCCGCAATGGAAGTTATGGCATTACAGATAAAGACTGGTTTGACGGACCGGGTTGCGAAAGCGCATGGGTTGCATTCAATGATCCGATCAAATCCAGAGTTATTGTATGGCGGATGCTATCAGGGAATCATTGATGTAAAAGATACCCGCACGGGTGAAACCAAAGATATTCAGGAATATCCTGCCACCAATCTTGGCTTCAAACCAAGACAAATGAAATATCGCTTCAACTGGAATGCACCGTTGATCAATTCACCTCACGATCCTAAAGTAATGTATCATGCAGGAAATGTGTTGTTCAAAACAACCAATGGTGGATTAAGCTGGGATGTGATTAGTCCGGACCTTACGCGCAACGACACCACCAAACAAAACACCAGTGGTGGACCCATCACCAATGAAGGAGCAGGTGGTGAAAACTATAACACCATTTATTATGTGGTAGAATCACCGCATGAAGCAGGCGTAATTTATACGGGTAGTGATTGCGGTCTTGTTCATCTCACCAAAGATGGAGGCAAAAGCTGGCAGAATGTTACACCGGCAGGAATGCCCGAAGGAATGGTTCACTCGATCGAAGTATCTCCACACGATAAAGGCACTGTATATATTTCCATGTCGCGTTACAAGTTCAATGACTTCTACGAACTACACATATAAGTCTGTTGATTATGGAAAGACATGGACAAAGATTGGAAGTGGAATTGAAGCTGATGATTTCATCAAGGTGATCCGTGAAGACAAAAAAGTAAAAGATCTGTTATACATCGGTGCAGAGCGAGGGTTTCTATATTTCATTTAATGGAGGAACCACCGTTAGCAGATTACAATTGAATTTACCGATCGTGCCGGTTACGGATATGATCATCAAAGACAATGATCTTGTGGCTGCTACCGCAGGTCGTGCATTCTGGATTCTGGATGACCTTGGTGCCATTCAGCAATCAAAGGGAAGCTTTGATGCAGCAGTTAAAATTTATTCTCCCAAGCCAACGTATCGCTTGTCGTCTGTAACTATTCCTGAATACTTTGGTGACATTCCTGGTTTAGGTCGCAATCCTTTAAATGGTGTTATACTCGATTACTATCTGAAAGAAAAAGCAGATACCGCTACCGTGAAACTTGACATACTGGATGGAAGTGGTAAAGTAATTCGGTCGTATATCAAGCAAGAAAGATGAAACTTTCAAACCCTGGCCTGGTGGCCCCGCACCTAAGCAGACGATATCCAGCAGAAGCAGGCGTCAATCGTTTTGCATGGGATTTTCGCACGGAAGGATTGGTTGGCGTGCCCGGTGTGTTTGTCATGGGAGATCACAGTGGCCATCGCGTAGCACCCGGAAAATACAAGGCGCGGATTTCATTTAAAGGACAAACTTCTGAAACCGATCTGGAAATTATTCCTGATCCCAAAGTAACCGCCACAGCTTCTGACTGGGTTGCGCAACAGGAATTTTTAAAGCGTGCCGGTGATGGTTTTGAAGACCTGCATAAGTCAGTAAATAAAATGCGCCAGGTGAAAAAGCAGATTGAAACTTTCAATGAATCGCTGAAAGATCAACCTGATGCAAAGGAAATTGATAAACACCGGAAAGGAACTGATTAAGAAAGATTGATCAGTGGGAAAGCAATCTGATTGAACCCCGTTCAAAAAATTTTCAGGATGTGATCAACTTCCCGAACAAATTAAATTCAGAATTTCTGCAACTGCGCAGTGTGTCCGATACACACGATCCGCGCCTGACCAAAGGAGCCCAGGACCGTGCCCGGGATGTGGAGGCAGAGTGGACTAAGTACAAACAACAGATGAATGAATTGATTCAGAAGGATATCAATAATTATAACCGGATGTTTAAAGAAAAGAATTTGCCGGCTGTGATTACGGATACCAAAGAAGTGATTATTAATAACTAAGCGAGAATTCCTTTCTAATAGAAACGCCTGTGTTAAAAGCACAGGCGTTTTTATTTTGATCAACAAAGAACTTAATCGATCATGTTAAAACTTCTTTTTCCAACGCTTTTTCTACCAGTTGATTTAAAGAAATGTTAAGGGCTGCCGATCGTGCAGCGGCAAGGCGGTGTATTCTTGGTTTTATGCGAACGTTGAAACTTCCTTTAAATTCTTTGTCTATTTCTTTTCCGGTTTGCTGACAAGTGAGGATATAATCATCAACAGCTTCTCTAAATGCTTTTTTGAGTTTCGTCACACTGTCGGCCTCAAAGGTTACCACATCACGAATACCGACAAGTTTTCCGAAGAAGACTTCGTCATCCGCATGGAACTCCACGGTTCCGGAATATCCTTTATATTCTAAAACATTTTTCATATCAGTCCTTCTTCGTTTAGGTGATCGATAATGATTTCCAATGCATATCTTTTCATTTCAGGATTAGGATGCGGTTCGTGTAAACTGACGATTACATTAGTTTTTGGATTTATGAATTTTCTTCTGGATCCCGCACCTTTCATTTCCTGATAGCCGAAATGTGACATAATCATTTGTAATTCTCTCCAGGTAAAATCTTTTGGCTTCTTCTTTAGCCGCTCAAGAGCTTTTTCAAACCGACTCATTAACAAATGTAACTAAAATATAGTTGCAAAATGAATAATGCAATGATTTTACCACTCGCATAATTGAATTATGAAATTTCAAGAACAATGGTGTATTTCATTATTGATAATCTATTCCCAAATGAAAAAACTTCATCTTCCTATTCTTCTTTGTATTACTTTGCTTTAATACCAGGGCTCAAAAGAAAAATACCTCAGCTTCAGCTGCCAGCACGGTTTTATACGATCAATCTCTTTACTCCGGCATTCGATGGCGCGAGCTTGGTCCCTTTCGGGGAGGAAGATCAAGTACGGCAACCGGAGTGCGCGGCAATGCCAACTTATATTATTTTGGTACTGTTGGTG
This sequence comes from uncultured Bacteroidota bacterium, assembly GCA_963814575.1. Lineage (GTDB taxonomy): Bacteria > Bacteroidota > Bacteroidia > Cytophagales > Cyclobacteriaceae > ELB16-189. Next base: position 1,239,114 of record CAWFDB010000013.1, on the reverse strand, counting down.
GTGGGGTATGGAAAACCGAAGATGCAGGCCAAACCTACGAACCAATCACCGATAACTATTTTGGAGGAACGGTTGGCGCAGTGGCAGTGGCCGAGAGTGACCCCAACGTGATCTATGCCGGTGAAGGAGAGCAAACCCTTCGCAACAATGTGGCCTCCGGCTGGGGTGTCTGGAAATCTACCGATGCCGGCAAAAGCTGGAAACACATTGGCTTGCGTGATTCAAAACATATTTCACGCATACGCATTCATCCAACAAATCCTGATATCGTATACGTAGCAGCTATCGGAAATTTATGGAAGCCCAACGAAATGCGGGGTGTGTTCCGCAGCAATGATGGCGGCCAAACATGGAAGAAGATATTATACATCAATGAAACTGCCGGTGCGGGAGATTTAACATTCGACCCCAGCAACCCACGCATAATCTATGCGGCAACCTGGAACATGAAACGCAATGGTTATCGCATGGATAGCGGTGGCCCGGATTCAAAATTGTGGAAGAGTACCGATGGTGGCGACACCTGGGAAAATCTTTCAGACAAACCGGGCATGCCCAAAGGAATGAATGGAATTATTGGTGTAACCGTATCACCGGTTAATTCAAGCCGGGTGTGGGCGATCATTGAAAACACGGAAGCACCGGGTGTATATCGCTCTGATGATGCCGGCAAAACATGGACAAGAGTAAATCAGGATCGTGCCCTGTTACAACGTGCATGGTATTATTGCCGCATTTATGCCGACACACAAAATGAAGACAAAGTATGGGTGCTGAACGTAAGCTATGGTGTTTCAAAAGATGGAGGTAAAACCTTTGAATTGAAAGATGCGCCTCATGGTGATCATCATGATTTGTGGATTGACCCCGACAATAATCAGCGCATGGTAATGGCCGATGATGGTGGTGCACAAATTTCGAATGATGGAGGGGAAAACTGGACTACCTATCACAATCAACCAACGGCACAATTTTATCGGGTAACTACCGATAATTCATTTCCTTATAACATTCTTGGTGCACAACAAGACAATTCCAGTGTGCGCATTCCGCATCGCACCAATGGTAACAGTATTTCTGAAAAAGACTGGACTGCCTTGTCCATTGGGGAGAGTGCACATCTCGCACCTGATCCAACCAATCCCAACATCATTTACGGAAGTGATTACAAAGGCTACATGAGCATGCAAAATCTTGACAACGGTCAGGAGCGCAGTACCAACGTATGGCCCGATCTTCCGGCTGGTTCAGGCGTGGAGGTGATGAAGTATCGTTTCAACTGGAATTATCCGCTGGTATTCAGTCATCATGATACCAAGAAACTTTATGCAGGCTCTAATCATTTGCATGCAACTGTCAATGGCGGGCAAAGCTGGGAAGTGATTAGTCCGGATTTAACACGTGGTGAGCCCGAAACAATTAAATCTTCCGGAGGCCCGATTACGCAGGACAATACAGGTGCTGAGTACTATGCGAATATTTTTGTGATCGCAGAATCACCTTTTACAAAAGATGAAATCTGGACCGGCTCTGATGATGGATTACTTCATGTAACCACCGATGGAGGCAAGAACTGGAAAAATGTTACACCTTCCATTTCTCCGAAGTATAATATGTGGAACAGCATTGATGTAAATCCCTTTGTGAAAGGCGGAGCATATGCCGTTGCCACTTCATATAAGTTTGGCGACTATACTCCTTATATCTACAAAACTGCTGACTATGGAAAGACCTGGACGGTGATTACAAAGGGAATTCCTTCCGAAGAATTTGTTCGCGTGGTTCGTGCTGATCCGAAGCGACACGGATTATTATATGCAGGCACCGAAAAGGGAATGTGGTTATCTTTTGACGATGGTGCCAGCTGGTCGAAGTTTCAACTGAACTTACCACCGGTGCCTATTGCCGATCTTGCCGTGAAAAATGATAACCTGATTGCGGCCACGCACGGAAGAAGTTTCTGGATGATTGATGATCTCACACCACTGCATCAGCTTAACAATGATATCGCTGCAAAAGAAGTGGTGCTATTCAAACCCATGCCGAGTTATCGAATGCCAGGTGGTGGCGGAAGAGCGGTGTGAACAGAAAACTGGATGGTGAGAATCATCCCGGTGGTGTAATGATTCATTACTTTGTAAAATCCGTTGATGATAAATCGGATGTGAAGATCGAGATTCTTGAAACTGGTGGAACGATTATCAAAACCTATAGAAATAAAGCGGCAGGACAAGATCAATTAATAGTAAAGGCAGGAGGCAATCGATTTGTGTGGGACATGCGTTATCCGGGTTATAAAACATTCCCGGGAATGGTGTATTATGGATCACCAAACAATGGCCCGAAGGCCGTTCCCGGAAAATACAAAGTCCGACTTACCGTAAATGGAAATGTAACCGAACAGGAATTTGAAATTCTTAAAGACCCACGGATAAACACGACACAGGAAGAACTGCAATCACAGTTTGAATTCCTTGTGAAGGTGCGCGATAAGGTAAGCGATGCCAATCAGGGAGTGATTGATATCCGAAAAATAAAAGAAGACCTGGCTTTTTTGAAAACTAAAATCGGAGGTGAGGTGCAATTTAAAGAACTGGCCGATGCCGTGAAGAAGTTTGAAGAGGAACTCACCATTCATGAAAATAATATTCATCAAACCAAAAACCGGAGTGTGCAAGACCCACTTAACTATGGCATTAAGATGAACAACCGGCTGGCGCATCTCATGGTTGAACAGGCGCAGGGTGATTTTGCTCCCACTGCGCAAGGTGAGGAAGTACGGCAGATACTTACTAAAATGGTAGATGAGGAATTATCAAAACTGCAAAACACCATTGACAAGAATGCCGATCGGATAAACAACATGGCGAAAGAGAAAGGTATTGAAGTAGTGATGGTGAAGAAGCAACCGGTGGTGAATTGATTTCTTTGATCCATGAAGTCACCAGGGCACCAAGAATCACAAAGTGCTTTATGGCGGCCTGATGGTGAATTAACTATTCATCTTTATTTAGCTGGTGGAGCTTTCGCTTCTGTTGTGTCAGAGGCCAGGAATGGAACCTGGTAATTTCCGATCTCTATGTTCACGTCAGGAAGTAGTTTTTTTATCGTTGTTACCTCTTCTGCTTTGATGTTAGTTCCGTAAAGAAACAGAATTTGAAGTTTTAGTGAAGCGATATCTGAAATACCCCGGGCCGTAATTTTAGTATTGTTCAGATTAAGATAAAGCAGTGAATTCAGTGATTTCAGGGTCACAAGTCCGGCATCAGTAATTTCTGACCTGTCGAGACTAAGTCTTGTGAGTTTGCTTAATGAGCCGATCTTAATAAGATGATTATCTGTTACGGGCTGTTCACCGGTCTTCAGCCAAACCAGTTGTTCCTTAATGTTGACTAATAGATTGATGGCAGAGTCCAGGGATGTTGTGTTAATAAGATTGGCAGAAAGATAATTACTGCCACTGGCCACGGGGATAACCACTACGCCCAGTTTTTGAAGATCGTTTAAAATGGTTTGATCGGCAGCGCGAATTTCATCTGTCGGAACATCAGAAATGATTACTGTTTTCTCCGATGACATTATTTTTTCCACCGAAGCAAGCTGGCCGGTTTCCTTCACTGACTTTTTAAAATCAGCGCCCGTTGCAATCCAGGTTTTTAATATTTCGATTTCCTTTTCGTCCAATTGTTTTTTCTCTTTGGGTGGCATGTGATCTTCATCATCCACTGGCAGCAACATGCGATCAATCATTTCACTTTCATCGGTTTTTCCGGCAACAAGCACTACTCCGTCTTTTCCACCTTTTAATATATGCTGAGGTTCATCAAGGCGAAGTTTCCCTTTTTGTTTGGAACTTCCATGACATTGATAGCACTTATCTTCCAGGATAGGTTTTACCAGATCATCGTAAAACATCGCTTCCTGTAAATTCACTTTTGAAATATCAACGGCTTGGACCGAACGCTTAATCCTGCAGTGAGATAATCTTCTCCATGGGTAAGCGATCCGCCCAGGTGCCCGGTGATCATCACAAACATCAGCACCAGCAAGGAAAAAGATTTGTGAAGTGGTTTAAATATTTTTTCCGCTTCTTATCCAGGTATAGCCTATGATAAACAATGCCAGTGCGATGCCCATCCATTGATGCCAGCTCACGGCTTCTTGATTCATATTCACCACTTTGTGATAAGAAGTATCCCGTAAGGCATGATAAGATGGCGGTAACAGCGCCAATCGATAAAATGGTATTGATCGATCGTTTCAGCGATCTGTATTTTTTCTTCGAAGGAAGCCACTCAAAAAATACAGCCAGCAACAGAATGCCGATGGGTAAGTGAACTAACAGCGGATGAAGGCGACCAATAAAATCAAACATTTTTATCAAGCATATCTTTTACGCAATACTTCCATCATGTGTACATTAATATCCCACTGATTTGCAACGGCTTGTCGTGTATAAGGCAACGTAGGCATGTAATCAGCCGGACCAAACTCTGTTAGGAAGGTCATACGTTTTCCTTCTTTCTTTTTTGTTGCGACTACTTTATCCCACCAGTTGAAATGTGCTTTCACGGCTTCGCTCCATTCGGGTGCACGCGGGTCATTTACCTGCGGACCTTCCGGATGACCGACACGCGCGTGAATATGATCGGTGCGATTCAGTGCCAGGGCAACTGTTTCTTCCTGATCGGCAAGATATGACTCATGTACATTGCACCAGTGAGAGATATCCAGCGTTAATCGCAGGCTGGGAACCTTTTCAATAAACTGTCGTGTGATGTTGGCAGCAAATAAAATTCGTCCACGATGGCTTTCATGATAAACAGGAACTCCGGTTTCTTTACTTACTTTTTCAGTCAGATCCATAAACTGTTTGCTCTGCTCAAAAGAGAAAAAGTCTTTGCCGGAATGACAATTGATATAAACTGGTTTTGCTTTGGCGGCAGCTGATAAATTCTGCTGAAACTGTGCGAGGTGTTTTTGAAAATCTTTCTCACCGCTGCCAACCAAAAAACCAACCTCAAGTTTGTACTTACGGAGTGCTTCGAATAATTCGTTTCTGTTTTTTTCGTCTGTGGGCCACCAGACTTCCATGCCATCGTAACCGGCTTGCTTTATTTTCGAAGCAAATTCATCCATTGAACCATCGAAGCCCCAGTTGGTAGCGAAGATTAATAATGAATATCCCGATTGAGATGCTGGCATAAGCGGTTCGGCAAAGGAAGTAAGCGATGTTAATAAAAGTCCGGTGCTGGCAGCCGCGGAAGAAGTAATAAATTGCCTTCGGTTTAAATTCATCAGGTAATAATTTGTTTGATAACTTTTCCGCTCACATCCGTCAGCCGGAAAGGCCGCCCTTGTGATTCGAATGTAAAATTCTCGTGATCAAAACCCAGTTGATTCAATATCGTTGCCTGAATATCGAAGGCTTCAACTTTTCCACTTACGATGCTGTAACCGATTTCATCAGTCTCTCCGTACGATGTACCGCCTTTGATTCCGCCACCCGCCATCCACATGCTGAATGCTTCTGCGTGATGGTCTCTTCCCTTGAATGGCATTTTCTTTCCTTCGCGATTTTCCTGCATCGGTGTTCTTCCGAACTCAGAACCCCAGATCACGAGGGTCTCATCCAGTAAACCTCTTTGTTTTAAATCAAGAATGAGTGCAGTAATTGGTCTGTCAACTTTGCGACACTTATTTATCAACCCCACATCTACCGCATTGCCTGCCGAATCACCATGGGTATCCCAGCCCCAGTCGAACAACTGCACAAAGCGCACGCCCTTTTCCACCAGTTTTCGCGCAAGCAATACATTGTTTGCAAAGTTGGCTTCACCTGGTTTTGTGCCATACATCTCATGAATGTATGCAGGCTCATCATTGATGTTCATCACTTCAGGAACGGAGATCTGCATTTTATACGCCATCTCATATTGAGCAATCCGTGAAAGTGTTTCAGGATCTTTATACTCTTCATATTGTTCCTTGTTGATTTTGTTGATCGCGTCAATGGATGCTTTGCGTATGATCTCGGTTCATGCCCGGAGGATCTTTTATAAACAGAACCGGATCGCCTTCGCTTCTGCACTGCACTCCCTGATAAACGCTTGGTAAAAATCCACTTCCCCACACACTCTTGCCTGCATCCGGATTATTGCCACCTGAAGTAAGCACGACAAATCCCGGAAGGTTTTTATTTTCTGAACCCAATCCATACGTAACCCACGAACCAATGCTTGGCCTTCCGAGTCGAGGTGTGCCCGTGTGCATTAATAATTGTGCAGGCGCATGATTGAACTGATCGGTAGTTACGGCATTCAATATTGCCATATCATCAATCACGGTAGAGAGATGCGGAAGATTGTCGGATAACCACAAACCACTTTTACCATGCTGGCGAAAATTTGCCTGAGGCCCAAGCATTTTAGGAACACCGCGTATAAACGCAAACTTTTTTCCTTCCAGTAATGATGGAGGACAATCCAGTCCATCAAGTTTGGAGAGTTCTGGTTTGTAACTGAATAATTCCAAGTTGTGAAGGTGCGCCTGCCATGTGAATATAAATCACCGACTTTGCCTTGCCCGGAAACATGGGAGGCTTGGGCGATAAGCGGATTCGTTGGATCAAAGAAAGTATTTGCCACTGCCGGTGACTTGCTGTCGCAACCCATAAAAGAATGAACCCAGTGCCAATGCACCTAGACCCATCGCACTTTCTTTTAAAAAATGTCTGCGCGTGTAATGCTGCAAAGCGGTATGTTCAGCTTCTTTCTGTAATCGTTGATTATGAATTTCCTTTTGTGTCATGTTGCTTTTAATTTTTATTTACCCATTCATCCAGGTTTAACATCGCACTGGCCACCACCACCAGTGCTGCTGTTTCTGGTTTAGGCTGCTGTATCTTTTGTTCCTGTAATTTCCTGCGCTGCCTTTTCATCTGTTGGTAAAGGTGCTGAGTGATTTTGTATATAGATTCAACCAGGGCATTCAGTTTATTTTCTGTAATCGGCTTGAACATCATGCGATTCATATCCTTTGCGGATTTGTTTTTTCACATCATTATTATCCATTGCTTGCATGCGCAAAGCAAAACTCCGGGCCATTACAAAGTAGGTAGAATCATTCAATGTGGTCAGTGCCTGTAGCGGAGTGTTGGTTCGTATTCTTCGGGTCACACACACTTCACGCGCTCCGCCATCAAAGGTAATCATGGAAGGATAAGGTGCAGTTCTTTTCCAGATAGGTGTACAGCGCCCTGCGATTTTGATCTTCTCCCTGACTCATCACCCATTTGTCGCCATTATAAGGCGACCGCCAGATGCCTTCAGGCTGAAAAGGCATTACACTTTTGCCGTACATTTTTTCGCTCAGTAAATTGCTTACTGCCAATGCCTGATCTCTCAGCTGCTCTGCGGATAACCGAATGCGAGGGCCTCGTGCATAGAGTTTGTTTTCCGGATCTTTTAACTGTAACTCATCATTGGTTTTTGATTCCTGCCGGTAGGTGGCTGACATCACCATTTCTTTCAACAATCTTTTTGTGCTCCAGTAAAATCATTCATGAATTTCCACGAAAGATGATCGAGTAGTTCTTTGTGTGTAGGAGGAATTCCCTGCGTTCCTAAGATCTTCCAGTGTTTCGGCCAGCCCGTGACCAAATAATTGTTCCCATAAACGATTCACCATCGTGCGCGACACCAGTGGATTTTTTTTGTCCGTCATCCACATGGCAAGACCCAGGCGGTTTTTTGGTGCTTTGGCATCAAACGGATTCATAACCTGCGGAACACCGGCAGAAACTTTTTCGCCTTTCACCAGCCAGTTACCTCTTTCAAAAACATGCGTGGTGCGGGCAAGTTCCTGATTGTTTTCAAACATGATGGGCGTGGTTTGAACCTTGGCATACATCAGGTCAGAAAAGTTTTTATATACCTCTGCATAGCCGGGCTTATCCTTTCCGGGGAAGTTTTCGCCAAACTGAAACCAGTCGAACATCACCCCGGTTTCATCAAACGATGTCATGGTTGGATTGTCATATTTGAAATACAGATTGTGAACGCCAGCAATTGCCGGAAAATCTACCATGCCAATTTTCCAGTCTTTCGTTTTGGTGAGTGGAATGGTTTTTAGCAAAGGGTCCGTTGAGACTATCGAGGTAGATGAACCACTTTCCATTGTCATGATTGGTGGTGTAGCGAAACATCAGCTGCGTTTTATTATTCAATGGCAACAGACGGCAACGACAACTACCTTGCTTGCGTAAGCCCGCATACCAGCTGCTGATGAGCGCGGCATTTATAAATTCATCACACTGCAATGAATTGATGGTGGGCTGCCACGTTTTCAAAAACGTATAGTACTCATCACTTTTTTCGGCAGAAACATTTTTGGTGAGCCATTCCTTTACCTGCAATCACTTTCACACTGTCGTCACCTTTGTATTGACGCAGCAAGGGATATTCTTCCTGGGTGTCTTCATCGCGGGTGTTGTTGAAGAAGGCCATGAATTTATAATATTCTTCATGTTTGAAAGGATCATAAGGATGACTGTGGCATTGCACACAATTGAAACTCGTGCCCATCAATGCACTCCATGTTGTATTTACCCTGTCTAAAACTGCGGCTGTTCTGAATTCTTCATTCTGTGTGCCTCCTTCATCATTCGTCATCGTGTTGCGATGAAAGGCTGTGGCGATGTATTTATTGTCATCCGGGTTGGGCATCAGGTCACCGGCCATTTGTTCCATTAAAAATTCATCGTAGGGTTTATCCTGGTTAAATGCATTGATCAGCCAGTCGCGGTATTTCCAGATGGTGCGGCCACGGTCGGCTTCATATCCACGCGTATCGGCATAGCGGGAAACATCCATCCATAGTGCTGTCCATCGTTCACCATAGCGAGGAGAAGCAAGCAGATCGTCCACCAGATTTTCATAGGCCGTATCAGAATTATCGTTCAGAAATTTTTTTGCAATATTTTCATCTGGAGGCAGGCCCGTTAAGTCGAGGCTGACTCTTCTCAGTAACGTGGGTTTATCCGCTTCCGCAGATGGTGTTAATTTTTCAGCTTTTATCTTTTCAAGGATGAACGGATCGATTTCATTTTTTATCCAATCGCTTTTTATTGTGGGAGTTTTTTCTTCCTTCACGGGAATATATGCCCAATGCTCACCCCATTTTGCGCCTTGTTTTATCCATTGTGTTAGAATTTCTATTTCCTCTTTTGAAAGCGGGTCATGTTTATAAGGCATCCGTTCTTCCGGATCTTCCAGTGTTATCCTTCGAATCAGTTCGCTCTCATCCGGTTTGCCGGGAATGATAGCCGGCTTGCCTGATTCAGTGTTTGCCAGGGCTTCTTCCTGAAAGAGCAAACTAAAGCCGCCTTTTTGTTTTACACCACCATGGCATGCGATGCATTTTTTATTGAAGATGGGTTTTACCTGCGTGTTGTAATCAATTTTTTCAACAGGCCAGTAAATGTATGCGACCACCGCTGCCAGCAGGGTAATTGAAATAATAAAAGGAAGTATTCTTTTCAAGGTTTGAATTTATAAGGTTTTGCCCGCACGGGTCTGATCACTCCAGGCGAAGGACTCCATGTGGAAAGTAAGTTACTCTTTTTGTAAAAAAATCAATACTGATTTGAGATTAATGGCCGGCTAATCTTTATGACAGGAAGAATCTTATAATTTATCACCCGCAATGTCTCCGGTGCGTGGCAGTTTGCACGCTCATACGGGGCAATCTTTCACAACGCCACAAAGGATAGACCAACGGCCTCATTAGCGGTGAGAATATAAAATATCAGGTAAGTAAGAGTGCGGATTTTCATTTTGGATAATAAGTGAAAATATAAAAGCAGAACTGCTAAGTATTCATCACGAATGGTCAGCGATAGGAAACCCCACCCTGTTACAGGCAGCAACGACTGGTTAAAGTAAAGGAGAGTTAATGTTTGAGCCGGAGTTGTTCAAGGGCCTTAATTCTTTCAATGAAAATTTTTCCCGCCTGGTAACAGAGTTATCGGAACTGCCGGAAACAATTTTACGGCAATTTTTATGGCCACAGGTGCAGACAAAAGACTGGATGTTGTCATCTAGCAAATCGGCATAATCCAGTGTAAGTTCTTCTTCATTATTGATATCGCACAGGGCAATAAGATTTAATCCGTCATACGCTGTATTTGGATTGCAGCTGTGATTTTGAGGAGCCCAGTTCTGTGGTTTATGATCCCAGAGAATATAGACTTCATCGGATATCGGATAGGCATAATGCCTGAACTCTTCCAGTTGCTGTGGCGACCAGTGTTTTTCAACATAGCGTTTGGTGACAATGCGTTGGGCAGATTCCTCAATCTTGAAAATAACGTCACCTTTCTTCAGCGATTTCTGGGCAACAATGCCATATCCGTTAATGGAATTGCCCTTTATCCTATACTTCTTCTGTCTGGCTTCATGGCGGGCGATCCCCTCTGCAATGATGTGTTTTAAGAAATCCTGCTTTGCCGATCGGATCAAAGTTTAGAATATAATCTGCCGAACCTTCGTAGCCATCTTCGTAAAAAACAGAGCAGGTAAAATTTATTTCCAGGAAATAGACTTCGAGATTTTCATCTACACGAAAATCCAGGCGGGCATAACCAACACCTGAAAAACCATTGAATATTTTTTCGGCAGCGGATTTTAACTTTGCTTCCAGCTCTGCATGCTCACAGGGCTTGTTTACATCGGTATGCAATTCAGAAGTTTTGAGCGCATAGGTTTTAAACTTATACCCTTTTGGGAAACGATACTCCACAGGTTTAAAAGCAGTACACCCTCCTGCAGGCTGAACATTGGCAGCTACCAGCACGGTATACTCCTGGCCAGCGATGTATTCTTCTACGAGAATATCATCATACCCCTCCCGTATCAGGTCTTCAATTTTATCGTGTAGCTGAATTATATCTTTTACCAGTGAATGTTCATCTACACCAAGGCTATCACCTGCTTTGGCCGGCTTGACAAATAAAGGAAATGAAAGATGTTGTACTTTTTCTGCCAAATCTACAGCGTTGTTAACCTCGGCAAAGTCTGGATTATTAACCCCGGCACAGTAGGCCACATATTTCATCAGTGGCTTTGGCGGATCATATAAAATTGAATTGGGTCCGGTGTAAGGAAGATTAAGCGCATCAAGTGCATTGATCACATCAATGGAAGGTACAGACCAGTCGAGATAGCCTTCGCACAGGTTAATGTAGATGTCGTACTTTTCCTTGCGGAGATCTTTTAATTGTTTGTAGGTAGTGAGCTTGTTTAGAAAAACATGATCTACCTGGTCATTGGGCAGCAAGGCTGAAAGATTCCTTGGCGGATCGTAATTCTTATAATCTACATCGGTAGTGCTATAATCTGGCTGAAGCACACAAACTTTCATGTGTTAATGTTTATTTTTTAAAGGCTGGCAACCTGCCTTTGCCGGCAGGCAGGTTCGATTCCGATTAACATGCCGTTGGGTATAGCCCTCTTTATGCTCATTTCATCTGCTTACAAGGTTGATGTGCGGAGCAAGGCATCATCCAGCACTTCCACAATCAGATCGGTAAATGTTTTATCACTAACCCTCAGAATTGCTCCGATGGAAGTATAGTTTTCATCATCACTCAATCCGCACTGGGCATTAATTTCCAAGACGAATAGCTTTTGAGTGTCCTTTTCCATCCGGATATCGATACGGGCATAGCCTTTACCCTTCACCGCCTTGAAGGCATCAATGCTCAATTCTTTTAATCGCTTCGTTAACTCAGGGCATTTCACGGCTTCATATTCATAAAAGAATCCTTCATTGGGCATGGGGCTTTCTTCTTCATAGGATTCCCAAAGCCTTTCAAATGAAAGAAATTGTTCTTTTTCTGGCAACGAAGGATGAAACACACGTTCAATGGGGCGATAGAATTTTATCTGTTCGGGCTGGTCATACGAGCCAACCAGCAATGTGGTAAATTCCTTTCCGATGATAAATTGTTCTGCAAGCAAACCCGCGCCATGCAGGTTCCATCCTTTATAGCCTTTCTTGATAGAGCTTACTATGCTTTTAAGTTCATTAAAATCACTCACTACATTCTTAACGCTGATGCCCATGCTGCCCGCGGATATGGCAGGCTTCACAATGGCAGGCCTTCCGATTTTATTGAACATCTCTTTATCTACATGTCCATTTAACTTTACCCAGCGGGGCATAGCCACACCATGATCATCAAAAACTTCCTTCATGGTAATTTTTGAAGTAGTTATCTGATAGAAGTAGGAATCTGAGCCGGTATACGTGATCTTACTGGCATCCAATGCATGGATAACAGAAATGCCGGGCACGTCATTGATTTCGTCTCCATCGCAAAGATTAAGTACGATGTTGCGTTTGGAGGTATCGTTTTTAACCCTTTGCAATTGACTCGTCAAGATTCCTAAGGGTAATGTTTACCCATTCCCATTCGCAGTCGATCTCGGAGAATACTTTGGTATACTCGGCTATACTCTGAGTATAGTCGTAGTAAAATTTTAAAGTCGGATCATCGGTATCCAGAAACGGTGCAAAAATCCAGACTTTATAAGGCGGCTGTTTGGTTAAGTAAGCTCATTTAAGCAACAGCCACAAGTGGTGTAGTGTAATCCTATTTGCCATAGTAATGCAAATGTCAATAAATATTATTATTAAAATAATTTTATTGTAATAATTTATTCATTGACTTAATCTTACACATTCCCAACGGACATAAAAGAGTAAGAAAGTTTTAAACCTTAACGTTAACCAATCATCACTTCCAATATGAAACGATACAGCCTTACCAGTTTATTATGCACCGGTATTCTCTTGCTTCATTCCTGTCAGCCAAAGACAGAGCCCGTAACTTCTGATTACGATTACCTTGAGGAAATCACGATTCACCAATTGCAGACAGGTTATAAGCAAGGAACGTTTACCATTGAAAAGGTGGTGAATGATTACTTAAAGCGTATTGAAGACTTTGACAGGCAAGGCCCGTCTCTTAACTCTATAATATATGTCAACCCGGAGGCAATAGAAACAGCCCGGCAACTTGATCAGGAATTAAAGGATGGAAAAAGTCGCGGGCCATTGCACGGCATTCCGGTGATATTGAAAGATAACATCGATACACATGACATGCCGACTACCGCAGGAGCAACTGTGTTGCGCGGTTCGTATCCTCCCAATGATAGCTATGTAACCAGAAAACTTCGTGATGCAGGCGCGGTGATCATTGCGAAAGCAAACCTGAGTGAGTGGGCAAACTTCAGGGCCAATATGTCGTCAAGCGGATGGAGCGGTATGCAGGGACAGACCAAAAATCCCTATGTACTTGATCGCAATCCGTGTGGTTCAAGTGCTGGTTCGGGCGTTGCAGCTGCTGCCAGTCTTTGTGCCATTGCTATCGGAACTGAAACCAACGGTTCAATTGTATGTCCTTCCAATAACAATGGACTGGTAGGATTGAAGCCCACGGTCGGTCTTGATCAGTCGCTCGGGGATCATCCCGATTTCATCAACACAAGACACATCTGGCCCAATGGGCAGAACGGTAACGGATGTGGCTATCACGCTTGGCGCTATGACAGGAGTTGATTCTGCCGATCAAAAGACACTGGCCTCTGCCGGAAATTATCTGAGTGATTATACGCCACACCTCAAAGCGGATGGATTGCGTGGCAAGCGTATAGGGTTACTGAAAAAAGAACTGGGCTATCATGCCCGGGTAGATACCCTGATGAAACAGGCTATTGCTGATCTTAAAAGTCAGGGAGCGGAAGTGATTGAACTGGATTATTCGATGGAAGGAAAAGTTAATGGTGCTTCTTTTAATGTGATGCTCTATGAATTTAAAGACGGTCTCATCCGTTACTTTGCCAGCCTGGGTGATAAAGCCCGCGTTAAGGATCTGAAAGAACTGATGGAGTTCAATAAAAAAGATTCCATTGAGCTTCGCTGGTTCGATCAGAACCTGCTGAAGCTGGCTCATGAAAAAGGAAGTCTGGAAGATAAAGAGTATAAAGAGGCACTGGCCATGATGCTTAAGGCAACCCGCGATAATGGCATTGATAAATTGTTAAATGAAAATAAACTGGATGCATTGATGGCCCCAACCGGTTCACCAGCATGGAAGACGGATCTGATAAACGGTGATCATTTCATAGGAGGCAGTTCTTCGCTTGCAGCAATTTCTGGGTATCCGGCCATTACGGTGCCTATGGGTTATATTGATGAGTTGCCGGTTGGCGTTTCATTTTTCAGTAAAGCCTGGAGCGAACCATTGCTGATTGAGATTGCATTTGGCTATGAACAAAGCACGAAGCATAGAAAGGCACCGAAGTTTATTCTTTCTAATTGATAAAAAGCGAACCTGACTGTGTTACGGTGAAGTCAGAAGAATTTAGCTTGTAGCTTTAGCAGGGTATAATCAATAGTGGATGGTTTCAACTCACATTCCCAGATGATGATAATTTTCCACCCTGCTTTCTTCAGAAGGGTTTTCGATTTTTCATCGTTGAGCTTGTTGGTATTTATTTTAGTTAACCACCACTCAGTTCGCGTTTTGGGCACCACAAAGTATTTGCATCCTTCATGCCCATGCCAGAAGCAGCCATGAACAAAAATTACGGTTTTATATTTTGGCAAAACGATGTCAGGTTTACCAGGCAGGTTCTTTACATGCAGCCGGTACCGGAATCCTTTCGAGAATAGAAATTTTCTCACCACCATCTCAGGCTTGGTGTTTTTGCCTTTAATCTGGCGCATGTTATAGCTTCTTACTTCCGGTTCATGCACATCCATAATTCAAATTACGGATAAATTTCTCCGTTCATGCAAAGTCCGGCCCTGTGAAGTAACAGGCGATTGCAATGGGCCTGCAAAACAGATTTGAGGTATTAAAAAATACAATTCATATTTTTATCTAATTTCAATCTACGAAAAACAAGTAACGACCAGCCAACAACTATACTGTCATGCCTTTTATCGACTACAACGCCATACCCAAACTCAAAATCTGGGATGGTATCTACGGCCAGGTGCATCATAGCAACCACATGACCCATGCTCACATTTCGATTGCTGCCGGAGTGGAATTACCCGAGCATCATCACGTGCACGAACAATGGAGCCACCTGTTGGGAGGTGAAATTGAATTTATTGTAGGCGGAGAGAAACGTCACATGAAATCGGGTGAAACAGCTTACATACCCAGCAACGTTCCGCACAGCGGAAGAACGATTACCGAGTGTAAACTCATTGATGTATTTACACCTGTTAGGGAAGATTGGAAGGAACTTGAAAAGAAACAGTTCGGTAAATGATTTTTTAGATGTAATTGTGTCTGATCGTTTATCTACAAAAGCAAAACCCCCGACCTAAGTCAGGGGTTTCTTTGTTATGATCGGGTCTTTTATTTGAAGTTGACTACAAGCTCGCTGATGTCTTTAGGATTGTAAGGACTCAGTGAAGCCAATCGATTGGTCAACACATCCCAGTCAGCGCCAGGCGACTTACCACCGGCAACAAATCCTTTCTTGTTATCGAAGTAACCGGGTGCTGCAGTATTAGTGAGGTAGGCATCCAACAAGCTTTGATCAATGCCAGGCCACAGGGTGGTGATTTCTTTCGTGAACACATTCTTGATGGCGTATTCTTTCAGTAACACAGTACGATCTGTTTTATCTAGTTTGCTTGGAGGCAAACCCACTTCGGCCACACCGATATTTTTCACATCATTACCAGAAGCGACAAAGGCCCAGTTAAACCCTGCATTACCAGAAAAGAGAATGGCATTGGGATGGTTGGTGTTTCCGAATACATCAACTACATCACCCTTCTTACCGGCAAACATTTTCAATGTGTTCACAGCAAAAGGCTCATCCAAAGGGTTAGGTAATGGCAAACCAGAAATACTTACTTCCATCTGCGCATCATAACCCAACGCACCGCCTTCTGTATAATCTATGCGGAACACAGCATCAGGCGCATTGGCATTTTCTGTGCGATCGCAATGGTAAGGCTTCACGATTGCAATGCCTTTGATGTTTGCATTCTTGTTCCAGAAAATCTGCAATGCTTTGCCACCGTCTTTGTCACCTTCGCTGTTGGCATCGGTAACCGTGAGTTGATAATCCCAGGTTTGATTTTCAAAGGTTACATCGGATAACACCAGGAGATTCTTTTTGCGGTTATCATCATCGCTGATGTAAGTAAGCGACTGAATGCGATCAATCTTATGCTTGCGTATGCCTTCGATAAATTCTTCCACAAGATCAGCAGCGCCTTCGCCTACCGCAATGAAGGTATTCAGATGCAGGTAGATGTCATTGCCCTTTAGGGTATCGGATGAAATCCGACCGTTGATTCTTCCATTCGCTACACTGTTCTGGTTGCTGAGCGCAGCTGGAATGTCTACGCTGAATGTGGTGGGGAGTAAATCCTGCTGGGGTTCAATCATTTCATTGTTCTCGCATGCGGTAAGGAATGCCGAAGCAAACAGGCTCAAGGCCAACAGACGTGTGATCAGATTCGATGTTTTCATGTTTTAGTGTTTATTGGTTTGTTTCAATTTTTGTGGAGGAGTTTTCCCCTTTCACCTACTAAAACACAAGACCTGGAGCCTACCCTTATGCGGGAAAAAAATATTTTTTATGGCTTAATTCACCACGGTGACATCACTCACCACGGTGGTTACCGCAAAGAACCCGATGGCACCCTTGCTCAGGTTGGTGGTGGCATTGGCACGGTCTACATCAAAGACCCCTCCGCGCCATTCAGTTTCTGAAAGCACGGAGCGCAGAAAAGTACGGTAGGCAGGACTAACTGAATATTTCTTGCGCAGGATAGTAGTCCCTGCAGGAAAAAGAAATTGTTCCTTGCCGGGCTTATAGATTTCGTTGACATCAATACTTTTCAAATCATAAAATACAATACGCCCTTCACAACCCGTGCCTGACGAGCATGCGCTTGTATTTTTCCAGCTCACCGCGTGATCGATGTAGTATGGGTCTTGCCCGGTGTTACTTAAAACCAATTGATACTGTTCATTCACCGGTTGATATTGCAATGGGGTAAGCGGTGCTACCGGCACTGAATTATCCTGTGCGCTGTATTCCTTTCCATGATAAATAATCTGCAGGGTATACACGATACCTGATACTGCCTGGAAGGGCAGACTATAATAGGTTCCGGGTGTGCTTGGATCTTCTGTGAATGTATAGATTGCACTATTTCCTTCCTGCACACGCACGGTGGCTCCGGTTGCTGGTGAGCTTTTACCATTGATCTGCTGATAAGGAATTGAAAGCGTGATTTTCTGATTGATGTTTTCATTGGTGAGCACCGCTTCCACCACCAGCAACCCGGTGTTGGATTTATCAAACTCAGTGGCGTAGCGTTCTTCGCAGGCCAATATCATGCTGATGAATAGCAATATGATTATGTGTTTCTTCATCGCCAGCGAAAATTATAGGAAACCGAAGGGCTGAATTGAAACAGGAAGAACTGGGAAATGGCCCGCTCACTTTCCAGCAGGTTTGATGGCACTTTAAAATCACGGTAAGCCAGCTCTTCTTTATTGAAGTTTATGAACAATGGATTTTTGCGACCATAAAAATTGAAGACTGAAAACGTGAGGTCGTGTTTGAATTTCTTCTCAGGGTTTTTATTCAGTTTTAAGTTAGCTGTCAGATCCAGTCGGTGATAGCTGGGCAAGCGATCATTATTTTTCTGATCATAGATGGGCACTTCCAGTCCATTGTATTGATAGAAACTCACCGGTGAAGTATACGGTGCGCCCGAAAGAAAATTCCAGTTTGCACCCATCGTCCAACGGGCAGTGAGATCAAAGGCTATGGAAAAATTGATCTGATGAGGTCGGTCGAAGAGGGCATTGTAGCTTCGGCCTTCGTTCAAATCCGGGAAAGTTCGCGTCACGCGCGAATAGGTGTAGCCGGCCAATCCGCGCAAGCGACCGAGATCTTTTTTGGTCAGTAGTTCAAGTCCATAGGATTTTGAAGTGCCAAATCGTAGTTCGCTTTCAAAGAATGGATTCAATAGTGTTTCGGCATGCGTTTCAAAATCAATCTGATGTTGCATTTTTTTGTAGAACACTTCGGCTGTGAGTGAAATGCCTGGCTTGTTGAGCTGATGATAATAACCCAGTGTCACCTGATCAGCAAGTTGTGGTTTGATGTTGAAGCTGCTGGGCAACCACACCTCCAGGGAAGTAAACGGACTGATTGAATTGGAAATAAGATGCACGTTTTGCACGTTTCGCGAATAGCCGGCTTTGAAACTTGATACCGGGCTTACTAAATAGTGCACGGTAAACCTTGGCTCGGCATTCAGATAATTGATGTAGGATTCCCCTGCCTTGAAAACGAGGGTATCAATCGCATTATGATTTTCATCAAACGTAAATTCAAAAGCTTCGCCACTATTTGTCCATGAGGTAAATCGCAAACCATAATTGAGTCCCCATCTTGGGGAGAGTTTCAATTCGTGATTTCCATAGAGCATCACTTCAAGTGAATGACGAGCCGATACGTTTGAATTTTGGATGCCATTGGTAGTAATGTTGCCCGGATTGAAATTATAGCCATTCAACCCGATACCAAAGGACATTTCATTATCAGGGTTGATAAAATAACTGAAATCGGATTTTAAATTGAGATTACCGATGTGTGAATTCCAGCGTTGGTTTTTAGATACATCGGTGTGAAGAAAATAATCGTAGCCGCTGGCAGCCAGTGTGGTGTTGATAAACAAGCGTTCAGAATAAAGATTCGTCCACCTGAAGGTCGCTGCGTTGTTATTCCAGTTGATGCCATTGTTGCCGGAAAAATAATTGTCGCTGCCGGTGTAAAATGAAAAGTAGGCGTGGTTCTTTGGGTTTAGTTTGAAGTTTACTTTTCCGGTAAGATCATGAAAGCTGAACTTGTTAATGCTATTATCGAACTGCTGAAATAACCACTTAAGCCGGGAGAAACGACCCGAAAGCAAAAAGGAGCTGGACTCTTTTTTCAGCGGACCTTCTATGCCAAGTTTGGTGGAAACCAACCCTACGTTGCCCCACACTTGGGTGAACTGATCATTGCCTTTGCGTGTGTGCACATCCAACACAGAGGAAAGTCGCCCGCCAAAGGAAGCGGGCATGTTACCTTTATAGAGGGTAATGTCAGTAGCGGCATCGGGAATGATGGTGGAGAATATTCCCAACAAGTGACTGGGATTGTAAATCGGTGCGTCATCGATCAGAATCATGTTTTGATCACGATTGCCACCGCGCACATGATAAAAGGTGGAACCATCGGATTGCAGTTTGATGCCGGGCACCGACTCCAGTGATTTGATCACATCGTTTTCTCCGAATAATGCCGGCCGTTCTGCGATCGCCTTTGGGCGAAGATGAAGGTTGCTTACACCTGTTTCCGATATTGATTCTTCTGGCAGGGCATTCACCACTATTTCTTCCAGCATAGGAAGATCTTCTATGAGTGGAAGATCGTCACGTAGCGAGTTTTGCAAGTCAATGGTTTTTTGTACGGACTTAAATCCAATGTACGAGATGGTTACTTCATACTTGCCTTTCGGTAGTGTGATGGAAAAAAATCCGTAGGAGTTGGTGTTTGTTCCTGATTGTATTTCTTTGATGTAAATCGTGGCTCCGATGAGCGCTTCACCATTATTCATGTCTTTTACATAACCGCTGTAAGTAACCGCAGGCTGGTCCGGTGCAGTAACTTCTGATTTTTTTTGTGGTGTGAGAATGATCTGATTTTCTACAAAGGCATGTTGAAGGGCAGCGCTTTTACTCAATACTTCCAATGCCTCGCCTACCGTCTTATTCACCACGGTGAAATTTATCTTTCGATCTGATTCGATTTTGCGCGGATTGTACGAAAACTTAATTCCACTTTTTTGTTCGATCTCGCTGAGTATGCTTGCCAGGGATTGGTTGTGCGCATCAATGGAAATCTTCTGGTCAGGAAGTTTTTGGGTATGGCCGATGTAACTCGTCAACACCAAAAAACTGAAAAGAGCTATGACAATCCGTTTCATGATGTCAACTCACGAAGAAAGTTTGAGATTTCAGCAACCTGCATCGGTGATGATAATAGTTCCGTTTTCGGTTTTATATGTGAGGTTGAGTGTTGTTTTCAATACATTCAGGATTGCCTCAAGGCTTTGTTGATCGAAGGTTACTGTGACCAGGCACGTAGCGGGCACATTTGCGGCAATGGTGATGTTGGTTTGATAGGCATGGTTGATGGTTTCGATCACCGTGTATAAATCGGTTTCCATGAACATGAGCTTCCGTGTTTTCCATGCCATGAAATTGATATCGGTGTTCGTTATTTGCGTGAGTTGTTTTTCAGTGCGCGCATACACTCCGCGATCACCTGCTTGTAAGGTTACTTCCTGTTTTACGTTGGGTACAGAAAGTTTTACGGTGCCCGTGGCCACCACCACTTCCAGTTGCTTTTCAGAATCATACGCCTGCACGTTAAACGAAGTGCCCAGCACTTCTACGGTGGCTTCGTTGGCGCTGATGACAAAACGCTTTTGCGGATCGCGCGCCACATCGAAAAAAGCTTCCCCTTTTAGCGACACACTACGCGTTTCTTTTCCGAAATCAGTGGTATAGGAGAGTTGCGAATTTTTATTCAAGGTTACCTGGCTGCCATCCGGCAAGGTAATTTCCTGCGTGGCATCAGCCGTTTCAATCACCGTGGTTTTGTTTGATGAAATGAAGTAGTTGATGATAAACCCAGACACCACCACCAACAATAAAGCAGCAGCCACACGCATCCACACGGAAGATGTTTTTGTGAGATGAAGTGTACGCACATTGTCTTTAGGTTTGGCATCAATTTGCTTCAGGAAATGATTCCATTCCTGATCGATATCCAAGACTGGCTCAGGTTGCTTTTCTTTTTTATAATACGAATCGCCCAGCATGAAAGCGCGCTTCAGCTTTTCATAATGCACCTTATTTTTTTCAGCCAGGGCAACCCATGCCAGAAGACTCTTTTCTTCTTCTGGTGTTGTTTCACCGGCCAGCGAGCGGGTGATTAATTCGTCAATATCGTTTTGTTCTTTACTCACGCACCTTTATCTGCTTATATAACACATCATATTCCTTTTACCCTTATGGATGAAACATAAAAAAAATCAACGTCATAAATTCCCTCAAATGCTCCCGCAATACGCTCAGTGCTTTCGACATCTGTGCCTCTACGGTCTTCACCGAAATGCCCAGTTTTTCTGCGATCTCAGCATATTTCAATCCTTCCATGCGGTTAAGTTCAAACACCTGCCGGCATTTGTCCGGTAATGAATGAATGGCCAGCTCAATCTCCTTTTCCAGTTCGGCTGTCTCCAGTTGGGTGTTGGTTTCCGATAATTTATCCTCCGCCATTTTTTCAAGCGAGAGGTGATTCTTTTTGTCGCGTAGGTAGTTGAGACTGCGATTTCGTACCGAAGTAAACAAATAACTTTTGTAGTTGGTGTCCGGTGGCAGCGAATCAAATTTTTCCCAGACTGTGATAAACACTTCATGCACCAGGTTGCGGGCTTCATCGAGGTCGCCCACATACTTCATGGCAAAGCCGCACAAGGGTTTGAACAACTCCCGGAAAAGTTTTTCATATGAAGGAAGATCTTTGGCCACACCGTACAGTTGTTTTCAAAGATATTAAAATTAATGCATGCGTTGGCAATGGTGTGGACTAACGGTGCGCACCAAAGAATTTCACAGACACATATTCATTTCACTTCATCGGAAAGGTTATCCTTTAGCTTTGGGTTGGCCGAATGTTAACAAGTTATGATTAGGATCGGGCAATGAAAATTCAATTTCACCCCTTGCTTTTTCTTCTCATTTCCCCACCATACAAACAGAACAGATTCTGTCAATTGTCTGGTTATGTAAGTCATGAATGTGAGCGTTTACACGAACAGGTAGAATGGGAATTTATCTGGTTGCTTGACCAATTTCAACTGTGCTTCCTTTCGGGGTATCAGAATCCTGTTTCCATTGAACCGTTTATGATGGCATCAAATTCTGACTGGGTTATATACTGTGGGATATATGTACCGCCAACGCTGAGGATATTTTTATAAAATGATCTTAAGTGGTTACGACTTCCCTTGGTCAGCATTTCATACACCAACGTGATGTCCTGGTTATCAATTTTGGTCAAGGCAGTTCTTAAATCGAAAATATCAAGGTCTTCAATTGTTGCCCCAACTTTGTACGCAGAAAGCAGGCTGATATTGCCCTCTTCCACCAGCTGGTTATAAAGATTTTGTAAGGTTGTATTTTGAAAAACACCAACGGGATTCGTACCAACCGGATCGGCCATGTTATACTTATTCAATAGCTGCAATACAGCATCCATGTGGGTTTGTTCACTGTTTGAAATATTATTGAAAATTTTTGCTCCCCATTTGCTATACATGGTAATGTAAACATCTCTTGCCAGTTTTTCTTCCTCCCTCAAAAATTCAAGACTGTTGATTTCATCCGCGCTCAAGGATTCTGTTGGCAAGCTTATAACTTGTGCCTGGAGATTTATGAGATTAATATTTGCATCGTCATTGACGGGCGTGGGGTTATCATCCTTGTTGCAGGATGTTAAACCTACACCTATGCCAAAAAGTATTCCCGCAAGGAATAAAGTGTTTATAGACCGTTTCATAATGCGATTTGTTTAAGTTCTTTTTGACTAAACATTTGTTTTGATAAGTCAAAGATCGTAAATCCAAATGCCACTATCTGTAACCTAAGTTACGGTGAAGGAAGATTGTTGTCATGTTAAATAATGATGATTTGAGAATTTAAAAAACTGATCTCAATGGTAAATTGTCTCCAGCCTTCTGAACCGGTAGATCAGAAAAACAGCTTCAACCAAAGAATGGCCCTTCATCTGATGAGCAAACTATTATTTCACAGCTCGGAGACATTTCGCTTGATTGGGATCCCCGTTTGTGCATTAAATTGTGTGGAATGAGTTAAAATCAAATTAACCATGGCTCGCTCACCCTCTGATGGGATTACAATTCATGGCATAATTCCATATGATCACAAATGATTTCGGTAGCACCAGTTTTGATTAGCCTTTTTTATGCTGCCCGAAGGTTAGCAGGTTATGATTGGGATCGAGTAGTGAAAATTCAATTTGTCCCCAGGCTTTTTCTTCCAGTTTCCCCAACATGCCAAAAGGAAGTTGCTCCGTAATGGCTTTTTCATGTAAGTCTTGTATGTGATCATTCACCCGAACATACAACATGATGTTATTCTTCTGAATATTCATGACCCTGTTCTGATAGAAATGTAACTCCATACCGTTGCGTGCGAGCACGAGATAATCGTCCTGTCGGGTTACGGTAGCGAAATCAAGATGCTCTTTATAAAATTTTTCTGTCTCGGCAATATCTTTTGCCGGCAGACGTGGAATAATAGCGGTGATCATAGTGGTTGCATTTTTTAATCGATATCAATCCGTTCAACTATATTTTCCTGATGATTGTTTTGATGCGCTGATGGAAATCCAGCACATCAACCCGTTATAGAATAGGGTAGGTTAATGCTTTTCAAACGGGAAAAGTTATAAAAGGGTTTTGTTAACCATTACTACGATGTGGTCAGGCGACCAGCATCAACAGGTTAACCGTTACTATGAAGATTCGTTACTTGTACCGTATGTTCTATTTCAACAGACATCAAACCCAAACATTCCTATGACAACAAACTATCTTACACACAAGTGTTATGTACTTGTTTTCATTCAGGGTAACGGACAGGAGACTGCCCATCAACAGATGGGATGATCGTTAAGTCGTTGATGCTGGTCGCCTGACCACATCAATAGCGCGGCCACCATTATCAAGGGATATTTATTTCATCTCATTAATTTACTGGGGCATAATCCTGAGAATCTTTCCACCATCCACACCAATATATAAATAGCCATCGGGTCCTTGTTTCACGGAGCGCACACGCCACTTTTTATCGGTGAGCAATCGTTCTTCTTTTATTACTTTATTGTTTTCAATCACTAGCCGGTTCAGGTGCCTCAGCACCATGGAGCCAATGAATAAATTACCTTTCCATGCGGGGATAACATCAGAAGTATAAAACTGCATGCCGCTGGGTGCAATGGAAGGTTTGTAATAATAAAAAGGTTGCTCCATTCCTTCCTTCGCGGTGATGCCGTCACCAACTTTTGTGCTGTCGTAGTTTTGTCCGTAGGTGATCACAGGCCATCCATAATTCAATGTTGGTTTGATGATGTTTATCTCATCACCACCCATGGGCCCATGTTCGTGTTCCCACAATTCTCCGGTAGACGGGTTTAGTGTTAACCCGTTTGGATTGCGATGCCCGTAACTCCAGACTTCTGGTTTTGCATTTGGTGTATTCATATAGGGGTTATCCTCAGGTACCTTTCCATCTTCATAGATGCGCAGCACTTTGCCCAGATGATTGTTTAATGTTTGTGCAGAATCCTGCATATCTGTTTTTTCGCCCATGGCGATGTAGAGATAGCCATCGTTGAGCACAAGCCGCGAACCATGATGAAGCGGTTTTTTATAATAGGGCAAGGCAGTGAATAATCTTTCCCGCTCAACCAGTTTTAGTCCGTCTAACTTTGCGCGATCTACCACCATGGTATTGGCTGAAGTGTCGCCTTCGCTGTAAGAAAAATAGATCCAGCCATTATTCTTATAATCGGGGTGAACCAGGATATCGAGCAGGCCTCCATCGCCCTGGCCTATTACTTCAGGCACGCCTTGCAGAAATTCTTTCTCTCCGGTTTCGGTGTTAACCATCACCATGTTTCCAACGGCTCTATCCGATACCAGCAATCTGCCGTCAGGCAAAAAGTCCATACCAAAGGGAATGGTGATGCTGTCGGCAACGGTTTCTACTTTCAGTTTTGCGCCTTCACTTTCGATGATAAAGAATTCTTTCTGTCTGGTTTGTCGGGTGTTACATGATGCGATCAGAACGATAAGCATCACGATCACGAAGGTTGATCTTAATGAGTTCAGGATTTTCATGGTTATTATAGCGTTATGATTAGTGACTTTGCGAAATGTAACCGAAAATGGTGGAATGACACAGTGATTTTATTTGAATACGAAGTGATATGGTCAGGCGAACCGCATCAGCAAGTGAGGCGATGAATAAACACGGTTTTGTCCTTCCTCCGACATTTAATACCTTAGTCACTTTAGATAAAAAAGGTTATTCCCAGGCATGAAAAGTAGTCATTGGTTATCTTGTCTTTTCACAGTTCTTCTTCTGGCTTGCGGTGATGGGTCGGATCCTGGGATTTCTTATTTTGAAGTAGCGGTGGAGGATGGATATATCAATGCCGGAAGTGATGTATGGGTATTTATTCACAACAGCAACGGTGAAGTGCTGGATGCAAAATCGCTTTCCAATGGCGTCACCCATTTCCATTCACACATGCCTGAAGATAAAATCAGTGTAACCATTGCAACACAAACCTATGCAGGAAACGCCACACACCCACCGGCTTTTAACCTTAAAAGTTACACGGGAGTGAATACGCCTACGCGATGGACACTAAAAAAAGACGAGATAGGTACAGTCAATTGCGGAGACACGAAAGGAACGGTTAACATCAGCATCAATGATGCGGGGGTAGGCGAAGTGTTTGCATCGTGTTTGTCAACCCCCGGTTCATTTTTCTGGCCGGATTATAACGTCAGCACGAATACTTCATTAGTGTACCGGCCGGTAGAGGTAAAAAAATTATGTGATGATTTATTTCTTTACGTGATGGGAAAAGATCAGCAGCCACGTTATAAACTCTTTGACGACATCGCACCCGGAACATATAATTTCTCTTTGAATGATTTAAGTGCGTTTGATCACATTAGGGAAGTATCCTTTCCTAAACCAACATCGTCTACCCTAACCGTCAAGGCATTTGAGGCCTCACAATCCGTTTATGAGCCCGCTACCTATATTAATTGTGATACAAAATCAGTTTTCGAGACGGATCTTCCTATTGCAAGAGCGGGCTATCTGAATAAATACACCCGCTATGTCACTGCCCTCGATGTTTTTTATATGGATAGTCATCGATTCCAATACTCAGAAGCCTCAGGCATACCTGCCTCGATTGATCTTCCGCTCAACTTCAACCCTGTTGTCACTGACAAAAATTTTATCACCTATCAATATTCCGCGAACCAGGAGGTAGCTTTCAGGGAGTCTTTTTTTGTTTATTTCAGTACGGTGCCGAGTGAGTACTTTATTGAGTGGTTAGTATTTGCTGATGGTGAAAGTTCGCTTAAGCATCCATCTGTTATCCCCGATTCATTTTTGAAAAAATATCCCGGCTTTCATTTCGAAAAAACAGAACATAATGTAACCCGATTTTACACACAGTATAAATCACTGAATGAATTGGTTGGAGAATTATACCAGGATGTCCCTCTCCCGGAAGCATTCAAGTATGTTTCAAAATCCGTTTACCATTGAGTTTTCATTTTAGCAACAATGGGCTGATCTTCATTTCAGTGTACCGAAAAGTTTTTTATAACGGCACCCGCATTTGACTTTATCACCCGATAAATCGGGGAGGTTCGCTTTTTGAAGTTCAGTGCTGAGTTTACAACTCAGGTAACTTGACCGGTGTGCCATTTCATGGTAGAGTTCTTAATGATTCTGCATTTCTATCTGCGAAACCGTCATAACAGATTGATAAAACTTCTTATGATGAAAAAACCACAAACCCGAAAAAATACCAGTTGCAGACATGAACACGGTTTGTATTGGTTTTTATTTTGAATTCAGAAGTTTGATAGTTATACCGATTTGTCCTAAATGGTATAAGTCGTGTTGTATAATTCCTTCAATCAGGTAGTGAAAATTATAATCGGTGTCAGGAAACTTTGTGTCCAGATAGGTATCGTCTTGCTTTTCGAAGGCATTGATTAATGTTATCGTACTCTTGTAAAATAGGTTTTTCAAATTAGTCCAACCAATTTCACTTAACACAGCGTTGTCTTTCCAGTCATCAGCGCTATTCATTAAGTCTGTTCTTTGTCCTTTAAATCGAAGCAGGCATTCTTTTCTCCACGCCAGCACATGGGAAATATGTTCGGCTACGCTGTGAACTTGTGGTATTGGTCTTGCAAATGCTTCAGCATCTGACAGCGAACCTATTTTTTCTTTGAAGCACTGGTCAAACCATAGTGATCCATCCTGAATCTCGTTAAGTTGTCGTATTAGGTTTTTTATTAAGATTTGAGACATATGCCCAGTTTATATTTTCATGATAGAGGTAGCTATAAACTCACCGCAGTATTCCTTCACTCCTTCACCCTTACAAACTCCACCTCCGGATCTCCTCCCACACTGGTTTTGATTTTGTCAATCTTGCCTGCCTGATTGGTCATGAAGTGTAATTTGTAAACCCTGAGTCCATAGTTGAGTGTGAAGTCAGGATGTTCGGTAGACCAGAACTGATCGTAATGAAAATGCTCCAGCGCCTCGTCCCACATCCGGTGTTTCATACGCAGGTGATCTCCTTCCTTTGTGATGATCATATTACCATACGCCTTGTGCTCATAGGTGCCGGCATAATCAGCGAGCACATGTGAAGGCTTGGTGTCTTTTACTTTCAACGCCTTCAGTGAATCAATCCCTCTCCAGGTTTTCGTCTCTTGTTTAGTGATCTCTGCCTTAATTTTATTTGTCCATGGTGACTCGCTTAAATGCAACAAGCGGTCGATGATGCCATACACGGCTGCATTGGCCATTGGACTTCCCTGAGCCGTATTGGTCAACACGATAATTCCTATGCTGTCCTTGGGCAACATGGCAATCGTAGAACGATAACCACTGATCACACCACCGTGCGACACCATCACATGACCTTTGTAGTCAGTGGATGACCGGCCCATACCGTAGAGACCATAAAACACTTCATCATACACCAGTTCCCGGGAAGCAATGTTATTCGGTTTGATGGTTTCCGCAATGGCTTTTGATTGAATCACTTGTTTGCCTTTGAATTTTCCTCCGTTGATCTGGGCCATCATCCAGTTGCTTAACTCTTCTACATTGGATACGATGGCAGCAGCAGGTGCCCAGCAATTGCAATCTGTATCAGGTTCATACTCTTTCAGTTTTTTATCTACCCTCCCCACGAGGTAATCTTTAGCGAATTCACTTTTTCTGGCAGCATCTTCAAAACTGAATGTGCTCTGTTTCATTTCGAGCGGATCAAAGAGTCTGGTCTGGATCAGCTGCTCCCAGGTAGTGCCATTTACTCTGGCGGTCACTGCTCCGGCCGCAGCATACATATTATTATTGTAGAGATATCCTTCTCTGAAACCCAAGGTGGGTTTCATGTATTGAAGTCTATCTAAAATTTCCTGAAGGGTATACCCTGATCCTGACCACACGCCATCCCAGCGGGGCACGCCACTGCGGTGGCTCAGCATATCGCGCAGCGTAAGTTTCTCATCCAGTTCTCCGGTGGCAAAATGCAACTCGGGCATGTAGGTGCGCACGGGCTTGTCGAGGTCCAGTTTCTTTTCTTCGTGTAGCATGGCAGCTGCCATGGAAGTAAACAACTTGCTGTTGCTGGCAATGCCAAAGGTTGTCTTCGTGGTGACCGGAAGTTTATTGGCTACATCGCGATAGCCGTAGCCTTTGGAGAAGATTACTTTGTCTTTGTATACAATGCTTACCGCGCTGCCTGCAACTTCCCACTCGGTCATCAGTTGTTGTATGTACTGATCGACTTTTGGGATTTCCTTTTTGAATGTGGGTGCCTGCCCCTGGGTGGTGATGAAGGCAAGAAGAAGTAGGAGTGTAGCGGTATATTCTCATCGGGTTACGATTTTAAGAGTAGCTAAATGTAAACGATAATGTGAAAGTCACAGGGATTTTACGAGTGTACGATGTTGATGTGGTCAGTGACCAGCGTCAACATGGGCCGGGCTCGTCTTACCATGAAGCTGTCATACCGGTCGGGTAATTTTGTTGCGTTTACATTTCGGTTTACTCTTCCTTTTCAAATTTTTTAATATCGTCCAGGAAACGAATAGCAGATTCCATTTCTTTGTCGGGCGTCATTTTAACAATCCATACAACCATCGGCACCACCGCAGTGCCGCCAAGCACGACATACAAAATGATATCGAGATGTCCAGTCAAACTGAGATTCAGGTATTTCAAAGCCATGATCGTCAGCATCGCACCAACCAGTGGAACCAGTAGATAATGCAGCATGGTGTTTTGCCACTTGCTCTGCGTATAAATGCGTTCCATTTTCTTTTGTGCCTGGGCTATACCGGCATCATAGTTCATAAAAGTAAGTTCGGTCAACGCATAAATATTCCATATTACGGTTCCAAGCGAAATTAAACCGATTACGGTTGCAGGTAAGCTGTATTCCCACGTTGCCCATTGCTCGATGGCGACTTCAGCCATGTAATTGACAAAGAAAAGGCTTACAATAATCTCGACAATCGCGCTAAATTTAAATGTGAGTGTCAATGACTTGGTTTTATCAATAGTTACCGATTTTAACAAATCAAGGTTAATCTTGCTGTCGAGACTTTTGTCATAGGTATTCCAGGCATTTTTTAATTCATCTATATTCATAACTATTTATTTTTGAACGTTTCGAATTGCTGCTTTAACTTCTGTTTGATCCGATTGATTTTCGTGGCTACGTTTGTTTCCGTAATACCCAATACTTCACCAATATCTTTGTAGCTATTGTTGTCAAGATAGAGAATCATTAAAGCCTTGTGCAACTCATCCAATTGATCAATGAAGTGATGCAGCTGTACGATATTACTTTCCGTTTCCTGTGATGACGCGCTGTCATCCGCAAAAGCAAGTGTACTTTCTGCAAGGGGGGATGTGGAGGTGTGTTTCTTTTCCCGCCTGTAAAATGAAATGGCCACATTGAGGGCTATCCGGTACATCCAGGTAGAGACTTTGTATTGAGCATCGTACTTGCTGAACGACTTCCATAATTGAATAACGATTTCCTGCGTAAGATCCTTTCTGCTCTCCGGGTCTTTGCAATAGGAATTGCACACTTTAAAAATGATCCTTTTATGCTGCTCCAGCAGGGCCAAAAAGTCTCGGTTGTCAGATATTGAACTCATGTTGCCCTATTATTCGCAAGAAGGCTAAGAAAATCACAGTTTATTTAAAATATAATCTAAATACTGCGTTTTATTTCACCAAGTCAATCATGGTTTATTGACGGTATGACATTTCATAGTAAGATCTACGCTACTTCTTTCTGAATCACTTTCAATAGCACCTTCTCATTCGACTTGTTAAGAATAATAGAGTTACACTGATTAAATTTCGCAAAGGCTTTAATCACCTCGCAGAGTTTTGCGATTTGGAAAGTTTTACCGACTCGAAGTGTAAGTAGTGAATGGTTAATATCTTTTGCTTGCGATCGGCTTTCGAATCCATGCGGGCGATGAAGGTATCACCCATCAGGATGGGTAATGAAAAGTATCCATACTTTCGTTTGGGCTCTGGCACAAAGCATTCGACCATGTAATCGAAATCAAAAAAAGTTTGAAGACGATGACGGTACACATTCAATACATCGAAGGGAGAAAGGATGAAGGCATCACCGGACAGGGTGATCTTCTTGCTTTTATATTCCGCAAGCATGTAGAGCGGTGCGTCTTTCATTCCGGTCACGGATACTTCATATACCTCGCTATCACGCACCATGTTTTCCAATGCGGACTTGATAGAATTTTTTGTCTTTGATATAGCGTGCACGAAAGGCGATGTCTTTGAAAGAGGCAATGCCCAATGCCTTCAGCGAACGCGTGATCACATGCCGCGCATATTCTTCTGATGTGGGTATAGTGGTATCGATGCCGGATGGGATCACGTTCTCCGGTAAGTCATATACTTTCAGAAAATTTTTGGTGCGCAATGTCATCAATCGCCCATCGAAGTTCAGGTGCTCCAATGCTACTTTCGAAGGACGCCAGTCCCACCAGCCCGAACTTTTTGTGACGCGGTCATTTTCAAAGTCGCGCGCCATGAGCGGACCTTCACGACCGATGCGATCGAGCACTTTATTCATCAGGTTGATTTCGGCTTGCGACTGTTATTTTCTTCTGGCCGCCAGGCTCGCCCGCACCGGCAGTGAAAAACGGAATTCATCCATGGGCGCATAGCCGGCTGCGTAGGTCCACGATTCAAAAATCCGTCCGTCTGCCTGCAGCTGATTGAGCCATTCGGTTTTATAATCCGGCACCCGCGCAGCGATGGCATGATGATGTGCACGCTCCAC
The DNA here is from genome assembly GCA_963814575.1 of uncultured Bacteroidota bacterium. Lineage (GTDB taxonomy): Bacteria > Bacteroidota > Bacteroidia > Cytophagales > Cyclobacteriaceae > ELB16-189. The sequence continues at coordinate 1,207,738 of CAWFDB010000013.1, read as the reverse complement.
GATGTAGTTGGTATCGATCTGCACAAAGCCCAGATGATCGATCAGTTTATACGCTGCCTCTTTGCCTTTGCCAAACTGTGCATGTTTCGATAATCCGGCTGCGTGGAGGATGATTTTTTTTGCTTGTGGTTTGGTGAGGATGATAGGCGACATGGGGTGAATGAATGCTTCTTAAAAATAAAGCATAATGGTGAAAAGTCACAGTGAATTAGGCTTTCAATTCAGCAAGGTGTTGATTCAGGTATCCAATTATTTTTTCGTATTCATGCTGATCATCATAATTAGAGATCACGATTTTCTCATTGTTTTTAATAAACAAAATCAAATGCCTTCTGCGCATACTATTGATGTAGGTATCTATTTCATGCCATTGTTCCGTTTCTGTAAGTGGAAACGACCGGGTGCGATCAAAACTCTGGTGTATGGTAAGCACACCGGCATGGAACTGAAGACGCTTGTAGGTTCGTATGGTTTCGAAGATGGCAAATAATCCGATTGACCAGAGAACGATTAACACCACACGCACTACCCCATCTTCCAACGTAGAAAAGAACATCACCATCAGGGTGAACATGGAAAGTAGGATTACGCGGAATTTCATGATACTCAAAAGATACGAATGGAAAATGAATTGCCCAAGGTTAGAGCTCTGGCCGTGGAGTAGTATTTAGTTTGCTATGAGGTGGTTGGTCGGTGATAACAGCGACCAAGGGCAGCAAGTCAATCACGATTTTTGATTTATTGCGGATTTCCGAAAATAACCCACGCTACCACCAGCGTAACCAGAATATTGAAAACCTGTGCAATCAGAAATACTGCTGCTGGTTTTTTTGAATCCTTGTTGAAGATATCGGCAAAGCGTGTTTCCAGACCTATGCAGGTGAAGGCGAGTGCGAACCAGAATGTTTGAATATTTTTCAATGGAGTTTTCAAGTGTGCTCACGAGATCTGCAGGAAGCAGGAATGAAAAAATCAACGAGGCGATAATGAAACCCAACACAAATTTCGGGAAGCGATCCCAGATCATTTTCGCTGTTGGCTTTTCGGTAGTTTCTTTTTTTGTATACGTCCAGTAGACAGAGATGGCGAAAGCGGCGAGGCCCAATAAAACATTTTGAGAAAACTTTACTACCGTAGCATACTTCAATCCTTCTTCGCCCAGCATATTTCCTGCGGCTACCACGGCACCGGTGGTGTCGATGGTGCCACCCATCCATGCTCCAGCGGTGGCATCGTTGAGCCCGATGGCTTTCGCGATGTAAGGCATGAACAGCAACATGGGTATGGCGGTGATCAGCACGAGTGAGATCACATACGAAAGTTTTTTATTGTCGCCTTTGATCACTCCGGCTGTGGCGATGGCTGCTGATACTCCGCAGATGGCAACGGCACTGGAGAGCATGGTGCGGTACTCATCATCCAGGCCGAATTTTTTTCCGAGCCAGTAACAAAACTGCCACACTACCAGCACTACGATGACGGATTGCATCATGCCGAGTGAACCGGCTTTCATGATATCACCAAATAAAATGCCGCAGCCGAGCAACACCAGTCCGATTTTGATATAGAGTTCCGTTTGCAGCAGCGGCTTGACCAGTGAAGGAACTTTTAGAACATTGGAGATGAACAATCCGATCAGCAAACTGAAGATCACGATTTCCAGACCCATGCCTTTGGCAGGACCATAACCGGTGAGTATATGAGCGATCAGGGTGATGAGAAAAATAAAAAGATAACCGGGCGCTGTTTCGAACGGAAGGGTTTCACCTTTCAGCAGAGAAGCAAGCCAGATAATGCCAAAGGACAAGCCGAACAGGATAAGAAAATTATACCAGGAAAACGTGCCGAGGGAAGAGGTTAATTCTGCCAGGTTGTTCCAGGTTACTGCTGGAAACCAAAAGATGACTCCAAACCATGCGACAAAAATCAATACAACGGAAATAATGATTGCGGTGTAGTCTTCGGACAAATTCAATTTCATCTAAAGGAGTTTTATGATTTCAGATTGCAGCGTTGGCAGATCTTTAATAATTATTTTCCAGACAAGATTATCGTCTACAGAATCATAGGAATGAATAACGCGATTGCGAAAAGAAATTATTTGTCGAGCTCTGCTTAGGGGGAAATCCTTATCCTCTTTCAATATCCGGTTTACAGCCTCTCCGATAATAGTCAGTTCGCGTTCAACCGCTCTTTTTACTGTGATTGATTTTTGGTAAGCAGCAAAATCATTTCTGTTTTGCAGATGAACGTGAATCCCATCGATACTCATTAAAATGTCAGCAAGAGACTTTTTAATAGCATCACTCATACAACGCAATCTTTGATTCGTTGACGCTTTTGATAAAGTAAGGATTCTTTAAGGATGGCTCCGTTATCAGATCAACCGGACGCTGCAGCAATTGCTCGAGTTGATCGGCTAAATCAAAATAGTGCTGACCATATTCTACGGGATCAAGATTATCCTCGAAAGCAATGAGTAAATCAATATCGCTGTCTTTATTAAAATCTCCTGTTACTGCCGACCCGAATGCATAGGCACGTTTCACCTTATGCTTTCTCAAGAGCTCAACAACATAAGGAATTTTATTTTGAAGAATATCAACCATATATCAAATGTAATTAAAATTACCTATAGGCTATTTATTCTGTCTGAGTAAAACCGAAGTTTAAGCCAGTTAAATTATTCTTAGTGATACAGAATACGCACCAGCAGGATTTGTAATCAACAACTGATCAATTTCCCGTTGCGTAAAGCCCGCTTGCTTTAAGGCCGGAATCAATTTTTTAAAGATGGTTGTAAAGGGACGAAACGTGCCACCATCGGGTTTGCCCGGATCAAACCAGCCGGCATCGTGCGAAATCAAAACATGATGCAGCAGGTTTTCTTTTTTGAGCAGACTTAACACATCTGCATACCACTGAATATTTTCTTCATTTACGCCATCCAGACTTACCCATGCTCCTGATCGTGCGATGTCAACGAACTTTTGATCTTGCTGTTCATTTTGCGCATGCACCCAGATGAAAGCATCGGCACGCACACCTTGTTGTTTTAATATTTCAATTTGTTCGAGTGCGGGTAATACAGGGCCGGTATGTGAAGCGATAGTGAGACCAGTGGCTTTATGGGTAATGGCAGCTGCAGTAATCAATTTTTTTGAGAAATCAGAAAGCGGTCCGGGATTAACGGAAATCTTCATGAATCCTGGTCGCACGGAAGTGCCGTCAATTCCTTTTTCAAATTCTATGATCCATCGTTGTGCGAGTTGCTCAGCAGATTCTGCAAACGCATAGGCAGGCAGATACTTGTTATCAGAGCCGCCATATAAACCAGTATTGGTGATAATGTTCACATTGACTGCCTTCGACAGCCTCATCAATAATTTTGCATCGCGGCCCAAAAAGTTTGGTGTGCAATCGAAGAGGGTTTGCACTCCTGCTTCTTTCGCTTCTCTCGAAAAGGGAAGGATTTTGTTAAATGCTTCGTCTTCCTTCCATCGGCTATGCGAGTAATTTTCTGCTCCGATAAAATCAACGAGTAAATGCTCATGAGCCAGCGTAACGCCTGCTTGTGAAGAAGGAATTTTTCCTTTAACGGAAATGATGTAAGGTTTCTGCGCTGACAGGGTAAGAAATGAAAAGATAAATAAGACGATGACAATCGTTGATTTTTTCATTTTGCTTTAAAGGTGTTAGCAAATTTAAACCATTCGTGAACAGCGCAATAACCATTCATATCAAACATATCTGAGAAAAATTCTTTTCGACTGTTATTTTTGCACCGCATAACGACCCGAGGCATGAATGAGATCTTAGCACAGGAATATTACGGCAACACTGTTCAACAGTATGCCATTGCACTGACCATAATGGTTGGCGGTATAGTTTTAGTCCGCCTTTTCAGAAAGCGGTTACTTAATCAATTGAAGAAGTGGGCACAGAAAACCGAAACCAAACTGGATGACTATGTCATACGGGGTTTTGAAAAGTTTGGTTTGCCTGTTTTAACTTTTATAGTCATTTATACAGGCTTGAGTTATCTGGTCTTTTCAGAAAAAGCAGATAAATTTCTTGATAATGCCATGGTGGTGGTGATCACCCTTTATGTGATCCGGTTGCTCTCATCATTAATTCGCCTGACACTTGAATCATTCATCAGTAACCAGGAAGGCGGGCAGGAAAAGCTGAAGCAGCTCAACGGCATCATGCTGATCATTAATGCAATCATCTGGGTATTAGGTCTGTTGTTTTTGTTTGATAACCTTGGCTATAACGTTACCACCATTGTTGCCGGTCTTGGAATAGGTGGTATTGCCATTGCCCTGGCGGCACAGAATATTCTCGGAGACTTGTTCAATCACTTTGTTATCTTTTTCGACCGGCCTTTTGAGGTGGGTGATTTCATTACGGTAGACGACAAGAAAGGAACGGTGGAGCACATCGGTATTAAAACCACCCGGTTGCTCAGCTTAAACGGAGAGCAACTGGCCTTTTCCAACAGCGATCTCACCAAGTCACGCATTCACAACTACAAGCGGATGGATCGCAGAAGGGTTTCGTTTAATCTTGGCGTTGTGTATTCGACTACACATGAGAAACTACAGAAAATTCCTTCCATCATTAAAGACATCATCAGTTCACAAGAGCTGGCCACCTTCGATCGTGCCCACTTTGCAAAGTTTGGTTCCTATAGTCTTGACTTCGAAATAGTTTATTTCATTGAGTCGGCTGATTATGTTCAATACATGGATACGCAGCAGGCGATCTGCCTGGGAATTTTCAAGGCTTTTGATGACGAGAAAATTGAGTTTGCCTATCCAACGCAAACGGTGATGGTGGATAATCAGAGTCTCGATTACGAGACTCCTGTTAATTAAATCAGTTAACGATAACATAACATTTCCATAAACTACTGGCAGAAGAAGTAATTACATTTGTTAATGATACGGTTGTGAATGAAACCCACGACTCAAAAACTTTTCGCATCTTTAGTAAATGGGGAAAAATAAAAAACGCCAGGTAGATATTGTCGTTCTGTCTGACATTCACCTGGGCACGTATGGGTGCCATGCAACCGAACTCCTCAGATATCTCAAATCCATAGAGCCAGGCAAGGTTATCCTGAATGGTGACATCATAGATATGTGGCAGTTTTCAACACGATACTGGCCTAAAGCACATATGCAGGTGGTAAAGCATCTGACCGGTCTGATGACACACAATACAAAAGTCATTTACCTGACAGGTAATCATGATGAGATGCTTAGAAAATTTTCTGGATTTCGCCTTGGATCATTTCAGATTGAAAACAAACTGCTGCTGAAAATCAACTCAAAGAAAGCATGGATATTTCATGGTGATGTATTCGATGTGACCATGCGAAGTGCAAAATGGCTTGCTAAACTGGGCGCTGTGGGCTACGATTCACTAATCCATATAAACACGTTTGTAAACTTTGTGTTGCAAAAATTCGGACGCGAAAAAATATCGCTTTCCAAACGCATCAAAGACAGTGTAAAACGAGCGGTGCAGTTTATTGATAATTTTGAAGAGACAGCTGCCGGCATAGCCATAGACAATGGATATGACTATGTTGTTTGCGGGCATATTCATAAACCGGCTATGAAAAGGATAACCACTGAAAAGGGAAGTGTGGTTTATTTAAATTCAGGTGACTGGGTAGAAAATCTCACAGCGCTGGAGTGTCACGGAGGCAGCTGGAGCATTTATAATTATCGCGAGGATAAAGCAGCGCAGTCGATCAAACTGCCGGGGAGATTTAAAGGTTCTGACAACAAGGAATTATTCAACCAGATGATGGAGCAGCTACTTAAACCTAAAAAGTGAAAATACTTTACGCCATACAGGGTACGGGCAACGGACATATTGCGAGGGCCGAAGAAATAGCTCCGTTACTTTCGGGATATGGAAAGGTAGATTTGTTTGTGAGTGGCGCACAAGCGGATATCAAACTATCCATGCCGGTAAAATATAAATCGAAGGGGTTGAGTTTTTTCTTTGGCAAGAAAGGAGGAATAGATTTCATAAAGACATTCAAGAACAACAGTTCCAAAAGTGTGATGAGGGAAATTAAAGAATTTCCTGTTGAAAAATATGACCTGGTCATAAATGACTTTGAGGCTATTACTGCATGGGCCTGCCACAAACGCGATGTTCCCTGTATTGCACTCAGTCATCAATATGCCCTGCTATCTCCCAAGGTGCCAAAGCCTAAAAGCTTTGATCCTGTTGGCACATGGTTCCTGAATAACTATGCTCCGGTGCGTGAAGGTGTTGGGTTTCATTTTTCTCCTTACGATCAGCATATTTTCAGTCCGGTAATACGTGAGCGGGTACGGAACACGCAAGCCACAGACAATGGTCATTACACCGTTTATCTGCCTGCGTATGATGATAAAAAGCTCGTGAAGTTATTACTAAAGTTATCCGGTATTCACTGGCATATTTTCTCAAAGCATATCACCAGACCGTATCACATCGGAAAGATTTCTGTTTTTCCGGTTGACAATGAAGCCTTCTCCGTCAGCATGGCTTCTTCACATGGTGTTTTATGTGGTGCTGGTTTTGAAACGCCAGCCGAGGCGTTGTATCTCGGAAAAAAATTGCTGGTTGTGCCAATGAAAAATCAATACGAGCAACATTTCAATGCGGCATCGCTTAAGCAACTCGGTGTGCCGGTAATCAGGAAAGTGAGCAAAAAAAATCTCTTAAAAATTGAAGAGTGGGTTGAAACAGAAACCAGTGTTGAAGTTAACTATAAGGAAACGGCAAAACCTGCTATTGAGCGTGTTCTAAAACTTTACGCGGATCGAAAGTAAGCGGACTTTGCAGCTTATTTGAATACGCCAACCCGGAATATATATCAGCACTCGGTCGTTTGAATCGTTCCTTCGTAAGCGTATCACAACCATAAAGTCCAAAACGATACGAAGGGCCCAGGTTCCATTCGAAATTATCCCATGTGCTCCAGTGATAATACCCACGAAGGTCAACGCCTTTTGCGATACGATCATGAATGATATTCATATAATCATAAATTGATTTTATCCGCTGGTTGTCATCATGCGTGCTCATTCCGTTTTCTGTGATGATGATGGGTTTGCGAAGTCTTTTCCAGTAACGATCAATGCAGATGCCGAGACCTTCCGGATAATATTCCCACATATCGTCATGTGGTTTGCTTTTTTTGATAAGCTTTTCTGGTGTGTTTAAAAACGTAACGGGCAGGGGATCAAAGCCAATGCGTGAATAATAACTAAGTCCAAAGAAATCACACTGTTCAAACCAGCCAGGAATAAAATCCATATACCACCAGTCGGTAATTTTTGCCGGTAACACACCCATCAGATTGTCAGCTTCAAGAATGGAAGCGTTATGCGATATGCCCACTGGTTTGCCAGGCGAGAGTATATGAAGAATTTCGTATGCGCGTTTATGTGCACGGCTGATATTGTTCAATACACGCCAGGCATAAATCGGATTTACTTTTTGTGGAGGAAAATATCCTGCAAGAGAACTGAGGCTGATATAAAGGTTGGGTTCGTTGAATGTGTTCCAAAGCGAAACGAATTCACCAAACTCGTGAATTACTTTTTTCACATAATCCAGCCACCAGTCAACACTTTGTTTATTTGCCCAACCGCCCAGCTCACTGAACCATTTCGGATTTGCAAAATGATGTAATACCAGCATAATGTCTACACCTTGTTCTTTAAGTCGTATCAACAAGTTTCGATAATGATTTACGGCTTCTTGATCAAATGAAGCAAACGGAGTCCGTTGCAACTGGCTCCACATAAAACTCATGCGGTAGTTGGGAGCGAGTGATGAAATAATTTCTACATCTTTTTCCCAGCGTAGCTCGTGATCGGTGGTTCTTGTAAAAATGGAATTATCGCGGGCAATAAATCCTTGCCAGTCGTGGTCAACAGCGGTTTCAATCTGAACAGCGGATGTACTTGTGCCAAAACGAAAGCGATCAGGAAATTCGAGAATCATGTAGGAATATGGAATAGAAACACAGCTCAATTTAACCGGGCGTGACGTAAAAAATAAATTGTGAAGATTGATTTTCTCTGATGAACCGGAGATTTCATCATTTTTAGTGTAGGTGTGTGAGATCAGGTATGCTCAGCTTGACAGTGACCATATTATTTAGTTCATGGCATACGTTGCATCAAACGTTCCATCAGTTACCCGTATTAACTCATTGCAATCACTGGACCAGGCCATAAATTCAAAAGAAGCTGCTATAATTTTATTGGCTGTGTCATACTTGTGAATCATGAGCATGCCGGTATAAAAGTCATCGGATGAATAGGTGCAATCGTGTCCCTGATACTGAAATGACAAATGTCTTTTTGACGGGTTGTCCAGCTCGTAGACATTTTCGTGGATGTTCTCGTCTTTTAGAACGAATGTGATCCGGTTCTCACGGCCACCCCCAATCCATAAGTTTAAGTAAAATAAATCGCTGGAGTGAGTAACTTCTGCCTGCACAACATTGGGTTCATCAATTTTTAAATCATTGAAATTGAAAAATAAACTATTGCTGCCTGTATAGGTTACTTCAGAGGATGCTTCATTTCCTTCATTTGATGGAACGAGTGGCAATAGGAAAAGTAAAAAACCGGCCACACTCAAAAGAACAGGATAGGTAAAGCGTACAGGCATATACTTTTTACCAAAGGTATCAGCGGGTTGTTAATTGAGTAATAACGGGATGTTAACTCTGCTGATGGTGATGTTATCGTTTTATTAAGACAGAGTTTGGGAAAAATCCCCATACGGTAATTAAAGTGAAATGAGGCTATAAGCCATCAGGGGGCGAGGGTGAGGGGTTTACCCCTTCTTATCCTTTGTAAAATCTGCAATCATGCTATTGAATATCGACAGGATTAAACTGAAGCCGAGCGCCCACCAGAAGCCGTCAACTTCAAAACCCGGAACGAAGTAATCCACCAGTAAAATAATACCTGCATTGATTACCAGAAGAAAAAGACCCAGCGTGACGATGGTGATGGGAATCGTAAAAATAATCAGTATGGGTTTCACGATTACATTCGCGATGGATAAGACAAGTGCCACCAGCAAGGCATACCCATAATGTTCTACATGCACTCCGCCCTGAAGCAGGTATCCGGTGAGCAATACAGCCAGGCCAGATAAAAGAAAACGTACCAGTCCGTTCATGTTATTTTTTTAGTTAAGAGAATTCATTTTATTTTGATGAAACAAGTTTATCATAATTTATCAGATATGCGAATGAATCAGCGTTCTGTTGGTTTAGGAATGATCACCACTACATAGACAATAATCAACATGGTTGAGATGCCTGAAAATAAAAATGTAGCTCCGGCACCAAAGGTAAACCAGATCCAGCCGGCCAGCGCACTTGCCAGCATCGTGCACACACTTTGAAATCCGGTGTAGGTGCCAATGGCAGTTGCTGTATCTTTTTTGTCGGTGATGTTGCTGATCCAGGCTTTGGCTATGCTTTCTGTGGCGGCTGCATACAATCCGTAAAGGGAAAACAAAATAAAGAAGAGGTATAGCTGACCGGCAAAAGCCATTCCTGTATAGACCAATGCGAAAATAGAAATACCGATAATGAACGTGGTCTTAAATCCAATCCGGTCGCTGAGTCTGCCCACAGGATAAGCCGCCAATGCATAAATCAGATTGTAAAAAATGTATACACCAATTACGGAGGTGTCATCAAGTCCTGCTTCTTTTACTTTCAGCAGGAGAAATACATCAGAACTGTTGATAACGGAGAATGCGAGCAAGCCAATCAAAAGTTTTTTATATGACAGCGGACTTTCCTTCCAGTAATGAGCGAATGAAAAAATGGAAGCGGATTTTAAATTGATTTTTTCCCGTTTGCTATTTCGTTCCCGGATCAAAAAAGTAAAACCAATTGCCAGTATGCCAGGTATGAAAGCGATGTAGAATAAGGGCTTATAATTTCCCGGATTAAAATATAGATAGAGCAAGGCTATTGCTGGTCCGATCACCGCGCCCAACGTATCCATGGCGCGATGAAGGCCGAATACGCGACCTTTTGTCTGAGGCGTTGCTTCATCAGATAACATGGCATCACGTGCACCAGTGCGTAAGCCCTTTCCTATGCGATCGGTGGTTCTTGAAAAAAATATCCAGAGCGGATAGATGAATGCGGCCATCATGGGTTTCGATATGGCGCTTAATAAATAACCAAGTCGCACAAAAGGAAGTCGCTTGCCGCTGATATCAGATAGTTTGCCAAAATAGCTTTTGCTGAGCCCGGCAGTGGCTTCAGCAAAACCTTCCAGTATACCAATCAACAAAATAGAGAATCCGATTTCTTTCAGATACACCGGCATGACGGGATACAGCATTTCACTCGCCACATCGGTAAAGAGGCTCACCAGTGATAATATCCAGACAGTTCGGGTAATGATTTTCATTTAATTCAAAATCGTCAGACAGAAACAGATCAAAAGTAAATACTGAAAGGGTGCGAAATTTCAAATACCTGATAATTATGTAATAAACGGGATCTTTCTTTTTTATTCTCAAAAGGTATCGCTGCCGGGAAACCCTTCTTAACTTCGCGTCATGTATGCCATTGTAGATATTGAAACAACCGGAGGTTACGCAGAGAATCATCGCGTGACGGAGATTGCCATATATCATTATGATGGAATGCAGATCACCGATCAGTTTCACACGCTCATCAATCCGGGCCGGAAAATTCCACAATTCATCACCGGGCTCACAGGCATCACCACAGAGATGGTAAGTGACGCACCCACTTTTGAAGATATCGCAAAGGAAATTCATGACTGGCTAAAGGACCGTGTGTTTGTTGCCCACAACGCGCACTTTGATTATAGTTTTTTAAAAAAAGAATTTGAGGTAGCAGGTATTGTATGGAACACAAAAAAATTATGCACCGTACGGCTGAGTAGAAAAATTATTCCTGGCTTAAGTTCCTATAGTCTGGGTAGGCTTGCTGAAAGTCTCGGAATAAAAATATCGGATCGTCACCGAGCAGGAGGCGATGCTGAGGCTACTGCAAAAATTTTCGATGTGCTGATGAAGCGTGATCAGGCAGGCGTGATTTCGAAATCGCTAAAACGAAATTCAAGTGATGCTATACTTCCTCCCAATCTTCCGAAAGAAGAGTTTGATAAACTTCCTGCCAGAGCAGGTGTATATTATTTTCTGGACGCGCGTGGCAACGTTATTTATGTGGGCAAGGCGATTGATATTAAAAAAAGAATTGCCGGACACTTCACTGGTGAGGCACGCGAATGGAACCGTTCCAACATCCGCAATGAAATCCATCACATCACGTATGAACTCACCGGCAGCGAATTGATTGCGTTGATACTGGAGTCTCAAGAGATACGCAGGATATGGCCTAAGTATAATCTCGCTCAGAAATATAAAGTAGAAGAGTGGGGCGTGTATGATTATGAAGACCGCAATGGGTATTTACGCTTTGCAGTAAACATCGTGAGCCGTGGCACGAAACCCTTGATCACGTTTACATCGAAAGGTGATGCGTGGAATTTTATGTGGGAGAAGGTGAAGGAGTTTGATCTCTGCCCCAAGCTAAGCGGATTACAGGTTGCCAAAGGGTTATGCTTCAGTCATCAGACGGGTTCATGCAAAGGCGCTTGTCAGGGAGTTGAGAAAGTGAAGAAATACAACAAGCGCGTGCAGAAGTCAATTGACTCATTTTTTGAAGCAGGACAAACGGTAGCGATTATTGGTAAGGGAAGAAGGCCGGATGAAAAATCGGTGGTGCTGGTAGAAAAAGGTAATTACCTCGGCTTCGGATTTTTTGATGAAGCAGAAAACATATCCGACCTGGAGTCGGCAAGAAATTTTATCAAGCCATCGAAAGATAATCGTGTGGTGCAGAATATTGTGAACTCGTACCTCACCAATCCGCGTGGAGTGGAGCTGGTTTTGTTTAATTAATTTAACGGGCGCTTAAAACTATGCAACTATGAAAACCGGAGCAATTAAAGTCAGTATCTTTTATCCGGAAGGAAAGGACAAAACATTTGATATGGACTATTATATCCACAAGCATATACCCATGGTTCTTGGTTTAATAGGCGATGATGTAAAATTAGGCGCTATTGAAAAGGGTATCAGCGGAAATAAATCTGATACATCACCGGCTTACAAGATGATGTCGCATCTTTATTTTGATAGCATGGATGCTTTTGAAAGATCCTTTAGGCCCAATGAAGAAGAGATCATGAAAGATATGGCGAATTACACAAACATAGAGCCGGTTGTTCAGGTGAGTGAAGTGGTGGTGTGAAAGCAGAATAATATATTGCTTAACTGTAGCCGGTCAATTGTTGGAATTTGCAAGAACTAATCGGTTCCTTCGCTGTGGAATGAATAATTCAAATTGACAATGAGCAATTGACAGTTGACAATGCTTGAACTAATTGTCAATTGTCCGTTGTCAACTGTCAACTTAATTCAGAATTCCTTCAACAACTCCAGCATTTCCCGATCAAGTTTGTGCCCTTCAAAATTTTCATACTTCACATCCTTTCGCTCACTGTCCAGTACACCAAATCCGCCACGGAAATTCCACATGGCCCAGCCCCATCCTGCCTCTTTCCATAACGGCAGCATATCGCGATACCAGGCAAGTACTACTTTATGCGGTGTGTTGCTAAAAGCACCAAATTCACCAACATGCACACCAACTCCTTGTTGCTGAAGTTTTTTCCATGGATCGATCAGTTGCAGTTTTAACCGTTCTTTATTCCATTCCATGTCGAGCGGAATTCCCCAGCTTTTCATTTTTTCTTTATAATGTTCCTTCAGTACGGGACTTTCCCATCGCAGTTCCGCGGCTTCAATTTGCTTTAAGGGCCAGGATGGTTCAGGCCATTGTTGTGCGCCATATACCCAGGAGGCACCATAGTGACTAACCTGCATGGGTTCATAGCCTCTTGTGCTTTGTGCAACATTAAGATCAATAAGGCCGGGAACAGGGTCGCGACTCCACCACAATCCATCTGCAATAATGAGCCGGTTGGGATCCACACTGCGGATTGCTTCGGCAGCGCCCTTAACTACTTCCACATATGTTTCTTCTCTGACGATGCTGTTTCTTTCATTCGTGATCGTTGCTGGTTCATTCAGCAGGTTAAAACTCACCTCTTTATTAGGAAGGCCCTTGTATCGTTCCGCAAAATGTTTCCAGTGAAAATTGAAAGCCTCTCGTGCTTCTTCATCACGCCATAGATTGAAAGGCTCTTCCTTCGAGCGATCAACCGAGTAGCCTGGCCCACGATGAAAGTTTAAGCTTACATGAATACCATACTGTTTTCCAAAGCTGACAGCCTGGTCAATTTCCCTGAGCTTGTCTTCCTGTAAGTTTCTCCAGTTACCTTCTTCCGTCCAGCATAAGTAGGACATGGGCAAACGAACAAAATCAAAACCGAGTTTGGCCATGATGGCAAAATCTGATTCTTCGAAAGGTTTGTTTGCCGAGGAGGCGATAAATTTTTCCAGCAGGTTGAACCCACGCCATCGTGGAAGTGAGGATGCAGAAATATCCGTGTTAGGTGAATCGCAACTTAAAGCCGCGCTGCCAAGCAAACCGACAGCGATACTGGATTTTGCAGCCGTCTCCAGAAAGGTTCGTCTGTTGATGGGATTACTTTTCATATGGTAATTTTTTTAGGTGCGGGAAACCAATACCTACGATGAATAAACTCATGATGTATGAGCATTACAGTGCAATCAAATTAGGAAACAATGGTTTTATTTTCAATGACCAATGTTGATTATGTTATGTTCGGCAAACTACAGGGATAAAGCATCAGCATCAGGGCTGGATTTTTTTCATGCACGGCAACTACCATGTACGGATCAACCATTCACTATTGCAATGGTACCTCATAGTATTTCAATGCCCACTCCAGCATAAATCGAACCCGGCTGGGAGTAATCCTGTAAACAATCAGCTCAGGATTATCGATTGAGCCGAGGTAATGTTGAAGTAACCGGTTCGTGTTCCAGATTTCCTGCAGGAGATTTCTGTCCGTTACAATAGTTGCTTCACCTGTGATGCGCACCTGATTGTGGTCTTCATCCATATAGCAAAGTTCCACGTGTGAATTTTTTTCTATCTCTCCGGTTTTCCCATAGCTCTTTAAGTTGGCTACATACACCGTAAAACCATCGGTGCGCACAGGTGAAACGGGGCGCACGCGTGGCTGATCACCATCCATGGTAGCCAGCATGGGGAAGCGTACTTTTTTAACCAGTGCGGCAGCAAGTTGTGGAACATCTGCTGGATTGATAGTTTGTGGTGCGGGCTTACTCATGAACAGGTAGTATTACGTGTTTATAAAATTTAACAACACTCAATTTTAAGAAATGGATAATCAATTCCAATCTTTATCTAAATTGATCTTTCAACAAAGTATTTTTTACTCATGCGTTTTATTCTTTTGTTTATAGTCCTGGTGGCAATCGTCTTGATTCCTTTTTTTATCTGGGGCGACACGCTGATGAATTTCTTTTCTGCCGAAGGATCGATAGACTGGCTTAACTCTTATGGTCAATGGGCGTGGGCCATCGCCATTGTGTTGTTGATGGCTGATTTATTTTTACCGCTTCCGGCAACACTGATCATGGCAGCACTCGGATATATCTATGGTCCACTCGCTGGTGGATTGATCAGTGCAGGGGGTTCCTTTGCTTCTGGGGTTCTTGCGTACTGGCTTTGCCGCATGCTTGGCGATCATACTGCCATCCGGTTACTGGGCAAAAAAGAATACGATCGCGGAAAAAGAATTTCTGCCAGTGTAGGCGGCTGGGTTGTAGCTGTTTCGCGATGGCTTCCGGTGTTCCCGGAGGTAGTGGCTTGTATGGCAGGACTTACGCGCATGCCGGTGCGATATTTTTATCTCGCGCTCGCCAGCGGCTCCATCCCACTCGGTTTTACCTATGCAATAATTGGCAACTCCGGACAAGACTATCCGGCATTGGCTTTTGGTTTAAGCGCAGGACTACCTCCATTGCTATGGTTCATCATCAATCGTGTGTTACGTGCGAGGTTGAAAGAATTTTGAATAATTCTTATTTATAATTAAAGCGAGTTATGAATAATCTTCCCATCAAACACGGTAAGCACCACATTGGTCTCATGTGTTTTCATCGGGTCGATGGTGAACAAGTCTTGCGAGAAGACAATGATGTCAGCAAGTTGCCCTTCTTTGATTTGTCCTTTCAGATTTTCTTCGAAAGAAGAATAAGCGCCTGATGCCGTGTATGCTTTCATGGCCTGCTCGATAGAAATTTTCTGTTCTGCGATCCAGCCGCCTTCAGGAAATCCTTCTGGTGTTTTACGATTCACGGCAACGTGAATGCCCCGTATCGGATTGATGTCAATACACGCAGGCCAGTCGCTGCTGTACACGAGATGAGCATTGGTCTTCAACATTTCTGCCCACACAAATGACCAAGGCAACCGTTGTTCACCAATGGCTTTTGCCCACACGGCTATCGTTCCCGGATCGGCATGAATGGGTTCCATCGATGGCATCACTCCGAGTTGCGCGAATCGGGGAATGTCATCAGGAGAAACGGTTTCAATGTGTTCAACACGATGGCGTGCATCACGCTTTCCATTTACTTTTGCTGCGTTCTCGTAGGCATCCAGTGATTCGCGCACACCTTTGTCGCCAATGGCATGGGTATAAATCCTGAAACCGTTCTTGTCAAACTTAGCGATGAGATCCTGATACTTTTCAATGGGCACAGCCAGCTGACCAAATGCGAGTGGATCATCAGCGCTCAAATCTGCATACGGCTCCAGCATATAACCGGTATGCGATTCAATCACACCGTCAATCATAAACTTGATGGCATCCGCACGCATCATGGGATTATCTGTGCCAACACTGTCTTTTAGTTTAGTGAACAAGGCGATGTCGGCATCGGTAGTATTTTCATCAGCAGAAAATGCAGCAGCATATCGAACCGTAAGTTCACCGTTGTTTAAAAGTTCTTTATATAACGAAAGGACTTCCTCCGTTCCATCAGCATTCTGAATACTCGTGATACCGAGCGATGCTGCGAGTTTCATGCCTTTTCGTATGGCATCAAGTTTTTCTGAGCGCGTAGGTCTGGTAACATGTTTTCCAACCAGCCCCATGGCGCTTTCGCGGAGTGTGCCTGTCGGGTCTCCGTTTTTATCTTTCACAATTTCTCCAAAGCCCTCATATTTTGTGTTTCGATCAATACCGGCAATTTCCATGGCTTTCTTGTTTGCCCACGCACTGTGGCCATCATAGGCTTTGATAAAAACAGGTTTATCATTGGGTATAGCGTTTAATGTTTCATGATCGGGCAGATTACTTTCAAATGAAGTGTATTGCCAGCCACGACCGGTAATCCATGCTCTGTCTGGATTTTCTTTTATGTATTGATTCACCTTTTGTGCAATGTCCGCTGGCGATTTTGTTCCGGTCATGTCCACTTCAGCCAGGCCGAGTGAGCCACCCAGAAAATGAATGTGTGCATCATTGAATCCGGCTGTCACCAGTTTCCCTTGTAAGTCAATCACCTGGGTTTTTGAATCCGCCAGTGCGTTGATGTCATCTGTTTTTCCAACAGCCATGATCTTATTGCCTTTAATGGCGATGGCTTCTTCAAATGTAAATTCATCGGAACCGGTCCACACGTTGCCATTGATGAGTACCAGGTCGGGAGAGTTTTTTGAAGAGCAGGAGAAAATAAGCGCAATGAGTAATACAATAAGTATTTGTTTCATATGACAATGACTGGACATTGGTTTGAGTTTAGCCTGTAAATTAAGAAAGATTGGATTTATAAAAAGGTGTCTGTGAGTTTTGGTGGTGATTTGGTAATATAAACCCATCGTGTACCTTCGCTGTCTTATTTAGAAGTTATGAATTTGAATTACGTTGACCTGATTGGATACCTCGGCAGTTTTTTAAGTTGCATCACCTTCATTCCGCAGGTGTATAAAACCTGGCAGACAAAAAGTGCGGGCGACCTGAGCCTGACGATGTTGTTCATTGTGCTATCCAGCACCGTAGTATGGCTCGTCTATGCTTTTGCATTGATGCTTTGGCCGGTAATCATCTGCAATGCGATTATGTTTGTGTTGTGCGCTATGTTGATTTACTTCAAGTTCGCCTATAAAAAGGCCTGACCCATCCTCATGCTCCGGATTTCGGCCCCTGGCAACCATCCAAAGCCGAATGCGTAACTGTAACCAGAATCATCTCTTTTTTGATATCAATTAGTTAATATTGCGTTTCAAATTTTGACTGATATAGAATTATGGCATTTGCAGAGATAACTGAGCTACAACAGGAGCATCAGGCGAAAATCAAAGAGGTTTATAGTGAAGTAGCGAAAGTAGTGGTAGGGCAGGAGTACATGGTAAACCGCCTGCTGGTAGGACTTTTCACCAACGGCCACATTTTACTGGAAGGTGTTCCTGGCCTGGCCAAAACACTTACGATCAGCACGGTGGCAAGGGTGTTACACCTCGATTTTGCCCGCATTCAGTTTACACCAGATTTGCTGCCTTCCGACCTGGTAGGCACGATGATTTATAATCAGAAGGAAGGGAAATTTGAAGTTAAGAAAGGACCCATTTTCGCAAACATAATTCTGGCCGATGAGATCAACCGCTCGCCAGCCAAAGTGCAATCTGCCTTGCTGGAGGCTATGCAGGAAAAGCAGGTGACCATTGGTGAAACTTCTTTTATTCTTGATAAGCCATTCCTGGTAATGGCCACGCAAAACCCTGTAGAAAACGAAGGAACCTATCCGCTGCCCGAGGCACAGATTGACCGATTCATGATGAAGGTGTTTGTGGATTATCCAACCAAACAAGATGAACTGGAAATCATGCGCAGGATTTCCAACATGCAGTTCAGCTATAATGTAAATCAAGTGCTCACCAAAGAAGATATTTTCTCCATTCGTGCAGAGGTGAACAAGGTGAAAATTTCTGAGTCACTGGAGAAATATATTATTGAACTGGTAACAGCTACCCGCAAACCGAAAGAATATAAACTCGATCACGAAGCACAATACATTCAGTTTGGAGCCTCACCGCGTGCCAGTATTAATATGAACCTGGCGTCAAAGGCAGTAGCCTTTATGAATGGTCGCGATTATGTGTTGCCGGAAGACATCAAAGAAGTTGCCCTTGATGTGATGAATCACCGCATCATCCTTAACTACGAAGCGGAGGCAGATAACGTGAAGACAGCCGATATCATTAAAGTGCTGTTATCAAAGGTGCCGATTTCAAAATAAAAAGCGTCAACACGATTTTCAACAACAACCTTTGTTTTCCTGCATGGGTGGGCATGGCACCGTGCCATAACTGCAATACACACAGCAATCACCGGCTAAAGGCTTAATAACAGTTTTGCAATTTTCGCATTCATAGAAATACTGACACGCGTTGACAGGCATTTCTTCTTTTTTCTGAAATCCGCAACTTGGGCAGGTTATAAAAGATTCTGTAACGATCTTCATTTCAAATTAGTGAGCAGCGGTGTCACTTTAGGCTAAATATAGCCATGAAATAAAAGAGTAATGATTTTTTAACATGGTTAGTTAAAGAAGTATCGTAATATTGCGATATAACAAATATGGGTATTACCAAATCAGAACTCTTTAAGAAGCGCCAGAATAAAATGGCTACCCTGGCAAAAGCCTTCAACCATCCGGCCCGGGTTGCGATTCTCGAATATCTGCTCGAAAACAAAACCTGCATTTGCAATGATCTGGTACTTGAACTTCCCTTGTCTCAATCCACGATTACCCAGCATTTAAAAGAGTTGAAGCAAATCGGAATCATTAAAGGTGAAGTAGAAGGACCTAAGGTAAACTATTGTATTGATGAAAAAGTGTGGGAAGAAACGCGGGATATATTTCTCAACATGTTTACGAAGTATGTAAAGAAGAACGATTGCTGCTGATTTTTTTGATCAATCATAACGTAATATTACGATAACAATTACCTTCATGTCAACAACGCCACACAAAGCAAACTTACTCCCGGGTTTACAAGCCACAGTAGAACAGCTAATCAAAGAGTTTGAAAAAATTCCGGCTGCGCGAAAAGAAACGCTGAAGGAATTAACGCAGTTTGTGAAGGACAAAATTAATGCTGGTCAAAAAGTGTACTTGAATTTCATCTGCACCCATAACTCCAGACGAAGTCATCTCTCTCAGCTATGGGCCCAGGCGGCTGCACATCTTTATGGCGTTTCCGGTGTAGCATGTTTTTCGGGCGGAACCGAAGCCACTGCGTTTAATCCAAGAGCCGTAACGGCCATGCAGCAAGCAGGCTTTGATATCAGAGTAACAAAGGAAGGCAGCAACCCGGTGTATGAAGTTCGCTATGCGGATGACGCTGCACCGGTAATCGCGTTCTCAAAAACCTACGATGACCCCTTCAATCATAATCAGGATTTTGCAGCTATCATGACGTGTTCGCATGCCGATGAAAATTGTCCGCTGGTGTTAGGCGCGTCCGCCCGCATTGCCCTTACGTATGACGATCCAAAAGAATTTGATGGAACTCCGCTGGAAGCAGCCAAATACACAGAACGGGTTTTACAAATCGGAAGAGAAATCCTGTATGCATTCTCACAGGTAAAAGCCTGATAAATTTTATAGTCATGAGTGAAAAAAAGAAACTTGGATTTTTAGATCGTTACCTCACCCTGTGGATTTTTCTGGCCATGGTGCTGGGTGTGGGCATAGGTAATTACCTGCCCGTGGAAAAAATGATGCAGCCCTTTCAATATGGAACCACCAATCTTTTGATTGCCACAGGGCTTATCATCATGATGTTTCCTCCGTTGGCGAAAGTACGGTATGAACATCTTGGAAAAGTATTTAAGAATGTAAAAGTCATCAGTCTTTCGTTATTCTTGAATTGGATTGTTGGTCCGATACTCATGTTTGCGCTGGCGATCATTTTTCTCCGCGACAAGCCGGAGTATATGATCGGCCTTATTCTCATTGGCATTGCGCGATGTATTGCCATGGTATTGGTGTGGAATGATCTTGCGAAGGGTGATAAAGAATATGCCGCAGGATTAGTTGCACTCAATAGTATTTTTCAGGTGTTATTTTACAGTTTGTTTGCCTGGTTGTTCATTACTGTACTGCCGCCTTACTTTGGTATTGAAGGTGCAGCAGTGGATGTAAGTATGGGCGATGTGGCCGAAAGTGTTTTCTTGTATCTTGGAGTTCCGTTCATTGCCGGTTTCCTCACACGGTATTTTTTCAAGAAAGCAAAAGGCGAGGAGTGGTATGTGAGTAATGTGGTTCCTAAAATCAGTCCGCTCACATTGATTGCGTTGCTCTTCACGATCGTGATCATGTTCAGCTTTAAAGGAAAGATGATCATAGATATTCCTTTTGATGTAGTGCGT
Organism: uncultured Bacteroidota bacterium; assembly: GCA_963814575.1. GTDB lineage: Bacteria > Bacteroidota > Bacteroidia > Cytophagales > Cyclobacteriaceae > ELB16-189. Next base: position 1,187,240 of record CAWFDB010000013.1, on the reverse strand, counting down.
ATTGCTATTCCATTGGTCATTTATTTCCTCATCATGTTTGTGCTAAGTTTTATTCTGTCGAAGAAACTGGGAGCCAATTATGAAGAGAATGCTTCTGTATCGTTTACGGCAACAGGAAATAATTTTGAACTCGCTATTGCGGTTGCGGTAGGAGTTTTTGGAATCAACTCAGGTCAGGCGTTTGCCGGTGTGATTGGTCCGCTCATTGAAGTACCTGCATTGATCTTGCTGGTGAATCTTGCATTCTGGTTTAAGAACCGTCTTTATAAAATCAACTAAAGATATTCTCACGGTTTAGTCCCGATTTTATTAATGTTTGGTACAGTCATGATGTATTGTATAAGTTGAAATTGTAGGACACTAAAAAATCAAAATGAATTCTTTGATAAACCGTTTCGCGTTAATACATTTGAATGACCAGGCGATGGAGTTCGCCTTAAACCGCCCACCGCTGATAACTCCTGCTCACAACAAACGTTGATAATTATTTTATGAGCATACGGATGGTATTACTGATTGGTGCAGGTGGTTTCCTGGGAACCATTGCGCGCTATCTTACACAACAGGGCATCAGCAAATTTCTTCCGGTTATTTTTCCTTACGGAACGCTTACTGTAAATATTGTCGGATGTTTTCTGATTGGTGTCTTTTATGCGCTTGCCGACCGGGGCAATGCAATCAGTCCTGAATGGAGGCTCTTTCTCACCACCGGATTTTGCGGAGGATTTACAACCTTCTCTACCTTTACCTATGAAACCTACAACCTGATTCGCGAAGAGCAATATCTTTATGTATCGGTTTATATTGCAGCAAGTGTAATCATAGGAATTCATGGCAACGATCATCGCCATCACTTTAATACGAGCCATATGAAGCTGGAAAGAAACTCAAAATTGCTTCGGATTTTTCTCGGAGAACTTGATAAGTTTAAAGGAACGCCCCTGTATGAAGCATTGGTGATGGCAGCCAAAAAGCATGGCATTGCAGGAGCAACAGTGCTTCGGGGAATTTTATCGTATGGTGCAAGTAGTCGCATTCACACTGCCAAGCTTCTTGATTTATCCAGCGACCTGCCCATTGTTGTGGAAGTAGTAGATACACAAGAGAAGATAGACCGTTTTCTGGAAGATGTTAATTACATGATTGAGGAAGCCGGCTGTGGTGCCCTCATTACTGTTGAAGCCGCTGAAGTGATTCATTACAAGGCGAAGAACCATTAATGAGATTTTTTCAGAGGATTACGTTTCATATCGCATTTTGTGAAGGGACAATGATCAAAGAATAAAAGATAATGATATCACTTTCTATTCCTGGCTTTAATGAAAATATTACCATTGAGCATCTCGTGCTGGATTTCAATGGCACGATCGCTATGGATGGAAAACTTATCCATGGAATAGCGGAAATCCTGAACGACCTTGCGCAGAAAGTTACCATTCACGTCCTCACAGGAAACACGTTTGGATCGGTGGAAGAAGAGTTGAAAAAGGTAACATGTAATGTAATTCCCCTGCCGAAGGAAAATCTCGGATTCGAAAAGAAAAAATATATTCAACAACTTAACCTGCAGTCAGTCGTCAGTATTGGCAACGGCCGCAATGATCGTTTGATCTTACAGGCATCCGTTATCGGTATCATGGTTGTGCAGCAGGAAGGCGCGTCTTCAGAAGCGTTGATGGCAGCAGATGTGATTTGCCCCGATATTTTTTCAGCACTGGAATTACTTAATAATCCATTACGATTGGTTGCAACACTCAGGAATTAAAAGACAGCCGATTTGGTATCCTGGTTTATGAAAGATTATAACAAACAATAAGCAAGTATTAATTGGAGCAGAGGTATGATGTCATCGTAATTGGAGGTGGTCAAAGTGGCCTGGCCGTTGGGTATTATCTGCGGAGGTCAGGATTGTCCTTTATTATTCTCGACAGAGAGAAAGAACCGGGTGGTTCATGGCAGCATTACTGGAAATCGCTTCGGTTATTTTCTCCGGCTCAATGGAGTTCGTTGCCTGGTGTGATCATGAATGGCAGAGGCGATTATTATCCTACCCGCGATGAAACCATTCAATACATTAAGGATTACGAAGCAAAATATCAATTGCCGGTAAAGCGACCCGTGGAGGTAATTGCGGTGAATAAAAACGAAGAAGAATTTATCCTTCAAACTTCACAAGGTTTATATAAAGCAAAAGCACTGGTGAGTGCAACCGGCTGCTTTGCAAATCCATTCATTCCGGATTATGCAGGTATTGAAAAATTTCAGGGCAGGATTTTACATTCGGCAGATTATTATTCTCCGGATGAATTTATACAGAAGAGAGTGGTAATTGTAGGAGAAGGAAATTCAGGAGCACAAATTCTGGCCGAAGTTTCCAAGGTGGCTGATACGATCTGGGTTACACAAAAGGAGCCCAACTTTTTACCCGATCATGTGGATGGTCGTTTTCTTTTTGATGCTGCCTCGCAGATGTATGAAGCTAAAATGCAGGGTAAAGCATACAAGTCACCAACGCTGGTAGATGTAGTGATGGTCGCTTCGGTGAAAGAAGCGCGTGAACGGGGAGTATTAAAAAGTTTTCCTCCTTTCAAAAAGTTTACAGAAAACAGCGTGGTGTGGAATGATGGCCGGGAAGAAAAAGCAGATGCTGTTATTTTCTGTACAGGCTTTCGCCCATCATTAAAATATCTGACCTCTTTAGGAATAATAAACGCAAATGGTCGCGTCTCCACAGAAGAAACAAAAGCTAAAGATATAAAAGGTCTCTGGTTCGTGGGCTTTGGCGACTGGACAGGCTTTGCTTCAGCTACCTTGATCGGTGTTGGCCGAAGCGCAAAAATTACGGTTGATCAAGTTGGATCTTACGTATCATCCAACGCCAGTAAATAAACCCTAAACGTTGCCTGCGTCATTTTTAAGCCTCCGTTTTATAAGAGTGAAATCCGGCTCTTAGTCAACATCATTCAATCTCAATTTATTTTTAACAGCGGTCAGTTCTTTCTGCAGATCTGCTATTTGGTTCAGCAGACTTGAAATTACATCAATGCCTTCTATATTGATTCCTAATTCGTAATGTAAACGAACCAGCTTTTCAATTTCTTTTAAATCTTCATGGGACAGATATTGGCTATCATCAACCACCACAATGTTAATCAGACCAGACTCATGCAATGAATTGATGAAAGCAAATTCAACATGATAATACTCACAGAAGTGTTCGATCCGTATCAGGTTTTCAGTGTTCATGGCTTCTGATTTTTTTCAATTCGTGGAATAGCTCTTTTTCTTTGTCTGAAAGATTCTTCGGAAGTTTTATCTGATAGGTAATATACAAATCACCAAAATGGTTTTCTTTTTTATACACCGGAAATCCTTTGCCTTTCAGTTTTACCGTAGTGCCCGATTGTGTTTCAGAGGCAACTTTTAATTTGACTTTTCCGTCAAACGTGTCAACCAGCATTTCACCACCTAACAAGGCAGTATAGAGATCCAGGTCAACGGAAGTGTGTAAGTTATTTCCGTCCCGTTTGAATTTAGTGGTGTTCTCGATGGAAAAAGTAATGAATAAATCGCCATTCGGTCCGCCATTAATGCCCGGTGCTCCATGGCCTGCAATTTTAATGGTCTGTCCATTTTCAATACCTGCTGGAATGGTCAGGCGGATATTTTTACCATTGACGTTCAGCGTTTGCTGATGTGTTTTGTAAACATCGTTCAGGGTAAGTTGTAGTTCGGCATTCAAATCCTGACCTCTGAATTTTGTCTGACGGCTTCTGCTTCCCGACTGACCGCCAAACATAGATTCAAAGAAATCGGAGAAATCACCACCGAATTCACCGGATTGATATTGTTGGCCTGCAGAGCGCTGCGATTGCCCTTGTTGTTTTTTCGCTTCTTCGAAGGCATCCGCATGTTTCCAGTCTTTACCGTAGGCATCGTACTTTTTTCTCTTTTCAGGATCACTTAGCACTTCATTGGCTTCATTGATCTCCTTGAATTTCCTTTCGGCTTCTTTATTATTTGGATTTACATCCGGATGATACTTTCGGGCCAGTTTACGATAAGCACTTTTGATATCGGCTTCGCTCGCTGTTTTGGGAATTTCTAAAATTTTATAATAATCGATAAAGTCCATAGTAAAGAAGTTAAGCCACCACTCCGAAGATTGCACCCACGCCAGCTGTTAATGCCATCGCCAGTGCACCCCAGAAGGTAACACGCACAGTAGCTTTAAATACAGGTGCGCCTCCGGTATATCCTGAAACAGCACCTAACAGTGCAAGAAAAAAGAGTGAGCCACCTGCTACATACCACACGTGGTTTGCAACCGGCAGCAGTACCACAATGAGAAGAGGTAACACAGCGCCTACAACGAAAGAACCAGCAGATGCAAATGCAGCCTGCACGGGTCGTGCCGATAGTACTTCTGAAATTCCGAGTTCATCACGCGCATGCGCGCCAAGCGCATCGTGCTGCATTAATTGAGTAGCAACTTCTGCTGCCATGCTTTCGCTCAATCCACGCTTGATATAGATTTTTGTGAGCTCTTCATGTTCCTCTTCCGGATTTGCATCTAATTCATTTTTTTCCCGGGTAAGGTCTGCCGTTTCAGTATCTGCCTGTGAACTTACGGATACATATTCTCCGGCAGCCATCGACATAGCGCCAGCAACAAGACCGGCTGCACCCGCCACAATAATATTTTCGGCAGATGCACCGGATGCCGCCACACCAAGAATAAGACTGGCAGTAGAAACGATGCCATCATTTGCACCTAATACGGATGCCCGCAGCCATCCGGTTCTGCTTGTTCTATGTCTTTCATTGTGAATCATGCATTCAACATGTTTATTAAACCAGATTATCAATGCCATCGGTCAGGCAATGATCAAATCATTTTATATTATCTCGCGAGATAACCACCATCAACGGGATAATAACTTCCTGTCACAAATGATGACTTATCACTGCTTAGCCAGTAAATCAGTTCTGCTACTTCTTCACTCTGGCCAAGACGTCCGATCGGATGAAGGGCCACCAGTTGTTTTTTCATTTCAGCATCGAGTGCATTCAGTAATGGAGTTTCGATAAATCCAGGGCCAACGGCATTTACACGAATTCCTTGCGCGGAGTATTCAAGTGCCGCTGTTTGAGTAAGACCGATCACACCGTGTTTGGCTGCAGCATAACCAGCCGAACCCGCAAAACCAACTGAACCTAATATGGATGAAATGTTCACGATGCTTCCACTTCCATTTTTTAACATCGCCTGTATCTGATATTTCATACCATAGAAAAGACTGTTGAGGTTAATGCCAATCACCTTTTGCCAGCCTTCAATGCTCATGTCAGCAACTGGATTTAACTCACCGCCAATACCAGCATTATTTACAGCAACATCCAGTTTGCCGTAGGTTTTCACTGCGAAAGCGACCAATGCTTCCATCTCCTCAGCCTTGGCAACATCCGTTTTGAAAAACGATGCCTTGCCTCCCGCGGCTATGATGCTTTCAGTGGTTGCCTTTCCTTCTGCCTCCTGTATGTCGGAGAGGACCACGCTGGCACCTTGTCTGGCAAATAATTCTGCAGTAGCCTTTCCAATTCCTGAAGCGGCACCCGTGATGATAACTGTTTTATTTTTCATGATTCGTAATTTTTATTTTCATCTTCTACGAATAACCAGTTTACCCTAATGCAGGAGAAGTAACGATGATGCCCGTCATCTGATTAAGTGATTATCATCACGCATATTTAAGAGCGAGTGCCAGTTGCCCTGCATGATAGGTTGTGTGCGATATAATTCGACCCATCGCTTCCGCTTTAGTTTTGGTTCCGAATTCTTTTGTGGTGATGATCTGTTGCCAGTCTTCATCGGTTTGTTTTTCGATGATGGCTTTCAGTTGTTCAAAAGCATCTTGTTGATAGTCGAGTAGTTCTTTCAGGTTTGTCCATTCACCGGTATCGTGTTGTGCTATCACGGTCTTTGCCTGCACTTTAATTTCGGATGCGCCAAATACATTTTTGGCAAAGAGTAATTCCACATCGGCAATATGACGGATCAGGAATCCTGCACTGTTTTTTGTATTGATGAGTTTCTTCGTTAAGTCTTCTTCTTTAATGTCTTTTAACAGGTTGGTAAACCGCGTGCGGGCTTCTGTTATCGTTTGAAGATAAAAAGATGTTGTGCTCATTTGATTGAAGTTAAAGTATGATGTTGAACAGATATCCTGAGATGATGATACATGCTGCCACCACTCCGAAGAAAATGAATACGAGTCTGGTGGACATTACTTTTTTCAGCAGTGTGGCTTCTGGAATCGACAAGCCGACAACCGCCATCATAAAAGCAAGGGATGTCCCTATAGGTATTCCTTTTGCTACGAAAACCTGAATCACCGGAATGATACCCGCTGCGTTGGCATACATGGGTATGCCCAATAGAACAGCTAAGGGTACGGCATACCAGGTTTCCTTACCAATGTACTGCTCAAAGAAACCTTCGGGCACATATCCATGCATAGCCGCACCAATGGCAATACCGATCAGTACATATACGAAAACACTTTTTACAATGCCAAATGCTTCTTTGATGATCGTTGGAATTCGTTGAATGAATGTTGTCTTTTCAGAGTCAAATGCTTCTTGATCAGCCTTAGCCTGCTGCCATACTTTGCGAACCCAATCGGTGAGAAGCGGTTCTAAATTCATCCGTCCAAGAACAGCTCCACTGATTACACCTAATAATATTCCGCTGATTACATAAACGAGCGTAGCCTTTAATCCAAACATGCCCAGGAATATGGCTATTGCCACTTCGTTTACCAATGGCGAAGTAACCAGAAAGGCAAAGGTTACTCCTAAAGGAATTCCGCCTTTTACAAAACCAATAAACAACGGTACAGACGAACAGGAACAAAAGGGGGTAACCGCTCCGAACGTGGAGGCCATCACATATTCACCACCGTAAAGTTTATGTCGCGATAAAAAATTCCGGATGCGATCAATGGGGAAGTATGAATTGATAATGCCCATTAAAAACGTGATAAGGAAAAGCAGTATCAGAATTTTGATCGTGTCATATACGAAGAAGTTTAACGCTTCGCCCAAATGACTTTGTGATGATATACCAAAGACATCATAGATTAACCAGTCGGCAATATGCTGTAGCCAGTCGAACATTTACAGAAGAAGTTTTTGTATTTCATCAACACTGGGCACACGGCCGCTGATTTTGATTTGCTCATCAACCACCACAACAGGTGTGGTGAGGATGTCGTACTTCATCATCCCTTCCAGATCTTCTATTTTAACAATTTCAGCGTCCACGCCACTTTGCTCAACTGCTTTTTTTACTACTTCATAGGTTGTTTTACATTTGGCGCATCCGGGTCCTAAAATTTTTATGTGTTTCATGGCTTAGGTGTTAATGGTGTTATGTTCGTAGATATACGAATAGTTATGTCAAATTTTTTAATCAAAAAAGCTAATCAACAATCCCTTGGCCAGGTTCCAGTTTTCGCGGTTGATACAATATTTGGTTTTTGGTCCTGTGATTTCACCCTGGATCAATCCTGCCTCCTTTAATACTTTTAAATGTTGTGAAAGGGTGCTATTGGCTATGGGAAGTTCTTCGGCCATATCCCCATGAAAGCAACATGCCTGGCGTGAAAGAATTTGTAAAATCGCCACACGAACCGGATTGGCAATGGCATTACCGAAGCGCGCAATCAATTCCTGTTTTTCAGAGTACTTAACTTTTGTGTGTGATGGCGTTTTCATAAGCTGTTCGTATAATTACGAACAGAAATTTTTTGTTAAAGTTCCTTTGGATTTAAGTTGTCTGTAGGGCATTGCTATCAGCAAACTGTATTACCCAAACTTTATCTGCATTAATATTCCATTACCCCAATGTTATTTGGAACTGACAACTAACTCCCTCATTTTCATTTGTCTTATCGGTAAATTACGATTACCAATATTGGCTTATCGGACTTGAAATCAGTTGTTCGAGCGGTTCTCTTTAACAATTCCATAACATAGCCTACCCAGACAGGTAATATTGTCGCCCGACCTTTGTGACAAATTATAAAAGCATGTTTCGCAAACTTTATCTGATCCTTTTCTTTTTTGCAATCACCGTGGCAACCCTGGCGCAGAATGGCACCATAGCTGGCAAAGTGCTAGACCTGAAGACCAAGGAGCCGGTTATTGGCGGTAACGCAGTCATTGAAGGTACTTCAGTGGGCGCAGCGACCGACCTGGATGGCAATTTTGTCATTCCCAATGTTAAACCCGGTATTTATTCCATCATTGTTTCGTCAATAACTTACAAAACACAAACTGTAAGCGATGTGGTTGTAGAACCCGGTAAAAAAACCACACTTGAAATTACACTCGCAGAAGATGTAGCAGAGCTGGAAGAAGTAATTGTAACAGCAAAAAAAGAAATCTCAACGGACCTGAATCTTTTGCGATCCATACGCGATAGCAAACTGGTAGTAAGTGGTATCTCCTCAGAACAAATTACCAAACTTCCAGATCGCGATGTGGCTCAGATTGCCCAGCGTGTTCCCGGAGTTACCATTGTGGATAACCGTTTTGTCATCATCCGTGGTGTTCCTGAACGTTACAATCAGGTGATGATCAATGGAGCCATTGCACCCAGTACAGAAATAGACAGACGTTCATTTTCATTTGATATGATTCCGGCAGGAGCTATCGATCAGATGCTTATTTATAAATCGGGTACGGCAGAACTTCCTGGTGATTTTGCAGGAGGTGTAATTCAGCTGGTAACCAAGCAACCGTCTTACGAACCGTTCACCAGTGTAGGCTTAACCTTTGGATACAGAACCAACACCACATTTCAGGATCATCTTTCCTCCAATGGAAGTGATACCGATATGCTTGGTTTTGATAATGGATTCCGTGCCATCCCTGATAATTTTCCAACGACCGGTCAATTGGTTTCTTCCGCAAAGAATTCATCCTTGCGTGAACGTGCAGGAAAGTCGCTCACCAATAATTTTGCTTACAATACCAGAAAAGCCCCGGTTGATATGGGCTTTAACTTTGCACTATCAAGAAATTTCAATGTCGGAAGAGTGAAGTTCAACAACCTCACCGCGATTTCCTATTCCAATTCCTATCAGCATTATCAGTCTGAAGTTTTTGCGCTACAACGAATTTACCGAGACAACCGCAACGAAACGTTTTGAATTTAAAGACAATTTCTACAGTAATGAAGTGCGGATTAACCTGATGCACAACTGGCTCATAGAATTAAACCCTAAAAATAAATTCGAATTTAAAAACCTGTTTGTTCAACTGGGTGAGCATGAGACAACCCTGCGTACCGGTGATGATAAAATACAGAATCCCAATTTTGACCGTGCCAATTATGCCTATCATTATTTAAGCCGCTCCATTTATTCTGGTCAGCTTGATGGCACGCATGAACTGGGTGATGATGGATCTGCCAAACTAAACTGGGTACTTGGTTTAAATTACATCAAGCGCAATGAACCCGACTACCGCAGATTCAGAACGTATCGCGATAAAATATTTGAAGGAACCGAAGAACCCTATACGATGCAGCTGCCTGCAGCCGGAAACGTATTTGAAACCGGTCGCTTCTGGTCTGATCTTATTGATATCGGATATTCCAATGCATTGAATTTCGAAAAGAAATTTGCAGCAGACGGTGATAAGAAGGCGCCCGTGATAAAAGCAGGTTACTATGCCGAATATAAGACGCGCAATTTCAACGCGCGTTATATCAACTATCTATATCCCAACACGGCTGATTTTGATCAGGAAATCGGTCAGGAGTTAAGCCGGTTACCATTGGATCAGATTTTTGCTCCTGAAAATATCAAAAGATCAAATGGATTTGTCATTGAAGAAGGAACGCAACCCCAGGATTCATACGAAGGCACCAACTTACTGGGAGCCGGATATGTAAGTGGATATATGCCGTTTGGAAAACTGGATGTAACGGCAGGTTTCCGTGGTGAGTATAACATTCAAACCATCAAGGCCCGCACCAATGCCGGGTTGATCAATATTGAGAATCCTATATTCGCGGCACTTCCTTCATTGAATACAGCTTATAACCTGACTGACCGCTCATTGATCAGGGCAGCATACGGCCGCACGGTAAACAGGCCAGAGTTCAGGGAACTTGCACCATTCTTATATTATCAGTTTGAATATGAAGCGGCTATTGTAGGCTCACCAGATTTAAAGACTGCCTTTATCGACAATATTGATTTACGCTGGGAAATGTATCCGAACCCGGGTGAGTTGATTAGTATTGGAGGATTTTACAAAAGGTTTACCGACCCGATTGAAACATATCTTTCCATCACTACAGAGAATCCTCAGCTATTCTATGGCAACGCTCCGGAAGCCACCTCATGGGGTATCGAATTTGAATTCAGAAAATCACTGGCGAGTGTGGGTGTATCAAAATTTTTGCGCAACACATCGGTTAATTTAAACGCGGCATATATCCAGAGTAATGTAGATGTCGGAACGGTCGCCACCAATCAGATACAAAACAGACCGCTGCAAGGTCAATCTCCCTACATCATCAATGTAGGATTGTATTATAATGATGTTGAGACTGGATTTTCTGTGAATACGGCATATAACGTATTTGGCCCACGTATTTTCTCGGTAGGCGATAAAATATTTCCTTCCTGGTGGGAGATGCCACGGCAATCACTGGATTTTCAGATTGCCAGACTCTGGAACAAGAAGTTTGAGACCAAGTTGAATATTCAGAATCTGCTTAATGCGGTCACACGCCTTTATCAGGATAACAATAATGATAATGTAATAAAAGTTGACCAGGAGGCTATTATCCAACGCTTTCAGGTAGGCACGCAATTTTCAGTTGGACTTGCGTGGAAGTTCAGCAAATAAAAAATTGTTTCATCATTGCAAAAACCTGTCTCCTGCGACAGGTTTTTTTATTTATTAACACGCCATGAAGATGTTAACAATGGCGTAATGAATTGTTAACTGCCCTTTAATCAGTTACCCCTGTGACAAGTCTAATTTTGTGACATAAATCAATAAACGAAAACTCATGAAAAAAACGATTAAACTCTTCGCATTTTTCCTCGCGGTTTCATCCATTCTGATGATTCAAAGCTGTGATAATGGTGAAGATATTAACCCGGCCCCTACGGTATCGGTAGATCCGACTACCGCGCAAAATATTCCTGGCGGATCAGTTATCTGCAACCTTAACAGTGACTGCTCCAAATGGTGCCCTGGATCTGGTTATATATGTATGCTGGTGTGGAAGTAGAAACCAGGGATATTTCAACAACGGATCTCAATTCACCGATTGCCTATAATTATACAATTCCTGCCAATTCAGTGATTGGTTCGAAAATCGTTGTTTCTTTTCAGGTAGTTGATACAAAGAATTATCCATCGGCTATTTCAAATTTTGTAATCAGCGTGGGTGACCCGGTTATCACATTGCAAGGAATTCTTACAACGCAAACACTGGATGCAACCAAGCCTTACCTGTTGAAAGGTCAGGTGTTTATTCCAACAGGAGTAACATTAACAGTGCCTGCGGGAACCATCATTAAAGGCGATAAGGCTACCAAGGCTACTTTGGTTGTTCAACCAGGGGGTAAATTAGTTGCCATTGGAGAGGCTGCCAAGCCGATTGTGTTTACATCAGCGCAAGCTGTTGGTGAAAGAGACCGCGGTGACTGGGGTGGAATTGTGATGCTGGGCAATGCTTTTGTAAACCAGACAGCGTTACCAAAAATTGAAGGTATCCAGCCCGATCAGAGTTTTGGAAATATCACTTCACCGACTACCAACGCGAATGAGAATTCCGGATCACTTAAGTTTGTGCGTATTGAATATGCCGGTATCGAACTTACTCCAAACAACGAAACCAACAGTTTGACCATGGGTGGCATTGGCAGCGGAACCACAGTTGAAAATGTACAGGTTTCATTTGGTGGTGACGATGGCTTTGAGTGGTTTGGCGGAACCGTAAATGGAAAGTACCTGGTGTCACACTCTACATGGGATGATGATTTTGATACAGACTTTGGCTGGAGCGGAAATGTTCAGTTTGGTCTGGTTGTACGCAACCCATTCTTTGCCGATCAGTCAGGATCCAATGCATTTGAAAGTGATAACCAGGGAAATGGTAATGCGATTGCAGGATTGTGTGATGCCACCACTACCGTGGGATGTACACGCGGAGTATTCTCTAATATCACCGTTCTTGGTCCACGTGAAATTCAAAGCCGCAGTATTTCTGGTAACTATCAGAACGCAGCGCACATCAGAAGAAGATCAGCGATCTCCATCTTCAACTCATTCTTTGCCGGCTTCCGTGTAGGTATCCGCATCGATGATCAGGGAACACTGGATAACCTGCTTTCAGGTGCAGGTAAACATACGAACAACGTATTGTCTGTTCCTGGCTCTACGCTGATCGGCACAGCAACAACGGCTTCTGATGCAGCCTTTGCAACCGGACTCACCATAGCACCCGATGCAGCAGGAAATGCAACAGCCATTTCAAACTATTGGGCAGCCAACAATAACACCGTGTTCAATGCGGTTACCAACACAAGCGTATTTACTGATCTTGGTGTAACAGGTTCGTTATTCTGGGGAGCTCAGACATCTTCCAACTATCCTTCTAATCCAAACTTCACACTGGTGGCAGGAGTTGCGGGACCTAATAACCTGAATTCAGGATCTGACTTTACGGATGCAAAACTGACTACCGGATTTACGGTAACTACCTATCGTGGTGCATTCGGTGCCACTGACTGGACTGACGGATGGGCAGAATTTCAACCATTGAACAAAGTTTATTAGCAGGTTATTAATTGGGTTTAATTTTATGAATGAAGAGGCCGGTTAACCGGCCTCTTCTTATTTTTGTGATATGAAAAATATTGTTGGAGGAGTCGTCTTACTGGTTTTAATAGCAAGCGCTTGCAATACAAAAAACAATTATCAGGTAAGCGCACACCTCACCCCGCAACAGCAAGATGACATGATGTGGAAAGATTATCCGCTATGTGGGTCGCGCCCCGGAAGGAATTACCTTTGAAGAGCGCTTTTATGCTCCGTATGATTCGGTTTATCAGGAGCAGGCAAGGCTGCATAAGTTCGATGCGTATTTCATCAAGGATAACACCCATTATTTTCTGGTGAGCCGCAGGGCGCCAAGCCTGGTAGACAAACGTGTGGCCACCGGAGGAAAATTTATGTTAGGTGATGATAACAAGATCACCGAATATGAAGAAGTATTCCGCACCTGGAAGATGGTGCCCGATACGCTCGCAAAACGCGAAATGATTTTGTTTGATGATTTTGTGAAAGGAAAATCACTGACTCCGTATGAAACCAAAAATTCCAATGGAGTAGAATACATCGAGTTTCCGGATGAGCGTACTTATTTTGATAAGGGGACGATGCAGTGGAGGGTGAAGTGATTAACTGATCCTCTTCTCTTTTCGGAGAAGGGCTTACGCGGAAAAAATTAATGAGCGAAAGTAATCTTTTGACGTTTTACGCATTCAATTGCGGAGTCTGAAGCGAGGTTCTACGTGGCAAGGTAATGTGCTTGCAAATGTATTGTCGTTTGAAGCTGCGTCAATTAATTGCATTGATAAATAAATTTTCATGCGTAATTAATATTCTTTGTTCTATAATTATCGCTTTATTTTTTATCAGGGTTTCCGCAATATCTCTTTCTTTTTTATTCAAATGAACTAAAAACTTGTCGCTGCTCCATTTACTTTTGTGATCTTTCACTTTGCTCTGTTCAATCATTAAAGACTCAGGGTTTGACGGAATGAAAGCAGTAAGAGTCGGTAAATATTTTCTCTTGATGGCAATATAAGTACTCAAACCGTCAAAGTCCCAGTCGCACAAATAAAATATTGGGTGCGGTGGTTCGGGAATAAATTCAAGTTGCTTTATATTCTTTCCTCCGGCATACCAAAATTCAATAAATTCATGTCTTTTAGTTACCAATCTGTTTTTGTTCTCACAAAGAATTATGAATCGGGTTTTCGTTTTAGGATAGAGAATAGAAGTGAATTGTTGGTCTTTAATTTCTTCGGGAAATAATTCAATTCCCAAAATTGTTTTGATTGCTCTTGAAAGATTGCTTTGTGCTGTCTTGTGTTTTGAACTTCCGAAATACAAAGTCAAGATGTTCTGAAACGCAATTTCTTGTTCATTGATTTTTGATTTATCTGTTTCAATTTTAATCAATGCTTCAATTTCCTCAAGAGAGTAGTGGCTCTCCAAATAGGACAAATCATATTTCGCGATAAAAGAACTGCACTTGTTGAAAGCATTTGTAATTTCTTCTAAGAAATTTTCTTCAAACTTTTTTGTGATGCTGAATTGTTTTCCGTTTACCTGAATTGCTTTTCTTTCTATTAAATGACGAATGTAGTTTTCATCTTTATAGGCAAAAGGCAAAACTTTTTCATTTGAGAGTTTTGCCAAATATTGAACGACTTTATATGGAGTGTCTTTATACAGCATCGGTAACTACATCAGGTAAACGAAATATTTTATCTGAAAAATAGTTTTCAATATCAAAGGTTGCATTAAGTTTTGAGAAACAAGCATGAACTCCTTCATTGAGATAGGGTTTTTCAGGATTAGCACTACCAATAAATTCATAGTAAATCTGCTTACCGTCCTGAAAGTTCAAATCGTTTGCGGAAATTGTCATTGTGAAAATTTGGTAGTCAAGTGTCTGCGCTAACTCGTAAAGCATTTCAAAGTTTCCTCCTAAACCTGCAACTTCATCTACCGGCAAAATTCTAATTCCCTTCTTAATGTCTTTGATATTTTTCTTTCCTTCAACAACTGAAAGTTTTGCAATTCCAATCAAGGCAAGCAATCCGTAACCTGTTCCTCCTGTTGCTGCTTTTTGTGTTCCTGTGCTGTCAATAAGTTTTGCTTTTGCATCGTAATAATTAAACGGGTCTAAAATCTCATGTGCTTTTGCGTCTTTAACTGTTGGGCAATACTGTTTAAAAATTCTCTCCAAAATGGTGTGAGCACTTTCGTTTGTCTTAAAGCCAAATGAAGCCAAGAAACTTGCTTCTTGCGAATCCTCTTTGAATTTTCTAATCCATTTCAGATCAAAATCATCAGCAGTTCCAAACTCCAATGAAACGCTGTGATGGTTTGCCAACTTAAACTCTTTGAAGTGCGTTTGAATTTTTTCCAAATCGCCTAGATGCTTTTCAACTATTTCTTTCAGTGAGTGAATTGTAGAATGAATCTTTCTTGTTTCTTCCTCATTCAGCACTTGAATTTTTTGATTCAAGTCAGCCAAAATATTTTCAATATCGTTTAACAAAGATTCTTCGGGCTTCTCTTTGTTAGTTATTAGTTGCTGGGGAATGAGTTGATAAAGCAATTCGTTGAAATGATATTCATGTCGTTGCATTACTGGATTATCTCTTAACTCTGTTGGAAAATGTTGAACGATTGCTTCGTATTTATTCCTGTAATCCTTTTCTGTTTCCACTTCAGCTCTTTTTGCATTTGTCAAATCATCATCAGAAAACTTCTGAAACAATTCATCTTTATCAAACTGCTTTTTGAAATGCTTTTTATATTCCTTCTCTTTATTGTCAAAGACATCTTGTAAAATTGGAATCCATTTCTTGACTGAACCAATTTCGTTTTTATATCCGCCACTTGTTCCCGCAAGTTGAAAAAGCGAATTATCCAACACTTTTGAATCGTTTGACTCTTTGAGTGTCGCCTTGTATTTCTGAAACAGTCTATCTTGATTTTCTTTGAACGGATTTTCAATATCAGATTTCCATTCAATGAATTTGGTGTCAATTGCAACAAGATCAATATTTGTGAGTGATTTTATTTTGCCTTCTGATTCTTGTATTGTATTTGTAAGTGTAGTTACTTTCCCCTCGGCTAAACTCTTAGCTGATAAAAATTCATTCTTTCTGTTTTCGCTGTTAATTTTCCTCCCTAACTTTTCTGCATATTCGGTATTCTTTTTTTCAAAAAGTGTTTTCAGTTTTTGCTCTTCATTCTTTTTTGTGTCTGTCTGATAGATGGAAACAGCTTCTTCAAAAAGAGTTAGAGTATACTTTAAAAACGATTCGTCTTGCTTGTGTGCTTGAATTGTTTCTCTTTTTTGGTATGCTGCCAAATGTTCTTCCGAATATTTGAAAGATTGAATCAACTCCTTTTGAAGATGTTCAATTTTGTCAAGCTGTGCTTGTAACTCGTCAATTTGCTTTTGATAGTCCTTGCCAATTCTATTTATCTCTTGTTGAAGTTTATCAGGATTATTGAAAATGTAGTTTGCTCTTTTAGCAATGTAGTAATGAACTCCCGAGAGGTTAATCACAAAATCTATCTCTGTTTCCTTTATCTCACTAAGAGATTCAATAAACTCTTTTGGTTCTGGGATGTAAATTTTGGTTTCAGCAAGTTCCTTCGTTGGCGTTTCAGCAAAATGAAAGAGAACTGCTTCTTGCAGTTCGTTTAGTTTTCTCTTACTGTTCACTGCCCAACCTGCAAATGAATTTGGCTCTTGAAGATTTATTATGTTTACCAACTTTTTTATTGCTTCAATCTGTTCTATCAGTTTATTTTTCTTTTGAAGGTATAATTCTGTTGCATCGTGGATTGATTTAGAATATTCTGATTCTTCAAATTCTGTTTTTATTTTTTGGCGTTTTAAAAAAATATTTAAATCGGTTAGCTTTTGGCCGCTAATATTTATTTCAAGTTGAATTTCAAAACTGGCTCTTGCATTTGGTACGGTTGAATATGTCCTTACCCAATTTTCTACTTGTTGAACCTTTTCGTATTGAGATTTAAGTAGGTTGGTTTCTATTTCCAATGCAGGCAAAGTATCATTCAAACTTTTGAACTCTTTATCATAATCATCAAAAGAACTTTTGGCATTGATGAATTCGTTGTTGGCCTTTGTTAAATCAGTTCTCTTTGTTTTTAATTCTGATTCGTGTGTTTGAATTTCTATTTGAATTTTCTTTTCCTTGGCTGCAAGTATTTCAAGTTCGGTTTGGAAATATGACTTGCGAACATCTTCCAGTTTTGCTTGTTGCTCTTTTACTTTTTGAAAGCTGTTTGCAGTTTCGCATTTCAATCTTGTTTCAAATGCTTCTTCCTTTAGCTTCTTAAATTCAAGTAGCTTTTTTAAGTTCTCCTTCTTGTCAGTGAAAGTGAAATGCTTTTCTGTATTGCTTTGAAAGTTCCTGTGAGCTTGTTGTATTTCTTCCGAAGCTTTATTAAAATTATCTAGTACTTTGTTGTCGTAATGAAAAAGGAACTTCTTGAATTTTGTTCCTGATGTTTCAATGTCTTCTCCTCTTGAAAGAGATTGCAATGTATTAGCAAATTGCCGTTGAAGTTTGTTGTCTTCGCTTAAATCAAGGTGAAGAATTTCATTGTCAAAAAGTAGTTTGTGATACTCTTTTTCATTTTGGTAAAACCTTTTCAGGAAATAGTTTTTCTTATCAAGATGGTCTTGTAGATTTTCTAATGTTGGCATTTCGTTTTCAGTAATGAGAAAATCTTTGAAGCGAATAATTTGTTTTAATGGTTTAAATGTGAAAGTTTGACTCTTATCATATCCCAAATATTTTTCTCCTTGAATAATGAATGGGATAAGTATTTTTCTGCTACTCTTTATCTGAACTCCAATTATAATAAACTCATGTTCTGAAAATTCGATATTCATAAATGCATAAGCAAAACTAAAATTGGGAAGTGGTATTGTGTTATACTCTCTAGGAACACCACCTTTGGTTGGTGTTGCTGATTTATAAAACAATCCTGCCGTCAGAATAAGTTGAGGAAGGTCTGCTCCAACTAAAGACTTTCCAGTTGAGCTTTCGCCTGTAAAGTCAGTTCGTAAAGGATGAATTAAGTAATCAGCATTGTTATGATTCCTAATACCAACTGTATGAATAGAATATATTCTCGGATATTTTTTGCCTACCTCTTTCATTGATTTTGAAAATCATAAGTTGTTTTAATGCTGTCAATATTATAAATCAAATCTCGGTAAATGATTTCTATTCTTTGAAATGCTGGAAGCATTTCAAACTTCTCATCATCTTCTGGAAAATAAACCCAACCTAACTTAACCAACTGCTTTAAACTAGTGCCAACCCAATTCTCTAAGGTTTTTTGGACTGAAAGTGTATCTTCTTTATCCGTTCCGAAAAATATTTTTTGAATTGGCTGTTTTATTCTGTGATTTGAATTTAGCATTTCAACAAGTTCCGTTTTTGTCAGATTGAAATTAAATTGCTTTTCTACTTTGTGTAACCAGTAAAGGAAAATTGCAAATAAAGTAACCTCTTGGTCCAACTTCACTTTGTTCAAAAGTTTGTTTTGTGATTCTGTTCCATCCAAGTAGAAATACTTATTGTCAACCGTAGTTTGCTCGCTCAATTTAGCTTTATATAATCTCTCATAAAATGTTTTTAGTTGTTCAATGTTGTCCTCAATAAATTCAAAAACCTTTCTCTGTGATTTATGATTTTGAATGTGCACACCTGAACGCAAAAGACTATCTGATTCTGCGAAGCGTTCGAAGTTGTATGTGCTTAGGTTTAAGAATGCTTCTTGATTCTGATGTTCCATATTGCATTATTTGGTTGATTGGGATTGAATGAAAAATCACTTGTAGATTCAAGAATGAATTTTTCTTTCCTCAATGTTTTTAGAATATGTTCTGTTCCCTTAATGGCAATTTCCAGGTCTTGTTCCTGATTCAACATTTCAAGATAAAAGTCAGCGTAATTAAGTTCCTCTTTTTCGTTTATCTGCTCTTTTAAATTGCCAAGCCAATATTCAATTCTCTGTGCTTGATGTTTTCTGTGTCTGCTTTTATTGGCTGCATCATTGATCTTGTTTTGGTCTCTTTCAGTAGTTTCAACCTTTTGATTTTTTGATTCGCTAAAGTTCTCATAGAAGTCAGGGAATAAAAAGTCAGAAGGCAAATCTTTTACGACTTCAATGTCATTGACAAATTCAGGAAGTGTGATGTCAGGAACAAAAAATAAAATTTGCTCTTTGTCTTTTCGAGTTGTGATTTTGCTTGTGGTATTTTCAAGAACTGTAAAAAAGAAAGTTTCAAACTTTCGGTAGAAAGGTTTTTTATCAATGATTTCAAATATGTTACTTGCTATCCCCTTAATTTTTGAGATTTCTTCTCCTGTCTTATCAAGTTTGTGGCGGTAAATATTAAGCATGTCATTCAGGATTCCTTTTTTTTGTAAAAAGTCAAAGTCGCCCAATTTGTTTAAGTCGCAATCTGAAAGTGTGTCTGAAATTAAATCTAAGCCATTGAATGCAAGAGAAAGTTTTTTTCGGTTCTCAATTACAATATCCATTTGGTTGGTGATGTATTGAGAGAATTCTAAAAGTGCCATTGTCTTGCTTCTCTCACTCAAATCGTCTTTCAAGTTCTTTATCTGAAATTCCAAAGCGTTGGTTTGATTTGCAAGTTCCGATTTTAGTTTACCTTTAAAATCCTGTTCAAACCAGTGTTCAAAGTCTAAAATTTCACTACTGTTTTTTCGCAAGGTTAGCAGAACATCATCAAGTGTTCTTTCAATCTCTGACGGATTGAGAAGCGGCTCTATTTTTTTGAAAAATAAAACACAAAGCTGATTTGAGTAATCACTTAATAAAAAGTGTTGTCGCTCCTGTGCTCGTTCAAGGAAGTTACTTCGCAACAACCTTTGCAATCTGTCGAAGAATTTTTTGCGTTGTTCCTTTTCGGTTTCATTGTCTTCTTTGTAATGCTTGCGAATGAGTTCGGCAACTTCGGATTCAGAGAAAATTATTTTGTCGGGATGTTGTTTGTTTTTGATGAATAGGGAAAATAAAATCTTTGCGTCTTCCTTTTCAGGGAAGAATTGGTTAAAGCTGTCCGCAAATATTTCAAGTATTCTATCAAAATTCTCCATCTCTCAAATGTAAAATTATTCAGTGGTATAAAGAGGCTTTTGTGCGTTGTTGAAATGGCAAATTTGAATGAATTTGCATTGGTTAGTTTGTAACGTTGCTTCTCTTTTGCTATTGTTAAGTATAGCTGGCATGGCCTGCTCGGAAATTGCATAAATTTTCATTTTTTGTCTGTCTGTTTAATGCTTTTTGCTGTCACCATAGTATGACTGATAGATTTTTTTAATGATGATTTTATTATCTTGATCCATCTAATATAGGCAGATAAGGAGGATTATTCAATCGCGGAGTCCGAAGCGAGACTCAGCCGTGAAATGGTACGTTTATTCTTTAATTCATTTTAGTCGAAACGACTTTGTCGAGAATGGACTTACTGCCAGCGTTCTACAGCTAGGCTAAGATGGCGATTACTAAGGATGAACCTGTCACCCAACATTGAATTTGAACAGAAGCATAAAGCGTCAAGTGCGAATGTCACTTTGCCTGATACAAAACCCGTTTATTTCGCTTTTCTACCACAGTTTATATTTGTCTAATTTAAAATTCAAATACAATTCCTCAGCACTTTCTCTTTTATCAATACTCTGTTTATTGTCTGCACCTGCTTTGATTAATTCATTAAAAACACTACGGAGCTGGTTAATTAAAATATCGTTGGTAAAATCTGTGCCTGGGTTGTCAAGCATTTGTCTTGCATCCAAAAGTGCTCTGTGTAAACAATTATTTCCATAAGAGTCCGTTGATTTTGGGTCTGCTTTTTTACTCAGCATTAATTCTAAAAGTGAAAAAGCGTTGTCAAACTGTTTTGTGTCTTTTTGAAGCGTGTAAGAATTGAAAATAGTCGCTCGTATACAGTCGTGAAGAACAGGAGCCGTCCACTCGTTGATTTCAGAAGTTTCCATAAAGTTCACGTCTGCTCCTTTATCAATCAGAAGTCTTGCTACTTCAAAGTTTCCCGACTTGAAGGCAACTTGAAGCCCTGATTGTCCATCATCTTTTTTCGGTGGTGCAACATTACAAACAGTGAGGTATTCTGCGTTATTCTCCAGCAGTTCTGAAATCTTTTTAATATCTCCGTCTGATACTGCTTTAAAGAATGCTTTTATGTCTTTTTTTGTCATGGACTATTTATTGGTCTGTTTGCATAAGTGACACATCATTGTTGATGCAGATGTTAAAATCATCCACAGGCAACTAATATAGACAGATAAGGATGTTTATTCAATCGCGGAGTTTGAACCGAGATTCCATATGCAAAGAAAGAAATCGATCAGTTGATTGCCTTCTGCTTCTCTTTATGTGACTCCATCACTTTTTTAATCTGAACACTCACATTGGCGAGTGAGTCCTGAGCCTTCAGATTGTTCTCGAGTTTTATCTTGAGCGAAGCATTTTCCAGCTTGTTGGTTTCGAGTGCTTTTTCAAGTTTGATTTTTTCCTGTTCGTTGTTGCTCAACTTCAGGGTCAGGTCTTTGTTTTGATTGACCGTGCGCACCTTTTGTTTTTCTACGGCATCGAGTGCCTGTTGTGTTTCATCAATTTGCACCTGCACTTTGTCGCGCTGGTAGGTAACGCCAAACTGGTAAACGAGTTTCTCTAATGCCCGGTTTACTTTTTCTACATCCGCTTCTTCCCATTCGGAAGCAATTATTCCGGCCCACACCATGGAGGAAGTTTCATTATTTTTTTTCAGGTCGGCATAAAATGCTTTTCCCGTGTAGGTGGTTCCGTTCATGATTGGCTCAGTTACCGTTATCGGACTGGCGAATAACTTCAACTTTCCGATTTCTTTCAGATACTTATTCCATGCAGAAGATATGTCTTCTTTTTTTCCTTCGAGGGTAACTGCATACGCTTCAATGCTTTCACCTTTTACTTTTTCTTTTTGCTGGTTCACCGTCATGCTTTGGCTGTTCGCGGAAATCAAGAACAGGGTGAAGAGTGCGGAAAGGAAAAACTTATTCATATCTTAAATGTTATGTTGGTTCAAAGCTACTAATAATGAGCAAAAAAATATTAATCACCGGTGCTTCTGGTCTGATCGGTTCCCGGCTAACGGAGTTGCTGTTACAAAAAGGCTACCAGGTTTCTCATCTTGGGCGCACAAAAAAGAACGGCCCCGTGAAGTCATTTGTCTGGAATGTGGATGCAGGTGAACTGGATAAGGAAGCGCTTGCCGGAGTTGATACCATCATTCACCTGGCCGGTGCCGGAGTGGCCGACAAACGATGGAATGGAAAAAGAAAAAAGGAAATCCTGGAGAGTCGCACAAAATCATCGGCATTGTTATTTGATACCTTGAAGAAAGGTAATCATGCAGTAAAGGAAGTGGTATCCGCATCGGCAATCGGTTACTATGGCTTTTGTCTGGACGAGCGGATCTTTACAGAAGAGAGTAAACCCGGCACGGATTATCTGGCCCAGGTAACGAAAGCATGGGAAGAGTCAGTTGATAAAATATCTTCGTTGGGCGTTCGCGTTGCAAAACTCAGAATAGGTATTGTGCTCAGCGAAAAGGGTGGAGCCCTGGCAGAAATGGCAAAGCCCATACGTTTTGGGGTGGGTGCAGCACTCGGAACAGGCAAACAATATTTATCGTGGATTCATATCGATGATCTCTGCGCCATGTTTATCAAGGCGGTGGAAGATGAACAAATGCATGGAGCATACAATGCCGTGTGCGACTGGGTAACCAACGAAGCCATAACAAAATCCATCGCCAGCGTATTGAAGAAACCATTATTATTGCCACCGGTGCCGGGCTTCATCATGAAAATAATCGTAGGCGAGATGGCCGTGATTGTTGTGAATGGAAGTAAAGTGTCATCGGAGAAAATCCGAAAGACAGGATTTAGATTTCAATATCCAGATTTGAGTGAGGCATTGAATGAATTATTAAACAAATAAGCTAAAAGCCTAAAGCTGAAAGTGAATGTAGGCTTTCAGCTTTTCGCTTTCTACTTTATGCTTAACGTTGCTACTCCAATCTTCGAATCGGCAGTACCATAATATAAAAACCACTTATCCTTATAAGGCACCAGGCCTTCAATGAAACACACCTGATTTACTTGTCCTTGAATTTCATACGGTTGATCGGGCTTGAGGAAATTTTTTTCGAGGCGGTTGATTAATCTGGTCGGATCGCTTCGCATCAAACAACGCCTGACCAGAGCAATAGGCGCCACTTGCAATTTCAGGATCACCACCGGTTTCCAGATTCATACCGTTATACAAAAGCAAAATTCCGCTTTCAGTGACAAGTGCATAAGGACCGCTTTCTACCAGGCGACTGTCAAAATAACCGGGGCGTGGTTTCAATACAGACTTAAGATTTCCATTTTCCAACAGGGGATGCCAGTGAATAAGATCTTCTGAGGTGGCCATAAATAAATCGGTATCACCAAAGTACATCCAGTATTTTCCGTTGATCTTCTCAGCATAAATTTTATTACCATTTTGTTTTGCTACAATGGCTCCCGACTTGCTCCAGGTGTCAATAAATTCATCGTTGAGCACAGGCCCATGCTTGGTCCAGTTGATCAGATCGGTGGAAGTAGCCAGGCAAAGTCTCGCAGTTTTTCCGTCATAGGAAGAGTAGGTCATGATGTACAAGCCTTCTTCACGCTCAACAATGCGCGGGTCTTCGATACCGCCTTCCCATTCATACATTTTCATAAAGTCTTCATCGGGAAACAGGACTGGTTTATCTCTTCGTGTAAAATGAATGCCATCTGTACTCCAGGCAAGACCGATGCGTGAAGTACCTGCATATTTGCCGATCACATCTTCGGCACGATAAAAAAGAAACAGCGTATCGTTGCGCACAACAGCCGCGGGATTAAAAACATCTTTCTCTTCCCACTTCACTTCTTGTTTTAAAACAGGACACGTGAACACTCCATCGCCAGCCGCGAGGATGGGATTGGCATCATTTATTTTTTCAAAGGGCAACAAAGCCCAGCTCACATCTGGAGAAGATGATGACTGATTTTCTTTTTGCTGACAACCTGTTACGATAAGCGACAGCACGGTAGCAACCACGTAAATGTGCAGTAAACTATTCACCGGGCTTTTCATATCAAAGAAGTTGTATTTTCGTTTCATTTAGTAACTTGAAAAAAATTAGAAGAAGGTTTATGGCAAACAATGTAAGAAAGAAAAAAGTAAATAATCCAATTAATCAGGATGCACTGGAAGAAGAACATCGCATACGCAAAGCATTTAAAGATAAAGACTGGGCCGAGATAAAGAGTTCAGACTCGTGGATGATTTTTAAGGTGATGAGCGAGTTTGTAGAAGGCTTTGAAAAACTTGCCAAGATTGGTCCGTGTGTAACCATATTTGGTTCGGCACGCATAAAACCAAGTCATCCCTATTATAAAATGGCAGAAGACATTGCCGAGGAACTGGTGAACAATGGTTACGGTGTTGTAACCGGTGGCGGCCCGGGTATTATGGAGGCGGGTAATCGCGGAGCAAAACGTGCCGGTGGTAAATCGGTTGGGTTGAACATATACTTGCCGCATGAGCAGAAGGGAAATATTTACATTGATGCGGATAAGCTGATCACCTTCGATTACTTTTTTGTGCGCAAGGTAATGTTCATAAAATATTCACAGGGCTTTATTATTATGCCGGGTGGGTTTGGCACACTGGATGAACTCTCTGAAGCGCTCACGCTCATTCAAACCAAAAAGATTGGACGGTTTCCTATTGTGTTGGTGGGTAAAAAGTTTTGGGGCGGCCTGGTTGACTGGATCAGGAAAACACTTGTTTCTGAAAGAATGGTCAGCGAAGAAGACCTGGAACTTTTCAACGTTGTGGATACTCCGAAAGAAGCTGTGAAAGTCATCAACGACTTCTATGCCAAATATTTATTGTCGCCTAACTTCTGATCATAGATGAAAGGATTAATCTCTCTGCTTGGACCTGTTTCTTTTGTTCTGTTGCTGCTGTATATCGGGTATGATCAATCCGTAAAGCATGCTGAAGTCACCACAGCGGATAATATTGAGCCTGTTCAAATCGGAGAATCATGGCAGCCGTTTGTGGCGGTCTCCTACGATTTGCCAGAAAAAATTTCCTTTGCCGGAGAGCCTGTACCCATAGATTTATCTGATGTGTATGAGCGCCTCGATAAGGAGTTGCAAATCAATGTGTATCTCCACAGCAGCACGTTGTTTCTTTTGAAGAGGGCAAACAGATGGTTTCCTAAAATGGAAGAAATACTCAAAGCCAATGGCATACCGGATGATTTTAAGTATCTGCCGTTGATTGAAAGTGCATTGCTGAATGCCACTTCACCAAAAGACGCGGTTGGCTACTGGCAGATTCTGGAATCTTCCGGAAAGGAACTCGGCCTGGAGATAAACAAAGAAGTGGATGAACGCTATGATCCCATAAAATCCACTGAAGCTGCCTGTAAGTATTTGAAAAAAGCCTATGCGAAATTTGGAAACTGGACATTGGTGGCCGCATCCTATAATCGTGGTGTGGCGGGCGTGTCTGGCGAGTTGAAAAACCAGCGTGTAAATAACTATTACGATCTGCACATGAATGACGAAACTTCGCGTTACGTGTTCAGAATCCTTGCAATCAAGGAAATTTTTGAAAATCCTGTAAAGTATGGATTCAAATTAAAGCCACAACATCTTTATCAGGCGGAAGCTCTGAAACATGTGGAGGTGGATGAATCAATTAAAGATCTGGTTGCATTTGCACAGTCGCAGGGTTCTAATTATAAACTTCTCAAGCGCCATAATCCCTGGCTGAGGCAGAATAAGCTTACCGTGAAACGGGGCAAGAAGTATCAGATTGCATTGCCCGCCTGAAACTTGTAATTCCTCATCCTGTTTTCATATCCATTAACTAAGTTTGCCTGAGACTTTTGAGCCAGCGTAAAACTGTTACCTGAAATATTTCTATGAGACCCTACATACTTGCCGAAAACAACTGGAAGACCATCAAGGATGCAAAGTTTGATGTAGCAGTTCTTCCATGGGGTGCGTGCGAGGCGCACAACTATCATCTACCATATGGCACCGATATTATTGAAGCAGAAGAAATTGCTGCAGAAGGTGCACGACTTGCGTGGGAACAAGGCGCGAAAGTTATCGTGTTGCCCGCCATTCCATTTGGTGTAAACACCGGACAGTTTGATGTATTGCTGGATATGAATATGAATCCATCCACACAGTTTGTTGTGTTGCGCGATGTGATTGAAGTGCTCGACCGCCAGGGAATTCACAAACTGATTATTCTCAACAGTCATGGAGGCAATGATTTTAAAACCATGATCCGCGAACTGGGATTAAAATTTCCTCAGATGTTTTTATGTTCATGCGATTGGTTTAAGAGCACCGATCAAAAAGAATTTTTTGTAAACAAGGATGACCATGCCGGTGAAATGGAGACGAGCATGATTTTGTATTTGCGACCTGATCTGGTGCGGCCTCTCTCTGAAGCTGGAGATGGAAAAGCAAAACGCTTCCGCTTCAAAGCCATGCAGGAAGGCTGGGCATGGGCAGAAAGAAAGTGGATGCAGGTAACGGCCGACACCGGAGTAGGAGATCCGCGCCAGGCAACTGCTGAGAAAGGCGAGAAATTTTTTAAAGTGGCAACTCAAAAAGTAGCGCAGTTTTTCACCGAAGTAGCGGCCACATCAAAACAGGATTTTTACATTTAATTTCTTTGCGTCCTTTGCGCCTTTGCGTGGAATTTAATTTTCAGATAAAATCTATGATCAATCAGATTAATGAAGCAACCGAGTATTTAAAAAGGAAAGGTATCAAAGCACCAGAAGTAGGCGTAATCCTCGGCACGGGTCTCGGCAACAAGTTTGTGGAGCAAATCAAAAATCCGATTGCTATCAACTATAATTCTATTCCTCATTTTCCCATCTCTACCGTTGAGTTTCACAAAGGAAGGCTCATCTATGGCGATGTGAAAGGCAAAAAAGTACTAGCCATGCAAGGCCGCTTTCATTACTATGAAGGTTACTCGATGCAACAGATCACCTTGCCGGTGCGCGTAATGAAGATGATGGGCGTAACGCAATTGCTGATCTCGAATGCAGCAGGCAATATGAACATGAAATGGAAGAAGGGTGAGCTTATGCTGATTGCTGATCATATCAATCTGCAACCCGACAATCCATTGCGTGGTCCAAATTTTGAAGTCTTCGGTCCCCGCTTTCCGGATATGAGTCAGCCGTATTCGAAAAAATTGAATGACCTGTTGATCAAAATCGCGAAAGCGAAAAAGATTAAACTCAACAAAGGTGTTTATGTGGCGGTGATGGGCCCAAATCTTGAAACGCGTGCCGAGTATCGTTTCCTTCATCGCATTGGTGCCGATGCCGTGGGCATGAGCACCGTGCCCGAAGTACTGGTGGCGCACCACATGGACTTACCTTGTTGTGCTATTTCTGTTCTTACGGATGATTGCGATCCGGATAATTTAAAACCAGCTTCGATCGCGGAGATTGTTGCCGTTGCCGGAAAAGCAGAATCGAAACTCACCGAGTTGTATGTGGAGTTGATCGCGAAGATCTGATTTTCGATAACGGACCTCATTTTTATGGACGGAGAAATCTTGTAAAGTTTATTCTCCACCTTTGGCGAGTAAATTATTCATGAGACTCCTGAACATTTTCTTTTTTTATGGGATATTGATTCCCATTTCATACTTGCCCTATCCTGTTTTGTATTTTATTTCGGATGGATTGTATTTTGTCATTTATAAAATGGTTGGATACCGGAAAAAAGTTGTGCTTCGAAACATAGCAAGTTCCTTTCCTGAAAAAACACATGAAGAACACCTTCACATAGTAAGCGCTTTCTACAGACACCTGTGCGATCTTGTTGTGGAGAGTATTAAGGTATTCACCATTTCAGCAGAACAGGTGAAGCAGCGATTCAAGTTTATCAATCCTGAATACATTGATCATTTTTTTGAGAACGGGCAAAGCGTAATCCTGGCCGGAGGGCATTACAACAACTGGGAACTTTTTGCGGTAGCGATTGATGAAGCCATCAAGCACCAGGCAGTGGCACTTTACAAGCCTCTCACCAATACATTCTTTGATGAAAAAATGCGATCCTCACGTGGCAGTTATGGTTTGGAAATGATTTCCACCAAAGCTGCCAAAGCTGAGTTTGAGAAAGAGGACACCCTTCGTGTTATTATTTTTGGTGTTGATCAATCGCCCGGAAATCCCCGCACGTGTTACTGGTCTGAATTTCTCCATCAGGATACGGGAATGAATTTCGGTGCAGAGAAATATGCGAAGGAATACAATTATCCTGTATTATATGGGCGAATCAATAAAGTGAAAAGGGGACACTATACATTTGAGTTTTCAGATGCCATAGAGGAACCAAAAAACACCGGCTACGGAGAGATTACAAAAAGAATCCATCACCTGCTGGAGAAGGATATTATTGTTCAGCCTGAATACTGGTTATGGAGCCATAAGCGCTGGAAACATAAGCGGCCTGTTGATCTGGTGCAGGCATAATTTTCTTACAATTACATCACGAGCTAACAGCTCAAGTATCGACTGCCTTATTGTTACTGATTTTAAACCACGAACCTTTCAGTTGGCAGAGAGGAACAAGGAGTCACAAAGGAGCAAGAACCTCTTGGTGATACTTAGTGTTCTTAGTGTCTTAGTGGTTCAGAGTATTCTTAGGTAAAATCATACATCACAAATCATCACACCCTGCTTCAGCGAGGCGAGTTTATCAGTTCGTTTGGGAATAAACTCTTGCCCGACAAATCCTTTATAGCCAGTTTCTACAATGGCGCGCATAATGGTAGGATAGCTCAACTCCTGGGTTTCATCAATTTCATTGCGGCCCGGAACGCCTCCAGTATGATAATGACCAATGTATTTCTGGTATTTGCGGATGGTGGCAATGATATCGCCTTCCATAATCTGCATGTGATAGATGTCGTAGAGTAATTTTAAGTTTGGAGAACCAAGTTTTTCACAAAGTTTAACACCCCATTCGGTATGATCGCATTGATAATCTTTGTGATCTACTTTGCTGTTGAGCAATTCCATTTGCATGGTGATGTTATGCTTCTGTGCAATTTTTAAAATCGGCTCCAGGCCGCGTGCACAATTTTCAAGACCTTGTTCAGAACTCAGTCCGTTGGTATTGCCGCTGAAGCAGATCACACTTTTTAATCCGGCATCAGCCGCCTTTGGAATGTTTGCAGAGAAGTCCTTCAAAAATTTTTCATGCAGGGATGGGTCATTAAATCCCTTATTCAAACCAAGATCTGTAACGTAGGCCATAGCACAAGTGAGTCCGTACTTTTGAATTATGGGCCACTTGTCCGGCCCCAGCAATTCAATGGATTTTAACCCAATGTCTTTGGCTGCTTTGGCAAGTTCTTCCAGTGGAATAGAATTATAGCACCACTGGCACACGGAGTGGTTGATGTTGTTTTTTAAATCAGCAGGAAGCGTGTTCATGGCTTTTGCAATTTCTGGTAATGCTACTGCGCCTGCGGCAGTGGCGGCAATGGTTTTTAATGCTTGTTTACGATTCATATCAGTTTTATTTTTTAAACCTCGAAGACACGGAGTTCACAAAGAATCACAAAGAGCTTCGTGTAACCTAGTGTCTTTGTGCCTTCGTGGTTCAAAGTATTTAAGATCAATTTACAATTTCTATTTCTCATTCCGATACACCACGCCATCCTTCATCACAAATTTCACTTTGCGCAAGTCAGAAATATTTTTTGAAGGATCACCACTAACGATCACCAGGTCTGCTTTCAACCCTTCTTTCACAAAGCCCACCTGATTATCCATGTGAAGCGCCCGTGCATTTACACTTGTGGCGGCTTTCAACACATCGAATGTTTTCATGCCATATTCCACCATCAGTTCCATCTCCAGTACATTTTCTCCGTGTGGATATACACCGACATCACCACCCATGCCAATGGTTACACCAGATGCCAGTGCTGCCTTAAAACTTTTCTTTTTACTGGTAATATTTGCAGGGTCAGGGCTAACCCCTTTTTTCCAGCCACGATATTGTGTGATTACATCAACCGCAGACACGGTAGGAAAATAGGTGACGTTATGCTCTTTCATCAGCTTTCCAACCTCTTCGTCAATGAAATCGCCATGCTCAATGGTTTCTGCGCCTGCCAGCACAGCCCGCCTTATGGCTTCTTTTGATTTTGCATGACACACCATAATGCGACCACTGCTGCGCGTTACTTCATTGATCAGTTTCAGTTCTTCCAGTGTAAACGAAGGCTGGTCTTCACCATTGATACCCCAACGGTAGTCGGCATAAATTTTTATGAAGTCGGCACCTTTACCAATCTGATCACGCACCACACGTATTAAATCATTTCCATCGGCAGGTTCTGCGCCAAGCATAATCTCCTGATCAAGATCGTAACCTTTAGGTCCGTAAGAACCGGTTGAAACAATAGCACGTCCTGCTACCAGCAAACGTGGTCCCGGAATGATGCCTTCATTGATAGCACGTTTGAGTGCCACATCAGAATAGCCGGCTCCTTCTGTGCCTAAGTCGCGCGCGGTGGTGAACCCGGCCATGAGTGTATTTTTTGCATGCACCGTTGCCCGTGCCGTGCGATAGGAATCTGTTTCTTTCAATACCTGCGTGTCCCAGTCGGTGATGTTGTAAGGATAGAGAAGCAAATGTGAATGTCCTTCAATCAAACCCGGAGTGAGTGTTGAGTTTGGAAAATTAATCTTGGTAGCACCAGCGGGCTCTTTTAATTTATCTTTTGGACCTGCTGCAACAATTTTGTCCCCTTCGGTAATCACCGCCCATCCTTCGTGCATATTTTCTCCATCAAACACACGGTCTGCAGTGAGGTAGTATTTTACTGGAGTCTGTGCCGAAAGCCAAAGGGATAAAAAATAAGTAGAGAATAGAAGAAAATACTTTTTCATGTGTTAGCCTGTTTAGGTTTGAAAAGGTACCTGAAAAAGTGGTGTTACAAAAACAAAACCCTCTCCGTTACGGAAAGGGTTTAAAAATAATGTTAAAGGTAATGAGGGTTTTTACATTGAAAGTCTCTCTCCTGATGAGAAGAATTTAGAATGACGTTAAATCGCTTTCAGTGCAGCCTCATAATTGGGTTCCTCACCAATCTGAGGAACGAGTTCCGTGTATTTTATTTTTCCGGCTGGATCAATGACCACCACTGATCTGGCAAATAATCCGGCAAAGCCACTGTCTACAAGTTCTACACCATAGGTTTTTCCAAATCCACGGTTGCGAAAATCAGATAGTGTAATGGCACGGTCAATTCCTTCAGCACCACAAAATCTTTTCTGTGCAAATGGCAGGTCTTTCGATATACATAACACTACTGTATTATCAATAGAAGCCACGCGCTTGTTAAACTCTCTTACAGAAGTTCCACAGGTAGTGGTGTCAACACTGGGAAAAATATTGAGCACAACATTTTTTCCTGCAAAGTCTTTTAAGCTTACGTCTTTCATGTTGGTTGCCGTCAACGTAAAATCTACTGCAGAAGAGCCAATGGCGGGAAGGTCGCCCACGGTATTTGCATCATTGGGGCCAAGTTTAGTCAGAGCCATAGTATAATGAATGGTTTAGTAATCCGAAATAAACAGATGAGTTGAGTAGAATGTTTAGCGGATGCGATCAGAATCGCGCACGAGTTTTTCATCTCTGCGGATAAACCGCATGGCAAGCCAGTTGCAGGCAACTCCGATGAAAGGAATCCACAGGCTTAATCCATATCGGCCATAGCCATATTCTTTGGTTGCATTATTATAAAAAACGACCACACAAATCATCACTCCGGCTAATATCAACGAGTTGAGTGTTCCGATTTTTATCTGAGTAAGCCGGTTGTCAAATCTTCTTATTTCGAGTATGGCCAGGGTTGCTGCGGCTACCATTAAAATCGCAGTAATGGAATATGGAAAATATGCCGTAATGCGCTGATCGTTCTCAATGCGTAGTAAAATGAAGCGGATATAATTGAAACTCTTTCGCGCCCTCGGTAAACTTCCAGATGGGTAAAAAAAGGCTTACCGCCATACTTACTACCACCAGAACCAGAAACAATGTTTGTATTCTTTGCCACATAAAAGGGTTGCGTTAACTTGCCCGGGCAAAACTACTAAAATGTAGTTGTTGACTGATACTCATCCTGAGATTTATATGACAAAATCAGCCTGGATTATTGATATACTCCGCACCCCGGTTGGCAAATACGGAGGCACTCTTGCATCTGTGCGCCCCGATGATCTGGCAGCGTGGGTAATTAAAAAGTTGCTGGAACGAAATCCAGAAATTGACTCCAGACAAATTGAAGATGTGGTGTTTGGAGCCGCTAACCAGGCAGGCGAAGACAATCGTAATGTGGCGCGCATGGCATTGTTGCTTGCAGGATTACCTTTCGAGACAGGAGGCGTAACCGTAAACCGTTTATGTGCTTCCGGGTTGCAGGCGATCATGGATGCTTCGCGCGCTGTGTTGCATGGTGATGGCGAATGTTATATAGCGGGTGGTGTGGAAAGCATGAGTCGCGCCCCGTTTGTGATGGCCAAGGCAGACGAAGCCCTTTTCGCGCAAAGCGGAAATGTATGACACTACCATCGGCTGGCGGTTTGTGAATTCAAAACTTTCGAAGTTATATCATCCTTATTCGATGGGCGAAACTGCTGAGAATGTTGCTGAGAAATGGAAGATCAGCCGCGAAGAGCAGGATCAATTCGGATTGCTATCACAACAAAAATATTTTGCTGCGAATAAAGCAGATAAGTTTAACGAAGAGCTGGTAGCTGTCACCGTTCAAAAAGGAAAGGACTCCATTGAATTCAGGCAAGATGAATATCCCCGTGAAACATCGCTTGGAAAAGCTAGCAGCATTAAAACCTGCCTTCAAGGAAAACGGAACCGTAACAGCCGGCAATTCTTCGGGCATCAATGATGGAGCCGCGGCATGCCTGATTGCCAGTGATGAGTTTATAAAAAAATCAAATTCAAACCCATTGGCCCGCGTTGTGTCAATGGCTGTTGCCGGAGTGGAGCCTGCATACATGGGTGTTGGTCCGGTGCCTGCTGTGCAAAAAGCATTGAAGCGTGCCGGTTTGAAAATATCAGATATCGGATTGGTAGAACTGAATGAGGCCTTCGCTTCACAATCCATTGCCTGCATGCGTGATTTGAATCTCGATCCGTCCATCGTAAATGTAAATGGAGGTGCCATTGCCATCGGTCATCCATTAGGTTGCAGTGGCGTGCGCATCAGCGCGACTCTTATTCATGAAATGCAAAAACGAAATGTGAAGTATGGTGTGGCCACGATGTGTGTTGGTGTAGGGCAGGGGGCGGCAGTTGTTTATGAGAAGATCTGATAATTATTAAGGGGAAATTTTTTATGGATTCAATATTAAATTAAGTATGCAATTGGCAATAAGCAGTAGGCAAAATCATATTTTTCAACATTGTCCATTGTCCATTGCCTATTGTCCATTGCTTACTGCCTACTTTTTTACAAAATGAGATTCTTCTTCGAAATCAGCTACAACGGCACCCATTATCACGGCTGGCAAAACCAGAAGAATGCGATTGGTGTGCAGCAGGTAGTGGAGGATGCGTTGAGTAAATTATTCAGGGAAGAAATTTCAATTGTAGGAAGTGGTCGCACGGATACAGGCGTGCATTGTGTGCAGCAGTTTTTTCATGCCGATATTGAAAAGGAATTTAAGCCTGTGGATTTAGTGCATCGGCTCAATGCCTTTCTTCCCAAAGACATTGCGATCAAAAATATTTTGCCGGTCAAAGCGGATGCGCACGCACGATTTGATGCCATTGAGCGGTCGTATCAATATAAGATTACAAGAGTGAAGGATCCGCTGCTGGTAGGCTATGCCCATTATTTCTTTCGCGACCTGGACGTGACAAACATAGAGCGGGCATCTGCGTTATTGGTTGGCGAACACGACTTTGAGTCATTTCAGTAAAGTAAAAACCGATGTGAATCACTTTATTTGTGATCTTAAACAAGCCACGTGGACTCAGAAGGGTGATGTCTTGATTTTTACGATCACGGCCAACCGGTTTTTGAGAGGCATGGTGAGGGCGATTGTAGGAACTTTGCTGGATGTGGGCACGGGCAAATTAACGATTAAACAGTTTCAGGAAATTTTGAAAAGCAAAGACAGAAAAAAAGCGGGAATGAATGCACCTCCCGAAGGTTTGTACCTCACGCATGTGAAATACCCCAGATCACTATTTAATTAAGATGTTCCTCTCAAAGGGGATAGGCAATGGAAAAGGAAAAAGTAAAGAGCGGAAATATCATTGACTGGCAGGTGCTTGGCCGCATCATGCAATTTATACAGCCCTATAAAGGAAGGTTTTATATCGTTGTTTTTCTTACGGTTTTGCTGGGTTTTCTTACTCCGGTGAGAGCGAAGCTTATCCAGTATACGTTGGATGAACACGTTGCTCTCGGAAAATACTGGAGCATGGTAAACGTAATCATTCTGCTGATGGTGCTATTGGTTATACAGTCAGCCGGGCAATATGTGCACACGTATATATCGGGCCGTATTGGTCAGTTTGTAATTCGGGATATCCGGATCAAATTGTATGAACACATCATAAGTCTGCGGCTAAAGTTTTTTGATAAGACCCCGATTGGCAGGCTGGTAACACGCACCATCTCTGATGTGGAAACCCTGGCCGATGTATTCACCGAAGGTCTTGCGGCCATGGCAGGCGATCTGCTTCAGATTGTTTTCATTCTTGCATTCATGTTTTATGAAGACTGGCGGCTGGCTCTGGTGTCTCTCTCCACCATTCCACTGATGGTATTATCCACCTACGTGTTTAAGGAAAAAATAAAAGTTGCTTTCAATGATGTACGAAATGCTGTGGCGAACTTAAATTCATTCGTGCAGGAGCACCTTACAGGAATGAGTATCGTTCAGATATTTGGAAGTGAGAAAAAAGAATTTGAAAAGTTTGATGAGATCAACAAAGAGCACCGCGATTCAAATTTGCGTTCGGTACTTTATTACTCTGTATATTATCCGGTAGCGGAAATCATTGCCGCCATGGGCATCGGGTTGCTGGTTTGGTATGGAGCAAAGGGCGTTATTCATTTTGAACAAACCGGAATAACGGTAGGAAAGCTCACGGCATTTATCATGTACATCCAGATGTTTTTCCGTCCCATCAGAATGGTTGCCGATCGGTACAACACATTGCAGATGGGTATAGTCAGCACTTCACGCATTATCAACCTGCTGGATGATAAGACCGACATCATGACCAATGGAACATTAAAGACTGACCACGTAAAAGGTGACGTTTCATTTGATCGTGTATGGTTTGCATACAATGATGCCGACTATGTGTTGAAAGACATAAGCCTTCAAGATCAATCCTGGAGAAACCATAGCATTGGTAGGCGCAACCGGTGCAGGAAAATCATCCATCATCAATTTGCTTAATCGCTTCTACGAAATAAACCGGGGCAGTATTCGGGTCGATGGGGTAGATATCAAAGAGTATGATCTTTCGAGCCTGCGCAAAAACATTGGCGTTGTTTTACAAGACGTATTCTTGTTTAGCGACACCATCAGAAACAATATCACTTTGGGCAACCCGGAAGTGACTGACGAAATGATTTTGCACGCTGCCGATATGGTTGGTGCCCGCAAGTTCATTGACCGCCTGCCAGGTGGATTGAATTATAATGTGATGGAACGCGGATCTACCATATCCGTAGGACAGCGGCAACTCCTTTCTTTTATCAGAGCCATGGTGTATGATCCCAAAATACTGGTACTCGATGAGGCTACTTCTTCTGTTGACAGCGAAACAGAAGAAATGATTCAGGAAGCAATTTCCAACATGATGACTAACCGCACATCCATTGTGATTGCGCACCGGTTGTCAACCATACAGAAGGCAAATAAAATTATTGTGTTGGATCACGGAGAAATAAAAGAAGAAGGTACCCACGAGACTCTTTTATTGAAAGAAGGCTTCTACGCGCAACTGCACAAAATGCAGTATAAGGAAGTGTATTAAAGACTATTTACTGCAGCAATTGTGCGCCCGATCCTTCAGGCAAAAGAGTTATATTTGTTTTGATGCGTTTTTCAAAAGTAGTCATACTTTTATTTGCAGGCTGTATGTTTATAGCAAAGTCGGGTCATGCCCAGAAATACAACCCGACAAGAAGCAAAAATGCCATTGCTTCAAAATCCAGACAAACCAAGGCTTCCATTGTATGTCCTATTTTTAATGATAAACGATATCCCTATCAGGGAATAGGCATTAAACTCGGTGACCCTTTTGCACTCACCTATAAATTCTATGCGAGCAGAAAGCTGGCGTTTTCTATTGATGCCGGAAAAACAGCCAGTGGTTTATATAGTGAATATTATCGCAATGCTTTTATGGATTATATGCCCGATTCGCTCATAGCCAGTGAAAGCATTCAGCTCCTTTCGCATGATGTAATTTCCAATATTTTACTGGAAGGCAAGTTTCTCTATCAATGGGATGCTGAAAAAATATCCAGGGGCCTACAGGTTTATACAGGTGTTGGCTGGCAGTGGCGGAGTGCAAATATAAAGTATGAATATCTGTATACGGACACATCGCCTGGCGGCAGTGGTTCTACCGTTGGCACGCTCACTCAAAATCGGTTTACCTATGGTCCGGTGATTATCCTTGGATTTGAGTACGCCAATTTTTCTATTCCGATCTCTGCTTTTATCGAAGTGCAATGGTTTTCAGATGTAGGAATCGACCCGGGCTATAGCCGTTTTCAGGGAGGCGTTGGTCTGCGTTATGTATTTTAAAACACAGCAACGTTATTCAACTTCATCCACCTGCATCTGCTTTTCATACAGTTCGCAGTAAGCGCCTTTTTTCAGCAACAGGTTTTCATGCGTACCTTCTTCAACGATTTCGCCATCATGAAGCACAATAATTTTGCTGGCTAATTTGGCAGAAGAAACGCGGTGCGAAATAATGATGCTGGTGCGATTCTGCATGATTCTTTTCATGCTGTTCAGAATAGTGTTTTCTGTTTTTGTATCTACTGCCGACAAGGCATCATCCAGGATTAAAATTTTAGGTTCGCGAGCTACCGCCCGGGCAATAGATACCCGCTGTTTTTGACCGCCAGAAAGCGTAATGCCTCGTTCGCCCACGCGGGTATTGAAGCCCAGCGGGAAGGCTACAATATTTGCGTAGACATCGGAGTCTTTAGCGGCCTGTATCACCCTGGCTTCATCGGGTTCATCAAGACCGAAGGCGATATTACTGAAGATCGTATCGCTAAACAGAAAGACATCCTGGGGCACCACACCGGTTTGTCTTCTCAGACTTTGCAGGCTGTAATGCTTCAACGGAATATTATCAATTCTGATTTCACCTTGCGTGACATCGTATAAACGGCTGATGAGATTGGAAACCGTACTTTTCCCCGAGCCGGTAGTGCCGATGATAGCAAGCGACTCACCAGGATCAATTTTAAAAGAGATTTTTTTCAGCGCCTGAATGCCGGTGTCAGGATACATGAAGGAGACATTATCAAATTCAATTTTTCCTTTTATTTCTGTGACAAGATTCTTTTCTGAAATAATGTCAGTCTGGGTTTTGAGAAACTCATTGATTCTTTTTTGAGAAGCTTCTGCACGCTGCACCAGGCTTATTGTCCAGCCGAGCGAAGCAACGGGCCAGGTGAGCAGGTTAACATAAATTATAAACTCCGCAATGTTACCGAATGTGAGCGAACCGTTGATTACTTCCACACTACCCGCATACACGGTAAGGATGGTGCTCAATCCGATCAATCCCATGATGAGTGGAAAGAATAAAGCCTGCACACGGGTGAGCTTTAATGATTGACGTTTGTACTCGTTGCTTTCTTTCTCAAAATTTTTGACCGATTCATTTTCGCGTGTGAATGACTTGAGTACGCGAATGCCCGAAAAAGCTTCCTGCACAAATGTGCTCAATCTTGACTGGCTCTTCTGAATTTCCTCAGACCGGTGTTCAATGATTGTATTTACATAAAAAATGCTGATGGATAGAATTGGCAATGGAATCAGCGCGTACCAGGTCAGCTTAGTGCTGATAGAAAACATGATTGGTATCAGCATGATGAACAAGGTAACCAGTTGAAGTCCATACATGATGGAAGGTCCGAGGTACATGCGCACACGGCCAACATCTTCGCTGATGCGGTTCATCAGATCACCGGTATTGTTTCTCCGATAAAAACTAAGGGGAAGAGTCTGGTAGTGCTGGAAGATTTCATTCTTCAAATCGTACTCTACCAGTCGGCTCATTACAATCAGCGTTTGTCTTACGAAATAAAGAAACACACCGCGCAACAAAGCCATTGCCAGTATCAACCCGGCATATAATAAAATGCCACGGGCAAAAATCCTGAAGAAATCTTCCTGTATACTACTTTCTGTAAAAGACCTGTAAACCCGGATGTTATCAACCACCAGGTCGATGGAATGGCGCACCATCTGTGCCGGATATATCTGAAATAAGTTGGAGATAATTACAAAAACCAGACCCAGGGTCAGGTGCCACTTGTATTTATATAAATATTTGTTGAGGTATTTAAGCTCCTTCATTCAGGATTGAAATTTCACCAGTCGGGCAGTTGTAAGAATATTATGAATTACTGTATCGTAACAGGACAGGAAGTTGTTTTGTTGCCTCACACGTTTGAAATCGTTTTATCCGTTCTTTTCAATATCCTGTCGGCTGTAGCGAAAGCGAACAAAAGTAGCTAATCCACCTAAAACAAATGTTCCGAAGGCTTAAAGAATCGGAAAAAGTGAGCACAGGGTTGTTCAATATACCATTGCCTTGAGAGGAAGCCTGTATTAAAATAGAGGCAAAAAGTTTATTTTTGCGCCCGCATGAAAAAAATAATTGAATCAAGGAAACTCCTGGGCGTTGACAAAACAGCTGAATTAAAGGAATTGAAGGCTATTTACAGGAACTTTATGAAGGACTGGCATCCTGATAAATTCCAGGACAACCACGAAGCAAAGCTGGAGGCGGAAGAAAAAAGCAAAGCATTTATTGAAGCCTATCATCTTCTGGTGAGCGTGGCCCCCGAAACGCATGCCCATCAACTGGAGAAATACACAGAAGTAATCACCTCATCAAAAATTGTTGACTTTCTATTCAAGTCTCAAACCCTGCAGGTAAACTTTGCGGATGGCAGCAGCTACGAATACTTTGGCATTCCCCACAACATCTACAACAAGTTTCTGAATTCAGACACCCCCGATCGCTTTGCACGCAGACACATTTATCATTCCTATGTGTATAGAAAAGTGAGCAAGGCTGCTGAGAATTAATTAATTTTAATAAGCGGTTGATGTGGTGATCCGTTTTATCAGATGAAATTAAATCCAACAAGTAAAAAAGCCGGAATCTGTTTTCCGTTGCTGCCATCCAATTATCAATCCGACATCTGATAGCCAGATGATGATAATCCGGTTATTCCTTTGGATGATGGTTTTTAGTTTAGGTGCAGAAACGGCAATGGGTCAATCCAAGACTCAATTTGAGATTTCAACGGGATTAATCATCCCAACAGGAAAGGAATTATCTGAGGCTTATGCTGCAGGGATGCGATTGGAGATGGGGCCTCGGTTTCAGGTTGGGAGCTTTTATGTTACCCCCCAGGTAAGCAGCGATTTCTATGTGAATAAGCCCGGAGGTTCATCATCAAAGATTAACGATAACCTTTTGCTATATGGAGTTCGTGTGCATGTAGGATATAAACTTCCTGTCGGAAAATCTTTTATTGAACCAACTATAGGGGTAGGGATTGGCAAAGGATTGAATTTCGTTACCAGTGGTAACTCCGATTTCACGGGTGGTTATTTTAAGGAATGGGGAAAGGTGATGACTTTGAATACTTTTAATTATGACATTGGTGCGATCGGGTCTATTACTTCCAGAATATACGTGGGTATCCGTTACACTTTTTGCCCGGCCAGTGTTGAGTTAACGGATGAGGCAAAAAACAACGTTCCATTCAGCTATATATCTACGCAGTTATATGGCAGTGTAGTAGATTTTCCTGAACAAAAAATGAAGCTTGATAATTTTAGTATTCAACTCTTGTTGCGTTTATGAAAAAACCGGCAGTCTGGCTTTTGTTCTTTACACTGCTTGCGTGCGATAAAGACACATTTTTTTCCGAACAGTATCAGCCTGTATATAAAACATATCCATTCTTTTTCGATTCAGGAGATTGTAGTTCAATCTACGCACGCATGGTGTCAGAGACGGAGGCCATTGTTTATACCGGATCATATTCTCTTTACACCGATGATTCATTTGAAACCCTGAGCTACTATCTGTATCAATCAGGCTATTTCTGCAATTCCAAGACACTTTTTTATGATGGAATCAATTTATGGTTAAGAGATAATCAGAATTTTCGTTATGAATTAAGGCAGGCTACTTCAACAAAGACTTTTGATGTAAACCAGATGGTTTATGATCCACCGGTCTTGTTTTCAAAAAAGGGCGAACCGCTCTTCCTGGATTCGGCTCATATGATTATTCCTGTTCTGGATTATGAGTATAATGCGAATACCGGTAACTCAAAATCTGTAATTTCATTATATGCGGGTGATGTATTTTTAAATACAGCCTCAAAAACTATTTCATTTGATAACACCAGCCAGTTGAATCCCGTAGGCTTATACTCTACAGGTAATCATTTGATTAGTTTAAGTGTGGAAAATAGTTTCCCGGCAGTAAATTATTATTTGCATCTATCTGAAGATGGTGCTTTATGGGAGGGGCCATATGCATTTCCCACGCTCACCAATACAGAAAGAATTGAAAGCACTTCGGGCAATGGGAATTTAATTGTTATGCAAGTAGGGTCGTATGTAACGTATAACTCAGATCATAAGATATCCTATAAAGTTTATTTATCCCGTAACAAAGGAGCCACCTGGCAGGCTGTATCGAATCTTAATGGAGAAGTACTTCATATGCAGGTATTAGATGAAAAAACAATTTTTTCAGTTGTCAAACAATCAGATGGAGATAAGGGTACAATCAGTAAGTTAGGCAAATCAACGGATGGTGGATTTACCTGGTCGGTGGAGGAACCATTGATTTATGCAGAACAGATTTCATTCTTTGATGCGATGAACGGGCTTGCTTTCACAACCGATGCCTTACAGATTACTTCTGATGGTGGAAAAACCTGGAAGCCTGTAATTCCCTGAATATTTTATTTCAAATTTGTCTTACCGTGCAAGCAGCGTAATCCGTTGCCCGGGCTTTGTTTGAATTTTAATCACATCACCTGACATTTTAAAATCGGCCATTTCAACACGGAATTTTTCAAATGGATTTTTCAGGTTGAGCTCACCACCTTTCTCGCTCACGATATTGATGGTCTTCACTTTTCCATTTTCCTTTTTAGCGGAAATCACAAACGCTCCTTCGGCACGAAGTTGATTAAACGATGCATCACGCCAGGTGTCTGGTATAGCCGGAAAAATTTTGATCACTCCATCATGACTTTGCAGCAGCATCTCCTGCACGGCAGAGGCAAATGCAAAATTCCCTTCAAGTGTAAATGGCCGGTAGCGGAACGAAGATAGTTTTCCTTCGCACTGATCGCCATTCACATGAAAACTATTGGGCAGAGTGAAGCATGATGCGAATTTTTGAAGTGTCGCTGCAGCATTTTGTCCATCTCCCATGCGTGCATACATGTTGGCTTGCCAGCTGAAAGAATATCCTACCCAGTTCATCGATCCTTTTTGTTCAAGTAAATGCATAGACGCGTTTATGGTCTTTCGGTCTTCGGTGTTTGAATAGTGGAGCAATGAAAGTGGATGAAAGGCCATCAGATGTGAGAAGTGCCGGTGTGATTCTGGCAACGCCATATCGGGGGCAATGGATAATCCGCCCATTGCATCTTTGCTGAGCTCGGGCCATTGAGAGAGTTGTTGTTTCCAGTGCATAGCTTCTGTGGTCAGGTTGAGTTCATCCGCCAGCTCAATTGCTTTGGCATAGGTCCATCGGATGATGGCCAGATCATAGTTGGTGGTTTCCGTAAACCATGCGGTAATCCGGTTGTCATTGATCTCAGGGCTGGAGCTGAGTGGTAATTTTCTTTTTCCATTGGCACCGGTAGCCGAAATGTTTTCAAAGAAGGTAGCCACATCACGAATCCACGGGTATGCTCTTTCTTTCAAAAAAATCCTGTCCATCGAGTAGCGCCACTCGAGATAAAAATGATGGGCAAGCCAGCCACTCACGGTAGGCGAACATGAATACTGAATCCATCCACCCATTTCTTTTCCCTCCAGGGTTGTAACGCCCGGCACGTTGAGGCCGGCAACTCCAAAATAATGTTGTGTGTATTTTTCAAATACGGGTTTACTGTTCCACAGCCAGTTGGTAAATCCTTGTGCCTCTTTCATGTGATTGCCTGAGTAGGAGGGCCAGTAACTGAGTTGTGTGTTCAGGTCATTGTGAATGTCTCCTTTCCACGGAGGAAGATTTCCATTGTCGGCTGTCCAGATAGCTTGCAAGGTAATGGGTGGCGCATAGTCACGGGCAGCACACGCAAATTTGTAGTTTTCAAGATACCATTGACGTTCAATGAGAGAGTCGGGCACAGATAATGATGATTGATTCCAGTAATTCGTCCACCAGGTTTTATTGTCGGTGAGATCTTTATTGAATCCTCGCTGTAAAGCCTGGCGTGTTTCTTCTTCTGCGCTGATGTTTTTGAAATTGTATGATGAACTGGAAGTAATACTCCACGCACCTTCCATTCCT
Organism: uncultured Bacteroidota bacterium; assembly: GCA_963814575.1. GTDB lineage: Bacteria > Bacteroidota > Bacteroidia > Cytophagales > Cyclobacteriaceae > ELB16-189. The sequence goes on along the minus strand of CAWFDB010000013.1, from coordinate 1,144,359 downwards.
TCTTTTGTTTTCGCCCACGCAATACTCACTTGATATTCAAAGCCATTCCAACCTTGTTGAGTATACTGCGCACTGTTTGCAGTGGTATTGATTTTTCCCTGTGAGTAACCAAGTCTTGTCAGACTTTGACCATCCACCGAATTATTAGTGGTGGCACTGGTGCCTTCATAAACCGGAGGCAGAAGAACGGGTGTGACTGCGGCATTCTCAAAGCGATACCAGCCAATGGGAAGTTGCGGATGAATAAAGGTGATGAGTCGCGCACCATTTTTCCATTTCACCTCAGCAATGCCTTCCTTGATATACAATCTTGTGGAGGCAACTTCGCCCAATGCAGCAATATCAAACTCCAGCGCGGCACCAGGAATTTTAGATGGAGCAGGATCGCGTTCATAAGGAAGATCGCCTAGGTCCTGAATAATTTTATAATCATTTTTGGCAACCTGCTCCTGCACCATTTTGAAAGTGAGTTTATCCAGATCAGTGGATGGGCGTTGATCCCATAAGTCGGCACGATCGAGTGAAAACCTGAGCTTCCCATTTTTTTGCCAGATAAGATTACCGACCATTGCATTGCCGAGAGGCAGCGCTTCGTCCCAGCTTTTGGCGAGCGAGGTAAATTGTAAATCATGACGAAAGGGAATCTGCGCCACAGAACTGAGAACTGAAACCAGCATCAGGGCGATAAAAATATTTTTATACATAATCATACGAATCATCAACCGGGATTTGAAATGTCAACCGGTTCAATTTTTATTTTCCGAGCATCGGAAATAACCGTTTAATATCTTCTGCATCAGGTTGAGTACCATACTCACAGATCTCAAAAGCTTCCACATTTTTCACTTTTGCTGCACGCTCTTTTCCATACCACTTTTCAATGGATTGCATCATCTCCGGTGTGATGCGCCTGGTTAGCCTTTTGGTAAGCCATGGTAACTGATCTCCTTTCGAAGCAGGCACTTCATTCGCATAACCACCAATCCATGGCAACCACTCAAAGTATTGCGACTCATGGGCAGCCATGGCGTACACTTTTTTATCAAACACACTTGTAATGTCGACCGCTATATCTGGACGGAATGGATTTGGCCGTTGAAAATAATCCTGAAAGTAAAGGAACACTGGATTTTTTCTGAGCGGTGGCGTGTCTGATGCTACGTTGGGCACGGCTACCATGTAGGCAGCATCCTGCACGAGCACACCGGTGTAACGGTGATCGGGATGATAATCGTTGGGGCGTGGTGCGATTACTACATCAGCATTCCACTCGCGAATTTTACGAATAATCTGTAATCGAACATTAAGATTGGGTGTCAGTTCTCCATCATGATTGTCGAGCACATCATAGGTTACGCCAAATCGTTTGCCTGCTTCTCTGGCCTCGGCCATTCTTCGTTTGGCAAGTGAACCCCCTCCTTCGGTTTGATGTCCTGCATCACCATTGGTGACAGACACAAATTTTACCGCATATCCCATAGAAGAAAGCATGATGGCTGTTCCGCCTCCGCCACCATCACAGTCGTCTGGGTGAGCGCCAATCATGATTACGCGAATGGCTTCGGGTTTGGTTTGTGCAATTGAAATGGTTGCACAGAAAACTATAATGAAAAGGATATGAATAGATTTTTGCATAGCTGGAAGTTTAGGCAGTTGTGTTAAAGTATGAGTTTTTAACTTCAAAGACCACTTAAAATTACACGAGCATTAATTCAATTATTGAATTTTGCCATTCGCTGTTTTGTTGACCCTACAGACGTTAAAAATTTCGGGAAGCAATTTCTTTGAGTAAATCATCCAGTGCCTTCCGGTCGAGTACTTTTCCCTTCAGTATTACCGCATTTATTTTTTGCGTGGCTTTAATATCCAGCAATGGATTTCCATCCAACACGATTAAGTCGGCATACTTGCCCGATTCAATTGTTCCATACTTCGCAGACTTCTCTAAAAACCAAGGGCCATTAACGATAGAACTCTGCAAGGCTTGGAGTGGTGTAAGTCCGGCATCTACAAAAATCTGTAGCTCCTGATGCAAGGCAATGCCAGGATAGACAAAGGAATTCAGATAACCGGCATCCGTGCCGGCAATAATTTTTACCCCCGCCTTTTGTATCCACGGTAATAATGATCTGGTCTTTTCATAGGTAGCATGGCGTAACGAAATCGCTTTCTCGTCATCTTTTGCTGCACGCTCCACACGCCAGTCATACGTTTTCAAAAGTCCCTTGCCGATGTAACGCTGATAGGTATCACCGGAATGATCTTGTTGGTCAAGATAGGCAGTGGTGAAACTGATATTCAGAGTTGGCACTACCGCAGTTCCGTTTTGCGCCATCATCATGTAAGTGCTCATCGCTTTCTCTTCGGTGATAGAGGATAGAATTTCAGGCAGCACATCACGGTAAGTCACTTTGCCGGAGGCAATTTGTTCGGTGAGTTCTTTTTCTTTTGAAGAACTCGCTTTCAATAAATAAGAGCCATGCTCAACCGAGCCTAATCCAGCTGAAGAAACTTGTTCCATCGTGAGTGAAAATGGTATGTGTGCCGAAGTTTTGAAGCCACGCTTTCTGGCTTCGCGCAGAATTTCCAAATAGAGATCGGGCTTTAGGGTGTTGTCCGTGATCTTAATGAAATCAACCTGCATTTTTTCCAGTGAGTCAAGGGCTTTATTCATTTCTTCCACGGTACTGATTTCAATATCACCCGCCCACATGGATTGAAAGCCTTCGAGCTTGGGACCAGATGTGAATAGCGTAGGGCCGGATAGTTTTCCTTGTGCAATTTCTTCACGCCATTGCAATACACTCGGGCTTATATCAGCAGCAGCATCGCGCACCGCTGTGATACCATGGGCAACATACAGGGGTAATAGATTTTTATTTTCCTGAATGAGCGTATCGCCACCGCCAAAGTGAACATGGTTATCCCAAAGGCCGGGGATAATAAATTTTCCCTTGGCATCGAACTCAGAAGTTGCTGAGTAGTTATTCACATCACCTTCATCAAAAACAGAAAGGATCGAATCGGCACGGATGGCAATAACTTTTCCTTCGAGGAGTTCACCGGTTTTTATATCGATGATGGTGGCGCCTTTGATTACCAGGTCGGCCGGAGCTTGTTCGGAGGGATTGCAGGCGAACAAAAAAGCTAAAGACAGAAGGAAAAGTATTTTTTTCATAGGCCAAAAGTACTTGAAATTAATTCGGGTAGACGAAAAAGAGCCTCCGATGTGGAGGCTCTGATTCAAAATTCAAATTAACCGTGATATTATTTGTTCACGCCCGGTAAACCGGAAGTGGGCATTTGCTGATCTTTGGCAAAAGAAGGTGCTTTTCTTACTGTTGGATAGACTTCATCTAAGGTATTGCCATCATACAGCCTTCCATTCTTCATCACCTTATTAACAGTATTGGTGTTCCGAATGTTTTCCAATGGGTTCTTATCGAGTATAATTAAATCAGCCAGTTTGCCGGGTTCAATACTTCCGAGGTCTCTATCCAGCCCAATGGCTTTCGCACCCTGAATGGTGGCTACCTTCAATGCATTGTGTGTGCTGATGCCACCAGAGGCCATGCTCCACAATTCCCAGTGATAACCAAGACCCTGTAGTTGTCCGTGAGATCCAACACCAGCATTTCCGCCTGCTTTCACCAAGTCATTTACGAAGCGCGCATGATCTTCAAACACGTGTTCTTCTTTCATGAACCACGCTGGCCTTCTTCTTGATTTTTGATCGAGCTCCGATTTTGCGTAGAAGTAATTTAATTTTGGATCGCCATTCACATTTTCAGTAGCATAATAGAAATTCTCCGCCCAAGGACCGCCATAGGATACGAGTAACGTAGGTGTGTAAGTCATCTTTGATGCCGCCACTGCAGTAGTAAAGTCTTTGTATAATGGATAGATCGGGAACGAGTGCTCATGACCAGGATAGCCATCGATGAGGTTGGTCATATTGAGTTTGAAATCCAGGCCACCTTCGGTAGTGGGCATCAGTTGTTGTTCCTTCGCTGCTTGGATGATCCACTGACGATGCTGACGATTACCAGTCAGATACATCTTGATCGTTTTGGTATTGTAATATTCTGAATACTGTTTCAACACATCTTTTGCCTGATCAGCATCTTTCAGGTTGTACATCCAGTAACCCACACCGGGTCCTGTGCTGTAGACACGAGGGCCATAGATCTCACCGGTTTCTACCATATCGCTATAGGTGAGCACATCGGTGGTTGCGGTTTGTGGATCGCGTGTGGTGGTAACACCATAGGCAAGATTGGCAGCATATACCCAAACCTGATTTTTGTGAATCCCCCATGCCGGCCACATATGTGCGTGCGTATCTACAAAACCCGGAACGATGGTCTTGCCACTCATGTCCATCTTCTGAACAGAAGCATCAACTGAAATTGAACCCACGGCACCTACCTGTCTGATGCGTGCGTTTTCAATCAATACATCACCACGCTCAATCACTTCATCGCCTTTCATGGTAATGATGCGTGCATTTTGCAAAAGAACTTTCCCTGTTGGAATATCTTTCTGCACGGTAACCTTAATGCGCATCTCACCTGGCTTATAGCCTTCATCTTTTTTCTCATCCGTTTTATTTTCCCCTTCTTTCTTCTCGCCTTCTGGCTTTTCCGATTCTTTCCTCTTCTCCTCTTCCGCTTTTTTCTTTTTCAATTCTTCCTCTTTGGCTTTCGCTTCATCGAGGTTGTAAGTAAAGAAGGCATTGCCTAAAGAGAAGTAAACCGTTTTTCCATTGCTGCTCCATGAAGGAAACTCGCCACCCAGCTTCGTGAGTTTGCGTGCCGGGAATTGTGCTTTGTCGGCATCAGCCACTGAAATCTTAGGAACCTCTCCACCAATTTCAGGAATGGTTACGACATAAATATCATTATTGATTTTTGCCAATGCCTGATCTCCTTCAGGAGCCATTAATATTACTGCAGCATTGGAAGGTTCGCGTTGTGGTTCGGTTGAAGATTCTACCAGCATGCAATGATTCTCATCCGCAACCGATCCATACGTCATGATGCCGGTTACTTTCAAATGGGCTTTCTCATCGGTGCCATCCCAGCGAATGGATACCAGTCCTTTTTGTCCGCTGTACAAATAAATACGGTCACTCGATTTTGTAAAATGTGGTTTGCTTCTGCCTTTTGCTTTCTCAATCACGGTGATGGTTCCGCCATCGCCACTGATCCATGCAATTTCTTCCTGACTTGCAAATGTTGACGGTCCGTCACCTTCCTTGAAATTATGTGCACTGCCTTTCATGAACACAATCTTATTTTCCTGATAGCTCCACACGATGTTGGTGTATAGCGCAGGAGTAGCAGTAAGCTTCATTACTTTGGGAGCCTTTGCTTTAAAGTTGATTTTATAGATATGTCCACCGTCACCTTCCCAGGTTGTCCATGCCAGTTGAGCGCCATCAGTGTTCCATGCAGGTTGGGCTTCGGTGAAGTTGTTGCTGGTTACTCTTTTGGGTGTGCCATTGGGTAAATCCATTGTATAAAGTCTGTTCAATGCGGTGAAGGCAAGTTGTTTTCCATCCGGGGAAACCACCGCATCACGGATTTGTGTAACCACCATGTCTTTGTCATCCTTAATGGGATATTTAAAATCGGCAACACTTGGCCCCAGCAGAAATTCTGTCTCGATTTCAAATGGAATGTTAACAGCGTTTCCTCCCGTTACCGGGATGCTGTAAAACTTACCACCGTAGGAAGCGATTACATTTTTGCTGTCTGGTGTGAATGACATCGCAGGCAATACACCCAAGTGGTGCAATGGATTCCTGTTCATCGTGCTGCACAGGATAGGCCAGCCATTTTTCGTCACCGGTTTTTAAATCGCGAAGTATTAAACCAGTTTGATCGTTATGTCGGATCCATAGACCAGCCACTTTCCATCGGGTGAAAGTGTTGGAGCGAATGCTGATCCATAACGGGCAGTTTTTACTTCAGTCTCACCGGTTTCGCGATCGTATATGGCCAGTTGATATTGCGGTAGTTGTGCATTGTAGTTCCAGGCATTCAAGCGTTGTGAATACCAGATGTAGCGACCATCAGCGCCAAAGGCTGGTTCTACCGTTTTTAAGTTATCTGGTTTGCTGATTAATTGTGCACCGGCCCCCCCATCTTTATGAAACATCCACAACTTGAAATTGCGTGTGCCTCGTGAGCCGATAATATAATTTCCATCCGGAGTCCACTCTGCAGATTGATAATGGTCGATGTTTACCTCGGTCACCTTCAGGGAATCTTTCTTATCTAATGAAAACCACCAGATGTTTTCGCCACCGCTTCTATCTGAAATGAATAATAGTTTCGTTCCATCGGGACTAAACTTTGGATGGGAGTCGAAGGCCATGCCGCTCGTAAACTGAACAGGCTTTCCACCGGTGATAGGCATGGTAAAAATATCGCCCATAAAATCGAAGGCGATTGTCTTTCCATCCGGGCTGACATCCAGTGACATCCATGTGCCTTCATTGGTTTTGATGGGCACGCGCCTGGCAACTTCCAGTGGCAGATCTTTTTTCTTTTTGGGCTTTTCTGTTTTAGCCGTGTCTGTTTTCTCTTCTTTCTTTGGCTCTTGTGCAAGTAATTGAATCGTTCCGATCAAAAACATTGCACAAAGCAAACTGTACAGTTTCTTCATGTGAGTTGGATTTGGTACAAATAGACGTTAATAACCCACCAATATTAGATTTGGTTAACACTTTTATATGGATGGCAATAAGGAAAGATGTAGGCGGTATTGAAATAACTTCCGGCTGGGTGTTAACGCAAGCCCATTTGTTTTTTTATCACTTTCCTGTCAATCCATTGCAGCAATAGAATAAAGGCGACACCAAAACCAATCAGGCCAGGATAACCCGATACGAATGTAAACACGCCCGAAGTCCAGTGAGCGCTGGTAAGCACAAGTGAAATAATCAGGGCGATTACAATAAGAAAAATTCCGGCTGCTATCCACCAATAGTCACGCTGCTCTTCTTTCTTGTCAACAAGTGCTAACAGGCGATCAGCAAAGGGAAGCGAAACATGAAAGTCAGGTTCTTTTTTCAGGGCATCAAAAACACGCTGATAGGCACGGGCATCCTCACTGGATTCATCAACCAATCCTTTTTCAATTTGATTTTGCAATTCTTCTTCTGAACGTTTCATAGTACTTCTTCTTTACCAAGATACTTCTTTACTTTTTCTTTCAACAACTGCCGGGCACGGAATAAATAATTTTTTACGGTTCCTTCGGGCATTCCTGTAATCTCTACAATTTCAGGATAGCTCATTGCCTGTACATGATACAAGGTAAGTATCGCTTTATATTGTGGAGGCAACTGATCGATCAGCCTCATCACCATGGCATCTGACTGTTGATCTGAAAAATCTTCTTCCACATTTTCAGCGGATATAAATTGTTCCCGTTCATCTCCTTCTGGCAATTCACGGATTTCAATTTTCTTTTTTCGCAGGTGGTTGATCCCATGACGATAGGCGATGGTGGCAATCCACGTACTCAGTTTTGATTGAAAGGTAAACTCACCCAGCTTCTCATATACTTTCAAAAACACATCCTGACAAAGTTCTTCGCGGTCTTCATGCTGGTCGATAAGCCTGGCAATCATGTGCCCTACCAGCCTTTCGTTTTGCTTGATCAGCACGCGAAAAGCTTGCCTGTCACCGCTTATTACCTGTGAAACCAGGACTTTGTCATCGATCATTTTGGGGTTAGACACGCAGGTTAATACGGATGTTGCAGGAATTTAGTTAAAAATTGGTTGTCGGTTTTCCGGTTGCCAGTCACCGGTTAACGGAAACTGGCGACTCGTAACTTTAATTAAAGGTGTATGAAAAAACTATTTTAGAATTTTCTGCAACATTGATTGAAGCACCCGTGTCTTACGCCTCAAAACCAATTTAGAAATCTTTAAACTCAATAATTATGAACGAGGGATTACGGGATGTTTTAATGCCATTAACCATTATCGGGAGTTTTGGCGCCACTATTTTTTTCTTTGCAAAAGTGATGACCGATTATATTCTGAAAAAGAAGATGATCGACAAAGGTTTCGTGAATGATGACACGCAGGCGATATTTAAAACTCAATCTGAGTCAGGTGAAAATAAATTTACCTCACTGAAGTGGGGGCTTATTATATTCTTCGCTGGGCTGTCGCTGGTTATTATGGAATTCATTCCGACATCGCCTGATTCTCCACTGCCATACGGTTTGTTTGCCGTATCTGTTTCCCTTGGCTTCCTGATTTATTATTTCTTGGTGAAGAAAGAAATTGAATCGAAGAAATGAGTATGAAAAGTGACGATACTACTGTCAGTTTGTTGCATTCTTGCATTTGCAGGATCAGCACAACCTTCAAAGATCAGATCTTGCTGGTGAATAATGTATGGAAAATTCAATCTGATGAAATGTCGGGACTGGGAGTTCATACTTCTTTACCGAAGACATCGAGCTTACTTTTTTAGCAGATGGAACTTGGAAGTCATCACAACCCATCAAAGAAATATCAGTTGGTAAATGGCGACTTGAAAATAAGGAGCGCAACTTTGTGATGTCCATCGGTACGGAGGAAACAAGTTATTTGATTCTTCAATTAACAGAAAAAGATCTACGGTATCGGGTGAGGAAAAACGCAGCGACTTATACCTACACATGGTTGAGCAAATAATAATCGGCTCAGTAACCTAAGTACCACCTACATCAGATCACCCATTTTTAATTAGTAAACAACTAAAACGGAATCGCTATGTTCAGAAATTACCTCAAGACCGCGCTGCGCAGTTTGTTAAGGCATCGCTTCTTCTCTTTCATAAATATTTTCGGACTGGCCATCGCGTTGTGCATTTGCATGGCAATCATTATGCTGGTGGCCGATCAGATGACGTATGATCGCTACAATACAAAGCGCGACCGTATTTACCGGTTGAATAGTATTCCGGTTACCGATCAGGGTGTGCAATACAATGAGACCGCCACCACCACACTGCCTGTGCAGCAGGAATTACTGGAGAAATATACCGGTGTTGAAAAGGCAGTAAGAATCGTGCGCGGTTTTGGTAATGGCTGGATTGAGTTCGATCAGAATGTAAACATTCCGGTCGCGGGTTTTTTTGCTGATCCGGAAATTCTGGATGTGTTTGAATATGAACTGGAATATGGAGATAGTCGCACTGCCCTCGTGGAGCCTTATTCAGTGGTGCTATCCAGAAAGGCTGCGAAGAAATTGTTTCGTCAGGAAAATCCCATAGGAGAAACGTTTAAAGTCGGTGACCTGGGCACCTATAAAGTAACCGGAGTTTTAAAGGAGACTACTCATAAATCACACATTGTGTTTGATGCACTGGCCAGTATGGCTACGGTGAAAAGCCTGGAAGCATTGGGTACGCGCAGTAAGGTGTTAGATAACTGGTTTCAATACACGGCAGGCTGGGTTTATATATTAATCGAAAAAGGAAAAAATCCTGAAGACATCCAGCCTCATCTGGAGAAAATTCAGAAAGCACACTTTTCTCAACTGACTAATCCTGATACGCAGCAAAGAATAAAATATATAATGCAGCCATTGATGGGAATCACACCGGGGCCATTCATCAATAATCCTATCGGCCCTTTTCTTCCCTGGATATTCATTTACTTTTTTGCGGGCCTGGCCGGTGTGGTTATGCTTACTTCCTGCTTCAACTTTACCAATCTTTCTATTGCGCGTTCACTCACACGGGCACGCGAAATTGGGGTTCGCAAAGTGACGGGCGCTATGCGCTGGCAAATCTTCACACAGTTTATTTCTGAGTCAATCATCGTTGCCTTATTTGCTTTTATAGTTGCTCTCATTTTTATGATTGCATTGAAGCCTCTGATGTTAGAGCTAAGTTTTGCACGTGTGATGAACTGGGACATGGAGTTGAACTATGCCGTTTATGCCATATTCATTGTGTTTACTTTGTTGGTTGGTGTTTTAGCTGGATTATTTCCAGCTGTTGTAATGAGTGGCTTTCAACCGGTTAACGTGTTGAAGGGTTTTAATTCAATGAAACTTTTTTCCCGCATGGGTTTGCGCAAGAGTTTGCTGGTAGCACAGTTTACATTCTCATTGATTTTTATTCTTACTGTAATAGTAGTGTTCAATCAACTTCAGATGTTCCTGAAAGCCGATCATGGTTTTAATATGAGTAACAAGATAATTATACAGTTGAATGACACATCTTGTGAAACACTTAAAACGGAATTGCTTAAGTACAGTAACATTGAAAGTGTATCAGCAGCTTCACACATACCTGCAGCCGGCACGAGCTATGGTGATAGTTTCAAGCGTTCGCTTGATGAAAAGGACTGGACAGATGTTAATTATTTCAGTGTTGACGAAGATTATCTGAAGAACATTGAAGTGTCGTTGGTGGCAGGTCGGTTTTTTCAACCAGAAGCCGGAGAAGCCAACCAGAAATTTATTGTGATCAGTGAAAAATCAGTGGAGACATTTCATTTTCAAAGTGCCGCTGATGCTATAGGAGAGGAAATTACTCTGCAAACAGATTCTTCCAGATTTCAGATTATTGGTGTGGTTAAAAACTACAACCACCAGTTGCTGATGGAAGACATGGCGCCACTGGTATTAAGGTATAACCCAGAAGAATTTCATCTTCTCCAGGTTAAATACACGGGCACCTATGCGAAAGCAGGAGAATCTATTGATGGCGCATGGTCAAATGTGAACCCAACATTGAAAGTAGATTACAAAGATTTCTATGATGAAGTACACAAAATGTACGACATCTTATTTGGTGATCTGGTAAGCGTACTGAGTGTAGTATCTTTTTTAGCAATACTTATTTCCTGCCTGGGTTTATTGGGCATGGCCACCTACACTACCGAAACACGAATCAAAGAAATTTCCATTCGCAAAGTACTGGGCAGCAGCGATGGCTCGCTGGTGTATCTGTTATCGAAAGGATTTTTCAGTGTGTTACTTATCGCAATTGTTCTTGCCGTGCCCGCTGCTTATTTTATTAATAATCTATGGTTGGAAAAAATGGCTTATCACGTATCGGTGGATATTCCTGTGATCGTGCTTGGTGTAGTGATTTTAATTTTCTTTGGTGTGATTACGATAGGCTCACAAACCTGGCGTGCTACGTTTGTGAAGCCAGTAGAAAACCTGAAAAGTGAGTAGAAAACAAAAGCGACAGATATCTTTCCGGTATCTGTCGCTTTACATTTTGATTTATACTTAGTTCTTATTTAAAATGCTTGAGCATCACAATCTCTTCAGGTTTTAGGAATCTCCATTGACCGCGGGCAATATCTTTCTTATCTAATCCCGCATAGGCAACTCGATCCAGTTTCACGACTTCGTAACCGAGTGATTCAAAAATTCTGCGCACTACACGGTTCCAGCCAATGTGTATCTCAAGTCCGATAATACTGTTATCATCGCCAACAATCGCGATGTCATCTACCATGGCTTTACCTTCTTCCAATCTCACACCTTCTTTGATTTTCAGAAAATCATTTTTGGTAAGCGGCTTATCCAGTTCAACTCTGTAAATCTTCTTCACATTGTATGAAGGATGGGTGAGTTTATCAGCAAGTTCGCCATCATTGGTAAGCAAAAGCAATCCGGTTGTGTTCCTGTCTAATCTTCCTACAGGATAGATTCTTTCTTTACCGGCACCCGCCACTAAATTCATAACCGTATTGCGATCCTGCGGATCAGCCGTAGTAGTGATGAATCCTTTAGGCTTATTCAATAAGATATATACAGGCTTCTCTGCTTTTAGTTTCTTTCCTTCATAGCGAACGTCATCAGTCATTTTTACTTTATGACCCATCTCGGTAACGGTTTCTCCATTTACCGTCACCAATCCCATCTTGATAAGTTCATCAGCTTCCCGTCTGCTGCCCACACCGCTGTTTGCCATGAAACGGTTAAGCCGGATCATATCCGGATCAGACTTTTGCTTGGGCTCTGGTTTTGGACGTGCAGCAGGTTTTTCACTGCGTTCTTTGTCATAAGGCTTTCTCTTATAAGGAAGTCCGAATTCACCGGTTTTGCGGAATGGTTTGTCTTCACCTTCTTTTCTCACAAATGGTTTTCTTTCACTGCCTTCAGCATCTCTTTTCTGAAAGGGTTTCTTTTCGCGCGGCTTGTCGCCTGCGTTTGAATCGAATGAATGGGTGATAGTTTTCTTAAATGGTTTTTCTTCACCGCCTTCTTCAGGTTTTGTAAATGGCTTTTTGGTGAAACCGGCTGGTCTTTCCGGTCTTGGGCCACGTGAATCGAATGAGCTCGAATCTCTGTTTTTGAATGGTCGTTCACCACCTTCATCTTTGCGGTCAAACGATTTCTTTTCGAATCGGGGCGCGCTGCCTGGGCGTGATCCAAAAGAACTGCTTTTTCTGAAAGGCGGTTTCTCACCACCGCTGCCTTCCCGTTTTGTAAACGGTCTCTTACCGAAACCTGAAGGTCTGTCCGAACGTGATTCGAATGGACCTGATTCTCTTTTCTTGTAGGGTCTTTCACTTCCGGTTCCTTCCTCTCTTTTTTGAAAAGGTTTCTTTCCAAATCGTGATGGGCCCTCAGGGCGTGATTGAAATGAATCGGAAGATCTTTTTCTGAATGGTCCGTCTCCACCGCCTTCTCTTTTTTCAAACGGTTTTGAAAATCTTTTTGGACGCTCGCTTGAATCATCATCTCTTCTGCCGAATGAAGGCTTGCTTCCGCCAAAGCGTGAAGGACGAGGGCGACTTTCTGAATCACCACCGCGTGAGAAACTGCTGCGGGGACGTTCGCTTGAATCCCCATCTCTTTTACCGAAAGAAGGTTTTTCTGTTCCGCCAAAGCGTGACGTGCGCGGACGGCTTTCAGAATCACCACTGCGGGTGAACCCACCGCGCGGATCGTCACCTCTGCCTGATCTTTTCTTTTTATCGCGGAAAGATTTCTCTGCTTCTGAACGTTTACCGAAAGAAGTTTTGCTTCCGGTGGTTTTTCTTGGACGTGCCATACTGTTTTATTTTAATGAGGTAATCGATGAGACAATCAGCCTCATGGTAAGGGTCGGTTTATTAACGAATGCGGTATAAGAAAAATTCAAATGAGTCGGTGAACTGTCTGGTCGACTAATTCGAATTATTGATTTTCAGGAGTTTCTCCAATGGTGTTTACTTCGTTTGTGAAATCTTTCGGGGTAGGCAATTCATTGATATCATTGATGCCGAAGTATTCCATGAATTTAGGACTGGTTCCGTACAACAGTGGTCTGCCAATGGTTTCCGCTTTACCCAGTATTTCAATCAGTCCTTTATCAAGTAATTTCTGAATAGCGTAATCGCAGTTTACACCGCGAATGTTTTCAACTTCTGTTTTAGAAATAGGTTGTTTGTATGCGATGATGGAAAGTGTTTCCATTGCTGAGGTTGACAGTCTTTTTTTGGATTGTTGCTTCAGCATGATACCAATACTTGCCTGATAGGCGGGCTTGGTCAGAAACTGATAGCCACCTCCTGCCTTATACAGTTGAAAAGCAAACTCATCACCTTGAAATTTTTCTTCCAGTCGTTGTAACGCACCGGCAATATCTTCATCAGGCACATCGGCATTAAACATTTCGGATAAACACGCTTTGATATCCACCACCTTGGTAGGTGTGGGAGAACAAAAAATCAATGCTTCGATGTGGTTCTGTAAAAAATCCATTTAAGTTATCTTGTTACCCGCTACCGGTTGCCGGTGATAAGGCAACCGGCAAACTGGTAACTAATTTTAATCTTGTTTCATCATTTTAGCCTCGATCGACTGCGTGGTGTGAGGTACGGCAATCAAACGCTCTTTTGGAATCAGTTTGCCCGTAACGGAGCAGATTCCATAGGTGCCATTCTTAATGCGCACCAGTGCGTTTTCAAGGTTGGTAATATATTTCAACTGACGCGCTGCCAGCTGGCTGAGGTTTTCTTTTTCGGCAGTTTCAGCACCGTCTTCCAGCACCTTGGTATTTCCACCTGAAGTGGCATCGGTTCCTGAATCGTTGGTGCGGTTCAAGGTGTCTTTTAGAATGCGAAACTCTTCACGTGATTTTTCAAGTTTACCTAAAATCAATGCCTCAAACTCCTTTAGTTCGTCTTCGCTATAGCGCGTCTTATCTTCCGACATGGTTGATGGATGGGCTGGCTTGTGGGCAATCGGCCGCTGATTGGTTACCGGAAAAATGGTAAGCTGAGGAGCCGGTTTTTTTGGAGGAGTAACAACAACCTTTGGTTCTTTGGGTTCAGCGGGTTTTTTGGCAATCTTTACCTTCACCTCCTTTACAACTTTTACCACCTCTTTAACCACCTTTGCCTTTGGGGCTGCTTTTACAGCCTTTTTAGGAGCAACTTTTGGAGCGGCTTTAACAACTGCCTTTGGAGCTGGTTTCTTTACAACAGGCTTAACTACAGGCTTTTTAGCTACTGCCTTTTTAGGCGCTGGCTTCTTTTTAGCAGGTTTTTTCGCTTTCGCGGGAACTGCTTTCTTTGCCTTGGCGGCAGATTTTGCCTTAGTCACCACTTTTTTAGTAGATTTTGTTGCAGGTTTTTTCTTTGATTTGGCCATAAAAAACTCCTTTTAAAGGTTTGGAAAAAGATGCGCAAAAATACAGGGAAGGGCCTGAAACAAAAAATGTTATCGCATTAATTCCGGGTTTACTTTCAACGACCAACCACTACTCTTTTCCGGAAGGTTTTCATGGTGCCTGTCAGATCAAATACTTCGAACCAGACGAAGTAATAACCCATCCGGGCCTTACTGCCGTCATCACGGTCGCCATCCCATCGGAAGAACCCATCATATCCCAACGTTTCATTATTGGCGATTTCCTTGATCAGCCGCCCTTGATGGTCCACGACTTTGATATTCGCGGCAAATCCGCTTTGATCAAAGCGGTAATTGATCTGGGCAAAATGCTGGCCAGGCACCTCAGGAGAAAATATTTCAGGTTCAATACCCACTGAATTTTCATCAATCGGGTTTTCAGGTCGTGAGCTGGAGTTGAGATAACCGGGTGTAGCGAACCCAGACGCTGAGCTGGCTGACTGCCAGTTGCGAGAATTATTGGTGGACTCCGTCAGGGAGATCCGCTCCAGTGAAACGCCTTCTTTGTCTTTAAGCAAGGCGGAATGAAATTTTTGATCAAACAAAAAGTAGTCCAGGAGTTGATCACTGTCATCCACTAATGCAATGGATCCTTCATCATCATTCATTGATGGAAGGATGGTGGCATACAGACTCTGATCTATGGAATTGGCGTGAAAGTTTTTAAGTGTTTCCGTGTTGCTGGTCAATACAAGATAGGTGCCCGGAGGAATTATCAAATCCTGGGGTGTAATGATTCTTTTGTTGATGATTTCATTTGATGGGCGGTTGGCCAATGACCAGTTTTTCAGATTGATGTACTTATCACTCACATTGATGATCTCGGCAAAGTCAACTCCGCCAGGACGGGGATTAAATAAAACCTCATTAATTAAAATGTCACCGTTTTCAGCTGCTTCCGGTAACGCAAATGAGAGTTTGCCAGATTCTTCCTGAATAAAATTGCCGTTGCAATCACGCAGGTTTTTAATTTCAAGGCTATACAACTGACGAGGACTAAGGTCTTGCAACAATATCAGTTTTATTTCCCTCAAGGAAAGCGAAGTGAAAGATGATGAGGCCACACTTAGTTGCGAAGAGAAATTAAAGTTCACGTTGTTGAGTGGCTTCTCCAGTTTTTCATTAAAAAGCAGTACCAGTTCGTTGGATTTTATTACGGTAATTGATAACAGGACCGGACCTGTAAGATCAGGCTTACTGGCATTTACTGAATTTATTTTTCCGGGTGTTCCTCCTCTCGCATCCTCTGAAACTGTCCAGTTATCTTCTTCACCACATGGGTTATTGATATCAATTAACTCAAGAGTCCAGCCTCCTTCCTGTTTGTCTTCATCGCGATACCATGCGATTGAGTAATTCAATGAATCAATTAAAAGTCTGTCACTTGTTTTAAGGGTGAGTGATTCTCCGCCATTGTTGAGTGTTGGAAAATTCGGAACCCCAATTGTGTTTGCTGAAGAGGAGAATAAGGAAGCATTTGCATTGGCACAGATAACCAGGTATTGGCCGGGCAGAATTACTTTAGGAGGAAAAGTGGCAACAGAACTTCCATCCGAAAATGTCCAGCCACTCAAATCTATCGGGTTTTCGCTGCGATTATATAGCTCAATGAATTCTGCCTCAGGCAGGTCAACCCTGGGACCAGGATCAGCCAGGATTTCTGCTATGATAACATCTTTGGTGTTTATGGGCATTGGTTGAAAGTATAAAAACGATTGACTTACTGGCACGATCGTATTATCAACAAGATCCTTAACATTTGTAACGCTAAGCAGATGAGTAATGCCATTGGTAAAGGGTTTCGAAAAAGTAAGCAGCACTGTTTTTTTATCACTTTGAAGTTCGGCCAGCGATGGATTGCCGATATTATCGGATGCGATGAAGTGAGAAGTAGTTTGTGCAGAGGTGCTGTTTAGCGGCTCATTGAATAGCAATGATAATTGAGTATTTGATAAAACCTGAATAGAACTCAAAACAGGAGGATCGGATTCAACAACGATGTCACCCGCATAGAAGTCATCAAAAAAATGTCTGTTGAAAAATGTGGAGGTTGACTGCTGAATGCGAATGCCAGAAAAATTGCTGGTTGAAAAGGAATTATCGATTACTGTTCCTTCAAGAATATAATTGGTTTCACCTGACGCATCACGCTCAAGTGACCAGTTGTTGTTTGCATCGCGAATCACCCTTATGCGTAGCGGATTATTTGTGCGATTGGTAATGCCATCGGTTCCGTTGATGAGAAGAGTTGCAACTCCAGCTGTCATTTTATACAAACTGATTTCATCGGATGTTCCTCCAATGCGAACAAAGTAACCGTTGTTGGCTGGGCTCAACAGGTTGGCTTGCTCTGACATCAGGTAAACATCCACAAAGTTGGCACTTGAAGTATTGAATTGAAGTTGTATAAAAAAACTCCATTGTGCATCAACGGCTTTCGCGGAAGGAGTGGTTATGAAAAATGATGAATTTGCAAAAGAAGAATTTGACCTTAGCTGTCCATTGACTACCGTCCAGTTGTTAGCGTCATCGGGTGTCCATGTTGGGTTGTTTGCATATTCTCCATCGGCAAAATCATCAGACACCTGAGCATAGCAAACGTATGCAGAAGAAATCAATGATACTATGATGAGTATTTTTTTCATTGAGTGAAATCAATAAAGTATTTTTGCACCTCTTAAATTAAAAAATAAAAATGAAACTAGCTGTAGTAGGTGCAACCGGCCTGGTAGGTCAGGAGATTCTGAAAGTGCTCGAAGAGCGCAACGTTGAGTTTGATGAATTGTATTTAGTTGCCTCTGCCAAATCGGTAGGGCAGAAGATAAAGTTTAAGGGTAAGGAATATACAATTATCGGTATGGATGATGCCGTAGCAATTGCTCCTGACGTAGCCATCTTTTCAGCCGGTGGTGGCACATCACTGGAGTGGGCACCCCGCTTTGCAGAGAAGGGAACGGTTGTAATCGACAACTCATCTGCATGGCGAATGGATCCTTCCAAAAAGCTTATCGTACCTGAAATCAATGGGAAGGAACTTACGAGCCAAGACCTGATTATTGCCAATCCGAATTGTTCTACTATTCAGATGGTGATGGCACTCGCACCTTTGCATGATAAATATAAAATCAAACGCATTATCGTTTCAACCTATCAGTCGGTAACAGGAACTGGTAAAGATGCCGTGCAGCAGATGATGGAAGAACGACAGGGAATCACCAATGGCATGAAGGTGTATCCGCACAAGATTGACATGAATGCCTTACCACATATTGATTCATTTCTGGATAATGGCTACACCAAGGAAGAAATGAAAATGGTTAATGAAACCAGGAAAATCCTGAACGACCAGTCGATCGGTGTAACAGCAACTACGGTACGGATACCTACCGTTGGAGGTCACTCTGAAGCAGTGAACGTAGAATTTGAAAAAGATTTTGACCTGAAGGAAATACGTCAGATTCTTGAAAACACTCCCGGGGTGATCGTTCAGGATGATGTTAAAAATAACGTTTATCCCATGCCAATCAATTCTCAGGGAAAAGATGAAGTATTTGTGGGTCGCTTACGAAGGGATGAGTCGCAACCGAATACATTAAACATGTGGATTGTATCTGACAATCTTCGCAAAGGTGCAGCCACCAATGCCGTGCAGATTGCTGAGTTTTTGATGGAGAGAAGTCTGGTTTCTTGAATTTAGTCAGGCGTTAAGTTGAGGGGAAGAAACTGCTTTAGTTTCTTCCCTTTTATTTTAAAACTATCCGACCCGGGTTAGTATCTTGTGTCAAAAGCCAAAAATATTTTGGTCTGGTTTAAAAGCGACTTCAGATTTGCTGATAATGAAACCTGGTACCCTGCTTGACAGGATGTCGACTTTGTAATTCCCGTATTTATTTTCGATCCGAGGCAATTTCAGCCTCATCCGTAGGCTTCAACAGGGTAGGTTCATTCCGTGTTCAGTTTCTGATCGAGTCAATGCCCGCCCTGAATCGAAATCTCACCAGTCACAGATCAGATCTGGTTGTGAGGATTGGTGAACCTGAGTTTATTATCAATAAAATTGCATCAGATTATCAAGTTTCTTCAGTCTGCATAGCCCGGGAAGTTACTTACGATGAATTTACCATAATGGACAAGATCGAGCGTGGGCTTAATCCATTGAGTGTATCGTTGAAGCAATACTGGACGTCCACCATGATCTATTATGAAGATATTCCGTGGCCCAGACAACAACTACCTGATACGTTCACCCAATTTCGGCAAGAAGTGCAAAGAGAGTCAGTAGTACGTGCGTGCTGCATGCCCTATCCCTGAAACTAAACCTTTGCCCGAAATAGATCTTGGTTTGATTCCGGCAATGGAAGAACTGGTGTTAACTCAAATTGCCGGGGATGACCGATTCGTGATTGATTACCGTGGCGGTGAAGACGATGCGTGGTGGACATTGATGAATATGTATGGAAAAAGGATTTGCTTCAGCACTATAAAGTTACACGCAACGGACTTATTGGAATCGACTATGCTTCAAAACTTTCTCCGGCACTTGCGCATGGATGCATTTCATCAAAGTCAGTTTATCATGAGGTAAAAAAGTATGAGGCTGAGAGGTTGAAAAACGACTCAACCTACTGGTTGATTTTTGAGTTGCTGTGGCGTGATTACTTTCGGTTTGTTGCAAAAAAATATGGAACAAGAATTTTCCACGAAAGTGGAATCAGAAATAAAGTGGTTCCTTGGAAGTGTTAGTGAAGTCTTTGAAAAATGGAGACGAGGCGAAACCGGTGTAAGGTTTGTTGATGCCAATATGAAGGAGCTTTTACACAGGTTACATGTCAAATCACGGCCGCCAGAATGTGGCCAGTTATCTTACGAAAGACCTGGGAATAAACTGGGCGTTCGGTGCTGCATGGTTTGAAAGTAAATTAACCGACTATGATCCGTGCAGCAACTGGCTCAATGGGCGTATGTGGCAGGCGTTGGCAATGACCCGCGCCAGGATCGTTACTTTAGTATTGAAAGTCAGGTGAAGAAATATGATCCAAGAGGAGATTATATGAAACGCTGGCTTGACTGAAAGTTCTTCCTTGTGGAATACTGAGTATTGAATAGATTAAAACACACGGGTGAGCCTGTAGTAATCACTCATGGTTACGCGGAATGTTTCACGGTCAATATCATTATTGAGGACAGGATGAAATTCTCCTTTGCTTCTAACCACTATCTGCTGATTGGCCTGAATGGCTTCATAAAGCTGGCTCCCAAACTCAAGCATACGTTCGCGGCCACGCTGGTTCAATGTGAGCGTATCAGATTTTGAAGTAACAGAATCTGTGATGATCACTTCCAGAAAGTCTTCTTCGCTCAGGATTTCATTGGTATCAATCAACAGATAGGCTTCATCCTTGAGCCAGTTAATGACGATCACGGGCAAGATCATTGGTCTGTCGTTTCCGAGATAGCGATCACTAAACCGGTAAGCCTGCCACCTGCCATCGGGACTTGTGCGGTCGTAATAAATCTGGCGCACGTTTCTGAAAAACAGTTCCGAATCATCAGCAGTTTTAAACTGAAACATAGAGCGGTCTACTTTTTTGTCCCGGTCGATTTTGCAGCCTGTTAGCAATGCAATAATTAGTAATAAACAGGTTAAAAATGATTTCAACATAAATCCTTAATTTTGCCACTTAATAAAAAAACAGAAATTATGAGCAAAGGGTTAATAGCAACTTTAGCAATTATCGGAATCATCGTGGTTTTCGTAGGCGGGTTTTTCATGTGGGGAACTGGCGTGTATGACAATGCAGTCAGATCTCAGGAGAATGTAAACGAGGCATTCAGTAACGTACAGGCTACTTACCAGAGAAGGGCAGACCTGATTCCTAACCTGGTGGCTACCGTAAAAGAGGCTGCAGAAAACGAAAGAGGAATTTTAACGGCTGTAACAGAGGCCAGGGCAGGTATCGTGGGAGCAAAAACTCCGGAGGATCTGGATATTGCCGGAAGAAAAATAAATACGGCCATCAACCTGGCATTTGAAGCCTATCCACAGATACGTTCAACTGAGAACTTTCAGGAGTTACAGTCTCAATTGGAAGGAACAGAAAATCGTATCAATGTGGCACGCCAGCGTTATAATGAGACGATCAAAGAATACAACTCTTATGTAAGAGGGTTCTTTAAGAAGATGGCCTTGGGCATGTTTGGTGGTGATGAGGATTTCACGCCACGCAAAGGATTTGAAGCCGCAGCAGGATCGGAGAACGCCCCCAGTGTGCAGGATGCTTTTAATAAATAGTAAGAACTGATTTCAAAAAGAAAGCCCGATCGCAACCCGATCAGGCTTTTTTTATGCTAAGCTGGTTGGCAAATCATTAATTAATTTCAATTAACCAAGGGACTAAAGCATGAAAGCAAACAGAAGACAGTTTATCCATTCTATAGCGGGATTTACCTCCTTATCTTTTCTAAGTCAAATTGCGTTGGCAGATAATCCGGTTGCCTTTAGATTTCCAATTTCCTGTAATTCATATAACTGGATTACATTTTATCAACGAGTGAATAAAAACTGGGGGGAAGATATGAATGCCTGCATAGCCGAGTTTTCAAAGACAGGTATAAAGGCGTACGAACCTGCATTGGATAATGCTGAACAAGCTGTTGCATTAATACCCGTGCTGAAGAAATACCAGATTTCTATGCCATCCGTCTACGTAAATAGTGTGATGCATGTTAAGGAAGAGGTCGGGAAATCAATCGAAAACGTACTGGCTATTGCAGATGAAGTTCAAAGGTTTGGAACCAGAATTATTGTCACCAACCCGAGCCCAATTCAATGGGGCGGAGATGAATTAAAAACCGATGACCAATTGATTACACAGGCGGCTGCTATGGAAAGATTAGGAATTGCCTTGAGGAAAAAGGGAATAACACTGGCCTATCATACGCACGCCCCCGAGTTTTTAGCTGGCGCCAGGGAGTTTCATCACGTTATGCTAAACACAAGCCCAGAAAATGTTTCTTTCTGCTTCGATGTACATTGGGTATTTCGTGGTTCGGTTGATTCGCAAGTAGCCGTCTTTGATGTTTTAAAGTTGTATGGTAAAAGAGTTGTTGAATTGCATGTCCGGCAATCATTAAATGGCATATGGACTGAAACTTTCGGTGAGGGTGATATAGATTATCCTCGTCTGGTAAGCGAACTTAAGGCGATGAATGTCTTTCCGCACATAGTAATTGAACAATGTGTGGAGGAAAAAACACCGCATACCATGACGGGCCTTGAAGCACATATCAAAGACCGGGTTATCTGTGAAAAAACATTTGCCCCATTAATCGGATAGGCTATCCTTCCATTTGAAGCAACAAAAAACCCGGTCAATATTGACCGGGTTTTTATTATTGATTTACAACTTTTGTTGATCAGACTTTCTTTACCTCGCGGTTTTCATAGCTTTCAATCACATCACCTACCTCAATATCGTTGAGGTTTTTAATGCTCATACCGCAATCAAAACCAGATCTTACTTCAGCCGCATCGTCTTTGAATCGTTTCAGTGCTGTCATCTCACCAGAATAAACTACGATACCCTGACGGATCAACCGGATCGGATTGCTACGCTTGATGTAACCATCGGTTACCATACATCCTGCTACGGTTCCGATCTTTGAGATCTTGAATACTTCGCGAACTTCAGCATTACCAACAATCACCTCTTCCATCTCCTTCTCAAGCATACCTTCCATGGCAGCCTTGATCTCATTGATCGCATCGTAGATGATGGAATATAATCTGATTTCGATTTCTTCATTATCGGCAATTCTTCTGGCAGCCACCGAAGGTCTCACCTGAAACCCAAGGATGATTGCATCCGAAGCTGAGGCAAGCAACACATCCGACTCTGAAATCTGACCCACTGCCTTATGAATAATGCTTACGGCTACTTTTTCTGTAGACAACTTCAGCAATGAATCCGACAAGGCTTCTACTGATCCGTCTACGTCACCTTTCACGATCACGTTAAGCTGCTTGAATGAACCAATGGCCAGACGTCTTCCTATTTCGTCCAGTGTAATATGTTTCTTGGTGCGAATACTTTGTTCACGTATAATCTGACCACGCTTGTTGGCAAGTTCTCTCGCTTCACGGTCTGTTTCCATCACCTGGAATTTCTCACCAGCCTGTGGTGCCCCATCCAGGCCAAGGACCTGTACAGGAGTTGATGGACCTGCGGCATTAACTTTTTTACCCGTATCGTCAAACATGGCTTTTACACGGCCATGGTTTGAACCGGCCACCATTACATCGCCCACTTTCAATGTTCCGGCCTGCACCATCAATGTGGTAACATAACCGCGACCTTTATCCAGTGAAGCTTCAATGATTGAACCAACGGCTTGTTTATCAGGATTCGCCTTGAGATTCAGAATTTCTGATTCCAGCAATACTTTTTCAAGAAGATCATCAATACCCTGACCTGTCTTTGCTGAAATTGCCTGGCACTGATATTTTCCTCCCCAGTCTTCAACCAGGATGTTAATCTTCGAAAGTGAATCTTTTACTTTTTCAAGATTGGCGCCTGGCTTATCTATTTTATTGATGGCAATAATGATAGGCACACCAGCCACCTGGGCATGATTGATTGCTTCTTTTGTCTGAGGCATTACATCATCATCGGCAGCCACTACAATGATTGCAATATCTGTCAGCTTTGCACCACGTGCACGCATTGCTGTAAAGGCTTCGTGACCGGGAGTATCCAGGAAGGCAATCTTATTACCTCCTTTGGTGGTTACTGAGTACGCACCAATGTGCTGAGTGATTCCACCAGCCTCAGAAGCTGTAACTTTTGTATGGCGGATATAATCCAGCAAGGAAGTTTTACCGTGATCCACGTGTCCCATGATGGTTACAATGGGAGCGCGTTCCTTCAAATCTTCTACGGCTTCTTCTTCCTGCTCCTGAAGTTCTTCTTCCTCGGTGGAAGATGTGAATTGCACATCATAACCAAATTCATCAGCAATTACGGTAATCGCTTCTGCATCCAGACGTTGATTGATAGAGACGAACATTCCTAAACCCATACAGGTAGAGATAACGTCATTTACTGATACGTTCATCATGGACGCCAGATCGTTAGCGGAAATGAACTCAGTTACCTTCAATGTTTTGGATGACTCCTGCTCTTGTAACAAGCGTTCTTCTTCAGCTTCAGAAATAGCCTGACGTTTTTCTTTTCTGTATTTGGCGCCCGTTGTTTTTTTCTGTCCGCCACTTAGTTTGGCTAACGTAGCGCGTATCTGATCCTGTATTTCCTTATCAGTTGGTTCTGCCTTGGGCTGACGGGGAGGAAATGGTTTTTGCGGACCACGATGAGGACCACCTGTTCCGCCACCCGGGCCCTGAGTAGGTCTTGGGCCACCCGGGCCTTTTTGGTCATTAAAACTTGGAAGACGTTTGCGTGGTCTTTTCTGAGCTGCGGCTTTACTTAAATCTGAAGAGGCTACCGGTTGCTCTTTTTTCTTTTCAACGGGTAACTCTATTCTGTCTACCACTTTCAGGCCTTGTAATCTGCCTGCCCTTGCCTTGATCAACTCAAGCTCCTGCTCAACAACAGGTGGCTTTTCTGCTATAGGCTCAGCGATAATCACGGGCTTTACCTCTACAGGTGCTGGTTCAATGATTTGAACAGGTTCAACAGGATTGATTTCAGTTTTTACCTCGGCTTTTACCTCAGGTTCAACTTCCTTTTCCTTGACTTTTTTCTTTTCCTTGTCTTTATCAAGATCAATCTTACCCAAAACCTTGAAGCCTTCAAGCTTTGGCTTTTCCAGTTCTACCTTTTCAGGTCTGGGTTCTTCTTTTGCTTTTAATATTTCTTTTGAACCAAGATTTTTTATGAGAACACTCTCTTCTTCTTCAGTCTTTTTGCGGTGTACCTCAGGTTCTGGCTTGGATGGAGCAATTTCAATATGCTTCACACCAATGGTTAACCCTGATGCTTCTGCCTTTTCTGAAGCCGAAGAGGCAAACTCCTTCGAAAGCATGGCAAATTGCTCCGGTGTAAGTTTTGCGTTGGGGTTATTATCTACATTAAACCCTTTTTTAGCCAAAAAATCCAGAATGGTATTATGGCCCACATTGAGTTTGCGAGATGCTTGTCCTAACCGTATCAACTTTTCTTCTGCCATGCCCAAATATCGCTATTTAAATTATTTTACCCGATTTTATTACCGTTAACCTTATTCAAACTCCTTCTTTAAAACATTAAGGATTCCGTCAACGGTTTCTTCTTCAAGATCAGTTCTCCGAACCAGTTCTTCTTTGTTAAGATTCAATACACTTCTTGCTGTATCAAGTCCGATGCGTTTTAATTCATCGATTACCCAGCTTTCAATTTCATCACTGAATTCATCCAGATCTACATCCTCTTCCTGCAATTCATCAGTTTCCCTAAACACATCTATTTCCATTCCTACCAGTCGGCTGGCAAGTTTAATGTTCAAGCCACCTTTTCCTATAGCCAGTGAAACCTGATCAGGCTTTAAATAAACGGCCACACGGCTATTTTCTTTGTCGATCTTGATACTTACTATTTTTGCAGGGCTCAATGCCCGCTGAATGTAAAGTTCAAGGTTTTCGGTGTAATTGATTACGTCTATATTTTCATTTTGCAACTCACGCACAACGGCATGAATGCGTGAACCTTTCATGCCGACACAAGCGCCAACAGGATCGATGCGATCATCATATGACTCAACAGCAACCTTTGCTCTTTCACCCGGTTCACGTACTACTTTTTTGATGGTGATCAATCCATCATATACTTCAGGCACCTCCTGCTCAAATAAACGTTCAAGAAATACTGGTGAAGTGCGTGACAAAATAATCTTGGGGCTTCCATTCACCATATCCACTTTATGAACCACAGCTTTCACATTTTCACCTTTGCGGTAGCGGTCCTTGGGAATCTGCTCACTGCGCGGAATTGAAATTTCATTTCCTTCAGAATCGGTCAATAGTACTTCGCGGCTTAACACCTGGTATACTTCTCCTGCAATGATTTCTCCTACTATGTCTTTGTACTTTTGATATAGGATATCTTTTTCGAGATCCTTTACCTTTTGAATCAAAGTCTGGCGTGCAGTAGTTACAGCCCTGCGGCCAAAATCTTCCAGATAAATCTGTTCGGCAACTTCTTCGCCTACTTCAAAATCACTTTCGATTTTTTGTGCTTCCGTTAAGCTGATTTTATCATGATCCCAGATATCTTCAGAGTCATCATCTACGATTTCCCGGAAACGCCAGATTTCAAGGTCACCCTTGTCTGCATTAACAATGATATCGAAGTTGTCATCTTCGATATACTTTTTCCTGATCATGTTGCGGAACACGTCTTCCAGAATACGGATCATGGTAGGCCGGTCGATGTTTTTTTGTTTGGCAAAATCGGCAAACGATTCAATAAGTGTCGATGTATCCATAGCTGTCACTATTTAAAAGAAACCATTACAAATGCTTTTTCTATTTCACTAAAAGGTATTTCTGTCTTGATATATTCTTTTTTCTTCCCTTTTTCCATTACTTCAATTTCCATCACGATTTTGTCATCAGCAGTTTCTATCAATAGGCCCTGTGCAATGCTTTTATCTTTCTGATGTACTTTCAAACTCCGCCCCACATTCCGGGCATACTGCCTTTTTAATTTCAGCGGTTGATCCAGGCCGGGGGTACCTACTTCAAGTGTATAATTGTCCCTGATCAAATCGATGGTATCCAGTTCTTCCGATAGGGCACGGCTCATTAATGAGCAGTCGTCAATAGTTATCCCTTGGTCACCATCAAGGATTACCGTAACCTTATAAGGCTTATGTTTGCTCAAAATCACATCCACCACAAAATGACCATGGTCTTTCAGGTGAGATTGGGCCAGTTCCTTGATTTTTTCAACTACATCCATCAATTTTCTATAAACAAAGAGGGGACTTTTAGGTCCCCTCTTTTGATTTTTTACAAGAAGTGCTGCAAAGATAATTGATTTTTACTTTATAGCAAATTATTGCGTTAATTGGATTTTATGAATGATACCTGGCGCCTTACGTTATTGCGATTGACGCTAATATTTTTGCCATCGGTTTTCATTTCATGTACTGTTGAAAAGGAGAAAGTAACGGAGCAACAGATTCAAGTTGATGTGCCTGATTTTAATGCCGATTCGGCTTACTTTTTTATTGAAAAGCAGATCAGTTTTGGGCCACGTATACCCAACAGCAACCCGCATCGTGAAGCGGGTGATTACCTGGTAAGTCAATTTCAAAAGTATGGTGCAACGGTAACCGTACAGGAATTTGATGCCTTAACTTTTGATAATCAAAAACTGAAACTCAGGAATCTCATTGCCAGCTTTTACCCGGCTGCAGCAAAAAGAATCTTGCTTGCTGCCCATTGGGATACGCGACCATTTGCAGACAAGGATAAACAAAATAAGGAGGCAATGTTTGATGGAGCCAATGATGGAGCCAGTGGAGTTGGCGTTTTACTGGAGATAGCACGCGCATTGAGTCAGACGGAAGATCCTCCTGAAGTGGGTGTTGATATTATTTTATTTGATGGTGAAGACTGGGGCGAACAAGAGGGATATCAGGGAATAAATTCAACCCCCAAAGGTCTCGATTCCTGGTGGTGTCTTGGGTCTCAACATTGGTCTGTAAACAAGCATCGTAAGAACTATTCAGCTTCTTATGGAATATTGCTGGATATGGTTGGAGCCAGGCGTGCGCAATTCTTTCGTGAAGGTGTTTCTATGGAATATGCACCTAAAATTGTCGAAAAGGTATGGTCAATGGCAAAGCAGATCGGGTATTCAGATTATTTCGTAAAGCAGAATGTACCCGCTATTACGGATGATCATGTGTATGTAAATCAACTTGCCAGAATTCCGATGATTAACATTGTGCAATATCAGGCCGGAATAGGTTTTTTTGGTGAATATCACCACACGCAGCAGGACAACTTGTCTCTTATCAGTAAAGAAACCCTGAAAGCTGTTGGAGCTACATTATTACATGTGATCTATTTCGAACAACCTTAATGTCAATGCATGTAGCTATCAAAGCTTTTATGATCTCGTTGATAGAGTACTTCCTGAGGTAATGATTTAAAGTATTCGTATGTGATTTTAAGTCCTTCAGCCCGTGATACTTTCGGCTCCCATCCGAGTAA
The DNA here is from genome assembly GCA_963814575.1 of uncultured Bacteroidota bacterium. Taxonomy (GTDB): domain Bacteria; phylum Bacteroidota; class Bacteroidia; order Cytophagales; family Cyclobacteriaceae; genus ELB16-189. The sequence continues at coordinate 1,116,484 of CAWFDB010000013.1, read as the reverse complement.
TTTCCTTGCTTTTGTAATGTCTGGCTGGCGTTGTTTAGGATCATCTTTGGGAAGATCCCTGTAAACAACCTTCTGCCTGGTGCCGGTGAGTTTCACAATTTCCTCAGCAAATTCGCTAATGGTTATTTCGCTTGGATTGCCAATGTTCATGGGTTGGGCATAGTCAGACAATAGCAAGCGGTAAATACCTTCCACCAGATCATCTACATAACAGAATGACCGGGTCTGAGATCCATCGCCAAACACAGTGAGATCTTCACCACGCAACGCCTGACCGATAAATGCAGGCAACACACGCCCGTCATTCAGGCGCATACGAGGACCGTATGTATTGAAGATCCGGACAATACGGGTTTCGAAGTCCGTGAAAGGTATGATATGCCATCGTGATTGCTTCCTGAAATCGCTTGGCTTCGTCATATACACCACGCGGCCCTACGGTATTTACATTTCCGTAATATTCCTCTGGCTGAGGGTGCACGGTAGGATCACCATATACTTCTGATGTTGAGGCGATTATTATCCGTGCCTTTTTATCTTTTGCAAGACCTAAGAGATTATGAGTGCCTAATGATCCCACCTTCAGCGTTTGAATGGGGATCTTTAGATAATCGATCGGACTTGCCGGTGATGCAAAGTGTAAAATGTAATGAAGTTCTCCCGGCCACATGCACAAACTTGCTTACATCGTGATGATAAAATTCAAAATTCTCCAGTTTGAAGAGATGTTCTATGTTTCTCAGGTCACCCGTTATAAGGTTGTCCATTGCGATCACATGGATACCCTTCTTTAATAAACCGATCACAAAGATGAGAACCAAGAAATCCGGCACCTCCTGTAATTAATACTCTTTTCTTATCCATAAATGGTTTCTCTTCCAATACTGAAATAGGTGTAACCAAGGTCCTTCATCTGAGGCAAGATCGTATAAGATTACGCCCATCAAAAATTACTTTGCTTTTCAAAACAGAAGTTAATTTTTCGAAGTCAGGTGTGCGGAACTCAGGCCATTCAGTAGCAATAAATATGGCATCAGCACCTTGGGCAGCTTCATAGGGGCTTTCGCAAAACTGAATTTTGTCGCCCAGAATTCCCTTAACATTGGTCATTGATTCCGGATCATGAGCCTTTACGATGGCGCCCGCATTAATCAACTCTTCAATATTATATAGAGCAGGTGCTTCGCGTATATCATCTGTGTGAGGTTTGAAAGAAAGACCCCACATGGCGAATAGTTTTACCTTTTAAATCTCCCGATAATAATCCTTGATGCGAGGAATTAGTATGGTTTTCTGATCAGTATTTACTTCCATCACGGCCTTCAGTATTCTGAAGTTGTAATTTACGTCAGCCGAAGATTTTGAAAGTGCCTGCACATCTTTTGGGAAGCAACTTCCACCATAACCAATGCCAGGGAATAAGAAATCTTTTTCCAATGCGGCTGTCTGTTCCTATTCCTTTGCGCACGGAGTCTACATCAGCACCTAACAATTCGCATAGATTGGCAATTTCATTCATGAAAGAAATCTTGGTGGCGAGGAATGAGTTGGCTGCATACTTGGTTAATTCTGCAGAACGTTCGTCCATAAATACCAATGGATTACCCTGTCGCACAAAGGGTGCATATAATGCTTCCATAATTTTTTTGGCTTTGTCAGACTGTCGTACCTATTACCACACGCTCAGGCTTCATGAAATCTTCTACGGCAACACCTTCTCTTAAAAACTCAGGGTTTGAGACCACATCAAATTCAACCGAACAATTGGCTGCTATTCTTTCTCTTACTTTGTCGGCCGTACCTACCGGTACCGTACTTTTATCAACAATTACAGTATATTGATTTAGCAATGGACCGAGATCGCTTGCTACACCAAGAATATATTTAAGGTCGGCTGATCCGTCTTCTCCTGGAGGTGTAGGTAAGAGCGAGAAAAATAATTTTTGCGTCTTTAATGCCTTCTGCAAGGTTTGTTGTGAAGAAAAGTCTTCCCTGTTTAAGGTTGCGCTCAAAAAGAAGTTCCAGACCGGGTTCATAGATGGTTATTTTACCATTTTTGAGCTTATTTACCTTTTCCGCATCGATATCAATGCATGTTACAGTATTACCTGTTTCCGCAAAACAAGTACCGGTAACCAATCCTACATAGCCAGTTCCAACTACAGCAATTTTCATAATTAGAGATTAAAAATTTGGTTGCAAAAATAACCTTAATAACGATTTAATGCGATTTAGTAACTTAATTTAATAGGAAATCGATTGTCCCTAACAATCGTTTGGTTTATTTCTTTACCTTTGCCTTCCAATTAATAATATTGATCATCATGATGACAGAAGATGTGCTGGATTTTGAGGTAACTGAAAATCAAAAAATGATTGCCCAGATGGTGCGTGATTTTGGTGCCCGGGAAATAAAGCCTTTTATGATGGAATGGGACGAGAAACAGGAGTTTCCATTACCACTGTTTCGTAAATTAGGTGAGCTTGGTTTGATGGGTGTATTGGTTCCTCATGAATATGGAGGGTCAGGTTTTGGATACATGGAATATGTTACGGCTATTTCAGAACTGTCAAAAATTGATGGTTCAATTGGGTTGTCGATGGCAGCGCACAATTCATTGTGCACCGGCCATATTCTTCAATTTGCCAATGAAGAGCAAAAACAAAGATATCTGCCTAAGCTCGCTACAGCTGAATGGATTGGTGCGTGGGGTTTAACAGAGCCCAATACAGGATCAGATGCAGGTAATATGCGAACCGTGGCCATTAAAGATGGGGATTATTATGTTATCAATGGAGCCAAGAATTTTATTACACATGGAAAGTCTGGCGATGTTGCCGTTGTTATTGTTAGAACCGGTGAAGTTGGCGATTCACACGGCATGACTGCATTTATAATAGAGAAAGGAACGCCTGGTTTTAGTGCTGGTAAAAAAGAAAATAAGCTGGGGATGAGGGCCTCTGAAACAGCGGAACTCATTTTTACAGATTGCCGTATTCATAAAAGTCAGATGATGGGTAATGAAGGCGATGGGTTTGTTCAGTCTTTAAAGGTGCTGGATGGTGGACGAATTTCAATTGCTGCATTAAGTTTAGGCATAGCGATGGGGGCATTTGAAGCAGCACTCAAGTATTCCAAAGAGCGGCACCAGTTCAATCAGCCGATCTCTGCATTTCAGGGTATTTCCTTTAAACTGGCGGAGATGGCAACAAAAATTGAGGCCGCTTCATTACTTACCTACCGTGCTGCAGATCTTAAAAACAAGGGAAAAAGTGTTAATAAGGAATCGGCCATGGCCAAACTTTATGCCTCAGAAATCGCTGTGGAAATAGCCACTGAAGGTGTCCAGATATTTGGAGGATATGGTTATACGAAGGATTACCCGGCAGAAAAATACTATCGGGACGCTAAATTATGCACCATTGGGGAAGGCACCTCGGAAATTCAAAAACTGGTAATTTCACGCTCTATTTTAAAGTAAGGCTTGCGAAATTGAATCTAAGACTGCTATATTTGCAGCCCTAATAGTTAAAAAGATGCTGATTATTAACATTAAAGAAAACGAATCGATCGATAAGGCGCTTAAACGCTTCAAAAAGAAGTTTGAGAAGACAGGCGTATTGAAACAATTACGCGAAAGGACATCATTCACCAAACCTTCTGTGAGAAGAAGAGGCCAGGTTATTAAAGCAGCCTATCGTCAGAAGCAATACGCTTCAGAGAATTATTAATTTATAGTCAATTAATAGATATACTATCCTTCAGGGACTTTTTCCCTGGAGGATTTTTTTTTACATTAGGACGACACAACAGGCCGTGGGATAGTTACTGATGGTTGAGTCATTTATAAATTACATACAATTCGAAAAAAGGTACAGCCCTAAAACGGTTATTTCCTACCAGACAGACCTTAATCAATTTGAAGGGTATTTAAAGAAAGAATTTGAAGGCACTCTTTCGCAGGAAGCCAGTTATGGATTGGTGCGCTCCTGGATTGTAAGTCTTGTGGAGGCAAAACTGGATACCCGATCCATCAACCGGAAAATTGCCTGCCTGCGTTCGTATTATAAATTTCTTATGCGTCAGGAAATCATCAGCAGTGATCCGATGATGAAAATCAAAATTCTTAAGACAAAAAAGAAACTTCCTCACTTCGTCAATGAACAAGACTCAGTAAAGCTGCTGGACAACGTAGAATTTCCTGAAGGACATAAAGGCCAGCGTGACAAACTGATTTTAGAACTCTTTTATGGTACCGGCATGCGTCTTGCCGAACTCATCGCATTGAAGGAAAGTGATATTAATCTCGGAGGCCGTACCGTGCGTGTGCTGGGTAAAAGAAATAAGGAACGTGTAATACCATTTTCTACGCAGTCTCGTTATACTGATAAAGGATTACATCAGGCTAAGGAATAAAGAAGTGGAAAAAAAAGATCACCCCTATTTGCTGGTTACTGATACAGGCGAACCTTTATATCCTATGATGGTGAACCGTATAGTAAAAAAGTATATGAAGTTATTTACTTCCGTAGAGAAAAAGAGCCCTCATGTATTAAGGCACACCTATGCAACACACTTGCTAAATAAAGGGGCAGAGATAAATGCAGTGAAGGATTTGCTCGGTCACAGTAGTCTTGCAGCCACGCAGGTATATACCCATAATTCAATGGAGAAACTAAAAAAAGTATTTGACCAGGCACATCCAAAAGCATGAACAGAGAAGAACTTGATAAATTTACCTCTGAAACAAACGTACCCACAGACCTGGCCGGTCGGTCTGAAAATAGCCGGATTAAATCTATGTTAAACTTTTAAATTATTTTTTATGAAACTGCAAGTTCACTCCATTCATTTTGATGCAGATCAAAAACTCATCGACTTCATTCAGAAAAAGGTTGATAAACTGGAAACCTTTTATGACCGGATGGTGGATGGGGAAGTTTTTCTTCGCCTCAACAATGAAGGAGTAGAGAATAAAACCGTAGAGATTAAACTGAATGCCCCAGGTCAGAATTTCTTTGCCAAAGAACAGGCTAAATCATTTGAAGCAGCCGCAGATTTAGCTACCGAAGCGCTGAAAGCACAACTTCAAAAGTTTAAAACCAAGCAAACCAACGGGAGAGGATAGAAATAAAAAGGGCTCCGGTGAGGAGCCCTTTTTAACATTAGCTAAGCTTAAACGCCTTCCTGATAGCATCTACCTGATCGAGCTTCTCCCAGGGGAATAACTCCACCTTTAACTTTCAATTCATTCTTTTTTCCTTTATTGAATGTCTTCTCCACGATTTTGGATTCCCGGCCCATATGACCATAGGCCGCAGTTTCTGAATAGATAGGAGTACGGAGCTTGAAACGTTCCTCAATAAAATAAGGACGCATATCGAAGAGTTTTTCGATCTTCTTCGCAACCTCACCATCAGAGATGCTTACTTTAGAGGTGCCGTAGGTGTTCACATACAATCCCACAGGTCGTGCGACACCGATTGCGTATGCGACCTGTACCAATACTTCATCACATAATCCGGCTGCCACCATATTCTTGGCAATATGCCGGGTAGCGTAAGCAGCTGAGCGATCTACCTTTGAAGGATCTTTACCTGAGAATGCACCACCACCGTGAGCACCTTTTCCGCCATAGGTATCAACGATAATTTTTCTTCCGGTCAGGCCGGTATCTCCGTGCGGTCCACCAATCACAAACTTGCCTGTAGGGTTAACAAAATATTTTATTTCGTTATTGAAAAGTTTCTGAGTGCGTTTTGGGAGTTTTTTCATTATGCGTGGCACCAGGATATTAACCACATCATCTTTGATTTTTTTCAACATGATGGCATCTTTGGCGAAGTCATCGTGCTGGGTTGAAATTACGATGGCATCTATGCGCTGAGGCTTATTGTCATCGCTGTATTCAATGGTTACCTGTGATTTTGCGTCAGGACGCAGGTACGTCATTATTTTACCTTCTTTTCGGATTGCAGCCAGCTCTCTTAAAAGTATATGAGCCAAGCTCTACCGGCAGCGGCATCATAATTATCCGTTTCATTGGTAGCATAACCAAACATCATACCCTGGTCGCCTGCTCCCTGATCTTCCTTTTTCTTACGCTCAACACCTTGATTAATATCAGCTGATTGTTCGTGAATGGCTGAGAAGATACCACAGCTATTGGCTTCGAACATGTATTCGCTTTTTGTGTAGCCAATTTTCCTGATCACTTCGCGGGTGATATCCTGTACATCCAGGTAAGCCTCGGATTTAACTTCTCCGGCAAGCACCACCTGTCCGGTAGTCACCAGCGTTTCGCAAGCCACTTTTGAGTTGGCATCATAGGCCAGGAAATAATCAATGAGAGCATCAGAAATTTGATCGGCAACTTTATCAGGGTGACCTTCAGAAACCGATTCAGAAGTGAATAAGTATGGCATAGTTGGATTAGGTTTTCAATTTAAGGGGGCAAAGATAATAACTAAGATTAAATGACAAGAGATTGACGTGGTGAATTAACAGGGTCAGGCAAGGAATAGAAAAACAGCGGGTGTTTTAGGCCAGTTTTCTTTTCCCTTTCTCCATTGATTTACAGCAAGCGTTTGAATGAACTCATGTTGACCAGTCATATCGAATGCAACCGTTAGTCTTGTTCCGGATTGTAGGTTTTTTATCAGATGGTCAAACACCGAGTTATTCCGATAAGGAGTTTCTATAAAAATCTGCGTTTGATTTTTAGCTTTTGATTCACGTTCCAGCTCTTTTATTTTTTGCGCAGCCTCTTTAGCGTCAATGGGCAGATACCCTTGAAATGCAAATTGCTGTCCATTGAGTCCTGATGCCATCAAGGCAAGCAAAAGAGAAGAAGGGCCAACCAATGGCACTACCTGAATATTGTTTTCGTGTGCATATTTTACAGCCAGTGCACCCGGGTCAGCCACACCAGGACAACCTGATTCTGAAATTATTCCGATATGAAAACCCTCTTTGACTGGTTTCATGAGGTCAGATAATTCTGATTCCAGAGTTTCTTTGTTCAAGACTTCAAAATGAAGTGATTCTATTGATGGATAAATTTTTAAACTGCTAAGATATCTTCGTGTAGTGCGGATGTCTTCAACAAGGAAATGATTTATGGATGGGAGAATTTCTTTAACCTGACTGGGAATCACGGATGATTGAGTTTCCTCTGAGATCACATTCGGTATCAGATATAGTTTTCCTTTTGCGATCATGAATTTAAAAACGAAAGTGTTGTCTCAGCAAAGGCTTTCGGGTCTTCCGCCTGCACCCAATGGCCAGTATTAAGCGTTACAAATTCTGCAGACGGAAAAATTTGTAAGATAGTTTCTTCATCCCCGGGTTTATAATAATTGGATCGTACTCCTTTGATAAAAAGGGCAGACCCTGTAAACTGTCCTTCATATTGCATACCAGCTCCGATCTCTTCAATGTGTTCATCGATGGCGTGAATATTCACCTTCCACTCAAACTTCCCTTCGGTTGTACGCGAAAGATTTTTCAATAAAAACTGACGCACACCAGACTCCGGTATATGATTACCCAAAATCGCGTCTGCCTCATTACGTGAAGTCAGTGTTTGCAAATCGATAGCATGAAGTCCTTCCAGGATGTGATCATGGTGAACGGGGTATTGTTTTGGGGCAATGTCGACAACGATTAATTTATCCAGCTTATCGGGATACTTTACGGCAAAGTTCATCGCAGTTTTGCCGCCCATGGAGTGACCTATGATATGTGGTTTTTCAAGATGATGATCCTGGATAAAGGTGGCAAGATCTTCTGTCAGTAATTTATAATCGAAGTCGTCACTTTGTGGTGATTGACCGTGGTTACGTTGATCTACCAGATACACGGTGAAATGCTCAGCGAATACTTTAGCCAGCGAAAACCAGTTGTCGGATGAGCCAAACAGGCCATGCAGTATAATCAATGGTTTGCCATGCCCCGATTTTCTATAATACAATTTCATTTTTCAGTAATCATTAATGTAAGTCGAGACTAAAGCTCCGGTCCGAGGTCTGCTTTTTGATTTAAATGATTGACTGGAGGTTTCATGGGCGCGAAGATAGTAAAGAAAAAACAGGCCATCTGCTCTATGGCAGTAGATGTACCGCTATATTTGCGCTTTCAAATTTTATGGAATTAGTAAACAATACCTACCGCATACAAGATCTGGACGTAACTGAAATTTGCAACCAGTTTGGCACGCCTCTATATGTATATAATGCTGAAAAAATAGTTCATCAACTGAGAAACATTAAAAGTGCTTTCCGCGATACCGATGTGAAAGTGAAATATGCGGCCAAGGCGCTTTCCAATATATCTGTTTTAAAATTGCTGAAGAAGTATGGTGCAGGCGTTGATGTGGTATCAATTCAGGAAGCTCATCTTGCATTGGGTGCCGGGTTTGCACCGGAGGAAATCATGTTCACCCCGAATTGTGTTGGCTTTGATGAAATCGTGGCAGGTGTAGAGTTGGGTTTGAATATTAATCTCGATAATCTTTCTGTGCTGGAGAAGTTTGGTAGCAAATATGGAAACACGTATCCCTGTTGTGTTCGACTCAATCCGCATATCATGGCTGGTGGTAATTATAAAATCTCTACGGGTCATGGCAATTCAAAGTTTGGCATCTCAGTGTATCAGCTCCCCCAGATCATGCAGCTGGCTGATGAATATAATATTATAATTAACGGGTTGCACATACACACCGGTTCGGAAATTACCGAGACGGAGGTGTTTCTTAAAATGGCGGAGATTCTTTTCGGTATCGCACGTGATTTTCCTGCGTTGAAATTCATCGACTTTGGAGGTGGCTTCAAGGTGGCTTACAAAGAGGGGGATATGGTTACCAATGTCTATGATCTTGGCTTGAAGTTGAGCAAGGCATTCACTGATTTTTATCAGAGCTACGGCCGCAAACTGGAACTCTGGGTGGAACCCGGTAAATATATTGTGAGTGAAGCGGGCTACTTGCTTGTGAAAACCAATGTGGTTAAACCAACCCCTTCATTAACATTTGTAGGCGTGAATTCTGGCTTGAATCATTTGATACGCCCAATGATGTACGATGCCTATCATGAAATCGTGAACGTAACCAATCCAACGGGCTCGCCCAGAATCTATACTGTTGTTGGTAACATTTGCGAAACAGATACACTTGGCTCTGACCGCAAAATGAATGAAGTAAGGGAAGGCGATTTGCTGGCCATAAAAAATGCAGGAGCCTATGGCTATTCGATGTCGTCTAACTACAACTCTCGTTTCAGACCTGCTGAGGTTCTGGTCATTGATGGTGAAGCAAAACTCATCCGCAGACGCGATACTTTTGAAGATCTGCTGCGTGGGCAGATTGATGTGATCTGATTTCTTACAAGCTATCAACAGATGAATCAATCACTTTCTGAAAAATATGATTTGATTGTGATTGGAGGCGGTGCTGCTGGTTTCTTTGGCGCTATCAATGCGGCCAATGATGAAGCCTTCACTAAGAATCCTGATACTTGAAAAGACATCTAAACTCTTAATGAAAGTAAAGGTATCGGGTGGAGGGAGATGCAATGTAACGCATCATTGTTTTGAGGCTACTCCGTTATCAAAGCATTATCCGCGCGGACAGCGGGCATTGAAAAGTTTATTTCAGAAGTTTCAGGCTAAGGACACGGTGATATGGTTTGAAAACCATGGCGTGAAATTAAAAACCGAAGAAGATGGCCGCATGTTTCCGGTCACTGATAATTCTCAAACCATTATTGATTGCTTTCTGCGAGAAGCAGAACGATTAAACATTGAAATCAAACTCAGCCAGGAAGTAACCCGCATCGAAAAGACTGAAAAAGTTTTTCATGTGCATTGCAATCAACAGCAATACAGATCAACCCATGTGCTGGTTGCTGCCGGTGGCTATAACAAACCTGAAAATTACCAGTGGCTTTCTGATCTGGGTCATGAAATTGTTCAACCGATTCCCTCTTTGTTTACCTTCAATGATTCCTCGAAAGAGTTCACTGACTTGATGGGTGTTGCTGTTCCTGATGCAGAAGTGAAAATTGCCGGATCAAAACTTTCGCAACGAGGGCCAGTGCTCATCACGCATTGGGGGCTCAGTGGTCCTGCCGTTATTAAGCTCTCTGCCTGGGCTGCGGCAGATCTTCACAAAGTCCATTATACATTCACCGCATTGGTAAACTGGACCGGCAAACCCGAAACGGAGGTGCGTAGCGTACTAATGAAGTTGAAGAATGAAAACAGCAAAAAGCAGGTACTCAGTAATCCTCTTTTCAACCTTCCCAAAAGATTATGGGAGTTTCTTTGTTTGAAAGCCGGAGCCGAAGAAGGAAGAACCTGGAGTGATCAATCCAACAAAGTGATCAATCGGTTAATTGAATTGTTGTTTGCTTGCCCGTTTCACATTAAAGGCAAAACTACATTCAAAGAAGAATTCGTAACCTGTGGAGGCGTTTCACTCAACGACATCGATCTCAATTCAATGGAAAGCAAAAAAGTGCCCGCCTTATACTTTGCCGGTGAGATACTTGATATCGATGGCGAAACCGGAGGGTTTAATTTTCAAGCCGCGTGGACAGCAGATGCATCTTAAGTGATTGCATAGCTCTGACAATCTCGAGAAGTCATAAAAAAACCCTCCTAAGGGGAGGGTCTTCTGTGGTGACGGAGGGAATTGAACCCCCGACACAAGGATTTTCAGTCCTTTGCTCTACCAACTGAGCTACGTCACCGACACTTTCTACCTGTCCTTTCCAACAGGGCCACAAAAGTATGGAAATTTAGTTTTGCTGCAAACAGAGTTCGAAATTTTAAGGTTTTGAATGTAAATTATAGGTTCAAAAGGTGGCGTAAACTAAATTCCCGTCAAATTCATTGTCTCGCATGCACTATCTGCAACAAATTCTATTCGTCATTACGCTGGGCGTGGCATCGTATTTCATACGAAAGCGAGTGTTGCGCATCCGGGCCAACATAAAGCTGGGCAAGAAGAACGAAATAAAAGACCATCCTTCCCAACGATTAAGCAACATGCTTTTTGTGGCTTTTGGCCAAAAGAAGATGTTTAAGCGATTTATTCCCGCTTTTCTGCACTTCTTTATCTATGTAGGCTTTCTGGTGATCAACCTCGAAGTGCTGGAGTTTGTCATTGATGGTTTGCTGGGAACGCATCGCATTTTTGCTCCATATCTGGGAGGCTTTTATAATGTTTTGATGAATGTCTTCGAATTTCTTGCCGTGGCTGTATTGCTGGCTTGTGTCTTTTTCCTGATCCGAAGAAATATAATGAAGATACCCCGCTTCTGGTCTGCCGAGATGACCAGCTGGCCCCGAATGGATGCTAATCTGATTCTTGTTACTGAAATTATTTTAATGTCGGCTATCCTGACCATGAATGCGACCGACCAGATTTTACAAACCCGCGAGTGATCACTATGTAGCCACAGGCTCCTTGTTTTTCAGTTCTTATTTGATTCCGCTCTTTACCAATCTGGATACTTCTTCACTCGTAATTATTGAGCGCTTTGCGTGGTGGTTTCATATCATCGGTATTCTGGGCTTTGCTATTTATGTAACGTACTCAAAGCACCTTCATATTTTTCTGGCATTTCCCAATACCTACTTTGCCAATGTGGAACCGAAAGGGCATATCAATAATATGCCCGTAGTTACAAGCGAAGTGAAATCGATGTTGGGTATGGAAACGGTCGCAGCACCTGCCGGTGAACCCGGGAAGATTTGGAGCTAAAGACATCAATGATCTTTCATGGAATAATTTAATGGCTGCCTACTCCTGCACCGAGTGTGGTCGCTGTACTTCCGAATGTCCTGCAAACCTTACGGGAAAAAAACTATCACCGCGCAAGATCATGATGGATACACGTGATCGTATGGAAGAAGTTGGTAAGAGTATAGAGGCGGGTGGTCAGGGATTAAATGATGGAAAAACTTTATTGAACGATTACATTACCAAAGAAGAAATCAATGCCTGCACCAGTTGCAATGCCTGTGTGGAAGCTTGCCCGGTGTTGATCAATCCGCTTGAAATAATTTTAGAATTGAGAAGATATGTAGCGATGGAAGAATCCGGTTCTCCGGCCCAGTGGAACTCCATGTTTCAGAATATTGAAACAAGTTTTGCTCCATGGAAATTTTCTCCGGCTGACCGATTTAACTGGGCAAGTGAGAATAACAATAAATCAAATATGTCTAGAAATGACTGTACCCACCATGGCCGAACTGGCCGCCAAAGGAGAATCACCTGAAATACTTTTCTGGGTAGGTTGTGCCGGCTCGTTTGACGATCGCGCCAAGCGTGTAACACAAGCTTTTGTGAAAATTCTGAATGCAGTAAATATCAAGTTTGCTGTATTAGGCACCGAAGAAACCTGCACCGGAGATCCTGCACGCAGAGCAGGAAATGAATTTCTTTTTCAGATGCAGGCCATGAGCAACATTCAGGTGTTGAATGGTTACGGCATTAAGAAAATAGTGACGGCCTGCCCGCATTGTTTCAATACGTTGAAAAATGAATATCCTGAATTGGGTGGCAACTATGAAGTAGTTCATCACTCCACATTGCTTCAGCAACTGATCAACGAAGGCAAAATCAAAATGACCGAAGGAGGTTCATTCAAAGGAAAGAAGATTACCTATCACGATTCATGTTATCTCGGACGCGCCAATAATATTTATGAAGCTCCACGCGAAGTGTTAAAAGCGCTTGATGCGGATTTGGTTGAAATGAAACGCTGCACGCACAACCGGTTTGTGTTGTGGTGCCGGAGGTGCGCAGATGTTTAAAGAACCAGAAAAAGGCAACAAAGACATTAACATTGCCCGCACGGAAGAGGCCCTGGCAACAGGCGCCACCACAATGGCCGTGGCATGTCCGTTCTGCATGACCATGATTACGGACGGTGTGAAAAATAAGGAGAAAGAAGCCGATGTTAAAGTGAAAGATCTGGCAGAACTAATTGCCGAAGCGCAAGGTTTATAGTACGTGTTGGCCAACGCGGGTGATAACGATTTAAAGTGAGAAAAAATGTTTGTTGAATTTAAAGAATTAAGTCCGGAGAGCAGAGTGTGGGTATATCAGGCAAACCGCCCGTTTACAGCTGACGAGTCAATGTCAGTAGCAAATATGCTTCACTCGTTTTGCGAACAATGGAATGCTCATGGCCAGGCGTTGAAATCGTCATTCAGAATTGAAAAAAATCAGTTCGTGATCATGGGTGTGGATGAAGACTATCATAACCCGAGTGGTTGTTCTATTGATAGCTCAGTGGGTGTATTGAGACAAATTCAATCCGCTACCGGGGTAGATCTTTTGGATCGCACGAAAGTGTCGTTTTACATAGATGGAAAGGTTACACTGGTTCCGCTCAGCGAAGTGAAGTCTGCCTTTGCTTCTGGGCGCCTGCAGGCTTCAACGATTACCTTTAACACACTGGCTGCCACTAAAGCAGAATGGGATGAAAAAGGTCAGATTCCTGCAGAAAAATCGTGGATGACAAAATATTTATCTAAAGCAGCGTTAACTTCTTAACATTTATTTTTTTGTACTTTTAAAGGATTAGCAACACCGCATGAAAGTAAGAGGCGTAATTTTTTTAAGTATCATAGTCCTGATCGCATCATGTAGCCCTGAAAAGAAGGCGATGAAGTCCTTTCGCTACGGCAAATATGAAAGCGTAATCAGTTATTATAAAGGAGTGCTTCGCAAGCAGCCGAATAATGGAAGTGCAAACTATTATATCGCGGAATCCTATCGTTTATCCAATCGAATCAAAGAGGCAGAGCCATTTTATGCGAAGGCAGGTGGCCGCGGAGTCAATTCCGATTCTGTTAAATTATTTTATGCCAAATCCCTTCAGGCAAATTCAAAATATGAAGAAGCCCGCGAAGTGCTTGAATCGTTAGAGTCAGAAACAAAGGATGAAAAAATAACAGCCCGTGCACAAAAAGAGATAAAGGGTCTTGATTACCTGGCGGAACTCTCAGAAAAGAAGAGCTATTACAAGGTCAAAAACCTGGAAGCCATAAACACACCGTTTACGGAGTACAATCCGGTTTATTCCAACAATGAGTTGTACTTTACATCATCACGCTCCAATGCCAGAATCTATGAAGCAACGGGCACACCATTCACTGACATTTATAAAGCAGAGACAAGCGGAGCCAATGTCAATGCAAGTACGATCACTCCGTTGCCAGATCTGATCAATGAAACAAACATCAATGAAGGATGTATCACCTTTACACCGGATGGCAAAACCATGATTTTTGCCAAGGGCAACACGGGTAAACGGAAAGGCACCAATGATGTTGATTTGTATATTTCGCGTTTCCGTAATGGACAATGGTCTGAAGCACTTCCCATTAATATTAATTTACCCGATGCCTGGGAGTCCACACCGGCACTTAGTCCGGATGGGCGTACCCTTTATTTTTCTTCCAATCGCAAAGGAGGTTACGGAGGATTGGATTTATACTCAGCACAAATGGACTCACGTGGCCGTTTTGGTAAAGTGAAAAATCTTGGCCCTGAAATCAATACAGCAGGCTCAGAAACATTTCCCTACGTTTCTGAAAATGGCAAGATGTATTTTTCTTCTGATGGTCATCCTGGCTATGGAATGCTTGACATCTTTGTGGTAAACCGCGTGAATGGAAAGACGGTGGTTGAAAATTTAGGTCAGCCGGTAAACTCAATGGCTGATGATTTTGGTTTGTTCTTATTCAAACCCGATCGTGGCTTCTTTACTTCCAATCGCGAAGGAGGTAAAGGTGATGATGATATTTATACATTTATCAATGAAGATCCCAACCTGAAAGTAGTAAACTATTTTTTGCAAGGCATTACCTACATGATTCGCAGAGACAGCACTCGCGAAATTTTACCCAACACAAGAGTATCCTTGCTGGACCCTGAAGGTGATGTGATGCAGGATTTTGTGACGGGTAATGACGGCAAATTTCTTTTCCGCGTATATGAAAATGAGAATTACACATTGCTTGGGGAGACGGATGGATTTATCACCAAGAGACAGTCATACACCACTATTGGCAAGTCGGTACCGCTGGAGTCATTGAAAGAACTTACAACCACGATCACGCTTGATACCATCATGGTGCTGGACAGAAAAGAGCGCAACAAGGTTTTCGTTCTTGAGAATATTTACTTCGGATATGATTCTGCCGACATCAGGAAAGAAGCAGCTATTGAACTTAACAAACTGGTTACTCTTTTAAATGACAACACCGACTTGAAAATTGAAATGGGATCGCATACGGATAGTGTGGCTTCGGATGCTTACAATATTCAGCTTTCTCAGCGAAGAGCGGAATCAACGGTAAATTATCTAATCCAGAAAGGTATTGATCCCAATCGTCTTGTTGCCAAAGGATATGGTGAATCAAAACCAATCGCACGCAACACCAATCCAGACGGCACAGATAACCCCGAAGGTCGACAGCGCAACCGCAGAACAGAGTTTAAAATCCTTGAGATCGGTCAACTCATAAGAAGAGAAGATGAAGATGAAGAGGATAAGTATTTCAGAAATGAAAATCTTCCTAAAAAGAAGAATGAAAAGAATGAATGACAACGAAGTCATTTAGTATTGCCAGTACTTCACCCCTGAAGAAATGTGTTATCGGTTTTCGTGGCTAAAATATCTCGTAGGTATTTATGTTTTAGCAGGATCACTGCAATCGACTTACGCTCAAAATTCAAAACCCAACATCATTATTATTTTTGCCGATGATCTTGGTTATGGAGAAATCGGTAGTTATGGTCAGGAGATTATTCAGACACCCAATCTTGATAAGCTGGCTGCACAGGGGAAACGCTTCACTGATTTTTATTCCAGCAGTGCGTTATGTGCACCTGCACGATGTCAGTTATTAACCGGACTGCACAGCGGCCACAGCGTAGTACGCGCTAATCATGAAATGGCTAACGGCCCGGCATCATTTACAGATGAATTGGAAAAGGGCCAGATGCCATTGCCTGCTGAGGCCCATACGATAGCCGAGATGTTAAAGCCATTGGGATATGCTACGGCATGCATCGGCAAGTGGGGGTTAGGTATGGCCGACACAGAAGGCAGCCCTAATCAGCAAGGCTTCGATTATTTCTATGGCTATCTTGATCAGAAGCAGGCGCATAATTATTACCCTACACACCTGTGGGAAAACGGAAGGAGTATTCCGTTAATGAATAAGCCGCTCACGGTTCACACCAGAATATCATCCGATCAGGCGACAGATCAAGTGTTCAATTCATTCATTGGAAATGAATACAGTGTAGCGTTGATGGCTAAAAAAGCAGAGCAGTTCATTGCCAGCAAAAAGGATGAGCCTTTCTTTCTTTATTACGCGCTCACATTGCCGCACCTGGCGCTGCAAATTCCGCCTGAGGAGCTGGAATTATATAAACGCAAATTCGAAGAGACTCCTTATCTGGGCGATAATGGTTATTGCCCTGTAAAATATCCCCGCGCAACATACGCTGCCATGATTACCTACCTCGATAAAAAAGTAGGAGAAATCATGAATCAGCTGGATGCTCTTGGTCAGAGAGAAAATACGCTCTTCCTTTTTACCAGTGACAACGGGGCCGCTTTTCCGGTAGGCGGAGCTGATCCTGAATTTTTCGACAGCAATGGTGAATTGCGCGACTTAAAGGGCTCTCTTTACGAAGGAGGCATTCGCATTCCGTTTATTGCATCATGGCCTGGAAAGATAAAGCCAGCAACCATCAGCGCACATGTAGGGGCACAATATGATATCAAAGCAACGTTGGCTGATTTGTTAAAAGTTTCACTACCTGAAACGGATGGAATTTCTTTCTTGCCTGAGTTGTTAGGTAAGAAGCAATCCAGGCATGAATATCTGTATTTTGAATTGTATGAATACAGCGGTCAGCAGGCAGTGAGAATGGGCGACTGGAAAGCGGTGAAACGAAATATGGTAAAAGACAAGAGCGCGAAGTGGGAACTTTATCATCTAAAACAGGATATAGGTGAGAAAAAGAACCTCGCTGAAAAATATCCGAATGTGATCCTTAAGGTTGATAAAATTGCAAAGCAATCTCATCAGCAACATCCAACGGTACAGCATTGGAATTTTATGGAAGAGTAAATAGTATGTAATTCAATAACATCTAAATATAATTTTTATGAGCTACTGTTATAGCAAGGTTTTGAAAGGAAAAGGCTTCCAGGAAGCAATTGACCAGGTGACTGCGGAATTGAAAAAGGAGGGGTTTGGTGTGCTCACGGAAATTGATGTGAGAGAAACATTGAAAAAGAAAATCGATGTTGATTTTAAAAAGTATAAAATTCTTGGAGCGTGCAATCCTCATTTCGCCTACAAGGCTTTGCAGAGTGAAGATAAGATTGGTGTTTTTCTCCCTTGCAATGTGGTTGTGGAAGAACATGAAAATGGTGAAGTTGAAGTAACGGCAGTTGATCCTATTGCCTCAATGATTGCAGTTAAAAACGAATCTTTGGGTAGTATTGCCACTGAAATACAGCAAAAACTCCGCAGGGTAATTGATAACCTGAATTAAAATAAGTCATTACAAAGCGTCCGCTATTTATTAAAGTAAGGCGGACGCTTATCTTCAAAATCTGTTGATTTCTGAAAAATATAAGCCGCTTCCAAAAGAGGGCCTTCATCGTAGAGATTTCCAATCAGAATGACTGACGTTGGATGCCCCTTCTTATCAAAGCCTGTTGGGATTGAAATAGCAGGATGCCCTGTTAAATTAGTGAGCAACGATTGATTTTTTCCATCAGTCGGCACGACAATGAAATCGTAATCCTTTATCGTAGTGTTGAATTTCTCAATCAAGACTTTGCGATGACGGTTAGCTTGCAGATATTCAGCAGCAGGTATAAACCTTGATTGTCGCAATGAGTTGGCTCTCGATTCTACATTTTGCTCCGATAACTCACGTTCTTTATGACTACGAACGAGGTCATCAAAATAAGCGCCCGCTTCTGATCGCAGAATAATATCAAACACCTCGTAGGGCACTTGCTCAGGAAGTTTCATCTCTTTTAAATCGGCACCTAACTCTGCGAGTAATTTAAGGGTGGCAGAATTGTTTGTTCCGGTTGTGGAGGTGTCTTTATCGAACAATTCTTTGGCATAGCCAATCTTATATTCTTTCAGATTGTCCGGTGGATTAAAAGAAAAATCGTAATCAATTACACCACGATCTTTTTCACCCTCCGGATTTCTGCCGCGGATAATATCAAATACAATGGCACAATCTTGTGCCGACCGGCAGATGGGTCCGGCCTTGTCCATCGACCACGACAATGTCATGGCACCCGCACGACTTACTCCACCAAAGGATGGACGAAGTCCTGTAACGCCACATCGTGTTGAAGGTGCGAGGATGGATCCCAATGTTTCAGTGCCAATTGAAAAGGCAACGAGTCCTGCGGATGTAGCGGAAGCAGAGCCTGCCGAAGAGCCGCTGGCTCCTTGTTTAAGATCCCACGGATTTTTTGTTGTGCCACCAAACCACACGTCACCGCGTGCCAATGCTCCGGTTGTTAACTTGGCGATCAGCACCGCTCCGGCCTCCTCGAGTTTTCTTACCACTTCAGCCTTCTCATCAATGATCTGATTTTGATAGGGCTCTGCACCCCAGGTAGTTTTATAACCAGGCACTGAAAAAAGATCTTTGATTCCATACGGAATCCCATGCAATGGGCCACGATATTTTCCTTGTGCAATTTCTTCATCCGCTTGCTTTGCTTGTTTCAACGCAAGGTCTTCGGTTATGGTAACTACCGATGATAATGTGTCTTTGAATTTTTTAATCCGTGAGAGATAAATATTTGCAAGTCGTGTGGAGGTTATTTGCTTTTGTTTGATCAATGTGCTGAGTTGCGCTACGGTCATGAAGGCAATTTCTTCTTCGGTAGCTGGTAACGATACGGTATCCGCATATTTCCAATCAGAAATAGTACTGCTTTTCCTGAATTGAAAATTATCAGGGCGAGGATCAAAGTACAACGAGGGCGTTACCTCATATGCTAATGGAAATGAACGCATGGAGTCATAGCCTTTTCTGTTTTCATTCAGATAAGCCTTCATGGTTTTTATTTCCTCACGGGAAAAGGAGATTCCGTTGATTTTTTGAGCAGCGCGTATGTGGTGATTTTTTATTTTGCCTCGTGAACTGCAGGAGTCGAAAAGAACTAAGAGACTAAGACAAGAAATGAAGATAAGGCAGCGCAATGTATGTTGGGTTAGAATATCCCTACAATATCCATCATCGAGATTTCTCGTGCAACAAAAGTAAATAGCGATTGAGTGTATTCTATTACTTTACGGATATCCTACTTTCTCTGCCTTGTTCTTCGGTGAAATTCTTTTAGTTGATGCATCTGTTTTTCTGTCAGAATGGGCTGCAGCTTTACTTCCAGTGAATCTACCACTTTTGATACTTCACGGTCGGTTTGCTTTTGAAGCGAATCGATCTGCGCCATGGTTTCATTAATCAAAGGTCGGAGTTCCTTTGCCTGTGCAGAGTCAGCCTCGACAACCGTAAATATTTTCTTGACAAACGCTTCTTTGCCGTCCTTGCGCCAGTTGGAAGAAGATCTGGACCTTTGGTTTTGTTTATTCCAGAGCCCAACGCCCAGCGCGCCAATTAAGATACCAATAACAAGCGTTGCCAGGATCGTGATCAATGCTCTTTTTCTTTCGGGTGTCATGGCTATTCTGTTAAGTTTTTATACAAGTCAATTGAGAAAACGTCTTCGGTGGTTTGCTGGTCGATCCCAAATAATGATTTCAATGTAAGCTGATCGGTGAGCAGCATATTGGTAATCAGAAGCGCCACCAGCACACCAATCGCCAGCACCTGATATTTTTTAAAAAAGAAGAAAATGAGGTAATCAATTTCGCTGGCACGCTGCTTCAGTTGCTGCATGATGCGTTCTGCAAAGAATGGACCGAACGAATCGGGTTCGGGGCGCAGGAGTAATTCGCGTATTCTTGAATACTGATCACCTTGCTGACGCAGTGCGTGATCATTTTGCATCAAAGACGAAAGCAGTTCGCGCTCACGGGCTGTAACCGGAGCGTCATATGACTTCAGCAGCAGATCATCGTTCTCAGAAAAATGTTCGTTCATCATTTTAATTTTTTTGATAGTGCCACGCGTAATTTTTGTTGTGCGCGTGCCAACCTTGATAACACTGTGCCCAAAGGTATATCCAGCATGACGGATGTTTCTTCTGTAGAATACCCCTCAATCAACCGCAGCGTAGCCACCGCCTTAAACTCAGGCTCGAGTCTCCCAAACTCATAGTTCAACTGCTCGTTCAGGTCCATCGTGTCTTCAGTGCCTTTGCCTGCAGCGGCATCCATGGAAGTAAACCGTGAATTCCACCGTTTCTTCTTTTTGAGCTCATTCAACGACAAGTTGATCGCGATCCTCACAAGGTAGGTGCTCACCTGCGAATCTCCCCGGAATTTACTGAGCGCATCATAAAACCGTATAAACACTTCCTGTCCCACGTCTTCCGCCTCGGGTGTGGCACCGAGCATGGAGCGCACAACTCCAGCCACCTTACCCTCATGCCTTGTCACGAGCTTTTTGAAGGCAGCCATATCACCTTCGTTGGATTTCGCGATCAATACCTCGTCACTGGGTTGTTCCATAGTTTATAAGGTATGAAATCCAATCGATTTTTTTTGTTAGACAACCGCGGGTAGTGAAATATTCCCAATGGAATAGTTTTTTATGACAAAATGTGGTGGCAAAAACTCTGATAAAAGTTTTACCAAAGGAATTTCCTAAAACTTAATTATCATTGCGATTCTATGAAGCGACTAATTGTAGACATGGACGATGTGCTGGCGGATGCCACGGGTCAGTTCATTAATTTTTATGAAAGAGAGTTCGGTGTTCGCATTCCGCGGGAGTCGCTGAATCATAAAGATGAGATGGAGCGCTTTCCGGGCAATCATGATGCCGTTTATAATTTCACATTCCGCAAAGATTTCTTCAGAACGATGGCGGTGAATGAACACAGCCAGGAAGTGATGAAAGAGCTAAATCAGAAATATGAATTATTCATCGTTTCTTCTGCCATGGAATTTCCCAACTCGTTGCCCGAGAAGCTGGAGTGGCTTAACGAGCATTTTTCATTTCTTCACTGGAAGCAATTTGTATTCTGTGGCCGCAAGAGCGTGGTTCATGGCGACTACATGATTGACGATCTTCCGCACAACCTGGAAACATTTAATGGCGAGAAACTGCTGTTCTCCGCTCCGCATAATTTACAGTTCAATCACTTTAAGAGAGTGAATGGATGGCGGGAGGTAGGAGAATTGTTGTTGAAGTAGTTCAGAGATCCGAGTCGATGTAGTCAACAGATAATTGACGTAATCCTGTTTTTTTGAATTCGGTTTGATGCTGGTTGTTGAAAAATAGTAATCAGATCGTTAGCTTTATTTATAATGGTGTTTCAAACGTATGCCCCAAGTCCTGTTTTAGCAGATTACGTGCGCGTGCATCGCCTCATCCATTTTAATTTTAGTGATTCAACCTCTATTCCTACCAAGCCATATCCGCCAAGGCCTGAGCACACCTTAAGTTTTTATCCGCGCGATGGTGAGACGGTTCACTATCAGGACCGCAAAGAAAATATTTCCAATCTGAGGTCAGCTTTTGTTGGGCAACATAATCAAGTTTCTTTTCGTCATGTAGGTAAGCACTTCTTAGTGCTTCAGGTGGTGTTACAGCCAGGGGCATTATTCCGGCTTACAGGTATTTCAGCACAAGAATTGATCAATACATACATGGATGCTGAATCAATTTTTTCCAATGAATTGCGTGCCCTTAATTCCCGCCTGAGTGGAGTTGAGCAATATTCGGAAATGATTGGCATGATAGAAGATTTCCTCATCCAACAGGTAAAAAAGCAACGGAAAGAATTTCACATCATCGATGATGTGAATAAGCTGATGCTGGTCGAGACAACGGCAACGTCTGTGGACAAGATGGCGAGTACTGCATGTTTGAGTGTTAAGCAGTTTGAAAGGAAATTTATCGAACGGGTTGGGCTTACCCCAAAGTATTTTTCGCGCATTGTTCGTTTCGAAAGGGCGTATCGTACAAAAAATGTCCAGCCATTTAAAGACTGGCTCACCATTGCCCTGGAGTGTGGCTACCACGACTATCAGCATCTTGCCAAGGACTACATTGAATTTACGGGCCAAACACCCGGTGCGTTTCATTTACTCGATATGAAAGCGCCCGAGCGCACGTTCGGCACCAGCGACACATTTTAAAATGTCTAATTTGTACCACTAGTCTTTATCCATCAGTAACGATCATTGCATAAAGCAATAAATCAAATACTGATGCAACGCAGAAAATTTCTGATCACAACATTCGGTGCCATCCCGGCCTTATCGCTATTGCCATCGGCATGGGCTGTTGCCGCCACTCAAAAACCATTTGTAATTAAAGCACGGGAAAGCCGGTTTGGTGTTCCTACTCCTTTTCGTGGAGTGATTCCAAACGACCTCAAGATATCCAGTAAGGACACCGATGGAACGTATTCCTTCTTTGATTATATAGGCATCGATCGTGTGCCTGGCCCTAATCTGCATGTGCATCTTTGGCAAGATGAGTTATTTCATGCCGTTGAAGGCGAATTTGTTTTTCAAGTGGGTAATCAGAAAGTAAAAATAGGAAAAGGTGATACCGTTTATGGCCCACGTAACATACAACACACCTGGACGCAACTATCTGCTACAGGCAGATTGGTTTTTTTTGTTTCACCGGCTCACAAAATGGAAGAGTTTTTTGTGCAGATGAGTCAGAGAAAGGGACCACCCACTAAGGAGGAAAGTAAAAAGATTGATGATGAATTTGGAATCCTGCACCGGGGTGATGCCTTGCAACCCGATGCGCAGCATGAGTACAGCAAATCACTAACGGAAGGATATCTGGTAAGAGCAGGAGAGAGCAGATTCAATGAACAGGTAAACAATAAATCAATCAGTCCTGTTAATTTGTTATTATCAAAAAAAGATTCTGATGGCCTCATGTCTATTTTCGACTATATAGGAAACGGTAAGGGAGGGCCACCACTTCATGTTCATCATTATCAAGACGAAGTATTTTTTATTACAGAAGGTGAATACTTATTTCAGGCTGGTGAAGAAAGATTTCGACTCATGGCCGGTGACACCATTTTTCTTCCACGCAAAGTGCCTCACACGTGGACACAACTTTCTGATAAGGGAAAGATGCTTTTCTTTTTTCAGCCGGCAGGAAAGATGGAAGAGTTTTTTAAGATATACAGAACACAAGCTTCCCCACCATCACCAGAAGAAGGGGCCAGGCAATTTTCCGATCATGAAATGACAGTGTTGGGGCCACCTATTGTTCCTTAAAAGCAAAGCCACAGATTCACTGATTTTGATCACTGAATCTGTGGCTAAAAACTTTAATACCCTGTTGTGATTCCTTTTTCAATGGCAGGCACTCCTTCTTTCATCCATGGAGGTAACGTTGCTCCCTTTAAATAGTGATCAAAGAATTGCTTCATGCGGATCTGGAAGTCCATACGATTCTCGCGCTTCACAGGCCAATGGGGTTCACCATTGTAGTTGAGCATCCACACTGGTTTGTCAAGTCTGCGCATGGCCATATACATTTCAATTCCCTGATACCAGGGCACGGCTCCATCGGCATCGTTGTGTAAGAGCAGCAACGGTGTTTTGATTTTATCCGCAAAGAAGATCGGTGAGTTTTCGATATAGAGCATAGGCTTTTCCCATAGCGATCCCCCCAAACGTGTTTGTGATTTTTCATACTGAAACATTCTGCTAAGTCCACTCTCCCAGCGAATGCCACCATAGGCGCTGATCATGTTTGCTACAGGCGCTCCGGCTTCGGCTGCTTTAAACATATCCGTTCGGGTAAGCATATATGCAATTTGATATCCTCCCCAGCTGTGTCCCTGGATTCCGATGTTTTTTTCATCAACAAATCCTTTTGAGATAAGTTGCGTAACGCCTGGCATGATGCAGTTGTTTGCACTCTCTCCCGGGAAACCGATCTTATAAATAATGTCGGGGACAAATACAAGATAGCCATCACTTACATAGGTTGCACGATTGATGGATGAGCGTAGCGGATTGGGAGTAATGTGTGCATGCAGGTTATCACTTTCGCGTTCATAGAAATACACAATCATGGGATACTTCTTTTTTGGATCGAAGTTTTCAGGTTTGTATAATAATCCGGTGAGAGGAATATTGTCAATCGATGTCCAGTTCACCAGTTCTACGTTGCCCCAGAAATAATTTTTCATCTGTGGATTGGCATCACTTATTTTTTTCGGTGCTGATAAATTCAAATCGGCTGTCCACACATCCGGAAATTCGCGGAAGCTTTCGCGCGTGAATAAAAGCTGACTGGCTTGTTTTGCTTTCACCGTTCCGCCAAAGCGGTAATTATCCATGAGCAGTCTGGTGAGTTTGCCATCTTTCAACGAAAGTTTGATAATAGCCTGAAGCTTTCGTAGTTTCATTGAATGCAGAAAGCAAAAGTTCTTTTGATGGATCGATGAATCGTTCTTCTGGATCAAGTTTCACATAACGGAATACAATTTTTTCCTGACGACCAGTCTTTGTAAGATTAACAGGTGCTTTAATTCCGGCAGGATCAAACGCCCAGAGATCATAGCGGTCATAGGCAATGAACAGCTGGTCATCAGCCGTCCAGCCGGCAGCTCCATATGTACCAGGATAATCGGGATGATCATCTTCTTCATCGGCAAATTTTACGTTAACACCTTTCGTGAGTTTTATTGTTTTGTCGGTGGCAATTGAATAGGAAAACCAGGCAGTATCTGCCCTGCTGAACCAATACGCATAATTTGCTTTCGGAGAGAGACTGGCATTTCCTTTCACACCGACAGCAATTTGTTTTTTGGTGCGTGCCGATGCATTGAATACGATAAAAGTCATTCGTGCCTCCGCCTTCCCAGGTTATTTGCTTGCGATAAGGCACATTGGTTATACCCAGAAATACTGTAGCGTTTCCTTCATTGCCCAACTCAATGGATGGAACCGATGCATCACCGAGTTGCATTACGGCATTTGTGGCAAGATCAAGGCTTACGAGATAAGAGCGCTTCTTCTCGGCATCGAGTTGTTTGTTTTGCTGGGGATAGATGTAGTCATCATCGCCATGCCAGATTTCCACACTCACAATTTCTTCGGTGAGCAACGTAGTGTCTTGCACGACTGGCTGCGGTGCCGATCCAAAAAATAATTTTGTTCCATCTTTTGAAAACACGGGCGTATAATGTTCACTGACAATCCAGTTCTTTTCAAGGGCGCTGGAGTTTTCAACATCAATGAATTGTGGCGCGCGGTCTTTTTTCCAGTGGTGAAGCTGAAAGTGGCGCACCAGTGCTTTGGTAGTATCAGTATCGACAAGGAAGGCAACCTGGGTACCGTCATCGCTGATAGAAAGTCCTTTGTATTTGTATTTCGATTTTCCCTCGTGGATTGGTTTCAATTCATCTTTCTGCAGATCATACCAGTACATGCCAGCTTTCAGTGTTGAGTCGTTGCCGGTAGTGCTGAACAAGAGTCCCTGACCATATTTTGCGAAGGAGTAATCTTTTACATATCCGAAAGAAGTTTCTTTCCCATCCGTAAGTTTTTTCAACACGAGCGTGTAGCCATTGTCATCGGTGTTTGCCTTTTTCTTTTTTGACGGGGCCGGTTTTTTATCTTCTGGTTTTGGAGCAGTCGGTTTCACTTCTTTTATCGCCTCAAGCTGATAAGCCATAACACCACCCGCCTTTTCAGGAACCTTGAATGATTTTACATCAGCAATCTTTTCTGTTTTACGTGTGGCGAACGCATAGATGCCCAGAGAATCTTTAGGAAGATCTTCTTTTTTCTTTTTCTGTCTGCGCAGATCCTTTACGAGTTTCTGTTGCGGTTTGATTTTGAAAACTGCATAGCGACTATCAAACGTAAGCGCGATTTCGGCAGCACGTTTGATGGAGTCCTGCGCACTGGTTTTAATGTTATAGAAAATGACTTTGCCATCTCCGTCCTGTGGATTTACCGTGAAGGCAGCGAAAGTTCCATCGGGTGTTAAGGCTTTCCAGGTAATTTCTTTCCAGCCATCATATACCGTATGACTAAGAGGTTTTTTAGCGGGCGCGGTGGGAGCAGATACCTTTTTCTGACTATAGCCAAAGCTGCTGATCAACACGAGTGAAAGCAATAAACATGATTTCATTGAGAATATTTTTTGTGAAGGTAAGATTCATCCATCATCCGGAATAATAAATTTTATCAATGGCAACGGGTTATCTTTGTAACCTTTAACCGCCATTTATGGAACTTACCCTTACCACGCCAGCGTTGCTTTTTCCTACGGTCTCATTGGTTTTACTCGCTTATACAAATCGATTTCTGGCTGTAGCAGCACTTATCCGTAAGCTGGCCAGTGATTATCAGCACAAAGAGGACAAACGGGTAGCCGATCAGATACGTAATCTGAAAGTGCGGGTCATACTCATCCGCAACATGCAGATGTTTAGTATCGTTGCTCTTTTTCTTAGTGTACTGTGTATGTTCTCCTTGTTTTATGGTGAGGAGTTGATCGCCAAATACATTTTTGGAGCCTCGCTTATTGCACTGCTGATTTCGCTAGGCATGTCGCTGCGCGAAATACAGATTTCAACCCGTGCTCTTTCCATTCAGTTGAGTGACATTGCGGATGATGTGAGGCTATAACTTTATCCAGCCTGAATGTGTTGCAGAAATATTTTGCCTCTTTTTATTTCGCCCACCAGGCCATCAGCATGATCGCGCAGGCAGTGCCATCCATAGTAGGTTCATTGGTGGAGTAATTACCAATGTCATCATGAAACACGACATAGGAATTTTGAAACGCGGCATATTCATCAGGCTCATTAAGCTTTAGGCCCATCAGTTTGTTAAAGATAGACGCGTAGATCGGGCCATCAACCAACCCTCCGGGAATTTCCTTCTTGGTAAGGGCCCATGTGCTGGTGTGAACATCAACCGGATAGACTCCTTTTTCTGGGATGTTCATAAACATACTGGTGCCCCATGGGTTTCTGCCAAAAAGCCAGTCGCGCATGCCCAAAGCATAAGTATGATATTGCATATCGCCAGTCATTTTTTCATAGAGTAAAATCTGAAGAGAAAGATCTACCATTAGATTGTTTGAACACCAGACGAATGGCACTCCGATATGAAATATATTTTTATTTGCACGCACGAGCGTCTTTTCAATACCCGCTTTATAATAGCCAGCGAGTTTCTTTTTAAACTCATCATCCACCAGGTCATACAGTGAATAATGGGCGATGTTCATAAACGGATATCGTTGATAATGTGCGGTTGTATCCTTCTCAATCCACGAAAGTGTGTTGGTAGCCACTGCATATTTTTTTGCATCAAGTAAATATTCAGCCTTTCCTGTGATGCGATACAATTCTGCGGCAGCCCATTCCATGTCATCCGTCCAGGTATCTTCATTGTAACGATAAGGGG
Organism: uncultured Bacteroidota bacterium; assembly: GCA_963814575.1. Taxonomy (GTDB): domain Bacteria; phylum Bacteroidota; class Bacteroidia; order Cytophagales; family Cyclobacteriaceae; genus ELB16-189. The sequence continues at coordinate 1,088,862 of CAWFDB010000013.1, read as the reverse complement.
CACTGAAAGAGTTACCTTGTTGATAGCCTTCCTGTTCTTTTCCCATACGATATAAATCTTCTGCAGCAGCGAGGCATTTCAATGCGTAGGCTTCATCTTTTAAATCTTTTTTCCAGACCTGATAGCCCAATGCCATAGCTGCGGCAGAGCGACCTGCAAGATTCGCGATGCCCGTAGCTTCACTCTTATATTTTCCAAGGCCTTGTGGTTTGCCACTGGCAAAATAAGCTACGCGATACGAGTTTTTTCCCCAGCCAAAATCACTTTGATCAGTCATAGGATATTTCCATCCGATATGATCACGGTCATCGGCTACCTGATGAAATAACTGGCCTGGTGCAGGATGGAGATTGTGAATCCAGTCGAGGCCCCATTTAGCTTCGTCCAGTACGTCTGGAATCTTATTACCACCGGGCTGACCCAACGCATTTACTTTATCAGCAAATTTTTCAGGAAAGAACTGATATGCCATGATCATGCGCGCTACCGAATTGCTGCCGGTGATAAGATATTTTAACTGATCGCCCGCATCGTGCCAGCCACCACGCGCATCCACATAAGTAGAGTCGGGCATTGGTCCGCCCATAGCGCGGCCATCTTTTTCATGACAGGTGTGATTGAAGAAAGGATTGTAGCCACAACGCTGCTGGCGCATAAACACAAGCAGGTCTTCATGATAAGAACCATACGCATTTTTACCGATTGAAAAAGCAGAGGACACCGCTTGATTCGCGGGAATACGAATTTCAAATTCGCCTTCCTGATTCAACGCAGTGAAATCAAGTTCATAATAAAATTTGTGAGAATCATATCCGGGTGTTTTTGATGCAGTTATTTTGCCGGTGAAAAGCGCGTTGCCGGATTTTTTATCGACTACTTCAAATTTTCCTTTGATCGGTTTTTGGGAGAAGGCAATCGCAACTTTGGCATCATCAGGCAAATATCCAACTTGATTGATGCGGATGTACACCTGCATACTTTGTGATTGCGCGTAAAGAAACGAAGTTAAAAAGCATACTATCACGAAGAGTTTTTTCATATTCAGATGATTTGATAAGTATTTGAAACTAATCAAATTGTAGAATAGAAAAAAGGATCTTTTGCCAAGTGGTTATTTGAATTTATGAATCACCTTAAGAAAAAGGAGAGATCACACAAGAATTTAGTTGTTTAATACAGAAGAAAATAATGCTTCGAGTTTTTCAAAATGTAGTTTACTGTTAAATTCTTTATCGGCTTTGTGTTTTCCTTGCAGGGCAAGTTTTGTTCTTTTTTCAGGATTGCGATATAATTCCTGCAGCTGTTCGGCTAGCTGGGTAACGTTGTCCCATTCAAATAATAGTCCCGTACGCTGATGATCAATAATTTCCGGAACGCCACCGGCACCTACCCCCAGCACAGCAACACCACAGCGCATTGCCTCAATCAACACCAATCCAAAAGCCTCGCTTTGACTGGGTAATACCAGCACATCTAACCCTTGCATCGCGCGCATGGGTTCTGAAATAAATCCACAGAAGCGCACGTGACCTGAAAGATTGTGCAGGGCTATTTCGTCAACTAATGATTGCTTATATTCTTCATTCATTACATCTCCAACCAGGTATATCTTTACAGGGATATTCATTTTATGAAGTATGGCAGCGGCTCTGATCACCATATGTTGTCCCTTAAGATGAACGATTCGGCTGAAGACACCGATGTTAAAGTCACCTGGCTGAGAGATGGAGAGAAAATCATGCAAATAATTTTCATCTTTTTTCGGTGGTTCACTTACTCCATAATATAGCCGCACTATTTTATTATTTTGGATAGGCAATTTTCGTAACGCGTCTTTTTTAAGTTGCTCTGTAATCGTTATGAATAAATCTATTTTCGAATAGATAAACCTATGATAGATATCTTTTTTTCGATGTGGCATTGGCATCTGGCGAGTGAAAATGATCTTAAAACGATGTCGCGTTATAAGTCGGGTAAGCGCAAGAAGCGGAATATCATCCTTGAAATGACCATGAACAATTTCAATCTGATTGGAAGTAATAATTTCTCTTAATTCCCATGCTTTTGCCAGCGGAAACCATCGACCTTTTATACTCATGGTGATGACTGGAACCGCATCTTTTTCGGCAAGTTTATGGAGGCGGCTATCGGGCAACCGAAGGCTTACAATTTCATGACCGGCATCTCTTAATGCCAGGCAGCAAGTATGAAAATAGAGTTCCAGGCCACCGAGTGCAGAATTTAAACAGACCTCAAGTATTTTCACGTAGTATATAGATATTCTTCTGAATTTATTTTTAGTGTCACTTTCTTTTCTGAAGCAGCCTCAACCCTACCAACAATTTGAGCATCGATCGCAAAACTTCTGGCAATATCGATCACCTGTTGAGCAAAAACTTCAGGTAAATAAATCTCCATTCGATGACCCATATTAAATACTTTATACATCTCTTTCCATGGTGTGGCAGATGCTTCCTGAATAAATTTAAAAAGTGGAGGAACATCGAAAAGATTATCTTTTATCACATGCAGGTTATCAATAAAGTGAAGCACTTTGGTTTGTGCACCACCACTGCAATGAACAATACCGTGAATGTGTGACCGATGACTTTTTAGAATTTCGATCATCACCGGAGCATAGGTGCGCGTAGGGGAAAGCACCAGTTTGCCCATGTTTAATGGCGTGCCGTGAACCTCATCAGTCACTTTATATTTTCCTGAGTAAACGAGATTATCCGGCACGGCTTTGTCATAACTCTCTGGATATTTAATAGCATATGCATGATCAAACACATCATGACGTGCCGAAGTGAGTCCGTTGCTGCCCATGCCTCCGTTGTATTCACTTTCGTAATTTGCTTTGCCTGATGAGGCCATCCCTATAATCACATCGCCAGCCTGAATGTTACTATTATCAATCACGTCACTCCGCTTCATGCGTGCTGTCACTGTGCTGTCAACAATAATGGTTCTTACAAGGTCTCCCACATCAGCGGTTTCACCACCGGTGCTGTATATTTCCATGCCATGCAATCGCAACATGTTCAACACTTCTTCGGTGCCGTTGATGATCGTTGAGATGACTTCACCAGGAATGAGATTTTTATTTCTTCCAATAGTTGATGAAAGCAGAATCGGACCCGTTGCGCCAACACATAGCAAATCATCAATGTTCATGATGATGGCATCTTGTGCAATGCCTTTCCACACTGAGAGGTCGCCTGTTTCTTTCCAGTAAATATAGGCGAGTGATGATTTGGTTCCGGCTCCATCGGCATGCATGATGGTGCAGTAGCCGGGGTCACCCGCCAGGGTATCGGGCACGATCTTACAAAAGGCTTTTGGAAACAATCCTTTGTCCAGGTTTTTTATAGCCTGATGGACATCTTCTTTGCTGGCGGATACACCGCGCTGGTTGTAGCGATCGTTACTCACTTTTTATATTGGATCAATGGGTAAGCAAAGGTGCGAAGAATACCGGAAACCTGGTGCCGGATCAGATTCTTAATGCTTATTTTTTGATCGTACAAGCGAATAGTTTGATGTGAGTGCAACCATCTCCATTTTCTTGCGTCTTAGTTACCAAACCCTGCCCGCATGCTGAAAAATTACCTCCTCATTGGTTTCCGCAGTTTGTATAAAAATTTAGGATATACTTCCATCAATGTATTTGGATTAGCTATCGGGCTGGCGTGTTGTCTGCTGGTAACCGTATATGTGCGCTTTGAATTGAGCTATGAAGATTTCCATGAAAACAAAGAGTCGATCTATCGCTACATACCCCGTGGAGAACGCGATGGAGAAATCAGCATGCAAACCATGTTACCTGCTGGTTTTGGGCCATTGATCAAAGACAGTTTTCACGAAGTAGAAATGTTTACCCGCTTTTCCGATGTAGACGAGCGACCCTTGTTTCGCACAGGCGATACCTTTATGGATGCGAAGACATTGTCGGTGGCAGACAAAGCCTTTTTCAACATGTTCAGCTTCCGCCTGGTGCAGGGCGATGCAAACACAGTGCTGTCGCGGCCGGCCACGATTGCCATATCACAATCTATTGCACAAAAGTATTTTCCAGATGGCAATGCCATCGGCCAAATCATTCGTTATGATAATGCCTACGACTATGAAATCACGGGCGTGTTTGAAGATGTGCCAGCCAATTCACACCTTCAGTTTTCATACCTCACCACATTTGAGACCATCGCCAGCATGGTGCAGGACCGATATGGCTTTCCTGCCGAACGGTTTTTGACGAGCCTCGATGCCTGGAACTACTCTACCTATTTTTATATACCCAACGAATCAGGTATCGATGCCCTTGCAAAGCGCATCGATCGGAAATTTACCGAAGCACGCAAGGAATCATTTAATGAACAAGCGATGGGCGACTGGCTTCAGCCCTTGAGTGAAATCCATTTCACGAAAGGAATAAAGGCTGATACTGCCAATGGCGATATAAGTTATGTCTATATTTTTTCAGCGGTGGCCGTAATCATCCTGATGATTGCCTGTTTCAATTTTATGAATCTCTCCACCGCACGCGCCATGAAGCGCGCCAAGGAGGTAGGCCTCCGCAAAGTGATGGGTGCTTTTCGTCATCAGCTTATCAAACAGTTTCTGGGTGAAACTGTAATCATGGTTTCTGTCGCGATGATCTTCGGAGTTATTTTTCTTGAATTGCTTGTTCCACTATTCAATGCTCTCGTGGGTCAGCAACTGAACGTGGTGTACTTTGGAAAAGATAGTCTGATCGTATTTTTTGTACTGGCAGGTTTAATCACCGGTGTGCTGGCCGGAAGTTATCCAGCATTTTACCTGAGTTCGTTCTCTCCGGTAAAAGTGCTGAAGGGACAAACCGGCCCATCTGGAAATGCAGGATTGAGAAAGGTACTTACCGTCTTGCAGTTTGGTGTGGCGGCATTTCTGATGATCGGCACACTGATCGTCTATCAGCAAATGAATTTTATTCAAAATACCAATCTGGGTTTTGATGAGGAAAGTATTGTGTACATGACACCTCCGTCACCACTGTGGGAAAAGCGTGAAGTATTTAAACAGAATCTGCTGGCAAGCAGCCATGTCAAGTCGGTAACGTTTTCCAATGGAACACCGGGTATGGAAAGTTCGACCTGGCAATATGATTTTCCAGGTGTGGATATACCGAAGCGCAACATGAATACGATGATCGTGGATTATGATTACATCAAAACCTTTGGACTGGAAATCGTTGATGGCCGTGATCTTTCTTCTGACTTTACTACTGACTCCACCGAAGCATACCTGATCAATGAAGCTGCGGTGGAAGAACTGATGCTGAAGAAGCCGGTGGGCACACCTATGCGTGCACTGGACGGACATCCGGCTGGTAGCATCGTAGGAGTGGTTAAAAATTTTCATTACCGTTCCCTTCACCGCAAGATTGAACCACTGGTGTTGCGGATAGACCCGATGAACAGCTGGTGTGTATCTGTTAAACTTTCTGCAGGAAATCTGAAAGATCATCTGACGACTGTAGAAGCAGAATGGAAAAAAATTGCGCCCGATTATCCGTTCACGTATCAGTTTATGGATGAGACCATCGAACGGCAATACAAAGCCGAACAAAACACCGGTGTGTTGTTCACTGCATTTGCCATACTGGCGATTGTCATTGCGTGTTTAGGCTTGGTGGGCCTCACGGCTTTTATGGCGGAGCAACGCAAAAAAGAAATTGGCGTGCGCAAAGTACTTGGATCTTCGGTAACAGGAATTGTACTCTTACTTTCTAAAGATTTTTCAAAACTGGTGTTGATTGCTTTTGTAGTAGTGGTGCCGCTTGCCTGGTATGTCATGAATCAATGGATGGCTGGATTCGCCTATCAGGCAGAAGTGAATCCGCTGGTTTACATCGGGGCTGGTTTTATTGTACTTGCCATTGCCTTTCTTTCCGTTTTTTATCAGGCACTGAAGGCTGCTGTGATTAATCCGAGTGATACACTCAGAAGCGAATAATAGAGCAACCTACGATTGAATGGTTTCAATATATAAATCTTCTACTCTCTTCCGGGCCCACGGGGTTTTGCGGAAGAAGGTGAGGCAGGATTTAATGCTTGGGTCAAAGCGGAAACAGTTCACAGGAATGCGTTCACCCAGTTCTTCCCAACCATAATACTCCACCAGGAAATGCAGGATGTACTCCAGTGTTTTTCCGTGCAGCGGATTATTGGGTTGTTCTTCTTTCATAGATGGTGGCATTAAAGGGCCTCGATGGCGGCAGCATAATCTACCTGATAATCTACTGGCAATTTAGCGAGCACAGCCGTAATATTTTTGAGCTGTTGCTGATAAAGATTGTAAAGCACGGTTCCGGTAGTAAGTGGAATGTGAGCATCTTTAATCTTCTCGCAGAAGTATATCCGGAGTTCGAGTTCTGTTTGTGCTATCCCTGAATATTTTATCTGTCGGTTCACCATACGCAGAATCTTTCGAAGCATCTTTTTTATAATATATAAATTCCGATCCGTCAACTCCTGAAACATCGTATCCATTTCTTCTTTTACACTGCGGATGTAACCGGCCTCATCATGGGCATCTGAAAGCATGTAGGAAAGCAACTCTTTATTTTCCTTTTTGTATTTCGCAAGACGAAGACAGATGGCTTGAAGGGCATCTGCATCCAGACGCTGCAATTCTTTTTTGATTTCATTCAGTGAAGCACTGTTCATGACAACCGTAGTTTTCTGAAAACATCCCAGAGCACGATGCCGAGGCACACGGAAATGTTGAGCGAATGTTTGGTGCCGAGTTGTGGTATCTCTAAAGCAAGATCACCGAGCCCTATTGACTCATCGCTGACACCGTGCACTTCGTTTCCGAATACAAGACAATATTTTACACCCGGTTCCCCATAAAAAGTCTGGAGCGGAATGCTATCGGTAGTCTGCTCCACAATCACAATTTTATAGCCTTGGTTTTTTAACCCAGCAATTGCTTTCGCGGGACTTTCTACATATTCCCAGTCTACTGATTCCGTTGCGCCTAAAGCAGTCTTTTGAATTTCACGGTGCGGGGGAGTGCCGGTGATTCCGGTGAGATAAATTTTTTCAACGCGAAAGGCATCAGCTGTACGAAAGGCAGAGCCTACATTATGAAGACTTCGGATATTATCGAGTAAAATGCAAACCGGTATTTTTTCTGATTCTTTGAACTGACCAACAGAAATGCGCCCGAGTTCTTCCAGTTTTAACTTCTTCATACGGCAAAGTTAAAAGTATTCTTCTGCATCCTTTTTATTTATGACGTAATCAAAAAAATCCCCATCAGTTACTGATGGGGATTGCGAATATTTACCTTTCACTAAAGCTTTCTTTCAAATTATTTTCCGGGTGTGCGCTTAAGACCTTGCGGAAGTTCTATTGATATCACCCTGCTACCCGTTGTGGGTACAGTAATTTCAGAAAAATCCTTAAACTCAGCTCCGAGTTTTTCAAAGGTCATTACCAACACGGGGTTGACTTTGGTTTCAAACCATGGATTAATATTCGCCAGTGTGTAAGTTCCCTTTTTGGTTACAGCACTTCCACTCGCGCCATTTACAAGTTTAATATACCGCACTTGAAAATTCATCGGATCAACGGTTCCAGCATAGTAGTTGCAGCTGAGACCATACGTGCCATCATCCAGTAAGGCGGTTGGTAAAAAGAAGAATTCTGGTGACAGGAAACTTTCCTCGAAGGAACCAAAGAATGTATTCACCAGATTTGAAGAGTTATCTTTAGCCCAGAGAAAAAGATCCATATCTACATCCCTATAATCTTCACCGGTGCCAACGCCCCATTCCAGTGCTACGATGAGTCCATCTTCCTGCTTGAGTGTTATGTTCATCTCATCATCGCGAGTGATCTCTATTTCTTCACTATCAACCTCTTCTATCTGAAGCTCAATGGTCTCATCATCTTCAATCTCAAAATCTGAAAATAATTCAAGCTTGATGATTCCCTTCGTTTCACCGGCTTTGATTTCTACTTTAAGATAGTCGGAAGTAATCTTATAATCTGGGTTGGCTGTATTACCTACTTTAACTTCTTCACCCGCAGTTCCTGCAATAGAATAATCAATTTCAATGTCTTTGGAGTAAGCTTTGTCAATAGCAACCTCAATTTCCACTTCTCCATCCGATTCCTTGAGCGTTAAGGTCTTTTGGGAAAATGAAAGCTTGGGTTTAACAAATGGCTCATCTTCCTTACAGGATGGAAGCATGACGCTTAGTGCAATTACCAACAGCAGGGAAACTCCGAAACAGGCATTTTTAATCTTCATACGCTAAGCTTTAAGGTGAATAGTAAATATAATCGTTTATTTTATTTTGACCCTTGAGTACCAGGACTAATGCCATTCATTCTCTTAAAATAGACTTTAGTCCAACGAAATAATCAGAATCCGAAGTGTTTTTATTTACAGCTTTATCCATTTTCTGACAACAATTTGTTGATCCATTTTGATTCTGATCAGATAAAGTCCTTTCGAAAGTTCACTCGTTTTGACAGAAAAAATATGATCATCTGAATCTTTAACATATTCTCCAGAAATAACATTTTGTTGTCCGGTGGAGGATATTGTTTCATAGAACACAGTACCCCGGTATTTGCCTTTCAGTTGAATATTGAAGTTATGATCACCTGGATTGGGGAAAATCAACGTTGATTCCTGATCAGATTTTTCAGTTATACCAACGACATTTTCGCGCACATAAATGGTGGTATTGGCAGAATCAATGCATAATTCAAGCCCTGACCCAATGGTTAGTATGGTTGTAGTTGAAACAGGATTAAACTTTACCTGTGGTCCTGCAACATCTTCAATACTGCCATCGGATGAATTCCAGATGAATATACTGGCACCGCGGCCATTCAATGTTACTTCCTCACCCGGATAAACCAGTTGCTTCGAAGATGAAACCTGCACGGATGGATTCATACCCACAAAGGGTTTTATATCCATAGCTATGTTGGCACCAAATGCGATGGCGTAGGAATCCCATATACCAGATTGATTTTGAATCCATGAAGTTGCATTGACCGCTTCACCGTTGGCGGAAGATGTAATGGCAATTGATTCCCCGTTAGTATATTCCAGTTCTATGCCTACCTGGAAAGGACGATTCAACACGGGAGTTTCTCTATCGAATACTATATTGGTAGGTCTGTTGTTTTGAATGTCTTCCCTGATTTGCTTTAGCAAAACCAGTTTTCTTTCAATGACCGATCCGGGAGCATTTTGAGGCCCCCGGGCATTCCATACAGTTACATATACATAGGCGTCTTCATAGTCGAAATCAACACTTCCAAAATTGATTTCCACGCCACTTATATATTGATATCCTGGCTGGTTACCGAAGTATTCAGAGATAGCCTTTGTCTTTGAAGTGTTATGTCCCGTCAGGAAACCGGTGTAAGGTCCGAAGTTTGAAATGGAAAGTACAGAAGGAGTGAATCCTGTTTTATAGTTATTGAAATTTCCACAGAGCCCTTCTTCAGATACCTCAATGTAGCCTTCGCGCACAAGCGGTGCAGATTCGCCAAGTGAGTTACTGGCGATGAGTGTTACTTTATATGATCCTGGTGTAGTGTATTTGATGCGCGGGTTTCGTTCCGTAGAAGCAGCTGGGTCTCCGCCTTCAAAAACCCATGCCCATGCGTTTGGAAAGTTGGTTGAGAGATCAGTAAAATTAGCTTCGCCCCCTTTCAGTACTTGTTGCCTGTCGACAGTAAAGTTGGGAGTTGGCTTAGCAGCAACGATCGGGCTGCAAAGACTGGCTTGAATTAATGTCTTCCTTCTGGGGCTCACTTCCATCACGGCAAGCATTCGTGCTTTCTGGCCTTGGGTAAAAATGTTCATGCATGCATCATAGGAATAATCCATGTAATTCTCCACCATATTGGTGCCTCCGCAACTTACCCTTCCAACAGGACAACCTGAGCTTGGACTGGCCTGAGGTGGTGTGTCGCCAACAAAGTCGTCTGCGCAATTACCATCTCCCCAGATGTGCCGAAGACCTAACCAGTGGCCGGTTTCATGTGTTAATGTTCTTCCTTTATTGTATGGCGCTTCCATTACCGGAAACGTTCCTTTGTCAGCAGAGCCAATGGATTGATACCGGACAACAACGCCATCTGTGGAAGCGGGGCCGCTTGCAGGAAGACCGGAAAGTCCTGATTGATCTGGAAACTGGGCATAGCCAAGAAGGTTGGCATCTGCCGTTGAAAACTTCAAAGACCAGATGTTATAAAAAATGTTCGGATTCCATATCGTTATGGGCTTTAACTGGTTTTCAATTTCTGTTCGTGACCAGCTTGCCTTGTTACCATTGTAGCGGTGAATGCCAGGTTCGGAGAGAATCCCACCATTTTCCCCTACCGGTGACAAACAGAACTCTATTTCAATATCGGCACCAGCGGGATTGTTGTTGAATCCAGGTGTGCCCGGAAGCTTCCGAAAATCTTCATTCAAAACCGCGAGTTGTGCCTGCACCTGTGCCGCGGATAAATTGGTGCCTGAACCTACAGGCTCACCGTTGTGAATAATATGAAAAACAACCGGTATGGTTACAACGGTAGCCTGAGTTCTCTTGCCATTGTTTTTTACTGCCAGTTCTCTGATTTTTTGTTGCAGGTCGTTTTCAAAATCAGACAATGTTCCGCGTTGTGGATACCGGGCCCTGTTGATACTGTCCTGTTCCATCGTGGCGCATGTGCGTGGAATGATCACTGACTGAGCAAAAGCGTAACTCGCTAAACCCAGCATGAAACTGAGTGTAGCGGCTAACCTGATTAATATGTGTGATCTATTCTTCATCGGTTAACTTAAAATAGATTCTGTAGCTTACAATTCCTTCCTGATCCAGAAAAAATTCCAGGGTAAGATCATTATCATCCACTTTTCTTACGATGAAAGGTAGTCGCTCGGAAGACAAAACGGGTAAGATCATGGTGAGTGAGGCAGTAGCGTTATTGAATGACCAGTTGTCCGTCAAGGTATCAGGTTCATCATTGTAACATTTTAAGGTGCTTGATTTTACTTCATACAACCGGTCGGTAGTAGCATAAAAAATATATTCGTCATCCATGGCGCACTCAACAGGAAACCGGTCAATTACTTTGCCGTCTTCTGTTTCTTCAACAAAGGTAAGTGCCCACGTTTTACTGATTTTGCCTGTAAAAAATTGTGAAAAGGTAAACGGAGTAGGTTCAAGGCTTTCGTGACAACCCGATATCAACAGGGCGAATAAACCAAAGACCATTAATTGAACAGTATGTTTATTCATAGTTATTCAATTACGTGTTAGATTAAGTGTGATGACTGGCTGATTCTCGAAATCTGCCAGCGTAATGTTCATGATTATAGCGCCAGTTACAGGGTCAACCACGCCATTTCCTTTTATGGTGGCAAATTCCTGGTCCAGGTCTTCTTCTTTCTGTTCGGGTATGGTGAGTGTGTTGTCACCATTGTCAATGAAAGTCAGGTCCATGGGAGTGGCATTGGCAAACAGATTAATGTTCCAGTTGGATAGGATGTATTTTTCACAATCCTGACTCGTGATGGTAACCGGTGAAGAAACAGTGCCCCGCCTGCCCAGATAACTTCCTCCAAGTATGCAATCATCAACGATGGTCAGTGAAAACGATTTTCCAATACCCCCTTCGTTTTGGCCAACCTGCAGATCGCCTCCACTGGTAGAATTCAAGCTAAGCAGCAGTTCCTGCGATCTTAAAATATTGTTTGCGTTATTGATCAACTGAACATTAATTACACCCGTGTATTCTCCCTTTTTAATCGTTACCGAGCCGCGTGTTTCAAGAATTATATAGTCGATGTTTTCGCGGGCGCTTCCTGCGATGTTATAAAAAATCGTAACATCTTCTTCTTGTGCCGGTGATACAAGATGAACCTGAATTGAAATGACCGGTGAATAACTTTCCTTGAAAGTAATACGGGACTCAGTGAACCGGACATGATACGGTCCCTTAAACAGGATAGGTTCCGTTTCACATCCTGAAAGGAATGCCAGAAGAAAAAGAAATATGTAAGTAAATCTTTTCATCAGTACCCAGGATTTTGCTGGCCAGCCAGTGATGGATTATTCTGTATTTCCGTTTGCGGTATTGGCCACAATTCAAAGGTGGTTTTCCAGTTGGGCGAGAAAGCAGTCATAACTGCCGTTACCCTTCCGGTGCGCACCAGATCATACCAACGATGTCCTTCGAAAGCAAGTTCCATTCTTCTCTCTTCTTCTATGGTCAGCAGCATTTGCGATTGTGATAATACCGGCACCAGAGGCGCACTGGCACGGGTGCGCAACTCGTTGAGGTCGGATTGTGCGCCATTCGGACCTGATACAATGTTGAGATTGGCCCTGGCTTCAGCCCTGATGAGATACATCTCCGCAAGTCGAAAGACGACTACATTATTATTGTTCTCATCGGCCGTACCATACTTTGAAACTGTCCAGCCATTATCAGTGCCGGCCAGATTGTTAACATTAAATTCAATTGACGTGAAGCGCTTTCCGGATTGTGCAGAGGCAAGAGATACAACTACCTGATTGGATGGAATAATTTCCCTGCGGCTCTTAAATAAGTTGTTGAGTGTGCCGGGGTCGTCAGTAATATTATAACCAATCTCAAAAATCGCTTCGTTGGTAAAATCTTTTAAAACAATATTTGCAAAGTCGGGCTCCAGCGGATATCGTTCGGAATCGATTAGTTGCGATGCAAAGCTTTCGGCAAGACTCCATTGTTTCGTGTACAAATAGTAACGTGCGAGGGCTGCACGTACCGCATCCTTACTAACAAATCCTGGATTGACAGGTTCTTCGGGCAAAAGATCAAGCGCATCTTCATAATCGTTGAGAATCAGTTCAAGGATTTCTTCCTTCGAAGCTCTTGGAATATCACGGTTATCATCAATGAAAGTAGTTTTTACGTTGGGTATGCCGCCATAGGTATAAAGGCCATAGAAGTATGACAGGCCACGCAGAAAATATGCCGTGCCCATGGTTTTGTTTCGCTGTGTGGTGGTCACTCCGGCTACTGCTGGCAGTCTTTCAAAAATAAAATTGGCAACGTATACAGCGCTGTAGATATTACTCCATAATGAAGCAGCTGATGCATTGGCGGATGTTATCTGTTTGGTCCCAAGCTCACGGTATTGCGAAAAGGTTCCGTTGTGCAGCAGCATGTCTGCGGTAAAGTCTCCTGATATAACGGTGTTGGTAACAATTCCACGGAAGGAACTATATAAACCGATTTCAACATTAGGAACATCGTTAGGTTCGTTGAGAACAAGGTCGTCTGTCAAAATATCAACAGGCTTCGGTTCAAGCACATCACTGCAAGAGAAGGATCCGAGAATCAGGATCACCAGCGTGAAGGTATGTTTGAATATCCGCCTCATTTCAATGTAGCATTTAGGCCTATGGAAAGTGTACGTACCTGTGGGAGCGTAAAGAAATCAATTCCCTGGGCAGCAGTAGATCCGCTAAGTGTACTTACCTCTGGGTCGGCTCCTGAGTATTTTGTATAAGTCCAAAGGTTGGTTCCTGAAATGTATACCCGAAGATTATTGAGATAGAAGCGCTCGCTGAGTTTTGCAGGAAGGCTATAACCAAGGCCCACATTTTTCAATCGTATAAATGAGCCATCTTCTATGAGCCGGTTAGAGTGATAGTTGTTTACCGTGTTGTCCAGTTCATAGCGTGGCACATCGGTAATATCGCCTTCCTTCTGCCATCTTCTCAGTGCATAGGGCGACTGATTGCCGGTGATGTCCAGTCCTGAATTTACGAGCGCGGCCTTGGTGAAATTGAGTACTTTATTTCCGTATGAAAACTGGAAAAAGGCGGTGAGATCGAATCGTTTGTAGGACACTTTGTTGGTAATACCACCGATAAGTTTAGGCTGTGCGTTGCCTATAATGATTTCATCGCTGTTGTTAATGAGTCCGTCTTTATTGATATCATCATAAATGGCATTGCCGGTGGCCGGATCTACACCCAGAAAATTCAAACCAATAAATGTTCCCAATGGATAACCTTCTTTTATAATGTTGGTGGCTGAAACTCCCTCAGCAGAATATCCCCTGTAAATCGGAATGGAGTCAGCAAGGAATAAGACTTTGTTAAGATTCTTTGACAGGTTAATGTCGGTAGTCCATTTTACTTTACGGTCAACATTCACAGTTACCAGACCAAATTCCAGACCTTTGTTTTCCAGTTCTCCAATGTTTTCCCATACGCTGCTGAAGCCAGTGGTATAGGCATAGGGGCGTGGAAGCAACAGATCAAAGGTTTTGTTGTAGTATGCATCCAGTGTGGCCTGAATACGACCTTCATACAGGGAAATGTCCGTGCCCACATTAATCTCACGGGTTGTTTCCCATTTCAAGTTTGGATTTCCCAGCTGGCTTGGAGCAACTCCAGGACTTCCATTATATATGGTTGAAGACCAGACACCGAGAAACTGATAGTCTGGAATTCTTTCATTACCAGTAAAACCCGCACTTGCCCTCAGCTTAAAGTCGTTGATCAGTTCAGATTTGAAAAAATCCTCCTCGGTAATCCGCCATGCGACTGACAAGGATGGAAAAAATCCATAACGATTGCCGGGCCCAAAGCGTGAGGATCCATCGGTCCGCAGTCCGACTGAAGCAAGATATTTATCTTTAAAATCGTATTTGGCTTCTCCGAAAACAGAGAACAATCCACTGTTTAAAAGGCTGGAAGAACCATTATCAACAATCCCCGCAGAGGTTATGTAGGTGAAATCATCGCTGGGAAAAAGACGACCGATTACACTTCCATTTCTTTGATAATTCCGAAATACTTCGGTGCCCAGTAATCCACTTACGGAATGAGATCCTTCAAATGTTTTATTATAGCTGGCCGTAACATTGGCAATAAAATTGGTAGAGGTGCTTGCGATATAAACTCCATAACCCTGACCACCTACTCCATCAAGGAAGCCTCCGATGGCTGTTTGCGAAGACTCATACTGGTCTTCAGTAACATCATTGTAATCAACACTAACCTGGCTTTTGATAAACAGATTTTCATTTAGCTTGTACATGGCATTTATGCCGCCCAGCAGTTTCACGGTTATTGCATCAAAGCGCGGCAGCACCGCCTGTGCCACCGGGTTAAAATTAGGAAATGCTGCGTATAACGGAGAGCCGGGTCCTACAAGTGCGCCCGATTCATCAAATGGAACGTTGTAAGGAAGACTTTTCAAGGCACCTGAATAAACTCCATCCAGAAAGTTGTCGCCTTTCACGCGTTTGTTCAGCGACCGGGACAGCGAAATATTGGTGCCTACGCTAAGTTTCTTTGTTACCTTCTCATCCAGATTAATCGTTCCGCTCAGGCGTTCAAATTTATTATTGAGCTGAACGCCCTCTTCATCACGATAACCTGCACTGATGTAATAGGATGTATTTTCATCACCACCCTTCAAAGTTAGCTGGTATTGTTGCAAGATGCCCCTGCGGAATATTTCATCAAGCCAGTCGGTACTTACACCATCAGTTACTTCAGGAATAAGCCCCAGTGCGTCTGGATTCTTGCCTGCATTGGTTACCGCTTCACGTTGAAGCGTCAGCAAGTCCTGTGAATCAAGCAGCTCAAGTTTTTTTACAGGATCGATAATTCCGCGCTGCACATCAAAATTAATCGTAGCGGTAGAATTTTTGCCTCTCTTGGTGGTGATGAAAACCACTCCATTGGCAGCCCTCGAGCCGTACATGGCTTTTGCCGATGCATCTTTTAATACCTGAATAGACTCAATGTCTCCCGGATTGATTAAAGACAATGCGTTATCATCCTGCCCGCCAAAACTGCGCAAGGAAAGAGATCCTGTCTCAACAGGAATTCCATCTACAATGAACAATGGCCGATTGGAAGCGTAGATAGAAGTACTGCCCCTGATGCGAACGGAAATGCCACCACCGGGTGTGCCCGAAGACTGAACTACCTGAACTCCGGGTGCCTGGCCCTGCAAGGCCTGATCAATTCCAGATAGTGAAATGTCCTGAAATTTATCGGCTTTTATGGAAGTAACAGCGCCAGTAATGTCACGCTTTTGAACAGAAGAATAGCCCATCACAACAACCTCACTCAGCTCCGTCAATTCTTCTTCCAGCGTTATTTCAATGTTAGACTGGCCGCTGAAAAGCAGTTCCTTGGGGCGGTAACCGATAAATGAAAAAACCAGGGTTGATCCTTTGGTGACATCCAGCGAAAACCTGCCATCAAGATCAGTTATGGTTCCCTGCGTTGTGCCTTTCACCACCACATTAACACCGGGCAATCCGCTGCGGTCTATGGCAGAGATCACCATCCCCGAAGCACGTTGCTCCTGGGCGTAAAGCAGGTTGACTGAAATCGAAAAAAGAATAATTAGTAGACTTCTCCTCATAGGCGCTGGCACTATCGATAAAATTAGATATTTACCCAATAAGAACAAGTTTATGGTAAATCAAAGTTTTAACAATAGAAACTTTCGTCATTCAACAATTAATCAATTGTTTTTGTTTACGATACAGATTGAGACATATCGGGCTATTCTTTGATTAAATTAATGCGGGTATGGATATTCTTGCTGCGTTATTTATACAGGATGTGGAATTCAGGCTATATTTTTCTATCAGCGTGCCGGCCAGTAGCTTCATTCAGATAAGAAATATGGTATGTTGTGTAACCAGGCAGAACAAAAGTTACAGCATGAATATTTTCTTTATTGCAAACCTGATCAGGCACGGCAAAGCATCAGATGCTTAAAGAAATATTTTAAACGGTTAAACTTTTTCGAAATAACCTGTTGGAAAAGGTCATTGATTTAATCGAATTCTTTAGGCAGGCCAGCATCAGGCACTTCACGTTTATGATTTTGTGAACAGATATTGAGTAGTACACCCCGGTTATTTCAGCATTATTTCCTGAGAGCATCAGAATTACATCTCCTCTTTATCAAATTGCGCTATCAGATCACGAAGCTGATGGAGATATTTTCCGTAACTCACTTTCTCCATCCACCGTGCCAGGTAATAGCAGGAGGGTGTCAGAATAATGATGGCAATTAGCAAAATCACCTGTACCTGCCATTTCTGCATCATCATGGCAGCATCTTTCTCAGCGGCAAGACCCATCAGAAATCCTGCAGTTGCGGCCAGTGGATAGATAATGAGAGAAGCCTTGCGCTGAAAAGCCAGTGTTGACATCGTATTATCATAGACCTGTTTAAGCGTGTTTTTGAGACTTAAATCGAGCCTGAAGGAGTGTTTTATTTTCCTGAGTACTTTATAATTCAGAAGAAAGAAAAAAGCATAGGTAATAATCATGATCACCAGAAATACCTTCACAATAAGCTGAGGCATAATTGCAAACAGGTATATAAACCCAAGCTCAAAGAAAATGGCAAATCCTAAGGTAACTTTAAACAGCAGAATTAATTTTTGCACCGGGTGCTTTGATGTTTTTTGAATATGCACCGATCCGGCCACAGGCTTGCTCAGCTTATCCGATTCCAGTTTTTTCCATGCTTCTGTTAAATCCATGGTTAGTAGTCTTTCAATTTTTTTGTTAATGTCTCTTTGATACGGTGCAGCTTTACAGCCACATTATTTTTTGTAAGACCCGATATCTCTGCCACCTCGTCATTTTCATATCCATCCAGGTGCAATGAAATGATCATTCGGTCAATTTCATTGAGTTCACGGATGGCGATGTACAAGGCTTCCGTTTCTTCGGGATAATTTTTTTCTTCCACTGATACTTTTAAAGTGGAAAGGTTATCATGTGGAACAACGAGCTGAGGCTTTCTCTTGAACGTGAGCACAGTGTTAAGGCCCACCCGATAAAGCCACGTGGAAAATTTTGACTGCCCCTTGAAGTTAGGGTACGATCGCCACGTCTGAAAGAGTACCTCCTGAAACAGATCTCGCTCATCTTCTTCATGATTGACATAAAGCCGGATTACCTTAAAGATGATGCCCCGGTTTTCTTCTATCAGCAGCGTAAATTCTTTTTCTGATGCCATGCTTAAGCCATTGATAACCTAACCTTCAGGAGGCTTAAAAGTTTACCCAGACTGTGAATACTTTCATTGGTAAAGAACATATGTATAGAAAATCAGCTAACCGTTTTAGGTTCGAACCAATAAGTATACACTAGAAGACGGAAATTACATGATGATGAAATTATTTTTTGCGAAACTTAATTTGAGCGTGATGTAATTATGAACACAATAATGACACTAACTGTAAAAGATTCAAAAACGGAAGGAATTCAAAAGTAGAATACTGACTTGTATAAAAATCACACGAGTAACATTAACCATTTAATTATGACATCGACAAAAGAGAGAACTCATTCCATTGACAAATCGCGTTTATTTAACCGGATTATGTATGGTGCATTTGTTTTGTTAAGTGCTTATTACATCATTATAGGCAATGACCTAAGCAGTGCTATGGCTAATCTGGGCATCGGACTTATTTTTGATCCCTTTGATCAGAAGATTACCTGGCAGCATCGTCCGCTTTATCAACGAGCCTGGTTGTTGATACATGTAAGCCTTGTTTTTATTTTACTGGCAATCATACTGGCAGAGCGGTTTGCGTAAACCCATTCCGGTTACCATTCTTTCCTTTTTTATTTCAAGGCTCCTTCGTAATTATGTATGAGACCTTGGGTTCAATGAGAAAATATTTCACGATTCTTTTTATTCACGCATCCATACTTACACTCGGGCAAGATCAGTGGAAGAATGTCTATACCGAGAGCGCCTGGACGGAGCGTGATAAATGGCAGAAAGCCGATGAACTCATCAGGCAACTAAATATTAAGCCAGGCAGCAAGGTGGCGGATGTGGGCAGTCATGAAGGCTATATGACGGTAAAGCTATCGGCTGCAGTTGGCAAATCAGGAAAAGTATATGCCGTGGACGTTGAGCAATCAAAACTTGATAAATTAAAAGATCATCTCGTCAGGCGAAGCATGTCAAATGTAGAATTGATAAAAGGTGATTATGACAACCCAAAACTTCCGCTCAACTCACTCGATGCTGTAATCATTCTGGACACCTATCATGAAATGGATGATCACGATAAAATACTACAGCATATAAAGACATCATTGAAACCCGGAGGACGCCTTGTTCTTTGTGAGCCAGTAGCCGATGAACGCAGAAAATTTATCAGGGAGGATCAGGAACGAAAGCACGAACTGGGAATGAACTTCGTGCTGGAAGATTTACAAAAAGCAGGATTCACCATTCTTAAACAACAAGATCCTTTTGTCGATCGCTCGAAAGAAAAGGGCGACAAAATGTGGCTGATCGTTGCTGTAAGAAAGTAACGGATTTAAAAAACCCTCTCAACGGCTTTTATCTCTCAATGCCTTCGACACAAATTCTTTTTCAGCTTCCTGCAAAAGGTTGAGCAGGCTGGTAGTTATTTCTCCGGCCATTCCATTTCCTACAGGTTGACCATCTACCTTTATGATTGCCTGAATACGTTTGGTGCTGCTGGTAAGGAAAGCTTCTTTTGCGTTATGAATGTCATCCAGTGTAACTTGCGCTTCTTTTACGTTAAAACCTGATCCGCTGAGTTCAAGTATTTTTTTTCGGGTCACACCGTGTAAGGCATTCTTATCAGGAGTTATAATCGTGTTGTCTCTGGTTACAATAAAGAAATTGCAGCGGGGAAATTCCGTCACCACTCCATTCATGTGGTAAAGTACATCATCGGCCTGTTGTTCTTTTACTTTCTTTTGCAGCCAGATGCCCATGGTGTAGTTGATCGTTTTTGCCTCAGGAATGTCACGCACAAACTCATGGGTAATGATACTTACTGACTTCGGAGTGGTCGAATCAGAAATCACCAGCGGGCTTTGCATGATGATGAAATTAGGCGCTACCGGTTGATAGGCATCGGGTGAATAGCCACCGGTTAAAATCATTCGGATTCCTGCGTCAGGCAGATTATTTTTCCTTTGAAGATCGTGCAATATGGAAAGCAATTTTTCTTTCGGGTATGGCGAAGATAAATGCATGATCGAAGCTGAGTTGATGAACCGGTCGAGGTGATCTTCAACGTAGAGTAAAACATTATCCCGGACACGGAAAAAATCAAAGACGCCATATCCCCGCTGGATGGCCAGATCGCTGATATGCAACGAAGCCTTTTCCTGTGCTTGAAAATGATCATTCAGATAAACGTACATATGGTTTTTTAGCAAATGTATTTAAATCCTAAATCTAATATTGCGGCTGACTATTCAAACGAACCAGGACATATCCCTGATATTAAAGAAAGTCTGATTCTTTCTACTGGCTTCTTGCTCCTTACTTCTGACTTCTTATCCCTAACTTCCGACTTCTCCCTATATTTGCCGGCTATGGCAGGACCTGCAGCAATGGATACCCCGTTAATGAAACAATACAATGCTATCAAGGCGAAGTATCCGGGTGCGTTATTGCTTTTTCGGGTTGGAGATTTCTATGAAACCTTTGGCGAAGATGCAATCCGTGCTGCTAAAGTGCTGGACATCACACTCACCAAACGAGGAAACGGGTCGGCATCAGAAATTGAGCTGGCAGGATTTCCACATCATTCCCTTGATACATACCTTCCCAAATTAGTGCGTGCCGGAAATCGCGTGGCCATCTGCGATCAGCTGGAAGATCCGCGTTCGGTAAAAGGAATTGTGAAACGCGGTGTGACTGAACTGGTGACACCCGGGGTTTCCTTCAATGATAATGTGCTTGAACGCAGAAAGAATAATTTTCTCGCTTCTTTGTTTATCGGAAAGAGTGCTATGGGCATTGCCTTCCTCGACATCAGCACAGGGGAGTTTTATGCGGCTCAAGGTCCTGAGAATTATATCTATAAACTCATTCAGAGTTTTGGCCCGGCAGAAATTATTTACAGTAAAGCAAGTCGTGACAAATTTGAAAATCAGTTTGGCGAAGAGTATGCCACCTTTGCGCTTGACGACTGGGTGTATGCCTATGATTTCACCAGCGAGAAACTGATTCAGCAATTCAAAACCAGTACACTCAAAGGTTTTGGAATTGATGGCATGAATGAAGCCATCATCGCTGCCGGTTCCATTCTTCATTACCTGGAGGCTACTGAACATAAAGACACGCATCACATCTCGGCCATCTCGCGCATTGACGAAGACAAATATGTGTGGCTCGATAAGTTTACGGTTCGCAACCTGGAGATTGTAAGCTCACCCAATGAAGGAGGAGTTCCCCTGATTCAGGTACTGGATCAAACGGTTACCCCGATGGGCTCGCGCAACCTGCGCAAGTGGATGATCCTGCCATTGAAAGAAAAACAGAGCATTGACGAACGTCTGCAGGTAGTAGAACAATTTTACAATGATCATGACCTCACCGAAAAAATACTGGAACATCTGCAACAAATCGCTGACCTGGAACGGTTGATTTCAAAAGTGGCGGTGGGCCGGATTAATCCCCGGGAACTTATTCAACTCAAACGTTCCTTGAAGGCGATCCTTCCCGTAAAGGAACTGCTCGGAAAGTCAACGTCATCAGAATTAAAAAAGCTTGGAGATCAACTGAATAAATGTGAATTTCTGTTGGAGAAGATTGACAAGGAATTGAAAGATGATGCACCCATGCTTATTCATCAGGGCGGAATTATCAAAGAAGGAGTAAATGCCGAGCTGGATGAATTGCGTGCCATTGCTTTTTCAGGAAAGGATTATCTGTTGCAGATACAAAAACGTGAAATTGAACGCACCGGCATCAACTCGCTGAAGATTTCATACAATAAAGTCTTTGGTTACTATCTGGAAGTAAGCAATGCCAACAAAGATAAAGTGCCCACCGACTGGATTCGCAAGCAAACACTGGTGAATGCAGAACGCTACATCACGGAAGAGCTGAAGGTGTATGAAGAAAAAATTCTTAATGCGGAAGATAAACTGCTCGTGATTGAACAACGGCTCTTTCTGGAACTGGTTCATCACGCTTCTGATTACATCGCGCAGATTCAACAAAATGCCCGCGTGATTGCCACGCTCGATTGCCTTTTGTCATTTGCCGTAACGGCCCGGTCGAGTAAATACAATAAGCCGGAGATCAGCGAATCGAAACGACTGGCTATTAAAGCTGGCAGACATCCGGTAATTGAAAAGCAACTTCCGCCAGGAGAGAGTTATGTGCCCAATGATATTTATCTCGACAATGAGACGCAACAGATACTGGTAATCACCGGCCCCAACATGGCGGGTAAGTCTGCACTGTTACGGCAAACAGCTTTGATTGTATTGATGGCACAGATGGGAAGTTATGTTCCAGCGGAAGCGGCCACCATCGGAATTATTGATAAAGTGTTTACGCGGGTGGGTGCTTCCGATAATTTATCGAGAGGTGAATCTACTTTTATGGTGGAGATGACGGAGACCGCCAGCATTCTCAACAATCTCAGCGACCGCAGTTTGATTTTGATGGATGAGATTGGAAGAGGTACATCAACCTACGATGGCGTTTCCATCGCCTGGGCGATTGTAGAATATCTGCACAATCACAAAGACTTCAAACCGAAAACATTATTTGCCACGCACTATCACGAACTCAATCAACTTACCGAAGATCTGATCCGTGTGAAAAATTTCAATGTGAGTGTAAAAGAAGTAGGCGACAAAATCATTTTCATGCGCAAGCTGAAAGAAGGTGGCAGCGAGCACAGTTTTGGTATTCACGTGGCACAATTGGCCGGTATGCCCAACAAAGTAGTATTGCGTGCTAATGAAATCCTGCACTTCCTCGAAAAAGACAAACATCCGCCAGGAGGGCGGACAGGTAAAAACGAGTCGAAAGCCAAGTTTGATGAGTTGCCTAAAGCCACATCGCAAATGAGTTTGTTTGAGATGGATCCCAAATCCAAAGCAGTACATGAAATGCTGGAGAAGATTGATATCAACACGATCAGCCCGGTGGAGGCGTTGTTGAAGTTGAATGAGATTTTGTCAGTGTTGAAGAAGTAAGGGCAGGTTACATTTTTGCAAAATCTTATTACGTAGCTGAACTCAATTATAAGAAAGGAATCGAATTGAGGCAGCAGTTTTAGTCTTAATGCGGTGTCTGCTTAAAAACAATTACCTTATATTTATGTAAAACATTTCCTTATGAAAACTTTATTAACGTTCGCTCTGTCAGTAATGGTACTCACCTGCGCAATGGCACAGAAGAAAAAATCAACCAAAGATGGTTGGATCAGTTTGTTTGATGGCAAATCGCTGACCGGCTGGAAGGCCAGTGAAAACCCAGCCACGTTTACCGTAGCGGATGGAATGATTGTCGTCTTTGGCGAACGTGCGCATTTGTTTTATGATGGTTCGGTAGGGGCTCACAACTTTAAGAATTTTGAATTCAAGGTTCAGGTAATGACAACACCCGGCTCCAACTCTGGTATTTTTATTCATACTACTTATCAGGAAGAAGGATGGCCTTCAAAAGGTTACGAAATACAAGTGAACAACACCCACACTGACTGGCGTAAAACAGGAAGTGTATATGCCATACAGGATGTTAAGGAAGCGCCAGCCCGCGACAATGAATGGTTTACACAACATATTATTGTTGAGGGTAAAAAGATTACCGTTAAGGTAAACGGCAAAACGATTAATGAATATACCGAAGGCGAAGGCGGCAGGCTATCCAGTGGGACAATTGCTTTGCAGGGCCACGATCCAAAAAGCAAGATATTTTATAAGGATGTCATGGTGAAAGTTTTGCCTGATTAAGCAAAGCAACTGTTATTTCCGGATTGATTATCCGTGATTACCCTTAGTGCCAGAGAATGACGCTTCCGGGTAAAAGTATACGTCAAAAATTTACCTGATTTATTCAGCGCTATCACACTTCACATGATGAACTGACTTACCATGAAAATTATTCGAAAAATTTTAATTGCATTAGCCGGATCGCTTGGTGCCATAGTGCTTGTGGCAGCACTTTTTTATCGCCAGGAGGCCTATCAGTTTTATAAAGTTCTCACCTTCTTTAATGCAGGTTCAATTTCTTACAACTTCAAAAACGCAAGAAATATTTTCACCACTACTACAGTTCCTCCTTCCACTAGTCCGTACCATTTCGCCAAACGAACGCAGGCCTTTGCATTGCCTGAAACATTTCAACACGAAGACTCAACGGTTAACACACAGGCCTATCTTGACTATACGCTCACCGATGGATTGTTGATTATTCGTCACGATACAATTTATCTCGAGTATTATGCAAATCAATTTACTGAAGTTGATCATCACATATCGTGGTCAATGTCAAAGTCGGTAATCTCAGCACTGATTGGTATTGCCATCAGCGAAGGAAAGATCAAAAGCATTGAAGAAACCGTAACTGATTATTTGCCAGAATTTGCTGGCACCGGGTATGATAAGGTAAGAATCAAAGATGTGTTGCAGATGTCTTCCGGTGTTGGGTTCAATGAAGATTACGGAGATTTTAATTCCGACATTAATGCAATGGGCAGATACTTTGCGTTGGGTTTGCCTATGGCTGATTTTGCGAAGCGATTAAAAAGAGAACGTGAACCAGGCACATTTAATTTATATGTAAGTATTGATACACAGGTGCTGGGAATGATTCTCACCAAAGCCACCGGCCAGTCAATCACGGAATATATGAAAGAAAAATTGTGGTCGCAGATCGGTGCTGAGTCGGAAGCCTATTGGATTATTGATAAATCCGGGATGGAATTTGCCATTGGTGGACTCAATGCCACAGCCAGGGATTATGCAAAACTTGGCAAGCTCTTTTTGGATTCTGGCAGATGGCAGGGAAAACAATTAGTGCCTGAGGAATGGGTGAAGGCATCAATTACTCCCGATGCGCCTCATTTAATGCCAGGCAAGCGAAGTACTGCACTTCGAAAAGATGGCTACGGATTTCAATGGTGGATACCCTATGGACGTGAAGACGAGTTCAATGCCCAGGGTATTTATGGCCAGTTTATTTATATCGATCCCGATAAGGACATGGTGATTGTAAAGCTTTCATCCAACTATCATTTCAAGACTGATAAAACCGGATATTTTCATGATCATGAAATTTCCTTGTATAGGAAAATTGCTGAGCAGATTGAATAAGAACTATCAGTTATGTTTAACTACACAGGTGGTTTCATCAACTTAATCCTAATTTTCTAACTTTAGGGAAACAAGACTGAGGGTATGAAAAAAATCCGTTGGGGTATTCTGGGTTGTGGCAAGATTGCCCGCAAGTTCGCTGCTGATCTTAAACTGGTAGAAGACGCAGAATTGATTGCATTGGGAGCACGCACACAAGCTACCGCTGAAGCATTCGCAAAAGATTTTCCGGCCAAACATATTCATGGTAGTTATGAGGCGCTGGTGAGCAATCCTGAAGTAGATGTAATTTATGTAGCTACGCCACACGGTCTTCATCACGAACATGTGATGTTGTGTTTGAAACATAAGAAGGCTGTACTCTGCGAAAAGGCATTTGCCATCAACTACCGTGAAGCCAGCGAAATGATTGAATATGCAAAAGCGCAGAATACATTTATCATGGAAGCTTTCTGGACACGCCTGCTTCCGCATTATATCAAAATGAAGGAATTAATTGCTCAGGGAAAATTGGGAAAAATAAAGTATCTGAATGCTGATTTTGGATTCAAACCCGTGCCGCCATTTCCTTCAAGGTTATATGAGCCTGTTTTAGGTGGAGGTGCTCTGCTCGATATTGGTGTGTATCCCATTTTTTTGGCGCTGGATGTATTGGGCAAGCCCGATCATATTGATGCGGTGATGACTCCTGCTTCCACCGGAGTTGATGAGCAGTGTGCAATTACATTTAACATTATAATAATGGAGCGATTGCACAATTGTTTTGTTCATTCGCATCCAACCTTGCTACAGGCGCTGACATTGCCGGTGACGAAGGACGCATTCGGCTCACACATCGGTTTCATGGTCCCACTACAGTGATGGAATATTATCCTGGCATTGTTGATACCTGTGAACAAATACCATTTGAAAGTGCGTCTGGCTATGGTTATGAATATGAAGCCAGGCATGTGAATGAATGCCTGAAAATGAATCTTACAGAAAGTCCGGTACTCACTCATGATCTCACCTTGTTGTTAATGCAAACACTGGATATTATCCGCGCCAAGGCAGGAATCAAATATCCCACGGATTAGTAATAATTTTCTTTGGGTTGAATTCATGATTTAAATCATTTTTGAATTGAATCAAGTGTGTTTTAAACGTTCGTATGCATTGGAAAATGCCGGTAATGTAAAACGCATGGAATTATTCTGACCAATTCGCGTTATCTTTGCGGAAGTTAGCGAGGCGTCAAGCCGATTAAAACGGTCAGACGCCTTTAACTAAACAATTAATAACATAATCATGGCACAAGAAGCAGTTGTTCCGGAGGTAAGAAGAAAACCCCAGATAAAACAAGAGATTGCATTTGCCCTCATTCACTTGCTTCCCCTGGGAGCGTTGTGGACAGGCGCAACGTTTTTCGACTGGATGGTTTGCATTTTTCTTTATGTATTCAGAATGTTTTGGGTAACGGGCGGTTATCACCGCTACTTCGCGCACAAGTCGTATAAAACTTCGCGCTGGTTTCAGTTTGTGATTGCATTCATGGCGCAAACTACAGCACAAAAAGGTGCACTATGGTGGGCAGCGCATCATCGTCATCATCATCGCCATAGCGATACTCCGGCTGATCCACATTCCATGAAGATTTATGGATTCTGGTATTCGCACATTGGCTGGATTGTAGGTCCTGATTTTAAAGAGACTGACTACAAAGTAATTGGTGATTATGCGAAGTATCCTGAGCTGGTATGGTTGAATAAACATTATCTGGTTCCCCCTACTATTCTTGCTATCGTAGTAATGGCACTGGGCGGATGGGTGAATGGCGGCAGTGTGCTGGCCATGTTTACCACAGCAGGGTTCAGTTCACTTTTTGTGGGATTCTTTTTAAGCACGGTGATTCTCTATCACGCTACTTTTTCCATCAACTCCATAATGCACAAGGTAGGATCTCAACGCTATGAGTCAAATGATGAATCGCGCAACAGCATCTGGCTTGCATTGCTCACATTGGGTGAAGGATGGCACAATAATCACCATTATTATGAAGTAGCATCACGCCAGGGATTTTTCTGGTGGGAGATTGATATCACGTATTATATTTTACGAGGCCTTGCTGCTATCGGTTTAATCTGGGATCTGAAAGAAGTGCCAAAGCATATTCTTCATTCAAAGAATAAGAAAGAGGCAGCGGAGCTAAGAAAGAAATATGAAGCGCAGAATCTTCGTCCACCTGTTGGCAAGGAAGAAAAAGTGAAGCCTGCTGAAGAAGAGGTAGAAGTCTAGGAAAAAAAGGTTTCCTGCAACATAAAGTTTGCAGGAAATCCTTTACACCTCAGGTAAAATCCAATGATAAATATTTTTAAAGAGTGGTGTCAATCTATTTGTCAGTGATCCACACATTCACTCTCTGACCAGGAGTTGCCACAATTATCTTGTAGAAATCAGAAGGAGATTTAGGTTCAAATTCAAACTGTTCTTGTTGCAGTGATACTTCTCCAGCCTTATAGTAGTTATCGCGACCACCTGTTTTAAAGTGGTTGGTTTCACTTACCAGTATTTCTGCTTTATCATCCTTGCCTGTTATATAGCTTTGCCAGTGAAGTAGAATCTTGTTACCTGCTTTATTGCCCTGGAGGTTTGCAATTTGAATGGGCCCAATGAATGGTACACCATCAATTTCACTGGCGATGTTTTCAGGGATTTGCAGCTTGAGGTGATTGCTAATGGAAGGTAGTATATCAACAACACCAGGTTTTTGATTAAAATGTTCATTGAGCTGTTTCGCATTGGTTACGATCCACGTTGCGCGTTCACGGTCCGATTGTCCTCCATGATTACGACCTGTTTCCGCATTACGGCCATGATCTGTTGTAACAACAATCAGCCAGTCTTCATTGAATTTATTTTCGCGATCTTTTAATGCCTTCCAGACTTTTCCGATTTGTTTATCGGCTGCCAGTATGGCTTCGTAATATTGCGGACTATCCCCATACATATGTCCCATATCATCGGTAAATTCCAGATAGACCCACGAGAGATCAGGGCCGTTATTTAAAATGACACTGGCGGCTTCATCCGACACGGCTTCATCAATACGTTGAATATATGTACGACCCTTGTCGTGTGGGTAATTTATGGTGTCGTGTTCAAGGCCATCAAAAGAGTAATCAACGGTGAGTTTACCGGTCTGCTCCATTTCTTCGCCAACCAGTTTGGTCCGGTTATCTTGCCAGGTAGAAAACACAGCAGTTTTCAGACTCGCATTACTTTCCTTTGCAATTCTGAAAATGCTCCAGTAATAATAATTGGGATCAGCAATATCGTTGTCCCACACGTTATGTTTGTTTGACCAGGTACCCGTTAAAAGACAATTGTATCCTACTGCTGATATGGTTGGAGATTGACTATACGAATCTTTGCGTCCACCTACATAGGAAGTTGTAAATCCTCCTTCCTGTGAAATTTCGCGTAATACCGGAGGGTCCAGTTTTTTTATAACATCATCGGGTATTCCATCAACAATAATAAAAACGGATTTGGGGATTTTTAAATCCTCCTTTTCAGCAGGCTGACAACTGACAATCAGAAAGAAGCATGCTGCGTAATTGATAGATTTTGATATGGCGTTTCGGGTCATATATCCTGAGTTTGATATAAATCATCTGCAATTTTATTATTTGCTGATTTAAATCATAGTAAAGTTTTCATCTTATCATGTCTTTTGCCCTTCAGGATTAATTCATATGAAGTTGAAAAAGATGCGAACGCTGGCAGAACCATTTCGGATAAAAATGGTGGAGCCGGTAAGAATCACCACAGAAGAATACCGGGCAGAAACACTGAAGCAAGCGGGCTACAATCCCTTTCTTCTTCACTCGAGTGATGTCTTTATAGACCTGCTTACCGATAGTGGCACAGGTGCGATGAGCGATCGCCAGTGGGCCGGCATGATGATGGGTGATGAGAGCTATGCAGGCGCGAGAAGCTGGCTGCACCTGGAAGAAGTTGTAAAAGAATTGACAGGAATGCCGCACATTCTTCCCACTCACCAGGGCAGAGCCGCAGAGAGAATTCTCTATGGAATACTGGGGGGCAAAGACAAAGTGTTTTTCAGCAACACACACTTTGACACTACACGTGCCAATATTGAATTTACCGGAGCAACAGCTATTGATATTATGCCTGAACATGCTACCGATCCTGAAATTGATTTGCCCTTCAAAGGAAATATAGATACACATAAACTGAAAGAGCTGATCGTTCAATACGAAGCAAGGAATGTGGCTGCGGTAATCATGACCGTTACCAACAATTCATCAGGTGGACAGCCGGTGAGTATGAATAATGTGAAAGAGGTACGTGAAATTTGCGATGACTATAATATCATGCTGGTGATTGATGGCTGCCGCATAGCAGAAAACAGTTATTTCATCAAACACCGGGAGCCAGGGTATGAGGATAAATCATATGAAGACATTGCGAAAGAAATGCTTCGCCTGGCCGATGCGTTTGTTATGAGCGCAAAAAAAGATGGTCTTGTTAATATGGGTGGATTGCTGACGATGAAGGATGATGAACTCAGTAGGAAATGCACTAACCTTCTGATTATCTCAGAAGGATTTGCTACCTACGGTGGATTGTCTGGTCGCGATATGGAAGCAATTGCCATCGGATTGAAAGAAGTGTTTGATCCCGATTATCTGCATTACCGAATAAGAAGTACTGCTTATCTGGGAGAACATCTAAGAGCAAAAGGGATTCCTGTAGTATGGCCTATCGGAGGTCATGCGGTGTACATTGACGCAAGGAAACTATATCACAACATTCCTGTTGAAGAATATCCCGGCCAGGCTTTGGTGTGTGATCTTTACACACAGGGTGGCATTCGTTGTGTGGAAGTGGGAAGTGTGATGTTTGGAAAATATGATGAACGGGGAAAACTTATTCCTGCCAAAAATGAATTGGTGCGTTTAGCCATACCGCGCAGAGTGTATACGCAAAGTCACATTGATTATGTGATTGATGTTTTTGACGACATCCTCGAAATGAAAGAACAAAAGCGTGGTTTCAGAATAGCGTATGAGCCACCTTTTTTAAGACACTTCACAGCAAAATTTGAGAAACTTAATTCTTAACGATTATGGTAAAACATCTAAATAGGATCCCGGAACATCTCAGGCCAAGAAACAACGGCACCGATGAGATATTTAAAAACCGATGGCTTGAAATTTTTACCAGGACACATATTTCTGTACCGGTAACGATACATCTTATCATCTGCATATCGGTTTCATATGTCGCACTGCAGCAACATAACCTGCTTGAATTTGTATTGTTATTTGGGGCAGGCTGGCTCTTCTGGACTTTTACAGAATACTGGATTCACCGCTATGTGTATCATGTAAAAACGAATAACAAATGGTTGCTGAAAATACAGCATACAGGTCATGGCATCCATCATCAATACCCTAAAGATCCAACCCGCCTCGCAATGCCTCCATTACCGGCAATTATTCTGGTAGGAGGTTTTTATGGTCTCTTCAGTTTAATCATGGGAAACTATGCGTTGGCGTTTCTGCCGGGATTTCTTTTTGGCTATGTGCTATACATTTCATTGCACTATGCCGAGCACCGCTATAAGGCTCCAAAATTCAGGCCGCTGAACAGACTATGGAAACTCCACATGCTTCATCATTATAAATATCCGGAAAGCAAAGTGTTTGGCGTATCCACCATGTTGTGGGATAGAATTTTTAATACGATGCCACCAAAAGAGTAGTGAGAAGCAACCTGTTTTGCATTTGTTGGAGGGTGAAACGTAGGAACATCACAAGGAAAACATGACATGATTACCATCACGAAAATTTTCAGATTCGAAACGGCTCATGCCATACATCAGTATCAGGGCAGCTGTAAAAATATTCACGGGCATTCCTACGAATTACACGTTACCGTGAAAGCAAAGCAAACAACAGAAAGTTATGTGGAAGGACTGGGAATCATTTTTGATTTTAAAGAATTGAAGGACCTTGTTCAGAACCGCGTAGTGAAGGTATTAGATCATAAACTTCTTTTGTCTAAAGCTTATCTCACTACGAACAAGAAAGAATGTTCCCCTGATGAACTTGTTGTTTTTGATGCCGAGCCAACCGCGGAAAACATATTGATATTCGCGCGAAATCAAATCTTCCATGCCTTACCGGATCATATTCACCTTCATTCGTTGAAATTGTGGGAGACCCGCGATTCCTATGCCGAATGGTCAGCGTGATGTTTTCACTTTGAGATTTTTCAAAAAGGTTTTCCCTTCCTTCAGTTCCTGAGAAAGTTGCTGTACGGTTTTTTCATTCATGACCTGGCGCAATCTTGCCTTATAGGTTTTTATATCCTCATGAATCGGACATGGAAATTTATCTGAACATTCTTTTAGTCCCAGGGCACAGGAATGTAAAATATCTTCTCCATCAATAGCCTTCACGATGGCGGCCAGTGGAATGGGTTTGGATTTAACCGCTAAATAAAAACCACCGTTAGGTCCTTTTATGGATGAGATAATTCCTTCGCGGGAAAGCGTCTGAAGTATTTTGGCAGTAAATGGCTCGGGAGAGTCAATCTCTTTGGCGATTTCTTTTATGCTCAACTTCGAGCCATCAATGCTTTTGATGGCGATGTAGAGTACCGCTCGGATCGCGTATTCACAGGCTTTTGAAAACATGGGTTTAACTAATCATGTAAGATTAATTATAAAATATCAGATGACTTTCAATAGATCGATATAAAAATCAAGGCATCAGATAAACCACAGTTTCTGATGCCTTAATTTCCGGATGATCATGCTTTGACCGGCTCGCTCAGAAAGTGCTGTTCATAGGCCGCTTGTAATTTCTGCTCGGCCTCATCCAGCCCATCGTTAATTTTATTTTTTAATGAAGAAGTTTCTTCCGCTACTTTATCAGCCACTTCGCGGTAATAGGCGATTCCGCTCATGATGTTATCATAGAAAGTCTGCACATACTTATTGCGCTTGTGGTCAATCTGCTCTTTTGCTTCATTCAATTGTTCGAGCCAGTAGTCAATATAAAGTGAAAGCTCTTTGATAAACATGTGAGGCCTGCTTTTATCGGAGAGCACATTAGCCCTTCCATAGATATGGTCAATCATCTTATGCAGCGATACAATTTCAGAGAAGTATGCAATGTTTGGTCCCGGACAAATATTTACTGCTTTCAGATTCCTAAATGGCTTCAGGTTATACATATTCACGGCAGCATTGCTCAGACCTATGCAGAGACATTCCTTATCCAGCACTTCCTTTAATTGTTTTTGATATTCATGTTCTGACAAGTTCAAAGATTTCAGTTGTTCTATTTTCTTTTTCTGATACGTGTGTGATGCGGTGCAAATAGGCTCGGCAGTAAATTCTGTATTCGACACCAGGAATTTTTCTGAGCACGGGCTCCCGGGCATTCCGTTTTGAATACGTTCCAGCTTTTCTTTTTCGCCCGTAGTTCCTTTCAGATAGTGAAAGCGAACGCCCAATGGTGAGTTTTTACTCAACACTACATCTTGCTCTTTAGCTTTACTTAATAACTGCAAAGTATGATCATCCACCGTAGTGGCTTCAGGGACAAGCAAAAATGGAGTGCCCCAACCGGTACCGTCAACTTCATAATGTTGATGTAAAAATTGATCTTCTTCATGAGTGCCGATGCCACCTTGCACGGTGATCTTTATAGGATGCGGCAGATCAAAACCAGGTTTACCCTTGGCCAGAAGCGCTTGATTATAAATTTCAAACAGCTGAGTTACCAGTTCTTTTCTTTTCGTTTTAAATTCTTCCAGGATAGGTCCGAGTAAATAGCCATCCGATGCGAACGCGTGGCCACCGCAGTTCAAGCCCGATTCAATTCTGAATTCACTCACCCACAATCCTTTCTTTGCCAGCATTTTTCCCTGTATAAGAGCCGAACGATAATCGGATACTTTGATCACAATTTTCTTTTTAAAAATGCCAACAGGATTGGCATCAAAGGCATCTAACTTTTCCATATAGCCAAACAAACGAGGGTTCATCCCCGCAGAGAGAATGACTGATGAATTGGTAAGATCACTCTGCGCATAACCACGCAAGGCAGCCACCGCATCGGAACTGTCTTCAGCAATGTTTCCCTGGTCGTCAGGATTGTTTTTGTCCAGCTTGGTCATGATGTTTACATCAATGCTTCCTGGCTCGATTTCATGCTTTAGCCAGGTTTCAAGTTGCTCCTTGTCTTGAGGATCGCTAAGCGCAATCATTTCTTTATAGATATGCTTCAAGTCGCTGTCATCGGGCAGCATCTGAAAATATTTGTTGATCTCAGCATCTGTTTCAAATGATTCGTTGCGAAGTTTCTCCACCTGATCGTTCACGATGCGATTAATCAGATTAAGATAATCGGTGATCCGCTGTGCGCGATAGTCGACTTCCTTTTTAGAGATAGGACGATAAGTTTCATTGATCATCGGATAATAATGACTCCTCATTTTTTCAACGAGGTTATCTTCAATAATTGATATGACAGAAGAGATGCCAAACCGGGCCACTTTAATCGGAGTATCGATGGTGTAGGCCAATCCCATAACAGGGATATGGAACTTGTGAAGGGTGCTGTTGATAGTCATGTGTTCTTTGTTATAAGACACAAAGATAGTACAATAAAAGATAAAATAGTCTTTTAATATTGATGTCGTTTTCTGTCTTTTACAAACGGTTGAGATGTTGATATCGGAGAGTTTTCGAAAATTGTTTTAGAATCACTCCATCTTAAGCGCATCAACAGGATTTCTTTTTGAGGCTCTGATTGTCTGTGAACCTATTGTGATCAGTCCCAGCACCAGTAAGATTGCGGTTCCTGACAGGACAGTTCCCAAACCAAACTCAACCCTATTTGGAAAACGCTGGAGCCACAGATTATTTATGAAATAACTTAGTGGGGCGCCAATCAATACCGACACCAGTAACATCCTGAGAAATCCTTTCGATAGTAAAAGCGCAATGCTGAAATATTCTGCGCCCAGTATTTTTCTGATCCCCACTTCTTTTGTTTTGCGCTCTGCGGTGTAAGTGGCCATGCCTAGAAGTCCAAGGCATGCAATACCGATTGCCAGAAATGAAATAAATCCAAGGATTGAAACCAGATCGAAAATTCCCTGATGTGTGTTCTGGAGTTGTTCGTCAAAGAATTCATATTTGAAAGGGTGGATTGGATCAATCTTTTTCCACGTGCTTTCAAGTAGGGCCATGTAGCCATCAGATCGGTAGAAGTCAGTTGTACATTGAGGTATTCAAAACGGGCGGGTATGTTGCGCATGATCAGGGGCTCAATCTTATCCTGGTTGATTAACAGTTTGTATCGGAAATCTTTCACCACACCAATTACTTCCAGCTGCTCATTGTCCCTTTTACTCTCCAGTACTTCTCCAATGATCTCATCGGAATTTTTAAATCCCAGCTGTTTCACCATAGCTTCATTCACCAGGACCAGATGCTGAGCAGATTCTCCTGCTGAAGATAAATTTCTTCCTGCAATAAGTTTTATATCAAGGTTGTTTGTAAAATTCTCATCAACCAGCAAAGTACCGGCTCTGAAGAATTCGTCAGCGCTGCCACCTTTCCTGATTTCATTATTATTGTTTCTTCCTGCTGAAGGAATGATATCGCACGCGGAGATAGTCATCACACCAGGTATGCTTTGCAGTTCATTGGAAAGTTTTTGATAATCGTTGCCCTGCAATTCTATATTGACAATATTTTTGGAATTGAAGCCATAATCAAACGCAAGAAAATGTTTGAATTGATTATAAATTAAAATGGACGTAGTGATAAATAATAATGAAATCACAAATTGTGAAACCCCCAATGCTTTACGCAAGCCTAATTTTCCTGGTGTAATATTGTTCAAGTTCTTAAGCGCCTTGATGGGTTGCTGCTTTGATAAATATAGTGCTGGATACAAGCCTGCGATGATACCAATCAGTAATGCAAAACCGGTAAAGACCAGGTAGATAGAAGGAGTTACGGGAAATTGAAAATTCAGATATTTATTTATCCACAGTTCTTTGAAGGCCTCGGCAATGAATAGTAACAGAAAAAGCGCTATTACCAATGCAAGCAATGCGGTGATGATGGATTCGCTTAAAAATTGAATAATCAGATTTTTGCGATAAGCACCGGTAACTTTTCTGATGCCAATTTCCTTTGCCCGTGTAAGTGCGCGGGCAATAGAGAGGTTGGTATAATTGAGACAGGCAGAAATCATGATGACCAGCGCCAGCACTGATAGAATGTAGTAGCCAATCATGGGCATGCGATTATTTGTGTCGTTGCTCGCAACACCCATTGCCACATCGCCAAGATTTTGCGGACTTAATGAAAATCCTTTGGTCTGGTCGGAATGAATATCAGCATATTTTCGCGCAGCAAGGTCATTCAGGACCATTGATAAATCATTAAGTGTTTTCTCCTTATCCAGTAGCACATACGTGTACGTACGGTAATACCACTCCCAGTTATGGGTGAGATCTTCGATCTTTTTTTCTGCGATGAGCGATTGCATGGTAGAGGATGAAACCAGCACATCAAATTTCAGATGTGAGCTATATTTTGATTCGTCAATCACTCCCGTGATCGTAAAACTTCCCCACGAAACGGCAGGACTTCCTACGCCATCGGCATCAACGGGGAAGGGCAATTGCCGGTCGGAAAACTCAACAACTTTGCCAATTGGATTTTCATCATTAAATAACTGATAAGCGAGTTCGCTGCTGATGACCATTGAATAAGGATCCGATAAAGCAGTGGCTTTGTCCCCTTTTTCAAGATCAAAACTGAAAATAGAAAAGAATGAAGGTTCAGCAAAATAGCCACGCATATCTGCCAGTTTTTGTTGCCAGGTAACATCACCACCGATGCCGGGAGTCAAATTCGTTGTTTCTTCTGCAATGGTATATTCGGCTTTTAAAGCGCTCGCCAATGGAAATGGCGAAGTAGCGTAGGGTTGGCGCGAACCTTCAAAATCAGAAAGTATGCGATATATGCGATCTTTCTTTTCTTGAAACTGATCGTAGCGATTCTGATCGGCCAGCATGAGAATAATCAACATGCACACCGACATGGCCACGGCTAATCCGAAGATGTTGATAAAAGAAAATACTTTGTATTTCAGAATATTTCTGATGCCGACTTTAAAATAATTTTTTAACATACCGTAGTTGTTTACTTGTTGATATCCTTCCGTTGGTTTGATAATGCCTGGCCTGAAGAGCAGTAACACATCGATAATGAATTTCAAATCTGCTTTCAGCTTTCCACTTTGTACTTTCCGCTCTTCATACAACTCCATCAAGTCTCCTTCTATATAGTCTCTCAACTTCGGATGGCAGAACCATCGGAAGAAGCGGAGGGGGAGTTTGGGTGGATAGTTGGTCATTTTTATTTTGTTCATAGTTACCAGTTGCCGGTTACCGGTAACTTGAAACCGGAAACTTGAAACTATTCATACCTCAATGCCTTCACAGGGTTTGCCCGTGCTGATCTTATCGTATGATAGCTAATCGTGAGTAGTCCTATAACCAATGCAAGAATACCTCCTGATACAAACAAGAGTAAATTAATGTTAATGCGGTAGGCAAAACTTTCTAACCAGCGATGAAGTGCGTAGTAGGTTATTGGGCTTACTATAACAAAGGCGATAATAATTAGCATGGCAAAGTTGCGCGATAACAATATAGTAATCTGGCTTTCGGTAGCTCCCAGTACTTTTCTCACACCAATCTCTTTGGTCTTTTTCTCAATGGTGATGGCGGCCAGGCCAAACAATCCTATACATGAAATCAGAATGGAAAGTCCGGCCATAATCGCCACTACAGAACTCATTTGATTATCTGAACGATACACTTCTTCAAAATGGGCGTCCAGGAATGTATAATCAAATGGATAGGAGGGCACCAATTCATCCCATACTTTTTTTACCGCAGCTATTCCTTCCTCGGTGCGACCTTTCTCTATTTTTACCGATAGTTCGCTGTAACCCCACTCAGGATGCAGTGATAGCGCGAGCGTATTTACTTTATAGTGCAGGGAGTTAAAATTGAAATCCTTTACCACGCCTATGATGGTTCCAAGTGAGTCATTAGGATACCAGTCGTGACCAGCCTTTGTACCAATGGTTTCTTTTAACCTCAGTTCTTTGGCAAGCGATTCATTGATGATAAACGCAGAGCCATTTTTTGTAGGATTATCTTTTGAGAATCCCCGGCCTTCCTTCATCTCAATGCCATACACAGTCAGGTAATCGTAATCCACATTTATATTGGAGGGCGTAAGACTCATCACTCCTGTATCAGCTTTTACTTTGAAGCCCCCTTGATGAAAGTTATTTCCCAGTCGCTGGCCACTGGCAGTTACACCGCGTATCATGGATTGCTTTTGCAATTCCTTTTTAATGGTCTCAAATTTTTCATTGGCTTCATTATTCATATTCACCAACAACATTTGGTCTTTGTCAAAACCGATGTCAGATTCTTTCATAAACGACAGTTGCTGAACAACAATCAGTGTACTCACCATCATGGCGATGGCTAATCCAAACTGAACCACGACTAACGTACTTCGTAATACTGACTTGCCTTCGCCTTTGTTACCACCCTTTAACACTCTTGATAAATTAAATGAGGTCATATAAAAAGAGGGATAGATACCCGTTAGTATTCCCAATGAAAGCGTACCGACTAACACCGCTGCTAATTGCCAACCGTTTTGGAACAGCAAAAGGAGAGAAAGTTTTCGCCCGATCAAATCATTGATTATGGGAATGAAAAGTGCATCGATCAACAAGGCCACGACCAAGGCAATCCCCGCCAACATCACCGACTCAAAAATGAACTGAGCAAATAATTGAACTTTCTTTGCTCCGATTGTTTTTCTTACCCCTATTTCTTTCCATCGATGAGACGCACGAGCCGTAGTGAGGTTCATAAAATTGACGGCTGCTATTAATAGAATAAAAGCAGCAATCACATAAAATATAGTCAGATACGATCCATTAAATTTTCGATAGTTAATGTAATCATGTTCGATATCTGTTGAAGCCAGGTGTACTTCATTAAGTGGCTGAAGGAACAACGTATACTCAGAAGTAATCTGGGGGTCGTCCATATACCGGGAGAGAAATGCAGGAAATTTTTCTTCCATCGATTTGATTTCCACAGTGGGTTCTAACAATAGGTAGGTAGTCATCCAATTGCCACCCCATGAATCATTAACATTATTCTCGCCACTCGTATAGGTAACCATGGATAACAATGCATCAAATTGAATGTGTGAATTTTCGGGAACGTCTTTTAGAATTCCGGTAACCTGATAGTCTCGTCCATCCCATGAAACCGTATTATTGAGGGCCTCACTGGTTGTCTTGAAAAATTTCAATGCGGTAGACTCGGTAAGTAAAATAGTCAGAGGCCGATCAAGACATGTATTGATATCTCCCTGAACCAATGGAAAATCAAACACATCAAAAAAAGTACTGTCCACCACCATTACATTTTCGATTAGATGTTTGGTGTCTTCTTTGGTAATCAGTTGTTTGCCGCGCTGCCAAAATCGAACGTACGATTGAACTTCAGGAAAATCCCGCTTCATGGCGGGTGCCATCCCTGGCATGGAGAGTGCTACCTTTTGCTCATTTGTTCCTGTAAACTTTTGCACCTCATCGAGTCGGTAGATGTTTTTATTTTTGGAATGAAAGGCATCGAAACTTCGTTCGTCTGATACAAACAAATAAATAACTACGCACGCTGCCAGCCCCACGGCTAAGCTGGACACATTGATAAATGCGAACGTTTTGTTTTTGATCAGATGGCGAAGACTAATTTTAAAATAACTTTTGAACATACCGTAGGTGTTTAAATGTTGATATCCTTCTGTTGGTTTGATGATGCCTGGCCTTAAGAGCAATAACACATCGATAATGAATTTCAAATCCGCTTTCAGTTTTCCACTTTTTGCTTTCCGCTCTTCATATAACTCGATCAAATCACCTTCAATACTATCTCTCAACTTCGGGTGGCAGAACCAGCGGAAGAAGCGAAGGGGGAGTTTAGGTGGTGAGGAGTTACTCATATTTGAGTGTGTCAACAGGTTTGGTTAATGCTGTTTGCAGAACCTGGAATCCAATGGTTACAGCCGCTATCACGATGACAATGATTACGGGTAGCGCAAAAAGCATCCATCCCAAACTAATCCGATACGTATATGCCTCGAGCCACTTGCTCATGCTATAGTAAGCGATAGGCAATGAAAGTACAGAGGCGATGACAACGAGACGCACAAAATCAATGGAAAGAACAGATACGATGCTCGCTACTGATGCCCCTAAAACTTTTCGTATTCCTATTTCTTTGGTTCGCATAATGGCTGTGTAGGAAGAAAGTCCAATTAAGCCTAGACAGGCAACGTTAATAGCCAGCACCGTAAAGATGCTTACCACTTTACCAAAGCGAGTATCATCATTATATTGGTTATTGTATTGATCCTCGAGATAAAAATATTCGAATGAGTTGCCGGCAAAGAATTTTTTATACAGATTTTCTACCGAGGTCACCAGTTGAGTTTTATCAAGGGTTTGAATCTTTATTGAGATGGGTGCATACGTATTGTATGTGGGCCTGAATATCATTGGCTCCATCGGTTTTTGGAGTGCTTCCTGGTGGAAGTCATTCACCACACCAATGATTGTGTATTTGCGCGTTCCGTTGTTACCCCAAATAATCTCTTGGCCGACAGCTTCTTCTGGATTCTTGATTCCAAAAAGATTCACAGCATTCTGATTGATCACCACCGATTTTAACAAGTCGAAGTTTGTATTATGGTCACTCGGAAGAAATGCCCTGCCTGCCAATACACTAACTCCCATGGTTTCAAAGAAGTCATAATTAACGCCAAGATTGCTTACGGTGTATTGCGTTTCACCGGGTTGGTCCGCCAACCGGATATTAAATGCCCTCCCGAGGCGATCGCCCGGTATGCGGCTCGAGGCAGTCGACTGAACTACACCTGGAATTGAAATCAGTTCATTTTTGAAGTCTTCTATTCGTTTAATAAAAGTGGAATCATAGGCTAGTAGTTCAGGGGCACGCACCACCAGCATATCTTTTAGATTAATTCCCAGATCAGCCTTGTTCATGAACTCAATCTGACGAGACACAATTACGGTTCCGGTTATTAAAGCTGAGGATGCTGTAAATTGAAAGACCACCAACGCTTTTCTGAGAAAGTTTCCTTTGGCCGACTGTGTGAATTTCCCCTTGAGCACGGTGGCGGGTTGATAATTGGATAAAATGAAGGCTGGGTAGAATCCGGATAGAATAGCTCCACCAACCAATCCAACAACGATAATGAACAGTTGTTGTGTGGTTAGTTGATTGGCCAGTAGTTTCCATGACAATTCATTTCCAACAATTTGATTGAAGGATTTTTGAAGCAGTATCATAAGAGCAATAGCAACAAGTACTGCAATGCTTGTGATTAATAAAGATTCTAAAACAAACTGATTTATCAACTGCGATTTGAAAGCGCCCAACACTTTTCGTAGTCCGACTTCTTTCGCCCGATCAATGGCACGTGAGGTAGTCAGGTTGATGTAGTTAATCCACGCAATGATCAGGATAAACACCGCAACTATGAGCATGGACCAAACGGCTCTGCCACTAGCCGTTGTGGCGATATCATATTCATAGTCGGAGTAGAGATGGGCATCCTTCATCGGTTGGAGATAAAACTTTTCAATGCTACCTGACACTTTATCTCCCTGGAAATACCGCTCACTGAAATCAGGGAACTTGCTTTCCAAATCTTTGTGGTTAACGCCTGGTTTTAACACGAGATAGTGTAGCATATCTGACCAGTTCCAGCTTAAGTCAGCTTCTTGACTCTCCGTTAATAAAGTTGAATAAGAAATCAGAGCGTCAAATTGAATGTGTGAGTTGGAAGGAATGTTTTCGATGATGCCTTTTACCTCATAGGGTGTCACATCGAGTCCCCATTGAAATGTTTTACCAATCAGTGAGTTGAAATTATTTCCTTCAAACTGAAAGTACTTGCGCGCGGTTTCTTCAGTGAGCGCAACCGTGTGAGGGGTACTTAGAAGAGAGGATCGGTCCCCGGCAATAAGTTTGAAATCAAATACCTTGAGAAAGCGTTCATCGGCAAAATAAGCACGGTCGCCCCGGTAATTTCGATCTTCAATTCTCACATTGAGATCTCCCCCCGGCATTATTCGGGCATATTCTTCAATTTCTGGAAAATCTTTGGCCATGGTTGGACCAATAGTGGGGTACATAATAGTACCGTGCTGGATGAGCTTTCCGTTCTGGAATCTGTCATTGGTGACACGATATGTGCGATCGAGTTTCGAATTGAACGTATCAAAGCTCAACTCGAAGATGACGAATTGAAGAATGAGAAGACAGGCAGCCAACCCGATAGCCAATCCAAAAACATTGATAGCCGAAAATGCTTTATTCTTTAAAATATTTCTCCAGCTAATGATAAAGTAGTTTTTAAGCATATCGAAATGATTTAAATCTCTTTCCAATCCAATTATTTATTCATGATCCAATCCGGATTGGATTCAATGCTACTTTTGGAATTGCACTCCAGAGTTCATTGCGTGTTGTCTTGGTGTGTTCCATGGCGCGTTTACCCAGCGCGGTGATTTGAAAATATTTTTTTGGTCTGCCAGCTCGTTCCTCTGTCGCTTCTCCATCGTGTGATTTCAAATATCCTTTGTCTTCCAATCGTTTAAGTGCTGTTTGCAGAGCGCCCACACTTACATTGCGGGAAAGCCGACTTTCGATTTCTTTCTTGATCGATACACCATACGCTTCTTTATATAAGATCCCTACAGTGAGCATCACGACCTCTTCAAACTCGCCTAATTGATATTTCTTCATAGCCGAACAAATAATTAATTCCTATTTGTAGTAATAATAATTATGCCAGAATAAAAACCTCATTAACATGAAGGAAATCGAAATTCAAGATATGTGCGGTGTTCACATGCGCACAGAGTTGCACGTCACCGAACACGTAACTTCTGGAAAAATTCACACTCACATTGATTAAATTGAAGCGAACTAATTAATCTGTTATGGCCAGCAATTTGAGCACGATCAATTTCAATTTGAAAGGTGAAAGAGAAAATACCTACGATGCGATCGTCATCGGCTCTGGAATTTCCGGAGGCTGGGCCGCGAAGGAGCTTTGCGAGAAAGGTTTGAAAACACTGGTACTGGAACGTGGAAGAAATGTAGAACACAACAAAGATTATCCAACGGCTAACAAACATCCCTGGGAGCTGGATCACCGTGGAGAAATAACCGAGGAGTTTCGAAAAGAGAATCCACTCATTACCCGGTCAGCCGGATACTCAGAAGACACACAACATTTTTTCATCAAAGACAAAGATCATCCTTACGTACAGGAAAAACCATTCGACTGGATTCGCGGCTACCAGGTGGGTGGCAAGTCGCTGACCTGGGGGCGGGCATGCCAGCGGTGGAGTGAGTATGAATTTACTGCACCTTCGCGATTGGGTTATGGTATTGACTGGCCAATAGGTTATAAAGATGTGGCACTGTGGTATTCTCATGTGGAAGAATTTATAGGAGTCTGTGGAAACAAAGACGGAATTGAGTCTATGCCCGATGGTGAGTTTCTTCCACCTTTCGATTTGAATTGCGTGGAGTCTCATATTCAGAAAAGCATTAAGGAGAATTTTGGTCGTCACCTGGTGCAGGCACGCTGGGCACACATCACTCAACCTAAAGACATTCACTTGCAGCAGGGGCGAGGCAAATGCCAGGCGCGAAATCTTTGTATGCGCGGATGTCCGTTTGGCGGGTACTTCAGTTCGGTGTCTTCTACCTTGCCCTGGGCAGAGAAAACCGGCAACCTTACCATGCGTCCGCATTCGGTAGTACATTCCATTATCTATGATGAGAAAAAAGGAAAGGCTACTGGTGTACGCGTGATCGATGCCAACACAAAAGAAGAGATCGAATATTTTGCGCGAATCATTTTTGTAAATGCATCAGCGTTGAACAGTAATCTTGTTTTGCTTAATTCAAAATCAAGTCGATTCCCGAATGGATTGGGTAACGATAATGGATTGCTCGGCAAGTTTGTAGCGTTTCATAATTATCGCGCATCGGTAGGCGCAGAGATCGATGGCTTTGAAGATCAGTATTATTATGGACGCAACCCAACGGAACCTATTATTGCTAACTATCGCAACCTGAAAAAACAAGAGATGGATTATGTGGGGGGCTTCACCACATTTATGGGTGCAAGCCGACAAGGCTGGTATGACAACGCCATGGAAAGTCCGATTGGTAAAGACATGAAGAAGAATGCGATGAAGCCAGGAGGCTGGACTACGTACATGTACATGCAAGGCGAAACCATACCGAAAGAAAAGAATCATGTACGACTGAGTGAAACAGAAACAGATCAATGGGGTATTCCTTTATTGGTCACTTCCGTTGACTATGATGAGAACGATGACAAAATGGTGAAAGACTTTATCGAACAGAGTACACTGATGCTCGAAAAAGCCGGAGCGAAAAATATTTCAAGTTACGACTCACATCAACCACCGGGATTGGATATTCACGAAATGGGTGGATGCAGAATGGGCCGCGATCCAAAGACTTCCTTATTGAATGAGTGGAATCAATTGCATGCGTGTAAAAATGTTTTTGTTACGGATGGCGCTTGCATGACCAGCACGGGCAATCAAAGTCCCTCGATTTTGTACATGGCATTAACCGCGCGGGCTGCGAATTATGCTGTGGCGGAATTGAAGCAGGGAAAATTGTAAGAGGTGGAGTTTCCTTAAAACCACACCGTCAGATTGGCGGCCAGAAGATTACTATTTTTAACAGGTTCGTTATTTCGTTCA
Source organism: uncultured Bacteroidota bacterium (assembly GCA_963814575.1). Taxonomy (GTDB): domain Bacteria; phylum Bacteroidota; class Bacteroidia; order Cytophagales; family Cyclobacteriaceae; genus ELB16-189. The sequence continues at coordinate 1,044,699 of CAWFDB010000013.1, read as the reverse complement.
TAGACATCCTTGCCCGAAAGGAAAGTTCTTCCCTCAACACGAAACAAGGCATTATCGGTCACTTTTACATTCATACCCACCGAACTGCTAAAACTATTAAAACCTGAAGCGTTGGTTATAGGGTTAATCTGAACTTCTTCAGGGTCATTGAAATATTCTACCCGGCCTGCGATCGATAACTTTTTGGTGATGCTATACTGTCCGATAAGATTAGCCTGCCACCAGGCGGCAGAACTTGTGCCGCTTCTTTTTTGCACACCATAATAGACACATCCTGTAGCCGACCACTTTTCTTTTGTGTAGATGAAGTACATGTCCGAAAAATAACGGGTGCGGAACTCCGGACGATCGGAAGATTCTTCGCTGCCTACATAGGTACTCCAGTTAATTAACCAGGCTTCGGAAGGCCGATACTCCAATTGCGTTCCAAGTGATTTACCTTCATTCTGGTCCTGAATTTGTTGCCACCCATTTAGCATATATAAATAGGCGTTCCATTTTTCAGAGAGGGGGATTGTTAGTTTAATCCCCGCAAGGTAATAAGGAACATATTCCGGAGCGAAGGACCGTGTATAGGCCAGATGATCTTTTGAGATCGCACTTTCGTTGGTGTAATGTGAATTAAAAACGCCTGCCTCAACCCAGATATTTCTGTCTCGCCAAAGTTTAACTCCGGCATAAGCCTCTACCATATTTTTTAACGAGCCTGGTTCATTGGCATAGTTAGCATTCATATAGGTGCCAAAGCCGGGAGCAAAGCGCGCTCTTACACGAGACGAGGAATATTTCACGGCCACATAGGCAAGGTTGATCGTCATTTCGTTGTGCCTTGCCATCGATACAAAATAGGGTCGATCTCCGGAAGTGGGTTTATTGAAATCGTAAACAAAATAGGTATCAAGATAACCCTCCAGGGTAATTTTTCCCGAACCGGAACTTAGTGAATCCACAAGAGTTACCTGGCTCCACACCTGGGGGGCGATGGCAAAGGACACAAAAATCAAAACGTATCTCATTTTTTTACCTCTGAGTTTAATCGGGTCAATGCCACCTCTTCTACGCGGTGGTACACCAGCGGCACCTGCTCAATTTCGACATCACTTTTGTCAAGTCCAAAAGCTTTTTCATCACTTTGACCAAGATGTTTGAGAAAGAAATAACTGTTTAAAAGTAATCCTTCGCGCACAGTAAATTCATTTTCTACCGAAAGAAACTTTTCGATAATCACAAATTTGAAATCAGGTTCGGGATTCCATTTGGTAGAACCATCGGGCCTGACATGCAGGTTGAGCTCTTTGTTGGCAACCAACTCCTGAACAATTCTTTTGAAGAAAAGCTCGGAGCGAGGCTGAACACGAAACCCAAGGTGTATGGTTACTTTGATGATTTTATCGTCAACGAGCTCGGTCACATCATAGGTGAGAGTATAAGGTTCATCGGTTCGATCGATATGAAGAAACCAGTACACATCGGCCCGTTTTGGTTTTTTGGCAAAAATGGATTTGATGATTTTTTCTTCAATCTGCTCGCGATGATCGGCTTTGGTGAGATAAATCAAGTGTGTAGCAAATTTGGGTATCTCATCATCTTCACTGAGTTCCTGCAATGAAGGTGGTGTATTTTCCCAACTCAACAAACTTCACAAAGTCGTTATTGATTTTACGCGCATAATACCAAACATACATCACCAGGAAAATAAATAGCTCGAAGAACAGGAACATCCATCGCTCTTTAATCTTAACCACGTTGGTAATAAAGAATGAAATTTCAATGGTGCTAAAGATGAGCAAAATGCCTACGACTAAAAATATATTCCATTTTTTTCGGTAGATCATGAAGTAACTCAGCAGAATGGTGGTCATCATCATGGCGATGGTGATTGAAAATCCATAGGCAGCTTCCATATGAGTTGAACTCTGGAAGTACAAGATCATCATCACGCATCCAATCCAGAGAATGGTATTGATGCTGGGAATATAAATCTGACCCTTTAACTCAGTCGGCTGCCGCACTTCCACCCGTGGCCAGAAATTCAGACTCATTGCTTCGCTGATGAGTGTAAATGATCCACTGATTAATGCCTGAGATGCAATGATGGCAGCCATGGTGGCGATCACAATTCCGGTAATCAAGAACCAGGACGGCATCATTTCATAAAAAGGATTGCGACTTCCAAGCAATGGTTCGCCCTGGTGCATGAGCCATGAAGCCTGGCCCATGTAATTAGTCATCAAGGCAACTTTTACAAAGGCCCATGTGATGCGGATATTTCTTTTCCCGCAGTGTCCAAGATCAGAATATAAAGCTTCGGCTCCGGTAGTTGCCAGAAATACTGCACCCAGTAGCCAAAAGCCATGAGGATATTTTATCAGAAGTTCATAGGCATAAATTGGGCTTAGCGATTTGAAGACCTCAGGATGGTGTGAAATATTATAAGCACCAACGATAAATAGCATACTGAACCAAACCGTCATCATGGGACCAAAGACACTGCCTACTTTATGGGTGCCAAAGCGTTGAAAGAAAAAAAGTAAAGAAAGGATAACGACAACAATGGGAACTGTAGGCAAACCTGGGATAACCATTTCCAAACCTTCCACAGCAGAAGCCACAGAAATGGGCGGAGTAATAATTCCATCAGCCAGTAATGTTGTTGCTCCTAAGATGGTAGGAATCACTAGTCCTTTTCCATAACGCCTTACTAATGCATACAATGAAAATACGCCACCCTCACCATCGTTGTCGGCCATGAGCGTAAGAAAAATATATTTAATGGTAGTTTGAAAAACGAGTGTCCAGAACACGCAGGAGATTCCCCCATACACCAGCACTTCATCAATGGGTCGTTCACCGATAATAGCCTTCATCACATACAAGGGACTCGTGCCGATATCTCCGTAAATGATACCAAGAGTTACCAGTAAAGAGGCAATAGTGATCCTCTCCGAATGTTTATTCGATTTCATGATATTTAAAAAATATGGTGTTGAATTACTTTGCTACGAAACGATAGCCAACACGTGATTCCGTGATAATGTGAACAGGACGGTTGGGATCAGTTTCAATTTTTTTTCTTAGTTGTGCTACAAAAACACGCAGGTATTGTGATTCATTGCTATAGGAAGGTCCCCATACCTGGTTGAGAAGGTATTGATGGGTCAATACTTTGCCTTCATTTTTAGCCAACAGTGCCAGGAGTGTGTATTCGGTGGCAGTGAGTTTAATAACAACGTCATTTTTTTTAACAACCCGTGCTGCATAGTCAATAGTTAAATCATCAAATTCTCCTAATGGATTGTTTTCATCCAGTGCAGCTTTTCGAAGGGCTGAACGTATGCGTGCCATCAATTCCCCTGTGCGAAATGGTTTGATCAGGTAATCATTGGCGCCATTATCCAACGCTTTTATAATATCATCTTCTGTGCTTTGTACAGATAAAATAATAATCGGATTGGTGTACCATTCGCGCAGATGGTGTAATACTTCATGACCGCTTTCATCGGGCAGACCTAAGTCCAACAATACCAAATCAGGTGGATGGCTTGCTACCGCTGTCAATCCTTCCTTAGCATTGACGGCCACCTGCACATGATAATTATATGACTCTAATGTGATTGTCAGCAGCTTTCTGATTTGCACCTCATCGTCAATGATCAGTATCGAAGCGCTATTCATTTTTCAAACGGTTTATGTACGAGACTTCAGTTGGAATCTCAATCGAAAACATGGCTCCCCGCAAAGGGAGGTTGGTCAGTGTTACTTTACCGTGATGCGCCTCCACGAAGCCGCGAACAATGGATAACCCAAGGCCGGTGCCACCGGGGCGGGAACCCTGCACCCGATAGAATTTATCGAACACCCGATCAATTTCTTTTTCAGGGAACCCTTTACCAGAATCAGAGATGGTAAGCAGTAATTTTTCATCCTCACAATCCGCGGTGATCACAATGTCTGTTCCATCGGCTGTATGTTGCAGAGCATTACTGACCAGGTTATGCAGCACTTGCTCCATCAGCCCGTAATCCAATTTAAAGAGTGGTAAATTGTCGGGTACAAATACCGAAACTTTATAGTTTGAGATGGCTGGCTCAAACCGGTGAATGATCGTATAAATCAATTCTTTTACATCGCACCAATCTTTTTTAATCTGAAACACGCCTGACTCTAAGCGCGACATGCTCAATAGATTTTCTACTTGCTGATTCAAACGGAGTGAAGCAATCGATATTTCAGAGAGCAACTCAGTTTTATCTTTCTCAGAAAGTTTTTCTGCATTCATCAGATTATCAGTAGACCCAATGATGGTAGTAATAGGTGTACGCAATTCGTGCGAAAGAGAATTTAATAAGGTGTTATAGAATTTTATTGTCTTTGATTTTTCTTCTCGATCGCGCACATCTTTCTGCACCTGTTTGATTTTGTATGTGAGCACAGCATGGATCAGAGCAATGATAAAATACATCAGCAATAAAAGACGATCTTCTGTTGTGCCTATGGCAAATGTGAAGCGAGGTGGAATAAATAGTAGATCCCACAGCAACGCACTTAATACAGCGGCAATGATGACCGGAATAATATCCAGGAACAGGGTAAGAAGGGATACCGTAACCAGTAATATGAGTGCTACTACCCGATACCCAATCAGGTTATGAAGGGCAAGTCCGAGTGCAGCCACAGACAACACAGCCACCACACTGATGAGGTATTGTGTTTTTCTGGGAGGGTTATGAAAGAGGTCCTTGATCATTTTCTTTTGACAGGACAAAAGTACAGGCCTAATTATAAATGGGATATTAAACTATGCTGAGTTTATATAAAGATATTATAAGGAATACAGGCGTATCAGGATTCAGCCTTTAATCCAAGTGTTAACAGGGCGCCCACAATAAGCTGTGCGCCAATTATTCCTACCGGTAGATTATAATCACCCGTCCACGAAACAATATATCCGATTCCGAGTGAGGCAACGGTGCCTCCCAGTAACCCTGCGGTGTTCATTGCCCCGGTGATGGCTCCGCTGTGTTCTTTGCCAAGTCCCGTTGCAACCGCCCATGAAACGGGTGCTGTTATATCCATGAATGCGAGACCCAGTGCGAGCATGACAATGGTGACCGGAAGGCTATCTGTAAAAGTTGCCACCAGGATTGCCAGGCCCGAAAGACTTAAACCCACCAGCAGAACGATGCGTCTTCCCCAGATGATGCCAATCTTCTTTACAAGAAAATCACTGAGTGAGCCTCCAAATAAACAACCGATGGCTGCAAGTATAAATGGTAAGGATGTAGAGTAGGTGAGTTCTTCCTGCGGGATGCCACGGCCCTGATGTAAATATTTTGGGAGCCAGGAAATGAAAAAGAATACACCACTTGCGTAACAGTAATACACGCCCATTAAAAACCAGAAGTTTGTAGTAAGGGCAATTTTTTGCCAGGAAGACGATTTGGTTTTTTCAAGCGGAGCCTCTTCAGGGGACTTATAAAAAATCATCCACACCAACACCCACAAAGCTCCGATCACGCCAAGCATATAGAACGTAGTGCGCCAGCCAAAATTCATTTGCATAGGAATAACAACGAATGGTGTGATGGCACCACCAATACGACTGGCCATCAAAATGACAGCCTGGGCGCGACCGTGTTCATCAACGCTGAACCATTTTCTTACGGCAATAGACATGTTGGGGAAGGCACCGGCTTCTCCGGCACCAAAAAGAAACCGAACGGCAAATAAAGAGATGAAGCCTCCGGCAAGCCCTGTAAGGGAGGTGAACAATGACCACCAGATAACTACGCGTGCCAGTGTTTTCTTTTCACCGAAGCGATCGCCCCATAAACCGGTCGGTATTTCAAACAAGCCGTATGAAATAGTGAAAGCAGCGAGTATCCAGCCAAACTGAATTTCACTCAACCCAAGTTCGCGTGTGATATCGATGCCGGCAAATGAAATAGCATTGCGATCAAGATAGGTGATGATGGAAAGGAATGCCAGCAGTACCAGGTACCAATGCTTTCGTTGCATAGAGAAATTAATCAGTAATAAAATCTAAAAGGTAAAGAATTCTGGTTAGCTGTTTTGCAATCAAAATGATTCTGTAATGAAAACAAAAAAGCCCTGAAAAACAGAGCTTTTGAGTTGTACCCGGGACGGGAGTTGAACCCGTACAACCTTTAAGGGTCACAGGATTTTAAGTCCTGCGTGTCTACCAATTCCACCACCCGGGCGGACCCGGACAAAAAAAGATGCCGCATTGACTGCGGCATTTCTTTATCCGTTTGAGCGGGAAACGAGACTCGAACTCGCGACCCCGACCTTGGCAAGGTCGTGCTCTACCAACTGAGCTACTCCCGCTTTTACCCCATCCATTTCTGTAAGGGACTGCAAATTTAATATCCCATATCAAATATGCAATACAACCTAATCTTTTTACAAAAATTAACCACTCCTTTTACGCGTTGGTGTTGATTGACAGCGAATTGGTTATCAAGGGCCTCCACCATTTCATAAGGAACCGGATGGTAAAATGGGTTCTCCTTATTCTTAATCCATATTAAGACTTTATACTTAATTAGGTGATTGCAAGGTTTAAATTGCCTTTTCAGTTGATTCTATAACAACGGTAGCCTGCTTATGACGGTAATCCTGAGCGCGCTGAAGAAATACTTTTGCATCATTTAAATACGTTTTTGCAAAGTGTTCTTCAGGAAGTTGTTGATTGATTCTTAGTACATGCGTTTTGAAATCGGTATCAAATTGAAAGGATGACTGTTGAGTAAAGTGTTTATCAAAATCATTGATGATAGAAATCTGAGTATTACAACTCACTTCTTTTTCAAGCAATAAGGCTTTGGCTGTACTTACAAAAACATTATAACTATGATAGATGCTATCAGCAAAATGTTTTTTATCGAATGCTTCAATGGCCCAGGTAAGTTTTTCATCAGACTCATAGAGAAGCGTTTCAATCAAATCAATTTTTACACCGGCACACTCACCAATGCCTATGGCGGTTTCAAATTTTTCCTCCTGCTCCCAATCCACAAAGTCATCATTAACCAGGGTGGTGAGATCGGTAAGAGGTTTTAACAGGTGGTAGAAATACTTCTCACCTTTTCTTAAATAATAATGGCTGAAATATTCACCTTCTTCCCGCTGATCACCAAAGTCATTAAGCAACATGCGGAGTGCCTGTGGTCCGCGTTTGGCTGGTATTTTAATCAATTTATCGGCAACTCTTCCTGCGCCATCACCAAGCGGACCGCCACCAAGCAAAACCTGCAAAGCTGGCAATACACTGGTTCCGGCCTTCAAGGAACTTCCATGAAAGCCAATATCGGCAATGCCATGTTGCGCACAGGCATTCATACATCCGCTGATTTTTATTTTAATATCAGAGTCAATAACAAAATCGGGATATTCATCCGTCAGCATGCGTTCCAGTTCACGGGCGATGCCCAGGCTGCTTGAGATACCGAGGTTGCAGGTATCGGTTCCGGGGCAAGCAGTGATGTCAGCAATCCCTCCATAGCCGGGTTCGGCCAGACCGAGGCTGTCAAGCGATTCAAAGAGATAGGGGAGATATTCCTTTCTGACATACTTCAGCATGAGACCCTGTTCAATGGTCACACGGATTTCATCAGCAGCAAATTTTTTCACCACCTCCGCGAGTAGGCGAGCCCGGTCTGTTTTTATGTCACCGGTTTGAATTTTCAGATAGACAGCAAAAAACTCAGGTTGCTTTTGTTCAAAGGTGTTCGTCTTTAACCAATCATTGAATTTATTTTCATTCGTAATTTTTGTGTTTGGCAAATTAATTTTTTCGGGTAAGTCTGGCTCAGACAGAATCGAACTAACTATTGATACAGTCTTATGCTTCAACGCTTTTTGTTCTTCATTCACCAGCCGGCACAACTCATCAAATCCGATGTTGTTAATTAAAAACTTTAGCCTTGCTTTGTTTCTGCTTGTTCTTTCACCATAACGATCAAATACCCTCAGTACGGATTCGGTGTAAGGGATAATATAATCCTCATGTAAAAACTCATAGGCTACCTTGGCAAGAAAAGGTTGTGCTCCCAAACCACCGCCAATCATCACCTTAAAGCCACGGATCACTTCTCCATTTTCAAATTTTACTTTGGGGATAAACCCAAGATCATGCATACAGGTAAGTGCCGTATCTTTTTCATTGGAAGAAAAGGCGATTTTAAATTTGCGCCCCATATCCTGACATATCGGATTTCTTAAAAAGTATTTAAAGAGTGAGTGGGCATAAGGGCTTACATCAAAAGGTTCTGCAGGATCGATGCCGGCCGTTGATGAGGCAGTAATATTTCTTACAGTGTTGCCACAAGCTTCGCGAAGGGTTACATCCTCTTGTTCGAGCTTCGCCCATAATTCGGGTGTGCGGTCAAGACTTACATAATGTATTTGTATGTCTTGCCGTGTGGTGAGGTGAAGGTTTCCGCTTGCGTATTCATCGCAGATGTCGGCAATGGTTAAAAACTGTTTCACCGTCATTTTTCCATACGGTAGTTTGATCCGGATCATTTGCACGCCTTGCTGCCGCTGACCATAAATGCCACGCGCCAGCCTGAGACTGCGGAATTTTTCACTTTCAATTCTTCCTTCACGGAATAACCTGATTTTTTTTTCGAGATCGATAATATCTTGTTCTACAATCGGATTCTCTAATTCTGTTCTGAAGCTTTGCATATTTCTTACGTTAAATAAAAAACCCCCTTCACTGTTTAAGGGGCCTCTGTGTTTTCAGTTAAAATAATGTCATCTGAAGCAGACCAAAGCATCCACTTATCTGAAGCCTTCAACATACTCTATTGAGACTGGAATCTGGCTTGATTGGGCTGCTTTCTGTCATTTTAAAACTGAAAGATAAAGATGAAATGATCTGAGCACAAGCATTTTACCAAATAATATATTAAATCCATAGACTAACTAATAATTATTTGGACAAGATGCTAATTAAAAGCACTGGAAATCGACAATTTCAGTGGGTAACAGGAGGCATTGTTTTTGACAGGAAGGTTCCTAATTCAAACGAATTCAATCAACTTGCACATCATAAACACAACAAAATGAAAAAGATAATTGTCCTGTTGGTATTTGGCCTTATGTTTTTTGCTCATAAAGGCTTTAGCCAAACTGTTTACTCTTCCGCAAAGGGAGAAAAGTATCACACTGCCGACTGTAAACTTTCAGGTGATGCCGATAACATGACCCTTTCAGCCGCAAAGAAGGCGGGCAAATCTCAGTGTGGCGTTTGTAAGCCAGATGAACACCTTAAAGACAAAGTAGCCCAGTGCGGAGGTAAGACAACTGACGGCAAACGCTGCAAACGCATGACGGCCAGCAAAGCCGGAAAGTGCTATCAGCACACAGCTAAATAGAGACTGTCAATCCTTTATTAAATAACCAACCCTTGCACGCAGGAAGCAAAGAATTAACGGAAGCGATCCGGTATCTGAAAGCACAAAAGCTGCAGCCTCAGATCGGGGTGGTGCTGGGCACCGGTCTGGGGGAGGAATTTGTGAGTCGGATAAGCAACCCGGTTTTTATTCCTTATAATTCAATTCCCTTTTTTCCGGTGTCAACGGTAAGTGGTCACAAAGGTCAGTTTGTTTATGGTGAGATCGCCAGGAAAAAAGTACTGGTCATGCAAGGTCGCATTCATTATTATGAAGGATACGACATGCAAAAAGTAACGTTTCCCATCAGAGTGATTAATGCGCTGGGTGCTGTATCACTCTTGATTTCCAATGCCGCAGGAAACCTCAATCCTTCCTGGAAGCATGGTGAGCTCATGCTGATTGAAGACCATATAAATGTGATGCCCGACAGTCCGTTGCGCGGATTGAGCCGGCATGAAAAGGGAAATCTATTTTTGGATCAGAGTGAACCTTACTCCTTATCCATGAATAAAATTATCAAGTCAGTAGCGCGTGAAAAAAAGATTCGCTTGCGCGAAGGTGTGTATGTTTCCAATATGGGGCCTGCCCTGGAAACAAAGGCCGAGTATAAATATCTCAGAATGACTGGTGGCGATGCCGTGGGGATGTCAACTGTGCCGGAAGTATTGATGGCAAATTATCTCGGCATGAAGTGCGTGGCCGTTTCGGTGTTGACAAATGATGCAAGTGAAGCAGGCACTAAACCAGTATCGTTGGACGATGTGATTGAAGTGGCATCAAAATCCGCAAAGAAATTGACTGAATTATTTATAGGTTTAATAAAAGAATTATAGGATATGGAATACAAAAAAGTTCATCCCGAGGGTCCTGAGTTTTCGCGCATCATAGCAGGCGCATGGCGATGGCACAACGTATCGCAAAGTACCGTGGAGCAACTGATTCGAACATCCCTTGATGAAGGAATCACCACCTTCGATCATGCCGATATTTATGGCGATCACAGCAATGAAGAAATTTTTGGCAATGTGCTGCGAAAAGATCCGTCACTGCGTGAAAAAATACAGTTGATTTCCAAGTGTGGAATAAAATTCAAATCAGCAAAACGGCCTGCTACCTGGATAAAACATTATGACACCTCCAGGGAGCACATCATCTGGTCGGTGGAAAATTCTTTGAAGATGCTAGGCATCGACCGGTTGGATTTGATGCTTATCCATCGGCCCGACCCTCTTATGAATCCCACGGAAGTGGCCGAAGCGTTTACACAACTTAAAGATCAAGGTAAAGTACTTCACTTTGGCGTATCAAACTTCACGCCTGGCCAGTTCAGAATGTTGCAGCATTATCTCGACTTTCCTTTGGTCACCAATCAAATTGAAATTTCTCTTTCGCGGGTGGACTCCTTGTTTAATGGTGATATGGATGTGTTGACGGAGCATGAAGCATCGGCCATGGCATGGTCACCACTGGGTGGCGGCAAGTTGACGATTGGCGATCGCGAATGGTTCGGCAAGGCAGCGAAATACAATGCATCGTATGCGCAGCTTTCGCTGGCCTGGTTGTTGAAACATCCTTCGATTTTTCCAGTCATCGGTACAACTCAACCCGAACGAATTACCGAAGCAGCCAAATCACTCGCTATTGAGCTGGACCGGCAGGATTGGTTTGAGATGCTACAGTGGGTGACAGGAAAGGAAGTGGCTTAGTTATTATTCTGACACCTCATAAATGCCGGATAAACTCAATCTGTTGATAACTGACTGATTGAATATTCCCGTTACTTGCTTCAATAACTTTCTTCCATATTTTTAGTTGTAACGCAACCATACTACCCTCATTTTTGTATTCCTTTGAACGAATCGATAAATAATGTCCAAATCTGCTGCTGCCAAGAAAATCACCGACCTGTCGGGTCATGAGTATATAGAAATTGTAGGTGCCCGTGAGCATAATCTGAAAAACATCACCATTTCTTTTCCCCGCAACAAACTGGTGGTACTTACCGGCATCAGCGGAAGCGGTAAATCGTCACTGGCTTTCGATACTATTTATGCCGAAGGTCAACGCAGGTATATGGAAAGCTTCTCTGCTTATGCGAGGAGTTTCATCGGAAATCTTGAACGCCCCGATGTAGATAAAATCAATGGGTTGAGTCCGGTAATTTCCATTGAGCAGAAAACCACTTCAAGAAATCCGAGATCTACGGTTGGAACGGTTACAGAGATTTATGATTTCATGCGCTTGTTATATGCGCGCGCAGGAGAAGCATTTTCATATCTGTCTGGAGAGCGGATGGTGCGCCAGTCGGACGATCAGATCCTGGATGCCATAATCAACAATTACCTTGGCAAGAAGCTTACGTTACTGGCCCCGGTGATAAAAGGAAGAAAAGGACATTACCGCGAGTTGTTTGTTCAGATTCGCAAGCAAGGATATACCAAAGTGCGTGTGGATGAAGAAGTCATGGAAATCACCGCCAAGATGCAATTGGATCGTTTCAAAATTCACGACATCGAAGTGGTGATTGATCGCATTGTGCCCGATGGAAAAGACCGTCATCGTATTGCGCAGTCGATTAACACCGCCATGAAGGAAGGCAAAGGCGTGATCATGATCATGGAAGAGAATGGAAGAGTACATCACTTCTCACGTTTTCTGATGGATCCTAAAACTGGTTTATCGTATGATGAGCCGGCTCCCAATAATTTTTCCTTCAACTCTCCGTATGGAGCTTGTCCTATATGCACAGGCCTGGGTGTGATTGAAGAAATCACGGAAGACTCTATCATGCCCGACAAAAAACTAAGCATCAGCCGAGGAGGCATTTTACCATTGGGTGAATATCGCGACATCTGGATTTTCAAAAAGGTGGAAGCAATTTTAAAGAAGTATAAACTCACGCTTACCACACCAATAAAAGATATTCCTAAGGAAGCGATAAAAGTTTTATTGTATGGCGATGATGAGCCCGTGGCAGTGGCTTCTGTAAAATATCCGGGCACGGAGTGGAATACGAGATTTGAAGGCATCATCAACTTTTTACAGAAGCAAAAAGATGAAGGGTCGGAAGCTATCCGCAAGTGGGTTGAAGATTTTACCGTTGTCAAAGTTTGTCCTGATTGTAATGGGGCACGACTGAAAAAGGAATCACTTTACATTAAGATTGATGGCACAAACATTTCGCAACTGGCAGAACTGAACATCACCGATTTAAAAAAGTGGTTTGATGGATTAGAGAATCGTCTCGATGAAAAGCAGAATGTGATTGCAAAAGAAGTATTAAAAGAAATCCGTAAACGCATCGGTTTTTTGCTGGATGTTGGATTGGATTATCTGCACCTCAACAGACCCCTGCGCACATTGAGTGGAGGTGAAGCACAACGGATACGTCTGGCAACGCAAATAGGAACACAACTGGTAGGAGTACTTTATATTCTGGATGAGCCAAGCATTGGATTGCATGCACGTGATAATGCCAAATTGATAAAAGCACTGAAAGATCTGCGTGATTTAGGCAACTCCGTAATTGTGGTTGAGCACGACAAAGAGATGATGCTCGAATCGGATTATATTATTGATATCGGTCCGGGGGCAGGAAGGCATGGCGGCTCAGTGGTGGCTCAGGGTGATCCGGAAACATTTTTGAAGAGCAGCAGTACTACCGCCAGTTATCTGAGTGGTAAGATAACTATCCCTTATTTGAAGGACCGCAGGCAAGGAAGCGGAGAAAAACTTTCCCTTACCGGAGCCACAGGCAACAATCTTAAGAATGTTGACCTTGAAATTTCACTTGGGACATTTACTGCAATCACCGGGGTTTCAGGCAGTGGAAAATCAACGCTTATCCATGAAACACTTTTTCCGATTTTAAATCAGCACTTTTTTAATTCGCGTACCGAGCCGTTATCATACAAAAAAATAGAAGGACTCAAATTAATCGACAAAGTAATTGAAGTAGACCAGTCTCCTATTGGGCGCACGCCACGGTCGAACCCTGCTACCTACACAGGCGTATTTACCGAAATCCGCGATCTGTTTTCACAAATGCCGGAAGCGAAAATCCGGGGTTATAAAACAGGACGTTTTTCATTCAATGTAAAAGGTGGCCGCTGCGAAACCTGTGAAGGCGCAGGACTTCGGTTGATTGAAATGGAATTTTTGCCAGACGTATATGTGCCTTGCGAAACATGCAAAGGCAAACGCTACAATCGTGAAACACTGGAGGTGCGATTCAAAGGAAAGTCAATCTCCGATGTCCTGGATATGACGGTGGAGGAAGCTGTAAACTTTTTTGAAAACCAGCCACGCATCCTCAGAAAAATTCAAACCCTGAGCGAAGTTGGATTGGGATACATTTCACTTGGCCAGCATGCCACTACCTTGTCGGGTGGCGAAGCACAACGTGTGAAGCTGGCCACTGAACTATCTAAGCGAGATACGGGGAAAACACTTTACATCCTTGATGAACCAACAACGGGTCTGCACTTTCAAGACATAAGTCATTTGCTGGATGTTTTGCAAAAGCTGGTGGACAAAGGCAATACCGTTCTGGTGATTGAGCATAATATGGATGTCATTAAATCGGCCGATTATATTGTAGATCTCGGCCCGGAAGGCGGTGCCGGGGGCGGGCGCATCATAGCGAAAGGTACGCCTGAAGAAGTCTCGAAGAACCCGGCAAGCTTTACTGGGAGGTTTTTGAAACCGGAATTAAGGTAATCGGTCATATCCCGCCTATGTAAGATTGTTCGAATGCGGTTTTTTGATTTGTTACCTTTGCAGTTGGCATGCTCAGAAACAAACAACGACTTTACTGGACTTTGCAGACTGGAGGCTGGACGCTCTATGGAGTAGTTCAGATAGCAGCCAGTGTGATCGCATCAATAAACGGTGTCATCAGTTTACAACGTATAATATTTCTGGCATACGAAGCTCTGTTTTGCCTGCTTATCTCCCACACCTACCGTAATTATATTAATAAGTGGAGGTGGCTTAGCCTGGGAATGCCACGGTTGATTCCCAGAGTATTATTTAGCTCGATGGTGCTTGGTCTGATCATGTATTTCCTAAGAATACCTGCTTCAGTCCCCCTGGGGTTGTTTAATAAGACGGTCGTATTGGATGTTTTCAATATCATGGGGCAGTCGTTTTACTATGGCATCATATTTTTTCTCTGGTCAGTGTTCTATTTTATCTACAATTATTTCGAGCGATATAACACTTCTCTTAAGCTCGAGGCATCCGTAAAGGAAATTGAATTGAATAATCTTAAGTCTCAGCTTAACCCTCATTTTATTTTTAATGCCCTCAACAGCATTCGTGCGCTTGTAGATGAGAATCCTGAAAAATCCAAACAGGCAATCAATCAACTTTCCAATATTCTTCGCAACTCCCTGGTGGCAGATAAAAGGAGCCTTACCAAATTTGGGGATGAACTTAAAATGGTAAAAGATTATTTAGGATTAGAGAGCATTCGATTTGAAGAGAGACTAAGGACTGAATTTGACATAGATCCTGCATCAAAAGGATTCCTGGTTCCACCGTTAATGATTCAAACGCTGGTAGAAAATGGTGTGAAGCACGGCATTTCAAAACTTACCGAAGGAGGTATCATTCAGGTACAGGCAAAGGTTGAAAACGATCGTCTTAGAATAAGTATCCGCAACAGCGGCCAGTATTTTTTGAATGGTCACAAGAAAAGAGGAGGACTTGGTCTTAGTAACACCACTCAGCGATTAAAATTGCTGTACGGAAAGGAAGCACACTTCGCGATTAGCAATGAAAGCAATAGTTTTGTACTGACGGAATTAACAATACCACATTTAACGAATCATGAGAGCATTAATAGTAGATGATGAGCGCCTGGCGCGGAAAGAATTGATCAAGCTTCTGGAAGAGCATCCTTCTATCGAAGTTGTGGGCGAGGCAGTAAATGCCGATGAAGCAGACCAGATGATCAATGAGTTAAATCCAGATCTGTTGTTTCTGGATATTCAAATGCCGGGTCGTACGGGATTTCAACTATTAGAATCTCTGGATTCTGCCCCGTTGGTTGTATTTACAACGGCCTATGATGAGTTCGCGATCAAGGCCTTTGAAGTGAATGCACTGGATTATTTACTTAAACCTATTCAGACCGATCGGCTGAGTGAGGCAGTTCATAAAATAATGGAGAAAGAGCGGGCCAAAGCAGGCCGCGGAGCAGGAAAGAAACTAGGCCTGGAAGACCAGGTGTTTGTAAAAGATGGAGAACGTTGTTGGTTTGTCAGCCTTGCCAACATCCGGTTTTTTGAATCGGATGGCAATTATATCAAGGTCTATTTTGATAACAACCGCCCCATGATCCATAAATCACTTAATGCCCTTGACGACCGACTGGATGAGCGCGCGTTTTTCAGAGCCAGCCGCAAGCATATCATTAACCTCAGCTGGGTAGAAAGCATTGAACCATGGTTTAATGGTGGGTTGATGGTAAAGTTGAGAGGTGGAGATAAAGTTGAGGTGAGCCGCAGACAAGCTGCCAAGTTTAAGGATATGATGTCGCTCTGAGAATTATTCCGATACCATCTCAATCAGTTCTTTCTCCACATTCCAGTCTCTGGCAAGTTTAATCATGGCGGTGGCCTCCATTTCGGTTACATAGCCTTTAAGATTATTGGATAGCCACACCATGTTTATAAGTTCTATTCGTTTCGGCTTAGGATAATCACCGATAATATTGATCAGGTAGGTGCGTGCCCGGTCGAAAGCGGTGATATAATCTTCTGCAACAAAATCCAGCGCCCATGCGAGTTCATCTTTTGCGTCCAGATTAGCTGATACTTTTTTAAGGTCGAGCCTTTCTGTTTCATCAAGGCCGTGATAATGGTAGATCACAGCTTTAAGCAACATGTATACTTTTTTTTCTTCTGAATTCATTCGATAGAGAATGGGTGTAGCCGGTGATTGCTCAAGTTATAAATTATTCCAGTGATGCAAAAAGGTCAGCGGAAATCTTATCAGCGAGGAGTTTTCCTTTACGGGTAAGGATGAGGGTTTCATCGTAAAACGTAACGTATCCTTGACCTATCAGTGATTGAGTATATTCCGGATTTATTTTTTTCAGATCATAATCATAATGGCTCTTAAGGTATGATAAATCACAACCATGGCTGGTGCGCAATGCGGTGAAGATGTATTCATTGATTTTATTTTCCCTGGTTAAAATCTCTTTCTCAAATGGAATTTTACTTTCATGAAGCGACTTCATATATAAATGATTATTGCTCACATTAAACTGCCGGCTGTCTCCATCAAAGGAATGTGCACTCGGCCCTACACCAAGGTATTTTTTTTGCTGCCAATAGCTGCTGTTGTGTCTTGAGGCGAAGCCGGGCAGGCAGAAGTTGGAAATCTCATAATGCTGATACCCACTTCCCGTCAATGTGTCCATAACCATTTCAAACTGTGCTGCCGAATAATTTTCATCTACTGATTTTAATTGCCCGCGTGCAGCCCATTTCCCAAACACGGTCTTTTCTTCTATGGTGAGTGAATACACTGAAATATGTTGAGGCGCCAGGGCGATGACTTTCTCCAGGTTTTGAATCAGCTGATGTTCATCCTGGCCTGGGATTGAATGGATCAGATCAATACTGAGATTATCGATTCCCTGATCTCTTAACAGATCAACACATAGTAACGCATCGTTGCCTGAATGGGCCCGGTTGAGAAATTTCAGAACGCGATCATCAAAAGACTGAATGCCAAGACTAATACGATTTATGCCTGAATCCTTCAATGTTATAATTTTTTCTTTGCTTAAATCGTCAGGATTTGCTTCAAGCGTAATTTCAGGTAATGGGGTTACAGAATAATGTTTATAAATTGAATTGAAGATGAGATCAAGTTCTTTTCTGGATAACAAAGACGGGGTGCCCCCTCCAAAATAAATGGTTTCAATGCGCTCGCCTTGCAGATAGTCCTTTTGAAGGACCAGCTCGGAGGAGATTAAGTTGATTAATTCCTCCCTTTGTGCCTGGTTGGTTGAAAAATGAAAATCACAGTAGTAGCAGGCCTGTTTGCAAAATGGAATATGGATATATATGCCAGCCATAAAATGCAAAGATAGGATACCTCACACAGAGAAAACTTCCAATGACTAAACTATTATGATATTTTTGCACGCAACATGAGAGCTGGTATTTTATTGTTTCTGTTTTTTTTAGTCACATGCTGCGGATGGTCACAGTCTGTCGAAAAAATAAATGATCTCAGAGGATATTGGAAAGTAGCAAAAGGTGATCAGCTGGAAGATTATCGCGGACAGTCGGTGCGATCAATCCACCTTTTGGTCAACGACCAGTTTAAAGGGGGTATACTGGTAATACAGGCCCCTGGTGAGTTTACATTGTTTATTAACGGACAACTACAACTTCGCGGGAAATTTCAATTCAGATTAAATGTGGATAGCCTGTTGAAGTTACAACCCGGGGCAACTCTTCTTTCAATATTTCATCAAGATAATGTAAAGACCATACAAACAGATCTTATTTATAGGGGGCAATCTGAAGACGAAAATTCAGTGCGTGTTTCATCCTGGTTTAATGACTTTGTGATTTTAAGTTCTTTAATGCTTTTTGGCTTTTTTGTGATCCTCTTCAGAACCAACACCCGCCTCACCAGTGATTACCTTAATATAGTAAAGGTTTTATCTTTTCAGGAACGAGAGGAGGCGATTGTAACAGGCAGAATAGGTTCAAGTGTCAATATTTTGTTTTTCGTATTTATAAGTTTACTCAGTGGTATGCTGTTGATCATAATATTCAATCTGGGGCCACCGGTGTTGCAATTTTCAAGTAAAGTAACGATTGGGTCAGCTTCAGAATATTTTATATGGTGGCTGCTTTTCTCTTTTGTTATTTTTATTTTTTTGATTGGTAAACTTTTACTGATATGGAGTATGAGTGCCCTGTTTGGGTTCAAAGGTGTGGTACGATTTCAGTTTTTTAATTTTATCAGAAGTCTTTATCTGGTCTTTGCAATAATGAGTCTCGTGTTGCTTGGTTATTTTATGATGGAAATAAGGAATCCTTATTTTTTTTATTTTCTACTTGCTTCAGCTGGGGGTTTTATGATTCTAAGCTCATTATTCCTTTATTTTAAATTAATGACCAGGACATCGTCCGCTGTTTTTCATTTATTTTTCTACCTTTGCGGTTCAGAGATCATCCCGATGATGATCTTGATTAAGGTGTTATTGAATTAAGCCGAACCCGATACGTGTTGTTATGACTGAAACTGCTAATGACAGAGTGCGAAAAGTAAAAAGCATTTTGGTCACTCAGGAGGCTCCTACCGATGCAAACTCACCCTATTTAAAGCTTGCTGAGAAGTATAATCTTAAGATTGATTTCCGCCCTTTTATTCAGGTGGAGGCCGTTCCCGTTAAAGAATTCAGGAAGCAAAAAATTGAAATACTGCAGTTTTCAGCCGTCATTTTCACGAGCAGGCATGCAGTGGATCATTTCTTTTCAATTTGCCAGGAGTTGAAGCTGGAGATGCCGCCTGACATGAAATATTTTTGTATTTCGGATCAAACCTCCAATTACCTTCAGAAGTATATCGTTATCCGCAAAAGAAAAATTTTCTCAGGACTGAAGGATACCAAAGATCTACTGGAGATTATCAAAAAACATAAAAATGAGAAGTTCCTCTTCCCATGTTCAGACATCAGGAAGAATGATATCCCTGATTTCCTTAGGGATAATGGCTTCCACTTTACCGAGGCCATTATGTATCACACTGTGGCGGCAGACCTGAGTGATTTAAAGAATGTATATTATGATATTCTGGCATTCTTTAGTCCTTCAGGAATAAATTCACTACTGGTCAATTTCCCTGACTTTAAACAGAACAATACCCGCATAGCAGCCTTCGGTCCTTCAACCGCGAAGGCAGTAAAAGAGGCTAGTCTGTTTTTGGATATTGAGGCTCCCTTGCCAAACGCACCTTCAATGACCGGAGCGCTGGAGCTTTATATAAAAATTGCCAACGGTATCAAATAGTTCCTTTCGCTTTGTTTCCTTACATTTATCTTAGCATGTACAATTCAATTATTTTTGAAAGTGTAATATGAATTGACTTATATTTAAGTCTCGATTACCCAAAGAATGTGAAAAAGCTTTTTTTACTTTTTTTAATAGTTGCATCTTTTGAGGCCAGTCTATATGGTCAGCAGGATCCACAGTTCACGCATTACATGTTTAATACTCTGTATTTTAATCCGGGTTATGCCGGAGTTGAAGGTGTTACCAAATTAACCGCAATACATAGAAGTCAGTGGCTTGGATATGAGCCAACTTACGGAGGAGGCGGAGCACCCACAACACAGATTGTAAGTTTTTCAACACCTATATATAAATTAAGAAGTGGGTTTGGTGCTTTTATCATGAATGACCGCTTAGGCCCTCAAAATAATCTGGAAGTCCAGGGATCTTATGCCTATCACCTTCCGGTAAAAAACGGCAAACTCAGTTTTGGAATGAAGGCAGGATTATATTCTCAAACCATAAATTTTAATCTCTACCGTCCTATAGATCAAAATGATCCAATTCTTAAAAGCTCAGGCAAAGACTCACAGGTGAGACCCGATTTGGCTATGGGTGCTTTTTTGCAACGCGAAAAGTATTATGTAGGCCTCAGTTTCAATCACTTGATCAAGTCTACATTCGATTTTGGTCTGAGTCAGAGAAATGCACTCCAGACGCATGCCTACCTTACCGGTGGCTACTTTTATGAAGTCAACTTCGACTTACGGTTACAATTTTCAACCCTTATTAAATCTGATTTTACCAAAACCACAATTGACTTAGGAGGAATAGCCTATTATAAAGATACGATGTGGGGAGGTTTGTCGTTCAGGCAATCAGAGGCAGTAATCTTAATGCTGGGGTATAGCATATTGAAAGACAAGTCATTGAAACTGGGTTATGGTTTGGATTATGTGATTAATAATCAGGATGCAAAGCAACCTACGTCACATGAATTTTTGCTCACATACCAATTGCCGGCAAATCCGGCCAGCGGAAAAAAGATCGTTAGAACCCCCCGTTATAGGCACTAAATCGATAATTTATTTTGGTTTATTTAATATTTTAATCAATTTGGTACTTCTGATATTTATTTAAAACACGAAAAAGAATAACTTTCGGGTCTTTAACGTTTGCTTTTGTAAATTGAAAGAGTTGATTTAATAAAAAAAGTATGAACAAAATGTTTTCTCCTAAGGTCATTCGCTATGGACTCATTGTATTGGCAGGCTCCATCCTTGGAAGCTGCGGCCTTTTAGGTATTGGAGGCAAAGGAGGAGGAGAGGCTAATGGCGATCTGGTTGGTCAGTCCCAAATCGAAAGTAGACCAGACTGGGGTGTGATCATTCCTTTTGGAATGGTACCAATTCCTGCCGGAACTTTTCACATGGGTCAGGCCGATGAAGACCCCGCATCTACACAAATAAATTTTAACAAGCAGATTACCATTGGTGGCTTCTTCATGGATGAAACTGAGATTACCAATGATGAGTATCTTCAGTTTACTTCTTATTTCTTAGATCCCAATGGTCCTAATATGTCTCAGGGCGCTGAAGGGCTTGTTAACTTTCCCCAGGTTTCAAGAGAAGATTTTATGAAAAAGTATCATCCTGACACCACCGTCTGGATGAAAGACTTCTCACATCATATGGGCGATCCACTTGTTAATTACTATTGGCAACATCCGGGTTATCAGGAATATCCAGTAGTAGGTGTTAGCTGGGAGGCAGCAGTTTTCTTTGGAAAATGGAGAACCGCATTTCTTAACCAATGGAGAAAAAATGACGGAGATAAGCCACCCATGCCAAACTTCAGGCTGCCTTCAGAAGCAGAGTGGGAATATGCCGCACGTGGCGGTCGCGATATGGCCAAATATCCTTGGGGTAACCCATATATCAGAAACTCCAAAGGATGTATGCTTGCCAACTTTAAGCCTGGACGTGGTAATTTTTATGATGATGGTTTTG
This sequence comes from uncultured Bacteroidota bacterium, assembly GCA_963814575.1. Classification (GTDB taxonomy): domain Bacteria; phylum Bacteroidota; class Bacteroidia; order Cytophagales; family Cyclobacteriaceae; genus ELB16-189. The sequence goes on along the minus strand of CAWFDB010000013.1, from coordinate 1,023,237 downwards.
CCTATACATCTCCCGTAGGAATTTATTTTCCCAATGATTACGGATTGGTAGATATGGCAGGTAATGCTTCGGAGTGGTGTCTTGATGACTTTAATCCGGCTTCGGTTCCTACTGTGTGGGATCTTAACCCACAGTTTATCGATAAGAATGCCTATGATAAAGCGGGAAATTCAAAAGAGAGTTACAATGCAAGAAAGGTTGTGCGTGGCGGATCATGGAAAGATGTGGCATATTATCTTGAGACTGGGACCAGAACTTATGAATATAAAGATTCTACCAGAGCATACGTAGGTTTTCGCTGTGCGATGACCAGCCTGGGCCGTTCATCAGGCACAGAATTTAAAATTGAATAATTGAAACTCTGGTTATATTTATAAAAAAAACGGATTAAACTTAAATTTTAAGAATCATGGCAAAGAAAAAAGGCGGATTTGTTTCGTTATTCTTCGCAACTATAATGCCCAAGGTATATGGTATTGGCGCTGCAGTTGTAATTATTGGTGCACTTTTTAAAATCCTCCACTTAGAGGGAGCCAATGCGATGTTGATGATCGGATTGAGCGTGGAAGCAGGTATCTTCTTCCTGAGTGCATTCGAACCTAAGCATGAAGAACCAGATTGGTCTAAAGTTTATCCGGAATTGGCTGAGGATTATGAAGGTCCTGTTAATCCTACTGCAACCAGAATCAGTAACGGCCCGCAGGTGGTGAATCTCCACTATTGAAAATTGACGAAATGTTGAAAACAGCAAAAGTGGATCAAAACCTTTTGGATAACCTCGGAAAAGGGTTATCGAATCTGGCTACATCTGCTTCACAGATGAATAATCTTTCCAATGCAGCCGTTGCCACCAACGAGTATGCTAAAAATGTTCAGTCTGCTTCATCGGCATTACAGGAAATGAATAAGTCTTATGGTACCGCTATGAAAGCAGTTTCTGCCATGGCTGACGCTTCAAAAGACACCAGTGAATATCACAGTCAGGTTCAGAAAGTAACCAAGAACCTCGCGGCCCTCAACACTATTTACGAAATGGAATTGAAGGATGCGGATTCACACGTTAAGAACATGAATAAGTTTTATGAGAGTTTAACGGGTGCTATGCAAGGACTTTCCAAAGTGGGAGAGAACACAAGTAAGTTTACTTCCGAGTTAGGCACTCTCACAGCTAATGTAACTGCTTTAAATAAAGTTTATGGTGGTATGCTTACAGCGATGAAGGGCTCAGGCAATTAACCACAGCGTAGTTCATTTGATAGATTTTTATTATGATTTCTAACCAACTAAATATAAGAAACCATGGCAGGTGGTAAGGAAACACCCAGGCAAAAGATGATTGGCATGATGTACCTGGTACTTACTGCGCTTCTTGGCGCTAAACGTAAGTAATGCGGTACTTGAAAAGTTTGCCATCATTGACAACACGCTCGTTAAAATGATTAACGAGAATAATACTACCAATGAAAATAAGTTGAATGCAATTCTTGCATCAACAAGTCAAGATGCAAAAGTGGTAGCTGCCAAGGAAAAGGCAAAACAGGTCAGAGATCTTAGTAAAACTACTATGGCATATCTGGAAGAGCTCAAGAAGAAAATGAGAACCGAACCAGATGGTACGGCCATAGAGGGTGAAAATCTTGTTACAAATACTAACCGGGCTGAAGAACTTATGCTTGATAGCCAGAAGCCGGAAGAAGGCAGAGAGTTCGAGCGGAAAATCACAGCGTATGTTAACGATCTTAACAAGATTATGGGACTCAAAAAGCCATTTGAGCCCTTGACCAGAAAAGCTAAGGATTATGAAGAGTTTAAGAATAATACCAATCAGCTTGATAAGACCTTTCTTCAATTCACATTCGAAGGGACTCCTACCATGGCAGCCATTGCAACGGTAAGCCAGATGCAGACTGAGATTATGGAATATGAAATGGTAGCGATGGATTCGTTAAATGCAGTTGCTGAAGGGGTACAAATCAAATTTACAAGTGTAATACCTATGGTTCGTCCTGAGGCTAATACCCTGGTTGCCGGACAGGAGTATACTGCAGATATGTTTATTGCTGCAGCCTCCGATGAAGATCCTGAAATGTTTTTTAATGGTAATCCGGTTCCGGTTGCTAAAGATGTCGCCACTGGAATCAAAATGGGGAAAATTAAATTTAAAACTTCTGCCGGAACCTATGACAAAAATGGTATAGCAGAAGCTTCATATAAGATTAAAATAAACGTCAAGGGTAAACCTTACGAGGAAGTTATAAAGTATAAAGTTGCAAGACCTGTTGCCAAGTTTGAGTCTGAGAGTGCAAGTACTTTGTATTTGGATTGCGGTAATGAAATGTCAGTTAGCGTTCAGGGATTGGCTGAAGCTTCAGGAATTTCACTTAGTGCCCCTGGCGATCAAGGTAAAATCGTAACACAAGGCCCTGGAAAGTTTGTGCTAATTCCAACAAGACCGCAGATGGACGTAAGGGTAAATGTTAATGGCGCTCAAATTGAAGTAAAGCAATTCAAGGCCAAGCCTGTACCAATGCCCAGCCCGAAATTAATGGTAGGTAATGCTGCCTATGATGTGAAGAGAGGTATACCTCCTGGAACTACAGTGGTAAGGTTTGTTCCTGAAATCAGTGATGAGACTTTTGTAAGGCAAAATGCAAAAGATGCTGGCTATAGAATTGTTAGCATGACTATGCAGATAACAGGAAAAACACCTATAACATTAAACTCTGGAACAATAGAATTAAACAAATACGGTTTAAGGGCAGGTGACAGTTTCTCGATTTATAACGTACAGGTTGTCCGCTCAACATGGGATACTGGAGATGATGACAGAAAACCTGTTAATGCGAAACTTGAAGGAGTATACGTAATGGGTAAATAATGAATAATAGAATGAAATTTTTAAGCTTTTCTCTGATCTTTATTGGCTTGACCACAGCAGTATTTGCTCAGCAGGATACGATAGTTAATCCAAATTCTGTCGAGAGAATACCCTATTACGAGCAACTTTACCGTTTTAGAGTATGGAGAACGGTTGATCTTCAGGAGAAACAAAATGCAGGCTTTAAGTCTGCCAAATCTGACATTGCAAAATTTTTACTGCAGAGTATTCAAAGTGGTGCGATTACTGCCTATGATGACTCTGTAAAGAACGTTCAGACACCTGAGCAAGTATTGGTTAGCAATAGGGCCATTGATGAACCTCCACATAATCCTACCAAGAACTATTTTATAAATGAGACCGCCAGTTACAGAGGTAAGAATTATGAGTCAACCAGAAACGATAACCAGGGACACCTCCCAACGGATTCTGAATGGTGGCAATTATCTGCAACGCAGACTGAATTCTTCACAAAGGAAAGCGTGGTGGCAATCCAAATAGTGGAGGATGTAATTTTTGACAAGAGAAGATCAAGACTTTATTATGATATTCAGTCTATAGGCTTATTAGCTCAGAAATCTGGATCAACAGACATTAGCCCTATAGCTTATGTTCAATATAAGGAATTCCATGATCTGGTTGAAAAATCTGCTCACAGTAAGGATATGAACGTTCGGGATCAGGTTTTGTGGAGAAACAGATATAATCCTTCTGAAAACAGATCATATGTTGATGCTTTCAAACTCAGACTTTTCCATGGCGTGATTGATAAGGTTGAGAATCCTGGAGACTACACCATTCAACAGATTTACATTAATAATGGAAGGTCTTATGGCGAGTCAGTTTTTGCAAGATGGGAAGAGGAGATGAAGATGATGGAGAAGGAACATAACCTTTGGGAATATTGATATTTAATTAAATTACTTGGAGGCCTCTTTATGAGGCCTTTTTTGTTTCTGTTTGTTTATGGTTTTAGTCAGGAGTGGCAGAAGAGATGATTTACCAGGTGTTCTTGAGTTAATCAAGGAACTTGCAGAATATGAAAAGGCACTTCATGAGGTTACTAATACTTTAGATAAGCTGCAGGAGGATGGTTTTGGTAAAAATCCTGTCTTTGGATTTTTTGTTGCCGAGGAAGGTCAGATTATACGCGGTATTTCCTTGTTTTATTATCGATACTCAACATGGAAGGGTAAGCGACTATATCTCGAAGACATTGTAGTTACAGGCAATCAGCGAGGAAAGGGAATTGGAAAATTGCTGTTTGATGCTACTATGAAAAAGGCGCTTGACGAAAATTGTACAGGCATGATGTGGCAGGTATTGAATTGGAATGCAACCGCCATTGAATTCTATAAGCGATACAATACCCGATTTGACAATGAATGGATCAACTGCCATCTTGAAGCTGATCAGATTAAAGCTTACTTTGATAAATTTTAGATTTCTTCCAGCAACGTGTTAAAGGCAACATGCCTGTCCTTAAAATTCTCGCGGTGAAGCTCTGTTAATTGAGGAGCATATTCATTAAGATATTTTAATACATTCTCAATGTTACTTGCAAAGCATTGAACACTATACGATACAGATGTTTCGTCATCATGTGTAAGTACTTTATACATTTTGTATTCCATAAACAATCCTGTCCCCATCAGAGATGGCAGGTAATTAGACTTCATCCAGAAAATCCATTCTGTTTCTATGACTTTGTCTATACCAAATGTTACATTATATAACAACATAGTTTTCTTATTCAACGGAGTTTACATAATCCATGAGATAACTGAACTCATTTGTCAGAGTGCCATTTTCTGCAACGGTTCCACGACTGATGGTGCCTTCGCTATCAGCAACTATAAGCGGTTTTAAAATCCGATCTATCAAATCTCTTCCGAATTCTTCTGAAGCACTTCTTGGAAGTTCGCAGGGAAGATTATCTACGGCCATAGTAGTGATATAGTCTTCATTGCTAAGGGCAGGCTTAACAGAATCGGTGTGTGGATCATAATCATACAGAGGATCAGGTATAGTACTTGCACGTTTGGTGCTTGGAACAGATCCTCCTATGTCGCAAGTGATATCAGCAATTACCTTAATTTTAAAATTGGGTGACTGCATATCTTCCTTTGTAAATAAGACCGGGGCCTTTGGATTCCAATATGCACCTGCAAGCAGCAAATCACCTGCTTTACAAAAGGCCGCGAAAATTGATTTATAATTTTCAGGATGTTTATGAAACTCCTCTCGATTAAAATGTCCGCCTTCTATTCGTTGATGATAGTCTGCACTGCTGAGTTGCACATAAACTGGCTCGTTGAAATTCTTTGACAAGAAATCATTTGGATTCACTTTTCTGATACCTGCCGTGTCCAAGTGTTTCCATAGCGCCTTTTGCTACTCTGCCAGCACCGGTAAGGATGATTTTGACAGGTGGAAGCGTTACATGTCTTATTTCAAGTTTCAGATCATTAATGTCAAAACACTCAAAAGCCCTTCGTAAGTCAAATAGATGGTATCGTTTTCCATAGGCCCATAGTCCGTTATAAGCGCCAACAATTCCTGCAAAACGCCCAAAAGCAACCAATCTGTTTCCTTGTGTATCCTTTAGTGCTTCATAGTCAATAAGCCGGATTTTTTTTCTTAGAACAGCCTGAAGTAGTTTCCGGTTATAGGGTTGTTTTTTTATGGTGTGTGAAAAAAATAAATACGTTTTATTATCCAGTAGGTTTGTAACGGGAACTTCTTTGATCCCCATCAGAATATCACAATCACTAACGTCTTCCACCACATCAATTCCCAATTCTCTGAATTCAGAGTCCTTAAAACAACGGAACTCACTCTGCTGACACACTACGGTTACTTCAGGAAACCGCTGTTGAATTTCTTCTACCTGCAAAGGAGAAAAGGGAACACGCTTATCAGGTGGAGTTTTTCCTTCCCGAATTAATCCTATTTTTATCACAGTGTGTACATTTACGTCAACTTCCGAAGATAGTGAGTTTTGATCTTTTAATAAACAAGAATAAGTATTTTGTGGTTTGGATTTAAAGTCATGTGTAAATGAATTACTTAATTCTGTGTGCGCTTTGGTTTATGTACTTCATATTACATAGCCTTATGGCTTCTGTAAAGGTTAAGTCCTTTTTTACACGTATCCTTATAAGCAGATTCAGGTATTACAGGATTTTCTATTCACTGATTTCAACAATTGGTTTATTGCTTCTATTGTTTCTTAATGCATCAATATCAACAGAATTTATTTTTGCCAGTAAAGGTCTGATACGGTATCTGAGTTTAATGCTGGCAACTCTGGGGGTGATAGTAATTAGCAGGTCATTTCGGGAATATAGGCTTTCATCATTTATCGGATTAAAAGATGAACCCAATGAGTTTAAACGCACCGGCATTCTAAAGCATGTTCGCCATCCTATTTATAGCGGAACAATTCTTATTGTAATTGGTTTTTTTCTATTTAATCCCACATTTGCCACATTGGTTTCAGTTTGTTGTACATTAGCCTATCTTCCTGTGGGAATTTATCTTGAAGAGAGAAAACTGATTGAGCAATTTGGAAATAGATACCTCTCTTATAAGCAAGAAGTGCCTTCCGTTTTTCCAGATTTAAGGAAACTATCTTTCCAGAAAACTTCCAAGTAGCGAGCTTCCTTCTTTACCGCGATTTGCACCATAAGGAGAAAGAGCCTGTACAAGTTTCCGGATTGGCATGGACTGCAACCACACTTTTCCGCTTCCTCTTAGTGTAGCAAGAAAGATACCCTCACCACCAAACACCATTGACCGCAGGCTTCCGGTTGTTTCCACATCAAAATCAATTTGTGATTCAAAGGCCACCACGCATCCGGTATCAACACGAAGGGTTTCGTTGTTTAAATTTCGTTCGATGACGGTGCCGCCCGCGTGTACAAATGCTTTTCCATCACCCTGTAATTTTTGAAGGATAAATCCTTCACCACCTACAAGGCCGGCTCCAATTTTTCTATTAAAAACAATCGAGAGCTTTGTGCCATATGCTGCACAGAGAAATCCATCTTTCTGCACAATTAACTCATTGTTCCTGCTCGTTGCCAGGTTAACGGGAATTATTGTACCAGGATACGGAGCCGAGAAACCCACTTTTGCTTTTTTATGTCCTCTGTTTGAAAAATGAGTCATAAATAATGACTCACCGGTAATCAATCGACTTCCTGCTGAAAGTATCTTATCAAATAATCCCTGACTTGGATTTGACCCATCACCCATCTTCGTTTCAAATTGAATCCCTTCTTCCATGAACAACATAGCGCCAGCCTCGGCTATTACTGTTTCGCCCGGGTCTAATTCAACTTCAACAATTTGAATACTTTCACCTTTTATCTGATAATCGATTTCGTGTGATATGGCCATGGTTTATATTTTAAATACTTAAAACGGAACCTGGTAACTCCTGGTTTTGTTTTATTATCCGATTTTAAGAAAATTTTAAGGTTAGTAAATCTCTACCGGACTAAACGTCAAATGCTCCTGAGCCTGATGAAAGGAAATGAAGGATAAGCTTATTTCTTTTTCTTTTTGGGCTTTTTCATTTCTTTGTAGTCGCCACGCTCTGCCAGTTTTTTGTCGTCTACGTTTTCGTTTAGAAACTCATTCAGTTTTTCAATTGGCATATTGGATTTCAATTCACCAAACTGATCAATAGAAACTTCAAAGCCTCTGAGTTCTTTATGAACTCTCGGTTTACCTTGCTTCTTGCTGGGTTTGTCAGATCGTTTATTCATTTTATGCGGGTGTTTTTATCGTGGTGAGTGCATAGTTAATTCTGTTGCACATTTCTTCTTTGCCGATAATTTCCATGGTCATCATTAAGTCAGGACCGGAGGCATTGCCAGTTATGGATACACGCAGTGCCTGCAATATTTTTCCGGTTCCAATGCCAAGACTGGCGGTAACGTTTTCAAGAGTCGACTTGGCAAGTTCTGCGGTAAGGTCATTTATTTTTTCAACCTCTGCACGGTAGGCACTCAATACCTTTATGGCATCATCATTCCATTTTTTGGCAATAACGGCTTCATCAAACACAGCAGGGGCATGAAAGAAAAATTTCCCCTGCTCCCAGAAATCCTGTGGGAACGTAACGCGTTCTTTCATGATCGCACATATTTTGAGCGCTTTTTCTTCCGAGCATAGTATCTGTTCTTCTTCGAGTGATCTAAAAAGAAATACGGAAAGCTCCTCTTCAGTTTTTGACCTTAAGTATTGTTGATTATACCATTGAGCCTTATGGATATCGAACTTGGTGCCGGCCTTACCAATTCGTTCAACGGAGAATGTGTTAATCAATTCCTCCATCGAAAAAATTTCTTGTGTGGTACCAGGATTCCAGCCAAGGAAAGCAAGAAAATTTATCAGTGCTTCTGGCAGATAACCAGATTCTTTAAATCCTTTTGAGACCTCACCGGTTTTTGGATCAGGCCAGTTGAGAGGAAAAATCGGGAATCCCATTTTATCAGCATCGCGTTTACTCAGCTTTCCATTTCCATCGGGTTTGAGCAGCAAGGGCAGGTGAGCAAACTGAGGCATATCATTTTGCCATCCAAAAAACTTGTACAACAACACGTGCAGTGGTGCTGAAGGCAACCACTCTTCGCCACGGATTACATGTGATATTTTCATCAGGTAATCATCTACCACATTGGCAAGATGATAGGTAGGCATGCCATCAGACTTCATCAGCACCTTGTCGTCAATCTGTGAAGACTCGACTGTCACCTCACCGCGAATAAGATCAGTTACTTTAATCTCTTCGTTCTCCGGCACTTTTAATCTGATCACATACGGTGTTCCTGTAGTTAATAATGCATCAACTTCTGCTTTGCCAAGCGTGAGCGAATTGCGCATCTGCATACGCGAAGTGATTCCATACTGCTGATTATCCGACCCGGCCGATTTTAATTTTTCACGCATGGTTTCGAGATCCTGTTCGGTATCAAATGCATAATAGGCAAAGCCTTCATCGAGCAATTGCTGCGAGTATTTTTTATAAAGTTCCTTCCGCTCCGACTGGCGGTAAGGCGCGTAGGGGCCACCAACACCCTGGCCTTCATCAATTTTAATACCCGCCCAGGCAAGGGATTGTATAATGTATTCTTCGGCACCCGGCACAAACCTGCCCTGATCGGTATCTTCAATGCGAAGGATCATGGAGCCTTTGTGCTGGCGTGCCAGCAAGTAGTTGTACAGGGCTGTTCGGATGCCCCCGATATGAAGGCCACCGGTGGGGCTTGGGGCAAATCGAACACGAACGTCTTTCATTTTCTTTTGAATTAACTGAACTACAAAGGTAAGATGATTTGCCCTTTGTAGCACATAGAATTTCAATCGGATGCAGGAGGATTAATCGGGAAAGGCTTCGCTAATTTATTCCCCATGTATTCAAAACCCTTCATACCTTTGCATCTTTTAAAGCATACCCATGACGGAAGAAAAGAGTTTGAATTTTCTGGAAGAAATTGTAGAAAACGACCTGAAGGCAGGTACTTATAAAAGCATTACCACGCGATTCCCGCCAGAGCCGAATGGCTATCTGCACATGGGTCACGCCAAAAGTATTTGTCTGAACTTCGGCCTGGCATTGAAGTATGGAGGAAAGACCAATCTGCGCTTTGATGATACGAATCCGGTAACGGAAGAAACCGAATATGTAGACGGAATTAAAAATGATATCAAGTGGCTGGGATTCGAATGGTCACAAGAACTTTACGCTTCTGATTATTTCGAAAAGCTTTATGAATTCGCTGTTACGCTGATCAGAAAGGGCCTTGCGTATGTAGATGACGGAAGCAGCGAAGAAATTGCAAAGCAGAAAGGCACACCAACGCAAGCTGGGACTGATAGTCCATATCGCAGTCGCAGTGTTGAAGAAAATCTGAAGTTGTTTGGTGAGATGCGTGCCGGTAAGTATAAAGATGGAGAGAAGGTATTACGCGCGAAAGTTGACATGGCGCATCCCAACATGCACATGCGCGACCCGTTGATGTATCGTATCAAGCATGCCCATCATCACCGCACGGGTGATGCATGGTGTATTTATCCGATGTATGATTTTGCACATGGGCAGAGTGATGCCATTGAAAATATAACGCATAGTATATGCACACTGGAATTTATCCCACATCGTGCTTTGTATGACTGGTTTATTGAAAAGCTGGAGATTTATCCTTCCCGTCAATATGAATTTGCGCGACTCAATATGACCTATACGGTGATGAGCAAACGTAAGCTTCTTCAACTGGTGAATGAAGGTCATGTGCGTGGCTGGGATGATCCGCGCATGCCCACGTTAAGTGCGGTGCGCAGAAGAGGATATACACCAGAAAGCATACGTGAATTTTGCGATAAAATCGGAGTAGCCAAGCGTGAAAACCTGATTGATGTTGGATTGCTGGAGTTTTGTGTGCGTGAGCATCTGAACAAAATTGCTTTGCGCAGAATGGTGGTATTCGATCCGTTAAAAGTGGTGATCACCAACTATCCGGAAGGTAAATCAGAAATGTTGCCTGGAGAGAATAATCCGGAAGACCATGATGCGGGCAATCGTGAGATTCCATTTACCAGGGAGTTGTTTGTCGAGCAAGATGATTTTATGGAGACACCTCCAAAAAAATATTTCCGGCTGGCACCTGGCGAGATGGTGCGATTGAAAAGTGCTTACATCATAAAGTGTGAAGAAGTAATTAAGGATGATGCGGGTAAGGTGATTGAGCTTCGTTGCGCGTATGTGCCCGAAAGCAAAAGCGGTTCTGATACTTCTGGTCTTAAAGTAAAAGGTACCATACACTGGGTGAGTGTTGCTCATGCAGTTACCGCTGAAGTTCGTTTATATGACCGTCTCTTCAATGTTGAGAATGTAGGTGATATGGAAGGTGATTTTAAAGAGTATTTGAATCCAGACTCTTTACAGGTTCTTTCTACCGTGTATGCTGAGCCGGCTATCAAGAGTGCAATTCTGGATGAGCGATTTCAGTTTTTGCGTAAAGGGTACTTTACATTAGATCCAGATTCTACTCAAGATAAAATAGTGTTTAACCGCACCGTTACGCTCAATGATATGTGGGCGAAAGAGGTAAAGAAGGGATGACAGAAATTTTACCTAAAATAAAAGAGAGGGTTTATGCCCTCTCTTTTTATTTCTAATTACAGGATATCTTATTTCACGGCAATGCAGGAAATCTCTACGTTCACATCTTTAGGTAATCTGCTTACTTCCACGGTTTCGCGCGCGGGAGGATTGGCGGTAAATTTCTTTCCATAGGCTTCGTTTACCTGTGGAAATTGATTCATGTCTTTTAAAAAGATCGTACACTTCACCACATGTGAAAAATCCATACCGGCAGCTTGTAGGACATCGCCAAGATTAGCGAGCACCTGATTGGTTTCATCCGTAATGTTATCCGTGATTATTTTTCCAGTAGCTTTTTGAATTGCAATCTGACCGGAGGCAAATAACATGGAACCCACTTTGATGGCCTGGCTATAAGGGCCGATAGGCTCAGGAGCATTGGCAGCGTAGATAACTTCTTTTGACATAGCGTTGAGAGTATTACTTTTGATCAAATATCGAAAATCAATTGACAGTTGACAACGGAGAATTGACAATTGTTTCTGAATATAACTATGCAAATTCTGGTCGTTGGCAACATTTCAAACCTGGAGGAACTCAAACAGAAGTTCGGACAAAAGCATACATATCATTTTGTTGAACCGGGAAGTGGTATTGCTGATTTGTTGAGTTCTGTTGATGTAGTATTTGATTTTGCTCCGGATAAGAAATTCGTTAACGCCATTTATTTGAATTTTGTCAATCCTGTTTTTCTCAATACATCGTTGATCACGCTTAGTGAATTGACAGAACACGCAGATGTTACGCAACGAGATTCTGTTTTTGGTTTTTGCGGATTGCCCACTTTTGTGAATCGTTCAGTCCTGGAGGTATGTACGATTGCGAAGAATAACGAATTGCGGCTAAAAGAAATTTGCCAGCAACTGGAAACCGATTTTGTTTGTGTTGAAGATCGTGTGGGCCTTGTAACCCCAAGAGTAATTTGCATGATCATCAATGAAGCCTATTATACGTTCGAAGAAGGCACGGCCACCCGTCATGATATCGATCTGGCAATGAAGCTGGGAACCAATTATCCCTATGGTCCTTTTGAATGGGCCATGCGCATTGGCCTCCGGCAGGTAATTGCATTACTGGATGCTGTATATCATCACACGCATGATGATCGTTATAAAGTGTGTACGTTGTTAAGAAGAGAATCCGGAGATTGAGATTTATGAAAGTCAGTATCACCCTACTTATTATTCTTGCGCTTTATATCTCGCCATTTCAATTACAAGCACAGGAAGTTCCGACTGATACTGGCTCTGCCGTTTTACGGAAAGACGCTCAGGGAGCACTTGATTTTCATAACAAGGTTCGCGCTGATGTGGGATCGCCACCACTTCAATGGTCAATGCAGTTGGCGCGATTTGCTCAATCGTGGGCAAGTAAACTGGCTATGGATTGCAAGATGGACCACCGCCCAACGAAAGGTGCCTGGGCGCAAAAATACGGAGAGAATATATTCTGGGGAGCCGGAGAAGAATACACGGTATTACATGCGGGTGAAAGCTGGTACAGCGAAATCAAGGATTATAAGTATGGACCCATTGCCGGTAAAAACTGGTACAAGACGGGCCACTATACGCAGATGATGTGGAAGAATACAACCCATGTTGGCATGGGCATGGCCGTTTGCGGGAATGGGACCATTTTAATAGTTGCCAATTATAATCCTTCAGGAAACTTTATGGGCGAGAAGCCGTATTGATTTCTATTATTTTTTTGAATAAATAAAATTGGTGTTCTACTCTACAGTCACTGACTTTGCCAGATTCCGTGGCTGGTCTACATTGCAACCTCTCATCACAGCAATGTGATAGGATAAAAGTTGCAGCGGTATTACAGATATCAGAGGCATGAGAGATTCTGTGACAGCGGGAACTTCAATCACAAATTCAGACATCCTGGGAATGGTAGTGTCTCCTTCGGTAACTACAGAAATTACCCTTCCTTTTCTTGCCTTCACTTCCTGTATGTTGGAAACCACTTTTTCGTAAGAGCTGTCTTTGGTGGCAATGAAGACAACGGGCATATCTTTATCGATGAGAGCAATCGGTCCATGTTTCATTTCGGCAGCAGGATATCCTTCTGCATGGATGTAAGAAATTTCTTTCAGTTTAAGCGCGCCTTCCAATGCCACCGGGAAATTGTAGCCTCTGCCGAGGTAGATGAAGTTTTTGGCGTCTTTAAATTCTTCGGCAATTTTTTTGATCTGATCATTGAGAAGGAGTGTCTTCTCAACTTTGGATGGCAGATTTTCCATCTCTACCATCAATTCATTAAACTTTTGTTCTGTAATGGTTCCTTTCTTCTGGGCAACAATCAAGGCAATCATGTTAAGCACCGTGAGCTGAGCTGTGAATGCTTTTGTGCTGGCCACACCGATTTCAGGACCTGCGTGTGTATAAGCGCCTGCGTGCGTTGCTCTGGGTATAGAAGAACCAACCACATTACACACACCGAATATGATGGCTCCTCTTGATTTCGCCAGGTCAATGGCAGCGAGTGTATCGGCAGTTTCTCCAGACTGAGATATGGCAATCACCACATCGCCCTCTCGTATGATCGGATTCCGGTAGCGGAATTCAGATGCATACTCAACTTCTACAGGAATACGACAGAACTCTTCGAAGAAATACTCAGCTACCAGACCAGCATGCCACGATGTGCCACAGGCTACAATCAAAATGCGATCAGCATTCACCAGTCGATTCAGATATTCGCGAAGTCCTCCCAGTACCAGTCTTCCTGAAGAAGCATCAAGGCGACCTCTCATGCAATCTTTGATTGATCTTGGCTGCTCAAATATTTCCTTGAGCATGAAGTGTTCGTAGCCACCTTTTTCAATGGCTTCCAGTTCTAAGTCAATAGTCTGCACATAAGGTGTAAGCGGCAGATTTGAAGTGTCTTTGATGGTAAGTTTGCCATGGTTGATTATGGCGATTTCCTTGTCGTTCAGATAAACAACCTCATTGGTATATTCAATGATGGGCGTAGCATCTGATGCCATAAAGAATTCGCCACGGCCAACACCCAAAACCAATGGACTTCCTTTCCGGGCAGCAATTAATAGTTCAGGATCTTGCAGGGACATCACCACGATAGCGTATGCGCCCACCACCTTGGTAAGTGCAAGACGTACGGCTTCGTCCAGTGAGCATTGTTCATTTTCTTTGATGTCTTCAATAAAATGAATGAACACTTCGGTGTCTGTGTCGCTTAAGAAGGTATGACCCTTTCTTAAAAGCTCTTGCTTCAGCGAAGCATAGTTCTCAATGATACCGTTGTGAATGATTGCCAGATTTTTTGTGGCAGAATAATGTGGGTGTGCATTTTCATCGTTAGGTTCGCCATGTGTGGCCCAGCGAGTGTGGCCCATGCCGATGTGGCTATCAAGCTGCTGGCCCTTTAGAAAATTCTCGAGTTCAGTTACTTTCCCTTTCTTCTTATAAACATTAAGACCTCCGTTCAAGAGTGCGATACCAGTGCTGTCATAGCCACGATATTCCAATCGCTTAAGGCCTTTTATAATTACCTCGTGAGCCTGTCTGTGACCTATGTATGCAACAATTCCGCACATGATGTTACTCGTTATTTATAAGTGCCCGCGTGTAATAAATTTTCAATTTTATTTTGTCCTTGGGAAACACCACCCTGTCAACCGATTTGCCCGGCTGGGGATTTAAAGGACGCAGTGCCCAATAAGGGTAACGTTTTGATTTTAAGTCGAAAAGTTTCTGAACGAAAAGGGTAGGCAATCCGACATAGGCGTTTTTCGAAGATGAATAACCAAATGTCATGATCGGGCTCTGGCCGGGCGTTTCAGCGACAAAGAATTTAGATTGATCTCCCACTGTCAGGGTTCCATTAAAAGAGATAAAGTCCACCGTATCCTGATTGGTTTTAAAAGTTGAAAATCGGTTATCCGATTGCAGCATGGATAATGATAATCCTTTTGGTGCCTTGAAGACGGTGGATGTTTCAACGTCTGTAATATCCAGTTCGGCTGAGTTGACCATGATATTTTTTACAGTATCCATGTATTCATAAAATTTCGAAAAATCGAGTTTTGTAATTATCGATGAACCGCCCTGAATGTATCGCTTAAGTCCCGGATCAAAATCAGTATGATACTGATTTAACCCTGCAAGCTCTGTTGAAGAGCGGTCTGAAGTTATCTTTGAAAACGAAACAGCTTGTGAATAACTGAATATAACCGTTTTAAGATCAGATCCGTCATGATAATATAAAATGAGTGAACTGTTAAGATCGTTTGGATTTAATCCAACAATTTTATCTGATTGCTGCGGAACAATTGCCAGTCCTTTAAATGCGGCTTTAAACAAATCGAAGTCAGTATAATTTACATCCTCTGGGTTTACAGCATCGTAAAGCCGCTGACCAAAGCTGTCGCTGAGTTTTATTTTTAAGGTAACTACAGAGTCGGTACTCGTGTTTTCCAATTCCTCCTGAAAATATTCATAACTGATATTAACTGATTCGCTTCCCAGTGAGTTATTGGTTATATCGATGTCTGAATTAAAAAAATAATCGTCATTCAGATTTAACTCTTCTGCTAATTCATATACATCAAAAGTCTGGGTGGTTTCACCTATACTTCCATAGGTGTAGAAATCAAAACGCATCTGAAGTACGACTGAATCAAATACGGCTGAAGGTAAGATTCTGGTTGAAAGTGGAGCGACAGGTCTGAACTGGGTAATAGCCTGCGCCTGAGTTGGCCCAAACACAGGGTCCACATAACTGCCAGTCAAAACCCTGCTTGTTTCACCGCTCAG
The DNA here is from genome assembly GCA_963814575.1 of uncultured Bacteroidota bacterium. Classification (GTDB taxonomy): domain Bacteria; phylum Bacteroidota; class Bacteroidia; order Cytophagales; family Cyclobacteriaceae; genus ELB16-189. The sequence goes on along the minus strand of CAWFDB010000013.1, from coordinate 1,007,399 downwards.
GTTTGAGGTTCTGAGTGAATCCATCAAGACTACACTGCTCTCAATGGGAAATTCAGCGTAGAAAACCTTAAAAGTATCTTGTCCGCTCTTAAAGCCCAGCGTTGTCAGTTCTTCCTCGCAGGAAATCAGAAAAAATAAAACAGGAAACAGGCAGACTGCTTTAGCCCACCAGGTCGGTATACAGGTTATAAAACGAGTCAGTATAGTTGTCGTCTTTTTCGATGGTTTCAATTTTCGTCTCTTTTAGCTTCTTAACTAATCCTTCTAACTTTTTATTGTCCCCAGCCATCAACACAACATCAGAGAATTGGGCCCCTAATTTAATAAACCCTTCGTAATCTGCCGTTTTTAAATGCCCCAGCATATTATCTTCGATATCCATCATGCGCACTTTGCCCATCAGGTCGCCCTTGAATTTGTGCGTGAAGCTGTTGTTATAAATTGTGAAAACGGTTTTGGTGCTTTTAAATAACGGATCGTTCTTATAAGTGGTTTTAAGATATAACGGAATGAAGCTGGTAATCCAGTCGTTGCAATGAACGATATCGGGAGCCCAACCTAGTTTTCTTACTGTCTCAATCACCCCTTTACAGAAGAAGATTGCGCGCTCGTCATTATCTTCATAGAACTTATTTTCCTTGTCATGAAATACAGACTTACGGTGAAAATAGTCCTCATTATCAATAAAATATACTTGCAATTTGGCGTTAGGAATTGAGGCCACTTTAATGATCAGAGGCTTCTCCTCGTCACCAACCGATATGTTGATTCCTGAGAGACGTACTACTTCGTGTAAGCGGTTCTTTCTTTCGTTGATCAATCCGAATCTTGGCACCAGAATCCGAATCTCCATCCCTCTTTCTTGCATCGCCTGAGGCAATTTTCTCACGAAATCAGAGACTTCGGTAGTTTGCAAAAAAGGATTGATCTCACTGGCGACATAGAGGATGCGAATCTTGGACATATTTTGTGTTTTAAATTCTGAACGGCAAATCGAGCCACAAAAGTACGGAATTTTTACCCCTTCTTCAACTTAACTTCCGAGATAAGGACTATATTAGCGACCCCAAAAAAAGCCCTCTGATGGATATTTTCCCACAAATTGAGCCGCTAAGGGCCTTTTTAGAGCAAAAAAAATTGCCCGGTAAATCGATCGGTTTTGTGCCTACGATGGGCGCTTTACATGACGGGCACCTTGCCCTGGTAAGGAAATCGACCCAGGAAAATGACCATACAGTCTGCAGTATCTATGTCAATCCAACCCAGTTTAATAACCCTGATGATCTTGCGAGGTATCCAAGAACACTTGATCAGGATATAGAAAAGCTTAGGACCGTTGGTTGCGATGTTCTTTTCTGCCCTTCCAATTCAGAAATTTATCCTGAAAAGACGATAATCAGATTTGATTTTGGACCTCTTGAGCAAATTATGGAAGGTGCATTCCGGCCTGGCCATTTCAGTGGCGTGGCAAAGGTGGTTTCGAAGCTGTTTAATATAGTGCAACCAGATATTGCCTATTTCGGGCAAAAAGATTTTCAGCAGTTCAAAATTATTGAGTGCCTGGTTCATGAATTGAAATTCAATGTGCGACTGCGATGCGAGCCGATCTACAGAGAAAGGGATGGACTCGCGATGTCATCGCGAAACATGAGACTGAGTGATGATCAAAGGAAAAATGCTATTGTATTTTACGAGTCTTTGCAACTTGCCAGGCAAAGATTAAAGGAGGGTCTTTTAATTTCATCAGCAAGAGAAGAAATCAGACAATACTGTGAATCAAAACCAGAAGTGCGGCTTGAATACCTTGAGCTGGCAGACACAACAAACTTTGTGCAGCTTGCCAGCGCTACAAACAGCGCGATACTGTTAATTGCCGGGTATGTTGGTGAAGTGAGGCTGATCGATAATTTATTGTTGAACGAATGAGAATTGAAGTTTTAAAATCAAAAATACATCGCGTTAAAATAACGCAAGCCGAATTTCAATATGTTGGAAGCAATACCATTGATAAAAATTTAATGGGAGCAGCTAATATTATTGAAGGAGAAAAAGGGCAAGTGGTAAACCTGAATAATGGTGAGCGACTGGAAACCTATGCGATCCGAGGTGAGCTCAACACAGGCACAGTTTTACTGAATAGTCCGGTAACAAGAAATGCACAGGTAGGATATGTGGTTATTATTCTTTCATGCGCCACTATGGAATTTGAAGATGTAAAGAAATTTAAACCTTGGATCATTTTTCCGACTCCGGATAATCGTATATTTTAAAAATAAATTTCATTGAAATGAATAAACGGATTAAATCAATCTTTCAATATGCCGGTATGATCTTGCTTACCTGTTTATTGCTTTGGCTTTCACTTCGCGGTTTTACCGTGGCCGAAGGTGAAAGCAAATCAGATTTTCTATGGAAAGCGTGGCAAAACTCGAATAAATCATACTTACTGCTAATGGTTGTGGCGGTCATGATCAGTCATATCATACGGGCAGAACGATGGAGAATGTTATTAAGACCAACCAATAATCACATATCGCTCAGTGGTAGTTTTCTTTCACTGATGATCGGTTATCTCGTAAACCTGGCAATACCAAGGGGGGGCGAAGTGTCGCGATGCTATAATCTTTACAAACTCGAAAAGACTCCGGTAGAAGTTTCCTTTGGGACAGTAGTGGTTGAGCGTATTATAGATGTTATATGCCTGGTGACTTTAATCGCTATTTCCTTTTTTGTAGAGTGGAAAAAACTAAAAGCTTTTATTGACACTCTTGAATTTGGATCAGGCAAAGGATCGTCTATCTCCCCATGGACTTTTATAATTCTGTTTGGCGCGATCGGTTTTTTCCTGGTTATATACTTATTGCGAAAGAATGAGAAATTTAGGAAACTGGTAACCGGATTTAAAGAAGGCGTGCTGGCTGTTTTTCAATTGAAGAATAAAGGCCTTTTTGTTTTTTATTCCATTGCCATCTGGGTGCTATATTTTTTGATGAGTTATTTTGTACTCAAGGCTTTTCCAGAAACCCAGGAATTGGGAATTAGTGCTGTGCTCACATTGTTTGCCATTGGCTCTATCGCAATGGCGGCACCTTTGCCAGGTGGTGCCGGATCCTATCATACACTTGTGCCACTTGGGCTGGTCATGTTATATAATCTGCCAAAATCGGAGGCGATTGCTTTTGTTTTTATTTTTCATGGCTGGCAAACCTTAATACAAATAATCGGTGGAGTTATATCTTTAATAATCAGTTACTGGATTATACGATGGAAGAAAGCGCACGAAAAATAGTAACCCTTCAGGAAGCCAAAACGCAGGTTAATAACTGGAAGTCTGCAGGCAAGCGTGTGGTATTTACCAATGGATGCTTTGATCTTATTCACCTGGGCCATGTTGATTATCTCGAAAAGGCCAGAATGCTGGGCGGTAAACTGGTGATCGGTTTAAATACAGACGATTCTGTCAGCCGGTTCAAGGGCCCGGAAAGACCGCTTCAGGATCAGGTTTCCCGCGCACGGGTGCTGGCGGCCATGCAGTTTGTTGACCTGGTTGTTTTCTTTAATGAAGACACACCACTAAATTTGATTTCGGAACTTATACCGGATATTCTTGTTAAAGGAAGTGACTATCTGGCAGATAATATTGTTGGCGCAGATGTTGTAAAAAAGAATGGCGGAGTAGTAAAAACCATTGATTTTGTTCCTGGATATTCTACTTCCCGTATTGTTGAAAAAATAAAAAAAACATAAACTGATAGAAAAATGGGTGCATTAATAATCACGGGCTTTTTTATGCTTGTAGGCTGGCTGGTAAGTTCCAGGCTTAAAAGTAAATTCAAAAGATATTCAGAAATTCATCTTACCAGAGATCTTACCGGTGCAGAGATCGCAAGACTGATGCTGGCAGATAATGGAATTGCTGATGTTCAGGTAATTTCAGTAGAAGGCCAGTTAACTGATCATTATAATCCGGCCAACAGAACGGTAAACCTTAGTCATGATGTGTATCACGGTCGTAATGCAGCAGCGACTGCTGTAGCTGCGCATGAATGTGGCCATGCTGTTCAACATGCAACTGCCTACAGTATGTTACAGTTCAGATCGGCCATGGTGCCTGTACAAAACATCAGTGCCAAGGTTATCAACTTTGTTTTTATCGCCATGATGTTCGGATCTTTTGCCATAAAGGGACTCTTTTCCATGGATACGGCTTTATTGGTAATCATTGCCTGTTACGGAGTGTTTGCACTATTCGCATTGGTAACATTGCCTGTTGAATTTGATGCAAGTAAGAGAGCCCTTGCCTGGATAGAAAACCGAGGAATTGTAACCCGCCAGGAACATGACATGGCAAAAGACGCTTTAAATTCTGCTGCAATGACCTATGTTGTTGCTGCCATTGGTGCCATTACCATGCTGCTTTATTATGTGATGATCTTTTTGGGAAGAAGAGATTAAGGAGTTTTTAAAAACTTACTTTGCAGGCCTGAAGACAACTTCAGGCCTATTTTTTTGTTACTTTGTATATAATATTTTCACCCTATGAATTTTGAATTAACCGAAGAGCAGATAGCGGTGCAGGAAGCTGCAAGGGATTTTGCACAGACAGAACTGTTGCCAGGAGTAATTGACAGAGATACGCAGCAGAAATTTCCTGTTGAGCAGGTTAAGAAAATGGCAGAACTCGGATTCCTGGGAATGATGGTTAATCCTAAATACAATGGTGGAGGAATGGATACCATTTCTTATGTGCTGGCAATGGAAGAGATTTCCAAAGTAGATGCATCTGCATCGGTGTGTATGTCTGTTAATAATTCACTGGTATGCTGGGGACTTGAAACATTCGGTAATGAAGAGCAAAAGGAAAAGTATCTAAAGCCTCTTGCTACTCACGGTATAGGAGCATTCTGTTTGTCGGAACCCGAAGCTGGCTCTGATGCAACCAGTCAGCGGACAACCGCTGAAGATACAGGTGATTACTATTTACTGAACGGAACAAAAAACTGGATCACCAATGGCAAAAGTGCAAACACCTACCTGGTAATTGCACAGACGGATGCATCAAAACGTCATAAGGGAATTAATGCACTGATCGTGGAGCGTGGTATGGAAGGTTTTGTTGTGGGAAAGAAGGAAGATAAAATGGGCATACGCGGCTCTGATACTCATTCACTCATGTTCACCGATGTGAAGGTGCCAAAGAAGAATAGAATCGGAGAGGATGGTTTTGGGTTCACCTTTGCCATGTCAACATTGAACGGAGGACGTATTGGCATTGCCGCTCAGGCGTTAGGGATCGCATCAGGAGCATATGAGCTGGCTTTGAAATATTCGAAAGAAAGGAAGGCATTCGGAAAGCATTTATCCGAACACCAGGCTATTCAATTCAAGCTTGCTGACATGGCTACAAAAATAGATGCCGCCCGGTTGATGATATGGAAAGCAGCGTATTTAAAAGATCAGAAAAAAGATTTTGTGAAGGCTGCAGCCATGGCAAAACTTTATGCTTCACAAATTGCGCAAGAAGTAACTACTGAGGCGGTGCAGATTCATGGAGGTTACGGTTATGTAAAAGAATTTCATGTTGAGCGCATGATGCGCGATGCCAAAATAACACAGATCTATGAGGGCACAACAGAGATTCAGAAAATGGTAATCAGCAGAGAACTTTTGCGCTGATTTACCGTGGAAGAAACCGTAAATTTTAAATAAGATTTCTCGCTTTTAGCTCCAGGTATTTATTGATGGTATTCAAGGTCAGTTTTTCCGGAGCGGTAAGTATGGATTGAATTCCGTGTCTTTGCAGTTCTTTTACGATGAGTTTCTTTTCATAGCTAAAACGTTCAGCAACGGCTTTGTAGTAAATCTCCTTGAGATTTTCTGCGGGTTGGTCAATGACATCTTTCAACTCTGTATTCTCAAAAAATATCACGACCAGTAAATGTGTTCGCGCAAGATTGATCAGATAAGGGAGCTGACGATGCAGACTGTGAATACTTTCGAAGTTGGTAAATAATAAAAGAAGACTTCGTTGTGAAATTGATCTGCGGATCTGTGCGTAAAGAATAGAAAAATCACTTTCCATGAAGGCGGTCTTTTGATTATAAAGAATTTTCTGAATGGCAGCCATCTGGTTATTAAGCCTTGCTGCCGGCAACATGCTTCCAATCCGGTCATGAAAAGTAATCAACCCTGCTTTATCAGATTTTTTTATTGCGATGTTTGAAATCACCAGGGTTGCATTAATGGCATAGTCGAGCAGACTCATTCCATTGAATGGCATCTGCATCACACGGCCTTTGTCAATCAATGAATAAACCTGCTGTGATCGTTCATCCTGATATTGATTCACCATTAACCGCGACTTTCGTGCTGTGGCCTTCCAGTTTACCGTGCGGAAATCATCACCGGCCACATATTCTTTAATCATTTCAAACTCCTGGTTGTGCCCGATACGTCTGATTTTTTTTATCCCAGTATCCGTGAGCCGGTGACTGATGGCCATTAACTCATACTTTCTCATCTGAATGTAGGAAGGATAAACAGGAACAAGTTTATCTGCAGAGAACCGGAATCGCCTTGAAAAAAGTCTGAGTGGTGAACTAACCAGCACATTCACTGCACCAAAGGAATATTCGCCCCGCTTTACTGGCCTCAAGTTATATTTAATCACCTTGCTTTCTCCTACATCGAGGGACAAATTGAATTCAAGATCTCTTCGCTGGAATTGATGTGGTATTTCATCAAAAACCCTAAGTACAGTTTTAAATGTATAGAAGTTATCAAGATAAATGGAGATTTCATTTTCATCTCCGTTCGAAAGTTTATCGGCTGAAATCCGTCTTCCGGCTAATCCGCGCTTCACCCTGAACAGAAGAATCAAATCGGTTAGTTGTGCAGCAATGAAAATGAAGAATAGAATTTTAGGAATAAAATAGCCTCCGCCTGATATAAATGTGATCACGAATGCCATCACAATACATCCGGACAGCCAGAAGAGACGGTTATTTAAGAATAAGTCACGAAGAATTTTCATCAACGTGGTACTTCTGCTTTATCTATAATCTGCTTCACCACTTCGTCTGCGGACACTCCTTCCATTTCTTTTTCAGGACTAAGAATAATCCGATGACGTAATACAGGTAAGGCTACGAATTTTATGTCTTCCGGATTCACAAAATCCCGTCCATGGATCATCGCATAGGCTTTGGCGCTGTTTAAAATAGCGATGGACGCACGCGGTGATGCTCCCAAAAATAACATGGGATTATTTCGTGTCTCCTGAATAATCTGAGCGATGTATTTGATCAGATTATTTTCAACATGAACCTGTTGCGCGAATTGCCTGAAGTGCAAAATTTCATATGCTGTTAAAATGGCGCTTACTTCGGATATTGCCTGAACTCCTTTTCGTTGATGTTGTCGGTTAATGATATCAATTTCTTCATCGAGGGTGGGATACGTAGCCATCACTTTAAAAAGGAAGCGATCAAGTTGTGCCTCAGGTAACCGATATGTGCCTTCGTGCTCAATGGGATTTTGAGTTGCAAGCACGATATAGGGTGTTTTCATTTTATGCGTGAGTCCATCTACTGTAACCTGCCGCTCCTCCATTACTTCAAAAAGAGCAGCCTGTGTTTTTGCCGGGGCACGGTTTATTTCATCAATGAGTATGATGTTAGAGAATATCGGTCCAGGCCTGAAGTCAAACTCCGATGTTTTGAGATTGAATACGGAGGTTCCCAGTACATCGGAAGGCATGAGATCAGGAGTAAATTGTATCCTTGAAAAGTCAGCAGATATAATTTTGGCAATCAGTTTTGCCGTGAGAGTTTTTGCGACACCCGGCACACCTTCTATCAATACATGTCCGTCAGCGAGTATGGCGGTGATTAATAATTCGACCATCGTTTCCTGGCCAACGATTACTTTTCCGATTTCTTCCTTGATCTTTTTCACCTGCTCATTAAGAGTAGTGAGGTCTACCCGGCTTTGAAAAACTGGCTCTTCCATTTTGAAATAGTTTGTCTTTAGTTCTTTTTATAAAACTTCTCCAGTAAGGCATTCAGTGATATTAATTCTTCCTTACTGATTTTTTCTTTCGCGAGAATCTGATTAATAGTATTTGTCAGTGCTTTTACGTTTTGCTCCCCGGCACCTGATTTTCCAGCCAGCATGGATACAAAACGCTCATCACGATGTGTGGTTGACACAAAGTAGTGAGCATGAAGATAATCAAAGAAAAACTGTATTTTTTTCTCAGCAATATTTTTGTGATCGCCTCGCTGGTAATACAAGTTGCCAATAGTTGCGACAAATTCCAGGGTAGTGTTCGCCAGAGGTTTAATGACAGGGATAATGCGTTGTTTACGTTTTGCCTCAAAGATCATGAAAATCAAAAGAGTTATAATGGTTATGTAATAAGCCCACTGTAATGGTTCATTGGTAAGAATGAAGCGGAGTGGTGTTGCTGCTTCCATCCTTCCTAAATGATAAAATTCAGTCCTGCGGGTATGTTTCGCTGGCAAATAGGAAAGGGAAGTCGCAACAAATTCGTGATTTTGATTTGCGAGGAGATAAATATTCGTGAAGATGATGGGTGTACTGTTGAGAATGAAAGTTCCTTTCCCCATTTTTATGCGCACTGTTACCGCTTGACCAAAGTCATTTTTTGCCAGAACCGATGCGGTAACGGAATCAATATTTTGAAAGTAGTTATGAATATTTGTTCTTCTGTAATTGAATGACCTGCTGGAATCCTGCACTGGACTCACAAAATGAAGTGATGCTGAATCATTCTGATTGAATGAATTTTCCCCCTGAAAAAAAGAATCGCCTGTGGCGAGCCCAAGTGTGTCGGCAAACTTACCTGAGAAGTGATTTGATGAAATGAAAGCGGTTGCTCCGTTATCCACCAGCGCTAACAGTACTTTTGTGTCTTCTGGGTCTGGTGCGAATTGTGAGCAGATGATTAGAATATTTTCCTGCTTTTGAATTGAATCTTTCAGTTCATAAACAGTTTTGTATGAGTGTATAAGTTTTTGATTTTTAAGTTGACCTGGAAGAAGTTTTGTCAAGGCAAAGGTGCCATAAGGATCCCTGGATAAATGAGAAAAGTGGAGACTCCAGTCATGCTCTTTGTTTTTAGACAGAAGCATAAAGACGAGCAGCAGCCCCAGTAAACTTATGTAGACAATATACTTCCAGTCTTTCGTCATCTAACTCATTTTACTCCGCCATACGGCAAACGTATTTTTGATTTTTTGAAACTGGCTATCGTTAATTGCAAAATTTCCGTACCAGGCATAATCAAAATAGAAACTCAACTCATTGAGACCTTTTTTTAAATCCGGGGAAGTAAGTTCTTCTACATAATCATGATTTGTTTTCCATGCATTGAATTCAATCAGTTGCTTGTCCGATAAAAGTTTTAATGCGTGTAGAAAGATTAACCGGGTAGCCAGTCGTAATTCATTTTTTTCTGTAGCCTCCCTAATCAGTTTTTCAAAATCCATCTCATGGATATTTTCATGAAATACCTGATAGGATTGCCTGCCCTGATCAGCCCCAGCGTAAAATACCTGGAAAGCATTTACTTTTAAGAGCATCATAATTACGACAATGAGAAGAATGCCTGCCAGCGTATAGATGATTATGCGCCCGAGGTCAGTGGTTACCACTTCTTTAAAGAGACTTTCAAAAAACCAGTATAACCACTGCTTGAAACGATCCCATAAACTTTCGGCAATGGTGGGTGGTTGTTTATAGTCAAGATCAGGATCGGATTTTAGTTTGTCTACTTCAGAATTCGAAAATGACCTGGTTTCTATTTTTAACGTATCATTGAGGCCTGCAAATTTCTTTTGTTCATACCTAATGGTATCAGAGCTTAGCACAGCATCTGAATCCATCGCATATGCAAAGAATGAGAAGGATAGAAAAAAAATATAAAGGATAATTTTCACCTGATAGGATTCTTGTTCTTGGCGTGTTGTTTAATAGTGTTCTTCTGGCCGCTTGCTTTCGCTAACCTCTTTACCAAGATTTTCAATCTGGTTCATCAGACCTTTCGCCTCTTTTATTTCAACCAGATTAAAGTATTGAAATGCGATGCCCACATTTGGCAGAGCAGCCAGCAGCATTTGAGCCATGTAATACAGGGTAAAGAAAACGATTGTCCACAATTTCCAGCCAGACGTTGGTTCCGCAACTGTGCCGGTAGAAACTGAATGAAGTGATTCTGTAAAGAGAACAACATAGTACGGGATAATGAAAAAATATGAAACAGTCATCATGATCAGATAGAGCACCATGATCAGACCAAATGTACTCCACCATTTGCCGTTGTTAACCAATCGCATCGATCGGCCCACAGCATCAAGAAAATTTTTCTTTTCGTACAGCTGAATAAAATAGGTAAGCGAAGAGCTGAAAATCAGAAAGATAATTCCACCCACAACGAATATAACGCCAAAGAAAACAAGTACTCCGGAAATATTGGCTAAAATGAATACCGGAATCAGCATCATCACATAGGCAAACATGAATAGCAAGAAGAAAAGTATCGATGTACCCAGATATTGCCAGAATGCTTTTCGCACCAGGCTCCACACTTCACTTACTTCAATGTGATTTGATTTTTTCTGGTCGTAAATGATAAGATAGCAGTTTATGGTGGCAATGCCGATTACAAAACTGATCGTTAAAAAAACAAACATCAGCAGGAATTGTATCCAGAAGTTTATGGAGAGGAAATACGTTGATAGTGCCTCCGGATTTCCCTGTGCCGACATGCCAAGATTAAAGAATTCGCCTATAAACGACCCGGCCATCACACTGCCTACCAGCACAGCAGGCCCGGCTATAAACAAAATGCTCTTGCCAAGAGGCTTGAAATTTTGTCTGATAAATTCAAACGTTGCGTTTAGTTTTCTGCTGAAGTCACGGGTGCGTTGAAACTCAATCGCTCTATATTCTTCCATTTCGTTTTAGTTGGATAGGGTACAGTACAAAATAAAAAATGATCAGTAAGGCAGACAGGCCTATAACTACCATTTTTATACTCCAGTGCATAAAAGCATAGCGGGTAATAAATGATTCTATGAAGCCGGCCAGAATAAAAAACGGTACCAGTCCGGTAACGATTTTCAAACCTTTTATGGCTCCCATTTTAAATGATGTTAACCTTGTATAGGTGCCCGGGAACAATATACTATTTCCCATTACAAAGCCAGCTGCGGCCGCAATTACAATGGAAGAAAGTTCAATGGTGCCATGCAACATTATGACAGGCAGTGCCTGTGACAGTTGACTCTCGTTGTAGAAAAACATCATAAACGTGCCCACCATGAGTGCATTATAGAATAAAAAGAGTCCCGTTCCCAAAGAGAAAAAAACACCAAAAACAAAAACCTTTAACGATACCATGATATTGTTCAGAGTGATCATGAAGAACATATTCATTTCGTTACCGGATGAGTATATCCTGGTAGGATTACCATTTTTGATATTTTCAAGGGTCATGTTAACATAGCCGTCATCCAAAATCAATCGAACGAATGTATCATCATGGGCAGCAGAAACTGCGCCTATTACTCCGGCAATAGCAAATATCAGAAAAGCATACAGGAGTTGCTTTTGTATTCCATACATGACTGCAGGAAGTTCTTCTTTCCAGAACAAAATAATGCGGTTCTTTTCCTCTTTTTTGTTCTTGTAGATTTCACCGTGGATTTTGCCTGCCAGTGAGTTCAGATATTGGGTGGTTCTGCTTTCAGGATATTGTGTTCTTGAAAAGGAGAGATCATCAGTAATTTGTATGAAAAGTTCAGCCAGTTTATCAGGTGGGGCCGAGTGCTGGTTTTTTACTATCCTTTCAAATTCTTCCCACCGGGCTTTATTTTGTTTAACGAAGGCAGATTCTCTCATAAAAAAAGGAAGCTGGAAGATAGGACTTAACCCCATTTCTTCCAACTTCCTTATCCGTAAAGAAGATTCAGTTTTTAACTTCCTTTTGCAGCCTGTTCAACTTTGTTCCACACGCGCCACACATTTTTATAACAGATTTTAGCAATGTCTTCTTCGGTGTATCCGCGTTTTAGTAAAACATAAATCAGATTTGGGTATTGTGATACATCTTTAAGGCCGGTTGGAAGACTGTCGCCAACACCATCAAAGTCAGAACCAATACCTACATGATCAATGCCTGCAATTTTTACCACATGATCAATATGATTGGCCACAATTTCCACATCCGCAAAAAGGGAAGGATTATCCTTTCGGAATTCTTCTATAATGGGTTTCGCCAGGGAGTCCGATGATGTTAACCCTTTTTCATCAAGGATTGCCCGGAGCTTTTTACGATTGATGTCATTGCCTGCGCGCACTGCAGAGTCAAGGAATGATGAACCGAAATTGATTTGAATTACGCCACCATTTTCACCAAGCTTTTTAATCATATCGTCATTCATGTTTCGCTGAAAGTCAGGAGTGAATGTGCGGCATGAAGAGTGTGAGGCAATCACCGGTACTTTTGTAAGTTTTACCACATCATAAAATGTGCTGTCCGATACGTGGGATATGTCCACCATAATGCCAATACGGTTCATCTCATTTACCACTTGCTCACCAAAAGGGCTTAAACCATTCCATGTGCGTGTGGTATCATAAGAGGAATCACAAATCTGGTTGTCTTTGCCATGCGTCAGTGTGATGTAGCGTATGCCGCGATCGTAGAAGTATTTTACGTTGGCGAGATCATTGCCGATTGGGGCTCCATTCTCCATACCCATAGGCAGGGAAATTTTTCCTTCCCTGAAGTTGGCATCTACTTCAGAAGCAGAGTTCGCCAAAGCAAATTTATCCGGGATTTCCGTGACAATTGTTTTGATCATATTGATTAACGAATCGGCTAACACTTTGCCATTATCGGGTTGTTGCTGATAGGAGGAAGGAATATAAATTGACATGAAAGGTGCATCCAGACCTCCCTTTTTTGCGCGTTCATAGTCAAAGTCTCCGTCTGCGGTGGATACAGGAATGCTCATGTATTCCCGCTCAAGACGGAAGTTTTTCATTTTCAACCGGTAGGGCAGATCTACGTGCCCATCCGTGATAATGTACTTATGGGCCAGTTCATCGGCATAGCTGCGAAGCTGTTCATCGGTCATTCGGTCTACCGGTTTCTTTTCTGTACAGCTGAAAAGAAAGGCTGTGCTTAAGATCAGCAGTGGTGTAATCAATCTCATAGGAATCAGTTAGGTTATTGCTGCAAGGTAATTCATTAAGCCAGACTCTTTGTTTAGCTTTCTAAAGTTGGCTGTTAACAGGGAATAGCGGTTATCATCAAATAATTTTAAAGCCGGTATTTACTTTTTCCATAGAAAGAAGAAATACCACTTCAACTTCCCTTTGCCACCTGTTCCACTTTGTTCCAGACGCGCCAGACGTTTTTATAACATATTTTTTCGATGTCTTCTTCTGAATAGCCCCGTTTCAGGAGTGTATAAATCAGGTTGGGGTAGGTAGAAACATCTTCCAGTCCTGTTGGCAGCTGACCATTTACGCCATCATAATCCGATCCAAAAGCGACATGGTCAATACCGGCAAGTTTTACTACGTGATCGATATGGTTTGCCACCATTTCTATCGTTGATCTGCGTGTAGGATTATCTTTTTTAAACTGTTCAATGATTGAGCTCGCAGCAGGATCTTCAGGGGTAAGTCCTTTCTCTTCAAGCAAGTCTTCGAGTTTTTTACTATCAGCCAGATCCTGATTTACAACCAAAGAATCCAGAAAAAAATTGTAATAATTGACTTGCACCACGCCATCATTTTCTCCCAGTTTTTTAATCATGTCATCAGTCATATTTCTTTTCATGGATGGGGAAAAAACCCTACAAGCCGAATGAGATGCAATGCACGGTGCCTTGCTGATCTTCATTACCTGATAAAAAGTACTGTCGTCTACGTGAGAAATATCCACCATAATACCCAACCGGTTCATTTCTGCAACCACATCACGGCCAAACGGACTTAGGCCATTCCAGGTATGAGTTGTGTCTCCTGATGAATCACAGATCTGATTATCCTTACTGTGTGTAAGGGTAATGTATCGGATGCCGCGGTCATAAAAATATTTCAGGTTTGATAAGTCGTTGCCAACAGGCGCTCCATTTTCCATTCCCATGGGTAAGGATATTTTTCCTTCCTTGAAATTTGTTTCAATTTCTGAAGGTGAATTGGCCAGCGCAAATTTATCAGGTAACAACCTGGTAATAGTAACAACCATATCGATCAGTGAATCAGCCAGTGCCTTACCGTGGTCTGGTTTACCTTGATAGGATGAAGGTATATAAATCGACATAAAAGGAGCATCAAGGCCACCTTTACGCGCTCTTTCATAGTTGAATTCTCCTGCGATGCCGGATACAATGAGGCTTATATTTTCCTTATCAAGATTAATTTTTTTCTCCTTCAATTGCTCAGGAAGGTCAATGTGCCCATCGGTGATAATAAACTTATGAGCCAGCTCATCGGCATAGGCACGAAGCTGTTCATCAGTCAACCGGTCTTCGGACTTTTTTTCTGCGCAGCCAGAAAGCAGGGCCGCAATCAACAATAGTGAGGAAATAAATCTCATGCGAAATTATTTAGGTTTCGGGCGCAAGGTAATGCATAAAACAATATCATTACTTTTGCCATTCGCTGATTAACAGGGCACGAAAAACATACATGCAAACGATTCAGGTACGCACAACGCAAAATGCATTCATCCATTATCCGGTAGCCAGTGTTGGTGATCGCATCATGGCTTATTTGCTTGATCAGTTGATTAAAATCGTTTATGCCATAGCGATCGGCATCCTGCTTTTTAATGCGGATATCGGTAGTGAGTGGGTGTGGATTTCAATCATTGGGATACCGTGGCTGCTCTATTCGGTATTGTTTGAAATATTCATGAATGGACAAACGCCAGGCAAGCGTGTATTGACAATCAAAGTAATCCGGCTCAACGGAACCCCGGCAAGTATTGGTGATTATATACTACGGTGGATTTTTGCACTGATTGATTTCGGTATTTTGAGCGGAGCGATTGCAGTGATTATTATTGTAGCAGGAGGCAAAGGGCAACGATTGGGAGATTTAGTGGCAGGTACCTCGGTTGTTAAACTTGCAGAACAAAAGGAAATTACAGCCAGTGAAATTTTTGTTGCATCTGAGGCCACTTATGAGCCTACCTTTATTCAGGCTATCCAGTTAAATGAAAAGGATATCGAAATCATACAACGTGCCCTGGAGGTTAACCGGGATCATGGAAATCCTGCACCGATGCTTGCAGTGACAGAAAAATTAAAAACCCAACTGGGTATTCAAACCGATATGCCCCCGGTGAAATTTCTATATGTTCTGATCAAGGATTTTAATCACCTGACTTCCCGTTGATGGATAAGCTGGTACAGATAACAAAAGCACAATTAGCCTTACGCAATGGCCAGGATAAAGTTCAGGTCTGGATTGCCTGGCAGGGCAATGTATATGATGTTACTGCCTCGAAGCTGTGGTTAAAGGGAAAACATTATGAACACTGGGCAGGGCAGGATCTTACCGATGAATTAAAGGATGCACCGCATACAGAAAAGGTGTTCGGGAAATTTAAAATAATCGGGATACTGAAGTAACAACATACAGTTTTAATTAAATTACAACGTTCATCTTTAAAGTTTAACTACTACCATGATCATTATTGCAGACAGCGGAGGCTCCAAAATAGACTGGAGATTATTGAAAAAAGACGGGACCATCGGGCAGGCACATAGTCCGGGATTTAATCCCTATTACCAGCCGTTACATCATTTAGATACCATTGTTGAAGAACATCTGGTGCCAAAGGTGGATGAGCCCGTTGATAAAATATTTTATTACGGAACGGGGGTTTCATCGGATAAGAACGTAACGGTCATTCAGGATGCTTTTTTAAAATACTGGCCAAAGGCATATATCGAAGTAGGTTGGGATTTGCTGGCAGCAGGCCGTGCTTTGTGCGGTACAGAGCGGGGTATTGCCTGCATCCTGGGGACAGGATCAAACTCATGTTTGTATGATGGTGAGAAAATAATTGATAACGTTGCCAACCTCGGCTGGATTCTGGCGGATGAGGGATCGGGTACATACATAGGCAAGAAATTTATATTCGATTATTTCCGTAAGGAGATGCCTGAAAAGCTGGCGGAGCAATTTTACCAACGGTTTCCTTTCAGCCGCGAAGAGGTGCTTGCAAAAGTATATCAGGGAGAAAAGCCTGGCGCATTTCTGGCGAGTTTTTCAAAATTTATATTTCAGCATATCGATGAACCTTATTGTTACAAACTCATCTACAACAGCTTTGCTGACTTCTATCAGAACAATGTGATGAAGTATGATGATTATAAAAACACAAAGGTTCACTTTGTAGGTTCTATTGGATTTTATTTCAGCGATATCCTGCGCCAGGTTGCCAACGACAAAGGCATTACGGTAAGAAATATTTTAGAGGGTCCGATAGCCGGGCTCACGCTGTATCATCAAAAAGATCTTTAAGATACGTGAGCACAACTGAATCTCCTTCCCATTATTTTCATCTCGAAAAGATGAGTGTGAATGAACTGCTTGTCAACATTAACAGCGAAGACAAAACCGTTCCACATGCGATCGAAAAAGTAATTCCTGAAATTGAGTTGCTGGTAAATGCGATTGTAGAAAAGATGAGCCTGGGCGGAAGATTATTTTATATTGGTGCAGGCACCAGTGGGCAGGTTGGGTGTTGTAGATGCTTCCGAAATTCCGCCTACGTATGGTATGCCACACGGAAGAGTAGTTGGAATTATTGCCGGTGGTGACAAAGCCATTCGTATGGCTGTGGAACATGCCGAAGATGATCCTGATCAGGCGTGGATTGATCTGGCAGTCACATAAAATTAATTCCAGTGATGTCTTGATTGGCATTGCTGCTTCAGGCCGAACACCTTATGTGATTGGTGGAGTAAAAGAGGCAAGAAAGAATGGAATTGTTACCGGATGTATCACGTGCAATAGTGGTAGTGAACTTGGAAAAAATGTGGATTATCCGATTGAAGTGGTGGTAGGCCCTGAGTTTGTTACTGGCAGTACGCGAATGAAATCGGGCACTGCACAGAAATTGGTATTGAATATGATCTCCACCACCACCATGATTAAGTTAGGTCGCGTGAGGGGTAATAAAATGGTAGACATGCAACTCACCAATTACAAGTTAATCGATCGCGGAGTAAAAATGATCATGGATGAATTGAAAATTGATCAGCAAGAAGCCGCACAACTCCTCAAGAAGTATGGAAGCGTACGCGCTGCCGTTGATAGTAAGAAATAACAGATCATGGTATATCTCCTGCCAACTGCACACTGCCTACTGCCTACTTTTTTAGATTTGCCTAATAATGCACCTCATTGAACCCTATGCCGGTTGGTTGAAGTATTACGACTCTTCTGACGATTCGCAATCTCCGTTTTATGGAAAGGAATATAACTATGATTTGTATTCGGAGACTATCTACGGATATTACATAGATCCAGCCTGGGATTCTTTTGGATCTGAAACACTCTACCTCAAAACCCTGTATGCCGATTACGATCTGGGGTTCGTTGTCATTGAATTTATTGGCGAATGGAATGACACGTTATATAATGACATCATGACGTTGAAGCGTGATTTTCTTGAACTGCTCACTCACGAGGGAGTCAACAAGTTTATTTTAATAGGTGAAAATATTTTTAATTTTCATGGTTCCGATGATTTGTATTATGAAGAATGGTTTGAAGATGTGGAAGAGGGTTGGATTGCAGCCGTAAATTTCCCTGAGTTCATTCAACAGGAATTCAGAAAATATAATGTTGATGCATACATCAACATGGGCGGTACGCTTCAGATCGATCAGTGGCGCACACTTCATCCTCTCCGCTTTTTTGAGCTGGTAGATAAGTTGATTCAAAGAAGACTTAACTAAAGCAGGGAAAGTTGAGCGCTGCCTACTGGCGCATCCGCAGGAACAAGATATTGCCTTTTTGATTTTATCTCCTGACAAAGAACACGCGTGCGTTTGAGTTTCCCCTTTTTAAACCATCTACCGTGCAGATCAAATAAACTTCCTTCCGGCAGATCGGACAACAACGTGGTTCTGGCGGCACGGGGATCCAGGCTTCTGAGTAGTTTCGTTAATACAGAGTCAGAATAGGTGGATGCCTTTGGATTGATCATGTGTTCCTTCAGACAGCCAAGCACAGGTTCTGGAAAAATATATTCAACGAGCAATGGTTGCAGTAGCTGCTGAAATGATTTTTTCCATTCCTCACCGTGAGCTTCAACCCGAAACCCGTGTTGGTGGTGCACGTGCAGATGGGCAACTTCATGCACATAGGTCAGTAAGAATTCGAGCGAATGTAAATCATGATTGATGGTTATTCGGGGAACCCGCCCATGATGGCATGTAAAGTCTCCTGCCTTGGAAATTCTCCGTTTTCTAAGTTTGAAATCAAAAGGATGGTGTTGCCAAAGTTGCAGGCAATAGGAATAGGCTGCCTCCGGTAAATGTTTATGAAGTATTTCGTGAATTCTGGATTCTTGCAACACAGGCGCAAAATAAAAAAGGCTTTAGATAACTAAAGCCTTTAATGTTCAATCTTTTAAAGATCGATTACTGAGCTACAGCAGCTGAATCAACAGCAACGGTATCAACAACAACAGCAGCGGCAGCAGCTTCAACTGCAGCGATAGAATCAGCCGTTGCGATAGAATCAGCCTTCGCTTTAGCAGCAGCTTCTTCCTTATTACCACCGCAAGCAACCATTGCTACAGCAAAGCCACATACGATAATAGATGCAATAATTTTTTTCATAGTTAACAGGTTATTTGAATTTGGGCGCGAAGATACATGCCGGGCTTAAATTTCAAATCAGTTTCCCGATAAAAATTAGAATTTAGTTAGAGAAAAAGGACGATTCTGATCGTTTTTTAGAAACGAATAATCACGCAATCGTTTTCTGAATTATTTCTTACGGAAAAATAGTCTGACCGGAACACCCTCAAAATCAAACTTCTCCCTTAACCTGTTTTCAAGGAAACGCATATAACTCTCCTGTATATACTGAGGATGATTGCAGAAAAAGGCGAAGGCAGGAGATTTGCCTGGCACCTGTGTGATGTATTTAATCTGAATGTGTTTACCCTTGATGGCAGCAGGCGGATAGTGCACAATTTCAGGAAGGAGTGCATCATTCAATTGTGAAGTAGGCACTCTCTTGGTTTTATTATTATATACTTCAACAGCCTTTTCAATAACCTGAAAAATCCGCTGCTTGGTGAGGACAGATGCAAAAATTACCGGTACATAAGTAATTGGAGCAATTCTCTCTAAAATATCTTTTTTAAATGTGTCGGCCGTTTTAGTGTCCTTTTCTATCAGGTCCCACTTATTTACCATGATCACCATGCCCTTGTTTTGCTTTTGAGCCAGACTGATGATGCTTACATCCTGTGATTCAAGCCCGCGTTCGGCATCGATAATAATTATACAAACATCACTTTCTTCCAGTGCACGGAGTGACCGAAGTACAGAATAGAATTCAACATCCTCTTTTACCTTGGTCTTCTTCCGGATTCCGGCCGTATCGATCAGAATAAAATCATTGCCATACATTTTGTAACGTGAGTGAATGGCATCGCGGGTGGTGCCGGCCTCATCGGTAACAATGCTTCGGTCTTTTCCAAGCAAGACATTCAGAAATGATGATTTACCTACATTGGGTCTTCCAAGGATGGCAATTTTGGGGATTCCTGCATCGGGATCTTCTACTCCTTCTGATGGAAATACTTTGACCAGTTCATCCAGTAATTCGCCCGTTCCAGATCCATTTTCGGCAGAAACAGGAAATACTTCTCCCATACCGAGTTCGTAAAATTCATTTGCCTGGGCTGCCTTGCTAGGTGTATCTGCTTTATTGGCGGCAATGAAAACGGGTTTCTTTGACCTTCGAATGATATTGGCAAATTCCTTATCGTAGGCGGTAAGTCCGTCTTTGCAATCCACCATAAAGATCACCGCGGTGCACTCTTCAAGAGCCATTTCTACCTGGGTGCGGATTTGTGATTCAAATTTATCATCCGAGCCGGTTACATAACCTCCTGTATCAATAACGGTGAAATACTTGCCGATCCATTCAGCATAGCCATAGTGGCGGTCGCGGGTCACACCCGGCATATCATCCATGATCGCCTGACGTTGCTCCACCATCCGGTTAAAAAACGTAGACTTGCCTACGTTTGGTCTTCCAACTATTGCTACAATATTCGCCATTACTTGATTATCAATGTTCTGAGTAGCCCCGGGGCCAGTTACCAATCCGTAAATTTGCTGATTATAATCCTATTTAAAAATTCAGGCTGCGATTGGCTTGCTAAAGCCAGATCCTGTTCATCAGCAGGAAATTAATCTGTATATCCGAAGTGTTTTAGTTTCAGCTTTTGCTTTCTCCAGTTATCGGCCACCTTCACATGCGTTTCCAGAAACACTTTCTTGCCAAAGAATTTCTCCAGATCGATGCGTGCTTCCGTGCCCACTTTCTTGAGTGAACTTCCGCCTTTACCGATGAGTATTCCTTTCTGTGAATCACGCTCTACATAAATAGTAGCGCGAATGCGAATGATGGCATCTTCTTCCTTGAAGCTTTCAATGCCTACTTCCGAGCTGTAGGGTATTTCCTGATCGTAGTTCAAAAAGATTTTTTCGCGGATAATCTCTGAAGCAAAGAAACGCTCACTCCGGTCTGTGAAATTATCTTTTGGGTAATAGCCAGGATGTTCAGGCAAATAGCTTTTAATGGAAGAAAACAACTGATCCAGATTTGTTCCGTCTTTAGCCGAAACCGGAATGATTTCTCTGGCATTGATCAGCGTTTTCCAGTATTCAATTTTGTCTACCACCTGCGATCCTTTGGCGAGATCAATTTTATTAATCACGAGGAGGATGGGAGTTTGAACCGTCTTGAAAATCTCAAAAAGCTGATCATCATATTTCTCTCCCAACTCTACAATTAGCAAAATAAGGTCAGCATCTTCCAGCGAAACTTTCACATAACCCATCATGGCCTCCTGCAATTCATACTTTGGCTCCAGAATGCCAGGAGTATCGGAGTACACAATCTGAAAATCATCACCATTCAAAATTCCCATGATGCGATGGCGGGTAGTTTGTGCTTTGGCGGTGATGATGGAAAGGTTTTCGCCCACCAGTTTATTGATCAGGCTGCTCTTACCCACGTTGGGCTTGCCTACTATACTTACGAACCCGGATTTGTGTGGAGTTGTCATGACCTTTTTAAATGAAAAAACCCCTGACCGAAGTCCGGGGTTTCCTTGTAGCGGGGACAGGACTCGAACCTGTGACCTTTGGGTTATGAGCCCAACGAGCTACCAACTGCTCCACCCCGCGATATGTTTTCTAACTTTTTATCTTTTCTAAACTTCTCCTCGAACCTGTGTCCGCCACTTGGCGGATAACTTGTCCGTCCGCTGACGGATGAGCCCAACGATCCGCCAATTGGCGGATCCACCCCGCGATTTAGTGGCACAAAAGTAGGCCCATCAGACCGAAAAACCAAATGCACTCCAATTTAATCCTATTCAATGCCTCTTTTTGTAACTTGGAATTTTTAAGAAAATACCATGATTGTTGATCTGAGAAGTGACACCGTAACCAAGCCCACCAAGGGAATGCATGAAGCCATGATGACGGCCGAAGTAGGTGATGATGTATTTGGCGAAGACCCCTCTGTAAAAGCACTGGAACAAAAATGTGCTTCGATGCTCGGCATGGATGCGGCCATTTTTTGTCCGTCAGGAACGATGACGAATCAGATCGGAATAAAAATTTTAACTCAGCCGTATGATGAAGTGATCTGTTATAAAGGATCGCACATTTATAAATATGAAGGTGGAGGTGTTGCCGGAAATAGTCTGGCGAGTGTGCGTTTACTGGAAGGTAATCGCGGAAGACTTTCGGTGGAGGAAATTGCGGCTAACATAAACAATACACAAGATGTTCATCAGCCTGTTTCTTCTGTAGTGTCATTGGAGAATACAGTGGTGCGTGAAGCCGGAAGTTTTTATTACCTGAAAGATATTGCAGTAATCAGTGAATTTGCCCGATCAAAAGGATTGAACATGCATCTTGATGGAGCGCGTTTCTTTAATGCATTGACAGAAACAGGAGATAGAGCCATTGATTACGGAAAATATTTTGATTCGATTTCTATTTGTCTTTCGAAAGGATTGGGGGCACCAGTTGGATCTGTTCTGGTGTGCAAGAAAGAACTGGAGTCGAAAGCAAGACGCATGCGCAAAGCATTTGGTGGAGGTATGAGGCAGGCAGGATTTCTGGCTGCAGCAGGAATTTATGCGTTGAATAATAACATCACACGATTAAAAGAAGATCACATTCGTGCAGCCGCACTCGGAAAAGCATTGAGTAACGTAAGCTGGGTGAAATCCATGATGCCGGTAGATACCAACATTGTTATTTTTACTGTAATTGATAAAGTAACTCCAGAGCAAGTACTCGCAAAATTATCCGGGCATGATATTAAAGCTATCAAGTTTGGCGCGCAGGAAATCCGTTTAGTTACTCATCTGGATTTTGATGATGCCATGCTTGAGAAAACAGTGGACGTGATTAAAAAATTATCATTCTGATTTTATAATCATGTACGAAACAAAAGCTCCCTTGGCAGAACGCATGAGACCTTCGAAACTCGAAGACCTTATTGGACAGGAGCATCTTGTTGGTGAAAACGGAATCATCCGCAAAGCGATCCAAACCGGCAATGTGCCTTCCATGATTTTATGGGGACCTCCAGGTGTAGGCAAAACAACCATCGCCAACATTATTGCCAATGAAGTGAAGCGACCGTTTCACATGCTGAGTGCCGTGAGCGCTGGTGTAAAAGATGTACGCGATGTGATCGATCAGGCAAGACGTGCGAGCAGGGTGATTTTATTCATTGATGAAATTCATCGCTTCAACAAATCCCAACAAGATGCTTTGCTGGGTGCTGTAGAAAAAGGAGTTATTACATTAATTGGTGCAACTACGGAAAATCCTTCCTTCGAAGTTAATTCAGCATTGCTTTCGAGATGCCAGGTGTATACGCTCAAAGCATTAACGGAAGCAGACCTCATCAGATTAATTGGACATGCGCTCAGTAAAGACGTTGAGTTAAAAAAGAGAAAGATCAACATTAAAGAATATCAGGCGCTGATCAACATCTCCGGAGGCGATGCCCGCAAGCTTCTGAATCTGCTGGAAATCATCAGTGAATCGGTGGCCGATGATGTAGAAATCACCGATGACCAGGTAATGAATGTGGCGCAAAAACACATCGCCATCTATGACAAGAGTGGTGAACAGCATTATGATATTATATCGGCATTTATAAAATCAATCCGTGGCAGCGATCCGAATGCAGCAGTCTATTATCTGGCACGCATGATTGAAGGCGGTGAAGATGTGAAATTCATAGCCCGCAGAATGGTGATTCTTGCATCCGAAGATATTGGTAATGCAAACCCCACGGCTCTGGTGATGGCAACCACTGCATTTCAGGCAGTAAATGTCATTGGATATCCGGAAGCACGGATTATTCTTTCGCAATGTGCGATTTATCTTGCCTGTTCTGCCAAGAGCAATGCCAGTTATATGGCTATCGAAAAAGCATTGGGCATGGTTAATGAAACGGGTGATCTTCCTGTGCCGTTGGCCGTGCGTAATGCACCAACCAAACTCATGAAAGACCTTGATTATGGAAAGGGATATCAATATGCCCACGACTTCCGTAACAACTTTGTAGCGATGGAATTTCTTCCAGATGCGATCAAGGAAACAAAGTTTTACGAGCCTGGCAAAAATGTGCGCGAGGAGGAATTGAGAAATTACCTGAAGAAATTGTGGGATAAGAAGTATAATTACTAATTGATTTTTAATTGTCATGTTGAGCTTGTTGAAACATGACCTGAGGTTTAAGAAATGCAGCGACTATTATTTGAGCAATCTCCTTACTTTATTTTACTATGCATCGCAGCGGGTGTTGGGTATGCCTATATTCTTTACACCGGCAATCACACCTGGAGCAAACGTACCAATCAGATTTTGTTCACCCTGCGTGCAGTCGTTGTTTCATTTCTAGCATTCCTGTTGCTTGGCCCTGTGCTCAAACTCATCACCAATGAGTATGAAAAACCAACCTGGGTGTTTTTAATTGATTCATCCACTTCGGTGGGAGAAGTGATCGACTCTGTAGGGCAGGGAAGACTTATTTCAAACTTAAGTGAAACAAAAACTGCCATTGAGAACGCAGGTTATGAAGTGAAATGGAAAGACCTTGGCGGAAATGATATTGCGTCATTAAAAGCGAATAGCCCCACTTCTGATCTGAACAGAGGCATCCAAAATGTAGTTAATGAATTTGAAGGCAAAAATCTGGCAGGAGTTGTTTTGGTATCCGATGGAATTTACAACTCAGGAGCTTCCCCACTTTACACGCCTGTACGCATCCCCATTTATTCTGTAGGCCTTGGTGACACAACGTCAAGAGTGGATTTGATTTTAAAAAATGTTGCCTTTAATAAAATTGCCTACCAGGGAAATAAATTTCCTTTAAAGGCGCAGGTATTGATGCAGGGAGTAGAGAATCAGGACGTTTCAGTAACCGTGCATAAGGATGGAAAGGTATTAATCAGTCAGCAAAAAAATACAGGCAATAAATCGCTGGTTGATTTTGATTTTCAACTGGAGGCGATTGAAAAGGGAATTCAACGATATGATGTTTCAGTCAAACCGATCGATCAGGAGAACAACAGGCGCAACAATGCCATGAGTATTTTTATTGAAGTAGTGGATGGAAAAAAGAAAATTGTCCTGATTGCGCCTGCTCCCCACCCCGACATCAAAGCACTGAAATCCGTTTTAGAAAAAAATGCTAACTATGAATTTATCGTCCATATTCCTGGAGTTGCCAATGCAGATGATTCCTACCTGAAACCGGGAGCTGCTGAGCTTTTTATTTTTCATCAGGCGGTGGACAATGCAGGAAAAACGTTGCCCCTTTACAATTCACTTTCAAAAGGTTCGTCTTCACTTCTTGTTATGTTGGGGAGTCAGTCAAACCTGAGGATGTTGCCGGCAAATCAAATCCCAATTCAATTTGATTATAAAGGACAATGGGATGAAGTAACACCCGTTGTGAACAGCAGCTTTGGCGATTTTGGGTTTTCCGAAAACAGCAATGGAATTTTTTCACGATACCCGCCTGTGCAGGTTCCGTTTGGCAAGTTTGTATTTCCGGCAAAAGCCAGGGTGTTGCTTTATCAACGAATAGGAAGTGTGATTACGGATCGTCCGCTTTTATTAAGTTGGGAAGATGGTGATAGGAAAATTGCAACCATGATCGGTGAGGGATTGTGGCGTTGGCGATTGAATGAGTTTGCTGACAATGGCAATACTGAAATATTTGATGAGTTATTTTCTAAACTTATTCAATACCTGAGCACACAGGAAGACAAGAGAAAGTTTAGAAGTTTTCCTTTACAGAATGAATTCTCTGATTCAGAGGCGGTGGTTATTGAGAGTCAGGTGTATAATGATTTGTTTGAACTTATTTATGGAAATACTATTCAATTGCAGTTACGCGATGAGCAAGGGAAGGTCACCAATTATAATTACAGCACAAGCCCGGGAGGCTCACGGTATCGTATTGGCGGATTGAAGCAAGGGGTATATCGATTTAAGGCAACCACCGTATTGAATGACAAAACAGAAGAAGTGAACGGACAGTTTTTAGTGAAAGCACAAAACATTGAAGCGCAAAATCTTACTGCTGATTTTAATCTGCTTCGAAAGTTATCAAATGAAACAGGCGGAAAGTTTTATAAAACTGATCAGATTTCCTTACTGGCCAGCGATCTGGAAAAAACAAAGACAGCAAGTCTTATCCATTCAGAGGAAACCTTTAATCAATTAATAAATCTCAAGTGGGTATTTTTTCTTCTGTTGGGTTTGATAGCCGCAGAATGGTTTTTAAGAAAATATCTGGGTAGCTATTGAACCCTGATTATGCATTAAGAATGCATAATCAGCCCGCAGGGTTGACGAATCCTGACGAATACCGTCAGGATTGTCAAGGTATAACCCTGACAATGAAAATCATCAACCTGGTTTTGACTGTGGATGGATAAGTTGATGATTTTTATTCGTCAATTATGCAATAGAATTTTCTATTGCATAATTCGGGTTGAATTGATCCTCCCCCCTCAAAAAAAAGGCGGGTTTCCCCGCCTTTATGATTTTGATCTGATTGCTTACTCGCTTTTCTTTTCTTTCGAAGAGGCTTTCGGCTTCTTTAATTTAATGGTAAGTAAATCACCGGTGCCTTCGTAGTCGGCCATTATCGTACCGCCTTCTACAATTTCACCTCTCAGGATTTCCTCTGCAACCGGATCTTCCAGGTATTTCTGAATGGCCCTGTTCAACGGACGGGCGCCAAACTGCTGATCATATCCTTTTTCTGCCAGAAAGTCTTTTGCTTTATCGCTTAGTTCAACATTGTATCCCAATGTGGTGATACGGGCAAAAAGTTTTCCAAGGGTAAGATCAATGATCTTATGGATGTCCTCGCGTTTCAATGAGTTGAACACGATCACATCATCCAGTCTGTTAAGAAACTCTGGACTGAATGCACGTTTCAAGGCACTCTGTATTGTGGACTTCATCACCTCCTCTTCGTTTTCGCGCTTTGCCTTGGTTGTAAAACCGATACCGGCACCAAAGTCTTTCAAATCACGCACACCAATATTAGAAGTCATGATGATGATCGTATTTCTGAAATCTACCCTGCGGCCTAAACCGTCTGTAAGAATTCCATCATCCAGCACTTGCAATAAAATATTAAAAACATCCGGGTGTGCTTTTTCAATTTCATCCAGCAACACAACTGAATAAGGTTTGCGTCTTACTTTTTCAGTAAGCTGTCCGCCTTCTTCGTAGCCAACATATCCGGGAGGTGCACCCACCAAACGTGATACAGAGAATTTCTCCATGTACTCACTCATATCAATGCGTACCAGGGTATCTTCTTTATCGAATAAATAGTTGGCGAGTACTTTAGCAAGTTCAGTTTTTCCTACACCGGTTGGTCCAAGAAAAATGAAAGAACCGATCGGCTTTCTTGGATCTTTTAAACCCACACGTGTCCGCTGGATTGCTTTCGTCAATTTTTTAATTGCCTCTTCCTGACCAATTACTTTTCCACTGAGCTGATCGGCCATGCCCAGTAGTTTATTGCTTTCTTTCTGTGCAATACGGTTGGCCGGGATACCCGTCATCATACCAACCACATCGGCTACATTGTCTTCGGTAACCGTATATTTTTCGGTACGTGTTTTTTCTTCCCAACGGGCTTTTGCAAGGTCAAGTTGCTCGATGAGTTTCTTCTCCTTGTCGCGAAGCTGTGCAGCCTCTTCGTATTTCTGACTTTTTACAACACGGTTTTTTTCCTTTTTAACATCTTCAATAGCCTCTTCAAACTTTACAATTTCATCGGGAACATGAATGTTATTGATGTGTACGCGTGCTCCTGCTTCATCCATCACGTCAATGGCTTTGTCTGGCAGAAAACGATCGCTGATATAGCGGTCAGATAATTTCACACAAGCCTCCATGGCTTCTTTCGTATAGCTTACATGATGGTGATCTTCGTATTTCTCTTTGATGTTTTCCAGAATCTGAATGGTTTCATCTACGGAAGTAGAATCTACCATTACCATCTGGAATCTTCGGGC
Source organism: uncultured Bacteroidota bacterium (assembly GCA_963814575.1). Taxonomy (GTDB): domain Bacteria; phylum Bacteroidota; class Bacteroidia; order Cytophagales; family Cyclobacteriaceae; genus ELB16-189. The sequence goes on along the minus strand of CAWFDB010000013.1, from coordinate 979,504 downwards.
AAGGGCTCCATCTTTTTCAATATACTGACGATACTCATCCAGGGTTGTTGCTCCAATACATTGTATTTCTCCTCGGGCAAGTGCAGGTTTAAACATGTTGGATGCATCCAGTGAGCCGGATGCGCCACCGGCACCAACGATGGTATGCAATTCATCAATGAACAGAATTACATCCGGAGATTTTTCCAGTTCATTCATTACGGCCTTCATGCGCTCTTCAAACTGACCGCGGTATTTTGTTCCGGCAACCAGGGAAGCTAGATCGAGGGTAACTACACGCTTTCCAAAAAGTACGCGTGAAACTTTTTTCTGAATGATGCGCAGGGCAAGTCCTTCTGCAATGGCAGTTTTACCTACACCCGGTTCACCGATCAGAATAGGATTATTTTTCTTTCTGCGACTTAGAATCTGTGCAACACGTTCAATTTCTTTTTCTCGGCCAACGATTGGATCAAGTTTATTGTCTTCGGCAAGTTTGGTAAGGTCGCGGCCGAAATTATCCAGTACCGGAGTACGTGATTTTTCTGTGCCTTTTTTCTCCTTACTGGGGTTTGCACCACTTCCAAACATTTTTGATGAATCATCATCAGGATCATCTGTATCAGAAGAAGCTGTAGGTTGATCATTTTGGTATTCCAGCATTTCTTTCACCACATCATAGGCAACATCAAACTTGTTTAATATCTGAGTGCCGAGATTGTCGGGATCGCGTAGAATGGAAAGCAACAAATGTTCAGTTCCGATTAATTGAGCTTTGAAAATTTTGGCTTCCAGATAGGTGATTTTCAATACCTTTTCTGAAGCGCGGGTCAAAGGAATATTGGCCAGGTTCTTTATCTCATGGGTGGCGGTGCCTTTAGATACCTTTTCGATTTCGGCGCGAAGTTCATCCAGTGGAACTCCCAGTTTTTTCAGCACGCCTACGGCTACGCCTTCACCTTCGCGAATCATCCCCAACAAGAGATGTTCAGTACCGATATAATCGTGACCTAATCGTAGTGCTTCTTCCCGACTTAGAGAAATTACTTCTTTCACGCGGTTAGAAAATTTTGCTTCCATATTTGCCATAATCTTGAGTAGTGTAAATGTAAAGTTTTAAGAGTGATAATTCAAAAGGCAGCAAGGGTATAATAAAACCACTTTATGCCGTACTTAACCGCACAAAAAACAAGTTTAAGATTTTATTTGTTCAGATTTTCTTTCCGTGAAGCGAGAAGAAGGGAAGCAGCCCTCGGCCCTTCACAAAACAGCAAGTCAATCAGGCTTAGATTTTCTGCAAATCCATTGCCAAAAACCTGGTTGTATGGCACAGGCTTATAGAAGTTGCGACCTGATGCGGGTTTCTTTGGAATAATCTTCGATCGGAGATCAAAAAGGGGTGAGGGAGGCACATTTTCGTAGGAAACACTAACCGATAGGGTAGGGTTGAACCGAATTGTTTTAAGACAGAATGACAGTAATTCTAAGTTCAGGTCGAAAAGGAATTCATGTTTATGGTATAAAATAGTTTTGAGTTCATCCGAATAGTATTCGAAAAATGGTGCGTTACGATAGGCGGATTCGATCGTTCTCCATTGATTGTTTTGCCACTTCTTGCTGTAGTCGATGCGGATATCCTTGATACTTGTTTTTCCGTGTTTCGATGTTAAGGGAACAATCAGCATATCAACACCGTGCGCTGTATTGATATAGCAACGGTTACGATAGCTCTGCTTCACATAGTGCTCATGACTTTCCAACTCGATTTCATCAAATTGCAGCAGTGCAGAAAAGTATTCCAGTGAAGGCAGATAATGAAGATCTATCAGAAGATTCAATATTTAAGATTTCAAATTTAAAATTACTCTTTCAATATGAAATTTGAAATCTGAGACTTCAGCAGGTTCTACCATTTAAATTGACCAAGACCTTGTCGTGTTACCATTGGCTCTCCGCTGGTGAAGTCAACAATGGTTGAAGGAATGTTTCCTCCTGTGCCGCCATCTATGACCAGATCCACTTTATGTTTAAAGTCATCATAAATTTCTGATGGGTCGGTAGTGTATTCCTTTATATGATCATCGTCTTTAATGGATGAGGTAATTAATGGATTGTCCAGCAGGTTTACAATTTCAAGCGGGATCGGATGATCGGGAATTCGAATCCCTACTGTTTTTTTATTGACATCGAGTATTTTTGGCACATGGGTACTCGATTCGAAAATAAATGTAAACGGGCCCGGCAAAAGTTTTCTCAGGATTTTAAATTCAGGCGTGTCGATGCGCTTGACATATTTTGATATGTGGCTGAGGTCACTGCAGATAAATGAAAGGTTGAGCTTCTGTGGTTTTAATTCCATAATATGACAGAGCCGCTCAACGGATCTGCGATTCATCAGATCGCATCCGATTCCATAAATCGTATCAGTAGGATACACAATAATGCCTCCTTCCCGTAATAATTCCACTACCCGTGCAATTTTTCGGGGCTCCGGAGTGATAGGATGTATGGATAAAAACTCTGCAGGCATAGATAACCGGTGTATAAAACCGGGGCAAGTTAACTCAAATAACATAATCGCATTTGTCTTCAGTCATTTTAGTAAATTTGACCCTTCAATTTTTTACTATGGCAGAAGTTCCAAAAACGAAACTTGCAATTTTTCTAATCCTCTCGATTCTAACGATCTCATTCATTTTTTATGGATATCAGATTTTTCTTACGCCAAACATTCTGATTGACAAAGATGACCGGGTTTTTATCATCCGGTCGGGTGCCACTTTTCGTAAAGTGCAGGAAGATCTGGGTAAAGGAAGTTTTGTCAATGATATGGTGTCATTCAGTTTTCTGGCGCGGCTCTACGGATATGACAAGAGCATTATACCAGGCCGTTATACACTTCGCAGAAACATGACCAACAGGGAAGCGATCAGGGTGCTTAAATCCGGAAGCAGACAGGCTGTGAATATCACGTTCACCAATGTTCGTCTGATTGATGAGTTGTCAGAAAAAATAACCAGAAATACAGGTGTATCCCCTACGGAATTTAACAATGCACTGGATGATTTTATTTCCTCCAATCAGGAAGGATTTAACCGCAAAAATGTGATCGGTATGTTTTTGCCCAATACCTATGAAGTATATTATAACGTATTGCCAGACGAACTCATTGACCGGATGCTTGGTGAATACAAGAAATTCTGGAATGACGAGAGGCTTGCAAAAGCAAAGGCATTAGGATTAACACCCCTGGAAGTTTCTACCCTTGCATCCATTGTACAGGCAGAAAGTGTAAAGAAAGAAGAAGCACCTGTTATTGCAGGGTTGTATATTAACCGATTGAAAAAAGATATTCCATTGCAGGCCGACCCAACACTGGTTTTTGCGGTGGGCGACTTTACCATCAAGCGGGTTCTTAATGAACACAAAGCCATTGATTCTCCATACAATACCTATAAATATGCAGGATTGCCGCCCGGCCCAATCAATATGCCGCAGATTGCCACCATTGATGCGGTGCTTAATCACCAGCAACACAATTATATTTACATGTGTGCCCGGGAGGATTTTTCGGGGTTTCATAATTTTGCAACCACGCTGACCGAGCATAACCGTAATGCACAGAAGTATCAGACTGCATTGACCATTGAAATGAGAAAAGGTGAAGCGTTGAGAAAGAGCGGACAAAAAAAGTAAGGATGTATACTTCGGAAACTTTTATCCGTGTGCGTTATGGTGAAACAGACCAGATGGGCTATGTGTATTATGGTAACTACGCTATGTATTATGAAGTAGGCCGTGTTGAAAGTTTAAGAAAACTGGGGCTTACCTACAAAGAACTGGAAGACATGGGTGTAATGATGCCTGTGCTGGAAAATAAATCAAAATTTCTGAGTGCTGCTTTGTATGACGATCATCTGAAGATAGTGACCACCATTCGCGAAAAGCCGGGCGTACGAATTCGATTTGAATACGATATTTATAATGGCGAAGGCAAGCTGATACACCAGGGTGAAACCATGCTCGCTTTCGTAGATAAGAAAACGGGAAGACCAAGCCGGCCACCGCAGGTTTTTCAGGATGTATTGAAACCATTTTTCGGATGAAGTACGGTACCCGTAAGCGTATTCTTCAATATACGAAGGCGCGCGCTGGCAGAAACTGGTTGAAAAAAATCAAGTTTAAGCGATACGGTGATTTATCACTTTATAAATTCTTCAAGATATTTTTACACAATATTGAAGAGGATGAAATCATGGATCGCTCGAATGGAGTTGCATTCAATTTTATTCTTGCGATTTTTCCTACCATCATATTTTTATTTACGCTCATACCCTATATCTCGGATTACTTCCCGACAATAAGTCAGCAAAACATTATGGAGTTTATGCGATCATTGTTACCACCCAGTATGTTTGGTGAAGTATCCGGTACCATTGAAGACATAGTAAAAAATCAACGAGGCAGTTTGCTCACCTTCGGATTTATTTTTGCCGTTTATCTCGCCACCAATGGAATGCTCGCTTTGATGCGGGCTTTTAATTCATGTTATCGCACCATAGAAAAGAGAGGTATGCTGCGAATGCGCCTCACGGCATTTGGTCTCACCATCATACTCTCTGTTGCCCTGTTTGTGGCAGTAACACTTCTGGTGGTTGGGCAAATTGCCATCGATCACTTTGCCGAGAACGCTCATAAATTCAACATTAACCTGGATGACTACACTATTTATATTTTGTTGCTACTCCGTTTTCTCGTTATTTTCATTTTGTTCTTCATTGTTATTTCCTGCATTTATTACTTTGGTCCATCCGTGCATTATAACTGGAGTTTCTTTTCTATTGGTTCTGTGCTGGCAACTTTTGCTGGCCTGGCTATTTCCTATGGTTTTTCTTATTACATAACCAACTTTGGCGCATACAATAAAATATATGGTTCAATAGGAGCGCTTATTGCCCTGATGGTCTGGATGGATTTGCTCACGCTTGTATTGCTCTTTGGCTATGAAGTAAATGCCAGTTTGCATTATGGTCGCAAACTTCAGGCAGTCCGATACAATCTGGACTTAAAGAAAATTAAATCAGAGAGGGGATTGAAGTAATCTGATGGAATCCAAGGAGGTATTGGTAATTCTCGGATCACCCAACTCACCGGAAGGCGAACTAAGTGATATTGCAAAAAGCCGGCTTGATCGTGGAGCCCAACTTTATTCTGCTGGAAAACTTATACTATGTACGGGTGGATGGGGAAATCATTTCAACACGTCTTCTAAGGCCCATGCAGTTTATGCAAAGGAATATCTGTTAGCGAATGGAATTCCAGAATCCGCTTTTCTTGAATTTGCATTGTCTGGAAATACTGTGGAGGATGCATCAAAGTCGAAGGCCATGCTGGCTAAACTGGATAACCCGATTATCAAAGTAATCACGAGTGATTTTCATTTGGCAAGGGTACAGTTGATTTTTAATGAAATATTAAAGGGTTTTTCAGTTCAATGTGTTGGTGTTAACTCCTCTTTTTTAGATTCAGAACAACACGCCAGGTTGATGCTCCACGAAAGGAGTGCGATAGACCGGATCATTCAAAATGGATTAATCTATTGATTGTGAAGAAGAAATTGAACAGGTGGATCATAGCCATTATGAAATCAATTTAAGCGTAACGGAGTCTGTTCATAATGCCCAACGGCCGAAAAACACATAAATTGAAGGCTTAAATAATTTACTGGTGATGTCGGAAGGTCAGGGATTATATTTAATAAAAATATACAGTATGAGAATGCGATTCACCCTTCTTCTTCCCCTCATTGTTCTGTTTTCATGTGAAACGAAAAAAGATAGTGAGAACAAGCTTTTGTTTGCCAGGACAAATCTGATGGCCTGGTGCGTGGTGCCATTCGATAGTCTGGAAAGAGGCCCGCAGGAACGGGCTGCCATGTTGAAAGAGCTGGGCATAACAAAACTTGCCTACGACTGGAGAGAAAAACACTTGCCCACTTTCCAGGATGAAATCAATGCGCTGAAGGAGAATCAAATTGAACTGAAAGCGGTATGGTTCTGGATTTCAACACCACAGGCAGACCAGCTGGACAGTGCCAATCAGGTAATGTTCAATATGGTGAAGGAGAATAATATCAAAACTGATTTCTGGATTGGAATCACCAAAGAGTTTTTTGACGGGCTTACCGATGAACAAAAACTTGATAAAGGAGTAGAGGCTGTTAAGTCACTTCACAAGATGGCTTCTGAAATTGGTTGTACCATAAATCTGTATAACCATGGCGACTGGTTTGGTGAACCGGATAACCAGATCCGTATCATTGAGAAATCTGGTTTAAAGGATGTGGGCATCATCTATAGTTTTCATCATGCGCACAGTCAGATAGCAGATTTTCCTGCGCGTCTCGATAGAATGTTACCGTATCTCAAGGCAATCAATATAAATGGCATGGATGTGAATGGTCCGCAAATCCTTCCTGTCGGTCAAGGTGATAGTGAGATGCAAATGCTCAAGACGATTAAGGCATCAGGGTACAATGGTCCCATAGGTATACTTGGTCATATAGCGGAAAAGGATGTAAAGAAAGTTCTTGAAGGTAATATAGAAGGACTCAAAACCCTGCTTAAGGAAATGGGTGAAACCGAAGCTCTGTCTACCTATTAAATTCCTCAAATAAATATAACACAAATGAAAATTACGATCTGGTCAACCGTCTTTTTTGCAGGATTATTACTGGCAGGCACATCATGCAAACAAAATTCTACCACTACGGAAGTAGCAACATCTGCTGCAGATCAGGTATTTGTAGCCAATCCTGTTGCTGTGCCCAAACAGGATGTAAATACACTCGAAATAGGACAAAATGCTCCTGATTTCAGATTGCCCGATGTCAACAGCAAGTTTGTTTCACTTGGCGATTTTAAAGATGCCGAAGTGCTGGTGATCATATTTCATTGCAACCATTGCCCTACTGCCCAGGCCTATGAAGACAGAATGATCAGCTTCACAAATGATTATAAGGACAAAGGAGTTGCCATGGTTGCCATCATGCCCAACAGCGCCCTCGGCCTCCTTCCTGAAGAATGTGGTTATACTGATCTCAATGATTCTTTTGAAGAAATGAAAATCAGATATGATCATAAGAAATATAATTTTCCATATCTCTATGATGGCGATAACCAGGCAGTATCAATTGCCTATGGTCCTGTTGCCACACCGCATGCCTATGTATTTGATAAGGAAAGAAAGTTACGCTACAATGGCAGAATTGATGCTGTAGAAAAACCAGGTGGTGCCAACTCAGAAGACTTGCGCGCTGCGGTAGATGCAGTTCTGGCTGGTAAGCCTGTTGAAACGCCAGTAAATAAAGTGTTTGGATGCACCACCAAGTGGGCTTGGAAGAATGAATATGGAGTAAAAGTTGAAGAGCAATGGAATGCAAAACCTTCACCACTCAATAAGTTGAATGAAGCCGGGATAAAAGAACTGGTTAAGAATCCAACGGATAAATTGAGATTGATCAATGTGTGGGCCACCTGGTGCGCACCATGTATTATTGAGTATCCTGATCTGGTTGCACTGCAACGCTGGTATGGCCAGCGTAATTTTGAATTTATTTCAATATCAGCCGATAACCCTGAAAACATTGACAGGGCACAGAAATTTCTGGATAAAACACATTCACCTGTTCAGAATTTCCTTTATGATGGCACCGATAAATATAAACTCATTGAAGCTATTGATCCGAACTGGAATGGAGCGTTGCCATACACCTTGCTGGTGGAGCCTGGCGGCAAAGTTGTTTACAGCTATCAGGGCACCGTGGATTTACTGGAACTGAAGCGTGCTATTGTTGAACATCCGTTGATGGGACGATATTATTAACACACAATTTCATTTTTATTCATAAAGCCCTTCGGGGCTTTTTTTATTCACTTCGAAATATTCAAGGATTGTTCTTTTGCCACTGAAACTGAAATGACCGCCAGTTACATAACACTTGGTGTGCTTCATGATGATTATAGTATATTTAGTAAGCCTGTAATTTTCAGTAACAAATATCTACCAATGAAAAACTCAAACGCTGATATGAAAAAATTTCTTGTGGCATCTTTTCTTGTGATACTTTTTTCTTTTACGACCAGCGCTCAGGATGGAATAAAAGCAGGAAAATTTATTGTGGAACCAACCACGTTAATTAACCTTGGTTTTGAGTGGGAGATCAGCGGAGACAACAACCGAAATGCAACCGTGCAAACGGCTTATCGCATTGCAGGAACAAAAAAATGGAATGAAGCATTGCCACTTTTGAGAATCGGAGGTGAACGCGTCTTTCGCAAGATGGAGAATCTTGAATACACCGTACCGGATTTATTTGCAGGAAGCATCCTGGACCTGATGCCTGATACAGAATATGAATGCAGATTTACGATGAACGATCCTGATGGTACTGAGGGAGAAACTGTTCAGACAGTTAAAGTTCGAACGAGGGCAGAGCCAAAAGAATCTACAGCCGGAAGAACCCTTCATGTTTATCCTGAATACTGGAAAGGCAAAAAAGAGGAGCCATCGTTTATAGGATTGAAAGCTGCATACTATGGTTCCGGGCTCGGAGACTGGTCGGTGGTGAGTGAACGAAAAGCGAAACCAGGAGACATCATAGTAATGCATGCCGGTTTATATAAAGCGGATCGCCTCAACTATGTAGAGCCAAATGGTATCCCCTTCGATGGCACGTATGTGTTAACAGTGAAAGGCACTGTTGAGCAACCTATAGTAATAAAAGGTGCCGGTGATGGAGAAACCATCATTGATGGAAATGGAGCACACACTCTTTTTGATGTAACGGCATCGGAGAATCATATTTTTGAAAATCTTACTATCCGCAATACAGACATTGCCTTTCATGCTGGTTTCAAGGATGTGATTGGCGCTAAAAACCTTACTATCAGAAATTGCCGGATCGAAGATGTTGGTAGCGCCATCTCCACAGAGAATGCTGCTTCAAAGAATTTTTACATTGCTGATAATATTATCATCGGACGCGAAGACCGCTATCGGCTTATCGGCTGGGCCAGCCCTGGCATCTATCCGGCAAGTCAGGTGACAGGATATTATGCCATCAAGGTGTATGGTTCAGGGCATGTCATCTGCAATAACTCCATTGCTTTTTTTCATGATGGCATTACCGTTTCAACCTATGGCACACCGGAAAAGGAACAAGACTTAAAAGCAGTAGCCATTGATATTTATGAAAATGATATTCACCTGGTAGTGGATGATTTTATTGAAGCCGATGGAGGCGTACATAATATCAGGGTGATGAGAAACCGCGGTGTCAATGCAGCGCAATGCGGATTGAGTGCGCAACCTGTATTTGGTGGGCCCGCTTATTTTATTCGCAATGTCATGTATCATATTCCGAATGGCTTTGCCCTCAAGCTCATGGCAAAACCTGCAGGATTATATTTTCTACATAATACGATCATCAGCGAAAACAGAAATCAGGAAACGTATTCCAATGCACACTTCAGAAATAATCTGTTCCTTGGAACGGATGCACCACAAAGAACACTGGTAGCATTTCCTGTGGCAACCTCCTACTCATCCTATGATTACAATGGCTACCGTCCCAATAAAGCGGGAGGAAATCAATACCTCTGGATTGCTCCTGCTGCAGGTAAGCTGCGAGACTATGAGATTAATTCATCAAACAGTAAAGGATACACAACCCTCAAGAGCTTTTCTGATGAAAGCGGTCTCGAGAAACACGGAGTAGAAATTGATTATGATATCTTCACAAGGATGCAGCCACCAGATCCGGCAAAGCCTCATCAGATTTACCATGCCACGGATATTGATTTTACGCTCAACCCAAAAGGAATGGCTGTTGACAGGGCGATTGCTCTACCAAATATAAATGATGGCTTTAAGGGAAAAGCACCAGACCTGGGTGCTGTTGAAGCAGGAGATCCTTCTCCCATTTATGGAGCGAAGAGAATGAAGAACAAATGCTTCTATCGTTAACTGCAAAGCAGCTTTTGCTTTCATTTTTTTTACAAGGGAGGAATAACCACTTTTTTTCCAGAGAAACTTATGAGAACTTGTTGGTCGAGCAAAGTAACTTTCCTTCATGCAGAACCTGATTAAGCAAGCTGAGAAAAACCGCTATCATATAGCAATCAGGCAGGAAGATCGTGTATGGCTTTTTAAGAAAATAGGTTTGATGCTAGATTTATTGAAGCTAATGACCTATTACCCGAATGTTAACTAAGAAAAATTATGGAGTTGGTTCGGAAAGGAGAAGTTATATAGATATTTTATCAACAAGGTATTTACTATTTTTTTGTATTATTAGGATTAACACATTATGAGAATCTAAGCCTATGTTCAGAAAATATTTCCTCCTTTTGCTGTTGCTACTGAATGCCACCTTCGTAATATCACAAAATTATATTAGAACTTATCAAACCATTGATCAACTTAAGGCGGTCAACGAAAAACTCTTTTTTTCGGCAAATGATGGTATGACGGGACCTGAGTTATGGGTGACCAATGGTACCAGCAAAGGTACGTTTCTGTTGAAGGATATAAGACCAGGTGCAAATGGAAGCGAACCGAGTAATCTGATTAGCTTCAACAACCGGCTTTTCTTTGTTGCTATGCACGAAACACAACCATGGTCACAACTATGGAGCAGTGATGGGTCGCCTGAAAACACAAACATATTTTCAACAGTGACGAATCCATCAAATCTGGTAGTTTTTAAAGATCAGCTTTATTTCACTTCGGGCGATGGGGGTCTTTACAAAACATCAGGCCAGGATGGAGAAATCCAGATAGTGGATATCATGCAATTTGATAGAATCAGGTTTCTGATAGCTACCGATGAATATTTTTATTATTACAAGGGAGGAGAAACACAATTCTTACGTACTAATGGAGTACAGGTATCTGCAATACCTTTTCCTGATAACGCTGAGGAGTTCACATTACTTGGCTTTCAAAGATCCGATCAAAACCTATTCGCAATTTATAGTAGAAATAATAATGAGGACATTCGAATATATGTATGGGATGAGGTTCCTACTGCCTGGAACCTGTTGAAGGAATTCGATACTTCGGGTAACTCTAGACGGCAAATTGGCAATTTCGCAAAAGTAAACAACAAATTATTCTTCAGCTTCAACTACGATATCACGGATGAACTATGGGTATCGGATGGTTCACCGACAGGTACACAGTTGGTGAAGTCATTTGAATTGTTTCCTGGAGACGGAGATTCTCATATGACTGCGTTCAAAGAGTATCAGGGCACACTGTACTTTCGAAGCGGCAAACTGACTGGCAAGGCGCTCTGGAAATCAGATGGAACACCAGAAGGTACCATCAAATTTCATGATGTCGTTGTGGTGACTCCAGACAATTCTTCAAATTTCTTTGAAGAAAGTGGTGGTAAATTGTTTTTCGGAGGCACCCCGAATGAACTTATGTTAACATCTTCAAAACTTTGGGTGACGGAAGGGACGCCACAAAGTACGAGGGAATATTTTAACCATACACAATCCGGATTTTCTGTTCCATCAAAATTAACGGACGTAAATGGACTTTTGTATTTTGTCACACTGGAAGATGTAAACAAAATTACACTTTGGAACAACAATCCCTCACCGGAGATTGCCGTGAATTCGGATTTGAATGTGCCACTCGATAATTACGACAAAATTGACTTCGGCCAACACCCCATCAATACGTGTACTAACCGTCAAATTCAAATTGTTAATGCAGGACTTGATTACCTAGCTATTGATAAAATTGATATCACAGGCCGCGATTTTGTAATACATGGATCTGTGCCAGAATTGATTCAACCCGGAGAAACGGTTTTGGTTTCAATCATTTTTAATCCAATTGCCAAAGGAATAAACGCAGAACGACTTACAATTTATTCCAATGATGGTAACGAAAATATGTATGTAATTGAAGTAACGGGAGAAGGAATGGAGACATCATCCCAAAATCCTTGCAACTCATCAGCAGACTTTGGAGCCAAAGTAATTATTCCTGTGACGGGAGAACAAAAAATTGTGATCGATAATGCAACTATCTCGGAGATGATGCCAATAGGAACAATGATTGGATCATTGTTAATTCCGGGGACTTCCGGAGAACCGACTTTCCAATTTGTAGCAGGTAGTGGTGATGGCGATAATGATGCATTCATGATATCCGGAAATCAAATCATATCAAAGGAGGTATTTAACCACTCCACCAAAAGTGTATATACAATTCGAGTTCAAGGTAAAGATGAAGCAACCGATCCTATCGAGCAGCAATTTATTATCAGGGTGGAAAATACACCCCAGATATTAATCGAGAATAATTGCCTGCCAAATGCAGAGAATATGAACTTTTCCGCGTCAGAGTTGGCAACCAATAGCCAAGGCCATCTGTTTATGTTAAGCGATCATATTTGGCGATCAACTGATGGTTCAACTTGGAACCCGGTGACATCGACCCTCAACCACTCATTAAGTAAAGCCGAATTCTTTAATGCGACTGGATTTTCTTATGGAATGACTGCGATCTATAAATCGGAAGACCATGGCGCAAACTGGTTTCAACTATATGTGCCTTTGTCGGAGCTGAATTTCTACAACCCGCTTATCGTTGATGTACTAAATGAGGACGTGTTGATTGTAACAGATAGATCGGGAGATCTTTTCATGACAGAAAACGGGGGTAGAACTTGGCAACGAAAAGCGCGAACCAATCTCAGAATAAGGTCAATGTGGTTCTTTGATTTGAACAATGCGATCGTTCTTACAGAAACATCCCAATTACTAAAGACTGATAACGGAGGAAACTCATGGACAAGCGTGACAAGCTTCACATTTTCAAATCTGAAAGATATGTGGTTCCTCACTGACAAGATCGGGTTTGTCATTTCACCGGATGGAATGTATAGAACCACCAATGGGGGCACTACTTGGGGCCCAATCGTCAACGTAACCGGGGTTATGAATAAGATTAAATTTATCACGGGCAACATCGGTTACGTTTTCGGGTCCGCTCTTTATAAAACTTCCAACGGAGGACAGAGTTGGATAAAAATTATTACACCTGGTTTGCCATCTATTTCCGGGATCGCCCATTTGAACAATGACCCAAATGCGAAAATGATTGTATCCTCCTATGGGTTTAGTGACCAGGGTCGATACATGACATCTTCAACTGACGGTGGAATAACCTGGCAATCGATCAATGATCTGATAATGGGAAACGTCTACTCCATTTCTTTTGTGACTGCGAGCATTGGATATCTGACAACAGAATCTGAAATCTTCAAAACTATTGACGGAGGTGTAAACTGGAGAACTCTACCACCGAGTCTGGGGCTTCGATACACCAGTCATTATGCAATAGATGAAAAAAACATTGTCCTTTCAGATGGCATTAATATTTATCGAACAAGTGATGGAGGCAACACCATATCAATGGTATTTCCGTCTGATCCACGTCCTGACGACTATGTACCCGCTGGAAAAATTCATGGCGTGAATCAGAATCTCCTTTTTTCAATGAATTGGGAAGCGATGTACCGAAGTAGTGATGGAGGCTACTCTTGGGCAAAAGTTCCTTCGGGCGAGTTCTATACACAGGATATTCATTTCCTTAGTGAATACATTGGATACCGGCTTGCTTTGTTCGGAGGTGTTCAAAAGACAGTAGATGCAGGTGTAACCTGGCAAGACATCTTCATTCAGGCACCTGATGCAACGGAAGTACATACTTCAATTTACTTTCTCAACGAAATGACTGGCTTTAAGCTAGGGACCTACTTGAGGAAAACAACAGACGGTGGTATAACATGGACAAAAGTAAGCGGTCCCTATACAGGCCCTATGGATGTGATGTTTAAGGATGAGTTACATGGTTACGTTATCTCAAGTTTTAATTCAACAGTTCTACACGAAACAGTTGATGGAGGCAAGAAATGGAATTCAATACATGGCTTTTCAGATCTATCGTTAAATGTACACCATGCAAATGAAAACATTTATTGTGTTGGGTTGATGGGAGCGGTCACGAAGTTCAGCAATCTCCAAATGAAGCCTATGATGCCTGGATATATTGTCGGAAATAATATTGTATGCCAAGGGGATGTTCAATCTTATTTTATATCTCATTCTTATGCTCTTGATTATCGGTGGACGGCTTCTGGTGCAATCGTTGTTGATAATGCTGCCAATTCAACAATCACTTTCCCAGAGTCTGGAGAATATGAAATCACCGTGGATCAATCAAATGGTTGCCAGTTAAGCGATCAAAGAACGCTCAAAGTGATAGTGCAGCAAGCCCCACCTGTGGAGATTTTTGGGACCCTGATTTTGAAACCAGGGGCAACGAAAATACCGTATAGCATAAAGAACCCACAGTCTGACATAACCTACTTTTGGGATGTTATCGGTGCTGCCGAAGTGAAAGTTGAATCCTCATCATCAATTTCAGTGAACTGGGACAAAAGCATTACCAATGCAACGATTACTGCTTTTGCGGTTGACCGAAATCTAGGATGCCGTAACCGGCAAGAGCTAAAACTAGACATCAATACGGTGGTAGGCATTCAGGACTATACTTTTAATTCTGTTTCGGTGTTCCCCAATCCAAGTTATAATACCCTAACGGTTAAGTCCCATGCTGATGAAAACACCCACATTCAGATTTATGATGTCCTTGGAAAAATAGTCTTTGAAGATATACTCAATCCATTTAAGGAGCTAAACATTGATGTAGGGCGAATGCAACCAGGTTTCTATTTTTTGAAAAGTATCAATGGAAATTCAACCATAGTAACAGTTCGGCTTATTAAGTATTAGACTTGGTATCCGGCAATCGACACCCTTTAGTCGCAAGGTTTGGAGGGTTTCCGTTTGATATCGCTTTGTCTTAATAATATTCGTACAGCGATGGCAAAATATATTGAACGTTATTTATTGTTAATGAAGATAACTAATGGGTTTGCTATGTTAAAAAACATACAGATAAAAAAGATGATGGCCTGCCCTAATTGGAATAGTTTCAATTTAATTCGGAGACAACGAACATAGTTTTAATCAAGAGAGATTGGACAGTATTCGGCTTGATCTTCAAGACTATTTAGTTGCAAAATTTGGATACTGGAATAAGATCAAGAGAACTATTTTTGAGACTGGCATTAAAAGTAATGTTAAATTTTTTCTAGTATCGCTCTGACACTGGCATACGCTGAATGTTGATCGTATTGCTCCGTGGGTCTAATCAATGCAGTTATATCCCCCAAGAATTCGCTGTCTTTCATCTTTGCTTCCATGTTATCCAAGAATTGCTGCTGACTGGGTGCAGCACCCGTTGAAAAGTGGATGTATTTAAGGTAGCATTTTATCAGATTACCCAAATCAATATTTTCATTGGTGCTCAGGGCTTTATGCAGATCAAAGAGATCACGTCCTTTTCTGCGTTGGTATAAAGCACGTAGTTTTGTGCCCAGTAACTCTTCGAGCTTATAGGTTGTGATTTCACATGAGCCAGTGAACCAGGTAGACTCTACTCTGAATGGTATTTTTTGATATCCCAAAACAGTGAAATGCTCCCGGCAATTGGTCTCCACTTTCAAGCGAAGTTTTTGTACCGGGGGAAATTCTGATTCAAAACGGAAAACCAAAGTATTATTATGTTCCTTTTGTTTACGAACTGGGTCACCAAGGAAAGTTAATACCTCTCGCAGCCTGTCAATGACAGGACAGAAGGGTTCTTTTATAATTTGGACAAGATCAATGTCTTCCGAATAGCGAGGCTGCGGTTGCAGATACAACTTATGTAATGCGGTGCCTCCTTGGAATGCGAGGCGTTCTGACAAAAAGGAATCAGAAAAAATCTCCACCAATGCACGGCAAATGACCAGGTCTTGCTCTACCATGTTTTCACTTCGCCATGGTGCATTTGTCCTCCAGCTCGTTATGTATGCCTGCGGTATCATACTTCAAAGTCGCTATGAACAGAAATATTTTCAATTACTTTCCATTTCTCTTCTAGAGGAAACCCTTTAATCAGAGCCTCTGGCTTCAAGGGAGTGGGCCTGTAATTTTTTGCCTGTAGCAATTCGTGCAGGGGTGCAGCTAAGTTATTCAGTCCTAATTTTATATCTAACAAATAACCCAGGCGTTGAATCGCTGCCATGTTGTTTACTTCATTTGCCTGCGCAACTAGTTTTTCGGGAGTCATTACTTCCGCCAGCTCTTCTAATAGCGTAAGGACACGTGAAAGTCCACCGACTTGTTTGTAATACAAAATAATATCAAGGGCTGTTAGTTCTGATCCGGCAACATTTACATATCCTACTTCTGTTTTCTTTTTTTCAATACCTGTTTTCGGAATCTCTGACTTCACAAAGAATTCGATCTTCAGTCCTTTCTTTTCAATGGTGCGTAGAGCAGGTTTACAAGTGATTACCTGAAATACCTGAGGCTGTTGATGTGATACTCCTTGAAGTGCGGCAGAACTAAGTAAGCCTACATAATAGGGTTTATCCAAAAACTTCATCAGGTCATCAATGAAGCGTAGAGGAGGAAGTATTTTCCAGGAGGCATATTCAGGCGGAACGATTACATAAAAACCTCTTCGAATGGAAGTGATTTTGTTTTGTCGCTGCAACCTGAAAAGTGCCTGGTGCAATGCCTTTTCTGATTTTGTATAGTGCTCCATGACTTGTGGCAGAGTAAAGGAGTATATGCCTTGCGATTGCAAGTATGTTAAGTAGTCCTCCAGATGGATAACCTCGCTTTTCATTGTATAATTTGCGTTATACTGCAAAAAAGGTAGAACAACGCAAACAGAATCTGATTAAATTCAAAAAAACGGCTTAAATCAGATCTTTTTGTTTGGTAGTTATATGCGTGATCGTTCCCTGAGAAACAAAATAGTCCTAGCAAATTAAAGGGATTTCACTAGATGCATTAGCATCAATGCTAGAAGTATTTAAATGATTGCTTTGTGGTCAGAAAATCGAAGCAAAATTTTTTCATGCCTGTCAGGGGAATGTCATTCGACTGTATCATCAAATCACTTTGGTAAATCCCCAATAAAAAACCCCAACAATTGTCGGTTTTTTTTATCAGCAGAGGAGCACGGATTACAAGGCGTGATCCCTTAATGGGGTTTGTCGGTACACAAAAAGCAAAGTTCGCTATCGCTCATTTTTTGTTATGGCATTTTCCTTCGGCTGAAACTTCGTTTTGCCCGGTAAAATCCTATATCAAAAAAGCCCCGATATAATCGGGGCCTTTCCTTTTTTTCTACTGCAGAGGAGGAGGGATTCGAACCCCCGGAACCCGTAAAGGTTCTCCGGTTTTCAAGACCGGTGCAATAAACCGCTCTACCACTCCTCTGTATGCGATTTTGCCTTTTTAAGGACTGCAAAAGTAAACGGAAATTCGATTCCTGCAAAACTGAGTTTCAATTTGTCTTACTGATCGCTGAAATCAGGAAAAGTCTTCTTCAGCTCCTTGTTGTCGTAGTTGGTGAATCCTGGCTTGCTGGCATCGAGTTCTAAAATCACCAGCTTCTGGTTGTTAATGATGGGTAAAAGTTTGTCGCGATCGGGATCAAACTCCTTACCCCTGCGCATACTTTTTAAAGAATACTTGCGTGCAAAATTGTCGGCTTCCAGCTGAAGCTGGTTTCGTATCTCTACGTTGATTTTCATCTTTTCTATAATATCTGACCTTGATTTACCAACCACTTCAGTTGCTTCCAGGGTTCCCAGTGTCATTACTGTTGTTCCACCAATAGCAGATACCGCTTTGTACGCAGCAGGATCGTTGGGTATGGCAACCGGTGCAAGACCTGTTGTTGCACCCAGTGATGCGTTAAGAATTGACCGATTTTTCTTTCCCTTCTTTGCCTGCTTATAGGCCTTATTCAATTTTTCGTTGTTATCATCAAGCAGATCAAGCAATGACTTTGCCTGAACGAGTGAAGTTCTGTATTTCTGATAGAGAAACTTGTCTTTCTCTTCCATGTTTTCAGTATCCATCACTTTTATCCGTACTTTTTTCTGCACCCGGTTATTGGATTTGTCGAAGCGCAAAAAAAGTGAGATCTACATTTTTTTCTTTCTCAACTTCCTCTACAAAATAATACCCTGGCGACCATGTAAATTCAGATTGTGAGGTTGTGTTCTGAACGAAACTTGATCCTGATATGCGGGAGTCGGAAGGAATAAACCCTACACTATTGATGTTATCGTCACCATTGGGATCCGATACATAAATTTTCAAGTTAATCCGTTCGTCTTCCTTAATGGTAAATATTGAATCACCAGGCACCAGCAACATTTCGGACGGCAGGTCTAACTGCGTTTGTGCGATTCTTATTTTGCCGTGGGTCTCAGCTTTCTCAGGTTGATCCTGCACTACAAACTCAAGTAAGAGTGGATTATTTTTCAGATTGATAAACTGGTTGCGCGAAGGTGTCCATGTAAGTAATCCTAATGAGGATAACACTACTCCTTCAGGTAACTGTGACTGTATTGATTTAAACACCAGCGGATCACCATCGGGGTCGTTTACATATTCGGAAGGAATCTGATACCGGTTTGCACTGGCTTGACGCACATAAAAAACAGGCAGATCTTCCACTACCGGTGGCCGGTTTTGATGAAGCACGGTAAAGTTCAAAGGCTTTCTCTCCCTTCTTCCATCCAGCCATACGGCCTGCACCATCACATTTATTTCTTTTTGCTTTTCAAGCCGGTCAACGAAATCAAAAGAAGGCTTCCAGTGAAAATTACCGAGCGAGTCAAACTGCATTCCGAAGCCGTCTGCCCCCTCCAGGGTAAAAATGGGCACGATGGAGTCCAGCGCATAAATTTTGAATGCCAGCTCCTGACCTTCGGCCAGTGAATTCCATCCGGTAGAATCTGAAACCTGCAGGCGCTGCGCATTGCTTATAAAAGTTACTAAGACAAAAAATAAGGGAGCCAGCCAAAATCTCATTTATAATTGGGTCTGTTATTGTTTAAGAGTGCAAATTTAGGGCTTTCAAAGTTTATTTGCACCCGTTCCTGTATTATTAGACTTCGACCGGTATTATTAGACTTCGAATAGGTCAAAGCATGAAAAACAAAGCGCCAGAAAAGCATTCTTTTTTTGATGATGTATATGAAGTTGTGATGCTCATTCCGAAAGGAAGGGTAACAAGTTACGGTGCCATCGCAAATTATCTTGGCACTAAAATGAGTGCACGCATGGTGGGTTGGGCAATGAATGCCGCACACACCAATAAAAAAATACCGGCTCACAGGGTAGTAAACCGAAATGGGTTACTTACCGGTCGTCATCATTTTGAAACGCCATCTGCTATGCAAAACAGACTTGAGAAAGAAGGTGTGAAGATAAAGAACGATCAGGTTCAGGAGTTTGATAAAAAATTCTGGGATCCGGGAAAAGAACTTCAGTGAAATTCTTAAACGGTTTTGTCGCGCTTGCCAATGATCAGCAAGCCCAGGAATGTGAGCATTCCATTTAAAATTAAAATCTCCACTCCGAATTTATACCCATTCAGCCATTCAACAGAACCAGCACTCACCACATAGGAAACTAAAGGAGATAAAATACATATAGCCAGCACGGCAGGTCCTTTCACATGAAATTTTGTAAACAATCCAAAACTAAAAAGGCCAAGAAGCGGGCCATAGGTATATCCGGCCACGTTTAGCACGGCATCAATCACCGACCGTTCATTCACTTCTTTAAAGATGATAATGATGATGAGAAACAACACAGAAAAACCGATGTGAACAAAAGTCTTCTGTCGTTGCTTCACTACCTCCTGTTTGTCTTTGAAATTCAAAAAGTCGATGCAGAATGAAGTGGTTAATCCGGCCAGGGCGGAATCGGCACTGGCATAGGAAGAGGCAGTGATGCCGAGCAGGAATAGAATTCCAACAAGTGGGCCGAGTTCATTAAAGGCCAGGCGTGGGAAGAGTTCATCGGAATAAGCAGGCAGCGCTATTCCTTTTTGTTCGCTGTAAATATAAAGCAGTGCCCCGAGTGTGAGGAAGAGAAAGTTAACAACCACCAGGGTTATGCTGAACCAGAACATATTTTTCTGCGCTTCACCGAGATTTTTGCAAGTAAGATTTTTTTGCATGATCTCCTGATCCATTCCTGTCATGGTGATCGCTATGAATGCTCCGCCAAAAAATTGTTTGGGAAAGAATAGCGTTGAATTCACATCATCGAAGTGAAATATTTTTAAATAGCCTTTGGCTTCAATGGCAGCCATTACCTCAGAAAATCCCATACCCAGATCGGAAGAGATTATCCAAACGGTTACAGCAACTGCCGTCACGAGGAAGAATGTCTGGAAGGTATCAGTCCAAACAATTGTTTTGATTCCTCCCCGCGAGGTATAGATCCAGATAAGGGCAATGGTAGTTGCCACGGTTACAAAAAAGGGAACTCCCCACGAGTCGAACAAAAAGAGTTGCAAAACGGTGGCGGCAAGAAACAGACGGAGAGAAGAGCCGATGGTTCTGGATATAAGGAAAAAGAGCGCTCCTGTTTTGTATGCCCACGGATCAAAACGTTGTTCGAGGTAGGTATAAATAGAAACCAGGTTAAGCCGGTAATACAAAGGCATCAGCACGCCCATGATTACCCAATAGCCTGCCAGATAGCCCAGTACGATTTGAAAATAGGAGAAGCCAATTTTACCCACATTGCCGGGCACTGAAATAAACGTGACACCCGATAAAGAGGCACCGATCATTCCGAAGGCTACCAGATACCAGGGCGATTGCCTGTTGCCAGTGAAAAAAGTGTCTGTATCTGCACCTTTCGATGTCAGGTAGGAGATGAAAATCAGAGCCGCGAAGTACACGGTTAAAATAATAATGACGAGCGATGGGGCCATAGGGTGTTTTGAACGGCATAAAGAAAGCAAAAATCAGCTGGAATAGTAAACCGTTAGAATACAAGTTCAATTTTTTTTACCTTTGCTTTCAAACCGGGTAAGGGTTAAAACCATAAAATGAAAGCATCGTATCAGGAGAAGGAATTAACAGACGTGCTGGAAGTCATTGATGTGGCCGATGTAAAAGATCTGGTTGTGTTCAATGATGACTTCAATACGTTCGAGCATGTTATTGAAACCTTGATCCGCGTTTGCAGGCATACCCCTGAGCAAGCTGAGCAATGCACCTGGCTGATTCACCATAAAGGAAAGTGCACGGTCAAGAATGGTGATCTGGAAGAACTAAAACCCATGCGCACCGCGATCTGTGATGCGGGCATCGAAGCCAGAATTTTATAATCTGTTTTTAAGCTGAACCAATACCTGTGGAATATCCGTCAAAGCTGATTGAAGATGCCGTGAATGAAGTGTCTAAACTGCCAGGCATTGGAAAGAAAACAGCACTGCGACTGGTTCTTCACCTGGTGAAGGAAAATGAAAATAAAACCCATGCCCTCACAGAGGCATTGAACAAGCTGAGGGAAAATATTCGCTTCTGCGACACCTGCCATAATATATCGGATGAAGCAACGTGCTCTATCTGCCGGAGTCATCGCAGAGATAAAAGTATTATTTGTGTGGTTGAAGAAACACAGGATGTGATGGCGATAGAAAATACATCGCAATATTCGGGAGTCTACCATGTGTTGGGCGGAGTGATTTCTCCTATGAATGGAGTGGGTCCATCCGATTTAAAAATTGATTCACTGGTGAGTCGTGTTGCGCAGGCCAATGGAGTTATAAAGGAAATTATTCTCGCTTTAAGCCCAACGATGGAAGGCGACACTACCGCATTTTACCTGAACCGAAGACTAAAAGACTTTTCTGTAAAGACTACATCGATTGCACGCGGTGTGCCCGTGGGTGGCGATCTGGAATACACCGATGAGATTACATTGGGAAGAAGTATTCTGGGCAGAACGCTGTTTGGTTAACGCTATTAATTATTTTACTTTTAAAGTCTGAAAGTTTGAGTGTTATGGCAACGATTATTAAGAAGAAATCTGATACGAAAAGCATTTCGCGAAAATTCAAAAGAGCCATTACGTCTAAGGGCGTTAACACAAGAAAATATTGTGGAGTAATCAAACTTACAAGAGACCCCCTGGCCATTCAAAAAGAACTCAGGGATGAATGGGAATAGTGTTATCCTCGATACGAACATAGTTCTGTATCTTCTAAACGGTGATCAGGTTTTATCAGAATTGCTTAATCAAAAAAAGCTTTACATGTCTTTCATTTCTCAACTTGAGTTGTTGGGGTTCAGGGGTATTACGGCAAAGCAGCAAACTGAAATCAATAAGTTTATTCAAGAATGCATTGTGATCGACATTAATGAGGAAATCAAGAAGGAAGTGATTTTGCTGAGAAAAAAAACTAAATTAAAATTACCTGATTGTATTGTTCTTGCAACCGCACGATTCTTAAGTTTGCCACTGATTACATCAGATCAGGATTTTAGATCCATTCCTTTTACTGAAATTATTATTTACGAATAAAAATGAACCGACTATCAGACCGTATCGAAGCCATCCAGGAATCAGCAACGCTGGCCATGGCGGCAAAAGCCCGCGAATTTAAAAACCGTGGCATTGATGTTATAAGCCTGAGCCTTGGCGAACCGGACTTTAAAACTCCACTGCACATTTGTGAGGCAGCTAAAACTGCCATTGACGATGGTAAGTATTTTTCTTATCCTCCCGTAGCCGGTTATCAGGATCTGCGCGAAGCCATTGCGGCCAAATATCAGAAAGAAAACAATGTGCCATATAAGGCTGAGAATATTGTAGTGTCCAATGGTGCAAAGCAATCCATCGCCAACGTAATGCTGGCACTGCTTAATAAAGGAGATGAGGTAATTGTCTTCTCACCGTATTGGGTTAGTTACGATGCATTGGTGCGTCTGGCAGAAGCCACACCCGTAATGGTGAGTGGCACACTTGAAAATGATTTTAAAGTAACAGCAGAACAGGTGGAGTCAGCGATCACACCAAAAACAAAAGCGATTATTTTTTCATCGCCCTGTAATCCGACAGGATCTGTGTTTACACGCAAGGAACTTGAGGCTATTGCCGCAGTGGTTTTAAAGTATCCAGGCCTGCTGATAATTGCTGATGAGATTTATGAGCACATCAATTTTACGGGAGATCAAACGAGCATCGCTTCGTTGCCAGGTATGTTCGACCGCACGATAACCGTAAATGGTTTTGCCAAAGGTTTTGCGATGACGGGCTGGCGCGTTGGCTACATTGCCGCACCAAAGTGGATTGCCGATGGAAGCAATAAAGTGCAGGGTCAGATTACTTCAGCCAACTGTTCTATTTCACAAAGGGCTTCACTTGCTGCGATTACCGGAGATTTGAAACCTACACGGGATATGGTTGAGCAGTATCACAAACGCAGAGACATTGTGTACAATCTGCTGAAGGAAATGCCAGGTATCAAAGCCAACTATCCGCAGGGAGCATTTTATTTCTTTCCAGATGTAAGCTACTATTATGGAAAATCGGATGGACAAACGACTGTGAAAAACGGAGATGACTTCTGCTTGTATATGCTGGAGAAAGGTCATGTGTCTTTAGTACCCGGTGGTGCCTTTGGAGATGAGAATTGCGTAAGACTTTCCTATGCCGCTTCTGAAAAAGATCTGGTAGAAGCGATGCGTAGAATGAAGGAAGCACTTTCTCTTTTAAAATAATAGCAAGATTTAACTCTTGAGTTTTCACGCATGAACATTCAAAAAGTATTTGAAGACTTCAATTCACTGAATGTACTCATCATTGGTGATGTCATGCTGGATAGTTATATATGGGGAGCTGTGGAACGTATTTCGCCTGAAGCGCCTGTGCCAGTAGTAACCGTAAAGAAAAAAGATTTTCGACTGGGAGGTGCCGCCAACGTGGCGCTTAATATTGCTTCGCTGGGAGCAAGACCGATTTTGTGCGCGTTGATTGGTGATGATGACGATGGAAAAAAATTATTGCAGCGTCTGGATGATCGTAAAATATCGAAGGCAGGAATTGTGATCAGTTCAGATCGCCCCACGACAGTGAAAACCCGCGTCATAGCGAGTCATCAGCACGTGGTTCGCGTAGATGAGGAATCAGATAGAGTAGTCAACGGACAGGAGGAGACAGAACTCATGTTGCGCATTGAAAAATTGCTACCCACTTGTCATGTTGTAATTTTTGAAGATTACGACAAAGGCGTGTTGAATGCCTCCATTATTGAAAAGACAATAGCGCTGGCAAACAGGAATAAGATCCCTACGGTAGTTGATCCAAAGAAGCGGAACTTTCTTTCATATAAAGGTGTCACCCTATTCAAGCCCAACTTAAAGGAACTCCGTGAAGGGTTGAAAGTAGATCTGGATGCAGCCAGTCAGGCAACCGTTGAAAGTGCCGTGGATATTCTTAAAGAAAAATTGAATGCTGCCGGTGTGATGCTCACCTTGTCAGAGCATGGCGTGTATATCGATTATCAGCAAGAGAAAATAAAATTGTCTGCTCACGCCCGCGAAATTGCTGATGTTTCCGGTGCTGGTGATACCGTGGTAAGTATTGCTGCACTTGCCGTTGCCTTGAAATTATCCGCGCAACAGATTGCTTCGCTGGCTAATTTAGGAGGCGGACTTGTGTGCCAGCACGTAGGTGTTGTTCCTATCGATAAAGACGAACTTCTGAAAGAGGCGCTTATTGAGAATGCCTGATCAGCGCTAAGCAACTTTATTTTTTA
Organism: uncultured Bacteroidota bacterium; assembly: GCA_963814575.1. Classification (GTDB taxonomy): domain Bacteria; phylum Bacteroidota; class Bacteroidia; order Cytophagales; family Cyclobacteriaceae; genus ELB16-189. The sequence continues at coordinate 954,736 of CAWFDB010000013.1, read as the reverse complement.
ACACCTCAATTCTCTGCCTCAGAATTTATTGGGTATATGACGAGTCTGACAAAATTACGGTTGGGTCTGTATTGATTAAAATCGGTGATGATAAAGACCAATTAAATACTGATTTTTCAGATGGATTTGTTTTTCAGTTAAGTGTCCTTTACAGGTTTATACAGGATTAATCAATTCGTTTAGTTTTAGATTTTGTTAGCAAAGTCAGACTTTTTAACTACCAAGTTATGAAAGGCATCAAACCATTTTTGTAAACCTGTAACCAACTCATAAAGATTTTAATTATCCTTAAACTGTTTGTCTAGTGGGCCTTGTTTTTCCAGGTCTTCAATAATTTTGCGATCGAGCGGGCTTTCTTTGATCATGTTATAGTTGTCCCAGAATTCCTTGTTGTAGGGAGGGTCCTGGTATTGTAATCCATAGGGCTTCATCTTTTCACTGGAGCTGATTCGGCCGATGGCATCTGGCAAAACCTGGTTGATCAGGAGCGACTGGTTGAGCTCCGTTTCAAATTTGAGCTCTTTAGTTTTTATATCATACCAGTTTACTTTCGAATCGAGCGACAGGTAATTGATATAATATTTTCCATTGAACTTTTTAAAATGATTCACGCGTTTACTGCTAACCAGCTTGCTCTCCATGCCACGCTTTTTGTGTAATTTATCGTCTACCCGTTCATCGTACTCAATGTGAATGATTGCATAGCTGGATTTCTCTACGTGTACGGTCAGGTTATATTCTCCGTGATGTGACAAAATATAGATTTCCTCGTCATTATAATAAGAGTCTCGCTCTCTTGAAATTTCATCAAAGAAAGATTGATCTTCAGGGAAGTGGCGGTAGCGGATGCTATTGTGAAGAAGTAAGACTTCCAGTAAATTATCCTGATCAAAGTAGTTCGTAAACCGGCTTACATAACCAAGACTGCGCCTAACTTCCTGAAGGGCCACCCGCTCCCTTAACTTATTTTTATTGCGGGGCTCTTCATAGTTTTCATCATAAATCTTTACGGCAGCTTCCAGCAGCGAAATGTAAGTTCCCCCCACTTTTTTCAAATCGCGGTAAAAACCATACATTAAATGGGAAGTCATCGGATAATTCTGGTCAATCCTGGATAGCGCGATTTGTAAAATATCGCCCCCTCTCAGCGAGTCTGAGATGATCACTTCATCCAGTACCACGGGCGACTTCTCCAGTTCGATAATCAGGGGCTTGATATCAAGTAACGTCCATACCGGGGCGCTATAGGTTTTGTAGCCCAGCATATTAATGACCAGTAAATCGTTACGAAATTCAGCAGGGATATGAAAATCAAACTCACCCTGCAAATTGCTGATGGTAGATTGTGACTTCCCTTTGATACCAATCGAAGCGAATGTGATTGATTCACCGGTTTCTTTGTCTGTGACCTTACCGGAAACCAGTATTTTCTGTGTCAACCCCTCGAAACTATAACCCAGGAAGACCAACATCAAGAATATAATCCTCATCGGAAGAAAATTTGTTTACGTCTTACGGGTGCAAAGATACGACATTCAGAATAACCCGTATTTTGTTTACTGACCGGCATTAGACCCCATTTGGCGTGAAAATATTACATAGGACTGCATTCGCTTCGTTTGTTTAACTTTATACTCTAATCTTTAAGGTCTGTGAAGTGGTTTGACTCAATCCCCGGTATATGGAAACGTGCCTATTTGCTTATATGCATATGGTATGCAATTAATTTTACAATCAGTGCAGTTGTTGAATGGCGATTTGTAAATCCTGCATCCTATGTTTTATGGACAGCCTTCTTTCTGTTTGAATCCCTGTGCCTGTTTATTTTGCTGATTTTTTTATGGGCTCATTGGCTTTTTAAGTTCCGTCCGGCCATACAGATAATAGGACATGTTTCGGGAATCATACTTTTCTTTTTAGTAATGGGCACGTTGTCCTACTACTTTTCAGACTACCTCGAAGGCTTTGTTTACTTTGAGCACTGGACCGAATACATGTTGATGATGCTGAGCAGTTGGGATGCCCTGCGCATTCATGATCAGTATATTATTACCGTTGGCGTGTATTATGTAATCAGATATTTTCAGGGCCTTCAGCGACAGGAACATGAGAAAAGTGAACTGGCAATTCACAATAGAGAAATGCAGATATCATTATTGAAATCACAGATCAACCCTCATTTTCTTTTCAATACACTCAACTCAATAAGCACGCTGGTAAATTCAAGTAAGGAACAGGCGCGTAAATTAATTACCCAGTTATCCGATGTATTTCGTTATGCACTCGATTCTCATACCGGTGATATGGTAAAACTCAGTCATGAGATTGAATTCATTGAGAATTATATCCGCATACAGCAAGTACGTTTTGGCGACCGGTTGAAGTTTGAAAAAGCAATTGATCCTTCCTGTATGAGCATCAATATACCGCCCATGATATTGCAGCCACTGGTTGAAAACTCTGTCAAATACGGCATAGGTCCAAAAGAAGATGGCGGCACAATTTCATTAATAGTCAGACGATCGGGGTCTATTATCTTTTTTGAAGTAAAAGATGACGGCCTTGGTTCAAATGCAAAGAAAGTCATGGACGGAACTTCCAGCGGTGTAGGAATGATGAATACCGATTTGCGATTGAAAAGTTATTTTGGCGCACAGTCACATCTGCGAGTGAGGTCATCAGAACTGGGCTATTCTGTAAGTTTTTTTATTGAAGTTAAAGATCAAGAAGCAATAGTTAAAGAATACGAAAAACAAATATTATGAAAAGGCCTGGCAATACATTTACGGCATGCTGGCATGTAACCTTCAAAATTTAAAAATTAAAATATGAATACTACCTGTCTGATTATTGATGACGAGAAACTTGCCCGCGAATTGCTGCGCGAATTTCTGGCGGCATTTCCACAGATTGAAATACTGGGAGAATGCAGCAAGGGAAGTGATGCGGTGGAGCAAATAGAAAAACTAAAACCTGATTTGATTTTCCTGGATGTTCAGATGCCCGGCATGACGGGGTTCGATGTGCTGGATGAGATCATACATGAACCGTATGTAATATTCACAACGGCATACGATCAGTATGCGATTAAGGCATTTGAAAAAAATGCTGTCGATTATTTACTCAAACCCCTGGATGAGGAGCGATTTAAACTCGCCATAAACAGGGCGCTTCAAAGAAAGAAAATGGAATCGGAAAATATTGAGGAACTCCTGTCAGGAATGCACTCCCCTGTCATGCGCACTTCGTATGACGCTCATATTTTCGTTCAAAAGTCAGAGAAGCTTTTCAATTTACCCGTTGATGAAATCATGTACCTGGAGGCGTCAGGTGACTATACGGTGATATCCACCAAGAATGACCAGTTTGTAAGTTCTTCGGGAATTGGAAAGCTCGAGGAGATTATGAATCCAGATAAATTTATACGCGTGCACCGGTCAACCATAATCAATCTTTCTTTTCTAAAGGAAATTGAACGCCATTTTAATGGCGGCATGATTGTGAAAATGCTAAACGGAAAAACTTTTCCGGTCAGCCGGACTTATGCCAAGTTGATACGGAGAAAAGTAGTGTAATTTGTTATTGGCTTTTGATGTGAAACCCAGGAAGATCTTTCATCACCAGCTGATGATCAAAGGTAATTTAGCAGTTCCTGAATAGTTCCTACGGGTATGAAATTTTTATGATTCGTCTGAGTTTCTACACGTTCATGTGCCCACGTTACGTGATAGGGAATGTGAAATCCATGACCTCCCAAATTTAAAACGGGTATGATATCCGACTTGAGGGAATTGCCTACCATCGCAAACTCTTTTGGCTGGATGTCCAGGTGTTTAATCAGTTTTCTGAAATCGTCTTCTTTTTTCTCCGACATAATCTCAATGTGATGAAAGTAATGATCCAGTCCTGATTTTTTCAGTTTGCGTTCCTGATCGAGCAGGTCACCTTTGGTTGCCATCACCAGCCGGTATTTTCCTTTTAACTGTTGAAGCACGTCTTCTACGCCATCCATAAGATCAACGGGCTTATTTAGCAGTTCCTGGCCATAGCCAATAATTTTTTCAATCGCTTCATTGGGAATGGATTTGTCCGTGATGCGAATGGCAGTTTCAATCATGGAAAGCATGAATGCTTTTATGCCATATCCGTAAAGTGAAATATTTTTAATTTCAGTTTGTAACAAGCTCCCGCGCTACGGTATGTTGAGGAAGATAGTTTTCCAGTAGAGCACAGAACTTCTGTTCTGTTTCCTGAAAATAAGCTTCATTGTGCCACAGCGTATCATCGGCATCGAAGGCAATCACTTTAAGCATACATTAAATTTTGCAAGACGAAACTAATCATTACCTCGTGGAAAAGCTATGCCTGATTTTGAGGTTAGTCTTTTACATTATACACAACTTCTTTTGTGTTGAACTGACCATAAATGAGATCGCCTTCCGGAAGATTCCAGATGGCTTCTCCATAGGAAGGAAATTTTCTACCGTTGAATTCAACATAATTTTTTACTGGAGTTGAGAAGCGAACGACTTTGCGATCGCTTTCGCTTACTATTTGATATCGGTCATCCGACACGAAGTTGACTAACTCACCAATAGTGTTAAAATGGAGAATCGCGGTGATAGTAATGTTATTGTTTTTGAAAGTTGCCTTGGAAGATAGGCTGTCAATAGATGCCCATTCAATCCTTTTGTCAATAAGACCTGCCGGGGCAAATAGACAGAGGTCGTTAAACCAGGTAACGGTTTCGGCAATATCCATTTCTTTGCCTGCTTGATATTGCACATTTACTAATGAAAGTAATCGGATGTCCATGATCGCAATTCCATTTTTGAATGAATGATATCCGGAAACAGGCAGGCCTTTCATCGTGGCCTTCATAAAAAAGAGCCGGGTTGGGGGATCGATGAAGTTGTATTGTTCTGTGGTGAATGGCATCCATGCTGATTTTTCATCAGCTCGAATTTGTCCTTCAAACGTGATTTTGAAATTTGTAGGTATGGGTTTGCCAATCGCGCCTGAGTAAATGATATACCGCTGAACAGGCTCGGGCAATTGTGCGATGGCTTCAGATGTTAGTAAAGTTTCAGTACGGTTGTTAGTGTATGATAAGTTTTCAGTAACATCTCTCTTGTATTGATTTTCAAAATGCCACGCTGCCCATGCAGGAACTACAACAAGTAGAATAATTACATTGGCAATGGTGCCGAATTTAGCATCATGCCAGTAGAAGACAATTAATAGTTGAGACAAGATTGCGCCTGACAAAGCGATCAGCCACCAGTGTTCTTTTTTCAAGATAAAAAAGACTGATGCGGTGATTAGAAGTAACGCAGCTATCAGCCACACTGCTCCTGTGGGCCTGAAGATTTCTTTTGTAAGCTGATTTATTTGAGCGAAACCAAAGGCTTTTAAAAAACCCATCAGATGGATAATACCGTGAACAGACAGCACGAACGCGAAAACGTATTTCATTGAGATATTGAATTTGTACTTTCTACACGCAAATTCAGAAGAATCCTTATCTCATTTAATGACTTTCAAATCATCGATCAATGATTTTTGTCAGAAAAAATCAAGTTGCTAAGAAATTGTTTATATTTTTTTCTCCAGCACCACAAACTCCAGTTTCATTTTCGGCTGACCAAAGCGTGGGTCATTGAATGCAAAAGGTTTTCGTTCGCCAGTAAGCTGGTAACCATGGCGCACATACCAGTCGATCAATTCCTTGCGCACGGAAATCACCGTCATGAAAATGGAAGTACACTTTTGTTTTATTGCTTCTTCTTCGGCTTCTTTCAGCAACAATTTGCCAATGCCTTTCCCCTGCAATTGAGGACGGACAGTCAGCATACCTAAATAGAGTTTTCCATTTTGATTTCGTAACTCTACGCAACCGAGAATTTCATTTTCTTCTACATACTTTAATAGAATGGTGTCTGGCATTTGTATAATTTCTGCAATGGCGGCTGCATCGGTGCGGGTGCCGTCCAGCAGATCCGCTTCGGTGGTCCATCCTTGCCGGGAAGATTCTCCACGATAAGCTGAGTTGACAAGTTTATCCAATGCAGGAGCATCTTCAACAAGCGCTTTTGTGATCATATTCAAATGTATAAAAATTGAAATCTCAACTCAAAAAGGTTTTTATTTCATTAACGGAGAATCGTTAACAGCACCTGGGCAAAAATTATCTTGGCCAGCATGGCGATTGGAAAAACAGAGGAGTAACCAATATTGGGCTGGTCACTTTTTGCCTGCTCATTCACAAAAGCAAGAACGGCCGGTTGGGTTTGTACACCAGAGAGCATTCCGGCCAGTCGTGGAAAAGGAATTTTTAGAAAGCGATGACCAATGAAAAGAAAGAAAAAGGCAACGGCAATCGTGATCATGGCCCCGATTACAAAAAATGTAAGGCCATCATCACTGCTTGTTATGGTTTCGCGAAAAGCATAACCAGAACGCGTGCCTACTCCGGCAAGAAATAAAACCAGGCCCAGTTGCCGTACTGTATGATTGGCGCTGAACGGCATCACAAATACTAATTTTCCAACACGATTGATAGCACCAAGTAACAGGGCAACGATAAGCGGGCCTCCTGCAATGCCCAATTTTAGTGTGATGCCTCCTGGAAGTGGAATGGGAATCATACCTAACAGAAACCCTGCCGCCATGCCAAGGCCAAGTGTTAGAATATCAATCTCACTCTGTGCGGTATAACTGTCACCAAAGAATGTACTGGCCGCTGACAATTCATTTCTTCCCGTGAGAACGCGCACACGATCACCAAACTGAAGTGTAGTATTCGCGTTGGGTAAAATTTCGCTGTCGCCCCTGCGAATACGGGTGATGATGATACCCATGGTGTGCGGCAGATTAAGGTCCTTTAAGGATTGACCAATCAAATCATGGTTGGATACAAATATCCTTCGTACATCCAGCTGCTGGTGATCTACCTCCAGGTGCACATCGCTTCTTTTTCCCAACAGGGCAATTGCTTTTTCAACTTCAGCGGGTTTTCCTACAATCGTTATCAGATCACCTGGTGATGGAGTTACTACATCCATCGCCAGTGAAGAAAATTCATCATGTTTAATCCGGCCAAACACGACCTTGAGTTTATTTTCCGTTTTGATCTCACGAATACTTTTGCCAGTAATTTTTTCATTCGTGATGATCACCGTAGCATTGGTAATTTTTTCAGATTCCGCAACTTCGGCATTCGTCTTTAGCGATGTATTGAATATCTTCTGAAAAAATACGATAGCGAGAATCATTCCGATCACACCCATCGGGTAACATACGGAGTAGGCAACAACTGGCTCTGCCAGTGCCGATTCAATCAACGAAACCGGAGTTACTCCTTTGATAAATTCCAGAGATGCTGCCAGTGCAGGAGTGTTGGTAAGGCTACCCGCAAAAATGCCGGCAAGGTGTGAATGCCTGATCGAAGTGAAAGAGCCGATGGATAACACCAGCAAAAAGGCAAACACGATCGCACCCAGTGCAAGACTGTTTTCACGCCAGCCTTTCTTTCGGAGGTTGCCAAAAAATTGTTCTCCACTGGAAATACCAATGCTGTAAATAAAAAGAACCAATCCGATTTCATAAATAATTGCAGGCAACTTAATGTCAGGCGATAAAGCACCAAAGGCAAGTCCTGTAAAAAGTACTGAAGCAATGCCAAGGTTGACTCCGGCAATTTTTATTTTACCGAGAGGAGCGCCTACTGCCAGCACAACAAACAATAGTAACAGGGAAGATTTGCTGAGCAGTTCGATCATAGTGATGGGCAGTTGTCCTTACCTGCAGGACAGATGGTTCTTAGTTTTGTTTGTTTGAATTCATCTTATCCAGATCGGGCAGTGTATAATTTTCAAATATGGATGGTTGCTTCATCATGTCTTCGATTTCTTTAACTGTGCGTGGTGCAATTTTCGAAAGATGTTCGTACCCGTCTTTGGTAATCAGAAAATCATCTTCAATACGCACGGCAATGCCCCACCATTTTTTATCGCAGGCGGCATTGTCAGGAATATAAATCCCAGGCTCTATCACAACGGTATTATTTTCTTCCAGCACCGCACCACCGCGATCGTGAACATCCAGTCCGATATGATGACTTACACCATGTGGAAAGTAAAGATGCTTTTCGCCCGGCTTGATAATTCCCAGTTGCAATAAACCTCGGTTCACTACGGCACGACACGTATCAGTCAACGTTCTGGTGGCGATGCCCGGCCTGGCAATCTTCATGGCTGCTTCCTGTGCTTTCAACGCCAGTTCATAAATTGCTTTTTGTTCAGGTGAGAATTTTCCGCTAACGGGTATGGTGCGCGTAATATCGGCCGTGTAACCATGAAACTCTGCACCAAGATCCATCAGAATAAGTTCTTTGGATGATACGCTCGGCTTATAGTTGTCTATATAATGTAAAATACAACCATTATGTCCTGCACCAACAATTGATGGGTAGCCAAGATCTTCTGCCTGATATTTTTTAAATACAAACTCGTGTATGCCTTGAATTTCACGTTCCGACATACCGGGCTTTATCGCCTTCATCACTTCCACCTGACCCATGCACGAAATAGACACGGCCTTACGGATCATTTCAATTTCTTCTTTTGTTTTAATACCTCTCAGGTTGGCCATAAGATCAGCCAGTCCTTTCATGTCGAGATTATTTTTTGCAGGTTCAACAGCCAGTGATGTTCCTGATTTTTCCGGATACTTCACCTTCGCTTTGAACTGAGCGATCATGTCATACAAATCAGAGGAATCTTTTGGATCGTTGCGCACATCATTATGAAAATCAAAAAACAGAATCTTATCGAATTTTGAGAAGTCTGTATTGTAGCGTTTGAATTCGCTGTTGTTGAATGCCTGCTGAAAGCCGAGCACATCTTTGGTTCCTTGCTCACCCAGTCTGCGGCCCGTCCACATTTCGCGCATTGCGTTGCGGGGCTGCACGAACAGGATTTCATTATAGGTTGTGCCATTTGCGGCTGTTTGTTTATCCTTAAATACAAACAACAGGGCATCGGGTTCTTTATAGCCGGTGAGATAAAAGAAGTCAGGATCCTGATGATAAACATATTCTACATCGTTGGCGCGATTGCGTACCGGATTGGCAAAGAAAACAGCCACCGAATTATCTGGAAGGCTTGCCCTTAGTTTTTCCCTCCGGTCTTTATGAAAATCTTTTGAAAGAAAATCACTGGGGAGGTCGGCATCCTGTGCCAGCAGTGTGAAGCTGGATGTGATTACTAAAAGAGTAAAAAGGAGTTTCATAGTTTGAATTAAAAGCTTTAAATATAAGTCGAGAACCGGTAGAATAAAAACCAACCATGCCTTCCCTCCAGGTTCTTTGATCTTAAAAAAGTGTTGTGAACCACACCATAGAGGGTGTATATTGGCATCATACAATATAAGGTATTGATGATGTTTAGGATGCGTTGGCAATTTGCAGTACTGATAACAAGTGAGATCAAGAACAAACCGTAACCCCACCAGTTTATGCATCGCAGAACCTTCATTAAAAAATCATCCCTGCTCGCCATGAGTGCAGGAGCCTTTGGTGCATTTGACTCTCACAGTAAAAGTTTTCTCGTTGGCAATAATCTCAAGGTAAACGGGCAACGCATTGAAAGTCGCATCAACGAGTTAGCAAGATTTGGAAGAGATGAAAACGGTCATGGCTACCGGGTTGCCTACACGAAAGGTGATATTGAAGGTCGTGCCTGGTTTATGGAACTGATGAAAAAAGCAGGACTTGAAGTAAGCATTGATGCAGGGGGCAATATCAGCGGCAAGCGAAAAGGAAAAAATCTATCATTGAAACCCATTGCTTTTGGTTCTCACATCGACATGGTGCCTGATGGTGGAAATTATGATGGCACGTTAGGTTCTCTCAGCGCATTGGAAGTGATTGAAGTGCTGAATGAAAATAAAACTGTAACGGATCATCCGTTGGAAGTAATCATTTTTGCCAATGAAGAAGGAGGTCTTATTGGAAGCAGGGCCATCGCTGGCAACCTTTCGTCAGAGGGATTGAAGCAAGTTAGCCAGAGTGGCTTAACCATGGAAGAAGGTATCAAGGCCATTGGAGGCGATCCAGACCACATTCAATCGTGTATCAGAAAAAAGGGCGACCTCCATGCATTTTTAGAATTGCATATTGAGCAAGGTGGCATGCTGGATGCTGAAAATTTACAGATTGGTGTAGTGGAAGGAATTGTAGGCATTGTGGATTGGGAAGTAACCGTAGAAGGCGTTGCCAACCATGCCGGCACTACGCCTATGAAATTGCGTCAGGATGCGTTACTGGCTTCTTCTAAATTAATCATCGCGGTAAATGAAGTGATTAATAGTGTGCCCGGAAATCAAGTGGGCACCATTGGAAAAATTACAGCTTTACCCGGTGCATACAATGTAGTGCCCGGTCATGTAACGTTGGGTTTGGAGATACGCGATTTGTCTGCTGAGAAAATTGAACAGCTGTTTCTTGAAATACAAAAACGTGCCACTTCGATAGCCAGTGATTCAAAAACCAAAATTAGTTTTAAGCGTGAGGCCAGTGAGGTAAAACCTGCCCTTACCGATAAACATTTACAGCAAAAAATTGATGTGTCGGCAAAAGCACTTGGCCTCAAAACAAAATTTATGCAAAGTGGAGCAGGACATGATTCGCAACAGATGGCAAGCCTTGCGCCAGTGGCCATGATTTTTGTTCCGAGCGTGGGTGGCATCAGTCATTCACCCAAAGAATTCACAAAGGCTGCTGATATGGCCAACGGAGCAAACGTGTTGCTGCAAACGATATTGACTATTGATAAGGAATAGAACAAATTCAAAGCAGAGTTTCCATCACAGAAACGCCACTTTCATTTTTCACTTTGTTTGTATTTCCACCGCTTTCTCATCGTCCTATCATTATTCACTCCATTTGCCTGGCGATAGTTTTCAGCACATTTGAAATTTCGCCCATCGCGGTTACCTGAACATTGAACAATTATATAAAGACACGATTATGCAGGCCAACTTGCCAATCAAAAGTAATCTGCTAAATTTAGTGTTGCTGGGTTGCATTTAGGTGCACCAACTACTAACATACGCCTTCGTTAAACACAAACATATATAACTGAATAACCTATGGAAATATTTGACAGTCTGGAGCCCTTACTCAGGACTTTCTGGTTTATCGCCATCCCCACGAGTCTAATATTTATTATACAGGTAATCATGACCTTTTTGGGTGTGGATGCTGCTGACGGAATTGAACCGGATTTTGACAGTAACCTGGATGGAGCCGATGCGCCATTTCAACTTTTTTCCCTGCGAAATTTAATTAACTTTTTGCTGGGCTTTAGCTGGGCAGGAATTTCTTTCTACAACATTATTTCAAATGGCCCATTACTTATTCTCTTATCACTGGCGGTAGGAGCTTTCTTTGTTTACATGTTCTTTTTAATCATCCGGCAAATTCAAAAACTGGCGGAAGACAATTCGTTTAAGATTATAAACACCTTGCACAAAACTGCCGATGTATATTTAACCATTCCCGGCAATAAGAAAGGGAAAGGAAAAATCATGATCAGCGTAAAGGGAGCTTTTCACGAACTGGAAGCGATGACGGAGCAAGATAAAATAGCATCCGGGTCGGTGGTCAAAGTAGTGAGAATCGAAAGCGGTAATATTCTAATTGTAGAAAAAATTTAAAAAACAGATAAATAATTTATGACACCCATCGTACTCATTGTAGTTGGAGCGATTGTATTTTTCGTAACCATCTCCGCCTTAATCTCCCGATATAAAAGATGCCCCTCCGACAAAATCCTCGTTATCTACGGACGAACCGGAGGCACCTCAGCAAAATGTGTGCATGGTGGTGGCGCGTTTATCTGGCCGGTCATTCAGGATTATGCTTTCCTGGACTTAAAGCCATTGTCTATTGAAGCAAACTTAACGAATGCACTAAGTAGACAAAATATTCGTGTGGATGTGCCCTGTCGTTTTACGATTGCCATTTCTACGGAACCAGATAGCATGAATACAGCAGCTGAAAGACTGTTGGGTTTAACACATGAAAATATTCAGGAACTTGCAAAGGATATTTTGTTCGGTCAATTACGTTTGGTGATTGCTACCATGACGATTGAGGAGATTAACTCCGATCGTGATAAGTTTCTTGATAATATTTCTAAAAACGTTGACAGTGAATTAAAAAAGATTGGCTTACGATTGATCAACGTTAACGTTACGGATATCAAAGACGAATCGGGCTACATTGAAGCCTTAGGTAAAGAAGCTGCAGCCAAGGCGATTAACGAAGCGAAGATCAGCGTGGCGGAGCAGGAAAAAATTGGTGAGACAGGAAAAGCCAAAGCCGACAGAGAAAAAGATACTCAAATTGCAGAAACACATCGGGACCGGGATGTTAAAATTGCCATTACACAAAAAGACAGGGAAGTAAGCATCGCGACAGCCGTAAAGGATGAAACGATTGGAAAGGCAGAAGCACAACGCGACACCAGGGTAAAAACTTCTGAGGCAAACGCCATAGCCATACAAGGCGAAAACGAAGCGAAGATTGCCATTGCCAGTTCAGAAGCCGCGCGAAGAGAAAAAGAAGCTGAGTCGTTGCGTATTGCGATCACGGCAGAGAAGGTTCAGCAGGCAAAAGCATTGGAAGAATCTTATCTGGCAGAGCAAAAAGCAGAATTGGCTCGTTCTGAAAGAGAGCGCTCCACACAAATTGCCAACATTGTGATACCCGCAGAGATCGCGAAACAGCGAGCGATCATTGAAGCACAAGCTGCGGCAGAAACAATCAGGGAAAATGCAAAGGGAGAGGCGGATGCTATCTTCGCAAAAATGGAAGCGGAAGCAAAGGGTCTGTTTGAGATATTGACGAAGCAGGCAGAAGGATATAAGCAAGTGGTAGAAGCGGCCGGTGGTGATCCAAATAAAGCGTTCCAGCTGTTGCTTATCGAGAAGCTTCCGGAATTAGTGCGCACTCAAGTGGAGGCTGTTAAGAATATTAAAATTGATAAGATCACCGTTTGGGATTCCGGAAACGGCCAAGGCGATAACGGTAATTCATCCACGGCCAACTTTGTTTCCGGCATGATGAAAACCGTGCCGCCACTGAATGACTTATTTAACATGGCGGGTCTTAACTTGCCAACCTATTTAAAAGGTGCAGACAATCCGGAAGGCAAGAGCGAAGCACCTGAAAAGAAAATAACACCTGAAAAGAAACCATAACAGCAACTACACATCATTCTCAGGGAGTCTCTTGTAAGAGGAGGCTCCCTTTGTTTTGTAAGGAGGTAATGGAAATAGACCAATGACAATGAATGCTTGTTCAATTGGTAAAATTATAACACAGGGGTCTATTTCTCTTTGTGAAACTTAGCTAGCTTGTGACATGTGGTCAGAATCATTGGGGAACCACTAAGGCTCAAAGGCACCAAGGGGCACAAAGGACCATACCTGGTAAACCTGCTCCTTCTGCAATCTGAAACCTCATTCTATTCTTTGAGCTTCGTGTAACTTTGTGCCTTCGTGTCTTTGTGGTTCAAAGTAAGTATTACTCTTTTGCACCACCAAGGCACAAAGAAAACACGAAGTTGTACTCCGTCAGCGAAATAATTTTACCTTTAAAATGAAATTTACGACTATGAAATATCTCGTCTTATTTACTGTTACGGTTTTATTTTTTGCCTGCTCCAGTCAGGAATCAGAACCGGTAGTCTGGCAAAGTATTGAGCAAAGTTTGCAAACCCAGTTGATTACCGTGGCTGACGGTGGCACCATCGAACTGCCAGAAGGAAATTACATGTTCACAAAGAGCCTGGCCATGGATGGCAAATCGAATGTTATCATTAAAGGAAAGGGCATGGATAAAACCAGACTGTCTTTTAAAAACCAAACAGAAGGTGCGCAAGGGTTACTCATCAGCAACGGCAGCAATATTGTGCTGGAAGATTTTTCAATTGAAGATGCCAAAGGTGATAATCTTAAAGTAAGTGAGGTAAGAGGAATTACGTTTAGACGCATTCGTTCCGTATGGGCCGATGGCCCCAAAACTGAAAATGGTGCCTATGCACTTTATCCGGTGTTATGCAAAAATGTGTTGATTGATGAATGCATTGCCATGGGTTCATCCGATGCAGGCATTTATGTAGGCCAGTCCGACTCCGTAATTATCCGCAACAGCAAAGCCTACTGGAATGTAGCGGGCATTGAAAGTGAAAATTCGCGGTGGGTTGAGATTTATGATAACGAAGCCTGGGAAAACACCGGTGGCATTTTAGTCTTTGATCTTCCTGGCCTCACGCAATATGGTCACACCACAAAAGTGTATCGCAACCATGTGCATGACAATAATCACGAAAATTTTGCAGCCAAAGGAAACATCGTGGCAGGTATTGCTCCGGGCACGGGTTTTATGATTCTCGCTACGAACTCTCTGGAGTTGACGGAGAATAAAATCATTGACAACAAAACGATCGGCATTGGCATTATCAGTTATGATCTGGTGGCTGCGCATGAACGAAGGTGAAGTGGAAAGCGAAAATGCGATCGGTGGTGTGCAGACCGTCAATAACAGTTATCAGGCAGATTCACTATACAATCCGTATCCATTCCAGGTATATATTCATAACAACACTTTCGAAAACAGTTATTGGTTTCCTACGCTCAGCAATGATTTTGGAAAACTTTTCCTGATGAAATCATTCATGAATCCGCCCGACATTGTTTATGATGGCATTCCTGATCCGGCACGTTCAAATCCTGAGTTGTGTATTCAGGAAGGGGATGACATCACGCTGATAAATCTGGATGCCGCCAATGATTTTAAAAATCTTACAAAAGGAGCGAAGCAGTTTGATTGTGAAGGAAAGAAAATCGGAATGTGATGAAGGTTGTTATCGCTATTGGTTCAGCAGTTATTTTTCTCGCTTTTATTTCCTGCCAGAGCAAAAAGCAGGAAGTAGTAGTTCTTCCCGAAAAGGAAATAGCCATCGATTTATCATCGGTAGGGAAGGAGAAATTATCTGACTATGGATTTTTTACAGGCGAGTTGAAAAATCTTTCGCCAGCGGAAGGAGTAATACCCTATGCGCTGAACTCATCATTGTTTACGGATTATGCCTTCAAGCAGCGATTTGTAAAAATCCCGAAAGGCAGTAAAGTAAATTATTCAGCAGATGAAGTGATGGACTTTCCTGACGGAACCGTGTTGATAAAAAACTTCTATTATCCTGCCGACTTCAGAAAGCCAGACAGAGAACATCCGCATACTTGAAACACGCTTACTCATCAATGAAGCCGGAACCTGGAAAGCGTTGCCCTACATCTGGAACGATGAACAAACAGAAGCCTATTTAAATGTGGCCGGAAAAAACCTGGATGTTACCTGGACACACTATGATGGCGCGGTGCGGAACATAAAATATTCTGTGCCCAACATGAATCAGTGCAAGGGCTGCCATCTGAAAGGCGATGCCGTAATGCCGATCGGTCCATCGGCAAGGCAATTGAATGGCGACTATCATTATCAAGGAAGGCAAGAAGAATCAGCTCGTGCACTGGCAGGAGTTGAATGTGATGGATGGCATGCCTTCACTCGCTCAGGTTGCCCATCTGGTTTCGTATGATGATCAGTCTGTTTCCATTGATGAGCGTGCCCGTGCATGGCTGGAGATCAATTGTGCTCATTGCCACCGCGCGGATGGTCCTGCGAAAAACAGTGGCCTGCATTTGCTGGCAAATGAGAAGGACCTTGCCAGACTCGGAGTTGGCAAAGCACCAGTGGCCGCGGGCAAAGGCTCTGGTGGATTGCTGTATGATATCGTACCCGGCAAACCCGATGAATCTATTTTACAATTCAGGATTGAATCTGTTCACCCCGGCATTATGATGCCCGAGCTGGGCCGCTCCACCACACACGAAGAAGGCGTGGAGCTGGTGAGGAAGTGGATTGGGGAGATGAAGAAGTGAGTTTGTGTGTAATAGAAATATTAGCAATTGGTGATATTTGAGAGTTGTGTGGCATTTTATCTGACGACATGAGACTACTTATAACAATTTTATTTCTAGGACAACTTATCGAGACATTGGGACAAAAGCCGTATGACGACAAAAACTTACCGTTTCAGGTGGTTTATGCGGAGAATGTTCAGAATAATGAAGGACAAGAAGTTAATAATCTTCAACTGATTTCAGTTAATGAAGTACTGACCATCCGACAAGGTGGATTCCTATCAATGATACATTACTTTGGCTATCCAATCGAATTTGAAGGCGATACGACAATTAATATAAAAAAAATTCAAACTCAGTTTGACTTATTAAAACGAGGCAAGAAAAAAGAAAAATATTCATATTTAAGAAGGCCCAACATTGAATACCTATTCATCACTGACGGCAAACAGGGACGAAAATACAAATTATCATCTACAGGAGCATGCCATGATTGCAATTTTGACTTGGAGATAATCTACCCTCCAAAATTTAAGACAAGTGAAATTGTTTTCTCCAATGATTTATGCATAACGTGGCAATCGACAAATTCAAATAACTATGAGGTTGAAGTGAAGAACTTGTTTGACGAAAACATAAAAACTTACAGTTCCACGACTAATGAACTGAAAATAGATAAAGAAGAAATAAATGCATTGATTGACAAGGACAAGGTTCTTCTGCTTCAGATAAAGGACATTAACTCGAACAACGTGTCAGATTTCACAATCCTTAGAAAGTTTCCTTCAAGCACATTTGATTTTCCATTTTCCTGCGCGCCTCAAAAAGCCACTTATGCATTGATAGCTGGATTCTACTTGGAAATTTCTGCTCGAGATTACATTAAAGAAGCTGAGACGTATTACAAACTGGCAACTGAGTTATCTGACAAACAGTTTTCAAGACAATGTTGGAAAACTTTAATAAGAGACGACAATGATAAAACGACACACAACAAAATACATATGCCATGCAGGGGTTTGGTGTTGCCATTTATGTGTAATAAATTAATTTAGTATATCAACCTGGGACAGTGACGTGTTTCAAAAGCCCTGCACGTCATATGTACCAACGTAGTGTTCAATTCATGGAAGCTTCGATTAACTGTTAAATCATAATGCAATGATCACGATGGCTACAGCAAATATGATTTTATATTTACAGCTTAGTAGTAACTGATAAAATCAATAAATGAAAAAGATCAAATTACTCTTCCTTCCGATGTTGCTGGTTTTCATAATGGCATTCATTCCTGTACATGAATCCGAGGTTGAAGATAAAGGGGTTAATAATCACCAGGAGCAATATTACGGTGTTGAGGATTTCGCGTCTGTTAAAAAGTTTGACATTCATATTCATATCAACACGGAAGATATTTCTTTTATAGAGCAGGCACAGGCTGATAATTTTCAATTTCTGGATATTGTTGATGACCGGCCATTTGGATTACCCATGGATGAGCAGCAAAAAATTGCCATGCTTCATTTGAAGAACTTTTCAAAAAGTATGGCTGTTGCTACTACCTTTTCGGTAAAAGACTGGGACAATGATGACTGGAGTGAGAACGCAATAACAGAGTTGAAGAAATCTTTTTCGGATGGTGCGATAGCCGTTAAGATCTGGAAAAACATCGGCATGGATCTGAGGGATAAGAATGGAAAATTTGTGATGGTCGATGATTTCCGGCTTGATCCCATTCTGGATTATCTTGAAACGAATCATATACCCTTACTGGGTCATAACGGTGAACCAAAGGAATGCTGGTTGCCCCTGGAGGAGATGATCTTTAATCAAGGTTATTATGGATCGCATCCTGCCTATCACATGTATCTGCATCCGGAGTACCCATCTTATCAGGATCAGATAGATGCCAGAGACCATATGCTTGAGAAGCACCCGGATTTAATTTTTATGGGTGCGCACCTCGGTAGCCTTGAATGGAGTCTTGACGAGCTGGCAATGCGCTTGGACAAGTTTCCGAACATGCATGTGGATTTAACGCGTATGCCCAATTTGGAACTTCATACATTTAATAACCGAAAAAAGACCAGGGAGTTTTTTATTAAATATCAGGACAGACTTATCTATGGAACGGACAGTTCGATCAATGCTTCAGCTAATTCTGAAGAATTCAAAAAAAACATTCATGACCGATGGGTTAGTGAATGGAAATTCTTTGTAACGGATGAGAAGATCAACTTAATTAATTTTGGAGTGCTGAAGGGACTAAAACTGCCAGCTGAAGTAGTTGATAAGATCTATTCAAAAAATGCATTGCGGATATTAGGACTTCAGAACTGGTAATCACAAATTAAAAGAGATTCAGATGCAAAAAATGAACAGACGGGAATTCACAAAAAAATCTGCCATGATAGGTGCCGGACTTGCAGCTTCAAATTTTGTTGCATGTGATGGAAGGAGGCCCGTTCGTAATGATGAATTGAATGTGACAATACCTATGCCCATTCAGATCGTTATTGATGATGTTGGCTGGTGGTCAGGTGAAGACGGTAATAAACGACAGCAACCTTACCGCACGGGTATAAGTAGAAATCATGTTCCGGCAGATTATCAGGCGATCGTAGACCTGGGAATAAAACTGGGCGTGCGACCTCAGGCAGCAACCATTCTTTGTGAATGGGACAGGGAAAATATTTTGCGAAATCTTCCTACCAGCACCTGGATGCGAGAGAAATGGGATAACAGTAAATGGGTGGGAGCCTGGCTGGATGAAGCAGCAGATATTATAAGGAATAATCAAAATCATTATGAGTTAACCATGCACGGGGTGGGGCATGAATATTGGCAAGATGAAAATTTTACCAGGGCAGAATGGGCAGACAGTGCTGGGAAAATGCGCCCCCTGGATCAGGTTGAACTTCACCTTGATTATTTTGGAAAATTACTGGATCAAAATCAATTAGGTCCTTTTCCAACTTCATTTGTGCCTACCGCTTTTTTACATGGTTTTGGTTTGACGGGTGAGCATACAATCAGTATGGCAGGAGTAATAAAGAAACGAGGGATTAATTATATCAATACACCTTTTAATAATATGTATAATGCCGAAGGTGCTCAGTTCGGATTATTTGGGATTGATGCTGGTGTAATTACTGTCGATCGGGGAGAAGATTTGCATGACTGGAATGTTTTTGGTGAAAAACCTGATGGAGTACTCACTGGGCCCACATGCGGTTTACATTGGCCAAACTTACTGCATGCAGACCCAGCTCGCAATTCAGAAATTGTAGAAGCCTGGGTGAAACTTCTGAAGCCATATAATGAAAAACCTGAAACACTACTGGCCAGGAATTCTTCATCATTTAGAAATCAGCTTGTACATCATGTTTGTACGAAAGTGCAGATTCGTGAAGGTGAAATGGAGATTGATTTCATGGAAACAAATAAACTGAAAGATCAACTCAGTGATAATCAGCTAACCGTCAAAATCGAATCCGAAAGAAGGTTAACATTCAGTTCAGATGATTTGAAGATATCGGACTCTAAAACATCTCAAGAGAAAGATAAATATTTATACACATTGGAAATCGATCGAATAAAGGATCTCGAAAAATCTATGGTGAAATTTGAGGCATCATAAAATTTACAGGTGGTCAGCGTTGTTACTTTTCCAGCTCAGTGTAAAAACTATAACTTTAAACTACGCTTACAGGTGAAGCGTAAATTTTAAATTTTGTCTTCTTGATTACGTTCGTCAACGTGCGATCGTGACACGCTTCGAAAATCCAGGTCGTCAATAATTAAAAGCTTTATCCAGCATCTTAATAAAATTCAGATCTCAATGAATAGAAAAGAAACAGCGCGTATTCTGATTCAATTATTAATAACCGTTACGATTATAAGTTGCAGCACAAAAAGTACGGATATTTTTGTAAGCCCTCACGGGAGTGATAACAATGCCGGGTCAGAAGAAATGCCGGTACAAACAGTTGAGGCAGCGTTTGAAAAAGCTGCCGCGATAAGGGAGAGCAGTAATAAATTGATAACCATTCATTTACTCAAGGGCGATTATCATCTGTCACGGCCGCTGGTAATAACACCCGATCTGAATAACCTCTCACTGATTGGCGAAGGTGTGGATAAGGTAACGGTGAAAGGCTCGAAAGTTATTGAGGCAAACTGGGAAGCCTTCAATGAAAACATCTGGGTTACCGACATTAAAGAGGAAATTGATTTTACTCAGTTGTTCATCAATGGAGAAAAGCAAATCCTGGCAAGGTATCCCAACTTTGATGAGAGCGGTGGCTTATTGCAAGGCCATGCTGAAGATGCCATTTCAAAAGAACGGGTGGCTACCTGGAAAAATCCTAAAGGAGGTTTTGTACATGCCATGCACATGGGGCTCTGGGGTGGTTTTCAATATGAAATCACTGGTGTTGACGAAAGCGGAGAACTTAAGCTGATTGGTGGTCATCAGAATAACCGGCCTTCTGCCATGCATCCAAAATACCGGATGGTAGAAAACATCTTCGAAGAACTGGACACTGAAAAAGAATGGTATTTTGATAAAGAGAATAGCAAGCTGTATGTCTGGAAAGATGAGAACACAGACATACGCACAGCCATGACAGAGGTAAGTATTTTAAAAAACCTTATCGAACTAAAAGGGGATGAGCAGAACCCGGTGAAAAACATACACATTGATGGCATTAATTTTCAACATGCCATGCCAACGTTTATGGAACAATACCATCAGCTGTTGCGCAGCGACTGGACTATTTATCGCGGTGGTGCCATATTACTTGACGGCACAGAAAACTGTTCAGTTACCAATTGTGAATTTACCAATCTCGGGGGCAATGTAATTTTTGCCAATGGATATAACCGCAACATTGAAATAACCGGCAACCACATTCACCATTGCGGTGCATCGGCCATTTGTTTTGTGGGCGATTCTACCTCAGTGCGATCACCTTCCTTTCAGTACAATGAGTTTGTTTCTGCAGAAAAGCTGGACACGGTGCGAGGTCCTGCGAATAATTTATATCCATGCCGGTTGTAAGGTGGAAGACAACCTGATTTATAAAATCGGACTTATCGAAAAACAAGTAGCAGGTGTAGAGATTTCGATGGCGATGAAAATTCATGTAAAGAACAACAGCATTTATGATGTGCCCCGTGCAGGAATCAATGTGAGCGAAGGCACGTGGGGTGGCCATATTATTGAATACAATGATGTGTTTAATACGGTACTGGAAACAGGCGATCACGGCTCTTTCAACTCATGGGGTCGCGATCGCTTCTGGCATCCGAACTGGAATACCATAGACAGTTTAGTACATGCGAATCCAAAGATGCCTTACTGGGATGCCATACACACGACCATCATCCGCAACAACCGCTTTCGTTGTGATCATGGATGGGATATCGACCTTGATGATGGCTCCTCTAACTATCATATCTACAACAACCTGAGCCTGAACGGAGGCATCAAACTCCGTGAAGGATTTTACAGGGTAGTTGAAAACAATATCATGGTAAACAACGGATTCCATCCTCATGTCTGGTTTTCAAACAGTGAAGATATTTTTACCAGAAATATCATGATGACAAAACATTTTCCAATAGGACTTAAGGGTTGGGGCAAGTCGGTGGATTTCAACCTGTTTCCTGATTCTGTTTCACTTGCGTTAGCTCATGCGAACAACACCGATGCGAACAGTCTTTATGGTGATCCGTTGTTTACCAATGCGGAAAAAGGAGATTTCACCGTGAAAGAAAATTCATCGGCACTACGGTTAGGATTCAAAAATTTCCCGATGGATAAGTTTGGCGTTCAACAAGCCAGTTTAAAAGCCATAGCAAAGCAACCGGACATTCCTGAATTGAATATTCCATCCTTTTATGCCGTAAAGAAAAGTACGAGAGAATGGCTGGGAGCAACGCTTAAAAATATTGAAACCCCTGAAGAGCAATCTGCATTCGGCTTACATATTATGACAGGTATTGTTGTATTGAATGTGAAGCAGGATGGCACGCTGGCAAAGTCAGGATTCAGGGAAGGAGATGTTATTGTAGAAGCAGAGGGTGTAAAAGTGAATACTATATCCGCACTGCTATCGAGTTACCAGGAAAACCTCTGGCATGGAAGCGTCCGGCTGATGATCATCAGGAATCAGAAACAAATGGAAGTACAGATTAAGTCGCAATAGATTAATGGAAAATGAATCAGATCACGGCTTGTCTTTTATTTTCTTAAGCAGTTCTTCCAGCGCTTTTACCTTCTCTGGAAATTCTGTTGCCCGGTTGTTCGTTTCTCCGATGTCTTCTTTTAAGTTATATAACTGTGGCATGCTGTCGTTGCCCAGCTCCGTATTGGTTTCAATAATTTTTTTAGGGCCATCAGAAGGCTCAATATATTTCCATTCTTTTTGAATTACCGATAGCGTTGAACCAACCGATTGCTCAATCACAAATTCCCTGGACTTGCCGGATTTGTGAAGTATCGTATTCATAAAATCCTGACTGTCGGGAGCATCACCTGTGGCGATGGATTGTCCTGTCAACGTGGCAAGCGATGCATATAAATCAATCTGGCTGATGAGTGCTTTCGAAACTTTTCCTTCAGCAACGTTACCTTTCCATGAGACAATAAAAGGAACCCTCGTACCCGCTTCAAAGGCACTGTATTTTCCACCGCGCAGCGGACCAGCTGCTTTGTGGTTGCCAAGTTTTTCTACGGCCTGATCATGGTAGCCGTCATCGATAACAGGTCCGTTGTCACTTGTAAAAATGATCAATGTATTTTCCAGCAGGTTATTCTTTTTCAACACTTCCATTATTTGCCCTACGGTCCTGTCGAGCTGAATCATTACATCACCTCTCGGGCCCATTCCTGATTTGCCTTCAAATCGTTCATGCGGCATTCGTGGAACATGAATGTCATGTGTGGAGAAATAAAGAAAAAACCGGTTGCTTTTATTCTGTTCAATAAAATGGATGGCCTTGCCGGTTATCACATCCGCCATGTCTTCGTCTCTCCATAGTGCAGCCTTGCCTCCGGACATATAACCGATGCGACTCACACCATTCACGATGGTTTGATTGTGGCCATGAGAAGGATGCATTTTCAGAAGTTCAGGATTCTTTTTTCCTGTCGGATCTTGTGCATGAACAGGTTCTCCATAACTCACGGTGATGGGATCGGTTGGATCAAGATCAACAATGCGATGATTTTCTACATAGACACAAGGAACCCTGTCACCGGTGGCAGGAATAATAAAAGAGTAATTGAATCCGATTTCCAGTGGCCCTGGTTTTATATCGTCATTCCATTGCGGACCATTTTCTCCGCCTAAACCCAGATGCCATTTACCTACCACAGCAGTGGTATAGCCAGCTCCCTGAAGCATTGCTGGTAAAGTTCCAATGTTGGTCGGAATAATCAGTGATGCATTTCCGGGGGCAATTCCTGTTCCCCGCTTTCTCCATGCATATCGGCCTGTGAGCAGAGAGAATCTTGAAGGTGTGCAGGTAGCCGAAGTAGCATGTGCGTTTGTAAAACGAACACCAACGGCAGCAAGTTTATCTATGTTAGGTGTAGCAATAGTTGTTGAGCCATAGCAGCCAACATCACCATAACCAACATCATCGGTATAGATCAGTACAATATTGGGATGATCATTTTTAGAAGACTGCGCAACGACAACGAGTGAAAACAATATTGAAAAACTAAATAAAGTAAAGCGGAAGAACAGATGACTCATGCGAATTATATTTTATGCAAGATAGTTTGTACAAACACTATTTGTATACAAATACTTTACGTTTAAAAATATCAGTGAGAGGTGAGGAATTTTTTAGTAAATTTCTTACTGATCAGTTCGTTCTGCATACCAGTGAAGTCCTCAGGCGTGATGGTAGTTACATATGGGTTTCATAAATTTATATAATACGGGAAAGGCTGCAGAGCATGTAATTGCAAAGGTTGACATCCCCTAAACTAAAAAAATATTTATGAGCAGATTGATTTATTTATTTGTGTTGACCGCCATCATTTTTGCTGGATGTAATGAACAAAAGGGAGAAGTCAAGATAGAACAATGGGATGTTTATGAAGTGGTATTAAATGGTCCATCCACTGACAATCCTTTTATGGAGGTTGAACTCTCCGCTGTTTTCGAAAACAAAGACGAACGTATCTCTGTGCCTGGTTTTTATGATGGCAACGGAATTTATCGCATTCGTTTTTCTCCACCCACGCAGGGTACATGGAACTATGAAACGGTAAGTAATAGTGCCGGGCTCTCAGAGAAAAAGGGAAAGTTCAGTTGTGTTGCACCAACGGGGAAAAATCATGGTCCTGTAAACATTGTTAATACCTGGAATCTGCAATATGCTGATGGCACTCCATATTTTGCCGTGGGCACAACCGCTTATCAGTGGACCAGCGTGAAGCAAAGTATTCAGGAAAAAACACTGGAGACGCTTGCGGAAGTCGCCTTTTAATAAAATCAGGATGTGTGTTTTTCCAAAATCATATGTCTATGGAAATGAAACTGAACCGTGGATGTATCCATTCCAGCGCGAAGGTGAGGTGAATGATTTCTCTCAACCGAGTTATGAATTCTTTCAGAATTTTGATAAACGGGTGGAGCAACTTCTGAAGCTTGGGATTCAGGCCGATGTGATTTTATTTCATCCGTATGACCGGTGGGGCTACAGCAAAATGGGTAAGGAGATGAATGAGAAATATGTGCGATATATGATTGCACGGTTGTCTGCATACCGCAATGTGTGGTGGTCGCTGGCAAATGAATGGGATGTGCCGGAAATTAAAGACTCTATCGACTGGGAAGGGATTGGATCATTATTGCAAAAAGAGGATCCGCATCAGCGATTGCGCGGCATTCATAACTGGTATGATACCGAAGATCATTTCTTTGATCACACAAGGCCATGGGTTACCCATGTAAGCGCTCAGACCGCCTTGTTTTATAATGCTATCCGATGGAGGGAACAATACAATAAGCCATTACTCTTCGATGAAATGAGATATGAAGGAGACGTGTCAAGCGGCTGGGGAAATTTAAGTGCAGAGGAGATGACCAGTTATTTCTGGATGGCTGCTTTGAGCGGTGGCTATGGAACACATGGTGATACGTTTCGCAACGATGCCGATGATTCAACCGAAGTGCGATGGTGGGCAAAGGGAGGAACACTGCCTGGAAAAAGTCCTGAGAAGATTGAGTATTTCAAATCGATTATTGAGCAAGCACCTTTTAATGAGATGACGCCTGAAATGAACGATCAGGGCGATCCAAAAAACCTGAATAACAACATATACATATTTTCAAAAGCCGGAGAATATTATCTGGCATATGTTGCTGATGCCGGACAGACGATTGAATTAAAACTTCCTGGTGATGGGCATTACCAGATGGATGTAATTGACACCTGGAATATGCGGATTGCTGAAACGGCTGTGGCGGAGCCAGGTATTTTGAAATATAAAACGACTTCACCGTATACCGCAGTGAGAATCTATAAGAATAAAAGATAAAGTAAAGTTGGCAGACTTCACTTTAAGGATTTCGGGATAATGACCATCACAAAAAAAACAGGCGTCTGTGGAAGGACGCCTGTAGATGATGGTATCTAATTGAAATCTTATTGACCCTTTCCCCTCGCCAGTATTGGCAGAATAGATTCTACTTTGTCTTTGCGGATGCCATAAATAAAATCGTATTCATTCACGATGGGATCGCAATGCGGAACGATCATCTCCAGTTTGTCTCCTATTTTATAGGATTTGTTCGCTTTTTCAAACGTAATAGTTCCGTATTCATCGGAACCGGCATTATATACAAAGTCGGGCTCGCCAATAACGATGGCAGGGGGTTGGTTTAGTGTAAAGGCTTTTGCTCCTGAGTCAGTGATGATGCGCTTCGGATAACTCATGTTGATAATGGTGGCCAGCACCGTGAGGGAAGGAGCAAAATCATCGAACACTTTTTCATTTTTTTCACCACCGATTTCAATGTACTGGCGGTCCATAAACACATAGCTGCCCACCTGAACATCTGTAAACCCTGGAATGTCCTGCATCATATCATAGGTTCCGGTGCTGCCCCCACTGAATATTTCCAGATTCAGGCCGGAAGCTTTCAACTTATCATAGGTTTCTACTACCGGTTCCAGATTTTTTGAGTTAAATTCTTTCCTTGCCTTGAATCCAACAACATGGGTAGCAATGCCATCATAGGCAAGTATACCCCTGAATTTAAGATTCGGCATTTTATCGATCATTTGTGCCAGGGCAATTGCGGGTGCACCAGGAAGAACGCCTGATCTTTGTATCACATTTATATCCATGACAACATCGGCAACGATACCAGCCGCTTTGGCAGCATCCTGCATGTCCTTCGCATTCTGGGGATTGTCAATTGCCTGAATGAACCCTTTGTATTTTTTCCGTAAGGCCATTGCCCTATTGATCTTAGGCGCAGTCACATTAACTCCGGTCATCAACACATTCTCTATGCCATTATTCAGCATCACTTCGACTTCGCCAAGTTTTGCTGCACTAACACCGATGGCTCCTGCCGCTAATTGCATTTTTGCAATCGCAGGACATTTATGGGTCTTAATATGAGGTCGGACTTTTACCGGGGTATCTTTCAAACGTGTGTGTACCTTTTTAATGTTCTGCTCCATCTTGTCAAGATCAACGCAAAGCGCAGGACTATCCAGATCCCATTTTGATTTTCCGATATCGGAATCAGCTATCTCGTCAATGCTTTTTGCCTGCAATGAGGATGGTGTAAATAGTGAAGCAACTCCGGCTACTGCACCGGCCTGAAGAAATTGTCTGCGATTAAGGGGATTGGCCATAATGAATTTTTTAAAAATAAATTTACCATTTAAATCTATTGAAAATTGTCTTCAGATTGAAGCTATCCTGTAGGTTTGTTAAAATAATTTTACCTGTGGCGAATGTTTCTTACGGTGAGCAAGTGCAATCAGATGTATTTTGGCACCCGCAAACGAAACCGGATTCTAATTGAAATGTAGTTTACTCCAGATCACGAATCTCAAAATCTTTTCCTTTCCCAAACTTGATAGTATCCTTGAGCATATAACGCTCGAGTGTAAGGAGATCTTTTACTTTAAAGTCACCGTTGGTGAGAATCCGCTCAATTTCAAATTCATACGTATCGCCAAAATTGACAAGGCGATATTTTTTTCCTACACGAAGCACATCAAAGGATAATCCGGCCATTATTTAATTTTAAAAAGGCGTCTGAATATTCAATCTTGTCAGCCGCCCGAGATCTATAGCTCTTCTTCGCGTTCCAGCATAAGGATAGAGGCCTGAGGTACAATGAAGTATTTCTCACCTTCATACATTACCTCAATGGCACCTCTTTGTAAAAATATTGCGAGGTCGCCTTCCTTAGCCTGCAACGGTAAATATTTTATCGGATCTTCCTTGCCTTTCCACAGATCGTCTTCATCGGCAGGCATGGGCAAGGGATAGCCCGGGCCGGCTTTAATCACAAAACCCTTCTGAATTTTTTCTTTCTCCTGCACACCGGGGGGCAGGTATAATCCACTTTCGGTTTTCTCCGATTCTTTCGCAGGACGAATCAACACACGGTCGCCCACTACAATGAGTTTCTTCAATTTATTTTCGGAGGTAAGCTTCATGAATTTATTATTGCTTGCGCGTTGCCTTGAAAGGGAAACTCATGCCTTCCACAGACATTGTGCCTATCATCTCTTCACCCGCGAGGGCGGCATCAAATAAAACGGTATAGTTGGAGTAATTAAATTCACCTCCTACTTTTTTGGAAGGTTCATCCCAGGAAAACTTATAGATCGTGATTTCGCTTCCACTTGCCGTCATTTTTGCTGAGTAAAGTGCATTCTCAGAGACAATGCTCATCACACCACTAAAATCTCCCTCAGGGGTGCCGGTGATAACATAATCCCAGTTGCCTGCTGGCGTGATGACGACTGTGGTGGTTTTGGTTGATGTGCATGAAACAATGATCAGGGCAGCGAGAGCAAAAATTAAATTTTTCATAGGTAGTTAGTTATTAGTTTTAATTGTCAAATAGTTCGGGTTCATCAGCTGACCGGTCGATCAACCGCTGGTCAATATTTTTAGAGGGTTGAATGCCCAGTTTTTTAAATTCTTCTACTCTTCTCACCAGATTACCAGAGCCAGTAGATAGTTTATTCATGGCACCTTCATACGAGTTTTGTGTTCTTCTCAGCTGGTTGCCCAGTTCGATAAGGTCATCAGAAAATCCTTTGAACTTTTCATACAATGCAGTTGCCTGCCGTGCTATTTCAATGGTATTTTTATTCTGATACTCCTGTTTCCAGATGCTGGCGATGGTGCGCAAGGTTGCAATAAGTGTGGAAGGACTTACAATCACAATATTTTTTTCAAACGCATCGGAAAAAATCTCCCTGTCGAATTGCGCAGCTGTGCTGAAGGCAGGTTCGATAGGCACAAACAACAGCACAAAGTCCAGGTTACCGATGCTGTATAAGGTCTGGTAATTTTTATCGCTCAATCCTTTGATGTGCTGGCGCATTGATTGAATGTGTTGCTTCAGGTGTGCAGCTCTTTCTTCATCTTCGGCATTTACATAACGGTCGTAGGCAATCAAACTCACCTTCGAGTCGATGATGAGATGTTTATTGTCGGGAAGTTTTATAACAACGTCCGGTTGCAGTCTTTTTCCATCTTCTGTGGTGATGGATTCCTGCACCAGGTATTCACGCCCTTTGGCCAGACCAGATTTTTCGAGAATGCTCTCCAGGATATATTCTCCCCAGTTGCCTTGAGCTTTCGTATCACCTTTTAATGCGCGGGTTAAATTACCGGCTTCTTTGGTGATCTGCTGATTCAATTCTTTCAGGTTTGAGATCTGTTCGCGCAAAGCAGAATTTCGCTCGATACTTTCTTTGTGTGAGACCTCTACTTTTTTTTCAAAATCCGAAATTTTTTCTTTCAGGGGATTCAGCAAATTCGTGAGTGTGCTATTGTTGAGATCCGTAAATTTTTTCGATTTATCTTCTAATATTTTATTGGCAAGGTTTTCAAACTCAGCGGAGAATTTTTCCTGCAATTCCTTAAATTCTTTCTGGCGGTCGTCCAGCTTTGCTTCCAGGTTTCGGTAGTTCGCTTCGGTGGCAGATAATTTACGATTCAACTCTTCGGCCCGGCCACGTTCTGCTTCCAGTTTTTGATTGAGTTCGGCAGATTGTTTTTCCAGCGTACTGTTTTTTTCCTGCTCCACAGCGAGTGTCGTGTTCGCCATTTGAGCATCAGCCGAAGCTTTAAACTTGGTTATCAGCCATCCAGCCACAGTCCCCACCACCAATCCGATAATCAACAGTATAATTTCCATCAGCAGCAAATTTAGATCATTTCAAATTGCTGGCAACAGGTGATTTCTTAGGCGCTTTATGCCGGAATGATTAACTTTGAAACTCATTGAATTTCAACAATATGGTAGCCACAATTACATCAAGCCGGGAGGCAATTGCGTTAGAGGAAAAGTATGGTGCACATAACTATCATCCGCTGGAGGTTGTACTAAACAAAGGTGAAGGTGTGTTTTTGTGGGATGTGGAGGGAAAGCGCTACTTCGATTTTCTTTCGGCCTATAGTGCCGTTAATCAGGGGCATTGCCATCCACGCATTATCAATGCACTGATCGATCAGGCAAAAGAGCTCACGCTCACTTCGCGCGCCTTCTATAACGACAAACTGGGAGTAGCCGAAAAATACGTTTGCGAAACATTCGGTTATGAAAAAGCGCTTTTCATGAACAGCGGTGCCGAGGCGAATGAAACAGCCATTAAGCTTGCCCGCAAGTGGGGCTATACAAAAAAAGGAATTCCAGATAACGAAGCGGTGATTGTTGCCGTGAAGAAAAATTTTCACGGAAGAACAACCACCATTATTTCTGCTTCGACTGATCCATCAGCACGCAAAGGCTTTGGTCCCTTCATGCCGGGCTTTGAAATAGTAGACTATGATGATGTAGAAGCGCTTTCAAAAGCATTGAGCAATCCGAATGTTTGCGGCCTTTGGATTGAGCCGATTCAGGGTGAAGCAGGTGTGTATGTTCCTAAAGAAGGCTATCTGAAAGCTGCGGCTGAATTATGCAAAAAGCATAACGTGTTGTTGATGATGGATGAAATTCAGACGGGCATTGCGCGCACAGGTAAAATGCTGGCTTCTGATCATGAAGGTGTGCGTCCTGATTTATTGATTTTAGGCAAAGCTCTGTCGGGAGGTGTATTACCGATTTCAGTAGTACTGGCCGATGATGAAATCATGCTGGTTATTCACCCGGGTGAACATGGCTCAACGTTCGGAGGAAATCCACTGGCAGCAGCTGTTGTCATCGCATCCTTGCAGGTAATAAAAGATGAAAACCTTGCCGACAATGCTGAACGACTCGGAATTATTTTCCGTCAGCGAATGAATGCACTGAAAGAAAAATCAGATATGATCACACTGGTGCGTGGCAAAGGTTTGCTCAACGCGATTGTTATCAATGATTCACCAGCAAGTGAAACCGCCTGGAACCTGTGTTTGAAGTTTGCTGAACACGGATTGCTCGCAAAACCAACTCACGGAAATATTATCCGACTTGCGCCTCCGCTCGTAATTACCGAAGAACAGATCCATGAATGCTGTGATATTATAGAAAAGTGCGTGATCGATTATAAGAAATGACAACGTAAGGTCATTTCACTTCAATGACCTTCATCTTTCCAAGCTCTTCTTTCAGTTGCTCTGGCGATTGATAATGAATTCCCGGCAAGCCAACAGCTTGTGCTCCTTCAATGTTTCGTAAGCTGTCGTCAATGAACAACGAGGTGGCAGGATTTACCTGGTGGCGATCAAACAAGATCTGAAAGAATTCAGGAAATGGCTTGCGTGTTTTCTCATGACCTGAAACCACAATGCCTTCAAACCAGTGGAGAAACTCAAATTGCTCCAGTGCCCATGGAAATGTTTGTGCCGACCAGTTGGTGAGCGCATACAAACGATATTTTTTTGAATCTCTGATTTCTTTTAAGATATCAACCGTTCCTTGTATGGGTCCATTCATGGTTTCCTGCCAGCGGCCATACCATGCGCGTATGGCTAACTCATGTTCAGGAAATTTTTGAAGTAATTCTTCGGTAGCTTCTTCGAAGGATCTTCCCGCATCTTGTTTTTCATTCCACTCGTGCGTACAGATGTTTTCAAGAAACCAGGTGATCTCTTCTTCGGTTTTAAAAATCTTTCTGTAAAGATGTCGTGGGTTCCAGTCGATAAGTACTGCGCCTAAGTCGAAAATGATGGTGTCTACTTTATTCATTTTAAAATTATTTCTTCTGGTAAGCCCATCTCAAAAAATGTGGCAGGGCTTCTCCCCATGATTTAAGATTGTGTTCTCCGTGTTCCAGTTCAAGGTATTGAATATCATGAAAAGGCCGGTATCCTTTTTTGGTGAGTTCAACAATAAGATCCAGGGTATCATCAATGGAATCGATTACTCCGTTTTTATTGCGATCGCTTTGCTCATCTTTTTGTCCGGTTTGAAACCAGAATTTTAATCCCGGTTTAAATTTTCCGCTTCGTATAGCCTGATGCATAATGCGATCGTAATGATCTGAATATAATTTACTTTTTGCATCGCGCCTCCGCCACCAGAATGATCCGCTGAAAGCGCCCACTTTTCCGAAATAGTCTGCGTGGTGCCAGGCAATATCCACGGCAGAAAGTCCGCCCAGCGAAAAGCCTGCAATACTGTTTTCTTCCGGCAGTTTTGAGATGGAATACCGATAGTGCAGATACGGAATCAACTCGGTCATAATGAACTTACTGTAATCTTTTGCCTTAGATCCGCGGCCCTTAAAATCTTCCCTGGTGGAAACACCATATTCATGCATCCGGTCCCCGGCATGTACCGCCACCACAATCACATCTTTGATTTCTTTGTGATGCGTGAGTGTTTCCAGGGTGCTTTTCAGATTAATTGCCTCACTGTCCTGGCCATCATTTAAAATCAGCAATGGATAGTGTTTATTCGCTTTTTCATATTGAAAAGGCAGAAAAATGTCCACAACGGTATCTCTCCCAAGCAGCCTGGAGTGAATGTCGGTCAGTTTTTCGATGTGATAATGATGGGAATGTGGCAAGGACAATAATTTTTTTAAGGATAAATGGGTTT
Source organism: uncultured Bacteroidota bacterium (assembly GCA_963814575.1). GTDB lineage: Bacteria > Bacteroidota > Bacteroidia > Cytophagales > Cyclobacteriaceae > ELB16-189. The sequence goes on along the minus strand of CAWFDB010000013.1, from coordinate 922,493 downwards.
TAACACCCTTTATTCCGATTTTTCAATGAATTAGAAAGCAAAAATAGGGGTTTATAAAATTGAATCGATATGGCACACGAACATTATCATAAATGGTATTCGCCCAGGCTCAACCGCGACATAGAAGTGCTTTCATTCGGCACACGCGGATACCCGGTAATTTTGTTCCCGACTTCCATGGGGCACTTCAATGAGAACAAGGATTTTAAACTCATCGACAGTGTTAACTGGTTTCTGGAAGAAGGGTTGGTAAAAATTTACTGTGTTGATGGTATTGATGAAGTGAGCTGGTACAATAGACACATTCATCCTGCCGACCGTGCGAGGAATCACCATTGGTATGACCAGATGTTGTATCATGAACTGGTTCCACTCGCGCAACGCGAAACCGGAGTGGGTCGTGTTGCAACTGCCGGATGTAGTTTTGGTGGATATCACGCCACGAACTTTGCTTTCAAACATCCTGAAGTAGTGAGGTATGTTTTCAACATGGGTGCAGCCTTTGATATCAGGGATCAGGTAGATGGTTATTATGATGATCATGTGTACTTCAATAACCCAATGGATTTTTTACCAGGCGCACAAAATGATTTCTTTCACGACATGTTTGTAGTGTTGGGCACGGGCACAAAAGATATGTGCTGGAATGCGAATGAGCGCATGGCAGAAATTTTACGAAATAAAGGAATCAACCATTGGCTGGATGTGCGTCATGATGCGGAACATGACTGGCCTGTGTGGAAGCAAATGTTTCCACATTATCTTTCTTTGATCAGATAACATGTTTCTGCGCTTCTTGTTGATCTTTACCCTGCTGCTGCTGCCTCCAGTCGCGAAAAGTAGCACGATAGATGGCAGTGAAGCGGTTCGTGTGGGCGGTATAAAACAATGGATCACATTTCAGGGAGACAATGATCACTCACCCGTTTTACTTTTTCTTCATGGCGGGCCGGGCAATTCCGTGATGGGTTATGCAGATCGTTTTACCGGAGAATTAAAGAAACATTTTATTGTCGTTCAATGGGATCAGCGCGAAAGCGGAAAAACCCGTACGCTCAATAAATCTGAAGAACCATTAACCGTTTCTTTATTTGTAAGTGATGCCATCGAACTGATAGAACTGCTTTGTTCGAAATTTTCGCAGAAAAAAATTTACCTGACCGGCCATTCCTGGGGTGGTTATTTGGGATTGCGCGTAGCTGCCGAAAGACCCGATCTGCTGAAAGGCTACTTTGCCTTGAGCCCAATGATAAACCAACTGGAAAGCGAGCGATTGTCACTGAAAGTTTTACAGGACAAAGCGGTGAAGGAAAATAATGCTGAAGCGAAAGCAGAACTCAGTGGCGTAGAAATTCCTTTCGAAAACGGAGATCAGTTGTTTTATCACAGAAAATGGCTGAGTAAACTGATGGCTACCACCACGCCAGACCGTGCCAAAGTAAATCATTGGGCGACCACCTGGCTTTCATTATTTAACGAAGCATCTCAAACCAACTTTACTGAATTTGCCCCGGAGTTAAAGTGCCCGGTTTATTTTCTCATAGGCAAACGTGATTATCAAACTCACTTTTCACTGGCAGAATCTTATTATCAACAGGTTGTTTGCAAGGAAAAAAAACTATATTGGTTTGCTGATTCTGCCCACAATCCTCACCTGACGGAGTCTGTAAAATTTCAGAATATAATTATTGACATAAAGAATAAAACCTAAAATCAGTGATATGAAAAAGATAGGAATACTGCACGGCATGGAACGCTCCTTCCCCGATGCTTTTGTAGAACGCATTAACAAAATGGGCCTGAACGATATCAAGGCTGAATCTGTGTTGGTGGACATGGTGCAGCAAGGAGACCCCACGGATTATGCCGTGATCATAGACCGCATTTCGCAGGATGTTCCATTCTACCGGGCCTATCTTAAAAATGCGGCTATTTCTGGCACCGCGGTTATCAATAATCCGTTCTGGTGGAGTGCCGATGAGAAATTCTTCAATAATGCATTGGCGGTTAAACTGGGAGTGCCTGTTCCAAAGACGGTACTGCTTCCTTCGCATGAACGTCCTACCGATACAGGTGAATCTTCTTTCAGCAATCTGAAATATCCTCTCAGCTGGGAAAAAATATTTGATCACATCGGCTGGCCTGCCTACATGAAACCACATGCCGGTGGTGGCTGGAAGAGTGTGTATAAGCTTAATAACCAGGATGAATTCTTCAAAGCCTACAGCGAAACCAATCAGCTGGTGATGATGCTTCAGGAAGAAATTATTTTTGATGACTACTTCCGATGTTACTGCCTCGGCAGAAAGCATGTACGCATCATGCAATATGAGCCACGCAATCCACATCATCTGAGATATCACAGCGCAAAAGGTCCTGCATCTGAAAAACTATTGAAGAAAGTGCATGACTATGTACTCGATCTTTGTAATGCATTGGGTTATGATTTCAATACGGTGGAAATGGCCGTGCGTGATGGTGTTCCTTATGCCATTGATTTTTGTAATCCCGCACCGGATGCAGATGTGAATTCAGTTGGTCAGGAAAATTTTGACTGGGTAGTAGAAACCTCTGCCAGAATTGCCGTTGAAAGGGCACAGGAACAAATACCAGGCAAAGATAATCTTACCTGGGGAACGTTTGTAACCAATGCGGTTTCTGCCGGAGTTGAAACAAAACCTGCAAAAGCAGCAAAGAAGCCTGTGGCCAAAGCAACTAAACCAAAACCGGCAAAGAAATAATATCTCCCTGCAAAAGATAATCGTCTATGGAAAAGTTTACACTGGGAGTTGAAGAAGAGTACATGGTGGTTGACCCGCATACCCGTGAGTTAACATCACATGATCAGAAAATAGTTGAGCTGGCTTCTCATATAACCAAAGACAGCGTGAAGGCAGAAATGCATCAGGCGGTGGTGGAGGTTGGTACAGGAATCTGCAAAGATGTAGGGCAGGCGTATGAGGAAATCCGTGAATTAAGGAAAGTGGTTTCCGAAATAGCAGGTTCATTAAATCTGCGAATCGGGGCAGCAGGCACGCATCCATTTTCACACTGGAGCAAGCAGTTGATTACGCCCAATCCCCGCTATGATGAAATTGTGCAGGAAATGCAGGAGGCGGCACGTTCTAATTTAATTTTTGGATTACATGTGCATGTTGGTCTTACCGATAAAAACATGGCGATCCACATTCAAAATACGGTGCGTTATTTTTTGCCTCATGTGTATGCGCTTTCGTGCAACTCACCTTTCTGGGAAGGACGCAACACAGGATTTAAATCTTTTCGCACGAAAGTGTTTGATAAATTTCCGCGCACAGGTATACCCGATCATTTCAATGGATGGGATGATTTTAAAAATTATGTAAACCTGCTCATCAAAACCAATTGCATCGACAATGCAAAGAAAATATGGTGGGATGTGCGCGTACATCCGTTTTTTGATACGATCGAATTCAGAATTTGTGATGTGCCTATGCGCATTGAAGAAACCATTGCCATCACGGCAGTATTTCAGGCACTGGTAGTGAAGCTTTATAAATTAAGACTTCAGAACATGAGTTTTATCATGTACACCCGCGCACTGATCAATGAAAATAAATGGCGTGCATCACGCTATGGCCTCGATGGAAGGATGATCGATTTTGGCAAGCAGATAGAACTGGATACCCGTGTGTTGATTCTTGAATTACTTGATTTTATTGATGATGTCGTAGACGAACTTGGCAGCCGCAATGCGATCAATTATATTCACACGATTTTAGAAAAAGGCACCGGTGCCGACAGACAACTGGCAGTTTTTCAGGAAACAGGAAGTCTCGAGAATGTAGTGGATTATATTTTGAGTGAAACCGTACAAGGAGTTTAGCTTTGCGGTTGATGTGAATAAGGATTTTAAAGAGTAGATATTGGATTCAGAAAATCAAATAAAAATTGCCATTCTCGATCTGTATGAAGGGGTTGCGAATGAAGGCATGCGGGGTATACGACAACTCATCGAAGAATTTGAGGCAGATTGTCACATGACAGTAAAGTATGAGGTCTTTGATGTGCGCCAGAAAGCTGAAGTTCCTGATCTTAATTTCGATGTGTACATTTCCTCTGGTGGACCAGGCAGTCCGTTGGATAGTGAAGGAAGTTTGTGGGAAGGAGTTTTCTTTGCGTTGATGGATGATATCAGAGAGTACAACCAGCAGCATCCAGATCATAAAAAACATGTACTGCTGATTTGTCATAGCTTCCAGATTTTTTGCAGGTATTATGGCTATGGTTATGTATCGAAACGAAAGTCTACTTCGTTTGGCGTGATGCCAGTGCACAAAACATTCGAAGGTCATCATGATCCGTTGTTCCGCTCACTGGGCGATCCGATGTGGGCAGTGGATTCACGCGACTATCAGCTTACCGAGGCAAACGTTGAAAAAATTGAAGCGGGTGGAGGATCTATATTGTGCATCGAGAAATATCGTCCGCATGTAGATTTAGACAGAGCCATCATGGCCATCCGTTTTGATGAAGCTTTTGTAGGCACTCAGTTCCATCCCGAAGCGGATGCGGTGGGTATGCGCATGTATCTGCTGCGTGAGGATAAGAAGGAACTTGTGATTGAAAAACACGGTGAGAAAAAATACTGGGAGATGCTCGACCACCTCAATGACCCCGATAAGATTATGCTTACATACTCTACGGTAGTACCTCGCTTTTTAATGACGGCACTCAGTTATAGGTTAAGTTCCCTCGCGCTATGATCCCTTCAGCACGCCAGTTATTCAATCAGCAATTTTCAGAGACAGAAGTACCATGATTTTCTGAATGACCTCGATCAGCAGTATAATTATAAGATCACGTTTCGCGTAGCAGAGAGTCCTGTTTTTGTTGGTAAGGAGTTTAAGAAAAAACTTTTGAAGGCAGCTGATGAAATCATTGACTTTATTGTGCGACCCGATTTCAAATCGTTGATGGCGGGGGCATTGCCTGCTCATCTGCATGTGCCTAATGATGATGAACATACATTATTTCTGGCGTTGGATTTTGCTGTCTGTACAGAGGAAGGCAGCAAAGAACTGGTTCCCCGTCTGATAGAGATGCAGGGATTTCCATCTTTATTTGGCTATCAGGATTTTCTGGGAAGTAAATTCAGGGAACATTATCAGATTCCTGAAAACCTCGATATTCATTTTGGTGAAAGTTCTGCACAGTACTGGCAGCGTTTGCAAAAGGCCATTGTTGGTAATCATGATCCGGAGAATGTGATTTTGCTGGAGATCGATCCGATGAAACAAAATACGGCCATCGATTTTCTTGTCACGAAACATCATCTCGGCATTGAACCTGTTCATCTTGGTGATATCATCATTCGCGATAGAAAACTATTTTATAAGAAGAACGGAATTGAAGTGCCCGTGCATCGCATTTATAACCGGGTGATCTTTGACGAACTGCTAGCAAAGACCGATCTGAAAACAGATTTTCATTTAACCGAAGATGTGGATGTAGAATGGGCGGGACATCCCAACTGGTTTTTCTATATCAGTAAATATACCATGCCCTTTATACATAGTGAAGCGATACCAGAATGCAAGTTCTTAAGCGACTACACAACCTTTCCTCCAGATCTTGAAAATTATGTATTGAAACCTTTGTTCTCCTTTTCCGGAAGCGGAGTGATTTTCAATGTAGAGGAAAAAGATATTCATAGTATACCTTTTCATGAGCGTAAAAATTTTTTGCTGCAGCGTAAGGTTCATTATGAACCGGTGATACAAGCGCCTGATGGTTTGGTGAAAACTGAAATCCGTTTACTGTTCTTGTGGGATAAAGAAGCTGCCCGGCCTGAATTGATTACCAACCTTGCCCGACTTAGTCGGGGTGAAATGATTGGTGTGAAATTCAACAAAGACAAGACCTGGGTAGGTGGTTCGGTTTGTTTCTTTGAACAGTAATGTCAAGTCATCACATCGTGCGCGAAAATCAGGAGCCTGCTTTGCTGATTGCCAATGCACACGCAATTTCATTTGAGAAAATTCAGGAATTGCTGGAATGGATGCCTGTGGTAGTGGTCCTGTCTTCTGAAGTTGAAACCGTGATTGCATGGGGCATTAAAGTGGATGTAGTAATTACACCGCTCGTGGAAATGGAAAGGTGGAGAGATCAGCTGGTGGAGCAAACTCCAATTCGTTTTATCTCATACAATCCTGGTGATGATCCGTTACAAACGGCCTTTTATTTTCTCGCGGCCACCAAAGCAGCAGCTGTGAATTGTTTGTTGTCTGTTAAAGATGATCTGAAGAAAATAGAATCATTTTCTAATCTGGATATCGAAGCATTTGTCGATAACAAATTGTGGAACTGGATGAAGAAAGGTCATTTTGAAAAATGGTTTCCGGCCGGAACAACGCTGTATCTTTCACCAGAAGAAATGAAATCCGAATTTCCTGAATTCACATCGGGTAGTTATCGCACTGTTAAAGATGGAATCGTGAGTTTGAAATCTTTCAAACCGTTTTGGGTGGGAGAGGACTTGAGTTAGTGTTTTGGTGATTCGATAAAACCAATCAGCTTTTCTGATTTCACTTTTTCAACAGGAAGTATGCGCTATGGAATAAAACAACAAACTTGTTCATCGTCTGGCGGTTACTATTCTTTGTTTGTTATCAAGATCATTAATGATGCGAATGGAATGGTAGTCCTGCTCTTTGAAAATATCAGCTACTTCATTTCCAAAATGTTCATTGATTTCCACCCACACAGATCCGCCAGGGGAAAGAACGGTTTTGCTCTTTGATGCAATCGCTTTATAAAAAGCTAAGGGATCGTTTACCGGAGCAAACAAAGCAATGTGTGGTTCATACATCAGTACATTCTGTTTCATCTCAGCTTTTTCTTTTTCAGATATATATGGAGGATTGCTCACAACAAGGTCAAATGGGCCAGACGAAATTTCTTCATTCAGTATGTCGTGTTCATGAAAGCGTACCGATGCACTGATACTTTCTGCATTTTGCATCGCGGTGATTATTGCTTCCTTACTGATGTCGGTGGCATGGACAATGGCCCGTGGAATTTCCAAAGCAAGGGTTATAGCGATGCATCCACTGCCTGTTCCAATGTCTAAAATTCTTATTGGGTTTGATACGGGCGTTAGATATGTGCATATAATTTCATTAACAAGAAGTTCTGTTTCAGGCCGCGGAATCAATACGGAAGAATTTACTTTGAATGTGCGCCCGTAAAATTCAGCTTCACCTAAAATATATTGAACAGGAGTATGTTCATTTATTTTTGTTATGGATGTATCAAAAGCAGCTTTTTCAACGATAGGAATTTCCTTTCCTGCCAGTATTTCAGTTTTGGTCAGTCTTAGTTTTTTTTCCAGAAGCAAGTAAACAATACTCTGAATTTCGGATTTATCCTCCTTCAGCGTGATGCGGCTTACGAGATCGTTGAAAAGTTCTTTGGAATTGGTCATTGTGAAAATGATCTTTGCAATGTTACAAATTCCATATGACTCCTGATGAACTATTGATTCAACGCACCTTCGATCTGGCACGGCTGGGAATAGGAGCTGTGAGTCCAAATCCACAGGTAGGTTGTGTGATTGTGAAGGATGGTGAAGTGATTGGCGAAGGCTGGCATCGGAAATATGGTGAGGCTCATGCCGAGGTAAATGCTGTGGCAAGTGTTGCCGACAAGGATCAATTGCCAGGCAGCACGGTATATGTTAGTCTTGAACCCTGTTCGCATTTTGGAAAAACACCTCCGTGTTCCGATTTGCTGATTCAACATGGGGTGCAGAAAGTTGTGATTTCAAATCTGGACACGAATCCTTTGGTAGCAGGTGAGGGTGTGAGGAAGTTGCGTGAGGCAGGTGTCGAAGTAGTAAGCGGTGTATTGGAGAAAGAAGGACGCGAACTCAATAAACGTTTTTTCACTTTTCACGAAAAGCAAAGACCTTATATTATTTTAAAGTGGGCACAGACCAGCGATGGATTTGTTGCGCATAGTAATTATGAATCGCGGTGGATCAGCAATGAATTTTCAAGACAACTGGTTCACAAGTGGCGCAGTGAAGAAGATGCTGTGCTCGTGGGCACAAAGACGGCTGCTCATGACAATCCAAATCTCACCGTGCGCGACTGGAGCGGAAGAAATCCTGTGCGTCTGGTAATCGATCGGTTTTTGCGACTTAGCGATAAACTTAATCTGTTTGATAAATCGGTGCCTACTATTTGCTTTAATCTGTTAAAGCATGAAGAACATCAGAATCTTAAACTCATTCGACTTGATGAACAGGATTTTATTCAAAAACTGACTGGTTATTTGCATAAGGAAAAGATCCAGTCGGTAATCATTGAAGGAGGGAGTCAAACACTTTCGTTTTTTATTGATTCCGGGCTATGGGATGAAGCACGTGTTTTTACTTCAACACGTTCGTTTAATAAGGGAATTAAAGCACCCTTGTTTCAGGGCGATTTAATTTTGAGGGAACAGATTTCAACAGACCTGCTTCAGATCTACAAGAGGCATGAATAGAATTAAAAGCGGAGGATAAATCTCGCACCGCTTCCATAGAATTGAAATTCAGGTTTTATCCTTGATGTTTTTTTGTTGTTATAAAGATCAAGGGCTTTCATGGTATGGTCACGGAAGGCTCTGTTAAACGGGATAGACGCTAAAATCAACGCGGCTCCTCCTGCTGCCAATCCCCATTCTGGTTCGCCACCTGCAATGGTTGTTGCAATTGGAAATGCAATTAAAATTGCTCCGGTGAAACCGAGCACTCCCGCTGCATTGTAATTTAATTTTGCGCGTTTCAGTTCCGCATAAGCCATTGGGTTCTCCTTAACAATGTCAAGTACCTGATTTAAACCAAGTGTGATGGTATCTTTTTCAAAACGCACCCCACCAAAAGTTTTGTAGGCTTTGATTTCCTGAGATAAACCCAATTGAGAAAAACAGAATATGAAAAAGGACAGCAGCACTAATTTTTTCATACAAAAGAAAATCAGCTTAAGCGTTTAGCCACTTCCTCCCAGTTTACAACACTCCACCAATTGGCAATATATTCATTGCGTTTGTTTTGATACTTTAAATAATAGGCATGTTCCCATACATCCAGAGCGAGCAGGGGAGTTCCTTTAAGATCGCTGATGTCCATTAGTGGATTGTCCTGATTGGGTGTTGAACCAATCTTTAAGGTATTGCCATCTTTAACAAGCCAGGCCCAGCCAGAACCGAATCGTGTCATGCCGGCTTGTGTAAACTGCTCTTTAAATTTTTCAAACGAGCCAAATGATCCGTTGATGGCATCCGCTACTTTACCGGTTGGTGCCGTGCTGCCGGGCTTCATTACCTGCCAGAATAAATTATGATTCCAGGCGCCACCACCATTGTTGCGTGCCTTTGCTGAAAGCTTTGACGTATTGGCAAAGAAATCCTTTTCAGAAGAGAAAGAAATCTTTTCAGCGGCAATGGCATCATTGACATTTTTAATATATGCTGCATGGTGCTTGCCATAATGTATATCCATGGTTAACGTATCAAGGGCAGGCTCCAGTGCATTACTGGCATAAGGCAGAGGAACTTGTGAAAACTGTAATGCAGCCAAAGTCGTCTCTTCTGCCAACGCATCGGTGGAAACCAGTTGAGAACCAATAACTGTGATGGCTGTAGCCTTCAATCCCTGATTCATGAAGTTTCTTCTGCTGATGGATTTCATATCATATTGTTTAGTGATCTCATGACTGAGCGAAAATCATGCCTCTGAATGGGGCACCAGGTAAAATTACCTAAAAATAATTAGCTTGCGATAACCCCTTAATATCATCTACCATGGCGGAGTCATTATATGACACAATTCCTTCCCTCGATCTGGCTGATTTAACAAGCGGAGATCTTCAAAGAAAGCATAAGTTTGTTAACGATCTGGGAGAAGCCTATAATAGTATTGGCTTTGTTGCTATTCGCAATCATTACCTGACAGAGGATTTATCAGAAAGACTTTATACTACCATTAAAAAGTTTTATGCATTGCCGGATTCAGTAAAACAGAAATATGAAATTCAAGGCTTGGCTGGTCAGAGAGGTTATATCGGGAAAGGTAAGGAGCACGCCAGGGGCCGCAACACGGGTGACCTTAAAGAATTCTATCATGTAGGTCAGGAGGTACTGGATAACGATCCGATAAAAAAAGAATATCCAGATAATGTATGGCCAGCAGAAGTGCCTGAATTTAAAGACATTGCTCTGGATGTTTACAGAAGACTTGAAAAGACGGGAGTACAGATGTTAAAGGCGATTGCTTTATATCTCGGCCTGCCGGAAGATTATTTCGATGATAAGGTAAAGCATGGCAACAGCATTCTCCGACCTATTCATTACTTCCCGATTGAAAATCCGGATGCTGTTCCTGCCGATGCAGTGCGTGCAGCCGAACATGGTGATATTAATTTAATTACTCTTTTGATGGGAGCCAGTGCCGATGGTTTGCAGGTATTGCGCAGAGATGGAAAGTGGATTCCGATCACCGCATTGCCTGAGCAACTGGTTGTAAATGTAGGTGATATGCTGGAGCGGTTAACCAACAAGAAACTTAAATCAACGATTCATCGTGTGGTGAATCCGCCACAACATCTCATGAATTCTCCCCGGTATTCCATTCCTTTTTTCATGCATCCGAGATCAGAAATGGATCTGAGCGCCTTGTCATTTTGTGTGGATGATGCTCATCCAAAATTATGGGACGACATAACAGCAGGCGAATTTCTGAATCAAAGGTTAAAAGAAATAGGATTAAAAAAATAGTCAACTTCCGTTGATCAAGCGTGTTCGTTATATCATTTTTTTAAAGGATGTTCTCCTGCTGTCGCTGACATGTTTTGGAGGACCTCAGGCACATATTGCCCATTTTCAAAATGTGCTTGTAAAGAAACGAGGTTACCTCAGCGACAGTGATCTGGTTGAATTAAACGCCTTATGTCAGGTAGTTCCTGGACCTACATCCACACAGACACTATCGGCACTCGGCTATCGGATGGGCGGGCCATCTTTAGCTTATTTAACATTGCTGATCTGGCTCTTACCCTCAGTAATTATCATGACTATAGCCGGGATGTTAATGAATGGGTTTGTTACAAAGCAGACCTCACTTGATTTCACAAGATTTATACAGCCAATGGCTGTTGGTATGATTGCCCATGCGGCATATACCATCAGTTTGAAAACAGTAACCACCAGACGTGGGCTTCTGCTCATGGTGCTTGCAGCACTGGCCACATATTTTTTCAAGACACCATTTGTTTTTCCGGTTGTGCTGCTCGTGGCTGGTTTGATTACAGCGTTTAATTATAAGGCTCATCCGCGCGAAGACAAGAAAAAGTTTGATGTGAGCTGGGCCAACTTTTTTTTATGGGCAGGTGTATTGGTTTTTGCCGCCTTATTGGGATGGGCAACCAAAAGCATTCCTGAACTTACCTTGCCCGTGCGTCTTTTTGAAAATTTCTATCGAAATGGAAGTTTGATTTTTGGTGGAGGTCAGGTGTTAACTCCAATGCTATATACCGAGTTTGTTCAATATGCCAAACCACTGCACCACCCGATTTCACATGATGAATTTCTGTCCGGATATGCTTTTGCGCAGGCGTTGCCAGGCCCGGTGTTTTCATTCAGTTCCTATTTAGGTGTGCTATCCATGCGTGAATACGGAGTGACAGGTCAGATTGCAGGAAGCATCATGTCTGCGGCAGGCCTTTTTCTCCCAGGCACATTTTTAATTTTCTTCATGATACGCATATGGGAAAGTCTTAAAAAATTCAGACCAATACGTGCGTCTCTTGAGGGGATTAATGCGGCTAATGCAGGGCTGGTTGCAGCGGCAGCAATCCTGTTGTTTCAGCCATTGGAAAATACAGTCCTCAATTTTGGTTTTACCATTGGCACATTCTGCCTAATGGCGTTTACAAAAATTCCTTCCTGGGCAATAATTTTAATAGGATTGTTATCAGGGATAATATTTCAGAAAGCATAAAAAAAGCCCTGAATTTTCAGGGCTTTTAAATTATAGGTTTTTAGTAGTATTAACCTAATTTGAAGGTAATCGGAATAACCATTTTCTGTCTTACGGGCTTACCTCTTTGTTTACCGGGTGTCCACGATGGAGCGCTTTGAACAACCCTTACGGCTTCCTCATCACATCCTGCTCCAATTCCTTTTATTGACTTCACGTCTACAATTGAACCGTCACGATTTACAACGAATTCAACAAACACTTTTCCTTCAATACCCATTCTTCTTGCCTGTGCCGGATATTTCATTTTGTCGAATATGTATTTGTAGAAAGCAGGATATCCACCTTTAGGAGAAGCGGATTCTTCAACCACACTGAAGATTTCATCCACATCTTCCTTTTCAACAACAGGAGCTACTACAACCTCTTCAATTACGGTTTCAGAAGAAACCTCAACATCAAATTTAAGATTCAGGTCTTCTTTAATTTCTTCTTCATCAGGAACCTCTACAATCTGAGGTTGCTGAATAATAGGCGCTGGTGGAGGTGGCTGTTCTGTGGGTGGCACCTCGATCATTTCTTCGAAAACATTTGTGCTTTTGCCCTGAAGATCAATAAGATTGTCTTCGTATTGTTTCCACTCAAAAGCGGTGAAAACCAGGGCCAATGTCAACAGCAGGCCAATACTGAAGAAAAAGCTTGTCTTTTTCATCAAATCAGCAGATTCAGTCTTTTTCGCTTCCATAGGTTAAGAATTGCGTTTAGGATTTCAAATATAACAATACAATCCAAAAAAGATTTCCCGGTCACAAAATTTCAAAAGAAAATTTGCTGATTACTTACGACTGCCGTAAAAAAGCGTGAAAAAGACGGTTGGGAACACGGATTTGTTCTCTGCGGTAGGTATCAGAACTATGTCATTGAAGTAAGCATCAACTAAAACACCAACTTCAAAACCTGTCACCTGACTTTTGACAAGACCCAGTTCAAAGTTCAGTGCAGCTTTAAGATTTCCACCCATCTGAATTTTTGAATCGCCAATTCCCTCAAAGAGATTTCCCGTTCCTAATAGGTTGTTATAAGAGTGGTTGGGATTGGAAGGGTCGTATTGCTCATGCACGGATGAGAAGTAACTATTGTCGACCGTTCTTTCAATATAATAAGGAGCTACGATTCCTATCGATGGGCCTGCTGCAAAAACTGCTTTTATTTCTACTCCTTGTTGTGGGGCTTTGGTAAATAAAATCAGATCGCGACCATATTGCAGTCGCAATGCGTAGAGATAATTACTTTTTCCATAAATAAAATAATTGCCTGTGTAGGCAGAATTTCTCCTTACTTCCTGTGGATGTTTAACATTCATAATTTCGAGACCGTAAGTCTCTAAAACCCGATCGTTGCGCTTTTTTGCTTTTTTAAAAGTAAACCCACCGATTAAGCCTCCGGAGGAATTCTTGTTAATGCCCCAGGTAAATTCAGAGTTATAATCGTAACTATCCCTGGTTTGCGCAATCACCGGATGAAATCCGGCCGTAATAAAAAGAAAAAGCAAAATAATGATACCAACCTTCATGCCTGCTGCTTTACTTTGTTAATGAAGTTAAAGTTATATTAAGAAACGCAGAAATAATAGTCTTGTTATGAATCTAATGGCAGAAGTTGAGTATCAGGGAAATTTGCGAACTCAGGCAACGCATGTTAAATCAGGAGAAAAAATAATCACGGATGCCCCTGTTGACAATAACGGAAAGGGCGAAGCTTTTAGTCCGACTGATCTGGTAAGCGCAGCCCTGGGTAGTTGTATGATGACTATTATGGGTATGGTAGCCGAACGGGAAGGAATTGATTTGAAAGGATTGCGATCTGAAGTGGTGAAAATGATGACTTCGAATCCAAGAAGGATAGGTGAGATTCAGATCACATTTTACCATCCATCACTCATAGCCACTGATGTGCAAAAGCAAAAACTAAAAAACGCAGCGCTTACCTGTCCTGTTGCACTCAGTTTATCGGAGTCTGTTAAGCAAACGGTGGCGTTTAATTTTTGAGAGTTGTGGTGTCAAGCGCAGCATTTTTGATGCTGACGAAATCAATATCAAAATGTGATCTGTGGAATACGGCTTCTCCATTTTTCAGCACAATCACTTGCGGTGACTCATGCTCAATGTTAAATATTTCTGCGATTTCACGCGAGATGTTCCGATAGGAAAGCAGGTCTAAATAATACGGTTTTACATACGTCATCTCATCGTCATTCCAGTTTCTTTCGAGCCTGTTTAATGCTGTACGGCTTATTGAACAACTTGTACTATGCTTGAAAATAACTACAGGTTGATTTTTTGATTCATCCCTTAACTTCTCCAGTTGGTCAGGGCTTTTTAGTGTAATCCAGTTCATTCGTTCTTATTAATCGTAAAGGCCAGGCCATAGTTCCCGCTCTCGTTTGTCATAGCGCGGGCGCACACTTTTTTCTTTCACTGCATTGGGCTGGGTTCCATTCTTTTTGAAAATCTTTGTCCATAACAACTGAAAGTCAGTCTTCATAGTTCGTTCCTGCTTCACATTATTTTCAGGACCATGTGCAAACCTGGCATCTGGTAAAAATCTTTTATCGTTATATTTTTTCATTTTAATATTTCCCTGGTAGTCAGAGATTCGTGCATGCGCCCTGCCAGGTGCAATCGTATTAAGTGATTCATCAGCGCTGCTCGGATTATGCTTATAGTTCCAGTATACTTTCATGGTTCCAGTGTATTCACTCGCTTTCACAGTTGCCCTGGCTGGTGCAAGGCCGGGCATAGAACCTTTTACAGCTTTAGGTTTGGTTCCCGTTTCCCTGGCCTTTACAGATACCTGTAATCCATCAGCCTTGTATACAGTCGCGTCCGGTCTTTGCTTCTTCAATGCCAGCTCCGAAGCATTGGGATTTCGGACATATGCTTTTTTAAAAAACGGAAGTTTTGTATTGCCAGAATAGTCAACAGCGGCTGCCTCGGCTGTCTTCGGAGTTCTTACTTCAATCGGTTTTCCGTTGTTATTCCAGAGTTTACCACTTACACTGCCGCCACCTTTTTCGGGTTCCCTTACCCGGGCATTACCCTGAAATTTTGCAACCCGTTTGGCGGTTTTACCATAATTGGGAGAAGGTAATGCCTCGTTGTTATTATTCCATGATTTTTCAGTAGCCATTAACTTTCCGCTCTGGGCTCTTGCAGCTCCACTTCCTTTATAGTAATTAAGACCACCCTGATCAAATGTTTTAACGGGTCGTTTTGAATTTATTCTATTCTCGTATCGGGCCATTGCACTGGCGCCTATGCCTGGTGTTCTTACATTGATTGGTTGATTGTTATTATTCCATATTTTACCACTCATACTTCCACCGCCACCTTTTTGTGGTTTTATTCCAGTCATACGATTCTGACTTTTCATAATTGTTGTGGCGCCAATACCGGGTGCCTTTGCACTTAGTGGCTTGTTTGACCGGATATTTCCGCTGGCACTTCCGCCACCACCTTTTAGTGGTCTTACGCCCGTCATCCGATTCTGACTTCTCATAATAGAAGATGCACCAATACCTGGCGCTCTTGCGCTTAACGGTTTGTTCGATTGGTACTTTCCGCTGGCACTTCCGCCACCACCTTTCAGTGGTCTTACGCCCGTCATCCGATTCTGACTTCTCATAATAGAAGATGCACCAATACCAGGCGCTCTTGCACTTAGCGGTTTGTTTGACTGGATATTTCCGCTCATGCTTCCGCCACCGCCCTTTTCGGGTTTAATACCTCTTCTGCGATCAAACATGCTTTGTGCTTTGGCACTAAAACCACCACGCTGGTTTGGAGACCATATCCTTTCACCGGCAATCTGATTTTGCCGATCGGCTCTTTTACGAACAGGCTGTCCGGAGACATCACCTTTCCACGGATTTTCAGTTCGTTTTCCGCTGCTTACATGTCCTGAAATAAATGAACCTGAATAGGCGCGATCTCCTGATGATCTTTTGCGATCCGCATAAGGATCTTTTGGTTGAATGATTTCATTGGGTGGCGTACGGTAGTTGCGCCTGCGAAGGGGGTTACCAGATATATCTGTTGTAATTGCTTTTTCGCCCTTGGAGAACTTGCCCCAGTACACATCTTTCCTGCCTTTTGTTACGAATTGCTGAGATGCAGATCGAGGAGTAGCGCTTCCTTTTTTCCCCGGGGGAATGGATCTTGGCCCTGCACTTAGTTTGCCTCTACGTGCATACTGATTTCTGCCTGATGAAGCAGTCTCTGTGCTTCTTGAGGCTTGATTTACATATCTTCCGCTTTGTCCAAATCTTCTGCTTTTGGATGTTTCAGCAGACTGACTTGCACTGCCCGGTCTGCGCGTATAGGTTTTGGTAATTCTTGCGTTGGTGCTCATTCGACCGGAGCGGGTCTGGTTACGTGCTGCGGGTCTTTCTGTTTGCTTTGAAGCGCGGTTGACAAACGGTCCTTTTTGCGGATATGCATTTGAGCGTGATGATTCCGCGGAATTACTTCTGCTGCGTGGTCTGGGTCGGGTAAAGCGACTGGACTGACCAGTTCCTGGTCTTTTCGAACTCTGATTTACAAACGGACCTCGCTGAGGATACACATTATTTCTGGCTGATTCGGCAGAACGTGAACGAATGCGGGGAGGCTGTCCACCAATTGGCCTGGCAACCCGGTCTTTGCCTGATTTTTCATTCGCGTAAGGTGAGGGATTGGAATAGATCGCCCGGTTTGCTACCGAGTTGGCATTTTTGGTTCTAAGCCTTTTTCCAGCGATATCTTTCGTAGAGGCTTTTTCTTTTTTCGTTTGTGATTTGGCCTTCATCTGCTTGATTTTCCCCTTGTTGTTGATGGGTTTATTATCCTGGGCGAATGAAGGAACTGACACGAGAATAATAATTACAACCGCCAGCCATTTTGTAATGGATGTGAATGTGCAGGACTTAATATTTCTGTTAGGTGCCAATTTTTAAAGAAATAAACAGGACAAGATATGCAAAAAAGTAATGATATGTTTTTTGCAATAATCTGATAGTTTGAAAATCAGAAACCCACTAACTCATCAATGGCCGCTTTAATCCTTCCTTTCGGCAGGAAATTGTTCTCCAGTGTGGCGGCAAAAGGGATGGCTGTATCCAGACTGGCTACTCTTTTCACAGGGGCGTCCAGATAATTAAATGCATGCTCGCTTATCCACGCAGCGATTTCGGCTCCAATACCTCCTGTAAGTGTGTCTTCATGAAGCACCAGTACACGATTGGTCTTTTTCACGGTTTCCAGCACGGCCTCTTTGTCCCACGGAAGCAGGGTTCTCAGGTCGAGTATATCGGCACTTACTTCAGGCATGGAGGTTATAATTTCTTTCGCCCAGTGCACGCCCATGCCGTAGGTGATGATCGAAATATCAGTGCCTTCATTTACCAGTCTGGCTTTTCCTATTTCAATAGTATAATAATCATCCGGTATCTGATCTTTCACCGATCGATAGAGCACCTTGTGCTCGAAATACAAATAAGGATTGGGATCTTCCAGTGCAGCACAAAGCAATCCTTTGGCATCATAGGGATTGGAGGGATAAACAATTTTTAATCCGGGTGTGTGAAAAAACCACGACTCATTACTCTGGCTGTGAAATGGACCTGCAGCTGTGCCTGCTCCGGTTGGCATTCGCACAACAACATCAGCACACTGGCCCCAGCGCCAGTGAGTCTTGGCAAGGTTGTTCACAATCTGATTGAATCCTTCTGTTACAAAATCAGCAAACTGCATCTCTACCATGGCTTTCATGCCTTTGATGGATAGGCCAAGGCTCGTTCCCACAATGGCAGACTCACAAAGTGGTGTGTTGCGCACACGGTCTTTTCCAAATTTCTCTACAAAGCCTTCAGTGATTTTAAATACACCACCATAATCGGCTATATCCTGACCCATTAGCACCAGGTTGTCATATTTTTCCATGCTTTGGCGCAGGCCATCACTGATCGCATCAATGAATCTTTTCTCTGATGTTATTTCAGATGGTGGAATGACGTTTTGAGTAAATGGTGCATAAACATCATTCAATTCACTTTCTGTACTGGCTTCCGGCAATTTCTCTTCAAAAGCTTCATTCAGTCCGGCATCAATTTCTTTTTTTATTTTTTTGCGTACGCCCTCTGCATACTTCTCGTCAATTACTTGTTCCTCAATCAGAAATTTTTCAAAATTTTCTACCGGATCTTTTATTGCCCACTCTTCCATCAGTTTTTTAGGAACATACTTTGTTCCCGATGCCTCTTCGTGGCCGCGCATGCGAAAGGTGATGCACTCGAGTAATACGGGTCCTGGTTTTTTCCGTATGCTCTCGGCCAGTGATTTTACAGTATCATATACTTCAAGTACATTGTTGCCATCTACCTGCACACCATCAATTCCGTAGCCGATGGCTTTGTCAACAAACTGGTTGCATCTGAACTGTTCGCTGCTGGGGGTAGACAAACCATATCCATTGTTTTCAATCACGAATATCACAGGCAAATCCCACACAGCGGCCACATTGATGGCTTCATGAAAATCACCCTGACTCGTGCCCCCATCACCATTGAAAACCACGGTAACTTTTTTCTCTCCTTTAAGTTTACTGGCAAGCGCAATGCCATCAGCCACACCATTCTGCGGGCCGAGGTGCGAGATCATGCCCACAATGTGATGTTCATTGGTGCCAAAGTGAAAGGAGCGATCGCGGCCTTTGGTGTATCCCATCATGGTACCTTGCCATTGCGCGAATAACCTGGTAAAGGGAAGTTCGCGCCCGGTAAACACGCCAAGGTTCCGGTGCATCGGCAGTATGTATTCGTCTTTTTCAAGCGCCTGGGTAATACCCACTGAAATTGCCTCCTGGCCAATGCCGCTAAACCATTTACTGATTTTATTCTGCCTGAGCAGGATGAGCATTTTTTCTTCGATCAGGCGTGGCCTGAGCAAAGCCTCATATAATTCGCGAAGCGTTTCGTCTGAATATTTTTTGCGTAAGAATTTCATAACCCGAAAAAGATAAGGCAAGTTAGAGTTTTGGATTGCGACTTCTAAAGGGATTGACTGGTGGGGTCCGATTTTTTTTCACGACTGGTCATCAGCCCCAGTGCCATTATTACGCTGGTAGCTAAAATGACGAAAAACATCAGCCCATCTGATAATGCCCCCAGTTTTTGTTCTTCAGGAATACTGAAATACAACAGGATGCTGATCAGGCCTCTGGGTGAAAGAAAAATCTCTGCCCAGGATGCACCTGGTATAAAAATTTTCTGATAGGTGATTCTGATCAGATAAATAAGGACTATAATGATGATGCCGCTTTCAAAGACTTCGAAATGAAGAAGGGACTGTACATCCAGGGAATATCCAAAAATCAAAAAGAAAAAGGTGCGTACAAGAAAGGCACTTTCTCCACTTAGCTGGGTCAACTGGGTAAGATCTTTCCCAAAATGCTCATATTTAAAAATCCGGCTGAACCAGGGATAGGGTATCCACTGAAGGTTATTCAAAAACAAGCCGAAGGCAAGAACAATTACCAGCGTGGGTAAATGAAAATATTTACCCAATCCATAAACCAGAATGAGCACGGAGATGATTAAAAAAAACTTAAGGTGATGTGTTATTCTTTTAAGAATATATAAAAGTATTAGACAAAAGACACCTGCCATAACAAGAATCAGGATGGTTTGCCATCCGAGTTGTAAAAAGGATGAGGCATTGATGGTTTCATTTGCCAGCATGAAATTGAACAGGATGATGCCAAAAATGTCGGATAGTGACGACTCATAGATAATGAAGTCTTTTTTTGCGGATGACAACACGGAAGCGGATGGGATAGCGATGGCCGAGCTGATTATTCCAAGGGGTACGGCATTGAGAAAGCACTGTTGAAAATGCTCACCGTTGAGATAGTATAAAAACAGGGCTATTGCCGTGGTGGTTAAAAGAAGAATAAAAAAAGCTGATAAAGATGATTTTTTAATCAGATTCGCTTTACTCTTTTCAAGTTTCAATTCCAGTGAACCTTCCAGCACAATCAGGATTAACCCTATGGTGCCAATCAATGGCAATACTGGATTGAAGTTGATAGTGTTAATATTGAAAAAAACCGTCAGGTAGCGGAGTCCGATACCGCTTAACAGAAGAAGTATAACCGAGGGTATTTTAAATTCTTTTGCGATTAGGTCAAACAAATAGGAAAATATGACGAGCGAGCTTAGAATAATTAAAATGATCTCAACAGCCATTGGGAATTCAGTATTGGGGAAAGATAGTGAAATTTGTTACTGAGTAGCAATGGATGGAAGACCCTCAGGTTTGCTTAATTTTGAGCAACTATGATTCCATATTCTTCATTTGTTCTTGACAATGGCCTGAAAGTGTTTGTACACGAAGATCATACGGTACAAATCGCGGTCTTGAATATTCTTTATGACGTAGGCTCTCGCGATGAGCGGCCTGATAAAACCGGCTTCGCCCATCTTTTTGAGCATTTGATGTTTGGAGGTTCCGTAAACATTCCAAACTATGATGACCCGTTGCAATTGGTAGGCGGTGAAAACAATGCATTTACCAACACGGATATAACCAACTACTACATGACCCTGCCTGCCGCCAATATTGAAACCGGTTTCTGGCTTGAAAGCGATCGCATGTTGAGTTTGTCATTCGACCCGCAGGTGCTGGAAGTGCAGCGTAAGGTTGTTGTGGAAGAATTCAAACAACGTTACCTCAATCAACCTTATGGTGATGTGTGGTTAAAACTAAGACCACTGGCGTTTACAAAGCATTCCTATCAATGGGCTACCATTGGCAAGGAGATCAGCCATATCGAAAATGCCACCATGGATGATGTCAGGGATTTCTTTTATAAATATTACATTCCGAGTAATGCTATTCTTGTTGTTGCGGGAAATGTCACCGTTGATCAGGTCAGGCATCTTTCCGAAAAGTGGTTTGGACCGATACCTGCCGGAAAGAAACCGGATAGAAAAATTGAAAAAGAACCTGCACAATTAAGTAAACGCACTCCTGCATATTACCGCTAAAGTTCCTGCCAATGCGCTTTATAAATCGTATCATATGGCAGGAAGGTTTGACGAAGATTTTTATGCGTCCGATTTGTTGAGTGATATATTAAGTCGTGGAAATTCCAGCAGGCTGTATAACACACTGGTTAAGCAAAAGGAAATGTTTACGTCCATTTCGTCTTTTACGATGGGCACCGTTGATCCGGGTCTGATAGTAATCAGCGGCAGGGTAAAAGATGGCGTTGAATTAACGGATGCAGAGCGCGAAGTGGATTTGATACTGGAAGACATAATTAAAAATGGTGTTACTGAAAGCGAACTTCTGAAAGTGAAAAACCTGGCGATGTCCACACTTGAATTTGGCGAAGTGGAGGTCATCAACCGCGCTATGAATATTGCTTTTGCTGCCCTTTCGGGGAATGCTGATCTGGTAAATCAGGAGGAGGATAAAATACTGGCAGTAACTTCTGCCGATGTGCACCGCATGGCACGCCAGATTTTCATGGAAGAAAATGCAAGTGTGTTGTATTATAAGGCAGAAAGTTAACTGGCATTTTTCAACAAAGGCAGGCTAACGGTAAACGATGTGCCAGCGTGCAAGGTTGACACTACTGAAATTTCACCATTTAATTTTTCAAGGGCTTCTTTCACAATATAAAGTCCTAGTCCAGACCCTTCTGAACTCTCCGAAGCCCTGAAAAACATTTCGAAAATCCGGGGAAGATGTTCTTCAGAAATTCCTACGCCATTATCCTGAACGGTGAAGAACCAATGTGTGTCGTTTACTTTCGCCATGATTTTTATTTCCTGCTTTGCTTTTAAACGGTCCGTGTATTTAAATGCGTTGGCCAGCAGGTTATTCAGGATAATCTTCAGCCGGTGCGGGTCGCAATAGATTGAAAAATTTTCGGGTACTGAAATTTTTACTTCCACGTTTTCATTATGGAAGGAATAACTCAGTGAATCAATAATTTCTTTTGTCAGTTCACTGAAACGGATAGGTTGCCAGCCGATTTCAAACCGGGCATTGCGTGAATAATCTGTTACCTCCCTGATAAAGCCCTCCATCACTTTCACTCGTGATTTCATTCTGTTCAAACAGTCCTTTATTTCTTCGGGCTCATTCGCCTTTTCTGCAATGAAGATTAGCCCGAGCAGTGAGCTCAAGGGGGCCCGCATGTCATGAGAAGCACTGTAAACAAACCGGTCAAGCTCTTCATTGGTCTTGGCGAGTTGCAGATTCTTCAATGCCAGTTGTTCTTCAGCTACTTTTCTTTCATCAATATCAATGATTGAACCAATCACTACCGATGCATTGCCCTCTTCATCCAGCTTTGAAGTGCCGCTGTCCATACACCACTTATAGAAACCATGCTTTGTCCGGATGCGAAGTTCATTCTGATACGGATGCTGGGTTTGCAAATGATCGTTGATGGATTGCGATGTGCGAACGATATCGTCCGGATGAATGAAAGAAAGGAAAGAAGCAGCTGAAAGATCTTTCAATTCATGGTCTTCATAGCCAAGCATGATTTTCCAGCGTGGACTTACATAAATACAACCGGATTTAACCCTCCATTCATAAATTCCGGCACGAGTTCCTTCAAGCGCCATGGCAAACCGCTCCTCACTGACTTTCAGGTCGGCAGAAATTTTAATCAGATTCTTCTCACTGTCACGTAGCGATTTTTCTGTCTCTGCGTTGCGGTTGATCAGGAAATACACCACAAACACATTGGATAGAATTCCGATGGTGAGGTTGGCAATGAAATTGATACGAATCATTTCTTCTTCATAGCTTGGAGAGGGAATCACATTCAGATCGGTTGTATATGCCAGATATCCCAGTAAAACCGGCATTAAGGCAAAGAAAAGATTGTAGCTTTTGTGATAGTAATTCAACAGGATGAGTCCTGAGATGGAGCAGGTAACAAAGTAAAAGAATACACCCCCATCAGGATGATCGACATCGGCAAAAAGGTAAATCAGACTATTAATCAATATTAATTGAAGGATAGTGGCAGCGGTGTAATATTTCTTTCTATTTAGGAGAAGTGTGATGAGGGCAACACCTGCAAGCAGGGCATACCATGGAATAAAAACGGTTACTCCATTCAGGGTATCGAGCAAAGTATAAAACAAGGGAACGGCAACAATAATACACGCAAACTGGCCGCGTAGCATGGCATATTTGAATTCTTTGCGCGATGAAATGCCTTCTTTGCCAACCAGTAAATCCCGGAAAAAACTCATAGAAACAATTTTACTTTTTAAATATAGAGTAATAAGTATGGGATGACAGCCAATCAATTATTTTTAGGCAAAATTAAATGTATGAAAATACGCGTAGGGTTAGGTTTTGACGTTCATCAGCTGGAAGAAGGCCGTGATTTTTATCTTGGCGGAATAAAACTTCCCGCTGCAAAAGGGGCGGTGGGCCATTCCGATGCCGATGTTCTTATTCACGCAATCTGTGATGCCCTGCTGGGTGCGGCCAACCTTCGTGATATCGGATTTCATTATTCAAATACCGATCCTCGCTGGCGAGGCATGGACAGTAAATTTTTTTTGCGCGATGTCATCCGCATGCTGGCAGAAAAAGGATGGGCAGTAGAAAACATTGATTGTACACTTTGTCTTGAGGCGCCAAAAGTAAATCCGCATATTCCAGAGATGAAAAAAGTACTTGCGCCATTAATGAATATCAATGAAGATGATATTTCCATTAAGGCAACTACGGCAGAGCGACTTGGTTATATTGGCCGCGAAGAAGGTGTGAATGCGTATGCGGTTGTACTTATCAGAAAGGATTAATGCCTAATCCTTTTCGTCTCCTAAAATCAGTGACAATGTTTTTAATGATGGCGTACGGTCCGCCACCAGTTTCAGTATACCTAAAAAAGGGATAAACAAAATCATTCCTGAAACACCCCAGATAATTGCGCCAGCAAAAATGAAGGCGATCGTCACCAGGGCATTTATCTTCAACCGGCTGCTTACGGCAAGTGGAAAAATCAGGTTTGCTTCGAGGTATTGCACGAGTGCAAAAATTCCTATAACGCCAATCGGATACCAGATTGAATTGTAGGTAATCCATGCCATTGAGATTGGTAACAGAGAGGCTGCCAGAATGCCTACGTAGGGTATAAATGTGAGAATGGAGGCAATAAAGCCAAACAGAAAAGCGTGAGGTATTCCTAACAGAAATAAACCTGAACTATTAAGAACGCCTACAATTAGATACACAACAGCCATCCCTTTGATAAAACTGTAGTAAGATTGAACGCTCAGTTTTACGATTTCCCTGATACGATCGCGCCCTTCTGTGGGGAACAAACGATATAGTACTTCCATCCACTTATGACGATAATATAAAATCAACACCGCATAAATTGGTATAAGAATAAAGAACACAGCGCCAACCGCAGATGCGGAGATCATTTTACTGATGACCGAGATCGCACCGGTACCAGAGTCATTGAGTAATTTATTCAGCCATTGAATTTGTTTTTCACGCTCTATACTTAATGTACTGCTGAGCCATACACTTATATCTTCTGCAGCACCTGCAAGTTTTGATTGCAATTGCGGCCACTCCTGAAAGAACCCGACTAACTGACTAAACAACAGATACAGCAGCAGGCTGAAAATTATAGTGAGCAATGACAGACTCATTATAATGGCTCCCATTCTGCTGAATTTATGTTGCTCCAGCCAGACGCATACAGGATACAGGACACAGCTGATTAATAAAGCAAAAGAAAGAGGCACGAACAGTGTACTTCCGAAATGGAGAATTAAGGAAATAAAAAATACGTACTGCAATAAAATGAGATACCTGTTTTCGGGGAGCTTTAATTTCATAGCGTTTTAAAGATAATATTTCGCTCGTATATTACTTCATAATTTGAGATGACATAAATCAGTTTTGAGTCCGATAAAAATTATTATTACCGATGATGGAAGTCACTCGCTTTTCAATGAAGCCCTGGACGAAACCTATCATTCGCGCCATGGTGCCGTTCAGGAATCATTACATGTTTTCATTGAGCACGGGTTCGGTTACCTGGCCCGAAAACAAAATCCTGACTCCATTTCTATTCTGGAGGTGGGCTTTGGCACCGGCCTCAATGCCTTGCTGACGGCCGCTGAAGCGATTAAAAACAATATTAGCGTTTCCTTTGCCACTCTTGAAACGTTTCCTCTTGGCAAGGAGATCTGGGAGAGTCTGAACTACTCCGATCCCCATAACCTGTTCAACACACTTCATCAGACGGAGTGGGAAAAGTGGATAGAAATCAACTCCCGTTTCAGGTTGCTAAAACTTGAAAAGTCTTTACTTAATGTGGAACTCGAGCCTCAGCAATTTGATCTGATTTACTTTGATGCGTTTGCACCGGGCAAGCAACCCGAGATGTGGGAATTATCTGTGCTGCAAAAGGTTGTAACAACCTTAAAACCCGGAGGTGTGTTTGTCACCTATTGTGCCAGAGGTCAGTTGAAACGTGATCTTAAATCGCTGGGATTAACCGTTGAATCTTTGCCTGGCCCACCCGGCAAACGTGAGATGGTGAGGGCATTAAAACCCTGAATCTTGTAATGTTTAAATCCCTATTTTTACACCTTCAATTTTAAACCCTGATACGGTGAAAAAAGTAAGAATAGGTATGGTGCAGATGAGTTGCACCAGCGAACCGAAAAAAAATCTGGAAAAGGCAATTCAGAAAGTAATTGAAGCTGCCGCAGGCGGTGCTCAAATCGTTTGCCTGCAAGAGCTGTTCACCTCACTTTATTTCTGTGATGTAGAAGATTATGAAAACTTCAAACTTGCAGAAGCCATACCAGGGCCTTCTACCGATGCGCTTTCTAAAGTTGCAAAGGAAATGGGCATTGTTATTATTGCCTCACTTTTTGAAAAACGCACCGAAGGCCTTTATCATAACACTACCGCGGTGATTGATGCTGATGGCAGTTATCTCGGCAAGTACAGAAAGATGCATATTCCCGATGACCCCGCTTACTATGAGAAATTTTATTTTACTCCAGGAGATCTGGGTTATAAGGTATTCAAAACAAGATTTGCGACATTGGGTGTTCTCATCTGCTGGGATCAGTGGTATCCGGAAGCAGCACGCATCACTTCACTGATGGGTGCAGAAATATTATTCTATCCCACTGCCATAGGTTGGGCCACCTCACAAGATGAAGAGACCAACACAGAGCAATATAATGCCTGGCAAACCATTCAACGCAGTCATGCCGTTGCCAACGGTGTGCATGTGGTGAGTGTAAACCGTGTGGGCCTGGAGCAAAATGGTGCTATGAAATTCTGGGGCGGATCATTTATATCCAATCCGTTTGGAAGCATATTATATAAAGGCTCTCATGATAACGAGGAGGTAAAGGTGTTGGAGATAGATCTCAGCAAGACCGACCGGTATCGTACCCATTGGCCTTTCCTTCGCGATCGCAGAATTGATTCCTATCAGCCTATTACGAAGAGATTTATTGACGAAGATTAATTCACAGATGCTGGCACAAACCCCAAAAGCCGATATCCAGTATCAAGATTCCATAATATATGACTCCTCGAGAACACGGTTATTTTTTCCCCGCAGAGTTTGCCAGACATTCAGCTACCTGGCTTAGCTGGCCACATAAGGAAGCATCATGGCCCGGCAAGATTGAAACGATCTATCCGGTGTATGCAGAATTTATTAAAAGAGTTGCTGAAGGCGAGAAAGTAAAGATCAATGTGCTGGATGAAGCCATGAAGCAAAAAGCATTGGGCTACCTGCACAAAGCAGAGGCAGATCTTTCACAAGTAGAATTCTTTTTTCATCCAACCAACGATGCCTGGTGCCGTGATCATGGACCCGCTTTTTTAATCAATCCGAAAGAAAAGAAAAAAATGATTGTAGACTGGGGCTATAACGCCTGGGGTGGCAAGTATCCTCCGTTTGATCTTGATGATGTTATCCCTACACGCATAGCAGAGCATTACAAGATATCCGGTAGTCCACCCCGGTATTGTTATGGAAGGTGGCTCCGTGGAGTTTAATGGAAAGGGGACATTGTTGACAACCAAGGCGTGTCTTTTAAATCCAAATCGAAATCCCCATCTTAATCAGGCGCAGATTGAAGAGTATTTGTATAACTACTATGGAGTAAATAACATACTCTGGCTGGGTGATGGTATTGTGGGCGATGACACCGATGGTCATATTGATGATCTCACCCGGTTTGTTAATGAGGATACGGTGGTTACAATTGTTGAATCGAACAGGCAGGATGAAAATTATGAACTGCTTCAGGAAAATCTTAACACGTTAAAATCGTTGAGACTGGAAAATGGAAAGCAGATAAACATAGTTGAATTGCCTATGCCTTCCCCCGTTATTCATGAAGACATGCGCTTGCCGGCATCGTATGCAAATTTCTATATCAGCAATAAATATGTGGTTGTCCCCACATTTCGTGATGTAAAAGATGACCGTGCGCTGGATATTCTTCAGCAATGCTTTTCGGATAGAAAGGTAATCGGTCTTGATTCAACGGATATTATCTGGGGATTGGGGTCATTTCATTGTCTCAGTCAGCAGGAGCCGGCAGTGTGAAGTAACCGTTATAGTGATAATTGAATTTTCTGGTTTGAATTAGATTTTAATAATTCTATTATTTCGGCAACCTTATACTTTGAAAAGATACCTGCCTATACTTTTTCTTGGTTTTTCTGTCTCGGCCTTTGCTCAGCAGGTAATTGAGTAAAATCTATACAGATAGACCAAGATCAGTCTTTACAAAAGTTTGTGGCCTACATGGAAAATCATTCAGATATCCGATTTTATTACAGAGATGAATGGCTTCAACAAATTACCATTAAAAAATACGCTTAGCGGTTTGTCACTGAATGAAATGTTGTCCTCAGAAAAGTTATATGTTAATCATCATGTTGATGAGTGGCGTTTAAAGTTTTGCGCACCTAAAAGCTGAAGAACCGTAAAGGTGTAAGGCAAGCATTCAGCAATATGTCATCGTTTGATTTATCTTCTATACTTTGTTCAGGTTCAAAAAAAGAGAGACCAATCTTAACGCAATCAGGTCGACAGGATTTCAGGAAGCGATCGTAAAAGCCTTTTCCATAACCGATCCGGTGACCTTGGCTATCAACAGCCAGTAAAGGAACAAGCACCAGATCAATTTCTTTGGGATGTGCCATAGTACCAGATTTTGGCTCCACCATTCCCCACCTGGTTTTTTCAAGCTGGTGTTTGCCTTCAAAGAAAACGTTTTCCATGTCATTTCCATTTACCCTCGGTATCACCAGGTGGATATGAGGAAATTCATTTCGTATCCTGTCGATGATAAGCCATGTATCGGGCTCACGTTTTGATTCGATAGGTAAAAATAAATGAAGGTTCTTTATGTGAGTTAAATCAACATGGTTGAAAAAATTTTCGGAAATTTTATGACTTAACTCATCATGATCACGTTCTGATAAGGCGAATCTTTTGGAGAGGTAGATTTTTCGCAGTTCATTCTTATTCATAAAACAAGATATTGAACCTGTAATCAAACGGATCAAATACTTCCAGTACTTTTTTGATGAACAGGGGATCCTTCTGATAAAAGTTTAAAAAATTGTCCACACGCTCCTGGGGACTTCCATTGGGAAACAATAAATCCTTCACGGATTCCAGTTGACCTAATTTTTCACTGTGAACTCTCTTTTCAGCACGCAGCATTTTTTGTTCAATTTTTTTAAGACTGGCAGAAGTGCGTTTTGCCTGTGCTTCAATAAATTTTATCAATGTTGGATCGATATTTCCGGCCCGGTCACGGATTGTCCTGAATTGTTCTTCAATTATCTCAGATTCTCTTCTGAGTGAAAGATCATGGTGCGTATTTTTGAGAATCCACCGTTTGAACAGATTGTTTTTTTCTTCAAACAGTTGGTTATAATCCATTCCTGTCTTCTCGAATTTACTGGCCACATTCTTTTCAATCACTGCTGCAAAATTGCGGGGCATCAGCATGGGAAAGGGGACCTCGAAATGATCGAATACCCCTTTCAGTTGCAGCCAGTAAACTACTTCTGCCGGACCACCCGCATAAGCAAGGTTTGGAAGAATGACTTCCTGATAAAGTGGCCTGAGAATTACATTGGGACTGAATTTCTCAGGTTCCGATTCAATGAGTTTCGCAATTTCTTCTTTTGAAAACTGAATATCCGTCTCAAGCACATAAAACCGATTTTCCTTTTCTTCAATCCGGCTTCTTAGATTTTTATCGAGAAAGAAAAAATTAATGTCCCTGGGGAAAATCTGGGGATGGTAGCCAAGTGCTTCAAGTTGTTGATCCTTTTCATCTACCAGTTTTTTAGGCGTATGATCGAACAAGTCTTCGGTGATGACGGGCTGAAAAAGTTTTTTCAGATTGTGATCATCAGCATCAATTACAATCAAACCTTCTTTACCGAAGAGTTCATTTACATAATACCGCACTGCTTCGCTTAATGTATTGTGCTTTACGTAGGCATGCTTAAAAACAGTGATGTCTCCGGGGATTTCTTTTAATAAGTTTTCTATTGACTTTGGATTGAAGCGCCCAACGGCACCTTGCTGATCAGTTTCCCAGGTGTATTTCTTTCCGTAGAGTTTGAAGTATTTTATTTCATCATAATCATGATCTTCTGATGCCATCCAGTATACCGGCACAAAATTCTGATCAGGGAATTTCTTCTTTAACTCCTTACAGCTGTTGATTACTGTTGCGATTTTATAAATAAAATACAGCGGGCCAGTGAAGATATTTAGCTGGTGACCTGTGGTGATTGTAAATGTATTCGAATCCGAAAGCAACTTTAGATTTTGCTTTACTGCATCCTTTTGTGATAGATTTTTATACTGGGTTTGAAGCGAACTTACCAAAGTGCTGCGATGCGCTGCCGGATATGATTCTTTTTTAAGCCGGATCTGAGTTTCAAAATTATCCAATGCAGGAAACAGCGAGTAGAATTCTTTCAGGGTTTCCTTTTGCTGAATGTAGTCAAGAAAAAATGACGAGAATGATTTTGTTTCTGCATAGGGAATCTTCTGAATGCGCATGACTAACAACAGATAAGTTTAGTTAAATCCATAGCCCAAATAACGACTATGTTTTGATAATGTTTGAAAATTTCCATCACCGGTTCAAGCTGTTAAATAGTAGTTAAATGGGCTCCGCAATCAAATCAAATTCAGTGGCGCTCGTCACTTTAGCCTGAATAAAATCACCGACTCTCAGATATTCTTTCGTGCTGTCGAGCAATACTTCATTGTCAACTTCTGGAGAATCAAACTCAGTGCGGCCAATGAAATTTCCTGATTCTTTGCGGTCGATCAATACTTTATAGGTGTTTCCGATTTTTGCCCGATTCAGCTCCAGTGATATTCCTTGTTGTAAATCCATCAAGGCATCTACGCGTTCTTGTTTCACTTCATCAGCAACGTCATCTGCCATCGTGAACGAATGAGTATTGTCTTCATGCGAGTATGGAAAAACTCCGAGACGATCGAAACGCATGTCTTCTACGAACTTCATCATCTCATCGAAATCCTGTTGTGTTTCACCCGGGTGTCCTGCAATCAGAGTTGTTCGTATGGCAATGCCCGGTACTTTTTCACGAATGGTATTTAAAAGTGCTTCTGTCTTTTCGCGTGTAGTTCCCCGTCTCATTAACTGAAGTATTCGACTGGATCCATGTTGCAAAGGTATATCCAGATACTTGCAGATGTTTGAGCGCTGTGCCATTACATCGAGTGCATCCATTGGAAAGCCCGTGGGAAATGCATAGTGAAGACGAATCCAGTCAATGCCTTCTACATCGGAGAGCTGTTCAAGAAGTTCGGCCAGGTTTCTTTTTTTATAAAGATCGAGACCGTAGTAGGTAGAGTCCTGAGCAATCAACAGAAGTTCTTTGGTTCCTTTTTTTGCAAGGTTCTTTGTTTCAAGCACCAGCTCTTCCATCGGTTTAGAGATGTGCTTGCCGCGCATAAGCGGAATGGCACAAAAGGAACATGGCCTGTCACAGCCTTCAGAAATTTTCAGATAGGCAAAGTGACTTGGGTTGGTGAGAATTCTTTCGCCAACCAGTTCGTGTTTATAATTTGCATTCAGCTGTTTCAGCAAACGTGAAAGATCGCGCGTGCCAAACCATGCATCTACATCGGGTATTTCTTTTTCAAGTTCAGTTTTGTATCGCTCAGAAAGGCATCCCGTCACATACACTTTTTCTACCACACCTTCTTCTTTTGCATCAACATAGCGGAGAATCGTATCGATGGATTCCTGTTTGGCGTTGTCAATAAATCCGCAGGTGTTTATGACTACAATACTGGCATCGTCCTTTTTAGATTCATGGGTGGTTTCAATTCCATTGCCACGCAGCTGGGTGAGCAGAACTTCCGAATCAACCAGATTTTTGGAACATCCGAGTGTAACGATATTGACTTTCGTCTTTTTGGTACCTTTTGTTTTCAATTTGATTAAATAAGATGCGAATTTACTAAAAATACACTCCTTGAGATTCTACCCCGCGGGAGAGTTAGGGTTATATTTGCATCTTCAACTAAGACCATGTGAGAATTGTTCAGATACTATCATTGATTTTTCTGCTTACAGGCTGCCTGAATGAACCTGATTGTGTTATTACAAGCACGAACCTGGTTAAAATCAACTTTAAAAAGGACTCTAAAACCTCACGGGAAATCACCTTTACCAAAATTAATGTATCGGGGTTGACGAAGGATTTTTATGCGCAGGAGAAAGTAACTTCTGTGCAGTTGCCGGTAAATCCCGATGAAACTGAAGCAACCTTCACATTTTATTTTGAAGACCGCACGGAAACCATGCAACTTACCTATACCAGGAAATCTGAGGTGATATCCGTTACGTGTGGTGCCTATACCAATTATGCAGGCCTCACTGTAACTGAATCTTCCTTCGAGTTATTTAACGTCACCAATACGCAATTACTGATTAATGCGACAAGCAACATTGAAGTATTTGTTGAGTAGTTTGCTGATGTTCTTATTTCTGGGGTTAAATGCTCAGGATGAAAAACAGGCAGGGGATTCACTGAAAAGAATTCAGATGCCTACCGGTGTGCGCATTGGCACTGATCTGATAGCGATTGGAAAAACAATTTTTGATAGCCCCCTTTCAGGCTGGGAACTGAATGCTGATACGGACTTTGGTCGTTATTACCTCGCACTGGATTATGGCAAATCTTCGCGCAAGGATAGCCTTGAAAATGGTTATTACGAAAATGATGGTCGTTATATTCGGGTGGGTGTGGATATTAACTTTTTGTTGACCGATCCTGACAGGAACATGTTCTTCCTGGGCTTTCGCTATGGACGATCTTCGTTCAGTGAACAATTGACCTATGATTTTACTGCGGATGCGTTTGGTGCTGGTGTCAAAAATATTGCCAACCCTAATGCTAC
Source organism: uncultured Bacteroidota bacterium (assembly GCA_963814575.1). Lineage (GTDB taxonomy): Bacteria > Bacteroidota > Bacteroidia > Cytophagales > Cyclobacteriaceae > ELB16-189. The sequence continues at coordinate 889,939 of CAWFDB010000013.1, read as the reverse complement.
TGCGGGATGGGGGGAGTTAACCCTTGGATTACGTGTGAAAGTCTGGAAGGCTATATGGATGGGCTATACGGCCCGTTTGAAATTTTTACCCGGTGTTACAGGCAATCCGGAATTTGAACCCTTCGATATACCTGGCTACGGTAAGACCTTCAAAAGCACTTACTATGGCTTTAATTATCAGATTTTTTACAGGATACCCCTCAGGAAAGAGAAGCAGAAAAACGATTATCTTAAATCTTTAAAATGATAACTATGATTGTTCTGGTGGTTCTTTACCTGATGCTTTCTTTTTCTGTTGCCGCCTGGGCTGCTAAAAGAGGAAGGGATTTCTGGACGGTCTTTTTCATCAGCATCGCCATCACCCCATTGGGTGTTATTGGCTCGTTGTTGACTTCTTCAGCAAATGAGAAATCATCTTTGCTGAAATAGCGAATTCACAAATTCCATTTTGTTAAATACCTGCAGGTCATCCACCTTCTCGCCTACACCAATATACTTTACAGGAATTTTAAATTCATCCGAAATTCCAATCACCACACCACCCCTGGCTGTGCCATCTAATTTAGTAATGGCGAGGCACGTTACCTCGGTTGCTTTGGTAAACTCGCGAGCCTGAATCACGGCATTTTGTCCGGTACTTCCGTCAAGCACAAGCATGACATCATGTGGGGCATCTGGAATTACTTTTTCCATCACCCTTTTAATTTTAGAAAGCTCGGCCATCAGGTTTATTTTAGTGTGTAACCGGCCAGCTGTATCAATAATGATCACATCGGCACCCATCTCCACGCCATGCTTCAATGTATCAAAGGCAACGGCAGAAGGATCGGTGTTCATGCCCTTTTCTATTACGGGCACACCAATGCGTGCGCCCCACAACTTCAATTGCTCCACCGCAGCTGCACGAAATGTATCGGCAGCACCGAGCACAACTGATTTTCCTTTTTTCTTATACTGAGCTGCCAGTTTTCCGATCGTGGTGGTTTTGCCAACACCGTTAACGCCAACCACCATTAAGACATATGGCCTTTTACCAGCGGGTACTTCAAAATCGGGTAGATCTTCTGAGTTGTTTTCTGATAATAAGGAAGCGATTTCTTCCCTTAGGATGCGGTCGAGTTCAGAAGTGCCCAGGTATTTGTCCCTTGCCACCCTTTCCTGAATGCGACCAATTATTTTTATTGTGGTTTCAACACCTACATCTGAAGAAATAAGGATTTCTTCAAGATGGTCCAGCACTTCATCATCAACCGTAGATTTACCGGCAATGGCTTTGGTCAGTTTCCCAAAGAAACTTTCCTTCGTCTTTTGAAGGCCCTGGTCGAGGCTTTCTTTTTTCTCTTTTGAAAAAAAACCGGAAAAGATTGACATAGTTGAATGCTCAAAAGTGTCTGTAAAAGTAACAGAAATAAAAAAGTCCCTCAGCGGGGACTCTTTATTAAATAAATTCTGGTGAATTACTTCTTGGCGAGGGTCTCTTTTACGAGATCAGCGACTACAATTTCTGATTTGAAAACATAAGCACCTGTTTTCTCTGATCTCACAGCACGGATCACTTTAGCGTAGTTCTTACCGTCTGTTTTCTTAAGTGATGCAACAACTTTCTTTGCCATGATTACTTAATTTCTTTGTGAAGGGTATATTTCTTTAAGATCGGATTGTACTTCTTGAGCTCAATCCGCTCAGGAGTGTTTTTCCGGTTTTTGGTGGTAATATGACGGCTCATGCCTGGCATGCCGGTGGTTTTGTGCTCAGTGCACTCTAAAATTACCTGAATTCTGGTTTTACTTCTTGCCATGGTTCTAGCAGATTATGCGGTTTAGATGGACAGGGTTCCTTTTGCACGTGCTTCTTTCAACACTGCGCTGACTCCCTTCAGATTGATGGTCTTTAATGCTTTTGTACAAAGCTTTAAAGTAATCCACTTATTTTCTTCAGGAATGAAGAAACGCTTGGTTTGAAGGTTAGGATAAAACCTGCGCTTCGTTTTATTATTAGCGTGGGATACCTTGTTTCCTACCTGTGGTCTCTTTCCTGTGATTTGACAAACTCTTGCCATAAAACTTTATTATTTAGTCCCTCCTTAAAAAGGGATTGCAAATATCGGGAAAAGCCTCCTAATAATGCAAGCCTGCTGAAAAGAAAGGTGAATGAATTGATGAATAAGCAATCAAAAAATGTGATCAATTGTCTGTTTTAAGACCAGAAATATGCTCTGCTGACCTGAAATCAAGATTTTAGGAGCTATGAAAAAGATCGTGATTTCGTCATTTTGGCTATCTTTTTTATGAATTTAAAGACAAAACCGGATATGATCAGATAAATTAATTATCCTTAAAAACAGAAGCGATCAGGGATGTGGGATCAAGGCCGGTAAAATCCTGAATTATAAAATCAGTGTGACTGAGTTCTTCAAAAGAGTGTGTGGTGGCAACACCTACCACTTTCGCTCCTGCCCTGCGGGCAGATTCAACTCCCGAAAGGGAATCTTCAAAAACAATACACTGGCACGGGTCATATCCCAGTCTTGCAGCTACTTTTAAATAGATTTCAGGATCTGGTTTGCCCTTCACCACATCAGATTCATCGAGAATGGCAGAAAAGTAATTTTCAAGACCGGTATGGGAAAGCACAAAGTCAACATTGCTGCGCGGGGCTGAGGTGCCAATGGCGACAGGAATATTTTTTTCTTTCAGGCTTTTCAGAAATTCAGGCAAGCCTTTCAATGCGCTGATATCATTTTTATAAACCTCGCGAAACAAGGCTTCCTTTTCTTCACCATAATTTGTCAGTTCTTCTTTGGTAAGCGCTCCGAATAAACTGGCGATCCAGTCTTTATTGGTGCGACCATAAATTTTGTTGACCAATTCCTCATCACTTAAATGATAACCATATTTTTCGCAGAACTGGCGAAGTGAAATTTTATGATACGGATTACTGTCGATGATTACACCATCCATGTCAAAGATTACGGCAAATGAATTCATCATTATTATTGAAAGGATTTAGTGCACAATAAATTTCTTACTGGTTGTTTTTCCATTTGCGGAAAAGCGTGCAATATAGATTCCGGATGGTAATCCTGAAATGATAATGGGATATTCCTGATTTGCCGGAATGAAATATGACTCTGAAATCTTCTGACCCAATATGGTATAGAACTGAACGAGCACATTTCTATCAGACCTTGATTTTGAATTCTCCCTGTTTTTCAACGGGGTTTGGATAAAGATCAATGACCGGATTTTCAGGAAGATCCCGCCCACCATCATTTTTCAAAATGTGTATACCCCCGAGTATATTACCGACCATAATGGCAGGCTTATCAGTGTTGAACAGATTTGCAATGATGGGCCAGGCCCTGCCGCCCATATTTTTTGTTGCATAGGTTTCCGTTTGCGGATTCCAGATTATATTTTTTACCGGATCTACATTCGGATTCTGTGAACGAAAGTCTCCGTAAACAGATAGGAATCCTTTTTGATCAGCCACAATGAGATCGCCTCGTCCATCAGCATCAAGATCGCCTGCGGCCATGGCAGGACTTTGCCTTTCAATACTGGGGCCAAGTCCGTAATAGGCAGGGTTCTCCAGAGTGTAATTGAAAGCACCAGCCGGGCCTTGATTTCTCCAGTATTCCACTGCGCCATTAGACCGGCCAATCAGTAAATCACCAAGCCCATCCTGATTGATATCAACAACAAGAATATTTTCGGTTTGCTGTATGGTAAAGTTCGTTGACTGTAAAGTTTGCCCTGAAAAATCAAGACCATTATTGATCTTATTAGGGATATAGAGCAGCGTGGTAATGCCAGTCTGGGGGCTTGTGCCCGTGAATACAAAATCGATCGTGCCATCATTATTAATATCCGTAAACTGAAGCCGTACATTATAATAATTTGCAAATGAAAGGTTTAGGTAATCGGTGGTTATAAGTTTAAATGTTGCATCGGTAACCGTGCCCGTGTTTTCAAAAAAAGCGATCCTGCTGGAAAAATCAGAATTGGTATAATTGCTGATAAAGAGATCGAGGTCACCATCACCATCGGCATCTGTCATGGCAGGTACGGCATAGTCACCCACGTCAATCATTTCATCTTGCAGGAAACCGGTTTTCTGAAAAGTAAACTGCGGCAAGCTGATCAGTGCCCGTGTTTTTATAGAACCACATTGAATTTTTGAAGTTCACATTCAAAAAATTGCGTGTGTATAAATTAGGTGATGCAATCAGATCCTTCACGCCATCCATATCAACATCTTCTAGAAACGTGGCGGGAAAGTTCAGAAATGCAATTGGATTGGTAATCGGATAACGAACAGCAGTGTTCATTAGGGCATTCTCCTGTGTTCCTTTATTCTCCAGCATGAAAACCAACGCACAGTCTTCTTCAGAAAATAAAATTTCTTTATCCCCGTCATTGTCCAGATCAAGTGCAAGTAGTGCTTTGCCACCCGCATGCTGGGTGCGGCCACCGTTAAGTTCAGCGCATGTTTCACCAAATGCAAATACCCCGCAATTACACTCTTCAAATTCTCCAAAGTTTTGTGTTACCCGTTCCAGTTGTAATGAGTCGCAGGTACCCGTGCGTTCTTTACTCAGATTTTTATGCCACTCTACACTGCCGATACCAACGAATCGTACATTCAGAATATCGAGGTCACCATCGCCATCAATATCATCGATGGCTGGTATGTCTGATTCATTTACCTTTAAGTTGATGTTGCTGGTGAACCCTTTTGTCAGAAGCGGAAACCCTGGATTGAAAGGCCGCCATGAAAGTTTTTCACCCGGTTTAGTGGTATTCACAAATACGATTATTCCAAAAGGATCACTGGTGAAAATGTCTTTTTTGCCATCGCAGTTAAAATCACGAAGTAAAATCCATTGGCTAACACTCGGCAGGAAACAATTCTTCGTACTCGGGGGCGATAACAAACTGATTATTCTGATTAATGAATGTGATGAGTTTGTTGGCCGTGCGGTCAAACAACACCAGGTCTTCTTTTGAATCTCCGTTTAAATCCATGGTGTTTACCTGCACGGAATTTAATCCACCTGCCCATGGCAGGCGCAGTTTTTTGCCATCCACCTCCACCTCAATTTCCTGATGGAATTCGTATGTGAACTGAGCGTGTGCGCAGATGGCAAGAAGAACAAACAATATCGAACAGAAAGTCTTCATTGAAAAATATTCACACTACTATAACGCTGACTGCGGCTCACGTGTTATTTTGCAGGCAAGATACTTTACCTTTGGGTATATATGGTTATGCAAATTGAAAAGCTATACGAAAGATTTAAGGAATCAGGGAAGGTTTCTACTGACACCCGCCAGATTATTCCGGGTTCCATTTTTTTTGCCTTACGCGGAGATAAATTTAATGCAAACGAATTTGCATCACAGGCACTGGAAAAAGGAGCTCGTTATGTGGTGGTAGATGATCCGGTATTTGCAAATGATGCGCGTTGTATTCTCGTGGATAATTCGTTGGAGACCTTACAGGCATTGGCCAAATATCATCGTTCAAAACTTACTATTCCTGTTATAGGTCTGACGGGCTCCAACGGCAAAACAACCAGTAAAGAACTTGGTGAATGCTGTGCTCAGCAAGAAGTTTAAAACCTATTCAACAAGGGGGAATCTGAATAATCATATCGGAGTACCCTTAACCGTATTGTCAATTGGTTCATCGAATGAAATAGCGGTGGTGGAAATGGGTGCGAATCATCTTGGAGAAATTGCTTTATTATGTTCCATCGCCAATCCCACACATGGTTTTATAACGAACATAGGGAAGGCACACATCGGCACCTTTGGTGGTTTTGAAAATATTATTCGAGGAAAATCGGAGTTGTATCAGCATCTGATTACAAACGAAGGCACGGTGTTCATCAATTCACAGAATCCGATTCTGGCCAACATGGCAAAGCGATTTAAAAATCCATACTTCTATCCTGCTGCTGGTGATTATTATCATGCTGATCTGATTGATGCTGATCCGTACATCCGCTTTAAAGCTGAGAATGGTGATATAGTGCAAACACAACTCATGGGTGCCTACAACTTTGAAAATATAGCTGCCGCATTATGTATAGGAAAATTCTTTGGAGTAGATGCAAAAGATGCCAATCAAGCCATCGCTGAATATGTGCCTGGCAACATGCGCTCGCAAATTGTGAAGAAGGAAACCAATACCATTATTCTCGATGCCTATAATGCGAATCCGAGTTCGATGGAAGCGGCAATTCTTAATCTCGCTGCTATGCAGGCCACAAAGAAAGTTGTTATTCTGGGCGATATGTTTGAGCTGGAGGAGGAGGCTGAGAGGGAACATAAAAGAATTGGCGACTTGCTGAAAGAGAATAAATTTGAACGCGCTTATCTGTGTGGAAAGTTGATGAAATCAGCCAGCGAAACTTTTCCGCCAGCGCTTTATTTCGAGAATAAGGATTTACTGATCGCTGAGCTGAAAGCAAACCCGATATTGGATGCTACCATTCTTGTAAAAGCCTCAAGAGGTATAGGGCTTGAAACAATCGTTGAATTTCTTTAGGATCAAACCTGAACGAGATAACGATCCAGCCAGTTGAGAAAAATCTTTCTCATTTCTGGGAGTTCCTGATGGGCACAATCGAAAAGTTCGATACGGCAATCATTTTCCTTGCCTGACTTTTTGTAAAGAGGCATTAAATAATCCCGAACTTTCTCAACCCCTTTCGGTGGGGTAAGATCATCGAGCCGTCCGTTAAGGCTTACATGAGGACGTGGCACAATCAAGGCATTGATCGTACTCGTGTTAAAGTATTTTAGTAATGATGGCACATAGTAATAAATGCCATGACCTTTCAGATTATTGTTGTTCATTAACTCTTCAAAGTCGGTCATGCAGCATAAATCCAGACACGTAGTAATGCGTGTATCCAGGGCCGCGAGCCACCATGCTTTTGTCGCCCCCATCGAAAGGCCGAACACGCCCACTCTTTTCGGGTCTGCTTCTGGTCGCGCAAGCAAATAATCCAGCGCGCGCATTTCGTCAAACAACATCATGCCGAACAAGGTCTTTCCTTCCCACAGCATTTTTTTGAAGGCATCTGATTCTCCCTGCGATCCATTGCCGGGTTTCTTCCTCTCGCCAAAACACCAGCTGTCGATCGCCAACGTGAGAATTCCTTTTTCAGCATAAACAGATGCATAGGCTGGCATCACGGCACGTCCATTTACTAATTCATCTTTCCCTATTTCGTACGTTCCAAAATGAGCATGACAATACAACATGCATGGCATTTTTTCTTTCCGCTTATGCGGGATGAGCAATATGCCGGGCACGGGTTCAATGCCATTGAAGTCAAATTCCAGATATTCGAGGTCGTAGGTATCGTGTGTTTCCTTTCTTACAAGCCTCGGTGCTTTTGGTTTGTATGAGAAGGGCATATCGCCCAGCAGCGACATTAGTTTTTTTCTTTGTTGCCCGATGGAGGTTGCCCCACCTTTTTCATTGTATGGAGACGATCCTTCTGCGAAAAATGATGGTAACAAACCCATAGCGGTAGCTGTTAAAGAATTTTTGATAAACTTTCTGCGTTGGCTCGACATAAAATAGAATGTTGATATTGGATTATAGCGTTTTTGTCAATCTTGTTATTGAGAATACTGTTTCTAAAAATAATTGTAATTAAATTCACGTCCCTTACCGGTCGTAAATTATAGCAGGCATCAAGTAAATAAGAAATCAATATCACTTTAAGTTTATGGAATTCAATGCCATTCTTTCATTTTTAAAAGCAATTTCAAAAAACAATAACCGTGAGTGGTTTGAAAGGAATAAACCCAAATACCTGGTTGCCAAAACATACTTCGAAGATTTTCTCGAAGGTTTTCATAAAGAATTGATCACGTTTGATGAAAGCCTGGCGGGATTGAATCCGCGCAAGATGGGATTCCGTATTTACCGCGATGTGCGTTTCAGCAAAGACAAACGGCCTTACAAAGTGAATATGGGTGCCGGATTTTCTGAGCATGGAAAAATGGATCAGGAACCGGGCTATTATATCCATATCGAACCAGGAAAAAGTTTCGTAGCGGGTGGGTTGTATATGCCTGAAGCAGACAAACTTTCCAAAATACGGCAGGAGATAGACTATAACACAGATGCATTTCTGAAAATATTGAATGACAGGAAATTCAAGAAACTGTTTCCTTTTCTTGATGATTTTGACAAACTCAAAACCGCGCCTAAGGGATACCCGAAAGATCATCCACACATCGATTTGCTCAAGCACAAGAGTTATGTTGTATCACACTATTTCACTGATAAGGAAGTGATGGATAAGAAATTTGCAAAAAAGGCAGCCGCAGTAGCGAAAACCTTAAAGCAACTTAATGACTTTCTGAGGGCAGCGATTGCTTAGTTTTCAATTTTAATATCCACTTCATCAGTGGTCCGCTGGTCATGCTCGTGACCAGTGCCATTATAACCAGGGAAACGAAAACCTTTTCATTGATCAATCCATTTTCGAGTGCGACCAGGCCCAGGATAATTTCCATGGCTCCACGGGCATTCATGCCAAAGGCTGCAGCCAGTGATTCGCGCCAGGAAAAACCACCCAGTCGGGTGCCCCATCCGCTGCCGATAATTTTCCCCGCGAATGCAATAGCGATGATGGCAAGTGTAAGCTGCCAGTCAAAATTGGCGAGGAAGTTTACCCTCAACCCGATAGCGACAAAAAATAGCGGAGCAAAGATGTTATTGATAAACTGATGTATGATTTCTTTGGCACGCTCACTCATGTGCTCTGAATCACCTAATGCAACACCCACAATGAACGCACCGAATACCCCGTGTATGCCAATGTATTCAGTAAAGGCAGCCGCAAGAAAACAAAGTGCCAGTGAAAGCGAGAGCAGTCCTCCTGGCCATGCCATGTTTTTATTCACCCATGGCAAACCGCGATTGATCAATCCCCTGCCAATGGTGAGCATCATTACAGTGAATCCGGTTGTTAACAGAATTGTATTCCATAACGACATGTTTTGTTCTTTTCCAATCATGCCCAGCACAACTGAAAAAATAAGCCATCCAATCAAATCGTTGATCATTGCCGATGATATTACCAGCATGCCCATCCGCGATTTGAAAATATTAAGATCCATCAGAATTCTTGCAATAACGGGTAGTGCGGTAATCGCCATGGATGTTCCCATAAAAAGAGAATAAGCGAGATGACGAGTGCTGTCCGTGCTTCCAAAGAACTCTGGGAAGAAATATGGGAAGACGAATCCAAAGGAAAATGGAATAATTAAACCCAGGGAGCTGGTGTAAAAGGCTTGCCGGCCTTGCTGAAGCACAATGTGAAGATCCACTTCGAGTCCTGCGATAAACAAAAGCATCACTACAGCAACCTGAACAAATCCATCCAGCACCAGCGAAGATGATCCGGAAGGAAATAAACCATGAAACCATTCCGGTTGTATCATACCCAGTATGGTAGGGCCCAGTATAATTCCTGCAAGTATTTCTCCCACCACAGCGGGCTGTTTTATCTTACGCGCCAGTTCAGCAAAAAGCCGGCCCATCATCAGCATGATGCTTAACTGCACCAGCAAATTCATGATCTCATGCTGACTTAGCTTATTCATGATTTGCGGGGTGACTGAAGAATTAAAATACTGCACGGCAGATCAGAGAATATATATTCGTGATCGTGGGTGAATATCCGATCAAAGAATGAAAGCTTTCTTTGCGGAGCATTAATAATCAGCAGTTCAGCTGACTTTCGCCTGGCAAACTGTGCCAGTTCAAAACCTGATTTTCCTGATAGCAGTTTGATGTTTATTTTAAGGTTTTGATGCGGTATACGGTCAAGGACTTCTTGTACAAGATCAGTTTCTTCCCGAACCATATTTTGTTGCAATTCATCATACTCTTCTTCCGTGCATTGCTCGCGGGCAGAAAGTGCCAGCCCAAGCAGTTTTAATTCCCGTATGATGTGCACCCAGGTGCCTTCTTGTTTGCCGGCAACGTTACACGCCAGATTAATTATGTTATACATATCCTGGCCACCCTCTGCATCCACGACAATATTTTTTAATGATTTCAGGTGAGTTGACGGATCGGTGATCATCCAGATCGAACAACCCGCTTTGCGCATAATCTTTCGTGACACGGTGCTCAGATAATGATTTACCAGATTTTCTTTTTTTAGCGCTCCTGCAACGAGCAAGTCTACTTTTTCCTGATTGCAAACCTTCAATATTTGTTCTGCAGGATCTCCCTCCACCCAACAGATTCTGATGCGGGCCGTGTCAAGGACGTAATCATCTACCAGTTTTTGCAGGGCTTCGGTTTTTTCTGAATCTTTTTTGCCAACATGGATCAAAACGAGATCAGTATGGAACCAATTCATAAGCCGCGATGCTTCTGATACCATCGCCAGGGTGGTAGGCGAGAAGGAAACGGCCAGACCAATTACTTTAAATGGGTTCATGAAAAGGAAAAATAGCAAATGGATTGATATGTTAAGGTATATTCTTCGTTTAATCTTTTACTTTTATCTTGAGATGTCTTGGTTCACAGTTAAATCAGCAGGATGATTAATGTACAACAGTTTATTCTGGGGCAGGATGTTGTTGAAACAGAAGGTCAAAGGAGAAAAATCGTTCTCGGGGCTTATCTTATCCTCATTTATATCGGTGTTGATTTATTTTTCTTCATCGTCAATCTCTTTAATCCCGAAGGTGAACCAATATCACTTTTTGCAGGTTTTTTAATTTCCATCTTTTGCCTTTTGCTTTTGCGATGGAAGAAAGTGAACATCGCTATTTTTTTGCATCTGATTCGGTGTAATGGATTTGCCTTTTATTTTTCAAGCATAGATGTGGACCCAATTGCCACCGGATCATTTTTATATTTTATCCCTTCCAGTCTTGGTGCCTTGGCGGTATTTGGATATCGCGAACGCTGGATGGGCATCGGCTTCACAGTCATAAGCTTTGCACTTTTCATATTGGCTATTTTTAAACCTGCTGAATTTAAACCTGATCAAGCTCATTTTTATCTGATCGTCAGTTTTTCAATTGTGTTGATCATCGGATTACTTATCATCATTTTTTTCGACCGCATGGTTACGAGTTCTGAAAGAACCCTACTTGAAAAAAATAAAGAACTTATGAAGGCAAATCAGGAACTGGACAGGTTTGTATATAGTGCATCTCATGATTTGCGGTCTCCGTTGAGTTCGATTGCGGGTCTGATCGAATTATCAAAACGGGATACTCCCGGCACCACGGAGTATTTGAAATTAATGAAAGACCGTGTTGAGGTAATGGAGAAATTCATTCATGATATTATTGATTACTCTCGCAATTCCCGTGTGCCGGCATCCATGGAAAGTGTAGATGTTTTTAACCTCATCAATGAGGTTATTGAACTTACCCGGTATATGGAGGGAAGCAGACAGCCGATAGTTAATGTGCTGGTGGAAAAAGAGATGAAAGTTATTTCGGATGAATCGCGCTTGCGGGTTATTTTGAATAATCTTTTAAGCAATTCTTTAAAATATTCAGATTCTGATAAGGATGAGGTGGTAATTACCATAGCAGCCTCTGTTGCATCCGGTGTTTTTACTTTTTCAGTAGAAGACAACGGGGTGGGCATACCAGAAGATCAGGGAGATAAAATATTTAATATGTTTTACAGGGCTTCTGAGAAGGCTACCGGCTCGGGGTTAGGATTATATATTGTTAAGGAGTCGCTTGAAAAACTGAATGGTTCGGTCCGCTACGAATCTGCACCGGGAAAGGGTTCCATATTTATAGTTACAATTCCGGTTGGGCAGTAATCCAGGAATTGTCATTAGATTTTAGATGATACTATTATAGGGAAGATAGCTTTAGGTACCCTCAGCTTTGTCAGGTGATAACACTTAGGTCACACCCTGACTGGTATGACAGGGATTAACCCTGTTATTGAAAAATGAAGGCACCCCTACTTTTAGAACTAAAGCCCAATCTTTTCATTTTAAATCGGCAGCACGTAGTGCAGAAAAGTCTGATTACTTTTCCGGCCTAATTTTATTTGATGCTGCCGGGTGTCATGCGCTAACACTTAATTTCTATCTTTGCCGCTTATGGCGAACCAGGAAGACAATCTTTTCAAAAATGTGATATCCCATGCCAAGGAGTATGGGTTTATTTTTCCATCCAGTGAAATTTATGACGGCCTCAGTGCGGTCTACGATTACGGACAAAACGGATCAGAACTCAAAAACAACATCAAGGAATACTGGTGGAAGTTTATGACGTTGCTGCATGATAACATTGTGGGTATTGATGCCGCGATTTTCATGCACCCCACCACCTGGAAGGCATCCGGCCACGTGGATGCATTCAACGATCCGATGATCGACAACAAAGACTCGAAGAAACGTTATCGTGCCGATCAGCTGATTGAGGGTGTAATCGAAAAGCTCGAAGAGAAAATCGAGAAGGAAGCAGAGAAGGCCGCAAAGCGATTCGAGAATTTTGATCGCGCCATGTTTCTGAGCACTAACCCACGTGTGGTGGAGTATCAAAAGAAAATTGATGAGATTAATGAGCGCATGAAGACTTCGCTGGGCAATGGCGATATGGTCGCCCTGAAGCAACTGATCGATGACCTTGAAATTGCAGATCCGATATCAGGCACAAAAAACTGGACCGAAGTGCGCCAGTTCAATCTGATGTTCTCTACCGAGATGGGTTCAATTGCAGAAGACACCAATAAAATTTATCTGCGCCCCGAAACAGCTCAAGGTATTTTTGTAAACTTTTTGAATGTGCAAAAAACAGGAAGGATGAAAATTCCTTTTGGTATTGCACAAATTGGTAAAGCATTCAGAAATGAAATTGTAGCTCGTCAGTTCATCTTCCGCATGCGCGAGTTTGAACAGATGGAGATGCAGTTTTTTGTGAAGCCGGGTGAAGAGATGAAGTGGTATGAATTCTGGAAAGATAAAAGACTTAAGTGGCACAAGGCATTGGGCCTTGGCACAGATAATTATCGTTACCATGATCACCTGAACCTCGCTCACTATGCGAATGCTGCCTGCGACATTCAGTTCAACTTTCCGATGGGCTTCAGAGAACTCGAAGGCATTCACTCACGCACCGATTTTGATTTGAAGAGTCATGAAAAATTTTCTGGTAAGAAGTTGCAATACTTTGATTCAGAGGATAATCAAAACTACATCCCGTATGTAGTGGAAACTTCAGTAGGACTGGACCGCATGTTCCTGTCGGTTCTTGCATCATCTTACAAAGAAGAGAAGCTGGAAGACGGAAGTGAACGTGTGGTGCTCCGAATTCCGCCTGCATTGGCTCCTAATAAAGTAGCCATCCTTCCTTTAATGAAGAAAGACGGACTTGCCTGAGAAAGCGCATGAAATCATGGAAATGTTGAAGTTTGATTTCCGTTGCTTTTATGAAGAGAAAGATGCGATCGGAAAGCGCTACCGCAGACAAGATGCCATCGGTACTCCGTATTGCATTACGATCGATCACCAGACGCTGCTGGACAATACAGTAACCATCCGCGACCGCGACACGATGAAGCAAGAACGTGTGGCCATCAGTGCGGTTAAGTCAATAATTCAGGATTCAGTTTCGATGGCGGAGTTGCTAAAGAAAATATAAATGTTTGCTGCTCTTACTGGCAGCATTGGCGCGGCTTCTGTATGTAATGTATCAGGAGCTGCGCTTTCGTTTTTATTACGGACCTATCTTTCATCGGTTTCTCAATCACAAGTATGCTTACTATACCGGCTTGCCATGGTCATTGAAGATGAAATTCCTTCGCACAGCGCGCGATCATTATGAATATTTTGAGTTTGTGCCTCGTGAAAAAATAAAGTTGACACGCGCCATGAAGGCAATTATTTCCTGTGCAGCCGCTCAGCTTCTTTTATTTTTACCAAGTGAAGGACTTACCTATTACAAAAAAATCATTGTCTATCCTGATTATTACCGCTCGCGCATCACAACAAAAAAACATAAGGGTGAAGTAAACCCCGGTTTGCGCATCATTGTGTTCAGCTGGCGCGGAATCAGTGAGGGAATGAAAGTACTTGATGACGGCATCAATCTTCTGCTTCATGAATTTGCTCATGCGCTCTGGCTGGAACATAAATTAGTTGGCCATCAATATACAGTGCTGGATGCGGTAGTAGTGGAACAATTTGAGCAGTATGCAGAAAAAGAAATGGCAAACCTGAATGCTGATGAGAAACATTTTTTCAGAAAGTATGCTTTTGAAAACATCGAGGAATTTTTTGCTGTAGCCGTGGAAAACTTTTTTGAAAGAACTCAGCAGTTTCAACAAGAGCAACCTGAACTTTACCGTATTTTAGCAAATCTTTTTAAACAGGACCCCTTACAACTACATGCATCCGGCACTCAACAAAAATCTCTATTTCGTTAAAGAACATGTTAAGGTCTTCAAGGCCGCCAACAGCTTTGATGTATTTGATCCCGAAACACGCGAACAGCTTTTAGAATGCCGCGAAGAAAATCTTGGGTTCTTCACTAAAATGTTTCGTTTCACTGAGTATAAGAGAATGACTCCGTTCAACATGGAAATCAAAACGACTGCTGGAGAAACGATTCTTACAGTAAGGCGTGATGTTTCATGGTTTCTTTCTACGGTGGAAGTAATTGATGAGCAAAAACGATTGATAGGAAGATTCAAACAAAAGTTCTTCAGCATCGGTGGAAAATTTGAAGTACTCGATCCCAGTGACCGAGTACTTTGTACATTAAAGGGAAGCTGGACAAGCTGGGATTTTAGATTTGTTTCTAATGATGGGAAGGATTTTGCCACGGTCACCAAGAAGTGGAGTGGTATTGGGAAAGAACTTTTTACTTCAGCCGATAATTATATTCTACAGATCAACCCACAAGTTCCGACTGATAATCCTTTGCGCATGTTGATCATGGCCGCTGTTATGTGTATTGATCTGGTATTGAAAGAGTAATAAACTATGAACTGGATTTCACTTCTTTCTACGAGACGCCTTCGTCAGCGCGCTGATTCACAGGAGTCTGCCCGCAGTGCATTTGAACAGGATTTTGATCGTATCATTTTCTCACATCCATTTCGCAGGCTGCAGGATAAAACACAAGTCCATCCGCTGCCCGAGCATGATTTTGTTCATACACGACTCACGCACAGTCTTGAAGTTTCCAGTGTTGGCCGGTCGCTGGGTAGGCGAGTGGGTGAGGTAATCATTGAACGTCACGCAGATTTAAAAAACAATTATACTTCGCACGACTTTGGAACCATTGTAGCTTCGGCTTCCCTTGCACATGATCTTGGCAATCCTCCATTTGGTCATTCAGGTGAAGAGGGACTCAGTGATTTTTTCAAACATCATGAAGGGCAACAATACAAACCATTTTTCTCAGACCTGGAGTGGGCCGATCTCACCTCGTTTGAAGGTAACGCGCAGGGCTTTCGTATTTTAAATAAATCACAGTATCAAGGACTGCGTCTTACAGCTGCTACTCTGGGAGCATTCACCAAATATCCATGTCCTTCTGGTTTTGATGGAAGGGATAAATCAAGAAAAAGTCAGAAGAAGTTTGGGTTCTTTCAAACGGAGCAATCTCTTTTTGACGAGACAGCTACACAGCTTGGGTTTAATCAAACAAAAAGAGAACGTATGGTGCCGTCATCCGCTGGCGTTTTTAGTGGAGGCTGCCGATGATATATGTTATAATATTATTGATCTGGAAGATGGCTGCCGGCTCGGTCTGATCTCGCTTGAGCAAACCATTGAGTTGCTGGCAAATATTTTAGGCAATGATTTTAATCCTGAGAAAGCGGCACGCATCAAAAGTGCTGATGAGAAGATTGGCGTGTTGCGTGCGATGGC
Organism: uncultured Bacteroidota bacterium; assembly: GCA_963814575.1. Lineage (GTDB taxonomy): Bacteria > Bacteroidota > Bacteroidia > Cytophagales > Cyclobacteriaceae > ELB16-189. Next base: position 874,032 of record CAWFDB010000013.1, on the reverse strand, counting down.
GATTGGTAAATTAATCAATGATGCCGTGGATGTTTTTCTTCAACATGAAGCAGACATACTTGCCGGTAAATTTGATCAGGCACTTACCGATCTTGGTTCATATAAAAATGAGTTGAAGCAAATCATTGATATCTCAATAGAAAAAATTTATCGCGCCCGTCATGTAGTTGAAATTGAATCTGCGGGTTTTGAAGTGTTACCAGGTCTGCTGGGCGAATTCACGAAGGCCGCTGAGCATGCCGTTAAAAATAATCAGGCAAGGAAATACACCAACCTGATGCGGTTGCTGCCACCAGAAACCCTGCAGGTTATTCAATCGATAATCCTGACAACATGTATTTACATTTACGAGAAGTGATTGACTTTGTTTCTGGTATGACGGACAGGCACGCATTGTCACTGTATAGAAAGATTAAGGGATTTCAATTATAAAATCTTTATAGCGTTCAAAATAATTCGCCAGTGATTGGCGTTTTATCCTCGCTATGCAAAAATCAAGTCTGGGATTTTTCGTCTGTCTGTTGGCAATCTGCTCACCGTTACTCATATCTGCTCAAACTACATTGGGCGATCAGGGTTTACCCGAAGAAAAAGTTAATGATCAAGCCAGGCGTGCCCACAAGCCGACTAAGGAACGTTCGGTTAGACCGAAGAAGGTTAATGTAAAACACACACCTCGTTATGAGTTTTATGCACGAGTGGAACAAGCTGCAAAAGACCGTCAACGTATGTTAAAGAAGATGGCTGATCCTCAGTATTCCAATCCTTTATATTTTGGACATAAGCGACCACCCAGGCGCCATGAAGCACATAAGATGCGGTATTGTAAAGAATGTGGCATCCGTCATTAGATAAATTAAAACGACATCATTTCTCACTCCTTATAATTATATGAGTGCAATGAATTAATTTCGTTTTTAATATGAACGAAAATTGACAGACATCGCGCGTTATATTGAGCATACCAATCTTAGCCCAACGCTTACCATCAACGATATTGATCGCCTTGTTGATGAAGCACGAGAGTATAATTTTCTGGGTATATGTGTGCCTCCCTTCTGGGTGAAACGCGCACAACGCGAAATTCGAAAAGATAACATCGTACTCGTTACCGTGGCTGGGTTTCCGCTTGGCTATAATATGACTGAGACAAAACTGGACGAGATACAACGCGCCATCGATAATGGTGCCGATGAGATTGATGTGGTGATGAATATCTCATCATTTAAAAGCGGTATTCCCTGGACAAAAATAGAAATCGCCAAATGCAGTAAACTCGCGCATGATTATCAGAAGAATTTAAAAGTCATTATTGAGACAGCTTATTTATCAGATGAAGAGATAGCCGAAGCGTGTAAACTTTGTGCTGATGCTGGTGCTGATTTTGTCAAGACTTCAACCGGGTTTGCGCCCAATGGTGCGAAAGCAGAACATGTAAGAATTATGCGAAAGTCGGTTCCTCCGCATGTAGGCATCAAAGCATCCGGAGGAATAAAAACATTCAGAACAAGCCATTCAACTGATTGAAGCCGGGGCCGACCGCCTGGGCACATCATCCGGAATTTCCATAGTAACCCCCAAAACCAACCTATAAATCATGAGTGAATTCTTATCCGGTTTATTTTCTGAAGAAAAAATGATTCCTGCATCGGTAGCGCTTCCGGGCTATATGGAACAACGCGAATATCTGATTGACGGAAAAATGATCACATGGCAAGGTGATATGAGTCCGGTAGCAAGTCCTGTGTGTGTTCGCGAAGGAAATGAATCGAAACAAAAGATAATTGGCAGTACCCCGTTGCTCACATCAAAAGAAGCACTCTCTGCGCTGGATGGAGCTGTGCGTGCTTACGATCAGGGACACGGAGTATGGCCTATGTTATCGGTAGCAGAACGTATCGGGCACGTTGAATTGTTTTTAGGCAAGATGCGTGAGAAACGACAGGAGGTGGTAAATCTGTTGATGTGGGAGATTGGAAAAACGCTGAAAGATTCTGAGAAGGAATTTGACCGCACCTGCGATTATATTGTAGATACGATCAACTCATTGAAGCAACTGGATAGAAATTCATCGGGCTTTGTTCATGAGCAGGGCATCATGGCGCAGATCAGGCGTGTGCCATATGGTGTAGCGCTGTGCATGGGCCCTTATAATTATCCGCTCAATGAAACATTCAGCACTTTGTTCCCGGCATTAATCATGGGCAATACGGTGGTGTTCAAACCTGCCAAGTATGGTGTGTTATTGATTCGTCCTTTGCTTGAAGCATTTCAACAGAGTTTTCCGCCAGGAGTAATTAATATTATTTATGGTCGTGGCCGTGAAACGGTAGGTTCCCTGATGGAAACCGGTAAAGTAGATGTGTTCGCATTCATCGGTACCAATAAAGGAGCTAATGAACTTAAAAAACTTCATCCCAAACCACACCGCCTCAAAGCTATTTTAGGACTGGATGCTAAAAATCCGGCCATTGTGCTGGGCGATGCGGATATTGACAATGCCGTGAGCGAATGTGTTTTGGGTTCATTGTCATTTAACGGACAACGTTGCACTGCCCTAAAAATTTTATTTGTACATAAAAGCATTGTGGACGAATTCACAAAAAAGCTATCTACAGAAATTGCAAAACTAAAGTTTGGTATGCCATGGGAAGCCGGAGTATCGCTTACGCCTTTGCCGGAGCCTGGCAAAACCACTTACCTGACTGAATTGGTAGAAGACGCGAAGCGACATGGGGCAACTGTTATGAACGATCATGGAGGAGAAATTCATAACACATTTTTTTATCCTGCTGTGTTGTATCCGGTTAATAGTAAAATGAAAGTTTATTACGAAGAGCAGTTTGGCCCTGTTGTGCCGGTCGTTTCATTCGATAAACTGGAAGAGGCAATTGAATATGTGGTGAACTCAAATTTCGGACAACAACTTAGTATTTTCGGAAAAGATTCTAAAACGATTGCAAGGCTGATTGATTTGTTTTCGAGCCAGGTGGGCCGCATCAATTTAAATACCCAATGTCAGCGTGGTCCCGATGTATTTCCGTTCAATGGAAGAAAAGATTCTGCGGAAGGAACATTATCTGTGGCGGATGCCTTGCGCGTATTCTCTATTCGCACGCTGGTAGCTACGAAAAGTTCTGAGCCAAATAAAAAAATAATCAGTGATATCATCCGTAATCGTGAATCATCCTTTTTAAGTACGGATTATATTTTCTAATGTAGTGCTTTAATTAAACACAATACGTGGAGTTAAAGCATTTTACCATTATTGTTTCCGGCAGGGTTCAAGGTGTTTTTTACAGGGCTTTTGCCAAGGAAAAAGCCGATGAACTGGGCATTAAAGGTTTTGTCAGGAACGAGCCCAATGGCGATGTATATATTGAGGCGGAAGCAGAGGAAGAAGATCTGTATAAGTTTATTAAGTGGTGTAACCTCGGTCCCACCCGTGCAGAGGTAGCTCATATTGAAGCAATACCAGGCGAACTCTTTGGATTCGCAAGGTTTGATATCAGGAGTTAAAATGATTTAATGAAGAGTTTTATTTTCTGGCTTCAATACTTTGATTCCAGTCATACACTTTGTCACTGATTTCAATCAGCAGGTTTGGATTTTTTTCCAGTGCATTGCCAATTACAATCAGGTCGGCTCCTGCTTCGAGCGCGTTCAGTGCTTTCTGACTGGTGTTGATGCCACCGCCCACAATAAGGGGAACGTTAACAGCTTTGCGCACACTGGTGATCATCCTGGCATTGATCTCACGCTCAGCACCACTTCCTGCATCGAGATAAATCAATTTAAGCCCAAGCATTTCTCCCGCCAGTGCAGTGCAGGCAGCAAGTGAATATTTATCTTCGGGTATAGGTGTGGTGTTGCTGATGTAGGCAACGGAGGTGGTTCTTCCCGAGTTGATCAGGATGTATCCGGTGGGCATTACTTCCAGCCGTATGTTTTTCAAAATGGGAGCAGCCACTACATGCTGACCAATAAGTAAGTCGGGGTTGCGGCCTGAAATAAGTGAAAGAAATAATATGGCGTCCGCGGAGGAATCAATTTGCAATGTGCTGCCTGGAAATAAGATTACCGGTATGGAAACGGTTTCTTTTATCTGCTTTACCACATCGGTTAGGTTGGTAGTGGTGATCAGACTTCCTCCAACAAAAAAATAATCAACACAATTTTCACTCGCCAGCCGAAGTAGGTTATTAAGGCGTGCGGCATCATCAATTTTGTCGGGGTCTACCAGCACGGCAATGCTTTTTTTACCTGCCAGGTGACGCTCGTTCAGCGTTTCAAGGATTTTCATCTTTCTGGTTGCGGTTACTGAGATATTCTGCCAGTTTATCTTTTGCGATTCCCAGCAGGAGTGCAGTAGCCTGGGTTGCCACCCGTTCACCTATTTGTGATAAAAAGGAAGGTGGTGAATTGGATACACTTTCATCGTCCTGCCCGGAATCCAGGCTATCATCCAACAGGTTTTGTTTTACTTTTCCTTTTGTTTTTGCCTTTACTTTTTTTCGTTTCGTTTTGCCGGAACCGAACTGGCTTACTATTAAAAAGGTAAGGGCCAGTGTGCCACCAATGATCAACGTATTTTTTACAACACGCTCCGTTTTATCTGACAAAGCTTTTATCTCCCTGTCAAGCTCTTGCTTATGTCGATCAGAAGTTTCTATGAGTTTCTTCTTATCCGGGTCCTGTGTTTCTAACAATTCCATCTTACTGTTTTTTGCGTTTGATCATCTTCATCAAATGCGTTTCCATGGAGTGACCGATACTTTTCCGGAATACGATGAAGATCAGACAAGGAATTCCATAAATGCCTGCAACAATCCAGTATCCAGCCTGAGGTTTGTCAAAGTAGTTATTCAGGAAGTGGGCTAACCCGATACTCAGGAAAAGCAAAAAGATCAACGCCAGAAGTGCCACAATGATAATTATCAATGCGTTGGCAAGTACCTTGGCAATATCTTCTTTGATTTCAATCTTTAGCAGTTCAATGCGAGCCTCTACATAACCGGTAAGGTTTTCCATCAGGTTATCCAGCCGCAGAAATTTGAATATTGTATCCTTGATGTTTTCCATATTTAATGTGAGGCAATATAGCAAATCTGGGTTTCTCTTGCGAGGGTTTTGGGCGCTATAAACGGAGATAGTTTGAAGCTGTAACCCCTTATTTTTCCTTGACCAGGATCAGTTCCTCTTTCCATGAAACGATACCCTGCGGGCTGACGATCTCTTTTTTTACCAGCAGATTTTGAGGGGAACTGATATAGATTACCATAGTGGAGGAATCAACCCGTTCAGGCTGATACCATATTCTTTCATATACAAACACGGAGTCGGAAGCGAGCGAAGGGCTTAGATTAAGCGAGGGCAATATCTCACGCATACACGTCCTGAATTTTCCATTTTTATCTTCACCATCCTTGCAAAACCCAGGCTTATTCAATTCAAACAATTCGTTGTTGATCAGAAGAAGGTTTTTTCTACGGTAGACTGTGCGGATTTGTACAGGATCTGATTCAACTACTCGTGTCGGTTCATACTGAATCCAGCTTGTGATCGGCTGGTTTAGGTAGGTCTTGTTGATTATGGTAAAAGATTGTTTTTTCCCTGTCACAAGGTTTTCCTGTTGATAGGTGAGTTCCTGTATGGTCACAGAGTTTTTGTTGAACCATATAAGTGAAAATGGAATGAAAAAGAACATGAGCAGCACATATAGAAATCCGGTAAGTCGGTATTTTAAGGTCAGTCTTCCCAGACCATCAGCGAGTTTTATCGGTAGTTGATTAAGATAGGGTATCGGAAAGAAAATGAGAACACCAATCAGGTTAAAGAGAAAATGGGCGATGGCAATGCTGATGGCTGCATTGGAGTTGAACAACGCAGCAATAAAAGCCGTTATAGTGGTGCCCATGTTTGCTCCGAGTATAAACGGAAAGGCTGATTTTATCTGCACCACTTTTTTTGCGACCAGCGGCACAACAAGAGAGGTAGTAACCGTACTCGATCGTATGGCAGCCGTGGTGAGCAATCCCCAGATAAAAGATTTCAGCGGACTCTTGAAAAAGAATTGCTGAAAACGTTCCTGTGATCCAAACCCAAGTGTGTTGGAAAGTACTTTACGGAAAAACAGGATGGAGCCAAACAGTAAGGCAATCGACAATAACACCAGTACAAAACCATTGTTGATTGTTGTAACAATAAAATTTATAATAGAACCAAACCGGTCGCCCAGCAAATTGAATTGCTTCTGGGCTATGCCTGCGGGTTCATTAAAAAATGATGTGGCAATGTATTGAGCCAACCCGGAAAGAAATCCGAAATAATATTCAAGTGGAAAAAGAATGAGTACAGTGAGTATGTTAAAAAAATCGTGGTAGGTAGCAATGGTTACCGCACGTCTGAATTCTTTTTTCCTGGTGATAAACCCCAGAGACACAATGGTACTGGTAATGGTAGTGCCAACGTTGGCCCCCATCAGAATAGGTATGGCACCTTCCAGGGTGATCGAACCAGAAGCAACCAATGCCACCACCATGGAGGTTGTAGCCGAACTACTTTGAATAATGGCAGTTACTAAAAGACCAATGAATAAACCCGTAAATGGATTGGATGTAGCCAGGATAATCACTTCCGCTGCATCTCTGCCGATATGCTGCAGCGATGCGATCATCAGATCAAGGGTAAAAAGAAAAATCAGTAAGGCAAGCAGAATATAAGCTGCATTACTGAGCACCGTCTTCCATTGTTCTGAACCAGCGAGCTGCTTTTTTTCCGTCTCTTGATTGTTCTCCATCGCGTCACGTAAAGATAGTTACGGCCTGTGAAGAAGAAAGGAAATAACAATTACTTAATATGAACATTAAGCTCAACTGATTCTTTCAACTCATTCACGGCCATCCATGCCATAAGGCCAGGACCGATTTTCAATGCGTCTTCATCAATATCAAAAGTAGGCGTATGCACATAAGAAGTAAAGCCCTTTGCTTCATTGCGTGTGCCAAGCCTGTAAAAAGATGCAGGAACCACATGCGAATAATAAGCGAAATCTTCTGAGCCCAGCGTGAGATCTAAATCCACCACGTTTTCTTTACCTACATATTGCTCAGCAGCATGTCGGATTCTTCTGGTGAGTTCTGGATTATTTTCCAGGTAAGGATAGCCATGCGAAATAGTGACTTCACATTTTCCTCCCATGCCCTCGGCAATGGACTCTGCCATTTTTTTAATTTTCGTCAGGCCACTTGCCCGCCATTCTTCGTTGAGTGCGCGAAATGTGCCCGCAATCTTCACTTCATTGGGTATGATATTCGTGGCTCCCTCACCAGTGATGCGCCCGAACGTGAGCACTGTTGGTTGCTTTGGGCTTGCATTGCGACTGATAATTTGCTGAAGTGCAATGATAATGTGCGAGGCGATTACAATCGGATCGATAGTAAGTTCGGGGGCAGCGCCATGTCCACCTTTTCCAATTACCTTCAGATAAATTTCATCACTGCTGGCCATATACATGCCTTCGCGAAAGCCTACTTTGCCAACGGGCACCAGTGGCATTACATGCTGGCCAATGATGGAAGCAGGAACAGGATTTTGCAGGGCGCCATCACGGATCATATAGGAAGCGCCACCAGGATTTTTCTCTTCTCCGGGTTGAAAGATCAGCTTTACGGTGCCTTCAAACTGATCTTTGATTTCACTCAGAATCCTGGCGGTGCCCAGTAACGAAGAGGTGTGCACGTCATGACCACATGCATGCATCACACCGGGCCTGGTGGATTTATACGATACATCGCTGGCTTCTTCAATGGGCAAGGCATCCATATCTGCCCGAAGGGCAACGGATTTTTTTTCGGGATTTTTTCCTTTGATCAATGCGACAATACCCGTGGTGGCAATGCCTTCCTGCGGGTCGATACCATAGCTGCGAAGTTGGGAGGCGACAAATTTAGCCGTATTGAATTCTTCATAAGATAGTTCCGGGTGGGCATGTAAATGCCTGCGAAGCGCAACAACCTCCTGGCTGTATTTTTCTGAAAGGGATTTGATTTTTTGCAGCAAGCTCATTTCTAAAACAGAATTGTCCAAAGTTACTATTAAGTTTTAATTAGGCCGGTGTAATGCATTACCGGTTTATTTTTCAGCGAGGAAATCCGAAGATTACGAAAATGGCCTTTTAACCCTGTCCGGCAAGTTTTGAATTTCTGTAAAATTAAAAAGCAGCAGGCATTTGAACACTACGTGAATTATTGCGAAATTCCAGACTTATTAAATCCTCAGATTATGGAAAATTCTACTGCCTCGTTTTTTGAAACCTGGGATGCTTATCTTATCCTGGGAGCCTATGCTTGTTTTGGAATATCGTCTGCTCATTATTTTATTCCATGAAGCAAAAATAATGATGACCTCCAACGAAAAAGACCGCTATGATTATGTGAATGAACATGAAATCCGGTATTTCTGGTATGCTATTATCGCCTTTATTGCGGGCGTATCCTTGTATTTTTCTGCTGTGATTACGCCTATCGTTCCGGTGGATAATTCGATGAAGGTTTATGTAAGTATTTTCTTTCTGGGAGGGTTTGTTGTGATTGCCTACCTGATTCTATCAGGCATCATTCGCATTTTATACCCACGATTTCTGGAGAACAGGCTGATGCGCATCCGTAACACGCCACGTCTATCCGTTGCCGGCAATAAGATGAGAAAACTTTCCTCAGATGAAGGTGTGGTGCATCTTGAAGCAGGCCAGCGGGCAGAACATGTGAGTGAAATTCATTCTGTTGAATATGATGTGTGGATCGATGAAAAAACCGGTGAGAAGAAAGTTGAAAAATACATGGCTTATCAGCACGCTGAAAAATGCGGAGAATGTGGCTTTTATACAATGAAGATTGAAACCGAGGAGGTTGTAAAGAGCCCAACGCTGCAGGGAGAAGGTATACTTCTCGAGCATTACCGATGCAGTTATTGCAAGCACCGTGAAGCAAGACAAGTGCCTATTGCTGCCCTTTCTTCGAATGTGACAGGTTAAGTCAATCAGTCAATTTAATTTATCACTATTTAATATGATGATGAACCCAGGCGAAACATTGCCAGGTTTTATTCTTATTTGCACATCATGTTTCTGTAATACGTATGGAGATAAAGCGACCTGGCAGTAATTACATTCACTGCCAGGTTGAAAAAGGTTCAGGCATTTTTCAGATTAAACTAAGGATTCATTTTAGCGAATACCAGACCTGCAACAAAAGCCTGCATAATTCCATATGCCAGCCACGTGGATACCATTATAAATGAAATATCAATAGCGCTGAAGGTAAGCCACAGTACGGGCACCATGGCGATGATACCATACGCCAGCGCAATCTCAAAGGCTCTCCAGACAAATGAGCCACTAAAAAATGTTTTAAAACGGTCCCAAAACCAGTAAAGTGAAATACTTAACACGAAAGGATGTGCATAAAATAACCAATCGGTTTGAAACGAAGAAGAACGGAATACAGGATTATAATACTCGTCCATCACAGAGGGTAAAAAATAAATGATGGTGTACAGAAGCAAACAGGCTTACTACTAATACGAGAGTACCGGCAAGCATAATAGGTGAAACGGCTTTTTTCATAGGAGTTAAATTTTTTTTTAAAATAAACGTGTGCTGACTTTTGGTTGCATGTTCAATATCGCAGTTTAAATTGACATAAGCCATATAATAAATGGTAAATGCGAGCACCACACTTTTAACTTAGTTTGCGATTGGTTTGACGGAATCAGATATTAGCAACTTACTTTTCCCCTTACTCTACATTACAATGCAAAAATTAAAACCCATTCTTTTGATTTTGGCAATAGTCGGTGGTGTCACCACGGGCTATGCACAGACGGCCAAATCATGGCCGCTACAAGATCTCTCTGATTTCAGACCGCAGGCCGGCAATTGGCTGATCGTGGGAGATGTTACCATAAATCCTGATGTGGATATTCACGAAAAGCATGAAGTGGTTCAGCCGGTAGCCTCAAAGAAAAATAAAAAATCACCCGCACCGGCAGTTGAGCAGAAGCCATTTCCCGTAACCTATCAGGCGGGCACGGGCATTTTACTCAACATGAATGATGATGTTAAGAAGACCAATCTGCTTACTGTTTTTGAACATAGCGATATCGAACTTGAACTGGAAGTAATGATGCCGAAAGGCTCTAACTCGGGCATCTATCTTCAAGGCCGCTATGAAGTGCAATTGCTGGATAGCTGGGGAGTGAAAGACCCTACATTTGCCGACATCGGAGGAATTTACAGAAACTGGGAAAGTGAGAAAGGCAAGATATATATGGGCAAGGCTCCGCTGAGCAATCCCGCCAAGGCACCTGGCCTGTGGCAGAAAATGAAAATCTCTTTTCGTGCTCCCCGCTTTAATGCGGCAGGAGAAAAAATTGAAAACGCACGATTTATCTATGTGGATTTAAATGGAGTGCGCATTCATGACAACGTGGAAGTTCCTTTTACCACCGGTGGGCCTGTTGAAAATAATGAAAAGCCATATTGGTCCACTGATGATTCAGGGTGATCACGGTCCGGTAGCTTTTCGCAATGTAAAATACAATCTGCTGAAAGAATCGGAAGTTTCTCTCAGCAACATTACCTAGCAAGCCTGGTATGGAAACTTTAAAGTGATTTCTGATTTTACAGGATTGACGCCCGAAGCCTCGGGTGCCAGTGCCGAGTTAACATGCGAAGTGCTGGAGAATGAAGATGTTATATGGCTCATTTATAAAGGAACCATTACCGTTTCTGAAGATGCCACCTATAAATTCATACTGGCATATAATGGCGGTGCGAGAATGATCTTGAATAATCAGCAAATCATCAATTACCAGAGTGTGGATGCCAACAGCCGTAGAGATGAAGCAACGGTCACATTAAAGGCGGGCTCTTATCCATTTGAAATTTATAATATAAAAGGTGCACCCTGGCTTGCACCACGTTTAGGACTGTTTGTTCAGACAGGATTAATCCCTAAAGCATTGCATGCCTATAATTCCTTTCCGCCAGATGATCAGCCCGTGTCACCTATTTTGATTAATCCGGGAAGTGAGCCACGATTGCTGCGCGCGTTTCTGGATTTTAAAGGAGCATACAAGCAACGACTTACTCACACGATTGGCGTTGGCGATCCCAGCGGCACACACTATATATATGATCTTAAAGCAGGCAACCTTGTGTGTGTGTGGCATGGAGATTTTGTAGATGCTACACCCATGTGGAACGACCGCGGTGATGGTTCATTCCGTCCGATGGGTGCACCTCAGTATTTGTTCACCAATCAGCCCCTTGCCTTTCTGTCTTCCATGACGGCATCATTTCCTGTGATCACACGCGAAGATGAAATCAAAGCGGGTGAGTATCGCGGCAAGGGATATGAAATTGAGGAGGCAACAGGCAGGCCCATATTTAAATACACCTATCAGGGCATTGAGGTTGACGATAAGATTTATCCAGATGACAAAGGCCGCATCATCCATGAAGTGAACATAAAAAACCGCGGAACGAAAGCCGGACTTTACTACAAGCTTGGTGAAGGAAAATCAATTCAGCAAATGCCAAACGGATCATACGCCATTGATGATAAGAGTTATTACATACGCGTGACCAAAGGGCCCACTCCACAGATTCGTGAAGTGGGAGGCAAGCAGGAATTGTTTGTTCCGGTTGATGGTTCTTTTGCCTATTCAATTGTCTGGTAAGTTTCAACGAATAAAATGAGAACAATGAAAATAAAATATATAGTCTTTCTGATAAGCGTTTTTTCACTTGCTACGGGCAGTGTATTTGCGCAGCTTAACAGTACTCCTGGTGAAGATGATTATTATAAAATTCTCACACTGCCCACACCTGAAGGAATTTTACTTGAGGTGGGAGGTGTAGCCACGATGCCCGATGGCCGCATAGCCGTAAGCACACGCAGGGGCGATGTGTGGATGGTGGAAAATGCATCCATGCAAAATGGAACTACTCCGAGATATACATTGTATGCCTCCGGTTTGCATGAAGCACTCGGCCTCGCGTATAAAGATGAAGCATTGTATGTGGCACAACGTGGAGAACTCACCAGGCTGATGGACAAGAATGGTGACGGCAAAGCTGATGTGTATGAAACTGTTTATGCGTGGCCACTGTCGGGGCACTATCACGAATATTCCTACGGACCAAAGATTGCACCCGATGGAAGCTTTTTTGTAACCGGCAACGTAGCGTTTGGTGATGAGGAATGGTGGCGTGGAGAAAGCCGTGTGCCATGGCGCGGATGGACGATGAAGATCAGCCCTGATGGAACGATGGAACCATGGGCAACCGGCATGCGCTCACCTTGCGGAATAGGAATGATTGATGGCGAGTTTTTTTATGACGACAACCAGGGCGACTGGCAGGGATCGGGTGGAATATTTCATGTTACCAAAGGAAGCTTCACAGGACATCCTGGAGGCTTGCGCTGGGCTGGCCGTGAAAATTCTCCTGTGAAAATTTCTACAGAACAACTTTATGCAAAAGCAGATCCTCGCCAGATAAAGAGTGAAGGTCAGTTCATTAAACCTGAAAATATTCCAGATGAAAAAAATCCTAATGTTTTCTATGAACTTAAGAATGATTTTCCTCAGGTGCGCACAGCAGCAGTATGGCTGCCACATGGTGTACTTGGGTATTTCAAACTCTGAAATTATCCGTGATGAAACAGAAGGCAAGTTTGGTCCTTTTGCCGGACAAATTTTTGTGGGCGACCAGGGGCAAAGTAAAATCATGCGCGTGGTGATGGAGAAAGTGAAAGGCGAACTTCAGGGTGTCGCATTTGATTTTAAATCCGGATTTCAATCAGGTGTGCTTCGCATGAACTGGGGTACATGATGGTTCTTTGTATGCGGGACTCACCAACCGTGGCTGGGGTTCGGCAGGAACCTCCACTGCCGGCTTGCAGCGATTGATATGGACGGGCAAAGTGCCGATGGAAATGAAAACAGTAAGCGCCCGTGTGGATGGATTTGAAATTGAGTTCACTCATCCGGTAGATAAGAAAACAGCCGAAGACCTGGATTCATATTATACCAGAAGCTATGTCTATAAATATCATCCTGCCTACGGAAGCCCAACCATTAATGAAGAGAAATTAAACATTAAAGGAGTGAAGGTTTCTGAAGACGGACTGAAAGTGCGCAGTGGTGCTGGATAATCTTCGCCCGTATTATGTACACGAAATTATTGTGGCAGGGGTCCGCTCAAAAGATGGATTGCCTGTACTTCACAGCACGGCTTATTATACCTTGAATAATATTCCTGACGGAGATAAACTTCCTCAGAGTGAGTTAAGCACAAAACGATCTTCTGCTACTGCGAAGCCAGTTCCAGCTCCAAAAAAGCCGGTGGCTAAAACTACTGCCGCAGGTGCGAAGACACTTACCTATGCAGAGATTGAACCCTTGCTGGTAAAGAACACCTGCACGGCATGCCATCAAGTCAGCAAAAGACAAGTAGGTCCTGCTTTTGCAGACATCGCCAAACGCAAGTATAGCAATGAGCGCATTGTAGAATTGATTTATAAACCGGAGCCGAAGAACTGGCCTGAGCACGAAACACCCATGGCCGCCATGCCTCAGGTGCCAAAAGATGAAGCGCTTAAAATTGCCGGATGGATTAATTCATTGAGAGCACCCGCTCCTTAAATTATCACAATAAGAATTTTATCAGGGGAGACTTTATGACTCAAAAAGCATAAAGTCTCCCTTATATTTTTCACAAATAAGCTGATGGATTTTGTGTGCTGATTTTTTTCCTTCCTCATCAACAAGCAGACATACGGTGCCTCCGTTTCCACCTCCTGTAATTTTCGCACCGTAAACGCCAGGTGCCTTTCTGGCAAGGGATACGATCTCATCCGTTCGGTCTGATCCCAGTCCGCACAGCGAATAACTTTCGTGAGCCTGATACATGAGTTCACCCATGTTTTTTAATATAGCGGTTCTGCTTTCAACTGGAGGCAATTGATTTAAAGCAATAAGATATTCCCTGAAGCGCTGAACGCGCTCATGTTCATAAACAGGGTGTGAAGTACATTGACGCACCTGATAATTTTTTTCTTCATCAATCACGGTAACGTGATCAATAGACACGGCATAACTTCTCAATAAATTCCTTTCCGCTCATTGAAGCAGGAAGATGGCTTACAAAAGAATCTTCAAATTGCTTTACAGAAATGTTGCAGAGAAATCCCCGAAAGGGAAGAGATGAAAAATCATTCTTCCTTTTGGCGGAATGTAATTCTTCATGCGATATACCAGAAGCATGTGCAATCACGGTGTAACCCATGAATGCAGCACATCGCACATCACTGTAAGATGCTCCGGCAACGGAATGCCTCACGCCACTGTCAATGCCAATGAAAGAAATATCATCCGGCAATGAAATGGGATTTTCAATGATGTCGGGTTGACAAAGGATGGGTAAAAGTTTTTTGGGTTCACCGAGATAACAAGCCAGCTGATCCATCAAACCACAGGGAGCACCCACCACGAGATTTTCTACACGCTGTGCAAGAATTGGTAATGATGTGCCGGGCAGTTGAATATCAAATGCTTCGGCCAGTGCTTTCATGGTGGCCACTTCGACTGACGCAGAGGATGACACCCCTTTGCCTAAGGGAACTTCGGATTGCAAATTAAAATCAGCTCCTTTAAAATCGATCCCTTTTTCTTTTTGAAGAACAAGTGCACAACCGAAGACATAACTGATCCAGCTGGTCTCGCTGTTTCCTTTGAATTTTTCCTGTGCGAATTTGTAATCGACCTGATTGTTGTTTAAAAATTCGCGGTAGTCGACATGAGCAGTCAGAATTTCTCCTGAACTGATCTCACTTATAATGTGACATTGATAATCATCACGCAGTGTTAATTGAATTTTTGTTTTCTGTTTAATGGGCATCTGCAACACCAGTGATCCTGAATAATCACCAATGCCACCCATCACATCCAGCCGGCCCGGTGCCGAAGCTTCAGTATATTTTTTTATCATCATGAGTGATGCGTTTTCAAATCAACGCTCAAGTGCATAATCACTGAGATTTATTTTTAGCAATTCTGCAGCCTTGTCTTCGGGCATGGTATCGGCCATAAAATTTCCTGCTCCGATTTCCGGACCTGCCAGGTACTTGATTAAACCGGGTTGACGGTAGGGAGGCTGTAACCACAGATGCATGCGAAAATCTGGATATGGTTTACTATCTACCGGAGCCTGCATGACCGACATTACATAGGGGAAATCCATTTGAAAGTTCATATCCATTCTGCGCACCACCTGATGAAACACAGCGGTGAGATCGGCCAGTTCCTGAGCAGAAAGCGTAATCAAGGTCTGATGATTTCCTTTCGGAAAGATCATCACCTCGTAGGCATAGCGCGCAAAGAAGGGAATAAACGCAATGGCATTTTCATTTTCTGCGATTACCCTTACGCCATCCTTTTTTTCCAGGAGAATGATTTCTTCAAAGATATTTTTCTTTTGTGCCTTCTGATATTGCTCAGCAATCCTGATTTGTTGTTCTACCAGTTTAAATGAAAAATCAGTAGCGTAAAGCTGGCAATGAGGATGTGAATTGCTTACGCCCACGGCTTCACCCTTATTCTCAAAAATCAACACCGATTTTATAGCTGGATTTTTTTCCAGTGCAATCATCTCTTGCTGAAACGCGACAAAGACTTTGGTCACTTGATCCAGCTTCATCTGCGAAAGCGTGATGTTATGACGCGGATCATAACAGATTACTTTGGCTATGCCCAGTGCCTGCGCTTTTTTGTATAAAAGATTTTCACCAGACAATGGCACCTGCGGAGCATTCATGCTCACCACCGGATGATCATTTTCAAAAATGAATACGTCTTTATAATCCGGATTGGCACTGCCATGAATGCGTGCATTACCAGGACATAAATAACACGTAGGATCGTAATGCGGAGATTCTTTTGGTTTGATCAATCCAGCTCCTTGCCAAGGACGGGTGTTGCGGTGGGCAGAATACACCACCCACTCTTCGCGCAGCGGATGCCATCGCTTTTCCCATTTGCCGTCAAATTCATTTTTCATCTGGAATCTTTATCCGCTTAAAATTGAGCAATTATTTTCAACTTTTAAATGGCAGTTCTCCAGCCATACTTTCATGCTGACCTGGTATTTTACACTGCACTTCTTTAATGCTTGCTTAGGTATATTTATATCTACACATATCAGATGATGTACATTTTGTGATAATTCCTATTGCAGGGTTTCCTTTTGGGATAGAATCAGAGTCGGAAATTTTTAAAGCGGTTGAATTTGTTCTGATAATTACTCCATCTTATTGTAATGCAAGCACATTCTGAGGTTGCAGGAAGTTTATTTATATATCGCTGTTGCAATGGACACTCAACATAAGTCAACGGATAAGATGAACCCATCCATTCACTTGCCCCGACTTACCATTTTTACCAATATACCAGATATGAAAATAGTACACTCCGGCATGGGTGTTACCTCCATCCCATCCTGTTGCAAGATCAGTGGATCGAAATATCTCCTGTCCCCATCGATCAACAATCTGAATTTCCGCTGCTGAAACATCGTCAAATTGTTGCGGCACAAAAACCGGATTGTATGCATCACCATCGGGTGTAAAAACATTGGGCATTATAATGACAGCATCTGGATATTCTTCAAGAAATAAATCTACTTGCTCTGACCTTTCGCTTTCACAATCATTCAACTTAACCATTACAGAATATTTTCCTGTAGCACTCGGTTTATAGGTTGCTTGTGTTGCCCCGGTTATTGGCAGGTCATTTAAAAACCATTGGTTCCCGTCAGGTGAATCGGAAACCAGTGTAGAGTCATTTGGAGCGTTGCCGATTTTGGAAATGATGGGTCGGGGAGGGTTAATGCAAGAAACCCAGACACCGTATGCCTCAGTGCCGGCAAACAAGTGGTTACGATGTACGATCAATGATTCCACTCCGAGCGGGGAGTTCAAGGGAGGCAGTTGTTCGTTGTAGAATGAAGACCAGTCAAAACCAGTTCCTGAAATAAAAACACCTCCGTTTCCAGCAGCGAAAAGGTTTCGTCCGTCCGTGGCAAATGAAGAAGTGAGCGTTGCATCGATAAAACCTTCAGACACACTCTGCCATGGTGAGGATATCGTTTCCCGGATAAAAACAGGAGCCAGGTTTCCCACGCCTACCAGGGTGAGTCCTTGAAAGGTCTCGAGAGGGGCGGGCTTTGCTGACGGTAATGGTAACCCATCGTTGATGTAGGTCCATGACTGTCCGTTATCTGCAGAAAAGCTGACTCCGTAATCCGGGGAAGAAGCAAACAAGGTATCGCTCTGGTCCAATAGCTTTAGCGTATGCACCGACTGAGGTGAATTAATGAGCCGCGACCATGTGCGGCCATTGTCAGTAGAACGATAAACGCCACTTCCTCCACCTGCAAACAAATGATTTTTGTGTTTAACAAAGCTGTTGAGTCGTGCAATGCCAGCCACGAGCGACCACGATCCACCGTCATTCGCAGAGCGATAGATACCATAATTCGAGAGGGCCACCAGCAGGGTGTTATCAAAATAGCCGATGGCGGTAATTTGATTCAATGGTAAGCCCCTGGATATTGATGTCCATGATTTGCCAAGGTTACCCGAACGTAAAACCTCCCCTCGGCCTGTTGCACAAAAGACATCATTCTGCGAGGCAGCAAACCCTGCAATCTTTGCGTTGGTGAGACTATTGTAATTGCTGGCTGTCCATTGAAAGGTGTTTATGGATTTATAAATTCCAAAAGGATTTCCGGCAATTATGGTTGCACCATTAAGAATAAAATCAGTGGCTCCTGGCAGAGTTCTTACTGTTTCCCATGTTTTGCCCTTGTTGGTTGAAAAGTACACCTCGAATTCACTTCCCGCATATAGAATATCGTTAAGCTCAATCAGTTTGAAACGGTCACCGGCCGGTGTTGCCAATGACCAGGAGGATCCGGTATCGTTAGAAAAAAATGTTACTCCCGCGCGTGCTTTGGCAATCACATAATTGTTAACAGTGGAGATAGAATAAATTGATTTCTCGATCAATCCATTATTCATGGCACGCCAGTTCAAACCGCGATCTGAGGATAAATAAATGCCATCATCGGTTGCGGCAAATAAATTTTCATTAAACGCAGAAATGGAATTTACATGGCCAGGATCTGAATTGATGCGGGTCCACATCGTATTACCCTCTTCAAGTGTATAGAGTAAACCATTTCTTGTAATTCCAAAAAGCTGGTTGTTAATCACGGCTAACGAGGTTACAGTATTTGTTGGAAGACCTGCACTGGCACTTGTCCAGCTGGAGAATGGTGCTGAAGAAACAAACACACGACCTTCACCCTCTGCAGCAACGTATGCATTTCCATTGCCGGAAAACACGATTGAATTTACAAAGGTATTGTCGAGCCCGACATTAAATTGTTTCCACGAGACCGCATTATCAATTGAGTGATAAACACCTCCCATGGTTCCTGCGAATATATGGCCATTATGGTTCGCCAGCGATGTTATGGCGCCACCGTAAATTCCATTGTTTGATTCTACCCACTGAGCAAAAGCGGTATGGCAGATGAACAAGCTAAGTAATGGAAGTAAATATGACCAGCGACACCTCATCATCAGAATGCAATGAGTACAAATTTAGCAATTCCAGCTGCTATCAGCGTTTGTGCTTCTCATCAGCCTGAAGGTTGAAGAAGGGTATTTCCTTTTTGGAAAGATTTATATACTTGAATTATCCGCATGGCGCTGCAACATCAGTGTAGGTTGATTTGCCGGGCAAATTGATACTTTTAATTTCATCAAACATATCTCGAATTGAATAACCATGTTGTCAGACATAATGAACAATCAATAATTTATTTCCACCACTTTCTTCTTGTTGAGTTTTTGCATGGGTTTAGGCACGATGGTCAGGATTTCTTCTTTCAGCGTTTTAATAAGTTTTGTTTTCAGATGATCGCGGTGGGTTACCAGGCTTACTTCACGTGCCGGGCTTGGTTCTTTAAGCCGCTTCACATGATTCATTTCAGCTTTGGTAAATTCCATCACCGCCAGTTCAGGCAGAATGGTAATGCCATCGCTTTTATCTACCATCCGTTTTAATGTTTCTATGTTTCCGGTTTCGTACCTGAAGTGAAGATTGGAATACTTTCGCAGTTCGCACAGGTTTAAAATCTGTGAGCGGAAACAATGGCCTTCTTCCAGCAACCAGAGCTGGCTGGGATCGATGTCAGTGGGCAATACATACTTCTTATCGTGCAGCGCATTTTTCCTGGATACGTAAACAAAAAGTTCTTCATAGAATAATATATCCTCTTTAATGGAGGAATCCTTTAAAGGCGTGACCACAATACCGCAATCGAGACGGTTGTTTTTTAGTTCAAGAATAACTTCTTCGGTAATGGTTTCCTTGATCACCAGGTTTACCTGTGGATATTTTTCACGGATGTTCTTGAACAGCGGAGGTAACACGTAAGGTGCGAGTGTTGGAATTATGCCAATACGGATTTCACCAGTCATGGTGTCTTTCTGTTCAGAAATCATCTCCCGGATCATATCCTGCTTCACGCAGCACAACGCGGGCCTGCGCAATAATGCCCATGCCCATTTCGGTGGGAATAACCGGTTGTTTAGTCCGGTCAAAAATCTTTACCCCCAGTTCTTCTTCCAGCTTTTGAATCTGCATGCTGAGGGTGGGCTGGGTGACAAAACACTTTTCGGAGGCCGATACGAAATGTCGCGCAGGTGTCAAGCGCCACGATATATTCCAGTTGGGTTAATGTCATAGATATTAACTATATGTTTATAAATATAATCAATTTGATTTATCAAATATACCCTTGTAACCTTGTAGGAATAAAATAACAGAAACTCAAAACATGACTATAGTCATTGCGCAAAAAGTCAATAACGGTTAACATTAGTCTTTCATTACCAGCAATTAATAAATCAATAAAACATGGAAAATAAGACCTCAACAAGCACAACGATGAACGGTGAAAGCAAATGCCCGTTTCATGCCGGAGCGCTGCAGCAAACTGCAGGCGGTGGAACCAGAAACCGCGACTGGTGGCCCAATCAATTGAAACTGAACATTCTGCGCCAGCATTCTTCCTTGTCCAATCCAATGGGCGGGAAATTCAACTATGCGGAAGAATTTAAGAAACTCGATCTGGCAGCTTTGAAGAAAGACCTTACTGCTTTGATGACCGACTCTCAGGACTGGTGGCCTGCCGACTTCGGGCATTATGGAGGGTTGTTCATCCGCATGGCCTGGCACAGTGCCGGCACGTATCGAACGGGTGATGGTCGTGGTGGAGCAGGTGCAGGTCAGCAGCGCTTTGCGCCACTCAACAGCTGGCCCGACAACGTTAACCTCGATAAAGCACGCAGGTTACTATGGCCTATCAAGCAAAAATATGGTAATAAAATTTCATGGGCCGATCTTATGATCCTCACCGGTAACGTTGCCCTCGAGTCGATGGGCTTCAAGACCTTCGGTTTCGCTGGCGGTCGTGAAGATGTGTGGGAACCACAAGAAGATGTGTACTGGGGCTCTGAAACCAAGTGGTTAGGTGGCGACATACGCTACTCGAATGGCTCTAAAGGTGTTGAAAATAAAGAGGGTGTAGTGGTTTCAGATGATAATGCAGATGGAAAAATACACGATCGTAATTTGGAGAATCCATTGGCTGCCGTGCAGATGGGATTGATTTATGTAAACCCCGAAGGCCCAGATGGAAATCCTGATCCGATAAAGTCGGCCATTGATATTCGCGAGACCTTCAAACGCATGGCGATGAATGACGAAGAAACCGTTGCACTCATTGCAGGCGGACATACATTCGGAAAAACACATGGTGCTGCACCAGCTACGCATGTTGGTCCAGATCCAGAAGCAGCCGGAATCGAGGAACAAGGTTTGGGTTGGAGAAGCAGCTATGGCTCAGGCAAAGGCGGTGACACCATCACCAGCGGACTGGAAGTGACCTGGACAACAACGCCAACGAAGTGGAGCAACAACTTCTTCTGGAATCTTTTTGGTTATGACTGGGAACTTATGAAGAGTCCGGCCGGGGCGCATCAGTGGAGACCAAAACATGGCGCTGGCGCTAACACTGTTCCAGATGCACACGATAAATCAAAGCGTCAGGAACCACGTATGCTGACAACTGACCTTGCATTAAGATTTGACCCTGCTTACGAGAAAATTTCAAGACGCTTCCTGGAAAATCCGGATGAGTTTGCCGATGCTTTTGCCCGCGCGTGGTTTAAGTTAACACATCGTGACATGGGTCCGATTGCACGCTACCTTGGTCCGGAAGTTCCCAAGGAAGAACTGATCTGGCAAGATCCAATTTCGGCTCCTGCCTACAAACAGATTGACGATAAAGACATTGCTGCACTGAAAGCCAAAATACTTGCTTCAGGTCTGACTGTGTCACAACTGGTTTCTACTGCCTGGGCTTCTGCATCCACCTTCCGTGGATCTGATAAACGCGGTGGAGCAAACGGTGCGCGCATTCGTCTTGCGCCACAGAAGAATTGGGAAGTAAACAATCCTGCTCAACTGACTAAAGTACTGAACACACTTGAAGGCATTCAAAAGGATTTCAGTTCTGGCGGCAAGCAAATTTCACTGGCAGATCTGATTGTACTGGCCGGATGTGCCGGTGTTGAACAGGCAGCGAAGAATGCAGGTCAAACGATTACCGTACCGTTTACGCCCGGACGTGGTGATGCAACGCAAGAACAGACTGATGTAGAATCATTCGAAGTGCTCGAGCCAATCGCTGACGGGTTCCGCAACTACATGAAAAAACAGTACTCGATATCAGCAGAGGAATTGCTCGTTGACAAGGCGCAACTATTGACGCTGACGGCTCCTGAACTTACGGTGCTGATTGGTGGCATGCGTGTGCTGAACACCAACTTCGACAACTCTAAGCATGGAGTATTCACCAAACGCCCGGAAGCACTTACCAATGATTTCTTCCTGAACTTACTCGATATGAGTACCACCTGGAAGGCGACATCGGATGCTCAATATGAATTTGAAGGTCGTGACAGTAAGACCGGTGCAGCGAAGTGGACTGCAACCCGTGCTGATCTCGTCTTCGGTTCAAACTCTGAGTTGCGCGCACTCGCTGAAGTGTATGCATGCGAGGACTCTCAGGAGAAGTTTGTGAAGGACTTTGTAGCCGCGTGGAACAAGGTAATGAACCTTGACCGCTTCGACTTAGCCTGATTGATAACAAATTAATTTAGTATAAAAAGGTGGTCTGGCAACGGGCCACTTTTTTTTCGCTTCATCTGCAAATCTGGCTGTAGTTTTAATACGACTATAATGGTCTTCACCAAAAAAATTGGCACAACACATCCTGATTACCCAAAAAATATCATCTGCCCGTCATAACGAACGCACCCCAGTAATAGGACTGCGGGTACTTTTTTCTAAGTTCCTGTTGTGCCCAGCGAAAGGCACTGTGCATGTTGGCTGTCTTTATCCATTTCTGATAAAACAACAGCATCAACTCCTGCGTGGCCATGTCATCCACTTTCCATAAACTCATTAATATGGTTTGAACGCCAGCAACCTTAAGTGTTCTTTGCAAACCATATACACCTTCTCCCGCTTCGATGGTTCCTAAGCCAGTTTCACAAGCGGAAAGCACAACAAGTTGAGTGGAATCGAGATCGAGATTCATGGACTCATAAGCGGTTAAGATACCGTCCTCCTGTCCGGGAATAGGTCGGTTGGCTGAGGCGAGAATGATGCCCGACTGCAGCATGGCCTCGAGGTAAGTGTTTTGGTTTTGTTTACCGGAGGGTGGAACAAAAAAGCCATGAGTAGCCAGATGAAGAATCTGAGGATTCCGGATATTCTTTACTGCCCCTTCACTCGCTTTATCAGCGGTTAGCACCTCTGTAGACCACGAGTTTTTTTGCAGCAAGGCCGCAATTTCATATACTTCTTTTTCAGTTCCTTCAAGGTCTCCAAACGAACCACGCGTTTTATTTACTTTTGAGGTATCCGCAACACCATAGTCTGGTCTTCCCAGCAATACCACCCGACCTTTTCTTCTATTGCTTTTTACAGTATTTTCTACAACTTCCCGGGTGTTGGTCACCAGGTGAATTTCAGTTTCATCGATGACATATTTTTTCGTTACCGGATTTTGAAGTGTATTCAGATTGATCTCATTGAAGATGCCATCCGGTGAAACATACACTCGCCTTACCTTGTGCATATACGTTTTCAGCGTATCGTAGACGGGTTTCCAAAACTGATTGTAGGAGATGGTGTCTACAACTTTATTATGAATGGCATTCTTGTAAAATGAAATGTATTCCTTTTCCAGGTCTCTTGTTTTTGAACTCTTTATGAGTGCGATCTGGGGATGCTCGATGGTCTCTGGTGTAATGATCAGTGCGACATAGATTAAGCCGTTGTAGAACCGGATTATCTCTACAGCCGCTTCACCAGGCTTCAGTTTCTTTTGAACGTCTTTCCAGGTCACCACCTGATTAACAAATCCTTTACGGAATGCTGCTGAATTTTTATTTAAAATACTTTCACGAAGTTCGGCCAGCTGAATAAGGCTGTCGAGGTTCATGCGGCTGTTGCTGGGAAGATTGTACTGCTGAGCAATTTTACCTTTCAGTTCTTCCCATTCCTGAAATCTCGAAATCAACAGACTGTCTCTGCTGGCCAGTCAAGCTTCGTTTCATCCTGGCGGTTGTGTTCACCAGCAGTGCTTTCGTGTTTAATTGCAGGTTGTACAAATCTGCGAGGCTGTATTTCGAAAGCTGTTCCCGTGGCAGCCCTGGAAGTGGGAGGGCGCCTGATTTCAACAAAGCGAAATTGGCATACTCAGAAACAAACAATGCGTTGTGCAGGTAGAAGCTTCGCTTTTCATTCTCTGTCAGGTAGGCAAAGTTTTTTTCCACATCACCGATTACTTTTTGAACGGCAACCTGGTATAGCATTTCGGCTTCATCAAACCGGTTCATCCATTGATAAGTTTCAGCGAGGTTATGAACCAGCGTCTGATACATCGGGTGTTCTTTCCCAAAATATTTCTCCTGCCACTGCAAAGCTTCCAGCAGATCGCGTTCACTTTCTTCATAGCGCTCCTGGTTGACAAACATTTCTGCCAGATTGTTAAGGACATTTATATAATCAGCACTCCCGGGTCCCTGTGTTTGCCGAAGTGACTCAAGGGCATTGGTAAGCAACTCTTCTGCCTCTGCTGACCTTTCTGTATTCTTGTAAGCTGTTGCCAGGTTAGTGGTAGCCTGCAGATAATAGGGCGAGGTAACCCCATACCATTTTTCATAGAGTTGTATGCACTCCAGCAGATAAGGCTCAGCCTTATCAAATTGCTGCTGATCAATATAAACGTTTGAAATATTGTTGATCAACACGGCATAAAACGGATATTCCGTATAATCATTCTGAAGGTAGCTCTTACAAAATCCAATCAGACTGATGTAGATATCCTCTGCTTCTTTTATTTTTCCCATCCGCTGCCAGAGCACACCCAACTGGATACCTACACCTGTGAAAGCATCAAACACATAAAGGGAATTGGTCTGATAATATTGATCCTTCTTGTTGATGATTTTACTGATCTGTGCGCTGGCGCTGTTGTAGTGAAATTCCGCCTGCTGATATTCTTCCAGCTCAAGAAAAGTGTTGCCCAGGTTTTTGAGCGCGGTAACGTATGTCAGATTCTCTGTACCCAGGGCACGTTCAATTCCCTGCAAATTCTCCTGCTCAATCTTTTGTGCCTCGGCATACTGGCCTTTCTTTTTTAAAATGGTAGCCAGGTCGCCAACGCTCGTAAAATAGTTGATATGGTTATTTCCAAATTCCTGCTCAGCTCTGTTAATGGATTCACGGGTGAGTTGAAGTGCTTCATCATAACGACCGGCATTCCAGGCATGCGCAGCTTCCTCACTTATATTTTTCCACGACTGACTGAAGGCAAACACAGGAAGTAAAAGAAAAAGTGCCATGGACACCAACCCCTCGTAACGAGTCATGGCCTTGATCCTTTGTATTGTATATTCCCTCTCAATCATTTCCCATCCTTCTGAAGCATTACGCAGAAATATTTTTCAATTTGGTAAGATGATTATTTTTTGGTTTAAATCCTTTGATGTAGCCAATGCAATTACTCTGCCTTTTTCTCCTACGGCATTATAAAAATGATACACAACGCCATCCCATTTTATCACCCATGGTTTGTGAGCATATACTTTATCGTAGTCTTCTGAAGATGAAATCAAATCGGGTCCACTCCAGTCTGTCCAGTTTATTAAATCGTAGGAACAGGCAAATCGTTCAAAAGCTCCTGGTTTCCAGAAGGCGCCAAAATAGAACATGATGTAAAGGTCGTTGAACTTTGCAATCTGGGCATCACCGCAAATTCCGTTGTATCTCGTTATGACTGGATCTTTTCCATACCGTTTCCATGATACCATATCATCGGAGACCGCCATCCCAATGCTTTCGAAGTCAGCAGTATCGCCTTTAGCGTTGTAATACATAACGAAGGGATGTCCCGTGTGCTTATTGCGATCGTGAATCACAGAACTTTTATAAATCGTTTTGTTCTCAAACCAACGGGCATCTTCATCTTCAGGAGACAACACAGGTTCGTTGTTTGTATTCCACTCATGAACATCCGTTAATGTTGTAGAATTTGCCACGCCTGTTTTTAACACGCCTGCTTCGTATCCGGTTGTGTTTCCACCGAGGTAGGTCATCCAGTATTTGTCATGGTATTTCTCTACAGAATAATCACCACCCCAGTCAATGTTAATCAGCGATGGGTATCCTGCTTTCTGGGTGGCATCCCATTTGTTTTCTGTAAACGAAAGTATTTTGCCTTTGGATTCCCAGTTGAGCAAGTCATCACTTTCTGCCAACCATGTTTCATATCCGTGGCCATCAAAAACGATATACGTCATATACCAGGTATTGTTTTCTCGAAAAACCGTTGGCGAGTCAATCATTTTCGTGGTATCAGGATGTTGAAGAACAACGCCATATTTAAACGGTGTTTTTACCTCGTTGTAAATTTCCTCCATGGTCTCCTGAGATATCACTCTATCTGATAGTGTATTTTTTTGATTACAACAGGTTAATGATATTGACACTGATACAACAATTATCAACAAGACCAGATACTTCATATTGGATATTGATATTTACTTTTTTGTTGATTTAGTCATAGATGTCGTGAGCGTTTTTGTAGTTGTGGCTATCGAAGCCGCGTTCTGTCAAAATGAATTAATGCTGTAAATTAAAAATACAATGCTCAAAAATATTACTTCCCAAAATCCACCGTCACATTTCCTTCGGCTTTGGATAAAGCAATCTCTTTCGATACACCGTTAACGGTTACTTTATACTTTCCGTAAAAAGCCTGAACAGAGACAACGCCATCCTTGCCAGCGGTTTCTGTATTTTTTGTCCACCACTCTTTATAAATCAGATTCTGATAAGCATCGGCTGCAGGTGTAGGCGACCAGTCGCGGTTGTAAAGTGATGATGCCGGAATCCAGTTGGCACCTGCCCAGAATCCCCACATGATCATGCCTTCCACAGACGGATGGGCAAAACAGATCTTGTAGTAATCAACAAGCTCTTTCGCTTTCAACGCTTCTTCTTCGGGAGTCATGGTAAGAATTTTTTCGGTTAGATATTTTGAACGCTGGCCAGGCATGTTAAATTCTGTAACGCGGATCGGCAGATTAAAAATCGCCAGCGAGTCGAGTGACCTTCTGAGTTCGTTGCGATCGAATGTATCAGAATGCAAATGACCCTGCACACCAATGCCGGCAAAAGGCACACCTTGCTTCAGCAATGTTCTGATCTGTGCCATATATTCCTGTAACTTTTTGCCGGTGAGAATATCGTAATCATTTAAAAAAAGTTTTGCATCCGGGTCACCGTTGTGCGCCCATTGTGCCATCAGTTTTGTTATCTCAGGGCCCAGCCGGTCTTCATAATAATTTCCATGCACCATCTCGTTGTTGAGATCATATTCCGCAAAGCGACCCTTATAACGGCTGGTTATCGTTTCTGCACGTTTCTGCAAGGTCTGCCTCAGTTCATCGTCATTCAGCTCTTTCACCCACGGCTGCACAAACTTTGGAATTCCCCAGAAAAGGTTGTGGGCCCTTAGCGGGATATTATTTTTTTCTGCCCAGTTTAATATTCCATCCACGGCTGCATAGTTTACCTGACCCTTCTGAGGTTCCATGCTTCCCCACTTCACGGCATTTTCCGTTACGGCCGAATTGAAATTCTTCAGAAACTTTTCTTCGTATTGCTTCCGGTCATTTTCCGGCATCGAGCCTGTTCCAAACTGGTTGCTGATGGCTGCACCAAACCAGAACTCATGACTCAGCTGCTCCACAATTACTTTGTCGCCACGCTTGGCTTTAACGATCAACATCCCTTTGCGGTGCTTCGCAATGTCTTCATTAATACCTGTGTATTGAGCCTGCGTTTCTGTTACACCTGTAAACACAAACATTAACAGAAGTAACAGACAGAAACTCACGTTTGTGATTTTATAGATAAGATTTTTCATAACAGTTATTTTTTCTTTTTCTTCTTTGGTTCGGGCATTACCGGTTTTTCAATAATGCGTTCAAGTGTAAAGGCGATGTCGGCACCAATGTAGTTGGCATGGCTTCCGGTGGTGTGAAGTATCGGAATGGTAAACGTAACTTTTCCATCAGCTGCGCTCACTTCTTTTTCATCGATAAACGATCCGCGCCAGGTATGAAATAGTTTTAGTTTATATTTTCCATCGGCCATGGAAGATACCGTAACGGCATCGCCTGCTACATCGGTATTCACATTCACCACCCAGCCATAGGTGAGCTGATCGCTCTGCATGCCGAATCCATCTCCGTCAGGAATTTTTACATCAACCCGCCTGAAGTTTGTCATCCTGGCAAAAGCGATGTTGTCGGTAAACCTGCGGATGTTCAGCAACTGATTTGAAACGGCTACGTCATTCATGCGCGGACTAAACGCCCACCAGAACGGAGTCATGCACGATCCTGTTGCTAGCGAAACCCAGAGGATGTTATGATGCATGGCCACAAAGCCGGGCATGCCTGGTTCGTAGTAAGTATGATCCCATCCGGTTTCACCAATGATCACAGGCTTTCCATAGTCGTCCCATATTTTTGTAATCTGCCCGGCATAGTTGGTGTAACTGTGTTTCAACGGATGCACATCGGCAGAGTCAAGTGTGCCTGATTTTGTTATTGGAAAACCCTGGGCTTCATAAATTTCCCTGCCTGCTATATCGGTTACTTTATAGCCGTCATGAAAAAATTCTTTGAGGCCACCGCTTCTCGTACCCGTGGTGGGATGATTGTAGGGATCATTGGCTTTTAAGTAGTCATGAACTTTTTTATTCCACTGTCCCGCCATCACGCTGTCACCGGAAACCCATCCATCGGTGCCATTAATTTCATCAACAATAAACCAGATGGCCAGTGAACGGCTATAACCCCAGCGTGCAATAAAATAGCGGTATAGTTTTTCCTGATACTTCCAGGCTTCTTCACTTCTGTAAAAATCTTTTGCTTCTGTAATGTGCTGATAGGGGTTGGTGTGCCAGCGGATGTTTCCTCCGCCCCATACGGTTTCAGACAAGAAGGAGTGAAACCATAAGTTAAGGCTGATTACCATTTCACGTTCTTCACACAATTCAAACATTTCATCAATGCGGGCGCATACTTCCTGATCATAACGTCCTACTCCGGTGGCAAGCGTTTCAATAGGGGTGATGAAATTACTGATGAAGTTTACGCCCTTGCTTTTCAGTTCATCAAGGTTCTCACCCGTCACTCTTCCGTTATACCACAGGCCTACACCAAAAAACGGATCACCATTCTTATGTTGAAGAAAGCGTTTGTTGTCTGCGATGTAAACCGGTCCTTTAAACGTTGATTTATAAACTTTAAATGTTTTTTCAGCGCTTGTCACCTCGCCACGTTTTTCTTTTACGCGCACCGTATATTTCCATACGCCAGGTTCATCGGCAGCAAAGCGCACTTTCCACGCAATGCCAGCGGTGGTCTGATAGAAGCCAGGAATGTTCCACTTCTTTCCTTTCGGAGAGGTGAACGTAGCCATTACATCAATATCCTCCGGATCAAATGGGTTGATAAATTTTGCAATGAGATCCAGTCTTGCTTCAAACTTATCATATAATGCCACCGAGTCGGGCTGGAAGATATTGTTGATTACCGGAGCAGTGGGTGGCGGAAATGTATTTTGTGCGTTCGCGCAGGTGAGCGCTAAAAGGACGAGGAGTGATACCAGAAGCTTTTTCATAATGCGGTGATAAAATTCAATGATAAAAGTTACCACCCCCGATCTAATGGCGAGGATTTTATTACATCAACGGACGCTTTTGATTATTGAAACCGTAAACATGTATCTGGTAATCAATAAATTTGATTCTGATAAAAATTGCTTCTCCTTCACTTTTAAAAGTCCTTATGAAAAACATCCTTTCCGGTTTATTGATTTTTGCAGCGATGATCTGCACCAGCACGATGGTAAATGCCCAGTATAACAGGGTTGCCATGGATCGCGAATATATAATCTCCCTCACTTCGCGCTGGAAAGGCGAGCGCCTGCCGGATGGAAGACCCTTTGTATCGGATCAGTTGCTTGAAAGATTGAAGGGTGTCGTGTTGACTCATGCATGGGGAGGCTTGAGAGGATATAAATTCAATAATCAGTATCAGGGAAACTGGATGATGATTCACACCGATAAAAATACTGTCATGACAGGTCGTGCCGTGACGGCACAGTATATGCCACAACGACCCGATTTTGGAGATCTGATCAGAGAAGTAGGATTGGCTGAAGGCCATGGAGAAAAAGCACAATCCAATGTATGGCCCATCGAGATGCTGAAGGATGGCGATGTGTACGTTGCCGATGGTTTTGGAAAAATAGAACAGGGAACTTTGATAGGCGACCGTCTTGCCAATTCCATCTATCAAAAAACAAAGCGCGGTATAATCTTCTGGGGCAGCGTAAGGAATATACAAGAGATAAAGAAAGTAGAAGGATTCAATGGCTGGATACTGGCCGATCATCCATCATCAATCAATGAAGTGATGCTCACTTCGATCAATGCACCTAGTCAGAATAGGAGATGTTACTGTGTTGCCTGGCGATGTGGTTTTTGCAAGCCCTTATGGAACACTTTTTTTCCCAGCGTATCTCGTCGCAGAAATAGTATTGAATGCTGAGATCAGCAACATGCGCCATGCCTATGGAATCATGCGCAACCGCGCAGGAGAATGGACTACCGGCCAGATCGACAGCGCCTACTCACCACAAATGACAAAAGAATTTCATGACTATCTGCGCAAGCTGCCCGATTCTAAATTACCAATGCCACGCAAAGAACTGAATGAATACCTCGAGAAAGCTGAGAAACCCGCGGCTAAATAAGTTGCATTGAAAGAGATCTCACGGGATGCCCCGTAGGCAAGTGCTGGTGGCAGTTTAGCAACTTGCTTTGCCTGATATTATTCTATGAGTATGTATTACTTTTTCTCAGGCACTCGCAGCGACTCGTTGTATGAAATTACTTTTTGTTTTTGAGTACCTATGTTTTCAATATGTAATTCCACTTCATCGCCTGCTTTTAGAAACACGGGTGGCTTTTGTCCCGAACCAACACCAGAAGGTGTGCCGGTAGAAATAATATCTCCGGGCAATAAGGTCATGTGATGACTCGTATAGCTAATCAATTTTGCTACCTTAAAAATCATGTCTCGGGTATTGGCTTCCTGCAT
Organism: uncultured Bacteroidota bacterium; assembly: GCA_963814575.1. GTDB lineage: Bacteria > Bacteroidota > Bacteroidia > Cytophagales > Cyclobacteriaceae > ELB16-189. The sequence continues at coordinate 843,079 of CAWFDB010000013.1, read as the reverse complement.
CGTCTTGCCATTTACCTTGAGCCACAGTTTTAAGTTATGAGGATCGCCAGCATTTGATGGCAGAATTAAATATGGTCCCATGGGTGCAAACGTATCGGCACTTTTGCCTTTGTCCCACTGACCACCATCTTTTTCCAGCTGCCATTTTCTTTCGCTGTAATCATTCATGATCGAATACCCGGCTACATAATTCATCGCATCAGCTTCACTTACATATGATGCCTTCTTGCTGATCACGATTGCGAGTTCAACTTCCCAGTCCATTTTTTCAGAATCTTTTGGAACGATGGCATTATCAAATGGTCCGCACATGGCGGTAGTTGATTTCATAAAAATGATTGGCTCTTTTGGTATAGCTGCAGACGAACTTCCTTCCTTGATGTGATCCAGGTAATTTAAACCGATGGCAATAATTTTCGATGGCCTGGCCACGCAAGAACCGAAGCGTACATCAGCAGGAACCTTCGGACATTTCCTGGCATTCGTGGAGAGCCACGTCTGCAATCTTTTAATGCCATCTTTTGCAAAGAAGGCTTCGTTATAATCTTCACCAAAGGCCGAAACATCCAGACGGGTGCCATCAGGATATTCTACCGCAGGCTTTTCATTTTCAAAATTCCCGAACCGGAAAAGTTTTATCTGCGAATGATTTAAAGTCTGAGCACCGGTAGCCAGGGCTATGGCCAGCACAAAAGTAGTTATGATTAATTTTTTCATTCTCAGTTTATTGAAGGTGAACTATAGAATCTCTTTTATTTTGTGATGCCGATGTTAGAAAAATGCTGTAAGTAAATATACCTAATCACATTCTTTCAGCTGACTGCCATTTTATGTTTTGTTACCTGCGGTGACATATCCGGCTGAGAGGAAGTATTATTGACTTTTTAATAAGTAATTGCAATGATGCTTCAGAAATTAAATTTCTGCCTGAAGTTTTTCGTGAAGCTTTCTGCCTTCGCGAACGATTATTTCAACAATTTCTTCAATGTCTTTTCTTGACGTCCTGAAATTTACGATACACCCCCTCAGACAATATTTATCAAACACCACCGCATTGGATAAGAATACTTCACCGGCAGTCTGCAACACGTTCAGCAACTTTTCATTTAATGTGTTTAAATAGTTTTCGTTTCCGACAAATCCTGATGGAACATATCGTAGCGTGGTAATGCTGAGGTTTTGTGTTACAGCTTCAAGCTCCGGATGTTTCTCAGCTTCTTCGAAAAAAAATTCTGACAGGGCTATATCTTCGCGAATCAGGTTTATATAACCGGTCCTTCCATTTGCTGCAATGCCATCCATACTTTTAATGCCCTGAAGCCTCTGGAGTTTTGAAAACCGTATTCATAGTAATTCAACGAGGGCTCGTCATCGGTAGTACTGAAATTATAGTAAACCGGATGTGAGCTGTATGTGTCAATCAGATGTTGTGGATTTTTCACTAACGTGCAACCCACTTCCAGCGGAGCATAAAGCCATTTATGAGGATCGAGTGCAATGGAATCTGCTTCCTGAATTCCTTCAAACATAGTGTTGAGTTCTGGGATTACTGCTGCAGGAATGCCATAAGCTCCGTCAATATGAAACCACAGGTCATAGGTTTTGCAGATGGCCGCTATGGCAGCGAGGTCATCAACAACGCCTGTGCTTACATCACCAGCTGTTGCTACGATCATGAACGGCTTTTTTCCATTTTGTAAATCATCTTTGATGGTCTGAACTAAAATCTCACTGTTCATTTTATTATCTGCACCGGTTGGAATCCACCGTATGGATTTTGTGCCATGACCAAATAAAACAACTGCCTTTTCAATCCACGTGTGCGTTGTTCTGGAGCAATACAACACCATATCACCAACCGTATTTGCCAGGCCATCTTCCTTAAAGTTTTTCGGGGCTTTGGCAGTTCTTGCAGCTAAAAATGCAGTGAAGTTTGCCATGTTTCCACCACTCACCAGTATTCCTCCACAGGAGGCAGATATACCAATAAATTCTGCCAGCCACTTTATGGTTTGCTTTTCAATGGCGGTAGCCATCGGGCTTAATATATTGGCACCCACATTTGGATTAACGGATGCTGCAAGTAAATCCGCCAGCGCCCCGATGGGTGCGGGTGAAGATGTTATGTATCCTAAGAATTTTGGATGACCGTTCAGCAAGGAATGATTAAGTAATAAACCGGTTGCCTTCGAAATAATTTCAGAAACAGAAGCGCCTGTTTCGGGCAGGGAATCAACACCTAAAATGGTTTGTATTTCTTTAGGAGATTCTCCTGTAGTAACGGGCTTTCTGTCAATGTTGGTAATGAAATCAGAAATGGAATCGATGAGGTGATAACCATTTTTTCTGAACTCTTCTTTGCTTATTTCGATGGCCGCTTCTCGATCGTTTTTCATTTTATTTTTTTTGTGATGACAAGAAACTGATTCGGAGAATATATTGCAATTGGCATGCGCATGACAATACCACTACCGAAAATCAAAAAATCTTTTATCAGAGATGTTCAGCGTTTTTTCACTCCATCGTTAATGACATCGGTTTACCTGTTAAAAATGAATGGATAAATTCCTCTGTCATAGAGTAGAGTTCCAATTTATTTTATCGCAGATTATTGCACAAGTATCTCAAACTGTTCCGCTGAAGAGCGCTTCAGATAATCTTCATAATCAAAAGGCACATCGCCACCATCCAGCAGGCAACCTTCGGGCACGGTAGGATAAATCTCTTCATAGGTTTTCACCAGGTTCATAAAGACCCTGCGATACACATGGGTGCGGTTGATTTTATCTGGATGATCAATGCCCGAAGCTGCGAGTAACTCAACAAAACTTTCTACCGTGTGTTTGTGATAGTTGGCCACACGTTTGGTTTTATCTTCTACGACAAGGCCTTTCATAAAGTATGGATCTTGCGTGGCAACGCCTGTAGGGCAGGTGTTCTTGTTACATTCCAGCGCCTGTATGCAACCGAGCGCCATCATCATGGCACGTGCACTGTTACAAATGTCGGCACCCAATGCCATGGCACGCACAATGTGAAAGCCGGTGAGAATTTTCCCTGAGGCAATCAATTTCATTTCCTTGCGGATACCAAAACCACGCAGCGCATTATCCGCGAAAGCGAGGGCATCCAGCATAGGCATGCCCACATAGTTGCTGAACTCTGGTGGTGCCGCACCCGTGCCGCCTTCACCACCATCAATCGTAATAAAATCAGGATAGGTATTTAACTGAACCATCGCCTTGCAGATAGACAGGAACTCACTCTTACGGCCAATACATAGTTTGAAGCCCACAGGCTTGCCACCCGACAATTCGCGCAGGCGTTTCACAAATAAAATCAATTCAACAGGCGTAGAGAATGCGCTGTGAAAAGGAGGGGAAAACACCGTAGTGCCAGGTTCCACCAGTCGTATCGCAGCTATTTCGGGTGTATTTTTTTTTGCAGGCAAAATGCCACCATGCCCTGGCTTGGCGCCTTGAGAAAGTTTAATCTCAATCATTTTTACATTCGGCAGCGTAGCATTTTTTTGATATGCGTCATCAGAAAAATTTCCGTCTTTGGTGCGCGCACCAAAATATCCCGTACCGATCTGCCATACTATATCGCCACCGGGTTCAAGATGATAGGGGCTAAGTCCACCTTCTCCTGTGTTGTGTGCGAAGCCACCTTTCTTGGCTCCGCCATTCAATGCCAGCACAGCGTTCTTACTCAGTGAGCCAAAGCTCATGGCACTCACGTTAAGCACGCTCATGTCATAAGGTTGTTTGCAGTCTTTGCCTCCAATGTGCACACGTGGGTTATGGTCCATCTTGTTAAAATCACGAGGTACAATGGAGTGCGTCATCCACTCATAGCCTTCGGAATACACATCGAGTTGTGTTCCGAATGGAACGGTGTCAACCTGTTTTTTTGCACGCTGATAAATTACCGAGCGTTCATTGCGATTGATAGGCGCACCATCTGTATCGTTCTCCACAAAGTATTGCTGAATTTTAGGACGCAGATCTTCAAACACATATCGCAACCGGCCCAATACCGGAAAGTTTATGCGTATGGATTGTTTCTTTTGCACAATGTCCTGCACACCCATAAAGATGACAGGTGCAAGCAGGATAAAAAGAAACAAAACATCCGTCCAGTAATAACTCCACACTAATAAAACAACAGTTGATACAAGCGCGAATGCAAAAAAGAGTTGACGAGGGGTCATATGCAATTGGGATTTATGGTGAATGTCCGGATAAATTAGCTATTTCAGTTGAGCTATTCAAACCGCTTATTTAAAATGAGGTCGCATTAAAAGAAACATAATTATCAGGCTACCTTCATCTGCACTATGCCACGACTTTTATGAAATTTTACCTCAAAATGTTTGAGTATAAAATGATTCATGCGGCTTTCAGCCAGTTGTGCATGTCGCTTTTCGGGAAGGAATACTGTAAGATCGAGCACGGCTTGTAAAAACAATTCATGTTTGCAGAAACCGTCTGTCCATTCGTTAAACGCAGCAGTCCATTCCAGTTGATATTTTTCCTGATGGTCGCGGCCATCCCATACAAATTCCAGCTGGTTGTCGCCATACTTATAACGATATACGGCAGCCAGATTTTGATAAAAATTAAAAAGGGGCTCAAGGCTTTGCGGTTTAAAAGCGCTGATCTGCCGGCTAAAGGAATCGTTTAGCCCGAGTGGATTGTGAATGAGTTGATAGTGGTGTTTGACTTTTTCAAGAAGCTGTGTTAGCAGCGCATCCTGAAGCCTGCGCTGAGCTTCTTTTAACAGGTAGTTTTTATCGAGCGGAAAAAATTTACGGATCACGCTGAGTCAGAGGGTTTTGCAAAAGTAGGAATAATATTCATGTGTTGGTGACTTTCCAGCCGTGAATAAAAGTAAGGGGTAACATTACAATGAAGGCGTCTGATCGCTATTTGCAGAAGCGCAGAACTGTCTGACGCCTTGGTGTGCTTCAGCAAGACGTGTTCATATGCCTCTCTGACATGATAAGAATCATCGATTCATTCGTTTAAGCTCACCCTGCAAGCAGGAAGTGTTTTGTATCTTTATTCAAATATTCATCTCAGATTATGAAAAAGAAAATTGGCTTAGGGTTATTGGCCGTCCTGGTCATAATTCAGTTTATCCGTCCCACGCGAAACACGTCAACAACGGAAAGCCCAAACGAAATATCAAAATATTATGAGGTTCCTGCCGACATACATGCAGTATTGAAAAAATCCTGTTACGATTGTCACAGCAACAACACGGTTTACCCATGGTATACAAACATTCAGCCTTTGGGCTGGTGGTTGCAAGATCATGTCAATGAAGGTAAGGGAGAACTTAACTTTGAAGAGTTTGGCAGCTACGATCAGAAAAAAGCAAAGCACAAGTTTGAAGAAATTGAAGAAGTTGTGAATGAAGGTGAGATGCCTTTAAGTAGTTATACACTCGTACACGGAGACGCAAAACTTTCCCCGGAACAATCATCTGCCATAGCTGCGTGGGCAGGAGCATTAAAATAGCATATTGTTATCACGGGTTATAAACCGTAGCTGGTGCTGTCACAAATTCTGTTGGATATCTGATGCGCAGGTTTACCCTGAACTCTGCGCGCCAGTTGTCAATTCCTTCCACGGTTTTAGGATAATAATATACCCGTGCTTCCACCGTGTTGAAGATCAGGTTCTCGTTGCGTGCCCGCAAGGCAGCAGCAAACCCTGAATAGAAATTATCTTTTTTCAGAAGAGGTTGATACTCCTGGCCCAGATAAGCCAGATCGATATTCGCTACAGGCGCCAGATGGAAGCCGAGCAGTTTCCACGTAGTAAACACTACCGTTTCTGTTCTTAAACGCAATCGCTTTGAGCCCAGCAGACTGTCGGGCTTAAAACCCCTGATGCCATCAACATCATTGATATCCAGACCTGGTTTTAATGTTTGATTGAGTTGTGAAGCAAACCCGATTTCCGAAAAGCTTCTTACTTTACTTTTACCCATGGTATAAATGCGGCTATACCGGCTCACACTGATTTGTGCCAGTGCATCTTCAATCAGATCTTCATAGATATAATTTCCAAGTTTCAGTGTATACGTAAAGAATGTTCCTTTTGTATTCACCGTGGTCACCAGCACTTCTGCACCGGTGTATGGACGTTGAATGCCGCGTTCTTTTTCCCATCCACTGGTTAATGACAAACGGTAGCCGTAAGGAATATCTTCTGTGCGGCCGAAGCCAAGAACATAGCGCGTTTTGTAAAAATTCTGTTTAAAGAAAGACAATTTCCCCAGCACGGTTGACCGGTCTGTATAGATCGTACTGTCATTGGATGAAAGCGAAACATCAGGCATCTTGCTGAACTCCTGATCATAGGCGCGCAATGCAACGAAGGTCCGGTTTCTGTTTTCACCACGCACTGGTTTGGGAAACAGTTTCTTCAAGCCAAAAGTATAACCTGCCCAGATATCCTTAATGTCATATTGATAGTCGTCAAATAAATTTTCTTCTTCATTAAAATTATTCATCGACCAGTTGCGGCTCCATTCCAACGCACCAGTCCAGCGGGCAAAGGGATTATATAGCGGCCGGTCCAGCCGGAAGAAATATCCATATTCATTTTCTTCACCAACACTTCGCCCGGTATTGATTTGAGTATAGGCAACAGTCGCATTGATGAAACTCCCAAACAGATTTATTTTCTGATAAAGAAGTTCATAGCCGGTTTTGGGTGTGCGATCATAATCGTAAACACCGGATACACTTAGCTTTTGTCCCATGCCCCCCAGGTTTGCTTCCTGTACACGAAATTGATATTCATTGCCGCTGCGAGGTATAACCGCGGCACCTAAACTGAACACATCGCGTGTCATCACCAAAAGATCTACCGAGTCACTATCTTCAGATAAGGGCAATACAAATATTCTCGAGTCAAGAATAAAATCAAGATCGCGCAGGTAGCGCTCATTGTCTGCAACACGGTATGGATTAAGTGGTTTGCCTTCGCGCAAAAACAGATTGTCGCGAATGACCCAGCTCCTGGTGTCGTTGTGCAGACGGTTGCCAACATTTGCCGCAGTGGTTTTAATCCAGCGCGAAGTATCGGGTATCACACGCTCAAATCCAATACGGCTGATAATAATCTTACGGATGATTTTTCCTTCGTAAGGTAGAAACGGGATTTCACTTTTTATGTCGATCAGTGAATCGGGCGGTGCACGTCTGATTTTGTTCATTAAAAGTTGTGTTGCCTTTCCCTCTGCGATGGGCGTGTTTTTCTTTTGACGCAAAGTATCCTGCTGGTCTTGCGAAAAAAGTAAAGACCCCTGAAACGAAAAAATCAAAAGCAAAATGCCTATGCGCTTCATTACTAAAAATATACTGCTGAAAAGTAAAGAAGATTGTATATGAAAAACCTAACCAATGTCACTTTTCGAAATAATATATATCATGTCATTTTTAATAAACTATTTCCTAACCATGCGGACAAGCTGCATCACCATAGTCGTCAAGACCACTTTGTGTGGTCAGGCAACTATCGTTTAAGCAAAAGAGACCCTTTTCAGCGTCTCTTCTTTAATGATTGAATCAAAAATCTTAATTACCGGTTCGCCTCAGCACTTATCATCGGCCCATAGAAAATAGCATTCATCAGCATTTTACTGGTACCAAACCAGAATGCACGGAACGCCATATTTTCTGTAAAGCCGATCACACGGCCGCTGCCCATGGCAACCGTGCCCAGCACGGAAGAATTTTTCAGCTTATCCAGATTGGGCTTTGTTATATATCCGCTCAGCAACGGATTGCTTCCATATACCAATGGGTTGGCATATGCGCTACTTGCTTTCTGTATAAATAAATTGTTGCCTTTAAACATGGCAACCTTGCCTGAAGTGTAGCCATACATAAACGGATGTGTCATGTCTGCCTCAGCTTCAAAGATGGCTCCGCTGGTTTCCTGCGCCCTTCTGTTTTCATCGATATCAGCATACGGTTTTGGTTTTGCCGGATCTTTCTTTGCTGCCTGTGCGCCAGCAGGTTCATCATCTTTCTTTACATCAAACTTTCCAAGGCCTGCAGCAGTAAAAAAGTTAAGTGCACGTTCAAAGCCTATCAGCACACCACCGGCCTGCACCCAGTTTTTTAATTTTTCCCTTGCAGCGTCCGTGATGGCTGTATGACTTCCTTCCGGTATTAAAATGGTATTATACTTTTGAAGCGATGTTGTGTTGAACACATTTACTGGAATCATGGTAACCGGAATTTCAAAACGGGTATCCAGCAAATGCCATAGTTCACCGGCATCGGTAGGAGAGATGCCACCTTCTACTAAAATGGCGATCTCAGGTTTGCGCAATACATTAAACGAGCTGCTGCCAAGGCTCACGCCACGGTAATCCAGTCCGGTACTTAAAGAATACACATCAACACCATCTTTTTCAGTAATCTCTTTCATCAACGCCTTGATCTGCTCAGGCGTTTTGTCCTGGTTGTCGGCAGGAATTAAAATCGTTCCGCGTTCAAACTTCTTTCCATCGCCATAAAATATTTCATTGGATACTTTGATGCGGATGCCTTTGTCCAGCAGACGATACATGGCGCGGTGAACATAATATCCGTAAGGTTCGATTACATACGCATAACTTCCCTGCCCAACGAGCTGGCCTTGTGGCAACTTGCTTTCAGAAATCTTATCTCCCAGTGCAGGAACTGCTTTCAGTTCTTCATAATCCAGGCCGAAAGCAAGCGGCATGGTCCAGCTGGAGATATCATAGAAGATGCTGTCTTTGAATTTTAATTGTTTATCAAACATGCCATGAATCAGTTTATACTGTGCCTGATTGAGCGGAATGAGATAGCTGGATGTGGCATCAAATGTTTTTCCGTTAATGGTTTGTGATGAAGAAAGTTTGTACACGTCTACTTTCTGGCGCAGTGCCATCTCAGCAAACATATTTATACGTGCCTTGTCTTTTGAACCAATGATGTATGCCTTCACGGGATCTTTAGCCGCATCACTCATTGCATTTTTATAAAAGTCGCGCTGATAGGTGAGGAGTTCTTCGCGAATTTCATTGATGGCTTTCAACGAACTTAGCATAGTCACAAACTGATTGCGGATGGTGTATGAAAATTTCAACACACCATTCACGCTCTCCTGTGCATGGCCGCGAGAGCTGGCTTGTTCAAATAAAATACCGATCGAACCCTGTACATCAGGAAAGGTAGAACCCTTGCCATAATAAAAGTCATCGTAACCTTCCTGGGTAAAATACAATGATCCTATCTGGTCCAGTGCCTTTGCATGATATTCGCCCATCTTGCGGGTGAGTTCCTGGTTTTTATCGGGCGTAAGCGGATGCACCCGTGACGGAACACCAGGCATGAAGAAGAAAGTAGCATTCGTGCCTTGTTCATGATGGTCGGTCAATACATTAGGTCTCCAGTCCTGAAATTTTTTCGCACGGGCACGTGACTCTGGGTGTTGTGCTACGAGCCAGTCGCGGTTAAGATCAAACCAGTAATGGTTGAAGCGGCCACCGGGCCAGGCTTCGTTATGTTCCATGTCATTGGCATCGGTGGCAATCTGCATACTCTTGCGTGAGTTTACCCAGCCGGAGAAACGCTGCAATCCGTCAGGATTAAAACTCGGATCAAAAAGTATGACGGTGTTTTCCAGATACTTTTCTATTTCAGGGCCTGTGGCCGCGGCCAGATGATAAGCCATGAGCAAACCTGCATTGGCACCACTGGCTTCGTTGCCGTGAATGCTGCAACCGAGATAGAAAACGGCAGGCATATTTTTCACATCCAGCGATGCTGATTTTGAAGCATCGGTAAGCTGAAGATGCTGTGTGCGGATGGATTCAATATTCTGATGATTTTTTGGGGTAGTGATTGTCAGTATTAACAAAGGTCTTGCTTCATAGGTCAGTCCGGTTTGTTCCAGGGTGATCCTATCCGATGCCTGATCAAGAGCTTTCATATAAGTCACCAGCCGGTCGTGGGTAATGTGCCACTCGCCCACGTTGTGACCGATTACTTCCGGAGGTTTGGGAATAGCAGGATTATACTGTGTATCGGATGGTAAATACCAGGAAAGGTCTGTTTGACCCTGAAGTGCCAGGGCAGATGCAAAAATTAAAAGCATCAGCAAAAAGGATTTTTTCATAATATAATTCTGAGTTTTTTAAATAGATGAGGTAAGTAATTGTTTTTTGATTCAAAGTGCAAACGTTATAGTACAGGAGGTTTTAAGGATTATATAATTGTTAATAAAATGTTTGAAAGATTTAAAATGATGAGAGGGTTAAATAAGGATCAAAAGGATACTTTTGCGGCTGAAAAACCGTAACACTTTAAACCATATTTATATGAGGAAAATTTTATTTACACTAAGCCTTGCGCTTATAGCCACACTGGGGCTAAGGGCACAGGTAACAACCTCGTCCCTCGCAGGGTTGATTACAGACAACAAAGGTGAGGCACTGGTTGGAGCCACGATAGTGGCTACACATACCCCATCAGGAACTACCTATGGTACAGCAGCCAGAAATGACGGCCGGTATGTGATACCGGGTATGCGTATTGGCGGACCATACACCGTGAAAATCAGTTTTGTCGGCTACAAAGAGCAGGTGGTTACCGATGTGTATCTGAGTCTTGGTGTTGCTGCCAATGTGAATGCAAAACTGGAGGATGAAAGCACTGAGCTGGCAGAAATCATAGTTTCGGGTGTTAAGAATGATATTTTCAGTTCGGACAGAACGGGTGCTGCATCATCATTCGGCACAGATAATCTCAATAGCCTTCCTACCATTGGAAGAACGGTGAATGATATTGTAAAGTATAACGCATACGGCAATGGTCGTTCATTCAGCGGACAGGATAGCCGATTCAATTCGTTCACCATTGACGGTGCGGTTTTCAATAATGGTTTTGGTTTGGGTTCTTCTGCACAGGCGGGTGGTCGCACCGGAACAACTGCAGTGTCACTGGATGCGTTGGATGAAGTACAATTAAACATAGCTCCCTATGATGTAACACAAGCGGGGTTTTCTGGTGCCGCCATCAATGCTGTTACACGTTCAGGCACAAACGATGTTTCTGCATCGGTATACTATCTCTTCAGGAATAGTAAGAATAATATGGTGGGAGAAAAAGCCGATGGCTTGCCACTGCCTCCGGTAAGCATCAATGAAAAAATCACGGGTTTCAGAATTGGCGCACCGATTATTAAAAATAAATTATTCCTTTTTGTAAATGCTGAACAATTCACCAGCAGCGCTCCTGCCTTATCGTGGGTAGCCAATCAGCCGGGTGCAGCAGGTAACGTCTCGAGAACTACACTTGCTGATCTGCAGGATTTAAGTCAATTCATGGCTACCAATTTCCAACGCGATCTGGGTACCCTTACCAATTATAACAATGAGCTGACCAGTAAAAAGGCGTTAATCCGTCTTGATTATAATATCAATCAAAACCATAAGCTTGCCATACGTTACTCGCATCACGATTCTGAGTCTGACCAGAATATCAATAACAGTAACAGCAGCAACACGGCAGGTAATGGAAATCGTCAGAACCTGCCATTGGCAGTGTCACCACAAGGAACAGGATTTAAAATAGCTGATAACACACGCTCATATGCAGTTGAATTGAACTCTAACTTTGGCGGAAAATTTGCCAACAATTTCATTGCTACCTATAATTTTCAAAACGAAGACAGAAAGTATATCAATGAATTATTTCCTACCATCGATATATTAAGCGCAGGAACCACCTATACATCAATAGGCTTTGATCCTTTTACGCCCAGCAACAAGCTGCGCTATGCAACCTTAAATATCACAGACAACTTCACGTATTTTGCAGGCAAGCACACCATAACAGGCGGGGTTGCCTATGAAAAATTCAATTCTGATAATTTGTTCTTTCCTACATCCAATGGTGTGTATGTTTACAACTCTATTGCCGATTTTAAAACGGCTGCCCTGGCATCGATCAATGATCCCAGCGCAACCACATCACCGGTATCCGTTGCGCGGTACAACCTCCGTTATTCCTTGTTGCCAGGTGGTGTTGAGCCATGGCAATATCTGAAAGTTTCAACCTACAGCTTTTATGCACAGGACGAATTTCAGGCAAGTGAAAAACTTAAGTTGACAGTCGGCCTTCGTGGCGATGTATTTGCGTACGATAATTCAACGGCAGAAGATTTTTATAATCCTGTGGTGGGTGGTTTAACCTTCAGGGATGGATACGGGGCTCCTTATAAAGTAAACACGGGTGCTTTTCCCAATAAAAGTTTATTGATCTCTCCACGTTTTGGCTTCAACTATGATATAACTGGAGATCGCAAAACACAGCTGCGTGGAGGTTCGGGTATATTCGTTTCCAGGATTCCTCAGGTGCTGGTATCAAATCAACTTGGTAACAACGGTATTAATGCCGCGATAATTAACGTAACCAATACAACAGCATATCCTTTCACAACAGATCCCGGTAAATTTGTTCCAACAGACACGGATATCACCAAGTTGCCTCCCTATGTAGTAAATGCTACAGATTCCGATTTAAAATATCCTAAAATCTGGAAGTCCAGTTTGGCTGTTGATCAGAGGCTGCCTTTCGGATTGATCGGAACGGTGGAAGTAATTTACAACAAGACACTTCAGGGATTAAGATACATCGATGCAAACCTGAAGGATCCGGACCGCACGTTTACAGGCACTGATAACCGTGAACGTTACCCCGCTTCTGGAGTGGCAAGTTCAGGATCTGGAGCCAATAATACGGTAAACATAGCCCGGTTTGTAAATACACCTGTTTCAAATGTTTTTGTTCTGAAGAATACGACAAAAGGGTATGCCTATACATTTACTGCAAAAGTTGAAAAACCGGTACAAAATGGCATTAGTGGAATGTTGGGTTACACCTACGGTCAGGCATGGGATATTCAATCAGTGGGAAGTACCGTGCAGGCAAACATGCCGACAGTGTATGGACAGAACTTTCTTGTATCAAGTTATGCTGACAATGATTTAAGACATCGTATTGTGGGGTATGCTAATTACCGTTTTGAATATGGCGGTGACTTTGGTGGAGCAACCATGTTCACATTAGGCGGTGTTGCTGACAGTGGCGGTAAAATTTCATATACCTATGGTAATGATATGAATGGAGATGGTCAGATCAATGATCTTGTTTATGTTCCCAAAAGCTCATCAGAACTTAGCTTTGCTCCATTAACAGTGGGTTCAAAAGTATATACGCAGGAAGAGCAACAGGCTGCCTTTGATGCTTATGTAAGTAATCATCCTTATCTGAAAGACAGAAGAGGGGATTATGCCGAAAGAAATGGAGGTTCATTCCCATGGCTGACCCGATTTGATTTATCGGTTGTGCAGGAATTTTTTATCAAGACTGGAAATGGCAAAAGAAATACACTCCAGTTCAGATGTGATATCCTGAACTTTGGCAACCTGCTGAGTAACCAGTGGGGTGTAGGTTACCAGAATACTACCACCAATCCATTAAGCCTTGCAACTGGGTCAGGTGTATCAGGAAGCGTTAATAGCTCAGGTATTGATGCTAATGGAAAACCTATCTACCGCATGGCCACTCAAAGTGTCAGGCTTGCAGAGGGTACTTCTCAGACAGTTTTGTTAAGAGATGCATTTATCAAGAGCATCACCATTGATAACGTATGGCAGGCACAGATTGGCTTGCGTTACATTTTCAACTAAAATCGATTTTATAATCTCAAGTCAAGGAGGCCCGGTTGGGCCTCTTTTTATTTTATCCCGGAAGGTGTATCTTCCATAATATGAAGTGGAGGAAAAAATCAACGGTATTTATTTTTTTCACGCTTTTGTCCCTTTTCGGCTGTATTTCAAATTTCAGTGGTGATCCTTTTGCGGAGGAACCGGAGGTGGAAATCGATCTGGACGCCATACGTGAGCGGGGTTATCTCACTGCTGTGGTAGACAACACCTCAATAAGCTATTTTATTTATAAAGGTAGGACAATGGGTTTTGAGTATGAATTACTCAAACGCCTCACCGACCACCTGAAGGTAAGTCTTAGAATAAAACTCGTAGCGGGTATAGAACAATCCATAGATTTACTAAATAAGGGCGAAGGCGATATTCTGGCATTTCCCCTCACCATTACCGAAGAGCGTAAGGAGTTTCTGACCTTCACAGATCCTCATTTTACCACACACCAGGTATTGATTCAAAAAAAACCGGCCAACTGGCGCATGCAGCCACCGGCACTGGTGGAAAAAAAGCTGGTGCGTGACACAACAGAACTGATTGGCAAGGAAGTGTATGTGATGAAAGGGTCATCTTACAAGGAAAGAATGACGGAGATATCAAAAAATCTTGGAGGCCAAATCAATATAGTGGAGGACAGTGCATCAGCAGAAACGGAATCGCTGATTCGTAAAGTAGCAACAGGTGAAATAAAATATACGGTTTCGGATCAGACCATTGCCATGGTGAATACTGCCTACTATTCAAACATTGATATAAATACGGTGTTGAGTAAACCACAACAGATAGCCTGGGGGGTGCGAACCAATTCACCACAGTTGCTTGAAGCCATTAATGTGTGGTTGAAAGAAGTGAAGCGTAAAAGTGTTTTTAAGGTCATCTATAATAAATACTTTAATAGTCCCCGCACCCTGCTTGCGCGAATCACCAGCGATTATTCTTCACTGACGGGCAATAAACTTTCACCGTACGATACCCATATAAAAAAAGGGGCTGAGGAAATTGGCTGGGATTGGCGATTGATTGCATCCATGGTGTATCAGGAATCCAATTTTAATCCCAAAGTGGAATCATGGGCAGGTGCAATAGGCCTCATGCAGATTATGCCCGAGACAGGCGATTACTTTGGTGTTGAAAACCTGTGGGATCCTGCTCAGAATATCAAGGTAGGAATCCGGTTTTTGAAATTTCTTGATAAGCAATGGGCGAAAACGGTGCCCGACCCAAATGAGCGAATGAAGTTTGTGCTTGCTTCCTATAACGTAGGACTATCGCACGTAAAAGATGCGCAAAAGCTCACACAGAAATATGGTAAGGATCCAACGATATGGCACGATAACGTAGAGTACTATCTGTTAAAAAAATCAGATCCTGAATTTTACCGCGATCCGGTAGTGGTGGTTGGTTATTGCCGGTGTGTAGGACCGGTAGCGTATGTGAAGGAGGTGCTGCAGCGTTATGAAGAATATAAGTTGCGCATTGATGCGTAGGTAAGTTAGCCGCACAAGGCGTCAGACCGCTATCCGCTTAAGCAAAAAGCGGTCAGACGCCTGCCTTTACCGCAGCGAGTCAACGATTGATTTAAAATCCAGCGACTCCCAGTTTTTATCAATCCCTGGTCTTTTCATCACTTCATCCATAATTAATTTTTGTTTCTGCCCTGTTGCGTAGGCCACCGAGTAAGGAGTGTCGTCATGAAAGGTTACCATGGAATAAAGCGGTATCCATTGCGTGGGATACAACTGATGAAGTTTTGCTTCTATTTTTTTCCTGAGCAGAAAATCCGCATCAGCCACCAGGTCGCGCATCTCAATAAAATTATCAAGCGCCAGCTGCGCGATGGCATCGGCATTCTTTTTTCTTTCCTGCTGAAATACCGGCAGCACTTTTAGCCAGTCATCATGATGCTTGTTGAGCAGATCATTTAACACACGACAGTCTTCAAAGCCGGCATTCATTCCCTGGCCAAAAAATGGCACAATGGCATGGGCAGCATCACCAATCAGCAGTGTATTATTTTTTACCCACGGATAACAACGCACGGTTACCAGCGATGATGTTGGATTGGTGTTATAATCTTCGAGCAACGCAGGCATCAGTTCTACCGCATCCGGAAACGTGCTTTCGAAAAACATGCTTACTTCCGCATCGGTTCTCAGTTTACTGAATGACGGAGTGCCTTCAAATGGAAAAAATAAGGTGCATGTAAAACTTCCGTCAGGATTTGGCAACGCAATCATCATAAAACTTTCACGTGGCCAGATGTGCAACGCATTTTTTTCGAGTTGAAAAGCTCCGGCAGCACCAGGCGGAATATGTAGTTCTTTATAGCCGTGGTCGATATAATCCTGTGAGTAATCAAAGCGGTCTGTGATCTGAAATGCGCTACGCACGGCAGAGAATGCGCCATCGGCACCAATGATTAAATCAAATTTATGTTCGATGCCTGAGTGTTGATTGCCTGCAGTTGTTAAGGTTGTTTTTTCAAGATCAACTATTGTGATCCGTTGTTCAAAGCGAAACTCAACTCCCAGCGCTTCAGCCTTGTTCATCAAAACGATATTAAGCGCGCTGCGCGAAACAGAGTTTATAAACTGGCCTTGTTTGCCATACGGTTGTGAACTCAGGTTGCCTTGAATGTCGTGCATCATTCTTCCATGCATGGGAATTGCCACCGATTTCATTTCTTCCGCAAGGCCTACTTCATCCAATGCACGAATCCCTCTGTTGCTTAATGCAAGATTGATGGAGCGCCCGCCTTCATAACCACTTTTACGCATATCACCCCTGCGTTCAAACACGGTGATTTTATATCCACGTTTAGCGAGGTAGATGGCAAGTAAAGAGCCTACGAGGCCGGCTCCGCTGATGGCGATATGTTTTGATGAGTTCATGGTTTATCGCGAGGCGTCTGACCGCTCCAGGCGGTCAGACGCCTTTTTAAAAATTTCTACAAATTGAAATACTTCTTCAAACGTATTATACAAAGGTACCGGAGCCACGCGAATTACATCGGGCTCTCGCCAGTCGGCAATCACACCAGCCTTCATCAGTTTGTTGAAAATCTTTTTTCCATCCTGCTTCATCAGAATGGAAAGCTGGCAACCACGTTCTTGCGGATTGGCATTTGTCAGAATAACGAAATGCTTGTCGTGGTTTTCGATCGACTGAAGTAAAAACTCAAGATAACCTGTGAGCAACACACTTTTCTTCCTGATATTTTTCATTCCTGCGTCCTCAAATATTTGCAGTGAAGCGAGATGAGCAGCTCCTGAAATAACAGGAAAATTTGATACCTGCCAGCCATCGGCACCGGGCATGGGAATAAAACCTTTCTTCATCTGAAAGCGGTCTTTCTCATGATGGCCCCACCAGCCGGCCAAACGCTTGAGGTCAGGATTGTTTGCATGCTTTTCATGAACGAAGGCTCCGGCAATTCCACCCGGACCTGAGTTAAGATATTTATAACTGCACCAAACCGCAAAATCAACATTATGTTTGTGTAACGACAATGGCACGTTGCCTATAGCATGCGCCAGATCAAAACCTACATTTGCTCCGGCACGATGGCCTGCTTCAGTGATTGTTTTAATATCAAAGAACTGACCTGAATAATATTGCACCGCACCAAAGATTACCAATGCAAGCTGATCACGATGTTCATCAATGGCTCTTAAAATATCTTCGGTGCGCAACGTATGCTCACCGGGTCGTGGTTTTAATTCAATTAAACCTTCTTGCGGATTGATGTTGTGAAGTTTTAACTGTGATTCAAATGCATACTGATCAGAAGAGAATGCGCCTGCTTCGGAAATAATTTTATATCGTGATGAAGTGGGTCTGTAGAAACTCGTCATCATCAGATGAAGATTCACTGTAAGCTGATTCATGGCTACTACTTCCAAAGGTTTCGCGCCCACCAATCCGGCCAGTGTCTTCTTGCTGTACTTATGATAATACAACCACGGATGCCTCGCGTGAAAGTGACCTTCCACTCCTAAGGTAGCCCAGTCTGAAAGTTCCTGGTTTAGTAACGACTTTGTTGATTTTGGCTGAAGTCCGAGTGAGTTGCCGGTAAAGTAAAATGTTTGCCTGCCACCGATTCGTGGCAAATGAAATTTTTTACGAAAAGATTTTAACGGATCGGCTTTGTCGAGCTTTCTGGCAAAGTTCAGGGAGTTCTCAAAATTCATGAAGCGGGAATAATCAATAAAGGATTGTTGACAATATGGAAACAGGTTAAGAGATGATTACTTTTTTCTTTCAGTAACAGACTAAACAAAACGAGGGTCGGTCTCCATCACAGTGCCACACTTCTTGCAGGTGCGCAACTCTTCAGATCCGTAAAATTCGCGGAAGCGTGGAAGAAAATCTTTTTCAATGTTATCGAGATGAAAACGATATTCATGTAATTTATTATTGCACTTGTCGCAGTACCATTGCAGACCATCGAGTATGGTTTGTTCTGGACGCTTGCATTCGATGACCAGTCCTACCGAGCCTGAAGGGCGTTCTGGGCGATGTGGCACACTGGCAGGGAGCAAAAACATTTCTCCCTCTTTGATCGGTATATCCACCGGCTTGCCATCTTCCTGAATGCGCACGTTGATGTCTCCTTCAAGTTGATAAAATAGTTCTTCGGTTTCGTTGAAGTGAAAATCTTTGCGTGCATTGGGGCCGCCTACAATCATCACGATGTAGTCACCGGCATCAGCATATAAATTTTTATTTCCGACAGGAGGTTTGAGTAAGTCTCTGTTTTCGGTAATCCAGTTTTTTAAATTGAACGGTCTGCGAATGGCCATATTAAGTAGTTAAGAATAATAAACAGATTAGTGAGCGTGATTTTTCCAGCGGACCAGTTTAGGAATATTTCGTGTGAACACTCCGGAAAGGATTCCGGGAATCCCATATTCTTTCAGTTTTCCTTTTACACGCAATTTCATTTCATCCATGGTGATGTCTGGCTGCGTGAACTTTCCGTCTTTGTAGCAATAACTGCAATACATGGATGACCGGGTTCCATCGGCCCTGGTGCCGCCTCCCTGGGCATCGCGCTTCAATGGCATGCCGCAACTCTGACAATTCTTGTAAACTGCTTCCATAAACCATCTGTATTTAGTAAGGAAAGTTAATGTTCTTTTATCTTTACTAAAAATCAATCCTATGAATCTCGATTTAAAAGGAAAAAGAGCAGTGGTGTGCGGCAGTACGCAAGGAATAGGTAAGGCTTCAGCCCTGGAACTGGCGCTGCTGGGCGCTGAAATTACGCTGGTTGCCCGCAACGAAGAGTCGTTGAAAAGCACACTAAAAGAGCTATCTGCGGCAGCAGGACAAAAGCACAATTATCTTGTGGCCGACTTCGGTTACCCGGATGAGTTAAAGGATGTGATTGGCAGCTTTGTGCGTCATCATAAAGTGCATATACTTGTTAATAACACAGGTGGCCCACCTGCAGGCCAGGCGATCGATGCATCGCCAGAAGAATTTATCAAAGCATTTTCAAGTCATATGATTTGCAATCAGATCATGGCGCAGGCCGTGGTGCCCGGTATGCAGGCAGCAGGCTATGGAAGAATTATCAATATCATTTCAACTTCTGTGAAAGTGCCTTTGCGCGGACTGGGTGTTTCAAATACCACACGAGGTGCAGTAGCGAGCTGGGCAAAAACATTGTCTTTTGAGTTAGGGCCATTCGGGATTACGGTAAATAATGTTTTGCCAGGAACCACCATGACCGGTCGGTTGGATTCAATCATCAAAAACAAGGCGGAGAAAACCGGGAAATCATATGAGGATGTGAAAAATGAAATGGTTGCCGAAGTTCCTGTGGGAAGAATTTCGGAGCCGCATGAAGTAGCTGTGGCCGTTGCTTTTCTGGCAAGTCCTGCGGCTGGCTACATCAATGGTATAAACGTGCCGGTAGATGGTGGAAGGACGGGAAGTTTGTAATAGCGAGCATTGACAGATCATGGAGAAAATACAAAATTATATTGCAGGAAGATTGCAGCCACCTTCGCTGGCCAACTATATCGAAAACTATAATCCATCGATCGGAATAGCCTATAGTCTTATTCCTGATTCGGATGCATCAGATGTAGCCCATGCAATAAATGCAGCGCGGCAAGCTTTCCCTGAGTGGGCGGTTATGCCTTTAGGAAAGCGATCATCAATATTATTAAAAATTGCAGATCTGATCGATCGCGATCTTGATCAGCTTGCATTGGCCGAAAGCGTTGATCAGGGTAAACCGCTGAAGCTTGCGAAGACGGTGGACATTCCGCGTGCGTCCGCCAATATGAGGTTTTATGCAACGGCAGCCATGCACTTTGCATCAGAGTCGCACCTCATGGAAGGTGAAGCGATCAATTACACAACACGCACACCCATTGGTGTTGCAGGATGTATATCACCATGGAATTTGCCACTGTATTTATTTACATGGAAAATTGCTCCGGCCCTCGCAGCAGGGTGCACTGTAGTAGCCAAGCCATCAGAACTTACACCCATGACGGCATTTTTGTTTTCAAAAATTTGTATCGAAGCAGGTTTGCCTGCCGGTGTTTTAAATATCGTGCACGGTCTTGGTCATAAAGTGGGTCAGGCGATTGTAGAACATCCCGATGTATCAGTGATTTCATTTACAGGTGGAACGGTGACAGGCAAAACCATTGCCGCCACCGCAGCGCCTATGTTTAAAAAACTTTCGCTGGAGCTTGGTGGAAAAAATCCCAACATCATTTTTGCTGATTGTGATTTTGAAAATGCGGTGAACACTTCGATCAGTTCATCATTCTCCAATCAAGGAGAGATTTGTTTATGTGGATCGCGCATTTTAGTTGAGCGAAGTATCTATGAAAAATTTGTAGACGAGTTTGTAGCACGAACAAGTGAACTTACTGTAGGTGATCCCCTTGAAGAGAAAACAAGAGTTGGGGCGTTGGTGTCGGAAGCGCATATGAACAAAGTGCTATCATACATCGCACTTGCGAAAACAGAAGGAGGAAAAATACTTTGTGGAGGAAAACGAATCACTGTTTCGGGCAGATGTGAGCATGGATATTTTGTCGAGCCTACGGTGATTACGGGTCTTGATCAGAATTGTCGCACCAATCAGGAAGAAATATTTGGTCCGGTGGTCACCATTATGCCTTTTGATAAAGAGGAAGAAGCTATCGGGTATGCTAATTCAAATGCATACGGATTGAGTGCTACCATCTGGACAGAAAATTTAAAGCGTGCACATCGGGTGGCCCATCAGATCAAGAGTGGTATCATTTGGGTGAACTGCTGGCTGTTGCGCGATTTGCGTACTCCATTTGGCGGCATGAAGCAATCCGGTGTTGGTCGCGAAGGTGGATGGGAAGCGTTGCGTTTTTTTACAGAGGCGAAGAATGTGTGTATTAAGATTTAATTTCTGATTTTGAAATTCTTCGATATTCAAAACATCTTCTTCACCATTCTCGGCTATCCAATGAGCTATCTTGAGTTCTTTGGATTAATCAGCGGAGTAGTGGCTGTGGTTCTTTCATCACTCGCCAACATATGGAGCTGGCCGCTGGGGCTGATCAACGTTACGCTTTCATTTTTTCTTTTCTTTCAGGTGCAGTTGTATCCGGATATGTTCTTACAGATTTTTTTCTTTATTACCAATGTGATGGGGTGGTGGCGCTGGACTCACCCGAAACTCGGTGAAGAAGACACACACAAACAATTAAAGGTTAGTTTTTTGCCGTACCGAAAATTATTCATCTATACGTTGATCAGTGTTGCGGGCACAGTTGTGATGGCACTCTTTGCAAAAAACCTTCACGAGTGGTTGCCATTAATTTTTACAAAGCCAAGCGCCTCTCCTTACCTTGATTCTTTCATTACCATAATGAGCGTGATGGCTACTTTTCTGATGATTCAAAAACGTGTCGAATGCTGGATCATCTGGGTACTGGTAGATGTGGTGGCCACCTATTTATACTATATACGCGACATAAAATTTTACAGTCTCATGTATTTCGCCTTTTGCATCATCGCCTCGTTTGGTTTCTGGCATTGGTGGCGTGAGTATAAGTCTTATTTAAAAGCAGCCTCATGAAGAGAGGATTGGTAATCGGCAAGTTCATGCCGGTTCATGCCGGGCACATTGCACTCATTCGATTTGCTGCTACCCATTGCGATGAGCTGATTGTTTCAATGAGTTATACAGACGATGACCCCATCGCTCATTGGCTACGGTTTTCATGGCTTCAGGATATTTTAATGAATCAATCCAACATTAAGTCCGCTATGGTGAAGGATGATTTTGATGATGAATCACTTCCTTGGCTTGAGCGAACTAAAATATGGGCGAGCTTTATAATGCAACGATATGGAAAGATAGATGTGATTGTAAGTTCGGAAGAATATGGCTTGCTGCTGGCAACTCATATGAAGGCAATTCATGTTTCATTTGATCCTGATCGACAAAAGGTGCCCGTATCAGCATCTACTATTCGATTGAAGCCTTATCGTAATTGGCAATTTATTCCGAATGTAGTGCGTCCTTATTTTGTCAGGAAGATCTGTTTTTATGGACCTGAAAGCACGGGCAAATCGGTGATGGCGCGGCACCTTGCTGAATTTTATAATACGGAATTTGTTCCTGAAGTAGCCCGCGAGATCATAAACTCAAATGATTTTACCGTTGATGACATTATTAAAATTGGATATGCCCAAACCGAACGTGTGCTCGAGAAAGAAAAAACGACTCACAAGATTTTATTTTGCGATACAGATTTAATCACTACGCAGATTTATTGCCGGCAATACTTAGACATGGTGCCTGATGTGTTGTTTGAACTGGAGAAGAAAATCACTTATGATCAATATTTTTTATTTGATATCGATGTGCCGTGGGTAGTAGATGGCATGAGGGACTTGAGTGACAATCGCCAGGAAATGTTTAATGTATTCAAACACGAGCTTGATGTCAGGAATATACCTTATTTAGTTGTGAAGGGTAATTATGAAGAACGTGAGCATTTTGTAAAATCAGAACTGGACAAAATGATCAGTGATTAATTTGAGTTCATGATGAAACAATAAACGATCTATTGATGATATCTTCATTCATCATCACAAACTTATTATCATTAGTTGCAAAATATTAACAAGCTATGGTCAACAGAAAATTTATAATGCCGGTACATCTGGTTAAGATATGTTTAATCATCATCTTTGGCCTTTTGGTACCTGTTGCTAATGCTCAATCATTGCCGGATGTATTCACTTTATTTTCAGGAGAGAAAGTAAAAACAAAGAGTGACTGGTACACGAAGCGTCAGCCGGAAATCATTCGCTTTTTTGAAAATGATGTCTATGGTAAAATTCCATCAACTGAAGGGTTAACATATCATTATCAGATACTCGAAGAGGAAACAGAAATTTTAAAAGGAAAAGCATACCGCAGGCAAGTGAGGATGTTTATCGTGAATAATCGTACTGATACCATCTCTGTTGATTTACTGGTGTATTATCCGGTTGCTGCAAAAAAAGCACCTGTTCCTGTTTTCACGTTACTGAATTATGGCAATCACACATTATCAGAAGATCCCCTGATTCATCTTTCGGCAAGCAAGCTGTATACAATTGAGCAGAAGCGCGCGTCCTATATCAGACGGTTTCCGATTGAAGCAATCATTGATAATGGTTGTGGTGTGATTACTTCTTGTTATGAAGATTTTATACCAGATAACGATTCGCTTTATAAAAAGACAATTCTAAGTTATTATGGTATTCCTCCTGAATCGTCAGGTGCAATTTCTGTGTGGGCATGGGCGTATTCCCGCATGGTCGATTATGCGTTGCAACAACCTGTTTTTGATCCTCAAAAAATTGCTGCCATCGGACATTCCCGAACGGGTAAAGCTGCGCTATGGGCCGCAGCTAATGATATCCGGATTAAGTACGCCCTTGTGAATGAATCGGGCAACACGGGTGCAAAATTAAATTTTCATTACAGTCCCAAAGCTGAGAGCATAAAGAAAATTAATACTGGCTTTCCGTTTTGGTTTTCGATGAACTACAAAAAATATAATCAACGGGATAGCCTGCGCACACTTCCTTACGACCAGCACTGGTTGATCGCAAGCGTTGCTCCCCGACATGTTTACGTAGCCGATGCAAACCAGGATTACTGGTCCGATCCTGAAGGTGAATTCTTAGCCTTGAAGGAGGCAGAAAAGGTCTATAAATTTCTTGGCTTAAGATCTAAGTTGCCTTCACAAATGCCCAATGTAGGCGATGCCACTACAAAAGGTTTGTGTGGTTATCATATCCGCGAAGGCGTTCATGATTTGCTGGAGGAAGACTGGACTCACTATATAAAGTTTATAAAACAATGAATACCCAGTGCCGGATTGGATAATGAATTCACCCGACAATCATCATAAAAATTTTATCTGTTCAGAATAAAACAGATGCTTGTCTTGGAAAATTTATTTAATGGTTAATAAGTATTCCGCAATATCAGCAAGTTGCTGACCACCGATACCTGAATCGCCAGGCTCTGGCATCAGACTTTTTTCCTGCTTTTTCCGCGATGTGATCAGATTGTTGTCAAGCGTCCATTTTTTTCCTGTTATATCTTTCAAGACAACGGTATTGGCACCATCAGCCACTAAAAATCCAAAATGTGAATCTCCATTCTTCATGGTGATCAGCCAGGGCTCGTAACCGAATACAATTCCGGCACTGGGATTTATGATGGCATCGAGCAAAGTTATTTTATCAAACTTCTTGCGGATCAATGAAAGGTCAGGGCCAATATCTGATCCTCCGTCTGAAACCTTATGACAGGTACTGCAATTTTTTTCGAACTGCATCTTTCCGTTTTGAGCATCTCCCTTGATCGCAATTATTTTATTGATGTCCAGCAATTCTGCGTTACCTTTTTTCTTAAAGTAGGCAGAAGCTTGAATTCTGACTGACAGAGATGGATTTTTGAAAATCAATTCTTCTACCACAGGAATCAAATCCTTTGGCAATTGATTACTGGCCATCAGATTAATCAGCATCTGGCCACCAAGTTCATCTTTGGCCATATCACTTGCATTCCATTTTCGTTCATCGAATGACTGTTGTGTTTCCAGTAGTTTACTTTCCTTCACTTTCATGGAGGCAATGTTTCGTTCTCTTTCAGGATCTAACCCCGTGGTTTTCCAGTCAAGTAAATTAAACCAATCGTTGCTTTGTCTGAATGCCAGCCAGTAGGTAGCCTTGTCCGCAATCACTTTATCGCTGCTCTTTGACAGGGCAAGCATAGCGTTTGCTGCTTCTGTAGTTTTAATAAAGGCAAGTGCTGTAATCGCTTCCTCTTTTTCCTTGCTTGTAAGTGAAGCTGCCTGTGCACGTACTTTTAAATCATTAACAGCAACGGAAGGATGCAATCGCCAGATCAGTTTTGCCAGATGACTGTTCCATTCATTTGCGTTCTTATTTTCTGCATCAAATATTTTCTTCAAGTCGGTATACAATTCGTCTTCATGGCCTTCGCAAATCGTGCCTAATGTTTCGAGCATCCACCTGTCATTTTCATCACTTTGTTTTATCAATTCAATGATGAGCGATCTGGTTTGATCATAGGGCAAATCGCGAAGCGCTACAGCAACTTCGCGTCTAACAAATGAAGAGGGATCTTTAATCAGTTGACCGGCTATGGATAGAATATCAACATCAGCATGCCTGAGCGCACGGAAGGCTGTTGTTCTTCTCAAATCATTTTTATCCTTAAGTAATTGCAAAACTTCATTCTTTCCTTTCTCACCGAGCTGAGCCATCAGAAAAATAGCCCGCGACTGAACATACGGGTTTGGATCGTTTAATAATGTCAATACATCGGGTGTTACTTCGTCACCTTTTGCTTTCAGTTTAGTGAATGCCGTGTAACGCACATTGATCGCAGGATTTTTCAAAGCCTCTAATTGTCCGTCAGTGGTGTTAAAATTTATCGATGGCTTTTTAAGGTTTTTATTTTTTGGTGTGATTCTGTAAATCCTTCCATAACCCGTACTGTCTTTCATTTGATGACCACCCACGACAGGATCATACCAGTCGGCTACGTAGATAGCGCCATCGATACCAACAGCAACATCGCTGGGGCGGAACCATTTTTCCTGGTGACTGAGATGAGCGGTATCATTCCATACGTACGATGCCTGATCAACCGAAAGGGAAGAAATAAGATTCGTGCGATTTCCCAGGTCATAGCCTGATTGTTTTATCTGTGGCAGATAACTGAAAATCACATTACGTCCGGCATCTGCGCTCAGCAACATGCCCCTGTATTTTTCACCCAGTGCATCACTTTCATAAAAGGCAACACCGGTAGGAGAACCTGCTCCGGTCTTGTCACCGGCTGGCATTACGCCTGGATCATCCTGATGCCAGTGTGCCGTGAAAGTATCTTGACCAGGCCGCTGGTCTGCCTGCCAGTAGCGTGTTCCATCAGTGCTGAAGTAACCTGCGTTGCCTGTCTCCATCAACCAGGTAGCGCGACAAGTAACAACCTGATCGTCATTATCATTTTGCCAGAGATTGCCATGAGAATCAACTGCTACTTCATAAGAGTTACGAAAATTATGTGCCATCACTTTAAGACCGGTGCCATCGGGCTTGATGCGTAGCGCCAGACCTCCAACCCATACACGGTTATCATCACTCTTCATGTTTCCTTGGTTGGTGAGATTATAAGGAGTTCCTCCGGTATAAATACTTCCAGAGCGAAGTGTCCATCCTGATTTGTCGGTAACCACATGAGGTCCTGCATTACCGGTGTTGAAATAAAAATTTCCTTCCGGTCCGGCAACCATCGAGTGAAGCGAATGATCGTGATCCAGTCCGCCAAAGCCAGTAAGAAAAATTTCTTTGGTATCAGGGATGTCATCGCCATTGTTGTCTGTGTAAACGATGAGATGCGGTGAGCAGGAAACAAAAATTTTATTATCGAGGACGGCAATGCCCAATGGCGAAATAAGATCTGTATCCTGTACAAATACTTTCGATGATTCGGCTACGCCATCATTATCTTTATCTTCAAGGATTACAACACGATCACCTTTGCTGTGATGAAGGTTGTGTGTAGAGTCATTGTTAAAGTTACGGTAGTTCACAGCTTCAGTTACCCAGATTCTTCCTTTCGCGTCTACATCTATGTTGGTGGGATTGTAGAACAAAGGAGCTTCCGCCCACAGTGTTGCCTCAAGATCATCAGGAAGAAACAAGGCTGGTTTTTCTTTTTCAGGGGAACACATGAAAAGAAAAATCCCAATCACTCCACCGGTAATCAATTTTATAGTGCTCTTCATGTTCTTATTTTAATCCAAATGAATCTTTCAGATAACGGAGATTATGCTGATAGCCAGAAACTACATCAGCACCTTCGGGCAACGACCATTCAATCTGCATCCAGTCATCACCTTTGTAATCTATGGCTGCCAGTGTTTCACCTATTTTAACCCAGTCGAGTGTACCTTCACCCAGCAACTTTCCGTTTTCTTTAATATGCAGTTCGCAAATGGTATCCCGACCCAGCAGTTTGATTTCTTTGACCACATCATAGCCTGCATCGGTTGAGTTTCTGAAATCATAATATACCTTGATACTTTTTGAACCAACCCGCTGGATGATATCCATGTGCTCCTCGGCACTGAGGTAGGATTCAATTCCTAAGGTGATGCCAGATTTCTCCGCTTTCGGTGCTACTCGCTTTAATCGTTTCACGACTTCAGCTTTACCTGCTTCATCATTGCGTAAATCATTTTTACTGAAGAAGGCCAGTAAGATCACATTCACGCCCAGTGCTTTGGCTACATCAATGCTATCGCTCACCCATTCTTCGGTGCGTGGATCAGATTTGTAGGGCACATTGTTTAATTCACCAATCGCAAGACTGGCAATTTTAATTTTTGATTTCCTGGATTCTTCGAGATACGATTTCTGCAGCGCTGGCTGACGTAAATGCAGGTTATTTTTTTCAGATCCCAGATTTACCTGAATTCCTTCGAGGCCAATTTGTTTTGCGACTTCAAAGGCACCGAGATCACTGCTTTTACCGATTGACCAGTCGCAGGCACCTATCTGCAACGAAAACGTATTGCGTGAGTAAACATCATTGAACCCCATGCCCGTTAGTAAGGCAAGCGTGGCAGATCGTTTCAGGTACTCTCTTCGTGTCATGATGCTGATGTTAATTTTAATGAAGCTTAAAAATTCAGGAGCTTAAAAGAATTGATGTTACTTTTTTGTTTCAGGAAACGAATCAAAAAAATCTTTTATGATGGCATCCTTGTTGAAGTTTTCCCAGATTTTAATTTTATGTGTGTTGTCAGCGCGTTCTATCCATGCACCGCTGGTAAACAAAGGAGCAGGATGCTCACGCACTTGTGCCCAGCCTGGATTTTTTACAATCGCCACAGCGGCCATATCAAACAGTGCGCGTGAAGGAGGATCACCATGATAGTCGATGTGTTCAAACAAATTGGCTGCATAATCTCCGAAGCAATAAAACTCTCCGCCATGTCTTCCAGTTACGGGTGTGCTGATACGAGGCCCTAATCCCGGCAACAATGTGCTGGCTTCTTCTTTTGTAATTTTCACGGCATCGGTGCCGCTTGGTTTTCCATAACGCACCGTTACCATTTCAAAATCAATCGGACTGTTGAGCAGATAGTTCATCGCCACCGTGTCATTGTTCTGATTGTGTTCGCCAGGTTCCGGATAGTTTGATCCGAGCCACACAAGTCGGATGCGTTCAGCAACAGAAGGATCTTTTGCTACCGCCAGTGCTATGTTAGATAATTTTCCTACTGCCAGTACGAGTAATTTTTCTTCTGACGGTTGATGCGCTTGTGCAATGATCAGATCAACAGCTGCCTTTCCATCATAGGTAAGTGAATCCATGGTGGGTAGAATATCCTGAAATGATAGATCGGCACCTTTCAATACAGGAAGTGTATCGGCTGCACATAATTGCAGAATCCGTTTTGCTTCTTCATATTGTTTTTCAATGTTGCCACCACTGGAAGTTGTGTTTATGGTGATGCCCTCAATTTTAAAAGTGGACTGATTGAATAATAGGTATGCGAGTGCATGTTGGTCGTCCAGCTCATTGTTGGTGTCGGTATCAAAGACGACCCGGATCTTTTTTTGTGCTGGTTTTTCCTTTGGCTGGCAACCGATGAATCCGGTCATTAATAAAGTAATAAAAACAAGATGAATTACAGATTTCATATAGTGAAGTTTAGCGCGAAAAAATAATGATCATTAATCCTAAGACATAAAGAGCCAGCATCACATGAAGAATGCGATTAATGGCGGCAGAAGAATTCTTAAATTCCTTCCATACATAAATTCCCCAGATAGCGGCAATCACCGTTGCCCCCTGTCCTAATCCATAGGAGATGGCAGGGCCTGCTTTTTCGGAAGCAAGTATACTGAACGACATGCCCAGACTCCAGATGGCACCTCCCAATACACCCACGAGGTGATTGCGGAAATCCCCGGACAGATACGATGAAAAAGAAACTTTATCTCCACTGATCGGAAAACGCATCAGCAGTGAATTGAAAATAAAATTGCTGATGAAGATACCTGTTGAAAAAATGAACAAGGCCGTGTAGGGAGTCAGCTTCATCATTTCCGGATTTGTAAAATCGGTGGTCATGGAGTTGGCTACATACTTATAGAAAAGCCCCATCATGCTTCCGCTGATGATGGAAAGTGCCAGTCCCTTCGTGGAGGTTTTTTTTGTAATGGCTGATTGTTTTTGAAAAGCGAAGGCATTTAAACCAATGGCGGCAGCAATGCACGCGACTCCAGAAAACAATATGACAGGATTACCCACCGGTGCATCCAGGTAGTTTACGATTACACCAATCACCAGTGCCAGACCAATTCCTACAGGGAATGCTACTGACATACCCGCGATGGCAATGGCAGCACTCAATAAAATATTCGCTGCATTAAAGATGACACCACCCATAAAAGCTGACTGGAGATTTTCCATTGAGCCTTGCTGAAGGTCTGCAAAGAATGGTCTTCCGTTTTCACCCATACTGCCGAGTGTTACAGCAAGCAGAAAAGTGAAAAGCACGATGCCGGAAACATAATCCCAGTAGAATAATTCAAAGCGCCAGTTGCCAGCCGAAAGTTTTTGCGTGTTGGCCCACGAGCCCCAGCAGATCATGGTGATGAAGCAGAAGAGCACGGCTGTAGAATAATTTTCGATGATGAACATAGGATAGTATTAGGAATTGGCGCTTACAATTTCATCTGTTTCTTTTCTTGATGGCATGGATGATTGTGCCCCCATCCGTGTAACGGAAATGGATGCAGCCACAATGGCAAAGCGGACTGCATCGGCAAGTGATTTTTTCTCTGCCAGCGCCACGGCCAGTGCGCCACTGAAGCAATCTCCTGCTGCGGTAGTGTCGGCAACCGTAACATGGGGTGCTGCTACCAGACCATCGTTGTCATCCACCGACCAGTAAGCACCACGCTTTCCTAAAGTGAGTATTACATTTTTGATTCCTTTATTATGAAATACCTTAGCCGCTTTTTTTGCGGACACATCATCGGTAATAGTTATGCCTGTTAAAAATTCTGCTTCGGTTTCGTTGGGGGTGATAGCATAAACATGCTTCCATACTTCATCTCGGAGTTTGCTTGCGGGAGCCGGATTAACAATCACCGGTATTGATCTGACAGCACATTGTTCAATGATAAACTCAACCGTTGGAATAGGAATCTCCAGTTGAACCAGTACTATTGCCGGCAGGGTGATAAATTCAAAAAATGATTTGAGTAAGTCAGAAGTTAAATTTCCATTGGCACCAGGAGCAACGGCAATGCAGTTTTCTCCATTGGCATCTACATTAATCAATGCAACACCTGATGGATGAACCGAATCAAACGTAATGAAGCTGACATTGATATTTTCCTGTTTGAATTGTTCATGCGCTTGATGACCAAACAGGTCATTGCCAAGGTTGGCCACAAGCGTAACGTTGCCACTGAGTCGCGCAGCAGCCACTGCCTGATTCGCACCTTTTCCACCGGGATTCATTAGAAATGTGCCACCAAGAATGGTTTCGCCAGGAGTGGGAAGCCTCTCCGCTTTTACAACCATGTCGGTATTCGAACTGCCGATTATATAAATAGGAACAGACATCCTCTTAAAACAGAAAGCAATAGACAGTCAACAGAGTTGATTAATCAATACCGCCTTCCTGCTACTTCACTCTCAAAAGCCTCAACACACTTCCTGTCCTGTAAGGTTACAAAGCAGGTTTTCCCTTCAGGTCCGCCAAACGTAATGTTGCTGGTGGATTTACCTTTCATCTGTACTTCCCGAATTAATGTTGCTTCAGGTGACAGAATAGCTATGGTGCCTTTTCCATGACGTGTAACGTAGAGGTTTCCAAGTTTATCGCACTTCATACCATCCATTCCAAAATCATCAAATTGATAAAATAGTTTCTGATTGGAGATTTCACCTTTTTTATTCACATCAAATACCCATATTTTTTTCTGGACACTTTCGTTCACATATAATTTTTTTTCATCGGGGCTCAGTTCAATTCCGTTTGTGGTGCCCATGTTATCTTTTAGCAATACTGCTTTTCCGGGGCCGTCAATGCGCCATATTTTTCCGGTACCATTAGCCCAGCTGGGATCAGATGCGAACAACTGTCCTTTTTTATTAATGCATAAATCATTTGGCTGGTTGAACTGATCGGAGTGAACATAAACGGTAACGGCTTTTGTCTTTTTGTCCACCTTCAGCACGTTGTGTCCTGTCCAGTCGGCAAGCAGCATGTTACCTTTTTTATCAAACATGATGGCGTTGGCGATGCTTGCTCCTGGCAAGGTTACATATAACTCTACGTCACCGTTGGGTCTCACCAACCCAATGGTTCCGTCTTTTTTATAGTTAACCACATACAGGTTTCCTTCCTTGTCAACATTAGGTCCTTCTATATTTTCAGAGAAAATATTCTCAGCAGTCAGATCACGTGCTTCATAGTATTGCGCAGAGGCAGTAACAACCAGGATAGACGTTAATATGGTTAATAGGATTTTCATGTGTTGATTTTTATTTTTTAAAGTCTGGTCACATGGAATTCGCATCTAATTAACATTCCGTTGGGTATAGCACTCATTATGCTCATTTCATGCTGTTCTACCGACCCTATGGCCTTTCATAGCAAAATACGTGATAAACAAATAGCAGGGCACCATCATCAGGTAGGCGTCCTTCGGGTTCCACATCTCTGAAAGCTGACCATATACAAGTGGAAGGATTGCGCCTCCTGCAATTGCCATGATTAACAGGGCAGAACCAATTTTGGTAAACTTACCCAGACCATCTATGGCAAGAGGAAAGATAGCCGGCCACATCAATGAGTTTGCAAGGCCAAGCATGGCGATAAATGCAACGGATACGTAACCGTCAGTAAATACAGCCCCAAACGTGAAAATCACACCGAGCCATGTGCAGATTTTCAAGGCGGTGGATTGTGACATATATTTTGGAATTGCCACAATACCTACAATGTAACCGATGAGCATGAAGGCTAATGTTGCCTGTGTAAAATACCGCGCGGTTGATAATTCAATGCCGAGGGATTTGCCATAGCTGATAATGGTATCACCGGCCAGCACTTCAACGCCCACATAAAAGAATATAGCAATCACACCCAGCACAAGATGCGGGTACTGGAATACGCTGGTCTTTCCGGCATGTGCAGCATCAGTTTCAGAACCTTCACCGCTATCATCAATATCAGGAAGCGTAGAGAACAGAATCGCTATCGCGAGAAATACCAGCACACCTGCAATGATCATATAAGGCACGATCACACGACTGGCAAGTTCATCCAACCTTTCGTTTTTAGCAGCAATATCCATCGTTTTTAAACTTGCTTCCAGTGCATCGGCATCGTTCAGGGCGATGTATCCAAAAATTAATCCTGCAAGGATTCCAGCGAATTTGTTGCAAATGCCCATGATACTGATTCGTGTTGCCGCACTTTCAATAGGACCAATGATGGTTGCGTAAGGATTGGAAGCGGTTTGCAGGAGTGCCAGGCCTGTGCCTATAATAAAGAGACCTACCAGAAATAAATTGAAATTGCGGGCTTCTGCAGCCGGTACAAATATGATGGCACCAATAGCCATAATAAATAAGCCCAGTGACATACCCCTTTTATAACCGGTCTTTTTTAACACATACGATGAGGGTATGGCCATCACCGTATAAGCAATAAAGAAGGCGGTGGCAACGAGGTATGATTCAAAGTCGGTCTGCAACTCACACGCAATTTTCAGATAAGGAATCAACGTGCCGTTTATCCAGGTGACGAATCCAAAGATGAAAAACAGAATACCGATGATGGTAATTGACATCAGATAGCTTGAAGGACGGTTTTGGGTCATGGGTGAAAGGGGTTAGGCAATCAGAAGTAAACTTCTAATTTTGCACTGGTTTAAATTTGGCAGGTAATTACTCACTTTTAATTTATTCAAACAAGTTGAAAAAGGATCAAAAACTTTCTTTGCTGGTAATGGCTGCGGGCATGGGTAGCCGGTATGGAGGCATCAAACAAATTGACGGATTCGGCCCCAGTGGAGAAACCATTATGGATTATTCCCTTTTTGATGCCATCCGCTGCGGCTTCGATAAAATTGTGTTCGTAGTGCGTGAGGAAATAAAGGAAACCGTTAAGGAGATGTTTCTTCCCAAACTGGAGGGAAAGGCCGAGGTCCATTTTGTTGTGCAGTCACTCGAGAAGTTTGTGCCGGCACAATACCAGCCTGTTGAAAGGAAAAAACCCTGGGGAACTACCCATGCCATGCTGTGTGGAAAAGAAGTGATAGACGGCCCGTTTGCGGTAATTAATGCCGATGACTTTTATGGAAAGGAAGCGTTTGAATCACTGGCTTCGTTTTTTGCGGAAGCTCCGCCTCATCACCATGCCATGGTAGGCTATACGCTCAGGAATGTACTATCTGAATATGGCAGTGTTTCACGCGGAGTGGCAACACGTGATAATGAGGGCTATCTGAAATCCATGAAAGAGCACACGGTAATTGTGCGTGAAGGCGATAAAATCATTTCTAAAAATGAAGGAAATATGGAGCTGGATGCTGAAGTTCCTGTATCAATGAATTGCTGGGGTTTTCAGGCGGAAGCCTTTGAACTCACCGAAAAAATGTTTGTTGAGTTTGTGGAAAAGAATCACCAGAATCCTTCAGCCGAGTTTTATATAGCATTGATGGTAAGTGAGCTCATCAACCAGGGGCTAGGCAAAGTGCATATTCTTCCCGGAGGCAAAACCTGGTTTGGCGTAACCTACAAGGAAGACAAAGAGGAAGTATCCCAGAAAATCCAGGATCTGGTAAACCAGGGAGTATACCCCTCAAAACTCTGGTGACCGATTAAATAATTACCTACTATAAAACTCTCCCAATTTTATTTACCGTTATACTTCATGTTCAGAAAACACCTGCTATTTGTTTTCGTACTTACAGGCTTTGGGGCGTTTGCCCAACAAGATCCTGTCGCAGTTAAATATGCAAAGACAATCACCGCAGAAGACCTGAAAGAAAATTTATCAATCATTGCCTCTGATGCGATGGAAGGACGCGAGACTGGAAAGCGCGGACAGAAAATGGCTGCGGCATTCATTTCTGCTCATTTCGAAGACTTGAAGTTAATAGCACCGGTGAATGGAAGTTATTATCAACCTGTGCCGCTTTATGCGAAAGGCGTGCCTGCCGTTACCTTCAAAGCGGGCCCCGTAGAATTCACGCAAGAGGAATATCTTTTTGTAGGTTCTGCTGACACAGGTGGAATGATTGAAATGCCTGTTGTGTTCATTGGTAAAGGCACGGAAGCGGAAATGAGTGGACTTGATTTGAATGGAAAGGCAGTGATGTTTCTGGCAGATCCGGAAATGTCGTTAATGAATAATCCAATGATACGCGCTATTCGCGATAAAGGAGTAAAAATGATTTTTACGGTCATAGAAAAAGAGGAGGAATTCCAACGGATTTCTGGAATGGTAAGAAATTCTGGCGGTGGAAGACTTTCCATTTCCAGGCAACCTGCTCAAGGTGGAAATGCAGGTGTATTTTATGTGTCGGCACCAACTGCTGAAAAAATGTTTAACACAAAACTTGATAAGCTTAAGAATGCGGCTGCCGACAAAAAGGCAGGTAAGGTGATACCAGCAACGGTATCTTATTCCATTGCACAGAGCTACAAAGTTGTGAAGTCTGAAAACGTACTGGGCTTTCTGGAAGGAACCGATAAGAAAGATGAAGTAATTGTAATCACATCACATTATGATCATATCGGCATATCTGCACGCGCCACGGGCGACAAAATTAATAACGGTGCCGATGATGACGGATCAGGAACGGTAGCCGTGCTGGCATTGGCCAAATCGTTTGTTCAGGCAAAAAATGAAGGCAAAGGACCTCGCAGAAGTATTCTTTTCATGACCGTGACCGGTGAAGAGATTGGATTACTTGGTTCTGAGTATTATGCAGAAAACCCTGTGTATCCCTTGAGTAACACCGTGGTAAATTTAAATATTGATATGATCGGCCGCAGCGATCCGCAACATAAGGGCAGTGCGCCTTATGTGTATGTGATTGGTTCAGATAAACTTTCTTCCGAACTACACACATTAAGTGAAACAATCAATAAGACGTATACCCATTTGATTTTTGATTATACCTACAATGATCAGAATCACCCTGATCGTTTATACTATCGTTCTGATCACTGGAATTTCGCCAGGAAGGATATCCCGATCATATTTTACTTCGATGGCATTCATGAAGACTATCACAAGCCGAGTGATGAAGTAGATAAGATTGAGTTTGACTTGTTAACGCTTCGCACCAAAACCGTTTTTCATACAGCATGGGAGCTGGCTAACCGTGAGCATAAAGTAGCAGTAGATAAAAAATAATTCAGCCTGAAACCAAACGGAGTTTTTTTGAAAAGCGCACGGCAACCAGTTAAAATGCAAGAAGGCTCCACACGAATGGAGCCTTCTTCTTTTTTGTATCGGATTACTTTGGAATTCTTTTAAAAAGGAACATACACATGGCGCTCAGCATGATAACTCGAGCGCACCAGCGGCCCTGACTCTACATATTTCAATCCGCGCCTCAATCCTTCTTCTTTATACATCGCAAAAACATCAGGATGAATGAACTCAGCTACTTCCAGGTGCATTCTGGTTGGTTGCAGATATTGGCCCAGCGTAAGAATCATCAATCCATTATCAACCAGATCATCCATTGCTTTGAAAACCTCTTCTTTTGTTTCGCCCACGCCCAGCATAATACCAGACTTGGTGCGTTTGCCTGCTTCGCGTATGCGTTTGATCTGTTCGAGACTGCGATCGTATTTAGCCTGAGGTCTTACCATTCGATACAGCCGGCCAACGGTTTCCATATTGTGAGATACCACCTCCTGGCCTCCTTCTATCATTCTGTAAAGCGCACCCCAGTTTCCTTTCGTATCCGGTATTAATGTTTCAATTGTTGTCAGCGGACTTGCTGCTTTGGTTTGCACTACGGTCTGATACCAGATTTCTGCACCACGGTCTTTTAATTCATCGCGGTTTACCGAAGTGATCACTGCGTGTTTTACTCCCATCAGTTTAATGGCTTCCGCAACACGTGACGGTTCGTCTGCATCATATTCGGTCGGACGCCCAGTGGCAACGGCACAAAACGTGCAACTGCGCGTGCACACATTTCCCAGAATCATAAAGGTTGCAGTGCCTTCTCCCCAGCACTCACCCATGTTTGGGCAATTGCCGCTTTCACAGATGGTGTGAAGTTTATGTTCGTCTACCAACTTGCGCACTTTCGCATAGGCTGGCCCAATGGGCAGCTTCACGCGAAGCCAGTCTGGCTTACGCCTTTTGGTTTCTTCTTGTGATATAACGGGAAGTTCAATCATGATATAGGATATTGTTATTCGAAAAACGAATAACTGTCAACTAACAACCAATTACTTACCAATAAGTTCCTTGTATTGATCGGCAGAAAGTAAACCACTTTTTTCACTTTCGTTGGTCATCGTTATTTTAACCATCCATCCATCACCGTAAGGATCGGTGTTTACCTTTTCTGGGCCGCTCTCCAGTGATTTATTAAACTCTGTTACCTTGCCACTCACAGGCATGTATAAATCGGATACAGTCTTAACCGCTTCCACAGTACCAAAAACTTCGTGTTGTTTTACGTCCTGGCCAACAGAAGATATATCTACATAAACGATATCACCCAATTCATTTTGAGCAAAATCGGTAATGCCAATGGTGGCGGAGTTACCTTCAATTTTGATCCATTCATGGTCTTTGGTGTACTTTAATTCTTGTGGGATGTTCATATCATGAAATAATTTAAAACCCAAAAATAGTGAAACGCGTGTTCTACTGAGCCAGATTAAAGATGATTTTTAATCCTCCGCGTGTGGTAGACCTGCGGAAAGAATTGGTAACCAGTGGCTCATTTATAGTTCTCTCCAGATAGCCCTGAATTCTCAGTTTTTGATTGATCAGGTAGCTCACATTGGGGCGCAGCTGGAAGTTGATATTACCATTTGTGATGGTATTGACTTCATCAATTTTTCGCTGAATGGTTCGGTTATTGGCAATGCTCATATTTAACTGGAAAGTAACGTCATTCTTTAATGTGATTACACGGCCATTGTCTTTGAAAGGAAGCTTCATGTTTGCCTTGGTGTAACCCAGATCGATCGACCAGTCTTTGCTATTCAATTCAGTTACCTGAGAGTTTGAAAGGTTTAGCGCCAGGTCGCGTTTTGTTTTGTATTCAAAGCGCACATTGAGTTTGGTTTTTGTGCGGAAGTTGACTCCTACCAATGGTGAAAATTGCTCACTGATCATCACCTGACTGATTACAAACACAGGAATTAGTTCACCGCTTGCATTGGTTCTGGAAGCAAAAAATCCATTATTATAGTCTTCAATCGGCTTATTGATGCCCACATTATCATACTCAAGTGAGTTTGAATAATTCACCACCGAATAGGTGGCACTATAGGCATGATTTAAAGTGATGGACTGGAAAATATCTTTAAGCCCTTCAATCTTATTTAAGCCGCTGTAATCAAGCCGCCAGTTGGGGAATGGGATGGCAGGGAAAGGTGAGAGATTTACCGTTTCGGCAGATTTGCCGGTATAGGCTGCGATGAAGGCAGGTATCAACACATCTTGTGACCGGGTTTCATAGGAATTGCCGGTGATCGTAGTAAACCGGTCTTGCAACGTGCCTATGTTTTCAGAAAACTGACTAAATACGGTTGAGTTAACACTCTCATTATTTTTAAATGAGGTGTTGATGGAGAGAATTGAAATTTTATAGGATCCCATTCTGCTGGGGCTGAGTGATTCATAGGCATTGCCGGTAGAATCCATTCTGAAAATTTCCTGAAACGATGTGGTCGAATTCTTTTTTATATCCAGTTGAATTTTAAGTGATGCTGTTGGCTCAACGCTTGCCCGCATACTCAGGTCTCTGGTCTGTAGCTGACTGAATGGTGTGGTCAGCTTATTGTTGGTGGTTAGCCATCCGTTTGAAGCCGCTTTTTTCTGAAAGTCTGCATCCTGCTGGCCAAGAACAAAACCCCATCCTGGAGCACTCCAGCTTTTATCCATTCCAAATAAATAGGGCGTTGGTTTAAAGCCCGGAAGAATGGTTCCTTGTGTAACCGAATAGGTGCCCGTAATATTTCTTACGGACATAATCAGTCGCAATAAAGATTTTATAGCCTTCAGTTCCGGTGGCCTCCTCACGGTGTCTGGTTGTGTGGGTTGTGTTGGTTTTTGTGTAGAAATCGCACTCGGTCGTGGCGGGGTATTGATGGTTTTAAGGAAGCCGATTTTGTTGTACAACTTCACTATATCAATTTTTCCGTTAAGGCCCTGATCTTGTGTGTTCTGAATAATGTTTCCCAACTGGAGACTGTCAACTCTTTCCAGTGGTCCTGCCCGCCAGTTGTAACCTACATTGTAACGATACTCAGCTCCCAGAAAGTTTATGATCGGAATTTTATCAAAAGGAAGGGTATAGTTGGCAGTGATGTTCTGAGTGAAGTTTTTCATGCGTCCAAAATTCTTCAGATTATCAATGACTATTCTTAATGAGTCCTCATTGTCAAGATCACCATCGGGTTCATCGATGATCGCATTGGCCTGGGCACTGTAATCGAGCGTGAGGGCTTTCGATAAACTCCATCTTACATTATATGATCTGTTGAACACGAAGAATTTCTGGAAGTTGGGAATAGAATTCGCTGCGTCTGTATTTGAGTTGCGGTAAATCATTTTACTAAACGAGCGGTCCAGATCACCACGTATCGAAATATTGGATGGCAGAGGATTGAAATTGAAATCTTTAATCAGTTTCCACGCAGGTTTGGTAAATGCTTTTGAATCCTTAAAGGGCTCAAAGCCTTTAAACTTTGGAGAATACTGCCACGCCACTGCGCCTTTAAAATTTCTTCGGGTATTTTCCTGTAAATTAAAATTGGTTTGTGTTGCTTCACTGAAGGCATAGGTGAATGAAAAATTTTCGATGTCGTAGATATGCGACCTGGCATCTTTATTTACTTTCACTTTTCGCACGTTGGAAAAATTCAAACTTCGTCTCACCGATTGATCCTGAATGGTTTTCAGGTAGGCATCTCGTTCAGCATCAGTATTAAACGATTTTAAGGCAGCCGACAATCGCAAGTCTGGATTGGCCGGGTCAAAGTTTGGATTGAAGGTCGTGTTTTCATAACTGATAAACATAGGAATCTTCAACCCTGTCCATTGTGGCAATAACTTATCTAAATTTATGTTGGCCGACACATCATACGAAGTAGTTTCACCACGTGCACGTTCAGAAATTTTTGATTGAACACCACCATAGCCAAAACTGATATGCCGTAACGATCCGGTCACGTTTCCCAAGTCAGCAAGCTTTGTGTTCAAGACAACGTTGGCTGCCCAGCCAGCAGTGCGATCAAATTCAGTAAGTCGTAATTCATTGGCCCAGATACACACATCAAAAGCTTTTGCATCATCAGTTCTTGGGTTTCGCACGCCAATCATCATCAGGCGCACCTGGCTCAGATCGGGTCTTCCTAATATCCGGATACCGTGTTTGCCAACATCCTTCGGCCCGGTTTGCGGATATAAGATCCCGAGATTAAATCCTTCACGATCACGTTGTGATTTCAATGCATACAGTTCATTCAGGTCTAAATCGATCTGGTTTTCATCGGGCCAAATGATGGCAATATCACGGCCGTTGTCACCGGGTGGAGTGATCTTTAGTGGTAATTCAATTTCGTAATAGTTTTCATCAAAATCAGTACCCAGACGGAGAAAAGCAGTGAGTTGTCCATCCTGTAAATTATTTTGAAGGTTGGTGCTGTAGGCACTCAAAAACATTTTGATTCGACCGTAATTAAAAAAGTCCATCGACACATTTTTAAAAATGGAACGCGCATCGCCATCGGGCAATTCATTTACACAAAGCTGAACAGATTGTTCATTTAATCTTCGTTGTGTTACTGATGTGTTATCGCGGTCGCGTCTCAGAGGCTCTACGTAGGCAGGCTTGATGTCATTGCCTTTTCCGTTTTCTTCCACGTTTACAACAGACACTAAAAAATTATCAAGATTAGGTTCAATAGGTTCGCCAAAGCGTGACTCTTCCAGGTTGCCGGTGTAACGTCTCCACCGATTGCCCACGGCACGGAATTTTGACATGCGCAAGACAACAGGTTGTGTAAATCCTGTCAGATACATGCGCCCATAACGAATGGATTTAAAGCCTTCCAGGTTACCCACCTTCTCATCAAATTGCCTGACGGGGATACGGAAAAGATACCAGCTCACTTCATCACCATTTACCGTGTTGGTAACCTTATCCACTACGAATTTACTGCCTACCTCAAGGCTATTGGGCTTCAGGTCGATATTGTAGGTATAGTATTCTTCCAGATCACTACTCATTGTGTTGTCTGCATTGAGATCTTCATTTTCGGGAATGGTAGTTCCTGATTCTACAAATTGCTCATTGCCGGAAGAAACCGGGGTATTATTTTCATGACCATTCCAGCTTTTGTATCGCTCGAGAATCTTGGCATTTTTTGCATCCAGGTCACTGCCCAGAAAATACTTGAAATCATCAGCGGAAGGATCTTGCAAGGCAATTGCCTGAGCAGAAGGATCTGCGATTTTACTTAAGAAATCCAGATTGAATTTATCCGCTTCCTTTGTGTTGCCAATACCATCGAGACCAACATCCTGGTTAGGTCTTGAGGCAGCAGTGTTATCAAATGCATTATTGAGGTACTGCTGGTTGGTTACATAACCCCAGTTGTTTTCCGTTACTCTTCCTGCTGACAAATCACCATCGGTGGGTAATCCGTTTTCAAAGGCATGCCTGCCATCACGCATCAGGTCTTCTGACAGAGTGCCCAGATGAAATACGACCTTCCCACCGGTTGTGTTTGGCTGTGAAGTTTTCCCATCATTGATTGCACCGTTTGCAGAATTGATGAACGGATCCATCAGCCAGAACTCCACATACTCTATGTTGGCTTTATCAAAATCTACCTCAGTACGGATAGCGGTGGTGATGCCCCCCCAGTTGCTGGCGGGATCTTTCAACGTTCCATCAGCATTGAGATCAAAGTTGTAATTGTATGGTCCGCGTTCAGCCGGATAATAGGCGATATCGAAAACCTGTTCGTAAAAATTACCAACAAAGGGATCGAAGAAAGGGAATATTTCTTTTGGCGCCACGGGCCTTACATAATGATTCTCCAGGTCTTTTTCAGTTATGTTGTTTGGTTTCAGTCTTCCGCCCGTCCGGTAAAACACAGATTGATCAATGATATACCATGCCAGCTTGGCTCGTTTATAACCTGCGCGTATATCGTTGGGCGCGCCAAGGCTTTGATCAAACCGGTTGTCACTGGTTTTGGGAGTTGTAGATAGTTTCCATGACATGGGCGTAAGCAAACTGTATGGTGTGGCTGTGTTTTCAAAATCATCAATAAATGAAGTGCCCTCACCATCTACAATATTGGAGGTACCTGGCAGCAGCTGGGCAAACTCTGCATTGAGTGTTACCGTGGATTGTTCCTTGGTTTGTAAAAACGGAAGTGCATCTACTGCCTTGGTAAGTATGCGCGAATTTTTTCTCAGGTTAAGATCCACTCCATATTGCAGGTTTCGGGCTGGTTCTGTACCTATAAGATTGCGGCTGATGAGCGGGCGTTCATTGTAGTAAAGCAAGGTAGAGCCGATGTTGATGTCTTCACTGAGTTTATAATCGAGACGTGTGCCGAGTAACGATCGCGTCTGAAACGCAAATGGGTCTTGCTGTTCATAGGTTATCTCAAGGTCCTTACCAGAACTGAGGATACCTTCATTCAAAATGGTGACTTTACCAAAGGTATAATCTACGGTGTAGTCGGTGCCTTCGCGCAGGGGAGAACCCCCTGCATATACTTTCACCGAGCCTTGCGAAATATTAAATCCCTGAATGATAATGTCTTTTCCCGAGCCTGCCTTGAAAGAACCTGTGAGATAGAATTTATTTTTTGTTGCATATAATTCAGCTTCCGCTTTGGTGGTGCGGTACAAGGTGTCAAATACATATTTATTGATCAGCTGATCGCGGATGGTTGGATTGGTTTCTCTGGCAAACAGATTTCGCAGGGCTTTGTCAAAGGGCTCAAGGAATGGAAAGATGATTAATCCGGTTTCGGTGTTTACCGTAATTTTTTCTACAAAGTCAAAGTTTCCATCAGGCTGCGGATCGTTGTAGGGGTTGAGTCGGTCGAGGCCAAATACCTGGATGAGTTGTTGTGTGCGCGAGAAGTCACCTTCCTGCAATTGCGGGTTATCAATTCCGGAACGGTCATCGCGATGAATTATTCTAAGTTGAAAATCATCACGCGTAAGCTGGCTTACACCCAGGTTGTAAATATTTTTCATCATCAGATTCCACGTGGGAATAATTTTGCCTTGTCCATCTCTGATGTTGATTTTTCTGGGGCGTAAAAGTTTCAGATAAATCACCTGGCTTTCTGGTTTGTTCGAGTAGTCTTCCGTGAGTTCACCCACTTTATACACACGGCCGTTGTAGGTGTATTCAAAAGCAATAGCAAGCGCTTCGTCATTCTGAAGCTTGCGCTGAAGGGTGAGGTAGCCAAGTTCTTTATTAAATGAAAATTCAGTGGGAGCTAATTTTCTGGCACTGGTGATTCTTTCAAAGTCGAAACCATTTACAAAGCCCAGTCCTTCAAGTGCCTGATTGATACCATCCGATTCGGCAGAGACAGTGCCAAGTTGATTAAACAGATCGTTGGCCCCATTGTTGGTAGGTGAGCGTGCCGGCACGTTGCTGGTTAAAATATCTTTTCGGTAAATTTTATCAGATTCACCCATGTCCATAAATCCGATTACGTTACGCAGGGTTTGTGTATCGTTCTGTCGGTTGAGCAGATAAACCTCCATGCGGGTAATGTTGACACCTGACGTTATCTGTGGCAATGTGCCCAGCCAGGCTTCAAAATTGTCGCGGAAGAACTGGCCTAAAAAGAAGTGACGGTTTTCATCATAGTTGGAACCTACAATTTCAAAGGGCCTGCCTTGCGCTGCTCCATTGGTGCTGCCCTGTACTTTAATGGATGATTGCTTGCCTCGCTGCGTGGTGGCAATGGTGGTGACAAACAGTTTTCCAAATTGCATCTGGGCCTTGATACCAAACAGGTTTTGCGAGCCGGTAATCAGACTGTTATTCAATGGAAGACTCACATTACCGATCTCCAGTTTTTTCAGAATGTCTTCTTTAAATCCAGTGTATTCTACTTTCATATTGTTTTGAAAGTCGAATGAGTTGTTGTTATCAAAGTTGGTGGTTACGGATAATTTTTCACCTACTTTACCCACTACGCTAAGGTTGATCTGCTGGTCGAATTC
Organism: uncultured Bacteroidota bacterium; assembly: GCA_963814575.1. GTDB lineage: Bacteria > Bacteroidota > Bacteroidia > Cytophagales > Cyclobacteriaceae > ELB16-189. Next base: position 799,229 of record CAWFDB010000013.1, on the reverse strand, counting down.
AAAGCCTCCGTTCTTCTGCTGACGGATAGGTATGTTTGGATTTTCGATTTTCTGGAATTGAACACCAAAATCCAGATTGACAAAGCCACGCGGAATCAACTCCACATAACTGCCTCCGAAGATGCGGTCCAGTACAGGGCTTACATAAATTTTTGGTATCAGGTTTCTGCTGCTCACCGCACTCTCTCCATCCAGCGCTTTGCTTCTGCTTTGCCAGTAATTCCGCTTGATCAAACGGTCTTGTTGCTGACTAAACTCTTCGAGTGACATGCTGGAGTTTGGCCGGTAATATATTCCACCAATCTTTTCAGAGATCGTATAATTTCCACTTGAGTCAATGCTGATTTCGGTGGCGATGCTTTTGGGGTCTTTGAGATATAGGGGTGAGTAAGTGGTATAGTTTGAGAAGGGATCGCCATACCTGTCGCGGAGGCGGAATGAAGGCCGGTAAGGACTGATGATTTTAGTAGTATCTGTTTTCGTGCGCACGGTATCCCGTTGCTGCCCGAAAGCGGCAGGAACGGACCCTCCTGTTATCAGGCAAATAACCAATCCGAGGATGAACTTAATCTTCCGGGTAGAATTACTCAATCGTGGTTCAGGCGTTTTTTAATGCTTGTTTTACCAGCTCTTCCAGACTTATTGAAGTTCCCATCCTTTTCAGGATGGTATCTATGCTTTTTTCTGCTGACAGTTTGGCAATACCAAGCGTTACCAACGCGGTTAACGCCTCGCGTCTTACTGTATTGTGTACCATTCCGGTTTTCCCGGGTTCTTCATCGCCCAGGTCGCGTTTTAGTTTATCCTTCAGCTCAAGAATAATCCGTTGGGCCGTTTTCCCCCCGATTCCCTTCACTGCCTGCAGGGCGGCAACATCCTCACGGATAATGGCAGACCTTAAATCTACCGGAGGCAGGTAGGACAGAACTACCAGGGCTGTATTGGGTCCAACCCCATTTACGGAGATCAACTGAAGAAACATTTTTTTTTCAGCTTCGCTTACAAAGCCATACAGGATGTGGGCATCTTCGCGCACATGCATATAGGTGAATAACTTCAGATCCTCCCGCTCTTTGATTTCCGAAAATGTGTGGAGTGAGATGCTGACCTGATAGCCCACCCCGTTCACTTCGATCTGAACAGATGATGGCTCCTTGTGTACGAGCTTACCTTTTAAATAGGCGATCATGAAAAGTTTAAAAAATTCAACGCAGTTTACGAGGATTTGACTTTGGAAACAAGGGTTTCACGGTCTGAATACGGCCGACTCAGGATTCCGGTAAGCAGGCTTATGAACTTAGTTCTGAAGCTTAGCGTTGAAAATATTTTTATCGATACTTTAATACCAGTTTACCTTGCTGTCAAAGTATCTTGCATCAAAATTAAAATGATATGTGGGGACCGGCTTCAACAAAAAATCTTGCCATTGATTTAGGTAACAATAACACCTTGCTTACCAATCAATCTTCCATTCTTCTTTCGCAACCTTCCTTCATGGTGATCAATGAAGAGAATAATAAAGTGGAGGCTGTTGGCGACAAAGCCTACGAAATGATGGAAAAAACCCACTCTTATCTGAAGCCTGTGAAGCCCCTCAAAGGTGGTGTTATTTCAGATGGTGAATCTGCCAAAAGAATGTTGAAGGAGCTGGTGGACAAGGTTGACAAAAGATCCTTTTTCGGACGTGGATATAATTATCTTTTATCAGGTATTCCGTATGATACTACCGCGGTAGAAAAAAGGGCGTTGCGTGATGCACTGGATCAGTTTTCTGCCAGAAATACGTATCTGGTTTATGAGCCCCTGGCAGCTGCCCTCGGTATGGAACTTGATATCCAGGAGCCGGAAGGAAAGCTGGTGGTCGATATCGGGGGAGGCATAACCGAAGTGGTGGTTATTTCCCTTTCGGGGATAGCGGCCTTTCAATCTTTGCGCACGGCAGGCGATGCACTGGATGAAGAAATTCAGGACTACTTTCGAAGGGAATACAATATGTCTATCGGGCTGAAAACAGCTGAAAACCTGAAAAAGAAAATCGGATGTGTTTTTTCACCGGTGGCAACTACTGAAACCGTTATGGTGAAAGGCAAAGATCTTATGGAAGGAATTCCGGTTAGCAGGCTGATATCCCAGCAGGAGTTGACAAAAGTACTGGAGAGACCGTTCAAACAGATAGAACAATGTATTCATCTTTCTCTTGAGGTTTGTCCTCCGGAGCTGGCATCAGACATTTATCAATCAGGCATTTTTGTTACCGGAGGCAATGCCCAGTTGAAAGGCGTGAAGGAACGATTTTCAAAACTCTTTAAACTGCCTGTCAATATCGATCCTCAGCCACTCTTATCGGTGAGCAAGGGAATTGGCAAAATTCTTTGTTCACCTCAAAAGTACAGATCGGTACTTTTGTGAAGAAGTTGTTTCTTTCCCTGTGATTTCTCCGGGGGCGTGGGACTCTTCTTGGAAGGAAAGAGTGGTTTCAACTTTTCTAATCTTATAACCTTCCTTATTCTACTATCAATTTAACTGTATCTGAACTAACCCAACCTCTTAATATTTGCGACTTGAATTTTATTTCATCCTCCCGTACAGTTTTGCTGTCTACAACATCATGAATTTCCGAGCCACAATAGTAAATCATATAGATATAATACTCTCCCTTATCCAAATTAATACCCTCCATTGAAATAGCAAGTTTTACCTTTTTAGGTCTCATAACATTTACGACTTCTGCCGTTTCAATGTAAATATCCTTAGCTTTTTTGGTTACTTGTGTTAGATAATTAGGTGAGTGGGTGTTTTCGAGATTCTTCATTCCACAATCAAAACAGATAATCTTGTGAATTTCTTTTTTGTTCATGCTCTTGTCAAGTAAAATCAAAACATTCCCTGCTCCACCGCTATTAATAATGTCATTAAAAAAAATTGAATCAGAAGAAGAATCAAGAACCATTGTTTTTCTAAAAGCGTAAAAAAGTAAATTAGTCCTTGATGAATTGGTTAATGTACTTGTCAGCTTCAAATCCTTATCACCTTTTTTAATAAAAATGACTTTCTCATTGATGACAAATTTTAAAGAATCTCTCTCACATATTCCATCAATGCTCAGGAAGAAAATAAATATGATTGAGAATGAAAATATTCTTGTGCTCATCGTTTCTTTTCCATTGGAGTCTCCCACCCCGGGGACTCAGCGTCATCCGTAAACCGATTTAACTCCTTCATGTCATTTGTTAATTTAATATTTTCAATTCAGTATTTTTTCATTTATAGGTTTCATCTTTAATTCACGCGTAGTCCCCGAAGCGGGAGACTACACTTGGAAGAGAACTACCTGTTCATATCGATCCGCAATCACTCCTATCGGTGAGCAACGGAATTGGCAAAATTCTTTCTTCACCACAAAAGTACAGATCGGTACTTTTGTGAAGAAGTTGTTTTAAGCAGATGCAATAAGATTCTTACAGGTGATCATTCTTTTCATGCAACTGCGCATCCACAACCGCTATGGCGGCCATGTTGATGATGTCGCGTATGGAGCTGCCGAGCTGAAGAATATGCACGGGTTTTTTCATGCCTAACAATATAGGCCCGATCGCTTCTGCGCCACCAATCTCCATCAATAGTTTGTAGGCAATATTGCCTGACGCCAGGTTCGGGAAGATCAATGTGTTGGCACCTTTTTCTGCCAGCGCACTAAAGGGATAAATTTCTTTTTGAAGTTCCGTATCGAACGCAACGTTGGCCTGTATTTCTCCATCGAGAATCAGGTCAGGATATTTTGCTTTCGCAAGTTTCACGGCCTGGCTGGTTTTGGTAGGAATATCACCTTTGCTCGATCCGAAGTTGGAGTATGAAAGCACGGCAACCCGTGGCTCCATATCAAAAAATTTAACTCCCCGGCCTGCAAGCCCGATAATTTCAACAAGTTCTTCCGTGTCAGGATCCCGGTTTACCGTACAATCGGCAAAGAAGAAAGTACCTTTTTTGTTCATGATGATATACATGCCCGCTACACGGTTTACGCCTTCGGCCATCCCAATGATTTGCAGTGAGGGCAAAATGGTTTTAGGATAATCTTTGGTAAGACCGGAAACCAATGCATCAGCTTCACCAAACTCAACCATCATGGCACCAAATGCATTGCGGTCGCGCATTACTCTTTCAGCGTCCTTTAAGGTTATTCCTTTGCGCTGTCTTTTTTTGTGATACGCTTTTGCATAGCGTTCAGTACGTTCTTTTTCTTCGCGTGGATCTATGATTTTACAATCATGCAATTCAAGACTGTGTTCCTGGCATAGTCTTGCAATTTCCTCACGACTACCCAGTAAAATCGGATAGGCAATTTTTTCATCCTGCAATATCTGCGCAGCTTTCAAAATTTTTAAATGATCGGCCTCAGCAAAGACAATGTGTTTTGGTTTCTGCTTGGCAATATCAATAATGCGTGAAGTAAGTTTTTGATCAATACCAATGCGCTTGAGTAGTTGCTGATGATAGGCACCCCAGTCGGTGATAGGATTTTTTGCAATGCCCGAATCCATGGCAGCCTTTGCTACTGCCGGTGAAACGGTAGTAATCAATCGTGGGTCCAGGGGTTTTGGGATCAGATAATCCCTTCCAAATTCAATGCGATCAATGTTGTATGCTTGAAAGACAACATCAGGCACAGGTTCTTTTGTCAGCTCGGCCAGCGCACGCACGGCCGCCAGTTTCATCGCTTCATTAATTTCGGTGGCGCGCACATCCAGTGCTCCCCTGAAAATGTATGGAAACCCCAGCACATTGTTAATCTGATTGGGATGATCGGAACGGCCCGTGCCCATGATTAAATCAGGCCTGGTTTTTTTAGCAAGATCATAGGCGATTTCCGGATTCGGGTTGGCAAGCGCAAACACGATCGGATCTTTTGCCATGGATAGCACATCGTCAGGAGTGAGGCAATCAGCAATGGAAAGACCTACAAAAACATCGCAGCCCTTAACGGCCTCCTGCAATGTTTTTATTTTCCGCGTTGTGGCAAATTGTTTTTTGCTTTCATCAAGATTTTCACGTTCCATGTTGATCACGCCTTTACTGTCGCACATGATCAGGTTTTCTCTTTTCAACCCCAGCGCGAAATAAAGTTTCGTGCATGACACCGCGGCTGCACCAGCGCCATTAACTACCAGCACAATGTCTTCTATTTTCTTTCCGGTAATTTCAAGTGCGCTTAATAATGCCGCACTCGAAATGATGGCAGTACCGTGCTGATCGTCATGCATGATGGGAATGTTCATCATCTCACGAAGCTCGGTTTCAATTTTAAAACACTCCGGTGCTTTGATGTCTTCCAGATTTATTCCGCCAAAGGTTGGCTCCAGTGATTTAACGATTTTGATAAAGGCATCCGGATCTTTTTCGTTGATTTCGATATCGAAGCTGTCGATGCCTGCATATTTTTTAAACAACACCGCTTTTCCTTCCATCACAGGCTTGGAGGCTTCAGGTCCTATGTCACCTAATCCCAGGACGGCAGTACCATTGGTGATTACTGCCACCAGGTTTCCTTTGCTGGTATATTTATAAACGTCTTCCGGGTTGGCGGCAATTTCTTTACACGGCTCTGCTACACCGGGCGAATAGGCCAGCGCCAGATCGTGTTGGGTGCTCAGCATTTTTGTTGGCACTACTTCAATTTTACCGGGTTGTCCTTGTGTATGATAATTGAGGGCGTCTTGTTTACGGATTTTGGTAGACATGTGAACGGTTTTTAAATTCAGGTAACAGAAGCAATTTACAATCTATGTAATAGGATTGCGAATTTTAACACGAAATATGCGTTGTAAAAAAAGATGACTTTGCTTAGTTATTTTGCAGGAGCGGGAAGCTCTGAACTGATCTTGAAAGTATACAAGATGGTTTCAAGTTCGCGCATGATTTCACGTTGTTCTTTGCCGGGACTGAAGGTGAATCCTTCAATGTAGTAAATCATACCTTTTGGCTGATCCACCAGGGTATAGGAAAGAAATGGACCACCCATAACGAAATGGTTGGTTCTCCAGAGACCTCTCATTTCAACAGCAAACTTTTTGTGAAATGAAATTTCCCTGGTGATTACAGGCTTATGCTCAACGTTTGTTTCAGTAACCAGATAGGTATCTGATCTTTCCGGATCTCCGTACAGGTATTTCTGACAAATCTCATCACGCCATCTGATCAAACTATCTTTCCTGAATTGATCTTCTGAAGTATATTTTTTCCTCGAAATAAAAACGTCTTTGTCATCCTTTGGATTGATCTGGCGCACCCAGAGAAATTCTTCATTATTCATTACCAGCTGATAACCGAACGGAACTTTCATGTCGCATTCAAAATCCTTTCTTAAAATCTGAGATACACCCTTTATTTGTTTTGACTTGAATAGCGTTGCGTTAAGTCGTTCGCGTTCTCTTATGTCAAAATATTCAATCAGTTTTTTTCCGTTCTTACGGATGTGTTTTATTAGTTGTTGTTCGGTGGTACTAAACAGATAAAGTACCTCCTGCCCTTTGGCAAAAACATTTTGTGCATTCTGACTGAAGAGCTCAGGGTTTGCGCGAATCTGATCGATTGATTCTTTAGTGAAAAGTCTTTTCACCTGATTGGCACCGGCTGTTTTCTGATCCAGCGTAACTGCGAAGATCAGGTTTCTTCTTTGCTTCAATACAAAATTTAATTTTTTCGGATCAATCCATTTAATATTATAGATTGGTTCTGCCCGCGGCAATCCCTCCATTTCTGCCGTGAAGAGTGAGTCCAGTAAAGTACCAAGCGGACCTTTCCATTGTGTGGAGTCCATGATGAGAAAGACATCACCGGTTAATCCTGATGATGGGGGAAGGTTGCTGGTTTTGGAATCTGAACAGGAACCGAATATGATAACCGAAAGAAAAAAAACGAAAGCGTATTTCATGAAGTAGTTTTATATGATGTGTTTATAATTCACCCTCCATGAAATGGTCACAAAAAATATCAGCTGATGATTAATTTCTGTCCAGGCTTCAGGCTGTTATTTTTTAAATTGTTGAGACTTTTGATTTTCTCAACAGTAAGTCCGGGCATTCTTCTTGAAATGTCCCACAGGGTGTCTCCGGGTTGAACCGTATAAGTTTTTGTGTCAGGAGAAAGCAGGGGAGATTGTGTTGCAGACTGGGTGCTGGCAGAAGCAGTAGCACCTGATGAGATTACCCATATGGCCAGACGCTGCCCGGAATGAATTCTGTCACTGGTGAGATTATTCCATTTTTTTATGTCAGTAACCCTTACTTTATAATTCATGGCGATTGAGCCGAGCACATCGCCAGTTCTCACTCTATAGGAAATCATTTGCCGGCCCTCGGTGTTGCCAGCGGAGTATTTTACAGCCAGTACTTCGGTTTCTTTTTTACCAGCGCGCGAAACGGAATCCAGAATGGCGACTCTGTTTAAACTAAGATTTTCCTTTGCATGCACAGGTATTTTCATAATATGAACCTTGCCATTATCCGGAAGGGCATTGCGCTGAACCGATGGATTGAGTTTTTGCAAGTCTTCAAGGCATGTGCCTGTAAGCGCGGCAAGGGTTTCAAAGTGAACAAATTGTTTTACAACAAGTGTATCAGCACGAGGCAATTCCTCTCTCGCTGTTTCAAGCAGATTATGTTTATCAGCGTAATTCATTGCGTAAATGATAGCGATGAATTGCGGCACATAGGCACGCGTTTCACGTGGCAGGTGTGGATAGATTTCCCAAAAGGTCTTTTTGTATCCTGATCTGCGAATGGCTTTACGAACCGTGCCAGGACCGGAATTGTAGGCAGCAAGCGCCAGTTCCCAATCCTTAAAAATTGAGTGAAGTTGTAACAGGTAACGGCTCGCGGCATCAGTTGATTTTTCAGGATCCATGCGTTCATCAACATACCAGTCTGAATGAAGTCCCATGTACCTTCCTGTTCCAGACATAAATTGCCACAGGCCAACAGCCCTTGCTTTTGATACGGCACGTGGGTTAAGTGCGGATTCAATAATGGATAAATATTTCAATTCATCAGGAAGGTTGTATTGAGCGAGGCTTTTTTCAAACATGGGAAAGAAAATGTCTTGCTTTCGTTGCATGGTGCGCGTATACTCTCTGTTACGAACGGTAAAATAGTTTATGAATCCATGCACGGTGCTATTGTAGGTGAGTGGAATATTTTGCTGCAGGCAACTCAACCGGTCTGCCAGCAGTTCAGGTGTATCATCGGCCGGTATATATTCCAGTTCATCCGGAAGGGCAATCAAGGTAATAGGTAAACTATCCAACGGAATAAGATCACCGGAGGGAGCGGGTAACTCCAGGGTATCCGCTACAATCACATCTTCTTGCGCGATTAAAAGTGTGTTGGAAAAGATAAAAAATATAACCAGAACAAAATACCTCATCATTTCACCTTCAAATTTTCAATTTATTCTGTAGCTCCTTTGAAACTCAATTCAATTTCTGAATTATTTCCGAAAACTGAAACAGTTTTGATTCTTCAAAATCATCTGCCATGACCTGAATACCTATGGGTAAGCTTTTTGTGTCCCATCCACAGGGTATCGAAATGCCGGGAACGCCTGCCACATTGGCCTGAACGGAATATAAATCAGCCAGGTACATTTCAACAGGATTGCTTGTGTGCTCACCCAGTTTAAATGCGGTAGTAGGTGTTGTAGGAAGAATGATAAAATCATGATCTGTAAAAACAGCTTTGATATGGTCACGTATCAGTTTTCTTACTTTCTGTGCCTTGGTGTAGTATGCATCATAATAACTCGCGCTCAACACAAAAGTTCCCAGCATGATTCTTCGTTGCACTTCCTTCCCAAATCCTTCCGATCGTGTCTTTTTATAGAGTGCATGTAAATCATGCGAAGAAGGAGACCGATATCCATAGCGCACACCATCATAGCGCGACAGATTGGAACTTGCTTCTGCGGTTGCCAGAATATAGTAGGTGGGGAGTACATATTCGTTAAGCGGAAAATCAATCGCATCCACGCTATGTCCTGCTGCCTTTAATTGATCAATTTTTTTATAGATACTTTCCTTGATTTCTGGTTGCAGCGCGTCTGATTCCAGTGCATCGCGCATATAGGCAACACGATATTTTTTTTCTGATGATGAAATTAATTCATCACTATAGGAAGGAACAGGTTGAGTTGATACGGTACTATCATACTCATCTTTCCCTGCCATTGTTTCGAGCACGATAGCAGCATCATAAATGTTTTTTGAAAAAATGCCAATGCAATCAAAGGATGAACCGTAGGCAAGCAATCCATGGCGTGAAATGCGCGAGTAGGTTGGCTTCAAACCAATTACTCCACAAAAAGCTGCAGGCTGGCGTACTGAACCACCTGTATCTGATCCTATGGAAACATCACATAAATCAGCCATCACCGCAACGGCTGAGCCTCCGGAAGATCCGCCCGGCACCCGTGTATTGTCCAGGTCATTTAATACCGGTCCGAATGCTGAATTTTCATTGGAGGAGCCCATTGCAAATTCATCACAATTCTGACGTCCGATTATAATGGCATCTTCATCGAGCAGACGCTGCACGGCAGTAGCCGTAAACTGACAAACAAAGCCATCAAGAATTTTGCTGCCGGCCTGAACAGGATGATCTTTGTAAGAAAGAACATCTTTAATGCCAACAACTAATCCGGCAAGTTTACCCGCAGTTCTGCTTTTAATCCTGGAATCAATCTGCAGCGCTTTTTCCCTGGCTTCTTTATCATAGACACTTAAAAAAACATTGAGATGTTTCTTTTTGTCAATCCTGGCAAGAAAGTCATTAACCCTGTCAGTGCATGTGAGAGAGCCATTAAAGAGACTGTGTTGTAGATCTTTTAAATTAGCGTATGTCTTCAACGCTTATTTTTCGTCAATCTTAGGCACTTCATTGCCTGCCTCGTCTACTTCTTTCTTCACATCCTTTACAGCATCTTTAAATTCTTTGATGCCTTTACCAAGACCTTTGGCAAACTCAGGAATTTTCTTCGCTCCAAAGAAGATCAACACAAATAAACCGATGATCACCCACTCACCCATGCCGGGCATCCCAAACAAAAGAATTGTATTCATAGCGATTAATTAAGAGTGTAAAGATAGCGAATTATGATAAAAGCAAGTAACGACTATTTTTTTGTCTGACTAAAATAGAACCGAATCAGGCTGTTTTTAACCGTTTAACTAATTTCTAAGCCACTCTTGTGGATTCAGGGCATCGAAGTTTTTGCGAATCTGAAAGCGTAATTCTGAAATTCCATCTCCATTTACGAGTACTTTACCGAGTTGCTGACTGGTGGTCACCCGCTGGCCTTGTTTTACGGAAATATCTTTCAAACCCGTGTAAACAGTGAAATATTCACCATGCTTAATAATAATGGTATTGCCCATGCCGGGGGTAAATGCCACCCTGCTTACTTCTCCGTTAAAAACAGATCGAACTTCTTCGCTCTGCCTGGTTTGAATATTCACACCATCATTTTGTATTTCAATTCCTTTCAATACCGGATGTTTTTGCCTTCCAAACTTTTGTGATACAAAACCATCTACGGGCCATGGAAACTTACTTTTGTTTTCCTCAAATGAATTGGAGAGCGCTATTATGGCATCAGAAACTTCCTTGTTTTTATTTCCGTCTCTTTCGCGTGCTTCCCTTGCGGCACGTTCCAGTTCTTCCCTTATAATTTTAGCAATCAGGTTATCCAGTTCAACAATAGCTTTTTTTGTTGCCTCGAGATCTTTCCTTAATTGCTTTTCTTGTTTTTCAAGTGATTTTAATACCGATCTCTGCTTATTTTTCAAGCTCGTGAGTTCATTGTTCTCCTTCACCTGATCCGCAAGCAAATCATTTTTTTCATTTCTCTTTTGTTCCGTGATATGAACCTGTTCACGCAGAATTTCCTGCACTTTTCCTATTGCCTCGGCCTGGCTTTGTCTTGCTTTGCCATACTGCTCCATGTACTTTAATCGCATAATCAGCTGGTCGAATGACCGGGCTGAAAACAGAAATGTGAGTTTGTCTACTTTGCCACTTGCCTTCTGTGCAGAAAAGATCATCGCAGCGTATTCTTCTTTAAGCTTGTTTACATCTTTTTCGAGAGATTCAATAATTTGATTGTTCTCTCTTATATCGTAATCAAGAAATGATATTTCATTTTTAATTGACTTGATGAGGGCTTCTTGCTGGGAAATCCGTTGATTCAGTGCATTCAATTCACCTAATGTGTTTTTCTTCTCGGCACCTGTTTCAGCCAGAATTTTTTCTGTTTCTTTTATTCTGGCGAGGTTCTGTTGCTTTTCCCTTTGTAATTGCGCCTTTGATTTTTGCCCGTACGATGCAAAACTCAGAAATGTAATGATGAGCGATAAAAGAAAGTACTTACCTGCGGACATAACGCTTGGGGATATTGAAAGGGAATTTCAATTCCTTGTCGCCTACATCGGCTCTGTTATATTCAATAGTGATGGTATTATTGATAAGACCTGCTGAAGTCTTGTAAAATACATTAACTGTTCCGTTATAAGCAAAATTTTTATCACCGAGCGGCTGAAAATTGGTGTACTCCAGTTTTAGCATATTACTGGTGCTGGACTCCACCAGTTCCACATACTCTATTTTTTTGAGGATCGGGTTAATCAGATTTTTAATGATTACAGAACCTTCTTTTTGCAGTAACATATCCCGGTCGCCTTCCTGTCCTATTTCGTTGACAGTAGTATTGCTTTTAATCGGATTGCCCAACATGGCTGCTTCGATTACCGAATAATCAATTTTGAAATTGAACCGGGCTGAGAGTTCTGCAAAGTCAAACACATAATATTCTTTATCAACTGTACTCACAATAGTGATTGAATCTTTATTGATAAGGGCTTTGCCTCCCTGCACGCCAACTACGGAGAAGGTCATCCATATCACACTATCCTTTCGTATGCGGATATTCGCTTTTACATCCCTTACTTTTTTATCGTCTTTAAAAACCAGCCGTGCTTTTCCATGCATATAGCCAAACTCAATTTGCTCAATATCGAGTGTTTTTGGAGGAGGGGGAAGCGTGGGCACAGTTTTTTTACTGCAGGATTGAATCGCAAGCAGTGCGGCCATCACGAAAACGAAGGGAGTTATTTTTTGCATATGCAACGCCACAGATTTAAAAGCCTTGAAGGTTTATAAAAAGTATCAATTCAGTTTCCGGTTATTAATTTTTTTGTCCAGGGCTACACTACCCCCACCCATTTGTTTGGCTTTTTGCCATTGTTTAACGGCAAGATCAACTTCACCCAGTTCAAAAAGAATGTCGCCATAGTGCTCCAGATGAGTGGATGATACCTGATTTCCTTCAATGACCTTTTCGATTACCTTCCTGGCCTCTTTATGTCTTCCAAGTGCGTATAGAACCCATGCGCGCGTATCGAGGTAGGATTGATTTTCAGGATGAAGTTTAATCAGTTGTGAAGACATCTTATCAGCCGTGTCAAGATTTTCCTTTCGCAAGGCAAGGTAGTAGCTGTAATTGTTAAGCACAATATCATTATTTGGATTGTAGGCCAGGGCTTCTTCATAGGCAGCATTTGATTTCGCAAATTCTTTAGACCCCTGATAGGCATCTCCAAGCATGGAATTGAGTTCGCTCACGAAGGAAGGATTACTGGCCGAGAGTTTTTTTGCCTGCTCCAGTGCGTAGATTCCTTCCCGGTATTTCTTTTTAAGCAGATAACCATAGCCATTGAAATACCACGCCATGGCCTGATTGGGAAATAATTCAAGGGCATCCTCGGAGTGTTTGATCAGACTATCAATCTGACCCGCTTCACTTTCGAGAAACATAAGGTTCTGCCATGCATCAAAATTGCCAGATCCGCTTTTCACGGCTATTAAATATTGCCCAAGGGCTTCTTTATCTTTATCAAGCGTCATGTAAAGATCGCCACCGATCAGGTGTACGTTAGGATCTGCCGGATAATTTGCCTCCAGTTTCCTGAACAGATCAAGTGAGAATGCCTCCAGTTCCTTGTCAGCGATATTTTTTCCTTTATCGTTTGCCAGCTTTCCGGCATAGACACTCATCATCAGAATTTTGCTGCTTGCTTCAACAGAAGGATCATCAAAGATCTGCCTTACATATTCCCTTGATTTTTCTTCCTGACCGGTGTCACGGTATAGTCCCGCAAGAATCATTCTTGAACTTCCTGCATCGGGATGATCCCTGATAAAATTTTCGACATAGCCAATGGCTTTCTGCGGTTGTCCGTTCCGCGAAATCGTTTCGGCAAATTCAAGCAGATAGCGCTCCTCATCTGGAAATGCCTGTATGAGTTTTTCACCTTCAGACATAGCCTTATCTGTTTCGCCACGATCGAATAAAATGCGCATCTTTTGCAATGAAGAGACTTCGTTTATTCCCAGTACACTTTCGGCCCTGTCATAAACTTTCAGCGCATTATCTTCTTTTTTATCATAAAGGTAAAGGGCTGCCAGCTCATAGAGATAATCTTCTGTGCCCTTAACCTCAGTAAGCATGGTTTCAAGCGCATTCGTTGCTTTGTTAAAATCACCAAGACCAGCATAGATGTTTGAAGCCAGCAGATAAAAATATTTGTTTTTCCTTTCGTATTTGAGCGCAAGGTCTATGCTTTGAGAGGCTTTTATAAGGTCTTCTTCTTTTGTGCTACGGGCAAATATTTCAGCAATTTTATAATGAACCGTGGCATTGGTCGGGTTCAGGTCTGCCACCCGCAGAAAGTAGACCAGCGCTTTGGTGTAGTCTTCCAGTATAAAATACTTCTGACCTTCCGTAAAGAAAAACTCCGCTTCACGGAGCCGTGCCTCTGAAGTGGTTTTTACTTCAACGGGTGCCTTTTTTTTCTGTGCAAACAGGGTTGTAGTTGTCAGCAGGGTGAAAAAAGCAATGAGGACTATGAATGAATTATTTTTTATCAACGGCTAAGGATCAAATCGTACTGAAGTCTCCGAGATCTAATTCTGCGGAATTTCCCTCAAAATTAACGAAATTTCCTAACAGACTATTGTCTAAAATTCCCTGCCTCACGTGGCTGTGCTTTTGAATGATCGAGTTCGTTATTCGTGAGTCAACAACAGAAGTTCCTTCACTGATGGAAACATAGGGCCCGACAATGGAGTTTTCAATTACCACATGGTCACCGATAAACACCGGTGGGATGAGAATGCTATTTACAATCTTTGCCTTTTCGGAAATCAATTTTTGATCTTTGATAAGTTCAAGATAGCGCTGATTAGTTTGCACCATGTTGTCTTTATTGCCGCAATCGAGCCATTCCTCTACTTCGCCAGGCACGAAAATAGCGCCCTTTTTTTTCATGTTTTCCAGTGCGGTGGTAAACTGAAATTCCCCTTTTTCTTTAATGTTATGGTCGATCAGGTGCTGCATTTCATCGCGCAGCATTTCACCATTTTTGAAAAAGTATATCCCGATAATGGCAAGGTCAGATACGAACGTGACTGGTTTTTCAATCAACTCGGTGATTTCCCCCAGCTCATTGAGTTTTATTACTCCAAATTGAGATGGGTTGGCAACTTTTTGAACCCAAATGGTACCATCCAGGGTGGTGTCGAGTTTGAAGTCTGCCTTGAACAGGGTGTCGGCAAAAGCTACGATTACTTTGCCTTGAAATAATTCTTTCGCAAAGAGAAGCGCATGTGAAATTCCAAGTGCCAGGTCCTGATAATAGATTTTTCCTTCGGCACCCACTGCTTTCGCTACTGATTTCAAATCTTCTTCAACCTGTTTGCCAAAAGACGGATGAACAATGAATCCTATTGAATTGATTTTCTCAGGACATACCCGGGCAATGTCTTCTACCAGGCGGTGCACGATGGGCTTGCCGGCAATGGGCAGTAAGGGTTTTGCTGTAGTGAGGGTATGGGGCCGCAGGCGCTTGCCAAGGCCAGCCATAGGAATAATGATGTTCATCAGGGAAAGAAATTTAGAATCGGGTAAAGCTACAAAATTCTTTATGCGACCGGCTTACCCAGGTTCTTTCTTTCAATCAGAAAAACACCTCCGCAAAAAATTAAAATGATCAGTAAATGAAACCCGGTATTTGCCAGCTGACTTGAAAAGCTCACCGTGGATACTGCGAGAATAATGAACCAGGTAATGATGATATAGCCAAGGTCTTTTATTACCGTATAGGGTATCGGATAGTGCCGTTGACCAATCACATAGCAAACCGCAGCCATTGTAAAGTAACAAAGCAGCGCGGCAATACTGCTTCCCATATATCCCGCCACGGGAATCAGTATAAAATTTCCTGCGATTGTAATAAAAGCACCCACCAAGGTGATGATGGTGCCAAAATAGGTTTTGTCAGTAAGTTTAAACCAGACACTCAGGTTGTAATAAATACCCAGGAACAAATAGGCAAGTAACAAGACAGGTACGATGCTGATTCCTGCCCAGAATTCTTCGCCCACCATGAACTTGAAAATATCCATGTTGATGCTGATGCCGAGGAGCACCACGCAACAAACAATCATAAAATAGTGATTGACCCTCGCAAAAAGCGATGGAGCGTTTTTATCTGCTGAATTGGAAAAGAAGAAAGGCTCAGCAGCATACCTGAAGGCCTGGATACCCAGATTCATAAACACGGCAAATTTGTAGCATGCCCCGAAAATTCCGCCTGCTTCCTCCCGGGTGATTCCTGCATAAAAATTTTCGGGCAGCCACCAGTCCAGCATGCTTCTGGAAAACATCTCGTTGATCATTCCGGCCACACCGGTAATCATCACCGGGTAAGCATATTGCAACATCTGTGGTGAGATGGTTTTATCCCAGGCCGGACGCCAGGTGACGAGGGTTTTTAGGAAAAACAATATGAAGAATGCGTTGGCGATCAGATTGGCCAGGAAGACATAGCCAATGCCAATGGCCGGATCATAATTGAGTTTCAGGAAATAGTAGTTCAGGGAAATCAGAACAAACACATTAATGATTTTAGCCGCTGCAAAAAGCAAGGCCTTTTTCTCCAGACGCAACCGGGCAAAGGGTATAGCCACCAGGGCATCTACAAGCATGGTGAGGGTGAGCCAGATGATGAACTCCGGGTGTGCTTCCATATTCAATGCACTGGCGATGGGCGATGAAAACGAAATAAAAACGACTGATAATAGCAGACTGATAAACACAATAGTAGTCTGACTCAGATTAAAAATCCGTTTCTGGTCTGCACCCGGTTTGGTAGAAAAGCGGAAAAAAGCGGTTTCCACGCCAAACATATACACGATGTTGATTACTCCCACAAAGGCGTAAAGTTTGGTGATCTGGCCATATTCGGCCTGGCCAAACATATTGATGGTATGGAGTGGAACAAGCAGGAAATTAAGCACCCTGGGCAGGATGCTGCCAAGGCCGTAAAGGGCGGTTTCACCTGCCAGTTTGGTTAGTTTATTCAAATAGAAGTAGTAAAAATGTGGATCTTTTTATTCAGTGTGGTTTAGCAAAATACTGCTTCAGACATGTCATTTTCAAAATAAATCCAACAAAAGAACAATTCATTTGCTTGTGCTAATTCTCAGGTTTTTAACAAAAATGATTTTAATTGGTATTTTGTTGGTTCTTAGTTACTTTCGAAGTGACTTATTAATAGTGAGGTCTTGAGAGTTTTATTTATGAGAATTGAAATCTATCCAATTTACAAGAGTTTCCTTCTCTTGATTGGTTTAACTTTTTTAAGTTTCTCATTATATTCTCAATGTAGTGGCACTGCAACGGCTGCAACTTCTGGCAATTGGACGGGCGGAGGGCCGCCAACAGCTACTTGGACACTTTCAGGAGGGGCGACTTCTGTCGCAACGGCTTGTTTAATTGTAATACCGAATGGCATTACGGTTACGATCAGAAACAACATTACTTGGATAGGTAGTGTTGAGGTTTATGGCACATTAAGTTTGGATAATCAATTAAATCTTGGAACAGCAACTGGCTGTGGTTTGACCTTGAAAGTTTTTGGTTCAGGTCAGTTAAATAGACCCGCAGGTCCGGGGGCAAATGATCGATTAATTATTTGTACCAAGACAATTGTTACAAGTCAACCAACTCCCCCTGCTGGTGCAATAAACTGGCCTGCAGATAATAGTTTTTCTGCTGCAGATCTTGGAGGAAGTGGGGGTGGCTTCGGTGAATCAGGACCACTTCCCATTGAACTCCTTTTCTTCAAAGCTTCCAAAGGCTTAAATAAAATATCTCTCTTTTGGGCCACAGCCTCTGAACTTAATTTCGATTACTTCGATATTGAAAAATCTTCAGATGGCAAGAATTTCACCAGCATAGCAAGAGTAAATGGGTTTGGTACAACCAATGAGCGAAAAGATTACTCTATGGATGATGAAAAGCCCTACATCGGCAAAAACTACTACCGCTTAAAATCAGTTGACTTCGATGGCTATACCGAATATTTCAACGTAGTCATGGTTGACTTTGACGGTAAAAAGAATTTCTCGGTTCATCCAAACCCATCAGATGGGGTATCTTTTATTGCAGAGACGAACTTCGTTCCGCAAAACAGGGCGTTTATTGCCATCTATAGTACGATAGGTTCAGAGATAGCCCGTTATGAAGTATCAGGTGATGTATCAACCATTACACTGCCAGTGAAACTCGAGTCGGGTGTTTATTATGCGAAATATATCTCTCGTGATTTTACTACTACTGCTCAGGGTAGTTGAGTGAAATAGAATTTAAAGGTCAGAATTTTAGAATTCAATCAAAACCTGTCCCTTCTCAACATTATCCCCTTTCTTCACTTTCACATTTTTGATTACACCCTCACCCGGAGATTTTAAAATGTTTTCCATTTTCATGGCTTCCAGAATAAGAAGTGCATCACCTTGCTTTACGGTGTCACCGGCCTTAATTTTCAAATCAATGATCAAACCAGGCATGGGCGCCTTGATAGAATTTACCTTGTGGGAAACGGTTTTATTCAACCCCATCTTATCCAGCAGCAAATCAAACTTGTCTTTTAATTCAACCGAATAATTTCTTCCGTTGATTTTAAAAGTAATGGTTTTGGTGGCAATGTCTGTCTTCACAATCTCTGCCCGATAACCTTTGTTTAAATAGAGTATGTGAAAGTAACCGTCACCTACTTGGTTGATGTCCCATTTAAAATCGGCTCCGTTTACCGTAATGGATTGGTCGTTATGATCAATCCCGAAGGTCTTACTGTTGACAATGGCTTTGTACATAGGGTAAAAATAAAAATTTGAAGTTTGATTCCGGTACGCGCTGCTTTAATCTTTTCTCAACGTAAACAAGATAAAACCTCCAATGGCTTTTGCCTGAGCAATCAGCCCCTGGAGGGTTGGAGGTACAGATAGACAACGTGTTGACTTCTTTAAACACGGTTTGTTGCAAATGCGAAAAGATTACCCGTACATTTGCAACGCTTTGAGAAATCGGAGCAAGGGGGTGCCTAAAAAAACAAGGGCTGAGATTATACCCATAGAACCTGATGCCGGTAATGCGGACGAAGGGAGGCAGAGTAAACACGTAAGTAAGGTACATTCCCCGATGTGCCTGCGGGTTTAAACGAAAACAAACATGTTCAAAATTTGTATGGTAACAGCCATGATGGTCTGTTCAATTGCTGGGCAAGCCCAGTATGTCGTTCGCGGTTCTGTGAAAGACGGCAAGTCGAAAGAGTCATTGGCCGGTGCTACGGTCGCGGTGAAAGAAATCAAGCGATATGCCATCACTAATGAACGTGGTGATTTTGAGCTGGAGAAATTACCCTCGGGTAATTATCAGGCCGAAGTTCGCTTTCTGGGTTATAAAACTTTTGAAATTCAATTTTCGGTTCCCAGAGAAGAAGTGTTAACTATTTTAATGGAAGAGGATGTAATCATGACCGATCAGGTGATTGTTGAGGCTACACGGGTAAATGAAAAAACTCCCACCACCTATTCCACCATTAACAAGGTGGCGCTTCAGAAACAAAACTTTGGTCAGGACATGCCATTCGCACTTAACTGGACACCTTCCCTGGTCACTACTTCGGATGCCGGAGCAGGAGTGGGTTACACTGGCTTGCGTATCCGCGGAAGCGATGCTACGCGAATCAACGTAACCATCAACGGTATTCCTGTAAACGACAGCGAAAGCCAGGGTGTGTTTTGGGTGAACACGCCAGACCTGGCCAGCTCTACGCAAAGTGTGCAAGTTCAACGAGGCGTGGGTACATCTACCAATGGAGCCGGAGCTTTTGGTGCCAGTGTAAATCTTCAAACCAATACTCGCAATGATCAGGCGTATGCCGATGTGATTAATTCATTTGGTTCATTTAACACACGCAGACACACGGTAGCGTTTGGCACCGGTCTCATTAATGAAAAATTTGTGTTTGATGGAAGAGTGTCACAGATCGTATCAGATGGATACATTGATCGCGCAAGCTCCGATTTGAAATCGTATTATTTATCGGGTGGATACTATGGCAAGAAAACCATGATGAAAGCCATCGTATTTGGTGGTAAGGAGATTACGTATCAAAGCTGGTATGGTGTGCCTGAATCGAGATTGAATAATGATGAGGAAGCCATGCTCGAGACTGCCGCCACAGAAGGGTGGAATCAGCAGCAAACTGATAATTTACTTTCATCAGGCCGTACGTTTAACATCTATACCTACGAAAATCAGGTTGATAATTATGCTCAGGATCATTATCAGCTGCATGCATCTCATCGGTTTTCTGAAACACTTACTGCTAACGGAGCATTGCATTATACCTAAGGCCGGGGTTATTATGAAGAGTTTCGATATGATGATGATTTTGACAAGTATGGACTTGGTGATGTAACGATAGGAAATGAAATCATTTTCATCGACCGATCTGGTGAGAAGAAGGTGGCTCGACAATGATTTTTATGGCATGACGTACTCCATTAATTATGAGAAAGAAAAGCTTAATTCAATTATAGGTGGAGCATGGAATCAATATGATGGTGATCACTTTGGTGAAATAATATGGGCACAGGTTTCAGCCGTGCCTAAGGATTATCAGTACTATTTCAATAATGGAAAGAAAAATGATTTCACCATTTACGGGAAAAACAACTATCAATTATACGGAGAAGATCAATGGCTTTGTGGATTTGCAATACCGGAGAGTGGACTACCATGCATCAGGAAAAGAGAACAGGCAATTTGATTTTAATATTGATCAGCAATTTAATTTCTTCAATCCAAAATTCGGACTAACCTATGAAGTTATCGGATGGTCAACAATGGTATGCATCCTACAGCGTTGGTAATCGTGAGCCGGTAAGAGATGATTTTATAGATGCCATGGAAGGCAAGATACCAAAGCATGAAACGTTGCGAAATGTGGAAGCAGGATGGCGGTTCCGTAAGCAGAATGTTACGCTTACTGCCAATTACTACCTGATGGATTATAAAAATCAACTGGTGCCAACAGGAAAAGTCAACGATGTAGGGGCGCTTATCCGCACGAATGCAGATGAAAGCTATCGCACTGGAATTGAGCTGGAGGGTTCAGTAAGATTAAATTCTAAAATTTTATGGAATGCGAACGTTGCCTTTAGCCAGAACAAAATCAAAAACTTCGATGAAGTGCTTTATGACTATGGAACCAACTTTGATGAGTATAACGAAGTGATCAACAGCTACGCGAATACTGATATTGCCTTTTCACCGAATGTAATTGCAGGATCGGCATTGATGTACTCGCCAGTCGAAAGGTTTTGAATTAGGCTTGCTTACAAAATATGTAGGCAAACAATATCTGGATAACACCAGTAATGAAAGCAGGAAAATTGATGCCTATCTGGTTAATGACCTCAGGGCATCTTATAGCTGGAGGCCTTCATTTATGAGGGAGATTTCCCTTAGCCTGCTGGCGAATAATATTTTCAATACACAATATTCTTCCAATGGGTATACCTATGGCTATCTGGGAGGAACCTCTGAATACAGACAGAATTATTTTTATCCGCAGGCCGGAAGGAATTACCTGGTCATGCTGGCGTTAAGGTTTTGATATTGGTTATTTGGGTTCTGGATAGTTATGCGGGCATTGAAAAATCCATATCTGTTATCCAGAATCCAATTACCTTTGATCCGCCATGCCCAATAGAAATTACTCAAAATTCAGTTTGAGTGCATTCCTGCGCTTAACCCGTTTCTGGAATCTGTTTATCATTGGCATGGCCCAGTATTTTGCAGCCATCTTTTTAATTGACATTCAACTTCTGTTTGACTGGCGATTACTGGTGCTGGCATCTTCTACAGCCATTGTTGCGGGGGGTGGGTATATCATCAATGATTACTATGACATTAAAATTGATTTAATAAATAAGCCAGATCGTGTTGTAATCGGAAAGGGTATCGGCCGGAGACATGCATTGTTGTTTCATAGTGTGCTTTCATTTGCTGGGGTAGCGCTTGGGCTTTTTACTCGGCTGGCGTTTAGGCCTCATTCACATCTTCTCATCTTTTATTTTGTGGTGGTATTCCAACAGTCTCAAGCGACAGCCTTTTGTAGGAAACTTTATGGTGGCTTTGCTTACAGGATTATCAATTACGCTCATCAATGTGTTATATGATCTCACTAATTCTTTGGTGATTATCTATTCGCTCTTTGCTTTTTTTATGACCCTGGTTCGTGAAATTATCAAGGATATGGAAGACCTGAAGGGTGATAATACGTTTGGCTGTAAAACACTGCCCATCTTATGGGGAATCCGCAAAACAAAAGTGGTCGTGTATTTTTTGCTGGCCTTGTTTTCACTACTGGTAGTTATGATCAATGCGATATATACGCAAATGCCTTTTTATTATTTTCTGGTTTTTTTATTTGCTCCATTGAGCATTTTCCTTTTACGGCTTATCAGGGCTGACACCAAAAGGGATTTTTACATGCTCAGCCAATGGTGCAAGGTGATTATGGTACTGGGTGTTATCAGTATGGCGTTTGTACAATGATTATATTTTTCAGATGTTGAAACCGGTACGACTTGCAATTTTCATTTCAGGCAGTGGCTCAAATGCTGAAGCAATTTTTTTGCACTTTCAACACCATCCTTCCATAGAAGTGAGGTTGGTTCTCAGCAATAATCCTGAAGCCTATGGACTGGAACGCGCACGAAAATTTTTAATCCCATCAAAAGTTTTTACCCGCGGGCAATTCCGCGAAAGCGAAGAAGTTATGCAGTGGCTGAATGATGCAGGAATAACACACATAGTGCTGGCTGGGTTTCTATGGCTGATGCCCGCTTATCTTGTGAAAGCTTTCCCCATCGGATTATAAACATTCATCCGGCTTTGTTGCCAAAGTTTGGAGGCAAGGGTATGTATGGGATGAAAGTACATGAGGCTGTGAAGGCATCAGAAGATACGCGAACCGGAATAACTATTCATGAAGTAGATGAAAAATATGACGAGGGAAGAACAGTGTTTCAAGCCGTTATTGAAGTTGATGTGTCAGACACCCCGAAAGAAATTGCTGAAAAAGTCCAACGGCTCGAACATCTTCATTATCCGCGGGTGATAGAGGAATGGGCAACGCAATAATTATTTTTTAGCACGAATTATTTGTTCAAAGTCAGGCGACTTTGGAAAACCGTCAAACACATTTTGAATACCGGAATCGGGCACCGCCAGTTTTCTCGCCAGTATATCCATCCACGCTCCATCCAGATTTATTACCGCGGCAATGGTTCCGTCTTCTTTCAGAAACTGATGACGAATACTCCACCGCGAAAAATCAGGAGTGGCTTTAGTAACCATCAGATCAACCGTGATGTGGTCTTCAAATTTTATTTCGCGCTTGAACACCGCTTCTTCCCGAAACAAAATCGGGCCGATGCGCAGCTCTTCAAACTTGAGATTGGTAAGTCCATGCTGCGAGAAGCAGGCCACGCGTACGGTAGCTCCGTAATCATAATAGGCTGAATGACGCAGATGTCTGTTCTGGTCAATATCAGACCAGCGAACCTGAATAGGGAGTGAAAATTTATCCATGATTATTTACGTGACCTTGCGGGTGGTTTATCCACGAAGTCACTGCGAAACGATGTACCACAAAGAATCAGATTCCTATCTTCTCCCTTTTCGACCAGATTTCGTGGATGGGATCACCCTTGCTGCTTTTGCCACTGTGATGCCAATCGCCTTCCTGAAGAGAAAAATCAAATTCCAGTTTTGCGCCTACACGGCTATTGTCCCTGGAAAACACATCTATGGTTTCAATATACTTACCGTCAGAAGTAGTGTACGTGCCGCCTCCGGTGCCGAAGAATTCTTTTGTTTCATTATTGTAGGCAATCCACTGAAAACGGGTGCCGGAAAGAATCTTCATGGTTTTACGTGCTCCGGGGGTTCTGCGTTCAACACCCTCATCAGTAACACGGCCCGTGAAAAGCCATGCACCTGCAAGTTCACCGGGCTTGCCAGCATCAATGCGGGTAAATTCCTGTGTTACCTTTCCTGCTTTAAAAATCAGTTTATCCTTCTGGGTTTTTATTTCAGTGCTTTGTTCAACACCTATCAATTCAGGTTTCATCGTGTTGAATTCCTGTATCTCTATAAATCGATTTTTCTCAACGCGCCACTGACCACCATAGGTGCCGGTGTAGGTTTTTTCTTTTGCATTGTAGACGGCCACAGAAAATATTTTTCCTGCAACAATCATAACAGAACGATTTTCATCAGGTCCGCTCTGCCATGCGCCTGTGAGGTCGGGTTGGGCGGATAGGGAAAGACCACATGCCAGCAGTAAAAATAAAATGACAGTTTTCATATGCTTGAGTTTTTGTTGAACTAAATATTTAGGGAGTATTGACTTCATGAAATCCATCTGCTGAATTTTCCGTCCAGCTCATAGGATAATTTTGATCAAGAAATTCCAGGGAATCTTCGGTGAGATACAAGTGGTTTGAACGTATCAATCATCACGGCCAGTTCATGTGTTTCTTTTGCGCCAATGCTTTTCTCTACCGTGCCCGGATGAGGGCCGTGTGGCAAACCACCCGGGTGCAACGTAAACGAGCCGCGCTCAATACCCCTTCGGCTCATGAAATTTCCTTCGGCATAATAGAGCACCTCATCACTGTCAATGTTGCTGTGATTATATGGGGCGGGTATTGCCTGAGGATGGTAATCAAACAATCGTGGAACAAATGAACAAATCACAAAATTATGAGCCTGAAAAGTCTGGTGTACCGGTGGTGGCTGATGAATGCGCCCTGTGACTGGTTCAAAATCGTGAATGGAAAAAGCATACGGCCATAAAAATCCATCCCATCCTACCAGGTCCAGCGGACTGTAATCATAGATATACTGATGAAGATATCCCTGCTTTTTTATTTTCATCAAAAACTCACCCTTGCTGTTATCAGTGATTAATTCATGCGGAGGGCGAATGTCGCGTTCGCAATACGGAGCATGTTCACCCAGCTGGCCAAGATCATTGCGGTAACGTTTCACGGTTTCAACCGGTGACGCTGCTTCGATAATCAGCAACCGAAGCGGGCCTTCATTAAATTCAAGTTTATAAATTACCGTGCGTGGAATTACCACATAATCTCCCTGGCGGATATCAATTTTTCCAAACTGAGAAATCAACACACCACTTCCATCATGCACATAAATCACTTCATCACCTTCTGCATTTTTGTAGAAGTAATCCATTTTACGTTTTGCAGGAGAGCAAATTGAAATCGAACAATCATTGTTGGCGAGCAAAACTTTACGGGCTGTCAGGTAATCGGCTCCGGTAGTAGTTACTTGAGAAGTATTAAGATGGGTTTGTCGTAACGCATAATCCTGAATGATTTTTGGTCCGTACTTCACCGGATCTCATCAACGCTTTTATGCGTGTAGGGGGGTTGATGTGATAGAGGTTGGAATAAATTCCTGAAAATCCTTCTGAACTCACAAGTTCCTCCTTATACAAACTGCCATCAGGTTGTCTGAATTGCGTGTGGCGCTTGTGCGGAATATTTCCCAGATGATGGTAAAACATGTTAAAAGTTTTTACTTGGAAATGATTCTGTGAAGGTACAAAAAAATGGCCTCATCACGCTTGTTTCCAGGCTGGTGCATGAGGCCTTGAAAAAGATTTTCTACATCTTGTTCCTGTTCAACTCAGGGATGCGATCGAAGAGTTTGATGGCTTGCTGAAGCACCTCATTCGTTTCATTAAAGATCGGGTAGAAACTCTGGTTGTCCCATACATTGCGGGCCACTTCCGCTTTGATGTAGATATGAAACAGTCTCTTGTTCTTTTGCAGATCTTTGTAGTCGGGCTCAATTTTGTTCTTGCGCCCCATTTCAATAATCTCATTGATCATGGATTGGGATACCTCAAAATTCTGCAGATAGTCGGGATAGCCTTTCTCTTCCAGTCTGCTCTTGTTTTCAGTGGCATAACTAAAAGCATATTCCCGTAAAATATTTGCATTAAAAAGCTGATTGAAGTATTTACTGTTGCTGGTAGTATCCAATGGCACAAAATAATCAGGCATGATACCACCACCTCCATATACAGAGCGGCCACTTGTGGTTTCAAATTTCAGGGAATCATTAAACTGGATGCTGTCCGCAGAAAAGAACTCACCTTTTTTATAACGTTTCATTAAATCTTTTTCATACTCACCAGGGTTGTCATAAGGCTTCTGAATAGAACGGCCGCTCGGTGTGTAATACCTGGAAATTGTTAAACGAACTTCTGAACCATCATTCAAATCAAAAGGACGTTGCACAAGTCCTTTACCATATGATCTACGCCCCACAACGAGTGCACGATCATTATCCTGCAGGGCACCGGCTACAATTTCAGAAGCAGAAGCACTTCCTTCATTGACCAGCACAATAAGATCACCCCGCTCAAATTCTCCTTTTTCAGTAGCAAAAGCATTTTCATTGTACCTGGTTTCCTGTCCTTTGGTGAAAACAATTTTTTCTCCTTTTGCCAGAAATTCATCAGCAATGTTGATGGCCTGATCCATATAACCACCTGGGTTTCCCTGCAGATCAAGAATCAATTTTGTCATGCCTTCTTTCTTAAGCTTGCTCATCGACTTCTTTCAGCTCGGTGAAGGTGGTTTGGGCAAAACGGTTTATTTTGATGTAGCCGATTTCATGATCCAGCATGTAAGATGCATCAATAGAATATTGAGGTATTTTATCACGCACGATGGTAAACACGATGGGTTTATTCACATTTTTTCTGATTACCTCAATGCCAACTTCTGTGCCTTTAGGGCCTTTTAGATGTGTTTGCACATCACGGTTAGTAAGGCCGATACCAGCTAATGTTTTTATTATTTACCTTGATAATCTTATCTCCCGATCTTAATCCAACACTTTCTGATGGGCCGCCACTAAGAGCTGACACAACGACAAGCGTGTCATGAAATATGTTGAATTCAATACCAATGCCTTCAAAATTTCCTTTCAGATCTTCATTGGCCTCCACAATATCCTTGGCTGATATATAGGAGGAGTGAGGATCCAGTTTTCCAAGCATATGCATGATGGCATCCTCTACCAGGGCTTCTGTATTGGCCGTATCTACATATTCATTCTTGATCAGGCTCAGCACTTCCCTTACCTTCTGCACTTCTTCTCCAACATCACCAGAACCACTTTTACTGGTAAGGCTGGCCCCAATAAGCACACCGGCTGCGAGGCCAATGAACAAAATAAGCGGTAAACTGATCTGATAATTTGAATTCTTCTGCTCCTCCATAGTTTAACTTTGCATTAGATTAGTCCATCTAACGAAGTGCCAAATTAATTGTTGGGGTTAGATTTTCGATAGTTACGGTTTACTATATTTACTTTTTCATGGAAAAGGAAACGTTGAGATACAGGCGAATTGCGGAACTGGTAGACCAGGATAACCTGCGTGCTCACGTATTGTATTACTTTGGTATCAGATTTTTTGAATTTCCAGAGCACACACTGGAGCAGGTTTGCACTGAAAAGGGACTCATTGTTGAAGCAGTAATCCGTGAACTGGAGTCTCCAGGGGAGAATTTCAAGGAGGTTGATCTTCCTTTAATCAATTATCCCATCGACCTGATCATGGAGTATCTCAAACATGCTCACTTTCTTTTTGTAAAGCATAAATTGCCCTATATAGGCAGGTTGGTGGAGAGTTTTAAAGCGAGTCATAATGATTACCTCATAGTGGAGAAGGATCTGAAGACACTGTTTCCACTATTTCTGGAAGATTTCATACACCACATATACGAAGAGGAAGACACCCTGTTTAAATACATCAGGGTACTCGAAAGAGCGGTAAAAGGTCAGTACAATCCCTCACAACTCTACCAGATGATGGAGAAGTACTCATTGCAAAAATGTGCCATGGAGCATGAAGCGCATGACGATGAGATGCAGGGAATACGCAGGATCACGAAAGATTATCACCTGACACCGGATGCACCATTGCATGTAAAAGTGATTTATTCTGAACTCATGTCTTTTGAAAAAGTACTTCAGGAACATGCCCGTGTAGAGAATGAAATCTTATTTCCAAAAGCCATGGCCCTGGAAAACCAGGTAAAGAAGAAATTCTTCGAGAAGATAAAATTTAACTGATCACATTTCCTTCATTGAACTTTTTTAATGGGCAGAATCCTTGCGATTGATTATGGATTGAAACGAACAGGACTTGCCGTGACGGATCCTCTGCGCATCATCGCTACTGCCCTGGACATGGTGGAAACATCAAAGCTGATTGATTATCTGAAAAAATATTTTCAAAGCGAGACAGTTGAAAAAATAATCATTGGCCTGCCGAAGCGCCTTAATAATACAGACTCAGAAATTGCCCCCGAAGTGCGCAGGTTTATTGAGAAATTTAAAGTCTCCTTTCCTGATAAACCTATTCAAACGGTTGACGAGCGCTTCACCAGTTCGATGGCCCAGCAGGCCATGATTGCAGGAGGCATGAAGAAAAAAGACCGCCAGGTGAAGGGCAATGTTGACAAAATCAGCGCGGTGCTTATTCTGCAATCTTACATGCAGGAATTTTAATTTTTGAACTTTTCTGTGCACACCCGAACTTATTAGAGTCAGGTATCGCTTAATAATCGGGCGAATATTGATTAATTTTGCATTTTGATTTCACAGATAAGATCATGATTTATCCTATAGTAGTGTATGGCGATGCGGTGTTGCGAAAACGTGCTGCGGACATCCAGGAAGGTACGGACCTGAAACAATTGATAATGGATATGTACGAAACCATGTATGCGGCACATGGCATTGGTCTGGCGGCACCACAGATTGGCAAAAGCGTTCGTCTTTTTATTGTGGATGGCACTACCCTGGATGAGGAACCAACGCTCAGGGATTTTAAGCAGGCGTTTATCAATCCCCTTATTTTAAAGGAAACCGGCACCGAGTGGGAATTTGAAGAAGGTTGTTTAAGTATACCCAACATTCGCGAGGACGTTTCCCGTAAGGAAAAAATCAAGGTGAAATATTTTGATGAAAACTGGCAGCCAAAGGAAGAGGAATTCAGCGGCATGAAGGCGCGTATCATTCAGCACGAATATGATCACATTGAAGGCAAATTGTTTATCGATTACCTGACTCCCTTAAAAAAGAGAATGCTGAAAGGTAAACTGGCGAATATCACCAAGGGAGACGTGGATACAGAATACAGGATTCTGGCTCCGCTTCGCAGATAATTTGAAAGTAATTTTATTTAAAATTTTGAATCAGGAATCTTGAATATAACCTCCCGTCTGCCCGAAGTTGGAACATCCATTTTCACCGTCATGTCGCGCATGTCGCTGGAGCATGGTGCCATCAATCTTGCACAGGGATTCCCCGACTTTCCGGTATCGGACGAATTGATTGAACTCATTTATCAGAATATGAAAGCCGGGCACAACCAGTATGCACCCATGCCCGGTGCAATCGCATTGAAAAAAGCCATCGCGGATGTGGTAACGAAATCCTTTAACAGGCCAACGGACTTCGAAAACGAAGTGGTTATTACAGCAGGCGCAACAGAGGCTATCTATTCAACCATTGCAGCACTGGTGAGAGATGGAGATGAGGTAATTGTCTTTGATCCGGCTTATGATTCCTACGATCCTTCTATTCGTTTGAACGGTGGGAAACCGATACACATCATACTGAAACCACCTCACTTTTCAATTGACTGGCAGGAAGTGCGTGACAAAATTACTCCGCGAACAAGGATGATTATTATCAATACTCCGCATAATCCCACAGGATCGGTGCTGGAAGAATCGGATCTTAATGCATTGGAAAAACTCGCTCTTGAATTCGGATTGATTGTGTTGAGTGATGAAGTGTACGAGCGAATCATCTTTGATGGAAAACAACATCAGAGTGTGTTAAAATATCCCGCCTTATCCATGCAAAGTGTAGCGGTTTTTTCGTTTGGCAAAACATTTCACGCCACCGGCTGGAAAGTAGGGTATACGGTTGCACCGGAAAATCTCACGCGTGAAATCAGAAAGGCACATCAGTTTATTACCTTCAGTGTAAACACACCCGTGCAACTTGCCCTGGCAGAGTATCTCACCAATCCTGATCATTATCTTCACATAGGAACATTTTATCAGCGTAAGCGTGATTTTTTCCTGGATCAGATTAAAGGCTCGTCATTTAGACCACTGCCATGCTACGGAAGCTATTTTCAGCTTTTATCGTATGATTCAGTCTCTGAATTGAATGAGGCTGAAATGGCCGAATGGATGACGAAGGAGAAAAAACTGGCTCCCATACCTGTATCGGCCTTTTATCAGGATGGTGCAGATCACAAACTCCTGAGGTTTTGTTTTGCCAAAGGCGAGGAAACCCTTGAAAAAGCAGGTGTAATTCTGCGCAAACTTTAACCCATATTATGCATTAAGAATGCATAATATGCCCGCAGGGTTGACGAATCCTGACAATACTGTCAGGATTGTCAAGGTTTAACCATGACAATGAAAATCACCAGCCTGGTTTTGACTGAAGTCGAATAAGGTGGTGATTTTCATTCGTCAATTATGCAATAGAAAATTCTATTGCATAATTCGGGTTTAACTTGTTTTTATTTCTTCTGGGGTTCAATATTTGAACTGGTATTGCTTTCTTTGCAGTCCGTTTCACGGTCATTATGCAGGACTTAAAAATCACCATTATTCAGGCAGATCTTCATTGGGAAGATATTGGGGCCAACCTGGCCATGTTTGAAGAAAAAATATGGCAGATTGGTGGTGCAACTGATGTTATTGTATTACCCGAAATGTTTACAACAGGGTTCACAATGAACGCTCCAAAACTTGCAGAGCATATGAATATGCGCACCTTCAAGTGGATGAAGCAGATGGCAGACCAGACCGGAGCCCTGATTTTAGGAAGTTTTATTGCCAACGTGCACGATCG
This sequence comes from uncultured Bacteroidota bacterium, assembly GCA_963814575.1. GTDB lineage: Bacteria > Bacteroidota > Bacteroidia > Cytophagales > Cyclobacteriaceae > ELB16-189. The sequence continues at coordinate 768,776 of CAWFDB010000013.1, read as the reverse complement.
GTTTTACAACAGATTGTTGTGGATGGAACCCGGGGGAAATTTCAAAACATACGACAAGCGTCACCTTTTCCGCATGGCGGAAGAAAATCAGGTTTACACATCCGGTGAAAGCCTTTTGATCGGGCATTGGAAAGGATGGAGAATTTGTCCTTTGATATGCTACGACCTGCGCTTTCCCGTATGGAGCCGCAACCGATGGAATCCTTCCCTTAAAAAACCCGGTTATGATCTTTTGATTTATGTGGCAAACTGGCCCATGGTGAGATCAGCTGCCTGGGAAACTTTGCTGAAAGCAAGGGCTATTGAAAATCTGAGTTATACTATTGGCGTGAATCGAGTAGGCCTGGATGGAAATGGCATTGAGTACAATGGACATTCTGCATTTATTGGCCCCAAAGGAGATTCGTTCTTCTCGGTTGAAGGTGTTGAGGCAATTAAAACATTGTCCCTAAATGCACATGCACTTCAGTCATATCGTGATAAGTTCCCTGCTTTTCTGGATGCCGATGATTTTACGATTGAATCAGAGGAATATGAAGAACGTGATTTTCTGCATGGATTAAGCTAACGCGAATTCCTTTATCCACTCTTTTATTTTTTTGGGATCATCTTCCTTACTGAATCGTTTCTGCAGCGTTGTAAGTAATTTTTCAGCCTGTATGTGATCTCCGGCAAGTACAACCTTATAAATCTGATGGTCATTTCTAAGCAGATGATTCAATAGCTTTAAGGTCGATCCGATTGATTCATCAGGCTGAGCCTGAATTAAAATAAAAATCTGATTTACCTGACTGCAGAGTTTTATGATCACATCAACAATGGAGCTTTCTGACTGATTGTCGATTTCAGCTCCGATCACATCGCTGGAAAGCGAAGAAGCAAACGATAGCAATGGCTTTTCGTAATCGGAATCACGCCATTTGCGAAGTTCGAGGTGAAGAAAGAGTTTCATTTCTTTTCGGTCAGAATGCAAAGATCGTTTTTGATTGGTGGTTTACACTTAATTCCTGCATTTTTGCACCTCAATTTAGTAGCATGTCTTCCAGAAAAATTACCCGCGCACTCGTTTCTGTTTATTACAAGGATAACCTCGACCCCATCATTCACGAACTGGCACGCCAGGGCGTTGAATTTGTTTCCACCGGAGGCACACAGGATTTTATAGAAAAGCTTGGCTATCCGGTAATTGCGGTTGAAAAACTCACAGGCTATCCTTCCATTTTTGGAGGACGTGTGAAAACCTTGCATCCGGCTGTCTTTGGAGGAATACTTTACAGGCGCGATGAAGCAGACGATCTGAAACAAGCAAGCGATTATAATATCTCCGCGATTGATTTAGTGATTGTGGATCTGTATCCATTCGAAGAAACCGTGGCCAACGGTGGCACCGAAGAAGATATCGTTGAGAAAATTGACATTGGTGGTATTTCGCTTATACGCGGAGCCGCAAAGAATTTCAGTGATGTGCTGATCGTTTCGGAGCGCACACAATATCAGGAATTGCTGGAGTTGCTGAAGGTAAAAAACGGTACATCAGAACTTTCAGACAGAAAACGATTTGCGGCAAAAGCATTTGATGTAACTTCTCATTATGACGCTGCCATCTTCAATTATTTCAATCATGAACAAGGCATACAGAGTTTCAAGGCCAGTATTCAGTATGGTAAAGTGTTGCGCTATGGAGAAAATCCACATCAGCAGGGAGTTTTTTTTGGTGATCTGGAAAAACTATTTGATCAGTTGAATGGCAAGGAACTTTCTTACAATAACCTGGTTGATGTTGATGCAGCCATAAACCTGGTAAGGGAGTTTGATGGAGAAACAGCCTTTGTGATCATTAAACACACTAATGCGTGTGGTGTTGCGATTGGCGCAAATGTAAAAGACGCATATTTGAAAGCTTTTCAGGCCGACACGATTTCTGCCTTTGGGGGAGTGCTGGCAACAAATCAGAAAATTGACCTCGCTGCTGCCGAAGAAATAAACAAGTTGTTTTTTGAAATTTTGATTGCTCCTGACTTTGATGATGCTGCGCTCAGTTTATTGAAATCAAAAAAGAACAGGATCATACTTAAACAGAAACAAACCTTAACTGCACAGAAGCAATTCAAGAGTTTGCTGAACGGAGTCATAGAGCAGGATCTGGATTTGAAAACAGATTCCAGGGAAGATCTGAAGCAGGTAACGAAGCGTGTTGCAACAGCAGAAGAAGTGGAAGCATTACTTTTTGCCAGCAAGATTTGCAAGCACACCAAGTCAAACACGATCATCCTGGCGGTAAATGGCCAGCTGCTGGCAAGTGGAGTAGGCCAGACCAGTCGTGTGGATGCTTTGAAGCAGGCCATTGAGAAAGCTGATGCATTTGGATTTGAACTTAAAGGTGCAGTGATGGCATCAGATGCGTTCTTCCCTTTTCCCGATTGTGTTGAGATTGCAAATCAGCACGGCATTACGGCAGTCATTCAACCCGGTGGTTCAATTAAAGATCAGGATTCAATCGACTTTTGTGATCGCCATGATATGGCAATGGTATTTACTGGTGTGCGGCATTTCAAGCATTGAAAGGGTGTAAGTTTTTCAATTGAATTGTCTAAAATATCCACGGAATATTTCTGTAATTTCGTGCTTTATTAACTATACCAAAGGGGTAACAAATGGGATTTTTTGATTTCTTTACCAGTGACATCGCGATTGACCTGGGAACTGCCAATACTCTGATTATTCACAAAGACAAAGTTGTAGTTGATGAGCCATCGATTATTGCACTGGACCGCACCACCGGCAAGGTACTTGCCATTGGTCGTGAGGCGATGCAGATGCATGAGAAGACTCATGATAACATAAAAACGATCCGGCCACTTAAGGAAGGTGTGATTGCCGACTTTCATGCTGCGGAGATGATGATTCGTGGTATGATCAAGATGATTGATACAGGCCGCAGAATTTTTCCGCCTTCCTTGCGCATGGTAATATGTATCCCCTCTGCCATTACTGAAGTAGAGAAGCGTGCTGTACGCGACTCAGCAGAACATGCCAATGCGAAAGAGGTGTACATGATTCATGAACCCATCGCGGCTGCAATTGGAATAGGGATTGATATCGAAGAGCCGATCGGCAATATGATTGTGGATATCGGTGGAGGAACCACTGACATTGCCGTGATCGCACTTTCAGGAATTGTATGTGACCAGTCTATACGGATAGCTGGCGATACGTTTAACCGCGACATACTTGATTACATGCGCAGACAACATAATCTATTGATCGGTGAGCGTTCGGCTGAGCGGGTTAAGATCGAAGTTGGTTCGGCACTCACTGAACTGGATGACGGTCCGGATGACTATGAAATCCGTGGTCGTGATTTAATGACGGGTATTCCCAAGACGATTAAGATTTCATATTCCGAGGTTGCTTTTGCCCTTGATAAATCCATTTCCAAGCTGGAAGAAGCAGTACTCAAGGCGCTTGAACTTTCTCCCCCTGAACTCTCAGCTGATATTTATGAACAAGGTATCTACCTTACCGGGGGCGGTGCCATGTTGCGAGGATTGGATAAACGTCTTTCACTAAAGACAAAATTGCCAATTCATGTGGCGGATGATCCCCTGAGGGCGGTGGTGAGAGGAACAGGTGCGGCTTTAAAAAATATTGAAAAATTCAGAAAGGTATTGATGACTTAATGAATGGAGAGGCTCTTAAAGTTTATTTACGAGTATCGGGCTTTATTTGCATTCTTATTTCTTGAGCTGGTTTCTGTCCTGCTGATTGTGGAGAACAATCAATTTCAAAGTTCCGCTTATTTTAATTCCTCCAACCGCGTTGCCGCCAGTATACTTGGTTTTTCTCAAGGTGTAAGGGAATATGTTTCACTGGGTACGATCAACAGACAACTGGCTGAGGAAAATGCAATTTTGCGTACTACGCTGGAGCAGCGTAATCAGCGGATCTTTGCTGACCAGATACCCGTATTAAAAGATCCAGTCTTAAGCAATCGGTTTGAATACATTGAGGCGAAAGTGGTTTCGAATTCTACCCAATTTTATAAAAACTATATTACAGTTGACAAAGGAAAGCTGGATGGCATAGAACCAGGAATGGCAGCCATCAGTATTTCAGGAGCGGTTGGAAAAGTAAAATCGGTTTCTGATCATTTTTCAGTATTGATTTCATTACTGCATACTGACGAGATGGTATCCTGCGTTGTAAAGAATAAGGATTATTTTGGAACAGCACAATGGGATGGTGCTGATGCTCGTTTTACAAATCTCCGGTATATTCCTCGCCATGCGAACCCTTCACCTGGTGATACTGTTGTTACCTCTGGCTACAATGCAATATTTCCAAAGGGTATATTGGTAGGAGTAATCCGTACAGCAACACTAAGCGAAGAGTCTCCTTTTTGGGATATTCAGGTTGCGTTGGCGCAAGACTTCAGCAAGCTTTCCTTTGTAGAACTGGTGAAGAGTAATCTGAAAAACGAAAGGGATTCACTGGAGAAAGTAACAATAAGTGAAATACGATGATCAGATCAGGGATTGTACATATCTTCTTATTCTTTGTGTATGTTCTGGCACAGGTAGTTTTTCTAAAAAACCTGGTGTTATTCAATTCAGCATTTTGCTTTTTATACGTAGCCTTTATTTTATTGCTGCCATTTGATTTGAGCAACTTGCGTATTGTCCTGATTGGATTTCTATTAGGCTTTACAATTGATATTTTTTATGAGCAGCATGGGGCTGCATGCATTTGCCACTGTTCTATTGAGTTACATGCGTAACTACTGGTTATCAGTTATTACCCCACAGGGCGGATATGATACAGGAAATTCACCGACCATATCGACCAATGGTGTGCAATGGTTTTTAGTGTATGCCATACCACTGGTTTTTATTCATCATTTCGTTTTATTTTTTCTGGAGGCATCTGGCTTTGATATGTTCTGGTACACGATGTTGAAAATTATAGGCAGCCTGCTCTTCACAATGACGGTGATAATCTTTTTACAACTGCTCGTTCCGCAGCGCAGAAGAATATGAATGAGTCACGCAAGGAAATATTGCAGATCGTAATCGTATTGGTTGGGATTATTTTCCTGATTAAGCTTTTTTCTATACAGGTAGCTTGATAATCGCTATGCGGAAATGGCGGAAGGTAATGTCATTCTGCGCCAGGTGGAATATCCTTTTCGTGGGCTTATCTATGATCGCAATAACAAGTTGATTGTGTACAACACACCGGAGTATGACCTTGAAGTAGTTATAAAGGACATCAAGAAATTTGACTCCGTAAAGTTTTGTAACGTGTTTGAGATGTCACGTGAAGAGTTGCGTAAAAAGTTCAAAGAGATGAAAGCCCGGAAGGAATATTCTCCTTATAAGCCTACGCTTTTTATCGATCAGCTTTCAAATATTGATTTTGCAAGGGTACAAGATCAGATGGATGAGTTTCCTGGCTTTTATATACAGGCTCGTACTACACGTGCCTATTCATCCAGCGCACTGGCCAATGCATTGGGCTACGTGAGTGAAATAAACAAGAATCAGTTGGATCAGTGATAAAACTAAAATATACAAGCAAGGTGATTATATAGGGCAAAGCGGAATTGAAGCATTTTTATGAAGCAACAATTACGCGGCAAGCGTGGAGTTCGATTTAAACTGCGCGATGTAAAAGGTATTGAGAAAGGTTCGTTTAACGATGGTAAATATGACACACTTTCGGTTCCCGGACAGAATCTTGTAACGGGTATTGATATTGATTTGCAACGATATGGTGAGTTTTTGATGAAAGGAAAGTCAGGAAGTATTGTTGCCATTGAGCCATCATCCGGAGAAATCCTTTCGCTGGTTTCCGGTCCATCGTATGATCCTACGCTTGTTAACAGGAAAAAATTATAGCTCCAACTTTACGTTGATAAATTCTGATTCACTGAAGCCATTGTTCAATCGGCCACTGATGGCTCAATATCGGCCGGGTTCAATTTTTAAGATTGCACAGGCAATGACAGCCCTTCAGGAAAAAGTAATTACACCTGAAACACGAATCCGGTGCGACCGGTCAATAATCAGTTGCCATGGAGCGCACTAGCAACGAAGATTTACGAGGAGCTATTGCAAATTCCTGTAATCCATATTTTCATGACGTGCTAAGACGCATGCTTAACCAAGGGCGTTGTCAATGATCCTTTTGGAGATACACGCATTGGTCTGGAAGAATGGAGTAAACATATTAAAAGTTTTGGATTTCGGAAAGCCGATTGGGTATTGATCTTCCAAATGAAAAAGGAGGCCTGGTACCCTACACCTGCCTATTACGATCGGGCGTATAACAACCGTCCCTGGAAATTCTCCAACATTTATTCCATTGCGATTGGTGAAGGTGAAAACCTGGTGGTGCCAATTCAGATGGCCAACTTTGCAGCCACCATTGCCAACCGTGGATATTATTATATTCCACATCTTGTAAAAGCGATTGGCGAAGATAGACAAGCCATTACCTAACTATACCGAGCGGCATTATACTACCATTGACTCTTCCTACTTTATTGTTGCAGTAGATGCCATGCAAAAAGTGGTAGAAAAAGGAACGGGTCAATATCGTGCAAGCTTGCAGATATTATTGTTTGTGGTAAAACAGGCACTGTGCAAAATGCACCTCCTCTTTTTGATCACTCTGTATTTATTGCATTTGCGCCCAGGGATAATCCTAAAATTGCTATTTCAGTTTACGTGGAAGATGCCGGACAAGGTGCCCGCGCAGCAGCTTCCATTGCAAGTCTGATGATTGAAAAATATTTATTCGGACAAACCAAGCGGCCGCAGATAGAACAGTATGTGTTAACTAATAAGTTTGAGTGAGAAAGGAAGATGATATAGCAGGTAAGTTAGATTGGGTAGCAGTACTGTTGTATTTAGCTATGGTAGGACTTGGGGTGGATTAATATTTTCGCTTCTGTCTATGATGAAACAGTCAAACAGACAATTTGGGACCTTTCACTCAACTCAGGGCGACAACTTATTTTCATTGGAGCATCCTTCATCATTATACTTGCCATTGTTGTAATCGATATGCGGTTCTATGAAACATTTGCTTATCTGTTTTTTGGAATAATTCTGTTTGTTTTACTGCTGGTTCCATTCATTGGTAAAGGAAGTGGGAGGAAATAAAGCATGGATAGGCAGTGGGTTCTTTTGGTGTTCAACCTTCTGAATTTGCAAAGTTTATCACTGCTATGGCGGTAGCAAAATTTATCGGATCGGTAGGGTTCAGAATGGATAATCTTAAAAATCAGGCTATCCTGTTTGCCATGATTGTCATACCGATGGCCTTAATCCTTTTGCAAAAAGATACCGGAACGGCCATTGGTTTTCACATCCTTTGTGCTGGTATTTTATCGTGAAGGCATTGTCTCCTTTTCTGTTGATAATTGGAATTTCTGCGGCTTTGATTTTTATACTCACTCTTTTAGTCCCCAACCAACTTGTTTTACATGGCGCTATCGCTGTAATTCTGATTGCTTTGATTGTCTATGGCAAAAAAAAATTCAGAAGAATTAGCGATTCTTACGGTGGGAGCGTTAATTATTAGTGGGGTGATTGAAAGTGTTGATTATGTGATTACGGATGTGCTTAAACCGTTCATCAGCAAAATCGCATGAAGGCATTGATTAATCCTGATTTTGATCCATTGGGATATGGCTGGAATGTGACACAATCTAAAATAGCGATTGGCAGTGGCGGGTTTCTAGGGAAGGGATTTTTAGAGGGTACTCAAACCAAGTTTGATTTTGTGCCGGAGCAAAGCACCGATTTTATTTTTTGCACCATCGGAGAGGAGCATGGCTGGTTAGGAAGCCTTTTGGTAATTGCATTATTCGTTGCCCTGTTGCTTCGTGTGGTTTTTATTGCAGAGCGACAGAAAAGCAGGTTTGCAAGGGCCTATGGATATTCTGTTGCAAGCATTTTCTTTTTTCACTTTGCTGTGAATATAGGAATGACCATTGGTCTTTTTCCCGTGATCGGGATACCACTTCCGTTTTTCAGCTACGGTGGATCTTCGTTGTGGGGCTTTACTATTCTGCTCTTTGTGTTATTGAAACTGGATGCACACCGAAGCCAGATGCTGCAGCGTGTTTAATTGTTGAATCTCTTTTCAACAATCTCAATAAACTCAAGGTACTCTTCACTTTCTTTGTCCCAGTCAGGATAGGCATCTTCAATAAACCGCATGGCTTGATCGAGGGTTATCAAACCGATCCAGTTTATCAATGGCCTCAGAAAAAATCTCAAAATCACCATGAAACAAAATCTTGGTGAACATAAATTTCTGATTGATTGTCAGATTGCTTTTTAACAGCATGATTTTTTTCTTCGCCAGATCATCAGCCAGTGTGTGCCGGGTCTCTTTCTGTGAGGAGGGAAGCGATACTGATCTTTGTGTTTCGGATGACGGCATTGCAACGGGCTTCGAAACAGGAGTTTGTTGCGTTGCAGGCTTAACCTCATAAAAGTCTTCAACCTTTAAAGGAACTACCTGATTAAACAACTGAAGTATGGGGTTCAATTTCTTCCGGCGTAAAATTCACTTCTTCCAGAATGTGGTCAAGCATGGCGAATGCTTCGTTACCAGAAATTGATTCCAGGTTTTTTTCTTCCAGTCGTGCTACCAGTTTTTCAAGTGGGCCACGATTGATTTTTATGTACTTGACATCATTTTTTAAATCAGAGGTATTGATTGATCCTCCTTCTTGTTTATCTAAGGTATCTGAGTAAAAATCATAGGGATGAAGGATTAAGTAAATAGTTTGACTTAACTGCTTTCGTGAGCAATGGAAGGAAGTGTATGCGGTCTTATTAAGATATGATTGCTCAGGGTATTTTGAAATGCAACGAGTGCTTCATTTACCTCACTGGCTTCATAATCGAAATAGGGACTTTTTAATTTTTCACTTTCCTTTTTCCAGGCAGACAGCAAATCGCGTACTAACAAAAAGGTTCACCTGCTTTAATGCAGACAGCTGAAGTATTTCAGATCCGGTGATTTATTCTTTTTTGAAAAAAATGAATTAACAAGGTGAAGTGCATATTGTTGCGCATATTGATCTACCGATTTCAAACTAATCTTTTCGTCCATGAGTAAATATTTTCAGTAATCTTGTTTATAAACGAATTTAACCGATTTAAATTGGTCTACATGGTAAAGATAGTGATTGAAAATTTGGCTCAAAAAGAACTGCCTGATGTTGATCAATCTAAATCCATTTTAAAAGTAGTGCAATCGCACTTTATTGATTGGATGCATGCCTGTGGAGGCAAAGGGACGATGCACCACCTGTAAAATGATTGTAGTGGAGGGGATGGAACAGCTCTCACGCACTTACACCTGCTGAAATAGAAATACCGTGTTCTCGGTCAGCTTGCTGAAAATGAACGAATGGCTTGTCAGACGCGAGCACTTGGGTCATGCCGGATCCGGGTTCCGGAAGAAAGTAAGATGCCTCACATGGATTATACATCTTAAAATCCCTGTTTGACTGTGGTATATATCTACCCTTCAAAGCCTAAATTGCAGATATGTTTATTGAACCTCATCTGGGAAGAACAAAATCTGATAGCAAGGAGCGGATGGATTGAAGTGATTTGCGGATGTATGTTTTCTGGAAAAACGGAAGAATTAATCCGGAGATTAAACAGGGCGCTAATTGCCAGGCAAAAGGTGGAGATATTCAAACCTAAGATTGATACACGCTATCATATAGAGAAAATTGTATCACACAATGAGCGTGAAATAAGATCGACTCCTGTAAATTTTGCCAGTGATATTTTGTTACTGGCCGGTGATTGTGATGTTGTGGGAATTGATGAAGCCCAGTTTTTTGATCGATGCAATCGTTGAGGTATGCAATACCCTGGCAAATAGTGGCAAACGAGTAATTGTAGCTGGCCTGGATATGGACTATGAAGGTAAACCATTTGGCCCGATGCCATACTTGCTTGCTGTGGCAGAATTTGTTACAAAGGTTCATGCGATTTGTGCTGAGACCGGAGAGCTTGGCATCATTTTCATTTCAGATTAAATGCCAACAATGCGCAAGTTATGCTTGGTGAAAAGGATACGTATGAAGCCCGCAGTCGGCAGTCATTTTTTAATGGAATGAAAAACCGTAAAAAGTAATTGTGCTTCAGAAAACCAAAGGAATTGTTTTCAGGTTTGTTAAATATGGAGAGACCTCCATCATCGCAAATATTTTTACCGAGCAGTTTGGATTGCAGAGTTATATGGTCAAGGGCGTGCGTACCAGTTCACGCAAAAGTAAGATTGCACTCTTTCAACCGCTTACGTTACTGGAAATGGTGGTCTATCACAAAGAAAGCGGAGGTATCATGCACATAAAAGAAGTGAAGTGCTTTCACCCCTATCAATTTTTAAATGCAGATGTTCGAAAAGCCACCATTGCCATGTTTATCAATGAGGTGCTGAACAAATCAGTGAAGGAGCAAAGTCATGCTCAGGAGATTTTTGATTTTATCGCAGATTCTCTGATTTCACTTGATATGACTGTTACAATCCAGAAAACTTTCATTTGATGTTTCTGATCGGGCTTGAGTAAGCACCTGGGCTTTGGTCCTAATCTTGTCAGTGAGGTAGTAGGCGGAAGGATGATAACGACAGATGAGGAAATGGCACTCAGTAAGCTGATAACATCAGAGTATACGAGCATAATTCCCATGACATATCAGCAAAGGCAAAATATTCTCGCTGTATTATTACGATTTTATCAGACTCATTCTGATGGATTCGGAGAAATGAAATCCGTGGCCGTACTTAAAGAAGTTCTTGGTTGAAAAGATTACTTAAGCAGCAACAGAAGAAACCGCTTGCATTGGGTGGTTAGGTTTCTTACTTAAAATTCTCAATTGTTTTGCATGTGCGACTACCGCCTCCCTGAATGTTTGTTTTGACTTATAGGGTAATCCAAACTCTTTGGCAGTCTGTTCTACAATGCTTGGCAATTTCACGATAGTGAACATGGCAGATGTTGGGAAACAAATGATGTTCTACCTGATAATTAAGTCCACCAACATACCATGAGAAAAATTTTGCACGATGTCCAAAGTTAGTGGTGGTCCGTAGCTGATGAATTGCCCAGTTGTTTTCCAGATTGCCATTTTCATCAGGCATGGGATATTCGGTGCCTTCTACTACGTGAGCGGGTTGAAAAATCATGGCAAGGATAAAGCCACCGATATAATGCATGACGAAAAAACCAATCGCTACCTGCCAGAAAGTAACTGGAAGGAGAAGCATGGGAATGGCAACGATGTAGGTATAATAAATCACTTTGGTGATCAACATGATCGCCCATTCTTTCGAGGCAGTGGTGCGTTGTTTCTTAAGAAGTCCTTCACGCTGGTATTTAATTAATCTGTCAAAATCTTTGGTGATCACCCAAACCAGGGTCATGAATCCGTAAAAGAACCAGGCATAGTAATGTTGATACTTGTGTATGGGTTTCCATTTTGATTCAGGTGCCATTCTTATAATACCGCGCGGGCTGATATCTTCATCTACATCATGAACATTGGTGTAGGTATGATGGAGCACGTTGTGCTGAACTTTCCAGTTAGTGTCGTGGCCGCCTACAAGGTTAAGGGAAAGGCCCAAAAGATTATTCACCCATGGTTTATTAGAATAGGATCCGTGATTTGCATCATGCATGATTGAAAGGCCAATGCCAGCCAGGCCAAAGCCCATGATTACGCACAGGCCTAACATGCCCCAGGCATTTGAAACAACACCAGAAATCAAAACAAAATAAGGAATGAAGTAAATAGAAAACATCACAATGGTTTTAATCACCATTTCTGAATTGGCGGTGCGTTCAATATTATTTGTTTTGAAATAGGAATTAACGCGCTGATTAAGCGTAGTGAAGAAATCCTGTTGTCTGGAAGCAAATTTTAGATTGAGATTAATACTCATAAAGGTAACGATGAGTGAACTTATTAAATATGACTTCAGCAAAATTCGTGAAGTCTAATTTTAAAAGATACGTATTAGAACAATTATAACAACCGGGGGCCATAAAATGTTTGAAAAGCGGTTATTTCCTGATAGAGAAGGTTATTACAATTCAGCAATTACTGTTTTTCCTCCCTTCGTAACTTCTCCTGCCTGCACCAGTACTTTGGCATTCAGTGGCAAGAATATATCAACACGTGAACCAAACTTAATAAATCCGAATTCATCACCTTGATCCAGTGTCTGTCCTTCTTTTACATACCACTTTATTCTGCGCGCCAGCGCACCGGCAATTTGCCTGAATAAAATCTCAGTTCCATTGTTCATTTTAGCTACTACCGTGGTACGCTCATTTTCTGTACTCGATTTTGGATGCCATGCTACCAGATATTTTCCAGGATGGTATTTGAAATACGAAATCGCACCAGCAACGGGCATGCGATTCACATGCACATTAATGGGCGACATGAAAATGGATACCTGCTTTCTTCCTGACTTTAAATATTCTGTTTCTTCTGTTTCTTCAATCACCACCACTTTTCCATCAGCAGGAGCAAGCACTTTTTTAGGATCTTTCTGAACTTCAAAAACGGGAATGCGAAAGAATTGAAGAATGATCAGATAAAAAACAACACTTACACCGATAACAATATTATGCAGGGTGGTTGCATCCGCAAAGAAATAGGATAAAGCCCAGTTGAGTGCAAAGAGTGCCACCAGTAATACAAATAATAATGTGCGGCCTTCGCGATGAATGATCATGATTTTTTAATTAATGTGCAAAGGTAAGGGCACAAACCCTTAACTCATAGCAATCTTTCCCGTAAAGGGATTAGAACCCTCCGCGGAATTTGTATGTTTTTGCTACTTTGTCAATCGCAACCATGTAGGCAGCAATTCGCAGGGATACTTTGTATTGAACGGCTGTTTTGTATACGATATTGAACGCATCTTTCATGATCCGGTCGCTTCTGCGGTTCACACGCTCAGCAGTCCACTTATAGCCCAGTCGGTTTTGAACCCACTCAAAATATGAAACCGTTACACCGCCTGCATTGGCAAGAATGTCTGGTACTACGCTGATGCCTTTTTCATAAATTATACTATCGGCTTTTGATGAAGTAGGTCCGTTGGCACCTTCTACAATTAGTTTAGCCTGAATTTTTCCTGCATTGGAGCCCGTAATAACATCTTCCGTTGCTGCGGGCACCAGTAAATCAACTGGTAAGGTTAACAGGTCAGCACCTGCTATTTTTTGTACTTCAGCATATCCGTCCAGTGAGCCTTTATTTTTATCGCGAAAGGCAACTGCAGATTCAATATCAATTCCATTTTCATTGTAATAGGCACCTGAGATATCGCTTACGGCCACTACCTTCAATCCTCTTTCTGAAAGAAGACGGGCAGCCCATGAGCCAACATTACCAAATCCCTGTACGGCACAGGTAGCATTGTATGGATTGATTTTTAATTTTTCCATGGCTGCCAGGGCAGAAACCATTACACCACGACCTGTTGCTTCAGTTCTTCCCAATGATCCGCCCATTACAATCGGTTTGCCGGTGACTACTGCGGCAACTGTCATACCTTTATTTCTTGAGTACTGATCCATCAACCAAGCCATTTCACGGGGACCAGTTCCCATGTCTGGGGCAGGAATATCCTGATCAGGGCCAAATACATCCATCATAGCCTGCGTGTAGGAGCGCATCAAACGCTCAATCTCTCCGGCCGACATTTCGCGTGGGTTGCACGTAACACCACCTTTAGCACCACCATATGGGATATCCACCACTGCACATTTCCAGGTCATCCAGGCTGCCAGTGCTTTTACTTCATCCAGGTTTACATGCGGATCAAAGCGGATTCCACCTTTGGAAGGACCCAATATCGTTGAGTGAATTACACGATATCCTTCAAATACTTTAATGCTTCCGTCATCCATGGTTACGGGCAACGAAACAATTACCTGCTTGGCGGGTGATTTAAGCACTTGATATACTTCATCCTCAAGTCCTAAAATTTGCGAAGCTGTATGAAAACGCGACATCATTGCTTCGAAAGGATTTTCCTTATCAACAATCGGTGCTGGTTCTATATATGCCATAAAATTGTAAGTAGATTTTTAATTTTTATCAGGTCTGGCGTGATCCGCAAAACTTGCTAAAATCCGCGTAAAAAAGCCTCCTAAAACGGTTGCAAAGATATAGAAATTAGATGCCGGTTTTGAAATACAGAAGGGAAAACAGTTAAAAAATCTCCAAGAAAAGCCACAATAAACGGGGCGGAAATAAGCAACCCATCAAACCGATCTAAAAAGCCACCATGCCCCGGTAAACTGTTGCCTGAATCTTTGATTTCGATGCTTCTTTTAAGGAGCGATTCCACCAAGTCACCAAAGGTTCCTCCTACAATAATGATTAATCCAATAACCATCCATTGCCATGAGCGTATGGTTGGTTCATGCCCGATGGCTGAAAAAAAGTAAGGAAGTCCATAAGCGAAAGCGAATGCCAGCAGAGCCCCACCGGCAAAACCTTCCCACGATTTTTTTGGTGAGATCCGCTCAAAAAGTTTTCGTTTTCCAAATAAAGTACCCTGCAAAATATGCACCTGTAGTCGCTGGCCCATAAAATGAATAAGACATCCAAAAATGATCTGGTAATCGTACACTTGATTTTCAAACGTGGCAATGTTGAGCAAGGCAATGGGGGTGGCTACATAAAAAATCCCGAGAAAAGTGTAAGCAATGTTGGTGAAAGGCTTACGTTCGGTTTTTTTGTAAAGTTTGATCATGTACACACATGAAACAATCGGGAAAATCAAAAAGTAATACCGATACGAAATATCTCCACGCTCGATAAAGAACGAAAGGCAGTAAATTAATACTCCGCAGATCGTTCCGAATGTTTTTTGCGGGATCATGCCATCCAGGCCTGCGAGTTTATAAAACTCAAGAAGTGTAAAAAGACAGATGATGAAAAATACGATGAAGTAAGTCCACTCACTAAACATGATGCTGAAGACAATACCTGCAGCACCGAATAATGCTGTAATCAGGCGTTGTGTGAGATTGCTGAATTTTTTTGGAGTCGTCACACTGAGACTTGATTATGGTTTGTGTGATATTTTTTAAAATAAGAACAGCAATGCAATAAACAATCAAAGCAGAACTTGCCACCAATGACCAGGGTGCGGCTTCGGGTGTATCCATGTCTGTAGTGATTGTGCCTTTCTGATAGAGATACATCATCAAGTACTTGAAAATCCATTGTTTACAAAATGCGCGATCATTGGAATAAGTAAATTTCCTGACCACACATAGAGATATCCGAATAATGCACCCAGTAACACGCGTGGCACAAACCCGAAAAACTGCATGTGAAATGCACTGAAGATAATTGCTGAAACCCAGATGGCAACATGATGATTGCCGCTATATCGGAAAAGTTCGGGCTGTAACATTCCACGAAAAACCAGTTCTTCACCAATGGCTGGCAGAAGTGCTATTACGAAAACGCCAAAAACGAAATCTCCGGTTGAATGGAAGGTGGTAAAAAATTTAGTAAGCTCTTCCGCCTGTGTTTCTCTCGCTCTTGCCCAGTCCCCAAATTCTTTCAAAAAATCCGGAAAGATGAAATTTGCATTCCATTCTATAAACACAGAGTTGGGGGCCATGAATGATATTACTATCAGAGCAGTAACAATCACGATCACCAGCGATGTTGATTTTTCAGTTATCCACGCTATCGGATTACCTTTTTCAATGGCACTTACATACAAAACCGGAATCAAAATCAATCCGATAAGTGTGGCACATCCTTGCATGATCAGAATCGGCAATCGTATATCAGGGTTGGCAAATGGGTCAGATAGTTTGATGGCCAGATCAAACAGGTTTCCATCATAAAATGGCATCGCAACAAAAAAACCAATCAGCGGACCTATCACCACAAAACCAAGCGTGGCTGTAATAAGAATAAAAATGATTGATAACCACGCTGGTCTCTGGGAAATCCCCGTCAGTTCCGACATCTCAACAAAAGGGTTAATTTTGCGGTCGCAAACAACATAGTTTTAACCAAATTATCAAACTTGGTAAAGATCGGTAACATTGAATTAGGAGAGTTTCCTCTTTTGCTTGCTCCCATGGAGGATGTGAGTGATCCGCCTTTTCGTGCCGTTTGCAAAGAAGGTGGTGCCGATTTGATGTATACTGAATTCATTTCTTCCGAAGGTTTGATTCGCGATGCAGCTAAAAGCCGCCAGAAGCTGGACATATTTGAATATGAACGCCCTATAGGCATTCAATTGTTTGGTGGCGACATTGGCAACATGGTGCAATCGGCAGAAATCGCCACCGAAGTAAATCCCGATCTGATCGATATCAATTATGGCTGCCCGGTGAAAGCAGTGGCCTGTCGTGGTGCTGGTGCTGCCCTTCTTCAGGATATCCCTAAAATGGTGAAGATGACGGAAGAGATTGTGAAAGCCACACATCTGCCCGTTACTGTGAAAACCAGATTAGGATGGGATGACTCCACTAAAAATGTGGTGGAGGTTGCCGAGCGTTTACAGGACATTGGTATTAAAGCATTAACTATTCATGGACGCACGCGCGTGCAGATGTACAAAGGCTCTGCTGACTGGACACTGATTGGCAAAGATCAAAGAAAATCCACGCATGCATATACCCGTGTTTGGCAATGGCGATATTGATTCGCCACAAAAAGCATTGGAATATCGCAACCGCTATGGTGTTGATGGCATCATGATTGGCCGCGCATGCCATTGGTTCACCCTGGGTGTTCAACGAAATCAAACATTATTTTAAAACAGGTGAAATGCTCTCCTCCACCTGATATGGCAGAACGCGTAAACATTACCCGCAAGCACCTTGATTTTTCCATTCGCTGGAAAGGTGATAAGCTTGGCATTTTTGAAATGCGCAGACATTACACCAATTACTTTAAAGGCACACCTGATTTTAAACCATATCGCACACGGTTGGTTGAAGCACTTACGTTTGATGAAGTAAATCAGATTCTGGATGAAGTCATTGGTGTGTTTAGTGGAGTGACTGTCTGATTATCAAAAAAATATTAGCAAGAAAACGCATTTGAATTCCCTGTTCGATTATCGTTCTTTGAATCTGCATTTTTTCAGGAATGCACATCTATGCCTCAGAATAAAAACACCGTCAGCGCTTATTTTACTTCTTGTTTTATCGCTGATCTGGGGCACCTCATTTATTTTAATTAAGCAAGGACTTAAAGTATTTTCTCCGGATGTAGTGGGTGCACTACGTGTCACAGCCGCATCTCTTTTTCTTTTACCACTGGCATTGCCTCGAATTAAAAGAATTGAAGCCGGGCGATCCTTTTAAATTATTTGTATCTGGTCTGATGGGAATATTTATTCCTGCATTTCTTTTTGCCTTTGCCCAAACAAGATTGAATAGTTCACTGGCCGGCATTCTGAATACGCTTTCTCCTTTGTGGACGATGATTATCGGTGCCTTGTTTTTTACCCAACGCTTTCGCGGATATGCAATCGTGGGTATCATTATGTCTTTTGTCGGTGCGATCATGCTTTCGCTGTCACGCAGCGGAGGAATAATCACGGGATTTAATGTTTATGCACTTTTAATTGTTGCTGCCTGTGCACTGTATGGAGCGAATCTCAATTGGGTAAAATTTAAAGTTCATGATCTGGGATCCATTACGATCACCAGCGTTTCACTTCTCTTCATCGGGCCAATGGCTGCGGCCTATCTTTTTCTATTTACAGATTTTACACAAACACTTACTCACACTCCTGATGCATGGAAAGCATTTGGTTTTATCGTATTGCTGGCGCTCATGAGCACGGCAGTAGCGGGTCTTTTATTTAATAAACTATTACGCATATCTTCTCCGCTTTATACAAGTTCTGTCACGTACATCATGCCCATAGTAGCGGTGATGTGGGGAGTAATTGATGGTGAAAAATTATTGCCCGGTCACTTTGCTGGAATGGCAGCCATTCTCGGTGGAGTTTATCTTGCCAACAGAAAATAATTATTTCTTTAAAGTAAAAGTTGCCATCACCGGAAGGTGATCAGACGGATAGTATTTTCCATCATTGTTCTGAATCACTTTATAGTCATTGGTTTTCCAGTGTGATGAATGAAACAAGTAATCAATGGTGTTGCATTTTCTTTTACCCACTTCAAACCCGCAGGATGTGCCTGTAAGATCAGTGGCGGGCCGGGAGTCATACAAGGTAACATCAGTTCCATTGATCATTGTCTGGTATGGTTCTTCTGTAGGTTGCGAATTAAAATCACCCGACACCAGTATGGGTATTTCTCTATATGAAGAATTGTTCTTCAGCTCAGCAATAAACTTCTTAATCAAAATGGCGCTGTTCTTTCTGGCCTCTTTTCCGATATGATCAAAGTGTGTGTTAAAGAGGACAAATAATTTTCCGCTGGCTTTTTCTTTCAACACTGCATAGGTAACTACACGCGTAATGGCCGCATCCCAGCTTTTACTTCCAGGCACATCAGGGGTTTCTGAAAGCCATCGGGTTTTCTGGTCGAGCACTTCAAACTTGTCCTTTTTATAGAAGATGGCTGAGTATTCGCCTTTCTCTTTTCCGTCATCGCGACCAGTGCCCACATAGTGATAATCAGGCAGATGTTTCTGAAGGTCCATCATCTGGTTATGAAGGGCTTCCTGCACACCAAGCAGATCTGGATTTTGTGACTTGATTAACTGTGTCACTTTTTCAATTCGCTTAGGCCAGTGATTCACGCCATCAGATTCCGTGTCCAGGCGAATATTGTAGCTTATTACCTTCACTGTCTGGGCATTTGAGTAAACAGTAATTAATAAAAGTGCAATGGTAACGGGTAGTCGCATGGCTAAAGGTATAAATTTACAGCACTACGTATATTATGATTTTATTATGAGGAGGTAAAGCGAAAAGCATAAAGTGAAAGGATAAACTTCCTGCTTTAAGCTTTAAACTTGATAACTAACCCAGCGCTTCCACTTCCTGCACTTCTTCAGGCATCATTCTCTTGAATAGGTTTTCTATACCTGCTTTCAATGTAATGGTGCTGGAAGGACAACCGCTGCAAGAACCCTGAAGCGCTACCGTTACTTTTTTGTCATGATAAGAGTGGAAAGTAATAGCACCACCATCCTGTTCAACAGCCGGACGAATATATTCATCCAGAATGGTTTTTATTTTTTTGATGGTTTCAGTCTCTTCCTGTTGGGGAGCGGCTGATTCCTTTAAGTCCAAAATCAGTTTACCTGATTCTAAAAATGTGCGGATGTGGTTTTTTAGAGTATCCTGAATTTCAAGCCACTCTACATCTTCTTTTTTTGTAACCGTAACAAAATTGCTCATGTAGAACACCCGGTCTACAAACGGGTACATGAATAATTCCTGTGCGAGTGGGGCTTCTTCGGCAGCAGCGGGAGTAGGGAAATCAAAACTCATTCCTTCCGGCACCAGCATTTCACTCACCACAAACTTGAGAGAATTCGGGTTTGGATTTGATTCAAGATAGATATGTATGTTTTTTGGCGTGGCCTTTAGCATAGTATTCAGTGTTTTTAAAGTAATAAAAAAACAAATTTAAGTACTTAAAGTTCATTTCTTCTCCACACCATGACTTAATGAATTAAATCTCTTCCACGGGGTTTCCAAGTGAATTTTCCCACTTGCTTACTACCGCTGTGGCAACACTGTTTCCTACTACGTTGGTGGCACTTCTGCCCATATCCAGTAAAGGATCAATTCCAAGAAGCAGAGCGAGGCCAGCCTCAGGAATATCGAACGTGGCAAGTGTGCCGGCAATTACAACAAGCGAAGCCCTTGGAACTCCTGCAATGCCTTTACTGGTAAGCATTAAAACAAGGAGCATGGAGATTTGTGTTGCAATGGGTAGTACAATACCATACGATTGAGCAATAAACAATGAAGCAAATGTCATGTACATCATGCTTCCATCGAGATTGAAAGAATATCCTAATGGCAACACGAAGCTTACAATCTTATCTTTACATCCGAATTTCTGCAACAATTCCATCGTCTTGGGAAAAGCGGCTTCACTGCTTGATGTGCTAAACGCGAGCAGTATGGGTTCTTTTACAGTTTTAATCAGGCCAATGATTCGTTTGCCGATTACAATGGAACCAGCCAATCCAAGAACGATCCAGAGTAAGAGTAATCCCAGATAAAATTCTCCAATAAAAATTGAATAAGTAGTTAAAATTCCCAACCCCTGCTTACCTATGATTGCTGCCATGGCGCCAAACACCGCAATTGGGGCGAGCCCCATCACATAACCAGTCAACTTCAGGATTACATGTGCTACGGCATCGAGAAAGTTAATAACGATTTTACCCTGCTCACCAATGGAAGCAGTCGCAACACCAAAGAATAAAGAGAACACAACAATCTGAAGAATTTCATTTTTCGCCATAGCATCAATCACACTGGTAGGAAAAACATGATATAAAAATCCTTTCAGTGTTAACGCTACGCGCGCGATACCAGTATCTTCACTAAGATCAGGTAATGGAAGGTCCATGGCGATGCCGGGTTTGAACAGGTTAACCAGAATCATTCCCAACAGTAAACTGGTGAGTGATGCTCCGATAAACCACAAGAGTGTTTTGCCTCCTATGCGACCCACTGAGCTGATGTCTCCCAGTTTAGCTACGCCTACAATAAGAGTGGTAAGTACCAGGGGTGCTACAATCATTTTAATCAGCCGAAGAAAAACATCTGCCAGAATTGAAAATGGTTCTACCTTTTTATCACGTTCATTTAGTACTGCACCTTGTTCTTTACTCAGGCTTTTTTTCTTTTCAATCAAGTGAGCACGTGTTACGCTATCGGTAGTAACACTGATTGTTTCAGTTACTTCATCGATGCTTATCTGTAAAGCAGAAATAGATTGATTTTCTTTATTTATATAACTTTTATTAAGTGCAAAACCCATCGCAATACCTGCGAACAAAGCAATAATGATGTATAAGGTAAGTTTACTTTTTTTCTGAGGCTTGCCGGGTAACTCCATGTTCTTTCTGGTTTACGTTTCTACAGGGGTAAGTATAGCGAATAATCAGATTAGTCCAAACTAAACTATGGCGGGCCGGCTCGGCCCTATAACCTGCTTGTCTTCGACCTCAGGTAAAAATCAGCAATGACAAGGGCTGCCATGGCTTCTACAATAGGCACAGCCCGCGGCACAACACAAGGGTCGTGTCTTCCCTTACCGGACACTACGGTTTCATTTCCATCTTTATCAACACTCGGCTGATCCTGCATGATAGTTGCCACGGGCTTGAAAGCCACATTGAAATAAATATCTTCTCCGTTACTGATGCCGCCCTGAACGCCTCCTGAATAGTTGGTCTTGGTGCGAATCTTGTTGCCGTCATTATAGAATTCATCGTTGTGTTGTGAGCCACGCATAGTAACTCCATCAAAGCCACTGCCATATTCAAAACCTTTTACCGCATTGATGCTGAGCATCGCCTTGCCTAACTCTGCATGTAGTTTATCAAATACAGGTTCGCCCAGGCCAACGGGCGTATTTTTTATCACGCAGGTTACAACACCACCAATGGTATCGCGTTCGAGGCGCACCTGATCAATAAGGGAAATCATTTTTTCAGCGATGGTTGCATCAGGGCACCGCACGATATTGTCTTCCGTTTTAGATAAGTCCAATTGTGTATAGGGAGGTGCTTTTAATTCACCAACCTGTGAAACATAAGCATTCACATCAACGCCTTCTTTTTTCAACAGAAGCTTAGCGATGGCGCCTGCCGCTACGCGTGCAGCAGTTTCGCGTGCAGAACTCCTGCCACCACCACGATAGTCCCGTGTGCCATATTTTGATTCGTAAGTGTAATCAGCATGTGAAGGGCGAAATGTATTTTGAATGTGCGAATAATCTTTGCTTCTCTGATCCTGATTGTCAATTACGATAGCGATAGGCGTGCCCATAGACTTTCCCTTCAAATACACCCGAAAGAATTTTGAAAGTATCGTCTTCCTTACGTTGTGTGGTGATTTTTGACTGGCCTGGTTTTCTCCGATCCAGTTCAGTTTGAATAAATGATTCATCAATCTCCAGTCCGGCAGGACAGCCATCAATGATTACGCCAATAGCAGGACCGTGCGATTCGCCAAAGGTGCTTATTCTGAAAAGGGTTCCGTAAGAATTCATTTTATTAAAAATTCAAAAATCAAGATTCAGGTCGGTAATGGTAAATTTTGAATTATTTTTTAAAGATAAGGTAAGCAGATCCGGCCAACATCACTAAAATAAAAATATTCAAGGTTACTTTCATCCAGTCATAGGAAGTTGTTTGCTTTAGTTGATTATCGGTTGCGTCCAGACGATCATAAAAGGAACCAGGGTCCGTGCTCTCAATGAATTGGTTTTTCTGACTTTCTCCTGCTACCCGAAGCGTATATTGCGATTTCAGCGTATCATATTTTTTTGTAGTGGGATTGAAAAATACCCATTGAAAATAATTCCCAAGCTTATAGTCTCCGGGCTCTTTGGGAATCATAAAGTAGTTGAATGTTTTATTTCCTGTAACACGGCCTCCTTCACGCCTGATATTTTGTTTCATGTTGGGTTCATAGAAATCAAAACTTGCATCGTTTTTAACATCAGGTTTTTCAATGGCTGATATATTTCCTTCACCCGTAATTTTGAATTCATATCCCATGCTTTGACCTGTCATAGGTTTGGTTGCTGAAAATTGTTCAGCAAGTTTATAATCACCAACAGCCACGGAGTTCCGCAACGGATGTGGAGGCAGTTCTTTTACCCTGATCGTTCGTGGTTTGGAATAAAATGTCTTGAAATCCTCTTGTCGGTTCTGACCAAAGAAAGAAGGATTTTTGGCTACTTTAAATTTGATCATCTCCAATCCAACACTGGGGAAACTCAATGCCTGAGCATTGAGCGGATAGAATGCTGCCTGGTAAATTTTGTATTGCGTATAACCCTTGCCGTTTATATCAATGTGTTCACCTTCAATATTCTCGATGTTGAAATTTTCTTCCCAGCAACTGGAGGGTTTGAGTTTTTTCAGAATTTCAGATAACTGTTTGCCCAGTTCATGAAATTGCATCGGTGCACGATTATTGTCAGCTACCAGAAATGAAAGTGTGGCAGTAAATCCTTCACCTACATAGACTTCATCTTTATTGGTGGTCAAGGCCAGCAGGGCATCTTCTTTTACATCCACAAATTCAGTATCGCTTCTTCCAAAAAAATTATCAGCAGGGTCACTGTCAAAAAGATTTCGGTAAGGATCCCGCTGCGCTTGCACTGCCGGCCCCACTTTTACTTTTTTGCCGGTTACTGAAATAAGCTGATCATTCACTTTCATTTTAAACGAGGGCACCGAAAACACACCTTGTTTGGTAGGTGTGTAGGTCATGATCACACTTTGCGAAGAACTCATCTGCCCGTTTACAATACTGGTTTGCGATTGGTTAGAAGTGCCTCTTTTTCGAAATCCATCGATGTCAGGAAAATTCTCATAACTTTTTAATCGGTCATTATTTATTGTCACGGTGATCGTCCAGGCCTGATTTTCACCTATTTCATCGGGTCCAAGCGTGATTTGAATAGGATTCTGGCCATAGGCAATGCCCGCGTATAACAACAATAGGGTAAAAAGGGTCGTTCTTGATAAAAAATTCATAATGCACAATGTTCCGCAACTCGTTGCAGTATACAAAAGTAAAGTCTTCTTTTCATTCTTCAATTGCTTTTGTATTTTCATGTCTGCAACGCAAGTTGGAATACTTGCACAAACGTACTTTACAATTTTTTAAATGAAAATGCTTAGTTACGTAAAGCAAATACTCACACGGGTGAGTTTTGACGCTCGGCTCTTTGAAAAGGAGCTGAGAAAAGCTATCAAAATGCTGATAGCCGAGGAAATACAGGAACTCCAGCGTTGGTGTTATGCCAACTATAAGGGGGAACACGAAGCGATTCTAAATCGATGTTTCGTGGCTTCGTAGTCGTTAAATTTGTCTTAATCGAAAAGTCCTGCCTTAGTGCAGGATTTTTTTTGCTATTTAATCTGTGGATTACTCACAAACAAAATATTTCTTTTAAGTCCCTCAAGCTTGGTTCGCTTAACGGCCGATTTTTTAAACAACTTTCCAAATACATCATTTGTAATTTCCTGCCAGTCTTGTGGAGTCATTTTTTCAAGATCTTGATGCGGCTGAAAGCGTGCTTCTTTGTTTGGTTGTGAAAAGCGATTCCATGGACAAACATCCTGGCAGATGTCGCAACCAAAAATCCAGTTTTCAAATTTGCCTTTTACCTCCGCAGGAATTTCTTCTTTTAGTTCGATGGTGAAGTAGGAAATGCATTTGCTGCCATCCACTACATACGGTTTTGGTATGGCATCAGTAGGACAGGCATCCATGCAGGCCGTGCATGTGCCGCAGTAATCTTTAACAGGCCCGTCATATTCCAAGTTCCAGATCAATAATAAGTTCCGCCAGAAAAAAGAAACTTCCCATGGAACGATTTAATAGCAAACTGTTTTTTCCAATCCAGCCTAAACCGGATTTTTTTGCCCATGCTCGTTCATGTATCGGAGCGGAGTCTACAAATGCACGACCAACCACATCACCAATTTCTTCCTGAATTTTATTCAGCAAGTCCTTCAACTTGTCCTTGATCACGAAGTGATAGTCTTCTCCATAGGCATATTTTGCGATTTTTAAACTATCCTGGTTGTCCAAAGCAAGGTCTTTCTCAGGATAGTAGTTGTAGACCAGACTGATAACTGATTTTGCTCCGGGCACCAGCAGCGTTGGGTCAAGGCGTTTGTCAAAATGATTTTCAAGATAACCCATCGAACCTTGATAGCCGCGCTTAAGCCATTCTTCCAGCCGGGGCGCTTCTTCTTGCAGAAACTCTGCTTTGGATATTCCACAATAACTGAAGCCCAGCGAAGAAGCGGACGTTTTGATGAAACTACTATGTTTAAATGCTGAACTCAACCTCGTTATTTTTTACTAAAAATACGTCAAAACATTTTACTTGATGGGGGGTGGGCAAAACCCTACTTTAGATTTTATTTCAATGGCATGAAATTATCGTTATTCACTATTGCCGGTATGATGCTGACCGCAATGGTCAGTTGTGTGAAACCTATTGACTCCGCAATGGAAGGTACTTACCATTATGATATAGATTTTCTGCGCAAACACACAAAAAATGTTATTGAACTCAGTGATGCTTCTGGTCAGGCGAAAATAATTCTTTCAGCAGATTATCAGGGACGAGTACTAACCAGTACATCTTCGGGTGATCAGGGAGCAAGTTATGGATGGCTGAATTATGACCTGATCTCTTCAGGTAAAATAAATAAACAATTCAATCCGATAGGCGGTGAGGAACGATTCTGGCTAGGTCCGGAAGGCGGACAGTATTCTCTTTATTTTCATTCTGGTGATTCTTTCTCTATTAAAAACTGGCAAGTCCCACCGGTTATTGATACCGAAGCATTTGAACTGGTGGAAAGCAGTTCGACCAGTGCTACATTTTCACGACAGGCCTCGTTGACAAATTACAACGGTTCAGTTTTCGATCTTCTTATTCAAAGAAAAATTTCACTCCTCAAGAAAAGCGACCTTGAATCAGAACTCGGCACAGAATTTCCGGAGGGTGTTAAGTATGTGGGTTATCAATCAGAAAACAGAATAAAAAATATCGGTTCCAGTGATTGGAAAAAGGAAAGGGGGTTACTGTCGATGTGGTTGCTTGGCATGTTCACTCCTTCTGATCAAACCATGGTTATCATTCCTTTTAAACCCGCGGCAAATGCGAAAGACTTAATTACTACCAGTTATTTTGGTGAAGTTCCGGCTGAACGACTTTCCATTGAAGACAGTGTTTTGTTTTTTACCTGCGATGGTAAATACCGAAGTAAGATTGGTATATCACCGATCATTGCTAAACCACTATCAGCCAGTTTTGATTTCCAGAGAAACGTTCTCACAATTACCCGTTTTGAAGTTGTTTCAGAGGCAGCTTATGTAAATTCGAAATGGGAAATTCAGGAGACACCATTTACCGGAGATGCAGTTAACTCATACAATGACGGGCCGCTTGCCGATGGTTCGCAGCTTGGTCCGTTTTATGAACTGGAGTCCTCCTCACCAGCACTTGAATTAAAGTCAGGTGAAAGTGCGGATTACAGACAACTAACCTGTCACCTTGAAGGTAATTTTGAGCAATTGAATATTGTATCAAAAAATATACTGGGTGTTGATTTAACCAAACTTAAAAAATAAGTCATGCATTTATATAAAACGAGAGAAGGCGCTTTACTGGTAAATGGGAATAAACTATTTCTTCTTACTGAAAGCTGGGATGCGATTATTAACCGGTCGAGCCTTCATCAACACCTGGCCGGCCTCGCGCAGATTTCTGAGCCGCTTCCATTTGATCGTGGTCAGCAGTTCCTGAACAATGTAATGGCTCCCATTGGAAACCAGGAGGTTTGGGCAGCGGGTGTCACCTATTTGAAGAGCAGGGACGCGCGCATGGAAGAATCTAAAGAATCAGGCGCGGCTGATGTGTATCAGAAAGTGTATGATGCTGATCGTCCGGAATTGTTTTTTAAATCTTTGCCTCATCGCGTAAGCGGACCAGGAGAAGATGTTTATATACGTAAGGACTCTACATGGAACGTACCTGAACCAGAACTTACGCTATACATCAACTCTGAAGGAGAAATTCAGGCATATACGGCCGGAAACGACATGAGTTCACGCAGCATTGAAGGAGAAAATCCCTTGTATCTTCCACAAGCGAAAATGTATGAGCGCAGTTGCGCGTTAGGTCCGTGCCTGTTCGTGCCTGAAAAACCCATTTCACCTGAAACTCATATCGCAATAAGTATAAAGAGAGATCATAAAGAAGTGTTTAATAATTCAATTCAACTGAACCGGATGAAAAGAAGTCTTCCTGAGCTTGCCAAATGGCTTTATAAAGCCTGCAGGTTTGAATATGGCAGTTTTCTCATGACGGGCACTGGCATTGTGCCTTCCAGTGAGTTTACCTTGCTGGCAAATGATGAAGTTTCTATTTCAATAGAGGGAATAGGCACCTTGACTAATACTGTTCAGGTAATTTGATTAATGGCAACAGTATGATAAAAAGAAATGCTGAACCTGAAGTCGGATAATTAAAATGAAGACCACTACATTTAACGATTTAATCAGATAACTATAATGTCCGGTATCAAGTCATGGAAATAAAATCCAGGAGATTCATTATTGCATTGGGATGTGTGATTGCATTTTTGAGTAGCCATGCCCAGATTGATCTGGATGCAACGGTCAAAACAAAGATCTTGTATAAAAATCTCAAGACAATTCAGGGAAGCAATAAGATTCTGTTTGGTCAGGAGTTTTTTAATAGTTTCAGGTTTAGCTCAGGCAGTGCGCATGGTGAGAAAGATTATTCAGACTCCAAAGCAGTGACCGGATCACATCCGGCCGTGCTGGGATCTGATTTCCATTATTACCTTGAAAAAAACGCAACCGAAAGATCGTATCATACGGAAGCAGCAAAGTGGGCCTTTCAACTGGGTTATGTAATTACCTTCGACTGGCATCTCAGCGCAAAAGGTACTTCGTCTTATCAGTACGAAGGCTCACCGCCCAGCTTAGTCAATAATATTGTTGCCGATATTAATGGAGACCGCACATGGTTTCTTGGAGAGCTGGATAAAGTAATCAGTATTATCAATAATGATCTTAAGGTTGACAGTGATACTATCCCCATCGTATTCAGACCATTTCATGAAATGAACGGAAACTGGTTCTGGTGGGGAAGTGCGGCCACCACGCCTGCAAATTACCGCGCGCTATATGCGCTTACCGTAAATTATATCAGAGACCGAACCAAAAGTGTTTTGTTCTGCTGGTCACCAAATATTCCTTTGGACTTCAATTATTATCCGGGCGATGAATACGTAGATTTTGTTGGACTGGATTATTATGAAGTAACTACTTCCACACTCAGATCACAACTTGGTTCACTCGTTGATTTTGCCGAGCAACACAATAAGATAGCCGTGCTCTCAGAAACAGGAAACAGGGTGAGTGGGGATAATGCCAGTTTATACTGGAACAATACGATGCTTCCTGCCATTATGGAAGATCCATCACAGAAAGCATGGAAAATAAGCTGGATACTGACATGGATTAATGCGAGCTGGTCTTTTCCGTATGTACCTCATTCATTGAGCGGTCCATCTGCAAAAAACAGTTTCATCAGTTTTATGCAGTCACCCAACATTGTTTTCGGAAATGAAATTCCGGCTATGTATAGCGATGATCCTGTTACGTCTGTTGCTTATGTAAAAGAAGCTCATCAGGTTGAACTTTATCCTATACCCGCATCGTCTGACCTGACAATTGAGGTATCTGGTTTTGAAAATCAGGTGTCAGTTTTATTCTATGATATGACAGGCAGGGAAGTGAATTTTATAAACCAGACAAGTGACAAGACCATGTATCAATCTGTAGCTTCTTTTAACCCCGGTATTTACTGGTTACATGTTTCGGATGGAATAAAAACAGTCAGGAAAAAAT
This sequence comes from uncultured Bacteroidota bacterium, assembly GCA_963814575.1. Lineage (GTDB taxonomy): Bacteria > Bacteroidota > Bacteroidia > Cytophagales > Cyclobacteriaceae > ELB16-189. Next base: position 740,087 of record CAWFDB010000013.1, on the reverse strand, counting down.
TCATTGTGAATTAAGTATCAATTTACTGATAAAAGTATTTATCAGAATTCCTCCTTCATTTTGTTTAACGAATCAATCAAACAATCCTTGTGCTCGTGATGATGGCACAATCTTTAAATGTTTGTATGCTTTTTCAGTGGCTTCCCTTCCGCGTGAGGTGCGCTTGAGATATCCTTCCTGAATCAGGAATGGTTCATAGACTTCTTCAATGGTTTCGGATTCTTCTCCCACAGCAGTGGCAATGGTGGTTAGCCCCACAGGCCCACCTTTAAATTTTTCGATGATGGCACTGAGGATACGGTTGTCCATATCATCCAGACCATTTTCATCTACATCCAGTGCTTTTAGCGCCATCTGTGCAATGGCTTTTGTAATTGTGCCGTCACCTTTTATTTGTGCAAAGTCACGTGTGCGTCTTAACAAATTATTGGCAATGCGTGGGGTGCCTCTGCTTCTGCGTGCGATTTCAAAAGCAGCATCATCTACAATCGGTGTGTTGAGTATGCCTGCGGAGCGATTAACAATAGTGGTAAGTAAGTGCGAATCGTAATATTCCAAGTCTTGAATTAATTCCAAAGCGTGCGCGCAAGGGAGACGTGAGTAAACCCGCGCGCGTGGTTGCACCAATCAATGTAAATGGGTTCAACGAAATTTGTACCGATCTTGCGTTGGGCCCAGAATCGAGCATGATATCGATCCGGAAATCTTCCATGGCTGAATAAAGATATTCTTCAACAATGGGATTAAGGCGGTGAATCTCATCGATAAATAATACATCATTCGTTTCGAGATTGGTAAGAAGTCCTGCCAGGTCGCTGGGTTTATCAAGCACTGGGCCAGAGGTAATTTTAATACTTGACTCCAGTTCGTTGGCGATGATAAATGAGAGCGTTGTTTTTCCTAAACCAGGAGGTCCATGCAGAAGCACGTGATCCAGGGATTCACCCCGTTGTTTGGCGGCTTGTACGAAAATCTTAATGTTCTCTACTACCTTGTGCTGACCTGTGAAGTCATGAAATGAAAGCGGACGAAGCGCTTTTTCAATTTCTTTTTCTGCAGGATCAAGACCTTCCTGTTCACCTTTTAAATAATCTTCTCGCATAGGTATTTCTTATCGGAAAGTTAAGCAAATAAACAGCTAAAACTGTTTTAATCGGATCGACAGGGTTCTAAATTGCACCGCCAAATCTCAGACACATGGACAATCGTTGGAAAAATGCAATCTATTCGGTGTTGGTACTGCTGGCCATGTTTGCCGTGTGGAAATGGAGAGCTTCTTCAATACCTGCCGAGCCGATCAGGATTGAAGGAGCAACGATGGCAACCACCTGGCACATCACGTATTTCGACAGTAAACAACGAAATTTCAAGAGGGATATTGATTCATTGCTGGTGCTGGTGAATCAATCCATAAACAATTACAATCCAGGTTCAGAAGTATCTGTTTTTAATAAGTCTGCGGGATTTCGATTTAAACTTCCCTATCTTTATCCACCCATAAAAGTTGCACAGCAGGTATATACCGATTCACAAGGCGCCTTCGATCCATCGGTAATGCCGTTGGTTAATCTCTGGGGTTTGGTCAGCAAAAAGTAACACGGCCGGATAGTTCTAAAATTGATTCCATCAGAAGTTTTATTGGTTTTGATAAAATTCAATTCAGTAAGGACAGCATCTGGAAACTTGACCCAAGAGCGCAACTTGATTTCGGAGGAATAGGCCAGGGCTATGGCGCGGATGTGATCACGGATTTTTTAAAATCGAAAGGAATTAAAAACATGCTGGTGGAACTTGGTGGTGAAGGCATGGCCGTGGGCACAAATCTTCAATCAGGCAAATCGTGGGAACTCGGTATTCTGGATCCCAACTCTACAAGTGAGAATCAATATTTTAAGGCCTATATTTCTTTGTCAGATAAATCATTCACAACATCAGGTAATTATTTTAACTATCGTGAGGTGGACGGAAAAAAGTATTCTCATACGATAGATCCTGTTACCGGCTATCCGGCTAACCGTGCCATCTTAAGTGCCTCTGTTTTTACCGAAGATGCCACTACGGCCGATGCATGGGGCACAGCCTTTATGGTAATGGGACATGAAAAGGCCATTGAGATTTTGAAGAAACATCCTGAGATCGATGCATTTTTAATTTATTCCACACCCGAAGGTTTAGCTACCTTTGCAACAGAAAAAATAAGTCCACGGATAAAAATCAATCCCTGAAAGAATACCGATCAATAGTTAATAATTCGGGTAAAGATCTATGACACTAAAACTGGTTGTTCTTTTTTTTACGCCCCTGATAGCGGGGCTTATGGTATATCTGGTTCCTTCCGCCAAAGGAAGCAACTTTAAATTATTACTGGTTTTTGCAGGGTCTTATCTTTTTGCCATAACGGTTACTCATATTTTGCCAGAACTCTACAGGCAAAATGCTGAGCTTGAGTTAATTGGATTATTTGTACTGGCAGGTTTTTTCCTTCAGCAACTGCTGGAATATTTTACATCGGGTGTTGAACACGGTCATATACATACGCACGACCATGACCATCATCAACATTCACACACACATCAGGCTGTTTCTGCCCTGGTGTTATTATCAGCATTGTGCGTACACGCATTTCTTGAAGGGGGCATGCTTGCACAGCCTGCTACCCTGGGCATGGCATACGATATGAATGCGGTACTGCTGGGCATAGCCTTGCATCGTGCTCCGGCTGCCTTTGCGCTAATGACGGTATTGGCTTCACAACTGCATTCAAAGAGAAAGGCAATACCTCATCTAATGGTATTTTCGGTGGCGGCACCTGTTGGGTTGTTGATCAGCACCTATTTTGTACAGAGCGAAATCCTTTCAGACACAGCATTGATTTATCTATACGCACTGGTTAGTGGCAATTTTCTTCATATCTCTACTACGATTGTCTTTGAGAGCAGTCCCGAGCACCGGTTTCATGCCAGGAAAATGGCCGTGGCAGTAGTAGGCGCATTACTGGCGGTGGCAGTAGAATACATAATTTGATTTTTTCCATCAATTATTCCGTTGCAGTCCAGGGGCGTTTTTATCTTTCATCACAGACATGGTGTTTTTTCCGTTCGAATCAGAATAGGTTTGAATATTAAAAGAAAAGACGGATTTTAGTGATCCTACTACCAATCTTGATATCACATGGAAATTATTCAATCAGAACAAGCGTATTCATCGGTTTACAAAAAAAGTATTGATGACCCGGAAGCATTCTGGTCAGATGTAGCGTCAGATTTTCAATGGCGGAAAAAATGGGACAAAGTTCTTGAGTGGGATTTTTATAAAGCCGAAACTAAGTGGTTTTTGGGTGGAAAGATGAACATCACAGAAAATTGCATCGATCGTCATCTTCCCCATAAGGCAAATCAAACGGCTATCATCTGGGAATCGAATGATCCCCACGAAGCTTCAAAATTCATCACCTATCAGGAGCTGTTTGATAATGTTTGCCGTGTAGCCAACATGTTGAAGAATCAAGGAGTGAAAAAAGGCGATCGGGTTTGCATCTATATGCCGATGATACCCGAGGTGGCGTATGCCATATTAGGGTGTGCCCGCATCGGGGCTGTTCACTCCGTGGTGTTTGCTGGATTCTCTGCAGGTTCTTTGATTGATCGCATCAATGATTCCGGTTGCAAAGTGGTGCTTACTTCTGATGGTTCGTATCGTGCCGACAAAAAAATTGATCTGAAAGTGATCGTAGATGAAGCGCTGCTGAAATGCCCCACGGTAGAAAAAACAATTGTCTATAAGAGAACGTTGACTCCAGTTGTCATGAAGGCAGGCCGCGATTTATGGTGGCATGAAGAAATGGCTAAAGTTTCAGCTCAGTGTCCTGCGGAGGAAATGGATTCAGAAGACTTGCTTTTTATCCTCTATACTTCTGGATCAACCGGAAAACCTAAGGGAATGGTGCACACCTGTGGAGGGTATATGGTGTACACGAATTATACTTTCCGCACGGTATTTCAATATCAGGAAGGTCAGGTGTTCTGGTGCACAGCCGATGTAGGCTGGGTAACTGGCCACTCGTATATCCTGTATGGCCCGCTTTCAGCAGGTGCAACCACGGTAATATTTGAAGGTGTTCCATCATGGCCAGATATGGGTAGATTCTGGCATGTGGCGGAAAAACATCGGGTAAATATTTTTTATACTGCGCCTACTGCTATCCGGTCATTGGAAAAAGCACCGATCAGCTTTGTACATAATTATGATCTTCAGTCAATAAAAACGCTGGGAACCGTAGGTGAACCGATCAATGAAGAAGCATGGCACTGGTATCATGAACATATCGGGCGGGGTCAATGTCCTATCGTTGACACCTGGTGGCAAACAGAAACAGGAGGAATTATGATTTCTCCCATTGCCAATGTAACTAAATTGAAACCGGCCTTTGCCACCTTGCCTTTGCCTGGTGTGCAGCCTGCGGTGATGGACGAAAATGGAAATGAGTTAACGGAGAATAGTGTGGAAGGAAGGCTGACCATTAAATTTCCGTGGCCTGCGATTGCACGCACCATTTATGGAGATCATCAGCGCTTTAAGGATACTTACTTTTCTACCTTCCCCGGAAAATATTTTACGGGTGATGGATGTAAGAAAGATAATGAAGGCTTTTATCGCATCACCGGCAGAGTGGATGATATCATCATTGTATCGGGTCATAACATGGGCACGGCAGAAATTGAAAGTGCGATCGATGAGCACTCAGCGGTGTGTGAGACAGCCGTTGTAGGCTATCCGCATGATATCAAAGGCCAGGGTGTTTATGCTTATGTAACGTGCTATGATAAACCCCATGAAGAAGAAAACCTGCGGAAAGAAATCCGTGAGATGGTTGCTAAAATCATTGGACCAATAGCAAAGCCAGATAAGATCCAGTTTGTAAGCGGATTGCCCAAGACACGTTCCGGAAAAATCATGCGAAGGATTTTGCGCAAAGTAGCGGAAGGTGAAACCAGCAATCTGGGAGATGTATCTACGTTGGTAGATCCTTCCGTAGTGGATGAGATAAAGAATGGAGCTTTATAGAAAAAATACGTAATTCGGTTTTCGAAATAAATAAATGATTATATGGAAATAGCAGGAACAGTAGTGAGCCTTTTGCCCTTGCAAACAGGACAAGGCAAAAACGGAGTATGGAAAAAGCAGGAGTTTATTCTCGAAACTCCAGGTCAGTATCCCAAGAAAGTATGCCTTTCGCTCTGGGGAGAAAAAGTTGATGAAATCAAATTAAACATCGGTGAAAAAATTACAGCCTCCCTCAATCTGGAAAGCCGTGAATATAATGGCCGATGGTACACCGAAGCACGTGCATGGAAAGTGGCTAAACAAACAGGGGATTCTGCTTCATCGCGCGAGTCAGCTCCACCACCAACGAGTGATTCATTCATTCCGGATAATTCTGCCAGTGATGATTTGCCGTTTTAATAAAGAACTGGAATTACGCAATTGTTTCGTATAAACTTCGCGACCGCTTGGTCTTTGGGGCTTCGTGGTTCTAAATCACAATTCCCTTTTGAACCACAAAGGCAGAAAGACACGAAGAATCACTAAGTTGTGTATGCCCAGTAAAGAATTCACTTTCAGCTTTTTAGGTGATAATTAATAAAGGGCCGCAAGGCCCTTTATTAATTTATCTCAACTTCTTTCCATCCGGACTTTTTAAAGGCAAGAAACTGATTATTCTTTTTGTCGAAAGAGAGCCTTTCATAAATAATAGGAATAACATTTAGACCTGTTGCTGTTAACGCTCCAGACTTTCCATCAATTACTACCACAACAAGGTCATTGTCAAGTTGAGTAAGGTGATCAAATCGCGGATCAATTAAAATTGACCCATGTTCATCAGCCAATCCACGTTTGCCCCCTGCGAAAAGAAGAAATTTTTTGTCAGACAGGTAGTGTATGGAATCATACTTGAAGGTTAAAACAGGATTTCCATTTTTATTGATCACTCCGCATTTATTGCCACGATATACAATGGCAAGACCATTCCGAAAATGGCTTACTTTTTCATAGTTTGGATTAATAATCACCTGGTCAGAAGTATTTAGGAATCCCCATTTGCCAATGAGTTTGAAAGATGTCAATCCCTCATGGAATTCACCAATATCATCATAGCGATTTGCTATGCGCAACCGGCCACGCTCATCAATAAAACCATACTTCCCATCCCGTTTCACCCCTCTCATTCCTTCACTTGCTTTAAAAATACCTTCCACATTGTCAATGGAGGGTGGGCTGCTACGATTGATTAGCCGACCCTGATAATCAATGGTCTTTTCGGTTCCGTCAGTCAGGTATTCAATGAAAAAATTTGCTTTGAACTCTAACCGGTTATCAGTGAAGTAGACGATATCACCTTTGAAATTCCTGAGGAGAATGTTTGCGCCTTGTTTCTGCCAGTACAACAAATTGTTGATCAGGTGTAGCGGTTGTGGTTGCGGAGCCACCAGCCAGTCTTCATGGGTGTTGATGATCCCATACTGGTTTTTAAATTTCACAACCATCAGATCGGTTGAAATTTCAACGAGAGAATCATATACACAATGAATTATTTCTTTGCCGCTTGTTGAAACCGCACCATAGAAATGATTATTCATTACTGGGAATAAATTTTTGTTTTGAGCTCCTATCCAGTCATAATTTTTTTGTGAAAGGGTATTGCTGGCCCGATCTATTAATGACCATCCTTCAATTTTTCTGAAAGCCTGTAAGGCTTTTTGATCTGCTCGCAGTGAGTCATATACAAATGGAATAACAATGCTGTTATCTGATTTGATTGCACCCATTTTTCCTGACTGGCGAACCAGATACAAATCATCTCCAATTGGTGTAAGTACATCATAACGTACAGGGCAAACCTCCTGGAGCCTGTTATTGATAAGTCCGTATTTTTCAAAGGACTTAACAATGAATAATTTCTCATTGACAGGGATAATTTCATCAGCGGGAAAACGGCTGACTATTTCGTTTGAGGCACTGATAAAAAGCCATTCATGAGGAGGTTGTACAAGCACTTTATTTTCTCCGGTTATCTGAACAGACCGGTATACGGATTTCAGTTTTATAATTCCGTCTCGATCGATCAGCCCTTGTTTCAGGTTTTCGTAAATAACTGCCTTGCTGTTACGGAAGGGTGAGATGCTGTCAATTTGAAATTCAGTGATAGGCTTTCCGTTATCTCCATGCAAGGCAATTTTCCCTGACTCGTTTTCCACGGCATAACGGAGTGTTCCCAATGGATAAATATTTCTAAAACGTACAGGAATTAATACATGATTTTCCAGGTCTGTCAATCCATAAACATACTTTGCCTTTTCAAGATTGAAGACAATGGCCCGTAATCCATAAATGGAAATTCCATCGTACTGAAATGGTATTTTAACTTCACCTTTCAGGTTGACACATCCGGTTTTGAACTGGGCTGGATTGATTTTTTTTCGTGCCACAATATTATCTGCACCGGCATATACAAGAGATTCATAATCAGCCTTTGTTATCAATTCATTTTTCAGATTAATTATGCCCCAATGATTATTTGTTCTGTATCCGGTTACATTGCCGATTACCGAAAAACTTCCGTCAGACCAGCCGAGAGCGTCAAATGAAGGAGGTATTACAACCTGACCCTGCTCATCTTTGATACCCATTTTCCCATTGTCTGAAAAAATCACATAAGGATCAGCGCAAGCAACGCCACTGGAAAAAAATGCAACAAGCAGAATCAACACCTTCATAAGTGCAAAGTTAATGGGTTGCAATAGGATTTAATATTTTATTAGAAGCAACTTACCGGAAAAATTGACAAGAGGTTCTGGTTGCAGATGAGTTAACCTTGGTTTTGATTTAGCAATCTGAGATCCTCAGGTGTATCGATATCAAGATAGCCATCAGCCCAGTTGATCGTGCTGACAGATTCAACATGACTATCAATAACTACCCTTGCTCCTTGTGTATCATTTATTTCCAGCAACAACGGAAAAAGTGACCGATCAAATAGGGCAGGCACTCCTGTGACTGTTTTATATTTTGATGCCACGATTTTACTGCGGCTCTTTTTATAGGCATTGCGTAATGCAACCAGATGTTCTGTTGTGAGCAAAGGTTGATCGCAAACCATAACCACCACACCATTTGTTTCTGGTCTGTATTTAACGATGTGGTGCAAACCCATTTTTAAAGAACTGCCCATACCTTTTTCCCACTCATTGTGAATAACAATTTCCACAGGAAGTTGCGCAATCGTTTTTCTGTGTTGTTCAGCATTGGCACCAAGCACCACAATGACATGAATATAATTTGCATTAAGTGCAGCCAGTACAGACTTGAGCAAGAGAGGCAAACCATCCACTTGAACCAATTGCTTTGATTGGCCAAGCCGTGATGATGAACCAGCAGCCAGCACGATTACCGAAAGATTATCATCGATTCGTTCGCTTTTAGGATCACTCATAATATTTAATCGGGAAGTGCAAATGCTATGTATTTATCTCCCGATCTGGTGCCCATTTTCCCTCCGCCACACGCGATGACCAGATATTGTTTTCCCCTGATATTGTAAACAGCAGGTGTTGCATAACCTCCGGCAGGTAAATCATGTTCCCACAGGATTTTTCCATTACTGCTATCAAATGCCCTGATCTTTTCATCGCGGGTGGCAGCAATAAATATCACACCACCAAGCGTTGCAACCGGGCCGCCATAATTTTCAGTACCTGTTGCAGGAATTCCTTTCTCTTTTAATTCTTTGAATTCGCCCAATGGTACCTGCCATTTAATTTCACCTTTGTTCAAATCAATTGCATTTAGCGTTCCCCATGGTGGCTCCACGGCAGGATAGCCTTCTGATGTAAGAAAGCGATTGTAGCCCGTATTGGAATAAAGGATGTCTGGGGCACGTTCAAAGGATCCTTTCTTTTCTTCAGTGGTTCTTTCTTCAAGATCGAGCACATATCGTGAAATGGCATCGCGTTCTTTGTCGCTGAGGTGTGCAAAGGCTGGCATTACACCTTTTCCTGTCAGCATAAACTTCATCAGACTTTCTTTGGAATATTTTGTTTGCAGGTTTCTCAATGAAGGATATACGTGGCCGTCTCCACCACGTTCCAATCCATGGCATGTAGCACAGTTTGTCCGATATAATGATATTCCAACCCAGGAATCTTCTTTCATTCTCACATCTACCATCTGCAGTATCCACGGCATTTCGTTCGCGTTCACGTAAAGCGTTCCGTTGTTTGGATCATACGATGGACCGCCCCATTCGGCCCCACCATCAAAACCAGGAAAAACAATGGTTCCTTCCTTACTTGGAGGAATAAAAGGTCCACCTGTTTTTAATTCTTTAAATTTTTCCTTGATGGCTCCGGTATCAGCCGTGAAGGATGTAATCATGTCTTCTGTAAATACCTGTCGTGCAAAGGGTGGAGGCTTGACAGGTATAGGCTGGGTAGCCCATGCCTGCTCTCCATCAAGATCGGATGGGGGAACAGGAATTTCTTCCACGGGAAAAAGCGGCTTGCCACTTTCGCGATCGAGCAAAAAAACAAATCCGGATTTTGTTACCTGTGCTACAGCGTCCTTTTTTTCATTACCATGGGTTACAGTAACCAATATCGGTGAGGCAGGTAAATCACGATCCCAGATGTCATGATGAACGGTCTGATAGTGCCATCTGCGTTTGCCTGTTTCGGCATCCAGTGCCAAAACACAATTGGCAAATAGATTTTCGCCATGACGATTACCTCCATAGAAGTCGAATGATGCAGAACCCGTACCGGCAAAGACCAATCCTCTTTCCTGATCAACAGTCATACCTGCCCATGAATTGGCTCCTCCAATTCTTTTCCATGCATCTGCAGGCCAGGTTTCATAACCAAATTCACCTGGATGTGGAATCGTGTGAAAGGTCCATGCCAGTTTTCCGGTCTTTACATCAAATGCCCTGATATAGCCGGGCGCGGCAATCGGCCCTTCGTGCACGCGTGTACCCATGATGATCAGGTTTTTATAAATCACACCAGGTGTATTTGAAAGTACCATAAGATTGAAGGCTCTGTCACCAAGTCCTTCTTTTAAACTTACCCTGCCCTCTGTTCCAAAGGTTTCAATTTTTTTTCCGGTTTGTGCATTGAGTGCGTATAGGTACTCTCCAAACGTGTATAAAATTCGTTTGTCTTCGCCTTCTTCCCACCAGGTAACACCCCGGTTTACACCAAGTCCTGTATTGGTCTCCGAAGGTTCAAATTTCCATAATGGCTTTCCGCTGGATGCATCAAGAGCAAAGGCTTTTAACGATGGAGAGGTGGCATAGAGAACTCCATCTACAACAATAGGATTACATTGTATCTGAGTGCGGTTATTGACTGTATCGGCATCTCCTGATTTATAGGTCCACGCAACCTGAAGCTGGTTCACATTTTCTTTATTGATTTGATCGAGTTGCGAATACTGGATCCCATCTGCTGTTCCGCCTTTAATTCTCCAGCCTGAATATTTTTCATCAGGCTGATTGCATGCAATAAAAAGAGCAACTAAAAGAAGAGGCGTAAATTTCATAGTCTTTGATTTTACCTTGAAACTGATAAAATCAAACCACCTTTACAAGAATTTTTATTTCAACCCGTGTGTGATTTTACAGAAGGACTGTCAGCTACAAAAATCTGTTTAAATACCTGGTCACTGTGTGGATCACGCTTGTGTATCGGGCCTGAATGATATTTCAGGAATCCACCTGAACGGTTGCTGAACTTACTCTGGATTTCTGCTATTATGGAAACGGCAATTTCATCAGGAGCTTCAGCACCGATGTCAAGACCGATAGGTGAATGTATGCGCTGAAAGTCTGGTTCGGTTATGGTAATTCCTTGTTGATTAAATTCACTCTGCATTTTATCAAATCGCTTGCGCGGTCCAAGTATGCCAATGTAGGGTGTATTTGTTTTGAGAAGTTTGGCAAGCACATCACGATCATATTCATAATTGTGTGACATGAGTACACAGGCCGTATAGGGTGTAATGTCAAAATTGACGATCAATAAACTCACGCTGACAGAGACTTAATTTATCGGCTGTCGGGAAAAACAGTGGAGCAATGTGCGCCACACATTCATCGGTAACTGAAACAGTCCACCCCAGTGATTTGGCAAGTTCGCTGACTGGTCGCGCATCAAACCCGCCACCGAAAATAATCAACGAAACCGCGGGTTGAATCAATTCAATAAATACTTCTGATTCTTTTCCCTGCAGGTTGTATTTTTTTGCTTCAGATTTTTTCGTTTCAAACAAATTTTTCAGAGAGGCCTGTACTTCACTTTTTAAGGTTTCATCAGAAAAACATCCACTCCACTCACCTGAAGAAGAAAGTAATAATTTTTCTCCTACCCCAGAATCCGCTTCAAAGATTGTTGCCAGGGCAACCGGCTCTGTTGAGGTGATCAGCGAATTGTAAAGTTTCACAGGGTTATTTTTATCCTGCGGATTTACCGGTTCAATCAACACATCGATCACGCCATTACATCCCAACCCTATTCCCAGATTCTGATTGCTTTCTTCACGCGTGTCATAGGTAACGGTCATGGGTATTTTGTCCATCATCACCTTGCGTGCTTTGCGAAGGGCATCTCCTTCCAGGCAGCCGCCACTGATTGAGCCTACCCAGCGGCCGTCATCGGTGATGAGCATGCGCGCCCCCGGGCTTCGGTATGAAGAACCCCTCACCTTTACTACCGTTGCAAGTGCTGCTTTGCGCTGTGTGAAGTCTACCTTTTCACATTCCGATACTATTGTCTTTAAGTCTTTCACAGTACTGAAGTCTAAAACATGATCATTACTTTTTTCTTGCTGCTTTCACATCTGCGGGTGTGATAACGCCCCCTTTATTACCAAACGAATTAAAAATGTAATTCATCAGGTCGCTCATCTCCTCATCGGTGATATTAAACCCATTCATTTCTCCATTGTAGACTGTTCCATTCACGGTCATCTCCCCGCTGATTCCATAAAGGGTTTGTTGAATAGCACGTTTTTTATCCGTAAGCATGTAATCGGATTTCGCAAGTGGCGGAAAAATTCCTTCCAGTCCTTCCCCCTGATCCATGTGACAACTAACACAGTTCCTCAAGTAAATCTCTTTGCCTCTGGCGGAACTCGCGGCAAGATCAATTTTCGGCTTTTGTTGAAATGATATGAAGCTTATCAACATGATACCTGACAATAATGCAAAAACAATTTTCTTCATGATTTATTTATATGGCTTTAATAATTAAACTTCATCGAGATTAAATGGTAATACGCGAATACGTTTGCCAGTTAAGTCAAATATGGCATTGGTTAACGCGGGAGTGAACGGAGGTAATCCCGGTTCGCCCACACCACCTGCTTTTTCTTCATTCTCCATAACATGTACTTCAATTTCAGGAATCTCATTAATGCGTGGCATTAAGTACGTATTGAAATTTTTTTCAACGGCAAGCCCGTCTGTAAAATGAGTTGCATGTTTGGTCGCTGCACCCAATGCCATTACTATGCTACCCTCCACCTGTGCTTTGATAATATCGGGGTTTACATACCAGCCGCAATCCATTACCGCCCACACTTTGTCAATCTTCACTTTTCCGTTGATTCCTTTCGACACTTTCACTACTTCACCTACAATACTTGAAAAACATTCTGTAATGGCAACACCGTAGCCTTCATTCTTCTTCCGCGATTTCCAGCCACTCACCTCTTCCAGTTTATCTATCAGGTGTTGATAACGTTCCTCCCATAAATGTTGCTTACGAAATTCAAGTGGATCTTTTCCGGCTTCGTTTGCCAGCTCATCAATAAAACTTTCATAGGCAAAACCGTTGGTCGAGGCGTACACCGAGCGCCACCACATTACCGGTATGGGTGAATCGAGCGGAGCATCGCCAAAACTATGATGCGGGAATGAATTGAAGTAAGGTTCGAGCAATCCTTCGGTAACACTGTCATTATATCCTTTCTTGTCGGCACCCGGTTCTTGCTGGCCCATGTTCTGACCTGCCATCTTGGTTTCAAATGCGCTAATTTTTCCGTTGTTTAATCCTGCTTTGCAGCGATAAACCATGCCCGGGCGAAATGGCCCTACCGTCATATCATCTTCGCGTGTCCACACCACTTGCACGGGAGCTTTTATTTCTTTTGAGATCATGGCTGCCTCGTAGGGATAATCGGTAAAAGCCTTGCGGCCGAATCCTCCGCCAAGGAAAGTCATATTTACCGTTACTTTTTCCATGGGCAACTTCAGATGCGCGCTTAGGTTACTTTGAATCCAGTCAGGTGCCTGAATGGGTCCCCAGATTTCACACTGGTCATCAGTAACATGAGCGGTGCAGTTGAGCGGTTCCATGCAGCTGTGCGATTCGTATGGGGTTTCATAAAATGCTTCCATTTTCTTTTCAGCATTTTCAAATGCAGCGGAGAAATTTCCTTTGGTCCGGTATGAAATAATTTCACCTTTGGACATTTCACGCAACGTTGAATAAAGTTGTTCGGTGCTGTGGTGTGGAAAAGCGGAATCATCCCACTCAACTTTCAGGGCTTTGCGGCCTTGCATGGCTGCCCAGAGATTATCTGCTACAACAGCTACTCCTTCACGCATATTATTAAACACATCACGATTTACTTTTAGCACATACTTGACACCCGGAATTTTTTTTGTTTCAGCGTCATTTATGCTTTTCACTTTTCCTTCAAAACGCGGACTGCGTTCCACCACAGCATACATCATGCCGGGTAGTTTAAAGTCAATGCCGAAGATGGCTTTTCCGTTTACTTTTTGAGGGTTGTCCTGTCGGGGAAGTGGCTTGCGCAGTACCTTATATTCTTTCGGATTTTTTAAGAGGACATTTTTTGGTGGTTCCAGTTTAGATGCTGCCTCCACCAATTCTCCGTATCCATATTTTTTTCCGGTAGGCTTATGGATAACCTTGCCATTTTCAGCATAACATTCTGATTTACTTACATTCCACTTTTTAACTGCGGCTTCGATGAGCATTTCGCGGGCGGAAGCACTAAGTCGTAACAGATTTTTATAAGAACCGCGCACGGTAGAACTTCCACCGGTAATCTGGCTGCCATATTTTTTGTTGTTGCCGGCACCAAAAATGATGTTCACCTGGTTAAGGTCTATTTCCAGTTCTTCTGCAATAATCTGAGGTACGGCCTGATAAGAACCCTGCCCCATTTCTGCACGATGGTTGGTGATGGTTACTTTGCCAGTGGTGTCAATAGAAATCCATGCGTTGAGTTCTATGCCAGACGAATCGGTGGCAAATGGGTTTATTATTTCTGCCTCCTTGCCGTTGGTGGGTGGCGAAAAGCCAAGTGTTAGTGCTGCACCGGTAAGGCCGGAGAGTTTAATGAAATTTCTCCTCGATATATTTTTAGATATTGTCTCCATAATCAAAAATTATTTAGCCGTCCTTTTTGAGCCATTAGCATAGATGCTGTTTTTATTGCTTTGCGTATGCGCGGATAGGTGCCGCACCGGCAAATGTGACCTTGCATGGCAGCGTCAATGTCTTTGTCATTGGGATTTGGTGTTTTCTTTAACAAGGCGGTGGCAGCCATAATTTGTCCGCTCTGACAATAGCCACACTGAGGTACTTGTTCTGAAATCCAGGCCTGCTGCACCGGGTGTGAATTATCAGATGATAATCCTTCAATGGTAGTAATGTTTTTATTGGCTGCAGCCGAAACCGGAACGGAACACGAACGGATTGGGGTGCCTTCAAGATGTACGGTACATGCTCCGCATTGCGCTATACCGCAACCATATTTTGTACCTGTAAGTCCGGCAAGATCGCGAATGGCCCAAAGCAAAGGCATTTTTGGATCAGCTTCTATTGTGTAGGCTTTGTTGTTGATTTTAAGTGTTAGTGCTGCCATAGAATCATGAATTGAATGGAAAGTTAGTTATACAATTTAAGGAGTGTGTTTTATTAAAACCAGGATAAATGCCATGAGCGGTTTATTCTGTGCAGACAGGAATAAAAAATGATTTTACTGAACGATCTGCTTTAACAAAGCATCGCAACGATCTTTTCGAAGCGCATCGTCTGGTTCAGATAGTGGTAGCGTAAGTGCAAATTGCAGGGTTTGAATGGCTTTGTCATTTGCACCGAGGGCATGTTGTGCGGAGGCCAGGCCAAATAAAAAGAGTATAAAATCTTTCTTGTAAGTATTGGCTTTTTTGAAGTACTCCAGTGCGCGCTCCATCGAGATTGTTTCAGGAAAACCTCCAAAAAAAAGGCGACATGCCATGAGTTCTACCCAATTGAGTCGTGAGAGTTCAAACTGCCACTTGCCCAGAATGAAATAGGCTTCTGCAAAAGTGGAATCAATCTGAAGAATCCGTGTTGCTTCGTTGTGAATGTTTTGCGCATAGCGCACTTTTTCATGAGGATTGGTGGCGATTTCTGATTGCAAACCAAGTGAAATAACGTAGGCCAGCCGGGATTCCGGATCGGATGGATTTAATTCGATTGATTTCTCAGCATAGGTTCTTGCCTTCTCATAAAACTCAAGTTTTTTAGTTCGTTCTGTTTTAGGAAGCCTGCCACCTATATTGGATAGCATGCGACTTGCGTGCGTTAAGGCATCCGCATTTTTAGGATTTTGGCGAATGGCAAGTTCAAATTTTTCGAGGGCAGCCTCTACTTTGAACTCCCGCTCAAAAGCCAGTCCTTCCGAAAAAAAACCCGAATCCTGTGCTAAGGCTTTAATTCCGGGTAATAAAACACAAAAAAGTAAAACGATTTTTTTCACATCCAAGATTAGTCCGTGCAAGGTACGCAAACACAAAAAACAGAATCGCAAATAATATTGTTATGAAACTCAAAACCTTAACCGTAAATCAGGATTGCTTGCCGATGTTCGCTGATTTTGGTTAATAACTTATAAATATTACCCTTATTTAGTGTAATTCAATCGGTTGCATTAAACTTTCTTAACCGGATTCATTGAGGATTATTAAATTCACGCCTCTGATAAAAAAACTTAACGGACCTCTACCTCCATGAGCACGCTTTCAAACCTGTTTCCTTACGAATTCGATTCAAAGTATTCCAAACCGGCAGCATATTTTTCGATGGAGTTTGCCATTGATCAGTCACTGAAAATTTATAGTGGAGGTCTTGGATTTCTGGCAGGATCGCACATGCGAAGTGCCTTTGAACTAAAGCAAAACCTGATCGGTATCGGTATTCTCTGGAAGTATGGATACTACGACCAGGAACGAAATATGGATGGCACGTTGAGGGTTTATTTCACTGAGAAGGATTACTTCTTTCTGGAGGATACGGAAATAATTTTTCCGCTTACGATACATAACCATGAAGTAAAAGTGAAGGCATGGTTGTTAAGACCGGGTGTATTCAGCACCGTGCCAATGTTCTTTCTCAGTACCGATATTGCTGAGAATGATCACCTTGCCCAAACCATCAGCCATCGCTTGTATGATCCGCACGAATCTGCCCGTATTGCCCAATCTATATTACTCGGTGCCGGTGGCGCAAAACTGCTCGATATTATCGGACGCGAAACGGAAGTATATCATATGAATGAAGGTCATGCCCTTCCGCTTTGTTTTTACTTGTTGAACAAATACAACAATGATCTGGATGAAGTGAAGAAGAGGGTAGTATTTACAACGCACACTCCTGAAAAGGCAGGCAATGAAGAGCATTCCATTTCCTATATGGAATTGATGAGTTTCTTTCAGGATGTTCCTGGAGAAATGGTGATGCAACTTGCTGCACCCGATATGAATAATATGAGTTATACCCTGGCAGCGTTGCGCATGGCTCGGTTGGCCAACGGAGTTTCAGCACTTCATGGCGAAGTTTCAAGAAAAATGTGGGAAGGATTTGATGGTATCTGTGAGATAACTTCTGTCACCAACGCACAGAACCAGCAATACTGGAATGACACCTTATTGCAGGATGCATTAAAGGAAGGAAATGATGAGGCACTGGTGATTCGCAAAAAGGAATTGAAAAAAGAGTTGTTTAAGCTGGTTGCCAATCAAACAGGTAAACGATTTGATGAAAATGTACTTACCATAGTGTGGGCAAGACGCTTTGCCGGTTATAAACGAGCTAATTTACTGATTCAGGATTTTGAAAGATTTCTGACATTAATTGATAATACAACGTATCCAGTACAGGTGATCTGGGCAGGCAAACCATATCCCGAAGATCAGGTTGCCATTGATATTTTCAATGACATTCACTGGAAGACCAAATATCTTCCTAATTGCGCCATACTTACCGGTTATGAACTCGGGCTGTCTGCACTTCTTAAAAAAGGATCTGACTTGTGGTTAAACACGCCACGAATTTATCATGAAGCATCGGGTACGTCAGGAATGACGGCCGCTATGAACGGAAGTATTAACCTTTCCATTCCTGATGGTTGGGTGCCTGAGTTTGCCCAGGATAGTAGAAACAGCTTTATTATTCCACGTGCCGAGACAGAAGACCATGAAGAGCAGGCTAGGATTGAAAATGATTATCTCCTCACCATGCTTGAAAAGGATATCGTTCCGCTTTATTATTCCAAACCAAATGAATGGTTGAAAGTGATGAAGCAAAGCATGATCGATGTGGTACCTTTCTTTGATTCAAATCGTATGGCCCATGAGTATTATGAAAGAATGTATAGTCTCGCTGGTAGCTTACCTGAATCGAGTGATGTCCCTACACGGGTTGAAACAGTTTAATGAATCCGATTTAAAACTGTAATCACTGATTTTTTTCGTCTTGTCTTTGTACTTTCGATTGTGAACGTTTGTCATTGCCCTGACACCCAGCGCAACCAGATAAAGTTCATCTTTGTACGTATGAAACATATTGTCATTATTGGTAACGGTATTTCCGGAATTACAGCTGCGAGAAACATCCGCAAGCGGAGTAATTTCAGAATAACAGTTATTTCCAGCGAGACAAAACATTTCTATTCGCGCACGGCCCTTATGTATGTCTACATGGGTCATATGAAGTATGAACATACCAAACCCTACGAAGATGGGTTTTGGAAGAAAAACAAAATTGATCTCGTGTTCGATTATGTTGAAAAAGTTGACACTCAATTAAAGTCACTTCATCTCAAGTCAGGAAATAGAATATCATTCGATCAGTTAATCATTGCATCAGGTTCAAAGTCAAATAAATTTGGCTGGCCCGGTCAAAACCTGAGAGGTGTACAGGGACTCTATAGTTATCAGGATCTGGAAACAATGGAGCAACACACCAAAGCTGTAAAGCATGCTGTGATTGTGGGTGGAGGTTTGATTGGTATTGAAATGGCAGAGATGCTTCTTTCAAGAAATATCAGAGTTACTTTTCTTGTGCGTGAGAAGGAATTCTGGGATAATGTTCTGCCTCAGCAAGAGGCAAATATGATCAGCCGGCATGTGCGCTCACATCATGTGGATTTGAAACTGGAGACAGAACTCAGGGAAATTAAAGGCGATGATGGCGGCAGGATAAGTGCTGTTGTTACCAGTAAAGGTGAAACGATACCATGTCAGTTTGCTGGCTTGGCTGTAGGAGTATCTCCCAACATAAGTTTTCTTTCAGATTCAGGCATTGAAGTAAAGAAAGGTGTATTGGTCAATGAATTTCTTGAAACCAATATTCCAAACATTTATGCAATTGGTGATTGTGTAGAACGCACTTACCAACTACCAGGAAGAAGAAATATTGAACAGGTATGGTATACAGGCCGCATGATGGGCGAGGTGGTTGCACAAACTATTTGTGGCGACAAAACGAAGTATGAACCCGGGCCATGGTTTAATTCAGCAAAGTTTTTTGATATCGAGTATCAAACCTATGGTCAGGTAGGCAATACGTTAAACCCTGATGAAGAAGACTTTTACTGGGAACATGTTGATGGTATAAAAGCCATGCATTTTGTATGGGATATAAATTCAAATTTGTTCAAGGGCATCAATACTTTTGGTATCCGGCTTCGGCATGAATGTTTTGATCGCTGGTTGCGGGAAGGAAAGAGTATTCAATATGTTTTATCGCATTTGGATGAAGCCAATTTTGATCCTGAGTTTTTCAATCGCTATGAAACGGAGATCACCACAGGTTTTATTAAGAAACATCCCGCACTAAAAATGGAGATCAACGCATAGACACATGAAGGTTATTAAAACAGTTGGGTTGGTTCTTTTTGTTATTGGATTTTTGATATTCAATACATTGTTTTTTAGTGCGAAGTATGTTCTTACCAAGTCCACCATTCAGGATACTTTTTCTGACACAACTAGTGCATCTCTTTTTTTGGAGGCATCATCTCCGATTCTGAATCACAAAAAAGGGTCAGTTTTTTCATTTGTATCTGATTTGAAAAAGGTATTTGAATCAGTAAATCAGAATCAATTTAGCATATACGGAATCACCCAGGAAGAGGTGTTGGATCTGGTGGCCCGAAGTGGAAGGAAATTTTCGCTGGCCTCAGTGGATTCACTATATATTGGAACCGATGACGTGAGTGTGTTTAAGAGAAAAGCACTTAACGATTACGGAAACTGGCTTGAGGGCCGTGAATTTAATTCTCAAGAGGAGTTGAAAAACGCACTTGAAAGTGTAGTGAGTAAAATTCATGCTTACGGAATCATTAATCAGGTTGGGTTCGATCGCTATCAGGTAAAGGATTTGACGTATTCACTCACCAAGGCTTCTGCCATTAGCCCGGTAAAAACAAATCCGGGTCTTTTTCTATTTCTCACATTTGGTCTTTGTATTGCAGGCGCACTGCTCTATATACTTCCGAAACTTCAGGTGCCGGCAGGCATAAAAAATAATGGAATCTTTTTTAACGTCATGAAAAACACCGGATGGCTGGGCATACTCACCGGCACATGGCTTATCGCTTTTTATGTGGTGCTGTATTTTTTTCCAGAGTACATGACTAACTGGGTTTCGATGGTTGATCCGGTAAGCAAAGCCTTAAATGGAAATGAAGCCGGTCGGTTTTTTCTTTATGGATTCATCTACACGATTTGCATTCTGGTGATGGGCGTGCGCATGATCATTCATTACAGACATAGTAAGTATCAAATTTTGCGCACACTTTCGGTGATGTTTTTTCAAACAGCCTTTGCCTTTTTAATACCTGAAATTCTGATTCGCATTAAACAAACCCTACTTCGATTTTAAAAACATCTGGCCATTGGACTATGGTTTCTTTTTCGATTCACGGTTAAATGAATTAACCTCCAGTGGTACATTGGGATTGTTCATGCTGGGCTGGGGCATTGCACTCATCATTATAGCTGTGCCGGTCTTTGTTTATTTTTTTGGAAAGCGCTGGTATTGTTCGTGGGTTTGTGGCTGTGGAGGATTGGCCGAAACATTAGGTGATCCTTACGACAGCTTTCAAATAAATCTGTGAAGGCGTGGAAAGTAGAGCGATGGATGATTCATGGCGTTTTGGTATTCGCCATCGTGATGACCGTGGGCGTTATTTATACCTATTGGTCAGGATCTTCGTGGGTTTTATTTTTTGATAGTTATCAGCTGCGCGAAGTTTATGGAGCGTTTATCGGAGCAGGATTTGCGGGAGTAGTTGGCACTGGATTTTATCCACTCATGGGTAACCGGGTATGGTGTCGTTTTGGTTGTCCGCTGGCGGCTTACCTTGGAATTGTTCAGCGGTTTAAATCGAGATTCAGAATCACCACCAATGGCGGTCAGTGTATTTCGTGTGGCAATTGTTCCACCTATTGCGAAATGGGTATAGACGTGCGCTGGTATGCGCAGCGTGGTCAGAATATTGTACGTTCATCGTGTGTGGGCTGTGGTGTTTGTTCATCGGTCTGTCCTCGCGGTGTGTTGAATCTTGAAGTAAAAGAGGAAAGCGGAAGATTCGGCAAGCCAATTCTCATTGGCAACAATCATATTAAACTTGTTGAATAATCATTTCCTTTGCGGATAAATTGAAAAGTGTTGAATCCTGTTGTTAAGATAATTATCCCAGCGTATAACGAAGAGAATGCAATAGGTCAGGTGATTGCTGAGATACCACAGGGCCTTGTCAGCGAAGTCGTTGTTGTCAATAACGCATCAACTGATAACACAGAGCAAGTTGCAGCTAATGCCGGAGCGACAGTATTGCGTGAACCCATTCCTGGTTATGGCCGGGCGTGCCTGAAAGGAATGGAATACCTGAAACAATCTGAAAATAAACCAGACATCGTAGTTTTTTTAGATGGCGATCATTCAGATTATCCGGAAGAAATCGAACAGGTCATAAAACCCATTCTCGATAATCAGGCTGATCTGGTAATCGGCTCGCGTGCTTTAGGTAATAAGGAGAAAGGATCGATGACTCCCCAGCAGATTTTTGGTAACTGGTTAGCTACACGATTATTGAAAATATTGTATGGAGTGAAATTTACTGACCTCGGTCCGTTCAGGGCAATTACCTGGACAAAGCTGATGGAGCTGGATATGCAGGATAAAACCTATGGCTGGACGGTTGAGATGCAACTGAAAGCGGCCAAAAATGGTTTACGATGTGTGGAAGTTCCGGTGCGGTATCGGAAGAGAATTGGGTTTTCTAAAATCAGTGGAACTGTAAAAGGAACCGTGATGGCAGGATATAAAATTTTGTACACTATTTTTAAGTATTTCTAAAATTCTTGCAAACGGCAAGCCGATGGAATAAACCAAAAGCCTGCAGTTTGTAGCTTGTAGCCAATGGAAATTTTAATCACGATAATATACAGTATATCCCTCCTCTATATTTTTCTATTCAGTCTTGGGCAATTGCATCTTGCCTGGATTTACATTCGAAATAAAAAGAGCCAGCCCGATAGCACGCAGCCTCTGACTGTCTTCCCGCTCGTAACAGTTCAGCTTCCGGTTTATAATGAAAAATATGTGGTGGAGCGATTGCTCGATGCCGTGAGTAAATTTAATTATCCAAAAGATAGACTGGATATTCAGATACTGGATGACTCAACGGATGAGACCACGGAGATTATATCAAAAAAAATGGAAGAGTTAACGCCATTGCAACTGGATATAAAACTACTTCATCGCTACAAATCGTGTCGGATATAAAGCAGGTGCTCTCGCGGAAAGTATGCAATCAGTAAAAGGTGAGTTCATTGCAATTTTTGATGCAGACTTTATTCCTGCACCTGATTTTCTGATGAAGACTATTCCTCACTTTAATGATTCAGATATTGGTGTAGTGCAAACCCGTTGGGGACATATCAATAAAGACTATTCAATCCTCACAAAACTTCAGGCATTTGGTCTGGATGCACATTTTTCAATTGAGCAAACTGCCCGCAATGCCTCGGGGAGTTTCATCAACTTTAATGGCACTTGTGGTGTGTGGCGAAAATCGTGTATTGTTGATGCAGGAGGATGGAGTGACGATACGCTTACAGAAGATCTTGATCTGAGTTATCGCGCTCAACTCAAAGGCTGGAGGTTTAAGTATCTTGAAGACATTGAAACACCCGGAGAGTTGCCAATGATGATGCCCGCCATTAAGTCGCAGCAATTCCGATGGAATAAAGGAGCCGCAGAAAATGCAAGAAAGAATTTCGGTAAAGTACTCAGGGAGCATCTTCCCTTAAAAAATAAAATACACGCATTCTTTCATCTCTTTAACAGCTCTGTTTTTATATCCTTGCTTGATTGCCGCATTGCTCAGTATTCCCATGCTGATCATCAAGCAAAGTAATCCTGCAATATCGTGGTTATTTAATCTGGGCATTATATTTATTATTGGATTTATGTCCATCACTTTTTTTTACTGGATTGCCACAAAGCGATTTTACGATGATAAACCACTAAGTAAATTTCTTTCATTATATCCCCGCTTCCTGATTATTTCGATGGGGCTATCGTTACACAATGGTATTGCCGTGTTTGAAGGGTTGATAGGAAAGAAGACTCCATTTATCAGAACACCTAAATTTAACTTGCAGAAAAATCAAACATGGCTCAGTAATACATATATACGCGCTCATTTCACTTTTACTATGCTGCTGGAAGGACTATTATGTTTGTATTTTGTGTCTGGTGTTGTGTTGGGCATTACGTTTGGCGATGAAGGGCTCATCTTTTTTCATGTGATGCTGGCACTGGGTTTTGGAAGCATATTTTACTATTCTGTAAAACCACTGTTTCATGCTTAGGCAAAGGCCTGTTACATATTTGCTGATTTGCAGTCTCCCTCGTTGGCTATTACTTTCTTGGTTACGAAATCCTGCGTTACGAAACATTACCTTTATTTACTGCTTATGGAATTTTATTTCTGATATACCTCTGGGTGGTTAACAAAGTTTCTGATCAGGAAATAGTATTCTGGATTGTAGCTTCATTATGCTTTCGTATCATTCTTCTTTTGGCCTTGCCTCAGTTGTCCGATGATTTTTACAGGTTCATCTGGGACGGACGCTTATGGGCTGCTGGTCATCATCCATTTGCAGCATTGCCTTCAGAATTTCTCAAATTGAATATTCCTGGCATTGATCAGGAAATTTACAATCATCTTAACAGCAGGGAGTACTTCACTATTTATCCGCCCATAGCACAGTATATTTTCTGGGTGGCGGTTAAGATCTCACCTCATTCAGTTTTAGGAAGTGTGATCGTAATGAGGGTTTTTATTCTGATCGCTGAGATTGGTTCAATCATTCTTATTGTTAAACTGCTTAACAAATTCAATCTTCCTAAGAAGAATATACTTCTCTATGCGCTTAACCCATTAATTATT
The DNA here is from genome assembly GCA_963814575.1 of uncultured Bacteroidota bacterium. Lineage (GTDB taxonomy): Bacteria > Bacteroidota > Bacteroidia > Cytophagales > Cyclobacteriaceae > ELB16-189. Next base: position 716,270 of record CAWFDB010000013.1, on the reverse strand, counting down.
ACTGGAACTTACCGGTAATCTTCACTTTGAGGCTTTCGTAATCTTTTTTCTGTTACTTTCTGTTTTCTTTTTAACGAGAAAAAATATACTGTTATCGGCTGCAAGTATTGGTTTTGCTATTTGTTCCAAGCTGGTGCCTTTGATTTTCCTCCCTTCATTTATTGGCCGGCTTACCAAAAGAAATTTATTGATATATTTTTCCATTGTTGCTATTACTTGCCTTTTGCTCTTTTATCCTTTTTTTGACTGGGAACTTTTCAATTCGTTGAGAAGCAGTGTGGGTTTATACTTTAATAAATTTGAATTCAATGCAAGCCTTTATTACATCGTGCGTGAGTTTGGTTATATAATGTATGGTTATAATATCATTCAAACGGTGGGCTGGAAACTTGCACTACTCACGTTTGTTCTGATTATGAGTTTTGTCTGGATCAGATACAGGCAATCCAAAGAGAAGCATGAAGAAATTAATCATCATGTTCTGTTCCAGGACTGGATGTGGATTTTATCTATCTATCTGTTATTCACCACCACCTTGCATCCGTGGTATATTTCTACGCTTCTCGCATTTTCAGTTTTTACACCGTATCGTTTTGTGCATTGTCTGGACTGGCTTGATTTTTCTGACCTACGCAGGATATACGCATGATTCATTTCACGAGATGCTCTGGCTCACTGCCGTTGAGTATTTGCTCGTGATGGGTTATCTTGTTTATGAGCTTTGGATGAGAAGACACACTCTTGTATTTCGATGGACCAGAAATGATTTGCTTAAGTCATGAGTAAGCACAAACGTCTTCTGATTATATTCTACCGGAATCCTGAATTGGGCAAAGTCAAATCACGTCTTGCCGCAACAGTAGGTGAGGAACGTGCTTTGGCGCTTTATCTCTTTATGGCCGATCATGCCCGGAAAACATCTGTAACTGTTCCGGTTGACAGGGTAGTTTATTATTCTGAGTATATCGATTCTGAAGACCATTGGTTGAATAGTGATTTTCAAAAGAGACTTCAACATGGTGCAGACCTAGGCGAAAAAATGAGGTATGCTTTTGAAGAAAGCTTTAATTCGGGCTACGAATCTGTTTGTATCATAGGTACAGATTGCCTTGAGTTAACCGCGAATATTTTGGTGGATGCTTTTGAATCCTTAACGCATCATGATTCGGTAATTGGTCCTGCCGCAGATGGGGGATACTATTTGTTGGGGATGAACAGGTTTATTCCCGAGGTTTTTGAAAATAAAAGGTGGAGTACCAATTCCGTGTGTGAGGATACCACTGATGATTTAAAAAGACTTCACTACAGTTGTCATTTGCTTCCAACCCTTCATGATATAGATAATGAAGCTGATTTACCGCTGCACCTCCGTTAGACCTTCGGTTTCTTTATCGTGAAAACCCTGGAAATGGTAAAGCCCAGACGAATATCTCCTTCAAAGAAATTTCCCGTTGTTTCGTGGATGTAGGTTCGCTCTGTCATACCGGTCGAGTTGGTGCAGTATAACTGGAACACGTGCCCCCCGGTTTCGATATCAAACCCAATAGACAAAGAGTTTTGCGTTCCTTCAAACTTAAAATCGGGTAATTGGTAGTAGTATTCCAGATTGAGACTAACTCTTTTGTTAAGTTTCATTCTTCCTCCAATCCCCACAGAAAGTAAATCATTGGGATCATCGGCTCCTTCAACCAGATTGTAGTGTACAATAGTTGGCATCAATTGAAGGGAAAGACTTTCATTAAATTTTCGGGCGATCAATAGTTGACCTGAATAATACATATTGGATGTATAGTAATTCTCACGGTCAGGGTCATCAAATTTCAGGGATTTATACATCATGGTACCAATCGCGCTCAATGTTATCGGCATCGATCCTGATCCAGATGATTGTCTCAGGATCTTATACTTGGTAAACCCATCGTATTGTTTCTGGTAAGTGCTTCGGCCAATTCCAATCATCCATCTTTTCGACAGACCATAATCCAGACCGATTCTCATGCTGGCTTCATCCAGTCCCCAGAGTTCGTAGGCACCACCACTCACATAGCCAAATCGGTGTGAGATTCGAAAGTCCAATACACCTGCTGCAACATTTTCCACGGAGTGCCCATTGATCAATCTTGTGGTTTTAAATGTGGCTGTAGTATAATCTGGTTTTTTATCTTTTTCGGTTTCTTCCTCAAGCATTTTCATAAGATCATCTTGTGAAAACGCAGGCAGCGAAAATACTGTGAGTAGTAAAAAGATACCAAGTTGGTATCGGTTAAGATTTAGGTTCATAGAGGCAGTTAACACGTATTTCAATAGTTGGAGAAATTTTATCAGCCACCAGGGAAGGTATTTCTATTTTGTAATCTGCAAGTTTGACTGTGAAATTTGAAACAGCTGAGATTTTTCCCTTTCGCTACCGTTATAGTTCCAATAGCCGTTTGATGTTGCTTTAACACCGTGAATGGTAAGATCTCCTTCAACCTTCGCCTCATAGGTTCCATCTTTATCAAATTTAATGGATGAAGCATTGGTGATTTTACCCTGGAATGTGGCTTTTGGAAATTTGGTTGACTCCATGTAGTTTTCATTGAAGTGTTCTTCCATGAGAGCCTTTTCAAAATGAAAACTCTTGATCAGAACCGCAAATACCAGATCACCCTTTCCTGTATCAATCATGCTGGTAACTTCATTATTGGTGCCTTCAATATTTTCAACAGGTGTTTTGGAAAAGAAAGAAATCTGACCACTGCGGGTCATGAAGATCGACTGGGAAAAAACAGCAGCACTCAGCGTGCTGAAAAAAATCATAGCTAATATCTTTTTCATCGTTATTAAGTTAGTTTTTAGTTTAATTATTTAATGCTCCTGAGTCGATCCACTTTTGGATTGTACCTATTTCGCAGGAACTCATTTTGCCAGCGTTTTTGGGCATGGCAGAATAACCAGATGCGTGATTGATACTTCCCATCAGGCTTCCATTGTTTACATATTTCATTACTTCTGTGTAACTGGTAAGATTAATACCTGCTGATGGAGAGATTCCACCATGACAGCTATTGCATCGCTTGTTAAGCAGAGGAAGAACATTTACGCTAAAAGTTGAAGTTTCAGATACTGTGCAGTTAGCAGATCCTGGGTAAAGCGTTTCTTCGTTATCGTAATAGCATCCGGAGAGTAAAACTAAAGGAAGAAGAAATTTAAGGGATTTCATTTAGATAATCTTATATTAATTATTGGGGGCGCCTGCGCTGATCCAGTCTTTTATTTGAGTGATTTGACAATCTGAAAGCTTAGATCCTTTTGGCATAGCCGCATAACCTATTGCATGAGTAATGCTACCAATAAGCTTGCCGTTATTTACCTGAACCATTACCTGGGAATAGGTACTTAGATCTATATTGCCCCCTAAAGATCCTGGCTTGTGACAACCTACGCATTGATTGGTGATGATTGGTTGAATGATTGCGGCATAGGTAAATTTGGTCGGGTCGCAGGAACAATTGCAATTGGTTGTGTTTTTAGCTCCTTGATTTATCCATGCAGCGATCGAATCTTTTTGTGCCTTGGTTAACGGTCCGTCAGGGGGCATCGCGTCTTCGCCAGACTCAAAGAGCACTTCATAAAGTTTACTGTCGTTCGCATCGCCTGGCTTAATTCCTTTCCTTACGATGTTGGCATAATTATCCAATACATAGCCCTCTTCTCTGGTTATTGCATCATGGCAACCGCTACGTGCGCAGGAAGAAATGAAGATGGGAAGCACACTACTTTCAAAGCATACAGTTCCACTGGTTGTGCAACCTGGTGTGCTGGGCTCACCATTGTTCAGTGAAGACGGATCGATGAAAGGGTCATGCATGCAAGACCCTACAATCATAATTAGGGTGAAGATCAGGCTTGATAAGGCAAATGGGCTTTTATTAAGATTAAGTGATTTCATATGTTCTCTATTCTATAAAGACTGATTTGGTAATAATTACATCTGATAAATATCCTGTACAAATTCCCTTAATGGTAACGGAGTCGCCAACCTGAGCATTAACCATTGGATTTTCCATGGTGCAACGTACTCCAAATATGGGGTTATCGGTTTCAAGTACAACAATAGGTACCAATTCCTGGTTGGTTGTTATCTCAGCAATTCTGCCTTTGATTTCTACCACTTTATCCAGGTAGAGTTCATTGGCTTCCGTTTCGTTGCTTTCATAGTTAAGGTACAAATCTGAGGCACTGACCTGAATGGATGTCTCTGATAATGGATCTCTGTGAGGTTTGTTGTACATCCTGTAAATGAACCAGATAGCAGAAAGCCCGAGTATAAGTACAATAATTACAATAGACTTTTTCATAGATTTTGATTTTAAATAACTGATTTCGCTTGCAGTTATTGCTGAGCATACTGTTAAAACATCGTTTTTTAATGGCTACCTGACCTTAAATTCGATTAATTATTTGTGATATCTGGCCGCATTGTAAAATTGATATTTAGTGAGATCATAAATAATGACTTAGGTCATCTTTTATGTGAAAATAATCAGAGTAATACTATTACAGATTTTCCGGATTCCGGATCAGGATTTTTCTGCGGTCTGGATGGATGAGCTTTTTGTCCTTCAGCTCGTTCAGAACGGTGGTCAAGTTTTGCTTTGAAGTACCCATGAGCGAGGCAATTTCCTTATGGGTAAGTCGTGTGGGAATCATAGTTACCAAGCCTACTTTTTTGCCTTTCCAGGAGGCTACATCTTTCAGAAATCCGATAATGCGCGTACGGACGTCTTTAAACACGAGAAGTTCAAGTTTACGCTTCAGTTCCATGAAGCGAAGGCAAATCGGCTTAAGGATTTCGAAACTGGGCAAAGTCTTTTCTCTCATCCTCACCGGCCATCAATTCGCCATTGGCAAGAATAGCTATTACGATCTCTTTTCCATCTTACTGCTAGTGGCCGATTCTATCACGGCCTGACACAACCATGTAGATATGAGTGGCCTGTTCCTGTGAAAAATAAATAGACTCGTCTTTTTTGAAGAGGATATACGTATGCTTGTCAGCCATGGTCTTTACCATGTGAGGGCAAAGAATCTGTAAAGATTAACACTTTCAAAGTACCAAAGGGCAGATGTATTATTCATTTTGAGAATTCAATAGTAAGTTAGCACAAAATTATAAAGTTAGGTTCATGGCCACATTGACGTTGAGTGAGATTTGGATTTACCCGATAAAGTCGTTGGGTGGCATTCGGCTTACGAAATCAGAGGTAATGCCTAAAGGGTTGCGTTATGACCGAAGATGGATGCTGATTGATGATGCAGGTAATTTTATAACCCAGCGTGCTCATTCGATCATGACATTTTTCAAACTCTCCCTTGCAGGTGAACAATTCACTGTAAATTTTAAAGGCGATTATATTCATTTGCCTGCAGGCGCACCGGTATCACAGGTTCCTATTACCGCTACTATCTGGGATGATACCATCGAGGTGCATGAAGTGTTGGGTGAATACAACCTGTGGTTCTCTCAACGGCTCGGTATGAATTGCCGCCTTGTGTATTTTCCCGAAGAGAACCCGCGATTGGTGGATGAAAAATACAGAATTGAAAATGATTCAGTGAGTCTTGCCGATGGCTATCCATTTTTGATTATTGGCCAGAGTTCCCTTGATGATTTGAATGCCCGATTGGAAAATCCAGTGCCTATGAATCGCTTCCGGCCTAACTTTGTATTTACTGGCGGCAAGCCTTACGAGGAGGATCAGTGGAGAAACTTCACAATTGGCAAAAATCGTTTTACCGGGGTAAAACCTTGCGGCCGTTGTGCGCTTCCTACGGTGAATCAGGAAACGGCTGAACGAGGGGCAGAACCATTGGCAACACTGAATACCTATAGGAGAGTGGATAATAAGGTTTATTTTGGTCAAAATTTACTTGCGATAGATTGCTATGAAATACATGAAGGGGATAAAATTGAATTGGGATTCTGATTTCGGCAGTCTGATGCATGAGGCTGCACGGTTTTTTGTTTGCCCGATTTTAATTGTGCTGTTTTTGTTTTCGTGCACAGCCAACGAAGAAAAGCTTCCGATTTTCGGGCAACGGGAAGTTGTAGGCACCGACACCGTGTATCATCACATTGCTCCTTTTTCATTTGTAGATCAGGATAGTGCAATCATTACCAATGACACATTTAGCGGTAAGATCTACGTTGCTGATTTTTTCTTCACTACATGCAAAACAATATGCCCGATCATGAAAACTCAGATGCTTCGAGTGTATGAGGCAACGAGTGAAATGCCCGATGTGTTGATTCTATCACACACCATTGACCCGGAATATGACACGGTGGCTTTGCTGCGCGACTTTGCTGCGCGACTCGGAGTTGAAAGTAAACGGTGGCATTTTGTAACCGGTGTTAAGGACACTATTTATAAAATAGCGCAGACCAGTTATTTTGCCACTGCCATGGAAGACAAAACTGAACCCGATGGGTTTATCCACAGTGGTGCTTTTTTGCTCATTGATAAGAAGCAGCGCATACGAGGTAAGTATGATGGAACAAAAGAAGAAGATGTTAATCGCCTTATTGTTGACATCAAAAGACTGCGAAGAGAAGTAGAAAATTATTGAAGATGATGTTGAACAGGAATTTGTCAACAACATTATATTTGATTACCCTCGTGCTTTTGGCTTCCTGCACTACTAAAACTGATAATCAACAAACGTATACTCCCAAATTTCAACAGTATTATGTGCAGGGAGAAGTTCTTTATAAGAAGCACTGTAGCAATTGCCATCAACCCAATGGTAAGGGGCTTGGCAGACTTTACCCACCGGTCGATCAATCCGACTTCATGGATCACAATTTTGACGATGTAATTTGTACGATCAAATACGGCAAGCAAGGACTGCTTGTTGTTAATGGAGTGGACTATAATATGGCAATGAGTGGTAATGCCGGTTTAACTGAACTGGAAGTAGCGGAGATAGCTACTTACCTATACAACACATGGTCGCACAAGAAAGGGTTGGTGGATGTCAAGGATGGTTACACAGATACTTTCAAAGTGTAATAATTGATCAGACGATATGAAACTTATCACTTTCTTGCTTATTTTGGTCGACCATATTTTTATAAGTGAAAAAGCCCAACTATAGAAATCTTATTTTTTCCATTCTTGGTTTATTCATTTTCTATGGAGTGATCATTGTCTTATTACATTCCATAGAGTCTGAAGTTCCGGGGTCAGAGATGGTCTCTTGGCAAGACGGGCTATGGTATGTGGTTGCGACCATTACCACCGTGGGATATGGTGATGTATATCCAATTACCTATACAGGACGAATACTTGGTTTTGTAACCATGCTATCAAGTTTGGGTGTATATGGTTTTATTATCGGGCAGATCGCTAATTTTATGAGTACACTTAAAGAACAACGAGCCATGGGTTTTAACGGAACGGAATTTAAAAATCACGTTGTCATGATTGGGTGGAATGATTTTGGCCAATCGGTAATGAGCCACCTGATTGCAGCCGGCAAGCAGGTAGCTGTGATAACACGGGAGAGGTCGTCCATTGATATCATTCATGAATTTTATAAGACGGATCAGGTATATACCTTATTTACGGATTACAATAATTTTGAAATGCTTGAAAAGGCAAACATCAGAGATGCCTCCATTGTCTTCGTCAATTTGAATGATGATACAGAGAAGCTGGTTTACGTAATAAACCTCAAGAAGAGTTTTTCCAAACTAAATTATGTAGTGACGCTGGATAATGGAAATCTGAAGAGTACATTTCAAAACGCAGGTGTTACCTACACCATTTGCAAGAATGAGATTTCCGCCAAACTGATGGCAAGTTATATTTATGAACCAGACGTTGCCTTATTCAGTGAAGAGATAATTGCATACGCCCATGATGAAACCGAATATGACCTCAAGCAGATACAGATCAAGAAGGACAATCCCTTTATCGATACCTTTTATGAGAAAGCTTTCTTTGATCTTAAGAAAGCATGTAACGTGATTTTAATTGGTATTGTGAAAGTAAATTCGGAAGAACGAAAGTTTTATAAAAATCCTGATGGATCTGTAAAGATTGAGATCAATGACTATCTCGTAATTATGATGGATGGTCGTGGTGGTGAAAAGCTGAAAAAATATTTTAATATCACCGAAGGGTTATAAAAAGGTAAGGAAGTTTTAAACTCCCTTCCCTTTTTATCTTGCATTTCTGTATTTTCTATTTGCCTAGAGCCTTCAACATAGTGTCACCAATAAGGGCTGGTGACTCCACAACATAAATTCCACATTCTCTCAAGATTTTCATTTTGGCTGCGGCTGTGTCATCAGCACCACCTATAATAGCACCGGCATGCCCCATTCTTCTGCCAGGGGGTGCAGTTTGTCCTGCAATAAATCCTACAACAGGTTTCTTATTTCCATTCTCTTTAATCCATCGGGCGGCAACGGGTTCATAGTTTCCACCGATCTCACCGATCATTACAATGGCATCAGTTTCCGGATCGTTCATTAAAAGCTCAACGGCATCCTTGGTGGGAGTGCCAATAATAGGATCTCCGCCTATTCCGATCGCAGTAGAAACTCCCAGGCCTGCCTTCACAATCTGGTCTGCGGCTTCATAGGTCAGTGTTCCTGACTTTGAAACAATACCAATCCTTCCTTTTTTGAATACAAAACCAGGCATGATTCCCACCTTTGCTTCTCCGGGTGTAATTACTCCGGGACAGTTAGGTCCTACAAGTGTAACTTCTCTTTCCTTCACATATTTCCTGGCAATCATCATGTCCTTTACGGGAATACCTTCAGTAATGGCAACGATAACCTTTATTCCACCTTCTGCGGCTTCCATAATTGAATCAGCGGCAAATGCCGGGGGAACAAAAATAATCGATACATCAGCACCTGTCTTTTCTACTGCTTCTTTTACAGTATTGAAAACCGGTCGGCCAAGGTGAATTTGTCCACCTTTTCCTGGCGTTACTCCTCCAACTACGTTGGTACCATATTCAATCATCTGGCCAGCGTGAAATGTTCCTTCGGTGCCTGTGAAGCCTTGTACTATTATTCTGGAATCTTTGTTAACTAATACGCTCATATGAGAAATGTTAATTCACAAAATTAGAATAATATAATTGCCTGACAAGGGGATAGAATACAACCCATTGGCAATAAAAAACCCCGCTTTGGCGGGGCTTTTAATGTGAAACTATTTTATTGTCTTATTTCTGATTCTTCAGTTTGTTACGCATCAGAAACTCATCATAGGCTTCTTTATACGAGGCGTTATCAGGAGCCATTTTTATTACTTCTTCATAGGCTGAGATGGCATCAATAAAAAGTTTATTCTGCTCAAAGAAAGCAGCCTGAATTAATTTATTAAGCTCTGTGGTTTCACCGCCTAATTCGTTATTTAATTCTGTATAGGTCTTATTAATAGAATCGTGTCTGCCTTGTGAAAGTTTTTTAATCAGATGTTGTTCAGATTTGCTCTTGCCATCCGATTTTGATTTAACTTCTACCAGAATGGCTGTTTCATTGGCAAATTTAGGATCACTTAAATCTATCCTAACAGAAGTTTCGGGTGTTTCCACTTTTACCAGCTCTTCATCAAACATGTTTTTAAAAGATACAATAAATGGCCCGCCTCCCTTTGCTTCCCAATTTACGTAGGCGATGTTGTTGAAGATTTCGGCATTCTGATTTTCAGGCAGAAAAACCTTTATATCTTCCAAGCCGCGGTGAACCGCCCCGGTAGCACTCAATCTGTTTTTCTTGGCTTCTGCAGAATTGCTGCTCAGTATAAAATCTGTGTATTTATTAAGCACACTTGATCCTCCACTTACTTTGGTTGCAAGATCAGCCACTTTATATGTGCCCGGCTGTTTTACTTCCAGAGGTTTGCCCGAAGTGTGCACCAATCCAACAGATGCGTTTTCAGTAATTTTTAGTTCATCTCCTGATTTTAAACTTGCTCCGGTCTTAACCGCCTGCCAGGAATCACCTGATTTTAATTCATTTGATCCTTTGGTGGCCAATACCCGAAAAGTATAATCCTGACCGTATACAAGGGTATTCAGCAAGAAAAAGCCAACTAAAAATAAAAATCTACCTTTTTTCATGTTTTTAAAGATTTGCAATTCGAAATTACTAAAAAACCGTGCCAAAATCGACTTCACTCCCTTAATACCTCACTTTCGTTTTTGGTAAGCCGTCTTTTATACTGCCAGATGATAATTTGGTTCTTAAAGCCCTTATAAATATCATAACTAGGGCCTACCAGGGCAGCAGCAGCCAATGTAATAGTGAGGTCTAGCTTGAATGTAAAGATCGCGAAAAAATATACAACAATGCCTGAGATAGCAAGAATTTGCAAGACCTGAATGGTTACAGAAAGGGTGTCAAACCAGGCAGGTAATCTTTTATCTATCGTAATGAATAACGCTACCGTTAAAAAACAAACGATGAATGCGATGGCATATTTTTGCCATTCATAAAGGGCATTGACGTAATCCTCATTGAGGATCATAGATGCAATATTGGCGTGAATAACCACTCCAAACATATCAGGGTTTGCCCGGCCAGCTACTTTTTTATTCAGGGGAGTAAAGTACTTATCATCCCAGGCAGTATCTCCAAAATAATCACCCAGAAAACCCATGATTACAATCTTGTCCTTAAACAGGGAGGAATCAAAATCGAGATTAAATAATTGATCCACATCGATGGCCGAAAACACGTGATTAAATCTCGTAGTGCCGGTTTCTTTATTGATCAATGTTTTTAATCGGATATCCTGGAACTCGACATTGCCTCGATAATTGATAAACTCTTCATCTTTATTTCTAGCCAGAAAACGTTTAGCCTTGGCAGAGTCAAATTGCATACACATCTGTACGGCAAAGGCCAAATGATCTTCATCGTACATCCTGTATTTTGGAACAAAGGAACGGCACTGCTTCACGTCCTCCTGGTATACAGCAGGTGGGTCTGTGATGAGATTGGCAAATCCATGCTTGGCATAGAGACTGAATCCAATATCAGAGTACTCTACCGAATCTTGCACATCGATGTCTTCAGGATCTAATGAGGTTTTTGTTTTTTGCATGAGTTTCGAAACCAACACCACATTTCCAGCTTGCTTTATTGCATCTTCCAGCATTAGATTCCCCAATGTGTCCAGTAGCTGAGGACAGTTAATGCTATCGCGAAGTCGGCCCTCGCAATTATAAAAACCATCTATTCCAATTACTCTGGGCTTGAATTGTTTGATAATATTTACTTGTTGGGCTACTTCCCTTCTACTTAAACTTCCGATATTAACAATAACGATTCGCTGTTCCGCATCAGGGTCACTGCGCAAATTGGAAAACGAATAATCGGTCATTTCAAAGTCCGTTAATGCCTGTGATATGGGGTCAAACGCATTGAACAGTTTGAAGTCTGTAATTTTACTCACTCCCCACATCATGACGAACACAAACGTGGTGATACTGAGACATTGTAACCAAAATCTTTTCATAAAGCGGGGAAGTTCTAAAGTAAATTTAGAAATTTAACCAACGAATCAAATACTCTGTTTGAAAAACCCAATATCGAATCGTCTTCCATTTCAGGATTTTATAAATGAAATAACACGCGGCAATGTGGTCGTGCTGGCGCAAGCTATTACGCTGGCAGAAAGTAAACGTGATCAAGACAGAACCCTGGCACAAAAAGTAATTGAAACCTTGCTGCCCTCAACAGGGAATTCAGTAAGAATTGGAATCACCGGTGTACCGGGAGTCGGTAAAAGTACCTTTATAGAAGCTATCGGTAAATACCTGACATCATTATCAAAAAAAGTAGCCATTCTCACCATCGATCCAAGCAGTGCAAAAACCAGAGGAAGCATTTTGGGAGATAAAACCCGAATGGAAGAACTGGCAAGAGATCCACTCGCGTTCATTCGCCCTACGGCTGCAGGAATTACACTGGGTGGAGTGGCTGACCATACGCGTGAAGCGATTCTCTTGTGTGAAGCGGCAGGATTTGAGATCATCATTATTGAAACTGTAGGCGTTGGCCAGTCCGAAACTGCCGTACGCAACATGGTTGATTTTTTTCTCTTGCTCATGCTGGCGGGAGCAGGAGATGAATTGCAGGGAATAAAAAAGGGGATCACGGAAATGGCCGATGCTGTGGTGATCACCAAGGCTGATGGCGAAAATATCAAGAGGGCGAATCAGGCATGTGCAGACTTTCAATATGCGTTACATTTATTTTCTGAATCTGATTCACAGTGGAAATCGGCAGTACTCACCTCATCTGCACTGGAGAAAAAAGGAATCATGGAAACCTGGGATCTTATTCAGCGATATGTGCAGTTTACCAAGGGCAATCACTATTTTGAAAATCAGCGAAGACAACAAAATCTGATCTGGTTTCGCGAAAGCATTCAGCAGATGCTTATTCAAGAGTTGGGTAGATCCAAAGATATAAACGCTAAAATAAAATCACTGGAAGATCAGATTACTGATAAAGTGGTGCTTCCATCGCGGGCAGCCAGGGAGATTATCCGTGATTTTTTATCTTCTTAGATTTTTCTTTTGCTGAACTATAAGGGCAATGCCGGCAGGTATTGTGACAGCAAAAACCCCTTTTATGATGATGTGCGGAGGTAAACACCATCAGTCCTCCTTCGAGATAAAAATCCTCACCTTCTTTTAAGCGCACCTTGCCAGATCTTACTTCCATGTTGTAGAAATTAAAGCCTAACGTTTATACCGGCACTTATGTTTAGCCCCATGGTGGAATAACCATACACTTCCTGGTAATCGGTGTTGAGGATGTTTTTTATGTCAGCAAAAAAGGTAGCCTTCATTTTTATTAACTGGTATTCAGCATAGACATCAATCAAGGTGTAAGCCTGAAGTCTGACCGACTGATTGGTGAATGTTTCCATGTCAAAATAAAGATCACTCCGTTTGCCAAAAAACTTTGAATTGACGCTTGCAAAGAATTGATTACTGATTTGATATCCCAGGTTTATTCCAACCATGTGCTTTGGTCTGCGAAATAAATTGTGGTAGGTAGTGTCTTTGCCGGCTAATTGAGTTTTTACATTTCCATCAACAAATGAATAGAAGGCTTTGGCTCTCCATTTAGAACTCAGATTAAAAGAAGACTCCAGTTCAAAACCCACATCGTCTTGCTGATCGAGATTGAGACTGGACGGGTAGGCGTAGATAATGACATCTTTTATACTTCGTGTGAAAGCCACTGCTCGCAACTCTGTTTTTTTATTTGATGAGAGCCACTGTGATCCAGCTTCAGTGCTGAAACTTCTTTCAGGTTTCAATGCAGGGTTGGCGCCATACTCGCCATACAATTGATAAAGTGAAGGTGCTTTAAAACCCGTTGATAAATTGAAAAACACTTTCAAACCATTTTTTATACGGTAAGAGGGATTAAAACTGTAGGTAAAATTTTCTCCAAACTTTGTGTGATGATTATACCGGCCTCCGATTTCTGCAGAGAAGTTTCCAAACCGACTAAACAGAGACACGTAGGGACTTATGATTACCACTGAAGGATCTTCTTCCACAGCGGTTTTGTCGAGCATTTTATATTCCTGATTGGATATGCCGGCTAAGAGTTGAAGGTGATCTCCTAAATGATAATTTGCAAATAGTTCGGTGTGATGAAATTTTCCAAAATATTCACTCTTTCCATACGTGCCATCAAAGAAACGGTCGGTCTCGTCATAGGCATATTGAAAATTAATGGCACCCTTCTTTAAAGAATAACTTGCCTGGGCTCCTGTGTTCATCAGTGTTGCCATATAGGTATTCAACACGTCATCCGTAAAAGCGCCTCCGTCATACTGACCACTGAATTTCGAGTAACGAAAAAATGGTCTTATAGATAATGACTCTATGGGTTTTATGTCAACGGAAGTTTGAAACGCATTTTGCGAAGCACCATCTTTATCGAACGTCATCGTTCCGTTTTCACTCGCTTCACTGATCCCGTCTGTATTTAATCCTGAGTAACTCAGGTTATAACCCACAAATTTTCCGCTTCCGCGCACGCCTGCATTTCCTTTCAGTGTATTAAAACTTCCGTATCCGATAGTGCCAAAAAATTCTGAGGTATTCACTTCACTCTTTTTTGTGATGATGTTAATCACACCGGCAATGGCATCACTTCCATATAGTGTTGACTGACTTCCTTTTAAAATTTCAATTCGTTCCACCTGGTCCAGCGAGATCAGCCTCAGGTCATACGCGCCACCTGAAATTCCAGAAGGATCATTGAGCGGAACACCATCGAGTAAAATTAATGTGTATTCATTCTTAGCACCCCGCAGATAAACCGATTTGTCTTTTCCGGTGTTGCTGTTTGCACCACTTACCGCCATGCCTACCTGTTCATTGAGCAACTGTGCAATGTCTTTTCCCGCGCTACGTTTTAGAATGTCTTCATCAATAATGGTGAGTACTTTTCCGGTTTCACTTTGATTCTTCGGAAATTTGGTAGCCGTAATGACTACCTCCTGAAGTTGCCTAACCGCCAGCGAGTCTTGTTGTGCAATGATTTGATCTGGAGCCAACAACCAGAGGACACTTAACGTGATTGCCCATACTTTTCCCTCTTTTTTCATTTTTGAAAAAGTTTACATTTTGAAAAAAGAGTAAAAGGCTGAAATGAAACAGTGATGTCCTGCGATTGCCAAAGGCAATCACAATAACCAATAGATTCACAGTCGCTTTTTACCCGAAGCACTGAAACAAATGTGTATTATGGCAGGTCTCCTGGCTCTTCCGATTTTTATTCGCCTTCTCATGGCGCGTTTCGCGACACAATGGCCTGTGAACAAAAAATTTCTGCATAAGCAGAACCGGAATTACAGTTGCGGGAACAGCCCCCGGTTTTAACGGGGTTCCCTTTTAACCCCGAAGTAAAATCGGGGACCGCAATACGGATGCAAACATAATTAATTTATTAATCTTGCAGCCATGAATTTAATTGTCAACTACAACTATAAGATTTTAACTCTTCCCGCTTTCGCGTTGATCCTCCTTTCCTTTGCATGCACAACACGCCAGAAAATGAATCCGCAAGTGTTGCCTCTTGACACTTTGAAATATGCTGAAGGTTTTACCGTGCGTCATGAAGGAAATGTGAAATACGTAACCGTCAACTATCCATACCCTGGTGCAACAGAAGGATATCAATACCTACTGGTGCCAGCTGGTGAGGATGTTCCTGTCCATGATGAGAAGACTCAGGTGATTCGTACTCCCATCAAAAAGATCGTATGCACCTCTACCACGCACATTCCATTGCTGGATTATATTGGTGAGACAAACTCACTCATCGGATTCCCTACCACAGATTATATCAGTTCAGAAGTAATGAGAAAACGTATTGATGATGGCAATGTCACTGATCTTGGAATTGATAAGGGAATGAATATTGAGTTACTATATTCCTTGCATCCTGAACTGGTGATGGGATATACGATGGGTAATGACCTTGGTCAGCAGAAAAAAATACAGGAACTTGGAATTCCTGTGGTGACCAATGCCGAATACCTCGAGAAACATCCGTTGGGAAGAGCCGAGTGGATTAAGTTTGTGGCGTTGTTTTATAACAAGGAGCGAGAAGCCGATTCGGTGTTTGCTTTTATTGAAAAGGAGTATCTGACAACACAGGCGCTGGTGATGAAGGCCGCACAGCAACCGACCGTATTGAGTGGCATTGTTTATGGAGATGCGTGGTTTATGCCTGCCGGAAAAAATTATGCAGCTCGATCTATTTAAAGATGCCGGCATGGATTATCTATGGAAGGATACGGACTCCAATGGATTTCTGGAACTGAGTTTTGAATCGGTATATGCAAAAGCAAAGGACGCTGACCTTTGGATTGGCGTTGGCTCATTTAGTTCCCTGCAGGAAATAGAAGCGACTGAATCCCGCTATGGTTTGTTTAAGCCGTTCCTGCAAAAGCAAGTTTATTCATACAATGCACGAAAGGGAGCGAAGGGTGGAAGTGAATTTCTGGAGCTGGGTTATCTGCGCCCTGATTTGATATTGAAAGATCTGGTGAAAATTGCCCACCCGGAATTGCTGCCAGACTATGAATTGTTTTTTCATAAGAGACTGGAATAAGGTGATGATGAGTGTCCCACACTTTCAGGGTGCAGGACACTTGTTATCAAAGTCCTTTTCTCAAGTACACATTTCCATATTTCGATTCGAAGCTGTATTTCGGGCCGCTTCCAGGCTTTGCCGAAACATAGGTGTGAAAGTCTTCGAAATCAGATCCTGAAAATTTCAAATCGAGATTGGAATAAATCTGACCGTAATTGGTTTCCGCAGTTAATTCACCCATGCTTTTCTCCTGCACAGTTACATCTACTCCACCATAGGTCGCTTCTACGGTAAGTGGTCCGGTGTAATTTTTTACTTCTACAATGCCATATACGGATTCAAGTTTTACTTCCATGTTCTTTGGTACTTTTATTTCGAGTAAAATATCCATGTCCACACCTTCGGAGCGTTGATTGAAATTACGTCCGTTTTCTTCACAGTATTTCTGGTAATCGGCTTTTGTTTTGAAGGTAATTTTTTCACCATCGCGCATGATGGTTATGCGATGAGGTAATTCTTTCAGGTTGCGGATTTTATTTTCAATGTAAAGGGTGTTGCCTGAAGTCGATTGAAGAAGTTCGAAAGCATCATCATTTTCACCACCATTGATATTTACAGATCCGGTTACAGAGATTTCATTCTTATCCCACGTGCTTATCTTTATCAACTCCGGGTAATCAAAGCGCAAAGAGATAGTTTGCTTTGCTGGATACCGGGTAGTTTTTGTTCACCGGAGTCTGGGCTGCCAGCACTCCGGTGAATAAACTTATCAGGATTACTGCTACGGCTTTCATTTCTTTCTCAGGTAGATTTTGCTGTAGTCTGAACGGAAGTCGATGTTGATGCCGCCTCCATTAAGTTTGCCATTCACGCGGTCGCTGTAGCGCACCATGTCACCTTGCTTGTCAATTTCAATTTTAAATTCGGGTGCCACTAAAATCTCACCGTAGGAAGTGCTCATTTTCAAGTTTGCTTTTGTAGCAACCGGCAGCGTTACATCCACATATCCATAAATGGAAACAATTGAAATCGGTCCTTTTACATTCTGGCTGAAGTCAGCTTCGATATGACCATACACTGTTTTGGCTGTAACGGGCCCAGTCACGTTTTCCAGCTCAATACTGTTGTAGTTCGCTGAGATTTCAATTTCGTTTTCCATGTTTTTGAACGTAGCGGTGCCTCCATATTGAGATTCATGGGAGAAGGAAACGATCACACCCTTTGGCACCATGATTTTTACATCGGGCGAATTCATTTTCTTCAACTGATTTACTTCAACCACATTTCCTTTATCCGCAACGTTGATGCCGAGGCCGGTGTTGTCTTCCAGTCCCATGCTATTGATGGCGCGAAGTCCTTGTGCCCGTTCATCTTTACCTTCGCTGTGATCTTTGGATGAGAAAACAATTTCATTTCCATTGTAGCCTTCTACGGTTCACCCGGCCAATATTCAGTTCAAGTCTTCCGGTGCTCCTGGCCACTTTAAATTCCTGTGCCAATGCCGTTGTGGCAACGATCCACACAGCTGCTGCTATCAATATTTTTTTCATGTTTATAAGTTTTAAATTCGAGTCTAGATTTATCTATTATCACTTCATTCTTACTTTTCTCTCTGCAGTGAGATCTGTACTTATGAAAGTTTCAATATTCCTGAGTATGCTTCATCTTTAACGGCCTTCATGGTGGAGGCATCTTTTGTCATTTGTTCAAGTTGCCTCACCACGCTTTTCTCTTTCATCTTCACCAGCAATTGAATGAGTGCAATCTGAACAACCGGATCTTTTTGGGAAGCCAGGGATTGGATCAACGCGTTCCTCACACTTGCCTCATTGCTGAACTTGCCCAAAGCTTCCATAGCCGCCAGACGCACGTTCGAATTATGATCTTCATTCATCGTCTTCACCAGCACGTGTACAATCTTCATCATCGGGCTTATCCATTTCGTAAGCTACCGACAGACCCGTCATACGCTGACTTGCCGACTGTTGATTGTCAAGCATTGCCATCATCACGCGCCTGTTTTCATCCACCTGTTGTTTTAATTCAGCGAGTTCTTTTTCGTGTTGTTGATTGTTGTTGATCCAGTTTCCGATGGCAACTCCGGCCATCACTAAAAGTACGGCCGCTGCTGCGCGATAGAATACAGGCGAAAAGAAAATCGTTTTGGTTTTCTGCCGGGCAGCAATTTCATTTTGCAATGCCTTCTCAAATTCCATTTTTAATTTTCCCGAAGGCTCAAGTGGCTTCACCTTGTCAATCGTATTGACGACTTCGCGCAGTTGTTCATAAAGCGCATAAGACTTTTTGTTGTGAGCCAGTTCGCTTTCTATGATTGCACGCTCTTCCCTGGTTCCTTTTCCATCGATGTAGTCTATGATTTTGCTTTCCAGTGTTTCCTTATCCATGTCTCAGATATTTTCGAGTTGAAAATAATTTTCTCTCAATTGGCCGATGGCCCGGTGCACTTTCACTTTTACATTCGCCACGGTCATATTTAAATGGCCTGCCACCTCTTCATATTTCAAATGTTGAAACCGGGTGAGGACTAATAATTCACGATAATCGTCTGGCAGCTGAGCCAACGCACGAATCAGCCGCTTCTCATTTTCCTCCTGTTCCATCGCATCAGGCAGATCCGGCATGTGATCGTTTAATTTTTCTACTTCCATTTTTGCTGGCATTCGTTGCTTTTGCTGGTGATAGTGATCTGAAAAAGCATTGCGGGCCATTTGATAAATCCACGACTGGAATTTCATTTCCGGTTTGTAGGAGTGACGGTATTTCAGCAATCGTAAAAAGACATTTTGTGTGAGGTCTTCTGCGACATCCCGATCGGCCGTCATGCGGGCAAGGAAATTAAAAATCCGTTTGTGGAACCGGTCAAAAAGTAAGGAGGCCTTCTGTAGATCACCGTTTTTCACGGCCTCCATGATCTGTTCATCGCTCATCAGGTCAATACTTTTTGTCAAGTTTCGGGTTAGTTACCGGGATGGGGTAAAATGGTTACAAGGAAAGTTAGAGAATTTATAGAAGATGATTCAGGTGTGCAGTGCCATGCCTTGTGAGGTAATAATTGTATTTCACCTATGCAGGTATGGTTGATATTGATGTATGATTGTGTATTTCGGTCTGTGAGGACACAGACCGAGGATTGGGTTGAATGGATCAGTCTCACCTTATTCCCGCACTATCCCCGCTTTATTCCCGCCTTATGTCCGCTTTATCCCCGGCTTATGTACGAAGGATGGCCGCTTTGTCTAGTCCTATTTGTTAAAGAATTTTAAGATTAAGATTCAGGCATGCAGGTATCATGTCTAGCGAGGCTATAACTATATTTCTTCACCTGAACAGGTATGGTTGACATTGAAACATGTTTGAGTGATTCGGTCTGAGAGGACTCAGACCAAGGTTTGGATTTACAGATACGGGGCGAAATGGTTACAATGAAGTTATGGAATTTTGACATTTGATTTAAAGTTAACTGGGATCAGGAAGTTTAATGGAATGGTCGCTTGGGATATATAAATATTTCGGTCTCAGTGTGAGAAGACACAGACCGAGGGTGCAGAGCTTAGCTAATCCTAATTATTGCTGAATGGCACCAGTCAAAATAAAGTAGCCAATAAATCCTACTGACAATAATAATCCTGGCAAAAAGACACACAGCACGCCCCTAATCAGCAGCATAAATTTGTTCTGGTAAAAAGGGGTGAAATATTGATAATAAAACCAGGTTCCATAGGCTAATGTTACCCAATAAAGCACGGCATTAGCTTTTTTTAATATAGAAGTATCTTTTATAAAGGAGGCAAACGAAATAAATAGAATGTTTAGGATAATCATGGCTGAAGTTTTGAAAGTATTCAACACAAAATGCTCGGCATAATTCTGTCTGGCTCTTTTGAAAAATATAAAACTGAACAGCGCATAAATGGGAATGACTCCTATATAGATAAATTTAGGATGCTTCTTTAAAAGAGTTTCAAACTTCACAAGAATTTCCTTGTTGGTTTCTATTAAGTCTGCATAATGAAATGGTGTAAGTTGTTCTACCAATGAAAATACAAGGAGCACGATTATCAAAAGAGTGAAATAATTAAGATGAGTTACCCTTTTACCGCTGATATATTCTCTTGTTGAATTACCAGGTCGAGTAAATAATTCTTTAATTGAAAACAAAAGACCACGGTTGATATGAAATATGGCAAAAACGAAATCATGTGTAAAAACATGCTTTAATGTAAATCGATGGGTCTTCGCGGATTGACCACAATGGCTGCAAAAATCCCCATGCAATTTTTCATCACAGTTAAGGCATGCTTTGGTCATTTCTTTCATAGCGTAACAAAGTTAAAAGTAACTAATCTCCTTTATGTTTGAAATAAATCAAACCGTCAATTACACTTGGTAAAAAAACAGTCATACAAAAAAAGGGCAGTCACCTGCCCCTTAAATCAAATACCAGAAATTATTTATTTCACCGGAATCACCTTGAGGAGCATCCCCGGTGTTTCGGTTGCCACGTACAGATATCCATCTGGACTTTGTTCAACAGCACGAACGCGACCCATGTTTTCGATAAGCTTTTCCTGTTTCACAAATTTGCCTTGCGCATCTAATTCTACGCGTGCAATATGCATCTTAGCCAACGCACCTACCATCAGGTTGCCTTTCCATTCAGGATATTTATCGCTGGTAACTAACGCTAATCCACAGGTTGCGATAGAAGGCTTCCAGTAAAATACAGGTTGTTCCATGCCTTCTTTTTCAGTGATGTCGGTGATGGCTGTGCTGTCATAATTCATACCGTAGGTGATTACAGGCCAGCCGTAATTTTTTCCTTTCTCTACTTTATTCAGTTCGTCTCCACCCATGGGTCCATGCTCCACATCCCATAAGGTTTCAGTGGCTTTGTCATAAACAAGTCCTTGTGGATTGCGATGGCCGTAGCTCCAGATTTCAGGCATTGCGCCAGGTGTGGTTACAAATGGATTATCGGTGGGTACTTTTCCGTCTTCATGTAGGCGTAAAACTTTGCCAAGATGATTGGTGAGGTCCTGTGCGTTTGGTTTTGTGCCACGTTCTCCAGAA
The DNA here is from genome assembly GCA_963814575.1 of uncultured Bacteroidota bacterium. GTDB lineage: Bacteria > Bacteroidota > Bacteroidia > Cytophagales > Cyclobacteriaceae > ELB16-189. The sequence continues at coordinate 695,032 of CAWFDB010000013.1, read as the reverse complement.
GTAAAAAAGATGTAACCCTTGCCATCAAAAACGATGCGCGAGCCAAAGTGAGCACCAGAACCTGACAGAGGCAGGGCGGTAAATAACTCTTCGATGCCGGTGAGATTATTGCCTTCCAGTTTTGCGCGTGCTATAACCGTGCCGCCACCGCCTTCACCTGGCTTGGAGAACGAAAAATAGATCCAGCCATTAGTGGCATAATCCGGATGCAACTTGATGTCCATCAATCCTCCCTGACCATTTGCAAAAACAGCAGGCACATTGCCAATTTTTTCTGCCTCTAATTTTCCGTCTTTAATAATTCGGATTTCACCGGCACGCTCCGTTACCAGGATTCTTCCATCTGGTAAGAAAGCTATTCCCCAGGGGTTGGTTAATTCGGCAGTAATGGTATCGATGCCAAATTTTTGTTTTTCTGACTGGATCACCTGACCGGTGAATACTTCTTCGGCAGCAGTCTGCTCATTTTTGGAACATGCCGTGAACATCACCACGGATATCAAAAGCAAGAATAAATATTTCATATAAAGTGATTAAAATTTTGAGGTGCAAAGATAGGTTGGTTTAGGCAGAAGCCAAGTTGGAAAACTGGTTGAATTGACCGGATGTGTAATAGAAAGTGATTTAAAAACCCTTTAAAGCACCCTATTTTGAATCTGGGTAACGGATTTATTGGTCCTGGTTTAGGAAGATAAAGAGTGGTTTATTCAAAAAGTTACCCGATACCCGGCTAAATCAATTTCCGGTAAGTTGTTGCCAGATGATATCATACACATCGGTTGGTTGCAAGTCTTTACTGGCAAGTTTGTGATCGGTGATCAGCACGGGATGAAAAGATTCTGGTGCGTTGATACCTCCATGCGATCCTTTTATCAGGGTAGCATCTAATGGGATAACATCCATCACATATCGCAGCGCTGCTTTTTTTCTGAGGAGCTTATAGGCCGCGCGCAATTTCGAAGACATAAACATCTCTACCGGATCATAGCCTGGTTTTTTATGAATATCTACCGCGCGCGCATAGTCTGGCGCTTTGTTATCGTCCATCCAGAAATAATAACAAAACCAGCTTCGTGCATCGGTCATCACCACAAGATCACCCGACCGCTCGTGATCGATATGATATTGCTTCTGCTCATTGCGGTCGAGCACACGTTCAACGCCTGGAATTTTTTCGATGGCACTTCTCACCTTTGATGCAACCTGTGGATCATTGATATATACATGCGCCACCTGATGATCGGCCACAGCAAATGCCTGAGATGCTCCGGCATCGAGTAACTCCAGACCTCGTTCCACACGGATGTTCAGCCATCCATGCTGGCGTAGCACGCGGTTGATGTAAACCGGTTGATCTACGTTGGTGATACCATATTCTGAAAGTAAAATAATTCGTGCGCCCGCTTTTGTGTAATGCGATACGAGTTGTTCAACTACACCATCAATTTCTTTCAGGTCACCCGCTATCGTATTGAAATCCTGTCCGGATTTCTGAAGACAATAATCGAGATGAGGAAGATAAATCAATGTTAAGGTTGGGTCGTATTTTTTATCGGTGATCACCGCAGCATCGGCAATCCATTGTGTTGATTTGATGTTTGCTCCCGGTCCCCAGAATTGAAACAACGGAAATGTTCCCAGTTCTTTTTGTAATTCATCGCGCAGTGCTGAAGGATGCGAATAACAGTCGGGCATTTTCCTTCCATCGGCCAGGTAGTTGGGCCGTGGTGTAACGGAATAATCTGCGGTGGAATACATGTTGTACCACCAGAACATATTTGAGCAGGTGAATTCAGGATCGATGCGTTTTGCATGATCCCATATTTTCTCTCCCTGAACGAGTTTATTGGATTGCTTCCAGAATTTGATTTCGCAGTCGGTGCGGTCATACCAGCCATTGCCGATAATGCCATGTTCAGCGGGCCATTTTCCCGTGACATATGTGGACTGTACCGATGTTGTTACGGCTGGTAACATCGGTGATATCGTATGTAGAAATCTTTCTTGCGAGTATTTATTTAAAAAAGGTGTGTGTTCTCCAATCAAGCCGGTGGACAAGCCTACGATATCAATGACAACCGTTTTTTGCATACCGGATTTTTTCTTAGTCATTCGAATGTAAGTTGTTGATCACCCATTCCATTTCCCTGATGATCGATTCTGAGATCGGTACCTTTAATGCATCGGGTAATACTTCCCATGTATACGTTTCCACTTCGAGTTGACTGGTAAATGGTTGCTCACGCTGAATGGACAACACTTTCGTGATGTCTTCCTGGGTTGATTTCAACAATCCATAATCCTGAACAAACAAGGGAACATGAAAATGTGAACGCCATTCTTTTGTGGAAGTATTGGCAGCATCACGCAAAGCTTCTGGAAGATCTGGATATTGTTTGAATGAACCATCGGCCTGTCGTGCAACAACCTGATGCAGATAGGTAGATTCATTAAACTGCCGGAACGCCTGAACCACGGGTTCACGATCTGTTGGGTTATCTGGCATGATTGCCTTGAGGGCCGCGCTGATTTGAATTTTTCCGACTTTGATTTTCTTCTCGCGAAGTTGCTGCACTACCGCTGCGTGGTCTTCATAGCCTACAGCAAAGTGACAAACATCGTAACACAATTGAAGATGGTCTTTAATGGACTGCTCAGATTGTGTTGCCGTAAATCCTCGTTTCTGCTGCAAATATGTTTTTCCTATGGTGAGCAGGTAACGATCATACCAGTCAAAAAACTCAGGACCATTTCCCAGCAAGCCATCGGGTTCAGGCTCGATGTCGAGGTGAAGTACTTTGCCTGTTTTTTCTTTAATATCTATAAGATGTTCAACTACCTGGAGAATATTCTTTGTCGTCTTTTCAAAGACCGCTTCTTGCTGATCTGCACTATGCCAGTATTTATACGACAGGGGTGAAGTGGAAATTCCACCTTCCATGTTTTCGGGAAGTAACTCCGCTAATATGTTGAACAACCGAATGGTGTAGGAAACCCGTTCAGGCGTGGTCCAGTCGGGGGCATGCACCTGATCTTTCACTTTGGTATGATGAAATCCTCCGTAAGGAAATCCGTTCATCGTAAGCACGTAGCAGTCTTCCTGCCTGAGCCAGTCTTTGAAGAGATCAAGTGCTTCTTTCTCCTGAAGCTGAAGGCTCGCCTGATGCGATAATCTCAAACCAATACCAAATGGCTGATCATGACAGATTCTTTTTTTGATGCCCGGGATATTTTGTTTCAATGCAGCAAAATGATCATCCCAGCTTTCTCCTGCGTGTATGTTGGTGCAGTAGGTCAGGTATCCATGAGGTGTATGCATAGCGGTACTTTATAATTTGATCTTCCCGGTTAACTTTTATCAACTTCTTTCAGCCATTGACTTGCCTGTTGAATCAACGCACTGTCCATCTCATGAACTTCTTCGCCTTTACCGATACCATTCAACAGTGTGATGGTGAGTTTACCGCCAAGGTGTTCGCGAAATTCTTCCAGGCCCTGGATGAGTGGACTTTTGTCATTGCTCACTTCGAGTAATGAATGGGTAATGGGCAAGCCAAGTGTTTTAGTCAGATTAAGAATCTGATCGAGTTCATTTTTGGTTAAGCGGCCGCTCAAATGAGAATACACACTGTCCAGCGCAATGCCGATGGCAACGGCTTCGCCATGGCGTATGTTGAAGCTGGCGAGCTGTTCAAGTTTATGTGCGCTCCAGTGGCCAAAGTCTAAAGGTCGTGACGATCCCATCTCAAACGGATCGCCTCCACGAATATGTTGCATGTGAAGATCAGCGCATCGTTTGATGAGGTATTGCATAGCCGGCATATCACGTCTGGCAAGCAACCCGGCATTTTCCACCAGCCATTGAAAGAACGGTGCATCTTTGATCAACGCAACTTTAATAGCTTCTGATATTCCTGAGCGCCAGTCTACTTCCTCCAGCGTAGTGAGGAAATGAAAGTCATTAAACACGGCAACGGGCGGAGCAAATGTTCCCAGGAAATTTTTCTTGTTGAAATAGTTGATACCATTTTTTACACCCACGCCCGAATCATTTTGTGAAAGCACGGTGGTGGGAATGCGAATGTGTCTGATACCACGGTGCGACACGGCAGCGGCATAGCCCGCAAGATCCAGTACCGATCCACCGCCAATGGCAATGAGGTATGAATGTCTGTCAATCTTATGGGTGTTTACTGCGGCAACGATATCACGAAATAGTTGCTCATTATTTTTTGCAACCTCACCACCAGGCACCACCAGCATTTCTTTAATCAATTGCAGCGATGGGAATTGCTGAAAATAAGATTTGATCTGGCTGATCAGATCCGGATGTTGGGTAACAACTCCTTGATCCAGCACAAAGAAAATCTTCGGTGGTGTGTCCGACTTCTTTTCAATTCTCAAAAACTCCTGGAGTATCGGGTTTGAAGGACTAAATAAGTGAGTGGTGAAATAAACTTTGTAATCGAACCGTACAGAAAATGATTGTTGCAAAAAATCCATAAAAATCTTCCTTGATAAATTTCAACTGACGTCAAAATTAACAGTAATAGTGAGGTTCACATGGGCCACTCATCTAATATATTTTTAGTCCACAGTTACTTGATCCATTCTGAAAATAGATTTACTGGTTTTTCTGATGGTCCACCAATCAGAATAGTAAATTGTTCATTGGCGTTCCTTATCTGATACGCATTTTTAACAATTGCCATATCATCATTGATAATATCCGGACTGGCTGTTTGCCAAGACTGTCTGTAATTCCTGCCAACAATAGTTTTCTTGGTGCAAGACTGGCCAGCAAATCGGGCAAATCGTAGGCCCGGAGGGAACCGGGAACTGTGCCATAAATAAAACCGGAATTGTAAAAACGATTCATCACCATCGACCGGTATGAAGATAATGGTTCAACCAACGCCACCCTTTCGATGGTTGGGTCAAATGCAGCGGCATGGATCAGTACAGGAGTCATTTCTCCCCTGGCAACTCCATAAATCTCAGTGGTCTCATTTGTTTTCTTGAGCATCCGCAAAAGGCGAGCAACATCGCCAACCTGAATTCCTACCAGGCTTCTTCCAATCAGCATGGCGCTATACCAGATATTATGGGATTTCCCATCGATAAACGCGTCACCTTGAAAATCACTCAACCCCATTTCGCCCGTGCCAATCAAATCCGGAGCCAGCACAACAAACCCATTTTTCACAAACCACTCCATTTCGCCTCCCGCGGAAGCTTCAGCGGCTTTGCCCGATGGATGTAAATAAAGAATCACCTTATTGTTTGGTTTGTGCGGAGTCATCATCAACAGGTAAGGAATCAACATAATCGCCTTCCCCTTTCATAAAATATTTTTCAATGGAATATCCTTCCCGTTGACTCGACCTGTAAACACCGGTGCTTCATCCGGTCGATGGGCTCCCGATATCCGGCCAAGTTCTTTGGCCTGCATTTAAAACTTCGTAGCATGATTGGAAAGATCTGTTTCTTGAAGCGGTAAGATTGCTCTAACAGTTTCTGTGATTCCTTCCTGTTCAAACTGAATACCGTTTCTCCGCCAAGTGAAGATGAAACCTGCCCCGTTTTAGTTACCTGGATTTCTTCTGCACAACAGTGCCACTTCTTCATCTATTAGCTTACCATGGATTGTTTAAATGGTGTTGAAAAAAAGCATACATAGCTTCCCTGTTTTTTTTGGTCGACTGCATGGGGCGCATCATCCTCCACCATACTGAAATTATTTTCCAGACCATAAGCCTTGTAAATCACAGACACTTCCCTGGCCGTTTCCCTGGCTCCCTGGATACTGAAAATATCGCGTGTAGTGGTGATCATCAAGCGTGGGTTTAGGTGCCCTTACAGTTAAGTAAGTCTGCTTCATCCAATCCACGGAAAATTCCGTGAAAAAGATTTTGCTCGGCATCCTGAGGTCCGATAGACTGAAGAAGGCGGGTAAAATTGGTAATGTAACATTCAGGAGCAGCGCTTTGATCCGGTCATCCATGGCCCCGATATAAGCAGTTTGTGTTCCTCCACCCGATCGTCCGGTTATTCCTATCCGGGTAGCCATCCACTTCTTTGCGAGTCAGCAGATAATCGATTGCCCGATGCCATCCCAGGTCATGTACCGTGCCTGCGAACTTCCCGAGATAAAAGCCTGCGCACCCGGATAGGAATGTTCGATGGTAGGACCTCCAACCGATGACTTACCGGTAGAAGAATCAACATATTCAAGGCGTTCACCTTGACCCACCGGATCAATTGCAAAAACGACAAATCCTTTTCTCACGAGGTTCAGATGACATGCTGATAGATTTTGCTTCGATAGCCTTCATTCGGCATGGCCACTGCAATACAAAATAACTGGCGCCTTATCGTTTCCTTTAATTGACTTGGGCAAAAACAACGTGGACGTTACATAAAACCCCGGCTGCGATTCGAAAATTATATGCTCTGACTTTATAATCACCTTTGTCCAATGATACGGATGATCTTTGCATTTAACGGGGTTCGTCTCTGGAAACGGACCCATTACTTCCATGAGTCGTTTTCTTTATCCACTCCTGTCTTTTCTTCCAATCGGCCAGTGATTGTATGTCTAGATACTGTTTGCGTCCGTTGTTCCAGGAGGTCATAAGCTTCCGCTGAAAGATGCTGATAAAGTGAGTTGGGAGCATTCTTGTAATAAAGCCAGTTATCCTCGATAACGTCAAGCTCATTTTGAGCACTTGCCAGATAACTGGTCAACAGGAATATCCATGATAAAATAAATTTTCTCTGAGTACCTTTGAAAATGGATCGAGCCATAAATGCTTTAATTTTTTTACAAGTTAAATACAACGTGTGGTATGCAGAATAGGACATCGCTGATCAGTGAATTCTGATCAGGCATCAAAACCTGGAATCTGCATATACTCTCCGCCTTTGAGCGCAGACTGATGAGCTACGATGCCCGGTGCTGTAAAGGCAATGGCTTCATAGATATTCACTAATGGGCTTCGGTTATTGATGAGTGCATCAATAAACTCATGGGTGATGAACGTGTGTGAGCCGTCATGGCCGCTATCATGTCGCAGTGGTTTAGGCAACATATCCGTATTCCACCACATGGGCTGATTATAATGTTCAAGCTGTGGCTCCTTCCGTTGGAAACCGGCATCGTCACGACCGATTTCTTCCGAAGCATGAACAATTATTTCCCCTAATCCATTTGGGTCTTTGCCATACATACTCATCTTGCTTCCATGCCATTCTCCTCTTTCAGTTCCAATCAAAGCTCCTTTCCAGCATACTGATATGCTGCACGCATTACCCTTATTGGTTTTGAAAAAAGCAGTCTCGTTCCAAAATGGATTGTTATAAGGATTGCCTTTGAGCCATGGACTATCGTCACCCCAGCCAATACAGTTAACACCGGTTAAGCGCTCACCTGTAACAGAAATCAAGTAGGACGTGCAATGAGTTGGATACATGATCGGAGGGAGCCCATGTCGCCAGGTAGGTTTACCGTTTTCGAAGAACAATACCTCAAGTCCCGGATGATGATAGGCTGCTTCCGATCTGAAGATATTACCAAAGCGGCCTTCACGATAAAATTTCCGTGCCGATATAACCACCTGGTGAAAGACACTCGTTTCGGCCATCATATAAGTAAGACCGGTTCGCCTAACCGTATCCTTTATGCTGGCACACTCTTCCAACGTTAATGCGGCAGGAACAGCACACAATACATGTTTACCGGCATTGAGGGCAGCGATGACATGGCGTGCATGATCGGGAGCCGGAGTCGCAATGAAAACGGCTTCAATTTTTGGATCCGGTAAAAGCGTGTCAAGTGATTCATAGCTTTTGCTGCACTTGTAAACTTTCATGAGATTTTCTCTCCGTTCTGGAATAAGATCACTGACCGCTTCCACCGTGCAGTTGGGATGTTCATGAAAATAAAAACCAGCTCCAAACCTTCCGCCAACAATGCCGATCCGTATTTTTCTCTCTGAGGCCGGCTCACCGGCAAAAGCAAACCGTGGTGATGTGGCTATGGTGGCAGCCGCCAGGCTTACTTTATTAATAAATTCCCTGCGATTAATAGCTGAGGCAGGTTTAATGGTATTTGGTGTCATGTCTTATGAAGTATTTTTCAGTTACCACAAGTAATATCGCTGTTCGTTTTCTGTGAGAAACCTTGCTTGAATAAAAAAAAGAAGATTGATCTTTTTATCCAAGTTAAAGCAAATATCCCTTTCAACCTGTGTAATTATTTGTTGTTAAATATCACTGAGGGAAATGGATTGTCTCATGCAGGAGACCCATATAGATGATTGATATATTACATGACAGGTCAGGTCACGGCAAATAATCTTGCCAGCAGTATGGATACAGGTAACAGCAGTATGATCGCCAGTGCCAGATACAGGGCACCAAAGGCTGCTGCCCAGCCAGCATTCATCACAATCAACGCGATGACGCCTGCCTTTACTGCTTTCCCGATATTCTTTCCCACAGGTTCACGAACCGCTCTCAGCAGTGGGGGATAGATGAGGATGGCGTGGATAAGAACAAAAATAATCGCGTAGGTAAATTGGCCATTCTTATAAGACACGAACAAGATCGAAGCATTGACCACCAGATACAGAAAAGCGGCAAAGAGCATGATGTTACTTTTTCCACCGTGCACTTCTCCACGGCTGATCATGGTGATGGCAGCGATGTAGATAATCGGGACGATAGCTAAATATCCATATTGATATAACACGTCTGGCACCAGGCTCATTCCCAGCAACAGATTTAATCCACGGCAAGTGCCCATGTTAAGTGGGCCGATAACCGCGTGATGCTTACCCCATTTATCGTAGACAAGAGCTCCGATGGCAACCGCAACTGCGATAATTCCTGCCGGATAAATTGAAACTACAAAAGCAGCAGCTATCCCCGCGATTAATAAAAACGCTCCGAGCAAGGTTCCTTCTTTTTCAGAGATTAATCCACTTGGTATGGGTCTTTCCGGTCGTTCAATACGGTCCAGTGCCGCATCAAAAACATCATTGAAAACAACTCCGCCACCATATAAACCAATCGTGGCCACGATGAGTAAAAGAACAGCAGGGAGTTCGAGCATGCCTCCCACATATCCGGCAACAGAAGCGCCTGCGAGGATATCAGAAATGGCCGTAACAATATTGGCGGGCCTTGTGAGCCTGAGAAATCCGATAATTTTTTTCACGCTTAGCGGATAATCAGAGAATCTTTGTTGATGCGGGGTGCCTGACCGCCTCGTAAAATTGTGTTACCCTGGAATTTAAGAGTCTGATCTACCTGTTGAACAGCAGCAAAATCAGCTTCATGAAGTTGTCCACTCTGACCAAATGCAGTAATGGCATTTTTATAGGTAACGAGATGGATGGTTTCGTCTGATATTCCATGTTGCTTCATCAGTGCGGCTGTTTTAGGCACGGCCAGCGGATCGCTGATTCCCCAGTCGGCAGCAGAGTTGATCATGATGCGTTCTGCGCCATATTTCTTCACCACTTCCACCATTCGCTCATTACCCATTTTGGTAAAAGGATAAATGGTAAAGGCAGCCCAGAATCCGCGGTCCAATACTTCCTCCACCGTTTCTTCATTGTTATGATCAATGATGACAAAACCAGGTTCGAGCCCACATTCCAGGGCGATGTCCATGCTGCGTTGTGTGCCGCGTTTTTTATCACGATGCGGTGTATGGATCTGCACAGGCAGAGCAGCTTCCTTGGCGAGGAGCAATTGAAGCCGGTAATATTTTTCTTCTGCAGCGGTCTGATCATCGAAACCAATTTCACCTACACCAACTACACCTTCTTTGTAAATGAAGAGTGGTAGTATTTCCATCACCTGTTCTGCCAGCGCTTCATTGTTGGCTTCGCGCGAATTGAGCCCAATGGTGCAATAATGTTTGATGCCGAATTGTGATGACCGGAAACGCTCCCATCCGATAAGACTGCTGTAATAATCCTGGAATGTAGCCACGCCTGTTCTTGGTTGCCCCAGCCAGAAAGCGGGTTCGATAAGTCCTACGACACCGGCATCGGCCATGGCCTGATAGTCATCGGTGGTGCGTGATGTCATGTGAACGTGGGGATCAAAGAATTTCATCCCTTTAATGGTTTCGAGATACATCGGAACCTCCACACGGGGCTGGAGATCTTTTTCGGTCAGGTCTTGACTGCAACACATATTTTTTTCTTTTAAAATTCTATTCTAAAGACTGTCAAAGATGAACGATTCTCAGGAATTTCCTTCCAGTTTTTTACCGAGGGCATCCCAGGTCATGCCGCTTTTCAGAATGGCCTGGAGTTCTTTGTTTTTTTCAATCAGCTCACGGGCCGGAGCATACATACTCTGTGCGCATACCAATGCTCCGGCTTCACGTTCTGTTGCCTGTTCGGATAATGCAATGCGCATGATATCAGGAAATATTTTTTCGTTTATAAACTTACTTGTGCACCGCCATAGCAGGGGATTTACCGTGCGATGTGCCGCCCATCGTTCATGGGCATAGTCCGACAAGGTATCTGCCAGTTTTTGATTGGCACGTTCTTCAAGATTTATGATTTTGTTAATGGGTTTTTCTGTGAAGATGGCTTTTAGCACCAATTGGTTCCAGGCAGGCTCATCCAGGTTTTCAGAGGGATAAGGGTTATGGCACATGATCGATTCGAGCACATCGCCAATATTGCTGCGAATACCTTCGGCACAACGATCGCGCCAGCGGGATGGAAAAGCAAGCACGGGCAAAGCAGAGTATAAGGCGACTTGTTCACTCATTTCTGCCGTGGGGAATAATCGTTCAATCGTTCTCACATATTCTTCAGCACTGGCAGGACTCACATGCATTAAAAGCCAGACCCGGCACAGGCGATCGATTGCCCAGTGCTGGATATTCAGGTATGGACGGATTCGTTGAATCTCATTGATTTCTGCTTCTGATAAAACCACCGGCTCCTTTCCTGTTTTGCGGGTAGTAGCGGCAAAAGCAACCATCAGATTCTGAATGTTCTCATTCTTGCTGATCAGAGAAGCTTTCTCTTTCAGCCAGTGCCATGAATCTGCAGACACATGACGGACAATACAATCAGCTAATTTCGATTTAAGGGAATTCTCATCGTAGGTGAACACGACATGTTCACGTTTCTCTTCGGTAGTTTGCATACACAAATTTAGCAGAAGAGATAGTTTGAAGACATGACTAAAATCACAAATTAAAATTTAATTGTACTGAAGAAGATTAAAGCAAAATCATATACCTTGAAACCAACCCAATGAGATGATTTTCTGGAGATTGAGTTGAAGGATTGGGTTACCTTGTTTAAATCTGTTTTTTTTCTTTAAGCTGGCCTTCGTTCTTTTGTACCAATCTGATTCATGCCAAGGCTATTTCTATTTTTAATCTTATTGATCTCCCCCGCCTGTTATGTGTTATCGCAATCTGTTGATTCAACACAGGTCGACCTCGTGGATGTTGTACTTGGCAGAAAGAAATTTGAGAAAGAGAATCCGCACCGCTCCAACAAAAAAGTGCAGTTCTCTTTATTTCCAGCTCCCGTCAGTACACCCGGGGGCGGAAGAACCGTGATCACATCAATCAACGCTGCCTTTTTTCTGGGCAACCCCGAGTACACCAATCTTTCGAACATCTATTTGATTCCCTTCACTGACTTTGCAGGGCGGTATGGTGCTTACTTACGTCCCAACCTCTGGCTAAATAATAACAAATGGAATTTTCTTGGCGACTATCGTATCGCGCGGTTTCCACAATCTACCTGGGGGCTTGGTGGCAATACTAAAGAGATTGAAGAAACATTAATTAATACTGACTTCATCAGAATCTATCAGAATGCATTACGGAAAATTGCCCCCAACTGGTTTGCAGGCATTGGGTATTCATTGGATTACAATTACAATATTGAAGAAAGTGAATTTATTGTAGAAGGACATCTTGACCGGTATCTACTTGACTCTACGGATCCTGCTGTTTCGTCTGGGGTAACGTTCAATCTTGCCTATGATGGCCGATACAATGCCATCAATCCACCTAAGGGAGCTTATTTTCTGGCCAGTTGGCGGGTCAACACAACTTCGCTGGGCAGCGATCAAAATTATCAAACGCTGTTTATTGATGGCCGGAAATATTTTCCGCTTGGCTACCGCGAGATCGATATTTGCCATTCGCAGTTATTACTGGACAATGCTTGCCGGTAATGCCCCCTACCTTCACTTGCCAGCCACCAACTGGGCACCGGCATCAGGCATTGCCAGTCGTGGTTTTCAATCCGGCCGATACCGATCCAATGCCATGCTCTACGGAGAAGTTGAACAACGTTATCAGGTTACGCAAAACGGATTGTTTGGCGTGGTCGCATTTATGAATGTAGCCTCGGCTTCAGAATTTCAAACGCAACAATTTAAAACCTGGAAAGTTGGAGCCGGGTTCGGCATTCGGGCAAAGCTGAATAAGTATTCCAATGCAAACATCGCACTTGATGTTGGTTTCAGCGAAAACTTCTGGAGTGTATGGGTCAATCTGGGTGAAATGTTTTAAGCACAAGTAGTGAATCAACTTCTTGCCAGTTGCTTAATCATGATTTAAAAAGAAATGATTACGCTTGCTCTTCAGTTGCTTCCCTGGCAGAGTTAAGCCATCCTTGCAATAGTTTATATCCTACTGAAAGAATAATCGCACCCGTAAATAAACCAATAAATCCGGTACTCATAAATCCGCCAATGGCTCCGAGGAAAACAACCAGCATGGGCACAGGGGCGCCTTTACCCAGCATGATGGGTTTAAGCACGTTGTCAATTACTCCAACAAATATCATCCATACCGTTAACAACACTGCGGTGAGTGTACTTCCATGACCCCATATATAAATAATAACCCCCACAGAAACAGGCAGGAGTCCCAGTTGAACAATGGCGAGTACAAGACACACAACGGTCCACAATCCGGCCAGTGGAATTCCCGCCAGCACAAAGCCAATTCCCGCCAGCATGGACTGAATAAAAGCAACACCCAGAATTCCTTTCGCCACATTGCGAACGGTGACTTCCGCCAACCCAGTCATTTCAGCACCCATGTTGCCAAGAAGTTTAACGAATAATGATTTCACGAATTCACCGGAAGGCTTCGCATAGGCAAGCAAAACTCCGCTGGCAACAACTGCGAGTGTGAACAGCAAAATACCTTTGCCGGTGCTGGCGAGAAGATCCAGGAATTTAAGAGAAACAATTTTTACCTGGTCGGTATGTTCAACAACCAGGGCGGTCAGGTTTGAATTTGCAGCTGCCCAGAGATCAAATACTTTATTGCCGATCAGTGGCCATCCCTTTACATTATCAGGTGGTGGCGGAATGTTGAATTGACCTGCGCGATACAACTCAGCAAGTTCTCTGACTTCTTTTACAGTTGATAAGAGTAGCCAGACAGCAGGTGCAATGAGAATGGTAAGCATAAGCAAAGTAATGATCGATGCTGCCCAACCGTTTCGTCCGCGTAACCGGCTTGCGATTCTTTTATGCAATGGATAGAGTGTGATTGCCAGCACGCTTGCCCAGACCAGTAACGTGATGAAAGGTGCAGGATATAATAACAGGCCAACAGTAAAAGACCCAGCGCAAGTAACTGGAGCGTGTAATGAATAACCGGATTGTGTTTAAATCCCGGTTTCTCAGTTGATTCGGTTGACATAAATTCAGGAGTAAGTCAGTTTGTAAATTTCAGTTTTAATCAGATCACAATTTTTTTATTTCACGTTCAAGAAAATCCAACACCAGGCATAATGAATTTGAGAAATTGGATCTGTCTGATTAAAGTTATAACATTCCTGATAACAGAAGAATGACTATCAACAGTTTTTGACTAAATCGCAATAAATCTTGATCGATGTAATCAACTTTATGATCAAAATTAAACGGCACCGTTCTATTACTCGCTTTCATGTTGGTATCCTGTGGAGGTATTCAAATTGACTCCAATCATGTCAAAAGGAGTAGATCTTGAAAAAATATAAAACCTATGCGTGGGGCAAGCCAGGCGATGGCGACCCCAATCAGGCAACTGCATAAAGAAACAAAAAAAGTATATGCCGGGTTGATCAAAATTAGCCAATGAAGAACTCCTTAAAAAGGGATTTGTGCTTGACACCTTAAAGCCGGATGCCATTTTTGTTTTCAATTCGGGTGTGGAAAAGAAGCGTGTCTTACAGTCAGGGTAATGTTAACACGGGATATGGCTATGATGGCATGGGCTATTATCGGGGGCGGCTACTTATACACCGGTTGGTGTGGGTCGCAGCAGTCATCATGCGTATGAGGAAGGAATGATTTACATCGATATGCTGGATACAAAAACCCGGGTGCCGCTCTGGGGAGGCTGGGCAAAAAAGAAGATGACTGCTAAGAGTGATGTAGAGGCTGATGTTCGATCGGCTGTAACACTCATATTCAAACGATTAAAGGTGCAACATAATTAATGGTCTCTTCAATGAAATCAATACTATTACTTTTTTTTCTGGCCACGTTTATTATTTCATGTGAACGTAAGCCAGCGAGTGAATCCGGTTCTAACTCAGAATCGGCAGCCTTTGCCCTGGAAAGAGAAAACTTCTTTACCAGCCTCAAAAATCCATCAGAGGCAGTCACCAAGGTTATTCCAGGGCTTATGGGATTTGATTCAACCATGTTGAATGATCCGGCACATTTTTATCGATACACCGTTAACGATGTAAAGGCAGCTGCCAACCTGGGTATTTATATTTCAGACTTGAACTATTGTGTGATGTTTAAGCAAAGCGCCTCATCAAAAAAATATTTTGAAGCGTTGTATGAGTTGAGCAAAGTCATACGCATTGAAAAAGGTATACTTGAATTTCTGATGAATCGCTATCAGACAAATATGGAGCAAAATGATTCGGTCAAGTCAGTAGTAAATCAACTGTTTGAGCAATCAACGTTGGGACTTCAGGGTACAGATCGTGAGCGTCTGGCAGGTATTGCCATGGCAGGATACCAGATCGAAAATCTTCACCTCGTATTATCAACGCTTGAATCGTTTCCTGAAGTGCTCACCGATCAGCAAATTCAATCACAGAATGTGTTGCGGGAATATATTTTTGAACAACGTGGAAAATTTGAGGTGATCTATAATTTTGTCCGCGCCAATAGCGATCCATTAGATCCGAATAGAAATCCTAATTATCCTTTCTTTGATAATGCGCTGAGAGAATTGATTGTTGTGTATCGCAGTGTTACAGTGAACGATTCTAAGCTTAAGGAGCTTCGTGAAAAGGTGAATGTGATCCGGAATAAAATAATTAGTATACAATAAGTAGTGGTCGTGGCAGATTAAACCACCACGACCAACAACCTTACTTCTTTTCTGCCAGCAATGCTTTTTTAATCTCCTGAAGTTCTGCGATTTTTTCTTTGCTCACTTTTGGATACTCCAGATCCATTTGATCCAGTGCGTGAATGATGGCTGATGCTACAGCAATGCGTGCATAGGATTTATTATCGGCAGGTACCACATACCATGGGGCATCTTCTGTGGAAGTATTTTTTATCATGTCCTCATAAGCACCCATATAATCTTTCCAGTAGCCTCGTTCACGTGCATCGGCTGCACTGAACTTCCAGTTTTTATCCGGATCGTCCACCCGCTCTATGAACCTCTTTCTTTGTTCATCTTTTGATACATTCAGAAATATTTTGATAACAATGGTACCATTGCGGTGCAGGTATTTTTCAAAATTCCGGATATCCTTAAACCGATCTTCCCAGATATCTTTGGTCACCAGTTCTTCTGGAAGTTTTTGTGATTGCAAAATCTTTTCATGTACCCGCACCACCAGTACTTCTTCATAATAAGACCGGTTGAAAATGCCGATGCGGCCACGCTCAGGTAAATGTTTCTGACAGCGCCACAGGAAATCGTGGTCAAGGTCTTCAGAACTTGGTGCTTTGAAAGAAGACACCTGGCAGCCTTGTGGATTGATACCCGACATTACGTGTTTGATGGCTCCGTCTTTACCGGCTGCGTCCATCGCCTGGAAAATTACCAGCAGCGACCATTTGTCCTGTGCATACAGAATGTCTTGTAATGCTGATAATGCATCCACACCTAATTGCAAGGCTTGCTTCACCAATGGCTTGTCTTCCGGGCCAAGATCATAATGTGGCTTGGTCTTATAGTCTTTCAGTTTGAATTTTTTTCCGTCACCAACACAATATCTTTTGGAAAATGTTTTGGCGCGCTTGATCAGCTCTTTTTTGCTCAACTTGCTCAGGTCTGCAAGTTTGCTGGATGTTTTATCTATCATGGTTTTTTATTTAAAAATGATCTGTAAACGTTTGTTCAATCTACGAAATCAGCAGCACCCAAACAATGATCATTACGGGGTTATACATTCGTGTGAAAATTCCCCCGATTTTAAAATAGGTTTACATTGTTATGTGCCACTGGCTATTTTATACTGTTACACTACTTTTTCTCATGAAAGAATTTTGAAAATGGGATGGCTGTGATGCCGTGCAGAAAAATACTAAGCAAAACAGTGAGCGTAATCACAGCATAAATTTGTTCATAACCATCCCTGCCCAGCTCTATCACCACCATTAAGAGATAGAGTACCGATGCAATACCACGAGGGCCAAACCAACCGATAAAACCGATGGTTCCCCAGCCTAACTCAGTTCCCAGTAAACTAATTGCCACAGGGAGCATCCGGATAATGGTAAGACTCAATACCGCATAGATGACAGCTGAAGTATCCCAGTACGGAAAAGAAAATGGAACCAGAATCATCCCGAATAAAAGGAAAATAAAAAGAATCAGTGCCTGACTTTCAGCCTCGCCAAATTCATGAATGCGTTCACGTATTGATTCGGTGCGCGTGCCCAGTAACATGCCGGCAAAGAATGCTGCGATAAATCCATTGCCATGAAACATCTCAGCGAGTGAATAGGCGAGTATCGCAATGGCAATTGAAGCCAGTCGCTGATACGTGTGGTTCATCCATCCTCGTTTTGAGGATATGTCAACTAAGTAGCCGCCTATCCATCCCACTAAACCACCAATCAATGGTCCGTATACAAATTGTTTCAAAATAAAGATTCCCCAATAGGAAAATCCTGATTCTCCGGTTGAATCTCCTGCGAGAACGGCAAGGCATATCAAGAGTGGCGGAAAGGCGATTCCATCATTAAGACCGCTTTCAACATTAATCGCCTGTCGGATTCTTAAGGGAACAATTTCACTGGTCACTACGGCTAAACCAAGTGCGGCATCCGTTGGTGAAAGTATAATTGCCATCATGATCAGGGGCCAGAGGTCAATGCCTGGAAACAGGGGAATTGCCAGTAACACACCGAGTACCATCGTGATAGGCAAACCAATAAAAAGCAATCGCATGGGTAAGCGCCTGTCTTTAAGAAGAGCCTTGAGATCTAACGTGGAAGCGTCAATAAACAAAACGAGAATAAGGGTTATCTGTGCAATCGGCTCAACCCATCTGGCAGTAATGCCTTCTTTCCACTTTTCACCTACCAGGAAACTGACGATTACACCTACCGTGACAAACACCATGGGTGCACTGATGATCGACTTCTCTGATAATTTTGAGAAGATTCCATAACCCAGAATCAGCAGGGCAGTGAAAACAATTACCGGATAGTCATGCATGGTTATGAGATGTTAATTTTCTGATTCAATAAAACCAAAATTTCTGACTTTTATTAAGACGGTATACAGGTGGTATGTGTTGTCAAAGACCAGATTGTGGCTCATTTCATTCATTACCAGTTTAAGGGTTATCACCTAATACTTCAGCACCTACCCGGGCAGCGCGCGCAACCGCTCCATTGAGAAACTGCATGGGAAGATGCAATCTCATTCCCCATGCGTTTTCACTATGCACGGCATAGGGAAAACACAGATGTAAAAGATTGAAACCGTATTTCCATCCGCGCGAAGCCAGTGCCATTGCCATTGCCATCGTTACTTCATAGTTATCTTCAGGCCATCCACTGTCGAGATAAAAAGCCACATCGCGTTTTGGCTCGTTCAGAACGCGTTCGATAAGATCATCCTTATGAGAGAAGGTACTTGACATACAAACGGCTACACCAAATACTTCAGGATGCTGCCACACGGTGTAAAAGGAGACAACCCCACCGAGCGAAGAACCCCACACCGAACGATAGCGTCTGTGATTTCCAATGCGCAATTTGCTTTGAGCCATCGGCACAATCTCTTCGGCCAGTGAACGGGCATAATCCACATAGCCTGGCGAAGTATATTCTTTCATGCGGTCACCTGATTTTATACCAACAATAATAAAGTCTTCTATGGCACTCATGGAGCGAAGTGTATGGCTGGTCTCATCGATATCCCAGGTCTGACCCATAAAAGCCTCTTCAGGAAAAAACAGATTCTGACCATCCTGCATGAATGCCACAGGGTAGGTAGCCAACGTGTTTTCTTCATAGCCCGGTGGCAGGTACACCCGGAGGGAATGCATGCGCCCCAGAATTTGCGAATGGAATTCAATCAGATCAGAGAACCGTCCTTTTACTGGAGAAAAAAAATGAGGATACATTATCCGCTGGTCTTTTTCTTCCATCAACAGTAATTTGTTGGCTCCCGGTGACCAGTGAAACGCACCATCATTTCCAATCAGGCAAGGTTTAAAATAGATAAATGGTTGATCGGCCTTTAACTCGAAGGTGGATGTATTTCCAT
Organism: uncultured Bacteroidota bacterium; assembly: GCA_963814575.1. Classification (GTDB taxonomy): domain Bacteria; phylum Bacteroidota; class Bacteroidia; order Cytophagales; family Cyclobacteriaceae; genus ELB16-189. The sequence goes on along the minus strand of CAWFDB010000013.1, from coordinate 676,263 downwards.
CTTTGCTAATTGACACAGGAAGAATATCTTTTTCCCAGTCTTGTTCGGTGCGCAATACCATAAGGCCGTTGCCAGCCGGATAAGCAATCCTCAGTGTTCTCTTGAGGACTTTTGATGTTTTATAGAGTCGCTCTTTTTTGGGTGTTTCCTTTTTTGGTAATTTTATATTTGCTTCCATATGTTTTCAGGTTTTGGTCGTGCAAGCAATACCAGTCAGCCTTTAACACCTCCCGGTTTACTTCCTCATAGTATATATTTTCTTCATTTCGAAGGCATGATACTGCCATGGTTTCATATCCAGATAAAGCCCGCCAAAATGCAAATCATCACCATCACGATCGTAACTGGCTTCACTCAATAAATCTTGTAGTCTCCAGGTTGATCCGTTGAGATCGATGAAGGTCAGAGGCAGATAGCACTGTGAGGAATGCGGTTTGTAGTTCACCACCACCACCATCTTTTCGCCATCGGTGCCGCGCCAGCCAAACGCAATGAATGAATCATATGAGCCATTACCTTCCCAGGCAGGAGCGCATGAAAGAAGATTCCACACACCACCCCAAACTAATGGTAGATTTAATACGGAAAGCAGCGATGCATAAAATCCCTGCAGATCAGTATTCAGTGACTCATGCGGTGCGCGTATCAGGTGCGGGGAAATTCTTTTCATCCTTCCTTCAAATTGTCCCTGGTGAAAGAACCGCAAACCCGGTGACAAAAACGTGATGACAGCGGCTGCTTTATGCTGATCCGGATAGAACGTATCAGCCGCCCGGGGTTCATCATGATTTTCCAGAAAGCGGGCCAGTTTATCCTGGTAACCAAGACCAGCATGAAAATGCCCGCGTATAGACGGAACGTGGCCTTCACGCAAACGATCATATAATCGTTTATCATAGGTGTAATCAAAGCCCTGTTGCTGAAGTGTCCACTCCATATCCCAGTACACTTCGGCCATGAAGCAAAAGCCAGGATGCTTTTCACGCACTGCCTTTGTTGCCTCAGGCCAGAAGGATTGCGCTTTGCGGCCCCAGGTTCTTTCAAATATATCGGGCAGAATAAGCATGGCCATATCACATCGCACACCATCACACTGACTGGAGATGCGTATGAGTTCTTTAGTCATGGCATCCACCGTTGCGGGATTACTGTAATCGAGTTGCACGGTATCAGGCCATCCCGAAAAGTATGGGTCGCGGCCATAGGCGAAGATCAAATCACCGTTGTTCCATTTTACGCGGGTGTAATTCTGTGGGGATTGTGTGAGGTTGTCTTCTGTTCCTGAAATAAAATATTCGGTATGTAGCTGCACCCATGGATGATCGGGACCTAAGTGATTGGGAACAAAATCGAGCATGAGTTTAAGTCCGTATTTTTTTAGTCTTGCGCGAAGTCTCTTCAACGCAGCATCGCCACCAAGATCGGGATGCACTTTGTAATCGGCAATGGCAAACCCAGAGCCACCGATATCTTCCTCCTTCAGGTTGGGTAAAGTCTGTTCGAAATCGTGCCGCCATTCCGGGTTTTCACGCGAAACTTTTTGACCGAGCGGTCCGGTTGTCCACACGCTCAATAACCAGATCCAGCTGAAGCCCATATCAGCAAAGCGGTTGAGTTCACTATCAGGTATGTCATCCAGTGTAGCAGGTCTTCCAAGTTCTTCTGATAAATCGGTGAGCCATACGCGGGTGTTGATTTGATATAAGGATGGATATTTTGGTGTTCTCATCGGTAACTATTTTTGTGGATGATCAGGTTCCTTAATTTAAATTATTTTCTATGATTTCCAGTACCTGACAAGACACAGTCCATAAACTATTTAAATGCTGGCATGCTCATCGGGATTTTAATCTCTGCTAAATATGTGTCAAAATAAATATCTGAAACAGGACTTTGGTCATCCATACTTGTAATCTTCGTCATGCAGTTTGTGTTTTCATTTTCATTTTCATTGCTGATTTACTCAACATCACTTCGTTTAAAACTATTTCTTCGCCAATATCAAACTATTCCCTGTAACGAGGTTGTTAAGTTTGTTAACCAACAGCTAAAGCGTATGACGAAATAGGGGGTACTAAGTCAGGCGCCTCAATTAATCAGATACATGGCAAAATTGACTTTTGCGAAAGCAAAATAAATGAGAGCTTCTACGAACTTTATAATCTGTCTGCTGACGAAAAAAGTTCTGAATAAAAATAGTTAAGTGATCAGTCTCACTCACATAGTCTGGCTGCAATGTCAGGAGTGCCGATGAGTCACTTCTTTAAGTAATCAAGACCACAACCGAATAGGGCTGTGTGGTATAGAACTCAATGCTCACCAACGGTGCAGCCATCCAATCCTGAATGTCCTCCGGAGATTCAAAGTTTGTGTCGATCCATCGTTTCCATTGGTGTTTTGGATCTGAACTTAGTTTGGGTAATTCAAAGGTAAGTGTTTCAGAATAGGCGTTAATCATAAAATGCATAGCCATGTTACCACTGAGCGATTGAACGGTAAAGGCAATGCTGTGTGATTGTTCAGACCAATCCGGTTCATTCAACTTGACCCCATGCCAGCTGATGAGACGCTTGTCCAGCAACTCCCGCAAACTCATTGCATATTGATTCTGTGCTACATCGCGTTTAAGTCGGTGCTTTAGCAGGATTTTCACAAACCTGAACATTTCGTTATTCTTCTTCAGAAGACTCCAGTCAAACCAGCTGATTTCATTATCCTGGCAATACGCATTGTTGTTACCCAATTGCGTCCTTCTCACTTCATCGCCCATCAGGATCATGGGAGCGCCCACAGAAAGAAGGGTAACCGTTAAAAAGTTTTTGATCTGTCGCTTGCGCCAGGCTTCAATGTCAGGATCATTCGATGGACCTTCCGCACCACCATTCCAACTCAGGTTGTCATTGCTGCCATCGCGGTTGTCTTCACCGTTGGCTTCATTGTGTTTTTGGTTATACGATACCAGGTCGTTGAGTGTAAAGCCATCATGACAGGTGACAAAGTTGATGCTCTGTTCGGGTTCTCTTTCCTGATGCGCAAACAAATCAGGACTACCAACGAGTCGTTCAACGAATCGGGTAACAACACCATTGTCGCCTTTCAGAAAACTTCTTACATCGTCCCTGAATTTTCCATTCCATTCTTTCCAACTGTCGCCAATGAAATTGCCCACCTGGTAAAGTCCGGCAGCATCCCACGCTTCAGCAATCAGTTTGGTACCGGCCAGCACCGGATCAGATTCGATGTCCCATAATATCGGAGCGTTTTCAATCACCCCTCCTTTTTCATCACGTGAAAGAATAGAAGCTAAATCAAAACGGAAACCATCCACGTGCATTTGTTTCACCCAGAAGTGCAGACTATCAATAATCATTCTGCGAACGATGGGCTGATTGGCATTTAGTGTATTGCCACATCCTGAGTAGTTGGCATAGTGTGATTTGTCATCTTCGAGTATGTAGTAAATGCTGTTGTCAATTCCTTTGAACGAATAGGTTGGACCGCCTTCACCACCTTCACTGGTATGGTTGTAAACGACATCGAGAATTACTTCAATACCCGCCTGGTGTAATGCCTTCACCATGTCACGGAATTCATCCAGTGCTTTTATTGGTTCATCACAACTGCAGTAACCCTGGTGAACGGCAAAGAAAGAGACCGGATTATATCCCCAGTAATTGCCTATGCCATCATGCGCAGAACGATTATCAAAAAGAAAAACCGGGAGCAATTCAACTGCAGTGATACCGAGCTCAACGAGGTAGGGAATTTTTTCGATCAGGCCGGCATAGGTGCCACGTTTTTCAGGGGATACACCTGAGTTGGGATTCTTCGTAAAACCGGCAACGTGCATCTCATAAATCACGGTCTGCGCAAATTCTCTTCTCGGGTGCTGGTCATTTTCCCAGTTGTAGAGCGATAAATCACACACTACGCTTTTCATGGAGGGTGTTATAATGACCCCGGTCTTTGTGGTGGATTTAATATTTTTCTCCTTCGGCATAGCCACCGCTTTGGCGTATGGATCAAGCAATATCAGATCGGGATCAAAGTGATGTCCGCGGTCATGATCATGCGGGCCATTTATCCGGTAACCATAAAGCTGTCCTGCTTTAAGACCATGAATGAACACATGCCAGTAATGATAGGTTTTGTTTTTACGTGGATCCAATGGAATGACCTGTGCAGGAGCGATGGCTTCGGCATGATCAAACAACAAAAGATCAACACCCAATGCATTTTTTGAGAACAGGCAGAAATTGACGCCTTCTTTACTGATCGTTGACCCGATTGGAAAACTATGGCCTGGCAATATCTTTTTCATACTGTGCAGTTTGCCCTTTTTACTTTTCCTTCCGCTGTGTTACCAAGTTACTGACTGGCGATCATTTTAGATATGATGAATATCATTCTGAATGTGTATTTTCATCATGTGATGATTCACGAAAGCCGTGTTATTTTAATTACGATTTTAAACGTTATCACGATGAGCAAATACGATGCAGCCTTAAAAAAATACCTGGATATTTTTGAGAGCCAGGAAATGTATTTCATTAATGATGTGCGAAACCTGGAGTTGTTTAAAAAGAATCCATACAATAAAACGGAAGAGGATATTCGCATGAAGATCAGTGCCATCAATGATGATATGGAAATCCGGCAATTGCCCGACATCAATGATATGATCGCTCATATCCTCAAACTGAATATTGACGATCGGTTGCAGCGTGGTGATTTGTCATTCGTGGAAGATATTGCGAATCCTACCGCTAATGGTAAGAACGTATCATTTTCTTCACTTTGCTTCGGTGTACTGCAACTATCACCGGCCTGATGTCTATCCCATTTACAGCGAACAGCATCTCGACTTTTACAAGCTGTATATCAAGAGGAATAACCTTAAATCTCGATCCTGACAAGTTAAATACCTATGCTGTCTTCTCGGCAGCGCTGGATGACTTGATTACCCGATTGGGAGTGAAGGGAAAAATGAATTATCTCCATTTGAGAAAGTTTGGCTGGTTATATATTGATCATGTCGTGAAGGAATCAATGGATGAAAAGGTAAAGGCAACGTGAAGGATTTAAAAACTTGCCGAAAGCCCGATCAAAAAAAAGGAATCGTCAAAACCCAGGTTATAAACATACCCCCTCAGTTCAAAACTTTTATAGCTTACACCGACCAACAGGCCTCGTTGAATATCAAGGTCAGTTTGATACAACCGGGTACGCTGCGCACTAAGGCCCACCGATAGCCAATCGGTTGGTGAATAGGTAAGATCTGTCCAACTATAGAAAAAATTATTTTCAGTGGTTTCTACATCAAAGATATATTCCGATTCATTGTACAGTTCAAATTTTTTATGGGTAATCGTAAACTCAAGCCCCGGAGCAATACCAGAAGTAAGTCCAACAACCCCACCCACCATGGGAGTAATCGTATATTCGAAATTTTTTCCACCGCTGAAATTATACCCCACCCATCCGGAGAACGTTTCAAGGTCTTCATAATTGTAGCGGGCTTCCAGATGCAACTTATTTTTGTCGGCCCGAAACAAAGGCGATACAATAAACAAATCCGGAATTATTATCATATTAAGATCGGCCCCAAAATTCCATTTCTTCTCTGCCGGAGTAATAGTTTCTTGCGCATAGGAAAAAGTGCAAAAAACTATTGTAGTCGATAGCATTAGAAAAAGCTTCTTCATTCTTTTAACCATTAACCATTAATTTATCCACCCAGCGCCATAGTCAGCGCTACCAGCATCACACCAATTAACATATATATGAACGCTGTGATTCCACGTTGGAAACCCGCATATCCGGCCAGCACGAAACCACCAATAAACAAAAGTAACAAGGCCACCCCATTTGATGCACGCATGGCCACTTTCAGATTATCAAAAATACCAAAGCGGATAGCCACGGGAAAGGTGCAAAAGAATACCAGCAAAAAAATCTGTGCACCCGCCCATAAATCCATTCCTGTAATCAGTTGTTTTTTCGAAGGCTCCGGTAGATTTTTAACTCGATTACTCAACTCACTGAGCTCCTTATCAGTCATCAGGCCGGCAATACCGGGTTGCATTTCGTCTTTCAGGATTTGACCACTTTCTGCCGGATCACTGGAAGCGTGTATCTTTTTGATCATAGTGATGGCATGCCCCCGCTCAACAGCAACATTCATCAGGTACATAATGGCATCAACCAGGCCCCAGGCAACATTGCACCCCAGGGCAGCCCATAATAATTCACGTACATCCTCTCGGGCATCGGTGCTGGCACTGATGGCACCGGTGAACGTAAGTACCATGATCAACCCGAAAAGCACTTCCGCAATCCGGTCTACCGGATTAAGCACACCCGATTCTTTAACCCGATCTTTCCAGTAGTTTTTGTCTTGGTTCATACCGCTATGCAGTTGGAATAAAATACAGCATCATACCTATGATCAGGTAGATCATAATCAGTTGCACCCCTTTATACCAGTTGGATCGTCCATCTCCTGCAACCATGGCAGCAAGGATAACGGTGAGGAACATGGCAACAATTAAGGGGCGAGGAAAGTTAAGATTCATTTGCTGAGGTCCCACAAACATGCTCATGATGACCAGCACGGGAGCAACAAAAAGAGCAATCTGTATGGAACTACCCAGGGCAATACCAATGCTGAGATCCATTTTATTTTTGGCCGCCATTGATATTGCAGAAATACTTTCAGCAGCACCTCCTACGACCGCGAGAAAGATTACCCCGATAAACACACTGGACATGCCCAGTACTTTTCCGGTTTCTTCCGCAGCGCCCACGAGTACTTCACTCATGAAGGCAGCCAGTACGGATGCCACTACCAATGAAATCAGTGCCCTTGCAACCGACCATCTTTCTTCATGTTCTTCTTCATGTCCTGCGCCTTCGCTCTTGAAAAAATCAGCATGGGTCTTGATCATAAAGAAGAGGTACAACACATATCCGATAAGGAGAACAATGGCCAGGTAAAAGTTCAACATATTTTCATTTTCTATGGCAGCTTTTTCGGCCGTGAGAATATGAAAACCACTGGGTATGGTAAGACTAATCACTGCAATCATCATCATGGAACTGTAAACCCGTATGCTGGTGACGTTGTAATCCTGATTATGAAATTTTATGCCGCCAACCAGAAACGATGCCCCCGTGGCGAGCAACAGGTTGGCCAGAATTGCTCCGGCCAGCGATGCGAGCACCATTCCATGCAAGCCTGCCTTCAGTGCCACTACGGCTATGATCAATTCAGGCAGGTTGCCAAACGTGGCATTCAGTAAGCCCCCCACGGCATCACCTGTGTAGGTGGCCAGTTGTTCTGTGGAGGAGCCGATCAATCGCGCAATCGGTATGATGGAAAGCGCGGCAGAAAAAAATATCAGTGGTGCCGAAGCTTCCATTTTCTCCAGGATGATGGATACAGGAATAAAAATGAACAACCAGTGAATTCCAGGTTTTATCATGTTGTTCATAAATGCAATATTTATGTGTTCGCTTTGAAGGGTTTGATTTCAACATGACCTTCATGGATTGTTACGGAGGAACTTTGCGGAATCTCTGCCCACATTTCTTTGAATTTTCCCATGGGTTCTGACACGAAGTATCCGCGCTGAATCGACTTAAGCGATCGTGGATAAGTGGATTGAACTTCACTAACTCACTCACTTCGCGGCTATGATACAGCGTGGGCGCATCGCCATCACTTCCATACCGAAATCCCCACAGCGTTTTACCGTCCGAGATTCCGAGCGTCATCCAAACTGATTCGGTAACGCCATGCTTTTTGGCGACTGCCTCTATAAACCCGGTGGTGCGCGCAATGGCTGAAAGCGGATCTTTCTCCAATCCAAAAGTTAATGCCAGATGAAACATCAGTTCAGAATCTGTAGAACCTAAAATATTTTCGAAAGTACTGATCGCCCACGGCCATCAAGTAATTCTTTTCTGAACTTTTGAATCTCTTCAATCTGACCATTGTGTACAAACAACCAGTTGTTGTAGCGGAATTTCGACTTTGAATATAGCAGTCCTTATTTCATGGTAGAATGATAAAAATCATTGTTTACGCGAATGCTCAAGTTGAAGGCTCACCAGTTTGGCTATAAAAATGGCAGGAAATAATTGCCCCAAAAGTCCTTCCATCATGACTAAAGGTCGCGCTACTGAACTCACCGCGGTGATATCGCCATAGCCAATGGTAGTTAACGTTATAAAACTTAAGTAGGATAAATGTTTTAATGCATCACCAGGCTGGATCAACTCACCCCCATACTGGAATGCAGTGGGATCAATAATAAAGATGGTTACATAAATTGATGCCCATAAATGGCCCAGTAAAATATAAACGGCTATACCACCTCCGATTTTATTAACCGTTATAGATCCAGCAGCAAAGATCTGGTTTACCACCAGTACAATGATAAAAATCATGTAACCGGTAGCCGCTATGGTGTAAAGCAAAATAAGGTATGGAATTTCCGCGCGTATCATCGCAATGGCAAGCAACAACAGGGAAGAGGCGATACCATAGCCGATTGATTTTCCGGTAACCGATAATGCAGAAGACCTGATAGCAATGAGCGTGAACAGAAAGAAACCAAACCTTGCGATAAGGTTACTATGCGAGATGACGCCTTCTGTAAGTTGCGATGTGATGAGGGTGAGCACCGTGATGGCCAGCATCCAGATAAAACCCTTGTCATTTTTCCAGATATTGCCTTTTGAATTCATTGGTTCCTGAAGGTAAGTGACGCTATTAAATTTAATTAAGATACAATCAACTAATAGATCTTGCAAGACAAGTCATGAATTTTCATGTCACTGATCATTTAGATGTATTTCTTAAAATTGTAAGTTTACTTAATTCATCTTTTACGCGTGTTCGTCATGGCCCTGAATAATTTTACTATCTATGGATATTGTTAAAATTCAAAAGTTAGATGTTGCCCTGGTGCAGGCAACGAAAAAAATAAAAGTATTGAATGCACTGGCGTGGCCGGTGGGTGTTGAAGAAAAATTCCTTGATGGGTGGCGTAAAGGCAATCCATTATTGCCTGAAGTAAAAATTCAACCCCCGGATGTAAAGAACAGTGTTAGAAAACTGGACGCTATCGTTCAACAATGCAACCACGAAGATCCGGTTGAAAAATTTCTTGCCGAGACGGCATTAAGTTATGCCAATGCGGGCCGCATGCTGATGCATGTAGGCACGCCTGAGTTTAGCAGATACTCTACCAAAATTTATGGTCGTCCGGATACCCTGTATAAGTTGCAGGGCATCACGGGCGTTGATGGTGCAAAGTTTTTTCTGGATGTGACGGATAAATTAATAGGTAACCCGAACATACAATCGACCGAAACGGACATTTCTTCAGAGGACTTTGCAGGATGGCTGAAAGCAGAAGTAGATGAATTTTTTCAACACGATGTAGTGGAAGTGCTGGTAGATCAGAAGATGTCATCGAAGGCACTGGCTGGAGCCACACGCATTCGTGTGAGAGGCAGTGCAGTATTTTCTCAACTCGATAAAGATCAGCTGTTGTACCACGAAGCGTTTGTCCACACGGCCACACAATTAAACGGAAGAAAGCAAACCAATCTGACATCATTGGGACTTGGTGCGCCCCGCACTACCCGCACGCAGGAGGGAATTGCCGTGTTGGCCGAGCTCATTACCAACTCCATTGATCTAAGCCGGCTGAGGCGAATTGCACTTCGTGTGATAGCCGTAAAGATGGCACTGGATGGCGCAGACTTTATCGAGCTGTTTAAATTTTTCCTCCATGCAGGACAGTCAGAAGAAGAGTCGGTGAAATCAGCGCAGCGTATTTTCAGGGGAGGCGCTGTAAAGGGAGGGGTAGTATTTACAAAAGATGCGGTTTATTTGCAGGGCCTAATCGAAGTTCACACATTTTTGCGTGTAGCCATTCGCGACAATAAGCCTAATCTGGTGCGCAACCTTTTTGCCGGTCGACTCACGATGGCCGATGCTTTGCGTCTTGATCCACTATTTCAAAGTGGCTGGTTAATTCCCCCGGTGTATATTCCATTATGGGCTTCTGATTTAAGACGATTAGCCGCAATGATGGCGTACTCAGCATTCATGACAAATATAAATCTTGATAAAGTGTATCTGGAGCGGGCGATTGAAATGGAAGATGAACTTAAAGCAGTTCACTACTTCTTATAAAAAGATAAAGCCCCGGTTGTCGGGGCTTTAAGAATAGTGAAACGGTATTGCTATTATTTAACCAACGCAGAGGGTGATGGAGCCTTCTTGTTGGCCTTGGTTTTTTCCATAATTGACTGGTAGAAAAAAGCTCTTACATTATCTCCATCCGACAATATCATCTCTCCACTCATTCCATTATTGATCGTGAGCAAAGTGTTGCCCTCAGCGGTTCTTGTGCCATCAGGGTTAAAATATTTATGGCTTACGTCCTTGCCCCAGTCTTCATAGGTTCCATCAACTTTTTGCACCTGTGGCCTACCTGCAATTTTACCATCAAGTACGGTCACTTTTCCCATAAAGCACTCAGAGTAATTGCCATTACGGATGGAAATAACAACATCATGAGTTCCATTGGCAACCGGTACGGCACCTCTTTGCTTGAATATTGAATACCATTCTTCGTAGCAATTGGCGGCAGCAGGTTTAGCGGCATTTGCTGAAGAAGGTGACTTTGAACCTTGCGCCTGGGCAAAAAGACCTACAGACAGAAAACTGAAAAGAATAACTAAGATTGGTTTCATAGAGTTAGTAATTAATGAAAGCGAAATAAGCCATTTTTTAAATCGGATCAAAACCCCATCCCGAATAATAGTCCAGTCTGACGGTTCAGGGTTTCTGCAAGGGGGGTTACACCGGACATCACCGTCCAGTAAACCATCATCATAAGTATGATAAAAATCACTCTTCTTTGCTGGATACGGTTTGATTTAACTATCCCGTATTCTCATATCTTTGAAACAGCATTTAATCTGCCTCAGGCGTGTTTGTTATTCAAAAAAACTTAAGGTGTGTTTACAATGCATGACGTTTATTTGCTGAAAAAATAAAATTCTTAATCCATGAAATTTTTGTTACCGGCCGTTACATTCCAGAAAACGCAGTAATCCTGCTTATAGGATTGGCACTGGCAGCATGCGGCAAGAAAACGGAAACAGTAGTTCTGCCTCCCGTAAAAGTAAACGTGGTGAAGGCCATTCAGAATGACGTTCCACTCTATGAAGATTTTGTTGCCCAGGTATATGGAGAATCCGATGTGGACATCCGGTCGCGGGTGGAAGGATGGGTAACTTCTGTAAATTTCAAAGAAGGATCGGCCGTTAAAAAGGGTGATCTCCTTTATATCATTGATGACATTCAATATAAAACCCGTGTAGACCGTGAAGCGAGTGAACTGGCCAGCGCGAAGACGGAAATGGTGCGTGCCCAGAATGAACTGAACCGGGTAAAACCACTGGCTGAAATGAATGCATTAAGCAAGCAGGATCTTGACAATTCAACTGCTGCCTATGAAGCAGCCGTTTCCAAGGTACAGGCAGCTGAGGCCTCACTTCGAAAATGCAAAAATTGAATTTGGCTACACCCGGGTATATGCTCCTTTCAATGGGGTGGTTGGTATTTCCAATTTGCGTGTGGGCGATTATGCAAGCCGGGCTGGTGCATCTTCCGTGCTCACCACGATTTCCAGTATCAGTGGTGTACGGGTTCGCTTTCAGATCAGCGAGCGTGAATATCTGCGCATTGCGGCCATGACTCAGGAAGAATTGGCACGGGCAAAGAAAAATGTGCAACTGATCCTGGCTGATGGATCCATCTATCCACAAACCGGTGAAGTTAATTTTGCGGATCGCGAAATTGATCCGAAAACCGGAACCTTAACGATTGAAGCAATATTCCCCAATCCAAAAGGATTGTTGCGCCCAGGGTTATTTGTTAAGACACGCGTATTACTCAGTACCATTCCAGATGCGGTGCTTGTTCCACAGCGGGCTGTATTTCAATTACAAAGTCTGGCGCAGGTATTTACCGTGACTGATTCCAGCACGCTCAAGGTAACGGTGATTGAAACCGGAGCTAAGATTGGTGATGCCTGGGTTATCAAAAAAGGGTTGAAAGCCGGTGAGAAAGTAGCGGTTATCGGAACCGCTTCGCTTACCCCTAACTCAAAAATAGAAGCGGTGGAAATGAAGTGGCCGGATGATGCTCAGAAAAACAATTAAGAACAATTAACCTTCATCATATTTTATGAGTGAATTTTTTATCCGAAGGCCGATTGTAGCGATGGTGATATCCATCCTCATGGTCATCATGGGGTTGATTACCTTGCGGAGTATTCCCATTTCCAAGTATCCTGAAATCACACCACCGATGGTGCAGGTGACTACCTTATTCAACGGTGCCAATGCGGTGAACGTAGAGCAGGCAGTAGCCACACCGATCGAACAACAAGTGAATGGTGTGGAAGAAATGCTGTACATGAAATCCATCAACGCTGCCGATGGATCGCTTACGTTACAAGTATCGTTTGAAGTAGGAACCAATCTGGACAATGCAAACATGCTCACCCAAAACCGGGTGTCGCAGGCCAGCGCCAAAATGCCAAACGAAGTAAAGGCCTTTGGTGTGACCACGAAAAAATCAATGGTATTTCCGATCATGTTGGTTTCACTTTCTTCGCCCGATTCTACCTATGATGGATTATTCCTGAACAACTATGCCAACATCAATATTGTCGATCAGCTGAAGCGATTGAAAGGTGTAGGCGATGTAATTCTTTTTGGTGGTGCCGATTATTCGATGCGTGTCTGGTTAAAGCCTGATCAACTCACCAAACTTAACCTCACCGTAAACGATGTGATCGAATGCCGTGAAAAAGCAAAATGCGATTTCACCGGGTGGTAAGTTTGGAGCGCCTCCCTCTCCCAAAGGTGTAGAGTATACCTACAGTGTATTGTTACAAGAACGTTTGGTTACGGAAGAAGAATTTGGAAACATCATTGTGAAATCCGATGAGAAGGGTTCTATCATTCGCCTGAAAGACATTGCACGACTTGAATTGGGAATGGAGAATTATAACTCATTCAGTCGTCTCAATAGAAAAGCGGCCAGTACCATTGTGGTGTTCCAGATGCCAGGTTCCAATGCATTGGAAGTTGCCGATCTTGTGCAGAACACCATGGCCGATTTGAATACCCGTTTTCCGGAAGACCTGACGATATGACGTTTCACTGAATACGACAAAAGCGGTTTCCGTAGGTATTGAAGAAATTATTCATACACTGTTTGAAGCAGTTTTTCTGGTGATCATTGTGGTGTTTCTTGTTCTTACAAGACTGGCGTGCTACACTTATTCCATTATTAACAGTTCCGGTTTCGTTGATCGGTACCTTTATCATTTTCCCGTTGCTGGGATTCTCTGTAAATGTTTTGTCACTGTTGGGATTGGTGCTCGCCATTGGTCTTGTGGTGGATGATGCTATTGTGGTGGTGGAAGCAGTAATGCACAACATTGAGCATGGCATGAATCCGAAAGAAGCTACACAGAAAGCCATGAAAGAAGTGGGCGGACCCGTAGTTGCCATCGCCCTTATTCTTGCTGCCGTGTTTGTGCCGGTTGCCTTTGCCGGAGGTATCACCGGAAGATTGTATCAGCAATTTGCCATCACGATTGCCATTTCCGTTTTGTTCTCTGCATTCAATGCACTTAACGCTGAGCCCTGCATTAGCGGCTATACTTTTAAAACCAAAAAAGAAATCAACCGGATGGTTGCAACGATTCTTCGATGCCTTCAACCGGATGTTTGATAAGTTTACATTAGGGTATACCGGAGTGGCCGGTATTGTTGCCAGAAAATCAATCCGATCGATTATTATCATTGGAGTTGTACTGGTCGGTAACCGGAATTTTAGGTAAAAATATTCCGGGTGGTTTTGTACCGGAAGAAGATGAAGGCTATTACCTGGTAAACATTCAACTTCCGGATGCATCATCGACTGGAGCGCACGGATGAAGTGGCCAGAAAAATTGAAAAGATTATTAACGATACCGAAGGTGTTGCATATTCAACCATGGTGGTTGGATATAGTATGCTTACACAATCTTTTTCTACCAACAATGCATTTCGTGTTTATTTCACTGGAGCCATGGGAAGAACGAGAGAAGACAGCCAAAGCAATTAATTCAGCAAACCAACCTTGCTTTCCGAAATACCATTTCAGATGCAACCGCCATTGCCTTTGGTCCACCACCCATTGAAGGTCTTGGAACTTCTGCCGGATTTACCTTGCAACTTCTGGACCGGTCGGGCAACACACCTCAATTTTTGGATGAACAGGCGCAGCAATTTTATTGCCGAAGCTAAAAAGCGACCGGAAATTGCCAATGCATTTACGCTATACCGATCGAATGTGCCGCAGAAACAAATTGTTATTGATTATGACAAAGCTGAAAAACTGAACATTGATCAGAATGAAATTACCAGCACCATCTCAACCTATCTGGGTGCCAGTTACGTGAATGACTTCAACCGGTTTGGTCGGCAATACAAAGTATTTGTACAGGCTGAAGCGGAAGACCGACTCAGCCCGGATGATATTGCCCGCTATTATGTGCGAAACCGTACCGGAGAAATCATTCCATTAAATACACTGGCTCAGGTGGAAGATATTACTGGTCCTTCGTATACCAACCGCTTCAATATGTTTCGGGCCGCTGAAATTTCAGGAGCACCTGCAGAAGGATACAGTTCTGCCGATGCACTTAAATGCACTGGAAGAAGTTGCTGCAACGTTGCCAAAAGAACTCGGTATTGCATGGAGTAACATGTCGTATCAGGAAAAAGCTGCAGAAGGAACAGGAGGTACCATGTTCATATGGCCCTCGTATTTGTGTTCCTGATTCTGGCTGCGCAATATGAAAGCTGGAAACTTCCCTTCTCAGCGTTTTGCTCGGTGTACCTGCCGCTATCTTTGGTGCCTTCTTAGGGTTATGGCTTGGTGGACTCTGGAGTCCGAGTTATGTAAACAATGTGTTTGCACAGATCGGGCTGGTGATGTTGATTGGTCTTACTGCCAAGAACGCCATCCTGATTGTTGAATTTGCCAAAATGCTGCATATGAGCAGGGCAAGCACTTTATCGAAGCCGCCCTGGAAGCTGCTAAACTTCGTCTTCGTCCGATCCTCATGACTTCATTTGCCTTTATGTTGGGTGTGGTTCCATTGCTCACTGCTTCGGGTGCAGGTGCTGAAGTCGCGTAAGGTAATGGGAATGGCCGTATTCAGCGGAACATTAATCTGCCACCATCATTGGTGTGATTGTAGTGCCCGCGTTGTTTGTATTCATTGAAAGCATCGGCAAGAAAAAACTGCCACCTGATCAAGCGGCAACCAATTCATTGTTTCACCTTCTGAACCGGCTCATTGATATGAAGAAAATAATTTTCATCGGATTCTATGCTGGTCCTTGCAGGATGTGCAGTAGGACCAAAGTATTCACGACCCTGACACAAAAAAGCCCCAGGCCTATACTCAGGCTGTCACTAAATCAGATTCTATCACCAACCTGAAATGGTGGGAGGTATATCAGGATACTGCGTTACAAAAATTAATTACGCTGGCCATTGATTCAAATTTCGATTTAAGTATTGCTGTTGCCCGTGTGGATGAAGCGAAAGCCCTACTGGGATACAATCAGGCGAATATGTTTCCCTTCCTTGATTACAGTGTCCGTGGTCGCGCTTCTGATTTTGGGATTGATGCGAACCAATCGGGTATTGCCTTCGCACAAAATTCGGTAGCTCTGTTAGGTAATGTATCGTGGGAGATTGATTTGTGGGGTAAGCTTCGCCATGCCAATCGCGCGGCCTATGCCGACTTAGTGGCTACGGATGAGCTGAGAAAATCCGTATACATAAGTTTGGTAGGTCAGATTGCCGAATTGTATTTTCAATTGCGTGGATTAGACGAGCGCATGCTGATCACACAAAGAACCTATGAAACCCGTATGGAGTATCTACGCATCATCACGTTGCGTTTTGAAAAAGGCAATGTTTCAGAGTTGGATAAATTGCAGGCCCAGCAGATTGCTGCCGATGCACAAGCACAGTTGTTTAGTCTTGAACGCTCCATCATTCTCACTGAAAACGCCCTTAATATTTTATTAGGCCAGACCTATGCACCCATCACACGTGGTTTAAGAAACGATCAGCAGCAATTGCCTTTAGATATTCCCAGCGGCTTGCCTTCTGAGTTACTGGAAAGAAGACCTGACATCCGCTCGGCAGAGCAACAACTGATCGCACAAACCGAGCGCGTTGGCATCGCAGTAGCATTGCGTTTTCCCTCGCTCAGTCTTACAGGCTTCCTGGGCGTGGCAAGTCCCGAAATCTCCAATCTCCTTTCACCGGATGCCTTTTTAGGATCTGTGACCGGTCAATTGACCGGCCCGATTTTCCGATTCAATCAAAATAAACGGAGAGTGGAAGCCGAGCGAGCGAAAGCAAAGCAGGCTGGCTATCAATATGAAAAGACGGTGCTCACTGCTTTTGCGGAAGTTGAGAATACACTGGCCGAAATACGGACGTATCGCAACGAATTCGGAGCACGGCAAACTCAGGTGGATGCAACAGAAAGATCATTGTTGCTGTCAAAGGCATTATATGACAATGGTTATACTTCCTTTTTGCAAGTACTTGATTCAGAACGTGAGCTATATAATTCACAATTTCAAAAATCAATATCTCTTCAAAATCAGTTAATTTCAACGGTACGATTATATAAAGCCTTGGGCGGTGGATGGTAATATGAAAGCATTAATGAAAAAACTTATTTGTATTGTCGTTCTTTTTAGTTCACTATCACTTCCTGTGCAGGCACAAAAGGGAGATACATCAGTTCGAAAAAACATAATCAAGATCGACATCACTTCATACTGGCTTTACCGAAATGCATTAATGTTTTCCTATGAGCGGGTAGTTAAAAACAGACCTAACCAAACCTGGGGTATAACGGCCGGACTTCAGGAATTTCCTGGTTTAGGAACGCTAAATTGGGATTCTGTCAGGATAAAGAAAGATTTCCAGGCATCTGGTTTTAAGCTTGGGGGTGAATATCGATTCTACTTGAAAAAAGAGAATAAATTCGCAGCGCCCCATGGAGTTTATATCGGGCCATATACTTCCTTTCACAATTACTCCAACGGCCGTTCTATTGAAGTCAATAATAATGGCGACTCTGGAAAAAGCAGATTTAAAAACCGATTTAAACATCTTTAATATTGGTGTTCAGCTGGGTTACCAGTTCGTAATAAACAATCGATGGACCATTGATCTGGTGTTTATCGGTCCTTCCGTTTCGAACTATCGTTTCAAGACGAAGTTTGACGGAGATTTTACCTTTGATCCGGATCAAATTACCAATGAAGTTGTATTAGCACTTATCGATAAATTCCCTGCTTTTGAAGAATTGATTAATGAGGGTGAACTGGCTTCTGGTGGAAAGATCAATACCTGGGCCTATGGATACCGTTATCAATTTCAGATCGGATATCACTTTGGCCGGAAGAAAAAATAGCAACCACACGTCATGAATCGCAATAAAATCTATCCTGTATAAATAAGAATAGTATGGAAACACTGGAAACGACAAATATTCCCGATCAGGCCAAAGAAGAGAAAAAGAAGGAAAAGAAGCAGGGTAAAAAACAAATACAGTTAGAGCGGACAAGAACGGCTTTTGAAAGATTGCAGCTTGCCTGGATACGCAGTTGTCTTACTATGCTCACCATTGGTGTGGGTGCTTATGAGTATTTTTATAGTCGTCTTGAAAAAGGACAAGCTACCTTCTTAAATATAATAACGGGACGTGAGTTAGGATTTTTTTTGATTGCTGTTGCCTTCGCTATGCTGCTGCTGGCAACCATCCAGCATACTAAGAATACGACATCGTTAAAAAAACACTATCCTGAAATGCGGTTCTCCGTAACCATGGTGTTGTCTTATCTGCTTCTGGCCTTGTCATTTTTCTTAGGCTTCATGGTGCTGTTGAAGTTTAAATTCTTTTTCGATCTTTAGCGGTCGACACTAGTACATCAAAGTGTTTTGTGAACAATGAATATGATTAGTCCAGATAATACAAAACTTTGAATTGCAGCATGATGTCCGTTTTGACAACAGCATCATCAATTGAATTACGTGATCGCTGTATGTAGTGATCAAATTCTGCACGCCATGTTGAATTGAACATATATCCCAATCCAATAACGGTTCTATTACGGGAGGCAAATCGCTCGATGGCTTCCCCATTAATGTTGAAAAAGTTTTCAAAGAAAAAAGGCATGTAAAAAGTTTTTTCAGTGAGTTTGGTATTGTTCAAAAGTATTCTTCCTCCAAAGCGAACGCGAATACGTGTTCTAATATCGGAGGTATCCTGTTCCGGATAAAAAAGAAAACGCTGATCCAGGCGCATGTACGTATACGGCTTATCCAGACGAAGCGCTTTAACAAAATCTGCGAATATGAATTTTTGTGCAAGCCACGGACGCACTTCCACGATATCAGAGTTCAGCTGATCATTGGTGTAGTGCAATTCAAGACTGCCTTCAGCACCATACCACCTGGGGCCTTGCCAACTAACGGTATTACTGATGTAGATGTCACCCCAGCCTTGCTTTTCGAGCAATTTATTTACACCAACGTTCCCTTCATATTCCCATTTCTTTCCGAACGACTTATATACAAAGCCGTCTAACCATAGCTGAACGTCCTGGGCGTGAGTTTGACGGACACAGAATGTGCCCAGGCAGATAAGCAGTAAACAAGTAAACTGTTTAAGTGAGTTGGTGGTAACGGGCATAGGCTACTTGAATAAACCGGATAAAATAAAAGACACGCACCCATTCCAGGCGCATGTCTTTATTCTTAATTAATTGCTTCCTTAATTGGAACGTTGGGTATAATCTTTATTGGCAGCTGTAATCACTGCCTTTTTTGCGGGCAGGTTCAAGGTGGTTTCCGATCCGTAAACTACTCCAGAACTGAATTTAGCATATTTGATTTCGCCATCAACCGGATCTTTATCCAATGAGCTGGAGAATTTTTTGTTGATGAACAAACTGGTTTTGGAATCAATCAGAATGGTGAGTTTATCTCCTTTCACATAAATTTCAGAGCCTGTTGCTTCAATAACCCCATCTTTTTCTGTTACGGTAGCCTTGTCAATAAAATCCATCAACTGGCCTTTGGTCATGTAGGTATAGGCAAGTGATAACTCAAGGGCTTTTCCGATATAATCAGCGCTGGCTTCCATTTGGTTCTCCTGAATCTTGCCACGCACACCGGGCTTTTGCTTCTCGGCAGATTCGCCACCTACCTGCTTGACCTGGATCTCACCCTTTTCATTAAAGCTAAATTCGGTAACAACCGTAGCTTTTACTTGTCCACTTACCGTAGCGGTTGAATAACGTTTCCAGATGTACGTCATTAATTGTTTCGTGTTAGCTGCATCAGCTTTGCTCACATCTAATGCTAATTTTTCTTTATCAATTTGTGCTATCGCAAGCGTTGATCCGATTAGCACAACGACTAAAATCAATATTTTTTTCATAGGATTAATTTATTGTTCAAGTGTCAAAACCTCTTTTTTAAAACTTAAATCCAATACCCAACTGTGCGGTGTTAAGAAATGCATTGCCAGTATAATAGTTGGTCTGATACGCCCACTCATATTCGATGTTCAGAAAAAGGTTATCCTTCAGGAACAGCAGGGCCCCGGCACCAAGACCACCATAGAAACCTGTATCGTTACTTTCCAAACTAAGAGCGGCACCTTCTGATGAATATTTTGAAAAATGTACACCGAGGGCACCTTTCAAAAAGGGCTTGAATTTGTCACTGCTACCCAATAGAACTTTGGGTGCATAGTATACTGGCCATGACCGGAAAGAAAAGTTGGTTGCGCCAGCCTGAGTTGCCTGATCGTACTTGGTGAGCACATACCCTATGTTCATGCCATGGGCAATTTTACCCTCGTTCGGATTGTATTCATACAATCCGTTGATCCGCCATCCGTCTGCGTTTTTATCAGATTCCTCTGGATTTAGGTTAGCCCAACCATAGCTCAAGGTAAACATGCCTTCTTGTGCCCATGCTCCTGTAGAGATTAAAATCAATGCGATAATGAATAGATTTTTTTTCATAGTGTGATTAGTAAAAAGTTTGATTTGTTAAAGTTTGATGGTATTGATTCGATTTAAAAGTTAAATCCAAAACGGACGACCCATCCATAGGTATCTATGTTGTAGAGAAAACGCTCGGCTCCTTCACCTTTATCATAATTGATCCCGATATATCGGTAGCCTATGGTAGTCTGAAATAATTTTGAAAACCGATAACCGGCATTGGCTTGTATCTGCCAGGAAAAATCTGAACCTACACCAAATCCACCCACATCACCACGGAATTGAAGCAGCCATTTTTCCTGGATGGCACCTAGAGTTCGCATGACAACTACGGGATCATACCATGTCTTCGAAGCTGATCCGGTACGGACTTCGTTTAATATTCCGGTTGCATCAACCCCCGTGCTTAATGAAACCAGACGCCCTCCCAGGCCAACTTCCAGCCAGGGGGTGAGATGTTTTAACCCGTCCACTTCCCAGGCTAATTGTTCCATGGTGATGGAGCCACTCTTAATCAGATTAGTAGTTTCCAATCCCTGATTCAACTTCATATAAATAAAATCGGAGTTGATGGCCTAGTCGTCATTGGTGGCTTCGAGGTAAAACATGGCACCGAATATCAGGTTACCCATAATGGCAGCTTCATCGGCATCTACTTCTACTTCCGGTAGATTAGCTACGGTTGTTTCTCCTTTCATATTGGGAAACATCATATAGAGGTCACTCTGGTAGTGCCATTTTTTAGTAATGGTATCTTGCGCGATTGATTCCTTGGGACTAAGCCATATGCAACCCAAAAGAATAATTAGTAGAGCCTTCAACATATTCAGTTCGATTTTTTTACTGACGACACGGAGGTTAATAACAATTACCGTTCAGCGCCTGACGTTTGCCAGTCATTGAAGTGAGGTAAATTAAGTTGCGAATATTCTATGAAAGGATGATTGATCTTAGTCGGTTGCGACTACTGATTTTTATCATTTTAAGGAAATGGGAAGGTCGTACTAAAAAATTTTATTTTTTTTCTGATGATAGCGTAACGACAAGTTTTTATATAGCCTGATTGTCAATTAGGCCTCTTACTGATTAATTGTTGTATTAACGCACGGACTTCATAGAACAGACTCTTTAAAAATTCCATATTCATTTTATCCGGTGTGATGCGTGAGTAAAACATGTCACGAGCCTGCTCAAAATATTTATGTGCCAGTTCAGGATGGTCAGACATGCCTATAAATTCAGCCCATTTGGGAAGTATTGCGGTGTCGGTCAACTCATTTACTTGAGCAAAATTTTTATTCAGTAACGAATTCTGACGGTACCTCACCAGTTGCATATGGGCCATGATAGGTTCGGTATATTTTAGTAGAATGTGAAAGAAATCCGGATCAATTTGTTCCATCCTGATTAATTCCTGAGTAATTGTTCTTCCCATTTGCATATGATGCTTCATCAATTCTTCCAGAAAAAATTCGCGGTCGCCAAAATAATGATAGAAGCCAGACTTGTTCAAATTCACCACCTTGGCAAGGCGCTCCACTTGAATGCCATCAAGGCCATCCTGGGCAAAAAGCGTATAACCGTTTTCGATCCATACTTGCGATGTTTTGGGTTTTGACATGATAATTTTTGGGTAAGGGGAAGTGAAAGTTAGAAAATTTTGCAAGTTCTTGAAACAGCCTTGATGAAATCCGAAAAAGTATCCATTGGCTACTCTTTACAAATCAAAAAAGTATGTGATAAGTACAGGTAAAACATATTATTTTATTGTTAAAAAAACCGCAACAACCGGCCTCGTAAAATACCAGCGATATTTATTTACCTTGCCGGAATATTATCAGTAGTCTTTAAATCATAAACACATGTCTGTAAAACTTTGTTTAAATCGATCTTTTTTTTTCATAAGGAAATGGATTTCCATGTTTATGCTCATAGGTGGCGTATTGTTTTCAGTCTCCACACAAGCACAATCAGTCAAGTCCGACTTTAGCACCAATATTGATTTCTCCAAATACAAAACCTATGCATGGCTGGCTCCGGGCGATAGTGTGTTGAACCGCCCTGCGAAACAAAAACTTTTTGGTGGCTACATTGAGAAGGCCGCCAATGAGGAATTAAAAAGCAGAGGGTTAAAGCTCGTTAACGAGAAACCAGATCTTGTGATGATGTTCTTTACCAGCGTGGAGGAGATTACAACCTATTCCCAGAGCGCTACCCTTAGTGTAGGTGTAGGTGTGGGTGTGGGGAATCCTTTTTATGGCGGTTATTACGTGGGGGGCTCCGCTCCTGTTGCCGGAGGCAAGATTACCGCCACAACCAGCGAAGATGGCTCACTGGCTTATTCGATGTACGATACCAGCACTGGAAAATTAGTCTGGATGGGCCAGGCAGAGAAGAAATTCAAACCGACAGATGATATTGCAAAAATCATCGAAGACTACACCATCAGGATTTTTAAAAAGCTACCAATCAAAAAGCAGAAGTAGTGATCAGTGTGCTACATGAATGCAATTCTTAAAATTCCAGAGCATTAAATTGAGTAAGTCCTTTCTTTGTAAAATAGGGATAATAGCACATTAAAATACCTCGGAGATAAACAGGCTTCATCTTTTTGTAAGAACTGGTGCTGTCATAAATCTCCAGACTAATTACCCAGGTTGTAAAAAGGTTCACATGTTGAAAGCAGAACACTTCAAAAATTTTGGGTTCCAGTAACTCTTCTTTTAATAATCCTGCGTCTACCAATACCTGAACAGTCTGCATAACCTGCTTGCTGTTGTTTTTGTAACTGCGGGTAATCTGGTTATGAATTTCCGTCTGACAACAACTCGTAGTTGCCACAAAAACAATTGTACTGCGGTACTCGTATTGCAAATCCATAATAGCCGAAAAGACAGTCGATAGCCATTCAAAGCTTATATTTTGAATTCCGTTGAAAGAAATCATTAATTCCTGAAACTGAAAGTCGTAGTCCTGCGAGATGGCCACAAACAGATTATCTTTTGTTGGAAAATAGTTCGTGATCCTTCCTTTAGAAAGTTCAAGCTTCGTTGCTAATTGTTCGAGCGTGAGGTGAAGTCCTTCTTTATTAAATATTCTGCGCGCCTCCTGAATGATGTGCTGACGCATTTCAACGCCCTTCTTATAATTGCCCATTAAAATGAAAACAAAATTTTGTTTTGAATTTAGATACTATTTAGATTTAATCATTATTTCTGAAACCCGAATTTAATTAAATCAACATGATCAGGTTAGCAATATTTGTATTATGCCTTGCAGGTTTTACAGCACTGGCGCAAAAGAAAGCCGTAAAGGCAACTCCAACGAAACCCAACATTCTGCTCATCTGCACAGATGATGTAGGCGTGTGGAATGTGGGTGCCTACAGCCATGGTATGATGGTGCCAACACCCAACATCGATCGTCTTGCAAAGGAAGGCATGTTATTTACAGATCACTATGCTGCTCCCACGTGTACACCCGGACGCGCTATGCTCATTACCGGACAACTACCTATTCGCACCGGATTGACAACGGTAGGAATGGCCGGCTCACCGATAGGACTCAGTGAAAAAGATCCAACGCTGGCAGAAGTATTGAAAGCACAAGGCTATCGCACCGGGCAGTTTGGAAAAAATCATTTGGGCGATCGCAACGAACACTTACCTACCGTGCATGGCTTTGATGAATTTTATGGCAACCTCTATCATCTCAACACGGAAGAAGAACCTTACCTGGCAGCCTGGCCTAAAGACCCGGGTTTTGATCAACGTTATAAGCCCAGAGGCGTTCTCGATTGCAAAGCAACCAATGTAGATGACCCTACGGTGGATGGACGCTTTGGCAAAGTTGGAAAACAAACCATTAAAGACACCGGTCCGCTTGATCCAAAGCGCATGGAAACAGTAGATGATGAGTTCAATGGTCGCACGATGGAATTTATGGAGCGAGCCGTGAAAGCAGGAGAACCATTTTTTGCATGGCACAATCCTACCCGCATGCACATCTACACGCACCTGAGACCAGAGCGAAGAAACCTCGCTACGCCACACTCTTCAGAATTTGATGTGTTTGGCAGTGGTCTGATGGAACTGGATATGATGATTGGCACGTTGCTTAAAAAACTCGAAGACTTAGGCGTGGCTGATAATACCATTGTCCTATTCACTGCAGATAATGGTGCCATGGCCGATTGGTTTCCGGATGGTGGCACCACTCCATTCCGCGGAGAAAAGGCAACCACATGGGAAGGTGGTGTGCGGGTACCTATGTTAATACGCTGGCCTGCGAAAATTAAAGCAGGATCAGTTTCCAACGGCATACAGGATCACACGGATATCTTCACCACACTGGCCGCTGCAGGTGGCGCTGAAAATGTGGCTGACAAGTTGAAGCAAAGCCATCATGTTCATATCGATGGTGTAAACAACCTCGCACACTGGGTTTCAAACACGGCATCCAATCGCAGTATTTATTACTACTATAATGAAATGGAACTCACAGGCATCCGGATTGGTAACTGGAAATCTCACTTCCAGCAGCGTGAAGGCTTTTTTGATTACAATAAACCAAGTGCACTGATGTTCAATCTGCGCCAAGATCCATTTGAAAAACACGACCAGTGGAAATCACGGGAAGTGGCCATGAAACTTGGTGTGGCCTGGGGCGGACAAGTACAGGATGCATTGGGAGTGCTATATAAGTCACTGGCAGAATTTCCCCCAAGGCAAAAAGGTGGTTCACTAAGACCAGGTGAGTAGACTAAGGCAAAAAAATACTTTGTAATACTTCATTAGCTGATGCAAGCTCTTTGGCCACGATAACATAAAATCAGAATGAGAAAGAAACAAATTGCCATTACAGGAAGTCAGTCAGGCATGGGCCTGGCCTTTCGGCTACTGCTCGGAAAAATCTGGTTATGATGTAATCGGAATTGATCTTCCTGGTAAAGGAGCTGAAGTGGAGGGAGATTTGTCGAACAAGCAGGAGAGAATTCGTGTCGTGCGCGACATTATGGATACATGTAATGGAAAACTCGATGGCATGATCGCCAATGCTGGCGTAGATAATTCAAATGTTCGGTTAGTCTTTGAATTAAATTATTTTGGTGTCATTGAATTACTGGAAGGATTACATGATGCACTTGCATCAAATGGAAATTCACGGATTGTAATCACTGCTTCTAATTCTGTTGTCATTACTCCTTCAATTCCTGAAACTCCTGTAGTCGATTTATTGAATCACAATCTGGAAGCGGCCATTGGCTCATTAGGCGAGGCTCATAGTGTGGCCTATCAGGTAAGCAAACTGGCCGTAGTGCGTTGGATGAGAAGTCATGCTGCTACGGTTCGCTGGGCGGGTAGTGGAATTACGATGAATGCCATCGCTCCGGGTGCTGTACTCACTCCTTTACTGGAAAAAGATTTATCCGATCCTGAAAAAGGCCCGATGATCCATGCACTTCCAAGACCACTCGGTGAATTTGCCAAGCCGGAAGATATTGCAGGCTTGGTGAAATTCTTAATCAGTGAAGAGGCAAAATTTATTGTGGGTCAACTGATCGTTATTGATGGAGGCATGGAAGCAACATGGCGAGGACAAGACTGGCCTGCCGTCTGGAACATTCCCATGGATGCGTTCATGAAAAAGCTAACTCCTGCAGGAAAGTAAAACATAATTGATTTTGTAATGCTGTAAACTAAGAAGACAGAGATACGAAATGAAAAAAATACTCTTCACAATTTTTATACTTTTCATAGCAGCAAAAACATTTGCTCAGACTGAAGGTGATTCTTTAAAACTTGAACAACTGCGAAGAGAATCTGGTGTAGACCCTACACGCGTGCAATCACGTGCCGGTTATACTTTTTTGATTTATGATCAGGAAGGTGCGGCAGGTCAGATTAATAATCGTATTTCACTGAACCTTGGTGTCAACCGCTGGAATTTCAGCATGAAGTACGAAGCCATTACGCGCACCACAGGCGAGACCGGCAGTGGCTTTTCCTCCGGCATAGGTGATATTAAGTTTTCATTATTGAATGCTTTTTTTGTTAAGGGAAAACATGCCCTGGCTGGAGGGGCTGAATTTTCGATGCCTACAGGTAAACCCGGTTTTGGTTCACAGTATTTCTCTGTTACTCCTTCGCTCACCTACTCATACACTATTAATCCAGGTCTTTTCTTTGCGGTACAACCTCAGTACACATTTCACCTGATGAAAGATCCGGCCTATCCTTCACTCAGTGTAATCACTGTGCGCGCCTTCCTTGCCAAATTTACCAACAACGGTTATTTCTTTGTATTTGAACCACGACCCATATTTGATTTAACCAATGACAGCTTTGATCTGATTCTCTCCCCCATCATTGGTAAGTCATTAGGCGGTGGTTTTAACCTGATTGTGTTGGCAGAATTTTCAACCAATGAAACAACCATTAAGAACCGGGGCATCTTGTATCAGTTTGGATTTAATAAAAATTTTTAATTATGGAATTAGTACATACCATCACCAAAAGGGTAATCCAGGTGCTCATCGTGCTCATTACCTTCATACTACTTTATTCATCGGTTGAATTTATTTTCCTGCTGGGCAGAGCTGCGCTCACAAATATTGCTGCATTCAATTTTTCACCGGAGCCCGTAGACAGGAGCAAGTTATTCTTCAGCCAGGTGCAGGGACTGATTGCCGCGGTACTCTTGCTGACCATCCTCATTGAACTGATCTCTTCACTGATTGAATACCTGAAAGTAGGAAGTGCAAATTACGTAACTGTGATTACTGAGATTGCCCTCATTGCGATTGTTCGACATCTGCTGGCGATTGACTTTGAGCATGTTCACGCAGATGTGCTGTTGAGTTTATCAACACTTATTTTTGTGTTAGGACTATTCTACCTCGTGACATCAAAACGCATCGTGTTTAAAGGACTCACTGTGAATGAAAAGCATTCAGATGAGAACAGGGGCCACTCAAATCAATAGCGGAATTGAAATCCTTCCCTTAGTGATTTTCATTCAGATCATCCCGTTACGTGCCCAATCCTAAAACACCCGATTCTGCCTAAAGAAAGGAGATCAATCGCGTTGGAAGTCATGTAATATGGCGCTGTAAGATTTTAGCACATACTTAAGTTCATCTGACAGGGCGCATGCACTTGTTCTAACTAGAACGTTTCGGAAACAGCGAGATAAAATCCACTTGAATTTTTTCCGAATCCGTAATCCAGGGTAAGATTGGTGCGTGAGTATTTGTCGAGCATCACCCGGAGGCCAAAACCATATCCGCCTCTCACCGAGTCAAAGAGTTTTTCATCCAGAAAGTCATTGCTCGCTGTGGTGCCATTCACAAATAGCACACCGCCCAGTACACCTCCGCATTTTGAAATCGGGAAACGGTATTCCGCTTCTGAATACATATAATTGTTTCCGCGAAAGCGGCCTTGCGTATAGCCACGCGCACTGCGGCCTCGTTGATCATAGGCAGTAGCAGGTAAGATCATGTAAGGAAAGTCTCCACTTTTCGTAAAGCTTCCAAGCACCCAGAAGGCAACCAGGTGTGATGGATTTTTTTGCGATACTCCGTGAAAGCTTCGCCACTCACCTTGAAGCATGCTTGCGTTGTTTATATTTCCGATAATCTTCAGCGCACTACGCACGCCTAATCCAAAATAGTAACCCTTGTGCGGTTGAATCATGTTGTCACGCTTATCGATCATGAAGTTTGCATTGAATGCGGAAGAATAGTATTTATCGGTATCGAAGCCGTATGAAGTGTTGTAGTAGTAATGTGAGGTAATTAACGTGTCTCCGGGAGTTAATCTTAATTTTTCATCCACGATTTTAAAATACGAATCGAATTGATAGCCCACCCCGAGGTACATGCCTTCTGCTATTTTAAAACCTATCGATTGATGAAGCCTGGCAAAATTAAAATCCATCGGTTGTGCCAGTGAATCGGATGAAGTTTCGAGCCCACTGAGACTGTATTGATAATCGAGTGCACCACCTTCGGGTGAGTTGGTGCCAAGGCCGTAAGTAGGTTGTGTAAAAATCAAAAAGCGCCAGTCACCCGTATAAAAAATCCGCTCACGTTTTGAATAGATATTATTCTTTGCCATGAACAGGTATTGATCTTTGGAAGTTGCCTGAACGCTTCCGCTGATCAATGAGTATAACTTACTCTCCGGCATTTTAAACGCATACTGTCCGCCAACGCCCAGCATAAATCCGGTGGCAGGATTTGATCCGATAATGGGCACCAAAAGAAGAGAGCTGGCTCCTGGCGTTTTTACCTTGAGAGGTTTGTTCATGGCAATCCGGATGACATCAGGCAGATCGCGCTGAAGGCAGGTAGTGTCATTCTGCACCGCCAGGGAGTCCTGGGCAAACGAAATCCTCGTGTTGAGAAGAGCGATGACGAATAAAGTAATATACTTAAATATAATAACCGAGCCTTCATCGGGTTTAGTTTGGTTTTAGGAGAAGAATATCTTCAACTTAGGTCAATACCTAATAAGGTACAAATTTAGAAAATCTGGACATCGTTGAACATGACTTAAATCATTCGTGAAATTGGATTTTCCTTTTCAAGTTCAACTTATCCTTATTAAATGTTTTTTATTAGGCGGTAACGTTTAACGACAACATTTATAAGGTTATAGGTATATACTCCGCGGCCAGTATGGCCAATCACCCTTAAGCCCCTCATGTCCTTCACGAGCGAATAGATCAGGAGGAACAATCCAACCAGAAATGAATTTTAAGAGAAAAAAGTAGTTGTAAATTTACGTGGCGATTGAAAATAAAGTAATATCAATGAAATGAGCATAAAGAAGAATATACCCAACGGTATGTTAATCAGATACTAATTCCATTTGACCGGGCTGAAAAAATTAATAATTAACATATGAAAGCAAACTGCTTCCAGATAGGGAATGAACGACAACTCACTCCTTGTGATTACGATCAGGCAATCGAATTAGCAAGAAACCCGGAGGCAAAAGTTTGGATAGATGTACAGGGCATCGAAACGATTGAACTGGAAGGACTGCTGGATAAGCTTGAAGTAAAAGACCTGGCACGGAGGCTGTGTCTTAATGGGCGAGAGCGATCTGGTTTCTACCCGTTAAACGCTTACATTTTCCTGGTGATCCCCGTCAAGGCCGTTACGGAGCATGTGGAGTATGTAGCTATTCTTTGCCGCAAAAATTTCTTTCTGACGTTGAGGGCAGTCAGGGAGAATCGCATTCAACAAATCACCAGTTTTGACGAGTCTTCCGACTGGTTGCAGGACAACAGTATTGAAGGGCTGTTAGCCACGATGATGATGATTTTGTCACTGGACTCACTGCAGCAATTATCTGACTTGAGGGACCTTATAGCCGCTCTTGAAAATCGTTTGGACCGGGATCCTGAGCAGGTGGCTATAACCGAACTATCGGACATACGATCCAAACTTCTGACACTGGAAACAGTCGTCAGCGGCCAGTTGCCTTCGCTCACCGCACTGATGGCTACAGACAAATCGTTTTTCAGACTTGTCCATGCCAGGGAATATTTAGCCAGTGCACAGGCCAACCTGCTGGAGGCCGAACGGGTGCTCCAGTCGTTAAAGGGACGTTTGGAATCCGTTCGTTCCGATATTGAAATGCGCTCACAAGCCAATATGAACAACCGCCTCAACAGGCTCACCATTTTGTCAGCTATTTTCATGCCTATCACTTTCCTCGCAGGGATATGGGGAATGAATTTCGAAAACATGCCAGCCCTAAACCAACCCTATGGCTATTTGGTAGCGATTGGAGTCATGGTTTTTATCGGTGGCGGTATGTTTTTATATTTTCGGTCCAGAGGTTGGTTTAAGTAGAATTGGACAATTATCATTGAGTTAGCCTAAAAAAATAAAGTGCATTAGTACTTTATTGAAGAAGTTGGGTGTTGTTTTGCATCTGGCCATCACAGTGTAAGTAGATATTCAAGGCATGCACTCAAATCATAATGTACTTTCTTTTATTTCACCCGTTGTGAGTAATCCTGGTTCTTTGCATCAATTTTCATTTTCTGGGCAGGCATATTCAACATGGTGGTTGAACCATGATTAACACCTGAACTGAATTTTTCATAATTGATCTCACCATCCACGGGATCTTTTCCCAGCAAACTGGAGAATGTCTTTTTTGGTGTACAGATTTGTTTTTTTATCCACCAGGATGGTAAGCTTATCACCCTTCACATAAATGTCTTTCACCGGTGGCTTCAATAACACCATCCTTTTCAGTAACGGTTGCCTTTGCCAAAAAAATCAAGGAGCTGACCTTTGGTCATGTAGGTATATGCCAGAGAAAGTTCGAGGGCTTTGCCTACATAATCCATTTTATCTTCAGCTGCATTTTGCTGCACCTTGCCACGCAAGCCCGGCTTTTGCTTTACGCTGCTTTCGGCATCCACCATCTTTGCCTGAAGTTTTCCCTGCTCGTCAAAGCTGAATTCGGTAAGCGTGGTAAGCTTATGTTCTCCACCAATAGAAACATCGGACTTTCTCTTCCAGATATAGGCTTTGAGTTTTTCGGTGTTGGCATCATCCGCTTTGCTGATGGTAAGTGCAAGTTGTTCTTTGTCGATTTGTGAAAAACCAATGCTGAGTGCAAGTTGTTCTTTGTCAATCTGCGCGATGCAAAAGGTGGAAATGCACACGCCAAGAATTAATAGTACGTTTTTCATTGTTTTAAATTTCATGTTTTAGTTTTAAGGCCATTCATCGTAGCTGACTGCATCCTCCAAAATCAAAGCTTAGAACTTTTTTAGTTCCATGGCAAATGCTAAGTATTCAGGCCTCGGCTATTCTAAAACTTTCTTCGGCATCATCACAAATCCCAGTTGCCGCATCACATCGGCTTCATTGTAAAACGTTAGGCTTCTTTTAATTTTCCCGTTTTCAATCAAGTAATTGGAATTGGCCATAATGGTTACTGAGTCGCCATCTTGGAATACGATACTCAATTCAGCCCAGTTGGCCACCCATTCGCCTTTGTTGTCACCATCCGGGATAGATACGGCTGCAAAACGTGAGCGGTTATAATGAATTTTTTCATAAAGATTTTCGACACTCCATCGCCAGTTTGCCACAGCATCAAGTCTTCCTATTGAATCTCCAAAAGATGGTCCTACACCGATGTAGTTTACATCCAGCATGTCGCCCATGGTATCATAGTTTAGACTTTCGACAGCGCTGACGTATTTTTTTACCAGTTCAATATTTTCGGTTTGTTTCTTATCGGTGTTTGATGCACACGCAAACAAGCCAAAAGCCAAAGCAGTAAGTATGATTAGATTTTTCATGGTTGATTTCTTTATTATTTGACGGTGTACCCTTTACCTTCTATACAAACCGAAAAAGCTTTCTTGAATTTGTCTTTGGTTGCCTGGTCTGTTGCCGTTGCACTGGCCTGTGCCTGTTGATTTTGCTGTGCCTGTGCCTGCTGTCCTGCACGCCTTCCGCGCATGGCCCCTGCCGTTGCGCCAATGGCAGCACCTTTACCGGCATCGCCAGCAATAGCACCTATGGCAGCGCCTGCTGCTGCACCTTTCGCTGCACCAACCACAGCTCCTCCGGTTGGTCCTGTTTCTTGTTGTACCTCCGTCTTAGGAAGGTTCAAGGGATCAACTCCCGACTGTTCCATGGCCCATTCGTAACAGGCATATTCATCTTTCTTCTGCTGGTTCTTGCTCTGGTTTTTGGTTGGGTAAATAAAAAGACCTAACGCCTGGCTAATCTGGTTGTAGGTCATTTTTGTGGTGTCCGGCTTTACTTGCGTGGTGGGTACTTGCGCGAACACATTCTGAGACAACAGCATGAATATCACCGGGATAATAATTCCTGCACATGTTCTAACTAAACGGTCATTTTTCATTTTCGTACTTTTTAAACTTTATTCAGGTTACTAAAGCCGGCCTTGTTTAAGGCCGGATCTTAACACAATTGATCATTTCACTTCCACTATCACTTTTGGAATCGCTTCCATTGAATGTTGATCTGGCTTCTGCACCAATTCGTTCCACTACCGGTGTAGCCAGATCAATACCTACATCGGCTGTTTCATCCGCGGAGAAAATACCGGCCTGGGTGTGTTCTATTCTTCCTTCACCCACTTTTTTGCCATCAATATAAATAGTGCCCATACCGCCTTTACCAGGACCGCCTCCGTCATAGGCAAAATCAAACTTAATCGTGTGCTTGCCGGGTGTCAGTTTCGCAGAGGATGAAACAGTGAAGCGTTGCATGCCGAGGAAGTTATAGTCATACGCTGCTACACCATCTTTCACATATAATGCCCAGCCACCAAAGCGTCCGCCTTGCGCGATGAGAATACCATTGGCGGTTTTACCGGCAGGTATTTCTACGTCAGCAGTAAGTGTTATCGGTCTGTTCTTAATGTTGATGAACACGTTTTCCGACATGCCCACCATGCCTTCTGCCAGCGTGAGTGTTTTGCGAGTGCCCATAATATCCGGTCGGCCTACATTGGCAGCAATCATGCGTTCAAACAGACGATCATCAACGGGCAATGCAAAGTTCTTTTCCGCTTCTTGCATAAACAGATCCTGAAGTTCTTTCAGCTTTTCAGGATTTTTAGCGGCAAGATCATTTATCAAACTAAAGTCTTCTGAAACATTGTACAGTTCCCAGATGTCTTCCGCCAATGGTCTTCTTACTTCTCTTTCCCAGGGAGCCCTGTGTATAGTGCGTGCATACCAGCCTTCATGATAAATGGCCCGGTTACCGGATATCTCAAAATATTGAGTGGTGTGTCTTTCTTTGGCATTGGCATCATTAAACGAATAAACCAGACTGGTTCCGTCCATCGGGCGTTGGGTTACTCCGTTTACCATTTTTGGTTCCGGCAAACCAGCCGCTTCAAGAATCGTAGGGGCTACATCAATTACGTGACTAAACTGAGGACGCAATCCTCCATTCGCTTTGATGCCTTTGGGCCAGCGAATGGCCATGCCCACTTTGGTACCACCATGATCAGAGCCAACCTGCTTGGTCCATCGATAAGGTGTATCAAACATCACGGCCCATCCGGCCGCCATGTGCGGATAGGTTTCAGGTCCGCCCCACTTGTCAATTTTTTTGAGCATATCCGGTACAGTTTCCTGCACGCCATTGAAGTAGGTCATTTCACTGAACATACCATTCGTACCGCCTTCGGCACTCGTACCGTTATCGCCATACACAAAAATGATCATCGTATTGTCGGCCTGTCCGGATTCCTCCACGGCATCTACAAGACGGCCAATTTCATGATCGGTCATGTCCAGAAAACCAGCAAACGTTTCTGCCTGTCGGGTAAATAATTTTTTCTCATCGGCAGATAAACTCTCCCAGTTCTTAATGGCTTCCGGTTTGGGAGCCAGCTTGGTGTCTTTTGGTACAATTCCTTTTTCAATCTGACGTGCTAAAATTTGTTCGCGCATGGCATCCCATCCGCCATCAAACTTTCCTTTCCATTTGTCGATGTAACTCTGTGGTACATGGTGCGGTGCGTGTGTTGCGCCCGGTGCGAAATACATGAAGTAGGGTTTATCAGGGGTTAACGCTTTTTGATATTTCATCCACGCAACGGCCTGATTGGTCATGTCGTTCATGAAATGATAATTGGGATCTTCCGGTAATTCAACCACATGGGTTCCATCATATACAAAGGGAGCCCACTGGTTGGTTTCGCCACCGAAGAATCCATAAAATTTATCGAAACCCTGACGGTGTGGCCAACGATCCATCGGACCGGATACGCTGGTTTCCCAGGTGGCTGTTTCATGCCACTTACCAAAAGCCCCTGTGCTGTAACCATTATGCCGAAGCATTTCGGCAACAGGTGCTACTTCGTTTGGAATTTCTCCTGTTCCCCCCGACATGCCGGTAGCCATTTCAGTTATAAAGGCCATATTATTTACATGGTGGTTACGACCACTTTTGATGGCCGCGCGCGTGGGTGAGCATACTGCCGTTGTGTGGAAATTATTATAATAAACTCCTTCACTGGCAATACGATCAAACGTTGGAGTATTAACCGGTCCACCAAACTGGCTGGTTCCGGCAAAACCAAGATCATCAACAAGAACCAGTATCACGTTGGGTGCACCTTCTGGTGCCTTTACTTCATAGCGCACTGGCTGCTTGGCATTTCGAACATCCAGTTCTTTAGAGGTCTCGCGAGGAGGGAATTTGATTGGCAGCACCGTACGGTCGATTCCTTCCTTTGTGCTGATGTCGGCAGAAGGCTCTTGCTTTTTAGGTTCACATGCCATGAAGGCCATAAAGCCAATCAGCATAAATATTTTAAAGACATCTTTTTTCATAAGACTCAGAGGTTTTTGTAATGCAAAAATGGGGATTAAGTTTATCAGTAATAATGACATTTATCATGCAATATCATTAGGAGGTTCAAATAACCTGAAAAAACCCGAAAGGAGGTAGACGATTACGTCTATAGCTCGGATTGGCCAGCGTTTAGTTTGATGGCTTCCTGCAACAGATCTTTTGCTTCATAAATAAAATGCTGCAAAAACTCTTGATTCATAGTTTTATCTGTGATGCGTGAATAAAACATATCACGGGCCTGTTCAAAATACTTAAAAGCAAATTCATGATGATGTGGCGTGCCTATAAACTCAGCCCAGTGAGGAAGAATGGCCTTGTCAACAAATCCATTGACAAGAACATAGACTTCATTCAGGAATTTATCCTGCCGGTTTCTCACCAGCTGCATGTGGACCAATATAGTACGTGGATATTTGAGCAACACATGAATAAAATCAGGATCAAATTGTTTCATCATGCTCATGTCGATGGTCAGCTGTTCCGCACAGGATATATGATTTTTCATCAGATGCTCCAGAAAACTATTTCGATCACCAAAGTAATGGTAATAGCCGGACTTGTTTAACCCGGTGATCCTTGCCAGGCGTTCCACCTGGATACCTTCCAGCCCTTCGGCCGCAAATTGTTCATAGCCTGCTTCTATCCAGGCTTTTAGGGAGTTTATCCTGCTCATGGGGTGAGGGATTAGTATAACTTCATCAAGTTACTAAACTATCCCGTTTAGAGCCCTATGTATTCTGAACATCGGCAAGATCAATAAAACAGCGGCACATCAATTTCACCTGAAAAATACACGGCAAATCATGCCATGCGTGAAGAAACAATGGGGTGTTTAGGCATATGGTTTACCTGTTATTGATTTACGTATTGGCACGCAGCGTCTGCATAGAACTAATCGTGCCGGAGTGAATGTACAGGATTTGCCTGCGCGGCCTTCCACGTCTCATAACCCACCGTTATAAGCGTAATCACGGACAGTGTAAGCAGCGCCATGGCAAAGACACCAAAAGATAAGGGAGTCTGATATACAAAGCGCTCCAGCCATCGGGATGAAAGAAGCCAGGTAACGGGTATTGCCACCACAGAGGCAATCAGAAGCAATCGTGCAAATACCATCAGCAAGAGCTGAACGATCTGAACACTGGTGCTGCCCATCGCTTTGCGGATTCCTATTTCGCGTGTGCGTTGTTGTGCCATAAACGAAGCGAGTCCGTATAAACCGATGCACGTGATGAAGATGGCCAGTGCCGAAAACTTTTCGGTCAGGTCTGCCACACGCGTTTCATTTTCATACATGCGTCCGAACTCGTCATCGATAAACCAGTAATCGAAGCCATAGGTCGGAAATATTTTTTTCCATTCCTGCTCAAGGAAGCGAATCTTCTCACCCATTTCTTTTGTTCCCATTCGCACATGGATGATGCGATCGTCAAAATGCGGACGTGCGGCAATGCCAAGCGGATCGATTTTATATTGCATGGAGCGAAATGGAAAATCTTCTACTACGCCAATCACCTTACCGTTAATGGGAGCCTGGGTGCTATCCACACCACCATAATAACTGTGTGCAGGCCGGACTACCACTTTCCCGATGATTTCTTCCGGTGTAAGCCGGAGCATTTTCACGGCTGATTCGTTTAATAAAACAGCAGTGGAGTCTGATACATTTTGTGCATCGAAATCACGCCCGGCAATGATCTTCAATCCAAACGTGCGTGGAAAATCATAATCACCATTAAGTTGAAACCATTCATGCGACTCTTCCTTGATATCTGGAAACTGAAACTTCATGTTCAGTGGTCCGAAATAATCGAGGCGTGGCAAATGGTTGGCAAGCGTAACCGATTCTATCTGCGGATCGGCAAGCAACAGGTTTTTGTAGGTATTGTATTGCATATCGGTGGCAGCGCCCTGGCCGAACCCACCGAAGCGGATAGAAATAATCTGCTTACCGGCTTCATTTAATTTAGAGTTGCGCATGAGGTCCATCTGCCGCACCAATACGATACTGCCGATAAGCAGTATGAGGGCCACCATAAATTGCAAACCAATGAGGAGTTGCCTGAATACGTTTGACCCTTTGCGAAAAGCAAACTTGCCTTTGAGGACGGCAGCAGGCTGAAAGCCAGAAATAAAAATAGCGGGATAGCTGCCGCCCAGCAGGGTTACAAAAATCACCACCGCACCAACGATGAGAATCATGTTTGTATTGAGGAGGTCAAACAAATCAAAGGTCTTATCGGATACCGAATTGAATTGCGGCAAGAGCAGTGCAACAAAGCCAAATGCCAGTATGGCTGAAGTCATAACGAGCAAAAATGATTCAAGCATAAACTGAATGAATATCTGTGTGCGCTGGCTTCCAAATGTTTTTCTGAGTCCGATTTCCTTGGCGCGCCTGGCCGATCGTGCCGTAGCAAGATTGATGTAATTGATACTCGCCACCACCAGTATCAGAATGGCGATGGTGATGAAAATGTAGAGGTAATTTTTATCGGCCGATTTTGATGTGATTGACCAGTCCATGGACTGATCGAAATGAAGATCGGTGATCTTGCGTATAATGGGACGAAACTTCAAATCAAGTTTTAATTTTTCAATGATTTCATTCGAACGCTTCTGCAGATCTTCCTGCATGATGGCAACCTGGTTTTCATTTGTGGAACTGAAAAACGACTGGGTCCAGATACCATACTGACCATCACCCATGAATTGATTAAGTGCCTGATCCAGCTCCTGCCAGAAGGGCTTCAATGAGTTAATGCTTGCGATGTAATCTGGCCTTATGTGTGAGTTAGCGGGGAAGTCGCGATAAACGCCTGTGACCAGTAATTCAATTTTTGTGTTGTTGGTGATACTATGGGAAACGCTTAGTGATTTATTCATGGCTTCACCATCTCCAAAGAATTTTTTTGCTGAAGACTCTGAAAGCAAAATACTGTTGGGCTCTTTCAGTGCATTTTCCGGAGAGCCATGCAGCATCTCAAGATAGAGTAACTTGCCTATGGTGGGTTCAGCCCATATGATATTTTCAGTTAAAATAGTTTTATCATCGGGTACATACTGCAGGCTTGTTGGCATACCTTGTTGTATGTAACTGCTCACTTCCTTTACACTTTCGTAATTATCTTTCAGGTAATTATCCCAGCCTCCCGGAACTTGAGGATAGGTCTGAACTTCCCCATTGCCAAATTCCATCCAGTAGCCCATGCGGTAGGTAGTGGCAGCCTGCGGGTGCATGGTATCAAACGTGAGTTCATCGCGCACGTACAGTAAAATGAAAATAGCTGATGCCAGGCCGATGGTAAGCCCAAGGGTGTTTACAATAGCATAGCCTCGCTGTTTGAACAGGTTGCGAGCAGCCAACAGGAAATAGCTGGAGAGCATAGGGGATGGGGTTTTATATGAAGTTAAACGAAATAATGGAAGAAGGTTATATATAACCTGT
This sequence comes from uncultured Bacteroidota bacterium, assembly GCA_963814575.1. Taxonomy (GTDB): domain Bacteria; phylum Bacteroidota; class Bacteroidia; order Cytophagales; family Cyclobacteriaceae; genus ELB16-189. The sequence continues at coordinate 638,224 of CAWFDB010000013.1, read as the reverse complement.
TATTTCGTTGCAGGATGCCGCAACCGGACGTTTAGTTTCCTGTTCCGCTCGCAGTAGATGGTTTTGATTTTCGCAGGTATTGTTTCACACGGAATCTGAAAACGTTATCGCTTGATTCGAAATCGTTCTCAATGGTGTTTTTCGATTGCTGGAGCATATATAAAAACTCGAAGCGCAAATTATAGCTCAACCGATAGCCGGCACCGACCCGCCATCGGAAGCGATTGGCAAAACGTTCTTCTACGTCATCTGTTTTAAAAAGCCACTCAATGTCTGTTATGGCATACCAAAGCTTATCCACAAAGTAGGAATCATGGTTGATCGGAATGATCACTTCCCCCCGGGCACGCGGTCGATATACCTGTTGCCATTCTTTTGTATTCAGATTCTTGAAGTTACGTTGTTCCACGCGCAAGAGCAGGCGGGTTTGAATTCTTTTATTCGGGGTAAAGTATAAACGGGTTCCCAGTACAGGTCGGAATTCAAAAGTGTCATGGGTATCCGTTTGATTTGTGTAGGAAAAAATGGTTTGTGCAATGATGTCAATGCGATTGGTAGCCGACCACTCAAGGGTTGCTGAGTAATCCATCGCCCGCCATTTTGGACTGCCTAGTAAAGTGCTATAGGTAAAAGCATTTTCTAAATTGAAAGAATTGGCAAAGGGATAATTGAGCATATACTCATTCCAGACTTGTTTATTGGTGGTTTGCGCCTGCAGAAGTAAGGATGGAAATGCAACGAGAAAAGTAAGCGAAATCCATTTCTTCATAGGATGAAAAAGGTAATTGAATTTCGGCACGGCGAAAAGGTATTCAGCTGATTGATTTTCACTTTTACCCATGCCAAGCGCATCGTGATTTCGGGTTGCATTACCAGTTGCTCGTTGATGATGGTAAATAAATCCATTTCTAAGGTCTACCCGGTACAAAGACTATCTTTCATCAAATGCGGCAGGCATTACTTTCAGGTGAATTAATAGACGAATGCGTTTATAATTTTCAGGCCTACCCACTTAAGATTGGCTGGCAACGATCCTGGTTTGGAAAAAATCGGGATAGTACACCTAAGCCTGAATAAGGTTTAGTGTATGATCCTTGAAAATGTATGGTGCCACTAATCTATCTATGAAATGGTCATCCCGGTCAAGTTAACTGAAATGAAAATGCTTACACTAAACTACAAAACGCGAACCGGGATCCCGATCAAATAAAATGGAGAAGCAACTATGAAATGCGTGGTACTTTCCACGGGAGCTGCCGGATCGCGCAAGACCTCGATCCGCGCGCTTATGTTTGGGTGCCGGTTAAAACGAACACATGATAACTGGTTTTTCATATTCAGAAGGTGGTGTTGTAACCGACCCCACGATACCCATTCAGAATCTCGAAGCTTCCGTTCAGGTAGCCTCATTGGGGTATGTGCATGCGTTTAACTTGTTCGGCCTAACCTCCCAGGCAATGGTAGTTCAACCTTAGTCATGGGCCCAGGCCTCAGGAAAGGTTATTGGTCAACAGCAAAGTATTACACGATCAGGTTTTGCCGAACGGGATGCGGCTTACTGTGCTCGTGTATGGTGCTCCGGCATTGGGTCTTGAAGAGTTCATGAAAGCTCCGAAAAAGACAATCGTTGGAGTGAGCATGAATGTGATTGCGCCTACCGGACAATTTCTTCCGATAAACTGATAAACCTTGGCACGCATCGCTGGTCATTCCGGCCTGAAGTTGCGCTCTCACAGCCTGTGGGCAAACGCTGGCTTATTGATGCGTATGCGGGCGTTTGGTTCTTCACCATCAACGAATCGTTTTATCCAGGCAATTCAGTTCGCACGCAGCAGCCCATGGGTGCCTTTCAGGCGCATATCAGTTATAACATCCGTCCCAGACTTTGGGTGGCCATAAATACCACGTATTATACCGGAGGACAATCATCTGTCAATGATATTTATAAGACGACCAGGTGGCTTATACACGTGTTGGTAACGGCAGTATTGCCTGCTGGAAAAACTAACTCAATTAAAATTTCTGCAAGCACGGGAGCCGTGGTGCGGATAGGTCAGAATTTCACTACGTTCTCTATCGGCTGGCAACGATCCTGGTTTGGTAAATCTCCAAAGGACAGTGCACCTAAGCCTGACTAAGCTTTGTAAATGCGTCTTTGAAAATTTACCACTTCCTCCTCCCTTCAAACTGTGGTATCCCGGTGAAGTGAAATGGTGCAATATGCTATGAAATGAGTTTGTGCTACATCAGGGGATGCCGGATCGCGCAAGACCACGATTTTAGTTTGATATAAATTAAACGAGCGTTTCTTTTCGTAAGTTTTTTAGCTTGTCCGGCATGACAAGCTGTAGTTGAGTAGGTGTTGTCATCCAAAACTAAAGATGTCTTCCCTTTCGAGATACTTCCTTTTTATTTTAGCCACAGATTCACTGATTAACAGGCAGTACTATTAAAAAATCTGTGAATCTGTGGCGTTAATCAATTCAACTTAACCACAAGTCCACCGGCTTCTTAACCACCGGAGCAAATGGCAATTCAATTTTCTTTCCTTGTTTAGCGGATGCATAGGCAGCATAAATCACTTCCAGCACCTTACGACCCAATTCTCCTGTAACTAACGGTTCTTTGTTGTTGCGCACACAATCAATAAAATGTTTCAGCTCATGTGGATAACCCTGGTTGAACGCTTCTTCAAAAACAGGAAAGCTCCAGCCTGCTGTGGTGTCTGCTTTCTCCATGGCATAGCCAAATCCTTTTTTGCTGTACGCGAGTGCTGCATTGCCTCTGAACAAATCGGCATACATTAATCCTTCGGTGCCATATACTTCGCAATGATCGTCCATGCCACCATGCCGTGCCCAGCTGTTTTCAGCGATGCCGATGGTTCCGTTTTCAAATTCAACAATCACTACGGAATTATCTTCACCTTTCGTTCTTCCCTTATGCAATACGGTGGACATGGTGGCCATCACATTTTTTACTTTCATTCTATTCAGCATCCAGAAAAACCAGCCGAAGGCATGGCACCCCATGTCCATCAGCACACCACCACCGGCCAGGTTCACATCATAAAACCAATCGGAGTGAGGGCCTGAATGTTTCTCTGCCTGCTTCAGCATATAGATGTCACCAATCGCACCTTCATTGGTCAGACTTCGCACACGTTCATATTTTGGTGCAAAGCACAACTCTTCGGCATACATGAGTTTTACACCTTGCTGTGCGCACACCTTGATCATTTCATCGGCTTCTTCCAGCGTTACCGCCAATGGTTTTTCAATGATGATATGTTTTTTTGCGTTGGCTGCTTTGATGGCTGCCTGTGCATGAAGAAAATTGGGTAAGCAAATATCCACCACTTCGCAACCTGACTCTGTGATGATGGCATCCATCGAATCATACCAGGCTTTGATATGATGTTTTTCGGCAAAGGCTTTTGCCTTGTTGATATCACGACTATATACCGCTACTACTTCTGCGTCGGGCACAAAGCGCTCATAGCTTTCCATATGGATATCGGAGATAAAGCCACATCCTAAAATGGCAACTTTCGTTTTGCTCATAAAATTATTTTTATTGTAAGAGGTAAAAACAGAACCGGCAACGTCATACGTGCGCGGATAAGTCTTCACCTGACGACCTAAATCTATTGATTACAAGTTAGAAATCAACGTGATTTTTTACTCATGGCAGCGAGCAACTTCGAATCAGCGGGAATTGTTCGATGCCAACAGCATCGAACAATTATAGAAGTAAATGATTAAGTTAATCGCACGAATCCGAAGGAGTCGAACACCGTGTATGCAAATTCATAATCCAAATTACAGAAGGTTTAATCAAACCCCCGATGCCATTGGCGTGTAATAGCTATCCGTACTTCTATAGATGTTGGCATGAAGTCCATCGCATGGGTTGCAATCAGTGACAGATGCCGGAGGCATCCAACATTTATAGACACAGATCATAAATTTATAGCACGACTCTGAAGGAGTCGAAAATCATATGTGCAAATCCTTACAAGGTTACTACAATCCAAAACGATATTGCACACCTGTCATGATCTGTTTACGTGAACCCAGGAATCCGACTTCACCGCGTATCATGAAATGTTTGTTGACTTGAAACTGCCCACCCATAATAAAGTTCCACGCGTCTTTGAGTGTTTTGTCCATAGAGTACTGAACTGTTGAAGTAGAAATGGTATTGACAGCGGCATCGGCAGCACTTAGAATTTCTCCTGCTCTTCCCAATGCGGCATTGGCTGTTTCATATTTGGCTTTGTTAACAGGGTTATTTTGTTCTTGCTCACTGAGGTCACCCCACCATGCATCAACCTGCTCTTGTGCATCGCCTACTTTCTGAATCCCCTGGTCAATTTTTGCACCCGCTTCGGCACCGCCATCGGGGAGTACTTCTGAAAGAGCAAGGGAGCCATCGGTCCCGCTGGCAATCGCTACCCGAAAACCACCGGCCCATATAGCAACGGATTGCCCAGGTTTTTTGAGTTTGAACGTCTTTCCAAAACGCGGACCAAATACAAACGAACGGGCTGGTTTACTTAATTGCGGAACATCCACCCAGGCAATATTCATGTCGAGTGCGAGAAAGCCTCCGCCAACACCAATGGTGGGGGTGATACCAAGCCCAAAGGTGGTAGTATTGAAATCAACCGTTGTGCCGGTCTTTAAAATCTCTTTTTCAACTCCCGTTGAATCGGGAACCCAGATGCCAAAATTTACATCAGTAGAAGCCTGAGCCTTGCCGAAAATTCCATAAACATTCAGAAAAGGGAAAAGCCAGATATCAGGTCTTACGGTAACTGCTTCTGCGCGTGCTATTGCTTCATCGAACCGTACAATCCCATCAAGGTTGTACATGGTCCCATTGTTGAATCCCACCAGAAGGTTATCAATAATCAGCGAGGATTCCGATCCAAAATACTGAACACTCAATCCTGCTGAATAGGGTAAACTATAACCAGCCTTGGTAGCCTTGTCGCCCCAGATAGGTAATGAATAGGGATAATCAGATTTTTTTAAACTGTCTGCGAGTTCTTGATTTTTCTTGCCTACTTCCTTGTTGGTGAATACCTGTGCGAAGGTTTGAATGCTAACGAATAAGCAAAAGGTAAAAAGTAGATTGCGTTTCATAGGTTGGGTATTTTAAAAATACACTTCATCCAGTTGTTATGACCAGATAAATGTAGAATCAATAAGAATAACAATACATGACATAAGTCATAAGGCCTTGCAATTTACGTCAATCACTAAAAACTACTTTTAGACGAGATCGTTTAGTCATGTACTTTATTGACGAGTCTTTTCACGACTTGTTCTCCAGGAGAAACCTGTGCTGATGAAATAGTCTTGAAGACTGTGGTTGTTGCCAAATCCTCCGAGGAGATCGAGTTGCAGATTAGGTGTCACCAGCCATGCTACCCCTGTATCGAAGCGGGTTTCAAGTGTTCCTTCTGTGAGGCTTCCGTAATTTTCAACGAATGCACCAAAGGTGTCAGTAAAAGCACAAGAAAGATTGATCGTATAAAGGCCCGTAGGTGTCGAATTCATTCCATTCCAGGAACCTCCCAGGTTGGTGATGAGTGTAAATGATTTCGACAACTGCTGACTGGTTACAAAAACAAAACTCGGGGCAACGTTGTCGATTTGATAGTGTTCACTCATCACAGGCAGCCGTAAGCGAAATTGAAAGCCGATGCTGGGGATCAACCCTTCTCCAATTGAAATCTGGTGGCGTAATCCGATAATCATATTACTTAAACCGTTATGCGTTTCGGTAATATTGTTCTCTGTAATCGACTCAGACTTGTATTCAAAAAAAGCACCTACTTCAAACATTTCAGTAAGCCCATAGCGCAATGCTGTGTTGGTGAGATAACCGTTGCCTTGTATTCCGTTGTCATTATTCTCAAAACCAAAATAATCTATCCCACTTTGTATTTGAAAAATATTCTTCCCCATGGTAGAAGCGCCAATGGATTGGCCCGGTCTCGCAGAGCGAATGGTTTCATAAAATTGGGCATGAGTTGTTCCGCTTATGAATAAAAGTATAAAGATGAAGAGATCGATATTTCTTTTAATCCCTGGCTTATTCATCTCCCACTGGCTTTCTTAAAATCCATTTCCCTGAACATAAAATAGCGCCCACCGATTTCCACACTCCATTGATAGCGTCCAATGAAATCACCGAAAATTCCTGCACTGGGGGTTATCCAAATGTTCATGCGTGGAGTTGGTGCATAGGTCACCCTGGTTCTTAAGTTCATAGACAGGCTGTTATGAATATAATCCATATACCATTCCGGGGCCAAAACGGCCCAGAATCTTCGCGACCAGGCTTTAAGGGCTATCAACTCCAATTTTGTAAAATTGAGATTGTCCCTTGTTTCATCGCCACTGACTGAATTACTCTGTTGCAAAACCATAGCCAGAAGCATTTTTTCCTTAGGTATTTTTCTGGTGTAACTGACCATGGGAATAAGCACATTCTTTCCAAAGCCAAGTAAAGGCGATTCGGCAGTATTCAAACTAATTTCAAGGGAAGCGGTAAAAGCTGATCGGGGTGTTTCCTTTATTTTGTAACCAAGAAGACGGAATGAGATATCACCCAACCCAGCTTGCTTAGTATATCCATCAGAGGTTCTGGTATTATAGATAAATGGAAGATCAAGTCGTGTTGTAAATCGTCTACCGATTTTCACAATCGTTCTGAGAACGGTCTTATTATAATAGAAATCCTGTTCGTCATAGTGTTGTAGGTCATTAAAAAGTTCAATCCGAGTCAAGAATTGAGATGGATCATCAGCTTGACCAATTTCCTGTTGAACCTTTACCGTATCCACAGAGGTTTGTGCCCATAACAGATTATGACTCAAAGCAATGAGGAAATACAACAGTTTTTTCATTTACGAACTTTTAATCCTTCACATTTTTCTTTGCCACCTCGTACGTATTTTCGTCTTAGCAACATGCGCTTGCATTAAAGAGATGACTTGAAGCCTGACTTTTTACTTTTTGTTCTCCTGCTTTGATTTCTTCTTTGCTTCCTGGTATGTTTTTCTATTCTCCTTCGACATGATCATGGTTTCTTTCAACCCATTTAATATCGACTTGATGATCACATTCACAAATCCTTTGTTCATGTCACGCTCAATGTTAAACTGAACCACTTTGGGTGGCAAAGTGGATGAAACCGGATTGCTGGAGTTCACGGCTGAGTTTGCGGCAAATGCAATCACAGAGCTTTTCCATCGGGCTTGTTCCTTAAGTTCCAGGTCTACTTCCAGATCGTGATACAAAAATTTCATGGTGCCACTTGCTTTTGTTCTTTCTGCAATACCCGAGAATGAAATTTCATCGGATATGCCTTTGTTTATTTTGGCCGGTGTGTAGGCTTGAATAAGAGGATTGAGATCTGGGAGATTAAATTTTTTAAGTTCACCTTCGAAACTGAATTGAGGTTTCTGATAAGAGAACTCTAAGCCTGCCATAAAATGCACTTTGCCATTGATGAAGGCATCCGCGTTTATAAGAAGGCCATTCTGTTTTGAAAGGTTGGTGATGTTCTTTACATCCAGGGTGGCTTTATTGATACTCACCTTTGCATTTGTACTGTCAGGTTTTCGTTCAGTGTTTTCAAGATCAACATGTGTTGCTTTTACATGCTTGATGAGCAGGGGTAAAGAAATAGAGCTCACGGTCTGGCCCAGGTAAACAGGCATGCGCGTGCTGTCCATGGGTTTTGTTTTGTCTTTGAAAATGGAAGCCTTTACGCTGTCAAGAACAATCTCATCGATGAATAACTTTTGAACGTAAATCAGTGAATCAAAATTCACCTGAAGAATATCCAGCGAACCAATCGATCCCGAAAACTCCGTATGCTGGTACTTATGTTTCTTTTGAAGCACGGCATGACTCACGTTGGGTTTAAAACTTATCGCTTTCAATTTTACAGATTTGTCTTTGTAGGATAGGTCGAATGTTTTCATCGTAACATGAAACAGGCTGTCGGCAGTCTGAATATCCAGGTCATGCATTCCTGCACTAAAATCATGGAAACGATACATAATTGTATCCAGGGTAAGTTGAAGAGACAGCGTATCTATACCTATTTTAAAATCCTTAAAGCCCAGTTGCTGAACCGCTCCTTTTTGTAAAACACCATTAAATTCTCCTATAGCAAGTGTGACCTGATCAAAAGAGGTGAAATACTCATTTGGTTCCTGGTGGAGTTGAAGATCGTGCAGTGAAATATTGAAATCCCTGATTTTGAATTCACGTTTTTTGTATGAATTGGTAACATGGAAAGCGGCATCGATGAGTTGAAATTCATTGAGCATAAAGGCACCCAGTGCTTTCTTTTTACTTTTTTCCTGGATTGGTTTAACGGTGGCGGTTGAATCCTTAAAAGGCAACATGACGTTCCTTTTTGCGGTAAGAATTACTTCGATATCGGGGCGCCTGATTGAAATTCTATCCAGGATAAGCCTGTTCAATTTCAGCAACGTGCGGATCTCAACGTTTTCCAGTGTGATCTCATCGGTGGTAAGCCGGAATGAACTGTTGATATAAGGATAATCATGCAACGGTTTTTCTCTTGGCTGCAAGGAAACATTAAGTACCCGGATGTTTCCTTCAAAGATGTTGACCCTCATGTTTTCAAATTTTAATTCATACACATCTGAAACAAGGGTGGATTCAAAATTTTTTTTCAGGGCATCGGAAAGAATACGGTTGAAATTATTGTACAGGAGAATACCCGCAATAACAAGAATAGTTAAAATGGAAATCAGGATGATTCTTCTAACGGGCCACCTTCTTCTGGTGGTGGTGTTGTCCTCTTTCATGGTGCACTGAATTGAAGTTTATTCTATCTATGGGCGATAAATAATCAGACAAATAAGCTCAGTTATATGGTTTTCAAATCGCACAACAAATATGAATATTAAATGGATTACCGGTTATGACAGAAATCAGAAATTATATCGATTCCTTAACGGATAAAATTACCCCTAACCTGTGAACCAGATGTTAAACCGTAATCATGCAATGGAATTTCCATTGCATGATTTGACGAGCGAAAATCACGAGGTTAATTCCATTCTTAATTCAACCTGAATGGTGATTTTCATTGTCAAGGTTAACCTTGACAAAATCATTGCTTTGCAAAGTTTTCGTCAACCCTTCGGGCAAAATATGCAATCCTAATGCATATTTTGGGTTAAACGGTGTGGTCTAAAATGTAAGATATTCTTCGCGCTGCCTGTCGCTGGAAGAGTTTGAAAAATCTTTCAGATAGGGCTTTCACGGTACGGAACGCCTACATACCAACGGCTATTTCACCCGTTGTAAATAATCCTGATTCTTCACACAAAATCAGATTCAAATTTTGAACGGGGTTGAATTTGAATTGCTGTTACAGCATCTTTCCCATTCAGGCTTATGGAGATACCAATACGGTTCTTGTAAATTGCTGTGCTGGTCAGCGTGGAAATCTGTCGACATACCTATACTTTTGCAGTAGTGAAGCCAGGCAAAAAAATGTATCTGGTGATATACTTTCACAGGCGTAGAATTATCTATTTGATACCCGGGTATATGGTAAGTTAAAGTAATATTGAATCAGTTTAATAACAAGGTTTGGTTAAATCCTATGAAACCATTTTTTCGTAATTATTTTCCTATTATCACCTGGGGAGCAACCTATAACAGCAAGATACTGGTGAATGATCTGGTTGTGGCACTTGTTGTCACCATCATGCTTATTCCGCAGTCACTGGCCTATGCACAACTTGCGGGCCTTCCCGCGGAGATCGGACTGTACGCCTCAATGGCACCGCTTATTATATACGCGATTTTCGGAACATCACGCTCCCTTGCTGTCGGGCCGGTGGCAGTAATAAGCTTAATGACGGCAGCGGCCATATCACCACTTGCCGGCCAGGGCACACCGGAGTACCTGACGGCTGCCATAGGGCTTGCACTCATTTCAGGATTGATGTTGCTGATACTTGGTATTTTAAAACTTGGCTTTCTTTCCAATTTTCTGAGTCATCCTGTTATCTCGGGTTTCATCACCGCATCGGGTATACAAATCGCGACCAGTCAACTTTCTCCTTTGCTAGGCATTCCTGCCCATGGCGAAACATTTCTGGAAACAGCCATCGCGCTTGCCCATAACGCAGACAAGATAAATTTCTATACAGCCTCAATTGGAATCCTATCCTTCATTTTCCTGTTTTGGGTGCGTGGCAATCTCGCATCATTGCTGAAACGTTTTGGCATGAGCGTTCGGCTCGCGGGCATTATCGCTAAAGTAGGCCCTGTGCTCGCAATCATTGTGTCAATTTCAGTGGTTGCAGGTTTTGGATTGGATAAGAATGGTGTGCGTATTGTCGGCACTATTCCTCAAGGGCTGCCACAACTGGTGATTCCACAGTTTGATAGTACACTATGGTTGAGTTTGCTTGTGCCAGCATTGCTTATTTCAGTAGTAGGTTATGTTGAATCTATATCGGTAGCACATACACTTGCCAGCAAAAAACGCCTGCGCATAGATCCTGACCAGGAGTTGATTGCTTTGGGCGCAGCGAATGTAGGCGCAGCGGTTACCGGTGGCTTTCCGGTTACCGGTGGTTTTGCACGTTCCATTGTAAACTTTGAAGCAGGTGCAGAAACTCCTGCAGCAGGTGCATTTACCGCGATTGGAATCGCACTGGCAACGCTTTTTCTCACACCCCTTTTGTTTTATCTTCCCAATGCAACACTGGCGGCAACCATAATGGTGGCGGTGTTGAGTCTTGTTGACCTTAAAGCGATAAAGCACACGTATGATTATTCTCCCGCGGATGCCTCTGCCATGGGTGTAACCATATTTCTTACACTGATACAGGGTGTTGAAGCTGGATTAATTGGCGGTGTATTGCTTTCTCTTTTTCTGCACTTGTACCGCACTTCAAAGCCACATGTGGCCGTAGTTGGCCAGGTATCAGGGACTGAACATTTCCGCAATGTGAAAAGATATTCTGTTGTAACTGATCCTTCCATCGTATCCTTGAGAGTGGATGAAAGTTTCTATTTTCCCAACGCCCGTTTTTTAGAGAACCAGGTTAACCAGGCAGTGGCTGCAAATCCGGAAATGAAACATTTCATTTTTCAATGTTCATCGGTTAATACCATTGATGCTTCTGCACTTGAAAGTCTTGAAGCAATTAACCAGCGATTGAAAGACAGTGGTGTCATCTTTCACCTTTCAGAGGTGAAGGGTCCCATCATGGATCGATTGCAGAAGTCACACTTTGTTGATTCGTTAACCGGAAAGATTCACCTTACTCATTATGATGCTGTCTACAGTATCAATCCTGAACTGGCAAGGCAAACACTCAATGCGGTAAGAAAATAATTTTTACATCCAGCTTAAACGTTATAGTTGTCGGGCATTCTGAATTTTTCCTATTCGCTTTTATGATCTCGGTACTTTTTAAAATTTCACTGGCAATTTTCATAGCAGGCAATCTACTTGATATGGGCCTGCGACTCAATCCCCGGCATGCCTTGGCGGGATTGAAAAATTTCCGGTTTGTTGCCCATACCTTGTTCTGGGGATTTGTTATTGGTCCTGCACTCGCTTATGCGATCACACACTTTCTTCCTGTGGAATATCCCTATGCGATTGGCCTGATTTTACTCGGAATGACTCCGGGTGTACCGTTTATGCCTATGGTTGTAGGCAGGGTGAAAGGTGATCTCGGATATACGGCCGCGTTTATGCTGCTGGTTTCCATTACTACGATTTTCTATATGCCTGTTGTTGTTCCAATTCTGCTTGAGGGCTTAAGGGTAAGCGCATGGACCATTGCCAGACCATTACTTTTTGTCATGTTTTTACCGCTTGCAGCAGGCACGCTGATTCTTTATTTATATCCCGGATGGGCTTTTATAATTCAGCCAGTGGTGAAGAAGATAACGATTCTCTTCACCGTTTTTGCCTGTGCGCTGGCTGTTATTGTATATGGAGGTGGTTTGCCAGGATTAAACCTGACCTGGGCCCTGATATCATTGTTAATTTTCTTTTTTATACTCACTGCATTTCCTTATTGGTTTGGATTTGGCCTGAGGCATGAACAGAAACTTGTGCTGAGCATAGGCATGTCAACGCGAAATCTTGGTGCTGCACTGGCGCCACTCCTTTCTGTTGAACAGATTGATCAGCGCGCCATCATTATGATTGGACTCGGGTTGCCTGCCATGTTATTGTTTGCCTGGTTATCGACAAAATGGTTTGGTCAACCTGAGCCATAGTTATTTCTTTTCCCACAGTTTTTTATTGAAGGCAATGCCAAACGTCCATGTATCATACAACTCTTCCTTATTTTCATAGATGAGGTTGAGGGCAATTTCAAAGTCTTCAGTAATCTCAAAGCTGTATTCAGTGCCCGCCCGCACCAGGAATAAGTTTTCGTTCGATTCCAGTTCATAGCCAGGTCCCAGATAAAATGACCAATGCCGCAGCGCGTGATAATGAAGTACGCTGGTAATTGCAACGGGATGGTTGCGTTCCAGCTCTACACCATTCCCTTCTTCTATTTCAAAACTTTGAAGTTTAATATCAGCCTGTAAGGCAACCGACCAGCGTGGATGAAAGAAATAGTCGACATCAAAACCCCAGGTGGGAATAATAGTAACTTTTTTTCCTCCTTCATAGGCTTTAGGTATATGTGAATTGGCCATCATGATGGCACCACGGATTTTAGGTTTATGTTCTGAGTCCTCTTTTTCCTGAGCAAGTGTTGTGCTGCCAGCCAGGAGCAGACACAAACATAATATCCCATGAAGCGTTTTCAACCCGGTATTCATTCTCATAAATGTATTTAAATAAACCATTATTCTCCTGAAGCAGCTACCTTAATTCTTCCACTCTTTGCCGCTGCCACCAACGCTTTGTAATCTTTTTCTGTCTGATCGGCATAGGCAAACGCAAATTTTACCATGGCTTCATCCAGGTCATCGTTTTTTCCAACGTACCCTGCAATCTGTGCGGGATCGCCCGACTTGGAATGTGCCAGTGCCATGGCCCACGCACATAAAGCAGTGTACTGAGGGATGTTTTCAATTTTTACTTTTTGCGGATCGAATTCAACTCCGCCTTTCATGTCGCGCAATTGCCTTACATAATATTGTATGCCACCTTGTTCACCCCAGCCCAGAAAAATATCAGGCGCACCCTGTATTAACCGCTGTCCTGCCACCACACGTTGGCCGTGATTACTATATTTTGACTTGCCGACAAACGGTTCCAGCACGGATGGCTGTGCTTCTTTTAATTGCAGAAACAACGGATCTTCATCATGGTTTCCTCTCAGAAAAATAACCCAGCAGCGGGTGCCTACGCTTCCCACGCCCACTACCTTGCGTGCCACATCCACAATGCGGTATTGCGAAAGCAAATATTTGCGATCGTCAGCGAGAGATGCCGTGTACGACTGAAGAAACAACTCCAATGCTTCATTAATTGTTTTACCACTTTCCGTATGCGTTAAATGTATAATGAAGGGGGCGTCATCGCGGAGGCGGAATTTATCATCCACCAGGTCGGTAAGTTTATCCAGCACCTGCATATGCGTGCGCTCACGGGCTTTACTGGCTACTTTTCTTAAGCCTTCCTGGGCCGTACCCTTAAGGTTATTCCTGATATCATCTTCATTGATGGTGGAATACCACAATTCCATGTTGCCCATAAAAGCATATTCCCTCATTCTTTTCCGATAGGAGCGAACCGCTTCACGAACGGCATCTTTGCACAGGGACTTATCGGCTCCCAAAAATCTACTACCTGCAACGATGCTTGCTACCAGTCTTTTCAAATCCCACTCCCATGGACCGGGTAAGGTTTCATCAAAATCATTGATGCCAAAAACAAGGTTACGTTCGGCAGAGGCGAATAACCCAAAGTTGGCCATATGCATATCTCCGCACGCCTGCACCTGGAGGCCGGTAGTTTTACCATGCGCTGCGAGATCGGCCGCCATGATGGCTGCCGCACCGCGAAGAAAGGCGAAAGGCGAGGTGAGCATGCGCGCATAGCGGATGGGGACTAATTCAGGAACCCGGGTCTTTCCCTGTGCCTCTAAAATAGCAATAGGATCGGCCCGTTTTTTTGCAGGATGATATTCACCCTGTTTGATGCGAGGAAATTTTTTGCGCAATTTCTTACCTGCCTCCATCCTTTCCTCCACACTTCGTTGCTTTGCCTGAAAGTGCTTTAATAGTTTCTTAGCCATATAAATGTTTTTTGAATTTTGTCTCGGATTTCTGCTCTCTTAGGTACGGATAGATTTTACCGTCTATTGATATCTAAAATAGAAGCTTTCAGGATAGAATAATATGACGTTTGTCATAGCTGACTGACAGGAGTAAGTTGAGTTTAATATTTTTGTTACTACCTAAACGGAATCGTTTATTTCACATGCATGCTTCGTCCGTCTTCCGTTGCTGGCACATTAGAACAAAACACCCGACAGAATTTTTATAAGCTCACTCAGCGGCATCATGGTGAGCACCAAGGGTAATACGGGTGCAAGGGTAATAACGGCCAGCATGATGATATCATTTCTTTTGATCGGTATGACTTGCATGGTTTCTACCACTTTGTAGCTATTGGCCATATCAGCAAGTCCTTGTATTTCATTGCTGCCTGTGAGCGAATGATCAATGGTCGCTTTGTTTTGTATCCAGCGTACCTGGAACTCCTGCACATACCGCGCAGCAAATTTTCCATATTCAAGACTTCCGATTCGCTTTGCATCGGCCAACTGTGATGAGAATGAAAACAACGGAAGTATTACTACAAGCACCACCAGCGAGACGATGATAATTAGCTCAATTTTATAGTCAAGCAGCATTGCACCCTGATGAAAAATATGATTAGAAATTGTTCCTGATAAAACCGCACCATGAACCAATGCCAACGGCATAAATGCATAGACCGAATTGGAAAGGAATCCTAACCCTCCGGCATGATCAGGATGTGTGGGTACAAGTCTCAGGTTGATGCGCGACACCTGAAAGAGGAAACGTGCCCAGATAAATATCCGGTAATACCAGCGCAGGAATAAAAACTGAAAGACAGGCAAACTTACATAACGAAACCAGATGCCCGCCAGTGAAAGATTACTATTACCAACGGTTGGCTCGGAGAACCATGCCGTGGTTTCCACAGCCATGGATTGCTGCCATACCACATTATAGCCGATCACATAGATAATCACGAGCATGAATGATTCTGCAAATATGGAATTTCGTAAACGAAAAGCGGAAGCGATAGCTTTGCGGAATTGTTCCAGCGCATTTTCAGGAATCAGGTTTCGTTCCTGAAATTGATTGACCACCGACAACATGCGCTGATGAACAACCAGCTCGGCAATAATCATCAGAGGCAGCGCCAGCAGAAAGCGTATGTGAACTTCCAGATCTTCAATGAAGGGTAAGTTTGTGCTTTCGCCCCACGCTTGTCCTTTTATTATGGTAAGAACAAAAAGCGGTAACCATGCAATCATAGTAATGATGATGGTTCGCTTTTTAATTAATTCGAGGGCATCACCGGTAAGATGTGCCTTGCGTAACAACTGAAAGAATGGTCCACCCAATACAATGGAGAAATTGTTTGCTTCCGGTTTTTCTATATGTTGCATATTCAATTAACCCGAAAGGCAATTAAATTATGACTACCGTGACCGTGTATTTTTAGTAAATATCAACTTCTTACTTTAGCCATTCAATGATCAGGGTTAAATCGGGAGATGATTGATGTCATTAATTGTTTTTGGTGTTTACCGCTTTTATTCACTACAATCGTTTGATGCCGTTGGCATCTCTTCACTTAATCAACCTTGTATGCAATGCATTACAAGTATTGGAACGGCTTAAAGTGAGTAGAACTTACAAAACCAATAAAGAGTAAATTCTCCGTCTATTTTGAAGTCACCGTTCGCCCATACAAAGCCTGCACATGACGTGCATTATTGCCTTCTACTTTATTGATGGCTTCAATCTGTTCTGCCGATGCTTCAAAAATGTGTTTGGCAATGTACCACCGAACGGATTCTGTATACGGTGGAGTTGTTAACGATCCTTTGTAATGATAGTAGTGGCCTTTAATTTCTTTGGGAATAACTCCAAACAAGTCTGCCAGTTTCACACTACCCGTTTTTAAGGCTTTGGTTTCATGCTCTTCATTAGGGATGGCATTCAGGAAATCGGCAAGGAATTTATTTTCTTTTCCTTCTTTGAATAACACACCAATCACCAGGTACTGTGGTGTTGCGGTTTTGTCTTCATTGGGCATCAGGTTCACAATATGCATTTCCATGGGAAAGGTCATGCCATCGATTAAATGTTCGGAAGGCGTATGGAAGTGACATTGTTTAAAATTGAACGTTGTGTCATCCTGAGTAATCGTGCTGCCTTCCTGAAAATCCAGTTGAATGGTATGACCCAGATTTTCGATCTTATTCACTTCATCTTTAAAGTATAAGGTGATGTTATGTTTCCCATCATCATTTTTCGTTGATATAATATTGATGGGCGATTGTTCAAACCCATGATCAAGTCCAGGTAAGATATACCCTTGCTGTTTTTTTAGTTCAGCATCCGGTTCGGTATCTGATACTTCGTTGGCTACTATGGTAGTGTCGGCAGCTTCTTCCTGCTGTACTGGTTTGCTGCAACCTGAGAGTAGTAAGGCGATGGCAGGAATAAAAAGAATTCGATTTAGTGTCATAGTCTTGTTATTTTCTATTTAATTGATTTATTGAATTTGTACGTAGCATTCATTTGTATGCGCATGGCCGAACCCTGATCATCATTGACATTGATCCGTTCACCCGCTACTACCTCACCTCCGAACGTTAAGTTTTTCACCACATCCCAGAACAAATTGACAGAACCATAATACCCGGATTTGAAGTTGTTGTTATTCAGGTTGTCATTGTCTCCCACATTCAGGATACCTACCGTGACGGAGGAATGCATGTGATCTTTCCAGAAATGCTGATAGGAAGCGTTGCTGCCCCGAATCTGAAGTTCTTCCAGTTCGTTCGTTCCATTGTAGATGGCATCATACCCCAGACTGCTTGCCCCTTGAATGTATCTGGCCACTCCGGTTCCCATCACACCTTGAAATTTGAGTTTATCTTTTTCCCCTACGTGAATTGCTGACATTATGGTTATTCCATATCCAACCAGGCTGCGCGCCTCATTGCTTTCGTAGCGTAATTCACGAAGTAAGGCAGCAGCTTTAATAAAGCCGAAATTACCATTCACGCGATAGCCGGCAATAACATCGGGAAAGCGTTCGGGGAGCACCGTAATGGGGCCACCCACCGTTATGCTTTCGGTAGGGTTCTCCAGCGACAAGGAAAAAACATTTTTGGATTTATACGTAGAGAAACGGATTTGAGGAGTTCTTGAAAGCGTTGAACTATTAGGTCCTTCAAAGTCAACGTTAGTGGGGTTCACGTCTTCATCAAAAAAATTACTCCAGGTCATGCCCACCATCACATATTTATAATTGGCATAGGCATGCCGCATCCGGAATAAACCGTTGGCATCGGAGGCATCGTTATGAAAATCGCCTTCTATTTTTATGCTTAGGGTTTCTCCGGCCAGTGTATGCTTAACATCAAAGCCAATCCGGGTTTGCTTGGCGCCAATAAAGAAGTTTGGATTTTTAGTGGCATTCACATTGATATTGGCCGGCACAAAAAGATCGCTGCGGCCTAGATTCTGGTTATCCCATACAAAGTTGGTGCGACCAAAACCATAGATTGTAAATTGTGTTTCCTCTTCAGCCGTAGTTTGTGCGTTGGTTATAACCGGTTGCGATAAACAAACCAGGAGAATCATTATATAATGTTTCATATTCGCGATTTAAGAGATGTGAACTCTATATCTACCGTAAAGGTATCAGGTTTCAGAGAAGTTGACACGAATTTTTGACTTTGATGCCAAGGAAATTAGGCCATAAAAGTTTCACGGGACGCATAATTTTTAAGAACAAGTATGCTGAATGATACGGAAATAAAATATGACTATTGTCATGGGTATTATCAAGCTTCCATTGTTAATTTTAAATATGGTCCAAATAGAATCGGCTAACTCCGCATAACCAAAATGAATTCAACGAAATATCCATCCTTATACCAAATCAATACACGGGTTTGGCTCACTGAACTTTCGGAAGAACTTGCCCGGCCCGCCACACTCGATGATATTCCTGACAAAGATGTTTTTGAAATGAAAAAACTTGTCACTGGTTGAAAAGGGTAAACGATAATAAATATTGATCAATCAAAATATCCAACTTTCTTTTATTATTCTGACACCGGCTGGCGTGTGGTAATTAAAATTTATGATTGTATAATTCGAGAACCATACCGTTTGGTAAGCATAGGCCCCACCACGGAGGTTACGATCACCAACACCACTACGG
The DNA here is from genome assembly GCA_963814575.1 of uncultured Bacteroidota bacterium. Taxonomy (GTDB): domain Bacteria; phylum Bacteroidota; class Bacteroidia; order Cytophagales; family Cyclobacteriaceae; genus ELB16-189. Next base: position 619,720 of record CAWFDB010000013.1, on the reverse strand, counting down.
TATTCAGCATGGTCTCGCTTACCAGTCGGTCACCGGCTACGTTGATCGTATTATAAGCAACTATGGTAGCTGCGAGCGTGGCGGCTACTTGTGGTATGGACAAACTCCACATGACCAGACTTTCATTTTTGCTAAACTTAAAAAACCAACAAGTACTACGAGCTGCCAGAAATTTTGAAAGCAGCAACCCGCCCACCACCGCGATCACTATCGTATAGTTTTCGATAATCGTAGTAAAGAAAATCTTTACATCAACCAAAAAGCCAATGGACAAGAAAAATACAGGAATGAAAAGGGAGTGGCTAATCACCGATAGTGTACGTCCGGATTGATGATGCTCACCTAAAGCACGATTTACCGCAATGCCGGTTAAGAAAGCGCCTACAATTCCTTCCAGTTCAATGATTTCTGCAAGTAGTGAGCTAATGGTTATCATTAATATCAAAATAACGAACCTCATTTCCTCCGATGTAACACGGTTGAAAAGTTGTTTCGCGAACCAACTTAATCCAAAAATAACAAGCGGAACATAGATCGCTAATTCAATGACTGAAATAACAAGATGTGTGGATGAGAAACCGGTGGAATGTATGGAAAGGCAAATTGCCAGTACCAGCATGGAAGCAATATCTGTGAAGATAGTGGCCCCCACCGTTACAACAGATGTTCTATGATTGGTTAGTCCAAAATTCTTTATGATGGGTAATCCCAGCAACGTATGAGATGCCATCAGCGAACCAATCAGGACTGAAGTATTCAACGTATAATCCAGGGATAATCCTATGAGCGTTCCTATAGCTAAGGGAAAGGCAAAGGTAAGCAGACCAAAACCGGCAGCTCGCTTTTTTTCTTTCTGAAACTGAATAAGGTTTATTTCAAATCCGGCAAAGAACATGAGTAGTAACTTTCCAAGTTCGCTGAACAGCTGCATGACAAGTCCTTTTGGATTAATGAGCCCGAGTAAATCAGGACCCATCACGATGCCTCCGATTAATAGTCCCAGCACTCCGGGTAGCCCTGCCCGCTCTGAAAGTTTCGGAAAAGTAACAATCACGCCCAGTACGATGCTAAATCGGGCAAGTATGGGTAAGTTGGTTATGATTTCTTGCAGGCTCTCCATCATGCTATTCGGTATTTCTTATTTCTTATTCCACAGGGTACATGGAGTATTAAATTATTTAGGATATAGTCAACCCTGCGAGCAGGCTATGTACTTGAACCAGAACCAAAGTTATCTATTTGTTATTATGAATCGTTTTATAGTATTATTTTATTTCAGCATTCCATTGAACTATTGATGGGAAGCCACTCCAAAAGTTAATCGTTAGTTTTGGATGTCGCATCGATTACGATTTAACCAGGACCGCGTTGAACTTAGAAATTATATTTTTCATCTCAGTCCTGAAACCTCAGCGCATAAAATCCTGGCCTGAAAATGCTTGCACGAAATGCAACCCCATGATCTTAAAAGCATAAACAATTCTTGCTAAAAGTTAGGATGAGCCCAATAACTTATTCTTCGCTGTCGAGGGTATATGGGAAGCTAAGAAAAAACTGCCACCGTGAATTATTACTGGAGGCCAGGTCCGGATTTGTAAATACTTCCTGGGAAGAGAGATTATACCGTACTTTGATATTCACCCCTTTACCACCCCGGGCGGAAGCCAGTGAATAGGCTAGCTGAATGGGAACGCTGAAATTTGTCTTTTTCATGTAAGGTTTAATATCATTGGTGATCACGATAGTCTCCCCGTTAGTCAGGCTGCCCGATGTCTCTTGTTTTCCTGAAGTAAGAAAACTGATTTGGGGTCCGGCAGCCACTGAGAACCGTTCAGCAAAACGATATTGTATTAAAGCCGGCACATCGATGTAATTGAAGATGAACTCTGATTCAGGATTTTGAATGTTTATATCGGTAATAATGGGCTTCACACCCTTTGCACCACCACGCGACAGCGGTTTGAATTCAGGTGTAAGTGACCATTTCTCATTAAGTTTGACGAAGGTACCCATTCCAAAATTTAAACCAGCTACTGGTTCTTTTTGTTCGAGGCCCGGGAGTGTTGAAACACTCATCCCCATATCGATCGTCAGGTGAAATTGTTCAGTGGCCAGTTTTTCGCCAAAGAGTAAGACCAGAAGTGCCGCCTGACCATGGCAATAACTTGCTGTGAGCAGGGCAAACATGCCTGTGATAAAAGATATTCTTATAAATTTCATAGGGTATATTTGTTGTACTTTTAAAAAACGGACTTTCTGATCTATTTTAAAAGTTGTCAACGTTATTTTGAACCAACTTTAATTAATGTCTTGTACACTTCTTTCCAGTCGTCTTTCATGTTCACAATAACCCACTGATAGGTTTTCGCATCATCCAATCCTTTTTCTAAATGTCCAATGGAAGATTTCCGATCGTATGCTACTTCACGTATGGAATCCGTGTGATGTATGATCATACCAAAGCGAGGACCACTTCCTGTTGACGTGTATTGCAACATGGCATAGTCCCCATCGGAATTACCTGCAGTAAAGACCGGTCGCTTACCAATGTATTGATGAATGCCTACGGGCTTGCCTTCTTTGTCGTCATTGAAATTAAGTTCAGGGAGTTTTATCAGCGCACCCTTCCCCTCCCTTACTTCGTATTTAACTATTACTGAACTCCCTACCACCTGGTCTTTAGGAATACCATAAACTTCCTCCGTCCATGCCCTCATAAAATCAACACCACCACCCGATACAATAAACGTTTTATATCCATTGGCGCGTAAATAAGTTAACAGTTCAATCATGGGTTGATACACCATGTCTTTATAAAGCAAACCCGTCTTTGGATGTTTTGCCGTGCTGATCCAGTCTTTTGCGAACTGTTCAAACTCATCCGTTGTCATGCCGGCATGCGTAGCCGCCATCAATTGCATTAGTGCTTGCTTACCACCTGCCATCACCGTTTTCATATCGCCCTCCAGCAGCGCCTTAAAGGGTTGTTCAGTTTTCCACTCGGGGTGCTCCGGTGCCAAAACTCTTACACGGTCAATGGCAAATGCTAATTGAAAGTAGAAAGGCTGTTCACTCCATAGTGTGCCATCATTATCAAAGCAGGCGATCCGATCGGAAGGAATAATAAAGTCTTTGCCTCCTTCTTTCGTGGTGTTGGTAACAAAGTCGATGATACTTGATTTCGTGGTTCCTTCATTCCAGGAAGGCAATGGATCTGTGGTGACGGGTGTGCTTGAGGATACATCCTGCGCGGACTTGGTACACCCCATCACCATAATGACCACGAAAAACAGTACGATTATGTTGGTTTTCATCTTAAATAGATTGAGCATTCAGAACACTAAACTTAGCAAATTAATTAGTTAATTGTGCCAGTAAGCCTGTTGCCCTTTGTTTTATAATTTCTTGTCCTTCCAAAGTAAGAATGTTCGAGTGAACAATAACCCCCATGACTTAAATTTAAACCGCTGCACATTAGAGCGCCTTGCAGATAGCTATTTCTTCATACACTGCGTCACCATTTTTGAGTATGAGTATATCCTGTACTGATGCATCATCATGAAAACAATGAACATTGTGAAAGGAGTTAGAATTTGTTGTAGCTTTTTACGGTGAACGCTTAATGCTGCGATATTATAATTGAGACATATTGGCTATTCCTTTCAAAGGATCAACAATTTGATAGGCCACAATCAATATTCATAAAACAGGTGAAGAAAATTTTTATTTGCCCGGGCAACCATGATAGTTTCTTGAGAGAAAAATATCAACCTGGCACGAGTTTCTTTTCACCTTAAACCAACAGTCCGCTGCTTACTTAATTCGCGCAAACTCCACATCGAAATTGGTGCCCTGCACAGCTTGATAGTAATTACCAGACAATCGGTTTTCTGATGGGTTGAAGTTGAGTGTATAGGTAGAACCCGGATAATTAACATCGCGCAGTTCGATGATAACTTCCACGCTACCATTTTTTTTCTGCCACTCCGCATGGCCAACCTTGATGGGGTTAGGGTTGAAGTAGCTGGCCTCCAGGTTACCGGTTGAGGTGGCGCTGCTGATTTCAATGATATAATTACCATTACTATCGGTACGTACCCATCGCCCGATTAAACGATCCTGATCGGGCTTGGCTGGGACATTGGTTGCTGGAGGAGTAGTGATCGTATCTTTTGTGACTTTCTCAGCTGTGAAATTCCTCCAGAAAACAATACCTATCGCGGCACCAGTAATGACAATGATAGTCACCCATATCATTCTATTCGACTTGGCTGGTGTTTTCTTTTGGTGATGTGGTTTTTGGGTTGATTTTTTTTTCATGCAAGTTGTGTTTTAATGATTAGGTGGTTCAATAGCTTAAATTTCGTATGCACCAATATTGGCTTAACCGGTTTCAAAGCATGCACAGTATCTACAATCAAACAATCTGTTTTTAGTTACAGTATTCCTATTTATACTATATTCAATGATATTAAATTATAACCCCAAGCTTCTAAATAAGTCCTGATAGTCCGGATTGTTTGGATCTAATTTACGTAATACTGTTGCATGTACTCTTGCTTTCGACAGGTTGTTTTGATTCGCATATAGAAATGACAATGCATAATTTATATTGATTGCCAGCGGATTTATAGTATAGCCATTCAATAGAATTTGTTCCGCTTCTTTCAGTTTTCCTTGTTGTTGCAAAAGAAGTCCGTAGTTGTAATACAACCCGGTATTTTCTGAACCGAGCTGTATAGATTTTTGAAAACTTTTCAGCGCTAACGGTATATCATTCAATTCATAATAAAGCAAGCCAAGATTATAAAAGATCCGATCGTTTTGTGGATCTATCAATGCTGCCTCTTTGAGAGCTTTCAAGGCCTCATCATTTTTACCTACTGTACTATAGGATGCTGCCAGATTTAACCTCGCGTAATTCATCAGACTGTCTTTCTTCAATCCACGCATGTAATGAATGATAGCTCCCAGGTGATCACCACCCTGCAATTCATAATCGGCAAGCATCACATTGCCAACTGCAAAATCGGTTTGATACTGTAAATACTTTCTGTTTTCTGCATCGGCAGCAGCATAGGCGTTTCGGGCAGAGGCAGGAATTGTTTCAGCAGGAAGCCGGTGATAAAGATCAGCGGTTGCAATGCGAACGGCACGAACGTTATCTGTCAGGTTTTGATATGCAAAAGATTGCCATACCTGAGGAGGAAAATTATCCAGCACTCTCAGGGCATGATAGCGTACCAATGGCTTCTTATCCTTCAGCGCACCAATCAGGGCATTTGCACTTTGCTGCGTTTGAATGTTACCCAGATAATACACTGCAGTAGCGCGGGCGATTTCGGGTTGCAGTGTGTCGGCAAGTAGTTTTAATAAATGTTTTTCACTCTTGTCTGTCAATTCACTTCCGGGTAGTAAGTCATCGGAGAAGTGATAGGCGCGTGTTGGACCGTAATTCTTTTTAATGGCATCAGCCGCCCAGGTGTTGGATTTATCTTTATGGCAACTTGTGCAGGTATTGGGTGTTTCCCAGATGATGGATTGATCGGGGCGGGGTATGCGAAAGCTGTGATCTCTGCGATGATCATTGCCCATATAGGTTTTCACCGGCATATGACAATTGATGCACTGCGCACCTTCTGTATTGATTTTATGGAAGTGATGTTGTTCTGTATTATACTTTGGTTCATGACAACTCATGCATAAATTATTTCCTGTTGCCACCAGCTTTCCTGAATGTGGGTTATGACAATTGCTGCATCGCACTTCTTTATGAAACATTTTACTTTGTGTGAATGAACTGTACTCATAATCTTCATCATTGATTTGCCCATCAGCAAAATAAAAATTGTTGCTGATGATTTGTGGAATGAGGTTGTCCATGATTTCATCAGAAGCGATAAACTGTTGTGAAAGATCAGACTTGCGGGCATGGCATGGGGCGCATGTGTTCAGTTGTATTTGCGGGTTGGTGTTTTTTGCATAGATCAATCCTGAGTTTTTTAAACGAACACCTCTTTTATATTCCGGTGAGTTCATAAAGTCGGTATGCTTGCTACCGGGGCCGTGGCAGCTTTCGCAGGTCACGTTGATTTCATCCCAGGTGGTGTTGTAGGTATCGGATGAGAACTGATAATTTTTCTGGAGGTTGGTGGAGTGGCAAGAGGCGCACATCGTGTTCCAGTTCTGGCCGGTGCCTGTCCAGTGAAGCCAGTCTTTGTGATGGATTTTCTGACCGGTATATTGATGAAACCATTTCTTATCGCGTGAGTCCCAGCTTGCACGGGTCGATTGCAGTCGTCCACCCGGAAAGGCAATGAGGTATTGTTGAAGGGGAAAATATCCGAAAACATAAACCACTTCGTAGTCATGATTGAGTCCATCATCTCCCTGGGTGTTGATGTAGAATTTTCCGTCTTTTTTAAAAAATTTGTTTGTAACACCATCGGCCACATAGGTTGCATTATTAAAATCGCCCAGCACGGTTGAATCATACGCGTGTTGCATCGCCAGGTAGTGATCTGATTTTTTCCAGTCACTGAATTCTTTGGTATGACAGGATTGACAGTTGGAGGAGCCCACGAACGCGGCAGGAGCATTGCTAACTTCGCTTTTTGCAGCTTCTTTTCGGTCGCCAGAGGGGTTGCATCCTTGGAGTGAAACGAAAAGAAGGTAAACGACAAAAAACAGTGTCCCGATTGTTCCCAGCTTTTTATTCATTCCTTGAGCACCGATTAAGCTTTCAAGTAACGAAATAATTTGGTTATTTTTTGTCTAAATCCTTACCCGGATTACGGGGTTGGCAAACGCGGATTTATTTAATTTATTAATTACGCATTTGATTAGGTTAACTTTTTCGGATTACTGATCAACCTAAACGTTAGCGTTTAATAAAATCTCATGACATCCGTCATTTTTGTAACGCTGTTTTTGGATTACATTGGTCTCTGGGTTCAGCTTATGATAATCTCTGGAAGGGGTACAGTAAAGATTAATATTTTAAACAAACAACGAATATGAAAAATTGCATGATTCTCGCGATCCTTATGTTATTGTCATTGACCGCCTGGTCTCAGGAGAACAGGTTCACCATGAGTGGTGGCTATGCCTTTGCCAATGTTGAAGAATTTGATACCGATGTAACTGGTTTTAGAATCAATGGATTGTATGAATATGTGCCTGGTAATGGTAAGATAGCTCATGGATTTTCAATTGGTTACATTGGCACTAAAGGGGATAATGCTGGCCTGGGAAGCCAAACCGTTGAATATAAAGTAAACAGCTGGCCAATCTATTATGCTCCAAAGCTCATGTTGGGAAATGGATCTGCACAAGGGTTTATTAAAGGTGCTCTCGGTATGCAATTCTCCGGATTAAAAAGGACAGGTTCGCTAGGAGAACTTAGCGACAATGATTTTGGCTTCTATGGCGGTGCCAGCGTTGGGTTTATGAAATCCTTTGGTGAAAAGACGTTTATTAATCTGGAATATGAATGGGCTTATCTGTCCAACAGTTTTTACAAAGATGGATTCATGAATTCTGCCATGTTGGGAATAGGAGTTAAGTTTTGATGGTTAGTTGTTCTGCATCACCAAGGTGTAGAGCAACCGAATATCATCGCTACTTAAACAGTTCACGTAGCTCTATAATTTTCTGATTGGGTTTATCCATGTTGATAAGTCCGCTGCGTGGTCTGTCCATATCAATGATCGTAAATACGGTTGATGATAGCATGATCGCAAAACCAATCACCACAATCCAGTCGAATTTATTTTTGTGATCATACCCCAGTAGGAATGCTGAACACAAACAAAGAGCAAAAAGAAAGTACATGATGGAATCTGGAATGGTTGATTCCCCGGCAGCCCTTCGCGTGGTCGTAATGTCTATCATCGCGTTCAGGGCAGGAATCAATTCGGATGTTCGGGTAGTGATATTATCTTTCTTTGCATAGCTGGCAGCGATAGACCATATATTATTGCTGATCTCACCCGCTTTTTTATAGGCGTCTACTGTTTTTTCTACATCCATACCAGCCTGGTAAAAGGCAATACGAGCTTCCACATAATCTTTCAGGTGACTTCTCAGTAGTTGGCGCATGCTGTCCGGATAGATATCAGTGCGCAGAATGGCGGTCCCAATGTTATTGGCTTCTTCAATCACGAGTTGTCTCCTGGTATCAAAACGTGAATTGGACATACTGAAGGTAAACGCCAGGAGTAAGGCCAGCAAACCAAGTAACGTACCGTTTATCTGTCCGAGGTCTTCAATAGTCTGTTCCGGATTACTTTTAACGACCCGGCCCCGGATGCGAAATCCAAAAAGATAAAAAACAATTAAAAGAATGAAAAGGGTGATCGCGATTAAAACGGTTGAGGCTGATTGAAGAAATGAGAGTTCAAGCATAGCGGAGTATTTTTTTATAACATCATGACAAGTAAGCCGGTCATTGCATTATTCTTTCGTTTTTGCCTTGCCTGCACCGATCGGAATACCTACTGTCAAATATAATGATTGATTGTAAATGTTATCGCCTGTGTCATCAATGGTAATATCAACCAGGCCATAGTAGTAACGCACACCCAGGTTCATTCCGTTGCCGCCCATCAGCCGGTAGCCCAGGCCGGCAATCAATCCTGCATCGAGCGGATGGTAAGCATCACGATTATATAGCTTAAAGGTTAAGTCTTCTGATTTATTTATTTCGTTGGTGAACTCATCAAAAGATCGATTCATCAGCCCGAGCATAAACCCGCCTTCAGCATAGAAGTGGTTTTTAAATGGGCGCTTCAGCATAACCGGAACATTGAAATAGCGCAGATTACGTTTTACTTCTCCGCCAGTAAAGGCATTATCAAGATCTGCATTGTTCAACGAATAGGGGGTTATTCCTGCTGCTCCCATAGGCGATTTTACAATGACACCCGTGTGGAATAAATACTTCGATTTGGTTTTAATGTCAAAGTAGAATCCCAGGTTAAAGCCTGACGTTGATGATGATCCATCCAGACCAGGCAGTGACATGAAATTAACACCACCATCCAGTCCAAATTCGATCTTACCTGTGTTTAATTTATCCCCGAGAAGGAGGGATATCAAGACCTGACCGTTCACCGTGAGGGCACATAGAAAGGTGGCGAATAGAAGAACAATTTTTTTCATGGTGAGAATCCTATTGATGGAAATTTAAAATCACAATTCTACAAATAAGAACAAAGTAAAAGAGCTGGCTCAAAGTGAGCCAGCTCTTTTTTATCCGGTTATAGACTCTTTTAATTTCCGAATGTAAATCCGAAATTAAGTGACAAGTAAGATTGTGCACCTGGCAATTCACCAGCCTTAAATCCGTGAGTGTAGCGGCCGCTGATATTTACTTTCGTCACATCCGATGCTTCAATTAATACACCCACTGCCGGTTGCAAGGTAAAATTCCAGGCATCCTGTTCAATCGTATATAAATTCATGTCCGTATTTCTTAATGTATAGGTCACCCCCACACCAAGTCCTACATAAGGATTCATAGAATCACCTGGCTTTAATTGAAAGGTTGACGCTTGCCAAAATGGGTATGTGGTTGCTATAGCGCCATTGCTTACCGGAAAGAGAAACATTGTCCAGGGTGTAGGTATCATAATCCAGTTCTTCATAAAATACATTCCATCCTACACTTACCCCTACTCCGATGTTGTCTTGCACCATTTTCTGGAAATCAAGTTGCATTCCGCGGAAACTGGTTTTTCCAATAAAATCTTTAAGATCACCGGAAGCGAAACGCGATTGGATAGGCTTACCGTAGTGATGGTTTGTGCTTTTAGTATGCCAACCGTGCTCAAGCAAAGAACACAAGCGGCTATTAGTATCTTTTTCATAGTAGGTTGCATTATTTGGTATTCAGATAAGGAGATTGTGCAAATGCCTGATCAATTCCTTTTTGTCACACGATTTATATCATATCGTGAGCCAGAAGTCCGTTAGCCGCTGCTATCCAAATAGTGGGTGATTTGTTGATCGGGCTATCCACTTTCAGGATCAGCCATGGTAATAATCATGGTGCCGGTGGTATAACTGCTTACTGAATAATAAGGAGGATAATACCAGCCCCATAATCGCCATATCCATACCACCAGTCGTACCAATAGCTGTAGAAATAGGTGGTGGTGGAAATTGCTGCCGGAGTCACCAGTATATCTAGGGTTGTTGGCAATATCTACTTTGTTCCAACCTAGTGTAGTCATATTTGATTCTATGGCTTCCAGGATGGGCTCGGCATATACATCTTTCATGTATACATAGGTAGTATCACCGTTTTTGATTTTTACATCCGTTACGATTTTGTCAGGCATGGCATACGTTGCCTTGACTCTTGAAAGTCGTACGCTTCATCGTAGGTGGTGTACACCACATCCAGATCATCCACATATTCGGGGCCTGCTGGGTAGCAACCCAATAAGAATACTCCGACAACTGCCGTGAGTATCATTTTTCCAAGGATTCGTTTCATAGTTCAATTATAGTTTTGAATTCTCCGCCAAATGTAATAATGCAATCTGCCATCAGAAATGATTTCTATCATTTAATTGATAGATGTATGAATTTAGACGGTAACGTTTAGGTTGTTGTATTGGTGATTTTTCTTGTCGTTGATATTTTTTTTCCAAAATGCATATCATGAATGCGATTAAGTGATAATAAAACCTGAACATGATTTATTGGCACCAGGTATTGAAGTTGCGATTTGCGATTAACTATTGTTAATTGATAGTATAAGTTGGAATAAAAGGGATTAGTCTGGAGTGGGGTTTCTAATACTTATTAAATGGTATACGAATTCGTTTAATAAGATGTGCTTAATGAGAAAAGGATATTTTGTCATGTCTGTTGGTAGCAATGAGTTTATTCAGCGTGCCTGCATTTTCTCAAACAGAGAGTGAAAGTACATTACGGGGCTGGCCGGGAGATAACCATGATCTTTATGTCGTGCTCGATCTTTTTCGCAAGTCAAAGACTATTGAGGAATTTGAAAAATCATTAAATCTTGAAAAAACAGGATTCAATCATCAGGATTTTGAATAAGAGAGAAAAGTTGATTTCATACAGGTTGTTACCAGGCAGGTTGGCGAGGACATTCAAAAGAAAAGCCCACTCGTAAAAGCGGGCTTTCTTTATTTTAAAGCAGGATCAATAATTACTTCTTAGGGGGATAATTCGTGAAGATCTGCTTCACCGCATAGTTAATGTTTTGCTCTCTTTTGGAAGCAGATGCATCTTCATCAAACGTCTTTATTCCGCGGCCCTGCCAGGCAATTTTTTCTGTCGATTTATCTACCATATTAATCAACAACGTCCCATCAACGTATTCATTATAATCCACTGTGGTAGTTGAAAATCCACCGCCATATCCATAACGCCCGTATCGGCCATAGCCACCTGTGCCGGTTGTATTGGCCACTGCTTCCGTGCGTGCCTTTGTAGTGAGATGCATGTCAATCAGCACATCCGGATTATCTGATTTGGTAAATCCTTTGGCAGCTAATTCTGTCTCCACCGCTGTAATAAACCGGCCACGATTCAAATCATCAACAGGTAGTTTTGCCGCCTCTTCGGTGAACGCATAGGTTTTATATTTGGTAAAATCGACCTGCTTGTCGTAATCATAGGCCACTTTTACTGAGCTACAGCTGGATATGGAAATGGCCATAACCGATAATAATAAATATTTCATATTGCAATTTGGTTTACAGTTATTAATCTCATGGTTGTAAAAGTAAGAAATTGGTAATGACTTTTTAATGACATAGCTCATGAAAAAATTTCTCCCGGAGAAATAGAATCCGTCAGCGCCATTTTTCTCATGCGGTTTCTTTTGAACGCGGGATATAGCAAGTGTTTGGGCATGAAGTGCGATTTTATTGAAACGGATAATCCGATTTCAAAAAACAGCTAATTAAGGAGCGCGTTAAAAAATAAACGATAGCGTCTACTATATGATTATTGAAAACACACGCTAAACAATAAAAAATATAGTTCTCAATTTTAAGATAAGAATTTAACTTCGCAGTCTCATAATAACTTTCACGAGAATGAAAAAGACGCTTTTCTTTATAATTATTTTTATCACTGCCTGCAGTAGTGTGAAAATCATTGGTGTTAATAAGACGGACGACTTTTCGATTTCCAGATACAAGGCCTTCAGTTTTTATGAAGTAAGTACCAGTGGAGATGCCATTGGACCAAATTTCCAGGATAATTTGAAACTGATTAAGGAAGCTATTGTTAAGGAAATGAGTGCGAAAGGGATAACCATGGTTGCTGATAATCCTGACCTGTTAGTCAACATCGGAATAGTGGTTTCAGAGAAAGTTCAAACCGTGGAAACCAATTTTTCAAATCCTCTCGATCGCACGGCTTACATGGGTACCCGAAATTATCACTGGGAAGCAGGCGAGAAAGCGGTTGGCACATATCGTGAGGGAACCGTTACGGTTCACCTGGTTGATCGCGCTGCCAGCAAATTAGTATGGCAAGGTTCTGCCGACAGCGTGTTACCGGAAAAGCAGAAGGGCGTTCCTGCACTTATCGAAGAAGCCATGAAAAATTTGTTCGCAAAAGTGCAATAGCAACTGACTGATACCTGACGTCACCGGATTTGCGAATCAAAAATAGAATTCGATCTTTGCGGAGGATTTAGAAAATGAATACTTAAATTAATTAAAAATCAAATTAACCAATGAAAAAATTACTTGTTATCGCAGCGCTGTTTGTTTCAGCCGCAGGTTTTGCCCAAAGCAATAAAGAAGATGTTGACTTTATCCAGTCTATTTATGGCAAGGAAAAGAAGCAGATTGTTGCCGGATTCATTAAGCTGGAAGGCGCTCAGAAAGATGCTTTCTGGAAGTTGTATGATGAATATGAAACTCAACGTAAAGACCTGGGCAAGCAACGTGTCGCCTTGCTGGAAAGATATGCCAACGGTTACATGACGATGGATGATGCCTCTACGGACCAAATCATGAAGGATATGATGGCACTTGGTCTTAAAACAGATAAGTTGATGAGTACGTATTATGCCAAGATCAAGAAGGCATCGGGCGTAAAGGCAGCCGCACAATTTGTTCAAATTGAAGCTTATCTCTTAAGTGCAGTACGCGCTACGATAATGGAAAACATTCCGTTTATTGGTGAGTTAGATTAAGGATTTTTCGTTGTTGATTTATTGAAAAATCCCTGACAGTAAGTCAGGGATTTTTTTGAAATAGACATTTTTATAAAAAATTTTTAATCCTGAACTGTTCCGTTTGAATATTTGACCAGGAATTGATAAAAATCATGTAAAATGTCGCTGAATTGCGGTTATTTTGTTGCTAAATTATTTAATCTCATCTAAAATGGGTTTTATGAAACGAGGAATTATTCTTGCCGGGTTGCTAATTATTTTGGTTACGGCCGCGTGGGCACAACCTACCATCACGCTGATGACTTTCGAGAGCTACACATTTGCGGATAAATTTAATACTCAGTTTGGGACCGGAAAAATTCAAGATGGTTTTCAGTGGGGTGGTGGCCTTGAATTCGGACTGTCTGATGTAGCTGCAGTAGAATTAATTTATCAGCGTCTGGATACCGATGCTTCTTATGATGCAGGTGTAAGCACGCGTTTGTCAGGTCAGGTAGGAATTAATTATATCATGTTGGGTGGAACACGCTATGCACCCCTTAATGATAGAATTGCCGGATTCGGTACTTTGAATATGGGAGTGGGTTGGATGGAAACCAGTGAAACGCTTGAATCCGGAACACCTACAAAATTTTCTATCGGTGGTCGTTTAGGGCTTCGCATCATGGCATCTGAAAAGGTAAGCCTTCGGATTCATACGCAATTGTTTTCGCCCGTTCAGTGGGCAGGGGGAGGATTATATTTTGGCACCGGTGGTTCAGGTGCAGGCGTTTCTACGGGCTCAACCATCTGGCAATTTAACCTGGGGGGTAGCGTAAACTTTAGACTCAAATAATTTTAATGACTTATACTTTTAGCAATTCATTTATGAAACTCAGAATTTTTTCTTTTTTGTTTTTAGTCTTACCTGCCTCAATGGTATTCGCTCAGGAGGATAAGAAAGTATACACCACCACGAGCGGAGAGGTGATTTTCTCAGTTGCCAATATCACCGATAATGGCAATGAGGGAGGAAGCATCCTTCGCTTTTCACCCGTGTTCAATTTTCAAAACTGGGTAAACATTGATAAGACTGATCACTTTGGGCTGTTCGCGGGTCTTTCTATTCGCAACGTAGGTTTCATCTACGATGTGCCGGATGATTCCCCCGTTAAATTCGATTATCCTGATGACACGAATGTGAGAAAGAAATTCAGAACCTATAATCTGGGCATACCGGTAGGTGTAAAAATTGGAAATCTGTCAGATAAATTTTTGTTCTTCGGTTATGAACTGGAGTTTCCTCTTCATTATAAAGAAAAGACGTTCATTAATGAAAGCAAGGTAAATAAAGATGGTATCTGGTTCAGCAGCCGGGTAAACACCTTTAATCATTCATTGATGGCAGGCGTGCAACTGCCCTACGGTGCAACGCTTAAATTCAAGTACTACCTCACCAACTTCTTCAATAAAGATTTCATCGCCAGCAACGGACAAAGCGGAACCATTAAGCCATATGAGAATATGGATGTGAATGTCTTCTACTTTTCATTGAATTTCGGTCTTCTGAAGAACGCAGACTTTTATTACAATAACGAGTAAGAAATAAATTATTTTGAGTTATGAAGGCCCGTATGAAGCGTGCTTGGCTTTTTATTGTTTTAACGTTCGTCACCGGTCAGGTGATGGCCCAGGATGTTTCGCTGGATAAAAAGCTGGGAGCGGAAAACGCGCTGATGGTAGAACAGGAGATGGGTATTTATCATCATGACTCTTTGTATAATCTGGTGAACTCGGTAGGTAAAAAACTGGTATCCCGGTTAAAGGATAACCCTTTTGAGTTCAAGTTCTTTCTGGTTGATTCGCCTGAGCCCAATGCATTCGCCCTTCCGGGTGGATACATTTATGTTACCCGGGGTATCCTCCCTATTATTCAAACCGAAGATGAACTGGCGGGCATCATGGCGCATGAAATCATTCATGTCATGCAGCGTCATTCAATTAAGCAAATGAAGAAGGGTGTGCTAACAGGCCTGCTCACCATACCCGGTAACTTACTGAATTCAGTTACAGGCACACACATTGGCAACATTTTGAACGCACCAATAAAATTAACTACGGGTGCATTCATTGCAAAGTACAGTCGCGGTCATGAAGCTGAATCCGATAAATTTGGTATTCAACTGGCGGCCAGTGCCGGCTATAAGACTGATGCGTTGGCCGATGCACTCGAGCGATTATCCAAAGGGATAGAATTGTTAACCGGAGAGGCTGAGGAACACAGTTACTTTAGTGATCATCCATTTACTCCTTCACGGATAACCTCTATCCGTAGTTCAGCTCCAAATTTTAAGCCGGTAAATCCATCACCGATTAATTCATCAAAGGAAAAATTTCTCATGAACTTTAACGGACTATGTTATGGGCATAATCCGGAGCAAGGCATTTTCACCGATAGCCTGTTCGTTCAGCCCGATCTTGGGTTCTCCTGGATTGTACCCGGTAGTTGGGAAACGATCAACAAACCATCCGTAGTTGCCGCCTATGCAGAAAAGGGAGAGGCCATTGTATCGATGCAGCTACCCAATACAAAGAAAAATGTTCGAGAGATAGGAGCGGAGGCGAAGGAAAAATCTCAGACGACAAATGGAGTAACCGTTGAGGCTGCAGGTGACACCATTATTAATTCTTTGCCCGCCTATACGTTGAAAATTAAAATTGCGGATAAAGATCAGGTTGCCCACGCTGAATTTATTTGGGTAAGTTATAATGGGATGGTAGTTCAGCTGGCAGGTGTAGGTGCTCCTGCTTTGAAAAAAGAAATTCATCAATCGCTCTGTAGTTTCAGAAAGGCGAATCAGGAAGAATTGAATCGCCTTAAGTTATACGAGTTGAAGGTTGTAAAGGCGCGAAGCAACGAAACGCTCGAACAGGTAGCCGGGCAAATGGGAAACAAACTTAACCCTACCATGACCGCTGTAATTAATAGCCGTAAAGTTGGCTCCTCATTGAATAAAGGCGAGTTAGTAAAGATTGTTACGATGAATCCTTATCAGCTAAAGCGCAAGTAACCGACTCCAGCTATTTACACTTATCGGAATTCCCTACAAAGTAGCGTTCTCCATTGCTTGTAATTTTTTCATCACTGATCGTGAGCGGAACTTCTACGGGTGATAAACTCTTGTTGGTGAAAATAAATTGCAAGGTTGCTTTTTCTCCATCTCCTTTGGCAGTCCACTGCCCGGTAAGAGTGCCTTTATACGCTGGGTTTTGTTCCTTGAAAAATCCCTTCTTCTTAAGAGTTGCTGTAAAGGTGCCATCCTTGCACAGGTGAATCATGCTTTCTTTTGATCCTCCTTCTGCGGAAGCGTAGTTTACGAGTACCTTATTGGATAAAAAATCCTGCCAGTCAAAATCCTCATAAGGGCTGGCGTTGGAGGGAGGTTCAAACGTGCTGCTCTTCATAAACTCAGTCACTGTATTTCTGACCGATTCATAAAACTGTGGAGGGGCGATCATTAAGGTGGTGACACACGGTCCACTTGGGCTACAACGGGCCGCGACAAATCCCTTAAATCCTTTATTCACATAGTCACCTTCTGCGGTGATTTCAGACGATAGGAATCCATCCTCGATAGTAGGGTTAATCGCTTTGATTCGGATCGTTTCACTCAGGTCAACACCTTTATTCCAGTTTTTCAGCATAGTGTTTAGATCACCATGTTCATTTCCGAATACAAAAATTTCTCCATAGGTGGAGGTGGTGGTGCTTAGTAAAAAAACTTCGCTTTCCCTTGGAAGGATTCCTTCCCATCCCTCTGGTACTTTAGCGATGAATCCAAAACGCGGAGCATAGAGCGTCTCTCCGGGCTCATACATTTTGCCAGGTTGCAGGCGGCTTTTCTTTTTTTGAGCAGTTACTTGAATGGACAACGCCACAAGCAGCAGACAGAATAGCAGATTATAAATTTTCATATGTATTGAATAAGTCTAGTTGTATAAAATAAACGATGGTGCTTTGACAAAAGATCCCGTATTTTTTATTTGCAGATTTTGTCTAAAGCCAAACACAAACTTACTATTTCCATATTGATCTTTGGGTATGTAAGTTGCCTTTACCTCGATGGTTCCAAAAATCAGGTTTTCATTCCGTGTTCGCAGTCCGCTGCTGATACCATAGTACAATTCATTATCGGTTGCACAAATAATGCAATTTACCGAAACCAGATCCAGCGCAGCAAAGGGTGCAAAGCGAAATCCAAAAAGTGTCCATGGTGTAAATAAAACGGATTCAACATGTAGGGCAATACGCTGATTGGCATTTAAACTGTCACCCCTGAAACCGGGTATCTCCTTTTGGCCGATGTTTATATAATCGATAGCGGTGCGATTATGAAGTTGGGTATAGGTGGCGCCTGCCACATTGCGCAGCTTGTAGCGATTAAGTTGATATAATCGTGTAAAATAGGTAGCACCTGTTTGAATTATTGCATCTTCCATTTTATCGTTGCGAACATAGCCACCCACCTGAGCCAGCAGTCGGATAAAGTCGCCTTTTTTAAACGCCACTCCGTAGTTCCACTTGATGGCAGCGTAGGGTCTTTCAATTCCCAATTGCCGGATGTAACCGGCAGACAGACCAAGCGTGT
Organism: uncultured Bacteroidota bacterium; assembly: GCA_963814575.1. Lineage (GTDB taxonomy): Bacteria > Bacteroidota > Bacteroidia > Cytophagales > Cyclobacteriaceae > ELB16-189. Next base: position 601,918 of record CAWFDB010000013.1, on the reverse strand, counting down.
ATCCATAGGGTACGTCTTCAGTTCTGCCAAAGCCAAATACATAACGCGTTTTATAGAAATTCTGGCGGTAGAACGTAAACTCTGAAAGATATCCATGGATGTTATTGTATTTTCTGATTTCCTGAAACGCTTCCTGTTCGGGTTGATCGATGTAATATCCATCAAAGAATCGCATAGCCAGAAATTTTCTGTTGCGATTTGATATTTCTTTATGGATACCAATATTATATCCTATCCACGCGTCAACCACTTTATAATTGTATTGTAAAAAGAGAGAGTCGGGTCTGTTGTCAACATTTTGTGACCAGTTACGACTGACTTCAACGCCACCTGCCAGCCTGCTATAGGGAGAAACAAGGGGCCGGTTTAATCTGGCCAGAAGGGCATATTCATTTTCATCACCGAAGCTATACCCATTGTTAAGTTCGGTGTAGCGCAATTCAAGGTTGGCAAGACTCCCCAATATGCTGCTCTTGCGATAGAATATTGAGTAACCCACTTTTGGATTTCTTTCCGGATTAATCAATGTTGTTAACTCAATTCGCTGGCCGCGGCCGTCTACGTTGGCATCATATATTCCAATTTTTGGTTTGGTGGGAATGCTTCCTCCGAGTGTTGCACCCAAACTAAAAACATCACGGGTAAACACAGTAAGATCAACGGAATCTGTGCCTTCTACAGCGGTGACCAAAATCCGGCTATCGAGGATGAAATCTCTGTCGCGAAGAAACCGCTCATTATCTGACACCTCATGTGGATTCAGTGGCTTATTTATGCTGATAAAGAGATGTTTCCGGATTATTTTTTCTCTTGTGTCAACGTGAAGCGTGTTGGCAAGCCGCGTGACCGTCTTTGTTACCTTTTTTGCACTGTCATAAATCGATTTCTCAAAACCAATCCGTTCGATATGAATATTCCGGATTATTTTTCCTGCATGCTCCGCATAAGGATCCACACTATTTTCATTGACGATCGTATCCTGTGGGCTGGTGGAGATGAATTTCATTCCCTCCTGAAATGCCTTTTTTGTGATGGATTTTTTTTCAACTGAATCTTTTTTTACCTGCGCCTGCACCCCCATCAGATTAAGTGCTATCAGGCTGCTCAGTAAGAAGATAGTCTTTAATAAGCGCACCCGTGACCGTTTAAGCTAAAAGTAAATATAATAGGTAAGACGAAGAAAAAGTAAGCAAATCTTTTGTGTTTCTATGACTGAAGTCATAGCACCGGTTGGTGGACAAGTATAGATTTGGTGTGTATTTTAAAATCAATATCTATGATTTCAACAGATCAGACTTTGCAAATGACCACGGCTACGGTAGCAGATGTAGCCCTGTCATTTCCTCACGCTATCAGTGTTCTTAATAAATATGATCTTGACTTTTGCTGCAATGGAAAAATGCCTTTCAGTGAGGCTTGCAAGAAAGCGAATCTCGATAGCGTCAAGGTGTGGCAGGAAATACTTGAGTCGCCACCAAAAAGGGCAGGCAATGCTTTACATTTTGAGACGTGGAATTCATCGGTGCTTGCAGATTTCATTATACAGCATCACCATGAATATGTGCGGGAGGCGATTCCAAAAATTCATGAACTGTTGGATAAGGTATGTAGCGTGCATGTAGATACAAACCCTGAGTTGCTGTCCGTGCGCACCGACTTTGAAGCACTGGCGGAAGAATTGTTGGGTCACATGCCTAAAGAGGAGCAAATACTTTTTCCGGCCATCAAGAGAATGGATGGTCAGCCAATCGCATCGGTTGAAAGTGCCATCTCACCCGCTGCCCTTGACATGCCTATTATGGTGATGGAAGAAGAACATGAACGCGCGGGAGATCTAATCAAATCGATCCGATCGCGTACCAATCATTATATGCCTCCATCGTATGCGTGTCCTACATTTCAACTAACCTATGCCATGCTGCAGGAATTTGATAATGATCTCATTCAGCACATTCATCTGGAGAATAATATTCTTTTTCCACGGTTTAAATCAATCATACCTAATTGAATCTTATGGAACTGAACCAGGAAATATTAAGTGATCTGATTGTACACATGAAATATGCGCGCTACTTACCTGAATTGAAGCGCAGGGAAACGTGGCCGGAGATCTGTCATCGGTATGAAGATATGATGACAGAGAAATATCCTTATATCAAAGAGGAGATTCAAACGTGGATGAAGTTTGTTTATGATAAAAAAGTATTGCCATCGATGCGTGCCATGCAATTTGCCGGTCCGGCCATCGCACGTAATCATAGCCGAATCTATAATTGCGCCTATCTGCCCATTGATGATATTCGTGCATTTTCCGAAACATTGTTTCTGTTACTGGGAGGAACAGGTGTAGGTTATTCCGTCCAGCGGCATCACGTTGAAAAACTTCCTGCCATAAAGAAAGCGGAGAAGACAAAGAAATTTTTGATTGGTGATAGTCTTGAAGGCTGGGCCGATGCGATAAAAGTTTTGTTGAAAGGATACTTTGGATTCAGCACCTACATGCCCGATTTCGATTACTCCGATATTCGCCCGAAAGGAGCACGCCTGGTTACTGCCGGAGGAAAAGCACCTGGTCCGGAGCCTTTGAAAATTTGTGTGGCGCACGTTCAGGCAATTCTTGATCGCAAGAAGCAGGGAGATAAATTAACTCCGCTGGAGTGTCATGATATCTTGTGCTACCTCGCCAATGCGGTGCTGGCCGGAGGCATTCGCAGAAGCGCCATGATTGCCATGTTCTCTGCTGATGATGAAGAGATGCTCACCTGTAAGTTTGAAAACTGGTGGGAGTTGAATGAACAACGTGGCCGCGCCAACAATTCTGTGGTGTTGCCCCGTGATACTACAACCCGTGAAGAATTTTTTACACTCTGGAAAAAAATAGAACTGTCAGGTTCCGGTGAGCCGGGATTTTATTTCACCAACGATATGGACTGGGGAACGAATCCATGTTGTGAAATTGCACTACGACCTTTTCAGTTTTGCAATCTGTGTGAAGTGAATGTTTCTGACATCTTCAGTCAGCACGAATTAAATGAACGCGCGAAGGCTGCTGCTTTTTTAGGAACATTGCAGGCAGGCTTTACCGATTTCCATTACTTGCGTGATGTGTGGAAGGAAACCACCGAGCAGGATGCACTCATTGGTGTTGGCATGACGGGCATTGCCAGCGGAAGGATTTTAAAATATGATTTGCGCGAAGCAGCCGAAGAAGTGAAGCACATGAATCTGGAAGTGTCATCAAAAATCGGAATTCAGTTTGCAGCGCGTTGCACTACCATTAAACCATCAGGCACAACATCATTGGTATTAGGCACCTCATCGGGTATTCATGCGTGGCATAATGATTTTTATTTGCGTAGGGTGCGTATTGGAAAAAATGAAGCGCTCTATGAATATCTGCGAATCACTCATCCTGAATTGCTTGAAGATGATCAGCTGAATAGTAAACAAGCGATCATCAGCATTCCGCAACGGGCTCCTCATGGAAGTATTTTGCGCACGGAAGATGTAATGGACTTGCTTGAGCGAATCAAGAAGTTTAATACCGAATGGGTGCGCAATGGTTTCAGAAGGGGAAGCAATGCCAACAATGTGTCGGCTACGGTTTCTATTCAGGAGGGCGACTGGCAAAAAGTGGGAGAGTGGATGTGGGAAAATAAAGCATCGTATAACGGACTAAGCGTATTGCCATTTGATAACGGCAATTATAAACAGGCTCCTTTTGAAGATATTACTAAAAGTCAATTTGAAGAACTGGAAAAGAGCCTCAAGTCAATCGACCTTACACTCGTATATGAAGCCGATGACGAAACCGATCACAAAGCCGAAGCTGCATGTGCTGGGGGAGCATGTGCAATTGTTTGACGATTGATTATTTAGTATTTACGTTGGGATGAAGTATAGTTTATCGACTGCCACTTCATCGCCTATTTGCATTGTACCTTGTCGCCTGATTTGGAAATCATTCATCAACGAGTAAATAGCCAATGTCCGTACAAACCCGCAGAACTTTTTTAACCGGTCTCTCCATGCTGGCCCTGGGAGTTACCGCATTCGCCAACCCTTTCACCAAAAAGAAAATGAGTAAAGCACCGTTAGTACACCACGTTTTTTTCTGGCTTAAAAATCCAGACTCGAAAGAAGATCTTGCAAAACTGATTGCAGGCGTAAAGTCGCTGGAGAAAATTGAAACCATCCGTTCCATCCATGTGGGTGTGCCCGCCTCTACCGAAAAGCGGGATGTGGTAGACAACAGCTATTCCGTTTCTGAGCTGATGTTCTTTGATGATAATGCCGGACAAAAAATCTATCAGGATCACCCCATTCACCAGAAGTTTATTGCCGACTGCTCGCATCTCTGGGATAAGGTGGTGGTGTATGATACGATGGCGGTTTAGTTAAGAACTTCTGGCGATTTTTAATTCGAGATACATTTTCTTCCAGTAACCAAAGTGTAAAGTTTTTTTGTGCGACTTGAAATAAGTTAACATAAGAACTATGCACTTGCATAGCTGGGTTGTTTAAATCGCAAAGTGACATTTCCGGTTTTTTTGGTGTGATGACAATCACGGTGCACATGCCCCCTATAGTTTATACTGCTTTTTTTTGAAAAAATTTCACCTTACTCTTGAGGACTTCTATAAGCTGTTTATCTTTCTGACCGTGAAAAGAGAAACACTCATAGCCTACATCTGCCTTTCCGCAATTTGCATTATCTGGGGCACTACTTTTCTGGTGATGCGTATTGGGGTCATGCAATTTCCTCCGTTTTTATTTGCTGCTATCAGACAGATTATTGCAGGCACTTTGCTGGCGGGTTTTCTGCTTTTGGTTAAAAAGGAAAAGTTCCCTTCATGGAATGTCCTTCGCATCCAGGCTTTTCGTGGTTTCTTATTGATTACCTGTGGCAATGGTCTGGTTTCCTGGGCAGAGGTGTTCGTGCCGAGCGGACTTGCTGCTATCATTTGTTCTACGATGCCCGTGATGGTGATTTTAATAAACCTGACTGTAAACAGATCTGAGATGCCCAACTGGATCATAACACTGGGAGTGATTACAGGCTTGTCAGGAATCCTGCTGGTGTTCAGCGAATATCTGGGCGACTTTGCCAATCCGAATTATCGCATAGGAATCATATTGATCTTTGTGGCCACATTCACCTGGGCTACAGGAAGCATGCTTACCAAACGAAAAAATTATGATACCAACCCATTTCTGAATGCAGGAATGCAAATGATTCTGGGAGGGATTTTTTGCTTGCCTTTCAGTTTAGCCTTTGATGATCTGAGTAATGTGGTTGTATCATCTGAAGTTGTGTTTGCCCTTTCTTATCTGATATTGGTAGGGTCTGTAACAGCTTTTAGCATGTATGTGTATACGCTGACTCATTTACCGATTACGATCGCATCACTCTATTCTTATATCAATCCACTGGTGGCCGTTGTGCTGGGATGGCTGGTATTGAGTGAGAAGCTTAATCTGAAAATAGGATTGGCATTTTTGATTACTGTGTTAGGGATTTACCTTGTCAATTATGGGTATCAGCGCCAGCAAAAGAAGCACTACGAATCTTCAACTATCTGAGTCATGATTTCTAAAATCAGTTTCCATCCTAAGTTGACCATTGAGAAGCCGGTTTTCTCTATTCTCATTCCTTCATGGAACAATCTGGATTATCTGAAGTGTTGTGTAGCCAGCATTCGAAAAAATTCCCGCTATCAACACCAGATTATTGTACACGTCAATGAAGGAAAAGATGGTTCATTGGAATGGGTGAAAAGTCAATCACTCAGTTATACCTAGTCAGAAGAGAATGTGGGAGTATGTTATGGTTTTAACTCTCCTGCAACATTGGCTGCATCAGAATATATCGTGTTGTCGGATGATGATTATTATTTTGCTCCCGACTGGGATTATCATCTGCTGGAAGAAATCAAAAAACTTGATCATAACTATTTCTGCATCTGTGGAACGATGATCGAACATAGTACAACACAGTATTCAAGCATGATTGCCCCTCATGATTTTGGCAAAACTGTGCATGAATTTGATGAGGAAAGATTTTTAAAAGAGTACAGTTCATTTCCATTTGAAGACTGGAATGGCGCCAACTGGTATCCCATGGTGCTTCATAAAAATATATGGAATCTTATTGGCGGGCTAAGCACGGAGTTTACACCGGGCATGGCTTCCGATCCGGATATGATGATGAAGTTATGGCATGTGGGAGTGCGGTACTTTAAAGGAGTGAGCCTGTCGCGCGTATATCATTTTGTTTCACGCAGCACGGCACGGGTGAAAAAGAATGATGGCAACAAACAGTTTTTATTAAAGTGGGGGATTTCAAAATCCACTTTCTTTGATATGTATTTGCGGTTGGGTCAAAAGTTTATGGGATATACGCCTGATCCTGATCGAAATAATTTCAGATTAAAATTACTTCGCGATAAAACCAAGCGGATTTTTTCGCTGTGGAAAAAGTAATCAGATTACCATCCTTCTTTTATTACTTCACAGATGTATTGCACATTTTCCTTCGTCATCTTCATGTGCAGAGGAAGGACAATATAATTTTCTTCCACCGCATCCATATTCGGCAAGTCATCTCTTCTTCCACCTAAAATACTATAACGGTCATTGCGGTAATGAACCTGTCCGGATTCAATTTTTTTATCACGCAGTCTGCGCATAAATCCAAGCCGGTCATTTTCTACCAGGGCAGTGCAAAGCCACGCTGCATGAGTGCGATCATCCGCATTCGCACCAATGAGTTTTATTCCTGCTGCACCGTTGAAACCTTTCTTATATTCTTCAAACAATTGCTGCCGGTGAGTTAAGGTCTGATCAAATTCACGAAGTGCGGCAATGCCCATCGCAGCACTGATGTCAGTCATTTGATATTTATAGCCCACTTCGGTGATGTCGTTTTCCCACACCCCTTTTTGTTTGTTGGACCGGTCGATTCCAAACCAGCGAATGCGTTCCGCTTTGGGTGCCAGGTTTTGATCCTGCATGACCAGCATTCCTCCATCCCCCGTGGTGATGTGTTTGATGGCCTGAAATGAAAACATGGTAAAGGGAGAGATTTCTCCAATGGTTTTTCCTTTGTACGTTGCTCCCAAGTGCATGAGCGGCATCTTCAATTACCGGAATATTGTATTCTGTTGCTATTGCGTGCAGTTCATCCATATCGCAGGGTAATCCACCGTAATGGACACACACAATGGCTTTGGTTTTTTCATTGATCAATTCACGCACATGATGCACGTTGATATTCAGATGTTTCGGGGTCCACATCGGCAAACCTGATTTTCACTCCCATATAAAGGAAAGGAATACTGGTGGCCGTGCAGGTAAACACGGGTGTAATCACTTCGTCACCTTCTTTTAACCCCGCCATAATGTAGGAGAGGTGCATGGCATCGGTTCCTGATCCAACTGCTATTGAAGTTCCTTTTCCACCAAAACGTTGGGTAAATTCTTTTTCAAACTGGGCAACACGTGGTCCCTGGCCAATCCACCGGGAGTGCAATACCTTGTTTACTTCTGCAATTGCGCTTTCTGGAATATGCGGGTGGAAAAGAACGATGCCTTCTGATTCATTCATCACCGGCAGTTCATTCATTGGTTTTTCTTTGTGCAAAGGATTCATCGACACCCCGTGATTTATGGAAGGGAGTACAAATTTAGACCAAAAAAATAAAGCTCCCGAGGGGGAGCTTATTCAAGATGTGTAAATAAATTAAAATTAAATATTCGGCTGCGGAGTGGTGCGCAGATATGGTTTGATGCGATTGTGCCCTTTAGGAAATTTGGCAGCAATATCTTCATCTTTTACAGCAGTTGTGATGATTACATCTTCTCCCTGTTTCCAGTTGGCCGGTGTAGCAACACTATAACCCGCTGTTAACTGAAGGCTGTCGATCACGCGCAGAATTTCATCAAAGTTTCTTCCTGTAGAGGCCGGATAGGTAATGGATAACTTCACTTTTTTATCAGGACCAATAACGAACACGGAGCGCACGGTAAACTTATCACTCACCTGTGGATGAATCATATCGTACAGATTAGATACCTTAAAATCCGTATCGGCAATGATCGGAAAATTTACATGGGTATTCTGGGTCTCATTGATATCACCAATCCACTGATTGTGCGAAGCCACAGAATCGGTGCTTAATGCTACTACTTTTACATTTCGCTTGTCGAACTCTGCCCTTAGTTTGGCCACTGCGCCAAGTTCCGTAGTGCATACCGGGGTGAAATCAGCAGGGTGAGAAAATAAAACCCCCCAGCTGTTGCCGAGCCAGTCGTGAAATTTGATGGTGCCCTCCGAGGTTTCAGCCGTGAAATCCGGGGCGATGTCTCCTAATCGTATTGACATATAGTTTGAATTTTAAATTGTTTACAAATATATAATAAGTCTATAGATTTAATAGTCTAATGATTAAAAAAATAGAAATTATTTGAGTCCTTTTTGCCGTTGAATAATTTTAGCAAGGGTGCTTTCTGACAGAATCCTAAGGGTTTCATCCCTTACACCAATAAAAGCATCACGTATGCCACAGATTTTTTCATCGATGCACTCTTCGCAGGGTTCATAATAATTGAGCGATACACAGGGAAGCATGGCAATGGCACCGTCCATGAGCCGGATAATGTCGATGAGGTTTACATCTTCGGGTTTTTTGTAGAGATAATATCCACCGCCTTTTCCTTTTTTGCTGAGGAGAATTTTCGCGTTCCGTAATTCGAGCAGAATGGCCTCCAGAAACTTTTTAGGAATTCGTTGCTGTTCTGCTATTTCCTGGATATGAACAGGACCCTGCTGGTAGCGCTCCCCGAGGTAAACGAGGGCGTGTATAGCGTACTTACATTTCTTGGATAGCATATTTTTTTCAAGATATACTTTTTATGAATAATTCTAATTTTGTTTCTGATAGATTAGCAGATAAATGCCGAGGTAGCTCAGGGGTAGAGCAGCTGATTCGTAATCAGCAGGTCGTGAGTTCAAATCTCATTCTCGGCTCTTAATAAATCACTTCGACATTGATCGTTTCCAGGCCTCAAACTAACACCATCATTTCATTTTCATTCTTCCTGGCATTACGCTGTGTTGTTCTGGCAATGAATGCTAATTTCTCTGGTGCAACACTGCTGCCTGGTATACCTGGCTCATTATTGCATTACTGGTGCCCATTGGCCGGTCTGGTCATTTACAAGATTTTTATCCGTTATAAAATTATCCGTGTGGGGAACAACCAGGTTGAAATTAAGTTATCCGGTACTGAGAAAGCAAATATCAATATTCAGTAACATGATATTGTCAGCCTGGAAAGAAAATGTGGTGAAGACAGGGAAGAATTCAGTTTACAAAGAACTGGAAATTCTGTTTCACGATCAACGTAAGCTCAATTTTGGCCACAAAGAGCAAACTGAATACACCAGGATCATTGGTTACCTGGCCCAAAAGGCTTCAAGAAAAAAGACTCCTTAGACTTGTTTGCCATCAGATTGGTAAAGTTTCAAAACCTTTATACTTTTGCCGGCTTGCCTGACGAGCGGTCAGGCTTCCCTCAATCAGAATTTTGACAGAGTTTATTGTGCCCAGGTGGTGAAATTGGTAGACACGCTACTTTGAGGGGGTAGTGCCGCAAGGTGTGCTGGTTCGAGTCCAGTTCTGGGCACCAAGGATTGAAAATTTCAAATTTGAAATTCCTCGTTTTTGGAATTTTGAATTTGACATCTGAAATCTGGTTGGCCGAAGTGGTGAAATTGGTAGACACGCACGTTTCAGGGGCGTGAGCTTTAACCGGTGTGCGGGTTCGAGTCCCGCCTTCGGCACATGAAAAAGTCGCTTTTAACTGAGCGACTTTTTTCATTTTCACTGGTTGGAATCTGGTGGTGAAAGAAATTATTGAGGAAGAATTTTTAAAATCATTCCGCCATCAACACCAATATACAGGTAGCCATCCGGGCCGTGAATAACATTGCGAACACGCCAGTTCATTCCTTTCAGAATCCGTTCTTCATTCACCACCAGGCCATCCCGGATAGTTAAGCGATTCAAATGCATAAGCACCATGGATCCGATGAATAAGTTTCCTTTCCATCCCGGATACTTATTGCCTGTGTAAAATACCATGCCGCTTGGCGCGATGGATGGAACGTAATAGTGAAAAGGTTGCTCCATTCCTTCCTTTTGGGTGAGACCTTCTCCAATCAGTTTATCGTCATATTCCTTTCCATAGGTAATTACTGGCCAGCCATAATTCTTTCCCTTCTTAATGATATTGATTTCATCACCACCCTTTGGGCCGTGTTCATGCTCCCATATTTCGTTGGTAAATGGATTGATCGTAAGCCCCTGACCATTGCGGGTTCCATAACACCAGATTTCTGGCCGTGCTCCTGGTGTATTGACGAACGGATTATCTTCAGGCACACTGCCATCTTCTTTAATGCGCATGATTTTTCCAAGATGGTTTGTCAGCACCTGTGATGAATCCTGTTTTGATTTATCGACTCCCGTGCTGATGAAAAGATAACCATCCTGATAAAGCAACCGTGAGCCATAAAAACTCGCACGCTTGAAATAAGGCTGGGCAGTAAATAATCTTTTTTTGTTGATAAGACTATCACCTGAAAGCGTTGCGCGTTCTACTGCAAGACTGTAGATTGAATCACTCTTGTAGGAATACACATAAAACAACTCACGGTTTGTTTTGTATTGCGGATGTGGCAAAATGTCGAGTAGTCCGCCATCTCCCTGATTGTTTACAGCTGGAACGCCCTTCACTTTTGTTTTGATTCCATTGGTAATATTTACAAGAATCATATCGCCCACGGGTCTGTCAGAAACGATCATGGTGTTGTTATCCAGAAATGCCATGGCAAAAGGAATCGTGATACTGTCAGTCACCAGTTCCAGTCGTAGTTTTCCATGCTCACTTTCAACAATCCAGTGTTTCCTTTCTTCTTTACATGAAGAAAGGATTATGATGCCAACAAGTAAGAATGCAAGTGTAAATTTTATTTTCATGGGAAGGAGTTCATTTCTTAAAGGGAGCAGCGGCCATGCCATTGAGGTCCCAGACAATTTTGCCGGCACGAACGGTAAGTTCTGCTTCAAATTTTTGTGTGCCATTGATTTTATTACCACCAGCATCGGTAAAACCAAAATTTCCATTGAGCAAACTGATCACGGCAATATCAGCAACAGCACCTTCACTCAGTGAACCAAGATCTTCGCGCTTGATTGATTTTGCTGCGTTCCAGGTGGCCCGCTGTATAATATTGTTAACATCCATGCCTATATTCAAATACTTTGACATGATGTTGAGCATGTTCTTCATGCCTGAATTCATGCTAAAACGATGCAAATCTGATCCGAATGTATCGGGTCCAAGGCCTTGCTTCAGGGCAGGCACTGCTTCACTAAACCAGAAGCCGTAGCCCCCATGGCCTACATCAAACAATACACCTTTCTTTTTTGCTTCCAGTACATACGGCCACACTGTGCCGTTGTCATCAATCACCGACAGGCGTTCCGTAATTTTTTCATAGGAGTGGGTGATGATATCACCGGGTCGCATTTTGTTCAGCTGATCTTCCAGTGAATATTGTGGAAGATGACATTCAACGAGCAAGGGTACCGAGGCAAGGTTACATGCTTCGAGCGCGCGATCGAACGGAGTCCAATCCTTTCCTTCATAGTGACCGATTTTTACACCAACAATAATGTCTGGATATTTTTTGATGGTGAGTGCGGTCATCTGTGCATTCATGTCTGTGATGTCTTCCTGATCGGGATTACCCGTCATGCCTGACCCGGCAATATTCAGGAAAGAAAGAATGCGGGTTTGCGATTTATCGATTACGTTGCTTTTGAAAACCGGAAAATTTCTCCATCCCGATGTACCGGCATCTACCACCGTGGTTACCCCTGATTTAAAACTAAAATCATCGGCAGAAACACTGTAGATTCCATCTGCAAAAATATCAGGTTTACTTCCTATAAAAACATGGGTGTGAATATCAATGAGTCCAGGTGTTACCAGCAGACCAGTGGCATCAATTACCTTTTTGGCTTGTGCAGTTGGAATATCTTTTGCCACCTTGCTGATTTTACCGTCAGCAACAGCGACATCCATTTTTCCATCAACTTTATTTTTTGGATCAATGACTCGTCCGTTTTTTATAAGCAAGTCATATTGCTGTGCCTGCGCAACACGAAACATGCAAAAACAAAACAGAATGACTATAACAATACGCATGATTACTTTTTCTGCACTTCAGTTTCCCAGGCGGGTGCGCTGATGCCGTTGAGATCCCACACAATTTTTCCGGCACGTATAGTCAGTTCAGCTTCCAGTTTTTGAGTGCCTTTGAGTTTTGTTTTCCGAATATCCAGAAAACCAAAGTCGCCTTTGCGTAAATTAAGCACGGCAACATCTGCTTCTGAGCCTACACTCAAGTTGCCATACTGAGGTCGCTTGATGGCATTCGCTGGATTTACAGTTGTTCGCACAATAACATCCTGTAAGTGACATGCCCATATTAAGAAACTTTGACATCACATTACAAAGATCTTTCATTCCTCCATTCATACTGTCGGCATGAAGATCGGTGCTGATTACATTAGGTTGAAACCCTTGCTGCATGGCAGGTACTGCCTGACGCCATGAAAATGCGCCTCCGCCATGGCCAACATCAAAGATGATTCCGCGCTTCTGCGCTTCAAACACGAATGGTTTTACTTTCAGATTTTCATCAACTATTGTTTCGCGGTTGGCAGGTCCGTAGGCGAACGTGTGGGTGAACATATCTCCAGGTCTAAGTTTTTTCATGAATAATTCTTCGATGGAGTTGGTAGGATTGTGTTCACCAAAATCAACCATCACGGGAACATTGGCAAGTTTGCCGGCTTCAACGGCACGATCTACCTGTGTAAAGCCGCCCCAGTAATGGGCTGATTTAATACCCACGAGAATTTCCGGAAATAACCGATTGATCATATATGCGGTTTGTTCCGGATTCATGTCATTGGTATCCTGTTCTTCAAAGCGACCATACATGCCGGTGCCTACGATGTTAAGTAAAGCAAGTATTCGTGTCTGGCTCTTGTCAATGGTTTGTTTTTTGAAATCACGAAAATTTCTCCACCCTGAACTTCCTGCATCCACAACGGTAGTTACGCCTGCCCGGAAGGTAAATCCATCCGGAGGCAGACTGGTGAAACCATCTGCGATGTAGGCATCGGGTTCATTTCCCTGATAGGCATGAACGTGCATATCAATAAGACCCGGTGTAACATAATACCCCGTTGCATCCACAACATTTTTTGCTTTTTGTGCGGAGATGTTCGGAGCCACCTGGTAAATTTTTCCATTGGTGATGGCCACATCCATTTTCCCGTTAATATTATTTTTCGGATCTATTACATGGCCGCCTTTTATGAGTAGATCTATTTCCTGTGCATGAGCGAATGCACTAAAAAAAAATAGGATGATTGTAATGTATTTGAGAAGAGGCAATTTGTTTTTTTTCATTTTCTTTAAACCATTAAGTGAGAGATGAATTTAATTCAATAATTTGTAACTTAGAATGAATGCAAGTCTTTCATATGCTATATTCCAATACAGATATTCATTCATAAGGTCGCTATTCTTGTAATACCGCATTTCAGCACTAATCTTTTTGACGCTATAGCCGAATCCAAAACTCACATTTCCGGAAGGTGATACACTATATGGTGAATCTTGCTTTAAATCTATTGTAGAGTTTATAGGAAAACTTGGTCCGGTAAAAACGTTCAAGAATATATTCGAGCGTTGGCTTAAAAACATCCGGTATCGGATACCGACTGCAATTTCAATCGAGTTGTAATCTATAGAAAGGGAATGCGTCTTAATTTGCCCGGATAGATTAGAAGATTGATAACCAGGCTCTACAATAAAACCCCATTTGTTTTTATTAAAGGGTAGAACATATTCAATCTCTAATCCTAACCTGAAATTTAAAGAGCCGTCCAGCTGACCACTCTTATTATTATTTTTGGCATTGTACCCATCAAGAATATCTGCGGAAGCATACTGTATACCAGGAGCAATCTTTACATTCAATGCATCTTTATTTTTTTTCGTGGCGTAGTCTGTAAAGTTACCATCGGTGCATTCATTATATTTCTTAAAGTAGGTCACCAATTCAGTAGTTTTATAGTCAATTCCTTTGATGAAGCTTTCATTAGTTTCACCGCAGGTCACATCCACCAGGAGTTGCTGACGGAAAGCGTTGTTCTCACGCGATTCATTACTCTCTCCCAGATACTTTTTATAAACTAATTGACTAATGGAGTTTTCCTTCAGTAGAAAAAATCGCTGAAGATTTGCGTCATTGTAGATCAGTAAAGTAGCATTTCCTTCTATGAGCACTTTGAGAAATAACCGTTCTTTTTCCCATACAGGATTTCGGTCATAATGAAGTTGAGACAATTCATTTCCTGATCGATCAATTTGTACATCTGCTCCAATATATTTCGCTATGATACCGATGCCAAATTCTGTAACATTCGAAACATTGGCAACCATGGTTGCGCTATTGTCTGAAAGTTTATAGTTGAATTCGGTAGGATTATTTTTCCACGATACATTTTTTATAAGGCATTCGGTTCTCTTGCCATCCCTATCCAGAAAATAACCTTTTTCAAATTCAACCTGGGCATACAAGTTTGAAATGAAAAAGAGGAGGAGAAAACCTGTCAGATAAATTTTCGGCATGGATTCGGAGAAAGAATAAAATACTTAAAAACACCAAACATTAAGTCGCCAATGGAGGTCCTGATGGAACAACAATACGCTCACGTTTGCTCTTGTATTTATATCGGGTAGCCGTGAATTTTGCAGTTCTGTATTCTCCCATATATATCTCTCCGGAAAACGAATCGCCTGAGATTATGCCTGAGAATATAAACGGTACGTTATCAGCGTCTCCGCGTTCAACACTCTTCAGTATGATTTTATCAGCTTCAATGGTTCCTACCACATCGCGCACGGTAAAATCACCTTTGTGCGACCCTTGAATCCAGTTGCCATCTTGTTCCAGGTTGAGCATGTGTTTGCCTTTGCTGCTGAAGAACTCAATGTTTGCTTCCCAGCGGCCGGTAAGTATGGCAGCAGGTGCTTTCATGGTATCCGATTTGGCAACTCTTTTTTCAGTAAGGATTTCGAAAATGCGATCGGCTACAATTTTTTCATTTCCGGGTTGCATCTGGCCGGTAGTAATCTGAACGGAAGTCTTGTTGTCTTTGGTCTCACTGCCAATGGCAATACGAGGCTTTGTTCTGGCCGTTATCTCTGCAAGCTCTTCACCGGTAAGATTCAGTTTGTCGGAATCCCACATGATATTGAGTACAGGCGATTTATTTGAAAGTTCGGTAGGTTCGAATATCGAAGTAGTCACTCCCGGAATAGTCGTTACTTTTTTGGAAATAGTATTCAGATATGAAAGCCAGGTTTTCCACTCAGCCGCATGATCACGTTTCTTCCAGGCTTCCACAGCAGCCATCATCCCGATCATTTCTTCACGACCTACTTTATTATCGCGACCCGGACCATGGTGTGGAGAACTTGCCTGCCATGCCGACATGAGAATATCTTTTTGCCCCAGCAACAATCCTGCGCATTGTGGTCCGCAGATCGCTTTACCTCCACTGTAAGCAACGATGGTTGCACCTTGCTGAAGATGAATATTTGGGATGGTGAGCACTTCTGCAGCAGCATCCACAAAAACCGGAATATTTTTAGGTCTGGCAATTTTAGCAATTGCTTCCGTTGACATGGGCTGGCCTGGTTGTGATGCACCATATGCCATAACATATATCATGGCTGTTCTGGAATTCAACGCTTTTTCCAGTTCTTCAATGGTATCCACCGTAATTACTTTTACACCAATGTTACGGATGGCATGATCATACGTGTTGCGCGAGTGGCGGGGTATTACTACTTCCGTTTTTTCAAAGCCGGTAAGATCAGGAATGCGTATCAGTTTTTCCGGATTCCCTCCGGTTACACACGCAGCAGTTACATGTTTCATAGCGGCAGCACAGCCTGCAGAAACCATTCCCCACTCGGCACCGGTAAGTTCAGCGAGCCTCTGGCCAATGCCATCGGCAAGTTCATCATATTGAACAAAATTCTGCGATGCTGCCTCCATGGCCGCACGTACTTCGGGCCGCTCAATAGAACCACCAATAATGGTGAATGTACCCCGGCAGTTAATGATCGGCTCTACGCCAATCGATCTGAATATATTTTTCTGAGGCTCATCTTTTAAATCAAAAAGTTTTGAGTCATGCATGGATGTTTCACCATTGGCCTGGTAGGGGAAGACGGTTCCTGCCAAAGGTAAAAGCGCCAGATTTCTGAGGTATTCTCTCCGTTTCATAAGCATAGGTTTGATAATTGTCAATAAGTTAGTGCCTTGTAAAATCAATACAAAGCCATTGGTGTAATAATGATAATCGGTCAATACCGGGGTGTGCCTGAGAAGTATGAAATCGCTTATTCTTTTATGATAAAAGATTGAATCGGTTTACCTACCGAGCCGGAAAGCAGTGTGGTTTTTGACGTACCTCTTATGGTTTTTATTTCGCGAACATCGCCCTTCAGGACTATTCCGGATTTCTGATTAGGCAGATAATCAAAATTTCCTTTTCCCGTATTGATGAACATCATGCCACGGCTGGAACTGTTATGCCCCAGGCGCACGCGAACATAGGATTCATTTCCACCCATGATGATGTCTGCCAGTCCATCCTTATTTACATCAACCGAGGCAATGGAATAAACCGGTGACCACTGTGCCTGCACGGGAAGATTTTTTTTAACGAATGAGCTGCCTGTGTTTTCAAAAAGTAATGTTCGCAACTCATTTGCTTTCAGCACAACGGTATCCTGGAGTTCTCCGGGGGTAAAGATTATATCGATGGTTGCATTGGCATAGGAGAGATAATCCGGAAAACGTTGTTTGAGAAAACTTACCTGCCCCAACGCTTCATCACGACTGGCATATGGGTAGGATATTCCGTCTATGAAATAGCAGAAAAATGGATCAACCTGTCCGTCAAAATTAAAATCCTTGAATATCAATGTAGCCGGATATTTGTCGTTAACTCCGAACTGATTATTCGTACCGGCATTTCCGGCAATCAGATCCAGGTCTCCATCCTGATCGAAATCATTCAGCTCAAGACAATTCCACCATCCGTTATTTGAATAGGAAAACCATTGTGAAGTTTCATCTTTAAAGCTTCCGGCATGGTTAATCCATATTTGTATCGGCATCCATTCACCGGCAAGTATCAAATCAGGAAATCCGTCTTTGTTCAGATCGATTGCTTTTGCATCGGTGATCATGCCTGTGTATTGAAGACCAGGCGCAAGTTCTTCTGCCTGGCTGGTGAAGCGTCCTTTGCCATCATTGATTAGAAGAAAACTTCGTGGATTGACCGGATATTGACCAGGAGTAATTCTGCCTCCCACAAACAGATCAAGATCCATATCTCCATCAACATCGAACGCAACGGCTACTGAACCTGCTTCTGTTTCCAGGGGCAAAGCCTGAATATCTTTTTTGAAATTTCCTTTTCCATCATTGAAATACAGACGGTCTTGAAGCATGGGGTCACCCGTGTTGAAAAGATAACCGCCACCAACAACATATAAATCAAGATCGCCATCATGATCAGCATCAAAGAAGGTTGCACTCTCATCCTGATATCCGGCATCATCAGCGAATGAATTTTTTAATGCAGGTTTGAACGATCCGTTTTTCTGTTGAAGGAAGAGCATGCTGCTTTGTCCTTTTGGTGCTCCGGTAAAAACATCTTCCAGGCCATCTCCATTCACATCTCCCGTTGCCATTTTGGGTCCTGTAAAGGAATACATATGAGGAAGCAGTAATTGTCTTTTGAAATCATTTACCGCTGCCGGTTCATGTTTCCAGCTGATCAGGTTTGTGGAATCAAACAAAGTTTTACTCTCAGCAGTAATCATCTGCCGCGCGCTTTGCCTGGCATCATCCTGAGTGGGAGTGATTTCAGTTCCGGCTTTTATATTTTGAATAGTCTGGGTTTTTCCATTTGGCCAGGTGATACTGACAGAATCAAGTTGAAACGCTTTTCCAATGCCAATGGAAACCGATGACATCATGGAAGATTCGTATCCTCGCACAGGTGAAAATTCCAGGTACTGCATATTTCCACCGCGTATGATTTTATTTTAGTACCAATTACATTCCTTCCGGAATTATTCCTGAGCAAATCGATCTTTACATAATTTGATTGCTTCTTGTCGGCACTGGTATTTTTATAAATCAATGAGGGGGTGTTCATGCCATTCACCACCAGGTCCTGGTCACCATCATTATCCAGATCAGCATAGGCTGCGCCACTGGATTTAATTTTTCTGGTAATTCCCCATTCTTCGGTTTTATTTGAAAACGAAAGATCACCATTGTTTTTAAAGAGGAAGTTGCCCTCATTGATGGAAGGCATATTGTCCAGGATCACCTGCACATTAACAGGCACCCCCGTTTCCCTGGACTTCAGTTGTTCATCTACGGTAAATTTTAAAAACTGCATGTTGGTGTAGTCTTTTTCGTAGCCATTGCTCACATAGAGATCCTTCCATCCGTCACCATCAAAATCATTGAACAAGGCAGACCAACTCCAGTCGGTATTGGAAATTCCTGCCAGCTGGCCTATTTCTGAAAACGTGCCATCGCCATTATTTAACTGAAGCATGTTGCGTGTTGTCTGATGATGAAACCCTGCACCAATCAGCATTTGATATTTATCATAATTATCATCACCCGATGAAAGTTTGATGCGTTCGTTTGATGCGGGCAGCATATCGAGGGTATAGATATCGGTGAGCCCGTCATTATTGATATCGGCCGCATCTGATCCCATGGAGAAAAGTGATACATGATCCGTAGCTTTAGTGATCGTGTTGGTGAACGTGCCATCACCATTATTCATGTACAGATAATCTTCTTCGTTGAAATCATTGGAAATGTACATGTCCATAAAACCATCGTGGTTCAGATCGGTTACCGCAATGCCCAGGCCAAAGCTTAGCACATTGCTGATCAAACCTGCTTTTTCTGAGACATCGATAAACTTTCCGTTATTATTCTGAAATAGCTTGCTTCCGAATTTGTCACCTTTTTGTCCTTTGGCATTATTGAGCAGGATGTTAAATCCTGCATAGCGTTGCAGTGAATGATTGAGAACAAATAAATCGAGGTCGTTGTCATTATCGTAATCAAAGAATGCCGCCTGTGTAGAGTAGGAGGTATCATCTATGCCAAATTCAGAAGCGCTTTCGGTGAAGGTTAAATCTTTGTTATTGATGTAGAGTAAATTTTTGCGGAGTGATGAATCATCCATGGCTGAGCGGCACACATAAAGATCAAGCCATCCATCCTGATTGATATCAACCAGCGTTACACCGGTCTTCCATCCTTCCGTTGCTCCAACGCCTGCTTTCTCCGTGATGTCTTCAAAGGTTAAGTTTCCCTTGTTGAGATACAGTTTGTTTGATTTCTGATTGGCGGTGAAATAAATATCAACAAGTCCATCATTATTAAAATCACCAGTTGCCACACCGCCACCATTGAAGAAGTAGCTGTAATTTAAAATGTGATGATCGCTGCTTTGCTGTACTTCATTATTAAATGTTATGCCGGTTTCCCTGGAATTCAGTTCTATAAAAAGTGTATCCTTCCCCGGTTTTGCACATTGGAAGAGTGCAATTGAGATAAGACCAATCGCCAGCGAAATATTCCTGTTCATTGTATACATTAATTCTTTGTGCTCAGATAATCTGATAACCGGTACAGTAATCTGAGCTGGTCAGTATCAGCTGGAAGATTTTCTCCTTTGATGTTTTGTCTGAATGCCAACAGGCACCACTCTGGAACCGATTTCTCAGATGATTTCTGATTCCATTCCTCAAGAATTCTGGTACCCTTCTCTTCCATTCCGGTTTTCCTGAGCGCTAAAGCATTGATTAGCAAATTTGCATTTTGAACACTGGACTTTTCTGTTGTAAGGGCTGAATAAATTTTATCTGCTTCCGATTTCTTTTTCATTTTTTCTAAGCACAAGGCCTGTAAGAATTTTTCGAAGCGTTCATCAATATCCGCATCATAGGGTTTTCCTACTCCGAGATTTTCTGGCCATTGCCGGGCTTTTTCAATACTGGAAATTGCCTGTGAATAGTTGCCTTTCTCCATGTTATCGAGCGCCATCATCAGTAATGATTCACGGTAAAGCTGACGACCTTCTGTTGCTCCTTCATTGGGTAGAAATATTTTTCCGGTGAGTACTTTTAAACTGTTTGGATACTGCTTGTTGATCAGATAGCAGCGAGCCAGTAAAAATGTCAATCCATCGTTGGCAGGAAAACGCTTCTGATAATCAATGGCCATCGCAAGTGCCTTTTGCTTATTCCCTGCATTCAGATAATGATTGATGAGCAATTTTCCGTATCGCCACTCATTCTTATCCAATTGGGTTGCCTTGATCAGGTTTTGTTCTTCTTCATCAGGAAACAAGGATGCCTTTGCGGCATAAAACGGAACGAAGTCTGGACTGCCACATTGCTGAAGAAGTGCTTTTGTTTTATCTGTGTTTCCTGCATTCCAGTGGATGAGTGCCAGAAAGTATTTTGGTTTCCATGAGCTGGAGTTTTGCATGGCCCACTCCATCACACTGGCCGCTTGTGTGCGATATGGAAATATAAGTGTTGGTGAAGCCTGATCTGCTTTTGCGAGCACCGATGACCAGGATGAGTCGTTGATTTTCTTTAACAGATACGCCTGCCAGTAAAGAACTTCTGCCTGTTGTGGCGCTTGTTTCAAAATCATCAAGGCATCTTGCCAGCGATTGATATTCTGATACCAGTCAGCAAGATTTATAAAAACTTCATCGGCCATTTCCTGGTTGATGTGTCTTGTGAAATCCTGAGGGGATGACAAGTTCCACAAAAGCTGCTCGGCATTTACAAAATGGCTTAGCGGATTTACTTGTTTGATTTTTTCAAACGTTGAAATCGCTTTGTCTTTTTCTCCTTGCACCCGCCAGATGGTTGCCATGATTTGCAAGGCATCGATATTTTTCGACTGTTCAGCAACCGCTTTTTGTGCGTAATCTAAACTTTTTCTCAGTTCGTCTTTCCTGAAATATAATTTTGCAAGCTCTGTATATGATGCACTGCGATATTCCACTGATGCCGAAGCAAGGCCAAATGCATCCTGTGCATCTATGACATGATTGGTAGAAACGCTGGCCAGGCCATAAGCGAAATTGGCGGCAGGGTCATAGGTATTTATGCTCAGCGCCTTCATGGCAAATTCACGGGCTTTTTCATACTCCATCTTTCTTAAATGAAGGAAAGACATCTCTGTTAGTGCAGGCAGAAAATAAGGATCTTTTGAAAGACATTCAGCAAACGTGGTTTCTGCTTTGGCATAGTTTCTTGTTTGCATAGAACCTTTGCCAAGTGTATACAATGCATAGGGAGTGTCCCATTTATAATCGGAAGGTAATGTCACCGGGCGTGAAAGATTATCAGCGGTTGGGTTGGCATCGTACGAAAACTTATCACCGATCGTGATGGTTATTTCTTTCAGATTGCCCGACCATTTAATCGAGTCTTTATAAATCTGAAGTGGTTTTACAGAGATGTTTCGTTCTTCTGTTTTCGTTCCGTTGGTATAAATCGTAAATTTTTCATTCATCGCCTGAAGCGGTGAGAATAACCATTTCAGGTAACCGCCTTCTTCTTTAAGATTCAGTGAACCATATGGGTCGGCTTTCACAACTCCTTTTGTTCCCTTGATAGGAAACCAGTATTCTGTCCAGTCATCCGTTGCATACGGAGCAAACCCCCGATGCTTAAACGGTGTGTAGATGCTGTTATCCGATGATTGATTGAACAGCCGTCCTGATTGCACTTCTACATACTGGCCATCCGTATCAGAAAGCAGATTTTCCCAGATCATGCCTTGCCGGGAAAGTCCCCATATCCAGATTTTTTTTCCGGGCTTTTCGTCATACAGTGAAAAGTGGCCCATACCAAAGTTCTGGTCATGATAAAAGGAAGCAAAGAAATCGGTATAGCTGCCAAAGACATGATAGGATTTATAACCGCCAAAATTATTTTGCTCGTAGAATGAAATGTCTTTTTTGTTTTCGTCATTGATTTTCCAGCTGGCGTATTCACCCTCGTGGCCAATGTAGCGTGTGCCTGGAAAAACAAATTCAAGGTTTCCTTTTGCTGGCATGCCTACGTTCATCCAGGTATAATACGGTTGCTCCAGGTAATTACCATTATGCCAGGTTGATCGTGTTGTAAAGTAAGCTTTGTCGGAAGGAAGATTTATTTCGATCGTCCAGAAAGTTTGTGTGAGTTTATCAAACGTGCCGACATAGCAGCTCACACTTCCATCAGGTTTTGTTTCTGTGCGATAGTCAACCGGAGTAGCACAATTGGGTGTGTGTCCAATAATGCCGTAGTTGGGTTCTATTCCTCCGCTGGTCCACGGACCACGCATGGCAACATCACGAAATTTTACAACCTGATTATTGTAAATAAAGGGAAGACCGGTTGATTTTTCCCAGGCTGACCAGATTTTTCCTCCTATCTCAGGTAAAACCATCAGTTTGATATATTGATTTTCAAGTTCTACCACCTTCCACGGCTTGTCAACAGGCTTATCGGTGAAGCCATCAAATCTGAAATACGGATAGATCAGGCTTTTTGATGGGATGGGGTTGGGGTCACTGAAAGCATACGTTTTAAATGTTTTAGTGGTTTCTTTTACTGACACGGGGACTTGTCCGTTCAGCAGGTGAAACATCACAATAGTGAGCAGGGTAAGGCCGAGTTTTTTCATGATCAGAGTGTAAAAATAATTACAGTATATGGACAGTAATTTAAGAACCTTTCGATTGAGTTAAAGCAATTAATTTTTGTTTTTTTCAAGCGGTTGCGCAATAGTAAACTCGATAAAAGAATCTTTACTTTGTGCAATAGAATTCACATTGATTTTACTCATTATGGTATTGAACTTTATCTGGAATATTGATCCTGACATTTTCTCTTTTGGACCATTTCAACTTAAATGGGTAACGCTTTTGCTGGTAGCAGGATTGCTTGCCGGAAGGAAGATTATCTTTTTCCTTTCCAGGAAAGAAGGCAGCAGTCTTACTGATGCGGGTACAGTTTTTATTTTTTCGCTGCTTGGCGCCATCATTGGAGCACGGTTATTTTATGTCGCATTTATTGAGCCTGATATCCTTATCAATAAACCATTTCAGATTTTTTTTCCATTTGAGTTTAGTCGGGGATTCAGGTTTGTTGGAGGAAATCAGTTTTCTATGGTGGGGGCACTGACAGGGGTTATCATTGGTTTATTGATTTATGCCAGACTAAAGAGCAAACCATTTTTATCGCTGCTGGATAAAGGGTTTATTCGTATTGATTGTCCTCTTGATTTTCGTCGAGAACCGGCAACTTATTTCAATCAGAGTACATCGGTAAACCAACGGATTCACCAACCGGTATCCTGTTTGTCAACAAGATTGAAAAAGGCCTTCTGAAATTGCCTTGCTGTGCCATGAGAAACCCAGGTGGGGAAAATCCCCTTGACACGGTTAAAGTGAAACCAGGAAAGGAAATGCTCCATAAAGGCACGGGATATAAGCCACTGATCGTTTATCTGTTTTTTAAAGACGGGGCAACGGAGCAACTTGTCAATGAATTTTTGATCGGGGATGTAAAGACCTACCTGTTCGACTTATCTGATATTATTTTTGAACCCGGAACAGAACCGCTGCATTATACCATTTTTGTGGAAGGTGTTGCCATCATTACATGACCCGTATTCAAACGATCGGAATAGCCAGACATCCTCTTCAGCTTTATGAAGGTATTGCATTTTTGATTTTATTCATATTTATGTTCTTGTACTTGAAAAACAAGAATAGGGCAACTGCAGGAAGGGAGAGTGGCAGGTATTTTTATAATGGCAATCAGTGGAATTCATTTCCTGATTGAATTCCTTAATGTGTTAACCAGGCCATTCATCAAAAGTATTCCATTAACGATCGATCAATATCTCTGCTTACCTCTGTTTTTATTCGGAGTCGTGATTTTGATCACTTCCCAGAAGAAATGCGAATTTAAAAACCAGAAGGTCTGTCATTTTATTTCAAGCGATCTTGTACTTTCCCTGATAGTCAGTAATGGTCACGGTGGATATCGCAGGAGTTATTTTTAAAGAACGACTGGAGCTGGATAAATAGGTTGACCCATACTGAAATTCATGCCGGTACTTTCTGCCATCATTCAGGGTTACTGTTGCGTATGCATCATTTTTACTGGCATACACATATTTTGCTGGTAATTGATCTCTGAATGTTTTTGTTTTATTCGAGTTATTTCCAACCACGATTAAACTCTGGCCGCTGGCAAGAATTATTTTAGCCATTCCTTTTGAATCGAGATCAGATACGAATCCGGTTTTCAAAGAGGTCATGGATTCGAAATTTCCTTTTCCATCTCCTTTCAGCAACAAGTCCGATCATCGCATCATCTCTTCCGGAGAGTACTTCCGGTGAATAGTTGTTGCCACTCAGCAAGACATCCGGATTTCCATCGTTATCAAAATCATCCGTGATCATTCCATAGACAGGTCCGAATTGCGCCAGCAAAGGAAGGGCCTTCATTTCGAATTTTCCATTACCCAGATTTTCAATGTAACTGCTTTCAAAAGTCTGGCTGCACACCACGTAGGCGTCATCTAATTCTTCTGGCAAAAAAGATTGTTCGAAAGTAGCATCTGCATAGGCTGTAAAGGTTCTGAACCTTCCGCGCATGGAATTTATCTGGTCGATAAGAATGTCGCGCGGATGACCAATATAATTTACACCTTGCGTGTAGTAACTCATGATGGGATCAATACGACCATCATTATTAAAATCTTTGGCGTGAATGCAAAGAGGTTCCTTTGCACTCGCTTTGAAATGACTGTTCAGCCCCAGGTTGCCAGCTAAATAATCAATGTCACCATCCATATCAAAATCACCGGCCGCAAGGGAATTCCACCATCCCGATGAGTTTTTAATGTCTTTTGCTTTATCAAATTTCCCTTTATTGTTCCGGTAAAACCGGATTGGCATAAACTCACCGGTAATGATCAGGTCCATCCATCCATCATGATCGTAGTCACTCCATAAGGCGGCACTGATCATGCCTGATTGACTTAAGTCAGGAATAATTTCCTGAGTGATGTTGACAAATTTGGATAACCCCATTCTTGCTGTCATTGCGCAGTATAAAACTCTCAGCGGGCAAAGGATATTTTCCTGGCGTAAATCCTGCCTCCGACAAAAAGATCAAGATCACCATCTTTATCATAATCGGCAGCTACCACGCACGAACCGCTGGAAGTTTCAATCGGTAATGCATTTTGAGCCAGGCTAAAAATTCCTGAACCGTCATTTATAAAAAGACGATCCTGATAAACAGGCGAATTGAACTGCCTGCTCGGAATCACCACTGGTAATGTATAAATCCAGATCACCATCATTATCGGCATCAAACAACAAAACGCCAGTATCTTCAGCTACACTGTCGATTCCGGTTAATAGTTGTCGATTAAATTTCCCCTCACGGTTTTGAATATATAATCCACCTGAATAGGTAGCGGCTCCCCCAATGTAAAAATCTTCCAGCCCATCGCCATTGACATCGCCACTGGCAATGCCCGGTCCATACCGTGAGTTCATATGGGGTATAGTTGGCTGTACTTTAAAATCTATAAAAGGATTTTCCTTGTGATCAAAGTCGATTCCTGTTTCATTGTCTGCGGGTGTAAAAAGTGGTGTGATTGCAGGAATAATTCTTGCTGGTTTTTTTCCTGCATCCTTCCAGGAGACATTGATCAGTTGATTTGCATTCAATTGGGTAAGCAATTGATAGTTACCATCAGGCCAGATAATCTCCAGACTATCGATCATTGTATTCTTGCCTAATCCGAAATGTAAAAAGGGTTCAACAGACGAAAGATATCCGCGATAAGGCGAAAAATAATGATATTGTAAGGTTCCATTGGTTTTCAGGTAGACCCTGGTTCCAAATCCTTCCCGGTTTTTTTCAGGACCTTCGAATGCAATACGTAAATAGCTGGATGAATTTTTTTTATTGCTTGCCCGACTCTCCAGCAGGGTAGCTTCTCCGTCAATATTATTGACCACCAGATCAAGGTCACCATCATTATCCAGATCAGCATAGGCAGCACCATTGGAGAATGTGGGTTCGGTTAATCCCCACGCGTTTGATTCGTCACTGAATGTAAGATCGCCTTTATTTCTGTAGATGTAGTTGTGAATCTTTATTCCAGGCAATTCATTTAACAGCGCCTGTCGTTGTTCTTTGTCAGCAGTGGGCAAGCCCATGTTTTGTTTTTCATCACCATACATGATAAAATCCAGATTCGTAATGTCTTTTCCGTATCCGTTGGTGATGAACAAATCCTTAAGGCCATCATTATCATAGTCACCAAACAAAACACTCCAGCTCCATTCAGTAGCTTCAATGCCGGCCAGCTGACCTATTTCGCTAAAGGTACCGTTGCCATTATTGAGTTGTAATGTATTTCGAACGTATTGGGGTTCATAGCCTACTTTCAATCCATGTTCAAATTCATCGTATCCATTTCCACGCGGTGTAAGTTTCCATCGCTTGTTGTCTTCGGGCAACATGTCTACCACGGCAATGTCCACCAGTCCATCATTGTTATAATCAGCAACATCGTTGCCCATGCTGTTAAACGTCTGGTGTTTGAGATAGCTGGATGCCTGGTTGGTGAAGGTGCCATCCTGGTTGTTGATCCAGAGAAGATCGTTGGTGATAAAATCATTGGAAGCATAGATGTCGGGCCAGCCATCTTCATTAAAATCTGAAACGGATACCCCCAGACCAAAACCTTCAATTAAAATTCCCGCCTCTCTGGTTACATCGGTAAAGGTGAGATCTCCGTTATTTCTGAATAGTTTGTCATTGGATGCGGCTTCCCCATTCACAACCTTTGGTCTGGAAGCATTACGACTATAACTGACGAACGAGTTGCGTAAATGATACATGTCAAGGTCTCCATCCAGATCATAATCAAAGAATACACTTTGTATTCCGAAGCCTTTGTCGTTCAGTCCATATTTTTCTGCCTGTTCAGTAAAAGTTAAATCACCATTATTGATAAATAAAATATTGGCACGTTCACTTTCTGGTGTATTGCGATTACCGCCAACACTAATATAGATGTCCTTAAAGCCATCCTGATTGATATCTGCCATCGCCACACCGCTTGCCCAGGTGGATGTTGTTACTTGCGCGCTTTCAGTTATGTCTTCAAATTTCCAGATTGCCTTTGTTCAGGTATAGTTTGCTGGAAGTCATGTTGCCACTGTAAAAAAATATCCTGAAGTCCGTCATTGTTGATATCGCCTACCGCTACTCCGCCACCATTATACATGTACTCAAAATCAATAACGGAGAGAGAATCTGCCGTAGGTAATGGTATTTGAAAAATGAATGCCCGATTCGGCAGGGACTAACTGTTTTGAATAATGATTCAGAATCAGGTTTACAGGTTGACAGCAGTAAAGAACAAAAAACGAGTTGAAGTATTTTTTTCATTATGAAACGTAAAAGCCTGAAAAAACAAAAGGTCAGTAAATTTACTGACCTTTTGAATTAAGAAACAGGTTGTCTTAGTTTTTATCCCACCAGAGTGGAGTAGATATTTTATCTCCACCAGCTACCCAACAAGCGGAACAGCTTTTTCTACTTCTGCACCATTCGTTACTTTTTCATCGGTGATGAATGGAATGCGTCTGATCCAGTTGTTGGTTGGAGCGTTAATGTTCGCAGCAGTTGGCAAATCCGTGTTATCGGATTGAACAACCGGGTAAAGTTTGAAAGCCCTGCTTCTGCGGATATCTGCCCATGCTTCAACGCCTTCAGGGAACAAGGCCAGCCACTTCTGAATGGTGATCTGCTCATTTTGCAGTTCAGCTAGTAGCGCCAAACTTTATTGGAGCAGTTGAAACAGCTGGTGAATTCTGTGCATCACCAGGTGCAACTGGTGTTGCAGAACTATTGATATATGCGGTAATAGCTGCTGCATCGGTAATGCCCCACTGGTTCATAGATTCAGTGATTCCATTATTGTAGTACTGCTCGGCAGTTCCGCCACCCATGTTCCAGCCTAATAACACACCTTCAGCACGTAAGAACCAGGCTTCCGCAGTAGCCATTACGTTGGAAGGAGTTTCCATGGTTCCAGCCTTGGATTTATCCCAGCGAGGTCCCTTGTTGGAATTGTTTGCAGCTGAATTCAGGGGAAGTGCCATATCACTCGCAGGCAGACCGTTACGGAGACCATCATATTGATCGGTGGTACCTGCAACAGGAGAGAAGTATTCACTCAAGCGAGGATCACCATAGCCTTTCAACACAGACTCCATGGTTGAACTCATCCGGAACTCATTCCAGTCCATTACGGTCAGTCCATTGAAGTCATCGCCTTTCAGCGTTCTGAAAATCAAGGCATCATCACCAGGGCTATCGGTTAATACACCACCGGTTGCTCCGGCAACTGCGGCTTCTCCTTCTGTTTTAGCTCTCGCAGGATCTACCTTTGAAATGCGGACCGCCAGACGCAGTCTTAACGTGTTTGCAAATTTGATCCATTTGTTCACATCTCCGCTGTAGATAAGATCGAATGTTCCATAAGGAACCTTGGTCTTATTAGCATTCAACGTGGTAATAGCAGCGGCCAGTTTCTTGAACATGTCATCATAGATGACATCCTGAGCATCATATGGAACACCTTCGCCAGAAACACCTGCATTGAAATAAGGAACAGGTCCCCAGGTATCGGTAAGTCTGTGAAAGGTGTACACCCACCACACCTGAGCAATGGCATACTCAGCAGAAGCAGGATCATATGCCTTCGAACAGCGTCTGCAACTGAGGCACTACTTCGCTGTAGATCGGGTTCCATGCAGCACGAATCCAGTCCATACGAATTACCAGACGATCTGACGGGAAATAGGTAGTCGTGTTGGCAAAATACTGACAATACTGATCGTGAAATAAATTCTGAGCGATCTGATAATTCCATCCATTATTGGTGGCGGTAGATTGCGCTTTGGAAAACAGGAAGGGAAGCTGAGATAGTTTCCAGCTTTGAAAGTGCATTCTTATTGGTATTGATGTCGTCAAATTCAGAAGTACACGACACAACCAGTACAATGCTGCACAGAAGCAGATAGCCTCCGTACATTCTTAACAGGTTTAGTTATTTTTTTCATATTAATTTTCATTCTTTTTAAAGTTTTAACGGCTTAGAAAGTTAACTGTACGTTGAATCCTATACTACGTGTTGAAGGCAACGTTCCATAGGAAATACCTTGCCAGTTACCATTACCAAGTGACATGTCAGGATCGAAATGTCATTTTGCGTTTTTCTAATCCTGGAATATCCAGTTTTGAATATCCTCTGTACAGCAAGAACAGGTTACGTGCAATTGCTGAAATTCTAACCACTTTAAATACAGAGTTTTCAGGTACTGGTACAGAATATCCGATAGATAATTCACGTACTCTGAAGTTGGTAGCATCATAGGTAAAGAATTCAGCTGATCCATAACGTCCACCAGAAGCAGTTGTCCAGAAATCCTGTGAGTCGATAGCAGTTGTTACGTTGCTACCGTCAGTTCCCTTTCCACCCAGCACCCAGCCGCCTTCGCGGTAACTGTGAAGTAACTTCAGGAGCACCATTGAAAGCCAGGAACATTTCTGTACCATCCACTACCGTTCCACCGATACGACCATCAATTAACAGGCGTAATGAGAAATTGTTATAATTGAAAGTGTTGGTTAAACCCATTGTTGCTTGTGGGTTGAAGTTACCGAGGTAACCATATTCACCCGTAGTAAGAGAAGACAACGGCTTTCCGTCAGGAGTTACCAGGTAATTTCCGTTGGCATCCTTCATCCAGTAAAATCCTTCCATATCGCCATAGCTTCCTCCTTCCTTGATAAGCGGAGTTGCTGAACGGCCGAAACCACCCGCCAGGGTAAATTGCTTGGTAGTTTCTGTAAGTTCGACAATCTTGTTACGGTTCATACCCAGGTTAAAATCGATATCCCACTTAAGGGCACCTTCCCTGAGTGGAGTTCCTGTAACGACCACTTCAAAACCCTGGTTCTGGATATTTCCTGCATTGATATACTGACTGGAGAAACCCGTGGCAACAGGCACACTAACTTGCAGCAACTGGTTGAAGGAATTACTCTTGTAATAGGTAAACTGTAATCCTAGCCTGTTTTCAAGAAACTTGGCTTCAAGACCCAACTTCGATATTTTTTACGATTTCAGGCTTTAAATCAGGAATGGCCTGCGTAGGCCGTCTGAAGATAAATCCGTTTGTTCCACCGGGTGAATAAGCTATAAGTATTAAAACGTAATTGTGCACTGTCCACCATTACCTACTTCAGCATAGCTGGCATTCACTTTTAAGAATGAAATCGCATTCGGGAATCGTAAATAAATCAGAAAGAATGGCTGAAACACCTACTGAAGGATAGCTGAATCCGATAAGGACATGGCAGTGTTGAACTCCAGTCATTTCTTAAGCTGGCATCCAGAAATATGGCTTCTTTAAAGGCTAAGTTTATCTGTCCGAATACAGATTGGGTCTGCACCTGAGTAAGTTCCTTCGCTGAAGTTCAGGGTTGGTAGCGAAGTTCAATCCAAACTTGTTGGTCACATTCAAGCCATTGGCTGTGGTATTTAATTGATAATACTGATTATCCTGATAGATGGCACCAACGCGGTAATCAATTTTCAAGATCGTCGGTCAGCGTGTTTTTACCTTCCAGCATGGCATCAAACCAGTATTGCTGAATATTGATTTGCTGTCTGTTATAGGCACCACCTGCACCTGAAGTGCCCACTGTTCCGGCATAGAATGTTCTGTCGAGTACATCCGTGTATTTATCCATATTACCTCTTCCACTTAACTTAAGCCAATCGGTAATCGCATATTCAGCAGATAAAAAGCCCATGATCCTATTTCGTCTCTTCATCGGTTTTTGTATTGTTCACAATCCAGTAAGGGTTCTGATACAGGGCACGGTTAATTACAGGATATGGTCCTTGCACCGGCACACCAAGGTTATTGATGTCCTGGTAATACGTTTCAGCATCAGTAACACTTACGTTGCGGGGAATCTGATAGATCGTCAGCGTAGGGCTAAGTGCAGATTCACCGGTTTCATACCTGCTTTCGGTGTTCTGCAGGATGTAATTTAATTTTGCATCTGTTTTGAATTTCTTACCGATCTGGTTTGAAACACGCAGGTTAATGGCATGGCGCGATAAATCGTTTCCTGGCAAGAATACCCTGAATGCTGTTGTTGGTGTAAGACAAATAGGTTTGCATCTTATCAGATCCACCAGAAATACCAATCGAGTTATTCAAGGTTACTCCGGTACGGAAAAAGTCCTTTACGTTATCTTCCTGTGCGGAGAAAGGACGGGTTTCACCCATCCAGGAATCTTTGGAAGAACCATCCAGTTTAGCTCCCCAGCTTTCACCTGAATCCTTATTGTATACGCCTGAATTTCCCTGGCCATACTCATTCTGAAAAGCAGGAAGTACGAAAGGTTTTTCTGTAGTAACACCTGAGTTGATGGTTACGGATACCCTGTCTTTTGCTCCCTTTTTGGTGGTAATGACGATAACCCCGTTACCTGCTGCACTACCATACAGAGCGGCTGCAGAGGCACCACGCAAAATGGTCATTGATTCAATATCGTCAGGGTTAATGTTTGAAGCACCATCAGATCCTTGCAGACCACCAAAGTCACTGGTGATAGTTCCGTTGGTTCCGTTGGTAATAGGCACACCATCCACCACAATCAGGGCATTGTTGCTTCCCTGAATTGAGCGGTTACCACGCAAAACAATTCTGGCACCTGAACCTGGACCACCCGAGCCCTGAGTGATTACCGCGTTGGCAACTTTACCCTGCAATGAGTTCAGTACGTTGTTCGCGTCTCTTACCTCCGTTAGTTGGGTAGGTTTTACCTGCTGGGTTGCATACACCAGGGTTTTAGTTTCCCGGGTAATACCCAACGCGGTTACAACCACTTCGCTGAGTTGGGTAGCATCTTCAGCGAGCGTAACATCAACCACAGTTCTGCCTTGCACTGCCACTTCTTTGGTTACATAACCAATAAAGGAAAATACCAGAGTGCCATTGGTATCAGAAACATTCAATGCGTAAGAGCCATTGGAGTCAGTGGCTGTTCCGGTGATGTTCCCTTCACCAAAACCGAGACTCCTGGCATGGGAGCCCCGTCTGAATCAGAAGTAACCTTTCCGGTCACTCTCTGCGCATACACTGACACACTAAGCAGCATGAACAGGCACGTGAGCTTAAGTAATCGTTTTTTCATAAGTTGTTAATTGTTGTTGGGTTTATTTATGGATTACATGCAACGGCGCAATAAATCAGACTTGAAAACTAATACTACTTTCAATAAAATCAAAACAAAATGTGGGAATTGTGTACGCACACAGTTAATTTGTGTGCGAAAACGGCAAAAACACCAAATTTATCATGACCCACCGAAACATACGTATAAAGGACATTGCCAGAATGGCCGGAGTTTCGGAAGGAACAGTAGACAGGGTTTTGCACAACCGGGGAAATATTTCATCAGAAGCGCTCACCCGCGTCAATGATGTT
Organism: uncultured Bacteroidota bacterium; assembly: GCA_963814575.1. GTDB lineage: Bacteria > Bacteroidota > Bacteroidia > Cytophagales > Cyclobacteriaceae > ELB16-189. The sequence continues at coordinate 569,024 of CAWFDB010000013.1, read as the reverse complement.
CTTAAAAAAATTAATTACAGACCCAATCTGATCGCAAGATCTCTTGGCCGGTCCAAAAACTACCGGGTGGCGGTATTAATTCCGGACCCTTCTCAAGATCAGTACTGGGCAGTGGTGAAAGAGGGCATTACCCAGGCTAAAGAAGAATGGGAGAATTACGGGGTTACCATTGATTCCTATTTTTATGTTCATGATGGAGAATTATCGCTTGAACTGATTGCCAGTCAGGCATTAAAATCCAAACCAGACGGGATGGTAATTGCACCGATCTTTTACCCACAGGCGCTTCATGTTTTTAAAAATTTACAGAAAGGAGAAATACCGTATGTGGTGTTCAACACGAATATTCCTGAGTCAAAGCCGTTGAGTTTTATCGGTCAGGATTTGTTTCAAAGCGGAAAGCTGGCCGGACAACTTATGAGTATAGGCAATGAGGCACCCGAAGAGAATGTAATTCTGCATCTGGGTGAGGATATCAGGGATTCGATTTATTTGCTGGAAAAAGAAAGGGGGTTCAGGGAATACTATGAAAAAAACGTTCACCATCCTTTCAAAGTCAAAAGCATTAACCTGAATACAAGTGAAAAAACACTGGTTCATAAAATTGAAGAGTTGATTAAGGATGAAAATATTACCGGAATATTTGTTTCTACCTCTACATCTGTTGCAACGGTTGCGCGGGTTTTATCCAAAAGTTCAAGAAAGGACATCCGGCTGGTAGGCTATGATATGCTGAAAGAGAATCTGAGGTATTTAAAAAGCGGAGCAGTGAGCTTCTTAATAAATCAAAATCCAAAGCGACAAGTCTTTCAGGGAATAAGTCACCTGGCTAATCATTTACTTTTTAAGAAAGAAATTCCACGAACGGAGCTATTTCCCCTTGAAGTCATTACGCAGGAGAATGTTGATTCATACATTGCATCAGGAATTCATTAAAGACCAGAATAAGTAACTACCTAACCATTATTTAAAATAAATTACTATGAAACAGATAATCGCAATTCTGATTTTATGCTGCTCATTCACAGTCGCTCAATCTCAAACCATTGATGTCCTTATTAAAAACGGACATGTGATCGATCCGAAAAATAAAATCGATGCCATCATGGATGTGGCAATCATCGATAACAAAATTTCGGAAGTAGCCGCAAAAATTTCGAAACCGGCAAAAAAAACAATTGATGCTACAGGACTTTATGTGGTACCCGGTCTGATCGATATACATGGCCATCATTATTTCGGAACTCAGGAGGATAAGTATTTAAGTGATAGTTATACTGCGCTTCCTCCAGATGGTTTCACCTTCCGCGCGGGTGTTACAGCCGTGGTAGACGCGGGAGGATGCTGGCTGGCGAAACTTTCAGGATTTTAAAAATCAGGCCTTCGCAAATTCCAAAACCAGGATGTTTGCCTTCCTCAATATTGTTGGCGCAGGTATGAGTGGTGGTGCCTGGGAGCAGGATATTGCTGATATGGATTCCAAACTTACTGCGATGGTTGCAAAGAAATATCCTAATGAGATCGTTGGAATCAAACTCGCCCATTACATGAGTTCGGAATGGACGCCAACCGATCGCGCAGTAGAGGCAGGAAGACTGGCGGGTATACCCGTTATGGTTGACTTTGGTGCCGCTAATCCAGTGCTGTCATGGGAAACGTTATTACTCGAAAAATTAAGACCCGGTGACATTGTAACACATTGTTATGGCCAGACAGATGGAAGGATGCACGTGGTTAATAACGGAAAGGTTCAGGACTATGCAGTGGCCGGACAAAAACGTGGAGTTATTTTCGATGTAGGCCATGGAGGTGGAAGTTTTATGTATTCGCAGGCCATACCTGCAATTAAGCAAGGGTTCAAACCCAATTCTATCAGCACCGACTTGCATACAGGAAGTATGAATGGTGGTATGAAAGACATGTCCAACGTAATGTCAAAACTGATGAACATAGGTTTGACGTTGAATGAAGTGATCGCCATGTCTACCTGGAATCCTGCCCAGATAATCAAGAGAACTGAACTCGGTCATCTTTCTGCCGGAGCACTTGCCGATGTAGCCTTGTTCAGTGTTGATAAGGGAAATTTTGGATTTGTAGATGTTGGCGGAAATAAAATGATGGGGGATAAGAAGCTGACCTGTCAGCTAACGGTGATTAACGGAGAAATTGTTTGGGATCTCAACGGGTTGTCAGCCCCACTATACAAATAGTGTTTATATCATGAGTAAGACAGTTCTGAGAATAGCTATTGCAATAGGTGTTTCATTTTCATTTTTCAATTGTGGAAATAATTTACCACCCGGTGATGCAGACAATGGAGGGCTTGGTAGTGCCTGATGGATTTGAAGTTGTCGTGGTTGCCGATAGTACCGGCAGTGCCCGCCATATGGCAGTTAATGATAACGGTGATATCTATGTGAAGCTCAGAGGTGGCAAACCTGCTGGCATTGTTGCCTTGCGCGATGTGAACAAAGATGGAAAAGCAGACACCATAAAGTATTTTGGCAACTATGAAGATAAGGGCAATTATGGAACTGCCATGCGCATTCATAATGGCTACATGTATTTCAGCACGGCTGGTGAAGTGTACAGAATCAAGCTTTCTCCCGGTCAGCTCATTCCCGAAGGAGAAGTTGAAACCATAGTTGTTGATGAATATAAAAAAGACCGACATGGTTATGAACACATTGCCAAACCCATTGCGTTGGATGAAGAAGGGAATTTATATGTGCCCTATGGTGCGCCCGGTGATGTTTGCCAGGTTTTAAACCGTGTTCCAGGAGAGCCGGGTGAGTATCCCTGCTCACAGCTTGAAGATCATGGTGGTATCTGGAAATTCAGTGCCAGCAAAACAGGCCAGACCCAGCAGAAGGACGGCAAATTGTATGCAACAGGCATACGCAGCCTCGTGGCCATGGACTGGAATAAAAATGACAATACATTATATGTTGCCGTGCATGGAAGAGATGACCTCAATGCGAGAAATGCAAGTCTTTATTCCAGGTTGCAAAGTGCTGTCTATCCCGCTGAAGAATTTTTACGCATTAAGGAAGGGGCAAATGGTGGCTGGCCATATTATTATTATGACCAGGATAAAGGAAAGCGGGTCATGAATCCGGAATATCTGACGGTCGGCATTAAGGAGACCAATGGGGACGATTTTCTTCAGCCTCTGATGGCGTTTCCTGCACACTGGGCACCCAATGATTTGTTTTTTTATACAGGTGATCAGTTTCCTGAACGCTATAAACACGGAGCGTTCATTGCATTCCATGGTTCTACCAATCGTGCACCATATCCGCAGGCAGGATATTTTGTTGCCTTCATTCCATTTAAGGATGGTGAACCCACCGGCAAGTGGGAGGTTTTTGCTGATGGTTTTATTGGAGAAGATCCATTGGCGAATGTGAGCGATGCTCCTTACAGGCCAATGGCCATTGCTATGGGGCCGGATGGCTCCTTGTACCTATCAGAAACTGTAAAAGGAAAAATCTGGCGAGTGATGTTTAAGGGAAATAAAAGAAGTTTTGGTTATGCCAGTCTGATAAAGATGGAGAATCGAAAAACACTTCCCCACATTAAAACACCCGATGAATTCAACGACAACCTGCAGAAAGATATGGCAGTTGGCGGCCAGAAAGTATATGAAACCTATTGTGCACCGTGCCATCAGCGCAATGGTAAGGGCGCAGAGGGAAGGTTTCCTCCATTGGTGGATGCTTCATGGGTTAAAGGCGATAAGGCAAAACTTATTGATGTCGTGTTGAATGGCCTGGAAGGAAACATCGAAGTAAATGGGGTCGGCTATAATGGCGTCATGCCTAAACACGCGTTTCTTACCAATGAAGAAATTGCCGTTATGTTAACCTATGTGAGGCAGAACTTTGGCAAGAAGGAAGACGAAGTAACAGAGGAGGAAGTTGCCAGACTCCGCAAAGCAGAGCAGTAGAGTATTTACTATTTCAAATGGCTATTAAATAAAAAATCATGACAAAGCGCAGAGATATTTTAAAGGGACTGGTAACCTTACCCATCCTCGGCATTACCTCCGGTGAACTGCTGGCGGCTCCAGAAAATGTGAAAGATTTTGACAGGGATTATTTTAAAGAACTGGGAGTACGCTCCTATATAAATGCAGCCGGCACCTACACAGCATTGACAGCATCGCTCCCACATCCTGAAGTTATAAAGGCCATTAACTATTCAGCCTTGCAATATGTGAAGCTTGAAGAATTGCAGGATCGGGTGGGTGAGCGTCTGGCTGAATTGCTCAAATGTGAAGGAGCCATGGTAACATCAGGCGCGTTCTCTGCCATAACACTGGGCACTGCTGCTGTCATTACAGGAGGCGATCCTGAAAAAGCCGACAGGATACCTACTGATATGACCGGATTAAAAACAGAAGTGATCATACAGAAAAAACACCGGGTAGGGTATGATCATGCCATCCGTAATGCAGGCGCAAAAATAGTGGAGGTAGAAACGAGGAAGGAAATGGAAGCAGCCATCAATGAAAAAACAGCCATGCTGTGGTTTTTGAATTATGGTAATCCTGAAGGAAAGATCAAAGATGCAGAGTTCGTAGAGATTGGAAAAAAATATAAAATTCCTACGATGAATGATTGCGCTGCTGATGTGCCTCCGGCAGAAAACTTATGGAAGTACACACAGATGGGCTTTGACCTCGTATGCTTTTCAGGTGGGAAAGGATTGCGCGGGCCTCAGAGTGCCGGCCTTTTGCTGGGAAGAAAAGATCTTATTCAGGCAGCCCGTAGAAACGGTCCGCCCAACGGAAGTACTGTTGGCCGTGGTATGAAAGTGAACAAAGAAGAAATTCTCGGCATGCTGGTAGCTATTGAGGTTTACCTGGCAAGAGATCATAAGGCAGACTGGGCATTGTGGGAAAAACAAGTCAACATGATTAACGATGCGGCCATCTCTGTGCCGGGTGTTACGCCAGAAATTCATGTGCCTCCGATTGCAAACCATGTTCCGTCCATACGGCTGAAGTGGGATTCAAAAAAAGTAAAAATTACGCCTGCGGAAGTTCGCGATGCCTTGCGCAATGGTCATCCGTCCATTGAAACCATGGGAGGAAATGATTCAGTGGATATAACCACATGGATGATGATACCCGGTGAAGAGCGGATAGTGGCAAAACGGATTAAGGATATTTTACTGCAGGGCGCGGGCTCTTAACGGTTGAACTAAACATCTTGCTCTGGATTTTAAACGAAATGAAATAAAACTATGAAGCGCAGGGAAATAATAAAAAGATTGTCACTGGCGCCACTTGCAAGCGGCCTGTTGGTGGGCACCCCCATCGAATCTTTAAGTGCTGCACCATTTCCTGCCAGGCGGGATTTGTTCAAGGAGCTTGGTCTGCGCACATTTATCAATGCTGCCGGTAATTATACGAGTATGACCGCCTCACTCATGCACGATGATGTGATGGAAGCAATTCAAAGCAGCTCAAAAGAGTTTGTCATGCTTGAGGATGTGCAGGATAAAGTCGGACAAAAAATTGCTGACTTGTGCCGTGCAGAAGCGGCTATGGTAACGGCAGGCTGTTGGTCTGCACTGGTATTAGGCACGGCCGGGGTGTTGACAGGCTCGGATCCAAAAAAAGTAGCACAGCTGCCAAAGCTTGAAGGTACCGGTATGAAATCAGAAGTGATCATTCAAAAGACACATATCAACGGTTATCATCACGCGCTTACCAACACGGGCGCTTCTATCGTTGCTGTAGAAACTTTTGAAGAAGCGGAAAACGCAATCAATGAAAAGACCGCCATGATGTGGTTTCTTAATCGGGAAGCACCTATTGGAAAAATTCAACATCAGCCATGGCTGGATCTGGCGAAGAAACACAATATTCCAACAATGATCGACATGGCGGCCGATGTGCCCCCTGTTGAAAATCTCTGGAAGTATAATGTAATGGGCTTCGATCTGGTATGCATATCTGGTGGTAAGGCGATTTGCGGGCCACAGAGCGCTGGAATTCTTATGGGCAAAAAAGATCTGATTGCCGCAGCCCGCTTGAACGGACCTCCCGGTGGAGGAAATATTGGCCGCGGTATGAAGGTGAACAAGGAGGAAATGATTGGCATGTATGTGGCGCTTGACAGCTATATAAAAAGAGACCACGCCCAGGACTGGAAAATATGGGAAGACCGGATTGAAGTGATCAACGCTGCGGTAAAAAAAGTTCAGGGTGTAAAAACCGAAGTGATCGTTCCTGAGGTTGCCAATCACACACCCTCACTGGAGATTTCATGGGACAGGTCAAAAGTAAACGTGACCCGTGATGAGTTTGGAAAAAGACTGCGCAACGGAAGTCCTTCTATAGAAGTCATCGGATGGGAAAAAGAAGACAGCATCCGGATTACCGTTTTTATGTTGAAGGCTGGTCAGGAAAAAATCGTTGCCAAACGGATTCAGGAAGAACTCGTAAAAGCCACTGCCTGACGTGTGCAGTTTTAAGCTTTATATTCACCTATAACTAAATTATTTCTATTATGATTCGCCCTTTAATTTTTATAATGATGGCTGCAGAACTTATATCATGTACTAAACAGGAACTCAAATCATATTCGGTTAATAACATAAAGGACATGGAAATCATTGTTACCGGAAAGGGGGATGATCCAATATGGAAAAACGCCATTGAGCTTACTGATTTTATTTATCCCTGGGAAAATGAGACACCTCCGTTCACATCCTTTAAAGCCTTGCACAGCAATGACTGGTTCTATTGTCTTTATGAAGTGAAAGATGATCATATCAATGTATTTGTAAAGACCAATGAGAAATCGGAAGTGGTTTATTCCGATCGTGTAGAAATCTTCTTCAGGAAAGACGATAAGATGTTGCCATATTATGGACTCGAGCTTGATCCCAATGGAAGAGTGTATGATTATATGGTTGAACATCACAGGAAATTTATTCCTGACTGGTCATGGCCTGCCGGGCAACTCATTGTAAAAGCAAATAAGGTGAACGATGGTTATACCGTTGAAGTGGCCATCAGCAAGAAATCGCTGAAGCAGCTGGACCTTATAAAAGGAAATATGCTGGAAGCAGGTGTGTACAGGGGAGATTGCGTTGAAATAACAGAAGACAATTCAAAGATAAAATGGATCAGTTGGGTACGGCCTGATTCTCCGACACCAGATTTTCATATTCCTTCTTCCTTTGGAATGTTGAAACTTGAAGACTAAGGTCGGATTAATCCGATAATATTTATGTTACCTCAAACCTTCAGGTGTTGAATCTGTGCTTTCTCGTTTTGTTGAAACTTCATCACGGTATAAAAAAATACGGTGTAGAAAAGTGCAACTCCTGTTATGCAGACTGCGATCATAAGCTTTGAATTTTAATTGATCAAAGATTGTTACTTAACCCTTATTGTTAATGGTATTCTTTGAGCCTAACCTACTGACGTAATTTCTGGCATCTTTTTTCGTTCCAGTGATTATTTTAGTAGAAAATCAGGCATTGGTAAAAACAAAAAAGGTCTGATTTGCAGAGGTTTACGATTATATTGCCAGTTCAAAATCAAAAATTGCAACCATGAAAATCCGTTTGTTGAATGTAATATTTTTCTTACTTGTCGCGGTTTCGTCATTTTCGCAGTCCCTGAATCTTCAGACAGTACCGGAAGACTGGTTTCTGAGAGATCCTGAGCAGGATAGCCTTCAGGGTGTTAGTGCGGAAAGGACTTATCTGACTTTGCTTAAAGACCAGCCTTCGCGTTCTGTACTTGTGGCCGTGATTGATTCGGGAATAGACATTGATCATGAAGATTTGAAAAGTGTAATCTGGGTGAACGAAAAGGAGATTCCGGGCAATGGTGTTGATGATGACAAAAACGGATACATCGATGATGTGCATGGATGGAATTTTATAGGAGGAAAAGACGGAAACGTGGATGCGGATACCTATGAAATCACACGAGAGTACATACGTCTGAAAATAAAATATGAAAATGTTGATGTAAGCAAGCTGCCCAAAAAGCAAAAGCAGGAGTATGAACACTATGTTTATATAAAAGACCAGTTTGAAAAACGCAAAGCCAAAGAAGAACAACAGTATAAGTTATACTCCAATATGTACAGAAGCATCACCTTTAGTATCGACACGCTCAAAGCATTGCTTAAGGTTGAGAAGATTACACCCGAAGCTGTTAAGAATTTTGAAACCAGCGATCCGGGCTTGCTGTTTGCGAAAGGATTTTTATTAAGCATGTACAGAAATATGGGAGAGGATGCAGATCTGGAAGATTACCTGGCCCAGTTGAAGGAAGCAGTGGATTATTATCAACCCATTATTGCCTACGGATATAATGAAAATTATAATTCACGTGAAATTGTGGGAGATGACATCAGCAATCTCCAGGAAAAAAATTATGGCAATAATGACGTGAAAGGTCCGGACCCGGATCACGGCACACATGTAGCAGGAATTATTGCCGCTGACCGGAAGAACACCATCGGAATCAAAGGTATTGCAGACAACGTAAAAATCATGGTGGTGCGTGCAGTGCCCAACGGAGATGAACGCGACAAAGATGTAGCGAATGCCATAATTTATGCTGTTGATAACGGAGCACAGATCATCAACATGAGTTTTGGAAAATCTTTTTCTCCTCAGAAAGAAGCCGTGGATAAGGCGGTGCGCTATGCAGAGCAAAAAGGAGTACTGCTCATTCATGCAGCGGGCAATGATTCTGAAGATATTGATGTAAAGAAAAATTATCCTACCCGGTTTTACCTCGATGGTAAGGAAGCAAAAAACTGGATTGAAGTGGGCGCTTCTTCTGCCGGAAATGATGAGGATTTCGTTGGCAGTTTCTCAAACTATGGAAAGAAAATGGTTTCGTTGTTTGCCCCTGGTGTTGATATCTATTCAACGGTGCCCGATAACAAGTACAAGAGTAATGATGGCACCAGCATGGCAAGTCCTGCCACAGCCGGAGTGGCCGCATTGCTCATGTCATATTTTCCAGAACTTACTGCCCTGCAGGTAAAAGACATTCTGATCAGGTCGACCCGTAAATTTGATAACCTGAAAGTACAGAAGCCGGGAGGCGGCAGAGTGGATTTTAATCAACTTAGTGCTTCCGGAGGTCTTGTGAACGCGTACGAAGCCGTGAAGCTTGCTCAGTCGATGAAAAGCATGAAGATCGAAAAGTAAGTCAGATCTTAGCGGCACGCAAGCGTAAGCTATTACTCACTACAGATACAGAACTCATGGCCATGGCTGCACCGGCAATCATGGGATCAAGCAAGAATCCATTGATGGGGTAAAGCAATCCTGCTGCGATGGGAATTCCAATTATGTTATAGATAAACGCCCAGAATAAATTCTGCCTGATTCCGCGCACGGTTTTCGTAGAAAGATTCAATGCTTTGGGTATGTATTGAAGGTCAGAAGTGATCAGCACCATTTTGGCAACATCCATCGCAATGTCAGAACCTTTGCCCATGGCAATACTCACATCGGCCTGAGCCAGTGCATGTGAATCGTTAATGCCGTCACCGACCATGGCAACAATTTTCCCTTCGCTTTGCAATTGTTTTACGAACTCCGCTTTATCTGAAGGAAGTACTTCTGCTTTGAAGTGAACTATCCCTACTTGTTTAGCTACTGCCTGAGCCGTGTGCTGATTGTCTCCGGTAAGTAAATAAACCTCCAGCCCTTTTCGTTGCAATGCTTCAATAGCTGCTCTTGAAGTAGCTTTGATTTTATCGGCAATTGCCACAATGGCCAGCACTTTTTCTGTATTGCCAAAGTAGATTACGGTCTTTGCTTCTGCTTGCCATTCATCCGCTATTACGGATATGTTTTCTGAAATACTGATGTTCTTTTCTTCTATGAGTTTTCTGTTTCCGATGAAGAAAGATGAATCATTAAAGTGTGCCGTTACCCCTCTTCCCGTTATACTTTCAAAATGGGTAAGTGATAATGACTGGGCATTATTTTCTTTCAGATGAGCAGCAACTGCTTGTGCCAGCGGATGCTCGGATTGAGTTTCCATGCTGTACAATACATCCTGATAATTCACAGAAGAATTTTCTCCTTCCACCCATTGCATATTGGTGACCATCGGTTTGCCTTCGGTGATCGTTCCGGTTTTGTCGAGGATGATGGCATTCACTTTATGTGCGAGTTCTAAACTTTCAGCATCTTTAATCAGGATATTATTTTCTGCCCCTTTGCCCACACCTACCATGATTGCGGTAGGTGTTGCCAGGCCCAGTGCACACGGACAAGCAATCACGAGCACGGTAATGGAAGTCAGCAAGGCATGTGTGAATGCATCATCGCCACCCACCAGCATCCAGATGATAAAAGTGAGAATAGAAATTCCGATCACCACCGGCACGAATATTCCTGCAATTTTATCTACCAGTTTTTGTACGGGTGCCTTGCTGCCTTGTGCTTCCTGCACCATTTTGATGATGTGCGCAAGAATAGTATCACCCCCAATTTTCTGGGCTTCAAACTGAAAACTTCCTTTCTGATTGATGGTGCCCGCGAATACTTTTTTGCCAGCGTCCTTTATTACCGGTACAGGTTCACCCGATATCATGCTCTCGTCCACATACGATGATCCGGTTGTGACTACACCATCTACCGGAATTTTTTCACCCGGACGAACGAGAATAAAATCACTCACTTTCACCGAGGCAATGGGAAGTTCCTGCTCCACACCATTCACCAGCACGCGCACGGTTTTGGGTTGAAGGCCCATCAGTTTTTTAATGGCGCTGGAAGTTTTTGACTTGGCCCTTTCTTCAAGCAACTTTCCCAATGAGATAAAAACCACTACGACTGCAGCCGCTTCATAATAGACATGCGGATGAATGCCCCGCGCATGCCAGAACTCAGGAAAGAATGTGTTGAACACACTAAACGCAAAGGCAATACCTGTCGAAAGTGCAACGAGCGTATCCATGTTTGCCTTGCCGTGCCTTGCCTGCCTGATGGCGTGAATGAAAAAATTTCTTCCAAAGTAAAATACTACCGGTGCGGTGAGGATCATGGAAATAATATTTCCGTAAGGCAAGTCCATGAAAAACATTCCTAGGATCACTACCGGCACAGCCAGTACCGCTGACCAGATGATGCGTTGTTTTATGTCTTCATAACTTTTCTGTTGCGACTCTTCCTGAATTGCCTGAGGATCTACCGTGTCAATGACCAGATCATATCCAATAGAACGAATGGCATTCTGCAACCCGATGGGAGTGACCACCGAATTATCAAAATCCACCCACGCAGATTGATTGGCGTAGTTTACTCCGGCATCACGCACCCCTTTGGTCGCTTTGAGCATGGATTCAACACTCACCGCACAAGCGGCACATGACATTTCCAGTACAGGAAATGACTGATGAATTTCTTTATGGCTTTTTTTGGAGGATATCGCAGGACTGGGCATAGTTGCAATTTGAATTAGTATGCAAGTATACTCTCAATAACGCACTTCGGTTTTATATAATTCGCGATTTGATTTATATCATAACAGCCATAGTGATTTAGAACCTATGCTGTAAGATTCCTTCTGGCTTGTTGCAGATGCCTTTCATCATGGGCGATGATAAATTGAAATACATCTCCCAGTTTAAGTTTTATCCAGCTTAAAATAGATATGGGTATTCGTATCCGGTTCATATCAGTTTGTTTCGCTTGCTTCAAATAACTCAGAAGCTGCTCTTGTTGCTGAATGAATTCGGCCACTACTTTATGTGCGTCTAATTTATCAGGCGGGACGTGGTTTTTAAAGGCTTTGTATTTTTTCATCTGTGCCCCAGGCTTCATCATCTGCGTAAAATAATTGCCGAGCCATGTACTTTTAAAAACAGCGTTGACCGGATATTTTTTGTCGAGTCCCGATTTTATTTCTGGCAAGTAGTAATCTCCATAGCTGTTCAGATGCCACAGACATTGTGCTATGCTCCAGCCGCCACTGGCGGATGGCTTCAGCAATTCTTCAGCAGATAAATTCTGAAAGATTTTTACCGCATCGTGTATGTGATTTTCAACATGTTCTTCCAGCAAGTCTAATAACAGGGTTACCGTTTGATTTGTCATCGTAAATAAAATTTAATGTTATGATGCAAAGTTGCAGGCTTGTATAAAAAAGATTCTTGGTATTTACCACGATTTTCTGTCGATGATCTAAATTCTCACCCGGTTTATCAGTTTGCTGAAGTTGGTGGCATCAATGCCAATGTAGTTTGCCAGGTATTTGTGTGGGATCAATTGCAAAATATGCGGACTTCGCTGAAGTAGTTTTTTGAATCGTTCCTCAGAAGAATAGCATTGTAATTCCACAAGCCGGTCCATCACACCGGAGAGTGAAGCGGTAACACCCTTGCGCACAAGTTTTTCAATGGCTGCGTGTTCTTCCATCAACCGAAAGAGTTCTTCAAAAGGTGCCCTGAGAAATTTTGAGGGTGTTAATGTTTCGTAGTAATATTTAGAGGGTTGTTGCATCATGATCGAGTCCAGCACGCCTCCAAAAGAAGGTGCATAGGTGAACACCAATGTTGCTTCGCGGTTTTGTTCATCAAAATAATATACGCGCTGAATACCTTCGATAACAAAGTAGAGGTACTTCTCTTTCTCTCCGGCCACGGTGAGTTGTTCTTTTCTTTTTGCGGAGCATTCTGTCCAGATGGAAGAAAATGCAGTCCATTCTTTTTCAGATAATGGCTGAATGGCTGTGGTGAGTTGTTTCAGAGGCGCGTATAAATCAGACATGTGATGCAACGATCAATTGGAAATTCTAAATTGTACACTTATTTAAGAATTTCAAATATTTGTAACAAGGGGAATTCTGAGAATCACTCAATTGACCATTTACCGGGTAACCGTATCACTCTTATGAAGGCTGACAGTTGTGCATTGGTTTGTGATAAACGGTGTGATTTTTTTAAATAAAAATAATTCCTTCGTGAAAATTTGTTAACCCAGTTTTGTTGCATCATGAACAGACGTACCGCAATTAAAAATGTGATCATCCTCGGGGCAGGTGCCGCTATGCTTGCTTCTTGCCAGGATAATCCTACTGTGATTCTGAAGAACATTCCACTTACCGGATCGCAGGAAAAATTACTGGCTGCCATTACGGAAGCGATATTGCCCTCAACGCCTGAATTTATCGGAGCGAAGGAACTGGAATCGCACAAGTTTTTGCTGATGATGACCGATGAGGTTACCGCACCAGAAGATCAAAGCAAGTTCATGACAGGCATGCTGAAATTTGAAGAGGCTTGTAAATTGAAATACAATACAAAATTTATCAAATGCACCCCTCCGCTAAAAGAAGAGTTCCTTCTTTTGATTGAGGCGAAAACAGAAGTAGCGGAAGAGGTAATCGGTTTTTATCAAATCGTGAAGCGTTATACCATTCAGAGTTTCACCACTTCTGAAGCGTATCTCACCCAGGTGAGAAACTTTAGTTTAATTCCAAAGAAATACAAAGGCTGTGTGCCTGTAGCCTCCGTTTTATAATACCCTCAATTTTATAATGATTTTCAATTATGGCAGTAAGTAATTCATTCGATGCGATCGTCATCGGCAGTGGTATGAGCGGAGGCTGGGCCGCCAAAGAATTTTGTGAAAAAGGATTAAAGACCCTGGTGCTGGAGCGTGGCCGTGATGTAAAACATTTGAAGGATTATCCAACCACGAACCTCAAACCGTGGGAATTTCAGCACCGCAATCAGATTCCCTATGAAATAGCAAAAGAGAATCCGGTGATCAGCCGTTGTTATGCTTTCCGCGAAGACGCCATGCACTTTTTTGTGAAGGACACCGGGCACCCGTATGGGCAGGATAAACCGTTCGACTGGATTCGTGGCTATCAGGTTGGCGGAAGAAGTATCATGTGGGCAAGACAAACACAGCGTTGGAGCAAGTATGATTTTGAAGGTCCTGCACGCGATGGTTTTGCAGTAGACTGGCCCATCCGTTATAACGATCTGGAGCCATGGTATAGCTATGTAGAAAAGTTTGCCGGCATCAGCGGAAATAAAGACGGGCTGGACATTCTGCCCGATGGAGAATTTCTTCCTGCATGGGATCTCAACTGTGTTGAAAATTATTTCAGCGATTTTGTAAAGAAGAATTATTCAGGCCGTCATGTTATCTATGCACGTTGCGCTCATCTCACCGAACCACAGCCAATCCATATTGAACAAGGAAGAGGCCAGTGTCAGGCACGAAATCTTTGCCAGCGTGGTTGTCCGTTTGGCGGATATTATAATTCAAACTCTACTACGATACCGTGGGCTGACAAAACCGGCAACATGACCTTGCGGGCGAACTCCGTAGTTCACTCTGTTATTTATGATGATGCGAAAGGCAAGGCTACCGGAGTGCGTGTGATTGATTCCATCACAAAAGAAGCAATCGAATATTTTGCGCCTGTCATCTTTGTGAATGCAGGAACACTGAATACGAATCTTCTTTTATTGAATTCAACGTCAAATCGTTTTCCCAACGGACTGGGTAATGAAAACGGATTAATGGGCAAGTATGTAGCATTTCATAATTACCGTGGAAGGATATCAGCTAAGTATGAAGGCATGCTTGATTTTAAAACAGAAGGAGGAAGAGCAACCAGTGCCTATATTCCGCGATTCAGGAATGTAAAAAAACAGGAAACCGATTTTCTACGCGGTTATGCTTCGGGCTTCAGTGCAGGCCGTAATCCGCAACAGAACACTGATGGTGTTGGGATGGATCTTAAAAATAAACTCATGGGCGAATCCGCACTCAGTCCCTGGAATGTAGGCTCGCATTTTATGGGCGAAACAATTCCGAAAGAATCCAATTTTGTTTCACTGGACAAAGTGAAGAAAGATGAATGGGGTATTCCTCAACTTAATATCTCTATCGATTATGATGACAACGATGAGAAAATGCTGAAGGATTTCTTTGAACAGTATACTGATATGTTTGAGAAAGCTGGCTTCACAGATATCAAGACCAACGACAGCAAACAGGCACCAGGTCTTGATATTCATGAAATGGGCGGAGTGCGTATGGGGCGCGATCCTGAAACTTCATTGCTGAATAAATGGAATCAGTTACATGCTTGTCCGAATGTGTTTGTTACGGATGGCGCCTGTATGACTTCTGTGTCAACGCAAAATCCATCACTGACCTTTATGGCGCTCACGGCAAGAGCTGCCGCTTATGCCATGGAGCAACTTAAAAAAGGTGAGTTGAAGTAAGTATTATTTCTGTATCCTCGGCCTGTGTCTTC
Source organism: uncultured Bacteroidota bacterium (assembly GCA_963814575.1). GTDB lineage: Bacteria > Bacteroidota > Bacteroidia > Cytophagales > Cyclobacteriaceae > ELB16-189. The sequence goes on along the minus strand of CAWFDB010000013.1, from coordinate 553,738 downwards.
ACAGGTCGAAATAGAAGCGTCTATGCTGTGAGACTGCGGGCGGCTGGAATAATACCTGGAATTAATCAGTGAATCTGTGGCTAAAAAATCAATTGATCAAATCGAATCCAGCGGTTTTCTTTCCTGATCAATCTTGCGTGATTTCTTTAATTCGGAGGGAGTGAGTCCTGTAACTTTTTTGAACTGACCGGAAAGGTGGGCTACACTGCTGTAGCCCAGGCGATCAGCGATTTCACTTAAGCTCAATTCATCATAGAACAAAAGTTCTTTCACACGTTCTATTTTCTGTCGGATGATGTATTGCTCCAGTGTGATGCCTTCCATGGATGAAAACAGACTGCTGAGGTAGCCATAGTCATGATGCACTTCATCAGCCAGTAAGGTTGACCAGTTTACTTTGAGGTTGATGCGGTCGGAATGATGAATCAATTGAATGATTTTATTCTTGAGGCTTTCAATGAGCCGTGCCTTGCGGTCGTCAATCCGCTCAAAGCCAACTGCCAGCAGGGCATCATCAATTTGTTTTTGTTGCTCGCCCGAAAGAGGATCTTCTTTTAACAGTACCTCACCGAGTGCAATCTTTTCAGGTTCAAATCCGAGTTTTTCCAGCTCTTGTTTCACCACTATTATGCAGCGGTCGCAAACCATGTTTTTGATGTGAAGAGTGGTCATAGTACCAAAGATAATAAGCGTTATGATATTTTAACATGGTTGCAACGTTAAACAGACTTTAGTTAATTGGATCAATTACTTCATCCGGTAGTAAATATCTCTCAGACTCAAATAATGAATATGCTATATTTGATAAAAGCAATTTTTCATGAACAATCGCATTCGTATAATTTTCTTGCTGGCTTTCCTTCAGGTAACGTTAGTCTATTCCCAGAAAGTTAATTACAGCTGGTGGAATCCTTCAAAAAATCCGTTCCCGGTGATCGAAGGACAAGCATCGAAGGAGGTAAAGAATCCGTATGACAGGCTCCCTGCCAAAGCGGAAAAAACGGTCAGGGCTGACGTCTGGAATTTATCACATAATTCTGCTGGACTGATGCTGCGTTTCAAATCCAATGCAGATCAGATTATAGTCCGTTATAAAGTAAGTGGAGGATTGGCAATGCCTCATATGCCCGCTACCGGAGTCAGTGGAGTTGACTTATATTCGGTGAGCACGGACGGAAAATCGTTATGGTGTGCCGGAAAATATACCATGGGCGACACCATCGAATATAGATTTAGTGGCCTGACACCCAACGACACTTACCATCAGAAGGGTCGTGAATACCGGTTGTATTTTCCATTGTATAACAGTGTTCAATGGATGGAAGTTGGAGTTCCTGATGGAACACTCTTCAATCCATTACCAGTACGAAAAGAAAAACCAATTGTTGTGTACGGTACTTCTATTGCTCAAGGTGGTTGTGCTTCCCGTCCGGGGATGGCGTGGCCTGCCATCGTAGGAAGAAAACTTGACCGGCCATTAATCAATCTTGGATTTTCAGGCAACGGAAGACTGGAGAAAGAAGTGATCGACTATCATGGAAGAGATCGATGCTAAATTATTTGTGCTGGATTGTTTACCCAACCTGGATGCTTCTGATGCAGCTAAATCTGAAACGGTAAAAAACCTGGTCTTGCAATCGGTCAGACAACTACAGAAAAAACATCCTTCAACACCGGTGTTGCTGACAGAACACTGCGGCTTCAGCGATGAAGCGGTTAATTCTTCAAAAGAAAAAAATGTAAAAGCACTTAACAAGGCACAACGTGATGCCTTTGCACAACTGAAATCGGAGGGACATAACAATTTATTTCTTTTACCGAAGGAAGAAATCGGGCTATCGATGGATGGAACGGTTGATGGAATTCATCCGAATGATCTTGGTATGCAAGACTATGCGGATGCATACGAAAAAATAATCCGGAATATTGTGAATGAACCATTTGGTGAATTTGCTACTACCCAACCCATTATTCAAAACAGGGATGCCAATGTGTATGATTGGAACAATCGTCATCAGGAGATATTAGCGCTGAATAAAATCAAGCCCCCACGTATTGTATTTCTTGGCAACTCCATTACCCATTTCTGGGGAGGCGAACCGAAAACATCGATGGTGAACGGCCTTGATTCCTGGAATCAATATATGGAACCACTCGGTGTTCGGAATTTTGGTTATGGATGGGATCGGATTGAAAATGTATTGTGGCGTGTGTACCACGATGAACTAGCAGGTTATGAAGCCGCTCAGGTTGTCATACTGATTGGAACCAATAACATTTCAATTAATTCCAATGAGGAAATTCTCGAAGGATTACAATTTCTTATTCAGGCTATTAAAATCCGTCAGCCAAAGGCTGAAATTTTGTTACTGGGAATTTACCCTCGCAGAAAAGATGAGGAAAAGATTTCTGAATTAAACCAGGGAATTGTAAACGTTTCCGGATCAATGAATGTCCGCTACCTCGATGCCGGCAATGTGCTTGTTGATGAGAATGGTAAAATCAACGAAGCTCTTTTTACGGATGGATTGCATCCGAACGCGGAAGGATACAGAAAACTGGCAAAGCGGATTACTCCATATCTAAAGCCTCTTGAAAAAGCTCAAAATATTAAAAAATAAATTTGTACACGATAGATCGTGAAAGGCAGGAGGCTGAGGAAAGAGAAGTTGAATCACTGTATTCATTCTTTATACTCCATAGAAAATAATTAACTTTCAAAATGATTTCATTACATAAGCACGCTGCGCTATATACCGATTATTACGAATTGACCATGGCCCAGGGATATTTCCTCACGGGGATGGCCGAAAAGAAAGCATGTTTCGATTATTTCTTTCGCAAGCTACCTTTTAAAGGAGGCTATGTGGTATTTGCAGGACTGGATGACCTGCTCGGAAATACTAAAAGATTATTCTTTCGATAAAGAAGACATTGAGTATTTGCGTGAGCGTGGATTCAATGAAGACTTCTTATCATACCTTAAACAATTCAGATTTAAAGGAACATTGCATTCCGTAAAGGAAGGAGAAATTATTTTTCCCAATGAGCCTGTGTTACGCGTGGAAGGAACTATTCTTGAAACCCAGATTATTGAAACGCTTGTACTTAATCTTTTAAATTTTCAATCGCTGATTGCAACCAAGGCAAGCCGGATTAAAACTGGCTGCCGGCAATCGCAGCGTGATTGAATTTGGATTGAGAAGAGCGCAAGGTCTTGGTGGTATTCATGCCACAAGAGCGGCAGTAATTGGTGGAGCGGAATCAACTTCGAATGTTTACAGCGCATTCACTTATGGAATACTGCCATCAGGAACGATGGCCCATTCGTGGGTTGAAAGTTTCGATGATGAAGAGGAAGCATTTCGCAGGTTTGCAGAAATTTATCCCGACAACTGTATTTTTTTGGTGGATACGTATGATACACTCCGGTCGGGTATTCCCAATGCGATTAAGGTAGCGCATGAAATGCAAAGAGTCTGGCCATCAGGTGAAAGGCGTGCGCCTCGATAGTGGTGACCTCGCCTATCTCAGCAAGCATGCACGCTTCATGCTGGATGCAGCGGGACTTCATCATGTAAAAATTGTTGCCACAAATCAACTGGATGAACACATCATAAAAAGTCTGCTCGAGCAGGGAGCAAAGATTGATGTATTTGGTGTGGGCACGAGTTTAGTGATTGGCCGTGAAGATGCAGCGCTGGATGGAGTTTATAAACTTTCTAAGTATGATGGTGAACCAAGAATAAAAATATCCGAGAACATTGAAAAGATTCTGATACCCGGTGTGAAGAATATGTACCGGTATTTTAATGGTGAAAATAAATTTTATGCTGATGCCGTAGTGGGAGAGCAGGAAGGAGACATCGATCAGATGATTCATCCTCATCAGCCTACCAAACGGCTTTCGCTAAGCGGACTAAGAAAAGAATCATCTCCTGAATTGCGTGATGGACGATGGAAAGATTTTGATTGCCAGGAAAACACCCTATGAAATTGCTGCCTACGTGCAGGAACGACTTGCACTTTTACCTGATGAACATAAACGATTTGAGTACCCGCATATCTATAAAGTAGGTACCAGTAAAGCACTGTTAGAAGTTCGTGATAAACTGGTGAATGAAAAACTCTCATTTCAAAAATTCAATAACGATGAAGGCATTATTAATCGTAGATGTTCAAAATGATTTTTGTTCGGGAGGAACGCTGGCAGTGCCTGATGGTGAAAAAGTGGTGCCGGTGATCAATAAGTTAATGGAACGTTTTGATATCATCATTGCTTCGAAAGACTGGCATCCGGAAAGAACAAAGCATTTTGATAAGTGGCCCGTCCATTGTGTTCAAAATACTTTTGGTGCGGCATTTCATCCGCAACTGGATGATGAAAAAATTCAGGAGGTATTTCTGAAAGGAACCGGTTCAGAAGATGATGGCTATTCGGCCTTCGAGGCTACCAGTATCGATCTCGAACAATTTTTACATGATCATAAGATTGATGATTTATATATATCTGGCCTGGCCACCGACTATTGTGTTTTATCCTCCGCCCTGGATGCGCACAAGAATGGGATTTAATGTATTGGTGATTGAGGATGCCGTGCGCGGTGTGGATTTAGTAAAAGGCGATGTCGGAGCGGGCCATTGAAGAGATGAAACACATGGGTATTATTTTCATTAGGTCGGAACTGGTGCCAACACAGTAACTCTATCAGTTCACTTTGTTGATGAAGCCCAAAATGGATAACTCCTTAATGAATTGCTAACAACACCTCTATATCCTTATGATTTGTAGTATTCCTATAGACCTTTTTGTCCAGGTCAACCCTTTGGGTAAAATATGCATTTCTTATGCATATTTTGGGGTACATTACTTTATGTTCTTCGATAGCATATTTATTTCAGATTCCGTCAGTAATGGAAACTTAAGTTTTAGTTTAACTATATTTTTTTCTGTTTCTCTTCCTGTAATATTATTTTGCGCTATCATTTTTTTGGTTGGTTAAATTCTTAGCCAAATGTAATTGCAATTACCGGAGCTGTTATTATACAGAATTTCGCAAAAGTTACATCTTTTACAGTCTCCTGTTTTTGGCCTAAACTCAATCATGCATATTCTTTCAATTAAGCTTTTTGAAGTCTGTTGAATAAACCTGCCAAAGTCGATTGTGCTTCTTGTCAATCGTTACTTCTAAAGTGTATCAATAGGCAAAAGCAATACACTCTTATTAAGTGACCTATTCATCGTATTTTGGACAGTTTTGGCGCTGCTTTCCATACACAACGGGAAGAGGAAAAAATACAGGAAGAAATTCTGAAAGGAAAGTATAGCGAAGATGATGTCAATTTCTTTAGAATTTAAAAAGGCTGTGACATCAGCCACAGCCCCCGAGAATTCACTCAGTTGATCAAGCCAACACGTTGACCCTTTTGTTTTTACCCTGATACAAGAACCGGAATAATTAAAATCTGCATCACCTTTCCAATTCAAATGTAAAACGTAAAAACCATCATAATCCATGATAGCGGTCACGGATGGTTGAGATTTTAGTTAGCGAATCAAATGATTTCCTTAGCTGATGACGCGGATGTTGGTGGGGTGACTCAGTTTAAAATCTGTTTGTCGTTTATTGATGGAGAGTTTACGGTTCACGTATCCTTTCTTATAGATTTTCACCCGCGCTTCAAATTCAATGTGTATCGCCTTCTTTTGATCTGAGCTTTCTCGAACCCTTTGGTAAAGGCAAACCAATGGTGATCGGTAACGAGGGTATTTGTTTCAAAATCCACAAGCTGTGTAAGCAAACGGTATGTCGGTATAGCCATTGTAATTCACTTTTTTACCAAAGCGCGTAAAGACAGCCCTGAATTTTTTTCGATGTCCAATTTATCTTCAAGGTGCTTTCTCATGCAGTGGCCTTAGGGCTATGCAAGTATTAAAAAAAGAAACGTTCCTAAAAAACTCTCCGGCTTCTTTTTATATTGAAGCCTTTCTCATAAGCTGCTATTTAACGATATGTCATTCGATTCTGCACACATCGCTTCTCTCAATCCGGCAATATTATGGTCTTGAAGTTCCGTCACCCAATTGCCGGGCGAACTCGATCTGAATTTCTATGTGAAGTCAACAGATGGACAATCTTACATTTTCAAAATTGCCAATGCCAAGGAAGTGCTGGTAAATCTTGAATTGCAAAACGCACTGATCAACCATCTCGTAAAGAAAAATATGGGACTTACTGTTTCTTCGCTGGTGATTTCAATGCAAGGTGAAGAGATTATTCGCCTCACTGTTGAGGATGGAAGCAAACGTCATGCGCGGCTGCTTACCTGGGTGGAAGGTCGGGTATTCGCAGAAGCGAATCCGCACAGCCCTTTATTATTGCAACGCCTTGGTGAACTGTGTGGTAATCTTTGCCGTTCGCTGGCCGACTTTGATCATCCTGCGGCCCACCGTTTTATGAAGTGGGACACCCAACAAACGGAATGGATAAAGCCACACCTTGAAAAGTTTACTGGCGAGCGGAAGCAATCTCGTTGATTATTTCTATTCTTAGTTTGAAAAAATAGCCTTACCGGTTTTTCCAACGCTGCGAAAAAGTGTGAACTACAATGACGCCAATGACTATAATGTTTTGGTGAGTCATGATGTGAATGATCCTGTCGTGCCAGGTGTGATTGATTTTGGTGATGTGGTGTACACGCAAACGATCAACGAACTCGCTATTGCACTGGCCTATACCGTTATGAATAAGCCTGATCCCATTGAAGCGGCCTGCCATGTGGTGAGGGGATTCAATCAATAAGTTCAAACTTACCGATGAGGAAATAAAAGTATTGTTTCCATTGATGGCTGCGCGACTGATCATCAGTGTTACCTGTTCTGAACTCAACCGCATCGATCATCCTGAAAATACATACCTGCAAATCAGTGATATAGCCCGCATGGACACTGCTTGAAAAACTCAGCCAGGTTTCTCCCGCTTTCGCGGAATATGCATTTCGAGATGCATGTGGTCTTGTGCCTTGTCCGACAGAAAATATTTTTGATAGGTGGGCAACAGATAATTTCAAAAAGATAATTACACCGGTTGAAAATCAAAACTTCTTGCTGGCTAGATCTCAGTGCGGGCAGCCTCGATCTGGGCACCATGCACGATGTGCTGGATGCCGACCTATTCGATGAACGGATTTCGCAGCTGATGCGAAGAGAAAAAGTAAACCTTGCCTTTGGGCGATATGACGAAGCCCGTGCCATTTACTCAACACCTGCTTATGAGATTGCAGCCAATGATGGTCCGCAATGGAGAAGTGTGCATATCGGTCTGGATTTTTTCTGTGTATCCGGAACACCCGTGCGTGCAGTTTGTGAAGGGACTGTGCATAGTTTTGCCAACAACAATCAGGAGCGAGACTATGGCCCGACTATTATTTTACAACATCGTGTTTCTGATTCGCTCACTTTCTACACACTCTATGGCCATTTGAATGTTGAGTCATTAAAAAATATTTCTATCGGTCATGCCGTAAAGGCAGGTGACGTAATTGCGCAGGTGGGCGATCGGTCAGTGAATGGTAACTGGCCACCGCATCTTCACTTTCAGGTAATGCTGGATGTGTTGAACAAACAGGGAGACTTTCCGGGCGTGTGTGCACCAGAGCAACGTGCGGTCTGGAAAAGCATCTGTCCTGATCCATGGTTATTGCTCAGTGGAAAAAAATCTCCTGATACCTGAATCACTGACAAAAGATGAAATTGTTTCCTTCCGCAAACAGCACATCGGAAAAAATCTGAGTATCTCCTATCGCGATCCCATCAAGATGGTGCGTGGTGCAGGGCAATATTTAATCGATGACACAGGCAGACGATATCTTGATACTGTAAACAATGTAGCGCATGTTGGTCATGAACATCCACGTGTAGTAGCTGCAGGCCAACGACAGATGGCGGTGCTCAACACAAACACAAGGTATCTGCATGAGAATATGGTGAAGTTTACCGAAGCGTTGCTGGCAACCATGCCATCAAAACTGAATGTGGTGTTCATGGTCAACTCGGGCAGTGAGGCGAATGAACTTGCACTGAGACTCGCGAAAGTATACACCGGTCAAAAAGATATGATCGTGAGCCAGGTGGGATATCATGGAAACACCAATGCATGCGTTGAAATAAGCTCGTATAAATTTGATAGTCGCGCGGGCACAGGTGCTGCACCTCATATTCATGTGATTCCTATACCCGATACCTATCGTGGAATGTATCGCGCCAGATGATCCGCTTGCCGGAAGTAAATATGCGTCTCATGTAAAACACGCGATTGAAAAAATGCAGGCGGTGAAAAAAAATCCGGCTGCGTTGATTTTTGAATCAGTGATCAGTTGCGGAGGGCAGGTTGAATTGCCACACGGTTTTTTGAAAGAAGCCTATCACCATGTGCGCAGTGCTGGTGGGGTGTGCATAGCCGATGAAGTGCAAACCGCCTGTGGCCGTGCAGGCGATCACTACTGGGCCTTTCAGCAACATGAGGTAGTACCCGATGTTGTAACGATTGGTAAACCCATTGGCAATGGCCATCCGCTGGGTGTGGTGGTCACAACACAGGAGATTGCAGAGGCATTTAATAATGGCATGGAATATTTCAATACGTTTGGAGGCAACCCGGTGTCATGTGCTGTTGGCCTGGAAGTATTGAATGTGATTAAAGATGAAGGCCTGCAGCAAAATGCAAAAGTGGTGGGCGATTATCTTAAAACGGGTCTTCAAAATCTGATGAAAGATTTTCCAATCATCGGAGATGTACGTGGACCGGGATTATTTATCGGGTTTGAACTGGTGAAGAATAGAGAAAGCCGTGGGCCCGCTACCGAACATGCTTCTTATCTGGCCAACCGTATGCGCGACAAAGGAATTCTGATGAGCACCGATGGTCCTTATAATAACGTGATGAAAATAAAGCCACCCATTATTTTCTCAAAAGCAGATTCAGACTTCTTGCTTGAGTCCATCACGAATGTGCTGAAGGAGGATTTTATGAGAACTGGAATCCTTTAATCGTACACCAGGCCAGGATTCTCCCATTTAGTGGTATTTTAAGACGCTCATTTCAGGACTTCAAAACTGTTTATTTGCGCAAAAAAAAACAATCTTCTGATTTGTTTGTTTAAACTCTGTTTACGGTTTGCTGAAAAATGTATGACAGCAATTCCAGTAAGGTCAAATAGCAATTTTGAAAATTCTCTTATAATCAAGAATATGAATATCAATTATCCGGCAATTCTGGTTACCGTGGTTTCCATGACTTCACTATTTTTTATTTTAAGTTGCTCCAGCGATGAACCCGTACCTGTGGATTGTGCAACTTCAAATCTCAAAGTGAATTTCATAACTTCTGATCCTTCCTCCTGCAGTGCAACCAATGGTTCCATTACTGCCACAGCTTCCGGAGGTGGTGAACCTTATCAGTTTGCACTCGATGGCCAACCTTATGGTGCGACCTTTACTTTTACCGGTCTGGGAGCAGGTACTTATCTGCTTAAGGCAAAAGATAAAAACGGTTGTGAGACGGGCACCGATGTTACATTAAAAGCACCTGATACAACGCTGGCAGCGACTATTCAGATAACGGATAGCGGTTGCAATACCAGCAACGGAGCAGTGATCATTACTCCAACAGGAGGTACGGCTCCCTATTCATACAAATTGAATAATGGGGTGACATCTGCTACCAATGCATTCTTTGGCCTTAAAACAGGCAGCTATGCTATCAAGGTTACTGATAACGCAGGATGTTCAGTAACACAAACCGTGAAGGTGACGAGTGGTGTAAAATACAGTGATGACGTAAAAAAAATAATTGATACCCATTGCGCCATCACGGCTTGTCATGTTGATGGTGGCAATGTATCATTTAAAGTGCTGGCCAACATTCAGGCCAGCGCCAGGGATGTTAAGTCAAGAACGCAAAGCGGCAATATGCCTAAAAACGCACCGAAGTTACAACAGGCTGATCTTGATCTCATTGCCTGCTGGGTAGATGATGGAGCTCGTGACAATTAATCGAGTGGTGCCCAGTACGTACAGGAACCATTGACATCTACAGGACCTTTAAACAACATGCATCCGCCACATTTTTCTCCCGCTTTTGGCGGAAGGTATAACTTGCATAAACTACATTGTTTCAGCGGATCAGTCGCCTGATTTACATAAGCAAACTTCTTTCTTTTTTCCAGTTCAGCCTCACTCACATCAGAAAAATCATCGCATGAATTGATTGATTTATTGATTTCCTGATTGGATTCTTTTTTGTGCATGCACTTGCCGTTAATCCAGCACCGAGCAGCACCACGCCAGATTTAAAACACTGTGCAACAAATTTTCTGCGGGAATATAATTCAGTCATCGTGTCAAATGAATTATAAATCAGAAGACCCAGAATACAACTCAGATATTTGTTTAAGTTTGATCCTTCACACTTGCAGTGGAATCGATTTCCATCCGTGTTAATGCTTCTTTCAACGCGGGCGGTGATGTAGTAGAATTTTTTATCCCCTTTGAAATTCCATTTACTGCTGCCTCTTGCCACTTTTCTTCTTTCATGATTTCTGGTTGCGACAAGACATTAAGCAGAAAGTTGACTTGCTCTTTTTGATTTCGGGCACCAGCGATGTAAGAAAAAGTTTCCAGGAAAGTAATCTTCCAGTCGTCTGTTGTTTCAAAAAATTTCTGAGTGATCAGAAGTTTCAGCAGCTCGCGGGATGATCCATCCTCCGAACTCAATACAGCAGTTTGAAACCAGGTATCCTGTACCATACTTGGTCAGAGCGTGTGCAAGAGCAGTTACAACTTTCTCTCCGTGAAAATCTCCTGTGGTCAGAGTAGCCTGAAAGGCAACCCGGATGGATGGATCATCAATTTTTAAAAGTGCTTGCTCAAGGCAATCAGGAAAACGTTCTGATAAGATTATTCCATGTTCACGTATGCCGGGAGAAGTGTCATTCAACGCTTTCTTTACGAACTCATCCGTAAGGGAATTCAAACCTTCCAGTGCATACAGGGCATGAAGACGAACTTTCGGGTCTTCACTTTGATCAAACAAGGTATTTAATGTCGGAACAACGGAAATATCCTGCCGTTCCAGGATGAGTCGCTGAGCCTGAAGTCGCCACCACCGGTTGGGATGAGTGAGAAGTTTAACCAATTCAAGTGTTGAGTTTTTATTGAAGATCGGGAGTACTGTTTTCAGTAGCCTGGCGAATTGGTTGGTAAAATACGATAGATGCGTCCTATTCGCTGCCATTTAATAAAATCCATATCTTCTTTCAGATCATCCGGAATGGAAAGCGGAGTTTCAATGTGTTGCCTGTAAAAATCAATCAGGTATAAATAACCATCCGGTCCTTGTGAAAAATTAGCCGGACGGAACCAGGAGTCAGTTGACGCCAGAAACTCTCTGTCTTTTTCTGCCATCATCACGCGCTGGCAACAAAAGTCGGACTATTCTCAAGAGGAGTGATGCACGTCTCTGTGCACCAGATTGCCTGCTACATCGCCCATAAAATAATTTCCATAGTATTCTTCTGGAAAAGCATCTCCCGCGTAAATAGTACCACCGCTTGCGCCGGTGAAATGATCCTCGGCATATTCCACCCGATCCAGCTTACGTTCCTGAAAATCTTCATTTCGTCGCCTGGTTCGTTCAGCACGCCAATAGGGAGGTGGTGTTTTTTGAAACATCTCCAGCTCATGATCGGAAATATTGACGACTGCTTTAAAAGAAGGAAGATAAGCATGCCTGTGCCAATACTTCCAGGGAATGACGGTGTGTCTGAATATGCAGCGTATTCTGTGTAATGAATCGATTGCCCCAATCATCAAGTGTTTGTCCAAACTGACCGGACCCTGTAGTACGTTCAAACTGATTGCGATCCATTCGAAATCGAAAATCAGCTCCACTCATTGATAAGGGTGGAGCGTTTGGATCTTTGCGCAGAAGTTACTTCACCGGCTTGTCCGTTGTTGGCAGCATAAATCCAATTGTCAACTCCAAAACTCAGGCTGGTTATCTGCGCTTCTGAATTCTGATCAAAAAATCCTGAGAAAAGTACTTCGCGTGTGTCAGCACTTTCCATCTCCATCCGTATCCTTTAAGATAAAGTATATAAGGAGCAGTTGTTACAATCAGTCCACCTTTCCATGGCAGAATACTCGTTGCTTCCATCAGGCTGTCGGCAAATACAACCGATTCGTCAACGCGACCATCACCATTGGTGTCCTTTGATTGAATAATTCTTCCTTTGTGCCTTTGCCGTCTTCCGGCCTGTAAGGATAGTCGGGCATTTCCACCACATAAACATTTCCCTGTTCGTCAAACTCCATACAAACCGGATCGCTGAACAAGGGTTCCGTGCAAATAATTCAATCCTGAATCCTTCACGCAACTCAAAACTTTCGAGTGCCTTCTCCGGAGAAAGCGGACCCGGGTAACGTGATGTACAGGAAACAGATAATAATAACAGAATCAACAGGTGTTTTTCGGAGAGGATGGATTTCATGTTTTGTTATTGATCTATTTTATTTTTAAGGTAAGTAAAATTGAAAAATATTTAGAGAGATTTGAGTACGGTTATCTGATCAGGTCAAAAAGAAAGTTATAAAATGAAATGAGCATAAAAACCAATAACCAATGGTATGTTAATTGTATGCGAATTCCATGTGACCAAAATATAAACAATAAGATTAACTCATGAAAATATCCTATTTTTTTCCGAAGCTCACTATCGGTATTATGTTAGTGGTGACAGATTGTTCAACCCGTTCAGGTGAAAGCACCGTGCGGAACAATCAGAACTACTTACCTTCCTGGATACAAATGGTGATAAAGTCCCGGTGACCACAAAAGACAGAATGGAATCAGAAACGCTTGCAGATATTGGACTGATATGCAAAAGGGGATGGGAGATTTGCCCGAAGGAAGTGAGCTACCTGATTTTGATTTACAGTTTACCGATAGTCTGCAGGGAAATAATTATGAGCGTTACTCCATCAACTTTCTCGTTGCCGAAAATGAACGGGTTACTGCTTACTTGTACATGCCAGCTATCCGTGAGAAAGGAAAACGAATTCCTGCCATGCTTGCGTTACATGAAACCGATTCACTTGGTAAAGGAAGTGTTGATGGCCAGGGGGTAAATGCCAATCTTGCCTATGCCAGGGAACTGGCACAACGCGGGTACATTGTGATCGCACCGGACTATCCGAGCTTCGGTGAAACTACAGGAATATGATTTTGAAAATGACCGTTACGAGTCCGGAACCATGAAAGGCATTTTTAATCACATGCGTTGTGTTGATTTGTTACAGTCTATGCCAATCGTTGATCCGGATCGCATTGGTGTAATCGGTCATTCTCTGGGAGGACATAATTCCATTTTTGTCGGAGCTTTTGATACGCGACTGAAAGTGGTGGTATCCAGTTGTGGATGGACGGGTTTTGATTTTTATGATATTGGTGAAGAGCTTGCAAAAAAATACGGTGGCAGGCTGGGCCCGTGGGCTCAGGACAGGTATATGCCTTTGCTTCGGGAAAAATATGATCTCGATGCAGATAAAATACCTTTTGATTTTGATGAGATGATTTCTGCCATTGCTCCGCGTGTATTTTTCTCAAGTTCGCCTGTGAACGATTCAAATTTTGATGTGAAGGGAGTGCAACACGTGATTGATGATGTGTTACCGGTTTATCGTTTCTTGGGTGTGCCTGATAATCTGCAGGTGTATTATCCGGAATGTAAACATGACTTTCCAATTGAAATGCGAACAAAAGCGTATGCACTGATTGATTCAGTACTTCAACATAAACCATTATGATTCTATGAACTAAAAAATACTTTTGTTCTATTACTCACTGACAGATGAACACACACAACATAACGACTGAACCAAACGAAGAATCACATTCACTATCCCGCAGAAAATTTATAGGGGCCACCGGTTTACTTCTTGCAGGAACGGCTTTAAAACTGAATGCGGCCGACCTGTTTTTTAATGAAGCAGAACCGATCATCGATATTCATCAACACACGAATTACGCCGGGCGCATCAGTGAAAATCTGATCACGCATCAGCGAGCCATGGGCATCACCACCACCATTCTTTTGCCTGCAGGGCGCCCCGTGATTTCCGCGTCAACGAATAATGGTGAGTCCAACGGCCTGGAGGCGAAAATCACCGGCAACCGCGATGCCAGGAAGTTTGCGAAAAAACATCCCGATGAATTCCTTTTTGCAGCCAATGAAGTGCCTGACTTGCCCAATGCCGTAAAAGAGATTGAAAAATATCTTAAGCGAGGTGCAGTTGCCATCGCAGAATTAAAATTTGCTGTTGCAGTGCGACTCGCCAGAAATGCAGAAGATCTATCAGTTGGCACAGGACTATAATGTTCCTGTACTCATGCACTGGCAGCACGGAAGATTTAATTATGGGTTTGAGCGATTTCACACCATGCTCGAAAAATATCCGAAGGTGAATTTCATCGGTCATGCTCAAACCTGGTGGGCAAATATTGACAGGTACAATAACCAGACTGTTTTATATCCGAAGGGAAAAGTGACAGCAGGAGGTTTGACGGATCGTTTGCTAAGCGACTATCCGAATATGTATGGAGATCTTTCAGCCGGATCTGGACTTAACGCCTTGACCCGTGATGAAGATCATGCACGGGAATTCTTCACCCGGCATCAGGATAAACTGATGTTTGGAAGTGATTGCGCAGATGCAGATGGATTGAACACCTGATCTTTGCCAGGGAGCACAGACTATTGCAGCAGTAAGAAAGTTGAGTGCAACGAAACAGATTGAACGCAAACTACTGTATGAAAACGCAAAAAAATTATTCAGACTTTAAATAGTTTTTGCCCGGTTTTATAGAACCACTCTCACCATTCTTTCTGCATCAAAAAAAATGTCATCAGATTTCATCTCATGACATTTTTCGAGTTTATAGGAATGAAGTTTCACCCTAAAGGCTGATCATCATTTCACAGGAACCAGTCTCATACTCCGCAGATCGAGCAGGGCACCTTTCGGAGATTTCGGATCTGCTTTGTAAACCAGCTTATGAGTTCCGGCAGACAAGCGTATGCGTCCTATCTTTTCATACTTGTATGTAAACCAGGAGCCAGTCTTACCAATCTTTCCGTTGATGCGTTGTTTACCGGCTTCAAAAATAAATGGCTTACCAGCTTCCTCGTCTGAAACAGACCAATCTACATAAACATCATACTTGCCTCCATCCTGTAGTTCCAGATCCCATTCAACACGGTCTTTTTCAGTAAACCAGCCGAACGCTCTCCACTCAGGCATGTATTTAATATCTGGTCCGGTTGCCCGGGCAACTTCTGCACGTAAATCAACAGGCTTACCCGCTTCAGTTCTGACTACTGTCGGATTATTGATTGAAACACGAATCGTTTTAAACTCCACAGGTAAAATATCATGCACGGCTTTTACAATGATGTCTTCCACTTCTTCAACGAAGGGAGAAGGTTTATCATAATAATACATACTTACATCAGCTTCATAGCCACCTTCTCTGATTACACGCCTGGAAGCGATATAGCACGGAACATCATTGGCATACGCGTTTATCCACACACGTTCAGCACCAATTTCTTCTTTGAGTCGCACAGAGTAATCCACCACCACTTCGCCAGCAAGATTGACCATCACAAACTCATTGCCGAAGGCCCATGTCTGCACAGGATAATCCAGTTCAGTGGGAATAGCATGACCTCTGGCAATACGATCAAGTGCAAGGCGAGCGTAATAACCTTTCACCGTTTTATCTTCCGTTTGCTTAATGAGTTCTGGCACCGTAGGAACTTTTGAGAAAGGCAGCTTCACCCATTTCATGCGTCCTACAGGAGGTGTAGTCAGTGGTTGAAGTTGTGCAGAGGTCAAAAGTTTTTCCACGTTATCAGAAATTTCTTTTGCATGCATCTTTACATCCTCCATTTTTCCGCGCGGCTGTGGATTTGCATCAGCACCGGCTCCTATCGAAATCATGGCCACGGCATCAGGATGTTTCGCTTCAATGAGTCGTTGTGCTTCTCCCATCCAGTCGCCATGCAGATGGTTTACTTCACCTGATAACGTTGTGCCATGACATGCGTAGTTGGCGAGTATAGCCCTAAGTTTTCCATTTGGATCGGTGACACGCAAAACAGGAAGCGCAACATCCACAGGCCCTCCCTCTGTTCTGCGGTTTTTTGCAAATAATGCCTGACCTTGTCCCCATGAAACCAGTGCAGGCTTTCTGTCCTTCATGGCTGCGAGACTTACCTGTTCAAGTTTTTGTGAAAGCTGATCGATATACTGTGCAATATGCACGAGCTGATTTAGTGCGAGCAGTGAATCACTGTAGGCTTTATCACCTCTGTACTGGAGAATGTTGAGGAGGTTTCCTACTTCCGGTCCACCATGGGTGTGTGAAGCACATATCACCAGCTGCGCAGGATCAATACCAATTTTAGTGGAAAGCCGCTCTGCCAGTGTTGTGGTGATGTGTCCTGGAATTCCAACCAGATCTACCGTGATCAGAATAGATGGATGCTGGGCATCGCTGCCAAAAGCCAGTGCCTTGGCTTCAAGCTTTTGTAGTACTCCTTCAGACTCTGTTTTTTTACGGGCGGCATAACCCGCCAGGCGAATGGGTGCTTCGGGCGTAATATCAATCCGGGCAACACCCACATCCATCGTTTCGCCAGCGGTTGTAGTTTGCTGCGAATAGGAAATGTTGCTGAAGAGAATCATTGCAATTATCAGTAGATACTGCGTGATTGTGATGGAGTTCTTTTTATAATTATTGACAGCTGATGTTTGATATGGTTTCATAAAGTAGAATTGGTGATGATAATAATATTGAAAAAAATACTGAATACATACTGAATTTTGATTTGGTGCGGAGGTTTACTCATCAGAAAAACCAATCCGAAAAGGAAGAGGGAAAGTGCTTGATGGGATTTACAAATCTTCTGGTTGAACTTTTAGCCTGATCTCTAACTGTCCGGTTTTCGTGGGAGGCTTACGCAGATGGGATGTTAATTTCTGTAGCAGCTCTTGTGAGTACAATGAAAACTAATTTCCATTTATTGATTTCCATTTCTCTGCTTGAAAGCAAACAAAAATCCGTTAGAAACGGCATTCTAAGCACATTTTTGTAACTATTCAATAAATCTATTGAATAGTTGAACGGATTGTATTCCTTTGTGGTTCTAAAGCAAACAAGCCAGAACCATGAATAAAAGGGAATTTAAGGATAAGGTTTATAGTGAATTGGCGAGGATTACCAGATCAATGGCTAACCCGCACCGCCTGGAGATAATTGAACTTCTTGCACAAGGTGAGTTTTCAGTAGAACAGATAGCAGATCAGACCAGCTTATCCATTGCCAATGCCTCTCAGCATTTGCAGGTATTGAAGGTTGCTCAACTGGTAGAAATCAACCGGCAAGGCAATTTTATTTACTACCGGCTTTCAAACAGCAATGTGTTCAAAGCATGGAAGGCATTGCGTGAGTTGGGTGTTGAACGAATTGCTGCTATTGATAAAGTGGTAAAGGAATTCAGGAAATCTAAATTCGATTTTGAAACGGTTACCATTGATGGACTAATAGAAAGGTTAGACTCTGGTAAGGTCACCATTTTAGATGTTCGACCCGAATCTGAATATAAACAAGGTCACATCGCTCATGCCATCTCCATCCCGATTGATGAACTATCCAAACGACTAAAAGAGCTTCCCAAACGCACAGAGATTATCGCCTATTGTCGCGGGCCATTTTGTGTATATGCCGATGAAGCGGTTAACATTTTAACGAAAGCTGGTTATAAAGCTACACGACTCGAAGAAGGTTTTCCAGACTGGAAACTTCAAGATCTGCCCATTGAAGTCAGTATGAATTAAATCACCCTGCTTATATCCGCAGAAAAAGAACGGATTGACAAGGATCAGCAAGGCTACAAAGTTCTCTGGATATAAGAATGAAAAACAATGGAGAAATGAAACCGGATAACGTTAGGTTAGGACTCAAAGAAAACTGGAAGCAATTTACATTGCTTGTTATCGTCAATGCTTTCGTTGGTGGCATGATTGGATTGGAACGAACCATTATTCCACAGATCGCAGAAGCTGATTTTGGTATGGCCGCCAAGACTGCTATTCTTTCATTCATTGTTGTATTTGGTGTCACAAAAGCAATTACAAACTATTACACAGGCGCGTTAGCCAATCGTTTTGGAAGAAAGAATCTATTGGTGGCGGGTTGGGTCTTTGCATTGCCGGTACCCATTCTTCTTATTTACGCACCCGACTGGAACTGGATTATTGCTGCCAACCTGTTTCTGGGAATCAGCCAGGGACTTACCTGGTCAAGTACGGTAGTCATGAAGATTGATCTTGTTGGCGAGAAGGACAGAGGCTTTGCTATGGGACTCAACGAGTTTGCCGGTTACGTAGCCGTAGCCATTGTCGCTTTCTTTACAGGATGGATAGCCAGCAATTATGGATTACGTCCTTATCCATTTTATATAGGAATTGGATTGAGCATAATCGGTTTGCTCCTGAGCTGGTTGTTTGTAAAGGACACACATCATCATGTAAAACTCGAGGCAACATCAAGCTCTATTCCATTGCTGAAGAATATTTTCTGGGACACCACATGGAAACATAAAAATCTTGGTTCCGTTACGCAAGCCGGTCTTGTCAACAATTTAAATGACGGCATGGTATGGGGTTTATTTCCGATGTTATTGCTATCCAAAGGTTTTGATCTTCATGAAACCGGAATCATCGTGGCAACGTATCCGGCTGTCTGGGGATTGGGTCAACTTTATTCAGGCAAGCTTGCTGATAGATATTGCAAGAAGACCTTATTGTTCGTGGGCATGTTTATGCAGGGAGTAGCGTTACTTGGAATGATCTGGGCAAATTCTTTTTCAGGATTTATAGTGCTCTCTTCCATACTCGGTATTGGAACAGCCATTGTCTACCCGACATTTCTCGCAGCCATCTCAGATTATACCCATCCTGACCAACGACCAAAAAGCATTGGTATTTTCAGATTGTGGAGAGATTTAGGCTATGCCATCGGTGCCATTCTAACCGGCTTGATTGCTGATCGTTTCGGATTGATTGCACCTGTTCTTGCCATTGGATTATTAACGATTGCATCTTCTTTGATTGTCAGATTCAGGATGAGTTGTGCGAAAAAAAATGATTCTATCCGCATATCTGATTTTGTGGTTAAATCAAGATTGGTCCATGGTTTCTGAAAAGAAATGCTTACCACCAAATCCAAAAAGCATGAAGTTCCTCATTGCCCGATTAGAAATCGCCTGCGAATCACTTACATGAAGCCGTAGACAAAAAGAAATTACTGAAGTCGTTATTCTCGAAATCTGTATTGTCGATCCAAAAGGAGATACTAAAGAAAACTGAAGCAGTTTTCTGTCTGCGTTACTGATGATTTTTTAGCTCCATGGTTTAAATAAATAGCTTTTCGACTGTTAATGTGTTTTGGGGAGTTTTATGCGGTTTTGTTATGTCAAACTGTAATGGAAGCAAAAACAGCCTGTATTGGCTAAGCCTTTCTGTCACTAACGAAGGAAATATTTTGATTAACGAATACACCGAGGGTAATTAAATCTGAACTTTTACAACAAGTTGAAGCGGGTGTTGAAGGCATGTCCACAAAATGCCGATCATTACAAAACTAAAAGCATAGGCTTTGAAATGTAGAATTAGTTCTTTGTCTTTGAGGTGATTTCTTATGTCGTCCATTTCATGGCTTTCATCGAAATCAGGAAGTTTCAACCCCACGATCATAATCGCCATCACGCTATTGCTAAATGTTTCCACTCGTGTGGTACTTGTATGCATATTGATACGACTAAATATAGCGAACTTCAAGTGTTTTTACACCTCTGATATTCATGTGCATTTACTTGAGAAAGTATAAGATGTACTCCATCAGGCTAAACGCTTCGGTTGTACACGTTGGATTTTAAGTCTATTCCTGTTTTCGTGCCAGACCAGGCCCTTCTTAATTGATTGATAATATATATGATTGGCAAAAGTGATGATTTTATTTACCTCATACTATGCATATAAGACCTCCTTATTGTGTGCTGTACAGACACTTCCAGAAGAAGATGATTTTGGTGATTATAGTAGTCTAATGATTGTTTCAGCGGATTAATGCACTTTAATAAAAGGGTTTTATAGATTTTGCAACAAAGTCCAAACGGCACGTGAGAAGTAAAATGAAAGGCATTTTCTTTCAAGTATTTCTAGTAAAGAAGCAGTGACTCTGTATAAATTGAAATTTATAAGGCAAGAGCTTGATGTAACTGTAAGGCAAAGTCATGAGGCGCAAATCTATGCAAATGTGGAACGAAAAAGAGTATCAGCGTAGTTCTACAGAAAGAGTAATCTGACAGCCTTTAATTCAACTTGTGTAGTTACCTGGGTTTTAATGGAATATATTTTAAAGTCATCATAATACTACTACATGTTCACAACAATGATTCAGACAAGGTTGAAATTGGATTATGAATTCGTTCGGACATGCACCTGATTTTGGATAGCAGACATTTGTGATTATTACCCGTTTGGAGATATATTTTGTCTGACTTAGCAACTTCTGAAAATAGTTAATTTGAAATACCGATATTATTCATAAACAGTGTGGATTTTGTTTAAATAATAGACATCATTTTTATTATCACTGTTATTGCCTTTATAGCGGCTGAAAGAGTACAGGTTGTATTTTACGGACGGGATAAATGCATTTTCAATCTCTGCTTCCTTTTTATTGTTGATAAAAACCAACAAAGAGTTTCCTTTGCGTTGAATCTTCAATTGATGGTTATTATTGGCCATATAAAAATCACGTAGTACAAATCGTTTTTTCACAGTAACATTTTCATTTTTATCATAGGAGTACACCTCCAGTGTGCCTCCATTATTCCAATAAGGATCGAACCATATCATGATCCTGTTAAACTTACCTACATAACTATCATAAAAACTCAAGTATTGATTCAGGTTGTTATCCATCTTATATTTTTCAGCAACATTGTCGTATGGAATTTCAGAAAAACTAACCGTAAACAGTCCGCTATTGTAGGCAATATCTTTATTCCAGCTCAGTTCAAATGAAAGATCGAAATTGTCTTTTATCTCTTTATTGAACTGTTGCGGGTAGATGTATCCATCTTTGGTAAAAGCTAATTGGTTTTTATTTTCATATTGCTGCACTGTATTATTATTCATACCGTTCCATCCGGTTGGGAATTGGTTCAGCTTACTTTTTTCAAAACTGTAACTGTGGGCCGATACGTTGTTTTGATTTTCTTTGGTTTCTGTTTTTATTTCGGATGTTGATGCGTTGAGGTTATTGAGGCCATTGGGTTTCTTTGCTTCTTCACCCACCATTGTAGCAAGCACATCTAAGTTGAACCGGCTGTAAAAAAGATCCATAAAATTCTTTTTAGGCAAGTCTTCATCGTCTCTTCTCATATACAATGCAATACATTGTGGCTGATCTTTTGGTTTTGTTTTATCAAAAAAATCAAGGTTATCAACCCATGTATTGTATCCGTTACCTTCGGTAGCTTCTAATTCTCCGGGAATAAAATTATGCGAGTTTACTTTTTTCACGTAAGCCGTTTCGTTAATATTTGCCTGCTTCAATGCTGCTGTATACCAGGGGATTATCTTTTCTTTTTCCAGTTTTAGATTTTTTAAGTATGCTGCACCTGTTTCATACTGTTGGGTTCTGTAATCTCCTTTTTGTTTTTCTGCTGCAGTAAGACTGTTGTATACCTTTTCATAATCTGCAACAATCTTTTCCTGCCGCGCTATTTGTTCAATGAGTCTTTTTTCGTGGTAAAATTTATAAGAAGTAAACAATTCTTTGTTGGTTAATTTTCTCCAGGGTAAATCATTATTTGCTGAAAAAAAATAACAGTGTGGTAATATTTCTTCTGATCTTCTTTGAGCGTATATGATTTTATTTCCGGCAGCATCGGTCTTTATTTCAATATTGGTAATACGAATGTTTGATTCGTATGCATGGTATTTTACTTCTGTTGTCTCTGAAGGCAATGGAAATTTTACTCCATCAATTTGGTTAACGGAAAAATAAACCCAGCATCCTGTTACAGCCTCTGGCTTCAGTTCATTGTTTCCTTTCAGGCATTCAAATTTTTTAAGCATTAAATAAATTTCGTAAGCCGATGTACTATTGGTGGCATACCAAAACGATTTTCCTTCTGGAAATGCAATGCTATTGGTAGCATACAAACCATCCAATGCCACCGACATAATTCGCTGCATTTCTTTTCTGATGGGTTCGCCAAATTTCCACTGGCTGGCAGGGATGGGGTCCTGGAAAGAAGGCGCTGCACTTGCCCATACCCACTTGCCGGGTACTTTATAAACATCAATGGCATTGCAATTGATTTGTGCCTTGGTTGTATAAAAAATCACCACAGCAATAAATACGAATATTGTTTTTATGGTTGGCATAGTTTTATTTATAGGTAACTACTGTATTACTTAGATCCGATTTAATTTCAAACGAAGCCTTACCCGATTTTAAAGAAACTTTTCCTTCTGCACCAATTACGGTAACTTCGCTGCCGCTTACACCAACTTTTCCTTTTCCACCATAGTCCTTTACTTCCCATCCATTAACTCCTGTTCTGTCCAGTTCAACTTCAATAACTATGCCTCCTTCTACACCTGCTTCAAAAACTTCTTTACCTGCATTACCGAAGATTTTCTTGGTACCGATGTTACTTCCAATTTCAAAAGTGTGGTTTGTCCATTCACCCGTAAACAAGTCCTGCGTTCCGGTCCATTCAGCAAATTGAAAATCGAGTTTTATGCTAATCTTGTTGCAATCTGTAGAAACCTTATTGCCTCCGGGCAAATTCAATTCCCATTTATTACCGCAGTTAGTATCTTCCCATTTAGATATTCCTTTATTTGTAAACGGATTGTTTTTTATATTAATGCATGCTGAACCATAGCCGCCTAGGGCAGGAGTAAAACTTGGTATTTCATAACTCACCGATCTCAATGTGTACAGAAATTGAAGTTTTGCATTGCTTGCATAATATTCATAATACTCTTTGTCCATAAACTGTTTGCCTGAATATACCAGTTCATTGGTCATCTTTCTTTTATGCTCGATGTAAGCGGAATGAAATATTTCAAACATTGTATTGGCAGGTTGCATATAGTTATCATATGCTTCTTTGTACGCATTGCATGCTTCTGCATCTGTAAACCTTTTTCCTAAAGCATCCTGTTCAAATCGTTTTGCCAAATGCACTTTCACAATTGTATCCAGTTCATCAAGCATTTTGCTGTTCTTTTCAGTAAGCTGCCTGGCTTCTTTCATCATGACCTCTTCTTTTTTTACAAACTCCTCTTCCATTAGTTGGTAGAATATATTCCAGCTTTGGTTGGTATTGTTGTTGGCGGCAAAAGCATAGCTGCTACCTTTTTTTTGTTTTGCAAAATCGATGGCCGCTTTTGCATCTGCGGCTGCTTTGGCATCGTACTCTTTTTTAAGTCGTGCAGTTTTTATCTCTAATTCATTTATACTTAGGTCTAAATTATTGTAAAAAGTTTCCCATTCAAGGTTGGAGTTAATAGCAGCCTCATAAGTTTTGGGTAGGCTGGGAAAATTAAATTTTGATAAACCCAATGCATCGGCTGGTAAGCTTTTTTTAAAATCGGATGCAGTTAGTTTTCCACCCATTTTTTTAAGCATGCTTGCCTTTTCTGCACTATAACTTTTACCTATACTTTGTTTCATTTCTTCAATGGCGCCCTGCCGGTTACCTTCACTTTCTTTAACCACTGCTTTTACATAATGTGCCTGTGCCGCATTACCCGGAAAAAACTTGATACAGCTATCCGCATATATTTCAGCCGTTTTCAAATCACCCAAACCCATCCATGCCAGAGATAGATTGCTCATTACCACAGGGCTTTTTGCAAATTTCCTGTTGAGATAATTCAGTATTGGAATGGCGCCTTGCTCCACACCATGATTGGTTAATAAAGCAGCGTAGTTATTTAAATTATTGGCATCTCCTGCATCTTCGCTGCATACCTTACCCAGTATATAAATACTTTGTTGTGTAAGATTGCTAAGATAACAACTGATGGCGCCATTGCCCATCGCTGCTGTTGAAGGATACTTTGCTTTTAACTTTGTATAAATCTTTTCTGCCTGCGAAACTGCTGCGGGATTCATTTCTTTTTTTACCGCCTCATGCACCACTCTGCAATAATTTCTTATTTCTGCATCGGTTAAATTTCTTTTTAATACGGTAGTTGATTCTTGCCTCATCCGTTACCGGAACAATGCGGTCTTTATTTTCTTTAAACGTTGTAATCTGATTTTCAGTAATACCGCCTACAGCCGTTACCTGCTTTTTTATCTCGCCTGCTTGTTTCAATGCAATAGTTTGCATTCTTGTTTGTGCTTCCTTATTTTCTGCGCTGTTTAGCTTTAATGACTGCAGTTCTGCCATAATATTTTGCATCTGACCAGGGTCAGTCATCATTTTTTGCATTAGCACAACTGCCTTCTTTACTTTTTCTTCATCTATAGGTTTTTGTGCATAGGACCAACTGGTAATAGAGAACACAAAAACAAGAATGAGGTATGCGTAGATTCTCATTTTATAAAAATTGCTTTTTAACGATAGAATGTTAGTTGAGGAAAAGCTTGTCTAATTTGGGATGCTCCGGCCTCCGTAATGCCGGTTGTTTGTAAAAACAAAATACGAAGTGCAGGTAATTGCTGTAGTACGGATATGAGGCGGGGCACATCGGCATCACTCACTGCAGCATATGAAAAATTCAATTCCTGTAATTGTTTTAATGGGGTAAGTTGTTCAAAGCCACTAATTGTAACCGCAGTTGCCCGGCTAAGGATGAGTTTTTTTAGTCTCGTTAATCTGGCCAATTGTGACAAACTTGCGTCAGTAGCCCCCGGTATCTCAACGGCCCGTAAATCAATGATCTCAAGTGAGCCGGCTCTGCTCAAACCCGTAAAACCTGCATTGGTGATGGGCATTGCAAGACCCTGATCGATACTTTGTACATTTTTAATAGCAGGCAGTAGACCAATATTCATGGCTGCAGCATCGTTAAGCCTTGTTTGACCTATATAAATCGTTTGAAGATTGGGTAGTTCCCGAAGGTAAAATAAGCTATCGCCCAGTTTTTGCAAATGGTTTTGCGATGCAGCATTAAAGCCAGTGAAGTTGATCGATGTTTGTGATTGATAGGTTTGTATGGAACTGTTTGAGGCATCGGGCCCACGCAAGGCTTTGTACCAATTATAGGAACGTTGAAGTTCAGTTAATTGAACTGGTGGCCGGGGTGCAATAAACTGAATACTTTTAAGAAAATAATCAATTGAAAGCTTTGTTTCATCATCAACTGAAAATACAATAACTGCTTCGCAATTACCTCCACTTTCAAAAGCCAGCACTGTTTTGCTGATTCTGCCATTTTCATTTTCTCCTACATAATCTGCGCGAATACCTTTGGCTCCACCGCTTTCAATACTATAGCGATTTGTTATTTCACCTGTTGTATAGTTGATAAACCGTTCCTTGTTATTCCATAGTTGCCAGATTGTTTCTTCCATATTTCCGTTGAGTGGATAGGAAGAATAAATAACAGCACAAAGTTGTTTCTCGGTGTTGTACACATAAAGGGTGTTATTATTTTTATCTGTTCTGAACCCCACCGGAACTTCAAATGCCAACAGGCCAAATTGTGTTTTCTGTGCTGATGTAATTGTAAAAATAAAAGTGCAGAATAAAAGAAGCGATACTTTTTTCATGTTGTTTGTTATTTTGTTTTGAATAAAGTGTAGTTCATAGATGCACTTTCACTATCCGACATATTGAGAAGATAACCACCTTTTACCGCAATGAGGTGGGCATTGTATACTGTTGTTTTGCCCTTGTATCGGTTGGTGGCTGTAAGGGTCCAATCAGTTACAGAATAATTTCCTTTGAAATCCTGGCCACCAAACTGTGTACCTCCATTGTTCATACTTGCAGAACGATAAGTGCTACTGTAGGTGCCATCGTTATTAAAAGCAAATTCATCGGTTGATGATACGGCACTCATGCCTGCATATGTTCCGCTGTAGGCGTTATAATATTCCACTCCACCGCCACCACTTCCTTTCCAGGTACCAATAATATCAGTATCAGTTAATGCAAACCTGTTAGCGTTGAGCATGAGGTCTATATCATTGGGATGGGGAAATTGTTGTTGGTAACTGTTTTGCGAGGGAGCAATTACTACAATAGGCCTTGCCCCTCCGCTATACACAATTTTTATAGCTATAAAGCATTGTTTTCCTGTAGCTTTTTCGACTGCATTACCTTGCATATGATAAATAACAGGATATTGCACACCGCTCCATTTTGCTGGTGCAGCTACATTAAAGTATGGCTCTACATATTTGCTCCAGTAATATTCAGGTGCATCAATGGTATTAGGTCTTGCGTCATCTAAAGCTTTATCAATATAATGTAAACGTAATTCTGTTCCTGCTTTGGTTAGCTTTACATAGTCCGGCTGAGCATTGGCCTTCCAGCCATCATCAAAGTTGGTGGTGGATTTTGTAATTTCCTTTCTGTCTGAAGTCTGCGTATTGGTGGCTATTGTAGCATTCTGTTGTTGTTGGGCAGGGCGAATAAATTTATTTTCATCGGGCACTACACTTGTAATAAATTCCTGTACAATCGGTATATATTTCTCATCAGTGAAAACAGCAGCGATACAATAAGTGATATCTTTCTTTGTAAAAGTTAAAACTGTTATTGCAAACAATTGTTTGGTATAAGAGCCTCTCGCAGCACCTAATATTGTTTGCCACCCGTTTAATGAATCTAGTTCTTTTGTTTCAGGGTCGCCTACTTTTTGTGATGGGTTACGGGCAAAGAAATTCCAGTTTGCTTCAAAATCCTTCTCTATGTTTGAATGACCTGCAGCGGCTGGGTATAACAACAACTGGCAATAATTTTTGCCTTCTGTTTTTTGATAAAACAGTTTTTCGTTACTGTCATTTAGTATAAAACCAACGGGTGCAGTATAGAAAAAGATGTCGAAGGCTTTCTTTTTCTGTGCTGATGCCATCAGCATGGCGAACAACAGAAAACAAGTAGACATAACTGATTTAGGACTCATAGTTGTTACATTTAATGCCACACAAATTTTGGATTTACCAACAGTAGAAACAATCCCCTAAACACCTGATTTTGTGATCCCCTGAACAGGGGATTTTAGATATGAAGTTGGAATTGTGCTGTATGATGATCTACTTTTATCAATAATATTTAACAGGATATCAATTGATGGCCAGGTTACTTTTTTTATTTCTATTGCTTCCGTTGAAGTCATTGTATGCCCAACCTGATGTAACAAAAGATAGTTTGTTGCAAGTACTCTCGCTTTCCAAAGAAGACACTAATAAGGTACTTACGCTCATTACAACCGGGCAATACATGGAGTACAATAATCTGGAAGAAGCAAAAAGGTTTTATTTACAGGCAAAGAGGCTGAGCGAAAAGTTGAATTATACATTGGGTGTTTTAAAGTATTATTCGAACTATACTGCTGTTTTAAACATGCAGGCCAGGTTTGATTCGGCTCTCATCCTTACGCAGGAGGCACTACAACTTGCAAATAAGTATGGGAAGGAAGAACGTATAATTATTGCACAACAAAACCTTTCAGCCACCTATTCTTATCTACAGGATTACGAAAAAGCACTGCACTATCTTTTGCCCTCAATATCCTATTTTGAAAAAACAAGTAATGATGGCCGGTTAAGTCTTATCTATGATAATTTGGGTGTGATATACAGGGAAACAAAACAATATGATAAGGCATTGGAATATCATCTAGAAGCTTTAGCTCTTGCGAGAAAGTCTGGCAATAGTTATGATGTTGCCAATGTATTGTCTAATCTGGGAAATGCATACACCAGCTTAAAGAAATATGACAATGCCCTTGCCGTAATGCGGGAGTCGTTACGGATAGCTAACAAAGAAAATTATGATAACATTGTTTCTAATGTAACAGGCAATATGGGTGCTGTTTTAATAAAGCAGGGCAGGTATGATAGTCTTAATTATTATTGTACTGAAGGGTTACGGATGGCCAAAAAATTGGGTGACGACCTGGCCATTGTAAATAATATTTATGGATTGGCATTGAATGCTTTTTATAATAAGGACTTTAAAAGAAGCGGGGAGTTAGCCAATACCGGGTTTGATATGGCTCAGCAAAGAAATTATGTAGAACCATCGCAATTATTTGCTGACATCTTATCTGAATTGGCCTTGATAAAGGGAGATTTGAAGAATTATGATTTTTACAATCGTTTGAGTATTGGCCTGTCGGAGAAATTATTTAATGAACGAATGCAAATAAATGTACAGTTGCTCGATAAGAAATATGATACGGAAAAAAAGGAGAAGCAATTGGTAATGCAGCAGGCAACGATTATGAGGAAGAATACGCTTAATTATATTTTAATTGGCAGTGCTGTCACCTTACTTATTATCTCATTACTTTCTTACCGTACTTACAAACAAAAGAGAAAATTACAAGAACAAAAAATTGCTGAACTCGAAAATGAAAAATTATTATATGCCACGCAATCACTTTTAAAGGGCCAGGAAGATGAAAGAAGCCGGATGGCCAAAGACCTTCATGATGGGCTGGGTGGATTACTCAGTGGCGTTAAACTACAATTAGGAGCTATGAAAGGAAATTTAATCTTATCCGAAGAACATGGTCGTACATTTAATAAAGCACTCACTAAACTTGATGAATCAATCAGTGAAATTCGCAGGGTGGCACATAACCTGATGCCCGAAGCTTTAATTAAATTAGGTTTGCAACAGGCATTGCAGGATTATTGTGATGGTTTGTCAGAAGCCCAGCCGTTTACTATTAATGGTGAATTTCATGGGTTGGAGATTAGAATGGAACCATCTGTTGAAATCGCAGTGTATAGAATTGTACAGGAGTTGCTTAACAATTCAGTAAAACATTCACAAGCCACTACTATATTGGCACAGGTGATACGTCAAAAGAATAGCCTTTCAATTACTGTTGAAGATAACGGTAAAGGCTTTAATAAAGAGGCAATCACGATTAAACATGGTGCAGGATTAAAAAATATTCAATCGAGAGTGGATTATCTGCAAGGGCAGATTGATATTAAGACGGTATTGGGCATTGGCACCTCTATTCATATTGATTGTATAATTGATAGTGATGCATAAAATAAAAGTTGTAGTAGCAGATGACCATCCAATGGTATTGGAAGGAATGAGTGCTATGTTGGCACAAATTGAGTTTGCACAAATTGCCGGAACTGCAGGCAACGCTTACGAAGCAATGCAGCAAATAAAATTGACTTCACCCGATATTGTGATTACGGATATTAATATGCCTGAGATAAGTGGAATAGAATTGGCTTTAAAAATCAGGAAAGAATTTCCTGCTGTAAAAATAATTGCGATGAGTACATTTAAAGAACGGAGCTATATTTCTCAGATGATACAGAATGGTGCCTCCGGGTATTTGGTAAAGAGTGCATCAAGGGAAGAAATTGAAGAAGCTATTTTATCGGTGTATGAAGGCAAACTTTATATGAGCCTCGATGTAAGTTCATCTGCGGCTGATAAACAGGAGTTGCCTAATACGCCAATACTTAGCAGCCGTGAAAAAGAAGTGCTTGTGCTCATTGCAGATGGGTTTACTAACCCGCAGATTGCTGGTAAATTATTTATCAGCTTGCATACAGTAGATAGCCATCGAAAAAACTTGCTGACAAAGTTTTCTGTAAATAATACAGCGAACCTAATAAGGCTCGCTGCCAAATATGATTTAGTATAATGATTAACCCAGTGACTGGGTTACGCTTTCTTTAAGTGGTATGTATTAGTATCAGCTAACTATAAAAAAATAAAACCTAAAAAATTGATAATCAATATTTTAGGTTTTATTGGTTGTGATCCCGCTGGGACTCGAACCCAGGACCCATACATTAAAAGTGTATTGCTCTACCAACTGAGCTACGGAATCTTTTGATCTTTATTGAAAACACGAATTTGCCCGTTTAAAAGGCATTTCCGTAATTGAGGACGCAAAGGTAACAGGATATGAAAAATATACAAACGGCCATTTTAAAAATTCTTCTGCTATTTGCAGTTTCTCTTTTCGCTCAAGGCTCCTCTGCGCAAATATTCACACGGCAATTTGCCCTCGCTGATTCTTTATTTAAAACAAAGCAATACACGCAATCGCTGGAAATTTATGAAGAAGTGCTTGCCGCCAGGCAATATTCACCTTCTATGTTGTTGAAAATGGCCTACATACAGGAAGGCTTGGGGAAAGTGAGCAAAAGCCTCTATTATCTCAACGTATATTACCAGACTACAGGTGATGAGCAGGTATTGATGAAGATTCAGGAACTAGCCGCTAAAAACCGGCTACAGGGTTATGAAAGTCCTGATACGGATAAGTTTTACTATCATATAAATAAATACAGTAATTTAATTTCATTGCTGCTGGCAAGTATTGCATTGTTTGCCCTGGTGTGGATGTTTATGCAAATCAGAAAGACCAGAAAGCCTGTTGGGGCAATTGTGATTCAGATGATTTTCCTGGTGTTACTCGCTGTTAATGTGAACTTTCCATTAACAGCTACCTCGGTGTTGATCACAAGTGGTAATACCTACCTGATGAGCGGGCCATCGGCAGGAGCCAGTGTGACAGCTGTAGTGAACGAAGGACATAAGCTGCGTGTGCTAAACAAAAAAGATGTGTGGCTTGAAGTGCAATGGTTTGATAAGCCGGTGTATGTAAAGGAAAGCCGGGTAACTCCCATCACACTTTAACACAACAGCACTGATTGTAAAATCAGGATTGGTTATGTGTTTAAAAACGCACCGATAGTGATCCTTTATATTCTTTGTCTGTGAAATTGATGAAGTAATAATACACACCTGCCGACTGGTCGGGTGCGTACCATCTGAATTTGCGGTCTTTACTTTCAAAGACTGACTTACCCCATCGGTTAAAAATCCTGACAGATTCAAACTGACGAATGCAATTGTCAGGAGGAAAGCCCACCACCTCATCAGGTATCGTTCCCAGGTCAGGATTGAAAGGACAAGGTTCAATTCCTTCCAGCGCAAAGTAGTCGTTGCAGCCATCTCCATTGGGCGTAAATACATTGGGTGGAAGAAACTCTTTTCCGCCATTGTCAAGGTCTTTTAACCGGATAGAGATGGTAACCGTATCGGCTTTTATATTAAAGCACCGGTCGTCACTTACCCTGAATTTGAATGTATACAGATTTTCGTATACGTTGTCTTTGAATGCAGTACAATCGGGCAACCACGAGAAAACAGATTCTACTTTACCTCTACCCGTTGCTGACGTAAACGTATATCCGCTGGGAGTTACATTGCCACTTGCTTCGATCAAGGTAAGTCTTAATAAATCTTTATCAGGAATAACATCCGCATCGGTGCCGGTAAGGTCAAACCAGATTTGCTCACCTAATGTAAAGGAAACAGTCTGATCATTGATAACGTTTGTTCCGTTTTGGATAACAAGTTCAGGAGCCGTATTGAGCGGTGGAAGAATTTTCACGTGCACATCTACGGTGTCAGCTTTATAAATTCGGCACTTGTTTGCATTGTCAACTATGAGAAACTGAAACACATAGCTATCCCTGACTTTCAAATCAATATTCGCGCAGGCTATGTTCCAGTCAAATAAAGATGACACCTGACTGTTGCCCGAAACACTGGGAAAGGAAATACCGAGCGAGTTGATCAAGTCGCGTTGTGTTACATCGAGCATAACAAAATCATTATCGATGATGTCCTTTCCCGTAACGGTGAAAGAAAGTGATTCATTGATTCTTCTTTCAATGTTCAGCACGGTTCGCTCTTGCGGATCAATCGAGAGATCGGTATCGATAACCGGAGCGGCATTGCCAGGAAGAATTACCTTGAATTTAAAAGTAGCGGTTACCGGTTCACCTGTGTCGCATGTATTTTTATCGTTGGCAAGAATGTTCACTTCAAAATCGGTGCGATTTGTAAAATCAAAGATATCACAGAAAGCTTCCCACCGGATTTTACCTTTTACGATTCCATTCAAGCGCGGTTCATCAATGGTTACAGTAAAACCGGCATCGTTCAGCAGAAACCCATTACTGGTGATGGAAGTGATTAATTCATCATTGTCATCGTCACGTATTTCAAAATCTGATTCATAAAAACCACCTTCATTGAGTGTAACGGAAGTAATCGGGTTGATCGGTTTTACAAAGTAGGGAGGCGAGTTGGCTGGTGGCTCTACATTCACTTCAATCTTTAAGGTATCACTCAACGGCAGGCTGCACGCATCATCAAAAGCGATAATTCCTATTTGATATGGTCTGCCATCAAGGTAGGGGCATGAAGGAAAACAGATTGTAAAATCCTGTGTGCTGCCATTGATCAGGGTTGCTGATGTAACCTGGGGAAGAACCTCTCTTACATTCCTTTTGAAATTCAATGACACGGCACGAATGGAAACCTTCTCACTGAAGTTGTCCTCAATTTTACTGGCATCAGGATCAGACACCCTCACCTGAATACAACGGTCAGTATCGCTGACACTGCTGGCAAAACTCACACTCATCGTCTTATTAAAAGTGAAGGCAGCATCGGTTAATTTTTTTCCAGATATCTGTGGAGGTTCGGCCTGCGGGCATCTGTCTACGACAAGCATTTGAAAGTCACGTCTTACTTCGCCAATCTTTTCACCATCGCGAAACTCTTCACACTTTACTGCAAACACATACAACCCCTGCGTAGTGGGGGTTACCGTTAAAAAACCATCTTTACTGATTTTCAAATCCGGGGCACCGTTAATGATATTGTTGATTCCAAACCCTGGTTTCCATTGAATGGGGTTGTAGGGGCCTGGTCGTGGAAGAAAATCTGGCAGGGGCAATGCTTCACCCGTAAACGTGTTCAGAGGATCAACCAGTGAATATACCAGTGAGTCTCCATCGTCATCGGTACCTGCAAAGTCTACATAATAAGGTCTGAACGGACACGCATAATCATTGAGTGGAGGAAACAACCTGGGTGAGTTATTGATAAAAGGCTCTCCGTTTTTTACTACCGGTGGAAACTCGAGGTAAAAGGTTTGTCCGGCAAAGCGCGAACCCCCTGGCGGGTCGCTGTAAATGTTGGAAATGGAATAGTTTCGGCAACAGCGTTCCCACGATACATAATAACCCTCCGGATCATTAAAAGTAGATGGTGAAAGCGTTAGGGTAGAAGTGTAATAAAGTTTACGTGTAACAATCTCTCCATTCGAACACGCTGGCTGTGTATAGTTCACGGGCTCATCCTTCTGGAAAGGCAAGGTGATTTGCCCCATGACAGTGTTATCACGCTTACGAAAAATCCGGGCAGTAACGAACTGATCCTGGGCTTCCGGTGAACCATTCAAATCATCAAAATAAATAATGAGATTGAGCCTGTACATGTTGCCAGAAATATGAACCAGCTCAAACTCTCCCCCAACAATGTGGGAGGCCATAAGAGGAAAGCAAATCAACAACAGCAGGGTAAGGAATACCTTTTTCATACATCACCAGTCACGAAAGATAGCTATTTTGATTCACTGCTAAAACCCTCATATTTTCTGTAATTTCGCAACCCTAAAGTGAAAATAGTAATGCTGTAACTCCTGTTTGTCAGATCGCCTCATCTCACATTGACACCTGGCCTGAGAAAATAGTTGGAACGCATTTAAAAACCAGTTAGATGAAATGGCAATACACTTCGTTCACCCACAGTATAAGCAATCAGGCCATTCCATGTGACCAGACTTTAAAAAATAAATAGTAACACATGAAAAAAGGTGACATACTGAGCAATATCGTAATAGAAACCATGGCAGCCGAGGGCAAATGCATCGCCAAAGTGGATGGATTGGTTATTTTTATTCAGGGAGGTGCGCCCGGAGACACCGTGGAGGTATCACTCACCAAAATAAAAAGTAATTACCTGGAAGGGAAAGTGGTTAACGTGCAGAAATTATCTCCGCACAGGGCCGAGCCTTTTTGTGAACACTTTGGCACCTGTGGTGGTTGCTCCTGGCAACATATCAATTATGAAACACAATTAAAGTACAAACAACAACAGGTAGTTGATAACCTTGAACGAATCGGTGGTTTAACATTGCCTGCCATTTCTCCTATCATCCCATCAAAAAGTATAAACTACTATCGCAACAAACTGGATTATACGTTCACATCGGGGCGCTGGCTGACAAAACAAGAACTGGAATTAAAAAAGGATCAGGCAACGGAGACAGAAAATGGCCGGTATCCAGATGAACCGGGCTTAGGGTATCACATCCCACGCATGTACGATCGTGTGTTTGATGTGAATAACTGTTATCTGCAACCCGATCCGTCCAATGCCATTCGCTTGCTGGCAAGAAAAGTAGCCGTTGAAAATGAAATTCCGTTTTTCGATCTGCGCAGGCAAGTTGGATTTTTGCGCACGCTCACTATCCGCACTGCAAACACAGGCCTGCCTGGCGGAGCTTCAGCGAAGGCAGGAGAGGTCATGATCATTTTGCAAGTGACGTACGATGAAAAGAAATGGATCGAACTGATGTTGAAATCACTCACCGATGCGTTTCCTCAAATCACTTCTGCCAGTTATATTATCAATGGAAAAAAGAACGACACCTTTGCGGATCTGGATGTGGTTTGCTGGAAAGGAAATCCGTACATCACCGAACAAATGCAAAAGCCCGATGGATCAGGCTTGCCTGCCGGAGCTTCAGCAAAGGCAGGAACATTGCAATTTCGTGTGGGACCAAAATCATTTTATCAAACCAATTCCGATCAGGCTTATGAATTATATAAAGTAGCATGGCAGATGGCCGATCTGAAAGGTGATGAGCTGGTCTATGATCTTTATACCGGCACAGGCACCATTGCCAACTTTGTGGCAGGCCAGGCAAAAAAAGTAGTAGGCCTTGAATACGTAGCCGCTGCGATTGACGATGCCAGGGTCAATTCAAAAATCAACAACATCCACAATACCGATTTTTATGCAGGCGACATGAAAGATTTGTTGAATGACACCTTTCTTTCGCAACACGGCCGGCCCGATGTCATCATCACTGATCCTCCCCGGGCAGGCATGCACGAAGATGTTACCATCATGTTGTTGAAAGCCGCTCCCAAAAGAATTGTGTATGTGAGCTGCAATGCCGCCACCCAGGCCCGCGACTTAAAAATACTTTCCGAAAAATACGATATCACGGCCGTGCAGCCTGTGGATATGTTCCCGCAAACCATTCATGTGGAGAATGTGGTAAGGTTGGATCTAAGGAAATAATACGTTTGTCGCACCCTGCTACAGCCAAAACGACTCAGCTTTCTGCTTCGCTAATAGGAGGATTCGGCAAAATAAGCTCAGGCAAGCCCTCCTTGCTAATTAAAAACTAAATTATTTAGTTTTACTGTCTAAATACTAAAAATATTAGTACAATTGTTCCTATGAACAGGAGCATAATACACATGGATCTGGACGCCTTTTTTGTGGCGGTGGAGCGGGCAAAAAACAAAAAACTCGAAGGCATACCTTTAATAATAGGGGGCCAGAGCAGGCGCGGGGTGGTGGCCGCCTGCAGTTATGAAACGCGCAGGTTCGGGGTGCACTCGGCCATGCCTATGTACCTGGCCATGCAACTCTGCCCCGATGCCAGAGTGATCTCGGGCGATATGGAAGCCTACAGCCAGTACTCACATCTGGTTACTGAAATCATTTCCGACAAAGCTCCTTCTTTCGAAAAAGCATCCATCGATGAATTTTATATTGATGCTACCGGCATGGATCGCTTCTTCGGCACCTTTAAATGGGCTGTGGAACTGCAAAAAAAAATTGAGAAGGAAAGTAAGTTGCCCATCTCCATGGCACTGTCGGTAAACAAACTTGTTTCGAAAGTGGCTACGGGCGAGTTCAAGCCTCATGCGCAGAAACAAATTCCGGCCGGTGAAGAAAAAGATTTTCTCGCACCGCTCTCCATCGAAAAAATTCCGATGGTAGGAAAACAGACCGCTTCTTTCTTGTATGATATGGGCGTGCGCACAGTAGCAACGCTGCGCGAGATGCCGCAACAATTTCTTATCAGTGCATTTGGCAAAAATGGAATCAGTCTGTGGAATAAGGCACAAGGCATTGATGATTCACCCGTGGTTTCTTACAGTGAGCAAAAATCCATTTCCACCGAATCTACCTTTGATCAGGATACCATCGATGTAAAGCGATTGAATTCAATATTGATTGCGATGGTAGAGAAAGTAGCGTTTCAGTTGCGCGATCAGAAGAAACTTACTTCATGCGTCACGGTAAAAATCCGTTACTCCAATTTCGATACAGAAACCAGGCAGACACACATTCCCTACACATCTTCCGATCATGTCATTCTTCGTGTGGTGCAGGAACTATTCAAAAAACTCTACAACCGCAGAATGCTGATACGCCTGGTAGGAGTGCGCCTCAGCAACCTGGTGCATGGCAATCAGCAAATCAGTTTGTTTGACCATACTGAAGAGGACATCAACCTGTATGAAGCGATGGATTTTATCAAACACAAACACGGTGTGGATAAACTGGTGCGCGCCACCACCATCGATGTGAGCAAACGCGTGCGCATGGAGATGAATATGTTCAAAGGAAAAATCACAAAAAATCTCATCAATTAATATTTAATCCTCGGTCTGTGTCCCCACAGACCGAAAATACTTCCTCGAAAAACGAAATAAGAAGATAAGAATATGATGACGCAAAGTGAAATAATGGTCAGCGTAATTCAAAGATGTTTCTCAACGAAGTCTATTTTTGGACAGACACGATTAAAGACTGGCATAAATTACTGGATGATGATTTCAATAAAAATATAATCATCGATTGCTGGCAAAATCTGGTGGGCAGAGAGAAAATCAAATTATATGCATTTGTAATCATGCCGAATCACCTGCATGCTATCTGGGAGATGCTAAATGAAAATGGAAAAGAGATGCCACATGCCAGTTTTAATAAATTTACCAGTCATCAGTTTTTAAAGGGATTGAAGGAGTATTTCCCAGATCAGATAATACATTATAGGGAATCACGCGACAATGAACGTAATCACCGTTTCTGGCAACGCGACCCTTTGGCAGTTCTCATGGATTCGAGATATAAAGTAGAGCAGAAGATTGAATACATTCATCTTAATCCACTTCAAGAGCAATGGAATCTGGTAAGTAAGCCTGAGGATTATAAATGGTCATCGGCAAGGTTTTATGAAGCAGGTATCGATGAGTTTAAAATTCTCACAGATTATCGCGAGCGTTTTTGATTCTGTATTCCGGTCTGTGAGGACACAGACCGGGGTTTAATGTGCTGTCGATCTGCTCCGGATTACATCACCGGCATCGGGTCAAGAAGTTTATTCCGCTGAAACAATGCATCCATATCGGATACAACGTTACCTGTTTATTTAACTTTCAGGCGATATAACGATAGACCATCAGCTCTTTTTCAAGTGTATATAATATATTTACTGAGGCGCATATGCTTTAACAGGCATGCTTGTTTTTGAGTTTGCGTATTCAAAAACAGTAGCTGCGTGTAGCAAATAAATGTGGCAATGTTACCTTCAATATCTGATCATCATTAACTGAATATCACTATGGATTTTACAAGAAGAAAATTTGTAAAGACAGCGGGCCTTGGCAGTATGGCGCTGGCCTCAACGCCCCTGATCAGCGTACTGGCAGAACCGGCTCCGCCTAAAGCGGAGGTGGTCAATCCTTACAACCGCGTGCCGGTGAGTCTGATCATTGATGACTCAACCTGCCTTGTAAACCTGGCACATTATGGAATACCGCAGTTTGCTGAAGTATTTCCCGATCAGTATAAGCAAGACTGGCGTAAGCTTCCGCGCGAAATCCCTGACAGTTTTGTTCGTGAGTTTGCTGAGTGGTGCCACGATCATGGTGTGAAAGGGAAATATAGTGTGGTTCCCTATCCGGCCTGTACAGGCTGGGTAAACCGTTTCATTCCGGGCTGGACAAAAAAAGAATTGCAAGACAGCCTTGATGTGATTCGGGAAGTAATAATACCCGACTGGGATATTCATCCGGAAATGATCAGCCATACCCGTGTGATAGACATCAAAACCGGAAGGCCTTATCCTTTTGCCAATCCCGATTACATGGAAAACTGGGGATGGAGCCAGACGAAAAGTGCCGATGAACTGGCCGCATATCAGGCATACGCTCTACAGATTTTAAAGGATGCCGGTCTGTATTGTGAAGGACTTACTACGCCCGGTGGTTATGGAAGTAATAATCAAAATAATCTCGCGCTGGCATCGCTTGAAGCGGTGAGGGATGTATATGGTGCTGAAATTCCGCATTACTTCAGGGACTTGTTTACAGAAAAGGGTAAAAGTGTTGCGCCAAAAGTATTGCACGCCTCCGGTCTCGACACTGCAAATCCAACGTGTGTGGTATCAATTATTGGCTGCACCGAAGACTGGTTTGGAGACTGGGATGGACTTAATCCCGGCAGCGCGGATCAATTTATAACACGGGATTTACAATCCGGAAGAATGGTTGATGTAATTGAAAGTGGAGAGCCTGCAGTGATGGTCTGCCATTGGCCGGGAATATACTATAATGGCGATCGCACCGGCTTCAACATCTTTAAAGAAGTTGTAAAGCGATTGAATGAAAAGTACGATCACCTTATATGGATGAAGTTAAGTGAGATTTCACGGTACTGGGCCGCGAAAGAGCTGACATCTGTTTCCATTGAAAAAAATAAACTTATCCTGAAAGCTCCGTATTCAACACCGGGATTTACCTTGAAAATAAATACTTCAATCCGTCAGCCGGCTATGAAATTGAGGGAAGGCGCAACAAAACCTTTTGTGAAGGTAAGCAACAGTAAAAGTTTGAAATCAGGAACATGGTATACCGATAAAGCCGGAAGCATCCTCTGCTTTGATCTGGAAAAAGGTGTGACTGAGATTTCTATTTAAGCCGGCATTTGAATCTGGAATGTATATTTTGCCTGAAGGGTTGAGGATGGATAAAATGTCAATCTGTTATGGTGGTCATCCGTCAGGGAAGTTTAACTTGTGAAACACTTGCTTTTAAGATGAACACAATTATGCGGGGTTATCTTTCAAATATGGAACTCTGAATTGCGCCTGTAAGTATAAAATGCCAGATGAACTGGCATTTTATACTATTAACTACCTGTGTTAAGTAATCAAACAGTAATCGCTTCTTCCTTTTTTGAATAGGCCTCAACAGGCAAGCAACTGCACACCAGATTGCGATCGCCATAGGCATTATCAACACGACTCACACTTGGCCAGAACTTGGTCTCCTTCACAAATGGCAGTGGATAGGCAGCTTTCTGTCTTGAGTAGGGAAGCGTCCATTCATCTGCTGTAATTACGGATGCAGTATGTGGCGCATGCTTCAATACATTATTGTCTTTATCAGCTTTACCTTCTTCCACTTCGCGGATTTCATTTCTGATTTCAATCAATGCATCTACGAAGCGATCCATTTCTGCTTTCGGTTCGCTTTCAGTAGGTTCGATCATTAATGTCCCCGCTACCGGGAATGAAACGGTTGGTGCATGGAATCCATAATCCATCAATCGCTTGGCGATGTCTTCTACCTCCACACCTGATTTTTTGAAATCACGGCAGTCTACAATCATCTCATGCGCGCAGCGACCGTTGGTTCCGGTATAAAGTATTTTATAATTGACCGTTCAATCTTTCTTTAATATAGTTGGCATTGAAGATGGCCATCCTGGTTGCATTGGTCAACCCTTCGCCTCCCATCATGGCAATGTATGCGTATGAAATCACAAGAATACTTGCGCTTCCCCATGGTGCTGCAGATACTGCTGTGATCGCATGCTCGCCACCTGTTTTAACAACAGCATGGCCAGGAAGGAATGGTTTCAGTTTATCGTTCACACAGATGGGGCCCATGCCAGGACCACCGCCACCGTGAGGGATACAAAATGTCTTGTGAAGATTTAAGTGACAGACATCAGCGCCAATATTGGCCGGAGATGTTAATCCAACTTGTGCGTTCATGTTGGCACCATCCATATACACCAATCCGCCATTTGCGTGAATGGTTTCACAGATGTCGGTGATCGCTTCTTCAAATACTC
Organism: uncultured Bacteroidota bacterium; assembly: GCA_963814575.1. Classification (GTDB taxonomy): domain Bacteria; phylum Bacteroidota; class Bacteroidia; order Cytophagales; family Cyclobacteriaceae; genus ELB16-189. The sequence continues at coordinate 513,322 of CAWFDB010000013.1, read as the reverse complement.
CGTGTGTCGATGGATAGGTGACCATCAGACAAGAAAGATTGTCTTTGTATTGTGCAGCCTTTGCTTTCAGATCAGCCACATCAATTTTTCCTTCTTCATCCGATTTCACGACAACAACATCCATACCTGCCATGACTGCACTGGCAGGATTGGTGCCATGTGCCGATGCTGGAATCAACGCAATATTTCTATGATCATCATTTCTGTTTTGATGATACGCTCTGATCACCATCAGGCCCGCATACTCACCTTGTGCACCACTGTTGGGTTGCAATGATACTCCAGTGAAGCCGGTGATTTCTTTCAGCCAGTTTTCAAGGTTGGCAATCATATGCTGGTAGCCTTCCGTTTGATCTGGCAGGAGCAAATGGATGAAGTCCACCCAGTTCAGGCCATGTTACCGGAATCATTTCGGTAGTGGCATTCAACTTCATGGTGCATGAGCCCAGTGAAATCATGGAATGCACCATCGATAAATCTTTGTTCTCTAATTTTTTGATGTACCGCAACATCTCATGTTCTGAGTGATGCGAGTTGAATACGGGATGTGTGAGCACGTTGGATGTGCGAATAAGTGCTGCAGGCCAGTTGATCTCGCTTACAGTTTCTTTCTTTACGGAAGAAGAGTTGGCCGCAAGAACAGAAATTATTTTTTCAACATCCTGAAGTGTGGTAGTTTCATCCAGTGAAATTCCTACGTGATTATCATTAAAGTATTTGAAATTGATTTCGGCTGCATCTGCTTTTTGCTGAATGACTTTGTTTGTCAGTGACAACTACTTTCAGTGTATCGAAATAATTTTTGTTAACTTGTTTTAATCCGGCTGCGGCAAGTCCTTTCTCAAGAAGTTGAGTGAGGCCCTGAATGCGTCCTGCAATTTTCTTCAAGCCTTCTGGTCCGTGATACACGGCATACATGCTTGCCATCACCGACAACAATACCTGAGCTGTACAAATGTTTGAGGTTGCTTTCTCTCTGCGAATGTGTTGCTCGCGGGTTTGCAAAGCCATGCGATAAGCGGGGTTGCCCTTTGCATCGATGGATATACCGATGATTCTTCCTGGAATTTGTCTCTTGAATTCTTCTTTGGTTGCAAAGAATGCTGCGTGTGGTCCGCCAAATCCCATCGGCACACCAAAACGTTGTGAGTTGCCAACTACAACATCGGCACCCATTTCACCAGGTGATTTCATCAGCAGTAAGCTCATCAGATCAGCACCCATCACTACAAACACTTCTTTCTCATGTGCAGCAGCAATGAACGATGTATGATCTTTTATCTCACCATTGTTATCCGGGTTTTGAAGATATACAGCAAACAGATCTGCGCTGGTAATATCCAGTGTTGCAACATTACCAACTTCCAGTTTTACTCCGATCGGTTCTGATCTTGTTTTTAATAGGTCAATTACCTGCGGAAAAGTATTTTCATCCACAAAGAAAGTATTCGCATTTTTCTTATTGCCTTTACGTGAGGCATACAACAAGTGCATGGCTTCAGCAGCAGCGGTAGCTTCATCCAGTAAAGAAGCGTTGGCGATTTCCATTCCCGTAAGGTCGATGATCATGGTTTGATAGTTGATCAACGCTTCCATGCGACCTTGTGCAATTTCTGCCTGATAAGGAGTGTAGGCTGTATACCATCCTGGGTTTTCCAGAATGTTACGCAGAATAACTCCAGGGGTAATGCAGTTATAATAACCGGTTCCGATATACGATTTGTAAATCTTATTCTTCGACATCAGCTTTTTAAAATCCTTCAGAAACTCAAATTCAGATTGTGCGGCTGGCAACTGCAAAGCTTTCTTCAAGCGGATGTTGGCCGGCACTGTCTGGTCTATCAGTTCATCCACCGAAGAGGCCTTCACCACTTTTAACATGTCAGCGATTTGTGAAGAATTGGGTGCGTTGTGGCGGACTTCAAACTTTTCTGAGTAAAGAGGATTGATTGTCATGGTATTTAGTATCTCAAGTAATAACCTTGCGTGAAAGGAAAAGTTTCGGGCTTTTAGCTATGTGCTGCGAGTCTCTAAACCCGCAGCCCGGTGCGCATAGCTGATTAATTAAAAGCGTTCAAATTGTGAAAAGAAAAAGTTGCCTTCGATGGCAGCGTTTTCATCTGAGTCAGAGCCGTGTATGGCATTTGCATCGATTGACTTGGCGAATAATGCGCGAACCGTTCCGGGAGCAGCTTTTTTAGGATCCGTAGCACCAATCAACTTGCGGAAATCTTCTATTGCATTGTCTTTTTCAAGAATCATAGGAACGATAGGGCCACTGGCCATATAGGTACAAAGCTCACCATAGAAAGAGCGTTCCTTATGTATTTCGTAGAATTTGCCAGCCAGCTCCGGGCTCAACTTTGCTTTTTTCATCGCTACGATGCGAAAGCCTGCCTCTTCAATCATTTTGATAATTGCACCTGTGTTTCCAGCCTGGGTAGCATCCGGCTTGATCATCGTAAAAGTTCTGTTTCCTGCCATTTTATTGATTATTTATTGTTTTCCGAAGGGTTTTAAATCTGGCGCAAAAATAGGCTTTTCGTCCATAGTCTAATGCCCTGGGTGCAGAGTTTTTTGAGGATTTATACAAATGCCTGCCCTCCTTCAATTTTCCGGTTATGCACTCACAATTAAAATTCCCATTTTTGCGGCTTCGATGGAAAACCTCCAAGACTTTAAGTCGCTGATCAGCTCTCCCAGGCGGGTTGTGATTGTAACTCATTTTAAGCCGGACGCTGATGCGTTGGGTTCTTCTTTGGGGCTTGCAGGGTATTTAATCAAGAAAGGTCATTTCGTTTCTGTGATTACACCGAGTAATTATCCTGATTTTCTGGCCTGGATGCCCGGCAATGACTCCGTGCTGGCGCTATCCAGTGAGAAACCGGAAAATGAACAGAAAGCAGAACAGTTAATAAATGAGTCAGAGATTATTTTTTGTCTTGATTTCTCAAGTTTGAGCAGGATCAACAGCCTTGGTGAAATGATTCGTAAGTCTGATGCGGTTAAAGTTCTGATCGATCATCACCTGGAGCCTGAGAACTTTGCTCAATTTGTGCAATGGACCACGGCCTCGGCTTCTACTGCAGGGCTTATCTTTGAATTGATTGAGGAACTCGGAGAGAAAAATCTGATAGATCGTGATATTGCGAATTGTCTGTATGCGGGCCTGATGACAGACACAGGAGGATTCCGGCATAACAATACACGCCAGAAGGAGTTTTTGATTGCCTCAGAACTGGTTGGCCTCGGAGCAGACCCACACGAAACCGCCAGGCTGATTTATGATACCAGCACCCTTGAGCGGCTGCGCCTTGTTGGATTTGTATTAAGTCAGAAACTGGTATGTGCTACCCGAATACAACACGGCCTATATGACGTTGAGTCAGGAAGAATTGAAAACCTATGGTGTGCAAACTGGTGACACGGAAGGATTAGTCAACTATGGGTTATCCATTAAGGGAGTAAAACTCTCCGTGATGATGTATGACCGAAAGGAAGAAATAAAATTATCATTTCGTTCGTTGGGCGATTTTTCAGTGAATGACATGGCGCGAAAACACTTTGAAGGCGGTGGGCATAGAAACGCCTCTGGAGGTTCATCTAAATTATCCTTGGAAAATACGTTAAAGAAATTTCTGGAAATTTTACCAGAATATAAAGGTCAATTAAACAAAGAGTAGTTAAAACTTCAATAATCAAAAATGAAAAAAACAATTGTAGCGGTAAGTCTTGTGGCGATGTTAATGGCGGCATGTTCATCTACCAAAGAAACAAAATCGGGGTATAAGTATAGCGTAGTTCGTGCAGGTGATGGCAAGTTGCCAGATGCAGGTCAGATTCTGGTCTTGAACCTGTTATTCAAAGATTCGAAAGATTCTGTATGGTCAGATAGCCGCAAGGCCGAATTTCCAACCATGGTTCAAAGACAAGACTCGGTGCCACAGGGTGATATCGTGCTTGAGGTATTTCAGTTACTCACCAAAGGAGATAGTGTAACTTTTCAGGTTACAGCAAAGGATTTGTTCGAGAAGACATTTAAATCACCACCACCTCCAGATGTGGATACTACAGGAATGTTTACGTTTCAGATTGGTGTGGCCGATGTAATATCAGAAGAAGATGCAAAAAAAATGCAGGCGGATTTTATGGCGAAACTCAATGAGAAGGAAGTGGAAAAACAACAGATGCAACTGGCCATCGATACTGTACTTATTGATAATTATCTGAAAGAAAAATCAATTGTAGCTAAGAAGACTGCATCTGGATTGCGATATGTTATCGAAAAACAAGGTAAGGGTGATAACGCTGCAACGGGGCAAACGGTGCGGGTTAACTATAGCGGCTTTTTACTGGATGGTCGTTGCTTCGATAGCAGTGTTGAGTCTGTGGCGCGCGCCAATAATGTTTTCAATGAACAGCGCATGCCTTATGAGCCTATTGAAATTCAATTAGGGTATCGCCAGGTAATACCAGGATGGGAAGAAGCGATTGCACTGATGAACAAAGGCACCAGAATGACTGTATACATTCCGTCAGGTCTTGCGTATGGTCCACAGCAAAGAAGTGAGATCATCACTGAAAATTCAGTGTTGATGTTTAATATGGAACTGGTCGATATTAAATAAATCATGAATAAGATACTTTTAATAGTTTTTGTTTTGGGACTGGTGTTTGTGCAAGCCTGCAAGAATGATGATGATCCGGTTTGCACCCCATCAGTGACGGATGAAAAAATTGCAGCCATAGATCAGGATAGGTTGGCGACAGATATCCAGACCATTGACAACTTTCTTACGACAAATGGTATCACGGGTGTTCAATTCGCGCCATCACAGTCGAATGGTGTACGGTACGTAATAACCCAGCTGGGAACCGGTGCCAAATTAACTTGCCTGGAGAACAGAATGTCAGTTAAATATGTAGGCAGGCTGCTGGTGAAACCAGATGGCCAGTTTGACTCAAGTACTGCGCCAGTCACATTCAGACTCAACGGACTGATTTTAGGATGGCAGCTGGTTCTTCCCTTGATTCCTGCCGGATCAAAGGTTAACCTCTATATTCCATCGGGTTATGGATATGGAGTGGCAGGTGGAGGTGGCGGAAAAATTCCATCCAACGCAAATTTGATTTTTGAAATTGAATTGATTTCAGTTATCTGATATGTTGTGTTTTGCAACCAATAATCAGCATAAAATTGATGAAGTCCGGGCTCATTTGGGTCCGGACTTTCAATTGGCAGGCCTGGAAGAAATTGGTTGTAAGGATGAATTACCTGAAGAGCAGCCTACACTGGAGGGCAATTCATTTCAAAAAGCAGAATACGTTTATAAAAATTTTGATGTCTCTTGTTTTGCCGATGATACTGGCCTGGAAGTAGAGGCGCTTAACGGAGCCCCCGGAGTATATTTCGGCACGATATGCGGGCGATCAGCGCAATGCGGCAGACAATATGAAATTGCTGCTTAAAAATCTGTCAGACTCACAAAACAGAAAAGCAAGATTTCGCACCGTCATTACCTTGATTACACCTGCGCTGACAAGACAGTTTGAAGGAATAGTAACGGGACAAATTATTAAGGAATATCGTGGATCAGGAGGTTTTGGTTATGATCCCATTTTTTTGCCCGATGGATTTAACAAGACACTGGCAGAGATGAGCATGGAGGAAAAGAATGCCATCAGTCATCGGGCCCGCGCAGTTAATAAGTTGATTGAATTCCTCAAAGAAACACACCATCCTATTTCATAAAAGCGCATTATGAATAAGCCGTTTACGATAGGTATCACAGGCGGAAGTGGTTCAGGCAAGACCTTTTTTCTTCAGGGACTTTCTTCTTGCTTCAAAGCCGATGAGATTTGCCTTGATCTCGCAAGACAACTATTACAGGCCACGCGATCAACAACCCATTGACGAGAATGGTGTTAAGAATTTTGACTTGCCTGTTTCCATCGATCACGAAGCATTTCAGCATGATCTTTTATTGCTGAAGGCGGGCCAGAACGTAATCAAGAATGAGTACACATTTAATAATCCTTCTGCTACTCCGAAACTGCTGGAATTTAAAACAGCGCCTATTATAGTCGTAGAAGGGTTTGTTCGTTCAGTATTTTGAGGAAATCTCAAATGAACTCGACCTGCGGATTTTTATAGAGGCCAAGGATCATGTGAAGCTTGGGACGAAGAATAAAGCGCGATCAGATTGAAAGAGGCTATGATATTGATGATGTGTTATACCGCTATCAATATCATGTAATGCCTGTTTATGAACGACTGATTGAGCCCTTGAAGCATAATGCAGATCTGGTGGTGCCGAATAACAGCCATTTTGAGCGTGCCCTTGAGGTATTGGTAGGATATCTTAAATCGCGACTTTCGGGTGTTGCAAATTAATTTCTAAACCCTACTTTTGTGGGCTTCATTATTCAAAAATGAGAAAGAAATCGATTTACAGTGGTATTTTAATTATTGCAGGCCTTTTGGCTGCTGCGGTAATTATCCTTTCTAACTCTTTAAATCAGTTTGAGCCCAGAAAGGTTGCCGATACAGAGCAATCTGATAAGAAGTCAGATGATAAAACCGTGATTTCAGCACCTGCAGAAGCGGTTACGCAGGCGGGTGTAGTTAAGATTGATGAGCAGTCACCCGATATCCTTACTGGAAACATTATCCGATCCAGTGGTTTCTGGTCAATACATTCCTTCAACAGAAAAAGTATTCAATAAACTTTTTCAGGTACTCTTTCAGATAGTCATCGCGCCCAACGCGCCCTGAAATCCAACCCGTTAATTTTCATTTTTTAATGATCCTGAATACAGGATCATCTCATTGTTTTCATCAATAGTATTATCAATCAATCTAAATTAAGTAATAGTTATGCGTAACAAAGGTGTAGTGGTCGTGTTGGCAATTATTGTCACGCTGCTCTGTTTGTACTACCTGTCGTTTACATTCGTATCGACCAAAGTAGTGCGGGAAGCAGAGGCGTATGCAACCGACAAAAATGGTTCATTAAGTCTGGCGAAAAAGCAAGTCTATCTGGATTCGCTCTGGAACCAGCCGGTTTACAATTTATTTGGTGCCGAGTATACCTACAAAGAAGTGAAAGAAAACGAGTTGAGCCTTGGTCTCGACTTGCAAGGTGGTATGCATGTGGTGTTGGAGATTTCTCCTATTGATATCATAAAAGGATTAAGCGGAAACAATCAGGACCCTGCTTTCATGGATGCCCTTCAAAAGGCAAAAGAGATGCAGAAGAACAGTACTGATAAGTTATAGTGCATTGTTCTATAAGGCATTTAAAGACGCCAATCCGGATCGTTCACTGGCTTCGCTCTTTACATCAGCAGCCAATAAAGACCGTGTAAAACTTACGGATACGGATGATGTAGTATTGGCATTTTTGAATACAGAAATTGATGGTGCCATTGATCGTTCCTTCACGATTTTAAAAACCCGTATTGATCAGTTCGGTACATCGCAACCCAACATTCAGCGATTGCAGGAAAGTGGTCGTATCCAGATTGAAATTCCGGGAGCCGATAACCCTCAGCGTGTAAGAAAACTGTTGCAGGGAGTTGCACGTCTGGAGTTCTGGGAGGTAATTGAATTTTCTGATCCGCAATTGAATCAATCCTTGGCGGCTGTTAATGATTTGCTGGTAAAGGAACAAAATCAAAAAGCTTCCCTTGCGACTACCGAAACTAAAGTTGCTGACACAACAAAGGCAATTGCGGGTGCCGACTCTACACAATCAGCACTCGAGAAAGAACTTGCTGATTTAAGAAACACAACGGGCAATGCATTGGATTCATTAAGAAAAGCAACCTCATCTCCGCTATTCGCATTGAGCGATCAGGGAATACCCTTCTTGTATCAGGTAAAAGATACGGCAGAAATCAATCGCATTTTAAAGCGTCCTGAAGTAAAAGCCATGTTCCCTCGCACAATCGGATTTTTCTGGGATGTAAAATCAAATCCACAGATGACACCGGGCGTAGAAGATATTCAATTGAACTTTATCAACGTAGGTCGCAATGGAAAGCCTTTGCTTACCGGTGATGTGGTAAATGATGCCCGTTTAGATTACGACCAATTTGCAAGACCTGCTGTAAGTATGCAGATGAATGCGGCCGGAGCACGCGCCTGGGCAAAAATCACTGCAGCAGCGGCAAGCAAGCAGCCTCAGGGAAGAATCGCTATCGTGTTAGATAACTATGTCTACACCGCACCTACCGTGCAAGGTGAGATTCCAAATGGTAACTCACAGATCACCGGTACTTTTGACTTGGAAGAAGCAAAAGATCTGGCAAACGTATTAAAGGCTGGTTCGTTGCCGGCACCTACACGCATTGTAGAAGAAGCCATCGTGGGTCCAAGCCTTGGAAAGATGGCACAAAATCAGGGCTTGATTTCATATGGCGAGTGGTTTAGGTATTGTGGTATTATTTATGGTGGCGTATTATTCTAAAGGTGGTTGGGTTGCCAACATTGCCTTGTTGTTCAACATCTTCTTCATCCTTGGAATTTTAGCTCAGTTGAATGCAGCCCTTACACTTCCCGGTATTGCCGGTATCGTGCTCACGATGGGTATGGCGGTGGATGCCAACGTATTGATCTATGAACGCATTAAAGAAGAGATGCGATTAGGTCGCAAACTGAAAGATGCTATTAATAAGGGTTATGAAAGAGCTTTCACAACGATCTTCGACTCGAACCTTACTACCATGATTACTGCGGCCGCCTTGTTTATATTAGGTCAGGGACCGCTAAAGGGTTTTGCGATTGTATTGATGATTGGTATTGCCACCTCATTCTTCTCTGCCGTGTACATATCACGCGTAATTGTTGAGTGGATGACCCGCAAGGGAGATGAATCAAATGTTTCTTTCGACACGCCCATGGCAAACATGGTTAAGAAGAGAAGTGAGTTTGACTTTATTGGATTCAGAAAGAAGGCCTACCTATTTTCAGGAGCTGTAGTGTTAATTGGTTTCATTCTGATTGCCGTTCAGGGTCTAAACCTGGGTGTTGATTTTAAGGGTGGTCGTTCTTATATCGTTTCGTTCAGTCAACCGGTGGTGGCTACCGACATGAAAGTGGCAATGAGTGAGAGTTTTGAAAATTCGGGTGTAGAGGTAAAGAATTACGGAAGTGATAACGTAATGAAAGTTACCACCTCTTACCTGGTAGATGATGAATCAGAAGAAGCCGATGAAAAAGTGAAGAATGCGCTTATTCAAGGTGTAGAGAAATTCAAAGGAGTTAAGTACACCGAGAGTGAAGGACAATTGGACGATCAGCATTTCCTTATCCCCTCTTCTTCGAAAGTAGGTGCTACTATTGCCGATGATATCAAGGGTTCAGCATTTGAAGCCAGTATCGTTTCCCTCATTTTGATTTTCTTTTATATACTGATTCGCTTCAAAAAATGGACCTATAGTGCTGGTGCTATTGTTGCCACGGTTCATGATACATTATTTGTGGTTGCATCGTTTGGTATTGCAGGATTCTTTGGACTTTCATTTGAAATCGACCAGGTTTTTGTAGCAGCCGTGCTTACCATTATTGGTTACTCGATCAACGATACGGTAATCATATTTGACCGTATTCGAGAATACCTTGGTTTTGGAGCCAATCACGATCGTGCCAAAGTGTTTAATGATGCCATCAACAGCACATTGAGTCGTACGTTGATAACATCGGGTACTACGTTAATTGTGGTGATTGTACTCTTGATTTTTGGTGGCGAGGTGTTGAGAGGATTCTCATTCGCCTTGTTTATTGGTATCACCATTGGTACATTCTCTTCCATCTTTATCGCAGCTCCGGTTGTGTTGGATTTGGATGTAGAGAAAGTAGTATCAAAAAAATCAGACGCGAAAGCCGCAGCATAAGCAGTTGTAGTTTATTGGAAAGGCCCCGATCAAATCGGGGCCTTTTTTTGTTAATCAAATTCTAATGTTACATCCAGTATGCTTAATGTATTTTGACGATCTGTTTTAATATAAATGAAAAAGAGTCTGCTGTTTATAGGAATAGTTATCACATCGCTTGTGATGCTTTTCACATGTGGTGAAGCTAAGTCTTTTTACAGCCAGTATCCGGTTCTGAAGAAAGAGGTCAGTGGGTCAGTCATGGAGGTCTCATTTAAATCTGAGCCACGATTACCTTTAAATAATTCAGGTGATAAGAATACTACACGTTTCCAGGCGGCACCATCGTTCAGCAGCCAGGTGGCTACTTATTTCATTCGTTTAAATCAACAAGTACTCTGTTCTTTTAAAACGTTATTTGAACGACAATATTTGAGAAGTACAGGTTAATTGAACCTTCAATTTTCCGCAGTTTTCTATTGACTCTCTTAAGGGTTATAGCATCTCCCAACGCGCCTTAAGTTTATTGATTAAGCAATCCTTAAAAGCCATCGCAACCTGTAAGTGATTGCTCCTTTTTTTTGAATAATCATTAAACATAATTACCTGAAAATGGAATTTGCCATCGTTACTGTTTTTGTTCTCGGTTACATCCTTATTGCACTGGAGCACCCTATTAAAATAAATAAGACCGCCACCGCTTTAGTGACTGGCGTACTCTGCTGGACTTTATTTGTTATTTCAGGGCCCCCGGAAGCCCTTCTTCAGAGTGAACATTACATAAATTTTATCGATGAACTTAAGTCTCATGCCAGCGATTTTGCATCACTAACGGCAAGTCAGATACATACCGAATATGTTGTTGAATCACTGGGTCATCACCTTAATGATATTGCCCAGATTCTTTTCTTCTTAATGGGGGCAATGACCATTGTAGAACTGGTAGACGCTCATCATGGTTTTAGATTCATAACAGATCGTATCAATACAAAGAATCCAAAGAAGCTCCTTTGGATCGTATGCTGGGTAACCTTTTTCCTGTCTGCTGCATTGGACAATCTTACCACAACGATTGTTATGATTTCCCTGATTCGTAAACTTATTCCAAACAAGGAAATGAGATTGTTCTTTGCAGGCATGATCATCATTGCTGCCAATGCGGGAGGTGCATGGTCCCCAATAGGAGATGTAACCACAACAATGTTATGGATAGGAGGTCAGATCTCAGCGTATGGAATAATGACATCTACTTTTATTCCCAGTATAGTCTGCATGCTCGTGCCACTGATTTATTTAAATTTCACGTTGAAGGGAAGTTTAGGTGCGGATGTGGAAAAGAAGGACTCGGAGAAATCATCAAGTGACCAGTGGTAACCTGATGTTATTTCTTGGACTTGGTGCTTTAATTTCGGTGCCAGTATTTAAGACAACAACCCACCTTCCACCGTACTTAGGTATGATGTTAGCACTTGGGTTTATCTGGATCGTTTCAGAACTTATTAATCCAGATCTTGATGAAGCAGTTAAAAAACAATATACAGCAGCCCATGCCCTGGGTCGCATCGACATGTCAAGTGTTTTGTTTTTTCTCGGTATTCTGTTGGCCGTAGGTGCGCTGCAATCTATGTCTACGCTTGGTAACTTTGCAGAATATTTAAATGTGACAATTGGTGATAACCGGATTATCATCACCTTAATCGGGGCGCTCTCGTCTATTGTTGATAACGTTCCTCTTGTGGCTGCAAGCATGGGTATGTATAGCATTGAGACTTATCCGATGGATCACATGATCTGGGAATATCTGGCGTATTGTGCTGGCACAGGAGGCAGTATGCTGGTGATTGGATCAGCGGCAGGTGTTGCCGCTATGGGTATGGAGAAAATAGAATTTGTCTGGTATCTTAAAAGAATCAGTATTCTTGCCGCCATGGGGTATCTGGCGGGAGCAATTGTCTATCTGATTATCTATTCTATGTCTTAGGTTTAAGTACATTTTAATGGCACCATCTGAATGGAACTAAAGAAAAAATCCCACCAACCTTGCGATCCAGTGGGACTTAATCAAGCTGATTAAACTTGCTAAACCTGAAAATGAAATTCAAAGGTAGACTTTGGAAATGAATCTTCATTTTTGGTAAAATGGTTTTAATCGAATTCTAATGCTAACTTCACATCAGCGCACTTTACATTTGGACAGATGAAGATTCTTTTGATTGAGGACGAGAAGAAGACCATTCAGTATCTTAAGAAGGGCCTGGAGGAGAATGGATATGAGGTAGATGCTGCTGAAGACGGGGTGTCAGGGAAATATCTTGCATTTCGCAATCAATATAATCTGATCATAACAGACGTAATCATGCCAGGCCTCACGGGTCATGAACTTTGCCGTGAATTGCGTGCAGGTAAAATTGAAACGCCCATCTTAATGCTAACGGCCTTAGGTGACACCGATGATGTAGTGGTGGGGTTGGATAGCGGAGCCGATGATTACCTGGCTAAGCCATTTGAATTTCGTGAGTTACTTGCCCGCATTCGTTCACTCACCAAGCGACAACCAAAGTATCCGGTTGATGCTAATCAGTTGCGGATAGCGGATCTGATACTGGACATAAATACAAAAGTTGCAGTGCGTGCAGGAAAGACAATAGAATTGACATCAAAGGAATTTTCACTGCTTGAATATTTCCTCCGCCATCAGGGTAAAGTAATTCCACGTGCAGAACTTTCTAAAAATGTCTGGAATGTTGATTTCGACACAGGCACCAATATGGTGGAAGTATATGTGAATTACCTGCGCAAGAAAATAGATCGCGATTTCGATAAGAAATTAATTCACACCCAGTTCGGCATGGGATATATTTTAAAAGAGGAATAGGCAGCGTGCAGATACGAACCCGGCTTACTTTACAATTCACTATTCTTGTAAGCACCATAGTACTGATGGCGTTCATGGCCATCTATTATTTTACTGCTCAGTTTTCAGAACGCGAGTTTTACCGCAGGCTAAAGGAAAAGGCTGTGACATCGGCCATACTGCTTATAAAAGTGGAAGGAGTTGATTCAGCTTTGCTTCAGATTATAGACCGTGCCAAGCGAGACAATCTGTATCGTGAAACAATCCGCATTTATGATCATGAAAACAAAGAGATTTATTTCAGTGGAGATACCACTAAATTTTTGAATCCAGAATCATTCGCTAATGTAAGGAAGTCTGGTGAGCAACGGATCGAGAAGAATGACTTTGATGTGATCGGGTGTTTTGTTCAGGGATAAAGGATTTGATTATGTTGTAGTTGCCGCAGCGGTAGACATCAACTGGACAGCAAGGTTAAAGGATTTACAGACACTGCTTACAGTTGCCTATCTGATCGTTATTGCCGTTGTTTTTATTTCAGGTTGGATTTATTCGGGGCGCGCCCTTCGACCTATCAAGCGAATCATGGATGAGGTGAAAGGAATATCACCTCAAAATCTGGATCAGCGATTGAAAGAAAGTCCTTACGAGGATGAAATGGGTAAGTTGATTTTAATATTCAATGAATTGCTGGAACGCATTGCCAAGGCATTTCAACTTCAGAAAATGTTTGTTTCAAATGTTTCACACGAATTGAAAAATCCTCTTACCAATATTACTTCGCAGCTGGAGGTAACATTATTGAAAGAGCGATCAAAAGAAGACTATCACCAGACCATTGAATCGGTACTCGAGGATATTCGCGGATTAAATCAATTGTCAAACAGCTTGCTTGAACTGGCAAGACTCACACGCGAACAGGATTCTTTTACGATGACTCGCGTACGACTCGATGAAATAATCTGGGACGTGCGTGATTTTATGAGCACGTATTGATCCATGTAATAGGGTAGAGGTTAGTATTCATGAAATGCCTGAAGATGAAAACAAACTTACTGTACTGGGAAATCCATATCTTCTAAAAATTGCCTTTCAGAACATCGTTGAAAATGCCTGTAAGTTCTGCATCTGATAAAACAGCAAAAATCACGCTTACCTTCGTCAAAGATGAATTGGTTGTGGAGGTTTCCGATCAAGGGCCAGGTATTGAAAAGAAGGATCTGAATAATGTTTTCGAACCCTTTTTCAGAACCGATGCTACTTCAAAAATAAAGGGATATGGTATTGGTTTATCCTTGAGTCACCGCATTCTGTCCATTCACAAAGGACGTGTTGAACTTAGAATCTTCTCCAGGAAAAGGCACCGTGGTGAAAGTGGCATTGGTTGCCTTAAAGTGATTCTAATTTCTTTCTAATTGATTTTTGGGTGTGGATGATTTCGCACGACTACATTTGAAACAGTTTCTTGGTTATTTGAGTTTAGAATTTTGTTTTCAGGTTAAGCAGAAGGATTTTATTTTTTCAATTTTAAAATCCTTTCAAATAAAAGTGGGGCCGTGGCCCCATTTTTTATTTTATCTGAATATTTTTCAACTCGGCACCCACAGCCAGTATACCGCGCAGTGTATCTTGTCTGTTAAATTGTTCAATCTTCAATTGATACTTTCCAGGGTTACCGAAAACATGCTTTTCAATTAGCAAAAACTGATGATCAAAGACATCACCAATGCCGCTTTGGCCAAGCGGTTTTCCGGTTTTCTGATCAAACAAAAACTGGGCATTCAATTTTTTATCGATCTGTGAATCCAGTTGAATCAGCGAGTGTGTATTGAATAAACAATCTGGCGTAAGGATACTCAAGCGAATTGCGAACGTTGTAATAGATGTTGTAAGGCTTTGAGGCATCTTCAATTTTAAAATCAATGATCACCGGTTCATCGACTCTCCAGTACCGTTTTTCAAGCGTTATATTTTTTTCAAATAACCGATCTGAATCGCAGGATAAAAGCAGAAACTAGTAATGAAAATAATAATGATCGACTCTCATTCCTTACGCGGTCCTTTTGGTCCTCTGGGATTATTTCGTGCTTGTGGATTTTTGCCAGGTTGATTTTGGCGTTGGCCGGTCTTTTCCGCGATTGCGATTCTTTTTCTTTTTCTTCGATTTGCTTTGGAATTTCCTGTCCAGACTTTCCAGGTCTCTGTTGAGTTTGGAGATGGGTTCCTTTACTTCTTCTTCATCGATTTCCAGACTGGCTGGTTTTTTTCCAGCGCGGTTCATCGCAAGTATTTCATTGACACGATCAATGCGTAACGGATACCAGTTATTATCTTCCTTATATCCAAACCACATGATCCTTCTGAAAATATCTGTCTTTCTGAAGACGGGCTTCACCTTGTTCAGTTAATAGGGGTACTTCAATTTCCGGAATATCCTTCAATGCCTCCATGTAAGTTTCCAGCTCATAGTTGAGGCAGCATTTTAACCGGCCGCACTGGCCGGAGAGTTTGCCTGGATTAAGCGAAAGATTCTGATAACGCGCTGCGCTGGTGGCTACGTTTTTGAAGTCACTCAACCAGGTTGAGCAACAGAGTTCACGACCGCATACCCCTATGCCACCTAATCGGCCAGCTTCCTGTCTCAGACTGATCTGACGCATTTCCACCCGCACTTTAAATTCAGTGGCAAGCAGTTTTATCAGTTCACGAAAGTCTACACGGTCTTCTGCAGAATAAAAGAAAGTTGCCTTGGTGTTGTCGGCCTGGTACTCCACATCCGACAATTTCATATTCAGATTTAATTGCCGGATAATCTCACGTGTGCGAAAGAGTGTTGGCAGATCACGCTTTTGTATGTCTTCAAATTTTTCTGAATCTTTTTGAGTTGCCAATCGATATATTTTTTTTATCTCATCATCATTGGCGACTTTCTTTTTTTGCATCTGTAGCCTTACCAGTTCGCCCTGCATCGATATGTGCCCAAGGTGATGACCGGTGGCGGCTTCAACGATTACTGCATCACCCGTAGTGAGCGGTAATGCATCATTGTTACGGTAAAAATCTTTCCGCCCGTTTTTGAAACGGACTTCTACCACTGAAAAGCGATTTTCAACCGGCATATCCATGTTAGACAGCCAGTCAAATACGTTCATTTTATTGCAACCGCCTGTTTCGCAGGCACCATTATTATTACAACCAGATACTTTTCCGTCTTTCTTTGTTCCGCAGGCACAGCCCATCCCGATTATTTATTAAAGTTTAAATCTTAAAGTTATAAGGTAAAGACTGTTTTGACAAGCATGGTTTCAGGCTTGATTGGCCGATTCCAGCTTTAAAAGATCCTGGCCTATGTCTTTACGGAAATAAATGCCATCCCACTGTATGGTAGAGGCAAGTCTATAGGCTTTTTCCACGGCTTCAGTGAGTGTCTTTCCCATGCCCGTTGCAGTCATTACGCGGCCACCATTGGTTACAATGCTGTCATCATGTGTTTTGGTGCCGGCATGAAATAAAGTGCTTTGGCTGTCGGTAGAAATTCCGGTAATCACTTTTCCTTTTTCAAAAGCATCTGGATAACCGCCAGAAGCCAAGCACCACCGTAACAGCAAACTCATTACGGATGGATATTTTTTTTCCTTTCAATTCACCTTTCGCAGCAGCGGTACAGCAACTTCAACCAGATCGCTTTCAATTCTCGGCAGTACTACTTCAGTTTCCGGATCACCCATGCGTGCATTGTATTCAATAACGTAAGGTTCGCCTTTCACATTCATCAGACCAATGAAGATAAACCCTCTGTAAGAAATGTTTTCCTTCTTCAGCCCTGCAACGGTAGGTTTGATCACCTGCTCCTCCACTTTTTTCATGAAGGTGGAATCCGCGAAAATTACGGGTGAAACAGCTCCCATACCCCCCGTATTCGGGCCGGTGTCACCATCACCAATACGTTTGTAATCTTTCGCTTCTGGAAGGATCACATAATCTTCTCCATCCGTGAGAACAAACACAGAGAGTTCAATGCCATCCAGAAATTCTTCTACCAATACCTTGGCGCTGGCATCTCCAAATTTCTTTTGCTCCAGCATTTCTGATATTTCCTTTTTAGCCTCCTCAATGGATGGGCTGATAATTACTCCTTTGCCCGCGGCCAGTCCATCTGCTTTTAAAACAATTGGTGGTATGCAGTTTTCAAGATACTGAATAGCTTCTTTTGTTTCATGCGAATGAAAAGTGCGTGCTTTGGCAGTGGGCACGTTGTGTCTGAGCATAAACTGTTTTGAAAAGTCTTTGCTTCCTTCCAGTTGTGCGCCTTCTTTTCCAGGCCCTACCATAAGTATCTGATTTAATGCGGGGTCAGATTCGAAAAAGTCACGAATACCACCTACCAACGGAACTTCAGGTCCGACCACCACCAGGTCAATTTTTTTATCGAGACACAGGACTTTAATTTTTTCAAATTCTTCAACACCAATATTTACATTTTCTGCCAGCATGGATGTGCCGGCATTGCCAGGTGCTACATACAGATTTGTGCAAAGAGGGCTCTGCCTGATTTTCCATGCAAAAGCATGCTCTCTTCCGCCATTGCCAATAATTAAAATATTCATATCCAGATTATAAAGGGTTAAAGATACTACTACATCTCCGGTAGATAAAATAAAAATAGCCACGGATTAGCCGTGGCTATTGGGTATGAAATGTGGTCAATTAAGACTGACTATTCAATACTCAGTTTGCGTATTCACTCAAGAACTTAACGCGCATCAGTCGCAGGTTATCTTCTGTAAAGTCAGGATCCTCATCTTTCAAAGCAGTCTACTGCCTCTTCAAGGCTATCCGTTTCTGATTCGAGGAAGTAATCAAATATCTGCTGCTGCTTGTCTTCATCCAGCACTTCATCGATGTAATAATCAAGGTTCAGTTTGGTGCCGGAATAACAGATGTTTTCAACTTCGGTCAGCAGTTCATCAAAAGAAATATTCTTTGATTCGGCAATTTCATCCAGATCTACTTTTCGGTCGATTTGCTGAATGATAAAGATCTTGATCTTCGATTTGTTAACCGATGATTTTACAACAACATCGGAAGCAGTTTCAATATCATTCTCATCCACATAGGTTTGAATCAAATCCAGAAATTCCTTTCCGAACTTATTCACTTTACCCATGCCCACACCATTTACCGAAGCAAGTTCATCTTTGGTGGTAGGGTAGGTGGTGGCCATCTCTTCGAGCGAAGGATCCTGGAAAATAACATAGGGAGGAAGATCTTTTTCCTTTGCCATTTTCTTACGCAGGTTCTTCAACAACTCAAACAACTTCTCATCATACGACTTGGAGTTGATGATCACGCGTTCAGATGATTCCTCATCTTCTACTTCAGTAGTAAAATTGGTGATCGCGGGCCAGTTCAATCGGATGTGGTTTCTTGAGAAAATCCTGTCCTTTTTTAGTGATCTTAAGTACACCAATATTATCAATATCCTTTTCGAGATATTGATAAATCAGTGCCTGACGGATTACAGATTTCCAGAAGTCGGCATCTTGCTGATCGCCTTTTCCATAGATGGGCAAATCAAAATGAGCGTAGCTTTTTACATACTCATCTTCAGTTCCACGGATTACATTTACCAGGTGACTTAATGTGAACCGTTCATTGGTTTGCTTCACTGCTTCCAGTGCCATTTTAACAAACTCAGTTCCGTCAAAACGTTCGCGTGGATGCATACAGTTGTCGCAGGAACCACAATTTTTTTCTTTATACTCTTCACCAAAATAATGCAGCAGCTGTTTGCGTCTGCATACAGGCGATTCTGCATAAAACTCCATCTCCTGTAAAAGCACACGTGCATTTTCACGTTCCTGAACAGGCTTATCTTTATTGAATTTCTCCAGCTTGTTCAAATCATTGTGACTGTAGAACATGAGGCAAACTCCTTCCAGTCCATCACGCCCGGCACGTCCTGTTTCCTGGTAATATCCTTCCAGCGATTTAGGCACATCGTAATGAACCACAAACCGAACATCGGGTTTGTCAATGCCCATTCCAAAGGCAATGGTAGCCACAATGATATCCACCTCTTCATTCAGAAAGTCATCCTGATTTTTCATTCTTACATCAGGATCAAGCCCGGCATGATAGGGTGCTGCTTTGAAACCATTTACGTTAATGAGTTGTGCAATCTCTTCCACTTTCTTACGGCTCAAACAATAGATGATGCCCGACTTCCCTTTATGTTCTTTTAAGAATTTAATCAGTTGTTTTTTCGTCTCCTTTTTAGGACGAACCTCATAGTATAGATTCTTGCGGTTGAAGGAAGAGATGAAAACATCGGCCTCTTCCATCTGAAGATTTTTCTGAATATCGATTTGCACTTTTGGTGTAGCGGTTGCGGTAAGGGCAATCACATTCATATCACCCAGCTGGGCAATCATCGTTTTTATTTTTCTGTATTCAGGTCTGAAATCATGACCCCATTCAGAAATACAGTGCGCTTCATCAATCGCTACAAATGAAACTTTTACTTTCCGAAGAAATTCAATGTTCTCTTCTTTGTTTAGCGACTCAGGTGCAACGTATAAAAGTTTTACAGCACCCGGTAATACATTCTTTTTTAAGGCGTGTGATTTCTCCCTTGCTTAATGTAGAATTTAAAAACCGGGCATTGATGCCATATGCATTAAGCTGATCTACCTGATTTTTCATCAATGCTATGAGCGGAGATATGACAATGGCAAGTCCATCTTTGATCATGGCCGGAAGCTGGTAGCATAAAGATTTGCCCGCTCCGGTTGGCATAATTACAAACGTATTTCTGCCACCTAATATATTTTTAATTACAATTTCCTGATTCCCCCTGAAATTTCCATAACCGAATATTTCCTTGAGTTTTGCCTTCAATTCATCTTTCTCTTCTGCCACCATCATGATACTGATCAATAAAATTTTGAATTACTTATCTTTGTGCTTTCTTATAAACGATATAAGCATTGAATATAGTTAAAAATATCCAACAAATCGCCAAAGATGTTCTGCTTAAATGAGGCCAGGGCGGTTGAAAATCTTACTCATTTTATCGACAACGATTTCGAAGCCTGTGTACGGGAAATACTCCAATCCAGAGGCAGAGTAGTGATTACCGGCATAGGTAAAAGTGCCATCATCGCCAATAAAATTGTGGCCACTATGAATTCAACGGGCACCCCTGCACTTTTTATGCATGCGGCTGATGCTATTCATGGAGACCTTGGGAATGATTCAGAGTGATGATATTGTTATTTGTATTTCCAAAAGCGGAAACACTCCTGAAATCAAAGTACTCGTTCCTCTTTTGAAACGGAGAGGTTCAAAACTGGTGGCACTGGTAAGTAACAAAAATTCCTATCTGGCAGAGCACTCTGATTTTGTATTGAATGCAACCATACAACGAAGAAGCATGCCCTAATAACCTGGCGCCAACCACCAGCACTACCGCTCATCTGGCCATGGGCGATGCGCTTGCGGTCTGTCTGCTGGAGTTGCGCAATTTTTCAAAGGAAGATTTTGCGAGGTATCATCCGGGAGGTTCTCTGGGCAAGCAATTGTATCTAAAAGTAGAAGATGTTTTTTCAAACAATCAACTTCCGATGGTGCGCCTGGATACTTCCTTGCGGGATGTAATTTTAGAAATCTCATCGAAGCGCTTGGGCGCCACCGCGGTGGTGGATCGAGGATAAAAATCTTTTAGGAATTATTACGGATGGCGACCTTAGAAGGATGTTGCAAAAAGAATCTAATATTGCGTCAATAAAAGCAGCAGATATCATGACACACACACCAAGTCAATCGACAAAAGTGAATTTGCTGTAAAAGCACTGCAAGTGATGCAGGAAAACAGTATATCTCAACTGGTAGTAAAGGACGGATCGAAAGTGGCGGGCTTTATTCATCTTCATGATTTGCTAAAGGAAGGTATCGTTTAACAAATTTTACCAACCTCAACTCCAGTTAAATGGACAAGCATTTCAAAGGCTTGATAGTTTATTCAGTACCAATGCCAGCAGGCTACGGCATCAGCATTTCAAACATAAATATTAACCCATGAATAAAAATCTTTATGTTGTGCTGATGGCAGGCGGTGTAGGCACCCGCTTCTGGCCTTACAGCCGCAATTCTCGCCCAAAGCAATTTTTAGATGTGCTTGGCGTTGGGAAAACCTTCTTCAAGCAACCTATGATCGGTTTTTACCGCTTTGTCCCAAGGGAGAATATTCTGGTTGTCACGCACGAAGAGCACCTTGAGGTGACACAGGCAACAGATTCCAGAAATGGAAGCACAGAAGATTTTGACAGAGCCGATGAGAAAGAATACGGCTCCCTGTATCATCTATGCATCCTTGAAAATTTATAAAGAAAATCCTGATGCGGTAATTGTGGTGAGTCCATCTGATCATTTGATTCTGGATGAAGCAGAATTTCAACAAACCATAAAGTCCTGTTTCGATCAGGCAAAAAATCAGGATAAACTGCTGACTCTTGGAATCAAGCCCATACGCCCCGAAACCGGATATGGATACATTCAATATATTGATGGAAAGGCTGCTGCCCTTAAGAAAGTCAAAACCTTCACTGAAAAGCCTGAACTGGCATTGGCCAAGAAATTTATTGACAGCGGTGATTTTGTGTGGAATGCCGGAATTTTTGTTTGGGGAGTAAAAGCCATTCTAGAAGCTTTCAGAAAACATCTGCCTGAAATGATGGAGGTTTTTGAAGAAGCATCCGTTCGTTTTAATACCGATCAGGAGCGTACTGCATTACAGACAGCTTATGCCCAGACAAAAAGTATTTCCATCGATTATGGAATTATGGAGAAGGCGGATAATGTGTATGTCTGGTTGAGCACTTTTGCCTGGTCGGATCTCGGGTCATGGAGTTCGCTGCATGATAATTCGGTAAAGGATACAAACAACAATGCGATCAGTGCCGATTCGCTTGTTTATGAAACCAGGAACTCTGTTATCAAAGGACCTAAAGATAAACTGATTGTTGTGCAAGGGTTGAACGGCTTTCTGGTTGGCGCCTTTGATAATGTAGTTATTGTTTGTGAGAAGGATAAGGAAGAACTTTTCAGGAAGATTGTAAGTGATTTGAAGAACAGGCCTAACGGAAATGATTACTTATAGTTCTTTTGCCTGATTGCTTCATACACACAAATGCCAGCGGCAACAGAAACATTAAGCGATCCAATATTTCCACTCATAGGTATTCTGGCAAGATGATCTGAATCATTCAGCAATTCTGGTGAAATTCCATCTTCTTCTGAACCCAGCACGATCGCCAGCGGTGAGTTTAAGATCAATTTCGATATAGATTCTTTTCAGCTTTTTCTGTGCAGGCCACGATCTGAATTCCGTTGTCTTTTAAAAAACTGAATGTTTTCTTCATATCCTTGACCCGGCACACCGGGCAGGTGACTCAGTGCCCCGGCAGAAGTTTTCATGGCATCACCTGTAATCGGGGCATTGCCTTTATCTCCCATCACAATTGCATGCACACCCGCACACTCTGCAGTACGGGCAATGGCTCCAAAATTTCTTACATCCGTAACCCGATCCAGAATCAATAAAAATGGTTCTTTGCCTTCGCTGTAAAGTCTATCGATGATATCTTCAAGTGAAGCATATTGAACAGCCGATAAAACGCAAACTACACCCTGATGATTTTTTGAAGAAAGACTATTTAGTTTTTGCTGAGGCACAAATGTAAAAGGGACCCCACTTCGTTTTGGCAAGCGTGATCAGTTCTTTGATCAGGTCGTTGTTGAGTCCGGCTTGTATGAATACTTTTTCTATTTCACGCTTGGCGAGAATGGCTTCCATGACGGCACGGGTGCCGAATATTGTTTCAGTTTTTTCCATGATTATTCTGTAAAAGTAAGGAAAGAAGTCGCTTTAAATCAGAACCGGCTTTTCCTCCATAGATCGATGGTAGCTGAACCAGGGTTCCATAAAGCGTTTATCTCTCAGCAACACATGATTCTCAGGATCATACACACTTCCGCTTTTTACGAACGTGAATCGTGATTTGGAAATCTTTATAAAACCAGGTTTCATTTCCGTCATTCATGCTCACTTCATCGGGAAGACCAAAAATCAGATAGATCATGCCGCGATCCGTTTTCCATCCTTCTTTGTAGGAGATGAAATAAAGGTTGGCCAGTTCCACTCTTCTGAAATAGCTTTTCATAAAGTTTGAAGCACGTTCTTTGTCTTTGGTGATGTCGAGAATTACCTTATCGAATTTAGCTTTGTCTCCTTTCGAGTTTTGCAAGGCTGCGTATTCATCCTGCGTACAGATAAAAATCAGAGGCTTAATGAGATCTTCAATTTTTGAAAATCTCGGATAAGCTTTTATTCACCACCCTTAAGGCAAAGCCTTCGGCAGAGTTGGTGTCTTTCTGAAACAGATAAAGTCCTGTTTTTGACAGAGACAGCGATGATCCTGGTAAAACCTGAAACGTAGAATCATGAAACAGAAAACGATCTGCCTTACTTTCCTTTTCTGCAAACGGAGGATAAGCGGCAGGAAAATCTTCATCGAAATAGGAAACATAAAATGGTCTTGAGTCACTGCTTTGAATGGTGTAGGCTTGATCTGTGATTAGAAATTTTCGTGTCAGGCGCTCCTTATCCTGTTCAACCCATCCGCTCACCGGATAGTTTTCTTCAATTTTTTTAAAATTTACCCAGGTTACATTGGTCTCCTTATTAGTCACTTTTACAACAAGCAACCAGGGTTTTGCAGGGACATCAAAAAACATAATACCTTTTTGCAACTTTTCGGATGTCAGGGAATCTGTATTTGTCAAGGCTGTTCCTTTGGTCTGAGTATACGTTTCCCTTTTTTCCCAGGTGATCGTATATTTTTCCAGTGATAATGAATTGGTTTGAATTTTATAAAAGACCTCTATTTTTTGAGAAGTTCTCACCGGATGCAGCATGATATTAACTTCACCCTCAGGATTATATAAATCCCGAAAATTTATGTTGGTAAGCGCCTGTGAAAAAAGAGTTTCCGCTGGCCAGGCTACCAGGAAGAGCATGATAAGGTGTCTCATTGCGGATTTTAGCATCATAAATTTAAAACGTTAAATCTAACCAATTGAGTTATTTTTGCCCGATAATTTTTTTATGATGGCATCTGTATATACCACCGAAATTACATCAGAATCCATTCCCTCTGACAATCCTATTCATCAAAGATTATTAAGGCCGTATGTGCTGGCACCTGGTTACGTGAAAGGCGATCTGCTTGAAGTCGGATGTGGCGAAGGGCGCGGAATTGACCTGCTGCTGCCGTGTGTGAACTCGTATACAGCTATCGACAAGATTGCTCTGGTGATTGATAAACTGCAAAAAAAATATCCTCAGGGTAGATTTTTAAGTGGCAATATTCCACCGCTTTCAGCTTTTACAGATAATAGTTTCGATGCGGTGGTCAGCTTTCAGGTAATTGAACACATTCAGGACGACCGGCTATTTTTAGAGGAAATACATCGGGTGTTAAAGCCCGGAGGCATTGCCCTGATCACCACACCCAACAGACTTTATTCCCTGTCGCGCAACCCCTGGCACATCCGTGAGTACACCGCCCGGGAATTAACGGACCTGGCAAAGACTTTTTTTTCTAAAGTGACCATGAAGGGCATTACCGGAAATGAGAAAGTGATGGAATATTATGCCCGCAATAAGAAGTCAGTAGATAAGCTTATGCGCTGGGATATCTTCAAACTTCAGTACAAACTTCCTGCTTCGATACTGAGAATTCCTTATGAATTCATGAATCGGCTCAACCGGAATAAACTAAAGGTTAGTGATGATCAATTAGTGATGAGCATCACGCAGGAAGATTATATCCTTACGGATGATGCTGCCCACTCACTGGATTTGTTTTTGATCGTGCAGAAATAAGTCTCAAAAATTGCCATCCTGATAGATACGCATACTTGACAAATGTTTGTTCAGGGCATCTTCATATTTCTTGCCCAGTTCCATTTCGCCATTTTCATACAACGTACGCTGCAATGAATTCAGAATGAATGCATTTTTTCTCACTTCAGTACTCATTCCATAGTTTTCTTCAATCAGGTAGGTAGCCATTTCATCGGCACGGTCGCCACTGACTTTCGCGATCTCTATTGCTTTTTCTTTTTGACCAACCTGAAATAATAATTCTACCACCGTAGGTGCGGTGATGTCAAAAGGAATAACACGGTCCGGCATTTTTGAAAGGGAGAATTCCAGTACCTGATTCGCTTTTTCCATCTGTCCCTCATCAATCAATCCCTGCGTAAGGTCATTCAGGGAACTTCTGTGATTTAATACAAAACCGCGGTAGTCTTCGCTGAAATAGAGTTTCTCATTATCCAAGTCCCCTGTATTTAAATTTGTTGATCATGTTGTCATATGATTTTTCAGTATTGACCAGACGCTCACGATCTTTGCGTGGATTGCGAATAGGCAAAATCCTATAAGCATTTCCTTCCTGTATCGCATATGGACTTAAGTCAATATTGATTTGTGACAGCGAAGTATTGTTCAGATAGATGGGTCTTTCCCAGTTATTGGTAACGAGAAAATCCAGTAAGCGCCAGATCTTTTTTCTCGAGAGCTCCACGTAGTAATCTGATTTCCATTTGATCTACCAGCAGGCTGTCAAATTGTTTTGGAATAAGGCCTTTGGCCCTTAGTTCATCTTTATTGATGGTAAGTGTGAATACTTTGCTTGGCACAATATTTCGGTCACCATCACGTAACTGGGCGTAATCTTTCGATATCAGTTCAATGAATTGTCTGGCGTCAAGGCTTTTTATCTTCAGATCTGCAAACGGCAGGTAGTCATTTAGCCCACCTTGTTTATACTGTTTCGTTGAAAGCGTATAAGGAATAGGTTCTGACTCATAGGCTTTGCGCATGGTTTGTTCAATATACCAGTCGGTGTTATAGTAACTCAACACCACCACGCGCATATCGGTGCGTATGCCTTCCACTTCCTGGGCATACCAGAGCGGGAAAGTGTCGTTATCGCCACCGGTGATAAATGACTGCATTTTGTTCGCAGGAGTTGAGGTAGTTGGCCGCTGAATCAACAGAGAAGAAGCGGTTGGCGCGGTTGTGGTCATCCCATCCTTCGGCAGCCATGATGGCAGGCGCACTCAGGCCAATCAATGTTGCCGCGATGGCTGCAATCTTTCCGTTCTTGATTATACCTTTCAGTAATTCTGCCATGCCAATAATGGCGAGCCCAATCCAGAAAGCAAATGCATAGTATGATCCGGCATAGATATAGTCGCGTTCTCTTGGTTCGGTAGGAGGTGAGTTCAAATAGACGACAATGGCCACTCCCAGCATCACAAAGAGCAGGGCAACCACCGAAAAGTTTTTAGTGTCTTTTACGAATTGATAAAACATGCCTATCAACCCCAGGATAAAGGGAATCATAAAGAAATTATTTCTGCCTTTGTTGCTGGCCAATTACATCCGGCACTTTTTTTCGCGGCATCAAGCGGACTCAGCCAGTCAGCACCTTGCTCATCGCTTTCTCTCCCGGCAAAATTCCACATGAAGTATCGCATATACATGGTACCAATCTGATGTTTGAACATAAAGTAAAGGTTCTGTCCAAAGGAAGGCTTCTGACCTTCGGCAAGGCCCAGAATATTCATGTATGTCTCTTTGTGATCGGAATTCCAGACGCGGGGCAAAATCGTTTCCTGTCCTGGTTCATAGACATAGCTGAACTTACGCGATGCAATTTCGTATTTGTCTTTTCCCTTGGTGTATTCTGCGGCACCATACTTTACATCGATCGGGCGTGCTGTAAAGTACTGACCAAATAATAAAGGACGACTTCCGTATTGTTCACGCTTCAGGTAGCGGATAAAACTCATTACATCTTTGGGTGCGTTTTCGTTGATGAGTGTATCGTAATTGGAGCGGATGATTACCATGGTGTAGGAAGAGTATCCGATCAAAATGAAGGTGGTTGCCAGAATGAATGTATTCAAAACGGGTTTGTTGTTCTTTTGCGTGTAATAGATGCCATACACCAAGGCAGCAAGTAATATCATAAAAAAGACCATGGCGCCTGATCCAAAGAAAAATCCAAGTGTATTCACAAAGAAAACTTCGAAATAGCCGGCAATGGTTGGCAAACCGGGAACAATAAAATCATTGATGAATAACACCAGACCAACACTCACTGCGAGCGTGGCAATGATACCCCAGGTAGTAGGTTTGAATTTTTTGAAATAATAAATCAATGCCGAGAGCCGGCAAGGTCACCAGGTTAAGCAAGTGAACACCTATGGAGAGACCCATCATATAGAACATCAGCAATATCCAGCGATTGGCTTTGCTTTCGTCTTCAATCACATCCCATTTCAATATTCCCCACACCACAAATGCGGTGAAGAATGATGACATGGCATACACTTCTGCCTCTACGGCAGAAAACCAGAATGAATCAGAAAAGGTATAGGCAAGGGCACCCACCAATCCTGCACCCATCAGCACCCAGGTTTGATCGGTGGTTATTTCAGAATCTTTGGAAAGGCCCATCATTTTGCGGCCGAAAAGCGTAATAGACCAGAAAAGGAAAAGAATGGTAAAAGCACTCGCCAGCACACTCATGAAATTGATCCAGTAAGCCACTTTGGTTACATCGCCCATGGCGAGGAACGAGAAAATCCTTCCCATCAAAAGAAAAAGAGGTGCGCCAGGAGGGTGTGGAACCTGAAGTTTGTAGGAAACCGCGATGAATTCGCCACAATCCCAATAGCTTGCTGTTTCCTCCATGGTGAGCCAATAGGTGATCAGGGCCACCGCAAATACTAACCAACCTGTGATATTATTTGATTTCTGAAAATTCATGCTTTCCTTTGAATTTAAGGGGCGAAAATAGGGAAAAATTAGTCTATACGTAAGAATTAAAAGTAGGCAGTTGGCAGTCTTCAGTAGGCAATGATTGCCAAACGATCATGATCTTGCTTAGATGAAGGTTGGTAACAGAAAGTTCTATAATTAAATTCTCGCGATGATCTGCCTACTGCCTACTATTTATAAACGATCACATAGAAAATGAGCCATAAAATGAAAATCAGGATGTAGGAAGTTGAAACAATCCACCAGGCCGCTTTTTTCTCCCGTTTTGCATAAAAGTGTACACCGTTTACCATGATCAGCACATAAAAAATCTCAAATACGCTGATGGCCCTCAGGGGATAGGCATATCGCTTTGCGACTTCGGTGTAATCAAAGAAATTCATCAGGGAAAAAGGATAGAAGGCCCTGATTTCTGGTAAGGTCGGATCCGTCTGAAAAAACATGAACCAACCGATTTTCAAGACTTCCGGAATCAGGAAAATAAACTCTGCTGCCATTACCACACTCCAGCATTGGCTGAAAGTGATGCGGAAGCCAAACATGAAGCAACCCACCCAGAGCACAAAACCGATCACCGTAAATTTCCACAGGTAAATAAACGGGATAGAAAAAAACTGAAGGGCGCTGATCATCTGTAAAATGGCCCCTTCGGGCCGGTCTTGAAGGAACTCAAATGCAGCCGTTTCGTTTTCTATAAATGATTTCTTGACGAATAATAAAAGAATAGAAAGCAAACAAAGGATGATGAATGTCAGTTTCTTATCTGCAGCAAATGAGTGAACTTTGTTCCTTTTCGTGTTGCATGGTCTGTTTTGTGTAGCAGATGCGAAGGTAAGTTTTTGTTTATTTGAAATTGGAAATGAGAAAACGATTCTTTGGTGTAAATAAATTTTACGGACTGCCTCATACTGGCTATGATGTTAAGTTCGGGTATCGGCCTTCGCACAGAAGAAGGTCAAAAAGGACACCACCATTATATTAATCAACAACGTGACGTATGCAAATCGAAATCAGCGAGGCGCTGAATGATTTGTACAATTTCAAATTTGAGAAGGCAGAGCGACAGTTTCGCTGGTTTAAGCAAAAGTATCCATGGCATCCGCTTCCCTATTTTCTTCTTGGGCTCAGCGAGTGGTGGAAGATTATGCCCAATACAAAGGAGACTAGATATGATGATCGGTTTTTGGCCTATATGGACAGTACCATTTTCGTGGCGGAAAATCTTTTTGAGGAATATCCGGAATATAAAATTGAGGGTGCTTTTTTTCTGGCGGCAGCCCATGGTTTTAAAGGCAGGCTTTATTCTGATGAGGAACGGAAAAACTGGACTAAGTCGGCCGTGGAGGGAAAGGCTGCCTTGAACTATATGGAGATATGCCGCGAGAAGGCAGAACTAAGTCCGGAGTTATTATTTGGTGATGCGCTTGTACAACTATTTTTCGGTGTGGGTGCCTGAAAATTATCCTTCGCTGAAACCCATCATGTGGTTCTTTCGAAAGGGAGATAAGCAACTGGGACTGAAGCAGTTAAAGGAAGTTTCATACAATGCTTTTTACACGCGCACCGAAGCCATGGTGTGGCTCATGCGTATTTTGAATAGCTATGAAAATGATCAGATCAGGGCTTTTCAACTTTCCGAATATCTCTATACCTACTTATCCCGATAATCCTTACTTCCATCGGTATTATGCCAGAATGCTGTATGCCCGGGGAATGTTTCCGGAAATGGAGCGCCAATCCAAAAAAATACTGGAGAGGGTAGACAGCGCCCAGGTAGGATATGAAGCCACCAGCGGCCGGTATGCAGCATTTTTTCTGGGACAATTTTATGAATCGCAGAGGAGGCTGGAAGATGCGAAAAAATACTATCTGCTGGCGGTGAAGTATGCTGAGGAGATTGGAGCTACCGAGTCTGGGTATTATTTGTTTTCGTTGATTGCCCTTGGTGAAATCAACTATAAGCTGGGCAATAAGGCCGAGGCCAAGCGCTACTTTAAAGATGTGAAGAAAAAATCGAAGCGAAAGGATGAGGCCTACAAAGACGCGAAGAAGAGGCTAAAGAACCTGGAGAAGGGGGATTAGGTTGGTTGCAGGGGGTCTCCGGTTGCCAGTTTCCGGTCACCGGTTGATAGGTTTCGGTTCAATGGTTGGGTTATATAATGGAATCCACAGATTTACTGATTGAATTGATGGTTGGGTATTTTGACTTGATCTGAATAGCTATGCTGAACGAAATCATTAAGAATCTGTAGAAAGGAGATTAGATGATAAGAAGTTGACAGCTATTCAATGATTGCATTTAAACTGTGAATTTGTGGCTGACTGTTTTCCAGGCAATATGAATGACTGAAGAATCTGAAAAGAGCAGATTGGATTAATAATTATCTTCGTGCAGAATTACCGATACTATAATTTGTGGAGCTCCGCGATCTTGTTGTAACCCCTTTATTGCTCATTGTCATTTACATGTTGGCGTATGTGATCAGGCCCTATTTCACAGATTCTATAAACAGACGATATTTCTTTCCGGCATTAACGGTTAAAATTATCGGTGCATTGGCGGTCGGATTCATTTATCAGTTTTATTATAATGGTGGCGATACATTTAACTATCACACCCATGGCAGCAGACATATCTGGGAAGCTTTCGCTGATGACATATCAATAGGATTAGATCTCCTGTTTTCTGATGGCTCCCATGTTTCAGGCACCTATCAATATTCCAGTGAAATCTGGTATTACCGTGATCCACAGTCTTTTTTTGTAGTACGGATTGCCGCTTTTTTTGACTTGTTTACGTTCTCTGCCTATTCCGGAACGGCAGTGCTTTTTGCATTGCTTGCTTTTACGGGTGCCTGGTTAATGTTTTCAGCCTTTTACAAGTTAGCGCCAGAATTACACCTGTGGGCTGCTGTATCGTGCCTTTTTATTCCATCCGTTTTCTTTTGGGGTTCCGGCATTTTCAAGGACACCATCACACTGGCGGCACTGGGGGTAGTTTTATACTGCATGGTTAAAATTGTTGTTGACCGAAGTATAAACTTTTGGAATATTGTTCTCCTGATTTTTTCAGGCTGGATAATCTTTTCAATCAAGAAATACATTCTTCTTTCTTTTGCACCGGTAATGATGTTGTGGATATTCACCCGAATGATCTCCGTAATCAGGTCGCGGATTTTTAAGATTTTATTTGTACCCATCGCTATTGTACCTGTACTCCTCGTAACTTTTTATGCGACATCAAAAATCGGGGAGGATGATGCCCGATATAATGTAGATAAACTGGCAAAGACCGCACAATTAACAGCTTATGATATCCGTTATGGCTGGGGTGCCAGAACGGGGGAGGGCGCTGGCTATACACTTGGCGAATTGGATGGCTCCTGGCAAAGCATGATCCGGTTAGCCCCGGCAGCGGTTAACGTAAGTCTCTTTCGGCCATACATCTGGGAGATTAGAAATCCACTGATGGTGTTGTCAGCCCTGGAGAGCCTGGTTTTTTTACTGCTCACCTTACATGTAGTCTTTCGGTCAGGTCTGCGAATCTTTTACTACCTGCAAAAACCTGAAGTCATTCTTTGTCTTGGGTTTTCAGTTGTCTTTGCCTTTGCGGTGGGAGTGTCCACCTTTAATTTTGGAACGCTGTCCCGCTATAAAATTCCCTTACTTCCTTTTTATGCAATGGGGCTGGGATTCTTATTTCATTACCTGAACAGTGATAAAAAAGCTGAGGCGTTGGAGCGAACAGAATAGGTCCTCTCTACGGTAATGCGGCCCTGTTGTCCGATTTGCCTGCGGTAAAGTTCATTACTGATCAATGCATCAAAGCATTTCATCCACTCTTCCGGAGTATTGCATAAAAATCCATTTACTCCATGTTGAATGATCGTTGTGTTAACACCCACCGGAGACGCGAGGCAGGGTATTTCAAGGGCCATATATTGCAGCGCTTTAAACCCGCATTTACCTTTTGCCCATTCATCATCGGGCAAGGGCATGATGCCAATGTCAATCTGATTCAAATCTTCAATTTCAGATTCTTTCGTCCATTTTTTGAAAATCAGTTTTTTCAAGGTTAAATCCGGTGCCCGATCCGCTATTACCAGAAAGGCAACATTCGGATATTTATTTTCCACCTCCTGTAAAACAGTCTCAAGTTCTTTCAGATATTTTAAGGTTGAATGAGAGCCGGTCCAGCCGATAGTAATTTCATTGGCATCGCCCGGTGCAGTTGGTTTTTTCTGAAAACGCGCAGGATTATGCATGCTTTCCGTATCGATTGTAGTGGGGATCACGACTACATTTTTGCTGAATCTGGCTGCATAATCAGCGAGGTAGTCATTCCCCACGCTTACCTTATAACTCCACGCACAAATGGAGGCCACTTTGCTTCTCCATCGCAGCATTTTTTCAAACCGGTTTTCATGGATATTGTCCGTAAGCCAGATGGCATCATCGAAATCGTAGATAATTTTTTTTCTGAAGACTTTTGAAATCACCCATTCCATAATGGGAGGGCCAACCGGTAAGATCTCGCGATGGATAAAAACAAAATCACCCGTAAGGGCGGTACAGCTTTTCGTTACCCGCCTGATGAAAGCGCCACTGATGTTGATGAATTTGCCAATTCGGTTTCCCTTTTGATAAAGAGATAGCCAGGTGGATTGATTATAGAGCGGCAAAAACGTAATTTTGAAATCCTTTTGTTTCAATTGGGTAAGATATTGTTCAAAGCGGAATCGCTGTGACGGGGCCTGATCAATTGGGTAGGGACAAAAAATGATAATTCTTTTCAAATGCACCGGGTTGTTGTAGACGCGAATAAAGGTAAATTTTCAATTAATCTCAGGGAGTTGCTGGAATACCGCGATCTGTTTTTAATTCTTGCCTATCGTGATTTACGCATTCGCTACGCCCAGACCTTTCTGGGGTTGTTGTGGGCATTTGTTCAGCCAGCGGCAACCCTGCTCATTTTCATTCTGGTGTTTGGCAGGGCAATCAGAATCGATACCGGCCCAATCCCATACCCGGTATATGCCATTGCCGGCCTTGCGAGCTGGACATACTTTTCATTTGTGTTAAATCAATCGGGTAACTCCATCATTGGCGCCCAGGAGATGGTGAAGAAGATTTATTTCCCGCGATTGATCATTCCACTCTCCAAGGCGCTGGTGGGTTTTGTTGATTTTGCCATTGCGTTAATAATGCTTGCCATCCTGATGATATTTTACAGAATTGCACCATCCCCAACCATCATCTACTTACCGGTTTTCATGCTGCTCGCTGTTCTTTCTGCCCTTTCGGTGGGTATATGGCTGAGTGCACTCACTATCCGCTATCGCGACTTCCAACATGTGGTTCCTTTTATGGTTCAGTTTGGTCTGTATGCAACGCCTATCGCTTATCCGGCTTCTGTGATTACTTCCAATTTACCTGCCTGGGCGAATACTCTGTATTACCTCAATCCGATGGCAGGAGTCGTGGAGGGTTTTCGCTGGTCTATTCTGGGCGGCAATCCTCCGCATGCATTGTCCTATATTTCATTTGTAATGGTAGTGCTGTTATTTATTTCCAGCCTGGTGTATTTTAAAAAAGTGGAGCGCATAATGGCTGATATTGTATGAGTGAGGTGGCGATAAAAGTAGAAGGCCTGGGCAAGAAATTCAGCATTGCCCATCAAAAATCCGGAGATCTGCGCAGTTCCCTTTCGGAAAAATTTTCAAATCTGTTTGGTGCACGGGCATCCAGCCATGAAGAATTCTGGGCATTGAAGGATATTTCGTTTGAAATCAAACGTGGTGAAGCGGTAGGAATCATTGGTCGCAATGGAGCAGGCAAGAGCACGTTACTTAAAATATTGAGCCGCATCACCGATCCTTCTACCGGCCGGTTTGAAATTAACGGCAGGGTATCTTCGCTGCTGGAAGTGGGCACAGGTTTTCATGCTGAATTAACCGGCCGTGAAAATATATACCTGAATGGCACCATCCTGGGGATGAAGCGCAAAGAGATTAAAGCAAAGTTTGATGAGATCGTTGCCTTTAGTGGAGTGGAGAAATTTCTGGACACACCGGTTAAGCATTACAGCAGTGGCATGAAGGTGCGCCTGGCATTTTCGGTGGCTGCGCACCTGGAGCCGGAGATTCTCATTATTGATGAAGTGCTCGCTGTAGGCGATGCTGAGTTTCAGAAGAAGTGTCTGGGTAAGATGGATGAGGTGAGTAAAAGCGAGGGTAGAACAATACTTTTTGTGAGTCATAATTTAGCTGCTGTGAGCCAGCTTTGTGAAAAGGCTATTTTATTACGAGATGGGAGCCTGATAAAAATGGATAGCGCGGATTCAATAATACATTCCTATATAACCTATAATAAAAGCACAAGAGAGACAAATAGCTTATCCAATCTGGACCTGAGAAAGGGAAGTGGTCGCTTTAAGGTAAAGGCGATAAAATTACTCAATGGAAACGTTGAGCCCATCATGATAGCCCGGACAGGAAATGAATTGATATTTGAGATTCTCTTTGATAAAATAATTTATACTTCCGAAGGAAGTTTCAGAATTGATTTTGCTATTGATACGGATCAGGATGTTCGTGTGGGTTGGTTCAGCTCAGATGTAGTGCAAAGTAAGCTTGGTACTGAATTTGATAAAGTTTATTTAAGTATTCCAAAATTTCTCTTTGGAGAAGGTACTTATTATCTCACATTCTTCTCCACATGGAATGGTAATGTTGAGGATTATATTCATCAGGCTTTTTCTTTTGATGTTGAGGAGGGAGATTTTTTCAATACAGGAAAATCCATTCCGAAATCACAAACTTTTATTTATACCGATCATATGATCTATTCAAGCTAATGAGTTTTTCCAATTTTATATATCGCCAAAACCAAAAATGGAAGTTTCATACCGCGACTGATTCATTTGAAAAGAAGGTTGCAGAGATAAACAGGTTTGAGCAAATAATCTGGTTGGACAAATCACTGTTTTCAATTAAGGATTGTGACTTAAATTTAAGCAGACAGTACCATTCGTTTATTGTTGATCGTATTGATTTATTTATTGCCTTATTAATGGGCAGAGGACGATTTGAGCTTAACGCAAATGATTTAATTTACATCATTGATAATATTAAACTGCGGGTTACCACCGCTGAGGAAATCTATATCATTCACGAAGTTTTTTTTGAAGGATGTTACTCGATTTCAGTTAAGGAAAAATTTAACGTACTTGACATTGGTATGAATGTGGGCTTCACAAGTTTATTTTTTGCCAATAATCCTCGTGTGATAAAAATTTATGGTTATGAGCCATTCAAGCCAACAATTATTGATGCACAGAAGAATTTTTTACTCAATCCTTCGCTGGCTTCAAAGATATCTTCTTTCAATTTCGGTCTTGGTAATGAATTTGAAAAACGAATCCTTCATTTTTCATCAGACTTAAAGGGTAAGAATTCAATGTATAATGACGAGAAGGGAAATGAAGAGATTGAGTTAAGAAAAGCAAGGGAGATTATAGATGATGTGATCAGTAGTAATCCAGTGGAGTCATATTTTATAAAAATGGACTGTGAAGGCGCTGAGTTTGAAATTTTTGAAAACCTGCAACATGGCAATATACCTGATCAGATTTTTGGGTTTATTATCGAATGGCATCAAAAATCCCCAAAACCTATTAGTGATATTTTAATTTCGAATAACTTTAAAGTTCAAATGAGAGGGAATGACAGGATAGGCATCATTACCGCGTTTCGATAAAATAAATGAGAGCGTTAGTCAACTTAATCACCAGAAAAATTTCATCCTTACTTGGCACCACGCCTCTAAAAGGCATCCATGACGATATTACACGAATCAGGGAACTTAGTGAGGGTTTGTTGGTCGAAATGTTTCTAAAGGATAACCTATTTAACAATGAGACTTATCTAAAATCAAAGAAGTTAACACATTTCCACAGAAGTGTCTATACGCAAAACGGGGAGGATGGAATTATTGAAGAGATTTTTAACAGAATAGGGTTTACTAATAAATTCTTTGTTGAATTTGGTGTTCATGGAGTAAAAAATAATTCTACCTTTTTATTGATTAATGATTGGAAAGGATTGTGGATCGGGGGTAGTGATGAAGGTGCGAAATTTATATCTGAAAAATTTAAATTCTTAATTAATCAAAAGAAATTAACACATACCCAAAGCTGGATTACAAGAAATAATATTGAGCAAATATTTTTAAAGAACAATGTGCCAGCCGATTTTGATTTTCTCTCAATTGATTTAGATGGTAATGATTACTGGATCTGGGAGGCAATTGAAAACTATTCTCCAAGGGTTGTCTGCGTTGAGTATAACGCTACTTTCCCACCTGGTGTTTCCTGGGTAATGGCTTACAATGAAAATCATGTCTGGGATCAGACCAGTTATTTTGGGGCATCCTTAAAAGCACTTGAAATCCTGGGTAAGAAAAAAGGTTATGAACTTGTTTGCTGTGATTTTGCCGGTTGTAATGCCTTCTTTGTAAGGAATGATCAGAATTTAGAACTGTTTGAAAAACCTTTCACGGCAGTGCATCATTATGAACCCCCAAGGTATTACTTAGGAAGGAATAGCGGTCATAAGCAAGGTTTTGGAGCTTATTAAAAGAAAGGTATGAAGGTATTCCTTTTTTCCACACAGTGGCCGGAATATATGATTGAGCTATCCAACTCACTTGCAGAACGATGTGAAGTCATTCTTATGATTCCAGATAATCACAGATTTACGGAAAGACACAGAGAATTGATTAGCTCAAAGGTAAAGTTTGAGCCGTATAAACTCATTTTGCATAAAAGTATACGGGATAATTTTAGGATGCTTTTTACAATTCTTCAAAAGCTATGGCAATACAAACCTGAAATTCTTCATATTCAAGCGAACGGTCATAGATTGTTTTACTGGATATTTTTTTTTAAACCCGTCAGAACAAAAGTTGTAAATACAATTCATGACCCAGTCAAACATGAAGGAGATCGGTTGTCACATGCCGTGAATGATTCTTGGGTAAAATTTATTGGAAGGTACTTCACCGGGAAATATATAGTTCACGCGGATGCTTTAATATCGACACTCGTCAAGTCTTATAAAATTTCGGCAAAGAGGGTTGTGAAAATCCCTCATGGGAATTTTGAAATTTATAAGAAATTTCAGACAAAATGGCCTCCAGTAGAAAATAATACTATCCTTTTTTTTGGACGAATCTGGCCTTATAAGGGGTTGGAATATTTTATAGAGGCAGCGAATATTGTGTGTCGGGAAAATCAGGATGTCAGATTTATTATTGGTGGTGTTGGAGATGACTTGAATCAATACACAGACAGGATTATGTTTAAAGAAAAATTTGTGATCATTAATAATCAAATTTCCCTTGATGACGCTGGACAATTATTCCAACAGGCGGCATTGGTAGTATTACCATATATTCAAGCGACCCAAAGCGGTGTGATACCAGTAGCCTATGCATATAGTAAACCGGTAATTGCATCCAATGTCGGAGGACTTCCAGAAGTAGTAATCGATGGGGTAACTGGATTTTTAGTTGAGCCACGTTCATCTGAGCAAATTGCAGAAAGGATTTTGTATTTTCTGAATAATCCTGAAGTACGGATTCAAATAGGTGAATCCGCTTATAAATTTGCGCGGCAAGAATTGTCCTGGGGTAATATTGCGGAGTTATCTTATAAGCTCTATCGTGAATTGAGATAATTATTAATTAAAAAATATTTTATGATGAAATCTATGTTTGATTATATTTTCTTTCGATTTAAGAAAAGAATAGCTGAACAGAATAGGATTGATTCATGCGCCAGTATTAGCCCTTTGGCTTATCTCTCTGGAGTTGAGATTATAGGAGATGTCACTGTTAACAAGGGTTGCAAAATCTATCAGTCATATGTTCATGGCAATGTAAAAATAGATGAGAATTCGTCAATTTGGGGTCCAGGAACTTGTATTATTTCAAGTTTACACCCTATTACAATTGGAAAGTTTTGTTCACTTGCAAGGTATGTCAGTATTCAGGAATCAAATCATAAAACCGCAAGGTTAAGCACCTATCATTTTTCATCAAATATCTTCAATCACAGGGTTGATTCTGATTTAGCATCCAAAGGATCAATAGTTATATGTAATGATGTCTGGATCGGAGCTCACGTTAACGTATTGTCGGGAGTTACAATTGGAAATGGAGCGGTAATTGGAGCTGGTTCTGTTGTTACAACAAACGTACCACCATACGCTATCGTGGGTGGCAATCCTGCCAGGGTATTAAAGTATAGATTTTCCCCTGAGATTATTGAACAAGTCGAAAATCTTAAATGGTGGGATTGGAGTATGGAAAAAATTCTGGCGAATAAGGATCTTTTTGAATTTAGTATTGAAGATAGATTACCTAAAGTCAACTAATGCGAGTTTTATTCTTTGCAAATCTGGTAGGTTACAGCCATGATAAAAAATGGATACTTTATCTCTCTAAGCAGAAAAATATTGAATGTTTTGTAGTATCTATAGGTGAAAACTTCCAGCAACTTACAGATGGTGAAATTCTTGAATTAAGATCTTTAAATGTCACTGTCTTAAATCCTATTAGGAATTTCTCAATTAGGAATTTTAGAAAAACTATAAGTGATCTCCTTTATATAAGAACAATTGTGAAGCAGAAGCAAATAGACCTGATTCATGTTATATACATAGATCCAAACGCATTGTGGGCAATTTTTAAAATTCTTTTCAGGATTCCAATAATACTATCGACACTCGGTTCTGATGTTAATATCGGTTTAAATCTTGTTTTAAAAAGAAGGGGATTTATTAACAGGATTCTTTTCTTTCTTTATAAAAAAGCGTTCCTAAATGCAGACATTGTTACATGCGCATCCCAGGACCAAATTGATAAACTGAAATCTGGATTTGAGCTAAATAAAGAGATTTATTTTTTAAGAACGGGATCAATTCCTTTTAACCAATTCATAAAATCTGACTCAGAAATTTTAAATAAATTGACTAAAGGTAAATATGTTTTTTTTCCAAGAAGTCAGCGACCTGTTTATAATCATGAATTTGCCATCGATGCAATAAATAAACTTTCTGATCAAGTTCTTAAAGAGTATTCATTTGTTTTTCTCAACAGAGACTCATCTGATCAATCTTATGTGTCAAAAATAGCTTCTTTGATGGAAGAAAGTAAAAAGAATATTCGGTGGACTTTTTTAAATTCAATTACTTCCTCGGAAATGTCTACCCTATATAAAAATTCTTCATTGGTGGTAATGACACCATTATCGGATGGAAGTCCGGTGTCAGCGATGGAGGCGATGATGCTTAAGATTCCTTTAATTTTGCCTCCACTGAATTACGATCAGGAGTTATTTAAGGATACAACATTTACGCTAAGAAATTGGGATTCTACGGAGTTGGCGGGTTTAATGACAACTCTTTTGACCGACAGGGAATTCGCAATGACATATGTAGAAAGTGCGTATACTACTGTGATGGAGAAGGCAAATTTTTTCAAAGAAATGGAAAAGGTAATTACGTTTTATGACTCTTTAATCCGTGGTAATTCATGAGAATTGCAATAATTGCCTATGACTTTCCGCCTTTGAATTCTGGCGGCTCGCAGCGACCCTACTTTTTAACGGAGTTTTTAAAAAGTCATAATATTGATGTGACGGTTTTTACATTAAACGAAACCAACTATCCGTCTTCGTCATTGAACTATGAAATAGAGAATGATTTTAAAGAGGGCTGTAATATTATAAGAACTGATTTAAAGAGGTCTTTTTCACAAGGAATTTTTCAATCCTATTATTTCAATCTTGTGGATACCACAGGAGCAAGATGGCGAGATGAATTAGAAAGAGTTATTATAAAGGAACATGCGAAGGTTCAGTTTGATTATATATTGTTCACCTGTCCTCCATTTAGCCTTGCCCTACTTGGCGTACATGTCTCAAAAAAAATTAAAGTTCCGTTAATCCTGGATATGCGCGATGCATGGAGTCAATGGGTGACAGCCCCCTATGCTACCTATTTTCATTATCGTGGAGTTCTTAACATTGAAGGTGAGGCATTGAGACATGCAACATATATAACGTATACCAGTGAACAGCAAAAAATTGATTGGCTCAACCTCCATTCTGATTTACAACCGGAAAAATTTATTTATATGGCAAATGGATTTAAACGGTATCATGAATCTATTCCGGTAAAAAACGAAACTATACAAATTTTCTATTCAGGAAGTTTTTATTTCAATCCTGATAGTGATCGTTTGATTCATGCGAAGTGGTACCAAAAGCGACCATATCAATATTTACAATATGTTCCTAGAGTGGAAAAATGGAAATATCGTTCTCCATTTTGTTTTTTTAAGATTTTAAAACAAATCGTCAGAATATATCCTGAGTTAGGTGCAAAAATCACGGTACGGTTTGCCGGTAAAAAACCGGATTGGTTTGACGCTATGGTAGAGAATTCAGGTTTGCAAAGTCAGATTGTCCATCTTGGGTTTTTAAGCAAAGAACAAATTGATGATGAGTTAGACAAGGCTAATTATTTTCTAATCACCTCTGCCAAAGTAAAAGAGGGGAGAGATTATAGCGTGGCAGGCAAAACTTTTGAATACTTTTCCTATAAAAAGCCGATTATCGGTGTGGTGTGCGAAGGAGAGCAGAAAGATGTATTGGAAAGGTCGGGTCTCAGTGTGATTTTAAATCCTGATGATATTGATGGGAGTGCTTCAAAATTGATGAACGTATTTACGAATATGTTCTTAAAGCCCGATTTGGATTTTATAGATAAATTCAGAATTCCAAATAATTATGCTGAATTTATGACCATTTTGAAGGGAAAGATTTAGATGCAATAGTGTATTCTTTCATTCATAATATTATTGCAGATAAATAATAAGCCATACAACATATTTTAATTCTGTAATGAAATAAAGGTATAAAAATAGATAACATGTATTAATTTATAAACACAGAAGCAATACTTGAATAATATTAAAAGTGGGAATATAATAAGCGAACGGGTTCAATTTCGTGGATTAACCTCTATACGTGGGTTGGCAGCTTTGATTGTGATATTATCTCATATTGATCAATTTCATTATTTGTTTAAGTATGATTCTATTGGCATTTATAAAACTCAATTGGCAGATGATGCCGTAACAGTATTTTTTGTTCTGAGTGGATTTTTGATAACCTTTTTACTCCTGAATGAGAGAGAGAAATTTGGGAGAATAAATATAAGGAGCTTCTACATGAGAAGAATCTTGAGAATTTGGCCCGTATACTATATTGCTTTTGCTATTTCACTTGCCTTAATCCAATTGGGCATTGTTTCTAAACCGGAAAACATAAAGATTGCCGTTTTGCTTTATATTTTCTTTGGAGCAAACGTTGCGTATTCATTGGGATATGTAATCCGATCGATAGTTCCGTTGTGGTCTGTAGGCGTAGAGGAACAGTTTTATGCAATATGGCCGTTGATTGTTAATAACTCTAAATATTTACTAAGAACTTTAATTGGTGTTATAATAATATATTTTTTGTTAAAAATTCTATTATGGCATGTTGATCGGCAAGGTGGTGAATATGCGTTCGTTTATTTGACAAGGATTAATTGCATGGCATTTGGTGGTTTATTTGCTTATTTTCATTCAAAGAATATCTTCAAACGACTATTATATAGTAATTGGTTGAATACTATTTCTTTTACTTTTATACTATTTTCATCGATCTTTAGCATTAGTTTGATATACTCTATTGAGATTGAATTAAAAGCTTTTTTTTTCGGAGTCCTTATTTTAAATGCTGGTGTTAACAATAAGGCTATTTTTCAGCCGGATAATAGGGTGCTTGATTTTCTTGGGACTATATCATATGGGTTGTATTCATATCATATGATTGTTATTTATATAGTTTCATATTTACTAAAACATTTTAACCTTGATTTTATTCAGAGTTATTACGTAATCGTACAATTCTTAATTTTGTCATTGAGTGTGTTTATAGCTTTTCTTTCCTATAATTTTATCGAGCGTCCGTTTCTGGAGCTTAAGACTAAATTTGTATAACGGGTCACATTGATGGTAACAATTATTACACCTGTTTATAATGCTCAGTCATATTTGGACCAATGTATTCAGTCTGTCCTTAATCAAATCTATACTGATTGGGAATTACTTATTGTTAATGATGGCAGTAATGATCGGTCTAAGGAAATAATATTATCATACTCGGATAATCGAATTCAATATTTTGAACAGGGAAACTCAGGCGTTGCTGTTGCCCGAAATGTCGGATTAGAAAAAATGAAAGGTGATTTTTTCTGCTTTTTGGACGCGGATGATATTTTACCTCCAAATAGTCTTTTTTCCAGAGTTGAGATCTTTCAAAGGAACTCTGCAATACGATTTGTTGACGGAAAAGTTTTAAAGTATAATTATAATATGACTGAATCATGGAGTGAGTGGCAGCCAAACTTCTTGGGTAATCCACTAAATGATTTAGTGCGCCTTACAGGAAAGAGTTTTTTTGGACTTACGTGGATGATTAGAAGGGAACAAGAGCAAGTTTATAGATTCCGTAAAGGATTAAGTCATGGGGAAGATCTTTTATTCTATATGGACATGTCTCGTTTAGGAGGAGAATATACATATGTCGATGAGGTGGTACTGCATTATCGTAACACGCAAGGCTCAGCTATGAAAAACTTACAGGGTCTGGAGGAGGGATATAGATACATAGAAAAGGAAATTGAAAATTGGCAGGAGCTATCAGGTAGGGATTTTATGATCTTTAAATTCACTTGGCGTAAGTTTATGGCACTTGATTATTTTAGAACACATGAGATGAACAAGATATTTAGATTAGCTAAGTGAGAAGTTATAAATAGTTATGAATATTTTATATCTCGGATACTGGAACTTAGGTGACCCACTCACCGTAGCAACTATCTATCCAAGCTTACGCGTATTGCGAGAATTGCAACCTACCGTTACAATAGTATTCGTTAATATTCAAAGAGAAACTTTATCTCCAGTAATGCCTGATATTTTTAAGGAATTAGCAATTTTATACAATCCAATTCTATCTGGTAATAACATCATTTATAAAATAAATGACTTTGTGGGAGGTCCTGTAATACTTGAGGGGTTGTGTTCTAAACACCGTATCACTAAAGTTATTGCTCGTGGTGCACCAGCCGGTGCTTTGGCATATCTGTTATGGAAAAGGAACAGAACTCCTTTTTTTGTTGAGTCCTTTGAGCCTCATTCGGATTATATGCTTGAGTCTGAAGTCTGGACTAAATTTGACTTACGTTACTTACTCCAGCACTATTGGGAGAATAAGCAAAAAAAGTACGCTGCCGGTCTTATGCCTGTAGCAACAAATTATAAAAATCAGCTA
Source organism: uncultured Bacteroidota bacterium (assembly GCA_963814575.1). Classification (GTDB taxonomy): domain Bacteria; phylum Bacteroidota; class Bacteroidia; order Cytophagales; family Cyclobacteriaceae; genus ELB16-189. The sequence goes on along the minus strand of CAWFDB010000013.1, from coordinate 470,224 downwards.
ATCGAAGAATTAGTTAATCCTGAGAAAATAAAAGTTGTACCATGTGTCATTAATGTAAAGGATTTTTCTTTCAACGAAGCAGATAGAATAGAAATCAGAAGAAAATTAGATATAAAGCCTGATGCACTTGTTGGGTTGTATGCAGGCAAATACGGTGGACTTTACTTAGCTGAAGAATCATTTAAACTTTATAGGATTTTCTTCGATCAATTTTCAGACTTCAGACTAATAATTCTTACACCCAAGATACATCACTCCTGGATATCAGCGCAAATCATAAAATATAGTTTGCCTTCATCCCGCATTTTCGTTAATTCTGTCGATCATACTGAAGTCAGTAGCTACTGCTCGGCAAGTGATTTTGCTTTTGCTACATATAAGCCTGGTCCCAGCAAGGCATATCTTTCTCCAATTAAAGTTGGCGAATACTGGGTCAATGGCCTGCCAGTTTTATTGACAATGGGAATTGGGGATAAGTCTGGGTTAGTAGAGAAGTGCGGTGGTGGTGTCCTTTTTGAACCGGATAGTATAAATCACCCCTTGTTTATAAAAAAGATCAATGATTTGGTAGTACTAGCGAAAAGACCTGAAACTAGACCTGGTATTGCAGATATTGGTTTAAAGCTAAGATCATTTGAAAAATTGAAATTGGCCTATGAATATTTCTTACTGGAATGATAAAGCTGATTAGCTATTGTTGCTTAATTCTGTTAATCCATTCTTTTGCAGAAGCGCAAGAGCCCGCTGCTTCGTTTATTTTTCCTGAACAAACCTATACGGTATGTCGCGGTGAAATAATAAAAGCTCAAAACACATCAACTAATGCATCCTTGTACTTATGGGATTTTTGCCCTGAAACATTTTCAGAGACCCCAGACACAAACAATCCTGTTACAATCAATAACCTCGGAAACGGTTGGGCTTATAAAGCTGTAAAGTCTGGTAATGAGTGGTTTGGTTTTTTAGCAAGTCGAAGTACTAATAGGCTATTTCGATTGGAATTTGGAACTGACCCAGGCTCTAATCCTACTGTATATGATTTGGGAAACCCTGGCGGGTTGCTGATTTCACCTCAGGGTATGGATTTAGTTCATAATAATGGGAATTGGTATTTGTTTTTAGGAAAAGGGGAAAGCACAACTGGTCAAATAGTTAGGATCGACTTTGGAACTAATTTAAAGAACACACCATCTGCAGTTGGAATGGGTACTTTTGGTGTCATTGGTAGTAAATTGCGAGATGTCAGTATAGTAAAACAAGGATCGGACTTAATTTTACTGATTATAGTTGATACGGGTAACTCAATCAAGAGAGTCAATTTTAGGGATTCATTTAATAATCCGATTAACCCCGAACATATTACTTCTACAGGCATATTGACAGGTGCAAGTTTGCCACTTGGGTTTTCTGTTATTAAAGTTAATGGCAACTGGATAGTTCATACTGTATCATTTTTGAACAACGGTATCCAGCAGTATAATTTTGGAACAAACATATTAGGTTCCCCGGTATTTGAAGGAACACTCAACTTTACCTCAGTCCTTAAACCATATTATATTAAGATAGTTAGAGAGGGTTCGGATTATTTAGGTTTTATAGCCAACGAAAACAGTCGTCTTTCAATTATTAATTTTCATGACTTATCTGGATCAATCCCTCCAACTGAGTTGCCAAACACAAGCCTTCAACGGGTGATTGGTTTTGATATCCTTAAATATAAAAGTAAAAATATTATTCAGGGCACAATTACAGGCACTTCTAGCTTTACTCAGATGAGTTTTGAAAATAATTCATGTGGCGCATCTAAAACCTGGGATGAAAACTATGAGCCTTCTGATGTTTACTTTAATTCTTCAGGCGATAACGTTATTGAGTTGATGGCCATATCAGATGATAATTTTGTTGACGTGACTTCAGAAGCACTCTCAATTACAGGTTCCACTGCACCAACGGTTCAAATTTTAAACGATAATTTATGTATCTCGTCTGCCATATCTTTTTCGGTTGCCTCAACTGAAACACTTAAATCATGGAGTTGGGATTTTGGGGACAATTCTACTGCTGTTGTATCAAATCCGGTTCATCAATATTCGGCTTCCTCACTTTATCAAGTAGAACTTAGTGTAACAGATATTAACGAATGTGTTGTTAACATTGCAAAGACGTTGCCTATTTATTCTGAACCCACTGCCTCCTTCGCACTTCCCACCGGCCCCATATGCACCAACAACGAATTCACCTTCACCAATAGCACCCTTGACAACTTCGATGGCAACCTCACCTATGAATGGTTTGTCAACGATGTTCAGAAATCTACATTCCGCGATTTCAGGTATGCTTTTAATACGGTGGGTGATCAACAGGTAAAATTAAAGACTTCTATTCCGGGCTGTTCAAGTGAACTGACGCAATCCATTTTGAATGTACAAACTGGCCCCGTGGCAGATTTTAGTTATACAGGTAAATGTGAAGATGAAGCGATTCTGTTCGCCAATCAATCGTCCGGATTGATAACTGGCTTTCAATGGGATTTTGCAAACAGTAACACAAGCACTGAAGAAAACCCTTCTGAGATGTTTTCTGATTACGGAAATTATAGTGTCTCCCTTTCCGCAATCGCAACAAATGGTTGTGTAACCACAGTTAAAAAACCCGTTACCATCTATTCTGTTCCTCAGACCAACTTTACCATCGATCTTCCCCCTTTTGCATGCAGTGGTTCTCCATCGCAATTCAATGATGCAACCCCACCGATGCCCGACAGCAACATTACCTCGTGGACATGGTCATTCGGTGATCAGTCAAGTGGAACATCATCTCAAAAAAATCCTACCTATACCTATGCAGTTGATGGAGATTATTCAGTCTCGCTGACCACGACAACGAATTACGGGTGTAGTAATTCAACTCAACAAACGGTCACTATCTATCCTTCTCCCAAAGCAGATTATTCGTTCGGCCCCGCCTGTGTCGATCAGGGAACACAGTTTACCGATCTGTCCACGGGTGATATAAAGTCCTGGTTATGGACTATTCAGGGCAGTACCTATTCAGCCAAAAATCCTATCCATATTTTTAATTCAGCAGATACACACCATGCCTTGCTTACCGTCACAGCAACAAATGATTGCATCAATCAGATTTCAGGCAATGTAACCGTTCCGGTTCCGGTTGTCGTTGACTTTACATCACAAGGCACCTGCGCAACAAAAGTATCAGCGTTTCAGTCACTCAATAATGACGGATATGATCCTGCTATTTCATGGAGCTGGAATTTTGCGAATCAGGCTGCTGCATCAGGCGCTGGTGCACAGCATGTTTTTCCTTCCACCGGAAATTATTTTGTCACATTAAACTCCACGCGACAATCAGGATGTACCTATTCATTCACGAGAACAATTCGGATAATAGAACCACCCAAAGCTCAGTTCACAGTTTCAATGGATGCAGGTGCGCCTCCTTTCCCTGTTGATTTTGCAAACACCTCGCTGGGTGCCTCCACGTACCTTTGGAAATTTGGTGATGCCAGCAATTCCAGCACGGAATTTTCTCCATCACACACCTATAATGAGCTTGGCGATTACATGGCAGAACTCATGGCTTTCAATGCGATAGGATGTACGGATAGTTACAGCCAGCTGATCCGTGTGGTAGTGCCTCAAATCAATGCAGCCATTTCAGATTTCAGGTTTGAAAAAAATCCGGAAAGCAATACCTGGAGTTCCGTAGTCACGATTGAAAATAAGAGCAACGTTACTTTGATAAATACTGATATATATCTTGATATTCCCGGCAATACACTGATCAGCGAAAAGATCACAGGTCCGATCAAACCCAGTGAATCATTGGTTTATACCTTCGCCAATACTATGGCACCTATCGCTTTTGATTTTGCCTGTGCGGAGATCAAGGTGAATGCGGACGAATATTTATTCGACAACCGGCAATGTGTGAATGTAACTGAGCCATTTGTGTCATTGATTCCCTATCCTAATCCTGCAGACCATGAACTTATCCTCGAATGGATCAATGATAGCAGTGAACCTATGGATGTTATAATTTATAATTCGGCAGGGCAGTCTGTCATGACCAGGCAGTATTCTCCTACCTTGAAAGGATTGAATCAGGTAAAAGTAGATGTGTCACTTTTAGCTGCCGGAATTTATTTTGTCTCTTACACTGTTGATGGACAGGTACAAAATTTCAAGTTTTCCGTGGCTCGTTAGTTTTGGTTTAGGGGTCAGGCCGCTTTAAGTGGTCTGACCCCTGTACACTCGAAGCTCGCGGCTCACAACTCAAAGCTATTTGAGCTATTAAGAATATTCTTCCGGTTACTGCGTTCGTGCCGGAATTTTATTTTAATTTTACTATATTCACTCACCTAATTTTACTTAATCTTTTGATGAAGTCGAAACTTGACCCAACCGACCGCAAGATTTTAGAAATTCTGCAGGCCAATTCAAACATTACCAATGCACAACTTGCACATGAAATCGGATTGTCACCGGCCCCAACCCTGGAGCGGGTAAAGAAACTGGAGAATGCGGGAATTATAAAAAGTTATCATGCCGTTGTTGATCTGGCCAGTGTAGGCCTTGGCGTTTCTACCTTTGTCATGGCATCGCTGAAAGGACATAATAAAGAAAACATTGCCAAATTCATGAGCGCCATTCAGCAAATTGATGAAGTGGTTGAATGTCATCATGTAACAGGCCAGGCTGATTTTATTTTGAAAATTGTGGCCCCTGATATTCCGGCTTATCAAAACCTGATGCTTGAAAAAGTGACGAACATTGAAGTGGTGGATAACCTGCAGACCACCGTGATTCTATCCACCTTTAAAGACAGCAAAGTAGTTCCTATACCATGAGTGCAACGGATACATTGAACCGCGTACTGGATGCCGTTAAGGTAAATCAAAAAATCACACGCATTGCTTATGAGATTCTTGAAAATAATTTCAAGGAAAAAATAATTGTTATTGCCGGCATTGATGGCCAGGGATATTTACTTGCAAAACAGATCGCTGCCGAACTGGGAAAGATATCACCAGTTAAAATTCATCTTGTAAAGGTATCGCTGGATAAATTCTCGCCACAGCAAAGTGAAGTATCACTCGATGCGGAAAGCAAAACCATAAAAAAGAAATGCATTGTGCTGGTGGATGATGTTTTGAATACCGGGCGCACGTTGGCCTATGGCATGAAACCCTTCTTGAATATCGAAGTAAAAAAAATTGAGGTTGCGGTACTGGTGAATCGCAGCAATACCCTCTTTCCGATTACACCTACCTATACAGGCTATGAACTGGCGACCACGCTTACCGATCACGTTGAAGTAGTGCTTGGAAAGAATGCGGCCGTTAATCTCAAGTAAATTTATAATCCAGGATGAGGCATCCAGTATCTACCATTTGAAAATGTCAACCTACAAACAACAGGATATAAAGAAAATCACCACGCATCAGCTTCAGGAGATGAAGCATCGGGGTGAGAAAATCTCCATGCTCACCGCTTATGATTACAGCATGGCCAGGATTATCGATGGTGCAGGCATGGATGTGATTCTCGTTGGTGACTCTGCTTCCAATGTAATGGCAGGAAATGAAACTACCTTGCCCATTACCCTCGATCAAATGATTTATCATGCCACCTCCGTAGTGAAAGCCGTGAAGCGCGCGCTGGTGGTTGTGGATATTCCATTCGGTCATTATCAGGGCAGTTCAGGCGAGGCCCTCCGGTCGGCTATACGCATAATGAAAGAATCAGGTGCCCACTCAGTTAAACTGGAAGGTGGAAGTGAGATCAAAGATTCAGTCCTCCGCATTTTAAGTGCCGGTGTACCTGTGATGGGCCACCTTGGCCTGACTCCTCAATCCATTTATAAATTCGGAACGTACACCGTGCGGGCAAAGGAAGAGGCGGAAGCAAATAAGCTCATGGAAGATGCTTTACTGCTTCAGGAATGTGGTTGTTTTGCCCTGGTGCTTGAGAAAATTCCAGCTGAACTGGCCAAAAAAGTAGCTTCCATGTTGCAAATACCAGTGATTGGCATCGGTGCCGGACCAGACGTAGATGGTCAGGTACTCGTGATGCAGGATATGCTTGGAATTAATAAAGAATTTAAACCACGTTTTTTGCGCAGATATGCCGATTTACATGGAATCATAACCGAAGCGGTACAGAAATACATCAGCGACATCAAAGCCCGCGAATTTCCGAATCAGCAGGAGAAATATTAGCGGTAGTTTTAAATACCTCGATAATTTCTAATTTCGCCACAGTTTTACAGTCTTATCAATTATAATCTTTTAATACAATGAGCGATCAGAACAACTTGTCCGACTCTGGGCGGATCACCATCACCAATGGAAAGTTAAATGTGCCCGATAACCCTACCATTCCTTTTATTGAAGGAGATGGAACAGGAGTGGATATCTGGCCTGCATCAAAGCACGTGTTTGATGCAGCAGTAGAAAAGGCCTATGGTGGCAAGAAAAAAATAAACTGGAAGGAAGTACTGGCAGGCGAAAAAGCTTTTAATAAAACCGGCAACTGGCTTCCTGATGAAACCCTGGACGCTTTCAGGGAATATCTGGTAGGTATCAAAGGTCCACTTACCACCCCTATAGGTGGCGGTATTCGTTCGTTAAACGTTGCACTCCGTCAGATTCTGGATTTGTATGTATGCCTTCGCCCTGTCAGATGGTACCAGGGAGTTCCGTCACCAGTGAAAAATCCGGGTGCTGTTGATATGGTAATCTTCCGTGAGAACACGGAAGATATTTATGCAGGTATTGAGTTTGCCGCGGGTACACCTGAAGCACAGAAGGTATTGGATTTCATAGCGAAAGAATTTCCAAAAGAATTCAATAAGATTCGTTTCAACACAAAGGAAAAATCCGAGTCATTCTGGAAGATGGTTGGTTCAGAGAATATGAACAACGATGTGCAGGTGGGTATTGGCATTAAGCCGGTGAGCTACAGCGGCAGTGTGCGTTTGATTCATAGTGCCATTGCCTATGCCATTAAATTCAATAGAAAGTCTGTTACGCTGGTGCACAAGGGTAACATCATGAAGTACACCGAAGGTGCTTTCCGCGACTGGGGATATGCCGTTGCCAAAGATTACTTTGGTGATAAAGTATACACCTGGAACCAGTGGGAGAAAACCAAAAAGGAAAAAGGAGAAGAAGCCGCCAATGCAGAACAAAAGGCAGAGCTGGCAAAAGGTAAAGTGTTGATCAAAGATTCAATTGCTGACATTACACTTCAACAAGTCTTGACCCGCCCTGAAGATTTTGAAGTGATCGCTACCTTGAATCTGAATGGTGATTATCTTAGTGATGCGCTTGCTGCCCAGGTGGGTGGCATTGGTATTGCACCCGGTGCAAACATCAACTACATCACAGGTCATGCAATTTTTGAAGCTACGCATGGCACGGCACCGAAATATGCAGGTCAGGATAAAGTGAATCCAGGCTCGGTGATTCTTTCTGGTGTGATGATGCTTGAATACATGGGTTGGCAGGAAGCCGCTGACCTGATAAACAAAGGCCTTGAAAAAGCTATCGCTACCAAGCGTGTAACGTATGATTTCCATCGCCAGATGGAAGGGGCTACTATGCTTAAGTGCTCTGAATTTGGTAATGAGATTGTGAAGAACATGTGATTTTTTTCAACGTAAAAAGTAAAGCCGTCCTTATTATCAGGGACGGCTTTTTTATTTTATATCATGTTGGCTCTGTAACAAATGTAAGTGATTGACAATGTGATGACCGGCACGCGAACCGCTGAAAATAGCCCTAATTTTACAGATAGTATTTGCAGGAAAATTCCTTAGAGACAAGGATAGTTAAATGTTCATCTATGGAGAATAATAAAACAAAGATTTTAGCCGCACAAATTCTCTTGCTGTTCGTGGTTTTTGTGGTGCCCTTGCTTACTGCCGTTGCTCAGGATGTCCGGCCATCAAAGCTGAAAGTTTTTCTTGACTGCCGCATGAGGTGTGATTTTAATTACATACGGTCAGAAATTAATATTGTTGATTATTCACTCAATCAGAACGAAGCTGATGTTCACGTTCTGATCAACAGCCAGATAACCGGTGGTGGTGGTGCAAGAATCAGTATATCATTTTTTGGTCAGCACAGGTTTTCTGCCATGCGCGATACGCTTGTGTATTCAATTCCACCCAATCAGGCGGCTACGCAAACGCGCGATTTTATGCTTCAATATCTTAAGCTTGGTCTTGCTCCCTATCTTGCCAAAAGTTTAATGGCTACACAAGTTGAGATGGTAACCAAAGTAGAAGAAGATGAAATCCAGCTTATGAAAGGCATACAGCAAACTCCGGCTGATCCATGGCGCTACTGGACGCAGATATTTGGCGTAAATGGAAATCTGAGACTGGATCAGTTATATCAAACCCTACGCACCTCTGGATATATGCAGGCTACAAAAATGACAGAGGATTTGAAAATTCGTTTCAGGGTTTCGGCAGGCAGGGAAGTTTCAACCTATAAATATGATTCGGATAGTGGGGTAGTAAAAACTATCGTAGATAATTCAGATTTTAATTTCAGGCACTTTATAGCGCGTGGAATTAATAATAACTGGACCTACGGTTATGAGACGTCATTCACCAATAGCACCTTTGCCAACTTTAAGGGAAGTTTATATTTCAGTACAGGCATCGAAAGAAGTTTGTTCCCTTATTCGCGTTTCAATAACAAATTTATAGCGCTGCGTTATGGGTTAGATGTTCGTGATAACCATTATTATGACACTACACTTTATGATAAAAAGAACGAAGTATTATTTGGGCAGAAATTAATATTATCATTAAAGTACAACCAGCGGTGGGGCTATGTGGAAGGCGGTGTCAGATATCGCAATTTTTTCCATGACTGGGACATGTATAATGTCAGTATTAATTCAGCGGTCAACATACGGCTCACCGGAGCCTTGTCAATAAATGTGGATCTGTATGGAGCCATTGTTCAGGATCAGGTAAATCTGGCTAAAGGTGAAGCCAGCAAGGATGATGTACTCACGCGAAAGAGACAGTTGGCATCCGCTTATAATTTTGCCACCTGGTTTGGGTTGAATTACAGATTTGGCTCCAGCGTAAATAATTATGTTAATCCCCGGTTTGAAGGGGTCGAATGACTTGCCATGTTTTTGGTTTAGTCATCCGACCATATCAGATTAGTCTCTGATGATTTTTTGTAGACGCAACCCGAGTCATCTGCTCTTGAGTAAATTACATTTTTCTCACTTTGCCGCTGCCCGATGAATGAGTGTTCACCTGGGTAGGATTGCCTTTGTACGAAACGCTTCCGCTTCCGGAAATAGTAGCATCCAGTTCGCTCTTAACATTTACCTCCACATCACCAGACCCGGAAATGCGAACTTCACAACGGTCTACCTGCAAGTTCGCAGCCAGCACTTCACCAGAGCCGCTGATGTTTGTCCTGATTTCCTTGGCATTGCCACTGGCAATTACTTTACCCGATCCTGAAACGCCAACGGCCACCTTGCCTGCTGAAGCAAGTTCTAATGACACCTTGCCTGATCCGCTTACTTTGCTATCCAGGTCTTTGCAATTACCTTTAAAATCAATCGAACCCGAACCAGAAACATCTGCACCAAGTTCTCCGCTGGCATCCGCTTCAAGCTGAAGAGAACCAGATCCACTTACATTGAGATTAAGATCACCGGTTTTAAATTTACTTTCCCCGATCAGATCACCCGATCCGCTTACACTCACTGCTTCCAGATCTTTTACGGTTATGTAAACCACAATTTTATCATCCTTGTCCCAGTTCCACATTTTCCAGTTTTCACTTTCACGGCCAATACTCAGGCGGCCACCACTGACGTTGGTTTCAATTTTATCGAGTATCTCTTTGCTTCCTTCCAGTTCAACTTTTTGTTCTGTACCTTGTCTCAGGTATAATTTACCCGGAACCCGGAAGGCAATTTTCGTGAAGGTGTCAACTTTGCGGGTTTCTTTATTCTGTGCGAATGATATCGTCAGCGCAAAGAAGAGCACCAGGTAAGTAATCAGTATTTTTTTCATAGTTGTAAAATTTTAAAGCATTAGAGCTACCTCAACAGGGACTGCAGTAAATACGTATGGTTGCCTTAGGGGTGAAAAATATTTTATTCAGTTTGCTGTTCACGACTATAGGACGTAAAAATGTAGGTTTACGTTACAATGGAAGTGTTTTCTTTTTATACGATAGAAGGTTCCTCAGAAGGCAGTTATAAAGAACTGGGCAGCAAATTCCTCGCGTTTGCCATACCGGTCAGCTCTGAGGAAGAAATAAAGAACAGAATTGATGTTTTAAAAAAGAAATATTTTGATGCCCGTCACCATTGTTTTGCCTGGGTGATCGGTGAAGATAAGTCCCGGTATCGCGCGTTTGATGATGGCGAGCCGAACCATTCGGCAGGCGATCCTATCCTGGGTCAGATAAAATCAAGAAATCTTACCAATGTGCTGGTAGTGGTAGTTCGGTATTTTGGGGGTGTTAAGCTGGGCGTGGGTGGCTTGATACAGGCCTATAAAACTGCTGCGGAGGAAGCGTTGAATAATGCAGTGGTTATTGAACAGGAAGTAACACATGCCGCACAACTTCATTACCCTTATGAGTCAACAACTGAGGTGATGAGACTCGTAAAAGATTTTGATTTGATCATTACACGTCAGGATTTTCTGGAAGACTGTGTTTTACACGCTGATGTAAAGCGTAAATATTATGAATCATTCCTTTCTAAAGTTGAACTTTTAAAAGCGCTTGGTCATAAAATTTCTTTTGAACAGAACTGAAAAAAACGAGAATTTCTTCAATTACCAACTGATGTTGGAGTGATTATTATTACATGGTAAGTTTTTTATAAATCTGCAAACATACCCAGGCATCAGTGGCAGCATAGCTGATTTGTTTTTCATGAAGTACTTCAGCTTCCCAGTTGGAAGTTTGTGCACTTTTGGAAATGCGAAATCCCAGCAATAAGGCCGTTAATTTTTTAACACTTTCCACCTGCAGTCCGGCTTCCTTGCTCATGGTTGCCAGTTCTATAAATCCTGCTGGTTTATAGTGCTTTAATCTTTGCAATGCTTTGATATCATCACGCAGGGCAACACCTGCTTTTAAGATGCTGTCGCTTTCTAAAAACTCAAGCAGGTGCGGAGTAATTCCGGTTTGCCTGAGCCTGATCAGGAAAACCTTATCAGGCAAGGCAACCTGCATCAAGGCTACTTTGTTTTGTTGACCGCTCACAAAAACCGGTTTTGTCTCCGTATCAAATCCTACTACCCGGTGTTCTTTGATTTCATCAAAGGCATGTATTATTTTTTTCTCCTCGGCAACGATTATAGTTTTTCCCTCAAACGCTCCAAGGGGAAGCGCATTTATTTCTTCGTTGGAAATCGTGAGTTTATTATTTTGTGGGTGTTGGGTCATCCAGTCTTCGGATTTTGTAATTCAAATATGCTTGCAGCACAGTCATGAGAGGGCTTAGCAAACAGAAAAAAGAAAAGGGTGCATATGCCATGGTTGCCACACCCAGCACATTGGCCTGCGTGGCACCGCATGTGTTCCAGGGAATTAACACAGACGTGACCGTACCAGAGTCCTCTAATGTCCGGCTAAGTACCTCCGGCTTAAGACCACGTTTACGATAGGTATCTGCATACATACGGCCAGGTATGGCAATGGCCATGTATTGATCTGAGGCGGTAAAGTTAAAGAAGATGCACGTGGCAGCGGTGGAGGCAACGAGTGAACCCGTTGAATGTGCCAGCCTGATAATACGTTCTGCAATTACTTTAAGTAATCCTGCAGACTCCATCACGCCACCAAAAATCATGGCGCATAAAATCAACCAGATAGTATTAAGCATGCCACTCATTCCCTTGGCAGTAAGTAATTCTGTGATCATGGGATCGCTGGTTTGAATGTGTATGCTGGTGGTCATCGCATTCATTACGGCTATGAAGCATGATTTAGTGTAATGATCGGTGATTCCTGAAACTTCATTAATCACCTGCGGTTGAAAAATCATGGCTGCAATACCACCCAGCAAGGCACCAACTAAAAGTGCGGGAAGGGCAGGAACTTTTTTCACAATCATTACGATTACCAGTATCGGTACAATAAATAACAGTGGATTCAGATTGAATTTATTTTCAAGCGCTGACAGCACGGCCGAACTATCGGAGGTTGCACCACTGGTGTCCATAGCAAATCCCCATACAAAATATATGATCAGTGTGATTGCCAGTGTAGGCATAGTGGTGTACATCATATATTTGATGTGTGTAAACAAATCGGTTCCCGCCATGGCGGGTGCCAGGTTGGTAGTGTCTGACAAGGGCGACATTTTATCGCCAAAGTAAGCTCCAGAAATTATTGCTCCGGCAATTACGCCTTCGTGGATGTTCAGCGCTTTGCCTATGCCGAGTAACGCAATGCCAACCGTTGCCACCGTTGACCACGAACTGCCGGTTGCCATTGAAACGATTGAACACACAACACACGCAGCCACTAAAAATATGGTTGGATTTAAAATTTTCAGACCATAATAAATCATGGAAGGTACGATGCCACTGAGCAACCAGGTGCCAGAAAGTGAACCGATAGCAAGAAGAATGAGCATAGCCGCCATCGCGGAACTTATACTTTTTACAATGCTGTGTTCAATTTCAATCCAGTTGAAACCCAGACGAAAGGAAATGATGCCAGCAACCCCTGATGCCAGCAACAGCGCAATTTGATTCGCTCCAGTTATCGCATCTGAACCTAGAATAATGACGTTAACGGTAAGGAATAAAATCAGGAAGATGATGGGTATCAGGGCGATAAGAAGGGTGGGTTGCTTTTTTTCTAAGATCATCCGCAGGGGGTTTACAATGGGGTAAATTACTAATAAATTATTTGAACCGTGACCAGCTTGCTATTATATGGAAGTTACTTTATAAATGACCCCACGTTCCTTCAGAAAATTAACGATGAACTGAAAATTGCTTTCTTCCTCGCCAAGAAATTCTGGCGGACTAATTCCTTTACGTGAATAGTTACCATCCAGAACAAGGCTAACGGCTGCCGTGCAGGTGTAGCCGGTTGTTCGTGCCATGGATAAGGTGCCAGATGATTTTTCCGTGCGGTCATACAGGTTGTATTGAATTTTTTTATACTGTCCGTTTTCCTCTCCGGCAATACGAATGCGCATAATGGTAAACTCTTCTTCATCCGGTTTTAATTTCCATTTTGGAAAGAGAAGTTTCGCGGTAAGATCAATTGGTCTTATTTTCACTCCTTTCACATCCACGGTATCATAGGAAAAGAAACCAGTTTCGCGCAGCACGCGCAGGTATTCAACACAGCCGGGGTAGCGAAGTGTTTTTTCAATCATGTCAGGAATGTGTGACATGGTTTGTATCAGTGATCTTAGCCCGTCCGAATTCCATGATTCAAGCGTTCCCACTTCATCAAAGTGAACGAGTTCGGCATCTGACAACGCTTCTCTGATCACGACTGCACCATTTTGTACATATCGTGCCGGGCGTGTATATTCTTCAATCACATCGATAGGAGAAAACACCGCTTTATATTCATAGGGCCACTCACGCACCACCGGCAAACCACCCACAAGGCACTCATAAGAATTGATTTTCATTTTCTGATTATGATAGCCCAGAATGATATTGCCCATGCCGGGTGCTACCCCGCAATCGGTCACAATTGTTACATTATTTTTCTTTGCCAGCTCATCCAGTAGAAAAGGATCTTCTGGAAAGAAGGAAATATCAACCATGTTTTTTCCTGCTTCAATCACCGTTTTGCAGGTTTCGAAACCCATGAAGCCGGGCACGGCACCCACCACCAGGTCATAAGGTTGAATTAATGCCGATAAAATGGTTGTGTTGGCTAAATCTGCTTTCTGAGTTTTTATACCATGGCTGCTTAAATCAGAAAGCGCAGACTCATTAATATCCACGGAAGTGACATCAAAATTTTTCGCCAGATCAATTGCCATGGCTTTGCCAACCAGTCCTGCTCCCAGCACAACTATCTTTTTCATATTTATTTTCAGTTAAAAATCGTAAATCGAAATTGTAAAAATCCCTGCTATGTTTGACGCTGCCAAAATACTCCAAAAAGCAAAACATTCATCGTTTTATTTGATGGTGTTGAACTGGTCTCTGAACCGCATGATCCCCTTCAATAAACCGCATGGTTTTAAAGTGGTGGAGATCGGAGATTATAGCCTCAAAACCCTGATGCCGTACCGTAAAAGCAATTTCAATCACATTCGTGGATTGCATGCCTGCGGACTTGCCACGATATCGGAGTTTACAACCGGTTTTTTATTACTGAGCAGTCTGGATATGAAGAAGTACCGCATCATCATGCAGCGCATGGAAATGAATTACCATTATCAGGGAAAGATGGATGCTACCGCAGAGTTTGTTATTTCAAAAGAGTGGCTTGAAGAACAAGTAATAAAACCCCTGCAAACACAGGAGACGGTGGTGGTTCCTTGTGAAGTAAAGATTCATGATATAAAGGGAAATCATCTTACAACAGGAACGATCTTCTGGCAGTTTAAGGATTGGGCGAAAGTGAAAACTAAGGCTTAATGGGTAAACCTGAAAACTTCGTGTTTCATTCTTACGATCTTCAAAAAGAATCTCTTCTTACGCACACCCGGTTTTTATTTAACAGTGCAAAGCATCTTCGGTTGCAAGCTGGAAATAACTGGCAGCGTTTATGAAATTCTCAGGGACGAATCCCGTGCTGTAAAAGCACGTATTATTTTTCACATACATAAAGCGATAGCCTCAAGTCCATTACACGCGCCATTTGGTTTTATTGAGATTTTTAGAAAAGTAAGTGCTGATGAATTGAATGAATTTTTTTTCCTGATAGAAAAGGATTTAAAAAACCACGGAGTAAATCAGATTCATTTAAAAAGTTATCCGGAGTCGTATGATAAAAACTTTGTCACTGTGGAAGGTGTGTTAAAGAAATTACACTACATGGTTGCACCAGAGGTGACAAGCATTATTCCTGTGGACGTAAGTCATTTTGATAAGAAGATTAAAATATCAGAGAGACAAAAACTAAGGAAGGCACAGCAACTGTTTTCCTTTGAAAGATTGAAGATTGCGCATTTGAAAGAAGTGTATTCATTTATTGCAGACTGCCGCGAAGAAAGAAACCAACGTCTTTCAATGAGTTTTTCTGAACTTGAGAAAACAGTGGCTGCGTTTCCAAAAAATTTCTTTTTATATCATGTTCACAATGAAAGTGGAACATCAGCAGCTGCGATCGTAATTAAAATTAACAAGGAGATTCTTTATACTTTTTATTACGCTCATGCTCGAAAATTTGATAAGGTAAGCCCGGTGGTTCTTTTAATAGCCGGCATTTATGAGAAGGCACAGAGTCTGGATGTAAAAATGATTGACCTTGGCACGTCTATGCTACACGGAAAAATAAATCGATCATTACTCCATTTTAAACAGAGTATCGGAGGGCTAAGTAAACGCAAACTTAATTTTGAGAAAACACTGTTATGACTCAACCCTTGGTTACGGTTATTTGTATTTGCTATAATCACGCACGGTTTGTTACAGAAGCGCTGGATTCGGTACTCAATCAAACGTATCCAGATATTGAATTGATCGTGATTGATGACGGCAGCACCGATGGAAGCGGAAAGGTGATTAAAAAATGGATGGCCAGTCACCCGGAAGCTACAATGATTCTGAACGGGAAGAATCTTGGTTATTGCAAAACGTTCAACAAAGCATGGCAAATCTCAAAGGGTACGTTATTTGTTGATCTATCTGCTGATGATGTGCTTTTACCCAATCGTATTGAAGAAGGAGTGAAAACAATCGAACAGGCAGGAGAGGACTTTGGGGTAACCTTTTCTGATGCGCAGTACATAGATGAGCAAGGAAACCCTCTGTGGCTTCATTCTGAAAAATATCCTCATTCAAGCATTCCGAAAGATGATGTATATAAAGAAGTGATTGAACGCTATTTTATTTGTTCACCAACCATGATGTTTCGAAAATCGGTGTTGGATTCATTGAATGGTTACGATGAGTCTCTTGCTTTTGAGGATTTTGATTTCTGGATACGGGCATCACGAAATTTCAAATTCATTTACTCACCAGAAGTGCTTGTTAAGAAGCGAATAGTATCCACCTCTATGTCCGTACGGCAATTTGAAAGATCTGATCCTCAGCGATGGTCAACCCTGGAGGTGTGTAAAAAGATTAAACAACTAAACCGCAACAAAGAAGAATCAAAGGCATTGAAGCGAAGGGTGTTTTATGAACTGGGTGTTTCGCTCAGGTCATATGATTTTAAACTTGGTTATTCCTTCTGGAAATTGCTGCGTTCGATTTAGTCCTTTACTTCCTGTTGTCTTCTCCCAACGCCATACTCAGATAGCTTTCATATCGGGACAGGGCAATCTGATTTTTTTCCACAGCATCCTTGATGGCACATTTCGGTTCGTTGATGTGAAGACAACGAGCGCCAAACTTACAGTTCAATCGCAGATCTCTCATCTCGGGAAAATAATCTGAAATCTCCTGAGGTTCCATATCTACCAGTCCCCACTCTTTTATTCCGGGTGTGTCGATGATGAACGTGGATTCATCCAGTTGAAACATTTCAGCAAAGGTGGTGGTGTGCGTTCCTTTTTCAGAAAAGTCAGATATGATTCCCGTGGACTGAGTTATCTCAGGGGAGAGTTTGTTTAACAAAGTAGACTTGCCAACACCAGAATGACCAGCCACCAGCGTAGTCTTTCCTGACAGTATGTTCTGTACAACGGAGAGATCAGAATCAAAACCTGCAGAAATTATCATGGTTGAAACGCCAAAGGATTCATACATGTTAAGCATGGGCAACAACTCTTCCAGTTGTTGCTGGGTGAGAATATCTTTTTTATTGAACACCAGCACCTGGGGAATGCGAAATGATTCTGCCGCTACGAGAAACCGATCAATAAAGCCCCATGAAGTGCGCGGCTGTTTAAAAGTCGCTACCAGCATCACCTGATCTACATTGGCTGCGAGCACACTGGCATGGCCGGTTTTCTTTACTGACTGCCGGAGGATGTGATTTCTCCTCGGAAAAATTTCTGTGATGGAACCGACATTGTTTTCCAGTTCTATCGTGACATAATCACCCACGGCCACCGGGTTAGATTCCTTTATTTCATCGAGCCGGAATTTCCCCCGCACGCGGCACGCATATTTTCTGGTGTCTTCAGTAACCACTTCATACCACGAGCCGGTTGATTTGAAAATGCGGCCTTTCATGAAGCAAGAATTGTTTTGCACCAGGACATAATTTTTGTAGTAGCCCCCAGATTCTCTTTTACATAGGATTGAGTTACCTCACAGGCCAGTAAAAAACTTTCAGGTCTGTTTATCAGTAATTCAAAATTCTTTTTTAATTCCAGATAATCACTGATTGCAAAAGCGCCACCTCGCATGATCAGGTCGTTGGCTTCCTGAAACTTATGGTAATTTTTATTTCCAAAGAAAATGGGAATGCCGTAACAGGCCGCTTCCAGGATATTATGAAGACCTTTTCCGTAAGCTCCGCCCACCCAGGCGAATTCTCCATAGCGATATAATTTAGAAAGCATCCCGATGTTGTCGATAATCAGTACGGAGTAGTTCTCTATGTTTTCATCAGCACATGAATAGCGGATTGACTTCACACTTAGTGATTGTTCAATCTGAGTAATAAACCGCTCGCTGATTTCATGCGGTGCCAGAATGAATTTCAGTGAGTGTCCGTGTTCATTGATAAATGGTGCCAGCACATCAAGGTCTTCAGACCACAGACTTCCCACTACAAATGTTTTCTCTGCTCCTTTAAATCTGCGGGCGATTTCAACTTCACCTGCCTGTTGGGTTACTTCATAAACCCGATCGAAACGGGTATCTCCAGCCAGTGTTACATTAGTAATACCAATATTTCTCAGCAACTCAATACTTTGCGGAGTCTGAACAAAGAAGTGATTGAATTTTTTTAAGATTTTGCGGAAGGATGAACCGTACCATTTGAAAAATACCTGATCGGGACGAAAGATACTTGAAGCGGATATAACCGGAATATTATTCAGGCTTAATTGCCGTGTATAATTAAACCAGAATTCATATTTAATGAAAATAGCCAGTCTGGGTTTTGCGATATCAATAAAGCGTTTTGCATTTTGGGCGGTATCCCACGGAAGGTAAAAAATATAGTCCGCCTGTTTATAGTTTTTTCTTACTTCATATCCGGAAGGGGAAAAGAAGGTGAGCAGGATTTTAATGGAGGGGTTTTGGTTTTTTAGAGATTCAATAATGGGTCTTCCTTGTTCAAACTCGCCCAGCGATGCGCAATGAATCCATATCAGGGTATTTTTGTTTTCCTTTAACGCAAGTTCCAGTTTGTTAAATAATCCTGAACGACCGCTTACAAATAGTTGCGCCTTGGTATGAAAGACCGCTGCCAGGCGATACACCAGCTGCGCAATCCGGATAAAAAGGTTATAGGGAATCAAGACTGAATTTTTTGCTAAAATAGTTTAAAGAGATGGATAATCAGGACTCCAGATACTGACTCGTTTCGATTACATGAATAATTTCAATTAATTTGCATCATCAACTAAAACCTGGAATATGAGAAAGACCATATTAATCTATTTATCTTCAATACTGACTATTTCAGCTTCATATGCTCAGGATGACGTGGGTGATTTGCTAAAGGGAAGCGTTAAAGATGCGAATATTTTACTGGAAGGTTATGTAGGTCCTGGCATGAGGATAGTCGGCAGCGGTTTAAATCAAGGATGGTATAATACGGCAAAACCACACCAGCCATTAGGGGTTGATTTAACCATCACAACCAGTTTAATGTATGTGCCAGCTTCTGACCAGTTTTATCTTGTGGATAATACAAAACTAACGGATATTTCACTGGTCAGCTATGACAACAACCCGATTGATCGCCTTAATGGATCTGCAAATGTTCCGACTATATTTGGTCCTGATAAGTCACCTTCCTACCAGTTGAGAGATGGTTCAGGATCTATAATAGAAGGGCCTGGTGGAATTGATCTGAAAGAAACCATTAAGATTGCCGATGCCTTGCCTGTGCCGATGTATCAGCTGGGATTAGGTCTGCCAAAAGGCTTCGATATTAAAGTAAGGTTTGCGCCAACAGTAAAGATGCGGGACTTTCAATTTAATTTACTTGGTTTTGGATTGATGCATGATGTAGGTCAGTATATTCCTGTAGTAAAAGCTTTACCCGTTGATATTTCCTTATTTGCCGGATACACCAAAATGAAGGCTGAGCAAGGTCTTAATGCAACCACGGTTGGTCAGAACCAGAAAGGAGTATTGGAATTTAATTCCACCACCATTCAGGCATTGGTTTCAAAGAAAATTTCCGTGCTTACAGTATATGGTGGTGTCGGTTATGATTTCGTAAATTCAAGTCTTGCCATGGAAGGAACCTATGATTTGGATGATGATGGTGAAATTTCCCCCGATGAGACTAACCCGGTGAACCTTGATTTTGCTACTTCAGGATTTCGCGCTACGGGAGGCCTACGATTAAAACTGGCTGTGTTTACCCTTCATGTAGATTATACGCTTTCCGAATACAATGCACTCTCCGCTGGGTTTGGTATTAATGTGAGATAGTTCAGATCATGATTGAAATAAGAAGCTGTCTCAAAAGTCTATTTTAATTGGAATGTCATTCCGTGCTTGACCCGGAATCCCGTTATGGGTACACTTAACAAGATCACGGCTCAAGGCCGTGATGACAGAAGGACTTTTAAGACAGCCTCTTTGTTTTTTACCTGCCTTTAAAATCTGCTTTTCGTTTTTCAACAAATGCTTTCATCCCTTCTTTCTGATCTTCCGATGCAAAAGTGAGATAGAAATTCTTTCGCTCGAATGCGAGGCCTTCATCGAGGTGGGTTTCAAATGAACGATTCACCGCTTCTTTGGCAAGTTGTACTGCCACCGGAGATAGTTGCGCTATTTCTTTAGCGAGTTGCAACGCTTCGTGCATATACATTTCTTTCGGAACCACTTTATTCACCAGACCATAAAAGTGCGCTTCTTCAGCGGAAAGAAATCTGCCTGTAAGAATCAATTCCATCGATTTGGCTTTGCCAATAGCGCGGGTGAGTCGTTGCGTGCCACCGGCCCCGGGAATCGTTCCTATTTTTATTTCCGGTTGCCCGAACTTTGCGGTTTCAGAAGCAATGATCATATCACACGTCATGGCAAATTCGCAACCGCCACCCAGAGCAAAACCTGAAACGGCCGCGATGATTGGTTTTTTGGTTCTGCGTATCTGATCCCACGTACTGAACTGATCTACCAGCAACATATCAATGGCCGATTTATCAGCCATTTGCTTTATGTCCGCTCCTGCGGCAAAGGCTTGTTCATTGCCAGTGATAATGATTACGCGAACCTGATCATTTTTATCAAGCGCCAGTAATGCATCACGCACTTCTTCCATCAGTTGTTTATTCAATGCATTCAACTCTTTAGGCCGGTTGAGTTCGATCAACGCGATAAAGGGTTCTTTTTGCTCGGTGACTTTTATAAATTCCATTTTTTAAATTTTTGTATAACAAAGCTAAAGAAATGTGCCAGTCAATAAACAGAAGGATGTGCATTAAAAAAAGAAAGGCCTCCTCTCGTTTGAGGAGGCCATTTCTAACCAAAAGGCGGATAAAATATGTGCTATGCAATTCTATATCCAGGCCTCAGATTTGAAGTAACCTTCATTGATATTATTTTTGACCTCACTATGAAAAGAATATTGTTTGTTTGTCTTGGCAATATTTGCCGTTCTCCCACTGGCAAAGTCGATTTTTAACCATAAAATCAAGGAAGAGGGTCTTGTAAATAATTTTGAGTGTGATTCCTGTGGCACATCCAACTACCATATTGGCAGTGCCCCCGATGAGCGAACAATAAAAAATTCACTTAAAAACGGGGTACAGATTAATCATGCTGCCCGCCAGCTTACGGATCAGGATTTTAAAACCTTTGATCTGATTCTGGCAATGGACAAAAGCAATTATGATAATATACTTCAGCTTCCTTCAGCTATGGATAACCTCCATAAAATTAAGATGATGAGAGAATTCGATCCGCTGGAGCGTGGCGATGTGCCCGATCCGTATTACGGTGAGGAAAAAGATTTTCAGGAAGTGTTTGATATTCTGCACCGCTCTATCGAAAATCTGT
Organism: uncultured Bacteroidota bacterium; assembly: GCA_963814575.1. Taxonomy (GTDB): domain Bacteria; phylum Bacteroidota; class Bacteroidia; order Cytophagales; family Cyclobacteriaceae; genus ELB16-189. Next base: position 448,909 of record CAWFDB010000013.1, on the reverse strand, counting down.
TACAAAAGCACACCATGAAAGCCAGTTAATTTTTCACGAACACTTGCAACGTTGAACGTGAAGATTGTTCGAGAATTACACCGGCTTTATTTCTGTATTCGCTGTATGAGGCAGCGTCATAGTTTTTGATGGTGATCAACGTCAATCCGGTGTTGTAATATACTTCGAAATGTCTGCTGAGTTCCTGAATCAGTTTCAGAATCTTATGGTCGCGAAAATCAACGCAAATGGAAAATGAGATGGCAGAGTTTTGCATGACATTGATGTGTACATCATGATTCATCAGCGCCTGAAATATGAGACCCATCTGGCGCTCATTCACAAACGTATAGTCGGTAACACGGCATGAGATCAGGCATTGATTGTCTTTGAAAACAATGAGTGGAGGTAACTTATCAATTTGGCATTCATGAATGCATGTGCCAGGTAAAGCAGGGTCATCAAAGTTTTTTACGAACAATGGGATTTTCGCATTCGCCAGTGGCTTGATCGTTTTGGGATGAATCACTGAGGCTCCATAATACGTCATCTCGGCTGCTTCCTGGTAGGGCAATTCTTCAAAGACCACTGCATTGGCAAGCCGTTTAGGGTCAGCACTCATTACACCCGGTACATCTTTCCATATGGTGACGGATCTGGCACCCATGCAGGCGGCAAAAATTGCTGCGCTGTAATCAGAACCCTCGCGGCCAAGTGTAGTGATAATTCCCGTTGATGTGGCGCCTATAAAACCCTGCGTTATAATTATTTTTCTGGTAAGAATTTTCTTTAATGGTTGTACAGCCTCTTTCGTTTTTTCCCAGTTCACTTTTCCTTCACGCCAGGTTGCATCGGTTGAAATAAATTCAGAGGCATCTATCCATTCAATCTCAAATCCGGTTGCCTGTAAATAGGAACTGAGAATTATGGATGATAGCACTTCACCCTGCGAAACCACCTGATCATAAATCTGGTCATATTCTCCATTTTTTACTGCCTCTTCCGCTATCCTGAAAATGATTTCATCAATTTTTATTTGAGCAGGTGAATTTATCAATTCAAGATTTTTCAACGCCTGATAATGATAGGATTTAATGTCTTCAAGTTCAGTGTTGAAATCCTGCCCACTCTGTGCCAGGGCAACGACTCGCTCCAGAGCATTGGTCGTTTTACCCATGGCAGAAACGACCATGAGTAATTCATCCTGCGAATATACTTTCAGGATGGATGCCACATTTTTAATGGCCTGGGCGCATTTTTTACAGAGGCTCCACCAAATTTAAAAACCTTCATAACCGTAATTATCATTGATTTCAAACGATTGCAATGTATATTTACACTGCTTTGGCGCTAAGCCGGGCCGAATTTAACAATCCCTGTATCAAACACCATTTCAGTATGACCAATTTCATGGAAGCCTCCCGTATTGCGCTGCCTATTGGTACTGCGCTCGACCGGTTTATAAAAAATAATCAGGACCAGTTTCAATATGCATCGGGCGAGTTATCGCAATTGCTCCGCGATATAGCCCTTGCTTCCAAGGTGGTGAACCGGGAAGTGAACAAGGCCGGGCTTATCGACATTATGGGCGCAGCAGGTTCGCAAAACAGTGGAGGCGAACAGCAACAAAAACTGGATGTACTTGCCAATATTCGTTTTACACGTGCACTTACCAAAGGTGGTGAGGCTTGTGCACTTGATTTCTGAGGAGACAGAATCCTATCTGGATCTTGCCAACCAGGGCAAGTATGTGATTGCCATCGATCCGCTGGATGGCTCCTCTAACATAGATGTAAATGTTTCTATCGGAACGATCTTTTCGATTTACAGAAGAAAAAGTGCCGTTGGTCAGCCCATTCAGGAAGAAGATATTCTTCAATGTGGTTCTGAACAGGTAGCAGCCGGATACATTCTGTATGGATCATCAACCATGCTTGCCTATACCACAGGGCATGGCGTTAATGGCTTTACGTATGAAAGTACATTAGGTGAATATGTACTCTCGCACCCGGATATGACTATACCCGAAGATGGAATGATTTATTCCATCAATGAGGGCCTGACAAATTCTTTTTCACCTGCTATCAAATCGTATCTCTCATATTGCAAGGATAACAATTACACAGCCCGTTATATCGGCTCACTCGTTGCTGATTTTCACCGCAATCTTCTTAAGGGAGGAATTTATTTATATCCTGCCACGGCTAAAAATCCAGGTGGGAAACTTCGCCTGATGTATGAGTGTAATGCACTGGCATATCTGGCCGAGCAAGCAGGAGGTAAGGCAACTGATGGAAAGAATAGAATCCTGGATATCATACCAAAAGACCTGCACCAGCGTACTCCCTTTTATGTGGGCTCAAAGAATATGGTAGAGAAAGCGGAGAGCTTTATTTAGCAGGCTCTTCGGGTTTTTCAATAAAAATTTCAGGTGCGTATTCATGCAATACCGAATACCACTTCACCAGTTTCTTGATGTCCGAAACATAAACACGATCCTGATCATATTCGGGTAGCACAGATTTCAGAAATGATTTTAACTCATTGGCATCAGAATTACCATCAACGCCTAGATCAGTACCAAAATCTTTATTGATTTTCATGAGCACCTCCTGCAGGCCTATGGTTCCTTCCTTGGTAGTCGTGTAAATGGAAATCTCACTCAACAATGACATGCGGTTGGAAGCACCTGCCACAACCTTGGTTCTGGCAGCATCCAGCGATTCAAGTAATACACCAGACTTGCCTGGTTTAACAACTTTGAACAGACCACCTTTTCCACTGATTGATGCGATATCAGATAATTCCATAGTGTATTGATTAGCGGGCAAAACTAATTCTACTTTATCAACTAAACAAAGCAGATATAGAAAGATGTCAACTCTTATTTTTTTATGGCCTGCTCTATGAAATCCAGCAAGTGATCGCGGCCTGTCTTCTTTTCGGCAGAAGTGATAAAGACAGGTGGCAGTTCTTCCCAATCATTAAGCAAACGGGTTTCAAAATTCTTTTTTGATCGTGCCAGTTCAGATTGTTTGATCTTATCAATTTTGGTCAGCACCAGCGCGATGGGTATGCCCAAGGCCACCCAGCCAGTTGATAAAGTCTATATCTTTTTTTTGTGGTTCCAGGCGAGAGTCAATCAGGATAAAGGTGCAAGACACATTTTCCCGTTGTTTAAAATACGACTCGATCATTTTCGACCAGCCTTCTTTGGTGGATTTGCTTACGGTAGCATATCCATAGCCGGGAAGGTCAACAAGATACCATTTATTATTAATCAGAAAGTGGTTGATCGTCTGGGTTTTACCTGGTGTTGATGAGGTCTTGGCGAGATTTTTACGCTGCGTGAGCATATTAATCAAAGATGATTTACCAACGTTTGAGCGTCCAATGAAAGCAAATTCTGGTTTGTCGGGCATAGGGCACTTGCTTACCTGTGTGTTGCTGATGATAAACTCTGCAGTCGTAATTTCCATGGTGATCTCAGTATTTAACCGGATCGAGATAATGCGTAAAATTACTGAATGAACTTTACCCGCCATACATTTATCATTGTGATCTCATTTTGAAGTAGGTATATTTTGTTAACTTGCCTATTGCAAGCGGTGAGTTTTACTGGCAAAATAATAACCTTTGTGTCCATGCACCAATTCTGGCTTTATAATAATCCTGGTTCTTACACTGATATCGATAGTGCCCATGGTGTATGCACAACCTCAGGATAAAGTACAGTCCAGTCAATATTATGAGTTAGCCAGGGAAATGATTTCCACAACACGGGCCATTGATGATGCTCGTGATTTGATGATCATAGCAGCGGATATTGATACAACCAACCAAAAGGCAAATTTTGAAGCCGGTTATTTGCATATTACTACCATTAATAAAGAAGCTGCTCAAAAATATTTTAGTCGGGTGTATCGGCAGAATGCCATCTTACCGCTTTGACCTGGAGTATTGGATCGGTCGGAGTTATCAATATGGTTTGCAATTCGACAAGGCGCTTGATTTTTATAACCGGTATAAAACGAAGCTTGAGAAAACGAGTACGAATTATTCAGGAAAGGATAAAGTGCCTCTCAATGATGTGGATCGGAGAATTGAAGAGTGTAATAATGGCAAGGAATTCGTTGCTCAGCCCAAATCCTTTTCAATAATTAACCTGGGAAGTGAAATCAATTCAGAGTATGATGATTATGCGTCCTGTGGTTAATTCAGCAGAAACAGAAATCATATTTACTACGCGAAGAAGAGATGGCAATATCAATGAAAACGTGTGGGATGATAACAAACCCTATGAAGATATTTTTATCAGTAAAAAAGTAAATGGCAAGTGGGAGCAACGCAAAAAATATTGGCACTTCCATAAATACCAAGGTATAACAATTCTAACCTTACGGTATCACCGAGCGGAAACACACTTTTCATTTATAAGGATGGTGTTGGTGAATGGCGATATTTTCTTTAGTGAGCGCAAGCCCGATGGTACCTGGACTATGCCCAAACCTTTGCCCGGCACCATCAATTCTCCGTATCGTGAATCATCCGTATCAATAACCAAGGATGAATCTACCATTTACTTTGCCAGTGAAAGACCTGGTGGTCTTGGAGTTTCAGATATTTATTCGGCAAAGAAAAATTCAAAAGGTGCCTGGAGCATGATAAAAAATCTGGGTCCTTCCATCAACACCGAATATGAAGAAGATTCTCCTTACATCGATTACGATGGAAAGACATTATACTTCAGTTCTATGGGACGAAAGGGAATGGGTGGCCGTGATTTGTTTAAATCTACTTTGCTGGATGCATGAAAAAAATCAATGGTCTGAGCCTGAAAATCTGGGCTATCCGATTAATACACCAGATGATGATGTATTTATAACGGGAACCTCCACGCCTAATCGGTTTTATTTTGCATCAGAAAGAGCGGGAGGTTATGGATATTCAGATATCTATCTCATTACTGATGAAGTGAGAAGCATGACGAGCCGGTTGTTACCGTTGAACCAGTGAAGAAGCAAACCCAAACTCATAAATTTATTCTTACTGTACTGGATGCTGAAACCAAGCGAACCATTGGATGCGAATGTGCGAATGAGAGGGGTTGATAACTCCGCGATTGGTTCTTTGAATAGTGCTAGACGGAGTAACAGAGTTTGTTATTATCTCACCGGTATCGAAAAATTATATTGTTTATGTTGAATTGGAAGGATACATCTTTGAAAATATAGAATTATCACTTGGGAGGTGCAACAGAAGTTGAAGTCACCGATGAGAAAACGATCAAACTAAGGAAAATAAAAACGGGTGAGATTTCAGTACTTCGTCATGTTTTTTTTGATACCGATAAAGCTACCCTTAAATCTGAATCCTTTGACGAACTTGATAAGTTTGTTCGTATGATGGAACAAAATGGCACAGTGAGAGTTGAAATAGGAGGCCACACCGATGATGTTGGCAGCACACGATTACAATATTAAACTTTCGCAGCGAAGGGCTGCAGCCGTAAAAAATTATCTGACTTCCAAGGGTATCGAAGCGAAGCGGGTAACCGTCAGTGGGCTATGGAGAAACCATGCCGATTGTTTCAAATGATGATGAAGAAGGTGGCAGGTGCGATAAACAGAAGGGTGGAGTTTAAAGTGATTGCAAAACTAATTTTTCAGCCAGATAACTATCCTTCCTTAAATTTGTTCTTTTTATCGCAAACCCGGTTATCAATTTTAAACCAAACGAACATTGACAGTAGTTCCGTATAAAGAAGACCGCAGCGGAAAGAAGGAGCAGGTAGCTCGCATGTTTGATTCAATCAGCGGCAACTATGATTTTCTTAATCATTTTCTCAGTTTAGGCATTGATATTCGCTGGAGAAAGAAAGCCATAAAACTTCTGGCACCAGGTAAACCTAAATTGATTCTGGATGTAGCCACAGGTACCGGAGATTTTGCCGTTGAAGCCCTCAAACTTAATCCGGTAAAAGTGATTGGCATTGATATTTCTGAAGGTATGCTCGAAGTGGGCAGGAAGAAAATGAAAGATCGCGGGTATGATTCAAGAATCGAACTGATTTCAGGAGATTCAGAAAATTTACCCTTTGAGGAAAATAAATTCGATGCTGTGATCGTTGCCTTTGGTGTGCGCAACTTTGAAAATCTGGAGAAGGGTCTTGCTGAAATGCACCGGGTGCTGAAGCCGGGTGGCCGCATGGTGGTGCTGGAGTTTTCAAGGCCACGGATGTTTCCCTTTAAACAGTTGTATAACTTCTACTTTAATTTCATCTTACCGAAAATAGGAAAGTTGATTTCGAAAGATCCTGCTGCCTACACGTATTTACCTGAATCTGTACAGGCGTTTCCGGATGGAGAAATTTTTAACGGCATTTTAAGCCGGATAGGTTTTAAAGACACACTATGCAAGCCTTTGACATTTGGAATAAGCTCGCTCTACACAGGAATAAAATAATATTCCTGGCGCTCCTGACTTGCTTACCGTTTATTTCAAATGGGCAGCGGTTTAAGTGGGCACGTCAGCATAATCCAAACTATGACACAAGAACAATCAGTTACGGTTTCATGATTGGTTTGCACACCTCGGCCTATCAGGTAACCTATGCGGATGAGTTTGTCACTCCGAAATATGATACCGTAAGTTCGGTAATGGCTCAGTTTTCTCCCGGGTTCTCACTTGGGCTTTTTAGTAAACTATCGCGTTAGTGAATTTGTGGATTTGCGCATCATGCCCAAGGCGGGTTTTTACACACATAAACTTCAATATACCTATACCGATGAATCCACCAATGTGCAGTTTGTGGAGTCAACCCATGTAGAACTTCCCATCCTTCTCAAATATAAATCCATGCGCAGGGGCAATGTGCGCATGTACATGATCGGAGGCATTACTCCGGGCCTGGAGCTTTCCGGCAAGAATGAAATAAAAACTTCCGGACTGGATATACGCAAAAGCAATATCCAGCTTGAAGGAGGCTTAGGGTTTGATTTTTATTTTCCTCTCTTTAAGTTCTCACAGGAAATCCGTTTTGCGCGAGGTATTGTGAACGTGTTGGGCGATGACCCCAGTATTTATTCGGATCCGCTGAAAAGACTTAATACAAACACCATATCGGTGTATTTTATATTTCAATAAGTGCCAGTGCTTACTGGCTACAAGCTTCATGCTTTAGATATCATTAAGAGATTTTATTGATTCATAACCTGATTGTCGCCATAAATTATTTGCTTGAAGCCTGCAGCCTGTGACTTGCAGCCCTTACCTTTGATGATCATTAGAAAATTCCATTCATGTCACAAAAACGCATCGCCTTAATCACCGGGGCTACATCAGGAATAGGAGAAGCCACAGCCCGACTGCTCGCCATCAATAATTTCAAACTCATCCTTTGCGGAAGAAGAATGGACCGCCTGACTAAAATCGCAGATGAATTAAAACCACATACAGAAATCACCACACTTTCATTTGAAGTGCGCAACCAGCAAGAAGTGGCAACTGCCATTGCCTCCTTGCCAGTGGAATGGAAAGAAATTGATGTGCTTGTAAACAACGCAGGCAATGCACATGGTATGGACCCAATTCAGACCGGTAGCCTGAATGACTGGGATGCGATGATCGATATTAACGTTAAAGGCTTGCTGTACGTAACCAGAGAGGTGTTGCCCGTAATGGTAAAACGGAATGCCGGGCACATTATTAACATCGGTTCCATTGCCGGCAAGGAAGTATATGCCAATGGCAATGTGTATTGCGCCAGCAAGTTTGCCGTAGATGCACTCACCAAAGGGATGCGCATCGATTTAAATGCACACAGCATCAAAGTTACAGCCATTCATCCTGGCCTTGTAGAAACAGAGTTTTCACTGGTGCGTTTCAAGGGTGATGAAGCACGTGCTTCCAGCGTGTATAAAGGACTGGAAGCTTTGCAAGGTCAGGATATTGCCGATCTGATTTTATTTGCACTCACACGTCCGGCCCATGTTGTTATTGCAGATCTTGTAGTTTTGCCGACTGCACAGGCGAGTGCTACTGTGGTGAAACGGAATGCCTGAGATTGGACTAATATAATTTCGATTTGTTTTGTAACCCGGAGTCTGGAGAAGCCAGCAACAACTGTTCCGGTCATTTCTATGGTAACTCAATACCGCCACTTTTAAAGTAGTTCAATCACGATTTCCTCCCACTCTTGTTCAATAGAATATGCCGGCATTTTTTTGTCAGCGCGGTTATACCAGTATTGAGCGTTGAATTTGTCTCCTTCTTTTCGGTGCAGATAGGCGTGAACCCATGAACCGTCTTTTGTATTAAGCTCTTGAGCCAGATCGTGGGCCCTTTCCAGTCACCCCGTGCATCCTGCCAGAGTGCCTGTAAAAGTGTTGGCACTTCAGGAGGAATTGGGTTACTCAATGAGGTCTTGAATTCTGAAAGGGTCAATTGGATTTTGGTTTAGCTTCCGCTATGCCCTTGATTTTTTCACCGGCATAATCAAATGACTTTTCAATTTCACCTTTCATAAACACATTAATCCATCGACCGATGAGGTTCATTCCGGTATCATTGGAAAAATTAAAATTTAACTTTGTGTTTTCCCCATCTGGTTCAAGTGAGTAAAAACCACTTGCGGGATTGCCAGAAAAATTCATTTCAATAGCAATGGACTTTTCAGAAATGCTTTCGGTAATGGAAAGGGACCCTTCACCAAGTTGAGGGCCGGTCCATGAATAAGATGCACCTGTTCCTTCTTTCTTTGCACCATAGGTGATTTGCATATCAGGATCGAGGGTGTTCCAGTATTGCCATTGTTCCCAGCGTTCGAGGTTGTTGATCTCTTCAAAAACAGCCGAAGCCGGTGCGTTGATGGTGACACTTTTTGAAACCTTCAGTTTAGCAGGAAGGACAAAGCCTATTAGGACAAGCAGAACAATCAGTCCTGCAACAATGAAAAGTATTTTCCTTATCATACAATTTATGATTTTGGGGTGCGTAATTCTTCATTTGGGGCAATGAAGATATCAAAATAATAAGGGAATCAAATGGTTGTAATTGTTGCCAAAAAAGTCAAAAATTAGCTTATACACTAACCCACAATTACCATGAGCTTATTCACAAATCCCAATCGTATTCCAGAAAATTATGGTTTGAAAATAGCAGGTGGCCTTATTGCCTTCTTTCTGCTGATGAAACTGTTAGGACTCGTTCACCACTATGAACTGCGTTTTCTGAACGTATTCATTCAGGTAGGAGGAATTTATTTTGCGTTGAAGAAATTCAAACAGACTCATGAAGATCACATGAATTATTTCAGGGCACTGATAACCGGTGTGGCCACGGGAGCAATTGCGTCTGGCGTATTCGCACTTTTCCTTTTTGCCTATTTTTCCCTTGATGCGAGCCTGATGGAGGGTATTATTGCCAATGAGCCAATGGGGCGTTACCTCAATCCATACATCGCTTCGTTCATGGTAGCGCTCGAAGGCCTGTTTTCAGGATTATTGTTCACGTTCATCATTATCAATTATGTTGATACGGATGATGTGAACGATCCACAGGGAGAAACTAATTAATTGACATTTGATAATGGACAATTGACAATGATGGTATAATCCGGTTATCCATTGTCAACTGTCCATTGTCCATTATTTTACTTCCAGCTCAATCACAGTATCTACATCATTCATTTTATCTTTTGGTACTTTAATACTCAGGCCAAAGTCATTTTCTGAAAATTTGATGGGAGACTTGTCAATAAAAAGTTTTGCACTCACTACTTTCTTGCCAGGTTTGGGTATTGTGAGAGTTTCGTCTTGCCAGTTGAGAATATGAACATAGATCTTGTTTCCTTTTTGTGTCATCACACCCCACTCGCGTGCACTCAGCGGTCCGCCACGCGTTCCGAAAATGGTTTCTCCATATTGCTGATTCCATTCACCCATTTTCTTTAACAGGGCTGCATGTTCCGGTTGAATTTTTCCATTGGGCATGGGGCCGACATTCAATAAAAAGTTTGACCCATATCCCGCGGCCTTCACAAGATATTGTATAAGATCTTTCCTGCTTTTGTTCCGGTCATCCTTAAGGTTAAAACCCCAGCTGTTGTTGATGGTCTCACAGGTTTCTTTAGGCAGATCTCCGATTTTTTGCTCAGGCGCAAAACCTGTAGTGTTATGACCAGGCAAATCTTTTTCAAACATCTGAAAATCTTCGCCATCATAAGGAGCCCTGTGATGATTGCTTCCTACCAGCGCAGCAGGTTGTAGTTTGATGAATGAGCGAATAGGTTTTTTCCAAGCGCCAGTCATCATCCTTTTTATCCCACATGCCATCAAACCAGATACCTGCAACATCACCATAATTGGTAAGCAATTCGGTGAGTTGGGCATCCATGTAATCAAGGTATTTATTCATGTCACCTTTTTCTTCCCGGCCTGTCCAGCTTCCGCCTGTATTACCGCGTGGAAAATAATCAGGATGATGCCAGTCAAGCTGGGAGTGATAGAAAAATAATCGGATGTCTTGTTTACGGCATTCTTCGGCTAGCATTTTCAAAACATCTTTTCCATAAGGTGTTTTCTTTACGATGTTGTAATCCGACACTTTTGAATCGAACATAGCAAAACCATCGTGATGCTTGCTGGTGATGGTAATGTATTTCATGCCGGCATCTTTTGCCATCTGCACCCATTCTGCCGGATTGAATTCTGTGGGATTGAAAAATGCAGGAAGTTTTTCGTAGGTCTTTATTGGAATTTGCTGATTGTTCATCACCCATTCGCCATCGCCCAGCACACTATACACGCCCCAGTGAATGAATAGTCCGAATCTGGCATCCTGAAACCATTCACGTGATTTCATGTTTTCGGTTGATGGGTTGTATTTTTTTTCCTGAGCGGTGAGCAGCCCCACCGAAAACAAGAGAGCGACAATTGTTATGGATTGCTTTTTCATGTGAATGGGTATTTTGTAACTTTCCAATAATCTATCAGAACGTAAATCGAATTATCAAGGACTTTTCATTTTTCAATTATGCGACACGAACCCATAGGTAAGGAACTTTTTATATCGAACCGCAAGCGATCTGGTAAAATTACTCAAGCCTGGTTCGGTCGCGGTGTTTAATTCCAACGACATCATGCCTACCAATGCGGATGGCACCATGGGTTTCAGACAAAACAGTGATCTGTATTATCTGAGCGGAATTCATCAGGAAGAAAGCATCGTGGTGATATGTCCGGGTTTTCCTGATACAAAATACCGTGAGGTGTTATTCCTCAAGGAGCCCAATGAGCTGATGGAAAAATGGGAAGGGCATAAACTCACCAAAAAAGAAGCTACAGAAATCTCAGGTATCGAAACGGTGATGTGGCTGTCGGGCTTCGAAAAAATGTTGCATCACATGCTTACCATTGGAGGTGCAGAGCATGTTTATCTTAACACGAATGAGCACTATCGTGCTGAGGAAGTTGTGCAAAGCCGTGATGCGCGATTTATTGACTGGTGCAGGAAGACGTATCCGTTGCATAAATATGAACGTGTAGCTCCGCTGATGGGCACCTTGCGCAGGGTTAAGCAACCTCGTGAAATAGAACTGATGCAGAGGGCTTGTGAAATCACTGAGTGTGGCTTTCGCAGGGTCTTGAATTATGTTAGGCCAGGGGTTACCGAAAATGAAATTGAAGCTGAGTTCATTCACGAATTCATCCGGCTGGGATCAAAGGGTTTTGCCTATGGCCCGATTATCGCGTCTGGAGAAAACAACGTGATCCTTCATTATGTGGAGAACAGTCGTCAATGTCATGCGGGTGATTTATTGCTGCTGGATGTAGCGGCAGAATATGCCAACTACAACTCGGATCTCACACGCACTATTCCTGTGAGTGGTAAGTTCACCAGCCGTCAAAAGGAAGTGTATAATGCAGTGCTTCGCATTCAGCGTGCGGCCAATAAAATCCTGCGTCCCGGTGTGGTGTATTTTGAGTATCAAAAAGAGGTTGAGAAGATGATGCAATCGGAATTGCTGAAACTCAGGTTGATTGACAAGACCGACATTAAAAATCAACACCCTGATAATCCTGCTTTAAAAAAATACTTTTATCATGGCACCTCGCACATGCTGGGCCTGGATGTGCACGATGTGGGTAACATGCATGATAGAATTCAGGTTGGTTCTGTATGGACCATTGAGCCGGGCATTTATATTAAGGAAGAAAAATTCGGCATTCGTCTTGAGAACAATGTGGTGATTGGAAAGAGTAAGAATTTTGATCTCATGAAAAATATTCCGATTGAGGCAGAGGAGATTGAGGAGATTATGGGAAGCAGGAAGAGTTGAAATTGAAAAGGTTAAACCTAAAGGTAAAAGCATGAAGAAGTTTAGTTTATCCGTGGCGGTGATTTTGTTTGCGTGTATCGTACAGGCCCATGAGTTTTGGCTTCAGCCTAAAAAGTATCGATACAAATTAGGAGAGGAGATGAAGGTGGATTTCATGGTAGGCGAAAGTTTTACCGGTGAATATTGGGACTTGATCCGACACAAGGCAGAAAAAGTAGAATTACACCGTGCTTCAGGAGTAAGGGACTTCACGAAAGAAGTAAAGTCAACGAAGGGAAATAATCTTACGGTAAAGGCTGATCAGGAAGGAACGTATTTGCTGGCTATGCAAAGCAATGCAGCTTTTATCGAAATGGCGGGCAAGGAGTTTAATGAGTACCTGAAGGAAGATGGCCTGGATAATATACTGGCAGAGCGCACAAAGTTAAATCAACTTGAAAAACCATCGAAGGAATTTTATAGTCGTTATGCGAAACTGATGGTACAGGTTGGTGAAAAAACAGACGATACCTATAAGAAGAAGATTGGTCTTCGTTATGAGATTGTTCCTGATCATAACCCTTACACATTAAAAACAGGAGATCACCTTCAATGCAAAGTGTATTATGAGGGTAAACCGGCAGCTCACACACTGGTTAAGGTTTGGAGTAGGATAAACAACACAACATTTTTACAAAATATCTATACGGAAAGTGATGGCTCAATTCGTTTTCCGATCAGCACATCAGGTTCGTGGATGGTAAGCAGTGTGAAAATGATCAAATCAGAAAAGGAAGGTGCGGATTATCACAGTCTTGTGGGCAAGTCTTGTGTTTGGAATCTGATATAAAATTTATGAGCGAAATAATTTCTTCCGATAAAGCTCCCGAACCAGTTGGTCCCTATCCACACGCCAGGAAACTGGGCAATCTGCTTTTTCTTTCCGGAGTTGGTCCACGCAAGAAAGGATCAAAAGAAATTCCTGGTGTTACACTCGATGGAAACAGAAACATTATTGCCTATAATATTGAAGAACAATGTCATTCAGTGTTTCAGAATGTGAAATTCGTTTTGGATGCTTCTGGTTCGCGGTGGGAAAACCTGATTGATATTACCGTGTATCTCACCAATATGAAAGATGATTTTCCGGTGTTTAATAAAATCTATGCTGAGTACTTTCCCGATAAGGCCACACAACCTTGCCGCACTACGGTGGAGGTAAATGCATTGCCAACACCTATTGCGATTGAGTTGAAATGTATTGCTTTCAGTTTCTGAATGATTGCTTGTTGCCAATCCGGTGAAAAAGTGTTGACCGGATAATGTGGCGTTCATAGAAAATATCGTCAGTGACGGGCTGAAGCAAATTCAGATATCCGCATTCAAATGAAAAACGCTTGTTGAGTTTAATTTCCAGAGAGGCAAAAATTCTATTCTGATCAAATAGTCGTGGCACATCACCTGCATTCAACATTACTTCATCAGAAATTTTAAGTGTTAATGTACGGTTATTATTGAATTCAACTATTGGCCTGGTGAACTGTATTCTGAAATCGATGACGCCAGTTAAAATGATAACCATCCAATAAAACCTGTCTGTCATTGTTGTGAATGAAGCGCTCATCCAGCCGGTACCGGAATTGAAATTGTATATCCTTGCCCAGATTTTTTAATTAGGTTTGCTTCTTGCCAGGGTCGTAATTCAGGTACGCCAAGTGAAGGATTGAATGGCGGGTTGGTCACATTGAAATTGAATCCTGCAGCAACATCAAGCCACGGCTTTACCCGGTAATGAAGATGGACATGCGTGAAAAACTGAAACTGTTGTGCCGGATTAAGATTGATCTCGTTCATCGATTTCAGTATGGAGTATTAGCTTTTCGCTGAGTTGTGCCTGATTATAATACCGAAACCACGCTTGCCATTGCGATATATATACATGCTGACTCTTTGATGGGATGTATACCATCACCATAAACACGATGAGGCAATATTTCAACGGTTTCACTACACAGAAAAACTCTCACCGCAGCCGCATGTGCGCGATGCATTGGGGTTGATGAACTGAAACCCTTTTCCGTTAAGGCCATCAGAAAAATCAAGCGTGGTGCCAAGCAGATACAACAAACTCTTTTTATCGACTAGGATTTTTACCCCTTTGTCTTCAAACACCTGATCAACCGGATTGATCTGATCATCAAATCCAAGGTCATACATCAAACCGGAACATCCTCCGCCCTTCACCGAAACGCGGATGTTATGGTTTTCGGATTTACCTTCCTCAATTCGCAAATTGATAATTCTTTCTTTTGCTTTATCGGTTACGCTGATCATAGTTTCTTAAGATATTGGATTCAATACAACACTAAACACGGTAATTGTGTTCCTGTCGCGGCCATAATATAATTTCTCAAGTGCATCCAGGATGTTGCTTGCCCGGAAGTAGGAGGTATGTAGTTCGCTGTCGCTTTTGGTAGCCCACTGAATGGTGTAGGAATTTTCTTTCTCTTTATAATTCTGCACATAATCCAGCATTTTTTTCAACGCATCCACTTTGTCGGCACCGGTTTCGGAGTGAAACAAAAATGACTGGTTGTGGCGCGGATTTATCGTGATCAGGTCCAGTTTGTCTTTGCCATTGATCAGACTGAATTCAAACATCAGATCACTGGTGCGTAAGCCCAGATAATCGATGATCTGTTGTTGCACCCGTGCGGCCTCCATGTGAGGTTCATTGGTGGTTTCTAAATTGATTTTTGCCATTTCGTTCTTTAAAACTTTCGTAAACCCTTAAAAGTTTCTCAAATTCCTGTCAAAATTAATAAAAGCTGGTTAATTGAAAGGTATGAAGAAACTGGAGCATATCGGCATTGCCGTAAAAAACCTTGATGAGTCGAATGCGCTGTTTGCCAGATTGCTGGGTAAACCGCACTACAAGGTCGAAGAGGTGGAGTCTGAGGGTGTACGCACCTCTTTTTTTGAAATAGGTGGAATAAAAATAGAATTACTTGAAGCAACCCGTCCCGATTCGCCCATAGCAAAATTTATTGAAAAAAGGGGTGAAGGCATCCATCATCTCGCTTTTGAAGCTGATCCCATCCAGGATACAATGAATCAACTTGCTGACGAAGGGTTTATGCTGCTGGCTGATAAACCCAAAGCAGGGGCCGATAACAAGGAAATCGTGTTTTTACATCCTAAAACAACCAACAGTGTGTTGATTGAACTTTGTCAGGAAAGGCACTGATCGTTCAGTTTTTTCTTACGGGAATAGTACTTTTGCAGACCTGAAAAATCAGTAACGCACATCAAATAATTTTTATGACTGAAAAGAGAACGGAGCTATCAGATCTTGGTGAGTTTGGATTAATAGACCGGATTCAGCAACAGGTTACCTTACATAATGCAACCTCCTTGAAAGGTATTGGTGATGATGCCGCTATAATAAGTGCAGGAGAGGAGTCCATAGTTGTTTCAACCGACATGCTGCTGGAAGGTGTGCATTTCGATTTGTCTTATATGCCGTTGCAGCATCTCGGCTATAAATCGGTAGCAGTAAATATATCAGACATTGCAGCGATGAATGCAAAGCCCGAACAGATTGTGATAAGCCTTGCCATCAGCAACCGGTTTTCACTGGAGGCAGTAGATGCCTTGTATGAAGGCATTCGTGCCGCCTGTGAAAGTTATAAAGTAGACCTGGTAGGTGGCGATACTTCTTCTTCAGTTTCCGGATTGATTATTTCAATCACCGCCATTGGCAGGGCGCCAAAAAATAATATTGTGCAACGCAGTGGTGCACAAGCCAGTGATATCATTTGTGTGACAGGTGATCTCGGTGCGGCCTATGTAGGATTGCAGGTACTGGAACGTGAGAAGCAGGTGTTTCTTACCAACCCAGCGATGCAACCTGATCTCGAAAAATATGAATACCTGGTAGGCCGGCAATTAAAGCCGGAGGCCCGCATGGATATCATTCATGATTTAACGGAGCGCAAGTGCGTGCCAACTTCCATGATTGATATTTCTGATGGTCTTGCTTCCGAATTGCTTCACTTAAGCAAGCACTCCAGACTGGGAGTAAAAATCTTTGAAGATAAAGTGCCGATCGATCATGATACGTATGAAACAGCTATTGAATTTAAAATGGATCCGATCACCTGCGCGCTCAACGGTGGCGAAGATTATGAATTGTTATTCACGATTGCTCCTGCCGATTACGAAAAACTAAAGAACCATCCTGATATACATTTTATCGGACACATGCATGATAATCCAAATCAGAATGTGATGATTTCAAAACAGCAGACACTGGTGCCGATCAATGCACAAGGGTGGAATCACTTTAAGGGTGAATAATGATTTCTGAATGCAGGGCGCATTGCCGTTCAAAAAGGTCAGATATTGCTTACCCCTTTAATGCTTTGAATTAGTTATAATAATTTATAACATAGTGTAAAAGAATCTCCCGGTTATGTTAGATACTCAATTACGGGCTTCAAAGAAAAGTAGGTCTGTTTTAATTCCTGATGGAGAAAGCCATTTATTAAATCGAGTAATAAACGGATTGGCGCAGGTACAGGGAATTAAAATTTATGTAATGTCTGATAAAAGGAATAGCCCTATGCGATATTCTAGATATGTACAAAAATTTTCTTACTATGCCAAAACTCTTTCTGATTTAGACTGGATCGCAAACATCAATAAAGAAATTAAAGAGCATGACATTGATGTTATTATGCCAATATGGGAAGTGGGGATTAAGACACTTATTACCCATAGGGATAAAATTTTATTTAAAGAGAAACTGGGCCTGTTGCCTTCACTAAGTGATTTTAATACGGCAATTAATAAAGGAATATTGTCATCACATTTAGATGCTTTTGATATTCCAAATCCAAAAAGTGTTCTGGTCGAATCTGTAAATCAGCTTAACAAAGTTCACGCTCTGAAATTTCCTATACTTATTAAGCCATTGGAAGGATTTGGTGGTGGCCACGGAATAAGAAAATTTAATACTATAGAGGATATGGAATCTTATATGGTTGAGAAGAATATCGATTATAAACTAATAGTTCAGGAATATATTGAGGGCTATGATATTGATTGCAGCGTTTTATGTAAGGGAGGAAATATTTTAGCATCTACGATTCAGAAAGGGAATATGATTGATGAGAGTGAATTCGCACCTCAAATTGGTTTGGATTTTCTTTATGAACATGAAATGTTTAAAGTGGCGGAAAAACTAATGAAATCCCTTAATTGGTCTGGTGTTGCTCATATTGATATGCGGTATGATAAAAATGACAACCAGTTTAAGGTTATTGAAGTTAATCCCAGATTCTGGATGTCTTTAAATGCATCACAAATTGCAGGTATCAATTTTCCTGATTTATATTGTCAGGCAAGCATGCATCAGGAATTTAAAAAACCTGAATATCAGTTTTTAACTTATTTAAATTTAAAGGGGTTGGTAAAGAAGATTCAACTTGATAAAAAGTTTTTATTCAGATTGGGATTTATTTTCAATAATACGCCATTAAAATTTGTATTGAGAGACCCATTACCGGTGATTTATAAGTTTAATTCAAAGGAATAATACCATTTTAGAAGACAGGATAAGAAGGTTAGATTAACCTGCGCGTGTTTTTTTATTCAAACGCTTCAATCAGTTCTGATATCAAAAAATTAAATCTTCCATATAACGATAGCTTATGTGCTTTGATGATCAATAATCTAGTATGATGGATATAGTACTTCACTCCACCTTTGGACGAGTGTGTTTCAATTTAGAACTGTCCAATGACTTGATTACTTTTTAATCTGTTTTTAGAAATAACAATAAAATATCCGTTAGTTAAATTATGAAAAAAAATGGTCCTGATAACATCTCTGTTTTAATACCAGATGGAGAAAGTCATCTGTTAAGATTTATTATAAATGGATTGGCCCAATGGAAAGGAATTAAAATTTATGTGATGTCTTGCAAAAGGAATAGCCCGATGCGGTTTTCAAGATATATCCACAAATTTTCTTATTACGCTAAAACTGATTCCGATTTAGATTGGATTAAAAACATTAACAATGAAGTTGAAAAGTACAATATTGACTTTGTCATGCCGATATGGGAAGTGGGTATTAAAATATTGGCAGAACATAAAGATAGAGTCCTCTTCAAAAATAAATTAGGCCTATTGCCTCCATTAAATGAATTCAATACGGCAAGAAATAAAGGACTGTTACCGTCTCATTTGGAATCTCATAATATTCCAGGCCCGAAAAGTGTTCTTGTAGAGTCTATTCACCAACTTGATAAAGTTGATCGTTTAAGTTTTCCTGTCATGATAAAACCAGTGGAAGGCTTTGGTGGCGGATACGGAATAAGAAAGTTTAACAATAAAAAGGATATTGAGTCCTATATCATTGAAAAGAATATCGATTATGAGCTCATTGTTCAGGAATTTATTGAGGGCACTGATTTTGGCTGTAATGTTTTATGTAAGGAAGGAAATATTTTGGCCTTCACCATGCAAAAAGGGAACGAGCCGGATGAAAAGCAATTTGCACCAAGTATAAGCTGGGATTTTATTTATGAACCTGAGTTGTATAGAACGATAGAACGATTAATGAAATCCCTGAATTGGTCTGGAGTAGCGAATATTGATTTGCTATATGATAAAAATGACAAACAATTTAAGATTCTTGAAATTAATGCCAGATTTTGGGGATCTTTAGATGGATCAATACTTGCAGGTGTAAATTTTCCTTACTTTTATTATTTGGCAAGCAGGAATATTGATTTTGTAACTCCTAAATACAAGCATTTGAATTACTTAAGTACAAACGGGGTGAAGAGCAGAATGAAGCACAATAGAATGTTTTTGTTTAAAACAGGATTCATTCTTAATAACACACAAATAAAATTTATGTTGAAGGATCCTTTACCCATTGTCTTTAAGTTCCTTTCAAAAGAATAATCTTTAAGTAAGTTATTCCACCACCACTAATTATTTCTAATTTAAGTCACTAAATCTTCATCGCATGATCAGCCAAACCTTCCGCAAAATTTCTTTCCTGTATGTTTTTTTAATTCTGTATACACCACTCTATTCACAGGAATTTCCAGTTGGCAAGCCCGAAGACCTGAGATTTTCGGCAGAACGACTTCAGCGTCTTACCACTGTTTTTCAGGCATATGCCAATGATAAAAAAATGGCGGGAAGTGTAGTGTTGGTGGCACGGCATGGCAAGGTGGCCTATTTCAATTCGTTTGGAAAAAGAGATATCGAAGCAAATGCTGCCATGCAGAACGATGCGATTTTCAGAATTGCATCGCAGACCAAAGCACTGGTGAGCGTGGGTATCATGATTTTACAGGAAGAAGGAAAACTTCTCATACATGATCCGGTTGGTAAATATCTGCCGGAGTTTAAGGAGACCACCGTGGCACAGCCAAGAGAGGGCGGAGGTTATGATGTAGTTAAAGCAAAACGCCAGATAACCCTGCACGATCTGCTCACACATACTGCCGGCATTGGGTATGGAGGGGGCATTGCTGCCGACAAATGGAAGGAGGCTGGCATACAAGGCTGGTATTTTGCAGATCGTGATGAACCAATAGCCGCCACTATTTCAAGATTGGCTAAACTTCCTATGGATGCACATCCAGGTGAAAAATATATCTATGGTTACAACACCGACATACTGGGAGTTGTGATTGAAAAAGTATCTGGCAAATCACTGGATGAATTTATCACATCAGGAATTCTTACTCCGCTGGGCATGAAAGACACGCATTTTTATCTGCCACAGAATAAAGTCAATCGGCTGGCATGCAGTATATTCTGCCTACGCAGATAAACCGCTTGAAAGATCACCAGCCCCAGGTGCGATGATCGGTCAGGGTGCTTATGTAGACGGCCCGCGTAAAAGTTTTTCAGGAGGTGCGGGGCTACTATCAACCGCATCCGATTATGCAAAGTTTCTTCAGATGATGCTTAACAAAGGAACCTACAATGGTGCACGGATACTTGCTCCTGGTACGGTTGAATTAATGACGGTGAATCATCTTGGGGACATACCGTATACATCTCCCGGAGTTGGTTTCGGTTTGGGATTTTCTGTTTGTGAAGATCTTGGTGATCGGGGTGTGCCTGGTTCAGTGGGTGAGTTTGGCTGGGGAGGAGCGTATGGCTCAACGTATTGGGTCGATCCGAAAGAAGATCTGGTAGTCGTTTATTTTAAACAACTTACGCCAACCAATGGCATTGATGATCAGGCTAAACTCCGCACGTTGATTTATCAGGCTATTGTGAAGTAATTTTTAAAACAGATGCAACGCAACTCTCCGTTGACTTATTGAATTCAAGACTTTAAAGTTGACGAAGTCTTAAGGGCTTCAACATGAATATCCCCCAAGGGAATCCGGTGGCAACAGAAACCAGTAATCATAACAACCGCGAACGGGGTTGCACTTTTGGTATATACATTACCGAATTACGATGCAACAACTGAATGCCGTAGTTATTTTAAATCCTTGTCTTATCAATCTTCCGGAAAAGGAATGTAAACAAAACTCGCAAATGCTTCGTCTACTACAAACAGACAGCAGAATTCATCGGGGTCTCTGTAGTTCTTTTTGAATTCTTCTTCCTTGTCAGCGCCAACCAGTTCGCGTTGCACAAATTCATTTAAAAAAGAAGCATAATAATTCCATACCAGCTGCATGGGTTCTTTCGGTATTAGCAACTGACCAATGGGCAACACCTCTTTGGAGATGGGGAAAACAGGAAATTCGAATCCGGCCTTTCGGATATGGTAAGATGCTTCCTTTAATGTGTCTGATACTTTGACAAAGTCTTGCGAGATAGTTCCTAAATATTTTCCATTGAGCTCCGGATCGTTAAACATGGCAACTGGGTTATAGCCTTTAATAAAATCTCACTGCAAAGATTGGAATCGTTAAGCCAGTAATCATCGTTTTTAAGTAAAATAATTTACAAATGAAAAAAATATCCATCTGTTAAGCATAGTTTAATGCTATAGATTTTTTTTTAAGCGAATAAACTCCTGGCTCATTTGTTTTAACTCCGGAAAGAATCGTGAGAACTCCGATTCAAAGTCATCATACGATTTCTCTAAATCAAAAACAGCTTCGTCCATTTTTGAATCAAAGGGAGTTCTGCGCGACATGCCGGTAAGTGCGCGATGAATGCCTTCCAGCTGCGCATAGCTTACCAGCCAGTTTCCCTTTACCATGTAGGGCATCATCTGCACGACTCGTTCGGGTAGAATGGGCTCGTGGATTTTTAATTGTGAATAGGCATACGTGGCAAAATCAGACAGGGATTGCGCATGATGACTTTGCCATTGCGCAGCCAGGAAATGATCATAGAACATATCTACAATGACAGGAGCGTAGTGACGGTATTTTGGGCGCAGTCTCTTTTTACTTTCCAGCACGATAAGGTGGCTGTCGGTAAATTCATCGATCTCGCGATGGAGTTCAATGCCCAGTGCGATACTGGAATTGAATTGTTCATGCACATTGCGACCTCTTACAAAATCGCCAATGAAGTTGCCTGTCAAGATTTCCGGATCATCTCCCGAAAGGTATAAGTGCGCCAGGAAATTCATGGAATAGTTATTATCAAAGAGGAAAGATATAGATTTTAAACTAAATTTACTGAGTTACAAAACAGCAGGAAATGATCGCACTGGAACAACTCAAGTTACTTGTAAACCTGGCAATGGCCGATGGTAATCTCGCACAGGATGAAAAGCAATATATTAAAAACATCGGCAAGGCCCACGGCTATCCAGAGTCATCTGTGGAGACGTTGTTTTACGGAGAACACGACATCATCAT
This sequence comes from uncultured Bacteroidota bacterium, assembly GCA_963814575.1. GTDB lineage: Bacteria > Bacteroidota > Bacteroidia > Cytophagales > Cyclobacteriaceae > ELB16-189. The sequence goes on along the minus strand of CAWFDB010000013.1, from coordinate 426,743 downwards.
TCCAGATAAAATTACCAGTGAACAGCGTGTAGCGTATATGCTCTCTCTCACAGAGCTGATGTTGCTGGATAATAAAATGCTGCTGAAGGAAATTGAATTTTGTACGGATATCATTGAGAGGCTAGGTTTTGAAAAACGGTTTATCTATAAATTAATTGATGTAATCGGTGATAAGGAAAGCAGTGCTGAACAGCTTGATGCCCTTAAGTCAGAGGCGCATAAATTTCTAAATAGTGATAAGTAAAGTTTTGCCATCACACAACACTCGTAATTATTCAATATTTCTGAAGGTCTTTTTCCACACACGCTGCTCACAGATTTGCAGCATCTCTCTGCGGTTCCTGGCGCTGCAAACAGCCTCAGCCAGTTGTCATTGATTCAGATTGAAGAAGCAAAAAAACTGAATGATGATTCAAAGAAAATCATTGCCGGCTTTAGCATGCTCACACAATTTGAAATGGTCATGCTGATTGTAATCGGATTGATTATTCAGGTATTGATTTTGTCATCTGCCCCAATCATCTCCAGGCATGTGGTGGATGCGAGGTTGAACTAAGGAAAAATTAATCAGCATCCCTGAAAACCTTGCCCTTTTCTGACAGGCATAACAGGAGAAGATTTTTAGTGGTATTCTGATTTAACCGAAATAATGCAATGCAATTTTTATTGCATGATTTGACGAATGAAAATCACGAGGTTAATTCCATTTTTGATACAACCTGACTGGTGATTTTCATTGTCAAGGTTAACCTGGACAAAATCATTGCTTTGCAATGTTTTCATCAACCCTTCGGGCAAAATATGCATTCCTAATGCATATTTTGGGTTTAATGCAAGCCTGTCTGGAAGCTCAAAATCTACATACCAAACCCGCCACCAGTGAATAGAATGGCGCCCAGAATTGCACTCACAACCATCATCACAGCAACTGTTACGATGAAGGCAACCACCATGTAAACAACTTTTTTATCCTCCTGTGTTTTCTTCATTGGCCCCATGCCGAGATACATGATATAGATGGAATACGCCCAGGCCGCAAACCTGAGCAAGCCACCAATCACAGGTATAAAAGATAACAGTCCGGCTACGTAAGACGGTGTTGCAGAGTATGCTACCAGTTGCGCAGATTTATTTAAATCCTTTTCAGATCCAAAGTTGGGAGCAAGCAAATCGATGATGTAAACAGACACATAATAACTGACCACGGTAGATATAAAGGCGATCACAGCGGTTATCAGAAAGAATTTAAGACCCATTGTGCCAGGAAAAAGGAACCCGTTTAACAGCGGGCCTATCGCAGAGATAACTGCCAGGGGCAATACATAGGAAATCAGGAGTGCTTGTGGAGTGGCAGTCTCTGAATTGATCACATCCCATTCGGTTTTAGGTGTGAGCAAAATATTCTTTACCCGGTCAATCAGATTCATGGCTTTGAGGTTTAGACGTTTAAGGTATGTAAATCGTCACATCTTCGCAAGGAATTGGATTCAGTAAGGTGACTTATTTTAAATGCCGTGCATTTGCATGGACAATGCCAGGGATTCAGCATTGACTGTGCCCTGGTTATTCTTGCTTTTACAGATTGCCCGAAAATTAATGGGAAGCAGATATAGGATTGGTTGTCCTTAAAGTAACTTAGATGTTCAGAATAGAATTCATGCAAATAAAACGTGTAGCAATAAAAACGGGTCATCTGCTCAGGGAAACCTTCAGCGAATTCTTCGGGCATAACGGTCTTCAGTTAAGTGCTGCCCTGTCTTGTTATATTCTTTTTTCGTTGACTCCACTGCTCGTTATTATCATTTCGTTATGCGGATTATTTTTTGGTGAACAGGCGGTGAGAGGCGAGATCTACGATCAGATTAACGGACTGGTAGGCGAACGTGCTGCCAGTGAGATTCAACAGGTACTAAAAACGGTTAAGCTGTCATCTGAAACTTCAGTGGCCACCACCATAGGCATTATTGTTTCCATCATCGCGGCATCGGGTGTGTTTGTTGAAATGCAACGTTCCATCAATTTTCTGTGGGGAATTAAGGCAAAAGCCAGGCGGGGTATTTTGAAATTCGTGTTGCACCGGCTTTTGTCCTTCTTGTTAATTGGTTCAACAGGAATTTTATTACTCGCTGGGTTGATCGTCAATTCCCTGATGGATATGTTCGACAATCAATTGATCCTTTATTTGCCCGGGCTTGATATTAATTTCTATTACACGGTCAACCTGCTCATCCTGTTTGTTCTCGTCATGCTTTTGTTCATCGCGGTTTTTATGATACTGCCTGATGGAAAAATAACGCTTCGTGATTGTTCAGCAGGTGCCTTGTTCACCGCTGTACTTTTCATGCTCGGCAAATTTCTTATTGGCCTGTACTTTGATCATCTGGCGGGTTCTTCCATTTATGGAGCAGCCGGCACACTGCTGGTGATACTAACATGGATTTACTATTCGTCCATCATTTTCTATCTCGGTGTTGAATTCACTGGCCTTTACGCAGGCACCAGCGGAAGTAAAATCAAGTCAGGGAAATATTCTGTCCAGGCTGATAAATAAGTGGAGTTGATTAAAATTAGTTGTTGCTTTAGGTTAATTGTTTCTATGTACACTGAAAAGTCATTAATTACTTTTTATTCAGCTGCATGATTTTCTGAAGTTCTTCTACATCGGCTTTGTCTTTTGTACGTCCGCTGAGTAGTTTATTTACGATAAGGTCGTCCAGTTGAAGAACAGGTACGGCCAGGTTGCCTAATGGTAATAGTACTTTTCTTGCGTTTGCTTCCTGAAATGTAAGTCCCACCATCTTAGTGAGAAAATCTACCCTGCGTGGTGGTTCATCAATATGGAAGGCGAGTGTTTGTGTGAAGTCAGTGTTTCTGATTTTATCCAGATCCTCTTTTAAAATTCCCTGGGCTTTGAGTACAGGAATCAGTTTGTCACGATTTTCATTATCGGGTTTGAGCCATATGTCCATGTCACCCGTGGTACGCCCATAGCCATGATAAATAACGGCATATCCTCCTATAAGAATAAATTCAACCTTCGCGTGAAGCAGCTGAATAAGTATGGTTTTATGCTCGTCCAGTAAAATGTTCATGGTTCATCAAACATAATACGATTGCTTTTTCGTGGCCTCTTTAATTCTTCTGCAAAGATTTCCCTGATCATCTGGGTAACACTGGCAATACGCTGTTCAGGAGTCAGGCTTAACCAGTACTGATAGTTGCTTTGTTCCTGATCATGTTGGGAAGAGAAAATTATTTTTTTTGAGGTTGTTTCATGCTTCCAGACAAGGCCCGGTTCGTTCACGGTTTCAGTTTCTGGTGAAATCGTTTTTTTTGTGTCTTTGTTGCTGTCTGGATTTTCCATGGTTTGTGAAAATACGGGCTTGCCATTCCCTCTCCAAATTTTAGCGGGATGGATTCTTTATTCAGCCAGATTAAACACGTTTGCAAACCCTCTTTTCTTCCTACCTTTGCGCTTTAAATCGATCGAAAGAAATGACGGGAATGGAGAACATCCGCAATTTTTGCATCATAGCGCATATTGACCACGGAAAAAGTACGCTGGCCGACCGCCTGCTGGAGTTCACGGGCACCCTTACCGGGCGCCAGATGCAGGCACAGGTGCTCGACAATATGGACCTGGAGCGTGAAAAGGGAATCACGATCAAGTCGCACGCCATTCAGATGGCTTATAAATTCGAGGGCAAGGACTACATCCTCAACCTCATAGACACTCCCGGTCACGTTGATTTTTCATACGAAGTGTCGCGATCAATCGCTGCCTGTGAAGGCGCTTTATTGATTGTTGATGCAGCCCAGGGCATTCAGGCCCAGACTATTTCAAATTTATATTTAGCGGTAGATCACAACCTGGAAATCATTCCGGTGCTCAATAAAATTGACTTGCCGGCTGCCATGCCCGAAGAAGTGACTGACCAGATAGTAGATCTGATCGGGTGCGATCGCAGTTCGGTATTAAAGGCCAGCGCCAAAGAAGGCAAAGGCATTGAAGAAATTCTGAGGGCTGTAATTGAACGGGTTCCTGCTCCGAAAGGAGATCCCAAGGCTCCGCTTCAGGCCATGATTTTTGATTCGGTGTTCAATTCTTTCCGTGGCATTGAAGTTATCTACCGCGTGTTCAACGGAACTATGCGCAAAGGCGACCTGGTGAAATTTGTAAATGCCGATAAGCAATACGGTGCCGATGAAATTGGTGTATTGAAATTGGATAAGTTCCCGCAAAATGAGATCAGCGCAGGCAACGTAGGTTATCTGATCTCCGGAATTAAAGTTGCGAAGGAAGTAAAAGTAGGTGATACCATCACACTGGTAAGCAACCCAGGTGAAGCCATCAAAGGTTTTGAAGATGTGAAGCCGATGGTATTTGCCGGTATCTATCCGGTAGAAACTTCGGAGTTTGAAGAGCTGCGTGCATCGATGGAAAAACTACAACTCAACGATGCATCACTGGTGTGGGAGCCGGAGACATCTGCTGCCCTGGGCTTTGGTTTCCGCTGCGGATTTCTTGGACTTCTCCACATGGAGATTATTCAGGAACGGCTGGAGCGCGAGTTCAACATGACGGTGATTACTACCGTTCCTTCCGTGCAGTTCAAAGCCACGTTGACTAACGGAAAAGTCCTGGACATCAATGCACCATCGGAAATGCCCGATCCGACAACGATTGATTTTATCAATGAACCGTTTATACGTGCACAGATCATTACCAAATCAGAATTCATTGGAGCCATCATTGGCTTGTGCATGGACAGACGCGGTGTGATCAAGAATCAAAATTATCTTACTTCCGATCGCGTTGAGTTAACGTTCGAAATGCCACTGGCAGAAATCGTGTTTGACTTCTTCGATAAGTTAAAAACCATTTCGAAAGGATACGCTTCGCTGGATTATACATTGATCGACTGGCGCGAAAGTGACATGGTGAAACTGGATGTACAGTTGAATGGAGAAAAGATTGATGCCTTATCAGCAATAGTTCACCGTGGCAAAGCACAGGAGTGGGGCAGAAAGTTGTGCGAGAAATTGAAAGAACTGATTCCCCGCCATATGTTTGAAGTGGCGATACAAGCGGCCATCGGACAAAAAATTGTAGCACGCGAAACATTGAGTGCCATTCGCAAAAACGTATTGGCAAAATGTTATGGTGGTGATATTTCGCGTAAGCGCAAACTGCTGGAGAAGCAAAAGAAAGGAAAGAAACGCATGCGTCAGGTAGGTAACGTGGAAATTCCGCAGGAGGCATTTATGGCCGTATTGAAAATTGACTAATCATTTTATTGATCAATGACTGAGACACAAACCTATACGATCATCGATGGCCGCAAGATATCGCAAGACATCAAGAAAGAAATTTCTGACAAGGTTGTTATCCGCAAACAGGAAGGAAAGAAAGTGCCACACCTTGCCATTATTTTAGTGGGTGACGATGGTGCCAGTCAGACGTATGTAGATCATAAAGTAAAGGCATGCAAGGAAGTTGGGTTTCATTACACGATGATGCGCTTTGCCGATACCATCAGCGAAGACAAACTGATGAAACATATAGACCATGTGAATCGCGATGAAGATGTAGATGGTTTTATCGTGCAGTTGCCCTTGCCACAAAATATTTCGGTGGAGCGCATCACTGAAAAAATCAGACCAGACAAAGATGTAGATGGTTTCACCAATCGCAATTTTGGAAGCATCGTTTCAAAAAATCCTTTATTGCTTCCGGCCACACCATTTGGTGTCATGGAATTACTGAAGCGTTATAATATTCCTACGGAAGGAAAAAATTGTGTGGTGGTGGGAGCGAGTCGGTTAGTGGGAGCACCACTGAGCATGATGCTCGTGGAAGAGGGCAAAGCTACTGTAACCATTTGTCATAAATTCACAAAAGACCTGGGAATGTTTACCCGTCATGCGGATATTTTGATAGCTGCTGTTGGCAAACCTGGCTTGATTACGGCTGATATGGTGAAAGAAGGTGCCGTAGTCATTGATGTTGGCACTACCCGTGTGGAGGGTCCGCAATATAAAAGTGGATTTGCCATTAAAGGTGATGTGGAGTTTAAAGAAGTAGCACCTAAAACTTCGTTCATCACTCCGGTTCCAGGTGGTGTTGGCCCCATGACAATCGCTTCATTATTGCTGAATACGCTTCGCGCGACTGAATTGCGCAATCCTTAATCGTTCAACTAAAAATTTTGTCCAGCGGACTCTCATGGAGAATCTGAAATCTGAAATTTTAAATACCTCGCTTCCTCTGATGGAGGATTTTTATACCATACAGGGAGAAGGATTTTATCAGGGCACCGCAGCATATTTTATTCGCCTGGGCGGATGTGAGGTGCGTTGTGTATGGTGTGATGTTAAAGATTCATGGGATGTGAACGCCCACCCAAAAGCAGACGTAAAGCAGATGGCTGCTAAAGCGAAAGCCAGCGGAAGCAACATTGTGGTAGTCACAGGCGGAGAGCCTACCATGCACAATTTGTCTGCGCTTACTGATGAATTGAAACAAGCAGGTTTAAGAACGCATATCGAGACATCAGGAGCTTATCCAATTACCGGTGAATGGGATTGGGTCTGTTTCTCTCCAAAGAAATTTAAGCCACCGCATGCATCTGTTCCTGAAACAGCAGATGAGCTGAAAGTGGTTGTCTTTCACAAAACTGATTTTGCCTGGGCTGAGGAGTTTGCCAGGCAGGTGAAGCCTGAATGTGAATTGTTTTTGCAACCAGAATGGTCGAAGGAGAAAGAGATAATGCCATTGATTATCGAATATGTAAAGAAGGATCCAAGATGGAAGATTTCATTACAGGTGCATAAGTACATGGATATTCCATAAATTATTTCATGCGTCTTGAAAATTATATCAATCAACTGAATACATGGGGACAACATAAAGTCCCTTTTTTATTTCTTATTGATTTTGAGCTTGAAAAACCGCGCGCCTGGTTGCCGCATCAGGTTACCCCTGATGAAATGTTGTATGATGTAAATGGATTTTCAAATGCACCCACTAATAAAAGAATTGCCAGGTTAATTTCTATTGATAAACAATCCCATTACACTGGAGGAATATCAGCAGAAATTCAATCAGGTGTATAAGCATTTGTCGTATGGAGATTCTTTTCTGGTAAATCTCACCATCAGGACAAAACTCGGAATAAATTCTTCGTTAAAGGATTTATTTCATCAGAGTGACGCAAGGTATAAATGCTGGTTGCATAATGAGTTGCTTTTCTTTTCACCTGAGATTTTTATACAGATCAGAAACGGAAAAATAATTTCCTATCCCATGAAAGGAACCATCGATGCTTCATTACCTGACGCTGCCAGGAATATTTTGGAAAATAAAAAAGAACTGGCCGAGCATGTAACTATTGTAGACCTTATTCGCAATGACCTGAGTCAGGTGGCAACGAATGTTACCATTAACCGCTTTCGTTATCTGGATGAGATTGTAGCACAGGATAAAAAACTTCTTCAGGTAAGTTCTGAGATAACAGGCGACTTGCCTTCAGGTTATCATCAGAAATTAGGAGACTTGATTGTGTCGTTGTTACCGGCAGGATCTGTCAGTGGCGCACCCAAAGTAAAAACCTGTCAGATTATTCAAGGGGCAGAAGGAGAAAAGCGTGGTTATTACACAGGAGTTTTTGGTTATTTTGATGGCGAAAATCTTGACTGCGGTGTGGCGATCCGGTTTATAGAGCAGCAGGGTGACGAACTTTTTTACCGCAGTGGCGGAGGAATTACAACCCAAAGTGTGGCAAAGGAAGAATATAAAGAAGCGATTCAGAAAATTTATGTGCCTGTTGCTTGAATCCATATATCTTAATGATGGCGTGTTTCGCAACCTGGATTATCACGAGGCGAGAATGAAATATGCAACGCATGATCTATTCATCAAAGAAACATCCTTTGACTTATTGACTGTACTTCGCAGCGTTGAATTTCCTTTGCAGGGATTGTTTAAGACAAGAGTCATCTACGATTCGGAAATACGGAAGATTGAATTTGTTCCTTATACAACCAAACCAGTTCGTTCACTCAAATTAATTCATGATAGCTCAGTTATCTATAACCACAAATTTCAGGATCGGAGCACGCTGGATCATCTTTTTGCCCAACGCGGCACAACCGATGATATTCTGATTATCAGGAATGGGTTGATTACCGATACATATTATGCCAATGTAATTTTTCAAAAGAATGGAAAATGGTTTACACCCGATTCATACTTACTGAATGGAACGATGCGACAAAGTTTGCTTGACGCGGGGATGATCGGAGAGGCTCGCATTGCAATTTCCGATCTCACACAATTTCAATCCGCAAAGTTGATCAATTCAATGCTGGGTATGGATGGGCCTGAAATATCAATTCAATCAATCTATTGATACATACCATTGTCAGAATCCAGTCGTTTAAACAAGAACTCTTTTTACTTCCCGGCAAGAGAGTTAACTTGCTTACTATGAATAAACTGAAATCAATCTGGCTGATTATACTTTTTGCAGGTTGCCATTCTTTAGAAGCTCAACCAGCATTAAGCACAAAAAACAAAAAGGCCATTGAACTTTATACCGAAGCTGATAACTACCGGGTGCGCAGGGAGTATGACAAGGCAATACAGTTACTTCAGGAAGCTGTTGAAAAAGATAAAAAGTTTGAAGAGGCCTATTTCAGACTGGCCCAGATCTATAAGGCACAGGATGATCTCGGTAAAGCGATCGATTATTATCAACGGGGCCTTCCCCTTGCTCAAAATGTAGTGCGAAGCAAATTATACTTTTTTGAATTATCTCAGTCTGCATTGCGCTTTGGTCAGTATAAAAACACCATTGATTTTGCTGTTAAATTCCTGGAACTCGAAAAAGCAGATCCGAAAAAAATGACCCAGGTTACATTGTGGAAAGTACAGGCCGAATATTCCATCGCGCATGAAAAAGAGGTGCTTGATTACAAAATCACTTTACTAAGCGATTCAGTGAATGTGTATCCCATGCAATACTTTCCTGTTGTCACGGCTGATCAGTCTCAGTTGATTTTCACGGCACGATTTGGCGGTGCAAGATATGAAAATGAAGATCTGGTTGTCTCATCAAAAAACAACAATGGTTCATGGTCACGTCCTGTTTCGTTGTCTGATAATATCAATACCATCAGGCGTGAAGGTGCCTGTACTATTTCAGCGGACGGAAGGCATTTGATTTTTACCGTATGCGGAGAACGCGGCTGCGATTTGTTTGAAAGCAGAAAGACTGGAAATATATGGTCGCAACCGAAAAACCTGGGGCCTGCAATAAACACTCCATCATGGGATGCCCAACCCTCGCTCTCTGCCGATGGACGTGAACTCTATTTTGTTTCGGACAGACCTGGAGGCCGTGGAGGATATGATATCTGGTATTCACGTCTTGAGCAAACCGGATGGAAGAAAGCGGAGAACCTCGGACCATCCATCAATACCCCTTTCGATGAAATATCTCCTTATATACATGTAAACAATCAAACTTTATATGTGGTATCGAATGGTTATCCCGGCTTTGGTGGTTATGATATTTACATGGCAGAGAAAAAGCAAGGCAACTGGAATCCTCCTGTTAATATGGGCAAGCCATTAAATGATCACCACGATCAATATTCTTTTATTGTGACCAATGATGGAGCCACGGCTTATTATTCAAAGGAAGAAAGCAAGAACAGAAGCAGGCTTTATAAAATACAGCTCCCGTCAGCCATTGTCACCAGTTATAAGGGTAATGTCCTGAAGGGTAAAGTGGTTGATGCCAGAACCGGTAATGTGCTGAAAGCACGCATAGAGCTTTTTGATATTCAGCATAATAAAAGTATTTCGGTGGTTGAATCAGATTCTGTAACGGGTGAATATTTGATGGTACTTCCTGGCGGTGCTGAATATGCGTTGTACGTTACCCGTACTTCCTGGCTGTTTCAGAGTTTGCATTTCAACTATCTTAAGGCAGATGAAACTCAACCCGTGATAAAAAATATTTCTTTATTTCCTGTTGAAAAAGATGCCATGGTCATTCTCAATAATCTATTTTTTGATGTTGATCAGTATGAGTTGAAACAACAATCACTTACTGAGTTGAATGAGATTGTTAAATTCCTGCAGAACAACAATACAGTGAAAATCGAAATCAGTGGCCATACTGATAATACAGGTACTGAATCCTACAACCAGCAACTTTCGCTGAAGCGGGCAGCCTCTGTATCAGAATACCTGAAGAAGCAGGGTATTGAAAATGCGAGGATTATGCAAAAAGGATATGGCTCTCAACGGCCGGTGAGACAAAATGATTCTGAAGAAAATCGTCAACTTAACAGAAGGATAGAGTTCAGAATTTTATAGTATAGAAACGAATGTTTTTGTCATGTGAAGGCTGGAATGAGGATGAAATTGTAAGGTGCCATCTGACTTAAACACCCTCAATATTTGAAATTTTTCAAAATTTTAAATTAATACATGTCACTGTAAAGTATTATCTGCTTAATGCCATTGCACCAATCTAAATCATTAATGCAGTTTAATGATTTTTAAGAATATGGTTACAAACATAATCGCGTGTTCCTTCTTCTAAAGAATGGAATTGCTTTGTGTATCCTATTCCTTTTAGTTTCTCCATATTTGCCTCAGTGAAATACTGATACTTATCACGGATGTCGGCTGGCGTATCAACAAATTCAATTATTTCCTTCTTTCCCATAGCATTAAAAACGGCCTTTGTCAGATCCACAAAAGTCCGTGCTTTACCGGATCCTAAATTATAGATACCAGAGTTCTTGCGATGATGCATTAGGAAAATACAAACGTCAGCAACATCCTTAACATAAACGAAGTCGCGCATTTGTTCACCATCTTTGAATTCAGGATTGTGTGACTTGAATAATTTCATTTTTCCTGTCTTCGTAATCTGATTATAGGCATGCCAGATCACAGAGGCCATGCGCCCTTTGTGATATTCATTGGGTCCGTAGACATTGAAAAATTTCAGTCCTGCCCAAAAGAATGGTTTGTCTTTTTGAGCAAGGGCCCAGACATCAAAGTCCTGTTTTGACTGGCCATAAGGATTAAGAGGTTTCAGTAAATGAATTTTAGACTCATCATCATCGTACCCGTTTTCGCCAAGTCCATAAGTCGCGGCAGAAGACGCATAGACTAATGGAATCTGAAATTGGCAGCAGCGTATCCAGATATCTTTGGTATATTGAGTGTTTAGTTGGTTAAGTAAACTGGTATCAAATTCAGTAGTGTCGGTGCGGGCCCCTATGTGGAAAATGAATTCGATGGTTTCATAATTATTATCCAGCCAGGAAAGAAACTGATCGCGGTCAATGCGTTCTTTTATTTTTAAACCAATGAGATTTTTATTTTTTTCTTCATGGTCGAATTTGTCAACAGCGATTATCGCATTGAAACTATCCTGATTGAGCCGTTGAATTAAGTAACTACCTATAAAACCGGCTGCACCTGTAACTACGATCATAACCTCTTTTTTTAGGCAATTTACATAAAACCAGATTCTGTGACCGGACTTTGTACGACTTATGCTATCCAGCGAATGTCGTGTTAGGCTAATGGCCATATTATGTAGATTTTAATTACCATGGTCTTAAGGTCATGAATTGTATATTTGTCTTTAGTTCTTGTTTTATTATGGTTCATGTAAGCAGAAAGGAGCATTTTAATGCCGCGCATAAATTGTATAACCCGGCCTGGAGCAAGGAGCGGAATGTGGAGGTATTTGGTCCTTGTGCCAACGAAAACTGGCACGGTCATAATTTTGACCTGATTGTCACCGTCAAGGGATTGCCAGATCCGGACACAGGATTTGTGATTGATTTAAAAAAATTAAGTACCCTGATAAGGACTGAAGTAATTGATAAGCTGGATCATAAGAATCTTAATGTGGATGTTGATTTCATGAAAGATAAACTGGCCAGCTGTGAAAACCTGGTGATGGAGATCTGGAAAATTCTTGAACCAGCGATTCCCTCCATTTCTAAATATGGGAAACTTCATTCGATACGATTGTACGAAACACCCCGCAACTATGTGGAATACTTTGGTGAACATTAAACTGAATTTTTAGTGAAGTATTATATAATTGCCGGTGAACGATCAGGCGATTTGCACGGAGGCAACCTGGTGCGTTCACTTCGTAAATATGATCAGCATGCTGATTTACGTGGCTTTGGCGGAGAGGAAATGCAACAGGCAGGCGTACAGTTATCTGTGCATTACCGTGAACTGGCTTTCATGGGATTCATTTCTTTAGCAACGAGTCTTTTCAAAATTTTTAAATTTATTTCATTCTGTAAAAAAGACATCCTTGAGTTCAAACCAGATGCAATTATTCTGATTGATTACGGAGGGTTTAATCTGAAGATCGCCATTTTCGCAAAGAGCAAGGGTATTCCTGTATTTTATTACATACCCCCTAAGGTATGGGCCTGGTATCAAAGTCGCGCATGGAAGCTAAAAGCGAATGTTGACCACATGTTTGTAATCCTTCCTTTTGAAATGGATTTTTATAAAACATATGACTTCCATGTTGATTATGTAGGAAATCCGGTACTCGATGCAATCAAAGCTTTTCAGGTTAATCCACAATTCATGTCAAAGCATGGAATCTCCTCAGAAAGGAAATTAGTGGCCCTTTTGCCGGGCAGTCGTAAAATTGAATTGAAATTGATTGTGCCGTTAATGGCGGAGATTGCCGAAGCGAATAAGGAAATTCAATTTGTTGTTGCTTCGGTTAGTAATCTTCCAGGTGATTTATACCATGACTTAAAAGGCAAATCGAATGTAAAGTTTGTGGAAGGTGAAACCTACGATTTACTAAGTCATGCCAACGCAGCTATTGTCACCTCTGGCACTGCTACGCTTGAGACCGCACTGTTTAAAGTGCCTCAGGTGGTAGTGTATAAAACCAATGCGATTGAATATTTTATTGCAAACAGTCTTGTCCAGGTGAAGTTTATATCACTGGTTAATTTGATTGCAGGAAAAGAGGTGATCAGGGAAATGATACAGTCAAAGGCAACAACGCATTTATTGCAAGCCGAATTGCAAAAACTTTTGGAGGATCAGGGCTATATTGATTTGATCAAAGCGCAATATAGAAATCTGTACTTAATGCTGGATACCGGCTCTGCCTCTGAAAATACAGCAAGGCTTATCAGCGGGTATATGCTTCGTAAAAAATCTTAAGCGACCTTCAGTTTGCTGTAATGTGATTTGTTGAATTTCTCTTCCGCATAAGCGCGGGTGATAACAAGTTTATCTGTTGTCTTGTCGGACGGCATCTCAAACATGGCATCATTAATAATCGCTTCGCAGATGGAGCGGAGCCCGCGTGCTCCCAGTTTAAAGTCGGCAGCTTTTTCAACAATAAAATCCAATGCACCATCTTTGAATTCCAGCTCAATGTTTTCCATTTCAAAAAGTTTCTTGTACTGTTTTACAAGGGCATTTTTTGGTTCTGTCAGGATTTTACGAAGCGCTTCATGATCCAGTGGATTCAGATAAGACAATACCGGCAGTCGGCCTATAAGTTCAGGTATCAATCCATAACTCTTCAGATCCTGTGCAGATACAAATTGTAACAGATTGTCCTTGTCTACATCGGTCGGATTTAAACTATCCGGATTGGTAGCAAATCCCAACGGACGTGTATTTAACCTTTTACCAATTAGTCTTGAAATTCCTTCGAAAGCACCACCGCAGATGAATAGAATATTTTCTGTATTTACGGAAATCATTTTCTGGTCAGGGTGTTTGCGTCCACCCTGTGGAGGAACGTTTACGGAAGTGCCTTCCAGTAATTTCAAAAGCGCCTGCTGAACCCCTTCTCCGCTCACATCACGGGTGATGGAAGGGTTATCGGATTTACGTGCGATTTTATCTATTTCATCGATATACACGATTCCGCGCTCAGCGGCTTCTGTATTATAGTCAGCCGCTTGCAATAAACGGGTAAGTATGCTTTCCACATCTTCACCCACATAGCCGGCCTCTGTGAGTACGGTGGCATCGGCAATACAAAAAGGCACTTGTAAAATTTTTGCCAGGGTGCGTGCCAGATAGGTTTTTCCTGTACCTGTTTCACCTACCATGATGATGTTGGATTTTTCAATGTAGATGTCATTATCAATCTTGCGCTGCATGAGGCGCTTGTAGTGATTATAGACCGCTACCGCCATGACACGCTTGGCTTCATCCTGGCCAATAACGTACTCATCCAGAAACTTCTTTATTTCACGGGGCTTTATCAGTTTGAAATTAGGCAAAGCGCCTGCCTCGACTTTATTTTTCTTTTCCTCAAGTAAAATCTGGCTGGCTTGCGTCACACACTTATCGCAAATGTGGGCGTGTATGCCCGAAATCATCAGGTCCACATCTTTTTTATTTCTTCCGCAAAACGAACAGATTACTTCAGCCATGTTTTATTGTTTTTTAATATTCGATTAGCAGGTTAACCAACTGATCTACAAAAATATAGAATTTTGTTGGCTAATCGGCTAATTGAACCCTGGGGATATCAGAACAAGATTATTTCTTACGCTCCAGTACCTCATCTATAAGACCGTAATCTTTTGCTTCACTGGCCCTCATCCAGTAGTCACGATCAGAGTCTTTCTCAATTCTTTCGAATGACTGACCACAATGACTGGCAAGAATGGTGTATAAATCCTGACGTAATTCGATGGTCTGCTTTAATGAAATCTCCATGTCTTTGGAGGTTCCCTGCATTCCCGCTGATGGTTGGTGAATCATCACCCGGGAGTGTTTTAAACCTGATCTCTTCTTAGGAGTTCCGGCTGCCAGGAGTACGGCACCCATCGAAGCTGCCAGACCTGTACAGATAGTAGCTACATCAGGATTTACATATTGCATGGTATCATAAATGCCTAATCCTGCATGTACTGATCCTCCAGGGCTGTTGATATACATGATAATATCTTTCTTTGGATCAGATGATTCCAGAAAAAGAAGTTGCGCAGTGATCACGTTTGCCACGTAATCATCCACGGCAGTTCCAAAAAAGATTATCCTGTCGGCCATCAGGCGGGAGAATACATCGATAACAGTGGCGCGCATCTGTCGTTCTTCTACCACGTTAGGCGTCATTCCTGTTGTGGTGTAGGGATTTTCATTTAAATGTTTTGCATAGCTGTCTAAAGCATTTCCGCTCATGCCCAGATGGTGCACGGCATACTTCCTGAATTCGTTTGATTGTGACATAGTATCTAAAATAAGTTGATTTAATGGTTCAAATATTAGTCGGATTTAACCTTCTTTTTATTGTTTACTCCTCAATGTTAGTAAGAAATATTCAATAAAAAAGCCTCATAAAAGTGAGGCTTTTGAATAACGAGATTACTCAGGGAAAGGTTCTTTGCAAATCAATGCTGGTGGCTGGCAGCGATTTTTTTGAATTCATCCAGGCTCACTTTCTTTTCCGTTATTGTAATCGAATCCTTTATCACTTTCAGAATTCTCTCATGACGAAGCTGATTGTAAATCTTCATAAAGTTTTCACCCTTGCCATCCTGGCCAGACAGGTAATTGTTGGCTATGTCGTCCAGTTTGTCTCCCAGTTGTGCTGCAATGGCAGGACCGCCAAATTGCTCCATGATGAATTGTTTGGCCTTTTCGCGCACCTCGTCACCTTCCACTTTAATTTCTTTCTCATCAGCAATCTTATTCTTGATAAGATCCCATTTGATTGAATCCTTATAGGCAGTAAACTCTTTTTCAAGAATTTCTTCTGTCACCTGTCCATTACTGGTATTGATCAGCCAGGTTTTGAGGAAATTGTCGGGCATGTTGATTTTGGTATTATCAACATAGTAATGCTGAATTTCATGATCCAGTAAATGATCAGTTTCACGGTCGTAATTTTCGCTGATGGTTGCTTTTATCTTTTCGATAAATTCTTCTTCTGTTTTAACAGCTTCAGGGCCAAACACTTTATCAAACAATTCCTGATTAATGGATGCTGGCTCCACCCTGCTGATGTTTGTTACCGTGAAAGAATAGTTTCCTTTGGCGTTTTCAGCTTCCTCTTCTGAAAGATTCAACACCTGGGCAATGGCAGCTTTATCATCAAATGATTTTTCGATATCAAACTCGATGACATCGTCTTTTTTTACTCCTATAAATTTCTTCTGTTCTTTTTTGGCAACTTTGTCAATAGCGATGAAGGATCCTTTTTTCTCTTCCTCTCCGGTAGAAATTTCTCCATACAGGTTACATCCGGCTTCACTCACTTCAGGATTCGTGGTGTTTCCAAAGCGGGTTTTGAGATCCTCGAGTGTTTCATCGATTACTTTCTGATCCACTTCAATTTTATTTGAAGTGACTTTTACATTGTCAGAGAGTTCAACCTGAAAATCTTCTACCAGGCCTATCTGAAATTCAAATTCGAAATCTTTCTGATTATCCCAGTCAATGGCAAAACCTTTTTCCTGATTAGGGATGGGATCGCCCAGGATTTTCAATTTCTGATCGCGTATGTAGTCAGACACCGAATGAGATACAATATGATTAACCTCTTCTACAAGCACGGACTTGCCAAACATTTTTTTGATTACTCCCGCAGGCACTTTTCCCTGACGGAAGCCTTTGATGTTCGCCTTACGTGCATAGTCTTTTAGCTTAACATCTACTTTGGGTTGGTAGTCAGATTCGATCAACTGGATCTTGATTAATCCGTCTGTGGCGCTTTGTTTGTCTAATGTAATATTCAAGGTATGCGTGTTTTAAAAATAAAAAAAACAGAATGCTGTGAACATGTTTAATTAATGAACCCTCCTGTCGATAAACTACTATATCGAAAGGAGGGTTCAATGTTTGTGCGGATGAAGGGACTCGAACCCCCACGCCTCACGGCACCAGATCCTAAGTCTGGCGCGGCTGCCAATTACGCCACATCCGCATTAATATTTTTTTAGAGAGGTTAGGTTCCTCTTGCTTTTGCGGCACCATATCTTAAGACTGCCCTGATCTCCAGGGGTGCCAATGCCACATCAGCATTTCCCATTTACAGTAAAAAAAACACGTTTTTTTACTGAAGGGAGTGCAAATTTAGATATAATTCGTTATGATTAAAGTACTGTTCAAAAAATCCGAATAAATCCTGCTGACTCGTGGTAATTGATGTTGAAGAAGAGAGGAAAGAAATAATCAACCGGTATCGCAGATTGCTGCGTAAAGCGAAGCCGATTTTAAAAGAAGGTGATGCCAAATTAATCAAAAGGGCTTTCACCATTTCCATGGAAGCCCATAAGGAAATGCGCAGGAAGTCGGGAGAGCCATATATTTTTCATCCTTTGTCGGTAGCCGAAATCTGTGTGGAGGAAATTGGCCTGGGAACAACTTCCATCATTGCAGCCTTGCTTCACGATGTAGTGGAAGACACTGACATTCAGCTCAAAGACCTGGAACAAATCTTCGGAAAGAAGATTGCCAAGATAATCGATGGTTTAACCAAGATCAAAGGTGTTTTTGAATATGGAACTTCGGCCCAGGCCGAAAACTTCCGTAAGATGCTATTCACGTTGTCGGAAGATGTGCGGGTGATCTTAATCAAGCTGGCCGACCGTCTCCATAACATGCGCACGCTGGAGAGCATGCCGCGTAATAAGCAGCTAAGGGTTTCATCAGAGACCATTTACCTATACGCTCCGCTGGCGCATCGCCTTGGCCTGAATGCTATCAAGACAGAACTGGAGGACTTATATTTGCGATTTACTGATTATCCCATCTATCGTGAAATATCAGATAAAATTGATGAGTCCCGGGCTTCAAGAAACAGGTTTATCAAGCAGTTCGTTCAGCCGATCAAAGACGAACTTGATAAGCTTAATGTGGAGTGCGAAATAAAAAGCAGGCCTAAATCTATTTTTTCAATCTATAATAAAATGCGCAAGCAAAATATACCTTTTGAAGAGGTGTATGATTTGTTTGCAGTACGCATCATCATTGATACTCCTCTTGAGCAGGAGAAATCGTATTGCTGGCAGGTGTATTCAATTGTTACAGATTATTATACACCTAACCCTGACCGGTTACGGGATTGGATCAGTACGCCCAAAGGAAATGGTTACGAGTCGTTGCACACTACGGTAATGGCAAAAAATGGTCAGTGGGTAGAAGTTCAAATCCGCACCAGGCGTATGGATGAAATTGCCGAAAAGGGTTATGCAGCCCACTGGAAGTATAAGGATAACGCCTCAAGTCATGAATCGAATCTGGAAAAATGGCTGGTAAAAGTTCGGGAACTACTGGAAAAGCAAGATCTGACCGCGCTGGAGTTTGTGGATGATTTTCGCGGTAATCTTTTTAATGAGGAAGTTTTTGTATTCACCCCAAAAGGCGAATTGAAAACTTTGCCAACCGGTGCAACCGCTCTTGACTTCGCATTTGATATTCATACTGACATAGGTGCAAAGTGTATTGGTGCAAAAGTCAATCAGAAACTGGTGCCGATCAATCATGTGCTGAAAAATGGAGATCAGATTGAGATATTGACTTCTTCAAAACAGAAGCCTAATGAAGACTGGTTACGCTTTGTAGTAAGCCCCAAGGCAAAATCTAAAATCAAGGAACTACTCAAAGAAGATAAGCGAAATGTAGCCGATGATGGAAAAGAGATTTTGCTAAGAAAAGCAAAACAGTTAAAGATTGACGTGAATAGTCGTATTTACGAGCAAATGCGAGACTACTTTAAAGTAAATTCTCAATTCGAATTATATTACCGCGTTGGCAAAGGATTGATAACGGTAAATGATTTCAAACGATTTAAAGAGTTTAAGCCATCCTCACCATTAAAAAGTAAGGCCCATTCTGAAGTTACGGATGTAAAAACCATTGAGCAGGAAATCAATAAACTGAAAGGCCGCTATGAAGATATTCTTCTTATTGGTGAAGACATGGACGTTGTGGAGTATAAACTGGCCAAATGTTGCACGCCCATCCCTGGTGACGAAGTATTCGGCTTCGTGACGGTTAATGAAGGAATCAAGATACATCGCACAACGTGTCCAAATGCCACAGAGCTTCTCGCCAATCATGGAAATCGTGTAATCAAGGCCAAATGGACTTCTCAGCATGAAGTTGCTTTCTTAACAGGCCTTAAAGTAATCGGCACAGACAGAGTGGGCCTCATCAACGATGTGTCAAAAGTAATTTCCGAAGAATTGAAGGTGAATA
Source organism: uncultured Bacteroidota bacterium (assembly GCA_963814575.1). Lineage (GTDB taxonomy): Bacteria > Bacteroidota > Bacteroidia > Cytophagales > Cyclobacteriaceae > ELB16-189. Next base: position 407,488 of record CAWFDB010000013.1, on the reverse strand, counting down.
TGAGTTCGCTTTCATTTAAAACGGATCAGGGCATATTCAGTGGAGAAATCATGCTTTATGTAAACGATACCAGGCATCTTGAGATGCTTATTGAAAAGCTCGAAAAGGTGGAAGGCGTGGTAAAAGTTTCAAGGTTTGACTCCAGAAACAATAATGGCTAATCTGTCTATATTTGTCTGTAATTTTTATCCATGGCATTAAATCCGAAAGCATTTGAAGAGGTAAAGAAGATTTTTACAGCCTTTTTGGAAAACAAAGAACTGAGAAAGACACCTGAAAGATATGCCATTCTGGAACAGATTTACTCGTTGGATGGTCACTTTGATGTAGAATCCATTTACATCAACATGAAAAACATGAACTACAGGGTGAGTCGCGCTACCGTATATAATACACTTGATCTGTTGGTAGAGTGTGACCTCGTAAGCAAGCACCAGTTTGGAAAGAACATCGCTCAATACGAGAAATCATACGGATTTAAACAGCATGATCATTTAATTTGCACCGACTGCAACAAAGTGATTGAGTTTTGTGATCCACGCATTCAAACAATTCAAAACACCGTGGAAGAATTGCTGCAGTTCAATGTCTTGCATCATTCCCTGATTTTATATGCTTCCTGTACAAAGAAATATTGCGAAAACCGAAAGGCATGAAATGAGTATTAAAGAGGGCTGTACATAACGGTATGTTAATAAATATGCGAATTCCATGTGGCCAAACTTTAAAAAATTAATTTTATCACATGAAATGGCGATTAACAGTCTGAAAACCCAACAACAGGATGATTTAAGCCATTCCATGTGACCAAAATGTAAAAAATAAAGATTAACACATGAATTTTGGACAAGAAATAAAAGGTAAGTCGCTGATATTAAGAATATCCGGTGATTTGATAGGTGAAGATAATGGAACTCAACTGGTGAGTGCTGTCAATGAAGCGGTGAGCCATCAGGTGACAACGTGTATCATTGATATTTCAGACTTGAGGTATATCAATAGCAGTGGCATTGGCGTGTTGATCACCATATTAACCAAGTTCCGTAACAAAGGCGGAGAGGTATATTTGATGAACCCATCCGAAAGTGTGAAGAAGCTTCTGATAATCACAAAGTTGAATGCCATCTTTCAGACAATAAAGTCAGAGGACGAAGTATTCCATAAAAAATAAGTGTACAGATAAACAACGTTGCCGTACTTTGCGGTTCACGAAAATATTCGGTTCAATGAAAGTAGATGTTTTATTAGGTCTTCAGTGGGGAGACGAAGGTAAAGGTAAAATTGTAGATGTACTTGCTCCCAAATATGATGTGGTGGCGCGCTTTCAGGGTGGACCAAATGCAGGACATACCTTAGAGTTTGATGGCATCAAGCATGTGCTGCACCAGATACCTTCGGGTATTTTCAGAGAGAAGACCAGAAATATTATCGGCAATGGTGTAGTACTCGATCCGACTGTTTTCAAGGCAGAGATCGAAAAATTGAACAAGTATAATCTTAATGTGCGGGCTAATTTATTTATTTCAAAAAAAGCAACGCTGATTGTTCCAACTCACAGATTGCTGGATCAGGCTTATGAGAAAGCAAAAGGGGTAGATAAGATCGGATCAACTTTAAAAGGAATCGGCCCATCCTATCAGGATAAAATTGGTCGCCAGGGACTGAGGGTAGGGGATGTTCTTTTGGACAATTTTGTTGCCAAGTTTAAAAAATTAGTAGATATACACTTCGAGATATTAAAGGGCCACGATATCGATTTCAACTGGCCTGAGTTGGAAGCACAGTTTTTCGATTCTATTGCTTTCCTAAAGGAATTTAACCTGATCGACAGTGAATACTTTATTAATGCCGAGTTAAAGAAGGGTTCTGCGGTGTTGGCAGAAGGCGCGCAAGGTTCTCTTCTGGATATTGATTTTGGAAGCTACCCTTTTGTAACGAGTTCAAATACTGTTACCGCGGGTGCTTGTACCGGTTTAGGAATTGCTCCGAGTCGAATAGGAGAAGTATACGGAATATTCAAAGCGTATAGCACGCGTGTGGGCAGTGGTCCTTTTCCAACCGAATTGTTGGATGAAGAGGGAGAAAAAATGAGAAGGGAAGGAAATGAGTTTGGCTCAACCACAGGCCGTCCGCGCAGATGCGGATGGATTGATTTACCCTCCCTTAAGTATTCCATTATGATTAATGGTGTAACTCAGTTGCTTATGATGAAAGCTGATGTGCTGGATACTTTCCCAACCATTAAAGTCTGTACCCATTATAAATTGAATGATGGAACAATCACAGAAGCCCTGCCTTATGAATACATCACTCAGAAAATCACCCCAGTATATACAGAATTAAAGGGTTGGAACGTATCTCTGGCAGGTATTTCAAAGGAAAGTATGCCAAGAGAGTTAAATAATTATATCCAATACCTCGAAAAAGCACTCGAAGTTCCGATAACTGTGATTTCAATTGGCCCTGATAGATCCCAGACTATTATTAA
>CAWFDB010000013.1:0-400000 GCA_963814575.1 uncultured Bacteroidota bacterium | reverse complement strand
GGCTTTCAAAGGTACCCTCAGTACGGTTGGTAATCGTACGTGGAGTGCAATAGCATAAGGGTGCTTGACTGTGAGACCGACGGGTCGAGCAGGGACGAAAGTTGGATATAGTGATCCGGTGGTTCTGCATGGAAGGGCCATCGCTCAAAGGATAAAAGGTACGCTGGGGATAACAGGCTGATCTCCCCCAAGAGCTCATATCGACGGGGAGGTTTGGCACCTCGATGTCGGCTCGTCACATCCTGGGGCTGGAGAAGGTCCCAAGGGTTGGGCTGTTCGCCCATTAAAGTGGCACGCGAGCTGGGTTCAGAACGTCGTGAGACAGTTCGGTCCCTATCTGTGATGGGCGCAGGAAGTTTGAGAGGATCTGACCTTAGTACGAGAGGACCGGGTTGGACTAACCGCTGGTGTACCGGTTGTCGTGTCAGCGGCACTGCCGGGTAGCTATGTTGGGACGGGATAAGCGCTGAAAGCATCTAAGCGCGAAACCCACCTCGAGATGAGACTTCCATACAGGGACGTCAGAGATGATGACGTTGATAGGCTGCAGGTGTAAAGACAGAAATGTCAAAGCTGAGCAGTACTAATTACCCGAACGCTTCAGTGAACGATACTATGTGCTCGTAGACTTTTACTTTAAAGAAATACTCTTTCATCAATTATGTCAACGATATTAAGACCCTGACGATAAATGTCGGGGCAAGTCTTAAGGTGACTATAGCGGTGGGGATCACCTCTTCCCATTTCGAACAGAGCAGTTAAGCCCACCCGCGCTGATGGTACTAGGGTAAAACCCGGGAGAGTAAGTCGTTGCCTATTTTTATCAAAACCCCTTCAATAACAATGAAGGGGTTTTTTGTTTTATAAAGCACTTTAATTATCCATAAGCTTTCTGATTTTCTTTTAATTTTGAATGGTGATAAAGAGAATTAAATTATTTTACAAGGTCTATTTCTTACTGATTACCCTTTCCCTTGTCTCATGTGAAGTTAAACAGCAGTCTTCCACATGGGATGTCATTGATAGTAATTCATTGCTCGTATTAGAATCGATGGGGATTCCCATAGTAACTGATCTCGGATTGGATATTTTCTTTGAAAAAAGATCAGATATTCATCTGTTGTCAGTTCAGAAATCATCTAAAGATGATTATGAATTGCTTTATTCTTATTTATTGTCAAAGGACAAATATGATTCAGTTATTAACTCGAAATCATGGATCCAAAACAATAGAAAGATGTCTAGCCGTTTATTTAATGCGGTAGAAATTCATGAAGTTAAAAGCGCAAGCAATGAGGTTGAATTTGCCTTTACCTATTTAAGCGGAATTTTTACTTTTAGTCAATCATCTCTTTTAATTGAAAATGCAATTCGTGTTCATCAAAATCAAGATAAAAGGGGATTTAAAATAATTAATTCTGAGCTTTTTCAATTTCCTTCAATAAAATCAGATCATGGGAACCTCTATAGTAACATTAATAGCTTATCTGAAATATCTTTAAATGGATATTCTTTGCTGAAAACAATACCAATATTGAATGAGTTAAAAAACTCATCCGTGTATGATGTTAAATCAAGCGGCACTTCACTATCATTCAATGGATTTTCATTGGGAAAAAATTCAAGTCTTCGCTTGTTCCAAAACCAAAATCCAATTCCATTAAATGTCGTTAAACACATTCCGAATTATGCAGATGCTTTTGTTCACTTTGGAATTTCTGATTTCCAATCGTTTATTGAAGTGATTGACATTTCATTTCTAAAGAATTTTAATGTTGGTAATGAGATAGCATTTATTTCTGTTGAAAACCGTACAAGTAGTTTAGCTGCCTTTGTGGAGTTTAATCCTGATTCGTCACAGAATTTTAATTTTTTTACAGAGTACAACGAAATCTATTCGACATATCAGATACGAGGTGTGGATGGAGGAGTTTTGAAAAAAGGATTTGGAAAATTATTTCCTGAGGTGCTTTTTAACTTTTGTACTGTAAAAGATAATTATTTGGTTTTGTCTCAATCGGTTGAGGAATTGAAATTTATTATTGATGCAATTGAGAATGATGATACCTGGGGCAAAACACTCAATTATCAAAAATTCAGTGAGAAGGGGCTTCAGGAAAGTAATGTGACCTTAATATTTAAGAAGCCTAAATTGTTTCCTGGGTATACAAGGCTTTTAAAGAGTTATCCTTCTTTAATTGACTCAACAGGATTGAAACACATGAATTGGTATTCTATGCAGATGAGTGCGTTGGATAATCACTTTTATTCAAATGTTAATTTTAGTTTTGGTCCATCTGAAACTAAGTCTACTGAACGCGAGCAACCTGCCAAATCTTCATTTATAGAATTTCCTGGTAATGTGAGATTCGCAGGATTAGTAAAAAATTATATCACAGGATTGCAGGATATTCTAATCCAGGATTCTGAATTAATGGTTTATCTTATTTCATTGAAGGATGGAATTAGTTGGAAAAGGCAGTTTGATGGACCAATTCAAGATCCATTACAACAACTTGATTTTTATAAGAACGGTAAGCTTCAATATTTTTTCGCAACCAAGGAAAAAATTAATGTAATTGACCGACTAGGTCGTGATGTTACTGGTTTTCCAAAGCCGACTCCCTCACCGGTCAAGTTTGCAACCATAGTTGATTATGATAAAAGTAAGAACTACCGATTTATTATATCATCAGTAAATAATGGTGTGTTTTTATTTGATAAAGAAGGTAAGAATTTGAATGAATGGGGTCCAAAGAATTTTGAAGGAGCAATTATTCATTCGCCACAGCACATCAAAATTGGCGGTAAAGATTATTTTATAATTATTCTTTCAGACGGAAAAGTTGCATTGATTAATCGAAAAGGTGAATTTGTAAATTCATTTAAGACAAAAGAAATAATCAGTGGTGAGTATTATCTGGAATCAGGAATGTCTCCATTAACTACCTTTATATCGTATACTTCAAAAGAAGGTACATTGGTAAAGCAAAATCTGAAAGGAGAGATTTTGAAAGTTGATAATCTGTTAAGGGGAAAGAATTCAAGATTCATATTAAAGCGTTGTATAAATAGTGACAAATTCTTTTTTTACAGAGTAGATGCTGATAAGATAGCAACTTTTGATAGCAACGGATCACTTTTATTTGAGAAACAAAATAGTGGGTCTACGAACCTTGAGTTTCAATGTCTTGAAACTTCAACCCGACAAATTATATTTAGTTTTTTTGATGTTGAACAAAAGCTTGTTCAGGTTCTTGATGCCAATGGCAAAAGCCTCATACAGATTCCTATTGAAAGTGATGTAATGCCATTGATTGGTTCAGGAAAATCGAAAAATGAATTTGGAATCTACTCCTTTCCTGGAAATTCGGTAGTATTCAATTTAATCAGGTAGTGGAACGATTAATTCCTTTTATTTTTTTATTGATCTTTGCTACTGATTTATTGTATGTTCAATTCGACACTTTTAAGATTAGTACGAAAGAAGCATCCTTTATGACTCTTATGTTATGCAGGGCTTAATTCATTGCTATGCAATGCTTTACTGTTCTTTGCGATTCTAAGTATCACTTACCTCTTGTCTTTTCAATTGTATTCCACATCTCTTCTGTGATCATTTCAAGATGACTGAATTCGCCTCCGTTTCGGAGCCACTCACCACCATCAATTGTAATTACTTCTCCATTGATGTAAGCTGAATAGTCCGACATGAGGTAGGCGGCAAGATTTGCGAGTTCCTGATGTTCACCGACCCGTTTAAGAGGGATTCGTGCTGCCGGGTCAAATAGATTAACCAGTTCACCTGGTAATAACCGGCTCCATGCACCTTCGGTTGGAAAGGGACCTGGAGCAATTGCATTGCTTCTGATTTGATATCTGGCCCACTCAACTGCCAATGATCTTGTAAGTGCAAGCACACCTGCCTTACTGCAAGCCGAAGGAACCACATAGCCGGAGCCTGTCCATGCATAGGTAGTTACAATATTAAGAAACGTTCCTGGTTGTTTTCGGCTGATCCAGTTTTTGCCAATTGCCAACGTCATATAATAAGTTCCTTTCAAAACAATGTCTACAATAATGTCGAATGCCCTATGTGAAAGGCGTTCAGTTGGACTGATGAAATTTCCTGCGGCATTATTCAACACACCATGAATTTGACCAAAATGTGATTCAGTGGCTTTAATTATATTTTCAATTTCATCATATTTTCTCACATCACAGGTCAAAGGTAAAACCTTTCCACCTGTTTGCGTTTCCAGTTCGTGTGCGGTTTTTTCCAGTACTTCTTTTTTACGGCTGGTAATCACAAGGTTGGCGCCTAACTCCAGCATGTATTTGCCCATTGATTTGCCAAGACCTGTTCCGCCACCTGTGATAATAATAGTTTTTCCCTTCAGTGATTCGGGCATTAACATTCCTTTCATAACTCTTTATATTAGAATTTCATAAATGAAAGTACAACAAATCATTTAATTGCGCCTTCAACCCGCACAGTAAGAATTGAATTTTATTTTAGATATTTACAATTCTAATTTTTTAAACTATGAAACCATCTATGATCGCCCTTGTAGGCATGACATTTTTTCTCTCATCATGTATTGTCACAAAAAAGAAATACGATGATGTATTAGCTCAGAAAGTAAAGACTGAGGGAGAACTGGCTGAGAAGTCAAAGCAACTTGATGAAGCCAATGAATCTCTCAGAAGTCTGACAGAGACTTTGAATAAATTAAAGCAAGACACTACTGATTTAAATCAAACGTACAGGGCAACGACCAAGAAACTGAATGATTTAAATTCAGAATATGATCAATTAAGCACTTATTATAAAAATCTGTTAACCAATAGTGGCAAGTTGAATCGAGACATGGCCCAGCAAAAGGACCAGTTACTTTCTATACAAAATAATCTGGACAGGACCCGTAAGTTAAACGATTCTTTAAGCAACAGCCTAATGGAACGCGAAAGAAAGGTAAAGGAGCTCGAGCAGATTCTTGCAAATAAAGATAAGGCGGTGCAGGACTTAAAGAATCGAATCAGTAATGCATTATTAAATTTTAAGGAAAACGATCTTACCGTGAAGGTTAAAAATGGTAAAGTTTACGTTTCTCTTGCCGAACAGTTATTATTTGGATCGGGAAGTATTGAAGTTGATGCCAAGGGCGTAACCGCATTGCAACAACTTGGAAAAGCGATTAAAGATCAACGGGATATTCAGATTATGATTGAAGGGCATACGGATAATGTACCTATCTCAAAGAAATCACAGTACATGCAGGACAACTGGGATCTTAGTGTGATGAGGGCAACATCCATTACCAAAATTTTAACGAAGGCGGGTGTTTCTGCCAGTCAGGTTACTGCTGCTGGTAAAGGTGAGTTTTCGCCATTGGCTGCTAACGATAATGCCCAGAATAAACAGAAGAACAGAAGAACGGAAATCATCATCACACCGAACCTCGATGAATTATTTAAAATACTGGGAACAAACTAACGGTTTCGTATGAGTACTATTTCTAAGCGAGAAAGTAAAAAAAGGAGCGGAAAACATCCGCTCCTTTACTTTTGGGTGTAACCAAAATTACATGATATCGATGGTTACAGCATTAACCTGCTTTTGTTTGATCAATTCATTAAACTTTGGCACCTTTTCATTCATGACTTTGTTGAGTTGATCAAGTTGAAAATCAATTTTTTCAACCACTTCTTTATATACTTCCCTGACTTGCTGGGTTGGCCGATAGTCACCTCCATCCACCTCACCATTCAAAGCGGCCAGTTTATTGTTAAGTCTTACCGGATAATTCAAAGGATCCTGGCCACTTCTGTTTTTAGTTTGATATAAAGCCTCTTCGATTTTTTTGATTTCATCGAGTATGGATTTAGATAACTCATTCACATCCCTCATTTCTTCTTTGCCTTTCATGGGTTCAGTAACACGATTGATCTGCTCTCTGGCAGTTCTGATTCTCTTAATAGCCACGTGTGTTTCTGAAAGTTTATTGCGTACTGCCATGGAAAAATCAAACTGAGCTTTGATATCTTCCAATGTGCTGCTTGTTCTTGGGTCTTTCAGAATTTCAAATTCTGTTTCCAAAGGCGTGCCATTCACAGTCAGACGGGCTTTGTATTTTCCGGGAACTGCTTTTGGCCCGGTTAGAGAACCAGCCCACATAATCAATCCATCAAATCCTTCAGCATTCGCATATCGCATATTCCATACGAATTTGTTCATACCCGTTTTTGATTTTCAGTTCTTCATCCTTTGCTTTTTTATCAGGCTTGGTAGAATACTTTTTTATCAATGCTCCATTCGTTTCCAGAATTTCAAGTGCAACGGTGGCTTTTACAGTGTCTTTCAAGAAGAAGTGAACCATTACGCCATTGGGATGATTCAAGCCTTCATTTTTTGGCTGTCCTCTTCTGCCCGCCTGTGCACCGTTCATACGGTAGCTTGGCATGGGTTTGTACAAATGAAAATCACTTTTTGCAATTGTTTCATTAAGCTGATGCAAAGGAGTGAGATCATCAATCAACCAGAAACTTCTGCCTTGTGTGGCTGCAATCAGATTATCGTTTTTGATGGTCAGATCGGTGATGGGTACGACAGGAAGGTTTAACTGAAAGGGTTTCCAGTTTGCACCATCATCAAATGAAACATACATACCAAACTCAGTACCTGCATAAAGCAGTCCTTTTCGTTTAGGATCTGCACGCACACTCGTGTGAAGTGACCCGGATCAATGCCATCCGTTATTTTAGTCCATGTTTTTCCATAATCTTTCGTCTTGAATAAGTATGGACGGTAATCACCCGACTTATAACTGGTTGCTGCAACATAGGCACCGCCCTTTACAAATGGATCAAATTCAACACTGTTGATCATCGTCCATTGGGGCATAACAGATGGTGTTACGTTATCCCATTTCTTACCACCGTCACGGGTGATATGTATTAATCCATCATCTGATCCGGCTATGATCAAATCTTTTTCATATGGCGATTCACCTACCGCAAAAATGGTACAATAATATTCAACGCTGGTGTTGTCTTTGGTGATCGGGCCACCGGACGGTCCCATTTTAGTTGGATCGTTGCGCGTTAAATCCGGACTGATGATTTCCCAGCTTTCACCACCATTGTAGGTTACATGAAGATGTTGAGAAGCTGAATATAATTTCTTTGAATCGTGAGGTGAGAAGAAAATCGGGAAGTTCCACTGGAAGCGATACCGGGCACCTTCTGCTCCATGACCCATCGGATTGTCGGGCCATGCATTGATACCGCGCTCTTCACCGGTTTTATGATTTTTACGAGTCAGGAATCCATCGTAGCTTCCTCCATACACTACATCATTATCGGAAGGGTCAACCGCAATGTGACCACTTTCGCCTCCTGCTGTTATATCCCAGTCACGCTCGCCAATTGAATAGCCATCGGTGCGGTGATAAATACGTTGTGTACTGTTGTCCTGTTGCGCTCCGTATATCCGATAGGGAAATTGATTATCCGTGGTAACGCGATAATACTGGGCCGTAGGCTGATTATGATAAGTAGTCCAGTTTTCTCCTGCATCAAAGGAAACCTGGGCACCACCATCATCGGCTAGAACCATTCGCTGATTATCTTCTGGCGCAATCCACAAGTCATGATGATCGCCATGCTGAGCGTTATAGGTAGAAAATGTTTTTCCGCCATCTTTTGACTTATGGTATGATACGTTCATCACATACACCATATCTTCATCTTTGGTGTCAGCATAAATGCGTGAATAATACCAGGCACGCTGGCGCAGGTTTCTGTCTTCATTCATTTTGCGCCAGGTCTTTCCAGCATCATCAGAGCGGTAAACACCTCCATTGTCATTTTCGATAATGGCATAAACGCGATTGGAGTTTACAGGTGAAACTGAAACGCCTGAAATTCCCCAAATGCCCTTTTGGCAAACCTTCATTCTTTGAAATGTTGGTCCAGGTGTCTCCACCATCCATACTTTTCCAGAGTGCTGATCCTTCTCCACCACTCTCCAGGCTATAGGGTGTTCTTCTGATGCGCCAGGTTGATGCGTATAAAATACGTGCATTATTTGGATCCAATACAAGATCAACTGCACCGGCATCGGCATTGGCAAATAGAATTCTTTTCCAGTTTTTACCACCGTCAACAGACCGATATACTCCACGCTCTTCGGTTGGTTTGAAAAGATCACCCAATACTGCGGCATAAACCAGATCAGGATTTTTTGGATGTATGCGAATGCGGGGAACATGTCTGGATTCCTTTAAACCAACGTGCGTCCATGTTTTACCAGCATCGGTAGACTTGTAAATACCATTGCCAAATGAAACGTTTCCTCTTACGGTCACCTCTCCCTGGCCTACATAAATTACATTGTTGTCCCATTCACTCACGGCAATAGATCCGATAGAACTTCCAAAGTATCCATCTGAAATATTTGTCCAGGAATTTCCCGCATCAGTAGTTTGCCAAACACCGCCACCCGTGCTGCCAAAATAAAATAGATTGGGTTTGCCCGGCACACCAGTAACCGCAGCCGAGCGGCCACCACGATACGGACCGATGCTGCGCCATTCAATAGCATTATAAAGACTTTCATCATAGCCTGCAACGGCTTTGACAGGAACTGCTGTACCCTTTTTCTGGGCCCAGGTTCCGGCACAGACAAACATCAGTAAAAAGACAATCAGATAGTATTTCATAAGGAGATTAAGTTTGTATTTATGAGGCGAGTTTAGACTTAAATTATCAACCCGGCATTCCTTTTTTTACCAATGGCTAAAAGCTATCATATGACGGATGGAGTTGTATTTTGATAAAACTCACCTATTTTAAAGGAAATTTTAACTATGGATTCCCGAAGTCTCAAACAACTTTTCAGTATACCGGTAATTGTAGCAGCGCTTGGATATTTTGTGGATATCTATGACCTTTTGCTGTTCAGTATTGTGCGCATTCCAAGTTTGCGATCAATGGGTGTTGCTGATTCTGAAATGCTGGTGCAAGGTGAGTATCTGATCAGGGCACAGATGATCGGCCTTTTACTGGGAGGTATCATCTGGGGAATTATGGGTGACAAGCGGGGTCGTCTTTCCGTCCTTTTCGGATCCATTTTACTATATTCCCTTGCCAATATTGCCAATGGATTTGTTACTTCAGTTGACCAGTATGCTTTATTGCGATTCATAGCTGGCGTTGGCCTGGCGGGTGAGCTGGGCGCGGGCATCACATTGGTAGCAGAATCTTTGCCAACCCGATTGCGTGGTTATGGAACTACCCTGGTGGCTACCGTAGGACTGATGGGTGCTGTGCTCGCAAATTATGTGGCCAAAACATTCGACTGGCAAATGGCCTATTTTATAGGTGGTGGATTAGGTTTGATTTTGCTGGTGACACGAATCAGTGTATTTGAATCTGGTATTTTTTTGAAAGTAAAAGAGCAGGATGTGCAGCGTGGAAATTTCTTTCAATTATTCAATCAATGGGAGCGATTCAAAAAATTTGCCGGTTGTATTTTAATTGGATTACCTATCTGGTATGTGATTGGCATACTGATCACCTTTTCGCCCGAGTTTGCAAAGGCGATGAATATTTCAGGTGTGGTTGCCGGTGATGCGGTGATGTTTAGTTACATCGGATTGGCGGCTGGTGATCTGGCAAGCGGTTTTATAAGTCAGGCGTTGAGGTCGCGGAAGAAAACCGTTTTCGGATTTATTTTACTTACCCTAATCTTCATTACAATCTATTTATACTGGCCATTTACCAGTTCAGCAGGTTTTTATATAGGCTGTTTTTTCATGGGTTTTGGTGTTGGCTACTGGGCTCTTTTTGTTACGATAGCAGCCGAGCAATTTGGAACAAACCTAAGGTCAACGGTTGCTACCACGGTGCCGAATTTTATCCGTGGGTCTGTAGTGCCGCTTACCTTTATGTTTGGGTATTTACGCGAGCATCTGAATATCCTGCAGGCAGCCCTTATTGTAGGTGTATTCACTATACTTATTGCCTTCTGGGCATTGAGGCTTATTGATGAGACATTCTCCAGAGATTTAAATTACCTGGAGAAAGACCATTAGCAATTAACCCTATTGATTTGAACAATAGTTAACTTTCCTTCATAGTGGATTACGTTTCATGATAGTTCCTTTAAATTTTCACAGCATTCTTAGGTAGGACAATGACTTTGCGATTTATTATTGTATTTAGTTCTTTACTTTATCTGAGTTCTGCTGGATTATTTGCACAGAATCTTTCTGTCATTGACAGCTTGAAAGCAAAGCTTGCATTGGCCGATGAGCGAAACCGGTTTGATGTTCTATGCGCGATTGGATTTGAATACCGGTATTCCTATCCAGACAGCACCATATATTATTGTACAAAAGCCTACGAATTAGGAGAGAAGATAGAACTTCAAAAGAACCTGTCAAAACCTTTGAGTTTCCTGGGACTTGCCCATACAAACAGGGGGAATTATAAAAAATCACTGGAGTTTCACGAATTAGCCATTCAGATAGCTACTGAGCAGCAAGATTCGGTGCAGTTAGGCCATAGTTATAATAATCTGGGGCGGATGTTTTTTGACGGAGGCGATTGGGTGAGGGCGTTTTCCAATTTCTTAAACTCAAAGAAAATATTTGAGTCTCTAAATGATAAGTCAGGCATGGCTTACGTATATCGTAGTCTGGCCAGTCTTTATAAAGCACAAAATGATTTTGAAAAGGCAGTTGTGATGTCTGAAAAGGCCTATCAGTTAAGAAGTGAAATTGGAGACAAGCGCGGCATCATATCATCTCTGATAGAATTTGGTTTATTATATGAGTCGCATGGTGACAAAGCTCAGGCGCTTGATAAATTCAAACTGGCCGATGTACTGGCACAAGGCATTGACGATAAAGTAACCACTGCTGAACTGGCGATGGCCATTGCTGAAATTCATCTGACTGAAAATGAATATGAACAAGCGCTGGAGAAAGCAAGTGTTGTGCTTGGCACTATATCAGAAACCACAAATCAGAAATTATTTATCAGGGCTTTTTTAATAAAAGGTAAATACTTTATTTATAAACGACAGTATCCAAAGGCATTAATTGTCCTGGAAAGAGTTTTGACTGAATCAAGGGAATCAGGCAATATCATTTATGAACTGGAAGCGCTTGAGTTAGCAGCTTTATGTTACGAAAAACTGGGACGAGCTGACAGGGCGCAACACTACCGCAACGATTTTGCATTATTAAATGAAAAAATAAAAAATACGGATCTGCTAAGAGAAATCGACCGGCTTCAATTTCAACTCATGATTGAAAAAATAGAAACTGAAAACAAGACATTAAAAGCTTCACAACTGAACAATGAAACATTGATTGCCAAACAACGGTTTCAAAACAGTGCGTTGCTTATAATTGTCATTTCATCCTTTATCATTTCTGTGATTCTTATTTTATACAACAGAAAGCGAAAGGTTACAAACTTCAGGCTATCACAGCAAAATGAAAAAATAGGTACTCAACAAAAAGTGATTTCGCAAGCCAATGATATATTGAGCACCAGGAATCTGGAGTTGAGTGAATTGAACAATGAGAAAGATTCTTTGATGAGCATTGTGGCTCATGATTTGAAAGCTCCACTAAATCGGATAATTGGTTTAACCAGGTTATGTGAGATGGAGGGTGGTCTCTCCACCCAGCAAAAGGAATACCTTGATATGATTAAGGCGGCAACCAAATCAGGTACTGATTTGATTACCGACTTGTTGGATGTGAACTATCTTAATGAATCCGTTCGCAAACCTGCAATTGCGCCTGTTGACTTGAAGAAGTTAATAGAGGATCGAATTGGATCGTATAAAGTATCAGCTGATTTTAAATCAATCCAAATCGACTTTAGTCATGATGGCAAGTCTGAATTTAAATCAGTTCCTGACTATCTGAGCAGGATTACAGACAATTTATTGTCGAATGCAATTAAGTTTTCTGATAAGGAAACGCGAATCGTTGTTAACAGTTCTGTTGAGAATGAATGGGCACTGATTTCGATTCGTGATTCAGGTCCAGGCTTTTCGGAAGAAGACAAGCTATATTTATTTCAACGATTTAAGAAACTTTCTGCAAGACCTACAGGAGGGGAGAGTTCCAATGGATTAGGCCTTGCCATTGTAAAAACACTGGTTGATAGATTGGATGGAGAAATCAAATTGAATAGTAAACCGGGTGAGGGTGCTGAATTTATTGTACGGATTCCTTCTGCAAGGTCATTTGAGTTGAGTTAGCATAATATCTTTTCGAAGAAAGAATGGGAGTTCCCATTCGATTTAATTTTTAACCCATTAAACTTTTTTGATTTCTTACTATCTAAAGGAAAAAAAAGTAAATATGAAAAAGACAATGTTAATTCTTTCGATGAGTATGTTCATCAGTTTGATTTCTTTTGCTCAGGACCGCACCCAAAAGGTAAATGCGCGCCAGGGTGTTCAGCAAAGCCGGATTCAGCACGGTAAAAATAGTGGGGAGCTTACGCACAGAGAAACTGCCTTATTAAGAGGTGAACAGAAAAAAATCCGAAGGTCAGAACGCAGGGCAAAAGCTGATGGTGATATAACAATAAATGAACGGAGACGAATAGACAGAAAGCAAGATCGTGCCAACCGTCATATTCACAGAGCAAAAAATAATGATGTGAAGCCAGCTTGATTATCCAAAAGAAAGTGCTGGTATATGCTGGCACTTTCTTCCATATTTATTCTCACACTTTAGCAAGCGCCTGTTCCAGGTCTGTAATCAAATCTTCAACATCTTCTACACCAATGCTTAATCGAATCAATGAATCACTTAATCCGTTTTTTATTCTTTCTTCTTTTGGAATGCTTGCATGCGTCATTGAAGCAGGATGATTAATCAATGACTCTACTCCTCCCAGTGATTCTGCCAGTGAAAATAGTTCAACACTTTCCATGAGTTTTGTGGCATTCACTAAACTGTCGTTTTTAAGTGTGAATGAAAGCATGCCGCCAAAATCACGCATTTGTTTTTTTGCAATGTCATGGTTGGGATGATCTGTAAAACCTGGCCAGTATACTTTGCCAACCTTGGCATGTTCCCTTAAATAGATGGCAATTTTTCTTCCATTCAGGCAGTGTCTTTCCATGCGCAGGTGAAGCGTTTTTATACCGCGCAGCACCAGGAAAGAATCCTGTGGGCCAGGTACCGCACCGCACGAGTTGGCAATGAAGGAAAGGTCTTGCTGAAGCTTCTCGTCATTCACTACCAGTGCCCCCATGATCACATCACTATGTCCGCCCAGATATTTGGTTACCGAGTGCATAACAATATCGACACCCAGATCAAGTGGATTTTGCAAATAGGGCGAGGCGAAGGTATTATCTACCGCCACGGTAACGTCACGTTTTTTTGCGATTGCCACACAGGCTTGAATATCAATTATACGCATAAGCGGATTTGATGGTGTCTCCAGCCACATCAGCCTGGTTTTATCATTCAGATAGGGCTCGATATTCCTTACATCGGTCAGATCAATGAAGTGAAATTTAATTCCGAATTTTTCATACACGCGTTTAAACATACGATATGATCCGCCATACAAGTCATTGCTCGTGATCACTTCATCGCCAGGACTAAGTAGTTTGATAACTGCATCAGTGGCACCCATTCCGGAAGAAAAGCAGATTCCATAATTTCCATTTTCCAGGGATGCAATACTCTTTTGCAATGCGTTTCGTGTTGGATTTGCTCCACGGGCATAGGCATATCCTTTATGCTTCGAAGGGGACTCTTGCACATAGGTAGAAGTCTGGTATATGGGTGTCATAATGGCGCCTGTTGATGGATCAGGTTCCACACCGGCATGCACTGCTTTGGTTCCGAATTTCATAATGTTTAATTTATACTTACTTTCGAGGGAATAAAAGTACAATAACAATTTTGAATTTTTTTTCGCGATATTCTTTCATCTGGAAGTTTGAGAATGAACAGGAAGAGAAGTATGACCTGTTTGTCCGTTCCTCCCAGATTGCCTCACTCCGCCTGGTAACCTTCATTACCATTTTCGGCATGTCGCTTTTTCTGTTAATAGACTTTTTTAAGGATGTTGACTTCTCGGTGGTTTTAATAACCCGCGCTTGCGTTTTGGCAATAGCTGTTACAACGATGTGGCTAACCTACAAGTCCCCTGGTCCTAAAGGCATTGTGGCATTGGTAATAATAGTTACCATGTTAAATTTTGGCTCAGCAATGGTTACTTCCTTCTATGCAGGAATGCCTTCTTTCTATATGACCAATTTGCTTTTTCTGATTTTTGTTTTGGTGATAACTGCCAGCGGATTGCATTTCAGGTATGCGTTGTTTCTTAATATTTTCTGTTTATTTATTTTCATTATTTATTCACAGTTGATTAAAAGAGATCCGTTTTATTTCAGTCAGTATCCTCACTTGTTTTCAATTTTCTTTTATATTCATATTGTAGGCCTTGTACTTGAAAGCAGAAGACGCAGGAATTTTTTGCAGTTTAACGATTTAATGGAGCAGAAAAGCCTGGTTGAAGACCTTAACCAGCAAAAGAATAAGATCATCTCTATATTATCACATGATGTGGCTGCACCAATGAATACACTCTCAACAATATTGTATTTACAAGCGAATGGAAATGTTAGTGAAACAGAACTTAAAACCTATTTGCCTAAGTTGACAGAGCAGTTTAATAATGTATCTGCGTTATTATTTGGTTTGGTGCGTTGGTCGCGATCGCAAATGGAAGGTTTTGTTTTAGATAAGACGACCATCAATATTGCTGAACTGGCAGAGAGGGAGATTAAACTTTTCCATCTTCAATTGCTTGATAAAGGTCTTGAATTAAGATTGATCGGTGAGCGAACTGCATTTGTTAAAGTTGATGAAGAGATGATTCGTATAGCAATGCGTAATCTCATTTCAAACGCCATAAAGTTTGCTCGAATGGGAACATCCGTTCAGGTTAAGGTTTTTAGGAGCGATAAAAATAAAGTGATGATTTGTTTTGCTAATCAGGGGGAACCTATACAGGCAGATCTGGTAAGTAAATTATTTACCTATCAGATGCCGTCTTCACCAGATTCAAAAGGTGAAAGGGGAACCGGATTAGGATTGGCCATGACCGCTTTTTTTGTTCGCCTAAATGGTGGTGATATCTACCTTGTGCCGTCTGATGATGGAACGACTACCTTCTGTATTGAAATGCTGGAAGCGGGTGATAAGGCGGCAGTTGTGCCGGCTTAAACAGATCGGGTGATATCAAACTTCTCAAGGTAATCAGCTACACGTCTTACCATGCTTCCTCCCAATGATCCATCCACTACCCGATGGTCGTAAGAGTGTGATAAGAACATTTTGTGGCGAATGGCAATTGCATCACCGTAAGGCGTTTCAACTACGGCTGGTTTTTTCTGAATGGCACCTACCGCTATGATTCCTACCTGTGGTTGCACAATAATTGGAGTGCCCATTACATTACCGAAGGAACCTACATTTGAAATCGTGAAGGTGCCTCCTGTAAGTTCGTCAGGCTTGAGTTTGTTTTCCCTTGCTCGTCTGGCAAGATCGTTAACTGCTTTTGCAAGACCGGTAATATTGTATTGATCAGCATTTTTGATAACGGGCACAATCAGATTTCCTGACGGCAATGCTACCGCCATGCCAATATTGATGTCCCTCTTTTTTATTATCCGATCACCATCCACCTGGATATTAATCATTGGAAAGTCTTTGATTGCCAGGACCAGTGCTTCAATAAAAACAGGTGTGAAGGTAAGTGAATCGCCTTCACGATTCTGAAACTCATTCTTCATCTTATTTCGCCAGTATACAATATTGGTAACGTCTGCCTCCACAAATGAAGTAACGTGCGGAGCAGTTCTTTTGGAATCTACCATGCGTTCGGCAATCATCTTGCGCATACGATCCATTTGTATGATTTCATCACCGGAACTGATGGATGCGGGCACGAGTGGTGAGGAAGTTTTTTGCTGGGTAGAAATAGTCTGACCCAATTTGCGATTCTGCACGTATGACAGGATATCTTTTTTGGTAACCCTGCCCGCTGCACCGCTGCCTTCTACTGTTTCTAATTCTGCTACTGGAATGCTTTCTTCCCTTGCAATATTCTTAACCAATGGGGAATAAAACCGTGATGTATTTTTAAAATTGGTAACTACAGGTGTGGGAATTCCATTGGCAGCAACAGGGGCGGTGATTTGTTTTTCTGCGGACCTTGGCTGAGCGGGTTTTATTTCTTTTGCAGGTGCAGATGGTTCTTTTTCTTCCTCACCTTCAGTAGAAATAATTGCGATGGCTGTTCCTACCTTTACGATCTCTCCTTGTTTAGCCAGAATTTCTTTCAGGATTCCGCCATGCGTGGAGGGCACTTCGGTGTCTACTTTGTCGGTGGCAACTTCAAGTACCGATTCATCTTGTTCGATCTTGTCGCCTGGTTTTTTTAACCAGCTCAGGATAGTAGCCTCCATGATGCTTTCGCCCATTTTTGGCATAATTAGTTCCACTAGCGCCATGCTTCAATCGTTTGATTTGGAGGCAAGTTAGCATTTTTGACGCGTTTTAGAACAAGCCATTTTCAATTTGGATTGTTAGTCAATCTGCCAAATAAGCTGTCTTTTAATGGAAAAAAATAGGAACAAAGATTCGGCCTTTAGCCTCTTTAATAAAAGATTATTACGATTTATGATTGGTATTCAAACCTGATTTGAATCGTTTCATTCACTGATCAATATCATATTTTTCTGATAGGGTGTGCAATACTTTCGTTCAATCAAAATTTAAACATTATGGACACACAAATAGTACAAATCCCCACAGATAAAAAGCAAAAGACTATGAAAACGAAATTTGTATACTCATTCCATGAAGGTGACGGAAAGAATAAGCAACTTCTTGGAGGTAAAGGTGCCAACCTTTGTGAAATGACTCAAATCGGCCTGAACGTTCCCCCAGGCTTTGTAATTTCAACAGAGGCATGTTTAACTTTTCTGGATACCCCAAATAAGGAGTTGCCGGGCGGTCTGATCGAAGAAGTTCGTGAGCAGATTAAAAAGGTTGAAGTTGCATCTCGTAAGAAATTCGGTGATCCTGTTAATCCACTTTTGGTTTCCGTTCGTTCCGGTTCGGC
Organism: uncultured Bacteroidota bacterium; assembly: GCA_963814575.1. Classification (GTDB taxonomy): domain Bacteria; phylum Bacteroidota; class Bacteroidia; order Cytophagales; family Cyclobacteriaceae; genus ELB16-189. The sequence goes on along the minus strand of CAWFDB010000013.1, from coordinate 382,813 downwards.
TATGTCTATGCCGGGCATGATGGATACCATTTTGAATCTCGGATTAAATTCCAAAACATTAAAAGGCTTGATTCAGCAAACCGGAAATGAGCGTTTCGGTTATGATGCCTATCGCAGATTCATTCAGCTGTTTGGTAAGGTAGCCTTGGGTGTGCCTGATGAAAAATTTGATAAGCACTTTGAAGAGGTGAAGAAGCGTGCGGGTGTAAAAGTGGATGTGGGTTTGAATACCGAGGATCTGAAAGACATCAGCGAACGATTTTTAGGTGTTGTGAAGGAATATACAGGCAAGCCATTTCCAGAGGATGTTTTTGAACAACTGGAAATAGCAATTAAAGCCGTTTTCAATTCATGGATGGGCAAGCGCGCGATTGACTATCGCAGGGAATTTAAAATTACTCCAGAGATGGCTAATGGTACTGCTGTGAATGTGGTAACCATGGTGTTTGGAAATATGGGTAACGACTGCGCAACCGGAGTTGGTTTTACACGGGATCCTGGCACAGGTGAAAATGAAATGTTTGGAGAGTATTTGACTAATGCCCAAGGTGAAGATGTGGTGGCCGGTATACGCACGCCAAAACCAGTTGTACAATTGGCAACTGAAATGCCTGAGCTGTACAACCAACTTGAAACTTTACGTAACAAGCTGGAGACTCACTATAAGGAAGTTCAGGATTTTGAATATACGATCGAGAAGGGTGTTCTCTACTGTTTGCAAACCCGTAATGGTAAGATGAATACCACCGCAATGGTGCGCACTTCAGTGGAGATGGTAAAAGAAGGATTGATTACTCGTGAGCAAGCTTTGTTACGCGTGAAGCCTGAAGTGCTTGAACAACTTCTACACCCAAGATTAGATGCTTCTCATAAAGCAACACCATTGGCACAGGGTTTGGCTGCATCACCTGGTGCTGCTTCTGGTCATTGTGTGTTTGATGCTGACCGTGCTGAGTTGTTGGGAAGAAATGGTGAGAAGGTTATTCTGGTAAGAGAAGAAACGAAGCCGGAAGATATCCACGGATTTTTCGCAGCACAGGGAATTCTTACAAGCCGGGGAGGTAAAACGTCACACGCTGCTGTGGTGGCCCGTGGTATGGGAAAACCTTGCGTTGCAGGGGCAGAAGGAATTCAGGTAGATGTGAAACTTCGCCAGGCAAAAATTGGCGATAAGGTTTTGCATGAAGGAGACTATATTACTATCGATGGTGGTAACGGAAATGTATATCAGGGGGTGATCCCAACCGTGGAGCCCATATTCTCTGAAGAATTGAAAGTACTATTATCATGGGCCGATGAGGTAGCAAAACTCAAAGTGTTTGCCAATGCCGATACACCGGAAGGAGCAGCTAAAGCATTAAGCTTGGGCGCAATGGGTATTGGCTTATGCCGCACAGAACGCATGTTCAATGGAACAGATCGTCTTCCTATTGTGATTGAAATGATTCTGGCTAACACTACTGAAGAACGACAAGTAGCATTAGATCGACTGGAAGTGATTCAGCAAAAGGACTTCAAGGAAATTTTGCTGGCTATGGCACCAAGGCCTGTAACCATTCGCTTGTTAGATCCTCCGATTCACGAATTCTTACCTTCAGAAGATGTGTTAAGAGATGAAATTGAACACCTGAAACATCTGAAGACAACTGTAAGTGGAGTAAATAATCTTTTCTCAAGTCTTCGGTTATTAAATGCCGATGTGGCAATGGCAGATAAATCTACTGCCCCTTTCAATGGTAAAGGCGAAGAGTTGATTGAGCAAGCCATTGAGAAGAAAGAAAAGATGCTCAAGAAAGTACACGAATTGCATGAAGTGAACCCAATGCTTGGTCACCGTGGTGTTCGATTAGGCATTACACTGAGTGAAATTTATCACATGCAGATTAAGGCCATATTGGAAGCCGCTGCCGAATGTCAGCGCATGGGTGTTGAGGTAAGGCCAGAAATCATGGTGCCTCAGGTGTGTAAGGCTGAAGAACTCGTTGAGGTTAAGAAATCAGTAGATGAAATTCAAGGTAAGATTGAAGCAGAAGGAAAAATCAAACTCAACTTCAAATACGGAACAATGATTGAAGTAGTGCGAGCCTGCCTGGAAGCAACTGAACTTGCCAAAGTAGGTCAGTTCTTCTCATTCGGTACCAATGATTTAACGCAAGCAACATTCTCTTTCTCCCGCGAGGATGCTGAAAATAAATTCCTCCCATATTATATCAGTCACAATATTTTGAAGGACAATCCTTTCGAAGTACTGGATGTAAATGGAGTAGGTAAATTAATGAAGATGGCTGTGGAGGGCGGCCGCCAGACCAATCCTGATCTAAAGATTGGTATCTGTGGGGAGCATGGCGGTCATCCGGAGTCCATTATGTTCTGTCATAAGATAGGCTTGAATTATGTATCATGCTCTTCTTTAAGGGTGCCTATAGCCAGATTGGCTGTGGCACATGCAAAGCTGGGTGATACAAAATATACAAGTAACTGATCCGGTTCATCTTCTAATGGGGGCAGGGCTGAACGAAAGTTCAGCCCTGTATTTTTTTACCTATGGATATTGAAAAAAATGAACGTATGTAGAATACGCCTCAATTAGTTTATCAACAACACTCTTATGGTCTGAATAATATTGTCTGATCTCATCTGTAGCAGATACACTCCTGCCGGTAATTTAGTTGAGTTGCTTTCTCCAGTCCATTCCAGTTTCTGATAACCAGATTCCAGTTCACCTGTGAAGATATTCGCCAGCGTAATACCGGTAAGAGATTTTAATTCCAACTGAACAGGATACTTTTTATTCCAGTCGGGTAAAAACAAATGAATGTTTATTGGTCCGTTGGATGGATTAGGTGATACTTCAATAATTTTTGCATCCCCCACTCCGATTTCCCTACTCACATAATTTTGAGGTCCATAAATAACTTTAAAGCTTGTGGGCGCAGTGAAACTATATGAACTGTTTTCTTTCATATCAATCCAGACTTTAGCCAATTCATCAAATAGAACAAGTTTGTAATCACTGTTTCCGAAGTAACTGTTATTCCAGTTAATGGAAGCTTGTTTTTCTTTATTTGAAGCATCGACTTTAAAATTCCACACATAACTTTCGGTTGTTGGCACCACATCTTTCGAGTAATGATATTTGTTCAGTTTTTTGTTATGATTTATTTCAAGGAATTCATCAAAGCGTGGCATCGAAAATCCGTCATAGATATCAAAGTCTTCTGATGCATCGGGTCTCATTCCAAATCCACCGATTACGTTGGATATATCTCCCTGTTTAATAGTAAAATCAACCTCCCATTCATTTTGATCAATGGAATTTTCAAGAACGTATTGTGATGATGAGGTTCTGCCGCCCGTGTTTTTCTTCACCGGAAACATCAGTTGCATATCGGTCTGTACATTTATAAAGCCACCTTCCATTACACTGAGTGTGGTTTTATTTTCAAAATTCTTGATACTGCCATTATAGCTACGGAATGAAATCGGCACACCTGGGTTAGCACTAACCATATCACTCCAGAGAATATTGAAATTATACGGATTACCGATCTGATTCCATCCAGCCTTGAGTGAAATGGTGAATGGTGGCAGAATATTAACGGTTGTTCCAGTTCCAGTCATAAGTGGCACGCCCGGATTATCTTTTACAATTAACCAGTATCCCATACCAGGTTGCAGTGTACTGGCAGATGTTAATTCAAGGTTTGAGTTAGTGGCATTATCATAGTGTGAAATCCGCCATTTGGTTTTATCATTTAGCGGCAATTCGTCAAACACATCGCTTACCGATGGTTTATCAAGATCAAGCGGAACAGAAATCATACGGTAGTTAGAGATATCACTTCCGTATGAATTGTATGGAATGTTTAAGCCATTTCCAGGAATACGAATTTTCACAAGTATAGGAGCAGGACTGTTATAGGTAAGACCTTTTTGATTGGTGGCCTGTAATTCGTAAACAATGCCTAATTCTCCGATTAATAATGATGGAACAAGAAACTCCCAGTTTTCACCAGATTTCAAAAGGGATGTAAAAATCTCTGTGCCACTGCTGGGTGATTTAACTCTTACAAAGGCACTGGTAATATTTGTTTCTGGATCTTCAAATTGCACATTTATAGTAACATCTGAACCTTGCATAACTTCAACGGGTGTATTATTAACTAATAACACCGGAGGGGTTGTGTCATCAGGAATGATTTCAAGTACAGTAAAATCCAGGCCACTGTAAACTGTCGCACCATTAACCGTAACCGAAATCTTTCCTGTAGTAGCCCCTTCTGGTACACTGGTGATGATAGCATTTGTGCTTGCAGCATCCACAAAGGCAACTGTGCCGTTGAAGGTCACCACATTATCTGGTTCATCAGAATCGAAATTTAAACCACCGATGGTTACAATCGCTCCTGGAAGACCACTTGAAGGACTGAAATTTGTGATTACAGGGGTTGGCATGACTATAAAATTCGTTGCACTGGTTAGCGTTACACCGTTTACGGTGATTGTTATCCTTCCGGTAGATGCACCTACAGGAACAATTACAGTTAGGCTTGATGCAGTAGCTTCAGTAATTGTAGCAGTCACCTCATTGAATTTTACAACAATTCCTGCGGGTTCACTAAAGTTTGTACCGGTGATGGTTACAGTAGCCCCAGCAGCTCCCCTCACGGGACTGAAGTTTGTAATTGTCGGAGTTGCCAGCACGATGAAGTCAGTGTTGCTTGATACCGTAATGCCATTTAATGTAAGTGTAATCTTTCCTGTTGTTGCTCCGGCAGGAACGGTGGTTCTGATGCTTGTGGATGTTGCTGCTGTAACAACACTTGTTACTCCATTAAACTTAATTACGTTATTGGCAGGCGTGGTGTTAAAGTTTGTGCCTGCGATGTTGACGACTGCTCCGGGTGCACCATATTCAGGTGTGAAACTAACGATTGAAGGTGTCGGTAAAATTGTAAAGTTACCGGTACTCGTAATTGTGACACCACTTGTAGTAACAGAAACAGGGCCCGTAGAAGTGCCTGCAGGAACTGTTACGGTAATGGTTGTTGCAGTTGAGGCAGTAACTGTCGCTGCAACGCCATTGAAAGACACAGCATTATTTGTTGGTGTTGTACTGAAGTTTGTTCCGTTGATTGTAATGGTAGCACCCACTGCACCTGAGGAAGGGTTGAGGCTCGTAATGGTTGGTCTCGGCAATACCGTGAAATCAGCAGAACTTGTGATTGTGATGCCGTTTACTGTTACTGAAATCTTACCCGTTGTAGCGCCTGTTGGCACGATGGCAGTAATACTTGTGTTGGTGGAAGATGTAACTAACGCTGTTGTGTTATTGAATCTAACCACATGATCAGTTGGTGTTGTACTGAAGTTTGTTCCGTTAATGGTTACCTCTGCTCCCGCAGCACCGCTGGTCGGAGTGAAGCTGGTGATTGTTGGTGTCGGCAATACAACAAAATCAGAAGTACTGGTGCCAATTACCCCACCAACAGTTACAGAAATCTTTCCAGAGGTTGCTCCTGTAGGTACAACAGTCGTAATACTGGTGGTTGTAGATGCCGTGACATTGGCAATCACTCCATTAAATCTTACGACATTATTTGCCGGTACATTGCTAAAGCTGGTACCCGTTAATATGACAATTGTACCCGGTGCACCGCTGGTTGGATTGAAGTTGCTGATTACTGGAGTAGGCACCGTGAAATTGGCTGCACTTGTGCCGGTTATTCCGTTTACCGTAACAGAGATTTTTCCAGTAGTTGCTCCAAATGGAACGGAGGTTGTAATTGTGGTTGCAGTAGATGCGGTAACAACACTGGATGTTCCATTAAATTGAACTGTATTTTCTGAAGGCACAACACTAAAATTGGTGCCCGTAATAGTTACAACAACATTAAGGGCACCGCTGGTTGGAGTGAAGCTGGTAATCGATGGTGTTCCAAAAATAATGAAGTTTGAACTGCTGTTGATGGTAACACCGCTCACCGTTACAGATATGGGTCCTGATCCAGCACCTGATGGAACTGAGGTTGTTATACTTGTTAAAGTAGAACCAGTAACAACTGCCGGTGTGCCATTAAATGTCACAACAGGAGTTCCAATAAAGTTGGTACCATTGATCGTTACAGTCGTCCCAACTGCGGCACCGGTTGGTGAGAAGCTGGAGATCGTTGGAGAGGGAAGAATATCAAAATTTGAGACGCTTGTAACAGTCACTCCACTGGTGGTAACAGTTATTGGGCCATCGATTGCCCCTGAAGGCACAGTGGCCGTAATACTGGTTGCTGAATTTAGTGTTGCTGTTGCTGTTCGGCCATTAAAAAACTGGACTGTGGCAGGTGCCCGGAAATTGGTGCCCGTGATGTTAACAGTTGCACCGACAGCACCACTGGCAGGTGTGAAACTGCTCAGTGTTGGAGTGGGAAGAACATCAAAATTTGAACTGCTCGTGACAGTCACTCCACTTGAGGTAACAGATATCGGGCCATCGATTGCTCCTGCCGGCACGGTAGCAGTTATACTGGTTGCTGAATTGAATGTTGCACTTGCGGTTACACCATTAAAAAATTGCACAGTGGCAGGCGCGCGGAAGTTAGTGCCTGTAATGGTGATTATTGCACCTACAGCACCATTGACAGGTGAGAAACTGGTAATGGTAGGAGTGGCAAGCACATCAAAGTTTGAACTGCTGGAAACCGTTATGCCACTCGTGGTCACAGAGATCGGTCCATCTGCTGCTCCAGCCGGCACGGTAGCGGTAATGCTTGTTGCTGAATTGAATGTTGCACTGGCCGTTATACCATTAAAAAATCTAACCGTAACGGGCGCACTGAAATTTGTTCCGGTAATGGTTATCGTGGCGCCCGGGGCCCCGCTGGTGGGTGAGAAACTTGTGATAACGGGTGATGGCAACACAGTAAAGTTTGTTGCAGTGCTAAGTGTGATTCCATTCACGGTAATGGAAATAGGGTTCGAGCCAGGCGCAGCGCCCGCAGGAACAGTGGCGTCAATACTGGTTTGAGTAAATGATGGTGTAGAGGCCGCTGTACCGTTAAATGACACAATAGGAGTAGTGTTGAAGTTTGTGCCAGAAATATTTACGAGTGTCCCCACGGCACCACTCGCTGGGCTGAAAGTGCTGATGGTAGGAGTAGGAAGCACGGTAAAGTTTGAACCACTTGTGGCAGTAACACCATTTACGGTAACGGTTATCGGACCCGTTCCCGCGCCTACCGGAACATTTGTCGTTATACTTGTTGTAGTGAACGTGTTTACTGAAGCCGGTATTCCGTTAAATGAAACGGAAGGTGTAGTCAGAAAGTTTGTACCTGTGATTGTTACCGGTGTACCTACAGCACCACTACCAGGACTCAAAACAGAAATTGTTGGTGATGCCAATACGGTAAAAGTATCAGCGCTGACAAGCGTGACGCCACTTACCGTTACCGATATCTTTCCTGTTGTTGCCCCTGAAGGAACGATCGCTGTAATGCTGGTGGAAGTTGAGGCAGTAACATTGGCAAGAACCCCATTAAATCTGACAATATTTTCTTCCGGGATAGTGCTTAAGTTGGTACCTGATATCGTTACGGTTGCACCCAAAGCCCCGCTGGCGGGCGAGAATACAGTAATGGTAGGGGCAATGTAAGTAAACCCGACTGCCAAGCCGGTATTTCCATTAGCAGCCGCATCGGCTGCCACATTCGCAGCAATACTTACGTTGACCACACCGGATGCAGTAGGAGTAATACTGGCAGTGTAAGTAGTTCCGCTTCCGGCAAAACTTCCGGCTGTTCCATTGGTGACGGTGATATCTCCTATGACAAACCCGGTAACACTTTCACTGAACGTAATGGTGACAGGAATTGGTGATACACTGGTTGGTTCTGCAGCGGTTGAAGTGATGGCGACAGAAGGAGGTACATTATCATATGTTCTTGATAAGGTATTGGAAGCTGTATTTCCGTTTGTTGCAGCATCGGTTGCCACACCCGCAGCTACGCTGACGGTAACCAGACCTGCAGCCGCTGGTGTTATGGTGGCGGTGTAGACAGCTCCGCTTCCGGCAAAACTTCCGGCCGTACCATTGGTGACGGATATGTCAGCCAGGACAAATCCGGTTACACTTTCACTGAACGTAATGGTGACAGGAATAGGGGACACGCTGGTGGGTTCTGTTGCTGTGGAAGAGATGACCACCGAAGGAACCGAATTGTCAAAGGTTCTTGATAAGGTATTGGAAGCTGTATTTCCGTTTGTTGCAGCATCGGTTGCCACATTCGCAGCTACGCTGACGGTAACGAGACCTGCAGCCGCTGGTGTTATGGTGGCGGTGTAGACAGCTCCGCTTCCGGCAAAACTTCCGGCCGTACCATTGGTGACGGATATGTCAGCCAGGACAAATCCGGTAACACTTTCACTGAACGTAATGGTGACAGGAATAGGGGACACGCTTGTGGGTTCTGTTGCCGTGGAAGAAATGACCACCGAAGGATCCGAATTGTCAAAGGTTCTTGATAAGGTATTGGAAGCTGTGTTTCCGTTTGTTGCCGCATCGGCAGCCACACCCGCAGCTACGCTTACGGTAACCAGACCTGTAGCCGCTGGTGTTATGGTGGCGGTGTAGACAGCTCCGCTTCCGGCAAAACTTCCGGCCGTACCATTGGTGACGGATATGTCAGCCAGGACAAAGCCGGTTACACTTTCGCTGAACGTAATGGTGACAGGAATAGGGGACACGCTGGTGGGTTCTGTTGCTGTGGAAGAGATGACCACCGAAGGATCCGAATTGTCAAAGGTTCTTGATAGGGTATTGGATGCGGTGTTTCCGTTTGTTGCCGCATCGGCAGCCACACCCGCAGCTACGCTTACGGTAACCAGACCAGCAGCCGCTGGTGTTATGGTGGCGGTGTAGACAGCTCCGCTTCCGGCAAAACTTCCGGCCGTACCATTGGTGACGGATATGTCAGCCAGGACAAATCCGGTTACACTTTCACTGAACGTAATGGTGACAGGAATTGGTGATACACTTGTTGGATCTGTTGCTGTGGAAGAGATGACCACCGAAGGATCCGAATTGTCAAAGGTTCTTGATAATGTATTTGAAACTGTGTTTCCGTTTGTTGCAGCATCGGTTGCCACATCCGCAGGAACGCTGACGGTAACGAGTCCTGCAGCCGTTGGAGTAATGCTTGCGGTGTAGGTAGTTCCGCTTCCGGCAAAACTTCCGGCTGTTCCATTGGTGACGGTGATATCGCCTATGGCAAACCCGGTAACACTTTCACTGAACGTAATGGTGACAGGAATAGGGGACACGCTGGTGGGTTCTGTTGCCGTGGAAGAGATGACCACCGAAGGAACCGAATTGTCAAAGGTTCTGGATAATGTATTTGAAACTGTGTTTCCGTTTGTTGCCGCATCGGCAGCCACACCCGCAGCTACGCTTACGGTAACCAGACCTGCAGCCGCTGGTGTTATGGTGGCGGTGTAGATAGTTCCGCTTCCGGCAAAACTTCCGGCCGTACCATTGGTGACGGATATGTCAGCCAGGACAAAGCCGGTTACACTTTCACTGAAAGTAATGGTGACAGGAATAGGGGACACGCTGGTGGGTTCTGTTGCTGTGGAAGAGATGACCACCGAAGGATCCGCATTGTCAAAGGTTCTTGATAAGGTATTGGAAGCTGTATTTCCGTTTGTTGCCGCATCGGCAGCCACACCCGCAGCTACGCTTACGGTAACCAGACCTGCAGCCGCTGGTGTTATGGTGGCGGTGTAGACAGCTCCGCTTCCGGCAAAACTTCCGGCCGTACCATTGGTGACGGATATGTCAGCCAGGACAAATCCGGTAACACTTTCACTGAACGTAATGGTGACAGGAATAGGGGACACGCTTGTGGGTTCTGTTGCCGTGGAAGAAATGACCACCGAAGGATCCGAATTGTCAAAGGTTCTTGATAAGGTATTGGAAGCTGTGTTTCCGTTTGTTGCCGCATCGGCAGCCACACCCGCAGCTACGCTTACGGTAACCAGACCTGTAGCCGCTGGTGTTATGGTGGCGGTGTAGACAGCTCCGCTTCCGGCAAAACTTCCGGCCGTACCATTGGTGACGGATATGTCAGCCAGGACAAAGCCGGTTACACTTTCGCTGAACGTAATGGTGACAGGAATAGGGGACACGCTGGTGGGTTCTGTTGCTGTGGAAGAGATGACCACCGAAGGAACCGAATTGTCAAAGGTTCTGGATAATGTATTTGAAACTGTGTTTCCGTTTGTTGCCGCATCGGCAGCCACACCCGCAGCTACGCTTACGGTAACCAGACCTGCAGCCGCTGGTGTTATGGTGGCGGTGTAGACAGCTCCGCTTCCGGCAAAACTTCCGGCCGTACCATTGGTGACGGATATGTCAGCCAGGACAAATCCGGTAACACTTTCACTGAACGTAATGGTGACAGGAATAGGGGACACGCTGGTGGGATCAGTTGCTGTGGAAGAGATGACCACCGAAGGATCCGCATTGTCAAAGGTTCTGGATAATGTATTTGAAACTGTGTTTCCGTTTGTTGCAGCATCGGTTGCCACATCCGCAGGTACGCTGACGGTAACGAGTCCTGCAGCCGTTGGAGTAATGCTTGCGGTGTAGGTATTTCCGCTTCCTGCAAAACTTCCGGCTGTTCCATTGGTTACGGTGATATCACCTTCTACAAATCCGGTAACACTTTCACTGAACGTAATGGTGACAGGAATGGGTGATACACTGGTTGGATCAGTTGCCGTGGAAGAGATTACCACAGTCGGAACCGAATTGTCAAACGTTCTTGATAAGGTATTGGATGCGGTGTTTGCATTTGAGGCTGCATCTACAGCAACATTTGCTGCCACGCTTACCGTTACCTCCCCAGCGCCCGCTGGGGTGATATTGGCGGTGTATGTTGTTCCGCTTCCTGCAAAACCAGTGGCCGTCCCATTGGTGACGTTGATATCACCTTCTACAAATCCGGTAACACTTTCATTAAATGTAATGGTGACGGGAATAGGCGATACATTGGTAGGATCAGTTGCCGTGGAAGAGATGACCACAGAGGGCTGGTCGTTATCATAAATAAACGATCCAAATGAGTCAGTTCCTGCCCCGGTAGTTACGGACACACTTCCTGAATTCCCGCCATCCACAACAGCGGTTATCTCTGAATCCGTGACCTCGATAAATGAAAGGGCTGGTTTTCCTCCGAAGGTTACACTGATCGTGCCCGTAAAGCCAGTGCCGGAAATCGTCACGGTGGCTCCATCGGCAGCACTGGTGGGCGTAAAAGATGAAATGGCAGGTTGTGCCAATAGTGCAAATGGTGATAATGCAACCGCTATAAATAGTACTAAGAATCTCATCGTAAAATTTGAAAATATTTTGAAACCAAACTATAAATCAATTAGGCAAAGGGGCATCCGGCAGGTCATCGCTTCCGGAATTTCCAGCCAAAATTGCCATTGTTATAATACCTAGTCCAACAGGGATAGCATAATAGCCCAAAGGAATTTTTCGCCTGATTGAGAATCTATGTTCAATGGAATTATCCTGGCTTGATATCCGTAAAGCATATCCGCTTCCGGGCTTCATATCTTTTGGGATATTCCATAAAAATGAACCAGTATTTTTTACTTGGGCAATTTGCTCTGTTTCTGAATCAGGTTTTAGCAATTCGATAACAAGGTCATCGTTGCTCCTTCCCCCCTCCCATTGAATATAATTACTTTTTCCCCTGATCATGACTTTAGGCGTTGTGCTGATGATCTTCCACCCTACAGTCGATTCGCTTTCAAATCTGAATAATATACCCTGATAGTCATTGGCGATGGCGTTGCCAACCTGCCAGATAATCCTTTTGTTGGGTCCTGGCAATACAGTGCCAACATCCCCTGAAACGTTATTTAAAGGAACTTTGTAATCATCAAGAGATGAGAAAATACTAACCACAACCTTACTTCCGGGATCTGTACTAAAAAGGTCATAAATGATAATGATTTTATCTTCATCCTTCTGGGTGCGGATATTCTCAAAAGTTTGCCCCATTGAAGTGGTGACACAGAAAATCCCGAAAATTGCCAAAATCTTTAACATAGCTTGCTTTCTGTGATTATTTTAGAAATAAAAATGGACCCGAAATTACATTTAAACACCTTCATTACAAAGTGTAAATAGTTACATAAAACCGCTTTTTAATTGTACTATAAACTGAATTTTATAAGCATGATTTAAGCAAATATTATTCCACCGGATTTAAAGCATGAGACCGCGTTTTTAAAGTTTTTTTCAGCCTGTTTGCTTAGTCCATGATGGAGATGCCATTGGATACCACTGATCGCCAATACATAACCTTTAGGTGGGTCATCAAAAAGTTCCCCAGCGAGCCATAGCACCGTTTCGGGATTAAGCTGGTGTGATGTGAATGTGCTGGAAGGTGCGGGAACACAGGGGTAAAATGAAAAACCGTTTTCCAGTTGATGATGGGCGGCATCTACAAAGAAAACCTTTTCGTAGCGGCTTATGAGCTCGGCATCTTCAATCTGAAGCTGATAACGGTACTCAAAATCGTACAAATCGGCTGAATCAGCAAGTTCATCAAGGAATTTCCAACCCATGGCATCATCGGCACGGCCATAGTTACCTATGCCGATGATCAGGGTTTTCTTAATTTGATTTAAATCGTTCATCGATTAATTCTCCAGTATGATTGTACAACTCCATTTTTAGCGGCATTTGTCCAAGGGCCTGTGTGGCGCAACTCAAACATGGGTCGTAGGCACGGATAGCCACTTCCACCTGGTTGAGCATACCATCTGTTATTGCACCTTTCTGACTGATCACATTGTTCGCCACCCATTTCACGGCCTGGTTCATTGCTTCATTGTTGTGTGTGGTGGATACTATCAGGTTGCAACGTGTGATCATCCCTTTTTCATCAACCTGATAGTGGTGTGTAAGTGTGCCCCGAGGAGCTTCAATAATTCCGATACCTTCCAACCGAGGTTTTCCTTCACGCACTAAATCATTGCTTAGAATATCATCATCATGCAATAAGTCATTCATGACTTCGGCACAGTGTAAAATTTCAATCAGACGTGCCCAGTGTGAGTAGAGTGTACTGTTGTTTACTTTTTTTCCTGTGAAGGCGGTATAGGCCTGTCTTTCTTTTTCAGCCAGTGGAGTTGGGATGGCATTGCAGATGTTCATTCTGGCAAGGGGACCCACACGGTTCCAGCCTTTTTCACGACCAATCTCCTTCAGGTAAGGAAACTTCATATACGACCAACGCTCAACACCTTCCAGAAAATACTTCTGATAGTCGTTGGTTGATACATCGGGTAGGGTAATGTTCCCTGCACTGTCAATCGCACGAAGCTTGCCATGATAGAGTTCCAGGTTTCCAACATCATCCACCATTCCTAAATGGCCAGATGGAAACGCAGCAAACGTATCGAGCAGCACTCTGTTTTTTTCATGGTAGCCCTTGATAAACTCAATGATCTCTTGTGACCATTCGATCATGGTTTTAATGTTGGGAATATCTTTTCCATTTAAGAAGTATTCGCGCTCCTTTGGATCAAATGTTTTATGCACGCCTCCTGGCACAGCTGCCACACCATGAATTTTCTTTCCGGCTATGGCCCGAATAATTTCCTGGCCAAACTTGCGCATTAATATTCCTTTACGCGCGAGTTCTTTATTTTCAACAGCGACAGCCAACACATTTCTTTTCTCTACGGGTGCATCCATTCCAAAAAGTAAATCCGGTGAAGCGAGGTAGAAGAAGTGCAAGGCATGTGATTGAAAAATTTGTCCGTAGTGCATTAGCTTTCTCAACTTAAATGCAGCAGGAGTTAAATCTTCGGGATCAATGCCAACGAGTTGATCAATGGCTTTCGCTGCCGCCAGATGGTGACTCACGGGACAAATTCCACAAAGGCGTTGTACCAATACAGGAGCCTCCCAATAGGGGTGGCCTTGAATAAATCTCTCAAAGCCTCTGAACTCAACAATGTGAAAGAAGGAATCTTCTACTTTACCGTATTCATCAAGGTGTATGGTTACTCGTCCGTGACCTTCCACGCGGGTTACCGGATCGATGGTGATTTTCTTTTTCATGCGTTAATGTTTATTTTTTATGTCACATGGAACGGCCTTGAATTAGCATGTAGTTGGGTTTACCGTTTAGTTAATGGCCATTTCATAACTAATCGTACTTAAATTCTGAATACAACAATGAATAATCCTCGCCCCACAATAAACTCTTTACTACTTTCCAGATATGATTTGGTGAAGGCGGGCAGCCGGGAATCATATAATCTACTTTTACAATTTCATTGCAGCCATAAACACGATCCAGGATTTTCGGCAGGTCTTCATGATACGGAACTGTATTCTCTCCATGTTCGCTGGTGACACTGTTCAGGTAGGCTTCTTCAAGGCATTCACCAAGAGGAATTGTATTTCGCATGGCAGGCAATCCACCCCACACCGCACACTCACCCATCACCACGAGTATATCACACATCTCCCTGAATTTTTTCAGGGTTTCAATATTTTCCGTGTTGCAACATCCGCCTTCAACAATACCCAAATGACAACGTTGGGTAAATGTCTTAATATCAGTAAGTGGTGATTTATTAAACGAAACCAATTCTGCGATATCCAGAATATCAGTATCTATGTCCAGCATTGACATGTGACATCCAAAACAACCTGCCAGCGAAACAGTAGCAATTGTTTTCTTTTCAAAGTTGGCCACCTTGGGTTTTTCAGTGATCGTGTGTTTGTAATGTTGCTGAGATGACTCCATATCAAATGCCCTGTCGCCAAATGGTTTTGATAAACTTTTTCCCCTTACGATTATGGCACCGGTTGGGCACATCTTCATGGCATTCTCAGCTTCACTTTCTGAAAGTTTTGCTTCCTGAGTGTAATCGATGCCTACCATGGTTTCATTGCCACGGTTGATGTACATAAACACGCGCTTACCATCAGATGTAAAAACTTCTTCTACGCATCTGCGGCATTTGATGCAGCGGTTGTGCTCCATCACCATGCGCTTGGGTATGTAGTCGATCAGCCGGTCTTTAAACAGGTGAGGGAAACGAGTTGTGGAAATTCCTAACTCATAGCCCATGTGCTGCAAGTCGCAGTTACCACTTTTCTCACAAGCCGGACAAAAGTGATTACCCTCGGCAAACATCATTTCTATTAAGGCTTTGCGCATGTCTACAAGCTCCGGTGTGTGTACTTCCACTTTCAACCCTTCGCGAACACTCTCCGTACACGCGGGATTATACTTTCCATTTATTTTGCACGTGCAGGTGCGGCAGGTGCCAAGAGGTGGATCAATGTGTTTGAAGTAACAGAGTGACGGAATAAAGACTCCATTTTCCTTAGCGGCATCCACCAGGTTGGTTCCCTCTTCAGTTATATATTTTTTTCCGTCAATCCAGAATGTGCAGGTTGCCATGTGAATCAGGGTTTATAGTGTTCATATTCCGCTACTGCGGACAGGTGATCAAATTTTCGATAAGTGCTGTTGTCGGTGGCGGCAAAGCGTGATGTGAAATAGTCATCAAATTTTTCGAGGGCCTGAATGACTGAGTTGCTGGCAGTTTTACCTAACCCACAGCGACTGGTTGCTTTCATAATGGTACCCCAGTTTTTTAATTCTTTTAGATCATTCATGTCGGCCAGACCGTTTTGCAGGCGCTCCAGTTTGCGTTCAATAATAAAGTTGCCAGCACGGCAAGGTGTGCAGACACCACATGATTCATGTTTGAAAAATTCTGAGAAGTTGATCAGGATATGCACGAGGTCGCGATGACTGTTAAAGATCATGAAGGAACCACCGCAACGGATGTCTTTTTGTGCCATTAAATCCAGCATGGAAATGCGTCTGTATTTTTCTTTGATGGAAATACATTCACCGGAAGGACCACTGACCTGAATGAAGTAAGGATCTTCGGCTCCGCACAAGTCGAGCAACTCCGCTACGGTCATGCCCCACTCAATTTCATAGATGCCAGGCCGCTGGCAGTCACCCGAAATGCTGATCAATTTTGTTCCGGGTGAACCGGGCATGCCGCGCTTGAGATATTCAAACGAACCCATTTGTATCAGGCGTGCTACGGCTGCAAAGGTTTCAACATTATTGACAACGGTAGGCAGTTGCAGATATCCTTTCTCTACCGGATAAAACCATTTGGTGCGAGGCTCACCACGTTTTCCTTCCATCGATTCGAGCAATGCAGTTTCCTCGCCACACACATAGGCACCAGCTCCGATTTCGATACGTATATCAAAGTTGAATCCATTTATTCCGGCTGCATCGGGACCGAGCAAGCCACTTTCATGGAAAGCTGAAATTTCATTTTCCAGTTTATGAACAAGCCATCGGTATTCACCACGCAAATAGATGATGCCATATTCTGCACCAACCGTGTAGCCAGCAATGATCATTCCTTCCAGCACGGAGCCAGGTTGATTGTTCAGCAGCACCCTGTCTTTAAAGGTACCAGGCTCACCTTCATCGGCATTGCAAACGATGAATTTAGGAGTAACCTTGTAAGATCGGCAGGTGTCCCATTTTTTCCATGTGGGAAAGAAGGCACCACCACGGCCTGCCAGTTCTGAAATGCGTAACTGTTCAATTACTCCTTCCGGTTTCAGTTCATTCAATTTATTTAATGCTTCGCCTCGTGTATAGGTTGCAAAGAATAGTGTGCGATTATTGGCAGGCGTAAACCGGATGTTATCCAACGGTGTATCACAAATTTCTTCTGCTGATTTTCCCTGCTTTAATTTCTGAATGATTTCTTTCACCTTTAGTGCATTCAGGTTAGTGAAAGGAAAAAAGTCAATCAATGCTGCAGGCTCCTGATCACTCAGGCCAATGCAGGGAGTTGCATACAATCCAAATGTTCCGCTTGGGTCAGTGGAGCCGGTGCGTGCACCGGTTTCGCGTTCAAAACTTTCTTTGATTCGTTCAAAGCCTTTAAGTTCTGAAAGGATACTATTGTTAAGATAGATCGTATGCTTACCCGCTGGTTGCGGATGAAAGAAATGATAGAAGGTGGCTACGCCCTCCACTTCAATTTCAGAGAGCTGATGTTCGCCCGACAGTTGTTGAATTGCTTCACGAGAGATGTATCCATTCTGCATTTGATGTTGCCAGAGTGAGGTTAACAACCTTGATCTTACCGGCTCTACAGAGTAGAATTTTTTGTGTTCGGTTTGAGTGCTCATAAACAACCTTGTTAGTGGTGTTAAGATGAGCTATTATTTTTTATATAAGTATGATAAAAGTCATGCAAACGATTGCTTTTCAATGATTTAAATGAGCGAAAAAGCTTGGAGGCTATCTTGGACTTTTGGCTGAAGCAAGAGTCAAAAGGTGTAAGCGAGATTTATTGCGGCAAACTCTGTCGAATCAGATTAAGCACTG
Organism: uncultured Bacteroidota bacterium; assembly: GCA_963814575.1. GTDB lineage: Bacteria > Bacteroidota > Bacteroidia > Cytophagales > Cyclobacteriaceae > ELB16-189. The sequence continues at coordinate 365,339 of CAWFDB010000013.1, read as the reverse complement.
CCATGGAAGCCATGCGTATGTTGATCATGCGGTCTTTCGACAGTTGAAGTTTTTTTGTTATGGTGTGATGTTTATCTGAGTAGGCAATCCATACAGTGCCCACCGGTTTATCAGGTGTGGCACCCCCTGGCCCGGCAATACCACTGGTGGCAACCCCTATATCAGTATTGAATTTTGCACGCACAATGTTGGCCATTTCAATGATGGTGGGTTCACTCACGGCACCGTACTTCTCAAGTGTTTCTGGTTTAACACCCAGTTGTCTCATTTTAATTTCATAGGCATACGGTATCATGCTTCCGAGAAAATATTCTGAACTGCCGGGTACGCTCGTAATAAGATGTGACAGATAACCACCGGTGCAACTTTCTGCAATGGAAAGGGTGAGTTGTTTCTCACGCAGAATTTTTCCTATAACTACTTCGATAGGTTCTTCTCCATAACCATAAATAAACTGACCAATGTGTTCTTGTAGTTTTTCTGTCAATGCATTGGCTTCACTTTGCAACTGAGGGAGTGAATCGCCAAAACAGGTAAGTCGTAATTTCACTTCACCCAGGCTTGGCAAGTAGGCAAGTTTGATGTGATCGGGAAGAGACTTTTCAAAATCGGCAATTTTTTCTGCCAGAAAGGATTCACCGATACCAATCGTGCGAATGAGTTTGTGATGGATTACAGGCAACTGATATTTTTTTGCAAGACGAGGCAATACCTGTTCGGTCATCATCTTTTTCATTTCGTGTGGCACACCGGGCATCGACATAAAAACTTTATCTTCTTTGTCGAACCACATGCCCGGAGCAGTGCCCACGGGATTGGTTATTTTTTCGCATGCAGCAGGTAACGCTGCCTGCATTTTGTTGAGTTCAGTTAGTTCTCTTCCCCTGCTCTTGAAGAATTCAGTTACTTCGGCAAGCGCTTCTTCATTCATTTTTAATTCACAGTTAAAATATTTTGCAAGCACCGGCTTTGTCAAATCATCACTGGTGGGCCCGAGGCCACCGGTAATTAATATTACATCAGCTCGTTTTTCCGCTTCCGCGAAAGCGGTAAGAATTTCTTCTTCAACATCACCCACCGTGGTTTTACGAATTACCTTCACACCTATTTTATCGAGCTCTACACTCATCCATTGCGAGTTGGTATCAACAATTTGTCCGTAAAGGAGTTCATCACCAATGGTGAGTAGTTCGGCAAGTATTTTTTTCACGAGGGTAAGGTTAGCAAGTGGGGTAATTGAAAATCAATAAACAGTATGCAAAATAGCCCATCTGAAATCACACTCCAAATTCTGTATTATTGAAGGGTACCGAAGACTTTTCTTACCTTAGTCCCTGAATTAATATACTTATGAAGAGAATACTAATAATTGTTTTAGCTGGTTGTATGGCTTGTACCAGTGCGCAGCTTAATCAGGCAATCAATGATGCCGGTAAAGCAGTAAATGGTGATAAACCACTTACTTCGGCTGAAGTGGGCCAGGGGCTCAAGGAAGCGTTGATCAATGGAATCTCCAAAGGTTCTGATCTGGTATCGCAACTGGATGGGTACTTTAAAAACCCTGAAATCAAGATTCCTTTTCCACCTGATGTAAAAAAAGTAGAGGATCGTTTGAGACAGATTGGTCTGGGTGGCGAGGTTGATAAATTTGTGATGACGCTAAACCGTGGTGCGGAAGATGCAGCGAAGGAAGCCAAACCCATTTTTATTGCTGCGATTAAACAAATGACGATTGATGATGCCTGGGCCATTTTGAAAGGAGAGCCCGATGCGGCTACGCAATTTTTGAAAAGAACAACCAGTGCTCAGCTTAAGGAAAAATTCAAGCCGGTAATTCAAGCTTCACTGGATAAAGTCAATGCTACAAAATACTATGGAGATATCATCAATAAATACAATAGTATTCCCCTGGTGCAAAAAGTAAATCCGGATTTGAATGACTATGCCACTGACCTTGCCATGCAGGGACTATTCACCATGATTGCAAAGGAAGAGTTGAACATCAGGCAGGATCCTATGGCGAGAACTACTGAACTTTTAAAACGGGTGTTTGGCGCTCAAACAAAATAACCATGAAGAAGATTACCTCTCGTGATGTAAAAATGTTTTTGCTTGGTATGGCAGCCATGTTTGTACTCATCTGTATTTATGAATGGAAAGATTTTGTAGATGGATTTAATGAAGGCTTTAAGGGAGTTCGTAATTAGTCTCAATCAACCCATAAAGTATGAATCTTTTTGAAAAGCATTACGAATTATTGAATACAGCCATTGAAGCATTGCACAACCGCACATTCTTTGCAGCATATCCTGAACAACCCGCTCCGGCTATTTATGGAGAAACAGCCGATGCTGATGGTCAGGCAAAATTCAAAAATGTATTGGGTAAAAAGTTTTCAGAACTCAAACAAAGCGATGAAGCCAATTGGGCTGGGCAGGAAGAATCACCGTATCTGCGCGAGCCATTAAAAATTTCATATCCCATTTTTTCTGCGGATGACCTCGTAGATAAATCGAAGAAAGCATTTCATGTGTGGAGGAAGATAAGCAAGGAACAACGCGCAGGAATTTTGCTGGAATCACTTGATCGTGTGAAAGCACGGTTCTTTGAAATTGCTTATGCAACCATGCACACTACCGGTCAGGGTTATATGATGGCGTTTCAGGCATCGGGCCCTCATGCTGCTGATCGCGCACTGGAAGCCATTGCTGCTGGCTATGAAGAGTTGAGTCGGTTTCCAAATGCAGTTTTGTGGGATAAGCCCATGGGTAAGTTTAATCTTCAGATCAATAAAGAGTGGAGGGCGGTGCCCAAAGGTGTTTCGGTGGTGATTGGTTGTTCTACATTCCCCACCTGGAATTCAGTAACCGGAATTTATGGAAGTCTGATCACGGGCAATCCGGTAATCGTAAAGCCACACCCCGGTGCGATTTTACCGATTGCGATTTTTGTTGCTGAAATTCAAAATGTGTTGGCTGAAAATAATCTCGATTCCAACATCTGTCAGTTGGGTGCCGATACGTTCAATAAAATGATCACAAAAGAACTGGCAGAACATGAAGATGTAAAGTTGATTGACTTCACAGGAAATGCACAGTTTGGAAATTACCTGGAGGAGATACCAGGCAAAACCGTATTCACCGAAAAGACCGGTGTGAACTCTGTGATTTTAGATTCAGTAGAAGATGCCGATAAAGTGGCCGCTAATCTTGCGTTCTCGATCAATCTCTACAGCGGACAAATGTGTACTGCCCCGCAAAACTTTTACATCCCGGAAGGAGGAATTAAAACTGCATCGGGTGTTGTCACTTTTGATGAGTTTGCAGAAAAACTGATAACGAATATTAATAGCTTGATTGATAATCCGAAAGCAGGTCCGTTTGTGTTGGGGGCTGTGCAAAGCGAGAGAACAGCAGTGCGCGTGAAGGATGCTGAGACGATTCCCGGTAAGGTGTGGTTGAAGTCGCGCAGTTTTGTTAACCCCATGTTTGCCAATGCACGTGTAGCCACTCCGGTTGTTGTAGAAGTATCTGCCGATAAGAAAGATATTTTCAGCAAAGAACTTTTTGGGCCAATTGCTTTATTGATCAAAACAAAAAATACAGATCAGTCTATTGCACTGGCCCAGGATCTGGCACTTCATCATGGAGCCATATCATGTGGAGCGTATACAACAGATGCAACGGTGAGAGAAAAAATTGCAGATGAAATGTCTCTGGCCGCTACACCCGTTTCATTTAACCTTACAGGTGGAATTTACATGAATCAAAATGCAGCCTTCTCCGACTTTCATGTGACGGGAGGAAATCCTTCAGGTAATGCATCATTCACCAATCCAGAATATGTGACCAGGCGATTTACCTGGGTGGGGCATAGAGAACCGGTGAAGGCATGAGAAAAGCAGCCAATAAATAATGCCGTAATGTTATTTCTAAAAATTATTTCGGTTAGCCTTTTATGCATTGACGCTTATATTGGAGTTAGATTTTTATTGAATGTCCTCCAGATTTTGCAAACAAGTAAATACTCCCAAACGGCAACGTTAATTTATGCAATCGTATTTATCGGACTTGCTGTTGCAGGACTCTACGTTCTTTTTGGAAAGAACAATTTGAAGCTGAGCCTGTGGATTAGCATAGCACCTTGGTTCATCATACTGGCATTTTTATTCTTAAACATGATATTTGGCGATTACAAATAAGTCCTGATATGTTAAAGATTGAATTTTCTCCGCGCTGGAGAGAAGAATTAGTGGCCACCTGTGATGAAGGGGTATTGATTTTTGAACTAACCATGGGTAAAAATCACGTCTATTTTCCCAGCGAATCAATATGGATTAACTCAGTTCCACATTGGGCAAAAGATAAGTGGAAAATATTCTTTGATGAGTGTGCCTGGTGGTGCTCAAGTAACAGCATTCCCATTTCGATAGTAGATAATGCATTGGTCTACGAGGAAAAAAGGAGGTGAAATTGTTTAAACCCCATATGTTAAGCAGATCACATCAGTTGTATCTACGAAAACCACAATGCCACTGCCATAGCAATTACGGAAATAATCATCACTCGCTTGATCCACACATCACCTGCCTTTACTGACCAGCGGCTTGCGTACCAACCGCCCAACGCATGACCAATGGCCAGGATTAATCCGATCGACCAGTCGATTTTTCCCTGCCAGGCAAAGACAGCCACTGACACACCGGTGTACACAATGGCAGCAAATACTTTTACATAATTGCTTTTTACAAGGCTCAGGTTGTTTACTAAACTCAACACGGCAATAACCATAAAGCCGATGCCGGCCTGAACAAATCCTCCGTACATGCCAATGAACAAAAAGAAAAACGCCCCGGTCCATTGTGCTTTCGGTGTTAGCTTTTCTTCGCCTTTGGATTTAAATGGATTGTATAAAATCAATCCGACAGAAAAAACCATCACCACTACAAAAATCTTTTGAAATACATCATCGGGTATTCGCGAAGCAAGCAGAGAACCTAATAGCCCGCCACCTAATGAAGCTATACCGAGATAGATGGCATAGGGCCAGGGAAGTTCAACGCCTTTGCTTTTGAAACCGCCAACGGCAAAAATATTCTGAAAGAGTATGGCCACACGGCTGGTAGCGTTCGCCATGGTGATTGGCAATCCAATGAAGGTTAGAATCGGAACAGAAAATAACGATCCGCCACCGCCAACCGTATTAAGGAATGCAGCCAGAAAACCTACCATGATGATGAGTGGATATTCGTACCAGCTCACTTTACCTTGGCGTTACGTACAATTTTTGAAAACAAACCTGGCATGTAACGTTCAAGATAAATAGCGAATACTTCTTTTGCTCCTCCAATGTAAACTTCACGCTTTTTATTTTCGATGGCACGAATCATTTTACGCGCAAACTTAGCCGGGTGCATTCCTTTTTCATGTGTGTCATCTTTTTTGTTCTGCGGTGAGCCATCGCCCAGCAAGGCGGTAATACTCAGATTGGTATTGATCCAGCCAGGACAAACCAATGTGACATAAATATTTTTGCTGTCTTTCCATAGTTCCGCCCGCAGAGAATCAAAGAAGCCATGCAGTGCGTGTTTTGCGGCCGCATAACCTGTGCGATAAGGAGTGCCGATTTTTCCCATCACACTGCTTACCGTTACAAAATGGCCAGCCTTGCGTTTGAGAAAATGAGGCAGTAAATGCTTTGTGAGCGCCAGTGTGCCGAAGTAATCCACTTCCATGATCTTACGATCAACATCCAGTTCAGTTTCTTTTGCAAGACTGCGTTGACTGATTCCTCCGTTGTTGATGAGGATATCAATGTGACCGAAAAGTTGAATGGCCGCTTCTGTATGCAATGCCAGTGTGGTAGGCTCACTGAGATCCAGATGGTAATATGCGAATGAAGGGTTGTGTTTCTGGTCGGCAATTTCCTTTTACCCGTTCCAGTTCTACTTTTCTGCGGGCGGATATAATCAACCGTGCACCTTTTTTTATCAGTTCATACACCAGTGCTTCTCCAATGCCGGATGAGGCTCCGGTTATCCAGATTACCTTGTTGGTTAACTTTCCCATTATTTCGATTGCGAACTTAATTTATGATTTTCAGAATACACCCAGATTGTATAGATGCCAATGGCGGTGCCAATGGGAAACGAAAACAATTTAAAGCAGCCCAGCACCAGCAAAAGCGTGAGTGCCCAGCTTTTATTATTGAGAAGCGCAATGCCACCGATGATGGATGGGATTGAAAAAAGGAGAATGATAAAAATGGCAATCATGCGGATGAAGGGTACAAGCCAGACAAAAACCCATTGCGCATCGGGGCCGGCTTCATCCATAATAAAAGGAATGATCACCGATATGAAAGCGGTAACGAACAGCATGCCCAGGATTTGCAAAGAACCAGAAATAATATACAGGATAGCGAGAATTCTTTTATGTACTTCCATGGACTTTAATTTTTGTAAAGATGCAAATTACTTTTTTTTGTAGACTACAAAATCGAATGCATAGGCATGTCGGGCATCAGCTTCATGGTGAGTACGTGAAAGTTCATGCCATTCATTTTTATTGAATGAAGGAAAGTACGTATCACCATCAAGGGTTATATCAATTTCAGTCAGGTAAAGTTGATCGGCCCAGGGCATACCCAATGAATAGATTTCAGCACCGCCAATAATGAATAGTTCTTTCTCTCCTGCTGGCCCTGGCAATGGCTATACCTTTTTCAAGCGTATTGACTACGATGCATGCGGGTGCATAAAAATCTTTTTGACGCGTAACTACAATATTGGTACGGTTGGGAAGTGGCCTGAATTTTTCAGGAATGGATTCGTAATTCTTCCGGCCCATAATGACATGATGTGCCTTGGTGGTATTCATGAAGTACTTCATGTCATCAGGCAGGTGCCAGGGCAGGTCGTTGTTTTTACCGATGACATGGTTTTTGGTGAGTGCTGCGATTAGAGATATGGTCATGTTAATTACGCTAAGCTAAAGTTTATTTCCTCTGAAATACTCCTGAACATTCATTCTCTTCTTTCCTTCCGGTTGAAATTCATCTATGGAAAGCAATCCATCGGATGTCTTAAAATAAAGATAGGTTTTATTATCCGTGATGAACTCTCCAGGCCCGATGATGCCACTGTTGGCATGGGCGTGACTGCATTGGTAAATCTTAAAAGTCTTACCACTGATTATTGTCCATGCGGCAGGATAAGGACTCAGGCCTCTTACGAAATTTCTGATTTTTTCCGTAGGCTGATCCCAGTTGATCAGGCAAGTCTCCTTAAAAATTTTAGGAGCGTGTTTTATTTCTGAAGATTCTGTTTGTGGTTGTGAAGGATACTCACCTTGTTCAATGGCTTTTACTGTTTTCAAAACAAGCGCAGCGCCTTTGTGCATGAGTCGTTCATACAAAGTGCCGGCATCGTCCTCTTCAGATATTGTTTCTTTCTCCTGAAAGATGATGCTGCCCGTGTCAATCTCGTGCTTGAGAAAAAAAGTGGTGACGCCTGTTTCTTTTTCTCCATTGATAATGGCCCAGTTAATCGGTGCAGCCCCGCGGTATTGTGGCAACAATGAGCCGTGTAAATTGAAGGTGCCTAACTGAGGCATAGCCCAAACCACTTCAGGCAACATGCGAAAGGCAACTACGATTTGAAGATTGGCATTGTAGCTTTTTAACTCTTCAAGAAATTCAGGCGATTTAAGATTTGCAGGCTGAAGTACAGGAATGTTATGTTGCCACGCGCATTCTTTCACAGGCGAGGAAGTTAATTTTTGTCCACGGCCTTGTGGTTTATCAGGCGCGGTAATTACTGCCACCACGTTGAATTTATTTTGTACCAGAATTTCCAGGCTTGGCACGGCAAATTCGGGGGTGCCCATGAAGATGATTCGTAATGTATTCATACTAATCTCTTAAATCTTTGCGCATAAACTTTTTACAAATCGGGCACTCGGTCCACACGTGACCACGAGCCGGACAAAATTCTCTTCCAAAATAAATTATCTGCAGGTGCACTTTGTTCCACTTTTCTTCAGGGATCAATCGTTTCAAATCTTTTTCAGTTTGCTCTACACTTTTTCCATTGGTCAATCCCCAGCGATATGCCAGGCGATGAATGTGCGTATCTACAGGAAAGGCTGGAATGCCAAACCATTGCGTCATCACCACCGATGCTGTCTTGTGTCCTACGGCAGGTAACTCTTCTAAATCTTCAAATGTATTCGGAACCTGGCCTTTATGTTTATCAATCAGAATTTTAGACAGTCCATGTATGCCTTTCGATTTCATTGGCGAAAGCCCGCATGGTTTGATGATCTCCCGTATTTCTTCTACAGAAAGCTTCACCATGTCATAGGGATTGTCGGCAAGCTTAAAGAGAGAGGGGGTAGTTTTATTAACACGCTCATCAGTACACTGTGCCGAGAGTAACACGGAAATCAGAAGTGTGTAGGCATCTTTATGCTGGAGGGGAACTTCAGGTTTTGGATAATAGTTATCCAGGATTTTTAAGATGTCGTTTACTTTTTCCTGTTTGGTCATTTGGTTACAAGCCGCAAGTAACAAGCTTCAAGCTGGAACCATTTGGCTTATAGGTTGCAGCCTGGCGCAATTTTACTGATATAACAAATATTTCTTCCTCTTCACATTAAACGCATCCAACCCTGGTTTCCAGCTTTCGCGGATCTGATCTTCAGTGAGGCCGTCTTTGATCTGCTGTTTCAATTGAGTGGTGCCGGCAAGCTTATCAAAATAGGCAGTGAAGAATTTTTCCTTATCCGGATATTTCTGATAAAACATAAGAAGATATTGCAAATCAATCTTTCGTCCGGGAGTTACGGAGCGTAAATCGATGCCATAACATAACTGGCCTTTAAGCGGAGGATCAATCGAATAGCCTTTTATCGGAACGGGTGTGAAACTAAACGGCATGTCTTTCAATTCTGGATTTCCCAAAATCTGAAATGGGGTAGGTGTGCCACGTCCCAGGCTGATTACTGTTCCTTCAAAGAGACAAAGGGATGGATACAATCGTACGGCCTGATCGTTGGGTAAATTGGGTGAAGGTCTTACTGGTAAAGAATAATCATCGTTATGTTTCCAGTTTTTTAATTTGATGATTTGAAGTTCACATTTTTTACCACCATCAAGCCAGCCTTCCCCGTTGATCATCTGTGCAAGTTCACCTATGGTCATGCCGTGGGTGATCGGTATCGGGTGCATACCAACAAATGATTTTAATTCTTCCTGTCGGATGGGACCATCTACGTAGCTTCCGTTTGGATTGGGGCGATCGAGTATGATCAGTTTCTTGTTATTCTCAGCGCACGTTTCCATCAGGTAATGCATGGTGCTGATATACGTATAAAAGCGAGCGCCAACATCCTGAATATCGAAAATGAGTATGTCCAGGTCTTTTACCTGTTCGGGCGTAGCTTTGTAATTCTTACCATATAAGGATACCACAGGAACCCCCGTTTTTGCATCAATAGCATCATTAACATGTTCTCCATCAGCGGCATCTCCACGGAAGCCATGTTCTGGTCCGAAGATTCTTTTAACCTGAACACCAAGCTTTACCAGTGTATCAGCCAGGTGTGTTTTATTTACCAGTGTGGTATTATTGACCACGAGCCCCACACGCTGGTTCTTTAGTAAGGGAAGTAATTCGTTAAGTTGTTCGGCACCAGTGATGGTTACTGGTTTTGTTTTTTGAGCTTCACATCCTGTAAAGCCCAACAAAAAAATGGATAACACCCAAATCCTGATCATTTCTTTTTATTTTGGCGATCTGTAAATCCAAAATTAAGCCATTCTTTGAACCTTTCGTATTTCATATCAAAAAGAATCCGCCAGGGGCAAGACAATAGTTTTTCTTCCATCATACACAAAATAGCCGTGGCCAGTATTGCTATCGGGTTATCGGCAGCTATTGTTTCGTTTCTGATCATGCAGGGGTTTCAATCCGAGGTGAAGAACAAAATTTACACATTCAGCAACCACCTGCTGATCACCCGGTATACGATGAACAATTCGGTGGAGGAACAATCGTTTAATTTCAATACTGAATTACAAAAACATCCTGAGCAGTTTGGATTCGTTACACATGTTCAGGAATATAGTCACAAGGCCGGATTGATTAAATCGGATGACGATGTGATGGGCGTTGTTTTTAAAGGGGTTGGAAAAAGTTTTGATGCAGATCAGTTTTCAAGAAACCTGATTGAAGGTGAATTCATTCACTTTCCGGATTCAGGGTATGCACGGGAGGTTATCCTGAGCCGTGTGATTGCCGATAAGATCAATGCAAAAACCGGAGATGACATTGTTGTTCATTTTTTTCAGAATCCTCCACGCTTTCGCAGATTGAAAATCACCGGTATTTATGAAACCAACCTCTCTGATTATTTTGATGGCAAGTTGATCATAGGTGATCTTCGCCTTGTGCAGCGATTGAATGACTGGCCTGATAACGAAGCGGGAGGACTGGAAATAAAAGTGGATTTGAATTATTTCAGTGGCTTTAAATTGTGGCGCGATGCGCTGGCCCGTCATATGGAGCGGATTGATGAAGTAATAGTCAGTAATCCAGAGTATACAGGCAATCGACTTTTTGGTAGTATATCAGCATTGTGGGATTTTAAATATGATCATGACAAGGCGGCACTTGAAGCATCGGCACGTGAGATTGGCATGTCAATAGATTATGATTTGTTTATTGAAACAGTTCGCGATAAATATATTCAGGTATTTGAATGGCTCGATCTGATCAAGCGACAGGTACGGATTCTTCTTGTGATTATTCTGGTAGTGGTATGTGTGAATATGATCTCCGTCATTTTGATTCTGGTGATGGAGCGCACACAAATGGTGGGAATACTGAAAGCCATGGGAGCACAGGATAGTCTCATCCGCTCGGTGTTCGTATATAATGGAATGGGCCTGATTACCAAAGGACTTTTACTTGGAAATGCCATTGGCCTTGGCCTTTGTTTCCTGCAGGATTATTTTAAATTTATTCCGCTCGATCCTCACGACTATTATATGGATTATGTGCCTATTGAGTGGGGCTGGGGCACGGTTCTATTATTAAACCTGATTGTGTTTGCTACGGTAACTGTTGTGTTGATGTTACCCACGCGATTCATCACGCGCATAAATCCGATTCAGGCAATACGGTTTGATTAATGGCCTGAATATGTTTCAGATGTGAATATTAACTGATGTTCTGTTGCTCTTCATACCAGTATGTGGTATAAAATATCTTAGGTGATTATGTATTTCTTAAACCAGCTCTGCACCGTCATTTGAATCACACCAAGAAAAGCTTCTTTAAAAATCCCTGCCGACATTTTACTCTGACCACGAGTACGGTCGGTGAAGATGATAGGTACTTCACTTAATTTGAAGCCATACTTCCACGTAAGAAATTTCATTTCAATCTGAAAGGCATATCCTATAAATTTTATTTCATCGAGCGGAATGGTCTCAAGTACTTTTCTCCGGTAACATACAAAACCCGCAGTGGTGTCATGCACGGGTATGCCGGTAATCATTTGCACATACTTACTGGCAAAAAATGAAAGAAGCACACGGCCCATGGGCCAGTTCACTACGTTTACGCCACTGGCATAACGAGAGCCAATGCAAAGATCATTGCCACCTTCCAGGCAACAGAGATATAATTTAATCAGGTCTTGTGGGTTATGCGAAAAGTCAGCATCCATTTGCAAAATAAAATCATAATGGTGCTGCATCGCATAACGAAAACCCTCAATGTAAGCGGTGCCCAGTCCGTGCTTGCCAGGGCGCTCCAGCAAGTGCAAGCGAGTATAAGCTGGTGTGTTATAATTTATCTGTAAGTCTTTTACGATATCAGCGGTGCCGTCTGGTGAGTTGTCATCCACAATCAGAATATCAAAGTCTTTGGGCAGAGACACAACGGCATCAATGATCAGGGTGATATTCTCCTTTTCATTATAGGTAGGTATAATGACGATAGCGTTATTCAATTTCCTTTTGGTTTTTTAAGGTAGTTATTCAGATATGATCAACACCCGACAGGGGAATCGGTAAAATGTTAACCAATACAGCATACCACGTTCAACAAAACTAAAAAAAAGAAACAGCTAAACAATTCTGATTTCAGTAAACAACAATACAAATCTGAATAGGCTGTATGGAAAGTGAAGAATATGTATTATTGAGTCCAAATTGAAAAGAAATGAATCGTTGTGTGTTTTTAGATCGTGACGGGGTGCTCAATAAAGACAATCCTGACTATACCTATAGAATTGAAAATTTTGAAATTTTACCTGGTGTGGTAGAGGCCATTACGTTCATTAAAAGCTGCCGGATATATACTGGTAGTTGTCACCAATCAGTCAGGCATTGCGCAACGCATTTATACAGAAGCGCAAATGAAGGAGTGTCATGAATATTTACAATCGGCCTGCGGCAATCGCATCGATCATTTTTATTTCAGTCCTCATCACCCATCTGTAACGGCTTCACTGGCACGCAAGCCGGGCACGCTCATGTTTGAGAAAGCAATTACCAGATTCAATATTGATGTAACCACGTCATGGATGGTTGGTGATCGTGGCAGGGATATAATTCCGGCCCGCGAACTTGGCATAGCCACCATACAGATTGGTCATGAGATAGAACCCATCAATAAGGCTGACCATGCTGTTGATGATCTGTTGCAGGCAGCTCAGTTGATACTTTCCAGGAGTTGAATAACTAAAGGCTTCTGACCACTTTAAAGGTAAGGCGTCAAGACCACCTGGACTGGTCAGACGCCTTGACTCAATTTTAATTACACCGCTTCTTCAACCTGTAATTGCTTCGCCAGTTTCTGTTGTATCTCAAAAGGTACTGGCATGTATTCAGCAAATTTCTGATTGAAACTTCCCCGGCCCTGTGATAAGGAACGAAGTGAAGTGGAGTATTTATTTAGTTCTGCCAGCGGAGTTTTTGCTTTGACTATCTGGTAAACTCCATTCGTGTCTATACCCACAATCATGGATCTGCGGGTTTGTAAATCGCCCATCACATCGCCCATCATTTCTTCTGGCACCGTTACTTCAAGATCGTAAATAGGCTCGAGCAGCTGTGGTTCAGCCTGCATGAATGCATCTTTAAAGGCCATCATGCCGGCAATCTTAAAGGAGATGTCGTTGGAATCTACCGGGTGCATTTTTCCATCATAGACCATCACACGCACATCGCGCACATAGGATCCGGTGATGGGGCCTTCTTCCATTTTTTCCATCACACCTTTCAATATGGAGGGTATAAAGCGCGCGTCAATGACGCCACCCACAATGCAATTATAAAATACAAGTTTGCCACCCCACTCCAGATCAATTACCTCTTTGCCACGCACCGGGTATTCGGTTGGCTCAGGCATGCCTTCAAAGTAGGGTTCTATTTTCATATAGACTTCGCCAAACTGACCGGCACCGCCCGATTGTTTTTTATGACGATAGCTGGCAAGCGCAGGTTTGCGAATGGTTTCGCGGTATGAAATGCGGGGGGAAACAAAATCTACATTCAGTTTATAATTATGCTCCAGATTCCATTTGCATACGGTCAGGTGCATTTCGCCTTGAGCGGAAAGTATCAGCTGCCTTAGTTCTTTGGAGAATTCCACCATGATGGTTGGGTCTTCCTGATGAATCTTTGCCAGTACTTCTCCTATTTTTTCGTCATCCGTTTTTGTTTTGGCTATTACCGCTGTGCGTATGCGTGGTTCTGGAAATACTATCGGATCGATGGTTACTTCAAAACCTTTCGCGTGAAGCGTTTGATTGGTAAAGGTGTCTTTTAATTTCAGTGTGGCGCCTATATCTCCGGCCACTAATTTATCAACGGGGTTTCTGTTTTTCCCATCCATAATGAAAAGTGAGTGGAACCGCTCCAGCGCACCGGTCTGGCTGTTGATGAGTTCTGAGTTGCTCGTTACTTCCCCTGAAATAACCTTGAAGAAAGAGAGCTTGCCCAGGTTAAGTTCCAACTGTGACTTGAAAACAAAAAGTACCGTAGGTTGAGCGCGGTCAAATGGAATTTCTTTTCCTTCTGTGGTTAATTCAGGTTTTGCTTCAATGGGAGTAGGGGCTACGTTATCGATAAATCCCATCATGCGGCCGCTGCCCATGTTTTTTCTGGCAGACATAACAAATACAGGAAACACATCGTGGTGAATCATTCCGAGTTTTAATCCTGCGCGCATTTCGTCTTCATCCAGGGTGCCCTGTTCAAAATATTTTTCCATCAGCTTCTCATCATTCTCGGCAGCTTTCTCCACCAGTTCATTGTGCAGCTGATTTGCTTTTTCTCTTTCAGATTCAGGTATCGGTAGTTTTTCTGGCTTTCCTCCATCAGCGGGAAACTTGTACATCACCATTTTCAGCAGGTCAATGATGGAATTAAAACCATCTCCTTCGATGACAGGATACTGCATTTGCGTCACTGCATTGCCATAACTGCTTTTAAGTGATACCAGGGCTGCATCGAAATCTGATTTGGGGTGATCTACCTGGTTAATTGCAAAAATGATGGGCTTTTTAAAACGGTCTACATAATTCCAGATCAGTTCGGTGCCCACTTCCACACCATTTTGTGCATTGATTACCATTACGCAGGTGTCAGCTACACGCAGTGCAGAAACCATCTCTCCAACAAAGTCATCAAACCCAGGCGTGTCAATAATATTGATTTTATAGTCTTTCCATTCGGTGTGCATGGTGGTGGCGAAAACAGAGTTGCCGCGTTCCTGCTCGATCTCGTGATAGTCGCTGATTGTATTTTTTCCTTCTATGGTACCTCTCCGGTGAATGATACCGGCTTCAAATAACATGTCTTCGGCCAGCAAGGTTTTGCCAGCCTTAGGCGCTCCCAACAGGACAATGTTTTTAATGTGTTTTTCATCGTAGACTTTCATGGCTGTATGGATTTAAAGGTTAAAAGTGCCGCGGAACACTCCAGAAAAACAGACAGAAACAGATTGCAGGGCATTTCGCGTGCGGTTAATTCGTTTCGCAACCAAACTGGCCACGATTTACGTCAGGCGAATTAGTGAATGAAAATAATCATATAATATGATATAAATCAACTTTCACATTGATTAACATCACCCACCACTTTGAATGGAAATAAAACTGAATTACGTGGCTTTAAAGTTTTACGGGCTCTTCGCGTTCGCTTTCGTAGCCCAGCAATTTCATCATGCTCCTGCTGGTCTGCTCCGATGCAAAAAGCTCAGTCGTGATCTCACCGTCTTCATTGCGATTAATCAGCACATGTTTGGGTGCTGGAATCAGGCAATGTTGAATGCCGCCATATCCACCCAGTGATTCCTGATAGGCACCTGTATGAAAGAAGCCGATGTACAACGGTTCATCATCAGTGATCATCGGGAGGAACACTTCACCGGTGTGCGCTTCAGAATTATAATAATCGTGACTATCGCAGGTGAGGCCTCCGATATTTACTTTGTGGTAAGGATCATCCCATTTGTTAATGGAAAGGAGAATATATTTTTGATTGAGTCCCCACACATCGGGCAAGTGCGTAATGAAAGAACCGTCAATCATGTACCAGAGTTCTTTATCGTTTTGCAGCTTCTGGTCAACCATCTGATATAATACGGCACCGCTTTCACCTACAGTAAAGCTTCCAAATTCAGTGAAGATGTTTGGCACAGGCACGTTGTTTTTCTCACAAATCCATTTGATGTTTTCCACGATTTGCTCAATCATGTATTTGTAATCGTACTGGAAAGTGAGGGATGTTTTGATAGGGAAGCCACCTCCGATGTCAATCGAGTCCAGTGAATCGCAGATTTTTTTCATCTCGCAATACTTGAAAATAAAACGGCTTAGTTCGCTCCAGTAATACGCAGTGTCTTTGATACCCGTGTTGATAAAGAAGTGCAGCATCTTCAATGAAGCTTTGCTGCTGGGCTGAATTTTTTCTTTGTATAAAGGAATGATGTCGCTGTAGCGGATGCCAAGACGAGAGGTATAAAACTCAAATTTAGGTTCTTCGTCAGCCGCCACGCGAATACCCACCTGATAAGGTCGGTTTACATTTTTTTCGTAGGTGTCTATCTCACTCAGGTTATCGAGAATTGGCACGCAGTTGAACCCATCATTGAGAAGATCGGTAATATATTCTTTGTACCTGGGCATTTTAAATCCATTGCACAAAATGTAAGTCTCTTTTGAAATTTTTCCGCGCTCGAATAAAGTGCGGACAATAGGAATATCAAAGGCAGAAGATGTTTCTATGTGGACATCATTCTTTAATGCTTCTTCCAATACGAAATCATAGTGTGATGATTTTGTACAATAGCAATAGGTGTATTTGCCGTTGTATTTAAACCGCTCCATGGCATTGTTAAAAGTTGCCTGTGCGAAACGGATATTTTCACTGATCCGTGGAAGGTACGTGATCTTTAGAGGGGTGCCATACTGTTTAATGATATCCATAAGAGGAACATCGTTAAACAACAACTCATGATCTCGCACCTTGAATTCTTTTTGTGGAAATTCGAAGGTTTGTTCAATCAGCTCACGGTAGCTCTTCATTTTTTATTGATAGTTGTTCGTTAATGGTTGGTGGAGGTGTGCCGGGCAACGAACAACGATCAACCATCAACCCAAAAATAGGGTGCAATATTGTGATAATTTTGCCATCTTTGCAATACGCTAAAACAGTCATGGTAAATCGCTTTCCACGTTTGCTTTTTGTCCCTGTCCCCACAGGACTCCATGCGTTGCCCGACTTCTAAGGGCTTCGGAAAACCGCCTTTTGGGGCATTTCTGAGATCATTCCAATAAAATTTAAAAGACTTTAATAGTATTTCCTGTGAAAGAGATCAAAATCATAGAAGTAAAATCTGAGATAGGTGCGGGCACCAGAGGTGCAAGTCTGGGCGTTGAAGCCATGAAAATAGCCAGTCTCGATCTGAAATCAGATTTGTTCAGAAGGTACGATTCCATAGAAGTTGAAAACGTGAATGAACTGCTTTTTGATGGTGCCAAGCACTCGCACGCCAAGTTTATTGATGGAGTCCTTATCATGGAAGAGCGGGTATGCCTGGAAGTATATGAGCAGATTTTTGATGACTATTTCCCGTTGATCATGGCGGGAGATCATTCAACTGCCTATGGAACTATAGCAGGAATCAAGAAGGCGTATCCCAAGAAGCGCATAGGAGTGATATGGATTGATGCGCATGCTGATATTCACACGCCCTACACCACACCTTCAGGCAACATGCACGGCATGACACTGGCCATGGCATTTGGCTTTGATAATTACGAATGCAAAGTAAATGACCCACGCGGTGAAACGGTTGAATATTGGGAACAGATTAAAAATGTAGGTATGCAGGGACCTAAAATTTTGCCTGAAGACCTTGTTTATATTGCCGTGCGTGATCTGGAAAAACCTGAAAACTATCTGCTTAATAAGTATAACATCAACTTTATTGAAGTAGAAGAAGTAAAAAAATTTGGTGCAGACACCATTGCAGGAAAAGCCTTGCAGATGCTTGATCATTGTGATGTGATTTATGTTTCGTTTGATGTAGATAGCATCGACAGCCGCTTCTCCACCGGCACCGGCACGCCCGTTCCAAACGGGCTCACTGTTGAGGAAGCCAAAGTTTTAAATGCTGAACTATGCAAAGATCCCAGGGTATGTGCCTGGGAAATTGTGGAGGTGAATCCAACCCTGGATACGGAAAACAGGATGGCGGAAAGTGCCTTTGAAATTATGGAGGCTTCCGCAAATTCAATTGTGAGCCGACCGGTGATGGCCGGGTGAACGGAATTCTGTAAATTTAGAATCATCAATTTTCATTTGTGGTCAGGATTACCGTGTACGATGGCGTTAAATACTTATGTTGCTTTCTATTTTTTGGCATACTAAGAAATGCTCCTGCCCAGTCTGAAACTGCCAATTGGGTATTTAATGAATATACGCTAAACTTCTATGCTGATCTGCCAGCCGCGTCACCAACGATATTTGAACATGATGAAGGAGAGTTTGCTTCTTATTCTTCGGATCAGGGTAAGCTGCTGATTGCCACTGATGGCAGCACGGTTTGGAATGGAGAAGGTAAAATCATGAAGAATGGAGTAAACATTACCCCATATCGAACCAGATCGATTATTATACCCAAACCAGCCAGTAACAATCAATTCTATATTTTCAGTTACAATGCATTTAATGTTCCCGCAAATAACAATAATACATTAAGTGTTATTGTCTATGCGGTGGTTGATCTGGCCTCGAATAATAACGAGGGCGAGGTAATTGAGAAAAATAGAGTACTGTATAACAACATGCATGGTACGTTCACCATATCCGGAAAATGTGACCGAAGTGTGTTTTGGTTAATTGGCGATGTCGACTCAAATCTGCAAGAGGGCTCTGACAAAATGTATATTTTTCAAATTGATAAAGATGGAATATCGGGTCCATTTACATCCAAACCTGTAATGATTGGTTCAAGTAATGACTATAAGCTTTCGCCAGACGCTAAAAAATTTCTTTATTCCGTCAGTGAAATATCAGGCTCAGGAACTTTAATATCTGACTTTAAACCACAAAATTTTCCAGCTGATCCAATTGTCAATAGTAAATGGCTGCCGGTAACGGGTAGTGGAGAGTTTTCGCCTAATGGCCGTTTTATCTACATAGTAGGCAGACAAGGTATTACTCAATATGATATTCAGACGGAAAAAAGTGTAGAAATCTTTTCCGGATCAGATTTTCTTGGGCGACCGCAAATTGCAGCCAACGGCAAAATTTACATTCCTATAGCTGATGAGAAAAAATTGCTGGTAATTAACAAGCCTGACCAGCCTGGCTTGTTATGTGAGTTTAGCGAAACAGGAATCTCTATTCCTTCTGAATTGTTTGTGCTTCCTGAATTTGCTTCCAATTTGTTTTACAATGGAAATTTTGCAGCCGGTGCAGGAGAAGATAAAGAAATTTGTGAAGGCGAAACGGTGAAGATTGGCAATGCCGAAAATACGTCTGCTGCTTTTACTTGGAGCCCGGCAACCTGGCTGGATGATCCAGCAAAATCACAACCCACATTTCAATATACTGGAGCAGAAACAGGCATTGAATCTTTTAAGTATAAACTTACAGCAACCTTTGAAGGTTGTGAGCATCATGATTGGGTAGTTATCCGTGTAAATAACAAACCACAACCTGTTATTCACGGAAGTAAGTCTGTTTGTCCTGGTGTGGAAGGTGTGCAATACTGGACTGATGAAAATGCAGCACACGAGTGGACAATAAGTGGCGGTAAGATTACAGGAAGTGCCAATTCGGACACACTCATGGTAAATTGGGGTTTATCAAACCCTGCCGCTAAAGTTGGGTTGCAGGTAACCAATGCCAATCAATGTAAAAGTGATGTGGCTACCCTGGATGTGCTAGTCAATGTAGCGTTGCAAACAGAAACACCACAGGGACTGGATTCTGTTTGCGTTAATCTGGCTGATAAAAATCGTTATAAAATCACGAATACAGCCGGATCGATCTATACGTGGGAAGCGCTGAACGGAGTAATTATCAAGGGTGATGGAACCAATTCGGTTTTTGTAAACTGGAATAATAATGCCGGCAAAATCTGGGTGAAGGAAAAAAGTATAACCAGTCAGGCGGTCTGCTTCGGTAACTCGGACACGCTCAACATCACGGTTTTCAAAGATCCGGCTGTCGTGCACCTGGATTATGTTACGGTAGATGATTTCGATGATAAAGTAATTCATTTGCAGGCTTCCACATCATTTGCAAACCGTATCAATGAGGTGAGTGTGCTTGCAAGGCAGGAAGGAGCAGGGCTATGGGAGGATATCGGCAACCTTCAGTCGGCACCAGTCATGCAACTAACAAAAGGCAATTTTCTTACAGATGATTATTCGTATCAATTTCAAGTCAGTTACCAAAACAAGTGTGAAGAATGGTCTTCAGGGAAAATTCATAAATCAATCCGGCTGACAGCCCTGGAAGATGAAGAAAACAATTTAATTGATCTTGGCTGGAGTGCCTACAACTTCTGGACAGATAGCAATGTCCGGTATGAGGTATGGTGGTCATTGGGTGACGACCTTGAATATGAAAAGGAGGGAACTACAATTACCGACACACTTGCATCGATTAATGCTGTTGAGAGCTTTTCTTACTTACTTAAAGTAAAGGCAGTGCGAAGCGATGGCGTGTTTACTTCCTTATCAAATGAAGTCAAAGTTGACTTTGAGCGGGAGTTGGTCATACCCAATGTCATTACTCCTAATCAAGATGGATTCAACGATACCTTCAGAATAAAAAACATTGAGCTGTATCCGGTAAACAGGCTTATAATTTTTAACCGTTATGGTAAAGTACTGTTTGATCAGCCAGGCTACCGGGGTGAATGGAATGGGAGTGAAGTATCAGCTGGCATCTATTACTTCACGTTGCTTTTGCCCGAACAGCAAAAAGAGTATAAGGGCTGGCTGCAGGTGATCAGATAATAGGTCCGCCCGCTATTTGCCTTCTGCCAGTTTAGTCAGGGCTTTTACTGTACTCATCATGTTGCTGCGTATAACCGGATCTGTAAATATTCGTGGTATGCTGCTGGGCATGGATAAAATCCGATACGTAACTTTAATCTGTTGTGGTGATACCTGTTCAATTTTCCAGCTGCCGGCAAGTTCCATCCGGGTGACACCTTTTCTCAACGCTGCGAGTTTCGGATCGATCACGGATGAAAACTTAATGAATAGTTCCTTGCCTGGCACATGTTCTTCAAGTTCATAGCGCAGAAAATGATCCTGATCGCTTACGGGCCAGGGTATATCGTGATACGAATATTCCAGCCAGAAGCTTGTATCCGTATTTGTGTAAACTTCAAACTCGCTGACATGGGTCTGCCAGGTTTTGATGGTGGATTCATCCTTTAGAATGGAGAGAATTGTATAGATCGAAGTGTTTACAAGAAACTCACATTTTACCTCACGGGCTTTCACGGCTGGCACTTTTCCCGGAAAGGTGATCCAACGTTCGTAAATAAATACCGGAGCCTCCTCTTTTACGAGATCGAACTTCTCAATTTCTGAATTTTGAGCGTGCGCATGCCCCATTAACACCAGGGACGTTACAACCAGGAACTGAATTGTTGAAATGATTTTTCTTGATGGGAGCACTTGAAAAAGGATGTTTTTAATTAACTGTAAATTACTTTTTACTATGACAATTATCAACGGGCAAACCCTTGTTGCGGTAGGAACTAAATAAAAATTAACAGCCAGATTATTGTTAATTCGTTTAAGCCAACAGATTTAAAATATGTCTTCTATCAAAATAGCTCAATTCTTAGTTTTAAATTACTATCCAATACGATATGCAGGTTAATCTATTGAAATCAGTAATTTCCATTACTCATAATTTCTGGTATAGATTACGCACGGAAACAGATTTTTAATCTAATTCTTTTCCTACTGCTGATTCCTGCTTCAGCCTATTCGTTACAGCTATATTTGGCGTACTTGGCCTTGTTTTCGTCATTTTTACTGAAGGCATTGGCAGGGTAATTGGCGCAGGACTTTTAATAGCGATTTATCCTTAGCGCAATCATATGAAAAAGGACATAGCCCGGGTTATTAATTTGGGGAATAAGCAGGTTATTCGTGCCATTATCACCGATCGGGTCACTACAACTACCGTCACACGCGACTCCAAAACAAGAAATTACTGGTTAACCCTTGGAGAAATTAAACTGTTGGTAGCCAGGTCAAAGTATGAGTACTATCAGATTGGCGATGCTGCCGAATTTCACACAGTTGAGTATCCGAAGGGAACGACCTTTATCCTAAAGGAGGAAAAATTAAACAGAGCCGGGATACAGTAAAAATCTATACAACTGTGGATAGCTTGTGCCCTAATTCCTGTTGAATTAGTTAATTTCGCCCCTCGTTAAACATTAACTATAATTTATTATGAGTCAATCCAGGCCCATCTCCTCATTCATAGAGAAAAACTACCTCCATTTTAATGCAGCTGCCCTGGTGGATGCAGCGAAAGGCTATAAAACACATATTGCCGCTGGGAAAAAGATGCTGGTGTCTCTGGCCGGAGCCATGAGCACAGGCGAATTGGGAATCAGCTTCGCGGAAATGATTCGTCAGGATAAAGTACATATTATCAGTTGTACAGGCGCAAACCTCGAAGAAGACATCATGAACCTGGTGGCTCATTCACATTACAGACGCATACCCAACTATCGTGATTTAACACCTGAACAGGAGTGGGATTTACTTCAAAATCATTTGAACCGTGTCACTGATACATGTATTCCGGAAGAAGAGGCATTCCGCAGATTGCAGGCGCACTTGTTTAAAGTCTGGAAGGATGCTGAAGACAAAGGCGAGCGTTTGTTTCCGCATGAGTTCATGTTCCGCATGATCAATAGTGGTGTCTTGAAACAATACTATGAGATTGATCCAAAGAATTCATGGATGATTGCTGCCGCAGAGCGCAACATGCCAATGGTAGTACCCGGATGGGAAGACTCAACTATGGGAAATATTTTTGCTTCATATGTTTTAACAGGTGAATTGAAAGCCTCTACCATGAAGAGTGGCATTGAATATATGGTATGGCTCGCTGACTGGTATACAAATAATGCAGGTGAACATGGAATCGGTTTCTTCCAGATTGGTGGAGGTATTGCCGGAGACTTTCCGATTTGTGTAGTGCCGATGTTGCATCAGGATCTGGAGCGTGATGGCGTTCCGTTCTGGAGTTACTTCTGCCAGATCAGTGATTCAACAACCAGTTATGGTTCATATTCAGGCGCTGTGCCAAATGAAAAAATTACCTGGGGAAAGCTGAGTATTGAAACTCCCAAGTTTATTGTGGAGAGCGATGCGACCATCGTAGCGCCATTGATGTTTGCTTATATTTTAGATATGTAAAAAAGTCGATAGTCGATAGTTCATAGCCTGCTACGGACTATTCATTATCTTTGGTTTAAATGAACTTAAAACATGAATCACAAAGGATCATTTCAGGAGTTGGCAAAAATTCAGCAGGAAATCTTATTGAAGCAGCAGCCTACCACCTTAGAAAAAGCAAAGAAGCAAGTGGAGACATTGAAAAGAATGAGTTTAGAAAAGATCAGGAAGCAGCGTGGCTGATTGAATGGATTGATCAGACAGGTAAATGGATAAAATCGATTAATGAAAGCAGGTTTATAGCGAGGGGTGCAGAGCAGCGTGTGTTTCTGGATGAGGATACACGATACGTGATTAAACTTAATGATTCTGTTTTTTACGAATTCGGGCTCGATTACTTTCATAATCTTTTGATTCATAATTTTTTGTTTCCTAAACGGCTTATGAGTTGCTTGGTTTTTATGTCGAACAGAAAGTTTTACATGCTGTAGTGAAGCTGCCTTTTATTGAGATAACAGAGCCTACCAATTCATTGATGGTTAAAGAATTTTTGGTAAGCAATGGATTTCAGCTTAAGAAAAATAATGATTACTATAATTCCGAAGTCGGAGTGATACTTGAAGATCTGCATGATGAAAATGTATTGACCAATAGCGGGACATTATTTTTTATTGACACAGCATTTTATTTGATGCCATCCTTTTTTGAGAATACTCAGTAGAAAAACTAATAAGAATTATTGATTCGATGAACCTGGATATAGAATTACGTAATGCGATAAATAAGGCGATCTCTTCGCTTTTTAATCAATCCGTAGAGCAACTACAACTTCAACCAACCAATGCTGAATTTGAGGGATCACATACCCTGGTGTGTTTTCCTATTGCGAAAATATCGAAGAAAGGACCGGAAGAAACGGCTAGGTTGATTGGGGATTATCTGCAATCCAATTCAGGTATTGTAAGTCGCTTCAACGTAGTGAAGGGATTTCTGAACCTGGTGATCAGTGACACGGTATGGGTACAGGTATTTGAATACATTTATTCCAATGCATCCTATGGAATCACTCCTCCAGCAGGAAGAGAGATTATGGTGGAGTACTCTTCGCCCAACACCAACAAGCCTTTGCACTTAGGTCATTTGAGAAATAATTTTCTTGGTTATTCTGTTGCGGAAATCTATAAAGCACTTGGCTACAACGTTCACAAAGTTCAGATCATCAACGACCGTGGCATTCACATCTGCAAATCGATGGCCGCGTGGAAATTATTTGGCAATGGAGAAACTCCGCAGAGTAGCGGGTTGAAAGGCGATAAGCTGGTTGGTAAATACTATGTTGAGTTCGACAAGAACTATAAAGCACAATGCAAAGAACTTGAAGAAAAAGGGTTAAGCAAAGAAGACGCAGAGAAGCAGGCTACCATCATGAAACTCGCTGTGCAGATGCTGCAACAGTGGGAACAAAAAGATCCGGAGATTTTAAAACTCTGGAGCACAATGAACGGTTGGGTGTATGATGGCTTTGATGCCACGTACAAACGCATGGGTGTTGACTTTGACAAGTTGTATTATGAATCAACAACCTATTTACTGGGAAAGGATGAAGTTTTGCGTGGGGTTGAGCAAGGTGTCTTTTTCAAAAAAGAGGATGGATCTGTCTGGGTTGATTTAACTGCGGATGGCCTTGATCAAAAAGTATTATTGCGTTCAGATGGTACTTCTGTTTATATGACGCAAGACATCGGCACCGCTATTTTACGTTTCCGTGATTTTCCGAACATAGAAGGACAGGTCTACACGGTTGGTAATGAACAGGAATATCACTTTAAAGTTTTGTTTTTAATTCTGGGAAAACTCGGCTACGAGTGGGCGAAGAAATGTTATCACCTATCATACGGCATGGTGGATCTTCCAACCGGAAAAATGAAAAGTCGTGAAGGCACTGTGGTGGATGCGGATGAACTGATGGATGAAATGGTAGAGGAGGCAGAGAAGCAAACACGTGAACTTGGAAAAATTGATGAGTCAACCGATCAGGAAATCAAAGAGCTTTCGGAGATGATAGGATTAGGAGCATTGAAATTCTTCTTGCTAAAGGTAGATCCGAAGAAACGCATGATGTTTGATCCCAGTGAGTCGATTCAATTGCAGGGGCACACCGGACCATTCATTCAATATACCCATGCACGCATAAAATCTATTTTACGGAAGGCAGCATCCATGAACATTCGTCACGATGCAGCATCGTTAAAAGATGTCACTATACTGGAGCCAGCTGAGCGCGAAGTAATTTTCAGGATCAATCAGTTCACGAGCAAATTACAGGAGGCGGGCCGCGAATATTCGCCAGCCATTATTGCCAATTACGTGTTTGAACTGGCCAGGGAATACAACCAGTTTTATCAGGCCATTCCCATTTTCAATGAAAGTGATCAGGCCAGGCTGAAATTCAGAATCGCCTTTTCGGAGGTTACCGCCAGCACGATTCAAAAAGCAATGAAGCTGTTGGGTATTCAGGTGCCCGAAAAAATGTAAACTCACTTTTCTGCCACCAGACTTTTATGATCGGATCATTTAAGAACAATTCGGCTTGCAACATTGTTATAACATCACAAGTTAAAATTATATGCAACTGATCATCAGTCTCTTCCTGGTTATGCTAATAAATCCTCAATCCATTTACGATTTTAAGATAAACTCGCTGGAGGGTAATCCAATTGATTTTTCCGTTTACAAAGGAAAAACCTTGTTGATTGTAAACACAGCGTCTGAATGCGGCTATACACCACAATATGCAGACCTTCAAAAACTGCACGAAACTTTTGGTGACAAGTTGGTTATCCTGGGTTTTCCCGCGAATAATTTTGGAGGTCAGGAGCCAGGCTCCAACCAGCAGATAGCAACATTCTGTCAGAAAAATTATGGAGTAACTTTTCAGATGTTTGAAAAAATTTCTGTCAAGGGTAACGATCAGCATCCGCTTTACGCCTGGTTAAAGGAAAAAACCGCTCAGGAGCCTGGCTGGAATTTCAGCAAATACCTGGTGAAGCCCGATGGTACTGTGAAATTTTTCAAATCATCTGTAAAACCAATGGACTCACAAATCACAAGCGAACTATAATTTTGTTAAATACACATTGAGTTTGAAATAATTTCACCCAACTCATATGAAGCTAAGAATCATCATACTAATCCTGATAACCATGGGTCTCACAGCATTTCTGACAAACAAACTTACAGGTAATAAAAAGCCAGCAGGACCAGTCGTGAATTCTATTTATGAATTTAAGATCAATAGCCTGGAAGGCAGGGAAGTTGACTTCTCGAAGTATAAGGGCAAGAAGCTTCTGATTGTGAATACAGCCTCAAAGTGTGGGAAAACTCCTCAGTATGCAGGTCTGGAAAAACTGCATGAGCAGTTTGGCGATAAAGTGACTGTTCTCGGTTTTCCTGCTAACAATTTTCTATGGCAAGAGCCGGGTACCAGTGAAGAGATTGCAGCCTTTTGCGAGCGCAACTATGGGGTTAAATTTCAGATGTTTGAAAAACTTTCTGTGAAGGGTAAAGATCAACACCCTCTTTATCAATGGCTTGAGTCTAAAACAGGTAAACATCCAGATTGGAATTTTGCCAAGTTTCTGGTGAGTGAGGATGGCAGTCAGGTTACGTTTTTCAATTCAAGCGTGCAGCCGCTTGATAATGCTATCCTGAGCAGAATTCAGTAATTCCTGATTTTTTATAGTCTTTTCGGGCTCAATTTTATGTGACTCTGAAATTCATCGGCAATTTTCCGAAGGAGATTAAACCTTTCATTCAACGAATTGTCTAATCCGCGATTTAACTAAACCAATGTCTCATTTATGAAAAGAATTGCAGGATTTATATTGTTGTCTGTTTTTTGGCTGGCGTGTAGTGATAATGATCAAACAGCAAGACTTGAAGTAAGGCTTACTGATGCCCCGGGAGATTATGAGGAAGTGAATATTGATATTCAAAGTGTGGAGATTCATTCAAGTGATGGAAATCAAAATTCAGGATGGACTACATTGGATGTAGAAAATGGTGTTTACAATATCCTTAAATTAACCAACGGGTTGGATACGCTGCTAGCAAGTTCTGAACTTCCCGCAGGACGGATTTCACAAATCCGGTTGATTCTTGGTGATAACAATTCAGTAGTAGTTGGTGGTGAAACATTTCCATTGAGTACTCCATCGGCTCAGCAATCAGGATTGAAACTAAATCTGCAGGCAGAATTGACGGAAGGAATCACCTACACGATAACACTTGATTTTGATGCCGCGCGGTCGATTGTAAAGAGAGGTAACGGAACCTACAGCCTGAAGCCGGTGATTCGTGCTATTGAGAAAACAACTACCGGATCTATTAAAGGTACGGTTACACCGGTTGAGGCAGCACCCGCAGCAGTATTTGCTATTTCCGGAGTGGACACAGTTGCTACTGCCTACACCGATGATGCAGGTAAATTTATTTTAAGATCAATTCTTCCAGGAACCTATACAGTAGGATTTGATGTGAAGGAAGGTTATACAGATGTGACAAAAGAAAATGTAGGTGTTACATTAGGCAATGTTACAGACCTTGGTGTGGTAACTATTGAGAAAGAGTAAAAAATAAATAGCTGTAAATGAAAGGCGAAGAAATCATTCTTCGCCTTTTTTATTTTTTAATCCGGATAACCAAATTCTTTGGGTTCCGGTTTCGCCCCTTAAAATTCCCGGTTTCACCGACTTTCTCCTGCCGGTAACCTTTCTGCATCATCTGGATAGGATTTTACCCGTTACTTTTAATACAACAAACGCAACAGCTATGACTAACGAGAGAAAAAAATTAAGCAGCAGCTTCTGGGTAGGCGCTGTTATTTTCGCAATAGGCAGTTTATTACTGCTCCATCGGATGGATTTACTTGACTTTCCCAGGTGGATATTTTCCTGGAAGACCTTTTTGATTGCCCTTGGAATCATAGTCGGTATCAATAAACGTTTTGAAGGCATCGGCTGGCTGGTCATGATATTGATAGGTTCCTTTTTCCTGATCGATGATATACCTGGCTTTCCTTATGATATAGACCGTTATGCTTTTCCGGTAGGTGTGATCATAGTAGGATTATTTATCCTTGGTCGCGCAGTGTTGGGTTCAGCTTCGCGTGATGGTGGCAGCAAAACCAAGTGGGGCGATGGCGTGGTGAGCATGGATGAAGGCGGAGAAGATTATTTCGATCTGACCACTGTGTTTGGCGGCAACAAGCGCAAAGTATTTTCCAAAAATTTTAAAGGCGGTGAAACCACTTGTATTTTTGGAGGCACCGATATTGACCTTTCACAAGCTGATATTAATGGCACGGTAGTAATAGATGTGGTACAGTTATTTGGCGGAGTGAAATTAGTGGTGCCTTCTAACTGGGAGTTGAAGTCTGAGGTTACAGCCATCTTAGGCGGGGTAGATGACAAGCGCAACACACCCCAGGCTTATGGTTCGGGCAAGAAGCTGGTTCTTACTGGCTTTGTAATGTTTGGTGGTGTGGATATCAAAAGTTACAATTAACGGGTTGCTGCCATGAACTGGTATCTCGCTAAATTGGTCTTTCAGGTGAGGAGTAGTGAGGAAACTCACACTCCTCAGTTTGAGGAACAGTGCAGACTGATTTATGCCGATGAAGTGTCATGGGCCTATGAAAAAGCTTCCGTGCTTGGCAGATTGGACGAGCTTGGTTTTCTTAGTCACAATCAGGATACTGCAGCAAAGAAATTCATTGAAGTGGCAGACCTTTGTTTGATTGGGAAGTGGGAAGACGGAGCTAAACTTTTCTCTGTCATTGAAAAACCAAATGATGCCAATGCGTATCTTGAGCAGATAAAACTCAGCGGCCAGAATGCAATTGACATAGCAGTGAAGAATGAAATTAATTCAATTCAACTCAATACTGTGAACGGCTTGAATGTTCATTCAACAGATTAAAAGAAAATTTTCTTGAAAGTATCTTCTGCCACCACCCGATTGCCCATCCTGGGATTTATTTTCCTTTGGATGGGTTTTCATGCCTGGATCTTACACCAGTATACTGGAATGGAATGGAAAGTGGCGGGCTGGGATTCTTTTATCTTTAATCTCTGCCTGCTCAGCGCTGGTATATTAAGTAGTTTTTTGAATCGCTACTTTCCTAAAAACGGAGCATTTCAAATTACAGCGGGGGTGAGTATGATACTGGCGTTTTTGGTTGAATGGATTGCGGAACAAGCGCTCATTCCACTACATCAGGAAAATACAGTATACATTAACTTCCTGAGTCAATCAGAACCTGTACGCTGGGTTGTAGCATTTGTATTCATTCTATCTGCCGGGTTGATAAATATATTTTACAGTCGCTGGAAAGATTTGCAGGAAGAACACGATCGGGAGGCTTCCACTCATGTGATGGTGAAGGAAGCGGAATTGCAAAAACTTCAGTTGCAACTTCAACCTCATTTTTTATTCAACAGCCTTAATTCAATCAATGCATTGATAATAACCCAACCTGATAAGGCAGGAAAAATGGTTCAGCAGCTTTCAGATTTTTTACGGGCTACATTAAAGCGTGCGGATGAGCAGTGGATAACATTAGCGAAAGAAATAGAATACCTTCAATTGTATTTGTCCATTGAAAAGGTGCGCTTTGGTCACCGGTTGGATGTGCGTATGAATCTGGACGATCAGATTCAGCTGTGGCTGATTCCACCACTGCTATTGCAACCGCTGGTAGAAAATGCTATCAAGTTTGGATTATATGGAACGACCGGCCAGGTAGTAATCAACCTTTCCACAAAGCGTGAAGGAGATATTTTATTGGTGGAAATCTCCAATCCTTTTGATGAAGATATGCAGCCTGCGGAAGGCAGTGGTTTTGGTTTGAGCGGGTTGCGCAGAAGGCTGTACTTGCTATATGCCCGAAATGATTTGTTGACCACCCAAATTGAGAATAATAAATTTATTGTTCGACTTATTCTACCTGAAAAATATGATTAAAGTAATTTTGATAGACGATGAACCACTCGCCTGCGAAGTC
This sequence comes from uncultured Bacteroidota bacterium, assembly GCA_963814575.1. Lineage (GTDB taxonomy): Bacteria > Bacteroidota > Bacteroidia > Cytophagales > Cyclobacteriaceae > ELB16-189. The sequence continues at coordinate 335,303 of CAWFDB010000013.1, read as the reverse complement.
ATAAAAAGCTACCTGAAATATTTTGATGACATGAAAATCGTTCAGGTGTGCAGTGATGGATTTGAAGGAGTGAAAGCCATTCAGCAGGATCAACCCGATTTGATTTTTCTCGATATTCAAATGCCCAAAATCAATGGCTTTGAAATGCTTGAGTTACTTGATACAAAACCCTCAGTGATTTTTATTACAGCATATGATTCGTATGCCATCAAGGCGTTTGAAGCCAATGCAGTTGACTATTTACTGAAGCCAGTGCCTGAGGAACGTTTTCGTGAGGCGGTATTGAAATGGAAAAGTAAAGTGGCACCTATTGCCCCCAGACAGATAGATAGTGTGCTCAATACCATGTCGGCAACAACAGGTCAGCAAAATCGCATTGTAGTAAAAACTGGTAATAAAGTAAAAATCATTTCTGTTCACGATATACATTTTATTGAAGCCGATGATGATTTTGTTAAAGTAACTACAGCAGAAGGCGCATATCTGAAAAACAAAACGTTGAGTTTCTACGAGCAATCGCTGGACCCGCAGCAATTTGTGCGCGTGCATCGATCCTACATTGTGCAAATAAACCAGATTACTAAAATTGAACCCTACCAGAAAGAATCACACCTCGCTATTTTACGCGATGGTAAACAAATTCCGGTGAGCAAAACCGGATACACAAAGTTAAAAGAGGTGCTTGGAATCTGATGAACGATGCAACACGAATCAAAAATGAATTAATTGGGAAATGTCTTGCTTTGGTTGAGCAGCGAATCACCAACGCACAACAGGCAATGAATGCCGCTCAGGAATCGGCCAACACAGAAGGTAAGAGCAGCGCGGGAGACAAGTATGAAACCGGCCGTGCCATGGCCCAGATTGAAAGAGATAAGGCAGCAAAACAATTAAATGAAGCCATGATTCTTAAGAACTCTCTGAGCAGGATAGACATCCGCTCATCGGGCAATCAGGTTTTGCTGGGCAGTGCAGTGAAAACGGATAAGAACCATTTTTTTATTGCCATAAGTATGGGTAAAGTGAGTGCGGCAGGCGATGAGTTTTTTGTTATCGCACCGGCAACACCCATTGGCCGCATCTTGATGGGCCTGAAGGTGGGAGAGCAATTTTCATTTAACAATCAACTTCATACCATCCGAGAAATTCTATAGCGTAAACTATCAAATTCAACTAATTTCTGTTTGATTTGTTACTTTATCTATGAACACAAAGGCCTGGCTTCACGCATTTCGCTTACGCACATTACCACTTTCCCTTTCGTGCATTGGCATGGCCGGTTTTCTTGCCGCTTCTATTGAGAAGTTCAATCTGGTTATTTTTCTTTTTTGCTGCCTCACCACTGTTTTTCTGCAAGTGCTTTCCAATCTGGCCAATGATTATGGAGATTCGGTACATGGTGCTGATCATGCTGAACGGAAGGGTCCAGCGCGCGCTGTTCAATCAGGAATAATTTCACTGGAACAAATGAGAAATGCAGTAATCGTTTTTTCTTTTTTAAGTCTGTTGAGCGGAGTATTTCTGCTGTGGCTTTCCTTTGGTACGAACTGGCGTGCAATATTTTTCTTTTTTGGCCTGGGTCTGTTAAGTATCCTGGCAGCTATCGGATATACTATTGGTAAGAAACCTTACGGTTACATTGGCCTGGGCGATATTTCCGTGCTTATATTTTTCGGACTCGTGGGTGTAATGGGTTCCTATTATTTGTTCACGAGGTCAGTCAGCTGGATGGAAATATTTCCTGCCTTAAGCTGCGGTTTTTTTTCCATTGCGGTATTGAATGTGAATAACATCAGAGACATAGATTCCGATCGGAGCGCTGGTAAGTACTCGATTCCCGTAAGGATTGGTAAAAAAGGAGCATCATTTTACCATTGGATGCTTTTGGCGGGAGGCTTGCTATGTGCTCTTTTCTATACATATCTTAATTTTCAGTCTTACTGGCAATTTTTATTTTTGTTTGCGGCCCCTTTATTAATAAAAAACGGAATAGCAGTGTATCAAAAACCTTCTTCTGAACTGGATCCTTTTTTGAAACAGATGGCTGTTTCTACCTTATTATTCGTTCTTTTGTTCGGAATTGGTTTAATAGTGTAATCTTTTGATAAGATCATATTTTTATTGAAATTAGAACCTTATGGCTAAAGTTGAATTTAATATCGCTTGCACATTGTGCGATCATTTGAAGGATTCTCTCTTTAACGGGCTGAATCCGGAGGACCTCAGCAAGATAAACAATCATAAAACCTGTATTCAATATAAGAAAGGTCAGAACATCTTCTATGAAGGTACCCGCCCAACGGGGTTGTATTGTATGAACGGAGGAAAAGTAAAGGTTTATAAGAACAATGTTCAGGGCAAAGAATTCATCATCTATATAGCAAAACCCGGAGATTTTTTAGGCTATCGTGCCTTGTTAAGTGAAGAGTTCTATCAGGCAACCGCCACGGTACTGGAAGATGCCAAGATATGCTTTATTCCTAAGGAGAGTTTTTTTGAAGTGCTTCAGAAAAACCCTGTGTTCATGAAACGTGTGGTACAGGCGGTATGTCATGAGATGGGAATCATGGAGGAAAAACTGGCAGAACTTGCTCACAAATCTGTTCGCGAGCGCCTTGCCGCCAATCTGCTGATGTTAAAAGAAACCTATGGTATGGAAGGTGAAGGTAGTTTCCTGATAGACCTGGCACTTTCACGTGAAGACCTCGCCAGTATTGTAGGCACCGCTACTGAAACAGTTATTCGTTTACTATCCGAGTTTAAATCTGAAGGCCTTATTTCTTTTGAAGGTAAAAAAATCCGGGTTCTGGAGCCTAAGAAACTGGCCAGACAAGCAGACCTCATAGTGGCTTAATTTCTTAAAAAAAATCGGCCAGGAGGTTCTTTCCGGCCCTGTTAACCTGATAAAAGTCATCTTTTTCGTTGATACCTATCATTAAGGGCGGGTAGTGGTTTGTTCTACATTTGAACTGTAAATAAACCGCTACAACTCATGAAATATCTATCCATAAAAACATGCCTTTGGGATGTTGATTTGAACGGACATTTCATTGCGGTACCTGAAAGCCGGACTTCAATCTTACGGCATATTTCCTTAACCTAAATTTTTTGACTCATGAAAAAGATATTGGTTCCATGCGATTTTTCTGATCCTGCAGTTCAGGCCTTCAAAATGGCGGTAGAAATTGCAAATCAGAGCAACGGTGAGGTGTTATTGCTCAACGTTGTGGAGTTACCCGTAATGCATGAAAGTGTCCTCATGCCCACACTTTCATTTGAAGAGGCTTTTATCAAGGACATGAGAGTTCATGCTGAAAAGAATTTTACAAAGATGAAAGACAAGTGGGCAAAGGAAGGACCAAAGGTTTCTTCTTTTATAGAATTTGGAGGTACAACACCAACCATACGCGATTTTGTAAAAGATAAAAAGGTTGACCTGATCCTGATGGGTACTCACGGTGCAAGTGGCGTTAAGGAATTTTTTATTGGCTCTAACACAGAAAAGATTGTACGCACTGCCGGAGTTCCTGTAATGTCTATTAAGAAGCAGGTTAAATTATCAGCAGTTAAAGATATTGTATTCCCAACAACGGGAGACACAACTCACGAGGAACTGGTTACGGAAGTGAAGTTACTGCAAAACTTTTTTAAAGCCACCCTCCATATATTGTATGTAAATACGCCCTCTTCCTTTAAAAGAGATCTGGAAATCAAACCACAGCTTAAAGCCTTTGCGAAGCGATTCATGCTCAAGGACTATACGCTGAATGTATGGAATGATTACAGTGAAGAAGAAGGATTGAAAAATTTTGTTATCGATACTAAAGCTGACCTCATCGCGATGGCAACGCATGGCCGCAGGGGACTTAACCACCTGATGAGCGGAAGCATTGCAGAAGATGCTGTTAACCATATCAACTGCCCTATCTGGACTTATAAGATTAGCTAAAAAGATTTTACTGTGAAAAAACATATATTATTCCCTGTAGACTTGCAGCCAACTAAGTTTCATCTGTCAGACTACGCAACGTTGTTATCTCATGTCGATCAAAAGAGATTTTCCGCATTTTTCCTGAGGGATTATTCAAAATCTTCCAAAGCAAAAGGTAGCGTCATCAATGAAGTGGATAAAACTAATTTGCAAACCTCTCTTCAGGAAGAAGCTGATTCATTGCATCTGGACATTAACTTCATCAACAGCCAGTCTAATTCAAGTGGCCTGATGAACCAAAGTAAGTTTGCTGATCTTGCCATTATCAGCCCGATCACCCACGATAACATTGTGCAATTGATTCAGTCTTTCCCTGATCATTTTTTTGAAGAGATGGGTTGTCCCATTTTCCTTACCGAAGATCTGGTACATTCCTATGAGGAAATACTGGTTTTGTTCGATTACGATCAATCTGGTCTGGCAGCATTGAAATCATTTCTTTCGATGTTTGGAAACGTTTCAAGTAAAAAAAAGGTAACCATTATTACCGTTAGCCCTGATGATGCGCCTGAAATTCATCTTGAGAAATATCTGGTGAGTTATCTTCAAAAGGTATTTGAAGATGTGGGAATTGTGCCGTTCAGCAATAAAAATTTGGCCGATCAATTGGTTTCCTATGCAGAAAAATTAAATAAACCATTATTGGTAATGGGCCGGGCAGCTGCTTAACTTGCTCAAGAATAATCAGCTCGCAACCAAGCTGGCTGATAATCACATGTCTATCTTTTATTCTAACCACTAAGCATGGCGCTTGAGGTAAAGGAGCAGGTACTATGTTATCATTGCGGTCAGGTTTGCGAAGAGCAGGAATTTAAAAGCGAAGATAAAATCTTTTGCTGTTATGGTTGTCGTACGGTATATGAAATACTGAATGAGAATAACCTCTGCGAATATTATTCCTATGAATCTACTCCGGGTGTTAATTTAAAATACGTCAGCGAGGAAACGTATGCCTACCTCGATGAACCCTCAGTAAAGAAGAAACTGCTCACCTTCAATTCAGACACGTTTGCCAGGGTTGAGTTCTTTGTTCCGTCCATTCACTGCATTTCCTGCATCTGGCTACTGGAGAATCTTCAGAAGCTAACTAATGGTGTAGTAAAATCTGAAGTAAACTTTGCGCGCAAGCGTGTATCCATCGATTATAATCCATCGGTAGTTGCTCTCAGTGAAATTGCAAGACTGATGGCCTCACTGGGGTATGCACCACAAATCAATCTTGAGTGAAGAGAAAAAGGAGAAGACTATCTTCCAAGGATTTACTGATGAAACTCGCTGTTGCCGGATTTGCATTTGGTAACATCATGCTTTTAAGTTTCCCAGAATACCTGGGTCTTGAAGGTACGGAGACGACCCTCAAGCAGCTTTTTTCTTATTTGAATTTAGCGTTGGCGATACCGGTTACAGTCTACAGTGGCCGCGATTATTTTTCCAATGCATTGCAAAGTTTCAAGCAACGGCAAATCAATATTGATGTGCCAATTGCAGTAGGGCTTGCCGCCTTGTTTTTGAGAAGTAGCTATGATATACTCAGTCAGACAGGTCCAGGTTATCTTGATTCATTGGCTGGATTGGTTTTCTTTCTTTTGATTGGCAGGTGGTTTCAAAGCAAGACCTATGAGAGCCTGGCGTTTGATCGTGATTTTCGTTCCTACTTTCCACTGGCCGTTCATAAGAAGAACGGAGAAGACTGGATACCGATTGTGATCTATGAATTGAACACAGGGTGATACCATACGCATGCGTAACTGGGAAGTTGTGCCAGCCGACAGTTTGTTACTGGATACCGAAGCATATTTTGATTATAGTTTTGTTACAGGTGAATCCAGACCGGTTAAAGTAAAAGCCGGTGAGCTTGTCTATGCAGGTGGGCGATTGGTTGGCAAGCCAGTATCGATGGTGGTAGAAAAGAAAACTTCGCAGAGTCACCTTACCAGTTTGTGGAACAAGGAAGTTTTTCAAAAGTCTGAAGAGAGTCGGTACAGAAAAATAATAGACCTGGCCGCAAGACGTTTCACCTGGGCTGTGTTGGGTGTTGCTTTGATCACGGCTGTATACTGGTACCTGGCAGATGCATCGCAAATGTGGCTTGTACTCACCGCTGTATTAATGGTGGCTTGTCCGTGTGCACTGGCACTGGCGGCACCGTTTACGTATGGTAACATGCTTCGTGTTTTTGGACGCCATGGATTTTATTTGAAAAATGCAGATGTGATAGAACGGCTTTCAAAAATTGACACCATTGTTTTTGACAAGACAGGTACCGTTACCAATGGCGCAGCGCAACTTGATTTTGTCGGTGTGATCGATGATCATGAACTGGCCTGGGTGAAAACACTTACCTCATCTTCATCGCATCCGCTGAGTAATTTAATCACCAGGTCAATAAAGGTAAATTCTACTGCACCGGTTATAGATTTTTTTGAAAAACCAGGTCGTGGCATTGAAGGAAAAATAGCTGACCATCACATTGTGGTAGGCTCTGCAGAGTATGTAAAATTTGAGGGTGTGTTACCTGAACTTTCTTCGAAGGTGTTTGTGTCTATTGATGGTCAGGTTCGCGGATATTTTAAAATCGAAACCATCCGTACGGGAAGGAATTGAAGAATTGATGCAGTCATTGAACACAAAGAAGATTGCCATGATCTCAGGTGACTCAGACGCTGACCTTGGATAAAATGAAAAAGGTTTTTCCTGAAAGTGCCACGTTTACTGTTCAATCAAAATCCACATGATAAGCTCGGATATATCAGTGCCCTTCAAAAAGAAAATAGTAAAGTAATGATGTTGGGTGACGGATTGAATGACAGCGGAGCGTTGAAACAAAGTGATGTTGGTGTGGCCATCACGGATGATACCGGTGTGTTTACACCATCCTGTGATGGAATTCTGCAAGGGAATAAATTAAATCAGCTTAATAAATTTATTTCGTTGAGTCGTTCAGCAACGATTATTCTAAAGACCGGTTTTGGTATTTCATTTTTCTACAACATCATCGCATTGTCTTTTGCAGTGAGCGGGCATCTAACCCCTTTGATGGCGGCGATATTGATGCCAATATCAAGTATTAGTGTTGTGGGTTTCTCAACATTGGCAGTGAACTTGGTGAGTAATAAAATCTTAAGGTCATGAACATCATTATTGCCCTGATTTGTATTAGTCTTACCGTAGCACTGATTTTTCTCGGTCTTTTTTTATGGAGTCTGAAATCCGGTCAGTTTGATGATACCTATGGTCCATCCGTGCGCATGTTGTTTGACGATAAGAAGAAGAAAAAAAAGTGAGTCTGGTAAAGAGGGATATCGCACTCCGTTATGGAGCATCTGTTTTGTCTTTAAAAAAAGATGATATTCTCTTTCACGAGGGAGACAGGCAAATTTTTTTTATCAGGTTGAAGATGGTGCAATTAAGATGGTGACCTACAGCCTTGATGGAAAGGAATTTATTCAGGGACTCTTCTATCAGGGTGACTGTTTTGGTGAGCCTCCGTTATTTTGCAATTTTACACTATCCTGGTTCTGCCGTAACATTGATTGACTCAAAAATTTTACGAATTCCCAAAGATCGTTTTTTCGATTTACTCAAGGATAACTTTGATATTCATCTTCAGCTTGATCGCATTTTATGCGAGAGGCTCCGATACAAAAACATGATCCTTTCTGAAATTTCTTTTTACGATCCCGAACATCGCATACTTAGCTTGCTTGGTTATCTCAAATCAAAGGCACCGGCATCCGATCAGCTGTTTCAGGTTCCGCTTACGCGGCAACAACTGGCAGATATGAGTGGAATGCGCGTGGAAACGGTGATACGCACCATCAAGCGCATGGAGGAGTCTGGAAAGCTTCAACTCCAGGATCACAAGATTTTCTTTTGAGATCAGGTAATACAAACCTGAAATTCTTTTCAATAATAGTTATTCACAAATCCAGTCAGCTTTTTCTCTGATAAAGATCACATGGTTTTTATGATTTGAGTCATAAAGAAGAGTGTCACTTCCGGTCTAATTTGCTGCCATTAAAAAAGCGCCAGAAAGCACTCTATCAAAACTAAAAAACTATGAAAAAACTAGTATGGTTCTCCGCCACCGTCTTTATGTTTTTAGCCTGCAGTCCGGGCAAACCGAAAGAAGAAGCTGCCGACAAAACAAAATGAAAATCCTGTGGCTGAAGTTGTCGATCCCACCAAGGGAATCGGCCAGATTAAAAATGTTACCCTGCACACGCCACTTGAACTGGACCGTGTTGAACAGGGGCAAAGTCCATTTATGACATGAAATGTTCAGCTTGCCATAAACTCACTGATCAACGTGTTGTTGGTCCAGGTTGGCTCGGTGTTACAAAAACACGTAAACCAGAGTGGATCATGAACATGATCTTGAATGTGGAGGTTATGCTTGATCAGGATCCGGAAGCACAAAAGCTTCTTGAACTCTGTCTTACCCGCATGCCTAATCAAAACGTTTCGATTGGTGATGCACGCGACACTGTTGAGTTCATGCGTCAAAATGATGGTGAAAAATAATAAGCCATCACAATACCCATTTCAAAACCGAATCACTTACCTAAAAACCAACTTATATGAAAAAGGTATTATTACCTATATTAGCTATGCTTGCGTTCTCTTGCAGTCAACCTACTGCAAATACAGAAACTGCAGCTGCGGCAGAAGCGCCAGGCGCTGGACAATCTGCTGTAAAAGATGAAACATCGGAACCTGATGTTGTTCGTGTTGCCGTTGGCTCACCCGATCACACTACACTTGTTGCTGCATTAAAGGCAGCCGAGTATGTGGATGCGCTATCGAACGCAGGTCCGTTTACTGTATTTGCACCAACCGATGCTGCTTTTGCAAAGCTTCCAGCAGGCACGGTTGAGAACCTCGTAAAACCTGAGAACAAAGCAACGTTGCAAAACATTCTGGAATACCATGTGTATGTGGGAGCAATACGTGAAGACTATGTTCAGGATGGAATGACATTAAACCAGGTTAACCTTGATAATGTCACTCTAAATAAAAAGGATGGTAAAATTACTGTGAACGGTGCCAATGTACTGGGCATCGTGAAGGCATCCAATGGAATTGTATATGTAATTGATGCAGTATTACTACCTCCTGATAAGAAATAAATAAATCAACTCTATATAAATAAATAACTATGAAAACATACACGATACATCGGGTACTTTCGGTACTCGTAATTTTAGCCACCGTTGTTCTTTGGCAGGGATGCAAACCCAAAGGCACCCGGAAGCGTAACTACCGGTGATGCTGCATCACAGGCCTATGTTGCCCCAGGAAAATATGATGAATTCTATAATGTAGTGTCCGGAGGATTCAACGGACAAATGAGTATCTACGGACTTCCTTCCGGAAGATTGTTCCGTATCATTCCTGTGTTCTCTCAATTTCCGGAAAATGGATGGGGTTATAGTGAAGAAACAAAACCCATGTTGAATACATCACATGGATTTGTGCCCTGGGATGATTTGCACCATATCTCATTATCGGTAACAAAAGGTGAGCACGATGGCCGTTGGGCATTTGGAAATGCCAACAACACACCACGTGTTGCACGTGTGGATATGAAGACCTTTAAGACCGTAGAGATTCTGGAATTGCCTAACAGTGGTGGTAATCACTCATCTCCATTCATCACTGAAAATTCAGAATATATTGTTGCGGGAACCCGCTTCAGTGTGCCTGTTGGTGAGAATACAGATGTGCCGATCAGTTCTTTTAAAGAGAACTTCAAAGGGTACATCAGCTTTATTTCAATCGATCCTACTGATGGGGAAATGAAAATTGCCTTTCAGTTGAAAACACCTGGTGTAAGTTTTGACCTGGCCCGCGCAGGAAAAGGTCCGTCACATGGTTGGTTCTTCTTCTCTACGTATAATACAGAACAAGCCTACACACTGTTGGAAGTAAATGCTTCACAAAAAGATAAGGACTTTATTATGGCGGTGAACTGGAAAAAAGCGGAAGAGTATATCAAAGCTGGAAAAGGCACAACTTCAAAAGCAAAATATGCGCACAACGTATGGGATGAAAGCACTCACACCGGAGTCTCAACCATTATGGATGAAGTGCTTCAGTTAGATCCTGCCGAATTAAAGGATATCATTTATTTCATTCCTTGCCCTAAGTCACCACATGGTTGTGATACTGATCCTACCGGTGAATATATTGTTGGTAGCGGAAAGCTCGCAGCTTTAATTCCTGTTTTCTCTTTCACGAAAATTCAAGCGGCTATTGCCAACAAGGAGTTTGAAGGTGAGTTTGCAGGTATTCCGGTTATCAAATATGAAGCAGCACTTCATGGTGAAGTGAAGAAACCCGGCCTTGGCCCTTTGCATACGGAGTTTGATAACAATGGCAATGCCTACACATCATTCTTTGTATCTTCTGAAATTGTAAAATGGAATGTGAAAACACTTGAAATCCTGGATCGCGTTCCAACGTATTATTCTATTGGTCACTTATCTGTACCAGGTGGTCCTACTACAAAACCTCATGGTAAATATGTGGTTGCCTATAACAAGATTACAAAAGATCGTTATCTGCCAACAGGTCCTGAGTTAACACAATCTGCTCAGTTATATGACATCAGTGGTGATAAGATGAAGCTCATTCTGGATTTCCCTACCACCGGTGAGCCACACTATGCTGAATCAATACCAGCCAGTCTGGTGATGCCTAACTCAACTAAGATTTATAAAATAGAAGACAACAAACACCCATATGCTTCATTGGGTGAAGGAATGACAAAAGTAGAGCGTAAAGGAAAGGAAGTTCATGTGTCTATGACCGCAATCCGTTCACACTTAACACCTGATAATATTGAAGGTGTGAAATTGGGTGATGAGGTTTTCTTCCACGTAACCAATCTTGAGCAAGACTGGGATGTGCCACATGGCTTTGCGGTGAAGGGTGCAAACAATGCTGAAATATTAGTGATGCCAGGTGAAACAGCAACACTGAAGTGGAAACCTCTGAGCACCGGTGTGTTCCCATTCTATTGCACTGATTTTTGTTCAGCACTACACCAGGAAATGCAAGGCTACATCCGTGTGTCTCCTGCGGGAAGTAACGTTCCTTTAAAGTTTTCAACCGGTAAGATCGAAGACCAGGCAAGTGGCGCAGGTCAGTAGATCTCTTTTGCCTTCGGGCAAATAGTTTTCATAGTTTACAGGTTGAAGGTCCCGAATACCGTTCCGTCCCGATTTATCGGGACGGGCGGAGCGGGGCTACACTAAAAAAATAATTTTATATGAAGCCACTTAAACCCATATCGCGCGCACTGATTGCAATCGCTGCATTGCTTATGATCAGTGCCTATTTTGTGCCACTATGGCAAATCCTGATGTGGGCACCACAGTACCCCGAAGGACTGGAGATGGACATCTGGATCAATGATATCAAAGGTGATGTAAAAATCATCAGCGCGCTCAACCACTATATTGGCATGAAGCATATTGAAGTGCAGATGTTCCCTGAGTTTACCTACATGATTTATATCGTAGGATTTCTCATTGCCTTTGGATTGATCACAGCGCTTGTCAACAAACGATTTATGTTATGGACGTATGTTATTGTACTTCTTACAACAGGGATAGCTGCTTTGGTTGATTTCTGGTTATGGGGATATGACTATGGCCATAATCTGGATCCTACAGCAGCGATTATAGTGCCCGGCATGTCTTATCAACCTCCGTTGATTGGTACTAAACAACTTTTGAATTTTACAGCATTCTCAGGTCCGGATATCGGAGGATGGATTTTTGTTGGTTCTGCTGTGTTGGTGATTGGGACTCTTGTTTTTGAAATTTATAAAGGTAAAAAGCAGGCATGAGAATCTTGTTAATTATACTGCTCACTGCCTTTATATACGGATGCACTGTTGAGCCAGAGCCATTGGCTTACGGAACCGATGTGTGTCACACGTGTAAGATGACGTTGATGGACGATAAGTTTGGTGCCGAGATTGTTACCAAAAAAGGAAAGGTCTATAAGTTTGATGATGTCAACTGTATGCTGGGTTTTTATCATTCCGATTTTGAGGAACAGGGAAACATAGCCCATTTGCTCGTTGTTAATTTTGCACAACCGACTGAATTAATTGATGCCACCAATTCCTGGTATTTAAAGTCAGAGTTAATCAGAAGCCCGATGGCCAGCGGAATAGCTGCCTTTGCGACTGATGAAGAGTATTCACTGTATAAAAAAGAATGGAAAGCCATATTAATGAGTTGGGGAGAAACCAATACCCAGTTTAAATAGTATTCGTTTTCAATTTTGAAGCGCCACTCAAAATGAAAAAAGTACAAGTAGTTTTTTTAATAGCCATTATTTTGTCTGCCCTTAATTCAGAGGCCAGGACAATTCTGGGTTGGTCCCGCTGAATCGGTGACTCAAATCAAGCAAGCCATTATCATAGCTCAACCGGGTGATACCATTCTGGTTCGTGCCGGTATCTATCGGGAAGGCAATATTATATTGCAAAAATCAATTGTACTGATCGGTGAAGGATATCCCGTTTTAGATGGAGAGAATGAATATGAAACATTAACGGTTCATACCCAAAATGCTGTCATCAAAGGATTAAAGTTCATTAATACGGGCACCGGCAGTATTGAGGATAAAGCAGCCATAAAAATTCTTGATTCTGAAAATCTTCGATATCCTTAACAATCAATTTGAAAATACTTTTTTTGGTATTTACCTCTCCAATTCTTCACATATCTGGATAGAGAATAATGAGTTGAAATCGGAGGCTGAAGCAGAACATCAGATTGGAAACGGCATACATCTATGGAAGTGCCATCATATCACCATCAATGAAAATAAAATAAAAGGTCACCGTGATGGTATCTATTTTGAATTTGTAACAAACTCTTTAATTACAAATAATTACAGTGAAGGCAATATGCGTTATGGTCTTCATTTTATGTTTTCGCACAATGATGAATACCGTGATAATACCTTCATCAATAATGGTGCTGGAGTGGCTGTCATGTACACGAAAGGTGTGAAGATGATCAATAATCATTTTATTCATAACTGGGGATCTTCCTCCTACGGACTTCTTCTGAAAGACATCAGCGACAGCTTTGTAACGGGTAATGAATTTGTGGAAAACTCTGTAGGCATCCATGTTGAGGGGGGCAGCCGTATTCTGTTCAAAGAAAATGAATTTACCAGGAATGGATATGCGTTCAAGCTGCAGGCCAGCTGCGATGACAATGTGATTGAGCGAAATAACTTTCAGCAAAATACATTTGACCTTGTCACCAATGGCAGTCTGGTATTAAACACCATTGAAAGCAATTACTGGGACCGGTATGAAGGTTATGACCTTAACCGCGACCAGGTTGGTGATGTTCCATACAGACCCATCAGCATGTATGGAATGATCGTGGAAAGAATGCCAACCGCAGTTTTGCTTTGGCGCAGTTTCCTCGTGTTTTTGCTTGATCGTGCGGAGAAAGCGATTCCGGTGATCACTCCTGAAAATTTAAAAGATAACTTACCATCCATGAAAGCGTATGATTTTAATTAAGTGATTTGTGTAAGAAATTTGGTAAACTCATTGTACTTGATCAGGTAAACCTGAATTTAAGTGCAGGAAAAAGTTATGCACTCGTTGGCCCAAATGGATCTGGCAAAACCACGCTTATTAAAAGTGTATTGGGTATGGTGCAGACCTTCTTCTGGTTTGATTCAATTCAATGGAAAAGATATTGCCAATGAGTGGAAGTATCGTGAGCAGATCGGATATATGCCTCAGATCGGAAGGTATCCTGAAAACATGCGCATCGGAGAGCTGATCGATATGATGAAGAATATCCGCAAGGAAGTGAAGACGGTAGACGAGGAATTGATTGATGCATTTAAACTTTATAAAATTTACGATAAACGGATGCATACTCTTTCAGGAGGCACACGCCAGAAGGTAAGTGCTTCGCTTGCATTTCTGTTTCATGCGCCTGTGTTGATTTTGGATGAGCCTACTGCGGGACTGGATCCTATTTCTGTGGAAATTCTGAAAGAGAAAATATTGCATGAAAGACGAATGGGAAAACTGATGATCATCACTTCACATATTCTCAGTGACCTGGATGAGTTATCTACCGAAATGGTTTACATTTTTGAGGGGAAGGTACAGTATAACAATTCAATTGAAGCGTTGAAGGAAGAGACCCACGAAACACGATTGAACAAGGCGGTGACCACCCTGATCAAGACAAAAGGAATTATTGAACTCCATTACCGAACAGCTATGACACGCGTAATACGATATATCTTCAATGACATTTTAAGAACCCGTTTCATTCTTTTCTATACCGGGTTTTTGTTGCTCAGTACCTTTGCCCTTTTTCAACTCGACAGTGATTTCGGAAAAATAGTATTGAGCTTGCTTAATATCGTATTGATGGTGGTGCCACTGGTAAGTGTGGTGTTTACCACCATTCATTTTTTCAGCTCCTATGAATTTATAGAGTTGATGCTTGCTCAACCCATTAATCGAAAGGTTATATTCTTAAGTGAGTATCTGGCCGTAGCATCTTCATTGTGCATGGCTTATTTAATAGGTGTAGGTGTTCCTTTTATTATGTTTGGGGCAGGACAAAATGTGATTTCACTTTTAGTCACGGGTGTTTTTCTTACCCTGGTTTTTGTATCACTGGCTTTTCTGTCATCGGTGCTCACGCGTGATAAATCAAAGGCCATCGGTATAGCATTACTCTTCTGGTTTTATTTTTCTTTGATTTATGACGGTTTCGTATTGTGGATTATCTACAGCTTCAGCGATTATCCGCTCGAGAAAGTAACGCTCGCACTCATCGCCTTCAACCCGGTTGATCTGGCCCGTATCATTATGTTGTTACAACTTGATATTTCGGCATTGATGGGATACACCGGAGCATTTTATAAAAATTTCTTTGGCAGCAATATGGGCGTGCTTTTTTCTTCTTCCATACTTTTTCTATGGGCCATTATTCCGATTTATATCGCGTTGAGGATTTTCAATAAGAAAGATTTGTAATTCAATGCATAGCGGTTGGTTCATTAAATAATCTTGTCATGGCATATCTGCGAATACCTTTTATGTTAGCGGCTGTCTTTAATCTGATAGCCGGTATCTGGGCAGGATTGATCCGGCTGGGATGGGATTTGCCCTTAACACCCGTAGCCGTACATCATGGAGCTATTATGGTGGGTGGTTTTCTAACTACGTTAATTGCACTTGAAAAGGCTATTCCGTTAAAAAAGAAACTGGTCTTTGTTGTGCCCGTCATCAGTGCGCTGAGTCTGATGATGGTGGTGCCTGGATATTATCATGTTGGTTTATATTTTCTACTGGCAGGTAGCGTGGGCTTGTTTATTATTCATGCGTATTATTTATATCTCCACCCCCGCGACCTTTCTATCATGTTGATGATGGTGGGAGCCGGATGTCTGATTGTTGGTAATGCCATGCTTATTCAGAAACAATTTTATCCTGCCGCATTTCCCTGGTGGATGGGATTCTTGCTATTCACAATTACCGCTGAGCGAATTGAGTTGTCTAAGTTTTTGCCGGTTTCCGCCAGGATGAAAAATATTTCTGCTTGGGTTTATGGCGCTGTTTCTTTCAGGCCTAATCATCCCATTTCATGGCGTTGGAAAATATCTTTCTGCGATAGCCATGATATGTATTGCCGTGTGGATGTTGCAGCACGATGTCATGCGCATCGGAATAAAAAAGAAAGGCTTAACGAGGTTTTCATCTGTTGCTCTTCTCATTGCCAATGGCTGGTTGATCATTAATGGTATTGCTATTAATAGTAATGCCCGATACAGCTTACTCCTATGACATACTTGTACACAGCTTTTTTATCGGATATGCCTTTGCCATGATTTTTGCACATGGTCCGATTATTTTGCCGGGTGTTTTGGGCATCACCAGCAAACCGTTTCATCCTGTGTTGTATGGCTGGCTTTTTCTCGTGCAAGGTTCACTTTTACTAAGGCTTTTAGCCGATTCATTATTTAGTTTAGAGTGGCGCAAATTAAGTGGTATTCTTTCTGGTGCAGGAATACTCCTATACTTTATTACGTTGGTCGTGCTCGTGATTCGTGAGCGACATCATGCAAAGGTACGTTAGGTTTCCATTCCTGTTTTTTTTCCTGGCTGCCTGTGTGGGCTTGTTACTTCGGTGGCATTTGAACAGTCCATTATCATGGTTGAAATTTCCTTATTGGCTGCACGCCCATTCTCATCTCATGTTTCTGGGTTGGATTTTCAATTTGCTTAGCCTGGCGTTTATTCATGCACATATAGAAGAACAGGGTAGAAAGAAATACATAACCCTTTTTCTGATCATCCAGGTTTTGTTGTTGGGCATGCTCATAAGTTTTCCGTTGCAGGGTTATGGATTTTATTCCATACTGATATCTGCCCTTCACACCGTTGTGGTTGGCGTGTTTGCCATATGGTTTTTTAAGGATACAACGAATAAGGGATATGATCCTTCGCTATGGTTTGCCCGTATTTCGTTGATCTTTTTTCTGATTTCCGCACTCGGTCCTTTTACATTAGGTCCCTTCATGGTTAATGGACTTGTCTATACCAAATGGTATTACTTCGCGGTGTATTACTATTTACATTTTCAGTATAACGGGGTCTTTACTTTTGGAGTGCTCAGTTTATTTTTCAGCCTGTTAAAAGAAAGAAACGTAAGCGCTGACCAGGTTTTACTAAAACGATTTGGCAATCTCATGCTGATTGCCTGCTTTCCTGCCTACTTTCTTTCCACACTATGGGCCAAGCCGGGATTGGTTTTCAATATCATTGGCCTGGTTGCGGCACTCATGCAACTGGTGGCTTTCATTTATTTCATAAAATTAGTCCGCTCTATTCCGGCATCTGTTATAAAAAATGTTTCACTTCCTGCCCGTGTTCTTTTTGTGGTCGCATTTCTCTCATTTATACTCAAACTTATTTTGCAGACAGGGTCGGCTCATCCGCACATTGCGCAGCTTGCTTATGAAATCCGCAATTATGTAATGGCCTATCTTCACCTGGTACTTTTAGGCATGGTCACTTGTTTTTTAATTGCATGGAGTCTGGAGAAAAAATGGATACATTCGGTGGAATTAGTGTGGGTATTCTTCTTTGTTGTGGGTTTTGTTGGAATGGAGATTACCCTCATCACAACCCTTTACTTTACTGGATTAAATCTTAATTCTTCCACTCTATTAGTGGTTTTTTCTTTGATGATTTTGACTGGCATTGCCGGTTTTTTGGTTCACTCATTTCGGGGTCAAGTAAAAAATTGAGTCCATAATTCATTTATTCATACGTTAAGGAACCTTTTTTCCATATTTCACGTAATAGTAAGTGAATATTCACTAACTTGCGTCATGACAAATGGAAAAAACAACATCGCAATCGGCTTCCTTACCATGGGGGCTTTTATGTTTTATGGCTTTCTCCTAATTTATTTAAGGGATTTTGCACCCGGTAAGGAGGATTGGATTAATTCCTATTCCACAGGGAAACATTTTGAAAGCCGGCTGGCACACGTGCATGGCAATCTTTTTGCCTTTCTCAACATTCTCATTGGCTACCTGCTTCTGCATTTTAGATCTGTTTTAGCCAATGTGAAAGCAATATCATGGCTCGCTTTAACCGGATTACTGATGCCGGTAGGAATTCTGGCTGAAATCTATTTTGGAGCGCCTCCTTTGTTTGTGCTGATTGGTGCCATTGCCATGACTTCTTCCGTGATATGGCTCGGAATCTCTTTCTTTAAAATGAAAAAAAGTATTGTATAAACCTTCAAAAACAAATACGATGAAATCAATAAATGCAATCGGACTTGACAACATTAAAGCTAAACAATTGTCTGAAAAGCTTAATGAGCTATTAGCAAACTATTCTGTCTTCTACCAGAATACAAGAGGTTCGCATTGGAATATTAAGGGTGAAAAATTTTTTGAACTTCACCTTAAATTCGAAGAATTATACAACGATTTATTATTGAAGATAGATGAAGTGGCTGAAAGGATATTGACCTTGGGTCATTCTCCAAATCATAACTACACTGATTATACCCGTGTTTCAAAAATCGCGGAGAGTAAGGAAGTGAATGATGGAATCAAATCGGTTGTTAATATTCTGGATTCATTCAAAATAATTATCACGCTTCAGCGCGAATTACTTTCACTTTCAACCGAAGCAGGAGATGAAGGAACCAATGCCCTGATGAGTGACTACATCCGTGCTCAGGAAAAATTAGTTTGGATGTACTCTGCCTTTCTTAATAAATAGAAAATCAGATATGGAAATCAAAGAACGTCAATTGGAGATAATCGAAGCGGCAGGTGAAATCCTCACGGAATCGGGTATTGCCGGACTTACGACTAAAAATTTGGCTTCAAAAATGGGATTTAGTGAATCTGCACTCTACAGGCATTTCAAAGGCAAACAGGAAATTGTGCTGACCATGCTGAAGTACCTCGCTAAGAATATGGATGAGCGCCTGACAAATTCAGTTAAAGATATCGATAGCCCGGATGAAAAACTGAAAGCCATATTCAATAACCAGTTTGAATTCTTTAAAAAGAACCCACACTTTCTGGTTGCCATATTTTCAGATGGTTTGTTGGAGGAAAGTAAAGCAATCAATGAGGCTATCCTGCAGATTATGTCAACCAAGAGGAATCATTTGTTGAAGATCATTCAGGAAGGTCAGAAGCAAAAACAATTCAATGACACGTTATCAGCCGATGACCTGGTGCATATTATCATGGGCAGTTTTCGCCTGCACATGCTGCAATGGCGTTTATCAGGATATGCCTTTGACCTAAAACTGAAAGGGAACAAGTTAATGTCAAATATGCTCACACTGATTAAATTAAATAAAACAATTCTATGAAACCGGTAATCCTAAAAATAGCGGCCACAATACTCGCATTGTTTGCACTGATTACATTATTCATGAGCGGCTCCGTAATTTTTGATCTGTTCGGTATACGGGAGAAGGAAGGCAATTATGTATTGTTTATTGTCATTTCTAATTTTCTCTGTGCGTTTCTTTATTTGATTTCAGCCTACGGCCTTTACTTTCAAAAGAAATGGACAACAAGTGTACTCAGTGTCTCACTGGGTATTTTGCTGCTAAGTTTTGCAGGATTATTATGGCATATTAATACGGGCGGCATTTACGAGGAACAAACTGTGAAGGCTATGATCTTCCGCATCGGGATAACCTTTGTGTTTACTATACTATCATGGCGGTATATTTCAAAGCAGATAAAAAATTAAAGACAATAGAAAGCTAACAAAAATTATATCCACTTATAAAATCCATTTATTATGAACCTGATCGATTTATTTACAGACAACAAACCCCTTCAAACGAAAAAGATATTTGCTTCCAATGAAGGCGTAACAACTATTCAGTTACTGGCGGATGCCCAGTTAAAAGAACACATCACCAAAGTACCCGCTTTTTTGGTGTGTGTTAGTGGCGAGGTGGTTTTTGAAAATGAGAAAGGTATGGTGGAGAAACTCCTGCAAGGTGATTTTGTAAACATTGAACCCGAAGTAAAACATTGGTTAAACGCACAACGCGATAGTCTCTTGCTGCTCATCAAGTAAAAAAATTTGTATGTATAAGTTAGTGAACACTCACTTCGTAAAAAGTATATTTGTTATTTTCCTTCTGTTTCTGACGGGCTTACTATTTAGTATAAACACTCAGGCTCAAGTATGGACTTTGCAACAATGCCTGGATTCGGCACAGCAGAAAAACAAAAACTTGCTCATTGCCAGGAACAACATGGAGATTGGCCAGCAAAAAGTGCAAGAGGCCAAAGCCAATCTCATTCCTAAACTGGCAATAAATGGGGATTACAGGTATTATATCAATCTGCCCTATCAATTCATGCCCCAATCCGCATTTGGGGGGCCGGAAGGAGTGTTCAAAGAAATACAATTTGGTGTCCCGCATAACATAAATGCCAACCTGCAACTCTCTATTCCATTATATAATTCGCAAGCGTACGGAGTTATTCAATCTTCAAAAATTGCTTCGGAACTAACCGTCTTGCAGCACCAGAGAAGTGAAGAACAAGTTCTTTACGAAGTCACTAACCTCTATTACAACGCCCAGATTCTGCACTATCAGGTAACGTTTATCGATGAAAATCTAGTCAATGCAAATAAGCTATTACAGAACATTCAATTACTCAAAGAACAACTCATGGCCAGGGGCACGGATGTTTCCAAGACGCAATTGCAGGTTGAGCAACTCACAACACAACGTGAGCAGGTGTATAGTAAATACACGCAAGTAATCAATGCATTAAAAATATCCATTGGCGTGAGTATGGATCAAAGCATTGAAGTTGAGAAAGATATTGTTCTTTCAGCAATCGGATGAATATTCCCAGGCTTCCACGCTGGATACTCGCCTTGTCACAAAACAAAATGCTCTTTTGAACAGTGAATTAAGTTTGTTAAAGCATGTGCGTCTGCCTTCTCTTTCACTCTACGGCAGCTACGGAGTAACTGGTTTTGGTTATGATAAATCGCCTAACGAATTTCTGAAATTCTATCCTGTGAGTTTCGCAGGCATTCAACTTTCCTATCCTTTGTTTAACGGTACAATTACAAACCGAAAGTTAAATCAGAAAAAGCTGGAGCTAAGAAACAATGACCTTCAATTTAGCTTGCTGACTGAACAGACCAACCTGGCAATTGAAACAGCGAAGCAACAAAGATCGGTAGCCACACAATCAGTGGAGACAACGCTTAAGCAGACAACACTTGCGCAATCCATTTACGATCAAACCCTGCTTCAGCAAAAACAAGGAATTGCTTCACTTACGGATGTTCTTTTAGCAGATAACGCGCTACGTGAAACCCAACAGAGTCATTTATCGGCACTCATAGATTACCTGAAAGCCGATTTAGATCTCAGAAAAGCAACCGGCAACCTGTTAACCAAATAAGCAAAATGAAAAAGTTTTTATATATCATCATCCCATTGGCATTGATCGCCCTGATTGTTGTACGCTTAAAAAGTAATAAGGAAGCCACACAAAATCGTATTTACACCTACAATAAGGAACAGGCCATAGAGGTAAAGGCCGATACGGTGAAGTATCAAAATGATAAAGGACAAAATTCCTTCACAGGTATTTTTGAGCCCGATAGAGAAACCAAAGTAAGCGCAGATGTTCAGGGCAAAATCATACAGGTATTTGCAGACGCAGGCAGCTCTGTAAAGAAAGGCCAGACACTGATCAAATTAGATGATGCCTTGTTGAAATTACAACTTCAATCCATAGAGATACAAATCGAAGGGCTTGAGGCTGATGTACAACGTTATTCAATCTTAGTTGCTTCAGATGCAATTCAAGGTGTGCAATTGGAAAAGGCTCAACTTGGTTTAAAATCTGCCCTGGTTCAACGCAATACGTTATTGGAGCAAATCAGTAGAACGATTGTATCGGCACCTTTTAATGCTATCGTAACCTTAAAGATGACGGAGGCAGGTTCATTCGCGGCACCAGGTGTTCCTTTGTTTCAATTGACTGACATTTCATCTCTTCGTTTTACGATCAATGTTTCTGAAAGTGATTTGAATTTATTTTATTCCAAACAGTCGGCAACTATTATTGCAGATGTTTATCCATCTGTTCCACTTTCTGGAAAAATTTCACTTATCGGAAGTAAGGGAAATACGGCAAATACTTTTCCTGTGCAATTCCTGTTAAAAAACACACCTGATTTAAAAATCAAATCAGGGATGTTCGGCAAGGTTCTGATTAAAGCCGCCTCAGATATTCAACACCTGACTATTCCGGCCTCGGCCATTGTGGGCTCCGACATTCAGCCTCAGGTGTATGTGGTTGACAAGGGAAAGGCCATGCTTCAGAATATTAAGGTTGCGGACAGAAGGGAAGGCATTGCAGTTATTCAATCCGGATTAAAGGAAGGTGATATCGTGATAACCAATGGACTCATCAATCTCTTTGAGGGAGCAAATGTTTCAATTAAGAATTAAAGTAAAATGAACATAACCGAAATTTCCATTAATCGCCCCTCACTGATTATTGTTTTATTCAGTGTCTTCATCTTGGCGGGTTTCTTGGGTTACAAAAATCTCAGCTATGAGCTGATGCCTGATTTCAATCAACCCGTGATCGTCATAAAAACCGGTTATCCGGGTGCCGATCCTACTGAAGTGGAAACTTCGGTATCGAGAAAAATTGAAGATGCGCTCTCTAATCTGGAAGGAGTAGATTTTATTGTTACTAAATCGCTGCCCAACGCATCTGTACTGATCGTTAATTTAAAGTACGCAACGGACCTGGATCAAACCATGCAGGATGCCCAACGCTACATTGATAATATCCGCAAGGACTTGCCACAGGATATTCTAAGCCCTGTCATGAGTAAAGTGTCGCCCAACGATTTACCCATTATGCAGATCAGTGCCACCAGCAACTTACCTGCTACAGAATTTTATCAGAAGATGAAGGATGATTTCCTTCCTCAGATTCAACAGTTGAAGGGAGTGGCGGAAATTACTTTATTAGGTGGTGAGGAAAGGGAGATTCAGGTTAAAGTTGACCAGGAGAAATTAAAACAATACAAACTTTCTTTATACCAGGTTACGGAAGCAATAAATCGCTCTGGCCTTGATGTGCCTTCCGGAAAGGTACAGTCGGGCACGGTAAATAATTCTGTACGCCTCACCGGAAAGTTCAACAGCCTTGAAGATATTAACAAGGTGCAGGTGTCCATGCCATCACCGGGCAGCCCTGTTTATGTAAAAGACATTGCAGCCATCACAGACGGCATTAAGGAAATTAGTTCCGTAAGCAGGTATAACGGTAATAATGGTATTGGGCTTTTGTTGAAAAAGCAAGGCGATGCGAATGCGGTGGATGTTTCAAAATTGGTACGGGAACAATTTCAGACTATAGAAAAACAACATACCACTGCCGGAGTGCAATTTACCATTGCTGATGATTCTACGGACAATACTATTGCCGCTGTAAACTCTGTAGTGTTTGATCTCACCTTGGCGGTGATCCTGGTTTCTCTTGTGATGCTTTTGTTCTTACATAGTATCCGCAATTCGCTCATTGTATTGGTGGCTATACCCACTTCTCTGGTTACAGCTTTCGCAGTCATGTGGCTGCTGGGTTACACACTCAACCTGATGACTTTATTGGCCATGTCTTTAATCATTGGTATCCTGGTAGATGATGCTACGGTTGTTTTGGAGAATATCCAGCGCCACCTGGATATGAAAAAGAATAAGCGCATTGCAGCTTTGGATGGCCGTATGGAAATCGGATTCTCTGCGTTGTCTATCACCTTAGTCGATGTCGTGGTTTTCCTTCCTATTCTCTTCTTGCAGGTCTTTGTGGCAGATATGCTCAAGCAATTTTCTGTGGTGGTAGTAACATCTACTTTAACAAGTCTGCTGGTTGGCTTTACCTTAACACCTTGGATGGCTTCACGAATTGGAAAGTCAGAAGATTTACAACCTGTAAATTTTTTCAATCGCTTTCTGATTTGGTTTGAACATCAGTTAAGTCGTTTTATTAATTGGTATGGCCAACAATTGGATTGGGTGTTAAGCCATAAACTAATTACAACAGGTATAATTCTGGCCTTGTTTGTTTTCACCTTAGGAATAATGAAGCAAGGCATCATCGGAAAGGAATTGATTGCCACAGGGGATCAAGGAAAATTCCGAATGAATCTGGAATTTGATAAGACCACAACCTTGCAGCAGAACAATATCATCTCACAAAAAATAGAAAATTTTATTTCTTCTCAAGCCTCAGTGCACACAGTCTTCAGCAATGTTGGCGGGCCGAGCACGGGTATTGGAAGTTTGGGAGTAGGCGCACCAAATAAAACGGAGTTTACGATTCAGTTAAAACCTGCAAAGGAAAGAGAGAGTCAGCCTACGGAAGAATTTATGAAAGAAATCCGGGAAGCGTTGAGGAATGAATTTCCAGGTATTAATTATTCTATGGCTGCCTTGGGTTTAGTACCTCGTTCGGCTCCAATAGAAATTACGTTGAGCGGAAGTGATGCCACTCAAGTGATGCAATTAGGAAGCAACCTAAAGTCAGTTGTTGAGAAAGTACCTGGCGCAGATAATGTTCGCCTTTCCGTGGAAGAGGGTAGTCCAGAGTTTCAAATCATTCCTGATAAAGACCGCATGCAGCGACTTGGGCTTACTACTTCATATGTAGGACTAAGCGTACGAACCGCCCTTACCGGAAATGATGACGCCACACTAACTGAACAGGGCACGGAATATCCCGTAAGGATATGGTTGGATGATTTCAATCGACAGAATATGGAAAATGTTGAACGATTGGTTATCGTAAATCCGCAAGGGATGCCCATAGAAGTATCTCAATTTGCAAAAGTTATTCAGGATAATTCTCCATCATTGTTAGAAAGACTGGACAGACAACCGGCCATAACACTTACAGCCGATGCACTGGGCCGCCCGTCTGGAACAGTGGCTGATGAAGTGGTCGCTTATATAAAGGAGAATCCCTTGCCAGAAGGAATTCAAATGACATGGGGCAGTGACATCAAAAGACAGAATGATAGTTTTGGTGCGCTTGGCTCGGTACTTCTCATTTCCTTTATTTTGATTTACCTGATTATGGTGGCACTATACGATAGCTTTATCTATCCGCTTGTGGTGTTGTTCTCTATCCCCGTTGCTGCCATTGGTGCATTTTTGGCATTGAACCTGACACTGAATAACCTGAGTTTGTTTGCTTTATTGGGATTGATCATGCTCATGGGTCTGGTGGCGAAGAACGCCATTCTTATTGTTGACTTTACGAATCAGTTAAAGGCATCGGGCAAGCACTTTAGAGAAGCATTACTATTGGCAGGCAAGGAACGGATGCGCCCCATACTTATGACAACCCTATCCATGGTAATAGGCATGTTGCCCATTGCCTTGGCGAAAGGAACGGCCAGTGAATGGAAAAATGGTTTAGCATGGGTAATTATCGGAGGACTTCTATCCTCATTAATCTTGACTATTTTTTTAGTGCCGATGGTCTATTATGTGGTGGATAGAATTAAGGAACGTTTGGCACGTAAAAAGGAATTGACTCAGTTGATCTGAACCAATTCCTTTTCCAACTCAGCTAAATTGGATAATATTTAATTAACCAGCCATCGGTCGCGATCAATGCCCACTATCATAGTCAGGAGAAAATTTCAGAGAATAAGCGATGTAGGAATCAGCGCATATTAACGTTCAATAGTTTCGAGAACATTTTCTTTTTCTTCTGATCGATTTGAGGTGATGGCAGGCTTTTTAAAATGCCTGGCAACAGAATGTATCGCCCAGGTAAGCGGCACTACGCCTCCAACTACAAAGATACTTCCACCAATAATGCGCATCCACGTAAGGGTTTGAAATGTATCACTGTCAATAAATTCAGCCGAACGTCCAAACCATAGTCCTTTTTCTACCACTGCCTGGAATTGAAGAATGCCGGCAGGAAATAAATCAAGCAGCACCATCAGCATCAAACCAATATTGATAGACCAGAATGAAATGCGTAAGGCTTTACCTTTCCAGTATTCACTTTTTGTAATCAGCTGACTACAGAAAATAATGGTGGCGATGGAAAGATTCCCATATACACCCATCAGGGCAGCATGACCATGATTCACAGTGAGATAGGTTCCATGTTCATAATAATTTGCCAGCGGAAGGTTGATGATGAAGCCCATCACACCAGCGCCAAAGAAGTTCCAGAAGTTTACACCAATGAGAAATAAAAAAACTTCGGGCATACCAAATTTATTTCCGGATTTACCACTGCCATTCGATAAAGATGATTCAACTATGGATGGTAGTTTTTGAAAGCGCCATGCTTCCAGCGTAAGTAAAATCAACGGAATCACTTGCAACGTTGAGAAGACAGAACCAAGAGCCATCGTGGCAACTGGTTTGGCGTTCCAATAGAAGTTGTGAGAAATGCCCAATAACCCTGAACCCAGGAATAGTAAGGCTGCGATGTAGATCACACGGATAGCTGCGTGTTTACTTACGAGTCCCATCAACACCATAAAATAGCCAACAAGCACAGTAGTGAACACTTCGAAGAATGCTTCCGCCCACATATGAATTACACACCAGCGCCAGAAATCTGCAATTACAAAATTGGTTTTGGGAGTTGCCACAAATCCAGAAAGCAATAATACCAGAATGCTGCATGTGGAATACACCAGCCAGTTGGGCAGTTGCCAGGGTTGCCCAATTTTGAGTGCCGGTTTCAATGCTCTGTATAAGGTGACACACCAGATTGCCAGCACAATGAATAGCAACACCTGCCATAATTTGCCGGGTTCAACATATTCCCATCCCTGATGTCCAAACCAATACCAGTTTTTAAAGATCCCCAGCGGTCCTGCATAAATCCCAACCATGGAGCCAACTCCTAAAATCACTATCAATACAAAAATCAAATTGATGAGCGAGCGTTGATTTGATGGTTCTTTTGGCGAGAGCAGGGGAGCAATAAATAATGACGCTCCAATCCAGCAGGTCGAAATCCATAGAATAGAAAGTTGTACATGCCAGCTGCGTGTAATTGTTATTGGTAGGATAGTTCGGATATCATAACCAAAGAAGGTTGTGAAATTAAGAAAATCATGAACTGTTAAAATGCCAGCCAGCACCTGAATGATAAATAGTAAAATGGCAACATAGAAATATTTATAAGTTGCCTGTTGAGATGGTGTTGGTTGAAAACTGGCAACACCATCCTTCGTCATCAACGGACCTGAATTTTCTGTGTAGGCAAAGTCGTTTAGCTTTTCAAGACGCCCGTGATAGTAAAGAACCAAGCCCAGGCCGAGCATTAATCCCAAGGATCCTACAATAGTCCAGATGATTACAGATGGCGATGGAGTATTTCCGGCATCCGGATCATACGGCCAGTTGTGTGTGTAGCTATAATTTTTACCGGGGCGCTCAACACCGCATACCCAAGATCCCCAAAAAAAGAAAGCAGAGAGCTGTTCGATTTCAAGATCTGTCTTGATATAGTTCGCTGGTGCAAAGGATTTCTTACCATTCCCTTTAAAAATATCAAGATAATAAACGGTCAGTTGTTCACAGGCATAGGCTTGTGCTGCTGTAAGTTTTACCTGATTATTGGACGATGAGTATTTATTTTCTTTTATCTCTTGTTGAACAAGCGTATTCGCTCCATGCCAAGCCATTTTTGTCATGTCTGGTTGATTTGCATAGAATTCACGCATATAAAAAGCAATTTGATGGAGCGCCTCTGCTGTATAATCGGGGCCACGATTGGCACCATCGCCAAACATACTGCCATATTCCATCAGCGCATATTTCTGAAATACCGCTTGACCTTCCAGAATATCATTTTGTGAGAAAACAGACTCACCCTGTTCGTCTACATAATCGGGAATAGGAGGTGCCTTATAGTATGTTTCGTAACCTATAATGGCTACACCGGATATGCTGATAACCAGAATGAGTGTGATAGGAATCCACCACATTCGGGGATTCATGAGGAACTGAATAAAATTAGCTTGCATACGATTGGGTTTGAGGCGAAGCTATTTTTCTTTCTTTTCCTTGCTTATGATGCAAATCATACGTTGTTTGAAAAAAAGTTTGAACCTTGGTTCTTTTGAGTGAGTAATGAATGAATTTTACCGTATTGAAGAACGTATGCTATATTACAATTACTGATAAAGATTAATACAGAATGAAAGAAATTGAAGAACGGGAAGATATAATTCTACTGGTGAATAACTTTTACGAAAAAGTAAAGCAGGATGATCTGTTGAGTCCCTTATTTGCCCATGTCAACTGGCCTGCCCATTTACCCATCATGTATAACTTCTGGTCTTCCATGTTGCTGGGCGAACAGAGTTATCAGGGCAATCCTTTTCAGAAACATGTTGGCCTGGCGATTAACGCATCACATTTTGATCGATGGCTCAAGCTTTTTCATGAAACTGTTGATGAGAACTTTACAGGAGATAAAGCAAGTGAAGTGAAAGACCGATCTCGAAGCATTGCGGGCGTATGGCAGTATAAACTCAATATGATTAATAATTGATCTGAGCTATGATCTTTTAAAAATTCTTGCTAATTATCTGTATGGATTACGTGTGGATAATAGCGGGAGGTGTTTTATTGATTTCCGGAATAATCGGATGCTTTTTACCTGTTTTGCCTGGTCCGCCTCTTGCATTTTTTGGATTATTGATACAGCAACTTAAATCTTCGTCACCGTTTTCTAATCGGATCATTGTTATTTTTCTGTTTGTAACCATTGTCATTACCATTCTTGATTTTGTTATTCCGGTGTATAGCACCAAAAAGTCAGGAGGAAGTAAATTTGGTGTTTGGGGTTGCACCATAGGGTTTCTGATTGGTTTGTGGCTGGGGCCTGTTGGTATTATTCTGGGTCCGTTTATCGGAGCATTTTTCGGTGAACTGATCAACAATACGGATTTCAATCAGGCCATGAAGGCTGCTGTTGGATCATTCATTGGTTTTCTGGCGGGCACCTTTCTCAAATTAATCGTGTGCTTTGTTATGTTTTGGTATTGGCTCACCAGTTGGATATAAATAAAGGACGTACGAGCTACCTCACCATTATAAACTATTGTTCAAGACCAATCATCATAAACGCACCCCAGTAAATAGGTTCTGGATAATCAAGACGCAATTCTTTTTTCGCGTTCACGAAGCTCTGCCGCAGGTCGTTGGTGACAATCCATTTGCGGTAGAAGTTTAATATGAGTTTTTGTGTGGCTTCATCATCTACCTTAAACATACTCATGATAAGAACTTTTGCGCCAGCTACCAGGAAGGCACGTTGCAAACCATATACACCTTCTCCGTTGGCAATATCACCCAGCCCGGTTTCGCAGGCACTCAATACTACCAGATCAGTCTGATCAAGATTGAGACTCATAGCCTCGTAGGCGGTAAGGATGCCGCTTTCCAGATTGTAGTTGTATTTACTTTTATTCATGATATCACCGGCTCCCGCAAGCAATAATCCTGTTTTAAGCAATGGATTTTCAGTCATCATAGCCTCGCTCTCGGTAAGTTCTTCGAGTTCATCCAGACTTACAGTCGGGGTATAGAATCCATGTGTGGCGACATGAAATATTTTTGGGCTTGAAAGGCTTTTCACCTGTTCTTCGCTGGCAAGAGTTTCTACATATTCATCTGTAACCCATCCGTTTTTCTTGAGCAAGGTTTGTAATTCATCAACTTCTTTTTCAGTACCTGGCAGTGAAGGAATTTTTCTGTTCGTGGAGGCTGTAAGATAAAAGGTAGGATTGCCAAACATGGTGGCTTTATTGGCAGCAACAGCCTGTTTCTTTTTTATTTTGCGTAAGTGCAGATCTTTAGTGTTGCTTACGATTACAATATTGGAGTTATCGATCACGTATTTTCCATCTGGGGTGGGAATGGCCTCCAGGTTGATTTGGTTATAAACACCGTCAGGAGATAAATATAGTGTTGCCGTGGTTCCGATTTCATTTTGGATAGGTTCCCAGAATATTTTATAAGAGTAGACATCAGACATCTGATTGATGATGGCATTTCTGTAATAGCTTAAATACCTTTTCTCCATATGATGACCATTCGGCATGATGATGGCTTTGGGTCGTGAATTATCACTCTTCACATACAATGCTACATACACAATTGAATCTGTGAAGGTGTGATTAAAGTGCCGGTAACGAATCATTTCAACAGCCACTTCATTTTTATTCAGTGCCTTTTGCACATTTTGATACGTGATTTTTTTGTTATCAAAATTCTGACTGAATAATTCTGATTTTTCGCTGATGTCCCTTTCAAGTTTCTCAATTTCAATGGAAAGTGCGTTAGGATCAATTCCGTTTTCTATAAGCTGTTCCGTACTCATTGACAAGGCAATGGTCAGAAACTCTTTTTTCTGAATCCACTGCAGGTAAGAATTTTTCAAAATCTCATCATTGCTTGCCAGGATGCGTTCGCGGATTTTAATAGAGGAACTCAAAAGCAATGCCTTGGTCAGCAATTGATAATCATACACCTTGCCGGTGAGATCACGGAAATCTTCAAGCTGACCGAATGCGAGCGTGTTGTAAAATTCAAAATCACCCTTGATCGTGTTCCAATACTTGGCTTTTTCACGTTCGCTCAGGGCAGGGAAATACTGTTTGATGAATCCATCATAATTATTTAAAGCCTGCTCAATATTTGATTTAGCGCGTTTGAAGTTCCCTTCCATATAATACACTTTCGCCTGCTTGGAAAGAATCTTTACATATTCCGGATGGTTGCGACTGAAATATGTCTCATAGATGTCACGTGCCTGGGTGTAAAATTCTTCTGCCTTTTTATAATTCTTTGTCTGGTAGAAGAGATCACCGGTAAGCATGTATATGGATGCTGCATTGATATTGGTTTTTGTGCCTGTTTTATTTCGCCATATTGCTTCTGCCTGTGTTAGTGCCGATACTGCTTCTGAGAATTTTTTCTCAGAGATCTTCACAATGGCCACATTTTTCAGGATATCGGCATACTGAGGATTTTCTTTTCCAAGACGTGCACCCATGATTTCCTGTGCTTCAAATAAAATCTTTTCTACCTCTGCCGGTTTATCACCTTTATAAAATTTAATGATCCCCAGCTGGGCAAGTGACTTGGCTACCTCGATATGATAGCGGCCAAATTGCTTTTCCTGGCTTTGAAGTGCTTTGGTGATATTTCGCTCTGCATTTTCATAATCACCAACGGCATAGTCGATATCACTATGTAATTTGTAGGTAGGAGCAGTTTTGGTAGAATTTTCACCGTAAACATCTGTAGCTATTTTAAGGGCTCGGTCTGTTATTTTTGAAGCTTCTGTATAATCACCTTTCGCCAGCGTTAGCTTGCCCATGTTAACCAGCGGCTCAACAAGACGAACTGAACTTGTTCCATATAATTTTTCATACTCGCTCATCAGTTCGATTAGAAGTTCTTGTGTTTTAGAATACCTTCCAAGCTGTATGTAGAGACTAGATAATTCTTTTGCTGTGTTCAGGTCATCTGTTCCTGATATTTTATCAGCTTTGCTGATAATTTTGTCCGAACGGCCAAGGGCTTCTTCGGCCTCATCAAACAAACCTTTTATTCCAAATAACACAGCTTGTGTTTCGATGGCTTGTATCAGATATACTTTTTTGGATTCATCTTTTCTGAAATTCTCCAGGATTTTCAATGATGTGTTTAAATTCTCTTCTGCCTTTTCATATAATCCAAGTTTAATCTGAAGTTTGGCGATGTGATTCAGCTCAATACCGTACTGGTAATCTTCATCACTGTATTTGGAACGAGCCAGAAAGGTTGCTTTTTCCAGTGCCTGGTTTGCTTCAGCGTATTTATCGGTTAATTCATATAAAGCGGCTATGTGATTTAGTATTTCCAGATGGTCTTTATGCCACGCACCAATCTGCTTTGATACAATTTTGGTGTAACTCTCATCATAAATCCTGGCAGCCTCACTGATTTTATTGGTATTATCCAGATAGAAGTTGGCAAGCTTTAGTTTTGCCAGATGCGCTTCGGGTGCATCACTGCCATATAAGCTGCTTTTTATTTCAACAATGTCGTTGAGGTATTTTTCTGCGTTGCTGTAATTTTTTTTAGCCAGGGCCAGTCCATAAAGAAACTCGGTTACGTTGGCAGTTAGAATATTATTACGTGGCAAAGAGGTGGTGCTGGCAAGCAGTTTATTGGCATCACTCTCAAGGCTGTTTGTTTTATTTTTATCAAGTCGGGCATCAAACTCTACTGCCTTCAGACGAACATGGTAAATGCTCGATGGTTTGTAATTCTTGTTGATCATTTTTTCATATTCAAGTTTTGTATTGAATAAGGCTGCTGACCGGTCATCTCGTTGCAATTGTTTGATTGTTTCTTCAAAAATGCCCATCGCCAGATAGTGTGCGGGCTTATGTTTTGCTTTAAGAATACTTAATGTATTGCTGTAGGTAAGTTCTTTCGGTAATTTTTCATTTCCGTTTTCTATAAGAATATTGGCATTGAGAAATTGATTATTAACATATGCGATGGTTGATTCTCCCATATATCGCTTAATCCAGTTGGCAGCAAATACAAATACTGAATCAGAGCTTTTCAGATTTCCCTGTTTGCCATAGGCGTTGCCGAGTAGCGTTAAAAGTCGCGCATATTCATTATACCTCGCTGCAATCTCAGGCTCTGGCAATTTTCTACTGCTGAGATTTCCACTCTTATCGACAAACGTTTCCTGCTTAACGGCCCGGCCAACATAGAATTTCTCTTGCTCTTTAAGTATTTCAATAGCTTCACTGTAGTATCCCTGTCCGGTTAGTGTTTCGGCATCTGCCAGGCTCCATTGTGCTTTTATCACATCCGAAATGTGAGCGCTTGTTTCAAATAGCTTTTTGGCATTGGTTAAATAATTTCTTGCGTCCAGATAGGAGCCATTCATATTGTGTAATTCCGCGCCACCAATCAAAATGATTACATGTTCCAGGCTGCTCTCCTGATTAATGGAAATACTTGAACTTATGGCAGTATACAGACTTGCCTCAAATTCTGAAATGTAACCCGATGCCAGACTATATTTTGCATGAAGTAAATAATAGGTAGGTGTATATGCGCTCTGCTTGCCAAGTTTTTTAAAAGCTTTTTTCTTGAAGCTTTCCAGCGAGCCAAGTGCCTTGGCATAATCTCCGAGTTCATAACTGGTTTCTGCGTCCTTAAGCATTTTATCATACTTGCTTTGACTAATTGCATCGCTATAGCTGAAAAAGATGATTAAGAACAGGAAATGGACATGTTTCATAAGCGTAAATTTTTCCATTTTAAAATTAGTCAATTCTTTTGGCTGATGCCACATTTGAATTTCAAGGTATGGATACCGTTAAGCAATGTTTAACTGACATTACCGTTTCATAGGAAACAGGCCGGTTATTCGTCCAAAAGATTCAAAAGAATTTTTTTTGCTGATTCCGAAACGGGTGTACCGGGCCCGAATATTCCCATAACACCCTTGTTGTAAAGAAAATCATAATCCTGAGTTGGAATTACTCCACCGGCTACAACCTTGATGTCTGGCCTTCCCAGTTTTTTCAATTCACTGATAAGTTGCGGAATCAATGTTTTATGTCCTGCAGCAAGGCTTGAAGCACCAATCACGTGCACGTCATTTTCTGCTGCCTGTTTTGCCACTTCATCTGGCGTTTGAAAAAGTGGTCCTATGTCAACATCAAAACCTAAATCTGCAAAACCGGTAGCAATCACTTTTGCACCACGGTCATGTCCGTCTTGCCCCATTTTTGCGATCAGTATCCGCGGCCTTCGTCCATCGAGTTGAGCAAAACGATCGGAGAGGGCACGAACTTCATCCAGTTCTTTTTGATTTTTCATTTCACCCGAATATACACCTGAAATTGATCTGATGGTTGCCTTGTAGCGGCCGAAAACTTTTTCCAGTGCCATTGATATTTCACCAAGGGTTGCGCGATGTCGCGCTGCATCAATAGCAAGTTCCAGTAAATTCCCGCTGCCATTCTTTGCAGCTTCTTCAATGGCGATTAGTGCAGTACTGACTTCCTGCTGGTTTCTTTCTTTTTTTAGTTGTTCCAGTTTTTCAATTTGTTCTTTGCGTACTGCTGTATTGTCAACTTCAAGAATTTCAAAATCCGGAACTTCGCTGGACTTATAACGATTAACTCCCACAATAACATCCCGTCCTGAATCAATTCTTGCTTGCTTGGCTGCAGCGGCTTCTTCAATGCGCATCTTGGGAATGCCGCTTTCA
The DNA here is from genome assembly GCA_963814575.1 of uncultured Bacteroidota bacterium. GTDB lineage: Bacteria > Bacteroidota > Bacteroidia > Cytophagales > Cyclobacteriaceae > ELB16-189. Next base: position 301,399 of record CAWFDB010000013.1, on the reverse strand, counting down.
ATAGCACGGGTCATACCACCCAGTTCTTCCACTTCTTCAATAAGCGCCCACGCTTTGTTAACCAGTTGCTCTGTTAAATACTCTACATAGAAAGAACCACCAAGTGGATCGACTACTTGCGTAATGCCCGTTTCTTTTTGAATAAATAATTGCGTGTTGCGTGCAATGCGTGCTGAAAAATCAGTAGGAAGAGCAATGGCTTCATCCAGTGAATTGGTGTGCAGGGATTGTGTTCCTCCTAAAACCGCAGCCATAGCTTCAATGGTTGTGCGTGCAACATTATTATACGGATCCTGCGCAGTCAAACTCCAGCCTGAAGTCTGACAATGGGTGCGCAATGCCATCGACTTTGAATTTTCTGGCTGAAAGGATTGAACCATTTTTGCCCACAACACACGGCCTGCGCGCATCTTGGCAATCTCCATAAAGAAATTCATGCCAATCCCCCAGAAGAATGAAAGTCGTGGTGCAAAATCATCGATGGCAATTCCTGCCTTTAATCCGGCCCGGATATATTCGAGACCATCGGCTAATGTATAGGCCAGTTCAATATGAGCCGGAGCACCTGCTTCATGCATGTGATAGCCGCTGATGCTGATGCTGTTGAACTTAGGCATGTGCCTTGAGCAGTATGAAAAGATATCTGATACAATGCGCATGGAAGGAGCAGGCGGATAGATGTACGTATTGCGCACCATGAACTCTTTCAGAATGTCATTTTGAATGGTGCCATTGAGTTGATGTGGTTTCACACCTTGTTCTTCTGCCGCTACAATGTAAAATGCCATGATAGGAAGCACGGCTCCATTCATCGTCATCGACACAGACATTTTATCCAGCGGAATCTGATCAAATAATATTTTCATATCCAGCACCGAGTCGATGGCAACTCCTGCTTTGCCAACATCGCCTGTTACACGTGGATGATCGGAATCATATCCTCTATGTGTAGCAAGATCAAAGGCAACAGATAATCCTTTCTGACCTGCAGCAAGATTTTTTCTGTAGAATTCATTTGATTCTTTTGCGGTAGAAAAACCTGCATACTGCCGGATTGTCCATGGACGAACCGTGTACATGGTAGCATAGGGGCCACGGAGGTAAGGAGGAATGCCTGCAGAGAAATACTTTATTGAATTATCTTTAATATCATCAAAAGTCAGTTCAGGTTTAATTTCAATTTTTTCAGGTGAAGTCCACGGTTCATGATGTCCGGCATTTTCTTCAGCCTTGAACTGATTGAATTTTATTTTTGAAAAGTTGGGCTTCATCATTTCATCAGTGATTGAAATTTACTCCACGCTTTTTCAGAAAGTTGATCAGTTATAGCATCGATATAGTACGATCCTGCAGTAGGATCAGCTATTTTTGAGAAATGCGATTCTTCGCGCAGGATGGATGAAACATTCCTTGCAATGCGACTCATGGTTTCATGGGTAGGATCTTCCGGTTCTACCGTCAGACTATCACAACCACCTGCAATGGATGCCATGGCTGATGCAGTTGACTTGATCATATTACCGTGAGGTTGAAATGAATCTTTAATCCAGGCGGTTGAGTTTGCGTGAATGTGCAGAGGTTTATCATTTTTTAATTCATAGGCACCTCTGATCTGATACCATAAATTCCGTAATGATTTTAGCTTCGCTATTTCAAGAAAAAAATCAGTGCTTGTTGAAACTGAAAACGAAATTTGATTGAGAATGATCTGAGCATTGTTTTTTTCTTCTGAAAAGGTATCCATAAGCTGGACAACTGTATGAAGTGTCTTTGCTATATCATCAGTTATATCTTCTTGCTGCTCAACAATAATTCCCAATGAGTAGAATTGTGTCCATGGCGAAAAACGTTGTGCGATGTCGGCATAATTATTGGGCATGCTTCGCCAGAAAACGCAACCCTTTATTTGGTCTTTATTAAAATTACTTTCTGCAAAAAGCTGAAAATCCTGCAGCCACTTTTCAGCGGCTTCATTTACCAGAAATGAAATGTTGCAATCGGCAAGACTGATTTTATCTAATAGTATTACCGGGTCTATTTCTTCTGAAAGACAATCGAACAAAATACCTTCCGCTCCTGAGTTTAAATATTCAAGGGCAATTTCATTTGCTTTTTTTTCATCCGATACCAGAATCTTTGGGGTGTTCATCCAGCTTCTTGCACCGAGATACGGATTGGAAGATGGCTTTAGCACAGAATATTCTACCGATTCTTTCAGTGGTGCTGAATAAAAAGGAAGAATCTCAAGATTACCTTTTTTAATACTTAATTTTTTAATCGGATCGGCCCCTTCCAGTTCCTGACGTGCCACAGCAAGCCAGTCTTCATAAGATGGAAAATCAAAGGGAAAGTTGGTTTTTTTTTCAGATCCTCCAGATATCATGAATTCGATTGAAATAGCGCATTCAAGTTGAATTTTAGTTGTGAGTAATGCAATTATTTTATGATTTTACTCATGTTTCATACTCAAAAAAAAATCTGAATAATCAAGGCTGATTTTTGTTTTTTTGTTCTTCAATTTTTTTACACCTTTGTCTCCCTCCCAAAAAAATAAGAGGATTTTTCACGCAAATCGCAAGCTTTTTTAAATGGTAGTTGACTGTGCAACCGTATGGAGTGATTGTCTCGGAGTAATCCGACAAGAAGTTGACGAGCAAAATTTCAACACCTGGTTCAAACCGATTAGTCCTCTTAAAAGTGACGCTGATGTGCTTACGATACAAGTTCCTTCACAGTTCTTTTATGAATGGCTTGAAGAGCATTATGTTCCTGTGTTAAAAAAGGCAATTCATCAGGTAATGGGCCCCAACGGCAGACTTGAGTATTCGGTTATTGTTGACAGTGGGAATCACAAGAACCCTCCATTGATGGTGAATTACCCCAACGGAAACGGAACGAAGCGATATCCGTTCCAGGCAACCAATGGAAATACACCTCATGAAGATTATTCACCATTTAGTTTTAAAGCGCTTAATCCGCAAACAGTTAATTCAAGGCTGAATCCCAGTTATACGTTCGGTAATTTTGTAGAAGGTGATTGTAATCGTCTTGCCCGCTCTGCAGGTGTCGCTGTTGCGAAGAAGCCTGGCGTAACATCGTTTAATCCGTTGATGCTTTATGGTGGAGTAGGTGTAGGTAAAACACACCTTGTTCAGGCCATCGGCAACGAAATAAAGAGAAACCTTCCTGAGAAGATTGTTTTGTATATCGATCAGAATGATTTCACGAGTCAGTTTTTGAATGCTCTTCAAAATCATAAAATACAGGAGTTTCAGAATTATTATCTGCAGGTTGATTTACTGATTCTCGATGATGTTCAGTTTCTTGCAGGGCGTGAGAAAACTCAGGAAATGTTTTTCCATATCTTCAATCAGCTTCATCAATCAGGCAAGCAGATTATCATGACCAGCGATTGCCCTCCGCGCGATCTGAAAGGATTTCAGGAACGATTGCTTTCGCGCTTTAAATGGGGACTTACTGCCGATCTTCAAGAACCTGATTTTGAAACCAAGCTGGCGATCATTCACAACAAGATGCAATCTGATGGAATTGAAATTCCAACGGAAGTTGCCGAATACCTTGCTTATAGTGTTGATACGAACCTTCGTGATATGGAAGGTGTGCTGAACTCACTGCTTTTTCATGCCACCTTGCTTAAAAAAGATATCGATCTTGAGTTAGCCAAAGAGGTGTTGAAAAATATTGTGAAGGAAATTCAGGCTGATGTAAGCGTTGACTTTATTCAAAAGACGGTGGCCGATTATTTCAAGGTAAGCCTTGACCAGATGAAGAGCAAAGTGAAGAAGCGTGAAATTGTAATACCACGCCAGGTGGCGATGTATTTTTGCAAGCGCTATACCCAACTTACACTTGCTTTAATCGGAGAGAACTTCGGTGGCCGCGATCACAGCACGGTTATTCATGCACTCGAGTCAGTGGAAGACATGATGAAAACCGATGCGAATTTTAAAAACAGCGTGGAAGATCTTACCAAGAAGTTCAAGACCCGCATGACGGGTTCCAACTAATTTCACAAAAGCAGTGTGCCCGCTATCACTGCTGGCAACCTTGTCCATATTTTTTATCGGAGAGAATCTGATACTTTCAAGGTGTATCAATGAACGAGTCTAATTAGTACAAACACACTTGCCTACTGCCACCTGATTTTTGCCTACTTTTTATTGCAGGTAGAATGAAATCGGAACCTCTTGTTTCGCGCTGTTGATACCTACGAGATACACGCGGCCTTTATATTTATTGAAGAAATCGATCACATCCTGAGGGTCTTTCACACGCTGCCGGTTGATGTACACAATGGTGAAATTTTCCTGCAAGCCAAGCTTTTTAAAAATCCCATCTTTGATTTTGAAAATTCTCACACCGTAATCTACAGCTTCCAGGCTTGCGCCAATACTATTGTCCACATAGATTTGACGTTTCACAAGACGGGTATCTCCATTCTTATTGAGCAGCGTCAATTCGGTTGTGGCTTGTTTGTTATTTCGCGTAAAAGTGATCGTAATTTTGTCACCAGGATAACGATAGCTCAACTCTTCTTCAAAAGCGCTTTCACTGTTGATTTCTATGTTATTTACTTTCGTGATGATATCGCCTTCCTGCAATCCTGAATCATTGGCTGCTCCTGAACGATCTACCTTTCCGATAAGCACACCTTTAAATTCTTTTACATCGGCATTAAGGCCATATTTCTGTGCATTCTGATAATCGTACTCGATCACCTTACCACCAAAAATTGCTTTTTGCGGAGCGCCATGTTTAATCAAATCATCAACTACTTTTCTGGCAATGTCAATCGGAACCGCAAAAGCGTAGCCGGTGTATGATCCTGTGCGTGAAAGTATGGCAGTATTTATTCCAATCAGATCACCGTCTTTATTCACGAGTGCTCCACCACTATTGCCAGGGTTAATGGCGGCATCGGTTTGAATGAATGATTCAATGGGAAAGCGCGCGTCTACAATATTTATTTTACGACCCTTCGCGCTGACTATTCCTGCTGTTACTGTGGATGAAAGGGAGAACGGATTACCTACCGCCACTACCCACTCACCCACCATAAGATTTTTTGAACTTCCTATCGTAATGGCCGGCAGGTTGGTTTCTTTAATTTTTAATACGGCCAGGTCGGTGGATGGATCGGTGCCAATCAATTCGGCATCGTAGGATTTCTTATTATATAATACCTGGATTCTTTCGGCTGTTTCAACTACGTGATTGTTGGTTACGATGTAGCCATCGGATGAAAATATTACGCCCGATCCGCTGCTAACCTGTGTTTGCGAACCGCCACCACCAAATAGGAGGTCCCAATACGAGTAGGCAGCACTGCCTTGTGAAATACTGTTGATATAAACGACACTCGGAGTTGCCTTTCTCGCAGCAAGACTGAAATCCGCTGCTTCAGGAGCATTATTTTCTACCTCGCTTGACTCCAGGATATTCGGTCTGTAAACTTCAGAGGGTTTAAAGTCGGATACCTGATATTGTTTTTCCTTTTGCTGGCGCGATTCTTTTTCTTCCTGATAAGAGAAAAATGTATAAGCTCCGGCCAACCCGGCAATAAATCCAACAACCAAAGTCTTTAGCATATTCATAAATCTGAATTTTAGTATTCCAACGCTCGAAACACGCAGATGTTACTTCATCTGAACATCTTCCGGTAACTCAAAAATTGTCCCAGATATAAAAACCGGAAGGTTTGTCAGCATCTTTTACAGTTTGCAGCGTCAGTCGTATAGCCTTATTTTTACATTCTATGGGTATTCGTTCGGTGCTTGCAAAACCCTTCGCGGCTTATATCGCAAAGGAAACAAAGGAATGGTCGCTTAAGCCGGTTCAGTTTCAAAATAGGGTATTCAATCAGTTGATCGAAGGAGGGAAATCCACCCTTTTCGGAAAAGATCATGGCTTTGAATCCATCCGGACCCACGAAGATTTTATTAAGCAAGTACCCATCCGGGATTATGAAGAACTGAGGCCTTACGTTGAAAAGGTATTGCATGGTGAATCTGATATTCTCTGGAAAGGGAAGCCTGCCTATTTCGCAAAGACATCTGGAACCACCTCAGGTACAAAGTATATTCCCATCACGAAAGAGTCTGTTCCCAATCACATCAACAGTGCACGCAATGCATTGTTAAGTTATGTTCATGAAACGGGTAATGCATCTTTTTTAGATGGCGGCTTGATATTTCTGTCGGGCAGCCCTGAACTTGATGAGAAAGCCGGAATAAAAACAGGAAGACTTTCAGGCATAGTAAATCACCACGTGCCCGGATATCTGCGCACCAATCAAAAGCCCAGTTACGCCACCAATTGCATTGACGACTGGGAAACGAAACTGGATAAAATCATAGACGAAACAATACATGAAGACATGACCCTGATCTCGGGCATTCCTCCGTGGGCGCAAATGTATTTTGACCGGATCGTGGCACGCACCGGCAAAAAAGTGAAAGATGTGTTCCCTAACTTTTCGATGTTTGTCTATGGCGGTGTCAACTTTGAACCCTATCGCGCCAGATTGTTTGAGACGATTGGAAAAGAAATTGACTCAATAGAAACCTACCCGGCTTCGGAAGGATTTATTGCTTACCAGGACCTGCCTGCCGGAAGGCACGGTTCGCAACGTGCCGAAGGGTTGCTCTTATTGTTAAACTCAGGAATATTTTTTGAATTCATTCCTACCGATGAATATTTCAATGACAATCCGCGCAGACTGTCAATAGAAGAAGTGGAGCTTGGAAAAAATTACGCAGTCATCATCAACAGTAATGCCGGCCTTTGGGGATATTCCATTGGCGATACCGTGAAGTTTGTTTCAAAAAATCCGTATCGCATTGTCGTGAGCGGAAGGATCAAACATTTTATTTCTGCTTTCGGTGAGCATGTGATTGGCGAGGAAGTGGAGAAAGCCATGAAATTCACCATGCAGAAATATCCGGAAGTGGAACTGGTGGAATTTACAGTAGCACCCAATGTGGCACCAGCCGAAGGAATGCCGCACCACGAATGGCTTATTGAGTTTGCCAGTCCTCCAGAAGATCTTACAGCATTTTCGCTGGAACTGGATAATCAACTTCGCGGATTGAATGTTTATTACGATGATTTGATTTCTGGCAATATCTTACGCACACTTATTATTGCCCCGCTTCGCAAGAATGCTTTCATTGACTTTATGAAATCACAAGGTAAACTGGGCGGACAGAATAAAGTGCCCCGACTCGCCAATGACAGAAAGATTGCCAGTGAGTTGTTAAAGCTAAAATCCTGATCAGGATAAAAAATTACCGGACATGTAAGACGGTAAAATTTTAGCAATTAAATAAGTACATTGAAACCGGCTTTTTTCAAATGGCTTTGCTTTCATTATGTTTCATCATGTGCCTAATAAATCATACATCATTCATTAAAAATAAACTTACCATCCATTCATAATTCCATGGGAATGAAAAAAAACAAAATCATCAGTTCAGAGAATAGTTCACGCAGGGACTTTATAAAAAAGTCGGCACTTGTACTGGGTGCTTTTGCCATTGTGCCCCGCCATGTATTAGGTGGCAAAGGTTTTCTGGCACCCAGTGATACACTCACCAAAGCAATCATAGGTGTTGGCGGCATGGGCCGTGGTCACATTGAATATGAAGGCACAAAATTGCTGGCCATGTGCGATGTTGATAAGACCCATCTTAAAGACGCCATAGCACTTGCTGGTGGAAATGTGCGTGGCTACTCCGACTTCAGGGAGTTGCTGGCCCAACCCGATATTGATATTGTTCATATTGCTACTCCTCCTCATTGGCATGGCATTATGTCGGTGATGGCTGCACAGGCGGGCAAAGATGTGTGGTGCGAAAAGCCCATGACGCGAACCATTGGAGAAGGCAAGCGCGTAGTGGAAGCCATGGAGCAATATGGTCGCATGTTCAGACTAAATACCTGGTTTCGATTGTATGATAATTTCTACGGGCTTGGCACGGAGGTCAAACCATTGAAGAAGGCCGTGGACAGCGGTATTTTAGGATGGCCATTAAAAGTAACGATCAGCGGTGTAACTGGTTTTAACTGGAAGTTCTATTGGGTGGGAAAAACAGATCTTGATCCAATGCCTGTGCCGCAGGAACTTGATTATGAAATGTGGCTTGGCCCTGCACAATATAAACCCTATAATCCGCACCGCGTGCATGGCACCTTCAGAGGTTACTGGGATTATGATGGAGGAGGTCTAGGCGATATGGGACAACACTATATTGATCCGGTGCAATATATTTTAGGAAAAGACAACACCAGCCCGATACGGGTTGATGTTGACTGTCCGCAGCAACACGATGATGCCGTTGGTACCTGGAAACGCATTGAGTTTACCTATGCCGATGGTTGTAAGATTATTCTTGATGGTGAAAACAAGGACACCAGTGTGCCTTACATAGAAGGACCAAACGGAAAAATTTACCGTGGTTTTAAATCCGATATACCCAATATCCTGAAAGTGATCGATACGTTCCCTGATCCGGAACCACAGATGACCGTTTTTTCTGAATCTGTAAGAAGCCGTAAAAAATTCGGATTGAATGAGGTGAACGGACATCGTTCATCAACGATTGTCAATATGGGTAAGATCGCACTTCAACTTGGCAGATCCCTGGATTTCGATCCGGTTAAGCAAGAGTTCATCAACGATGAAGCTGCCAACCGTCTGATCAATCAACCGATGAGAGGCCTTTGGAAAATCTAATCACCACTTAAGACTATATTGAAATGAAAATAAATAAAATATCACATATAATTTTTTTGTTGTTGATTCTTGCACCACTGTTTCTTGTGGCTCAGGATCAACGCCTCGTTAAAACAAAGGTGGCTGATGCATTGGCCTTGCTGCCGGCCAGCGACAACCAGCAGGCTGCACGGGTTTTTCAGGATCTTGTTAATCTCGGAGACGAAGGTTTAATGTTGGTTACTGATGGTGTGCAGCCTAATGGTATTGAAGAAGGAATACCTTCCCGTTATGCAGTATCACTCCTTACACACTATGCAACTACGAAAGAGCATAAAGCAAAAATTGAACGGGCTTATCTTGCTGCATTGAAGAAGGCTACCAACACAGAGGTAAAAGCGTACTTCATGGATAATTTGAAAGTGGTTGGTTCAAATGAATCGGTGGCAGTTCTTAAAGAATATATCGGTGACAAAGAATCCTTTGATCCGGCAATTTCAACACTGGTATCTATTGGAACTGAAGATGCGCGGAAGGCCATAATGAATGCGCTTCCCAGCCAATCAGCATCCACGCAAGTGAGATTGATTAAGGCAATCGGGGAATTAAAATACCAGCCTGCGCTGGCTTCGGTCACGACATTCGCTTCGAGCGACAATGCATTACTAAAAAAACAGGCGTTATGGACCATCGCGTTAATGGCAGATGCCACTTCATATAATGTATTGTTACAGCAGTCGAAAAATGTTGGTTTCAAAAATGATCCCACAGAAGCAACTACTGCATTGATTGAGTATCTGCATCAGATGACAATCAAAGGCAATACTGTGCTGGTTAAAGAAATCAGTAAGACATTGCTGGATAATACCACCGATGTTTCGCAGCAACATTTCAGACTGGCTGCATTAAAAGCGTTAACAAAAGTGGAGGCAGAAAAATCAGTGGCTATACTGATAAAGGAACGCAGCCGCTTTGATGATGAGTATCGGAAGGAAGTTTTGAAGGTTGCTGTTTCATCGGCAGGCACACCGGCAGCACTTAAACTATGGCAAAAAGAGTATAAGAAATCAACCGGATCTGCACAGGCAGATATCTTGTCGATGCTGGCGAAGGCTAACCGGAATGATGGCTTTGCAGAATCCATGCTGGTTCCTGCGCTTTCTTTAGCCGGTCAGTCAACAAGAATGGTTGCTGCTTCTGAAATCGCATCCCAGAGAAATAAAAAGTTTACACCTGCATTGCTGGATTATCTGTTGCGGTCAACCGATCCCATCGAAATTGAGGCAGCTAAAACAGCACTGCTTCAGGTAGCCGATAAGGATACGGATGCTTTGATAACCCAAAAACTTGAAGCAGCCCAGTCAAAAAATAAAGTGGCATTATTGCAAATACTGGCTGTGCGGAGAGCAACAAATTATTTTGATGTAGTGGCAAAACAGACCACATCGAATGATGCATCGGTAAAGGATGCTGCCTTGGGTGCATTGCCCAATGTATCATCAGGAAATAATATCGGCAATCTTTTAAAGATGCTGGCGGCTGCAGAAAATGATAAAGCTATAAAGGCAATTCAGTCAGCCATTATTTCAGCACTGGATCCAAATGCACCTTCATTAATCAACGAAGCTTATCCGACTCAAAAAGTCAAACTGCTTCCGGTACTTCCTTATTTGAATGATAATGGTGCATTGGATAAAGTGGTTACTGCTTTTCATCATGGAACTGAAAGCGAAAAGGAAGTTGCTTTTGATGCACTTAAGAACTGGCAAAATCATGATGCGGTAAGAACTTTACTGGCGATAAGAAAAGATGAGAGTTTAAAGAAATTTCATGCGCAGGCACTTCAGGCATTTATTTCACAGACAGGAAAATCTTCGTGGCCAGATGATCAGAAACTTTTGATGTTGCGTGAAGGAATGACACGGGCTTCGGATAAAAATGAGAAGATTGCTATCATCAGGGCCGCAGGCAATGTGAGAACATTTTTGTCGCTGATGTTTGTTGCAAACTATCTGGATGATCAGGAATTGAGCAGTGCGGCAAGTCGTTCGGCCATGCAAATCGCGTTGCCTACTTCAGATGCCAAACCAGGTCTCACCGGCATTGAAGTGCGCAACACACTCGAGCGCATGCTTGATAAGTTAACCGGTGCCGACAGCCAGTATGAGCGCATCGATATTCTCACGTATCTGGAAAGTCTTCCTTTTACAAAAGGATATGAATCGATCTTTAACGGAAAAGATTTAACGGGCTGGCAAGGGCTGGTTGAGAATCCGATTGCACGTGCAAAAATGACCAGGGAAGTACTTGCAAAGAAGCAAGCTGAAGCCAATGCAAAAGTGAAGAATAACTGGAGTGTGAAAGACGGAATGATTGTGTTTCAGGGAGACGGGGCAAATCTATGTACCACTCGCCCTTACGGTGATTTTGAAATGATTGTCGACTGGAGGATTTCCAGGAATGGTGACAGCGGAATTTACTTACGTGGATCTCCACAGATTCAGATCTGGGATATCTCACGCGTGCAAGACGGTGCACAGGTGGGCTCTGGTGGATTATACAATAATCAAAAAGGAAGAAGTACACCATTGGTAGTTGCCGATAATCCTATTGGTGAATGGAACACATTCTACATAAAAATGACTGGCGATCGCGTCACCGTATACCTGAATGGTGTGCTGGTGGTTGACGATGTTGTGCTTGAAAATTACTGGGACAGAGCTCTTCCGATTTTTTCAGAAGAAGCCATTGAGTTGCAGGCACACGGCACTGACCTTGCTTTCAGAAATATTTATGTAAAAGAACTTGGAACGAAATCCTATGAACTCTCAAAGGAAGAGAAGGAACAAGGCTTTGATGTATTGTTTGGTGGAAAAGACCTTGATAAGTGGATCGGCAACAAAACCGATTACATTATTGAGGATAATACCATTGCCATTTATCCGAACCGGGGAGGTAAGGGAAATCTGTTCACCGAAAAAGAATATTCAGACTTCATTTTCAGATTTGAATTTCAACTTACACCAGGGGCAAATAATGGTCTGGGCATTCATGCTCCATTGGAAGGTGATGCCGCTTATGTAGGAAAAGAAATTCAAATACTCGATAATGATGCGCCCGTCTATTCAAAGTTGGAGGTTTATCAATATCATGGATCAGTGTACGGAATCATGCCTGCAAAACGAGGCTATCTGAAACCTACAGGTGAATGGAATCAGGAAGAAGTTTATGTGAAAGGAGATTATATAAAAGTCACACTTAACGGAACGGTAATCCTGGAAGGTGATTTAAAGAAAGCAACAAAGAATGGGACATTAGATCATAAAGATCACCCTGGCTTGAATCGTCATACTGGTCATATTGGTTTCCTGGGTCATGGTTCTGTTGTTAAGTTTAAGAATATCCGGATCAAGGATTTGTCTGTTAAATAGTAGCAACGAGTGTGTCTTCCTGGTTTCTGAATTATAACTAAAATTGAATCATCGTATGTTCAGGATGTTTGGTATTGTCTCAGGTATGTTTATGCTGATCACGTCATGCTCGGATTTCAAAAGTGAAACACTGATCACCACATGGCAGGATGACAAGCAAGGAGCGATTTCCATAACCTTTGATGATGCGAGTATCAATCAGTTTCGTCAGGCATTGCCCATCATGAATAACCTTGGGATCAAGGGCACCTTTTATATTAATACGACAGACATTCCGGGATCTCAGTTTCCTCCTAAGTTTATAGGAAGGCCGATTGCAGAAATCATTGAGGAGTCTGGCCGCATACCCACTACTGAGGAAAATTTATTTGAGCGGGCTTCGGCAGTTCGTTTTCTGGATGTTGAAAATGCCGTGGAACTTCACAACAGTGCAGGTTCACTTTATGAAACGGGTAAGATTTCTGAATCTATCGCTAAAGTTGATGAAGCTTTTGCAGCAGCCAGAAAAACAAAAAAATCCTTGCGGGAAGTGAGGCCGGTTTTGCTTACCGGAGATCATATCACGTGGGATGAGATTAAGGAATTTGCAGCGCAAGGACATGAGTTTGGCAATCATACTATTTCTCATCCAAGGCTCGCAGTGCTGGATGAAGCCAACCTGTTGTATGAAATTGAAAAGGGTAAAGAAGAAATATTTAATCACCTGGGCGCAGAGCATACATTTTCTGCAGAGTGTCCGTTCGGAACAGAAAATGAACGGGTCATGGAATACGCCTATAAAATCCATCCTGCATTGCGAAACCGGATGCCGGAAAAATTCCTGGAAGAGATTAACCGGTGGAGCGAAAAGACACCAGCGTCATCTGATAAAGAGTATGTTCAATTTCAGAGAGGGCCGTTGAAAAAGACATCCGTAGAGTTGATGAAATCCTACGTAGATACTTTACTGGTACATGATAACGTTTGGCTGGTGTTAACGTTTCATGGTGTGGATGGTGTGGGCTGGGAAGCAAAGCCTCACCAAGAGTTGCAGGAATATTTCAGTTACATGAAGCGACATGAGGATAATCTATGGATAGCTCCTTTCCGGGATGTAACAAAATACATGAGGCAGAGGATGAACGCTACCTTGAATGCGGCAGATAAGGATGGAAAAATTGTTGTCAGCGTTAAGCATTCCCTTGATCCTGAATTATATAATTATCCATTAACATTAAAAACGTATGTTGACCCTGATTGGAAAAATGTACTGGTGAAGCAGGGAGCAAATACAGTAACCCTTGCGCTAGACATCGGATAAAAAAGGTTTTTACATTTTGTATCAGGCGTTACCAAATGCGGAGGAAATTGAAATTTCCATTGCCGCTCAACCCGAATCTTAAGCACTACTACATTGGCACCAACTATTCCAACCAGCAGGCTGTATTCCCTCGATGCGCTCAGAGGATTTGACATGTTCTGGATTATGGGCGCTGAGGAAATCTTTCATCATCTTGCGAAAATCACCGGTTCGCCATTTATGGAAGCTATCTCAACGCAGCTTACTCATCCCGACTGGCATGGCTTCCATTTTTATGATTTAATCTTTCCGTTATTTCTTTTCATGGCGGGTGTGGCAACACCGTATTCTCTCGGTAAAGAAATGGAGAAAGGAAAAACAAAGAATGAGTTGTTGTTTCGTGTAATCAAACGCGGATTGATACTGGTACTCCTGGGAATCATTTATAACAATGGTCTCGAACTTCGCCCGGTTGCTGACATTCGTTTTGGAAGTGTGCTCGGAAGAATCGGACTGGCATACATGTTTGCGAATATCATCTACCTGTATACAAAACAACGCGGCCAGATTATCTGGTTTTGTTCATTGCTGATCGGTTACTGGCTGATGTTGCTTTTCAATGCAGCACCGGGTTTTGCCAATGGCGATTTAACGATGGAAGGAAATTTTGCTTCCTATCTTGATCGTCTGATCATGCCCGGTAAACTTTATCTCGGTATTCACGACCCCGAAGGTTTGGTTTCAACGATACCGGCCATCGGTACTGGTTTGATGGGAATTTATGCTGGCAATTTGTTGAAGAACAGTCCGCTCACCATGCAACGTAAAGCACTTCAGTTGTTGATCATGGGAATCGTTTCACTTTTACTTGCTCAGGTGTGGAACCTGGTTTTCCCGATCAATAAAAATCTATGGTCGAGTTCATTTGTACTTCATGTGGGCGGAATAAGCCTGATCTTGTTATCATTCTTCTACTATGTGATTGATGTGCGCGGATATAAACGATGGGCATTCTTCTTTAGCGTCATCGGCATGAATTCCATTTTGATTTATATGTCCGGCCATTTTATTAACTGGAAGTACACTACAGAAGCAATTTTTCAATGGCTGGTGCAGTTGACAGGCGATCCGTTCAACGTGGTGATGTTTGCCATCTGCTATGTGATGGTGAAATGGACATTTTTGTACTTTCTATACAAGAAGAATGTGTTTCTGAGAGTATAGTTTTCTGGGATTTTTTGGTAGGGGATGTTTCAATCGATTCTGAACAGTAAGGCTGATTCAGGTGTTGAAAGGAAAAGTTTAAAAAGTACAATCTATTTGTCACTTTTGCATTCCATCATGAAAGTGTTAGGGTTAAATCAATCAATAATAAAGACTTCCTTTGGATCAAACTAAAAAACACATTGCCATACTGGGCTCAACCGGAAGTATCGGCACACAGGCGCTTGAGGTAATTGAAGCTCATCCCGAATCTTTTCAGGTAGAGGTGCTTACCGCACAGAACAATGCTGACCTTCTCATTGAGCAGGCCAGGAAATTCAGTCCCAACGCGGTAGTTATTGTCAATGAAGATTCATATCAGAAAGTGAAGGACGCGTTGATTCCTTTACATATTAAAGTATTTACTGGTGAGAGTGCACTTGAGTCTGTTGTGCAAATGGATACCATTGATCTGGTGCTTACAGCGCTGGTAGGATATTCAGGATTGAAGCCCACATTAAAAGCAATTGAGGCCGGAAAAAATATTGCGCTCGCCAATAAAGAGACCCTGGTGGTGGCAGGCGAACTGGTCACCCAGCTGGCAAAACAGAAAGGGGTGAATATATTTCCTGTGGATTCAGAGCATTCGGCCATATTTCAGTGCCTGGTAGGGGAGTTTCATAATCCTATCGAAAAAATTATTCTCACCGCTTCGGGCGGACCTTTCAGAGGGAAAAAGCGGGATGAACTAATGCGGGTGACAAAAGCCCAGGCGTTGAAGCATCCCAACTGGACCATGGGCGCCAAAGTGACCATCGATTCAGCGACCCTGATGAATAAAGGCCTCGAAGTGATTGAAGCGAAATGGCTTTTCGGACTGAAAACCGAACAAGTCGAAGTAGTGGTGCATCCTCAATCGATCGTGCATTCGCTCATTCAGTTTGAAGATGGCTCCATAAAAGCACAACTCGGCCTTCCGGATATGCGTTTACCGATTCAATTCGCCATGTCTTACCCCGATCGATTGAAAAGCGGCTTTCCAAGGTTTGATTTTGTGAATTTCCCCTCACTTACTTTTGAGAAGCCCGATACCGAAACTTTTCGTAATCTTGCGCTCGCGTTTGATGCCCTGGCCAGGGGCGGAAACATGCCTTGTGTGCTGAATGCAGCCAACGAGGTGGCCGTGGCGGAGTTTCTTAAGGACCGTATCGGTTTTCTGGAAATGTCGGATGTGGTGGAACGATGTCTGGCTAAAATGGATTATATCACTGGCCCTACCCTGGAGGATTATGTGATTACGGATAGAGAAACAAGAATTAAAGCTAAAGAACTAATAAACTGATGGAAGGATTGATTATGACGGCCCAGCTATTGCTGAGCCTTTCGATTTTAATTGCCGTGCACGAGTGGGGACATTTTGTAACAGCCCGCATGTTCAATATTCGCGTGGAGAAATTTTATCTCTTCTTTGATTTTCTTTTTCCCATGGCCAACGTGCTCAACTTCTCGCTGGTTAAATTTAAAAAGGGAGATACCGAATACGGAATAGGATGGTTTCCATTGGGAGGCTATGTGAAAATTGCCGGTATGGTAGACGAGAGCATGGACAAAGAGCAGATGAAAGCTGCACCAGAACCATGGGAATTCCGTTCCAAGCCAGCGTGGCAGCGATTGATTGTGATGCTGGGAGGAATTATTGTAAACGTGATTGTAGGTGTTATCATTTTTATCGGGCTTGTCTATTTTCTTGGTGACCGGTTTATTCTCAATGACTTTGTAAATAAAAACGGTGGCGTACAGGCACTGGAACTTGCCCAGCAGATCGGCATACAAACCGGTGATAAAATCATTAAGATCAACGGCCAGGATTTTGAATATTTTGATGACTTGTCAAAGGCAGATGTTCTTCTTTCCCAGAATTCCAGCTATACCGTGTTGCGGGGAAATGAAGAAGTTAACATTTCAATACCCACCGATTTTATAGAGAAGTTTGATAAGCGGGATGCCTTCGTAAATTTTGTGTTGCCACGAAGATTTCCTGTTGTGGAAGAAGTGTCACCCAATACCATTGCTGCCAGGATCAAACTTCAAAAAGGTGATCGCATCGTTGAGGTGCAGAATAATCCAGTCACCTATCATGATGAATTAACAGCAGTCACCCGCAACTTCAAAGGTGATACACTGCAATTCAAAGTGCAACGCGGTGAGCAGGTATTGGAATTCAGGGAATATTTTAAAGATGCACCGGGCATTGGTTTTTATGTGCCGAGTCAGATTGTGCCGAAGGAAGGCGAGCGCACGGTTGCCTATTCACTGGGGCAATCTCTTGTGCTCGGACCAGAGCGGGCATTCGGTGTCATTGCCGTTCAGCTGAAAGCATTCCGTAAAATTTTCACCGGACAGATTTCATTCAAGAAATCATTGTCGGGTCCGATTGGTATGGCGAAGGCGTATGGTGGCACCTGGGACTGGGAACGCTTCTGGCGGATGACCGGACTTTTATCCATGGTACTTGCCTTTATGAACCTGTTGCCAATCCCTGCACTGGATGGTGGATATGTCGTGTTCCTGCTGTATGAGATGATCAGTGGCCGTGAACCATCAGAGAAATTCTTTGAGAATTCGATCAAAGTGGGTATGGCGATCTTACTTGTATTGATGGTCTTTGTATTCTATAATGATATTGCGAAGTTGATAACAGGCAGTTGAGTTGCATATCAAAATCTTATAATGGAAAAAGGGCACCGATGAGATGTCCTTTCTTGTGTTTAAATCAATTTTTTACGCGAGCGGATTTATATTTTAACTTTGTCTTATCTTAAAGACCTTGCTGGAATATCTTATTGTGGATATTCGTCATGAACAGTTTGAGATTAATCAAGTAGAAAATAGTAGATGAAGAGATTGACATTTTATCTATTCGTGTTTACGACACTGAATTCTTGCTCTGATGACGAGAATGCAATTGACAAAAATCAGCTCACATCAGGTATCTGGTATTATGAATATAGTCCAAATTCAGTCTTTAAAAGCACCACATTAGTATTTAAGTTCGATGGAACTTATTCACGTGAGAATGCTTTTTACTCTGCCTTAGCACCGGGAGGAATAGGCAAGACTGTAAAAGAAGGTACATGGATTTTTTTGGCTGGTAACATTATTGATTTGACAGATTTTGGAATTTGTGTGCAACCAGTAAACGGACCTCCATGCACACCACCTGATGTAGATTTTAAAGTCCTTCAACTAAAGAAGGAGTTTTTAGAGATTGAAGAGTTGATAAATGGAGAACCATCAACATTTCCCTCAAAAACAAAGTATTTAAACATTAAGCTTTAATGATAAGACTAATCCTTGGATATTTATTTTTATGTCGACATCGCCAAGATGGTGCCTACGACAAAATGTCCTCTGCAATGGTGCCGTGACGAGTAAGGTTTAAAGTTTTATCTTCGTTCAACGTTTGGTGTCTCAACCTCGGTCTGTGTCACACAGACCGAAACAGAATCAGCCAGTGCTAAATATGTTTACTACTTCCCCTTCCAAAAATCCAGAGGAGGCTTGCGATCGCCAATCATCGATTTGTATTTGAAATCAGGACCCACATAATCGGCTAATTCTTTTTTAGCCTTGCCAATAACAGCAGGATTGTTAAAAATATCGATGCCCGTCATGGCAAACACTTTTGCTGCGTTGTTCATGGCTTTATAGCCAATGCTTGTGCCACCTGTCGCAACGGCTTGCCATGAGTGTGCAGGCACGCCCGGCACCCAGGTGGCTGTGCCTAATCCAGCAGTGGGCACTACCCAGGTGATGTCACCCACATCAGTTGAAGCAGGGAAGAAGCCACCCGTTTTGAAAGGTTGTACCTGGGTTGCTGATTCAAGAGGCGGCACTTTAAAGGTAAGTATGCTTTGAATTTTTTTTCCGAACTCAACTTCTTCGGGCGTGTAGTTTACGCCACCCACCGTTTTTAAGTTATTGTACATGAGTCGCGCAAGTGTTTCGTTCGGTACAAGATTGAACGAGCCAGAAATTACTTCATACTTCTTCGTGGTTTCCTTGTGTTGATGGTCTTTGTATTCTACAATGATATTTCTAAGTTGATAACAGGCAGTTGATTTTTATAATAATTAAAAAGCAAAAAGGGCATCGGTGAGATGCCCTTTTTTGTGTTGAATATTTCAGTACGGAATAACGTAAAGTGTTTATATTGGAAGTGTAATAAGGGGATATAGGCTATAATTTCATATATCCGATTGTTGGCAGTAATGGCCAAAAAGATTAACCACACAGACAAAGTTGAAACGACTACTTAGACTGACTTACCCTTTAATTATTTGGACAGCATCGACATTGGTTGCCGTAGCATACGTGGTGACTAATGACGGATTCGGCAAGGGTGACATAAAAGGCTTTTCAATTATAACATTAATCTTTTCACTAATTTCATTAAGCCTATACGGACTTCTTAGCCGACTTTTCTCTCGGTTCAATTCATTGGTTTCTTTACTCCTGACAATAATCACTTCGGCTCTTCAAGCTGTAATTTTTATATATACAACTTGGTTCATATTTGGCCCATGGATTGGCGCATTCAGTTTCCCAATCATTTACTGTTGGTTGACAGGAACTGTTTTAGGCAATTTTTACATTCTATTAAATTCCCATGGTTCATTTAAACCAAGACATTTTGCAATTCTGACAGGTCTAGTCATTATAGTCCTTACATCGTTTTATTTGGTAAATGTTACAAAGGACAGCCTTTCAGAAAACCAGAACTTGGACATTATCTGTTTGACATGGACACCCTCAGACGAAAATCCTGAGACAAATCATCTTACTAAATTCTCACTAACTGAAAGCGAAGCTAACGATATTTTGAGTTTAGGACTTAAAGGAACTTTTTGGGCTGACAAGTATTTTAGAATTGAAAATTCAAAGCTTATTTCAACAGATTTTCCGGACTACGATTTTGACAACAAGGACTCTGGCTTAGAAATTAATTTCATGTTCGGGAACAAATTGGACAGTATAAAGAATGAAAGAAAAAAAGTAATCATAATAATGAACCATCCACAAGAGACAAGTTATTCATTCAAACAACCACTTGACAAATCATTAATTGTGGTTCAAAGTAATACCAATAATGAATTCAAAATTTATCCCGACAACATTAAAACGAATATTAAAACAATGACAATCGAAGGGACAGATTTTAGGTCTTTTCCACATTGGACATCTATTAAAGTAGAATTAAAAGGACGAGGTGACTTTTCAATTCATGGATTCCAATGGATCGAAAGACAGCCATCAAATTAAAACTTGGACTAGGCCACTACTGCCAACAAAATGTTTCTGCAATGGTGCCGTGACGAGTTGGTTTAATGTTTTATCTTCGTTCAATGTTTTTGTTTCGGGGACAGGACGCGGCTTCGAAAAGGCACCACTGCAGAAACACAAACGTTGGTGGCAATTTGGTTAGGCTCCGTGGAGAGTGACACGTTGGACGTTCAAGATTCACCTCGACAGAGAACAAATAGATAAATTGACGTGGACAGTTCAACAACACCTGGACTAGGACTCAGCTCGCAGACGCAGACGAATAAGAAAGAAAAGAATTTTGGGGACCAAAGAGAAAGTTTCTTGCTCCGTTGACAACTTGGACTGAGAAGGAAGGGAAAAAAAATAGATAGTTTTGAGTCGGGTGATAGCGACTGACATTGATTGAAGTTGGAATACCAAACAGCGCCCAACACAATGTTTGCGAATTCTATGGTAAAACCTAATACCTAAGCAGCCTTTTTTAGGAAGTTTTTATCATATAGTTCATTTCTTTTCACAACGGCAAAAACTCTGTCAATCAACTTAAACCTTATCGCGTTGAGGATACTCATGGGGTTCTTTCCTTCAGCCTTTTTACGTTCATAGTATAGTTTAATTTCCGGATTATAGACACTGGCATTCAAGGCGGCCATATGTAACAAGGACTTCATTTTATGGTTTGCCAAATAATGAACCTTCGTTTTCCCTCGATAGCGACTGCCACTGGTATATTCAAACGGAGCAACCCCGCAGTAGCAAGCATATTTACGGCTATCACTGAACAGCTTCATTCCTTGAGTAGTTACCAGTATATTCGCTGAGGTCTGTGGTCCAACACCAGGTACACTCTCTATCAATCTGGCTTGTTCTTTTAACTCAATATCAGATTTTATTGTATTCCTGATGATCACATCCATTTGCTCTATGTTTGTTTGCAATTGACGTATCAATTTCCTGTTTTGAATACGCGCCTCTTTTGTAAAATCTTGTGGCAATGCTTCCATACTCTCCATGGCGAGATCTGTTTGCCGTTTCATGTCCACCATTCTTTCACGCTGAGAAAGCTGAATTTTGAGCTTTTGAAGGCTCTCCGTTGGCAAATGAAACTCTGGTAGACTGTCTTGAAATCGTACCGCATATTGGGCAATTACCCGTGCATCCGCCTTGTCATTCTTTCCCCTGATAATACCCATGCTCCGCTTGATGGCCAGCGCGTTTACCATGGTCTGGGCAATACTCCTTTCTTGTAGAAAGCTGTTTAGTCCATAGCTGTAAACGCCTGTGTGTTCCATGCAAAACAACCAGTCGTCACTACTAACCTCTGTTTGCTTCTTAACAAATTTAATAAGCTTGGTAAATCCCACAACAGTGTTGTGAATGCGAAGCGCGTGTCCTTCTTGACTTCCAATAAGCAATACATGTGCATCGAGCCAGGATTTGCTAACATCAATTCCGATGATGACTTTCTTTTCCATTACGATTATATTTATATTGTTATAAAAAAGGCGCACACACTATTACTCTTAACAGGACCGACATCCTGATATTCTATTTGGTGCTGTGAGCCTACCTGAACAAGAAAGAGTGCCTGATTCGCAAAATAGGTTTTAACCTAGCAATGGTGATGGGTTGCCTCTTTCTTTCAGGTAATTTAGTAAGCTTTATAGCCAGATGTAAACCTAAGAGCAATGGTGGCGTGACGAGTTGATTTGAAGTATATTTATTTTATAAAGTTTTGTGCACGTGGACAGGACGCGGTTTCCATAAGCCCCCACTGCGCAAACACACACGCTGTGTGCAACGCTGCTGGAAAATTTTGCTTTCATATGACGACACCTGAAAAAGTACAGTTCCCGTCCCAATCTATTGCTGAGTGGACAGTAATGAGACCATTCACAGCACCGGGACTTTTTGCATACCGACATATGCAAGCTGACGATTTACTTCACTTTCCAGACTTCGGAGACGGTGACATGACTCGCGAACAAAGAAGAGAAGCGCTAGATCAGTTTGTTATCCATAAAAGACCCTTGACAGCAATTGTTATTTTTTTGAACATCGTGGCTCTTGAAGACTTCATTAGAGACATTGGCGTAAGAATTTCAAACGTTGAAAATCTGAACTGGTATTTTCCTCAAATAGATAAATTGAGACTTGTCCGACAAAAAGAAAATCCAGACAAGCCATCTAAACAGCTTGACAAGGATCCAACACAATTGATGGACTTCATAAAATTGAATGAGTTGTACCTTAATTGTATTGGCGTTGAACCAATAAATAAATCTGACTTTTCACGGCTTTACGATTTGACCATAATTAGACATTGTGTCGCACACAATGGATCAATAGTCAGGGAAGTTGACATACCTAGGTTTCAATACTATGATGTAAAAGCAAATAATGTTATTAACCCACCAGTAGAGTTTGTTAAGGAGACTTGTACTTTTCTTTACAATGCGGGACGACATTTCGAAGAGACAATTCGGGCTAAATTATTTGATGAAGTTACAAGCAAATTGGACGCAGACTGGGGAAATACCAGACCTAAAATTCTTTGTGACCTAATTGAAACATTTAATTTTTTCGGTAAACTTCCACCACCGATAAATGTATGGCCTAAGACTGAAAAAGAAATGAAGGAAACAAGTGACAGGAATCATGAATTTTTGATGACTATGTGCTTTGACGAATTAAAACCTAAATCAAAGTAGAAAGTTTATTGTTAGCAGCGCAGCACACAACAGCATGTTTCTGCAATGGTGCCGTGACGTGTTGATTTAAAGTTTTATCTTCGTTCAACGTTTTCGTTTCGTGGGAATTCTAAGAAGAATCCAAGTCCCAAAGCCGTAAATTTTGGAGTTTCACTTTTAAGCTCTTTTAATAAATGGCGTGCCCCGTTTGACCACTGAGAATATCCTATAAATTTGTTTGCACCTCACAGCATTAATTACACTCATTGGCGCTTTTCCTTCTTCTGTTTTACGATCATAGTATGCTCTGATTTCCTTGTCATATTTTAAAGCGGAAAAAGCACTGTTGGTGAGAAGGGCTTTCAGTTGCCGGTTGGCGATCGGGTGTGTTTTTGTTTTTCCTTTGATACTGGTGCCGGATGAATATTCAAAAGGAGCTGAACCAACATAGCACACCAGTTGGCGGGCGGTATCAAACGCTTCGAAGTTGCGCGTCTGTGCTACTACCGATGCAGCCACAATCATCCCCACACCTGGGACACTTCTTGCCAGCTCATAATTTGTTTTTACCAATTCATCTTTGTCAATGAGTTTAGTGATTTGCAGTTCCACCCGCTTTATTTCTGCTTTTAAAAATTCTATTTCCCGATGGATACCCTTGGTTATATAAGTCACATCGGCTATTCGGCTCAGTCGTGCAATACGATGCAAGTCGGCCTTGAGCTCGGCTCTTCTGCGCACCACTGAATGTCTGAAGTTGATCAGTGTTTTCAAGGTAAGTAGCGTGGTGGATGCCATTTTACTTTCCTTTAAACTATCCCGATATAAGTAGGCAAAGCGTGCGATGGTTCTTGAATCTGCCTTGTCGTTCTTGCCGCGCACTACACCCATCATGCGTTTGATATGCAGTGGCGAGTACATCGTGTGTTTTAGTTTCTTCTTGCTCAGAAATGTACTCAACTCCAAACTGTACACTCCTGTGTACTCCATACAAAACCAACTCTGCTTTGCTTCCACATATAAACCCTTGAACCAATCCATCATTTCCCTGAAACCGGTTTGGTTGTTGCTGATTCGCTTGTGCGCAGGATCTTTTTCTTGTCCTGTAACGCATACGCTCACATCCAGTGTTGCGCTCGATACATCGATGCCGATGTACCACTTGATTTCATTTCCTTTTTTTTTCATATTGATTGAGGTTTTATCGGTAACGCGATTGAACTTAAACTAATACCTTTAGTAGGCCTGAGAACCTAGAATTCTAATTGGTGCAAAGTTCAATTAAGAAAGCAGAGGACTAATTCCCACGATAGGTAGTTAACCTTGACAGGACGATAGTTCACCTCTGCTTTCGTTACCTTAAGTTTACCTCCAGAATTTACGGCTTTGGGTGATACTTTGAATTATATTGCAATGCTAAAGGACAGGACGCGGCTTCGGAAAGGCACCACTGCAGAAACACAAACGTTGGCAAACATTTAAATACTCACATCTAAATAAATAGCATAGCAATGAAGAATGGAATTATCAAAATTAAAAGCGGCCTAAATCGACGAGAATTTATTACGACCAGTACTCTTGGTGTTGCTGGTTTAACACTTGGTTGTATTTCCACTAATTCGAAAGTAAAGTCATTCACCATTCTGCACACAAATGATCTGCACTCCAATTTAATAGGTGTTGGACCAATCTCAGACTATAGTCCAGATTCTTTGAACAATGATAGCACCATTGGAGGCATTGAACGAATTGCATCCATAATTGCAGACCGCAAACGTGTGAGAGAAAAGGACGGCCCAGTGATAGTGCTCGATATTGGGGACTTCACAATTGGAACCCCATTTGGCGGAGCTTTTTCCGAGACAGGTGCTGAACTCCAATGTCTGGCTTTGGCAGGATTTGACGCAACGACTCTCGGAAATCACGAGTTTGATTCAGGGCCAGACGCCCTTGCAAGGGGTATTTCCAGAGCTCAAAAAGCAGGAAACATACCCACAATTCTCGCTGCAAATACCGATTTGAGTCAAAATGCACCAGACCTCATCGGACTTAAAGAACTTCAAAAGTCAGGAATATTGCTCAGTCATAAGATTATCGACAGGGGCGGAATCCGGTTTGGGCTGTTTGGTATCATGGGACCCGATTCGATCCAATTTACAATCAATCCTGGCTCAGTTACATTTCCCGACCCAATAAAAACTGCCAAAGAAATGGCAGCGCGTTTGCGATCAGAAGGAGCCGAAGTCGTCATTTGTATGAGTCATGGTGGTGTTCGTGAACCCGAATCAGGTGCTATAACAGAAGGAGATGATATTGAACTTGCCAAAGCCGTTCCGGAGATTGACATAATCGTTGGCGCACACACCCACACCTTCATGCACAAACCCGTCATCGAAAATGGCATTCCCATAGTTCAGGCAGGTTGTTATGGTCAGGCTGTTGGGGAACTTGTGGTCAGGATGGAGAACGGTAAGTCGAAAGTATCTTCTTATCAACTTCATGAGGTCAATGACTCTATTCTGGGGGATTCACAACTTGCCTTGGAGATGTTGGCTTTTAAGGAGGCTACTTCCAAGGTCGTCTTCAATCCACGCGGTTTTTCCATCGATGAGCAACTTGCAGTAATTGACCAGGACTGGCCCAATACATTTTTTGATCTTGAAAAATCATTGCCCATAGGAAATTTAATGACCGACGCTATTCGTTATGCAACTAAAACAGATATCGCATTAAATGCTGCAGGCATGGTTCGTGCAGGCTTGAAAAAAGGCTCTTCAGGCATCCAATCATCATATGACATTTTCCTCCTAGCTCCTTTAGGCATTGGGGTTAGGGATGAGAGTGCTGGTGGATCGCTGATTGTGTCTTACCTGACTGGAAATGAGATCAAGAACTGCTTGGAATACCTCTTAGTCGGAAATCCAAACCTGCCTGGACAGTACTTCCCAAGAGTTTCAGGGATGCGATTTAAATTTGACGAAACAAGACCAAAATTTGATTGGGTAACCCAAATCGAGTTGGGAGACCTAGACAACGGATACCGAACAATCAGTATTTCCACCGATGCTTCCGAAATCTATAGTGTATCCTGTAATTTGTTTTTCGGTCTCATTCTCAAATCGATTCCCCAGACAACCAAAGGTGTTTTGAGATTGGCACCAAAGAAAAAAGATGGGACGTTGCTAACTTCACGCACGGATGCTTTGCCAGAACATTCATCCACTCCTTTCCTGTTACCTCCACACGGGATTATCGATGAGAATGAGGTTTTCATGGCTGATGACGACCCAAATTCACTGGCAGAAATAAAGGAATGGCAAGCGATCATGAATTACCTAAAATCGAATCCAAACAAGAATGACCAAGGCATCAGCATCCTGTCAATGGATGAGCAAGCTATGGAAAATCGTGCAATCAAGGTAAAATGAATAATTAAAACGATTGCCAACAATGTATATAAAAAATAGGCGAAACAGTAGCAATATAAAGGCTTTTAGCTCGTATCAAACTTTGTGCTTAACTGAAAGTTCAGTGCTTCGAAATCGCCTACTTTTCATATACTAACCGTTGCCAGCAATTGGGTCGGCTCCGTGGACAAGGACGACAATAGAATTAAGATCAATTAATATGAATAGGTTTTACGACTACTTGGTAGTCCGGATTTACAGATGGTATGAGGGCTTTAAAAACGAACCTTCATTATTTACTGCAAAATTGTTGGTTGCATTTCATCAGACATTTATTGTTATGACTGTAATGAACTTGTTTACAAATTACTCTTCCTTGACCCCCAACACATATAAGGGAATTATGATTATCATAGCAGTTCTACTATTTATTCGATTGCATTTAAGATATTCCAATCAAGTTATATTTCAGGCATTGCTTCAAAATTGGACACATGAAGAAAGGACAACAAAAATAATTAAAGGTGTTATGATACCAATTATTATATTTCTTCCATCTATCATTTTCCTAATAGTATGACAGTTGCGATTACGTGGGACGTGACAACGAATTGAATAAATCCAACGCGGACGACTTGGAGGAGTAGAAGTGTTCTCAAAAATCAAGACTCGTAAATTGAAAACTAAGAACATCTGGACAGTGCGAAAGGGCACAGGTGCATAACAAAATGTTTCTTCAATGGTGCGGTGACGTGTAATCCAAAGTTTATATCTTCGTTCAACGTTTTGTGTCGGGGACAGGACGCGGCTTCGGAAGCGCACCACTGAAGAAACACAAACGGTATACAATTCCGTCAAAAAGTTAATCGTAATCTTATGGACAAATTAAACTTTTAGACACATCCTACACAAAAGAAATCAAACTCTCAACGAAAGAAGGAATTAACAAAATTCACTATTAATTATTGTTTTTTTAAATAGATTACTACAAACCAAAACAATACGTGGCATGGTCAACCGTTACAAGACAGATAATCAAATTACCCATCAACATAATTAAATATAACTATGAAAAGTTTAACATTGGTTGTTCTTTTTGGATTATTCTCCTTATCGGGTTTTGCTCAAGACTCAACAGAGAATAAGAGCAAGTATAGTGCGTTCAGTTCGTTCCGGTGTAAGGATTGCAAAGAGAAGTATTTTGTATCCACCAATTCAGGCTTGCTATATACTCCCTTGGGCCTGCGCGTTGGATTTCTTGGAAAGAAAGGTGCTTATTTGAGCGGCCGCTATGGCGAAGGAACCATTTATAATTCAGAGGCGAATACTACAAGCGAGACAAAGTTATTTTCCATCACGACAGGATTAATTCTTCCAATTTATATTAAAAATCGATTTACTGTTCATACCTATTTTGGAGGTGGTTATGGTCAATGGTTTGATAAACGATGGGACACATGGACAAAGAGTGGTATTGAGATAGAAGGAGGGTTTATGGTTTCTTACAAAAAAATATCATTGAGTTTTGGCGCTACTGTCTTAAATGGAGAAAGAACATATGCCATAGGAGATGGGACACTCGGGTTAGGCATTCGGTTTTGAAACCATTGATTTTTCTACGTTGGCCGACCATAGCAACAAAGCATTTGGCTATTGGCCAAGAGAATTAACTGCTAAAATAACAACAGAATAATTCTGGACTGTAGAAGCTGACGAATACTCTTTCAAAGCGAGACCCAGTTCTTGTTGGTCGCTGACCAACAAGCCTAAAAATTTCATCGGCATATCACGACTTCAAGAAAGATTTAAACTTGTAAGTACAGTAAATTATCACAAACAATTATTTATACCCCTTCTTTCCTATTGGAGTCTCCCGTCTCGGGGACTTCACGCAAATTGAAAGGTAATAATTATAAAAAATCAGATTTTGGTAAACTGAGAGTATTGATTAAGTAACAAGTCAATGGAATAGATTGAGCAGTAGCGGAGTCCCGAAGCGGAGACACCGCAAGGAAAGTGAATCATACAGTTCAAAATATGTTTACTACTTTCCCTTCCTGAAATCCAAGGAGGCTTGCGATCGCCAATCATCGATTTGTTTTTGAAATCATGACCCACATAATCGGCTAATTCTTTTTTAGCCTTTCCAATAACAGCAGGGTTGCTAAAAATATCGATGCCCGTCATGGCAATCACTTTTTCAACCTCGGTCTGTGTCACACAGACCGAAACAGAATCAGCCAGTGCTAAATAGGTTTACTACTTCCCCTTCCTAAAATCAAGAGGAGGCTTGCGATCGCCAATCATCGATTTGTATTTGAAATCAGGACCCACATAATCGGCTAATTCTTTTTTAGCCTTTCCAATAACAGCAGGATTGTTAAAAATATCGATGCCCGTCATGGCAATCACTTTTGCTGCGTTGTTCATGGCTTTATAGCCAATACTTGTGCCACCTGTCGCAACGGCTTGCCATGAGTGTGCAGGCACGCCCGGCACCCAGGTGGCTGTGCCTAATCCAGCAGTGGGCACTACCCAGGTGATGTCACCCACATCAGTTGAAGCAGGGAAGAAGCCACCCGTTTTGAAAGGTTGTACCTGGGTTGCTGATTCAAGAGGCGGCACTTTAAAGGTAAGTGTGCTTTGAATTTTTTTTCCGAACTCAACTTCTTCGGGTGTGTAGTTTACGCCACCCACCGTTTTTAAGTTATTGTACATGAGTCGTGAAAGTGTTTCGTTCGGTACAAGATTGAACGAGCCAGAAATTACTTCATACTTCATCGTGGTTTCCGTGCCACTGGCAGCACCCTCAGCGGCTTTTACAATGCGGTTCCAGATTTCTTCAACCATGCGCGCATCCGGGTGCCGCACCATGTATTCAGCTTCTGCATAATCGGGAACGACATTCGCGGCCAGGCCACCTTTGTTGATTACATAATGAATGCGTGTTTCCTGCGGCACATGTTCGCGCATCAGGTTCACCATATAGTTCATGGCTTCCAGTCCATCCAGTGCAGAGCGACCTGCCTGTGGTGCGGCAGCTGCATGTGCTGAGCGTCCGTAAAATCGAAATATGGTTTGCTTGATTGATAAACAGGATTCAGGACTTGCATCATTTTCGCTTGACGGATGCCAGTGCAATACTACATCCACATCATCAAACAAACCATCGCGCACCATGTACACTTTGGCAGAGCCACCTTCTTCGGCTGGGGTGCCAAACAGTTTTATGGTTCCTGCCTTTTTATTTTTAATCAACCAGTCTTTCAATGTAACCGCAGCGGCCACCGAGGCAGTACCAAACAAATGATGCCCGCATGCATGGCCGGGTCCACCTTCAAGTTTAACTTTTCTTTCAGCAACCGAGTCCTGTGAAAGTCCGGGCAGTGCATCAAACTCTGCAAGAATGCCAATGACAGGACCACCGCTGCCATAGGTAGCAACAAAGGCCGTGGGCATTTCAGACACACCGGTCTTGATGGTGAATCCTTCACTGCTCAATACTCCTTGTAACCGTGTTGTGCTTTGTGTTTCCATAAAGCCGAGTTCAGCGTACGACCAGATATCGCTGGCAACCTTTTTATAAACAGGAAATTTTTTATTTAAGTCAGTGGTCACAAATTCCTTGTCACGATCAGGTTTAACCCTGGGATTGATTTCTGTTTGCGCTTGCGCGAAGCATGCTGACACCAGGAACAAAAGGATAATATAGTTTTTCATGTGTTAATATTTATGTTTTAAAGTTTGGTCGCATGCCTGCACGCAGGCATGGAACCTGCCTTTGCCGGCAGGCAGGTTCGCTCAGATTTACATACCGTTGGGTATAGCCTTCTTTATGCTCATTTCATGTGTATTAAAGTAGATATGATAATTAACTGAAAAAGCACAACGTTTGAAATTATTCTTTGATGATCTCAAATTCTACCCTGCGGTTGAGTTGTTTGTGATCATCGGTTACTTCCTGTACAATAGGTCTCGAACTTCCATATCCAATGGCGGTAATGCGATCGGATTCAATCAGGAATTTCGCTGTAAGATATTCCTTAATCGCGTCAGCGCGTGACTGAGACAAACGCAGATTCGATTCTTCCTTCCCGGCCGAATCGGTATGACCAGCAATTTTTAATTTGAATTTCGGATGATCGATCAAAAATCCCGCAAGCTTATTCAGGTCATCATGCATGGCATCGAGAATGTTTGCCTTTCCGTTTTCAAATTCCAGTGATTGAAATGCGATTTTGCTTTCAATAGGCTCTGCGATCTTATTGATTTCACGGTTCCCATCCAGAAAAAACAGTTCTTCAATACGAAAGAACTCATCACCCTGAATGATCAGCAGGTAGTTCCGCTTGTTGATCAGACTGAAATCGAACGTTCCATCATCACGAAGATATTTTGGAGCCACTTCCACACCCTCATCAAGATCAATTACCGATACAATTCCTTTCACTGGATTTCCACTGGGATCTTTCAGGGTTCCCTTCAATGCGGTGATCGCATTGGGCTGTGCTTCCATTGGCACGGGAAACGAATGGAGGTCAAGATTTTTTATATCTTCTTGAGTCGATCGTGCATAATACAGATTTTCAGATCTGGAATCGATGGTGAAATAATATTCACTGCCGCCACCATTCACAAGCGGTCCGGTATTTTTTGGCTCACTCCAGCTGTTCTTAACTTTATTTGATTTATAAATATCAAACTCCCCGAAATTCAAAGGATGTCCGTTCGAACTGAAATACAGGACATTGAATGTATGATGAAAGAATGGGCTCACTTCACTGTTTACGGTGTTAATTACCGGACCTGCATTTTGGGCTTTTTGCCATAAACCCTTTTTATCCTTTACGGAAAACCAGATGTCGGAAAGACCAAAACCTCCGGAACGATTGGATGCAAAGAACAAAGTGTCACCACGGTGTGTGAGTGAAGGATGAGAATCCCATCCCGTGCTGTTGATAGTTGCTCCCAGGTTTTTGATATCACCCCACGTGCTGTCGGCTTTCATCATGGCAACAAATAAATCGCAGTTGCCTAATCCATCCGGAGTATTGCAGCGTGAGAAAAATAGATATTTCCCATCGTCACTGATGCAGGCTGAGCCTTCATTATAAGTCGTGTTGATGTTGATAAACGGCTCGGCAACAGACCATCTTCCATCAATTTGTTTACTGAAAAACAGATCTTCATTATAGGAACCATCGCTTTTTTCATTTCTCTTGGAGGTGAATAAAATCAAGTCATCGGTGTTCCCCACGGTGGGACCATAATCTTCCTTTCGCGAATTGATATCATCGCCCATGTTGAGGAGAATTGATTTAGGTGGTCTCAAGGTGTCGATGTCTTTTCTGTAGTCGACCAGCTGATAATAAAAATCAAGAGGGACATAATTCTCTTTTTTGTCAGGGTCGAGGTGCTGCCACGAAGCATAGATATTTTTGATATCCAGTCCTTGCTGATGATGTTTTAAAACCAGTTTATAGAGTAAGAGTGCTTCCCCAGAAGGGCCATACTTTTCAGATAGTTTTGCCAGGCGCCAGAGCATGGCAATGTTCTGTTTGAAATTTTCGATACCGAAGTTTTTGACATAATCCTTCAAGGCGGTGTACATGGCTTCCTCATTACCCTCGCTATCAAGGTTTTGTATTTTCTTCAGACTGGCAGCATCGTAATAGAAGCTGATTTTATTGACGTTTGGAAAAATAAATATGTCAGACTGGCTGTAGGTGGTCAGGGAGTCATTTAGGGTAATCGTGCCACCTTTTTTGAAACCTTTCTTTTCTTTTTGAGCGTAGAGCTGGCTATAGTTTACGATCAGAGTAGCTAAAAGCAACAGAATGGAGAGTTTTGGAGTACTTCTAAAAGTATTTGAAATCTTCATAGGCATAGGAAAATTGACACAATTCTGGCTCAATAGCAAAACCATGGCACACGTATTGACCCTTGACATGTGTAAATAAAATTAATTGGATACACCCTTTTTTTGTGTCAAATTGGCACTCTATAACTATGTTTAAATCCCTCGCAATATCCCCGATGGTTCAAGAAGATTCAGACGAGATGATTCAGTTGATCAATCCCGAACAGGAATCCGATCTTAAACCAGAAGACTTACCGGAAGAACTTTCCATTCTACCCATAAAAAATACAGTTCTGTTTCCGGGTGTGGTCATACCCATCACGGTTACAAGACAGAAATCCATTCGACTGATTAAGAAGGCCTATCAGGGCAATCGGATTATTGGTGTGGTGGCCCAGAAAAACAAACAAGCTGAAGAACCGAATTCGGAAGATCTTTATCGGTTTGGCACCATTGCACGGATTATCAAAATGCTGGTGCTGCCCGATGGCAACACAACCATTATCATACAGGGAAAGAATCGTTTTTCGATAACCGAATTTCTGCAGGATGAGCCGTTCATGACGGCTAAAATTGAGTTGCAGACAGAGCCTGTGATTGATCTTGAAAGCAAGGAAGTGAAAGCGCTGGTTCAATCTCTGAAAGATGCAGCATCAAAAATACTAAAATTAAATCCTGAGATTCCACAGGAAGCACAGGTGGCATTGGATAACATTCAAAGCACGGGATTTTTAATTCACTTCGTGGCATCCAATCTAAATGTAGAGGTGCCCGATAAGCAAAAGATACTCGAAACCAATAATATCATTGATCGCGGCACTTTGTTGTTGCAATACATGCTGAAGGAAATTCAGATGCTCGAGATCAAGCATGAGATTCAGAAGCGTGTGCATACTGATATTGATCAGCAGCAGCGTGATTATTTTCTTCGTCAGCAGATAAAAGTCTTGCAGGATGAATTGGGTTATGATGGGCCCGATAAGGAAATTGAAAAACTGCGAAAGCGTGGGGCAGAAAAAAAATGGCCGAAAGCTGCAGCGGATCACTTCAACAAAGAACTGGACAAACTATTGCGCATCAATCCGCAGGCGGCTGAGTTTCCGGTTGCGATGAACTATGTGGAGTTTATGCTCGATTTACCGTGGCATGAATACACAGTTGATGATTTCGATTTGAAGAAGGCAAGAAAAATTCTTGATAAAGATCATTTCGGTCTTGAAAAGGTGAAGACACGCATCATTGAATACCTGGCGGTGCTCAAGTTGAAAAATGATATGAAAGGTCCGATATTATGTTTATACGGACCGCCTGGTGTTGGAAAGACTTCACTTGGAAAATCCATTGCAAAGTCTCTTAACCGCAACTATGTGCGCATGTCATTGGGTGGTGTGCATGACGAAGCGGAAATACGCGGCCATCGCAAAACGTATGTGGGTGCCATGCCGGGTAAGATTTTGTTCAATATCAAAAAAGCAAAGTCATCGAATCCTGTTTTTATTCTGGATGAAATCGATAAGGTAAAATCAGATTTCCGTGGTGATCCTTCTTCTGCGTTGCTGGAAGTACTGGATCCGGAACAGAATAATACATTTGGTGATAATTACCTGGAGGTGGAATATGACCTATCCAAGGTGTTGTTTATCGCCACAGCAAATTCACTGGATAGCATTCATCCCGCTTTGCGCGATCGCATGGAGATTATTGAATTAACCGGGTACACGGTTGAGGAAAAACTTCAGATAGCCATCAAACATCTTGTGCCGAAGCAATTGACAGAGCATGGATTGAAATCTTCACAGGTTAAATTTTCAAAGGAAGCGCTTTTGAAAGTAATCGAGAGTTATACACGAGAATCAGGAGTGCGAAATCTTGAACGCAAAATTGGTTCTGTAGTAAGAAGTATCGCCAAGTCTGTCGCCATGGAAGAAGACTTTGATAAAAATGTTACTCCCGAATTTGTGGTGAAAGTGTTGGGTGCTGAGATTTTTGATGAAGAGTTATATCAGGGAAATAACATTGCTGGTGTTGTAACCGGACTGGCCTGGACACAAGTTGGTGGTGATATACTTTTTGTGGAGTCTAGCCTGAATAAAGGAAAGGGCGCCCTTACCATTTCAGGTCAGCTGGGCGATGTGATGAAAGAGTCAGCCGTGGCCGCCTTGTCTTATTTAAAATCAAATGCGGAACAGCTGGGTATTGATCATCGCGTGTTTCAGCAATATGACTTGCATATCCATGTTCCGGCAGGTGCGGTTCCAAAAGATGGGCCTTCAGCGGGCATTACCATGTTGACATCACTGGCTTCTATATTTACACAACGGAAGATAAAAGATAAACTTGCCATGACGGGTGAAATTACATTGCGGGGAAAAGTGCTTCCGGTGGGCGGAATCAAGGAGAAGATGCTGGCTGCCAAGAGGAGTGGTATCAGAGAGATTATTCTCAGTGTGCGCAACAAACGTGATATCCTGGAAATTGAAAAGCAATATATAAAAGGACTCACCTTTCATTATGTAGATACTGTGGATGATGTATTGAAAATTGCTTTGTTGAAAGAAAAGGTTGACAAGCCCCTCACGTTTGTGTTGACCGATGCCAAAGCGTAAAGAATGAAATACATAAAAAGAACTACATGTTAGATTCAAAATATTTTACTCCACAGCAAATCGTTGAAGAACTGGATAAATACATCATTGGCCAGTATGAAGCTAAGCGCAATGTGGCTATTGCGTTACGCAACCGCTGGAGGCGTATGAGTGTGAAATCTGATATTCAGAGCGAAATTGTTCCCAATAATATTCTGATGATTGGAGCAACCGGTGTTGGTAAAACAGAAATTGCAAGAAGGCTTGCACGAATTGCCGATGCACCATTTGTAAAAGTGGAGGCGTCAAAATTTACGGAGGTTGGTTACGTGGGACGCGATGTGGAAAGTATGGTCCGCGATCTGGTGGAACAATCCGTGAACATGGTGAAGGCCAGAAAGAAAGAAGAGGTAAAAGAGAAAGCCGCTTATGCGGTTGAAGAAATTATTCTGGATGCGTTGATTCCACCTATGCGGTCCAGGGCAACGGGCTTTACAGTTACATCAGATGATGAATCTCAGGAAACTCCCACGAGTGATGTGGAGTTGAATGAACGCACCCGTAATTTATTCCGCGAGAAAATTAAAAGTGGTGAACTGGAAGATCGCAAAATAGAAATCAACATTAAACAAGGTGGAGGCCCTGGTGTAGGAATGATTGGTGCAGGCATGATGGATGAAGTGTCGATGATGAACCTGCAGGAAATGATCGGAGGCATGATGCCGAAGAAACCGAAGAAGAGAAAAGTAACCGTAGCAGAAGCAAGAAAAATATTGCTGGAAGAAGAAGCGCTTAAACTCATCGATATGGATGAGGTGAAAGAGGAAGCATTGCGCAAGGCCGAAGATACCGGAATCATTTTTATTGACGAGATCGACAAGATCGTTTCTGGGTCAGGCAAAAAAGGTGGCGGAGGCCCTGATGTAAGCCGTGAGGGTGTGCAGCGCGATCTGCTTCCGATTGTGGAAGGTAGTACGGTGAATACCAAATATGGCGTCATCAAAACCGATCACGTGTTGTTTGTTGCAGCAGGTGCCTTTCATATTTCCAAGCCTTCGGATCTTATTCCTGAATTGCAAGGTCGTTTTCCAATACGAGTGGAACTCACCAATCTCACCAAAGATGATTTTGTGCGCATACTAACTGAACCAAAAAATGCGTTGACAAAACAATACAAAGCATTGTTTGAAGCAGAAGAAGTTCGGATTAATTTTTCAGATGATTCCATTCTGGAGATCGCTCAGGCTGCTTTTGATATCAATGCAGAAGTTGAAAATATAGGAGCACGCAGATTGCATACGGTAATGAGCAGGTTGTTAAATGAATTTTCATTTGATGTACCTGATAAAATTCCGGCAAACTCCCAGATTACCATCACGGGTGAAATGGTGAAGGAGAAGTTAAGTGGATTAATTAAGAACCGCGATTTAAGTGAGTATATATTATAGCGGATGATCCGTTACCTTTTTGTTTCTTTTTTTTTCTTTTGTGTAACCAGCGTTGCAGTTGGTCAACCTACTTCTGATTCCCTAAAGAGCAAATACATAGAGCAGTTTGACGATAAGTTTTTTATCTGGCCTGTCGTTAAAAAGCGTTCGCTTTCCTTTGATGTAAATACCCGTGATGCGGGTAGTGAAAAGATAAATTATAAGCCCAACAGTTCATTCAGTGCTAGGTCTTGGTATGTACCTTTTTGAAATTGGAGCAGAACTAACTTTTTCAATTCCTGTCAGCGAGAAGAATCTCTCAACGTACGGATCAACAGAAACACGTGAGTTTCACGCCAATTTCCTTGGCAATGGATGGGGCATGGACATATTTCGTCAAAAGTATGATGGTTTTTATTTCCCGGTTCAGTCGGGTTCAAATACACCTGATGTAATTGTAAAGCGTCCTGACATCAAGCTTACCAATACGGGAATCAATGGAATTTATGTATTTGACAAGAAACGTTTTTCGTTGAAGTCGGCTTATAATTATTCTGAACGCCAGACAAAAAGTGCCGGCTCTTTTATATTGACGGGTAATCTGAATACGTTCAGACTCACTGCCGATTCGGTTATATTGGGCAATCAAGCAGGTTCCTCTTCGCCTGATTCAGGCTTTGAACTCATGCGGTATACAACGCTTAAGTCTTGCGGGTGGATATACGTACACATTGGTATACCGTTCGTTTTTTCTTAATGGCGCATTATCCATTGGTCCTGCATCATAACTGGATTTTATATAGCCGGCCTGGAGAGAATGATCGCTATGATGCAGCGGTAAATACCTTTAATGATATTCGTGTTGCCATTGGTTATAACAGTGACCGTTTCTTTGGCGGGATGAGCCTGGTAGCCCAGTCGCGTAGCATCCGATTTGAGAATGTAAAGTTTTCCAACACGAATACGATCGCCAAATTGCTGATAGGATATCGCTTCCGGGAAGTAGGTTTATTAAAAAAACGCGCGAAGGATTATATTCCAGGAAAAGGAAGTAATTGATTTTATTTTCTCTTTAATAATTTGAACGCAAGGTTTCTTCCATGCCCCTGCATGATGGCAATGTTTATCCAGCTAAGCGCAAACTTCTCCAGTAGTTCTACTTTATCATCACCGCCAAAGTCATAACAAGTAGCAAAGCCAATATCCCTGGCCAGTTGTTCTGCCACTTGTTTGGCCTTCTTACTGTTCCCTGCTGCAAACATGTCAATGCCTTCACCATCATAGACCGGGTTAAGCATATTCTCAAAGCCGGTTGAGTTGAAGCATTTCACTATATCAACAGCTTTCGTAATTTCTTTAATAGCATGATAGGCAGTGGCAAAAGGTGCTGGCCTGGTACGAACGGAATTAGTAGTATCAATGATCACTTTGTTCGATACTTCACCCAATTGTGGAATTAATTCCAGCACGGCTTCAGGCGGAGTTGTGATGACAATCACTTCGGCATTTTTTGCCGCTTCCTGAACCGTACTTGTTTTTGCTTCTGGAATTAATGCCAGTGCTTTTTGTGTTTTTGAAGAGTGAGGATCGCGAACACCAAAGATAACTTCATGACCAGCCTTTATCCATCCTTTGCCCAGGGCAGAACCAACATTGCCAGCGCCTATGATTGCTATTTTTGTCATCAGGAATTTAACGTGAATTCAACAGAGATTTTTGTGTTCAATACTTTTGAGATAGGGCAATTCGCTTCTGCATCGGCTACGAGTTCAGCAAACTTAGCTTGTTCGATACCTTTTACTTTTGCTTTTAAAATCAAATGGGATTCCGTTAATACACCTTCCACAAAATTTATTTCACATCGGGTTTCCAGTTCGTCAGGTGTGAAGCCTGCAGCCCCCAGATTGAAACTTAACTTCATGGTGAAACATCCGGCATGAGCCGCTGCAATCAATTCTTCAGGGTTGGTGCCGATACCTTGTTCAAAACGACTTGTGTAGGAGTATTGGGTTTTGTTCAATACGGTGCTTTGTGTGGTCAGGTTTCCTTGTCCTTCTTTTCCACTTCCTTGCCAGATGGCGGTTGCTGATCTTTTCATAGAATTTATTTTATATTGTTATTTATTAGTCTTTACTCTTTGGGAAATCAAAAAACTCCTGTACACCGCACCCGAAAGCAGCATCTTTCCATCGGTCAATTTTTAAGTGAGCTTTCACGATTCCGCAAGTAGGAATATTATCGATGTATTCATTTAACAACACATTGGCAAACTCGGTAAGGCCAGGATTATGACCAAATAAAAGAACCACTTCTTCTTCATCGCGTTCACGGTCTTTTAACTCGCGGATCACAGTAAGAATCTGATCTTCACTGGCATGATAAAGTCGCTTGTCAGTTTTTATTTTGTCTTTATCGTAATCCAGTATGCTGGCAAATTCTTTACAGGTATCAAAGGCCCGGGTGGCAGGACTGCTGATCATGAAATCAGGGGTCACCCCTTTTTCCTTCAGGCGCTTAGCCATATTGGGGGCGTCTTTTTTACCACGTTTATTCAGAGGCCGCTCAAAGTCACCATGGTCTGGATTGTCCCAGCTTGACTTGGCATGTCGGATCAGATATAAAGTCTTCATAATTAAGTCGAATAAAATTAATCAAAGCTACTCGTATCTTTGGCATTCGGATATGGAAAACAGACCTTTAAAAAAGCGCTTTAAGTATACTTCTCTTTATTATTTTATCAGGTTTTTGATTTTCGCTTCGAATCTGTTACCACGGATGGTATGGCTGGCCTTTTGTGGCTGGCTGGGAAAAATAGCTTATGCCGTATCACCAAAACCCCGTGAGCGGGTGATCTATCATTTAGGCCTGGCATTTGGAAAGGAAAAATCTGCCAGTGAACTACTTGCATTAAGCAAACAGGTGTTTGTGATGCTCGGAAAAAATGCGGGTGATATTTTACGATCATTAAAAGTCCGCACCCTAAAGGATCTTGATAAATTTTTAATCACTCACGGAATCGAGAACTACGAAAAGGCTTTTGCAAAGGGAAAAGGAGTAATGTTCCTGACGTCACATCTGGGTGCATTCGATCTTCAAATCACCAGCATGGCGTTACGTGGA
The DNA here is from genome assembly GCA_963814575.1 of uncultured Bacteroidota bacterium. GTDB lineage: Bacteria > Bacteroidota > Bacteroidia > Cytophagales > Cyclobacteriaceae > ELB16-189. Next base: position 262,338 of record CAWFDB010000013.1, on the reverse strand, counting down.
TTAAACCCCAGCATTGTAGGTACGGCATTAAAAGATGAGCGACTAAATGAATTGCTCTGGCAATACCGCAATGCCTATGGCGCTGTGGCGATTGAACGTGGTAAAGAAAGTGTACGATTATTTAAAGTGTTGAAATCAGGAGGATCGATCGCCATCCTGATTGACCAGGACACAAAAGTAAAAAGCAGGTTTGTGGATTTCTTTGGAATGAAGGCAGCAACACCCATTGGAGCAACTGTACTTGCCATGCGCACAGGCGCGGCCGTGGTGCCCACCTATATTTATTTAGATGAAAACGGAATGCAGAATATGCATATCCTTCCGGAGATACCATTGGTCATAACCGGAGATGAAGAAAAAGATCTCATTACCAATACGCAAAACTTCACCAGCTTTACCGAACAGATTGTGCGCCAACATCCCGATCAATGGGTGTGGATGCATGAGCGATGGAAAACAAGACCTGGTGAAGAAATTGCTTAACGATTTTAAAATACTTATGAAACAAGTACTTGTATTTCTATTCGCGTTGATTCTTGCACACAGCGCTCATGCTCAAATTTCAAAACTCGAAAAGAAAATTACGTCAAGTGTGGATGCGAACAACAGCCATGCATTGAAGTTGCTTGAAGAAGTGGTGAACATCAACAGTGGTTCCATGAACTTGTCAGGCGTGCAAAAGGTAGGACAAATTTTTAAAGCCCGACTGGATGCACTCGGTTTTGATACCCGTTGGGTAGATGGAAAGCCATTTGGCAGAGCAGGTCATCTGGTGGGTTATCATACAGGTAAAGGAACAGGAAAAACGCTTTTGCTGATTGGTCATCTTGATACCGTATTTGAACCATCAAGTTCATTCCAGAAGTTCACGTTGGTGAATGACTCCATAGCAACAGGTCCGGGCGTCAGCGACATGAAGGGTGGTGATGTAATGATTATCTATTCACTGGAGGCGTTGAAGCAAGCGGGCGTGTTGAAAAACATGAACATCATTATCGTGATGACGGGTGATGAAGAATTAAGCGGAAGTCCATTGGCCCTTGCCCGACAGGATTTGATTGAGGCTGCAAAAATTGCTGACATAGCATTGGGCATGGAGGATGGCGACAGCGATCCGGCTACAGGGGTTATCTCGCGCAGAAGTTCATCAGGATGGGAATTGAAAGTGACCGGTTTGCCAGCACATTCGTCTCAGATATTTACCTCAGCCATTGGGGCCGGTGCCATTTACGAAGCATCGCGAATTCTAACAGGATTTTATGAAGGCTTATCCGGTGAAAAAGATCTTACGTTCAATCCGGGAATGATACTGGGTGGCTCTGATATTCAACGTGATGCTGTTCTCGATGGAGGAACTGCATTTGGAAAGGAAAATATTGTAGCAAGACAAACTGTGGTTACGGGAGACATCCGTGCTATTTCTCCTGAGCAATTGAAGATGGCGCAGCAAATTATGCAGGAGGTAGTTGCAAGGAATCTTCCTCAAACCAATGCGACAATAACGTTTGATGTGGGATATCCTCCACTTGCTCCCACCGATGGAAATAAAAAATTACTTGAGCACTACACGAAAGTGAGCGAAGATTTGGGTATGGGAAAAGTTACTGCCGTGAATCCTCGTAATGCCGGTGCTGCCGATATTTCATTCACTGCCGGTTATGTAGATATGGCCCTTGATGGGTTAGGACTTTTTGGCGGAAACGGTCACACCGATAAAGAATATGCTAACCTCAACTGGCTTCCAAAACAGACAAAGCGTATAGCACTGCTGATGTATCGGCTCACACAAAATCCTGTAGGCAATAAAAAGTAGAATCTACTTCTTGAAGATAAAGTAGACTGCGAGAATCAGAAACACGAATCCGATCAGATGATTCCAGCGAAACGTTTCAGTTTTGAAAAACAATAAAGAGAATGCCACAAACACGACCAGTGTAATCACTTCCTGTATTACCTTGAGTTCAACGAGTGAGAATGGTCCACCATAGTTTTTGAATCCGATGCGGTTGGCCGGCACCTGAAGGATGTATTCAAATAATGCAATGCCCCAGCTGATTAAAATGATTGTGATCAATGGAAGACTTGCACTCCACTTCATTTCCTTGAACTTCAAATGACCATACCACGCGAAAGTCATGAAGGTGTTGGAGAGCACAAGAAGTATTATGGTTATCAGCCCTTTCATGAAAAAATCAATCAGGCAGTAGGTAATAAGCAATAAGCAAGGAAATATTATTGCCTATTGTATTTTGCTTACTGCCTACTTCTAAAAATATCACTTCACTAATTTCTTATACTTAATTCGATGCGGCTGATCATCACCCAGACGTTTCTTCTTATTTTCTTCATATTCACTGAAGGTTCCTTCAAACCAGTAAACCTGAGAGTCTCCTTCAAAGGCAAGAATGTGTGTACACACCCGATCAAGAAACCAACGGTCGTGAGAAATAATTACGGCACAACCTCCAAAATTTTCCAGAGCTTCTTCCAGCGCGCGCAGGGTGTTTACATCAAGATCGTTGGTTGGCTCATCAAGCAGTAACAAATTACCACCTTGCTTCAGGGTAATAGCCAGATGAGCGCGGTTGCGCATACCACCTGATAAGTTCTTTTACTTTTTTCTGTTGATCGTTTCCACTGAAATTGAACTTGCTTACATAAGCGCGCGAGTTCATTTCTTTTCCTCCCACCAGAATTAACTCCTGACCACCGGTGATAGCCTGCCATACCGAGTCTTCAGGTTTCAGATCATCATGCTCCTGATCTACATATGCAATTTTTACAGTCTCGCCAACATCGAATGTACCGCTATCCGGTTTTTCCTGGCCGGTAATCATTTTGAACAACGTAGTTTTTCCTGCTCCGTTTGGTCCGATGATTCCAACGATACCTGCAGGTGGAAGAGAGAAGGTAAGATTTTCATAGAGAAGTTTCTCGCCATATGCTTTTGATACACCATTGGCTTCTATCACTTTGTTTCCGAGGCGTGGTCCGGGTGGAATAAAGATTTCCAGCTTTTCTTCTTTCTCGCGGTTCTCCTGACTGATCAGTTTCTCATAAGAACTCAAGCGAGCTTTTCCTTTGGCGTGCCTTCCTTTGGGGCTCATGCGTACCCACTCAAGTTCCCGCTCAAGTGCTTTTTGTCTTTTCGATTCGGTCTTCTCTTCCTGCGCTAAGCGCTTCTGCTTTTGATCCAGCCAGCTTGAATAATTTCCCTTCCATGGAATCCCCTCACCACGGTCTAGTTCAAGAATCCAGCCTGCAATATTGTCGAGGAAGTAACGGTCGTGCGTTACCGCGATGATGGTTCCTTTGTATTGACGTAAGTGTTCTTCCAGCCACTGCACAGACTCTGCATCCAGGTGGTTGGTGGGCTCATCCAGCAGGAGAACATCCGGAGTTTGTAAAAGCAAACGGCATAGGGCAACCCTTCGTTTTTCACCTCCCGAAAGAAATTCAATTTTTGCATCCGGAGGAGGGCAACGCAGTGCATCCATGGCGCGTTCCAGCATGTGGTCAAGTTCCCACGCATTGACAGCGTCCAGTTTTTCCTGAACTTCACCTTGTTTGGTGATGAGTTTATCCATCGCATCCGGGTCTTCCAAAACGGCTGGGTCACCAAATTTTTCATTGATTGCTTCAAACTCTTTAAGAAGTGCTACAGTCTCCTGCACACCTTCTTCCACAATTTCTTTTACTGTTTTGGTTTTATCCAGTTGAGGTTCCTGCTCCAGATAACCAACAGTATATCCAAGATCTGATACTACTTCACCCTGAAAGTCTTTATCGATGCCGGCAATAATCCGCAGTAACGAAGATTTACCCGATCCATTAAGACCAAGTACTCCGATTTTGGCACCGTAGAAAAAGGATAGGTAGATGTTTTTAAGAACTTGTTTGCTGGGTGGGTAGATTTTACTGACACCCGACATCGAGAAAATTATTTTTTCGTCTGCCATGAGGTAAAAGTGAGTTTAGAGGCCTGCCTGCCGGCAAGGCAGGCGCAAATATGGCTTTTTTAAGTCAATTGTCCATAGTAAAGAAACAACTCGTAAATCTGCTGTCAGGGCTGCATGTATAAATAAGGAACTATCGACAGCCAGCTATTGACTATGGTTTAATTAATTCTATTTTTGCGACAAATTTAAAAGGGAGGACAACACTATGTATTGGACACTTGAATTAGCCTCGTATCTCGAAGATGCACCCTGGCCGGCCACTAAAGATGAATTGATCGATTTTTCTATCCGTTCAGGTGCACCTTTGGAAGTTGTGGAGAACCTTCAGGAACTGGAGGACGATGGTCAACCTTATGAAAGCATTGAAGAAATATGGCCTGACTATCCTACTAAAGAAGATTTCTTCTTTAATGAAGATGAATATTAAAATCTGCATGTATTATCATTTAAAGTGAAGGCTGGTGAAAACCGGCCTTCTTTGTTTTATGATGATTTTGAATTGAGCAGCGCTTCAGCCACAATCAAATCTTCCGGAGTGGTGATCTTTATGTTTTCATAACTTCCTTCAAATAAGGAAATCACATGTCCGGATTTCTCCGCTACGCTGGCGTCATCCGTAAGACTGGCATCTTCTTTCATCTCGTAAGCTTGTTTGATTAAATCGATATCAAAAGTCTGTGGTGTCTGGATCAACCGAAACCTTGAACGATCCACCGCTTTGGTGTTGTCCTGATCGGTCATGCGTATAGAGTCTTTTAAACGCACTGCAGCCACGGCAGACTTGTGTACTGCTGCCAGATGGAATGAAGCGCCAATGATATCTTCACTCACCAATGGACGCACCCCATCATGGATGGCAACCAACCCAGGCCCTTCAATTTTGTTCAATCCGTTTTTTACTGATTGAAAACGTGTCTCTCCGCCCTTTTGTAATACAATAGGCTTATTGAAATTAAATTTCTTGCAGATGGATTCCCAGATTTCAAAATCATCTTCGGGAAGAACCAAAACGATTTCAATTTTTTCAGAATACCGGTAAAATGCCTCGATGGTATGAAGCAAGATTGGCTTTCCTTTCAGTTCCAGAAATTGCTTGGGCAATCTTGTTTTGATACGGGTGCCTTTGCCTCCGGCCACAATAAGCGCATATTCTTTATTAATCATGTGTTAATTAATTGCTGGTTAGGATCGCATTCCGGTAGGTGACCTTTCGAAGTAGGTTGATTAAGGACCATTTCATAGATTTACAAAAATACCTTTTTCACGCGTATGATTATGATTCGGATGTTGCTCCTGGCATTTAATGTAGCAGTGGTAACGTATCTAATTTACAGGTTGCTTCAGATTTATAAATCCGATGTCGATCAAAAGGGATGGAAGATAGGTATCGGTATTTTTCTTTTGCTGATTCCCGTCACCATGGTTTTTGGATTTATTAAACCTACCCCCGTGTATTTTTTTCTATATCCGGTGGCAATATCATTGCATATTTACCTGATCAGGAATTCTTAGATCTGCATTACGCTTTAAAAAAAATGCCTGATGATCAATCAGGCATTTTTAATTTTTCGTTCAGTCGATGTTAAATAATCAACATCGCGTCACCATAGGTGAGGAACTTATATTTTTCCTTCTTGGCAAGTTCATAGGCTTTCATTACCAGATCAAATCCGCCAAAAGCGCATGTCATCATCAATAACGTTGATTCAGGCTGATGGAAGTTAGTTACCATGCCGCTGCAAATCTTGAAATCATAAGGTGGAAAAATAAATTTATCTGTCCAGCCTTCTTTTTCTTTTAACCGGTTGTTGGCAGAAACCGCTGTTTCCAGTGCACGCATGGAAGTTGTGCCGATAGCACATACTTTACTTTTATTATCAAGTGCCTGATTCACGACTTTCACGGCTTCAGGGCCAACGATGAAATTCTCTGAATCCATTTTGTGTTTGGTCAGATCTTCTACATCTACGGCACGGAATGTACCCAATCCAATGTGCAGGGTTACGAACGTCATGTCAACGCCTTTTATCTGCAGGCGCTTCATCAATTGTTTGGTGAAGTGCAAGCCAGCTGTAGGAGCTGAAACGGCTCCTTTATTTTTAGCAAAAATGGTCTGGAAGCGCTCTTTGTCGGCAGCCTCTACTTTTCTTTTGATGTATTTTGGGAGAGGAGTTTCTCCTAAAGTTTCAACAATCTTGTCGAAAGCAGCCGAGTCGCCATCAAATAAAAAACGAATGGTACGACCTCTTGAGGTGGTGTTGTCGATAACCTCAGCGACTAAATCGCCATCACCAAAATAAAGTTTATTGCCGACACGGATTTTACGGGCAGGATCTACAAGTACATCCCAAAGGTGCATTTCAGCATTCAACTCGCGCAACAGGAACACTTCAATTTTAGCGCCTGTCTTTTCTTTGCGGCCATACAACCTGGCTGGAAAAACCATGGTGTCATTACCGACCATAACATCACCTTCACTAAAGTAATTGACAATGTCCTTGAACACCTTATGTTCAATCTTTCCGGTGTCTTTGTGGATAACCATTAAACGGGAGTCATCTCTGTTTTCGGCAGGATGGTTGGCAATTAAACTGGGGGGGAGATCAAATTTAAATTCAGATAACTTCATAAGCTTACGGGCTTGCGCCCTTAGGATAAGGGCTGGTTTATAATTAAGGACGCAAAAGTAAGGATTTGTTTCGTTCTCAAAGAAAATCTTGTTTGGATTTTAGTAACAAACAGTAAAGCAAAGCGTCCATACAATGAATAATATATTGGATATCTGTTTCATATTGATGATTCGATATTCATGGAATGACCGAAAAACCATGTTTATTGCAATCCGAAATCGATAAAACTGTGTTTAATTCCCATGCTTACCCTTCGATTAATATTTGAAAGTCTCGGATTTGCCTTCAAGGCATTGAAATCCAATTTGTTGCGTACCATTCTGTCGCTGCTCGGGGTAACCATTGGAATTTTCTCGATTATAGCTGTACTCACGCTCGTTGACTCTCTTGAAAAAAACATCCGTGATAGTTTCAATTTCCTGGGCAGCAATGTCATTTATGTAGGCAAGTGGCCTTTTACAGGTGGTAATGGCCGAGACTGGTGGAAGGATTTTATCAAGAGACCCAACGTTTCTTATGCTGAGTACAGATTTTTAAAGGCCAATATGAAAACCGGTCAGACTGTTTCGATTTATGCCGCAACCGGGAATATTACGGCCAAGGCAAAAAACAGCAGTATTAACCAGTTGAATTTACGCGGGGCCGGGCTTGATTATGATAAGATTTTCGAAATGAATCTTGAAAATGGAAGATACCTGACCAACGATGAAATTGAAGGCGGCAGAAACGTTGTGATTTTAGGGTATGAAGTGGCTAAGTCTCTGTTTCCAAAAGAAGATCCGATTGGTCAGCAGGTGAAAATCAGGAATCTAAAGTTTAATATAGTCGGGGTTTTAAAAAGAGAGGGAGAGAGTTTTCTTGGGCACCCCGAGCAATGATTTCGGATGTATTATACCGTACGAGTCGTTCAGAAAATTGTATCAGACAGGAACAGGTCGGTGGTCTGAACTTGGCTCTTCGGTAGGATTGAAAGGGTTTGAAAATGACATTGGCCTTGTTGAACTTGAAAATGAAGCACGCGGTCTCATGAGAGTGAAGCGCGGATTGAAACCCATTCAAAAAGATAATTTTGCTTTGAACAGACCTGAGGCGATTGCCAATGCGATTGGGAGTGTATTCGATGTCTTAAGTATTGCAGGCTGGATAATTGGAGGATTTTCAATGCTGGTGGGAGGGTTTGGTATTGCAAACATCATGTTCGTTTCAGTTAAAGAGAGAACCAGCATAATTGGTTTGCAGAAATCCCTGGGGGCCAAGAACTACTTTATTTTATTTCAGTTTTTGTTTGAATCTATCTTTTTGAGTTTGATTGGAGGCCTTGCAGGATTACTACTGGTGTACCTACTCACACTCATTCCATTTGGAAGTCTGCAGGTAATTCTATCGGTAAAGAATATTGTACTTGGTCTAGGCGTTTCTTCTGTCATTGGTTTGGTGGCAGGTATCGTACCGGCTGCCATGGCTGCCCGATTGGATCCGGTTATCGCCATCAGGGCTACATAAAAAAAGGCTTGGGATTTACCCAAGCCTTGCTTTTTAAAAGCACTTTTGTTGTTATTCTTTCTCTTCTTTGATCGCAGCTCCGGTGCTGATTTTTTCTTTAATATTCTTCTCCAGTTCTTCCATCAATTCCGGATTATCTTCAATGAGCTGTTTTACGGTATCGCGGCCCTGTCCCAGCTTGTTGCCGTTATAGGAGAACCATGATCCTGATTTTTGAATCACATTCAACTCTACACCCAGGTCAACGATTTCGCCAGATTTTGAGATTCCCCTTCCATACATGATATCGAATTCAACAACCTTGAACGGAGGAGCTACCTTGTTTTTCACGACTTTCACTTTCACACGGTTTCCAGTGATATCATCAGGAGATTCTTTGATCTGTCCAATTCTGCGAATGTCCAGACGAACGGATGCGTAGAATTTCAATGCATTACCTCCGGTAGTAGTTTCAGGGTTACCGAACATCACGCCAATTTTCTCGCGCAGCTGGTTGATGAAAATACAGGCGCAACCTGTCTTGCTTATCGTGCCGGTAAGTTTTCTCAAAGCCTGTGACATGAGACGGGCTTGCAAGCCCATCTTACTTTCACCCATTTCGCCTTCAAGTTCTGCTTTGGGCACAAGGGCTGCCACGGAGTCGATAACGATAATGTCAATGGCTCCTGAACGAATTAAATGTTCAGCAATTTCAAGTGCCTGCTCGCCATTGTCGGGCTGAGAGATTAAAAGATTCTCAGTATCAATCCCCAGTTTCTCAGCATACGTCTTGTCAAAGGCATGTTCTGCATCAATAAAGGCAGCAATGCCACCTTTTTTCTGAGCTTCTGCGATACAATGCATGGTAAGGGTGGTTTTACCGGATGACTCAGGTCCGTAAATTTCAGTTACCCTTCCTCTTGGAATTCCACCAATACCCAATGCGATATCCAATCCCAGGGAACCAGTAGAAATAGCTGGTATGTCCAGTACTTTTGTATCGTTTAACATCATTACGGTTCCCTTTCCGTATGTCTTCTCTAACTTATCAATGGTAAGTTGCAGGGCTTTTAATTTTTCTTTGGAGTCGCTCATATAATCAGTCGGTTATTTACAGTTTTAATTCAGATCTGGCACCAAATTACTAATTTAAATAGTATTATCAAGACCTATCTCAATAAAAAACTAATTTAATTAGTATTGATAGCGTTTTTATGTTCAGGAAACAGCAAATTGGTTAAGGACTAAAGATCAGGAGATTTAATTTGCACTCTAGTCATGATGAAGAAAATTGTTTTGGTTTTTGTGTTGCTGGCAGCGGGGTTTATCCTGTGGAACTGGGAACTGGTTGTTTACGGCATTCGCCAGGGGTACGGGCAGGTCAGGATTGTGTGGCAGGCAAAACCCATAGAAGAATTTTTAAACGATCCGCAGTTTCCTGATTCCTTGAAACAGAAACTTTTGCTTATCGAGGAGGTAAGGCAGTATGCCATTGATTCTCTCGGCTTAAAAGACACCAGAAATTATAAAACTTTATTTGATCAAAAGGGCGAGGAACTCATGTGGGTGGTGCAGGCCTGCGAGCCCTTCGCGCTCAAAGCCAAAATGTGGGATTTTCCTGTAGTAGGTTCCGTGCCTTACAAGGGATTTTTTGCAAAACAGAAAGCCATTGATGAACGGGCAAGATTAGAGGAGCAAGGCTTTGATGTTAGTATACGTAATCCGGGAGGCTGGTCTACACTGGGATGGTTTACTGATCCGATTTTAAGCGGAATGCTTGAACGAGATGATGGTGACCTCGCCAGCACAATCATTCACGAGATGGTGCATGCAACCATTTTTGTAAAAGATGATGTAGAGTTTAATGAAAACCTCGCTTCATTTATTGGCGATACAGCCTCCTATTATTTTCTGGCTTCAAAATTCGGAAAGGATTCGAAGGAATTTATTGAATATCTGCATGATGATCAGGACTACCGGAAATATAGTCGCCACATTTTAAGAGGAACACAAAAACTTGATAGTCTTTATGAATCCTTGAAACCTGACGAATCTGTGGATAAGAAGAAAGAGAAGAAAAAATCCATGATTAGACTGATCATGTCATCAACGGATACCTTAACCTTATTTAAACCTCGTAATACCAGTTCAAACGGAAGGTTGCCGAATAATACCTACTTCATGTCATACCATCTTTATCAGAGCAAACAGGAGAATTTTAAAAAGGAACTTGACAATGATTTCGGGGGCGACATTAAAAAGTACATTCAACACCTGATTAAAAAATATCCGTATCTGTAAATATTTGCGGTATTATCGCAACCCAATCAAAGGATTAAGTAATTGTTAAGTTCATAACAATGGTTTTTTATTGCCTTAATTTGTCTCTACTTTTATTCGAAATAAATTCAAAAACCTATGGGTAATAAACCAACGCAAAAAGTGCTGGTAGTAGATGATGAAGAGCCCATCCTTGAACTTTTAAAATACAATCTTGAAAAGCAAGGCTATGAAGTAAAAACAGCATCGGACGGTCAGATAGCTGTGGATATTGCGAAAAAATTTCATCCAGACCTGGTTTTACTTGACATCATGATGCCAAAAATGGATGGTGTAGAGGCATGCAGAATTTTGAGAGCCATGCCAGAACTGGCCAATACATTTATTGTATTTCTTACCGCACGGGCTGAAGAATACTCAGAGGTGGCAGCATTTGATGTGGGGGCCGATGACTATATACTCAAGCCCATAAAGCCGCGCGCTCTGATGAGCAGGATCAGCGCACTCTTTCGCAGGGAATCAAAAAAGACCAACACGTCTGCTCAAATTAAAATCGGTGATCTGGTCATTGACCGCACCAGCTATACAATCAAAGTAAACGGACGCGAAATCAATCTACCGAAGAAAGAATTTGAGTTACTTTTTTTTCTTGCACAGAATCCCAATAAAGTTTTTAGCCGCGATGATTTATTGCAAAACATCTGGGGTTCGGATGTTTATGTGCTTGCCCGCACGGTTGATGTGCATATCAGGAAGGTGCGGGAAAAGATAGGAGATGATTATATTACCACCGTAAAAGGAGTGGGATATAAGTTCAATCTCGGTTAATTCATGGTCTATAGTGCCCGTACATTAGCATTGCTGCTGGCTTTTTCGATAGCCATGGTGACCTCTCTTTTTCTTTCCCTGTTGGAAAATGTTAGCCGCGAAGCCCTGGTGGTGGCTGCGGTAATCAGTTTTTCAGCTTCCTATCTACTGATTTTTGTAATTCTCGAATTCCTGGTTTTCCGCGAAATCAACAAAATCTATAAAATGATGGAAAAGCTGCGCAAGAAGGAACTCGCCAATATTTCAAAGGAAAAATCGGGTGCATTGAATCCGCTGCAAAAAATAAATGACGAGATATACTCCTTTGCCACACTCAAACAGAAGGAAATAGACGAACTGAAAAAGCTTGAGGCTTTTCGTAAAGAATTCATTGCCGATGTGTCACACGAATTGAAGACACCCATTTTTGCTGCACAGGGTTTTGTGCATACGCTGCTGGATGGTGCCGTGAATGATAAAAATGTGCGTAATCGATTTTTAAAAAAGGCAGCAAAAAGCCTGGATGGCCTGGATGTACTTGTTCAGGATTTGCTCACCCTGTCGCAAATCGAAACAGGTGAGATCAAGATGAAATTTGAAAACATCGATTTACACAAATTATGTTCAGAGGTGGTAGAGCAACTTGAAGAGAAAGCGGAGAAGAAGAAAATCCGGTTAAAAATTCAGAGCGATCAACACCGGATTATTGTGTTTGCCGACTGGCAACGGATCACGCAGGTGGTAACCAACCTGGTTTCAAACGCCCTCAACTACACACCCGATGGTGGGGATGTGACGATCACGTTTGACATCGGAAAAAAGAATGTGACCACGTATATATCAGACACGGGCGAAGGAATTCCTACTGAACACATTCACAGGATTTTCGAACGGTTCTATCGGGTAGATAAAAGCCGCAGCCGAGAGAAGGGTGGAACCGGCCTTGGGCTGGCCATTGTCAAGCACATTCTGGAAGGACATAACAGCAGGGCTGAAGTGCACAGTGTCATTGGGAAAGGATCCATATTCAGTTTTAAACTGCACCGGTTGAAGCACGATAGCTCAGATTTGGATGACTGATCGTAATTTGCAGCGTGAAAACGCCTCAGTTCATTTTTGAAAAATCGATCCTGTTCGAAAACAGTGATTTTATATTAGTCAATAAGCCACCCTTTATTTCCACACTGGAGGATAGGAACGATCCGGTCAACATGCTGGGGCTTGCCAGGCAATATGAACCTGCTGCTCAAGTTTGCCACCGTCTTGATAAAGATACCTCGGGCGTATTGGCTATTGCCCGAAATCCCGAGGCTTATCGTCATTTGAGCATGCAATTTGAAAATCGGGAGGTCACAAAAATTTACCACGCGGTGGTTGATGGCATTCATAGTTTTTCTGATCAACTGGTGGATGCAGCCATTGAAAAACAGAATGACGGCACGGTTCGGCTTTCGCGAAGTGGAAAATCAGCCCAGACTTATTTCACTACCCTAAAGACCTTTAAAAACCATTCATTAATAGAATGCAGACCCGTTACCGGGCGAATGCACCAGATACGCATTCATTTATCCTTTCTGAAGGCCCCAATAACAGGCGATGAAGTCTATGGCGGCAAGCTTTTTTATGTTTCTTCTGTGAAAAGGAAGTTCAATTTGAAGAAAATGAGTGAGGAGCAGCCCCTGATGAAAAGAATGGCGTTGCATGCTTATTCCCTTGAATTTTCTCTTTTGGATAATGAAAAAATGATGGCAGAAGCCCCGTATCCGAAAGATTTTCAAGCGCTTATACGACAACTAAGTGAAAACCTGAGGTAATAATGCAAGCCTTTTCAGAGAATAGAAATAAATCAATCTTCGGTCAGGCTTGCATATTCAGTTTCTTGAATCTACTTTTGTGTCCCTTTTTAGAGGGGTAAGTGTATTTAACAGGGCTTAAAAAGCTAATAAAGTGGATCATAACAGTTATAAAACAATTAATCCCAACAACGCAACCGTAGAAAAGGGTTGGGTTTTGGTGGATGCCAAGGATCAGGTATTGGGTCGTTTAGCCAGTGAAGTTGCCCGTGTATTACGCGGAAAGCACAAGCCAAGCTATACGCCAAATGTAGATACGGGCGATCATGTGGTAATTATCAATGCCGATAAAGTAAGGATGACAGGCAAGAAATTTAGCAATAAGCTGCATTTCACGTATTCTGGTTATCCCGGAGGTCAGCGTGAGCTTACCCCTAAAATGATTACCGGTAAGAATCCTGCAAAACTCGTGGAGATTTCAGTTCGTGGTATGTTACCTAAAAACACCATTGGACGTGAGATTTTCAGAAGCTTGCACGTTTATGCCGGCACAGAACATCCTCATACAGCGCAACAACCAAAAGAAATAAAGTTCTGATAAATGGAGATTATTAATACCATCGGAAGGAGAAAGACCTCAATTGCAAGAGTGTATGTAAAACCAGGCAAAGGTCAGATCATCGTAAATAACAGGGAGTTAAATGACTATTTTCAGTCAGAAATTCTCCAGACTACTGTGAAACAAGCGCTTACGCTGCTTAAGGCAAATGAACAGTATGATGTAACCGTGAATGTAGAAGGTGGTGGAAATAAAGGTCAGGCGGAAGCAATTCGCCTGGGTATTGCCCGCGCTCTGGTTACTATCAACACAGAAAGTCGTCCTGCTTTGAAAAAAGAAGGTTTACTCACACGCGATTCACGTATGGTAGAAAGAAAGAAACCAGGTCGTGCGAAGGCAAGAAAGAAATTCCAGTTCAGCAAGCGTTAATCGAAATAGCATGGCAGAGAAAATAACAACCGAAAGTTTAATGGATGCTGGTGTTCATTTTGGACACCTTACCCGCAAGTGGAATCCCAAAGATGTCTGAGTACATCTTCATGGAAAATAACGGCATCCACATCATCGATTTGAATAAAACGATGAAGTGTCTTGAAGAGGCTACCTATGCTGTTAAGAACATAGTTCGTTCTGGTCGCAAGATCATGTTCGTAGCTACCAAGAAGCAGGCGAAGGATATCGTAGCTGCTGAAGCGGCACGTTTGAACATGCCTTTCGTAACGGAGCGTTGGTTAGGTGGAATGCTTACCAACTTCGCTACAATTCGCAAGTCGTTGAAAAAACTTGCTCAGATTGAGAAGTTAATGAAAGACGAGGCCTTCAACAACCTTGCGAAACGTGAGCGTTTGATGGTTACACGCGAAAAAGCCAAGCTTGAGAAATTATTGGGTGGTATTACCGATCTCAACCGTTTGCCTGCTGCACTTTTTGTGATTGATGTAAAGCGTGAGCACATTGCTGTTGCAGAAGCACAGAAGTTAAATATTCCTGTGTTTGCCATGGTAGATACAAACTCAGATCCTACGAATGTAGATTTTCCAATACCGGCAAATGATGATGCCTTCAAATCAATTTCATTGATTACAGGGCATGTCGGACGAGCGATGGAAGAGGCCTTGATGGAACGTAAGAAAGACAAAGAAGAAGCTGGTCATAAGAAGGACGAAGAGGAGAAACGCAAAGTTGACGAAACTGTAGAACATTAATAGTCAGTTGACAGAGTTCAATTGACAAAATTGTTTGTCAACTGCAAATTGTCAATTGCCGATTTAGATTTTAGAAAAACATCGGCCTCAACAGTCGATGTTTTGTTTTTATACATAGGTGAATTTTAAACTAATATTATATGTCAGCAATTACCGCACAAGATGTAAATAAGCTGCGCACCATGACCGGTGCCGGTATGATGGATTGCAAGAAAGCTCTTACAGAAGCTGAAGGCGATTTTGAAAAAGCCATTGAGATTTTAAGAAAAAAAGGACAGAAAGTTTCTGCCAGCCGTTCCGATAGAGATGCTAAAGAAGGATCTGTATTTGTAAAAACTTCAGATGATAAGAAAGAAGCAGTTTTGATCGCCCTGAATTGTGAAACAGATTTTGTTGCGAAGAATGAAGAATTTCAAAACCTCGGTAAATTAATTGCCGAAACCGCTTTCGCGAAGAAGTCAGCTGACAATAATGCCTTGCTTGCTGAAAAGGTAGGTGAACTTACCATCAATGAGCGTATAACTGAACTGGTTGGTAAGATTGGTGAGAAGATAGAGATCAGTGCATTTGTTCACATGACCGGTGAGGCTGTTGTACCTTATATCCATGCAGGCAGCAAACTGGGCGTGTTGGTTTCTCTGAAAGGTGTGAATGGAAAAGATGTGACCGATGCAGGTAAAGATGTAGGCATGCAGATTGCCGCTATGAATCCTGTTGCGGTTGATGAGAAAGGTGTTGACAAGACATTGATTGAAAAGGAAATTGAAATTGCCAAAGCACAGATTATTGCTGAGGGCAAACCTGAGAACATGGTAGATAAAATCGCCCAGGGCAAATTGAACAAGTTCTTTAAGGACAACACCTTGTTGCCACAGGTATTTGTAAAAGACAATTCAAAAACCGTTGCTCAATATCTGGATAGTGTAACCAAAGGATTGACTGTAGTTGAATTCAAGCGTGTGTCTATTGCATAATTCTTGAGTTGTAAAATAATGGGAAGGGAGCGATGAGCTCCCTTTTTTGTTTATTATGGTTTTGGGTATCTTTAAAATATGAAAGTTGAAGAACCCGATCTCTTCTGGCTCATATACGTATGCGGATTATCTTACCTGGCAATGGGATGAAATGACAGAATTGATACGAGGTAAGATCTTTAAGATGTCTCCTGCTCCAGGTAGTTTACATCAGAAGTAAGCCTGGAAACCAGTGGGGCCATTCGGGTGGGCACCACCAATAATCGTCATGAATTTAATGTATATGGGGATTTTACCAACGAAGGCGGTACGGCTTATTTTACACAACGCACTGCCGCTGTAACAGGAAGCACTGCCACAGATGGTATCGTTGACTTCAATATTTTGAGTTCAACAAAGGATCAAATCATTACCTGCAACGGGGTAACCCGATTTTACCGGATCGAGATCACCAAAGGCATAGACGATACTTATAAGGCAACGCTAACAGCCTCAGAACCTGCTAATTTTAACCTTTTTGGCCGTGCAAATTATGATATCAATGAGGCCAATGCTGCACTGAATGCTAACGGCACTAATTTAAATGCATTGGGATTGAATACAGGAACCGTTGAAATCGGAACTAATGTCAATATACCCACGCTGAATACCGTTGTTAATTATGCGATATATCAGGGTGCACAGCTTTGGGTGAATGGAGGTTCAGTAACGAAATCGGCAGGAGAGGCCATTGTGCCATATGGAAAGGTTAGGGTGAGCAGCGGATCATTGACAGCCAGCGTTACCAGTGGTCTTACCCTGAGAGAAAGTGGAATTATCCAAGTTGACGGGGGCACTTTAACCGCTCGATCTATCCGTACCTCGGTGACCGGAGCTAATGCTGTGGGAAGCTACATTCAATCAGGAGGTACCGTAACGTTGACTGGGGGATCGGTGAATGCTGGCTATGCTGTCTTTAGTTTGACATACACCGGCAATGTTTTCAATATGAGTGGAGGTGTGCTGACCGTTCAAAACAGAGCCAATTTGGGTACCGGTTCTCTTCGGGGCGCAATATTCATCAATTCTGATCCTGCAAACACGAGCATAATAGGAGGAACGGTTATTCTGGAAGCAAATAATGCTATTGTCTACCGGATAACCTCACGGTCTTCTTTCCGGAACGTGATCATGCGGGCCACCGGTGCAGCGCGTACCTTTCAACTTCTCGGAACAACTTCCGGCACGGGTGGCGGGGTGGATGAACCTTCAGTGGCCATTCAACCACTTGTAGTGGTCAATGACTTAACCATTGAACCCAATGCCACATTTACCACCAATAGTGCTGACGTTACCATTGGTGGGAATTTCGAAATTCAAAATGGTGCCACCTACACGCACGGATCAAACACCACTACCTTTAACGGTTCGGGTGTAAGTTCCTTGATTTTTGGAAATACAGCGGCCACTCAAACATTAAATAACCTGACTATCAGTAAATCCATTGCTGCTGCTGAGGCTGTTATTTCCACAGGTCAGGCAAGTCCTGCTGTTGCCCTGCAGGTAAATGGCACGCTTGCCGTCTCAGGCGGAATTTTTAATTACGGTAATTATATTGTTTCCGCTAAAACTAACGTTTCGTTGGCGAGTGGGGTGTCGGTGGGTATAGCAGCGGCCACCGGAAAGTTATTGATCAATGGCACAAGCGCTCAAACACTTTCTTCATCTTCGGCCTCCATCCATAATATGGAATTAGATAATACCACCGGCCTGTCGCTGGCAACGGGAGACCTGACCATCTTAAAAACACTTACCCTTACTAATGGAGTGTTTAATATCTCCACCTTTAAACTAACCCTAAACGGAGCAGCGGCAACCATTGCCGGTTCGGGATTTGGCACCACTAAAATGATCCAAACAGCAGGCAATGCCGGTGACGGTGGACTGGAAATGTATTTTGATGCGGCTGAAACCATATTATACCCGATGGGTACAAACGCCAATGCTGTTACACGATATACTCCTGCCACGGTGCGCACGGTAACCTTTACGGATGATGGTTTAATTCGAATATCCATTGAAGACCGCAGGTTGCAACTGGCCAGTTTAACAAGTCCACATGCATTATCTTACAACTGGCGTGTGGTGAATAGCTCATTCTCTGCAGCACCACTGGTTTCTTATCAGTTTAATTATGATCAAACGGATGTTGATGGAACGGAGGCCAATTATATCCCGGGACGTGTACAAACCGCTTCACCCTTTACCGGGGCAGGTGAGGCAAATACGGACATCGATATCATAAATAATATCCTGACATTTAACGGAACCACAACAGGAGGTACTTTTCCAGGCGCAGGATCTCCCCTCGTTAATGCTGCCTACACTGCAGGTGCGCCTACTTTATTTTCAACTTCTCCGACAGTGTATTATAATTTAAATCCTACTAATCGGGCGGCTAGAAATTGGAATGATAATGATATATGGTCGTTAATTAGTCATACTGGCGCATCGACAAATAATGCACCAGGCCCAGGGGATATCGTTATATTGACTAGTTTTGGAGAGAATAATCAAGGAGGTTGGGTGAATATGAACGTGGATGTTGAAGTGGCGGCTGTGATATTTAATCATGTTGCTGGTGGTTTCCTACCACGCATTACGGTTACCAATGGCAGGACGGTATCTCTGGGAACAGTTTCCGGAACCGGTACTATTATGGTCGAGGTTAATCCTGCCCTGCCTGTATTGAATAATACAGATATCGGTGATTTTGCCAATCAAACGTTAAGTGTATTCAATTATAAAGTAGAAAATGATGCCACTTATGATATGTATCCGGCATTCACTACCTATCCAAACTTAAGGATAGAAGGAAGTGTTGCAGCAAGTAACAATGGACTCAGAGTGATGCGAAACACAACTCCAGTAATTATCAAGCGGAATTTGACTATGGATTGGGGTGGCACCTTTCGGGCAGAAGCAGATGTTATGATTGGCAATGATCTTCGTCCAGGGCAAGGAGGCGGTGGTGGAGGTCGTTTTCAATTTGGTGAAAACGGTTCGCACACCGTTACAGTAACCAATGCGATTGCCAGCGTAAACAGTGCTAATAACAGGATTGAGGTATTAAATACAACGCCATCCACGCGGGCACACACATTGAAAGTAGGTGGGGACATTACCTTAACGACTGGCCTGATTGATTTATATAATGGCACAGGCACAGCCAACAATGCGATTCTGGAGTTGAATACTGCCGTTACGGGCTCATTTACCAATGCTTCTGGCAATACTCCTGACCTTTTCAGGCTCACCATGAACAAGGGAACATCCATTACTCCTACGTTCACACTGTCTGACAACGTAGTGCTGAATGGACCATTTGATGGCGTGACAAAACCACTCGTTTTACAAAACGGTTTGCTCATTATGGATGATCCTGGCCTTAATTTTACGTTGACTTCCGGGGGTTCTGATTTTAATATTCCGGGTTCATCGGGGCTTGAAGTAAAACAAGGATCTGCTTCTACGTCTACTACCAGCACCAGCGCGAACATTATCTTGGATGGTCTTTTGCGTGTGAGTGGCGGCACCGTAAATGTTGATGGTGGTGCATCAGCATCCAATACGAATTACATCGAATACTCCAACTCCGGAAATGCCGCTATCGAAGTAACGAGCGGAAGCCTAACCGTGGCAGGCCAGATCAGAAGAGGGCTGACAACCGCAACCGGTGTGTTAAAATATACTCAATCCGGAGGAACGGTATTAGTAGCGAATGAGTCAGCTACTTCCACCACCCGCGGTGCTTTTGAAGTCTTAAATACCGGTAGTCAGTTTATTCATACCGGTGGAAGTTTTACGATTGTAAGAGGAACAAACAGTGCCACCATACCTTCACTCTGGTTAGAGCCCGCCTCAGCCACGGTTACCGGTTCTACGATTATCCTGGGCAATGGCTCAACACCTGCTTCCCAGAACTTCGGCATACAGTCCACAGTCAATCTCAACAATCTTACCCTGGCCGGATCCAATAACCCGGTTTATAAAATATACACGACACCTTTAACTGTTGGTGGCAACTTAGTGGTAAGCTTAGCCAATACGTTAAATGCCAATAGTCAGAATCTAACGATTGGCGGAAATTTCACGGTGGATGGCTCATACGTTCCTTCCAGTAATATCACCACATTTAACAACACAGCAGTGGCCATCATTTCTGGCGCAACCTCTCTGTTGAATTTTTATGATTTCACCAAAACGGGTTCCGGCACGTTAACGTTATCCAAAGACATCACCATCAACCATGATCTGGTGCTCTCTGCCGGAACTTTTGCAACAGGCTCACAAACGGTTACCTTAAAAGGTAATGCTACCATTGATGCAACTCATTCCAGCACGTCCGGATCGGGAATAGTTTTTAGTGGGTCATCACAGCAACAATTGAAAAGAACTGCTGCCGGAACGGGAACCTTAGGAATAATTACAGTAAATAACTCATCAGGAGTGATAATCCCTGAAGGAAACGGGTATAACTTCGACATCACTACAGGTTTGCGTCTCTCGCAAGGCGTTTTCGACATAGGGGGAAGTTTGATTTTTTTAAAGTCAACCGCCACCATCACCCCGGTTAGTCCATTCTCTGTTAGCAACATGATTCAAACCAATAGCTCGTTTACAGATAAAGGAGTGAAAAAGGAGTTTCCGAGAAACTATACCACTGATTTTGTGTTTCCAGTGGGTCAATTGAATTACACACCCGTTACTTTTAATTTCAGTACACCTGGCAATACTACAGGAAATTCTGGAACCCCAACCATTACGGTGCGTCCTGCCAATGAACGTCATCCGTCAATCATAAATGATGATGGTGCAGGTGAATTGCCTGATCCTGTCACATTCAATGATTTGAATAATGTCTTGCAGTATCACTGGATCGTAAATGCTGATAATGTAGTCAGCACATTTAAATCTTCGATGACCTTAAGTTATCCTCAGTCTTTAGTATCTGTTGTTGCTCCCTATACAGAGGCCGATTATATCGCTGCCCGTATTCTTACGGACAACAATCCAACCAAGCTGATTAATAAGTTCACCACTGCTGAAGTGGATGAAACGCTGAATACCATTACAATCAACTTCGAAGACGTAACCGATGCCGGTATTTCGGCTGAATATTTTGCCGGAGTGGATAAAGCGATACCGGACAATATTGCCATCTATACCACCACAGGCTCAGGAAATGCTAATGCAGCCATTTACACCCCGGTAGTTCCTGGTGGAGGCACACCGCGCGGAGCTGTGGTTATTGTGAGTCCGGGACATACCCTTACCCTTAATACAGCAAGTGGTTCAGTCAGCTTTTATGAAACTCAGATTAGTGCAGGAGCACTATTGAGTATTCCTACCGGGTCAATTGGCCACAGGTTAGGAACGATAACCGGAACTGGTGATCTTAGAATAGACAGCAATACCCCAAGTGCCGTTATGCCGGCTGCTGTTTATGACGATTTCTTTTCTTGTGCCGGTGGTGGTTTAATATTTGGAGGTAGTGGCAGCTATGAAATATTAGGTGGAATCACTGCACTGAAAGACCTCACACTGTTGGGTAGCAATATCAAAACACTTGGCAATAATGACGTAACCATTTGTAATGATGTGGTGATTAACGGCCCAACCTTTAACACGAATAGCCGAGTGCTCACCATTCAAAATGATTTCAGGTTAATATCAGGAACTTATAATAATACTTCCTCTACCGGTACACTTAACATCACCCGGGATCTTACCATGACAGCAGGTACATTTAATGGAGGAAGCGAAGGAACGAAAACTATCGGAAGAAACCTGGTGGTAAATGGAGGAACTCTTACCCCTGGGTCAGGCACTACTAATATTATTCGGGTAAATGGCAATATGACGGTGAATGACGCTGCTACCATTACTGCCGGCACCGCGGGCGCGACTGGACAGAAATTCACTTTTGGTGGAACCACACAGCAGACATTGACGGGTAACTTCACCGGTACACGCGCATTCAATCGCCTTGAAATAGATAATACCACCGGATTGGTTCTGGCCGGCAACACGACAATAAATAGTGAGTTGCTACTCACGAACGGCAATATCGCACCGAATGCAAATACCTTTTTGCTGGCAGCAGCAGCTGTGGCTAACCCAACCTCAGGCAGAGAAACATCGTTTGTGTCTGGCAAATTATATAAGGTTCTTTCCAATGGTCAGACCTTTATTTTCCCCATAGGAAAAGGTGTTATGTGGCGAAGTGGCCAAGTGTTATCCGTTTCGCAAGCGGGATCAGTGACTTGGGATATGGAATACATTCAAGGTTCAGCGATTGGTGCAATTGCCAACGCCCCTGCACCAAGAAATACCCCGGTGAGCAACCTCATCTCAGCAGATCCACTTATTTTAACGATTGCCAACGGTGAATACTGGAGAGTATCCGATGGTAGCGCTACCTCAAACGGAAGAACAGCCCGGGTTGGATTAAGTTGGGGCACCTTAAGCGATGTTTCGGCTGTTCAGTCTGAACGCGAATCATTGAAGGTTATGACGTGGAATGGAACGGACTGGACTAATAGTGGGGGACAGGCTTTCTTAGCCGGACACACTCAGGCGAGAGGAACTTTTGAGTCTGCCTTAACACTATCCTTCAGCGAAAATATTGTTACTCTCGGATCGACCGAAGCCGCTAATGCGCTCCCGATTACCCTGGTTAGTTTTAATGCAAAATTGAAAGATCGTTTTGTCGAGTTAACCTGGAAGACAGCAAATGAGTTAAATAATGATTACTTCGAGGTGCAACGGTCTGCCGATGGATTAGAATTTATGACCATTGCGAAAATAGATGGAAAGGGTACGACTGATGCCGAACAGCGTTATTCCTTTGAAGATGATAACCTGTTTGCCGGAAAAAGGTATTATCGCCTGAAACAAGTTGACTTTGACGGACGTTCATCGCTGTCATCAGTTATTTTGATTAATATAAAATCAGGATGGGATTTAGGATTTGATATTTTCCCCAATCCAACTCTTGGCGAAGATATTAATGTGATTGTCAGAGGTGGCGAAGGTGATTCCAGTTTAGCCCAAATACGAATAATCAATCTGCAAGGGCAGGAGATATATAAGTCGATATCAGATTTAGAATCTTCTAACAAATTTCTTATAAATGCTGAAACTTTGAATCTCAAAAAAGGTGTATATATCATTGAAGTTGCTGTCGGCTTTCATCGTGTTGCAAAAAGACTGGTCATTAATTGATTAGTCGTTTTTTTGTTATCGTTTATGAAGGAGTAAAAACAAAGTGATATTCACCATTGGCATAAAAAAAGATTTGGCAAATGGAATAGCGTGATTTTTTGACAAAGCACAAAATACTGAACCGGATTTTGAAAAGTATGAAAGATAGCGAACGCTCGTGTTCGCTGTCATTCATGTTTTAAATGCGTTTGTGCCATGTATTCATGATGTGCCACCTTACTTTTGGCGCATGAATGATAAGATCTCATAGACTGATACTGCGGGTGCCTTTTGTAAACCCATCAATCCTATGATGGGTTATTACCTTCCTGATTGTTTTTTCTCCAGCTATTTTGTCGGGCAACAATGATCGATTTTATTGCATTAACCTTCATGCGGGAAAAGTTTGATGTGTATGAAGAAGCGGGAGTGAAAGAGTATTGGGTTGTACATCCTGAGGAACAAACTATTTTAGTCTACACCTTAGCAGTGAATGGAAAATACCAGGGAATGCTTAACCCTTATATTCGAACCGATCTGGTTTCTTCTGTCACGTTACCTGATTTGCTAATAGACCCTCAAGAAGTTTTTCCGGTAGAAAATTAAAAAGGGAGCGTTGAGCTCCCTTTTTTTAATCCTTTTTGATTGAGTTGACGTGACCAAACGAGAAACAAAAGAGTGAACACACTGTAAAAAAAACCATTCGCAAGACAAAGGATCAGCATACTCAGAGTTCCTGTGTGTTGTACAAGTTCTCCAATCAGATTATCAGGATTTGACTCCAACTCATCAAACAGAAGTAACAAAGCTAATAGTGCATTGAAAGCAGTGAATCCGAGTGTCACAGCAATTAGATTGGATTTTAATTTAATGTAGGTTTGATCGCGCCACACTTTAAGGGTAATAATGCATAGGATAATACTCAAGACTAAGAACACCAGCACCATCGATTAACCTTTTTTCTTACTTACTATTTTAAGCGTGATGTAGCCTGTGTGACTAATACAAAAATAACCCACTCCATAAAGTACGTTTAATAAGGCAACCTTCACCCCACCTGAGATAACCGATAACGGCAAAGTTTCCTTCATGGATTCAAGTGCATCAAACATTTGCAGGAACCCAACCAGTGTACCAAACATTCCAATGGCAACAATTAAAAAACCAATGTGTTTAAAAACAACCATGATAGTTGATTCAAATTCCTTTTTGAGCAGCATGTAGATGAACAAGACAAAGTTGACCGAAAATAGAAAAGTGAGTGGCGCCATAAAGTAGATGCTGCCTTCTACATGATGGCTAAAGAAATTAAATGCTAGCATAATTTTAAAGTTAAGTTTTTGATTTGAATTGTATACAAGAGTAGAAAGAGAAAAAGACCCGTGCTATGATTTTTGGTCAATTCCCCACTATGGGGTGGATATAGTTGTTCTACCTGGGGCAGTGGCGAAAAGGTATCAAAGTATGTTGAATGGTGATGTTGGAAATCAAATTCAGAGTAGACCCGAGGTACCCTTACAATTTTTCTTAACTATGCGTTATGAACCAACCCATGATCTGGCTGGATAGTATTATCATCCGAAAACGGTGGATTCTTCATGTTGCCTTTTGGTTAATGGTAGTTTTGATATACGGTATTTTCTTTGGTCGGAGAAACAATAACTATTTCCAGACCATCTTCTTTGTGGGGCTTTTAATGCCTGTGGTTATTGGAGTCACGTATTTCTTCAACTACTACCTCATTCCACGTTTTCTGATTTCAGGACACTACCGTTTTTTCATTTTGTATTCATTGTATACCATTTTAACTGCCTTGTTCCTGTCCGTAATGGTGTCTCTGTTAACCTTTTTAATAATGGCAGAGCTGCGCGTTCAAAATATGAGTCCTGCTTCGGTGGATATTTTTTTCTTGTTAACCTCTTTGCTGATGGTGGTGTTCTTTGGCGTTGCAATCAAAATGTTGTTGCATTGGCGAGGATCAAAGGAAGAATATCAGAAGTTGATGCGCGATAAAGTGGAGGCGGAGTTGAAATTTTTGAAGGTTCAGTTAAATCCACATTTTCTATTTAACACATTGAATAATCTTTATTATCTCACCACAGAAAAATCAGATAAAGCACCTCAAGCCATTCTTCAGTTGAGTGAAATGCTTGATTATGTGATGCACTCCAGTAAATCCGTATTTGTTCCGCTCGAAAAGGAATTGAAACAAGTTGAAAATTATATTGCTTTGGAATTATTGCGCTATGAAGACCGTGTTCAGATCACAACGCAATTCTTCAGGTGATTTGAATAAGTATGAGATTGGTCCCATGATTCTGATTACGTTAATTGAAAATGCATTCAAACATGGTGTAATGCCCATCGCTGGTAAAGCCTGGATTAATTTTGTTGTGGAGGAGAAAGAAAGGGGCTTATCTATTTCCATCAGCAATAGTGCAAGTGGTACCAAACCCGGAAATGGAATTGGTCTTGAAAATCTGCGAAGCCAATTAGATCATCTGTATAAAGATGAATATCAATTAGAACGTTGAGAATACAAAGGCGAATGAATTTTCTGTTAACTTGATTTTGAATCACAAGAAATGAAATTCAAATACCTCATTGTTGATGATGAGCCGTTGGCACGCAAACTAATAGCCTCTCATGCTTCTAAAATTGAAGGACTTGAGTTAGTGGGCGAGTGTGGAAATGCGATCGAAGCAGCTAACCTGCTTCGTAATAAGTCGGTCGATTTGATATTTCTGGATATTCAAATGCCAGAGATGACGGGTTTTCAATTTGCAAGCACATTAAGAAATCCACCTGCTATTATTCTTACCACAGCCTTTCGGGATTATGCACCCGAGGCATTTGATCTCAATGTAGTTGACTATTTGTTAAAACCGATTTCATTTGAGCGTTTATTGAAGTCGGTGAATAAGTTTTTTGATCGAGAATCGGGAAAGGAAGCATCAGTCACATCAGTTACGCATGAAGAACAACGATTTGTTCACATCAAAGCAGATCGCAAAATTCATAAAGTCAGTGAAGCAGAAATACTATACATAGAAAGTCTGGATGATTACGTGAAAGTACATCTGAAAGAAATGGTGTTGATTACACGCGAAAATATTTCAACACTTGAAGAGAAACTTCCCTGTCCGCCTTTTGTTCGAATTCATCGCTCTTTCATCATTAATATTAACTGGGTGAAGACCATCTCTAACGATGGAATTGAATTGAATGGAAAGGAATTTCCGTTTGGCCGAGCATTCAAAAAATCAGCCTTAAATCAACTGTCCGTCAGGAATTTCAAATAAAAATGTGGAGGGGTTGCAACTTTATTCCCTTTTTTCCGTGATATTTAATCTCTGAAATTGCAACGAAATATGATTCTGGTATTTTAATTCAACGGCACAGACGTTCTTCTTTAAGAAGTATTCCGTTGAATTTTTTGGTTATGCACCAAGTGTCTTTTTTCTCATCGGCACCAGCCAGTTTATTTCTTTAATTTTAATTTATCTTTTTGCATGAAAGCAGCTTTTACAAAAACCGCTTCACTATTTCGTTTATTCAAAGAAGCACTTCGGGGTTCTGAACAGGATTTCACGGAAGTCAGTATTAACAAAGCCATATTTCTTTTAGCCATTCCAATGATTGTAGAGATGGGCATGGAATCCATTTTTGCTGTTGTTGATATATTTTTTGTTAGTAGGCTTAACGACAGCAATGCAGTAGCAGCTGTTGGATATACGGAATCTGTTCTTAGTATTCTGTATTCACTGGCGATGGGCCTGGGTATGGGCGCCACGGCCATTGTTGCCCGCAGAGTGGGAGAACACGATAAAGAGGGGGCAAGCACAGCGGCTGTCCAAGCTTTATACCTGGGGCTCGGAGTGTCCTTTATAATCAGCATGATTGGTATGTTTTTTTATAAAGATATCCTATTGCTCATGGGCGCATCACAAGATGTTATCACCTCCAGCTCATCCTATGCATTCTGGATGTTTACGGGCAACTATACAGTTACATTCCTTTTTCTGATCAACGCCATTTTCAGAGGGGCAGGCAATGCAGCCATAGCAATGAAGGCGCTGATGCTGGCAAATATTCTCAATATAATTTTAGATCCCATATTCATTTTTGGATGGGGACCAATACCAGCCATGGGTGTTGAAGGTGCAGCCATTGCTACCAATATTGGAAGGGGTACAGGCGTATTGTTTCAGTTGTATTTTTTATTGAATGGTCGCAGCATTATCAAAATAGGATGGAATAATCTTGCTCTCAAATCGTCTATTATCTTCAATGTAATCAAAGTGTCCGGTGGCAGCATCCTGCAATTTATCATTGGTTCTGCCAGTTGGATATTTCTGATGAAGCTGATGTCATCTTTTGGTGAGGATGCGGTGGCAGGTTACACCATTGCGATACGTGTTTTTATTTTCACACTCTTGCCCTCCTGGGGACTGGCTAATGCTGGCGCTACCCTGGTAGGGCAAAATCTTGGGGCTTTGCGACCTGATCGTGCCGAAACATCAGTATGGAGAGCGGCTTACATCAATGCATTCGTTATGGCTTTTGTGATGATCTTATTTCTAACCATTGCTCCGCAAATCATTGGATTATTCACCAATCAGCCGGAAGTATTGAAATATGGAGTGCAGGCACTTCGCTATGTAAGTATTGGATACATTTTCTATGGCTATGGAATGGTGGTGGTTCAGGGACTGAACGGAGCAGGTGACACCTATACACCTACCATTCTCAACGTGTTTGGTTTCTGGATTTTCCAGATACCCTTTGCCTATATGGCCGTTAATCTTCTGGATTGGGGCCCCAAAGGCGTATTTATCGCCATTGTATTAGCGGAAACATTAATGGCGATTGCCGGGATAATTATTTTCCGAAGAGGAAAGTGGAAAACTGTTAAAATTTAGTTGGTGGTTTCAGGTTGTTAGTTGTTCGAAGCTGGATTTTACCTGCAACGACCAACTAACAACAATCAACTAATTCTCTTTTTTCTTAAAAGCCGATTTGAAAGCATTTTCTAATTCTGCACTGGCTTTTTTAAGACCCTCTTCTACTTCCTTCCACCGTTCTTTGTTTTCGGCTTCCTTTTTAATTTTTTCAGCGGCCACCTTCAATTCCTCAAATTTATCTTTCATGTCTGCCTCCATTCGGGTGCTTGCATCTTTCGCTTCTACCATGAATTGATCAAGACGTTTTCCGAACTCCTTAAAGAACTTTTCTGCTTTTCCTTCCTCATTTGTTTCCATAACCAGATTATTTTTTCAACTTACTAAGCTAATATTTTCTTATGACTGATCAACAAGACCCACTCGAGCAAATTCAGCATATGCTTGAAAGTAAATCTTCGGCCAAGCAAGTTACCTACAAGAATTTACTTTCTGCATTTGATCTGCTGACCAAAGAATCGAAACGAATCATCACCGAGCTAAAGAAAAGGGTAAAGCCTGGGGATGAGGATGTCACGGTGGATTTCAAACACATCAATGAACATGAATTTCATGTGAAGCTGGCAGGAGATTTACTGGTATTTGTGCTTCACACCAATGTGGTAACATTTTCTGATGAGCATTCCCTGATGAAATCAGATTACATAAAAGAGAAAGAGATTAACCGCTATTTTGGCCAGATCATGATTTATAATTTCATGTCTGATTCCATTAAGTATAATCGAATGAATGATCCGGGTTATTTACTGGCCCGCATACTCATTAATCATGAGAACCGTTTTCTTGTCGAAGGTGAAGGACAACTGGGATTTTTATACAACTACGATATCTCAGGGGTCCATTGCGGAACAGGATTTAAATACCATCGTAAAACTGGCCTTAAGAATTGCGATTGAAAATGATCTGATGGCTCCTCCGTTTCCGGATGTCAGGTTTATTACGGTATATCAAAAAAATGAGAAGACGCAGGAATTAGGTGCCGGACAGAAAATTGGCTTTAAAATGAGTCACCAGAGTTCTAACGAAAAGTTAATTTATCGAAAAGTGTTTTGGGTGATAGTGATGTATCGAATACATTTGAATAAGTTTTTAACTATGTGGAAATTTAAATTTATTTCAGTTCTGATTGTATTTTTTTTGATGAGTTGCGCATCAGGCCAGCAGTCCTATAAACCAAAATACAAAAAGCCTGATCCGAACAAACCGATACCTTGTCCTATGAAAGACTGCTGATATGAACATGAAAAAAATCATTATTGCAATTGATGGTTATTCCGCATGTGGCAAGAGCACAACAGCCAAAGAAGTTGCCAGGGAATTAAACTACCGGTATATCGATTCCGGTGCAATGTACCGGGCTGTAACATTATATTTTCTTGATCATCATGTAAGTATCACCAATCCCAGGGAAATTGAAAGGGCCCTACAGGAGATCAGAATTTCGTTTGTGCTCAGTTCAAAAGGAGTATCGGAAACATTTTTAAATGGAATCAATATAGAGTCTGCCATTCGCAAGATGAGGATATCTGAAAATGTTAGCCAGGTCAGTGCCATAAAGGAGGTAAGAGTAGCTATGGTAGAACAACAACGCAAGCTGGGAAAGGAGCGGGGAATTGTTATGGATGGCCGGGATATCGGCACGGTCGTGTTTCCAGATGCAGAGCTAAAAGTATTTTTGACAGCGGATATGCTGGTAAGGGCCTTTCGCAGACAAAGGGAATTACTGGAGAAAAATGATCTGGTGGATATTGACGAAATCATTGATAACCTGACCAGACGCGATCAGATTGACAGCAACCGCAAAGAAAGTCCGCTTGTGAAAGCCCAGAATGCCATCACAATCGATACCACCCATATTACCATTGATGAACAGGTAGATGAAGTGATTCGCCTGGCTTTGACTAAGATGATCCCACCACCCCGGCACAATTCTTAGACAGTCCTTAAATCTATATTTTTCATTCAATTCTTTAGCAATTCAAGTCTTTGACGGTAGAATATAATTGCTAATTTTGCCCCGTTCTAAACCAAAATTATTGCCATTCCACTCATGGGCAAATTCATCAAACTCAATAAAGGTTTTACCATCAACCTGGCAGGCAAAGCAGCCCCCAAAGTTGTAGAAGCCGAACAGCCTGAAACTTTTGTCATTAAACCAACTGATTTTCATGGCATCTATTTGCCGAAGGTCGTGGTAAAAGAAGGTGATTCAGTAAAGGCAGGAACAGCGCTTTTTCATGATAAGAAGCATGAAAACATACTCTTTACTGCTCCCGTTAGTGGCGAAATCGTGGAGGTTAAGCGTGGAGAAAAGAGAAAACTACTGGAGATCAAGATTCTCGCTGATAAAAAGGTAGAGTTTGAGTCATTCCCCAAGTTTACAATTTCTGACATTGCCAGTCTTCCTGCTCTGGAAATAAAAAATCAAATTCTTAAATCAGGTATCTGGCCTTCTATCATTCAGCGCCCCTATGGTGTGGTTGCTGATCCAACTGCAACACCCAAGGCCATTCATATATCCGCTTTCGATACTCATCCGCTTGCCCCAGATTATAATATTCTATTCAAAGGTCAGGATCAAGCCTTTCAGGTTGGTATTGATATCTTGAAAAAACTGACGTCAGGTTCAGTTCATGTAAATACACATTCAACCAGCGAGGTATCTACGGTATTCTCTCAGGTTAAAGGTGCTGAGGTAAATAAATTTTCAGGTCAGCATCCTGTTGGCTGTGTAGGAGTTCAAATTCATCACATCGATCCTATCAATAAAGGAGATGTAGTCTGGACAATGAGTCCGTTGATAGTTATCCAGATAGGAAGACTCTTCACGCAAGGAATCTACGATGCTTCCAGGCTGGTTGCAATCACTGGCTCTGAAGTAAAGAATCCTCAATACTATAAAACCTATACAGGCGCTTCTGTAAAGAAATTTCTGGATAAGAATCTTAACAGCGAACATGTTCGTGTCATTTCCGGTAATCCGTTGACCGGAACAGCGATTGGAAAAGACGGACACATAGGTTTCTTTGATCAGCAAGTATCTGTATTGCCCGAAGGCGACTACTACGAGTTTGTTGGATGGATTACTCCTGGTGCAAGAAAGTTAAGCTTCCACCGCTCTATTGGTCTGTTCTCGTTCTTATCTCCCGGCAAGGAGCGTGTAGTGGATACCAATACGCATGGCGAACCAAGATCCTTTGTTCAAAGTGGCGTATTTGAACAAGTAACACCGATGGATATTCTGCCAACTCATTTGTTAAAGAGTATTCTGGCTGAAGACATTGATGAAATGGAAGCACTCGGTATATACGAAGTCATTGAAGAAGATCTTGCCTTGTGTGAGTTTGTAGATGTATCCAAACATAAGGTGCAGGAGATATTGAGAGAAGGACTTGATTTAGTTCAAAACAGTTAATTCGGTTCAGATGAATTTTTTGAGAAATCAGCTTGATAAGGTAAAGCACAATTTTGAAAAGGGACAAAAGTGGGAGAAGTATTATTACGCCTATGAAGCGCTGGATACTTTCTTATATGCGCCCAATACAACCAACGATGTTAAAGGATCTCAGATTCGTGACGCCATAGATTTGAAGCGTTTGATGATGACGGTGATCATCGCGATGGTTCCTTGTTTATTATTCGGAATATGGAATGTTGGTCATCAGCACTTTTTAGCTATTGGTCAGGCAAGCGCAACATTAGGTGATAAACTTTTGGTTGGTGCTATTCAGGTAATCCCCATCGTAATTGTTTCTTACGGAGTAGGTCTTGGAATTGAATTCGTTTTTGCAACACTTCGCAGACATCCGGTGAATGAAGGATACCTGGTTACCGGTATGCTGATTCCATTGGTGATGCCTCCGGATGTTCCTCTTTGGCAAGTTGCTGTTGCGACAGTTTTTGCGGTGATTATTGGTAAAGAGGCCTTTGGAGGAACGGGTATGAACGTAGTAAATATTGCTCTTACCGCGCGTGCATTTCTCTATTTCGCCTATCCAACAGATATGTCAGGAAGCGTGTGGACTTATATTGGAGACGCCCAGGTGGTAGCAGGATATTCAGGAGCTACTCCTTTATCAATTGCAGGGGATGCGGCAACAACCGGTGATAATGTAGTGGCATCATTTAATTCATTTGGCGCTGGATGGAATGAAGGGGTATTCACGCTCTCTAATTTATTTATGGGATTGCGACCTGGATCAATCGGTGAAACATCAACACTCATGTGTTTGATTGGGGCATTTATATTGATTGCAACCGGTGCAGGCAGCTGGAAAATTATAGTAAGTGTTTTTGGTGGAGCGTATGTCATGGGATTGTTTTTAAACCTTGTAGGTGGAAATGCTTTTGTGGAAATGCCTGCTCATTATCACCTGGTAATAGGAGGGTTGGCATTCGGTGCTGTGTTTATGGCAACCGATCCGGTTACAGCATCACAAACGGAAACAGGAAAGTGGGTATATGGATTTTTGATTGGTCTTTTCACCGTGTTGATTCGGGTTTTCAATCCGGCCTATCCGGAAGGTATCATGCTGGCGATATTGTTAATGAACGTCTTCGCTCCGCTGATTGATTATTTTGTAGTTAGTGCAAACAAAAAAAGAAGATTACAACGTGCGACAGTCTAATCTCTACATCATCATGTATTCGGCCATACTCACTGTAGTGTGTGGTGGCTTACTGGCTTTTGCTTCTCAGGCACTCAAGCCTTTGCAGGATGCAAACGTTGAATTGGAAAGAAAGAAAAATATTCTTTCTACGGTTATGACCTTGCAAGAGGAATCTAACGTGGAAGAAATTTACAATGCCCGTATTCGGGAGTTGGTTATTGACTTCAATGGAAATGTGGTTGATAAAAAAGCAGCAGATGTAAATATTGCTGTTGAATACAAGAAGAAGCCCGAAGAGCGGCTATTGCCTGTT
The DNA here is from genome assembly GCA_963814575.1 of uncultured Bacteroidota bacterium. Classification (GTDB taxonomy): domain Bacteria; phylum Bacteroidota; class Bacteroidia; order Cytophagales; family Cyclobacteriaceae; genus ELB16-189. Next base: position 229,520 of record CAWFDB010000013.1, on the reverse strand, counting down.
TTTGAATTTCTTGGTGAAGCCGATTCCAGTAAGGTAGAGAATGCAGTGTTGCCTGTATTCGGTTTTGGTCTATGGAATACCATCTCGGGTTATGTTGCGTTGGAGGCAGATTTTAATACCATTAAAGGTGTTAACTATGCACACGTAGGTGAAACACCTGGATTGGGTGCGAGAATTTCCTCTGCAGAAATACAAGACCGTTTTAAAGGTAAACAGATATTCGAAGGTGATAATCTGGTTTCAGTTGCCATGCAAAAAGGTGAGGGACTGGATTATGGCAGCGATCCACATAAAGTAGATGGAATGTCAGGCGCCACCCTCACGGCAAAGGGCGTTAACAATATGTTGAAAGATTATTTTGGTTGTTATAAAAAGTATCTGGACAAGAATAGATCATCAAACCAACAGGCGAGTTTATGAGTACTGACGTTGCAGAAGTTGTAAAAGAGGAAAAAAAGGCAGAGCCTCTTTTCTCAAAGAAGAATAAGAAGCTTCTTTCAAATCCACTCGATATTGACAATCCGATTACCGTTCAGGTACTTGGTATTTGTTCTGCATTGGCGGTTACTACGCAGATGAAGCCAGCATTCGTTATGGCATTGGCCCTTACAGTTGTAACGGCCAGCTCTAACCTCATCATTTCATTAATGCGAAATTCTATTCCGAGTCGCATTCGTATTATTGTTCAGCTGGCAGTTGTATCGCTATGGGTAATCATGGTTGATCAGTTGTTGAAGGCCTATGTATATGAAGTATGGAAGCAGCTTTCCGTTTTTGTTGGATTGATTATTACCAACTGTATTGTGATGGGTCGCCTCGAGGCTTATGCCATGGGCAATAAACCATGGCCTTCATTCCTGGATGGTATTGGTAACGGATTAGGATATGGAGCTATTTTGATGATCGTTGCATTCTTCCGCGAATTACTTGGCGGAGGATCTATTTTTGGATTTAAAGTTTTTGAAGCAATGGGTGTTCACTATCAGGGTAACGGATTGATGTTGTTACCTGCCGGAGCTTGTATCATTGTTGGAATTGTAATTTGGGTTCAGCGTTCACTTAACGGATATCGCGAAACACATTAAAAATTATTGAAAGATGGATTTAATTAATCTTGGTGTACGTTCGATTTTTATAGACAACATGATCTTTGCCTATTTCTTAGGCATGTGTTCATTCCTGGCTATTTCCAAAAAAGTGACAACAGCTTTTGGTCTGGGAATGGCAGTAATATTCGTGTTGGGTGTTACGGTTCCCCTTAACTGGTTGATTCAGGAATATGTTTTGAATCCTGGAGCATTGGCATGGATAGGTGGAGATTTTAAAGATGTTGACTTAGGCTTTTTGCAGTTCATCGTGTTCATTTCTGTGATCGCAGCCGTGGTTCAATTAACTGAGATGGCTGTTGAAAAATTTTCACCTGCGCTTTATGGTTCGTTGGGTATCTTCCTTCCTTTGATTGCGGTTAACTGTGCTATCTTGGGTGGAGCACTTTTTATGGTGGGAAAAAATCCTCCATACAATTTTGCACAAGCAACGGTCTATGGTCTTTCTTCAGGCATAGGTTGGATGCTCGCCATTGTTGCATTAGCCGGTGTTCGTGAAAAAATGAAATACTCGAATGTTCCTGCCCCGCTTCGCGGATTGGGAATCACATTCATTTTAGTAGGATTAATGTCACTCGGATTTTTGAGTTTCCTTGGATTCTCTCTTTAAGGGTTGATGAAAAGATAATAGAAGAGGCTTCCGAACTAAACGGAGGCCTTTTTAATTTTGCAGTTATGAAAACTCCATTCAGGACCATCGCCCGTTATTTTTTCAGCGGCATGTTATTTATTGTGCCATTGGTAGCTACCGGCTATTTTGTTTTTCTTTCTTTCTCGTGGCTCGATGGTTTGCTTAATCTGCCTTATCCAGGTCTAGGTTTTGTAATCATCTTTGGAGTTATAACAATATTCGGATATCTGACTTCCAATTTTGCTGTGCGCACTGCCACCGACTGGTTTGATCATGTGATGAATAAAATCCCATTCATTAAACTGATCTATTCTTCCATCAAGGATTTGATCGGTGCCTTTGTGGGTGACAAAAGAAAATTCAATAAGCCTGTGTTGGTTACCATCAATAAGGAAAACAGCTTACATCAAATTGGATTTGTAACGCAGGAAGATCTTTCTGATTTAGGCTTGAATGATATGGTAGCCGTGTATTTTCCTCACTCGTATGCGTTTTCAGGAAATCATTTCCTGGTACCAAAAACGAGTGTGAAGCCACTGAATATTTCCGGACCTGCAGCGATGAAGTTTATAGTTTCCGGTGGAGTATCTGGTTTTAAAGATCAATAAGCTGTGCAGCTCAGAACTGGAAGCACTTAGCCCGAAACTTAATTAATCACTCCCGATCCAATCAACTCTTCTCCTTCATACCATGCAGCAAACTGACCCGGTGTTACTCCACGTTGTGGTCTGCCGAAGATAATATAGACACCTTCTTCTCTTTTGAATAACGTACAAGGCTCCAGTTTTTGACGATAACGTATGCGCGCCAGATAATCTTTTTGTTTTCCTGTGGCTAACTTCAAATCTTCCCTGATCCAGTGTTCATCGGAGGCAGGAATAAAAAGTCCTTGACGATATAGTCCGGGATGATCATCGCCCATCCCGGTATAAATGATATTTTTATCGGTATCGGTTCCGATCACAAACAAGGGTTTTTCAAATCCACCAATATTCAACCCTCTGCGCTGGCCGATCGTATAGAAGTGTGCACCATTGTGTTCACCTACTACTTCGCCCAATTGAGGAAACAAGACATAAGGTTTAGTAACATTTACTAAATCATCTGATTGAAAACCATTTTTGAATGCAGACGAATCAGCACCCACTTCAATTACTTTTCCTTTTTTAGGAACAAGTCTTTGTTGTAAAAAATCGGGTAGGTGCACTTTTCCTACAAAGCATAATCCTTGTGAGTCTTTTTTCTCTGCTGTGGTGAGTCCTGCCTTTTTTGCAATTTCTCGCACCTCAGGTTTTAATAAATCTCCGATAGGAAATAAGGCTTTCGCTAATTGTGACTGTGTAAGCTGACAAAGAAAATAGCTTTGATCTTTATTGGGATCTTTACCCGCCAGTAATTGGTAAATAGTTGTTCCGTTTTTTTGAATTTCTCCTTTACGGCAATAATGTCCCGTTGCAACATAGTCGGCACCGAGTTTCATGGCGGCATTGAGAAACACGTCAAACTTGATTTCACGATTGCACAATACATCCGGATTGGGAGTTCTGCCTCGTTGATATTCCGCAAACATGTAATCGACAATGCGCTCTTTATACTCTTTGCTCAGGTCGATTGCCTGGAATGGTATACCTAATTGTTGAGCTACAATCATCGCATCGTTGCTGTCATCCAGCCAGGGACATTCATTGCTGATGGTTACGGAGTCGTCATGCCAGTTTTTCATGAACATACCGATCACCTCGTAACCTTGCTCTTTCAGCAGGTATGCTGTTACGCTGGAGTCTACTCCGCCTGACAAACCGACTACTACTCTTTTGCTCATATAGCTTGAAGCTATTTTGTTAAAGCTAAATCATCTGTTAAAAGTTCCTGCTTTCTCCCGACTCAGGTCGGGATTCAGACAGGCAGGCATTCACCATTTGATTAAACCGCTCTTTGAATTGATCGTAATAACACACCTGTCCCAGGTCCTGAAAATCCGGTATGGATGTACTTCACTTTTCCATCATTGCCAATAAAAATGGTGGTTGGAAAAGCCAGTACCCGGTTTAATGCAGGTAACGTTTCGGATGCCTTCTCTTTGTCATAGGTTCCGGCAATCACAAATTCATATCCAACATTCAGCTTTTCTTTCATCTTCTTCACACGGCCACTGGCGTATTCAAAATCATCCTTGCGCTCATAGGCAAGACCAAGTATTTCTATCCCGCGATCTTTATTCGCTTCATACCATTTCGTTAAGAATTTTGTTTCATCCATGCAGTTGGGGCACCATGTTCCAAAGAGCTGAAGTATCACTACTTTGTTTTTGAAGCGATCATCATCGTTACTGATTTTATTTCCATTCACATCAGGAAAACTGAATTCAAGTTTCTCATAACCCGGTTTTAAAAAAGTCAATGATTCTAAATCGGGCAGTGTGGCATTCTCATTTCGAATACCTTTCCACGACTCAAGGCTTGTTGCTCCAGAATAGAAATTACCTTTGATCGAGTCTCCTTCAAAATGCGCGGTGAATACATAGGCATGATTGCCATCAAACGCGCTTAGAAATAATTCATTATCGATAACATCGCCTTGAAGGTATCGGTAATCTCCCGTGGGCGTCAGAAATGTTCCGGTCACTTTACTGTAAGCTTGTTTGAAGATTCCAATAGCAACATATTTTTCTGTTGGTGACTGGAACTCAAGTGAATATTTTCCTGAAAAGTCCAACTCCGTTTCTGCGTCTTTTGAAAAACGAAAGTCGTCACCATGCGTTGCGTAGAAGGGAAGTCTGGTGATCGGATCATAATTCTTAATGAAGTATCCGGTTAACCGGCCATCTTCAATCTTTGCTCTCAGTTCAGTATCAAATATGTGCATGACAATGCGAACAGAATCTCCGGTGATAATAACTTCATCAAGCTTCAGTCTTTCTTCTGCATTCATGACGGTGATGCCATATTGATCATTTGTTTTTTGAACTTCAAAACCAAAGGGTAATTGATGTCCTTGCATTTCAATCACTCCCCGCCAGACACCCGATTTAAGTTCTGCATTTTTTGTGCTGCAGCACACCACAATAGCCGCCAGTATAATTATCAGGGAAATCCTCATTTGTAGCCTTTAAAATTTGATCCAAAGCGCAAAAATGCGACAAATCATTCTAATTTCGTTGTCCGTTTTTGCTTATTAACAAACGGATATACCGATAAGGCGAAACCATGCAAGTGACCTTGAAAGTAATATGTTAAAAGGCTTAAAAGTACTTGAACTGGCTTCGGTACTGGCAGGGCCAGGCGTAGGCCAGTTTTTTGCCGAACTGGGCGCTGAGGTAATAAAAGTCGAGAATCTTAAAACAGGAGGTGACGTTACCCGTACCTGGAAAGGGCGCGATGAACAAACCGATGACCGGTCAGCGTATTTCTGTTCTGTAAACTGGGGCAAGAAGTCAATCGCAATCGACCTGAGTTCTCCTGAAGGAAAATCAGTTGTACAGAAAATGGCCGCAAAAAGTGATATCATCATCGCGAGCTATAAACCAGGCGATGCAGAAAAACTGGGCGTTTCATACCAGCAACTATCAACCAACAACCAACAACTCATCTACGGACAAATTACCGGCTATGGTTCCGACAATGATCGGGTAGGTTATGATGCCGTGATTCAGGCAGAGAGCGGATTCATGGATTTGAACGGAGAGAAAAATGGTGATCCATTGAAAATGCCGGTAGCATTGATTGATATTCTGGCAGCACATCATTTGAAAGAGGGTCTGCTGCTGGCATTGCTTAAGCGCGATCGTACTGGCGAAGGAAGTCTGGTAGAAGTGTCGTTAATTCAGGCGGCCATTTCTTCATTGGCTAATCAGGCAACCAACTGGCTCGTGGCAAAGAAACTGCCTGAAAGACAAGGATCGGCTCACCCAAATATTGCACCTTACGGAGAATCATTTCTCACGAAAGATGGAAAGCGAATTCTGCTGGCGATTGGAAGTGACCGGCAATTTTTTGATTTGATGAATATCTTGCATTTAGAGGATTTGAATAAGAGTGATAAGTTTAAGAGCAATCAAGAACGGGTTATTCATCGCGATGAACTTACCAGGTTGTTATCGGAAACCATTTATCAGGTTGATTCAATGGAATTAATGATTAACATCAATGCGCATAAAATTCCGGCAGGCATCATTCAAAACGTGAAAGAAGTATTTGAGATGAAGGAGGCAAAAGAGCTTATGCTAAAAAGTGAAGACCGTACGGGCGTGAAAACATTTATACCAAAAATGACAGGCAACTGGCAACCGCTAACCAACCTGCTTCCCCCGCCACATTTTGGAGAACACACACAGGAAATATTAAGTCAACTATAAATAAAGTCTAATCACCATCATGAAAATCAAACAAAGAACATTTTTAATATCCGTCTTCTTCACAGCAGTGTTTGTTATCGGCTGCCAGCAAGAAAAAGAAGTTGTTGACAAGAAGATCAAAACCATTGATCCTCAGAAGGCAGTCCAGATGGCGAAAGCTATTGAAGCAACCGTAACGCCACAGCTTGCTGAAGGTTTTACACTGAGTATCTGGGGAGTAGATTCCCTGGTGGCCGACCCCGTTGCCATTGATGTTGATGATTATGGAAAACTATATTACACCCGCACCAACCGGCAGAAGAATTCTGAATTTGATATTCGTGGTCATCAGGACTGGGAGATCGAATCTATCCAGTTAAAAACCATAGAAGAGAAAAGGGCCTTCCTTAGAAAAGTATTATCTCCAGAGAATAGTCAGAAGAATCTCTGGCTGAAAGATTTAAATGGTGATGGTTCACACGACTGGAAAGACATGACCATAGAGAAAGAACATGTCTATCGTCTGGAAGATACCAATGGCGATGGTGTTGCCGACATGTCGCAACTAGTGATTGAAGATTTTAATGATGAAGTAACGGATGCGATGGGTGGAGTAATGAAACATGGTAACGATCTGTTCGTAAACATTGGCCCTGATATGTGGAGGTTGAATGATAAAAATGCTGATGGCTTGATTGATGAAAAAACTTCTATCTCTCATGGCTATGGTATTCACGTTGGCTTCAGTGGTCATGGTATGTCGGGTATAGAAGTTGGCCCGGAAGGAAAAATCTACTGGCAGATTGGTGACATTGGTTTTAGCGGTACATCCACCGATGGAAAAAAATGGGAACATCCCAACAGTGGTGTTATCGTACGATCCAATCCGGATGGCAGCGACTTTGAAGTATTTGCTTATGGAAACCGGAACACACACGAATTTGCATTTGATGAATACGGTAACCTGATCAGTGAAGATAATGATGGTGATCATCCTGGTGAGAGTGAGCGCATCGTTTATATTGTTGAGGGATCAGATACAGGCTGGAGAACCAACTGGCAGTTTGGAAAATACAGAGACCCCGACAACAACACCTATAAAGTGTGGATGGATGAAAAAATGTATGTGCCGCGCTTCGATGGACAGGCCGCTTATTTTCTTCCTCCGATTAAAAACTTTGTAAATGGTCCAACAGGTTTTCTTTATAATCCGGGCACTGCATTTAGTCCTGAATGGAAGAACACTTTTTTTGTGGGTGAGTTTGTTGGAAATCCATCGCGTTCAGGAATTTATTCTTTCAAGTTGATTCCGAAAGGAGCCACCTTTGAATTGGGTGAAACCAAAATGATTTTGAGAGGTGTACTCGCTACCGGTATTGACTTCGGCCCTGATGGTGCCATGTACCTGGCAGACTGGATTGATGGATGGGACACGAAAGATTATGGTCGTGTGTGGAAACTGGATATTGCCGGATGGCATGTCTGCGCAGCGTAAACAAGTGCAGACTTTACTGGCTGATGATTTTAAGAAATATGATGAGAACAAGTTAAGTGATTTGCTGAAGCATGCTGACATGCGCATAAGACAGAAGTCACAACTGGAACTCGCTACCCGTGGCGAAAAAGGGTCTGGAAGTATTTAAACAGAATATCTCACAAACAGAAAATCAACTGGCGAGAGTAAATTCCATCTGGGGTGTTAGTCAGTTTGCCCGTAAGGATTTGAAACACGCTCAGATACTGGTGCCATTATTAAAAGACGCTGATCCTGAAATTCGTGCACAGGCAGCGAAGTGGATTGGTGATGTTCGTTATAAAGATGCAGGAGAAGCATTGCTGCCTTTATTGAAAGACGATTACAGCCGTGCACGATTCTTTGCGGCAGAAGCGTTGGGAAGAATTGCTTATGAGCCTGCTATCAATCCCCTCATTGAATTACTCAGATCAAATAACGATGAAGATATTTATATCCGCCATGCGGGCAGTCTTGCACTGGCACGAATTGGAAAGGCAGAACCCATAGCAGCACTTTCGAAAGATCCATCGCGTGCCGTGAGAATTGCTGCCGTAGTTGCTCTGAGAAGAATGAAGAGTCCTGAGATTGCGATATTCCTGAAAGATGCCGATGAATATATCGTAACGGAAACTGCACGAGCCATCAACGATGATCTTTCCATTGAAGCTGCGTTGCCGGCCCTGGGAGATGTGCTTAATGATTATCGTTTTACCAGTGAAGCGTTGATAAGACGCGCCATCAATGCAAATCTCAGAGTTGGCAATGATAAGGCTATGCAGAACCTGATCGGTTATGCAAACCATGAAGGAAGCCCGGTGGCAATGCGTGCGGAAGCGATTGCTGCGTTGAGCACGTGGGCGAAGCCTTCTGTGCTGGATCGTGTGGATGGACGATTCCGCGGAGTGGTCACGAGAGATCCAATGACTGTAAAAACAAAAGCAGAAGATATCCTGATTAAGCTAAGCTCAAACAAAGATGCATTGATCCGATTGAGTTCAGTGAAAGCGATTGGGAAACTTGCTATCGATAAAGCGTCCGCTCAGTTATTTACGTTATTAAAAAATGATCCAAAGCCAGAAGTACGGGCCGAAAGCTTAAAGTCACTCGCAACCCTTAATGACAAACAGATTGGCGATGCTATTACGACAGCACTTTCCGACAAGGAGAAAAGTGTTCGTATTGTTGGTCTGGATTTATTGCCGAAGATGAACATATCAAAGGACTTGATGGTGACTTTACTTACTGATGTGATCAACACGAAGACGGTGGAGGAAAAGCAAGCTGCCATCACGACACTCGGAAGTTTACCGGTTGAAAATTCTCAGAAAGTTTTTGAACAGTTGCTCGCCAGAATGAAGGATGGAAAACTTTCCCCTGAAATTTATCTTGAATTATCTGATGCCATCGAAAGCACAAAATCTGTTCAACTTATCACTCAATACAAGGAGATCAGTAAAGTACAATCACCCGATTCACTCAAAGCGCTGTATGCAGGAAGTTTACTGGGTGGCGATGCTAACCGCGGTTCCAGGATTTTCTATAGCAATCAGACGGCACAGTGTATACGCTGCCATGCTTATGGCGATTATGGAGGTAATGCAGGCCCCCGGCTCAATGGCGTTGCATCACGACTGACTAGAGAACAAATTCTTGAGTCTTTGATTGACCCGAGTGCCCGGATTGCACCAGGTTTTGGAACGGTTTCACTGGAACTCACCAATGGAAAAAAGATCAATGGCATTCTACAGCAAGATAAAGCAAACGGATTGCTGATAAAGGTGGGAGATAAACCAGATACATTGATCAGTAAACAGAATATTGCGAAGAGGACAGACGGAATGTCAAGCATGCCGCCCATGAGGTATCTTCTCAATAAAAGGGAAATCAGGGATCTCGTTAGTTTCCTTTCAACGATGAAAGAGAATGATTAAATAATTGGTTCTGTTTTAAGGGAAGCGTCAGGTATGAAAGTGCCTGGCGCTTTTTTTTCGAAGCTGTAATTTGTTTTGTTCTTCTTAATGTTTTGGGGAATAGAGAAAAGTTGTGCGTTTATTTTTCATCGTTTTAGTCAAGAAGCAATGTTGGTATTCTGGAATTATTTTTGAACCTGATATTCAGACACAACACATTTGCTTAGGTAACTTCTTTTAGAGCTATCTATTGTTCTGCCTGGGCAAGATAATCCCTGGAGTATGGTAATAGTGTAGAAAAAAATACCCACACGATCTCATGCGTTTGGTTCCCGGTAGAGGAGATTCCATTTAGTGCAAAACCAGAAATTAATTTAATGATTGAATTCAATCCGTGATTTCACAGATTAAGGTCTCTGATCAGATATATTCTATTCTTAAAGCGCACACCAGCTAAAAAAGGAGAAAATGGCATGCTAATTAACAAGACGATATGGGATTTATAAATCTTATACGAACCTCCTAAACTTCGTGATCTGAGACCCAGATACCTTCCAGGCCTATGAAATCAAATGAAGCCAAGATTCTCTCAACCAATGGTGATGGTAAAAAATCAAAACAGAACACCATCGGGTTGCCGAAAACAACTATCAACAATGCGCCTGCCATGTCTTTTAATTCGGGTGAATTGTTACGGGTGCTGACGGAAGTAAAAAATAGAAATTTTACTGTCAGAATGCCGGTTGACGAAGTAGGCTTGAGCGGAAAGATCAATGATACGCTCAACCAGATGATCACCAGCCTGCGCGAGACTACGATAAAAAATCAAGACCAGGATTGGTTGAAATCGAACCTGGCTAAGTTCGCGGTGATGCTGCAAGGCCAGAAAGATCTAACCTCGGTTGCAAATCGGATTCTTTCTGAGTTAGCCCACGTGGTTTCTGCACATTATGGTGCTTTTTACATTGTTAAAACGGACGAGTCCACACATGCCGTTAAATTAAAACGGTATTCGGCTTATGCGTATGAAGATGATATGACTGTTCCGGAAGAATTTTCCGTAGGAGAAGGTTTAGTTGGCCAGTGCGCTTTTGATAAGAAGAGGATTTTAATAACGAATGTTCCTAAAGGATATGTCAGAATAACTTCGGCATTGGGAAAATCAAAGCCCACTAACCTGATTATTCTGCCAGTGATTTTTGAGAACAAGGTGAGGGCAGTGATTGAACTTGCCTCCCTTGATTCATTCAATGAAACACAACTTGCCTTTTTGGATCAATTAACAGAAAGTGTTGGTGTCGTATTAAATACCATAGAGGCGTTTACCCGCACTGAAGAATTGCTTCAACAGGCACGATTGCAAGCGGAGGAGTTGAAAACGCAACAGGAAGCATTGCGGATTACGAATGAAGCATTGCAGAACAAAGCCTTGCTGCTGGTGAACCAGAATGAAGCCGTTGAGGCTAAAAATAAGGAGCTTGCCTTTCAAAACAATGAACGTGAAAAACGGGCGGCTGAGTTGAGCATTGCCAATAAAGAACTCGCCTATCAGAATGACGAGAAGGAAAGACGGGCCGCTGAGTTAAGCATCGCTAACAAAGAACTGGCCTATCAAAATGATGAGAAGGAAAAGAGAGCGGCAGAGTTAAGCATTGCCAACAAAGAACTGGCTTTTCAAAACGATGAGAAAGAAAAGCGAGCTGTGGAACTAAGTGTGGCTAACAAAAAGGTGGAGGAATCCAGAAAATCGCTGGAGAATAAGGCAGCCCAGCTTTCCCTCACGTCCAAGTACAAGTCAGAGTTTTTGGCCAACATGTCTCATGAATTAAGGTCACCACTCAACAGCCTGCTTATTCTTGCCCAGCAACTGTATGAAAATTCCGATGGCAACCTAAACGACAGGCAGGTACGTTATGCCAGAACCATTCACTCATGCGGAGAGGATTTGATTCAGTTGATTAACGATATTCTCGACTTATCCAAAATCGAGTCAGGCATTATTTCGGTAAATGTTTCTACAGTGCGAATCGCTGAGATTACAAACTTCATAGAGACAACTTATAAACCTATTGCAGAAACCAGGAACCTTGAATTTACCATTGAAACAGATAATGATCTGCCCGCATCTATAACCACCGATATGCAGCGGGTGAATCAGATATTGAAGAACCTGCTTTCCAATGCATTCAAGTTTACGGAAAAGGGGGAAGTATCATTAAAAATTGCAGAAGCCCGTGGTAACTGGAATCCCGGCCATCCAACACTTGATTTTGCCAGAAGAGTAATCTCTTTTTCTGTCAGCGATACCGGCATCGGCATCCCCCAGGAAAAACAACTCATTATATTTGATGCGTTCCAGCAAGCCGAAGGCTCTACGAGCCGTAAATATGGAGGCACTGGCCTGGGGTTATCAATAAGTCGTGGTCTGGTTGAACTATTGGGTGGCACCATCGAAGTGAAAAGTGAACTGGGCCGGGGAAGTTCGTTTACGCTCTTCTTACCGTTGGAAATCATTCCGAATGTGGCCCCTCGTGAGGTGCCTCTTGTTTCCAGGGTTACTAAACCAGCGTATCCGAAGAGGGAGATGACCACGAATTATCTTACCGGAGTTTCCCGAACTCCTGTTGTTGAACGAGAAACAGAGTATACAGAAATCGTTATTGAATCTGTTAATGAGGCTGGTGATGACCGCAGTTACATCGTTGCAACTGATATGGTTATCCTGGTGGCGGAGCATGACTTACGCTTTGCAAAAATCATGATCGAAAAAGCACATGAAAATGGATTGAAGGCTATCGTGGCCACCAGCTATGAAGAAGTTTTTAATTTTATTAACAAGTTCTCGCCCATTGCCATCACGGTAGATGTTAACCTGCCTGCCACTAATGGATGGAAAGTTATGCAAATGCTGCGCAGCGATCTGCAGTATTATCACATTCCCATTCATGTGATTTCTGGTGAAGAGAACCGCGTGCTGGCAATGAAGCGCGGGGCCAGAAGTTTCTTGCTCAAACCATTGGAAAATGGTTTGCTCAACCAGCTTTTCAGTGATATGATTTCGTATCACCAAAAAGAAACCAGGAGCATTTTGATTGTAGAAGATAACGAAATCGATGCTTCGCAGATTGCAAAAATGCTGAAGGATGACAAAATCATAATTACGATTGCAAATACCTGCATGGCTGCTCTTGAATGCATTGCTAAAGAAGATTACGATTGCATCATCCTGGACTTTACGCTCCCCGATGTATCGGGCAATGATCTTATTCATGAGATAACCAGGGCAAAGAAAATATTCACACCCGTGATTGTCTATTCTGTAAAAGACTTCACCAGTGTTGAATTAAACAATGTGAATTTTAATACGAACTCCCACATCATGAAAGGTGTGAATTCCATTGAATACCTCCTGGCCGAGACGGTATCGCAACTGCATATCAGTCATAAAAATCTGACTCCGGATAAACGCAAAATCATTGAGAACATTCGCAACCAGAGAGATATTCTTAATGGCAAGACCATCCTGGTGGTGGATGATGATGTGCGTAATCTCTTTGCCATGACTACCATATTCGAACGTTTCAATATGCAGGTGGCAGCAGCAGAAAGCGGACAAGAATCTATTGATATCCTTAAGTTGAATCCAAAAATTGAAATGATATTGATGGACATCATGATGCCGGGCATGGATGGCTATGAGACTATAAAGAAAATCAGGCTTGATGATAAGAACAGTATGCTCCCGATTATCGCAGTAACTGCTAAAGCGATGAAACAAGACCGCGAGAAATGCATCGCAGCCGGGGCCTCAGACTACATTACCAAACCAGTGAGAACCGACCAGTTACTTTCGTTGATGCGTTTATGGTTTTGCAAACAATAATATGAAAAATATTGAACCGAGGATTTTATTGGTAGATGACCGTGAGGATAATTTACTTTCGCTGGAAGTTATTCTGGAGCCAGGCGGGTTTCAGTTTGTAAAAGCTACTTCGGGCAGACAGGCCTTAAAAATCCTGTTGAGTGAATTTGACTTCGCCCTTATCCTCATGGATGTAAACATGCCCAACCTCAACGGCTTCGAAACGGCAACACTGATTTATGAACGGGAAAAACTAAAACACATTCCTATTATTTTTATCACGGCCAATGATTACGGTGATGAAAATATGTTCAAAGGGTATCAGGTGGGCGCCATTGATTTCATTCTAAAACCCATTAAGCCAGATGTGCTGCGCGCTAAAGTGGGTCTGTTGATTGACCTGTATAATAAGAACCGGCAGTTGTTTGAAAAGGAACGACAACTCATTGAGTCAAACCGGAATCTGCAAATCGAAATAACGGAGCGTAAACTGGCCGATGAAAAGGTGCAACAGGTTAATCGCAAGTTGTTGGAAAACCTGAGTCAGCTTGAAAAGGCCAATGAAGATCTGGACCGGTTTGCCTTTATGGCCTCGCATGATTTGCAGGAGCCCTTGCGAAAAATCCGGATATTCAGCGACTTGCTCAATAGCAGATATAAAGATGTGCTTCAGGATGACACCAAAGTGGTATCACACATCAACAAGGCTGCAGAGCGAATGCAAACGCTCATTTCCAGTATTCTGGCTCTTTCGAAAGCCTCATCAGAAAAACCGGTATTTGAAAAATGTAATCTCAATGCCCTGCTGAACGAAATCATGCTGAATATGGAAGAGGAGTTGTTTGAAAATAAAATAACCATTACCATCGATCCAATTCCTGATTTGTTTGTAAGTCCGGGACTGATGCGCCAGTTATTTCAGAATCTGATAAACAATGCCATTAAGTATAGAAGAAAAGACGTTAACACAGTAATTAAAATTAGTGCGGAACCCTATGATACAAGCGATGGCAATCCGAACTCAAGAAACTGTATTATTCTGGTTGAGGATAACGGCATTGGGTTCGAACAAAAGTATGCGGAGGATATTTTTGTCATGCTGAAGCAATTACATGGCAGGTCTGAATATCAAGGAACTGGTATAGGGTTGACCTTGTGCCGGAAAATTGTGGAACTTCACAACGGCACCATCAACGCCCGCAGCAAAGAAAATGAAGGAGCCACGTTTATTGTTTCATTACCCTTATACATAAGAGAGCCTTCCATCCTGATCATCAATTGATCCAGTGAAGACAATCTCTTTCGTTCTTTCCCTTATAAATACATTGATTGTTTTCCCTGATGTAGACCCTGCTCTTCTTTTCTCTGGCGTGAAAGGAAATAATGAAGCAATGTGGATGTTTTAAGTAATTACCAAATGAACTCCAGTGTCTCAGCAAGGTAACAACATGTAGTTTTTTTATACCAACGACCTAATGAAAAAAGAACCCCTGCACATACTTCTTGCTGATGATGACGAAGCTGACCGCATTCTTTTCAAAGAAGCTTTTGAAGAAATGGAAATAGAAATCAACTTTCAGTCGGTCAATGACGGTGTTCAACTTATGAACCACCTCGATAAAAAGGACACTCCTTTACCTGATTTCCTTTTTCTGGACATCAACATGCCACGAAAAAATGGCCTGGAATGTTTGAAGGAGATAAGAAGCAATAACCTTTATAAAGATGTACCCGTTGCCATTTACTCCACCTCAGCGTCCGACCGGGATGTAGAAGAAGCATTTCAAAATGGCGCCACTGTTTACATTCAGAAACCCACCGATTTCAATGGACTCATTACTGTTTTAAAAAGAGCTGTCATGGCGGTTCATACCTATCGCGACTCATCTTTCAATAAGGTTAACTTTCTGATTAAGATTTAATGACAGGCTTTATGAGCAAGCTGGTTTTAAAAGGTAGGCTTCATATGAAACAGAATTAACCAGGAGTATATCAATCTCCACGAATAACTACCGTTGCACCGTGTCTGTGCTCAACCAAAAGCTGTCAAAGCACGAAGTAGGTTGGGTTTGGGCGCAGCCGCACCACTTGAAACGCGTGGCATTCCTGAAACGGACCTATCTGCTGACAGACCGATAGCCCGATGACCGACTTGTCAGTAGTAAACACATCCCTCCATTTTCAACCACCTTGATTTCAAAGCTGCACTTTTTGCCCCCTGGCATAACCTTTCAAGACATGCAGCTGCCCAGAACCGGCAATCTTAATCCATATTAAAATCCTTTGAAGTCATCGCAATGGCGGATTTTTTTCATTTATCAGGCTGATTTTGAAGAAAAATGTAAAAAAGTGGGATAAAGTGGTTGAAAGTGGTAGAAAGTTACTTATGTTTGCTTAGGAGAAAAAGACAACCACTACAAGTCATGACTTTCTTCACCAGTGAATATGTGTGTAAGCTTGATGCCAAGGGCAGATTAGTTCTGCCTGCGCGGATCAAAGCTCAATTGCCCGAACCGGAAGGTGGTGTGCAGGAGCTTGTGATCAGGCGTGGCTTTGAGCAATGCCTCATTATTTACCCCATGGTGGAGTTTAAAAAGGTCTTCTCAAAAATTTCAGGTCTCAACGAGTTCAACGAAGAGTATCGCAAACTACAGCGGAACTTTTTGTCGGGAGTAATTACGGTAGAGTTGGATAGCAACGGCCGTTTCTTAATTCCGAAGAACATGCTCGCCTACTGCCAGCATCGATAAAGATGTAATGCTGGTAGGTACGGGCAGCTAAAGTAGAGGTTTGGAATCCTTCGATCTATGAGAAGCACCAGATCCAGGACCCAGGTGAATTGTCTAAGCTGGCAGAAAAGTATCTGAACGAGTAGCGCATGGACATGAGCATTCAAAGTAGGTGCTTTGAATACGGCTCCATAACAGCTGCAAGCTTCAGGCTTCAAGAGCCAGGCAAAAGTGATTTAGAGTTATGAGAGACTTTAAGAAACTTTTGATCTGGCAAAAGGGTATGATCCTCATTAATAAAGTTTATGATATCATGCTCTTTCTACCTGTCAAGCAAAAAATTGAGATTAAAACAGAGCAAAAGATGCTCGCTAAGTTCATTGATAAAGTTGGTAGTTGATATGAAAACAGCTTGCAGTCTGCAACTCGAAACTCATAGCTAATGTATCACAACCCCGTCATGTTAAACGAATGCATCGAAGGACTTCAAATAAATCCTGAAGGCATTTATGTAGATGTAACGTTTGGTGGAGGTGGTCATAGCATGGTGATACTCGAAAACCTGAGAGAAGGAAGATTGATTGCCTTTGATCAGGATGAAGATGCAAAGCGGCAGGCAGATAATATACAGAGTCGTTCTTTTACATTTTGTCAGGCGAACTTCAGATACATGAAACAGTATCTGAAGTTGAACGGAGTAACACAGGTTGACGGCATACTGGCCGACCTTGGAATTTCATCGCACCAGATTGATTCACCCGAGCGTGGTTTTTCAACACGCTTCGAAGGACCACTGGATATGCGCATGGATCAAAAAGGTAATCTCACCGCAGCAAAAATTTTGAATGAGTATCCGGAAGCGGATCTCCATAAAATTTTTGGAATGTATGGTGAATTGAAAAATGCACGCACTGCTGCCAAAGTCAGTGATGGCAGCCAGAGCGATCAAGCCTTTAGTGACTACGCTGGATTTGAAAGCGGCATTGCAACCGATCACTCCTCGTGGAAAGGAGAATAAATATTTCGCCCAGGTGTTTCAGGCGCTACGCATCGAAGTAAATCAAGAGATGAAAGCACTTGAAGATTTTTTGCACCAATGTGGCGAAGTAATTAAACCAGGAGGAAGATTGGTGGTGATGAGCTACCACTCGCTGGAAGACAGAATGGTGAAGAACTACATCAACACCGGAAAGGTGTTTGGGGAACTGGAAAAAGATTTTTACGGAAACCCGATCAAACCTTTTCAGGCAGTAAACCGAAAGCCAATCGAGGCATCGGAAGAAGAAGTAAATGAAAACAAAAGAGCCCGAAGCGCGAAGCTGAGGGTGGCAGAGAGAATTTAAATAAGCTGCGAGCTATGATTTTCGAGTGATTACTCACAGCTCAGCAACTCGGAACTAAAATATGGGAGAAAACAAATTCAGAATCGAACCAAGAAATCATCGCGGCAATGAAGCGCGGGTCAAGCCTTCTGCGCCTGGCACGAGCATGTTCTCAGGTATTGAGAGGAAGTTAAAACTGGAAACCTATTTTGAAGAAGGGTTTCCGGTAAAATATCTGCCCAAAATTTTGTTCGCGGTGTTTTTGAGTCTGGTTTATATCAGCAACACGCATTATGCTGAGAAAACTACCCGTCAGATAAATAAAGCACAAACCGAAGTGGAAGACCTTCGTGCCGACTACACCACATTGAAGGCCGATGTGATGTTTGCCAGCAAACAAAGTGAAGTTGCCAGAAGAGTAAAAGAAGTAGGATTAAAAGAAAGTTCGAAGCCACCATATAAAATCGTTGTAGAAAAAGGTGAATATTAAGAAGTCCATATTAATAAGAGTACGCATCGCATTTTTATGTGTGGTTGTGTTTGCGCTTAGTGTGGGTGCCAAGATTGGTCACATCCAGTTTGTGGAGGGCGATGAGTGGAGGAAGATGAGTGAAGAGATCAATTTTGATTACAAAAAAGTAAAAGCGACACGAGGAAATATTTATTCCGACAATGGAAGTTTACTGGCCACCAGCTTGCCTTTTTACAAGGTGGCAATCGATCCAACTTTAGCAAGAGACGAAATTTTCAAGAAGGGAATTGATTCACTGGCCCTGATGCTATCTCGTTATTACAAAGACCGGTCAGCAACGGACTACAAGCAGTTGTTGAAAGATGCCCGAGCCACCGGCAAACAATATGTGGTGCTCAACCGCAAGCAAATCAATTATCAGACTAAGAAAGAGATGATGAAGTGGCCTATCATCCGCGAAGGCCGCTATAAGGGCGGAGTAATCTTCGAAAAGATTGATGTGCGCTATCGCCCTTTCTCTAAGCTTAGCCGTAGAACCATTGGCTTTGTAAACGAAATGGGCGAAGGCGTGGGTCTTGAAAAGAGTTTTGATAATGTGCTTGGCGGGCAAGATGGCGAAGCCCTCTTTCAGAAAATTGCCGGAGGCACCTGGAAGCCCATCTTCGATGCAGATAATATCAAGGCAGTTGATGGTCTTGATATACAAACTACCCTTGATATCAATCTTCAGGATGTTGCCGAGACATCACTCTATCGTGCTATGAAATCGCATAATGCTGATGAAGGCACCGTGATTGTGATGGAAGTGAAGACGGGTCACATCAAAGCAATTTCAAATCTGAGCAGGGAAAGTAATGGTGAGTATTCTGAGAAATTCAATCATGCCGTAGGTGGTTCGATCGAGCCAGGTTCAACATTCAAACTCGTGACCATGATGGCCTTGCTGGAAGATACGAACATTGAATTGAGCGACACCATCAACACTGGAAAAGGTGAATATACGTTTTACAACCGCAAAGTAAGAGATCATCATGAAGGTGGATATGGCAAGATTACCATTAAGCAAGCCTTCGAACTGTCATCAAACGTAGCAATGGCTAAACTGACGGATAAACATTTCGGCACAAAGCCTTCGAAGTTTCTGGAATATGTTGATCGCTTAAAACTTTCAAAGCCCCTGGGTTTGCAAATCAATGGTGAATCGTATCCCAAAATCACGAGGCCTACCGATAAAGACTGGAGTGGCATAACACTTCCGTGGATGGCATATGGTTATGGATTTGAGATTTCTCCTTTGCACACGCTGGCTTTATACAATGCTGTTGCCAACGATGGTAAAATGATCAAACCAATTTTTGTGACCTCGGTAACCAGAGCAGATCAGGTAAAGCAGAAATTTGAAACGGAAGTTCTTGTAAGCAAGATCTGTTCTAATAAAACACTCAACCAGCTCAGACTTCTGCTCGATGGAGTTGTTGAAAATGGTACAGCAAAAAATTTAAAGCATGCAGATTATCGCATAGCAGGTAAAACGGGAACTGCGCAGATTCTTGAAAAGGGTCGTTATGAAAAACGATACATTACTTCATTTGTGGGATACTTTCCCAGCGCATGCACCAAAGTATACGGCTATTGTATTGGTAAAAAATCCACGAGGTGTTTATCAATATGGAAATAATGTGGCGGGGCCTGTATTCAAAGACATTGCCGATAACATTTACTCACGCGACATCAATCTTCATTTTGCAATGGATAAAAAACCTGTTGCAGAGCCTGGTGTGTTGCCTGTTATTCGTGCCGGCAAGCAAGATGAGTTGACCATGCTCGCAAATGAACTCGGTGTTTCAAGTCATTCCGATACCGAAGAAGAATGGATTAGGTCGGTGAAGAATGGAAACTCTGCTGTATGGAAGAAGAATGTGATAATCAAAGATCATGGTCCCGGATGTTACTGGCATGACTTTCCGCGATGCCATTTACTTGCTCGAGAAATCTGGTTTGCGTGTATCGTATGAGGGAAAGGGAAGAGTAGCTAACCAATCTATATCACCGGGAACTAAAATTTCCAAAGGATCAAGAATTTATTTGCGATTAACCAATGGCTGAGTTAAAGGACATATTATATAAGGTGCACATTACTTCTACCTCTGGTAGTATGAACATAGAAGTGAAGGGCATATGCTTTGATTCACGCAAAGTACAGCCGGGATTTATGTTTATTGCCATTCGCGGAACACAATCGGATGGCCATACTTTTATAGAGAAAGCTGCAAGGAGTGGGGCAATAGCTATTGTAGCTGAGAAACTTCCGGAAGTAATTTCTGATCAGATAACGTATGTAACTGTTAAAGATAGCGCTAAAGCGCTTGGCATTATTGCTTCCAATTTTTATGGAAATCCTGCATCAAGGTTAAAGCTGATAGGAGTAACAGGAACGAATGGAAAGACCACTGTTGCAACGTTGTTATTTAAGTTATTTACTTCGCTGGGTTATCGATGCGGAATGTTATCCACAGTTGTTAATAGAATTGTGGATAAAGAAATTCCGGCAACACATACTACCCCTGATCCTATTCAGATCAACGAACTATTGGTAAACATGCTTGAAGAGAAATGCACGCATTGCTTTATGGAAGTGAGTTCGCATGCTGTAGCCCAGGGTAGAGTGGAGGGATTAAATTTCACCGGTGGGTTATTTACGAATATCACACATGACCATCTTGATTATCATCACACGTTTGAAAGTTACATCCGTGCCAAGAAAGGATTCTTTGATGGATTGTCATCGGATGCTTTTGCATTGGTGAATGTTGATGACAAGCGGGGTATGGTAATGCTTCAAAACTGTAAGGCGAGAAAGCAAACCTATGGCTTGAAAAAGATGGCGGACTTCAAAGCCAAAATTATTACTAATTCTATTGAAGGTCTTGAGCTGGAGATTGGTGAACGCAGTGTATGGTTTAAGTTGATTGGTGATTTTAATGCCTATAATTTACTGTCAGTATTATGGAGCTGCCTGCCTGTTGGGTGAAGATCCAGAAATGGTGTTGATGAAATTGTCAGCACAGACAGGTGCCGCAGGTCGTTTTGAATTGATTATGCCAGGATCAAAATTCACGGCCATTGTTGATTATGCACACACGCCTGATGCGTTGAAGAATGTACTGGAAACAATCGAACATTTCAGATCCGGCAATGAGCAAGTGATTTCAGTGATAGGATGTGGCGGAGATCGTGATCGCACCAAGCGACCTTTGATGGCAGCCATTGCCTGCAAATATTCGAGTAAAGTCATTTTCACTTCTGATAATCCACGCAGTGAAGATCCGATGGAGATCATCAGGGAAATGCAAACAGGTGTGGGATCAACTGATTCAAAGAAGACTTTGGTGATGGTTGATCGTGAGGAGGCAATAAAAACCGCATGTATGCTGGCGAAAGAAAAAGATATCATTCTTGTAGCCGGCAAGGGCCATGAGAATTATCAGGAGATAAGAGGAGTAAAGTATCCTTTTGATGATAAGGAAGTTGTTGTCAAGAATGTTAAAAATGTTTGCGAATTGAAAATAAAAGTTGTGAGCCACAAGCTGCGAGCTTTGAATAACTTACTCGTAACTCAAGGCTCGTAGCTAAAAGAAGCGTTAGAAATGTTATACTACGTATTCGACTATATCGAAAAAAACTTTGACTTCCCTGGGGCGGGATTGTTTCAATACATCTCATTCCGGGCTGGTGCAGCGGCAGTTTTGTCCTTGATAATTACGATTACGTTTGGAGAAAGGTTGATTAATTATTTGCGTAAAAAGCAAGTTGGTGAAGTAGTTCGTGATTTAGGGCTGGAAGGACAGCTTCAAAAGAAAGGAACACCTACCATGGGCGGTTTAATCATTATTGCGGCAATTTTAATTCCCACTTTGTTAATGGCAAAGCTGGACAATGTCTATGTGATTTTATTAATCGCGACAACCGTATGGCTGGGAATGATTGGCTTTATTGATGATTATATAAAAGTATTTAAAAAGAATAAGGAAGGATTGGCTGGCCGGTTCAAGATTGTTGGCCAGGTAACCATTGGTTTGATTGTGGGACTCACACTTTATTTTAATGATCAGGTGGTTGTGCGTGAAGTGAAGCCAGCTACTGTGGCAAGTATTCAAACATTTCAGGCGGATCCCGGTATAAGGATGGAATATAAGGATACGAAATCCACGAAGACCACCGTTCCATTTGTAAAGAATAATGAGTTTGACTACAGTGATATTTTTCCATGGCTGGATAAGAATTATACCTGGATTTTATTTACACTGGTTGTCATTCTGATCATTACTGCAGTATCAAATGGCGCAAACATTACGGATGGTATTGATGGTTTGGCAGCAGGTACTTCTGCCATCATCGGATTGACACTTGCCATTTTTGCTTATCTCTCTGGTCGTGTTGACTTTAGTTCTTATCTTAATATCATGTACATCCCTAACCTGGGTGAACTGGTAATTTTTTGTACTGCATTTGTGGGAGCATGTCTCGGATTTCTATGGTACAACTCTTATCCGGCACAGGTTTTTATGGGTGATACCGGAAGTCTGGCATTAGGAGGAATCATTGCTGTGCTGGCTTTGGCAGTTCGCAAAGAATTGATGATTCCCTTGCTCTGCGGAATTTTCCTGGTCGAAAATCTCTCCGTGATTATGCAGGTGTCCTATTTCAAATACACCAGGAAAAAATATGGTGAAGGAAGAAGAATATTTTTGATGTCACCGCTCCATCATCATTATCAAAAGAAAAATATTCATGAATCAAAAATCGTAACGCGGTTTTGGATTGTAGGAATACTGTTGGCGATTTTATCACTGGCCATGTTAAAATTAAGATGAGCGAGCGCATAGTCATATTGGGTGCAGGTGAAAGCGGAACGGGAGCAGCAATCCTCGCGAAAGCGAAAGGGTATGATGTTTTTGTTTCTGATCAGAGTATAATTAAGGATAAGTATAAGATCAGAATTGAACTCCAATGCAATAGATTTTGAAGAAGGGTTACATTCAGATGATAAAATCACGAATGCTTCTCTGATCATTAAAAGCCCGGGTATATCCTGATAAGGCAGAGATCATTAAGAAAGTAAAAAGCAAAGGAATTCCAGTAATTGATGAAATTGAGTTTGCATTTCGTTTTATAACGTGGAAAAGTAATAGCCATCACCGGCACGAATGGAAAAACAACCACCACGTTACTTACTTATCATCTCATGAAATCGGCAGGCTTTAGTGTTGCCCTGGCTGGCAATGTGGGTGAAAGCCTGGCGCGCAAGGTAGCGAATGACCATTACGATTGGTATGTTATTGAAATCAGCAGTTTTCAATTGGATGGCACAACAACCTTTCAGTCCTCACATTGGCATTTTGCTCAATATCACTCCTGATCACCTTGATCGGTATGAATACAAAATGCAGAATTATATCGACTCAAAATTCAGACTGATTCAAAATATGAAGATGGAAGATTATTTCATCTAGTATGCTGATGATACAGTTACTGGTGATGAAGTTGGCAGAAGAAGTATCACGCCAGCACTGCGGCCTGTTTCATTGAAATCAAATTCAAAGTCACCGGTTCATTTTGATGGTGAGTTCATGTCATTCTCATTTGACAATACTTCGTTCAAAGTATCACAAGCAGACACAACACTAAAAGGTCCTCATAATCTGATTAACACGATGTCTGCAGTTTCCGCTGTTTTTCTGGCAGGTGGTAAAGTCGATCAGATTCGTGAAGGACTAAAAACTTTTATGAATGCACCACATCGGCTCGAGTCAGTTGCAAAGATCAACGGAGTTGAGTTTGTGAATGATTCGAAAGCTACCAATGTGGATTCGGTAGTGTATGCTTTGGGCAGTTATGAAGGTCCACTGATCTGGATTGCCGGTGGCATCGACAAGGGAAATGATTACTCACTTATAGAAGATGCTGTGAGAAAGAAAGTACGCGTATTGATTTGTCTGGGTAAGGAAAATGAGAAACTGAAAAGTCATTCGGAAATGTTGTAAGTGAAATTTATGAAACACAAAGCGTACAAGGAACTGGTGCAGCTGGCATTGCGTGTTTCAAAACCTGGTGATGTGGTATTACTGTCCCCTGCGTGTGCAAGTTTTGATTTATTCAAAAACTATGAAGACCGGGGTAATCAATTTCGGGCAGCAGTTCTGGAGTTGAAGAATGAAGTAGAAAATGCAAGAGTATGATCACAAAAGTTAAAACATGGGCTGATAAAAATCTGCAGGGTGACCGGGTCATCTGGGCAGTAGTTTTTGCGCTTTCGCTGATCAGTATTCTGGTTGTATATAGTTCCATTGGCACGTTGGCTTACAAGCGTACTGCAAGTCCTGAGTCTATCTGATCAAGCATACCTTCATGGTGTTCCTGGGGTTGGCGGCAATGTGGTTTGCACATAAGATTGATTACCGGTATTATTCAAAAATTTCACGCTTTGCATTATGGATCAGTGTTCCATTATTGATTTACACATTTACAAACGGAACAACCATCAACGATGCAGCACGGTGGATTACACTGCCAATTATTAACACATCATTTCAGCCTTCTGATTTTGCCAGTCTGGCGCTGATCATCAATCTGGCCAGCATGCTTTCCAAAAAGCAGCAGAACATTGAGGATTTTAAAGAATCACTTATTCCTGTGTTGATCTGGTGTGGTGTGATTTGCGGATTAATTGCATTAACCAACTTGTCAACAGCCATGTTGCTTTTTGCCACCTGCATGCTGGTGATGTTCATTGGTCGGGTACCTGTGAAATACCTGGCCATGCTTGTACTTGTTGGTTTGTTAGCGGGTGCAGTTGCATTGAAGTTTGGTGTACGTGGTGAAACAGCAAAAAATCGTATTCTCAGTTTTGTTAATGGAACTGAACTTCCCTTTCAGGCTAAGCATGGAAGGATTGCCGTAGCTACCGGTGGAATTTTTGGAAAAGGTCCAGGTAACAGTGAACAACGAAATATTCTTCCACACCCATATTCTGATTTTGTATATGCGATTGTGATTGAAGAGTATGGAATGATTGGCGGTGGCATTGTATTGATTCTTTATCTGATTCTCCTTCATCGTGGAATGAATGCAGCCTATAATAGTGAACGGGCTTTTGGCGGATTGCTTTCTGCAGGATTGAGTTTTGATCTGGTGTGTCAGGCGATGGTTAATATGGGTGTTGTTGTTGGATTAGGTCCGATAACCGGTCAGCCTTTGCCTTTGATTAGCATGGGTGGAACAGCCATGGTTTTCACCGGACTATCGGTAGGAATAATTTTAAGCGTAAGTAGAGGTGAGCAAGATCAGAATTGGGGAAAGCAAACGGCCAGTGATGAAATGAAAGTAAAAGAGAAAAATTTTAATGCGAAAGCAGCGTGAGTAATAAGCAACCATATCGATTGATTATCAGCGGTGGTGGCACAGGAGGTCATATCTTTCCCGCACTGGCAATTGCCAATGCATTTAAAGATCGTCATCCTGATGCAGAGATTCTTTTTGTTGGTGCAGAGGGAAGAATGGAAATGACACGTGTACCGGAAGCGGGCTATAAAATTATTGGATTGTGGATCAGTGGCCTTCAGCGTAACCTTACACTGTCAAATCTTTCTTTCCCCGTAAAACTTATCGCCAGTTATTTCAAGGCAAAAAGAATTATTAAAAACTTCAAACCGCATGTTGTGATAGGAACAGGCGGATATGCAAGCGGACCGATCATGCTTGCGGCAATAAAAAATAAAATTCCTTCATTGATTCAGGAGCAAAACTCTTATGCCGGTCTCACCAATAAAAGATTAGGAAAAAAAGTGCAGAAAGTATGTGTTGCCTATCCTGGCATGGAAAAATACTTTCCTGCTGAAAAATTAATATTCACTGGCAATCCTGTCAGAAAAGATATTATAAACCTGGAAGTGAAGCGTGAAAAAGCGTTGGTTCAATTTGTGTTTGATGTGAACGTGAAGACATTATTGATATTAGGCGGAAGTCTAGGTGCAAGAACAATTAACGAAAGTGTTCTGGCTAATATTGATAAACTGATTGACGCAAAGGTGCAGGTAGTATGGCAAACGGGAAAGTTGTATTATCGAAAGTGTAAAGGCGCAGGTAGCCAATAAGGATCTGAGAAAAATAAGAATTCACGATTTTTTGAAACAAATGGATCTGGCATACGCAGCCAGTGATGTGGTGGTGTCACGTGCAGGGGCACTGGCAATATCCGAATTATGTCTTTCAAAGCGTCCGGTGATTTTGGTTCCATCTCCAAATGTGGCAGAAGATCATCAGACAAAAAATGCAATGTCACTGGTAAATGAAAATGCGGCATTGATGATCAAAGACGCTGACGCAGGCTCACAACTTATTGATACAGCTCTCAAGTTATTATATGATGAATCGCAATGTCAAAAACTTGCTGCGAATATTGCAAAGCTGGGAAAGCCAGGTGCTTCCGGGGAGATAGTAAACGAAATTGAAAAGTTGATTCAATGAGTATGAAATTAGATCAATACGATAGTATTTATTTTCTCGGTATCGGTGGGATTGGTATGAGTGCGATAGCGCGCTGGTTCAAACATAAGGGATTGCGTGTGGCTGGCTATGATAAAACGCCCACACCTCTAACACATGAATTACTGGAAGAAGGAATGGAAATTCATTTTGAGGATCGTATTGAATTCATACCAGGTTATTTGAGTAAGGAAAAGACGTTGGTTGTATTTACTCCTGCTATTCCTAAAAATCATGTTGAGCATGCTTATCTAAAGGAGAAGGGGTTCACCATTATCAAACGATCAGAAGTATTAGGTCTGTTAACCAAGAATTATAAGACCGTTGCAGTAGCCGGAACACATGGTAAGACTACCACATCTTCATTAATCGCGCATATTCTTAAAGCAGCGAAGAGAGACATGGTTGCATTTTTAGGTGGTATAACTGCCAACTATGATTCTAATCTGATCATGCATGGAGAGGTTAATAGCAAAACAATAGTAGTCGCTGAGGCTGATGAGTTTGATCGTTCTTTCCTGAGATTATTTCCTCACACCGCGGTGGTTACTTCAGCCGATGCCGATCATCTGGACATCTATGGAGATCACCTGCAGATGCTGAGTTCATATAAAGAATTTATTAGTCAGATCAACAAAGGTGGAAATCTGATCATACATGAGTCAATTGCTTTGCTTGCCAATGAGGCACCGCAAATCAATACGACTACATATGGCATGAGCCGGGGACAATTTTTAGCCGGCAATATAGTCCCGAAAGGTCGGGGCGGATTTTTTGAGTTTGATCTTATCGGATCTGAAAAGACGATGGAGAAAATACAGCTCGGTGTCCCCGGTTTTCATAATATGGAAAATGCCATCGCAGCTACGTTGGTTGCTTTGAGCCTTGGTATTGAAGAGACAGTGATTCGTGAAGCATTACTTTCTTTCAAAGGAGTGAAGAGAAGGTTTGAGTTCATCGTTAAGCGGGATGATCTTGTTTATATAGATGACTATGCGCATCATCCTGCAGAGATTGAAGCATTTCTTACTTCACTCAAGGAAATGTATAAGGGCAAGAAGATAACGGTAGTATTTCAACCGCACTTGTTTACACGCACAAGAGATTTTGCAGAAGGATTCTCAAAGAGTTTAAGCCTGGCCGATGAAGTGCTGCTGATGGATATTTATCCGGCCCGTGAGGAACCTATACCCGGTGTTACCTCGGATATGCTTTTCGAGGATATTACCAGTCCGGTAAAAATACGTTGTAATAAAAACAATCTGCTGGAGAAACTAAAGGCACTCGATATAGAGGTACTCGCAACCATTGGAGCCGGTGACATTGACACTTTTGTAAAGCCTGTAAAAGAAATTTTGAACAAGAAGTAATATGGACTGGAAGCTGAACATTCGGAGGGAAATTAAGGTGGCCACCGCGCTTCTGGCGATTTCATTTTTGATTGCCTTCAGTGAGCGTAAACAAGGCGGATCGGTGTGTAACAATATTGTCATTGAACTCGACAACCTTCAGGGTAATCATTTTCTGGATGAAGCGGATGTTATTAAACTGGTGGAAGGCAGTGGCCAAAGCATTAAAGGCGTTGGTATAGACCGAATAAATCTCAGCGCTATTGAGAAGAAAATAAAAAATGACAAACACATCTTCGATGCGGAATTATTTGGTGATCTGAAGGGAAATCTGATTGTTAATGTTGCGTTACGCAGACCGATTGCACGCATCGTTCAGTCAGATGCTCCAGACGCCTATATAGCGGAAGATGGTGTGATCATGCCGGTTTCTGAAAAGTATTCTTCCAGGGTCATCCTGATCAGCGGACCTTATGTGAAGCAACTGTTGGAATCAGAAAATCTGACTAAAACTCCGGAGGGTCTTAAATTAAAAGAGATGATTGAATTTATTAATGATGACGATTTCTGGAAGGCGCAAATTGCTCAATTGGATATAAACAGTAGTGGAAAAATAACCATTTATCCGCAGGTAACAGGTCAACGGGTAGAGTTTGGAAAGGCAGAAAATTTTCAATTGAAATTTAAGAAGTTGATGATCTTTTATAAAGAGATTCTGCCTCAGCGTGGGTGGACAAAATATGAAAGGGTGAATCTTGAATATGACGGACAGATAATTGCCGAATAGAAGAAACGTATTTTTTTAACATTTATAAAAATTAACAACCACTAATAAAGAGAAGTAACATGGAAAACGAAAAAATAGTTGTAGGTCTTGACATTGGTACAACCAAGATCTGCGCCATCGTGGGCCGCAAAAATGAATTTGGAAAACTTGAAGTGCTTGGCATGGGTAAAGCAGAATCGGAAGGTGTGATTAAGGGAATTGTCACGAACATCGACAAAACGGTTTTTGCCATAGAGAAAGCAGTTAAAGAAGCCAGTGACATGTCAGGTATCGACATTGGGTTGGTGAATGTGGGTATTGCCGGGCAGCATATAAGAAGTTCAATTCACCATGGAAGTATTACCCGTAGTTCTATGGACGATGAAGTAAGCATTGAAGATGTAAATCGTCTTACCGAAGATATGTACCGCATCGTAATTCCGCCAGGAAGCGAGATCATTCATGTGATGCCACAGGATTATATTGTTGATTACGAAGAAGGAATTAAAGATCCCGTGGGTATGAGCGGTGTGAAGCTGGAAGCAGACTTTCACATCATCACAGCACAAACCAGTGCAATAAATAATATCAATAAATGTGTAAGAAGGGCAGGTCTCGAAATCGGTGATTTGATTCTTGAGCCACTGGCTTCAAGTCTGGCAGTGCTTAGTGAAGAAGAAAAAGAAGCAGGTGTTTGCTTAATTGATATTGGCGGTGGCACAACTGATATCGCAGTATTCCACGATAATATCATACGACATACTGCTGTGATTCCATTCGGAGGAAATATTCTCACCACAGATATTCAGCATGGTCTTATGGTAATGGCAAAACAGGCTGAGCAATTAAAAACCCGTTTCGGAAAAGCCATTGCAGAAGAAGCCAGTCCTAATGAAATCGTTTCAATTCCAGGAATAAGAAACAGAACTGCGAAAGAGATTTCTGTAAAGAATCTTTCCAGTATTATTCAGGCACGCATGGAAGAAATTATTGAGATGGCCCATACCGAGATCATAAATTCCGGCTATGAAAACCGGCTGGCTGGTGGTATCGTAATCACGGGTGGAGGATCACAACTAAGCTGCCTCAAGCAACTGGTAGAATACATGACCGGAATGGACACACGCATCGGTTATCCAAATGAGCATCTCGGCAAGAGCAAGATGGAGGTAGTTAAAAGTCCGATGTATGCTACCGCTGTAGGTCTTGTATTGTCTGGTTTTCGCTCGCTGGATGAACGCGATGAACGATACAAGGAAGTGAAGGAACATAAGAATGTAAAGGTAAAGAAGCCTAAAACAAATCCGACTTCTGATTTTTTCACAAACATCATCTCAAAAACAAAGGGATTATTAATAGATGATCTTGACGGTAAAAATGAATATTGAATCAACCACTAAATACTAATTGTCATGTTTGAACCAGTAATAGGATACAAATTTGACCTCCCAAAACACCATAAGTCAATTATTAAAGTAATTGGTGTAGGTGGTGGAGGTAGCAACGCAGTGAACCACATGTATAAGCAAGGCATCAAGGATGTCGAGTTTGTGGTGGCCAACACCGATTTGCAGGCATTGAACAGCAGCCCTGTTCCGCACAAACTGCAACTCGGTGTTAACCTGACCGAAGGTCTTGGTTGTGGAGCAAATCCCGAAGTAGGTCGCGCAGCTGCTATTGAAAGCAAAGAGCAGATTCGTGAAATGCTGGTTGGCACTAAAATGGTTTTTGTTACTGCTGGTATGGGTGGTGGAACGGGCACAGGTGCAGCTCCTGTCATTGCCAAGATCGCGAAGGACATGGATATCCTTACGGTTGGTATTGTTACTGTTCCTTTCTCTTTCGAAGGAAAGAAGAAACTAACACAGGCAGAGTTAGGTATTGAGGCATTCCGGTCAAGTTGTGATACCGTGCTTATTATATTGAATGATAAGCTGCGTGAGATATATGGCAACTTGTCTATTGGACAAGCCTTTGGAGAAGCTGATAATATATTAACTACCGCGGCTAAAGGTATTGCAGAGATTATAACATTGGCAGGCTATGTAAACGTTGATTTTCAGGATGTGCGTACAGTCATGCTAAATGCGGGTGCTGCAGTAATGGGATCTTCCGAAACACGTGGAGACAACCGCGCTATCAAATCTGCACAGCAGGCGCTGGCTTCACCCTTGCTGGATAATAAGGACATCATGGGCGCCAAGAAAATTCTTCTTTCTATCATTTCAGGAGAAGAGGCAGAACTTCAGATGGACGAACTCACTACTATCACCGAATACATACAGCAACAGGCGGGTGATGAAGCTGAAGTTATTTTTGGTCATGGTGTAGATTCAGGATTAGGCGATCGGATTCGTGTTACGGTTATAGCCACTGGCTTTCTTTCAGAAGGAAGAACCATAAGAAGGAAGGAAGAGAAAAAAGTGCATGATCTGGATCGCAAGCAGATACCTTTGTTTGGTGCTGCGGATAACTCAGTGAACCATCGAAATCATGAACTTGAACTTAAAATTATAGATGAAGACCGTCCCATCTTGAAGAATGAGGTGGACGTAACGTCTGAGGTTGAAGAACCAACCAACACGAAAAATACTCCTTTGTTTGACGAGGAAGTTTTCACATCACGTACAGTTGAATTTACTATCAACAATAATCCAGCGGGCAAATCTTATGATGATGAGTCATTTGATGATGAAGACAATCTTTTCAGGGAAGAGGAGGATGATGATTTTGAATTGGGTAAAGGAGTTTCAGAAGACCAGGTAATAAACGAAGATGGACTTATGGAATACAGAAGAACCAAAGAGCGCCTTGAGCAGCAGGCAAAAGAGCGCAGGGAAAAACTAAAGAAGGGCAAGACTCAGGAGATGACGAAAGACGAGTTCAAACAGAAGTGGGAAGCTCCTGCCTATTTGCGCAGGGGTGTGAAGATGGATAATGTTCCTCATTCTTCAGAGTCTCATATCTCGCGGTATAGCCTGAACGATGATAACAGCCTGCTGGGCAATAATAAATTTTTACATGACAATGTAGATTAATGACATGGCATATCCGGCACGACTGGTTTTTTACTCCATTCGTAGTGGTTGTTGGTGGTAAATATTTTTTGCCGGTGCCGGAGTGCCTTATTTTTTAAACTGAGTTTAACCCATTTTTTAAGCTCAAAAGATCGTCCCGCTCCGACTTGTCGGTGTCGGGACGGTTTCATTTTGCACCCACCCCGGCTTTGCTGATTTCATGCTGGCATAACTACCAGATTCAATCCGATTGAATTGGCCTTTCAATTGTATTCTGTGATGTAAACATCGTACAGATATGAAAACGAAACTAGTTTTGTTGGCATTGGTGACAGTTCTCTCTTCCTGTGATATCATGATCGTTGAACCGGTATTATGATGACCGTGATCGAATGACGGGTTCTTATCGGTTGGAAGAACATAGTCAGACCTACAATGACTTTACACGATTTAACATCTACATCCGTAAATCCGGGATCTACGATGGAGTTGTAATTGAAAATTTTTATAATGCCGGTGTGGATGTCAGGGCCAGCATCTCCTATGATAAGATTTACATCTCCAAGGCAGTTTGTCAATGGATATGAAATTGAAGGGGTCGGCACTTTTTATGGAGATGAGATAAGGTTTTCCTATAGGGTGAAGGATATTTATTCCTATAATAAACCTACTGATTTTTGTAATGCTATCGCATGGTTTTTTTAAACAAAAAAGCCAGTACACGAATTATGTACTGGCTTTCTATTGAGCAAATATTAATTAGGCAACCTGAGCTTGTAATTTCTGCGCAAGAACAGATTTAGGCACTGCACCAACTTGCTTATCTACCACCTGGCCATTTTTAAACACCAGAAGTGTTGGAATAGAGCGAACACCAAAGCGTGCAGTTACCTGCGGATTTTCATCCACATTTAACTTTGCAACCACTGCTTTGCCTTCGTAATCGCCCGCAAGTTCTTCTACAACAGGGCCGATCATTTTACAAGGACCGCACCATTCCGCCCAGAAATCAACTAATACAGGCTTATCACCTTTGATAGCCTCATCAAAATTAGAGTCGTTTAGTTCGAGAGTTTTACCCATGATATATGTGAGTTAAAGTGTTTTTGGTTAATCTATTGGTTCCAACACAAAGGTAGGTGAAATTGTTCCAATTTCAGTTTTTTCTGCTGATGACAGGTTTAATGATATTTTCTACAAGCCATCTTACTACACCATTATCTGTAACGATACCAACCTCACCATACTTCTTTGAGTTCTCTGATAAATTCATTGCTCACTTTTATGCGACAGGTGCGTGACAACAATTCAACCTGTATTCCTTCTGTGCTATCATTCAAATACATAGTAAGATTTGAGTTGCCTGAATTCTTTTTACAAAGCTTTTCGATGGAATTGATAAAGTCGGAGTTGACCAGATCAAAAGAAAAGCGAAGGGCAATTCCCTGCACGCGTTTGCCAGCCAGTTCATTCAGCAAATCAATGGTTCTGATTTTGAATTCAAGGTTTTGATCGCCCCAGGCTTTTTTCACCACATTGCCTTCTACAAAGAGGAATAAACCCGGCATCAGGAATGATTTGAATTTGAGGTAATCATCACTCCAGAGCATGAATTCAAATTTTCCACTGTAGTCTTCCATGGTGAGTTTACCGAATGGCCTTCCGGTTTTGGTCATTCTGTGCTCCACGGCAGAAACGATTCCACCCACTTTACATTCCTTTCCCTCAAGAGCTTCTATATCATTTAGTATTGTTAATGATGTTGTGCAGAATGCATCCATCTCAAATTTGAAATTATCCAATGGATGACCTGAGATGTAAACACCAACTACTTCTTTTTCGAAATGTAGTTTTTCAATTTCACTGAATGGTTCTATCGTGATCAATTTTTGGCGGTGGCATCGCTGTGCCGGTTGATCCACCAAATAAACTTGCCTGTGCACTTTGTGCATCCTGTTGCATCTTGCTTGCGTAGCGAATTACCTTTTCGGTAAGTGATAAGTCACCTTCTTTACCTGTGATATATTGTCTGCGATGATATTCCGGAAAACAATCGAAGGTTCCCGACAAGGCGAGACATTCAAATGTTTTTTTATTGACCGAACGTTGACTTAGTCGCCTGGCAAATTCGAAAATATCTTTATAAGGACCATGCGCTTCGCGTTCTGCAATGATTGCTTCTACGGCAGCTTCACCCGCACCTTTTATGGCACCTAACCAAAACGGATTTTTCCTTGCTTGTTTACTTCGAAAAAAACTCCTGATTCATTTACATGCGGTCCGAGTACTTCAATTCCCTGCTTTCTGCATTCTTCAATAAAGTAGGTAATGTTATCCAGGTTGTTTTGAGAGTGTGTTAATACCGCAGCCATGTATTCGGCAGGGTAGTTGGCTTTCAAATAGGCCGTTTGATAGGCAACTAATGAATAACACGTGGAGTGAGATTTGTTGAATGCATATTGTGCGAATGCTTCCCAGTCTTTCCACACTTTTTC
Organism: uncultured Bacteroidota bacterium; assembly: GCA_963814575.1. Classification (GTDB taxonomy): domain Bacteria; phylum Bacteroidota; class Bacteroidia; order Cytophagales; family Cyclobacteriaceae; genus ELB16-189. Next base: position 195,468 of record CAWFDB010000013.1, on the reverse strand, counting down.
TGCAATGACTTCATCATGGCCATTGGTTTTACAACCGGCAATGAATTTGCCTTTCATTTTATCCAGCACTTCCTTCTGCTTTTTACCCATGGCTTTACGCAGCACATCGGCATCGCCTTTAGAGAAGTTGGCAAGCTTTTGTGACAACAACATCACCTGCTCCTGATACACTGTAATTCCGTATGTATCTTTCAGGTTCTCCTCCATCACAGCCAGATCATACTTGATCGGCTCGCGGCCATGTTTACGTGCAATGAAATTGGGAATGTATTCCATGGGGCCAGGGCGATACAACGCGTTCATGGCGATGAGGTCATCAAACTTGTCGGGCTTTAGTCCCCGCAGGTAATTCTGCATGCCATCCGATTCAAACTGAAACGTACCAGTGGTTTCACCACGCTGATAAAGTTGGTAAGTCTTCTGATCATCCAAGTGGAATCGTATCAATATCTATTTCAATTCCTTGCCGTTTCTTAATGTTTTTGATGGCAGTTTTTATAATAGTAAGTGTAGTCAGACCTAAAAAGTCCATCTTGAGCATGCCAGCACTTTCAACTACGCTGTTGTCAAACTGTGTGACCAGCATGCTCGAATCTTTTGCTGTTGATACAGGAACAAACCTGGTCAGATCATCGGGTGTAATGATTACACCACAGGCATGAGTTCCAGTGTTGCGAAGAGAACCTTCCAGTATAATTGCCTGTTTAAGTACCTGGGCTTTTAGATCGGTTCCTTTTTTTATTTCATTTAACTCTTTTACTTCATCAAAAGCCTTTTCCAATGTGGTGCCTGGTCGCTCTGGTACCAGTTTGGCCAGCGTGTTTGCATCAGCCAGTGGCAATTCCATCACCCGGGCACAATCTTTAATGGAAGATTTTGCCGCCATCGTACCATAGGTGATGATCTGAGCTACCTGGTTATGTCCGTATTTCTGGATTACATAATCCAGTACCTTATCACGCCCTTCATCGTCAAAGTCAATATCAATATCGGGAAGTGATACACGGTCAGGATTTAAAAAGCGCTCAAAAAGTAAGTCATACGCAATGGGATCCACATTCGTGATTCCAATACAATAGGCCACAGCCGATCCGGCAGCGGATCCACGACCCGGGCCTACCGAAACACCCATTTCTCTTGCTTTCGAAGTAAAATCCTGTACGATAAGAAAATAACCTGGGTAACCTGTTTTTTTGATAGTTTCCAGTTCAAAATCAATACGCTCTTTAATTTCTGTAGTAAGTTCAGGGTATCTTTTCTTAGCGCCTTCATAAGTAAGATATTTCAGATAATCATCTTCCGTTTCAAACTCTTTAGGAATATCAAACTTTGGCAGAAGTACATTTCGCTTTAACTCATAGCTTTCAATCTTATCTATGATTTCACTGATGGTTTCAATGGCCTGTGGAAGGTCATGGAAAAGTGATTTCATTTCTTCCTGAGTCTTGAAATAGAATTCATTGTTGGGAAGTCCGTAACGAGTGCCGCGTCCTTCACCAATAGGAGTTGATTTAAATTCTCCCTCTTTAATACAAAGAAGAACATCGTGTGCGTTTGCCTCTTCTTTTTTGAGGTAATAGCATTCATTAGCGGCAAAGTATTTCACATTGTATTTTTCTGCGAAACGAAGTAGCGTATCATTTACCCTGTCTTCTTCACGCATGCCGTGTCGGTTCAGTTCAATGTAGAAGTCCTCACCAAACTGCGCATGCCACCATGCAAATCCCTCTTCAGCCTGGCGTTCGCCCACGTTTAAGATCAGATAGGGTATTTCGCTATGAAGTCCACCAGTGGTGGCAATGATGCCTTCTTTATATTGTTTAATTAGGTCTTTGTCGATGCGGGGATAAATTCCATAAAGTCCTTCCGTAAAACCAATAGAACTTAGTTTAGCAAGATTGTGATAGCCTGTTTTGTTTTTGGCAAGTAATACCTGCTGATATCTTTTATCTGGATTATCTTTTGTGAACTTCAATTTCTTACGCTCTTCGGAAAGAAAGAATTCACATCCTACAATTGGTTTTATCTGATGTTTTAGAGCTTCACTTACAAATTTGAATACGCCATACATGTTACCAAAATCTGTTAATGGAAACTGCAGGCATTCCCTGGGATTTTGCAATAGTAATCAGATCACTTATTTCAGGGGTTGCCTGAAGCACAGAGAATCGTGTGTGTAAATGGAGGTGACAGTATGGTTTGTCAATAAGAGTTTCTGCTCCTGATCCTGGGTAGGTTATTTCTTTTTTCTTTTCTCTTTTGGATGAGTTGCCAGCTTCGAGGTTGGGCTCTTCATATTCAATTTCTTCAAAGGGTGTGCTGTCAAAAGGTTTTACAATTTTCCTGTTGATGAGTCCAAAGAATGACCGTGCAGTAGCGGCTACATCATAGGATGCATCGTGAGCATCCTCAAATCCTTTACCAAAAAGTTTTTCATGAAGCTCATTGAGGCGCGGCATTTTTAGCCTGCCGCCCATTCCTCCAGGCAACTGACAATAATCTATGGAGACCAGTCCTGTATCAACTTTTTCCAATGAAAGGAATGTTTCCGTTTCAATGGATTGCCTGACAAACTCTGCTCCGATTATATTAATATCAAATTCGATATTATGACCAACAAGAACTTGTGCATTGCCAAGATCTTGAATGAAGTAGTCCAGTACTGTCCTTAAATCATATCCTTCTTCGAGGGCTCTTTTTGTTGAGATGCCATGAACTTGTTCTGCTTTGAAGGGTATGTCAAAACCTTCTGGTTTTATAATGTAATTCTGCTGCGAGATGAGTTTACCTTTCTTATCGTGAAGTTCCCACGCAATCTGCACCAGTCTTGGCCAGTTTTCTGAATCGGTAAGTGGTGCTGTTTTGTTTCTTGGTATGCCGGTGGTCTCGGTATCAAATATCAGGTACATGAATCTATTAAAGTAGATGGTTGCGGGAGTAAAAATAGGTAATATGACGGTGAATCATAATAATCCCATTATAGGAATATAGTTCGTAAAATGGATAAAATCCTAAAATGGAATTTGTTAAATAACTGAAAATCAATATTATAATTTATTGGATAGTGTTTTGAATACTGTGAACCATTTATTATCAATTATATGAAAAAGGTGATTAACAGTATGTTGGCGTTTATCAAAAGAGAATGGTTTCTATTAATTATGATCGCCACAATTTCAATAATCTTAATACTATTTGAGGTGCTCTGATTTATTTCATTCTTAAACACTTTCAGTTTGTTCAAATTAGAAATAGTTTAAATACCAATCATAATTGTTTAGTATGGCTTTGAGAAGTATTTTTGATTCAGTTCAAAATTTCAGCTCAATTTACCCCATGAAATCAGCAAAACATCAAGTTCACAACACGTGTTTTTTAATGTGCATTGCTGTTCCATGCGACAAACTAAAACAATTATTAACTCATGAAATGGTTTCTTGATCTCTTTTCAAGTTCGCTTGGAAGAAAGGTGCTTATGGCACTTACCGGTCTTTTCTTAATAGCATTCCTCACCGTTCACCTTGCAGGGAATCTTCAACTACTGAAGGACGATGGTGGTAAATCCTTTAATACTTATGCTGAGTTCATGGGTACTAATCCTTTGATTCAGTTTGTGTCAAAAGGAAACTTTGCATTAATTCTTATTCATATTATCTGGGCCATTCTTCTTTCGAGGAAAAACAGACAAGCCCGCGGTGAAGTGGGTTATGCCATTGCCCCAACAAAATCTCCGTGGACATCCCGCAACATGGGTATTTTAGGAACGATTATTTTAATATTCCTTGTGGTTCATATCCGTCACTTTTATGCTGAAGCACATTTTGGCAGCATACCTACACAAATATATGATGGTAAGGAAGTGAAGGACTTGTATGGTGAAGTAGTTCGCTGGTTTAAAGTAGACTGGTATGTTGCCCTATATGTGTTTTGCATGGCCGCTTTGGGTTTTCACCTGTGGCATGGCTTCGCAAGTGCTTTTCAAACCCTGGGCTTAAACCATATGAAGTACAATCCTGTTATAAACTTTGTGGGTAAAGCATTTGCAATCATTGTTCCCGCTTTGTTTGCATGGATTCCCATCAGAATGTTTTTTGTTTAATCTTTCATTGAATAGTTGTTAAACTTTTAATCATAAATCATGAAGCTCGATTCAAAAATTCCGGAAGGACCTTTAGCGGAAAAATGGACAAAGCATAAATTCAATCTGAAGCTTGTAAATCCTTCCAACAAAAGGAAGTACGAAGTGATTGTTGTAGGTACAGGTCTGGCTGGTGCATCGGCTGCCGCTTCACTTGGTGAATTAGGATATAACGTAAAAGCATTCTGCTTTCAGGATAGCCCACGCAGGGCGCATAGTATTGCGGCACAAGGTGGTATCAACGCAGCAAAGAATTATCAGAATGACGGTGATAGCGTTTATCGTCTTTTCTATGATACTGTTAAAGGAGGTGATTATCGTGCCCGTGAAGGCAATGTGCATCGCCTTGCCGAGACCAGCGTAAGCATCATCGATCAGTGCGTTGCTCAAGGTGTTCCTTTTGCCCGCGAGTATGGTGGACTTTTAGCAAACCGCTCTTTTGGTGGAGCGCAGGTATCAAGAACATTCTACGCACGTGGACAAACCGGACAACAACTCTTGCTTGGTGCCTACAGTGCATTGAATCGTCAAATCGCCAATGGAAAAGTAAAGATGTACACGCGTACTGAAATGCTTGATGTGGTGGTGGTTGATGGAAAAGCCAGAGGAATTATCACCCGCGATCTGGTAACCGGAAAAATTGAATCACACAGTGCTCACGTTGTTCTCTTGTGCACAGGTGGATATAGCAACGTTTTTTTCCTGTCAACAAGTGCTAAAGGATGTAACGCAACAGCAATATGGCGCGCTCATAAGAAGGGTGCCTTTTTTGGTAATCCTTGTTTCACGCAGATTCACCCCACCTGTATACCGGTAACAGGTACTCATCAATCCAAGCTGACATTGATGTCTGAGTCTCTCAGAAATGATGGTCGCGTCTGGGTTCCTAAAAAGGCAATGCCCGGATTGAAATCAAAAGACGCCATGAATCTTCCTGAATCTGAGCGTGATTATTTCCTGGAGCGCAAGTATCCTTCTTTTGGTAACCTGGTTCCTCGTGACGTTGCTTCCCGCAATGCGAAGCAGGTGTGTGATGAGGGTAGAGGAGTTGGTTCTGGCCTGGCAGTATTTCTTGATTTTACCGATGCGATTAAGCGTGATGGTGAAGATACAATCAGAGCCAAGTATGGTAACCTCTTTGATATGTATGCGCAGATTACCGGAGAGAATCCCTACAAAGGTCCGATGATGATTTATCCTGCGGTTCATTATACCATGGGAGGTCTTTGGGTAGATTATAACCTGATGACGAGTGTTCCTGGGTTGTACGCACTTGGCGAGGCAAATTTTTCAGACCATGGTGCCAACCGACTTGGTGCAAGTGCATTGATGCAGGGTTTGGCGGATGGTTATTTTGTAATCCCCAACACAATCGGAGATTATCTGGCAACCATTGGCTGGAATGATAAAGTTGGAACCGATCATCCTGCTTTCAAGGAAGCAATGGATGGCGTAAATGAGCGGGTCAATAAACTGATAAATATAAAAGGTAAGAAAACAGTGGATGAATTTCATCGCCAACTCGGCCTTACCATGTGGGAATACTGTGGCATGTCACGCAATGAAGAAGGCCTGAAGAAAGCGAAGAAGATCATTCAGGATTTACGCGCTGAGTTTTGGACCAATGTTAATGTCTTGGGTTCTTCCACCGAATTGAATCAGGAGTTGGAGAAGGCAGGCCGGGTTGCTGACTTCCTGGAATTGGGCGAACTTATGGTGGATGATGCTCTTAACCGCTCAGAGTCTTGCGGTGGTCACTTCCGCGAAGAATCTCAAACTCCGGAAGGAGAAGCCTTACGTAAAGATGACGAATTTGCTTATGTGGCGGCTTGGGAATATAAAGGAGACAATCAGCCGGAAGCGCTTCATAAAGAAGAATTGAAATTTGAAAATGTAAAACTTACTCAACGTAGCTATAAATAATTATGAAGATTACGTTAAAAGTCTGGAGACAAAAAAACAAGGACAGCAAAGGCGAGTTCAAAACGTACGAACACAATCATGTATCAACTGATATGTCATTTCTTGAAATGCTTGATGTGTTAAACGAAGAGCTGACAAAGAAAAATGAAGAACCCATAGCATTTGATCATGATTGCCGTGAAGGTATTTGTGGAATGTGCAGTTTATATATCAATGGTCATCCACACGGACCTCTTCAGACAACGGCATGTCAGTTGCATATGCGCTCATTCAAAGATGGTGAAACCATCACGATTGAACCATGGAGAGCTCGTCCTTTTCCGGTCATTAAAGACCTGATTGTTGATCGTACAGCTTTTGAGCGTATCCAGCAAGCCGGAGGTTATGTAAGTGTAAATACAGGCGGTGTTCCTGATGCGAATTCTATACCAATAGGGAAAAACATAGCTGAGGAAGCTTTTGATGCAGCAGCTTGCATTGGATGTGGAGCTTGTGTGGCTGCATGCAAAAATGCTTCAGCCATGTTATTTGTGAGCGCAAAAGTTTCACAATTTGCATTACTCCCCCAAGGACAAGTGGAAAGAAAAACCAGGGTAGAAAAGATGGTTGCGCAAATGGATGCTGAAGGCTTTGGTTCTTGTACCAATACGTACGCGTGCGAAGCCGAATGTCCTAAAGGAATTAAGGTGACCAACATCGCTCGTATGAACCGTGAATATTTCGGTGCCATGCTTAGTTCATATCAGATTGAAACTGCCGGTGGCGGTGAATAAAAGACAAGAACAGATGCCAATAAAAAAACCCGGAAATCTCCGGGTTTTTGCTTTTTATTTGAAGTAGTGATTATTCACTCTTGCATGGTACAAAACCTGTTCTTCCGCTTTCTATGCTTTTTGCCATGGAAGCCCCAATATTACCACCGGCAAGAACGATATCCCGTCTCAGGGCCTACATCCGATAAGTGAATCTTAACGCAGGCGTTTAATTTTATAAGATCTGAATAGGATACTGGAGTTTCGTCCGCAAGCCGTTTCAAAATGGTCTCGCTTGTTCCTGTTTTTGCGTTTACTGGACTCAGTAAAGCGGCCACATCGGCCCCTGGTGATGAAATATCACCCAGATGAAGATGAACAGGAAGTTTTGATTCTCCCGAGGTGCCTGTTAGCTTTACGGTAACCTGAGTGGTTCCATCTCTTTTTTCTTTCATGGTAACTACCCCGGCAACATTGTATTCCGAAGCAGACTGTAAATCATAAGTAACCTCATTTCCCGTAAAATCACTGGTACTCATGGTCTCCTGACAGGAAATAAAAATGCCCCCTAAACCAACAAGAAATAATAAATTTTTCATGGTCTTACTTTTTCAACTATTACAATATTAAAGGTAAAAAAATTCGTGGGAATGCACTTTATTCTGAATGAACTATTGCATTCCCGGATTTGGCATAGATATGGTATATTCGCTTTAGCTCAGTAAATAAAACTATTTTTGTGAACCGTTTATTGCTCATTTTCCTGTTTATTGTGGGGTGTAGTCCTTCGGCTACCAAGTCATCAAGTAAATCAGATCCGCAAAAGTTAAAGCCGGTATGGCTGACAGCTAAACCTATCCAGTCTGGCTATTTTGTTGGTATTGGCCACAGTTCCAAAGACGGCTCAAATAATTATATCCAATCGGCCAAAAGCAGTGCTTTGGAAGACCTGGTTTCAGAGATTAAAGTGAATATTTCTTCAACTTCAGTGTTAAGCCAGATCGATGTAAATAAGGAATTTCAGGAAAGGTATGAGCAGATTATTCAAACAACGGCAGTAGACGAAATTGAGGAGTTTGAGCAGGTGGAGGCGTGGGAGGATGAACGCAATTACTGGGTTTACTATCGCTTGTCAAAACAGCGATATAAAGAAATAAAAGATCAGAAAAAGCGAAACGCTGTCTCTCTTGGGTTAGATTTTTTTACGAAAGCCAGACAAGCGGAACGTAATTCTGAATCAGTTTTAGCATTGGGATTTTATTATCAGGGATTCCGCGCGATCGAAAAATACCTTGATGAGCCCATCCGGCTGGACTTTGAAGGAAAGGAAATCCTCCTTACAAACGAGATAATTGCAAGTATGCAACAACTGTTGGATAAAACGGATCTTTCACTCGATCCTAAGGAAATAGTGCTAAACCGCAGATTGGCTCAAAGTGAACTATCTGTTATTGCCAAGGCTACTGAAAAGGGAACGCAAAGACCAATTTCGGGACTTCCATTAGTAGCGTCTTTTGAAAAAGGATCAGGTGATATTTTCCCTAATTATAAAACCGATGAGGCGGGGCGAACCAAAATTTTACTGACAAAGATCAGCTCAAGAGACATTGAACAAACGGTGGCTGTACAGGTAGATATAATGAGTTTTGCAGGGCAAGGCAGCTCAGAAATATATCCGTTGATTGCGAAGAAGATGATCGTGCCAAAAGCAATATTTTTAATGCGCGTGCAACGGCCCACGGTTTATATATCTTCTGTTGAGAAAAGCCTTGGGATAGATAAATCGAATCAGCAACTCACCAATAAGATAAAAAACTATTTATCTAATTCCGGTTTTGAATTTACAGATGATAAAACCAAAGCCGAGCTCTTTTTAGATGTTAATGCGAATTCAGAAAAGGGGGCGGTATCAGGCAGTATTTATATTACCTATGTAACTGCGGTAATACGCGTGGCAACAACTAAGGATAATAAAGAGATTTATGCCACTACACTCGATCGGATTAAAGGGTTCAGTCTGGATTATGAAAGATCCAGTCAGGAGGCGTACAATAAGTCAATCGATACACTCGAAAAAGAGAAATTGCCGGAGTTACTCAACACGATTTTACAGTAAACCGTTTAAATGAAATGAATTTAAGAATTAGAAGGTCTTGAAAAATCAAAAAATGGAATTGGCCTATTAATTGCATTTATTAAATTGCATAACCAAACACCCAAATAGATTATGAAAAAGTCAAATTATGTTTCTTTAGTAGTATTAATCGCAGTGGCCTTAGTAGCCGGCTGTAAAGGAAAAGAGAAAGCTCCTGCGGGAGAAAAAGAAGTAATAGTACCATGTTCTGGTTCTGAGTACTTCACTACTTCAAAATTCTTTCGTGCCAACTCTATTGGTGAAAGTCAGGATCAGGTCACTTCTAAAAAGAAGGCCTTGACTAATGCACGCAATGAACTTGCGCAAGCCATCAACACGACTGTAAAAACAGTGACTGACAACTATGTCAATTCACGTGAGATGAATAATAAAGAAGAAGTTGAAGAGCGATTTGAAAGCCTGAACCGTGAAATCGTTGATCAGACACTTTCAGGAATTGTTACCAAGTGCGAAAAATTAATGAAGACTGACCAGGGAACCTACAAAACTTATGTTGCGATTGAATTGTCAGCTGATGATTTAGTTTCAAAATATAAGGAGCGTCTTTCTACTGATGAACGTCTCAAAATTGATTATGATTATGAGAAGTTCAAAGAAACCTTTGAGAAGGAAATGGAAAAGATGGGTAAGTAAAAACAAATCGACCTAATCACATCCATAAAAAATCCCGATCATTTGATCGGGATTTTTTGTTATCAGTTAATACCTAATTGCTTTTGAATTTCTTCCAGCGATACTCCTTTTGTCTCCGGGAATTTTGTGAGTACCCATATTAGTTGAAGGGTCATCATGGCTCCAAAGAAAGCGAAGATGATCCACGGATCATTGCGAAGTAAACCCTTATCCGCATCCAGGAAGACCGGTGTAATCAATGTAATCAATGCAGCAAAAACCCAGTGAACACTTGCCCCGAATGACTGGCCAAGGGCGCGTGTCTTATTTGGAAAAATCTCTGAGATGAACACCCAGATAACGGCACCTTGTCCCATTGCATGTGCGGCTATAAACAACAATAAGAAAGACATTAGAAAAACAGGTCCTGATGCAAAATAGAAAGCATAAGAGACCATGGAAAGACTAATAATATAACCGAATGACCCTATTACGAGCAAATTCTTTCGTCCTGTGCGATCAATGAAATACAACCCGACAAACGTGAATATCAGATTAATACCACCTATTGCGATGGAGTTAAATAATGATTCTTTAGTAGCTAAACCTGCCCGCTCCAGAATTTCCGGGGCATAATACAAAATGAAATTGATGCCAGAAAGTTGATTAAACGAAGCAATAAAAAAAGCCAGCATAATTGGTTTGAAAAGTTTTAGGCTAAAGTAGGGCTCCTTACTATCGGATAGTGAAGAACCTTTATTTGCTTTTAAGATAGCTTGAACTTCTTCTTCAGGATTGGGAACACCTAAATCTGATAAAACCTTTTTTGCTGATACGGAATCATTTTTTCTTGTTATCAGCCAGCGTGGGCTTTCAGGAACGCGCAATACCATAACGGTGTAAATAAGAGCAGGCAGCGCTTCTACCCCCAGCATCCATCGCCAGTCATTTGCGCCATCAAATCCTGCTAAAAAAAAGTTGGATAAAAATGCGATCAGAATACCGAACACGATGTTGAACTGATACATCGCAACCAGTCTTCCGCGTATTGCTGATGTTGAAATTTCCGCAATATAAGTGGGGGCAACAATGGATGATACACCAACACCAACACCTCCAATGAAACGAAAGAAAGAGAACGTGTAGGGGTCTGTTGCCAGTGCAGAGCCAATCGCACTTACTGTATATAGAATGCCAATCCAGAAAAGTACCTTTTTTCTGCCATACTTTTCTGTTGGTGCGCCACCAGACAATGCGCCCAGCACGGTACCCCACAATGCCATTGACATAATGAAGAAGCCATGAAACAATGGTGATGTATTCCACAACTGCTTGATGGGAAGGTTGGCTCCTGAAATCACCACGGTATCGAAACCAAATAAGAATCCGGCCATTGCAGCTACTATTGAATTGAAAAAGGTGTATTGGCGGGAGGTCATAGAATTATAGTAATTAAGGTTATAGTTGGAATCAATCGGATGGATAAATATTATTTCCAGTTGGCAGGGTCAAGTCTCCACGATTTTACATAGATTAATTGGTTTTCATCCAGATAATTACGTGTTACTGCTGCCTGCAGCATATGATTAAAATCACTAAGACATGTGAGTGCGATGCCTGCCTCCTTAAAACTATTTTCTGCTGCATCAAAGCCATAGGTAAAAATGGCCACCATACCAATAACTTTAAATCCAGCCTCTTTCATTGCCTGAGCCGCTTTAAGTGAACTTCCCCCGGTCGAAATCAGGTCTTCGACCAATACTACTCTTTGTCCTTTTTCGATCTTTCCTTCTATGAGATTACCCATGCCGTGGTCCTTAGGTTTTGGACGAACATATACAAAAGGAAGCCCCAGTTCATCCGCAACCAATGCACCTTGTGGTATACCGGCAGTGGCAACACCTGCAATGCATTCCGCATCCGGATAATTTAGTTTAATAACATTAGCAAGATTTTCCTTTATGTAGGTTCGTATTTCAGGATGGGATAATGCGAGTCGGTTGTCGCAGTAAATAGGTGATTTCCACCCTGAACTCCAGGTAAAAGGAGTTTTGTAATTTATTTTAATGGCTTCAATTTGAAGTAATTTAGAGGCCACTTCAAGGGCAGTTTTTTCGTAAATCTTAATCATGCTTATAAGGAAAAGGTAGAACCATTAGCGGTTTGTTTAAAACATTACCAATTTTAAGAAATTTTCATAATACAGGCATTTAATCCGGCACAATAGTTTGCCAGGGTTGATTCATTCGAATTAATTTATGTTTTTGCATTACCAAATGACTTTTTTTAAGGCATGAATCTATTTGTAAATGATATTCCGGTGCGGATTATGCGCAAGGAAATGGCACCGCATGAAGGTGATGTGAATCATGGGATTGATGCCTCCGTTGAAGCTATTACGAAAGCCAAGTTAATACATCATGTCTGGATTAGTAATGTGACGGTTACAGATATGGATTTACTTCTTGATCTGATTAATACCAAAGTGCCTACAAGCCTACTTTCGCTTCATATTTCAGTCAATGATTATGATGCTATACGGGTATTTTTAATGAAAAAATACAAGGTGATTAAAGCAGCAGGTGGATTGGTTAAAAAGAAGGATAAGTTCCTGATGATTTACAGAATGAAAAAGTGGGATCTCCCCAAAGGGAAGAAAGAAAGTGGTGAGAAATACAGACAAACAGCTGTACGCGAAATAGAGGAGGAGTGCAATGTAAAAGTGAAAATTGGAAATAAAATATGCACCACCTGGCATACTTATACGATGAACAAAAACAGCATGCTTAAAAAGACACGCTGGTATGAAATGGAATTAACAGATGATTCTCGGATAAAACCCAGCATTGAAGAAGATATTGAAGAGTTACGTTGGATGACGCAGCAAGGAAGTATATCATGCACTCGAAAATTCTTACCGATCTATCCGGTTTGTTTTTGAGGATTACTACAGAAGCAAGGAAACGATCGATTAGACTGATTACAACGAATATGGAATCAGGTGAGAAACATCACCATTGTACTTGTGAACTTCACGGATAATAGAAGAACTGATATACGCAAAGGGGGGTGAAGTTATTAAAAAAACGGACTCAAGTTCTTCATTAAGTTGCTTGTTCACCTGTGAAATACTGTTCTCATATTCAAAATCCGTGGTGTTTCTAAGGCCCCGGAGTAAGAACCTTGCCTTATTTCTGCGGGCAAATTCCGCGGTCAGTTCAGAATAGACCTGTACTGAAATTTCAGGATAGTCAACAAAAGTCTGCTTGATTTTACCAATCATAAAATCAATTGGAAAGTAGCGTTGTGTCTTTCCGCTATTATAGCCTATAGCAATAATAACCTCATCAAATAAATTCAATCCACGAAGTACAATATCTTCATGACCTTTGGTAAATGGATCGAAAGAACCTGGAAACAGTGCTATTCGTTTCATGATTGCCTATGGGTTGATCATATGTATTGAAAACAGATCGAAGAAATGATGTTCCTGTACTTCATCGAAAACGTAACCGAACTTTAATACTGAAGGTCTGGTCTCCAAAAGATATATTGCGAATATATTTTACAAATTCCAGGTAGTGTGGAGAGTTTTTACTGATATAGCCCCACAGCACAACTTCGCATGTTTGCTGATCGAGCCCCAGCCCTTTCATCACCAGCATAATATATTTTACATAATCAGAGAATTGCTTAATGGCAAACTGATTGTAGTAGATAAGTTTATTGTTTTCAACAGAAAGGATATGCAGTTTAAAACGATCTACATAAATGTATAAGCCTGTTTTTATCAGTTAGTCCCGCAAACTGAAGCACTCCTTCAATTAATGCGCTTGACTGATGAACCAGTTGGACAGAGGTATTTGCGTAAATTCTTTTAAGCCAGACGAGAAGATCTTTTTGAATCGCAAATATTGTGACGGCATCAATTTTATGGTTGCGACAAAACGTAACATCTTCCTTTTCATGATCTAATAGGGAATTGAATTTCAGATATTCAGCAGCAGCATCTTCAACGAATAAAGAGTCTGGCACCTGAACAAACTTATTATTCTTGATTGAAACTATAACAGAACTCCAAAAGCCTGCCTGCAAAACAGGGTGCGATTCAAAAAGAGACTGAAAGAGACTTAAAAGTTCCTGATGTGAACTTAAATCGCCAAGAACATAATCTTCAAAGTACAGGACCCTGCCGTCAGAGCAATCTGCTATGGCTATCTGAAAATCCCTTACACTTAACTGTATAAGAAGTTCATATTGATGAATATTATCTTCATCAAACCGATCGTCCTTGATCTTCTTAATTAACTTGTAGCCCGTTGATGTATATTGCAAAATCTTTAATTATTCCCAATTACCTGAAGTAGAAACATCAAAGCGTGAACCGAAATGTAAAGGCTTCCTGTTTTTTGCCTCATTACTTTCCTTACGATTAGGATTGACCGGCTTGGGATCCTTCACCTCAATCACATCAACCTTTAGGCCTGATTTGTCAACATGACCAGCGAAAATATCAAACTTGAGTCCAACTTTACCGGGTACATTTCCTAATGTTGTAAGATCTGTGTTAGGATCAAAAATAAATTCGGAAAGACTTATAAGCGACTGACCTTTTTTTAGTTCATCACCGACTCTTACGGGTTCCAGTTTGGTTACGATTCCCTGATCCTGAAAAGGAGGCTCGTTTACCTTTTCTCCAACTTTTATGGAATATGCCTTTTGGTTCTTAATAACCTGATCACCCAATTTTATTTTGAAGCCCATAAAGATTCCATTATCAGAGGCATTTACATTATAATTCTTTTTAAAGATCCTTTCTTTAGCCGCAACAAATCCGAGGGTATCTACGAATACCTGAACATCTTCAACACCGTACGATTTTTGAGTGATTACTTCTCTTCGTTGAACAATGGGAACTTGCCCGTATTGAATAAAGTTGGTGAGAGAGTCCCAATTAGCTGTATATCTTCCGTTTACGCTATGAAAAACGATTTCAGCCTCCCGGATCAGCTTTAACTTTTCAATAATGGCGGTTTCAGTCGAAGTGATCAATTCACGTTCTTCTATGGTTCCTTGCACACTTCTATAGAGCCGATAGGCAAGAAAAAGGCTTGCAGCAAAAAGAACAGCGGTTAAGATTTTGGTCAAGTTCATTGGTTACAGGTTTAGCCTGCAATTATAAATATTTTATACCTTTTTAAACAACCAATTATAACTTAAAATGGCCCTTTAAATCCAGTATTTTTGATGATTCAGAGATCATATTGAAAATTCCGTGTCTGGAGTCGGGGCCGAGGCCGTTTATTTCGCTCCAGTTCATGAATTTAACCTCTTTAATTATCTGGTTATCCTTCATTTCCGGGTCAAAACCCCGCTTTAATATTCCTTGTTTGATTTCCACCAGAAAGAACAGTTCAATGGCGTGAAGGGGCGGGTTGATAAACTCACATACGAATCGAAAATCTTTTATTTCTATTTCCAATCCGGTCTCTTCAGAAAATTCCCTTTTTAAACACATATCGGAGGACTCACCAAATTGAAGTCCGCCTCCCGGTGGAGCCCAGAAATCTCCCACTTTAATTCCCTGGTGATTAATCAACAGCAAGCGCTCTTTGTCTATGCATAGGCCACAAACACGCACTCTTAATTTATTTCCAAAGGTTTGATAAACTGAAACTGTCATTTTTTCGTTCTTGGTTCCTGGGTTTGTTTTTATTTGGTGAGTTGAATGTTCTAATTTTAAATGCAAAATGGAAGTTATGAAAAGGTTATTGATTCTTATAGTTCTGGTTGCAGGTAGCTATTATTCTTCAGCTCAGAATAATAAAAAGAGCTCAGGCCCGGAAATAACCTGGGTGAAGACCGTTCATGATTTTGGTGATGTGGTTCAGGGTGATAAAGTGGAACATACCTTCCGGTTTTCAAACACCGGTAAACAAGATCTGGTAATTACAAATGTAGAGGTAACTTGTGGCTGTACCACTCCTAAGGGTTGGCCGCGAGATCCAATAGCGCCCGGGGAAAGCGGTGAGCTTACAGTTGCCTTTAACAGTGCAGGCAAAATTGGTAAACAAAATAAGGTGGTAACCATTACATCCAACTCTGCAGGCAGCACAAATCAGGTTATGTTCACGGCTACCGTTCTTGAGAAGAGGTAGAGTTGACCTGATTATTATGAGTTAAGATCGTTTGATTTCCTGAATACAGATACAAAAAGCGCAGCCCAACCTGCAATCAGAAATACACCACCAAAAGGAGTTAAGATGGCAAGCTTTGAGATATTCACTAAACAAAGAGCATAGAGGCTGCCACTGAAAAGGATTATACCTATAATTAAGCATAGCGCACTTATCCGAAGGCCGGCAGTTGAAAATTTATCCATAAGGATTGCAACTGCAAGCAAGGCAAGGGTATGATAAAAGTGGTAGCGCACCGCAAGCTCATAGGTATCTAACCGACCATTTGAAAGGAGTAAATTTTTTAATGCATGTGCTCCAAACGCACCCAATGCCACTGCCAGCAAACCTAAACCGGACGCAATCAGAATGATTTTTCTCTGTGAAAACATAAATTCAGTTTAACGAATAATTTCTTGCTCCGAATATGGCAGTTCCGATACGAACTAAAGTGCTGCCTTCCTGGATTGCAACTTTATAATCTGAACTCATCCCCATGGAGAGTTCTTTCATAGTTGTGTTTGCTGGCAGTTCGCTGTTCTTCAGGGTATCAAATAATTTTCTTAATGACTGGAATTCCTTTCGTATCGTGTCCTGATTATCCGTAAAGGTTGCCATACCCATTAGGCCCGTAACTGTTACATTTTTCAGATTTGCCAAAGCAGGAGAAAATATCAGTGAGGTCACCTCTTCCGAATCAAAACCAAACTTGGTTTCTTCGGAGGCAATATGCACCTGTAGCAGACAAGGTATAATGCGATCTGCTTTCTGGCCTTGCTTGTCAATTTCTTCCAGCAATTTCATTGAATCCACCGAGTGAATAAGTGAAACGAAGGAGGCGATATATTTAACTCTTGTTGGATTGTAAATGTCCGATCATATGCCACTCAATATCCTTAGGCAGTGTCTGGTGTTTTGCCATCATTTCCTGAGCCTTATTTTCACCAAAAAGTCGCTGACCGGCATCATATGCTTCTTTTATCTTTTCGATTGGTTGCGTTTTACTTACAGCTATTAATTTTGCCGTTGAGTGCTGTAATTCCGTCAGCAGATCTTTTATATTACTTTTAATCACCATTTAATATGGAAAGTTGTTGAGTACTTTTAATTTTTGATTTTTACCAAAGTTATGGCCATACTCGGAACGTTGCTCAAAAAAGGAATTAAACTTCGCGAAAATCTTGAGCAAGAATATACCTCTCCTTTTGAATTGCAGAAAAAGGAACTCAAAGAACTCATGATCACGGCAAGCCAGACGGAGTTTGGCAAATATTATGATTTTCATGGCATTTTGGGGCAATTCAGAAAAGGACATAAGGACTTTTACAGTGCCTTTAAGGAAAATGTGCCCATTCATGATTACAATAAAATTTACAAAGACTGGTGGCAACTGGCATTAAAGGGAGCAAACAATATCTGCTGGCCGGGCAGTGTGAAATACTTTGCTCTTAGCTCAGGTACTTCAGAGGCATCTTCCAAGCACATTCCTGTAACCAGGGAAATGACCAAAGCCATTCAGCGTACCAGTGTGCGGCAAATTATCAGCCTTTCGAAATATGATTTGCCTCCAGAAGTGTTTGAGTCGGGTATACTGATGATAGGAGGCAGTACGCATTTGAACAAAAAAGGAAGCTATTTTGAAGGCGACCTGAGCGGAATACAAGCCGCACGTTTGCCTTTCTGGTTTCAGCACTTTTACAAGCCAGGAAAAAAAATAGCATCGAACCGAAACTGGGAAAACAAGCTTGATGAGATAGTTAAGAATGCAAAAGGCTGGGATATCGGTATTGTGGTAGGTGTACCTGCCTGGATTCAGATTTTACTGGAAAGAATCATTGAATATTACCATCTAAATAACATTCACGAGATCTGGCCAAACCTTTTGATCTATGTTCACGGAGGTGTTTCCATGGATCCGTACCGCAAGGGTTTTGAAAAACTCCTTGGTCGACCCATCTATTATATTGAAACCTATCTTGCATCGGAAGGATTTATTGCCTACCAGGCCTTGCCAAAGCGCAAGTCAATGCGATTGGTTCTTAACAATGGTATTTTCTATGAGTTTATCCCGTTTGATGAAAATAACTTTTTACATACCGGTGAAATAAAGCCGGAGGCAGAAACAATTTTGATTGATGAAGATCGAAGAGGGTAAAGAATATGCGTTACTGCTTTCATCATGTGCGGGTGCATGGCGATACCTGATTGGTGATGTAATAAAATTTGTTTCCATTGAAGAATCAGAAATCATTATCACAGGTCGTACAAAACATTTTTTGAGTTTATGCGGTGAACACCTTTCGGTCGATAATATGAACAAGGCCATTGAACTGGTATCCAATGAGCTCAACATTAACATTCCTGAGTTTGCAGTAGCAGGTATTCCGCATCAAACACTTATTTGCCCATCACTGGTTTATTGGCACTGATGATGTCGTTGATTCAAACAAACTCAAAGAGCGTATTGACTTCCATCTGAAAGTATTAAATGACGATTATGCAGTGGAGAGAAGTGCAGCCTTACGGGACGTTATTGTGGATGTGCTGCCACTCAAGTAAATTTTATGACTGGATGGAATCCAAAGGTAAAGTGGGTGGTCAGAATAAATTTCCACGCGTGATGAAAAATGCACAACTGGAGGAATGGATAAAGTTCATTTCGTAGATAATGGAGATCGTATTCAATGGACTTAAGCTCGGTATTGTTCTTGCTTTTTTAATTGGCCCTGTTTTTTTTACGATTATTCAAACAAGTGTTGAGCAGGGGTTTTCGCAATGGAGTACTTGGTTTCCGTGGGCGTTTCCTTAGTGATGTGATGTATGTTGCCATCTGTTATTTCGGATTGGTTCAGTTTATCAATAATCCACAGTTTCGTTTTTATTTGGCCTATGCAGGAGGAGGTATTCTGATTTTATTCGGAATCTATCATCTTGTTTGTTAAAAGCAGAAGGAAGATGACGGCCCCACTCGATGTTGCCTCCGAGAAAAAGATGTACCGTTATTTTATTAAGGGTTTTATAATCAATGGAATGAGTCCTATGGTTTTGATTTTTTGGATTGGTGCAATCAGTATTGCGTCACTGGATTTTGGTTATACCAAAGGGTTTGAATTTTTTATTTTTTTTACGGTTGTACTTGGGCACAGTACTTGCAACTGATATTCTTAAAGGCTTATCTCG
Source organism: uncultured Bacteroidota bacterium (assembly GCA_963814575.1). Classification (GTDB taxonomy): domain Bacteria; phylum Bacteroidota; class Bacteroidia; order Cytophagales; family Cyclobacteriaceae; genus ELB16-189. The sequence goes on along the minus strand of CAWFDB010000013.1, from coordinate 176,532 downwards.
CTGACAAACTCCGTGCGATTAATTACTCACGGTTGATGATAATTATCAATGTAGTGGTTGGCATATGTCTTATTATTTTTGGTGCCCGGTTGATCTGGACTGCCGGAGATTTCCTTAATGGATAAACTATAAAGTCAACGCTTAATCCTGTAAAGCATTTGACAGGAAGGTTGATTTCAGCAACAGCCAAAGCAGAAAAAACAGTATGGCCCATTTCAGATATACGAAATAGTAGTCAGCAGTGTCTTTGAATCGTGGTTTCCTGAATCTCAGCTTTTTCATATTGATCAATTCGGCTGAATACATTTTTAAGCGCTTCATTGTCAGTAACCCTGAAAAATTCACCGGCACCGATTTCAGCAATCTTTCTCATGGTGGTTTCATCGATGGTATTCTCAACCATATTGGGTCTTCCAAAATAATCTTTTCCAAATGGCACCATGCCTTCCTGCCCGACAATAATGGTATAGATTTTTATGTCATAGGCAGCAGCTAATTCGGCTGAGGTAATAGGGTCAATATTTCCTGCAGTGTTATCACCATCACTTAATAAAATACAAACTTTGGATTTGGATTTAGATTCCCGCATGCGGTTGGTAACTACTGCCATCGCTGATCCTATGGCGGTTCCCCGCGATTCAATCATTTCAAAACTGATATCATCCAGGTAAGAATTTAATAGTCTATAGTCGGTGGTTAATGGAGCCAGTGAAAACGCATCACCTGAAAAGACAACAATACCGATTCGGTCCTGCAATCTTCCTTTGATAAAATCCCGTGCTACGTCTTTTGCAGCCGTAAGACGATTGGGTACAAAATCTTCAATCTGCATGGACTGCGAAATGTCAATGGCAAGCATGATATCAATTCCTTCTGTCCACTGCTCCACTTTTTCATTGGTTCGTTGTGGTCTTGCCAGCGCAATCAATAACAAACACAGTACAAGTGAAATAAGTAATTCAGGAATTAGGCGCAACCAGGTAATGGCCGAACTTTTTAAGATCACTTTTCAACAATGCGACTGGAAGTTTTTGATTGAAGAAGTAACGGACTGCCCAACGTACTACGAATAACAAAGGCACCAGAAATAATAAGTACAGGTATACTTTATTTTCCCAGGTGAATGAATTCAGTGTACCTGGGAAAAACCAGTTCAACGAATACCAGGGATCCAACATCTCATCCATGTTTCAGTTCCTCCAGTTTTTTATTGAATTGCATTTGTGAAAACTCTTTCAGATTCATGAAACGAATCTAACGTGTCGGGTGGTATATGTCCATAAATTGATCGATCAATAGTACTGCAAGGCGCTCACCAGTGTTTCATTATTTTCAATTTCTTTCAACTCGCGTGTAGTAGATTTTGTGTAGGGTTTAGTCACGAGATCTTCCATGTATTTTTTCCAGATAAGTACCGATGTTTCAGCCGATTCAGGAGTAAATCCACTTTTTAATTTTTCTACCGCTGAATCAAAATTGTTAATAAATTCATGATGCTTCTTAGTCAAGCGTTTAAGCGTGAAGTGCCGTTTTATTTTCTTGCCAAAAATTAACCATACCAGAATTGAAATAACGATAAGGACGCCAGCGATAATGGAGAAGACCGGATAATTGAAGAGCCAGCTTACTGGATTATAGGCTGTATTTGTTTTCAAAGGAAGTTGTTCTGCGGCAACAGAATCAGGAACGTTGACTTACCAGGTGTTTAAAAAACACAGTATCGATATTGCTTTCATAGGCGGTACAATCGTTTGGCAACACAACAAATGCTGGAATTTTCAGAGTTTGAATACTATCTATTTCATAGGTACTGAGCAGATATAAAACACTATCCGTACTTACATTATTTATTGTGCGGGTTGGGAAGTAAACTTTTTTCTGAAAATCGAAAGGGGTGAAAGAATAGGTTGAATCAGGAAGAAGAACCTGCCAGTGACTTGGATATTTTGCGATGACATAAAATTCAATCGGCTCACCGAGTTTCACGCTATCTGTTTTAAAGCGGCCGATCACGCTTATTTCCTGCGCGTGCACCGTGCATGGAACTGATAAAAATTAAAATAAGAAGTAAGTAGCGATTAAACACTTTTTAAGGATTTATTTCTGACTTTAAAAAGTTTAAGAAGTTTTGAAACATATTCTTCTTCGGTAGAGATGCTGATAAAATTGATTTGATGCTTGCGGCTAAAACTGGTCAAGTGCTTGTTGACGGGCTGCGTGTTGTGTTGCCATTTTTTCACGGAAACCACCAAAGGCTGTATTTACCCAAACCGTTTTGTTCGATTCATTATCGAGCACAGGTATGATGCCGAGTTTTGGTAATTGTGTTTCACGTTTATCGCTCACCTGAATCATGACCAAATCATGTTTGCGTGCCAGTGATTTCAGGCGATGGTCGTAACCTTCGTCAATAAAATCAGAAATGATGATGATAACACTTCTGCGCTTGATTGAATCAAGCGCAAATGAAATAGCTTTGTTTAGGTTGGTCTTGGCTGATTTTGGCTTCAGTTTGGAAAGACTGCTGATGATCTCATACGCCTGTGCGATTCCCTTCTTTGGTTTGATAAATTTTTCGCGTTCATCCGAATAGCAAATCAAGCCCACCTGGCTTGATTCTTTGGCCCCAGAAAGTGCGAGCACACCACAAATCTCACTGGAAATATCAAACTTGGTTTTTCCAGGGCTCCCAATGTGCTGCGAAGCACTTACATCCAGAATAAAATAAATAGTTTGCTCTTTTTCTTCTTTAAATGTTTTTACAAAGGTGCCATGTCCTTTAGCCGAAACATTCCAGTCAATGGTGCGAATATCATCACCATATTGGTAAGGCCTCACATCGTCAAACTCAAGGCCCGTGCCTTTAAAGATGGAGTGGAAATCTCCCTGCATCTGGCTGTTAATAGCCTTTCTGATCTGTATTTCGTATTTACGCAGTTTTTTCAGCAGCTCTTTCACTCTGGCACTTTTTTAGCAGCCCAAAAATAAGAAATATGACTAATTTCGCACCCTACTTTAATGACATGTGGCTTCCGATCCAACAAAATACCTGCTCTGATGATCATCGTGGTCTTTGATGACTGGATTAATTTGCTTCAGTTGCGGTAAAGAGGAGCCACCGAAGGATATTCTATCGCAGGACCAGCTTACAAAAATTATGATAGAGTTATATCTTGGCAGAGGCCAGGTTAACCAACTATGCGATCTTCGCTTACGATTCTGGCCGTAAACTTTTTATTCCTTTTGAGGAGTCTGTGTTAAAGAAATATGGTGTTGCTGATTCAACGTTGAAAAGAACCTATCAGTACTATTTTGATCATCCCTACGGAATTGGAAAAAATCTACGAAATCGTAATCGATTCGCTTAAGTCTGCGTGAGCGAAAGGCAAGCAGCCAGTTATCTACACCAGTAATTGATATGATTTTCCCTTCAGAAATTGAACAACGATTGGGTTTCGATCAGATTCGATTGAAGCTTATTAATTATTGTCAGGGACCATTAGGCGTGCAGCAGGTAGAGCAGATGGAATTTTCTTCCGTCTATGCAAATATCCTGACATTACTCAGACAAAATTTTGAATTCAAACTTATTCTTGAGTCTGGCAAAGAATTTCCATCCACATTTCACAGCAATCCTGAGGAGCATTTTAAGAGAGCGGCCATTGAAGGAAGTTATCTGGAAGAAGAAGCTTTTCAGGAAATTATAAAATCCTTACAGATTATTTCCGGGTGTAAACACTTTTTTAAGCAACACGAGGAATCATATCCTGAATTATTCAGAATTTCAACGGTGATAACTGATCCAGGCCATCTTATCAAAACTCTTATTGCAAAGTTTGATGATCATGGTCTGATTCGTGATAATGCGAGTGTTGAGTTATCAAAGATCCGAAGAAGCCTTCATGCGGAGCAAAACAGGGTAAAACGTTTGATGGATCAGCTTTTTCGAAATGCTGCGGACCAGGGTTGGGTTCCGGAGGGAGTGTCGGCTGCGATTCGGGATGGCAGACTAGTTATTCCTGTTGCTTGCGGAACACAAGAGAAAAATCAAAGGCTTTGTTGTGGATGAATCGGCAACCGGGCAAACTGTTTATCTCGAACCTGCCGAAGTATCTGGAAGCAAATAATGAAATCAGGGATTTGTTTCATGCGGAAAGGAGAGAGGTGATAAAAATTCTGAAGGAGCTCACTTCTCATTTACGAGTTCACTTGCCTGAATTGTATCCATCATTTCATTTTTTAGGAATTATAGATTTCACGCGTGCAAAGGCAAAATTTTCGATCGACATACAGGCTGAGATGCCTCATGTTAAAGATACACCTGATCTCAACTGGCTTCACGCAAGACACCCACTTTTGTATTTAAGTTTAAAGGGAAAGCGTGAGGTAGTTCCGCTCACTATTGATTTGACTGAATGAGAATCCATTCCTTCTTATTTCCGGACCAAATGCGGGAGGAAAATCAGTTTGCCTTAAAACGGTAGGCCTGATTCAATACATGGTTCAGTGTGGGATGTTACCTTCTTTACATGATAAATCAACGGTGGGTATTTTCACGAATATATTCCTGGATATCGGAGATCAGCAATCCATAGAAAATGATTTAAGTACATACAGTTCACATCTGAAGAATATGACTTTTTTCATTAATCATTCAGATGGCAAGACCCTGGTACTGATGGATGAATTAGGTTCTGGCACCGATCCGAACTTTGGTGGAGGAATTTCCGAATCTATATTGACGGAGTTAACACACAAGAAAGTATGGGGTGTTGCAACCACGCACTATTACAACTTGAAACTATTTGCCAGCAACCATTCAGGCATCCGAAATGGAGCCATGCAATTTGATACTAAAAAACTGGAGCCGTTGTTTAAACTTGAAATAGGGAAACCAGGAAGTTCCTTTGCCCTGGAGATTGCCCGAAAAACCGGATTGCCATCAGCAACAATCAGTCGTGCAGAGAAAATAATAGGTTCAGAATTAACTGGTCTGGAAACACTGATGAAGTCAGTAGCTGAAGAAAAGCAGATGTTGGAAAAGAAAAAGAAGGAGATTGAGCTGCGCGAGAAAACATTACAGGATACATTAACCCGTTATCAGGCTTTATCCGCAGAACTTGAAGGAAAGAAGAAGGAAATAATTAACAAGGCGAAGGAAGAAGCTTCATCCCTGTTGAAGGAAACAAACCGAGAGATTGAAAAGACAATCAGACACATTCGTGAAAACAAAGCAGAGCAGAAGGAGACACGAAAAGTAAGACAAGGATTGCAAACACTGGTTTCCAAAGTACAGACTCCTTCAACTGAAATTGAAAGGAAGAAAGAAATTATTTCGGAAGGCGACAAAGTGCGTTTGATCGGGCAAGAGGTGTCGGGTACAGTGCTTTCAATTAAAGATGACATTGCCACTGTTCAATTCGGTGATTTACGTTCGAATGTAAAACTCAGGCAACTCGTACGCAGTGATCTGGCTGAAGTTAATCCGGTCGCAACACGCGCACGGTCTATGGGTATTGATGTAATGAGAAAGCAATCTTCATTTGTTGCCACATTGGACATACGGGGTAAACGTGTTGAGGAAGTAATACCTGTTCTGGAACAGTTTATTGATGACGCAATTTTACTCGGCCACTCCGAATTGAAAATTTTGCATGGAAAAGGTGAAGGCGTTTTAAGAAAGGTGGTAAGAGATCATTTGAAGAAAGTAAAACAAGTTGTTTCACTTACTGACGAACATGTGGAACGTGGAGGGCAAGGAATAACCGTGGTTATCCTGAAATAAAAAACCCTGCAACTGGCAGGGTTTTTTATTTTGAGTAAACTGAAATTAAATCTTGAATGTGTAAACCCACTGACCCTTTACAACACCCGTGCGGGAATATCCAGGACCATTAAATGTAAAAGAAATGGAGAGGGTGGTTTCAGTAACGGCATAAGTCATGGCGAGTTCATCGGCAGTTCCTTTATCCCGGATCATTTGTGTTTCAACGGAAGTTCCAAATTCCCAGCTTCCACTTGATTTCCAGGGACTTAAAGCAGGCCTTCCTGATGTACTGTAACCAAACGAAGTATTTCCTTTGGTGCCAGATAAAACAAGTTGAAAAGCTGTATAGTCAGCCAGTTTATCAACTCCATCTAATGTAACGGTGTTAATCTTCCATGTTCTTGCAAGTTTCCCAAGTTGCACATCGGTTATGGGCTCTGGTGTAGATTTTTTATCCTTACAATTTGAATAGGTAAGCAGTAAACCAACCAACCCTAGAAGTGACAGAATTCGAAGTACTTTCATCATTAAATATTTTTAGGCAATTTAAACTAAACAAATTGATCTATGTAAAAAAACAGTTAAAAACAGATAATTACAAATTTCAGTTTTTAATGTGAGAATGCAAGTCTTAGTAACCCTTTTTATAAGCTAGAATATCAATTTTATGGGCATGGGTCGGATATTCGTGTTCCTGATTGGATGCTATAAAAATCAAGGTTTCGGCTGGTATCTGTGCCAGGTGCTTACAATACCATTCAATTGCCTTGCGGTCAAGGTTGGTGGTGGGTTCATCAAGAAACAGGGCACTGCATTTTGAATAAAACGCCAGCCCTAGTTTTAAGCGCTGACGCATGCCTGAAGAAAAGTTGGAGATCGCTTTATCGCGGGCGTGATTTAATTCAAGTAAATCAATTACTTCTTCTACCGATTTATTGTCCTGTATTTCCTTAAACGAAAAGTGAAATTTAACCATTTCATGCAAGGAAAACTCATCTATTAAATCCATGTAAGGCGTGGCAATTGTTATATGTTTGAAAAAATCAGTCTGTGTAATTTCCTGATGCTCTGAATTCATAAATAATAGATCCAACACTGGGCACCATTTGTCCCCACAATACCTGCAGTAAGGTGGATTTTCCTGAACCATTTGGCCCGGTAATCGCATAGGTTCCGGGTGAATTGAATTGATAGTTGAGGTCTTTAAAAATCCATTCGCGATTAAATCGCTTGCTTAGATTTTTAGTCGTTATCCTCATTCAACAGAGGCTGAGTTGGTTGAAAATCCCTTCATTACCCCGCGCTCGCTGGTGCGGATGAACTCGATGATATAATCGCGCTCTTCGCTGAAAGCCAATTCATTTTCAATCTGATCAATGGCTTTAGAATTATTAAGACCCTTAAGAAAGATATAACGATACACTTCCTGAATCTCACTAATTTTTTCAGGGGAAAATCCTCTTCTTCGTAATCCTACGGTGTTTACTCCCGCATAGGTTAGTGGTTCGCGCGCTGCCTTGGTATAAGGAGGCACATCTTTTCTAACCAGTGAACCTCCAGAGATCATAACATGCGCACCTACTTTTACAAACTGATGCAATGCGCTGGCCCCACCAATAATTGCCCAGTCTTCAATGGTCACATGACCCGCAACCTGTACTGTGTTGGCAATAATACAATTATTTCCAACCACGCAGTCATGCGCAATATGCACATAGGCCATAAGCAGACAATTATTTCCAACTACGGTTTTAAACTTATCAGAGGTTCCTTTACTAATGGTTACGTATTCACGTATTACCGTATTGTCGCCAATAAATGTTTCGGTTTCCTCACCGGCAAACTTCAGGTCTTGTGGAACCGCGGAAATGGATGCACCGGGAAATACTTTCACATTTTTTCCAAGCCGGGCACCTTCCCATATCACTGCGTTGGGACCAATCCAGCTGTTATCTCCGATCACTACATTCGATTTAATGGTAGCGAAGGGTTCAATTATAACATTGTTGCCAATTTTCGCCTCTGGGTGAATGTTGGCTAAAGGAGAATAACTCATGAATCTTTTCGTACTATACTTGCTGTCATTGTGCCTTCGCAAACGAGCGTATTGCCCACATATGCGCGACCTCTCATTTTCGCGATTCCTCTCTTTATGGGCGCTAATAAATCGCATTGAATAACGAGAGTATCACCCGGTAAAACCATTTTTCTGAAACGACATTCGTCAATACCCAAAAAGTAGGTCCAGTAATTTTCCGGATCAGGCACCGTGTTTAAAACCAGAATGCCACCCACCTGGGTCATAGCCTCTACCTGCAAAACGCCTGGCATGACCGGGTTGCCCGGGAAATGACCTTGAAAGAATGGTTCATTCATAGTGACATTTTTAATTCCACAAACAGTTTCCTGATCGAGGTAAATAACTTTGTCAACCAGCAAAAAGGGATAGCGATGCGGAAGGGTATTAACGATGTGGTTAATATCCATTACCGGAGGCAAACTTGGATTATAGCGTGGCACTCCTTTCTTATCGGCATCGGCCATTGCTTTTTTCAGTTTCTTGGCAAAGGCAACATTGGCAGCATGGCCAGGCCTTGCCGCTAAAATCTGTGCTTTTAAGGGCCTGCCAGCCAGTGACAAATCACCAACTACGTCAAGAAGTTTGTGTCGTGCTGGTTCGTTGTTATAACGAAGTTCTATATTGTTAAGAATACCTTCCTTTTTTACTTCTACTTTAGGTTTCCCAAGCATCTTGGCAATGCTGTCAAGTTCATGTGGTTCAACTACACGATCTACAATGACAATAGCATTATTCAAATCACCGCCTTTAATCAGATTATTTTTATAAAGCATTTCAAGCTCATGCAAAAAACAAAAGGTACGGCACGAAGCAATTTCTTTTTCGAACTGGCGAATATTGGTAATGGAAGCATGCTGACTACCTAATACAGGAGAGTTGTAGTCGATCATAACGGTAACGCGATAATCATCCAGCGGCAATGCGGCAATCTCCACATTGCGGGCTGCCTCACGATAAAAAATGCTATCCTGAACTTCAAAGAAATCGCGCAAGGCATTTTGCTCCTCTGTCTCAGCTTCTTTTAATACGTTGACAAACTGGATTGAACTGCCATCCATTATAGGTGCTTCCGGGCCATCCAGTTGAATCAGTACATTGTCAATCTCCAGTCCTACACAAGCAGCGAGAGTATGTTCAATGGTACTCACACGGGCTCCGCTTTGCTCAATGGTTGTTCCGCGCGATACATCCACAACACGATCGCAGTCGGCATCAATAATTGGAGATCCCGGCAAGTCAATCCGTTGAAATTTAATTCCATGATTGGGCTTTGCCGGAAGGAAAGTCATGTTGGTTTGCACGCCTGTGTGGAGTCCCACTCCGGAAAGCGTTACCGATTTCTTAATCGTTTGCTGCTTATGGTTTAAACTCATAATTAAAAAAGTGTGCAAATTTAACCCTGAATATGGGGATTATCCAAAAAGCGCTTAAATAGCTCAAATGATTGTTTTTTAACTCTAAATCACCATTTATGATTTAATTGGATCCGTTTTGTGAGATGTCGGATACAGAACTGGAAACGCCCGTTAATTTCTCCAGTTGTCTTAGTCTGTAATGAAGATCCGGTAATTGCTTGAATACTGCATATGATCTGAAGTATTGTTTTATATCAAAAACAGGATATCCGATCAGTTTTTGCCCCTCATCTTTTATCGATTTTGCAATTCCAGCCTGTGCCCCAACACTGGTATTACTGGCAATTATCAGATGGCCTGCAATGCCCACCTGGCCTGCAATCACACAATTCTCTCCGATTTTGGTGGAGCCTGAAATTCCAGTCTGTGCAGCAATTACCGTATTACTTCCAATTTCAACATTATGGGCAACCTGAATAAGGTTATCCATTTTCACACCTTTTCGGATGATGGTTGAGTCGCCCATTAATGTGGCGCAATCAATGGTAGAATTCGCGCCAATAGTCACGTTATCTTCAATCAATACATTACCTAATTGTGGAATAGTCTTGTAGGTGCCATCTTCCTGCGGTGCAAATCCAAACCCATCACTGCCAATTACAGTACCTGCATGAATTACACAATTTGCCCCTACCCTGGTGCCTGCGTATAATTTAACATTGGGGTGCAGAATGGTGTTGTCTCCGATAATTGCGTTGTCACCAATAAATACCTGTGGGTATATTTTTACATTATCACCTATCGTCACATTGCTTCCGATATAAGAAAAAGCTCCCCGGTAGATATTTGATCCGGTGATTGAATTTTCACCGATAAAGGAAGGTTGTTCAATACCTGTTTTCTGGAATGAAATTAATTTATGATATTCTTCCAGCAGGGTTGTGAAACTTGAATAGGGATCATCCACACGGATTAGTGCACAGGAAATATTTTTCCTAGCTTGAAAATCATTTTTAACGATAACGGCACTTGCATTTGTAGTGTAAATGAATTGCTCATATTTCGGATTGGATAAAAAGGCGATTTGTCCCTTTTTGGCATCTTGTATTTTTGCCAGCATATGAATCTTTTCAGATCCATCTCCCGTCACTTCTCCGCCAAGCATGGCAGCAATTTGCGAGATGCTAAACTCCATAATTTTTGATTTGGTGATTAGTTGCCGGCTTGTTGCATTTCAATATGATTTTGAAAACTGCCATTTACAAAGATACATTTTTGGGCCAGCATAAATAGTTTTTTTCAACGATTTTGCTGATGGCCTTGATGCTCGGCAGATCAGATGCATGGGCAATGTCCACCACTTCTCCTTGTTTTGTTAATATGTTGATTGATTTTCCTCCTGAAACATAGGCTTCGTTACTTACGGTGCCAAGCGAGTACAGATAATGGGTTTCGTTCCGGAGAATCCCATACACCTGGTGAATTTCCTGTCGTGCTTTTTCCACCATGGTTTTACGAATCGGATCAGCAGATAAAATAATCTGAAATAACTCACGGATCATTAACCGGTTGCACAAACCAGAAAGAATGGCGTCAGGATGATTTCTCCAGAACTTCATGGCTCCCCATATGTCATGATCATCCATTTGTCCGAATGAATCAAGCAGCTCAGGTCGCGTGCTAAAATCTTCGATGGTGTAGGAATTGGTAAGTAAATCTTTGAGTGCATGAGAGGCAATCAGATCTTCACCTGCCCGTAAAAGATACTGGGCTCTTCGGATGATATTCACGATCATGCGCTCAGCGCTCAAGGCAGTTTTATGAAGATATACCTGCCAGTACATAAGCCTGCGTGAGTGTAAGAAAGCTTTCGATACTGTAAATGCCCTTTTCTTCAACCACCAGTTCATCATTGTGAACAGAGAGCATGGAGATGATGCGATCTACACCAATGGTTCCTTCCGTTACACCAGTAAAAAAGCTATCCCGCTTAAGGTAATCCAGTCGGTCGATATCCAGTTGGCTGCTGATCAGCTGGTGGAAGAACTTTCGTGGATAGGTATTTCTGAAAAAACGTATAGCCAGCTCCAGCTCTCCATGAAATTGTATGTTCAATGTTTTCATGAAAAGAAAAGAAAGACTTTCGTGATGTACTTCTTGCAGCAATGTTTCTTCCAGCGCATGTGACAGTGGACCGTGGCCAACATCATGAAGCAGAATGGCAATAAGTGCAGCCTGTTCTTCCTGAATACTAATTTCAATTCCCTTCAATCGTAGATTTTTTATAACACGATCCATCAGGTGTAATGCCCCGAGGGCATGATGAAAACGGGTGTGTTGGGCACCAGGATAAACCAGGTTACTCAAGCCCAGTTGCTTTATATATCGCAGTCGTTGAAACCAGGGGTGTTGGATCAAATCAAAGATCAGTTCATTCTGAATCGAGATGAATCCATACACCGGGTCGTTAATGATTTTCTTTTTGTTCAATCGGGCGGGGAAGATTGCTGTATATAATGTAAATTAGACAGAATTTTCTAAACGTATTTGCATGCAAAGATACAGCATTTTGTGGGCCGATGATGAGATTGATTTGTTGAAGCCTCATATTTTATTCCTGGAGCAGACGGGGATATGATATTACACCCGTAAACAATGGTTCAGATGCCGTTGAATTAAGTGAGTCCAGGCATTTTGATGTAGTTTTTCTTGACGAACACATGCCTGGTATGTCTGGGCTGGAGGCACTTGCCTTGATAAAAAATAACAAGCCGAGTCTTCCTGTGGTCATGATCACCAAAAACGAAGAAGAGTTAATTATGGAAGAGGCTATTGGTGCCAAAATAGACGATTACCTGATCAAGCCCATTAACCCAAGTCAGATTCTATTATCCATAAAGAAGATTCTTGACAACAAGCGGCTGGTGATAGAAAAAACCAACATTAATTATCAGCAGGATTTCAGGAAGATCAGCATGGCCTTTCAGGATAACATGAATCATGAGCAGTGGGCAGATATCTACAAGAAGCTTGTGTTCTGGGAACTTCAAATGGAACATGCTGATAACAGGGATATGGCCGAGGTGCTGGATATGCAAAAAGTGGAAGCAAATCTTAATTTTTGCAAATTCATTAAACGTAATTATGAGAACTGGCTGAATAATCCAAATATTGACAAACCACTTTTTTCGCATCAGATCATGAAGAAAAAAGTATTCCCTGAGCTAAAGGCAGGTGAACCAGTATTTTTCATTTTGATTGATAATCTGCGTTATGATCAATGGAAAGTGATTGAACCTGTGCTGGCAGAATACTTTAATGTAGAAAAAGAAGAAACCTACTATTCTATTTTACCAACTACAACTGCCTATGCCCGCAATGCAATTTTTTCGGGCATGCTTCCTTCTGATATGGCCAAAGTTCACCCTGAATTGTGGGTGGGTGAAGATGAGGACGAATCAAAGAATAATTTTGAAGATGAGTTTCTCGCTAAACAAATTAAGAAAAACAATTTACCGATCAAATTCTCCTATAACAAAATCAAGAAGCAGGAAGAAGGTCGTGATCTGGCGGATTCTATCAATAACCTGTTTCATAACGACCTGAATGTTATTGTTTATAATTTTGTTGATATGCTTTCACATGCACGCACCGATATGGCTATGGTGCGTGAACTGGCCCCAGATGAAGCAGCCTATCGGTCTATCACCAAGTCCTGGTTCATGCATTCGCCTTTGATTGAAATACTAAGGAAAATCGCAGATAAGAAAGCAAAAGTGATTATTACCACTGATCATGGAACTATCCGGGTAAAACGTCCATTTAAAATTGTTGGTGACCGTGCGGTTAACAGTAACCTACGCTACAAGCAGGGAAAGAATCTTGGTTATGAAGGCGATAAAGTGATGGAAGCATCAAAGCCAGAGCGTCTCTTTCTTCCGAAAACCAATGTCTCTACTTCGTATGTTTTTGCAGTGGAGGATCAGTTTTTTGCCTATCCGAACAATTATAATTACTATGTAAATTTATATAAGGATACGTTTCAGCACGGTGGTGTAAGCCTGGAAGAAATGATCATTCCTTTTATTTTATTAACTTCGAAAAATGCCTGATGAGTTGATGCTGATAGGCGATGGGCCACTTCAGATTGATGATTTACCGATGGCTGCTGCTGAGCTGGTGAAGCAAAGTAAAGGTCTCAGTGTCTGGCTTCTGAAGGGTGAAATGGGGGCAGGTAAAACTACATTGGTAAAACAGATTGTTGAGCAGCTGGGAGTGGAAGCAACAGTAGCCAGTCCAACCTTTTCGATCGTTAACCAATATGGAAGTACAAATGGAAAGGTTGTGTATCACTTTGATTTGTATAGGTTAAAAAATGAAGTGGAGGCATTTGATATTGGATTGGAGGAGTACCTGAATTCTGGAAATGTTTGTCTGATAGAATGGCCAGAAAAACTTGAAAGGTTGCTTCCAGTTCAATACTTCGAAGTGAATATTCAACCTTTTGATTCGATGACAAGAAAAATATATTATCGCAGGCATGACTGAAAAGAAGAGATCCGGATTTGAAGCATTGGCGAAATCAAGCTTTCATCCGCAAGAGGAAATGTTGAAAGTGAGGAAAGGCAAGGGCACCTTTTTTATCGGACTTCCAAGAGAAATTTCTCTGCAGGAAAACCGGATAAGCCTCACACCTGATGCAGTTGCCCTGTTGGTAAATAATGGTCATGAAGTTTGGGTTGAAACCATGGCAGGTGAAGGCTCAAAGTTTTCCGACAAGCAATACAGCGATGCTGGTGCTAAAATTGTCTATTCCGTTGAGGAGGTTTACAAAGCAGAATTTATTTTAAAAATAGAACCGCCAACCCTGGAGGAGATAGAATATTTCAAACCCGGTCAAACGTTGATCTCGGCCCTTCAAATGGGAAACCTGAAGCAGGAATGCGTCAATGCACTACTTAAAAAGAAAGTCACTGCATTGGCGTATGAATTCATAGAAGACAAAGTTGGAGGCATGCCTATTGTTCGCGCTATGAGTGAGATTGCTGGCAGCACCGTGATGCTTATTGCGGCCGAATATTTAAGCACAGTAAATAAAGGCAAAGGAATAATCCTTGGTGGAATAACGGGGGTTCCACCAACCAAAGTTGTTATTATCGGAGCAGGAACGGTGGCGGAATATGCAGCCCGTGCCGCTCTTAGCCTGGGAGCAGAAATTCAGGTATTTGACAACCATCTCTACAAACTAAGAAGGATCAAGCACACATTGGGCCATCAGTTTTATACCTCAACAATTGATACAATTACGTTGAGCCAAAGCCTGGAGAATGCAGATGTTGTAATTGGCGCTTTGCGTGCCGAAAAAGGAAAAGTGCGTCATGTAGTTTCTGAAGATATGGTTAGTAAAATGAAACCGGATTCATTGATCATTGATCTTAGTATTGATCAGGGAGGTTGTATAGCTACTTCAGAAATTACCAGTTTGAACAGACCCGTGTTCCGTAAGTATGATGTGATCCACTATTGCGTTCCCAATGTCGCATCCCGGGTAGCAAACACAGCGACCACAGCATTAAGTAATATTTTTACACCTACTATTTTAAGGGCGGCCGAAGAGGGTGGAGTTGAAGATATGATTTTTTCCCATAAATGGTTTATGAAAGGTGTGTACACGTATAAGGGTAGCTTGACAAATGAATCTGTTGCAAGAAAGTTTGGTATGAAATTTAAAAATATTGAATTGTTGCTGGCTGTTAGAGTTTAATAATCCGTTCATTCAATTTACATATCTATTCATATGAAAAGAATTATTTTATTGTTAGCGATGACAGGTGTTTTCATCAACACGTATGGCCAGGCTGCGGTGCCTCCCAATATGAGGGCAGAGTTTACACTAAACAGGTTATCTGAACCGGTACGCGGAATGTCCAGTTCAGATTTGATTTATGGAATACCTATGGCACCAGGCAATGTTATTGGTGATAATTACCTGGATAAGAAATGGAATAGGGCAAATATCCTTCTTTACGAATCGGAAAGAATAGTCGAGGGATATCCTGTAAAGTATGACATTAAGAGCGATTTACTTGAAATTAAAACTACATTGGGAATTAAGGTTTTAGAGGGCAAGAAGATTAAAAGTCTGGTTTGGGTTGATTCACTTACAACACAGCCTCATTATTTTGTCAATGGAGCTGATTATCGTTATGAAGATGTAAAATCATCTGGATTGATTGAAGTTATTGTAGACGGTGAATTACCGCTGATTAAACGAGT
Organism: uncultured Bacteroidota bacterium; assembly: GCA_963814575.1. Taxonomy (GTDB): domain Bacteria; phylum Bacteroidota; class Bacteroidia; order Cytophagales; family Cyclobacteriaceae; genus ELB16-189. Next base: position 161,054 of record CAWFDB010000013.1, on the reverse strand, counting down.
AGAGATAAATACAAAAAAGCCTAATTATAATGCAGCACTTGATGTTGGGTCAAGAGACATGAAAATATATCTTAAGGAAGTTTTTCTATACGCTGCCAATTATCAATTGGTAAAAATAAAAAACAAGGAAGATATCTTAAAAGCTGCGGGTGATCGCTCTGCTGAAATTGAATCATTCATTAAAGTGAATAAGCTGAATATAAATAAGCAACCCGGACTAACAAGGGTATTCGAGTTTATTAATTCAAAGGAATAAATCGTTATGAAAGACTTTTAAGTGCTTCTTCGTAAGATTTAATTTTTGTTTCAGCGTCTTGTTTTTTCTTTCGTTCAATTTCTATTACCTGCGCAGGAGCACTATTTACAAATTTTTCATTGGAAAGTTTTTTCTCCACTGAAATAAGAAACCCACGTTGGTATTCCAGTTCCTTCAAGATAGTTTCACGCTCTTTCGCTTCATCAATTTTACCATCTTGTGGAATAAAGAACTCTGTTGACTTGATCACAAACCCTGATGCATTAGCTACTTTATCAGTAATAAAGGAAATTTCACTGAGGTTGGATAGTTTGGTTATGATTGGCCAGAATGATCTAATCAAGTCATGATCTCCTGACTTAACCAATAACTTCAGAGACTCTTTTGGTGAAATTCCTTTTCCGTTTCTGAAATTTCTGATCTCTCCAATGATTTCAAACGCATAGGCGCTTTCTACGATGATAGATTCATTTGCTGCTTTTGCTTTGGGCCATGCTGCCACAATTAAACAATCTTTTGAATCACGTTCATTTAATTCATGCCAGAGTTCTTCCGTAATAAACGGCATAAATGGGTGGAGGACTTTCAATATGCTTTCAAAGAAATCTACAGTCTTTGTCAGCGTTTCTTTATGAATAGGTTTGCCAAATTCCGGTTTCACCATTTCCAGATACCATGCGCAGAAATCATCCCAGATTAATTTATACGTTGCCAGCAGCGCATCTGAAATTCTGAATTTTGAATAATGATCTTCAAGTTCTGTAATCGACTGATTGAGTTTTGATTCAAACCATGTAATAGCAACCTGATCGGTTTCAGGTATCTCGCCTTCAAAAGTTTCCCAGCCCTTCACCAGGCGAAATGCATTCCATATTTTGTTGGCAAAATTTCTTCCCTGCTCACAAAGTTTTTCATCAAATGGTAAATCATTACCTGCCGGTGAACTGAACAACATACCGGTACGAACACCATCCGCTCCATACTTGGCAATCAGATCCAGAGGATCAGGGGAGTTGCCTAATGACTTCGACATTTTTCTGCCGAGTTTGTCACGAACAATTCCTGTGAGATACACATTTTTGAATGGCATTTCTCCTCGATACTCATATCCGGCAATGATCATACGGGCCACCCAGAAGAACAGGATTTCTGGTGCTGTCACAAGATCATTGGTCGGGTAGTAATAGTTTAAATCTTCATTCCCCTTGTTATTCTTATCACCCTTAAAAATGGAAGTATCAAATACAGCCATCGGCCACAGCCAACTTGAAAACCAGGTGTCCATTACATCGGTCTCCTGCTTTAGCGTGGTGATGTTACTTCCCGGATTTTCTTTTTTATATAACTCAAGTGCTTCTTCTTCCGTTTTGCCAACTACATAATTTCCCTGATCATCATACCATGCCGGAATGCGATGCCCCCACCATAATTGTCTTGAGATACACCAGTCACGAACATTCGACATCCAGTGGTTATAGGTGTTTTTAAATTTGGGTGGAATCAGGTTGATCGTGTCATTCATTACATTTTCCAACGCTGGTTTTGTGATGGTATCCATCTTTAAAAACCATTGCAGCGAGAGACGCGGTTCAATTACAGCATCGGTGCGTTCGGAATGACCTACATTACTTTTATAATCTTCTACCTTTGCCAGGAAGCCTTTTATTTCAAGTTCTTTAGCAATTTTCTTTCGGGCGATGAAGCGATCATCACCGATATAGATTTGTGCCTTTGCGTTAAGTGTTCCGTCTTCATTGAGAATGTCAATAACTTCGAGGTTATGTTTCTTGCCCAGCTCATAGTCATTCATGTCATGGGCAGGAGTTACTTTCAAACAACCTGTTCCGAAATCCATAGTCACATATTCATCCTCAATGATCGGAATGATCTTATTGATTAAAGGAATCTGCACGCTCTTACCTTTCAGATGCGTGAAGCGTTCATCATTTGGATTAATACAGATGGCACTATCCGCCATGATTGTTTCAGGACGTACAGTGGCAATGGTTACAAACTGATCGGTAGTGCCAAGTATTGGATATTTGATGTAATACAATTTGGACTGCACATCTTTGTGAATTACTTCATCATCAGAGAGAGCAGTTTTTCCTGCAGGATCCCAGTTCACCATTCGCAGTCCGCGATAGATATATCCTTTTTTATGAAGATCAATGAACACATCTAAAACGGCATCATAATAATCAGGATCCATGGTAAACTTTGTGCGGCTCCAGTCGCATGAGGCCCCCAGTTTTTTTAATTGTTCCAGAATGATGCCTCCGTATTTCTCTTTCCATTCCCAGGCATATTTCAGAAACTCTTCACGGGTAAGATCCGATTTCTTGATTCCTTTTTCGCGCAGCATGGCTACAACACGAGCCTCTGTGGCGATAGAAGCGTGGTCAGTTCCTGGCACCCAGCAAGCTTCTTTTCCTTCCATACGAGCCTTGCGCACCAGCACATCCTGAATGGTATTATTTAGCATGTGCCCCATATGGAGAACGCCTGTCACATTGGGTGGAGGTATTACAATGCAGTATGGTTCCTTTTCAGGGTTGGGTTTTGAATTGAAAAAACCTTTATCCATCCAGTATTGATACCATTTATCTTCAACTTCGGCCGGACTGTATTTAGTAGAAAGTGCCATAAAACTTAGTGAGCTTATAAGACCGCAAAAATAGGAAAAGGGAATGAATGGAGACTTCTAATTTTTCTTTGAATAGAAGCCAGTTTTGCTGCTTAGGATCGTTCTGATCCCATTCTGATTCTCCAGGAAGCGGGGTATAGATTGTTTAATCGATTACCGAGGAGATTAACCCAGCCCAACGGGCTTTCCTGATATTTCACCAAGGCAAATCCTTTTCTTTCATCATTCAGCATAAAGGCTTCCTTCCTGAGAAATTGAAGAGCCTGATCCAGGTTGAGGTTGACTTTTTGAAAATGATCTTCGTTAAGATTAACAGATAGCGCAAACGCATGCTCAGGTATGAGCTTATCATGCTTTATTTCTGCCATCGCAGTGCCTTTGGTAACAATGTGTAATTGACCTTGCAGAAATTGAATCTCATCCTTCAAAGCGATTGGTATAGTGATCAACAGATTTTCTTGCTGAATAAAATCGAATTGATCAGAAAGAAGAATCCAATCCTGTAATCGTTCAGTGATTTTTTTCGAGGCAAATGAAAATCGGCTTTTTGAACTTATCCTTGATTGTTTTGTGGTGGTTCTTTTCTGCAATACTGAAATAAAAAAGCCTTCACCTTTCACCTTTTGCGGATAGCATCGATAGCCTATTGCTTTTTCTTTTTGAATGGGTTCAACACCCCAGCTTTCATTTAATAACAGTGGCAGAAAGTCAAATTCTTCGGCCTGTGCCAGCCACATTAAATTGTTTTCATTCTCTTGTTCATTGTAGGTGCAAGTACTGTAGATGAGTATTCCGTTTTCTTTTAAAGCGGGCAATACATCGCTGAGAATTCTACGTTGACGTTGCGAACAGAGTTGAATATTATCGGTTGACCATTCGGTCATGGCATTGGGATCTTTTCGGAATAGACCTTCGCCTGAGCAGGGAGCATCTACAACAATTACATCGAAGAAACCCTCCAGTCTTTTGAAGTTTTCGGGGTCATTGCATGTTACCACCACATTGGCATGTCCCCACTTTTGAATGTTTTCTGAAAGAACAGCACTGCGTGATCTGATAACCTCATTGGACACGAGCAGTGATTCGGAGCTTATTAAACTTAAAATATGTGTTGATTTTCCTCCTGGTGCTGCACACAAATCGAGTACGCGCAGCGGTTTAGTAAGATCGAGGGATTGCACCAGTGCTTGCTCAAGCAGCATAGAACTTGCCTCCTGCACATAATAGGCACCGGCATGAAGTGCAGGGTCAAGTGTGAAAATGGGTCGTTCTTTTAAATACCTTCCATGTTTCGTCCATGGTATTGTGTCTCCTTCAATCAAAGATGTTTTGGCAGGATTTAATCGAACACTGACGGGTGATGGTTTTTGAAGGCTTTCAAGAAAGGCATCGTAATCTGGGCCAAGTTCATTGCGCATTCGTTCATCAAACTCTCTGGGTAAACCTGGTAAGTTTTTCATTTCAGCGAGAAAAATAAGCACTAATTTTGAGTTGTATGGTAAATGCCAATGATCCGAAATTAAAAAGTTGGGTAGAAGTGCCTAAGGGCTCTGATTTCCCCATCCAGAATTTGCCCTTTGGAATTTTCAAAACCGATTACCTGCAGCCTGTTGCAGGTGTGGCCATCGGTAATCATGTATTGGATTTAGTTTATCTGCATGAAAATGGTTTTCTGGATGGACTTGGGTTGCCTTATGGAATTTTCAATCAAAAAGAGTTAAATGGTTTTTTGGCTCTCGGCCGCAAGAAAGGGGGAGAAGTAAGGCAGCGTGTTTCTGAATTGTTGCGTCATGACAATGATCAATTGAAATCAAATGTAGTAGCACGCGAGCTTGCTCTTGTTCATAGGAATGAAGTGCAGATGCAGTTGCCTGTGAAGATTTCCAATTATACTGATTTTTACAGCAGCGAAGAACATGCTACCAATGTAGGCTCTATGTTCCGCGATCCTAAAAATGCATTGTTGCCAAACTGGAAACATTTACCGGTAGGCTATCATGGTCGAGCTTCTTCTATAGTTATTTCGGGCACACCTGTTCACCGGCCTAAAGGTCAGATCAAACCTGCGGATTCTGAATTGCCGGTCTTTTGTCCTTCTCAAAAACTGGATTTTGAACTGGAGGTAGCGTTTATCACCTGTTCAAATACTACGATAGGATCATCAGTTTCTGCAAAGGATGCAGAAGAACATATTTTCGGATTGGTGCTTTTTAATGACTGGTCAGCACGTGATATTCAACAATGGGAGTATGTCCCACTCGGACCTTTTTTAGGAAAGAATTTTGGGTCGACCATGTCGCCCTGGATTGTAACCCTGGATGCATTAGAACCCTTTCGGGTGAAAGGTCCTGAGCAGTTTCCACATGTACTTCCTTATCTGGCGGTTCAAGGTGAAAAGAATTTTGACTTGATACTCGAAGTATTCATTCAAACCGGATTATCAGAGCCTACAACTGTGAGCCGGACCAATTTCAAGTATATGTACTGGAATATGAATCAGCAGCTGGCACATCATACTGTTAATGGATGTAACATTCAGGTGGGTGATGTTTATGCTTCCGGGACAATCAGCGGACCATCGCCTGGTTCGTTTGGTTCCCTGTTAGAGCTTTCATGGAACGGTCAACGGCCACTTCACATGCCAGATGGTTCTGAACGTACATTCCTTGAAGACGGAGATACGGTGATTATGAAAGGCCATGCTGAAAAAGATGGTGTGCGAATTGGATTTGGGGAATGTAGCGGAGAGATTTTACCGTCATATTAATCGCAATGATCACGATCGATCCAAAGAGTATTCCTGTTCAAAAATTACAAGGCTATTTGCAGGGAAGTGTTTCACCAAGGCCTATTGCATTTGTTAGTTCAGTTGATTCCAATGGGCTGGTGAATTTAAGTCCGTTCAGCTTCTTCAACATGTTTAGCATGAATCCTCCGATTCTTGTCTTCTCACCTTCAAGAAGAGTAAGAGATAATACTACCAAACACACGCTGCAAAATGTACTGGAAGTGCCCGAGGTGGTGATCAATATTGTATCGTATGATATGGTTGAGAAAGCATCATTGGCCAGTTGCGATTTCCCGAAAGGATCCAATGAGTTTGTTAAAGCTGGTTTTACTGAATTGCCTTCTGTTAACGTGAAGCCTCCGCGCGTTGCTGAGTCGCCCGTTGCGTTTGAATGTAAGGTGAATCAGGTAATTCCGTTGGGATCAGAGGGAGGCGCAGGAAATCTGGTGATTTGTGAAGTGGTTTTGATGCATGCAAGAGAAGACATTTTTGATGCCGATGGTAAAATCAATCCGCAAAAACTTGATGCTGTAGCCCGCATGGGTGGAGATTATTATTGCAGGGCTTTTGGTGATTCTGTTTTTACAGTGCCTAAGCCTAATGAGAAACCAGGAATTGGATTTGATCAGATTCCAGATGAAGTTAGAAACAGCAAAGTCCTTACTGGAAATGATCTGGGACGTTTAGCTAATATTGAAAGGTTGCCAGATCCGGAAAGTGTAAAACCATTTAAATCAAATCATCAAGATTGGCTAACCATTTCAAAAGACAAGGATTCAATTCATCGCTTAGCTCAGCACTATTTACGTGAAGGTAAGGTAGCCGATGCCTGGAAAGTATTACTTTGATTTCTTTCAAACAAAAATGCCAGCATCTCTGCCGGCATTTTATCATGTATCGTATTGATTAATCCTAATCCCTGTAAAGTACTGCCTTCACAGCTTTCACCGTCTTAGCTACATTGGGGAGAATAACTTCAATCAAAGTAGGTGCATATGGCAGTGGTACATCGAGACTATTTATTCTGTGAATAGGTGCATCCAGATAGTCGAACGCATGCTTTTGAATGTGATACGTAATCTCGGTTGCAATTGATGATAAAGGCCATGCTTCTTCAACAATCACCAGACGGTTTGTTTTCTTTACAGATTCAACTACTGTGGCATAGTCGATTGGACGAACTGAACGTAAGTCGATAACTTCAGCAGAGATTCCTTCTTTCTCCAGTTCCTGCGCGGCAGCAAGGGCAACCTTCATGATTTTTCCAAAAGAAACAATGGTAACATCCGTCCCACTTCTCTTAATATCGGCAACGCCAATCGGAATCAAGTATTCTTCAATAGGCACTTCACCTTTATCGCCATACATGACTTCTGATTCCATGAAGATGACCGGATCATTATCACGTATAGCGGTCTTCAGAAGACCTTTGGCATCATACGGGGTATAAGGTACTACTACCTTTAAGCCGGGAGTATTGGCAAACCAGTTTTCAAAATTTTGTGAGTGCTGAGCGCCTAATTGTCCGGCATTTCCTGTTGGACCACGAAATACCATCGGAACATTAAATTGTCCGCCAGACATGGAATACATTTTTGCAGCAGCATTAATCACCTGATCGATGGCCACGAGCGAAAAATTGAAGGTCATGAATTCAACGATGGGTCTAAGTCCATTCATTGCGGCACCTACTGCTATGCCTGCAAAGCCAAGTTCAGCAATAGGTGTGTCAATTACTCGTTCTGGACCAAATTCATCCAGCATTCCCTGACTTACTTTGTACGCACCATTATATTCCGCTACTTCTTCACCCATAAGAAAGACACCGGGGTCTCTTCTCATTTCTTCGTTCATGGCTTCGCGAAGTGCTTCTCTGAATTGAATTTCTCTCATAGCTGACGTTTGTTTGGAAAGCCCGTAAAAATAGGTATCTGGAGTTACAGGATAAAATGTTAAATCCTGATTTTTTCCCAATTAACGGGTTGAATGACAACAAAAAACCCCGGCTTTTCGGCCGGGGTTCCTCTAGTCATTATGAAAACTTATTATTTCAAAGCGTTTCTGAATGATTCAGTCGCATGTGAATTTTGCGAATTCAAGGTCAGTCAATGCTTTTTCCTTTAAAGAAGAATCAATTCTAACAGCATTGGTAAGGTTGCTAACAACAGCATCGCCATTTCCTGCACGGGCGGCAGCAACGGCTGCGCCATAATAAGCAAGAGCGAAGTTGCTGTTTTTACGTGATGCTTCAGCGAAAGATGATGAAGCATTGCTGATAATCTTTGTTCAGCAACTGAGCAAGTCCTTTGTTGAAAAGATTCACATCAGTATCAGTAGCAGAAGAAGTTGAACTTACTGCTGCACTGTAATTGGCCATGTAAATTTCAGAAGCACCTTTCACACCGTTTACACCACGGGTTACATCATTATTTGCTCCGCGAAGTGCCTTGGATGCATGGCTGTATGCTTTGTAAGGGTTACCTCTCCACAGTGCAATAGAAGCAAGGTTAGCATGTACTTCAGGAGATTCCTGGATTTTTGCAGCAATTTCAATCTGAGCTGTTGCCTTAGTAAGCAAGATCTGCAGCGCGTGATGGATTTTCAATTGCCATTTGAAGATAAGCAGCACCTAAGTTATTGTGTGCAGTCCAGTTGGTTCCATACTTGGTGGCAGCTTCGTAAATAGCAGCTTTTTCCTCCAAGGGATGGCGTAAGCGTAGCTGAATACATTAACTCATCAAAACTAAGAGCATCGGAAGTAGCTGCACCTTTGTGATTTGTTTTGCAAACACAGAAATCTCAGCATCTGTCTTCTTGATCTTTGATAGTAAGGATTTCAGTTTTTGCTGTACGCAAACCTGGATAAACATCTCTAAACACTTTGTTATAAGTCTTCAGTTTTTTCATTTGCTTTTCCTGATCTTCAAAAGATCCACCTGCGTTGATAATGTCAAGATAAGCTGATTTTTCATCTGATGAGATGCCCTCGTAGGCAGCAAGTGCAGTCTTGAATTCTGTCCAATCGTCAACAATTGGCTTTAGGATGAATTTAATTTCATCAGCCATTCCCTGATAATCGTATTTCTTCATCTGAGCGCGATAGAATTTTTCAATTGCGGCAGCACGTTCTTCAGACAGTTTAGTGTTGATACGCTCAGCACCTTCTGGTGAGTGAGTACCTGTGATGGTTACTGTGCGGGTTACGTTCTTTGAAGCAATATATGCATCCAGCTGTTTTCCTTTTTCAGCTTTGGTTTCTGAGGTTCTCAGTACAGAACGGCCTCTGTTCAAAAATGAAGTCAGGGATAACAACCGGAATAAGTTCCTCCTGATTGTTATAAGAGTGAGCAGCAAAAGCAGCATAGTATGAATTCTGAACAAGCTTGGAGGTAGTAATAATACCGGTAGCAAGCGGCATGCGAGGAGTAGTTTTCGATTTAGTTCCTTTGGAAGCAACACCTTCAACCTCTACCGTTCCAACCCTGTAGGCATCTTTATAAGGGAAAGAAAAGGCCTTTGATACTTTGGTTTCCTCAGTGCTGCTATTAGGATAGTCTTCTGCCTTCAATGCAACAGGCTCAAGGGCTAATTCATTTTCACCATACTTGTAAAAAGTATTAAGTGTGTAAACGGTGCCTTTGCGAAGCATCTTAACAGGAAGGTTTCCAGACAAATCCATTTTCAACGGTGTCTTTGTGAACTTCAAGCGGATTAGGCTTAATTTCTAATTTTTGTTCTTTGGCGGCTTTGATCATCTGAGGAAGCGTACAGCTCGAGATAGTGAGCGTTCCAATGATCAGCATAGCGTAAAATAATTTTCTCATGGATATAGATTTAATGGTTTCCTAAACGAGGTGCAAAGTTAGCTTTAACCGCGTTTTTTTGCAATTATAGTTAAAAAAATATACAGCTTATTCGGGTTAGAATTAGGTCATTGACGCTTATATTTGTAAGCCGGATATTTTTGGTCGATAAACAGTCTTTAACTCAGGTAAACGGCAGGGGATTTTAAAAGACAGATAATTATGAGTGGTTTAATCGATCGACTTCAGCTTTTTTTTGAGAAACGTGCCTTTGGTGTATGCACTGCGCTTGGTGAAAAGATGGGTATTGCAACATCTTCGTATCCGTTTATTTTTCATTTATGCCTCTTTTTTGACTTTTGGGTCTCCCATAATCATCTATTTGTCACTGGCATTTATATTGAATATGCGCTCCCATTTGAGGAAACGCAGTACAATTTGGGATTTCTAAAATCATTAAGATCCCAAAAGTTTTTTTCTTCAAGATGAAGTATTGCCAGGGGAGCAATCCTTTGTAAATCCCCTTTGCATAAAATCCACCAAGGTCTTTTGCTATCCTTTTTCGCTTGGTAATATCTGATTTCAGGTTTTTAAAGAAATCGTAATGAGCTGCCAGTACTGCTTTCATATCTGCCGGTTTGCCATTCAATAGGAACATCCCGGCAGCCAGCCAGTCCAGGGCCAGGCGCACCGGAAGTTTCCAGCGCAATTCACTTACAGCCGCATGTTTGACCAGCAGACTAAGTCCATTCCTGAAGTTAAGATGTGTCTTTCTTGGGTTTGTAGCGGAAAGCGTTCCTCCTCCAACATGATAAACTTTGCTGCTGCCTTCATAGCAGACTTTATAACCTGCCCGGTTAAGCCGCCAGCACAAATCAATTTCTTCCATGTGGGCAAAAAAGTCCTCATCAAAACCGGTCATTTTTTTAAATATCCCTGCCTTGATGAACAGGCAGGCTCCTGTTGCCCAGAAAACCTGAAGTGTATCATTATATTGTCCTAAGTCTTCTTCGAGATGTGAAAATATCCTGCCCCTGCAGAATGGATATCCGAAAGAATCAATAAAACCACCTGCTGCGCCAGCATATTCGAACTTATTCTTTTCATGAAACGATAGAATTTTAGGTTGGGCGGCAGCGATCAGTGTATCGCCTTTCAACAGATTGATAACCGGATCAATCCAACCTTCAGTTACTTCAACATCAGAATTGAGTAATACAAAATACTCTGCATCTATCTTATTTAGGGCATAATTATATCCACCGCAGTAACCACGGTTACGATCCATTTTCAAAATCTCCACCTGAGTTGCAAATGATGACTCGAGTAATTGAATGGAATCATCGGTAGAAGCATTGTCGGCCACAACTATGTTGGCATTACCGCTAAATTTAATGACGGAGGGAAGAAACTTTTTTAGAAAATTCCTTCCATTGTAATTTAAAATGACAACCGCTACTTCGGTCATCCCATAAAACTGCTTAAATCCATGCCGGGTATGTTTGGCAATAATCCTTCAGTGGCTTTTTTTATTTCTTCTTTTGCCAGCACATCGGCTTCTTCAGAAGCTTTGTTTACCGCTGCCACTACCAGATCCTGCACCAGTACTTTATCTTCTGCCTTCAAAATGAGTGGATCAATATCAATTGCGATTACTTGCTTTTTTCCGTTTACGATTGCGCGCACCATACCACCGCCTGCTTCACCAGATGCTTTCACATCGACTAATCTATCCTGAGCTTCTTTCATTTTCTGCTGTACTTCCTTCATCTTGCCCATCATCTTCATCATGTCAAACATAATCCTGGAGTTTAAAAATTTATCGAATAATCAAAGGTAAAGGATTTACCACTAAGTCTTAGAACCGAAGTGATCAGTTGTTTTTCCTTAGAATTACTATTGTGCCTTCCTGAGAAAAATTTCTTCCGGTCTGATCCGTAATCTGTGCAACCCACACATAGGTGCCTTGTGGCATGGCCCGGCCACTCTGTGTTCCGTCCCATGGTTTTTTTTCATCGGTAAAGTAGATCATAGCACCCCATCGGTCAAAAATTTTGAGTTCCATCTTTACAATGTACTGGCCAAAAACAGAAAAGGTTTCATTCTCAACAGGTCCGGTTCCATCAGGTGTAAAGGCAGTCGGATAAAAAAGGTTGGCACTTTTTGTAACCACCACCTGGTTGGATACAGATGCAGTAATGCCAGCTTCACTGGCATCTGCCAGAACACGATATTGAACAACCTGATTCACCAGATCAAGCTGATCATCTACAAAAACAGTATCTGATCCAGCATTAATAGTGGACATTAATCCACCACTTTTATCAAATTTCTGTACGCTGTAATTTTTCACTCCGTTTTTCCAACCCTTTAGTTTAGACCAGCGAAGTGTGATTGCATTTTTATTATCCAACGAGGCTGAAAGTCGAATAGGGCAAATCAAGGTTCCTTGCTGACTTTGATTTTCGCACAAGTCTGTGTAATTAATGCGATAACAAAAAGTTGATTCGGTGTTATAACCCCTATCAGTGAACTCGGTTACTGGCGTTTTGCCAAGCACACTGAATCCTTCATTGTTTTGCGACCTTTGAATGGTGTATTCAAAAGGATTAAACAACGGATCTTGCTTCCAGGTCAGTTTTACGCCATCAGTGGAGACTACCGAGGAGGTATTATCAATGGGTGAAGGATTGTTTGTAGTAAAAGCTGCTCCACATTTTCTAAGCGATTTGCTTCTCGTTCCGTTGTTATAAATATTGACCACATTATAGCAATATGTGAAGGTACATACCACATCGACATCATTGAATGATGAGGGAGAGCCCGGTATAAGTGTGTAAGTTAAATCCTGTCTTTGTATTTCAGTAGTGATCACTCCCAATCCCGAAGTGGCCCAGGTGAGTTTGTTAACTCCACTTGCAATTGAGAGATCAAAATCCTGACTGCAAACAGGAAATGAATAGGTATTCGTATTCGTGCAGGGATCAAATGCACTCAGCCTGAAGCAGTAAAAATTACCATCAGTGTTAAGGTTGGGGATAGTAACGGAACTCACTCCGTATAAAGTCTGAAACTGCTGGAAGGTAGTGGAGTTGTTAACGGCAATTTCAAGTTTGAATTGTATGTTGGTTAATGGGGTAAAGTCAAGCTTGAGTTGCGTAGCGTCTACAGCAGCAAGTGTTGTAATCTGAGGCACAGGTAATGTTGCCACAGAGGTAAATGCCTGGACTTTTGCAGTGCAGTTATCAGCTGAGTTGATGTCCTTTCCTTTCACGCTGATGTTGAAATTTCCAGCTACTCCAAAATTATGACTGGCTGTTTGATTGTTAGCATTCGGCATCGCCACTTCGTTGATACCGTCACTATTGAAATCAATAAAATACTGGTCATAGGTTTTATCGGTGATCTTGATGGATGTCTGTAATCCTGAGCATGTATATACTTCAAATGCGGGTTGAATATCTGGGTCCACAGTGATGATGATGTCATCCGCACCAATGTTTTGATAGAGTACAGACAACTTAAAAGTGCCCGGCTGAGGATAAATTATTGTAAATTGATTTGATTGTGGTGGCGCATTGGTATCGGCACTCATCAGGCAAGGTTTGACTGCCGTGCATTCTCCGGTAGTGATCAGATTGGTATCAAGAATTGTTACGGTAAGCGGAGCGCAGCCCTTGATCTCATCCACCTGGAAAGCGGCCGAGTCGACTGGTGTATTGCGCATGGAGATTTCCCGCTGTCAGTATGAATAATAGTATAATGATATTTTTTTTCAATCTTCCAGTTTTATTTCCTTCAAAAAACGCTCAGCTTTTACGATATCATCATGAAGCAGGCGATCTGTTTCTATAAACGGAACCTGTTTTCTAAAATTGTCGACAAACTCTTCCAGTCGGGAAGAAGTTTTTAGTGGTCTGCGGAAATGAAGCGCCTGTGCAGCCGTAATCAATTCAATAGCCAGAATTGAATATACATTATTCACGATACGATATACTTTGGTTGCCGCATTCGCACCCATGCTCACATGATCTTCCTGTCCGTTGGACGAAACAATTGAATCTACAGAAGCCGGAGTGCAGAGTTGTTTGTTCTGGCTCACCAACGAGGCAGCTGTGTATTGAGGTATCATCAAGCCTGAATTGATACCAGGATTGGCTACAAGGTAATTAGGAAGATCACGCGAACCGGAAATAAGCTGATAGGTTCTGCGCTCGGAAATATTCCCAAGTTCAGCCAATGCAATAGCCAGAAAATCCAACGAAAGCGCCAAGGGTTGGCCATGAAAATTTCCTGCAGAAATAATTTTATCTTCCTGTGGAAAAATGTTTGGATTGTCACTCACCCCATTCACTTCGGTAAGAATAACGAGGTTACATAATTGATTGCATCGTCACTGGCACCATGTACCTGCGGAATGCACCGGAACGAATACGGATCCTGCACATGTTTTTTATGCTGTGATATAATCTTGCTTCCCTGTAATAATTTTTTAATTTCTCTTGCCACTTTTATTTGACCTGCATGAGGACGAATGTTATGAACCAGCTCATCAAACGGTTCAATGCGGCCATCAAAGGCATCCAGCGAAAGCGCACCGATCAGGTTGGCTAATTTTAAAATGCGATTGGCATGCAAAACACTCCATACGCCATAAGCGCTCATGAACTGAGTGCCATTGAGTAAAGCCAAACCTTCTTTCGCTTTGAAATGAATGCGTTCCCAGCCAAGCAGATTCAGTATTTCCTGTACGCTGAATAAATTTTTCCAAGATAATGTACTTCACCCATTCCGATAAGCGGAAGGGAAAGATGAGCCAGTGGAGCCAGATCCCCGGATGCTCCCAATGAACCCATTTCATAAACGCGTGGCAACACTCGTTGATTGAACATATCAATCAACCGTTCCACGGTTTCCACCTGCACGCCCGAATACCCATAGGAAAGTGATTGTACTTTTAGAAATAGCATGAGCAATACAATCTCGCGCGATACTTCAGGTCCTGTGCCGCAGGCATGCGACATCACCAGGTTTTCCTGCAATTGTTCCAGCTGATCTTTGGGAATGTGTTTATTGTAAAGCGAACCAAACCCGGTATTAATACCATAAATAGGGATGTGACGAAGAAGCAAGTTTCTCATCGAGATAATCCCGGCAACGGATAATTTTTACGCGCGCATCTTCCGACAAGGTAATTTTGGAATGACCATGAAGAATATGATCAAGTTCTTTTAGGGTAAGTTGACTTGCTGGATATCGTGATGGGTTGGTTCCAATGATTATTGATTGATCGGCAGTTAGTCAATCCTCTACTTGAAAGTATTGATAGAATTTCTTCAACGGTAGTTTTTGTTGTTCTCCGGTTTTCATATTCTTGAAGGCAAGTGTGCCGCTCTTAACTTCTTCCGAACCAATAACGATGGTGTAAGGAATCATTTTCTTGTTGGCAAACTCCAATTGCTTTTGAATTTTTACCGAGTCAGGATAAATCTCGGAAGCAATTCCATTTTCACGAAGGGTTTGCAAGACTTTTAAACCATAACGTTTACTTTCCTGCATCAAAGTGAGCAATCAAGACCTGCGTGGATATTTGTGCTTCCTGAGGAAAGAGTTTCAATTCTTCCATGGCATCGTATAAGCGATCCACACCAAAAGAAAAACCAACACCGGAAACTCCGGGCAAACCAAATACTCCTGTAAGATTATCATAACGACCGCCACCACTCACACTGCCAATGGCTACGTTATTGATTTTTACTTCAAAGATGCAGCCCGTATAATAGCTAAGACCACGCGCCAGCGCGATGTCAAATTCAACATGATCTTCAGTGGCGCCATAGCCGGAAAGCAAATTCAATACTTCTTTGAAATCTGCAATTCCTTTTTGTCCGTGCAGGAGTATTTGAAAACTTTGAATTTAGAAATCTCAATTTTCTGTTGTGTGGATCCTTTGAAATTTAAAATTTCAAAAAGTGTAATGAGGCTATTCTTCAGAAAAACCTCGTCACTCGCAATTCTTCTTTTACTTTTTCTTCACCGATTTTATCGAGTTTATCAATGGCAACAAAAAGTGAAGATTCATTTCCTTTTGCTTCGCATAATCTCAGCCAGCCCGGTAAGAATTGCCCGATGATTAATTTTTATCGAATAATCATTAATTCCCAATCGACTTAAACACTTCTTTTATCATCAAGATAATCTCGGTTTCGCAAATCAGGAATCCGTTCCTACCACGTCAGCATCACATTGATAAAATTCACGATATCTTCCTTTCTGCGGACGATCTGCTCTCCATACCGGTTGTATCTGATAGCGCTTAAATGGAAAAGTAATTTCATTGCGGTTCATCACCACATAGCGGGCAAATGGAACCGTTAGATCGTAACGAAGACCTTTTTCTGAAATATCAAAAGTCATTCCTTTCGAATTTTTGTTGTCCAGTTTTTGGTGTGTCCACATCTTTCAGGAAATCACCAGAATTGAGGATTTTAAAAAGCAGTTGATCCCCTTCCTCCCCATACTTCCCCGTAAGGGTTGACAGGTTTTCCATGGCTGGCGTTTCCAGCGGCTGGAAACCATATTTCTGAAATACTGTCTTGATATTTTCGAGAATAAACTGCCTTTTGGCCATCTGTGCTGGGCCAAAATCACGGGTGCCTTTCGGTAAAGTAGGTTTTTCCATAACTAAAACGTGGCAATTTAATCACTATGGCCAGATCAGAATCAGGTCTGATTTTCAGACAGAAATAGAAAAATCTCTAATTCGAGTCGGCAAAAATCAGAAAACCTGCTTATTTTTGCAGCCTTTAAAACAAAGAGTTATGTCAGTTACCCGTTTGAAGAGAAAGAATCGCAAAGACAAGGCAAAATCTGCCCGCAGAAGAACCAGACCTTAAAAATCAGAACTTTAAGCCTGTGGCTAAAGCGGTGGATATCGAGAAGATTAAAGAAGAATTTAAAGCCAAGAAGGCAAAATAATTTTCAATGTAGTCATTAAACTGAAGCCGATGGATCTAGCTCCGTTGGCTTTTTGTTTTTGTGGCCATTAGGTGCGATCACTGATTTATAGCCCCTCGTTTTCCCTAATTCAATTACTTCCAGATTTTTGATTTCTTTCCCCACAATCTCAAAGCGCATAAGGTTTTGATGTGGTGAAAGCCCTGATTGCCAGCGGCTCCGGGATTGATGTACAAGCATATTTTTATAGTTGGGATCTTTCTTTACCCTAAGAATGTGCGAATGACCACAGATGAAGATATCAGGCATTCTTTCTTTAAATATCTTTTTTAATCCTGGGATTATAATTAGGTGGTGCTCCACCGATATGTGTCATCCAAATGGTTAAGTCCTTCGCAAGCTAAACCAAAGATCTTCCGGATAACGCACTTGAATGTCCTTATCATCAATGTTTCCATACACAGCACGCAGTGGTTTGATCTTCTCCAATTCATCCAGCAACGGCTCGGTCACCAATGTCACCGGCATGCCAGATTTCATCGCAGTCTTTAAAGTAGTGAGAACTTTCGGATCCAGGTAACTATGGGTATCAGAAAGAAGGCCAATCTTCATGATTGAAAATTAATCAATCTGAAGATTGGCCTCAAATGCTTATGCAAATTGAATTCTAATAATTCTTTTCGCTGGAAATACTTTTCCAGTCCCTGCTTGGTCTTCTTGCTGAAGAGGACGAACTGGAGTTTCTTGACGAAGAAGAAGCGTTGGAATTTCTTGAAGATGAAGACGAAGAAGAATGAGATGAAGAGAAGTTGATTTAGCGTTCGATGATGATGAACGTTTGAATCCTCCTGACTTAAATCCACCTGATCTGCGTGTCCTTGTGATCGGTTTTGATTCTGTGGTTTCGGAGCTTCCGAAATACGATCCATAGAAGTATTGCTCATCGGATAAGGATTATTTTCAGCAACGGGCACTGATTTGCCAATCAATTTCTGAATATCCTTTAAGTAAGCTTTTTCTTCTCCATCGCAAAATGAAATTGAAATACCGCTGGCTCCGGCACGGCCAGTACGGCCAATGCGGTGCACATACGTTTCAGGTACGTTGGGCAATTCATAGTTGATCACATGCGATAAGTTCATCGATATCAATACCACGTGCTGCAATATCGGTTGCTACCAATACGCGCGTTTGTTGTGATTTGAAATTGCTCAATGCTTTTTGACTCGCATTTTGTGATTTGTTTCCATGAATAGCTTCGGCCATAACACCGGCACGATTCAAATCTTTCGCTACGCGATCAGCACCATGTTTGGTTCGTGTGAAAACCAAGTGCCGTATTAATCGCATCATCTTTTAACAAGTGAAGCAAGCAAAGATCTTTTATTGTTTTTCTCAACAAAATAAATTTCCTGCTTCACTGTATTGGCTGTGGAAGAAGGAGGAGTTACTTCAACACGTACCGGATTGGTTAAAATGGTATCCGCCAGTTTTGAAATTTCTGCTGGCATGGTTGCCGAGAAGAAAATGGTTTGACGTTTTGCCGGAATGCGACCAATAATTTTTTTCACATCATGGATAAAACCCATGTCGAGCATGCGATCGGCTTCATCGAGCACGAACATTTTCAGATGTTCCAGACGTACATAACGTTGATCCATCAGGTCGAGTAAACGACCAGGTGTTGCAATCAGAATATCTACACCGGCACGAAGTGCATCGGTTTGTGAACGTTGTGGCACACCACCAAAAATTACGGTATGCTTGATGCGAAGAAGTTTTCCATAGGCCGCAAAACTTTCACCAATCTGAATCGCCAACTCACGGGTTGGTGTTAAGTATTAATGCTTTAATTCCGGCAGGTCCTTTTTTATAAAGTTCATCCTGATGAAGAAGTTGAAGAATGGGAATGGCAAAGGCAGCCGTTTTTCCGGTGCCGGTTTGAGCACAACCCAATAGGTCTTTGCGTTCCAGTAACACGGGAATGGATTGTTCCTGAATGGGAGTAGGTTTTGTATAACCTTCCGCTTTCAAAGACTTTAAAATAGGTTCAATGAGATTTAATTTTTCGAATGACATGTGTTAATTGGTGTGATACACGGAAACCGTGTAATCGTTTAGTTTAAACGCCTCTTGGCTCGAATCCGCCTTGAGCGGCTACGCAGAAAGCGTGTTTCTACGGGAATTTGGAGGAGTGATGCACAAAGGTACTTAATTAATTACACAGTGGCACTATTCGTAATGGTATTGCGCATATGTCCGGTGAAAAGCTTTGCGTCCTTCTTCAATAATTTCATTGGCACGATAAAATTCAAACACTCCACAGGCATCGCGTGAAATATTAACTACCATGTCCGGTTTATGCACCTGAATCATCAATTCCGTTAGGCGATCTTGTGTTAGATCATATGATTTATTGAGAATATCAAAGAGCCCCAGGTCTTATCGGTGAAGTCTTCAGTCTTGTTGTCAAATTTCGAAAATTGTGATCGGAATGCCTGAAGCATTTTCATGTAAGCCACTTTCTCTTTATTAACTTCTGGAGGAATGGGTTGATATTTCATACGGAATGTTCGCATTGAGGTTAACAGCAACAATGATTTCACCAGCTTCTTTTTTTACAAGATCCATAGGAAGTGGATTAAGCACACCACCATCTACCAATTGTGATTTTACCGTTGCTGACAGGTGTGAAAACAGTGGGAATTGCAATGGAAGATCGCAAGGCTTTGAACAAGCTGCCGGATCGGTAATGAACTTCTTTTTTACTGAGCAGATCAGCGGCTACTGCCGTGAAAGGAATTTTGAAATTTTCAATCTGATGATCCCCGATAAATTCTTCGATAGCTTTAAATACTTTCTCACCCTTTACAAAGCCTTGCGCAGACAAGGTAAAATCCAGCAGCATGAAAACATCCAGTCTGCTGAGTTTGATAAGCCAGTGTTTGTATTCGGTTAGATATCCGGCACAATAAATTCCGCCCACTACGGCACCCATTGAGCAGCCAACTATCTTCCTTGATTTGAAAACCTTCTTTCTCAAGTTCTTCAATCACCCCAATGTGCGCCATGCCCCTCGCTCCGCCACTGCCTAAAACCAACCGGACATTTTTCATCTTCAACATTCTCCACTTCAAAGATAAATTAAAAGCCGGGATGGATTAACACCAGGTAAGTAGTTTAAAGGTAAACCCTATACTGTGTGTACGGTCCCCACCATATACAGCGACATTTAAAGATCAGGAAAATTCTTCCGATGCTCTTCCTGATTTTTTTTCATCGCCTCTTCATGATTATACGGTGCCGCAGCACGTTTTCCATCCGCTACATCCAGTGCAGCTTGTTCAATTCGTTTCCTGCAATCGGCATTGCTGGTTTGTTGAGCTGCATTTTTTAGTATGTTACTGATTGTTGGCCGTACCGAAGGTGATAAAAAATCCAGGAAAGTATCGAACGTTTGCAACTGACTCTCCAGATCATGTAATACGAACTGTGGCAGCGACTCAGCGACTGAATAGAGCACAGCAGGAACGGTGGTGTCGCCTATGGAAACAGTTGGTGAATGTGTATTTATTGGTGGTTGTTGTGTTGGATTCAGCGATGATACAGGTTTATTGTTAATGAGTAGATCAATGGCATGAAGAATTTCACGTAGCCCATCAGCCGCAGTGTCACCATCAAAATAGCGAATGGCATAAGGTGCCAGGTGACTGCCTGTGGGGAAATTGACCTTTCTCCACAACGATTATACGGATGCGTGGTATTAGTATATACTGAAGCCAGTTTTCAAAGCTCATCGTGTTTGAGCCGAAGGCCCCCATATTATCGAAGGCATTCATCGGGCAAAGGATTTTCCATCCATCGGCCGAGACGTTTTCAACTCTGCCTCCAGTTCGTCTGCTTTTAAAGCAGCTGACAAATAGATATCCATTTTTGTTCACCAGGGGTTATCAAAAATCTTTTCCTGTTTTTTCTTCATCTGCCGGATTGTGAAAAGCAAACAGTGGAATATAGGTATGATGTGATATCTTTCGAGGTCAGACTTGGATTATAGATTTTTTCAAACCAGGTGCGCTTATGAGTCGACAATGCGAATATGTCAATGGCGGATTCTTCAATGATTTTATCGAATCCCATGCTTACATTATGATCGCTCACGATTTTAGAAGAAATTTTCGGATAGGGAGTTGCCGCCCTCACTTCTTTCATAAAATTTTCCATGGAATGAAGTCTCATCACGATCCTCATCTATGGAAATATCAACATGGCCGAAAATTATTTCAGACTGAAAGGCTTCGGCAATGAGCGCCAGTTTTTTTACACCATCCAGATCATTAAATGAAAAATTGGTTGCGAATAAAATTCTTTTAGGCGGGCGATACGTGCAACCGGATGGCACAGCCAGCACAGGACAATCTGATTTTTCAATTATTGAGGCCGTGATGGAACCAAAGATCATTTTGGATAAATTACTTGCTCCCAATGTTCCCATAATGATCAGTTCAGCTTTGTTTTCCAATGAAGCATTGATGATTTCTGCCACGGGTTCGCCAACCGTACCTGAGCCTTACAGCTTACAGTTGGAAATTCCCTCGCAATAGTATCGGTGATTACCGTTAACTTTTCATACGCTTCGCGAGTGGCATCGGCAACCTCATCGGTAATCAGCGTGCTGTAAAAATTGTCTTTGGAAACCAAAGGTGTATACACATGAAGTAAATTAAGCTGTGCACCGGTAAGTGCGGCAATCTCTACGGCATATTCCAGTGCGCTGTTGGCATTGTGTGAGAAATCGGTGGGAAACAGTATGGTTTTCATGTGTAGCTTTTTTATTGTCTGGTAATTGAAACCTGCCTTTGCCGGCAGTTTCACCATGTTGATAATCATTTTATCTCCTTTCGAAGCGTTTGAAAAACAAGGATCATTTCATATCTGATATTTTTATTTCTTCATTCAATTACTGTATTCCTGATCAAAGTCGCTATGATGGATGTCAGTTTTATTGAGATTTTAATCAAAGTGACTTCTGAAAATTTTAATGAGGGGATAGTTTAAAATTTTTCTTTCCTTTGTGCGTTTGATTTAAGAAAAATAAGAAAATGAAGGTATTATTCCCTGTTGTGATTGTTGGTATTTTTATTTCATCAATCCTTTCATCCTGTATAGAACCAAAACAAGATCCTCAGGCTGGTTTTCAGGATCAATGGAAAAAAGACACAACCGCCATTGGAGTCTCATTTACGATCCACCAACATTAATGCGTTGACTGATGCCACTGGTGTTCGGTTTGTAATTGATTCACTGGCAGTTGGTTTTCCTCCAAGAACCACCAGTACGGTAAGTTTTAAATACACCGGCAAGTTTCTTTCGGGAACAGTCTTTGATCAGGGCAACATCAACAATGCACTGGTAAGCAGTTTTATTGACGGTTTTAAAATTGCGCTTTCCTTACTTCCGAAAGGATCTAAAGGCCGGTTTTATATACCATCAGGATATGCTTATGGAACTTCTGGGTCGGGTGCTATTCCTGCAAATGCCAACCTTATTTTTGAGATTGAGCTCACCAATGTCGTTATTACTGAAACTGAAAAGCAGACAACTGGCATCTGATACGGTTGCCATTGATGCACTACCTTGCACAAAATTCAATTTCTGCCATTCGTGATAAAAGCGGTTTGCGATATGTAATCACCCGTGAAGGAAGTGGCCCAAAGCCCGGTCTTGTATACAAAAGTGAAAATGAATTATACCGGCAAGTTGCTTTCAGATGGCACTCAATTTTTTACGGGATCTGGTTTCCCATCAAATGAATTTGACAGCCGTGTGATCAATTACTTTTATGCATTTCAGGCCGCGCTACCAAATCTTCAGGTGGGTAGCAAGGCCACCCTATACATCCCTTCCGGGCTCGGTTTTGGACCTCAGTCACTTACCAGTGGCCTGATAACTGTACCGGCCAACTCAAATCTTATCTATGAGGTTGATTTGCTTGGAATTGTAAATTAAAGTGATCCAATTTTTCATAGCACCATTTAAATCATTACCATCCTGCTTTTGTAAAAGGCATTTGGCTGTACATCGCTTTTCATTACCTTTTGAAATAATCAAATCATATTTCAAAAATGAAAAGTAACTATGCTCTTCTGCTTATGGTAATGTCTTGCCTTGTGCTGCATGTTAAGGCACAGCCCACCACAACTACGATTCAAAATATTTCGACAAACTCCAATGGCGTAATATTGGTCCGCAGCGAGGTGGTCGTTCTTTGGGTGCTTCGGGTAGTCCGGGCAGGCCGCATGAATATTACTTTGGTGCAACCGGTGGTGGCTTTGGAAAACTACCGATGGAGGATCAGGAGTGGGCATCCGTTACCGATGGACAAATTTCAAGTTCATCCATAGGAGCGGTAGCCGTAGCTGAAACCAATCCTGACATTATCTATATCGGTGGAGGCGAAACTCAACTTCGCGGAAGCATTACGCAAGGTGATGGTGTTTATAAATCGATCGATGGAGGAAAAACATGGCGTCATCTTGGATTAAAGGAAACACAAGCCATCTCACGCATTCGCATTCATCCAACCAATCCTGACATTGTATATGTGGCAGCGCTTGGGTCATCCTTATGGAGACAATGAAGAGCGTGGTGTTTTCAAATCGATGGATGGTGGCAACACCTGGAAAAAAGTTTTGTATGTAAGTCCGAAGGCAGGTGCTGCCGATTTAATTATAGATCGCACGAATCCAAAAATCATGTATGCGTCCACCTGGCAGGTGTATCGCAAAACCTGGAAGATGTGGGGCGGTGGCCCGGATTGTAAATTATGGAAATCAGAAAATGGTGGAGAAACCTGGAATGAGTTAACAAAAAATCCCGGTATGCCGGAAGGACCGATTAGGAAAAATTGGCATCACCGTTTCACCGGCTGATAACAAAAGACTTTGGGCAATTGTAGAAGCCAATGATGGTGGTGTTTATCGCAGTGATGATGCAGGTGCTACCTGGAAAAAAACCAATGACGATCGCAAACTTCGTCAGCGTGCATTTTATTATTCACGCATTTATGCCGATCCATTTGATCGCGAAACCGTGTATTGCCTCAATGTTGATTTCTGGAAGTCTACCGATGGAGGTGTAAAGTTTGATCAGGAGATAAAAGGCAAACATGGCGACTACCATGATCTCTGGATCGATCCGAATAATCCCATGCGCATGATTGTGTCCGATGATGGAGGCGGTTCAGTATCAGTGAATGGCGGAAAGAGCTGGACCGATCAGGATTATTGTACTACACAATTTTATCACGTTACTACGACCAATCATGTTCCTTATCATGTGGCCGGTGCACAACAGGATAATTCAACGATTGCAATACCAAGTGAAGGATGGGAGTCACATGAATGAATTGGGTGAATGGGGTTATGATGTGGGTGGTGGTGAAAGCGGTTACATTACTTCACATCCCGACAATCCCGAATATTTTTTATGCAGGAAGTCAGGGTGCCTTGCTCACACGCAAAGATGTAACCACCGGACAGATCCGTGACATACAAGTGTATCCGAGATTCTTTTCTGGCGAGCCGGCCAGTTCATTGCCTGAGCGCTGGCAGTGGACGTATCCGATTGTGTTCTCACCCAAAGATGCAAATATGTTATTCACATGTTCCCAGCATGTGTGGCGCACAACCAATGATGGTCAAAGCTGGGAGAAAATCAGTCCCGACTTAACCTATGCAGATCCTGAAACACTCGGCCTCACCGGTGGCGAAATCACCAAAGACATGAACGGTCCTGAAATTTATGCGACCGTATTTGCACTGGCTCCATCCAATCATGATGTCAATACCATCTGGGCTGGTTCTGATGATGGAAAGATTCACATCACCCGTGATGGTGGAAAAAAATGGATCGACATTACACCTAAAGAATTACCCAAACATTCTGTGGTTGCCATCATTGATGAATCGAAACATAATCCGGGTACCGCCTATGTGGCTGCGTTCCGCTACCAGGTGGATGACCGGCAACCGTATGTATTTCGAACGCGCGATTTTGGAAAGACCTGGACAAAGATTGTTACCGGAATTAAAGACGGACATTTTTCAAGATCGTTCGTGAAGATCATGTGCGGCCAGGACTTACTGTTTTTAGGAACTGAACATGGCGCATATGTTTCATTCAATGCCGGTGACAACTGGCAACCATTACAATTGAATTTGCCGGATACACCTATTCGTGATCTGGTAGTCAAAGACAATGATGTGGTGTTGGGCACACACGGTCGTGGCTTCTGGATTTTGGATGACATTCAACCACTTGCGCCAGCTCACTCCTGAGTTGATGAAGCAGGATGTAATTTTCTTTCAACCTGCCGATGCCATTCGTGGTGTTTATGATGCTTCCTTTCAATATTACCTGAAAGACAAAATGGATTCGGTAGTGGTTGAAATTCTTGAAGAAGATGGTGACCTCGTGCAGCGATTTGTGGGAAAGGGCTCAGAGGTAAAAGCTGATGAGGGCGATTGGTGGGGAAGAGGTCAATCAAAGCCAACCGCAGGGCAAGGACTCAATACCTTTGTGTGGACGTTGCGATATACTGGTGCTACGATATTTGATGGAATGATCATCTGGGGAGCTCGTCCACAGAACGGACCAAAAGCACCGGTTGGAAAGTATCAGGTGAGACTGACAGCAGGAAGTTATACCAAAACCTATCCGTTCCAGATAAAAATGAATCCTAACCTGAAGGGAGTTACAGAAGCAGATTTGAAAGAGACCTTTGATCTGGCTGTCAAAATTCGTGATCGCGAAAGCGAAGCCAATGATGCAGTGATTAAGATCAGAAAAATCCGTAAGGAAATGGAAGAAGGGTTGAAAGCAACCAATGACCCGGCAGTAACAAAATCGGCTAAAGATTTCCTTGCAAAGATTACTGTGGTGGAAGAAGATTTGTATCAGACCAAAAACAGAAGTGGACAGGATCCATTGAACTTCCCGATCAAGTTAGGGAATCGCATTTCTGCTGTGACGGAGAAGTTTAGAGACGGGTGATGGCAAGCCAACCGCAGGAGTATATAAAGTGTTTGATGAGTTATCGAAAGAATTGGATGGTCATCTGACAAAGTTGAATGCGATTCTTACCGGTGAATTACCTCCGCTGAATCAAAAACTGAATTTGAACAAATAAATTTAATGAGGCGTCAGACCGCTCAAAGCGGTTTGACGCCTAAAGAAAGAAAAATGATCGCTGCAGTAGGTATTCCCTTCGATGAGTTTTCTTCGTTCCTTCACGGACCGGAGAAAGCTCCTCCTTTGATCCGGGAAGCGTATCACTCAGATTCTGCCAATTATTTTACAGAAAGCGGAGTGGATCTTAAAAATCATCCGGGTTGGAAGGATGCCGGTGATCTGCATTTGCCTTCTGGAAAGGAAGCGATTGATGCCATTGAATCCGGCATACAGGCATTGCTTTTGCAGCATGATAAAATTCTTTCGCTCGGTGGCGATCATTCGGTCACCTATCCAATTGTGAAAGCGATTTCAAAGAAGTACGGCAAACTCAACATCCTTCATCTGGACGCCCACTCCGATCTTTATGATCACTTTGAAGGAAATAAGTATTCACATGCTTGTCCGTTTGCACGGATCATGGAAGAAGGAATAGCCTCGCGCCTGGTGCAGGTTGGAATCAGAACGATGAATACACATCAACGGGAACAGGCCAATCGTTTTGGTGTAGAGGTATTTGAAATGAAAAACCGGCATGGCTTTCAGCAGATTAAATTTGATGGCCCCGTTTATATTTCACTGGATATGGACGCCATTGATCCTGCGTTTGCACCGGGCGTATCGCATCATGAACCGGGTGGTTTCACTTCACGTGAACTGATTTCCATTCTGCAAAACGTAAAAGGAAATGTGATTGGCGCTGACCTCGTAGAATTCAATCCGACACGAGATGATTCGGGCATCACAGCCATGCTTGCGGCCAAACTTTTTAAAGAGTTGCTCGATGTGTTGTTGCGGGCTTAGATTTACTTTCACAATTAATTACATGCGATTTTCTTTTTTGATTTTTCTTTTGCTGATCAGCAGCCAGGTATCGGCTCAATACGATGTTATTCTGAAAAACGGAATGATCTATGATGGTTTTGGTGGCGAACCTTTTCAAGGTGATGTAGCTATTCGTGCAGATACCATTGCGGCTATTGGAAATCTTTCGAATGCCAAGGCAAAACAAATAGTCGATGTGAAGGGCAAAGCAATATCACCCGGCTTTATTAATATGCTGAGTTGGGCGGATCGGTCATTGTTGAAAGACGGCCGCTCGATGAGTGACATAAAACAAGGTGTCACGCTTGAAGTGTTTGGTGAAGGATGGAGTCCGGGGCCACGCAAAAAGAAAAACAGCAAAGATACTTTGTGGACTACCCTGGATGGATATTTTAAAACCCTGGAACGAAAAGGTGTGAGTACGAATGTTGCTTCATTTGTAGGAGCTACTACAGTTCGCAACCTGGTGTTGGGTTTCAAAACCGTAAGCCCACACAGGAGGAATTGATAAAAATGAAAAATCTGGTGGAGGAAGCGATGAAGCAGGGCGCGATGGGTCTTGGGTTCTTCATTAATTTATGCACCTGCCGATTATGCATCCACACAGGAATTGATTGAACTGAACAAAGTAGTGGCAAAGTATCGGAGGCATGTACATCACCCATATGCGCAGCGAAAGCGATAAAATATATAAGGCGTTGAACGAAGTGTTTACCATTTCCCGTGAAGCGAACGTGCCCGCTGAGATTTATCACCTGAAAATCAATAACACCTGGAACTGGAATAAAATAGACACGGTACTTTACAAAATTGATAGCGCACAACGAGCCGGTTTGAAAATTACAGCAGACATGTACACCTACAATGCGAGTGGTACTTCGCTCACGGCTCGTTTGCCTACGTGGGTGCAGGAGGGAGGAGGAGCGGCTATGCGAAATCGTTTTAAAAATCCAGCGTTGCGGAAGCGATTACTAAGTGATTTAGCATTGGGCATACCCACCAGAAATTCTGATCCGAAAGATGTCATGATTCTTGGATTCAGAAAGGATTCATTGAATGATTTATATCGTGGCAAAGCGATTGAGTGAAGTGGCCAACTGCACGGTAAGGATGCCAACGAAACTATGCTGGATATCATAGCCGCAGATAAATCCGGAGTGGCCGCTATTTTCTTTTTGATTTCAGAAGATAATGTGAAACGAATGCTGGCATTGCCGTATGTGAGCATTATGCTCAGACGCTGCATCTATTCCTGCCGAAGAACCTTATATCAAAGAGGCAACTCATCCACGCACCTATGGAAGTTTTGCACGTTTGCTTTCCCGCTATGTGCGGGAGGAAAAAATCATGACAGTACAAGAGGCGGTACGCAGGATGACTTCATTGCCTGCATCGAATTTGAAATTAAAAAAGCGAGGAAGTCTTAAAGGCTAGGCAACTATGCCGATATTGTTGTATTTGATCCCGATATGGTTAAGGATAAGGCAACCTTTGAAATGTCCCACCAGTATGCGGAAGGAATCGATCATGTGTTTGTAAATGGTGTACAGGTACTGAATAATGGTAATCACACCGGAGCAACTCCAGGCAGGAGTATTCGTGGACCGGGTTGGATAATAAAATAGAAAAAGCAGTTGATGAAAGGATGATTTAACAATCATTCAAATCAGTATGTATACTTCAGATCTTTGAATCAAACGCCAAAGCATCTTTTAAAAACATATAGGAATATGCATTTATTTAGAGATTCTGTCTGAAGTATGCACCCTCATCAATTTATTTTTTTTGATGTATCTTTCTTCACCTAAAACTCAAACCAATGAAACGACTCCTGCCTATTATGGTGATGCTTCTTTTAACCGGAGCATGTCAGCAACAGAGATTTGATATTATTATTCGTGGCGGCACCGTCTATGATGGTTCCGGCAAGCCAGGTATTGTTACGGATATTGGTATCAATGCAGATACCGTTGCCTTCATAGGCGATCTATCAAAAGCGAAAGGAGCGAAGGAAATAAATGCGCAGGGACTGGCAGTCGCACCTGGCTTCATCAATATGTTGAGCTGGGCGGTTGAGTCGTTGATTTTCGATGGCAACTCCCAGGCAGATATCCGCCAGGGTGTTACCCTTGAAGTATTTGGTGAGGGAAGTTCGATGGGGCCAATCAATAGCATGATGAAAAAAGATGCCCTGGATGCCATGAGGCGTGATCCCGATACGAAATATGAAATTGACTGGACTACGCTGGGCGAATATCTCGAGTCATTGGAACGGAGAGGTGTGTCACCCAACGTAGCCTCTTTTGTTGGTGCCACCAGTGTACGTGTGCATGAGCTTGGCTATGACAATCGGTTACCAACAGAAGAAGAACTGGAACGCATGAAGGCATTGGTGAAGCAGGCTATGGAAGAAGGCGCCATGGGTGCTGGGGTCACTCCTTAATTTATGCACCCGCTAATTATTCATCCACGGAAGAGTTGATAGAGTTATGTAAAGTGGCTGGTGAATATGGTGGCATGTACATCTCCCATATGCGCAGTGAAGGCAATAATATTTTTGCTGCGGTGGATGAAACCATACGCATTGCCCGCGAAGCAAAGTTGCCTGCAGAAATTTATCATTTGAAAATTGGCCGGTCACGAAAACTGGGGAAAGCTGGATTCCGTGATGGCTAAAATTGATGCTGCCAATAAATAGGGACTAAAAATTACGGCTGACATGTATACCTACACGGCAGGGGCAACCGGACTGGATGCTTCCATGCCACCATGGGTTCAGGAAGGAGGCATCAAAGAATGGATCAAGCGTCTTCAGGATCCCAGGATCAGAAAGAAAGCACTGGATGAAATGCGAAAGCCATCTGACAAATGGGAAAATCTTACTATTGATGGCAGGCAGCCCCGACAGGGTATTATTACTTGGGTTTGCCAACGATTCATTAAAGCGGTTTACCGGAAAGACACTGGGTCGAAGTTTCTGAAATTTATGGAAAGTCTCCGGAAGAAACAGCCATGGACCTGGTGATAACCGATAGCACACGGGTTGGTACTGCCTATTTTATGATGAGTGAAGAAAATATCAAGACGACAGATTGCCTTGCCTTATGTAAGTTTTGGTTCGGATGCAGAATCACCAGCGACCGAAGGAGTATTTTTAAAATCAAGGACCCACCCACGTGCCTATGGTAATGTTGCACGGCTGCTCGGCAAATATGTACGTGATGAAAAAGTGATTCCGCTGGAGGAGGCCATTCGAAAACTTACTTCGTTGCCCGCTGCAAATCTGAAAATCACCAGAAGCGTGGTTCTCTGACACCCGGATATTATGCTGACCTCGCCATTTTTGATCCCGGAAAAATTCAGGATCATGCTACTTTTGAAAATCCTCATCAATACAGCACGGGAATGGTGCATGTGTTTGTGAATGGAAAGCACGTGCTTGAAAACGGAGAACACACCGGAGCCCGACCTGGCAGAGTAGTGCGTGGACCCGGATGGAAGGGGAAATAATGTGTCACATGTGCCAGAGGTATGGCAAGTTTTCATTCTGAAAATCACATTTTTTTATTGGTCATTTAATTTATGATAAAAATCATATTTTACTCTAATGTCAATCATGCACGTCTTTTTAAGCTAAATCTTACTTTTAGGGCTGTAAACTATTAAAACCAACCCTGAGTCATGCAACTTGAGAAAATCCAGTATGACAATAAGATTGTCAAAGCCTTCATCATTGCTTCCGTTGTATTTGGAATTGTCGGTATGACGGTGGGATTGCTGGCCGCCATTCAGCTTTTTTACCCACTCTTTAATTTTGATCTGCAGTATGTTTCCTTTGGCCGTATCCGGCCCCTACACACCAACGCGGTGATTTTTGCCTTTGTGGGCAACGCCATGTTTGCGGGGGTGTACTACAGCTTGCAGCGTTTGTTAAAAGCGCGCCTTTTTAATGATACACTCAGTTGGGTGCATTTCTGGGGATGGCAGCTGATTATTTTAGCAGCAGCGATCACCTTGCCATTGGGTATAACTACATCAAAAGAATATGCCGAACTGGAGTGGCCTATTGATATAGCCATTGCCCTGATTTGGGTGGTGTTTGGTATCAACATGATAGGTACGATTATCAAACGCAGAGAAGAACACATGTACGTGGCCATCTGGTTTTACATCGCCACGTTTGTTACAGTAGCGGTGCTTCATATCGTGAACTCTTTTGAGATGCCCGTTAGCCTTTTCAAAAGCTATTCCTGGTATGCAGGTGTACAGGATGCCTTGGTGCAGTGGTGGTATGGTCACAATGCGGTGGCATTCTTCTTAACTACTCCATTCCTGGGTATCATGTATTACTTCCTGCCCAAGGCAGCAAATCGTCCGGTGTATTCCTATCGCTTGTCGATCATACACTTCTGGTCTTTGATATTCATTTATATCTGGGCAGGTCCTCACCACTTGTTATATTCGGCATTGCCCGACTGGGCACAGTCATTGGGTGTTGTATTTTCCATTATGCTGATTGCTCCGTCATGGGGTGGTATGCTTAATGGTTTGTTCACCCTGCGCGGTGCATGGGATCGGGTACGTGAAGATGCTGTATTGAAATTCATGGTGGTAGCTGTTACCGCTTATGGTATGGCCACGCTGGAAGGTCCGTTGCTCTCATTGAAAAACGTAAATGCCATTGCGCACTATACCGACTGGATTGTTGCACACGTGCACGTGGGTGGTCTGGGCTGGAATGGATTTTTGATCTTTGGAATGTTGTACTGGCTGATCCCACGCATGTGGAATACCAAACTGTATTCTCCTAAATTGGCTAACCTTCACTTCTGGATTGGCACCTTAGGTATCGTGTTCTATGCACTGCCCGATGTATATATCCGGTGTGGTTCAAAGTCTAATGTGGAAAGAATTTGCCGCTGATGGTTTCCTTAAATATCAGAACTTCCTTGAAACCACTACACAGATATTGCCGATGTACATGTTACGTGCTGTGGGAGGTACGTTGTACCTGACAGGGGTTTTCATTATGTCATACAATTTAATGAAAACTGCTGCATCAGGCTAAGTTCATTGCCAATGAAGAAGCAGAAGTTTCGCCACTTGTGAAAACAAGTCACACCGGTGGCTACTGGCACCGTGTGCTGGAAAGCAAGCCCATTCTCTTTACCGTGCTCGCATTGGTTTCCATATTGATTGGCGGTATTATAGAAATGGTTCCTACTTTCTTAATAAAATCAAACATACCTACCATTACCAGTGTGAAACCATATACACCGCTTGAAGTACATGGCCGCGATATTTATATCCGCGAAGGTTGTGTGAGTTGTCATTCGCAAATGATCCGTCCGTTCCGTTCGGAAGTTCAGCGATACGATCCTAAAGGCGGTGAATATTCTAAAGCCGGTGAGTATGTATATGATCATCCATTCCTGTGGGGATCAAAACGTACAGGTCCGGATTTGCAACGCACGGGTGGCAAGTATGCCGACAGTTGGCACTATCGCCACATGCTTACGCCACAGGAGGTAAGTACAGGTTCTATCATGCCTGCATACCCCTGGTTGTATGAGCAGGAAATTGACAAGAGTTCTACGGCTGCCAGGATCAATGCATTGCGCACGGTGGGTGTGCCTTATCCGGAAGGCTATGAAGATATCGCCAATGATGATCTGGACAAGCAGGCACAACGCATTGTAGACGGCCTGCAGCTGGAAGGTTATGAAACGACCAAAGAAGCTGAGATTGTTGCCTTGATTGCTTATCTGCAACGACTGGGTATTGATATCAAGGCAGAAAAAGTGGCGGAACTTAAACAAGTAAGATTATGTATAAAGATATTCTTCAGAACATTGATCATGTAGCCATCTGGCCGGTGATTTCATTTATCATATTCTTCACATTTTTTATTGTGTTGTTATGGTGGGTATTCACAGCTGATAAAAATTTTATCAACGAGATGAGCCGCAAGCCACTTCAGGACGAATCTGAAAACTCGAATGATGTAGAACCTATAAATCTATAACCCCATGAAAAAATTAATTTTGTTTTTCACTGCTATGGCTTGGCTTCACTACCGGCAGCTATGCCCAGGCTGCTGCCGAAGCACCGGCTGTTTCTGTCTGGGATGATCCCATGCTTACCTTTTACGTAGCCATCGGGTTTATTTTTGTAGTGGTTCTGCTGGTATTATTGGTAGCGGTGTATATGCTGCAGGTAATAAAAGTAATGACCCGCCAGGCCGCTCAGGAGAAAGCCGCAAAGCTGGGAATTGAATATAAGGAAGAACCTTCGTTATGGTCAAAATTGTGGAAAGAGTCTAATGACTTTGTGCCACTTGAAAAAGAGGCAGATATTATGCTCGATCATAATTACGATGGCATTCGCGAACTTGACAATCACCTGCCACCCTGGTGGAAATGGCTATTCTATCTTTCTATCGTATTTGCGGTAGTATATATGATATTCTACCATGTTACTGATACACTTCCTTTATCAAATCAGGAATATGAGTATGAAGTCGCTTTAGCTCAGGAGCAGGCCAGAAAGTTGCAGGCATCCAACCCAGTGGCGGCTATTGATGAAACTAATGTAACAGTGGTTACAGATGCCCTCGCGATTGCCGATGGTAAACAAACCTATTTAAATAATTGCGCATCGTGTCATCGCAAAGATGGTGGCGGTGATATAGGACCTAATCTAACAGACGAATACTGGAAACATGGTGGCGATATCAAGGATATCTTCAAGGTAGTTCGGCATGGTGTACAGGGCACGAACATGATTGCATGGGAAGGTTTTATCAGTCCTGAAAAAATGCAGAACGTAGCGAGTTATATGCTGACCTTAAAAGGCACCAATCCTGAAAATCCTAAAAAACCAGAGGGGGATATTTATAAACCGGCTGGAGAGATTAAAGCCGATAGCGTAAAGGTTCAGGCGAGTTTGTAAGTTTAGTTATATAAAATGAATTAAGAGCATCCTCCATGTGTTTACATCATGAGGATGCTCTTAATGTAAAGGGCATAACGAAATTGATTCATATTTTGATTTAAGAAAAATGAAAGAAGCGGGGCAGACAAATTTTTATGAGTATGAGGAGGAGTTCAGGGACACACTTGCCACCGTAGATGAGAAAGGCAAGCGTGTCTGGATCATGCCCAAGAGGCCATCAGGCCGATTGCATAACTGGCGCATCGTGGTGACCACTGTTTTACTAACTATTTTTTTTGCAGGACCTTTTATCAGTTTGAATGGAAGACCCTTCATGCTGTTCAATATTTTTGAGCGAAAGTTTATTCTTTTCGGTCAGGTATTCTGGCCACAGGACTTTTTTCTGCTGGCGCTGACACTGATTACACTCTTCGTTTTTGTGATTTTGTTTACGGTTGCCTTTGGCCGCATCTGGTGCGGATGGGCTTGCCCTCAGACATTGTTTATGGAAATGGTGTTTCGCAAAATTGAATACTGGATTGAAGGCGATGCCAATGAGCAGCGCAGGGTAAACAATGGACCCTGGAACGCAAAAAAGATACGCAGGAAAGTGACCAAGCAACTCATATTCGTTTTGCTTTCCATTCTGATAGCGCACGTAACCATGGCCTACCTGGTTGGCCTTGAAGAAGTGAAAGTAATTGTATCACAATCTCCATCAGAGCATATGGCGGGCTTTATTGGTCTGGCAGTCTTCACGGGTATCTTCTATGGTGTGTTCGCTTATTTCCGTGAACAGGCCTGTATTGCCGTGTGTCCTTATGGTCGCTTGCAAGGAGTTTTGCTTGTAAAAGATTCTATCGTGGTGGCCTATGACTGGCTGCGTGGAGAGCCTCGTGGTAAACTCAAAAAACATGAGGCAACCATTACTGAAAAGCAAGGCGATTGTATTGATTGCAAGTTGTGTGTTCATGTTTGTCCTACCGGTATCG
Source organism: uncultured Bacteroidota bacterium (assembly GCA_963814575.1). Taxonomy (GTDB): domain Bacteria; phylum Bacteroidota; class Bacteroidia; order Cytophagales; family Cyclobacteriaceae; genus ELB16-189. Next base: position 126,625 of record CAWFDB010000013.1, on the reverse strand, counting down.
ATATTCGCAATGGTACACAACTAGAGTGTGTGAACTGTACCGCGTGCATCGATGTGTGTGATGATGTAATGACAAAAATCCACAAGCCCAAAGGTCTGATACGCTACTCTTCCTACAATGCAATAAAGGAGGGGACTCAGAAATTATTCACACCACGCATTGCCGGTTATTCGGTAGTGCTCATCGCGCTGATAAGTTTGCTCAGTTATTTTATTTCTACCCGTGCTGATATTGAGACCACCGTGCTGAAAGTACCGGGCACGCTCTATACAAAAACAGACGATGGTCAGATCACCAATTTATACAGCATTGAATTTGTAAATAAAACCTTTGAGGATATTAACCTCGAAGTAAGAATAGAGTCGCCACAGCAAGCGACCTTTATGAAAATCGGTGATCCTGCCATTGTGGTGCCGAAAGAAGGAATACTGAAGGGAATGATCATGGTAAAACTTCCTGAGGAGGCGATTACTTCCATGAAGACGGTGATTGAATTGGGAATTTATCAGAATGGTGAAAAAGTTGAAACAGCAAAAGCTAAATTTGTAGGGCCCATAGTGAAGGGTAAAAAGAGGGATAAGGATAAAGATGAGGATGAGGATAAGCATGATTAAATTGATTATTAAATAACAGCAGTATGAAATGGGTGATAGCAGCATTTGTGTTTTTTGGTTTGTTCATCGGTACACTGGTCGTGATTTGTGTGCGTGAGGATATTAATCTGGTATCGAAGGATTATTATCAGCAAGAGTTAAAGCATCAGGATAAGATTACGCAACAGGTAAATGCAAATCAGCTGGCAGAAAAACCTCAGCTTTCTTTTGAGAATAATTCCATTAAAGTATTGTTTCCGTTTTTTTCAAGTATGGAAAAAGGCGAACTGCGGGTAATGCGCCCTTCTGATGATCGCCTCGATCAGCAATTCGAATTAAGTGCCATGAATGGTGATAGTCAGATATTTCCGTTAAAGGTGTGGGAAAAAGGACTCTATCGCGTCAGCCTTACCTGGACAATGGAAGGCAAGGATTACTATTATGAAAAATTAATGGTTTTATAATATGTGGTGGACGGCATTGTTAATGGGTTTTGCAGGCAGCTTGCATTGTGCCGGCATGTGCAGCCCGCTGGCAATGGCAATCACTACTCAAAAACCGTTTCTTCTCAATAAGATCATCTATAACTCAGGCCGCATATTTACCTATGGAATATTGGGGGCTATAGCAGCCAGCTTTGGGAGTGTGTTTATGATTTCTCCCTGGCAGGGTATTATTTCATTTATCATTGGTGTCTTGTTTTTACTGATGGGCATTGGCGCCATCAGCGGTGTACGCATTCCATTCATAACCGCTGCGTTGAGTCAATTTACAGGACGTTTAAAATTGCTATTTAATTTCTGGTTGAAGAAAAAGAATCATCTGGCAGTGCTCATCATGGGTATGCTAAATGGTTTGTTGCCTTGCGGGCTTACCTACCTGGCTATGACCTATTGCTTTATTTTACCTTCCATAACAGATGGTTTCTGGTTCATGATACTGTTTGGTGCGGGCACGTGGCCGGTGATGATTGGCTTCACCTGGTTACTCGGTATCGGCTTTGGAAAGATTAAAGTTAATTATCAGAGAATCACTACAGTAGTTTTTATTCTGATTGGTGCCTGGTTACTGGCCCGGGTGATGCTCAATCACCCCATGGATGATCACCTCCATTTGTTTGGTAAAACAAACACCGAAGAAGTGATTTGCCCATAGAACGGATTTTGAATTTAGATTGAATTGTGTACTTTTAAGTAGTACTATTTTATTAATTAAATTTTCAATTCAATGAAAAAAATATTAGTTCCTACTGATTTTTCCAAAACATCTGTTACCGCCCTTGAGGTCGCCAGTGAAATTGCAAAAAAATCAGGCGCTGAAATCACCCTGCTTCATGTGGTGGAAGAAGCCTCTCGCGATTCATTTAGTATAACCGGTGAATGGCAGACAGAGGAGAACTGGAGTGACCGGCTTTTCACCCTGAAAATGCTTGAGAAAGCGAAAGCACAACTTGAGAAATTAGTACTCGATCCGCGGTTTTCATCCGTAAAGGTTAATGGTGAATTACGTTTGGGTAATCCCTTTCACGGCATGAGCACCATCATTACCGAAAATAAGGTTGACCTGGTTGTTATGGGTACACAAGGCAAGTCTAAAATTGAGGAAATGATCATAGGTACAAATACAGAGCGTGTGGTTCGCCATGCAAGATGCCCCGTATTGAGTGTTCATAAAAAACCTGCAAAAGTGGATTTCAAGAATATTGTTTACGCTACCGCCATGCACAAAGATGAGGAGGTATTCTCCAGAATAATAAAAAGAACCCAACAACTTTATGACTCAACCATTCACCTGGTCAGGATCAACACCCCAGGTGATTTTCAGCGTGACTATGTGGTGCGGGAATACATGGAAAAATTTGCAAAAAAGCTTGGGTTTAAAAACTATACGATTAATATTTTCAACGATATCACCGAAGAGGATGGCATCATTTATTTTGCCGAAACTATTGATGCCGATTTAATTGCTATGGCTACACACGGCCGCACCGGTTTTGCACACGTAATGGCGGGAAGCATTGCTGAAGATGTGGTTGGTCATGCCAAGCGACCTGTACTTACTTTTGTTGTAAAGCACTAATACTTACTGATCCTATCAGGAGCCTTCCGGTTTTCCGGAGGGCTTTATTTTTTATCTTTATCTTCTTTTTGAAGCATGTGAAGAATTACTATTTCATATTGGGGTTAAACATTTATGCTTCTGAGACTGAAATCAAGCATGCCTATCGCAAACTTGCGCTGCAATTTCATCCGGACAGAAATCCATCGGGTGAGGCGGAAACCATTTTTAAGGAAATAAACGAAGCCTATGAAATCCTTGGTGACAGTGAAAGGAAAACCAGCTATGATTTATTATTGAGGGGTGTATCACCTGCCGCGCCTGTAAATTCAAGGCCACATCGGGATCCGGGTTACCGGCCACGTCCTCCGGGATCTTTCTCTCGCAAATCGCAAAAACAGGAATTACTGGAGGTAATGCAGGATTATTTGAAATATGCACTCATTATCTCACGGGTCGCTTTGGTCTTTTCCATTTTACTGGCGGTTGATTTTTTGTTACCACAAAAGGAGGAAGCACGTGAAGTTTTATTTACTTCCTATCGCGAGGAATACCGCAGTGGCAGATCCATGCAACTTAATTTACAGAATGATGTAGTGATCAGCCTGAGTCACAAAGATGCATCGAAGTTTGAACAGGGTACAAAAATAGTTGTGCATCGTTCTTCTGTCTTTGATGTACCCATGTTTATTGAAAATGAAAGCAATCACTTTATCGCAAAAGTGCCTGTCTCAATTTATGGTAATTTTATTTTCTGTCCATTGGTTATGATTATCACTTCCATGTTTGGTTCATTCTACAAGAAAGGAATAGAATTCAGATTTAATCTGGGAGTGGTTAATTTATTACTGATGTTATTATCCTTATTGTTTCTACGTATTCACTTCTTTTGATATGAGCAAAAAAAATGACTGGAAAGCCCGCGATGGGGTAGTTTACTCTACAGATGAGTCGTATAATTATACCCATTCAAACGAGGAAGAGCCTGCAACATTACCTGCTGCCAGGCAGAACCTTCGTGTCTTGCTTGATAAAAGCGGGCGTGCCGGTAAGCAGGTCACGCTGATCACAGGGTTTGTTGGCACACAGGCAGATCTTGAGTCGCTGACCAAATTACTGAAAGTGAAGTGCGGTGTGGGAGGTTCATGCAAGCAAAGTGAAATATTAATTCAGGGAGATCTGCGTGAAAAAGTGACCGGTATTCTGGTTAAGGAAGGATATAAGGCACGCAAGTTGTAATTATAATTCTCCAGGATTTGAAAACTTTTACTGACACCCGTTAGTTACTATATTTGGAATTCTTAAACATTAACAACTAAATAAAAATTATGGCATTTACACTTCCGGCACTTCCTTATGCATTTAATGCACTGGAGCCACATATCGATGCACGCACCATGGAAATTCATCATGGGAAACATCATAACGCATACGTCACCAATTTAAACAATGCTGTTGCAGGTAAACCTGAAGAAAACCTTAGCATTGAGGAGATCTGTGCCAGCATCTCAAAATATCCTGTAGCGGTAAGAAATAATGGTGGAGGCCATTACAATCATAGTTTATTCTGGACATTGATGGCTCCTAATGCTGGTGGAGCACCAACAGGGGCCTTAGCAGATGCTATTAATGATGCGTTTGGTAGTTTTGACGAATTCAAAACAAAGTTCAATGCAGCAGGAGTTGGCCGCTTTGGATCTGGCTGGGCCTGGTTAACAAAAGATACGGCTGGTAAACTTACCATTTCATCTACGCCTAATCAGGACAATCCGCTTATGGATATTGCTGAGGTAAAAGGAACGCCACTACTGGCTTTAGATGTCTGGGAACATGCCTACTATCTGAATTACCAAAACCGCAGACCTGATTATTGTGCTGCTTTCTGGAATGTGGTGAACTGGAATGAAGTGACAAAGCGATTTGCCTCAAAGTAATCCCACTCCTCATCAAATAAATCCTCAAAGGGCAGTTTCAAGATTTTGAGCTGCCCTTTTTTGTAAAATCAAGGTTTTACTATTTGCCCAATAATCCAGTCAAATTTATTATGTCATTTCAATATCACTTACTTCAAAAATAGTAGGTAGGATATTGGTTACATGATGAAATTGGGAATGCAAAGCATCTTTGTCTTAGTACCTTTTGGCCATGACCACACAAAATGATTGCGAGATTCGCTCTTATTAAGAAGAAGTATCTCCGTTATATTTTATATTCTCATTTTCAATTCTAAAATGCTTGTCCAATTCCGAAGTAAAACAGCTCATCTTCTTTTGAGCGTCCATAGTCAAACGATAATATTGTTGATTGATTCCAGGCTATTCTAAGGCCACCACCATAATTTATTTTTATATTCTTAAAACTCAGGTCTTGCCAACGGTCTCTAACTGTACCAGCGTCAAAGAATGGTGCAATACCAAACGCAAATCTTTGTTTTCCAAATATTTTTTCTGCAAGCCTAACACGCAATTCTACATTTGTAAACCACATGGACCTTGCCAAAAATCGGTTCATTCTGTAGCCCCGTAATGATTGTCTGCCACCTAAAGCATTAATACTTCCTTCGGGACTCCATTGGTCTTGAAATTCAAAAAATGGAGCATTGCTTCCGAAAATATTTCCTGCTCCAAATCGTCCTGCCAAAACTGTCCGTTTACCAGCTGGTATTTTTAGATATGCTCGGCCTTGAATGAAGAGTTTGTTGAAATCAAATTCTGAACCTATGGATTTACTTGAATATTCATTTCCAATTTCAAAATAATAACCCTTCGTTGGGTCAGGCTCAAAATCTCTTGTGTCAAAAATTAGTGCTGTTTGAATAATTGAAACCCAACCGCCATTTACACCAGAAACTAAACCGTCTTCAAAGTCTTGTCTTAGAAGCGAATTGCCGTTTGGTGCAGTTGTGTTTTGTCCTGTAATTGGGTCGATTGCATCTGCATCGACACCTTCAAATGTGGCATAGCTCAAATGTTGAATTTCATAACCACCCATTAGTCGCCACTTGCCGTTGCCGAGTGCGTAATCGGCTTTCAAATTCAGCATATATTCGGTTTCCTTAAATCGATTTGATAATGCATCTGTAACAAAATCAGCTTCGCCATCTACACCTGGTCTTAGTGTTTTTCTTGCTCTGTCAAATTCTTTAAAGGTTGAAAAAGTGGTGGTTTCATCAGATGGCAAGCGAAGTTGTCCAAGTGTTGACTCTGTTAATCCGAAATATAGATATGTTGGATTTTGTTGAGCCTTAAAGTCAACTTTAAAACGCCAACGTGTTCCTTTATAATAGGGTATGTCAAGTGAAAGTACTAATTCTCTGGCGTTGGAAGTGTAATATGCTGCATTTGCTTTTAGTTTAGCAAGGTATGGAGTGTAAGGAAATAGTGGATTGTCACGATTTCCATTCCAATAGATATTGGTTCTTACCCCAAATCCAAAACCAGTTACAGGGTCGGAAGAAAAGTCAGGTATTCCAGTAAAAAATGTTCCTTCCTTTTTTTTAGCAAGGTCATCATCTGACATTCGTTTCGATTTAATGAATGAGAGGCTGTCTTTTACTTGTGCGTTGACAGTGGTGATAAGAAATACAATGAGTATGGTTGCAATTATTCGTTTCATGGATTAGATACTTTTTTAAGTTCATGCGTGTTGCTTTCCATAAAATAGCTCAATTTGGAGCCTTAATGTTAGGCACAATTAAGTAATTGTCCACAAGCTAAATTATGAAAAAGGAATATAAATCAACGTAAATTTACTTTAACATAAATCACAGTCAGTCTCATAACTAATAAATGACTTAAGGATTGTTGAATTAATGCTGGGTGCTTTTAAGGCAACAGATATGTCCCAGATGATAAAGATCTTGTTGAAAAATGCCTTCAATTAAATCTCTATGAGTAGCATTATGGAATAGGCTTCATCCAGCAGGGAATCATCTTGCTTCTTTAAAAGTGTAACTAGGTTTTCGTGTGACTCATCAAGCAAATCTTCGATTTTTCCCAGCCCGTGTTTTTCAGTTTTTTATCATCACTCCAGTTGTCTTCATTTTCATGGATGGCTTATTGGCTACATCGCCTTCCAATCATTTTATCATTGTTTGCTACCAGTAAATCATGTGCGAAGTAATCTGTGCTATGGGCACCACCTGCTGGCTGCCAGAATGCTTTTGCTGGTGATGTGCTATCCAGTATATGGCAAATCGAATCGCCATCCAGGGTTGACCATCATAACCCGCATTGAACTGGGCAGCATAATGATTATCCGTGAGTTGTATGTTTTCATTCTATTTACTTTTAATCACATAACTCAAACCTGCGCGAATAGCAAACTCGGTGTCAGCAACATAAAAGTCTCCCATTGCTTCAAACCGCCATGAATCGTTGATGGGCTTTACCCATCCACCACCAATAGAAACATCATTGACACCAATCAATCCTCGAAGGCGAACAAACACGTGATCATTCGCATACCAGCGCATACCCATCATGAATGAAGTTCTGTCTTTTGTCCAGAACTCAACACCACCACTGGCGGCAAAATGCCTTACTACAAAATAATTCGCTTCCAGTCCTATTTGTCCTTTGTCAAGAAAACTGCTGTAGTTGGTTTTTATCAAATCAATACTGCCGCCCACCATGATGTCATTATTGCTTTGAGCGACTGCTGGAAGTGTGAATGCTATAATTAAGATCAGTGTTGAAATGGTAATTATTAAAGTCTTCATGATTCGGTCTTTCCTACGATTTTTTTTCAGTGATTAATTTTTCAATGGCCATATATTCGTCACGCAAGCGTGCGGCTTCCATAAATTCAAGTTCCTTAGCTGCCTTCTCCATGGCTTTACGTGTACGGTCCGACATTTTTTTAAGTTCTTCCAGTGACAGGTAGGCAACTACCGGATCAGCAGCCAGCGATTTTTCTTCTTCTTCAATATAATATCGCTTCACAGATTTTTTGGAATCAGTTAACTCCATGATGGAATCTTTGGATCTGATAATCGTTTTCGGAGTGATGCCATGTTTAAGATTGTAATCAATTTGTATTTTCCTTCTGCGATCGGTTTCATCAATCGCCAGTTGCATCGATTCAGTAACCTTATCTGCATACATAATTACCCTGCCGTTCTCATTGCGTGCAGCACGCCCTATGGTTTGCACCAGTGAGCGTTGGTTGCGGAGGAATCCTTCTTTGTCAGCATCGAGAATGGCAACAAGTGAAACTTCAGGTAAGTCAAGTCCTTCCCTTAATAAATTCACTCCTACCAGCACATCAAAAATTCCGAGCCGCAATTCACGTAAAATCTCAACGCGATCAAGTGTGGCAACTTCTGAATGGATGTAGCGGCATTTCACAGATGCCCGCTCAAGAAATTTGGTAAGTTCTTCTGCCATTCGTTTGGTTAGCGTAGTAACCAGTACACGCTCCTTTTTCTTCACGCGTTCATCAATCTCTTCGAGCAGATCATCAATCTGATTTTTGCTGGGCCGTACATCGATCTGCGGATCGAGTAATCCCGTTGGCCGGATAAGTTGTTCTACCACTACTCCTTCTGATTTTCTTAACTCATATTCTGAAGGGGTGGCACTTACATAAACTACCTGATTGAGGATGGATTCAAATTCATTAAACGTAAGAGGGCGATTATCGAGAGCCGATGGTAACCGAAATCCATAGTCCACAAGATTTACTTTTCGTGAACGGTCACCTCCCCACATAGCCCGCACCTGTGGCACCGTAACGTGACTTTCATCGATTACCATCAGGAAGTCATCTGGGAAATAATCGATCAGACAGAAGGGGCGTGCGCCTGGTTGTCTCCGATCAAAATAACGCGAATAGTTTTCAACACCACTGCAATAACCAAGCTCGCGCATCATCTCCAGATCGAACTCAGTCCGTTCTTTTAATCTTTTTGCTTCAAGGTGTTTTCGTTCAGATTCGAACATTTCAACCTGTAACACCATATCATCCTGAATTTCACGGATGGCCTGGTGAAGCATGTCTTTGCCAGTTACAAATAAATTGGCTGGAAATATGACGAGTGATTTTTCATCCGATAATTTCTTGCCTGTAACCGGATCGATCAGTTGCAAGGCTTCAATCTCATCACCAAAGAAATATACGCGCACCGCATAATCCGCGTAAGCGAGAAAAATATCTACCGTATCGCCTTTAACACGAAAGCTGCCGCGCTTAAATTCGGCTTCTGTTCGCTGATATAAAATATCGACCAGTGCAAAGAGCAGTTTGTTTCGGGGTATACATTCACCTCTGGTAAGTTGTATTTTATTTTTGCCAAACTCTTCCGGATTTCCAATGCCATAGATACATGAAACTGACGCAACCACAATCACATCGCGTCTGCCTGTAAGCAATGAAGAGGTTGCACTTAATCGCAGCTTTTCAATTTCCTGATTGATGGAAAGATCCTTTTCGATATAAAGATTGGAGGAAGGAATAAAGGCTTCTGGCTGGTAATAGTCGTAATACGAGATAAAGTATTCAACCGCATTTTCAGGAAAGAAGCGTTTGAATTCACCGTACAATTGAGCAGCCAGAGTTTTGTTATGACTCAGTATGAGTGTAGGTCGGTTTAGCTGCGCAATCACATTGGCTATGGTAAATGTTTTACCTGATCCGGTTACACCCAGCAGGGTTTGATGATGCTCACCTTCTTTAAGCCCACTCACCAGTTGCTCGATGGCCCTTGGCTGGTCTCCGGTTGGTTCAAAATCACTGATCAGTTTGAAATCCATGTCTATAAAAAATAACAGTTAACAATATACCTGTTAACTGATTATCTTATAATTAGTTCCAGATTAACTATTCCAGATTGCCCAGGCTTTTTCTGCCTGCACATGCAACATCTCAAGTCCGTTTTTGAAGTGGGCACCGCGCATCTCGGCTTTTTGAAGAAAGAGTGTACGGGCAGGATTATAGATCAAATCATAAACGTAATGGTCTGCGGTAAGCTGCTCATAATTTATAGGAGGGAAGCTGTTAGTATCAGGCGACATACCCAGCGGTGTGGTGTTAATGATCAGCTGAACGCCTGCAATAATTTTACTGTCTTTTTCAAGATCTTCGTAGGTAAAATCTGCTTTCGCTTTATCGCGTGATACCGTTGCAAAAGGAATGGAGAGCTTTTTGAGCGCTTGCTTCACCGCCTTGGCCGAACCGCCTGTGCCCAGGATAAGGGCCTTTGATTCTTTTGATCTGGGAAACCACTTCTTCAGTGTTTCATAAAAGGCATCGCTATCGGTATTGAATCCTTTCAGTTTACCTTCTTTTATCTTGATGACGTTAACAGCTCCGATTTTTTTTGCTTCGGGATCAATTTCATTTAGAAATTTAACCACTTGTTCTTTATAAGGAATGGTTACATTGAGTCCTTCAAGTTCCGGATTTTCCTCCAGCAGTTTTTTGAGATCATCTATGGTTGGTAAGGAGTAAAGATCATAGTGATAATCTCTCAACCCTTCGCGAAAAAACTTTTCATCAAAATACGATTTTGAAAAAGAATGACTAACCGTTGCGCCTATAAGGCCATATTTTTTTTCCATGTTATTACGATTTTGTTTTTAGGTAGGCAGCAGTTTTTTCAATAGCAACAACTAATAAAAATACCTAATGCCGCGAAGAGAATTGCGTTAAGTAATAAGGGATCTTGTCCGGTTTTTTCAAAATAATCCCAAGGCCAAATACTTCTGTCAAAAGCAGGAACGCGAACTCCCTCATGGTTTAGCCTGAATAGGGTAACTTCTTTCCAGGGCCAGACTTTATTAAGGGATCCGATCATGAAGCCTGCCAGCAATGCCATTGTAGGGAAACGGTAATGGTGCAAGAATCCAGCTTAATAATCGGGAGAATCCCAACAGACCAAAAAAACAGCCTGAATACAAAAACAATGATTACAGGGATGTTCAAGCTCGGTGAGGGCAGTAATCATGTATTCATATTTGCCGATCAGCAATAAAATGAAGGCTCCTGAAATTCCAGGTAAGATCATCGCGCAAATGGCGAGGGCTCCACAAAGAAAATATAAAAGGTAAGTTGGTAGGCGTTTCAGTTGGCGACAAGATAGTTATCAGAGTAAGCACCTACTACACCCACAATAAAGGAAATTGCAGTTCCAAGCATTCCATTTTTTTATATCGCGCAGTATCAGGGGTGATGAAATCAGGATCAGTCCAAAAAAGAATGACCAGATCTGAATGGGATGAGTGTTCAAGTAAATAGGTCATCAGGCTGCCAATGACAGCAGACTCGTTACAATGCCTCCCAATACACAGATCAGAAAAGGGCCATTTATTTTTTTCCAGAAATCAGCAATCCTGAAACGGAGCAACAGCTGTAAATGCTTCTTTATCAATTGATTTAATTGAATTGAGTAATTCCTCATAGATTCCTGTAATGAATGCTACAGTTCCACCAGATACACCTGGAATAACATCGGCTGTGCCCATGCACACACCCTTTGTGTAAAGGAGAAGATAATCTTTGGTAGTTCTCAAAATTTTTAATCTGCGTGAAAGGGTGGTGCAGTGTTGTCTTTTTTGCGTTCTAATCCCAGAAAATGAAGGAAGGTATCACCACGCAAACCCAAGTCGTATCGTTTCGAGGGGAATCACTTCATTGGGGGCAATGTTGCCTACGTTAACATTGGCACCGAGTAATTTAATGAACCACACCTGTTGCGCTTTCTGTGGTGCCTCCCAGATTATTTTTTCGAAAGGAATCTTGGTCAAAATTTCCTGCACCAATCCTGAACGAACTTCACCAGTTGAACGGAAGAGGCCTACGTTCCCGCCTTCACGCGCTTCACCAATCACCTTCCACGCTCCGGCATCCAGTTCTTTCTGCATTAATTCAATCCACATGTAAGGAGGAATGATTTTGTCGGCATCTTTTGAGCCTACTTCAGAAAGCACCGTTACCTGCTCAGAAAGTTTACGTATGTAGTCCAGTTTTTTATCATGGTCCAGGTCAATAGATCCATCGGAAACTTCTGCAAATTGTAAATCATATTTATCAAGCACCCTGCGATAGTCATCAAACTGATCGCGTATGATGAATGCTTCGAATAATGTGCCACCAAAATAGCAGGGTATGCCAGCGTCTTTATAGATTTTAATTTTATCCTGAACGTTGGGTGTTACAAATGAGGTGCCCCAGCCAAGTTTTACAATATCAACGTGGTCGGATGCAATACTCATAAAATCTTCGGCTTCGCGTATACTCAGGCCTTTATCCATGGCCATTGTAAAACCAGTTTGCCTTGGCTTTTTGGTTCGCTCAGGCAGGTTTTTAAGAATGTAGTTCATGAGGGGTCTTCTTTTCTAAACTGATCAATTATTTTGTAAAGGGCCTTTTGGGTTTCAATTTTCGGGAAAAAATCAAACAACATGGTATGACCTTCAAAGTTCAAAATTAATGCATTTTCCAGATAGTTAAGGGCTTCTTTAAATTTGCCTGCTTCAATCAGATAAACGGTCATTCGATAGAAAAACTCGGCTTCATCAGGAAGTTCACTCATCCCCTGGAGTAGTGATTCTACTGCTTTTTCGTGCTCGCCTTGTTCATAATAAATAAACGACCAGTTGAGCCATACTTCTTTATCATCAGGGGTTAGATTACTGGCCTCTTCATAGGCGCTTATGGCGGAGATAATGTTACCGATTTTGAATTCGGCATGTGCTGCTGCTTTCCAGTATTCAGCGTTATGGCTGTTAATCTTAATGGCTTTGTTAAAGAAGTGAAGTGCCTGGTGCCACTTTTCCTGTTTTTCAAGACAACTTCCAGCGCCAAACCAGGCTTCATCATACAAGGCATCCAGCTTGGAAGATTTCTGAAAGAATTTTAGACCCAGATCATATTGTTCCAGATTTTCATAGGCGGCCCCCATGCAACAATATACTTCAGGACTTGGGCCTTCAATTTCAATGGTTTTTTTAAACTCCTCCAGTGCTTTATCATATTGCTCCAGATTCATGAAAGAATTGCCCATGTTAAAATGTGCGGAGGCAAAATTCTCATCGATGGCTATTGCAAATTCATAGGCTTCGATAGCTTCTTCAAAACGTTCCAGTTTATTGGAAACAATACCCAGATTATACCATGCAGCTGCGGAATATGGATCCTCGTCAATAAATTTTTTATAGTAAGATAGACTTCCTTCCAGCTGCCCGACTACATCCAGGCAAAAAGCGAGTTCGTATAAGGAACCTTCATGACTTATATTTTCTTCAATTGATTTTTTATAAACTTCAATCGCTTGTTCATATTTCTCCATGCTTTGATAAGCAAGTCCTACATTATAGTAGATTTCATCTTTTTCTTCTTCTGCAAATGCAAGAGCATCTTCATACAATTCTATGGCTTCCTCATATTTTCCCTGCAGGGATAGTATTGAACCAATCGAAAGATGTATTTCCAGATCAAGGGGGTGTAGATTTTTGGATTGTTCCAGTAACTCCAGCGCTTCTTCATAGCGTTGAAGATTGGTTAGTATCTGAGCTTTAAGTGTAAGCAGTTCTGTTGAGAAGGGGTATTGTTCCATCGCCTGTTCAACCACAACGAGTGCTCGCTTGAACTTGCTTTTTTCCAGGTAATAACTGATGATCGTTTCATATGAATCGATATCAAAGAAATCACTCTTGTTTTGCTTGAGATTTTCTTCGTAGCGCCTGATCAACTCCTCTTCCTCTTGTCTCTTTCTGAATTCCTGGGCCATCCGTAAAGGGTTTACCTAAAGTAGGTAAATTTGGTTTTAACTAAAAAGATCAATTGCAAATTTCTGCTAATAATTACAGCCGGTCAAGGTTGCAGTTTTTAAATGTTTGTAGTATAGACGCCAGAATAGTGTTTACAGCACCAATCAAGCGTATTTTCGAGACTGTGAAATTGAAAATTGAATTTACGTAGCGCTTTTTCGTTCGAATAATGAAAGAAATGCTTTGCAAGTTTGGTGGATTGCCTCGTAATCATTGGTTCTTTACCTGTAATTCGACTGCGCATTTCTTCTGCTGTTGCAAGCACCGAAAGCAAGGATGAAGGCATTCTTAGGTAGGGAGGTCTCTTATTTAGTCTCAGCGCCATCTGGGTAAAGAGGTTTTTAAAAGTGGTGTGTCCGCCATTGGCAATTATTCGTTCACCATACATTTTGCTGGTGTGCATCTGCCAGATCATTTCCACCACATCGCGCACATCAACAAAGTTGAGCTGGCCATCCGTGTAAAATAATTTCTCCTGCAATGCATAATGAAATAACTGGGCACTGCTTTTGGTTTGATCTGGAGGAGCAAGTATAACGGAAGGATTTATAATAGATACATTAAGTCCTTCTTCATGTCCACGCCAGACTTCCAGCTCTGCGAGATATTTTGATTCTGCATAATCCGTGTTAAGATCGCCAGGCACCCATTTACTTTCTTCATTAACATGATGAAAACCTTTTTGTCTTCCAATAGCAGCTACTGAGCTAACGTGAATAAGTTGACCAATTCCCTGGGAGAGGCACACATTAACTACATTGCGGGTGCCGCCTTCGTTTACTTCAAAGAGTTTATTCTTTGATCGTGGGTTAAATGAAACCTGTGCGGCAGTATGGATTACAGTGGTTGCTCCCTTTAATGCTTCGGCAAGTGATTCCGTATCAAGTAAGTCTGCATTGCGCCATTCAATTTTTGAAAGATCGTCCAGATGACTTTTATCACTTTCAGGTTTTTTTACTCCGACCACTGTTACGTTTTCATTTGACAGTCTTCTAAGAAGATGACTTCCTAAAAGTCCATTTGCTCCGGTAACAACAATCATCTAAAGTAAATTATTTAACAGAGGCAAATCTAAAACTTTTTTGAAATTCCTATTTTGAAAGGCTGCTTCAAGTGCTTTTAATTGCAACAGGTTATGACAATCACTTCCTACAAAATCAACCCACCCCAGTTCAATAAATTTAACCGCCATGCGCTCAATGGGTTTGCCGTAGTAGCCGGCAACAGAAGGAATATTTAATTGAAGTAAAACACCCCGGTCTCTTAATTCTTCTGCTTTTGCCATGGTCATATACTGATAACGCTCCGGATGGGCAAGCACCGGTTTATAGCCTTGAGTAATTGCGTTGAAAATAAATTCGTTGAGATGATAAGGTTCTGAAAAGAAGTTTGTTTCAAAAAGAAGATAATTTTCACCAAGTGTGAGTAGTCTTTTTTCTTCGTTAATTATTGTCGCAAGATTTTCATCCAGGTAATATTCTGCTGCAGCTTTTACAGTAACAGCAATCTGATTTTCTTCCAGAATTTTGTTTAATTCGACTGCTTTAGACAGGATTTGTTCAGGTTCATTCCGGTAATAGTCACTCATGATGTGAGGCGTGGTGATTATCTTATTGTATCCAAGACGATGAAAATATTGAATCAACTCAACGGCCTCATCATGAGATTTAACTCCATCATCAAGGCCGGCAAGCAGATGAGAATGCATGTCGGTTTTGATGATTTGCCTTATTGATTCGTTTTTTTTCTTGAAAAAGGATATCACGTCAGGTTAAATATTTTTTTCCATCGTTTTTTAAGCGGAGTCCTGTCTTCATAGTATCCATAACCATAGTTCCTTGATTTTTCGGGCATGGCATTTAGTACTGCGGAAACATTTTTTAATTTATTCAGTGTGACTATGCGCAACAGATTGTGCATAAAGTCCATATGTGAATAATTGGCCCTGAACACATAAATAGAAATGTCAGAACGTTTCATGGCCATAATGCCATCCGTCACAAGTCCTACAGGCGGAGTGTCAATGATGATGAATTCGTAATGTTTTTTAAGGTCATCCAGAAATTCTGTAAATTCTTCATTCGCCAGCAGTTCGGATGGATTAGGTGGATGTGGACCTGAGGGAATAAAATCAAAATTCTCAAGTGAGGTATGAATAAGACATTCTTTCCAGGTATTCTTTTTAATAAGAATCGTACTCATTCCCTTTTGGGAGTTACTTCCTTCTGGGTATTTATCATTTTTTGGCTTCCTCATATCCAGATCAATGAGCACTACTTTTTTTCTTGACAATGCGAGTACACCACCAAGGTTTACGGCAAGAAAAGATTTTCCTTCTCCGGATATAGTAGATGAAATTGAGATGACTTTGCTGGCAGCATCAGAAGTGAAAAATTCAAGATTCGTTCGCAACGTCCGGATAGCTTCACTTACTACTGATTTTGGATTATCAATTACATGAAAGATGGTTTCGGTTGCATGATTCGACATAGGAATTGCACCAAGAATGGGCACATTGGTTCCGTTTTCCAGTTCTTTTATACTGATTATTTTGTTATTTATCAGATATAGGAATCCGATCAAGAAAACATTCAAGACAATTCCTGCAACAAAGCCGATGGCAACAATAAGATTTCTTTTGGGCGATATGGGTTGAGATGGAAGTGTTGCAGGGGCCAGTATTTTAAAATCTGGAATGCTTCCCGCCTGGGCAATTTCAAATGCTGCTTTTGATTGCATCATGGAAAGGTAGAATTCTTCATAGAGTTTATAGTAGCGTTGATTTTTGATGAATTGAGTATTCTTATCAGGCAATAGCATAAACTCTTTTTCAAGTGTTTCCTTACTTCGGATGATATTGGCCAGGAGTGTCAGCCATTCTTTTTTGAGATTGCTGAGTTGTGTAAACAGATTGTCTTTTATGGTTGTATATTCCTGCTCCTTTTGTCTGTATGCAAATGTATTTTCATTGTAGGCAAGTGTAAGCTTGTCGCGTTCCTGCGTTACTTTCTGTAATTCTTCTACATTCTTATAAACAGATTCGGGAAGTATTTTAATGTACGACAAGTTAACAGGCTTATTGCCTTGTAAATCATCGAGCAGCGTGTTTAATTCGAGCACTTTTTTATTCAAATCATATCGTTGAGAATCAATTTTGTTGATTGCAATGATCGTCTTTTTTAAGTCGCCCCTGAGATCGTCACTTCTGTTTTTTAATGTAACGTTTTCGAAATAATCTTCAAAATCATCAATTCGCTTTTCGATTTGAACAAGCTCTCTGTTCAGCCATTCAATTTTTTGCCTGTTTGCAAGGTTCTTCTGCTGATTACTATAGACAATGTATAGCGTGTCTATTTTGTTCACGATGTCGTGTGCTTTGAGTGCATTATGATCCTTGAAAGAAATACGGATTGTGTTGGCATTCGAATTAAGCGGATCTACATTAAGATTTTGGGATATATAATCAATCAGTTTCGACTTGCTGTTTAATATGAAATAGTAATCATTGCCGTCATTCTTTTCATACAATGCTGTTTTTGTTATCTGTAATTCAGTATTATCTACGTTCACCAGTTTACCAAACGTACCTGTGATTTTTGTCTGACTCTGACCTATGCGTAATTGAAACTGGTAATCATCTATAAAATCGAAGTAAATGGGAATGTCATAGTGTGCCTGATTGATGTTAATCACCCTTACTTCAAATGGGGATCGTTTGTAAGTCTCGTCTCTCAACACTTTTCCTAAACTGTAATAACTGATTTCCAGCTTCATGGAATCAAGGAACTTACGAATAAAAAGTTTTGATTTAATCTGTTCTATCTCTCCGGAAACAATATTCAGACTCTGATCTTCGATCATGGTTTTAATTCCCATCTCGGTGGCATCACGCTTGATATCGAGTTTCAATTCAGACTCCGATTCAAATAGATCGCGCGTATAGCGGATAATCATTAAACTCGCCAGGTTTGCGGCAAGGAAAATGAAAACAAACAAATAGATATTCTTCTTGAATACCATTGACAGTTTTTCGAAGTCAATGGTTTCGACTGATTGCGCCAGGTTTTCTGAATCGGAAGGATGTTTCAAACCAAAATCAATTTAAAGTGCTTACCAGTGTAATCAGTGTTATAAGGGAAACCAATATGGTAAAGATTCCTGTATAGTCCTTTAATGCCTCACTAAATGGCCTTCTCACAGGTTCAACGTAAACAATATCACCTGATTGTATCAGCATGTTACCATTCATATATCCTTCAATGGTACTGAAGTCTATTTCATAGACTTTGTCGGCACGTATAAGCCTCATATTTTGAGCCTTTGCAGAATTGTCCAAACCTTTGGCTAAAGCGAGTACTTCCACAAGTCTTGTATTTTCATTTTCCAGTGGAATAACCTGTCCGCCCTGTGCGCCTAATACGATTACCCTTTTATTGACAAAAGAAAGTTGTACGTAAGCTTCCTTAAAAAACCGGGTGTATTCTTTTTGTAAAAAATATTCCGCTTCTTTTAAAGTAAGGCCCTCCAGCTTCACTTCTCCAACCATGGGTAATTTAGTCAACCCATTCAGATCGATTAAATAAACAGGCTCATTTGTTTCTGTTGACTTTACATTTGTGTTGACTCCGGTAAGTTCTGGATTGGGGTCAATCAACCGCTCGCCTCCATTTGAATATACCTTGATAGTAAGCCGGTCGTTTTTTACAATGTGAAAATTATTTTCGGTGCCCAATGCTTCCTTTTTTAACTTTTCGGCAGTTGCAGTTTCACTGGATTTGAACATGATATTCTGCTTGTAGGAAGCACAAGAAGAAACCAAAATAATAAGGAGAAAATACGTAATACGCACAGACCGATGAATTTATCGGGTGAAGTTACAGATTTTTAATAAATAAGGATGGTCTGTTGCCTTGTAATCCGTCTTTAGACGGCCGTACGGAATGCTTCAAGTTCGCTCAGATACTTGTCGATAACCAATTTTTCGTCAAACTGAATTTCAATTTTTCTGCGACCGTTCTCTCCAAATGTTTTCAGCGTTAAATCATCCAGGTGCGACATCTTTTCCATTTTTTCTGCCAGGTCATCAGCGCTCTTGATTTTACATAGAAGTCCGTTATAGTTGTCTTCCACAACATGATGACAACCAGGTACATCGGTGGCGATTATGGGTTTTGATGAGCTGGCTGCTTCCAGTAAGGTTCGTGGTGTTCCTTCCCGGTATGAAGGAAGAACAATGCAATCTGCCTGTTGTATAAAGGTCCGTACGTCATCGGTAGTGCCCAGATATTCAACTGTGCCCGAAGAAATCCATTGATCAATAACCGGAAGTTGAATCCCTCTTTGATGTTCGGGGTCTTTTGCACCCAGTAATTGAAATCGTGCATTCAATCCTTTTTGTTTAAGGTTTTCAATGGCCTGCACATACTCAAGAATGCCCTTATCGGTGATCAGTCTTGATATTAGTAAAAATGTAAAAACTTTATTTCGCCTGAATTCCATGGGTTGAAAGCGAGCGAGATCAATCCCTGAACCGGGGATAAGATCAGCAGAACTTTCTGGAATAAGGTTTTTATCGACAAAGAGTTTTAAATCATCAGAATTTTGAAAGAAAACCTTTTTAGGGAACAAAAAAGCGATTTTATAAAGAGTCATTGCAATCACAGACACAAGGTTATTCTTCAAAAAAACCGTGCCCAGGCCACAAACATTATTTATTGTGGGAATGTTAAGAATGGATGCAGCCAGTGTTCCATACACATTGGGCTTAATAGTAAAATGAAGAATGACATCGGGTTTTAGCTTTTTGTAAATGCTATAAAGCTCAAAAAACAAGGCCGTATCCTTAATGGGATTAACGCCCCGGCTATCCATGGTAACATCGTGATGAGTGCAGCCCGCTTCTTCCAGTAAGTGTGTATATTGATCGTGGGGTGCTATGGTATGTACTTCGTAACCTTTTTCGAGTAAGGTTTTCACAAAATTCATCCTGAAATTATAGATATTCCAGGATGTGTTTAACACAATTGCTAATTTCATTTTCATGGTCTCCCCGCAGCTTTTTACAAAACTTTGGGAATAGGTTAGATTTAAGACAACTTCAACTCCATCAAAAATCGTAAATTTTTCAGAAAGAAACATGTGGATGGCTTACATATTAAAAGGCAACCACAAAATTCAACTGATAATCAACTAAGTTTGAGAATCAATGTAAATTATGGGAACGAAGAAAGCGATTTTGGTGGCATTGGCTGAAAAAGACAAGCCTGAACTAACTGATGAGCATCTGGAGGAACTGGCTTTTCTGGCCGAAACGGCTGGCATAGAAACGGTTAAGAGGTTTGTGCAAAAATTACCCCATCCGGATGTGCGCACCTTTGTAGGGAAAGGTAAACTCGAGGAGATTAAGCAGACTGTGGCAGAAAAAAATGTAGATAATATCATTTTTGATGATGACTTAACACCCTCTCAGTTGCGGAATCTTGAAAAGGAATTTAATTCCATTGAGGGTCATGAAATCAAAGTACGCGTGTATGACAGGAGTTTACTGATTCTGGACATTTTTTTAATGAGGGCCCAGACCGCACAGGCACGCACTCAGGTGGAACTTGCCATGAATCAATATCTGCTGCCCAGACTAACGCGTATGTGGACTCACCTGGAGCGGCAGCGTGGTGGAACAGGCACACGGGGCGGGTCTGGCGAGCGTGAAATCGAGACTGACCGCAGAAATATCCGTTATCGCATCACGCTACTTAAAGAGGAACTGGAGAAAATAGACAAGCAGCGACAAACACAACGAAAGTCGCGAAGCAATGTGGTACGGGTTGCACTGGTCGGTTACACGAATGTGGGCAAGTCTACACTGATGAATTTATTATCGAAATCGACCGTGATGGCTGAGAATAAACTATTTGCTACGGTAGATTCTACGGTAAGAAAAGTAGTAATTGGAGACATTCCATTTTTATTGTCCGATACGGTTGGGTTTATTCGTAAACTGCCGCATCATCTGATAGAATCTTTTAAGTCTACACTGGATGAGGTGCGTGAAGCTGATATTTTGCTTCATGTGGTAGATGTTTCGCATCCGTTTCATGAAAACCATATTGAAGTAGTAAAGAAAACACTGGCTGAGCTTGGTGCCGGTGATATCACCACCATTCTTGGTATTGAATAAGATTGACCTGCTGGAGACTACTGAAGATTCCGTGAAGGTGGAAGAGCTGGCAGGATATTATCGTGAACAAGGTTTCGATAAAGTGGTGTTTATATCTGCGCACCGCAAGGAAAATATTCAAATGCTGAAAAAAATGCTTTTTGAAGAGGTAAAGAAAAAGCATCTTAGGATTTATCCAAATTATGTGGAAGGTAGAGAATTTGTTTTTGAGTAATGGTGAGGGATGCGATTAATCAATGAAATAAATCAATTCGGGTAGTAATGACTTCTTATAAATTACAAACGAAAGGTTTAACCAGTCATCAAGTACTAGAGTCGCGGGCCAGGCATGGCCAGAATAAAACAGATCAGAAAAAAGAAAATGGTTTTTTAATTGCTGCGAAGAGCTTGATTAAAGAACCGATGTTCTTGCTTTTACTGGCGGCATCAGCAATTTATTTTATAAGCGGAGAAACCGGAGATGGAATTTTTATGGTGTCGGCCATTGTGCTGGTGGCTGCTATTTCTTTTTATCAGGAATCACGTAGCCGCAATGCGATTGATGCTTTACATAAACTCACACAACCCTTTAGTAAAGTCATTCGCGATGGTGAGGAGATAGAAATTCCCAGTGAGGAAATTGTGATTGGAGATCATATGATAGTGAGGGAGGGAACATCTGTTCCTGCCGATGGTGTGGTGATTCAATCCAATGATTTCTCTGTCAATGAGTCGATCCTTACGGGTGAGTCATTGCCTGTGAGTAAAAATCAGGATGAAAATAACCAGGTTTATCAGGGTACAACAGTAATGGGTGGCCTCGCTATCTGTAGGGTTGATACTATTGGAAGTAATACCAGGCTTGGTAAAATCGGTAAGAGCATCGGGCAAATCGAAGAAGAAGATACGCCACTTCAAAATCAGATTGGCAACTTCGTAAAGAAGATGGCACTTATAGGTGTAATCGTTTTTCTTTTCGTATGGATTATCAATTTTTATTTATCACGCGATTTCCTGGATAGTCTGCTCAAGTCGCTTACACTGGCCATGAGCATTTTGCCGGAAGAAATTCCCGTGGCGTTCACTACGTTTATGGCGCTTGGTGCATGGCGTCTGATGAAACTCGGAATTATTGTTAAGCAGACGAAGACCGTTGAAACCCTTGGCAGCGCTACGGTGATCTGTGTTGACAAAACCGGAACCATAACTGAAAACAAAATGACGCTGGCAAAGATGTATGTTCACGCCAGTAAAAAAATTGCGCTGCCATCGGAAGTAAGCAGTGAATCTGAAAAAGAGCTTATCCGTCTTGCGATGTGGTCCAGCGAACCGATACCTTTCGATCCGATGGAAGTTGCCTTGCATGAAGCCTACTCAGGTATTACGGCAAGCGATGAGCGTGCATTGTATAAATTGATTTTTGAATATCCGCTTGAAGGCCGGCCTCCTATGATGACGCATGTCTTTGAAAGTGAATCGGGACATCGCATCATTGCTGCCAAAGGTGCACCGGAAGCATTGATTAAAGTTTCTGAGTTAACTACGAGTGAAAAAGATGAAGTGCACCGGGTGGGTAATCAATTTGCCAGCGAAGGATATCGGGTATTAGGTGTTGGAGTTACGGAGTTTGAAGGTAGGGATTTTCATGTCACCCAGCAGCAATATGCTTTCCGGTTTGTGGGTCTCGTTGCTTTCTATGATCCGCCAAAGAAGAATATACATTCAGTACTGGATTCATTCTATAAAGCCGGCATTCGTGTAAAAATGATCACGGGAGATAACGCAGCTACCGCCACAACGATTGGAAAACTAGTGGGTTTCAGGGGTGTTGAAAATACACTCAACGGAGAGGAACTGATGGCCATGAACGAATCAGAACTGGAGGACTGCGTATTGAATACGCATGTATTTACACGCATGTTTCCGGAGGCGAAGCTGAGGATTATCAATGCATTGAAAGCAAAAGGTGAGATTGTGGCTATGACCGGAGATGGTGTGAATGACGGACCCGCATTGAAAGCCGCACACATTGGCATCTCTATGGGCAAGAAAGGATCCGAAATTGCAAGGCAGGCTTCTTCACTGATCCTGATAGAAGATGATCTGGCTCGTATGGTTGATGCTGTGGCTATGGGCAGAAAGATTTATACTAATCTCAAAAAAGCAATCCAGTACATCATATCCATTCACATTCCCATCATTCTCATTGTCTTTCTTCCGTTGGCGCTGGGGTGGATATACCCCAGTATTTTTTCACCCATACACATCATTTTTCTTGAATTGATCATGGGACCAACCTGTTCCATCATCTATGAGAATGAACCGCTCGAAAAAAATCTGATGGTGCAAAAACCAAGGCCATTCACCAGTACATTTTTTAATCTGAGCGAATTAACAACCAGTATTGCACAAGGACTTATCATCACAATGGGCACTTTGTTTATTTATCAATATGCCGTACGAACCGGACATGATGAAACATCGGTAAGAACCATGGTATTTATCACGCTGATTTCAGCCAATGTATTTCTTACGCTTGTGAATCGTTCATTTTATTATTCGGTGATCACTACTGCCAGTTATAAGAATAAACTGGTTCCCTTGATTATTTCCATCACGGTTTTGTTGACGGGCATGCTGCTTTATGTTACACCGTTTACCCGGTTCTTTGAATTTCAGAAACCGGATGTCCTTGAATTATTGCTGAGTATGGGTATCGGATTTGTATCGGTAATCTGGTTTGAACTTGTGAAATGGCAAAACCGAAGGAAAGGTTAGTTGCTGTTGGTTAATACCATGTAAGCAATTTTTAAATGTGGTGAAAAAGGTTAAATTTAATTATGTTTTTTCAGTGCGTATTGTCACACATTTAACCATTCATGAATATGTTATTCGACAGCAAGTATGAACTGAACGTTCTCATCAATCTTGCCGCAATCGACCGCATCATTGAAGCCAGGGAGGCAAGACTTATACACATGATTGGGAAAGCAAATCAATTGACGATTTCAGAAATAGAAGAGATGATCAAAATGCCTGAGCCCATACACGGTTTTGGTGTGATGACGCAGGATGAAAAATTTGAACATCTCTGTTACCTCATTCGCATGATGAAAGCCGATGGACGTATCATTCAGGATGAGATTGATTTTTGCGAAACCATTGCTGAAAGACTGGGGTTTAAGAAAGGTGTCGTGCGCGAATTATCGGCACACATTTATGCAGATATTGCCGTGCCGTCCGATATTGGGTTACTCAGAAAAAAGGCAGACAGGTTTGCAGAAGACTGAGAATACCTTTTCCTAAATCAATACCCATAAAATGAAAAATGCTAACAATTTAATAATTAGCATTTTATATTGTAATTGTAGCCTCGACAGGAATCGAACCTGTATCAAAAGTTTAGGAAACTTCTATTCTATCCATTGAACTACGAGGCCAAAAGACGCTGCAATTTATAAAATACTTTTTGCTTTCTGATATAAAGATGATTTTGATGCTTGTTTGTAATTTGGACAGCAATACTGAAGTGGATAATTGTATAATTTTTTTTAAATAAACAGCTATGAAAATTGGTATAGGTATGGTGACCATATCTCTTATCCTGACAAGTTGCGCACCACCGCAATCAAATCAGGAAATGGTAAAAGGAATTTATGGAGACCCTAAAGTTTTGTTAAACAAAGGTTATTCACTTACCGAACTTGGCATAAATTCAATCTTTGTTCATAAGGCAACTCTAACACCTGAGCTGATTAAGAATGCACATGACCAGAACATAAAAGTATATGCCGAATTTCCGCTGCTGAATGGTAAAGAATTCCTTGAAACAGATCAGTCGGCCTGGCCGATCGATTCAGATGGAACCCGATCTCCGCAGGCAGACTGGTTTATGGGGATTTGTCCATCCAACCCGGATTTTAAAAAATACCGTGAAGAACAATTGGTAACCTTACTCACTGATTTAAAAATTGATGGTGTGTGGCTTGACTATGTTCACTGGCATGCGCAGTTTGAAACTCCCGATCCGATATTACCAGAGACTTGTTTTTGCCCGCATTGTTTGAATGACTTCTCCACATCCGGCAACCTGACACTTCCCGAAGGTGACACGAAAACAAAAGCTTCGTGGATATTAAAAGAACATGATGAAGTGTGGAGGAAATGGCGCAGTGATGTAATCACAGGTTGGGTAAGGGACTTCAAAAAGATCGCGCAGGCACATAATCCTGAACTAAAAGTTGGCGTATATTATTGCCCATGGTATCCCTCTGATTTTGACAATGCGGAATATCGGATTTTAGGTCTCGACATGGCTGCGTTATATAAAGAGGCAGACGTACTTTCTCCGATGTTGTACCATGGTCGCATGGAAAGAGAACAAGAATGGGTGGGAGAGTATCTGACCTGGTTACAGCAAGAAATCATTTCTCCTGGCGGAAAAGGTGCAGCCATCTGGCCTATTGTGCAGGCCAGTGATGAGCCGGTAAGGATCACTCCTGAAGATTTCCGCAACGTAATGATTCAAGGAACTTCAAAGCCATCCACCGGCATCATGATGTTTTCAACGTGGGCCTTTCAGGACGACAGTTTGAAAATTGAAGTCATGAAAGAATTATACAAAGAAGGTTTTTCACATCACAAATAATCAGTGTGATTGGATTCGCGACATCGTGAGGCAGAGTCGCAATAAATATTCTGCAAGATTTTATTTAATCAACTGAACTGCCTTTTTCATTTTATCCAGACCCGTTTTCGCTACCAGCAACGGATCCTGACTCCAATAGGTTCTGTTAAATAATTCGAGTGATAAAATCTTTGTGCCTTTCATTTGATTCAGATCAGTAAGGATTTGTTTCAAAGGCGCAACACCATCACCAGGATACACACGATCTTTATCTTCCTGCTTTTCCCTTTCAATTGTTCCCGGGTAATCATTCATGTGAAAAATCTCAATCACACTTCCATCGATCATTTTCAGTGATTCAAAACCTGAATTTCCCCTGAACAGATGATATACATCGGCAAGGATACGCACACCCGAATCATGCGCAGCAGCTGCTGCCATTAACGCCTGGCCGATGTGAAAGAATTTAGAGGCGCCCCAGAATTCAAGTTGTGGTGTCACTCCGGTTTCTCTTCCCAAAGCAAGCAGTTCAGCATAGCGCTCACCTATTTTGATCAAATCAATTTCAGAGGCATCCGTAATTCCTGCAGAAGATGCGGCTATACGCGAACATCCCAACGCTGCCATGATTTCCATTTCTTCCCGCATCTGTTGAAAGCCAGCTTTACGCTTCTCATCATTGGCAACCATCCATGGTGCAAAACCAATGGCATTGGCGACAGGCATCTTGTTATGATCCAGTAACTTCTTCAAAGCTTGTAGTGACCCTCCGTTGGATAGGTAGGTTTTTATATCACCAATCCACAACTCGATGTAATCATATCCTGCCCTGGCAGCAATGTCAATGTATTTTTCAACACCCGGTTTTTGACCGCTGATCGTACTGGTATTGAGACAATATTTAAACTTATCCGATGCTGACTTTTCTTTTTCCAACGAGAAAACCGGTGACCCGATAAGGGTTATGCCACCGGTTACTGATAGTGCTTTGATTGCTTCGCGCCTTTGCATAAGTAGATCATTAATTTGAAATAGAAAGTTAATATAATCTGCAATACCTACCGAATCTTAAACAATGGCGGGGAACTTTATACTTAATGTAGTAACGTTATTTACGTTTCTTACTTTTGATTATGCCCGGATCGTAAGTTGAACCTGCTGCTACTTGAACCATGGTTATGCGCACTTTTGTTGGAAAATACTTTTCATGATCAGCACGTTTGTGTGCATGTCCCTGTCCACCGCTGTCGTCTTTGATAACCAGATCCATTTGTTTGATACCCTCTGACCATACGATGGATTCATTTTCCCAGAACGATGTCATGGAAACATCTTTTTCATAAACTCCCTCGGTGAGATAGACAGACGAGTTGGTGCAACCATAACCATTGCCCTGTCCCTTATTGGGGATGTAGCAGAGACTCCAGGTGGTGGGTGCATTGCCCGATGGTTTTTGTATGACTTCGAAACGAATGTGTACGGTTCCGTTTCGATAGTCAACCGGTGAAGTCCAGTCTTTAGGAGTATCTGGATTCAACAGATAACCATATACATAGTAATGCGACTTGCTTGGCTTGGAGTTATCCGCATCCTCCTTGGTATAGGTAAACTCTTTATCGAAGAGTATAAACTGATTCTGATCGGGAAGTTTATCAGAGTTTTTTTTTGATTGTGCCGGCAACATAACTGGAATCAAAACGAAAAGTACAGGCAGGCATATCTTCATAGTTATAATATTTATCGGTGGGTATTTAATTCTTTTTTACTATCCGGTTATTTCTTTTTAAAGTTAAAGGCGCTGATCATTTTATGGAATATCGCAGTGTTTTCATAGATACCAGAAAACTGTTCGGCTCCGGGGCCGTAGGCAAATACAGGTATCATGACACCCGTATGGTTACCGGTAGTAAATTTTCCTTCCACTCTTCCGGTCTTCAGATCACCACCGTTTATTGAAAAGCCTCCGGTTTCATGATCAGCTGTGATCACAACAAGTGTATTTCCGTCTTGCTTTGCAAAGTCCAGCACCTTTCCAATAGCATTGTCAAAATCGATCATTTCGTCAACGATATATTGCGTGTCATTTGAATGGCCACCCCAGTCAATCTGTGAACCTTCGATCATCATAAACATTCCTCTTTTGTTACTCTTTAAAAGTTGAAGGGCTGTTTCAGTAGATTTCACAAGTTCATCGCCTCGTCCTGCTGAAAATTTAGCCTGCTGTTCATCGGCAAGGAAGGCAGCGAGTTTGCCAGACTTTATCGCCTGAACTTCACCTATTGAATTTGCGATCTGATAACCTTTCCTCTTTAATGAATCAACAAGATTTTTTCCATCTGTACGCTTGGTAAAAAAATTACGTCCACCACCGATAAATACATCTACATCGGTTTTCATAAAATCGAGCGCAATGTTTTCATCCAGCGAACGTGAGGGCTGATGTGAGATAAAGGATGCCGGGGTAGCATGAGTGATTGAACAAGTTGAAACCAGACCGGTTGCCAATCCGTTCTTTTCTGCAATTTCCAGAATGGTTGGAATAGCATTGCCATTGGCATCTACACCAATGGCACCATTGTAGGTTTTTTCTCCACAGGCAAATGCCGTAGCGCCTGCGGCAGAGTCGGTCACGTATTTATCACTTGCATAGTTTTTATGGAAGCCAACGGTGGTACAGCGTTCCAGGTTTAATGTTCCTTTATTGGCAGTAAGTCCGGCATAAATCTGTGCTACGCCCATACCATCGCCTACCATAATGATAATATTTTTAGGATTTTTTTTCTTTTGAGAGAATCCAGATAGCGGAAGTGAAATCAATAGAACAGCAACGATAAGATTCTTCATATAACTGATTTAAAACCAAAATATAGTTCAAGATCAGATTTTCTACGAATCCACAATCTGATTATTTGATCATTGGTGAATAGCCTTATTCAAGGGCGGACTAGTGTCTCAACCGGACAAGATCGGCTTCTGCAGCAATAAATCCAAAGGCTGAAAAGTGCTTTCCATTCACAACACGTTCAAAAACTCTGATTGCCTGTGTGGTGTCACCGTTATATAGATACCAATTGCCCACACCATAACCTTGTGTTGCCAGTGCCAGTTCTACATCTTCACTTGAATCACTCACGGATAAAACAGAATCAACCGGAACATTGCCTTTGTATAAATTCAGGCGATTTAGGTATGAATCATTTTCAATGATGGTCATCGTGTCTGTGATCTTCTCAAGAAGTTTTGCAGCTTCGGCTGTTTTCCCTTGTCTGCGATAAGTCATGTACAGCCAGTCAACAGTAGCGGTGATCAGGTCATCATTATCTGATACATTCATACATTCGATATACGCTTTTTCTGCAAGATCAAACTCCCCTTTGAGATAATGGGCAAGCCCCAGATGATACCACACGTTAAACTGAGTAGAGGAGAGTGGCTTGTTTAATTTGTTGGGCTGACCGTCTGGTTCAATTTCAACAGAAGTACCACGCATCAATTCTGAAGCTTTTTTTAAATCGGCAATGGCGGCATCAAATTTTCTTTGAGAGATGTAGCGATGCCCACGGTGACGATACAGGCGGTATGAGTCTGGAAACTTCTCAATACCTTCATTGAAAATTTCAATGGCTTCATTGTAGCGCGTGAGGTAGGCGGTTCTTCTGCCCAGCCAGATATAATTTTCTTCGGATGGATCAGCTTCAAAATTCTTTCGTGCTTCCGTCAGATTACTCTCCAGTTTTGGGTTTACTTCTTTAGGGGCGAAATATTCCACACCCAGTAACGAGTAAATTTCAGGCTCTTCATATTCAGCTTTTTCAGAATTATTTGAACAACCAGAGATAATTAAGATGAATATTAAAAATCGCGTTGTTTTTTTCATATCATTGAGTTGCTGAAGTTTGATGAACCTGAATAATCTAATGTTATCAACTGTTACTTAATCAATACCTGGCTGCTTCAGCACAAAACCGGCTTTCGCTTTTTCCTGGTCAACAATTTTCTTCACATCTTCCAGCAACTTTTTTGAATCGTATACAATACCATCTTTCACGGTATATTTCACACCACCCACACGCTTAACGGTATTATCGTCCATCAGTTTAATCGCACCCATTCCATTGAGGGCTTGCAGATTTTCGAGAGGGTTTATTTCAGTAATGGCAAAGTCGGCCAGCTTACCAATTTCAACAGAGCCGATTTCCTTATCCATACCCAATGCCTGTGCACCATACAAGGTAGCGGAGCGAATAACTTCCAGTGGATGAAATCCTGCTTCGCGCAATAATTCCATTTCTCTTACAAATGAAAAACCATATAACTGAAAAATAAATCCTGAGTCGGTGCCAACCGTTACCCTGCCACCACGGTTTTTATATTCATTAACGAAGGTCATCCATAAGCGGTAGTTTTCTTTCCACGCAACTTCCTGTTCCGTTCCCCATGAAAACCAGTAGGATCCGTGTGCAACACGACTGGGTTGATAGAACGCCCACAGTTGTGGAAGTGTATAATGCTCATGCCACTCTTGCCTGCGGGCTCTGTGCAGATCACGTGAAGCTTCGTAAATATTAAAGGTCGGATCGAGTGTGAAATTGAATTTAAGAAGCGAGTCCATCAATGCATTCCACTTTGGTGAATACGGAGCGGCTGCCTGCTTCCATAATTTTCCTGCTTCCTCAAAACGATGTTGCTCGTTGGAGTAATTGTAGTTAAGCGGATAATCCTGAATGGTAGTATTTTCCAGCATGGCTTCTGGTAAACCATACCAGTGTTCCATAGAGGTCATGCCGGCTCTGGCGGAATGGAAAACATTCCAGCGGGCAACTCCTAATTGTGCATGATGACTGGTTGACCGCAAGCCAAGCCTTTTGTTTTCACGAATGGCTGCGTCCATAATATCAGGTGCTGCACCAAAGAATTTAATTCCATCCGCACCCTTCGTTTTATTTTCATTTACCCAGGCACGGGCCTGTTCAGGTGTGCGAATAGGTTCTTTCGCTCCTGAACCAAAGGTTACATACGCCTTGATACGAGGTGCGGTGATTAGATTTTTTTCGCTTTTTACTTTTTGATCGAGCACCCAATCCACACCATTGCCCGAGCCTGGTTCCTTTATTGTGGTTACACCATGCGCCATCCAGAGTTTGAAAACATATTCGGCAATGGGTGCCTGTCTGCCACCGATATGTCCGTGCATATCCACAAAGCCAGGCATCAGATACATCCCCTCGCAGTTGAGTTCTTTACCACCCGTATCCAGTTTCGGTCTGTTTGAACTGCTCGACATTCCCGGTGTTGGGAGTCCGAGACTTACAATATTTACAATTCGGTTTTGCTTCACAACAATGTCAACCGGACCTACCGGAGGTGCACCGGTTCCATCTATCATCATAACCCCACGAATGATGAGTTGGGTATAGGGACCGTCACCTTCCTTTATCTCAGGTGCTTTTGTAACCTGCGCCAATAGACTCGTAGTGACAAATAGGCTAACAATCAAAAATATCTTTCTCATGGGTTAGAAATTTATTTCGGAAAGTAGGTATTTTCAAAACGTAAAGCTATGTGCATGTTGACGATTGAAAATAAAGTGATGACAAAAGGTAAATGAGAAAATACATCCTGGTGGTAATGTTGATCATCATGCTGACGGGAGGTGGCGTGTGGTATTATTTTTTCTAATAAGCCCATTAGACCGGCAGCGCCTGTTCGCTCTACATTGGACTCCACGCTTGTCTTGCCTGTATCCACGATTCGGATTCCCATCGAATTTCAGATTAAGGACCTGGAGAAAATGGTCAATACTAAATTAAAAGGAATTTTTGTTCAGGAATGGCTGCCGGTTGGTGAGAAAAAAAGGGATAGTATTTATCTGGAGTTAGAACGCACAGACTTAATTCGCTTTGCCTGGAATCCGGGCGAGTTATCAGCCTATGTTCCGCTGCGTATAGGTTTCCGTTTCAAGACAAAGGCGGCAGGTATTCGAATTCAAAATGAGAAGCCAATTACTGCAAGGGTTGTTCTTCAATTAAAATCAAAAATTTTTCTGGATAGTCGTTGGGGAATTAATTCGACCACCTCATTGGATACCATTGTATGGAAAGAGGAGCCGTCCATCCGGATAGCATTTGTTAATGTTAATCTGCGCAAGATTGCCGATTCCTACCTTGAAAAAAATCAAGACAAGATCACCCATCGCTTTGATAGCATTGCTCATCAAGTGCTCGACACGAGAAAAATAGTAGAGAAAATCTGGAACGATATTCAGAAACCAATTGTGCTCAAGAAAACGAAACCGCAGATCGGCTTATCTGCTCATGCCGAAGAGTTAATGTCGCGATGGAACACCAATACAGACGGTAATATTTCGGGAATGGTTACGCTGAAAGCGAAAGTCTATTCCTGGTTTGAAGAACCGGAAGCTCATCAGATCGCACCACTTCCCAAACATAAATATGCCGACAAAGCGGATGAGTCGCTTGACTTATTTGTGATGGCGAAGCTTCCTTACGATAAATTGAATGACCTCACAAATAACAATATTGAAAAAATCTCTTACACCTATCAGTCTTATACTATTGGCATACGTGATGCTGAATTCTACGGGAGTGAACATGAATTGGCGTTGATGATGCGCGTGAAGGGGGCAATAAAAGGCAAGGTGTACTTAAGGGCTCAGCCTTACTTTGATACGCTTACCCAGGTGGTGGGCTTACGAAATCTTCGCTATGATTTGAACACCGAAGCAGCATTACTGAATACAGCCGATTGGATGATGCATGATAAATTAATTGCTATTCTGGCCGATACCGTTAAAAAAGATATCACTGAAGAATTAAGGGGCTTGCCAAGATTGATTGAACAAGGCGTTGCTAAGGGGAAGACAGGCCAAAAAATGGCCATCAGTGTCGACTCGCTGGCGGTAACTTCCTATGCATCATTGATTACAGGAAAGAACGTGCAGTGGATTTTTAGAGCCCGTGGAAGGGCCGGGATTGCTTTAGATAGGAAGATACTTGAGGGGAAAAAATCCAGAAAGTAACTTATATAACGATAGTTAGGGTTTGAATTTATCCTATTGAAAACGTTTTCATTAAAATTTTATAAGTAATAGGTATTTTTTATACCCATTTAATCGAAATTTGGTGCTCATTCTACCCATCTACCTACCATGAGCAGACCTAAAACCCGCTGGATCGTCATTTTTGCAATTCTTGTTATTCTTCAACTCCTTGTATTGTTCAACTCCGGAAACCCTATCAGTGATGCCGCTGATACTATTGACAAGGCCGACACAGCGTGGATGATCGTGGCCACTGCATTTGTGCTTTTTATGACTCCCGGTTTGTCATTCTTTTATGGCGGCATGGTGAGTTTCAAAAATGTAATTTCCACCATGCTGCAAAGTTTTATTGCGCTCGGTGTAATCAGTTTACTCTGGTATCTGGTTGGATTCAGTTTAGCATTTGGTGATAGCATCGGTGGCATTATCGGAGATCCAAGAACATACTTTGCCTTTAAAAATGTTGGACTCAATCCACATCCTGCGTTTTCACCTACATTTCCATTTCTGTTGTTTGCGCTTGTTTCAACTGAAGTTTGCCATCATCACACCGGCATTGATCACCGGTAGTTTTGCCGAGCGTGTAAAGTTTACTTCGTATTTAATTTTCATGTGCCTTTTCTCATTGTTGATTTATTGTCCCCTGGCGCATTGGACCTGGCACCCCGATGGGTTTTTAAGACAGTGGGGAGTATTGGATTTTGCCGGAGGTACCGTAGTGCATATGTCGGCAGGTTTTGCTGCTTTGGCTGGAGCTTACATGCTTGGCAAGCGTGAAAACAAGGAACATCATCCTGCCAATATTCCATTCATCATTCTTGGCACGGGCATGTTGTGGTTTGGCTGGTTTGGTTTCAATGCTGGATCAGCATTGGCTGCTAATGGTTTGGCTGTTCAGGCATTTGCAACGACCAACATGGCATCCGCTTCAGCCATGATTACCTGGGTTATGTTTGATGCATTGGTAGGCAGAAAAATCTCTGCCATGGGCGCATGTATTGGCGCTGTAGTAGGCCTGGTCGCGATAACACCGGCAGCAGGTTTCGTTAACCTCGGCCAGAGTATATTCATCGGTTTCGTTGCAGCTATCGTGAGCAACCTGGCTGTGTACTACAAACAAAAGACTTCGTTGGATGATACCCTCGATGTATTTCCTTGCCACGGTCTGGGTGGAATTACAGGAATGATTTTAACGGCTGTGTTTGCCAAAGACGTTGGACTTATTTATGGAGAGTTTGACACATTCAAATTTCATATGATTGCACTGGTGATCGTAGGTGTATTTACTTTTGGAGGATCATATCTGATCTTTAAAATAACCAGCATGATCACACACATGCGTGTATCACCCGATGACGAACGTCTGGGGCTCGACTTAAGCCAGCATGCTGAGACGATGGAACCAACCCGGTAGGCCCGGTTCAGTTTCATTTGCCAATTAGTACTTTCGGTTATGATATGTGCGTGGATTTGTAATTGCTTTTGGAATCCTCATTCCATATCTTGACTCCACATTTTTTGTTATGCGTTTACTGACTCTATTCTTTTTGCTCATCTGTATTAATTCTTTTAGTCAGTCATCCAAGAGGTATAGAGGCGGTCCTAGTTTTGGCATTGGGGTGCAGGCATTTGAGCCAACGGGTTTTAACCTTCAATACTTCAGGGGATTTTTTAATGAGAACAATTCCTCCCTGGCAACTTATGGCGTGTGGGAATTGGGTATAGGCAAGGAAAACATGCTTGAACTGGCCAACGACAAAGTATATGCCGGTGGAAAATGGGTAAAGGGAGGACTACGTTTTGATCTTAATTATCTGCATCCGGTATTCACGGTTTATAAGCCATTTGTGTTTCAAACCTACGTGGGAGGCGGACTTCAAACCGGAACCAGGCTGTATACTAATTCTGAAGGAGAACAATCAAATGTTGCAACAGGCGTAAATTTACTGGTGCGGGTAGAGTATGTTACCCATGGCATTGATCTTGGTCGTGACGTATGGTTTTTCAGTGTTTATGGAGATATAAAATTTCATTCAGATTTTTCCGAAAGCTTTGATTATGTAAGTCCAGTCGTAGGTATCAGGGTGCGGAGGGGCAGATAAAATAGTTTAGTTACGTTGATATTAAATATTGATTCATGAAAGTTGTTATTCTATTTCTGGTGATGATGCCTTTCATCGCAGTGGGTCAGAAATCCAAAGAAGATGTTGTAAAATCCATTGATGCCGGTTACGATAAATATTCTGCGATAGCAAAAAAAATCTGGGAATATGCCGAAGTGGGTTATCAGGAAACAAAAAGTTCTGCACTCCTGCAGGAAACACTCAGTCAGGCAGGATTTAAAATTGAGAAAGGAGTTGCTGGAATGCCAACCGCATTTGTAGCGAGTTATGGATCAGGTAAACCGGTGATTGGAATACTTGGCGAGTTTGACGCATTGCCGGGTGTTTCGCAGGATGCAGTACCGGAAATAAAAAAAGCAGAAGGTCGCACTGCCGGGCATGCCTGTGGTCATCATCTTTTTGGTACGGCTTCATCGGCTTCTGCTATTGCAGTAAAAGACTGGCTCATTGCTAACAAGAAGCAAGGCACCATACGTTTCTATGGCACGCCAGCTGAAGAAGGTGGTTCAGGAAAAGTGTATATGGTGCGCGAAGGATTATTCAACGATGTGGATGTTGTTTTCCACTGGCATCCTGGTGCACAGAATAATGCCAGTGCCGGAAACTCACTGGCGAACAAGACCGGAAAATTTCGGTTTACCGGAATTGCAGCACATGCAGCCGCATCACCTGAACGAGGTCGCTCTGCGCTTGATGGCGTAGAGGCCATGAATGACATGGTAAACATGATGCGTGAACATGTTACACAAGAGTCGCGCATTCATTACGTAATTACGCGTGGAGGCGAGGCACCCAATGTTGTTCCCGCTTTCGCGGAAGTATATTATTACGTGCGTCATCCAAAACGCACCGAAGTAAAAGATATGTGGGAACGACTAACACGCGCGGCACAAGGTGCAGCGCTGGGCACCGATACAAAAGTAGAGTGGGAGATAACCGGTGGCGTGTATGACTTATTGCCTAATGAAACACTGGCAAAAGTAATGGATACTAATTTGCGCGCTGTAGGTGGATATACCTATACACCGGAAGAGAAAGTGTTTGCTGAAAAAATTCAAACCACATTTACATCGTCACCGCCACCGCTTTCTTCTACCAGTACCGTTAGCGGGGTTGATTTGTTATCGGGTGGCTCCACCGATGTGGGTGATGTAAGCTGGGTTGTTCCTACGGCAGGGTTTACTACAGCAACATGGGTGCCGGGCACGGCAGCACACAGCTGGCAGGCCGTGGCAGCAGGCGGCACTTCAATAGGAAATAAAGGTATGATGATGGCAGCCAAGACGATGGCGCTTTCTATCATTGATGTTTTTTCAAATCCGGCAACCATCAATGCGGCATGGAAGGAATTGAAAAGCCGCACAGGAGAAAATTTCAAATACGAATCATTGATTGGCGATCGCCCACCAGCATTGAATTATCGCAACTGATTTTAACTACTGATTAAGCAACTTACTTACCTCATTAAAGAACTTATCGGGGTCTTGCCAGAAGTTGCGGCTGTATACGCGTACATAAGGCCAGTTTTTAAGTTCCAGCAGTTGCGGTGTTAGAACGTGATCTGCTTTTACCGAAGGACTTTGAAAATATAAGTTATCATCCGTAAAGAGAGCACCTACCTGGCGCTCTCCTTTTTTCACGGTGAAGTCAAAGTAAGGAAAACGATTTTCTTCCAGTTGATATTCGGGCCATTTTACCAACGCCCACTTTTTGATTTCTTCTTTCAGACAGATGGTATTTTTATTTTGATCCGCAGCCGGCACATCAACCACAAAGTTTCCTTGTGACGTATCGAGTACAAATTGCAGATAGCTTTTAAGAAGTTTAGGTCCGGCATTCAATGTATTTTCAACATTCAGTTGATCAGGCCATAAACTGGTGATGACAATTATTTTTTCCCGGGCGCGGCTCACGGCAACATTCAGTCGGTTTTCACCACCTGCAATGTTAAGACTTCCGAATTGTGCATTCACCTTTCCTTTTTTATCAGGGGCATAGCCTACCGAAAAAATAATAATGTCACGTTCATCACCTTGCACGTTTTCAATATTTTTTACGAAAATACTTTCAGGCAATGACTGTTCTTCTTCGCGAAACGTATCTTCAAGCACATCCAGGACAAGCGCTTGTTGTGGAGAATTAAAGGTTACAATACCAATTTCCAGTGTAGGATTCTCACGGGTTAATTGCAGAACCTTTCTTGCAATATGGTTTGCTTCGGCAAGGTTTGAATTGTTTTCCCATACACCTTCAATTTTTTCATAGATCAAGGCGGGCTCTTTCTTGTTGATTGCATGACAGATCTGGAAGGAATTGCAAACTTCCATTGTAAAAATGCCGATTTGAAAAATCAATGAGTGCTGGTGACTTACTGCGATAGTGTCCGCGCAACTGAACATTCATCAGATATCTTCCCGTTAGTTCAAGAAGGGAATCAACTTCCGCATCTGGGTGATCTTCTTCCTCATCCTGCCAGCGCGATTGATAAAAATCCCCGGGCCGTAGCTGCATGGCATCTCCTGCAATGATGGCTTGCTTGCCCCGATAGAGAGCAGGTATACCGCGCTCGGCAAAACATTGTGATGCTTCATCAAAGATCACCAGGTCGAACAGATTGGCCATAGGAAAGATGGCAGAGACTGACTCGGGTGAGGCAAGCCAGCACGGAACCAATTTGAAAATCTCTTCTTCAAATTCCGAAACCAGTTTTCGTATGGGCCAGATCTTTTTCTTTTTTGTTACCTGATGCAGCAAATCCCGATAGGTGACCCGGTTATTGAGCCGGTTGAATTTTATTTCATCTACCACTTTTTCGCGTGCCCGCAATAACACAATCTCTTCGCTTATATTTTGCTTTTCGCGATGAAGGTCCCGCAGTTCATTTTCAAGCATTTGGATTTTTCCAGACGATACCATGCGTAATGCCGGATGTTTGGCTTCCAGATGATCAATCCATGCTAACCGAAGGCTGTTTAAAAAAAGTTGTTTTAGTTTTTCGTCTTCCCAGCTTTGAGTCTGATCATGTAACCTGTTGATAATCGATTTCTCGTCTGCGCTCAGGCTTTCATCAAGGGAATCAAATTCACATAATGCATCAAAGTCACCTTTCAGTGATTGAATAAGGTTCTGAACCTCATCGGGTGACTGGGTAATGTGTTTGATTTGCAAAGGTGTCAAATAGTTGATCCATCTGAATTTATAGTCATGTATCGGGTTCAGGATGGAATACAACTGGTTGATTTTATGAATGAACTCATGCAGTGAATGCGTTGCAGGGTCGATAAATGTTTTGAGCCACCGAAGCTCACTGAAATTCAGTTTGGCCTTGAGCGCAAAATGCTGATCGGCAAACCATAGAATATAATCTTTTTGATTCAGTGTTTCAGGCAACTTCGTGAAGCCAGTGCTTAGCTCTTATTTTCGACAGGTTATGTTCAAGGTTAAGCCGGTTATCCAGTTTTTTCTCAAGTATTTTGAATCCGGCTTTATTGTCTGTAAGGCCGTTGGAAACCAGTGTTCGTTTGATTAAGAATTTATCCTTTGAAAATAATTCCCAGCGGATTAGGCCAATCAGACTTTTTCTTGCTTTCATGGTTCTGTATAGCGCATTTTGAAGCACACCCAGTTGTGAAGAGATTGTGTGAACTTCAGGACCAACGCCATCAAAGCAGTT
Organism: uncultured Bacteroidota bacterium; assembly: GCA_963814575.1. Lineage (GTDB taxonomy): Bacteria > Bacteroidota > Bacteroidia > Cytophagales > Cyclobacteriaceae > ELB16-189. The sequence goes on along the minus strand of CAWFDB010000013.1, from coordinate 88,566 downwards.
CATGATGTTCTTTTCAAGATTTGATAGCCATAAAGAACTTGTTTCTTCATCCTGTTCTGGACACCATCCTTTGAAAATACTGATACACGTCCTCACTGTTCAGCAATGCTTTCATTTCAGTCGGCTTCCTGTTCTCTCGAGAGCAGCACTTCGCATTGTTCCCAATCCAGTGTGGTATTAAAGCTGGATTGAAGCTGTACCGTAAGTTGTGTAAAGAATTTATTAACTTCTTCAACAGCTTTACTAGATGGCATATAAATCACCTGATGAAAACGAAGCAAATGATTTTCGGTCTTTCCAGGCATAATCTGACACTCTGAATTTCGAGGCATGATGCAGATAAATTTTAAGTTTGCGAAGAAAATGTGAAAGGTCATCAAATTTGAATTGAGAAAATTCCTGTTTGATGGAAATAACATCTTCCGTTGGATCTTCGATTGCAGATAAAGTTCTTTTATGCTGGCTCCACATTCTGATTCGTCAAATAGACTTTCTTTAAAGGTACCAAGTTCTTCAATAATCGCATCAATGCGATGAGAGGCTCCGTGTAAATTGCCGTTCCAGTTGAATGGCATCCAGGCTGATATTTTTTAATCTGTAGGTATCCACATTTTCTAATCTGACTCGCAAGTTTGTCATAAATATCTTTGCGGTCATTTTTAAAGTCATGAACCAGTGCAAGATATTCGCTGAGCTGGTGGGTTTTCATTCTGTTGTAAACCACATCCAGTGCAGCTCGTTTCTGACACACCACCAGTACACGTTTGCCAGAAGCCATGGCGTCACTGATCAAATTACAAATGAGTTGCGATTTGCCTGTTCCGGGTGGTCCTTGCACAACGAATGAATGACCAAGGCTTGCAGCCTTCAATGCATTTTCCTGCCAGATATCCTGTGGAAATACTGTAAACATTTTCTCTTCCTTCACCAGCGTGTGAAAGTTCTGGGATGCTGGTATTTCCAGTGTGGCAGTCCGCTGATGGAAAAATTCTTCGAGATCCTGAATTCCATTTTCTTCGATCAGGTGTATGTAATCAGGCACCAGGTAAGAACCCGCCTGCGGAAAAATACCCAGCACTGCGTTGGGAAATAATTTTAGTTCTCCGTTTTTTAAACCTGCTTCAAATTCTTCTCTTTTATAGTTGGTGAATGGGGTAAGTTCATCGCGATAATTATCTGTGTTGAAGTTAATGTCAAATTCACTTTTGCTTCAGCAATTCATATAACCATGTACGAAACGCTATGCTCTCACGATCAGCATCTTCAAAGGTTTCTTCTATTAATATTTCATTTGCTTTCAACTTATTATAAAAGGCGTGCGCAAGTAAAAATGACTTATTGAATGTGATTCCTGCATCTTTGCGCGGCTGTAAAACCCATTGATTGCCAATGGTGGTAAGGGTAACTGGAAAAAATAGCAGAGGACATCTTACTGCAGTACCATCATTGAATTTTCCTTCTACAAAGGGCCATCCTACGTGTAAGTCCCTGGCACCACGCTCTTCAAAAATGAACTGATCAATGCGTTTCAGTTTTTTCAGCTTCAGACTTACGATATTCGATGCTTCCATTCTTGGGTCTGCCAGCGGGCAAATCGTCTTGAACTTTTCAGAAATCAGTGCTTCCATTATGGTGAATGCCTTTTCACCATTGAGCTGACTTAATTCCTGGATATCAATAAACTGATCACCCACAAGTCGTGGAAGAAAAAGAGAACGGTTGTTACCTGATAGATTGGTGAGCCTGCGCAGGTATGTATGCAGTAATTTTTTTGATTGATCAGTACTGTTCACTCTAAGGATTTATAGAAAGATAAGGTTTTATTTTTTCAAAAGTGGGCTTGATCAATGATGGCTATTTTAGTAAGATCTTCAATGGATTTAAAATTGCCGTGTTGAAATCGATAAGCAGTTATGGCTTTCGCCACATTGTATTTAATATAGGGATGTGCCGCAAGTTCTTTTTCGGTAAGCGGTATTTATTTCGAGGCCTTTAGGTTTAAAATCTTCTCTATGAATGTTATTTTATTTATCTCAGAAATCACTACTGTATCAAGTCCATAGACTCTCATTCAATTGGTTGCTCGAAATAAATCCTCCCAACAGATTACGGTACTTTATGATGCGGGCAGAAAGTTTATTTCCAATTCCATAAACAGAAATAAATTGTAATGAATCTGCCTGGTTCAGATCGAATTTTTCTTTAGTCAGTTTTGGGGTGGTTGCTGTGATTTGCTTTTCTTCAAATTTTTTAACAGGCTTTTCTTCAGGCAATTCAATCCATGAGTGCAAGGTTGAATAAAGCATTGTATCCATGCCATATAATTTCAGCAGATCAGATTTGATAATGAATTTACCTCCTTTATTGCGATAGTTTTCAAGCCTGCTTGCCATATACGATGAAAATCCGAGGCTCACCAAATCGTCTTTTGTTGCTGTATTCGGGTTAAACGCAAAAAGATGAATAGGTCACCGTCTGTGATCAGGCTGTCTTCCTTCTTCTGGTCTTCCCAGCGGGCAATCAAACTGTCAAGTAATTTTTTCTCATTCGTATAATCTTTCTGTTGGTGTGTAAAGTACGTCTTGTATGCGGGCACCATAAAAACAAGGAGAAACATCAAGCGGCAGAAGAAGTAGAAATGCATTGGTTTCATTTCGCGAAAAACCAAAAAAGGCCCGCACCCATGACCTTATCCTGTTCATATTAAAAAAATTTTGAAATGAATAAATCAAAAACCTCCACTAAAATCAGGAGTATGATGATCCATTCGAGTATACTGCTTTCGCGCTGATTGGAAATTTCACGGAAGACACTTAGGTTATCCTCAATAATACGTAACGTATATTCAATTTCACTGAAGCGCACCCGCAGATCAAAATGTTTCATTAACCCTTTATGAAGCCGGTCCAGATATTCATCATCCCAGACCAGTTCGGGCGCATCGAAAATGTAGATATTATCGGCTATATCGTTTTTTGTGTTGAGAGCTTTGCCAATAAACTTCAGCATGTTCCGCCTGTTGATGCTGAGTTTTCCGGTTGATTCAAGATGATTTGTAAAACCCCGGATTTCGGTGAGCAGGTTTTCAGTTACCGCATGATAATGATCAAGTGCAACGGATTGGGCAATGTTAAACATTGCAATTCGAAACACTTTTAAATCCAGGTGATCTACCACTACCTGATTAAACTCAAACACCATTTCTCCTTCTTTCACTTCTATTTCATGATCATCGCGGAGCCAGTTGATGGAAGGATTTCTAAGGTATGCCAGAATGGCTTTTATGGCCAGTTTGATTTCCTCATCGGTATGGTTTGAGAAGACCACAACACCGTAGTTGAAATAATACTGATATTTATCAGGTCCGAAATTATAGAAGAGTTCGGATGAGGTATCAGCCAACGGCTTAAGTTCAAGGAAGGTTTTGATTCCTTTCAAATCCAACTGATTGGCAACGAGCAGAGCGGCAAGTTTTACCTTTTTTTCCATATCATTTAAACCAAATTTAACCTTTATATCTTCCTTTGAAAACATTAATCTCATCGAAAATTTCAATATTGCATTCTTTAAAAATTATGTATGAAATGAGCATAAAGATCACTTTATCCAACGGTATGTTAATCTGAGCGAATTCCATTTGGCCAAACTTTAAAAAAATAAAATTAACACATGAAAAAACCGGTTTTAGTATTGCTTTGCTTCCTTTTTATAGTTGAAAGTTTTGGATGGGGTGCCACCGGACATCGTGCTACCGGCCTGGTTGCAGAAAAGTATTTGACAGCCAGGGCAAAGAAGCGGGTAAGGCAAATTCTGAATCAGGAATCGCTCGCCATGGCAAGCACGTGGATGGATGATATCAAATCAGATTCAACCTATAATTACACCAACGACTGGCATTGGACTACTATACCTGATGGAGGAAAGTACGAAGATGTGGAGAGTAACCCGGATGGAAAAGTGATTATGATGATCGAAAAGTTGGTGCAGGAATTACAATCTGGAAAGCTGACTCCGAAAGAGGAAACAGAATACCTGAAGATGCTTATTCACATGGCAGGTGATGTTCATCAACCTTTACATGTAGGCAAGCCAGGTGATAAAGGAGGAAATGATGTGCGGGTAAAATGGTTTAGAAATGATTCTAACCTTCACCGGGTATGGGATAGCGAAATGATTGATGATACAAAGCTGAGCTATACCGAACTGGCGGAATCATTGGGCAATCCAGATAAGGATACAATAAAAAAATGGCAATCTGCTTCTGTACGAGAATGGGCCAGGGAATCGATGGATGGCCGGCTTCAGGTATATGATATAGGTGGTGGCAATCTTGGTTATCGGTATTCCTATAAATACTTTTCGCTTGCGCGCACCCGTATGTTACAGGCAGGTGTAAGAATAGCAGGATTGCTTAACCAGATATACGGATAAACGTTTACCTCGCTGATACAGCTTGAAAATCATTTATTGTATTTTCTCCACCACCATTGAAATACAATCAATGCCCATATGCGGGCATGTACATCCTGTGGATTGGATGAAAATAGCTGGTGCTTGAGTTTTGCTATTTCTGAATAAGTGAAGATACCTTGTTCAGTAATATTCTTTTCAGAAAGCAGATCATCCACAATCAATGATTTCATTTCCTTCCTAAACCATTTCAAAAGAGGAACTTCAAATCCTTTCTTCGGTCGGTTATATAATTTTTGAGGAAGTATATCTTTAAATGCATCTTGTAGAATTCTTTTCCTGATTGAGCTGGTGATTTTGTAATCATCCGGAAGACTGAATAAAAAATTCACAACCTGATAATCCAGAAAAGGAACACGCACTTCCAGTCCGTTGGCCATGCTCATCAAATCAACTTTTGTCAGCATATCGTTGGCAAGCACAAGATGCATATCGGTGAGCAGAATATCATTCATGGTTTCCTTTTCAGGAATGGCCCGAAGCAGTTCTTTTTTTCTGGTTTCGTATTCCTGCTGTTGAAATTTTGAACGTGAGGTCTCTGAAAATAATGCGTTTACTTCTGCTTCCCTGGCAAAACCTGCCCACTGCCAGTAACGTTCCTGGCTGTTTAGTTTCATACCAACAGCAAAGCGTTTCAACTGTCTGAATTTATTACCCACAGAACTGTTTCTGGATTTCGGCAATGCATCCCATACAGGAGCCAGTGCTGATACCATATTTTCTTTCCAGCCACGGTGCATCATCCGGTAAGCGGCTGCATGTTTATTATATCCTGCCAGCATTTCATCGGCACCATCACCTGACAACGCAACAGTTGCATGCTTTCGCGTTTCTTTGCTAAGGATATATACATTGATGGCGGATGAATCGGCAAACGGTTCATCGGTATAATCAAGTACGGAATTTACATGGGCAAACAAATCATCATTGGTAAGTGAAAAGACGGTATGCTCTGTTTTGAAATGCTTTGCTACCAGACTGGCATACGCTGTCTCGTCAAAGAATTTTTCGTCACGAAACCCGATGGAAAAGGTGTGGAGATCAGATTTGTGTTTGCTTGCCAACGCAGTGATTACCGATGAGTCGATGCCGCCACTGAGAAAGGCACCCAACGGGACATCAGCAACTAATCTGCGTTGCACGGAATCTTCCAGCAATGTTTTTAATTTTTCTTTTGCCTCGTCATAGGATACCAGAGTCTCGTAATTCTTGTCAACCGGAATTGAATAATAACAATGGCTTTCAATCTTCCTTCTGCCAACGTTAAGATAGTGACCGGGCATCAGTTTTTTCACGTGTGTGAAAATGGTATCCGGAGCAGGTATATAGTTTAGTTGAAGATAAGTATGAAGTGAAGTGTAATCAAGTTCTTTATCAATACCATATTCCAGTATAGATTTCATCTCAGAGGCAAACAGGAATTTATCTTCATCGAATAGATAAAGCAGTGGCTTGATTCCATACCGGTCACGGGCCAGGAAAAAAGTCTGCTCCCGTTTGTCATAAATACAAAAAGCAAAAAAACCATTCAGTTTGGGAAGGCAGTCAGCTCCGTACCGGATGAAAAGATTCAGCAAGACTTCTGTATCAGATTGAGAAATGAATTGAATGCCTTGAGATTCCAGTTCCTTTCTAAGTTCACGATAATTAAAAATCTCACCGTTAAAAATAATGCAATAACGCCTGGTTTCATCCCACATGGGTTGATGGGCGATGCTGCTCGTATCAATGATGGATAACCTGCGATGCCCCAATGCCACAAATTCATCGAGGTGAATATCCTGAAAGTCGGGTCCACGCTTTTCCAGTGCCATGGTGGCTGCTGTAACATGGATCATGTTGAACTTTCCAATCAGATTAAAAGCAAATACACCTGTAATTCCGCACATGTTTTATGAAATGACTCGGCAAGATAGAAAGTAACTGACAGGTATGAAACGGATCAGTACATTAGTAATTTCTAACTGATGTTGTTGGAATTATTTTGAAATCTGATTCTGAAGTTGGTTACTTAATTCGATATTGGCGAAATAAAGCTAAAATCTTTTATATGCTTTTAAAATCATCTACCCTGATTGTTGTACTCATAGTCACGGCATCTGTGGTTAAAGCCCAGCTGCACCTTGGTGTTACAACGGGCTACAATGCCACCTTTGTGCTGGATAAAGGGCTGAGCGAAGACCCACGTTACAGCTCAACCTACACGTATCAGACTGCGCCCATCGGTTTCAATATCGGTGTGGACATGGGTAAAAAATTCGGTCTTCAACTGGAATCCATCCTTTCCAATCAGGGACAAATTTATAATGTGATTAATACGGCAAAAGAAGTTGCAGGTACCCGGAGGATCGATCTGCAATATATTAACCTCCCTCTTATGATGAAGTTTTCAGGTTCTGGTGACGCAGGCGTAAGGGGTAATTTTAATTTTGGACCTCAACTATCAATCCTGAGCAAGGGAATCGAAACCCTGCAAACCAGTAAAGGAAATTATGAAATTCCCGCAGGTATTGACTTTGCAACTATTCAACAAGATTATCCTGCCGCTATTGATAAGGGCAATGGCACCTATGAACTTCCAAATGATGTTCCCGTTACATCATTGCTTGAAAAAGAGATGAATGATTTCAAAAACACAGAGTTTCAGTTAGCAGCCGCTTTTGGATTAGATATCGATTTATCGAGGCATCTTTTTTTAACTACTCAGATCAGAGCTAATTACAGCCTTATGGATATGCGAAATGAAGATGTTATCAATAAACTCAAGAGCGGAGATTTTTCAGAAATTTTTGGAGGCCGGGCTAATTTTCTTGTAGGGGTGCAGGTTGGTCTGCATTATTACTTCGGCACGCTGCGATCATTTAGGTAAAAACCAACATCAAGTTTAGCGCTAAAAAGGAGTCTGAATTACCAGACTCCTTTTTTATGTTTCTTACTACCTAGAAAATCTTTCCGGGATTTAAAATCCCATTAGGATCAAAAACCTTCTTGATACCCCGCATCAGGTTTAGATTCACTTCACTCATGGCAATGGGCATGTATGGCCGCTTGGCAATACCAATGCCATGCTCACCTGATAAAGTGCCTCCAAGATTTACTGTGAGTTTGAAAATCTCTCCAATGCCTTCGGGTATTTTGGTTTCCCAGTCCGCCTCGCTAATGTTTTCTTTTAAAATATTCACATGAAGATTTCCATCACCAAGGTGACCAAAACACACGGTATTAAATCCATAATGTTTGCCGATCTCTTTGATTCCTTTGATCAGTTTTGGTAAGTTGCTTCTGGGCACAACCACATCGTCTGATTTGGTAAGTGTGTACCAGTTTACGGCTGGTGAAATATTCTTTCGCACTTTCCACAGTTCTTCTTTTTGTGCGCTGCTTTCAGCAAATAAAACTTCGCCACACTGAAATTTTTCTACAACGTTCATCACGCGTTCGGCATCACGCATTAATACCTCTTCGTCATTGCCATCGAGCTCGCATAACAGATAGGCATCCATACCATCAATGAGTTTTGTAGTTACAGGGCTGTTCAGCACTTTATCACAATACTCATAGGTTTTCAGCGCTGCTTCGCGCTCAAAAAACTCAACTCCTGAAGGCGTTATTCCTGCCACAAAAATAGCTGCAATGGCGCGACACGCTTCTTCATTACTAACAAATGGAATGAGCAGCAATACATTTTTCTGTGGAAGTCCGCGAAGTTTAAATACGATCTTGGTGATGATGCCAAGTGTACCTTCACTGCCACACATCAATTGTGTAAGATTATAACCCGTAGAGTTCTTCAATACATTTGCAGCTGTCCAGATGATTTCTCCTGTGGGCAAAACCACTTCCATGTTGATAACATAGTCACGGGTAACGCCATACTTGACTGCCTTTGGTCCGCCTGAGTTGTTGGCCAGATTGCCTCCCAGAAAACAAGAACCCTTGCTGGCTGGATCTGGCGGATAGAAAAGTCCTTTTTCCTTTACCGCATTCTGAAATACTTCAGTGATTACGCCAGGCTCAACGGTAGCCTGCAGATTCAGTTCATCGATATCCAGAATTTTATTGAATCGCTCCATTGAAATCACAACACCTTTCCTGACAGGCAGCGCTCCGCCACTCAAACCAGTGCCTGCTCCTCTTGGTGTAGTGGGTATCTTATATTGATTACAGATTTTCAGAATCGCACTGATTTCCTGTGGTGTGCCAGGCTTGATTACAAGGTCGGGTAGAAATTGATAGTCTTCCGTCTTGTCATGGCCATATTCATTTCTGCTTTCCTCATCTTCAATAACATGGATGTCACCAGCAATGGATTTAAATTGAGCGACTATCTCTTCGCCAACATTGCTTATTACAGGAGCCTCGCTTATTTTAACGTCTGCCATTAATCTATTAACTTTGAATGTATATTATGATTCTTAAAGCAAGACGCAAAATTAATGAATTAACCTTTCCTGGAAGGTGGCATTTTATCTTGATTTTAATTTTGTTTAGTGCCTGTGGATCAGCACGAAAGGCTCGCGAAAGTCAGGTAAACAAGGTAATTAAAGAAGCGCGAACGTTTACGGGAACTCCCTACAAATACGGTGGCACTACCCGGTCTGGTATGGATTGTTCAGGTCTGACCGGCAATGCGTTCCGTGCAATTGAGCTTACGTTGCCCAGAACAGCCGAAGGCCAGTCATTGGTAGGCGATAAGGTAAAGCGGAAAAAAGTTGCTGAGGGAGACCTTGTTTTTTTTGCCACAGGTGAAAAGAAGCGTGAAATCACGCACGTAGGTATCGTTACTGAAGTGAAAGCCCGAGATAATGTGAAATTCATTCATGCGTCAACTTCATTGGGTGTAGTTGAAACCGACCTGTATTCCGATTATTACCGTAAGCGCTTTCGCATCGCCCGCAGGATTATTGATTAAGCACATCCGGCAACTTCAGCAAAGCGACTTGCTTTTGACTTTATTAACTTTATATAAAATTCTACCATGACTTCACGCAGAAAATTTCTTCAGCTGGGCACACTTACTTCCTTGTTATCTGTCACGAAATTGTTTGGGGGCACACCTGTTGCACCTGCCAGGAAGCCGGTAGTAGTTTCAACATGGAATTTTGGATTGGATGCGAATGTTGAAGCATGGAAAATACTTTCTTCAGGTGGCCGTGCACTGGATGCTGTTGAAGCCGGTGCCCGTGTGCCAGAAGGTGATCCGAAAGAAACATCAGTAGGGCTTGGTGGCTTGCCCGACCGTGATGGTCGCGTAACGCTCGACTCCTGTATCATGGATGAGTTTGCAAATTGTGGAGCGGTGGCCTGCCTGGAGCATATTGTTCATCCGGTTTCTGTTGCGCGAAAGGTAATGGAAAAAACGCCTCACGTTTTTTTGATGGGTGATGGGGCTTTGCAGTTTGCGTTATCACAAGGTTTTAGAAAAGAAAAATTACTCACAAAGGAATCTGAAAAAGCCTGGAGAGAGTGGATGAAGACATCACAGTATAAGCCGGTTGCAAATATTGAGAATCACGATACGATTGGGATAGTTGCCCTGGATAGCAATGAAAATCTATCTGGTGCTTGCACCACCAGTGGCATGGCCTATAAGATGCGAGGCAGGATAGGAGACTCACCCATTATCGGTGCAGCCTTGTTTGTTGATAATGAAATAGGAGCTGCCACATCTACAGGTGTTGGTGAAGAGGTGATTCGCATTGTAGGATCACACCTGGTAGTAGAGTTGATGAGGCAGGGTAATACACCTCAAGAGGCGTGCGAGAAGGCCGTTCACCGTATTGTAAAAAATCAACCTGCTAAATCGAAGGAAATTCAGGTTGGTTTTTTAGCATTGAATAAAAATGGCGAGGTCGGTGCCTATGCGTTGCAAAAAGGATTCACCTATGCCGTGTATGCGCAAGAGCAGGGAAATACGTTGTTTGAAGCAAAAAGTTATTATTGATTATGAAGGCTGTTGTAATCACTCCACATAGTAAAGAAGAATTTGAGCTGGCTTTTGAATTGTTAGCTGAATTTGCTGACGGACGAAGGCCGCTGGCCTGGGAAGGAAAGGGAGACATTGGTTTTGCATTTCTGTTGAAAGAAAAAGCAAGCATTAATGCAGTAGCAGGAAAAGTTGAATCAAAAAAAATGGTGCGATGACTTGGTTTCTGATATTTATTCATGCCGGTTTGCAAACACCCTAACAAAACAAATAATACATGACAATCGAAATTGTGGTTTATAATATTGAGTCGGCCCTTAAGGCACAGGAAGGCGGAGCTGATCGCATTGAGCTTTGTGATAACCCGGGAGAGGGAGGCACAACTCCTTCATTCGGTACGATCGAATCGGTACGACAAAATGTAAATCTTGATTTGTTTGTGATGATCCGTCCACGCGGTGGAGATTTTCATTATTCAAATTATGAATTTCATTGCATGAAGCGTGACATTGACCAATGCCAGAAACTCAGCGCTGATGGGGTGGTTTTCGGAATATTAAATGCCGATGGCACCCTTGACAAGAAGCGATGCAAGGAACTTATTGATCGTGCGCGACCTATGAAGGTTACGTGTCATCGTGCTTTTGATATGACACACGATCCTTTTCAAACACTTGAAGATTGCATTGAAGTGGGCTTCGACCGCATTCTCACTTCAGGGCATCAGTTAACTGCCTTATTGGGGACTCCATTGATCGCTGAACTTGTAAAAAGAGCAAATGACCGTATTGCCATTATGCCAGGATCTGGTGTGAATGAAGAAGCCGTTGAAAAAATTGTGAGTGAAACCCATGTAAATGAGATCCACTTTTCAGCAGTGGCTTTTCGTGACAGTGCGATGCAATATCGCAACCCCGCCATTTCTGCAATGGGTTCGGAGGAAGGTTCGGAGTTTAAATATCGTACGGTTGATCCTGAGCGTGTTAGGAAAATGAGGAAGCTAGCGGAAGACGCAAGGAAAAAATCCTGATTTTATTTTGATCCGATTCTGATTGATTTTTTGAAATTCGGGCAAGCATGTGGTCATTCAAAATAAATGTGAACTATTTTCATTTTTCTTTTGAAGTGCGTGCATATAAAACAGCATTGCTTCATAAATGAAAATGCCGGTTTGTTACAACCGGCATTTAACCTAAAAAAACCAAACCTGTTTTCTTTATTCTGTTCGTTTTGCATTCATGGGGAACGAACCAAACTGACCAATATTCATAGTGCCTGCAAACTGATCGCCAGAGATTATTGCAGTAGCTGTAACTTCCATTGTATTGCCTCCAGCATTATTTTCATAGCTGAAGCTCAATTCATTTCCTTTTACGGTCACGGTCTTTAAAGCAACTTCACGGTTATTGCGACTGTTGATGATCACACCCTTATAAATTTCACCATCTTTTGTAATCTTTAATATGCCACCACCACCTTGTGGAGATTCAATGGTATAAGTCCAGTTGCCTGCTGCTTGAACAACAGCAGTCAAATCAACTTTTGAAGTATCAGCAAGTGCAGGTTTTGTGGTTGTCTGATTTCTTTGTGCACCAGCCGCACCGCCTGCCGCGCCAGCTCCTGTTCTCGCACTACCTCCTGCAGGAGCACCACCTGCATTTCCGCCACCATTATCCATGCCTCCATCACCACCACCATCTTTCATATCATCATTATTGATAGAACGACTGCGTCTGCGCGGTTGATCAACACTCATTTTACCAATTCGGTAACTGAAGTTAATGCGGAAGCTGAAGTTATTCAGCACTGTTACGTTAAATTGACTGATGGTTGGTGTTTCAATCGCCCCCTTGACTTTCATAGATGGCGCCAGGAAGTTCTCCAATCCAAAACCGAGACTTCCTTTCTTGTTTATAAAATCCCTGCGAGCTCCCAGACTGTAAATACCGAATCCGCCCTGATAACCCTGCAGATCCACTCTCCGCCCTCGGTAAAAACTAAATGCCTGTAACGCCCATTTATCATTTAATTTATAGCTTCCGAATAAGCGGCCGCTATACACCCATCCTGCATTGCTTGCATTCTGGGTTGTATCAGGCACATTATTAGCCAGGTCAGCATAATACACATCACCACCACCGTTGACTGACAAATTACCGATACTGACATTGGCAAAGAAACTCATGCCATATGCATTTTCCTCGCCTATGTTGGCATACCTGGTTACAATGGTATCTCCTGCAACATTGCGTAAGCTTTGAATAGCATTGTTACTGTTGCGCACAAAACCGGTAAAGTTTAATGAAGTACCTTTAATTAAGGTGCTGTATCCCAATTCAAAATTGTTTGTGTATTCAGGATCCAGGGATGGATTACCAACGGTGCGATTGAAGGGATTCGATGCCTGAATATTTGGATTTAAATACTGTATGGAAGGCCTCTGAATTCTTCTGTTATAAGAAGTTTTAACAGTACCCTTCTTTAATTTCTTAGAAACATTTACACTTGGCACCAGCACACCATAGTCTGGAATATCAATATCATCTTCTGTTTGCGTAAAGGCGGTGATCAAGGTATATTCATAACGTGCGCCTGCCTTTACACTATACCCGTTTTTGGCGCTAAACGTATAGGAGAGGTAACTGGCAACTACATCCTGATTGTAGTTCAATTGATTAGATAGATTTTGATTGGGTAGAAAAACAAATTCACCATCGGGCCCTAAGGCACGGTAATAGGCAAACTCACTTAATACTTTGCGATTGATATTTTTTACCCCTACCTCCAGGATTTGAGTAGTGGAAATCGGTGTCTGATAATCCATTTGAATTGTAAATTCTTCATTTAACCCAGGGTTTTCATTTTTTATGCGCTCGGTAATTTCTTCTGTTGATGCATTGTAGATCGTGTTGGTGAAATCATTGTTACGATCATTTTTGCTGTATAGCGCCAATATGCTAAACTCCCTTTGGGGTTTTTCGAAGAGGCGGGTATAATTAAAGTTTAAGTCAACTGTTCCTGAAAGGTTATTGCTTTTCACATCGCGTAAACTTGCCGAGAATGGGTTGATGGAAGTATTCAGATAGGTTAGCGTTTTGAGCGCATCTTGATAGGAAACATTATTCCGTAGTCCATAGCGAACTGAAGCTGTGATAGAATTCTTCTTATCAATATCATAGTCCCAGCCCAGGTTGTAGTTGCCGAAAATTCCATTGCTGCGATTATCGGCACGTTGTATTGTTCTATAGGTGTCAGCGCCATCAATGGTGGTCTGATCATTTTCAAAACTTCCGGAGATATTATAATTTGACCTTCCAAAACCGCCAAGCGAAAATCCCATTTTTCCCTGACGGTAATTTCCACGCAAACCCAGATTGGAACCGCGATAACCTGCTCCCGCATCAACACTCAGGGTAAAACCTTCCAGCGTATTCTTTTTAGTGATGATGTTTATAATACCAGCCGAACCTTCTGCATCATACTTGGCAGAGGGCGAAGTAATCACTTCCACTGTTTTAATCTGATCGGCCGGTATTTGTTTCAATGCATCGGCAACTGAATTGGCCATAATGGTTGATGGCTTATTATTGATGAGTACCATGATATTGGTGCTTCCGCGCATGCTTACATTGCCATCTAAATCCACGGTTAGCATAGGAACACGCTTTAAAACATCCGTTGCATCACCGCCTCGTGTAGTAGCATCATTTTCTGCATTATAAATAGTACGGTCTACACGCTCTTCAACCAGATCTTTCTGAGCTTCAATCACTACTTCCTTAAGTTGGGTAGCTTCTTCCGCTAATTTGACAGAGCCGAGGTTAATGTCATTTTTCTTTCCTTCCAGCACTGCTGTTTGGGTAAAAGATTGATATCCGATAAATGAGATGGTGATAGTATAATTTCCATCGGCTACTTTATTAATACTGAACTTTCCTTTTACATCAGCAATCGTTCCGTCAATTGTTTTTCCACTGGCATCCGTCAAGGCAATGGTGGCAAATTCTACAGGCTTGCTGGTGCCACTGTCAATGACAGACCCATATATTTTTCCATTTCCTTTCTGTGTTTCCTGTGCATGGCCATTGAGTACAGATCCCAGGAAGATAATAAGGGTAACTACTTTTTTCATTAATTCGGAAAGTTAGAGCAATTCAGTGTGCTTGTGCTTTTAACTAACTGCAAAAGAAATGTTTTGTTCCCTAGATTTTTTATTTATTAGACAATCAAGCCCTCTGGTTCGATTGACCCGCTGTTTTTTCGACAGGCCCGAACATATGTGTTATAGTACTATTGGTCGATGGAAACATCTAACATGTAGAAAATTTGCCTGGTTTTGGTTTGAGTTTGGATTGACACAATACATTTGCATACTTTATTTAACATCAATAAACCATGCAGTCATATTTTCACCGAAACCGGGTAGTGCTTTTGCACATCTCTTTCTGGTGTGTCTATCTTTCATTTAATCTTTATCAGATCAGCCAATTTCAGCGTGGCAGAGGTTATGATTGGGAGCGCATGATTTCATCCGCTTCTGTACAACTGGTGTTTACCATGCTGATTGCCTACTTGAATTATTTTTATACGTGGCCACGGTTTATCAAGAATAAAAATGTCTGGAGATACTTGCTGGAGTTTTCGGTGCCCTTTGCTGCATTGCTCACGTTGCGTGTGCATCTGCAGCGATACCTGATGGATGGTTATACCCATAAGGCAGAGTATTTTTATTCCAGTTTCTTCATCGTACAAATCGTAGCTGTCACCCTTTTTATTGTGATTTTTGTTGGAATGCTCCGTTTCGCGGTGGATTGGTTTGAATTGGAGGCTAAGCGAAAAGAGGTAGAGAATGAAAAATTGACCGCAGAGTTGAATTTCCTGAAAGCCCAGATCAATCCGCACTTTCTTTTCAATACTCTCAATAACCTGTATTATCTGGCCTATACAAAATCAGATAACACCACTGAAGTAATAGCCAAGCTTTCGCAGATGATGCGCTATATGATTTATGACTCAAACCATCCCAAAGTGCCACTCAGCAAGGAGATTGAATACATGGAGAATTACATCAGTCTTGAGCGATTGCGTTTAAACAATCAGATACCCATTAAATTTACGGTGAAAGGAAATGTGGAAAATGCATGGATTGCTCCTTTGATTTTCATAACTTTTCTTGAGAACGCGTTCAAACATGGTGTAAGTAATAATAATCCGAATGCCTGGGTGAATATTTCGATTGAGTTAGCTGACTATCAATGCATATATCAGGTAGAGAATAGCAAACCGGATGAAAAATCGGACGTTCATGAGAAATCTGGAATAGGGCTTCAAAACGTTCAACGCAGACTTGAATTAAGTTATCCCGACAAATTTCAACTCATTATGGAAGACAAGCCAGACAAGTATATCGTTAATTTGAACCTGACACTCAATTGAAACTGAACTGCGCCATCATTGAAGATGAACCTCTTGCCCGTAACTTAATGGTAGAGTACGTGAAGAAGGTTCCATCGTTAAATCTGATTGAAGCATTCTCAAATCCTCTGGCGGCATTGGAAACACTGCGGTCAGCCTCCATTGACATTCTTTTCCTGGATGTGCAAATGCCAGAGATTACCGGCATTTCACTCTTGAAAATTTTGAAAAAAAGGCCATTGGTCGTTCTCACCACGGCCTATTCCCAATATGCCCTTGAAGGGTATGAGCTGGATGTAGCTGACTATCTGCTGAAGCCTATAACGTTTGAACGATTTCTAAAATCGGTGGATAAAATAACCCAACGACTGGAATCAACACCCACCGTGCAGCAACCAGCAGCTGAACCATCTCACCAGTCTCCTGCATTTATCTTTGTGAAAGACGGTACAAAACTGGTGAAGGTAAAGCTGGATGAAATCCTGTATATCGAAGGATTGAAGGATTATGTAACCATACACACAATTAGTCAGAAAATAGTCACACTTCAGAGGCTGAAAACACTGGAAGAACAATTGCCTGCGAGTCAGTTTATCCGCATTCATAACTCATACATTGTTGCTCCTGGTGCTATAGACACCATACAGAAAAATGAAGTTCAGATCAAGGGTACTACCTTGCCGATAGGAGATACATATCGCAAATCATTTAAGGAGTTTATTGAGCGTAATCATATTCAGTAGGTAATTGAAAGTTCACCGCACCTGCTTTTTCCCGTTCTTTCTCTGCCTTGCGATATCAGAAAATTAATATATTTGCACGCTAAACCAGCATGGGGGATTAGCTCAGCTGGCTAGAGCGCTTCCATGGCATGGAAGAGGTCATCGGTTCGACTCCGATATTCTCCACATAAATGTCCCGGTATTTTATCGG
The DNA here is from genome assembly GCA_963814575.1 of uncultured Bacteroidota bacterium. GTDB lineage: Bacteria > Bacteroidota > Bacteroidia > Cytophagales > Cyclobacteriaceae > ELB16-189. The sequence goes on along the minus strand of CAWFDB010000013.1, from coordinate 71,822 downwards.
GACATTTTTATTTCAGATCATGGTTGTTTGATATACATCACAATTTTGTTGTTTAGTCTTCTTCTCAAAAAGCTTTTGAAGTCTTTTGTAGGCCGCGGGGCCAGGATGCCAGTTGGCCATATCATTCCGCATGCCCAGTGAAATTAGTATAGGGACTAAGCCATAACACTCACCATCTTCAATATCGGTTTACCCAGTTCCTGGTTTCCCGATACTTTTATTTTTGCTGATGCTTCCGTTTCTGGTAAAGCCCTGGTAAAAAGTTTCCACGCGGTGTCACCACTAATCTCAATGACCGTGTCAGGGGCGCTATCTGATTCTGAAACAAAACTCCATGTATTATTATATGATTTGATTCTCCATTCACCACCAGAATCGCCATTTACTTTGACTGAAATCACAGATCCTTCTGGTGCTGAAACAGCACGCCACGTATGTGGCAGGGCCATCATAAAGGTCTGGATAATTGGTGAAAAAAACTCCTTATCCATAATTCCTTCCTTACTCACTGCTTCGCGTATTTGTTGCTGATGATGCCACCGTTCGGTGTATTCCCGTGCTATGTGAAACCAGTTTTTGGATTCCTGCTCTCCCGCCCATGACACTGTAAACCGGGCTGGGGCCCATAAGTCAAGTGAATGATAATAGTCAATGACTGATGCTTGCGTTGTTTCCAGAAGTTCGATCAGGGTACCTGGACTTACCCGTTTCATGGCCATCACCCAATCGGCATTGAGCCTGTTCAGATAAACCACCAGATCTTCATAGGAATGAATTTCAGTTGGGAATTCACCCGTATAGTTTTGGGCCTGGGCAAGCACGCGCAGGTTACCATCCAGCAAATGGGCAGCTACATCTTTCACTGACCATAATTTAGCCATTGTTGGTTTCTTCCAGTCATCAGCCGAAAGCGATTTCAGCAATCCGATCAGTTTTTGATCGAGTGGCAGTAATAAATGAAGCGTTGGTATCGGTACGTTCATCATCTTCCACCTGGAGGGCAATAGGTGCGCAGGAAATTGGAGTACAGTGTTGAGAGATGTTCTGAAGTGCCTTCACCTTCTGAAATGCTATGTGACCGGTTGGGGTATGCCATAAACTGAAATTGTTTATTGTGTTTCACCAGCTCATTAATCAACATCTCTGCATTTGCATAATGCACGTTGTCATCACCCGTTCCATGAATGTAAAGCAAATTCCCTCTCAGATTCTTCGCGTGGGTGATGGGCGAACCTCTGATAAAATCTTCCCGGTTTTCCTGAGGCAAGCCCATATATCGTTCCTGATAGATATTATCGTAGGTGAGCTGATTGGCAACAGCGGCTATCGATATTCCGGTCTTATAAATTTCAGGATATTGAAACATGAGGTTGAGCGTGGCTGTTCCTCCGCCACTCCATCCCCACACGGCAATTCGTTCAGCATCTACATAGGGCCACTTTAAAATTTCTTTGGCGGCCATCGCCTGATCCTGAATATTCAAAACTCCAATTTTACGATAGATGCTTTTGCGCCAGGCTCTGCCTTTGGGAGCAGGTGTACCGCGGTTATCGATTGATATATAGATGTATCCCTCCTGGGCAAGGTCACCATTGAAAAGATGGTTGTTGCTTACCCGGTAGGTATCATGCACCTCTGCACCCGCTGGTTCGGAATAAACAAAAAACAAAACCGGGTATTTTTTTGCCGGATCAAAACCGGAAGGCTTCGCCATCCAGCCATCCATTTCTACTCCTTCTTCCGTTTTAATTTTAAAAAATTCTACCGTCCTGGGAGTTTGTGATGCCGACAGTTTATTTTGAATACTTTCAGTTTCATTCAGCGCCTTATGATTTGCCAGGGAAATAAATTCACTGACAGGTCTGGTGTAATGATTATTAAAACTATGGGATGCATAAATGCCTGACGGTGAAATTGAATAATCATGAGTGCCCTGCAGTGAGGAAGGTGAAACCAACACCGCTTTTCCTTTGCCGTCAAGCTTGATTTTATAAAGATATTTTTGAGTTGCGTTGGCGGGTGATGCCAGAAAATAAAGCAAATTATTTTTTTCATCTACATAACGAATTTCCATTACATCATAGTCGCCATGCGTGACAAGGGTTTCTTTCGATCCGTCAGTGCTGATCCGGTAAACATGACGCCAGCCGTCTTTTTCACTGAACCATAAAAATTCATTTCGCTTGTTTACCCATTTAAACCGGTGTCTGAAATCAAGTGTATAAAAATTGTCCCAGGGGCCAATCACATCAATCCATGCATCATCTTTATTTTTGTAGACAAGTTTTGTTTTTCCGGAAGTGGCCTCACAGAAAAAGATTCTGCTTTCGTTTTGTTTGCGGTTCAGTTGTTCTACAAAAAGTGTTTTGGCAGAGTGCCATTCCATCCGTGGTAAGTAATTTTGTCGTGGATCTCCCGGAATATCGAGCCATGTGGTAACACCCGATGAAATATTTACGACACCAATTTTTGCGGGTGACGGATTCTCCCCGGTTTTGGGATACTCAACCGGAATGATCCTGGAATAAACCGAGTCTGTATTGTTGATCATGTAGAAGTCTCGGATCTGATTGGCATCAATTTGCCAGTAAGCGATATGCTGGCTATCGGGACTCCACTGAAAGCCATCGCGGCAGGCAAGTTCTTCTTCATAAGCCCAGTCGAAGGTGCCGTTAATCAGTTTTCTATTTCCATCTGTGGTAAGTGGCGTGATTTCTCCTGATGCCAGGGTTTCCACATAAAGATTCTGCTCACTTACATAAGCAGCCTTTTGTCCATCGGGCGATAGTTTGGCAAACATCAATGAAGATTCAGGTCTGCCTTTTCCTATTTGTTTTAAGGATCGGGTTTGCAAATCAAGAACCCAGTAATCGCCTCGTGTGTCCAGTCGCCAGACTTTACGTGTATTGGTGTAAATCAGAATTTTACTTTGATCTTCTGAGAAAGTAAAGTCACGCACATTGAGACTTTGGGATCGACCTGACGGAGTAAGTTCTGCAAGGGAAACAAAAGTGTTTCTGGTATTGGCCGGAAGCATGTATCGGTTTATCTCACCTGACTCAATACGGTAATAGGTATTTCCATCAGCTCCCCATTTAAAAGACTGTGCGTAAATACCTGTATGGATTAGAAAAATGATTAGCAGAAGTATCTTTTTCATAAATGGATCATATATAAATGCGACTTCTAAAATAGAATAAACAACTGTAAAAAATTATTGACATAAGCGGTATTTATTGATTTCTCTCGTTCTTTTCTGATATTATTTCATATTGAAAGTGCCTTGTGTTATTAAAGAGATTTGATGTGCGGTTATTCAGCATTTGCCTCTCAACTTAATGTTAACCTACGTTTTGGTGATCTTCAAATATGAACAGGAAAGCACCTTGTATTAAAATGTAGTTGGCTATGTGGATACCGTAACTTGCCTTAAGCGTATAAATTTGTAACTTTTGCGATCAAAGAGATAGAAATTAAATGGCAAAACTCAAAAATATTATTAAGCAGCTTTCTGAGAAGGATTATAAACTGATTTATGATTCATTACTGGAGAGTAATGCTGAAAAGTCTGCCTACCTGTTAAAGGCATTGCGGGAAAGGCAATTGTCAGATAGTAAAATCATGACTGAGCTGGAGGTTACACCTAATGCGTATTATACACTCCGGTCCCGTTTAAATATTCGTATTGAAGAGCACCTGGTGCAGCAGATGGAAAGCCCCCGCACTGATATTTTGAAAAAGGTGGCAAATCTCAACGAAGTGTTATTTACTAAGAAAAGGACCATTTCCCTCACCACATTAAAGAAGCTGGAGAAGGAATTGATTGATTATGACCTCGCCAGTGAACTTACGGTGATTTACAAGTGTCTAAAAAAACTGAATATTAATTCACCAGAACATTTTCATTATTCTCAGCTATACAACCGTCATATCGCCTATATGCTGGCGGTGGACAAGGCGGAGGATTTGCTTGCCGGTTATTTTAAGAAATATGGTAATTATTACTTTACCAGTGATGAAACCGAACGGATGGGATTGATTCTGCTCTTGAAAGAAATGCAGAATGTGGCAAAACTTTATGAATCGCACCGTCTCTATGTCTTTCAAAGTTGCATGTTGATTTTTCACAGGCTGTTTGTGGAACCTGATGATCACTTTCAGGCTGATGGTGAATCCATAGAAGATGTGTTTGCGCAGGTCCAGAAGATATTTGATACCTATCATCTGGATCCGCTGTATTATCACATGGATCTTGTGTTTGAATTTTTAAAAGTAGAGTACTACAATCACTACAAGGTATACCGGCAACTGGAAAAACATTTTGAAGAAGTAAACGATGCCGTTGCCAATCTGATTGTCAATTATTCATCATATACCTTTCCTGCCCGTTTTCTGTTGACAAAACTGGAGCGTCACCTAAGATTGGGTACCGAAAAAGAAATCGTTACTGAGAACGAAAGTTTGTTTGCAGACATTGAACCTGACCTGCTGGATGTGCCGCATCATACGGTTTGTACCATTTACAGAGCATTGGGTTTTTATTATGTCAGCCGGTTTGAAGAAGCGGCAAAAATACTGAATGGCTTACTGAATGATGTAAGTCTGAAGAAACATCCCTTCGTGCAAATGGAGGTAAAAGCGATATCTGGCCTTGCAGTATTGTATGTTAAGGGATTTTGAATTATTCAATCAGTTCAGCAGCAGTGTGCAGCGACAAATCAGGATGTTTGGGAAAGATGATTGTAAGAATGTAATTCTCTTTCTTAAGATCTTGAAAATTGCAACCAGTGAGGCAAAGAAGGATAAGCCAAAAAAGATTTCTGCAGTTATTCCAAAATTTCAGGCTGAATCAGTTCAGTATTTTGCACCCACTTTCTTCATAAAAATGGACTCAAAATTTATAGCAAATCTTACTGATATTGAAGTCCCCGGAACGTGATCAGGGTTGCTGACTAAACATCAATTCCCTTGATGGTATCGAAAGACAAGGGCTTGTTGAGGAACAGTTTGATGGCAGGATATTTTTTGGAGCGATTGTAATCTTGTGGATTGATCGAAGAGGTAAGCATGATTACTTTACACTTTTTCTTAACCAGGGTGCCAAGTTTTTCAAATTCATCAAGAAACTGAAATCCATCCATTAATGGCATATCAATATCAAGGAAGATAAGATCGGGTAAAATTTTATCAGCCAGTTCCAGTTTTTCCATATTCCGTAAAAACTCAAGTCCGCTTTTAGCACCCGTGTGGGTATAGATTTTATCAGCGATTGCCGTGGCCTCGATCATTTTCTGATTAATAAGATTGTCAATCTCATTATCATCAATAAGCATGATGGTGTGATACTTTTTGTCAGCCATTAGTATATTCGGTATTGACTAAATTTAGTTGTTAAATGATTATTAAGCAAAACGATTATATCTCAAATTTTATTCCCTGTGCCAGCGGAAGGCTATCACCGTAGTTAATGGTATTGGTTTGTCTGCGCATGTAGACTTTCCATGAATCAGAGCCTGACTCTCTTCCGCCACCGGTCTCTTTCTCACCACCAAATGCGCCACCGATTTCAGCACCTGAAGTTCCGATGTTCACATTGGCAATTCCACAGTCCGATCCTGCATGCGACAGAAACTGTTCCATCTCCTGCAAACGGCTGGTCATGATTGCACTGGACAGTCCTTGCTTTACTCCATTCTGTATGGCTATGGCTTCATCAAGGGTTTTGTATTTTATTAAATACAGAATCGGGGCAAACGTTTCCTGCTGCACTATTTCGAAATGATTTTCAACTTCCGCAATGGCTGGTTTTACATAGCATCCAGATTGATATCCTTTTCCTTTGAGCACGCCACCATTCACGACAAACCTTCCTCCTGATGATTTTACTTTTCGTAGTGCATTGCTATACGCTTTTACTGCAAGAGTATCAATCAACGGTCCCACGTGATTATTCTGATCCAGCGGATTTCCGATCCGTAATTGACCGTATGATTTCTTTAGCTTCTCTTTCAGTATATCATATACATTCTCCTGCACGATTAATCTTCTGGTTGTGGTGCAACGCTGTCCTGCAGTGCCCACGGCACCAAAAAGTGCTGCACGAATAGTGATATCCAGATTGGCATGCTCTGTAACAATGATTGCATTATTGCCACCTAATTCCAGCAATGCTCTTCCCAGTCTTTCACTGATCGTTCGCCCAACTGCTTTGCCCATGCGCACCGAACCCGTTGCCGATACTAATGGAATATTTTCATTGGCGGCCATTAACTGACCTATTTTGTAATCACCATTGATGATGCAAGAAACACCATCTGGCACACCGTTCTTCTTAAATACTTTGTTTACAATATTCTGACAGGCAATGCTGCACAACGGAGTTTTCTCTGATGGTTTCCAGATGCACGTATCACCACATACCCAGGCAATCATCGCATTCCATGACCATACGGCAACCGGAAAATTAAATGCGGATATAATTCCCACTACACCTAATGGATGGTATTGTTCGTACATGCGGTGACTGGGTCTTTCCGAATGCATGGTCAGACCATTCAACTGGCGTGAAAGGCCTACGGCAAAATCACAGATGTCAATCATCTCCTGCACTTCTCCCAATCCTTCCTGATAGGATTTTCCCATCTCGTAGGAGACAAGCTTGCCGAGTGGTTCTTTGTATTTGCGAAGTGCTTCACCAACCTGACGTACCACTTCACCACGCTTTGGGGCGGGCACCAGTCGCCACTCTAAAAAAGCTTTATGCGCCTGTGCAATTACCTTATTGAATGCGGCTTCGTCTGTAGCCTGCACTTTTCCGATCAGTTTACCATCTGCCGGTGAAAATGAAGATAATGATTGTCCTTTTGATCTGATCCATTTCTGACCCGTGGAGGTACCTGGATTTGATCTTTTTATGCCCAACGTATTCAGGGCCTCGGCTATACCAAAGTTTTGCATGAAATGAAGCTTTAATCTTTCGGCAAAGCTACTAATTTACCACTCCATCCCAATTGTTCCTTTTTCTCCATTAGAGAACAGCCCTTCAACGAGCACACCACCTTTTTTCATTTCCATAACCCGGTTAAGGTCGCTAACATTGTCAATACTTACCTTATCAATATGGGTAATGATGAAGTCTTCCTGCATTCCGGCTTTTTTCCATTTTCCTATGGATAGCTTGCTGATAAGCACACCACCATCCAGATTCAGTCTGGTTAGCTTTGAATAGGAGATATCTTCCAGTGTTGCACCTTCAATTTCATAGGATATTTCTTTCTTTATTAATTCTGATGAGCCTTCATAATTTCTTAACACGGCCTTTACCTGGCGCTCCTCCCTGTTTCTTCGAAGGGTAACTTTTACCGACTGGCCGGGCCGGTTGCGCGCAACCCATTCCTGCAATTCGGATACACTGTTAACCGAATGGTCATTGATGCCCGTGATCACATCGCCACGCTCTATCCCTGCCTGACTGGCCGCACTTCCCTCATTCACCATGTTAACAAATACGCCTTGTACTACATCCAGTTCCCGATCTTCGGCCAGCGCTGCAGAGACATCAACAATCTGAACTCCCAGCAGACCTCGCTGCACCTGTCCGTATTCCAGCAGGTCATCCATTATTTTTTTTACAAGCCCTGTGGGGATCGCAAATGAATAACCGGCATAGCTTCCCGTTGCTGTAGCAATGGCTGAGTTGATACCAATCAGTTCACCGCGCAGATTCACGAGTGCACCACCACTGTTACCAGGATTTACGGCAGCATCAGTCTGAATGAATGACTCTATTTGAAGATTATTTTTATCGCGAAGGATACCGATGTTTCTTGCTTTCGCGCTGACGATGCCAGCTGTAACGGTAGAATTAAGATCGAATGGATTGCCAATTGCCAACACCCATTCGCCTGGTGTAATACGATCCGAGTCTCCATATTTCACAAACGGTAAATCCTTTCCTTTAACTTTTAACAATGCAAGATCGGTGCTGGGATCTCGGCCAATCACTTTGGCGAAAAATCGCTGATTATTATTCATCACCACTTCAATTGAGTTGGCGTCTTCAATCACATGATAGTTGGTTACAATATATCCATCATCGGAAATAATAACCCCTGAGCCGGTTGATTGTGCATGCGGATTGAGATAAGAGTCGAGGGCGTTGAGACTAAACTTACCACCTCCATAGATGGTACGAATGTGCACAACTGCTGGAGTGACCAGGCGGGCTGCAGTTTCGAAATTCAATCCAGCAGGTACCCGCATCGCAGAGTCAGTACGGTAATTCGCCAGTAAAAGATTTTGCCTGTCTTCAATGGAATTATAGGTGCGGTCAACATCAACGAACTTCAGTGTGAAAATGGAGCCTGTGATGGCACCTATAAAAGCCGTACAACCAACCAGGAGAATCAACAGCGATCGCTTCATATCATTCTTTTAAGTAAGATAACGCAAATCTTTAAAAAGATCAGTTCGCAGTGAGTAAAACTTTACTGACTCTTGTGGATAATACGGATGAGTACACGTTATAACCGTTAAACGATTAAATCCTTCAACAAAAAGAACGCCCTCCATTTCCGGAAGGCGCCTTGGCCGCCAACAGGCAACCTAACCTAAACCCCACTTCTATGTTTTTTATTAGCTTACTCTAATGGTTTGCTTCAATGCTTTTTTCTCGTCTTTCGGAATGGTGAGTTCCAGTATGCCGTTATTATATTTTGCATTGATTTTTGTTGCATCAACATTATCAGGCAATGAGAAGGAGCGATTGAATGAGCCGTATTGTGTTTCGATGGTATGGAATGTTCTCTCTTTCTTTTCAGTGACAAACTTGCGCTCACCGCTTATCGTGAGATAGTTGTCATTTAATTCAATTTTGAAATCTTCTTTGTTTAGGCCGGGAACTGCTAAATGAATTTCAAAGGAGTCTGTGTTTTCCAAGATATCCACTTTTGGCACAAAGGCACTTCCGCCAGAGCGGGCCAGTGAATCATTGAAAAATTTGTCTACCAGGTTGCTGAACGAGGTTGGAACAAAGTCATTGGTGTTATAACGGATGATACTCATACTTTTATTTTTTTAAGGTTTGACATCTGTTTTCAGATACACCAAACCTATTAGTGAAAAGTATGCCGATGGGTTTTTGAATATTATTTCAAGCCATTATGGCCGTTATTACCTGTAAATTTTACATTTTAATGACAAAAAGGCTTGATTATAGTTGTAAATCCCTGGTTAGATCGTTGTTCGAACGAAAAACCAGGAACAGGTAACGAGTAACTAGATTCTTGCCTGGTAGGTATATAATTCAAAGTACCGGCCTTTCTTTTCGATCAGTTCATCGTGCATTCCTCGTTCCTGAATCTGGCCTTGTTCTACCACCAGAATCTGTGTTGCCTGGCGGATGGTACTCAGACGGTGAGCAATCACAAAAGTGGTTCGGCCTTGCATAAGCGTGCGTAAACTTTCCTGAATGTAGCTTTCACTTTCAGTATCGAGGTTGGATGTTGCTTCATCCAATATTAAGATTCGTGGGTTGGCAAGGATGGCTCTCGCGATAGCGATGCGCTGCCGCTGACCTCCCGAAAGTTTAACTCCACGCTCACCAATAACTGTATCCAGTCCCAGTTCAAAACGATCGGTGAACTCATGAACAAAAGCGGCTTTCACGGCACCTTGCAATTCGACTTCAGTGGCCTTTGGTCGTGGAAACAAAATGTTTTCACGAATCGTGCCTTCAAATAAAAAGTCATCCTGCAGCACTACACCCAACTGACTGCGATAACTTTCCAGTGAAACTTTCGACAGATCCAATCCATCAATAGTGATCATGCCACTATCAGGATTTAGAAAGGAAGCAGCCAGTCCGGCAATGGTTGTTTTTCCAGATCCTGAAGTTCCGACCAGCGCGGTAACAGATCCCGCAGGAGCGGAGAAGGTAATATTTTTCAATACTTGTTTTCCTTCTTCATAGGCAAATGAGACATCTTTGAATTCGATGTCACCTTTTATATTTTCGATTTTAATTGTTCGTGTAGTGCCATCATCTTCAACAGGCATGTTCATCAACTCTTCGGTGCGATCCAGTCCTGCAAATGATTCTGTAAGCTGACTGCCGATGTTGCTCATCTGGACGATGGGCGCGATCATAAAACCGAGAAACAGTGTGAACGAAAGAAAATCTCCAAACGTCAATTGATTTTGGATGATCATGTAGCCACCAATTCCTAAATGCCTGCACTGGCAAGCCCCAGTAAAAATGTAGCTGCACTGGTAACAATACTGGTGGAGGTGAGTGTCTTCTTTACATTCTGAAATAATTTTTCTACACCTTCTTCAAAGATTTTTATTTCCTGTCCTTCAGCATTAAACCCTTTGATGACGCGCACACCGTTGAGTGTTTCTGTTAACCGGCCAGATACATCTGCATTCAATTTTCCGCGTTCGCGAAATACAGGACGTATATAAGCAAACGCTTTAAGTGAAATCAATCCAAATATCGCTACCGGCACCAGCACATAGAGCGTTAGCATCGGGCTGATGCGGATCATCAATACCAGTGAAATTGCCGCACTTAAAAATCCACCCACCAGTTGCACCAGTCCGGTACCAACAAGATTGCGCACACCTTCCACATCGGTCATCACGCGCGAAACCAGGGCACCCGATTTTTGATTATCAAAAAAGCGAATAGGGAGTTTCAATAAATGTTTCTGCACACGGGCTCTTAACACGGATATAAGATGCTGGGCTTCAACGCTTAATATTTTGGTGAGCAGATAGGAGGTAACGGCCTGCACAGTAATAGATGCTACCACAGCAATCAATACCATTTTCAGCATATATAAATCACCTTTGGCTATCACATCATCGATCAGATACTTGGTGGCCAAGGGCAACACCAGACCTGCCAGACGGCTGATAACAATCAGGATCAAGCCTATGGCAATTAGTTTTCTGCGGGGCCATATAATCGTTTTAAAAACCTGTTTAAGGGTCACTTTTGGTTTACTCATGATATCGGTTGGTGATTTTTTTCAGTAGTGTAACCCGGTAGACGAACAACTTGTTATTTTATTTTTAATCGGGGTGCGAAGGTAGTATTTTGCTACTGTCTTTTTTCAGATTTATAAGTCCACTTTACGCACCATGAAAACTTCACGCAGAGACTTCATTAAAAAATCAATGCTGGCAACGACAGCCATTTCAACAACTCTGAGTTCTGCAGCCACGGGTTGCGGTAAAGGAAATCATTCCGATGATCATGATACAACGGATCAGTCTAATGAAAAAGAGGCTTTCAAGATCAGCATCTTTTCCAAACATCTTCAATGGCTTGATTACACTGAAATGGCAAAAGTGGCAGCTGCAATGGGTTTTGATGGTGTTGACCTTACTGTCCGTCCGAATGGTCATGTATTACCAGAAAAAGTAGAAGAGGATTTACCTAAGGCTGTTGCCGCCATTCGCAAAGAGGGCATGGATGTTTACATGATCACCACTTCAATTACCGATGCCGCTGATCCTAATACCGAAAGGATATTAAAAACTGCCAGTTCGCTGGGCATACGTCATTACCGTACGGGATATTATATGTATGATGATAAAATCAGTATAGATGAAAACCTGGCCATATTTAAACGACAATTATCCAGACTGGCATTACTGAATAAGAAATATTCAATATCGGGTGAATATCAGAACCACTCAGGTGGTCAATATTTTGGTGCACCCGTGTGGGATTTATATGATGTACTTAAACAAATAAACTCACCATGGATTGGTTCCCAGTATGATATCAATCATGCCACGGTGGAAGGTGCCAACACATGGCCTATCGGACTCAGATTATTGAAGCCGCACATTAAATCAATTGATATCAAAGATTTTCTCTGGTCAAAAAGAGAAGGCAAATGGCAGATTGATTACGTGCCTTTAGGCGAAGGTATGGTAGATTTCAAAATGTATTTCGGGCTACTTAAGCAATATGGTATCAGTGTACCCATCTCTGTCCACTATGAATATGCCCTGGGAGGCGCAGAACATGGCGATAGAAGTTTGACGATTGGCAGGGAAGAGGTCATCACTGCCATGAAGAAGGATCTTACCACATTGAAAAGTTTTCTTTGAATGATATTGACAGGATACACAAATGCGAATTGAAAAAATCAGGTCAGCTTCCCTGGCGCAATTAAAATTCTTGGTGAAGACCATTTCACGGTTTGGTGCCATGCTATGCTTCTTCATTGTATCCGTAGAAGCTCAGGTTACCGACAACCGCATTGATGCAAATTTCCCTTATAAAATTATGCCGGAAGTACTTCCTGGCACAAAACAACTTGGCTGGCAAGGTGACCTGGCCGTGAGAATGCTGGAGGGAGCGCATAAATTCATTGAAGAAAAAATTAATCAATCGGTTTCCACTCGTTTAAAATTATGGAATCGCGATTTGAGTTCAACTTCAGCATACGAGAAATCCATTGAACCGAATCGCAAGAGATTCATTCAATACATTGGTGTGGAGGATAAAAAAATTGCTGCCGCTAATTATAGTATCGGCTTTGCAGACAAACATCCTGAAGTCGTTATGCAAAAAATCTCTATCAATAATGATCCTGAACTTATTGCCGAGACTCCTGAATATAAAGTATACCAGGTTAGGTGGCCGGTACTCAATAGAGTACATGGCGAAGGAATTTTACTTCAGCCCAAAACCAGACCGGTCGCTAATATCATTGCGCTTCCTGATGCAGACCAGACTCCTGAGCAACTCGCTGGACTTTCACCAGGCATTCCTCCTGAATCACAATTTGCACGGCATCTTGCTGAGAATGGATTTCAGGTTTTGATCCCTGTACTGATCAGCAGAACCTTTATGTTTCCAGATGCCTATCAGCAACAAACCCATCGCGAATGGATTTACCGGCAAGCTTTTCACATGGGACGACATATTATTGGATATGAAGTTCAGAAAGTGATGTCAGCGATTGACTGGTTTAAACAGTCGGATAACAAGGATGTGAAGATCGGTGTAGCGGGTTACCATGAGGGAGGGCTCATTGCGTTTTATGCAGCCGCAGCAGACAAGCGAATTGATGCGACCCTGGTGAGTGGTTACTTTAATTCACGTCAGCAGGTATGGGATGAACCGATCTACAGAAACGTATGGGGTTTGCTCTCAGAATTTGGTGATGCAGAAATAGCATCACTCATTGCCCCGCGACCGCTGATCATTGAGCACAGTGCAATACCAGTAGTGATCGAAAAAATTGAAAAGGCTGAAGAGAAAAAATTTCAGGTAGGTGGCTTGCCTTATACTGGTTACAAAGGCAGGTTGCGAACACCAGCATTTTCATCTGTCAAACAAGAGTATGATCGCATTGATCAGTTAATTAAGCCGGGCTTTCAACCCAGGAGTCTCATTAGCGGACCGGATAATATGCCGGTTGGTTTTGGATCGGCCTCTGCGTTGGAAAAATTTTCGCAGTCACTTGGGCATAAATCAACGGTGATTATTTCAAAGGATGTTCCAGTGGATAAGCGAAGTTCATTTGATGCTGAAACACGACAGGTCAGACAGGTAAAAGAACTCGAAGATCATGTTCAATGGCTGCTCCGGGATTCAGATCAGGAAAGAAATCGTTTTTTCCTTTATAAAGTGATGCCGGAATTTGCACAGCGAACCTGGAGTCCAAAGTCGTATCACCCCTATTATTCACCGGATCATTTTATTGAAGAGGGGAGAACGTATAGAAAATATTTCCATGAAGAAATTCTGGGAAAGTTTGAAGATAAAATGTTGCCCCCCAATCCACTGACAAGGAAGATTTATGATAAAGAAAGATGGACAGGATATGAGGTGGTGTTAGACGTGTTTCCAGATTTGTTTGCCACCGGAATTCTTCTGATACCAAAAGATTTAAAACCTGGTGAGAAACGTCCGGTTGTTGTCACTCAGCATGGGCGGAATAGTATACCGCATGAACTCGTAGAAGGAAACTATAATTATTACAATGATGCTGCCGCGAAACTGGCAGACCAGGGATTCATAGTTTATGCGCCTCAAAATCCTTATCGGGGAGAGGATAGCTACCGATTTCTTGACCGGAAAGCTAATACAATAAAAAAGACATTGTTCTCATTTATTATATCTCAGCATGACCAGACTCTTAAATGGCTGGGATCACTGCCTTATGTGGATAAAAACAGAATTGCTTTTTATGGACTGAGTTACGGAGGCGAAACGGCTATGCGTGTGCCCTCTGTCCTGGAAGGTTATTGTCTGTCTATATGTTCCGGAGATTTTGGAGACTGGACACGTAAGGTGGTTGATTCGCACAACTAAGGTGAGTTTTATGAATACATTGGAATGGGAGATGCCTTACTTTAATATGGGAAATACATTCAGTTATGCGGAGATGGCATACCTTATTTTTCCAAGACCATTTATGGTGGAGCGTGGTCATGATGACCTGGTTCAACCAGATGAGTGGGTAGCCTATGAATATGGGAAAGTCAGATATCTCTATGACAAGTTTAATCTGGAAGATAAAACAACCATTGAATTTTTTAATGGAGGACATTCCATGCGAAATGAAGGTACCTTTAAATTTCTCCATAAACATCTTCAATGGCCCTGATGGTGTGCGAAAGATTTTGATACAATGAGAAAAAGATTCATAAATGACCTTGAGTTCGGTGGCGCAAGTATATGGAGTAATTCTCGTGCACTGATTCATGCTGTGTTTATAATTCTGCTTTTATCATCGTGTGATAATAAACCTGAACAGTATCACAGACCTCTCGATCCATGGGCATTTCGTTCCGTGCTGGACAAGCAACCCCGCATGCTTACACTGGCACTTGATTCATCGTGTTATGTTGCCTATGATCTTGCACGCTGCACACTTTATAAAGTATGGAAAGGGGGAGTGATGATGGAAGGCGCAGCGTATACAGACAAAAAAAATGTGCAACCCACCACATGGGGAAAATCTTATTTTTCTGATAGCCTCCATCATGTTAAATGGGTTATTGAAGTGGATGGAAAGGAAAGCTTTCCTCAGGTTGTGAGTAAAGGTTATGCGTTTGATAATGATCAGATCAACCTGCGATTTGATTTATACTTGTCAACAGGTGATACCATACACATCGAAGAACAACCGGAATTTATAAAAAGTAGAAACGGTAAGCTGGGATTGGAAAGAGTATTTAAAACTTCATCTGTTCCGGATGGCATCATGCTTTCACTAAAATCTATCGATAGCACCTTTACGCTGAAGTCAAATACAACAACCCGTGTGGTCACGTATTTTAATCCTCTTCCTGAGCAAATTCCTCCCAGGCCGGAAGCTGAATATGATCACCGCGGCCGCTATTGGATGGAAAAAAGTGATTGTATGACGTGCCATGAGCTCGATAAAAAAACAGTCGGGCCTTCTTTCATAGAAATAGCACAGCGTTATCGAGATGAAAAAACTTCTGTTCAGTATCTGATCAGCAAGGTAAAAGAAGGTGGCGCGGGAGTTTGGGGAAGTACGCCCATGAATGCTCATCCGGCTCTTACCGAAAGAGAAATAAAAGCCATGCTGGATTATATTTTTTCCTTAAAGCCTAAAGATGAAAAAATTGATAATGCGATCGTTGAAGAAATAAAACCAGTCATCATAAAGAAGAACAAACCGGGTTATGGTGCTCCGCTTGAAGGTGTTCATCCAAGCTATACCGTATCGACCATCCATGATAAAAACTTTAAACCACGCGTTGGCGGACTGGCATTCCTGCCGGATGGGAGTTTACTGGTAACCACCTGGGATGTTACCGGAGGTGTATATCTAATGGATGGTGTTGAAACCGGAGATACCAGCAAAATTTCTGTAAAGCGTATTGCATCAGGACTGGCAGAGCCATTGGGTATTGAAGTGGTGGATGGAGAAATTTATGTATTGCAAAAACATGAGCTCACGAAATTGATCGATACGAATGGTGATGATATTATTGATGTGTATGAGTCGGTTTGTAATAGCTGGGGAGTTACTGATGACTTTCATGAATTTGCCTTCGGCCTCGTTTATAAAGACGGATATTTTTATGCTACACTTTCTATGGCCATGCGGCTTATGGCCCATGAGAAGCAAAAGCCAGATCGTGGCAGAGCTATTAAGATCAGTAAGGATGGACGCTACGAATGGATTAACTATGGGTTACGAACGCCTAACGGGATTGGCCTCGGTATCGACAACGAACTTTTTGTAACCGATAATCAGGGTGAGTGGGTTCCAGGAAATAAGTTGATTCATATTAAAAAAGGAGAATATCATGGCATGCGTTGGGGACTTCCCGATTCAATAACAGAAATCCCTCCCGTTGCTCCTCCTGCTATCTGGCTCCCTGAAGATGAAATTGGCAACTCGCCATCGGAGCCTGTGTTGATGCAGGATGGTCCCTATAAAGGGCAAATGCTGCATGGCGATGTAACTCATGGAGGTATCAAAAGAGATTTTCTTGAAAAGATAAATGGTGAATATCAAGGAGCGGTATTTCGGTTCACTCAAGGACTGGAAGCTGGAGTGAATCGTCTTCGCTGGGGCCCGGATGGAGCACTTTATGTTGGTGGCGTAGGCATGGTAGGTGGATGGAGCTGGAAAGAAAAACAATATGGCCTTCAACGAATGAAGTATAACGGAAAGGTAACATTCGAAATGCTGGCAGTCCGGGCAAAACCAAAAGGCTTTGAAATAGAATTTACAGAACCGACTTAATGAAGCAAATGAAATCAACCCCGATGATTTTTTAATACAACAATGGTGGTATCTGCCCACTGCCAATTATGGTGGTCCGAAAATGGATCTGGAACAATTGGATATAACAAGGTATCAATATTTCTCCTGACAGATTAACGGTTTATCTGGAAATCCCCGATTTAAAAAAAGAACACGTGGTGTATTTTCGTTTGCCTGAGGATCTTCAAAGTGCGAGCGGTCAATCATTATGGTCTTCAGAAACCTGGTATACCTTGAACAATATTCCTGAGTAGAATTTTCTAAAGAAATGATATGAACAATAATCAAAATGAAAAGATTAACCGTAGAACATTTGTTAATCGTACCGGTGCATTAATGGCATTGGGCATGGCTGGATTATCATCTGATTTTAACACGTATGGAAGTAACATGAAATCACCAACAACGATAAGAATCAAAAATGTTGATTCAAATTTTGAACGCGAGCCATTAACGCCATATCGCTTCAAGGGAAGTATGATAACAGAAGGATGGCAGATTGCTGCTTATCTTGAATCAGAATCGGGGATTCATAAGATAGGCATAGGTGGCCAGGGAACATTGTGGTCCGACTCGACTGTATTTGCTGCTCATTCAGCAACCGGTGGAAATGCATTGATGTATGCCATGAGTGAACGGGCCTTGCAAATCATGAAAGGAAATTCCTTCACGAATCCAATGCAATTACTCGATGATCTTTTACCTGAAGTGTATGAGTATGGCAAGAAGATTACGGGAAATCCAAATCTGCGAAAAACATTTGCGTTAAACTCACTGGTGTGTGTTGATAATGCCGCGTGGTTATTATATGCTGCTGAAAACAAGATAAACAAGTTTGATGATCTGATACCAGAAGCTTACAAGCCCGGTTTATCATATCGTCATAGTAAAGTAGGCAGCATGCCATCGTTCAGTGTAGGTGCCGATGTTAAAAAGATCAAGGCTGCGGCCGATGAAGGATATTTTATCATGAAACTGAAAACAGGTTCACCGGGCACGCAGAAAGAAATGCTGGAAAAAGATATGGCGTTTCTCACAGCTGTTCATGCGGCCATCGGTCACTATGAAACACCTTATACCAAAAGCGGTAAGATTCCCTATTATTTCGATGCGAATGAACGATATGATGAGAAGGATACATTGTTGCGTTTCCTCGATCATGCAAAAAAAATCGGAGCGTTTGATCAGATTGCCGTTGTCGAAGAACCATTCGGGGAAAGAAATGAAATGTATGTTGGTGATATAGGTGTGACCATCGCAGCAGATGAAAGTGCACACACTGTTGAAGATGCCGCAAAGCGTATTGAGCAAGGATATTCCGCAATAGCGGTAAAAGCGATAGCAAAAACATTAAGCGAGACCATGAGAATTACTCAACTTGCCCATGAAAAGAAAATCCCCTGTTTTTGTGCAGACTTAACTGTCAACCCAATTCTCGTAGACTGGAATAAAAACGTTGCAGCACGCCTGGCTCCCTTTCCCAACATTAACATTGGATTACAGGAAACCAATGGTCATCAGTACTATAAAAACTGGAACGCCATGATGACCTACCATCCAATGGCAAAAGGTACTTGGACACAAACACAGAAAGGTGTATACCTCACCGATAAAACATTCTATGAGCAAAGCGGTGGAATATTTGAGCCTTCAGAGCATTATGAAAAAATGTTTATTCATGATGTGAAATAATTTCGCATTCAATTTCCTTTGAGTATAAAAGTCTTGTAATCCGACAGGCGAAGCACCTTTCTATTAAAGTTTCAATCCAGGTGCGTGCACTGGATTATTTATTTTTTGCTTTGTGATTTTTGTTACGGAGCACACCATCCCCAAGGCTTTATTTTTGCACAAAATTAAATTTACATGGAGATAATTGGTTTTGTGGCTTCGATAGTGATGGGCCTTACATTGGGTCTTGTGGGTGGCGGTGGATCTATTTTAACGGTGCCTATTTTAGTTTATCTTTTTGATGTTGATCCGGTGTTGTCTACCGCT
This sequence comes from uncultured Bacteroidota bacterium, assembly GCA_963814575.1. Classification (GTDB taxonomy): domain Bacteria; phylum Bacteroidota; class Bacteroidia; order Cytophagales; family Cyclobacteriaceae; genus ELB16-189. The sequence continues at coordinate 53,046 of CAWFDB010000013.1, read as the reverse complement.
TATTCACTTTTTGTTGTGGGTCTCACAAGCGTAGTTGGTTCTTTCAGTCATTTTAAGAAGGGCAATGTTCATTTAAAAACTGCCCTTATTTTTGGTGTGCCTTCGATTGCAGCGGTTTATTCGGTTAGAAAATTTCTTATGCCTGTCATTCCCGATCCGGTTTTTAATCTGGGCAGTGTTGAAGTTTCGAAATCAATGGCGGTGCTGGTCTTGTTTGCCGTGTTAATGCTTGTGGCATCGGTCACCATGATCATCAAACCTAAAACGAAAAATGATAAGCCTGCAGAAATCAAATACAATTATCCGCTTATTTTTATTGAAGGCATTGTAGTGGGAGCGATCACCGGACTTGGTGGGTGCAGGCGGTGGATTTCTTATTATTCCTGCCCTTGTTCTATTGGCGGGTTTGCCTATGAAACAGGCGGTTGGCACATCGCTGGTAATTATTGCACTGAAGTCTCTGATCGGATTTACGGGCGATCTCGGTGGTGTCTTGGAAATCGACTATAAATTCATGCTCATGTTCTCAGTGTTCGCGATGGTGGGCATTCTCGCAGGCAGTTATCTCACGCGCTATATTTCCAACGGAAAACTCAAACCTGCTTTTGGCTGGTTTGTATTGGTGATGGGTGTGTATATCCTGATGAAGGAAGTGGTATTTTAAACCCAGATTATGCATTAAGAATGCCTAATCTGCCCGCAGGGTTGACGAATCCTGACGATACCGTTAGGATTGTCAAGGTTTAACCCTGACAATGAAAATCACCAATCTGGTTTTGACTGAAGTGAAATAAACTGGTGATTTTCATTCGTCAATTATGAAATAGAAAATTCTATTGCATAATTCGGGTTAAAACGTGAAAGCCGGTTCAAGGCAGGGTAAGTTATTATTGCCGAATTGATGTTACCTTATCCTATCTGAACAAAGTGGCACAATGCCCGCCAAAGTCAGAATTGCAGGGAGGTATTAAAAATTAATTCTTCTGTTACTTGCATTGGGGATCTATGTCATTCATTTGCAGTATTTTTATTCTTAAATTTAGAATAAACTATACCTGTTATGATTGAGATAATTCGTCAGCCCTGGACCTGGTACGTTTCGGGTGCCCTCATCGGACTCACCGTTCCCGCTGTTATTGCTTTTGGGAAATAAGCATTTTGGAATTTCTTCTTCGCTACGGCATATCTGTGCGGCATGTATTCCGGCAAAAATTCCATTTTTTCAGTATGATTGGAAACGGGAATCATGGAATCTCTTTTTTGTTGCAGGTATCGCAGCAGGGGCAGCCCTTGCCCTGGCATTTCTCAGCAATCCTGCGCCAGTTCAAGTTTCGGAAAATACCGTGAGGGATCTGGCTGAGCTGGGCATTGTTGCTGATGGCCAGATGATGCCGGCATCTATTTTCAGTTTTGAAAATCTTTTTACGCTAAAAGGACTGGTATTTTTTGTGATTGGTGGCTTTATGGTTGGCTTTGGAACGCGCTATGCGGGAGGTTGCACCAGTGGCCATTCCATTATGGGCTTGTCAACGTTTCAGTTGTCATCGTTGATAGCAACCTGCTGCTTTATGGCAGGTGGCTTCGCCATGGTTCATCTTATTTTTCCATGGCTCCTTAAATTAATCTGATCATTATAAATAATACGCTATGAAAATCATTAATGATGAATTTGTTGAAAATGCGGTAGTAATTCACCCGGATGAATGTGCAGCCCCCAATGATCAGATCGCACCGGAAACCACGATAGCTTCAAACATAAAATACCTGGCCATGGGGATGTTGTTTGGCATCATTGCGGTGAAGTCAGAAATCATCTCATGGTATCGCATTCAGGAAATGTTTCGTCTGCAGTCGTTTCACATGTACGGTGTAATTGGTACTGCGGTTGTAACAGGTCTTGTTTCCGTCTGGCTTATTAAGAAATTCAATTTAAAAACCATGCAGGGCGAGGAGGTAATTATTCATGAAAAACCATTGCACTGGGGTAATGTAATTGGCGGCTTGATCTTCGGATTAGGCTGGGCTATTACGGGGGCATGCCCTGGTCCGCTTTTCGCACAATTGGGAAGTGGATTTTTAATTGTAGTGGTTACACTTCTTAGTGCCATAGGAGGAACCTGGGTCTACGGGTTACTACAAGATAAACTCCCACATTGATTATAGTTAATTCAATAAAATGTAATCATCCTTTCAGCTCTCTTTCTTAGCAGATCCTTATTATCAGGATCAAACTTTGAACAAGCTTCTTTTTCATTCCAATAAAAGTCGCATCCTTTTTTGGTTAAAATTGCCTTGACTGGGCATGGATCGCCTTCCAGACATCGTATTTTACTTTTTTTTAAAAAATATTTGTTCTGTGATCTTCATCACTGACTTGAGTCATACCATTGCGATATTTTTGTAACTAAATTCAGATAAACTATACTTATATGATTGAAATGATTCGACAACCCTGGCCCTGGTATGTAGCAGGTGCGGTGATAGGCCTTACGGTGCCGGCTCTATTACTTTTGGGAAATAAGCACCTTGGTATTTCCTCATCTCTTCGCCACGTGTGTGCAGCCTGTATCCCGGGCAATATTTCTTTTTTTAACTACGACTGGAAAAAAGAGATATGGAATTTATTTTTTGTGGTTGGTGTGTTGTTGGGTGGTGTTTTTGCTACACAATTTCTAAGTAACCCCGATGCCATTGTAATCTCTGAAAAGACGGTAAGTGATTTACAGGCATTAAATATTACCGTAGACAATAACCTGATGCCCGCTTCAATTTTTAGTTTTGAAAATCTGTTTACACTTCGCGGTCTTATGTTTTTTGTAGTAGGTGGCTTTTTAGTGGGTTTCGGCACACGCTATGCAGGTGGCTGCACAAGTGGACATACCATCATGGGATTGTCCAGTCTTCAGTGGCCTTCGCTGGTAGCAACGTGTTGTTTTATGGCTGGTGGATTTTTGATGGTCCACGCGATTTTTCCCTGGTTAATGAGTTTATAAATTAAAGAGCAATTTTTATGGTAAAAGCTAAAGAAGAATTTGTAGATATATCACCAGTACCACACCCGGATGAGTGTGAAGCGCCCAATGATCAGGTAGCGAAAGAAACATTAATTACATCCAATATTAAATACCTGATTACCGGTATCGTGTTTGGCACAGTGTTCGTAAAGGCAGAAATTATTTCATGGTACCGCATTCAGGAAATGTTCCGAATGCATTCCTTTCACATGTACGGAGTAATAGGTACTGCGGTAATTGTAGGTGTGATTTCAGTTTGGGCAATCAAGCGATTTAAAATAAAAACCAGTCAGGGTGAAACGGTTATCTTTCACAAAAAGCAGTTTCACTGGGGCAACGTCATTGGTGGTTTTATTTTTGGATTAGGCTGGGCCATAACAGGTGCATGCCCTGGTCCGTTATTCGCGCAGATCGGCAGCGGATTTCTGGTAGTGGCAGTGACCTTGCTAAGTGCGATTGCAGGAACGTGGGTGTATGGATTATTCCAGAGAAAATTGCCACATTAAAAGGCGCACGGCTTTAATTCATTTCTTTTAACTGGAATCATTCTTTTACTTTCTGAATTAAAAGATGGAAAATAATTCACATTATGATCGGCCTTTGGCGAAAATGATCAGCATGGTGCTGGTGCTGGTGCTGGTGGTTGTTCTGCTGATGGCAGGAATAGCGGCTTCACTTGTTATCGGTCCGGCACGCATCGCTTCATGGTTCACCAGACCTGCAGCTACGCCTGTTACAGAGGAGAAAATCATTTCGCCAGCGGTATGGCAGGCACCTGATGTTTCTCAGATTCCTAAAGACGAAAATGGAAAATTGATTGAATATGGCCGTGAGTTGATTGTGCATACCTCATTATATCTCGGGCCTAATGGTTCAGTGAAAGCAATAAGTAACGGAATGAATTGTCAGAACTGTCACCTCGATGCAGGCACGAAACCATTTGGTAATAACTATAGTGCGGTTGCATCTACGTATCCTAAGTTCAGGGCCAGGTCTGGCTCTGAGGAATCAATAGAAAAACGGGTGAACGATTGTTTCGAGAGAAGTTTGAATGGAGAAGCATTGGCAGATGACAGTCATGAGATGAAAGCGATCGTATCATACATCAATTGGTTGGGTAAAGACGTAGAGAAGGGTAAAGCTCCGAATGGATCAGGTCTTATGGAACTTGCTTTTCTTGACAGACCGGCAAGTGCTGAAAACGGAAAGCTTGTATATGATCAGCAATGCGTTGTTTGTCATGGGAAAAATGGTGAAGGAATGGTACTTGCGGATGGAAGCGGATATCAATTTCCTCCGCTATGGGGCCAGCATAGTTACAACGAGGGCGCGGGTTTATACCGCCTTTCAAGATTTGCCGGTTATGCAAAAGCAAACATGCCTTTGGGTGCCATGTATGATGCTCCTATACTCAGCGATGAAGAAGCATGGGATGTTGCCGCGTATGTGAATTCACTTCCACGACCTGAAAAAGATTTGAGCAACGACTGGCCAGACATGTCGAAGAAACCTATTGATCATCCCTTTGGTCCGTTTACGGATGGCTTTGATGAAAATCAACATAAGCTGGGGCCATTCAAACCAATACAAGAGAAACGTAAAGCTCTGATTTCGAAAAAGTAAATCATGTACTCAATTTTAAAATATTTTATTGCAACCATCCTGGTTGCCTCAACGGCTTTTGTCTCCAGTGCACAGCATCACGATCCGGAATGGTCGGCCAAGCGTGTGTTGCTTGACAAACGCTGCCTGGAAAATGACAGCCTTAAAAACATCCTTCATAACACAGGTGTTTTTGAGGGCCACATACGTAACTTTTTTATGAGTACGGTCAATCATGGTGATTATCCTGATTACTATGCTTTTGCAATGGGTGGCGGACTTGGGATATTATTCGCCAGTAATAAAAGGTTTTCAGGCAGGCATGTCGGGTTTTATAATTTATAATGTTGCTTCATCGCATCTGGGACCGGCTCCACCATTCTTCAATCGTTATGAGCTGGGCTTGTTTGATTTCACTAATCCCGATAATCATGAAGACCTTGATCGGCTCGAAGATTTATACCTGCGTTATTACCTGACAAAAAATAATACCTCGTTTATTCAGGTTGGTAAATTTCATTTAAAGACACCCTTGATCAATTTGCAGGACGGCCGCATGCGTCCCAACTTGCAGGAAGGTATCTGGGCAGAATGGAATGATTCAAAAAAAATAAAACTAAAGGGAGGCTGGATCTGGCGCACCTCCCCACGTTCCACTATTCACTGGTTTGATATTGGTAAATCGCTGGTGTATCCGAATGGTCGTGCAGTAAATGGTGAAAAGGCAGATTATACCAGTTATACAAAAAGTGATGGCATTGCCATAGCGAATGTAACCTGGAAGCCAGTAAAACAAATTGATTACCAGGTCTGGAATTATTATGCCGATCAGATGTTCAATATGAGTCTGAATAAAATTGAATACAAAAAGAAAACAGGCGACCGTACGATGATGGCGGGCTTTCAGTATGCCTGGCAAAAATCATTATATAACGATACGCTGTCAATTGAGAAGCAGTATATCATGCATGATGAGCAATCACACACCTTTAGTGGAAGGATTGGTTTAATCAATAACAGGAAAGGCGAGGAATGGAATATTAATTATACCCGCATTACCAGTCATGGCCGCTACTTGTTTCCTCGCGAATGGGGTGTAGAACCATTCTATACCTTTATGCAACGTGAGCGTAATGAAGGTGCGGGTGATGTTCATGCCACCACACTTCAGCACACACGTTATCTGGATAAGGGTAAACACTGGGAACTGCTGGCAGTGGCCGGTTTATACTGGATGCCTTCTGTCAACGATGCACGGTTAAATAAATATGTGATGCCGTCATATTATCAGCTCAATGCACGGTCGCGTTATCGCTTTCAGGGATTTCTGCGCGGCTTAAACCTTGAAGTACTGTATACCTATAAAGGAAATATGACCAAAGGACTTGAAGTGCAGCCATCCTACTACCACAACAAGGTAGACATGCATCATGTATCAGTAGTGATGGATTATTATTTTTAGAAGCTAGAAGATTACGCGAATTCCGGTTGACCAGAAGAATCCATTTTTTAACTCTTCTTCATATACACCAGTGTCTGTAACGATAGTGGCAGGGTTTATCGGAAAGGTCCATGTACCATCAACAAAAAGCCGGATTTTTTGAATTTTATAAGTGAGATTCATTCCGGCTTCATAATCCAGGAATTGAAATTCAGTAGCCGCCAGGATTTGTGGGCTCTGAGTTGGCGTAGAAGGCTGTTGGGGACTCGCCTTTCCTTTGCCTTTTCCGGCACCTGTTTGCGTACTGCGATTCGTATAATACTGGTTGTAGTATGCTTGCGAGCCCGCATTCATATAAACTGAAGGGGTAATTAATAGTTTATAATTTAATAAGTAGAAGGTTCTGTTTATTTCGACACCCAAAAACAGATCTGTATTTTCACTGAAACCAAGGCTTGCGTCTATATACGTGTTAAACCAACGAAAATCATAACCCACGTATCCATTCAGATAGGTACTCATTTCGGCCAGCACATTATAACTTTCGTCACTGAAAAAGTATTGGAGAAGAGAAATGCCTAGCGTCAGATTATTGCGGTAATAGTCATACCCACCTGCCAGTGTTATCATGTCTATCCGACCTTCACCTTTAGCAGTCAGATAGGAAAGAGAACTATGAAGAAAAAATCCGGATTTATGGTAATACGTGAGTGTGGGCGATAGATATGGAGCAATGGCAGAATCCGATCGACCCATATAGAAATAATCATTTGTGTATTTCAGGCCCACCCTGACCTGTGATTTTTCTCCGGTTGAATCGTACATAAATTTTTGTGATTGAGCCAGGATCACCCCCGGACTCCAACCGATTAAGACGGACAGTAAAAATAAAAAAGAAAATGTACTAAAGGTTTTCATTGAGAAGTAGTAGGGCTGCACTAGTTTGCGAGTGCAGCCCGCCTTTAATTAATGTTTACCATTGCCTTTTCCCTTATCAGATTTGTTACCCTTCATCTGATCTTTTCCTTTATCTGGCCGGCCCATCATATGTTGTTCCTTTTTATCCCTGTATCGCTCCTCATTCTGATACCGGTTACCATCCATGTCAAGGCATTCTCCGTTTTGCAGGCGGAACTGTTTTCCGTTTTTCTTCTGGCCGGTGCCATCGGGATTTATTACACTTCCATCCTTGAGTTTAAGTTGTTGCTGCAACTGCATTCTCTCCTGGTTTTGCAATTGATACATCTGTCCATCCTGAAGCATGAGATGTTGCTGAGCCATGGCCTGCTTACGTGCCTGTGAACGTTGCTGAAATTCTTTCTGTGACTTATAGCGGTTACCTTCCATATCAAGGCATTCACCATTTTTAAGTCTTAGCTGTTTTTGATCTCGTAACAAACAACTGCCATCCGGATATACGATTGTACCATTTTGCAAGGTCAATTGTTGTTGTAATTGAATGCGCTCCTGATTGCGGATCTGAAACATATTGCCATCCTGCAACATCAGGTGTTCCTGAAGCTGGGTCTGATCTCGGTCTTGCTGTTGAACCTGTGCCGGCAGCGAAACCACTATCAACGACAGCACAAATAAAAATAAAAGGTGCTTTTTCATAATACTGGTTGTTTAATTTGTATATCAAATTTACGCCCGTTAGACAACTTCGTTTGTGTCAAAGTTTACTTTAGAACTCATGATTGTTATCATGAAAAGATCAGACTAATCTGCAAGGGTTTGATGATATTAGTCCTGTAACATTTGTTACATAAAAAGAGCCAACTTCTTATGATCTTTGCATCAAACTCTGAATATGATGAATATGGTAAAACAAAGACTTTTGCTTTTGATGGTGTTGATGATTGCAGTGACCTTTTTTGCGCAGGCTCAAACGGTGAACAAACTTGATACGCAGGATTTCGATAAAAAATTAAAGCAAGCAAAAGACCCCGTTTTGATAGATGTGCGCACACCGGGTGAGTATGCCCAAGGCCATCTTGCCAATGCTATTTCGATGGATATTTATTCGAATGATTTTAAGAGCAGGGCTTCTAAATTGGATAAGTCAAAGCCTGTGTTTGTATATTGTAAGGCCGGAAGTCGTAGCGATTCAGCAGCGGATGTACTTTCAGATCTGGGATTCAAGGAAATTTATGACCTGAATGGTGGAATTATCTCGTGGCAAAAAGCAAATAAGCCGATAGAAAAGAAATGAGGACAATATTTATTTTGTTGATAAGCATGTTTTCGTTTTTGCAATTGCCTGCACAAGTGCAGAGCAGTGCCTATAACCTGATGTTGAAAACATTACTTTCACATTCTGTACCAGAAGTAACTGTACTTCAAGTGAAGGCAATGGACAATATCGTACTGCTTGATGCCCGCGAATGGAACGAATACGAGGTGAGCCATCTCAGTAATTCGATGTTTGCAGGTTACGATGAATTTGAAATTGATAAGGTAAAATCAATAAGTAAAAATCAGAAAATTGTAGTGTATTGTTCAGTTGGCTATCGCAGCGAAAAAATTGCAGACAAATTGAAGCAAGCCGGCTTTACGGATGTGTCTAATTTATATGGAGGTATTTTCGAATGGGTGAATCAGGGAAACCCGGTTGTTGATAAAAACGGAAAAGTAACAGATAACATTCATGCCTATAGCAAAACCTGGGGAGTCTGGTTGAATAAAGGTGTGAAAGTGTATGATGATAAATGATTGAATAACATGGAGAATTACTGGAAGATCATAGTGGATTCTTATACCGGTTACTGGAATTATCTGGTCAGTGAAATTGCTTACCCGGGCTGGCATAATTACTTCTGGTGGCTGGTGGGATTGTCATTATCAGTGTGGTTGCTGGAAATCATCGTACCATGGCGCAAGGGACAATCCATTTTCAGAAAGGATTTCTGGCTAGATGCCTTCTACATGTTTTTTAATTTCTTTTTGTTTTCACTTGTTGCCTACAATGCTATCTCTAACGTAGCAGTGAATTTATTTAATGACTTCCTCGGCTTATTTGGCATTACTAATCTTGTATCGATAGAAGTGCAAAACTGGCCGGCCTGGGTTCAGTTGTTAACCATGTTTGTAATCGCTGATTTCATTCAATGGAATATTCACCGGTTACTTCACCGTGTGCCTTTGCTGTGGGAGTTTCATAAAGTACATCATTCGGTCGAAGAGATGGGATTTGCTGCACACCTTCGTTTTCACTGGATGGAAACGGTTTTGTATAAATCGATTCAATACATTCCATTGGCGATGATTGGCTTTGGTTTGCAGGATTTCTTCATCATCCACATCATTGCTGTAGCCATTGGCCATCTTAACCATTCCAATCTTTATATCACGTATGGCCCATTGAAATATTTGTTAAATAATCCTGCCATGCACATCTGGCATCATGCAAAAACACTACCTGATCAACACGGAGTAAATTATGGTATCAGCCTGAGCATCTGGGACTACATTTTCAGAACTGCCTACATTCCGAAAAATGGAATGGACGAGAAGTTAGGCTTCGAGGGCGATGAACACTTTCCGAAAACATTTATACAACAATTAATCTATCCATTTAAAAAATAAAGCATGTCTGTTCACCATTCTACCTGCGGTTGTTCTACTTGTTATGGAGAAGCCGTTTCACAAAAGGAAAAGGAATTAAATATTTCTGTTTCTGAAAACAGCCGAAGGGAATTTTTAAAAAAAGCATCTGGATTAGGTCTGGCGCTCGGTGCGGGTGCCGGTCTTATTTCACCGCTTGCAGCCTCTGCGTTAAATAATGCAGATGCAACGGGGCTAAGCCTTGAAATGGCCAATTCATCGGCTGTAAAATCCGGAAAGGCAAACCGACTCACCTTACTACATACCGCGGATATTCATTCTCAGTTATTGATTCACGATGAATTTTTTATTGAGAACGGTAAGCCCGTATATAAGAAGCGTGGTGGTTTTGCTACGTTGAAGACCATGGTGAATGAATTGAGAAACGAGAATCCTGACAATACCCTGGTGATTGATGGTGGAGATTGTTTTCAGGGTGGAGGTGTAGCAGCGTTGACGGAGGGCAAAGCGATCGTGCCATTGATGAATAATATCGGCTATGATTTAATGTTGCCAGGCAACTGGGAAGTAGTGTACGGCAAAGAAATGATGATGAAGGATATGTTTGCCTATCATGGTCCTAAAGTGTGTGCCAACATGTTTCATAAAACCAGTGATGCATTTAATGGTGATCTGATTTTTCCTCCCTACTTTATCAAATACATCGCAGGAATTAAAATTGGATTCATTGGGTACAATGATCCGCTCACACCAAAGCGTCAGTCACCTTCCTACAGTGATGGTATTCAGTTTACAGCGCCTGAACTCAACGTAACGAAGTACATAAAACTGCTGCGAGAGTATGAACGTTGTGATATGGTATTCCTGCTTACGCACATGGGGCTTGCGCAGCAAGTGGGTCTGGCGAATAGTGATTTTGCGAAAGGCGTTGATTATATCATCGGTGCCGATACCCATGAACGTGTGCGTACGCCTATTGAAGGAAAGTTTGCAAAGGTAACTGAACCTGGTGCCTTTGGTTCCTTCATAGCAAAACTGGATGTGGTGGTGGAAGATGGTGTTATTAAAGATCACACCTATCAGTTGCTGGATGTTGATCCTGATCGGTATAAAGAAGATGAAGAAATGAAAGCGTTGGTGAAAAGTGCCCGTGAACCCTATCGCAATGAACTGGATCGGGTGATTGGAAAAACAAAAACTCCCCTGGTGCGCTACTATGTAATCGAAACACCGATGGATAATTTCATTACCGATGCCATCATGTGGAAGTTTAAACCGGATATCGCGCTGAGCAATGGTTTCCGTTTTTGTCCACCGCTGGTACCGGATCCTAAAACCGGGGTGGCAGATATTACCATGGATTTTTTATGGAGCATGCTGCCGGTAGACAGTGAAGCGAAACGAGGAGTGATCACCGGTAAACAGTTGTGGGACTGGATGGAGCACGAATTACAAAATGCATTCGCAAAAGATCCGGCCAAACGATTTGGTGGCTGGGTAGTACGTTTTAATGGCATGGAAGTAAACTTTACCATTGGCAATGAAATGGGCAAACGTGTTAATTCCATTAAGGTGAAAGGCAAGCCGGTTGACTTCACTAAAAAATATACATTCGTTGCCTGCGAGCGTGAAGGCGATCCTGATACAACCATCTGCCGGGTAGATGGTGTGGCAGAACCAACAAGACTGGGCAGCACATTGCATCAGGTAATTCAGGAATATCTGGCAAAGGCATCTCCGATTTCTCCTAAGCTTGAAGGTCGCGCTACGGCTACAGATGCACCTAACTCATTACTTACTCAGTTAATGGGAGTAGGTTATGAGTTCAGATAACCAACAGTTTATCATGTATGGTGAGCATGTCTTATACATGTATCTTTAACGAAAACCACGAACATGTTCCGGAAAATACTTGTCGTATTGTTTTTTGTCATCGCTGGCGCAGGGGTAATTTTCTTCACCTGGGTGCCGGGTTATTTTGATAAAACGGCAAATGTCGTTACTACCAGCATCAGGGCAAGTGACCGCATGACCTGGTATGATTCTATTCCGTTTGTTGCTGATCTCCATTGCGACATGCTTTTATGGGATCGTGATTTTTTTGAAGAGCATGACTATGGTCATGTAGATCTTCCGCGCATGCAGCAAGCCAACATGGCTTTGCAGGTATTTACGATTGTGAGCAAAGTGCCGAGAGGCATAAACATCGAACGCAATGATGATAAAACGGATCAGATTGCACTGTTGAGTTTCGGACAACTTCGTCCGCCCGTAACATGGTTCAGCATAAAGGAAAGAGCAATGCATCAGATTGATCAATTGCATTTCTTTGCAAAGAAATCCACAGGACAGTTCAGGGTGATCAGAAACAAAACTGAGTTGGAAAAATATATTGAGGACCGCGACAAAAATCAAAGCCTCACGGCTGGCATGCTGGGCCTGGAAGGTGCTCATTGTCTGGAAAGTGATATTAACAATCTGAATACATTTTACGAAGCAGGTGTTCGCTACATCGGCATCACACACTTCTTTGATAATGAGTGGGGAGGTTCGGCCCATGGCATTGACCGTAGCGGACTTACTGAAAGTGGAAAAGAGCTCGTGCGCAATATGAATGATTTGAATATTACGATTGATCTGGCTCACGCTTCTCCGAAAGTGATTGATGATGTACTTTCCCTTACGCTAAAACCAGTATTGGTTTCGCATACCGGAGTGAAAGGTGTCTGTGACAATCAACGCAACCTCTCGGATGCGCATCTGATTGAAATCGGAAAATTAAATGGATTGGTAGGTATTGGCCTGTGGGAGACTTCGGTGTGTGGTACTGATGCAACCGCTACCGCAAAGAGTATTCGCTATGTAGCCGACAAGATTGGTGTTGATAAAGTAGCATTGGGCTCCGACTTCGATGGCGCTATCGGAACACACTTTGATGTTACGGGTTTGCCGCTGATGGTGACCGCTCTGGAGAATGAAGGATTTAATCGCAACCAAATAGAAATGATTATGGGTGGTAACATTCGCGATTTCTTTCTTAAAAATCTACCTGATTAAAATTGTATCCCTTATGAGCAAGGAATTCTGGAATGACCGGTACGCACAACATCAGACGGTATATGGTGCTGAACCAAATGAGTTTTTCAAGGAACAACTTCGGTCTATAAAACCCGGGAAACTCTTATTACCTGCAGAGGGAGAGGGGAGGAATGCGCTCTACGCTGCTTCATTGGGATGGCGTGTAACTGCTTATGATTATAGCGAAGTCGCTAAAAACAAAACACTTGAACTGGCAGTTAAGCTTGGAATTACTTCGATTGATTATGAAGTCAAAGATCTTAGTCAGGTTCAGTTCCCGGGCGAAGAGTTTGATGCCGTGGCGCTGATTTATGTACACTTACCAATTGCTGTGAGAAAGCATCTGCACACGCAATGCATACAAAGTTTGAAGCCGGGTGGCAAATTGATTATGGAAGTCTTTGCAAAAGATCAGCTTCAGTACGATTCGGGTGGACCGAAGGATGCAGCTTTGCTCTATTCTGTAAATGATCTTACGGAAGACTTTTCAGGAATTCATATTATGCAACAGGAAGAAGTAATCACAACGCTCAATGAAGGTCCTTTTCATTCCGGTCCTGCGAGTGTGGTGAGGTTTGTTGCGGAGAAATTGCAATAATTAAAGAGTTGCCACAGATTCACTGATTAAAAACAGAAGAATCAGTGAATCTGTGTTTAATAATTTTATTCAGGAATAATTATTTTTTTCTCTATCACCAGATGTTCATCAATCACCTGTTTGAAGGCATTTTTAGGTAACGCACCTGGCTGCATCATGGGTTTTCCTTCCATTGGAATAAAGAGAAATGTTGGAATACTGCGGATACCAAAAATTGAAGCGAGTTCCTGCTCTTTTTCTGTATCCACTTTATAGATGATCAGTTTACCATCGTATTCTTTAGCAAGCTCTTCCAAAACAGGCGCCACCATTTTGCAAGGTCCACACCAGTCGGCATAAAAGTCGATGATCGCAGGTAATGTACCCAGGTAGTTCCATTCTTCCTGTGTGGTAAAGTCCAGTACTTTTGTCTTGAAATCTTCGGTGGTTAGTTTTATCGTTGTCATCAGCGTTTGATTTTCAATGCAAAGTTCCAAAATTAACCTAACATAAATAGTAACAATTGTTACAAAGTTGGCTGATCACAGGGTTGGTGATATTTATTCATTCGAAGGAACGATATGGCGTTGCAATTGATTATTTACAGGCATATTTTTCCTGATGAAAATCTTTTTATGCCTACTAAGCTAATAGAGTATTATCAGGAGACAATTGTATATACCCACCGGGACCATTGACTTTTTCAAAAAAACTTTTTGCTGTGTAACATAAATCACGGAATTGGCCCTGCGGTCCTGTTACCTTTGTATTATAAATTCGGCCGGTTATAATCAAATCCGAATAGTAAACACAACATTTAAAGCAGGAACTAAAAAAGAATAATAAATTAAAAAAATAACCCTATGTATTTTCAGCATGTATATGACAAATCATTAGCGCAGGCAAGTTACTTCATTGGTTGCCAGAAGGCAGGAGTTGCCATTGTTATAGACCCTAAACGGGACGTTGACACATACCTTGAAATCGCTAAGCAAAACAACATGAAAATCACGCATATCACGGAAACCCATATCCATGCGGATTTTCTTACCGGATCTCGTGAACTTGCAAAACTGACCGGAGCCGAATTGTATTTGTCGGATGAAGGAGGCGAAGGATGGTTGTATGAATTTCCACACGTAGGTCTAAAAGACGGAAGTGTAATCAAAGTAGGTAATCTTACCTTGAAGGTATTGCATACACCAGGTCATACACCTGAAAGTATCAGCTTTTTGTTAACGGATCATCCTGCGAGCAATGAGCCTGTAATGTTGTTTACCGGTGACTTCGTATTTGTTGGTGATGTAGGTCGTCCTGATCTTTTAGAGAAGGCCGCAGGTTTTGCTGGAACCAAAGAAGCCGGTGCAAAGGAAATGTATAAATCCATTGCCAGGTTCAACGCGTTGCCTGATTATATTCAGGTATGGCCAGGTCATGGTGCAGGTTCTGCGTGCGGAAAAGCATTGGGTGCCGTGCCAAGCACAACGGTTGGCTATGAGAAGGTTCGTAACTGGGCATTCCAGTATCCTAAAGATGAAAATGGTTTTGTGAAGTATTTGCTGGAAGATCAGCCTGAGCCTCCCAAGTATTTCGCGATGATGAAGAAACTCAATAAGGTTGACCGTCCGTTGCTTACGGAAGTTCCCAAAATAAAGAAATTGACCAATGCAGAGTTTAAGGCAGCCTTTGATAAGGGAATCAAATTAATTGATGCCAGAGGCAAGGCTGACTTCGCCAAGAGTTTTATACCGGGCAGTATCAACATACAAGGCAACAATGCCTTTGCAACATGGGCTGGCTGGCTGGTGAAATATAATGAGCCTTTCATGCTGGTTGCCGATGAATCACAACTTGATGATCTCATGCGTAAACTGATGAGAATCGGACTGGATAATGTTTACGGATATATTGACAACGTAAACGTGTGGACTGAACTTGGTAACACATTGGATAAAACGAAATTAATTTCACTTGAAGAGTTTGATACCCTCGCAAGAAACAATGGAATTCAGATTGTTGACTTACGTGGAGAATCTGAATACAAATCGGGTCACATCGCGAAAGCGGATAATGTGTTTGTAGGAACGCTGCAGGAAAATCTGGACAAAATCAGTAAGGATAAAACAACGGTAGTGTATTGTCAGTCGGGAGACCGTACTACGATCGGATATTCCTTGCTTGCAAAGAATGGCTTTAAAAATATAGTAAACTATACCGGTGGCATGAATGAGTGGGCGAATAGTGGCAAGCCGGTGGTTTCAGAAAACTAATTTAAAAAAAATAAGAAAAAATTATGTTTGGACTATTTGAGGCAGGAACGAAACTCTATGAAGATCTTGATGGTGTTTCGTTCAAGGAGAAATTTGAAAAATCGCAGGGAGCAGTATTGCTGGATGTGCGCACGCCAGGCGAGTTTCGCGCGGGTTCCATTAAGGGAGCAGTTAATATCGACATGATGTCACCTTCGTTCAGATCAGAGATCAGTAAGCTTGATAAAAGCAAAGAATACTTCTTGATTTGTCGCAGCGGTAACCGCAGCGGACAGGCATGTAAATTTATGGCAACGGATGGTTTCAAAGCGTATAATTTAAAATACGGCATAGGTGACTGGCCAAGATAGTTTTAGTGTGAGTTATAATGTAGAACAGGCAGTGCTTATGCTGCCTGTTTTTCATTTACTTTATTGATAACAGATTTTTTAAAAGGCATGAAATCTCCATTCACTTCGTGAATCCAAATGCATGATAATCGGTCTGGAGATTCCATGTGGCCAAACTTTAAAAAATAAATATTAACATATGAAAATACTTACCGACTGGAAAATGATCTTGATTGGTTGTGCAACCCTTGGCCTTGCTCCTTTTTTCCCTGAGCCACATATATGGGGTAAACTGAAATGGATTGCCGGTGGTGCTGTGGGCATGCAACCCATGGATTGGTTTGATACGCTGATGCATGGATTTCCATGGCTGCTATTACTCCTTAATGCTGGTATTTTAATTGGAAAAAGATTCAAGCCCACTTCCGTAAAATCAATCTGATGAATTCGATCGAAGCAATCAAACAGACTTTGTTAACGCAATGGAACCTGATGCGTGTGATACGCCTCGGTGCTGGTATTTTCTTGGCAATTCAAGCGGTGCAAATGCATGATTCAATCGCAGGGTTTATCTCTGCTATATTATTATTTCAGGCTTTCACCAACACGGGTTGCTGTGGTGTGAGTGGTTGTGCCGTACCAGCGGCCACAAAGAATTCAGATTCAATTCAGGAAGTAGAGTACGAAGAGGTTAAAGAGAAGAAACCCATCAGGTAACCGGATACATCTAAAAGCATGAAGCACCAGGTGTGCAGTGAATACTGAACTGCCTGGTTTTTTTTATAGCCCCAGTGCAATGGCGACATATAGACTTATTGCACTAAGCAAAAAGATAATCATCACTCTTTTCATCACAAACTTTAACCATTTATCATAGGATATTCCGGCAAGTGCAAGCATAGCCATAAGTGCTCCATTGGTAGGAATAATCATATCCATCATGATTGCGCCATATTGAAATGCCATCACGCATACATCCCGTGAAAGCCCGATGAGGTCTGACAAGGGTGCAAGAATAGGGGTAGTTAATACTGCCTGACCTGAATAGCTGGGAACAGCAACGTGTAATGCTGCCTGTGAAAACATCATGCCAATGGCAGACAGCGCAGGTGGCACATACTGAAGTGGTGTAAACAAACCGTAGATAATCGAATCAATGATTGTTCCTTCTTTCAAAACCAGTGAGATTCCATAGGCCAGTCCCACAATCATCGCTGCAAAAGTCATGTCTTTAAATCCTTCTGCGTAGGCGATGAATGTTCCATTGATGCCTAGTCCGCCAATAATACCTATCAGTATTCCGGCAATAAAAAACTCTGCAGATATTTGATTGAAACCCCAGCCTGAGAAAAGCATTCCATAAATCAAAAGCGTGAACGTAATCCCAACAATAGCAAGGATGATCCATGTGGCACGACTCATC
Source organism: uncultured Bacteroidota bacterium (assembly GCA_963814575.1). Taxonomy (GTDB): domain Bacteria; phylum Bacteroidota; class Bacteroidia; order Cytophagales; family Cyclobacteriaceae; genus ELB16-189. The sequence goes on along the minus strand of CAWFDB010000013.1, from coordinate 35,748 downwards.
GTTGTACCGGTGAGCGCATCATCGTTTTGTTTCGCTACCCTGTTTTTATTCGCATAACGAATCACCATAATCATCCATAAAGTAAAAGCTATGGTAAAAACCAGCAGCCGGAATCCAACGGAACTAAGGAAAGGAACGCCTGCGATCTTCTGCGCTATCACCACGCCAAAAGGATTGACTGGACTAAAGGCTGATCCGATTACCGCGGCACCATAACTTATGCTCATCGTGACCATGGGCGGATAACCCAGGTTTCGGGTCAGCACCAGCAGAATGGGAATAAGCGGAATTATTTCTTCCTGCATTCCTTCTGTGGCTCCACCTATGGCAAATAATAATCCTATCAGCACCATCGCCAGGTTTTCTTTCCCTTTGACTTTTAATGTAAGTGCAGTGACACCTTGTTTCAAGGCACCTGTTTTATCAACAATGTATAGGCAACCACCAACCAGAAATATAAGAACCACAACCTCTGCTCCGTTAATGATTCCACGGGGCACACATGTGAGTATCTCAAAAGGTGAAAGATTATCTGCTTCTACGGTTTGATAGGAACCAGGAACAACTGTTTCACGCTGGGTTTCAGAATCTGTTATGCGCTCATATTTTCCTTTTGGAATGATATAGGTAAGTATTCCCGCAAAAAAAATAAAGGCAACCACAACGGTGAGTGCATTGGGGAAAGTTCGGATTTTCATCTTACTAAATGTATTAAAATTTTCCGGTTCTGTTTAATACCTCCGCAATTCAGATTATCTTTCAAAAGATTATTTTCAGAACGTGCATAATATACAACCACTACTCAATAAAAAGTATCTCAAGGCTGTTTCTGCCAAAGGTGTTTATATCTTCGATGAACATGGCAAAGCTTATCTCGATGGATCATCGGGTGCAGTTACCTGTTCGCTGGGTCATTCACATGAACGGTTATTACCGTTTATCAAAGGCCAGCTCGATAAACTTCAGTTTGTTTATCGCTCGCAGTTTGCTTCTGATGAAGCGGAGCAGCTGGCTACGAAACTTTTTGAACTATCGCCAGATAAATCACTTACTCATACTTTTTTTGTCAATAGCGGTACCGAAGCTATTGAAACTGCCATGAAAATTGCACTTCAATACTGGCAGGAAAAAGGACAAGCCGGCAAGCGACATTTTATCACGCGCTGGAAAAGTTATCACGGCATTACCATGGGGGCACTTTCACTTTCGGGGCATCCCCTTCGCAGGCAGCGCTTTGAGGCTTCGCTTGAAAAGTATCCTGCCCTCTCGGCAGATCTGGAAATTGATTCGATCGAAACCCAGGTGAGTGAATTTGAAAAAGTTATTCAACAGATTGGTCCTTCCACCATTGCTGCGTTTGTTGCAGAGCCCATGGTTGGTGCAGCAGGCACAGCACTCACTCCTCACTATGAATATTACAAAAGGTTCAAAGCGGTGTGTGAGCAATATCAGATTCTTTTTATTGCTGACGAAGTGATGACAGGTTTGGGAAGAACCGGCAAATGGTTTGGGCTCGAACACTGGAATACCCAGGCAGATATTGTGGCCGTAGGCAAAAGCCTGGGTGCAGGTTATGCACCCATCGCGGCAACGCTCATGAAAAGTGAAATACTGGAACCGATAAAAAATGGCAGCGGATTAATCATGAGTGGCCATACCTATAGTGGTCATCCGCTTTCTTGTGCCACCGCATTAAAGGTTCTTGAGATTGTTGAAGAGGACCATCTTATAGATAATGTAACTGAAACCGGAGCATACCTAAAAAGTGCGCTTCACGACTTAAAAATGAAATACCCGGTTATCAATATCGTACGTGGAAAGGGATTGATGATCGGTGTTGAGTTCGATCCATCCGTAAAAGGATTACAGGCGCGCTTAATTGAACGGTGTTATCACAATGGATTACTGGTGTATCCATCAGTTGGTGGCAAAGAAGGAAAGGATGAGAATGGCATTTTAATTTCACCGCCATTTATTATCAATAAAAAAGAAGCAGACGAACTGCTTCAGATACTCAATCAATCATTAAAGGAATGTAATTAGCCTATGCATCTTTTCGATAAAGTTACCGACTATAATGAAATCCGATCACAGTTCTTTGATGGAATGACCTTGCTCTTTGGAGGATTTGGCGGAGTAGGCACACCGCCAGGATTGATAGATTGTCTCATTGACACCGGAGTGAAGGATGTAAATCTTATCGGCAATGATGCCGGGTTTCCTTGGATTGGAATAGGAAAATTTATTTGTCTTGAGCGTGCGTCTACATTGGTGGCCTCTCACATTGGATCCAATCCTGTTGCCGGTGAACTCATGAATCAGGGAAAACTGAATGTTGAATTTTCTCCGCAAGGAATTCTTGTGGAGAGAATCCGTTCTGGCGGAGTTGGTCTGAATGGATTTTTAACAGAGCTGAGCAAAGGAACACAACTCGAGTATAACAAGCCTTTGATAAAAATTGGAGATAAAGAATATCTGTACGAAGCGCCCATCACCGGTGATGTTGCCATCGTGTATGCAAAGAAAGCCGATACGTTTGGCAATCTTATTTTTGACAAGACGGCACGCAATACAAATCCATATGTGGCCATGGCGGGCAAGGTAACTATTGTTGAGGCAGACGAAATCGTTCCGATGGGTGAATTGAATCCGGAAGAAATAATTGTTCCCGGAGTTTATGTAAAATACATTGTGCCTTCAAAGGGCTATAACTGGAAATGGAAATGGGAGATGCCCGTGAAATAATTGCACAGCGTGCAGCACGCGAGGTGAAGGACGGAATGATTGTGAATCTTGGGATTGGCATTCCATCGCTGGTGCCGGATTATCTGGCTGAAGGCACCCGTGTTTTTTTTCAGGCGGAAAATGGAATTCTGGGAATGGGACCTACGCCTGTAACGAATGCTGATGGAAACCTGAGCAATGCTGCAGGGCTTCCTGTCACCATCTTACCGGGGGCGAGCTACTTTGACAGTGCGCTGGCGTTTGGCATGATACGGAAAGGATGTATTGATGTATCTATATTAGGGGCACTTCAGGTAAACAGTGAGGGTGATCTGGCCAACTGGATTGTTCCCGGTAAACGGGTTCCTGGTGTAGGTGGTGCTATGGAACTTGCCTATGGAGCAAGGAACCTGATTGCCGTTATGACTCACTGCGAAAAGGATGGAAGGCCTAAAATCGTTAAACAATGTACGCTGCCGATTACATCATATCGCTGCGTTAAAAAAATAATCACAGACAAAGCAGTGTTCTCCATTATTGGTCATTCACTTTATCTCGATGAACTTATGCCTGGGAGTACGCTGAATGATGTAAGGAACACCACGGAAGCAGAATTTTCAATAGCATTAACATTTAAAGAACATGAGTGACCATCAACAAAAAATTAAAAGCTATATCGATGTGCATGCAGAAGAAATCATTTCATTTCTGCAGAAATTAATTCAGCAACCCAGTGTTCAGGGCAATGAAAAGGGAGTTCAACAAATTGTAATTAATAAACTGAATGATCTCGGCCTTACCGTAGATGTGTGGGATCCTTGCCATCAGGATCTTGCAACGAGTCCATATTTTATTCCTTCGCGGGATTCCTATGAAGGCAGTCCGAATGTGGTGGGTGTTTTAAAAGGGCAAGGTGGAGGAAAGTCGATTATCCTGAACGGTCACATTGATGTAGTGCCGGAAGGTGATAGAACGAAATGGAAGCATGATCCTTTTTCCGGAAAGATCGAAGACGGAAAAATGTATGGACGTGGCACTACCGATATGAAAGGAGGAAATGTTGCCTTGTTGCTGGCAATGGAAGCTATCATCCAGAGCGGAATAAAATTGAAAGGTGATGTGATTTTTCAATCTGTCATAGAAGAAGAATCTGGTGGTGTGGGAACGCTGGCAACACTGCTGCGCAACTATACAGCCGATGCTGCTTTAATTCCTGAACCCACCAACATGAAATTGTTTATCAAGCAGCAGGGTTCCATGTGGTTTCGGGTAACCATAGAAGGTTTATCGGCACATGCCGGCACACGATACGAAGGCGTGTCGGCTATTGAGAAGGCGTGGAAAATCCATCAGGGTATTTTGATGCTGGAGAAAAAACGCAACGACCTTGTGAACGATCCGCTGTATAGTCATATTCCGATTCCCATACCGATCAATGTTGGAAAAATTCAGGGTGGTTCATGGCCTTCATCCGTTCCTGATCTGGTAACTATGGAGGGCCGCATTGGTGTGGGGCCGCATGAAACGATGCAAGATGTGAAGAACCAATTGACGGATCATCTTGCCAGCTTATGCGCAGAAGATGAGTGGCTTAAAGACCATCCCGTTAAGGTTGAATTTTTTGGAGGGCAGTGGGTACCCAATGCTGTGGAAACCGATCATCCGTTTGCAACATTAATGCAGGAGAATTTTGAAACAGTTTATCAGCGGAAAATTAGAATAGAAGCTTCACCATGGGGAACGGATGCCGGATTGCTTGGTCAGGTGGGTGGCATACCAGCCCTGGTGATTGGTCCTGGTGAAACAAAGGTGGCTCATTATCCCAATGAATACATTGAAATAAAAGAAATATTGCAGGCGGCACGACTTTTTGCGCTCACGCTAATCACCTGGTGTGGCATTCATGAAACTGTTTAGCTTGTGATCACAGAAATAAAAAGTGACGCGGCCACGATCACAGTTTATTCTGATGTATTCAATAAAAGGATCAGGATCGATGATTACTCAGGAAACCTGGCTGAGGTGCTGGCCTTGATTGATAAATCTTTGCCTGACTGGACAGAGAAATTAATAGTGAAGGCGCGTGAAAATGATAAGCTGTTTTTTGAGGGAAGTGGATTTATCACGGAAGCTTTTATCAAAGGTTACTTCAGTGGTGCTGATATGTATTTTCTTACCAGATATTTTTCCGATGATAGAAAAATTAATCTGATGATTGGTGAAGAAGAGACTATCATTGAAAATATTTTAAAAGAGAAAAAGCCGGTTTCTGAAACGGATGTGGATATCGTTTCCCTCGCCACATTCGAAGATGCCGAAGAACTCGCGAATTTATATGCTACGGTTTTTAAGGTTTACCCGACACCATTGGGTGATCCGGTCTTTCTTAGAAAAACCATGGAGGAGGGAACGGTGTATGTTGTTATCCGGCAACACAATGAAATTATGAGTGCGGCATCCGCTGAAATCAACAGGATGTATTCCAATGCTGAACTGACAGACTGCGCAACCCTGCCAGCAGCACAAGGCAAAGGATATATGAAAAAACTGATTGTTAAGCTGGAAAAGATTTTAGAAAGGGAAAGAATCAATTGCCTGTACACCATAGCCAGGGCCGAATCATACAGTATGAACAAGGTATTCTGGCAACTGAATTATGTGTATGGCGGAAGGATGACCAACAACTGTTTTATTTATGCAGGATTGGAAGATATGAACGTGTGGTATAAACTTACGAACTCATGAAAGGACGATTTATATTATTTGCCTGGTTCTCGCTTTTGTCTTGTGCACTTTTCGCACAACGTGTTCCGGTGCTCAATCAAATCAGTCTTCCTCATAATTATTATTTCAGGGAACTCTATTTGCCGCAACTTACCAGCGGACCTTCTTCGGTTACCTGGTCGCCCGATGGCAAAGAGCTGATTTATTCAATGAAGGGAAGTTTATGGCGACAAGAAATAACCAGCCACAAAGCCGTGCAACTTACTGACGACAATGGTTATGATTATCAACCCGACTGGTCGCCTGATGGGAAGCATGTTATTTTTGTACGCTATAACGGAAGTTCATGCGAATTAATGAAACTGGAGTTGATGAGTGGTAAAATTGAACCACTTACCAGTAACAAGGCTGTTAATCTGGAGCCACGCTGGTCGCCCGATGGCACCAGGATCGTTTTTGTTTCCACAGATAAGACCGGACATTTTTTGTTACATACCGCAAACATCAGGAACAATCATCTTGAGGAAATCACATGTATTACTCCTGACAAAAAAAGTAATGTTGCCCGATATTATTACAGTCCTTTTGATCATGCGGTAAATCCGGCATGGTCACGCGATGGAAAGAAAATCTATTTTGTATCCAACCATGAAATTGCTCATGGTACGGGTGACATCGTTACCATCGATTTGAACAACAATGAAATCAACTCCGTCCATCATGAAGAAACTTCATGGCGTACGCGACCTGATGTTTCACCAGATGGCACACGACTGGTTTACAGTAGTTATATGGGTCGCAACTGGCATCAGTTATGGATTTTGCCTGCAACTGGAGGCTATCCGATTCCGCTCACCTATGGAGAGTATGATAATTCTTCACCACGGTGGTCACCTTCAGGAACGGACATTGCTTTCATTTCCAACCGAGACGGAAATACTTCACTCTGGACGATCAATGTATTCAAAGGCAAAGAACAGCAGGTAAAAATATCGGAACTTCAGTATAAGAAGAACCACATTCCATTAACGATCAATGTACGTGATGAAAACGGTCATCTTCTTCCGGCCCGCATCAGCGTTACTGATAGCCGTGAAAAATTCTATGCCCCGGCAAATGTATGGATTCATGCAGATGACGCCAGATATCCAGGTCAATTAAACTATGAGACTCACTATTTCCATACGCGTGGATCTGATCGCGTTGATGTGCCTGTTGATAAAATATATATTCAGGCATCACACGGTCCGGAATATGAAATTTCAAAAACTGAAATTGATTTAACCAGCTCAATTCAAAACGCGATGGAAATCATTATAAAAAAACAAAAGCTCCCGGTTAAGTATGGAACGTGGTGGAGTGGTGATTTACATGTGCATATGAATTATGGAGGAAGTTATAAAAACATACCTGAAAAACTGGCCCTGCAGGCAGAGGCTGAAAATGTAAATTTTGTTTTTAATCTCATTGTCAATAAAGAGCAGCGCATTCCAGATATTCAATGGTTTACTCCCGCACCGGATAATGCTTCTACAAAAAATTCCATGATACTTCATGCACAGGAATTTCACACAAGTTTCTGGGGGCATCTTGGTCTGTTGAATTTATCAGATCATTTCATACTTCCTGGTTATACCGGTTATCCTCATACTGCCGTTGAAAGTCTTTATCCGCATAATGGTTTCATTGCTGATCGCGCCCATGATCAAAACGCGTTGGTTGGATATGTTCATCCGTTTGAGCAATCTGAAATATTTCCTGATCAATCTGCTGGTTTATACAATGAACTTCCTGTGGATATCGCGTTGGGAAAAGTTAACTATTATGAGCTGGTAGGATTTTCTGATCATAAAGCTTCCGAGGCTGTCTGGTATAATTTGCTGAATTGTGGCTTTCGCATTCCGGCCGGAGCCGGCACGGATGCAATGGCAAATTATGCAAGTTTACGGGGCCCGGTTGGTCTCAACAGGGTATATGTAAAGGGTGAAGGATCGCTTGATCATAAACAGTTTTTAAATCAGGTAGCCGAAGGAAAAAGCTTTGTTACCAATGGCCCTTTGATTGGATTTGAGGTTGATGGTAAAACCAGCGGTGACAGTATTACCATAGGATCAAAAACCAGGACGCTTTCCTATACAGCCTCGTTGCGAAGTCCGGTGCCTGTTGATCACTTTGAAGTGATATGGAATGGTGAGGTTGTGGCAAGACATACATTAAGTGGTACAATGAAAACTGCTGATGTAAAAGGTTCAGTAAAAGTAAAAGGTTCAGGCTGGTTGTTGTTGCGCGCATGGAACGAAAATGCTCATCCTGATTTGCCCGACTTATATGCTTATGCCAGCACCAATCCTGTCTTTGTAACAGGCACGGCAAAAAACAGCAAGCAAGAAATAGCTGCCCGGTATTTTCTAAAGTGGGTGAATCGGATTGAAGCCAAAGTCAGTGAGTTGCCTTTTAGAAATGATGCTGAACGACAAACAGTATTGAACGATGTAAAAACGGCAAAGGAATATTACGACCAGCGTCTTAAGTAGATTAATCACAGTAAAAATGAGTTCACATACGAAATTTCTTCTTATCATTTTCATTCTTTCAGGCAGTCTGAACCTGTCAGGTCAGCATTCATTGAATCTTCTTCGCGAAGAAGTGATGATTCCCATGCGCGATGGCATTAATCTTGGCGCAATTTTATATCGGCCGGAAAGGGAAGGAAAATTTCCTGCTATCGTATATCGCACTCCCTATGGTGTTGATGATTACGATTCTTACGCTGAGTTTCCCCTGAAAGCGGCCAAGCAAGGTTACGCTGTTTTCCTGGTTGATGTTCGCGGACGATTGCGCAGTGAAGGTGAGTTTGAAGCTTACCGTAATGAGAAGCAGGATGGTTATGATGTAATTGAATGGGTGGCGCAACAAGCGTATTGCACAGGAAAAGTAGGAACCTACGGAGGATCCTATCCGGGCATCGTGCAATGGCAGGCAATGTCGGAAGCACCTCCGCACCTGGCAGCAGCAGCGCCTGAAATGACGCCAGTAGGAAGTCATCATTTCTTCTATTATGGAGGCGCGTTTTCGCATCCGTGGATTGACTGGTTTATGCCTTATATTATTCCAGATAAACGTAAACGCGCGAATGATACCTCAGGCCTCTGGGATGATGACCTTGCTACAGAAGAGTGGAGTAAGAGTGACAAAAATAAATGGTACAGTTACAGGCCGCTGGTTGATTTGCCATTGATGAAAAAATATGCACCCGAATATTATGATTGGCTTACTCATCCTGATTTATCACCATGGTGGGATTTTGTAAACATGGAAAATGATTTTTCGAAATTCAGAAATCCTGTTTTTCTTGAGAGTGGGTGGTATGATGCAGCCTACGGACCTGAAGGTGCAACCCGTGCTTTTAATAAAATGAGAGAGGAATCGGCAACCAGCACGGCAAAGAATGAATCGATTATTATGCTGGGCCCATGGAACCATACTTCGCTGAATACACGCAAAACGACCTTTGGTGAAATGGCCTTTGGTTCCAATGCAGGTATTGATTATGATGCGGCATTGCTCAGCTGGTTTGATGTTCACCTGAAGAATGAAGCAAAACGAAATGAACTTCCGCCCGTCAGTATTTTTACGATGGGAGAAAACAAGTGGCACGCTGAAACCGAATGGCCGCTTACACGGGCAGTGCCGACATCCTATTATCTGCAGTCGGCTGGAAAAGAAAAAAATTCAGGAGAGTTGTCGACTCAATTCAAGGGAACTGAAAAAAGTCAGGGTTATGTGTTTGATCCGGCAAATCCTTTCTGGGATAAGTCGTATGAAAAATCATATCCCTATGATCAGCGCGAAAACGAATCGCGCAATGATGTAATAGTCTATACATCAAAGCCACTGGAAAATGATCTTGAAGTAACCGGTGAAATTATAGCTGAATTATTTGTCAGCTCAACAGCAAAAGATACTGACTTTTCATTTACACTTTGCGATGTGTATCCAGACGGACGCACTATAAATCTTCATGGCCTTGATGCCGGTTATCTTCGGATGCGTTACAGAAACGGTTATGAAAAACAGGAACTGATAAAACCAGGTGAAATATATAAGATCCGTATCGGTCAGGTTTATACGTCAAATCTTTTTAAAAAAGGACACAGGATACAGGTGTATATCACCAGCAGTAAAGCACCACACTATGATCCCAATCCTAATACAGGCACAGAGATTGCCACAGAGAAAAATTTAGTTCCTGCTACCAATACAATTTATCACACCCGCAAGGAACCATCCCGGATCATTCTGCCGGTTGTTCCCCGCTAAGTAATTGTGTTATTTGATTCTGTTGTATTTCTTCATCACCTGAATCAACCGGTCATGTGGAATGGCATAGACTTTATTTCCGTTTACACCTTCCATGGTTTCAGCGGCAATCATCGCATTGACAATAGCTTCTTCTGTGGCGGAGACAGCCGCTTCAAACAATGGATTGATCATTTCATTTGGTAACATTTCCAGGTGGGCAATTCCATCTTCTCTGGATACTTCAGGATTGGCTGTGGAGAATGCAATAAAAATATCTCCTGATGAATTTCCTCCACGACCGCCCATGACACCGATCCCCAGGGAAATACGTTTTGCAATCCGCTCAAGCTGATGTGGCAAAAGTGGTGCATCTGTAGCAAAGACAACGATGATCGATCCCTGATCTTTATCTTCTTTATTCAGCGGCATCAGATCGGTAATCTCTTTTCCAACAGGCACACCAGCAATGGATAAAAGCCCACGGCTTCCATAATTCGCCTGAACGAGGACACCTGCCGTATAGCCACCACTTTTCTGATCTAATTTTCGTGATGATGTTCCTGTGCCTCCCTTGAACTGATGAACGATCATGCCTGTGCCACCACCTACATTACCTTCTTTCAACGGTCCGCCCGCAGCACCTTCCATGGCTTCAAAAACATGTTCTTTCTTTACATGAAATCCATTGATGTCATTTAAAAATCCATCCCAGGTTTCGGCAACAACGGGCAGGCTTATATCACCAGAATAATCATTCGAATTTAATTTTTTCATATACCATTCAATCACCGCATCACGCACCACGCCAACACTGTGCGTGTTGGTGATGAGGATTGGTGAGCCGAGACATCCGGATTCATCCACCCAGGTGGTACCGGTCATCTCTCCGTTACCATTTAGTGTGAACCATGCGGCAAAAACACGTTCGAGCGAACTTTTTCCCTTCGGAAAAATAGCAGTCACGCCAGTGCGGACAGGACCTTTTCCCCTGATCAATTTGCCATTTCCCTCGATGAGTGTTTTATATCCCACTTCGATGCCGGGCACGTCCGTGATCGCATTAAACTTTCCTGGTGTTCCATCGAATGGTATGCCCAGATCACGCGCTCGGGGCTTTTGGGCGAGTGCCTGATTGAAAAAGAAGGTAACAATCAGTAAGGGCAGGATTATTTTTTTCATATTGGAAAATAATGATGAATTGAAATGTACTGATTTTAGTTGACAGATCGGGTATTGCTATTGACTCTGATCATGGAAATACAGCGATAATTTTTATAAAAATCATATAGCTTTAAGTTATGTTGGCAATTGAAGGTTCTGTACCGCCAGACTCATAACAGTATCAGACAAAGGAAGTAACTTTTTATAACATCAGCTTAGAATGAAAAAATCTGAAAAGCTCATTGCGCGAAGAAACGCGATTGTTCCCGAAGGCATGGGAATGTTTAGTCCGCTCACCATAGTTTCCGGAAAAAATGCGACCATCAAAGATGCTGATGGAAAAAATTACATTGACTTTGCCGGTGGCATTGGCGTGCTCAATGCGGGTCATTGCCCTAAACCTGTAGTGGATGCCATTATCAGGCAGAGCAGGCAACTGTTGCATGCATGTTTTCCGGTGGCTATCTATGAGCCTTATGTGGAACTTTGTGAGACACTCGCAAAACTTTTTCCTCATGGCAAATCCACCAAAGTAATGCTGACGAGCACCGGGGCAGAGGCCGTGGAAAATGCAATTAAAATCGCCAGGCAGGCAACGGGCCGTCAGGGCATCATTTGTTTTACAGGTGGGTTTCATGGCCGCACGTTAATGGGAATGTCTCTCACATCCAAGACAGGATATAAAATAGGATGTGGTCCTTTTGCTCCTGAAATTTATCGTATACCATTTCCAGATTATTACAAACGCAACGATGGACTTGATATGGACGCATTTGTAACACGTGAACTCGAGGCATTTGAAAATTATCTTCATACCATGACTGATGCAACCAATGTAGCAGCTGTTATTATCGAACTGGTGCAGGGCGAAGGCGGTTTCATAGTTGCGCCAGAGAAATATGTGCAGGGCCTTCATCGCATCTGTAAGGCAAAGGGGATCTTATTTATTGCGGATGAAATACAAACAGGATTTGGAAGAACAGGTAAATGGAGTGCCTATGAACATTATGATATTGTGCCTGACATTTCTACCTGGGCCAAGTCGATGGGCTCCGGTATGCCGATAGCTGCAGTGCTGGGTCGTGCAGAAGTGATGGACAAAACCACAAAGGGTACGCTGGGTGGTACCTATCCGGGAAACCCGGTTGCGTGCGCTGCTTCTATTGCTACCATCGAATACATGAAAAAAACAGACATCAACGGCAAGGCACAAAGAGTTGGTAAAACGGTAATGGATTATTTCCAAAAACTCGAGAAAGAAGTTACTGCCATCGGAGATGTTCGTGGGCTTGGAGCAATGGTGGCATTTGAACTGGTAAAGGACCGTGACTCGAAAAAGCCAGATGCGGATTTATGCAAGCAGTTGATTCATGCCTGTGCAGCAAAAGGTTTGTTGATCATCAGTGCCGGCACTGAGGGAAATGTAATTCGTGTTTTAAGTCCGCTGATTATTTCACGCCCTCTTCTGATGAAGGGATTGGGAATCATCCGCAGTGAGCTGATCAGGCTCACCAATCGTAATGCGGGAAAGTAAAGTGGATAGCAAGATTACTTTTTAACTGCTGACACCAATTATACACCTGAATTTTTATAGAAACCGGGTGAATTTTGATACAACCACCGTATTTCATGAAAACGATCGGTTTTTGAGTGGAACGGGGTCACGTCTTTACATTTTCAGGTATTGATTCCTGGTTGATCCTTCAATCAGGCTAAAATTCAATCGTTTTCTGAACCAGATTTGAAATGAAGTTTATTGAAGATTACTTAAATAAATCGTTTTTTTTCAAATCATGTAAAAGTGTTTTTCATGGATATCAACTAATGACATTTTGCTGATAAATTTTCCCTGACATTCCCTTACCTTTGTAAAATGAATTGTACTTATGATTTAAGAGTGTGGGATTAAGGTTATGATTAATGTTGGATTTAAATCAAGAATTTTGAGTTTTTATTTAAGTAAGAAGATAATTCTACTGTTGTTGTTTCTGATTCTGAATGGATCAGTATTCTCACAAACAACCATTTTTCCTTTCAACTCATCATGGAAATATAAGGATGATGGCAGTGACCAGGGAACGGTGTGGAGTCAAACCGGATTTGATGACTCTTCCTGGTTAAGTGGTGCAGCCAGGCTTGGCTATGGTAAACCAGGTATGGCAACCATATTAAATGCATGTGGAGTTCCTGTGCAGAATCCTACCTGCATGAATAAATATATTGGCTATTACTTTCGGAAAACGGTTAATATCGCGGATGTCAGCCTTTATAAAAGTTTTAAATTTGAAATGTATCGCGATGATGGGGTAGTGATCCATGTGAATGGTGTGGAAGTTTTTAGAAACAACATGCCGGACGGAGTTATTAACTACAATACACTTGCAAACATGAATGCGCCAGATGATGGTCTTTCAATAATATCGGTTACAATACCACTCGCGGCCAGTCAGCTGCAGTCAGGGACCAATACCATTGCTGTTGGAGTACATCAGAGTGCCCCGAGCAGCTCTGATCTTGTCTGGGATATGAAATTGACCGGGATACCACCAGGTCTGATTCTCCTTACCCGTGGTCCGTATTTACAAAAGGCTACCCCAACCTCCATGCTTGTACGCTGGTATACAGATGATGCCGTTGATAGCAAAGTTACGTTTGGTACAGACCCTGGTAATCTATCTCAAAGTGTCGTAGTTACCGGCTCAAGGACGAGCCACGCTGTACAGTTAACCGGATTAACACCCTATACGAAGTATTACTATAGCATCGGAACAAATACCGAAATACTGCAGTCAGGCGTGCAGAATTATTTTTTAACATCGCCACTTCCGAATGCTGAAGGCAAATATACTTTCTGGGCAATTGGAGATATGGGAGATAATTCAACGCGGCAACGGGCAGTACGGGACCGGTTCAATTCCTATATGGGCACCAACATGACGAATGGATGGATACTCCTTGGAGATAATGCCTATGATTTCGGAACGGAGGATGAGTATACTTCCAAGTTTTTTGAAATATATCAGGACAACATCATGCGTAAGTCACCCTTGTGGCCCACAACGGGCAATAATGATTATGCCAGTAGCACAGCCCGGCAGAAAGATCAGAATATTCCCTATTTTGATTTTTTTGATCTTCCGGTCAATGGTGAGGCAGGAGGAGTTTCTTCAGGATCAGAAGCCTATTATTCATTTGATTACGGAAATATTCATTTTGTATCGTTGGATTCCTATATCATTGAAAGCAACACATTCCGGTTGTTCGATCTGGCCGGTCCTCAGGTGCAGTGGCTTCAGCAGGACCTGGCAGCAAACAACAAAAAATGGACTATCGTCTATCTTCATCATCCACCGTATACCATGGGTTCTCATAATTCTGATACGGAAGATGAACTGGTAAAAATCCGCGAAAATATTGCCCCCATCCTTGAGCAATATGATGTAGATCTGGTTTTATCGGGCCACAGCCACAGTTATGAGCGAAGCAAACTTATGAAAGGTCACTTTGGCCTGGAGTCAACGTTTGATCCTGCATTGCACCAGATCAGTCAGTCGAGTGGCAAGTATGATGGAACACCAAACTCATGTACGTATATCAAGGATTCACCTGCTTCTTTGGGGGGAACGGTTTATGCGGTAGTAGGCTCGTCAGGGATATTGGATCCCGGGCAGATAAATTTTCCACACGATGCCATGTATTATGGAAACGATACCAGGGCAGGTTCCTTGATTTTGGAAATTGAAGCAAACAGGCTGGATGGTAAATGGCTGAATGATCAGGGTAATATTCTTGACAGATTCACAATAATGAAAAATGTGAATAAGGTAAATAACCTCACCCTTAATGCAGGCGATAACGTAACTCTTACGGCCTCATGGGTTGGGCAGTATAACTGGAGTTCAGGTCAGACGTCCAGGAGTATCAATATCAATGCGCCTTCTTCATCGGTAACCTATACTGTTGCCGATCCGAACCTGTGTGTTTCGGATACCTATAATATTTCGATTAATCGTACGATCAGTATACCATCGGTTGGGTTCTCCGAAATTTGTGCCGGATCAGCCGTGAGTATATCCTATAACGCGACAGGAGATTTCACAGCCGGTAATACGTTTACATTACAACTAAGTAATGCATCAGGAAGTTTTTCTTCCCCTGTGATAATTGGATCACTTTCAGGTATTGGTTCGGGAACAATCAACAGTACTATTCCGGACAACACCCCCATCGGAAATAATTATCGTTTCAGGATTGTGTCATCCAATCCGGTGTTTACAGGTTCGAATTCATCTTCCTTTATTGTAAATAGTGTTCCCGTTGCACCATCGGTAGGAACCATTACGCAACCAACCTGTACTTTGTCAACAGGAAGTGTAGTGTTAAGTAATTTACCTTCATCAGGAACCTGGACATTAACCAGAAACCCGGGTGGAATAACCACTACCGGCACCGGAACCAATGCAACGATTTCGTTGCTCGCAGCAGGAACCTATAATTATACGGTAACCAGTACGAACGGATGTATATCACCGGCATCATCCAATGTGGTTATCAATACCCAGCCATTAACGCCTGCCGCTCCCATAGTTGGCACGATTACACAACCCACGTGTATTGTTTCAACAGGAAGCGTAGTGTTAAGTAATTTACCTTCATCAGGAACATGGACATTAACCAGAAGTCCTGGTGGAGCAACGACAACCGGCACGGGTACCAGCGCCCTGATATCATTAATCCCATCCGGAACCTATACATACACCGTTACCAACTCAGCCGGATGTGTGTCACCGGCAACATCCAATGTGGTTATCGATGTGCAGCCGGTAACACCTGTCGCTCCTGCAGCAGGAACTATTACACAACCATCGTGTACTGTTTCCACCGGAAGTGTATTGTTAAGTAATTTACCTTCATCAGGAACCTGGACATTAACCAGAAGTCCTGGCGGAGCAACGACAACCGGTACGGGCACAAGCACTACCATATCCTTACTCGTAGCGGGTACATACACATACTCAGTTACCGGTTCATCCGGTTGTGCATCGCCCTCATCATCCGGTATCGTTATCAATACGCAGCCGGTAACCCCTGCCGCCCCGAATGTTGGTACAATTACACAAACAACGTGTACTGTTTCCACGGGTAGTGTTGTCTTGAATAATCTGCCTTCATCAGGAACATGGACATTAACAAGAACGCCAGGTGGTACGACAACCGGCACGGGCACAAGCACTACCATATCCTTGCTTGCAGCTGGCACTTATACCTACACAGTTACCAGCTCATTCGGTTGTATATCACCATCATCAACCAGCATAGTTATCAATACCCAGCCGGTAACACCAGCGGCTCCTGCTGTGGGAACCATTACACAACCCTCATGTACCGTTTCAACAGGAAGCGTTGTGTTGAGTAATTTGCCTTCATCAGGAACCTGGACATTAACGAGAACTCCAGGTGGGGCAACATCAACAGGTTCAGGAACCAGTACAACCCTATCAGGACTTACAGCCGGTACCTTTACCTACAAAGTAACCAACGCTTCAGGATGTGTTTCAGTGTCATCAACGAATGTGATTATCAATGCCCAGCCTGTAACACCCGTTGCACCCATTGTTTCTGATGTTGCCTATTGCAGGAATGCAACAGCCTCAGCACTGACCGCTACGGCATTAAGTGGTCATACGTTGTTATGGTATGGTACCAATGAGACAGGGGGTACAGGTGGAACTACGCCACCAGTACCTTCCACCTCAACAGCGGGCACAACAAATTTTTATGTAAGTCAACGGAATACCGCTACTACCTGTGAAAGTGTACGCGCAAGAATAATTGTAACCATCAACGCAGTCCCAAAGCCGGTGATCACGGCAACAGGAATGGGCACAGGCAATGTGCAGCTTGGTTCTTCCGCATCCAGTGGCAATCAGTGGTTTAAAGATGGAAGCGCGATAGCGGGAGCTACATCACAAACGTATTCCGTGCCTGATGACGGTGTATATCAGGTTAGTGCTACTGCCCAGGGTTGTGTAAGTGACTTGTCAGATCCATTTACGGCATTGGTAACCGATGTTAAGGATAGCAAGTATCCGATTAGATTGAGTCTTTTCCCCGTTCCGGCACGCGAGGCTTTGACCATACAGCTTACCGGAGTAAAAGATAATGAGATCACTGAGATGATGGTTATTGATATGGCAGGAAGGGTGATCAGCAAACAGAAAATCATAGGAGCGGAGCGTACACTGGTCATAGAAGATTATCCGTCTGGCAATTATTTTCTGGTGATAACAAATAATTCATTTCTGCTAAATGGCCGCTTTATAAAGAATTGATCATCTTACTTAGGATGAGCAGGATATGGAAACACACTCACAGTGATTTCATTAAATTTGAACAGCCGAATTGCGAATATTCAATGACACAGTGTAGTAGGAGTTCATTCTTGGTTGATCTATAGTTAATCATGTTTCTTAGTAACACCCGTTGAAATTTCTTCTAATCTGGGTCACAATTTGATAATCAACTTACATGTAAAGTAAATGGTTGATTACACTTTACATTTTCGTAGTTTTGAAATGTCTAGATAGTTTCTAATTATGGTTAACTCTATAAGCGGGTTAATTTTTCTTATTTTGCTTTGAATATTATGATGGGTTGGCGCTTAATCAATATTTCTTTGCTGTTTGTATTGCTCCTGGCGCAGGGAGAGGTATTTTCACAAACGATCACCCGAGGTCCTTACTTGCAGAAGGCCACACCAACCTCCATAGTCATTCGATGGTATACCAGTACGGAGGTGGATAGCAGAGTCACGTTCGGAGAAGATTCAGGCGATTTGTCGCAGAGTCGTACAGTTACGGGCACAAGGACAAACCATACGGTAACGTTAACCGGACTGACACCCTATACAAAATATTATTACAGTGTTGGAACGACCACGACAATAATTCAGTCTGGTCTTCAGAATTATTTTTTAACATCACCGCTTCCCAATGCTGAGGACAAATACACTTTCTGGGTTACCGGTGATGCAGGGGATGGTTCCACACGTCAAAGAGATGTGCGTGACAGGTACTATAATTATATAGGTGATAACATTACCAATGGCTGGTTACTGTTGGGGGATAATGCTTACGACAATGGAACAGAGACTGTTTATACCAATAACTTTTTTCAGATATATCAGGATAATATCATGCGAAAAACATCCTTGTGGCCCGCTACTGGTAATCATGATTATGCGAACAGTTTATCCCGTCAGAGAGATCAGAACATCCCTTATTTTGATTTTTTTGATCTACCTGCCAGCGGTGAAGCAGGAGGTATTCCATCTGGGTCGGAAGCCTATTATTCTTTTGATTACGGAAATATTCACTTCGTAGCGCTGGATTCGTATATCATAGAAGGGTATCCAGCCAATAATTATCGATTGTATGATATAGCAGGACCCCAGGTGCAATGGTTGCGGGCAGATCTGGCAGCGAACACAAAAAAATGGACCATCGTATATTTTCACCACCCACCGTATTCGATGGGCTCACATAATTCAGATACAGAAGTTCAAATGCGAAAGATCCGTGAAAACATTGCTCCTATACTGGAGCAATATGACGTTGACCTGGTGCTGTCTGGTCACAGCCACAGCTATGAGCGCAGCAAGCCCATGAAAGGTCATTTTGGTGAAGAGGCTACTTTTGATCCACAGGTTCACCATCTGAGTCAGTCCAGCGGTAGATATGATGGAACAGCAAATTCATGTACCTACATAAAAGATTCACCTGCTTCCATCGGTGGAACAATCTATGCCGTGGCGGGATCTGCCGGCAAGACAGATTACGGACAAGCCGGCCGGTTTCCACATGATGCCATGTATTTTGGCGAGGATGTAAGGGGAGGTTCGCTCATTCTTGAAATTCAAGGCAACCGATTGGATGGTAAATTTCTGCCCCATAACAGTGATGTTATTCTGGATAAATTCACCATCATGAAAAATGTGAATAAGGTGACTAACATTAACCTTACTCTGGGTGAAAGTGTGGATCTTGAAGCTTCCTGGGTTGGTCAGTATTCCTGGAGTTCGGGCCAGTCGTCACGCAATATTTCAATAACACCCTCCGCAACAACAACCTACACTGTTACTGATCAATATACTTGTATAACGGATACCTATAACATCAACGTTGGAGGTCCCTCCACAACCATCGATATTTCATCACTGGGGTTCTCGGAAATTTGTGCCGGTGCGGATGTAAATATTTCGTTTACGGCAACAGGCACCTTTACTGCCGGTAATATATTTACATTACAACTTAGTAATTCGTCCGGTAGTTTTGCATCACCCATCAGTATCGGCACACTCTCCGGTAATACTTCAGGAACAATCAATGGTCTTATTCCAGGGAATACAGCCGGAGGAAATAATTACCGGTTACGTGTCGTGTCTTCCAATCCGTCATTCACAGGTTCATCATCAGGGACTTTTATTGTTAGGGCCTTGCCGGTAGTGAGTGCCCCGTCACAGGTTTGTATTGGAAGTACAATTACATTAAGCCCGACATCAGGCGGAACATGGTTAAGCAGCGATAATACGAAGGCTACGGTTACGAATTCCGGAGTTGTGACAGGCATTGCTGAAGGCAGTGTCACCTTCACCTTTACCGCCACAGTTACTGGTTGCAGCAATACAACTTCACCTGTTACAGTTAATTCACTTCCATCAGCCTCAATCAGTTATTCAGGCAGTCCATTCTGTGCTGAAGGCACAGCGAGTGTAACCCGTACCGGACAGGCGGGAGGCACTTACAGTTCCACGTCAGGACTTTCCATAAGCAGTACCACGGGAGCCCTCAACCTGGCCGCGAGCACAGCGGGCACGTATCTTGTAACCTACACTTTCAGCAGTGGCGGATGTTCAAACGCAACAACATCGAGTGTTACGATCAACGCGCTTCCTGCATCATCGATCAGTTATTCAGGCAGTCCGTATTGTGCTGAAGGCACAGAGAATGTAACCCGCACTGGTCAGGCAGGTGGTACTTACAGTTCTACGGGAGGACTTTCGATAAACAGTACTACGGGAGCCCTCAACTTAGCTGCAAGCACAGCCGGTACGTATCCTGTTACCTACACTTTCAGCAACGGTACCTGTTCAAATACAACCACAACAAGTGTAACCATTAACGCACTTCCAACAGCATCCATCAGTTATTCAGGCAGTCCATACTGCGCAACGGGCACAGTGAGTGTAACCCGCACCGGTCAGGCGGGAGGCACTTACAGTTCCACGTCAGGACTTTCGATAAACAGTACCACGGGAGCCCTCAACTTAGCTGCGAGCACAGCGGGTACGTATCAGGTTACATACAGTTTCAGCAATGGCGGATGTTCAAACACGACAACAACGGATGTAACGATCAACGCGCTTCCTGCAGCATCCATCAGTTATACAGGCAGCCCGTATTGTGCTGAAGGCACAGCTGGTGTAAGCCGTACCGGTCAGGCGGGAGGTACTTACAGTTCCACTGCAGGACTTTCGATAAACAGTACCACGGGAGCCCTCAACTTAGCTGCGAGCACAGCAGGTACGTATCCTGTTACCTACACTTTCAGCAACGGTACCTGCTCTAACACAACAACAGCGAGTGTAACGATCAACGCCCTTCCGTCAGCCTCGATCAGTTATTCAGGCAGCCCGTATTGTGCGGAAGGCACAGCGGGTGTAACCCGCAGTGGCCAGGCAGGAGGCACTTACAGTTCCACGTCAGGACTTTTGATAAACAGTTCCACGGGAGCTATTAATTTATCAGCAAGCACAGTTGGTACATATCCTGTTACCTACACTTTCAGCAACGGTACCTGTTCAAATACAACCACAACAAGTGTAACCATTAACGCACTCCCAACAGCATCCATCAGTTATTCAGGCAGTCCATACTGCGCAACGGGTACAGCGAGTGTAACCCGCAGTGGTCAGGCGGGAGGCACTTACAGTTCCACGTCAGGACTTTCCATAAGCAGTACTACGGGAGCAATTAATTTATCAGCAAGCACAGCGGGCACGTATCTTGTAACCTACACTTTCAGCAGTGGCGGATGTTCAAACACGACAACAACGAGTGTAACCATCAACGCCCTTCCTGCAGCATCCATCAGTTATACAGGCAGCCCGTATTGTGCTGAAGGTACAGAGAATGTAACCCGTACCGGTCAGGCGGGAGGTACTTACAGTTCCACTGCAGGACTTTCGATAAACAGTACCACGGGAGCCCTCAACTTAGCTGCGAGCACAGCAGGTACGTATCCTGTTACCTACACTTTCAGCAACGGTACCTGCTCTAACACAACAACAGCGAGTGTAACGATCAACGCCCTTCCGTCAGCCTCGATCAGTTATTCAGGCAGCCCGTATTGTGCGGAAGGCACAGCGGGTGTAACCCGCAGTGGCCAGGCGGGAGGCACTTACAGTTCCACAACAGGACTTTCGATAAACAGTACTACGGGAGCCATCAATTTAGCTACGAGCACAGCCGGTACGTACCTTGTAACCTACACTTTCAGCAATGGCGGATGTTCAAATACGACAACAACGAGTGTAACGATCAACGCCCTTCCGTCAGCCTCGATCAGTTATTCAGGCAGTCCGTATTGTGCAGAAGGCATAGAGAATGTAACCCGCACTGGTCAGGCAGGTGGTACTTACAGTTCCACGGGAGGACTTTTGATAAACAGTTCCACGGGAGCTATTAATTTATCAGCAAGCACAGCGGGTACGTACCTTGTAACTTACAGTTTCAGTAATGGCGGATGTTCGAATACTTCCAATACAAGTGTGACGGTTAACGCCCTGCCGGCAGTGAGTGCACCCACACAGGTTTGTATAGGAAGTACGATTACCTTAAGCCCGTCATCGGGTGGCACTTGGTTAAGCAGCGATAATACGAAGGCTACGGTTACGAATTCCGGAGTTGTGACAGGCATTGCTGAAGGCAGTGTCACCTTCACCTTTACCGCCACAGTTACTGGTTGCAGCAATACAACTTCACCTGTTACAGTTAATTCACTTCCATCAGCCTCAATCAGTTATTCAGGCAGTCCATTCTGTGCTGAAGGCACAGCGAGTGTAACCCGTACCGGACAGGCGGGAGGCACTTACAGTTCCACGTCAGGACTTTCCATAAGCAGTACCACGGGAGCCCTCAACCTGGCCGCGAGCACAGCGGGCACGTATCTTGTAACCTACACTTTCAGCAGTGGCGGATGTTCAAACGCAACAACATCGAGTGTTACGATCAACGCGCTTCCTGCATCATCGATCAGTTATTCAGGCAGTCCGTATTGTGCTGAAGGCACAGAGAATGTAACCCGCACTGGTCAGGCAGGTGGTACTTACAGTTCTACGGGAGGACTTTCGATAAACAGTACTACGGGAGCCCTCAACTTAGCTGCAAGCACAGCCGGTACGTATCCTGTTACCTACACTTTCAGCAACGGTACCTGTTCAAATACAACCACAACAAGTGTAACCATTAACGCACTTCCAACAGCATCCATCAGTTATTCAGGCAGTCCATACTGCGCAACGGGCACAGTGAGTGTAACCCGCACCGGTCAGGCGGGAGGCACTTACAGTTCCACGTCAGGACTTTCGATAAACAGTACCACGGGAGCCCTCAACTTAGCTGCGAGCACAGCGGGTACGTATCAGGTTACATACAGTTTCAGCAATGGCGGATGTTCAAACACGACAACAACGGATGTAACGATCAACGCGCTTCCTGCAGCATCCATCAGTTATACAGGCAGCCCGTATTGTGCTGAAGGCACAGCTGGTGTAAGCCGTACCGGTCAGGCGGGAGGTACTTACAGTTCCACTGCAGGACTTTCGATAAACAGTACCACGGGAGCCCTCAACTTAGCTGCGAGCACAGCAGGTACGTATCCTGTTACCTACACTTTCAGCAACGGTACCTGCTCTAACACAACAACAGCGAGTGTAACGATCAACGCCCTTCCGTCAGCCTCGATCAGTTATTCAGGCAGCCCGTATTGTGCGGAAGGCACAGCGGGTGTAACCCGCAGTGGCCAGGCGGGAGGCACTTACAGTTCCACAACAGGACTTTCGATAAACAGTACTACGGGAGCCATCAATTTAGCTACGAGCACAGCCGGTACGTACCTTGTAACCTACACTTTCAGCAATGGCGGATGTTCAAATACGACAACAACGAGTGTAACGATCAACGCCCTTCCGTCAGCCTCGATCAGTTATTCAGGCAGTCCGTATTGTGCAGAAGGCATAGAGAATGTAACCCGCACTGGTCAGGCAGGTGGTACTTACAGTTCTACGGGAGGACTTTCGATAAACAGTTCCACGGGAGCTATTAATTTATCGGCAAGCACAGCGGGTGCGTACCTTGTAACCTACACTTTCAGCAACGGTACCTGTTTAAATACGACCACAACAAGTGTAAACATCAACGCGCTTCCAACAGCATCCATCAGTTATTCAGGCAGCCCGTATTGTGCAGAAGGCACAGAGAATGTAACCCGCACTGGTCAGGCAGGTGGTACTTACAGTTCTACGGGAGGACTTTCGATAAACAGTTCCACGGGAGCTATTAATTTATCAGCAAGCACAGCAGGTACGTACCTTGTAACATACGGTTTCAGCAACGGTACCTGTTCAAATACAACCACAACAAGTGTAACCATTAACGCACTTCCGTCAGCATCCATCAGTTATTCAGGCAGCCCGTATTGTGCTGAAGGCACAGCGGGTGTAACCCGCACCGGTCAGGCGGGAGGCACTTACAGTTCCACGTCAGGACTTTCGATAAACAGTACTACGGGAGCCATCAATTTAGCTACGAGCACAGCCGGTACGTACCTTGTAACCTACACTTTCAGCAATGGCGGATGTTCAAACACGACAACAACGAGTGTAACGATCAACGCCCTTCCGTCAGCCTCGATCAGTTATTCAGGCAGCCCGTATTGTGCGGAAGGCACAGCGGGTGTAACCCGCAGTGGCCAGGCGGGAGGCACTTACAGTTCCACGTCAGGACTTTTGATAAACAGTTCCACGGGAGCTATTAATTTATCAGCAAGCACAGTTGGTACATATCCTGTTACCTACACTTTCAGCAACGGTACCTGTTCAAATACAACCACAACAAGTGTAACCATTAACGCACTCCCAACAGCATCCATCAGTTATTCAGGCAGTCCATACTGCGCAACGGGTACAGCGAGTGTAACCCGCAGTGGTCAGGCGGGAGGCACTTACAGTTCCACGTCAGGACTTTCCATAAGCAGTACTACGGGAGCAATTAATTTATCAGCAAGCACAGCGGGCACGTATCTTGTAACCTACACTTTCAGCAGTGGCGGATGTTCAAACACGACAACAACGAGTGTAACCATCAACGCCCTTCCTGCAGCATCCATCAGTTATACAGGCAGTCCGTATTGTGCTGAAGGTACAGAGAATGTAACCCGCACCGGTCAGGCAGGAGGCACTTACAGTTCCACGTCAGGACTTTTGATAAACAGTTCCACGGGAGCTATTAATTTATCAGCAAGCACAGTTGGTACATATCCTGTTACCTACACTTTCAGCAACGGTACCTGTTCAAATACAACCACAACAAGTGTAACCATTAACGCACTCCCAACAGCATCCATCAGTTATTCAGGCAGTCCATACTGCGCAACGGGTACAGCGAGTGTAACCCGCAGTGGTCAGGCGGGAGGCACTTACAGTTCCACGTCAGGACTTTCCATAAGCAGTACTACGGGAGCAATTAATTTATCAGCAAGCACAGCGGGCACGTATCTTGTAACCTACACTTTCAGCAGTGGCGGATGTTCAAACACGACAACAACGAGTGTAACCATCAACGCCCTTCCTGCAGCATCCATCAGTTATACAGGCAGCCCGTATTGTGCTGAAGGTACAGAGAATGTAACCCGTACCGGTCAGGCGGGAGGTACTTACAGTTCCACTGCAGGACTTTCGATAAACAGTACCACGGGAGCCCTCAACTTAGCTGCGAGCACAGCAGGTACGTATCCTGTTACCTACACTTTCAGTAATGGCGGATGTTTGAATACTGCCACTACAAGTGTGACGGTCAATTTACTGCCTGCTACCCCATTGGTATCCAATGTTGTTTATTGCCAGAATGCAACAGCGACAATCTTAACGGCAACTGCGTTAAGCAGTCATACCCTTCAATGGTATGGTACGAACGCTACAGGAGGTACAGCCAGTACTACAGCACCAACTCCTGCAACTACAAGTACAGGAAATACAAGTTATTATGTAAATCAGCGTAACAATACAACCGGATGTGAAGGAGCAAGGGCGGCTATCACTGTTTCAGTTACCCCGCTTCCTGTGTTGCCAACGGTTTCTGATGTTGTCTATTGCCAGAATGCAACAGCATCAACTTTAACAGCAACAGCGTTGAACGGTCATACCCTGCAATGGTATGGCACGAATGCCACAGGTGGTACAGCCATTACTATAGCACCGACACCATCTACAGCATTCCCATCTACAACTACCTATTATGTAAGTCAGCGAAACAATTCAACCGGATGCGAAGGGGTAAGGGCGGCTATCACTGTTTCAGTTAACCCGCTTCCTGTGTTGCCAACGGTTTCTGATGTTGTCTATTGCCAGAATGCAACAGCGTCAACTTTAACAGCAACAGCGTTGAACGGTCATACCCTGCAATGGTATGGCACAAATGCCACAGGTGGTACAGCAAGTACAACTGCGCCAATACCATCTACAACTTCATCAGGCACAACCAATTATTACGTAAGTCAGAGAAACAATACTTCCGGATGTGAGAGTGCAAGGACAAGCGTAGCAGTAACGATTAATTCTTTGCCTGCTACGCCATCGGTATCTGGTATTTCCTATTGCCAGAATGCATTCGCGGCGATCGGAATGCCGATACCGATGGCATAGCAGGCGAAGAATTAATCGTTACTGCTACGCTTGTCCTTGCACTCTCACATCCGGAAGTATTGTTTCTCTGACTTACGTAATAATTGGTTGTGCCTGATGAAGTTGTAGATGGTATTGGCGCGGGTCTACTTGCTGTACCACCTGTGGCATTCGTGCCATACCATTGCAGGGTATGACCGTTCCAACGCTGTTGCTGTTAAAGTTGACGCTGTTGCATTTCTGGCAATAAGACAACATCAGAAACCGTTGGCAACACAGGAAGCGGGTTAACTGAAACAGTGATAGCCGCCCTTACCCCTTCGCATCCGAATTGTTTCGCTGACTTACATAATAGGTAGTTGTAGATGGGAATGCTGTAGATGGTGTCGGTGCTATAGTAATGGCTGTACCACCTGTCGGCATTCGTGCCATCATTGCAGGGTATGACCGTTCAACGCTGTTGCTGTTAAAGTTGATGCTGTTGCATTTCTGGCGATCAACAACGTCAGAAACCGTTGGCAACACAGGAAGCAGTAACTGAAACAGTGATAGCCGCCCTTTGCTCCTTCACATCCGGTTGTATTGTTACGCTGATTTACATAATAACTTGTATTTCCTGTACTTGTAGTTGCAGGAGTTGGTGCTGTGGCTTTTCGGCTGCTGTAGCGTTCGTACCATACCATTGAAGGGTATGACTGCTTAACGCGGGTCCCGTAGGGGTACCCACTGTACATGTTGGCAATAAACAACATTGGATACCAATGGGGTAGCAGGCGGTCAATTGACCGTCACACTTGTAGTGGCAGTATTCAAACATCCGCCATTACTGAAAGTGTAGGTAACAGGATACGGTACCTGCTGTGCTCGCAGCTAAGTTGAGGGCTCCCGTGGTACTGTTTATCGAAAGTCCTGCAGTGGAACTGTAACCATCAGGTTTACATTCTCTGTACCTTCAGCACAATACGGGCTGCCTGTATAACTGATGGATGCTGCAGGAAGGGCGTTGATGGTTACACTCGTTGTTGTCGTGTTTGAACATCCGCCCACTCTGAAAGTGTAGGTTACAAGAATACGTGCCCGCTGTGCTTGCTGATAAATTAATTGCTCCCGTAGTACTGTATGGAAAGTCCTGACGTGGAACTGTAAGTGCCTCCCGCCTGACCACTGCGGGTTACACTCGCTGTACCCGTTGCGCAGTATGGACTGCCTGAATAACTGATGGATGCTGTTGGAGTGGGTTGATGGTTACACTTGTTGTGGTTGTGTTTGAACAGGTACCATTGCTGAAAGTGTAGGTAACAGGATATGTACCAACTGTGCTTGCTGATAAATTAATAGCTCCCGTGGAACTGTTTATCAAAAGTCCTGACGTGGAACTGTAAGTGCCTGCCTGACCGGTGCGGGTTACATTCTCTGTACCTTCAGCACAATACGGAGAACTGCCTGTATAACTGATGGATGTGCAGGAAGGGCGTCATGGTTACACTCGTTGTTGTCGTGAACATCCGCCACTGCTGAAAGTGTAGGTTACGATACGTGCCGGCTGTGCTTGCTGATAAATTAATTGCTCCCGTAGTACTGCTTATGGAAGTCCTGACGTGGAACTGTAAGTGCCTCCCGCCTGACCACTGCGCGTTACACTCGCTGTACCCGTTGCGCAGTATGGACTGCCTGAATAACTGATGGATGCTGTTGGGAGTGCGTTAATGGTTACACTTGTTGTGGTTGTCTATTTGAACAGGTACCGTTGCTGAAAGTGTAGGTAACAGGATATGTACCAACTGTGCTTGCTGATAATTAATAGCTCCCGTGGAACTGTTTATATCAAAAGTCCTGACGTGGAACTGTACGTGCCTCCCGCCACGTGGCCACTGCGGGTTACACCCGCTGTGCCTTCCGCACAATACGGGCTGCCTGAATAACTGATCGAGGCTGACGGAAGGGCGTTGATCGTTACACTCGTTGTTGTCGTGTTTGAACATCCGCCATTGCTGAAAGTGTAGGTTACAAGGTACCGTACCAGCTGTGCTCGTAGCTAAATTGATGGCTCCCGTAGTACTGTTTATCGAAAGTATGACGTGGAACTCTAAGTGCCTCCCGCCTGACCGGTGCGGGTTACACCCGCTGTGCCTTCAGCACAATACGGGCTGCCTGAATAACTGATGGATGCTGACGGAAGTGCGTTAATGGTTACACTTGTTGTGGTTGTATTTGAACAGGTACCGTTGCTGAAACCGTATGTTACAAGGTACCCCGTACCCCTGCTGTGCTTGCTGATAATTAATAGCTCCCGTGGAACTGTTTATCGAAAGTCCTCCCGTAGAACTGTAAGTACCACCTGCCTGAGCAAGTGCCGGTTACATTCTCTGTGCCTCTGCACAATACGGGCTGCCTGAATAACTGATGATGTTGGAAGCGCGTTGATGTTTACACTTGTTGTGGTCGTATTTAAACAGGTACACGTTGCTGAAAGTGTAGGTTACAAGGTACGCACCCGCTGTGCTTGCCGATAAATTAATAGCTCCCGTGGAACTGTTTATCGAAAGTCCTCCCGTAGAACTGTAAGTACCACCTGCCTGACAAGTGCGGGTTACATTCTCTATGCCTTCTGCACAATACGGACTGCCTGAATAACTGATCGAGGCTGACGGAAGGGCGTTGATCGTTACACTCGTTGTTGTCGTACTTGAACATCCGCCATTGCTGAAAGTGTAGGTTACAAGGTTCGTACCGGCTGTGCTCGTAGCTAAATTGATGGCTCCCGTAGGTACTGTTTATCGAAAGTCCTGTTGTGGAACTGTAAGTGCCTCCCGCCTGGCCACTGCGGGTTACACCCGCTGTGCCTTCCGCACAAACGAGCTGCCTGAATAACTGATCGAGGCTGACGGAAGGGCGTTATCGTTACACTCGCTGTTGTTGTGTTAGAGCAGGTACCGTTGCTGAAAGTGTAGGTAACAGGATACGTACCTGCTGTGCTCGCAGCTAAGTTGAGGGCTCCCGTGGTACTGTTTATCGAAAGTCCTGCAGTGGAACTGTAAGTACCTCCCGCCTGACCGGTACGGCTTACACCAGCTGTGCCTTCAGCACAATACGGGCTGCCTGTATAACTGATGGATGCTGCAGGAAGCGCGTTGATCGTTACATCCGTTGTTGTCGTGTTTGAACATCCGCCATTGCTGAAACTGTATGTAACCTGATACGTACCCGGCTGTGCTCGCAGCTAAGTTGAGGGCTCCCGTGGTACTGTTTATCGAAAGTCCTGACGTGGAACTGTAAGTCCCTCCCGCCTGACCGGTGCGGGTTACAGCTCACTGTGCCCGTTGCGCAGTATGGACTGCCTGAATAACTGATGGATGCTGTTGGAAGTGCGTTAATGGTTACACTTGTTGTGGTTGTATTTAAACAGGTACCGTTGCTGAAAGTGTAGGTAACAGGATACGTACCGGCTGTGCTTGCAGCTAAGTTGAGGGCTCCCGTAGTACTGTTTATCGAAAGTCCTCCCGTAGAACTGTAAGTACCACCTGCCTGAGCAGTGCGGTTACATTCTCTGTGCCTTCAGCACAATACGGACTGCCTGAATAACTGATCGATGATGCAGGAAGCGCGTTGATACATAACACTCGATGTTGTTGCGTTTGAACATCCGCCACTGCTGAAAGTGTAGGTTACAAGATACGTGCCCGCTGTGCTCGCGGCCGGGTTAGAGCTCCGTGGTACTGCTATGGAAAGTCCTGACGTGGAACTGTAGTGCCCCCTCCCGCCTGTCCGGTACGGGTTACACTCGCTGTGCCTTCAGCACAGAATGGACTGCCTGAAAACTGATTGAGGCTGATGGAAGTGAATTAACTGTAACAGGTGAAGTTGTAGCTACAACCATAACTGTGGCGGTAAAGGTGAAGGTGACACTGCCTTCAGCAATGCCTGTCACAACTCCGGAATTCGTAACCGTAGCCTTCGTATTATCGCTGCTTAACCAAGTGCCACCCGATGACGGGCTTAAGGTAATCGTACTTCCTATACAAACCTCTGTGGTGCACTCACTGCCGGCAGGGCGTTAACCGTCACACTTTTGTATTGGAAGTATTCGAACATCCGCCATTACTGAAACTGTAAGTTACAAGGTACGTACCCGCTGTGCTTGCTGATAAATTAATAGCTCCCGTGGAACTGTTTATCAAAAGTCCTCCCGTGGAACTGTAAGTACCACCTGCCTGACCAGTGCGGGTTACATTCTCTATGCCTTCTGCACAATACGGACTGCCTGAATAACTGATCGAGGCTGACGGAAGGGCGTTGATCGTTACACTCGTTGTTGTCGTATTTGAACATCCGCCATTGCTGAAAGTGTAGGTTACAAGGTACGTACCGGCTGTGCTCGTAGCTAAATTGATGGCTCCCGTAGTACTGTTTATCGAAAGTCCTGTTGTGGAACTGTAAGTGCCTCCCGCCTGGCCACTGCGGGTTACACCCGCTGTGCCTTCCGCACAATACGGGCTGCCTGAATAACTGATCGAGGCTGACGGAAGGGCGTTGATCGTTACACTCGCTGTTGTTGTGTTAGAGCAGGAACAGTTTACTGAAAGTGTAGGTAACAGGATACGTACCTGCTGTGCTCGCAGCTAAGTTGAGGGCTCCCGTGGTACTGTTTATCGAAAGTCCTGCAGTGGAACTGTAAGTACCTCCCGCCTGACCGGTACGGGTTACATTCTCTGTACCTTCAGCACAATACGGGCTGCCTGTATAACTGATGGATGCTGCAGGAAGGGCGTTGATGGTTACACTCGTTGTTGTCGTGTTTGAACATCCGCCACTGCTGAAAGTGTAGGTTACAAGATACGTGCCCGCTGTGCTTGCTGATAAATTAATTGCTCCCGTAGTACTGCTTATGGAAAGTCCTGACGTGGAACTGTAAGTGCCTCCCGCCTGACCACTGCGGGTTACACTCGCTGTACCCGTTGCGCAGTATGGACTGCCTGAATAACTGATGGATGCTGTTGGGAGTGCGTTAATGGTTACACTTGTTGTGGTTGTATTTGAACAGGTACCGTTGCTGAAAGTGTAGGTAACAGGATATGTACCAACTGTGCTTGCTGATAAATTAATAGCTCCCGTGGAACTGTTTATCAAAAGTCCTGACGTGGAACTGTAATCCCCTCCTGCCTGGCCACTGCGGGTTACACCCGCTGTGCCTCCGCACAATACGGGCTGCCTGAATAACTGATCGAGGCTGACGGAAGGGCGTTGATCGTTACACTCGCTGTTGTTGTGTTAGAGCAGGTACCGTTGCTGAAAGTGTAGGTAACAGGATACGTACCTGCTGTGCTCGCAGCTAAGTTGAGGGCTCCCGTGGTACTGTTTATCGAAAGTCCTGCAGTGGAACTGTAAGTACCTCCCGCCTGACCGGTACGGCTTACACCAGCTGTGCCTTCAGCACAATACGGGCTGCCTGTATAACTGATGGATGCTGCAGGAAGCGCGTTGATCGTTACATCCGTTGTTGTCGTGTTTGAACATCCGCCATTGCTGAAACTGTATGTAACCTGATACGTACCCGCTGTGCTCGCAGCTAAGTTGAGGGCTCCCGTGGTACTGTTTATCGAAAGTCCTGACGTGGAACTGTAAGTGCCTCCCGCCTGACCGGTGCGGGTTACACTCACTGTGCCCGTTGCGCAGTATGGACTGCCTGAATAACTGATGGATGCTGTTGGAAGTGCGTTAATGGTTACACTTGTTGTGGTTGTATTTGAACAGGTACCGTTGCTGAAAGTGTAGGTAACAGGATACGTACCGGCTGTGCTTGCAGCTAAGTTGAGGGCTCCCGTAGTACTGTTTATCGAAAGTCCTCCCGTAGAACTGTAAGTACCACCTGCCTGACCAGTGCGGGTTACATTCTCTGTGCCTTCAGCACAATACGGACTGCCTGAATAACTGATCGATGATGCAGGAAGCGCGTTGATCGTAACACTCGATGTTGTTGCGTTTGAACATCCGCCACTGCTGAAAGTGTAGGTTACAAGATACGTGCCCGCTGTGCTCGCGGCCAGGTTGAGGGCTCCCGTGGTACTGCTTATGGAAAGTCCTGACGTGGAACTGTAAGTGCCTCCCGCCTGTCCGGTACGGGTTACACTCGCTGTGCCTTCAGCACAGAATGGACTGCCTGAATAACTGATTGAGGCTGATGGAAGTGAATTAACTGTAACAGGTGAAGTTGTATTGCTGCAACCAGTAACTGTGGCGGTAAAGGTGAAGGTGACACTGCCTTCAGCAATGCCTGTCACAACTCCGGAATTCGTAACCGTAGCCTTCGTATTATCGCTGCTTAACCATGTTCCGCCTGATGTCGGGCTTAATGTAATTGTACTTCCAATACAAACCTGTGACGGGGCACTCACTACCGGCAAGGCCCTAACAATAAAAGTCCCTGATGATGAACCTGTGAATGACGGATTGGAAGACACGACACGTAACCGGTAATTATTTCCTCCGGCTGTATTCCCTGGAATAAGACCATTGATTGTTCCTGAAGTATTACCGGAGAGTGTGCCGATACTGATGGGTGATGCAAAACTACCGGACGAATTACTAAGTTGTAATGTAAATATATTACCGGCAGTAAAGGTGCCTGTTGCCGTAAACGAAATATTTACATCCGCACCGGCACAAATTTCCGAGAACCCCAGTGATGAAATATCGATGGTTGTGGAGGGACCTCCAACGTTGATGTTATAGGTATCCGTTATACAAGTATATTGATCAGTAACAGTGTAGGTTGTTGTTGCGGAGGGTGTTATTGAAATATTGCGTGACGACTGGCCCGAACTCCAGGAATACTGACCAACCCAGGAAGCTTCAAGATCCACACTTTCACCCAGAGTAAGGTTAATGTTAGTCACCTTATTCACATTTTTCATGATGGTGAATTTATCCAGAATAACATCACTGTTATGGGGCAGAAATTTACCATCCAATCGGTTGCCTTGAATTTCAAGAATGAGCGAACCTCCCCTTACATCCTCGCCAAAATACATGGCATCATGTGGAAACCGGCCGGCTTGTCCGTAATCTGTCTTGCCGGCAGATCCCGCCACGGCATAGATTGTTCCACCGATGGAAGCAGGTGAATCTTTTATGTAGGTACATGAATTTGCTGTTCCATCATATCTACCGCTTGACTGACTCAGATGGTGAACCTGTGGATCAAAAGTAGCCTCTTCACCAAAATGACCTTTCATGGGCTTGCTGCGCTCATAGCTGTGGCTGTGACCAGACAGCACCAGATCAACGTCATATTGCTCCAGTATAGGAGCAATGTTTTCACGGATCTTTACCATTTGAAATTCTGTATCAGAATTGTGCGAGCCCATTGAATACGGTGGGTGGTGAAAATATACGATGGTCCATTTTTTTGTGTTCGCTGCCAGATCTGCCCGCAACCATTGCACCTGGGGACCTGCTATATCATACAATCGATAATTATTGGCTGGATACCCTTCTATGATATACGAATCCAGCGCTACGAAGTGAATATTTCCGTAATCAAAAGAATAATAGGCTTCCGACCCAGATGGAATACCTCCTGCTTCACCACTGGCAGGTAGATCAAAAAAATCAAAATAAGGGATGTTCTGATCTCTCTGACGGGATAAACTGTTCGCATAATCATGATTACCAGTAGCGGGCCACAAGGATGTTTTTCGCATGATATTATCCTGATATATCTGAAAAAAGTTATTGGTATAAACAGTCTCTGTTCCATTGTCGTAAGCATTATCCCCCAACAGTAACCAGCCATTGGTAATGTTATCACCTATATAATTATAGTACCTGTCACGCACATCTCTTTGACGTGTGGAACCATCCCCTGCATCACCGGTAACCCAGAAAGTGTATTTGTCCTCAGCATTGGGAAGCGGTGATGTTAAAAAATAATTCTGAAGACCAGACTGAATTATTGTTGTGGTCGTTCCAACACTGTAATAATATTTTGTATAGGGTGTAAGACCGGTCAACTCTACCGTATGGTTTGTCCTTGTGCCCGTAACAGTACGACTCTGCGACAAATCGCCTGGATCTTCTCCGAACGTGACTCTGCTATCCACCTCCGTACTGGTGTACCATCGAATGACTATAGAGGTTGGTGTGGCCTTCTGCAAGTAAGGACCGCGGGTGATCGTTTGTGAAAATACCTCTCCCTGCGCCAGGAGCAATACAAACAGCAAAGAAATATTGATTAAGCGCCAACCCATCATAATATTCAAAGCAAAATAAGAAAAACTAACCCGCTTATAGAGTTAACCACAATTAGAAACTATATAGACATTTCAAAACTACGAAAATGTAAAGTGTAATCAACCATTTACTTTACATGTAAGTTGATTATCAAATTGTGACCCAGATTAGAAGAAATTTCAACGGGTGTTACTAAGAAACATGATTAATCTATAGATCAACCAAGAATGAACTCCTACTACACTGTTCATTGAATAATCGCTTCGGATGTTCAAATTTAATGAAATCACTGTGAGTGCGTTTCCATATCCTGCTGATCCTAAGTAAGATGATCAATTCTTTATAAAGCGGCCATTTAGCAGAAATGAATTATTTGTTATCACCAGAAAATAATTGCCAGACGGATAATCTTCTATGACCAGTGTACGCTCCGCTCCTATGATTTTCTGTTTGCTGATCACCCTTCCTGCCATATCAATAACCATCATCTCAGTGATCTCATTATCTTTTACTCCGGTAAGCTGTATGGTCAAAGCCTCGCGTGCCGGAACGGGGAAAAGACTCAATCTAATCGGATACTTGCTATCCTTAACATCGGTTACCAATGCCGTAAATGGATCTGACAAGTCACTTACACAACCCTGGGCAGTAGCACTAACCTGATATACACCGTCATCAGGCACGGAATACGTTTGTGATGTAGCTCCCGCTATCGCGCTTCCATCTTTAAACCACTGATTGCCACTGGATGCGGAAGAACCAAGCTGCACATTGCCTGTGCCCATTCCTGTTGCCGTGATCACCGGCTTTGGGACTGCGTTGATGGTTACAATTATTCTTGCGCGTACACTTTCACAGGTAGTAGCGGTATTCCGTTGACTTACATAAAAATTTGTTGTGCCCGCTGTTGAGGTGGAAAGGCCTGGTGGCGTAGTTCCACCTGTACCCCCTGTCTCATTGGTACCATACCATAACAACGTATGACCACTTAATGCCGTAGCGGTCAGTGCTGAGGCTGTTGCATTCCTGCAATAGGCAACATCAGAAACAATGGGTGCAACGGGTGTTACAGGCTGGGCATTGATAATCACATTCGTTGATGACACTGAAACACATCCTGAAGCGTTGGTTACTTTGTAGGTAAAGGTACCGGCTGTAAGTCCTGATAGGGTTGTACTGGTTCCTGAACCTGTTGATGTTGCCCCACCTGGAGTTCTCGTTAATGTCCAGGTTACTGATGAAGGCAAATTACTCAACACAACGCTTCCTGTTGAAACGGTACATGAGGGTTGTGTAATGGTTCCCACAGCAGGAGCCGCTGGTGTTACCGGCTGGGTATTGATAACTATGCTGGTTGATGATGGTGATATACAACCGAATGAGCTGGTAACTGTGTAGGTATAAGTGCCAGCTGAGCAAGGATATGGTAGTGCTTGTGCCCGTGCCGGTTGTCGTACCACCTGGCGTTCTTGTTAATGTCCATGTTCCTGATGAAGGCAGATTATTCAAGACAACACTACCCGTGGAAACAGTACACGTTGTTTGTGTAATTGTACCAACATTCGGGGCGGCAGGGGTTACCGGCTGCGTATTGATAACAATACCGGATGATGAGGGCGATGCACAACCGGATGAACCGGTAACTGAGT
>CAWFDB010000012.1:0-121964 GCA_963814575.1 uncultured Bacteroidota bacterium | reverse complement strand
TGGTCAGGCGACCAACAATAACGAGGCGACCAGTAATAACGAGGGGGATTTCGATTCAGATTTACGTTTGCATTAACTAACTTTGAAATGGTAGATTAAAATCCTCAGGATTCATCAACCTGTGAACAACACTAAATGTTGCTGACCAACCAAAAAAAATAAAACTAAAAATGAAAAGTACAACACAAGCAATTTTATTGTCGACAATTGGCCTGCTGGCCGTGGTACATGCCAATGGACAAAGTACACCTGCTAAATCACCCAAACTGATTGTACAGATCACGGTTGATCAACTCAGGAGTGACATGCCTGCATCGGTCTTAGACCGGTGTGGGTCAGGGGGCTTCCGCTATCTTTACGAAAAAGGTGTAGTTTATCAAAATGCTCATCACCGGCATGCCAATACCGAAACCGTGGTGGGGCATGCTACCCTGGCCACGGGAGCAGACCCGGCCGAACACGGCATGATCGGCAATGTTTGGTTTGATAAGGCACTCGGGCGATCTGTGTACAACATTGAAGATGACCGGTATAAGCTTGTTGGCGAGGGTGGCGGTGTGGATAAAAATAACGAGAAGGACCCCACCCAGAAAGTTGCCAAGACTGACGGCCGCTCACCCAGAGCCATTTTAACAACCACGTTCAGTGATGAACTATCACTGAGCACCAATGGAAAAGCGAAGATATTTGGAGTATCAGTCAAGGACCGTGGCGCAGTCACGATGGCCGGCCATGCGGGAAAGGCCTACTGGTTTTCCAAGGCCAAAGGAGAGTTTGTAACCAGCTCTTATTATTACGATGCCTATCCTACGTGGGTAGACGCCTGGAATCAGAAAGGCCTTGCAAAATCCTATGCCGGGAAAAAATGGGATCTGATGTATGACCGATTAACCTACAAATATGGTAACTACGATAACATGACCTGGGAGACCAACCTGCCCGGTTATGGAATCGTCTTTCCTCATCCCTTTGGTGGAGCCGAAAGCAAGCTTTTCACCACCTTGTTGACCCTCAGCCCCGCAGGTGATGAACTCACCCTCAACTTTGCCCGGGAACTAATGGTACAAGAAGGCCTGGGACAGGATGACATCACTGATTACTTGTCTATCAGTTTTTCCTCTACGGATTACGTAGGACATGTGTTCGGTCCCTCAAGCCTTGAAAGCGAGGACAATTTACTGCGACTGGACAAGACCCTATCGGAACTATTCGCATTCATTGACAAGCATGTGGGTCTCGACAAGACTATCATCGTTCTCTCTGCGGATCATGGCGCGCCCCAGGTACCGAAAAGATTGAATGAATTTGGTATTGATGCGCAGTATTTCAGACCCGACAGCCTTGAAAAACAAACGGTCATCAAAAACATCAAAGCCAAATATGGTATCGCTACGGAACTCATCTCAGGATTCAACAATCCCTACATTTATTTAAACAACGAAATCCTTAAAAAACAAAAGCTGGATATTAACGAAGTGTCGCGGACAATTGCTGCAGAACTAACAAAAATAAACGGCATAGCCTATGCAGTGCCGAGCATTGACCTGGTTGAGGGAAAAATACCAGATACCCGGCTTTACAGGCAGATACTCCGGAATTTTAATCCCAAACGCTCAGGTGACATTTACCTGGTGTTAGAACCCCAATGGTTTGTCAACGATTTTGACGGGCTAACGGTAGCCGCTACTCATGGTTCTCCATGGCGGTATGATACCTATGTACCTATTATTTTTGCGGGCAATGGCTTAGCGGCAAAAACCATTTTCAGAGAGGTAGAGACAGTAGATGTGGCGTTGACGCTTGCCATGTATTTCAGAATCAATGCACCTTCGGGTGCAACGGGAGCACCGCTTATCGAAGTGCTCGGTAAATAAATAACGTAGTAAAATTAAACGATCGCTAAAGTTTGCTGTACAAAGAAAAAATCGAAACAGGCATTTCTGGATGATTAGACTTTGCCTTTCTTATACAAGATGATGAGATGTAGTTATTGTTGGTCAGCGACCAACAATAACTATGCGACCAAAAATATCCAAGAGCTACCCATCATAACGAAGGGCAAGTAAGCATAAAAAAATTCCATCCATCAGGCCGTTCTTGATACCTGATGCAAACTCCTTACTTCTTGTTTACACTCGTCCACAATTTCTTTTGAGCCGTACCCAAATCGCCAAGATGATAAATACTAACGGATACATTTTTAAAGGTGAACTTGTTGTAAGGTTTTGCAACCAACTCCTTTAAAAAATCTTCCTTGGCCAAACCGATTGTAACATGCGGATTATATTTGGCACCACTATGATCAGGCACAAAGGTATTTACATAGTGCGCAGTGCCGCGCATGAGAGGTGTTCCATTTGCATTTTGTACAAACGCTGCATCCGTTCCCTCCACCATAAAGGGTTTAACGGCTTCAATCACTTTTGTATGGAAACGCATCAGGTTCACGGTGCTGTCTGCCGTGATACCAGCCAAGCCTAAACCACCAGCGGCTATATAATAAAAGCCGGTGGCTGTCAGTTTTTCCTCTGTGGGTTTTTCTTTCTTAACAACTTTCGAAACTGCCTTATATACTTTTTCGAGGTCGGTTCTTTTTACAAAACATTGCAATACCGTTACGTGAGGCGCATGGGTTGCATCAAGAGAAAAACTACCGGGGCCTGAATAATTCTTTTGCATGCTTTCGTTATACACTTTTGCTGAATCCAACATGGTTTGATCCGGATCGAGCAAAACATCAATGGCAATTATGTCGGACTGAGCCAGTACCATCTGAAAGCTAAGTGAAAACAAGATCAGCGCCAGGTAGCTGATATTCTTAAGGAATGATTTTTGTTTCATGGTATGCATGTTTCTAAAGTTATTTATCAAAAGGGTAATTTCTCGGTTTTCATATCCACAACCAGCCAATTGTGTTTTGCCCAATCACATCTAATTCCTTAACTAAACAGGCCTTATTTAGCAATAATTATAAAAATAAGTGGCCAGGTGGTTAATTGGAAATTATTTGAGAGGAAATATTACTACGTTAAGACTTGGGTTAATGTTGGTCGCCTGACTAACATTTTTAACAATAACGAGGGCCAAACTTAACATGTCGTCCTTACAGGACTTGAATTCAATCTGTATCTTTCTACCAACAGGTCGTCCCTAACGGGACTATAGTAAAATATCAGGTTATAGCCTGATAAATGCAAATTAAATATCAGGCTATAACCTGATAAATCATCCTTACGTTAAGGGAGAACAAAACTGACAGATGCACTAGGTTAATGTTGGTCGCCTGACCAACATTCTAAAACTTTGTAAAAGTGAACTACAAATCGTTCATCCAAATTTTGTCCAACAGGCTACAATGAATTTGCCTTTCATACGCATCATGAATAGATCAGGATTGTTGGTCAGGCGACCAACAATAACAAGGGGATTTGTCAGACGTGGTTAAACATTTTTACTGCAACGGCTCACTTTAAAATGTTTTCGTAAATCGTATCCGCCATGCAAACGGGGTGCCCGGAGTAAAATGAATTTCAGTAACGGGCTGTGTCTCATTGATAAGTCGTGACTCCGTATTGAACTGTGTCTCTTTCCATTCTTGATTAAAAACATTTTCAACCAATAGCCCTACGCTATAGCCTGGTTTTGAGTAATTCAAAATGGCATCAGCAATCCAGTATCCTGTCGCTACAACACTGTTGTCTTCATTAGCCGGGCGGTCACCCATATAGCGGTATCGCAGACTCCCATTGAATCCGTCTTTGCGTTGAAAGCTGAGACCGCCTACCGAAGTTGCTACGGGTGCCAACGGAATATAATTCTCGCCTGCACCGGCTTCCTTAGAGCGAGGATTCGTTAAATTAACATCCAAATCAGCAAATAGCCACGAGTTGAATTGGTAACGAACAGAAAGATCAATCCCCTGGCGTCTGGTTTTTCCACTGAGCTCAATCACCGCTTCATCCCCGACATAAACAAATTCCTGATCGAGGTCGAGCTGCCATAGTGCGGTGTGAACCAATAGATTTGGCAGAAGCTTCATTTCTGCGCCAATGTCTAAGCCATAGGCTCTTGGTAAAATTTCTTCGCCTGACTGCGCCACCACCACACGCGTATCGTTGGAATGAAAACCAGTGCCCGCACGAACGAACAAATTGATTTTTTGATTTAGCTGGTAATCTAAATTCAGTTTTGGATTGATGGTTGATTTGCCAACAGGGTCTGATTGCGTAGTATTTAACTTGTCAAAATAAGAGAAATGCAGGTAATCAAATCGCAAAGCCGCGTTGATGGAGAGCTTGTTGGTGAGTGATAATGTTTCGCTCCAAAAGGCATTTACATTTGCCTGGCGAATATCACCCCGTTTTACATCATTGAGAAAGGCTCTCCTTACTGTACGGGAAAGCGCAATATCATTGACTACATCGTAGCGCAAGCCGCCACCTATTTCTGTTTTCAAATCCTTATTGAACAAGCTGCCCGATTTTACGAAACGGGTTTTATACCCATAAATCCATCTTCCTTCTTGTTGATGGATTTGATCACCATTCACGGGATCATTAAGATAAAAAGTAAAATTGGAGAAAAGGCTAAAATCATACTGGTTAGCAAAAATTTGATTTTCAAGTGTTGATCCATTATTAAATTGGTGGATGGTCTTTGCAAACAAATTATAACGACCTGTATTGCCGCCCTCGGAATTGTCAATTGCACCCCATCGAGAGATGGTACCATCCGCAACGGCTCTTTCCGGAATTTGACCGCTCGCATCCCACTTACTATCAAAAGCAGAAAACCCTACCTGTAATTTTGTAGTCGCACTTAATTGGGAATTAAACCGCGCTTGCAAATTGAAGCGGTGAAAATTTTGCGAGAATTGAAAAAAATTATCGGTCCTGAAAAATTCTGAGGCGATGTAAGCGCTCGATTTTGAAGTTTGCAGCAGATTTACACCCGCAGCCAATCGAACATAGCCAAAGTTTCCGCCTTCAGCTCTTACAAAATTATTATCGAGTTTTGCTTTGGTTTGAAACGAAACATAACCAGCTGTATTGAAATCTCCTTTGTCGGCAAAGTAGGGTCCTTTGTCAAAGTCAACAATATTGATCAACTCAGGCATCAGAAAATGCAAGTCGGCATAGCCCTGGCCATGTGCATGCGAAACCATATTTACGGGCATGCCATCCACTTCAATGTTGATGTCGGTTCCATGATCAATATCAAATCCACGAAGAAAAATCTGCTCAGCCTTGCCACCGCCCGCATGTTGGCCAATGAAAAGCCCGGGCACCATTCTCAAAATATCCTGAGAGGTAGTGATGGGCCTCAATTTAATGTCAACTTGAGAAAGTAAATTGATCGGACGATCTTGCGTGGCGGTCACGACCACATCGGCCAGTTGAAGACCTCCTTCTTGTAGTTTTGTGTTAAGTTCTGTCGTTTGTCCGTCCGTTATTTTAATCGAGAACTGCTGAGAGACAAAGCCAAGGAAGGAAATCTCAACCGAATAGGCTCCCTCTTTAAGGTTTGTAAAACGGAATCTACCCGCGTTATCAGCAATCGTGCCCTTTTCAATTTCAGAAATATAGATGTGCGCACCCATCAAGGGTTCGTTGTTTTCTGTTGATACACTACCCATCAAGGTGCCCTGGGCAATAAGCATAGGACTGGTTAAAATGAATAGTAAACCTATAGCGATGTTTTTCATAGCATAATTGGTTAATAAGTAATGTTAGCTTTGCCAGATAATATTTTAACGCGACTCAAAGGGGCATAGCCCCAGCAGCAGCTCTTTATAGCAAAGCAGGATTTTGAAAAATAAAGAGGATCTTATTAACCTAGAGGCGGTGGAGAAAAAATAGCGAGGTAAATGGGTTCAAAACTAAGATTGATAAATCCAGCGCTTACCTGTTCGTGTACATCTGATGCGAAATCAAAACCCGTATCAATTTGTAAATAGGAGAAGAAGTAGAATATTTTGGTCGATATCTTTTGAGAAGGGTTTGGTTGATCGGTTGACTTTGAAGGATGATCGTGATCGGTAAAGCCATGATGATGACTAACAGCATGATGGTGAAACGGATTGGGGATTTGATGAAGGAACTGATGCGTAACCTCTAAAAAAGAATATCCCCAAATGGATGTTGCATAAAAGCAAAGTATCAGTATGGAGGAAAACTTTCTCAAGTTAAAAATTCATCATTGCCCAAAATCTTTCGATCACCCAGAAGGCTGCCACTGAACCAATGGCATAGGGAGCCAGGTAGGGTTGCCAGGATGGTCTTGAAAGGTTTACTTTTTTTATTCCCGCAATCAGCAAGAACACAACACCGATGAATAATAGTTGTCCTGCTTCCACGCCAATGTTAAAGAACGCGAGTGCCAGTGGAACACCTTTTTGCGGTAAGCCGATATTGGCCAATGCCCCTGCAAAACCAAACCCATGCAAGAGTCCAAATACAAACGCTACGATCCACGGGTACGAAGCACTCGTCACTTTTTTTCCCTGGTAATGATGCACGA
This sequence comes from uncultured Bacteroidota bacterium, assembly GCA_963814575.1. Taxonomy (GTDB): domain Bacteria; phylum Bacteroidota; class Bacteroidia; order Cytophagales; family Cyclobacteriaceae; genus ELB16-189. The sequence continues at coordinate 115,445 of CAWFDB010000012.1, read as the reverse complement.
GTTCTACGGACAGAAACAAAATACTTAACGCAATAACCGCCTCCACCGGGGGGCCGGGCAATCCTACAAAACCCAAAGCGGATAAGGATAAGGTAATACTGTGTGCCAGTGTAAAAGCAGTAACCGTCCCGATTAGTTTTCGGGTGCCCTGGGTAAGTAGCAACAAGGCCAGCACAAACAACAAATGATCAATCCCTAAAAGAATATGCTCTACACCCAACGTAAAAAAAGTACTGATGGTGCTTGTGGCCGAAGATGCATGAGGTATGGTGGCCGAGGCTTTTGAAGGTTGCAATAACAGCGAATATTTTTCTCCATTACTCAATTCAATATACACCAGCACATCAATCAACGATTCCTGAATGCCACTAATACTGATGGGCATGCCATGGAGATCTTTTGATGCCGTTGCTTTCATGGTGAACAGCGCACCTGAGCCCGCTTCTACCCCGGTATCTTTTTGTGTAATCGTAAACCACGATGGAAAAACCGGATTGATTACCGGTAACATATCCTCTTTGCGTGGAATTTTCCATAACACCTCATACTCATTACTGCTCACCTGTTTTATCTGCAATAGCGCGGGCCTTACCTCATGGGCGTGTACCTGCCATGCTGCTGCAGAAAACACCAACCATAAAAAGAACCATTTAGATAATGCTTTACGGAGCATTTTTTACGATTAGATTATCGGTCAATTGCTGCTGCAGTTTAGCATCTGAGATGGTTAATTTGATGGTGTATTCCTTCTTAAAATCATCATACACTTTCTGATTGAACTGCTGCTGGTAATCGTAGCGGTAGTCATTCAGCAATTGGTCTTTGATGGATGCAAAAGCAGGTTCCCGGGCGGGCGTTACGGCATTGATGAAAATCAGGTGTGCTCCAAAACCAGATAAAACCGGTCCGCTCCATTTATCCACCGGCAAGTTGGCCAGGGCTGCGGCAAACCCATCTCCCATTTGCCTGTCAATTTCTTTTGCAGGCGCGTCATCCGTGTGATAGGCAAAAGCAAAGGGGTCTCCCAGTTTAGTTAATGCAGGCAGGTCTGCATCGGTTGCAGGAAGCGAAGGCAGCAGGGCTGCTGCATCTGCCTTCGCCCGATCTCTTTTATCCGCATTGAAATAGATATGTGAAAAACTATAGCTGGCCTGTTGCAAATATTTGGCTTTATGCTCGGCATAGTAGGCTTGCAACTCATTCTCAGAAGGGTTCTTTATTTGTGCCAGATCGCTGGTGATAAAATCCAGTTTTTGATTCATCCTTCTGCGGATGAGTTCATCATTATGATCCAGATTCATCTTTAACGCCTGACGGTAATATACCTCCTGACGTATTTCCGAGTCAAGCAGGCCTGCCCATTCCGAGTCTGATGGCGGCCGGCCCCATTCTTTTTCAAAGAGAATTCCAACCCGGTTTACCAATTCATCATCAATCACGATGGTGTCTTTACTGCTACTGGCCGGGTTAGCCAGGTAATATACAATGAACATACCTGTTCCAATCAGCAGAAAATGTAATAGTGGTTCTCTGATGATTCTCTTAAACATTATCTTCAACGACTTACTTTTTTGGGGTGTACCAGATCGGAGAAGTGTAGGCCCTTTCCTGTAATGTCATCGGTACGTTTTTAGTCATTTTAACTTTAAACCGCACCACATCATAGGCAGTCCACCGTGGGGTAGGTATTTCAAGAACCCGTACATAATAGAATGCCGGAAGCGCAGCATTGAAATCCGGATCTGTCCAAACGGTTGTTAACTCAGGATCACCAATGCTGTTGTCAACGGTGGCTGTTTCAAGATTTACCGTATTGCCGACAGCGGGTAACTTGCCTTTGGCATCGGGCTTTCTTTTATCAGCATCGCCCCAGGCCACATCATAGATTTTCTCCTGTTTGTTTCCTTTGGCGTCAATCCAGCCTTTTATGATTTGTACCCGGTCGAGATTAGCCCCTATCGGGTCTTTGGTAGCCATTACGATAAAGCTTGGCGCTTTATCAGCAGGAGTTGCCGTAAGATCGCCACCCATAGGAACACCTTTGTTGTAAGCCAACTCGGCCCAGTTGGTTTTACTCAGGTCGGCCTCTGTAAAATCGTAGCCACCAAAAAACCGCACGGTCATACGCGGGCCTGTGGTGCCATACGTTTCTTTGCGTTGCATGGCATCCCAAATGGCTTCACGGGTATTGGATGTTGCCCACACCGCTGTATAACCCGTTGCACCGATTTCCCATCCCTTAATAACGCGGCCATTAAAAGCCATCGCATTTTTATCCCACCGGTCCGGACTTGGTTCTTCCGCTTTAAACTTGCTCCAGAAATTATCTTCTTCCGCGGAAGCGATACCATTGTGCGCATCGGTAGCGCCTACGATTCCATATTTGAACGGGTTTACACCCAATTCTTGCTCAAACTTCAAACCGTCTTTCAACGCTTCACGGATATATTCCGTCTTCATATCTCCGGGTTTCTTAGGTTGAATAACCAGGTTGCCCTTGTCCCACAGTTCAAAATTGGCAAACTCATCTGTAGGAGATAGCGAAGGATGTGTTTCACTTGTACCCTTCATCTGCGTTACCTCATACAGCACTTCCCATTTTTGTCTTTCTGTTGCATATTCTTTTGTGAGTGGCTTACCCGATAAAGTTGTATGGGCAAACATGAGGCCGTTACTCAGGTTTCCATTATGTGGAATGGCCAGTAGTTTACCTCCGGTTTTCTTCTCATAGGCATCCATCCATTTCCAAAGATCTTCAGGATCTTCCGAGCTAAACGTGGTAAAGGGTAATACCTGGTTTGCTTCAGTTGCGCCACCCCGATAGAACACATTCCGGTGCAGGTTATTACCACCACCATAATTGCTCGTCCATTCGTAGCCAATTAACGTGGTGAATTGCCCGGGCTTATTATATTTCTCCATGATGGCATTATTCTTTTCCCAGACACTTTGTGAATAACTAGGGTCCATGACTGATGCCGGCAACGTTTTGGTTGACTGCCTGTTGATCAAGTCCATACTCGCTGCCGTGGCTCTTTTTGGATCGCCTGAGTTAATGTCGTCATGCCATTTTTTGACAATAGGATCTTTCATGAGCTGGGGATCGCCACCGATAATCCCTGCAGCCATACCCATTCCATCAGAATGGTCTGTTAGAGAAACCCAATCCAGGGGCCTGCCTAATTTGGCCATAGGCCCGGAACTGCTTTTTATTTCTTCCCCCATGGCAAAGCGAACCGTTTCTTCCGGCCCCACGGTTGTTCCGGCAAATCCTGCATCACCAGACCACGAACTATGCAGGTGGGTATCGCCAAATAATACTTTATCCGGGAATTTCGATTCAGGAACCTGGGTGGTCTCCGTTGCCGTGCTATCCGTTACTGCTGAGGAATCGGTATTTGAGGTACCCCCGCCACAGCTCGCCAGTAACAGGGAAACAAGAACCAGCAGGGGTTGATTTTTCAATTTCATAAATGGTGTAATTATTAATGATGGGGTTGAGGTGATGGCTTTTGCGAATTTATCATTTCGAAAATTAAATGTAGTAGTGGTTCTCTGATGATTCTGTGAAAGAATGTATTCAACGGCTTACTTTTTTGGGGTGTACCAGATCGGAGAAGTGTATGCCCTTTCCTGTAACGTCATGGGTACTTCTTTGCCCATTTTTAACTTATAGTTTACGGCATCAAATAAAGTCCACCGTGGGGTAGGTATTTCAAGCACCCGTACATAATAGTATGCCGGAAGCGCAGCATTAAAATCAGGGTCAGTCCAGACGGTAGATAATTCAGGATCACCAATGCTGTTTTCATAGGTGGCATTTTCAAGATTTACCGTATTACCGACAGCAGGCAGTTTTCCTTTGGCATTGAGCTTTCTTTTATCAGCATCGCCCCAGACCACCTCATAGATTTTTTCCTGTGTGTTTCCCTTGGCATCTACCCAGCCTTTTATGACTTGTACCCGGTCGAGGTTACCACCTATTGGATCTTTTACCGCCATGACGAGAAAGCTGGGTGCTTTACCTGCCGGGGCTGCGGCTAAATCGCCACCCATAGGAACACCTTTGGTATAAGCAACTTCCGCCCAGTTGGTACTGCCCATATCAGCAGCAGAATAATCATAGCCACCAAAAAAACGTACGGTCATGCGTGGGCCTGTGGTACCATAGGTTTCTCTGCGTTTCATGGCATCCCATATTGCTTCACGGGTATTGGATGTTGCCCATACGGCTCCTAACCCGGAGGCACCCAGTTCCCAACCCTTAACCTTACCGCCTGGAAAATCTATGGCATTTTCATCCCATCGGTGCTCATTCGGCTCGGAAGCCTTGAACTTGCCAAAGAAATTATTTTCTTCTATGCCAGCAATACCGGTATGGGCATCGGTAGCGCCAACAACCCCATATTTAAATGGGTTTACGCCCAATTGCTGCTCTAATTTCAGACCGGTTTTCAAACCTTCACGCAGGTATTCTGCTTTGAAGTCGCCTGGTTTTTTAGGTTGCTGGACCAGGTTGCCTCTGTCCCACAATTCAAAATTGGCAAACTCATCCGTGGGAGTTAGTGAAGGATGTGATTCACCGGTGCCTTTAATCTGTGTCACCTCATACAGTACTTCCCATTTTTGTCTTTCTGTTGCATATTCTTTTGTCAGGGGCTTTCCCGATAAGGTGGTTTCGGCAAACATCAGACCGTTGCTCATGTTACCATTGTGTGGAATGGCCAGTAGTTTACCACCGGTTTTCTTCTCATAGGCATCCATCCATTTCCAAAGATCTTCAGGATCATCCGATTTAAAAGTAGTTTCGGGTGTGACCTGGTTTGCTTCTGTTGCGTCACCCCTGTAGATTACATTCCGGTGCAGGTTGTTGCCACCTTGATAATTGCTTGTCCATTCGTAACCAATCAACGTAGTGAATTGGCCGGGCTTATTGTATTTCTCAGCGATCGCATTGCTGCTTTCCCATACCGTTTGCATAAATTTAGGATCCATGGCTGCTGCCGGTAAGGTTTTGGTTGCCTGCCTGTTGATAATGTCCATACTTGCAGCAGTGGCCTTTGCCGGATCGCCTGAGACAATGCCGTCATGCCATTTTTTGATAACGGGATCTTTCATGAGTTCCGGATCACCCTCTATAATCCCGGTAATGACGCCCATCCCATCGGAATGGTCTGTTATACTTAACCAATCCAGAGGTTTGCTTAGTTTGGCCACTTGCCCGGTATTGCTTTTTATTTCTTCCCCCATGGCAAAGCGATAAGCCTCTTCCGGTCCCACTTTTGTCCCGGATGAACCGGCATCGGCAGACAATTTGGTATGCAGGTGAGTATCGCCCCATAGTACCTTATCCGGGTAACTCGAATCAGGAACCTTGGTAGTCATTTCCGTTGTTGTGCTATCAGCTACTGCTGAGGAATCGGTACTTGAGGTGCCTCCCCCACAGCTCGCAAGCAACAGGGAAACAAGAACCAGAAGGGGTTGATTTTTCAATTTCATAGTTGGGATAATTTAATACTGGTGTTTGAGTGATGGCCTTTGACGTATTTATTTTTCAAATCTATAAATTTAGCGTTAAGCAACAAAAGCATATTCAGGGCAGGTTAGCCATTCTTGGATGAAGATTGGCAGGAAAAAATTGATTTCGCAGCTTTGTGAATGGTATGTACAGAGTCTGGAAGAGAAGTTTCCACAAAACAGGATGTGCAATAGATGCGGCCTAACTTGCCACCCTCGGTTAATGTTGATCGCCTGACCAACATTTCAAACACTAACAAGGGCTAAGCCCCAGCTTAATGTTGGTCGCCTGACCAACATCTCTAACACTATGGAGGGCTAAGCCTTACTTGGCGGCCTATACGGGCTATGTCATTAAGTTTAAGGAGTGCTGATATGATTGTTTACCACAAAGCCCACCGAGAAATGCCCACAGAGATACACGGAGCGATCTCTGTAATTCCTTTGTGGTTTTTTCTCCGTGATTTCTCTGTGGTAAAGGGGATTGTTGGTCAGGCGACCAACAATAACAAGGTTATAAATACAAAATATCTAAAACGAGTTCCGCCAGGGACGACATGGTGGTAATAACCCACCCGACATCAGTCTGACATATAGTTTCTTTTCCCAGCGGAGTCCCGGGTTAATGTTGGTCGCCTGACCAACATTTCTAACACTAACGAGGGCTAAATGCTGTCAGGTCTTCCGATCAAAGCCCCCAATTTTCAAAAGAGTCCCGCCAGGGATGACACATTGGTAGAAGCCCATCCAACACACGTATCAAAATCCCGTTAGGGATGACATATTGTTTCCTCTTTTCATAGAGGTCTATATTACAACAGATGTCTATTCCTGGTTAAGTTAACGACCCTGGTCAGGCGACCAATAGTAACGAGGCAGTCATGCCTCTAGGACAAAAATCCTACCTAAATAAGTGGACAAAAATTCGTAAATTGTAGTGTGAAAAAACGTGTACTCCGCCAAATTGATTTAGCGATTGACAAGCTGACAAATTCTGTCGAGAACTCCCTAACCAGAGAAGTTTTTGATACCGAAATAACACGCGTCAAAAAAGGCGACTTAAGAGCAATTAAGAAATATGACTGGGTGTTTGACTGGAGGCTAGAGTTTCGGACACCTAAAAATGAGGTTTACAAATTAAGCATAGTTAATAATCCGTCCATTATTCATGGACTACTAAGCATTGAAGACAAAGACGACCACATCTTCATGCATTTAATTGAAAGTTCAAAATTCAATAAAGGAAAAGATAAAATTTACTTGGGAATTCCGGGAAACCTTGTTGCCTTTGCATGTAAAGTATCCCTTGACAAGGGATACGATGGTTATGTTGCGTTCGACAGCAAGTCAATTCTAATTGAACATTACAAGCAGATATTGGGAGCGACTCATCTGATTAGACAAAGAATGTTCGTTGACCCAATTGCTGCACATAAACTAATTGCAAGATATTTTAAAGAATAAAACTATGGGACTAATTAGAGAACCTAAAAACGTTGACTTTATAATCAAATCTGAACCTTGGACAAAGGAGGAGTTAAAAAAATTCAGAGATATCATGAAGTATCAACAAGAGAGACGAGCAAAATTAAAAGCACGCTTGACCAAGAAGAAAGCGAAAAAGGCAAGAACGCCCAACAATGTTCCCTTACCATAGGTTAATGTTGGTCGCCATTTCTAACACTAGCGTGGGCTAAGCCTTTAATATGTCGGCCCTATCGGGACTTGAATTCATTTCTGTGCATCTTTATACCGACATATCGTCCCTACCGGGACTATAGTAAAATATCAGGCAAGCCTGATTAATGATTTTGCAAACGCTATAAGGTCTTCCGACCTAAGCCTCCAATTTTCCAAAACCGATAAAGAGTCCCGCCAGGGATGACACATTGGTAGAAGCCCATCCAACACACGTATCAAAATCCCGTTAGGGATGACATATTGTTTTCTTTTTTCATAGACGTCTATGATAGAACAGATGTCTATTTATCATTACGTTAACGACCCTGGTCAGGCGACCAACAACCTGAACTCGATGGTGTAAATGTTTTAAAAGAAGCTTGATCTTGACTCAATAAAGTAAAACCCCGGCAAAGCCTCTTAACTGTGACTAATCGTGCCGCGGATGATTAAAGAAATTGCCCAAACGAAGACAACGAGGTAACTGAGCAACGGCTTCTTCGAAAAGCCTACTACCAACGTGAGCACGATGAATACAATACGAATGATGGTAGAATATTCAGTTTCTATGATGTCATTCATGAAATGACTCGCAGTCAATAAAGCAAACAGGCTGGAAAACAAAGGCATCCGTTTAACGAAGTATTCTTGTGTGTTGATACCAGGATCAGGGGTAAACACCTGAGCTGACAGGTAGAATAAAAAAGGCGAAATCAGATACGACAAATAAGTCAAATAGGTTTGTTCCTTGAACTTAGCTATCAGTTGAATGTAAATAAAAACATTGTAGACTGCCACTTCCGTAATCACCATCGATAACAGCGTGTAGGGCCAATAGATGTGCTTGAGATCGAAATGTCGTTTCCAGTCTGACATCAAAGTCGTAAGCCCTAATCCATAGATCAGCAAGGGTATGAAAGCCAGATATTGGGTTGCATCCATAATTATAGACTGAAGAAAATGAGCTTCACTATTCTTTGTACTCCATTAAATATAATCTATCAATGGCATATTCATAAATGCAAAATATTAAAATTGATCTGATTATTGATGATAAAAGACAGTTTTTAAAATATCCATCAGATATTATAATTCTGAATCTATCTGTTGTGATGATTCGCCTGACCGGCAACGCCTACCTGATCACAAACGACCGCATCGACACAGAGCCCATATCGGTCTTCTCATTAAAAAATGAAACCTCTTCATTCTTCTCTTGCTGAGCGATCGAATAAATCAACGGCAGGTAATGATCATGCGTGGGCACCGACATGCGGGCGGCATTACCTAATTTATCGTACTGAATAATTCCTTCATGATTTTTATCCACCAGGAATGATTTTATTTTTTCGTCAAACTCGGTGGCCCAGTCATATGGCTTGCCGGAGAAATTGAGCAAGCGCAGGTTATGCACAATGTTGCCACTGCCAATGATCATCACTCCTTTCTTGCGCAACTCGCTTAGTTCGCGCGCCAACTCATAATGGTATTGCAGGGGTTTGTAATAATCCAGACTCAGTTGATAGACCGGTATATCGGCCTGCGGATACATTGGCAACAGAAAACTCCATGTGCCATGATCAAGTCCCCATTCATGATCTGAATGAACCGTGGTTTTCGTGATGATCTTTTTGGTGAGCTCAGCAAAATCAGGCGAGCCGGGCGCGGGATATTGTGCATCAAACAGCGCCTGAGGAAAGCCTCCAAAGTCGTGAATGGTTTTAGGTCGCTCCATGGCGGTTACCCGTGTGTCTCGCGTGAGCCAATGGGCAGAGATGGTGAGGATAGCTTTGGGCCGCGGAAGTTTTTTACCGAGCTCCGCCCATGATCGGTTGTATTCATTTTGTTCGATGGCATTCATGGGGCTTCCATGTCCGATAAATAATGCCGGCATAATTTGTTCAGATGGCGTTAAGTCATCCATCGAATTCATAAAAGAACTGAGTGTGCTCATCGTGCTGATTCCTAAAAGTGACTGTGAAATAAAATCTGTCCGCTTCATGCGTTAGCAAAATAACGGAATGGTGGGAATATTAATTCCGGAGTGGTGCGATCTTAATCCAGGTTAATTTCTTAGTGATGCTTTGTGCCTTCGCGACTTGGTGGTTCCCGGATTTATTGAACCATCAAGACTCTAACCCGGACAAGCCAGAATCAAAATGCTGAAATAACACAACTTCTTAAATCAAAAATCAACATTCATCATTCAAAATTAAAATTTGAATGTAGAATGATGATAAACAAATTAAGAATAATGAAGTTGATTTGTGAAATAATTTCTTACCATTTTCTGATGCAATTTGTATTGTTATTCACTAAGAAACACAAAGGGTATAACTACTTAAACCAAATCCGCTAACTTAGCGGTTGCACTATGACTGCACCTGAAGCCGATCTGTTTAACCCTACTGACGAAGACACCCGTTTTGCGGAGATCGTGCTACCGGTGCCCATTGCAAGACTGTTTACCTATCGTGTGCCGAAGGAATGGCAGGAGAAAGTGAAAGTAGGTCAGCGGGTGATTGTTCCCTTCGGTCAAAAGAAAATCCTTACGGGAATTATCGTGAGTATTCACCATCAGCCACCCAACGATTACGAAGCCAAATACATTCTTGAACTGCTCGATGAGCATGAAGTAATTTATGCACCTCAGTTTCAACTTTATCAATGGATTGCTGATTACTATTTGTGCACACTGGGTGAGGTAATCAATGCCGCGCTGCCTTCGGGATTAAAACTATCGAGCGAATCGATGGTGCAACTAAGGCCTGGCTTCGACATAGAAGAATCTGATTTTGATTTCTCAGAAAAGGAACGCATTCTCTTGGCGCGCCTGAAGTCAGATACGTTAAGCTATTCCGATGTATCAAAATTACTGGGAGCGAAAACCATTTACAGCATTTTAAAATCACTCGCCTCAAAAGAAGCCATCATCCTGTTTGAACAGGTCAAAGAAAAATTCAAACCAAAAACAGAGAAACACATCCGGATCAATCCGGATCATGCAAACAGAAAAAGCCTGGAAGCATTGTTTGAAACCCTGGCCAGCAAACCCAGGCAGGAAGCGGTGTTGCTCAAATACCTGCAAGAGGTACCGGTATTCACACATCCGGAATTAAATCATCTCGGCCTGCATAAATCAAAACTGCTGGATGGTGATATTTCAGAATCCTCCTTGGTACACTGATCAAACATAAAGTACTCGATGAATTTGAAGTGATCGTTCCCCGGTTTGGATTTCCCGATAACACCCACGAGCATCCGGTGTTGCTGAGTGAAACCCAGGAGAAGGCACGCAATGAAATTCTGAAAGGCTTTGAAGATCATACGGCAACGTTACTTCACGGAGTTACGGGAAGCGGCAAAACCGAAATCTACATCGACCTCATCCGCAAAGCGATGGAAGGTGGCTCGCAGGTGTTATATCTGTTACCTGAAATTGCACTGACCACACAAATTGTTCAGCGACTGAAAAAAATGTTTGGCTCTGAGATGGGCGTGTATCACTCCAAGTTTTCGGACAACGAGCGCGTGGAAGTATGGAATGGCGTGCTCACCGGCAAGTTCCGTTTTGTGGTGGGCGTGCGCTCTTCAGTTTTTCTTCCCTTTGATAATCTTGGGTTGATCATCGTGGATGAAGAACATGACTCTTCTTACAAACAACATGACCCTGCCCCACGCTATCATGCCCGTGATGTGGCCATGGTGATTGCACAAATACATCATGCAAAAGTTTTACTCGGTAGTGCCACACCTTCGGTAGAATCCTATTACCAGGCAAAATCCGGCAAGTATGGATTGGTTACGTTACAGGAACGGTTTGGTGAAGCACAGTTGCCCGAAATTATTTTTGCTGATCTCTCACAGGAGAAAAGAAGGAAGACCAACAAAGGAGAATTCTCTTCCCTCTTGCTAAATGAAATAAAAGAAGCCCTGAAAAAAAATGAGCAGGTGATTTTATTTCAAAACCGCAGAGGCTATTCGCCCATGGTGCAATGCGAAGACTGTAACTGGATACCGAAGTGCATCAATTGCTCGGTAAGTCTCACCTATCATCAGTATCGCCATGCGATGATCTGCCACTATTGCGGATACCGGGAAGAACTTCCGGGTCAGTGCCCGACATGCAGTTCGAAACGGATTCTTACGCTCGGCTATGGAACTGAAAAACTCGAAGAAGAATTGAAGCTGCATTTTCCGGAAGCTAAAATCCAGCGAATGGATCTGGATACAACACGCTCGCGATCAGGATATGAAAACATAATCGAAGGATTTGAAAGTGGTGAAACGAATATCCTGGTAGGTACACAAATGGTAACGAAGGGCCTCGACTTCGATCGCGTAAGTCTGGTAGGTGTGTTTGACACCGACCGCATGATGCACTTCCCTGATTTCCGTTCGTATGAAAGAGCGTTTCAGCTGATCACCCAGGTAAGCGGACGTGCAGGGCGAAGAGAGAAAAAAGGAAAAGTGGTGCTCCAAACCTCCGATCCCAACCATGCACTCTTTCGTTATGTGATTGAAAATAATGTGCAGGAATTTTTACAAGATCAGCTACTCGATCGCCAGGAACATTTCTATCCGCCCTACACGCGCCTCGTTGAGATCACCATCAAACATACCGATAAGAAAATAGCCGTTGAGGTTGCTGATCGCTATGCGCGGCAACTAAAAGACCAACTGAAAAACATTCGTGTGCTCGGTCCTGGTGAACCCATGATTTCAAAAATCAGAAATGAATTCCTGATGGCGATCATGGTAAAAATCAACCGTGATCAGGGAAAGCTTCATGAAATAAAACAAGTGCTGGGCAGCATGGCTGCACATCTGCTTCAGATCAAAGAATACCGCAGCACGAAGATTGTGTTTGATGTTGATCCGGCTTAAGATCTCAATTACTCAACGGTAATAAAAGACACCGCTCTCACCGGGGTTCCTTTCTCCGTTACGCCTTCCACCACAATACGATATCGGGTAGCCAGATCGGCTGTATAAAAACCAACCGATGCATTTCCTTTATCATCTGTTTTAATATCCGGCTTCCAGAAAATAGTGGTGCGGAAGTCAGCGTTGTCGTTATCCTTCTCCGTTGCATAATCGGGAGAATAAAATGAGCGGGGTCTGTCGTAACCTTTTATCTTATGAGATAAGTAATCTTTGATGGTTTCCTTCGCTAAGGCTGTCTTGGTATAAATCGCGATTAATCCATTGGCACCACGACTTCCAAACTGAGGCGAAGCGCGCGTAACAACCTCCACACGGTCTACCGCGGCAGGGCTCAGGGCTCCAATACTCTGCGCATCAGGAAAGGGGACACCATCCACTAAAATCAGCGGATCGGTATTGCCAGCAAAACTGGATGTGCCGCCACGAACTTTCACACGTACTATCGATAATCCGCCTTCATCTTTGGTTTCATAAACCTGCAACCCTGGTACTTTTCCTTGCAAGCCGATCAGAAAATTTGATCCTGCGGATGTGTTCACAATATCATCGCCCTTTACTACATAGTCAGGTGTTCCGTAAATGCGTAAGGATTGTCCGGTAGCATCAGCAGCTAATACAGTACTCTTTACTTCCACTTCATTCAGTAACCTTACGTTTTCATCTGGGTGATACGAATTTTGAATACGCTGCAAGGCATCCTCTTTCCGGAAGTTGAGTGCCAATGGTTTTATATCCATAGTAAAAGGAGGTACATCCCGGGGAATCAGTTCTACCCGATCCAGTATTCGCCCTTTCTTATTCATGGGTTTGAAAGCAAAAACCAATGAATCAAAATAGTTAACACCCGTTACCAGAAATTCCCCCTGCTCATCCGTTTCCATCGATATGAGATTATCCATATTACCCTGCACAATTTCCATTTTACAAGCCGTTGGTGCTCCCTTTGAATCTTTAACCACACCACGGAAACTGATACCGCGTTCCATGAAATAACTGATTTGGTCAAAGTATTGATTCTTCTCTTTTAGTTCATAAATCATCATGGAAGACGGTGTGGTAATAGAATGATCGGACAATGGAACAACGGTGATTGCATCCGTTACTGATACAGAAAGATTTGCCGTTACAGGAATACCGCGTTCATCTACCGTTTGGATATTCAAGTCCACTTTCTGTCGCGCGGAGAAAGATTCCTTGTTGGTATGCAGGGTAATGGAAGCAGACTTGATTTCATTTTCCTTTAACACCGGTTCAATATTTTCATTCCATGACAATACGGGAACTGGCTTCACAAATAAAGCGCTGTCTCCATAGTTTCTCATCCAGTTAGTATATGCGCGCAAGTAATACTGCCCTGAGGGTAACGAATCCGGCAATTTAAAATCGCCCCAAGCCACACCTTCGTTGATCCGATAAACCTTTGAGTCAATTTTTTGCTTTTGAGGTGATAGGAGTTCAACATAGAGCGTCCTGCTTAATGTATCACGCAACAAAGGCAGGCTATAACCCATGTAGGCTTTCAACCATATTGACTCACGGGGATAATAATAATCACGGTCGGTATGCAGATAAGCCTTCTCACGCAACATGGCGAAGTTCTTCCAATCCATTTTTTCATTTTCAATGGAAGAGGTTGGGATATAATCGATAGGAAGATAGTCTGAGAGTCCGACATCCGCCATACTTCCTTTGATCCTGATTGATTTTGAATTGAACAATACGCCCAGTTCATTTACTTCTATGGACTCCAACTGAATTAACCACGAAGATTGTTTTGTTTTGTTGTCTGTAAAACCTGCACGTGCCGATTCCATATTATAAATCACTTCAATAGAATCTTTCAGATTCACTTTAAAATATCCAGGAAAACTTCCGGCACTCACCAGGGAATCAGCATCGATCCGCGTACGGCTCGCATCAAAAAAAACAAATCCTTCCTGTTCCGCTGTCCCTGCAATTAATGTTTGAAATAAATGACGCGGTGAACCCCAATAGGCTTTAAGCCGGTTCCTGTCCCAGTCGCTCAGCAGATCGTAATCTTCAGATGATTTTACCTGGTAGCTGATTAATGTCTGGAACGCTGATGATGATATGCCGGCTTCAAATTGCTGAAGATAAACATTCATCACAAACCCAAGCGCCTGATTCACCACTATAAGCGGATCATCTGACCTGGCAATAAGTGTATTGTTGATACGTTCAAATTGAAGAGATTGGGTATTTTCAACTACACATTCTGCAGTACGGATGCTTCCCACCAGCCCTTGATGAAACCACTGGAAGTTACTATTCCATTGGGCATCTTTTTTTATTTTGACCGTCTTTGGTTTTTCATCAGACGCAAGGGTAAGATTGAGTTTATACAATTTATCGGGTTGAATGCGGAGGGATGATTTGAATATGGAGTATCCTTTTTTGTATAAAACCAGATCAAAAAATCCCGGATAAATTCCTTCCAGCATGAAGGAACCATCTTCTTTCGTTATTGTGCGCCAGCTGGAATTATTAACAAAGACTTCAACGCCCTCAAGCGTTTTACCTGTGACTTTATCTTTTACAACACCACTTACCTGCGCCTGTGCGGTGATCGTGATAGCTAGGAATACAATAAAAAGCAGAAGACGATTTTGCATATAACATCGTTATTTCAACCTAAAATATTCCAGTCCTCATTCAAAACAGGAATGGCCTGATGGGCGGTAAGGTCAAACTGACAAGGAACCACCGATACATAATTATTGGCAATGGCCCACTCATCGTTATCTTCACCTTTATCAAAGTTCACAAAGTTGCCGGTCATCCAGAAATAACTTCTTCCATTGGGATCAAAGCGTTGTACAAATTCCTCCACCCATTTCGCATTCGCCTGCCGGCAAACCCGGATTCCTTTAACAGGTTCATTGCGTTTAGGCGGAATGTTCACATTGAGGGCAACACCTTTGGGCAATCCTTTTTCCAAGTACCTGCTGTGCTATTTTTTTGATAACCTCACCCGTGTGAGAGAAGTCGGCCTTGTGGCTATAATCGCATAATGAAAATCCGATTGCAGGCGTTCCTTCAATAGCACCTTCGATCGCTGCCGACATGGTGCCTGAATACAAAACACTGATGGAAGTATTGCTGCCGTGATTGATACCACTCACAACAAGATCTGGCTGGCGGTTATCCTTCAACACAAAATGCCGGGCCATCTTTACGCAATCGGCAGGAGTGCCAGAACATTCGTATGCTTTAACATCATCAAAGATAAACGACTCATTCAACCGAAGGGTATCTCCTACCGTAATCGCGTGCCCCATACCCGACTGCGGGCTATCAGGTGCCACCACAATCACTTCGCCAAGTTCCTTCATCACATTTACTAAATTGAGTATTCCACGAGCCGTAATACCATCATCGTTTGAAACCAGAATTAAAGGTCTTTGCATAAAAATTGAAGTGTATAGAAAGTAAGTATTATTTCTTTTGAAAAAGTGAGTTGTAATAATTCACTGCTTTTGATAGTTCGTATTTATCGTCCAGATCCAGCCGGTTGGCTCTCACATATTTTTGCACTTCGTTTTCCTTTCCCTTCATCAGATCATACCAGTCATTTTTTTTGCCTCCATATTCTTCTATCTCTCCGTTTTCCTTGAGGAGAAAATATTTGTTGATCAGTACCAGCCGCGTATAAGTGCCGTAATAGTAAAGCGATGAGCTGGTGGTGCGATACTCAACAAACTCGCGACAGAGCAAGGTAAGTTTTCCTTCTTCCATTAACTCAAAAAAAACGGGTGCTTTATATTGACCGGCTATCGCGTAAGGCAATGAGTAGAATACCCGATAGCGCTTTACCGTAGCATCAAAAATTTCAAAGAAGAGTACCTTACGTGCAGTATAGCTTTCGGGATTACTTTCTTTATTTAAATGATACTGAATCAAATCATTTTGCAAATCATACTTAATGTTTCCCCGCAGCGTATCACCCGAATCCAAAATCAATTTCCCCTCATGCCAGAGTTCGTAGGCAAATTGCTGAGCTGATGCAGATACACTCAGGATACTAAATAATATAAATACTACTATTCTCATTTTTGATTCAGAATCATATGCCCGAGTTTATCGCGCTTCGTTTTTAAATATTTTTCATTGTGAACATTAGGCGTAATTTCAATAGGAATATTATCCACAATCTCTAAACCATATCCCATCAAACCTACCCGCTTCTTCGGATTATTGGTGATCAGTCGGATTTTGGAAACCCCAAGATCACTTAATATCTGTGCACCAATACCATAGTCCCTGCTATCCATTTCAAACCCCAGCTGCAAATTTGCTTCCACAGTATCCAGGCCACCTTCCTGCAATTTGTAGGCTCTGAGTTTATTCAATAATCCAATGCCACGGCCTTCCTGTTTCATGTATAGAACAATTCCTTTTCCTTCACGCTCCACCATCTGCATGGCAGCATGTAATTGCGAACCACAATCGCAACGGCATGATCCGAAAATATCACCTGTTACACATGAAGAGTGCACGCGCACCATCACCGGTTCATCTTTCTCCCATTCACCTTTCACTAACGCCATGTGCACTTCCAAAGTATTTATCTGCTCGTAGGCTACCAGCATAAAATCACCGTACTCGGTGGGCATCTTCACATCGACATGTCTGCGTATCTGTGATTCTACCTTCATGCGGTAGGCAATCAGATCTTTAATGGTTACCAGCTTGAGATTAAACCGGTCCGCTACTTTGCGCAGATCGGCTAACCGTGCCATCGAGCCATCTTCATTCATGATTTCTACCAGCACACCGGCTGGCCTGAAGCCCGCCAGTCGTGCGAAATCAACGGCTGCTTCTGTGTGACCGGCACGTCTTAACACACCCTCTTTTTTTGCGCGGAGTGGAAAAATGTGACCAGGCTTGCCGAGTTCTTCCAACTTTGTTTCAGGATCAACCAGCGCCTTAATGGTTTTGAAACGATCATGGGCAGAAATACCGGTTGTGCATCCATGGCCAATTAAATCTACTGACACTGTGAATGGAGTTTCGAAGGTGGCTGTGTTTGTTCCCACCATCAGATCAAGTTTCAACTCTTCACAACGATCTTCTGTTAAGGGAGCGCAAATCAATCCACGGCCGTGTGTGGCCATAAAGTTTACGATCTCGGGAGTAATTGATTCGGCAGCACAAACAAAGTCTCCTTCATTTTCACGATCCTCATCATCTACCACTATGATGACTTTACCAAGCTTTATTTCTTCAATCGCCTCTAAAACCGAATCAATCTTTATTTTATCACTCATGTTTATTTGTATTCAAACTGTTCAACAAAGAAAAGGTTATTACTGTTCCTATTTAGCCACTACAATACCGAGCATTTTAGCAAGTTCACGTTCTGCATCTTTCAATCCGGTCTGGGCAATCAATGCCTCTTCCAGTTTCTCCCAGCTGCCAATTGCTTCTGCTTCCTTTATTTTTTGCAGGTTGCTTTCCATCATTCCCTGCACCACCCTGAACTTCAACCGCAATACATTACTCAATGCAAGTTCATTCACGATATCACTTTCCTTTGAAAAATGAATATTCTTGCTGCTCCAGTGTTTGCTTGTATCATGACGGGCGGTGATCAGTTCCGTTACCGTATTTTTTATTTCCGGGCTACTTCCTTTTAAAAAAGAATTGCTATCGGGAATATTTCCTGTAACAACACCATTTTTAAACACTTCATAAATCTGACGATAGACCGGATTGGTAAATGTTACATCATCCAGTTCCTGCATGATGAAATCCGAAAGTTTATGCTCCTCCACCGACTTATCTGCATAATTAAGCAACAGGCGAATGGTTTCACGCTCCTGCAATTGCACCATGCCTTGCACATCCAGTCTGGTCGGAGAGATTTCTTCAATGGGCTCTGCCGGAATCAGGTTTTCCGGATGCTCCCGAGGTTTGTCTTTATCGGTTTTTCTTCTTTCCTGAATGAGTATTTTATTCAACTCGCTAAGCAACACCGGCTCCGCGATCTTCAATAAATTACTGGTCTCCTGAATATACACCGATCTCTTTACCGGATCAGGAATCTGAGCGATGCTCGAAATAATTTCCTTGATGGATTCTGCTTTGCGGATGGGATCTCCCGCGGCTTCGGATGCATAGAGTCCTGCTTTGAACGAAACAAAATCCTGAGTGTGATCTTTTAAGAATTTCTGAAACTCCGTGGTGCCGACTTTGCGTGAATAGCTGTCCGGATCTTCACCATCAGGAAACAACACCACGCGCACATTCATACCTCCTTTCAGAATCATGTCAATGCCACGCAGGGCGGCTTTGATACCGGCTGCATCACCATCGAAGAGCACGGTGATGTTCTCGGTAAACCTGCGAATGATTCTTATCTGACTTTCGGTGAGGGCCGTGCCGGAAGAAGATACTACATTGGGAACATCTGACTGATGCAATGATATCACATCGGTGTAACCTTCCACCAGGTAACACACATCGTGCTGGCGAATGGCATTCTTGCCCTGAAACAAACCGTATAAGACATCGCTCTTATGATAGATATCCGTTTCGGGTGAATTGATATACTTAGGCTGGTTTTTGTCCTTGCCCAGCATGCGCGCACCAAAGGCAATCACCTTGCCTGAGATGTTGTGCACGGGAAATATCACCCTTCCGCGAAAGCGATCATAGGTGCTGCCATCTTCCTTCTTAACAACGAGGCCTGTCTTTTCGAGCAGCTCTTTATTGTATCCTTTTGAGATCGCCTCCTTACTGAAATTCTCCCAGCCTTCGAGCGCATAACCCAGTTCAAATTTCTCTATCGTGCGGTCATTGAATCCGCGTTCACGAAAATAACTGAGCCCGATGCTAATACCTTCTTCGCTGCCGGTGAGTTGTTTGCGGTAATATTCTTTCGCGAAGTTCATGAGGATGTAAAGTCCTTCCCGTTCGCTTTGCTCAGCCTTGCCTTCTTCCGTCTGGCGATCTTCTTTTATTTCTACGCCATATTTTTTGGCGAGATAGCGGAGCGCTTCGGCATAGCTCATTTTCTCATGCTCCATCACAAACGTGATCGCATCGCCACCCTTGCCGCTGCTGAAATCTTTAAAAATTCCCTTGGCGGGAACTACAAAAAACGAGGGGGTCTTTTCGTTTGCGAAAGGGCTTAAAGCCTTATAGTTCGTTCCGGACTTTTTAAGCGTTAGAAAGTCGCTGATGACATCGATGATGTCAATTCGGTTTCGGATTTCTTCTATGGTATCGCGGGAGATCAACGGGTTACAGCTCTGAACCCGTAAAGATACTTTAGTTAGTGGTAATTACAGGGTAAAAAAGGAGGATTTAACCCAAAATTGTCAATAGGATTGACGATTTTGCCCTTCGGGCCGATGAAAACTTACTGTCTCAGTAAGTTTTATCGCGGTTAACCCTGACATTGAAAATGAATGCAAATCTTCCCTTAGAATTTACAGTGAACTCATTCATTTTCAATCGTCAGTACGTAGTGCAAAAAAGTCTATTGACTTTTTTGGGTTTAACTCAGCGTGGAGGTTGCTTTTGTTTCGTGTAAACCGCATTCCCTGGCGGTTCCTTCCCACCACCATCTGCCTGCACGCAAATCTTCACCTGGCGCGATAGCCCTGGTGCAGGGTGCACAACCAATGCTGGCGAAACCTTTTTTATGCAGCGTGTTGACCGGAACTTTATGAAGATCAATGTACTGGCGCATATCTTCATCCGACCAGTCGAACAAAGGATTGTACTTTATGAGGTTATATTCAGGACTCCACTCCACCTTTTGCATTAGCTGACGGTTTGCTGACTGTGATTTACGCAAACCGGTAATCCAGATATCAGCACCGGCAAGGGCGCGATTCAACGGGTGTATTTTGCGGATTGAGCAGCATTCTTTTCTGTTTTCTACAGAATCATAGAAACCATTGACTCCTTTGGTTTTAACATACTTTTCAACCTCCGTGTAATCGGGAAAAAGTACGTCAATTTCTATCTTATAGGTTCTGCGCGTGAGTTCTATCAGATCATAGGTCTCCTGAAAAAGCCTGCCTGTATCAAGCGTAAAAATATCGATTGCCAGACCTTGAGAAGCAATCAAATGGGTAATTACCTGATCCTCCTCACCAAAGGAAGAAGCAAACTTTGCCTTGCGGAAATTGCCGGCTACCCAACAAAGTCCCTCCTGACCGGAAAGTTGATCTAAATTATTCCTTGTTTCTTCTAAACTCATGAGGCAAATATAGAAATATTGATTTATAATCTACTTAACTTATAGACATAGAGTTTTGTTAAAGAATTTATTCAAAAGGCCTCAAAACAACCGCTTAATTTGTGCTGTTTTGCAGTTATGATAATCAATAAGGAAGAAATTTTAAAAGCCCTTGCCACCGTGCAGGATCCTGATCTGAAAAAAGATCTGGTTACCCTCAATATGGTTAAAGATGTTGTGGTTGACGACCAGAAAGTAAGTTTTACTGTGGTGTTAACCACCCCTGCCTGTCCTTTAAAGGAAAAAATCAGAAAAGACTGCGAGGAGGCAGTTAAAAAGGTTACTGGCGAAAATTTCAAAATAGAAATCCATATGACCTCTTCGGTCACGAGTTTGCGCGATAATGCGCCTCTGCTGCCCGGAGTAAAAAATATAATCGCCATAGCCTCTGGCAAAGGGGGCGTAGGCAAATCCACCGTAACAACCAACCTGGCAGTCGCCCTGGCACAGGCTGGTGCAAAAGTGGGATTGATTGATGCCGATATTTTTGGCCCGTCTATTCCTGTGATGTTCAATTGCGAACGTGAGCAACCTGAAGTAAAAGTGGTAGATGGAAAAAATCATATTATTCCATTGGAACACTATGGAGTAAAGCTGATGTCAATTGGGTTTTTAGCGCCTCCTGATAGTGCGGTTATCTGGAGAGGTCCGATGGCGAGCGCGGCTTTGAAACAATTTATTAGCGACACCGTGTGGGGCGATCTCGATTATTTGCTGATTGACCTCCCTCCCGGCACCAGTGACATACATCTGACACTTGTGCAAACCGTGCCCGTTACAGGAGCGGTGATCGTTACTACTCCTCAGAAAGTAGCACTGGCCGATGCCAATAAGGGTCTCGCCATGTTTAGGCAGCCTCAAATTAATGTGCCGGTGCTGGGTGTAGTTGAAAACATGGCCTACTTCACACCCGAAGAACTACCCGACAATAAGTATTACATTTTTGGAAAAGACGGAGGTAAAAACCTGGCAGAAAAATATGACGTTCCCTTGCTTGGCCAGATCCCATTGGTTCAGGGTATTCGCGAAAGCGGAGATAGTGGACTGCCCGCAGTTTTGAAAGATGGAGCAACAGCTCAGGCCTTCAAAGATCTGGCCGAAGCCATGGCAAGACAAATTGCCATAAGAAATGCTAACTTTGATAGTACTAAACGCGTTGAGCTGACTGTGTGATGAATAGCGAAACAATAAGAATAACAGAATTAATAAAACGGATTGAAGCAGCGCTGGATGGCATACGTCCCTATCTGGAAGCCGATGGAGGCAATGTGCGTGTGCTGGAGGTTACCGATGAGCAGGTATTGAAACTTGAATTTATGGGTGCATGTGGCACCTGCCCCATGTCAACCATGACGTTCAAAGCCGGTGTTGAAGAAGCAATCAAAAGAACCGTTCCTGAAATAAAGAAAATTGAAGTTGTAAATCTTATCACTGCATAGTGTCTGGTTTATATTTATAAAAAAATTACAGAGCAGTAATAACCCTGTCAGATGCAATGGAATAATTTTCCATTCGTTTGATAAAAAGTCAAGACCAGTCACCTATGAGTTGTGTACAGCGAATTCTTTTCACAACCCTTTTCTGTTGCATCACCTATCTTTCATTCTCCCAGGATCGTTGTTCAACGGTTCAATATGAAGCGTTTCTAAAACTTAAAAATCCAAAAAAGGAATCCACTCAGCAATTTGAAGACTGGATGCGGCAAAGAATGTCGCTACGCACATTAAATGCCGGGCGCACTCAGGAAACCCAGGCAACGTATGTCATTCCTGTTGTCGTGCATATTATACATAACGGAGAGGCTGAAGGAACCGGAACCAATCTTTCTGTTGCACAGATTCAATCACAAATTGATGTTTTGAATAAAGACTTTCAGCGGTTAAATACCGATGCATCGAATACACCATCAGCATTTGTATCTCTTGCAGGAAGTATCGACCTGCAATTTGTGCTTGCCAGACAGGATCCTATTGGCGCACCTACCAATGGTATTTTACGGGTGCAGGGAACGCAAGCCAGCTGGTCAATAAATGAGAACGCAATATTCAAGGCCCTCAGCTATTGGCCGGCAGAAAAATATTTAAATATCTGGGTTGTAAAATTTAATGATGAAACACTGGGTTATGCACAGTATCCGGTGTCTTCGCTTCCCGGACTTGAAGATTCACCCAACGACCGGCTTACCGATGGTCTTGCCATCAGCAACACCGCATTTGGATCGATCGACTACGGATCTTTTGCATTGGACAACAAATACAATAAAGGCAGGACCGTAACGCATGAAGCGGGTCATTTTTTTGGATTACGTCATATATGGGGTGATGATGGAAGTCTCTGCTCCGGCACCGACTATGTAAATGACACGCCTAACCAGGGAGGAAGCTATCTTAACCAGTGCCCCACAGAAAGCCGGTCTTCATGTACCTCGGAGGACATGTATATGAATTACATGGATTACACCAATGATGCCTGCATGAATATGTTTACGATCGGACAGTTCGGTCGTGTAAACGTGGTGATTCAAAACAGCCCGCGCAGGGTTACTTTACTCAATTCAGAAGGAGCATCAGACCCTCCGCCAGTAGCTTTAGATGGTGCCATCAGGAAGATTATGATTCCTGGCAGCGGCACGTGTGGCGATGCAATCAATCCCACCATTCAAATTCAAAATCTGGGAACCAGTACCATTAATTCAGTGAGGGTGCGGCTTAAGGTTAACAGCGTGATCATTGAAACCAGGGATATCTCCATTAGCCTGACCAATTCGCAGACAGGAGAAATTCAATTTGCACCCTATACACCCGTTGCCTCCACCCTGTTGTTTAATTTCGAAATCCTACTTGTAAATGGCGTTGCTGATGGACGATCATTCAATAACATTTCAGAGATTACTACTACCGTTCCACCATTAAAGAGTATCCCCTTTGCTGAGAACTTCGATTCAATGCCGGCAGGCTGGCAAATCCAGAATCCAGATAATCTGATTGGCTGGGCTTTAACCAATACGGAAAGTAATGGAAAAGCCTTATATGTCAATTCCTATGATTATGAAAACCAGGGAGCACGTGATCAGTTGATTTCACCAGTGCTGGATCTCACCTCGGTATCCTTTGCATACCTGAAATTTGACCGTGCCTATGAATATTATGGTGCCGGTTTTGAAGATCGTCTGCGCATACTGGTTTCTTCAACGTGTGATTTCAATAATTCACCTGTGGTGGTATTTGATAAAAGTGGATCTGCACTTTCCACAACAGCGTCCAGCACCGGTGACTTTTTTTCTCCCTCTTCAACGGATTGGAAAACGGAAATCATTTCATTAGGTCAATTTGCAGGCAGCAAAATTCAAATCTCATTTGAATCCATTAATGGCTATGGGAATAATCAATTCCTTGACAACATCATTGTGGCAACCGATCAGCTGACTGACATTGCCCTGATTTCACTGGATAGTCCATCTCCGGTGAGTTGTAATGTGAATTCCATACCTGCCTTACGAGTAAAAAACATGGGTACAACCAGTATAACCAGTTTTAATGTACAGATTATCATAAATGGACAGACACCAATAAATCAATCCATTTCAAATATAAATCTTGAACCAGGCGTTGAACAAACCATTTTACTGAATGCTGTTACATTATTAACCGGATCAAATACAATTATTGTTTCACTAACCGATCCAAATAATGCCGGTGACCTCAATCCTGCCAACAACGCACTTACCTTTAAAACAATTATAAATTCCGTCAGTGATATAATTCCGTTACGGGAAAATTTTGAAGGTGAATTTCAATCAAACTGGACTATTGTTAGTCAGGGACAGCAGGAAGTATGGACGCCTGCAAGCACAGACCAAGGAACTTCACTGGCATTTACGGCATTCAACAATCCAAACCTGGGCGAAGAATCCTGGCTGGTAAGTCCTGTTATTGATTTATCCAGAACACTTGAAGCGAGTTTGTTTTTCGATAATGCCTATGCCTACACTGCATCTGGAAACGACCGTCTTCGGATATTGTATTCTGAAGATTGCGGAGCAACATTTAATAATACCTTATTTTCACAATCAGGCTTCCCGCTATCAACGGCAGAATCAAATACGTTCTGGATACCCGCTGACGAAAACGACTGGCGAAGAAACCACATCAGCTTAAACACACTGACCGGTAAATCAAATCTGCGATTTGCCTTTGTGGCAACAGCCCAAAACGGCAACAATCTATACCTCGATAACATTGAATTTTTCATAGATGATGATAGTGATCCGCTGGCCATTGAAGAAGATTACTCCGTATATGGAGAAGCTGATCAAGATCTCCGTATTACGTTCAATCTATCAGAGCGTCAGCCTGTGGATTTAAGGATTTATAATATGAACGGACAATTGATCTTACAAAACACCCTGCCCGAAACGCTTAACCAGACTTACTTTTTTGATATTGGCTTTCAGAGCACCGGCATTTATATTGTTAAAGTACAATATGGAAATACGGTGTCTGCCCGAAGAATTTATTTATTTAATTAACGGTTGAAAGTTTCGCTGTAACAACGGATTTGACGTGATTTTGCATTAACACATGATGGAAATAAAGGAAAAGGTGGGCATATTTGAGATTGATTTACTATGACAAAAAAGAAAATTGCAATTCTTTATGGTGGCCGCTCTGTAGAGCATGGAGTTTCAATCAACTCAGCCAGAAATATTCACCAATATATAGACCGTGAACGATTTGAACCGATACTGATCGGAATATCCCTGAAAGGTGTATGGTATAAAACCGAAACCGTAAGCAAGGAAATTGAATCTGGCCACGAACTTACGCTGGCACTTAATCCAACGCGCCCGCAATTGGTCAGCAGTGACGGATTGTCTTTCATTCCTGATATTGTGTTCCCTGTGTTGCATGGCACCGATGGAGAAGATGGAAGCATCCAGGGATTGCTTAAAGCGATGAGCATTCCTATGATTGGTACAGGAGTGGCCGGCTCCGCCATGTCCATGAACAAACTGGTGGCTAAAAGATTACTCAAAGAAGCGGGGCTTCCGGTAACACGATTTTTATTTTCATACTATTCCGATAAGAAACAATACACCTTTGAAGAGATTGAAAAAATGCTTGGCGTTCCTTTCATGGTAAAGTCTGCCAGTCTCGGCTCATCGGTGGGCGTATCAAAAGTAAAAGCGAAAGCAGATTTTGAAAAAGCGCTGGATGAATCCTATCGCTATGATGACTGTGTTTTGTTTGAAGAATTTATCAAAGGAAGAGAAATTGAATGTGCCATTCTGGGCAACAGTCCTGCGAAGGCTTCATTGCCTGGTGAAATTGTCATCAGCAGCAATTATGAGTTCTATACATTTGATGCCAAGTATGTTGATGGCGAAGCGGTTTCCATCGATGTGCCTGCAAAACTGGAGCATTCCATATCTGAAAAAATCAGGGATGTTTCCGTTCGGGCCTATCAGGCACTTGGCTGCGAAGATTTTTCACGGGTAGATTTATTTCTTACCGAAGATGGAAATATCTATGTTAATGAAATCAATACCATTCCCGGATTCACAAACTCGAGCATGTTTCCAATGATGTGGAAAGAACGCGGGATTTCGTTCACTGCATTAATTACACAATTGGCCGAACTGGCTGAGGAGCGATATCAGAAGTCGATGCGCATAGAGCATAATTATCAATCTTCATTAAAATTCTGATGAATGAATAAGAGGAAATCAATCTTTAAAACCCGATCAGTACGTGGTTTATTAATCAACATCGCTGTTCCGATTGGTATAGTCGTTATTACCGGCATTATTTATTTATATATCTACCTGCCCTCGTTAACCAATCATGGCGAATCCATAACAGTGCCTGACCTTACAGGAATGCAACTTGAAGAACTGGATTCGTTTGTTTCCGACCATGATCTCAGATTCTCAGTAAATGATTCGGCTTATTCATCGGAATATCCGGCTCTAACCGTAATCAGGCAATTTCCCAAGGCAGGATCAAAAGTGAAAGAAAACAGAACGATCTATATTTCAATAAACCGGGTTACACCGCCTTCCCTGCCAATGCCCGATCTTGTTGACCGATCACTGATCAACGCAGAAGTAGTGTTAAAAAGTAATGAGCTGGTTCGGGGCCGTATTTTTTATGAACCCAGTCCTTTCCAGAATCTGGTAAAAGAAATGCAGATGGAAGGTAAATTAATCACACCGGGCACCCGCATTCAAAAGGGAGCAGTAATTGATCTTGTTGTGGGTGATGGTAATGGCCCGGCCGATTTTACGGTAGGCAGTTTGATTGGCGATTCCTTCGAGCGCGCAAAATTTAAACTGGGTGGCTGGGATTTGCACCTTGGTAAGGTTGAAATCCCGCAAGGAGTAGATACTACCGGCATAGAAATATTCGTTTTCAAACAATTCCCTATACCAGGTGATTCCGTGCGTGTAGGTGATCCTGTTGATTTGTGGCTGGGGCCGAAAGGTTACTCAGAACCCGATGAAGATATTGAAGATGGCACAGAAGAAGATAATTAATTAAAGCGGGTGAAAATCGTAATACTCTTTTCATCAATACTACTATTTACGATTACACGTTCAGGCTATGGC
Organism: uncultured Bacteroidota bacterium; assembly: GCA_963814575.1. GTDB lineage: Bacteria > Bacteroidota > Bacteroidia > Cytophagales > Cyclobacteriaceae > ELB16-189. The sequence goes on along the minus strand of CAWFDB010000012.1, from coordinate 88,422 downwards.
CAGTTCATCATGGTGCCTGTTGAAAAAGAATTGTCTTACAAGAAAGCCACAACCTTCCGCACTAAAAGTATTGATCCCGTACTTCTACCCTTCTGGGATGATTTTTCTTCTGTCAGAGACGGGTATGTAAAAAGTGATTTGTGGGAATTTGGAAACTCCGTATGGGTAAATGAAGGTATGGGTATCAACCCGCCTTCACTCAATATTGCCACCTTTGATGGGCTTGATTCACTCGGCAAACCCTATAACGTTAATGATATACTCGCCAAAGGTTATGCCGATAAACTTGTATCGGCACCTATACGTATGGACCTTGTGAGTCTCGCTGACCGTACCCGGATTTTTATTTCATTTTTTTACCAGTTCCACGGAAATGGTGAACCACCCGATGTTGGCGATATACTTTCTCTTTCATTTAAAAACAACACCGGAGCGTGGGAGGTAATCTGGACTAAGGAAAACAATGGTTCCCTGTTGAAAGACAAGTTCGAAAACATCATCATCCCCATTACCGAAGATCGGTTTTTTCATGAAAACTTTCAGTTCAAAATTGAAAACTTTGCGCGCTTATCTGGCCCTTACGATACCTGGCATGTAGACTACATATACCTTAATAATGGCAAGCTACAGACAAGTCCTGTAAGGCCACTGTTTCCTGACCGTACCATCACTTCAAAACTAACTTCCGCGTTTTCCTCTTACTGGTCGATGCCCATAAAACACTTCTTCTCCAGTACGGCAACCAATTCCGTGAAACCTACATTGACCATTACCAACTTACGTCAGGATCAGATTGCCGGTAATGGACAACCTGTAAGTTACAGTTCATCGACACGCATTTCTGTTAATAAAAAAGGACAGTCACCTGTTATCACCGATTTGACCCTCGATGAAAATCTTAACATCGGCAGTGAACTTACATTTCAACAGCAAAAGATTGTCATACTCAATACCATGCCCGACCTGTCGTCTATTGATCAGTCGGCAGACTCTATCAATATGAAGCTGAGTGTGTTATTTGACACCGGTGACAATAAAATAAAAACGCCCACCGAAGGCGACTATGATTTTAATGTTTTCAATCCGATTGAATTCAGGACCAACGACAGCATCAGCGTCAATTACATACTTTCCAACTATTACGCCTATGACGATGGCACTGCTGAATATGGTGCAGGACTGAATCAACCAGGATCTCAGCTTGCCTATGAGTTTGATATGAAAACGGATCAACCCGATACCATTGTTGCCGTTGATATTTATTTTCCCAGGTTTGGCGATGATAGTAATCAAGTCATTCAATTTCATATTTTACGGGATCTCACGAATAGTCCGTCTGATATCATCTATCAGCAAAGTCTTCCCATTCAGCGCAATACACGCAACACCTTCTGGCGAATTAGGCTGGTTGACCAACCTGCCGGAGTGAAAGGAAAATTTTACATAGGCTGGAAACAAAACTCTTCGGCAGTTATAGCCGTAGGACTTGATAAGACTACCGACTCTGGAGATAAAATATTTTCCAACATAAACGGCACATGGGAGCCAAACATTACTTTAAAGGGAAGTCTGATGATCCGGCCTGTTTTTGGAAAAGGAAACGGTGGCGGAGAAGTCACCGGAGTAGGAGAAAATAGTTTACCTTCTTCTGTTTACCCTAATCCATCGCAAGGCGTTTTCAATGTTTCATCAGTCATTGATCAGGCAGAAGTAGTTGATCTTACAGGCAGAAAAATTCCTGTTATTTCGGAAGTGATTAACGAACATACTCAAATTACGATCATCAATCCGCAGCCAGGAATTTACCTGCTCAAAACCTATCAGTACAATCGCTGGAACACCAGTAAAATCATAGTTAAGTAACGTTCAGATTTACGGTGCCGGTGGCAACACCTCTATGATCTCCAGTGGATTTGGGGCAAAGCACAAAACAAAAATAATGAGCGCCAGCCAGCCTAAAACGATTCTTGCAGGGCTCAGTTTATCTTCTATCTCAGACGGTGGGTGTTGTATTCCAATAAATCTTCCTATAAGAAACGAAAAGAGCAGCCAACCTGAATAACCACGCACGAGAGGGAAAGTCGTTACAATGGCATATTGAATCACAAAAATTCCGAGGGCATACATCCAGGTATCGCGTTTGCCTAAACCCAAACCGCGCATCGACAAAAACATAAACCCAATAAACAATGGGATTTTATAGATAAGCACATCCAGTCCATCGGCAGGATGAACAAAGCCAAGGCCCGCATAGAAAAGGAACAGGAGGAAAATAACAGAGGCAATTCTGCGATGCCAGGTATGACCCACAAGACCATACAATACATGACCACCATCCAGCTGACCAATGGGTAACAGATTGATACTGGTAAAAATCAATGAAAGAAATCCGGCAAACAAAAACGGATAGTGAATGATCTCATGCACATTGGGAATGCGTTCCGGATCAGCAACATAATTTTCAAAAAACATAAAGAGCAGATTCTTGCCCAGGAAAATATCAAGTCCACCGTTTTGAAAAAACTCCGGCTGATAAACATACTGGGCATAGTTCAAACCAAACTGCTGGTATTCGGGATGAATCTCAAAAATATATTCAGGTGGAGGAAGGTGTGTGAATCCATACCACAGAAAACCAATTGCAAATACAAAACCTGCCAGCGGCCCTGCAATACCAATATCAAAATGCTGTTGTGTTGATCGGACGTGTTGTTTGATTCGGATGATTGCACCGAGTGTACCAAACATCATGGGAATGGGTGGCAGCGGAATAAAATAGGGCAATGTGGTGCGCACCCTGTTATATAATGCCGTAAAGTAGTGACCAAATTCGTGTGCAGTAAGAATGCTTAAAAAGCAGATCGAATAAGGAAGTCCAGAATAAAAATCATCCCAGCTGTAGCCGGGAACCAGCACCGATTTTCCATGCGTCCATTCAGCTCCTGCCAGTGTGGTGGTGATGAAGGTGACAATAAACAGAGAAGAATGAATCAGATACGACTTGATCTTTGCGTTCATCAGAAAAGGGAAAAAATTTGATCCGGCTCCTGCACATGAAACGTCTTGATCCCGGCTTTGTTCGCACCCGTCAGGTTGTCTTTATTATCATCGAGAAAAAGAGTTTCTTCAGGAATCAGGTTACTGGTGTGAAGTACATGTTCGAAAATCTCCAGGTCTGGTTTTCGCATTTTTACAAGATGAGAATAATAAGCCTGATGGAAATATTCATCGATGGCATTGAAACCGGTAAGCTGCTTCACCTGATGGTTAAAAGACTGCAAATGAATGTTGTTGGTGTTGCTTAGCAAAAATATTCTGAACCCGGATTTAAGTTGCTCAAGCAATCGAATTCGCTCCATGGGGATATCAAGCAGCATGGCATTCCAGGCGTTGTCAAGTTCGCCATCATCCACACGCAGATTCAGTGATTCACGCAAATGATCACGAAATTCCGAATCGCTGATAAGCCCTTTTTCATATTGATTGAAAAAGTCGCCATGATGAACAATGGTTTTAATCTCATCTACGGGCAGGCCGCTTAGTGAGGCAAATGCCTGATGTGTTTTTTCAACCGAGAGATTGATAATTACACCTCCCAGGTCGAAAATGATGTTTTTAATTCCTGTTGTTGCCAAACTGATTGTGTATTAACGCCCAAATATGTAAAATTGCGCTCCCATTTAATAGCTGGCTTCGAATAAAGGCTGGCAAACTTAAAAGAGGGCCCATAGCTCAGCTGGTTAGAGCACTTGACTCATAATCAAGGGGTCGCTGGATCGTGCCCAGCTGGGCCCACACACTATCATTTTTATCTTTCCTTATAATATTCCTTTCGGGAAGTCTTTCTATTAAAACCAACTTAATGGCATTTAGTAAAATCCTTCCATCAACTTTAATATTATCACTCTTGTGATTACCAAAATGAAAATTGATCTGATTAAGTTCTAAATTCGTTAATGACTCTTTGAGTTTTACAAGTTGATTATAGGAAGACACTATATCTTCTTTAAGCGATGCGAACGGTCCGGCCTCCATTTTATAATAAAAGCCAGCGTTATTAAACTCATCCCACAAAGCAAGCACTCCCTCAGAATTAACATCAATTTTTAATTTGCGCCTGGGGTATTTATCCAAATGCTCTGAAATACTATTTACTAACCTTTCCTTGTTAGTTTCAAAATCATGGTTATTCATTACGCTACTTTCATTAATGCCTTAGTACTACGCAAAACTTCCTCAGCTTTATTCCATGCCTTTTGTACTGTCTTTATCCGGTTCATGTGGTCGCTGTTTCCGATATAATGCCTTGTGATTGACTTACCACCACTATGGCCCATTTCTTCTGAGATAATTTCCTCAGCTACACCCACCATTGAAAGTATACGACTAAATGACCTCCTTCCTGTGTGCGTTTTAACAAGCTTATGTTTTGGCTTATCCTCAGGAATTTCCGTTGTGCCTGAATACCTGGTAACTCTTACAATATCTTTTAATCCGGCCTTTCGTGCTATGGTCTTAATAATCTTATTGAATGTTTGCTGGGTGTAAACAGGAAAAAGCCTTTCGGTTTCTTCCTTACCTTCTGAATATTTCTTTACTAATGGCTTACTGAATTTGTGGAGGGTTACGGCTACTTCATCACCTGTTTTTTGCTGAGTGAAAAGAAGGAAATCACCAAAGTTATTAGCTGGCGTAACCTTTACCATATCACTATGCCTCATGCCTGTAAAGGCCAGGAAAAGAAACATATCCCTGATAATATTTTCATCCCTATCATCGAGTTCAACATTTTTGATTTTCATTAACTCAGGAAGTGACAACCTGACTTCTGTTTTTACTTTCTTTTTAAAGTTCTTTGGTGCCTTAAATTCTAAATTACCTACTTCGACTTTATGGTCCTTTGCCATCTTAGCTATTTGCCTCAGGAACTTAACCGCCTTTACGATTGTGCCTGTAGCCTTACCCTGATTAGCCAGGTGCGTACAAAAACCATCGACAATAGTCTGATTAAGTTCTGAAAATCTCAGATCTGAATTGTAGCCTTTTAATTTACCTTTTTTTGATTTTCCGGTCAATAGTACCTTAAGATGAATTGCACCTCTCACATATTCCTTGCTATAGGGTGAGTGAGTGATATAATAATCAACCCAATCGACAACCTTATCACTTACCGGACTTGTTGGTTTTGCGCCTGATGGGTGTAACTTTTCCCAAACATCATTTAGGGTTATGCCTTGCTTGTCTTTTGATAGCGTTTCGTATGTGGTCCTGATTTGCGTTTTAATGCCGTCTAACTGACTTTCAAGAACAACGTCCTTTACCTTGCCATTCTTATTATCCCACTTCTCTGGGGCACAGAATAGGCCTGTAGCCTTTACAATCAGTTTGGTTGAATTGTGCTTTGATCTTACCCGTATGGGTGCCTGACCTTCTGAGTTTTCGCGCTGATCATCACGGAAGAAATTAACCTTTATTGTTTTCATGGCTTCAATGGTTATACTTTTCGGGTATACCTTATTGATATACGGTGATACATTCTGACAGTAAAGATAACGATAAAAGCGCGTTTTTAGCTTGTATGCTTTATTATTTCATTTCAATCAATTTCATTAATCGTGCCCAGCTGGGCCCACGTAATAAAAAAAGGAGTTACCGTTTGTAGCTCCTTTTTTATTAACAATCCTACGGATGTCTTGAAACAGATTGTTGAAAGTGGAACAACTTTATCCAACGTAAATCATGTCAATAAGTCTAATAACCATTAGTTAAACATGAATGCCTGCGGACCTGCCACCATGAAGGATAATTTTAGAATACATGCTGATTAATTGCCTTTCTTCGGCCGTCAGCGCTCCATCGGCAATTGCCTGGTCTTCCAGAAATCTAACAAGGTAATTACGGCCTTCTGTGCTTTTTAAATTCTTATGCACGAGTGCACAGGAAACAGGAACCCGCAGATAAATAGACCGGCTATCCCCGTTTGATACTTCGTCAGTGATGTGATGATACAATTCCTCACACTCCTTCCAAGCCTGTTCGACAGTAATTTTAAACCATCCTGCCAGTGTGGATGTTGATGATTTTAAATCTTCCAGTTCTTTTTCAGTAAAATTTCCATCTGACATGCCAATGCAAATTATTGGATTCAAGGCGTGCTGAAAAATTGTCATTTCCAATTTAGGCTTACTCATAAAATAGTATTTCGGTACGGTTGCTGTTGATTAAAAAATTAAATTAACCACTCTTACATCAATTAAACAATTGACTACCATACAATAAAATAAAGAAGGCGAACACAATGATCGCCCTTTATTCCTTATAAAATGATTTCAGATCTCCTGGAAATCCGTAAGTATGTCTATGCACGGATTATCCGCAAAGCTGCCAGGCAGTATACACCCTAATGCTCAAAACATGGCAGGTACCGATGTCAGTTGGTTTATCTGCGTTTTGGGTTAAGCGTACTACAGTAAAACAAGCATGGTGATACTGATGATGGCAAATGCCACGAGTACCTGGAGGATTAATCGTTCATTAAATCTCCGGTAGAATTTTAGATTATTCATAACAAACAGGTTTAGATAACAAAAAGTATTAAGTGTAATGATATCAATGGGGTCAGAGCATCAGCAGCAAGGCAGCGGCTATGGTAGCAAAGGTGATCACTAAACGGAGCACGAAGCTTTCATTGTATCTGCGGTAAACTTTAAGAGTATTCATGGTAAATAGATTTTGGTACGCCAGCCAAAAGTCTAAATCTGTGCCATTGAAAAAACATTGAAAATCATCTGTTTTGAAGGGTTTACGATCTTTTACAAACCCAATCTGGGATTCCGGTTTCCAATTTGAAGTGCGCGACTGACTAATCTGATCAGGATGTAAACCACATTTAAGTAAGAATTCACGGCTCACATTAGACCAGGGAACCTGCGAAACAGGCAGGATCAGGTGTTGATATCATGAAGAAAACGGGGAAAATGAAATGGCGTGGTGTCCTGTTTCACGTGTACTATTATTGGCATTAATAAATTAGATTTACGGCAACAGCAGCCTTTACCCTATCCAATCTTCATGAACAAATACCTCTCTATCCTGAATGGGCGCACCGCATTTGCCATCGGGATTTCCCTACTGGTATCATACATTACCATGGCCCGGGAGTTTCAATACAATTACGATCTGGCACTAATCAGTATCGCGATTATTTTCCCTCTTGTGTTTACCATCAGAAGTGCATTCCGGAGAAGAGAGAAGGCGCTGGAATATTTAGCTCAATTCAGAGCCGGCCTCATCACGGTGAATGACAGCTTTCAGGAAAACAAAAAGCTTGATGATGAAAAGAAAAAGGAAATTGAAGGAATTATCAGAAACATCTCCGATTGTATGATTAATTACCTTGGTCATGGATCATGCAGTCAGGAAAAACTGAATGAAGAGGTAAAAAAAGTATTCCTGTTCATCAAGCAAAACAGTGAACAAATTGGCAGCGGTACCACAATAAAAATATTCCGTTTTATGAAAGATGTTCATGATAGCGTGGGGAAAATTACAGCCGTAAACAATCACAGAACCCCGATTTCCATAAGGGCATATTGCCTGATCTTTATTTACATCTATCCGATCATCTACACGCCTGCCCTTTACAATAAACTTCATGATGGCATCTCGATGAACGAATCATGGATTGTATACCTGTTATCTGCCATTTCAACATTCATATTAATATCCTTATATAATGTGCAGGATCAGATGGAAAATCCTTTTGATCAGCGTGGACTGGATGACATACGGTTAAGTGACTTCAGGATATGATACATTCCTGCGTGTGACAGCACAACTGTTTGAAGAATTGATTATAAAGAGAAAAATTAAGTACTTGTATGTTCATGGAAGAAACCGAAGCAAAAGAAACAAAGGAAGCAAAAAATAAAAAAGCGGAGCGTGGCAGGGAAACTCTTTTCAGAGCCACCTACCAGAATCAGAGCGCACTTATCCAGATGGCCGACAACAAAGCCAACATCATCATCAGTATCAATACAATGATCATTTCTTCCATCATCGCCATCACCGGATATGGGGCCGTTGCCGGCAAGTTAAATACCTATGATTCACAGGTATTAATTCCGATTGTGTTGATTATTCTGTCGTGTCTGATCTCTGTGATTTTTGCCATACAGGCGGCACGGCCTAAACTAATTAAAGCCAGAAACATTGGTGGTTCCATGCAAAAATCGAGTTTGCTTTTTTTTGGAGTAATTGCACAACATTCGCAGCAAGGCTACATTGATGAAATGAAAAAACTGCTTGAGTCAGGAAGTGAACTCTACGAACATATGACCATCGATTTATATAACCAGGGTCTGATCCTTAAGCGTAAATACAATCTGCTGGTGTATGCCTACCAGGTATTTATGTTTGGTTTTATTTTCAGCGTTCTTGTATTTCTTGGATTCCTTGCCTGGGGTTAGGCAGCAATTATTTCGTACGGCATTTATCAGCAATGTTGGTTTTGAATTTTGCATCACTCTTAAAGGTGGTAAAAAATTCATCCAGATATTTTGTTATGCTGGCAAACTCCTTCGGCTCAAAACTGCTTTCGTAGCGGTTCACTACTCCCCGTATTTCATTCTCCTTATCGATATACTCTTTACGGATAGCCTCCATGACATCAGCAGATCTGCAAAAACCCCTGTAGAGTCGTTCGCTCACCTTGGTTATTCCAAGTGTTTGATTAGGAACTGCATAGGGAGCGTTTACAAAGCCAGCCATATCAAAATCATAGGCAAGTGGAATGTATTGCTTTGACTCATCCAGTTGAATCACCTTGGCATTGTGTAAAAATGTAGTAGACCAGTCCGTATTGGCTACCAGATATTGAAACATATCGTGTCTCACAGAGTTGCTGTCCTGAAGCGCTTTGGGGTGTAACTTCAAATCCTCAACCACCTTGCCTTTATGTCGTTTTGCCACAACGTCATCATCTTCAATAAAAAAGCCCATGATGGGCACGTCTTTAATTTTCTTGTTATTAAGATCAGTAAACATGATGTTGGTCAACCGGGTATTAAACGTATATTTTGAAATGGGCTCAAATATCTGGTAACAGATATACTCCTTCATAATCAGCGAGTTCTCCTTTACCTGCTTGCAAGGCAACACCAGTTTCAAACTCCTGCTTCCCTCAAAAACAGTTCCTTTTGCATCATTCTTCTTTATTTTTACCCTTAGTGGCGGGTAATAGCATTCCTTCCTTCTGTAATTGCCACGGGCCCTTACCTCTATTTTTATAGAATCCCAGACGTTGCCGTTTTTATAATGCATCATATAACTGGTATACACCGTATCACTGGCAATAGCCTTTACATCTTTAATGGCTATACTCAATTTTATATCTATAGGCATTTCATCAAGAAACAATTTCGCTACCTCTGCCTTCTGGCCAAAAAGAATGCCTGGTATAAAAATGAGAACGAGTAGTAATCTGTGATGCTTCATGACGGCTGGTGGTTTTTAAGAGACAATTATAAATATATCAATTTCAGATATAAAAGTTAAAAAAATAATAACTTTGATTATACACCCACGTTGATTGCCTAAATTAAATCCTGATCATTGGTGCGCTTATGAATTATCCTTTCATAATCCTGAGCACATGCATCCTTCTGAATATTAATTCAGCAATGGCCGATATTACCGGCAGCCCACCTCAAAACGACATACACTTTCCGGAAATAAAAATTTATATTTCAAAGAGCCAATATCACAATCTTCAATCCGACAACGGTGAAAAAATGATCTTGTCAACACCAGTGATGCTGATAAACCAGGACTCTGCCCAGGTGAAAGAAATACATGCCCGTGGCAACAATTCACTCAAATTCAAACGAAAGTCTTTGTCTGTTGAACTGGATAAAGCAATGACCTTTTCCGGCAGCAACGGAAGTAAAACGAGAATACATCTGAAAAAATTTAATCTACTCAACCTTTCAATGGATAAACATCTGTGGCACAACCGGTGGTCCGATCTGAATATGGAATCCATAGGATTATTTCCTTTATATAATTCCTATTGTATGGTCTGGATCAATGACCAGCCACAAGGGATTTATTTGCTGGTTGAAAAACCTCAGCATATCAGAAGCAGAACGAAGAGTCCATACATGCTTCGGAGGGGTCCCAATCACACTATCAGCGATGAATACTTTGATGAAGAAGATAAGGGTGATGCAAAAAAATACAAAAAACAATTTCAGTCGATCTATTCAGGCATCAGTTCAATGAAAGGCGCTGACCTTGAAAGCCATTTGCAAAAAGTAATTAACCTGGATAGTTACTTACAGTACATCGCATTCAATTTTCTGATTATGAATGGTGATTATGCTGACGAAGTATTTTTTTACATTAATGTTGAAAAGCAGTGGTTTGAAGTGATCCCCTGGGATTATGATGATATATTGAAACCGTTTCCACATGAAGGTCTTACCGCAAGAAACAAGGAATTTGCCGACAAGAGAATATTCTCACTGGAAGAATCACTTGACCGTGCCATTGCCGGCAATCAGGAACTTTACAATCGTTACGTGCAGGCATTAAGGAATTTATTGAACATACTGGATTCCACGGCCTTGACCGGATCAGCATGGCAAGTCATCAATGAGCTGGAGCAAATAAGTGCAGACAAATCTGTTGCCGAAGCATCCCTCTTTCTCGATAAAAGCCCATTCGATTTTGCACAGGCCAAGGATGATATTTTACTTTCGCTTAAGTTTATTCTGAATAGAAGAAAATGGATTCTTGAAGAATTAAAATAACTTTAGCCAAAACCCGCAAAGACTTGCAGACTACTACCTCCCCGATTACCGACTGGCTTAACAGGACCAGCGGGCTGAATTTTACGTTATATACTTCCATCTCCGCATTCTGTTTATATACATGCATTTTTTCGCTGCGCAAGACATTTGGCGTTGCAACCTACGAAGGTATGCAGTACTGGGATGTAGATTTTAAAGTATGGATGGTGATCAGCCAGGTGGTTGGTTATATGCTTTCCAAGTTCATTGGCATTAAAATAGTTTCTGAACTCGGCTCCGGTTCAAGGGCAAAAGGAATCCTGATCATGGTAAGTATAGCCAGTGTGTCCTGGTTCTTTTTTGCCATTACTCCGATGCCTTACAATCTGGTATTCCTTTTTTTCAATGGCCTGCCACTGGGCATGGTCTGGGGACTGGTGTTTGGATATCTGGAAGGAAGAAAATTTACAGAAGTGCTGGGTGCCAGTCTTTCTGTGAGTTTTATTTTTTCCTCTGGCTTTGCCAAAACGGTGGGTGGTTTCATCATGGTTGAATGGGGAACCTCAGAGTTCTGGATGCCCTTTGTTTCTGCCTGTCTGTTCTTTCCGCCCCTCCTGCTTTTCTTATGGCTACTCGATAAAATTCCACCACCTACCGCAGAAGATGAAGCGTTAAGAACGAAACGGCAACCCATGACAGGTAAGGAAAGAATGCGCTTTACACTGACCTTTTTGCCGGGCCTTGTTTTACTTGTGTTAACCTACATGTTACTGACAGCCTTTCGGGATTTCAGGGATAATTTCTCTGCAGAAATCTGGAAATCGCTGGGCTATGGAGATAAACCATCCATTTTTACGCAAACCGAACTGCCTGTAACCATCATTGTTCTCATTGTCATCGGTAGCCTGATGTTAATCAAAAACAACTATAAGGCAATGGTGATAAATCATATTATCGTGTTGATCGGAATGGTAGTAGTAGGCCTAAGCACGCTTGCCTATGAAAAGGAATTAATCAGCGCACCGCTTTGGATGGTACTTGTAGGGATGGGACTATACTTCGGTTATATCCAGTTCAACAGTATTTTCTTTGATCGCCTGATAGCCACATTTAAATACGTAAGCACTGTTGGTTTTTTGATTTACCTGGCCGACTCCTTCGGATACCTTTGCAGTGTTGGTGTATTGCTTTACAAGGAATTTGGAAATTCGAACCTAAGCTGGCTTAACTTTTTTATTCAGGGAGGGTATATCCTTTCCTTCGCGGGAAGTATTTTAATTATCTTATCCCTTGTTTATTTTAAGGCAAAGCATAAAAAATTGGCAGAAAACCTTCGGGAAATAAATTCAGACAACAGGATTTCATAGATTATCCCTACCGTGGCTCAAGTGAGTGTGAAAGAGATTGCAACTCATCCATATTCAAGGGCTTTGAAAAGAAGCTGATCACGTTCGGAAACTCTTTTGCTTTCAAACGGTCAGCCGGACTATTTGAACTGGAAAGAATCACCACCTTAATCATGTCAGAAATACCACTTGAATCAGAGTTTATTTTTTCAAGAAACTCAAAGCCATTCAGCAAAGGCATGTTCAGGTCTAAAAAAATCAGATACGGTCCATCCGACAGGGAAGCATCCCGAAGCGCCTCCAGTGCTTTTACGGGGGAAGTGAATGTAATTATGGTTTCCGCAAAAGAACAGAGCTCCAGGAACTTTTTATGAATAAAAAGGTCAACTTCACTGTCGTCTATAAGGAAGGCGGTATGAACTCTTGGCTTATTTAGCATCCGTGATTTTAACTAATATCAGACAAAAATGCTTCTCTGAGATATTTTTTCTGTTATTTGAGCAAAATAAAATTTAAACGGTTTCAATGAAATCGAAAAATGTGGTAAAATTGAACGCTAAACTACAAAACCCATGAAATTTACTCGTCTAAGTATTTATTTGTTCTCCTTTTTAGCTGTTCTTGGCCTTTGGTCATGTGGTGGTTCCAAGGATGATCAGAGCAAAAATTCAGAAGAATTTAACCAGGCTGAGGAGTCTTTAAAGGAACAGATTAAAGATCTGGTTTACAACATCCCCTCTCCATCAGAAATCCCTTACCTTTTACAAGCCACGGGAGCTGACTTTAATCAGTCACTTTTGAATGACAGAAAAAAGGCTGATTCATATGGAAGCCGCAGTGATAAAGCCGCTCTTAACCTGGGGGTTTACACTACCGACATTGGTTACCTGAGTTCCTATGACAAAACACAGGAAGCGATCGATTACCTTAATGCTGCCAAGAAACTGGCTGATAACCTGGGAGTGATCGGAACTTTTGATACCGAGGTATTGAAAAGCTTTGAAAGCAACATTTCAAATAAGGATTCACTGGCAAATATTCTTGACAAGGCGGTGAAATCAACTGACAAATACCTTAAAGATGACAGCAAAAACAGGCTGGCCGCACTTCTCCTAACCGGAAGTTTTGTTGAAGGACTTTATATCTCAACGGGGCTTATTAAAACATACCCGAAGGATATACTTCCTGACGATGCAAGAAACCTCATCCTTACTCCACTTATATCGGTGATTCTTAATCAGGAAAAATCAGTAGATGAAATGGCAAAAATGCTTGCTGCCATTGATCAGGCAGAGCCCATCGCATCATTGAATGCAGACATACAGTCATTACAGGCCAGCTATCGCTCGCTTAATATTGCTGATCAGATCAAAAATAATCGTTCAGACCTTGTGCTCACTGACAAGCACCTTGCTGAAATCACATCGATTGTTGAGAAAATGAGAAAATCAATCGTTGAGTAAACAATACTTTAATTTATAAGGGGATTGACGTAAGTCACTCCCCTTTTTTTATGCATTCTGTTTGACATCTTTCTTATCTTTAGAGAATCCAATCTGTCTACAAATTATGAGTGAGCCTGTTCTAACTGCGATTATGAAATTATTTGCCCTGGTGGCAAAAGAAGACCTCATCACTAAACAGGAACGGGAGCATGTACAGGTTTTTCTATCCGATCACCTGAGCAAAAAAGCAATGGAAAGTCAGCTTAGGCTTTTTGATGAGTTTGCCATTGAGGTATCAGAGAAAATGGGGGCTGCAAAAGAATCAGATCTTATCGCCAGAATATGCAGCTCAATAAACAAAGAGGTAGAGCAGAAACAAAAAATTGTAATTGTCATTGAGCTCATGAGCGTAATTCTGGCCGATGGCACCATCACCGAAAGAGAACGGAATCTCGCAGAAATAATTTGTGATCAATTCAATATCACCAGAGCAGACCTGGCACTATTGGAGAAATATGTTTCAGGGCAGACGATCGAACAATCTGATGACGAAAATATCCTGATTATCAGCTCTCAGAAAAACAATATTAAACAAGGCAAATTCATTCATCGCAGCCATCTTGATGGATTCATTTCAATTCTATACGTAAAAAATACAGATACCTTTTTCTTTAAATATCTGGGCAATTCAGATGTGTATCTTAATGGAGTTCCAAAGAAATCAGGGAGTATCATTGTACTTGCCAATGGCAGTACCATACGCTGGGAACTCGCAGATGCCGTGTATTATGGAGAAATTATTAATCAGTTTAAAAAAGATAATCATGTAACCCGCACTAGCTTCGAAGCGAGGTCCATATCCTACCAGTTCAAAAACGGCAAGACCGGATTACGTGAAGTAACAATCCTTGAAGAATCTGGCCATCTTGTGGCACTTATGGGAGCATCCGGTGCCGGAAAGTCTACATTGCTGCATGTGTTAAATGGAACGGAGAAACCATCGAACGGACAGGTATTGATCAATGGTATTGATATCTACTCATATCCTGAAAAAATTGAAGGTGTGATTGGGTTTGTGCCACAAGACGATCTACTTATCGAAGACCTGACTGTGTACCAAAATCTTTACTTTGCTGCAAAACTTTGTTTTAGTCACCTATCAGAAAAAGAAATTGATGATCTTGTTAACCACACACTGAATGATCTGGGGTTAAGTGAAACGAGGGATCTGACCGTTGGATCGCCCCTGCGAAAAACAATTAGTGGCGGACAACGAAAAAGGCTGAACATAGGACTTGAGTTGCTGAGAGAGCCTGCGGTACTTTTTGTTGACGAACCTACCTCCGGATTATCCTCCCGTGATTCTGAAAACATAATTGATCTGTTAAAAGAACTTTCTATAAAAAGTAAACTTGTCTTTGCCGTTATTCACCAACCCTCGTCTGACATTTTCAAGATGTTTGACAAACTGGTCATTCTGGATACCGGTGGATATCAGATTTACTACGGCAACCCAGTGGATGCCATAACCTATTTTAAGAAAAATATTAATCTGATTAATAGTGACGAGGGCGAATGTCACTCGTGTGGAAATGTGAATCCAGAACAGATTTTTAATATCATTGAAACCAAGGTGATCAATGAATTCGGAAACTTTACAGATGAACGTAAGTTTTTACCTGAACAATGGAACCAGTTATATCTTGAAAAAATAAAGCCAGGACAGATTGTCACATCAAAAGAACAACCACATTCTACCCTGCATATTCCAAACAGACTTAAACAATTTATAATCTTTGCCAGGCGTGACTTGCTTTCCAAATTAAACAATACGCAATACATCCTGATCAATATGCTGGAGGCACCCTTGCTGGCATTTATCCTCGCGTTTATAGTTCGATATTATAATGCAGACGATCAGTTTGAAACAGGTTATCAGTTTAGCAAGAATCTGAATATGCCCGCATACCTGTTTATGAGTGTAATTGTTGCCCTTTTTATGGGGCTTACGGTTAGCGCTGAAGAAATCATACGTGACCGTAAAATTCTAAAACGGGAAAAATTCCTGCACCTTAACCATAGCAGTTACATCATTTCCAAAATCGGAATACTCTTCATGATCTCCGCAATTCAGACAGCCATATTTGTACTGGTAGGAAATACCCTGCTCGAAATAAAAGGTATGTTTTTTATTTACTGGGGGATTCTATTTACCGCTTCCTGTTTTGCCAATTTACTTGGTTTGAATATTTCATCAGCCTTCAACTCAGCCGTTACTATTTATATTCTTATACCTGTGTTGCTAATTCCGCAGTTAATATTAAGTGGTGTTGTCGTCAGGTTTGACAAACTAAATCCTGTTATAGGCAACGCGGCCACCGTTCCGATGGTTGGTGACATTATGGCTTCACGGTGGGCTTTTGAGGCCAGCATGGTAGCACAGTTCAAAGACAATGAATTTGAAAATAAATTTTATCCTTACGATAAGATTAAAGCCAATTCAGACTATAAAAGAATATACTTCATACCAACCCTGGAGACTAAACTTGATTTCGTCAATCTCAATTACAAAAACACAAGCCCTGAAATTCTTGAGAGGATAAAAGCAGATCTGGATATTTTAAAAAATGAAATAAAGGAGGAGCAGCAGTTTGTTGGAAATGAAGATTTCATCGATATAAACGACTTTGAGCCTGACCGATTTAACCCTACCCTATATCATAAAACAAAATTATTCTTCGATGTGCTTAAGAAATTCTATATAAACCGATACAATAAAGCAGATAAAGAAAAAGAAAGGATAATCAATAGTTTAACGGATACCGCAGAAAAAGAAAAAGCGTTTGAACAACTGCGAAGCGCTCATCAAAATGAGGCCATTGTAGACCTTGTGAAAAACACAAGTGAAATGAATCGTATTATAGAGCAAGACGGAAAACTAATCCAGAAAATATTTCCAATCTATAAAGATCCTGATCCAGACAGCATGGTTGACTTCGATGCTCAGTTTTATATGCCGTCAAAACACTTTTTAAACCGCAATATTGACACACTATGGTTTAACCTGGGAGTAATCTGGGCAATGACCATAATTCTGGCAATTACATTGTATTATGAATTATTACGTAAGCTAATTGACGGTCTTAGCAATATTTCCAATCCGATACCCAAGCGCATGTAAATTCTGTCTATGTTTTTTATACTATCAAAAACAGTAGGATACCTTGCAAGACCACTTGTAATCATTGTATTGCTTTTTATTTCCTCAGTGATAATAAAAAACAAGAAATGGAAACGAAAACTGTTTGTAGTCGCATTTGCAAGTCTGCTGTTTTGTTCGAATGAATTTATCAGCAATGAAGTAATGCGGCTGTGGGAACTGCCCCCTACCCCTTTCGTAGAAATTAATAAGAAATATGAAGTAGGGATATTGTTAACAGGCGTAACCAAATCAAATTTCAGCCCAGACGATCGTGTCTACTTTCAGCGAAGTTCTGACAGGGTAACACATTCATTACAACTTTATAAACTGGGATATATCAAAAAAATATTAATTGCAGGCGGCAGCGGTACCATACTACAAAGGACAAAAGAGGCAGATGAACTTTCAGTTGTACTGCAAATGATGGGAGTACCTGAAAAAGATCTGATTATCGAAAACCAGTCTGATAATACCTACCAGTCTGCCATAGCGGTAAAAAAAATGATCGAAAATATTTATCCACCCTCTGACTGCCTGTTGATCACTTCAGGTTATCACATGCGCAGGTCAAGAGCCTGTTTCAAAAAAGCAGGTTATGATATTGATACATTCAGTGTGGATTTCCTTTCCAATAAAAGAGTGTTTACTCCGGATGTCTTATTGGTTCCTAAAATCGAATCCATATTTATCTGGCAGGTGCTTACCAAAGAATGGGTTGGCATACTTGCCTATAAATTTGCGGGTTACATTTAATATAAGATGATGGCGGAGAAAGACGCTAAGAAGAACAAAATCATTCAGACAGGCTGGCTTTCAACAATTATCATCGTTGGTCTTTTAGTGCTTTCCTTTTTGCCTGAAATCAATATCGGAGAATATCATCTGAAGAAAATCGACATACTTAGTGACATACGTACCGATACACTGTCAGAACAGCCTCAAAAATCTTATGTTGAAATTCCTGATACCATCATTCAAGAACAAAGTATTCCTGTAACGATCAACAGGAAAATTACACGGATAGAAGACTTCAGTGGCGAAGAGAAAATCCTAAAACATTTTTACGAGGCTTTACAAAACGCAGATACAAATCAGGTTCGGGTTGCCTTTTTTGGTGATTCATTTATTGAAGGTGATATCATCAGTGCAACGCTGAGAGACACTCTTCAGAAAGTATTCGGAGGATCCGGTGTTGGTATTGTTCCATTGGCTTCGGAAGTGGCAGGTTTCAGAAAATCGATTAAACATACATACGCCAGCTGGGACACCTACACATTACTGACCCCAAACAATGCTACAATCCCTATCGGAATTTCAGGTTACACATACATCCCCGGGGAAAATAATATGGTTAGATTTAAGCCCGGCAAGGTACCCCTGCAAGAGAATTTCAAACAAGTAAAAGTGCTGTACCAGAATTCTGAATCAACAACCGTTAACTACATCATCAATGAAGAACCGACTATAAGTCAAACCCTTGAACAATCTGATGAAATAAAGCAACTGGTAATTTCACATGACAATATAAAATCAATACAATTCCGTATAACCCCACCCGATAACATCGTTGTATTTGGTGTAAGTTTTGAGAATAACTATGGCACTTACGTTGATAATTTTTCACTCAGAAGGAATTCAGGTATTTCACTATCCAGACTCTCTCCCGAACTATTAAAACAGTTTAATAATTATCTGGATTATAAACTTATTATTTTACAATACGGACTTAACGTTGCATCTGAAACTGATTCAACAAATTATGAATGGTATACCACCAGGATGACTAAAATCATAAAAGACTTAAAGGTCATCTTCCCTGAAACCAGCTTTCTTTTATTAAGTGTAAGTGATCGGGCCACAAACAGAGAGGGCAAAGTTGTTACCATGCGTGGCATACCAAAAATGCGAAACATGCAAAGAGACATTGCGAGAAAAAGTGGCATCGCCTTCTGGGATTTGTTTGAAGCAATGGGTGGAAGAAACAGTATCATCAGCTATACCGAAGCAGACCCCCCGCTTGCAGCAAGGGATTACACACATCTCACGCATTTAGGTGGCCAGAAGATTGGCAAAAAACTCGCTGATGCCTTACTCTATGAAATTAAAAGGCATGAGTAGGAAATTATTATTCCTGAGTGGATTTATTCTTGGTAGCCTTTTACATGCAAGAGCGCAGGACACGGTCTTGTATCAAGCCGATGCACACCGATCGTTTATCGACACGAATATAAATATCATAAACAACACAGAACAATTGATACCTTTTTATGAAAAACTCTTTTTCTTAAAAAGTAAAAAGACAGGTATAGTAAATATACTTCATATAGGAGATTCACATATCCAGGCAGATCTTTTGACAGGCACAACCCGTCCACTTTTCCAATACGCATTTGGTAACGCAGGACCGGGACTTGTGTTTCCATGGCATGCCGCAAGCATGAATGATTCCCCACACATTAGTTCATCATCTACCGGGCAATGGGTAAACTGCCGAATAACACAGGCAGATAATATGTTTCCGGTCGGCATTGGTGGTATTGTATTAAAAACTGAATTAGCTGGCAGCACCCTATCAGTACGTACCATTAAAAAGGAGTATGCATTCGATCGGATCACGTTGTTTTACCAAAAAGATTTCAACAATTACAATGTTATTGTTAAGGATTCGGCTAGTCGACCAATTGCGTTTGCCGGAGCTTTTACAAATGAACCTCAAAATATATCTAAACTCATTCTCCCCAGATCTGTCAATCAAATTCAACTGGAAATGCTTCAATCACTACCTGAACAAAACCAGTTTACCTTTTACGGAATAAGTCTTGAAAACCAAAACCCTGGAGTTCGTTATCATAATCTTGGCATTAATGGTGCGAAGTATAAACACTACATGGCTTCAACGGAACTACTTTATCAGTCGAGGTTGCTTAGTCCAGATCTCATCATTATTTCACTCGGTAGCAATGAAGCAGGTGATCATCCCAACATCGATTCAAAATTTACCTTATACGCAAACACACTGATTTCTGAATTAAATAAACAAAACCCTGATGCCGTTATTCTTCTTACTACACCTGCAGATTTCTATATAAAAAAGACATCCAGGAATCCGGGAATACAAACCATCAAGAACAAAATCATTGAGGTTGCCAATCAAAAGAACGTACCCTATTGGAATTTATATGAAATTGCCGGAGGTAACCATGCTGCCGACAGATGGAAAAAAGAGGACCTTATGCAAAAAGATGGAATTCATTTTACAAAAAAGGGATACGAACTGCAAGGGCAGTTGCTGTTTGAAGCGATCATAAAAGGTTATAATGAGTATGTTCTCAATCGACATTAACAAACTCATTAATCAATTCGGATACCACCCGGATGAACCCCTGCTTTTTACAAGCGGATTATTCCTGTTTCTTTTTGCCGTTTTCTTGTTGTTCTATATCCCACTAAGTAAAACACACCGGCCTAAACTTATCTTTACAACACTTTTTTCTCTCTACTTCTATTACAAATCCAGCGGTCTGTTTTTCCTGCTCTTAATCAGCACTACCTGCATCGATTACACACTGGCAAGATTGATTTACAATAATCAGGAACCCTGGAAGAGAAGTGCACTTTTAACGATCAGTTTAATAAGCAACCTCGGACTTCTTGGCTATTTTAAATACACCAACTTTGTCCATGAAATATTCAGTAACATAGCCGGGCTTCCCTATCAGCCATTTGATATTTTCTTGCCGGTGGGAGTTTCCTTTTTTACATTTCAATCGTTAAGCTACACGATTGACATTTACAGGAAAAGAATAAAGCCTGCAGATCACCTGTTGGACTACGCATTCTTTGTTTCATTCTTCCCCCAACTGGTGGCAGGACCCATCGTAAGAGCCTCCACGTTTTTACCGCAACTCGCAAAACCAACAGTGGTAACCAGTGAGATGTCTGGAAGAGGAATATTTTTGATCATCACGGGCCTCTTTAAAAAAGCAGTTATTTCCAATTACATCAGTATCAACTTTGTTGATCGTATTTTTGATGCTCCTACCCTATACACCGGCATTGAAAATTTATTTGCCATCTATGGTTATGCGCTTCAAATCTATTGTGATTTCTCAGGATACTCTGATATGGCGATAGGAATGGCCTTGCTACTGGGTTTTCAGTTTAATGAAAACTTCAATGCTCCCTATAAATCAAAAAACATTGCTGAATTCTGGAGACGCTGGCACATTTCACTTTCAACCTGGCTAAAAGATTATTTGTACATTTCCCTGGGTGGTAACCGGCATGGAAAAATAAGAACCTATGTTAATTTATTGATTACTATGCTTCTTGGTGGCCTGTGGCATGGCGCCTCCTTCCGTTTTATTCTATGGGGTGGTCTGCATGGCGTCATGCTTGTTATGCATAAGTTTTTCAATGAACAGAAAATCAATTTTGGATCCGGCAGTAGCCCTCTGATGAAATCGGCTGGCACTTTGATTGGCGGATTCTTAACCTTTCATTTTGTATGTTTTTGCTGGATCTTTTTTCGTGCACCTTCCATGGAGATTGCTGCTCAAATGATCAATCAGATATTTTTTCATTTTTCACCACAGATGTTTTTCGAATTCATAGCTGGTTACCGGACAACTCTTGTATTGATACTAATCGGCTATACGCTTCATTTTATTCCTCACTCCATTGACCTGGCGGCAGAACGCTGGACCATTGGATTGCCTTTAGCAGGGAAAGCTGCTTTGCTACTGATTGTAATTATACTTTTCATTCAGACTAAGTCTGCGCCCATTCAACCTTTTATTTATTTTCAGTTTTAGGAAATAGCAAACTATTTAATCACGTGCACCCACCCCTTGCAGATAGTTTCATTATCAATAAGTAATTCATAGAAATAAACACCTGCAGTTACATTGCCTGCCTCCCAATCATCTTTATAGGCATCGCTTTTAAAAACGAGTCCACCCCAGCGATTATAAACATTCAGAGAGGCATTTAGTGAAGACTCAGATATACTTCTTCCTCCATACAATATCTGAAAGAAATTGTTTTCTGAAAATTCATCAGGAGTAATAACATTGGGTACAAGCAATGTATAGACCGGAATATCCATGCGTTTTTCGTAAACACAGGATTCACGAATACCCACGAGTCGTACAGGAAAAGTTCCGTCATAATCAAATTCATGAGTAGTGCTGACCAGATCAGAGGTAACTCCATCACCAAAATCAAAAAATGTCTGTTGGTCAGTATCAGTAAGATTTACCACCTGTAAAGAAGGTCTTCCATAGCAATCATAAATTTTAGAATACGTAAAGTCCAGATCAATACCTGGAATTACTCTGATGTTGACCGTGTCTTTCTTTACACATCCATTCAGATCAGTAATGGTTACGAAATATTGTGTATCAACTTCGGGATTAACCACGTGGAGTTGCCTGATCCGATACAAGTCCATTGGTTGTTGACCAATTATATTTTACACCTCCACCTGCAATCAGGGTTGTTCCAGCATCAAAGCACATGATCTGATTTTCACCAGCAAAGCCCGTTGCCTTATTGACATAAATGGTAGTAGAAGTAGAATCAACTCCCACACAGGTTCCGATGTCGATCGCTTTTAACCAGACTTTATAAACTCCGGTCTTACTATATTGATAAACGATGCGGGAGGTATCCGTTTTCTCCATTGAGTTACCATCTCCAAAATTCCACTTGATAATATTCTCCTCCTGTACTTTTATTTTGAAACACAATTTTATCAGGAAGGCACACATTTGTTAAGCCAGGCTGGTTCAGTGCAACAGAGTTGGTCTGGATTCGCGCTTTCAATAATGAAAGATCAAACTTAAATGCTGCATTGTTACAATTTTTACTTTTGTTCAGTCTGCTCCATGCTCCCTGCTGTAGTCGGAAAATCTGATGTTGGATTACGCGGCCACATTAACCTTGCAACCTGAGCATACGGCATGATACACGACACCACTTTTATCAAAGCGACTGGTGCCGCCATCAACATGTGTTCTTGATTGAGTGCCCCCGAGAAAGGTAGCATACAATAACTGAGAAGCATCACTGGTGAGTACGATAAAATAGAAATCAGAGCCACTGGTGGTCTTCTGAAAGGCGTCTGTCGTAACGGGCATTCCAGAAGTAGAACTATTCCAGAAATCGGAAGCACTGTTTATCATTCCTCCCCACCCGCTCAGATAAATATTATTACAATCATTTACCAGAAATGCGGTAGGCGAAATATTCGGTATGCCGGAACCCGAACCAAAAACGGTGGAAAAAATCAAGGTTGATAATGACGGATCAAACTTCTGTAAAAACTGTCCGCTGTTTGGGTTCTTATAAACCCCTGCAGTCACAGGAAAGCTTCCTGTGGTTTGACCATAAGCATAAATATTTCCATCAATATCCAGATCGATAAAATAAACCTGATTAAATGCCTGAGTACCAGTTAATGTGGATACAAGAATGGTTGTTCCGTCATTCTTGATTTTTGCAATCCAGCCATCTACCAAACCTGCATGCACAGTCTGATAGGTTCCTGGTGTAGCCGGAAAATTTAAGCTCGAACTGCCCCCGCCAACCACCAGGTTTCCATCCAGGTCAAATTTAATAGTATGCGAAGCATCCGCACCGTTGCCACCTAAAAATCCTGCCCATACGATCTGCGACAAATCAGGATTTAATTTTAAAAGAAGTGCATCTGTAGCACCGCCTTGATACGTCAAGGCCAAAACTACTGGCGACCGGAAAATCTGCTGATGAAGTTACCGTGCTGATATAAATGTTATTGTCAGCGTCAGCGATGATATCACCGCGGAGCTGATCACCATAATTTGCCACCAACGGACTTGACGAAGGATTTAATCCATCATTGGCAGAACCACCCAGGAATGTGCTTGCAAGCAGCTGACCTCCATCCTGGCTTATTCTCGCTACAAATAAATCTGAACCTACCTTGTATTCAATTACGTTTTCTTCAAATAGGCCACCATTATACGTTCTGTCAAATGCATTTAGAGAAGTTGGAAAATCAGAAGAGCCTGTGGTACCCAAAACCAGTAGTTCGTTATTTTTATTGATCACCAGACTATGAGGCAGATTCAGAATCAGAGCCACCGAGGTAAGAAGCATAAAGCAATTTTGAACCTGTTGAATCATATTTGAGAATACCGATATCATACAACGCCTCCATAAGAAACCTGAAACGATCCTGGTGTAGCCGGAAAAATTCCTCCTGACCCGATGGATTGGTAACACCTGCCGAATACAAAGTTCCGTGCTCACCGGGGGTTGCAGTGCTGCCCCAGTTATCCGCAGTGGAACCAGAGTATGTAGAAAAAATCAATATCGGATCAATTACCAATGGATAACAAGGGTCATACTCATCAATAAAACAAAAGCGAACTTTATTGTGTTGTAATTCATATTCGCTCCGCACATAAACCTTCGCACCATCAATAATCTGATAAACAACTGGCTTCTTTTCGATAAATGAAAATTGTGAAGCCTTTACAACCAGATCTCCTTCTACCATTCTGATCTGATCAGCACCCGTGTATTCAAATAAAATCTGTGAAGGATCGGCTCCTGGCTCTGCGATAAATTCATACTTCAGATTCTCGCCATGCGAATAAACCTTCAGATCAATTCCCGGATAATACTGTGAATAGAAAACACCTTCATAGGCAGACACATGCGAACTCCAACGCGAATCATCACTTCCTAAAAAGTAATTATAATATTCAGGCAGCTTTCCGAAGGGAACAGATATTGAATTTTTATCCGCACCAATAAAGGTTGTCGTAACACGATGACCATCTATCGAATATCTGCCTCTGGCACATAGGAAGATTCCTGATCAGATTCATGACTTTGATGATGCAATGCATCAACTTGCGCTTCTGTCCAGAAAGGTATAACTAAAGCCGCCCGGATTGATAGAGAAAAAAGCATTTTGAACAGATGCACTATACTGGACTTGCTCAGGCCACTGACATTTATTCTCAATAAATTTTATCTGAGGAGGTTCCGCAAACAAGGGAACACCCAATAGTATCAACCAGGCGAAAAAAAAATAACGAGAAAACTTCAAATCGAACCATCTACACTAAAGTTAATTCTCTTTGCGCAATACTTGCAATGGCGGTGTATTGATTACTTCCCTTGAATTAAACCATCCGATGAATATGGTTAAAAAAACGACCCCAAGGGAGATATAAAGTAATTCAATCCAGTCAACCGAAAATTGTATTTCGAAGAAAAACCTGGTTAACAGGTATCCACCGCCCAATGATAACAACAATCCCGTTAAGGAAGCTATAATACCGATGTAACTGTATTCAATCAATGTGATACTTAATACCTGTCTGGATCTGGCACCAATCGTTCGTAAAAGAATATTTTCCTTCATTCTGGCAAACTTGCTGTTCAATACAGCACCCGCCAATACGATCAGACCAGTTACAATACTGAACAATGCCAGGAACCTGATCACTACACTCACCTTATCAAACAGTTGATTTACCGTACTCAATATCAAACGAAGGTCAATTAATGAAACATTCGAAAAGCCCATCACCAGCTCCTGCTGAAAACGATTTGCTTTTTGTATGTCCTCCACAAGTGTTGCGGCCACCCAGATCTGAGGCGCCTCATCCAATACACCTGCGGGAAATACAAAAATGAAATTCGGTGGATCCTTAGGCCAGTCAACCTTACGGATGCCACTGATCCAGGCTTTGATGAGAACACCTTGCACATCAAACACAAGCGAATCACCAATATCTACTTTCAGTGTTTCATGCATGCCTTCTGAAATAGTTACCCAAACAGAATCCTTCTGATTCTTTTTAAAAGCGTGAAGCTCACCTTTTATTAATTCCTCTGACACATGTAAACTATCCCTGTAGGTAACCCGATACTCTCTTCGCAGAGCCCAGTTTGGAATCCTTATCGAATCACTGTCCTGCAAGGCTTCCACTGACTGACCTCTTACTTCTGTCAACCGGCATGTGATAATAGGTACCAGCTGATTGAGAGGAAGATCATGTTTCTTGATCAGTTCAACAATACCTTCCTTCTGTGAGGGTTGTATATCAAACAAAATTGTATTTGACTCATTTTCATTTCCGCGAAACTCAACCTGATTCAGCAAACTGTGTTGTGTAATATTGAGCGTAGTGATGATGAATGCTCCAAGCCCGATGGTTGTCACAAGCACCCGGGTCTGATTGTTGGGCCTGAATAAATTTGACATGGCATGCCTCAGGATGAATGAGCCGTTGCGGGGAAAATACTTTCTCAACAAAAACAGCAACAAAACTGCAACACCAGTTAAACCACCCAATGCCAGTATTAATCCTCCTGTAAACATCAGTCCTGAAAGAAAACTGGATGTCTGATAAGCAGCCACCAGCAGCGGAAACAAGACGATCAAAACAATAACTGTCCATCGTGTCTTTGAAAATGTTGTTTCCGGATTGAAATCGGCACGCAACACGGAAAGTGGTGGCACGAACCGAACAGCTACCAATGGCAGAATTGAAAATAAGACGGTAACGATGCATCCCAGCAAAACTCCCTCACCTACGGCAGGCCATGAAATTCCGAAATGTAATTCAAGTGGAAGATATTCCTTAAATGCAATCGGAAGAATCTGATGAATGCCTACTCCGAGAGCAGCACCCACCACACTACCGATAAGGCCCAGCACGAAGATTTGAATGAAATAAATGTTAAAAGCCTGCCAGCCAGATGAACCTACACAACGCAGCACCGCTACCTCTTCTCGTTTCTCGCGCGCATAAATATGAACGGAGCTTGCAACACCAATACAGCCCATGATGAGCGCTACAAATGCAAGCAATGAAAAGAAACGATATACCGACTGAAATCCTTCTCCTAAGTTTTTCTTGCTCTCCTCTACGGTGTCATAGGAATAACCCAGCTTATCCATGGGATTCTTCAGTCGCTCCAGCAAGTTCTCAGTTTCACGTTCTGTAGATGTTTTAATGAACAGACTATAATTTATCCTGCTTCCGAATTGTACGAGTCCGGTTGAATCCATGGCCGACATGGAAATGTAAACCGCGGGAGCAAGAGTAGCGGTGAGACCACCCCCACCAGGAATTTTTTCAACTACACCCGCCACCCTGAACATACGACTGCCTACTTTAATGGAATCTTCAGAACTGATTTCATATTGTCGTGCTAGCAGTTCGTCCAGCATCACATAATCTCCTGACTGTGTGAGACTATATGCATTGGATGGTTGCGTGATTAACTTTCCATAAAAAGGAAAATCGCCTTGCATGGCAGTAACCTTCACCAACCGTGACTGGCGCGTATTCATAAACATGACCATCGAAGCCATGTCGGCTTCATACGCAACTTTTCTTTTTACAGTATCAATGGATTTTATGAAGTCGCTTTCGAATTTCTTATTGCTTTTGATCTGAAGATCGGCACCCAGTAATTCCTTGGCATTTTTATTAATTTCTTCCTGCATGGAATAATTCAATGAACCAATCGCTACGAGTGCTGCTATTCCTGTGATGAGCGAAGCAACAAAAAGAAAAAGGCGCGAAAAATTATGGCGACTATCACGCCAGGCCATCTTCCATACCCACTTATCCTGAAAGATTGAACGTGTCTTCTTTTTTAATTTGATAATATAATCAATCATACGAGAGCCGTTATCCTTTCGTTGATCAATTTACCACCCTTCATTTGAAGTATCCGTTCTGTCTTTTCCGCCAGTTCAATGTTATGTGTAACCAGCACTAGCGTTGTTTTCTCTTCGCGATTCATACTGAAAAGTAAATCGGTAATCTGATTGGCATTCTCCTCATCCAGGTTTCCGGTAGGCTCATCGGCAAACATAATTCTCGGTGATGTGATAAAGGCCCGGGCCAGGGCTACGCGCTGCTGCTCACCTCCCGATAATTGTGATGGATAGTGATTAAACCTTTCCGATAAACCAACACGTGCCAGTAAATCTTTCGCTTTGGGAGCCACATTCTTTTCACCGCGCAACTCCAGTGGCACCATTACATTTTCCAAAGCAGTCAGCGTTGACAGCAATTGAAAGTTCTGGAATACAAAGCCAACAAACTGATTGCGCAAATAGGCACGGTCATCTTCGCTCATGGCATTCAGTTTAAAGCCCATCAGTGAAATGGTTCCGCTCGTGGCAGTGTCAAGGCCGGCACACAAACCGAGCAGCGTAGTCTTGCCGCTTCCAGACGGCCCGATGATGGATAAACTCGTGCCCTGGGTTGCCTCAAAAGACACATGATCCAGTACGGTGAGCTCATGATCCGCTGATTTATAAATCTTGGTAAGACCTTCGGCAAGTAAAACGGTTTCTGGCATGATATTTTGGTTATGAAATACTGATTTTAAAGCGATTAATGAGTAAAATTGTTCAAACTAGTTAACAGCCCGAACTTAGTAATATGATTGTCGGTAAAAAAGTATTGTTTATTGCATGTGCCTTGTTTTTTCAGGCCGCCAGTTCACCCAAAGTGATCCTATTCTATGGTGATAGTCTCACTGCGGGGTATGGCCTTTCACCTGAGGAAGCTTTTCCGGCTCTGGTAGAGAAAAGGCTAAACAAAAGTGAAAAAAAAGTAAAAGTAGTTAACGCTGGTCTTAGTGGCGAAACATCGGCCGGAGGACTCAGCCGCATCGACTGGATCTTGCGCCAGCCTGTAGATATTTTCGTTCTTGAACTGGGTGCCAATGACGGCCTGCGAGGGCTGCCCGTTGAACAGACCCGCAGAAATCTGCAGGGGATCATCGATAAGGTAAAAGGCAAATATCCCAATTGTAAGATCGTGATGGCCGGTATGATGGTGCCGCCCAATATGGGCCCGGAATATACCGATGACTTCAAGAGAGTGTACCCGGAACTTGCTTCAAAAAATAAAGCTCTGCTCATTCCTTTTATTCTTGATGGTGTGGGTGGAATTGAAAAACTGAATCAGGCGGATGGAATACATCCCAACGTGGAAGGACATCAGATCATTGCCGGAAAAATTGCTCCGGTGTTTGAAAAGCTTTTATAGTATTCCTGATAATTCTGCTTTTGATATTAATGAATTTAGCAGCATGCATCCTGCATTACCTGGTGTCCGGCTGCTCGGTGTCGAACTTTTAAAACCGAGGCATCATAAAATCAATACCCTATCGAATAAATTTTTCCATCATTCTGTTTACCCACAAAGTGTACATCTTTCCTGACGGATGCAGTCCATCTGAGGCGACTAGTGATGAGTCTTCCAGTCCTTTCCTGGAAATGTCGGTGATGTTATAATACGCCACTTTATATTTTTCAGCAATATTCTTATTGATGGCATTGAATTCATCAATCTGTATGCTGATCGATTCCATCTTAGGCTGCCCGAAAGGCGTGTAACCATAATCGGGTATAGACACGACAAATACATTCCCTGCTTTTCCATTGGCAAGTTGAATTGCCGTAATCAGCAAATCTTCAAATTCAATAGCATACTGACCGGCAGGCTTACCCTGATATTGATTGTTTACCCCTATCAGGAGTGAAACCATATCATAATTATTTTTCAACTCTGCCTTTATAATGGCATCTTTTAAATTATCGGTGCGCCAGCCTGTGGTAGCAATGATCCTGGGTTTTGAAACTTCAATACAATTTTTTACGAGTGCCTCCACCAGCTGATTGGGCCAGCGCTCATGTTCGTTCACGCTTTCGCCAATGGTGTATGAATCGCCAAGAGCGAGATAGGAAAGAGAATTGGATTGAGCTGCCATCTTCATGGTAGAAATTATTAGAAATAAAAGTATGTAATAATTCTTCATTCTGAATTTTACCAAAATTAACCATTCCAAAATCATAGGGAAAATAGGTATTCAATCGGTTGAAAAGAAAAAAAGTTAAACACTCACACTTTTTATTGATGCGCAATCAAACATATCCCTGATATTCGCACCGAGTTTAGCTTATGGATGTAAAAAACAGGCAGCGTTTATTCTTAAACCTGTATTATTTTCTCTCTGGCATTTGTTTTTCTACGTGGACATCGCGAATCCCCACGATTAAAACATTCTTTGACTATAATGATGCAGAACTCGGAACGATTTTACTTTTCATGCCCATAAGTTCCCTGGTGGGCCTGCCCCTTTCCGGCTGGCTCGTGTCGCGGTTTGACAGCCGCCAGCCTATGACAGTCGGTTTGATATTTCTGTCCGTTGCCCTGGCACTGATCGGATGGGCATCCTCCACTTTTCTGTTAATCTGTTCCATTTCCCTGTACGCGTTCAGCATGCGCATCATGAATATTGCTGCGAACACGCAGTCACTCACGTTACAGAAAAAATTCAAGCGAAAAATCAACGGCACTTTTCACGGGCTGTGGAGCACAGGCGGCATAGCCGGTGTGGGCATCTCCACCCTGCTGGTAGGTCTTCATGTTCCGATGGGCATTCACCTTTCCGTCATTGCCTTCATTGCCATGGCTGCGGCAGTGTATTCATATCCGCATTTGATCCAGAATGACAAGGCTACATCCGGTAACAAACTCAGCCTTTCCAAACCGGACCCGTATATTGTTTACCTTGGGTTACTTGTATTTTTCGCAGCCATTTGTGAAGGTGGTATGTTCGACTGGAGTGGCGTGTATTTCAAGGAAGTTGTACATGAAGATTTGTTTACACTTGGTTATTTGATTTTTATGATGTGTATGGCGATCTCGCGATTCGCTTCCGACAGTTTTATCGATCGGTATGGCATGCCACGCACCTACCTGATCAGCGCCATTTTAATATTTGTCGGAATTTCCATGGCCGTAATTTTCCCGTACTTCTGGCCTTCCATGATTGGCTTTTGCCTGGTTGGTCTTGGCACGGCAGCCGTGGTTCCCATGACTTTTTTACTGGCAGGCTCTTCAAAAAAATATTCAGCAGGTGTTACCATTTCGATCATTGCCACCTACAGTATCGTTGGTATGCTGATCGGCCCGCCACTGATTGGCTATGTATCGCATGCCCTCAATCTGAGGATAGCCTTTGTTATTTTTGGTATAGCCGGACTGATGCTGATTCCGGTTTCGCAATTGTTTTTCCGTTACCGGAAACAGAACGAGTTGTAACATGATTCTCGCCCTCGGCTGAGCCGAAAAATCATAACTGATTTCTGCCAGATCATTTGTCATTGATAGCGGATGATTCTGGTCATTGACTTTTCTCATGTCAATGGGTAACCTTTATATACAAGTATTAATATTATGTGTGATACTCCAACACAGATGTAAAGCATTGTACTTACCGCGATCCACCGCATGATTCTACCGTGATAAGTGAATGATTATTAGGCAAAAATACCATTCCTGATAATATGAAACCCATCGATAATTTGAATCTGTCTATGCTTTATATAAAAGTATCAGGTGGCTGTTTGCCGATCTGGATACGGCACTTATGTCGAAAAATATAATAGCCAATATCAAAACAGATTCAGCCACTTTCAACTTGTGGATTGTAGTGGTAAAACCATGGTACAATCTACAAGTGGACCCAATGCTTGCCAAAACGCATCATATCGTTTCAAATAATTCTGTAAATCAAACGTGCAAAGACAAACTGAAATTATTCAACCTTCTTTAAATGCTGCTTTAATATTTTTAAGAAAAGTGAAATAAAATAAATTAACGATAATTCATCATGAAAACATTTCTCACCACGTCCTTCGTTCCAAAGGTTCAGTCAGAATTACATGATCCTTGTGTATGTCAATCTTCTTCTGAAAAGAATAAAATATACGGCACAACATTCATTACTTCCGATGTGAAAGTAAGACTACTGAATATCTTACTGATAACAGTTCTTGTAATGTTGATCTGCTTACCCACTTTTAGTCAGTCCAAAAAAGTTAAGATTTATAAAGCGGTGGTAACTACTTACACACCAATAGAAAGCTATACTGGCATTATCAAAGAAGTACAAGACTCCTCCATTACTATAGTCAGTGATGAGGGGTCCGAGACTATTATTCCTTCAACAACTGTTAAAAGAATCAAAATATGGCGTACCGGCACTGCTGGTCGTGGTGCACTTGGGGGTGGATTAGCTGGTGCAGGCGCAGGTTTAATTATGTTTTTTGTAGAAGAAAATGATCCTTACGTGCTTATAGCTATTCCGATTTTTGCCGGAGCCGGTGCAATAATAGGTGGTATTGGCGGGGCGGTAAGCAATAATGAAAATATTAAGATAAACGGAGATCATCACATTTTTCAAGAAAATGCAGATGTCATGAGAAAGTATGCAAAGCAAACATCAGAAATAAAGTAGGGTTCAGTTGATGCTGATACCGGTTTCACAATTGTTTTTCCGGTACCAGAAATGATCAGCAAATATTCAATTTTATTCTACCCTTAGGATACGCAGGCTAAAAAAAGTTATTGGTCAGGCTGCCTGCAACAATTGTGTAATCGGGAATTCAACAATAGGTTTGTCCACATTGGTCTTAACACAAAGCAGCGATTCAACCGTACTTACGATTTTCCCTTTCTCTTCCATTCTTTTTTAATTACCTTTTCCTCTATTGAATCCCAGACGCTATGTCCACACAAGAAGATACAGACCTATTATCCTTTATCGATGAACTGAAGAGTATCAAAGGTGAAGTTCTTTCCGATGATTATTCGCTTGGCTTATATTCCACGGATGCAAGCTTTTATCAGATCAGGCCATTGTGCGTGGTTTTACCTTTAGACGAATCCGATGTAAAAAAAGCGATTGCGATTGCCCAAAAAAATAAACTGAAAATTCTTCCCCGTGGTGGCGGCACCAGCCTTGCGGGCCAGACGGTGGGCGAAGCGATGGTCATTGACTTCTCCCGGTACATGAATAAAATCCTGGAGGTCAATGTGCAGGAAAGATGGGTAAAGGTTCAACCCGGCCTCGTCCGCGATGAACTCAATGAAGAGATGGCAAAACATAACCTACACTTTGCTCCTGACCCTGCCACTTCCAGCCGTGCCAATGTTGGCGGCATGGTGGGCAATAATTCTTCGGGAACAAAAAGTATCCTGTATGGAAAAACCGTTGATCATATTCTCGAAGCCAGGGTTTTACTGGCGGATGGAACAGAACTGTTATTGAAAGAACTTTCCCAGGAAGAGTTCCTGCAAAAGGCGCAACAGAAAAACCGTGAAGGAGATATCTATAGAAATTTTCTGGAGATCATCCATCAAAATCGAGATGAGATAAAACAACGCTTCCCTAAAGTAATGCGGAGGGTAGGTGGCTACAACCTGGACGAGTTTGTCTATACCGACCATTGGAATCTGGCTAAACTTATTACTGGCAGTGAAGGAACGCTTGCAGTCACTCTCGAATTAAAACTTAATCTGGAACCGTTGCCGAAGTTCAAATCGGTAGTCGTTGTTCATTTCGCTGACTTGCTCGAATCGATAAAGGCCGTTCAACCCATGCTTCCCTATAAGCCATCAGCTATAGAAATCATAGACAGGACAGTTTTGCGGTTAAGTGCAGAGAACCTGACCACGAGACAACTTTGTCATTTTATTGATGGTGACCCTGCCGCTATTTTAATTGTAGAGTTTTATGGAGACACCTATGAATCGGTGATCCAGCGGCCCCAGAAAATGATTGAAGAATTAAAACAATCGGGATATGGATATACCTACCCATTGTTTCCCGCTGGGAAAGAATATGATGATGTATGGACCCTTCGCAAAAAAGGATTGGGTCTGATGATGGGGATAAAGGGAGAGAAAAAAGCATTGAGCTTTATTGAAGATTCCGCCATCCCTACTGAAGTATTGCCGGAATATATTGATCAGGTTCTTAAAATCTGCGCTAAGCATAACACGGAAGTATCGATGTATGCCCATGCGAGTGTGGGTGTTATCCATGTTCAGCCGCTACTTGATTTACGGGATGCACAGGACATTGAAAATCTGAAGAACATTACTGATGAAACATTTGACCTGGTAGTGAAGTACGGTGGATCGTGGAGCGGAGAACATGGTGATGGTTTAGTGAGAAGTGCCTACAATGAACGGTTCTTCGGCACACACCTATACAATGTGCTTAAGGATGTAAAGAAATTGTTCGATCCGGAAAATTTAATGAACCCAGGAAAAATTGTTGATTCACAAACTATTGAACACAATCTTCGCTATGGCACGGCCTACCATGATCAGGAAGTAAAAACAGAATTTCAATATCGTGCTGAAAATAGTTTCCGGGAGTCGGTTCACATGTGCACCGGTGTAGGCGAATGTAGAAAAATGCTGGGCGGAACGATGTGCCCCAGCTTTAAAGCTACGCGTGATGAAGAACATTCCACCAGGGGAAGGGCAAATGCTTTGCGACTGGCGATGTCGGGTCAACTGGATAAAGAAGGTCTTGCCAGCAAACGACTTCACGAGGTGATGGATTTGTGTCTTTCCTGTAAAGCCTGCAAGTCGGAATGTCCCAGTAATGTGGACATGGCCAAAATGAAAAGCGATGTGCTGCAGATCTATTATGATGAACATGGTATTACCTTGCGCGATCGGCTGATCCGGGATTCCTCCAGGGCTGCTGCTGGTTTATCAGGCGCAATGTCAGGTGTTGTAAATTTTATTCAGCGAACCAGTTTGTTCAGGTTTGCATTACAGAAGCTTGCCAGGTTTGATCAACGCAGGGTATTACCGGAATATGCCAGCGAGCCATTCTACAAATGGTTTGAGAAGGACGGCAACAATCCATATAAAAATCCAGCGAATAAGGTTGTTCTATTTGCCGATACGTATCTTAATTTCCACGAACCGGATATTGGTATATCCGCACTTCAACTGCTAAACTCGTGCGGATATGAAGTGATACTCGCGAATGTTGGTTGCTGCCAGCGCCCCAGGATTTCTCATGGCTTTTTAAGAGAGGCTAAACAGGATGGAACAAAAACCATTGAGGGCTTAAAAAAATATATGGATGAGGGGTTGACCATTGTTGTATGTGAACCAAGTTGTGCATCGGCATTGAATGACGACCTCACTGACTTGATTGAAGATGAATCAGTGGCTGCACAACTTAAAGAAAAGGTAATGATGATTGATAAATTTCTTGAGAAAGAAATTACCAGTGGGAAACTCAATAAATCTTTCGAGTCCATTGCCGGAAACATTCTCATTCATGGGCATTGCCACCAGAAAGCACTTTACGGAACCACTGGTATGAAAACCATATTGAATCAATCCAATCAGTCAGTTGCTGAGATTCCTTCCGGCTGTTGTGGCATGGCAGGATCGTTTGGTTATGAGAAAGAGCACTATGAGATATCCCGTAAAATCGGAGAAAGCATTCTCTTTCCAGCCGCAAGATCCATGAAGCCAGGAACAACACTCGTGGCAAACGGATTTAGTTGCCGTCATCAGATTGAACATTTTACAGGCGTTAAACCCAGACATTGGGTAGAAGTAGTGAGGGCTAAAGAACCGTCATGAACTGGACTCAACTCATTGACCCGTTTCATAACATTGGTATCTCGGCCTTTGTCGCTGCCATTCCGGTAATCTTGATTTTCTGGTTGCTGATCAAAAAGATAAAAGGGTATATCGCAAGTTTGCTTACTGTAATGCTGGCCATTCTGTTAGCCATTGTTGTTTATGGAATGCCATTGAAGCTGGCCGTATCCTCCGCGGTGCATGGTGCGTTGTATGGTCTGTTTCCTATCTGCTGGATTATTATCGGAGCAGTTTTTCTTTTCAATCTTACGGTTAGCAGCGGCCAGTTCGAGATCATAAAAAATTTTATGGCGTCCATCACTCCTGACAGGAGGATTCAAGCACTGTTAATCGCATTTTCCTTTGGTGCTTTTCTGGAGGGCGCAGCAGGGTTTGGTGCTCCTGTTGCCATATCGGCTGCCATGTTGGTTGGGTTAGGATTTAATCCACTTTATGCCGCAGGCATTTGTTTGATTGCCAACACTGCCCCGGTTGCCTTCGGTTCTGTTGGAACACCGATCATCATGGCATCGCGTGTATCTGATATTCCTGAAATGGCAATTTCCCAAATGGTTGGCAGAACACTGCCCTTGTTATCGCTGGTGGTTCCCTTATACCTGGTGGTGTTAATGTCGGGATTGAAAAAATCACTTGAAGTGTTACCTGCCATCATTGTTTCAGGGGTCTCCTTCGCTTTCTTTCAGTGGTTTGCTGCCAACTATTTCGGCCCCATGCTTCCGGATGTATTGGCTGGCATTGCATCCATTTTCTGTCTGATGATACTTTTGAAATACTGGAAACCGAAAACCATATGGCGGTTTAGTGAAGAGCCTTCACAGACGATCAATACAGAACTAAAATACACAGTCGCACAAGTATTCAGGGCATGGACTCCGTTTATTATCATGACTATCTTCATTATTGCCTGGGGACTTCAGCCGGTAAAAGACGCATTGAATTCTGTAGGCATTCTTAAGTTTGATATTCCAGGTTTAAAAGATGGAATACTTAAAGCTGATGGAACTCCGCTCGTTATCAAACCCTTTGAATTCAATTACCTTTCAGCGCCTGGAACC
Source organism: uncultured Bacteroidota bacterium (assembly GCA_963814575.1). Classification (GTDB taxonomy): domain Bacteria; phylum Bacteroidota; class Bacteroidia; order Cytophagales; family Cyclobacteriaceae; genus ELB16-189. The sequence goes on along the minus strand of CAWFDB010000012.1, from coordinate 52,063 downwards.
GCCTTACTATTTGCGACAGTGATCTCGATACCGCTCATTGGACTGACTTATAAACAAGGTGTTGAAATCTATTGGAGCACATTAAAGCAATTGCGATTCCCCATCATCACGATTGCGTCCGTGGTTGGATTTGCATTTATCGCAAATTATTCAGGCATGTCTATTACTATGGCCATGGCGCTTGCCAGCACGGGCACACTCTTCCCGTTTTTCTCTCCGATACTCGGCTGGTTAGGTGTATTTCTTACCGGATCGGATACTTCATCGAACGCTCTTTTTTGTAAACTTCAATCAAGTTCGGCAGATGCAATTGGTGTAGATCCTGTAATAACAGTGAGTGCCAATGCAACCGGTGGAGTCACTGGCAAAATGATTTCACCACAATCTATTGCGATTGGCGCTGCAGCTGTTGGTTTGGTGGGAAGAGAATCTGAACTTTTCAGGTTCACTGCCAAACACAGCTTTATCATGTTGTTTATAATATGCATACTCACCTATATGCAGGCTTATGTTATCCCATGGATCATTCCGGTTTATAAAAGAGTGGAATCTGTCACTACAGAAATTCATGATGTGTCGAGTGGGTTTATGTATTTATTGATACTGGCCCTGGCGTTGATTTTAATTATAGCTGGCGTTTTGTATGCAAATAGAAGAAAACAAGAGATACATCGAAAATCGAGATTGAAAGGTTTCCAGCCTTTTGAAGGTCCGAAACCTTGAACATAAATATTAATCAGAAGTACCATAAACCAAAACCATGAATTCTGAAATAAAAATCCGAAGCAACCTGAAAGAAACGTATGCGGATGTCTATACTCCCGAAGTTATTTCATCACTTTCTTCCCTGGCTCATTTCAACAACGATATAAAAGCAGTCATGGCCGCTCGTTTAAAACGAAGGGCAGAACGGCAGGACCAGAAACAACGCATTACATTTCTGGATCCGGACAGCATTATACCACGAACAACTATTAAGGTAAAAGATGCACGCAATGGCAACTTCGAAGGTGCGGTGATCCCATCCGATCTTCAACGTCAATGGATACAAGGCACCGGGCCAGCAGCAAAGCCAAATGCATCAACTGAAAGCAGCATCCGGAATGTAGCGTATGCCCTACTGTCGGGTGCTGATGGGTGGATGTTTGATGGTGAAGATGCCCTCGGCCAGATTAATGCCATGTCGCTTGACAACCAGCGCAATCTTAAACTGGCCATTCATAAGGATCCGGTGTTTATGAATGTTGCTGAAAAGGTAGCTGCCGAAATGAACCGCTGGGCAATGGACTTTCTCGGCCATGAAATTATCAGCGACTGGCGTGAGCAGTTGAACTTTACCACTAAAATATTCCGTTGCCGCGGACTTCATCTTGACGATCGTCATATCCGTGATGGGCATGGACGATCTATGGCTGCATCTCTTGTTGATCTGGTATTATATATCGTTAACAACTATCAGGCATTGCAAAAAGCCGGCTCATCACTGGTATTGTATCTGCCAAAAATCCAGACAGCGGGAGAAGCTGCTTTGTGGAATGAGATGCTTAATGCGTTAGAGATAAAGATCGGGTTGTCGCTGGGAACCATTAAGGTTTATGTACTGGTGGAACAACTGGAAGCAACGTATCAATTGATGGAGATCCGTGCTGCGCTCGGAAAACATTTTGTTGGTTTTAATACCGGACGCTGGGACTATATCAACAGTGTATCTGATGCCATGTCCTGGGATAAAACATTTATCAACCCCAATATTGAATCCATAGTGATGACGTATGGTTACATGCGGAATTATGAAGACCGGGTAAGGCGTGCCGTTAATACCCCTGATGTGAATGGTAATTTTGCTCTCTGGCAGGGAGGCATGGAGCCCAACATACCCGTAGGTTCGAAGGAAGGTGTTTCCGTCAGCATGACAAAAGCAGTTGCGGGTGCAGGGCGCGAACAGCAGGATGGTGCCAGTGGCAAGTGGGTAGCCCATTGGAAAATGGTAAACATTGTAAGACCCGTATGGGAAAAAGCCGGAGTGCTAAATCAACTGGGAAGAAAATTTCCTTCACTAACCTACACCCGGCAGGATGCTGATGGACTGATTCTACTTGAACCCGCTGCAACAACAATCCGCGGTGCGCGCAACCTGTTGAGCGTAGCCTTGCAGTATGGAAATGCATTCTTACAGGGAATGCAGGCTGCCGCTTTAAAGCCGGCTGATTTTTTTGGCAACGATGATATTTTATACCTGATGGAAGATATGGCTACTGGTGAAATACGGTTAAGCATTCTATGGGAGTGGGTACACAAAGGAGCAACACTCACGGAAGATGATGCTGAGACGGGAATAAAATCAGGTGATGTTTTTGATTCCACTTTGTTCAAGCGTCTGCTGGAAGAAGAGTATAAAAAACTTCTCCATGCAAAAAATAAAGATGTACATGATGACTCCAAGACAACCACGCTACCCATATCATTGGAGATAGCCCATACGTATGTACTCGACCCGATGAAGGCGCCCTGGTTTATCGATTTATTAAATATTAATCTCAACAATATCAATCTGGACGTTGCGAGAAAGAGGATTCAATTTTTTATGGAGCAATTCAAAAAGGATGGCCATCGGACTACTGAAAACCTGGATTTTTAAATGATTATTACGCTTTCCAGATCCTGTCGTGTTGGTAGCCTGATCAACAGGGTCTTGTCTTCAATAGAATTTCAACCTTGCACCTATAGAAAACGATATTATTTTATTCACATCAACCGCTTACCTATATGTGTCGGTCCCTTTAGCAGGGATCTGATATGCGGAGAGACAGGAATTACCTATGTGATCCCTTGAAGGGGAGACTAATATCAAATCTCTGTTGATTCGTTGCACTCACATCAATTTTGTTTTTGCGCTTTTGCTCAGGCAAGCCTGGCAACACTCCAAAACAAAATTGATAAGTAGCAGAGATTTGATATGCGGAGAGACAGGGATTCGAACCCTGGTACCGACAAGTCGGTAAACGGTTTTCGAGACCGTCCCATTCAACCACTCTGGCATCTCTCCTTGAGGTTATGTCACCTAAAAATAAAAACTCTCCTGTTTGAACCGGAGAGTTTCATTATGACTTTAATCAGAAATTGATTCTTATTCAAATCGCAGACTTTCAATCGGGTCAAGTTTGGAAGCCTTATGTGCCGGATAATAACCTGACAACAACCCAACCACAATACAAATAACCATACCCACAAACATCCACAACCACGGCACCACAAAGGCCGTAATTCCCATGGCTCTTGATATTAAGTTTCCAATCAGGATACCTAATATCACACCGCCAATTCCACCCAGCACGCATACAACAATCGCTTCAATGACAAACTGCTGTCTGATGCGCAATGTGGTCGCACCAAGTGCCTTGCGCACGCCAATCTCTCGGGTTCGCTCTGTTACAGAAACCAGCATGATATTCATCAACGCGATGGATGCCCCGAGGAGTGTAATAAAACCAACGCCAAATCCGCCAAAGCGCAGACCTTGGGTGATGCTTTCCAGTTCCTGAGCCAGCGACTCGCTTTTCTCTATTTCAAATGAATTTTCCTGGCCCACATCGTCCTGTCGGATCTTGCGCATCAGTCCAGTAGCTTCTCCCAATGCATAATCAAGCTGATTCATATCCTGAATGCCTACATTCAACCGGTATCTCAACTGCTGACCGGCTGCCAGCTGGTTCGCTACCATGATGGGTATAATCAACATGTTGTCAAAGTTATTTTCTGACAAATCACCTTTCTCTTTTAATAACCCGATTACCCTGAACTGTGTGCCCCTGAATGAAACATTGGTTCCAATAGGATTTGGGTTATCGCCATATAGGGTCTGGGCAAGTTTCCATCCCAATACGGCCACCTTACCACCATTTTGAATTTCAAATTTTGAAAAATTTCTTCCCTGTTCTATGTTCAACCCCTTAATAGCGATATACTCCTCATTCACACCACGCACATCTACGTTTGGGCTCGTCTTCTGTGATTGATATTTTACTTCTGCCAGAATGGTTAATCTTGCTGACAGCGCTACGATGGCTGGATATTCAAATTGATCAATAAATTTCTGCGACTCGGCAAGCGTCAAATCTGAAAACACCTTTTGCTTTACACCTTCCTGACTTGAATTTCGATTCCACTTGGAATAAATATCGAAGGTATTGACTCCCAGTGAAGACAGGCTTTCAGAAACTGAATATTCAATTCCATCAATAGCGGTGAGTATTCCAACCAGTGAGGTGATTCCGATGGCCACGATCAGGGCGGTGAGCACCGACCTGAGCAGATTCGCCTTTACCGAACGAAGACCTTCCCTTACATTTTCCGCTATATCCATTCTTTATTGCATTTTAGGCGAGGTGACGAATATTTTCCAAACTTTAACACCAAAATTATATCTTTAAACGTTCCTGAGTAGAGACTTTTATGGGTTTATTTTGTTACAGGTTGAGTGTAAATGAATGTTTTAACGATGCGTAGTCTGATTTTGTTCGTAATTATTATCTGTTCAAAGCCTGCTTTCAGCAATTATATTTTCATTCCCATGGATGAAAAGCAGACCAACCACCTGAAAGCCTATGGCATTGCCTATTGGATTTTAAAGGCCGATACAGAAGTAGACTGGCTGCTCAATTACAAGGGAGGAAGTTTTATGTGCAAATACCATCCGAAAATCCAGAACGAACTGGTGATTCGGGGGGTCAGCTATGAAATAATTTCCGATGCGCAGGCAAATGCTATATTGACTGAAATATCCAGCCCCGCCCTGAATTATGATGTAATGAAACTGGAGAAGTATCCACGCATTGCAGTCTATTCACCAAAATCAAAACAACCCTGGGACGATGCCGTAACGCTTGTACTCTCCTATGCAGAAATTCCATATGATGTGATTTTTGATGATGAAGTGCTGAACGACCTTTTGCCAAAATACGACTGGCTCCACCTTCATCATGAAGACTTTACAGGCCAATATGGAAAGTTCTATAACAATTACGCTAATATGCCCTGGTATATTGAACAGGTAAAGGAAGCAGAAGAAGCTGCCACGAAGGTTTGGCTTTCAGAAAGTATCGCAATCAAAACTTGCCGTGGCAAAACGAATAAAGGATTTTGTTTCCGGTGGTGGATTTCTTTTTGCCATGTGTTCGGCAACTGACTCGTATGATATAGCCCTGGCTGCAGAAGGCATTGACATTTGCGAACGCATGTATGATGGTGATCCTGCTGATCCGCAGGCACAGGAAAAACTGAATTTCAACAACACCTTTGCATTTACTGATTTCAGGCTTGTGCGCGATCCGCTGCAATATGAATTTTCTGATATTGATAACAACTTCCCCGACAGGGGCCTTCGACAAGACAACGATTATTTCAATCTTTTTGAATTCTCCGCCAAGTGGGATCCCATTCCATCCATGCTGACGCAAAATCACACCCGTGTGATAAAAGGTTTTTATGGTCAGACTACAGGCTTCAAAAAGCGACTGATAAAATCAGATGTTACCATCATGGGAGAAAACAATTCCATCAAGGAAGCGAAATATATGCATGGCGTTTTTGGTAAAGGTTTCTGGACTTTTTATGGCGGCCATGATCCGGAAGATTATCAGCACACGGTTGGTGAAGAGCCTACCGATTTACACCTTCACCCAAACTCACCAGGCTATCGCCTGATTCTAAATAATATTCTCTTTCCTGCGGCAAAAAAGAAAAAGCAAAAAACCTGAGCATGAGAATAATCAATCTGATCCTGTTGATCATGATCATTGTTGCATGCAAATCGGTAAGTTCAACAACCACACAGTTTAAAACGTTGGAGTCACTCGTGGTTGAAAAACTGGGAGAAGATGCCAGAATCGAAAAAAACAAAGACTCCTCGTTTGCGCTATGCCTAAAAGAAAATCTCTCAACCCATTCGGTATCATATATTATCGTGAGACTAAATGACCTTGTCATTGTAGAACAGGACAATACATCAAGCGCGTCATTTGCATGGATTGATCGATACAAAATAGAGGTGAAGTTTATTCCTGGCATGATCAGGAAAGACGAACAAATCATGCCCGCCAGGGTTATTGATGTATCTAAATATATGGTTAAGCTGTGAAACGAATTCTCTTCTTCACCTTTCTTTTCATTGCAACCATTCTTCTGGTGATCTCACGAATTGATTCTAAAGTCAGTGATCAAAATGAAACTTCGCGTATTGAACAAAGGCAGGATTCACCCGAAGAGTTCATTGCCTTTCACAGAGGCATTCGTACACGGGCAGACATGTCGGAACCTGATTATGATGATAACTATCAGTTAAAAGAACTTTTACAGGCAAGAAGATCAGCTGCTAAAAAATCATATGCAGCACGAACCCAGTCCGGCAACGGTGTGATTGAATGGAAAGAGCGTGGCCCTGGCAATGTACCTGGCCGCACCCGCGGGCTTATTGTTGACCCGGATGATGCAACTCACAGAACATGGATTGCAGGCTCTGCCAGCGGTGGCATATGGAGAACTACCAATGCAGGAACAACATGGCAATGGCTCACTCCTGACCTGCCCAATCTGGCAACCACCGTGCTGGTAATGGCCGAATCAAACCACAATGTTATTTACGTTGGCACAGGAGAAGGATTTGGTAATGTGGATGGCGTGCAAGGCCATGGTATTTTTAAAAGCACTGATCGTGGAATTACATGGGAGTTTCTTACGAATACTGCTGACATGGAGGAGATCAATCGGATACAGGTTGATCCGGCAAATGAAAACCGGGTGCTGGCAGCGAGTAATAACGGAATCTATCGTTCTGCAGATGGTGGTCTTAACTGGACAAAAGTGTATACAGGCCTGGTGCAGGATCTTCGTACTGTGCCTGGAAATTTTAATGTGCAATACGCAACACATAATTCCATTGGAGTAATCAAGTCAACCAATGGCGGGCAATCATGGACGTTGTCAAATACAGGAATCAACTCCAATGGTCGTATTGAAATTGATATCTCTCCGATAAAAACAGATCGCATTTTTGCATCCGCACAAGGCACACTCTCTGGCAGCAACTCAGACCTGTATGTTTCCGATGATGGCGGAGCAACGTGGTCGCTTGTTCACTTAGTATTATCCAATAAAACCCTTAACTACCTGGGTGATCAGGGTTGGTACGATAATACTATTGCCTGTGATCCTTATGACAAGGATGTTGTGTATGTAGGCGGAATCGGACTTTATCGTGTTCAACTGACCGAGGGTAGTGCGGGCACTGCCACAGGAAGTTATACCATGGAAGAAATCAATACGGCTTCATTTATTACACTAACGAACTTCAGTGCAGAAGCGTATCAGGGCAAACTGGATGTGGGACCAGCCGACAGTAAAACCAATGTTGAAATAAGATTTGGCACGGGAAAAAGTCAGAAGGCACATCGGTTTCTGGTGCCCGAAGGATCAACCTCTGGTGTGCCTGACGCGAGTTACTCCTATCAGGATTATGTGACGGTGCCCTTTGAAGTGTGGGACATCACTGCCAATCGTCAGCTCATGGTATCCTTCCGTGATCAGGACCGCAATGGAAAATTCAATTTGTATGAAGCGAACACAACCAGCGCCGCGACAGAACAAAGCAGGGAATATATTTTCATTAACAACGCAGATTATAATTCAACTGCAGCCAATGCATCCATCGCAATAGCGGGCGGACAGATGTTTCAATTGATGTATAATATCTGGCCGACTTTAACCGCTGGCGGCACCTGGAATCCGGAGGCACTTCCCAATTCTGCGCTACGCATTTTATACAGCGAAGTATTAAAAGTGACCAGCAACGTAACTTCCGCTGCTGATCCCTACAATGAATACGATGGAAAAAACAATAGAAATTTTGTTCACCCCGATCAGCATAATATTATTACGATTAAGGAAAACGAAACGCTAAAAACATTTCGTTTATTAATTGCCAATGATGGCGGTGTTTTTCTTTCGCAGATATCATCATCACCCGGCACCACCCAGGGCGAATGGACGAAAGCCGGTAACGGATATAACACCAGTCAATTTTATGGTGCAGATAAAAGACCCGGAGCCGAGCAGTACTTTGGCGGCATGCAGGATAACGGCACCTACTTCTCCCCTGATAATGTGGTTGCTACAGCCAGCACCCAATACGCAACCAATATTCAGCTGGGGGGTGATGGCTTTGAAGTAATCTGGAATAATCTTGATTCAAAAAAAATGATTGGCGGATCACAGCATAATAACTTTTCAAGATCGATGGATGGCGGCCTCACCTGGCAAAAAACGATAAACGGACTTGCCCTGGCTGGCAACTCTCCGGATAAAGATAAATTTCCATTTCTTTCCAAGCTGGCCAACTCAACACTGGCACCTGATATATTATTTACGGTAGGATCAGAAGGCGTCTGGAAATCATCTGACTTCGGAGGCAACTGGGCATTAACGCCAATCACATCAAAATGGGGATTCACCAGTTTCATGGATGTTGAAGTTTCACGGACAAGTTCAAATGTGATCTGGGCAGGAAGCGGCATGAGCACGACTCGCGGATTACACGTTTCAACAGACGGTGGAAAAACCTTCACCATCACAAGCAACTATGCAGGCGCTGTACTTGGCAACATCACAAAACTAGCCAGTCATCCGAAAGAAGAAAATACTGCCTATGCACTTTTTTCTATTGCCCGATCACCAAAAATCTTACGAACCAGAAACCTGGGAGTGTCATGGGAAGATATCTCCGGCTTCGTTACGAATAATGCAACCAGTACCAGGGGATTTCCAGATGTAGCCGTGTATTGCCTGTACGTGCGCCCGGATAATCCAGACATCCTTTGGGCAGGAACAGAAATCGGAATTGTGGAATCACTGGATGGTGGCAACTCCTGGAACATTCTCACAGATTTCCCCAATGTTTCGGTGTGGGATTTAAAAGGACAGGATGATCAGATTGTAATCGCCACACATGGCCGCGGCATCTGGAGTGCAAAACTTGAAACCAGACAATTCACCGTGATTAACCCAATGATTACAGCCATGGGTACCTCTCCGAAATCAGATTTTTTTATAAAAATTAAACTGGAAGAAGATTTTGATTCTACGCAGGTGTGGATCAACGGAATAAAATCAGCTAAAATACCATCCGTTGCCCAGGGTGAATATGTAATCAAGATTGAAGATGCCCCAAAAGGAACTATACAAGCCAGGTTGATTAGTTTCAAAGGACCTGCTCCTGTCTACTCAGCAACCGTTGCTGGTGAAAACCTGATACTGAAACCGTATCAGAATCAATACTTCAATTATTTTCTTAACGGAAATGATTTTTCGCTCAATGGATTTTCCGTTCAGGCATTTGGAAGTTCCAACTCCAGTCTGAAAAGTCAGAGTAATTATCTCATCAATACAGAAAGTATTGCCATACTAAGTCAGCCCATCATTATCACTGCAGATTATCCGTTTTTCTTTTACAGGGATGTTGCTATTGTCGAGCCAGGCAATGCTGGCTCATCATTTGGTCAAACGGCTTTTAAAGATTATGTGGTAATGGAGGCTACACGTGATGGAGTTACCTGGACACCCATCGCCAACGGATATGACGCTTCTTACAACAGTAACTGGTTGTCGGCCTACACCAATGGCCTCACAGGCAATACGGGGCTTTTTGTTGATCACAACATTGATCTCACAGCAGCATTCAACGTGGGCGATACGCTGCTGTTCCGCATGAGATTGTATTCTGATAACAACAGCACAGCGTGGGGCTGGGCTGTGGATGATTTGTACATTCAACAAAAACCTACAGGAGTTGCCGATCAAGCTTCTTCGCTGCAGAACATGCAGGTTTATCCCAATCCGGGTAATGGATTTTTTAATGTTTCATTTACCATAATCGAAAACTCTCCCGTTGAAATAACGGTGCACGATCTTTCAGGAAGGATTATACACCAGCAATCATGGGAAAATAAATCATCAGGCCGGCACTCTGAAATTATTACCTTGAATAGCACACAGGGAGTTTATCTTCTTAAACTAAAGACAACCCAAGGGCAGCAAGTGCAAAAAATCATTGTGAGAGATTGAACGCTGTAATTCGTCTTGTTGTAGCCCGCTGTAAGACTCAGATAACTGGGTATTCAAAAAGAAATTAAATAAATTGAACCCTTGGCTGTTAACGGTTTTTGTTACCCAGAAAAATTAACAGTGCCACCCAAACCTAATGAAATATGAAAACCACCAAGGCATCAAAGAAAGCAAGTAAGAAAGTATTGAAGAAAACAGTTAAACCAGTTCCATTTATTACTTCTTCCCGTTTCATACACCTGGAAAAATGCCTTCAGGAATCGGAGGAAATCAAATCCTTAATGCTATCAATCAAACATCAGGAAAAACTATTAAGACAAAAAGAAAAAATTGTCGGTAAGTATCTGAATGGAATTGTTGGCATATTAGTTAAAGGCTCAACGATTGATGGTAAATTATTAATTACCTTAAAAGCAATTGAGAAAAATGGTGGTAAGGTGGGCAATATTAATTTGACACCATTAGATGAACTGATTGCGGGTTATAAGAAGACAAGAAAATAATTCGGCCAGCACAAACGTTGAATTATGAACAGAAGAAATTTTATCTCGAAAACAGCTTCAGGTGCCGTTGGCCTTATGGGATTGAATTTGCTTTCACCATTGGGATTACATGCACTGGCCAACGCACCCGACCTTACGATTACAAAAATAGAAACCGTACGGTTTAGTCCCAGCCTGAAAGTAAACGGTACAGGCGTTCAGTGGATGTGGGTGCGGTTGCATACCAGTGCAGGCATTATCGGAACAGGAGAAACCTACCCTTTCAATGAAGCGAGTTCTTCAGCTATCAAAGATCTTGAGTGGCACAGCTGGGCAGGAAAACTTATCGGGAAAAACCCGCTTGAAATTGAACAAACCTGGGAGCGTGTATTCAGACAAAACGCCTATCATGTAACCGGTGGTGCGGAAATGCGCGCGCTGTCTGCAATCAATATTGCCCAGTGGGATATCCTTGGGCAGGTGAGCAAGTTACCGTTGTATCAGTTACTTGGCGGATCGAAGGATAAAAAAATAAGAGTCTATAATACCTACACGGATTCGAGAAATATAAACGGCTGGAAACTGGAAGCTGATATGGAAAAGATCGCCAGGTTCCTGGTCGATCAGGGTATCACTGCTATTAAGTATTGTCCCTTCGATGTAGTAGGATCAAAAAATAATGGAGAGTACATCTCCCAGAAAGATATTGATCAGTCGTTAACGTGGATCAAGCGTGTGCAAGATACGGTTGGTTACGATCTTGAAATTGGTTGCGAATTTCATAGCATATGGAATTTACCGAGTGCCGTGCGTATAGCTAATGCACTCGAACCCTATAAGAATGTCATGTTTCTTGAAGATATGCTGCTGCAAGATAATATGCAGGCCTATGTAACCCTGAATCAGGAGACGAGCATCCCATTAGTGGTAAGTGAGCGACTTGCCACACGTTTTGGTTTCAGGGAAATGTTTGAGGCTAAAGCCGCAGAAATAGCCATGTATGATCTTACGTGGTGTGGTGGTATTTCCGAAGGCAAGAAAATTTCAGACATGGCAAATACGTATTATGTTCCCACCATGATGCATACAGCCGGAGGTCCGGTATTGTGGTATGCATCTGCCCATCTCGCTGCCGCTGTTACCAATTTATTCTATGTTGAAAGCGTATATCCTTACTGGAAAGAGCGTGATCCGTTTTTCTTTGATAATTCACCACAGGTAAAAAATGGTATGGTATCACCGCCTGACTTGCCAGGCCTCGGGTTACAGTTCAGGAAGGGACTATTTGAAAGTAAGGATGTTATTGTAGAGACTATTGCAGGCAAATAAAACTCATGACAGAACGCTGAATTTCCTGGTGAGTGCTTGAGATTAGTTATGGAGAGTAAGAAAGATAAAGTAAAACAGAAGAAGTTATATTCTGTTTCAATGCATGCGATCACCACGCACCTCCAGGTTCTTCATGATTTGAGATTCCTGAGAAAGAATTTCACTCCATCGATTTTCAACCTGATCAGGGTTCATGATTTCTCTGGCGAGGGCAAGAAAGTTTTTATAATGACCCGCTTCGGATACCATGAGCTCGTAATAGAATTTACTTAGTTCTTCATCACCGATTTCTTTCCACAATAACCGAAAGCGTTCACAGCTCCGTGCTTCTATCAAGGCGTTGATTAATAGTTTTTCAACCAGTTGCTGATCACGGTTTCCGCCCTTCCTCACAATCTTCTGAAGTTGCTCCACGTATTCATCTTTTCGCGGAAAGCCAAGTTTATAACCGCGCTTCTTCAGTTCATCAAGCACCCGTTCAAAGTGATTCCATTCTTCAGCCACTACGGGAGTGAGCACTTCCACCACACGCTCCTTTTCAGGATAGCTTATGATAATGGAGATGCAGGAAGATGCAGCCTTTTGTTCGCAATACGCATGATCGACCAGAATTTCTTCAATGTTCTTTTCTGCAATGTTTACCCAGCGAGGGTCGGTGGGCAACTCTAATCCAAGCACATGCTTCTCCATCAGTCAAACAAAATCAAATCAAATCCAAAGTCCACGATATTGCCTTGCCCCCTGTAGCCCGGTGTAATCAGGTATCCCTTTCCTGTAATCGCCTGAACGATGTTATGATACTTGAAGAAAAACCGGCCACGCTTAAACTGTCCGTTAACAAAAAAATCTACCAGGGGAAAAGATTCGTTGACGAAACCATTCTGAACATAATATTGCTGAATAGCCGGATCATAACCCATGGCGGTGTAGGAAGAGCGCATGTGAAAATCAAAACCAATCTGTGTATTCATGTTTCCTTTGAACACCTTGTTTTCAAAGGAAAGCTGCGCATTACCGAACCATTCGGGAATTCGAAGTGCATCATCATCATTTTTACGCAGCGCTGTGTGAATGATTTGTGGTCTCAGATAAAAATGGCGGAAAAAACGAAGTGACATTCTCAGCTCAGGAGAAAATGCCACCTGATTACCTGATGATTGTACTGGCAACACGGACTGCTCTCCGGGTACCTTGTTTTCCCTAAAATAGATATAGTTATTCAGAATGGTGTATCGCGCGCCCGGTGAAATAAACAGTCCACCCCATTTTACTTTTAAGAACGCTTCCACTTGATTGGTAAATGTGCTCGAGAAATCATTCTCCCAGGCATGGTGGCTGCCTCTGTAGACCAATGGCAAAAATCCAGGCTTGGCCAATGCGCTGATACCTTTCGCGTCAAGCCACGGAGTTTTGAGTTCTGCCTGCAGACGATAATTGCCATCCATTAAATATTCTGCATTGCCAGATAGCTCACTTAATGAATCAAATTGAAAAGCGATCTTGCCACCCAGATAACTTTCAATACCGTCATTCTTAAATGAAAGCATCGTTTCATCTACGTAGCGGTTAAAGGTGCTGAAGGACCTTATCTTGTAATAAACACTATAAAAGAGAAACGCTGCATTTCCCTTGATGCCCGCTTCGTTTACAAAGGATTTGAATGTGACTTCATCCGATACATCATCCGTTTCAATATCCGGATCAGTATTGGTAAAAGAAAAATACTTGTCATAATTAGGTTCTGTACCTGCCTGATTTGTAAAACGATTTAATTGTCCGCTAATATCCATGCGATGATAAAGCTGGAAAGGAGAAGCCAGCTGGTATTGATGAAATACATGCAGTGCAGTCCTCTTCTCTTCTGTCTGGGCAGACACCAGATAGGGTCCGGCATCGGCATCATAATACCCTTGCATGGTAGTATCCCTCAACAGTAGTATTCCTCCGTTCTCATTTACACGATGGCGAATGCGTCTGTAATTTATTAAAAGAAGATAACGGTCGTTCTTTGATTTATAACTGGAATACAAATCATAATAGTGGCTGATGGTTTGCCTGTCACCTTTACCCTGCCGTTGTACCTGTTTATCTACCAGTAAGGGTCTGTAATTAAAACCAAAGTTCCATCTGGGATTTATATTCCTGCTGTATTCAATTCTGCTCGATGCCCTGCCATCGCCACCCCAGACAAGACGGAAACTGGTATAGGGAGATTTTGTGTCAAAGTAAACGGGCGATTCAGTATCGTAATAGGGAGAATAAACAGAATATCCGGGAGTCGCCCCGATGGTTTCGGAAACTATCGGAAAAATCGGATTCAATGCGGTGCCTATGTTGCCAAGATCCTGATAATGATTATTGAATCGTTGTACATATGTCCATCTGTGATAGTTTGCCAGATTGGTATCCAGTGGCTGATAAATCTTCTTATTTAAAAAAAGATCATTCTCCGTAATCCACATGGTGGTTTTGGGCCCATATACGTTTTTGGTAGAGTCATCAACAATCTGTGAGCCTTTTCCTTTCTTCACTGGCTTCTGTTCATCAGTCTTCTGTGCAACTGCCATAAAGTTCACTGACAGAACAAATGCTGCAAGTATTATCTTCTTAAAAAGCACGCGAAAAATAGTTCTGTAGTTCAAATTGATTAATCTTGGGAATCCGGATTTCTTAAAGCAGAAAGTTTTTGAATTTTGTCTTCAACCATGTTCATGAGCAGTTCATCAAATCGCATTCCATCTTTTAGAAAAACAGCTTGAACCGGAAGATAAAACCACTTTTTATTTTGCAACAAAGGTAATAATTGAGGTGTAATTAATTTCACCATATCTTTTTCAGTGGTGAGTATTGAATCGATCTGTAATTCACTGGCGCTTTGCTGAATCCTATCAATATCTGGTCTGCTATAAGCATGGTGATCTTCAAAACAAAAATGCTTTACCACTTCATATAACCTGCCAGCTTCTTTTCCGAAGTGGGAATTTTTTGCAATACCCGATATCAATATCACCTTTTTATCGATCTGATTCTCATGCTGAACCGGCAACGGTGGCTGATAACTCAAACCTGAAAAAAATACCGGTTTATCTCTGGTTATCTTGTGAATTTCCGTGGTCATTTTTTCCATCTCCTCTTCACGAATGCCATCCGCTTTGGTTACTACGATAACATCAGCCCGGCAGGCTCCTGTTCTTGCTTCACGAAGGCGCCCGTATGGCAGCAGAAAATCTTTATAAAAAGGTTTTTCATAGTCAGTAACTAAAATAGAAAACTGAGGCTTTACCGCGCGATGTTGAAAGGCATCGTCCATGAGAATAACCTGAACTTCGGGAAACTCCTGGAGGATAGTAGGAATGGCCAGTGCACGCTCTTCTCCTACCACCACTTTTACATGGTTGTCAAACTTTCTGGATAGCTGATAGGGTTCATCACCTATTGTGCGTGCGGTATCCTCTTCAGATGAAATACGAATACCATGCGTTTTCCGTCCATAGCCTCGGCTCAGTGTTGCCAGTTGATAACGATCTGCCAGCAACCTGATCAGGTACTCAACCATTGGGGTTTTTCCTGAACCACCTACGTTCAGATTGCCAATGCTGACAACAACCGTTTCAAATTCAAAAGACTTCTTGTGGCCGATATCATAAAGATAATTGCGAATGCGGGTGGCAAGATCATAAAGCCATGCAAAGGGCCATAAGAGATACTTGAAAACAAACATAAAGCGGTCCCGCTATCTTTCGTTATTTTTGGTCAAAAGTACATAATCAATGGTAAAGGTGACGATAAAAGATATTGCTGACCACCTGGAAAGTATTGCGCCTCGCAGTTTGCAAGAAGACTATGACAATAGTGGACTAATTACCGGACAGGCCAGTGATCCTGTTAAGGGTATTCTTGTAACACTGGATTGTACTGAAAATGTGGTGGACGAAGCTATTAACAGAAATTGCAATCTCATTGTAGCTCATCATCCCATTATTTTTAAAGGTCTGAAAAAACTCACCGGTGCCACGTATGTTGAGCGGGTGATTATCAAAGCAATAAAATCCGACATAGCCATTTATGCCATACATACCAACCTGGACAATGTGATTTCAGGTGTAAATAAAAAAATAGCTGATAAGATTGGATTACAAAACCTATCTATTCTTCTTCCAAAAAGAAACACACTAAGCAAACTCGTCACGTTTATCCCTAAAGAAAATGCGGAACAGGTTATTGCTGATCTGCATGAAGCCGGTGCAGGAAATATTGGCAACTACAAAAATTGCAGTTTCAGGATATCCGGAGAAGGTACATATATGCCATCAGCGGATGCCAATCCTTACCTGGGAGAAATTGATAGACTGGAAAGAACCGATGAAGTTCGGGTGGAGTTAATTCTGCCATCGCATCGTGAGGGTCCTGTGCTTTCGGCCCTGAGAAAAAATCACCCTTATGAAGAAGTCGCGTATTACCTGAGCCGGCTTGAAAACAGCAATCAGGAGTTGGGTGCGGGAATAATTGGTGAGCTATCGGAGGCGGAGGAACCACTTCAATTTCTTAATGGCTTAAAAACCAGGATGAATGTCACAATGATCAGGCACACCGTCATGCCCGAAAAGAAAGTTAAAAAAGTGGCGATCTGTGGCGGATCCGGAAGTTTTTTGCTGACGGCTGCGATATCCAAAGGGGCAGAAGTTTTTATTTCAGCCGATTTTAAATATCACGAGTTTTTCGATGCGGATGGTAAAATCCTGATTGCC
This sequence comes from uncultured Bacteroidota bacterium, assembly GCA_963814575.1. Classification (GTDB taxonomy): domain Bacteria; phylum Bacteroidota; class Bacteroidia; order Cytophagales; family Cyclobacteriaceae; genus ELB16-189. Next base: position 35,391 of record CAWFDB010000012.1, on the reverse strand, counting down.
GATATCGGGCATTATGAAAGTGAGCAATTTACGAAAGAGCTGATATATGAGTTTTTGACGGAAAAATTCCATACTTTTGCAATCATTTTTTCGGAAACCGTCACAAATCCTATAAGCTATTTGTAAGTAATGGAAAATCAAACAGTTGCACAGAAATTAGAAGCCCTCGTTAAACTTCAGTCCATTGATTCTAAACTGGATGAACTTAAAAAACTCCGTGGAGACCTGCCTGATGAAGTTCAGGATCTGGAAGATGAAATGGAAGGATATCGTACACGCATGTCTCGTTTCGAGGCAGATTTGAAAGATCTGGAGGACTCCATAAAAAAGAATAAAGAAGGAATTAAGGAGGCTGAAAAGCTCGTAAAAAAGTATAGTGAGCAGCAGAAGAATGTTAAGAACAATCGTGAGTTTGAGGCAATTACCAAAGAAATAGAACTTCAGGAACTTGAAGTTCAGATTTGTGACAAGCGCATCAAAGAGGCGAAAGATAAAATTGAAGGCAAAAAAACGGAGATTTCCACTATAGAAAAGTTCATTAAGGAAAGAGAAGAAGACCTGGCAAGCAAGAAGGGTGAACTGGATAACATTCTCAATGAAAGTCAGGAAGAAGAAGTGAGGTTACTTGCTGAGAGAGAAAAAGCAACTAAAAAGATCGAAGATAAACTATTGAAGCACTATAATCGTTTAAGAAACAGTCTCTCCAATGGTCTTGCTGTTGTAAGGGTTGTGCGTGGTGCCGCTGAAGGCTGCAATATTATCATACCTCCGCAAAAAATTGCTGAGATCCGTGAGAAGAAGAAAATTGTAATAGATGAACATTCAGGCCGGATATTAGCTGATGTGGATTTGGGATCCATGGAAGAGGAACCCAAACCCAAAAAGGCGGCTCCGGTAAAACGAGCCACAAAAAAAGTTGAATAAAATCACCGACATAATGATTGTAAAAAAGGTAGGCGTTTTTGCTTGCCTTTTTTTATTGTCCTTTTCTGCAGCATCCACTGATCTGATCTGGAAGTTTGATGCTGAACATCAAAAGGCATATCAGTTGATCATCAATCTGCAACCCGACAAAGCCAATGAGATACTCGTAAAAAACCGTGGCAACAAGTTTCATAACCTGTATCTGCAAAGTCTGAATGAGACGATCAATATTTTAATAACGGAAGATCACAAAGGCTTTATTCCGGTTGACAAACGCTTTGAGGAGCGCCTGGAATATCTGGAAGACCTTCCTCAGGACGCAGAGACTCTTTTTCTTCAAGCGGAAATAACCCTTCAAAGAGGTTTCTGCTATTTAAATCTCAATCAGGAAATAAATGCGGTATTCGCAATACGAAAAGCCTATCAGCTAACCCTGGAGTGCCTGAAAAAATATCCCAGCTTCGCTCCTATTAAAAAGACCAGTGGTGTTATTCAGGTCATGGTTGGTTCCGTTCCTGAGAAATACCAATGGTTTGTTTCCTTGCTCGGAATGAAAGGTTCGGTAACAACCGGGCAAAAGCAACTTACAGAATTAAGAAACTCAGAGTCCTCTCTCAGCCTGGAGGCAACCATGTTATTTTATACGGTAAAAGGTTTCCTTAATCAGCAATTTGCTGAAGCTGCAAAGGGTATTAATCAGTGCCTGATCGATCAACCTGGTAATAAGCTATTACTTTTTATTGGCGTGAATATGCTTATCAAAGACGGCCGCAGTGAGGAAGCGCTCGCACTTGTACATGAAATTGACGAACATCCGGGAGGGTTGCCCATGCACTACATCGACTACCTGCATGCCGAGATACTATTGCAGAAAGGTGAATACCGAAAGTCTGTTGAATTGTATAATAAGTTTATAAAGAATTTCCCAAGTCAGAGTTTTAAGAAAGATTCTTATTTTAAAATATCATTATGCTACTGGCTGCTTGATGATGCCAGGTCTGCGAGAGCTGCCTTTGATAAAGCAAAGATTACCGGCAGCGACAAAGCTGAACCTGACCGATATGCTGCCAGACAACTTGAGGATCCAAACTTTCCCAATAAAAAACTTCTCAAAGTAAGATTTAGTACCGATGGAGGATATTATCACGAAGCTACCGCAACACTAAGCAGTATCGCACCAGCTCAACTGGCAACACCAAAAGATCAAACCGAATACTATTACCGGAAAGCACGGCTTGCGCACCGTATCGGTGACATCGCTGACGCAAAATCGCTATACCAGCAAAGCATTGATATGACAAGCAGTAATCCCTGGTATTTTGGAGCCAACTCGGCATTGCAACTTGGTTATATTGCCAGGGATCAGAAAAACTATGAAGCTGCAAGAAAATACTTTCAGATGGCACTTAACTACCCAAAGCACGAATACAAAAACAGTATTGACAGCAAGGCCCGCACCGAACTGCAACTGCTTAAAGAGGCTAAGGTGTGATAATACCTGAATTAATCAGGTGACCTTTTGTGTTCTTTAATTCGTTGAGATGGGAGGTATCATTGCATTTCTTAACAGAAAATAAAGATCCCGTAAAGTCCAGCTGGTAGAGACAAAGATTCTGATGCTCGAACATGTCCATGCTTCGCAATGGATAATTTAATAACCGGCAAAGTAATATGCGCATGGCGCGACCATGCATGCATATCAAAATGTTAGACTCCCTGGTTTTACTCATAATGTAACTGATTGCACTATCCTGTCTTTTCGTTACATCATCAGGGCTCTCTCCTCCTTCAATGCGTTCTTGTGTATTGCCGAGCTGCCATTGATTAAGCATCCAGTTGTAATAGGCATCTTCTTCAAGTGTGATAGGCTGCCCCTCTTTTTTACCCCAGCTGATTTCATTTAAACCTTCCAATTGAACAAATGGAATGCCCAGGTCAATAAAAGGCTGAACCGATTCAGTGGTTCGTCTTAGTACTGAAGTATAAATCTTATCAAACGGAACGTACTTATAAGCATCAAAAAAAGCTTGTGCCTGCAACCTTCCTTTGGCATTGATGGACGAGTTGACGCCACTGCCCTGAACGATGCCCCGAAGGTTGTAATCAGTCTGGCCGTGTCGGATAATGTAGATTTTTTTGGTGCTCAATTTTCTGTTAATTTGGCCCAACCAAGCCGGCAGGCGGGCGCAAAAATAAGAAATTACAGTTAACCACAACGGCTACTTCCATACATGTCCATATTTAATCCTGGCGTTACACCCGAATCATTGAATACGTTATCGGCAAATACCATGGTGAGTTATATCGGTATTGAATTCACTCAGGTAGGAGACAATTTTATTGAGGCTAAAATGCCAGTAGATCACCGAACACAACAGCCCCTCGGCTTGTTACATGGTGGAGCATCCGTTACACTGGCAGAAACACTTGGAAGTGTGGCGGCTACTTGTTGTATTGATAACAACACAAAATATTGTGTAGGACTTGATATTAATGCAAATCATATCAAAAGCGCAAAAAATGGATATGTATATGGAATCACAAGTCCTGTTCATATTGGCAAAAAGACACACGTGTGGGAAGTTCGGATAATGAATGAACAAAAGGAATTGATTTGCATCAGTAGAATAACAATGGCAGTGATTGATAAACGATAAGTGGCGATGATCACAACGGAGGAACGAAAAGAAATAACACAGGAAAGACAAATAATCAGAGAAGCAATTGCTGATAGTTTGAAACAGGGCCATAGTTTTTCCTTGTGGAAATCGCCCGGTGTAAACCAAAAGAATTTGATAATCTCGTATGTTCTTAAAGAAGTTGACGATTTTGTAATTGAAGATGGAATCAGCGGATTTGCTTTTGCTCCGTTCAGCCCTGATGATAAAAAGTTTCTATTTCCTGCTGATCTATATTTTCAATTTGAAAATGAGATTCAGATAAAGGGACCTCAATCAAATACAACACATAAAAATAATCCGGTTTCAAGTCAGGTTAAAGAAAACATTAAATTTCACAGGTCGGTTTTTAAAGGGCAAAACTCTTCATTTGATTTTACCCAGCTGGTTACAAAAGGAATACAGGAGATTGCAGAAGGACGAATTGAGAAAGTTGTTCCTTCACGATGTAAAGATATTTTGATCACAGAGGATTTTGATTTACTCAAAGCATTTGATATCCTTTGTGAAAAACATCCACAGGCATTCGTATCATTGGTTTCATCGCCTCAAACAGGTACCTGGCTTGGTGCTTCTCCGGAATTACTGGTTAGTGTTGACCAACAGCATAAATTCAAAACAATAGCCCTTGCTGGTACCCTGCCCAACTCTCCGGAAATTGATATACGATCAGTAGCGTGGACTCAAAAAGAAATTGAAGAGCAGGCATTGGTTAGTCGGTATATAATTAACTGCTTTAAAAAAATCAGATTACGTGAATATGAAGAACATGGTCCAAGAACTGTTGTAGCTGGAAATGTGATGCACTTGAAAACGGTTTACGAAGTCGACATGAAGGAAACCAACTTTCCTCAACTGGGCTCGGTCATGCTTAAGCTTCTTCACCCCACTTCTGCTGTGTGTGGCATGCCTTACGAAAATGCTTTCACATTTCTGACAAACAATGAAGGATATAACCGTGAGTTTTATAGTGGCTACTTAGGACCCCTTCAGGTAAATAATGAAAGTCAGCTCTATGTTAATATCCGGTGCATGCAGGTTTTTGAAGAAACTGCAAGGCTTTATGCAGGAGCCGGAATTACAATTGATTCATATCCAGAAAAGGAATTTGATGAGACAGAAATTAAAATGCAGAACCTTCAGAATTTACTAATATCATAAGCCAGATTTTCAATTGCGTTTACAACCTATTTACGATATCGCAGAAATATGCGCTCAACATGGAGTGACTGATTCCATCGTGTGTCCAGGATCACGCTGTGCTCCGCTGACACTGGCATTTGCAAGACATCCTGATATTACCTGCCGCTCGCTTAGTGATGAACGTAGTGCCTGCTTTGTGGCGATCGGCATTGCACAGCAAACAAAATCTCCCGTAAGTATTGTTTGCACCTCGGGTTCTGCTGCTTACAATTTTGCACCTGGCGTTGCCGAAGCATTCTTCCAGGAAATACCATTGCTCGTTTTCACTGCCGACCGCCCCGCTGAATGGATTGACCAATGGGATGGACAGACGATTCGTCAGACAAACATATTCGGGGCTCATGTGAAGAAATCATACACGCTTCCGCAGGAGTATGATCATCAGGATTCCGCCTGGCACATTAACCGGATTGTTAATGAAGCTATTGCATTGTCACAGGAATTTCCACAGGGGCCCGTACACATCAATGTGCCTTTGCGTGAACCTTTATATCCGGGCAAAGATGAAAAAATCCATTTCTCAAATACTGAAAGGATTGTGAGGGTCACACCCTCATCCTATGAGTTAAGCCATGCGGCCATAAAAAATCTGAGTAAAGCTATCAGCAAATATTCCAGAATTCTGATTGTCGGGGGGCAGCATGAGTCAAATGAAATACTTACCAGAAGCATTGCCAGGTTCTGTAAAAATAACCATGCTGTTCTTATAGGTGATGTTATATCCAATCTGCACCCCTTACGGCAAACCATTCGTCATGCCGATACATTTTTAGGGCAATGCGAAGAGTCAGTAAAGCAATCGCTCACCCCTGATTTATTAATCACCTTTGGAAAGTCAGTCATTTCAAAAAATCTAAAACAGTTTCTTCGCAAATACAAACCGGCAGAACACTGGCATATTCAACCCAATGCAATTACCGCGGATACGTTTCAATCGTTAACCAGGTTGATACAATGCACACCTCAAAACTTTTTTGTTGGTTTGCAATCACCACATCGAACAAGAAATCAAAAAATAATAAATTACACGAAGAGCTGGCAGGAAGAAGAAAACCGCACGAGTCGTTCAATGAAAATTTATCTTCAATGAAAGCCGCTTTACGGAATTTCATTTACTGAATGAGTTGTTAAGTTCACTCCCTGCGCAATGTAATTTGCATTTATCGAACAGCATGAGCGTGCGATATGCAAACTTCATTGGTCTTACCATAAAGAATAAAGGTGTTCAGGTATTTGCCAACAGAGGCACCAGTGGTATTGACGGATGTACCAGCACAGCAGTCGGCCATGCTTTGAGCAGTCAGGTTCCAAATATTCTGATCACAGGTGACATGGCATTCTTTTATGATCGCAATGCATTCTGGCATAATTATCCATTACCGAATTTACACGTAGTCGTTTTAAATAATCAGGGAGGCGTAATTTTCAATCTCATTGACGGACCAGGAAACCTGGAAGAGAAAGAGTGAGTATTTTATTACGAACCAGAAATTAACAGCCGCACATCTGGCTCAAGAATTTGGTTATGACTATTTAAAACTTGATTCGCTCAGGAAAATAAAAAGCACTTTGAACGATTTCTTTGTATTTGACGGACGAACGAAAATACTCGAGATCACAAGCAATCAAAAAACAGCGAGAGAGAAATTTGAAAAGTTTAAGATCACTATAAAAAAAGGTTATGAAGCTTAATTACGATTGGAAACAAGTAAAAGAATATAAAGAGATTCTTTTTCACAAATACGAAGGCATTGCGCGAATCAGTATCAACCGGCCTGAAAAGCACAATGCATTTACTCCACTCACCGTGCATGAAATGATTGATGCGATGTATCTATGCCGCGAAGATCAGGAAGTGGGCGTGATCATTCTTACCGGTGAAGGTGGCAAAGCCTTTTGCAGCGGAGGTGATCAGAGTGTGCGTGGCCATGGAGGTTATGTAGGTCAGGATACTGTGCCTCGTTTGAATGTGCTGGATCTTCAAAAAATAATTCGCTCCATATCCAAACCCGTGATTGCAGCCGTAGCTGGATGGGCTATTGGTGGCGGCCATGTATTGCATGTGGTGTGTGATCTTTCTATTGCTGCCGAAAACGCGCGCTTCGGACAAACCGGACCGAAAGTAGGAAGTTTTGATGGTGGCTTTGGCGCCTCTTATCTTGCACGCATAGTCGGACAGAAAAAAGCAAGGGAAATCTGGTACTTGTGTGATCAATATGATGCGCAGGAAGCACTTGATATGGGCCTTGTGAACAAAGTGGTTCCATTGGAAAAACTGGAAGAGACCTATGTGGAATGGGCCAGGAAAATATTAAGAAAAAGTCCGCTGGCAATACGCATGCTTAAAAGTTCATTCAATGCCGAACTCGATGGTCAGGCGGGCATTCAGGAACTTGCCGGCAACTCTACACTGCTTTATTACCTGAGTGAGGAAGCAAAAGAAGGCAAGAATGCTTTCCTTGAAAAAAGAGAACCCGACTTTTCGAAGTTTCCTAAGTTTCCATAAGTAGCCACCATACGAATCGTTCTTTTATTCTTAGTTTCGTTTACAGTATGTTTTTTGAATATGGCACAAACTTCTGATAAATGGGGCAGTTCAAAAATTACAGCGTTCCGACTCACTCCTCATCAGGATTTGAAGAAAGAGTTAATGAAATTTGCCAGAGACGAAAAAATAAAGGCGGGCTTCATCGCAACCTGTGTGGGTAGTCTGGAACAGGTAATACTTCGATTTGCCAATCAGGAAAGCGGGGTAACGTTAATGGGTCACTTCGAAATTGTTTCGCTCACTGGCACGTTTTCCGATTCTACTTGTCACCTCCATCTATCCGTTGCAGATAGTACAGGAAAAACATGGGGTGGGCATTTGCTCGATGGATCCCTTGTCTACACTACTGCAGAAATTGTGGTGGGCGAACTAACTGATTTAAACTTTGAACGTGAAACGGACAGCACGTATGGCTATAAAGAACTTGTAGTGAAGCGGGGAGAAATGATAAAGTGACTATGGAGCCGTGGATTAAATTTGAACGAAATCAAATTGCAATCAGTGATATCCAGTCAGGTATTTTTTCATATGCAAATAACGTTGATCACCCGGCACTTCAATTCTGCGAAAAATGGCTGAGTGGTCAGGAATCATTTACATTACAAACCTCAGGATCTACCGGCACACCAAAACAAATTAATGTTACACGTGATCAACTGAAATCGAGCGCCCATCTTACAGCAAAGGCAATCGGACTTCAGAAAAATGATACTTCGCTGATTTGCCTTGATACAAGATACATTGCCGGCATCATGATGATCGTGCGTTCGCTGGAGACAAGCATGAATATGATCATCGTAGAACCTTCTTCCAATCCTCTTGAAAAAGTGGAAGAAGATGATACGATTGATTTTACAGCATTGGTACCGCTGCAGCTTGAAACCATTTTGAAATCCCCGCAAAGGGAAAAACTTAATAAAATAAAAAATACCTTGATAGGCGGAGCTGCCCTGAATCCGAAAACAATTAAAGAACTTGAAGGATTGCCATGCAGTTTCTTTGCCACCTATGGCATGACTGAAACGTTATCACACATCGCCCTTCAAAAACTAAATGGAAAAAATGCTCAGGATTTTTTTGAGGTACTTCCAGGAATTACAATAACCAAGGATGAACGAGGTTGTCTTGTTATTAACGCACCGCATATTTCAGTTGATCCGGTCATTACGAATGATCTTGTAGAGTTATTTGGTTCTTCGCAGTTTCGCTGGCTTGGTCGTGTTGATACCATCATAAACACCGGAGGCGTGAAAGTGATACCTGAAAAGATTGAAGCTACTATAAGCACGACTACTTGATAAGTTGAAAATATCAAATCGTTTTTTTGTAGCCGCACTTCCAGATGTTCTATTAGGAGAATCCGTAAATCTGTTTGTCGAAGGTTCGCCATTCTCCACACAAACAGAAGCAATGATTCAAAACAAATTCAGAGAAACACTTAATAAATTCGAGACTCCCAAATCAATCCATTATGTTTCAGGGTTTATTAACACCGAGACCGGAAAAATAAATAAAATCAAGACAATCGATTTGACAAAAAGCTAACATAAAAACTCCTTCCCCACCTCTTCCATTACGGAAGAGGATCAGGGTAGGTAAACCGCTAAGTTTATTTCTTTGATTTGAGTTGAAAAATCTCTTTCTGTAAATCCAGTACCACTCCTGCCAATTGTTCCACAGAAATATCCTGCTTATCAGCAACATCTGGGAATTGAACACTGATGTACGCCTTCGCCATCCAGACTTCCATGACATCTGATCCGACTTAATTGATAAGGCGCATACTGCCGATTGTCTGAAACGAGAAATAGCGTTCCATTTTCATCGAGGTAATTAAATACTCTCTTATAAACGATGCCTTCACGCTGAGTAACCAACACATAGGTTTTTCCACTTTTAATGTTGCGTAAGTCATCTACATATTCGCCAATCACAATCGTGCCTGGCAACAACGGCAACATGGAGTCACCCGAGATTTCAAATGCACGATAGGTGCCCTGCTTTAAGATGGGCAAACTGAAATGAGGCAATTCCTTTACGTATTCTGTATCGGCATAGCCATTCATATAACCTGCTGCGGCCTTGTGAGGCACAAATTCAATATTATCGCGATCGGATGAATCAACCGTTACCACCACCACATCTTTACCACGCACAAATTTCTTATCTGGTATCACTGATTCGGCATGTGAATTCTTTTCCGATCAAATCATCCACGGAAATTGAAAATACTTCCGCCATCTTCTGCAGCAACTCCAATTTTGGTTCTGCCCTGCCTTCCTCATAGGCACCAATCAGTGAACGCTTAATTCCCAGTTGCTGGGCAAACTGATCTTGCGTGAGCGACAACTTTTTGCGCAATACACGGATGTTTTCATTAAGCTTTACCATAACTATTTTTTAAAAATGAGAATTCTGCCTGAATTGACTGTTGCGACTTCCCAAAGAAAAAAGATTGCGCTGAAAATATCGCTCTTCATTATTAAAGGCCTGAAGATGCCGGCTGATCTTTTCGATAATCTCTGTCACAGAAGTCTTAGGCTCGGCCAATAAATAACCGTAATAGCTGACAGCTATATGCATCAGTCTGAAAAATTAACCTGATAACGACCAGAATTAAGCTTTTTGCTTTGAATTTTAAGTTTTAGTGCATCCATTAGCTAATATTTTTAGCTAAATAAATGCATTAAGCTGACTGATTCAAATAATTAAACTAAATATTTTAGTTTATTTCAATGTTTCCCCACTAAAATCACTTTCATAAGAAAGAAAGCCCTTGATTTACAGATCAAGGGGAGTCTATATTATCAGTATATAACATTCCAGTGCCTAAGCCTTGCGGTAAGGTAGTGGGATATTGAGCTGTAAACTGGGCAATCGCATTTAACCCGATATTTGATTCAAGTGCAGAAGTGATCCACCATCCAATGTTTTGTTTTTCAGCTAGTTGAATCCATTCCTGGCAAGAATGAAGCCCACCGTGCAAGGTGGGTTTCAAGATGATAAAAGCTGGTTTTAACGCGGTAATCAAATCGACCTTTTTTCTGACGCATCATTAACTCCGATGAGTTCTTCATCCAGCGCGATTGGAATAGGTGAAACGCGGCATAATTCTTCCATTTCTGACGATCCTGGTTTAATCGGTTGTTCGATGGAATGAACATCAAACTTTGCTAATTCATTTAGCTTGTAGAAGAGCATCCGCAGGCTTAAATGCTCCGTTGGCATCCAAGCGGATGGTAATGTTATCACGAAAATATTTTCTGCGGATATATTGAAGGACATCACACTCCTTTTCAAAATCGATACCTCCTACTTTCAATTTTATACACCTGAATCCTTCCCGAATCTTGATTTCAATCTGCTGAAGCATGAAATCCAGTCCGCCCATCCAGATCAATCCATTGATAGGTATCGGCTGTTCCCTCACATAAAGGAGTTATTGAAAAATGACTTTATTACCTCCGTTCAATAAATCAAGAAGGGCTGTTTCAAAAGCAAATACAACAGAGGGGTACTTAACAATCTCATCGCCCAGCGATTCAACATATGAATGCATTAAGTTCATTTAAATTTGTGAACTGTGGAGCTATTTCAAGTGACATGATTGTTAAACCTGCTGATAAAACCTTCCAGTATTTCATTTAACTCAGGTGTATGATCTGGACTTAATCCCGGCAAGGGACCGCATTCACCAACTCCATTAATCTCTGGTGATTCATTATCCCAGATTCTTATAAACCACGATGCCTTCTCTTTCATGGAGCCACGTGAGGTGCGTGCGTCAAATGAGAAAGTTGAATATTCGCTTACGAAACTCGCTTGTAAAGACATTAAGGAAGAAATAGGTTATCAAAAATAGATATGATCAGTCTGATTCCTGCATGACTACTAACTTTGGATCTTTATTTCTATGGAAAAGGAAATTCTGATAAAAGATTATTGGTATGAGTTGCCGCCTGAACGAATAGCCTTATATCCATTGCCTGAGCGGGATCAATCAAAACTGCTTGTTTATGAGGATGGCAAAATCAACATTCAAAATTCATCAGCTATCTTCCTTTTTACCTCCCAACAGCACGCTCTTCTTCAATAACACCCGGGTTATTCCTGCCCGATTATTCTTTCAAAAAGATACCGGGGCCACCATCGAATTATTTCTATTGAATCCAGTGTCTGGCCCATCCACGCTTGTTCAGACTGGCCATGGAATCAAAGCAATCCAATCGTTGGGTTTGCACGATTGGAAACCTGAAACGCTGGCCAGACAGGAGCCACACTTGACAAAAAGCATTCAACAATCTGTTCTATCAGTGCCACGACTAATTGATCGAGAAGCTGGAATTGTAGAATTCAACTGGACACCTGCTGAATTAACCTTTGCAGAAATTATCTCCCAGAGCGGGCCTCACCCCCTTGCCTCCCTACCTGAAAAGACCGGCAGAAGAAAGTGATCGGGTTCGATACCAAACGGTTTATTCAAATCACGAAGGGGCAGTTGCTGCACCTACGGCAGGATTGCACTTTACAAACCATATTCTTGAACGAATTAAAAACACAAGGGCACAAGATTGAATTTCTTACCCTCCACGTAAGTGCAGGCACCTTCCAGCCGGTGAAAGTGAGCAAATGCCGTTGAACATCCCATGCATTGCGAGCAGATAATTGTGACTATGACAAATATCAAAGAGTTGCTTGCATCACGTTCAACTGTAGCCGTTGGCACCACCTCCATGCGCACCACTGGAAAGCATTTACTGGTATGGAGTGAAATTATCTGACAGATCCCAAGGCAGCATTTGAAATTACACAATTTGATCCTTACGAGTTGCCATCTCGATGTTCCCCGATCGACAGCACTCGAGGCATCCTGAAAAGGAAAATGGAAAATGAAAACCTTGATTCAATTTCCGGAGAAACATCCATCATGATCATGCCTGGCTATACCTTTAAAGTTTCTGAGGCACTTATTACCAATTTTCACCAACCCGGTTCTACGCTTATGCTGCTGGTTGCTGCATTTGTCGGAAGTGACTGGAAGAAGATTTATGATGAAGCCCTTAAAAATGACTATCGATTCTTAAGTTTTGGTGATAGTTCGCTCATCTTTCATGGTTCTTCCAAATAAAAGAAAGACCATACGGGCAAGTAAAACGTGCCCCACTTCCTGATTTAGTCCTACGATACTGTCATTATCAACAGGATTGTGAAATAGTAAAAATCAGGCTTTTGATCTCGTATGGGCCTTTTTTGTCTGAATTTTCGATAAATATCTGACTCCAGATCTTCTGACTTTTCCTTAACCTATTAGAAATCAGCTATTAATTCAATCAGGGTGAACCTTGTATTTAATAGGAATTTTCTTTGAAATACCTCAAATTTATCTGTTAAACCCCAAACCCCATGCTTGAAAAGCTATGGAAACTGCTCGATGTTGAGCCCTCTGAACAAGGGCCAGTGTCACTTCTTTTAGTGATGAGTTTCCTAATGGGTCTGTTTCTGGCCACAGTAGCGGTAGCCTCTCAATCCCTTTTCCTTGAACATTTTGATGAGCGATTCCAGCTTCCTAAAGCGCTGGCCTATTCTGGGCTGATAGGCATGGGCATCACCTCTTTGTATAACTTATTGCAAGGCCGTATCTCTTTTATTGCGCTGGCAATTTTTAATCTTCTTCTGGTGATTGGCCTTACCGCGTTCATCGAGTTTGGAAAACCTTACGTTGCGGATGAGGATAGTCTTTATCGTTTCGGTTTCATGCTCATCCTTCCTTTCACCTTTATCACTCAGTTGGTTTTCTGGGGTGCTTTCAACCGGATGTTCAATGTGAGGGTGGCCAAGCGGATTATTGGTAGTGTCGATCTGGGAACCATGTTTGCCTCCATTCTGGCATTCTTCACAATCCCCGTTTTACTTACCAATGGAGTTGAAATTGAGTCCCTGTATACCATAGGATTGATAAGTATCATAAGCTATTTAGTCCTGTTTATCGTGCTGGCAAACAGATACCTCACAAAAGGACGAACCGTTATTAAATCAGAATCAGACATTAAGAAATTATCGGTTATTCAGTTTCTCGGCAACCGATACATTATGCTGCTGTCGTCATTTATAATTGTTTCGCTGGTGGCCCTTCGCTTTGTTGATTTTTCATTCTTCAACGCCACTACCATACAATTTGAAAGCACGCAGCTTCCTTACTTTTTGAGTTACTTTGAAGCAACGGTGGTCATAGTCAGTTTCCTTTTCACAACATTGGCCACCGACCGTATCAACCAGGATTATGGGTTGCGTGTATCGCTGATTATCAACCCACTCATATTGATTCTGTTCACCGTATCCGCACTGGGGTTAGGCTGGTTTTTTGGATATGATATGATTACCGGTGATAAGGGGACAATCGTATTTTTCTTCATTGCCGTTGCCATGAGTAAGTTGTTTATAAACTCCTTACGGGATGCGCTGGACACTCCCACATTCAAATTCTATTATGTTCCCATTGATAAATCAATCAACATAGACGCACAAACCAAGATTGAAGGCTTTGTAACTGCACTGGCAAGTGCTATAGCGGGGGGACTCATCGTACTGATCAATCAGTTCGAAATGTTTAATGTGTTGTCCATCACACTTTTTACGCTGCCGGTGCTGGTCATCTGGTACCTCGTTACAAGCCGAATGTTTCATGGCTATCGTAATACCCTGCAGGAATCCCTGGTTAAAAATAAATCTGCCGTAAAAAGCCACATCACCAAAGAATACACGATGGACAGCGTGCTTGAAAAAGAAATTAACAGCACTGCCGAAGAAAAAGTGATCTATGGGTTAAAGTTGATGGAAAAACTTGAACCTGCGCTATTTGAAACCTCTTTACTTATGTTGGCGGATAGTAAACTGAATCGGGTACGACAATTTGCCCTGAATAAAATCCAGCAACTTGGTATCCAATCGGGAGGCAATAATGAAATAAAGGGTCTCGCCATTCAGGCAGCCGGTGCAGCAGAGGACAGCGACTTACTTTCCATTTCAGCAGAAAAACTGATGAAGATCAGTAAATCCGTGAAACAGTCAGATCGACTGCTGGCTGCCAAGTTGATGCGAAAACTCACCAGCCAGAAAACAATTTTCATTTTACTTGAATTAATGCGCGACCCAGACCCCAAGGTTCGCAATGAAGCTTTGCTTACCGTGCGCAAAGTAAAAAGACCTGAAACCTGGAGTGTTCTTATTGAGTTGCTATCCTCTCCTCTTTATGCGCATCAGGCGGCAGCCGCTTTGAAGGATGCAGGTGAGCCGGTGCTCCCCTACCTTGAAGCAGCATTTCACAAATCAGGACAAAACGATCTGGTGATGCTAAAACTTATTCAGATCATGGGCCACATTCCCGGCAAGGAAAGTTTACAGATGTTATGGAAAAAAATTGACTATCCGGATAAACGAATCGTTAAGCAAATTCTTTATTCACTGCGCTATATCAACTATCGGGCAACCGGACGCGAAGAGCTGGTAGTCAAAGATTTGCTGGACGTTGAAATGAGCAAGACACTGTGGAATCTCGCTGCACTCGATGAATTGACTGACGAACCTCACTTCAGTTTTCTGAAAGAAGCTCTCCGTGAAGAAATAAGGGATAATTATGATCACATTAACTTACTCTTGTCACTGCTCTATGATCCCGAATCAGTTCAACTTGTAAAAGAAAATGTGGAAACAGGCACACCCGACAGCGTGCAGTATGCCATGGAACTGCTGGATCTGTTTGTTGATCAGGACCTGAAGCCAAAACTGATACCACTGCTCGATGACTCATCAACATTCCACAAGCTCGAGAAACTACAGGTATTTTTCCCGAGGGAAAGCTACAACCCGGTACAGGTTATCAACTACATTCTCAATCGCGATTTTAATTACAATAACCGCTGGACAAAGGTGTGTGCAGTATATGCAACTGCCTTTATGCCCGATTTTCGCGTAAGCCGCGGACTTATCAGCCAGATGTTCAATACTGACAAATTGTTGCAGGAGACAACCGCCTGGGTCATTTATAACAAAGAGCGCAAAGCCTACGAAACCATATCTGAAAGACTTGCCATACCGCGACAAGCGTTTCCTTGATTCATCCATTGAAAACAACCAATTACTGGATGGTCTTGATGATGGATTTTTCCTGTTCATTGAAATGGTTTTGCTGATCAGGAGAATACCCGTTTTTGATCGCATACAGGGAAAAGCATTGAGTGATCTTGCCGACAAAATTCAGCCTGTTACATTAAAAACAGGAGAAAAATTACCTATCACAGAAACCAGCGACTTGCCAATTTTAATAATGGCGCATGGAGAAGCAATCTTGAAAAATGGCAACGAAGAAGTATTGTCAATGAGACCAGGAGATGTTTTTGGAGATCTCTTTCAAGAAGGACCGACACCCGTCATTACTGAAATACAAGCTACTGACCGAAGTGTCATCTTCAGAATAAATCTTGTCGACTTTTATTTTGTGCTGGCGAGCCATCATGAACTTGCCCAGGGCCTCATTCATAATATTACCGAAAAAGGAAACAAACAAATTGTATAACCCTAACCACCATGGCATTCGATATTGATGTTTTAATCACCTTTTCAGAGAAAGACAATGAAACCGGCAAAAAAAGCGAACAAGGCTGGGTTTCACAATTCAAAAAATTTCTGGAGTTGATGCTCTTGCAGGTATTGGGATCGAAACCCAACATTGTCCTGAAATCAGAATTTGATATCGTCACCTCACCTTCACTGGACAATGCTGCTATTCTGGTTGCTATCCTCACGAAAGATTTTGTAGCAATCAGGTCGTTGCCTGGATAACCTGGAGACTTTCTATAAAGCGTCTGCTGATTCAAAAATCAATCGTGTATTTAAAGTAGTTAAATCCCCACTCTCTGCGCAAGAACAACCTCCACGTCTTCGCGATCTGATCGGTTATGAAATGTATCAGCTCGATTCCGAAACCGGAATGATGAAAGAATATTCTGATTTCTTCAGCCAGGAAGCGGAGAAACAATACTGGATGAAAATGGTCGATCTTGCCTATGACATTCATGAAGCACTCATGATTCTCAAAGAAGGAGACCTGAGAACCGAAGTAAAAAATATATATAAACGCAAAACCATCTTCCTCGCAGAAACCGGTCATGATATTTCCGTACAGCGCAATATCATCAAGCGCGAACTGCAACGCCATGGTTATATCGTTCTCCCAAAAAGTACGTTGCCTGCCAGCTTGGATGAAGTAGAACGTGCGGTAAGAAGAGATCTTGAAGATTGCAGCCTTTCCATTCACCTTGTGGGGAGTGCCTATGGCGAAATACCTGACGGTGCTGATCGCTCCATCGTAGATATTCAGAACAAACTTGCCGCTGAAACTTCCATGGCCAAAAGAAAAAACAATCAAGAGTTTTCACGGCTTATCTGGATCGCTCAAAATCTTAAAAACGCAAGCGACAAACAAAAAGCTTTCATCGAAACATTAAAACGCGACACCGAGGCACAGGAAGGCGCAGAGATTCTTCAAAATCCGCTCGAAGATTTTAAAAACATCATACGTGAAGAACTCCTTGACTCACATGACCGCAAACACTTTGATGAGTCTGGAGGTAAATCCATATACCTCGTTCATGATAAGGTCGATGATAATGAAGTGAAGCCTTATAAAGAAATCCTTGAGAAAGCCGGCTTCAATGTTTTGATACCAGCATTTGAAGGTGAGTTACTGGAAGTACGCAAACAACATATTGACAACCTGCGCAATTTTGATGGCGCCATCATTTTTAAAGGAAAAGTCAATGACCAGTGGGTGCGTATGAAAGTACTTGATCTTTTAAAAGCACCTGGCTTCGGAAGAAAGAAACCGATTAAAGCCAAAGCCTTGCTTGCTTCAGGTAATCCGAATCTCGATAACTTCAAGAGCCAGAACCTCACGATTATTTCCGGTGACGCTGAAAGGTCTAAGGAGAATTTAAAAAACTTTTTACAGGAATTTAACACTTAACCAATGAGCACAATCATAGAGGAGATTTCAGGTTACCCCACCCTGACAGGCACCGAAAATCCGTTTCCCGGATTGCGGCCATTCAAGATTGAAGAAAGCCATTTGTTCTTTGGCCGCGAAGGTCAGAGTGATGAAGTGCTGCTCAAACTTTCGAAGAGCCGTTTCGTTGGTGTTATAGGTCCGTCTGGAAGTGGTAAGTCTTCTTTTATTTATTGCGGTGTACTTCCTATTTTATATGGAGGTTTCCTTACCGACAGCAGTCCAAACTGGGAAGTGATTGTTACCAGGCCGGGTGCCGGCCCAATCGATAACTTGTCTGAAGCATTGCTGAAAACTGCGCAGGATTACAATACAGCCGATCCTGAAGACAAAAAAATTAAACGCACCATTGTGTCTACCTTGTTGCGCAGCAGTTCACTGGGTCTGGTTGAAGCTATACAACAATCCAGAAGAAAAGAAGATATCAACTATCTGATCCTGGTCGATCAGTTTGAAGAACTTTTCCGATTCAAAGACAGCACTGATCCCAATTCAGTAAATGAATCACTGGCATTCATTAACCTGTTGATGGAAGCTATCAATTACGAAGATGCACCGATCTATGTAGCCATCACCATGCGATCAGACTTTATCGGTGATTGTGCGCAGTTCCCTGAACTGACACGCAAGATCAACGATAGTCACTATCTGATTCCGCAGATGACACGCGATCAGAAGCGCAGAGCCATCGAAGGTCCTGTAGCAGTTGGTGATGCCAGGATCACCCCACGCCTGGTGCAACAACTTTTAAATGACCTGGGAGACAATCCAGATCAGCTTCCCATTCTTCAGCACGCCCTCATGCGCACCTGGAGTTACTGGGCACGGCATAAAGATTACGATAGCGAACCTGTTGACCTGAAACACTATGAGGCCATCGGTACGATGTCAGAAGCATTGTCGCAACATGCCAACGAAGCCTATGATGAACTCGATGAAGAACAGAAGCGCATTTGCGAAATCATGTTCAAGGCCATTACCGAAAAACGGGGTGAAAACTTTGGCATACGCAGACCGACCCGACTAAATGAAATAGCATCCATTGCAGATGTATCGGAAGCGGATGTTGCCGAAGTAATTGAAAAGTTCCGGGAGCCGGGAAGATCGCTCATAACCCCTGCCTGGGGCACTCCGCTCACATCAAGATCGATGATTGATCTCTCTCACGAGAGTCTTATGCGCATATGGGTGCGATTGAAAAACTGGGTAGATGATGAATCGGAGGCTGTACAAATGTACTTGCGTCTGGCGGAAGCTGCAGCTATGTTCCAGGTGGGCAAAGCAGGTTTGTGGAGACCACCCGACCTGCAACTTGCACTCAACTGGCAGGCTAAACACAAGCCCACACTCGTATGGGGCCAGCGTTACCATCCTGCGTTTGAACGCACCCTGATATTTCTCGAATACTCCAAAAAGGAATTCGATACCGAACAACGCATTAAAGAACTTGAACAGAAGCGGAAACTTCAACGGGCACGCATGACGGCCATTGTGTTTGGTACACTGGCAGGTATCGCTTTAATCGCTTTTGTATTTGCCTTTCTGCAACAGGCGGAAGCAAAACGAAATGCAGAAATTGCTCAGAAAAATGAAAAAAGGGCTAATGAAAATGCTGACAGAGCAGATAAACAGGCAAAAATTGCGGAAGAAAGAAGAGTTGAGGCAGAAGCTGCAAAAGTAAGAGCAGATGAAGCAAAAGCAGAGGCCATCAGACTGGCTTTAGTTGCGCAGGATGCTCAACGGGATGCGGAAGAAAAACGCAAGCGTGCTGAAATTGCGGAGAGAGATGCAAGGGTTCAAAAGGAAATTGCATTACAGGAAAAGGACAAAGCTGAAGTAAGTGAGAAGAGTGCCATTGCTGCGCGAAATGATGCTCAGAAACAACGCTATCTCGCGACAGCAAAAGCTATGGCCATCAAATCAAAGGAACTTGGCAATACGCTTGAGAAGGAAGCCCTTGTGGCACAACAGGCATATCTGTTCAATAAAAAGTATGGCGGCTATACCTACGATAGTGATATCTATGGTGGACTATACACAGCCCTGAAAAACAATGATCATCCTATCACCAAAAGTCTGGAAGCTCATAAGAATGGGGCAGCCCGCGCAGTGGAAACACACGGCAAAGGAAATCATATTTACTCAGGAGGAAGTGATGGCAGAATTTTCAGATGGAGTTATGTTAATGGCGAATGGAAGGCGGAGACCATCATGGATGAAACCAGACGAGGTGAACCTTACCTTGTATACACACTGGATACCAGCCCTGACGGAAATCTGCTGGTAGCTGGTGGACTTTATCCTACCAGCAGCGAAGCGAATTTCATAGAATTATACGATCTGCAAAATCCCGGATACCGTAAAAAGATTTCTGGATTTAAATATGACGTGGGTGATATTCACTTCATGCCAGATGGAAAAGGATTATATGCCCGCGACAATTCAGGTCACAGTATCAAATATTCTGATCTCTCAACGGCACGCGAAGTGATTGCATCTAAAGTAAAAATCCTTTCACTGGATCTGAACAGCAAAGGTAACATGCTGGCGGGCGCAGGCGATGATGGTAATATTTATTTGTGGGATATAGGAAAAGGTTATGCTGCCACCACCATAAAGGTCTCAAAGGTTGGCTTGTCTGCCTTGACATTTGCACCCGATGGCCAGCAACTGGTTGCCGGTGACCGTAATGGTCAGTTATTTCTGATCAGCAACGGAATAGTCGCTCGCGATTTACCCGGTCACTCATCTCAGATTGAAGACATCAGGTTTAATCACGCAGGTAATTTCTTTGCCTCCGCAAGCAAAGATTACAGTGTGCGGCTGTGGAATTTCCGTCAGCTCAATCAGCAACCCGTTATTTTAAAAGATCACGACTGGGCATGGAGTGTTGCCTTCACGCCTGATGATTCCCAGTTAATGGTGGGTATCAACAGTGTCAGGGAAACCGCACGGTTAACTACTGATCAAACCATACACGCCTACCCTACCAACTTTGAGGCAATGAAGGATATTCTCTGCAGCAAAACTTCCCGTAATATGACGAAAGAGGAATGGGAAGCAGAAGTTGCCGAAGATCTTCCCTATGAAAAGACATGTGAGAACTATCCGGGGATATCGAGCACAGGAAGTACCAATACAAAAGGTAAATAGCAATGAGGAAATTAGTAATCCTGATTGTGTTCAGCATCCTTGGTTATAAAAGCCTGGCACAAACCTCCTGCGCACAGACACTACGACTGGCCCAGTCCATCTACGATCAGGGGCGGTTGCATGAACTGGAAGAGTTGATTTCCAAGTCACTTAAAAATCCTGCAATGGCTTGTTCAAAAGTTGAGCAAGTAGGTTTATTGAAACTGTTAACCTTGGCAAATATCTACCTGGAAGAACCCAAAAAAGCGGATGAAAGTATGTTAACCCTATTGAATACCAATCCGTATTTTGAACCCAATAAAGATGTTGATCCTGCTGAATTTGTGGCACTTTACAGAACCTTCAGAACGCAGCCTGTTTTCAGATTAGGAGTTAAGTTTGGTGTTAACATAACTCAGCCCAATGTTGCCAGCTTTAATCCAGTCTCCGATGGAAGTTCAAAGTACGAATCCAAATTAGGAATAGGTGGTGGTATTGTTGCGGAACTTCCGATTACATTAAAATGGAAACTCACCGGAGAATTGCTTTATCAGCAAAAAAGATTCACAAATACTGCGGTTAGCAACTTTTTAAGTTCGGGTGATGAAAGCAGTGCCAGTACGGTTGTCGCAGCAATTGACTATTCCATTTCAACAGCCGCTGAAACACAAAACTGGATTTCTTTCCCTTTGCTGGCTCAATATGAAATTTCAGACAATAGAAAAATAATACCCTTTGCAGAATTTGGAATATCCACCGACTTTTTACTGAGTGCTGAAACAAGTGTGGAAAGAAAAAGAGTGAGCAATCAATCTATCGATGTTAAATCATTTTCATTAAACCCCCAGCGCGAAAAGATAAATGTTTCATTGGTACTGGGAGCCGGAGCCCGGACAAGAATTGCCTCAGGTTATCTGATTGCAGACGTCCGGTATAGTTATGGTCTTACCCAGGTAAACACGTTATCAAAGTTGTACGATAATCAGCAATTGCTATTCGACTATAACATCAATGATGGGATCTTCAGTTTAAACTCTCTTTACTTTCATGTAGGGTATGTACAGAATTTCTTCAAACCCAAAAAACTGAACAAAAAATAATGAACGGTAAACTATTTTTTATACTGGGTTTTTGTGCGCTCATGGCTGGATGTAACAACCTCGATTCGGTCAATCCATCCCAGGTTAATGCTTTTATGTTTTCCTATGGAGGCACTGGCAACTACCGGGCAAATGCGGTGTTGTCACTGGAAGACGGATACCTGATTGCGGGTGATAGTGTAGGCATCGATGGGGTGGGTATGATCATTATCAAAACTGATTTCAATGGAAGAACTATGTGGCGGAAAAGGATAAAAGGCGGCACCGTTAGTTCGGCCATTAGTACACCCACAGGTTACATAATTTGTGGTGACAGCGTACAAATTGACCTTTCTGAATTATCTGTGATCAATCAGACCAGAACCAAGATGAGGCTTATCTCCATGGATTTGTCTGGAAAGATCTTAGTGGATAAAAGTTTTGGTGATTTTGGAAATATCACCATCAATGACCCAGCCCGGAAAGACCAGAAAGGAAATGCGGTAACGATATTTGATACCCAGAAACTGGTTGTAACCAGCACGGTAAATTTACCTTACGCCAGTCCCTCAGTAAATACCTACACTCAGGTTACTGCACATAACCTCACAACATTGACCCAGGAATGGAGCAAAGCCTATAATCAGGACAACACAAGGAATTATAAAAATGGAAAATCTGTATTGCTCACACAAAACAATAATATCATATGGGCAACCTCTTCACTTTCAGGGACAACTTCCAATGGCGTTTCCTTTTTAAGAATACCTGTGCTGGAACCCGATGCCGCACCGGTCAATGGAGGCACCTATGGCCAAAACG
Organism: uncultured Bacteroidota bacterium; assembly: GCA_963814575.1. Classification (GTDB taxonomy): domain Bacteria; phylum Bacteroidota; class Bacteroidia; order Cytophagales; family Cyclobacteriaceae; genus ELB16-189. The sequence continues at coordinate 12,945 of CAWFDB010000012.1, read as the reverse complement.
ATCCGAATAATTACTATTCCGGAAATGATATAAAAAGTAACTACGGGGGTTTTGGAATAGTTGGAACATTTCAAAGTTCAGCAGGCTCCAATGCCAATATGTTTTTTATCAGGACAGATCCCACCGGTAATATTATAAACAACAGTGTGCTTTTTTTTGATGGCTCTGTGAATGAACCCTTGAATGAAAATAATAAGGCATCTTCTCTGGTACAAGACCAGGGAGTAACACTCACCGCAACACGCGATGGAGGATTCCTCCTCGCAGGATCTACTACCTCTACTGCGGATGGAACCTGGGGCAATGGAGGCAAAGATATTTTTCTTATCAAAATAGATGCATCAGGAAGTATGATATGGAATAAGTATTTAGGTGGGAGTGGCGATGAAGTGCCAGGCGATATCATCGAGACCAATGATAGCGGATTCTTAATTGCCGGTACCGCAACACTGGCTGGACAGAGTTCCATGTTTCTGATCAAAACAAATTCTCAGGGTGAGTTGAAAAATTAATTGATGATTCTGATTGCATAAAAATGAATACTAAGAAGGGGACAATGAAGATTCTGATAAATCAACTGGTGGTGACAACAGTAATTTTCCTGCTAGGGGGAAGGGCTTTAGCACAGCCTGCCATGTCTTCACCAACAGTAACGAATATTACCAATACCAGTGCAACGCTGGGTGGCACCATAGCCGGATCAGGCATTACAGCAAGGGGAACTGCCTGGAAAATTTCTTCACCTGTTGTTGCAATCGATAACCAGCTTGCGGAGGGAGGTACCACTGCCGGAACTTATTCACATAGCCGTACATCACTTCCCGCAGCAACACAAATATTCTTCGTTGCATTTGGTACCGATGCCGTTGGAACCGCCATCAGTGCAGAATCTTCTTTCTTCACGCTTTCAAATCCAGCCAACGGGCAGCCAGCTACTTTCAGTTCAGCGGCTATAAGCAATTCACAAATTAATCTTACATGGACTTCCGTTACGGCAAGTGGTTTCCTCATCTATAGAAGAACCGGAGCAACAGCACCCAATGTTTTAGCCGATCTTCTAAATGGTACTGCACCACCTGCTACATTAACAGATGGGAGCACTTTAGTTAACACAGCAGCAGGCGCTGCTACGTCATTCAACAACACCACAGGACTTACAGCCGGCACCCAATACAGTTACACAATTGTTCCTTTTGGATATAATGGTTCTGAAAGCCAGACATACAATTATCTAACAGCCTCCGCTAAAACTACCAATGCATTTACACTTTCAAATCCACCCAGCGGTCAGCCAGCTACGTTTACTGCAACTACATTCAGTAATTCACAAATAAATCTTGCGTGGACATCGGTAACAGCAAATGGATTTCTGATTTACAGGCGCAATGGCGGCACAGCACCTGATGTTTCCGGACTTTCAAATGCCACTGCTCCACCAGCATCGCTGGCAGATGGAAGTACGCTTGTATTCACTGCAACTGGCGTGGCTACTTCTTACAACAACACAGGATTATCTGGAGGAACACAGTATAGTTACACACTTGTTCCTTTTGGTTATAATGGTTCTGGCGCTGCGACTTACAACTATCTGAAAGCAGGCGCCAAAACTGCCAGTGCAACCACTTTTAATGCTACCTCTACCATCACATTGATTGGTGGCACTACAGCTTCCATTGATTATGATGATTATCAAACAGTCGGTGGCCCATTAACTACCGGAGGTTCTGCCAACAGTGAAACACTGGCCCAGTTCAGGGTAAATGATCTGGGAGGTGATGGTGTAGCAACAACATTAACTTCGGTAACAATCAATATCAGTAATTTTTCAAGTGTCAGTGAGATAGCCATATTCGATGGAAGCGGCACAAATCGAGGGCAACAAACTGTTTCAGGACCCAATGTTACATTTGGCGGACTTTCGACCATTATAGCTTCTGAAAGCGGAACCGCCAGCTTCAGAATCAGGGCCACCTTTAATTCCACGGTTATTGATCAGGAAATAATTAACCTGACCATTACCAATGCTGCTTCTACAGGATCAGGCTTTGCGTCTATTGGTGCCACTACTTCTGCTTCAGGGGAAAATGTAATTCAGGTTACTGCGGTACAATTATTATTTACACCATCCACATTAGCCAACGCTCCCAGAAATACAAATTTCGGTCCTTTAACCGTGTCAGCCGTTGATCTGAATGGCAACACACAAAAATCGAGATCAAATACGGTTACATTATCTCTTTTCAATGGAAGTGGTACGTTGAATCCCGGTGCCCAGTCACTAACACCTAACCTGGTTAACGGAACTTTTACCTGGACAAACCTTTCCATTAACCAGGCAGGAAACAAAGTGCTGCGGGCTACCTATTCGGGTCTGGTAAATACATCCATTAGCATTGCGATTACCAGTGCAGGTGCCAGTGTAACACCAGGTAACGTTGTGCAGATGTGTTATAACGGAGATTTCCAGACCATATCCACCATCACCATCTCGGAATCAGACCCTTCAGACTTTACATTGGGAAATAACCAGAGTATTTCTTTCATCCTGCCAACGGGTTTTATTTTTAATACAAGTGTAACAACTGCTCCCACGATTACCGGTAATGAAATCAATGGAATCACCAGCCTTTCCTATTCGGGAAATAACACCGTATTGTTTTCATACAATATAAGCGGAACGAGTAACAGCACGCTGGATAAGATTGAAATCAATGGGTTGCAGGTTAAATATACGGGCACCACACCCACCACCGGAAACCTATTGCGCTTCGGTGGCACTGCCATCCAGGCTGGCAATGCGAGCTCTGATGCAAAAAACCATGTTACGCTTACCGCTGCCAACTCTGCTACCGTTGTTGATTTTTCTGTGCAGGAATTGACTGGAGATCCTGCTGTTGTACCTACTACGACACAATTTAGTTCTAACTCAAACACAGTAAAACTGATAGGTAGCCCTGCAGGTGGCGTGTTTTCAGGTTCTGCCGTAGTGTTTGCAGCAGGCACGTATACATTCAGCCCCTCTACTGTTGGTGTGGGTTCATACCAGATTACGTATACATTTACTGAAACCACCGGTCAACGCTGTCAGGTATCCGTAACCAAAACTTTTACAGTTGTTACAACTTTCATCACCAATCTCCTTAACCAGTATTGCTCTAATGGTACCTCATCAACAGGTCTTAGCGTAACTCAGGCAACTATTAATACATTTCTAAGCTGGGCTTTGCCAAACAGCTACGTTTTAAAGGAATTTGTTTACTATGAGCCAACGACCGGTGCTTTTACAACGATCACCGGCACCAATAATACATTTGATCCTTCAAACCCTCAATTCGCAAATTCAATAAATACTCGCGGTGGTGTCTGGGTAGGCGCCCGTTATAAAGATGCTGTTTTCGGAATAGCCTTGCCTGACGGACCATATAATTTTCCGTACATTCAGTATGCCTTCGTAAGAGTTTATAAGGCACCCCCATTATCATTCAACTTACCTGCTTCGGCTTGTGTAAATGCTACGGCCATTGATCTTGTACCTCTGGCAACACCAGCTCCTATAACGCCAGCAACAGATAAGTTTCTGGCAGCATCGGGTGTAACAAATCCATCTAATAACGTATGGTCCTTTAATCCGAGCAACGTACCCAATGCCAATACCTCACCCCAGACTGTATCGATAACCTATCAATACACAGATCCCAATCCATCCAATGGCGGCTGCTCCAACACCATAACAAAATCAATCACAGTTTATCCTATACCTACAGCACCTTCACTGGCTGGTACCAACAGCCCGCTGAATGTCTGCCAGGGCAGTACACCAACGCCACTAACAGCAACGCCTGTTGCAGGAACTACCTATTCGTGGTATTCCAATGCAGCTCTGGGTGCTGGCAATCTTTTACAACAAGGTGATAATTTCACACCGGCAAGTCCAAATACCTATTTTAATAACACCATTGTAAACGATTACCAGTTCTTCCTTACCAGAACACTCTATGCCAGTACAGGATTTACGGGATGCGAAAGTCCATCAACAACAGTTGTTGTAAGCGTGAAGGCAGCACCGAGAGTAGGATTTGATCCGGGCTTTACGATTACCACTGCGGGCACAGCGATATGTGCCGGTGGTTCAAATAATCTTGTAGACCTAAGTGGCGCAACTACCGGAGCAAACGTTGGAGCTCCTGCAACAATTGCAACGTGGAGTACAACCGGAACGGGAGATTTTTTAAATTCAACAAACAATGTAGTAACTCCTCCCTTTACGCTCAATACCGCTGTCAAATACAGACCCTCACTTGCAGATCAGAATTCCGGTACTGTGGTAATAAAATTAACTACCGATACCCCAACGCCACCCTGTGCAGCCGCAGTGGCAACCTATACGGCAACCATTAACCCAATTCCACCTCCGGTGAAATTCACCAACCCGGCAGAAAACCTTGTATTGGGTGGTGTGGTAGAATATTGTGATAATACGATCGACAGTAAATTGGTGGCGGTTGGAGCTGGCATAGGCACGATAACCTATTACAGCAACCCTGGCTTGAGTAATATACTTTTTAGCGGCCCCGACCCTGCTACTTACTTTTATAATTTTAATCCTTCAACAAGTCGCGAAGTTGATTTCTATGTAACACAAACTGTGAATAATTGCCAGAGCCAACCAGCTATTTTAAAAGTCCTGCTTCATCCCATACCCGTACCTGCATTTACCTTGGCCAACTTTTGCATTGACTCAGTCATACCACAAGCGCCAACCCAATTTACAGACCAGACACCTGGTCTGAGTGGACCCTCTGCTCCCTATTCTCCTTATACCTACAAGTGGGACTTCGGTGACAACACCGCCTCTCCTGAGAATAGTCAACAAAATCCATCGCATTCTTACAAAACCATTGGTACCTATAACACTCAGCTAACGGTAACAACCAACAAAGGCTGCTCAGCAACCTCACCTGTAAAAGTCCAGGAGATAGGTCCAATCCCTCAAACTGATTTCACATTTACACAACTATGTAAGGATGATAACACCGTGTTTACCTATACTGCCGGATCGCAGTTTGATAATTCAAGTAACGGAAGAACGATAACCGGATGGACCTGGGCTTTTGGAGACGTATCTAATAATACCTCATCAGCTCAAAATCCAACTCATAAATTTACTGATGCTGGTTTATTTTCAACATCATTGGTGCTTACTTCAGGCCTCGGATGTCAAAACACCGAAGTTAAGCAGGTATACATATTGCCAAAAATTAAGTTCGATAATGCCAACAACTTTACCTATTCAGAAAGTTTTGAAAACAATAACAACGGCCCTAATAATGGTGCATGGGCAACCGAAGTTTTTTTAGTAAACGCCAATAGTAATCCTAACACCAGCTGGCATTTAACGGAGCCAGACGGAGGAAGACTTAACGCTGCTTCTGATGGTGCAAAGGCATGGGTAGCTGGCCTGAAAGGAACAAACAAAACCTATTTCCAGAGTGAAACTTCGGTTTTAAATGGTCCTTGCCTGGATATCTCAGGTTTACAGAAACCCGTTATCTCCTTTGATTATCTGGTTGATACCTGGGCGAAAAATGATGGTGTATACGTCCAGTATTCAATTGATAACGGTGCCACCTGGAACACCTATGGAAAAAAAGGCAAAGGAGTTAACTGGTATAACAACGACTTTATTGCCGGGCTTTCTGGAAGCGGAAATATCGGGCAGGCTGTTGGGCAGGAAGGCTGGGATAGTCAGGGTGCAACTCCAGGATGGAGCACGGGCCGCTATTCATTGAGTGGACTTGGAAGCAATACTATTAGGATTCGTTTCTTTTTGGGTACAGGAGGCAATATCGATGGTGCTTATCTTCCCAACTATCACAATGGTTTCGGGTTGGATAACGTAATTATTCAAAATAGCAATCGCACAGTACTTGCTGAAAACTTCACCAATAATACACCTCCCAGTTCAGGTACCGTTAATTCTGATTTTAAGAATTTCAAAAGCAGTTCAGTGCCCCTCTCCCTGATAAAGCTTGAATATCATACGAATTTTGGTGGACCTGATATTGAATATGATTTCAATCCGGCAGCCCCACAGGCACGCGCAGTATTCTATGGTGTAACTTCTTCTTTTAAAGGATTTATTGATTCATATAGCCAGGGACAAATTGCCTCAGGACCGATCAATAATCCAACGTGGGCGGATGATTATTTTGATCAACGGTCATTGGTGCCATCGCCTCTCACAATCGATGTTACAAACTCGATAATCGATGCAGATGAAATTCAAATTAATGCTACAATAAATATACTGGGTGTAGCATTACCTCCAGGTTCAGTAGCGTCAACACGATCACGCTACTCCGTTCATATGGCTGTTGTGGAAAATAAGAATGGTCAATTCATAGTTCGCAAACTATTGCCTGATGCCAGTGGCAAACCGCTTACAAAGCTTTCAGCTAATGAATCAGAAGGATTTTCCTACGTATGGAAATCCAGTGAACCCATAAACCCTGCAAATTTATCCGCTATTTGTTTTGTACAGGATCTTGAAACAAAGGATGTATTGCAAGCTACTATCGCTTCATTGCCTGTTGTTTTAGTTACCGGCATAGAGCAACTATTCGCTGATCAAATCAATATATATCCCAACCCCGCCAGCCAGGAGTTTCGGATTGAATTACCAGACCTTGTTAAAAATGAAGTAAGCCTTCATCTGATTGATCAGGTAGGTCGCAGACATGAACGTGGTGTGATTCGTGCCGGCAGCAATTCCGCAACGGTTCATGTTGAAAACTCTCTCGGGTGGAATTTATATCCTTGAGATTGGATCGTCCACCACTGGCATCCTGCGAAAGAAGATTATGGTCGTAATGAAAAATTAGGTCATGTAAGTTTTATAATTAATAAAAAGGCCTTTTTAAATACAAAAAGGCATTTTAATTTTAGAAGAGTCTGGTTTTAAATGTAAGTTTCTTTAATTAATTTCAACTTTTAATTTAATCCTAATATCGTCTATAGCGTATGGAAATGTTCCTTGAAGCCGATACCTGGCTTGCCTTACTAACCTTATGTTTTCTTGAAATCGTACTGGGCATTGACAACATCATTTTCATTTCCATTGTTTCAAATAAACTTCCGGAAGAGCATCGCAAAAAAGCACGCAACACGGGTCTTGCCCTGGCCATGTTTGTAAGGGTTGCCTTGTTGCTTGGTATTACATGGATCATTGGATTTACTGAGCCACTCTTTACGGTATCTGCCAATTTTATTTTTGAACATGACATGCCCTTCAGTGGCAAAGATCTTAATTCTTGGTTTTGGTGGATTATTTCTGATCGCAAAAAGTACCATGGAAATCAACCATGAAATGGAGGGAGATGAAGATGACGAGGAAGGTGGTGTCACAAAAGCGGCTGTAGTCACATTTGCAGGCACGATCGTTCAGATTATTCTACTGGATATCATTTTCTCTTTCGATTCTATTCTTACCGCAGTAGGAATTGTACCGCCCGAGCAAGTATTGATCATGATCATTGCCGTAATTGTTTCGATTTTCGTGATGATGTTTTTTTCCGGTGCGATCAGCGATTTTATCAAGCAACATCCTTCCATGGAAGTGCTCGCCCTTGGCTTTCTTATTTTAATTGGATTTACATTGCTGCTGGAAGGTCTTCATCAGGAAATCCCAAAAGGTTACATCTACTTTGCCGTGGCTTTCTCCTTATTGATTGAATTCACCAACATCCGTGTACGTAAAAAGAGAAAGAAAAACATCGTTAAACTCAATAAGCCGTATGACGAATCGGAACTGAAAGAAGCTGTTGAAGAGTTGAACAAGTAATTGCATGGAAGACATTCGTTATCCTATCGGTAAATTCACACCACAGGAAAATTATACACCGGAAGAAATTGCAGAATTCATTAAAAGAACTGGAAGAACTTCCAGTTAAACTGGAAGAAGCAGTAAGTGCCCTTTCTGATGAACAACTCGACACTGCCTATCGCGAAGGTGGCTGGACTGTAAGGCAAGTGGTGCACCATGTTGCTGACAGTCACATGCATGCCTACATACGTACCAAGTGGACCCTCACGGAAAACGAACCGGTTATCAAGGCATACCTCGAAAAATTGTGGGCCGAAACCGGGGAAACAAAATCACCTCCGCACATTTCACTTTCATTTCTGAAAGCATTGCATGCAAAATGGGTGATCTTACTCCGATCAATATCCCATACTGACCTTGATCGTTTTTTTGTTCATCCGGAAACAAAAAGACAAGTAACTTTAAAGACACTGATGGGCATGTATGCCTGGCATGGTGAACATCACGTGGCTCATATCACCAATCTGAAAAAGGAGAAAGGCTGGTAGCACTGGTTCAAGAAACACCACGTGTGTAACTTTGCACTGTGGATTTACTCCGCTTGTTTTAATGAAATCATATCGTCCTCCATTTCTTCTTTTCAATAAGCACCTTGAAACCATCTATCCTTCACTCATCAGAAAGGTGGACGGTATTGACTATGAACGTGAACGCATTACTACCCCAGACGATGATTTTCTTGATCTCGACTGGCTGAAACAGGATTCAAAAAAACTTATCATCCTGTCGCACGGACTGGAAGGTAACAGCCAGCGATCCTACATCAAAGGCATGGCTGCTATTTTTTACGCTAATGGATACGATATTCTTGCCTGGAACTACAGGGGGTGCAGTGAAGAGATGAATCGCAACATAAGGTTCTATCACAGTGGTGCTACCGATGATCTTGACCTGGTAGTTAATCACAGTATTTCAACTGGCTATACGGAAATCAACCTGATCGGATTTAGCCTCGGAGGAAATCTTACTTTAAAATATCTTGGAGAAAAAGCATCGGCATTGAATGCCATAGTGAAGAAAGGTGTTGCCTTTTCAGTACCACTCAATCTTCATACAAGTTGCATCGAAATATCGAAGTCCTCCAACTGGGTATACAACAAACGTTTTATCAACAGCCTGAAAGAAAAGGTCATGAACAAATCCAGGCAAATTCCGGATCTGGATACAGGACCGCTTGCCATGGTGAAAAGCCTGCTTGAGTTCGATAATCTTTACACCGCCCCTATTCATGGTTTTGAAAATGCGATCGATTACTATGAACGTTGCAGTTCGCTTGGGTTTATTGAATCCATTAGCATACCCACTTTAATTGTGAATGCGATGAACGATCCTTTTCTAGGTGGTGATTGCTATCCCTCACATTTGCACAGTCACCCGTATTTAAAATTTGAATATCCCAAACGCGGAGGTCACGTAGGCTTCGCCTTATTTAATCAAAATGGTTTATATTGGTCCGAACTTAGAGCTCTTCAGTTTATCCATTCTGATCAATGATTGAACGTTACTCCATTCACGCGTCTGCAAAACAGATTGCCACCCGCTTTCAAATAGAAGAGCCTGAAAATTACAAACCCCGATACAACGCTGCCCCCTCGCAATTGCTGCCAGTGATTACACACGAAAGTCCGCAGGGATTTTCTTATTTCTACTGGGGCACAGCGCCTCAATGGTCAAAAAATAAGACTATAGCAGAAAGAATCATTAATACACGGGGAGAACTCATCAAAGATAAGCCGGTATTGAAAAAAAATCTTAAAACACATCGCTGCCTGGTACCTGCCGATGGGTTTTATGCCTGGAAGAAAGTAGGTAAGAAAACCAATGTGCCCTGGCGGATTATCATGAAATCGAAAGAGATTTTTTCATTTGCCGGATTATGGGAGGAATACGATGACCATGAAGGAAATTCCTTTCATACCTTTTCAATCATCACCGTACCTTCGGAAAAATGGATTTCAGAAATTACTGAAAGAGTGCCGGTAATTTTTTCGAAGGATGCCGAGAAAATATGGCTGGATAAAAGTTCATCAGACGATCAGCTGATTTCACTTCTTAAAATATATTCCGGTCGAATTACTGGAAGGATATAATGTTTCTCCTCTTATAAATTTGATTGACAAAGATGGCCCGAGTCTAATCACTCCTACACCACCATCTGATCAGTATGGTAACCTTACCCTTTTCGACTGATCGTATCAGAACCCATCATCCTTCTCTTCATCATCTTCGGCTTTTTTTGCCGGATCATCTGTAGCAGGCTTTGGAGTTTTCTTTTTGAATGGATTAAGTGATCTCTTCTTTTTCACCTCAGTGGCTTCGGTAGCCGCTTCATCTTCCTCAACAGATTCTGCAGCCTGCTTTGTTTTGTCTTTTTTTCCAAATAGCCGTTTGAAAAATCCTTGTTTCTTTTCCTTCTGTTCAGCTACCTCTTTATTCTGTTGCATGGCAGCGCGCACATCAGGTAACACAAGCATCTGCCGGAAGTACCACATGTATATATCCTGATCCATGTTGTATTTCTCTTTGGTTTTTGTAATGGTATAAACACTGTCAACCTCTTTGGGACTTTCCTTTACTGACTGCACGGTAAGGGTATCGGTAATGCTTCTTGCCGCGCTGTCCAGTGCAGCTTTTATATCCAGAGAATCAGTTCCTTTTTTAGGAAGTATCTGCTTCATCTCAACAGTTTGCAAAGACCTCATGGCCTTCTTATAGGTTTTTTCAGGAAGCAATAAATACTTGTCCATTTTAACGCGCTTCACCATTGGTAATGCCGGACCTTGAAGCACTGTGCTTTTAGACCATGTAGAGTCGCGTGGCGGCAGCGTTATTGTTTTGCCGTTGGAAGCCATGATATCCTTCGATGCAGTTGTGCTTTCATTGTAATACACAAACTTTTCCCTGGCAGTAGGCTTATCAAAAATAAATGCGCTCTGATAGGCAGGACACACCACACGCTGAGTACACGAACTCAGCATCAATAGAATGGTTACACACGTGAGTAGGGTCCTGGTCATTCCAAACGGATGATCACAATTAACAAAAATAGATAATTAACCTAAGTAATACGAAAGTATAAATAAATACAATAAAATACTGATAATCAGACTATAATCTATCCAACTCTGTTTTTTTACTTTTAGGCAGATGAGCTACAATCAGTCCATAGGAAATTTCAATCCATTCCCTGATCAAGCTGTCTGGCACACTTCCATCCATCAATACGGTGATCCAGTGTCTCTTATTCATATGATATCCTGGTAATACCGAAGCATGTTGTTCTCGCAACTGAACAGCCATTTCAGGATCACATTTCAGATTTATACTTTCAAAAGATTGAAGGTCAGTAAGGGCAAACATTTTACCCATTACTTTAAAGACGAGGGTGTTTTCATCAAACGGAAATTCTTCCGTTACACCTTTTTCTGGAAAGGCAGAAACTTCTGAATGATTCAATGTTCAAATAATTCGTTTCAGAATCATGTATACGACAGCCGCCAGGAATATGGCAATGGAAATCTTATTGATACCATGCATCAATTTAAGATTGATATTGGATGGCCTGGATGGATCCTTTTTACGAAAGAAATAACCGCCTACCTCTCCCAGTGAAAGAAACTCTCGTACCGACAATTTCTTTTTCTCTCCTGCTCCGCTTTGATTTTCCATAGGTTAATTATTTGCTATTAGCTGAGGTTCTATCCAGTTACTGTCTTCTTTTATCAAATCAATCAGCGCATCTACTGCCTGTGGTGCGGGCACATTTTTCTTCACTACTTCCTTGCCACGATACAAGGTAATCCGGCCCGGTCCGGAACCCACATAACCATAATCGGCATCGGCCATTTCACCAGGTCCGTTTACAATGCAGCCCATGATACCAATTTTAATTCCCTTCAGATGGCTTGTACGAAAGCGAATCCTGGCAGTTGTTTCCTGCAGATCAAATAAAGTTCTGCCACAGGATGGGCACGAAATGTATTCTGTCTTTGAAATGCGTGTGCGTGTAGCCTGAAGAATATTAAAAGCGGTCTCATTCACCATTTTATCAGAACCACAACGCTCGGCAGCAATAAAAATTCCATCACCTAGTCCGTCTATCAACAAACCTCCTATGTCGGTGGCAGCATACAGTTGTAACTGATCTGATGTAAGATCGCCATAGGCACGTCCTGTAATTACAGGAACTTTGCATTCCCTTTCCAGTCAACTCAACAAACAATCTGCGTTGCTCGGCCATGCCATGACTGTTATAGGTATCGATGAGCAAAACCGCAGTGGCATCGTGCTTTAGCTTATCAACAAACCTGTCGTTAATATCTTTTAACTGGGTGTAGATGAAATTAAGATTCGGTGATAACTCCACACCTTTCAGATAATCTTCAGGCTTAACAAAAGGATAACTGCGGTCTTTATGTTTTTGTGAAAGCCACGTGGCATGATTGTAAATCAAACCCAGTGTGCCTGGTATTTCAAAGTCGATCGTATTATCGCCCAGAAAGATATAATCACAAGCCATGTCCGTGATATTCCATTTATCCAGGGGCACTGAATAATGATATCCCAGCGCAAACAAAGATGCAGGAGTTACTTTTCCTTTCGTAGAAAAATCAGCTACAACACGTGGCACCTGATGACCTCCGATATTAATAACTTCATGGGTAGCTCTTCGTGTATAGGAGAAAGGATTGATCGGATACGTTTTAACTTCAGGGATGATCGCTGAAGTGGTTCTGTTCACATACCGATCGGCCAGTTCTTTTGCAACGGGAACCTCTGCTTCAGGCTCTTCAGTGAGTGAAACCCTGATCGTGTCTCCGAGACCATCTTCCAGCAAGGTTCCAATTCCTACGGATGACTTTATGCGTCCATCTTCGCCATCACCTGCTTCGGTAACACCGAGATGCAATGGATAAGGCTGAAATCCTTCCTCATCCAGTTTCTGCACCAGCAGACGATAAGCCTGCACCATGATCTGAGTATTGCTTGCCTTCATGGAAAGCACGATATCGTAATAGTTGAGATCTTCACAGATGCGAAGAAACTCCAGGGCAGACTCTACC
>CAWFDB010000011.1:1277500-1521877 GCA_963814575.1 uncultured Bacteroidota bacterium | reverse complement strand
GATTTTAGTGATCAGGAAAACGGAAAATATCGCTATCAAAGAAACTTATCGTTTAGAAACAGGATTAAAGAACTTTCCTTGGTGGCCTACTTTGATTTATTTGAAAATGATGCAACGTATATCAGCCGTGTGAAGTGGACCCCCTATGCTTATATTGGTATTGCGGGGTTTTTACATAATCCACAAGCGCAGGCCCCTGCATCAGGACTAAATGGTGAACCTTTGGGAGTAGGTGCAGGCGAGTGGGTTGATCTGCGTCCGTTAGGAACTGAAGGACAATACGCAACGCTGGAGCCTAACAGATGTCAACAGCGGAATTAAACCCTATAGCAAACTTCAGGCAGCAATACCATTTGGTATCGGTGCCCGTTTTAGATTAAACGAAGTAATGGATTTGTGGGCTGATATTGGTTTCCGCTACACATTTACAGATTATCTGGATGACGTAAGTGAAAATTATGTTGATTTGGGTGTATTCGATAATAATCTGGCACGCGCCATGTCTTATCGAAGTAATGAATTGCCATCCAAGTGAACTTCCACCACTACAAAGTTATGTAGCCAGAAATGGGCAAACATATTCTACAATACCTGGTTATGGTCGCGAGTTTCCCGATAACGTCAGGGGTTCAAAAGTGATCGCGATATTTATATGGTTACTACTATTCGCCTTACCTACATCCTGGGAGCAACCTTTCACAAAGCTAAATTCAGATAGCAATGTATAGCTTCCGAAATGTTGTTTTAACAACACTACTATTAGTTGTTTTCGGGGGCACACAAGCGCAACAAATGCTTGGTCAACGCTCAGAGGTTGGCTTCGGATTAGGGACCTTTAATTATACCGGAGATTTGGTTCGTACCTATAATCTTGCTTTTTCAAAACCAGCAGCCACAGTTTTTTATCGATCAAACATCAGCAATGTTGTAAGCGCGCGCACGTCCATTACCGCGGGCAAAATAGGAGCAAACGACACCCGCAAACCAATCGATGCCTTTGCCACGGCACGTGCGGCATCCTTCGATTTATTTTTATTAGAAGCCGCTGCCACTTTTGAGTATCATTTTTTAGACTGGCGCGATAGCAAAAGAAAACTACGATTTACTCCCTACTTATTTGCCGGTGCCGGGCTATTTGGTATTTCAGGTGTGCAACAGAAAACCGCTGAGTACAGCAATGTTCAGATTGCAATCCCTTTTGGAGGCGGCATGAAGTATGTGCTTAATCCCAAATATTATATTGCCTTTGAATTTGGCATCCGAAAAACTTTCTTCGATTACCTCGATAATGTATCTGATGGCGATCCGGCCTTTAAGAATTATCAGTATGGGAATGCCTTTGATTACGACAACTATTTCTTTACAGGAATTACACTCACCTACACTTTTTACGATATTCCCTGCCCCGGCAGTCCTTATCGCTAAATAATAACGTCTAAATACTCAACTTTATTCGTATTTCCCATGCATCCTTTAAGTTCCTAAGATACTTGGGTTCAGAAGCTTAAATGTAATGTAGAAGTTTGAAAAAAAGGCTATTTTTGCCGCCTTGTGGCTTCACTTAAAGAAAATATAGACTTCAATAATTTGCCTCAACATATTGCCGTTATCATGGACGGCAACGGACGATGGGCCAAAGGCAAAGGGTGCGGCCCGTATTTTCGGACATCGGAATGCAATTCAGGCAGTGAAGGATGTAACCGAAGGATGTGGTGAGCTGGGAGTGAAGTACCTGACTTTGTATGCTTTTAGTACTGAAAACTGGGGCCGACCAAAAGAGGAAGTAGATGGATTAATGGAGTTATTAGTGAATACACTTGAAAAGGAAATTAATACCCTTCACGAAAATCAGGTTAAACTCCAAACCATTGGCGATATAAGTCACTTGCCGATAGACTGTCAAAACAATTTGGCGAAAGCCATGGAAGCAACAAAAAACAATAGTGGATTAACACTTCAATTGGCGCTCAATTATAGTGGACGATGGGAGATTGTGGAGGCTGCAAAAAAATTAGCAGAAGAAGTGAAGAAAGGATTGATACAACCAGAGGAAATAGATGAGCATTATTTTGCTGAACATTTAAAAACTGCCGGGGTTCCGGATCCGGAGTTATTGATCCGAACCAGTGGAGAACTACGAGTAAGCAATTTTCTACTTTGGCAAATTGCCTACACCGAAATATTTATAACACCTACCTTATGGCCAGACTTTCGAAAGGAAAATTTGTATGAGGCCATTTGTGCATATCAAAAGAGAGAAAGAAGATTTGGAAAAGTGCTGGACCCAACTGCTAATATCGAATGAAGAGAATTTTATTTTTTACGGGACTCCTGATTTTTTGGTAAGTCAAGAGGCGGTGGCTCAGTTTAGATCCAACGTGGACAAACGCAAACTTCTGCGAATGAGCCAACTGAACTATGCAGCTCCGCAAGAATACACCATTGCTGGAATTGAAGTTACGGGTTAAACGTACTCGACAAGGTAACTGGCTCAATGTCTTGATAAAAGCCATGATCTCCCTCACGGGCCTGAAGATAGGAGACAAAATAAAAATTCCGGCGATGGGATTTCCGGAGCTATTCGAAAACTCTGGAAGCACGGGTTGATTGGTGATGTACCATCTCTGTTCAAAAAATAGAGGGCACCAATGTATACCTGTGAGATATTTTAGCAGAACGCCCACGACTGACTGAATTTTATTTTGTAGGCATCAAGAAGTCTACGCCAGACAGCGTTGAAAGAAGATCTTGAGTCTCATAAAAGGCAAGATTGTAAATGATGCCACCATACGAAATGCAGAACTAAGTGTAAAGAAACACTTTGTAAAAAAGGGATTCCTGAATACAGTAGTAAAAATCGTTCAGGAGTTTGATACGCTGAGTCGTGGTGGAGTGAAGCTAAAGATAGATGTAGACCTCAAGTCAAAGGTACGAATCAATGAGGTTCAAATTGTAGGCAATCATGAAATTGATGATGCTAAGCTTAAAAGCAGGATTAAAGAAAACGAAAGAGCATGCAAGGATAAATATTCACCGAGCTATTCTTAGTGAAGCTTTAACGTTTAAGCCAGGTAAAATAAAGCCCGCACTGGAATCAAGCCGTAACGTGACTCGCTCGATATAAAGAAATTTATTAATCAGAATATTAAGCTAAATGTCTTTGCGGATCAAAATTTATTCGGTCCGAATATGAAGAAGATAAGCAAAGAATGATTGAGTACTACAACTCACAAGGTTATCGTGATGCAGAAGTAATTTCGGATACAATTGTTAATCATGATGATAAAAATATTAATGTGATTATCAATGTCTATGAGGGAAGAAAGTATTACTTCCGCAACATTAACTGGGTAGGTAATTATATACACAGCACAAATACATTGAATAAAATTCTGGACATCAATAAAGGAGATGTTTATAACAATGAGATGATTGATAAGAAGACCACCTTCAATCCAAAAGGTGCAGATATCAGTGGATTGTATATGGATGATGGATATCTGTTTTTTCAGGTGGTGCCGGTAGAAGTGGCTGTGGTCGGGAGACTCCATTGACATTGAAATGCGTGTGCGTGAAGGAGACCAGGCTACCATTGATGAAGTAATTATTAGTGGAAATGAGAGAACCAATGATCATGTAATCAGAAGAGAACTAAGCACCATTCCAGGTCAGAAATTCAGAAGATCCGATTTGATCAGAACCCAACAGCAGCTTTCGCAAATGGGCTATTTCAATCCTCAGAAAATTGAACAGGATATTCGTCCCAATATGCCGATGGAACCGTAGATATTGAATGGAAAGTGGAAGAGCAATCAAATGATCAGATTGAATTATCAGGAGGCTGGGGAGGATATTATGGATTTGTTGGAACGGTAGGACTTTCGTTCAATAACTTTTCAATGCGCAATGTGCCCAACCTGAAGAAGTGGAAACCGCTTCCGGTTGGTGATGGTCAGCGACTGTCGGTTCGGGCGCAGGCAAACGGAAAATCATTTCAGAGTTATAGCCTTTCATTTACAGAGCCGTGGTTAGGAGGAAGAAAGCCAAATTCACTTACCGTAAGTTTAAATAAGTCGATTTCACGATTGGCCAACCAAAGCTATGAGTTCACTGATAACACTTCATTGAAGCAAGGTGGTATCACCATTGGATTAGGACGCAGACTGGAATGGCCTGACAATTATTTTGTACTTACCAACTCTCTTTCATTCCTGGTTTATAAATACAGTAACTATTTCAATTCGCCCATATTACCGCAAATTGGTAAAACGAAGGAGATCATGTTCAATACAACGCTCTCGCGGAATAGTATTGATAATCCAATGTATCCATCTACGGGGTCAACAATTTCACTAAGCTTGAGTTTAACACCACCGTATTCGCTGTGGCGTGATCCGAGTTATTTATTGGATAAGGACACACGATATGAATGGACGGAATTGCATAAGTGGATGTTTGATTTTAAATATTATTTGAAACTAATAGGAAGTGATAAACCAGATGGCCGAAGTCTGGTGTTGGAAACAAAAGCACACTTTGGATTTATTGGTACGTACAACAAAAATTGAACCCTGGACCATTCCAACGATTCGTGATGGGTGGTGATGGTTTGGCCGGTGGATTTAATTCTTTTGTGTTGGGTCAGGAAATCATTGGGTTAAGAGGATATCCGAATAATCAGGTAACACCACCTCTTTATGCGAACGGGGTAAACAACAATCTCTGGTATTGAGGGAGGGATTGCCTATAATAAGTTTGGAATGGAACTTCGTTATCCGGTTTCTACCAGCCAGTCAGCAACGATATATGGATTTTTATTTTCGGAAGGCAGGTAATAACTGGAACAATTACCAGGAGCATAATCCGTTTCAGTTGTATAAGTCGGCAGGTGTTGGAGCCAGAATATTTATGCCGGCATTTGGTTTAATTGGACTTAACTGGGCTTATGGATTTGACACATTACCGGGAGCCACTCAGAAGAGCGGCTCACAATTCCACTTTACTATTGGTCAGCAAATCAGATAGAAAATGAGGTTTTTTGCCACCACAACATTTTTTCTTCTTTTCGGCCTGAATTTTGTCTCTGCACAGAAGTTCGGTTACTTTGATTCCGATTTTGTGTTGAGCAAGATGCCTGAATATGGTAAAGCGCAAGGCGAGATAGATCAATTATCGGCTGCATGGCAGAAAGAAATAGAAGACATGCAATTAAAGGTAGATGAGCTTTATCGCACCTATCAGGCAGAGCAAGTATTGCTGACGGAAGAGATGAAGCAGGAACGGCTGGATGAGATAAAGAAAAAGGAAACAGAGTTGAAGGATTATCAAAAAAAGGTTTTTGGGTTTGGCGGATTGTTTTTTTTGAAAAAACAGGAATTGATTAAACCTTTGCAGGACAAAATTTTTGATGCGGTGGAGAAAGTGGCAAAATCAAATCGATTAGCCATTGTGTTTGATAAGGCTGGTGAATTAGTGATTGTCTACACAGACCCCAGGCACGACTACACCGATTTTATTTTAGAAGAATTAGGATTAGGAGACCCAAACGATAAAGTCAAATAAATTAAAACAACTAACGTGAATTGAAATGAGAACAATTTTTTTACTTCTTTTTTGTGTATTTGCAGTAAGTGCACAAGCCCAGGAAACACAGAAGATTGGCTATGCCGATTGGGAATATATTTTTAGCCAACTACCGGAATTCAAGCAAATTGATAATGAATTAAAAACTCATGGCACACAGCTTGAAAATCAGTTGAAGGCAAAATATGCAGATTACGAAAACAAAGTTAAGGCATATCAGGGCATGCCGGCCACTACTCCGGATGCAATTAAGGCAGATAAGGAAAGAGAATTGCAAGGCTTGCAGGAAAGCATTCAGAAGTTTCAGCAGGATGCACAAACCTCATTGCAGAATAAGCAAACCGCTTTAATGGATCCAGTTTTCAAAAAGGTTGGTAAGGCTATTGAAGATGTTGCAAAAGAAAACGGATATGCATTCATCATGGCACCACAGGTTATGAATGGTGGAGATATTCTTTTATACAGCGATGAAAAATACAACGTATCAAATATGGTACTGAAGAAATTAGGCGTTACCCCTCAGCCAGCGGCTAACAAATAGTAATTAAGAATTCTGAACTTATTTAAAGCCCCGTTCAAAGCGGGGCTCTTTTTTTTGCCCTAAGCTTTGACCTTAGAAAATCGGCCGTGTATCCCTTGCCCTTTTTTATCATTTCTTCTGGTGTGCCTTCAAACAAAAGGTTGCCACCTTTTTTCTCACCGCCTTCAGGTCCCAAGATCAATAATCCAATCAGCACATTTGATCACCTCCATGTTATGTTCAATCACAATTACTGAATGTCCCTGATCCACGAGTGCATTAATCGCTTTTAATAATTTTGATATATCATGAAAGTGTAGCCCGGTAGTTGGCTCATCAAATATGAACAGGATGTTGCTTTGGCTGTCCGAATTATTTTTGCCTAGAAAAGAAGCAAGCTTAACCCGTTGTGCTTCGCCACCTGAAAGAGAGTTGGAAGACTGCCCAAGTTTCACATAGCCAAGGCCCACTTCGAACAGGGGAAGAATTTTATCGTGTACTGGTTTTTTATCTCTGAAAAATTCAAGCCCTTCTTCCACAGTCATATCCAGCACATCGAAAATGTTTTTTCCTTTATGCTCCACCTCCAGCACTTCCTGTTTGAACCGCTTGCCGTGACAGCTTTCACATTTTAAAAAGATGTCGGCCATAAATTGCATCTCCACTTTAATTTCACCTTCACCTTCGCAGGTGTCGCACCGGCCACCTTCAACATTAAATGAAAAGTGAGAGGGCTTATAGCCTCGTTGTTTGCTTAGCGGTTGTTCGGAATAAAGAGTACGAATGGCATCGTATGCTTTAACATAGCTGATTGGGTTTGATCGTGAAGATTTTCCGATAGGGTTTTGATCTACAAATTCAACCTGAGCTATTTTATTGATATCCCCTTCCAGCCGATCGTATTTTCCCGGAGTTTCAGATACCGAGCCACTCAGTCTGCCCAAGGCTGGATATAGAATTTTTTTTACCAATGTAGATTTTCCAGAGCCACTTACGCCAGTAACCACGGTAAGTGTTCCCAATGGAAATTTCACAGTCAGGTTTTTCAGGTTATTTTCCCGGGCACCCGTGACGACTACCGCATCCTTCCATTTTCTTCGTTTGTTGGGTACGGAAATTTTTTCTACTCCGGTTAGGTAATTAATGGTGTGGGATTTTATTTTTTCGTTAAGATCATTTTGTGATCCCTGAAAAATCAACTCACCCCCATACGAACCGGCATCCGGGCCGATGTCAATGATCTGATCAGCTGCACGCATAATTTCTTCCTCATGTTCCACCACGATTACTGTATTGCCTAAGTCGCGCAGGGATTTTAATACCTCAATCATACGTGCGGTATCACGAGGGTGTAATCCAATACTAGGTTCGTCCATAATGTACATGGAGCCTACCAAGGCGCTTCCCAATGATGTGGCAAGTTTAATTCGTTGAAACTCACCTCCCGATAAGGTTGAAGTAACCCTGTTTAGGGTAAGGTAGCCTAATCCCACCTTTACCATATATTCAAGTCGGGATCGAATTTCAGTTAAAATCCTTTCCGATACTTTCTGCTCGTAAGCAGGAAGTTTTAGTTTTTCGAAAAATACCAAAGTATCTTCAATAGGCATCAGCACCAGATCGGTAATTGAGGTATCTGCAATCTTTACATAGGCAGCATCTTTTCTCAACTTGGTTCCCCGGCAATCCGGACATGTGGTGCGACCGCGATATCGTGAAAGCATCACACGATATTGAATTTTATGTGTTTTTGATTCCAGGTATTTGAAGAAAGCATGAATGCCATCAAAGTATTCATTACCACTCCAAAGAAGTCGCGTTCTTTTTGAGTTAAGTTCACCATACGCTCTGTGAATCGGGAAATCGAACTTAATTCCGTTTTTGATCAACGGCTTCGCCCATTCACTCATTACTTCACCCCGCCAGGGGGCAATGGCACCTTCAAAGACAGAAAGACTTTTATCCGGAATCACCAGGTCTTCATCAATACCTAAAATTTTTCCAAACCCTTCGCAGGTCTGACATGCCCCAAATGGATTATTAAAGCTGAACAGATTGATAGAAGGTTCTGTAAACGTAATGCCATCCAATTCAAAACGATCAGAGAAATGTAGTCTTCTTTTTTTCTGAATAGATGACGCAATCACCATGACCTTCGAAAAAGGCAGTTTGAACAGAATCAGATAAGCGGAAAGTAAGATCTTCATCGCTGGCATTCACCACTGCCCGATCAATTAAAACTTCATACTCACCTCTCATTTATTTTTGGTGCTTTAACCGGTTTTTTCTTTTTGGCTACTCCTTTTACATCATGAAGCTGCTGCTGAGGTTTAATACTTCTTCAATAAACTTTACTTCCCCATTTACCAAAATTCGTGCAAATCCTTTACTTAACAACAGATTCAATTCATCTTCCAGCTTTCGTCCTTTTGAAATTTTTAAGGGAGTGGCTCACCATTACTCGGGTGCCTTCTTTCTGTTTATTGATAAAATCGACAACATCGGTTACAGTATCCCGCTTTACTTCCTTCCCGCTAATGGGTGAATAGGTTTTTCCGATTCGGGCAAACAACAATTTCAGATAATCATAGATTTCGGTGGAAGTACCAACCGTTGAGCGTGGATTGCGGGTGTTTACTTTTTGCTCAATAGCAATGGCCGGTGAAACACCTTTTATGTAATCCACCTCTGGTTTTTCCATCCGGCCCAAAAACTGACGTGCATAGGAGCTCAAACTTTCTACATACATGCGCTGGCCTTCTGCAAACAAGGTATCAAATGCCAGCGATGATTTTCCTGAACCAGAAAGACCGGTAATGACCACTAATTTATTTCGAGGAATGGCAACACTCAGGTTTTTTAGATTATTGACCCTGGCCCTTTTAATGATGATGTACTCTTTGGGATCGAGATCGTCTAAGTATGAATCGTTTGGAAGTTGGAAGCATGGAAACGGCAAAAATAGAAAATAGCAGAGCGTTGTCCTACTAAGGATTCAAACACAGTGATGTGATTTATATCAAAGTGGGTAAAAGAAAAACACCATCCGTATCGGATGGTGTTCGCATAATTCTGTATTAAATGAATTAATTATCAAAGTCAGGATCGTAGCTGGCTTCTTTGCCACCTTCGTCACCATCACTATCATAAGTCTCCGCTGTTATCAAAATCATCATCATCTGATGGTGTGCGCAGGTCATCATCATCACCATCAAATTCCTGCTTCTTCCCTGACTCCACATCATACCCACCGTCACTATTTTTAGTAGCAGGTACTTTTACCAGGTAAACAGAATCATCCGTTTCCAGCGGAAACACAAAAATGGGTTCCTTTTTTGCGTTGGTGATTCGGGTAATGCTGGACTCATATCCATTTGGATATTGCTCACGTAATAAATCCCTCAGGTCTTCAGTAAGATTTTCCAGACTTTTGATTACTCGTTTTCTTTGTTACTGCCATTGTTTTAAAAATCGGGCTCAAATAGCATAAGAAATTATGTAGGAGGCAAGAATTTTTTTAAAAATTTTTGTCGCTTTCGAAGAATATTTCTACTTTTCATTTCACAAACATTCCATTTAACCCACATACTATCGACTAAGACATCTACGTTACCTAAACGCAAGAAAGATGATTGACAGCAGATTCAGCGACAGCCAATTGGTTTCGCTCTATCAAACCGGTAACGAAGAGGCGTTCGATATGCTACTTCACAGACACAAATCCCGTATTTATACGGCTATTTACATGATTGTTAAAGATCGCTATGAGGCAGAAGACCTGCTTCAGGATACCTTTATTAAGGCGATTAATACAATCAAAAGTGGCCGATATAACGAAGAAGGTAAATTTTTGCCTTGGATCAGTCGCATTGCTCACAACCTGGCCATTGACCGATTCCGCAGAAACAAGCGATACCCTGAAGTGGTTTTGGAAGATGGCAGCCGGGTATTTGATTCGATGCAATTTTCTGAGGAGTCGTATGAAGCTAAACAACTTCTTCGCGATACAAGATCACGCCTCCGGGATTTGATAAAGGAATTGCCGGCTGAACAAAAGCAGGTATTGATCATGCGTCATTATCTGGAGATGAGTTTTCAGGAAATAGCCGATCGTACAGGGGTGAGTATTAACACAGCATTGGGCGAATGCGTTATGCGCTTGATAAACCTTAGAAAGAAAATGAATAAAAACAATATTGCCTATGATAAAGACCTTTACCCAAAACGATCTGATCAGGTTTCTATACCACGAGACCTCGGAGAAGGAGACGAAGGAGATTAACAAAGCACTCCTTTGTGATAGTGAATTGCAGGCGCAGTATAAAGAACTGAATGCCGTGCGTCACGAGTTGGATTCGGCACGCCTTGAGCCATCTGCTAAATCTGTTCAGAACATTCTTCAATATGCGCGGAGCATGCAGGAGAAATAGTTTTTTCTAACCCTCTTTAAAAAACAAATAAGGTCTTCCTCTTTGGAAGACCTTATTTGTTTTGCCTGTTAATGCTTATAAAGATTTGATCCGGATATTTTTCCATCTCACCTTAACACCGCCACCATCGTGAATTTGCAAGGCAATTTTTCCAGCACGGGAGCCAATCTTGTCGTCAGTTAATGTAATCATTTCAGTGCCATTGAGCCAGGTAGTAACTACGTTACCTTTTACAAGCACTTTCATTTCATTCCACTCATTTTCCTTCAAAGCAGCTTCCTTATCCGCTGTTGGCTTAATCAGCCAGCCTCTGCCGTAGGATTCATAAATGCCACCCGTGTGCAAATTCATGGGGGCAACTTCTGCCTGCCATCCATTCACTACAATTCCATCAATTTGTGAATGGAAAAACACACCGCTGTTTCCATTTGATTCTTGTTTGAACATCAGGGTAAGTTCAAAATCTTTGAATTCCTTATCGGTGGCGAGGTATCCATATTGTTTATCGGGGCCGCTCTCACAGATGAGCTCTCCTTTGCTGGCGTACCATTTTTCGGTGCCGTGAATTTTCCAGCCTTTAAGATCTCTTCCGTTAAATAATTTTTCAGTTTTTTGACTAACGCCCAGATGGGCAGTGATTAAGAACATAAAAAGAAGTATGAATTTCATAATGTTAAAGTTTGATATCTTCAAAAGTAATAAATATTAAAGTAAGCTAGGTAAAAAGCCATTCAGGATTGAGGTGATACACACCTGGTTTTCTTTCTTTGCACCGTGAAAGTTTTAATCCTCCATCAGCATTTCAATATTCCAGGAAAAGGGGGCGCAATCCGTTCTTATTATCTGGCAAAAGCCCTGGCGGATAGTGGGATGAAAGTACGGGTAATCACAGCGCATAACCATAAAGAATTCCGCAAGGAAATTATTGAAGACATTGTAGTTTACTACCTTCCAGTATCGTATGATAACCGTTTTGGATTTGCTGCACGCAGTTGGGCTTTTATTAAATATGTATGGGGTGCCATCAGACTGAGTCAGGAATTTAAAGACGTTGATTATTGCTATGCGATTTCAGTGCCCCTCACCGTTGGCCTGGCAGCACTATGGATAAAGATAAGACATAAAATTCCCTACATTTTTGAAGTAGGAGATCTTTGGCCCGATGCCCCGGTTCAAATGGGCTTTGTAAGGAATGTTTTTTTTCAGAAGGCTCTTTATAAACTTGAAAAATCAATTTATAAATCTGCTGATTCTGTGGTGGCATTGTCGCCCAGTATTCAGTCGGCAATTGAAAGGAAAGTCCCTGGCAAGAAAGTTCATCTTCTGCCCAATATGGCCGACTGCGATTTTTACAAGCCTGAAGAAAAGAAGCCATCGTTGGAAATAAAATATAATACATCAGGCAAGTTTGTGATTTCCTATATCGGTGCCGTTGGTTTGGCCAATGGATTGGATTACTTTCTTGAATGCGCGAATGCGGCACGAAAGGCAGAATTGCCCATTCACTTTTTTATCTGCGGAGATGGCGCATTGGTTGATCGGTTGAAAGGCAATGTAAAACAGATGGGATTATCAAACCTCACGTTTATCAACTTCACCAAACGGGATGGCGTGAAGGAATTATTAAACGTGACAGACGCTGCATTCATTTGTTATAAACCTATTCCCATTTTAGAAACCGGGTCGCCCAATAAATTTTTTGATGGCCTGGCTGCAGGCAAACTCATTGTGATCAATTTTGGAGGTTGGATCAGGAAGGAGATAGAGGAGAATAGTTGCGGTTTTTATACGGATCCATATCAACCTACTGACTTTATTAAGAAGATCAGACCCTTTCTTTTAGATCAGGAACTTCTCACCGCACATCAGCAGGCATCACGACAATTGGCAGAGAAGAAGTATTCAAGAGATATTCTATCAAAGAAATTTGTGAGTTTCTTCAGATAGTAATTCTTTAAACGTTAAGAGGCCATCTCAAAGAATGAAATGGCCTCTTAAGCGTAAGGGTATTTCTATCAGTACTTTGCCGGCTGTCCTTGTGCAGGTAACGACTTCTTAATAAAATCCCTGATGTGTTCATTCGAAGTAGCAAGATCTTCAGCACGCAAATACATCATGTGCCCACTGCGGTATCCTTCAAAGCGTAAACGATCTTTCATTTTACCACTGGGGTCAAGTTGCCACATGGAATACTTGGCATCGAAATAGGTAGTGGCTCCATCAAAGTATCCTGACTGAATCATCACATGCATGTAGGGATTTTCGGCCATGGCCAGACGAAGATTTTCTCCGGTTTGATCGTTGGTATTATCCCACGGACGAACAGGGCCAAACATGTTATACTGTAAATCAGTTTTGTATTTCAATACATCTCGTCAAATAGTAATTGATGGCAGGTGTAAATGAATGCAACCACGAAGTAAGTTCTGAGTTGTAATCAGGACGATCACCTGCCTGTTGACGATCAATACCTAAGTAACGTGAGTCCAGACGACCAACCGTAAAACCTTTTTCGCGCAACAACTCTTTCCAGAAAAATTGTGTAGGCACAGCCAGGTTATGTTGAAGAATAATTTTTTCGGAAAGACCAGAGTAGCGCGACATTTTGGCGGCGATCTGTTTTCTCTTTGCTTCATCAATAAAGCCTCCTTTAGCAAGAGCAGGAATTAATTCATCAATGGTAAATGCTTCTACTTCGGGCAGGATATCACTTAAATCTTTTTGCTGAAGATCGGCTGGCAATGCTTTTTGATACCATGCAGCAGCTGCATAATAGGGCAAAGCCAAAGCATCATTCACCGGACCATCACGCTTAATTCCTAATTCGGTAGGGGATACTAAGATCACACCATTCAAATACATCCAATGTGCATTTTGAAGTTCAAGCGCTAAGCCAGAAACACGTGTAGTTCCATAGCTTTCGCCAATGAGGTATTTAGGAGAAGTCCAGCGCCCAGTTCTGCTGACAAACACATCCAGCCAGTCAGCGAGATATTTAATGTCGGCATTCACGCCAAAGAAAGTTGACTTCTCTGCTTTGGGATCAAGGATGCGCGAGAACCCGGTATTCACCGGATCGATGTAAACAATATCGGCTACATCCAGAATGGAATGAGGATTATCGCGTACACCATAAGGCTGCACGGGAAATCCTTCTGAATCAATATTCAATTGCTTGGGACCTGTGTAGGCAACGTGCATCCACACCGAAGCAGATCCAGGACCACCGTTGAAAGACATGACCAACGGTCTTTTACTTTTATCGGTTACATCGGTGCGTTCGTAATAGGTATAGAATAATGATGCGCTGGGTTTTCCTTCGGCATTCCACACAGGCTGTGTGCCAGCTGTAACTTTGTAGGGAACCACTTTGCCTTTAATGGTTACCTGACCGGTAGAATTTACGGCAGATTCAGCGGGAAGCACACGATCAGTTTGTGCAAAAGTCAGGATGCTCAGGAAACAAACTGCTATCAGTAATGAAAGATGATTTTGAGGGTAAATTGTAAATGCATAGTATGTGATGTTAATAGATGAGCAAAATATAAAAATGATATCTGGGTAATCCACGAACGTTATCTGAACAGAAGAGAAAGAGGGTGAACGGCTTTTTAATCCGCTTATTTAATAATTCAATCAACCGTTCTGGTTCGTTGGTAGTAATGTAATCCACTTTTCGGTCAATAAACCAACGCATGGTTTCTGCATCATTCACCGTCCACACGTTGGTGATCAGTTTTTTCTTTTTGGCTATGGCCAACCAAGCTTCATGTTGTTTATAAACGCTATAATGATAATCCAGTCCATCGAATCCGGCAGCGGCCAATTCATCGGGCGATTTATCACCATTTAGGTAGGTAACAATGGCAGAAGGATCGAGCTCTTTCACTTTTTTACAGACATCAAAATCAAATGCAATGTATTCGGTGATGGAAGCCACGTTTAATTTTTTGAACCATCTCAACACACTTTTCGGTAAGAGCCAGTGATCGTTCTTTACTGATGTCTGAAGATTTAATTTCAAGAATCAGCCGTCGTTGTCGTTTGATTTTTTCCGGCTTCGAGATAGGATTCCAGTGTAGGAAGTGGCTCTCCATTGGAAAGTTTTATTTGTTGAAAGTTCAGCGGCAGTTGTTTTTTCAATATGAATTCCCTGAATGGAATGATCATGAAGAATAAATGGAACAGAATCAGATGACATGTGTACATCAAACTCACTACCCCAGCAACCCAACCGTATAGCATGTTGAAGAGCTGCAATTGAGTTTTCAGGAACACCAGTATTTTTCCATGCGCCACGGTGAGCGATTACTTGTGTAGTAGGATTTTTTCTGACTCATACTTTCGTAAGATATTGAGCAAAGCAAACAAACCAGAACAGAATAAGATTGTAGACTTTAATAGATGAAGCGATTCATAGTTCCTGTAAGCTTAGTGTGATTATTCTGTAATTTGTACTTCGGGCTTGGGCGCTCTCTTGCTTCCGCCATACAATTCATATTCCAACAGACGACAGTCAATCGTGCTTGTATAAAATTCAATTCTGCGACTGGCTTTCAATCCGATTTTTTTGGCGAGATCCAGATTGCCGGTGAAAATGTATCCGAGATAACCCTGGCATTTCTTTTTCAGGAAGTCACCGATGCGCGCATAGGTTGCCTCTAATTCTGTAACCTCTCCCAACCGATCGCCATACTCTGGATTGAAATAAATCACCCCTGGAGTTTCAGGCATTTTTGTTTCTGCGAAATCGCACACTTCAAATTCAATCAGGTGTTCTACTCCGGCTATGCCTGCATTTATTTTTGATATGTTGATGGCATCTTCACTAATGTCGGTAGCAATTATTTTAAGATCAGGAATCTCAACAATTTGATCTTGCAGTTTTTGTGCTTGCTCATTGTAATACGATGGATCATATCCGGTCACGTGCATGAATGAATAATTCTTACGATACAATCCAGGTCTGCGATTGGTCGCGATCATTACTGCTTCAATGGCTACGGTAGCAGAGCCACACATCGGATTCACAAAAGGAGATTGACGATCCCATTTGGTTGCCAGCACTGTGGCCGCAGCGAATGATTCCATCATAGGGTGCCTTGCCGGGAATTTTGCGATAGCCATGTTTTGCCAATGTCTGGCCGGAAGTATCCAGAAAGATTTCTGCCTGTTCATCTTTCCAGTACAAATGGAAAACAGCACGATCCAAGCTCAGATCCTGAATCTGGTCTGCGCATGGTTTCCCTGCGCATGCGATCGGCAATCCCGTCTTTCACTTTTACATTAACAAACATGTCGTTGTTTACGGTAAAGTGAGTGGCATTGCTGGTGACCGAAAAATAACCATCGTTGGAAAGTAAATTCTCCCATGGATAGCGAATCAATGCTTCGTAAAGATCATCAGGTCCATTGCAGCGGAAACTTTTGAGTGAATACAACACCTGACTGGCACAACGCAGATTCAGGTTTAATAAGATGCAATCATTCACAGTTCCCTGGAGTTCAACTCCGGTGACGAAAGTGCGGGTCGGGCTTTAATCCCAATTCAATAATTTCCTGCTCGAGATAAGGAGCAAGTCTTTTGCTGCAGGTAACAATGATGCGGCTGGTGGAGGTGAACAATTCAGACATAATGCAAATGTAAACTTTTAAATCATCGCGATTCCCTTTCGCGTGAGTTCTGACTTGTGTTTTGGTATTTTAGAAAGAATCTCTTCCGGTAATCCGCTCAATTAATCAACACCTCATCCACGAGCAACAGGGCCGGGTTATTTTTGTTCTTGTGCCAGGCAGGAAGTTTCATTACGGGCTTCGCTATTATTTTGAGGTAAGAAACTTTCTGCTTTGGCACTTTGCACTCAATCAATTCGATGAATGGCTTTCGATAATCTTTAGGATGTTCAGGGTTCATCCGTGTAGATCAATTGAATCTTGTTTACCGAAGGCCCTCCCCAGATTTCAATGGTGGCAGGAGGAAAAATAGACGTTTCAGTTTCTATGAGTGTGTTCATCGCAACTGATGAAATCTCTTTTGGTGTTTTAAATTCCAGCAACAATTCCATATCATTTCTTAAGAACCCTGCCCAGTTATTGGCCCATGCCGGACTGTTGGCATTAAATGTTCCAAGCTGATGATCAAAAAATGTTTGAGCTCCATTGGCCGGGTGAACCCGGTTAAGCTTCGAGAGTAACATAATACTATCGGGTTTATGGAAGCTCCGGTACACGTGTAAGGTTACCACATCACTGTTTAACCATCCCGACTTGTAAGCGCGTGCCTTGATCGTTGTGCTTTCTTTCAAAACAGTTGTGCCATCGAATAACGATAGAAGTGGTGTCGGGTTCGCTGCCATCGGTGGTGAACCGGATGTCAACACCTTTTACCGGATGAAACAATTGAAGCAGAATGGAATCATCAAACACGACCGACTTATGTTTCAGCCTTGGTGTATTAAGTTTTATAAGATTGCTTCCATCATCTTTCGACCCGCCGAGAAACTGAATGTTTTTATATTCCGTCTGTAACTTCATTAACTCATCAGACGTCACTTCCGTCTTCCATAATGAAATAGTGCTCAGGTTTTCAAAACCTGCCATGGATTGTTTCAGGTCCTGATAGTTAATCTTCGTTCCTGAAAGAGATAAACTTCTTAACTGTTTTAAAGAGGCAAGTGCTGTCAGCCCATCACCCGTAATGTTCGTGAAATTCAGGTTTAACCTACGCAGATTTTCAAACCTTGCTACGTTTTTCAAATCCTTATCGGTGACTGGCATTTTGCTGAGTTCCAGTGATACAATCTGAATTTTCACATCCATTAATTCAGTCAGTGTTTGTGAAGAATACGTTTCTTTGTTGTAGATACTTACCGACAATGCAGGAGAATTTTTTGCCAATGGAGATACCACACGGGAATTTGTATTGAGCATCTTAACGGTCTCTTCATCTGCTGCAGAAAAATCAAATGGCTCATCAATAGCTTCACCCGAATTAAAAAATGCTGTTGCGAGAAGTCTTAATGAATCTTTCGGTGGTAAGCTTACTATCTTTTGATTAAACCGGGTGTTTGTTTTAATCCACAAGCGAAGAAGTTCTTTTTCATCAGGAGTAAGTTGGGTATTCCCTGACGGAGGCATATGCTTTTTATTTTCTGGCGCGAGGTGAATACGATTTATAAGCAAACTGATTTCAGGATTGCCGGACACAAACAATTTTCCGGATTTTCCTCCTTTATGAATGGATGCAGAATCCGTCAACACTAATTTTCCCTTAAGCTTGTCAGGATTATGACAACCCGTGCACTTACTATCCAGTATTGGTTTTATCAAATGGTCGAATACGAGTGCTTGTTCAATGGGCACCACTTCAGCACGTTCATCCATAACTGGTTTCCAGATAAAACCATCACCATGTGTTAACGCTGCTCCGAAATGTCCTGTGAGGAGAAGACAAACGATAGTAACAGATCCACCCACCTTTGCCATTACCGTTTTATACTTATCTGAATTCCGGATAGCGTACATGATGGAACCCAGGAAGAAAACACTTACTCCGAACCATTTATGCCATGATAAAATATCAAGTCCGTAGTCACCTTCCCTCGACAAGAACAGGCCCATGATCACGGTGATACCCGCAGAGATGACCCCAACGAGTAATACGATAGATGTAAACTCCTGATAGAATAGTTGTGTTTTAAAAGAAGTCCGGGTGCCGAAAATTTCCAGGACCATGGAAATCAAAAGCAATACAATCGGAAAATGGAGCAGAAGCAAATGCATTCTGCCAAAGGGATGCAACCAGATTGGAATTTCAAGATTGCTTTCAAAGAGCAGAAGGAAAATGATGAAAATGTTCAGGGCAAATAGAAAATTGCCGGCATAGGAATGTAGGCGCTCTTTCATAAAATCCTAAGCCAGAATATCTTTTACAACCTTGCCGTCCACATCAGTGAGTCGATAACGCCTGCCGAGATGTTTGAATACCAGTCGTTCATGATCAAGCCCCAGTTGATGTAAAACGGTTGCATGAAAATCATGCACATGCACCGGGTCTTTGATAACATTATATCCAAACTCATCCGTCTCACCATAAACAATGCCGGGCTTCACTCCACCGCCAGCCATCCAGATGCTAAAGCAACGCGGATGATGATCGCGTCCATAATTATCTTTAGTCAGTGTTCCCTGACTGTAGTTGGTGCGGCCAAATTCTCCTCCCCATATCACGAGTGTTTCATCGAGCAAGCCACGCTGTTTTAAATCGGTGACCAATGCAGCAGAGGCTTGATCCACATCTTTCGCCTGCTTGGTAATTTCATACGGCAGGTCGCCATGCTGATCCCAACCCTGATGATAGAGTTGAACAAACCGCACACCGTTTTCTGAAAGTTTTCGTGCAAGCAATGTGTTTGCTGCAAAAGTTCCGGGCACTAAACAATCAGGGCCATAGAGTTTGATAATGTCATCAGGCTCTTTGGATACATCCATTACTTCCGGTACAGAAGTTTGCATCCGGTAAGCCATTTCATACTGCTGAATTTTTGTTGTGATTTCAGGATCACCAAACTCCTGATAGGCAAGCTGGTTAAGCGATGAAACGTTATCCAGCATTTTCCTGCGGGTATCACGATCCATTCCTTTAGGATCTTTGATAAACAGAACCGGATTTTCTCCACTGCTAAACTGCACACCCTGATGGATTGAATCCAGAAATCCATTCGACCAGAGTTTTGTATACACACCTTGTCCGTTGCCAATCCCTCGCGAAAGTAAAACCGTAAATGCAGGAAGATCTTTGTTCTCGCTGCCAAGTCCATAGCTGAGCCATGAACCCATCGATGGCCGATTGCCTTGCTGTGCACCAGTCTGCAAAAAAGTTAATGCCGGATCGTGATTGATGGCTTCCGTGTACATGGACTTGACGATACAAATGTCATCAACAATTTTTGATGTGTATGGAAACAGATCGCTGATCCACGCACGCGACTCACCGTATTGTTTGAAATCAACAAATGATCCGGCCAACGGAAAGGAATCTTGATTGGCGGTCATGCCCGTTAATCGTTGCCCACCTCTTATCGAAGCGGGAAGTTCTTGCCCCACCATCTCACGGAGTTTGGGTTTGTAATCAAACGACTCCAGTTGTGAAGGCGCGCCATTCTGAAATAAATAAATTACTCGCTTTGCCTTCGGTGCGAAATGAGGAATCCCCGGCACGAAATCATCCTCGCTATTTTTGTTACCACCAAAAAGCCCAGGCACCAGTAAGGAACCCAGCGCTAAACTACCAAGACCCAGACTTGCTTTTGACAAGAAGCGCCTTCGATTGAAGTTCAGACCATACTCAAATAAATCATTTCCCATATCATTACTTTGTTATGGCCTCTTCTAAATTATATATCGAGCTAACCACTTGCATCATGGCCGCGAGTTCTATTGTGTCCACATTTTTCGGAATGGGATATTCGCCAACATCCAGCAAATCTTTTGCGGATGTAGGAGAAATGTTTTTTAATCCTTCATCATAATAATTTTGCAAGATCGCGATCTCCTTTTCGCGCGGCTTCCGGCAGATAATCAACCGGAATGCTTTGGTGATTTTATACGGGAGCGTTGTTATCTTCCATCAATAGTTTTGCGGCAAGCACACGTGAAGCTTCGAGCACAGCAGGATCATTCATCATCATCAGGGCTTGCAAGGGCGTGTTTGTCCTTAGTCTTTTTACTTCACACTGATCGCGGTTGCTCGCATCGAAAATACCCATGGTGGGTGGAGGAACCGTTCTCTTAACAAACGTATAAAGACCTCTGCGATAAAGATCTTTTCCATGATCTTGTCTATAGGTAGATAAAATTCCGCGACCTGAAGTGGCACCTTCCCAGAGCCCTTCCGGCTGATAGGGTTTTACGCTTGGACCACCTATTGTTTTAACAAGTAAGCCACTCGAAGTCAACACGAGATCTCTGATAAACTCTGCTTCGATATGATAGCGTGGAGCTCGCGCG
The DNA here is from genome assembly GCA_963814575.1 of uncultured Bacteroidota bacterium. Classification (GTDB taxonomy): domain Bacteria; phylum Bacteroidota; class Bacteroidia; order Cytophagales; family Cyclobacteriaceae; genus ELB16-189. The sequence goes on along the minus strand of CAWFDB010000011.1, from coordinate 1,501,336 downwards.
AGATAAATATTTTCAGGATCTGCTTTTAGTTTTTCATCACTTACAACAGCGGATTGACGATAGGTTGCTGAAGTTACAAGTTGTTTTACAAGTCGTTTGATATCCCAGCCGTGCGTCATAAAATCTACGGCAAGCCAATCCAGCAATGCAGGATGTGATGGCAGCTCTCCCTGCATTCCGAAATCACCAGAAGTTTTCACCAGACCTTTCCCAAAAAATTCCTGCCACATCTGATTTACAAAAACTCTTGCGGTAAGTGGGTTCCTCTTATCAAACAACCATTGAGTCAATCCCAGTCTGTTTTTTGGATACTCATCATTGAAGGATAAAATGGAAGAAGGAGTTCCCACACTGACTTCCTCACCAGGGGCATCATAGTTACCGCGCTTGAGCACATGAGTTTTTCGTAGCGTATCAAGATCGCCCATGACCGAAACAATCAATTGATTCGTGTCTGTTTTATTAATGAATGACAGAATGCCCTTTAAGTCCTCTTCGGTAATTTCCATGAATGGTTTTTTCGCATACGTTTCAGGGCCACCCACAACCGACTCGATACCATATTCATTTACGTTGTTGAAGAAAGCATAGAGCTGATAATATTCTTTCTGTGAAAATGGATCATACTTATGATCATGACAATGGGCACATTCAATAGTTACTCCCAGCACAGCCTTACCCAATAAGTCGGTGCGGTCAGTAACATACATAGAGCGGTACTCTTCTGGAATAATACCACCTTCCTCTGTGATTTTATGATTGCGATTGAAACCTGTAGCCAGCAGCTGCTCTTTCGTTGCATCGGGAAGCAAGTCACCGGCCAGTTGCCAGGTAATAAAATCCTGATACGACATATTCTGATTGAATGCCTTGATCACCCAGTCGCGCCACGGCCATTGAGTTCGGTAACTGTCATCCTGAAAACCATGAGAATCAGCGAACCGTGCAATATCCATCCAGTGCACCGCCATCTTTTCTCCATAGGCTGGTTGTTCTAATAGCTGATCAACCATTTTCTCATAAGCATCGGGATCATTATCCTCCATGAAGGCATCCATCATTTCCAGAGAGGGAGGCAGTCCATTCAAGTCAAGAGATACACGCTTTAGCAGTCGTTCCTTGTCAGCCTCTTCACTCGGTGTCCATCGGTTTTGCTCCAGCTTTTGCAAAATGAAATAATCAATTTCATTTTTTGGCCATTTCTTATTTTTCACTTCAGGAATGCCTTGATCTTTAGGCGGTATGAATGACCAGTGAGTTTCATAGCGCGCACCTTGTTCAATCCATTTTTCTATCAGCTTTACTTCGCGTGATGTCAAGGTCAACCTGGAATTTACAGGCGGCATCTGCAAAGCAGTATCTGTGGATGACACGCGCAAGAATACCTGAGAGAGCATCGGGTTGCCGGGGACGATGGCATGCCAGGAAGGATTTTCCTGTAATGTTTTATAGGCGCTATCGGCAATGTCTAACCGTAATCCTGCTTGTCGTGAGTTGGCATCTGGGCCGTGACACTTAAAACATTTATCGGAAAGGATTGGCCTGATGTCAAAATTATAACTGATTGAATCGGGAATACTCGTTTCATATCCCGGGTTGCCAGATTGATTACAGGATTGTAAGATCCCTATGGATAAACCAACAACGGAGAGACACAGATAATGAATGAGTCTGATCTGAGAGAATTTTGTTGAGAAAATTCTTTCAGGAAATAAGCGCAATAGTGGAGAAGAAGGGGTCAATATCTAATAAGTTTTACCTCAAGATATTGTTTATAACGGATTTACGCAATGATAAATTTAAGTCGGTAACTATTCACAACAGTAAGAAGTTACAGTTGTTATAATATGCTTTACGAACTGATTAGTACGCGATCTGAAAGGCGCACCTACTCAGTTAAAACTGGCGAGGCCGTTTGCCTGATTAACGACAGTGCTTTTATTTTTCTTTTTTTATTGCTCTCTCCAATCGGAATATTTTTCTGTCAACTCTTATCAGAAGGATAATCATTGCAGTAAGGATAATAACAAGACCAAAAACAACCGTATATATTTTTCCATCTTGTCTTAAAATGTCTGCCATTTCAACAGGGTCATTGGATTGACAAAATGATTCAAATGAAATGAAAACCAAAGTAAGAAAAACAGCGATTTTAAAGTTCTTCATCATGTAATTTTTTTAATAACCGTAACCTTAAAAATAATGTTAATAACCACCAGCCTAATGCAATGAAACCAATAATCGAAGTGTAGATCACTAATTTCATATTGTGTTCAACGTCAAAGAGTCTAAAAGTAGGATTATTTCCACTGCCAGGATGCAGCGAATCTGTCATCCTTGGCAATATAAATATCAAGGGAATAAATGCTGCGTAAGCAAATATGTTATAGACAGCACTCAATCTGCCTCTTTGTGTTTCATCCTCCAGAGAACCTCTTAAAACGAAGTATGCAGAATAAATTAAAAGTCCGATTGCCGTATTGTTAAGCTTTGGATCACTGGTCCAGAACGTGCCCCATGTTGCATTTCCCCAAAGCATACCGGTTAATAAACCCAGTGCCCCAAAAACGAACGCCACCTTTACTGACTCAACCGCTTTGTCGTCAAACTCAACATTCTCTGTACGGATATATTGAATAGATGACCATACGGAATAAGTAAAAAGAAACATCATGGTGAACCACATGGGAACGTGAAAATAATTCATACGAATACTTTCATTCAATATGTGTAGCCTGGGAACAGGAATAAGAAATCCGCCAATCACAGTATAGTAAAGTAGAATAATGGTCAATATTTTCCACCAGTCTAATCTGTATTTAGCCATAGAATTCTATTTTATTAATTGAAATCGTCTCTTACAATCATTGACGACAACTTCCATGTTTAAGAAAGAATCTTATTATACGATGCGCCAATACCACGAATCAATGAAGAGCTGAATCCACGATGCTCCATTTCATTGAGCCCCACAATGGTGCAACCCTTTGGCGTTGTTACTTTATCAATTTCTTCTTCTGGATGGCGATTGCCTTTTAATAATAATTCGGCAGCGCCTTTTACGGTTTGTGCGGCAATAAGATTGGCAGTCTTGGCATCGAAGCCGATTTCAATTCCACCTTGAGTGGCCGCGCGAATGAAGCGTAATGCATAGGCAATTCCGCAAGCACCTAACACCGTTGCGGCATCCATCAGTTTTTCATCAATGGAAATGGTTATTCCGATCTGGTTGAACAAATCAGTCACATATTGAATCTGTGAGTCTGTTGCGTTTTCCTGGCAGAGACAGGTAACCGATTCCTGAATGGCAATGGCCGTGTTGGGCATGGCGCGAAACACTGGAACACCATGATCAAAAATGGCGGTTAATTCTTTCAGGAAGATACCGGTGACTACACTGATAACGATATGTTTTTTCGGGTCGAATGAGTTTTTCAATCCCTCCAGCACTTCTTTTACATTATAGGGTTTCAAGGCTACAATAATGACTTCACTGTTTTCAATAGCAGCCTGGTTATTATCAGTGATCGTTACACCCTGATCTTTCAGTGCCTGCAAGCGTGAAAGGGTTCTTCTTGTCACGGTGATTTGCTCAGGGGTTGCAAAACCACTTTTTAATAATCCTTCTGCAATGGCAGCTCCTAAATTTCCTCCGCCTATGATGGCAATTTTCTTTGTGTTCATGATACGTTTACTTTTAAAAATCTCAAGTTAAACAGGTTTTTTCATACTGCAGGAAAATACTTTCCTGGTTCTTCTTTTGATGAAGTTAAATCGATTACCGGCATTGACTTTTCAGAAACCGGGATGTGTTTATAATTCGTATTTTCGGCCCTTGTTATGGAATTACGATTAAACACCAGCTACAGGCAAATCTTGTTCATGGCGATGCCCATAACGCTGGCGATGCTTGTGCCGCAAATCAACTTCATCACCAACAATATCTTTCTGGGCATGTTGGGTGAGCAGGAACTGGCCAGTGCCGGCATTACCGGTGTGTATTATTTAATCTTTGCAGTAATTGGTAACGGTCTCAACAATGGCTTGCAGGCATTGATTGCGCGCAGGGCGGGACAAAATCTGCCGAAGGAAATTGGCCGGTTATTTTTTAATGGCGTGTGGGTAGCATTGGTTATTGCAGGCTTGGGCATCGCGGCAACGTATCTGTTTGCACCATGGGTAATGCACCGGTTTATTCATGATGCTGTTATTGCCAATGAAGTCATCGATTTTTTGTTAATCAGAATCTGGGGACTTCCTTTTCTTTATTTGTATGTGATGCGCAATGCGTTGCTTGTTGGTACTAATCAGACACGCTTTCTGGTCTGGGGTACCCTGGCGGAAGCAGTAGTGAATATCGTTTTGGATTACACAATGATATTCGGCCACTTTGGCTTTCCTGCCATTGGCTTTAATGGTGCCGCCTATGCATCCATCATTGCAGAGGCATCAGGACTTTTTGTGATTTATGCAGTGATTCATTTCAAGGGCATTCACAAATCGTTTGCGCTTTTTGAACAAACGAAAATTGACTTTTCGATTATCAAATTAATTCTCACGATGTCGGCACCACTGATTGCTCAGTTTGCGATCAGCATCATGAGCTGGGAATATTTTTATATTCTGATTGAACATCATGGTCCTCGTGCGTTGGCAATCTCCAATACGATGCGAAATATTTTTGGATTATTTGGAATCTTCTGCTGGGCCTTTGCTTCTACAACCAACACGATGGTGAGCAATATCATTGGTCAGGGCAAGCAGGATGAGGTAATGCCGCTGATCATGCGAATAGTTAAAATGAGCCTTGGAATATCTGTTTTCATTTTTGTGATCCTGAACATCGTGCCTGAGTTCTTTTTATCTTTTTATAGTCAGGGTGACGAATTTATTGCAGAGGCAATACCCATTGTGCGGATTGTTTCAGTTGCACTTCTCATGATGTCAGTCGGAACGATCTGGCTGAATGCAGTAACCGGTACGGGTAACTCACGCGTGAACCTGATGATTGAATTAGTTACGATCGTAATTTATTGTCTGTATGTGTATTTCGTGCTGGAGCGCTGGAATCTTTCCATTGGCTGGGGCTGGGGCAGCGAGTGGGTTTACTGGATCAGTATGTTTTCGATGGCTTTTGCGTATATGAAGTCGGGCAGGTGGAAAGGGAAGACGATTTGATTTTTTATCGTTGGTTTACTTTGAACTGTATTTAAAATAATATTAGTCTGCTTAAGGAGGGTACATAATAAGAACATAACATTAAATGGAAATAAAAATGGCTACCATCGCTGGCAGCCATTTTTTATTTCAAGTCTTCCGACTACTATTAATTCTTCTTCAACTGATCAAACTTGCTTTCTGTTGCCTTCTTTGGAAACACATTGTCGCCCAGGTTCACATCAGCAGTTTCCTGGTTAGGATCAATCACGATGTTGGTAACTTCTTTTTCTTTCACAAACACTTTCTTCACCTCTTTCTCATTCAGGCGCCAGATTTCGGCAGGAAGTTTTTCGAGTTCCTTGCTTCCGTCTTTAAATGTCCATTCAATAACGATGGGCATCACCAGGCCTCCCGTATTTTTAAAGGTTAGCTCATACATATTTTTACCATCCAGTTTTCCACGAATCTCGTTGTCGTTGATGCGTGCACGAAAATCTCTATAGGCGTCCTCGGGTGTGTTGGTTACCGTAAACTCCTGAGGTCCCTGACTAAAATCAATTGTCTTTTCTGAATTCTTTTTAGCGAGATCTCCTTTCTGTGCGGTCACATTTTTCTTTTCAGGATCAGTTACTTGTTTTTTTACCTGGTACCACTTCACATCATCGAGCGTGATATCCGTGTTATCGGTTGTGTAGAACCATCCTCTCCAGAACCAGTCGAGATCAACGGCACTGGCATCTTCCATAGTGCGGAAGAAATCAGCTGGCTTGGGATGTTTGAATGCCCACCGCTCGGAAAATTCTTTGAAAGCCTTATCAAAAAGTTCAGGTCCCATTACAGTTTCCCTGAGAATCGTAAGCCCGGCAGCCGTTTTGGTGTAGCCGTTATTTCCACCATAGGAACCCTGGTTATCTGCGGTGGCCATGATCGGGCGCATCATTGCTTTATCTCCTTTCATGAAGTTGACAATGTCTTTTGGTGTATTGGAATTATAACCAAGATCGGGATAGCGTGCGTTCATGGTTTCTTTCTCCAGGAATGAGTTTAATCCTTCATCCATCCAGGTCCATTGACGCTCATCCGAGTTGATGATCATCGGAAAATAGTTATGGCCCACTTCATGCACGATGATGTATACGCAACGCATACGCACACGATCTGAGATGGTTCCATCTTTTGCAGGGCGGCCTCCGTTAAAAGAAACCATCGGATACTCCATGCCACCACCTACCCAGTTGATGGAATATGCAGTGGGGTAAGGATATGGAATGGTGCGCTCGGAATAAATATCAAGCGTGTGCTTAATGGCGAGTGTAGATTCTTTCCCCCACAGAGGATTGCCTTCTTTCGGATACATGGATTGAGCCAGCGGAGCCTTGCCACCATTGTTTACGGCCATCGCATCCCAGATAAATTTGCGCGATGACGCAAAGGCAAAGTCGCGAACATTTTCTGCATGAAATTCCCAGGTGCTTTTCTTTTTGGAGCGTTCTTTTTCTCTCTTCTTCGCTTCCTCTTCGGTTACAATCCAGACTTGTTTATCAAAAGTTTTGCGTGCTGTTTCGAATCGGTCAATCTGATCTTTTGTAAGAACTTCTTTTGGATTTTGTAACCAACCGGTAGCACCTACAAGATGATCAGACGGAACGGTGATGCGTACTTTATAATCCCCAAAGGCAAGGGCAAACTCTCCACCACCCAGGTATTGTTTGTTTTGCCATCCTTCAACATCGTCATATACGCACATGCGTGGAAACCATTGGGCAACGAAATAAATATAGTTACCATCCTCAGGAAAAAATTCCATACCACTACGGCCGCCAATTTTCATCATGTCGTTAAAGTTGTATGCCCAGTCTACTTTGAAGGTATATTTCTCACCACTCTTCAGTGGCTTAGGTAAGTCTACGCGCATCATGGTAAAGTTGATCGTGTAAGCCAGCGGCTTATCTGATACGTCTCTTACCGATTTTACCTGATAACCGCCTTTAAAATCATAGGCACCCACTGTTGTAGCCAGGAATTTTGCGGGAATAGAATCGCGGATGGAGCCTCCCGAAGTTTGCCGCGTCATACTGTTGGGATCATTGATATTCTGATCGAGCTGTAACCAGAGATAGGTTAATGTTTCGGGTGAGTTATTATGATAGGTAATGGTTTCAGAGCCGGTGATCGATTGATTATCGTCATTCAACTCTACATTGATTACATAATCTGCGCGTTGTTGCCAGTAATTAGGTCCGGGCGCACCCGAACTGCTGCGATAACTATTGGGTGTGGGTAAAAGCTGATCAAGCTGCTCAAACTTGCCTTGCCAGTTTTTTTCCTGTGCGTAGTTGGAGAATGAGAGTGCAATTAAGAACAGTACAACTAATTTTTTCATATCATTTTTTCTTTTTCAATTCATCAAACTTACTGGGCTGTGCGACTTTAGGGAACCTGTTATTATCCGTGCTGATATCAGCTATTTCGTTCTTCGGGTCGATCACTATGTTTACTACTTCCTTTTCTTTCATGAACACCTTGGTCACCTTGCTTTCATTGGTGCGCCAGATTTCTGCAGGCAGTTTTTCAATTTCTTTGGTTCCGTCTTTGTACGTCCATTCGATGATGACGGGCATCACCAAGCCGCCTTTGTTGGTCAGCGTTACTTCATAGAAATTTTTATTTTCCATTTTGCTGATCATGGCTTTATCATCGATGCGTGCACGGAAGTCTCCGTAAAATCGTTCGTCTGTCGGCAGCACGGTAAAATATTCAGGTCCGTTACTGAAGTCGTTATTGATTTTTCCACCAGCTCCGGCAGTGGAAGCACCAAGGTTTCCCTGCTTTACATTTTTGCCTTTGCTCTCAATGTCTTTGGTTTCCTTCTTCACTTTAAACCACTTCACATTTTCAATTTCCTGGTCGGCATTGTCGGTAGTGTAAAACCAGCCTCTCCAGAACCAGTCTAAGTCAACTGCACTGGCATCTTCCATGGTGCGGAAGAAATCAGCTGGCTTGGGATGCTTGAAAGCCCAGCGTTGAGCATATTCTTTAAACGCTTTGTCGAATAGTTCAGGGCCCATTACGGTTTCACGCAAAATACTTAATGCCACGGCACACTTTGCATATTGTTCGTTACCAAAATTATTTCTCACCACCGTTTCAGAATTTACCATCAGCGGACGCTGAAGATCAGGACTGCCTTTCATGTATGACAAGATCAATGTGGTGGGGCCTTCCATCCCATATGTGTCTGTACCATTCAGTTCTGAGGCGGTGGTTGGATAGTTTTCAGCCTGGGTACGATACTGCACAAAGGTGTTCAGGCCTTCATCCATCCAGGTCCATTGACGCTCATCATTATTGATAATCATTGGGTAGAAATTATGTCCGACTTCATGAATAATGACATTGATCATTCCGGCCCTTGTATGCTCAGAATACTTGCCTTGCTTGTCTGGTCTTCCAAAATTGAAGCAGATCATCGGATATTCCATGCCAAGTGCAGCGGCATGCACAGAGGTTGCCTGTGGATAAGGATAATCCAGTGAGTATTTGGAGTAGGTGATCAGCGTGTTCTTTACTGCCAGGGTTGATTCCTTTTCCCACAAAGGATTTCCTTCTTTTGGATAATATGACATAGCCAACGGAGTATTGTTACCCACTTTCACAGCCATAGCATCCCAGATAAACTTACGCGAAGAAGCAAACGCAAAGTCGCGCACATTTTCAGCGTAAAACTTCCAGGTTTTTTTTACTGTTGATCTGGTTTTTTCTTTTGCCATTGCCTCCGCCTGTGTGACAATGAGCACCGGTTTATCAAATGAGGTTTTTGCTTTTTCAAAGCGCTGCTGCTGTTCGGTTGTCAGTACTTCTTTTACATTTTGAACCATCCCTGTAGCGGCCACGATATGATCGGCAGGTACAGTAAGATTTACTGCGTAGTTCCCAAACGTAAGTGTGAACTCACCCTGACCTAAAAATTGTTTATTCTGCCAGCCCACCAGATCATCATAAACACACATCCGTGGAAACCACTGTGCAATGATGTATAGATAATTGCCATCTTCCGGAAAGTATTCCATTCCACTGCGCCCGTCATTGGGAGTCATATTGTGAATGCGGTTGTTGATATTAAAGGACCAGTCAATGGAGAATGACATTTGTTTGCCAGGTGCGAGTGGCTGGGCAAGATCGATGCGCATCATCGTATTGTTGATGATGTAGGGTAGATCTTTTCCGTTGGTTTCTTTTACGGATTTGATTTTAAAGCCTCCATCAAAATCATGTAACATAAGCGGACCTGAGGCGCCCCACGCACTCACCGAATCGCGAATAGAATACTGACTGCTTTTTCTGGTCATGCTGTTCTTATCATTGATGTTCTGATCCAGCTGAACCCACAGGTATTTAAGTACATCAGGTGAGTTGTTGAAATAGGTAATGGTTTCGCTGCCGGTTATGCGCTGGTTGTTGTCATCCAGTTCGGCATTGATGACGTAGTCGGCACGTTGCTGCCAGTACCTGGGGCCAGGTGCGCCTGAGCCGCTACGGTATTCATTTGGAGTGGGCAGCATCTGGTCGAGCTGTTCAAACTTGCCTTGCCATTCTTTTTGCTGTGCAACTGAGTAAAAGCTTCCGCAAATGAGAAGCAAGACGAATAAATTTTTCATCTGGATTTTAGGTTTTGTCCTTGGGTTGAATAAAAAGTCAATTAATATATCAACGTGCCATTACGGATCTGCCCCGTATTCCTGTTTTGATTTTAAAATCGGGATCGCGGCTCAAGCCTGCCTGCTCCGCCAACTGGCGGATTCGGCAAAGACAGGGCCGCAATGACAGATTGACTTTTTAGTCTACAACATGGTTAATTTTTCTTTTTCAATTCATCAAACTTGCTGGGCTGCTTTGCTTTCGGGAATGTATTATTATCAGTACTAATGTCCGCGATTTCACTCTTGGGATCGATAACAATGTTAGTCACTTCTTTTTCTTTCATGAACACCTTGGTCACCTTGCTTTCATTGGTGCGCCAGATTTCTGCCGGAAGTCTTTCAATTTCTTTCGTTCCGTCTTTATACGTCCACTCAATGATGACGGGCATCACCAAGCCACCTTTGTTGGTCAGTGTTACTTCATAGAAATTTTTATTTTCCATTTTGCTGATCATGGCTTTATCATCGATGCGTGCACGGAAGTCTCCATAAAATCGTTCGTCTGTAGGCAGCACGGTAAAATATTCAGGTCCGTTACTGAAGTCGTTATTGATTTTTCCACCAGCTCCGGTAGTGGAAGCACCAAGGTTTCCCTGCTTCACATTTTTGCCTTTGCTCTCAATGTCTTTGGTTTCCTTTTTCACTTTAAACCACTTCACATTTTCAATTTCCTGGTCGGCATTGTCGGTGGTATAAAACCAGCCTCTCCAGAACCAGTCTAAGTCAACGGCACTGGCATCTTCCATGGTGCGGAAGAAATCAGCTGGCTTGGGATGTTTGAAGGCCCAGCGCTCTGCATATTCCTTGAAAGCCTTGTCGAAGAGTTCGGGCCCCATTACGGTTTCACGAAGGATGTTCAGGGCCGTAGCGCATTTCGCATATTGTTCGTTGCCGAAATTATCTCTCACTACAGTTTCAGAATTTACCATGAGTGGACGTTGCAGTTCGGCATTGCTTTTCATATAAGGTACAATGCCGGCCGCTGGACCTCTGCGTTGAGGCATATCCTGATAGTGTTCAACCTGCGTGAGATACTGAACAAATGTATTAAGTCCTTCATCCATCCAGGTCCACTGGCGTTCATCATTATTGATGATCATCGGATAGAAGTTGTGTCCCACTTCATGAATCACTACGCCTACCAGGCCCCATTTGGTGCGATCAGAATAGGTGCCGTCTTTATTTGGGCGTGCGCCATTGAAGCAAATCATTGGGTATTCCATGCCGAGGGAAGCAGAGTGAACGGATGTGGCTTGCGGGTATGGATAGTCAATAGAGTATTTCGAATAGGTAATCAGACAATTTTTTATTGCTTTGGTTGACTCTTGTTCCCACAGCGGATTGCCCTCTTTTGAATAATACGACATCGCCAGCGGAGTGTTATTACCAACCTTTACAGCTTGTGCGTCCCAGATGAACTTGCGTGACGAAGCAAAGGCGAAGTCACGTACATTTTCTGCATAGAACTTCCAGGTTTTCTTTGCTGGCGGCTTTGGTTTTTTCCTTAGCGACAGCCTCCTCCTGGGTAACAATCTTCAACGGCTTATCAAATGTTGTTTTTGCTTTTTCAAAGCGTGTAATCTGTTCCGCGGTTAATACTTCGGTTGGATTTTGCACCATGCCAGTTGCTGCAACGATATGATCAGCATGGCACGGTAAGATTTACGGTATAATTTCCGAAGCCAACGGTAAACTCACCTTGTCCTAAAAACTGTTTGTTTTGCCAGCCTACCACATCATCATACACGCACATACGTGGAAACCACTGAGCGATGATATATACATAGTTTCCATCCTCAGGAAAATATTCCATACCGCTGCGGCCATCGTTGTTAGTCATATTGTGCATGCGGTTATTGATGTTGAATGACCATTCAACAGAAAATGACATTTGTTTGCCTGCAGCTGAGCGGTTGTGGCAGATCCACACGCATCATGGTGTTATTGATGGTGTAGGCAAGTTCTTTTCCACTGGCATCTTTTACAGATTTGATTTTAAAGCCTCCATCAAAATCGTGAAGTTTAAGATCTGCATGCCAAGGTACGTGTATTAACAGAATCTTTAATGGAGTTATCATCACTGAGTGCGGTCATGCTGTTCTTCTTATTGATGTTTTGATCCAGTTGCAGCCACAGATACTTTAAGACATCGGGTGAATTGTTGAAATACGTGATGGTTTCGCTGCCGCTGATGCTTTGGTTATTGTCATTTAATTCGGCATTGATCACATAATCGGCACGTTGTTGCCAGTATCGTGGGCCTGGCGCACCCGATCCGCTGCGATATTCGTTGGGAGTGGGCAGAAGCTGATCAAGCTGTTCAAATTTACCCTGCCATTTGGTTGCCTCCTGGGCCATTACTCCAATGGATGAAAACATCAAAAAAAGAAATACAATTCGTTTCATGGTTAACATATATTCGATCGATTTTTATTTACAAATTTTTACCAAATTATCCGGTCTTTTAAAAGCACGAGGGCTATTCCTGCAATGGCTGAGGAGAGCACGAGCTTTAAATCTCTGCGTGAAACTTTCATCAAGTCTACAAGAATAAAGCTCACTGCCATAAAAAGAATGACTACTATTATTTGACCTAGCTCTAAACCAAGATTAAAGGCTAATAGCGGTGATATAATACTGCTTTCCTTTCCTAAGAAGTGATCTCAGGAAATTGGAGAACCCAAGACCATGTATCAATCCAAAAAACAGGGCAAATAAATAATTGATCTGTCCATGGTCTTTTACTATACCAGATTTTCTTTTTGAACAGGTTGGAAAAAGAGGTGATGAATATGGTGACGGGAATTAAAAACTCAATGATATCACGAATTTACAGAAATGAAGTTAAGCGTGGCCAACGCTAATGTGATGGAGTGTCCGATCGTGAACGCTGTTACCAGGATTAGATATTTTTTTCCAGTCCTGAATTACGTAACACGGCACATAAGGCAAGTACAAACAGGATGTGATCATACCCATTTACGTAATCCAGAATATGATCCTTGCCTAAACCGAAATACAATGAAAACTCACTCATTACGCATTCAGTTCTTAAAAGGCCACAAGTATAAACCTAAATTTTGATTTAGGACAATTAGAAGTATTTTTGACGGCACGGTTTTCGCAATTATTTTCTATATGATTTCCATCCTTTATTCACTTTTCTTTTTTCTTCATCCCATTCATATTTCCGTGTCTGAAATCAACTACAGCGAAAAGGATAAGGCACTGCAAATTACCTCACGCATTTTTATCGATGATCTGGAACTGTCGATACGCGCCCAACGCAAAGAACCCGAAATGGATTTACTGGAACCTAAAAACGGACTAACTACTGAAAAAATTGTAAGCGACTATGTACAACATACACTTTGGCATTAAACTCGATGGCAAAATGCAGAAATTGAACTTTTCTGGGAATGGAGCGCGAAGACCCTGCTTTGATTTGCTACATCGAAATTGAAAATATAAAAAAGTTTAAGACCATAGAGGTGCGCAACGATATCATTATGGAAATCCATGACGATCAATCCAACATTGTACATGTAACATATAAAGATCCTATTAAAAGTATGCGGCTCACGCGAAACAATCCGGTGGGATCAATCACCTATACTGGAAAATAGATTTTCGTTAACCTGAAGTGTTTTGGATGAAAGTAACACAAGAATCTTTGTGAACCTTCGTGACTTCGGGCCTTTGCGGTTTTAAAAATTAAGCCCGTTAATACAACGTTGCTTCAAACCATTATCTTTGTGCCTCAAAAAAAACAGACTATGCGTAATAAAATTGTAGCCGGCAACTGGAAAATGAATAAGACACTGGCCGAAGCCCAGTCACTTACTTCAGAAATCATAGGTATGGTAGCCGATGAGGTAAAAGGAAATGTGAAAGTGGTGTTATGTACACCTTTCCCTTATTTACATCCGGTAAAAAGTCAACTTGGTATTAACCACCGCATTTCTGTTGGAGCGCAAAACTGCAGCGAACATGAATCTGGGGCCTACACCGGTGAAACTTCCGCGGCCATGCTGGCTTCCATGAATATTCCTTACGTAATCATCGGCCACAGCGAACGCAGACAATATTTCGGAGAAGATGGGGCTTTGCTGGCTACTAAAGTTGATAAAGCATTGGCGCATGGATTGATTCCTATTTTCTGCTGTGGCGAACCACTTGAAATCCGTGAGGCAGGAACCCATGAGGCACTGGTGAAAAAGCAAGTGGAAGAAAGCCTGTTTCATTTGAGTGCCGAAGCATTACAAAAAGTAGTGATTGCCTACGAACCCGTGTGGGCAATTGGCACAGGCAAGACAGCCTCATCGCAACAAGCGCAGGATATGCATGCCGTAATACGCAAACATCTTGCTTCTAAGTATGGAGCCGTTGCTGAAAACATTTCTATTCTTTATGGCGGCAGCGTGAAAGCCGACAACGCCAAAGAACTTTTCGCTTGCGCGGATGTAGATGGCGGTTTGGTAGGTGGCGCTTCATTGAAGAGCCGCGAGTTTGTAGAAATTATTAAAGGGATTTAAAATAAGTTGAAGATTTGAGAATTTAGGGTTTTGAAAATGCGTGTACAAGTTAACTCACTCCCATCTTCAGATAAGTTATCTTCAAATTTTCAAATCATCTCATCTTCAAATTAATAAATGATGTACTCCACCCGACTTCAAGTAGTCTGTGATCCTGAGTTTTCTGAAATTCTGATGGCCGAAGTGGCCGAGGCAGGCTTCGATACCTTCATTGAAACAGAGAAAGGATTTGAAGCCTATGTGGAGGGCAATCATTTTGATCAAAAACAGCTCGATCATATTCAGGAAAAGTATAAGGAGGTGAATCCATTACTATTCTTTCAGGACCGCATTGAAAAGCAAAACTGGAATGAAGAGTGGGAAAAAAATGTAGAACCGATTGTGGTGGATGACACCTGCCTGATACGTGCCGCATTTTCATAGGATCGAAAAGAAATACAAGTACGAAATCATCATAACCCCCAAGATGTCGTTTGGCACAGGCCATCATCAGACCACACACCTGATGATTAGCCGGCAGATGAAAATGGATCATCAGAATAAACGGGTAATGGATGCAGGATGCGGCACCGCAATATTATCGATTATGGCATCTAAACTGGGAGCAAAGGAAATCGAGGCGTTTGATATTGATGAGTGGAGCGTAGAGAATGGACAGGAGAATGCGGAGAATAACCAATGCAGCAACATTCATATTCAACTCGGCAAAATCAGCGAAGTGAAACTGGAAGGAAAGTTTGATATCATCCTCGCCAACATCAACAAAAATATTTTGCTGGCTGAGATGGCCATCTATGCATCATTTCTTGAAGATGGCGGACAACTTCTGCTCAGTGGTTTTTACATACATGACATTGACGATCTGAAATCGGAAGCTTCAAAATACAATCTCCAGGAAGTGGCTCATGACGAGCGTGAAACCTGGGCGTGTTTGCTGCTGCAAAAAGAATAGGCTGCATGCTTCAAGCTACAGGCCACAAGCTTGAAGCAAGAAGCTTGTAGCCAATCCATATCAAATACCGATATACAGTTTTTAAGTTAATTTCGTTTTTTGAGTGAACTCATAGAATTAGCACATTCACCATTTATTTACGAATTTGAGGGTTTTTGACCTTGTGAAGCAGGTTTTAACATACATATCGGCATTTCTATTACTGGTTGGCGCAGTTCAGGCGCAAACAAAGCAAGACTATACGCACAGTTTTCAGGATAGCGTGCGCATCGTTCTTGAAAACACAAAAGCCGCGGATGCCATAGCGATAGCCGTAGCTTTTAATACTGCGTGGGGAAATCTCGGCCCCGATATTCAGTTGAAAATCCGGCAGCAGACGTATCTGATGAAGAAGAAAAGGTATAATGTGCGGCCACAGCTGGTACACTATTATGGAACTATTGCATCGGCAATCACCATTGAAAATACAGATCAGGCAACACTGGCCAGTTACCTGAATGTTGCCGGCAAAGTGATAGAGAAAGAACCTGCAAATCAGGCTAATTTATTTTTTCAAAGCAGTCGCGATTTTTTTGAGAACCATGCGCTCAATTTCGATAAAGCTTTTAAGTTGATGGTTCAGGATGATGACTATGCTTTTGACTATCTCGAGCAGCAGATTATTTACGACACTGTTCAGACTGTATATGAAGAGCCTGATACCAGCTGGTATAATCGTCCGCAATGGCAACAGCCGATCGTTCAGCCTGAATTATCGGGTCCGGTAATTAAGTTCAGCAGACTTTCACTTCTGTTCATCACACCGTATGATTCAGCGCTGTTGAAAAACACATCTGGAGTTTTTTCATTACGAAATAAATTGTTTGTTGGTGATGGAGGAAGTTTTGACTGGTCACCGGCAGGTATGACTCCAGATCAGGTTTATTATGATTTGAGTAAATACAATTTCAAAACATCACAACCCTATTTCAAGGCAGAACAGGGAAAGTTAACCTATGCCGGCCGGCTGGCGCAACCTGTACCGGGTGTGCTGGAATTCAGAAGTCTGAATCACAAAACAAAACCTTCTTCCACGTATCCCCGATTCAAATCCTATGAATCCAACATTCGCATTCTGGGACTGGGATCTGATAAAATAAAATACAGTGGCGGTTTTGGCATGCAGGGTAAATCGATCAACAGCAATTCAGTGCAAGGGTCATCGGCCACCATAGAAGTATATGGTGACTCAGATAAAAAGTTTAAAGCCATTGCCTCTTCATTCGGTTTCAAAGATTCTGTGATTGTTTCTTCAAGTGCAAGAATCACCATCTGGCAGCGCAATGATTCCATCGTGCATCCGGCTATGGGGATGGAGTATGAATTCAACAAGCAAAATCTTGTGCTTACAAAAGAAAGCAGCCAGTTGAGAAAGGCACCATTTTCATCTTCTTTTTTTGGTATTGATTTCACGGCAGACCGCCTCTACTGGAATCTGAAATCAGACACCATGACCATGTACATTATGGGAAGTGGAAAAGTCGCTCCTATGATTATTGAGTCTCATGATTTTTATGATCCTGAAGGATACCGGGAATTGCGTGGCCAGGGTTTTTCATTTCATCCGCTGGCATTGGTGGTAAATTATGCCAATGACATTGGCAGTAATGACTTTACTGTATTTGATCTGGTAATAGTAGGAAAGCGCAGTCTCAACGAAATGAAAATGGTAGCTGATTTTCTTTCTCAAAAGGGAATGATTGATTACGATGCCAGCTCCGGCAAGATCCATGTAAAGGATAAGGCCGTGCACCTGCTGCAGGCCGTAAAGGGAAATGCAGATTATGACAATCTTAAAATTCACTCCAATACCGATACGATCGCCAATGCCGTTATTTCGTTTTCAGAGGGGAAAATGCTGGTATATGGCGTTGAGGAATTTAATGTAAGTGATTCATTGAATGTGATCATCAAACCAGACAGCAGCCGCATCACCTTTTTACAAAACAGAGACATCAAGTTTAACGGTACCATCACCGCTGGTAATTTTGAAATCTCGGGTAAGGATTTCAGACTCAAGTATGATAGCTTTTTCATCAACATGAATCACATTGATTCAATCCGGTTTTATGTGACGGAGAAAAATGGTGTCCGCAGGCGGGTTAATAATTCAATGGTAGGGGCTGATTCAGTGGCTTCAGCAGCAGGTGGTCTTCAGGCATCAGCAAATAAAACAGCAGGCACTTTATTCATTAACAGGCCTGATAATAAATCGGGAAAAATCAAGTATCCAAACTATCCAAGGCTTGACGCAACCGCAGGAGGGGTTGTGTATTTTGACCGCAGTGAAGTATTAAATGGTGCCTACGACAAGTCTGTTTTTTTTGTGGTTCCTCCTTTCAAGCTGGATAGTCTCAATGATGCAGACCCAGGCTCCATTAATTTTAAAGGCACATTTGTTTCAAGCGGAATGTTCCCGGCATTTAAGGAGAAACTGCACACTATGCCTGACAAATCGCTTGGCTTTACACACGTAGTGCCTGCTGCCGGGTATAATTTATATCAGGGTGATGGCAAAATTACGGGCAACATGAAACTTGATAATTCGGGTATTCGGGCCAATGGAAAAATTGATTACCTCTCGACTGTTGTGGAGTCAAAAGATTTTATTTTCTATCCGGATTCTGTTCTTGGAAGGGGTAACGTGGGTGAAATTAAAGAGAAGCAAATTGGCGCGGTTTATTTTCCTCATGTTAAGCTGGGCGATTTTGAAATGAAGTGGTTGCCGAAACAGGATAAGATGAGTTTGCGGAATCTCAAGGATCCGTTTAATCTTTACCAAAACACGGCAACGCTAACGGGCCAGTTAATTGTGTCTAAAACCGGTGTAGGTGGCAGTGGTCGCTTGAGCACCCGTGGATCAGATGTGATATCAACGGAACTGAAGTTTTCGGCCAAAGAATTTGATGCACGTCATGCCCGTTTTGATGTGAAAACAGAAAACCCTGATAAACCCGCTTTATCGGGTAACGATGTAGCTGTTAAGTTTGATCTTGACAAAAACTTCGCCACCATCAGTCCTGAAACAGAGGGAGAAGCTGCGATTGAATTTCCATATGCGCAGTTTAAAACTTCAATACCCGAGGCTCGCTGGGATCTTAGCAACACAAAAGATTGTGATGAACAAAGCTGCGGATGTACCTATTGAAAACTCTTATTTCTACACCACACGCAAAGATCTGGATTCACTGAGTTTCAATGCTGACAAAGCAGAATATGACATCTCCACGCAGCAGTTAAAAGTAAGCGGAATACCCTATATCATTGTTGCCGATGCCAAGATCACTCCAGAAAATAATGAAGTGTTGATTCTGGAAAATGCAAAAATAGGACAGTTGAAAAACACGGTGATCGTGCTTGATACGATCAATGGTTATCACCGGCTTACCAATGGAGTAGTGGATATTATTTCCCGTAAGGAATTCACAGGTCATGCAACGTATCAGTATGTAAATTCGGTAAATGACACGTTTGCGATTGACATGACGGATTTCAAATATGAAATCGTAGAAGATCAGCCACAGACTAAAAATCAAGATAAAGCAGGCCCTGCCATGCAAACCGTGGCCAATGGTGTGGTAACCGAAAGCAGCGATATCCTGATCGCACCCAGGATTTACTACAAAGGAGACATGACCATGTATGCCACCAAGCCGGCACTTCAGTTGAGAGGTTTTGTAAAAATGGATTTGAAGAAAATCAAAAACTATAACACCTGGCTACGCTATGAGCAAAGCGGTGATGAGAAAGATATTTATCTAAACTTTGACAATGCGTTAACGGAAGATGGCGAAAGAGCTTCGATGCCGGACTTCATTTTGCTGAGGATAATAGTTTATACATCACGTTTGTATCCGATAAAAAAGATCACAGTGATGATGATTTCTTTTTACCAAGTGGTTCATTGTACTTTGATAAGGAAACCGGTGAATTTAAAATTGAAGACAGGCAAAAAGCATCGGGTGAAAAACTATCAGGTAAAGTATTTGCCTATAATGAAGAAAAGCAGGAAGTGAGGTTTGAAGGGCCTGTTACGTTTTTTCAGAACACAAAGGACTTTAAACTTACCGCCTCGGCTCTGGGATCAGGTAATCTTGAAACCAATGCCATCAGGATGAATGCGTTTGTGATGGCGGATATGAACATTCCTCCTGCAGTATATCAATTGATGGCCACCAGCATCATGGACGTAGTTAAAAATGAAAGTGTACCTGAAGGTCTGGGTGACCAAACTGACTTACTGTATAAGATTGCAGACCTGGTCGGAGAGAAGGCCGTAAAGGACTATGAACAACAGTCGCTGAAGAACTATGTACCGTTAAGTACCATTCCTGCATTGGTGAAACCGATTGTCCTTTCCAATACAAACCTGAAGTGGTCGCAGGAGTATAAATCATTTTATAGTGAAGGTCAGCTGGGGATAAGTCATATCGACAAATTTGATATCAATGGCGCCTTTGATGGGTTTATGGAAATTCGGAAAAATGAAGACGGTGCACCGGTGTTTCATTTGTTCATAAAAGCCTCACCTGAATCATGGTTTTATTTTGGATTTGAAGACAACCGCCTGATGGTACATTCTTCGTTGCCTGCATTGAATGATGTAATGGTGAAGAAAGCCAATGCGGGAAAAGCCAAAGTGGGCGAGCTGGTATTTATTCCGGGTACAGATGATGAAACGCTGGCCTTCATTAATCGCTACCGGCAAAATTATTTTGGCATTGAAGCACCCTATGATCTGAATGCAGGTTCATCGGCTGTCGAAAAGAAAAACAAGAAGAAAGATGAAGACGATGATGGTTTTTAAATCATGAAGTTCCTTTCACTGGTTTTTTCATTGATCATTTATTTCAGCGCATTTTCTCAAATCACAGAAAGGGTTCAGGTTTTTGTTTCGGACACAGAAGGCCATAAAAGTTATCGCATTCCGGCAATTATTCGCGCTCCCAGTGGTGAACTGATTGCTTTTTGTGAAGGACGTGTGCATGACGCTGGTGATTTTGGCGACATTAATATTGTGATGAAGCGAAGTGCTGATCATGGAGCAACATGGAGTGCCCTGCAGACTGTTGTTGATTACGAATCTTTGCAGGCAGGCAATCCGGCTCCCGTTGTCGACTTGACTGATCCAGCATTTCCAAAAGGAAGGATCTTTCTGTTTTATAACACGGGTAACAATCATGAAAATGAGGTGAGGAAAGGAAACGGCCTTCGCGAAGTCTGGTATAAAACGTCATCCGATGGAGGCCTTACATGGAGTGAGCCGGTAAATATCACCACGCAAACTCACCGGCCAGATCAACCTCAGATCAACCCTGTCTATAATTTTCCAGATGACTGGCGAAGTTACGCCAATACACCCGGCCATGCCATTCAATTTAATTCAGGAAAGTACAAGGGAAGAATTTTTGTTGCTGCAAATCATTCTGCAGGAAATCCACAACCACAATTTACCGACTATCAGGCACATGGTTTCTATACGGATGATCACGGAAAAACCTTTCAGCTCAGCGAAAGTATATCCGTGCCCGGAAGCAATGAAGCCATGGCAGTGGTGCTTTCGAATCAAAGGTTAATGATGAATATGCGTAACCAGCGTGGTGATATGCGGTCCAGACTAATAGCAATAAGCAGCAACGGTGGTGCCAGTTGGGATACGACCTGGTTTGATAAAAACCTTCCTGATCCGGTTTGTCAGGGAAGCATACTTACCATCGGGAAACGAAAAAACATCCTTGCCTTTTGCAATCCTGCCGATACCCTCCACAGAAATAATCTTACGCTACGCATCAGTTTTGATGATGGGAAAACCTGGCGAAAAAATCTTGAAATAGATAAAAGTCCGCCTGGCAAGGAAATGAGTTATTCAGCGTATTCAGATCTTATTGAGGTAGATAAAAAAACCATCGGCATACTATACGAGCGCAATGATTACAAGGAGATTGTTTTTACTAAACGCAAGTGGAAATAGTGCAGAAAGCGGGATTTATTACCATTTGTAAAAACCTTCCCGATACTTTTTGTCTCCTTGTTAATTTTGAATGATCAAGACATTACTATGAAAAAGCTATTTATTCCATTGCTGCTGTTGATCAGCAGTATTTCCTTTGCACAAAACGCATACTTCTTTCCATCAGGTGTAACTTTTGATCCGGCCATTCCTACTCCTGAGCAATTTCTGGGTTATCCGGTGGGCGATTGGCATACACGGCACGATCGTATTGTTTCATACTTTCAGGAGCTTGCACGGGTATCCCCAAAAGCACACTTTCAAATCATCGGCTACACCAATGAGCGAAGACCGCAGGTAGTCCTTACCATCACCAGTCCTGAAAATTATGCGCGCATCGAAGACATTCGCAAAGAGCATTTGAAACTGGCGGATCCGTCACAGTCCGTAACGATTTCTTCCATGCCGGTAATCATCACGCATGGATATAATGTTCACGGAAATGAGCCAAGCAGCAGTGAGGCCGCTATGCTTACTGCCTATTATCTTATTGCAGCCCGGGGTGAGTTTGCTGAGCGCACATTAAAAGAAGCGGTGATTCATGTAGACCCCAATTACAATCCTGATGGCCGCGACCGCCACAGCAACTGGGCCAATATGCATAAAGGATTTCCTCCGGTATCTGATCCGATGGATCGTGAACATAACGAAGTGTGGCCGGGTGGAAGATTCAATCACTATTGGTTTGACCTGAACCGCGACTGGTTGCCACTGGCACACGTAGAAAGCCGTAACCGCATAGAATTTTTTCATCAGTGGTTGCCCAATGTATGTACCGATTATCATGAGATGGGAACCAACGCTACCAATTTCTTTGAACCGACAAAACCCATCGGATCTGAAAATCCGGTGGTACCACGCGCCAACTACGATCAGTTAAATCCACTGTTTGGTAAAATATTTTGCCAATGCCTTGGACGAAATTGGCTCACTTTACTTTTCAAAAGAGAACTTTGATAATTCCTATCCGGGCTATGGCTCTACCTATCCGGATATTCATGGCGGATTGGGACTGGTGTTTGAGCAGGCAAGTTCACGCGGTCATGTTCAGAAGAGTTCAACGAAAGAAGTTACGTTTGCATTTACCATTCGCAATCATGTGCGCACGAGTCTGGCAACCGTGAAAGCGGGTGTTGAAAATCGTGAGTTGTTGTTAAAACATCAGCAGGAATATTTTAAATCTGCCCTGGATGAAGGTAAAAAATCAACCATTAAAGCGTATGTGTTTGGTGACAGCAAAGATCAGAGCCGCACGAAAGCATTTGCTGATTTACTTTTAAAACACAGAATAGAAACCTAGCAATTGGGCGCTGACTTAACCGTGGGTGCAAACAAATATGAAAAAGGGAAGGCATTTGTTGTTACGACCGATCAGACCCAATATCGCATGGTGCGCAGTATGTTTGAAAAGGTGACCTCTTTTTATGACAGCGTTTTTTATGATGCTTCTGCGTGGACAATGGCACTGGCGTATGGTTTGCCTCATGACGCGCTGAATGCAACCGTTAAGTTTTCAAAGGGTGCGCGGATTAGTGCACAGGACATTGCTCTTAATCCCGCACCGGTAGCAAAAACCAGCTACGCGTATCTTATTGACTGGACGGAATACAATGCTTCACGGGCGCTGTATTATCTACTTTCTAAAGATGTTTTTGTAAAAACGGCTTTCAAACCTTTTACAGCCGAAGTAAATGGTGTACGGAAAAGTTTTGGATACGGCACACTGGTAATTCCGGTGGCAGATCAGAAAATCTCCAGTGATGAATTGTTTGCCCTGATGAAGGAAGCATCGCTCACTGCTGGTGTGGATGTGTTTTCAGTTAACACAGGGTTTAGTCTGCAAGGGGTGGATCTTGGAAGCAATAATGTACGCACCGTGCAACCACCTAAAGTTGCCATGCTGATAGGCGATGGTGTTGCAGCCACCGATGCCGGAGCGATCTGGTATTTGCTCGATTCAAAATTGAAAATGCCGGTCACGAAAGTAAATACCAGTCAGTTTGGTCAATTGAAAATCACTGATTACAATACGCTCATTCTGGTTGCGGGTAATTATGGAATACTGGGAGAAAGCGGAGTGACCAAAATAAAAAACTGGGTGCAGCAAGGCGGAACATTAATCCTCTTGAAGTCGGCTGTCAGCTGGGCGATCAACAATAAACTGATCGATGACCAGTTGAAAAAGGAGGAGGAACAAAAGGAGAGCGTGAGAATGGATTATGTTACCGCGGCCGATTATCAAGGCTCGCGATCCATTGGTGGTTCAATCTACATGGGCAATCTGGATATCACTCATCCTCTTGGATTTGGTTACACCAGTCGTGAATTACCCGTGTATCGTAATACAACCGTATTTATCGAACCAGGCAAAAGTCCATTCAACACGGTGATCAGATATACGGCAAAGCCGTTGCTGAGCGGATACATTCATCCGGTTAACCTGGAGAAAATTAAAAACTCGGTTTCGCTTCAGGTATCGAGTATGGGACAGGGCCGTGCCATTTTGTTTGTCGATGATCCCGCTTTCAGGGGATACTGGAATGGCACCAATAAACTACTCTTCAATGCATTATTCTTCGGTTCTAATATCAGTTCCGGGGGAAATAGCTGGGAGGAAGAACATTAAGAAAATAAACAAATATGATATGAATAAGACTAAAATTACAGTAAACAACAATGGCTCTTTGAAAGTAGACGGAGACTTTGAGATCGTTGACTCACAAGGAAACGCGTATGGATTGCAAGGAAGAACCGTTATTTCATTTTGCCGATGCGGTCGCTCTGCCAACAAACCATTCTGTGATGGATCACACAAAGGTCATTTTGAACATGAAGCCACAGCATTTGATCTTCCTCCTAAAAAGGTGTAATTATTGCAGTCACTAAATTTTTAACAGATGGACAAACGAACATTTCTTAAACAGTCAGCAATCGCTTCACTGGGTGGAATTCCGTTTTTTAATTCCGTGGAAGCAGCGGTGAAAAAGTTTGAGCATGTTCCTTCTGCCGATCTTGCGAAAGAAGAAGATTTCTGGGCTGCCATACGTGGCGGTTATAAACTCAAACCGGATTACATCAATCTTGAAAATGGATATTACTGTTTTCTTCCACAGGAAATACTGGAGCATTACATCAGTCACATCCGTGAAGTCAACTACCAGGGTTCGTATTATATGCGCACCGTGCAGTGGGATAACAAGCGCAAGGCTGCAGCAAAACTGGCGGAACTGGCAGGGTGTTCTTCGGAAGAATTGATCATCACACGTAACACTACCGAATCACTGGATATGGTGATCGGAGGAATTCACTGGGAGCAAGGCGATGAGGCGGTGATGGCTGAGCAGGATTATGGTTCCATGCTGAACATGTTCAAACTCATGGAGAAGAAGCACGGCATTGTAAATAAAATTATTTCAGTGCCTAATCATCCATCGTCTGATGAAGAGATCGTTGATCTCTATGCAAAGGCCATTACCGGCAAAACACGTTTGCTGATGATAGGTCATATGATCAACATCACTGGACAGATTTTACCGGTAAGAAAGATCTGCGACATGGCTCACGCGAAAGGCGTGGAGGTGATGGTGGATGGCGCGCATGCCTTTGCACACATCAACTTTTCTATTCCAGATCTGAATTGCGACTACTATGGGGCGAGTCTGCATAAATGGCTGAGCGTTCCGCTCGGTGCCGGAATTCTATATGTAAAGAAAGGAAAAGCCGCTCAGGTGTGGCCATTACTTGCATCAGGCGTTACTGATGAAAATGATATCTACTTGGCTCAATCAGATCGGTACACATCCTGTGCATACGGATTTAACCATTTCTGACTCCATTGATTTTTATCTGAAGATTGGCCGCGATAGAAAAGAAGAGCGATTGCGCTACCTGCAGAATTACTGGACCAGCAAGGTGCGTAATCTGTCGCATGTCATAATTAACACTCCGGCTGATCCCAGGCGATCCTGTGGTATTGCCAATGTGGGCGTAAAGGGATTGAAGCCACAGGAACTCGCGGATACGTTATTTAAGAAATATAAGATTTATACCGTGGCAATTGATGGCGCCAGCGTGCATGGCTGCCGCATCACACCTAACCTTTACACTACTACTGCTGAACTTGATCTGTTTGTAAAAGCATTAAAAGATTTAGGATGATTGTTTTAACCACAGAGCGCACGGAGG
The DNA here is from genome assembly GCA_963814575.1 of uncultured Bacteroidota bacterium. Classification (GTDB taxonomy): domain Bacteria; phylum Bacteroidota; class Bacteroidia; order Cytophagales; family Cyclobacteriaceae; genus ELB16-189. The sequence continues at coordinate 1,475,755 of CAWFDB010000011.1, read as the reverse complement.
TCTTCACAGAGTCTTGGTGTCTACTCTGTGCCCTCCGTGGTAAAAATTAAAAATCTGAATACGAAGTTGGGCTAAGCAAATACTGAGTATTTTTTGAAACGTTGCGCTGATATTGAGGCAACGCAGACATTGTCTTCCATTCAGGGGCTTCACCAAAAGATTTCCAGTGGGCATCACGATCGGCCTTGTTTTCAAAGCTGGTCATGTACATCAGGTTAGGCATGCTGCATCCACTCAGCACTTCGCCATAAAACACAGCATTGAAATTTAACTTTTTAAAGAGGTCTATTTCTCCGCCTTCATTAAACATATGCACTTTGTTTTGATATATTTTTTCTGTGTGTCCTTCATAACTGCGTAGTTCGTATACCCGGTCTTGCTTAGGGTTTTTCAGGTTGGGAACAGCAGGAGCAAGCATGAACCGGAATGATTTCAGTATGATGGTTTCAACCCTTGCGTATGGAGGATCGTTGTAAGTGGCGTTGATATAATCACTTCCATCGGCCAGGTATTGCGCATCTTTTTGCAAAGCAGTATTTGACTTTTCAAATTCGTTGAGCGATTTGTAAGGGATCAATACATAGATGCGCTTGCTGTTTACGGTATCTTCTTTAACGGGTTTAAATGCACCTACCGTTTTGATCCCCTGGCGATGCAAGGCAGGAATCAATGCCTTTTGAAGATATGCTTCTACGCGTGATTCATCTGCGGCATCAGCAAGACGATAAACACGGAGTTCATAATACCAGGGACTGGGACCTTTTGCTGATACTGAAACAGCAAAAAGGATAAAAAAGAGAATCAATATATTTTTCATAATGAGTAAAGATTTAGGGAACATTTTGCAGGCGCAAAAGTAGGTCAATTGAAAAGGAAATTTCTTACCGCTTATGTCTTTTGTTTTTTCTTTTTCGCGGAAGGGAACAGTACATTATTTAAGATGAGACGATAACCCGGTGAGTGTGGGAAGAGATTAAGGTTGGTTTTCATTCTTCCTCTGCCAGGGCTTCCTTCCGGATCGTGCCCGCTATAGAAAGTCCAATGACCACGACCCAGTTCACCATAGATGTAACGAACATTGCCGGCCTTTTTATTTTCTCCCAGGATAAGTGCTTCGGGCTTCACAACGGCTGCATTAAAAGCAGAAGTCTGTCCGCTGAATTCCTTGATCACATATTCATGATTTTGCGTGAGTATTGATGGGATAAGATCCCATTTGGCAGAAAAATTAAACAGCCTGAAATAATCGCGGCCATGCTCGAAGAAATCAGGCCTGGCTGTATTGATGTCTGAAAACCTTCGCCTTGTGTCTGGCTCCAGCACAAAATTTTCAAAGGCCAGTGTTTTACTGAAATCCAGGGAGGCTTCTTCGTCAGCCGCATCTCCGTCATACATGGCGTCAATGATGTCCGCACCTTCAGCAGCCAGTGCAATATCAAATGTTTCAGCACCAGAGCACATCGCAAACAGATATCCTCCACCGACACAGAAGCTTTTAATTTTTTTAGCTACATCAAGTTTCATGGCAGATACTTTTCCATAACCGAGCCGCTGTGCAGTAGCCTCCTGAATTTTTGCTTCAATGATTGCTGATTCCCTGCGAAGAAACCGGCCGTGCTGTCCTGTGAAATCTTCATGATGAAGATGAACCCAGTCAAACTTTACCAGATCGCCTTTCAGGATCTCTTCATCGTAAATAATGGTAAAGGGTATTTCAGCAAAATCAAGAACAATCATCACCGCATCTGTATCATCATTCACCAGATCATTTTTAGGTGAGTAAACGGCAATCTTCGGAGCGGTTTCCAGTCTTACAATATTCATGTTTGCTTCCGGACTGGTTATCTCCTGAAGAATCATATTTGTTTTTGCGGATGAAATCAGCTCAAATGAAATACCTCGGATGATGCACTCGTTTTGGATTAGCTGAGAATAGGGTGCTAGAAAACTGCCTCCACGATAGTTGAGCAACCAGTCCGTTTCAATCTCTTGCTGCAGCATGAAATAGGTAATGCCGTATGCCTTTAAATGATTGTGCTGCGTTTCATCCATCGGAATTAGGATGGAATTTGCCCTGGCGAAAATCGTTAAGAAGCAAAATGGTAACAGTATGGAGAACCGTTTCATATTTCAGACTTGCCAATGTCCTATTAAGTTCATGTTTTTCTTTTGGTTTTACAACGTGTTCTGGTTAAAGGGTGAAATCACCTGAGGATTGAGATAACATGTTCTTATTTCCAGTAATTGTAGAAGAAGGTATATTTGCGACTTGTTCTAACCGGAACCCCTATGAGACTTGGACAACTGGCCCGCAAACTGGCTTTGAGACCTTCACAAATTGTTGATTATTTATCAGCACAGCAGATTTTTCCTGAAGAAGGATCAAATGCACGGATGACTGATGAAATGACGGAGCGTATTGTACTTCATTTCGCGCCACAGCGGTTGAATGAGATTTTGGCGGTTGAGGAAAAAAGTCCTGAGCCGATATCTGAGCCCTTACAGGAACAGCTTGTTATCAGCAAAGCAGCAGTTGATGTTGTCGTGGTTGATATAGCCCCGCTTTCATCGCAGTTTGAAGTCATAGATGAGAGGCCTTCAGAAGATAAACCCGAAGTAATCAAAGCTCCTAAGGTTGAGCTTTCTGGTTTAAAGGTATTGGGCAAGATTGAACTGCCTGAACCTAAAAAGAAAACTGAACCTGTTTCTGAATCCATGGAGGCCGTTGAAGGAGAACCAGAGAAGATTCCGGTAACGGAAAAGAAACAAAGAAGACCTGAGCCGAGAGTCAATACCCAGCAACGAAGAGAAAACTATCCGCAGCGACCAGCGCGTAATCCAATTGCAATACAGCGTGAGCAGAAAGCTCGTGAAGAAGAAGAAAAACGAAAAGAGAAACTGGAGCGTGAAAAGGAAAAGCGTACACAGTATTATCTTCAGCGCGTGAAAACAGGTCAGCCAACCAAATCAGTCAAAATAGTATCTGAACCAACGGAGTCATTTTCGTTAAAAGAAGAAAGACCTGCGCCAAAAACATGGCTTGGAAAATTTTTGAGGTGGTTGAATACTTAACATTCAAGGCGTCAGGAAACCTTTAAACTGTGAGCCGCCTATGCCTGAAGCATCAGAAGCCTTTATAAATACCGTTAAATGAAGAAAAAAGAATGTCCATCGTGCGCCATGGAAATCGACCACAAGAGCCGGGTGTGCCCGATTTGTGGCTATGAATTTTCTGAGCACAGCCCATGGGTAAAATGGCTGGCTCTGCTGCTTATAGTTATCTTTTTACTGATGTATTTTGTCTGGTAGAATGCCATCCGTGGGAAAGCCTGAAGGCATTAACCGTAAATTACGTTTTGGTTAACGATAACGTTACCCATTGAACTTGTGGACACTTTCTCACGTTATTGGCAGTAACAACAACCACTAATTGTATGTTAAAATCGCCCAAGCTGGCAATCCTGCAAAGTCTGGATGCCATGGACAAGGTACAAATGGAAGAAGTGCTTACCTACATCAAGAGCCTACTCCAGCAGCCTGTAAAAACAGAAGACCAAAAGGCTTTTAAAAAAGAAGCCATGAAGGAAATCCGTAAGGCATTGCGCCAGGAGAAAAGACAGAAGTTGCGCCTGGCAGCGTAAGGTCATTTTCCCTGAAAAGATCACAGGTGTTGTCACACACCTGACGGGATTTTATCCCCCGGGAAATTTAAGATTATCATACTGTTAATTTTGAGTTAATGCCTGCCCTATCATGGTTGATACAAAATCAATCAACCAACGGGCAATTTATTATCGATTATTATCGGGTCTTGGCGGACTTCCCGATCGGTTTGATTCAGTTATAGGATCAGCGCCATTGATGACTGGCTATCTTGTGATTTTCAAGGATTCTTTCAGTTGATGATCACACTCACACCCTTCAATTAAACTTCACGTAATTCTCCCACTTCTCCATCACTTCTTTAAAGTCATCAGGAAGCTCGGAATCAAACTGCATGAATTCCTTTGTGGCCGGATGAATGAAGCCGAGTGTCTTTGCATGTAACGCCTGACGCGGAATAATTTTAAAACAGTTGTCGACAAACTGTTTGTATTTTGAAAAAATGGTGCCCTTCAGTGCTTCATTTCCTCCATAGGTGGCATCGTTGAAAATAGGATGACCAATGTATTTCATGTGAGCGCGTATCTGATGTGTGCGACCGGTTTCCAGTCTGCATTCAATGAGTGATACATAGCGCAAATCCTGCAACAGCTTGTAGTGAGTGATCGCTGTTCTTCCAAAATCAGCTTCAGGAAAAGCGGTGGTTACCCTGCGGTCTTTTAAACTCCGGCCCACATTTACGTTGATCGTTCCTTGCGGAGGATCAGGAACTCCCCATACAATAGCCTGATAGGTGCGTTGTATGGAGTGATCAAAAAATTGTTTCGCCAGTGAGGTCATCGCTTTTTCAGTTTTAGCGATCACCAGAAGTCCTGAAGTATCTTTATCGATGCGATGCACCAGGCCAGGGCGGCCATCGTTGCCTGGCATCTCAGGTAAGTTTTGAAAGTGCCAGGTCAATGCATTCACCAATGTGCCATTCCAGTTTTGATAAGCAGGATGCACTACCATACCTGCGGGTTTATTTACCACCAGCAAGTATTCATCTTCATACACAATGTTAAGCGGTATGTTTTCAGGAACCACATCGGTATCGCGGGGAGGTTCTGGAAATGATACGGTGATTACATCGCCAGGACGGACCTTGTAATTAGGCTTAATGGGCTGCTCATTCACTTTTACAAAACCATCATGAATTCCGTTTTGAATTTTGGTACGGGTAACGTTGGGTAGTCTTGCCATCAGAAACTTATCGATGCGCAGTTGTCCCTGCTTCGGATCGGCTACAATGCGATGATGTTCAAAGAGACCTTCCTCGTCATCTTCCATTAAATCATCTTCAATAAATTCTTCTTCGAGGCTCACTTCTTTTTCTTTTTTAGATTGTGCAAATACTGATTTAAGATAGCGGCCTCATTAAGGATCTGACGGATTTGTTCTTCGCGCTCTTCAACTTCTGCCAGACTGTGAAAGCGTATGCTGGCTACCGTTTTTCTGTTTTTCTCTTCGAGCAGTTTATGTTCGTTGCTGAGTTTTTTACCATTCGCAAAGCTTAAATCCACACCATCAATAGCGGGATTGAGATAGCAAAGTGGTCCGTAGAAGTAAAAGTATGGAATGGCATAACTGATTTTTTCCTGCGCATGTGGTCCCAGGTCCAGTATCCACCTGCGTAATACAGACATCATCTCCTTGTGAGAGGTGCGCTGTGCGGCAATATATTCCTGTACTTCGTTCATGGTGCAAAAGTACCACAAGTTAAGGTACAGAATTCAATCTGGCTTTATATAAAAATCACACCTTCTTCGGGTGATCCAACAATGCTGGATTGATGAACGAGATGCCGGTAGCCACTGATCCACGCAAGCATTGAATCTGCCTGATGAAAAGTGGTAAACCGGGGAAGTGTCGGGAGTTTAAGCGTGTTGGTTATATTTTGCAATTCTTTGTGGAACCCAGTAATATCATTTTTATAGCATTTTGTATGTGGAATCAATTGCCTTACCAGTGCGGCAGGATAGGTTTCGAATACCTTAATGTTTTGTGAATTGAGCACGCGTTTCATCTTCATGGCTCGTGCGGTAAGTCCGCCCAGAAACATAGGTGACATGGCCCCTAATGCGGCATCTGCCTTGCGATAAAAAAATTCGGTTGACTCCATATTGTAATAAGCGGCAGGCAACGACAACGGGGCATCGATAAAAACCATTTTGGCAGTAAGATTTTCTATTTGTTTCAGTATCCAGACATCGGCATCTTCTCCTTTTTTACTCTGCCTTATTTTAAATTTGAAATTCTCGATATAGGTAATGGCAGTAGTGCCGGCCAGTTTCGCTCCGAAGTCAATTCCCGCAAGTGTGTCCGGTTCAACCATGGACGACTTTGATTTTATACTTTCTACATGCGTCACTACAATATAACACTTCGCCCCAAACCTTCTCCCATTTTTTTCTCCATGCAAAAGGCCGACCGCAGGTCTTACAGATTTTAGCAGGCAGATCTGATTTTTTTACACCCTTCATGTTACTATAACATTCAGAATTGGAATCGGTTTTATAACTATGTTAAATGAAGAAGAAACCGACCGGATCATTGCCATGGCCTGGGAAGACCGCACACCTTTTGAGGCCATCAAACTGCAATATGGCATTTCGGAAGATCTGGTGGTGGAAGTGATGAGGAAGAATCTCAAACACGCCAGCTGGAAGCGCTGGCGCGAACGTGTGAATGGAAGAAAAACAAAGTTTTTAAAACTCAGGGAAAGCAGCACGGATCGCTTTAAATGTACGAGGCAACGAAGCATATCGGGCAATAAGATCAGTAAGCGATAAAATTTGTAACTTGCTTTACTAAAAGCAATGATATGAAAAGATGGTTATTGGTTCTTTTACTCATTTCGTGTAGTGAAAAGAAAGCAACAGAAACGGTTTTTACCCCACAGGAGTTTGATGCCAGGTATAAGGCAACAGAAAATGCCATTCTACTGGATGTGCGCAGGCCGGAGGAAATAGCCGGTGGAAAGATTGCCAACTCACAAAATATTGTATGGGACGCTTCCTTTGCGGATAATATATCAGGGCTGGAACACAAGCCGATTTTTATATACTGTGCCTCTGGCATTCGCAGTGCAAAGGCTGCTGCAGTACTTAAAGAGAAAGGTTATGCCGAGGTATATGAATTGTATGGAGGCATGGGAGCATGGAAGTCAGCAGGTATGCCTGTAGAATAAAGAGATTTGAATCGGGTATACGAAACACACACTCACTCCGTTGGATTACTATGAAAAAACTATTTGCAGTCATCGTCTTGCTGGCTTCTGTTAATCTGGTACAAGCTCAGGTAATAGGTAAAATGTTTCCGGACATGGAAGCAGAAACCGTGGAGGATAAAAAAGTAATGTTGCCGCTTGATACCAAAGGCAAATACACGCTGGTCGGACTTGCCTATTCAAAAAAATCAGAAGATGATTTGAACAGTTGGTTTAGTCCGGTATATAACAAGTTTGTCAGAAAGACAAAAGGCATGCTGGAAGGAATGGGCTACGATGTGAATGTGTATTTCGTGCCCATGTTCACAGGTGTGAATGCGGCTGCTACGGGCACGGCCAAGAAGAAAGCCCTTAAAAATATTGATCCGGTTTTGTTGCCTTATATTTTATTTTACAAAGGTGAACTCAAAACATACAAGGAGGCGCTGGATTTTGAAAAGCGTGACATTCCATATTTTTTCGTGTTGGATCCCAATGGGAAGATTGTTTTTGCAACCAGTGGATCATTCACTGAAGACAAACTGGATGATGTTGAAGATTCCATTGAGGATTAACTGAGTTTGTCATTCCGAAGGCAAAGATTTAACTTGAAACTAAATCTGCTGCTATGCCTGAACAACCTGCTTCCTTTGCAGAACTTCTGCAAAAGAGAATTCTGCCCAACGTGCAGCGAATCGCGCTGGTGATTTCGTTAACAGGTATTTTATTTTTATTCCTACACTACCCGGGCGCTGATCCGCTTTTAATGATCGGCTTTTCTACACTGGCAATGGCCTATTTTTTTATGGCCTTTATGCAGATGCATATTCCGTCAGGGTGCAAGCCAGATATTTATTCAACCATAGTTTATAAGGTCATTTACCTGGGCTGTTCGGTGGCCACCGTTGGCATCTTGTTTCAGCTTTTAATACTTAATGGGGCGCGTGACATATTGCGTGTCGGAGCAGGAACTACCGGAGTGGCCATGATTGTTTCCGTAATTCTGATTGCCAGAAAAAATGATAACTGGATTGTGTTGAAAGATGCCATCATTCGGGGGGCAGGGCTTTTGTTACTTAGTGTTTACATGATGCGTCAGGCATCCGTAACATAATGATATGATCGATATGTTGATTCTGCTGGCAGTTGCCCTTGCACCCGGTGCTGCTATTGGTTTGTATATTTATTTAAAGGATAAGCATGAACGCGAGCCGGTGGGATTGCTCATGGTGAGTTTTTTTTTCGGTGTGCTCAGTGTGTTCGTAACGATGCTGTTAAGCCGGATGATTGGAAGTTTTATCACCCTCGATGAACAAAGTGTAGGTCAGCAGGCGGTGCATGCTTTTATCATTGTGGCGCTTGTAGAGGAGTTCAGCAAGTTCATTTTTGTGCGCGGAATTTTATACAACAACACAAACTTTAATGAGCCATTTGATGGCATTGTCTATTCCGTGATGGTGAGCATGGGTTTTGCCACTTTCGAAAATATTATGTATGTCATGGAAGGTGGAATAGGTACGGCATTGTTGCGTATGTTTTCAGCAGTTCCTGCGCACGCTTCCTTCGCAATCCTCATGGGTTTTTATCTTGGAAAGGCAAAGTTTGAGCATAAGAGGTCCTATTATGCCTTGCATGCATTGGGGGTGGCCACGCTCTTTCATGGCGCCTACGATTACTTTCTGTTTATTTCATTTGTGCCGGGTCTGGTGGTGGGCGCCCTGGCTTCCTTGCTGATTGCTGTCTGGCTTTCGCGGAAGGCAATCAGCATTCATCAGTTTGCTTCACCTTTCATCGATCGTTCATCACCGTTTGATCAACCCGATGTCGATGAGCCCGAACAAAATTCGTAGCTTACTTGCCATGTATCATTTGGTTTACATAAGTTATGCAACCAAACCTTTACGGGATGATGACCTGCTTAATATCCTTTCTGAAAGTCGCTTGCATAATAAGAAAAACAACATCACTGGAATGCTCGTGTACTTAAGCGAAAAATTTATTCAGGTGCTGGAAGGTGAATATGAAGCGGTGAACACACTCTATAAAAATATTCAGGAAGACCCCCGCCATCGCAAAGTCACTACCATACTGGAAGGAGATTCAGAGCAACGGATATTCAATGACTGGTCGATGGGATTCAAAAAAATCAATGATCAGCAGTTTGAAGAACTCAGTGGTTATAAAGACCCGGATGATTTTTTTAAGGCAAAGCACGTCACCGATGAGAGCCCGGCAGTCATGATTTTTCTTTCGCTGTTTTACAAGAAAAACATTAACGATTACCCGGAATCGGTGTCGTTAAATTAATCAGCGATTATCTTTATCAGAGGTCTTTACAGACTAAGGATTGTTAGGCTTGTGCCACCAAGAAAAAGACTTTTCAAAGTCATTGATTTTACTGATTTCTGTCATGTAAGTCTGTGGTTTCAACGTGTATTATTACTTAATTTTATTGACTTTAAAACCTCATAAAAACTATGGAAGATCAAAAATATTCATCGGGGCAACTATACGCCCTGGTTGCCCTGCGGTTACTGGTTGGGTGGCATTTCCTGTATGAAGGAATCGTAAAACTGTATAATCCGACCTGGACGGCAAAAGGATATCTGCTGAGCGCCAGTATATTGAAACCATTTTTTGGATGGCTTGCCAGTGGCAGTATGTCATCAGTGGTAGATGTACTGAATATTGGTGCATTGGTAATCGTAGGAATTTCGCTCCTGATAGGGTTCAGAACAACGTGGGCCAGTGTGATCGGCATCGGTTTGCTGGCGCTTTACTACCTCGCTCATCCGGCATTTCCCGGTTTGCCTCAGGGCCCTTCCGAAGGAAGCTACTGGATCGTAAACAAAAACCTGATCGAGATGGCTGCGCTTTGGGTAATTATGGTTTTTCCAACCGCATGGGCTTTTGGCCTCGAAAATCTTTTATCGAAAAAAACTGAAGTATCAAACTAACTGCGAATAACCATGACAAACGATAATAGCAATTTTGGAAAATGGTCGAGAAGAGATATGCTGCGCGGCCTTGCGGGCATACCCATTCTTGGCATCCGTGTGGTTTGCCGGTGCCCGCATCACAGGCAATGCAAAAAGAGAAAGACAGCAACTGCTGGAGACATTAAATATCAAGGCATCACCGCCACCACCTACAGGCCCTATGTCAGGTGATCCGATCAGGATTGGTATCATAGGCTTTGGAATCCGCGGTGAGCAACTCTGTCGCGCACTGGGCTATGCCACTACCGACTGGCTGAAAAACATGAAGGAATCTTCTGAGAAAAATCCCAACGACTCACGATTAAAAGATTTTCTTGCTCAGGAAAATCTGAACATCAAGATCAATGCGGTGTGTGATATTTTTGATTACCGCGCACAGCGGGTGGTTGATTCATTTACTTCCGATGACAACAAGGTGAAGCGGTTTCTTACCTATAAGGAATTAATCCACAGCAAGGAAGTGGATGCCATCGTAATTGCAACGCCTGACCACTGGCATGCACCGATCGCGCTGGAAGCAATTGCTGCCGGTGTGCACGTGTATATTGAAAAACCAATGACACACAATGTTTCTGAAACCTATACACTGCGCGAAGCCTTAAAGGCAAATCCGAAAGTGGTGTTTCAGTTAGGTCACCAGCACCGCCAAACACAAAGTTTTTTAACAGCCCAGGACATCATCGCCAAGAAAGTATTGGGTCACGTTTCACTGATTACAACCAATACCAACCGCAATGATGACAATGGTGCATGGCAATATGACATTCATCCCGATGCTTCGCCAAAGACGATCGACTGGAATCAGTTTATCGGAAATGCTCCTATGACTGAATTCAACCTCGAGCATTTCTTCCGCTGGAGAAAATGGTGGGTATACGGCTCAGGTCTGTCTGGCGATTTACTATCACATGATTATGATCGCCTCAACTGCGTGTTGAAAATGGGTATCCCGGATTCAGTGATGACATCAGGAGGAATTTACACGCACCGTGATGGACGCAATGTGCCTGATGTGTTGCAGGTGAATATGGAGTACGAAGATTTCTCTACCGGATCAAGTCAACCGGAAGGAAAAGAAAAAGGAATGACGTTTGTGTACAGCGCTACACTCGGTAACCAGTTTGAGCGTCCTACTTATTTAATGGGACATGACGGCACCATGGAATTAAGTAATTCGGTTACGGTATATGCCGATGCTCGTTCCACCAAGTTTGCAGACCTGATTAAGGAAAAAAGAATTGATCCTTCAGAACCCATTTATGTATATGATCCATCCGTAAATCAGACCGATGCGGTTACTTCTGCTACTGCAAAATACTTTGCCAACAAAGGACTGCTGTATACTTACCGTGATGGCAAACGTGTTGATCCAACATTCCTGCACATGCGTGAGTGGCTGAGTTGCATCCGCAATGGTGGCACACCAAGCTGTGGCATCAAAGAAGGATTCGAAGAAGCGATTTCTTCTCACATGGCAGGCTTGTCCTATAAGATAGGCCGCAGAATAGAGTGGGATCGTGAAACGGAAAAAATAATTGCGTTGCCAGGAGAAGACCTCGATGCGATCCTGACAGATACGAAGCCATTGGTTTAATATTAGTTATTTATCGGTGATGTTTTGAATAAATATCACCGATATATTTTTTCAATTTCTATTTTGTGTTTCTCTAAAAGCTTAGCCCGCTTTGGCTTAAAGGAAGTGGTAAGGTCTTTGTTTTCCACCGTCCACTCTTCCTCGCTAAGTATAAATTTTTTGATTCGCTCAAAACCCTGAAGCTTCTCATTGAGACGATCTACTTCATCTTGAATTTTTTTGATCACTTTGATATTGTGCACCATGTAGGCAGGCGCGGTCCAGTGAATGCCTTGTTCTTCGCACCATGCTTTTAACAATGAATAGCTGGGTACCAGTACTGCTGAGACAAAAGGTTTATTGAAACCGAGTATCAGACATTGCATGATGAAAGGAGAAGTGGTGAAATAGTTTTCCAGTACTTGCGGAGCCACATACTTTCCTGCCGAAGTTTTGAAAATATCTTTTTTGCGATCAGTAATGGCGAGAAATCTTTTGTTTACCATTTTGCCCACATCACCCGTGCGGAACCAACCATCATCGGTAAACACTTCACGTGTTTGTTCGGGCCGGTTGAAATACCCTTGCATGATATTCGGGCCCTTCACCAAAATTTCACCTTCACCCTGTTCATTGGGCTCATCAATTTTTATTTGCACGCCAGGCGCGGGTATACCTACAGTTCCAAATTGATTGAGGCCCGGCTCGGTTCTGTTAACAGAGATCAAAGGAGATGCTTCCGTCATTCCATATCCCGATAAGGTGAGAATTCCTGCAGCGGAAAATAATCTTCCGATATCGGGTCGAAGTTCGGCAGCACCCACGGCCATGAATTTTATTTTTCCACCCAGTGCTTTACGGAATGTATTCAATACCAGTATCCGTGCGATGAATAGTTTTAACCGGTAGAGAACATCCTGCCGCTGTTTGTCTTTATATTTTTCACCCACCAGCATGGCCCACCTGATCACTTTCCTTTTCACCACATTTTTTTCGAGGAGTTTCTCGCTCAGGATGTCGTGCATCTTCTCCAGCGTCTTGGGCACCGTGGTGCAGCACAGGGGTTTTACGGATTTGAAGTCGTGATTTAACTCATCGAGTCGCTGGCTAAAATAAATCTGGGCGCCAAAGGCCATGTAGGTAAATGAAGCGGTGCGTTCAAAAATATGACTGAACGGAAGAAAGCTTAACACACGATTGCCAGGATTTATGGGAAGAATGCCAAGCATGGACTTTACATTGCTCACCACATTGGCGTGCGTGAGCATTACTCCTTTGGGTGTGCCCGATGTTCCTGAAGTATAAAGAATGGCGAGTAAGTCTGATGTCAGTATGTTACTTTTTCTTGATTCCAGTTCTGCTGTGTGATTCGTTGTAATAACTTCATTGGTGAGCGACAAAAGATTTCCTTCTGCACCTTTTTCTAAATGAAATAGTTTCTTACACGAAGAAGTATTTTGTAACGAAAGTATTTTCAAACGGAGATCAGCATCGGCAGTGATGCAAATTTTTGCCTCAGTCTCCTGGATGATAAACGTGGTTTCTTCCACGGAAGCGGTAGGATGGATGGGCACAAGTATTAATCCAGCTTGCTGACAGGCAAAATCGATGATCAGCCATTCAGGGCTACCCATTTTTGGTATCACGGCAACACGATCTCCTTTTTGATAACCATTATTAATCAGCCAGCAGGAAGCCTGATCAGCTTGCCGGATTACTTCTTCGATGGAAAATGATTTCCATCCGTCATGGTATTTACCATTCAAAGCTTTGCCTTGCGGATATTTTTTCTGCTGATATGAAAGAATATCAAACACACGGGTGAAGTCGATGTGATGGTGCTCTGTCATGATGGTTCATCACTTTTTGTTTTCATATCCTCGGGAGTAACATATAAAATGTCATAGAGCAATTCGAAAAATTCAGGGAACTCCGGCAAGTCGTTGTGATGAGCGCCTTCGATAGGATGCAATATGATTTTATCGGGATATAGATTTTTTAAAGCCACACTTTGATTAAAGGGAATCAACCGGTCGCGCGTTCCATGAATAATGTGCACAGGGCAGTTGGTAGTTTTTAAATATTGATCCGTGCGGATATTGTAACGCATGAGCCACTTGAGTGGCAGGAAGAACAGAAATCGATTGGCATTATGATAGAAACTAAAGTAGGGAGAATCCAGGATGAGCATCCGCGGCTTATTCCACGAAGCAACACGCGCAGCAATGCCACTTCCCAGCGATCTTCCGAATACAATAATTTTATCTTCCGTATACCGCTCGCGCAACCATTGGTAGAGATACTCTGCGTCATGTAGCAGTTTGGTTTGTGTGCGCTTACCCCGACTCTTTCCAAAGCCGCGATAGTCCATCATAAAAAAATCATACCCATTGCTCACAAAATCTTTGGCAAACTTGCCCCATCCTTTTATGCTGCGTGAGTTTCCTTTCAGATAATAAATCACCCCACGCGAGTTGGGCACTTTAAAATATATGGCGTTGATGTGACCGCCATCTTCCATTTCAAAATCAAGTTCTTCAAAAGGAAACGGGTATTGGTATTTAAAATGGGCTGCTAAAATCTCTGGGCGAAAGAAAAACAGGTGCTGAAAAAACCAGAACACCATTGCAATGGTAGTATACAGGACCAGGAGAATAATGAGTATCGTGATTGCCATGGTTGAACGATCCTAAAAAAGTAGTGAATTATTCTGAGAGTGGAAAGTAGCAGTATTGGGAGTTCTGACATTCGCAAACCTACCTGGCTCGTGAGATCCTAAAATTGTTTCAATCATTGGAAAAGAACGATTAGCTTTACTCACCTAATAACAAAATCATACTCATGAGTGAATCTGCTATCCTTTGGTTAAGTTTTAGTCTTTTTGTTATTGGAATGCTGGCCTTAGACCTGGGTGTGTTTCATCGCAAATCACATGCGGTGTCTGTGAAAGAGGCACTGACATGGACAGTCGTATGGATAACACTCTCCATGTTATTCAATCTTTTTGTGTATTACTACTTTGGTAAGGAGAAGGCGCTTGAGTTTTTTACCGCGTACCTGGTTGAAAAATCACTGAGCATAGACAATATTTTTGTCATGATCATGATCTTCTCATACTTCAGCGTCCCGGATTCCTATCAACACAAAGTGCTCTTTTGGGGAATTTTCGGTGCCCTCGTCATGCGTATAATTTTCATTTTTGCCGGAATAGAGTTGATTCACAAATTCCATTGGTTGATTTATCTCTTCGGAGGATTTCTGGTAGTTACCGGTGTGCGGATGGTGGTGGGAGAAGATAAACCTATTGAGCCAGATAAAAACCCGCTCGTAAAATTAGTTCGAAGAATGTTTCCGGTCACAGATTCCTTCGAAGGGGATAATTTTTTTGTAAAGCGCGATCAAAAAATCTGGGCAACACCGCTGTTTATAGTTGTTGTTTTAATTGAGGCCACAGATTTAATTTTTGCTGTCGACTCTATTCCTGCGATCATTGCCATATCAGACGATGTATTTATTGTCTATACTTCAAATGTGTTTGCTATTCTGGGCTTGCGGTCACTATACTTTGCCCTTGCCGGTATAGAAAAATATTTCAAATACCTCAAATATGGGTTGGCAACCATCCTGGTATTTGTAGGCATTAAAATGTGCATAGTCGATTTTTATAAGATCCCTGTTGAGATTTCATTGATCGTGATTTGTTTTTTGCTTGCTATTTCTATGATTGCATCGGTGCTGGTAAAACAGAAAACAGAGGTTTGATTTCCAAAGGCTCTAAACCTTTTCGTAAACATATTTTATTCAAAACGCAGGGCTAAAGTATCATGATTCATTGCGAGCTTTATCGAATTGAAATAACACGCCCAACCTTTAAGACATCTGCTACTGCAACACCGAAGCCAGCTTCGTATGATACAACACAAAGTTGTTGAGGTTTCGATGCCCTCCTTCGGGGATGATGACAAACTCATCGGTTTCTTTCAGCAATGGCTTAAGTCGCCCGGCAGAAGCCAGGCTCACTACCCAATCATTTGTGCCTTGAAAGATCACAATCTTACCTCTAACTTTCCCGATATAATCTTTCGTGTTAAACTTTATCTTGAGCGGGATAAAATAGAACAGGTAACGCAACACCGAGGCATTCTTCAATTCATCGAAGGGTGTTTCCAGGATCAGTAAATCGGGTTGCACTTCCGCGGCTAAATGTGTGGCTATGGCTGAGCCGAGTGATCTTCCATAGATTACAATTTTTTGATGTTCTGTTTTTTCCCTGACCCATTTCAAGGTCAGCCTCGCATCATCATACAAATCTTTTTCATTTGGCTTACCGCTGCTTTTGCCATAGCCACGGTAATCGATCATAAGTACTTCATAACCCAGTTGTGTCATGTCAACCGCATATTCGCCCCATCGCTGTAGATTACCGGCATTGCCATGAAAATATATTATCAGCCCTTTTGCTTGCTGAGATGGTTTAAACCAGAGGGCATTGATTTCATGATTATCTGGCGTGGAAATGAAATGCTCCTCAAACGGCTGGTTAAATGAAAACTTATAATCGAGAGGAAGTGTATGAGCCTGAAAAATCAGTTTGTCCTGAAAAACCCAGAGGCCTGCTGCGGAGACGAATAGAATGATAATCACCGCTACAACGGATTTCACTATCAGTTTCATCTGTTAATATTTATTTTTTTAATGGTCAGATGGAATATCCAAACCTCATTATCATCGCTTTGGGTGCACGCAGTGCGTGGATATTTCATGATGTGGTTTCTTTCATTCTTCTGCAAGATGTTGATTTTTTATTTTTCGCTTTACGCAGAACAGGCATATTTTCCTTTTATTTGCGACTCGATTTTAAAATCATCACACTATGAAGGTATATGCTTTAGGATTTATCATGCTTTTGAGCACATCGCTTTTTGCCCAGTCGAAGAAAGAATTGCTGGCTGAAGCTGAGCGGCTGAAAGCGGAAATTGTAAAACTGAATGTTGAAATCACAGAACTGAAAAAGCCAAAAGAAGTGGTGTTGCAAAATGAACATCAGCGCGCGAGTTACGGACTGGGGGTGATCATGGGATCTAACCTGAAAAACCAGGGAGGCGATTCACTGGATATTGAAGTGCTTTCGCAAGGCCTTAAAGATTTTTATGAGAAAAAAACATTAAAAATAAGCCAGGAGGAGTGTATGCCTATCGTGCAGGAATACATGCAGTCGGCAGCCAGTAATAAAAATGAATCTATGAAAAAAGAGAACCTCGCGTTTCTTGAACGCAACAAAACAGCAGAAGCAGTAAAAGTGACTGCCAGCGGACTTCAGTATAAAGTAATTAAGTCTGGTACAGGAAAATCTCCATCCGCTACAGATAACGTAACGGTGCACTACATCGGCAAAACCATTGATGGTGTTGAGTTTGACAGCTCCGTGAGACGAGGTCAGCCGGCAACGTTCGGATTGAACCAGGTGATACGCGGCTGGACCGAAGGATTACAACTGATGAAAGAAGGCGACAAGTTTATGTTCTACATCCCACAGGAACTCGGCTATGGCGAGCGCGGTGCGGGTGGCCAGATACCACCCTTTTCCACACTTATTTTTGAAGTAGAATTGATTAAAGTAAACTAACCCAAACCCTACACAGAGGCAAGTTTGAAGGTGATGGGTAACACCATCCGTTGTCTTACAGGCTTGCCTCTTTGCTTACCCGGATTCCATGCCGGTGCACTCATAATTATTCTAACAGCTTCTTCATCGCAACCGGCACCAATGCCTTTCACGGCAATGGCATCGGAGATTCTGCCATCTTTTCCAACGATGAATTCAACGTATACCCTACCCTCTACCTGTAACCTTCTGGCCTGTGCCGGATACTTAATGTTCTCGCTCACAAATCTGTAAAATTCGGAGATGCCTCCTTTTGGTTGAGCATTTTCTTCAACAACCACAAAAATCTGGTCTACATCTTCTTCTTCAATTTTTGGCATTTCCACCGGCTTGTATTCTTCCACCTTTGTATCCTCAGTTACCTCCACATCAAAAACAAATTTAATCTCCTGCTCGATTTCTTCTTCATCGGGTACGGCTACAAGCTTGGGTTGCTGCACGATGATTTCAGGTGGTGGTGGGATTTCCGTAGAAGGAACCTCAATCATAGGTTCAAACACATTGGTTTGTCTGGAAGTAAGCTCCACAAGCGTGCGGTCATATTGTTTCCATTCGAAGGCAAAAAGCATCATTGAAAGTGTTATAAGCAGACTGATGCTGAATATCAAACTTCGCTTATTGTTCAAGTCCACATTGGGATTCTTTTTTATTTCGAGTGCCATAATATGGGATGTTTAAATCATATACTATAGTCGTATTCTTTTATGAGAAATTCTATGATTTTCATCATCTAAACGGTTGACTATTAGCAGCTATATCCGGTTTTCTTGCGTTTGTTAATAATTGTACATTTACACAACCCGTTAACCCTCTACCCTAACCCTGTATGAAAGTAAATGTGTCTGTATTCAATTTGAATAAAACAACCGGATTATTCCTGATAATCCTCTGTTTAAGCATCGGCTCATTAGCGCAAAATCTTTACACTGCCCGTGGCTACTGGCAGGAATCCACCAAGCCATCATACCTCACCATTAAGGAGAAGAAAGAAAAGGCCCAGGCCTTAACGGCCGATGAAGAAGCCTATGTGCAGGATTATGAATCGTATTTGCTCACCTATTACAATCGGTTATCAGAAGATGAGAAGCAGCTTTATCAGCGGATGAAAGATGAGTGGGATCGGGAACTGGTTTTGCCCCTGGAGGCACCGCAAGCACCGCAGCAACAGCAACAAATTGCGCAAACTGAATTTGAATGGCGAGGTCGAGACAGGGCAATTAATGCAGCATACGGTATTTACTACGGAATATCATTGTCTGCCGTAGTTGGCCTTAGAAGATGCAGCCGCAGCCGGAATATCCCTTATTACCGGTGGTTTATGGATGCTTGGCCCAGCTTTTAATTCAAAAAAATATGAGGGAATAACAGAAAGCACCATGCGTGCTGCGAACACTGGCAAGATCCTGGGTTTGGTTTACGGAGGTTCGCTGGGTCTTGCCATTGCCGGCGATAAGTGAAAACAGTGATAAGATAACTTTGGGATTATCTACGATTGGTAGCATTACCCTTGGGGAAATAGCATTTCAAACTCAAAAAAGAAAAATATATTTCGGATGGCAAGATTGAGATGATGAGACATTATGGATTTCTGGGCACCGCTGGTTGGCGGTTCCGTACTTGCCGCTACCAATACAGACAATTTAAATTTAATTGGAGCAGGATTACTTGCCGGTGGAGTAGGGGGATTGTTCGTTGGCAATACGATGGCAAATAAATATGATTATTCCCGTGGCGATGTAGATGCGCTGAGTTCACTTGGTGTGATTTCTACAGGGATTGGGCTTTGCGGTAATTGCGAATGCACTAGAAACCAATAGTGAAGTCTCAGGCGCCATCTGGCTGGTGCCAGCATCAACAGCTGTGGCCGGAACGCTGATAGGTCAGCGCCAGGTGAAGAATGTACACCTCACCAAAAGGCAAGGCAGTACCATCAATCTTTCTTCGGCAGGAGGCGCGTTGCTTGGATTAGGCGTAATGCTGGTAGCGGGTGGTGAATCTGCAACGGCATGGGTGGCAGTTCCTTCAGCCACGGCACTCATTGCACATCAGATAGTTTTTAACCGCTACAAAAAAGATAATCTTGTCAACAATTTGAAGGGAGATAATTCGCGCAAGAAGAAATATGATTTTTCAATGAAGCTATCACCTGAAAATTATTTTATAAATAAGAACCCGTCAGCGAGAGTTATTGCAGACCCGCGTCTGGCAGCAGCAAGTCCATTGGTAAACATGACATTGAAATTTAAATAGTAACCTGACCGAACAACTCGTTTATTAAAAGCGTTCTGTTGTCGTTATAAACGTTTATGAAGCAGATTATCTTTATTATTACACTACTTTCAGCATTAACTTCTTACTCTCAAACCGGCATCATTCGTGGCCGGGTGCTTGATAAAGATACCCAGGAGGCAGTTATCGGGGCCAATATTCTTGTGGAAGGCACAGGCACCGGGGCGGCCACGGATATTGACGGTTATTATAAAATCGTGAATGTGCCGGTAGGAAGTTTTAACCTTACGGCCTCCGCAATCGGATACAATCCGTTCACCCGGTTCAACATCACACTTACATCCGGTAACGAGCAGATCATCAATTTTGAATTGATTGAAAGTGCCACCCAGTTAAATGAAGTGGTGGTAAAATTTGACAGAAGCAAATCAGCGTCAGCCGCAGATATGATCACTCCGCTTTCGGTTCAGGCGCTCACCACCGAAGAAATCAAAAGTAATCCGGGTGGCAATTTTGATGTGTCAAAGGTAATTCAGGTATTGCCTGGTGTTGCCGGTTCGCCCGGAGGCAATGTGCGCAACGATATTATTATCCGCGGAGGTGCACCCAACGAAAACGTGTATTATCTGGATGGCATTGAGATTCCGGTGCTCAACCACTTTCAGACACAGGGAAGTTCCGGTGGCCCGCAGGGCATGCTGAACGTTTCCTTTATTGAAGATCTGAAGTTGAGCTCATCGGCATTCGGAGCGCAATATGATAATGCACTTGCTTCTGTATTTGAGATCAAACAACGTGAAGGAAATCCGGAGCGTGTTTCTGGTAATGTGAGATTGAGCGGTACTGAATTAGCGACCACACTCGAAGGCCCTGCTGGAAAAAAAACCAACTACCTCGCATCCGCACGCAGGAGTTATTTGAATTTATTGTTTGAGATACTGGATCTTCCCATCCGTCCCAGTTACTGGGACTTTCAATATAAAGTGACGCATAAGTTTAACAGCAAAACAACACTTACCGCCATTGGCCTTGGCGCGATTGATTACTTCACACTGGTAGCTCCTAAAACAGCCACACCCGAAAACTTATACATTCTAAACTCAACACCGTTTATTAATCAGTGGAACTACACCGCAGGGTTTGCTTTGAAACGATTGGTCAATGATGGTTATGTGAATGTGAGCCTGAGTCGTAATGTCTTCAACAACCAGGTGGACCGATTTGAAAACAGGATTGAGGATGAAGCCAACCGCATCTTGAAAATTAATTCGCAGGAAGAAGAGAATAAACTCAGAGTAGATGTAAATAAATTTATCAATGGATGGAAAATCACGTATGGTGGTATGGCGCAGTATGTTCAGTATTATTCTGACTACTTTAATCGATTAGTGAAGCAACAAACCGATGAACTGGGAAATGTAACGGTGCCGGGTCAGGAAATTGTTTTCAATACAGCCATTGACTTTCTGAAGTATGGATTCTATGGCCAGGCTGCCAGTAATTTTTTTAATAAGCGATTACTCGTATCCGCAGGGTTGCGCACTGATATGAATACCTTCATGAACGATGGCAACAATCCGTTGAACACACTTTCGCCACGCATTTCATTTTCATACAGCATCAGTAATAACCTCACCTGGAACACTTCCGTGGGAAGCTATTCCAAAATTCCAACCTACACGATATTGGGCTTTCGCGATGAGGGCGGTGAGCTCGCCAACAAAGTTTCTAAATACATTCGCTCCACACACTATGTGACGGGCTTCCAGTTTTTGCCTAAAGAAGAATTGAAATTTGTGGTAGAGGGATTTTATAAACGATACAGCAATTACCCGGTTTCAGTAAGAGATGGAATTTCATTAGCCAACCAGGGTGGCGATTTTAATGCAATCGGAAATGAACTGATCGTGAGTAATGGAAAAGGAGATACATATGGATTTGAATTTTCTGTTCAGCAGAAGCTGGTAAAGAATACGTTTGCTGTGTTGAGCTACACCTTTGTGCGCAGTAAATTTTCGGGTGCAGATAAAAAAATGGTTGCTTCATCGTGGGATAACCGTCACCTGCTTTCCGGGTTGCTGGGTCGTAAGTTTAAGCGCAATTGGGAACTGGGCATGAAGTATCGCTTTGCCGGAGGTGCGCCATACACGCCATTTGATATGCCCGCGTCACAGTTAAACTACGCAACGTTGGGAACCGGTATTCTTGATTTTTCAAAACTCAATACCAATCGGTTGATCAATTTCAACCAGATTGATTTACGGATTGATAAGAAGTACAACTTCAAACACACCACGCTTGATTTATTCATTGACGTTCAAAATCTGTTTCGCTTTGCAGGGCCGTCATTACCACAATACACATTTAAACGCAATGCCGACAATACCGACTTCTTAACCACCGATGGCCAGCCGTTACAGCAGAATGGATCGAACGCGATTCCACTTATTCTGCAGGATGATAATCCATTCTTTGTGCCTACGATTGGATTTATTTTTGAGTTTTGAGGTGAGGGATTGCCTTCTGCGCATTCCTGCTGAGTAGCGCCTGACTAAACCGGTAAGTTAGTATTTTCAATACTGGAATAGAGATATATAAGCCCTTAGAATCTTATATGATTATGTGCGCTTAAGAGAATGTAGAGTCACAACCAAAATTCAACATATTGCTTTACACTTTAATCGCCAATCTTAATGAAAAGAAGAACCTTTTTTAAAAAATCTTCCCTGACCGCGTTAAGTATAGGTACTTTTGTTCAGGATTAATCATAACGGACGCCCCCAAAACCTCATATTAAATAAAGAGCAATGAACAAGCTTATTCTGGCATTACTTATTACCCTTTTTACTTTCGGTTGTTCCTCTACGAGCGAACAAAATAAGAAAGTTGACCTCAACGGAATCTTTACGCAATTCGCGCATGATAATTATGCACTCAATCCTTTAGCGGCCACCCAGAATAATGTACATGACTACAACGATCAGCTTGCTATCGATATTAACGAAGAGTATATGCAAAAAGCCATTGCGATTAACACGCGTTATCTTGATACACTCAATACGATTCAGTATGATAGCCTGACGGATTCTGAAAAACTGAGTGTTGATATTCTTAAGTTCCAATTGTTCATTAATAATGAACGACTAATCAATCGCTATGGATTTTACCGACCTGTTGATCAATTTGTATTTAGCTTTCCACAACGGTTTGCCGTGCTGGGGTCGGGCGCTGGCTATATTCCATTTAAAGATGAACAGGATTACCGAAACTTCATCAGTCGCATGAAGGCGTTTCCGCAATGGATTGATCAGTCCATTAACAATATGCAAAGCGGACTGGAGTTGCATTATACAAATCCGAGGGCCAGTATGGAAAAGGTTCCGGCACAATTGAAGCCCCTGTTTGAAGCGGAAGTTGAAAGTCATATTTTTTATAAGCCACTTCTGAATTTACCGGAAACCATCGACAGTGCCTCCCGGGTAAAGCTAATTGCTGATTACACCGCTGCTATTGAAACACATATTAAACCGGCTTACAAGAAACTGAATGATTTCCTGGTTGATACCTATATTCCCAACACCCGCACCTCCACAGGACTGCTCGACAACAGCAATGGAAAAGCAGAGTATGCTTATTGGTTGAAGTATTATACCACCACGGATATTACAGCAGATGAAATATTTGATTTAGGACTTCGTGAAGTGGCTCGTATTCGCAATGAAATGGATTCAATAAGAAAATCGACAAGCTTTAAAGGTGACTTGCCAGCATTCTTTCAATACATTAAAACTGATCCGAAATTTTTTCCCTTTAAAACGGAAGAAGAGGTTTTGAACCGATTCCGCAGTTTTGAAGCGCGCATGGAGCCTCAATTAAATCGCTTATTCAATCTTCGACCCAAAGCATCCTTTGAAGTGAAAGCCACCGAGAAGTTCAGGGAAGCGGGCTCCAATGCACAATACATGCAACCTTCGCGGGATGGCAAACGCCCTGGTATATTTTACGAAACGGTGCGCGATCCGTTGAAGTACAATTATTTTTCAATGGAAGGCTTGTATATACACGAAGCCATACCCGGCCATCATTACCAGGTGGCTATCCAACAGGAATCAGATATTCCTGAATTTAGAAAATCTTATTGGACAAGTGCTTTTGGTGAAGGGTGGGCATTGTATGCTGAAAGTCTGGGAACTGATTTAGGTATGTACACCGACCCTTATCAATATATGGGCAGACTTAATAACGAAATAGAAAGAGCCGTTCGCCTGGTGGTAGATGCCGGAATGCATCACAAAGGATGGACACGGGAGAAAGCTATTGCCTATGTGCTGGAGAATCAGCCCGTCTCAGAGGTAGAAGCCGTACAGCGCATTGAGCGATACATGGTCACTCCGGGTCAGGCTGTGAGCTACAAAGTGGGAGAATTAAAAATCCTTGCATTACGTGAAAAAGCTAAACAACAATTAGGAGATAAATTTGACATCAGGGAGTTTCATGATCAGGTTTTAAAGGATGGATCCTTGCCTTTAATGATTTTAGAAAAGAAAATTGATCAATGGATTGCCACTAAGAAAATGTAATGCTCCAGCGTGGCACAGCTTCAACAAACTTTCAGTGTCATTATCCATTACGTTCGGTAATAAAGTACTCACCTATAAAATAGCCTTATGATGAAAATCAAACTCCTGTTTATTGCATTGCTCTTCACCGCATCGGCACACGCACAAACATCATCCACACAAGAACAGATAGCGATACAACAAACTATTGAAAACCTGTTTGCGGCACTAACCAATGCTGATACAACGGCTATGAATAAATTTACCACCAAGACGGTGCGCTTTTATGAATATGGAGAAGTGTGGCCGATGGACACATTGATCAGTAAAATAATGAAGGATAAATCCGCTCCTGATTTTAAACGCACGAACAGATTTGAGTTTGTAAACACGACCATCAATAAAAACACAGCATGGGTTACTTACTATCTGCAATCCACCTTTACCCGAAACGGAAAAGAGGACCTTGTAAAATGGATGGAAACTGTTGTGCTGATAAAAGATAAAAAGCAATGGAAAATTGACGTATTGCATTCCACCCGACTTCCAAAAAAACAGACTAATTAAGTGAAGACATCAACGAGTGCAGAAGTTCAAAAATAAATAGCAATACATGTTAAAGAAAATTTTAGTCTCTGTTTTTTGGTTCTCCTTCTTTGGATTCTTTTTATACAAACTCATTCCCAAACACGTGTACTTCACCAGTGACGATTATAAACATTGGGGAGGCAACACTACATTTGACCATAGCATATTTGCGCTGCATATTTTTGCCGGCATCATTGTGTACTGCACAGCCCTGTTGCAATTCACACCTGCCATCCGAAACAAATATATTTCATTCCATCGCAAAACAGGCAAGCTTTATATCCTTTCATCCTTACTCAGTATCATTACACTGTATGTGATGATACCAAGAACATGGTGTATTTCATGCAGACCCTCACAATTAGCAGTAACAACATTATGGTTGCTGTTTATGATACTTGCGTTCTATTTTATAAAGCAACGAAAAATAGTGTTGCACAGGCGAATGATGATAAGCAGTTTTATCTGTGCGGCATATTTTGTAACGATACGAGTGATTGATGCTTTTGCGATGGATGGGTTCAATTATTTATCTCCAACTGAATCAATAGCACTGCTGGCCTCAGATTTATTTGTGTGGATGGTTCCTTTGCTCGCATTCAACGTGTATTGGTTGATAAGCGATAAAAAACAACTAGCTCAACATAAAATTGAATATGAAAGATAATTATTTTAAATTCTTCGCATACCGAGAAACGAGTCTTCAAAAAAATTAAAGAACCTTGTATGAAACCACTATTGCTTATTTTACTCATATGGATCTCTCTGGCAACCTCAGCACAAATACCTATTGTATATGACATTGTATTGCAGGGCGGCCGTGTGATAGACCCGGAAACAAAATTAGATGCCATTAAAAATGTAGGCATCATCAATAACCGCATCGCCCAGATAAGTTCTGAGTCTTTGAAGGGTAAGAAAATAGTCAATGTGAGCGGACTGGTCGTTGCTCCCGGATTTATTGATTTACATGTTCATGGAAGAAGTAATGTAGAGCAGGAATACCAGTTGCATGATGGCGTTACCACGGCTTTAGAACTTGAATGGGGAATCGAGAATTTAAAAGAATGGTATACTTCAAGACAGTCAAGGGCATTGATCAACTATGGAGCCAGTGTCTGCTGGCCATATGAACGCTTTAAAGCTATAAACAAAGACGAAAAGATATTGAATGAATTGCTTCAGATGAGTAGTAAAGGACAGGCTGACATTGCTACGATGCAGGATCGAATTCAGCACACTTACACCATGAGCATCGAAAGCAATCAAATGAATGCCGTTCTGGATAACATCAAAACATCACTGGCGGAAGGCGGCATCGGAATAGGTGTTCCCATTGGATACTTACCCACTACAAAACCGGAGGAAATGTATCAGGTATTCAAATTAGCTGGTGAATTAAATACCCTGGTGTTTACACATGTAAGACAACCTGATATCATTTCGATACAAGAAGTAATAGCCGATGCCATACTCACGGATGCACCTCTGCATATTGTTCATATCAACAGCATGTCGCTGGGAGGTATTCAAATGGCGCTGGACATGGTAAAGGCAGCACAGCAAAACAATTTTGACATCACGACCGAATTATACTCTTATACAGCCGCCTCAACACGGCTTCAAAGTGCCATGTTTACCGAAGGCTGGCAACAGAGACTGGGCATAAACTATGAGGACCTGCAATGGGTTGAGACTGGTGAGCGGCTTACGAAGGAAACCTTTGAGGCCTATCGCAAATCAGGTGGAATAGTGATCATGCACATGATGAAACCGGAATGGATTAAAACAGGTATTGCGGCACCCGGAGTGATCATTGGATCGGATGGCATGCCCTATAGCAGGCTCGCTCACCCACGCACTGCCGGAACGTTTTCAAGAGTACTCGGCAAATATGTAAGAGAAGAAAAAGTAATTGACTTGAATACAGCTATTGAAAAAATGACATTGCTTCCAGCAAAACGGTTGGAAAACATAGCGCCCATGATGCGCTTTAAAGGAAGGATACAAGTAGGTGCTGATGCAGACATCACCATCTTTAATCCAAACACAATAATCGACAAAGCAACATTTGAAAAAGGCCTGGAGTTTTCAGCGGGTATTGAGTATGTGATGGTGAACGGATCCTTTGTATTAATGAATGGAAAAACGGTAACGGGGGTTTTGCCAGGACAGCCTGTTTTCGGAAAATTTAAAAAATAGCGGTTGACATACTATTGGACGAACTTATTTGGTGGACAGGTATAAAAAAACAAAGAGAATGAAATTAATTTCAATGATCATTTTAATACAGGATGCCCGAATTAATGCCCAGGCTTTTTGAGCGACCAAGCTATTATGGCTAAAGAAGAAATGAGCCGAATAAGTTTCGCAGTCCGGAAACATAAGAACTACATTGCCCATGTGGTTACACAAGCCGAGAGGTTACTCTTCAATACCTATCCAGCAAGCAAGTAATCGTTTTTTTTATAATGGCAGATTTAGTTTCAGCGACAGGAATTTCCCTTTGCTTGTAATCAGCCGTGATTTCAAACGTTCTGATATCAACATTTGATAGTTTATCGGTCAGGAATCTATCAGTTTTATTTGAATTGCTTGTGGCTGATGTATGTGAACCTGTTTCGGTTATTGTAAAGTATATGATACTCGATTTTACTTTTCTGGAGCTGGCTATGATTGAAAAGGTAGTATGATCAGTAAATTTAATGGTAAGCGTGCTCCCCAGCTCTACAGGTAATCCGGAACTATCTTCAAAATCCAACACGAACTCAATAATGCCAGGTGCACCTTTGTCATTGATTTTTATTGAAACGTCAATGCTTTCAGAAACACCAAAATCCAAAGGGTATACGGAACGCCTGACTTTTTTTCTGGTTTGATCCTGTTGAATATAAAAGTCACAGTCGTTTTGCTGGGCAACCACGCACCATGATGTAATGAATAAGAAAAATATGGTTAGTGGTAATTTCAAATGGATGTAAGTAAATTAGTGCCTCTTCGCCTTCCTGATCACCTTCGGCCCATACCACAACCAGAACCCGGTGATGGAGAGAAACAATAGCCCGATCCCAATATAATTGGTGTAAATCATCTTAAAGAATTCACTGATGATCGAGCCGTCATGAATGTGTTCAATCCAATCGGCATGGCGTTGCGCTACGGATAATGCTTTTCCAGTGGTGGCATCTACCTGCACTTCCCAATAGCCTTTGGTGAAAAGCACTTTGATGATTCCTTTATCGAAACGTACATCCAAACGATCGATGGGATTTTCTTCATGCGTAACAGAGTCGATGGCCCGTAATGCTGATTGAGATACTTTTTCAAAGCTTACCCACTTTGCAACATCTGTTGATTCGCCTTTGAGTGTAGCAGGCTGTAACAACTCTACATTTTTTTTCCAGCCCAGCATGACACCCGTGATACTGGTAATTAGCATAAACAATGCGACACTGATGCCAATCCATTTGTGTATGGAGCGAAATTGACGAAGGCGGTGAACTAAGTTTTGTATGATCATGATTCTATTAGTGTTTAGGCGTCTAACCGCTTTGATCGGTCTGACGCCTTTTGTCTTGTTTAAATTTTAACTCTCAATGTTCCAAAAATATTTCTTCCTGGCGCAGTAATGCCTGATGAATATGGGCGATATCGTTGATCAAACATATTTTCAATCCCTGCATCCACCGTAAGGTGTTTGTTGAAATTGTATGAACCTTTTAAGTTGACAGTTACCCACGCTGGTGAGTATGGATTTCCATTTTCATCCTTCGCATATAAATGCGAGTCGGCACGTTCGCTTAATGCGAGATTGTTGTAGGTGATTTCTCCATTGTAGTTGGAATATACAACCACCTGAAGTTTTTTATGCCGATACATGATTGAGGTTGATCCGAATGTGGGCGCTACATGTGTAGGTGAAAAACTTTCGCCCGTGGTAGGATCATTCTCGTTGCCGTGCTGAAAATTAATGCTGGAAGTCAGGCGAAGTGTTTTATGGATATCCCAGGTCAATCCCATCTGAAATCCACGCACAGTAAGCTCGCTGATGTTTTGCAAGGCAAGTACGGTACTGGGTGTGCCTTCGAAATCAATTTGTGATTGACCATTAAATGTATAGGCCCCACGCGCAATGGCATTATTGAGCAACGTATAAAATGCTGAAGCATCAATGGAGAGTCCTTTCACAATCTTTGTGGTGAAACCAATTTCTGCACTATAAGCTTTTTCAGGTTCTAATTCCGGGTTGGGCACCACAACAAATCCGGGCTGTGAGTCAAAGACTTTGCCGATGTCATCTACATTGGGCGCCCGAAAACCGGTAGAGAAAGAAGAATATAATTTCCATTCGGCTGATGGATTAAACACCAATCCAATGCTGCCATTCAATGCTCCGTTTTTGAGTGTCGCATCGGTGAACGGAAAATCAAAATAGGTAAGATCAAAAGGCGCATAGGTGTACACATAGCTGTATCGGGCACTTGTATTCAGCAACCATTTTTCACTTAGCGCATAACGAAGACTCGCATAGGCGGCATACGATTTCCACTCCGATCCATCCGGGTATCGTGTGGATGTGCCGGTAGTCGTGCCATCTAAAATGTTGACACGCGCTGCCGTTGACCCGACTTGATTGGTGACATATTCAGCACCATAAAATAGGTTTGCCTTTTCTGTGAGTTGCTTATCGAAATCAAGATTGAAGGAGAAAGCTTTTACATGCTCAAATCGATCTGTTCTCACATTGCGATTACTGCCCGAAAAATTTCGGTTGTGACGACTTTCTCCATAGTCCTGATACCCTGCGGTAATTTTAGCCTGATCAAAAAACAGTGTTGGCCTAATAAAGGTAGCCGATAGTGCGTGCATCATCCACTTTTGCGGACCATAATACCACTCCGCGCTGGTGAATACATTCGCGTTGTTCTTTAAAATCAACCGGTCGTAGCGCGGCACATCCGATGTTTGTGAAAAATGAAATCCATAAGTGAAATCCCAATTGACATTCGGTTTGAACCTGATTTTCTGCATAGCATTGAACTGATCATAACCACTTGGCAATTGCACGTTTGGATCTGGATTTGTCACGGCAATATCATTACCATTGACATCACGCACCTGGTAATCGGGTCGTGTGTATTCTTCAGGTCCGTTTGTGCCCATTCTTAAATCGCTATATGACCCATAGGTTGCACTGGTAGTAAAAGCCCACTTTTTTAATCCCACATTAAAATCAACATGACCTGTTTTTTCCTTGTTGGCCGATGAGTAACGTGTGAAAGCGTTGCCCTTGATTTTTGTTTTTCCATTCGAAGAAAAAGCGGGTTGCAGCGTATGAAAGTCCATGACGCCACCAATCGCATCACTTCCATAAATGACAGAACCCGGTCCGAAGATCACTTCCGTTTCCTGAATTGCATTCGCGTCCAGTGAGATTACATTCTGCACGTTGCCGCTTCTGAAGATGGCGTTGTTCATGCGCACACCATCCACCACCATCAATACGCGGTTGGTGGCGAAGCCACGTATCATAGGACTGCCACCACCGAGCTGACTTTTCTGAATATAAACCTGACCGGAGAGCGCAAGCATATCGGCACTGGTTTGTGGATTTTGCAAAGCGATCATGCTGCGATTCACTTTCGTAACGCGGCTTGATATTTCTTTAAGGTTTTGCTCCCACCGATTTACCGACACCACTACTTCTTCCAGGTACGAAACCCTGGTAGTGTCTTCATCCTGTGCCAGCAAGGGTATGGAAATGAATTGTAGGAAAAGCAGTGCATGAAATAGTTTCACACGCAATATTTTTTTAAGATTAACTCTATGAAAATAATGTCCAATGAATACGGAAATAATAATCAGGTTGATCCGATCACGGATCACCAACCCGGTTTACTTCTGTATCTTGGATAGTGGAATAGAATTTCAGCCTCGTGGCGGAGGAGAATCAATCGTGCAAGTGAAGGAGATTATTGTTTCGCAATAAGCCGTGTAATGGGTATATAGTATCCGGCAGTTTTGTAGAACTTGTTCCTCTACGGGAATAAACATCAGGCTAAGCAATTGAATCAGTTGTGAAGGCACTGGCTTTTTATCTTTCGTTGACCGCTTCACGATCTCATTTAATAACGCCAGCAGGTTGTCTTCGGCCTCATCATGAAGTGCATACACCAATACTTTATTTTCAGTAACTACGATCCGGGCAATGTCGTACATCTTCCCATTCACCTTCACCTCATGATCATCTACTTTTGATTTTCTGAATTCTTCTGGGCTTAACGTGAGCAAGGTTAATTCTTCATCGGGTTTATGTTTGAGTTGCTCACGCATTTCGCTGCGAATACCGGACAAGCGTACGATAAAATAGACATAGCTGCCCGCCACCTGCAATAGGAGTATGCTGAGAAACGCGATGCTGATTAGCTTTTTCACCAACACGAAATTAGCGAAAAGAAAGTGTAATGAATTAAAATTATGTGAATGGATAAACTAAAGAGTATGGCGGTAAGCAAAGCGCCAGGGCTCCTTACGCAGCCCTTAGTCATTCTTAATTCTTATGAAATACGAATGATTTTTTAAGGCATTCAGTTTCAATGCCTGAGAATGTGGACACGCCCCCGGTCATATTTTTTACTTGGTTAAAACCGAGAGTGCTTAGTAAATAACTGGCACGTGGGCTTCTGTGATTATGACTGCAATACACCAGAATCTCTCTGTCTTTAAATTTATTCAGTTCTGCAATTCTTGAGGGCAACTCTTCTACATTGATGTTGATGGCATTTTTAAAATGGCCGAAAGATTGCTTCTCAGTTATTGACCCGTCAAACTCTTTGGGTGTTCGTACATCAAGTAATAAGGCGTTGGGATTGGCTGCTAACCTTGTGCAAAGCTCGCTCAAGGTAATGTTTGAAAATCCGATCGAAGATTTTTCAATCAACTTCATGTTGCAAGAATGGCACGTGCCAGGTCCATCGTGTACTTCCTTATCGCAGTCATAACCGCAAGGCGTGCAAACAAACTCTTTTTTACTTTGAGAAATTGCAAGAAACGTTATCCCAGTGAAGATGAGGAGGAGTAGTATTTTCATATTGGATGGGCTAAAGCAGTTTCAACGGCACACCAGTATACTCGGTTGCTGAATTTACTTCTTTCTAAAAAATAAATCCAAAACAAGATCACTCACTCCTCAACGAATTCACCGGATTAGATCGGGCCGTGCGCAGCGCCTGAGTACTCACAATCGCAACGGCAAAAATCAAAGCGATCAAACCAGTAAGCGGGAAAATCCACCACGCAATGCCGGTGCGAACAGGATAACGCTCCAGGTATTTTGTCAGCAGCCACCACGCCAGCGGTGCAGATAATACAAATGAAATGATTACCAGTCTCGAAAAATCCTTTGACATCATGCCCACTAAACTCGGAACCGAAGCCCCCAGTACTTTGCGAATACCAATTTCTTTGGTGCGTTGCTCAGCGGTGAACGAGGCAAGGCCAAACAATCCTAACCCTGTGATGATGATGGTGAGACTGGCAAACAAACTCGCCAGGGTGCTGGTAAGATTAATGGTGGTAAACTTCTTCTGAAACTCCACATCGGCAAAGCGATATTCAAACGGATAGGCGGGCGCATACTTTTCAAATATGGTTTTTACCTTATTGATGGATGCCTGCAAATCATCCGTCTTTTTTAACCGGATGGTGACCGCATCAATCCAGCCGGGATTGAGAATAACAAACATCGGCTTCACCGGTTGATACGGTGATCCCATCAGCACATCATCGACCACACCGATCAGTTTTCGTTTGCCACCCCACAAATCGAGTTCTGTGCCGATAGGATCTTTTAAGTTCATCAGTTGCAAGGCTGCCTTGTTGATGAGTATCGAAGCGGTATCACTTTTAAAATCTTCTGAGAAATCGCGGCCCTCCAGAATTTTGATACCCATCGTTTTGGTGTAATCATATTCTGTGGCAATGGTGGTAAAGATTACCCGCAGGTCTTCAGGTTTGCCGGGCCAGCCTAAAAAGTTGTTTGAGTTGATATCGGTAATGGAGCTGTTCGATTTTGTGACGGACTCTACGGCTCCCGAAGCAAGCAGTTCTAACTTGATGGCGCGATAATCTTTTTCGATTTCTTTTGTGTAACTAACGGCCATCAGATTTTCCTGATCGTAACCCAGTGCACGTCCTTTCACCAATTGGATCTGTTGATAAATCACAATCGTGCCGATGATCAGCAAAATGGAAAAACCAAATTGAAGCGTTACCAATACCTTGCGTGGCGTGCTGGCTCCTTTGCCAATGGTAGGTTTGCCTTTTAATACTTTTACAGGTTGAAAGGATGACAGATAGAAAGCCGGATAGCTGCCGGATATAATTCCCGTGAGGAAGATCATCCCCAATGAAAAAATCCAGAACTCATAAGAAGTATAATCAATAAATAATTTTTTCTGCACGAGGTCATTGTAGAAAGGCAACAATAGTTGCGCCATGAGGATGGCAATGGCAAAGGCGATGAACGAAATAAAGGTTGACTCACCCATGAATTGCAAAATCAATTCGTGCCTTCCTGATCCCACACTTTTGCGGATGCCCACTTCACGTGCTCTTCGTTCGGAACGTGCTGTGGCGAGATTCATAAAGTTGATGCATGCAATCACAATGATGAAGATGGCGATGATGGTAAACATCTGTACATAATCACTCATGCCACCGGTTTCAATACCATTTTCAAAATTGCTATGCAGGCGCCAGCGCAGTAATGGGTAGAGAAAATATTCTGGTTTGGTTTCCGTTTCGCCATGCTCTTGCAACATCTTGCGCACCGTATTTTCCACCGCTGCATGGTTGACGGGATCATTCAACTCGACAAACACCTGGAATGAATAATTACCCCAATTGGTCATGTTTTCGCGCACCCATCCTTGGGTTTGCTCGCGGAATTTCCACGGCATGATAAAATCAAATTCGAAGGATGAGTTCGTGGGAATGTCTTTTAATATTCCCGTTACTTTCAACTCGTGTTCATTATCAACACGGATCACCTGGTTGATCGGGTCTTCATCCCCAAACAATGCCTTGGCGGTAGATTCGCTGATCACAATCGAACGAGGATCATTCATCACTTGTGCAGGATCACCTATGAGCAATGGAAACTCAAACATTTCCAGAAACTCCTCGCTGGCCCAATATCCTTTTTTGATAAGACGATTGTCATTTACGGTAAGCAAATGATCGCCACCCCAGTCCATCACCAGTGTGCGTTTGATGTTGCTGTCGGCTGTTTTAAAGGCCTCATAGGTTGGCAGTGGCACGGAAGTCCACGAACTGATTTTCCCATCGAAAAATGCCTTCACCCACACCTGATAAAGACGATCGGCTTTGGGATGAAATTTATCGTAGGAGGTTTCATCCTTCACCCACAACAGAATAAGAATGCTACACGTGATGCCAATGGCCAGGCCGGCAATGTTGATGAAGGAATAGAAACCGTTTTTGAACAGATTGCGAACGGTTATGACCACGTAATTTCTAAACATAGCGATGGGGTTGTCTTGGGTATACTGACCGTTGTTGAAAAGGTTAACAAAAAATGAAGATTAATTTTCCAATAGATCTGTGCTATAGATTGAAGATGATGGCGTTTAGTTGCATCAGACCTGATTTTCTTTTTATCGACATGTAAAGGGTCACAGACTTTCCGGGTAATACATTGTTCCCAATCAAAATCCCTTTTATCTTTCTACATCTATGAACCTATCTTTTCTCAGGAAGTTTCCGGCCACCTTGTTGCTCATATTCATCAATGGGTTGGTCTTTTTATACTGTTACTATAGCATCGGCACCTTCACGAATCCATTTTGGACTCAGGGCCTTCTCTTTCGCGGGGCTGAGTTCGCTCCGCTCTCGCTGGACAAAGAATGGTATCGCCTGTTCACCCATTTGTTCATGCATGGCAATGTCATGCACTTACTCTTCAACATGTATGCGCTCTTTAGTGTGGGCAGTGAAGTGGAGCAAGTTACTGGTACAAAAAAATTTCTGTGGGTTTATTTTCTCGGAGGGTTCACCGCAAGCCTGGCGAGTTTATACTTTAATCTATTCACTGTAGGCGTGGGGGCATCGGGTGCCATCTTCGGTCTCTTTGGATTTTCATTGGTAGTTCAAATTGCAGAAAGCCGGAAAAATGATCATCCCGTGCTGCCTATTGTGTTCAATTTCATTATTTTTTTAGTTGTAAACTTTCTTTTTGCAGAAGCACTGAATGCCGACAACTCCGCACACATGGGTGGCCTTGCCGGAGGACTTATACTGGGCGTCATCTCTTTATTCAACACATCGTACCGCGCTATGATGGCGGAGTACTTGCTTTTGCCCGTATGTGTCTCGTTGTTTTTTGCGTTGCCGCGATACCCGGTCACGTACTTTAACTTTTTTCAAAAGGTGTTACACATTGAGGACTCCACCTCGCAATTGTTCAAACAGAAAAATCTTTCGGATGAAGATTTCCTTACCGGATTCAAAAAACAATATGCGGAGTGGGATACGGCCCGAGCCCTGCTGGATGTACACACCTACTTGCCGAAAGAATTGCATTCTGATACATCCAAACTCAAACACTATATCGCCTTGCGAAAACAGGAAGCGAACTTTCGCATCAACCTGATTGAGAGGGAATCGTATCGCTACCTGGATAGCATCGCGTGGGTGCAGGAAAAAGCGCAACCGTATATGCAGCTCGAACATCCGCTCACGATGATGCGGCCGATTAAAAATGAAGAAGCACCCGATTCAATACCGCCTTCGAGCTTGGAACACGTACAAGTGTGGTATAATGATGAATGGGAAGAATTACCCGGTCCTCCCGGTAGTTACTATCGTATTGGTCAGCGCGATTCACTGGGTCGGTGGCAGGGTGCCGTGCGCGATTTTTACAAAGATGGCACCGTGCAGATGAAAGGATCGTATGATAATAATGAACGGGATGGTGTGTTCCTTTATTACAGTGATCATAATACCTATGAGTCTGTGGGTCGTTATGATCACGAGCGTGCCGTAGGCAAGTGGGAACGATTTCATTATAATGGAAATCTATTGAGTGAAGAGTATTACATCGATGGTTACTTCATGAAAAACATGTGGGACTCTGCGGGTAATCAACTGGTGAAAGACGGAGTCGGAAAATATATTCACTATTATGATAATGGAGTGATTTCTGAAGAAGGAGAGTATAAAGAAGGGCAAAAGGAAGGCATGTGGTATGGCCGTCATGCGAATGGGTCGATGTATTTTGAAGAGTTTTTTAACAACGGCAGACTAGTGAATGGTCGCTCCCGCACATTAGATGGACAAACTTATGTGTATGATGAAAGTAGTTTTTATCCGATGCCCGAGGGCGGTAATGCGAAGCTGGTGCAGTATCTTAAACAGAGAGCCAAAGAATTAAACCCCGATGATCATGGTCGCGTTCACCTGGCGTTTAGGGTTACATCGAATGGTGTTATAACGGAATTTCAAGTTTCAAAAAGTTTGAACAAGGAACTCGATGCAAAGGCGATTGAGTTTATCAAGGAGGGTCCGAATTGGATACCGGCCCGGGAGCACGGACATTTGAAACAAACCGGATTGGGTTTGGTGAGCGTGGAGTTTTAATCAAGTATTTTATTGTAGCGAACTCAGAAACTTCTCTGCATGACCACGATGTGTTTTCAATTTCTGAGGCTCCATCTTCTTCACCAGATTCACAATCATACTCATGCGTGGATTTTTTGCAAAGAGTTCTTTGTGTTCATCAATATAGCGCCAATAGAGACCATCCCACACTTCGCACCACGGGCCTTTGGTGTAGTCACTCATTTTTAAAATGTAGTTGCTGCCCGATACATACGGCTTGGTAGTCATCATTCCACCATCGGCATACTGACTCATGCCATAGATGTTAGGCAACATCACCCAGTCATAGGCATCAATGAACAGTTCCATAAACCAGCGATAGACTTCATCCGGATCGAATTCACACAAGTGCATGAAGTTGCCGAGCACCATCAGCCGTTCGATGTGATGGCAGTAACCTGTTTCCAGTATTTTCTTGATAGTAGTGTCAATGGGCTCAATACCTGTGGTGCCATCATAAAACGAAGCCGGAATTTTTCATGTGAAGCGCCACGCATTTTTTGTGCGTTGCTTCACCCCTTCACGCAGATACACACCACGCATAAACTCACGCCAGCCAATGATCTGTCTTACAAAACCTTCGAGGCTGTTGAGTGGAAAATTTAGTTTCTTGTGAAGTTCAAATGTTTTATCAATGATTTGCTGTGGTGTAAGCAGCCCTGTATTCAATGCCGGTGTAAGTACCGAGTGAAATAAGATGGATTCATTTTTTACGATCGCATCTTCATAGGCGCCAAAGTGTTTCATGCGATGGAGAAGAAAATCTTCAAGCACTTTTTCGGCTTCTTGATGTGTAACAGGCCAGGTGAAAGAATTTATCTCTCCATAATTTTTATTGAATTTCTGATCAACGTAGTGTTTTGCCTCGTATATAAATTCATTTTCTTTTGGTGTATATAACACTGGCATTTTCATTCCCTTGGGTAGCTTCTTACGGTTGTCGGCATCAAAGCTCCATTGACCGCCAACGGGCGCATCATTCTCAACTAAAATATCCAGGCGCTTGCGTTGCTTCACGTAGAAGCTGGCCATCAGGTATTTTTTGTCTTTCGCGAACATCGCATTAAGCTCAGCCTCAGAAGTAAGAAATCCGGGTGAATCATATTTCTTCAAACCAAGTTGGTTTGCTGATGCATAGCGTTCGATTCTTTTTTCGAGCAGAAAGTCGGTAGTGTCGGTATAATGAATGATGTTAACCTTTCTCTTTTTCAGGAGTGCAAATACGTTTTTTAGCTCTGCATCATCAGCAGGGATGTAATTCACCGTAATGCCGGTGTTCTCGAGAAATTTCTGATAGCATTTCATCGAAGCACGGTGCAATACAAGCTTTTGTTTGTGAAAAGGATATTGACTGAAGTATAAGTGATCTTCAATCAGCAAAACTTCCCGTCCCTTTTCTATGGCAGGGTGTTGCTTAAATAACTGATGAGGAAAAATAAGGGTCATTTCCATGCCTATGGAAACACACGTGAGAGAGAAGTGTTTTTTTGATCGAAACTTTTTATGGCCGCAGAATTCATCGGATCATACACAAACATAAATTAGGCCTGACATATCGGTCGGATTTTTTCACACTATTGAGTCACTTCTAAACGGAACCGGCATCTCCTTAGGTCTCGATAAAAGCTTTTAATTGGCGCACTGGTATTGCACATTAAAATTTCATAAAAGTATGCACGCCTGATATTTTCAGAATTCCTGATCAATATCATTATTAATCCTGAAATTCCTATTTACATTTCACTAGGCCTGATGGGAATGAAACAATTCAGCATTAACTTTAACGATGTTCCGTGAGCTTCTGAAGGAAGCGGAACATAGATTTATTATTCGGAGTATATGATTTCAGAACTGCTTACAAACTTATTCTTCGCTCTTGTTTTTGGCGCCACCGTAGGGCTGGAGCGTGAAAGCAACAATCCCAACGATCCGCATGTGGGTGGCATCCGCACGTTCTCACTTATTGCATTGACGGGAGCATTGGCAGGCATTTTCTATCAGCACAGGTATGAGTCTTTGGCATTCATCATTGTCATTGGTTTTTTCCTCTTGTTGATTTCGTATTATGTGACTGAGTCTGTTCACACAAAAGATTTTGGAATTACAAGCGAACTCTCTGCCATCGCTACATTTTTACTGGGCCTTATGGTGATGTTAAGCATCATTCCGTTGCAGATTATCGTTGCGATTTTTGTGGTGGTGGTTTTTATACTATCATTAAAATCAAGAACCAATCAATTGGTGGCGGGACTGACAAGGCAGGAAGTGCAATCATTCATAAGCTATATGATTATTGCCCTGGTGGCATTGCCCGTGCTGCCCGACTACTCCTACACGCTCAGTGATTTGCCATTGCTGTCTGACATACTGCGAGGATTAAATGTAGAGTTGGGACAATTTGATAATCTCGACCTGATTAACCCAAAAAATATCTGGATGATCGTTGTGTTAATTACAGGTATTGATGTTTTTGGTTACATACTCGGAAGAATTGTGGGTAATAAAAATGGTTTTGCACTCACCAGTTTTATGGCCGGTTTTGTTTCTTCTACTTCTGCAACACAATCATTGGCACAACGCAGTAATAACACTCCGTTTGTAAATCATTTAGTAGGGGCCGCTATTCTTGCTAACCTGGCCAGCTTCCTTCAAATATTTTTACTCGTGGGGCCACTTAATGCGAGGTGGTTGGTGTCTATTGCGCCCAGTATTCTGATTATGATCGTAACAGCGGGAATCCTTTCATTTATTTTCTTTAAAAAGAAAGAACCGCAGGAAGCGAAAGACGCCCAAAGCAAAAAAGTGACGGCTATATTCTCATTATTACCCGCGCTGAAGTTTGCCGGCTTGCTGATTGTTATAAAAATTGTTACGAAGATTTCTTTAATCCTTTTTGGGCAATCGGGTTTTATTATCAGTTCTGTGATTGCTTCCTTTGCGGGCCTTGATGCCATCATCGTGAACCTTGCCGACATGGCGGGCAACACCATCACATTCGAGTTTGCTTTACTTACCCTTTTAATGGTAAATGCGACCAACCTGCTTAGTAAGTCGATCTATTCATTCCTTCAGGGCAACCGTAGTTTTGCGTGGAAGTTCCTGGTGTCAGCATTAATTATTGCAGCCTCTGCTGCCAGTTGGTTGTTATTTATTTAATCGATAGGGATGACTTCACTGCAATGGGGAGTTTTCACAATCTGCTATGATCACATTCCTTTAATGGATTGTATTGCCGCCTCGGCAGCATAGCGTATATCGTTGTTGCGACTGATCGATAAAACACGTTGAATCGATTTTTCAGCAATTGCGGCATCCTTACCAATTTTTCCCAGCAAGGTGATCAGTTGAAACTGAAGTCCACCCTCCTGATCGGTGGTTTTATCAAGTCTTGCGGTTAGTGGTTTAACGGCCGGCTTCCCGATCTTTACCAATGCTTCCTTCGCAGCTTCGGTGTCGTTGCCATAATGTGGAAGCACACTGATCATGTATTCGATGGCTTTTACATCAGTCGTTTTGCAATTGCCGAGTACTTCAATTGCCAGCGTTTGAATTTCATTCATGGTGCCGCGGTCTTCGAGGCTTCGCTTATTCAAAACTGCGATAAGTGTATTTTCAATTTTCTTTGGTGGTGTTTCCATAATTACCAGCAGTTTCATCACACGAAGTTGCTCCTGCAGGTTGTTGCCTTTTAAAATTACGTCTGCTTCTTCCAGCGTGGGGATCACACCAGGGATTGGAATGTTATACTTCACACAAAAACCGATACGGTCATCTTTCTGACTGGGATAGGGAGTCATCAATGCATAGCTTGAGAATTTATCACGACACTGTTGCGCAAGCAGACGAAGATCTCCATCAGGAAATTCCTGGCGGATCTTTTCATTTTGACCTTCATTATACGTCATCTTGAAATTCCACACAAAGTCGTAAAGTTGTTCATGTGCTTTCGGGTATTCGTTTGCATTGACGAACGTGGCAAGCCAGCCGATCAGTTCTGTTTTACGTTGTCTTGTTGTTTCTTCTTTATACATCGATGATAATTCGCTGAATAAAGTAGGTTTCAGTTTATCATCAGTCGCCAGTCGCTTTGAATAGGTTTCATACACATGTTGTCTCAATGCTTGATTGCTTTTTAATCCTTCCATCATCTCGACAAAGGCAATTTCAAAAGTTACAGGGCGAGGTAATCCGAGTTTATTTTCTGAAGCAACTTTAAAGTAGGCTGCAATGCGTGACTTCTGTTCTTCTTCACTGTTAGTGGATTTCGCGATGAGATTGTTAAGGTAATTTGAAATGGAATAATTTCCAACGCGGCTAAGTGCTGAAAAGCTTGACTTCCATTCAGCAACATCTACCTGTAAATCACTGGTGATATAGCGGACAATTTCATAGGCACGGTCATCACCGGCAGGATATCGTATCGTATCCAGGGTCGCCAGCAAAAAATTCTTATATTCTTTTGGGTCAAGTTTGAAGCGCGTGAACGAATACATCACATCATAATGCAATTTTCCGCATTGGTTGTCGAAGGGAGTCGCCACGGCAGCTGTGACAACTGCATTGATTATATTTTGTGTGGAAAGATCATTTAGCCGTGGGCGAAATTCCGCAACCCGCTCACGGCAGATTTCTTCATTGGATTTTGATTTTGAAATCACATTTCCGTTCACCGAATTGTTGATCGTAATCTGTACCGGTGTGGTATTGCTGATGCTTTGATTAGCTGGTGTAGTTACATTGTTTTGCTGCAGGAAAAGAGCATTGAGATTTTTATTCATTTTGATCCGGCCCACATAGCTCATGGTGATTTCGCCCGATGATACATCAATGATCCGCGCACTTACTTCTATATACGATTTCAATTTGGTGTAGGTGCCTGAAAGCAATGCATCAATTGGTGCGAGTTCTCCGATCTTCAACGCGGCTGCAGGCTTCATCAGATCAGTAAGGATAAATTCATGTTCTTTCAGAATCGCATCCATGCGCGTGCGCTCAAAAAGTTTCAGTTTTTGCGGATGACCGGAAATAGATCCAATGATGGTTTCGGTGAGATATTCGCCAAAGGCTTTGGATTGTTGTGTTGAAGACGCGGTGGCTGTAAAAGGCACTACGGCAAGATTTTGTGGCACCCGGGCTGATGGCGCATCCACAATCTTTTGTGAGAGTTCATTCGTAACGGCAGTATAGCTCCGGGGCTTTTGAGCGTGCAATGCCAAAGGAGCGAGCAGTGTAACGAATACGAAAAGCAGGATTTTCATTCGGATAGACATAGTACCAAAAATACTTATTTGTCTTTAAAACATAAGATATCCGGTTTCAGGAAGATGGCAGACCACAGACAGTGATATATGTTGCAATCCGCTTCTGATTGTCATAGATTCAAGCATTCCATTCGATCTATGAAAAAACTTTTTTTACTGCTTGGCTTGTTTGCAGGGTTCGCTGCTCCGGCCCAGTCTACCGATGAATATACCCGCTACGAGTTGCTCGATCCCTTTGCAGGTAACTTCAGAATCTTATATGAAGTGTCAGCCACTACTCCTGGCGCCACCATATTTCATAACACACTCCGTAAGGGAAGTGACCACCTGGTAGATCGTGTTACCGATTTAGCTTCGGGCAAGCTGCTCACATGGACGATCGTACACGGAGACGAGGCCAGGAAAAACGGATTGGCCACAGCGGATAAGGATACGGATTACCTGCAGATAAATCTGGCGCATCCGGTAGTAAAAAATTCTGAATACAGGCTGTTGATTGATAAGACGTATAAAGATTCCCAGAGCTATTATGCCGATGGGGAACGGATTTTTTTTGAACGCCCGCTCGGCATCAAAAGAAATTCCGTTGTATTGCCCAGAGGCTATGAATTGACCGGGTGTAATTATCCATCCCAGGTAATGATGGAAGATGATGGAAGAATAAAAATCAGCTTTATCAACCACGGATTAGCTGCCGTACCGCTTCGCATAGAGGGGAGAAAGCTGTCGCGCCCGCTGGCAGCGGCAACACCTGTAGCCGCACAGGAAAATGTTGCTCCCGGAGAGGGAAGAAATAAGTCCACGGTGAGACTGGGATTTACTTTTCCTGAGCGTGCTTACCAGACCCGCGAGATTGTTTATTTCTTGCAGCAACCTGAGACGAACTCATTTCGGTTGTACCACGACTATACCGAAACGCGTGCAGGCGTAAATAAATATCTGAATGTGGTGCGTGCCGGAAGCAAGGCTTCAAATCCTTCAGCATTCAATCTCGATACCGGAAAACCGCTTAAAGTAGAAACCCTGGTGGGCAATGCTATAAAAGAGAAAGGAATTGATATCGGTGCTGATTACTCATCATCTGCGGAAGTGATTGTAATCTGGTTTGATCCGGTGAAGAGAGGTACAACGACACGCCTGCGAATAGAAGAAACGTATACCGATCCAAACCGCTATATGAAGGTAAATGAGGAGTTGATCTGGGACCGTTCCTTTGGTCGCGTTCACAACACAGTTACATTGCCCGAAGGATGGTGGTTAACAGCCAATGCGGTTCCGGCTACCGTATTCCTGAATGATGAAGGGTTAGTGAGTTTATATTATCTGAATGACGGGCCTGATGAAATTGATGTGTTTGTGAAGGCGATGAAGAGGTAGGACATATTATTCAACACCCTGTTCCATGGTTCAACCCTAGTTGGGGTTGTGATTTTATGTTGATGCTGTTTCTCCGGATTTCATCCGGGTTATTTATGTTTTATCCCTTCGGGATAATGACCAAAACAGACCTCGGAATTACTAAGTATATTAATTTGACCGGGTATGGATTTTTATTTTCCAGTATTAAGTCCAACACGTACCCTTAAATCCCGGAGGGAATCAATTTGAATAGGGATCGATTTTTATCTCGTCAGGATAATGGTTAAAATGAAGCTTAAAATACCGGAGATATTTAACCTCAATTGGTATTCATATTTTATCCTTTCCAGATAAAGGTTAAATCAAGGTTCAAATCCGCAGGGATTTAATTTGAATAGT
The DNA here is from genome assembly GCA_963814575.1 of uncultured Bacteroidota bacterium. GTDB lineage: Bacteria > Bacteroidota > Bacteroidia > Cytophagales > Cyclobacteriaceae > ELB16-189. Next base: position 1,432,594 of record CAWFDB010000011.1, on the reverse strand, counting down.
CTCGGATGCAATGAGGGAAGAATGAATCAATAAAAACGAACCCTGAAGGGGTTTAATAATAATCCGTATTAAACGTAGCATGCTTTCCTCACACATTGCACAATCGAATTCATAAGACCTCAACAATTCATTATATTGACAAGCTATTTTATTAACGTATTTATCATGAAAAAACTCATTTTCCTTCTTCTCTTATTTCCTTTTATCGCCTTCTCCCAGCCCTCAAAAAAAATCACGCGTATCGATTCGGTGCTCACGTACTTACATCAACGTCAACTCTTCAACGGCACGGTGCTGATTGGTGAAAAAGGAAAAGTACTTTATAAAAAGGCCTTTGGAATAGCAAACCCTCAAACCATGGCTCAATTAACAACTGCATCTGCTTTCAATCTCGCATCGATATCCAAGCAGTTTTATACCATGATGATCATGATGCTGAAAGAACAAGGCAAGCTGAATTATGATGATGCCGTTCAAAAATATCTACCTCAATTTCCATACAACAACATCACCATCCGCCATCTGATGAACCAGACTTCGGGCCTGCCTGAATACTTTGACATCGCTCAGGGCGATATGACCTTGCTCGACACGCTCACCAACCAGACGATGCTTGACTTACTTGCGGCAAAAAAACCTGCTCTTGTTTTTCAGCCTGGCGAACGGTGGGAATACTGCAACACCAACTACACTACGCTTGCTTCCGTACTTGAAAAAATTTCCGGCATCTCGGCCAACAAATTCTTTCAGCAACATATCGCTGGTCCGCTGAAGTTGAGTAATACCTACATCTATCACCTCAATATGAAATCATACCCGCCATCGCGCGTGTTTGGCTTGCACTATCAGGGAGGCAAGCCCGTACTCAATGATCTGATGCGCTTTGATGGTATTGTGGGTGATGGCAATGTGTATTCATCCGTGGAAGATCTATACAAATGGGACCAGGCGCTGTACACTGAAAAGCTGGTGAAGAAATCCACCTTCGCAGAAGCGATCACACCCGGTAAGTTGAACAATGGCGAGGCAACCCAATATGGTTTTGGTTGGGGCATTATCGAGCCGGGCAAAACCGTGGCGCACACCGGTGGTTGGGTTGGTTTTTTGAATGAGATCACACGCTACATCGACAAAAACCAAACGATCATTTTACTCACCAATGCTTCCGATGGCCGTGCAAGGACATTTATTAAAAACATCTGGGAAGACAAACCCATCACTCTTCCGACCACTCATTTAATCACCAACGTAAACGTGATCGATGGCACGGGCCTTCCGTCCTTCTCGGCAAACGTGCGCATTGTAGACGATCGCATCCGCGACATTGGTGCGCTCACACCATTTGTCAATGAAACCATCACCGATGGAAATGGAAAAATACTCGCACCCGGTTTTATTGATAGTCACAGTCATCATGATGGTGGCCTCGAAAAAAATCCTTCGGCCATTGCCGTTACCAGCCAGGGCATCACCACGATTGTGGTTGGACAAGACGGAGGCTCAACACCCATCGACTCGATCATGCTATCCCTGAAAAAAACTCCGGTGAGTGTAAACGTAGCCAGCTACACCGGCCAGGCATGGCTGCGCGAGAAGTTTATGAAAGGTGGTGTATTGCGAAAAGCAACGACATCAGAAATTGATTCCATGAAAGTGGTGCTGGCGCGTGAAATGGACAAAGGTTCGCTCGGCCTTGGCACCGGGCTGGAATATGAAGAAGCCTTTTACAGCAATCGTGATGAAGTGGTTGAACTGGCGAAAGTTGCAGCGTCAACAGGAGGCCGTTACATCAGTCACATACGGAGTGAAGATCTGCACCTTGAAGAAGCCATTGATGAGATCATTGAAATCGGCCGGCTGGCAAAAATTCCTGTGCAGCTCACGCATATAAAAATTGCCATGCGCAGCAAGTGGGGAACCTCCGCTGCGATATTAAACAAGTTGCAACGCGCACGCCTCGAAGGCATCAACATCACAGCCGATGTTTATCCTTACACCATGTGGAACTCCACACCGCGTGTGTTGTTTCCGAAAAAAGATTTCGACAATCTTGCCAGTGCCGAGTTTGCAACACGCGAGTTGTTCGATCCCGCAGCTTCGGTCATGGTGAGGTATACTCCCAATATTTCTTATCAGGGAAAGACCGTGAGTGAAATTGCTGCATTAAATAATGAAACTCCTGCGCAAGGACTCTTGCGCATCATACGTGAAACATCAGCACCCGGGCAAGGCGGAACCATTGTAGCCAGAAGCATGAGTGAAACGGACGTCAGCAATTTTATCAAATGGCCATACAGCAGCATTTGCACGGATGGCACCATGAAAGGGCATCCGCGTGGTCACGGTTCTTTCACGCGCGTGCTGGGCCGCTATGTGCGCGAGCAGAAACTGATGCCTTTAGAAACGGCTATACAAAAAATGACGAGCCTTGCCGCAGAAAATGCAGGCATCAAAAATCGTGGCGTGATTGCACCCGGCTACTATGCTGATCTTGTGTTGTTCGATCCCGACACGATCATCGACAATGCCACCATCGAAAACGCTACAGCGCTGTCTACAGGAGTGAATCAGGTATGGGTCAATGGGAAACTGGTGTATAGCGATCAGAAAGCAGTACTGAATTATTCGGGAAGGTTTGTGAAACGGGGAAATTGATCTGGTTATTCGTTGTTCTTAAAACAGCGCATGCCCATCTGGTGCATTTCATCAGGATACTATTAATTGACAGAACCGGAATCTATAATACATGCGGATCTTTCATATGCCTGTAAACCAAAACCAGTTTATCAAATTCCTTTATAATCGTTGTGGCAATATTCTCGCTGCTGATTTCAAAATCATTGGACGAATAGTTTTTCCCGATTTTGAATGCATAATACATCCAATAATCACAATGATTGAATCTCAAAAGGCTTATTCACTGATTAACCTAACTTAATTTATCCGCCATCAAGTAAGTAAACAACTACTAACTCGCTTCTTCACGCCTGCCCACGGAATAGTATCCAATAACACCCAAAGCAGAGCCAATGACTTTGTCGAGAATAGAATAAAGAAAAACTCCCTGGTAGCTGGCGGTAATGGATAGGTAGAAGGCGACTTCAACTATGGCTGCGGCCAACAGGTATACAAACAGGTAAGTGACAGAAGTAATGGTGAAATTGCGCATGATCAGAAACACCATTGTTGCATACATGATAAAGCCGGGAATCAGAAAAATATAAAACCCGCGCGTCATCATATATTCTGTGCTGAATGAAAAAGTGGATTCTGGATTCTTGCTATGGTAAAAGGCCAGCACGATATACTGGACAACCACGAGAACCAATTCTGTGGCTATACCATAAATTATGGCACGGCTATACGTAAACTCTTTCTTCGTTTTCATGGTAGATGATATTTATTTGTTGAATAGTTTCATTTGACTTGCCTATTCAAGGATACACCAACAAAAGGATTTTATAAATGATGGAAATCATCAACTTCCCGGTAATTCGGCAATACTCAGTGCCTTGTCAGGTGTTTTCCCCTGAAAATTAAGGTGTTTATGGGGTGAGTTTTAGCAATGTTTGCGGTATGGCATTGCCATTCTGATACAATAACCCCACAAAGTAACAGGAGTTGCCCGCTGTTGCTGCAGCAACTCCGGAAACGCCATCGTTCAGTTTGGTGTTTGACCATTTGTTGGTGGTAACATTGTAGGTGTCTACCAGTGAAGAAAAGTTTCCTGTTGGTGAAAGCTGGCCACCAAGGAAAATGATTTTATTATTGGCTGTTGTGGCTGCAATGTAATAGCGGCTGTCAGAAAGTTCAGCAGAGCTCCACATATCGGTGGTGGTGGTATAGATATCAACTGATTTATTTTTCAACCCATCGCCACCTGCTATGAATATTTTGTTATCCAGTGCAATCACTGTACATATAGGGTGCTCATGCGGAGCATTCAATACAGACCATTGAGCATTTACATAATCATATACATCCATGGTAGTTAAATGGCCACTCGCATTCTGACCTCCGGCTATATAAATTTTATTTCCGATCACTGCGGCCGCACCATGGGCCCTAGGCCGGGGAAGATCGACTGCCGTCCAGGAATTTTTTTCGGCATCATAGATATCCATCTTGGAAGAAAAACCATCGATCGTCTTCCCTCCAATAAAATAGGCTTTTCCGTCAACGCCAACGCTGGCCATGTAGGCGCGAGCTTCCGATAATTTTCCAATAAAAATGGAATAATCCTTCGCATCCATGATATCCACGCGGTTGTAGTATTCGATAGGAGCCATACCATGCACAGGGTTATTGGAGTGGATGTTGCAACCACCGGCAACCAGCACTTTCGTGTCTGCAGTGGCTGCGCTGAGGTGACTGCGGGGTATCGACAATGCGAATTGTTTGTATCCGGATTCGGGGTTAAAAACAGAAAGATTATTCTGTACAAAACCGATTGAGCCTTCTTCATGACCACCGGCAAAGAAGAATGAATTACCGTAAGAAGTGGCCGCACCGTAAGCTCCCGGAAAACTAACCTGATCTCCGGGGTTGAAGTAGTCCACTGAAAATTCTGATCCCTGCAGGCATATCCAGTTCCCTCCGCAGGGATCTAAGACGATTTGATTGACAGGGGAAGTGGCAGGCCTTCCCAATGGTACCGTACCTTCATCGCAACAGGATAGACCGATGAATAAAAATGAAATTAAGAGGTTGAGTAGGGTTGGCTTCATATCCTGAGCGTTTTATCTACAAATTTTACATAATTGAAAGCAATTATCAAAGCATAAATTTTTGCCTATAATCAAATTTGCTTTAACGAAGAAACGGGAAGGAAGCCTTAATTGGCTACACGATTGAAAAACAACTGTGAATTTGTCGCGAGGAGGAAAGGTAATTCGTTAAAACACCTGACATGGAACAGTATAACAAAATGAGCTCATGTCTTCTCTGGCATCATGTATAGTTTCTTTACATGAGCCATTTATCATGTATAATAAATAACATTGGTTATCCATGATCTTTCATGTGTCGGTAAAGCAAAACCAGTTTATCAAATTCCTTCATGATGGTGGGTGCAATCTGCTCGCTGCTGATTTCAATATCTCCTGGCGAATAGTTTCTTCCGATGATAAAAGTATAATGCATCCCGTCATCGGCTTTGGTAAATTCCCAAAGTGCCTCTTCGTTTTGAAACGTCTCGATGGCTCTTTGGTCGCCCGCTATTTCAATCCAGTAGCCAGTACCTAAGCCGGCAAATAAGGTGAAGAATTGTTTTCTGTATTCGGCATCGTTCATCTTGTTCTTAAAATATTCCCGGTCGGCTTTGCCTGTGTTGGGTTTGCCAGGTACTAACCAGATGCCCACTTCTTTTTGCCGGAGGATGATTTGCAGATGCATGACATCCGTTAAGCTTGCAGGAGGATTATATTTTTTCAACCCGGCTTGGCCTGGGCCGTAGGCAATCCACATCGAACGTAGTTTGCTATCTTGATGATCAGCAGGATCGAGGCTGCTTACCATTTGATTTGAATCCTGATCTTCATGAAGTTTCAATCGGTTCACATGATCTTTGATCAACTCATGAAGCTGTATCAATTTGTTTTGTGTACTTACCCGTTCTGCCAGAATTTCGGGAGTAATTAAGCGCGCTTTGCTGCTGCTTAAGGCGAGGTAATCTTCTTTTTTAAAATACTGAAGTTTAAATTTGATTTGATCCCAGCTAAAGCCTGCGGTAGTCAATGCAATGAATTGTTTCTTCTCCTGTTGCGATAAAATGTCGCGTTGCTTCAGGGTAGGATACAGATATTCATATTCCTGAATGAGTTCTTCAGTTACCGGTTCAGAAAATTCATAGTAGCCGGTGAACCACGATTTCAGATTTTCAATTTCTTTGGGATCGGTGATCTTGTAGAAGAGTTCTTCACCGTCTTTAATTCCATCCAGCGTAAAATGACCAGAGCCAATAAAAGCAACAGCCTTTCTAAAAGGCAAATCAAAAATATACACGTTGGCATGAAAGAAGTTCTTTGTATAAATATTCAGTGTAATGCGCCCCTGATAGTTTCTCCAGATTCTCCTCAGCACATCAGGCGATGAGGGAACATCAAGTCCCGTCACGATTTCCATTTTGGTTTTAGTGGGAATTCTGCTGCGTATAAAATCGAATCCGGCTTCGGAGATGGCTGCGGTAGCGATGTAGCAATGTTCTGCCTGTTGCAGCAACTTGTCGTTGATGAAGGGTACGGCCAGTTTTTTTATGATCATGTAACGGAATGGGAATACAGGTGTTATTTCCTTTTGGATTGCAAATTACGTAACGGAACTTACAACGCTGTTATCCTGCCAGCAGGCGGGCAGACTGGGGGAAGTTTAGCCACGAGGCTGACAGGTCCGGCTCGTATCTCCCTTTGATTTTTGAATCAGACTAATCATTAAACGATATTTTCTTATTCCCCTTCTTCATACCTGGTTGGTATGCCACGCTGTTGGTGAATGGACCCGATAACATTATTTTGCACACCTTGTTATTTTGAAGGCAACTTTGCTACTAATGGTGTATGATAAAAAAGAGAAATAATAAAACCTCTAAAGTCATTGCGATAACTGTGTTTATGTTGGTGGGTGCAGCAGCAGGTTATTTTGGTGCTAAAGTTGGTGGTATGGCAGCGTCATCCATGCCTGCTGAGGTCATGATTACTCTGGTGATTCTTTTTATACCTGCCTTCTTTTTTGTAATTGCCCTGCATGAAGGCGGCCATGCACTGGCCGGTGTCTGGATGAAGTTTGATTTCAGAATGTATGTGGTTGGCCCTTTTTTATGGGACAAAGAACAGAATGGCTGGAAGTTTAAATGGAATAAAAATCTAAACACATCGGGTGGTTTGGTTATCTGTATTCCCACCGGCACGCATGATGTAAGTAAACGATTTTCCACCTACGCAGCGGGTGGCCCGGTGGCCAGTTTTCTTGCGGCTATGGTGGCTTACGGAATCTACCATATCTGCTGCCAGCTTGAAATGGCGTCAGTCGTTGGCCAGATTGTTACTTACCTATGGATGATGATTGCATTTCTTTCGGCCGCAATTTTTGTGGTTACGTCTATACCATTACATGCGGGAGGATTTTCTTCTGATGGTGCACGTATCATTCGGTTATTGCGCGGTGGCGACACCGCTCGCTTTGAAATACTGCTGTTAAAAATGATTGGCAGTAGTATGGCCGGCTTCCGCCCCGCTTTACTTAACGTGGAAGAATTGAATGAAGCCCGTTCGCTTGCCATTAAATCAGATGCCCCTATGAAGGTATATACTCACTATTTCTTTTATCAGGCCGAACTCGATCTACATCAGTTTGATAGGGCGGAGTTACATTTGAACGATTATATTCAGGAAGCAGACGCCATACCGGAAGGAATGCGTGGAAGTGTGTGGATAGAAGCTGCTTTCTTTTATGCTTTCGTTAGAAAAGATTTAACACGGGCCACTGAGTATTTCAATCGGTATAAGGCATCACCACTTATTCCGCTCGCAATGGTGTATGCTACTGAGGCTGCCATTGAGTTATTGAAAGGCGATTTGAACGAAGCGGGCTTACTGATTGACAAGGCGTTAAAGGAAATTCCCAACATGATGGATCGTGGCATTGCCCATGTGTTGAATGAAAAATTACAAGTTATGAAGGAGCAATTAGTTCATTAGCTTTCAAAGCATCACGGGTAAGGATGAATATTCAATATGCTTGATACCATTCTTACCATTACCTTTGCGGCTGTAATCTCACATACCTAACATCCTATGTACTCAAAATGCTGGCTGATTATCAAGGATGACAACAAACGGACCTTTGAGGTGGTAAGTAAGGCGTCCAACGAAAATTCGTTTAGCAACAGGACCCACGGCATGCAAAAGGACGGCATGAATGTAACGTGTGTGATATTGCCCGTAACCAATAAAAACTCCTCGAAACAAGGAATTACATTTACCAACTATACTCCCGAAGAAGGCCTGTACGATCGGCTGATTAAGGAACACAACGAAATCATCATGCGCAACGCCCAGGATTGGTAATCTCTTTCTGTGATAGGATACGTGTTTTTGGAGTTACATGGTTTTCATTCAGATCCTCCTCTATTCACTAACTTTGCGATGTAATCAGGCACCATGTGTTACGATAAAAGTTATCTCACCAAAAAGCAGGAGAAATACGCTAAACGCTATGGCGACAGCCCTGAAGAAGTAAAGTTTGTGAAGGAGCAACTATCTGAATTAAATATAAGTCCGGTGTATCATGTTTCTGGATTTAATCATCCCAGCGTGCCTGTTATGATTGATCATACAAAAACAATTCATCTGTTTACCTGGGGCCTTATCCCCTTTTGGGTGAAGTCACCGAAAGAGGCTGTAGAAATCAGTAACCACACCATCAACGCCCGCGCAGAAACCATGTTTGAGAAACCAGCCTTTCGGGAATCAGCACGTAACCGGAGATGCCTGATTTTAGTAGATGGATTTTTTGAACATCACCATAAAAACAAAAAAACATTTCCTTACCACATACGCTTGAAAGACGGATCACCCATGACCTTCGCTGGGTTATGGGATGAATGGAAGGATGAGACATCGGGAATAGTGCGCAGAACGTATACGGTTGTGACAACGCAAGCCAATCCGTTGCTGGCACGCATCCACAACAATCCAAAACTTGAAGCCGGTCCGCGCATGCCGTTGATACTGCCAAAAGAACTGGAGCAGGAATGGCTCAAGCCTGTGCACGAAAAAGCTGATCTTGAATTGATTGAAGCCCTGTCGCAACCCTATGATGAAGAAAAACTGGAAGCGTTTACGGTCAGGCGTCTGCGCGGCAAAGAGGCCATTGGCAATAGTCCTGATGCGGTGCAACCGTTCCGCTATCCGGAACTGGAAGGGCAACAGGCGTCTTTATTTTAGAATGAAAAGGTTTGAATACCTGAAGAACAAAAGTACACACCGCCAAAAAGCAGATTTTGCATGGTATTAAACAGCACAGCAATATTCCTGTCAACGTGAATTATGCATGTTTAAAGCAAAATTTCATGAAGTGGTGACCAACGTCACCACCTGACAGATATTGCTGAAACTATTTTTGCGCTATACAATTCGAATTATCGTTCTCTAATCATCTAAATAACCCTTTATGAAATCTATAAAATCAATCGCCCTTCTTTTGCTTGTAGCGTTTGCCTGTTCGGATGACAACTCCGACACCACAAACCAAAGCACCGTTATCAGCATTGCTTCGTCAGGTACGTGGCGGATTACTTACTACTACGACACGGATAAGGAGGAAACTTCGAGTTATGCAGGGTACAATTTTACTTTCGGATCCACCGCGCTTACGGCAACCAATGGCACCAATACCTATACAGGTACATGGAGCGTTACGGACAGCAACAGCAATGATGATTCCATGGACGACCTGGACTTCAATATTTCATTCAATAATCCTCCGGCACCTTCTTCCTTTGAAGATTTGTCTGATGACTGGGATATCATCGAAGTGACCGATACAAAAATAAAGTTAATCGATGTAAGTGGGGGCAATGGCGGCACCGACTATCTCACGTTCGAGAAGAACTAATAGCCATTCTGGCGAAGTTTTCTTCTCCTTTCTATTTTTAATGGAATTAAGTCATCTGAATTTCCCTTAATTACCTAATCCTACTTTGTCATGTTACTAATCCCGAAGGGAACTGAAGGCCTGCCTGACCGGTAGGCAGGGATTCAATATGATTACCCCCGGGTTTCAACCCGGGGTAATGAGAACGATTGAAAAAACGTGTCGCCTGCATGTTCTCCTATGAAAAACAACCGCATATTGCCGACACGATGCATGTGCGCGTTGATCAAGGCCCGTGCATGATGCGTTGAATAATCGTTGCGCCTCGATCACCTGTGTGCACAACGCATTTTGTTATCATCATAATTATTGCCTGGGGTTGAAACTCCAGGCTATTGATATTGCGCCAATACCTACCGGTCAGGCAGGCTTTCAGGGCTCATCATAACCGACAAGATTTTAAAAAATATGAAACTGTATCCTGTATCCTGAAGGGGACCTTCAGGCTTGATAGCTCAAACAGGACAAAGTAGGACTATTAAAATAGTAACACGTTATCAAACCATGATTTATATCAGTGGATATTAAATAGTATTCCTTCACCTTTAGCGCATACTTTACGTGTGCACTATGAAAGCAAGGTTCATTTTCGTTTTCCTTTCAGGTTTAGTGGCAGGAGTTAATCTCTCAGCCCAATCCGTTGAATGTCAGCAAAAACTTTCTGATTTTACCATGCAGGCCAGTGTGCTGGTGGCTGATGATGGCAGTATAATTTCCACTTCTTCTTACCGGTCACCGGTCTATTGGTTTCCCGTAAAAGTTCCCACAACGGTGCTCAGTGGTCTTGTTGCGAATAAGGTGTATCCCAATCCATATGAGGGGATGAACAACATGTTTATTCCCGATGCTTCGGATGAATTCAACAAGCAATATCAACTGGAGAAATACAGCCACCTCCCCGGCCATGACAACCCCTGGAAAAAACCGTATTGGTTTCGTACCACATTCAACGTGCCGGCTGCAACCGACAAACAGTATCAGTTGATTCTGAAAGGAATCAATTACCGCGCAGAAGTATGGCTCAATGGAAAACGCATCGCAGATTCTACACAGCTGGTGGGCATGTTTGCTGAATATGATCTCCCGGTAACGGACCAAATTAAGGCAGGAGAGAATGCCATGGCAATAAAAATATATCCGCTCGACTACCCGGGGTTGCCGGCACGCGAGCAACTCAAAATCTTCGATGACTTTTATGAAAATGGTGGCCCCACCGGAGATATCGGGAAAAATGTAACCATGCTGTGTTCAGTGGGCTGGGATTGGATGCCTCCGGTGCGCGATCGCAATATGGGCATCTGGCAACCAGTCTTCTTACGCACAACCAGTGCTGTCAAAATTGATTACCCGACTGTAAGCACGAAACTTTCATTACCCGATACATCATCAGCGGATTTAACACTGGATCTGGCACTTCAAAATTTTAGCGGTAAACCTCAAAATGCAAAGCTGAACGTACACATGCATCCTGAAAATTTTTCAGGAGACGCGATTTCATTCTCCTATCCGGTTCAACTGACGGGAAAACGCATCACAAAAATCAAAATCACACCCGCTCAGGTAAAAGAATTAAAAATTCAGAAACCAGCACTATGGTGGCCTTTGGGTTATGGAAAACCTAACCTCTACCGTGTTACAATTCAAGTAGAAACACCTTCCGGTAAGAGCGATCAGAAGTCTATACTGACAGGCATCCGAACGGTTTCATCGGCTGTTACCAGCGTAAGAAATTCGGTACGAAGAGATTTTTTTGTCAATGGTAAGCGCATTCATCTGGTGGGCGGAGCATGGGTGCCCGACATGATGCTTCAAAACGATTCAATGCGCATAGCACGCGAACTTCAACTGGTAAAGAATTCAAACTTAAACCTCGTGCGCATCTGGGGTGGAGGTGTTACTCCGTCCGATTTATTTTTTGATTTGTGCGATCGCTTTGGGCTATTAGTGTGGAACGACTTTTGGGTAACGGGCGACACGCAGGGTGAATTCAAAGGCTCGCCCGACTGGCCCCTGGAAGGTCATGTTTTCATAAACAATGTAACAAGCAGCATTTATCGTATTCGCCATCATGCCAGTTTACTGGTGTGGACCGGTGGCAATGAGGGCCATGCCCGCAAAGCATTGTACGATGCCATGCGCGATAGTGTAATACGCATTGATGGCACACGACCTTTTATACCAAGTTCATCGGGATTTGCAAAACTTCCGGCAGGATGGAAAGGATCGTGGCCCGATAATCAGCCACCAGGAGTGTATAGCGGAGGACCTTACACATGGAAAGATCCCAAAGTATATTTTGATCTCGTAGATAAATCTCCCGACTGGGTGTTTAAGGATGAAACAGGAATTCCATCGCAACCTCCTTACACAACCTTGTCGAAAATCATACCCAACCTGGTGTGGGATAAAAATTCACCCTTTCCATTCAACGACACCTGGGGTTATCATGATGCGGCTACCGGCAACGGACGCTATGATTTGTATTATGAAGAAATGATAAAACGTTTCGGCAAGCCCGTGACCATGGAGGAGTTTTCGGACGAGATGCAACTGATGAATGCCATGGGTTATCAGGGAATTTTCGAAGCGGCACAATCGCGGCTGAATGAAACCGGAGGTGTCATGTTGTGGAAATTAAATCCTGCCTTCCCAAGCGTGATCTGGCAAATCTATGACTGGTATATGTTGCCCAATGCCGGCTATTATTTCATTCGTAATTCCGTTGCTCCCGTACATCTGCAACTCAATCGCAACACAGATTTTATTGATCTGGTAAACCGGTCGTATCAGAAACAGGCGAACCTGATGGCTGAAGTAGAGATATTTGACCTCAATGGCAAAAAACTTTTCAGCACGAGTGAACGGTTAACCGTTTCCCCATCGTCTGTGATCAAATGGAAATCAATCGCCAGCTGGAAGCAAACACAAGGCGTTCAGTTTGTATTGTTGCGATTGCGCGATAACGCAGGTAAGCTGATCAATTCAAACAGCTATTGGCTGGAGAACAAGGATGACTTCACATCACTTACCAGCATGCCCAAGGCATTGCTGGGCGCAAAGGTAATTTCAACCACAATCGAAAATGGAAATCCGTTAATCACGATACAACTGCAAAATAACTCAGGCCAGCTGGCATTTTTTAGCCGTGTGCAGCTGCTTGATAGAACAGGCGAAGAAGTGTTGCCATCGTATTGGTCGGATAATTATTTTACCCTGAAGTCAGGGGAGACATATGAAATAAAAGTCTGGTATGATGCAGGTAAGCCTGCGCCTGATTCCATGCGGGTTTCAGCATGGAACGTAGGTGAGGTGATTATTCCTGTTCGATAGAATTCTTAATGAACCGCCTTTTTAAGTGAGAATAAGTGTAAAAAGGGGATGTAAATGACATCTCCTTTTTATGTCTCTCTTACGGGAAATACGTTTGGGAAAGGATAATTAGCATGATCAACTATTTCTCGGGCATTACAAAAAACATGATGAGATAGAGCAGAGCCCCGGTGCCGAAGAAGAGGAATGCTCCCAGAAAAAGGATGCGCACAATGGTAGGATCAATATCGAAGTAATTGCCCAGGCCACTACAAACGCCAAATAATTTCTTTTCGCCTCTTACAAGTCTCTTTGCCATAAGTGTATGTTTAGTGAAATAAAAATACAAAACGTATTCCTTCAATTCGAGTTGCCTGTTGTTTTTTACCACACATTTCATCCATTAACTTTTCGGTAAGCACAATGACTTTAAAATTAACAAGGTTGCCTGATGATCTGAGAACCTCGCTTTTATGATTTTCGCACATCGCTTCTGGTCTCAAAGATTTCATTTGCTCCTTCCCTTATTAAAAAAGCAATTTTTCTATTTTCAATCTGGAAGTGTAATTTTGCAACCACTAACTACGTTCTTCACACAATGCTTAACAGACGCACCCTCCGGATCAAAATCATGCAAACCCTTTTTGCGTTTGATCAATGCAAGGAAGCCAACTATTCACTGGCACTTGATTTAATTGAGGAGCGATTTGCCCCCGATCTTAACTCTATGGAGGTGCAGGACAAGGAACTTCTCAAAAAGCAAAAAAAGCAGGCAATCCAGTATTTTGAAGCCCGTTTTAAAGGACAATCCCCATCCGGGGAAGTGGAAGAAAAGATCATTAAGGTGGCTGAAGAAGCCTTACGCATCTATCATCAGCAAGTAAAAAAAGATCAGGATTTTCTGGCTAAAAACAGCTTGCTTGAAATAGAGAAGCTATCGCACCTGTATCATAATGTGCTTAGCCTGCTAATTGAATTTGCCGAACTGGCCGCAGCAGAAAAAAAAGTTGATCATTCCGGTTTTGTAAAGCACCCATGGATAGCAGCGATATCGAGAAATGAGGAGTTAAAAAAAGAGTTGCTTCGTTCAGACTCAGGCTGGCAGAAAAACAAAGACAAGGTAAGAGGCTGGTTTCGCGATATCATCAAAGATGACCAGACCTATCAGGAGTTTATAGCGTTAAAGAATCCGTCAGAAGAAAGTCAGAAGGAATTGATCCGTCACTTGGTTCGTAAATTAATATTAGGTGCGGGTGCCATCAATGATTTTTTTGAAGAGCAGGATATTCGATGGGCTGAAGATAAGGTCATTGTGCGCAGTCTTGCAGATAAAACAATCAAGTCATTTGCGGATGGCAAAATCGAGCTTCAAAAGCTTTCGCTGGATTGGGAGGACGATAAAAACTTTATAGAAAAATTATTTAAGAGCACCATCAGCCTGGATGAAAAGTATAAGAATTTAATAGCCAGTAATACAAAAAACTGGGAAGTTGACCGCTTGCCACTCACCGACAGGGTAGTAATAGAAATGGCTATTGCTGAAATGATTCATTTCCCCAACATTCCGGTCAAAGTTACCATCAATGAATACATTGAACTCACAAAAGAATACAGTACGCCTAAAAGCAGACAGTTTATTAATGGCATTCTTGATGTGATTTCCAAATCTATGAAGGAAACAGGCGATATAAAGAAGAGCGGCCGCGGACTTATTGATAATAAGTAGCCTTATTAATCTTGCGATTTGATCAGTTGTTTAACTGTTAATTTAAATCCGGAAATCGTATCTTTGAATCCGTAAAACCTACAGATATGAGCAAAAAAGGAAGTAATGCATTAATGGCTTTTCTGGCCGGAGCGGCAGCTGGTGCCATTTTGGGTATTTTATATGCTCCCGACAAGGGCACGGCCACACGCGAAAAGCTTTCTTTCCAGCTTGACAAGTACAAAAAGATGCTGGAAGATTTTCTCGCAGATGTCGTGGAGGGAAAAGAAACACCACTCACCACAGAGGCAAAATCCCAAGGCCAGAAAGTAGTATCTGAAGCACAGGGTAAGGCTCAGCGCCTACTGGATGATGTAGATGAACTTTTAGAGCAGATTCGTGGAACCAGAAACAGTTAATGAATTGTTAATCACCTCAGGAAAATAGAGAAATAGCAGGGTTCCCTATAGTTTTGAAACACTAAAACCGGAAAAAATTAACACAAAATAGATTATGAAAGTCGCAATCAAATTAATGTCTGTGCTTGCCTTGGCCATTTTGATAATGAGTTGTAAAGATCGTGCATCTGAAAAACGAATTGCAGAACTGGAAAGCCGCCTTGCACAAATTGAAGGAAACAAATCCACACCGGCTGCTACGCCAGCTATAACACCAGAGGCTGCTCCAGAAATGAAGCCTGATGGCCCGCTGCCAGTAATAAACTTTGAAAAAACAGACCATGATTTTGGCACGATTACAGAAGGGCAGAAGGTAACCTACACCTACAAAGTGCAAAATACCGGTGAGGCCCCATTGATTATTCAAAGCGCACAGCCTTCATGTGGTTGCACTGTGCCTACCTGGTCAAAAGATCCTATTCCTGTTGGAGGAAGTGGTTTTGTAACTGCTGAATTTGACAGTGGAGGCAAGCCAGGGATTAATAACAAAACGATAACCATAACATCGAATACATGGCCTAAAGTGACCACGCTTCGGTTTAAGGCAATGGTAACGCCAAAGGCAGAAGCCCAAGGACCGGTTAAATAACATTCAGTAAATACTGAAACATCAGGTCATCCCAAATCCTTAAATGGGTTTGGGATGATTGTTTTAATAGAATAACTTTGCAGCCCAAAATTTTTACTATGAACTCAATATTATTACAAGCACAAAGTGGTGGCATGACCATGCAATTGCTCTTTATGGGCGCCATCATAGCCGTATTTTACTTTTTTATGATTCGCCCGCAGCAGAAGAAAGCAAAGGATCAGAAAAAGTTTGTTGAAGAAATCAAGCGAGGCGATTATGTAGTTACCATTGGAGGCATGCATGGTCGTATTGCTGACATTGAAGACGATACTTTTATCATTGAAGTGGAGAGAGGTGGCAGAATTAAATTTTCCAAATCTTCTGTTTCAATGGACTCAACAAAAGCGATTGCAGGCAAGAAAACTGCTTAAGCTTTTTTCATCCACATCCGCAACATTTGCGGATATTTTGGTACGGTTATGAACTTCGTTCGGGTTTTATTAAATCTATTTCAATTTAACCGGACTAACTGGAAGGCTATCGTCCTGTGTTTTCTGGCTGCTGCCATTTTCTGGCTCTTTAATGCATTTAATAAAAGTCATACAACCACCATTCGGTTTCCCCTTCGGTTTGAGTTTGATAGTCAGAAATTCGTTGCGGTTAATCCACTGCCACACCACATAAGCATCAATGTAAGTGGTAGTGGTTGGGAATTGTTTCGCAATACACTGGGCATAAAACTTCCGGAGTTGGTTATTCCGTTGGAGCGCCCCTCAGAGACAAAAAAAATTCTGACTACTACGATAACGCCCATTTTGACAAGTCAATTAGGTGGGCTTCAAATCATCTACATGGTGACTGATACACTGCATGTGTATCTGGATGAAAAAACGGAAAAAACGTTTAGAATTTCAATCGACTTAAGTAAGGTAAGTTACCGTGAGGGTTTTGGAAATACAGGTTTGGTTGAAGTGGTTCCTGATTCGGTAATTATCGATGGCCCCAGGAGTATCATTAACTCAATACCCGACACGATTACATTGCCCGTGTCAGGGAAACAGATTGGTAAATCATTTCGTGATGAAGTTGAAGTGCCTCTCTTCAATAGCGAATCCATTCAACGTAATCCTCCGGTTGTTTCAATTAGAGTTGAAGTAGGTCAGATGGAGACCATCGAGACAAAGATTAAAGTCAACGCTATTAACCGGCCACGTATAGGGAAACATTCCGTTACCGATAGTGTAAAAGTGTCACTACAGATTCCGGTCAGTCAAAATGAAGATTTAAAAGCAAAGTTATCGCTGGCCATAGCACGTGTTGATTTGAAAGGTGCTGATAAAGGATTGCACAAGGTATATCCTGCCCTCATTGGGTTGCCTGTCTACGCACGGGTTATTTCAATCGATTCAGTCAGTTTTAAAATCGATTAACACCACTGTCCAGGTAATGCATCAACCCATAGAAATAGGAATTACAGGAGGCATCGGATCAGGTAAAAGTCTGGTATGCAGGATCTTTCATGTATTGGGTGTGCCGGTGTATGATGCCGACAGCCAGGCAAAAAAATTAATGACCACTGACGGAATACTGATCGATCAGATTAAAAAAGAATTCGGATCATTGTCCTATGATGACAAGGGTTTGCTTAATCGGGAGTTACTTGGCAGAACCGTATTTAGTGATCCGGAGAAGTTAGCAAAACTGAATTCGATGGTTCATCCCAGGGTTGCTGTTGATTATAAGCAATGGGTGGATGAACAAAGTGGAGTGAAATATTGTCTAAAAGAGGCCGCGTTATTATTTGAGGCCGGGTCGTGGCAACTGCTTGATAAAATCATTGTGGTAACCGCCCCATATGAACTGAGAATAAAAAGAGTATTGCAACGCGATCCCCACAGAAGCAGGTCAGATGTTGAAAGGATTATTAAAAATCAGATGCCACAGGAGGAAAAAATTAAAAAGGGAAATTTCGAAGTAATAAATGATGAATCAGAATTGGTTGTATCTCAAGTGTTGAAATTACATGAGCGGATCAACTCGATGACTTTATAAACGTTTTCAATATCCAATCATATACTTTCCATTATAAATGAAAAAGACACTTATTACCGTTGCCATTGTAGCGGTTGTCATATTCCTGCTCGCGTTACCTAAACTGAATTTATTTAAGGCCAAAGAAGGAGCTACCCCAGCAGCCGGACCAGCGCAGGGTGGTAGCCGTGGAGGGAAACTGTCAGTAGATGCCATGATCATTAGATCTGCTCCACTTGATAACAAACTGAATGTGACAGGCTCTGTATTACCTAATGAGTCACTGGAATTGAGAAGTGAAGTATCAGGAAAAATTACAGCCATTTATTTTCGTGAAGGCAAGCAGGTTCGCAAAGGTGAGTTGTTGATTCAGACCAATGATGATGAAATTGAAGCCCAGCTTGAAAAACAGAAGTATAATCGAAAACTAAATGAAGACAACGAATTTCGTCAGCGCAAGCTGTTGGAAAAAGATGCCATCAGCCAGGAAGAATATGATAATGCCTTGAACCGGCTTAACACAACGGCAGCGGATATCCGATTGCTTGAAACACAACTTGAGAAAACTAAGATCATTGCACCTTTTGATGGTGTTATTGGCTTGCGATTTGTCAGTGAAGGGGCTTACATATCACCGAGCACTGCCATTGCTACTCTCTATAATATATCACCTGCAAAAATCGAGTTTGCAATACCCGGCAGATACAGTACACAGGTAGCGCCCGGAAAGAAAATCCGGTTTACGATAGAAAGTGATCTTAAAGTTTATGAAGGTCACGTTTATGCCATAGAACCACGGATTGACCCTGCAACGCGAACATTGAAAATCAGGGCGATGGCGGAAAACAGGGGAGGCAACTTGTTACCAGGTCAGTTTGTTAAAATCGAGCTCATTCTTGAGTCAATGGAAAATGCAATACTGGTTCCTACCGAGGCGGTAATACCGGAGCAGGCAGGTAAAAAGGTATTTATCCTGCAGAATGGAAAAGCAAAAGAGGTGTTTATTGAAACAGGTATACGCACGGCCAATTCACTGGAAGTATTATCTGGATTGAAAGCGAACGATACCCTGCTCACTACAGGCATACTGCAATTGAGACAAGGACTGGATGTGCAGATTTCGAAGTTGGATTGATTGTATTGTTACTTACGGACTAAAAAAAATATAACCATGGCAAGTTTATCAATAACCAGTATCAACAGACCCGTTCTGGCCATCGTAATGTCTTTAGTCATTATACTTTTTGGTGTTATTGGTTTCTCATTTTTAGGTGTTCGCGAATTTCCAAGTGTTGATCCTCCTGTAGTTACCGTTTCAACAACCTATGTGGGTGCCAACTCTGATGTAATTGAATCACAAATTACTGAGCCATTGGAAGAAGCGGTGAATGGTGTGCCTGGTGTACGCACGATAACATCCGTGAGCCGGGAAGGCAGAAGCAACATTACTGTAGAATTTGAGTTAGGAGTAGATCTTGAAACGGCTGCGAATGATGTGCGTGATAAAGTATCAGGAGTGCTTAACCGCCTGCCGCCTGATGTAGATCCGCCACGTGTGGAAAAGGCTGACGCGGATTCAAGTCCGATTATATTTCTTACGATCCGAAGCGACAAAAGAGATCTTCTTGAAATTTCTCGCATTGCAGAACTATACTTTAAGGAGCGGCTTCAAACCATTCCAGGTGTAAGTTCAGTAGGTATCTGGGGAGAGCGAAGATATTCCATGCGCCTGTGGATGGACCCGATCAAACTGGCTTCACTCAAACTCGCACCATCCGATGTGCTTCAGGCTGTTGGCCGGGAAAACGTGGAACTTCCATCAGGAAGGGTAGAAGGGCAATCTACTGAACTCACCGTTCGCACGATGGGTCGTTTATCCAGCGAGGAGGATTTCAATAATCTCATTATTAAAGAAGATGGTGACAATATTGTGCGCTTCAGTGATGTGGGTTATGCCAAACTGGGCCCGGAAAATGACCGGACCATCCTGCGAAGAGATGGTATACCCGGATGTGCAATAGCCATTGTTGCCCAGCCTGGTGCCAATAATATTGACATATCAAACCGGCTTAAGGTTAAACTTGCGCAGATAGAACGTGATCTTCCACCAGATGTGAGTTATCAGATGAGTTTTGACTCTACCGATTACATACGCGCTTCCATTTTAGAGGTAGAGGAAACAATCTTGATTGCCTTCTGCCTTGTACTTGCCATTATCTTTTTGTTTTTGCGCGACTGGCGCACTACGTTAATTCCGGTAGCAACAATTCCAATCTCGTTGATCGGGGCTTTCTTCGTCATGTATTTACTTGGATTCACCATCAATGTGCTCACGTTGTTGGGCATTGTGCTGGCCATCGGGCTTGTGGTGGATGATGCTATTGTGGTATTGGAAAATATATATGTTAAAATCGAAGAGGGGGAAGATCCTCATGAAGCAGCGAAGAAGGGATCAACTGAAATTTATTTTGCGGTTATTTCAACCACCGTTTCAGTCGTAGCGGTTTTCTTGCCGGTAATCTTTCTGCAAGGACTTACTGGTCGTTTGTTCCGTGAATTTGGATTGGTGGTAGCCAGTTCTGTGGCTATTTCAGCATTTGTATCACTCACACTTACACCGATGATGAGTGCAAAGATTTTAAAACGAAGGGACGTGCAGCCTTGGTTATACAGGGTAACGGAACCTTTCTTTAATAAACTAACTCATGCCTACAGTGCCTCATTGCAGGGGTTCATGAAACACAGATGGTTGGCCTTTGTCATTATTGTAATGGCTGGAGGATTGATTTATTTACTGGGATTAACACTTCCTTCAGAACTTGCTCCTATGGAAGACCGTGGAGAATTCCGCCTGCAGGCTCAAGCCCAGGAGGGCGCGACCTTTGAGTATATGGATAAGTATGTGGTGGAACTTACTGATTTTGTTGTTGATGAAGTGCCAGAGCGCGCAGGGCTTGTAAGTGTTACAGCTCCTGGTTTTGGAGGGTCTGGCGTTAATTCAGGTTTTGTCAGGGTGATTCTCAAAGACGCCAAAGACCGTGATCGTACCCAGCAGCAGATTGTTGATGATGTTACCGCCAAAGCCCGTAAGTTTTCCGGTGTCAGAACGTTTATTAATCAGGCACAAACCATTGGTGACCGAAGAGGTGGGTTTCCCCTTCAGTTTGTTATACAAGCGGGTGAAATTGAAAAACTTAAAAAGGTGCTCCCCGAGTTCATGGCAAAGGCAGGCGCGAGCCCTAAGTTTGCTTTTGTGGATCTTGATTTGAAATTCAACAAACCTGAAATCAATATCACAATTGATCGCGACAAAGCCCGCAACCTTGGCGTCAATGTTATTGACATTGCTCAAACCCTGCAACTGGGCCTTAGTGGATCACGATTTGGTAACTTCATCATGGACGGCAAGCAGTATCAGATTATCGGCCAGGTGGAAAGGGCCGATCGTAACGAACCACTCGATTTGAAAACGCTCTACGTGAAAAACAAAAGGGGTGAAATAATTCAGATGGACAATCTGGTTACGTTTGAAGAACTAAGCAGTCCGCCACAATTGTATCGCTTCAACAGGTATTCTTCCGCAAAGGTAAGCGCACAACTTGCCAAAGGTGTAGCGCTGGGTGAAGGTATTAAGGAAATGGAAAGAATTGCTGATGAAGTGCTGGATGAATCGTATACTACCAGCCTTGATGGCGCTTCACGTGAGTTCTCTGAAAGTTCTTCCAGTATTTATGTGGCTTTCTTAATTGCATTAGCTATAATCTATTTGATTCTGGCAGGTCAGTTTGAAAGCTTCAAAGATCCTTTGATTATCATGTTTACCGTGCCTCTTGCCCTTGCAGGTGCGTTGATCTCACTGTGGTATTTCAATCAAACACTCAATATCTTCAGTCAGATTGGTATCATCATGCTGATAGGCCTGGTAACCAAAAACGGAATTTTGATTGTGGAATTTGCCAATCAGCGTAAAGAACAAGGAAGGAAATTGCTTGATGCCGTTACTGAAGCTGCTGAGTCACGCTTCCGTCCGATTTTGATGACCAGTATGTCCACCATTCTTGGAATCTTACCCATCGCGTTGGCCTTGGGTGCAGGCTCAGAAAGCCGGGTGTCGATGGGTATTGCAGTAATCGGAGGTATGGCGTTTGCCACGGTACTTACGCTGTATGTAATCCCGGCTATTTATTCATATGTCAGCAGCAAGGATGCCAACGTATCAACTCATTAAGTTCAATCTCATTTTATCTATGAATCATTTTTTTGCTGTCATACTTTTTGTTTGTGTATTCTCACGATCCAACGCACAAGATACGTTAAGCCTGGCGCGTGCGATTCAGATTGGATTGCAGAATAATTTTGATGTGCAGATTGGTAATCTGAATATCGACATAGCAAAGAACAATAATAAGTGGGGACAGGCCGGTATGTTGCCGACCATCAATTTGACAGGAGGCCAACCCAATAACGTAACGCAGCGCAAACCCGCTAACCCCTTTGCCGTGCCAGGTAAAAGCATTTCAGATAACCTGAATGGTCAATTGGATGTGCAGTTTACCTTATTTGATGGGTTCCTTGTGCGCTTCTCCAAGCAACGATTGGATAAGCTGGAAGAATTGAGCAATGGCAATGCCCTGTTTTTGATGGAGAATACCGTGCAGGGAATTATCCTCGGTTATTACAGCGTACTGCTGCAACGGGAGCAGCTGCAGGTACTCGTTAAGAATAAGGAATTTTCTAAGGAGCGTTATGACTATGTCAAGCTTCGCAAAGAATTAGGAGGCGCCATTACGTTTGATGTACTACAGGAGCAGAACAACTATTTAACTGACTCTGCCAGTGTATTGCAACAGGAGATTTTTCTTAAAAACACCCTCCGCAATCTCAACTTGTTGTTAAATGAAAATATCAACAAAACCTATGTGTTCACCGAAGGAATACCCTTCGAGAATGAAGTATATCGGTACGAAGATTTGCGTGATAAAATGCTTAGCTCAAATACCAACCTGAAAAATCAATACATCAGCCAGGAGCTCTTTCGTAATTCAACCCGTATAGCCGAGTCGAACTATTCGCCCACCATTTTATTAAATACAGGAGTAAATGGAAGTTTGGATAAGTTGACTGCTAATTTCAGGGCGAACACCGGCAATACTCTTGAAAATACCGTAGGTTTTGTGAATCGGGATACAAATCTCCCGGTCTATAATACAGTGAACGAAACCGCATTGAAGCCGCAAACAATAACGGGTAATAGTTATGGCGCTTACGCGAACTTCGGATTGCGATTCACTTTATTTAATGGCGGTCAGATCAGGCGAGCGGTTGAGAATGCACAAATCCAGGAAAAGATTGCTCAACTTTCTACCGATCAACTCAAGTTATCATTGGAAAATGATTTGCTGGCCAGCTTTGATTTATACAACCTGCGCAGACAGTTGGTCCAGATAGCGCAAGTACGATTGCAAGCGGCTGAACTTAACCTTCAACTTGGAAATGAACGCTACAAAAACGGAGCACTCAGTGCCATTGACTTACGCATTGTACAAGACAATTACCAACGTGCAGCGCTTGAAAACTATCTCGCCATTTTTGCCAACATCTCAAGCCGTGTAGATCTGGTACGCCTCACAGGTGGATTGGTTGACAACCAGTAATCTATAAAGCAGAAACACATTCAATCAGCAATTGTAATGATTGCAGGTTCTCGCTTTATTGTTTCTTCAAGTCATATCTCCCGAAACCATGTTTTCCGGTTTTCGGATTTGGGTTAATGATCAGCGGTGTAAAAACTTTAGAAAAAATGTAATAACCAATTAACTTAATGCCTTCAATTCATTCCTTAGAAGCGGAAGAAATGTGAATGTTTGATAACCGACAGCAAATACAGAATAATGAATCCAAGAAATGAACTGGCATTCTATGGCGGCAGCAAGACTGTTGATAAGCAGTTTCCATGGCCCATTTATGATGAAACAGAAGTCAACGCTGTTGTCGATGTAGTAAGAAGCGGAGCCTGGGCAAACCCCAACTGTGATGGCCTCGTAGTTGAGTTTGAAAAAGAATTTGCTGCCTTTTGTGGTTCGAAATATGCTATTTCCTGTGTGAACGGATCGGTTGCCATACGCCTCGCCCTTATGGCATGCGGTGTCAGGCCTGGCGATGAAGTAATCATTCCACCCTATTCATTTATCGCCACGGCATCGGTGGTGGTGGAGGCTAACTGTGTGCCGGTTTTTGCAGACATTGACCCCTGCACATATAATCTTGATCCCATCCAAGTTGAAAAGGCAATTACGTCACGCACCAGGGCAATTATACCAGTCCATTTTGCCGGGCAAGCGTGTAACATGGATGCCTTGATGGCCATCGCGCACAAGCATAATTTAAAAGTAATTGAAGATGCCTGTCATGCCCATGGTGGAGAATATAAAGGCAGGAAACTGGGAAGCATCGGCCACGCGGGCTGCTTCAGCTTTCAATCTTCAAAAAATCTGAACAGCGGTGAAGGAGGGATTGTAGTAACGGATGATGAACAACTGGCCGACATGATTGCCTCGCTGCGTAACGTGGGTCGGGTAAAGGGTGGGCAATGGTATGAACATCACTACCTGGGATGCAATTACAGAATGACGCAACTACAAATTGCAATTCTTTCTGTTCAGTTGAAACGATTGGAATCACAAACGCGCAAGAGGAATGAAAATGGATTATACCTCAACACCTTGCTGAAGTCGGTTAAAGGTATCACGCCTCTCACACGTGGCCATGGTGAAACGATGCACACATATCATCTTTACATCTTTAAATATGATAAGTCTCATTTCAACAATCTCTCAAAAAAGGAATTTGCATTGATGCTTACGGCCGAGGGAGTCCCCTCCTTTATGGGATATCCTGAGCCACTATATAAACAACCTGTTTTTCAACAGAAAAACTTTATGTGTTATGCCATGTCACCGGAGGTAGATTATACTCAGGTGTGTTGTCCGGTTACTGAGAAGGCGTGTTACGAAGATGCCGTCTGGATTTTACAACACGCGATGCTCGGCACTAAGGAAGACATGGAAAAATTTGCAGAGGCCATTATCAAAATACAAAGAGTGGTTGCCCCCATTCAGGCCTATTAGGTTTATTGTACTCAATCAGTGATAAGAAGTTAGCACCATGAAAAATTTACAGGACTTACTTTTACTTGGCAACCCTGTGCTCTATCAGGTTTCTGAACCGGTTCAAAAATCAGAACTGCCTCTGGTTTCTGAATGGGTGGCCGACTTGCATAATGTAATGAAGGAGATCAGGGCTAAATATAATTTTGGCCGCGCCATTGCAGCCCCGCAGCTGGGTATCATGAAGAGATTGATTTATATGAACATCGACAAGCCCGTGGTTTTTATCAATCCGGAATTCACTTCTCTGAGCGATGAAATGTTTGAGGTGTGGGATGACTGTATGTGTTTTCCCAGTCTTTTCGTGAAAGTGAAAAGGCATAAGGAATTAACGATTAAATACCTTGATGAAAACTGGCAGCCGCAGGAATGGAAGATGAAAGATAATCTTTCAGAATTGCTTCAGCACGAATACGATCACCTGGACGGAATCCTTTGCACCATGAGAGCAATCGATGAAAAATCGTTTAAGTGGCGCGCTTAAAAGTCAGATTATAAACTCAAATCCACCTGAGCAGGATTAACTTCGGGTCTCATCACCCAGAAATTATTAAATCCTTCACCTACCTGTATGCTCAACAAGCCATTGGCAAGCATTTCAAGAATGGCCAGGAAATTAAAAATCAAAGAGATGCGTGTTGGGGCTTGTTCGAACAATTCGTTGAAGGCTACACGTGGTTTTACCGTTATCTGATTCAGAATAAATTCTTTCTGGCCTTCTACTGTGTAGGGATACTGAATTACCTGGTGAATCGGTTTGTGCTTTTCTTCTTCGGCACGCTTCAATACTTTTTCAAACACAATGAGCAATTTGAATAAATCTACATCTTGAAGTTCGGCCTCTACGTTAGTAACTTCTGCCAGCGTTCTCAACTCTTTCATCAGGTTGCCGCGCTTCTCCTTCATCAACTCGGTTTCTTCCATTTTATGGAATTGCTCCACCACCGATTTGTATTTCTTGTACTCCATCAGGTGCTTGATCAACTCTTCGCGCGGATCAATCTCATTACCTTGTTCATCGAGCTGAGGGCGCGGTAACAGCATTTTGGATTTGATCCGCATAAGCGTGGCCGCAACCAGTATGAATTCACTGGCAACTTCAATATTCAATGTTTCCAGGCGCCTGATATATTCGAGAAAATCGTTCGTGATTTTTGAAATGGGAATATCATTGATGTCTAATTCATCGCGCTCAATAAAAAATAACAGAAGGTCAAAAGGACCTTCAAAAAGCGGAAGACGTATTTCAAAACTTTCTTGTTCCATAATCATGATTGGAGGGCAAAAATAAACAGGATTTGAGGATTTTCAGGCCTTTAATTTAGGCAAGCGCACACAAATTCATCCGCATTGCAGAATTGCCTAAATTTGCCCTAAGTTGAACACAGATAAAATCGTGCAAAACAGTTACCTTTTAAAACTGTTTAAGGTTTATTGATGGCAAACCCCAATAGCAAATGCTGATAACACCCGGTAAACTGCTTTCGCAGATAAATAGTCCTGATGACCTGAAAAAACTGGATCAGGCTCAATTGGTTCAATTATGTGACGAATTGCGTCATTTCATTATCGATAATGTGTCGGTGTACGGTGGTCATTTTGGCGCCAGTCTGGGCGTGGTGGAGTTAACTGTTGCACTTCATTATGTATTCAATACCCCGACTGATCAACTTGTCTGGGATGTTGGTCATCAGGCTTATGGTCATAAAATTTTAACGGGAAGAAGGGATACCTTCCACACCAATCGTTTTTATAAAGGTATTTCAGGTTTTCCTAAAAGGACCGAAAGCAAATATGATGCATTTGGTGTAGGTCACTCATCAACATCGGTTTCTGCCGCTTTGGGCATGGCTGCCGCCTCAAAATATCTTGACCTGGAAGATAAACAGCACATCGCAGTAATTGGTGATGGGGCATTAACTGGTGGTATGGCATTCGAAGGATTAAATCATGCCGGTGTTTCAGATACCAATATACTGATCATACTCAACGACAATTGCATGTCGATTGACCCTAATGTTGGTGCGCTCAAGGATTATTTAACCGACATCACAACCTCCAAAACTTATAATCGCCTGAAGGATGATGTGTGGAATTTGCTTGGCAAGCTCTCACACTTTGGAAAGAACGCACAGGAGATTGTATCAAAAGTGGAGAACGGAATTAAATCTACCTTGTTAAGCCAAAGCAACCTGTTCGAGTCTCTTAATCTACGCTATTTCGGGCCGGTTGATGGCCACGATGTTGATCATCTTGTTGCGGTGCTGAATGATCTTAAAGATATAAAAGGCCCAAAGATTTTGCATTGTGTGACCGTAAAAGGCAAGGGCTATGGACCTGCGGAAAATGGAAATGCCACTACATGGCATGCTCCGGGCACATTTGATAAAATTTCGGGGGAGATTCATAAGAAAGTTCATGAAACACCACAAGCCCCAAAATATCAGGATGTTTTTGGTAATACGCTGGTAGAACTTGCGAAGCAAAACGAAAAGATAATAGGAATAACGCCTGCCATGCCTTCCGGCTCTTCCATGAATATTATGATGAAGGAAATGCCTGAACGTGCATTTGATGTGGGTATTGCTGAGCAACACGCGGTAACCTTCTCTGCAGGGTTGGCGACACAAGGATTGGTGCCTTTTTGCAATATATATAGTTCATTCATGCAGCGGGCCTATGATCAGGTGGTGCATGATGTATGTATTCAAAACCTTCCGGTGAATTTTTGTCTCGATCGTGCCGGTTTTGCCGGGGCAGACGGACCAACCCATCATGGTGCCTATGACATCGCCTATTTCAGATGCATACCGAACATGATTGTAGCATCGCCTATGAACGAAGAAGAGTTGCGCAACCTGATGTTTACAGCCCAGCTTCCAAGAACAGAAAAAGCATTTTCCATCCGCTATCCGAGAGGTCAGGGAGTTATGCCTGCATGGCGCACCCCTTTTGAAGAAATAGAAATAGGTAAAGGAAGAAAAATCAAAGATGGAGAAAGCGTGGCAATATTAACTTTTGGCCCGATTGGTAACTATGCGGTGGATGCATGCAGCCAGCTTGAAAAGGAAGGAATTAATCCGGCACATTATGATTTGAGATTTGCCAAGCCATTGGATGAGGAGATGCTTCATGAAGTATTCTCTTCTTTCAAAAAAATAATTACGGTTGAAGATGGCTGTATACAAGGAGGCATCGGCAGTGCTGTCATTGAATTTATGGCCGATAACAATTATTCGGCTGAAGTGAAACGACTCGGAATTCCTGATGCAATTATTGAGCATGGTGAGCAGATTGACCTGCACCGGGAGTGCGGTTTTGATCCTGAAGGCATTGCAAAGACGGTTAAACAGATGCTTGTTTCGGAGAAAGCCGAAGTTTGAATTTTTCTGTTTGTTATAACTAAAAATTCAGCCATTTATTGGCGGGATTTGATCAATCTGAAAAAAATTCCATCGAAAAATCTGTTTTTGTGTCTCAGAATTTATAGTGTGAGTGCCTCGGAGGGTAGGAATTTTTCAAGAAATATCCAGTTTTATTATCTGCGGAAGCGATGAATCAAGATGAAATCATTCCATCGATGATCTCAAAAAATGGCCCGAAATGAATCAAATTCAATATTTTTTAAACTCAAACGCATCAGTTATCAGTGCAAGATTAAAGCTAGAACCTTAGCTATTGAAAAAATCAAGTAGGTTTACTACGCACAGACTGAAGTAACTTCACTTACGGAGATTTGAAAATTTAACCAAGACATTCTAAATTCGGGCTAATTGTATATATTTGAAAGATAGGGTAAAATCTTTTTTTAAAAGAAAAGGCTTACCATTAATTGAAATCCTGAATTAAACTGAAAAAAGTCATGAATGATTTAGAATTGGCAGTTGATCCCCACATGTATGATGATTGGAACAATCTGGCGTTAAACCTTGCCTTTGCATTTTGGGCATTAGGCCTCCTTGTTGTTCTTGGCTATATCATCAAGTTATCCACTGTGGGTGGCAGCAAAAACAAGTATGATTTTATCAATCGATATGAGATCAGGTCGCTATGGATTGCGACCATTATTCTGGTGATCGGTGCCTGCTTTTTTGTGAATGCCAATGTAGTCGAATTAACCACACTTTGGGTATTCGTTCGCATATTCACAACAGCCATGATGGGCATTCTGGTTGCGCTGATCATTCAGAACCTGCTAAAATTCTACTATCCTTTCTTTATTGAGAAGCGCCTGAAGGTACTTCGTTACAAGCCACGGATTTCTCCTAAGTCTGGTAAACCAATGAAACTTTTAAGTGAGGATGAGGAAGATGCTCACCTGGATGAGGGAATGATTGCAGAAGAAAATGTATTTTCTGTTGATTATGACGTTTG
The DNA here is from genome assembly GCA_963814575.1 of uncultured Bacteroidota bacterium. Lineage (GTDB taxonomy): Bacteria > Bacteroidota > Bacteroidia > Cytophagales > Cyclobacteriaceae > ELB16-189. Next base: position 1,403,329 of record CAWFDB010000011.1, on the reverse strand, counting down.
GCTGGATGAATCAACCGGATATAAGCAGGTTGAGAAATATTCAGGTCATTTGCATGCTATTCAGTGTCCTGAATGCAATTATCAGACTTTCAAGGTTACGCGTGAAGAGATAATCAAAGCACCTTCATATACTGAAGAAGGTGAATTGATGAAGCATTACCACTGTTCATACTGTGGCTATAAGGCGAGAAAAACAGTCGTTTTAAAGCAACAGATTAAACTGGAAGAGGCATCAACACCGACAGCTACTGCCTAGGTGATCATTCATATTCATAAAAAAGCCCCGACAAGTCGGGGCTTTTTTATGAATTAAGGGGGAGTTTAATCTGATCGTAATAGAATTTCATTCGAGAATGGCGTGTGTCGAGCAGGCAGATTCTGTCAATAGATGAATTTTTATGATCAATGAAAACTTCGAGATACTCGCCCCCTAACAGGTACAAATTTATTTTATAACGGTAGTAGCGGATAGCCATTACGAATGTGGCATGCTCATAAAGAACACTGATTCTCTTTTCTAAAGGATAGTTTTTTAAATGTTCCCATTTCATCATCACTTAAATTTATTAAAAAGAGGTATCCCATTCAAGTTCTTGCCTGAGGCTTGGTTGTATAACGTGATGTTGATTATTGTTTTAAGATTGATGAGGAAGTAATAAAACCGCATAAAAAAAGCCCACTGAAGGGCTGAATTTTTATGGGTGAAAGACGGGGCTCGAACCCGCGACCCCCAGAATCACAATCTGGTGCTCTAACCAACTGAGCTACATCCACCGTTTAGCGAGGTGCAAAGTTAGACGACCCTGCTGAAAATACAAAAATGATTTTTCAGTTATTGGCGATAGAAGGTAAGTCTTTCTCCGGCTTTCTCTTCATTGAACTGCCCGTTTGAAAAAGCCAGATGGCCAGAAACCCAGGTATGAAGAACTTTCGAATGGAATGTATTTCCTTCAAAAGGGGACCAGCCACATTTAGCGAGGATATTATCCTTGCTAACCTGCCAGGCATGATTCGGATCTGCCAATACCAGGTCAGCAAAATATCCTTCACGGATAAAACCTCTCTTTTCGATCTCAAACAGAATGGCCGGATTGTGGCTCATCTTTTGAACCATTTTCTCAATGGAAATTTTTTTCTGATGCACAAACTCCATCATGGCAGCCAGACTATGTTGAATTAATGGACCTCCTGACGGAGCCTGAAAATACTTATTCGCTTTTTCTTCCAGAGTATGAGGCGCGTGGTCAGTGGCAATCACATCAATGCGATCATCTAACAAAGCGGCAAGTATTTCCTTTTGATCTTGTTCTGTTTTGATGGCGGGGTTCCATTTGATCAACATGCCCAGGCGATCGTAATCATGATCATTAAACCAGAGATGATGCACGCATGCTTCTGTAGTAATTTTTTTCTTTTCAAGTGGAATACTGTTGTCGAAAAGATGAGTCTCCTTAGCGGTTGATATGTGCAGTATGTGCAGTTTGGTGCCATGCTTTCTTGCAAGGCCAACAGCAAATGAAGACGATTTGTAACACGCCTCTTCATTGCGAATGTGCGGATGATATTTTACCGGCATATCATCTCCATATCGTTCTTTGAATTCAGCAGTATTTTTTCTAATGGTTGGCTCGTCTTCACAATGTGTAGCAATGAGTGAGGGGAAGCGTGAGAAAATATCTTCCAGTGTTTTAGGATCATCGACTAAAAGATTTCCTGTGGATGATCCCATGAAGATTTTAAGTCCGCATACGTGTTTCAAATTGGTCTTGAGAATTTCTTCAAGATTGTCATTGGAAGCGCCTATATAAAAAGAGTAGTTTGCTAACGATGTGCGTGCCGCGATTTGATATTTATCTTCGAGTAAGGCCTGCGTAAAGGCAGGTGGAGAAGTATTAGGCATTTCCATAAACGTGGTAACACCTCCGGCAACAGCAGCTCTGGATTCTGTAAAGATGTTTCCTTTGTGTGTGAGCCCAGGTTCACGAAAATGAACCTGATCATCAATTACTCCGGGCAACAGAAAATTCCCCTTTGCATCGACCGTTTGATTTGCGGGATACTTAATGTGTGCGTCAATCTTTTCAATGAATTGTCCTTTAATCAGCACATCGCCTTCAAAGACTTTGCCTTCATTGACTATTTTTGCATTCGTGATTAGGGTAGAGTTCATTACCTTGTAAGCTTACGGTTGTAAATATAAAGATTAATGGCGAGTGCGCTTTCGTGGAACGATTTTAAGCTGAATAAGCAACTGTTGGATGCAATTGCAGAATCTGGATTTCAGGATCCTACCGAAATTCAACAAAAATGTATTCCCCTGATAATTGGTGGACAACAAATCATAGGGATTGCTCAAACCGGCACCGGCAAAACCGCGGCCTATTTGTTGCCATTGTTTATGAAACTCCGCTATGCTCAGGGCAACGATGTTCGTGCAATTATTTTAGTGCCTACCAAGGAACTGGTGGTGCAGGTTGCGTCACAGGCGGCAGCTCTGGCCAGATACACGGATTTAAGAATTGTTGCTATTTATGGTGGTGTAGGTCCTAAAACGCAAATTGAGGAGATCCATAAAGGTCTTGATTTATTGATTGCCACACCCGGTCGTTTTCTGGAATTATACTCACGCAACGAGATTCCCGTCAAGCAAATCAAAACACTGATCCTGGACGAAGGTGATCGCATGATGGACATGGGTTTTATGCCACAGCTGCGTAAGATTTTTGAAGTGATTCCTTCTAAAAGACAGAACCTGTTGTTTTCGGCCACCTTCCCTGAAAAGATGGACAGACTGGTAAATGAGTTTATTGTATTTCCTGTTCGTGTGGAAGTAACGCCTCAAGCTACGGTAGCCACCAAAGTCTCTCAGGAATTATATTATGTGCCCAACTTCATCACCAAGATAAGTTTTCTCGAATACCTGCTAACACATAGCGATGATTTTACGAGGGTGATGATTTTCACACGTACCAAAGATGCAGCGAACAACGTGTATCATTTTCTTGAAAGAAAGAAACTGGGACCGGTGAAGGTGGTGCACTCCAACAAAGGTCAGAACACGCGAATCAATGCGATGAACGAATTCAAAGAAGGGAAGTTGAGAATACTGGTTTCTACCGATGTGGCTTCACGCGGAATTGATGTAACCAACGTATCACATGTGATTAATTTTGATGTGCCAATTGTGTACGAAGACTATGTTCATCGCACGGGTCGCACGGGTCGCGCATTTCAGGAGGGCACAGCGATCACGCTGGTCACGGAAACAGAGAAATATCACATTGATAAGATTGAAAAAATTATTCGTGAGAAAATTCCGGTAAAGAAAATGCCTGCGGAGGTGATCGTTTCAGAAACCACTTATCATGAGTCGCATGACATGGCACGTGAAATCGACAGACAGAAACGCTACCAGGATCCTGAGTTTAAAGGAGCCTTTCACGAAAAGAAGAGAAAGAAAAAAGATTAGTTAGTTATGAGCTACAAGCCGTGAGCTACGAGTGAATGCTCGCAACTCAAGGCTTGTAGCTCACGGCTTGTATTTATCCGTTCATCGAAATCAAAAACTCTTCGTTGTTACGGGTGCCTTTCATTCGGCTTTGTAAAAACTCCATTGCTTCAACCGAATTCATATCGGCCATAAATTTGCGGAGGATCCAGACTCGTTGAAGTTCCTCTTCTTTCATGAGCAAGTCTTCACGTCTTGTGCCAGAAGCAGGAACATCAATAGAAGGGTACATTCTTCTGTTTGAAAGTTTGCGATCCAACTGTAATTCCATGTTACCAGTTCCTTTGAATTCTTCAAAGATTACTTCGTCCATTTTAGAGCCAGTGTCGATCAATGCCGTAGCAATAATGGTTAACGAACCACCGTTTTCAATTTTGCGGGCTGCACCGAAGAAACGTTTTGGTTTGTGTAATGCATTGGCATCCACACCACCAGAAAGAATTTTTCCGGATGAAGGAACCACCGTATTGTAAGCTCGTGCTAAACGAGTGATAGAATCCAGCAGAATCACAACATCATGACCACACTCGGTCATCCGTTTTGCTTTCTCCAATACAATGCTGGCAACTTTCACATGGCGCTCGGCTTGCTCATCGAAGGTTGAGGCAATTACTTCAGCCTTTACACTGCGGGCCATGTCGGTAACTTCTTCAGGACGTTCGTCAATAAGAAGAACGATCAGATATACTTCCGGATGATTCTCGGCAATCGCGTTGGCAATATTTTTCAACAATACCGTCTTACCAGTTTTAGGTTGGGCCACAATCATACCCCGCTGACCTTTGCCTATTGGAGAGAAAAGATCCAGAATACGAGTTGAAAGATTATCAGGCGTTGTACTGAGTTTTAATTTTTGTTCTGGGAAAAGAGGAGTGAGATATTCAAAGGCAACACGGTCGCGGATTTCTTCGGTGGTTTTGCCATTGATACTATCTACTTTCAATAAAGCAAAATATTTTTCGCCTTCTTTTGGAGGCCTGATCTGACCCTTCACCGTATCGCCTACCTTAAGACCAAATAATTTTATCTGTGAAGGGGATACATAAATATCATCAGGACTTGCCAGGTAGTGGTAGTCGGATGAGCGGAGAAATCCATATCCATCCTGCATAATTTCCAGCACACCCTCATTGGAGACAACACCATCGAAATCGCGGATGAGGTTTTCTTTACGGGTTTGCTGATGTTGATTCGGATTCTGGTGAGGTCTTTCTTCACGAGCCTCCTTGCGCACTATTTCTTGAACAGGAGCGATCTCTTGAACTTCATCCAGTTTAGATATGACTTTTGTTTCTTCATTATTGAAGCTTTGCGGAGTTGCTTCATTGGAAATCTCGGGTTCTTCAATTTTAGGTACAGCAGTTACTTCGGGGGCAACATTTTCTCTTCTGCGAGGACGCATTTTACGATCAGGTTCATTGCCTTCATGTGCGGGCTTCCTGGGGGCGATAGGAGCAACAACTGGATCAGGTTCTCCAGAAATAGCCTGCTGATCCAGAATTTTGTAAACCAAATCTTGTTTAGCGAGCTTTTTGGCGTTTTTTACGCCCATGCCCTCTGCAATTTCTTTTAATTCAGATAGTAGCCTGACATTCAGGTCATCAATTGTGTACATGCGTGTTTAAAGAAGGATTAGTTATGAAGGAAAAATATTTTGTGTGTTATGCTACGCTGACAGACAGCAAAATCAAGAACATTTAACAGACTGTTGAATAGAGATCGTAAGTACCAGGGTTTTAATATTGTTGGTGGCCTGATCGGCCTGCGATGACACTGCAAGTATACTTCAAAATTGATTATAATCAAATTCGATGAAAAAATATTGGCTAATTTTGGCCCCTTAAATACAGAGTAATGTTAACACTTCAGATTTTGCGTGAGCAGACCAGTGCCGTGATTGACGGTTTGAAAAAAAGAAATTTTAAAGATGCGGAACTCCTGGTGCAACAGGTGATCGAAAATGATAAGTCGCGAAGGGAAACGCAAAACACACTCGATTCACTCAAGGCAAAATCAAATGCAGATTCAAAGAAGATTGGAGAGTTGATGAAATCAGGCAAGGCAGAGGAGGCTGCTGCTCTGCGGGCTTCAGTAGCTGCTGATAAGGACCGTGTAAAAGCCCTGGAGGAAAGCCTTACCGATTTTGAAAAGAAACAACAGGAAATACTTTATAAAATCCCAAATGTTCCCGCCTCAATAGTTCCTGCAGGAAAAAGTGCAGATGACAATATTACAGTTCATCAACACGGAAACATTCCTGTATTGGCGGCCGATGCAATACCTCACTGGGAGTTGATAAAAAAGTATGACATCATCGACTTTGATCTGGGAATAAAAATAGCAGGGGCAGGATTTCCAGTATATAAGGGCAAAGGTGCCCGACTGCAACGCGCATTGATCAATTTCTTTTTGAATGAAGCGGGGAATGCCGGTTACAAAGAAATACAACCACCGATTGTGGTGAACGAAGCAAGCGGTTACGGAACAGGACAACTTCCAGACAAGGAAGGCCAGATGTATTTTGTAAACGAAGATGGGTTGTACCTGATACCCACTGCCGAAGTGCCCATTACTAATTTATATCGCGATGTGATTTTAAATGAGGATGAATTACCGGTAAAAAATGTAGGTTATACACCTTGCTTTCGCAGGGAAGCAGGAAGCTGGGGCGCTCACGTTCGTGGATTGAATCGACTGCACCAGTTTGATAAGGTGGAGGTTGTTCAAATCAGCAAAGCGGAAGATTCTTATCGCATCCTGGATGAGATGTGTTTGCACGTGCAGGGATTGCTGGAGAAACTCGAGTTGCCATACCGTAAGTTGTTGCTCTGTGGAGGTGACATGGGCTTCAACTCAGCCATCACGTACGATATGGAAGTATATTCAGCTGCCCAGCAGCGTTGGCTGGAGGTAAGTTCAGTAAGTAATTTCGAAACCTTTCAAGCCAATCGTTTAAAGCTTCGCTATAAAAGCAAAGAAGGCAAAATGCAATTGCTTCATACACTCAATGGCAGTGCGTTGGCGCTTCCGCGGATTGTCGCTGCATTACTGGAAAATAATCAGACACCGGCTGGAATCAGAATCCCTAAAGAGCTTGTGCCGTATACCGGATTTGAAATAATCAATTAGATCATTGATGTCACAATAAAAAAGCTAACTCGTTTTTGGGTTAGCTTTTTTATTGTGAGTGATTACGAGGCTTTCTTTTTCAGGCCAAATCGAAATACAAAAAACAGCACCCCCAATAGCGCCAATTCGACAAGAGCAGTAATAGCGATAACATTATTTTCAGTATCACTCCACCTGGCAAAGATTCCATAAAGCGCCCATATTAATACAATCAAAAAGGCGGGCTCACGAAAACGTCCTGAGATATAAATGCCAAGAGCGCTGGCAATCGTGATCATTATGATCGTCCACATTACTGGTGATAAGATTCCACCATCCCATGAAAGTGAAATAAGTAAAGTGGAGATGTTGGCGATGGTGGCTACACAAATCCAGGAGAGATAAAATATAAAGGTGAGTTTGATAAATATTTTTTCTGTGATGGATGTTATTACATGGGACTGTAACAGTAAGAATATTTTTGAGAGCGAAAACAATAATATTAACATAATCAAGACTGAAGCATAGACGAAGAGATAATGCCATGTGAGAATCCAACTTATGTTAGCGAGGCAGGATACTAAAAACCAAAGCGATAATTCTGCAAAATATGGATTCAATAAAAACTTCCATTGAATAATTATAAAACCAATCAGCAGTAAGTAGATAACACTCCATATCGAAAAGGTAAATCCTGCAGGTGTAAACAAGCTTGGGTAGAGGTCTGAAAGCTCACCGGTACTCATGCCGTTAATTGGAAGCATAATGGCAAGGGTATTTATTATAAGTACACCCGCAAAGGCGAATAGGTTTAGGGTAGCCAGTAATTTTGGATTCATAGGAAGTTAACATTTAATTGGCTATTAAGTTATAGTATTATTAGCTTATTATCAGCATTCATTTTTAGAAGTAAATGTAACTTGATTGCCAATTGTTGACCTGTTAATATTGTCAGTTAAAATCAGCGCTATGAAATATTCATTATTCATAAGTTCAATTTTAGTTACCGCCATTGTCATGTCTTGTTCCAACCCACCCAAACCAGAAACGATTTCTAAATATCCTGTTTCCGCCAAGGTGGATACGGTTGACAATTACTTTGGCGAAGCGGTGCCAGACCCCTATCGATGGATGGAAAACGACACAACCGAACAAGTGGCAGAATGGGTAAAAGCCCAAAACGATGTTACGTTTGGGTTCCTGGAAAAAATTCCATACCGCGAACAAATCAAGATGAGGCTTGAGGCGCTTAATGATTACGAAAAAATTGGTTCCCCTTTCAAACGGGGAGAGTATATCTATTTCTACAAGAATGAAGGATTGCAAAATCATTTTGTTCTTTTTCGCAAAAAGGGAGAGCAGGGCGAAGCAGAAGTTTTCCTTGACCCGAATGCGTTTTCAAAAGATGGCACCACGCGTCTGGCCGGAGTCTCGTTTTCAAAGGATGGCTCACGCGTTGCCTATCAAATTTCCAAAGGAGGTGCCGACTGGACGGAGGCTATTGTAATGAATGCTATTGATAAGACCATGCTGGAGGATACGATCAGAGATATTAAGTTCAGCGGAATTTCGTGGAGAGGAAATGATGGATTTTATTTCAGTACCTATGTAAAACCCAAGGGCAGCCAGCTTACCGCCAAGACTCAAAGCCATAAATTATATTATCATAAGGTTGGAAGTCCTCGAAGTGAAGACAAAATTATATTCGGAGATGATAATGATCCGCGCAGATATGTTGGTGGAGGGCTTACTGAAGATGAACGCTTTCTGGTGATATCGGCTGCCACCAGCACAACAGGCAATGAGCTTTATGTTCAGGATTTGAACGACCCTAAGGGCAAACTCATTACAGTCGTGAATAATTTTGAGAATCAAAATAACATCATTGGAAATGAAGGCAGCCGGCTACTGATTCAAACCAATTTGAATGCACCCAACAATCGCGTGGTGGAAGTAGATTTTTCGAGACCAACCACTGAAAACTGGAAAGATGTGATACCGGAAACAGAAAATGTTTTAGGTGCGTCTACCGGTGGTGGTTTTTTGTTTGCTGATTACACAGTGGATGTGAAAACCCAGGTGAAACAATTTGATTTAAATGGCAAACTGATTCGCGAAGTGGAGTTACCGGGGATTGGTTCAGCTGACGGTTTTAGTGCTAAAGAATATGAGAAGGAGTTGTTTTTTTCCTTTACTTCCTTTACGTATCCGACCGCCATCTACAAATATGACATAGCAACCGGTGCGACTTCTTTATACTATCAACCTGAAATTGATTTCAATCCCGATGAATATGAAACGAAGCAGGTTTTCTATACAAGCAAGGACGGAACAAAAGTGCCCATGTTTATTGTCCACAAAAAGGGTATAGAATTAAATGGCAAGAACCCAACCTGGCTTTATGCCTATGGTGGATTTGGTGTGAGTTTGACGCCTTCATTCAGCCCATCACGAATTGCCTGGCTGGAAAATGGCGGTGTGTATGCACAGCCTAACCTGCGTGGTGGAGGTGAGTACGGTGAGAAGTGGCACCTTGCCGGTACTAAGCTGAGCAAACAAAATGTGTTTGATGATTTTATTGCGGCAGCGGAATACATGATTGCAGAGAAATATACATCGAGTAACTATCTGGCTATTTCAGGTGGGTCAAACGGGGGCTTGCTCGTGGGAGCAACAATGACACAGCGACCTGAGTTAATGAAAGTAGCTCTGCCAGCTGTAGGCGTGATGGACATGCTTCGCTACCACAAGTTCACCGCGGGTGCAGGGTGGGCCTATGATTACGGAACAGCAGATGATTCAAAAGAGATGTTTGAGTATTTAAAAAAATATTCTCCAGTGCACGCGCTCAAGGAGAATACTACTTATCCTGCTACGATGGTAACGACAGCAGATCATGATGATCGTGTAGTGCCTGCACATTCATTTAAGTTTGCAGCAACTCTTCAGGAGAAAAATGTGGGTGCAAATCCCGTTCTTATTCGTATCGATACCAAGTCGGGTCACGGAGCATCTAATTTGTCAAAAGCTATTGAATCAATGGCTGATCAATATGCATTTACCTGGTATAACATGGGTGTAGTGCCACGGTTGGCAAAGAAGGACATGTAATCAGAAGTTCTAAGTTTTGAAGTTGAAAGTAGAGGATTTCGATCTTTATAATTTCAGCTTTTTACTTTTCAACTTCCTTAATCTTTTCGGCTGCTGATTTTCCGGCAATGGTTGTCAATTCTTCTAAGCTTGCTTCTTGTATTTTTTTCCATGATTTAAAGTGAGAAAGCAGTTTATCGGCTGTCTTTTTTCCAATTCCCGGAATGTTTTCAAGTTCAGTAACAAACGTTGACTTACTCCTCTTTTGTCTGTGAAAAGTAATTGCAAAACGGTGAGCTTCATCGCGTATGCGTTGGATGAGTAACAAGGCCGGAGATTTCTTACTAATCAACAGAGGCACGGAATCATCTGGATAATAAATCTCTTCCAGTCTTTTGGCAATGCCTATGATAGGAATTTTTCCATATAGACCGAGTTCCTGTAATGCTTCACAGGCACTGCTCAATTGTCCCTTTCCTCCATCCACAATAATTAACTGTGGATACTCGCTCTCTTCTTCCATGATCCTTTTGTAACGTCTACCTACAATTTCTTTCATCGAGGCAAAGTCATCAGGGCCTGAAACGGTTTTGATATTGAAGTGACGATATCCTTTTTTATCGGGCTTGCCATCTACAAAGCGCACCATCGATGCTACCGGGTTGGTTCCTTGAAAATTTGAGTTATCGAAACACTCAATGATTTTAGGATAAGTCAGTAAGCGAAGATTTTCCTGCATGATGTGAAGCACTTTGTTTTTCTTTGCTTTCTGTTCTTCGCGGTCAATCTCTTTTTCCTTTTTCAGGTAGAGCGCATTCTTTAATGATAAGTCAACGAGTTTTTTTTTGTCTCCGATCTGAGGCACTACATTCTCAAATTCATCAGATTTAACCGTAAGTGGCAGGTTGGTATAAACTTCAGGATTATTACTTCTATATGTGCTGCGCAGGTCCTGTACAACCAGACTTAGAATATCTTCATCAGCCTCATCGAGCTTCTTTTTGATCTCGACATTTTTTGAAAATATGATGGAGCCTTCTTTGATCTGAAGGTAGTTGATAAACGCATTGATCTCAGAACTGGTAATGGTGATTACATCAATGTCGGTGAGTTTTCTATTTACTACCAGTGATCTGGTCTGGAATTTTTCAACCAGTTCAAGTTTATGCTTATACAGTGCAGCTTTTTCAAATTCAAGCAGTGAGGAAGCTTCGTTCATTCTTCTGGCGAATTCATCTTCCACCACACTTAGGTCTCCTTTCAGAATATTTCTTGCTTGCACAATATCTTCAAGGTATTCTGATTCATTCTGCATTCCTTCACAAGGACCTTTACAATTGCCGATGTGAAATTCCAGGCATACTTTGAATTTTTTTTGCTCAATATTTTCCTTTGAAAGCAACAGTTTGCAAGTGCGTATCGAATACAGCTGGCGTATCAGTTCCAGCACAGCTTTCATTGAGGCCACACTGGAGTATGGACCGAAATGCTCCCCTTGCTTTGGAATGTATTTCCGGGTGTAAATGATTCTTGGAAAACGTTCATTTAAAATGCAGAGATATGGAAAGGTTTTATCATCCTTTAGCAGGATGTTATACTTGGGCTGGTTTTGTTTGATGAAATTATTTTCAAGCAGCAGTGCATCAAACTCCGAGTTGGTCATGGTGAACTCAATCCGGGCAATTTCTGAAACCAGCTTTTCAGTTTTACGATTGTATTGCGATTGCTTGTTGAAATAACTGGAGACTCTTTTCTTCAGGCTTTTTGCTTTGCCCACATAAATCAATACTTCTTCGCGATTATAATACCGATAGATGCCGGGGGAATCCGGTAAGGAGGAAATGGTATCTTTTAGTTTTTCAGGGAACACAAGCAGAATTTACGATTCGCAATTTACGATTGAACTCCTTCACTAAAGCTTTTTCGTAAATCGAAAATCGCAACTGGGAATTTTAATTATCAAATTCCCAGGCTTCTTCATCACGCATCTGAAGGGAGTCAGGCAGATTATGTTTGCTGCAATCCAATGTCATATCGAGACCACTGGCCGGGCGCTTAAATTGTCCTTTGGCAATACCGGTGGACGGATCACCATAAAGTTTCACCATGTATTTGGCCCAGATGGGTCGTGCTGATTGACCACCCTGTCCAAAAGTCCATGACGGGAAATGGATGGCACGCTCATCGCCACCTACCCAGGCACCGGATACAAGATCATGTGTAAGTCCAATATACCATCCGTCAGACGCATTGTTGGTGGTTCCGGTTTTACCGCCAATCTCATTATCGATGCGAAGCTCACGCGGCAAGCCGAGCGATGTTCCTCCTTCTTCTTCGGTTCCGCCTCGCAACATATAAATCATCTTATAGGCAGTTTGCTCGTTGATGGCTTCGCGGGTTTTAGGGTTGAAACTCTCAATCACATTTCCATTCTTGTCTTCTATGCGAATGAGAAATATTGGTTCGGTACGAATACCTCCATTTACAAACGTGCAATATGCGCCTACCATTTCAAACAAGGAAACGTCACTGGTACCTAAGGCAAAGAGAAGGGACCGTGTCAAGCTGACTTTCAATTCCGCAACGGTGGGCAAACTCCACTACATTTTCTTCCTTCACCGCCTGCATCATTTGTGCGGTAATGGAGTTTAAGGATTGTGCCATTGCCTGCCGGATGGTAAATGTTTTACCGCTACCTCTTGTACCGTCAGCGTTTGGTGGATACCAGGCCGGCTGGCCCGGAATATTAAACTGTGGAGAAATATCTTTCATCGGATGGCAGGGTGAATAACCATTTTCCATAGCCAATCCGTATACAAAAGGTTTAAAAGTAGATCCCGCCTGACGCTTTCCCTTGCATCACGTGATCATACTTAAAGTATTTATGATTAATGCCACCGACCCAGGCTTTGATATGACCGGTGTAAGGATCCATCGACATAAATCCGGCTTGAAGAAAGCGCTTATAATAATTCAAGGAGTCCATGCTGCTGAATAGCGTGTCGCGCTCACCCGTTCCTGTAAAAATGGTCATCGGCTTTTTTCAGGTTGAGCATGATTTTCAGTGAATCAGAATTTTCACCGTATTTCTCCGCATAAATTTTATAGGCATCAGATTGTTTAATTCTCTTCTGAAGGAAGCCTTGAATCTCCTTTACCATCGTCATCTACCCATGGGTTGCGATTTCTTTTTTTCCACTCCGAATAGAATTTATCCTGATAGGGCCCCATGTGTTCATTCATGGATTCTTCGGCATATTTCTGCAGACGGCTGTCAAGGGTAGTATAGATTTTTAAACCAGAGTTATATAAATCAATCCCCCGGCTCTTGCAATACTGAAGCATATAATTTCCGAGCACCGTGCGGAAATAGGTTGCTAATCCTTCATTTTGATTTTGAACATTGTAGTTTAGTTCAATAGGTAAAGCTTTGATGGAATCATACTGATCGCGGGTTTTGATTTTATACCCATGCTTGTATATTTTATACAAAACTTCATTGCGTTTGCGAAGAGAGTTTTCAGGATTGCGTTGAGGATTAAAAAAAGTTGCGGCCTGCAGCATGCCCACGAGCACAGCAGATTCCTGAATGTTAAGACTGTCAGGTTGTTTATTAAAATAAGTTTCAGCGGCTACTTTAATTCCGTAGGAGTTGCTGCTGAAAGTTGCCGTATTTAAGTACATGGCAATTATTTCTTCTTTGGTAAAATTCTTTTCAAGGTTAACAGAGATGATCCATTCTTTTGATTTCTGAATCACACGCCTCGGCAGTTTCCCTGCTTTACCAAGCCAGCCATCCAGACTGCGATCGGGGTTCATCGTGTAAAGGTTTTTAGCCAGCTGCTGAGTAATCGTACTTCCACCACCTTGCGGGTTGAACGTAAGCAGTCCGAATAACACGCGTACATAGGCTGGAAAATCCAGTCCTGCATGATTGTAAAACCGATGATCTTCGGAAATGATCAGCGTATTGACAAGATCTTCTGAGAGTTCTTCATAATGAACCTGGCTACGGTTATAGCGAAAGTATCGTCCCAGGGATACGCCATCAGCTGAAATGATTTCTGAAGACAGATCATTTTCTGGATTTTCAACTTCACGCAAGCTTGGCATTTCACCATACATGCCAAAGAGGTTGATGTTCACTGTAAACAGATATAGCGGAAACCCCAGGATCACGCAGATGAAACCAATCCACAGTAACTTAATTGCCTTTGGTATCCAGGGCTTTTCAGTTTTGAGAAGCTTATTGATTTTGTTTTTGATAGTTGCGATCAAAGAAGGTGAGGTACTCATCCAACGCCTTGGTTCGGTAAAAAATTTGAAAATTATCTTTTGTAATTACAAAGCTATAGAATTTATAGCTGGAAAGGGGCCTGGAAGTTGCAATCTGAGCGAGGAATTTGTCAAAATAACTGAGGGCCGTTTTCCGGTTTGGAAATTCTGTGACAAGGGTTATGGTTTTTTCATCGTTCAAAATCAGGTTGCTTGTATTGAGTTTTAATTCATTCCACTGGGCTTCATTATAATTTTCCAGTGTGGTTGACACAGGATTGGTAATCCGATCGCCCGTATTGTAAACAATAATAAAGGTATGCGGCCCCTCAAGTGAAGTTCCATATTGTATACCTTTTGCCCTCTCCAGTTTTTCCAGCAATGTTTTGGAGGCAGCAAGCAATTGTTCGGCATAGGGTTTCAATTCACCGTCCGGATATTTTTTCAGATACTCTCCAAGTTCAAACTGGTACCGCGTAATATCTTCTGTTTTTCCAGTGATCATAATTTTAAGAAGCTCCAGCTGGGGAGTGAAACTTGTTTTGCCAACTTCTAAAGCCTGATTTATTTTTTCTGCCGCAGCCCGTAAATTATTGGATTGAAATAGAGCATAAGCTTCCTTGTAGATCAACTTTTGTTTTTCTGCAGCAACACTTGTTTCTCTCAGGTAATCCGGATTGAGAAGAATGCGTGTGAAGGTAGAGTTGGGATGGTTTTCTTTTAAGAGTTGTGTATACCGATCAGCCTGTGCTTTATCGTTTTCCCTTGTGATGAGGTAAAGTTTATACAACACTTCGGGTTCATATTCAGATCCCGGAAAGCGGCCAAGTAACCTTTGATAGGACTGCAACGCATTCTCTTTTTCATTTAACTGAAAGTAATAGAGATCGCCCAGCCTGAAGTATCCTTCTTCAATTTTCGCAAGCGCCTCCTGTTTTTGTTTATCGGTTCGTGGCAATTGCAGCATCAGTTTGCCAACCTCATCGACTTTTACAGCGGTGGCCTCGGCAACGGTTTGATTTGTTTCTGTCTTATCGGTCTGCATGGCAGCGATTTTAATTTCCTGAATCACCGATGATTTATTAGACCTGCGCCAGTTATCTTCCAATGGTCGCGTTCCCCATATGCGCTGGAACTCTGACTGCCCTAAAGCAACAGCTGAAGGATTTCCAAAATACCAGTCGGAGGTAGCAGCTGATTGTTCATTGAAAAATGCACTTCCCTGACTGCTGCCGGATGATGTGCTGCTGGTTCTTTTGCGCTTTTTCTTAGAAGTATCTTCCGGAATTTTTCTGGTTTCCATAACGGAGTCTAGTTTTGTGCGCACCGTTATTGAATCAAAACGGGCGAGATATAAAAGGCTGTCATTCCAGGTTATCGCCTCAGTGTATTTTGCAAATTCACCCAAAACCTCTTGCCTTTTTTTTATGGATTCATAATTTTCAAAGTCTTTAGGCAATGCCGCAATGGCACTGTCATAGTAAAGTTTGGCAAGGCTATATTTCTTTAATGAATCAAATTCAAGCTGACCAATTCTAAGATATGCACTGCCCTGTATTCGCTTATTGGTGCCTGCATGAGCGGCAAGCGTATAATTGCTGATGGCTTTTGAAAGATTATTTTGCTTACGTTCAAATTCACCGATTTCATAGTAGATTTTATCCTTGAACTCCTGGTTTTTTAAATCCTCCAGCATCTTCTCAAACTGGGCCCTTAAAAGCTTGATGTCTTTCTTATCGTCAAGGCGGGCTACCTGCGCCATATTGAGTCGGGCATAAAAATCAATTTCATACTCGGGACTGGTATTCACGCATTTGCGATAATAATTGAATGCTTCCGAATCGAATCCCAGTTTTTGATATACTTGTCCGATAATAAAATAAATTCTCCCCTTCCGATCACTTCTTACCAGCAATGAATCCGCCAGGGTTAGGTTGCGAACCATGTAGTCATAATTGTTACGCACCTGGTAATAGTAGGCTTTCTCGAGGTATAGTTGTTTTTGATTTTCTTTATTTAGTTTTTCTTTTTCGAGATACCGAAAGGTTTCTTCGGCCCGATCAAAATCAGCCTGCTCTGTAAATGTGCGCAGCAATTGCACCAGTGCCGCGTGTCGTGTGTCAACATGCTGGCTCTTTGTGTTGACATATTTAAAAGTCTGAATCGCATTTTGAAAATCACAATCGAATAAGCGGGCTTTACCTACCAGCAAGTAGTCATCATCCACCCATCGGCTATTGGGATGCCGCTGAATGGAGAGTGACGCCATCTTAATAATTTCTTCGGTGTCTTTTGAATAACTTTTAGCCAGGTTGGTGTCTAATTTTGGAAAGAGTCTTAATATCTGATTGGGATCGTCATCCAGACTTTTCAAAATTAGCTTTTCAACTTCCAGTGTTTTTTCCAGCGCATAATAATATCCATTGAAGTGTGCGGTGGTGTTGTGATATATATTGCTGGTAATGTTATTTTGGTTAGACGAGCAACCCCCTATTAGTCCGCCTAACAGGAAGATAACAGTATAAAACCAAAGGGTGTTAATTCGAAAAGTCACTGAATACAAATATCCGTTTACAAACGTTAAAAACAGACATTCAATATTATAATCAGTCAGAATATCTAATTTTGTGAAAAATTACTCATTTGAAACCTAAAAAGACAATATCAGAGCGCCTCACCACCAAATATCAACTGGTGATCCGCAATGAAGAGAACCTTGCTGAGAAATCTAATATTGGCTTTACGTACGCCAAATTAATGGTGATTTCCGCGTCATTGTTTCTTGTACTTTTTTCCGGCAGTCTTTTTCTTTCAAAGACACTTTTAGCGAAATGGTTCGACCCCAGACACGCCCAGATGGAAGCCAATAAAAAATTATATGAGCTTGCCATCAAAGTGGATTCACTGGCTATCGAAGTAAACCAGAAAGACGCGTTTATACATAACTTTCAACGGATATTAAGCGGAGATACTTCAACAGGATTTTCTGATCCGGCACAAGCGCTTGGGGTTGAGGGAAAGCCTGCAACTGCTGTTGGTAATCTTGAGCTGGCCCCCTCTGATTCCGTATTTAGAAAGGAATTTGAGAAGGGTGAATTCTCTGTGGTTTCATTAACAAGTACTAAATACCGTGAGCTGGCAGAGGTATTTTTCTTCACACCCATTACCGGTTTCATATCCGATCATTATGATGTAAAGAAGGGTCATTATGGTGTAGATATTGTGGCTAAAAGCAATGAGCCAGTAAAATCACTGGCCGATGGTATGGTAATAATGGCCTCCTGGACACAGGATTCAGGGAATGTTATTGCTGTGCAGCATCGGGGCAACCTGGTTTCGGTCTATAAGCACAATGCCGGTTTGTTAAAAAAAGTTGGTAATTTTGTGAACGCAGGAGAGATTATCTCCATTGTTGGCAATAGCGGAGAGATGACTGATGGTCCGCATTTACATTTTGAAATGTGGTATAATGGAAACTCGTTGAATCCGGAGGATTTTGTTACTTTTTAAAAAACCAAGACATGTTAACATCTAAAGAACAAAAAAGAGTTGCTGAAGAGATCAGCAATTCAAGCAATGTAATCGGAAAGGGAACTTCGCTGGAAGGAAATATTGAGACCTTTGGTAATATCCGCATTGAAGGTAAGGTAACAGGAAGTATAAAATCCAAATCAAAGATAGCCCTGGGTCATTCAAGTTATGTGGATGGCAACATCATCGCACAAAATGCCGATATAGAAGGTGAGGTAAAAGGTAAGCTGGAGGTGTCAGAACTTCTTATCCTGAAGGCAACTGCAAAAATTCACGGTGATATTTTAACAGGAAAACTGGTTGTGGAGCCGGGGGCTGTATTTAATGGAACCTGTAAAATGGGAGCTATAATCAAGGATATCAAAATAGGTGAAAATGCCATGCATGCAATACGCCCTGAAGAGGCCCGTGTGAACTGAACTTGTAATTAAACATACATTAAGCCACAGGTTCTATGAATTTGTGGCTTCTTTTTTCATGGAAGAGGATAAGAAAAATCGACCAAATACTTTCCTGAAGTTTAGCGGCCTGGGCATTCAAATGGTAGCAGCCATTGGCCTTGCAGCCTGGCTTGGTTTAAAACTTGACAAATATCTCGGACTTGAATTCCCGGTCTTCCTGCTCACATTTGTGTTTGTGATATTTGGCGGCATGATGTATCAACTTTACCGATCATTAAATAACGACTGACCTTGCTGCGCTTTTTCTTAATTATTTTAACGGCCACACTTTTTCTTGCACTGATCACCTGGATGGGATCACATCAGGGATGGTGGATTTTGCCTACCGCATTACGGGAGATTCTGATTTTTGTATTATTTATAACCCTGCTGGTGTTTTATAACCTGAATAAACTCAAGTTCCAGCAGCCAGAAGCTTTTACTCAATTCTATCTTCTATCCATTGTTCTTAAGATGACCGGAGGCTTAGCACTTATCTTTTTTATTGTCTGGGATGATCCGGCCTCGGCAGCCGGAAATGTCACCCTTTTTATTGTCAGCTATCTCACCCTTACTTTTCTGGAGGTGTTCTTTTTACTGAAGAGGTCAGAAAGGTAAAGTTGTTGAGAACGCCCCCAAAATTCCCACAAATCATTTTTTTCAGAAAGGATAATTGATACTTTTGCAGACCAAATAAAAGCCTTTGTCCTCATTATAATGAAAAAGCCCTTTTTTGCAGCGAAAACATCTTTTTTTACCCTCTTTTTCATTGTTTTTTCCAGCATAATCAGCCCTGTTTTAGCTTCTGATGAGGCAGGTCATGTAGCCTGAACCCTTCAATGCAAGTGAGGTTATTTTGCACCACGTGCTGGACGACCATCAATGGCACTTTGCGGATTGGCCTGGTTTTACCTTTACCTGTGATTGTATATACTGAAGAAAAAGGCCTTGAGGTATTTTCATCCAGTAATTTTTATGATGAACACCACAACGTAGTTGAATACAATGGCTACAAACTTGAACATAGCCATATCTATCCTTTCAGATTCTGGTAAAGCAGTTTTTGATTTGTCGATCACGAAGAACGTGGCCATGCTTTTCATCAATGCTGCGTTCTTGTTATTTGTACTTTTATCTGTAGCAAATGCCGCATCTAAGAATAAGGGAAAAGCTCCCAAAGGAATCCAGTCTTTCATGGAGCCTATCATTCTTTTTGTACGTGATGAAATTGTGAAGCCTAATATGGGTCATCATTACGAACGTTTTTTGCCTTATATGCTCACGCTGTTCTTCTTCATATTGTTCGGTAACCTGTTGGGTCTCCTTCCGGGTGCTGCTAACCTGACCGGTAATATCGCGGTAACGATGATGCTGGCACGTGATTACATTTATATTGACTAATGTAAATGGGAATAAAGGATACTGGGGTCATATCTTCTGGACACCCGGTGTGCCTCTGCCTTTGCGCATTGTTATTCTTCCAGTGGAAATCATTGGTATTTTTACCAAGCCATTCTCATTGATGATACGTTTGTTCGTGGCGATTACAGCAGGACACATCGTGTTGTTGAGTTTGATTTCACTGGCATTTATTTTTGGAAGTATCTGGGTAGGTTTTGCATCCTCCTTAATTGTATTGTTTATAAACCTGATTGAGTTATTGGTTGCGGGTATTCAGGCCTATGTGTTCACGATGTTCACATCGATGTACATTGGCATGGCCACTGCAGATCACGGACACGATCACTAAAAAAATATTAAAGAAATCCATCCTGAGGTTTCAGTGTGGTGTTGTTTAACTTAAATAAATAAAACTATGTTGTTCGCACTTTTATTGGACATTAGCTATGCAATTATGGGCGCTGGTATCGGTGCTGGTCTGGCTGCAATTGGCGCTGGAATTGGTATCGGTCGCATCGGTGGTTCTGCTATGGAAGGTATGGCTCGTCAGCCTGAAGCTTCTGGCAAAATCCAGAATGCCATGCTTGTGATCGCGGCACTTATTGAAGTGGCTGCGCTCTTCGCGCTGGTTATTTGCTTGTTGATCTCATTCAAAAGCTAAGAATTAAGGAATCTGCCTGAGCGATTGGGCTCGGGCGGTTCTTTTATTTTTATGTGAACATCAAAAAAGTTAAAAAGAGAAATTATGGATTTACTTACCCCCGGCACCGGTCTTATACTCTGGCAAATATTTGTCTTTTTGTTATTGGTTTTATTACTGGCAAAGTTTGCTTGGAAACCTATTCTGGGCTCATTGAAGGAACGCGAAGAATCTATTCAGCAAGCACTTGATTCTGCAGAAAAGGCAAAAATTGAAATGGCTGCCTTAAAGTCTGATAACGAAAAATTACTTCGCGAAGCCCGTGAAGAGCGTGATAAAATCTTGCGCGAAGCGCGTGAAGCAGCTAACCGTTTGCACGATCAGGCTCAGGCTGATGCCAAGAAGAATGCCGACAAGATCATAGAAGATGCCAAAGCAATCATACAGACTGAAAAGAATGCAGCCCTTCGCGATGTGAAAGTCGCAGGTGGCTATGTTCTCTCTTGAAATTGCGGAGAAACTAATAAAGAATAACCTGAAGGAAGATAAAGCCCAGAAGGAACTTGCCGAATACATTTATTAAAGACCTTAAGCTGAATTAATTCATGGCAGACTCACGGGTTGCTTCAAGATATGTAAAATCACTGCTCAGTTTAGCCGTAGAGCAGGGTGTAGTCGAAGCGGTGCATGCCGACATGCAGTTTTTTAATAAAGTGTGCCATAGCAATCGTGACTTTGTGCTTATGCTCAAGAGTCCGATCATTCGACATGAAAAGAAAAAGGAAATCCTTAATAAACTTTTTTCGGGGAGGGTTCATGCTCTTACCATGTCAATCATTGAAATCCTTACAAAGAAAAACCGTGAACCGCTTTTACCCTCTATTGCGACTGAGTTTCACAATGCCTATAATGTTATACAAAGGAATTGGCAAGGCATCCATTACTTCTACTGTTCCGATAGATGATGAATTAAGAAGTGAGCTGGTGACCATTGTGAAGAAACTGAGTCATATGAAGCAGGTTGAACTGGAGGAGAAAGTTGATAAGGATCTGATCGGTGGATTTATCCTTAATGTGGGGGATCTTCAAATCGATGCATCCATAAAGAATAAGTTGAAGGCCTTGAAGAATAAGTTTAGTGAAAACCCCTTTATCAAGCAGTTCTAAACATTACACTATTGAATTTTAAAATTTTGAATTAAAGAGATATGGCAGAAATCAGACCTGAAGAAATATCCGCAATACTTCGCGAACAACTTTCTCAATCACGTACCGCAGCCGAACTGCAGGAAGTAGGAACCGTGCTTACCATTGGTGACGGGGTGGCTCGTATTTATGGACTTACCAAAGTGCAAGCCGGTGAGTTGATTGAATTTGAAAATGGATTAAGAGCCCTCGTGTTGAACCTTGAAGAAGACAACGTAGGTGCCGTTTTGCTTGGTGATGCTACCGGAATTAAAGAAGGTGCAATTGTGAAACGCACTGGCCAGATTGCTTCTGTAAAAGTGGGTAACGGATTGCTCGGTCGTGTTGTAAATACACTGGCTCTGCCTATTGATGGCAAAGGCCCGGTAGAAGGAGATCTGTATGAAATGCCTTTGGAGCGTAAAGCTCCGGGTGTAATTTTCCGTCAGCCGGTAAACGAACCTCTGCAAACAGGTATCAAGGCCATTGATGCGATGATCCCAATTGGTCGTGGTCAGCGTGAATTAATCATTGGTGACCGTCAGACGGGAAAGACTGCGGTAGCGATTGATACAATCATCAACCAGAAAGAATTTTATGAAAATGGCAAACCCGTTTTCTGTATTTATGTAGCGATTGGTCAGAAAGCATCTACGGTTGCTTCCGTAGCGGCTACGCTTGAGAAAGCCGGTGCCATGAAATATACGGTAATCGTTTCTGCCTCTGCTTCTGATCCGGCTCCTATGCAATTCTTTGCTCCGTTTACAGGTGCTGCCATTGGTGAGTTCATCAGGGATACAGGCAGACCAGCATTGGTTATTTATGACGACTTGTCGAAGCAGGCGGTTGCTTACCGTGAAGTGTCATTATTGTTAAGAAGACCTCCGGGTCGTGAAGCATATCCAGGTGATGTATTTTATTTGCACTCACGTTTGCTGGAAAGAGCTGCTAAAATCATCAACAATGATGAGATCGCTAAAAACATGAACGATTTACCGGCAAGCATTAAGCACCTTGTTAAGGGTGGAGGTTCATTAACCGCTCTTCCGATTATCGAAACTCAGGCGAATGATGTATCGGCTTATATTCCAACCAACGTAATTTCGATTACGGATGGTCAGATATTCCTTGAGACAAACTTATTCAACGCAGGTGTGCGTCCAGCCATTAACGTAGGTATTTCGGTGTCACGCGTGGGTGGTTCGGCACAGATCAAGTCAATGAAGAAAGTGGCCGGAACATTGAAACTGGATCAGGCTCAGTTCCGTGAACTGGAAGCCTTCTCGAAATTCGGTTCTGACCTGGATGCTGCAACCAAACTCACTATAGAGCGTGGACGCAGAAATACTGAAGTGTTGAAGCAACCACAATATCAGCCGGTGCCAGTTGAAGAGCAGGTAGCCATGATCCTGGCTTCCACCAAAGGATACATTGACCGTGTGCCTGTTGAAAAAGTGAAGGCTTTTGAAAAAGAGTTTATTGATTTACTGAAGGCTCAGAACAAGCAGATTCTTGACAATTTCCGCGCAGGAAAATTTGAAGATGAGGATGTAGCGGTTGTGAAGAAAGTAGCCACTGAACTGGCTTCTAAATATTAATTTGAAAATGAATTGATTTGAAGATTCGATGATGAATTTCATTTTCGAATTGAGCAATCTTCAGATTATCTAATTAACGATATGGCGAGTTTAAAGGAAGTAAAAAGCAGAATATCATCCGTAATCTCTACGCAGCAGATTACCAAAGCCATGAAAATGGTGGCGGCTGCCAAATTGAGAAAGTCGCAGGACCGTATCATGCAGATGAGGCCTTATGCACAAAAGCTATCTCATCTTTTTCAAAACTTGTCAGCCGCTGAGCAAGATGCCCAGGCGTGGTATAATCAGCAACGTGAGGAGAATAAAATCCTGGTGGTTTTAGTTAGCTCTGATCGCGGATTATGCGGAGCCTTTAACAGCACGATCATCAAGGCAACTATTCGCATGGCATCTGAAAAATACCCGACACAGTATGCGAAGGGAAATGTTACTTTTCTTCCGTTAGGAAAAAAGGCATTTGAGTTTTTCAGTAAAAAAAATCAACCTATTGTAGCAGATTACTGGAACGTGTTCCACGGTCTCTCTTATGATAAGGTTGCTGAAGTGGGTGAATTCATGATGAATTCTTTCAAGAACGGTAGCTACGATAAGATTGAAATCATATATAATGAATTCAAAAACGTAGCGACTCAGATTTTGAGAACAGAACAATTTCTTCCAGTCGCTCCTGTAAAGAAAACAGCCACCACGCCCGACACAGATTATATCTATCAGCCCAATCAATCTGAAATTATCATCGGCCTCGTTCCGAAGTCATTGAAGATTCAGCTTTACAAAGCTGTACTGGATTCGAATGCTGCTGAAAATGGTGCTCGTATGACAGCCATGGATAAAGCTACTGAGAATGCCGGTGATTTATTAAAAGATTTGAAATTGACATATAACCGCACACGTCAGGCTGCCATCACCAAGGAAATCCTTGAGATTGTTGCCGGTGCCGAAGCATTGAAGTCGGCCTAATAGATTCAAATAACGATTCTGATCAGAAAGCTCCACATAACCGTGGAGCTTTTGTTTTTATGACTCCATCCGCCACTTAGTTACTTTTACATATTCATGAAGGAAGTAATCAAGCTTTATCGTCTGTTTAATCTTCTGAGTCTGGATGTGGTTGTCGGGGCAGTGACAGGCTCTCTTTTCTTTGCAAAAATATTTGAGGTAGTTCCTTCTTATCCTTCATTTGTTTCACTGGGTCTCACGGTCTGGATTATCTACACGGCAGATCGCTTGCTGGATATACGAGATGTTAGGGGCGAGGCGGCTTCTGAACGACATCGCTTTCACCAAAGAAATCAGACTAAGTTAAAATACTGGATCGTGGTAGTTTTAATCATTGACATAGTCCTCATCTTTTTTATGCCTATCAAAGTAATTAAATACGGAATTTTACTTTCACTGGTTGTTGTGATCTACATACTGCTTCGAAAGAAACTTCACATTTCAAAAGAACTTTCAGTAGCAGCACTCTATACCCTTGGAGTCGTATTGCCCTCATGGCCGGAAATTCAAATGAGTTCTGCTCAATATTTAATCGCGCTTCTGTTTTTCTTGATTGCCCTGATTAATCTGATTGTTTTCTCCTGGTATGAAAAAGAAAATGACTTACGCGACAAGCAGGATTCAGTGGCCACGCTCGTTGAGGAAATCACAATTCATTATCTGCTGATTGGGATTTTTGTCATCACCTTTTCTATTTCATTCTATCTGTTCTTTCAACCGCCATATCATTTTATAGCATTGGTGTTTTTTGCCATGGCTGCAATTCTTCTTTTAATCTATAGCTGTAAAAGGTTCTTTATCAGGAATGATTATTACAGAGTATTGGGTGATTCGGTATTTTTATTTCCTATGGTTTATCTGCTGGTATGAGGAATCGGATGGCGAGCGGTTTTGATTTTCTGGCTCCGTTTTACGATAACCTTGCACGATTGATCATCGGTATTGATATCGTTAATTCTCAATTACATTTTCTTAACCAATTCGCGAAATGCAAGCGCCTTTTAATATTAGGGGGAGGTTCTGGCTTGATACTGGATCCTTTGTTCAAGGAAATTCCTCATCTAAGAATTGATTATATAGACCTTTCTCCAGAGATGATTAAACTGGCCAGAAAGAGATCAGGGAATAAATCACCAGTTATCTTTATTCAGGGAACGGAGAATAACATTCCTGATCAATTGTATGATGGAGTTATCACAAATTTCTATCTTGATATGTTTCATGAACGAAGTCTTGAATTGGTATTAGGAAAAATAAAAAGTTCTTTGGCGGATGAAGCCCTGTGGGTTATTACAGATTTTGTGGAAGAGCGAAGAGGCCACAGCATTAAGCTATGGATGATGTATCGTTTTTTCAGGCTGGTTGCCGGCATTGAAGCAACCTTTTTACCGGATTGGCAAAAGCAATTGCCAACGCCTGATTGTAAACTACTTGATAGTAAAACAACGACTGATGGATTTATTAAATCAAATCTTTATCAATTCAAAAGGCTAGCGGAATAGAAAAATTTAATCCTGAAAAGTTAATAGCTATGAAATATTCTATTTTAAGTCTTCTCTTATCCTGGGTTATCTCCTGTGATCAGGATAAAGTCAATTCACAATCAGGACCACCTGTATTGCCAACCCGGCAATTAAATGCCGCATTCCTGATTGTTGACGGAGTCTATAATTCGGAACTGATCGCGCCCATGGATGTATTGCAGCATACCATCTTTCATAGTGAATATGGAATTAAGGTTTTTACAGTATCAGAAAAGAAGGAAACGATCAAGACATTTGAAGGTCTGAATATTGTTCCGGACTATTCATTTATGACAGACTCGCTGCCTGCCATTGATATTTTAATTGTTCCCAGTGCGCAGCATAGTATGGACTCTGATCTTGAGAATGAAAAACTCATGGGCTTTGTGAGAAGTACGGGTAAACAAGCATCCTATGTACTCTCACTTTGCGATGGTGCTTTTGTACTGGCCAAAGCGGGGTTGCTGGATATGCATCAATGCACTACTTTTCCTGGAGACATTGGAAAATTTAAAGAAGCATTTCCACATCTTACTGTACATAGTGACATAAGCTTTGTGCACGACCGTAAAATAATCACCTCTGCGGGTGGTGCCAAATCCTACGACCCTGCATTGTATCTGGCTGAACTTTTATATGGCAAAAAAGCTGCTGATGGAATTGGCAAAGGTTTAGTAATAGACTGGGATTTAAATATGATTAAGCATATCAGGGTCAATTAATTTTTTATTTCGGCAGCAATCTTACGTGACTCTTACGTCTGCTATCTGTATAATCTAAAAGTGTTATCTTGTCGGTCCACTTTACATAAAAAGTTGATCAAGGGTATGCCCTCAACAACAAGCATGCAACATATTATTGACAACCTGCCGGTTGTTATTTTTGAGTACACGGTATTCCCTGATGGCTCAAGGGATTTTACCTATCTGAGTCCGGGCTGCGAAACTATTTTGGGCGTAAGCAGGGAGTTGTTGTTAAGTGGCTCCTATCCTATGAAAAGTTTTATTCATCATGAAGACTGGGATCAGTTTAATGCGTTGTTTGAAGAGTCTGTTTTGAAAGAAAAAGCCTTTAAATGGGAAGGAAGAATTTTTCTATCCAAAGGAGATATTAAATGGATCGAAGTGTCTGGCTTACCAGTCCGATTGGAAAAAAGCAAAATCGGATGGAGCGGAGTAATCAGTGACATTGGCAGAAGAAAAGAGCTTGAACGGAAGCAAAAGGAATCAGATTTGCGATATCGTAATCTGGTAGAATCCTTACCACTTGGTATGGGCGTTCATCAAAAAGGAAGACTGGTATATGCCAATGAATATGCGGCATCCTTGCTTGAGGCAACCAGTGTTGATAAGTTGATTGGCCGCTCCGTTCTGGAGTTTGTTCATCCTGCAGAACTGAAGGATGTTAAGGAGCGAATGAAAAATGTGATGATGGGCCATCCCATTACCGGGGTGAAGGAAAGATTTATTACACTGCGGGGAAAAGAAATATTTGTAGAGACCTCCGCTTATCCTTTTACCTATTTCGGAGAGCCAGCGGTTCAACTGATCGTAAGGGATATTACGGAGCAGACAAAGGCCCAGGAAAAAATCAAAAAAACAGAATTGCTTTTTTCTGAATTATTCAACAGTTCACCAATGGCCATTGTATTACTCGATAATAAAGGTAATGTTGACAGGGTGAACAGAGGATTTGAGCAAATGTTTGGGTTTACCATTTCTGAGCTCAAAGGAAGAAGTTTGAACGAATTTATTGTGCCACCCACCCTTGAAGCGGAAGGAAATGATTTGAATTCAGTGATTTCAAGCGATCAGGTGGTGCGTATGGAAACCACCCGAATCCGAAGGGATGACGTGCATCTTTCTGTGATTATTTATGGAGTACCCGTTCATTTTGAAGATGAGACTATAGGAATTTTTGGTGTGTATGTAGATATCACTACACAGAAAATTACTGAAGAAGAACTTAAGGTCAGAAATACGGAACTTGATAATTTTGTTTATAAAGTATCCCATGATTTAAGGGCGCCTCTTTCTTCGGTGCTGGGATTGGTAAATCTGGCCCAGCATCCCGGAAATGAAGATGACCCAAAAGCCTACCTCAAAATTATCGGAGAAAAGGTAAATCAACTGGACCACTTTATCAGTGATGTATTGAGCCATTCAAAGAATCTTAAGCTGGACATCAAGAAGGGTCAAATCCATTTTGACGAAATTGTTGATACCGCTTTCCGCAACCTGAGCTATATGGAAGGAGCAGATCAGATACACAAGGAAGTTCAGATAACAGGAAGTGACTTTTACAGCGATCCGTGGAGGATAGAAGAAATATTCAGAAACCTGATTTCCAACGCGATCAAGTACAGGAAGATGGACGGTGATTCACACGAAATAAAGGTTTCCATTACCGTTGAACAAAATCAGGCAATAATTTCATTCAGGGATAATGGTATTGGCATAAACAAACAAAATCTAAGCAAAGTCTTTGATATGTTTTACCGTGCCAGTGAGCAATCGGGTGGCTCAGGTCTTGGGTTATATATTGTTAAAAATGCAGTGGAAAAGTTAGGGGGCAGGGTGACGGTGGGCAGTGAGCCAGGTCATTATACGATTTTTGAAATAGTGCTGCCAAACCAGAAAAATTCCACTTTATAGAATTATTTTAGGGGTTATGCAGATAAGGGAAGTGCTAAGTGAATCCGATAAAAAAGAGTTTCTTCTTTTTCCGGTTCGCCTCTATAAAAATACACCCGACTGGATTCGGCCATTGGATGTGGATGTAGAGGGTGTTTTTGATAAAGAAAAAAACAAGACATTTCATCATGGTGAATGTATTCGCTGGATATTGAATAATGATCAGGGTGAAACCATCGGCAGGGTTGCGGCATTCATAAATCAGAAGACGGTTAACAAGGGAAATGATCAGCCAACCGGTGGCATGGGATTTTTTGAATGTATCGATAACAGGGAAGCAGCCTTCATGTTGTTTGATGCCTGTAAAAAATGGCTTCAGCAAAAAGGGATGGAAGCCATGGATGGACCTATCAACTTTGGAAACCGTGATCGCTGGTGGGGACTTTTGATTGAAGGATTCGATCGCGAACCAAACTATCAGTGCAATTACAACTTCCCATACTATCAGAAATATTTCGAGGATTATGGATTCAAGGTTTATTTTTATCAATTCACCTTTGGGCGCCCTGTGCAAGGCCCTATTGATGAGCGATTGCTGGAAAAAGCATTACTGGTAGAAAAAGATCCCAGCTATCGCTTTGGTTATGTGAAGAAATCGGAGTGGGAGAAATTGCCTGAACTCATACGAACAGTTTACAACCGGGCATGGGCAAAGCGTGGTGAGATTCCCGAACTCACTGAGGCACAGGCACGGCATCTGGTGAAACAAATGAAACCGATCATGGATGAAAAATTACTTTGGTTCGGTTATTACAAAGACGAGCCCATTGCCTTTTTTCTTTCCTTGCCAGAAGTAAATCAGGTGTTCAAATATGTAAATGGAAAAATGGATTTAATGGGTAAATTGAAATTTGTGTGGCACCGCTTGATAAAAACAAATAAGAAAGCCTTTGGAATTTTATTTGGCCTTGTGCCCGAGCATCAGGGTAAAGGTGTTGATGGAGCCATCATAGAAAACTTCAGAAAGTTTGCCCATGGCGGAGGCATCCATTATAAAGAATATGAAATGAACTGGATCGGAGATTTCAACCCTAAAATGATTCGCGTTGTTGAACAAATTAATGCCCCTGTAGTAAAGAAGCATGTCACTTATCGGAAACTTTTTGATGAGACAAAGACATTCATGAGGATGCCGATAATTAATTAACAGGTTCAATGCAGCAGGAGGAGACGCATTCAAGTTTTTTGTTCCGTAATCTTTTTAAAGGGCTGCTTTGGTTTGCCTTTATAATTACGGTTTTCATTTTAATGGAAGAGTATATTCAGGCCAACTTCAGGAGTCATATTGATGATATCCGAGCCAACCCTGGAATTTTATACGGAGTTTATACGCTTTCTGAAATCATCTTTGGCATACTGCCTCCGGAATTTTTCATGATGATTTGGGTGCTGGATAATATTGATGTAACAGGGTTTATTATTAACCTTACCATACTCACCGTTATTTCCTATGGGGCAGGGGTGTTAGGATATTATATCGGCAAGAATTTTTCCAAAACGAATTTCTACCAGATACGAATTCGTGAAAAGTATCTGAAGCAATATGAGAGTAAACTTAAAAAATTTGGTGGTTACCTGGTTTTTGTTGGGGCCGTAACTCCCGTTCCCTTTTCTGCAATGTGCATGCTTGCTGGCTCCGTGAATATGAACCTAAAGAACTTTCTTATCATTTGCATTACACGTGTTATCCGTTTTGCCCTTTATGGATGGATGGTGTGGAGTTTCCCCAACTGGTTTAACGGATAAAAATAAATGCCACTCTTTTCAAGTGGCATCGCTTATCAATTTAAATTCTGATTTATTGACTATGCCTTTTTAGTTGGGCAGGTACTTAGCCCAACAATGGCATACAATGGACAAAAGCTAACGAGGCTCGTCAATACAAATACAGCACCGAGGATTACCAACACCAACCCGATGGTGCCTGGCACAACGCCTGTGAAATATAGTACTGCAAAAACAGCAGCGAGTAATATGCGTATCACTCTGTCTGCACTTCCCATGTTCTTTTTCATATTTATTTATTTAGGTGGTAAAATTTTCAATTATCCATACCAATCCGTAAGCGATACCCACACATAGAATACAAATGACTGCTAATTTGAGGGCTTTGCTTTTCATCTACTTATTTGATGTATTAAAGGTATATTTTATACAGACCGTAATGAGGTGACCTAAGTCACCGCAATAAGAAATACGATCGTAACTGCCTGATTTACAGAATGAAAAATTTAAAGAATTTCTATACCATTATCTTGTTGGCGGATTTTGCCTTCCTTTTCCAGTTTCTTAAGAACCCGTGTAATCACCTCGCGCGATGTGCCAAGTTCCAGTGCAATTTCCCTATGTCTGAGATTCAATAGGCTTGTTGATTTTACCCTGCTTTTTTCTTTCAGATAGTCATAAAGACGGCCATCGAGTTTCTGGAATATGAGTTGATTGAGGGTATCAATCAATTCTGAGTAACGGGTATTATATAGATCATAGAACAAAGCATTGAGCGCAGGGAACTGATGTGTCCATCCTTCTACTTTATGGGATGGAAGCAGAATAACCTTTGTTGGTTTTTCAGTAATCGCAAAAATTTTGCTCGGCTTATTTTTAATGCCTGCCAGAAACGACATCACACAACTTTCACTTGGTTCGATATAATACAGAAGTAGTTCTCTGTCTTCGTTGCGTGTATATACTTTGATGAGTCCTTCAAGCACCAACGGAATCATCTTTACGGATTGCCCTTCCCGCAAGATTTCAATATCACTTTCAAAATCCATGATTACACCATCTTGTGAAAAAGCTTGCTGCAGCTCTGTTCCAATGGCGGGTAGAAATTTTCTGACAAGATTCAAATCAACAGCCATGTATCAAATTTACAAAATCCTTTATGGCTTTAGTATGCTTCTCTCTTTTGCTACCTTTTCTATAAGTGGCTTGCTGAAGTAAACTGGAAAATGTTTATCAGCTGCCCAAAAAGGAAACAGATTTTTATAGAACGGACTTGTCACATCTCCGCTTTGACCGGGTGCGTTGGTAAACATTGTTTTATCCCAGTCTGATGCATCAGCAACAATTCTGAATGTCGCGCCATGAGTTTGATTATCTCCATTGCCTGTAACACCGGGTGTGGACCCGGCACCACCACGTGGCCATGGACCGACTTCAAGTTTTTTTCGGGTCGACTCATCTGCTGCATTGCTTAATGGATGTTTGATCAACACATGATGATAGGCCGCCTGACCATATTGCCATTTTTTCGAATCAGGACCTAATTTTTTAGTGAGTTCAGTAACGGCCTGCTGCAGGCAGGAAATCAAAAACTCATCACGTCCGGCAATCGGGTCTGAACCGAATTCAGGACGTGCTGTGACAATCCATTCAATGGTTTTACTTAGTGGAATAGAACTGATAACGCCTCTTCCGTTTTCGGGAACAAATAGCGGTTTGATATTTTCAGAAATTTTCCGTTCCCACATAATGTAAATCCCTGCTTCTACCGAACTGGCATCAAGTACATAGTTCCATGATAATAATTGACGTCTTGCTGTTTCAACTTTTGGATCAGACGACTTTAAATCCCTTAGCATTGGCACCAGGTTGCGTGCTGGGATAGAAAGATAGTCGAACTGCAGTCGCATCATATCGGCCATGGAATGTTTCTTTCCTGATCCGAGCACTTCGTTTACGCGGTCTGCCCGCCAAGAATCTGCCCAACTCCAACCAACAGCATTTCGGTGTGCATAATTATGCGGCACCAGGTTTTCATTGGCGGTTGCCCAGAATCCTTTTTCGGGATTGAATACATGAGGCAATGATTTAACAGGAAGATAGCCACTCCATTCATAACGACCATCACCGGGCACTGGCACCAGGCCATCCCAGTTTTTTCTGATGGGAGCAACGCCCACTACCTGCCATCCGATATTTCCTTTTTTATCAATCCAGATCATGTTCTCACCCGGAAGGTGACTGTATGAACATCCATCGCGAAACTCTTCCCAGTTCGTTGCCTGATCAATCCGTAAGCTTGCCATATATGGCGCACCACCGGTTTCCATCCATGCAGCACGAATAGCATACGCAGTATTGGCTTCACTATCAACGAAAGTTACGGGGCCATGTCGGGTGTATTTGTGTTCCACCAGCACATCCGGTATTCCTTTCACCTTCACCGTATCTTTTATTATTCGCATATCCTCCCAACGGTCCTGGTACTTGTATTGATTTTTATTCTGAGGATTTAATTCATAGACATATACATCTTCACCATCAATTGAAAATATGGTGAGCCCCCATGCGCCATAATCATTGTGGCCGATGGATACACCAGGAATGGTAGGTTCTCCGCCACCGACTACATTCCACCCCGGAGCATTTAGATGTACCATATAGCGAAGGGATGGAACTGATAATGCCCTGTGCGGATCATTGGCAAGTAATGGAAATCCACTTTGTGAAAGCTCACCACTTACCACCCAGTTGTTACTTCCAATGTTTTCTCTTTCCTGACTCATTACCTGCGCATAGGCTTCTTCATCACGTTGATTCAGGTATTGATATTCTTTCAGATTTGTATTTGCAGAGACGGAAAGATCCTGTGGTGTAAATGTCAACGGTTTTCTGAATGCCGTATATAGTTCCGCGATATCTTTTAATAATGCTTTCTGGTTGATGACAGGATCGAGGTCCATACGCGCTTCACCGGGATGCAGCGCTTTAAGCTCCTTTACTTTCTCTGCACCCAGGGCAGCCACGGCTTTTGCATTGCTGACTTCTTCATCCAGGTTTCCAAGCAAACCCTGATGGCGTGAGATGACCACTTCAGGTGTCCATAATCCTGGTTTGATGTTGAGCAAACTAAATTCAAGCGGAAGTAATTTGGGATTGGCCAACGCTTCCTTTACCCAGGCATTGATGCCATTGGTGAAAGCCCTGATGATCATGCTACCGTGTGGATGATAGTGATTGAATTCCTGTTCGATATTTCCACGATACTTAAACAGCCGTGCGCCAATATCCCTTTTGATCTGGCCGGGTCCTAAAATTTCAGCCACGGTGCCGGTTGCTTGCCTCCGCCATAGTTCAAACTGAAACAGACGATCTTTAGCGGCACAATAGCCCTGCGCAAAAAACAAGTCATGTTCATTCTGTGCATAGATATGGTTTATGCCATAGGCATCGCGAATGATTTCTACCGGTTGCTGAAGCCCTGCAATTTTTATTTCAGTTGACTGGGCAAGTGATGTCAATGTGACAACCATGAAAAGAAGAAAAAGGATTTTATTCAGCATAACTCTTAAAGAAATGGTTGATAAATTATTTTAAATTGATAATCAGGATGAAGCAATTTTCAGCACGGCTTCATTAAACCGATCCAGGTCTTTTGTGGTAGTGTACACATGCGGAGTTACACGAACAGCATTTACGTTTTCCCATTTGATGGATACGGTGTGAATACCGTAGTCGGCAAACAGTTTCGTTGAGATATCACCTACATCCATGCCATCAATACTAAAGGTTCCTAAAGCACAGGAATATTCTGGCTTTAATGAAATGTGAAGTTTCACACGGGAATTTTTTGTAATGGCATCGCACCAGTATCTTTTCAAATAATGAAGACGTTCTTGCTTTCGTTTCCACCAATGGCATTATGAAAATCAATTGCCTGACCAATGGCTTGTTCGGGTGCAAATGACCGGGTGCCCAGCGCTTCAAACTTTCGGATGTCAGGACTTTGTGGTTTATCGTTTGGAAAGATCGGCCACGTTTTTTCAATGAGTGGTTTACGCACATACATCAGACCGGTGCCAAATGGAGCGCACAACCATTTGTGCAGAGCTGGTGCCAAAGTAGTCGCAGTTCAGATCAGAAATTTTGTAATCCACATGAGCAAAGGAGTGAGCTGCATCCACAATGCTGATGATGCCACGCTTGCGCGCTTCAGCACACAGCTTTGCTGCAGGAAGAATCTGACCTGTCCAGGTAATCAAATGAGTGATGTGCCAGATTTTTGTTCTGGATGTAGTCGCATCTACGTAAGCTTTGATAACGCTCTCATCATTTTCAACGGGTAGGTTGAGATTGATCCAATTGATCTTTACACCTTCTCGCATTTCACGTTGCTTCCAGGCGTGGATCATGTTAGGGTAATCTTGTTTAGTCATCACAATTTCATCACCACGATTCATATCGATGCCCCAGGTAAAAGTGCCTAATGCTTCGGTGGTATTTCTGTTGATGGCCAGTTCTTCATGACTTACTCCGGCTAGGTCTGCCAGTTTTCTTCTCAGCGGTTCGCGGCCACGATCTAATATTTGCCACATGTAATAAGTAGGAGCTTCATTGCTTAGATGATAGTATCGGTCTACAGCATCTTGCACTACTTTTGGTTGCGGGCTTACTCCACCATTGTTGAGGTTAAGAATATTCGGAGACACCGTGTACGCTTGCGCCATACGCTCCCATAGTTCTTCATCGCTGGCAGCATCAAATGGAGAAAGTTTGTTGAGCGATAGCAAGGCATCCGTGATGTCTTCAGAAACGGCTTTGCCAACGAGGGGAGTCAGTGACAAAGCCCCTGCGGCTCCCAATGCTTTTTGAAAGAATGATCTGCGTGTCGTCATTGCACTTGTGGTTTAGTCTTCAACGAGAGTGTTGAATTTAGAATTATTAATTCTGAATTCATATTTGATTTTGCCAGGGGTGCTGAATATTGCTGAAAGGATATTCCTCGCCAGGATCAATGAATTTTATCCAGTGTTCGCAGCTTCACCGCTTTCCATGCAGTAGTTGTAACCACTGCCAGCGTCATACACCCACCAAAAATTACTGATGGAACAACACCCATCAATCTTGCGGCCACTCCTGATTCCAGCATGCCGATTTCATTCGATGATCCGACAAACATACTGTTCACTGCGGACACACGGCCTTTCATATTTTCTGGAGTTAATGTGTGAATGAGCGTGCCCCGCACAATCACGCTCACACAATCAAACATGCCACTTAAAATCAACAGACCCATGGATAATAAAAAGCTTGTGGAGAGTGCAAACCCAATCATGCAGAATCCAAAACCAGCTACGCACCAGAGTAAAATTTTACCAATATGTTTTCTAATGGGGTTGTGCGTCATATACACCGCCATAATCAAAGCTCCTATGGCAGGTGCGGAGCGCAAGAAGCCAAGACCCACTGCTCCTACGTGAAGAATTTCTTCAGCAAAGATGGGGAGGAGGGCAACGGCTCCTCCAAATAACACAGCAAATAAATCGAGACTGATGGCGTTGAGAACAATTTGATTATTAAAGACGAATTTTATTCCTGCCTTTATCTTTTCATAGATGCCCTGCTCTTCACTTACAGGTGGTATGGGCCGGTTGGGGATAATTGAATAGCAGATCAAAGCTGCGATTACGAGAACCGCACTGGCCGTGTATGCCGCGGTGATACCAAAAAAGCCATAGATCAATCCTCCAATCATAGGTCCGCCTACCGCTGCGGTTTCCCAGGTTGTGCTGTTCCACGTGATTGCGTTTTGGTACAGCGACCGATCGATTAGTTGTGGCATGAATGAGAAATTGGCAGGAGATAGAAACCCGCGCGCCAGACCCGTGAAGAAGATAATCGAATAGATCGGGAAGGTTCCGTTGCTTAAAACAAAGGCGCCCAGTTCGGTAGTGAAGTAAAGAAGTGAAGCCGAACACAGCGCCAGCAAGATCACACAAAAGAGGATGATTTTCTTTCTCTCAACAATATCGGCCAGGTGCCCGGCATATAATGAAACCGTGATGGCAGGTAAAGCTTCTGCCAGACCAATCAAACCCAGTGAGAGCGGATCTTTAGTGAGTTCGTAAATCTGCCAGCCAACCACTACTCCTTGTATCTGAATTGCCAGCGTAATAAAAAGTCGTGAGAGAATGAATAGCCGAAAGTCGCGAACCTGAAGCGCTGCGTAGGGATTGGGTTTAGAGACGATCATCTAAAATTAAATTATTGCAACAGCGCGTCTATTGCTTCTATGGCTTTGGCTGTTCTGTTTGTACGATCGCCACTGATTTCAATAAACGGAACACCGGTTTTGATCACTTCATTTTTATAGATCGACCACAATTGTTCGCGCTTGTCAGGATGTTCTCGCTGGGGATCATTTTCCCAGGGCAAATCAATATTGCACAAAAGATATAGATCGTAGGTACGGGAATTCATTTTAGTTATTATTTCCGGATCGCAATTGCCGAACTTGAATTCACTCCAGATTTTAATGGTTAACAGGTTGGTGTCGCAAATCATCACGCGGTTGGTGTCATTTAGCCATTCATCTTCCATGCGCAGTTGACCATGCGCTATTTTTGTCAGATCGGCCTGCTGATAAGCATGATTGAGTTTATCTAAATAGGCCCGGGCGTATTCCTGTACCCAGCTGGTTTTGTAAAAGGTCGCAAGGTATTGCGATAAGTCTGATTTGCCGGTGCACTCCGGACCCGTGATGCATACTTTTTTTATTGAGCGGCTAGTCTGATCTGTTACAAACATGATCTGCTTTTTAAGCAAATTAACCATTAAATGCAGAATCATTTAAAGTCATCCACAGATAAAACCGGAAAACTTTTAATGATTGTTAATTCTGCTGAAAGTTAAGATTTCGTACACCGGCTGACCAGTATAAAGTTGCTTTCATCTTTTCGTACTCTGCTTTCAGTTTCAATAGCTTGGATTGAGATTGAATAAGCTTTTCCTGTTGTACATTTATTTTGAAAAGATCACTTTCTCCATTTTCCAGATTTATCAGCTCGCCCAGTAGCAGTCGTTCGAAATTTAATGCCATTGCATTTTGCTGAGTTAAAAGCCCATTTGTAATTACCAATTGATTGTAAGTCATGTTAATCTGGTTAATAATTTCACGTTCTGTTTGCGTTCGCTCATATTGAGTACCACGAATTTTAATCTTTGTTTGTGCCAGCTTGGCTCTTTCTTTTCGGATTAGAATGGGCATAGCAAAATCCAGCCCAAATTTGTAATCATTAAAAAAGGTAAGAGAATTGAATTCGCCATTGGGGTGCAATGGCTGATTGAGGAAGCCATAACTCAAATCAAGTTTGGGTTTCAGGTATTCGGCACCTAACCTACGATCAACTTCCAATTGGTTAAGCTTTACCGAGAGCTTGGTAAGCTCCGGATGATTTTCCCTTGCCTGAATGGTAAGTGTTTCCAACGTTTCGAAAGCAAGTAATTGACCATCACCTAGTACTTGTATGGGGGCCACATTGCCAGTAAGTTGTAAGGGATTGCCTTCTGTGTCCCATAGATAATTAGATATTTTTAATCCTGTATTGAGAAACTCCAGGTATGCTTCCTGCTTTTCTACCAGTCTTTGCTGCAACGTTATTTTGGCCTGTATGGTGTCCATTCCAGAGGCTTCACCTAGTGTACTGTTAAGTTTTACCCGCCTAAAGATCTCTTCTGCAATCGTGGTATTCTTTTGTAAGAGTCGGTAATTATAAAAAGAGAAATACCATTGCCAGTAGTCTTTTGCGGCTTCCAGTAAAATTTTATTGATAAGCTTTATTTGTTCGGCTTCGGCCATTTGGGTAAATAGCTTGGCTTGTTGCATGGCGGCCCTTCGATCATCAGTAATGAGTCCACGACCCAGCGGTAATGAAATTCCTGTAAACAATAAGCGATTTTTATCTATTGTAGGTACTACATTCTCAGGATTTAAAAAAGAACCTGTATTTTGTTCGAAGCCGATCTTTGGGTCAATCGGAAACCATAGGGGTACAGTAAAAGTTGAGATCCACTTGTTGTAGTATTCTTTATCTTGATATTCCTTCAAGTCAAGGCGAGTCTCCAGTTTAGGATCAAATGCCCCACGGGCAAGACGTACTTCCTGTTGGGCCGCATCTCCGAGTAGTCGTGTTTGTTTAACCAATGGATGAAACTCCAGCATAGACGCATACATGTTTTCCAAACTAAAGGCAGTAACGGTGTCTGGCAAGATGAACAAAGAATCAAGGGCACTTTGCGCGATGGAAGTTTCAACACGTAAGCAAAGCAGGACGACCGTAAACAGCTTTTTCATTTAGAGAGAGTTGTTGATTCACTTTTTTTATCTGCAGTAGGAGTTTCCTCAAAAGGCTCTTCGTACAGGCTCGGTGGAAACCCATTTAACTGTCGCCAGATTTCATACCACACTGATACACTATCCAACATTACCCATCCATGAATTCCTGATCCGTTTCGAATTTGTTTCGGCCAGCTATCATCTTCTTTATCTGGAATGACTAATATTCTGAATTCGCCAGGTTTGCTGTTCACATAGTCAATGACCTCAACAATGCCTCCGAATGATCCTACCGAGATACTTGGCCAGCCACTAAATTGTAAAGCCGGGAAACCATCAAACTCAATTCGCACTTTTCTCCCTTTGCTGATCAATGGAACATCCATTGCTTTCACATGCATTTCTACAGCCACATCATCCGATTGTGGCATGATAGTGCATACGGGTTCTCCTTCCTTAATGGTTTCTCCAATACCAGCTTGTGTTGCTTTTACCACATAATCCGCTTTGGGGTGCAAGAATAAAATATTGCTGACTTCGAATTTCCATATTGACAAGTTCATTCCGCAGCTTGGCTAATTCGGCTTGTGTATCAAATTGCTCGGCAAGAGTATTATTAAGTTCCGATTCAGCTTTATTGATTTTATCAAGATACTCCGCCTGTACCCGGTCAATTTCTATTTCAGCATTGATGAAGTCTGCTTCCGCACCTTGATATTTATATTCAATATCCTGAAACTTGGTAAGTGGAATGTTGCCAGCTTCAAATAGTTTTTTATTGCGCTCGTACTGATTTTTAGCATTTTCAAACCGTACCTCCTCCGCTTCTAATTTGGCCTTTGCTTGATTCGTTTTAGTACTCATTCCATCTTCCAACGCACTGACTTGTCTACGCAATGCTTGCGCTTTTAAATCTTTCGAATTCAGGCTTTTTTCTTTCGAATCGATCACCTGACGTAAACGAAAGAGAAATTGTGGATCAAAATATTTTTCTTTCACTTCGCTGATGATGGCAATCGTATCGCGTTTATTTACGAATTGCCCTTCCTGCACCTTCCAGTTTTGAATTCTGCCGGCAATCACCGTCTCGATTGTCTGTGGCCTGTTGCCGGGTGAGAGGGCAGTCACCTTACCGGTACCGCGTATGTTTTGCTGCCACGGTAAGAACAGAACGATCAGAAAAATAAAGCCAATACCGATCAGCCATCTGAGCAAAAGTTTACCTGCCATTGGTGTATCCAATGAGCGCAAGGAATACAACCTGTCTTGCGGCATCATTTTTTCTACAGATTTTGATGAGATTTTCAGCATGGCGATTAATAGATAAGGTCGTTGAATAATTGTGTATTGGTAAGTTCTTCCATCGTGCCTTCCGCACGAATTACACCTTCCTGCATCATGATTACACGGTCGCAGGCACTCATGATGATCGGATCTTTCGAGACCACAATCACAGTACATGATCTTTGTGATCTGGTTACACAGGCCAGTAATTCCATTTTGTCTGATTTGGAAAGCGTAGTGAAGAAATCATTCAGCACAATCAGTTTTGGTTTTTTGGCGAGGCATCGTGCCAGTATCAGTTTGTGTATTACGGTTTTCGATAGTCCTTTTCCGCCACTGATGATCGGAGTTTCAAGTCCTTTTGGTAACGCATTTATAGTGTCGCTTAAGCCAACTTGCTCCAGTGCTTCAACGGCATCATACAAGGTAGTGCTGTTTTTTCCAATCGTAATATTTTCCAGAATGGTTCCGTCAAACAGATCTTCCTGCGATATGTTTTTTGCTACCTGATCACGCATATGGGTGAGGTCAAGATCGCGGAGTGAGAAGTTGTTGATGGTAACAACACCTTCATAATCCGTAAACATGCCTGTTAAAATATTCATGAGTGTGGTCTTGCCTGAATTGCCTTGCCCGGTAATGCAAATGGTTTCTCCTGCTTTAACGTCCAGATCTATTCCTTTCAAAGCATAGTATCCGGATGCCGCATATTTATATCTGAGGTCTTTGGTTCTGACACTAAAACCTTTGTTGATGGTTAAGGGAAAATCAAATCCGCCCACGCGCTCAATGGGCAAATCAGTAACATGCGCTACTTTATCCACTGCAGTCAGCAAGTCATAGACTACATCCATATACATGATGATTTTTTCAACGGCATTTAGTATAAGAATGATTACGATTTCGGAAGCAACAAACTGGCCTAACGTAATTTGCCTGTCAACCACCAGCAGCGTACCAATAATAAGCAGGCCGCCTGTGATCATTGCCTTGAACAGTACAATGAAAGAGAACTGTGTGATTAATACCTGAAAGTGAATCTTACGGTTTTTCAGATAGTTGTTTACGTTGTAGTCTGTTTTTCTGATAGGCAAATCGGTGCTGCCAGCCAGCTTGAATGAATGCAGGGCACGGGCGAGTTCTTCCAGCCAGTGGGCTACTTTGTATTTGTATTTTGATTCCTCAATAGAAGACCTTAACCCTCGTGGACCAGTGGTGTAGAATATCAGGAATAGTACAACTACCAGGAAAATGCCAAAGAAGACAAAGAACGGGTGATAGAGCGAAATAAGCAGAAGACCAAAAAATATCTGTAATGTGGCTGATGATAAATCGATCAATAGTTTTGGCAATCCTTTTTGAATAGTCATCACATCGAAAAACCGGTTTACCAGCTCTGGCGCATGATTCTTTTGAATTGATTCGATTCTTATGCGCGGAATGCGAAAGGCGAATTCAAGTGATGCTTTGGTAAAAATCCTTCTTTGTAAAAATTCAACAAGACTGATTTGAACAATTTGCAAAGATCCGCTCAATAGCACGCCTAAGATCACAAGTCCAATCAATACGTAGACTGAACTGAAAAATACACCACCAGAGATGAGTTCAACAGTAGTTTGAATTCCAAGTGGAATGACAAGGCCGATCAAACCAATGAGGATTGCATAAAGCAGGATGTAAAAGATTTCTTTTTTCTCTGTGCCAAGGAGTTTTAACAGTCTTTTAATCGGTGTTGCATTTTCGATTTCTTTGGCATCCATACCGATGGGACTTTCATAGGCAAAAACTGCAAAGAATTCAATCTCACCCTGAGGGTTTTTTAAAAAATTAAATGGTGCAATGGTTGAAACCTGATCTACAGAGGTCTTATCGGGATTGAATTTTGTTACGGTGATTTTTCTTTTGTTTGAGTATAGAACAACAGGCTTGATTCCATCCTCCTGAATAAACGCCATTACCGGCATATTCTGGTTTATGAGAAAATCCTGAAATAAGCTATCATCGAGATGATATTCCATGAATAACACCCTGATTTTATTTCCTGCTTCAACAAGATCTCTTTTAAATTCCGTGAGATTAGTTTCATCATAAGTGCGCTGATTAGACTCAACATGATGAATATCATCAATAGAGAATTCATGCTTCATGGTAAAGGCAACTTCGCGAAGGCAGCGAACGATTTGATCATTATTAAGCATGAGAAGAATGATTAGAGAGTATTGAATTGAACAAGATGGTTTCAAGAAAACGCTCTAACTCAACTGAAGAGTTTACGTTCGTTTTGATATTGGTAAGGGATGGTAAATGACTGGCAAAGAAAACCTGTTGCTTCGCAGTTAATAAAATAGTACTTATCAATGAGTTTGGATATGGATATTGCGGGTTCACTTCGGTTACCCAACCGGCTATTTTATTGCATAGCGTTTTAAATCCTCCAAACAGTCCTTCTTTATTGTCGTCATCTACCCATTTCGTTAGAAACGTTTTATCAAGTTCGGCCACTACTATGTGGTATAGTGCCTCTTCATTAATGAATTCGAAATTAGGGTCAATTTTTTTTTCTTCGGCAATTACATGAAGACAGGATTTCAGCTTTTCTTTCGGGTCAGTAATGCCACTTGTAAAAAGATCAATACGATATTCCAGCCAGCTCCAGTACCATGAAATCAGATATAATAAAAGCCGGTGCTTGTTTTCAAAATATCTGTAAATGGAGGCTTCTGTTGAATCGATTTCTTCGGCCA
This sequence comes from uncultured Bacteroidota bacterium, assembly GCA_963814575.1. Classification (GTDB taxonomy): domain Bacteria; phylum Bacteroidota; class Bacteroidia; order Cytophagales; family Cyclobacteriaceae; genus ELB16-189. The sequence continues at coordinate 1,361,250 of CAWFDB010000011.1, read as the reverse complement.
GTTTCTTGAATGTAAACTGCTCAAATCCCAGCCGGTCAATCATATCAATGCTGGCGCGAACGATACTTTGGCCTAACAGGGTATGCTGTGGATCCCGAAGGTAAAGGTGATCATTAAGTTTGAATAGGAGAGTAGCCATATCAATTATAATAGTAATGCTATCAAAACTGTAAGTAATACAGAAATGTTTCAATTTGCCACAAAAAAAGCAGGAAAATTTCCTGCTTTCATCAAATTTTGGGTAAAAAATGAGGTTTTCAGTGATAATGTATTTTAGAGCATAGTAGTTGGCTGAACGAAATCGGTGACTTTGAACTTGCCCGAATTCTTCAAATCGGCAAATCCACCCCTTACATCCACCAGGTTTCGGTAGCCTCTGGCCCGCAAAATAGAAACGAAAATCATAGACCGGTATCCACCGGCACAATGCACATAATAGGTTTTATCCTTTTTGATCTGGTGAAAATTTTCGTTGAGATAATCCAGCGGGAGATTTTCAGCATTCTCAATATGTTCAGAGCGATATTCACTTGCCCTGCGTCCGTCCAGCAAAACCGCATCAGGGTTTTCATGTAGTTGCCTGATCAGGTCTTCCGTATTTACAGATAAAATGGAATCAGTTTCTTTTCCTGCATTTTTCCACGATTCAATTCCCCCTTGCAGATAGCCCAGGGTGTTATCATAACCCACCCGTGCAAGCCGGGTAATTACTTCCTCTTCCCGTCCTGGATCTGATACGATCATGACAGGTTGATTTACATCCGGTATTAATGTGCCCACCCAGGGTGCAAATGTTCCTGTAATTCCAATATTAATTGAGTTAGGGATGAAAGCTTTTGCATACACCTGAGGATCACGTGTATCAATAATAAGTGCATCGGTTTCATTGGCAGCGGCTTCAAATGCTTCGGCACTGAGAGCTTTGGTACCTTGCTTTAATACAGATGAAAAACTGTCATAACCTTCGCGGTTCATACGAACATTCTGTGGGAAATAGCCCGGAGGAGGCATTAGGCCTTCCGTCACTTCCTTAATGAATTGCTCTTTATCAATATCGCGCAGTGCATAATTTGTTTTTTTCTGATGCCCGAGTATATCGCTTGTTTCCTGCGACATTTTTTTGCCACAGGCAGAACCAGCACCATGGGCGGGATAAACAATCACATCATCGCTCAAAGGCATAATTTTGGTCCGCAATGAATCATAAAGATGTCCTGCGAGATCATTCAGGGTCAGGTCAGATTTCTGTGCGAGATCAGGCCGGCCTACATCACCGATAAACAGGGTATCTCCAGAAAATAGAGCAATGTCCTTTCCGGCTTCATCGCGCAGCAAATAACAGCATGACTCCATAGTATGACCGGGCGTATGTAAGATCTTAATGCTTGCTTTTCCGAGGGAAAGTATTTCACCATCGGTTGCCACATGTGCTTTAAAAGCAGGTTTTGCTGAGGGACCAAATACGATGATTGCCCCCGTTTCTTTTGCCAGATCAAGATGACCGGATACGAAGTCAGCATGAAAATGTGTTTCCAGTACATATTTAATCCTGGTGTTATTTTTTTCTGCTTTTTCAATATAAGGCTGAACTTCCCTTAAAGGATCAATAATGGCGGCTTCACCGTTTGATTCAATATAATAGGCTCCATGCGCCAGGCAGCCGGTATAAATTTGCTCGATTTTCATTTGAATAATTTTATTTAGGTGAGCAAAATTACCCATGCCGGGCATTCTAAACAGTGACATTTGTCAGGTTTGACAAGGGATTGAATATTAATTTCCAATTAACCACACACGTGATAAATTGAAATCAAGAACCGAATTGTTACCCCGTTAAAGCTTACTGAAATCAACGATATAGGAACCCGAATATTTGTTTCTCACTTCTTCGAGCGAGGTTTCTGCTTTGGCGCGTGTAGGAAAAGGCCCTATGATGAGGCTGTAAAATTTTACACCATTTAAAATCTTTACTTGAACCGTCACATTCTTTTTATAAGAGTCTTTCAGGTTTTCAGTCAACCGCATCAGGTTCACCAGCTCCTGATAAGTGCCAATCTGAACACCAAAACCTTTGGGTTTTATGCTTGTAACCGCAAAATCATAATATTCATTTTCGCTAACGGAAACATTGTCGATAGACACGGGCTGCGACTTGGATTTACCGTCACCCGCATCAACAACTTCGAGTTTTACATCAGCTATCCCCAGATTTACAAATCCAAGCTTCTCTGCTGCCGACCTTGACAAGTCAATTATCCTTCCATCAACATAGGGTCCACGGTCGTTAATTTCTACATCAACGGTATTACCGTTTGCAATGTTGGTTACGCGAACAATAGTGCCAAAGGGCAATGTTTTGTGGGCGGCAGTAAGTTTGTTGTGTTTATACTTTTCTCCACTGGCTGTAGGGTGTCCTTCAAATTTATCGGCATAGAAAGAAGCTTTGCCCGTCTGGGTTTGTCCCATGGAAATAAGAACAGGGCAGAGCAGACAAAAAATGAGTTTATAAATTTTATTCATACGGCAAATTTATAAGGCTTTACCGTAAAATGAAGAATTTGTGAAAATCCATGTGCCATGAAGTTATTAATCCTTATCGGTCTTTCATTGGTTCCTAAAGCAATTAGATTAACTTTGCCCCGCAAATAATGAATCCTAATCTTATTTGCCATGGCCCACGATCCTTCCAAGTTTTTATTTGAAGCACTTACCTATGATGATGTGCTTCTTGTGCCCTCCTACAGTGATGTTCTTCCCCGCGATACAAGCACGGTAAGTTTTCTGACAAAGAAAATCAAGCTCAATATTCCGCTTATTTCTGCTGCCATGGATACTGTAACGGAGGCGGACCTTGCCATAGGGATGGCGCTGGAAGGCGGTCTGGGATTTATTCATAAAAATATGACTATTCTTCAGCAGGCAGAGCAGGTTCGCAGGGTAAAGCGCTCGCAAAGCGGAATGATTCTCGACCCAGTCACACTGCCGATAAATTCAGTCGTGCGCGATGCTGAAAAAATAATGCGCGAATTTAAAATCGGAGGTATTCCGATAGTGGACGGAAATGGTAAGCTGCTTGGCATTATTACGAATCGTGATCTGCGTTTTCAAAAAGATATGTCAATGCCTATTGAGCAAATCATGACAAAGGAAAATCTGATCACGGCACCTGAAGGCATCACCCTTGAGAAAGCAGAGGTGCTCTTGCAGCAGTACAAGATTGAGAAACTTCCAATTGTGAATAAACGAGGCAAACTCACCGGACTGGTTACTTACAAAGACATTCTGAAAAAGAAAAACAAGCCTCATGCGTGTCAGGATGAGTACGGAAGATTGCGGGTGGGTGCTGCCGTGGGCGTAACGGCTGATGTGCTTGAAAGAATTGAAGCCCTTAAAAATTCGGGGGTAGATATAATCAGTATCGACACCGCACATGGACATTCCAGGGGTGTGATAGACGCAACAAAAAAAGTCAAAAAGAAGTATCCTGAACTTCAGTTAATCGTAGGAAATATTGCTACCGGAGATGCCGCCAAAGCCCTGGCTAAGGCAGGTGCTGATACGGTAAAAGTAGGTGTTGGTCCCGGCAGTATTTGTACTACACGCATTGTAGCTGGCATTGGCTTGCCACAGCTTTCGGCTGTTTATGAATCTGCCAAAGCATTGAAGGGATCAGAGGTTAAAGTAATTGCCGATGGTGGCGTTCGTTTTTCAGGAGACATAGTCAAAGCACTTGCCGCTGGTGCTGATACGGTAATGATTGGTTCCTTGCTGGCAGGCACAGAGGAAGCGCCAGGCGAAGTAATTATATACGAAGGCAGAAAATTCAAGACCTACCGGGGTATGGGTTCACTCGAGGCTATGGACGATGGATCAAAGGACCGTTATTTTCAGGATGCCGAAGACGATATCAAGAAACTGGTTCCCGAAGGAATTTCTGGTCGGGTGCCATTCAAGGGATCCGTTGCAGAGGTACTCTACCAACTTGTAGGTGGCCTCAAAGCTGGTATGGGTTATTGTGGAGCGAAAAACCTGGATAAATTAAAAACGGCCAGGTTTGTTAAAATTACTGCTGCTGGTGTGCGCGAAAGTCATCCGCATGATGTAACGATTACCAGGGAGGCACCGAATTATAGCAGGAAATAATTCGTTAATAAAAATTATTTAAGTAAATTGTGCGTTCTTTAATCTACATAATGCAAAAATACTTAATCATTCTTGCGGTCATCATCAGTATTTCCGCAGAAGCTCAGCTATGGACAGAAGATTTTAGCGCAGAAGTTGTTGGAGCCACTTCAGGAACCGCTGGCGGAACTATTGGGGGATCATGGATAAATACATACGCAGGGTCTGGTACATTTTCTAAGCAAAATGTTCTGATTGCCGGTGCAGTACTTAACGCAGTAAATACAGGAACAGAAGCGGTTTGGACCAGTAACGTACTGGATATTTCAACAGTTGGCTATGCGATTATTACTGCAGATGTTTGGAGTGCACTTGTTGAAGGTAATGATTATGTTAGAATGTATTATAAACTTGATGGAGGTCCAGAAATTTTATTCTATGAACTTATTGGAGGCAATGCCTTGGTTAGTTTAACGCCTGCCCAATCGGCAAGTGCTATTGTAGCGGCAAATACTGTCCAAGTCGTGATCCGGATTCAAAATGATTTCAACGTTTTCATCTTTACATTTAATGATGTCTATGCAATTGATAATATCAACATTACTGCTGCACCAGTTATCTATTCGCGCAAAAGTGGCACTTGGACAGATGTTACAGGAGGCATAGGGGGCACCGGCACCTGGTCCCTAACCGGGCACAACGCTCCGACTTCCTGTGGATGTGTTCCTTTGAATACTCAGGTTGCCATTATTGGCAATGGTCACATGGTTACGCTTCCCTCGAGTCAAACTACAATTGGCACTCCTCCTACTACGAATCTGGCACCTGGGGCAGTAGATGTAACTAATACAGGGACCCTTCAATTTAACACCAATGGAGTGACACTTGGCATTCAGCAAGGGTTACTTCGGGTGCGAAATGGAGGAACGATTAACAGCAGCAGTGGTGCGATCACCAATGAGCGAATTTCCTTTTTGGCAGATGTGGGTGGGGCCCGTTTACAGGTGGATGCGGGGGGAACGGCATCTTTCGATGATCTTTTACTGGCATCCGGAGCGACCAATACTCATTTCCTGGAAGGTGGAGGTTCTTTAACAATTACGGATGGCATTGTGATAAACGCCAATGGGGCGTCACTCACGAATAATCTCACGACACCCCTTGCGGTAGGTGATAATATTATTTTTAATGGTGATGATAGTGATCTTACTAATAATGGGAACATTTCTATTGGTGGCGATATTGCAGCATTTAATACAGATGATGATGGCAACGAGGTAATAAACAGCACCGGATCTACATTATCGTTTATTAATATGGATGGTTTGGCGACCGGGTCTGGGCTTGGGGCATTTCTTTCTATATTGAATTCAGGTACAATCAATCAAAGCGGAACATTTATAGATATTGAAACCAGCACGGACGCACGTAATGATATTAATAATTTAAATGGAGGAGTTTGGAATTACTCTGGCACAGGGCATGATCTTGACTTAAGGTTATTTGCTAATAACGGAGTAAATAGTTTTAACTATGGATTAGGGGGAGATCAGAATATTATTACTCCTGTTACAGGTAATGGTTATTCAAACATTAATTTGCAGAATAGTGGAGTTAAAACTGCGCTTGCTGGATTTAATGTATATGGCAACTGGTCTCGAACAGGAACAGCCACCTATACACCGGCTGGCACAGTAACATTTATTGGAACCTCTTCGCAAACCATTTCCGCTGTAGGCAGTGAAACATTTGTTGGTTTAACAATAAATAATTCATCAGGAATATCTATCAACAATCCGGTTACCGTAACTGGAACACTTACCATGACAATTGGAAACATCGATCTCAATGGTAATTTGTTTACCCTGGGTACATCTGCGGGTTCTCCAGGCGTTTTGAGTTATGCTACAGCAGGAAATAGTAATAATGGTTATATGTATGATGGGAGTTTGAGGAGGTTTATGGCAGCGTCAAATGGTACGAATTTAGGTGGGGCTGAAGCTGAACGAAACGAAGGATTTTTCCCATTAGGAAGTTCTTCAGATTTTCGTCCGTTCTATGTTGGAAAAAATAATAATGCAGGCACGGGTGGTTCTATTACGGTAACCCATAATGATGCTGCAAATACAAGCATAGTTAACATTCCGGACACCACTCCTGTAGCCACTATTACAAGGAGGCATGATTCTAACTGGGCAGTTACTACTTCTGGTATTACGGGTGGAACATGGGCTTTGAGAGCAGGTGGAACAAATTTTGGAACGATCCAGGAAGTAGCTGATATCAGATTATCAACCTCAGCTAGTGTTGTGGGTACGAATGCAATAGCAATAGGCGGACCATCGGATTGGCGGGCCAATAGGACAGGCCTGACTTTTGGCCAGCTAACAAACAGTTTTCATATAGCTTCAACAGATGCAGTAAACTCACCATTACCAATAGAATTGGTTTTTTTTAAGGGCCTGTTAGTAGATGACGCAGTCCGGTTGTTATGGGAAACAGCTTCTGAACTCAACAATGAATTTTTCACCGTAGAACGTCTAAATGAAGGTGACGTTTTCGATCCAATTGCCGTAGTAAAAGGAAGTGGAACTGTTAATGAGACCAAAACTTATCAGGCTTTTGATTATACCCCCAAAGAAGGCAGAAACTACTACCGTTTAAAACAAACGGATTTTGATGGAAAGATTTCTTATTCCAATATGGTGATGGTAGATTTCAAAGATGAAGGAGAGATTGTAAACGTTTATCCCAACCCAACTGCCCAGGAGACAATTACCATTGAGTTAAAACAACTTAGACCAGGTCAACAGGTGCCACTTCAGATCAGGTCCATGATTGGCGTACAGACTTTTTCAAGTACGTTTACCACGGATTCCACCGGAAGTATCAAAGTGCGTATTCAGGTTGGACAATGGCCTCGCGGGTTATATCTGGTCCAGATAGGTACAAGTACTCCGGTTCAGAGAAAAATCATCATTGAGTAATAACTGATTTCAAACCATTTTTTCATTTCTTATTATTGTAAGGCCAATCTAACCGATTGGCTTCTTTTTTAACGATTGTGCTGAAATCTAAAACAATCATACGTCTTACCTTTCTAGGCTCCATTATCGCCTGGCTGATACTCCTGTTTTCTGATCTTACAATCCTATACAGTGATTTGAAAGGCCTTCCTTCGGGCGTGCCATTGTGGGTGCCGAGGCTCATGCTGGATCTGTTCATCATTTGTCTTTTCTACTATTATAAATACAAGATTGAGCGAGACGAAACACTGAATTTCCCAGATCTGTTGTGGAAGGTCTTTGCAACCGGCTTGATCGCTACAGTGGTATCACTTGTATTGCGTCTGGTGGAATCATTGCTGGGCACTACGGTACTGGTTTCAAATATTTTATTTACAGATATGATCTATCAGATCAACCTGGCATTGTTTCTCAGCTTCCTGCTATCGGCTTACACAGCATGGAAGCGATTGATTCTTTATCAAAAATCAAAGTGGCTGATGCGCACATGGTCTGTCTTTGAGTTTGGGTTGTTCTTCATACTCATTTACGACAGTGTGCAATTTAATTTACCAGAATCACTTTCAACCTTGATGCTGGTGCTAATCGGACTGCTGGTGCTGGTTTTATCCGCCAATATGAGATGGGTTGCCTATCTGAATTTTAAACAGAAATGGACTTGTCTTTTGCTTTTGCTTCTCTCATTTTTCTATCTCGGCTATTTCATTTACACGGTCATCAGGCTATCGGATATGATCAGTAACCAGTCGCCTTCATTTTTCGATTTCAATAGTCATGTATTCAACATGGCCTTATTGAGTTTCGTATTGGTATACAGCACTTTTTCTTTTCTGGTTATTCTGTTTAATCTTCCTACCTCTTCAGTGTTTGAACAAAAACTGGAAGAGGTTATAAATTTTCAACGCATCAGCCAGTCAATCCAGACAGAACAAAATGAAGAAAGTGTTTATAACATCCTCCTTGAAAGTTCAGTAAGTTCTGTGTTTGCCGATGCAGCCTGGCTGGAAATTCAAAGTGCCAGTGACGGACAAAAACTATATACCTTCAAAATCACCGATCGGGAATCAAAAGACATACGCGATCATTTAAATAATCACCATGTGAAAGGAGCGCTGGAGCAAAGCAGTGATCGCACCCGAAATCTTTCTCGCCATCTCGCTTCCTTAAAAGGCTCACGGTTCAGGTCGCTGCTGGCTTTTCCTATTATTGTAAAAAACCAGACCATTGGCACACTGGCGTTGCTAAAGGAATTACCCGATGGGTTCAATAAAGAAATGACCCGAATCGTTTCTGCATTTGCCAATCAGGCGGGCATCTCTATTGAAAACTTCCGTTTGATGGAAGAGGCTTTTCAAAATGAGCGTTATAAGGAAGAGTTAAAGATTGCCAAGGCGGTTCAGAAGAGTTTGCTACCAGACAAACTTGAAAGTGATCCTGATTATGACATATCATCGTTTGCTGAATCTGCCGATGAAGTAGGTGGTGATTATTTTGATACGCTTCGTATCAGTGATCATGAAGTAGCACTTATTATTGCTGATGTCTCTGGAAAGGGAACCACAGCGGCATTTCATATGTCGCAGATGAAAGGTATCTTTCACAGTCTCGCACAGCAGGAACTGGATCCAAAAGAATTTATGGAGCGAGCCAACCGCGCACTCACTTTCTGCCTGGGACGCGGTTCATTTATTTCAGCTTCTTATTTTGTTATTAACACCAGGTTAAAACTGATTCGTTACTCCCGTGCGGGACATTGTCCTGTTTTATACCACCATGCCGCTACACAGACCACCGAATACCTGAAAGATAAAGGTGCAGCATTGGGAATGGTGCGTTCCAGGGATTACTGCAAACTGGTTGAAACACGTGAGATTCCTTATCAACAGGGCGACATCATGTTGTTGTATACGGATGGAATTACCGAGGCGAAAAATCAGCGTGGTGATGAATTTGGTTACGACCGCCTGGCAGAAGCATTGAGAGAGGTGACCGATAGAAATGCTTCAGAAATAGAAAAGCATGTCATTGACAGCTTGTATGAGTTTTCAGGAACAAAAGAGATCAATGATGACTATACGTCTATGACTATAAAGTTTAACCAGTAAGTAGTCCGAACATAAAAAATAGTAAACCGTTTAAATTCATAATACCATGGTTCATATAAAACGAATTCAGGAAGAAGGAGCAGACATAATTGCAGTGATTGGAGAGATTGATGCGAGTTCTTCCATTGAACTGGATCTGGCGATTGCCAGAAGCGTGGGCGAGGGATTCAGAAAGATACTGATCGATTGCACGGCACTGGAATATATCTCATCGGCAGGGTTGGGGGTTTTCATGTCTTACATTGAAGAACTGAAAGATAAAAACATACCGTTGGTATTATTTGGAATGAAAGAAAAAGTGGCCAATACCTTTAGCATACTGGGGTTGGCTGATTTACTTCATATCAGGCAGAACAAAGCAAGAGGCTAAGTCACTGGCAAATGAATTATCAGTATAACATAGGGTGTAGTTTAAGCAACCTCAAAGGGATACGCGAGTTTGTGCGCCATTCCCTTAAGCATGAGGGCGTGCCTGAGATTGAAATGAGTGCTATCGTATTAGCCTTGGATGAGATGTGCTCAAACCTGATGATTCATGCCCATCACTGCAATCCTGATCACCTGCTGGAATTGCATATTGAAATCCCAAAAAAGGGAAAACTGATATTTGAAATTATCGATGACGGGTCTGTATTTGACATCAATGATTTTCACGAACCCGAGCTGGACAACCTGATCCATCAGAAAAGAAAAGGAGGCCTGGGGATACGACTGGTAAAGGCAATTATGGATAATGTTGAATATTTGCGGAGAGATGATAAAAATGTATGCCGGCTCACCAAAGAAATAAAATCCTGATGACAAAGAGCCTCTGTGAGGGTATAAAACCGGTTTAGTTCTACTCCGTAAAAATCCTATTTTTGCAATCCTATTAAGTACCTGTAAGTCTGAGTTATGCGGATAATCGTTTCTGGTTTCATTTTGTTGTTTTCTTTAACGGCTTTAGCGCAGGTTGTTCCTGCAAAGAAGAGTTTAACGTTGTTTACCGTAAACAACACACACGTCACCACCGATGAATTTCTGCACCAGTATCGTAAAAATTCACCAGAACAAACAGGAAACTTCAACGGAACAGAGTGTAAATGAATATCTCGATTTACTGGTAAATTTTAAATTGAAAATTGCTGAAGCAAAATCACGAGGCCTTGATACTACCCAGAAATTTAACAAGGAATTTAAAACCTACCGTGAAGAATTAAAAAGACCTTACCGCACTGAGCCGGATGCACTTGACAAACTTACCAGAGATACCTATCAGCGACTGACGGAGGAAGTAAAGGCCTCTCATATTTTAATCATGGTGAAGCCAGACTCACCCCCTTCTGATACGCTCAGCGCATACTCGAAAATTGTCGGATGCCCGAAACCGGGTTATAAAGGGTGAAAACTTTGAAAAAGTGGCAGCGGAGATTTCAGAAGATCCATCGGCTAAATATAATTTCGGAAGCCTCGGATATTTCACCGCCATGCAGATGGTGTATCCTTTTGAAGAAGCCGCCTACACGACAAAGCCTGGTGAAATTTCTTCTATAGTAAGGACCCAGTTTGGTTACCATGTACTAAAAGTGTATGACCGCCAGCCTGCCCGTGGTGAGGTGGAAGTATCACACATATTACTGCGAGTAAACTCACCTGAAGACAGCAAGGTGAAAGGGAAAATATTTGATGTATATGATCAACTGAAGGCAGGAAGAAACTGGGACGAAGTCTGTGCTGAGTATTCCGATGATGCAGCTACAAAAAACAGCGGAGGAAGACTTCGCGCGTTTGGCATAGGAGCACTGGCATCAGTACCTGAATTTGAGGCAACCGCATTCGCCATGAAGCAGCAAGGCGAACTATCAGATCCATTTCAGTCCAGTATTGGATGGCATATTATTCGCCTGGAGAAAAAAATTCCATTGCTGCCCTTTTCTGAAATGGAGCCTGCACTGAAGCGTAGATTGAGTCGGGATGAACGATTGCAGATTTCCAGACAGGCATTAATTGACAAGCGCAAAAGTGAATACCAGTTTACTGAAAATCGCTCCGTAAAAGGGAACATATTTGATCTGGCTGACTCAAGCATAACAAAAGGTAAATGGCACTTTTCTGGAACCGCAGAGTTAAAGGCACAGACACTGTTTTCAATACTCGGTAACCCAACATTAGTGTCAGAATTTATTCAGTACATACAGGCAAACCAGACCTCGGTCAGTTTGTCTCCGGCAAATTACATGAAGCAACTCTATAATGGTTTTGCTGAAGACAAGATGCTGGAAGCAGAAGAAAGTAAACTTGAGCGTGAGCATCCCGAATTTAAAAGTTTGCTCACTGAGTATCGGGAAGGAATTTTACTTTTTGATATCATGGAGATGGAGGTATGGAACAAAGCTTCGGAAGACACATTGGGTCAGCGAAAATTTTATGAGGAAAATAAAACGAAGTATCCGGCAGGTGACCGTCTGGAGGCCCGCATCTTCACCGCTGCAGACAAAACCATTACTGACGAAATGTTGATGAAAGTAAATAGGGGAGACTCGCTCACGAGTGCAGATTTAAAAAGATTTAAATCCATACAACCCTTTCGGTTATATGAACGGAATGATAGTAAAGTTATCGATCGCATAAACTGGACAGCCGGATTACAGCAAGTTGAACTTGACGGACAATTTTATCTTGTTGAAGTGAAGCGATTGGTTGCGCCCGGCATTAAAAGTTTTGATGAGTCCCGCTCAAGTGTAATTTCTGATTTTCAGGATTACCTGGAAAAAGAGTGGCTCGCTGAATTAAGAAAAAAGTTCGCGGTGAAAATTAATAATAAAGGAAAGAAATTTGTGTTAGCTGAATTAACCAGAAAGATATGATGCAGTGTGGCATTAAAGCGCAAAAGCAGTGGTAGCTATGAGGAAATATTCATTCATTTTGTTTAAAAATAAAAGTTTGTCATATCTGTGGATGGCCATAATTGTGTTGGCAGGCTCATGTGATTTCATCAGAATCAAAAGAGAAGCAGCGCAAGGAGAACCTGTTCGCAAGCCGGTAGCACGCGTTGGTAATTCATATTTATTTCAGGATGAGTTAATAGGAATTGCACCAGGAGGTGTCATAGCTGAAGATAGTGTGGCACGCGTTACAGCATATGTTAATAGCTGGATTCGAAAGCAGCTGGTGATTAATGAAGCTATGAAAAATATTGATATCGATGAGCTGGAGGTGGAGCGGAAGGTGCTTGATTACAGATATAGTCTGATCGGTTATGAATATCAGAATTATTATATTAAGCAGAACCTAAATGACAGCGTTTCAGATCAGGAGATCGAAGAATACTACAAAGCCAGGCTCGACAACTTTATTTTAAAGCAAAACATAATAAAGGGCACGTATATCAAAGTTCCGAAAACGGCTCCCCGCACTCAGCAGATCAAGGGGCTGATGTTTTCAAAAAAAACCAAAGACCAGACTGACTTCAAGTCATACTGTATTGGTTTCTCGGCAGCCTATCATATGGGCGATTCTTCCTGGATTGAATTTGACAAGCTTGTCGTCAATTCTCCCTTGTTTGACATCCCCAATAAGGTTCAGTTTTTGAGAAACAACAATTACTATGAAACCAGCGACAACGAATTTTTGTATTTCCTTAAAATTGATGGATATAAAATTTCAGATAACGTATCGCCTCTGGAATTCGTAAAACAAGACATTAAAAACATTATTTTAAATAAAAGAAAAGTTGAACTTGCGAGAAAATTGGAAGATGATGTGTATGAAAATGCTGCAAAACGTAAGGATTTCGAGGTTTTTAGCAATTAGCGTTCTTTCAGCGCTTGCCTTCATTTCGGGTATTGCGTCAGCACAGGATAAGGCTCTGATGGTCGATAAGATTATTGGCAGGGTTGATAATTATATTGTTTTAAAATCAGAGCTGGAAATGGCCTATCAGTCTTATCTGGCAGAGGGTAATCCGGCCTCAGAAGAAGCCCGTTGTGAACTTCTGAATCGGCTAATTCTTAATAAATTGATGGTTGCCAAGGCAGAGATCGATTCTGTATATGTTACCGATATTGAAGTTGACCAGAATACTGACCAGCGTATGCAAATGATATTGCAGAGTTCAGGTAATTCCCCTGAGCAGCTTGAACGTACTTATGGCAAGACGCTGGAACAGATAAAACTCGAGTTGAGAGATCAGATAAGGGAACAGTTGGTTTCTCGTGAGATGACTTCGATCATTACTAAAAATATTACCGTCACGCCTTCAGAAATAAGAAAGTTTTATAATAAAATTCCGGCAGACAGTCTTCCGTTCTACTCATCAGATGTAGAGGTAGCTCAACTTGTGCGTGTAGCAAAGGTTAGTAAATCACAAAAGGATGAAGCCAGGCAGAAGCTATCGGGCTTGCGAGAGAGAATTCTGAAAGGTGAAAATTTCAACGAGCTGGCTATGAAGAATTCGGAGGACCCAAGTGCTCAGTATAATGGCGGTGAAATGGGGTATGTAGGTCGTGGAGCAATGGTGCCAGAGTTTGAAGCAATGGCTTTTAAGTTAAAGATTGGAGAAATATCGCAACCCTTTGAGTCTCCCTTTGGATTCCATATCATGCAATTGGTGGATCGCAGGGGTAATGAATATAACTCCCGTCATATTTTGATTTCCGCAGTGCCTTCTGCTGATGATATTGCCTATTCAGAAAAATATCTTGATAGTCTGCGCACTATGATTGTGAGAGACAGTATCAAATTTGAACGGGCGGCCAAGGAGTATTCTGATGATCAGGCAACCAAAGGAGGAGGAGGTTTTTTTACCGATCAGGATGGATCGACTAAAATTTCCATGCGCGATATCGATCCGGTTGTTTATCTGAATATTGACACGATGAAGGTTGGTAATGTTTCAAAGCCATTGGTGTATCGCACCGATGATGGTAAAGATGCCGTGCGTATTTTGTACTTTAAATCCAAGCTATCACCACACCAGGCCAATCTAAAAGACGACTGGAGCCGCATTCAATCGGCAGCGCTTGCCGAGAAAAAGGATATTGTCCTGGATAAATGGTTCAGCAAGGCACGTCAGGATGTATTTATAAATATTGATCCCGCCTATAATGGCTGCAAAATCTTAGAGTAGTGCCGCTGGTGTAGTTCTTTTTTCCAAGTAAACAGAAACTCCTACCTTTTAACAAACAAAGACTAACTATGGCGCACGTGTTTTCGAATGATGTAGAAGCGGCAGATGCTCTTAAGAAATCCTTTGAAAAGCTTAGGAGTGAGATTGCAAAAGTGGTGGTAGGGCAGGAGGATGTGGTTAAGCTCGTTCTTACAGCAATTTTTTGTCAGGGTCATTCCTTGCTGGTAGGTGTTCCCGGGCTTGCCAAAACCTTACTGGTACAAACCATTTCAAAGTCACTTGATTTACAGTTTAAACGAATCCAGTTCACGCCAGATCTTATGCCCTCCGACATTGTTGGAGCAGAAACCATGGATAAGGAGCGCAACTTTCATTTTGTAAAGGGCCCCATCTTTGCCAACATTGTGCTTGCAGATGAAATCAACCGGACGCCACCCAAAACCCAGGCCGCTTTGCTGGAATCCATGCAAGAGTATTTTGTAACCATCGCAGGCGTTCGTTATGATTTGCCACGTCCGTTCTTTGTGCTGGCAACCCAGAATCCAATTGAACAAGAAGGAACGTATCCGTTACCTGAAGCACAACTCGACCGATTCATGTTTAATATCCTACTCGATTATCCTTCCTATCAGCAGGAAGTTGACATCGTTAAGAATACTACGGCAGATGAATTACCCAATGTTGAAAAAATATTGACGGGCGAAGAGATATCATACTTTCAGCACCTTGTAAGAAGAGTGCCCGTTGCCGATAATGTGGTGGAGTATGCAGTGAAGTTAAGTCAGGCTACCCGGCCCGGACCACAAGGTTCTGCAGTTGCCAATGAATATCTTGAGTGGGGTGCAGGACCTCGTGCTTCTCAATATCTGGTACTGGGTGCAAAGTGCAACGCGATCATCAATGGCAAATATTCACCTGATATTGAAGATGTGCAAGCAGTTGCCAGGCCGGTATTAAGACATCGGATTGTCAGAAATTTCAAGGCGGAAGCAGACGGCATGACCGTTGATAAACTGATCGACCGTCTCTTTTAATTTGTCTTTAAATATTGCCGTAAAAGAAATCAGCTGATTCCTCAATCTGTTACCAGGGTTCAGACCGTTATTTCCAGGCGAAATCCCACACCGTGATAATTTACAATCTGAACATTGGGATCATCCTTCAGATATTTTCTGAGTTTGGAAATGAAAACATCCATAGACCGTCCCAGGAAATAATCATCGTCTCCCCACACAGCTTTTAAAATTTCCTCTCGCTTTAAAACGCGATTTCTATTTTCACACAGTAATTTTAATACTTCAGCTTCTTTATGGGTAAGAATCCTGGATTCACTTGCATGATGAAGCGTCAGGTTTGTGAAATTAAATGAGAAAGAGCCAATTGGAAAAATTTCTTCCTGTCCGTTTAACGTGTTGCTTCTGCGCAGGAACACGCCAATACGCAACAGCAATTCTTCCATGCTGAATGGTTTCACGATGTAGTCATCTCCGCCACTTTCAAAGCCGGCAATTTTATCTTCAAGCATTGATTTTGCCGTCACAAATAAAATGGGCACTTGCATATTTTTTTCCCGGATTGATTTTGCCAGACTGAAGCCATCTTGCTTTGGCATCATGACATCCAGAATGCAAAGATCAAATGGTTTATTCTGAAACGCCTGGTATCCATCAGCACCATTTTCACAGAGGGTAACCTCAAACCCCTTTATGGCGAGGTTATCTTTAATTACAAAACCAAGGCTGGGATCATCTTCAACAAGCAGAATTTTAGCGCTCATGAAGCTAAAGGTAATTGAATTATGAATCGGCTGCCACGTTCAGGTTCGCTCATAACCGTAATCTTTCCTGAATGCGCCTCCACAATCCCTTTTACATAACTGAGCCCAAGACCAAACCCCTTTACATCATGCAGGTTGCCGGTGGGCACACGATAAAAGCGCTTAAAGATTTTTTTAAGATTGTCTTTATGAATTCCAATGCCATTGTCCTGTATTTCGAGTTGAAACATTCCATTTTGATCAGCCGTGGAAATAAGTATCTCAGGATTGCGGTTGTTGTATTTTATGGCGTTGTCAAGCAGATTGTAAATCACATTTACCATGTGAAGCTTATCAATGCTTACCCTTGACGGAACGGCCTTCAGTTTCAATTGAATGGAAACAGTTGCCGACTGAAAGGATTTGTTTTTTACCGCTTCATGAATCAAATCGTGAAAATCCAACACTTCCTTTTTTAGTCCGGGATCTTCTTTTTCAAGACGTGCCATTTGAAGTACACGTTCTACCTGTTGCTTCAGGCGATGGTTTTCGTTTTCAATAATGGTAGCATAATTGAGCAGACGCTCTGGAAATTGAATGATGCCCGGATCCTTTAAAACCTGTGTAGAAATGGCAATGGTTGATATTGGAGTTTTAAACTCGTGTGTCATGTTGTTGATAAAATCCTTCTGAATTTCAGAAAGGCGTCTCTGCTGAAGAATGATAAAAAGTGTGTAGACAAAAAAGAAGATAACAATCAGCAGAACAATTGAAGAGAATCCCCAGATACCCATCTGGCTAAGCAGGTTTGCTTCTACACCCGAAAACATAACACCAAAATAATACCCATCATTATTCCAGGTTGGCAATTCTGTGATACCCGGACGGTTACTGATTTTTTGCGGAGAGATTTTATTTCCACCGGCCATACATTTCTCCATGCAATCGTAAATCCCGTATTCGAAGTTGGCCGTAATAAGGCGTTTTTCAAATTCAGTGACCAGCAAAAATTCAAGCAGGTTACTGTCAATTGGTCCGTTTACCATCACCACAAAGTAGTTGGTAGAAAGTTGTTTTACCGGGTTGTTCGCAGCAGAAGGAGTCTTGTTGATTTCAACAATTTTACTGGCTACGCTGGTAAGTGATGCAGTCACATCATGATTAAATTGATTTTCTTTAAGATCAAAAGCTTTCCTTACCCAATAAATCTGGGTAGCCGTAATACCGGCAATACTGACGGCTGCCAGTATGATGATAATTCTGAGTGTAAGCCTGTTCACCATCCAAATGTAGCAGGTATTCAGAGGCAGATTAACGGATTAACAAGTCCTTAACATTTATTGGGCATTCGTTAACAGGTGGTGTGGTTTTTGATTACGATGTTTGTATCGTTCAAAAGAAGGAATTAAGTTTAAACCTAAATTGATAAATCAAATGAAAAAATTGTTAATTATTGCGTTTTTGGCAGCCATTGCAGGCACAACCTATGCACAACAGGTTCCCGCAAAGCCAGCATTTGCAGCTTTTACCTGGGAATCTTCCACCCATGATTTCGGAAAAATCAAGCAAGGAACACCTGTAACCCACGAATTTAAATTCACCAATACCGGAAAGACTCCGCTTGATTATTACCAACGTGCAGGCATCATGCGGATGTACTACTCCCAGCTGGACAAAAGAAGAAGTAATGCCCGGTGGATCTGGTTTTATTAAGGCAACCTACAATGCAGCAGCAGCAGGTACATTTAATAAAACAGTTACTGTAACCGCTAATGTTGAAAGTGGTTTTGTGCAGTTGACAATTAAGGGTGAAGTGCAAACAACTTCATTGCCTTAAAAATTAGTCTGATAATCCATTCAAAAAGAAAGTCAGGTGTTGAACCTGACTTTCTTTTTTTTACAGAAGTGTAACTTTCATATTCAAGCGGACAAATACTATTTATAGCACAAATGGCCGGAAAGTTTTTGTGTAAATTCCTAAGGCTGTATAATCAGCAATTGAGTGTTAACCTTCATAGTGAGTATCAATAATATGTTGACTGATTACTTTATAAATCTCGGCTATGGATGTCTGCTCCTTTAAAAACTCCAGATGGTTGTCAAGGATATTTAAATCGGCCCGTTTGGCAGGTCCGGTCTGAGCTTGCTCCGGGCCCATATACATACTTTTATTTATGGTTTCTGTAATGAGTGGTTTAAGCCATTCGTAATCGAGATTGTTTTGCTGCATGATCTCGTGTGCGATGGTCAACATGTGGTTCGAAAAATTAGAAGCAAATACAGCAGCAACATGAAGTGCCTTGCGTTCTTCCGATCCGATTTTTCGTACTTCATTGCTGATGCTTCCTGCAATATCCATCAATGTTTTCTCTGTCTCGTCTGTGTAGCTTTCAATAAAAATGGGAACATTCTTAAAGTCTGCTTTTTTTGATTTTGAAAAGGTTTGTAGTGGATAGAAAACACCCAGGTTTTGCGTTGCTGCGTATTGAAGTTGTGTTAGTGGCTGGCTTCCTGATGTGTGAACAAGGATGGCATCTTCTGGAAGAATAATTTCACGGGCTATGTCGCTGATGGCATCATCGCTCACCGCGATAAAGAAAACACTTGAATCACTTGTTG
Source organism: uncultured Bacteroidota bacterium (assembly GCA_963814575.1). Taxonomy (GTDB): domain Bacteria; phylum Bacteroidota; class Bacteroidia; order Cytophagales; family Cyclobacteriaceae; genus ELB16-189. The sequence continues at coordinate 1,342,515 of CAWFDB010000011.1, read as the reverse complement.
AAAAATCGAGTGTCGCCTTTACTTCAGCCTGATAAAGTCTTTCTGTGAGCGCTTCAGCATGATTGGGATTTTGACTGTATACTTCCCTCACCACATAGCCCATATTATCAAGGGCAGGTGCAAGATGCCAGGCCAGATTGCCGGAGCCGATAAACGAAACCAATACGGGTGTTGCCATGTGATTAAAATTAATTAATTAACTGATCAAAGTCAGATGTAAATGCAAAAACACATTTTACCTTTCGGGATATGAATATGCAGTATACTACAGCCGAAGAGGCAGTAAAATTAATTCAATCGGGTGATCGAGTATTTATCCACGGAAGTGCCGCCACTCCGCTTACCTTATTGAAAGCGTTAGCCGAAAATTCAGATCATTTGCGCAACGTGGAAATGCTGGCCATAAGCACATTGGGTCAACTGGATATTGCCAGGCCGGAATTTCAGGAGAGATTTTATTTCAATTCACTTTTCGTAAGCGAAAATATACGGGCATGCGTGAACAGCGAAAATGGTGAATACATTCCGATTTTTTTAAGCGAAATATCGAGGCTTTTCGAAAAGGGTATACTTCCCATTGATGTGGCAATGATTCATGTATCACCACCTGATAAGCATGGTTTCTGCTCATTGGGAACGTCCGTAGATGTTGCCAGATCTGCCGTTAAGTACGCCAAAAAAATTATTGCGCAGATAAATTCCAACATGCCTCGTACTCATGGCGATGGATTTATTCATGTAAGCCGCCTGGATGCCATGGTGAAGGTTCATGATGTATTGCCCGAAGTAAATTACAGAACCCGCACTTCTGAGGCCGAATTAACAATAGGAAAAAGAATTGCTGAATTGATAGAAGACAGGTCCACGCTGCAAATGGGCATCGGTGCAATACCCGATGCGGTTTTACAAACATTAGGTCATTGCAGGGATTTGGGTATACATACGGAGATGTTATCGGATGGAGTCATTGATTTGATAAGAAATGGTATCGTCACCAATGCATATAAAAAGAAACATCGTGGAAAAACAGTTACATCCTTTGCGCTTGGCACTGAAAGGCTTTACGATTTTATTGATGATAATCCCAGTTTCGCGTTTTTAGAGGCAGATTATGTAAATGACGGACGTGTGATCCGCTCTAACCCTAAAGTGGTAGCAATTAACAGTGCCATTGAAATCGATATTACCGGTCAGGTTTGTTCTGACTCCATAGGTACCTATCATTTTTCAGGCGTAGGCGGACAAATGGATTTTATTCGTGGAGCATCTTTATCCGAAGGAGGAAAGCCAATCATTGCGCTTTCATCGGTTACCAAAAAAGGTGATTCCAAGATTGTTCCTTTCTTAAAACAAGGAGCAGGAGTCGTATCAACCCGTGCTCACGTTCATTATGTTGTCACAGAATATGGAATGGCCTATTTATATGGAAAGAACTTACACCAGCGTGCCCTTGCGCTTATGAATATTGCTCATCCTGATCATCGTGATGAACTGGAGAAGGAAATTATCAAGCGGTTTGGAAGCCGCCAGTTTGCGGTAAGCTAAACAGATACTTTATAAATTTCGGAAAGTCTATCTGCAACGAAGTCGATTTCTTCAGGCTTGTTGAACTTACTGAAAGAAAATCGTATTGCGCCACGTTTTGAATTGGGATAGATCGCCCCGAGCACATGCGAACCCGTTGAGGCACCACTTGTGCAGGCACTTCCACCAGATGCCGATATGCCTTGTAAGTCGAGATTGAAAAGAAGCATTTCGTTTTCTTCTGATTCAGGCAAACTAACATTTAAAACCGTATATAGACTTCTTTCAAGATTAGCGGAGTCGCCATGAAACGCTAAATCAGGCACAGCAGATTTCAGTTTTTCAATCATGTGTGCTTTCAATCCTTTGATGTACGAGGTATGCGCATCCATTTCGCGATAGCAAATTTCCAGCGCTTTCGTCATGCCTATGATGCCATAGATGTTTTCAGTGCCTCCACGCATGTTGCGTTCCTGGGCACCGCCTTGCATGAAGGAATGTATTTTTCTGTCTTTGTTGATGTACATGAACCCAACACCTTTCGGTCCGTGAAATTTGTGTGCGGCAGCAGCCATGCCATGCACTTTTAATTTCTTCATGTCGTGCCGGTAATGACCGATGGTTTGCACGGTGTCGGAGTGAAAATAGGCTTTATACTTTTCACACAAGTCTCCAACTGTCTCGATGTCCAGGATATTTCCGATCTCATTATTGGCATGCATGAGCGAAACCAGTGAGTCTGGGAATTCCTTTAATAATTCTTCGAGGTGCGATAGGTCTACGTTTCCTGTTGAGTCAAGGCGTACATGGTGCACCTGAATGATATTTTGTTTCTCCAGCATGCTCAAAGTATGCGTAACCGCATGGTGTTCGATCACCGATGAGATAGCATGTTTTATTGGATAGGTTTCCACTGCACTCCGGATGATCGCATTGTCTGCTTCAGTTCCGCCTGAGGTAAAAATGATTTCACCAGGTGTACAGTTGATAAGCTCCGCTACTTTTTTGCGTGCCGATTCAATCGCAGCCTTTACCTTTCTGCCATGTGAATGTATCGATGACGGATTGCCAAAATCTTCAAGCAGGAAAGGCTTCATCGCCTCAAATACTTCAGGATCGAGTGGGGTGGTAGCAGCGTTGTCGAGATAGATTCCCATAATTAATTATGAAATCCGAAACCACGATTTCGAGTGAACCCAATCATTTAATGATTTCTTTAATGTCGCTTATAATTCTTTGCGCCAGGCCGGCAGCTTTCTTTTCATTTTGTGATTCCGCATAAATACGAATGATAGGCTCGGTGTTGCTCTTGCGCAGGTGCACCCATTCCTTTTCGTTTTCGAAATCGATCTTCACGCCATCAATGGTGTTGATATTTTCATGCACATATTTCGCTTTCACTTTTTCAAGAACTTCGTCCACATTGATTTTTGGAGTCAGTTCAATTTTGTTTTTTGATATAAAATAAGCCGGATAAGATTTACGCAATTCCGATGCTTTCATTTTTGATTTGGCAAGATGAGTAAGGAACAAAGCAATTCCCATCAGGGCATCTCGGCCATAATGAAAGTCAGGAACGATGACACCGCCATTACCTTCACCACCGATTACTGCGTTGGTGTCTTTCATTTTGGTAACCACGTTTACTTCACCAACGGCTGCTGCCTGATAATTGCCTCCGCGCTTTTCTGTGACATCGCGCAAAGCACGGGTGGATGATAAGTTGGAAACCGTGTTGCCTTTCTTTTTGCTGAGTATGTAATCAGCCACTGCCACCAAGGTGTATTCTTCACCAAACGGCTTTCCGTCTTCCTGAATTAATGCAAGACGATCCACATCTGGATCAACGACAATTCCTAAATGACATTTTTCATTTTTAACTGCCTTGCTGATTACTTTAAGATGTTCAGGCAAAGGTTCAGGGTTGTGAGGAAATTTTCCATTAGGTTCGCAATACAAGGCAACTACTTTCTTTACACCTAATGCTTTCAGCAATTGAGGAACGGCAATGCCTCCGGTAGAATTAACCGCATCAATGGCAATTTTGAATTTTGCATTTTGAATGGCCTTCTTATCAACGAGCTTATATTTTAAAATCAGGTCGATGTGTTTTTGAATGTATGTATCGTTGCGTGTGTAAGTTCCCAGTTGCTCAACAGGTGCGAAATCAAAACTATCATGCTCAGCAATTTTTAATAACTCAGCGCCATCGGCTGCTGATAGAAATTCACCTTTTTCATTTAGAAGTTTTAGTGCATTCCACTGCACAGGGTTATGACTGGCGGTCAGAATAATTCCACCCGCAGCTTTTTCTCTGGGAACAGCAATCTCCACGGTTGGTGTGGTGGATAATCCTAAATCAATCACATGCAGCCCAAGACCTTGCAGTGTTGAAGCAACCAGCTGACTGATCATTTCACCCGATGGTCGCGCATCTCGCCCAATGACTACTTTTTTTCCTTTGCGGGATTTTATCCACGTGCCATAGGCAGCAGCAAACTTTACGGCATCAACAGGAGTGAGGGCATCGCCAGGCGCACCGCCAATGGTGCCACGAATGCCAGAAATAGATTTAATAAGGGTCACAGTGTAAAATTAAAATGTGACCGTAAAGCTAAGAAAATTAGAGTTTAGAATCAGCGATAAGCTGAGCTTGCAAAACTTAGTAATTCAAGGAAGTTATTTCTTCTTGATATCGGGCATTTGTATCTCAGCAGCTTTTTCAGGATCGCCACAGGCCTCACCTTCACCAATAGTTTTACCGCAATAGCCGCAGGTAATTCCTTCTTTCGCCAGGAATGGACTTTGGGTAGCGCACGTGCCGCGGAATTCGCCATTCTTAACAAACAACAAGCGCACTGACATCAACAAGAAGAATGCTCCGAATATTCCGATGGTGAGAAGGAAAACAGCCATGATTTAGTTGCGATTTTTTCTGACAACAAAAGTACAACACCTCATTCAATTGTTAAGTTTACATTCCGTATTAAAAAAGTAAAAAATGCCACTTTCTGCCCCTGATTTAAACCGCGAAGCAAAACTCAAAGCATTTGATCGCCTGCTTACCGTGATGGATGAATTGCGCGAAAACTGTCCGTGGGATAAGAAACAAACGCTTGAAACATTGCGACACCTCACAATTGAAGAGACTTACGAGCTATCCGATGCTATACTCGAAGGCGATTTGAATGAAGTGAAAAAAGAGTTGGGTGACCTGATGCTGCATTTGACTTTCTATTCGCGCATTGCTTCTGAAACAAAGGCCTTCGATATCGCAGATGTGTTGAATTCAATTTGTGAGAAACTCATTGAGCGGCATCCGCATGTGTATGGCGATGTGATTGCCTCCGATGAAAAGACCGTAAAAGAGAACTGGGAGAAGATTAAATTAAGAACCGGAAATAAATCTGTTTTAGAAGGTGTGCCCAAAACATTGCCTGCGCTGGTAAAAGCTATCCGTATTCAGGACAAAGCCAGAGGTGTTGGTTTTGACTGGGAAAGAAAAGAACAGGTGTGGCAGAAGGTGGAGGAGGAAATGCAGGAGTTTAAAAATGAATTTAATGCCGAAGCCAATGAAGCGATCAACCAGGAAAAAGCCATGGCCGAATTTGGCGATTTACTTTTTTCACTTGGTGAATTATGCACGCTTCATCAACATCGATCCTGAAGAAGCACTGGAACGAACCAATAAAAAATTCATCAAGCGATTTCAATACCTCGAAACAGAATCGGCTAAAGACGGCAAGAAGATGGGAGAGATGACGCTGGCAGAGATGGATGAGTACTGGAACAGAGCGAAGGAATTGTAAATTTCAACTTCGAGCCACAAGCTATGAGAATTGGCTCGTAGCTCAAAGCTCATAGCTTACGGCTTGGTCAATCAATTCTCCCAGTCAAACTCTTCTTCGGATAGTTCAAGTTCTTTCTTTTTCTTAATGCCTTTTTGCTTGAAGGCATCTTTCAGTTCCTGTACTTCTTTCTTTAAGTCGCCTGCAATTTTTTTCTTTACGGCATCTTTATCAAGGCTCACTTCATATTGGTCGGTAGTGCCAGTGATTTTTAAAAAAATCTTTGGCTTCCCGGTTCCATCATCTTCAATGGCACCAAAGGCTTCATCCGGATCAATCTTCTTTTTGTTTCGCAGTGGCGCCACCACGCGGTAGTCAATTCGCTGATCGAACGTGTGCGTGCCGCTGAGGCGAATGTCGGTGGCATTGCTTTTAATATCCATCTGGGGAATATAGATGGTCTGGTTTTCAATATGGATTTCGTTCTTTAAATCACCAAAGCGGAGTTTACTGAGGCTTTCATCATCAATGTATTTATTAAGTTTCTTCATCGGTTCGAAGTTATTGAGTTCACCATTTTTAATGGTAAAACTGATGTCTGCTATCAGGGTAGGAGAAATAAGTTTTAACTGTTCGTTCAGCACCATCTCAAGTTCTACATCGGCATACGCGTGCCCTTTCAAATGTTTGTCCTGAATGAACTCCTGATAAAAGTTTTCGAAAACATAAAACACACTGTCCACATGAATGCCATTGAGTTTAAAGGAACTAACCACGTCAATGGCTTTAGCGTTTTTAGCGTCAACAATTCCATTTAGCATCAATGATCCGCCCATGGTGTTCATGGTGATATTACGCGATACTGCGACTTGATTTTTAACGAGCAGATCACCCTTCATACCCGTTGCATTGAAACGTTTGTACTTCATTCGTCTCACATCGCAATTAAAATTAAGTTGCACATCAGGTGAAATACTGAAGCGATAACCTGCAGACTTCTCTTCGCCAAATGCGATAGAGAAAAGTTGATCCAGATCGAGAAAGTCCGATCTTAAATCCGTCTCGATGCCGATAGGTTGATCTTCAAAAAGAAGGAAGGTGATAATGTTTTTAAAAAATCCATTAAGATGGAAATCACTGTTTTCGAATTGACCAGTTACGTTGCTTAACGCCAGATCATGATTGTTAAACTGAAGTGTGCCATTGATATCTTTAAACTTAATCTTCTGCGTGCCATAGGTGAAGTTAAGTTTACTCATCATGATGGCTCCGTTTGTCTTTACACGTTGCACGGTAGCTTTCTTTTTGAGCAGGGCGGTTTGCCCTGCAAAAGAAATATTGGCGGAAAGAAAACCTTCAACGCCAGTTAAATCGGTAATGGGATAAAAGTTAAATATAGAAGCTGCATCCAGATCTCCTTTAAAATCAAATGTTACGAAAGGATCATTGAATTTGCGTATGGATAGGTTGGCATTGAATATCTGGCCGTTCAGTTCGCCATTCACATCACTCAGAAATAACTCTGCATTGGCAAAGTCAGTTAAGGAAGGACTGGCAAACGAACCTTTCAGGTTGGCGTGTTTGATCTGCGTTTTATAATCAGGATGATAGAGCGTTGTATTGGTGCAACCAAATGCTACCGAGATGAATGGACTTTTCCGTTCGCTGATTTCACCTTCGAGTGAAAGATTGAAAAACACATCGCCTTCGCTGCGGTATTTTTTAAGTTTTTCTGTGGTTGATTCCGGCATGAGAGATAACAACGTTTGAATGTCAGTATCCTTTCCTTCTGCCTTCAGGTTGATAAGATTTTTCTCTTTGAAGAGATAATTGCCGCGTATGGTAAATTCTGAGCCGGCAACTTTCAATGACGATGGCTTGAAGACCACTTCTTTTCTGGTGTCATCGTAATTCAGTTTAGTGTCTATGATAAAATTTTTACCTGCCAGAAAAACAGAGTTGTTGATTCCGATTTGTCTGGTTGTTGCATCGCCTTCGGCTTCAATCTGATAGAGGTCTCCTGTTACCAATATAGAGGCAATCAGTTTTTCGCTGCTGAAAATATGATGCTGACTGGCCTGCTGGTCGTGGTAGTCAACGAGGGTTCCTGAGAGTGTCACCTGTTTCAGATCGAACTTCACGGTGCCCGTTCCATCACCTTTTGTCTCTTTTAAAATATTGAAGTTGGTTTTCCCGACTTCGTTGATCTTCAGATTTGTTTCGCTGCCCGTCACTGAAAGGCCCTGTATGGAATAATTTCCTTTCCACACTTCAATCGGGTTCAGGTTGAACGAAATCTGGTCTGCGGTAAGCAGTGGATAATTGCCCGGGTGGCTGTCTTCGATGTAAACATCGGTGAAAACGATCGCCATGTTGGGGAATTCGCTAAACATCGAAACATCAATCTTTCCGATCTTCACGGGTGTATTCAAGCTCTTGTTGGCTTCGCTCACAAACTGCTGAATGATGCGGTCTTTGAACAGAAACACCGATATCATCAACCCGGCCACGATGACCAGCAGGGCGAGCATGAGATAAAAAAATACCTTCTTAAGCTGTTTCAAGTTGAAAAAATGGTGCTGTAAAAATACGTACAACTATTAAACCAAATAAGGGTTTGACTATTTTAACCACCCGAAGGTTTTTTTAGGGAATAATCTTTGGATATAGTTTTTGCACAATTCCAATTCTCTTTTACCTTTGCAGTCCTTAAACGAAAAGGGAGCTTACCCCGACCTGTCGGGGTGGTTCAGAGAAATAAAATAATGGGAGCTTAGCTCAGCTGGTTCAGAGCATCTGCCTTACAAGCAGAGGGTCGGGGGTTCGAACCCCTCAGCTCCCACACAAAGCCTCAGAGAAATCTGAGGCTTTTTTATTTTAAGACAATATCATCTGCCAAAAAATAAGCTGGAGGAGACAGGAAGAAGAGGTTATATTTATGTTAAGTCACAGAAACATGTGAATAGAAACCCTTGATGACCAGCTACTACCAAGAACTTATTCATTCTGATTACTGGCCCTTTGCAGTACTCCTGTTGAGCGTGGCACTGGTGATAATACAGATTACCCGATGGCGCATTCATCCCTTTATTGCGCTTATGCTTTCCGCCATACTGGTCGGACTTCTGTCTCCTGCACTGCCTCTGATACCTGGTCAAAGTCATTGGTAACGGTGGTTGAATTGCCCATGGCAGAGTTTGGAATTATGGTAGGCAAAATAGGCTGGGTCATTGCGGTGGCTTCTGTGATAGGCACAGCCATGATGGAAAGCGGAGCAGCCGAACAGATTGTAAACTGGTTGTTGAAAACACTCGGTGAAAAGCAAGCGGCAGTTGCCCTGATCATCAGTGGATTTGTATTGTCAATTCCTGTATTTTTTGATACCGTGTTTTTATTATTAGTCCCGCTGGCGATAACCCTCGCTCTTAAAACGGGTAAGAACTTCGTACTCTATGTGGTTGCTATTGGTGGTGGGGCCGTTATCTCTCATACGATTGTTCCTCCCACACCCGGACCATTGATGATGGCCGAAACATTCAACATAAAGCTGGGCACTGTAATTTTGGCGGGCCTTGCTGCCGGAATAATCCCGGCCATCGTTGTGCTGGGTGTAGCCCGGTGGCTCAATAAAAAACTGAATATTCCGGTGAGGGTTACAGACAAGCACGTAACATTGATTCAAAATCCGCCTTCGCTTATACTTTCTGTTCTGCCTGTTGTTGTGCCGCTTTTTATGATCAGCCTGGCATCCATGGTAGAGGGAGTAACAGGAGACCTTCCGGGATGGATTGCTTTTCTGGGAAATAAAAATATTGCCATGAGTGTCGGTGCCTTCATTGCGCTGTTGTTGTGGGCTAAAACTCAAAAGTTGTCATCAAAAGAACTGTGGGAGGCTGCTGCCATACCACTGGAAGTTGGAGGTATCATTATCCTGATCACCAGCGCAGGGGGTGCTTATGGAGCGATGATAAAACACAGTGGCATTGGAGATGCGATCAGTCATGCTACCGAAGGATTTAATATATCGTATATACTGCTCGGCTGGATGATTGCTGCCGTCATGAAAATTGCCCAGGGTTCTGGAACAGTCTCCATGATTACTGCTTCCGCCATCATGACTGCTATAATTGGCAATTCATCCATTAACCTATCATCCTATTTATATTTTACTTTCAGTTGGATTTGGATCTCTGTTTATTTCCTGGATGAATGACAGCGGTTTTTGGGTTGTCGTGCGCATGAGTGGTTTTACAGAGAAGGAAGGTATTAAAACCTGGACTTTCTTACTCGCCATACTCTCGCTGGTAGGATTGACTCAGGTCTTGTTGATGTCCTGGCTGTTTCCATTAGTGTGATAGATGACGATGATTTATAAGTGATTATTCAATACATAACTTGTTCAATATGCGTGTACTTATTTTAGGCGGTGGCGGTTTTTTAGGTAAAAGGTTGGCTGTGGAATTACTCGAGAAAGGAGGTCTTGTTCAAGGTGACCTTACTCATCTGACGCTCATGGATTTTGCATTTCCAGACAATATGCCGGAAGATTCAAGACTGGAATGTATAAAAGCAGATTTCAGTGATGAAGCAGCAATCAGAAAAGTTCTTCAGCAGCACCCCGATGTAATATTTCATCTGGCGGCTATTGTAAGTGGTGAGGCAGAAAAAAATTTCGATCTGGGGATGAAAGTAAATTTTCATGCATCCTTGCAACTACTGGAATTATGCCGGCAACTCGCCATTCATCCACGGATTGTATTTGCCAGTTCGTGCGCAGTATTTGGTGGCGATGTTTCCAAAGTAATTATTGATGAAACAAGTGCCAGGCCACGCAGTTCTTATGGCACACAGAAAGCGATGGCAGAACTGCTGATGAATGACTACAGCCGCAGAGGATTTGTTGATGCCCGAAGTTTAAGGTTACCTACTATTGCGGTGCGACCCGGGAAACCCAATGCAGCCACCTCTTCCTTTGTAAGTTCCATCATACGCGAACCGTTACATGGCAAGAAGGCAACCTATCCCGTACCTCCCGAAACAGAAGTATGGATTTTATCTCCTGGGCGCGTGATCCAGAATTTTATTCATGCTGCGAACCTTGATGAAAAAATACTCGGCCCCGACCGGATTATCAATCTTCCTGGATTGACCGTTTCGATTCAGGATATGATCAAGAGTCTGGAACAGATTACCAATGCAGAAGTTACCAGCCTGATATCCCATGAGCCGGATGCATTTCTGCAAAGTATTGTACTCACCTGGCCTCCGCATTTTCAAACGGCCAGAGCAAATCAACTGGGATTTGTAAGAGATGCATCGGCTGCGGAAATTATTAAGTCGTTCATGAACGAAGAGGGCATAGTGATTAAATAAATTTAAATTAACGATGAGTCAGCATAATAAAATTGCCATTGTAACGGGAGCGGGAACAGGTATTGGAAGAGCGGTAGCCATTGCACTGCATGCAGATGGATGGACCGTAGTCCTCGCGGGAAGGCGTGAAGAGCAACTGATTGAAACCTCGAACATATGTGGTGAACGAACACTGGTAGTGCCCACTGACATTAACAATGCTGCAAGCATCAAAAATCTTTTTAGTCAAACGTTGAAGAAGTTTGATCGCCTCGATTTGCTTTTCAATAATGCGGGTGTCGGAGCTCCTGCAAAACCGATGGAAGATTTAACGTTGGAAGAATGGCAACTCGTAGTCAATACTAATCTGACAGGAACTTTCCTGTGCGCACAGGAGGCAATCCGAATCATGAAAAATCAAAATCCAATAGGTGGACGCATCATCAACAATGGTTCTATTTCTGCCCATGTACCCCGTCCGTATTCTGCTCCGTATACAGCAACCAAACATGCGATTACCGGGTTAACCAAATCCATCTCACTGGATTGTCGTGCATACAACATCGCCTGCGGCCAGATTGATATCGGAAATGCGAGCAGTGCCATGACTAAGAAAATGGAAGCAGGAATTATTCAGGCCGATGGCTCTCAGAAAATTGAACCCACCATGAATGTAAATGATATTGGCAGAACTGTAGTCTATATGGCGGGTCTGCCACTCGATACCAATGTTCCATTTATTACTGTGATGGCAAATCAAATGCCTTACATCGGGAGGGGATAAGGTAATTGAAAATTGAATTTATCACGATCAGCAGTTGTTTCATCACTATCGGCTTACTATTCTCGCGTATTTAGCCGGAAGAAAAATTTAGTTTTAGAGGTGAAATAAAAAATCAATTTAAATATGAACTACAAACTCTTTGGAAAATCCGGCCTTCGCGTTTCAGAACTTTGCCTCGGCACCATGGGCTTCGGCACCGAGTGGAAATGGGGCTGTGATAAAGACATCAGCAAACAAATATTTGATACCTATGCCAATGCCGGAGGCAATTTTATCGATACGGCCAACCGCTATACAGAAGGCACGTCCGAAAAGTTTGTCGGTGACTTCATTGCCAAAGACCGTGATCATTTTGTTGTCGCTACCAAATATTCACTTCGTGATCGCAGTGGCGATCTGAACTTTGCGGGCAACCATCGCAAAAACATGATGCGCAGTGTGAAGGAAAGTTTGTGGAGGCTCAACACTGATCATATTGATCTGCTGTGGCTGCACATCTGGGACAGCTGGACACCCACCGAAGAAATCATGAAAGGACTGGAAGACCTGATCTCACGCGGCATGGTGCATTACATCGGCATCAGCGATACACCTGCATGGATTGTGAGCCAGGCAAACACCATGGCAGAGTTGCGTGGATGGAATCAGTTCATCGGCTTGCAGATTGAATACAGTTTAATTCAAAGAACAGTTGAAGCAGAACTATTGCCAATGGCGAAAGCATATGGGATGACCATCACTCCATGGGCACCACTGGCCGGAGGCGCACTCACAGGCAAATATTTAAAAGGAGATAAAGGACGACTGGCTGAAAACAGCGTGCGCCTTGGTGAGCGTGCAACAGCCATTACAAAAAAGTTAGTGGAAGTTGCCGAGCGGATGGGAGTGAGCCCATCACAACTCGCCATCAACTGGACACGACAACATAAAAATCAAAGCGTGATTCCGATTGTGGGCGCAACAAAAGTTTCTCAAGTAGAAGATGTGCTGGGATGTCTGACGTTTGAAATTCCTGTTGATGTGATGAATGAGCTGAATGAAGTTTCAAAAGTAGAACTTCCGTTTCCACAAAAGTTTTTCAACGAGGCCGGAGTGCAGGATGTATTGTTTGGCGGAATGAGAGACGCGATGAAAGACAGCCGGTATTGATCATAGAAGTTTTCGATGATGTATCTGCACAGATATAAAATAACTGGTGTGGCCATACTGGGATAAAGTGAGTAAGTAAATGCTCAAACTTTATATAACCATCATAGTTATCTTGTCAGGCCATAAACTAAAACGTGCCATTGCGGTTGGTTCGTGCTTTGCTGATGAGCATGATTGTAATACAAGCAAAAATTCATTAATTCAATCTAACAGATAAACCCATGACATTCACCGCGAAAAATATTCAGGTTAACGGAATTAATGTAGGCTACTTCGATGAAGGTATCCCGGACGGAATACCGGTAATTTTTATTCATGGATTTCCTTTCAACAAGGAGATGTGGAAAAAGCAATTGAATGCATTGACTGAAACTCATCGCGTCATTGCCTACGATGTTCGTGGTCATGGCGATTCGGAGCGCGGAGCAGCTCAATTTAGTATAGCTCAGTTTGCCGATGATCTTTTCTTTTTCATGGATGCGTTGAAGATTGAAAAGGCAATACTGGCCGGATTGTCGATGGGCGGATATATTGCCTTGCACGCCATTCAGCAACATCCTCAGCGAATTGCAGGATTGATTCTTTGCGATACCCAGTGCGGAGCTGATAGTGATGAGGGTCGCGAGAAAAGAAAGAAGACGATAGCCTTCATTCAGAAAAATGGATTGTCGGTATATGCCGAAGAGTCTTTGAAGAATTTATTTGCACCCGCTTCTTTTGCTGATAAAAAAGATGAGGTGACTTTTATTAAGGATACGATTTTGAAAACATCCGCAGAAAGTATTTGGCTCACCCTGCAAGCCCTTGCCGACAGAAAGGAAACATGTTCTTCGCTGCCACAAATAAATATACCCGTATCTATTCTTGTTGGGAAAGAGGATAAAATCACTTCGCCAGAACTTGCGCTTAAAATGCAGACCTTGATTAAAGGATCATCCCTTCACATTATTGAAGGAGCGGGGCATCTCAGCAACCTGGAAAACCCGGCACAGTTTAATGCGCACGTGAAAACATTTCTGGCAACTTTATAGAATGATTTAATAAGGAGATGGACTCACGCTGGTCCAGCCTCCATCAATCACTAACGACTGGCCCGTGATGTGTCCTGCTTCAGGTGACACCAGGAACAATGCGGCATGTGCAATATCCTGTACGGAAGCAGGCTTGCCAATAGGTGTTATGCGCGACCATGTGTTTTCATATTCCGGATCGCTCTTAGTTCGCTCGGTAATGGTTGCCCCGGGAGCAATGGCATTTACCGTGATGTGAAAAGGCGATACTTCAAGCACCAGGTTTTTTGCCAGCATTTCCAGTGCAGCCTTGGTCATGCCATAGGCCGCGAGGTTTTTATGAGCCTGATGTCCGGTAACGGATGACATAAATAAAATTCTTCCACCGTTGCCTTGTTCTTTCATCTGCCGTGAGGCGAGCTGTGCGAGAAAAAAACTACCACCGAGATTTACATTCATCACTTTCGAAAAATCTTCGGGTTTGTATTCGAGGAAATCACCGAAGAGGGTGATGCCCGCATTGGCAATGGCGATATCAAGTTTGCCAAAATTATTCACCGCTTCATCTACCATGTTTTGAATGAAATCAACATCTGAGCAGTCACCGGCATAAGGCATGCAGATTCCATTTTCTTTTTGAATCAACCGTGCTGCATCTTCTGCCAGAGAGACTTCGATATCATTAAGCACCACACTCGCACCTTGTGCGGCCAGCTGCCGACAAATTTCAAGACCGATGCCCTGGCCTGCACCGGTTACAATGGCTACCTGATTTTTGAATGGTTTCATAGTTTGAATTTTCACTTAAGGCGTCAGACCGCTATGTGCGGCCTGACGCCTGCAAATACTAATGCGAATCCCTTGACACTTCACTTCCTGAACCTCCCTTGAGGAAACTCATGTCCGCACCTACATTGGCCTGTTGCACATGTTGCTGATACATCATTACATAACCACGATCATATTTTTTGTGAATCGGCTTCCAGTTTTGTTTTCGTTTCTGAAGTTCTTCAGCGGACACATCAAGCATGAGGTTCGTTTTCAACATCAAGTTGAATGATATCTCCGGTTTTCACCATTGCAAAATTTCCACCCAATGCTGCCTCTGGAGATGCATGTAATATCACCGTGCCAAATCCGGTTCCGCTCATACGACCATCGGAAATGCGCACCATATCGTGAATTCCTTTTGCCAGCAATTTTTTTGGCAGCGCCATGTTGCCTACTTCGGGCATGCCCGGATAACCAATCGGACCGACATTTTTCAAAACCAGAATATTGTTTTCATCCACATCCAGATCCGGATCGTCAATTCGTTTTTTGTAATCATCGATGTCTTCAAACACGATGGCTTTGCCTGTGTGCTTCATGAGTTTCGGACTGGCCGCTGAAGGTTTTATCACGGCTCCATTTTCACAGAGGTTGCCTTTCAATATGGCTACACCTGATAGTGGATTGAATGGTTTATCAGTGGAGGTAATTACTTCATGATTATAAATTTCCGAAACATCGTAATTTTCTTTTATGGTTTTCCCATTTACGGTGATGCAATCGCGATGAAGAAGTTTGTCAAGTCCTTTCATCACAGCGGGCAGACCTCCGGCATAGTAAAGATCTTCCATAAAATATTTTCCGGAAGGCTGCAGGTTGGCAATCAACGGAATGTTTGCGGATAGTTTATCAAAATCATCAAGCTTCAAGATCAACACCTATTCTTCCTGCTATCGCCAGCAGGTGAATGATAAAATTCGTTGAACCACCAATGGCAGCATTGGTGATGATGGCATTTTCAAAAGCCTTCCGTGTGAGCACATCCGAAAGGCGGAGATTTTCTTTCACCATTTCCACAATGCGTATGCCCGACATCTGCGCCAGCACTTTTCGTCTTGAGTCGGCAGCAGGAATGGCAGCATTTCCCGGAAGGGAAAGACCTAATGATTCAACCATACACGCCATGGTTGAAGCCGTGCCCATCACCGCACAATGCCCGCGACTGCGACACATACATTCTTCGGCAACGGTGAGTTCTTCCTGCGACATCTCTCCGGAGCGCACTGCATCATTGAAGCGCCAGATATCACTGGTGCCAATATCGCGGCCCTGATATTTTCCGGTGAGCATCGGTCCTCCGGATACCACCAGTGTTGGAATGTTTACACTGCAAGCACCCATCACCAGTGAAGGCGTGGTTTTATCGCATCCGCACAGTAACACCACACCATCCATGGGGTTGGCACGAATAGATTCTTCCACATCCATGCTGGCCAGGTTTCGGTACAGCATGGCTGTTGGCTTGATCAAGGTTTCACCCAGTGACATCACCGGAAACTCAACCGGAAAACCACCGGCTTCAGAGATGCCGCGCTTTACGGATTCTGCCAGTTCACGAAAGTGTGCGTTGCAGGGCGTAAGTTCAGACCAGGTATTGCAAATGCCGATTACCGGCTTGCCGCGAAATTCATAATCGGGTATACCCTGATTTTTCATCCATGCCCGGTAGATGAATCCGTCTTTTCCGGTTTTACCAAACCAACCCTGGCTGCGTAGTTTATCTTTCATGTGTTAAGAATTTTTCAGTAACAGATATCCTTATAAATATGGTTAAAATTCTTTTCAGGAAACAGGATAGAATCGTGGATTATACAGAAGGTCTTTAAAGTCCTTTATTAGCCCGGATCATTTCTGGATAGCCCTGCTTTTTCGAAAGAGCAACTACGGCCATGACGATCCGTTTTGTTCTCGTGGCGGATGTTTTGGCGCTGTCAATCCACTTGCTGAAATATTTTTGATGTGATCCGGATAAGGTCTGAAAGAAATCATAAGCTACCGGATCATCTTGCAGGCATGCGATGAACTCCTCTGAGAAAACAAAATCACTGTCGTCAGCTTCAAGGCTCACTTTTAATTTATCGCCCAGTTTCTTTCCGGTACCTTTTCGCATAGCCGCATTCAACGGTATGATGAAGTTGCCTTCGCCCATCGGTATCAGGGCAATCTGTTTTATTTTGAAGGAGTCGAGGGAACCCTTCACACGAAAGGAAACCCTGGTATCGGGTTTTAATTTTTTTGCCTGGCTCGCGCTGATTTCAATATATGTCCAACCGGTTTTTTCACCTTGCTTCGCGAATTTGTGAATGGTGGCCGTGAACAGAATCATGAAGTGAATTTAAATAGTTTTCATCAACTCCGACCGGTATTCACTCAGGATGCGTGCCTTGGATAAAAACCCTAAATAGATTTTATCTTTTACCACGGGCAAATTCCATTGTCGGGTGTCATCAAACTTTTTCAGGATATCGTGGAGCGATTCATCCACATCAACGGCATGCGGCACGGTCATCAATTCTTTTACAAATGTGGTGTCATAAATAGTAGTATTGAAAATCAATTCACGGATATTGTCAAGATGAACTACTCCGGTGAGTTTTCCTTCTTTATCTACCACCGGAAATGTATTTCGCCTTGAAATAGAAATCACCCTCACCAGCAGGCGAAGTGAATCATCTGGTTTTACAACTGAAAAACTGGTTTCAAGAAGTTCCTGCAGGTTGAGTTTGCTCAGGAGGTATTTATCGCGGTCATCCACCGAAACCTTTAACAGGCGTGAGAGTTTTTTTCCTTCCATGGAAAGAGGTTCAAAGTATCGCACTACGGTAATACTCAGAGCGGCCACAATCATGAGTGGGATAATCAGCGCATAGCCTCCGGTTATTTCAGCAATCAAAAAGATGGCGCATAATGGGGCATAGAATACACCGCTGAGAATACCAGCCATGGCAACCAATGTAAAATTTGTTTCAGGAATGTATGCCATACCGGTCATATTGATAAGTCTGGCGAACGTGAAGCCGGTGTATGCGCCTACAAATAATGAAGGGCCAAAGTTGCCGCCATTTCCACCACTGCCAAGTGTAATGCCAACGGCTACTACTTTTATCAATGCAAGCGCACCCAGAAAAAACAATAAAGCGAAATCATTCTGAATAAAATCATTTAGGATGCTGCTCTTGATGAGTTCAGAGGTTTTCATATTGGCCAGCAGCTTAATGCTTTCATATCCCTCTCCAAACAATGGAGGAAAAACGATCAGAAGAATGGAAAGAAGAAAGTCCTCCAAGAATGATTTTTTTAACATGACTTTTTATTGACCCGAATTTCGTTTCTATTTTCTCCAGCGTTCTGGCGTAGTATAAAGAAACGAATCCCGCCAGTACCCCCAATGCGATGTAATAAGGCACGTTGTGATAATCAAAAGGTTGTTGCAGTAAAAAGGAAAGCGTGATTCCTTCTGCCAGAATTATTTTTGATAACAAGGCGCCTGAAGCAGCAGCAATGATGATGGGGATGAAGGCAGCCACGGTTACGTCTGTAAGCAGAACCTCAATGGCGAAAAGCACACCGGCAATAGGTGCATTGAAGGCTGCGGCTATACCCGCGGCAGCACCACAGGCGAGCAATACCGTTCTGTCCTTATAGCTGAGATGAAAGAAGCTTCCATAATTGGAACCAATGGCAGAGCCGGTACTTACCATGGGTGACTCGAGCCCAAGGGAACCACCAAAACCTACAGTAAGTGCGCTGGTAATAATGTGTGAGTAGGTTTGATTCAATGGCAACTCACTGGACTTCCTGGCGATGGCATAACTGATTTCCGCGCTTCCTCTTTTAAATTTTCCTTTTAGTACAAACTGCACATACAGGACAGTAAGCGCTATGCCAGCCGCTGGAAAAAGCGTAAAGAGAAAAAACTGTTCGTAATTGCTGGAGTAGTACGTCACCCATTTGCCGATGGTAGTGCATACTGAATTTTAAAATGATAGCTGCCAGTGATGATAACAGACCAACGGCAATGCATGACAGCAAAAAGAATTGTTTATCAGACAACCTTCGTCTTGCAAAAAAAATAGTTCTTTTCAAAAATCGACCAAAGGGTTTGATCATCAGCAAAAAGGAGTTATTCGTTTTTAGGTGTTAATCTGTGGTGCTGATGCAATATTACTCAGCGAGACGTAAAATCCACTGAAAATCTGAAGTGAAAGAATTTATTTGTTTGTAATGTTGTATCTACAATTATTGACATTGTATCAATTATGCCACTTGAACAGGAAATCAAGCAAGAGAAATTTCACAACGAGCATCAGAAGGCGGCTATCAATATATTGTATACCGGGAGCTGGCTGTATAATATCAATGCGGCTTATTTAAAAAAATTTTCCATTACGCCTGAGCAGTTTAATGTGTTGCGCATCCTTCGCGGAAGTTTTCCCGCGCCCATGATGCTTGCTGAAATAACCGAGCGCATGATTGATAAAAGCAGTAACTGCACGCGCCTGGTGGAAAAGTTGAAGCAAAAAGGATTTGTGAACCGCATCACTTGTGAGAATAACCGAAGGCAAGTAGACATTTCGATCACCGATAAAGGGCAACAGTTGCTAAAGAAAATTGATTTAGGTCAGACGTCCTGGATGGAGACGATGGGAAAAATCTCTAAAACAGAAGCGAAAGAGTTAAACCGGATTCTTGACAAGCTGAGAAGCTAATTTCACCATCCTTTGATCGGTGTAACGTATTTACTAATGTCAAAAGCATCGCGCAAGCTCATACTCATCAGGATCATATCGTCTGCGACATTTTCTTTGAATTTGGGATAGCCTTCATCCCACACCTCATTCACATAGAATCCTTTGCGCGGAGTATTTGTTTTGATGAGGAGAAGATTGTGTTTGCCGCTGGTTTTCAAAGTACAATCCGTAGATCGTTACGCGATAACCGTTGTCGCGCACCTCTACGGCAAATTTGCCGCTCCATTCGCCACTCCAATAGATTAATGGTGTATTCTGATACTTGCGACCATAGCGCTTACAATCCACTTTGTAATGTTGTATCTCACCGTAATAGCCAACACCACTATTTCCAATTTCAGTTCTCTCTACGTTGCGGGTGAAGATTTTTGATTTAATCATCGATACCACTTCGCTGCGCAGGCTATCTTTTGACCCCTGGTGATCATAGGTATATCGCCAGATCAATTCATTATTTTCAATCTCAAATAAGTCGAACTTCTGCGCCTGAACAACGCCCGAAATAATAAGAAGTAAAAAAAGCAGGCTCCTGTACATTATCATAATATCCCTTCTCGCTGCAACCAAAAAACTCCTGTGGCAAAATACAACAGGAATTCTACAATTGGTGCAAACGGTTGAAACAATACAGAGACAGGTAAAAACCGTGTGAAAATATCAGAAAGCTATCAAATTGTTATCCATAGGTTAAATATGTAACCATATTTTATAAAAAAGTATATGTTTTATTGAAAATAGGTTTAAAATAATACCCTACGTAAACGAATACAATAATAAATATTTAAAAGTAGGTTAAATTTCGACCCTATTAGATCAATATTGTAGGGTAAACCTAAAACTAAACCTATGAAAAGATCGGTTATCTACCTCGTACTCTTAGTAGGCTTCAGCGTGCTGGCCCTTTTTATGCCAGCCGTTCCTACTGCAATTAACACCGAAGGACTTAACTCCGGTGATATAGCCTGGATGCTGGCGGCCACAGCCCTTGTGTTATTAATGACCCCTGGCCTTGCCTATTTCTATGGCGGAATGATCAACACCAAGAACATTATCTCTACCATGCTTGCAAAGTTTCATTGCCATGGGTGTAATCAGTGTGTTGTGGATCGTGGTTGGATTCAGCCTCGCGTTTGGTGACTCCATTGGTGGATTCATCGGAAACCCTGCTTCCTTCTTCATGTTCCAGAATGTACTTGGATGGAAAACCCTGGTCGCTGGCACCCACCATTCCTTTGGTGTTGTTTGCCTTGTTCCAGTTGAAGTTTGCCATTATTACACCGGCTCTCATTACCGGCACGTTTGCAGAACGTGTACGTTTCAAATCCTATATTATTTTCCTGGTACTGTTCTCACTTCTTATATATGCACCGCTTGCACACATGACCTGGCATCCTGATGGATTCCTTTTCAAGTTAGGTGTGCTTGACTTTGCAGGCGGAACCGTTGTTCACATGTCGGCTGGTTTTGCTGCATCTTGCTGCCTCCATCTATTTGAGAAATAAAAAGGAAATCAAAGAAGCTATTTCACCTGCTAATATTCCCTTTGTGCTTTTAGGCACTGGCTTGTTGTGGTTCGGCTGGTTTGGATTCAACGCAGGAAGTGCACTGGGTGCAGGCCCATTGGCGGCTTCAGCTTTTGCAACAACCAATACCGCTTCAGCGGCAGCCGGATTGTGTTGGGTATTGATTGATGCCGTGCGTGGCAAGAAGCCTTCAGCGCTTGGTTTTTGTATCGGTGCCGTAGTAGGTCTTGGTGGCGATAACCCCTGCCGCTGGTTTTGTAACGATTCCTTCCAGCTTATTCATCGGTACGATTGCTGCCATCATCAGTAACGTAGTCGTACATTGGAAATCTAAAACTTCATTGGAAGATACACTGGATGTATTCCCTTGCCACGGAGTGGGTGGTGCAGTAGGTATGGTAATGACAGGGTTATTAGCTCAATACCGCTGTCAATGCAGCCAACACTACCGGAAATGGCTTGCTCTTCGGAGAATTTAACCTCTTCAAGGTTCACATGATTGCGTTGGTGCTTGCACTCGCCTTTATCATAGCAGGTTCATTCCTGATTTTGAAGATCACCGATTTGATTTCTCCCATGACGATTAGCAGTGAAGAGAAACTGATTGGTTCAGATTTCAGCCAGCATGGAGAAAATCTGCATCCTGCTGAAATTAAAAGTGAGGCAGCTGCTGCCTGATTTTAAATCACCAAAGCGTCCCGGAGGGTGTGAGATACCCGGCCGGGACCACTTTAGCTTATTGTTTAAAAAAACACACACAAAATTATGAAAAAATATATACTGAATTTGATGCGATTGAGTCTTGCGCTTGTAGTTGTAATGAGCAGTAACCTGACTTTTGCGCAAGAAAATATAGTAGTTGCCTCGGTGACCAAACCAGTAGTAAAAGACGAAGTGATCGTAACAGCAGGTGATCTTGCCGAAGTTGCGCAAAAAAGAGGAGGAAGAACCTTCGTTTACCTTTTCAGGATCGGTAGACACGTATTTTCACACATCGTTCAAAACCCAAAATGCATATAACGCAGATGCCTTTGCTCCATCTACTTCCTTCGATGATGGGAGAGGGTTTGGCTTGGGAATGGTTAACCTGATTACCTCTTATAGTGGCGATAAAGCCGGCTTTATAGCTGACCTTGTGTTTGGCCCAAGAGGTAGGGCTGCCGTCTTTGGATCTGCCAGTGGTCAGGCGATCATTAACCAGGCACTCGTATTCTATAAATTCTCTGATAAACTGACTCTCAATCTTGGTCAGTTTAATACCTTTCTGGGCTACGAAGTGATATCGCCAGCCGTAAACTTTCATTACTCTACTTCTTATACATTCTCATGGGGTCCTTTCAATCACACTGGGGCGCGCCTGGATTATACTTCAGCTAACGGCTTGGTCGCAAAATTTGCAGTGATGAATCCAACGGATCTTGTGGAATTCAACCCGGTCAATACCTATACGCTGGGTGCTCAAATCGGAAAGACTTCGGATAAAGGAGGTATCTGGTTCAACTTCCTTTACGGAGATCAGGATGGTACACTTGATTCGGAAAGCACACAACCTCTGAATGCATCTGCTGGTAAACTTTTTCAAGCGGATGTTACCCTGGGCTTTAACCTCACCGAAAAATTTTATCTCGGCTTTAACGCATCTTCTCAAAGTACCGCTGTAGGTGAAGAAGTGAATACCAACGGAGACATTGTTGATTCCACGGGTGACCCAAGTTCATTTCTTGGCATCGCGGTCTATCCAAAAATTACGTTGTCAGAAAGTTTTGCCCTTGGATTGCGAGGCGAATACTTCTCTGTAAAGAACGGACACCTGGGAATTTTCGGAACCGATACCAATGGTGATGGTAACGTAATTGCCTTTACACTGTCCGGCAATTATAAAGTGGGTGGTCTTACTTTCATTCCTGAGTTGCGTGTGGACAAGACCTCTGAGATTTCTTTCTTCAAAGGAACAGAAACAACAGACATCATGCCATCACTCAGCCTGGCGGCAGTTTATAAATTCTAAATCAAAATCTTGTCAGGTATGAGCTTGTCTTAACCTTGGCCTTGTTTAGAGAAGCCTGTCTGCCGACAGGCAGGCTCACTGACAACACAAATAAAACTATCAACTAACTAAACCTACCGTATGTCAAAAGCAAAACTTGAATACATCTGGCTGGATGGTTATACACCTACCCAAAGCCTGAGAAGCAAAACAAAAATCATCAGAAACTTTGACGGAACATTAGACGGCTGCCCGATGTGGTCGTTTGATGGAAGTTCTACGGAGCAAGCGCCCGGAGGTTCATCTGATTGTTTGTTGCAACCCGTTTCTTTATTTCCTGATCCGGCACGCAAAGACGGTTATCTCGTCATGTGCGAAGTATTAAGTTCAGATGGAACACCTCATCCTTCCAATGGTCGCGCTACCATTGAAGATGACGATAAAGATTTCTGGTTTGGATTTGAGCAGGAATATTTCCTGTGGGATATAAAAACCAACAAACCGCTTGGCTTCCCTGAACAAGGTTATCCTTCCCCGCAAGGACCTTATTATTGCTCTGTCGGTGCAAAGAATGCATATGGACGTGAAATCGTTGAAGAACATCTCGACTTATTGTTTAACAGCAGGCATCAATGTAGAAGGAATCAACGCAGAAGTTGCTCCGGGTCAGTGGGAATTTCAGGTGTTTGCAAAAGGTGCAAAAGAAGCCGGTGATCAGGTTTGGGTAGCACGTTATCTACTCGAGCGCACAGCAGAAAAATATGGTGTGTCCATTAACTGGCATTGCAAACCACTGGGCCAGACAGACTGGAACGGATCGGGTATGCATGCTAATTTCTCCAACTCATTGTTGAGGGAATGTGGCTCAAAGGATATCTACCATCAAATTTGCGAAGGCTTTGCTCCTTACGTGAAAGAACATATTGAAGTGTATGGAGCCGACAACCATTTGCGCCTTACCGGTAAGCATGAAACACAATCCATAGATACTTTTTCTTATGGAGTTTCTGATCGTGGCGCATCTATCCGCATTCCTATTGCCACGGTAGAAAATGAATGGAAAGGATGGCTGGAAGACCGCAGACCAAACTCATCGGCAGATCCTTATAAAGTAGCAGCCAGAATAATCACCACCGTAAAATTAGCCTCTGAGGGTGTTATGGTGAGTGTAAACGTAAACGGAAGAGGGAGGTAGACTCTTCTGCTAGTGGGTGAACACGGGAAGAGGGGCGTAAGCCCCTCTTTTTTTATGAACTTCAAATTCTGTTTTTAGTAACTTTACCATCTGCAAATTCTTATCAGATGGAAGCTTACGGTAAAATACTCCTCATTGCCATGCCCGCATTTCTGCTGCTGGTGCTATTCGAAAAGTGGTATGGATGGTATAAAGGCCATGACACGGTGCCGGTCAGCGATATGATTTCCAGCCTCAGTTCGGGCATTACCAACGTGACGAAGGATGTGCTGGGATTAAGTGTTGCTATTATCTCCTATGGATGGCTCACCAGCAAAGTTGCCATCACAACCATTGATTCAGGATGGCCAACCTATGTAATTGCATTTATCGCCCTTGACTTTGCCGGCTATTGGGTACATCGTATTTCCCATGAGTATAATTTGTTCTGGAATAATCACATCATCCATCACAGCAGTGAAGAATATAACCTTGCCTGCGCATTGCGCCAAAGCATTTCATCCATTGTAAGAATATTCACGATCTTCTTATTGCCGGCCGCTTTGTTAGGTGTGCCTCAGGAAGTGATAGGAATCGTTGCGCCCCTGCATTTGTTTTCGCAGTTCTGGTATCACACACAGCACATCGGCAGGATGGGTTTTCTGGAGCACATCATTGTTACCCCTTCACATCACCGTGTGCATCATGCCATCAATCCGGTTTACCTTGATAAAAATTACTCACAGATATTTATCATCTGGGATAAACTCTTTGGCACCTTTCAGGAAGAACGCGATGATACACCTGCCGTGTATGGTGTAACCCGACCAGTGCGCACATGGAACCCGATCAAAATAAACTTCATGCACTTGTGGCTGCTCATCAAAGATGCGTGGCATGCACAAAGCTGGTGGGATAAACTGCGTATCTGGTTTATGCCCCTGGGCTGGCGTCCGGCTGATGTAGTCAGCAAGTACCCGGTTTATAAAATCAACGATGTATATCATTTTGAAAAGTATCACCCAAGAGTTTCATCTTCAATACTTGTGTGGAGCTGGGTACAGATGTTTATGGTGCTGTTGTTCATCAGCTACCTTTTTGCCAACATTGCCGATATAGGAGCTCCTGCTATGTTTATCTATGGCGCTTTTATTTTTCTCTGCATTTATGCTTACACAGAATTAATGGATAAAAATCAGTTTGCGTGGGTGTGGGAGACCATCAAGAATATGCTGGGTATTTATATTCTTGTTCAGCAAGGCGACTGGTTTGGAATTGGTAAACTATGTATCAGGTGTTAATATTGTTCTGTTCGCCTGGTTTATAGTATCTACTGTAATTACATTTTCACTGGCCCGGCAGGTAAAGGAAGATCGACAGGCAGTCAATGCATAACTTTTCTACGTGTAACTTCCATCAATTTTAATATTACTTCAGGAATGGAAGACTTTATTTCAACGGCTGCACGATTTATCAACACTACATCAAGTCATATTTTCTTAACCGGTAAGGCGGGCACGGGTAAAACAACATTCCTGAAAAACATTGGTGACATCACTCACAAAAATTATATCGTAGTTGCGCCAACAGGCATTGCCGCATTGAATGCAGGAGGAGTTACCATTCACTCACAATTTCTGTTGCCCCCGTTACGTTTTTACCTGATCGCTTTTTGCCCGATGACATGACCGACAGCGGAAGAGTGCTTAATCAAAACGTGCTGGCGAGAAAACATCCGCTCAACAGTGCGCGCAAAAAAGTTTTGCGGTCCATCGATTTACTCGTGATTGATGAAGTGAGCATGCTGCGTGCCGACCTGCTCGATGCCATCGACTACCGCATGAAAGCAGCCCGTGGAAATTTCAGACAAAGTTTTGGCGGAGTACAGGTTTTGTTTATTGGCGATTTATATCAATTGCCACCCGTAGTAAGAAATGAGGAGCAGGAAATTCTTGGTCGGTATTATAACAGCGCCTGGTTTTATGAAGCGAAAGCATTGCAGGATGATCCACTGGTCTATATCGAACTGGATAAAATATTTCGTCAGCATGATGCAGGATTTTATCGACATCTTGAATAACCTTCGTAACAACACCGTTACACCTCAGGACATTGAAACGCTTAATCAGCATTATAAATCACCTGATGAAATCGGAGAGCTAAAAGAAGTAATCACACTCACTACGCACAACTACAAGGCTGATGAGTTGAATCAGAAAGAGTTGCGAAATCTGACAACACCTTCCCATATTTTCGATGCTCATATTGAAGGCGACTTTCCAGAAAGCATGTATCCTGTTTCGCCATCACTGGAATTGAAGGAAGGCGCTCAGATCATGTTCATACGGAATGATATCAGTGAAGAGAAAAAATATTTCAATGGTAAACTCGCTACGGTAAAGAAAATTTCGGATGAGGAAATACTCGGTTGAGATGGCAGGAAATCATGAGGAGTATTCGCTTAATACGGTTCGGTGGGAGAATAAAAAATATACGGTAGAATCAGAGACGCACGACCTGACAGATGAAGTGATAGGCTCCTATGAACAATATCCGGTGAAACTGGCGTGGGCTATTACCGTACACAAAAGTCAGGGGCTCACGTTCGACAAAGCCATCATTGATGTGGGCCAGGCTTTTGCCGATGGTCAGGTATATGTAGCCTTGTCGCGGCTGCGATCGCTGGACGGACTCGTGCTTCGCACACGCATCAATCCTGCCGTCATCAGTACGGATAAACAAGTGGCGGCTTTTGCGCAAGCCAATCATCACCCTCACTTGCTGGGTGATGTAATGAAAACGAAGCAACGCATTTTTCTTCGTCAGCAACTTGACAACACATTTGATTTTTCTGCTTTGCTTAAAGAGATTCAGTATGTACAGAAAGATCAGGATGGGGATGGGTTTGGTGAGCAAACCATGAAACCCGTGCTCATGCAGATTGCGGATGCTATTGAAGCGCAGCGAACAAATACCGAAACATTCAGGAGACAACTAAGCGACTTGTTAAATCAAAATGATCAGCCTCAGTTGATGGAGCGCATTGCCCGGGGAAGAGATTATTACCGGTCGTTTCTTTTCAATCAGATCCGGCTGTTGCTCGGCCATCTCGAAATGATGAAGCAACAAAAGCGTATGAAAACATATGTAACTCATTTAAGTGAGTTAGATCAGTCGCTGAATAAAAAACTCGAGGAGGTGGACACCACTTTACTTCTTACGGAAGGCATCATGAAAGGTGAATCTGCTTTCAATTTCAGTTCACTAATTATGCAAAGGGCAGAAGAACGCGCTGCTATACTTAAGGAAATCCTGAAAAATCAGATAAGTAAAGATCCAAAAGCAAAAAAACTTAAGACACGAAAAGACCGTAAGTCAAAAAAAGGAGAAGGCCCGACTACCTACGACATCACCCTGGAGATGTTTAACAAAGGGATGACAATCGATCAGATTGCCAAGGAACGGGAGCTGGTCACGAGTACAATCGAAGGACATCTCGGCAAGGCTGTGGAAGCAGCACGCCTGGATATTTCTGCATTAGTGAATGAAAGTGAGTTGAATGAAATCACCGGAGTGATCGAACATTTGCCATCCGGTTTTATTTCGAAAGATTTATACGATGGACTCAGGGGAAAGTATGGCTATGGTAAACTTCGAGCGGTGATGAGTCATTTGAAATCTCAGTCGGTTAAAGAGGAGAATGTAGAAGATTTACCGGATGGCATTTAGTGCTTTCTCAAAACTCACCCAATAGATATTGCCGCTTCCATTCAGCGTGCTTTTGTTAATCTGCTGGATTTTATCGTATGTAGTTTTTGTTTCGAATGAAGCGGTAAGTAAAGCACGTTCACTTGTGAAAAATAAAATCTTTTTATCAGGACTTACATACGGACAATAATCCAGCTTTGCAGAATTTAAGAATGTTAGATTTTTAGCGGGCAGCCATTTGCCTCCGGCCTCTTTAAAACTCATATACAAATCTCCACGCCCTGCATCATCTTTACGGCCATAGCCGGTAAAGAGAATGAACTGTTCATCGGGATCGACAAAGGCATTGAATTCAAAACCTTTTAAGTTGATGGCTGTATCCAAAGCTACCGGTTTTTCATAATGATCATTTTTCCATGCAGCCAGAAAAATATCTTCCCTGCCCACACCTTCTTTATATTGAGCTGTGAAATACAGATTGCCGCTTTTTGTGATGGAAGGATAAAATTCATCCGATTCAGTATTGATTGGAGTGCCTATATTTTTTGGTTCACCCCATACGTTTCCTTTTCGTCTCAACCACCCAGATATCAAAATCTTTAGATCGTACTTCCTTCGACAGGCCTGTTGGAAGCGAAGTAAAGTTTTTTGCCATCAGCACTGAAAGCTGGTTCTAAATCGCTGAATTTTCCTGCAAAGGAAACGACTTCAGGCTTTGACCATTTCTCACTTTTATTTTTTCTGCTATAGACAATGGTCTGAAATGTGGATTGAGGGGTGGATATCGTGTAATAGATTTCTGTACCATCCGGTGAAATGGCAAAGTCGCGTTCGTTCATCGCGAGTAGAGATGAAGCCATCAGCGAATAGGGCAGCTTCTGCAGGTGGATTTTTCAAATCAATTTCAGATTGACCAGCAACACTGCCGGATAGAGTAAGCAGGAAGATTGCGATCAGATAATTTTTCATTTGATTTTAAACACTTAATGAATCCAGAAACAATAAAATGTTTGAAACAACGAAGTGAAATTAAAACCTGTCTTCGCCATTTAAATCGGTAGTCAGCACTTCACTCATGTGGTTAAAGAACGGACGAATACTTTTAAAGGTTTTATTCACCTGGTCCGCAAAATCATCGGCCAAAACCTCCTTGTCGGTGAATGAATGCTCAAACCAGAATTGTTTATAGCGCAGCAAGTCGATGGCCGGATGATCTTTTGCAAAACCACGAGGTGCAGTTTTAAGCTGACTTCCTTGCATATCTCCAAAAACAGATTGAATTGTTTTCGAGTTAAGCAGACGTTTCCAAGCCTTGTAATTAATGTCTATGTCCTGGCGAATTCGTAATAAATCTTCAGCATTCGGATAGCGTAAATCCACAACCCACCCGAGACTCTCCAGGTTTTATCCAGAAATAATATCCCCCGCGTAGCATGGGCTTTTGTCTTCTGAAATTACCTGCAAAGCGGGGACTATAGGGAGTTTTATCTTTGGAAAAACGCACATCATTATAAATACGATACAAGCTTTCTTTTCCTGATTGTGTTTCAAGGCGATCATGTTGATTCATCTTAATAACAAGCTGATCGAGAAATCCGATCATGTTTTCCTGCGCTTGCAGATAACGGGATTTATTTTCTGAAAACCATTCGCGGTTATTATTCTCAGCGAGGTCTTTAAGGAATAACAGGGTCTTCTTTTCGATTAATATTCCCATGTAAGAATACTAATTGATGATTATCGTATTTAGTACTTTCCATAAATCATCCTGATACAAGAATGGCACCAATGATGTTGCGGGATCATCACCCATTCGGATCACGACAACCCGCTTGCTCGGCACCACATTGATTAACTGGGCATTTTTACCCATGGCGGCAATCATATCATTGGGTGCGTTAGGCGAGATATAACCATTGAAAACAACTTGTGAGCCCGGAATCATCAGGGTAGATTTTCCATTAAGCCAGGTCAGATATCCATAGGCCTGATTAAAGTTTTGCGAGGAAGTAGTCATCAACCCAAAATAAGATTCTGGAATGATTTGAGTTTGTTCCCACTTCCCCCTGTTCAGGAGAAGCAGACCAAAGCGGGCCATGGAACGTGGTGTACTATAAAATACATTGTTGTCACCCGTTTTTATATATTGACCATCCATGCCGGTTTTATTAAGCAATTGTTCACTGATATATGAATTCAATGTTTTTCCGGTAGCGGAAGCAATCACTCCATCTAACAGTGTGTAGGGCGCATTGTGATAGGCCCATCTTGAAGCAGGATCAGCTTTGTAAACCAGGCAAGCCGGATCTGTACAATCTTTGTTAGCCACTTCATCATCCAGTCCGGTGGTCATGGTAAGTTGATGACGGACAGTTATTTTATTTTCTTGTTCAGGCGTTAAACTCGTCCAGCCGACACCTAAATAATCTGAAGTTCTGGCATCCAATGCTATTTTTCCCTCCGATACGGCAATACCAGCCACTGCAGACGTTAACGTCTTTCCCGCTGATGCCCAATACCAGTTGCTGGTGGCAAAGAAATCCTGCGATGTGTTGATCAATTGTTTTCCCAGATATTTTTCAATCACGATTTTTCCATCTTTCAACACAATTAATGCACGAGTATTCGAATCTTCCAGAAACTTTTCCAGATCAGGAATTTTTGATTCATCCCAGCCAACACTGGCAGGCGTTGCTCTTTCCCAGATGCTGCCAGTAGGAGGAAAATACATAGTTGGTACGGTGGTGACGGGGCGGGTAATCTCCTCACTACAGGAAAACAATACAATCAACGCAAGAATCAGGATTCGAATAGTCATGGTCTTAAAAACTGTAAAGTTAATAAGCCAACTGTAACAATCCACCTTTGGCTGCATCATGAATTTCTTATCAATCCTTAACAGCTTTTGTCATTGCTATCATCCGATCAGGTAAACTTACGGATGACCCCAGGTATGGGAAGTTGTTTTCCCCTGAAACATCAATCACCTGGATTCATGATTTTCATCATCGCCAGGGGTACCTTGAAAGTCGATATTTAAGCCATTATTCTGGCAATCATCGATATTATTCAGAAAACAAAAACCAAGGTTAGTACCTGAGACTTATTTATGCATATTACAGAGATGCCCTCCGAATACAAGCCATTGCACATCACGAGTTCTGCTTTTAGGTCAATGCAACCAATTCCTTCAACCTACACGTGTGAAGGAAATGATATTAATCCTCCACTCGATATTGAGGGAATACCTGATAAGGCTCACAGTCTGGTACTCATTGTAGATGATCCGGATGCTCCCGGCAAGACGTGGGTTCACTGGTTGGTGTGGAATATTCCCATCACCCATCATATCAAAGAAAACAGTGTGCCCGGTGAGCAAGGCTGGAATGATTTCAAACGCATTGCGTGGGGCGGACCGTGCCCTCCTTCAGGCACTCACCGTTATTTTTTTAAAGTGTATGCGCTTGATACGCTTCTTGAGCTTTCTTCAAAAACAACAAAGAAGGAGCTTGAGCAAGCCATGGGTGAACATATTCTCGCCTTTGGTGAACTGGTTGGAGTGTATAAACGAAAAGGTGTTTAGTCTTTTACTTTTTTTACGGGCAATCCTGGTTGAATCAATTTGGCAACCAGACCTGTCCAACCTGTCTGGTGACTGGCACCTAAGCCGCGGCCGTGTGTCACCATCAAAGTATTCATGAAATAATATATGTTCACGAAAGTGTGGGTCGGATTGCAACATGGTATTGTCACCATGTATAGGCCGGTTTCCTTGATCATCTTTCTTGAAAAGTTTTACCATTCGCTGGGAAAGATCATTCGCGATCTCCCTCAAGGTGAGCAGATTTCCCGAACCGGTAGGATGTTCAATTTTAAAATCATCGCCATAGTAGTGATGAAACCGATATAGGGATTCGATGATCAGAAAATTTACAGGAAACCAGACCGGTCCGCGCCAGTTGGAGTTGCCTCCAAACAAATACGAATCGCTTTCTCCTGATTTGTATCGAACAGAAAATTCACTGCCGTTGGCATAGAGTATATAAGGATTTTCAAGATGAACACGTGACAACGCACGCACTCCGTATGGTGATAGAAATTCCTGTTCGTCCAGCATGCGTTTTAAGCAATTGCTTCATGCGATGGCCGCGCAACAATGAAAGCAAGTGACGCTGGTTTTTTCCACGATCGCCCCATCGGGAAATCAGGTTGGCAAGATCAGGTCTGTTTTGCAGAAACCAGTCGAGCCGGGCAGTAAACTCCGGCATCTGCTGAAAGATTTCTTCATCGAGTACTTCAACGGCAAAGAGCGGAATCAATCCAACCATCGAACGTACTTTCAATTTAATCCGCTCGTTGTTGGGCAGATGTAGTACATCATAGAAGAATTCATCTTCTTCATCCCACAGATTGATGCCTTCGTTGTCCACGTTGGTCATCGCGCCAGCGATATAAAGAAAGTGTTCGAAGAATTTGGTTGCCAGACTTTGATAGGTTGGATTTTCTTTAGCGAGCTCAAGCGATATGCTGCAGCATATTTAACGTGAACATAGCCATCCAGCTGGTGCCATCCGATTGTTCTATGTAACCCCCGGTTGGTAAATGTGTGCTGCTTCTGTCAAACACCCCGATATTATCCATACCCAGGAATCCTCCCTGAAAAATATTATTTCCATTCATGTCTTTTTTATTCACCCACCAGGTAAAGTTCAATAACAGCTTATGAAAACATCTCTTCAAGAAACTTGCGGTCAGCTTTTCCATCCTGAAGTTTGCGGTCAATTTTATAGACACGCCAGGTTGCCCATGCATGCACAGGAGGATTAACATCGCTGAATGACCACTCATAGGCGGGCAGCTGTCCGTTGGGATGCATATACCATTCCTTGGTAAGCAACAACAATTGATGTTTGGCAAACTCCGGATCAATCAAGCAAAGTGGGATGGTATGAAAGGCGAGATCCCAGGCTGCATACCATGGGATATTCCCACTTGTCGGGCATCGAAATGATATCGGCATTATGAAGATGATTCCATTCATGATTACGACCCGTCTTTCGTGTCGGGTGATGGCGGTGGCTGGGCAGGGTCACCCTTTAGCCACACATCGAGATCGTAATAATAAAACTGTTTGCTCCAGAGCATTCCGGCAAGCGCCTGCCGTTGAATATTACATTCATCCGTATCTTTTATCTTCTTCTGCAGATCGTCATAGAATTCATCTGCCTCTTGTTTACGTTTTTTAAACAGTTCATCAAACTTTTTAAAAGGTTTATTCTCATAATGCGGAGTGAGACGCAAGCGAATTACTTTAGATTGTCCGCCATCAATTGAACCAGTTTGCACGAAATGCTGCTTTGGTTCCTTTATGAATTTTATTGATCGCTCCGGGATTGTCGAACACAACATAATCATTGATGCCATCCTTGAAACTTCCGGGCTGAAAATGCTGGTAAAGTCTTCCTGTGTTGGTTTCGTTTTCGCAGAAAAGTGCTTCAGTGTCGCTATCACAAAATAAATAATAAGCACCCAATATCGCGGTGGCTCAGCTTCATGATGCCTTTGTCATCGAGATAAATTTCTGGTTTGTAAGCATCATATCCCCATGCCCATGTGTTGCGAAACCAGATGGTAGGCAACACATCAATGGATGCAGCATCGGTTCCGCGGTTACTGACGTTGATCTGAATTAAAATATCATTTTCATCGCCTTTGGCATAAGCCACATCCACATCAAAGTATCGGTTATCAGCAAAGATGCCGGTATCGACTAATTCAAATTCCTGATCTTGCTTTCCGCGTTTTCTGCTTTCTTCGGTAAGTTGAGTGTATGGATATTCATTGTGCGGATACTTGTAAAGCATGCGCATGTAGGAGTGCGTAGGTGTGGAGTCCAGATAGTAATAGAGTTCCTTCACATCTTCACCATGGTTTCCTTCCGGATTGGTGAGACCAAAGAGACGCTCTTTCAGAATCGGATCTTTTTTATTCCACAAGGCAAGCGAAAAGCAAATCAGTTGCTGATCATCTGAAATACCGGCAATACCTTCTTCGCCCCAACGATAGGCTTTGCTGCGGGCCATGTCGTGTGATACTGCCTGCCAGGAATTTCCATTGGCAGTATAGTCTTCACGTACCGTGCCCCATTGCCGTTCGGTGAGGTAAGGACCCCACTTTCGCCATTTTTTTTGACGATCACGATCTTCAATCAATCGTTGTTTCTCTGCTGTCATACGTTTGGAAAATTAAGAAAAAACATGAGCCCCTCTCATTATATTATTCTATATATTGAACAACAGATGCAGGACGACAAGAAAATTACCCGCCTTTCTGATTTACGACATGCGAGTCGTGCGGTGCAATGGATAACGGTAATTACACTTTACCGTACGGTTGCCTTTCCGGTTTTGCTGATTTTGATTTTCACGGATCGGTTTGATATTTTCAAATGGATGCTGATCATTAGTTTTTTTACGGATGCAGTCGATGGCATTCTCGCACGAAAATTCAACGCCAACAGTGTGCTGGGTGCAAAGCTGGATTCAATCGGAGATGATCTTACCATCCTGGCCGGAGTGATTGGCCTGGCAGTAGCTAAAACTGAATTCCTGAAAGAGCATTGGATAATTTTTGCGATTCCACTGAGTTTATTTTTTATTCAGGTTATTAGCGGCATTCATCCGTTATGGAAAGATGAGTAGTTATCATACTTACCTGGCAAAAATTGCCGCGATCCTTCAAGGTTTTTTTATGTGCTCCATGTTTTTGTTTGAACAACCTGTTTACTGGTTGTTTTATACGACAGGCCTCATCACCACCATTGAGTTGATCGAGGAAATCATCATGGTATTTTTTCTTCGCGAATGGAAAACAAACGTACATGGATTGTACTGGGTGTTGAAGGAAAAAAATAAAAATGTACGTGATGCAAATGTTAAGGTATAGCGGAAGATAATCATGCAGTATGAAAGGAAGGAAAATCATATTGGTTACCGGTGCCAATAAGGGCATAGGCCTGGAAATAGTAAGGCAATTGTCTTCACAAGGACATTCAGTAATACTTACATCGAGGGTAGAAGCCAATGGAATAGCTGCGCAAGCTCTTTTAAGAAAAGAAAATCTCTCCGTTGATTATGTGCAGATGGATATCACCAGTGAGGAAAGCATCCGCGCAGCATGTAACAAAGTGAAATCAACCTTCGGTAAACTGGATGTGCTGATCAATAATGCAGCGATCTTATTGAAAGAAGATCAGTCTCTTTTGAAAACTGATCTTGATTTGGTTCAGCAAACAATACAAACAAACTCAATCGCGCAACTGGCCGTCACCAGGGTATTTCAATCTTTGATACCAGATGGTGGCAGAATCATTATGACCTCCAGCGGTGGAGGCAGTATGACTGATCCGGTTGGTGGATGGTCGCCCGCCTATTGTGTTTCAAAATCTTTTTTGAATGCGATCACCAGGCACCTTGCTTACGAGTTGGTAGGTCGTACTATTTCAGTCAACGCCTATGACCCTGGTTGGGTAAAGACCGATATGGGTGGAAAATCGGCCCCGGGAAGAGTTGAAGACAGGAGCCGATACCGCGGTGTGGTTAGCGACCATCGAAAAAACCGGTACAGGAAAATTCTATCGGTCGCGCAAAGAGATTGCCTGGTAAAATGCCGCTTCTAAATTCAATTAAAATAGCTTCCTAAGTACGCGTAAAAGATCTTTTTATGCTGCCTGGGAACAAACCGGTTAAAATAGTTGTATATACAACAGTTGTATGTAACTTTGTTAACCATTTTAACACAAACCAGTATGAAAACTGTATTGCATAAAGCCAGCACACGCGGCCACGCCAATCACGGCTGGCTCGACACGAGTCACACTTTTAGTTTTGCGCATTATCATAACCCTGAGCGCGTTCATTTTGGAATGCTGCGCGTTCTCAACGATGATTTTGTAGACGGAGGCAGGGGATTCGGAACACATCCTCATGACAACATGGAAATCATTTCGATTCCTTTGTCGGGAGACCTTGAACACAAAGACAGCATGGGCAACGTGGCAGTGATCAAACAAAATGATGTGCAGATCATGAGTGCCGGCACAGGCATCTATCACAGCGAGTATAACAAGAACAAAGACACGAAGGTGAACTTCCTGCAGATTTGGGTATTCCCCAAAGAAAGAGACATTACACCACGCTATGATCAGATTACATTCAAGCCAGAAGATCGGGTTAACAAATTGCAGCAGATCGTGAGCCCGTCCAAAACAGATGATGGCGTATGGATCAATCAGGATGCATGGTTTCATCTCGGCAATTTGAAAAAAGGATTTGCTGCCGATTATAGCATTAAGCAAAAAGGCAATGGTGTATATGCTTTCGTCATTGAAGGAGATGTAACGATCAACGGACAATCATTAAACAAGCGTGATGGTTTTGGTGTGTGGGATGCAGAACAACTTTCCATCGTTGCCGATAGTGATGCAGAAGTTTTACTGATGGAAGTTCCCATGAATTAAAAGTTGCCGGTTGTTTGTTCTTCACGCATCGTCACGAACAACCAATAACGAACAACTGATATGAAAAACAGAACCGTATCCCGTTTGCTCTACGCCCATAAGGTTGACATGGGTGGTATGCCCATCCGCCAACCATTGCCTACACAGCAAGTGCAACAGATTGATCCTTTTTTATTATTGCATCATGCCGATGTGAAAGCGCCATCACATATAAAGCCTGACCATGCGGGTATTGGTCCGCATCCACATCGTGGATTTTCTCCAGTCACGTTTATTTTCAAAGGAGGTGTACATCATCGCGACAGCCGCGGCAACGACAGCACCATTTATGCAGGAGGTGCACAATGGATGAATGCAGGCATGGGCATTCTTCACAGCGAACGCCCACCGCATGACATTCATGAAATTGGCGGACGCCAGGAAATCATTCAATTGTGGATCAATACTCCGGCTAAAAATAAAATGGATCAGCCTGCCTATTATCCGCTTGGTGCGGAAGAAGCACCGGTATTCACTAGTGAAGATGGAAAAGTGCATGGTAAAGTATTTTCAGGTGAGGTATTCGGAGTGAAAGGTCCGATACCATCACAAACCATTGTCAATGCAGCCACACTTGAATTTAAGAAAGAAGGAAAAATTTCAATTGTTCTTCCGGCTGATCACAATGCGTTGATTTATTTACTGGATGGCAAACTGAAAGTGGATGGATTTGGCATGGTGGAAGAACTTCATATCGTTCATTTCAAAAATGATGGAGAAGGAATAACCCTTGAGGGTCTTGAAGATACACGCGTTTTATTATTAAGTGGCCAGCCATTGAATGAACCGGTTGTTTCGCACGGACCTTTTGTGATGAACAACCAGACGCAGATCATGGAAGCGATGCGTGATTACCAGATGGGAAAAATGGGAATATTAATTGAAGAATAAATTCAGTCGTCAAAACGACTCTCAAACAATAACCTACAACTATTCTTATGTCAACAGAAAATCAACTTACTTTTTTGAAAGCCCTTAAAGGAGGAGCCATTGCCGGATTAATCGGAGCTGGATTAAATAATATCTGGAGTTTGATCGCCAATGCACTCGGTGCCACTATTCCGTCTGGGTTTGTACTGGCAATTACCATGTCATCTATTTTTCCTTTGCTCGTAGGTGCCATTTTATATTTTGTATTTGTCCGATATATACCCAAAGGCAAACTGGTATGGATTGGTCTGGCGGTTGCCTTCACGTTGTTTAGTTTTTATCCTGTTTACAGTAATCCTCAATTACCGGACGGCACTGTTCTCGATGATACTTTCCCGCTTTTAGTTGCTCCTATGCATGTAATTTCAGGATTTCTGGCAGTTTGGGGAATTCCTCGTTGGAGTAAGTAAACTGTTTATCCTTTTACGTGTTTAGTAATAACAATTAACTCTTTTATAATGGAAACCGTGGTGGCACCTATGCAAAAATCGAATCAGCTTGAATACCCTGTTGTGGATCTGATAGAACAAAGAAGAAGTCGCAGGGCTTATTCTTCACAGCCAATAGAACAGGAAAAGATTCAGTCACTTTTTGAAGCGGCACGGTGGGCACCATCCAGCATGAACGAACAGCCCTGGGCGTATCTTTACGCAACCAGCGATCAGCCGGAGTTGTATAATGAACTGCTGAATGTATTAAATGAAAGTAATCGGGTGTGGGCGTCTCATGCTCCACTGCTTATTTTAAGCATGGCAAGAAAAACACACTTCCGTAATGGCGCAGTAAATGTTGCTGCGAAATATGATGTGGGTGCAGCCAATGCATTCCTTTCTATGCAAGCCACACACATGGGATTAAATGTTCACCAGATGGGTGGCTATGATCGTCAAAAAGCGATTGAGAACTTCAATATTCCTGAGACGCATGAACCCATCGTAATCATGGCAATCGGATATCTGGGAGGTCAGGAAAATTTGTCAGAGAATTTAAAGCAGAGAGAGGTAGCTCCCCGTGAGCGTTATACGCAGGAGGTTTTTGTGATGAACAAAAGTTTCTAAACATGGTAACTGCCATTATTGAACGCGATCATTACCGGACTGAATTAATTGCTTCGGGTAAAACAATAATTGCAGATGAACCTGAAGAAGTGGGTGGAACCGATGAAGGTCCTGCGCCCGGTGAGTTTTTGTTAATTTCACTCGCTTCATGTACCGCCATTACTCTTCGCATGTATGTGGATCGTAAGAAGTGGGATGTGAGTAAAATCAAAGTAGAGGTAGGTTCTGAAAGAATTGACAACAAAACAATCTTCAAAAGAGAAATTCTGCTGGAAGGAAATCTGGAGGAAGATCAGCGCCAGCGTCTTTTACAAATTGCGAACTCTTGTCCCGTTCATAAAGTGCTCACCAGTCCGATTGAGATAGACACTATTTTGATTTAATTTTCTTTAGTGATCTCAAATTTATTTTCGAATTTGAAAGATGAAACTTGAATTTTAGACAGATGAAAGACATTACTAAGAAATATACCAACGGAGAGGTGACCATCGTATGGAAACCCACCATGTGCATTCACTCAGCCATTTGTTTTAAGGGGTTAAGCAATGTTTTTGATCCTCAGAAAGAAACCCTGGATTACCCCCGAAGGCGCCACGACAGAACAGATCATCGATCAGATAAAAAAATGCCCTTCTGGTGCTCTTAGTTATTATTTGAACAGCGAGGCTGGGAAA
Organism: uncultured Bacteroidota bacterium; assembly: GCA_963814575.1. Taxonomy (GTDB): domain Bacteria; phylum Bacteroidota; class Bacteroidia; order Cytophagales; family Cyclobacteriaceae; genus ELB16-189. The sequence goes on along the minus strand of CAWFDB010000011.1, from coordinate 1,303,715 downwards.
TAGTCCGCTGTATTCGATTGGAAAAAAGATAGCCATTCATGTTTGCATAAATTCTATGCAGCTTCTCATTTTTCGATAAATCGTAAATCAGGTCTAAGTCAGATTCACTAAATTCGGCAGATGAAGTTTTCAGTATTTTTAATCTTCAGCCTGCTGTATGGATCGGTATCTGCTCAAACTCTGCTGCCGGGTTTTGCACGTGTTCAGGTAGGAGGAACAATAGCATCGCCAACGGTCATGGACTTCGCGCCTGACGGAAGAATTTTTGTAGCACAGCAAACAGGAGCTTTGCGTGTTATCAAAAATGGAGCTTTGCTTGCCGCTCCATTTATTTCGCTTACAGTAAATTCATCGGGTGAACGCGGCCTCATTGGCCTTGCCTTTGATCCGGATTTTCTAACGAATCAATATCTCTATGTGTATTATACCGTGCCCGCATCAGGAGTTACTCCTCCATTTAATCGCATCAGCAGATTTACTGCCAATGGTGATATAGCTGTTCCGGGAAGTGAGCAGATTATTTTAAATCTTGATCCGCTGAGCAGTGCCACCAATCATAACGGAGGAGCGCTCGCTTTTGGTCCGGATGGAAAATTATTTGTGGCGGTGGGTGATAATGCACTGGGTTCAAATGCACAAAATCTGAATACCTATCATGGCAAATTGCTTCGCATCAATAAAGACGGATCTGCCCCGGCAGACAATCCATTTTTTGCAACAGGCACCACAGAGCAAAGCAAACGGGTATGGGCCTATGGGCTTCGCAATCCTTATACATTTTCAATTCAACCGGGCACGGGTAAAATTTTTGTAAACGATGTGGGCCAAAATGCGGTGGAGGAAATCAACGAGGCAACAACAGGAGGGAGAAATTTTGGCTGGCCATCGGCTGAAGGAGTAAGCGCAAATTCAAGTTTTACCAATCCTGTATTTTCCTATGCCCATACTGGGGCTGCACCAACAGGATGCGCAATAACAGGCGGAACTTTCTTCAATCCTCAGTTTACAACCTATCCTGCATCCTATATTGGAAAATATTTTTTCCAGGATTATTGCAGCAACTGGATTTATTCACTGGATTTATCGGGTACTCCTATGGCAACATTATTTGCTTCAAATATGGGCACAACAAGTTTAAGCCTGGTCACTGGGCCAGATGGTAATCTTTATTATCTGAGCCGGGGAGCACAGGCTTTGTACAAAATCACATCTGCCAATGCAAGTGCTCCGGTAATTTCCCAGCAGCCGGCTTCTGCCAGTGTTTCTGCAGGCGATCCGGTTTTATTTATCGTAATCGCTACAGGCACAGCTCCACTTCAATACCAATGGCAGAAGAATGAAATCGATATCAACGGAGCCATTGAACCATCATACACGATCACCAACACAAAGATTACAGATGCCGGCAACTATCGTGTGATTGTAACCAATACCGCTGGGCAGGCGATCAGCGAAGATGCAGTGCTCAGCGTTGCGTCAGATGAAAAACCTGTAGCCCTGATTATTACGCCAGCAGAAAACACTTTGTATGTTGCCGGAACTTCTCTTGCATTTTCAGGTGCCGGCACCGATGCTGAAGATGGCGACTTGCCAGCGAGTGCCATGAGCTGGCAAATTAATTTTCATCATGATGATCACAAACACGATGAGCCTGACCGGCCAGGTATCAGCGAGGGAACATTCGATATTCCTGACCAGGGTGAAACATCTGCCAATGTGTGGTATAGGTTCATACTAACGGTAACCGATGCTAAGGGAAATACAGGCAAGGATTCGGTGGATGTGCATCCGGAAAAATCTATACTGACATTTAAGACATCGCCAGAAGGATTGCAGATTACCATAGATGGACAACCACAAATTTCGCCAGCAATCATTGAAAGTGTGGAAGGAATGAAGAGAGAGATTGGCGTAGTAACACTGCAAAGCAAGGATGCAGTGGACTATGAATTTTCTGAATGGTTACATGGTGGTGCGGCCACGCAAACTTTAACAACACCAGCGGATGATATTGTTTATACAGCAATTTTCAGCCCCGTGCTTGGTATAGACGAAAATCAAACGGCCATGATATTTCCGAATCCTGCAAAGGACTGGGTTTATCTGTCAACTCAGGAAACATCGTCAATAGCCCTGACTGATCTCGTTGGCAAAACCTGGAACCTTGCCATTGAGAAGGCAAATGAATCGACTGTACTGGATGTAAGAAATCTCCCTGCCGGAATTTATATCCTTAATTTTTCTGTGAATCAGACTTCTTTCAGATACAAACTGCTCATTCAGCATTAAGGGTCACAAATTATTTTCTTTCAAATAAATACAATCCTGTAATTTTCTTGTTACTAAATCAGTTATTGGAAGACTGTGCGAAACCTGATAGGAATTTTATTGTTTTTGCCTCTGACCGTATTGTGTCAGGCAGTTTCCATTCAGGGAACAGTGAGAGACTCCAGCGAAGAAAAACTTCCGTTTGCCCATATTGTCATTTTGCCAGACTCCGTGGTTTCACTTTCTGATGAAAAAGGAAACTTCAGATTGAAAGTGAAGCCAGGCCCGTTAACGGTTCAGGTTTCATACACAGGATATAAAACACATGTTCAGTCTTTGATTGTGAGGCATGATACAACCCTTTCATTTGTACTGTCACCGGTTGTAAATGAACTTGAAGAAATTGTTGTTCGTTCCGATCGTTATCAGGAAGAATTATTTAAGTCTGCCCGGTCAGGTACACAGATCATCACCCAGAAAGATATCAACGCCATTCCGGTATTGGGTGGTGAAGCAGACCTGATAAAAACATTGCAACTATTACCAGGCACTATCCGCGGTGTGGAGGGAAGTTCGGATTTATTTGTACGTGGCGGTGCAGCCGATCAAAACCTGGTGCTGCTTGATGATGCGCCCATCTATAACACAAGTCATTTGTTTGGGTTTCTCTCCGTTTTCAATCCCGATGTTTTAGATAACGTTGAAGCAATCAACGGAGCATTTCCTGCACGCTACGGAGGACGACTGTCATCCATCCTTGACGTGAGGACCAACTCAGAAGTAGCCCGGCAAACACATCTGAGCGGAGACATCGGCCTGATTGCCAGCCGGCTTTATCTTGAGCAACCCATCGTAAAAGACAAAGCAAGTTTCTGGATAGCCGGACGAAGAACCTATGTGGATCAGGTAGTAAAAGCGGTGAAGCAAGAGTTGCCTTACTTTTTTTATGATCTCAATGGGAAGGTGATTTTAAAACCTTCATCACGCGATCACCTTACCATGAGTTATTACAGTGGAGAGGATATCCTTGATCTGTTTCGTGATCGCAATGGTGACGGTGATGGTTTCCTTACCCGGTTTTCATCGGGCAACAGCAGTCAATCGGTTCAATGGAAACATCATGGAATCACCGGCTGGAATGCGCAGAACATCACTGATCCGCTCGAAGTACCGGTATAACATCACCAACGTGTTTGAAGACAATGAGCTGCTGGCAACGTCTGACATTGAAGATCTGGGTGCGCGGTTTTCACTGCGTAAAGATTCCATCGGCAAAAAAAATATTTCAATTACGTATGGCACCGAGTGGACACGTCATGCGGTAAGTCCGAATGTGGTGAATACGGTGGGCACCATTTCAGAATTGTTGAAAAGCAGTGAGACAAGCGGAAGGGTAGCGAATGAACTTTCTGCATTTGCCGAAGGAGAGTGGTCGCCAGCAGCGCGATGGAAATTAAATACAGGTTTGAGAACTTCAATGGCTATGGTAAAAGGCAAAAATTATTACACACCTGAGCCGCGCTTTGCAGCCCGCTATTCCCTGAGCGAAAATCAAAATCTCAAAGTAAGTTATTCGCGCATGGCGCAATACATGCATCGCATTTCAAACTCCGCGGTGTCTTCACCAACAGATATCTGGTATCCGGTAACAGATAGCATCCGGCCGCAGACTTCTCATCAGGTTTCAGCAGCGTGGCAACGTTCGATGCCTGCGCAAAATATATTTGTCAGCTTGGAGGGATATTACAAATCGATGAATCATTTAATCGGATATGAAGAAGGCACTAATTTATTTTTGAATACCGACTTTGAATCAAAACTAATTCAAGGCAGAGGCCGGGCGTATGGATTTGAATTTTTAGTTCGCAAAGAATCGGGAAAGCTAACAGGCTGGATCAGCTACACACTTTCGTGGACATGGCGACAGTTTGATCAAATCAATAGCGGAGCGTGGTTCCCATCACGTTACGATCGCAGGCACAACGGAGCGATTGTGGCCCAATATGCATTCAATAAACGATGGGCAATATCGGGTGTGTGGGAGTTCATTTCAGGTTCACGGTTTACTCCTGTGATAGGCCAGTACATTGTGTTTGCGCCTACGCTCACCGGAGTCGATTTGATTCCGGTCTATTCCGGAATTAATGAGGTGAAACTTTCAAACACCCACAGGCTTGATCTGGGAATTAAATTGAGAAGTAAGCCCGAAAAGAAATTTCAATGGCAATGCTTTGCTGGTGTTTACAATGGATACAACAGGGCAAACCCGATCGGCATAAATATAGAACAGCAGCCTGATGGTTCACTTAAATATGAACAACCCGGGTTATTCGGGTTGCTCCCGTTTATCAGTTATGGATTTAAATTATGAGTAAGCGATTGACGATATGGATTTTTAGCCTGGCAGTTATTTCTCTGCTTTTTTATTCGTGCCTGCCCGATCCGCTGGAAGTAAAAGGAGTGCCGGTGATCAAACCACAGATCGTGGTTTCTTCTCAGATTTTGACAGACCAGTCACTGGTGGTTTTACTCACCAGGTCTTTTGGCGCGCTGGATGCCAGTGACGACAGCGATCCGCAGCAGCTTCTGAATCAGATCGCAATCAACGATGCACAGGTAACGATCACCGGACCACAAGGAACAGATACGTTGAGTTTTATTGATAGTGGTGTTTACGGTGGACTAACAAATTCACTGGAAGCTGGTGCGATTTATACGTTGTATGTAAACAGTCCAACCATGGGTGAAGTACGCGCTTCTACCAGGGTAAAACCGAAGGTGAATTTTAATGAGATTGAAGCGGAATTATTTTTCAATGGATTTGATGATACACTCGCGCAGATAACACACCGTTTTCAGGATGTGCCGGGCAAAAATTATTATATGCTCAACGTGCAACGGTTCCGCCAGCAAAATCTGGAAGAGCAGCTGTTAAATCCAAGGGCATTTATCCGTTTGTTGTCGGATGATGCTTTTGATGGGGAACTCTATTCAGAGAATTTTCGCGTTTTTCCAACTGACTTTTCTGAAGGAGATACGATAGCGGTTTATCTGTCAAACATCAGCGAAGAATATTATCGCTTCATAAAACTTCGCGTTGACAACCGGTTCAGTTTTGTTGAATTTCTCGGGGAGCCGATAAACTATCCTTCCAATGTAGAAGGAGGCAAAGGTTTTTTTAATCTCTACCTCCCCGATATCCGATTTTTCAGACTTTCTTCAATGGATTGATTCTGAAACTCTTGAAGTTCTGAATCTCTTTAGATTTACGTGTCATTCCGCAGATGGACATTTTCTATTCTAACCGATTTAGTAGCTTTGTGGTCTTAAATTCTAACACATGAAAAAATTATTGAGTATTCTTTTTATCACCGCCATGGTGGTTGCCTGCCAGACTAAACCTGAAGTAATCACCAATACCTATGGCGAAGCCATTTCAACAGATGGAGCACTTGCACTGGCAAGTCTGGATGAACAAATTGCTGATAAGGATTCTGTTGTCCTTACGTTGAAAGGCACCATCGAAGAGACCTGTAAAATGAAAGGTTGCTGGATGAAAGTGCAGGATGAAAATGGCGTATCAACCCGTGTTACCTTTAAAGACTATGGATTTTTTGTGCCGAAAGATAGCGCAGCAGGTAAAGAGGTAGTGTTTTCAGGAGTCGCCAGACGCAAGGTTACGGATGTAGCTACACTTCGCCACTATGCGGAAGATGCAGGGAAAACCCCTGAAGAAATTGAGGCCATTACAGAGCCTAAGGAAGAAATTGAATTCGTAGCAAACGGAGTGGTGATTTACGAGAAGGAGACTAAGAAGTAATTTGTAGTTGACAGAGTCATCATAAAATTTCCCGGGTGAGTCGGATGATCTCCTTCTCAAACCCGGGAAATTCTTTTATCAGGGTTTTCCGGTCGGCCATTTCGAAATCACGAAAATCGAAACCGGGAGCAACGGTGCAGCCGCAAAGTGCAAAACTATCTTGCTTTTCAACGTGAGATCCAAACCAGCAATTGGCAGGAATCACCACTTGCAACGACTCACCTTTTTCCAGATCAGTACCCAGTTTGTGAATTTGCAATTCATTTTGTTTTAACACATAAATCAGCAACGTACTTCCCTGATAAAAATGCCATAGCTCATCGGATTTAATCCGGTGAAAAACGGATAGGTCTTCGGATCTCAGTAAGAAATAAATGGCCGTTGATAAATTTCTATCGCCTTCAAAGCGATCGGGCAGTGCGGTCGAAGCCACAGTTTCTGATGAACGATAGGTTTCTTTGTAAAACCCGCCTTCGGGATGAGGAAGTAGTCCAAGATGATTTATCCAGTAATTAACGTTGTTCATAGACAGTGATTTAACAATCATTTTATATCAAAGAAATAAAATTGATATGTGATTTAATTAAAATAAATCAACTTGCCGCCAAAACATACGGGACCTTAGCTCAGCTGGTTTAGAGTACTGCCTCGACAAGGCAGGGGTCGTGGGTTCGAGCCCCACAGGTCCCACATTGATCATGAAGAGAATTATTTTTTTTCTGCCTTTTCTTTTACTGTGCATTCTTTTAAACGCTCAGCAAAATTCTGCATCGTATGTCATCCTTGTTTCCTTTGATGGTTTTCGCCATGATTATGTGAAGAACTTCAATCCACCCAGTTTCAATGCTTTTATTACAAAAGGGTCGCAGGCGGAATCACTTATTCCATCTTTCCCCAGCAAGACATTTCCGAATCATTACACACTGGTTACCGGATTACATCCTGGCAACCATGGATTGGTTGATAATTCATTTTACGATCGTCAGCGCAAGGAAGAATATGGTAAGCTCAAGAAAAATCTTGTTGTTGATCCTTATTATTATGGAGGTGTGCCGTTGTGGGAACTGGCAAAACGAAATGGAATGAAGTCGGCCTCTTATTACTGGGTTGGCTCAGAAATGAGTGATGAGGCCCGCAGGCCTGATTATTATTTTCCATTTGACGATACGGGTGATCCACAAGCTCGTGTAGATCAGGTGATCAACTGGTTGAAGCTACCTGAAAGCGAACGCCCTCATCTTATCACATTATATTTTTCCTCTCCTGATCATGAAGGTCACGATTTTGGACCTGGTGCAGAACAAACAAGGATTGCAATTTTGAAAGCAGATACATTGCTTGGAAAATTAATGGCAGGAGTGGGGTCGACAAAACTTCCGGTGAATGTGATATTAGTTTCCGATCATGGCATGCATGAACTTACTGTGAAGGAAGAGACCTATGTTTTTATTGATGAGTTAATTGATCGTAAAAATCCGTCCGTGAAGGTGGTTAACAGCGGCACACAGACTCATTTGTATTTTTCAGATTTGAAGAAAAGAGATTCTGTGTATGCCGCATTGAAAGCGAAGGAGAAAGATGTTCGTGTTTTAAAGAAGGAAGATTTCCCTGAGCGGTGGCACTATCAGAATGACAGGGCCGGTGATCTGCTGGTACTGGCAATGCCTGGCCATTATATCCGGGCAGGTTCGAGAGATAGTTTTTTGAAGTCTGCCAGCATTGGAAGTAAAGTTGGGGAGCATGGTTACGATCCTGAATTAACTACTGATGTGCGGGGAATATTTTATGCACAAGGACCCAACATAAAATCAGGCATAACACTGGTGCCTTTCCAGAATATTCATGTGTATCCTCTTATCGCGAAAATTTTAGGATTACCACTGCCACCGATTGACGGTAAGGAAGAGGTGCTTATGCAGTTGTACAGAAAAAAGTAATTCCTCTTTTATTTATTGGTGATTGTTGAATGGAGTTTATTCTCCTCTGAATAAATTCTTCCGCACTCCACGCACACCTGGAAAGGCAGTATAAACACTACCACTGTCAGGATACTTTGCCAGTAATTCAGGAGTGAAATTTTCCTGTGCTGTGGTGATGAGCAGTTGGTCAAAATTGGGCCCGCCAAACGCACAACTGGAAACCTGGGGAACGGGCACTTCAATTTTATCGAGCAGTTTTCCGTTTTCCGGATTCCAGCGGTAAACACCAAAGCCATCCCATTGGGCAATCCATAACATACCTTCTTCATCAATGCACATGCCATCAGGAGTGCCTGTTTCCGGTGGAATAGAAACAGCAGTTCTTTCAAAAACAATTGCCCCGGTTTTAGGGCCGAACGAATAGGCTTGTACTTTTCTTGAAGGACTGTCAATATGGAACATAGTGCGATCATCCAGTGACCAGACCAGGCCATTGGGTATGGTGAGCCCTTCTGTTTTTTTTGTCAGCGATAAATCATTGCCGACACAATACAATACGCCATCACCTTTTTTGAAATGAACATGCATCGTGCCCACCCATAACCTGCCGGCACTGTCAACCGCGCCATCATTGGTGCGATGATCTGGAATTTCTTTTTCAATGTCCAGAAGCCATTGCAGATTTTCGGTTTGAAAATCAAATCGTGCAATGCCTCCCTGGAAAACAATTACCAATTGGCCTTTCGTATCAAGGGTTATCAGACTCGGGCGATGTTGAAACTCCCAGGTGTTTACTTTTTTGTTTTCGATGACATATTCGAACAAACATTTACCGTCAATGTCAACCCAGAAAAAGCTTTGCCTCGCCTCATGCCAGAAGGCACCTTCTCCCAGCATGCAATGACTCTGATATAATAAGGTCGCTTCCATCGGTGATTATTGATGGCACAATATCACATTTAATTGTTGAGTGGTAATAAATGTGCAATGGGTTTTATTAAAATTGTTTTTATAATAAGGCTATATTTATATACCCTGAAATATAACTAATGAGAATTAACCCGAAAGCAAACTCATGAATAGGGAATCAATTGACAGGAAAAATTGACTTTGAAATAACATGATCACGATTTTGCGACAGCCAGCAAAATGGTGTAACTAACCCGCGACTTTAGTCGCGGGACATTGATAAACATAGCATTGATGGCTTTAGCCAAATAACCATGAGCTACATAAAAATATTGGTGCACATAGTCTGGGGAACGAAAAATCGTGAACCGGTTTTAACCAGTGAAACGCGGAAACTTCTCTTTGAACATATACGTACGAATGCGAAATCAAAAGGGATTTATATCGACACATTAGGAGGTTATACAGATCATGTTCATTGCCTGCTGAGTTTGGGTGGTGACCAGACTGTATCCAAAGTAGCTCAACTAATAAAAGGAGAATCTGCTTTTTGGGCAAACCGGGAAAAACTGATTACACCTAAATTGATTTGGGCTGATGACTATTTTGCTGCATCCGTTAGCGAGTCTTCCATCCAGAATGTTCGAAACTATATCTGTAATCAGGAAGAACACCACAAGAAAGTTACTTTCACGGAGGAGTACGAAAAGTTTATCAAAAGCTATGGATTTGATTTGGCTAAAGCCGGGCAGTAGTAAGCATGAAGACTTCCGGCTAAAGCCGGAAGTTACTGATGTTCGAAACCGGATAATTAAAAGAGGCAAGGTTACTTAGAGTGATATCATTAGCAGTAGTTAAGAAGTCCACTACTTCAGTTTCGGGAGCAGAGACAATGAAAAAATATGGTGGCGATTTTACATTTTCGATAACTTAATAAGGGAAACTACTATGAGACCTGTCGTACAAATATCACTTGACCTCACCAACATTGATGAAGCACTCGAGACCGCTTCGATAGCGCTGCGTGCCGGAGTAGACTGGCTGGAAGCCGGAACTCCACTCATCCTTGCCGAAGGCTTACACGGTGTTAGAAAATTACGTGAAGCTTTTCCGGGTGTCCCCATTGTAGCAGATTTGAAAACTATGGATGGAGGTTACCTCGAAGCCGAGATGATGGCAAAGGCTGGTGCTACCCATGTTGTGGTGATGGCGCGTGCTCATGAAGAAACCATCAAATGTGTTGTGAATGCGGGTCGCGACTATGGTATAAAAGTAATGGGTGATAACCTCGGTTGTCCGGATATGGTGGAGGCAGCGAGATGGCTCGAAAAGCTGGGATGCGATTATGTAGTACATCACATTGGGTATGATGAAAGGCGTGGCATTGCCGCTCAGGGAAAACGGATGCCGAGTCCGATGGATCAGCTGCGTGAAGTAGTGCAGGCGGTGAATATTCCTGTTCAGGCTGTTGGTGGATTAAGTCTCGAACAGGCAATCCGTTGTCCGGAGTATGGCGCGCCATTGGTTGTACTTGGCGCTCCGCTCACCATTGATGCCGATGCATTCAAGACAGCAGATGGTAATTTAGAAGCATCCTTGAGAATGATTTGCGAAAAAATTCATGCGTATGGTAGTTGACAATTGACAATTAAAAATTGACAATAGGGATTCGCACCAGACAATCATTATTAGTTAATCAACTGTTGTCTATGTTAATTGTATAGTGAAATATTTTACATAAAACAGAATAAGTACTCATCTTAATACATGGCAATTATGAAATCCGCAGCCGTAGTAAACTTTGCTCCCGAAAAAGGATCCGTGGAGATCCGCGAAATCACAAAGCCTGAGATTGGCGAAGAAGATATTTTGCTCGAAGTAGCCAACGTAGGAGTGTGCGGCAGCGACCTTCATCAGTGGACTGCCGATCATAGCTGGCCAGTAAATTATCCGGTAGTACTGGGGCATGAGTTTGGTGGTCACATTGTGGAAATTGGAAAACGTGTCACCGGTTGGAAAGAAGGAGATCGTGTAGTGAGTGAAACAGCTGCCGTCATTGATCCCAATAATCCGATGTCGCGTCAGGGATTATACAACCTGGACCCCACGCGTAAAGGATTTGGTTACGGAGTGAATGGAGCGATGACACGGTTTGTGCGTGTGCCAGCTCGCTGTCTTCATCTTGTTCCTGACATGCTTGCCTTTGAACAGGCATGTTTAACCGAACCATGTTGCGTGGCTTATAATTCAGTAGTAGAAAACTCACGGATAAAGCCAGGAGATCGTGTGATTGTTATTGGCCCGGGCACCATCGGAATTTTATGTGCAGCTATGGCCAGGTTATGCGGTGCTGAAGTTGCCATTGTTGGACTGGAAGCTGATAAGCACCGGCTTTCAATCGCGAGGCATTATGGATGCGAAACCATTATTGGCGATGCTACAGAATGGGCAAGGCAACGCGATGGATTGGGTGCCGATTTTGTTATCGATGCGGCAGGCGCAAGTGCAACGTTAAAAATGGCGATGCAATGGGTGCGACCTAATGGACAAATTACAAAAGTTGGATGGGGACCACAGCCATTGGGATTTTCGCTTGACCCCATCGTTCAGAAAAATGTTACACTGCAAGGAAGTTTCAGTCACAACTGGCCTATATGGGAACGCGTTATCGCATTACTTGCCAGCGGACAGCTTGATGTAAAACCAATTATTGGTGGTGTGTGGCCGGTAACCGAATGGCACGAAGCATTTGAAAAAATGCACAAAGGCGAAGTGGTGAAGAGTGTTCTTAAGCCAGTTTAAGTTTTCTTAAAAGTAGGCAGAAGACAGTAAGCAGTAGGCAGTCAATAGTAGGCAAAATATAACTCCATGTTATACGAGCTGTCTTAATTAAATTGAATGAGAATGCAAAGGTTAAATAGCTTTCAATCACGCCCACAAACATGAGGCTTAAAAATAAAGTAATTATTGTTACAGGAAGCACCACCGGCATCGGCAAAGCGATTGCATTACGATGTGTGGCCGAAGGTGCCCGTGTGGTGGTGCATGGTCTTGAGCAGGATCTTGGTGAAGCAGTCGTAAAAGAAATCGGATCTGATAAAGCGATATTACATATTGAAGATATTGCTGCCGAAGGTGCAGCACAACGTCTTGTTGACCTGGCCGTGAAAACGTATGGACGACTGGATGCCATCGTGAATAATGCAGCAATAGTTGTGTCATCGGATATTCACACTACTGATCTGAATTTTTTTCGTCATGTGCTGGAGGTTAATACCATCGCGCCTTTTGCGCTGATTAAATCTGCCCTGCCGCATTTAAGTAAAACTCATGGTTGTGTATTGAACATTGGTTCAGTGAATGCCTACAGCGGTGAACCAAATCTTTTGCCTTATAGTATTTCCAAAGGCGCACTCATGACCATGACCCGCAATCTCGGAGACACGTTGCACCGCGAAAATGGTGTACGTGTAAATCAGATCAATCCGGGTTGGGTATTGACTGAAAAAGAAATTCAGCGCAAGCGTGAACAAGGATTGTCGGATGACTGGTACAAGCAAATTCCTTCTGTGTTTGCTCCTGCCGGAAGAATTTTATTTCCGGAAGAGATTGCTGCAGCAGCTGTTTACTGGCTGGGAGATGAAAGTGGTCCGGTAAGTGGTCAGGTGGTTGACCTGGAGCAACATCCGTTTATCGGACGCAATCCACCAAAAGATGTCACTACTATTCCCAACGCTAATAAATAATCAATTTTTTATGCCTCGGTTAGCCGCATTCCCCAAAGCCTTTATGCATGCCTTATGCAAAGACGGAACGATGACTGTTTCGGAGTGGATTGAACTGGCCGTGCAACTGGATATTGAAGGCCTCGAATGGTATGCTGGTTTTCTGGAAATGGAGAAAGAATCCAACTGGCCACTCTTCCGAAAGCAGGTGGAGGATCATGGCAAAGTGATTCCCATGATGTGCTGCTCTCCTGATTTCACGCATCCCGATGCAGATTTTCGTGCAAAGGAAATTGCGAAGCAAAAGAGATGGATTGATATGACGCACACACTCGGTGGCTCTTATTGCCGTGTGCTTTCCGGACAACGCAGGCCTGTGCTTTCTATGGATGAGGGAGTGAAGCTTGCCGCTGAATGTATCCAATCATGTTTGCCGTATGCACAAGAGCGGGGCATTACACTCATCCTTGAAAATCATTACAAAGATGATTTCTGGGAGTATCCCGAGTTTGCACAGAAGATGGATGTCTTTTGTAAACTCGTGGATCAGGTACAACATCCAAACTTTGGAGTGAATTACGATCCGAGCAATACATACCTGGCCGGTGAAGATCCGCTTGAATTATTATATCGTGTATCTGACAGGGTAGTGACCATGCATGCAAGCGACCGCTATCTGAAAGAAGGAACAATTGAAGATTTGCGCAAAGAAGAAGGCGGTGCTGCCGGTTATGCGAAACGTCTGAGCCATGGTGAAATTGGAAAAGGGCTGAACGATTATGATGCCATTTTCAAAGAACTGAAACGCGTTGGGTTTAATGGGTGGATCAGCATTGAAGACGGTGTAGATGGGATGGATCAGCTTGCGAGGAGTGTGACATTTCTGAGAAATAAAATGGCTCAATACTGGCCGAAAGCCTGAAAGCTATTTTTATTGATCAGTCTGAAGAGTTATCCAACCGCAAAATGATACCCAACACCTTTAATGGTGATGATCTCGATGGAAGAATCTTCTTTCAGATAATCGCGAAGCTTGGTGATGTACATCAACTCTTACATCCTAAAGACTTTTTCAGATAATCATTACCACCTACATTAAGTCGCGCACCTCCAGGCTCTCTTTCACAATACGACCGAGAAACGGTTCGTCTTCTACATACAGTATTTTGACTTTGCTCATTTTAGTAAAGTCCGAAGCAGCATTTCTTTATGACTATCGGTCTCCTGATTTGCGACTATTTCGGTAACGTCACTATAAAATTACTTCCTTTACCCGGTTCACTTTCAACGTCAATGGTGCCCTTATGACTTTTTACTACGCTCTCCGCATAGTTCAATCCTAATCCGTAACCTTTAATGTTGTGCACATCACCTGTAGGTACTCTGAAGAATTTCTCAAACACTTTCTTTTTATATTCTGAAGCGATACCGATGCCGTTGTCTTTCACCCTTAATATAATTCGTTCTGAATCTTCTGTTAACGTGATCTCTATTTCAGGATTGACAAGACTGTATTTTAGTGCGTTATCAAGAAGATTATATACAACACCTGTCAGATGCACACCTCCTCCCATGAAGGAAAAATCAGTTCCATGTTTTTTAAAAGTCACGCGGGCGTTCTGTTTTTCAAACACGAGTTTCAGGGGAGCAAGAACCTGTTCAATGAGTTTATCCATTTCAACCGACTCTGGCCTGAATTCTATTCCTTTGTTTTCAAAGATGGCCGTCTTCAGAATTTTATCTGTCAGAATGGAAAGCCGGTTAAGTTCGTTTTGCGCAATATCCAGATACTCTTTGGTAAGTTTTGGATTATTGATCGCTTCAAAATCCCTGATCGCCTCAATGGCAACGCCCACCGTGGTGATAGGCGTTTTCAATTCATGTGTGATGTTGCTGATAAAGTCGTTCTTTAATTCCATCAGCCGCTGTTGTGCGCGTATGCTTCGATACATAATCACAAAAGCTGCCGTTGTGAGTAAGGTGAGAAATAAGGAAAATAATATTTGTGGGGTAATCTTTATTATAGTGGCACTTCTTACACCCGTAAGCCGGGCTGCGTAGAGTTTTGAAGGATTTAACCGAACGGGGTCAACCCTTAGTGTATCGCTGAATAATGACTGAGGTGGAAATGGAATATGATATTCACCCTGCTCAAGGTGTAGCATGGGAGGTGGCGATCCCGGGTTTGGACTTCCTTTAAATTGCCAGCGGCTAAACCTGATTTCAAAGACCGTTGGAGTGGCCGTTATATTTTCTTCAATCAGGTTTCTTTCAAAATGATGTTGAAGTGTATCCATGTGGATTGAGTCGGCAGCAATTCGGATAGTAAAGTTTTGATCACTGCCCTGCTGCATACTTTTCAGTTTTTGGGTAAGTGGTCTTATAGCATTGATAAGCGAATCATTTTCACCTGCGGAGGAAATGAAAATCTGAACAGTAGAAGGTTTCTTTCTTAGGTAAACGGTATCGGTTACATCCGTTCTGCTAATGTTGCTCCGATCCATATTTTGACGAACGCTGTCTGCATAGGGGCGAAGGCTACTGAAAAAAACGGAGTCGCGTAATTGAAAGACCGTGTTTTTAAAAATTACATTAGTTTGTTTACGCAGGTCTGAGATCTCATTTTCGTAACTGGAATGCAACCAGAATATCTGCAACGCAAGCAAAAGTATAATGCTGCTTGCAATCAGGGCAAGTGCCAGTGCATTTCTGGATTTCTTCATGGGTAGTACAAAAATACATGGATAAGTCTGTCCAGCCTGATCCTTTAACCTTAAATAACATTTCAAACTATTTGCAGCAACAGACCATGAACAACCAGGGCCGTCATTATATGCTCAGTTTTACCTATGCCCGCAATAAATATTTAAATCCCATGGGCAACCGCAGACAAGATGACGGAGACGACATGAGAATGCTGATCAGAAACTGATTATGCTTGAAATCTGTCAGCAAGAATCCAGAATCAAGTATCTTGCCATTATGAAGTATAAAATTATTCTGTTGCTTATGCTATTGGTAGCATGCGGAGAACTATTCGCTCAGGCATACATACCGAAATTTGATGTTCAGGGTCATCGGGGGGCTAGAGGTTTAATGCCTGAAAATACGATTCCTGCATTTTTACTTGGATTGGATTCTGGTGTGACTACCGTAGAAATGGACCTGGCGGTTACGAAAGACGGGCAGCTCGTGTTATCGCATGAACCGTGGATGTCTGCTTCAATATGTACAAATCCATCCGGTAATGCTATTGATGTAAAATCAGAAAGGAAGAATAATATCTATCTGATGACGTATGAACAGGTGAAGCAATGGGACTGCGGTTCGAAGGGTAATGTCAATTTTCCACAACAAGAAAAGATGTCTGTAGCCAAGCCTTTACTCAGCGATGTGATTGTAGCAGTAGAAAATCATATTAAGAATTATACGCGTTATGAAGTTGACTACAGTATTGAAATCAAAACCATGCCGGAGGGTGATAATAGCTTTCATCCGAAGCCTGAAGTGTTTTCAGATATGGTATTTAATCTCGTAGATCAATACTTGCCGCTCGACCGCCTGGTTATTCAGTCTTTTGATTTTCGTGTGCTGAAGTACTGGCATGAAAAATATCCTCAGGTACGGCTGGCAGCATTGGTGGAAAACAAAAAATCAGTAGATGAAAACCTGAATTATCTCGGGTTCACACCGGCCATATATAGTCCTTATTTTAAACGGATCACCTCACAGGATGTAAAAAAACTGCATGATAAAAAAGTGCGCGTTATCCCATGGACGGTAAACGAACCAGGCGACATGCTCGCATTGAAGGGAATGAATGTTGATGGGTTTATTACTGACTATCCAGATCGCGCGGCAAAGTTTAAACGCACATTGAATATTCAGGCGAAAGGAAAGAAATAATTTGACAGGGAGTAATCAGACCGCATGCTGCTTAAGCGAGGAGCCGTCAGACGCCTTTACCTTACTGCTTGAACATTCCCTTTTTCAGGAACCAGGATATCGGCCTCTCTCAGGCAGGTGACTAAATATTTCAGAAGATAGTAAAAGTTCCAGCGAAGGATTTTTAAAACCTCCTGCTTTTAAATAATATTGTTGATGAATTTTCTAAAACGGTTTGCCAAGTCAAACTCCCATAACGTCTTGATTAAACCGTTTGCAGGTTTAGGACGTTCGATCAATCGATTCTATGAAAATAGAAATCACCATGCAGAAACCAACGGTGAGTTACGGGTACTCAAGAGAATTTCCGTATTGAATCCTCAAACTATTTTTGATGTAGGCGCTAACGTTGGGGACTATGCTGAATTAGCGAGACGGGCTTGTCCACAGGCTAAAATTTATTCATTTGAGCCGGTTCAGAGTACTTTTGAAATTTTGGAGAGGAACCTTTTGGAAAGAAAAATTGAAAATGTTTTTGCTATAAAAAAAGGACTTTTTAAGGAAGATAAGAAGATCACGATTAATATTTATCCAGGACATGAACATGCTTCTATTCATGATTTGAAGGGGGTGAGCTATTCTGTTGTTGGACATGATACCATTGAGGTGATTAAAGGGGATACCCTTATGGAAGAATTTCAGTTAAATTCAATTGATCTCTTAAAATTAGATATTGAAGGCGCTGAAATGGATGCGTTAGTTGGGTTTGAAAAATCCTTTACGGAAAATAGAATAAGAGCCGTTCAATTTGAGTATGGCTATATCAATATCACTTCAAAGAAACTACTATGTGATTACTATGACTTCTTTAGATCCTTTGGATATACGGTTGGAAAAATATATCCCAGGAGTGTCGAGTTTAGAGGATACTCTTTCAAGCATGAGGATTTCATCGGACCTAATTTTATAGCCATTCATGAATCGGATCATGAATTGAAGAGGCTTCTAATCTGATTTTTATATTTTCTTATCTTAATGTCTCAAATATCTGAAAGTATTCCTCACGGGAATTAATTTTTTTCACCCTTTCCATCCTTCATTACAAATAGAATTTCTTTCACATCAATTTTTTGAGGAAGGTCACGCTCTGGTATTGTAATATTCGCTGAAACTGAGGCGTCAGAATGCTCACTGCTTAGGCGAGAAACGGTCAGACGCCTGACATGCCGGTCTATGCTTATTTGCCAGGCAGTCAGACACCAGACATTATTGCTTCACCACCTTTCCATCCTTCATCACAAATACGACTTTTTCCATCACTTCAATTTTCTGAAGAGGGTCTCCCTCTACTGCAATAATATCCGCGAAAGCGCCTTTACTGATTTCACCAATCTGTCCGCGCTTGTCCAGTAAATCAGCGGCAACCGTTGTAGCAGATTGAATTGCCTGCATGGGTGTCATTCCGTAATTCACATAAAAACCAAACTCACGTGCTTGCGGAATTTTATGCCAGTCAAATCCACCGGCATCAGTACCAAAGGCGATCTTCACACCTTTCGACAACGCTTGTTTAAAAGCTGGTTTTACACCCTGAAACATTTCAAGATAACTGGTGGCGCCAAGTTTTGCCCTTCCTTCGGCTACATAATCCAGCACGGTTAACGTAGGCACCCAAAAGGCGCCTTTCGAAACAAAGAGATCCATACACGATTCATCAAGTGCTGTACCATGTTCAATGGTTCTGGCTCCCGCTTTCAATGCATAAATGATTCCATCAGGCGTCATCGCATGAGCGGCCAGCATTTTTCTGGATTTTATAGTCTCATCGGCAACAGCAGTAATTTCTTCATGCGTGAAGTTGGGAATGCTGCCAAAAGTTCCATCAGGTTTTTTAAAGTAACTGCGGTCGGCATAGATTTTTATCCAGTCGGCACCATAACTGATTTGCTCGCGCACAGCCTTGCGTGCTTCGTCTGCACCGTTCACTTCCTGAATTCCTTTAGGCATGTGCAACTCCCAGCTATAGGCGCTGTTGCCAATACTGTAATGACCATACGTGTTAATGGCGCGCGTAGAAACAAACATACGTGGGCCCGGAATCACACCGTTATGGATAGCCTTCTTTAAATCCACATCGGCATACATGGCACCTTCGGTTTCCACATCGCGAATGGTAGTAAAGCCATTCATGAGCGCAATTTTGCAGGCAACACTCGCACGCAGGGTACGATATGGAATACTTTCTTTCAGGAGCTGGTCATCATATTCTTCAGCGGTGATGTCTCCCTGTAACAGCACATGGGTATGACAATCAATAAGACCAGGCAGTACCGTTTTAGATGATAAATCAATGATGGTTGCTTTGGCGGGAATCTTTTCCCATTCGATAATATCCTTGATTATTGTCCCTTCCACAACAATGGCTTTTTTCCCAAGTGACTGACTCGATTTTCCATCGATCAGATTGCCACATTTTATAATGGTGGCTTGCGAAAAGGCTGAAAGGGATAGGATGAGTAGTAAAGCAACTAACAGATTTTTCATATGAGAAAATTATTTTGGGATCAATTGGTTGTCCAATACTAACCGTTTATTGTTGCTCAGGCAAGAATCCGAAAATACCTATCCGCCTTCCAGCACTTTTATTTACTTTTGCCGACTAAAATTAGATTTATGAAATACGATGTATATGGCATAGGAAATGCGCTGGTGGATATTGTTACCGAAGTCGATCATGATTTCTTTGAAGTGAATGAGGTAGAGAAAGGACTGATGACCCTGGTGGATGAAAAGCGTCAGCTTCATTTGATGAAAGCCATCGACATGAAAAAAAGCAAAATGTCAGGTGGCGGATCGGCAGGTAATACCGTAGTGGCGATCAATCAGTTCGGAGGAAAGAGTTTTTATTCCTGCCTGGTAGCGAAAGACGATCTGGGCAAATTCTTTCCTGGAAGATTTGAAGCGCAATGGTGTAGAAACAAACATGGTGCACGAACAATCACCTGAAGGCCACACCGGTCGTTGTCTGGTGATGACGAGCCCTGATGCTGAACGCACGATGAATACCTTTCTCGGAGTCAGTTCATTTCTATCGCCCGGGCACATCGATGAAACCGCCATAAAAAATTCTTCCTACATCTATCTCGAAGGTTATCTGGTGGCAAGCCCTAAAGGACTCGAGGCCATGAAAGAAGCCAAGAAGATAGCAGAGAAAAATAAAATCTCTACAGCACTTACATTTTCTGATCCCAGTATGGTGAAATATTTTTCAAATCAGATGGAGGAAATTGTTGGCGCCAGTGTAGACCTTCTTTTTTGCAATGAAGAAGAGGCAATGATTTTCACAGGAACAAATTCGCTGAGCGAAGCCAGGGAAAAATTATTACAAAGTGCAAAACGATTCGCAATAACGCTCGGTGCCAACGGGGCGTTAATCTATGATGGAGACACCTTCATTCAGATAGAGCCTTACAAGGTAAGAGCCATTGATACGAATGGAGCAGGTGATATGTTTTCAGGCGCATTTTTGTATGCGATTACACATGGCCACAGTTATGCAGAAGCCGGTAAGCTGGCTTCACTGGCTTCATCGAGGGTGGTAACACAATGGGGTCCGCGGTTAGAGCCGAAGCAGATGAAAACACTTTTGGGTGATTTGATTGTTTAAGGATTATTGCTTTTATGCAATAATTGGTTAATCTGATTCTTGAAAACAAAGGACTTCCTTCAACCGTTATACTCCACAACATGTTGTCAATTATTGAAAATGCATTTTATGTATAAAAAACCAAGCTTAACCCTCTGGCTTTTACTCACCACCCTTACGGTTGGCTTTGGCCAGGCCAGGAAAATTGAATTTACGGAATATGATCTACCCAACGGCTTGCATGTAATTCTTCATAAGGATAACACAACGCCCATTGTAGCGGTGTCGGTCTTGTATCATGTGGGTTCAAAGAATGAAGACCCTAATCGCACTGGCTTCGCTCACTTCTTCGAACATTTATTGTTTGAAGGATCAGAGAACATGAAGCGCGGAGAATTTGACAAGTACCTCGCCAATGCAGGTGCCACCAATAACGCCAATACTTCCCACGACCGCACCTTCTATTATGAAGTGCTGCCGTCCAATCAGCTTGAACTGGGTTTGTGGATGGAATCCGAACGCATGCTGCATGCAAAAATTGAAACCATAGGTGTAGATACGCAACGCGAAGTGGTAAAGGAAGAAAAGCGTCAGCGAATCGACAATCAACCTTACATGTCTTTTCAGACGGAGATCTTCAAAAGGGCCTACACCGTGCACCCATATCGTTGGGCACCCATAGGCACAATGGAACATCTTAATGCCGCTTCACTGGATGACTTCATTTCATTCTATAAGACTTTCTATGTTCCTGAAAATGCAACCCTTTCCATTGCAGGTGATATTGACCTGGAACAAACAAAAACACACGTTGCAAAATATTTCAAAGACATTCCCAGGGGCGGTAAAGCAATTCCGCGCCCGGCAGTTAAAGAGCCCGATCAAAAAGCCGAAGTACGTGATGTCGTGTTTGACAACATTCAACTGCCTGCGGTTTTTCAGGCATATCACATACCTGCACAAGGCACACCCGATTCATATGCATTGGATATGTTGAGTACGGTTTTGAGCGGAGGTCAGAGCTCACGTATGTACAAAGCCCTGGTAGATGAACAAAAGAAGGCGTTACAGGTTGCAGCCTTTCCATTTTCACTGGAAGATCCAGGACTTTATATCACCCTTGGAATTGCAAACATGGGTATTGATCCGGATGACCTTGAAAAATCCATGGATGCAGAAGTTGAAAAAGTGAAAAATGAATTGATCACAGAAAAGGAATTTCAAAAAATCCGCAATCAGATGGAGAGTCAGTTTGTGCAACAAAATGCTTCGGCTGTTGGCATTGCCGAACAGCTGGCCAACTATCATGTATATTATAAAGATGCCAATCTGATCAACACAGAAATAGACCGGTATATGAAAGTGACACGCGAAGATTTGCAACGTGTAGCAAAAAAATATCTTACCAGGGAAAACAGGGTGGTGCTTCAGTACTTACCCAAGTCGGCACAAGCCAAACCTGAAGGCACTCAAATCAAAAAGGATAATTGATTATGAAGAAACTAATAGTATTCGTTTGCCTGTTGGTGGTCATCGTATCAACACAGGCACAAGTAGATCGCACGAAGGCACCCAAGCCTGCGCCTGCACGCGAGATTAAAATTGGAGATTACCAGTCGTTTACATTGAAGAATGGTCTGCAGGTTTTTGTGGTAGAAAATCATAAACTGCCACGCGTACAATTTTCCCTGCAACTTAAAAATGATCCCATCTATGAAGGTGAAAAGGAAGGCTATGTAGAGATGGCCGGCACATTGCTGGGCACGGGAACAAAAACAAAAACAAAAGCCCAGCTGGATGAAGAGACAGATTTTATAGGAGCGAACTTAAGCACCAGCTCAAGTGGAATTTTTGCATCCAGTCTTTCCAAACACACCACGAGGTTGCTCGATCTGATGAGCGATGTGCTGTACAACCCGGCATTTTCGCAGGAAGAAATGGATAAGTTAAAAACACAAACACTTTCATCACTGGCTGCAGGTAAGGAAAACCCGAATGTCATCTCGGGCAATGTTCGCAGGGCGCTTGCTTATGGCAGGCAACATCCGTACGGATTATTCACTACAGAGAAAAGTGTGGGTTCCATTACGCTTGAAGACTGCAGGAATTATTATAATACCTACTTCAAACCCAACAATGCTTATTTAATTATTGTAGGTGATATTGATCTAAAGACCGCAAAAAGTTTATCCGAAAAGTATTTTGCGAAATGGGTAAAAGGTGATGTGAAAAATCCTGCTTACACCCAACCGAAGGAGCCATCTAAAACATATGTAGCGCTTGTCGATCGTCCTTCATCGGTGCAATCCGTCATCAATATTACGTACCCGGTTGATTTGAAACCAGGAACCCAGGATGCCATCAAAGCCCGCGTAACCAATCATATTTTTGGGGGAGGGTTCTCCGCACGTTTAATGCAAAACCTTCGCGAAAAGCACGGGTATACCTATAGTGCGAGTTCACAATTGAGTCCTGATAATCTGGTGGGAAGTTTCAATGCTTCTGCCAGTGTGCGCAACGAGGTAACAGATAGTTCGGTGTATGAGTTTTTAACGGAATTAAAACGGATGGTAAATCAGCCCGTTACAGAGAATGAATTGGCACTCGCAAAAGCAGAGATATCGGGTGCCTTTGGACGCTCCCTTGAAAATCCTCAGACGATTGCGAGTTTTGCATTAAACACGGCAAAGTACAATCTGCCAAAAGACTATTACCCCAACTATCTCAAGTATATTGATGCTGTAACCATATCAGATGTGCAGGCAACTGCCGGGAAGTATATTCGTCCTGACAATACTCATATTGTTGTGGTGGGTAAGGCAACGGATGTGGCCGATAAGTTGAAAAGATTTGGTGAAGTAAAATATTTTGACCTCAATGGAGAAAATTATGTGCCGGCCAGATCATCGGCTCTTCCTGCCGACTTAACGGCAGAAAAAGTAATTGCCACTTACATTGAAGCATTGGGTGGTTCAAAAAAAATTCAGGAATTGAAAAGTGTCAAGACCACTATGAAGGCTTCTATTCAGGGAATGGAACTGACGATGACAAATTCCCGGAAGGCAACCGGCAAGAGTGTGACGGAACTTACCGTGCAGGGCAATGTGATGAATAAGAGCATTACGGATGGAAAAGAAGTTGTGGAGATTCAAATGGGACAAAAGGCACCGATAGATGCAGCGGCAAAAGAAAAGAGTCTATTCGAGGCTTACTTTGTTCCAGAAACCATGATGGCAGCAATGAACGTGAAAGCAGTTCTTAAATCAATTGAAACCGTGGAAGAAAGGGAAGCTTACGTGGTTGAATATCAATTTCCGGCTGGGGAGAAAATTTCGAATTATTTTGACCGGGAAACGGGTTTGAAAATTCAAACCATGGAACAAATGAAGACTCCACAGGGCGAAATCGCAGTTCCCACAAAGTTTCAGGACTATAAAGATGTAAACGGAATTAAATTTCCACATACTGTGCTGGTGAGTCAGGGTCCTATGAACCTCAGATTTCAGGTCTCGAGCCTGGAAGTAAATCCGGTTTTGGATGATGCAATATTCAAAGTTCAATAACCTGCAGTAAGACCATTGAATAGGCCGGCCTTAAAAACCGGCCTTTTTTAATAAATGAGCGTCTTTTGGCAAATTCGGGACGCTAATCTTGTAAATTCCGATTATCCTGATCATTTTTGCAACCCTTTAGAAATTGAGGCATTAAGACACGACTATGAAACGCACATTCCAACCTTCCAGAAAGAAAAGAACCAATAAGCACGGTTTCCGCGAGCGCATGGCAACTGCCAATGGCCGCAGGGTATTGGCTTCACGCAGAAGAAAAGGAAGAAAGAAGCTTACCGTATCTGACGAAGGTACTCCTAAGACCAAATAAGCAGTTTCCCCAAAAAAGGGATTAATTTTAATCTCATGGGGAGGTTTACTTTTAAAAAAGCGGAAAGGCTTTCAAAAGAAAAAACTATACAGGAACTCTTTAACAGGGGTTCCTCTTTTTATTTGTATCCCTTTAAGGTGGTGTATATGCTAAATCCCGATCAGGCAGCCACCGCACCTCAGGTGTTGATTTCAGTATCCAGCCGTAATTTTCCAAAGGCTGTAGATCGCAATTTGATTAAAAGGCGCGTCCGTGAGGCATATCGATTGCAAAAAGAAGTCATACAACACGGATCTAAAAAAGGTGTTTTTGCGTTTTTGTATACATCGAAAACAATTCTGCCTTTTGCAGAGGTGCGGAACAAATTCTTTTTAGTGCTGGAAAAAATTGGGAAATTGGATTTTGATTCGGAGGTAAAAAAATAGATGATGAGCAGGAAGAGAATAATTTTAGGAATTGTTGTATTGATTTCTTGTGCCTTTCTGGCCTTTCGCACTACAGGTGAAAAGTATTTCGAGATCGCCAAAAGCCTTGACATTTTTGCAACCCTTTTCAAGGAGGTAAATGCTTATTATGTAGATGATGTTAATCCTAAAAAACTGGTCGAGACGGGAATCAATGAAATGCTGGACGAACTTGATCCCTATACAGACTACATTCCCGAAGAGGATCTGGAAGCATTTAGTATTCAAACCACTGGTCAGTATGCAGGTGTAGGTGCGCTGATTGGTGTAGTTAATAAGAAGACAGTGATCACCAATCCGTATATCGGATTTCCTGCCGAGAAAGGTGGCATCCGTGTAGGCGATGAAATAATTTCTGTCGATGGAAAAAATGTTCAGGGTAAGCCTACCTCTGAAGTAAGTTCCCTTCTTAAAGGAAAACCCAGTACAGAAGTAGTGGTGGAAGTGAAGCGTTGGGGACAAAAAGAGAATCTGAAATTCAAGCTCGTTCGAGAAAAGATTAAGATAAGCAACATCACTTATCAGGGAATGATTGATGCAGAAACCGCCTACATCAAGTTAGATGAGTTTACCCCCGGAGCAGGTAAAGAAGTTGAAGAAGCATTGTTGAAACTGAAAAAGATGGGTGCAAAAAAAATGATTTTAGATCTGCGGGATAATCCTGGCGGATCTTTATACGAAGCCGTAAACATTGCAAATGCCTTTATCCCCAAAGGAAAAGAAGTGGTGTCAACTCGAGGCAAGGTGCCTGAATGGAACAAATCGTATACAACGCTAAATAATCCAGTAGATAAAGAAATGCCATTGGCTATTTTAACAAGTGGAGGCAGTGCTTCGGCATCAGAGATCGTAGCGGGTTCTTTGCAGGATTATGACCGTGCTATTCTGGTAGGTCAGAAAACATTTGGAAAAGGATTGGTGCAAACCACACGGCAACTCGCATACAATGCACAATTAAAAGTAACCACAGCAAAATATTATATACCCAGTGGCCGGTGCATTCAGGCTTTGGATTACGAACACCGAAAAACGGATGGATCGGTACAAAAATTTCCTGACTCACTGAAAAGGGAATTTAAAACCGCAGGCGGACGCAATGTATTTGATGGAGCAGGCCTGGACCCCGATGTTGTAATTGCTGCGGAGACCTATAGCATAGCCCTCATAGAACTCGCGGGCTCCGGACTTATTTTTGATTACGCCTCAAAATATTGTGGAGAGCATTCCGCAGTTCCATCTGATTTGATAAACTTTCGGATCTCGGATGCCGAGTATCAGAAATTTCTGATGTGGATAAAAGACCAGAAGTTTTCTTACGATTCTGAAACTGAAAAAAAAGCAGACGACTTAATTGCTTCTGCAAAAAGTGAAAGGTACTATGACGATCTGCAATTACCCCTCAGGGAATTAAAGACCAGGATGGAGCAGAATAAGAATGCGGCATTTTTAAAATTCAAACCAGAATTATCGAGGATTCTTGAAGAGGAAATCGCTTTTCATTATCAAATGGCGAAAGGTCAGATAGAGGTTTCCTTAAACAGGGATCCTGAAATACTGGAGGCAAAAAGAATTCTTTCGAATCCAGCCGAATACAAGAAACTTCTTTCTCCCAACTAATGGCGCTGCTGCTAAGTCTGGAGACGTCCACGCAATCTTGTTCTGTTGCGTTGCATGATGATGGAGTGTTGGTGGCTTCCAAA
>CAWFDB010000011.1:0-1272500 GCA_963814575.1 uncultured Bacteroidota bacterium | reverse complement strand
CCTTTAAAGAGTGCGTAACAGCTCACTGGTCGAGCGACAGAGCATCGATAATAATCGGGCATCAAGTATAGTACCGAAGCTTAGGATTGTAGCAATACAGTGGTAGGGGAGCATTCTAACAGCGGAGAAGTCGTGTGGTAATGCACGGTGGAGCGGTTAGAAAAGCAAATGTAGGCATAAGTAACGATAAGGCAGGTGAGAAACCTGCCCACCGATAGACTAAGGTTTCCGCGGCAATGCTAATCAACCGCGGGTAAGTCGGGTCCTAAGGCGAATCCGAAAGGAGTAGTCGATGGCCAACTGGTTAATATTCCAGTACTACCGTAATGAGCGATGGGAAGAAGGAGGAGTGAAAGTTCCGCGTCCTGACGAAATAGGACGTTAAAAGGCGTAGGTATAGGTTCTGTAGGCAAATCCGCACAGCATGCTGAAACCCAATAGTACTCAGAGGCTTCGGCCGAAGAGATAGAGAACGTAAGCAGACTTCCAAGAAAATCCCCTAAGCATATTGTTATGGTACCCGTACCGCAAACCGACACAGGTAGTCAAGAAGAATATTCTAAGGTGCTCGAGTGAATCATGGCTAAGGAACTCGGCAAATTAACCCTGTAACTTCGGGAGAAGGGGTGCCTCGCTCTAGCAATAGAGAGGTCGCAGAGAAATGGCCCAGGCGACTGTTTAACAAAAACACATGGCTTTGCGAAATCGAAAGATGAAGTATAAGGCCTGACACCTGCCCGGTGCTGGAAGGTTAAGGGGGGATGTTAGTGGAGCAATCTGCGAAGCATTGAACTGAAGCCCCAGTAAACGGCGGCCGTAACTATAACGGTCCTAAGGTAGCGAAATTCCTTGTCGGGTAAGTTCCGACCTGCACGAATGGTGTAACGATCTGGGCGCTGTCTCAGCCATGAGCTCGGTGAAATTGTAGTCACGGTGAAGATGCCGTGTACCCGTCACGGGACGGAAAGACCCCATGCACCTTTACTATAGCTTCACATTGGTATTGGGAGAATGATGTGTAGGATAGGTGGGAGGCGTTGATCCAGGGCCGCTAGGTTTTGGGGAGCCAACGGTGAAATACCACCCTTTATTTTCTTGATGCCTAACCTTGTAAAAGGGACATTGTGTGGTGGGTAGTTTGACTGGGGTGGTCGCCTCCGAAAGTGTATCGGAGGCTTTCAAAGGTACCCTCAGTACGGTTGGTAATCGTACGTGGAGTGCAATAGCATAAGGGTGCTTGACTGTGAGACCGACGGGTCGAGCAGGGACGAAAGTTGGATATAGTGATCCGGTGGTTCTGCATGGAAGGGCCATCGCTCAAAGGATAAAAGGTACGCTGGGGATAACAGGCTGATCTCCCCCAAGAGCTCATATCGACGGGGAGGTTTGGCACCTCGATGTCGGCTCGTCACATCCTGGGGCTGGAGAAGGTCCCAAGGGTTGGGCTGTTCGCCCATTAAAGTGGCACGCGAGCTGGGTTCAGAACGTCGTGAGACAGTTCGGTCCCTATCTGTGATGGGCGCAGGAAGTTTGAGAGGATCTGACCTTAGTACGAGAGGACCGGGTTGGACTAACCGCTGGTGTACCGGTTGTCGTGTCAGCGGCACTGCCGGGTAGCTATGTTGGGACGGGATAAGCGCTGAAAGCATCTAAGCGCGAAACCCACCTCGAGATGAGACTTCCATACAGGGACGTCAGAGATGATGACGTTGATAGGCTGCAGGTGTAAAGACAGAAATGTCAAAGCTGAGCAGTACTAATTACCCGAACGCTTCAGTGAACGATACTATGTGCTCGTAGACTTTTACTTTAAAGAAATACTCTTTCATCAATTATGTCAACGATATTAAGACCCTGACGATAAATGTCGGGGCAAGTCTTAAGGTGACTATAGCGGTGGGGATCACCTCTTCCCATTTCGAACAGAGCAGTTAAGCCCACCCGCGCTGATGGTACTAGGGTAAAACCCGGGAGAGTAAGTCGTTGCCTATTTTTATCAAAACCCCTTCAATAACAATGAAGGGGTTTTTTGTTTTATAGGAATGGGTTTCAACGAGATGGAAATAACCGGTAGCAGTCACAACGCCAGGTATTATCCTACAGCAACTTCAATTATTTCGTCAGACAAGTATTCGATTGCTACTCTCTGTAGGATGTTTATATCTAAATTGAGAATGCCGAGGAATAGATTATTATAGAAACTCTCATCTAATCCGTAAAGACTAATTATTTTTATTTTTTCTATGACAGAAAAGGGATTTGTCATTTCTAACTGGAGACCTCCCAACAGATGATTTCTGGCTGTTAGTAATTCTTGATTATTATCTATTTTATTACACAAAAGATTAAGTTCCCTTTTGATTTCTTTGATGGCCTCATCTTTATTTGCCCGGTTAACGTCAGCGGCAATAACAAAGAACGCATCATTTTTAAGATTATTTATGGAGGAATGAATCCCATAGGTAAGGCCCTTGTCTTCTCTTATATTCTTCATAAGCCGCGAGCCAAAATATCCGCCTAGAATATGATTAATGAGAACCAAAGCGGGATAGTCTTGATGATTTCTCGAAATTGTTCTTTTGCCTAACCGAATTGATGATTGAATGCTACCTGTTTTTTCCAGGTATCTGGCAGATTCGTTTTTAGATATAGCAAAGGCAGGGGAAACAACTTTTGCTGATGCGTTTGAAATTACTGCAATTTCTGAAGTCAGGTATCTCAGTAATTGTTCATCAATTGAGCCTGCTACAAATACCTGAATTAAAGAAAAGTGATCGCTAAAAAAAATACTTAAGTCTTTACGGCTCAATTGATGCACATCAGATTCTTCAATAGTATTACCATATGGGTGAGTATTTCCAAAAAGGTGTTGTCTGAATAATTTGGACGCTACGTAGCTGGTTTTTTCATTGTTGACTTTGAGATTTTGACTGAAAATCTCTTTTTGAAGTTTCAGTTCCTCTTCTGGAAATACAGATGAAGTTACCAACTCTAAAAATAATGGGAGAACGTTGGTAATGTTTTTGGAGAGTGTATATAATGTAACTGAAACAAAATCAAACCCAGGTGAAACTTCAAAAGAAGCCCCATGTCTTTCAAAATGGTCCGCTATTTCAAAGGAGTTTTTGGTAGGCGTTCCTTTTTCCAGCATATGTGCAGTGAAATAAGAAACACCTGGTTTTGATTCAAACCATTTTCCTGCTTTGAATATAAGTTCAATCTTTACTACACGCTGAGTTACTCCCCTTAATGTATACATGGGGATTCCATTACCTAATACTATAACTTCGTGTGAGGGAAGATTGAATGAATTTATTTCAGCATGAACTGGCGCAGTCTTCCTATCAAGCATACTTTCAGTCAGTAACAGACTGGTTTTCTTTTGCCTTACTTTCGAAGTTTAGGAGAAGTGAAATTCGGAGTGTTTCAGCCAAGGCGTTTTCTTGTTTGTTAACGGGCACCAGGTAAGCCACATCAACACCGAACTTTTGCGATCTGAAACCAACGCCTGCAGTAAAATATTTTCTATTGCCTTTTGTTTTGGCTTCATTGAAGTATCCCAGTCTTCCTGCGAAGGTCTGGTTGTACCAGTATTCGGTTCCAACAGAAATCATGAACTCACTGATTTCTTCCTGAAACCCTCCGGTGGCATCGGTGAAAGATCCTAATATTCCACTTAAAAGGGGCTCAGAACCTGTTCTTGGAGGGCTTGGTACCATTAGCTTGTTCAGATCCATTCCAAATGTGAAACTGTTTTTAGGATCAACCTCTATTTTGTAGGCAGCACCCATTCTGAGATTAGTTGGTATAAAATCTCTATTGTTTGCATCCGAATATGAAATCTTCGCACCAAGATTCGTAATAGCAGCACCTAACGAAAGAGTCGAGTTATTTGAAACCAATGGTTTAGTATAATAAATGCCAAAATCAACAGCAACTGAATTACCTGGTCGGGCATCAATATTTCCTGTTGTAAGTGCCCCGGTTAAATTAGAATGAATGTAACGCAATGCACCACCGATTGCCAATTGTTCAGTAAGCATTCTGGAATAAGTAACATCGAAAGCGAATTCTCGGGGATTGAATCTGCCAAGGTCATTATTGTTTACATCTTTAAATTGTATTTCTCCTAAATCGAAATATTTCATAGATGCAGCAACAGTTTGTTCACGGCCAATTTTATAAAAACCTGAAAGGTAGAAAATGGACATGTCGTTAATAATTTTTCCTAACCACGGAGTATAGGATGCCGAAACCCCATAGCCATGTTCTATAAATGCCAGTTTACCCGAATTCCAATATGCAGAGTTTGCATCTGCAGAAGTAGCAACACCAACTTCACCCATGCCGGCTGCTCTTGAGTCAGGCGTGATGGTTAAAAAAGGGACGGCCGTAGTTATCACCTTATTGGTACTATCCTGACCGATCAAAGTCCCTTGCGGGGGTTGTGATATACCGATAAAGGCAATCGAGAGTAAGGCGATAGTTAGAAAAATACTTAACCTATTCATAGTCAAAGATCTGGGTGGTAAAGGTAATTAATTCAGGATAATTAGCTTGGTAAATTGCTCATTTTTCGATCCATCCAGTAATGAACGTACAGAAAGCTTACCCACGTATATACCGCGGGCTAATTTTGCGCCATCAGCGGATTTTCCATCCCATTCCGACAGAGTAACCCTATATTGGCTTGAGGGCACCTCAAATTGCTGGTTAACCAAAACCTTACCCGTGAGGTCATAAATGGTTAAGTACGCCTGCAGATCTTCCCCTGGTCTGCTGTGTGTGAACTCCAATGTGGTTAAATCATAAAATGGATTGGGATAGTTTGTGAACTCTTCAATTTGAATGTTGGTGCCATCAGTAACTATGAAATCTACGGATGAAATTGTTCTGTTATTATAGGTGTCTGATGCGGAAAGATTAAGTGTATGTCTGCCTTTCTCAAGGGCGTCCAGTGGATAGGTTACCATACCGCTTTTATATGTTCCTGATTTGGATTCGTAATACGAGTTTACTATTACCGGTTCGTTTTGATCTACCTCCGCAGTGATATTATTGCCGGTTGGCGATGAAGAGATATTAATGCCGCTATTATCTGAAAGCAGCGCGACAATTTTAGTATTCGGCCCCACTTTGCCACCAGAAACAAATGTAGTGTCGCCTAAAAACAATCTGATCACGGGCGGGGTTTGATCTGCTGGTGCAATTTCTTCCAGGCCTCCAATCAAACTATTGAAGTCAGCACCTCCGGCAAATTCGCTATTTACAGCAGAGGCATATGTACTGATCTTTCCGGTTACCAGGTTTTCAGGAGTATTTTTTGGCATTATAAATTCCAATTGAAAATCCCCCTGGTTGACAGATGCCTTCCCCCTGAAAAGCAAGTTGTTCCGCTCAATAAAATTGAAAGGCGGATTTTCGTCACCCTTCGTTACCTGATTGACAGGACCATCAAAAAGAGTAAAACTTAACTCACCGTTAAAGGAATTATTCCGTGTATTATTTTTTTCAAGATGGCCTTTAACATATACATATGATAATGCTTTCAGTTGAGTTGCCCCTGAGGATGTTTTGATTTCATCAATTATTATATCATTTACAGGTAATGCTAATTTCATGGAAGGGTCAGCAAGCAATGAAAAGTTACGATTGGAAACACCACTCATGCTTTTATTTTTAGTGTCACGGAATATGTTTCCCAAATCCCTGAACTGATTATTCTCCTTTGTAAAAAGTGATTCATAAAAGGCTTTATTCAAAGTAAAGTTGGTGCTTGAGTTTACAGGTCTTGCGGTTGTAACTAATCCAATCGATCCTCCTTTTTTCTGCAAAAGAGTTTTTTCACCGCTTGTAATCTGAAAAGGATCATCATTTCTTCCAAACTCACAGGTGGCGGTGACAAACAAAGGATATTTTGGTGCGTGTTTCCATTTGCTGATGATAGTTTCATCTAAAATGCGTTCGTCCATCCAGACTTGCTCTGAACCGTGGCCGGTAAAGTTTACAATGAGTGCACCCTTTCTTATTTCCAGATCAAGCGCTTTACTGGCATCCGGACTGAATTGACCGTTGGGCCGTTCAACCTGATCAAAAGAATCGAGATAAAATTTCTTTGGGTTGAATACAGGATCATATTGTTCAATCGAGTTTGCCAGCTGGTCTGCCTGATTCTGATGAATATTGAAATCACCATCATCGGCAACAAATAAAAATTCATTCAGCCATGGTCCCGCTTCAGTGATTTTTAAATCATATTCAATTAATTTATCCACGACATCCCGTGCTTCTTCAATGCTTTTGAGAGGCAACCGGCCAACACCAATATCTAAAAAATGATTTTGTGCAGGACTTTCCATCCACTCACCTTCGTTTTCTTCTAGAAAGCCATAGTAGTCGTCCGAAGAGTATGTCTCTAATGGGCTAAGTGAATTTCTTGATTCATAAATGGGAACAAGGTTCGTGTTTCCAGGAACCCTATTCTTGTAATCATAGGAACCACGGCCAAACAATAGTACATTTTTTAATGACGATGCGGGTTGGTTATATAAATCGCGAATGAAATCGCGCAGCGCAGTCAAGTCCTGCTTTCCCCCGGAGTATTCATTATAAATCTGTTCTGTGGTAAAAACTTTTACAGAAATGCCTGAGTTGCTTTGCCGATGTGATGCGAGCCGTTGCGCTTCGCTTAATAACGTGTTATTGGTGATGATTACCAATTCGGGCGAAGTAAGTTGATGAAGGTTTTGATTTAAGACTTTAGCTTCAAAAACAGGTGCTTTTAAATTTACAGGATTAAAAACAATGAATGTACGAAGCGTATTGGTAGTGGTTGAGAATGTTATTTTTGATCCTGAAGCAGTGTTTGCCTGATTCTTAACGTCATCAGGATTTGATATATCCCACACCTGAGCACCTGATGCAGCAGGAGAGATTTCAAAAGTAGAATTACCGTTGAGTAAACTTTCTGCTGACGTGAAGGTGGTTTGATCACCATACAAGGCTAGTTTTCTTTTAAAGGAAAGAAGAAAAAAATCAAGATAGCCAACGGATATGCCCGGGCCACCTTTTGTAAACTGATATTTGATATCCTGATTTTGTTTGCCTGGCGCACCAACGGATGTGGCAGGGAAACTAATGGTATCAGCTTTGATCCGACCTTTAATGCCATATGACGAATTAGGTATTGCAACAATAGGCTGCGTGAGCACTGGAGTATTGTTAAACGAAACCTGAAATGACGAATTGGTAATAGATTGCGCCATCACATGCGAAACAAATTTTATTTCAGAGTTTTCAGCTATACCAGAAATTTCAAACCGGACGGTTGCTTCAGTACTTGCATCAAACTGCTCACCAAACCATTGTCTTCCAGATTTTAACAGATTATATTTTTCTGTTTCGTAGAAAGCAACGTCATTATAGGTTTGAATAATAGGAAATGTGCCAGTTAGGTTTTCATTGTTACCAATCCTTTTTCCTTCGCTGTCACTGATTGTCAGGAAATAGAAATTCTTATCTGAGAACAGGTTGTTTTCATAGTGAAAGATTTGCCTCGTAACATCGTAGCGATTCTGATCAGGACCTTTTGCATAAAAAAGAATATAGTCTGAAGAATTAAACCTGTCATCAGATTCGCCAAAGATGAAAACAGGTATTTCAGTTAAATCTGTTTTGCGCGCAATACTATTTGATTGTGGCAGCATACCGTAACTGCCGGTAAATAGTTTGATTCTCTTTGGATTTATCTGATCCGGATTCACCCCAGCATTTCGCAACAGATTGTAATCAATTTTAACAACGCCATCCTGCGTTACGGAAAACTTATACCAGTTGCCTGCACTTAACACCGATGAGGTTTGGGCAAAGCAAAGATTCACCAGGCCACAGAGGCACACAATATGGGCTGCTATAATTTTCCTGAAAGCAATCACCTGATTGTTAATTTTTCTTGTCTGCGAGCGTTCTGCTCAATAACGAAATAAGGATATATGAAAGTATAATAGCAGGTAATGCGCCAGCCTTTAAAAACATTAACAGTATTACGGATACAGCGAGAAAACTAAATCTGATCTTATTATTTCTCCATGAAAAATCTTTGAATTTTAAAGCGAACAATTCAAATGGTGCTACAAGCAGTAATGAAAACACAACCGTAATTCCGGTTAACACGGGCGCTGTAAAAATAATTGTCCTCATAGATTCCGGTAAAAAAACCAATGAGGTCAGAAATAGAGCATTAGCTGGCGTGGGCACTCCGATAAAAGTATCAGCCTGTCGAGTGTCTACATTAAACTTTGCGAGGCGAAAGGCTGAGAAAACAGCAATCATCAAAGCAATGTAAGAGAGCCAACTGACTCCTGACGTTGAATCAATCCACGTATACATTGCCATGGCAGGCAACACACCAAAACTTACCATGTCCGCCAGTGAGTCAAGTTCTTTGCCAATTGGTGATGAAACTTTTAATAGGCGTGCAGCAAAGCCATCAAAAAAATCAAAGACGCAGGCAGCCCATATAAAATACGCGGGCTCCACCGGGTAATTTCCAAAAACGCTAATAAGGCCAAGGCATCCGCACAAAAGATTGGCACTGGTGAGCATGTTGGGTATGTGCCGCACTAAATTCATTATGAAATATTTAAAGCACAATATGGATTGGAAATTTTTTCTTCTCCAACCGATGTGGCGTTACCGTGTCCTGGATAGACAACTACATTATCCGGAAGTGTAAAGATTTTTTGATGAATACTTTTAATCAGTGTTTTGAAATCTCCACCCGGAAGATCAGTGCGGCCGATACTTTGTTCAAACAAAACATCACCACTTACCAACGAACCCGATTCTTTGTGATAAAATCCGATATGACCAGGTGAATGACCGGGAAGGAAAAGAACTTCCAAAATAATATTGCCAAATGAAACCGTGTCATTTTCTGCTAAATAGCCATCAGGAAGAGTTTCGTGATATTGATTAAATCCATAGGAAGGGGCATACGCCTTTACCGACCTGAGAACAGGTTCATCATTTTTGTGGATGAGCAAGGGTACATGATATTTTGTTTTTATAAAATCATTACCCAGCACATGGTCAATATGACAATGCGTGTTTAAAAGATATTTCATCTTAATGTTATTGATCTCAATAAATTGATGCAAGGTTTCTTTTTCAGCTTTCTCATAGCAACCGGGGTCAATGACAACGCCCTCACCTGTTTCATCATATACCAGGTAGGTATTTTCGGAGAAAGGATTGAATGTAAAAGTTTGAATCTGGATCATATCAATCGGTAAAAGTAATTCCTTTTATTAAAACCCGATACAGGTTCTTAAGGTTTGTCCTCTATAGGACGGATTAACTTACTTTTTACTTTTTTCTGCAGTATGGTATTGTATTTTTGAATCAATAATCTGAATGAAACATCACATTGGTAGATTACATAATAGTAGGTCAGGGCCTTGCGGGATCTACCCTGGCTTTGCGAATGAAAGAACGGGGTAAGAGTTTCGTTGTTTTCGATGATCCGGCTTCCAATAGAAGTTCAGCAATTGCAGCAGGATTGTTTAATCCGGTGACAGGTAAGTTAATGACTAAGACCTGGATGGCTGAGAACCTGTTTCCAGAACTTCATCGGTTCTATTATTGGGCTGAAAAAGTACTGGGGCAACGGTTTTTTTACCCTCAACCTATCTACAGACCATTTTTATCCGTTTCTGAGCAGAATGAATGGATGGGAAAAAGTGTTGAGCCGGGGCTTCATGATTATATTCTTCAGGTTTTCACCAAAAGCAGACCTGGTAATCAGGTGCACGACCCATTTGGTGGCCTGGTTTTAAAAGAATGTGGCTACCTGGATGTGTTATCTTTTTTACATCATGTAAAAAATTATCTGGTCTCAACCCATTCCTATTTTTCTGAATGGTTTGATGAAGCACAACTCGAAATAAACACACAAGGTGTTCGCTATAAAGGAATAGATGCCACTAAAATAATTTTTTGCAACGGCACGGCCTCACAACTGTCAATTTCCGGGAAGAATATACCCATCAGGCTGCTGAAGGGAGAGACTTTGGTAATAGAAGTTGAAGAAAGTCTGGAACTGATTTACAACCGCGGTGTTTATATGGTTCCTATGCATGAAAAAAACAGATATAAAGTCGGGGCTACCTATGAATCAAAGGTACTTTCATCTGAAATAACCCTGGCGGGCAGTCAGGAACTGGAGCAGAAGCTTAATGAGCTACTTAAAGTTCCTTACAGGATTATTTCACAGGATTGGGGTTTCAGGCCTACCACGCCTGACCGCAGGCCCTTGTTGGGATGTCTGCCAGGTTATGAAAATCTTATTATTTTTAATGGTTTGGGAACCAAAGGAGTGAGTCTGGTTCCTTATTTTTCGGAGCATTTGATGGATTGGCTTTTAGGAAAAATTGAAATCCGGCCTGAAGTCAATATTAATAGGTTTAAATCGTTATTTTCGAAATCTACAGGAGTGGCATGAGAGCATCTGTTTCGATATTTAGGTGTAGTTGCGGGGATATTGTTTTTAATCAATACGGCCAATAGTCAGCATGCGCTTGAAACATTTGGTAAAAACCGGATTCAGTTTAAGAAGTTCGAATGGAAGTATTTAAGTTCCGAAAACTTTGATGTTTACTATTATGACGACCGCAAACACGTGGCTGCAGGAGTCATTGCAATACCTTGAATCAGAATTTGATCGAATTACCGATCTGATCGGATTTTATCCATACCAGAAAACAAAAGTTTTCCTTTATAATTCCATTATTGATTTGCAGCAAAGCAATATGGGACTCAATGATGCTCAATTCAGTTCGGGAGGAGAGACGGAATTTATTAAGCCCTATGTTGAGATTGCCCATCCCGGAAACATAGAGGAGTTTAAAGAGGAATTGATTTTTAAGTTTTCAGATCTGATGCTGAATGAAATGATGTTTGGCGGAAGCCTGAAAGACATGTTTCAGAATGCCGTATTACTGAATTTGCCGGATTGGTTTGTCGATGGTGCTTCTCGTTATGTTGCCAAAGGATGGAATGAGGAAATGGATGACTTCGTCAGGCAATTTATAACCAGCAAAAAAGTCAATAAGGCTCTCAAACTCTCAGGAAAGGAATCTGCACTTAGTCGGTCAGTCGATCTGGAATTTTATTGTTGAAAAATACGGCAAGAGCAGTGTCAACAACATTTAAATTATACGCGCATTATCCGCAATGAAGAAAAGAGTGTAATGATCACATTGGGAATTCCATTTAAGCAACTAATGGTTGAATGGAAAAATTTTTATAGCACCATGGAACAGAGTGTGGCGCAGAAGTTATGTAAGCCCATCTGACTCCAACAAATTTAGCCCGGCACATCGTAAAACAGTTATTTTCACTACCGTAAAAATCAGTCCGGACGGAAAGAAAATCGCCTATGCTGAAAATGATCGTGGAAAGTTCAGAGTGATTGTAAAGTCACTCGAGAACGGAAAAGAGTCGGTTATCCTGAATGGAGGAAATAAAGTAATAAAGCAGGATGTAGACTTCAGGGTTCCTTTGCTGAGCTGGGCGGATGCCAATACGCTGGGAGTGATCGGCACTAAAAATGGTCAGTATGTTTTCTGGCTTTATGATTTGCTTACCAAAAGCAAATTGCCACGCGAACTGGATCGCTTCAGCAACATACGCAATTTCGATTTTTCAGGTAACGGAAGGCTGGCCGTCTTGAGTGCAGATTTTGAAGGACAAAATGATCTTTTTCTGATCAGCAGCCGCAGAGACAGAACCAGAAGACTGACCAATGATTTGTTTGATGATCTTGATCCATCCTTCATACCAAATTCAAATACCATTGTGTTTAGTTCAAACCGATCAACCGATTCATTGGAAAATAAGTTAAATGATTATACCTAATCCACGAACCGATATAATCTGTTTCTTTTAAACCTGGACACCACCACCACTAAGGTAACCAAACTCACCAATACCCTGGGAAAAGACTACAAACCAAAAGCAATCGATGTGGATAATGTATATTATCTGAGCGATCAACGTGGTATCATCAATCTTTTCAGAGTATAGCAGAGTAATCGGGAATCTACTCACAGGTAACGAACTTTAATTCGAGCATTAAGGATTATGATATTGATTTTGCCAATCGTTCACTGGCACTTGTAATGACCAGTAAATTGAGTGAAGATATTTTTCTCTACAATAATTTCAATTACAATCGTCAGATATTCACACCC
This sequence comes from uncultured Bacteroidota bacterium, assembly GCA_963814575.1. GTDB lineage: Bacteria > Bacteroidota > Bacteroidia > Cytophagales > Cyclobacteriaceae > ELB16-189. The sequence continues at coordinate 1,260,249 of CAWFDB010000011.1, read as the reverse complement.
GCCTCAAGGCGCAAGGAGTTGATGCAGGCAAAAGTAATTACCGAAAGGCGAAAGCAGGAGCCAGCGTTGAAAGGCAACATGACTGTGAAGGATCTTATTAATCAGAGACTGAAAGAAAAAATGATACCGCACAACAAAAAATCGAATTACCGGTAAAGCAAGATACGGTAAAGCAGAAAAAAAGATGAGATCAATACGGATGACTATCAGTTTGATGAACCCCTAAAGCCAGATACCCTGAAGCCGGTTACCATCAAAGAAAAGCCTATCAATACAGACGATTATGTTTTTGAAGATGAAGTAGTAAAAGCCAAACAGCCAAGCGAAACTTTTCTTACCCGCTATATGAAGGCCCGCGAGGCGAATCGAGTAACGGGCCCTTTCCCTTATGAACCCAAATTCAGTTATGAAAACCTGTTGACAAATTTCCTGGTTGATCCTTTGCGAGGTTTCAGCATGAGAATTGAAACCCAGATGAACGACATGCTTGAAGATTATCGTTTTTTAGGAGGACTTCAGGTGAGCTTGAGTGATTTTAAAAGCGGTGACGTATTTGCCTGAAGTGCAGTATTTGCCAAATCGTCTGGACTATACTTTCAGGTTCGATCGCAAGGTTATTTTCTGGGAAACCCAACAGGACAGATCTACTGATGTTGAATTTCAGAAATACTCGTTTCAAAAAATTGAATTTGGTGTATCCTATCCGCTTTCTGTTCGCACTAGGGTTTCTTTAAAACCTTTTGTTGGCTTTACTCAGTTTACCGATCGTGGCATGAGTATTCCACAAAGCGGACCGGAGTTTCGCCCATCTGAACAACAATTTTATGGTGGCGGAAAAGCTGAGATAGTGTATGATAATTCAGTGTCCACAGGAATGAACATTATTGAAGGCACACGTGGCAAAATCACGGCTACTCATAATGCATCGATTAACAACAGTCAGAAAAGTTTTTCACGGGTTTCAATAGATGTGCGACATTATCAAAAAGTTTACAGAGAGATTGTTTTAGCTGTGAGAGGATTTGCAGGGTCATCTTTTGGCAACTCGCCCAAGAAATATTTATTGGGCGGTATGGATAACTGGTTTGCAAACAAGATTAATTATGAAGGCCTCCAGAATCCATTGGTAAGTGCGGTAGGCACTTACAACGAAAATCTTTTATTTACAGAATTCGCCACGAGCCTGAGGGGATTTGATTATGCCACCTTATATGGAAACAATGTTGCTTTGGCAAGTGCTGAATTTCGGGTGCCTCTGGTGCGAGCGCTTTCAAACGGACCTATTACTTCCAACTTTTTCAGGAATCTTCAGTTCACAGCTTTCTATGATATTGGCACCAGCTGGACTGGCCCCTTACCTTTTAATGCAGAGAATAGTGTTCGCAAGCGAGTAGTGCCCGAAGTACAATCGGGTAGTCCTTTTCGGATAGAAATCAATGAGTACCTGAATCCATGGCTCTATAGTTATGGATTTGGTTTACGCACCATGATGCTCGGCTACTATGTGAAATTTGATCTTGCCTGGCCGGTAGAAAACTATACCGTAAAGGATCCACGTCTTTCTGTTACGCTCGGTTTTGATTTTTAATCTCTCCCGGTTCATTTAAGGATCTCAAATCATTAGCTCAAAAATTGATACCTTCGCCATGCAATTGAGATAAAATCTGCTCAGTCGTTTTTGAATATATGATAAAATCCATGACAGGCTTTGGTCAGGCCACGATAAACACAGGTGATGTGAATATAGCCGTAGAGGTGAAAAGCCTGAACTCAAAATTTCTTGATCTTAACCTTAGGCTTGCAAAACAATTTTCTGAGAAGGAACTGGAACTCCGGAATGTAATAGCCGATAAACTGGAGAGAGGCAAAGTTTCGCTGGCCATTGATTATCAGAAAACCGGTCGTGTGGAGATACGCCAGACCTATAATGAAGAACTCTTTGTTGCCTATTACAGCGAAATAAAAAAACTCGCAGAAAAAGTAAACACACCTTCCAGCGATTATATTTTTCAGCTCGCATTAAATTCCCCCGATGTAATTCAGGGAAATGGCAAAGAGGAATTGGATCCTGCCGAGTGGGAGCGTGTTAATAAACTGGTTCATGAGGCAATTCAAAAGTGCGAACAGTTTCGTATAGCAGAGGGTAAGGTGCTTGAAGAAAAACTGGCATCTTATATTCATTCCATCGAAAATGGATTAAAAGAAGTAGAAGTGACTCGATCCGAAACGTATCGAAAAAGTACGCAGTCAGAATTAAAGGAAGCATCACCGATTTTTTTGGTAATGAAGGATTTGATCCAAACCGTCTGGAGCAGGAGATTATATTCTACATTGAGAAACTTGATATCCATGAAGAACGCGTTCGGCTAAAAACACATCTCGATTATTTCTTAAAGGTGCTTGCCGATAAGCAATCCAATGGAAAGAAACTTGGATTTATTGCTCAGGAAATTGGACGTGAGATTAATACCATCGGCAGTAAGGCCAATGATGCAGAAATGCAAAAGTATGTAGTCATGATGAAGGAAGAGCTCGAAAAAATAAAAGAGCAACTTAGTAACGTGCTGTAAACCTTAATTTTGACCTTTCAAATAAGGTTTATATTGATTGTGAATGGAACAATCTAAATTTATTCAACCTTAAAATAAATCCTTTACTATGAAAAAACTTAAACTTTTCCATGTCCTGGTTTTGCTGATGGCGATGGTAACCCTGTCGTGTCAGAAAGTCTGACAAAAAAGAAGCTGTTGCCGCGGCACCAAACACACTTACTGAGGAAGAAAAATCTGCCGGATGGCAGTTACTGTTTGATGGTGCTACCCTTGATGGATGGAAACGCTTTAACAGCGATACCATTGGACCATTATGGTCGGTGAAAGATGGTGCAATCATGTGTGATGGTAGTGGTCTTGGCGAAGGCAGCGGAAAAATGGGTGGCTCATTGTTGACAAGAAAAAACTATGGCAATTTTGAGTTGAGCTTTGAGTGGAAGATTTCTACCGGAGGAAACAGTGGTGTGCTTTATCATGTTGTTGAGGGTGCACAATACAAACACGATTATGAAACCGGTCCGGAATACCAGGTGATGGATGATATCGGCTGGAAGGGCGATGGATTAACGGTGGTGCAAAAAGTGGGCAGCAACTATGATATGTTTGAAGCCCCCGAAAACAAGAAGGTAATGCCGGTAGGAGAATGGAATACCAGTCGCATAGTTTATAATAACGGTCATGTCGAACATTATCTCAACGGTGAAAAAACAGTGGAGTTTGAGGAAGCCAGCGAAGACTATAATAAGCGCTATCAAAACAGTAAATGGGTTGGTTATCCCGACTGGAACAAATCCAAAACAGGAGCGATTTCGTTACAGGATCATGGTGCACCGGTGTATTACCGCTCTATAAAAGTCAGAGAATTATAAAAATACGATACACAATGTTAAAGAAGCGGTGGCAATAACAGCCACCGTTTTTTATTTCATTGCCTTTAACAGGGCATTCACAAATCCATCGAGTGAATTGTTATCAATCCAGCGCACAACGGCAACAATATCATTTTCCTTATCAACATAAATCATATTGGTGCCATTGCCTATGTGTGTAAAGGCACTGGCCGGAGCACTTGGCAGATATTTCTTATCTGTATTCAGAAAGTAATTCATAAAACCATATCCTACCTGGGCAGGCGTAGGTGTAGCCGACCACTTCAGCCATTCTTCTGAAAGCAATTGTTTGTCGTTCCACTTCCCGTTGCGGAGCGTTAAGTAACCGAAGCGTGCCATGTCGTATGCGTTGATGATCATGCCCCCACCCCAGTGACCGCCACCACTTACGGATTGAACAATATTCCCATCCAGTACTATCCACGCATTATCATATCCATACCACCGCCATGTAGTTGATGCGTTGATTTCATCCATGATGTTTTCCTTGAGAATCTGAGGCAGTGGTTTGCGCCAGATATTTAGCATGGCAAGAGCAAGTACATTTACTCGCGTGTCATTGTATTCATAGGTTGTGCCAGGCGTATTTCTTTTTCTTGTGAGCCATTCTTTAGGATCGGTGCCGGGTCTGTCGGCCCAGTCGGGCTTGCCCCAGAGTGTACCTTCCCAGTCACTGGTCTGGCGAAGCAGATCATTCCAGGTGATGGTGCGGTTATGCGGAGTGTTGAACAAATCAAGCAGTTCTGGTTTTCCGAACCGGTCAGCTTTGTTTCCGCTTTCGACTGGTGAGTATAAATGAATAGGCGCCATATAGGTGTATGCGGTATCGCTGATATTTTTGATCAGGCCACGATCGAACGCAAGGCCTGCCGTTGCAGAGAGAAAACTTTTTGCAACACTGTGTGTCATGTCGGGGCGCATGGGTTCTCCCCACTCGGCAATCACATAACCATTTTTGATGATGATGCCGGTTGGCGCTCCGCGGTCTTTCATGGGGCCGATGGCATCGCCAAATGGCTCACGGCCAAAGGTCCGGTAATGATTTTCCTCCATGCTGCGCGGACTCTTGGTTTCATGGGCAATGGCAAACTCAACGGCTTCTTTTATTCCAGCCGCATCCATGCCCACCTCTTCCGGTTTTTTATGAAGCCATTCTTTATCCGGAAAATAATAAGCCAAAGAGACTGGCTTTTTCTTTTGGGAATAGCTGGGTGAGGTAATAACAATAAACAACAAAATCAGAAGTGAGTGTTTCATACAGGTAATCAATTAATGATTTGGTCAAGAAAGTTAGTCATTCGAAGCGGAGATAAAAGACTGAATAACAGGATCGGCACGTATGGTTCAGACACTGTATTTCATTATCTTCGATCAACAAACCTAAAACGATCATGATCCAGTTCCTCACCTCGAATGCCGTTGCCATATTTTTTGTGATTTTTATCGCTGTTATTTTTCTTAGTCGGTCTAAGAAAAAGAAAGATGATTTATTGAAAGCACAAAGGCATCAAGATGTGAAACAACAAGCCACTGCAGCTGGATTGCAGGTAACTTCACAGGCTGATGGACGTGTGTCAAATACGGGTGAAATTCACGGTGACACCGACTACAACGGCACGACAGGAGAAATTGAATGGACGCTTAAATCTACTGTGCTGGTGGATGATCGTGGAGAAGACAGAAATCAAGTTTGGAAACGTAAATCTGTGTGGAGAACCCATGCAGTTAAACTTCCTGTCGGAAAGTTCATCTTACTGATGTCAACACCTGGAGAGTTAAAACTGGGAAACATCAAGCGGGGAGGATTTATAAATGACCTGGTTAACAAAGCAGCGGATGCAGTTCTTGATATCTATGTTGCGGGTTATTTTGGCAGTGAATACAAGTCTCTTGTTAGTATTGGTGAAGACGGTGTGAAGATTGAACGTGAACAACTCAAAGACTTTATGATCCTCACAAATATTGAACCACTTGCAAAGCAATATTTTGATGAGGCCACGACATCAACTATTTCGCTTTGGAAAAAGAGTAACCAGGGATTTACCCTCGAGGACAAAGTGGATCAGTTTGGGCTATTGTTTTCTCCTGATGGAGTGATACTCACGTGCAGGGCCAATATGAGTAATGCCAGTGAAGTAAAATTGTTTTCGGATTTCGGGGCAGCACTCACCACAAAGATGATGCAGCTGAGTGCATAAAAAAAGCCAGTTCATTCGAACCGGCTTTGGTGTGATAATATATTTCATTGCTAAACTCCCGGATTGTCTTTGGCTAATTCAGTCATGAGCGAATCATACTTGCTCTTTAATTCAGCATCCGAAGCCAATGCTTTCTTCACCTTATTAAAAGTGGCAGCGCCTACATAATCTTTGGCAAGGCTTTGAAAGGCCTGATTGATGTGTGCGGTGGCTTCATCTTTTTTGGCTGCTACTTCTTTTGCGAACGCAATTTCTTCAGGGGTAGCTTTTGCTTCAGTCAGTTTTGTTTCATCCGTGATGATTTTTGAAATCTCATTATAGCGGGTGGCAGTCATTACTTTTCCATTCTTTACCATGTCTGTAATCATTACTTTCACTTCAGCTGACATCTCATTGATAGAATCCATCGCGGTGGCGTACTTGGTCAGTTCTTCATCACTCACGGTTGCGTCCTGGGCAAAGGCAGAAGCGAGGGTAATAAGGCTAAATGCTGAAATCAGAATAAACTTTGTTTTCATGGTATTTAAATTTGGTTTAACATCCTGGTTAATCCGAATTATAAGCATGACAAACGTATAATGCAAATAGGTTTTTATGTGTGGAAACAAGGTTATTCTCTGATCCTTCCATCTGCCGGCAGATGATCTCCTGAATGATTAAATAGCCTGAAAAAAATTAATGGGTTCTTCTACCCATTAATTTTTAATCAAAGCACAACGTCTTTAGAGTTCTTTGAAGGTGGTGCCTGCTGCGAGAATGATAAATCCCGCAAGTAATAGTATATAATTGTTTTCACTCAGAATCTCTAACTGCGCGTAGTGGCCTATGATGCCAAGGACACCGCTTGCCAGACCGATGATCCAGGTAATTTTTTTGGGGAGGAAGGAGCGGACATATAAGTTTAATTTTTTTGGGAGATATAAATCAGATTTCAATTATGATCCATGTCTGAACAAGTAAAACACGCCTACCTGAAGTCCGCGGTTATAGGAATTCACAGTCCCGGTATCATTGATATTATTCAGCCCGAAATTATACCGGGCGTCAACACCAAAACCAGTGGGTGGATGTACATAACTCGCGCCTAGGCCAAAGGCCAGTTCAAAGGGTTTAAAATTATCTTTTATGTCAGTACTTGTATTATTGGTTTCTGATTTTGCGCCAACGAGTAAACCAAGTTGCGGACCCGCCTGCATTCTGAAACCATTATCGAACATATATTGAAACAGAAGAGGCACATTTAAATAATTCAGGTTCAATTTTACATTGTTGCCGTCATTCGCATATTTTGTGCCTTGAGTAGAAAAGATAAGTTCTGGCTGAAAGGCGAACTGCTGGGCAAGATGGATGTGGGTTATGATGCCTAAATGATAACCGATTTTTGTATCGGCAGACGCATTGTTGTCATTATAGATAGTGTATGCATTTACACCACCTTTAATTCCAAAGTTATTGTGTTGTGCAATGGCTGAGCTTGAAATCATCAGGGCTGCCACTGCTGTGATCAAATAAAATTTCATAATTTTTTCGGGGTTAATGATGTGTCCTTTTTTGTCGATTTGACATTTAGCGTGCAAAGGTGGAATTATACTCCCGGTTGAATGTTATAAAGCAGATCAGAAAAGTTACATGATTCACTTATCAGAAATGAATTGCGATAATCTGTTGACCAATTGCAGAGTGAGATTCAACGTTCAAACAGATCAAGAAACTCTTTCTTTTTATTGGGGGATATTTCAAGTTCCTGATTGTTTTTCATGGTTACGTAACCGCCTTTTCCTTTGGAATAGCGAACAACAAAATCAGGATTGATAAGATAAGAGCGGTGAATGCGCAGGAAGTGATGGTCTTTTAATACATCTTCAAAATATTTGAGCGTGCGGCAAATCAAGGCGGGCTGCTCCTGCTCAAAATAAAACTTTGTGAAGTTATCCGCAGCTTCACAATATAAAATGGTGTTGATATTCACGATTTCAAATCCCTCCATCGTGGGCAGCATGATTTTCTGCTGGGCGCCCGGCTTTTTGTTTTCAACCAGCAGGCGCGCATGTTGTGTGTAGTTCTTTTCGTTGCGTTCATGGCGTATCTTCTCAACCGCTTTGATCAGTTCGTCAATGTCGATGGGTTTTAATAAATAATAGGCTGCGCTCTGGTTCAGTGCCTGAATGGCGTAGTTGTCGAAGGCCGTTACGAAAATGGTTTCGAAGGTGATGTCTTCAATTTTATCGAGCAAGTCGAATCCATTCCCATACGGCATTTCAATATCGAGAAAGACAATGTCGGGTTGGTGTTTTTTAATTACTTCAAGTCCGGTAGCCACCGATTCGCCAAAGCCACACACGTTAACATCCGGACAATACTTTTTCAGGTAGCTTGCCAGAATATTGCGGCTGTCCTTTTCGTCATCGATGATTACTGCCTTCATGCGTGGTTTCCGTTTTGCAGGGGTAATGAAATTGTTACACGGGTGCCGCCATCGGCAGGAAGATCTTCAATGGTAACACGGTAACTGGTTTTATAAATCGTATTGAGGATATGCAACCGCTCCTGAATATTTTTCAATCCGGTGGAGTTATGCTTTTTCTGATTTGCAGTTTTTAATTCAGTTGATTTTTTGCGGCCTATGCCATCATCGGTGATTTCCACTTTCAACCCCTGTGCATCCTTCGCGATGTGTACATCCAGGTTTCCTTTTGATTCTTTGTAACGCAAGCCGTGCCACACCGCATTTTCAATGTAAGGTTGTATGAGCATGGGCGGAAGTTCGATGGTTTCTTTATTGAGATCTTCATCAACGCGGATCTGATATTCAAACTTATCGCGGAAGCGATAGTGCTCAAGCTTAACGTAAAGCGAAATGATTTCTTCTTCTTTATGCAGCGAAATAAAATCTTCCTGCGAGTTCTCCATCACCAGACGCATCAGGCGCGAAAACTCCGAAAGAAATTTATTGGCGGTGCGTTCATCATTCTGTGAAATAAAATGATTTACGGAATTCAATGCGTTGAAAATAAAATGTGGATTCATCTGACTGCGTAGCGACTTGAGTGCCAGTAACTGATTGGCCCGTTTGCTCTCCTGTGCATTCTTGAAGATAAAATACGAAGTCACCACGATGATGGCGATGATCACCAGCAATCCATAGATCACCAGCTGCTGACGCTGCAACGTAGTCTGCTCTTCCTGCTGACCCAGTGCCACGCGATTGCTCACCTCTCCAATTTCATTTTGCTTTTTGATCAGATCTGCTCTCTCTTGTAAAGCAATTTCATTTTGCTTTTCCGTGCGGGCTACAGCTTCACTGTATTTTTTGTAGGTGTCAAGTGCCTGCGAAGGGCTTCCGTTTTTTTCATAGAGGTCAGCAAGATTCAGATAGGCATTAGCCTGCTCTCTGGGATTGTTGATGGTGTCGGCAAGCATGGCGGCTTCTTCCAGTTCGCGGATGGCTTTGCTTGTTTCACCTTTGGCGGCCAGTGATTTGCTCAGTCTCAATTTTATCTTTGGATACTTCACTTAAATTATTTGACCCGATATTATATTCGATTGATTGCTCGCGGAGCGTAATGTCTTCGTCAAAGCGTTTTTGTTCACGCAGCGCTCCTGATATTTCTTCTTTTGCGGATTGATCTGCTATCTCAACATCTTGCTTTGGGGCAGCACTGGCAGCGCGCAAGTTGCGTTGTGATGATTGAAAAAAGTCATTTGCCTTGTCCACTTCGTTGAGCCGAGCATAGATCTTTGCTTTCTGATTCTGGATTTTTCCTTCAAGCGTTTCATTGCGGACTTTTGAAATGCCGGTGGTTTCTTCCATCACGTTCAAGGCTTCCGTGTAGTTGCCCATCTGGTAATACACTTCGGAAATATCGAGCTGACGTTCTGTTTTTTCCACATCGCTCAATGGAAGTTTCAACGTTTCCTGAAAGTAACGAAGCGACTGTGCATAATTGCCCAGTTTCAAATAGGTGTTGCCCAGTCCCCTCAACGTGCGTTCATATTCAGTCGTGTTATTGTATTGGCTTGAAAGTTTTTGCCAGGCGCGTTCAAAATTATCCAGGGCGAGTCCCCACTCCTGGATGTTTTCATTGATCTCACCTAACAGTAAATAACATTTTGCCTCATTGAAGACATCATTTTGTGCCAGGCTCATGCCGAGCGCTTCCTGCACATTACTCAATGATTGTGATGGGTTGGATATCTTCAGTTCGTTCGCCTCGCGCAACAGTTGCTCGATGCCGCTGCGTGATGATCTGCTCTTCAGACTTTTATATGATTCCTTTTTTTGTTCTGGTTCCTGCCCATAGCATTTCCCTGCGAGCAAGATGCTGGTGACTATGCTTAGTATGAGGAATGTGTGTTTCATTTATTCATTCTATATAATCTGCCTATAACCCTACTCAACGGAGAATTGTAATGCAATTGGTTTTTTTATGGGGTATTACGCTGATTGCCTATTGGTCTTTGCCTACTGCCTGCTTCTCTTTTGCCGGAAAGTTAATACAATAATTTATACGGTTTAGTAGAACAATCGGCTGCTTATGCCACTTCACTCAATGAAAAGTACGGTTCACGCGATCCTTTCTATCCCTCACTAAGTTCAGGTACCTCTTCGCGAGTTTTCGCGTAAACTTTACAAAAAAGAAACACACTATGAACGCAACATCCACCCCAGTAAGTAAGGTTAAGAACCGCATACTTACACTCGCATCGGTTATCCTGTTATGGCATCTCAGCGCCTTTACCACGGCTCCTGCAACTCCTGTGAAAGATCAGAGCATTCAACTCGCCTTGCTGCTTGACACCAGCAACAGCATGGATGGTCTGATTGATCAGGCAAAATCACAACTGTGGAAAGTGGTGAATGAACTGGCTGCCGCCAGATGTGCTGATGGTAAAAGACCCAGCATTAAAATTGCGTTGTATGAATATGGCAACGACAACCTTTCTTCAAACGAAGGTTACATCCGCCAGGTAAGTGGCCTCACCGATGACCTCGATCTGATTTCAGAAAAACTGTTTTCACTTTCCACCAATGGCGGTAATGAATTCTGCGGTCAGGTGATCAACTCATCGTTGCGACAACTGGCGTGGAGCACATCTCCCAACGACTTGAAAATGATTTTCATTGCGGGCAACGAACCGTTTACACAGGGAGGAGTTGCTTATCGCACGGCCTGTGGTCTTGCGCGGGAAAAAGGTGTGGTAGTGAATACTATTTTCTGCGGACCGTTTGATGAAGGCATGCGCACCAGCTGGAAAGACGGTGCCGATATCACCAGTGGCACCTACATGAGCATTGAACAAAACCGCAAGACCGTTTACATAGCAACTCCTTATGATGAACGCATCAGCGCGATGAATGAAAAACTAAACAACACCTATGTGTATTATGGCGCCAGCGGAGCAACAAAAAAAGAAATGCAGGCCACGCAGGACAGCAATGCAGAAACCTATGGCCAGGCCAACAAAGTGGAACGTGCGGTCTCCAAAGAGTTCACATGCCTACCGCAACTCGAGCTGGGATCTCGTGGATGCCTCCAAAGAAAATGAAGAGATCATCGCCAGAGCGAAAGACGATGAATTACCCCAGGAGATGAAAGGCATGAGCGTGCCCCAGCGTGAGACGTACGTAAAGCAGAAAGCTGAAGAACGCGCAAAGATTCAGAGCGAGATACAATCCCTGAATAAAAAGCGCCAGGAGTATATAGCCGCCAACACGCCCAAAGAAGAGAGCGAGACTATGCTTGATGCCGCGATGATCAAAGCCGTGAAAGAAAAAGCGAAACAAAAGAACTTGAATTTTTGAGGAAGGGAAGCGTGTGAAGTGCAAGAGGCTGTCTCAAAGGTCAGGCTGTCATCACGGCCCTGAGCCGTTATCTCGTTGAGTGTTACACTTAATAGGATTCCAGGTCAAGCCTGCCTTTGCCGTATCCGCCAGTTGGCGAAGCAGGCAGGCCCGGAATGACAATCAAATTTTATAGACTTTTGAGACAGCCTCTGGCTTTTTTAAAGGATGATGTGATTATGCAGACATCGGGTGCGTTATAGTTAGTAGGTAGCACCTGTTTTTAGAACTTCACCACGCATAACAATTCTCTTCTTTCTTTTCCGTATTTTTTATATCATCGTCAATTCAAGTTCTAAATAATCCTAATCCAACCATCATGAAGAATAAAAGGAAAAAACAATCTGCATTATCTCGCAGGGAATTTATCAAAAACACAGCACTGGCATCCTCATTTTTTTTCGTCCCCAGGCATGTGTTGGGAGGGTTGGGATACACGGCACCCAGTGATCAATTGAATTTAGCGGCTATAGGCGCTGGTGGAAAGGGAGCCAGCGATATTCGCAATGCTTCTGTGAATGGACGTGAGCGGGTGGCAGCACTTTGTGATGTAGATTTTTCCGGATCGGCAAAGGCATCGGTGGAAAAATTTCCAAAGGCTAAGCTGTATGCTGATTATCGCGAGATGTTGGATAAAGTGAAAGATATTGATGCTGTTACGATATCAACACCTGATCATGTGCACGGCCCTGCTGCGGCTTACTGCATGCAACGAGGCAAACATGTTTATGTGCAGAAACCGATGACGCACAATATCCGTGAGGCACGCATGCTGACGGAGATGGCGCGTAAAAATAAAATTGTGACACAGATGGGAAATCAGGGGGCATCGAACCCGCTTCTGGACATGGTGAAAAAATGGGTTGATTCGGGTGTGATTGGTAAAATAAATAAGGTGCAGATCTGGACGAACAGACCAGTATGGCCACAGGGCTCTGCCATGTTAGCTCCTGATGAAAGTAAAAAACCCAAAGATTTGAATTGGGATCTCTGGCTTGGGCCGGCAGCCTACCGACCATACATTCCTGACTTGCATCCCTTTAGCTGGAGAGGTTGGTGGGATTTTGGAACAGGTGCACTTGGCGATGTGGGTTGTCACCTGATTGATATACCCTTCAGAACATTAGGGCTTCACTATCCCACCGATGCAGAATGCAGTGTGGGCTCTGTGTACTCGCAGATGTGGACACCCGATTATCATCCCGAAGGATGTCCTGCTTCTTCGTTTATCACTTTGCATTTTGCGGCTACTGCAAAAAGCAAATCACCTATTGAAATGACATGGAGTGATGGCGGCATCAGACCTTCGCATCCTGACATCATTCCGGCTAACATGGACATTGGAGGTGCACAAAGCGCCAATGGTGTGTTAATCATGGGTGAAAAAGGATTGATCTCTACCAACATCAACGACAGCTCACCCTTAATGCCAAAATTATTTTTGAATGATGGCACAACAGAATTCGGCCCTGAAGGGAAAATAGAGGAAGAGCCTGAATATGGTCATCAACGCAAATGGGTAGATGCCTGCAAAGCGGGCTTTAACAGCACTGAGCATCGTGGCCTCACTTCTTCTTTTGATTATGCTGGCCCTATGACAGAAACCGTATTGATGGGCAATCTGGCTATACGCAGTTATATGTTGCGAAAAGAAAACAGCAAGGGTAAACAGGATTTCTTTGCCCGCAAAAAATTATTGTGGGATGGATTGAATATGAAAATAACCAACCAGGAAGAAGCGAATCAATTTGTGGGAAGAGAGTATCGTAAAGGCTGGGAAGTGTAAGAGATGCGATGCTTCATTTGATAAGGTGACGATCATAGCCAGGAGAAAAAAAGAACCTGAGCTTTTGAGAGAACCAAAGCGTGTGAAGTGCAAACCCCGGTGTGAGCCGGGGTTTGTTTTTTTAAAGGATGATGTGATTATATTGAAGGTATATAAGGCATCGAGTGTCTTATATATAGATGTTGTAGCCAATGCGCTAAAAAGAATGAGATACCTAAAGACAATATTGACTCTTTTGATTTTGACAACTGGGACAGTTTTCAGTCAAGAGTATAGATTGACGGACTTTGTTGAGACTAAGTTGCCAAAAGTTGGCAGTGATGAGTGGTTTGAACTCAATCACTCGAGAAATGAATTTAAGGTTTCAGTCACCAACGGTAAGATTAATATTGCCAAAGCGGAGGACCCAATAAAAGGAACGTTCTCAACACTAGAAATAGAAAATGGACAACTTATTGGGTCGGACCATGGAGAATGGGGAGGTAAACTTGAATTTATTCCTACGGGAACGAATGACAAAAAACTAATTAAAGAAGGTAATGTAAAATTTGTTTTCAGATTTAAAAACGAAATCTACTTTATTGAGGGATTAGCTCATTTGTCAACAGATACCGGGACAATGTATCGGCTAGACAGTATTAATGACAACTTTGTTGTGGTTAAACTAATCGAATTTGAAGATGCTCCAGCTGCAATGGAGATTCTCGGTGATAGTATATTTATTGCCTCCCATCAAGGTTTCTTTGTAATTAATGATTTAAATAAAGAAAAAATCTTTGAGAGTACTTTCTGGTCAGGCTTGTACCCAAATTCAGTTGTCGTAATTGATAACAAGAACATCTATATCGGACACAGAGGGGGATTCACGAAATTGGACATTATAAATAAAGATATTCAGTTCTTTAAGTTCAAGACAAAGATTAGGTGACGCGCACTGGCTACAACAACAGCTATAATACATATGCTATATCGTAGGTTCTTTACTTGTGTGCTGTTAAATTTCGTCAGCAATGTGGGACAAAGATGTATACGTCTTATAGCTAGGCGTTGTGGGTCATTTTTTTGATGATTAAAGATTACGATTAGTTATGAGTTTAGAAATTATTGTTTACACGAAGAACCTTTCAGATGACCTAATTGCGGAAATCCAGAAAAGACTCAATAAATTCGAGATGGAGTGTGAAATCCATCCAGACTTCTCCTTTACAGACCAATCAGGGTTTCTGCCATTTAAATTTCAACTAGAAAATCCTCCATTCGAGATTTTGAGAAACAGAATTCTATTGAGTGGGTTCGAATTGTTTGTGAGAAAGCTTGACTTTCAGGAAGAGAAGAGAAGACGGAATGATAGAAAGGGGTTGATAACCAAGTTAATTGGAATCGCAATTCCTGACAAGACTTTAGTTAATAATGAAATCGATCAAAGAATAAAAGAATGCAATAACGTAGTTTCGTTTGTTTGGCATTCTGTGGACAGTTTTGAAATGAGATTAGCGTCTTTGACAAGTGCCATAGTAACTGAATTGACCAACGGTATCTGTACTTATCTTCCGGGTGACATTTGGTATGACACAAATGGAATTGTAGAAAATACATGGAATGAGATAAGAAAATATGAAACTGAACTGCTGAAAGAATCCAACCTAAAATTTCATGACTTTGAAAAATGGTAGTTTAAAAGACGAACGCACAACACATTGTTCCCTCGCCTTTGCCGGTGTTCTTAACTGGCAAACTGACAATCGCACCGCCCTCTATTATAACTCATTAATTTTCCATCCATACTTACTTTTGCACCGGCACTTTCTCTTGCGATGATAAAAGGTAAGGTTTTGTTGATCTTCTACTTTATCACGCCTTGTGGTATCTTCGCCAAATGGTATATTGACCATAGTGGGTGTAAAAAATTGTACAATGAAAATCTGTGTTGCACAAACGAAACCAGTCAAAGGTGATATTCAGCGTAATGTTGAAGGGCATAAAATATTAATAAACATGGCTACCTCAAGTGGAGCGCATGTAATTATTTTTCCGGAACTATCATTGACAGGATATGAACCTGATCTGGTTAAAGAACTGGCAACTACCCAATATGATAAGAGGTTTGATGATTTTCAGAAAATCAGCGATACCGGTCAAATTATAATTGGAGTTGGTGTACCGATTAAGAACAATGAAGGCATCTGCATCAGTATGATTTTGTTTCAGCCGGGTAAGGAAAGGCATATCTATTCAAAAAAATATTTGCATCCGGATGAAGAACCATTTTTCGTAAGCGGACAAAATAGTCCAATTATAAAAGTGGATGGGATGAATGTGGCCTTTTCCATTTGTTATGAAATATCAGTGCCTAAGCATTCAGAACGTGCATTTAAGCAGGGAGCTGATATTTATATTGCCAGTGTGGCTAAATCTGTAAATGGTATTGACAGAGCGATTAACACATTATCGGAGATTGCCGGAAAATATTCCATGACAGTATTAATGTCAAACTGCGTAGGAAAATCGGATGGTCAGCTATGTGCAGGAAAAAGTTCGGCCTGGAATAACAAGGGTTTACTGGCAGGGCAACTTGATGACCTCAGCGAGGGTATACTCATGTTCGACACGCAATTAAATGAAGTTATGATAGAAACCATTTAGACAGCGGTTATAATAACCCTTCTTTATTTCTTTTATAAATCAAGTATTATACGGAATATACATTTTGATTGAGTAACTAAATGTCAAAGTCACCCGGAAAGATTTCAAGTGTAATTCTGTGGTCAGTGATTTCGGCTGCCTTCATCGGGCCTGGTACGGTGACAACAGCCGTTACTGCGGGATCACAATTTCAGATACAATTATTATGGGCTGTAGTTTTTGCAACGATCGCTTGCATTGTGTTGCAGGAAGCATCGGCACGCATTGTCATTGCCAGTGGTTTAAATTTTGGTCAGGCACTGGAAAGTAAGTTTGGAATCAAAGCAGGATTCTGGATCAAGTGGATAGTAGCCGGACCTGTGTTACTCGGTTGTGCTGCCTATGAAGCAGGAAATATATTAGGCGCTGTATCAGGCGCATCTATATTGTTTAATGGAGATGGGAAAATATATACAACTTTGATCACCGTGCTTACCGGATTTATCTTATGGCATGGTGGAAGCCGGTGGATATCAACCATTATGACGGTGCTCGTTGGGTTGATGGGCGTTGCATTTCTTTTACTCGCACTTCAAGGCAATTTTACTTTTTCAGAATTGATAAAGTCATCGGTAATTCCTGTGATACCGGAAGGATCAGCATGGCTGACGCTTGCATTAGTAGGGACTACCATCGTTCCGTATAATATTTTTATAGGCTCAGCGATCAGTAAAGGTCATACCATACCGCTCATGCGAATTGGTCTCACTGTTTCCGTTTTGATTGGTGGCCTCATCACTACATGGATCATGCTGGCCGGAACACAGATAGGAAGCTTTTCTTCTTTTGCAGAACTCGCTGCATTATTTCAAAGCAAGATTGGCATAGCCGGATCAATAGCACTTGGATTGGGATTATTTGCTGCGGGATTTTCTTCTGCTATCACATCACCGTATGCAGCTTCTTTGATTGCCTCTACGGTTTTCGGAGCGGAGAATAAGAATGTTGTAAGATTAGCATGGATGTCGGTATTGTTAACAGGCTTTGCTTTTGGAATCAGCGGCATCAAACCAATTCCGGTTATTCTGGCCGTGCAGGCATTGAATGGATTGATCTTGCCGCTGCTTACCTACTTTTTGATTTTACTTGTAAATGATTCGAAAGTTGTAGCCACACAATACCGGCATTCAGTCTGGTATGATCTGGTTTTGCTTGCCATACTTGGCACTACGCTGGTGATTGGATTTAATAATGTAGATAAAGCAATCATAAGTGCTTTCTCGCTCACATCCGCCAGTCACTTTAAGATTATCTGGATATTCACATCAACGATTGTTCTTGCCACCGCGGCTCAGCTGTACATTTTGAGAAAGATTCAAAGGCGCGTGTAAGCAATATTTGACTGTTTTATTTCAAATCCCTTTAAGATTGATTCTTGTAATTGCTGTTTTAACCAGGTTGCACCATAAGTTATTTATATTCAAATCCTTTTGAATTTATGTTGCTGCATTCAATCCTGAAGGGATTGAATTTGAATAACTCCGTATGAAATGCGGAGAGAGAGTAAAAGAAATCAACAGTACCCTGAAGGGGTTCAACAATTCACCGACACATTGCTATTGTATGTATCGGTTAATTAATTGACCTGAATATTGATCAACTCAATCTTACTCAACTCTTGCAGTTCTCCTTTCTTGAATAGTTCTTCCAGGCTGGTGATTTCAGTTTTACCTTTTGGCTTCAGGTTGATATAATCCAGAAAGAGTATGCCATTTACAGTGCGTGGGTTATAGGCTTTTCTAAAGCGCAATCCGACACCATCCGGTTCTTCATACGAGTAGGCCATATATCCGATGGTAAAATCTTTTTTGTTTATCCAATACAGAAAGACATCTTCATGATCTTCGCCACCACCATCCTGAGCAAACGTGATTTCAATTACATAGTATTCAACATTTTCAATAGTAGTCTCACCCAGAAATTTCTTCTGCACGGCCGCATCATTTAATCCATAGGGAAGCAGGGCGAAGTAAACTACCGAATTGACTGAAGCCGTGTATTTTACTTTCATGGAGTCCGCAACTTCAACAGGCTTATTGTTGATTTCCCTTTTGAATCCATCATTGGTAAGAAAATCATGAATGGTGCTGGTGCTATCCTTTGTGATTCGCTCATAGGAATACTTTCCACCTTCTCGTTGGGCCAGATAATGTCTGTCGCGAAAATCAAACTCAATGGTGGAGTTCAGGTATTTTTTTCCACCGGAAGCCTCAATGGCTTTGTCGATGATTTTCTGCGGATCTTTCAGCGAGGTATTGCAGGCAAATAGGGTGATTGACACAATCAAGGCATAACAAACTTTACTCATCGTATTAAATAATTTTAGCCAATAAATTTATGTAACGTTCCGGTACTTCGCCTTTGGTTGCCGTTTGATAATCGGCATAGCTGCAAGGGATGATGCTGTTGCGTGCGTAGCGGGCTCCTGGTTTATGGTACGTAATTTCCATCCACCATTTTTCAGTGACTTTGCTTTTAAAGAAAGTGAGTATCTCTGGTTCTACCGGCATGGAGACAACATACTTTAAAAAATCATTGCTCTTGAAATTGCTTTCGTTTTTGCGGTTGTAAAATCCTTCTATAAAATACCAGATCATCGTGGCTACAACCGAAGCAGTCTTTCTGTGAATATCATCAAAGTCGGGGTTATATTCATAGAACCCTGCCGAACTCAACTTTTCATTTTGCCCTGCATACCAGCAAAGCTGACACGCTTCTTCACCGGTTAACCCGAAGGGCTGTGTATTGGCATTGCCGGGAGCATCAGAAGATTTTATTGAAGTGATATCAAAAGATAACATATCAGCATTGCGAATGGAAGGCTCTACCTCAGTGATGTCGGTGCGTATTTGTCCGATGCGGAAAGCTTCAAAATGTAATTTCTCCAGTACAGATGCCGCCAGTGGATCGATCAGATACGACTGATGAGCCAGGTGTGTATAGCTGAAAAGATAATTGGGCTCATACAATAATATTTTATGAATGTGCTGACTGGCAGGTCTGATTTCCTTGTTGTCTTCCAGATCAAGAAACGCATCGATGTTTAAAAAGCTGACGAGTTTTTCCATCTCTTCATACCCACGGTACTGACCAAAGTCAAGATCGTGTGTGCCACCGAGGATCACCGGCATCACGTTGTTTTCTAACAGTATCCGGCATACTTCACTGATCCGCACATAGGTTTCATCCAGATCGATTCCTGCATTGAGATTACCCAGATCGACAATGCGATAAGCACCAAGACCTTTTTTAAGGTTATATAATTTCTTACGGATTTCATCAGGGCCATTGGCGCAACCTATGTTGGTGTCGGTACCCCGATCTTCCTTTACTCCGAAGATGGCGATGTGCGCCCCTTTGTAATCGGGCATACTGTCGCCAAAAACTTTTATGTATTTAAAAAACGAGTTGGCAGGGTAGGGCTTATTGTAAATGGATTCGTCAAGAGGTGAGAAGAGAATGGTAAGATCCATATTATTGAGTTAGCCTTTGTTTTACTTTATCCATTTGAACTTTAAAAGTGGGGATATCCTGTTTGACTACTTTCCAGAGTCTGTCTGGCATAATCCCAAAATAGTTATGAATAAGAATGTCTCTTAATCCAGCAATTTTTCTCCATGGAATTTCAGGGAACTGAATTCTTATTTCTTCGGGGATATTTTTAATCGCCTCCCCTATAATCTCTAACCTCCTAAAAATTGCGTCTTGATCCTTGAAATTAATTTTGAATTCATCTTCAGAAATGTTTGATGAGTATTCTTCAATTTTCTGGATGCAATCCAAAATATCATCAATGAATAATCCAAGGTCACGTTTATTACCCATAGATGGGGACTGGGCTTTCTAAAATGTATTTTCTAAGAGCAGGCTTTACAGCCCTATACTCTACTAAATCTACCTTTTTATTCAAGGCATCTTCTAAATCTAATTTTATCCCAACAAAGTCAAGTAGACTGTAGGTATCGTCCAATTCTATAAGGATATCGACATCACTATCACGGGTATATGTTTGGGTTGCCATAGAGCCAAATAATGCCGCCTTAGTTACACCGTGCTTGATTAATATAGGAGTTACTATTTTTTTAATTTCCTCAATAGTCATGCTATAAAGATAACTAAAACCAATTTTAATCGCATCTGATATAAAAGAAAAGGCTATCTCAATAATTGAAATAGCCTTTATTATTTTTTTAAAAAGTGAGATTATCCTCCAAAATCGTCAAAGCGGATATTTTCTTTTGGAATGCCCATGTCATCAAGCATTTTCAGAACAGCCGCGTTCATCAGCGGAGGACCGCAGAGATAATATTCTACATCTTCCGGTGAAGGATGATTGGCCAGATAATTATCGAAAAGACTTTTGTGAATGAAGCCGATGTAGCCATCACCTTCTGCATCGTCCAGGCTCTTATTCACTTTCCAGTTGTCGTCAGGAAGGGGTTCTGAAAGTGCGATGTAGAATTTGAAATTAGGGAACTCTTTCTCGATTTTTCTGAAATGCTCAGTGTAGAACAATTCTTTCTTTGAGCGACCGCCATACCAGTAAGATACTTTGCGATTCGTTTTTTCAGTATGAAATAAGTGAAATATCTGAGCACGCAGCGGAGCCATGCCGGCACCACCACCAATATAAATCATTTCACGTTGTGTCTTGTTGATATGGAATTCACCATAAGGTCCTGAGATCGTTACTTTATCACCAGGCTTGCGGGAGAACACATAAGAAGAACAAATGCCTGGATTTACATCCATCCATTTGTTGTTGGCACGATCCCACGGTGGAGTTGCAATACGAATATTCAACATCACAATATTTCCTTCTGCAGGGTGATTGGCCATTGAATAAGCGCGGAAGATGGGCTCTTCATTTTTCATTTTCAGATCCCACAACTTGAACTTATCCCAATCGGACTGGAATACATCCTGCTTGTGACCGAGTTCAGGATGAGGAGTGATATCCATCGTTTTGAAATCAACTTTCACTTCAGGAACATCGATCTGAATATAACCACCTGCCTCAAATTTCAAGGTTTCGCCAGGAGGCAGTTTTACAACAAATTCTTTAATGAAGGTAGATACGTTGTAGTTGGAAACCACTTCGCACTCCCACTTCTTGATACCGAAAATTTCTTCCGGAATGTGGATGTTAAGATCTTGCTTTACTTTCACCTGGCAACCCAGACGAACATGTTCTTTTTGCTCCTTGCGGCTTAAATGGCCCACTTCAGTAGGCAACACATCGCCACCACCCGATTCAACCACACATTTGCACATGGCGCATGTGCCACCACCACCACAGGCAGAAGGTAGGAATATTTTTTCATTGGCCAATGTGGAAAGCAAGGAACTTCCGGCCGATACGGTGATGGTTTTCTCACCATTAATTAAAATTTTAACAGGGCCTGACTGAACCAGCTTTTTCTGAGCGAAAATCAACAAACCAACCAACAGCAGGATTACTGCGGTAAAAGCGACAATTGAAGTGAATATTAACATGGATAGACAAGATTAACTTGGGCTACAAATATAGGAATCAGAGTTAAAAACATTCAATTATCCACGTCTTAAAATTACAGAGGACATAAAACAAAAAAGGCAACCATCAGGTTGCCAGTGTTTTGTTTAAACTTATAATTAGTTCGAGCAGGATCGGTTAACGAAATGCCTTATTTGCTATGCGGATAAACGCTCCGTATTTTGAATCTGATTTGCGCCAATCAGGTTGAGGATGGGGGCAAGAATCACACTCACATCATCCCATTGCGACCATTCTTTTAGCCTTTCAAGGCTCACCGTGCCTTGCAGATACTGGTATCCTTTGCCCTGATAGCCACCTTTGAAACTTTCAAAATCGCGGTTAGATATCAGTGTTCCATCGGGGAAGCTAACAATCACATCCACAAAGGCATCGTTTGAAAACGGCAGCGCATCACCCTGCGTGAATTTTTTGTACTCGTAGCGATAGTCAAAAGTGAGGGCTGAAATATCGGATAATACAGCGGATCCGGTTGGATAACTTCCTGCACCTTTTCCAATGAAAACCTGCTTTTCCGCAAAAGCGCCTTCCACCAGCACAGCATTGTATTCATTGCGCACATTCGCCAGCATGTGATCGGCCGGTATGAACTGCGGAGCCACAAAACCGTAAATGTTTCCCTTGATTTTATAGGCACGTGCCACCAGTTTGATGGTGAGGTTGTTTTCCCTGGCATATTTCAGATCCACTGCAGATATTTTCTGAATGCCAACGTTGATGATATTCTCCGGCTTTACAAAAACACCAAAAGTATGGGCAATGGCAATGGTAAGTTTGAATTTCGGATCATAGCCTTCCACATCCAGTGAAGGATCGCTTTCGGCAAAGCCTAAATCCTGGGCCGCTTTCAGGGCTTCGATATAACTCTGTCTTTCTTCAAATACTTTGGTAAGAATGTAGTTTGTTGATCCATTGAAGATGCCTTCAATGCTCGTGATCATATCATTGTCATAGTATTCTTCCAGGTTGCGAAGGATAGGAATACTGCCGCACACAGAACCTTCATACAGAACGGAGCGATCATATTTTTGCTGAAGGTCATAAATTTCCTCCAGGTGTTCGGCCAGCATTTTTTTGTTGGCGGTTACTACATGCTTACCGTTTTCCAGGGCTTTTTTTACAATTTTAAATGCAGCATGTGCATCGTCAATCAAGTTCAACAACCACATCAATTTCAGGATCATTTAATATATCTGAGGCATTCCAGGTAAAGAAAGATGCATCGATGGGTCTTTTTTTATCATGACTCTTCACACATATTTTTTTTATCTCTGCCTTCACACCATGGGTTTCGTGCAGCACATGGTATAATCCCTGACCAACACAGCCAAAGCCGAACAGCCCGAGTTTCAATTTCTTTTTCATGTGTTAATATTTATTTTTTGATGGCACATGGAATCTCCGGACCGATTATCACGCCTTTGAGTGCGCGAAGAGCATGGAGATTTCATACAATAACTTCTTTCTTGATTTCTGATTTTAAAAAATTTCTCACTGCTGATTTGAACTGATCAAACTCCACCAGAAAGCCATCATGGCCATGCAGTGATGAAAGGGTGGCAAACTGTGCTCCCTTGATATTTTCAGCCAGGTATTTTTGTTCGTGGACAGGAAATAATAAGTCGGTATCAATTCCGATCACAAGTGTTTTTGCTTTTATTTTTTTTAATGCTGCTTCCGTGCTTGTTCTGCCTCGACCTACCTGATGGCTATCCATCGCTTTGGTTAATGCCCAATAGGTAAATGCATTGAAGCGATTGGAAAGTTTTTGTCCCTGATAACGTTGATAGGAGGAAGCCCGGAAATTATCCAGTATATCCAGACTCTTTTCACTTTGTGTTTGCTTATAGGTATCGTAGGTGCGAAATGAGATCATGCCCATCGCACGTGCAGCTTTCATTCCTTCACTACCTGCACGCGCATCATTTTCTTTCCAGGTGCTGTCAGCTTCAATAGCCATACGCTGTGCTTCATTGATGGCAATGGCCCATGGTGAATGAAATGCATTGGTAGCAATCGGTATGATATGATTAAATGCTTCCGGTTGCTGAATGGCCCACTCCAGTACTTGCTGTCCGCCCAGTGATCCGCCAAGGAGCGTATGAATTTTTTTAATGCCCAGACTTTGACGTAACAGATCAAATGCATTTACAACATCACGATTGGTAATGGCCGGGAACTCATGATAAAAAGGCTTGGTTGTTTTTGGATTCAGGGAAAGCGGCCCGGTTGATCCATAGCAACCGCCAATTGCATTGGCACAGATGATGAAATAATCACGGGGATCAAAGGGTGTACCTTCCGTGAAAAGTTCTTTCCACCAGTCTGTAAAATCAGAACTGCCTGTGAGTGCATGACAAATCCACACCACGTTGCTACGGTCTTTATTGAGCTGGCCGAGGGTGGTGTATTTAAGTTGAAAGCCCGGGAGCGAACCCCCGGACTCTAACTGGAATTCACTGGCAAAGTGAAATATGGAATCGATCTTTAACATCTGACCTTTGAGACTAGACTAATTCTTTTGCAAAAACTTTTTCAAATGCCTGCTGGAAGTCGGCCTTGATATCTTCAATATGTTCGATACCCAGCGACACACGCAATAGTGTTGGCAATACGCCAGAGGCAATTTGTTCTTCATCCGACAATTGCTGATGCGTTGTGGCAGAGGGTTGTATGATCAGTGTTTTTGCATCGCCCACGTTGGCCAGATGGCTTACCAGTTTCAGGCTATCGATTATCTGGGAGGTATGCTCTTTGGTTCCTTTCACCGTGAAGGAAAGAACGCCACCAAATCCATTGCGCAGATATTTTTTCGCCAGGCGGTGATACGTGCTGGAAACAAGACCAGGATAGTTAACACTTTCCACATTTGGATGTTGTTCAAGCCATTGTGCAAGGGCGAGTGCATTATCAACCGAGCGCTGTACGCGCAGCGATAATGTTTCAAGTCCCTGAATCAACAAGAATGAATTGAATGGACTGATGGCCGCTCCAAAATCACGAAGTCCCTCTACACGTGCACGGATGATGAAGGCAATGTTTGGTAAGCCCAATGGATTATTGAAACCAAATACATCACCGAATTTCAATCCATGATATCCTTCGGAAGGTTCAGTGAATTGCGGATACTTTCCATTGTTCCAGTTGTAATTTCCACCATCTACGATAACACCACCAATAGAAGTGCCATGACCACCAATCCACTTGGTAGCAGATTCAACTACGATGTGTGCGCCATGTTCCAGCGGACGGAATAAATATCCACCTGCTCCAAATGTATTATCAACGATCAGGGGCAGATCATGCTTCTTTGCCAGTGCAGCGATTGCTTCAAAGTCAGGAATGTTGAAACCAGGATTACCGATTGTTTCGAGGTACAATGCTTTTGTTTTTGAATCGATCTGTTTTTCAAAGGATTCTACATTATCTCCTTCGGCAAAGCGCACATCAATACCAAGTCTCTTGAAGGCAACTTTGAATTGATTGTACGTGCCACCATATAAAAATGAAGTAGAAACAAAATTATCTCCTGCCTGAAGAATATTATTCAAAGCAATGAACTGAGCAGCCTGACCGGAACCAACTGCGAGTGCAGCAACACCACCCTCGAGTGCAGCGATGCGCTTTTCAAACACATCAGTAGTTGGGTTCATGATGCGTGTGTAGATGTTTCCAAATTCTTTTAATGCAAAGAGATTGGCACCGTGTTCCGCATTTTTGAATACGAATGAAGTAGTTTGATAAATAGGCACAGCGCGTGAACCGGTTGTAGGGTCAGCTTCCTGGCCTGCGTGAAGTTGAAGGGTTTCGAAACGTAGATTTGACATGATATTATTGGTTTTAGTTGGTGTAAAAGTGTATACGATAAATAAATATAATCAAAGACATAACCGTAACCCATAGTGCCTGTCACCTGGCAGGGTCTTAAGTTAGTGTGTTGCCGGAAGCGATACGCTTAACCAAAACGACAACAGCCGTTAGCAGCAACACATACATCGCTGCATGGCAGGAGTGTGTGTTTGATTAAAGAATGATAAAACGTATTGATGGTTTTTTTCAGGAGATGCGTTCAGAATCTGGAGTTCTGATCGTTTTCTTAAGGATAAGTGTTGCGTCTTCATGTTACTTTTTACCGGTTTATAGTTCTCCTTGGCACCTTGCCAGGAGCAGGATTTAGCACCGTTTTCCCCTATTTGTTAGGGCTGGTTGCTAGCGCTTCAAAGAGCCTGTACTCTCCACGCTTCTTTATAAATCGGTTGAGCAGATGCCTCACCGACTATGATGTCACAAACGTATAGCAGTTTAGTAGAGTTTCCAAATGCGGTTCAAAAAAATCTGTAAAAAAATTACTGACGGGTGTTAGTTGAAGACAAAGTAGGGTATGAAAAAACCGGGAAAGCAAATTGCAACCCATGGAACAAGTTGAGTTGCTTGCCTGCACAAATGACTTCCGATCAACCTGATTGGTTTTAATCTTTCATATTAAACCATTTCACGGCATTGTTGTGATAGATATCATCTACCACTTTTTTCGGTAGCTGTAATCCTGAGAATTCGCCATCTACTTCATCAACCGTCATGGATTGATCGGTTACAAAATATTTCCAGTCGCTAAGCCAGCGTCTATGCAATTCTTTTTTTGATTCTTCAGGTACGGAAGTTGGCGAAATGCCAGAGTCAGTGGCGTAGATAAGGCGATCATGGTACTTAATTATAAAGTTTCGCACTTTTTCCCTGTTCTCTTTAGTCTGGTATTGCAGATGTGAAATGCGCGCTGCCATATCCACCGCCATATTCGGAAATTTATCCAATCGTTTTGCGAGTGAGTCAACATCGTATTCCAGACTTCCAAGATGCGCCCCGACAAATCTCATATCAGGATGGCGGGTAAGAAACCGGTCGCGTGCATTGATCTGATCTTCATATGATGGATATTCCGGATGCAGGTACATATGGTACTCAGGATTCTCCTTGAAATAATTCTTATCATTATTTACGGTCATCTGTTCAACAGGCAGCCAGCAGTTTCTTGGTTCGCCAAGGTGGCCCATTACCGTTTTATTTTGTTGGATAATATATTGTATAATGGGATCGAACCTTGGATGATCAATCATGATAAATTCATCAGCAGAATCTTTATAAACCATGCCGATGTTCTTCCAGACTTTAATACCCAGGGCTCCATTATCAAATGATGTTTTTAACCGGGCAATCACTTCATCGGCCCAGCCAGCAGAATCCCACTTATTCAGTGTGAATGCTGTCAGGTAATTTACCCGATCAGGAAATGCGTTGACCTGGTGCAAAGCCAGTTTTTCCTGTTCTTCCACAGGTGGATACGAAGGAACATCTACCATCACATCGAGTAATCTGAAATTATCTTCTCTGGCAAGTTCTGACAGAATTGTGTTCTCAGCGTGAAGGTGCATGTGCGTATCGATTTTCTTTACTTTTTGAAAATCGTTTTCCGAATAATTATCGCTTGAGCAGGCGCTTGCGAGGGCCATTAGAAAAACAAACTGGATGTTAAGTAAAGGCTTGATCATAACTATTTGTGTTTAATGGTTCTTCAGATTAAAATTGATTTTACGCGACTTCCCCTTGCTGTTAAAAATCTCCATCGAACTGACATCGTCAGGAAGCAAGAACTGGCGGGATGATTGTGAGAGATAGGTTGATCCATAATAAAACTCGTGTTTAAAGAGGGTACCATTTTTTCGGGTGATGAGTGCATAAATATCCTCTCTTTCAACCTTAAATTGTTTTCGATTTTGTTGAACGGTATAAGTTTTTACAGCTCCTGAATTATTACCGATGAGCAACCATGTATCACCGCTTGCGGTTGTGAGCTTTGCCATTCCTTTGGCGTCATCATCAGCATAGAAACCACTTTCCAATGCGCTCACCGTTTTGAAATCTCCTTTACCATTTCCTTGCAGATATAATCCTACAGACGCATCATACCGACCTGTGGTAACTTCAGTAGCGTAAAGGTTTCCGGCCAGCAGCACATCTAAAAATCCATCGCCATTAAAATCATCGGTTACCATTCCAAAAACAGGAGCAAACTGTGCTTCCACAGGTAATGGTTTTATTGCAAAATTTCCATTGCCCTTATTTTCGATGTAGGCTGTTTCAAACCACTCTGCGCAAACAACGTGAGCGCCTTCCAGTTCTGATTTTAAAAAGGATTCTTCAAAGGTCGCTGTTGCATAATCTTTATAATTATTGAAGCGCAATTTCATGACACTGATCTGACTGATCAGTTCATCACGTGAATGAACGATGTGTTTATTTCCCTGAAGGTAGTACGTCATCACCGGATCGATAGATCCATTCTTATCGTAATCCTTTGTATAGATGCAGACCGGTTCTTTATCCGATCCCTTATAGCGTGTATTCAATCCGAGATTACCTGCGATATAATCGGTATCACCATCCTGATCGAAATCTCCGGCAGTTAAACTGTTCCACCAGCCGCTGCTGTTTGCCAGTGATGGACTTTCCTTCTTTGAAAAACTTTTCCCTTCCTTATTCCTGAAATACGTGACAGGCATAAACTCTCCAACGAGCAGTAAATCGGTCCATCCATCATTGTCGACATCGGTCCATAAACCAGCAGTCACCATACCGGGTGCAAGAAGATCTGGTGCAATCTCTTTGGTAATATCAGTGAACTTGCACGTGATACCATCAGAATCATTTCGCAATAAGTAACTATTAGCGGCAAGCGGATATTGCCCTGGAATTAACCTTCCACCAATAAAAAGATCAAGATCACCATCATGATCATAGTCGGCAGCGATAACACAGGAACCGCTTTGCAAAATTTGTGGAAGTGCATTGATGGCTTCGTTGAAATTTCCTTTACCATCATTTAGGTAAAGGTGATCAAGATAGGAAGTGGATTCCTTTATTTCTTCGGACCCTCCGGTAACCACATACAAATCATCATCACCGTCATTATCGGCATCAAAGAATAAAATGCCCATATCATCCGCGAGGGTTTCAGTTTTTAATGAAGAACTTCTGTTAAATTTTCCATCGGCCTGCTGCAAGAACAATGCACCCGGATGACGTGACGCCCCTCCAATGAAAAAATCTTCGAGACCATCTCCATTCACATCACTCACGGCTATACCTGGGCCATTCTTCGAATGCATGTGAGGAAGTAAAGGCTGAACTTTAAAATCAACAAATTCATTTTCTTCGTGCATGTAATTGATGCCTGTATTTTCTATTATTGTGAAAAGTGCTGGTTTTTCTTTCTTCGCAGGCTGCTCTCTTTCACTGGCATCTTTATGATTTACCTCAAGAAGCTGATTCGTCTTGATATTTTTCAAGACCTTATGTTTTCCATCCGGCCAGATTACTTCAAGTGAATCAATGACGTGAACAGAATCCAGTCCGAAGTGCATTACACCGTCAATGGATGATTCGAAGCCACGGGCAAGGTAATGTTCAGTGAATTGCTTTTGCGAGTGATGATAAATGGTTACACTCGCTCCAATGCCATCGCGATTCTTTTCACTTCCGGTAAATTTTATACGCAGATAATTACGCTTATAAAGGGCGTTACTATTATTTCGATAGATGTGAGCTTCCTCATTCATGTTGTTCACCATCAGGTCAAGGTCTCCATCATTATCAAGATCAGCATAGGCCGCACCGTGTGAAAATCCTTTTCCCTGAATTCCCCATGCTTGTGAACGATCTGTAAAACTCAGGTCACCATTGTTTTCATAGAAATAATTCTGCAAGGCAGCTCCTTCAAGCGCTTTTATCGTGTTGAGTTTCTTGTCTGTTTTCGATTGAACGGTACCAAGCGGAGTGTTATAAATGTTTTGATAGGTAATGAAATCCATATTGCCCAGATCGCGGAGGAACCCATTCGTAATAAATAGATCTTTATCGCCATCGTTATCATAATCAGCCAGCAAAGGGCTCCAGCTCCAATCGGTACTGCTGATGCCCGATAAAAATGAAATCTCACTGAACGTATTATTACCTCTGTTCAACTGAAGGGTATTGCGTGTAAATTGTGGTTCATAGCCTATGCGTAACGACAACTGAAATTTGTCATAGCCCGTTGGAGGTATGATCAGCTTCTGCCTTTCATTGTCTTCTGGCCGCATGTCCAGTTCTACAATATCGACCAACCCGTCATTATTTATATCGGCAACATCATTGCCCATGCCGGCAAAGCTGGTGTGTTTGAAATACGTTGCTACCTGATTGGTAAATGTTCCATCCTGATTATTGATGTACAGAATGTCATTGCCAACAAAATCATTGGAGATGAAAATGTCTGGCCATTGATCGTTATTGATGTCTGTGATGGCGAGGCCAAGACTATAACCTTCCACAAGAATTCCTGCTTCGCGGGAAACATCGGTGAACGTGTTGTTGCCATTGTTGCGATAGAGGATGTCTGAGCTTTCACTCTCGCCATTCAGTTTCCTGGGCTGAAGATGATTTACTTTATTTTCATAGGAAGCCGGGTTGGTGATTATGAAGAGATCCAGGTCACCGTCTTTGTCATAATCAAAAAAAGAAGCATGCATGGATTGTCGGGTGTCTGCAATTCCAAATTCTGCAGCAGATTCTGTGAACGTATTGTTTTGATTATTGATGTACAACAGATTTTTTCTATCAGGTGAATTCCCGGACGCGCAAACATAAATATCCATCCAGCCATCCTGATTCACATCGGCCATCACGGCCCCTGTGGCCCAGCTGTTGTACATCATGCCAGAGGATTCTGTAATGTCTTCAAATACCAGTTCACCTTTGTTCATATAAATCCTGCTGCTAACCTGATTGCCGCTGAAGAACAAGTCTGTAAGTCCGTCATTGTTGATATCGCCTGCGGCTACACCCGCACCGGTGTAAATATTCATGTAGGTGTTTACGTTTTGTTCTTCGGTTTCATCAAGCAGATTGTTGAAATGAATATTCGTTTGACGGGAAGGCAGTAGTGAAAAAACAGACTCCTTTCGGGACTGGCAGTTTACCAATAGCCCTACCAAAAGAAATGAAAATAGCAGTGAGGTAGTTCGTGCTGATTTTTGTGTTTTATGGATGAAAAAATATTTCATGGGTTTTCAATCCTCTTCTCCCCAGAAAAACCAAAGACCATAATTTCAACTATTTCATCGGACAGCGGTAATTTTCTGCTGCTGCTTGGATAAATAGGTTGATCCATAATAAAACTCATGCTTATAGCTTGCCCCCGATTTTAATTTGATAATCGCGTAGGCATCATTTGCTAAAGGGGAAAAATATTTTGTTGCGGTGTTTGAGCGATGGACTTTCAATTTACCATTATTGATTCCTGCCAGAATCAGTTCTCGCCCGTCTGCGGCAATCAGTGTAGATAAACCCTTTGCATCCTGATCGACCATAAAGCCAGAAGAGGTGTTGGCTACATAGGCAAGATTACCTTTACCATCACCACGCAGATAGGATCCGATCGAAGCGTCATATCTTCCTGTAGAAACTTCGGTGGCATATGAATTACCAATGAGCAATGCATCGAGGTTGCCATCATGGTTATAATCGTTTACAACCACTCCATAAACTGGTGAGAACTGAAGATGCACAGGCAATGGAGTGAGCACAAAATCACCTTTCCCTTTATTTTCAAGGTAGCTGGTTTCAAACCACTCGCCACAAACCTGATAGGAGGCTGCAATTTCTTCGGGCAGGAAAGACTTTTCAAAGCTGGCCAATGCGTAGGGATCATACGTTCTGAAACGAGCGCGTATAGGATTTATCTGCTTTACCAGATCGTCCCATGAGTGAGCAATTTGTTTTTCGCCTTGTATGTACAAACTCATCACGGGATCAATGGATCCGTTTTTGTCATAATCACTTGCGTTGATACAAAGCGGTTCTTTTGTTGTGCCTTTGTATCGGGAATTCAAACCTAAATTTCCAACGATATAATCCATGTCTCCATCCTGATCGAAATCACCAGCAGTGATACTATTCCACCATCCGCTGCTGTGCGCCAACGATGAGCTTTCTGTCTTTTCAAAAGTTTTACCTTCCTTGTTTCTGAAATACGTAATGGGCATAAACTCACCTACCAGTAAAAGATCCATCCATCCATCATTATCTACATCGGTCCATAATCCTGAGGTAACTAATCCTAAACTCAGTAATCCCGGACTTACAAGTTTTGTCACATCCGTAAAACGAACATCCTTTCCATCAGTATCATTGCGCAATATATAGCTGTTGGCGGGCATTGGATATTCTCCTGGAATAATTCTTCCGCCTATGAAAAGATCAAGATCACCATCATGATCGTAGTCGGATGCAATCACGCAAGAACCACTTTGATGAATTTCAGGAAGCGCATTAACTGCTTCAGAAAAATTTCCTTTTCCGTCATTGACATACAGATGATCGGCATAGGCAGATGATTCTTTTGGTTCTTCGGTTCCGCCAGTAACTTTATAAAGATCAGCATCTCCGTCATTATCTGCATCGAAGAACAAAACTCCCATTTCATCAGCAAGGCTGTCAATCTTTATTGAAGTGCTGGTTTTAAATTTTCCGTTTTGTAATTGTGTCAACAGATTACCACCCTGACCCAAAGCACCTCCCACATAGAAATCTTCGAGGCCGTCACCGTCCACATCACTCACCGCTATACCTGGGCCGTTTCTTGAATGCATGTGAGGTAATATCGGTTGCACTTTAAAATCAACAAAATCATTTTCAGTGTGAACGTAGTTGATGCCAGAAGCTTCTGTTGATTCCGTAAAGAGAAGAGGAGTGATGGTTTTATTTATTTCCACCTGAGGTGTAGCGTCTTCATACTTCAATATCAACACCTGATTGCTATTTACATTTCGTATTACCTGAGCATTTCCATCTGGCCAGATAACTTCCAGTGAATCAATAACGGAAGTGCTGCCCAATCCGAAATGAAGATATGGTTCCACCGAAGAAAGAAATCCCCGGAAGGGTGTAAAGTATTGATATTGCAATGTTCCTTTGTTTCTGAGATAAACTTTTGCGCCAAGACCTTCGCGGTTCAGGGATGGGCCGGTAAAACCGATACGTAAAAAATTTACTGTCTCTTTACCATTGTTTTTGGAATTTCTAAAGACCGAAGCAGGTTCATCAATGTTGTTGGTGACAAGATCCAGATCACCATCATTATCAAGATCTGCGTAAGTGGCACCATTGGAATAGGCAAATGATGAAAGGCCCCATGCCTCGGACTGATCGGTAAAGGTAAGGTTGCCGTTATTCCTGTATGCGTACTTATGCACTTTGATGCCGGGAATTTTTGCCAGCATATCAAGCCTTTCTTTTTTATTGGCTTCGGCCGTGCCCATGCGGGAAGTCCGTTCACTGAATTTTATAAAATCAAGATTGGTGATATCCTGTCTGTATCCATTGGTGATAAAAAGATCTTTTAATCCATCATTATCATAATCGGCCAGGAGAGGGCTCCAGCTCCAGTCGGTAGCTTCAATGCCGGCCAGGTATCCGATTTCACTGAATGTTCCATTGCCATTGTTGAGTTGCAGTGTGTTGCGAATGTATTGCGGCTCATAACCAAAGCGTATTCCATTTTGAAATTCATCATAGTTGTTGCCCATGATGGTCACTTTCCAACGATAGTTATCGGGTGGCAACATGTCCACTTCAACTACATCGACAAGTCCGTCATTGTTGAAGTCGGCAATGTCGTTGCCCATGGCGTTGTAGGTAGCATGTTTAAAGTATTGACCTGCCTTGTTGGTGAAGGTTCCGTTCTGATTGTTGATGTAAAGTAAATCATTCGTGATGAAATCATTGGAAACATAAATGTCGGGCCAGCCATCTTCATTGATGTCGCAAACCTGCACACCGAGGCCAAACCCTTCAATCAATATTCCAGCTTCAGCCGATACATTGGTGAACGTATTGTTGCCATTGTTGCGATACAATTGATCTGTGGTAGATGATTCTCCCCGCACTGATTTAGGACGTGCGCGGTTGCGGCTGTATTCTACAAAAGCGTTACGTAAAAAGTAAACATCAAGGTCACCGTCTTTGTCATAATCTAAAAATGCTGTCTGAATATTATGACCTGTTCCTTCCAGTCCATACTGAGTGGCAGATTCCGTGAAGGTGTTGTTGCCATTGTTAATAAAAAGAAGATTGCGTCTTTTATCCTTTGGCGTGTTGCGTGTTCCGGCCACGGCAACAAAAATATCTTTATATCCATCCTGATTGATATCCACCATGGCTACTCCATTTTGCCAGACCGATGAAGTTAATCCGGCCTTCTCAGTAATATCTTCAAATGTCCAGTTGCCCTTGTTCAGATATAATTTGCCTGATGTCATGTTGCCAGTGAAATACAGATCCTGTAGGCCATCGTTGTTGATATCTCCAGCGGCTACGCCACCTCCATTAAACAGATATTCAAAATCAAGTACGCTGAGTGAGTCTGAGTAAATAAGATTGTTGGCAAATGAAATTCCTGTTTGCTCTGGCGATAATGCTTCGTACATCTTGGCAGATCTATCCTTGCAGGAAGACAGCGCGGCAAGCGCCAGGATGAAAGAATATTTTATCTTTTGCAGGAATTGGTTCATTTGATGAATAGTATCAAAGTTAATAAAGACAACAATCTACAGGAATCTTCCTTTAAGGGATAGCCACTAAAAAATTCCTGGCAAACTAATTACAGACTTGAGATGATTAAAAACCAAAACAGCGAAGAGCTTTTGCCCCTTCGCTGTTTATTATTTAAAGTATGATAAGAATCAGTCTAGTATCCGGGGTTCTGTTTAATTTCTCCGGAAGTGCCTCTGGTGCGGTCGATTTCGGTTTGTGGATAAGGGAATACTGCGTATTTATTATCCCACTCAGTTCCAAAAACTACAGGACCATCGTTCCAGCGAATGATGTCAAACCAACGATGTGCTTCAAAGCAAAGTTCTACACGCTTTTCACGTTTCAAATCTGCAAGTGTGGCAGTACCTGCAAGGTCAGGTAGTCCTGCGCGATTACGAATGTCGTTGATCTGAGTGGTTGCTTCTGAACCTCTTCCTTTTGCCAGCAATGCTTCTGCATAGAGCAATTTCAATTCTGAAAAACGGAAGGTGCGTTCATTGTTAAAATTACCCTGGTTGTTGCCAGAGAAACTACCACCTACTGAGTTGCGCTTTCCAGCATATTTTTTCACTACATAGCCAGTGGAAGACCATAAAGGATCAAAAGGCACTTCGACTACTGCGCTGTTCCATACATAATAGGTATCACCATCTTTATATACATAGGCATCAAGACGTGCATCTCCAGGTTCAAAAGTATCTATAAGATCCTGAGTTGGCGTAAAAAAGCCTAGTTTGCCACCTGGAGCTCCTTCGGTTGCTTCAAAGTTTCCAGCGTCCCAGAACCAGGAACGACCTGTACCCTGTGAGGCCTTGAAACTTTCAGAGTGAGTATCGTCAAATACCCAGATGTTATCATCTGAAAATGGGCCGCCAAACTGTACTTCGAAAATGGACTCTTTGTTGTTTTCGTTATCGAAAGCAAAAAGATCATCCAGATCTTGTGCCGGATTATTGGTATCAATCAGCCCATATTTTCCAGCTGGCCCTACTCCGTTGGCAATGACATCTTCGAATGCAACGATGGCTGCATCCATATCATTTTTCCACACGTTTACTTTGCCGATATAGGCCTTTGCAGCCCATTTTGTTGCGCGGCCTGTGTTGCCACCATCCCAGGCTGCTGGCAGGTTGGCTAAATGCAACACCAAAATCAGCCAGAATTTGGGTGTACAAGGCATCTTTGGTTGCATTTGGAACAGACAGCTCAGAAAGGCTTTTAAAAGTTGCAGTTACCAATGGAGGTGTTCCCCATAGTTTTAAAGCTTCAAAGTGAAAAAAGGCACGAAGGAATTTTGCTTCTCCTTCATAGAGTTTTTTCTCATCGGCAGTAAGTTCATTATCAGCCTCAAGTTGCTCAAGAACAGTATTGCTACGATAGATACCTTCGTATATCTGGGTGTATATGGCACCAAATGGTTTATCAGATGCACGGATATTTAGGTTATCAGCATTTCTGGATTCCTGATCGGAACCTGGTTCTGCTTTCACATCATCATTTATAACATCAGTGATTTTCCAGTATTCTCCAAACTCACCAAGGGTCTCAGTACTGGTGCCCCAGAAATCCTGAATGGAAGAATAGGCTGCAAAGATGGCCCCGTCAAACTCGGGTGCTGTTTTGTAATATTGATCAGCAGGTAGTTTATCCAGAGGTACCAGATCGAGATTGTTACATGAGTTAAACATCAGTAATACAATCACTATGGCTAATATTTTTTTCATAGTTTATCTATTTAATTATTGGGTGATTAAAAAGTTACCTGCCATCCGAATTGAATAATTCTCGGTTGAGGAGAACTTCCTCCATCCTGACCGTTTGATAATGGCGTTTCACCTTTCTGGAAACTCTGGCCACGGGTTACTTCTGGATCAAAACCGGAGTACTGGGTAAAGGTAAACAGGTTTTGCGCTGCAACATAGACGCGGAATTTATTGATCATGCCTTTTGTCCAGCTTTCCAGTTTAACAGAAGGAATGGAATAAGCGAGTTGAATATTGCGTATGCGCATGAAACTTGCGTTCTCTATCCAACGGTCTGAATACCGGTTGTTTTGATTGTCATCGTTTAGTGTCGGACGAGGCATGCTGTTGCTGGTTCCCTCGCCTTTCCAGTAGCCAAGTGTGGAGGTCAGGAAATTCTGCGAACCTTGTAAGTCTTCCATGGCTGCACGGTTCTGGTTATATACTTTCTGTCCGTTCACGCCTTGCAGCAATAATGAAAAGTCGAAGTTCTTATAAGAAGCTGATCCATTAATTCCATAATAGAATTTAGGAATAGGGCTACCAAGGTTAGTACGATCATTGGCATCAATAAGGCCATCAGGAACACCATTGGGTCCACTTACATCTTTAAATCGGATATCCCCGGGAACAGGGCCAGAAGAATTGGCATCAGGCAACGCGGCATCAACTTCTGCCTGATTCTGATAAATTCCATCGGTCTGGTATCCATAAAAACTTCCGATTGGGTCACCCACCCTGGTTCTGTGTGTACCGGCACCGCCAACCCCTGAAATAATTTCGTTGATATCGCCAAGGTCAAGCACTTCGTTGGTAACCGTAGTTAAGTTTCCACCTACACTATATTTGAAATTACCGACAGTGCCGTTGTAGTTAAGGGAAAGTTCGATGCCCTTGTTAATCATTTGACCTATGTTGGCATCAGTTGGCAGAAAGAAGCCAGATGTATATGGCAAAGGCTTACCAAGAAGAATGTCGTTGGAGATTTTATTATAGTAATCAAAAGTAAGATTCATCTTTCCTTCCCAGAAACTCAAATCAACTCCAATGTCGAACTGGGTGTTGGTTTCCCATCTCAGGTCTGGATTAACAAAATTGATTGGGGCCGGGCCGCGCACAACAGTTTGTGAACCTTGACCAACTACATAAAAGATGGTTGGCTGCAAGGTAGAAACGTAGGCAAAATTAGTTCCTGTGAACTGGTTGCCTGTCTGGCCCCATCCTGCCCTGATCTTTACATCATCAAAAATGGAGTTTTCTGGAAAAAATGCTTCTTCACTCAGGCGCCATCCTGCAGAGAATGAAGGGAATGCCTGGGAACGATTTTCTTCTGAAAACCGTGAAGACAGATCCTGACGGATGTTGAAGGTAAATAAGTACTTATCATCAAATGCGTAGTTGATCCTGCCTAAATATCCACGTAGCGCCCACTGATCGGCTTCATTGGCAGCACCCACCTGCACACCGGTAGAGGCAAACTTTATTGAAGGATTGAAAAGATCATTTCCCTGTAATCTCACTTTGTCATATTGAAAATTGGTTTCTTCATGACCTGCGAGGAAGGTGAAATTATGCTTGCCAATTGCCTTGATATAAGTCAGTGTCTGGTTAAAATTGGTAGTCAATTCAATGGGTCTTTCCTGAACCAGAAAAGAAGCTTTAGGGAAACCATCGAATCCAAGATCACCAGCAAAATAATCACCAACACCAACGTTGTAATCAATACCACCAGAGATTCTGTATTTCAGTCCGTCCAGGATTTCAAGCTCACCATAAACGTTAGCAAGTACCTTGTTGCTCACCACTGTTGTATACACAAAATCTGGATCGGTGCGCATAACAAAGTTTGCGCTGTTGCCACCTGCACCTCTGTTCGCAACATTCTCGGCAGCGTAACCGCCTGGGCCATTCGGATCAAATACAGGAAAGAAGGGTTGATTACGGGCTGATCCTGCGGCAGCAAAGATTGCTTCTTCTGCCTGAACAGATCTGTCAAAAGAACTTAACAGAATTGATTCCCCGATTTTAATGCGTTTTCCAATCTTAATATCTGAATTGGCTTTGAGGGAATAGCGTTTGAAACTCTGTCCAAGTTCAAGCCCTTCCTGATCCATGTAACCAACACCTACAAAATAATTAGCAGTAGCACTTCCA
Organism: uncultured Bacteroidota bacterium; assembly: GCA_963814575.1. Taxonomy (GTDB): domain Bacteria; phylum Bacteroidota; class Bacteroidia; order Cytophagales; family Cyclobacteriaceae; genus ELB16-189. Next base: position 1,222,240 of record CAWFDB010000011.1, on the reverse strand, counting down.
CCATTAACACCAATGTTATGGTTTTGCACTTTGGAAGTTCTGAAAACCTGATCTTGCCAGTTTACATCGGGCTTTCCTGCAAACTGACTATAGTCACGTCCGAGCTGGTCTTGAATGTCGATATACTGGGCAGTATTTAATACATCCAGTTTCTTCCAGGCTGTTCCTGCTCCCACATATCCATCATAGGTAAGCTGAGCTTTTCCTTCCTTGCCTCTTTTAGTTGTAACGATAATAACGCCATTGGCAGCCCGTGCACCGTAGATTGCTGCAGCCGAGGCATCCTTTAAAACGTCAATCGATTCAATGTCTGATGGGTTAATGCCCGCCAGTGGATTTGATTCTGTAGTCGAAGAAGTGTTAACCGTAATGTTTGATGTCTGTACGATTGGCACACCATCAATTACCCATAGTGGTGCATTAACACCGGCAGTACCTACTCCACGTATTCGAACGTCAATGGGAGCTCCCGGATCACCACTTCGGTTGGTGATCTGCACACCGGCAACGCGGCCTGCCAGTAATTGATCAGGGCTTGTAATAGGTTTTGATCCGATATCAATATCTGAACCACGCAAAGATCCTACTGCACCAGTAAGATCAACTTTACGCTGTGTACCATAACCTACCACTACTACTTCCTCCAAAGCTTTGGAGTCGATCATCAGCCTGACATTTAATGTGGTCTGGTTGCCAACCGATACTTCGAGGGTTTGATACCCGATGAAACTAAATACCAATGTGGCGTTTGATGAAACGGCAAGATTATATTCGCCTTTTGCATCCGTTGTTGTTCCCTGGGTGGTTCCCTTGACAATTATATTTACACCGGGCAGGTTCTCTCCGGTTTCATTGTCTGTGACTTTCCCTTTCAACTCTCTCTCCTGTGCATTTGCAAGAAAAGAGACGGAGAAAAAGAAAATAGCGAACACAAATTTGATTGTAGATTTTACCATAGTTTGTTCTTTTTGGTTTAAGTGTTGGGTAGACCGTTTTTAAAGGTAGGTGATTTAAATCATCCCGCCATATGGTTAAAAGTCTTTTTTATCCACAATATTCAATGCAAACGTTTCGCTAAAACTGAAAAACTTGTAACATCTGGTATTTCTCTTTAACCTTATCCTGCGAGATGTGATGTGCGGTAGTAAACCCCAAAGAGCTAATAATGTCATTCCTATGAACGATCAAACCATTAAACAACGATTGCTTTCCCTTGATTTTATGCGAGGTCTTATCATGGTTTTACTCATGCTGGAAAGCACAAGACTATATGACAACCTCTTTGAGATCACCGAGGGCACAGGTGTTGATTTTTTCATCATACAGTTCTTTCATCATCCCTGGAACGGATTGCGTTTCTGGGATCTCGTTCAGCCTGGATTCATGTTTATGGCTGGCACCGCCATGGCTTATTCGCTGCACCGCCAGCAAGTGAGTGGCATGAAGTGGAGCGAATCGTTTCGTAAAATTCTGAAGCGCTCGGGCTGGTTGTTTTTCTTTGGTGTGCTGGATTATGCCGTGCGGCCAGGTGGCTTGTCTTTTGAATTGTGGGATGTGCTTACACAATTATCTTTTACCACGCTGGTAGCCTTTCTGATTTTCCGCTGGTCATATACCAATCAGATTATTTTCAGTTTCGGATTGCTCTTGCTGACAGAAATTCTATATCGTTTTGTGAATGTGCCGGGCTTTGATCAGCCATTTACCGATCAGCACAATTTTGGAAACTATATGGATCTTTTACTGATGAACAAGATAAACAGTGGAGGCTGGGTGGCCATCAATTGTATTCCCACGGCAGCACATACCATATGGGGAGTGCTGGCGGGCAAACTACTGCTTTCAGCTAAACCTGGCAATGAAAAAGTAAAATGGCTTGTGATCAGCGGAATTGTGGGATTGATTATCGGTTTTGTATTGGATGCAACCATAACGCCTATCATTAAACGTATTGCTACCAGTTCATTTACACTTGCCTCTGGTGGATGGTGCCTTCTTGGGCTGGCTTTATTTTACTGGTGGATTGATATAAAAGACCACAAGAAGCATCTCAATTTCTTCGTCATTGTTGGAATGAACTCATTATTCATTTACCTCTTTTTCGAAATTGTCGGCAACCGGTGGTTCAACGAATATATCGGTGCCATTACCAATGGCCTCATGGGAATGATAAACGTTCCCCACGCCCTTATGGTGATCATTACTTCGCTTGTGATCTTTGCACTGGAGTGGAGTTTGTGCTGGTTTCTTTACAAAAAAGGAATATTCTTCAAAGTATAATCAACGCATTAGAATCTTTCTGGCATTGCCTGAATAGATTTTCTTCAGCACATTGTCTTTCAATCCAAATCCATGAAGGGCCCAATGGTAACCGAACAAGTCGGTTTCATAGAAATGCTCATCATTGGATTCCAGAATGCGGAAAGTAACGGCATACATGGAAGGCTCGAAGCCCATGTCTGTGCCATATAAAAGCCGGTCCTGATATTTTTCAAAGAATGCATTCATGTAACGTGGGATAGGGGCGGTTTCAGCAAAACGTGCAGCAAAATCAGCATACAGGTTGGGATATTTCTGAAACATCGTTCCCAGCAGTTCAAGGTCATATTCGCAGTTGGCGAGGTGGCAGGCAATGAATGTTGTTTTAGGATTATCACGCACAACATTCTCAAGTGTTTTCACCAGTTGTCCGTGATTCAGTATTCCTTTTTTGGTGAGGTCAATTCGCCAGGTGTAGGCATTCATGAGTCCATCGTTGGTGGAATCCATCGGAAGATACATCCAGTAAGGATCAGCCACGTGTATGTTTACCGGAAGTTTCAGTGCCGCACATTTCTCGAATAATGGTTTCATTTGCACATCATCAAAATGCAATCCATAACCTGGCACCGGGTAAGAATTTAACTCTCCCATTCCTTTATCACCCAGTTCACCTACTCCTTTCGCGCCTACTTTATAGCAGCGTTCAAGTTCCTTCACCGCATTGTCAATCCATCCTTTTTCCGGATAACCGGTATAATCAAAACCGCACCATACTTCAAAGCGATTTCCATATCGTGCATACTTTGCGTATACGCTATCGAAACGGGCGCCTGTAAACTGTGTCATCACGATTGTCTTTTCGATTCCCGCTGCATCCATGTTTTTTACCCATTGGTCAAGGTCTGCGTCATTTTTTGCATAGGCATGTGAGTGCATATCAATCACCGGATATTTAGCTTTTGAGATGCTGGATACCGGAATTTTATAAATTGATTTTGGCCGGTAATCCTTGAGTTTGATTTCATCAGCCTGCTGTGCCAGCGTTTCAAATTGTGCTGATACCATCAAAACAGAGAAGGCGATTGACAAGATATTTTTTTTCATAATAAAATATTGATAGGGAAAACGACCATTTTTTCAAGCCGGTGAAATCAAAGTTTTGTGATATACCGGATTCGCACAGGAAGAACTTAATTACGAGATAATCATACTGAAGATTTATTTTCAATAAGGAAATGAGTGTGGATCTTCAATTCATCATGAATGATAGCTTTCAATACAGGGGCTCTTTCTTCCAGTTGTTTCAATAAACAAATCTGATTTCCGGCACGCACCAGATTGTTATCTTCATACTTGACTTCATAATACGAATCATTGTTGCAATAATCTGCAAGAAAACGGATGGCTTGCATGTAAATGATAAACTGACCAGCGTAAAGAAACAGATCGCGTTCTGATTCGGTTAGCTCATCGCCCATGGTACTCACATATCCATGTACAATTGCCCGGAAATAATCATCCCGTATTTCTATTCTGGAAAAGTCCTTTTCTTCTTCATTGGCAGGTGAAAGATACGTGCGCATCATGTCACCCACATCACTGATAAAGTATCCGGCCATAACGGTATCCAGATCAATGATGGCAATTCCTTTTCCGGCATCATCAAATAGCACATTGCTGATTTTGGTATCGTGATGCATCACCCGTTTTTTTACATTTGAATTGGTTTGAATTTTTTCAAATGCAGTGAGGATATGGTTGTACTTTTTAAGGTCATCAATCAACTGACTGGCAATTCGTACACGCTTTACATTGCCATTCTTAATGAATCATCATATTGTCTGCATACGTAAGGAAAGGTTATGAAAATCAGGGATCGTAGGTATGTAACCGTGTGGCATCAAAGCCAGCCAGCAACCGGGTGAATTTTCCAAACTGAAATGCTGCTTCAAACGCCTGCGCTGGCGAGGTCACCACATTGATGGTATGCGAACCCTGTATGAAAGGAAAGAGCCTGAAATATCCTTCAGCAGCATCATACACCATTTCCTCCTGGTTCAGATTTTTTACCGGTGAAACAAAAAGATAATCCGGACTATTTTTTTTAAGATAGTCATCAATCATCCTGATGTTTTCAGCAATCTCACCGGGCTTTTTGAAAACATGATCATTGATGCGTTGCAGGATGTATGCCTGAGTTCCGCATGTAATTTTCCAGGTCTTGTTTATCAGTCCGCTAACGAGTGGCTCTACGATGCATTGCTCTGCCTTAATTCCGTATGCGTTGAGGATGGGTGAAATCATTTAATAAATGTAGTAATCAGTGTTTATACTAGTTTAACCGGGTATGAATAAAAAGCCGCGGCTCGAGAATTATTTTTTTATAAGGTCCCTGTGCCCTGTTACCTTTTGATCCTTCCAGGATTTCCAGCAGCAATTCCGTTGCACGTTGACCTTGCCGGTATGGGAACTGTTCTACAGAGGCCAATGGAGGATTCTCCATATAATTGTAAACCGGAAGATTGGCAAAGCTCACAAAGCTGATATCCTGATTGATCCGGACATTCATCTTTCGCGCATATTGCATGGCATCCAGTGCAACATAATCATTGAAATGCAATTACAGCAGTGGGGCCTGTCTTTTAGTGTAAGCAAATTCTGCATAGCATGATAGGTCGATTCCTTCGACAAGATCAGAATGAACTACAAACGCTGGATTATATTCGTAAGTGCATTAACTTCAATGATGATTGATAGCCTGACATGCGCTCACGATTTGCCAGTAAATCCCTGGGACCGCTAATAAAGGCAATACGTGTATGGCCTTTCTTTGTCAGGAATTCAACGGCCTCCTTCATCCCTGTTTCAAGCTTTACAAGTAACCGTATGCACGTCCTGGATTTCCGGAACACAATCAAAGAACACAACGGGTATATCATATTTTTTCAATGCTTCAAAATGAGAAAAGTCTTTCGTGTTTTTGGCAACAGAAACAAGTAGCCCGTCTACCCTGTGATTTTTCATTGCTCCTACAATTCTCTTCTCGCGCTCGGTATCATCATGCGATTGTCCCATCAATACATTGTAGTTATGTTCGCTCGCATAATCCTCAATGCCACTGATTGCCTCCGAAAAGAAATTCTCTGATAAATGAGGCAGAATAACTCCCAGTGTAAGGGTTTTCCCTGACTGAAGAAACATAGCTGTCTGGTTCGGCTCATACTCCAGCTCCGCAGCAACTTCTTTCACGCGCTTTATAGTTGCAGGGCTAATGTTCTTACTATCATGTAAAGCACGCGAAACGGTAGACACTGACAGGTTCAGCATCTTCGCTATTTCTTTTAAATTGGGGGCTCTTTTTTTCACTGACGATAAAGAGATGTTATGGTTTTAAAATAATAGTGTGTTGTCCACGCTTCTTCATATGCGGTTTGCTGACAAGGCCATGGTCAATATAACTGGCGGTTAACACATAAACACCTTTACCCGTATCCTTTTCACTTTTTTCTTTAATCCGTATAGTGCCTTTAAGTCCTGCCTGATAGAAAGTATTGGGGTCTTTATTATTTTTCAGAATCCAGCTTACCACCTCTTTTATTTCTTCAGGCTTCAGGTCGGTATTCGATGGCATCTGCACTTCACCCCAGACGCCTTTTGATCCATGCATAATTTTTTGTGCCAATGCGGCAACGGTCTCTTCACTGTAATTATATTTTTCAGCTATGCGGTCGAATGAAGGACCAATCAACTTACTGCGTGAAGTATGGCAACTAAAACACGTGGATGTTTTCATCAGTGTGATGGCACGTGGTTCATCTTGTGTTACTTTACCATGGCGATATTGAGTGGATTTTAGTGTGTCTGGCAGGTACATGATATGCATGAGTACTTCGCTGCCATTGATTTCATCGTACCCGGAATTTCCATCTTCTTTATCTGAAACCTGAATGGTGTATTGCACATCGGTATTCCAGCGAACGGAGCTTTTGTTAACAGGTGAAATTATTCTCACAACAGGCGCACTGTTTTCCTGAACAGAAGGGACTAAAGAAAATGACATAGCACAAAACAAGGGAAAGATCACCAACAGAATTGCCTTTAACCGATTCACATACATCTTCTTTTTCTTAAACATTTCATCATGCTTTGTCAATGGCATTGGCAACCCGGTTTCCAGATCGTGTTGCGGCTTCTGTGCCCCAGTTAAGATTGTCAGCATAGGCTCCGGCAAAGTGAATGCGCCCCAGTGGTTGCATCAGGTTTGGCCAGAATTTATGAAGTTGTCCGATAGGAAACGGCCGTCTCTCGCATGTAGGAGAGAACGAATCTTTTGTCCAGTCTTTACCTAATGCCTGTTCTATGGTATCTCCCTTGCCGGGATACAATTCACGGAAGACTGCCAGTGCGCGTTGTGGTGAAATTCCTCCCGAGCCAGTGCCTAACACAATTACCCTGTGCGTATCTACTTCTTCCGCAGATTGCCACACGCTCCAGAGGTCTGGATGGTCCAACTCAAGGTTGATGCTAACACCATCGGCTTCCCAGAATTTTGAACTGGCCTGAAACACAAACCGCTGATAGGAATCATACTCGATCGTATCGCAGAGATATTGTTTTTCGGGTGGCAGGATGCAGGTTCAAACTGAACATTTTTTAAAGCCGGTAAGGGAATACAGTTCACAAAAAAATCGGCAGTCAATTCATGCTCTTTATTATTCTGTTTATAGGTAACCGTTACACCTTTATCGTTATGGCGGATCAATTGAATGGCACTGTTCAGCCGCACCCGCGCACCTAATCGTTTCGCGAAAGCATTGGGAAGCATCTGATTGCCACCCTTGAGTCTGAAAACTTCTGCCGGACTTTCAGGCACGCCACGCATTTTCAATATGGCAGACATCCAGAGTTCAAACAAGGCGGATGTGTTATTACCCCCCAGCATTTCCAGTGCCGCCTTGCGATGCGCCTTCTTTCTTATAGATATCAACCATGGGGATATTATCCATTTCGTCATATCCGATATTGAATGGCTGATACTCATCTTTGAATTTACTGAGGTAGGGTGCCACATAGAGTGACTTCAGATCACCCCATGGATTTTCTGACAAGTATTTTACTTCCTTTTCATTTAATCCAAAACCTTTTAGCACTGCAGGGTCGTGCAGCATTTTCTCTGAGTAAAATTTTCCATTGATCCTGCGCATTACATTTTTCCTGCGTGGATAGGGAAGTGCGGTGAGACCAAACTCTTTTATATAGGCCCAGTATAATTCATAGCCAGGTTTGGTAATATGTTCCTGACCGAAATCGCCATACAGTTCATCAGACAATCCATCATGCACGGTATACACATGCCCGCCATGACGACCCGATGCTTCAAGCAACGTTACATCATGTCCTTTTTTCATGAGTTCATAGGCGGTGCAAAGTCCACCAATTCCACCTCCGCCCACGATTACTTTTTTTGGTGATGCGGCTACAGTGGAAGTTTCCTTGACGGATTCTTTTTCAATTGCTTTCGCGGATGCTTCAACATCAATGAGTGAGGTGCCAAGGCCCGCCAGCATCGAATTTTTTATAAAATCCCTTCGTTTCAGATTGCTCATAGGTAGTGAATTTTCGATCGGTTAGTGTGATGTATCAACAATAATAGTGCATTCATGCAAGTTTTTATCAACAAAAAGTCTGACGAAACGTTTGCGTAACTTTGTTTACAATAAAAATGGGTGAATATTTAAAATTCTCCTTAATGCCGTGAATATCTTATGGCTTGAGTTTTTAATAGAGGATTCACCAGATTAAACATACGTAACACATGAAACAAAACAGAAGAGATTTTTTGAAGGCTTCCGGCCTTGCCGGACTAGGCCTTGCAAGTGCGGGCATTTCAGAGGCGCACACAAATCAGGATAGCCATAATCCAGGGTATTCCAAAAAATCATATGCGCAGAAATTCAATATGAGTGGCTTTGCAGCTCCTAAACTGGATGTTGTGCGCATCGGTTTTGTTGGCCTTGGCAACCGAGGGCCCGGTGCTGTAAACCGCATGAATAAAATTGATGGTGTAAGCATCAAAGCACTTTGTGACATACGTCCTGAAAAAGTGAATGCTGTAAAGAAATCCCTGGAGGGATCTGGCCACAACCCCGATGTTTACACCGGCAAGGAAGACGAATGGAAAAGAATGTGCGACCGGGCTGATATCGATTTGATTTACATCGCCACACCATGGAGTCTTCATGCGCCCATGGCCGTTTACGCCATGAACCAGGGCAAGCACGTTTGCATTGAAGTGCCTGCAGCCAAAACGCTGGATGAATGCTGGCAATTGGTTGAAACTTCGGAACGCACAAAAAAACATTGCATCATATTGGAGAACTGCTGTTATGATTTCTTCGAATTGCTCACCCTCAATATGTCGCGCCAGGGTTTGCTGGGAGAAATTATACATGGCGAAGGAGCGTATAATCATGATTTGCTTAACCAGAATTTCGAAAAGAATTCGTACTACGAAATGTGGCGGTTGAAAGAAAACATGAGAAACGGAAACCTGTATCCTACTCATGGACTCGGACCCGTAGCGCAAGTACTTGATATCAATCGTGGTGACAGAATGGATTATCTCGTGGCAACATCAACGAATGATTTCAGCATGGGTGCGAAGGCAAAAGAGCTTGCTGCAAAGGATGACTTCTATAAGGAGTATGCCAGCAAATCATATCGTGGCAATATGAATGTGACCACCATCCGCACAGAAAAAGGCAAGACCATTATGTTGCAACACGATGTGTCATCACCCAATATCTACTCACGCATATTTAAAATCAGCGGCACCAAAGGTTCTGTCATAAAATATCCTGATCCAGAAAGAATTGCTTTTGGCGATGAGAAATGGATCAGCGAAGAGGAGTTCAAAAAAATACAAGAACAATATCAGCCTCCCATTATAAAAAGAGTAGGCGAACTGGCAAAACAGGTTGGCGGACATGGCGGCATGGACTTCCTGATGGACTGGCGCACAATTGATTGTCTGCGCAATGGTTTGCCTGTGGATATGGATGTCTATGATGCTGCATTATGGAGCGCCATCGCACCGCTGAGTGAACAGTCTGTAGCGAATCGTTCAAAATCCATTGACATCCCCGACTTCACCGGAGGTTCATGGAAGACCAACAAACCTGTTGATATCTCCCTTGAAAAAGGAGGAAATACCAAAGTGAAACTGTAAAGCATTGCCAGGAACTTTCAGTTATCACAATGATTGATCTATACTGATTCCGTAATGGTTAAGAATTAAAAAAGCCCCGACATGTCGGGGCTTTTTTAATTAATATTCAGAAGAGATCAGGTCAGCATTCCGCCATCCACCTGAATCACCTGGCCGGTGATGTATGACGACATTTCAGATCCTAAAAACACACGAGCATCCGCTACATCTTCAGGTATGCCACCGAGCAGCAGGATTTAGCACCTTTTTCCCCATTTGTCGGGGCTGGTTGCCAGCGTTTCTCAGGGCCTGTACTCTCCACACTTCTTTAAAAATTGGTTGAGTAATTGCCTCATCTAATTTGATAACACAAGCGAATACCAGTTTGCCAGAGCTTCCAGATGGTAGCGGAAAAATGTTAAATAATTTTTACTGCCAGCTTTTAGTTAATTTAAAAAGGCGATAGACATTCCTAATTTTATTAACAAGAAGCATTAATTTTAAATCTGTCTATTTGTGGATTTTATTGATATACAAGTGAAGCATCAAGTAATTTGCCGTTCAGCCTTACATCTTATTGGGATATCAGGGCTTCTTATCCTATCAGCGATGCATGTTACAGGGCAATCACTGAATATGATTGAAGAAAAAATATTGAAATCTACGGGGCTTAAGAAGGCAGAGGCATTCAATGAAGCAGTCTATTTTTATGCAAATAGTAATCCGGTTAAAGCATTGGAGTTCGCTGAGCAATCTTTATCATTTGCGAGCCGATGAACCCGGCAATAATTCAATCAAATCGTATGCGTTATTTAATAAAGGAATTTATTTTAATGCAATTGGATCCATGGATTCTGCTACACACTTTATCGGGTTGGCTCATGAGACGATAGGTCAGGAAAATGTTTCTTTGTTCATTAAAACAGGATCTGCTCTTGGTAAATGTTATATAAGTGTTGGAGAGCCTCAAAAAGCATTGGAGGTATTATTTGAAACTCTTCGGCTATTGGAAAAACATCCGGATATAGTTACTGAGCAAAAGGTACGCTCTAATATAATGTGGGCTTATCTTGAACTTAAGCGTTATCGCGATTGCATTCAGTTTGGTCGAAGAAGTCTTACTCTGGTTGTGCCCGAAACAGAATGGCTACTTCCATATTTATATAATAACATAGCCGCGAGTTACGGTGCGCTTATGAATCTTGATTCGGCTCGTTATTTTGCTGAACACGGAATACCGTATGCAGAGAAGGGTAGTGATTTCGGAATGATTGCCAACGCATACTTTATTATAGGCAACGCGTATGCTGCCAGTCAATATTATACCGAGGCGCTTATACAATTTGAAAAAGCTAAACCATACCGCGAGAAAACCGGTAATGTCTTTTATCGGGTAGCCGATTTGTACGTTATTGCAGACCTCTATCACAAGAATGGTGATTTTGTAAAGGGCGTTGACGCTGGATTAGAAGCGCTGCATCTTGCCGAAGAAAGTAATCTTACCCTGAAACTTGAAGGTGTGTATCAGGTTTTGGCCAGAAACTATGAGGCCCTGAATGATTTTAAGAGTGCCACAACGTACTACCGACTTTTAGCCGCCATCAAAGACACTGTTTATCAACGGGCTAATGCCGAAGCTATGGCCGAAATGCAAACAAAATTTGAGACAGAGAAAAAAGAACTTCAACTGGCCGAGCAACAACTTGAGCTCAAACAAAATCAGTGGTTAATTGCATTTTTATTGATCGCAGTAGTTCTTGTTTTGGTTATTGTATTCATCTGGCGAAGCAGAACACTCTTGCAACAAAAGTCGATGCTCACCCAAAAAGAGAAAGAACACCAGGAACACCTTACGGAGTCTGTGATCATGTTGCAGGAAAAGGAGCGCGCCCGCTTTGCGAAAGACTTGCATGATGGTTTTGGTCAATTGATCTCATCTGTGCGTTTGTATGTGAATCAATCACATGAAAGCTGGTCAAAGCAAGCGGGCCAACTTTTGGATCAGATGCATACCGAGATTCGAAATATAGCTTTTGCTTTATTGCCACAAACGTTGGTAAAAGACGGAGTAGTGATTGCTTTGCAGGAATTAGCCTTACGAATAAATCAAACAGGAAAACTTAGACTACACATCCAATCAAATACTTCTCAAAGGTTTGACGAAAAAATCGAGGTTTCTTTGTATCGCGTCTGTCAGGAGTGGACCAGCAACATAATCAAATATGCAGAAGCGCAAATCATTCATATTAATTTGATTCATCATGACACCACTATTTCACTAACTATTGAAGATGATGGCAAAGGATTTGATCCGGGAGTACTTCAAACGGGTGCAGGGAATGGTTGGAGAAATATTCAATCGCGCATTCAGGTGCATCAGGGCTCGGTATATGTTGAGTCAACACAGGGGAGCAAAGGCACCACGTTAATCATCGAAATTCCGCAAGCAAGTTATTCACAATTCAAAATAGCATAGCATGAAGCTTGTTCTGGTAGATGACCATCGTATACTTATTGAGGGTATTCGTGCGCTGCTTGATAGTACCCATCAGGTAGCTGGTATATTTACGGAACCGGATAAGGCGCTGGCTTTTGTTAAGAATAATGAAATTGATTTGCTTATCACTGACTACGAAATGCCCGGTATGAATGGTATTGAATTGTTTGTTGAAGCACAGAAACAGCATCCGCTGCTCAAAGGAGTTCTGTTAAGCATGCATGATGAAGCAGCCGTTGTGAAACGAGCTATTAATTCGGGCCTGCATGGTTTTCTTCTTAAGAATGTCAGCCAGGTTGAATTGAATACAGCTCTCGAAAAAATCATGCAAGGTCATGTGTATATCAGTGCGGAACTTACTCAAAAATTACTGCAGAAGGATGCTTTAAACGAGGCTCTTTCGGAAAGAGAAAAGCAGGTGCTTAAGCTCATTGTTAAAGAATTTACCAACAAGCAAATTGCAGATGCGCTTTTTCTTAGTGAGCGCACAGTAGAAACGTATCGAAAGAATCTTTTCCGAAAAGCCAATACAAATAATATTGTTGGTCTGATTAAATATGCTTATTCAAATAAGTTAGTTGAGTAGCTACCGTATTGGTACGGTAGTCAGTTTCAGGGAAAGGTGGTATTCCTTCAGAGTGCTACGCGGTTTAGTTTTGATTTACAACTAAACCGGAGCATTATGAAAAAAACAATCTTATTTGGATGCCTTTGGCTTATGGCAAGCATTGCCTGGGCACAAACATTAACAGCCGATAATGTAACTGACAAAGGTGGGTATGCTGAGAGCAAACTTAAGAATGCTCCACGCAAAGTGTACATCGCCAGCTTTCGAACATTTTTTCACGTTTTGGCCTCTGCCGAAGCCTCATCGATAGGTGGATCCTTTAAAGGAAATACTAAAACATCGATGGTGGTTGCGGTAAGTGGTGTGGATACACCTGATTTTTTGGAAGTAACAAATACACTGTACAAGAAATTTACGGATGATTTGAAGGCAAAGGGCTTTGAGATACTGACCGCGGATGATGCCGCCAGGTCTGAAGAATATTCTGATTGGATTAAAAAGGAGGGTGGAACCCTGAGCTATTCACAAATCCCCGGTTATGTTAGTGCATCGCCCACGGGTTACAATTATTTTATAAAAAAGGAGAAAAAAGATGGTCGTGAGAAATCTGCTTTCCTCGATAAGAGCACAAAAATTTCCCGCGATCTGGATGGCGCAATCATCATTGAAGCCGCATTCGCTTTCCCATTTGTAGATATGAAAACAGCCTCATCCAGCATGGCGGGATTTTCTTCGGTAAAAGCAAAAATTGATTTTGAAATAGGTACCGCATTTGGCATGGATGGCGCCAATCCCCTTATGTCTCCAACTCAATTAAAGTTTATCAATAGCGAAGGCATGGGTAAAGATGCTATACTAATTGTGAAAATTAAAGGAGATTCATTTGACTCAGACGCTCCTGTATTTAAAGATAAAAAGTTTAAAGAAAGCAATGTGGCCATGGTTAGCTACAAACCCGACTATTACGGGGTAGTATGGACAGAGGAACAAAAAGTTAATGTTTCTCATTATGCTGAATGTGATAACACCTTGTATAAGCAAGAGACTACACGTCTGTCGTCAGAATTTACAGAACAGGCAATGGCTATTTTTTACAAGAACGCACTCAAGAAATAATTTTACTATTTGATGATGAGGAAGGCTGGAACTTCTTCCTAAAGTAGATGTTCCGGTCTCAGGAAGTGGTAAGCCCCGCCAATTGGTGGGGCTTTTTGTAATCGTGTTAAGACTAAAGGCATTTCATCAGGTCAGCATTCCGCCATCCACCTGAATTACCTGCCCGGTGATATAGGATGACATATCAGAACCAAGAAATACGCATGCATCAGCAACATCTTCAGGTTTGCCACCGCGCTTCAATGGAATCGCATCACGCCAGCTTTGTACAGTTTTTTCGTCAAGCTTGCCAGTCATTTCCGTTTCGATGAACCCGGGAGCAATGGCATTCGAGCGAATGCCACGTGAGCCTAATTCAAGCGCTACTGATTTTGTGAATCCTATGATACCCGCTTTGGATGCCGCATAGTTGGCCTGGCCAGCATTGCCTTTCAATCCTACCACAGAAGTCATATTGATAATAGAGCCGCCTCTTTGTTTCATCATCGGTTTGGTAGCAGCCTTCACGGTATTGAAACACGATTTCAAATTTACGTTCATGATCTTATCCCACATTTCTTCGGTCATGCGCAGCAGCAGGTTGTCCATCGTGATGCCGGCATTGTTGATCAGGATATCAATCGAACCAAAATCGGTGACTACATCATTGATCAGTTTATCAGCCTGTGCAAAATCCGAAGCATCAGAGCGATAGCCTTTTGATTTTACGCCTTTGGAGGCAAGTTCCGCCTCGAGCGCCTGACCTTGTTCAACACTCGACAGATAAGTGAATGCGACATTTGCGCCTTGTTCCGCATAGCGAATGGCAATGGCCCTGCCTATTCCTTTCGAAGCCCCGGTGACCAGGGCGTTTTTACCTTGAAGTAGTTTCATTCAAATGAAAATTTAGAATAATGAGGCCTCAAAGGTGTGGATTTTCAAAGCCTTTTCAAAAAGGACATTCAGGTGGAATTACGCTCTGAAATCTTCCTAAATGAATTAGTAGCCTTATATTTGAGCCAAATTTTAAAGATTATATCTATGGCTAATTATGATTTGATTGTCATTGGCAGTGGTCCGGGTGGATATGTAGCCGCTATTCGCGCTTCACAACTGGGTATGAAGGTGGGCGTGGTAGAGAAAGCCGAGTTGGGAGGCGTTTGCCTTAACTGGGGTTGCATTCCTACCAAGGCTTTATTAAAAAGTGCCAATGTATTTGAATATATCCAGCATGCTGCTGATTATGGTATTCAGGTTAAGGAGTCTTCTCCTGATATGGCTGCCATGGTGAAGCGTAGCCGCGATGTGGCAGCAGGTATGAGCAAAGGAGTGCAGTTTTTATTCAAGAAAAATAAAATCGAGCAGATTGCTGGTCATGGCAAATTGAAGAAGGGGAACAAAGTGGAGGTGACCGATGCATCGGGAAAGAAAACGGATTACGAAGCCAAGCATATCATTCTGGCAACAGGTGGTCGTGCGCGCGAACTTCCTGCCATGCCGATTGATGGAAAGAAAATAATTGGATATCGTGAAGCGATGGTGCTTCCTGAAAAACCCAAAAAGATGCTGGTTGTGGGTTCAGGCGCTATCGGTGTTGAGTTTGCCTATTTCTACAATACCATCGGTGCTGAAGTTACGATTGTAGAATTTTTACCGCGTGTTGTGCCGGTGGAAGATGAAGAAATTTCGAAGCAGCTGGAAAGATCTTTCAAGAAAGCAGGCATTACGATCTACACCAATTCTGAAGTGACGAAAGTAGATACGAAAGGAAAGGGATGTGTGTCTACCGTGAAAACACCAACCGGTGAAATTCAAATTGAAACAGACATCGTGTTATCGGCCGTGGGAGTAGCTACTAACCTGGAGAATCTTGGATTGGAAGAAGTAGGCGTGAAGACCGAAAAAGGAAAAGTAATGGTGGATGATTTCTACAAGACCAACGTGCCTAATGTGTATGCCATTGGAGACATCACCAAAGGTCAGGCACTGGCTCACGTTGCTTCTGCTGAGGGCATCATTTGTGTGGAGAAAATAGCAGGTCATCATCCTCAGCCACTGGATTATAATAATATTCCGGGTTGCACGTATTGTTCACCGGAAATCGCGTCAGTGGGTTATACAGAAGAGGCTGCCAAGAAAGCGGGTTATCAGCTTAAAGTGGGTAAGTTTCCTTTCTCTGCATCGGGCAAGGCAAAAGCAGCAGGTGCTTCGGATGGTTTTGTGAAATTGATCTTTGATGCAAAGTATGGTGAACTTTTAGGAGCCCATATGATCGGAGCTAATGTTACAGAGATGATTGCGGAGAGTCGTGGCCGCACGCAAGTTGGAAACTACCGGTCACGAAATTATAAAGACGGTTCATCCGCACCCAACCATGAGCGAAGCCATCATGGAGGCAGCAGCGGCAGCGTATGGTGAGGTCATTCACATATAACAGAACTGCTGGAATATATCTGAGGAGGAGAGTTTATACCCTCCTTTTTCTTTTTGTCTGTGCCGGTATTTACCACTTATATCAAAATGACCTTAGTCAGGTAAATTCATATTAAAAATCCTTAGTTTTAAGCCTTTATTAAAGGATTGCACTGTTATCATGTGGACTAAAATTGCTCTGTTTATTATTCGGTTTCGGTTGATGCTCACGATTGTGATTGGAGTCATCACACTTTTCATGGGCTACCATGCTTCGAAGGTAGAGATGAGCTACGATTTTGCACGCACAGTGCCACCCAACGACCCTGAAATGATTTTCTTAAATCAGTTCAAGGCACAGTTTGGTGAAGATGGAAATGTGGTGGCGGTGGGTCTTAAAGACAGCGCCATTTATCAGGCAGAAAACTTTGAAAAGTTCCGTTTGCTGAGTGACAAACTAAAGGCAGTGCCCGGTGTGAACAGTGTGCTGAGTTTGCCTTCCATAAAGGTTATCAGAAAAGACACAGCCAATGCCCGTTTTATGATGGCTGATCTTTTCCCAAAACAACAGAATACACAATCTGAACTGGACAGCCTGATGAGTTTGTTCCGCGATCAGAAATTTTATATGGGTCAGCTGGTGAACGAAACCAATGGTGCTACCATGATGATCGTTTCAGTAAATAAAGATTTTCTCAACTCGATAAGGCGATTGAAGTAACGGATGGAATTGTAGCGGCAGGTACTGCCTTTACAGGTGAAACAGGAATCCAGTTACGCTATGCAGGTCTTCCTTTTGTCCGTTCCGTTGTTGCCGTGCAGGTGCGCAAAGAGCTGCAGATTCTTTCTGGCTATGTCGGCTATTGTTACCGGGCTGATCATGTTTTTATTTTTCCGTTCATTCCGTGCCGTAATGTTTTCCATGATCGTTATTGGCATTGTTGTGGTCTGGGTACTGGGTTCGCTGGTGTTGTTTGGCTTTAAGATTTCTTTGCTGAGCGGACTCATTCCTCCGGTGATTGTTACGATTGGTATCACCAATGCCATCTATCTGCTAAATAAATATCACCTGGAATTTATACCCGGCTTAATAACAAGGATGGAGGCCATTGCTTCCGTGGTGAAGAAAATGGGTCTGGCAACATTCCTCACCAATCTTACCGTAGCTATTGGATTTTTAACATTACTATCTACCGATATTCTGGTGTTGCGTGAATTTGGAATTGTGGCAGGTCTCAACATCATGGTGCTCTTCGTGGTGAGTTTGATTATGATCCCAGGTATCTTTTCGTGGCTGCCGGAGCCAAAGGAAAAACATCTCCGGCATCTGGATTTTAAAATACTGGGGCGATTCGTAAAAGCGACTGACTTTACCGTGCACCGTCACCGCATGGCCATTTATTCAGTATCGATAGGACTTGCCGTTATTTCTGCTTTTGGCATGATGCGCCTTGAATCCATTTCATTTATTGTGGACGACATTCCCGAATACAAGTCAGATTAAAAAAGATCTGCATTTCTTTGAAGCGAATTTCAGCGGCATCATGCCTCTGGAAATCCTGGTGGACACAGGAAAAAGAAGAGGCATACTTGAAGTTAAAAATTTAAGAACCATCAATGACTTCGAAAACTTTCTCGACTCCATCACGGTGGTTTCAAGGCCGATATCGGTAATCAGTTTAGTGAAGGCTTCCAAGCAGGCATTTTATAACGGTAATCCGAATCGCTATGATCTTCCATACCAATCAGGAGCGGGGTTTTATTCTCAGATACATGAAAGGCCAGACGGATGCCAGTGGGTTGCTTAATTCATTTGCAGATTCAACGTTTCAAAAGATGCGTATTTCGCTGCAGATTGCAGACATCGGATCAAAAAAATTAGATTCACTGGTGAGCTCCGTAATAGAGCCACGGATGGCACAAATTTTTGAGGGCACCGAACATTTCAGGTACGGTAACAGGGTCAACTAAAATTTTCATAAAGGGAAATAATTTCCTCATCGCCAATCTGACCGGAAAGCCTGATTCTCGCTTTTATTCTGATCACGTTGTCCATGGCTTTCTTATTTGCCAATGTGCGCATGATTTTCATTTCGCTTGATTCCAAATCTGCTTGCACTGATGATCACCGCTGGCCTCATGGGCTACTTTGACATTCCTCTAAAGGCCAGTACGGCCCTGATCTTCAGTATCACGTTTGGAATTTCGGTTGATAACTCCATTCGTTTCCTCGCCAAATACGACAAGAACAATTCGCAAATAATTTCTTTGTACCCGTGTCTGTGAGTGAAAGTATTCTGGAAACCGGTAAAAGTATCATTTATACCTCGATCGTGCTCTTTGCCGGATTTATCATTTTTGCATTCTCCTGCTTTGGAGGAACTATTGCTCTCGGTATTGCTTAACGTCCACCACACTGGTCATCTCCATGTTCACCAATCTGATTTTGCTTCCTGCCCTGATCATGACATTCGATAAACCAAGGAAAGTGAAAGATCATCTTCCTATCGATGATTTTGAGATCTAATTTTTATGGTGAAGCAGAGGATGAAGAGATTGATCTTAGCAAAATCAAGATCCACGATCGTAAAGGTTCATCAGAATAGCTACGGGCCTCGAACTTTTAGCTATAGAAGCCATTCGCAGCTTGTAACTCAGAGCTCGCAACTTCCTTCTAAATCCACCCGGTCATTTTCCTGCTGTCCAATGGACAAAAAAACCTAAATTGCGGCCTTTATTTTTAAGAGAAGTGAGTAAATACAGAGAATTTAAGGAATTGAACCTGGCCCAGGTGGCCTCAGAAATATTGGCATTTCTGGAAGCAGGAGCAGATTTTTGAAAAATCAGTAACCAATCGCGAAGGATCGCCCTCTTTACCTTTTATGAAGGACCGCCTTCGGCCAACGGAACACCGGGTATTCACCATGTGATGGCACGCACGGTAAAGGATATTTTCTGTCGTTTCAAGACCTTACAAGGCTTTCAGGTAAACCGCAAAGGCGGATGGGATACACATGGTCTTCCTGTGGAACTGCAGGTTGAAAAAGAACTGGGTATCACCAAAGATGATATCGGGAGAAAAATTTCTGTTGAAGACTACAACAGGAAGTGCCGCGAAACGGTGATGAAGTACAAAGATCAGTGGGATGACCTCACCATGAAGATGGGCTACTGGGTTGATCTGGAGAATCCATACATCACCTACGAGAAAGAATACATTGAATCACTGTGGTGGATATTAAAACAACTGTACGATAAGAAATTATTGTACAAGGGTTATACCATTCAGCCTTATTCACCTGCTGCAGGAACAGGATTGAGTTCACACGAGTTGAACTTGCCTGGTTGTTACAAAGATGTGAAAGACACTTCTATCGTGGCTCAGTTTAAAGTGACGAGAGATGCGAAGTCAGAGTTTTTATTCAAGCATCCAAAAGGTGATGTATTCATCCTTGCCTGGACAACCACACCCTGGACACTTCCATCGAACACTGCGTTGGCAGTGGGTGAGAAAATAAAATATGTTCAGGTAAATACATTTAATCAATACACACATAAGCCATTGAGTGTGGTATTGGCAAAAGATCTTGTTTCAAAATATTTTTCTGACAAGAATAAAGATCTGAAACTTGAAGATTACAAAGCAGGTGATAAGAATATTCCTTTTGAAATCGTTCAGGAGTTTACCGGTAAAGATCTTGTAGGTATTCGTTACGAACAACTGATGCCTTATCTGCAACCATTCTATGATGCAGACAAAGCATTTCAGGTAGTAGCCGGAGATTTTGTTACCACCGAAGATGGTACTGGTGTTGTGCACATATCTCCCACTTTTGGTGCCGATGACTTTAGAGTAGCGAAACAAAATGGAATTCCTGCGCTTACCGTCAAAGATGAATTGGATAACGAAGTGCCTACGGTTGACAGGAAAGGAAAATTCATTTCTGTAATAGGAGAACATCTGGCAGAAGGTGTGAAGAAGTTTGGAATCAAAACACACAAGCCGCTTGGTGCTGATGACTTCTATGTAAAGAATTATACCAATGAAGATGAAAGCCATCCGGATTATAAAAACACGGATGTCATTATCTCCATTATATTAAAAGAAGAAAACAAAGCATTTAAAGTAGAGAAGTACGAACACACCTATCCACACTGCTGGCGCACCGATAAACCCGTATTGTATTATCCGCTCGATAGCTGGTTCATCAAAACCACCGCATTGAAAGATAGAATGGTGGAATTGAACAAGACCATCAACTGGAAACCTGAATCAACCGGCACCGGTCGCTTTGGCAACTGGTTAGAAAATCTTGTAGACTGGAATTTATCGCGTTCACGCTACTGGGGCACACCACTTCCTATCTGGAGATCGAAAGATGGGAAGGAAGAAATTTGCATTGGCTCATTGGAAACGTTAAAGAAGGAAGTTGAGAAATCGATAAAAGCAGGTCTGATGAAACAATCGATGGTCAATGGTCAATGGACTATGGATTTACACCGACCGTATGTAGATGAAATTATTTTAGTGAGCCCAACGGGTCAACCCATGTATCGCGAAGCCGATTTGATTGACGTATGGTTTGATTCGGGTGCCATGCCGTATGCGCAGTGGCATTATCCATTTGAGAACAAGGAAGTATTTGAAAAGAATTATCCTGCTGATTTTATTGCCGAAGGTGTTGATCAAACCCGTGGATGGTTCTTTACTCTTGCATGCCATTGCCGTCATGTTGAGCGAAAGCAGTGACGATATCAAAGCGGTAAATAAAAAAGTTGGTAATGGTGGAGTTTCCTTTAAGAATGTAATCTCCAACGGACTGGTGCTCGACAAGAGCGGCAACAAAATGTCGAAGAGCAAAGGCAATGTGGTGAACCCGTTTGAAACACTTGGCGAAATATGGTCCTGATGCCGTGCGCTGGTACATGATGGAAAATGCTCCACCCTGGGATAACCTGAAGTTTGACTTTGACGGTATCGTAGAAACACAACGCAGATTTTTTGGAACACTAAGCAACACGTATTCATTCTTTGTGCTGTATGCCAACATCGATGGCTTTGTGAAGGATGAAATGAACAATGTTCCTTATGATAAACTTGCTCCGCTGGATAAGTGGATCATCACCAAAGAGCAATCGTTGATTGAAGAAGTAACGGCTGCCTACAATGACTACGAACCAACCAAAGCAGCACGCGCCATTCAGGAGTTTGTAAATGATCATCTCTCAAACTGGTATGTCCGCTTAAACAGAAAACGTTTCTGGCAACCTACCTCATCTGCATCATCTGTTAAAGACGGAGCTTCGTTGTCAGAAGATAAGCGTGCCGCATACGAAACATTGTATGAGTGCCTGATGGTGACCGCACAATTGATGGCGCCTATTGCACCTTTCTATCAGCGAGTGGTTGTATAAAAATCTTACAGACAATATCCGTGATCGCGCAAAGCAGTTTAATACTCCACTTCAGTATGAATCGATTCATCATACATTGTTGATCAAGGCGGATTCAAGACAGAAAAGATGAGGAGTTGGAGAAATCGATGGATTATGCGCAACGTATTTGTTCGCTGGTGCATTCCATTCGCAAGAACAGCAAGATCAAAGTGCGCACGCCTCTTCAAAAAATTCTGTTGCCTGTGCTGGATGAAAAGTTTGCACTGCGTGTTCGCAGTGTGGAGGCGATCATCAAGGCAGAAGTAAACGTAAAAGAGATTCAGTATATCGATGATACGTCTGGGTTGCTGGTGAAGAAAGTGAAACCAAACTTTGCCAAACTTGGTAAGCAGTATGGTCCGAAGATGAAAGAAGTTTCGGCTGTGATCAATGCATTCACCAGAGAAGATATTCAAGCCATTGAAAAAAGTGGTTTGCTGAACAAAGGTGGATTTGATCTGGTGCTGGAAGATGTACTTATTTCTTCTGAAGATATTCCAGGATGGGCAGTAGCATCTGAAAATGGATTAACGGTAGCCTTGGATATTACGCTTACCGAAGAATTGAAACGAGAAGGCATTGCCCGTGATTTTGTGAATCGCATACAAAATCTGCGCAAGGACATGGGCACTGGAGGTACTTGGATAAAATTGCCATTGAAGTAGAGAAAGATGGCGAAGCAATTACTTCTGCACTCACAGAATATAAAGATTACATCAGCACTGAAACACAAGCCCTGTCACTGGAGTTAAAGAGTAGTGTAGCCGATGCTACCGAAGTGGATATGGATGAGTTTGTGTTGAAAATTAAGATACGGATTGGTTAAAAAAGATCACAATTAATGAACGTCCTGTGTTGCAGGAATGAATTATGGGTTATTTAAAATATTTTTTGATTGCCTTGATTGTGATCGTCATTGATCAGGCAAGTAAATTACTGGTCTATCATAACATGTATCTCCATCAGGAGATTAATGTGATTGGTGAATGGTTTAAGCTGCATTATCTTCTTAATCCAGGAATGGCCTTTGGAATTCGCTGGGAAAGTGAGTTTGGAAAACTGGCGCTTACCTTTTTAGAATTGTGGCCATGTTTGGAATTTCCTATTACCTGATTACCATGGTGAAGAAGAAAGCACACAATGGCTTTTTGATTTGTCTTGCACTTATTTTAGGTGGAGCCATTGGCAATGTAATCGACAGTACTTTTTATGGTGTGTTTTTAAATAATGCTCCTATTGAGTCGCCAACGAAGTGGTTTCATGGTCAGGTGATTGACATGCTGTATTTCCCATTGTTTAATTTTTACTGGCCTGAATGGGTACCGGTTAAAGGTGGTCGATATTTTGAATTCTTCAGTCCGGTGTTCAACATTGCTGACTCATCTATTTTTGTTGGTGTTGCAACTATCCTTGATTTCGCAGAAGAGATTTTTTGCAGATCAGTTTGAAGAGGCGTCAGAACTCTGATAACAGGCGGGAGCAAAATGTCTGAACCAGTGAATACAGTGATTTCTGAAGAAATTCAAGAACCGATTGAAGTTCCTGTTCAACCTGAAGAAAAAAGCAAACCGGAGTCTTCAGTAAGTTAAGAGGGTATTGAAGGTAATTATGCCAATGGGTTGCGATTATCCTCAGATACTGCGATCTTTTGTCATTCATGAAGAAAGCTTCAGCCAAACGTATACCGAAAGAAATACTTGACCTGGTTCGTGAGCAACTGCCAGATACCGGTTTCATGAATCAGTAGGTACAGGCCGATGGAGTTTCATACATGGCCTCCAAAAAGCAGTTAAGGATTTTGTAAAAAATACGCCTCACTTGATCCACAACTTTCACTGAGTTATCCGCAAGGTCCCTCCGAAGATTTATTACGCAGGGCATTCAACTTGAAAAGTCCTCCGGGAGCGACTCAGGCACTGCGTAACCTACTGGCATTATTCGCAACGCAAAATACGTTAGACTGGAATGCGCTGATCAACGATCGCTTTCGAGATAAGTACAAAAATTTACTGGACGATAGTGAGGATGATACCTCCGAAGAAGAGCCGGTAAAATCACTGGGTGCGGAAAACATGGATTCTTTTGCCACCAAAATTGCCAATGTATTGTTTGAAAAATTGTCCAATAAGGAAATTGATTTATTGAAAGAGCAACTCAGGGATGAAAAGAGAACTGACATTTTTTCAGGTGAAGAAATTGAGGGTTTATATGTACCATCACTGAACGATCCTCAGAAACCTGAATTTCCTCCCCGCCCTTTTTATGAACCAAAATTTCCTGCATCAAATACATTTCAGTATAGAAGTTCCAGGTTTTACCAACGTGTGGTTGAAAGATGAAAGCACCAATCCAACAGGAACGCATAAATCGCGCATGGCCTGGGAGGTTCTGATCAAAGCAAAGCGCTATAACATCAAAGAAGTTTCTATTATTTCTTCCGGTAGTGCAGCTGCTGCCATTCAGCATTTTTTCAATTTATATAAAGTAAATACAAAATTGAAGGTGCTGATGGATTACAATATCAGTAAGGAAATCAAAGACTCACTGCGCAAAATGGGTTGTGAAATCTATGAGACCGATTTAAGCAAACAGTCGCTCACCGGTAAGGACATCAAGGAACTCACCAACAACAAAGAAGGTATTGATATCACCTATCGCGAAATTCTGGATCGCTATAACGACAATTACTATGACTGGCTTTCGTATGAAGTGATGAATGAAAATCCTTCTTATTGTTTTGTGCCATTTGGCACGGGCGATTTATTTGTCAATATTCTGATCATTGCAGAGCGTGAATTTAATAACCGCATCTATAAACATGATCCTCGCTTTTCAGGAGATATTCAGAAAATAAGCAAGTGTAATTTTCTTGGAGCTACCACGCATGATTCAAACTCGCGCATGGATAAACTGTTTTCCTATTATCTTCCTTCGCTGGATGATTACCAGTTTTACATCAATTCACTGATTCAAAATGAGCGCATTGGCAATCTTTCAGGAATTCTGGAAGTGGATGAAAATTTTGTTGAAGAGGCACTTGAAATAATCAAGAAACATTCCATCAGAAGTGAGCCCTCAGGTATTGCGGGCCTGGCCTTGATGCTTCAAATGAGAGACGAACTGCCAACAGATGAAAAAATGCTGATCATCAACACCGGCTCTACGATATACCCCATATAGAAATTAGCCATTACTTGTTGGAGAATTCCTGTATTGCTTCAGGAAACCTGAGCCTGAAACTGATCTCTTTCGTAATCGGGATTTTGGTGGCGGTAATTATCGTAATCCTCTTTGTCCGCCTAAGTGATTGATTACCACCTCTCTTTTTATCATTTTTGAGCCATACATTTCACTATGGCAGAAAACCTGATTATCGCACAATCAACAAGCAGAGAAGAACGATACAAGGTATTGGTTCCACAAATTGAAGCCCTGACTTCCGGTGAACCGGATCTAATTGCCAATCTCTCAAATATTGCTGCCGCTTTAAAGCAAACCATGAATTTCTTCTGGGTAGGATTTTACATCGTGAAGAATAATGAGTTGGTCCTGGGGCCTTTTCAAGGACCGATTGCCTGCACGCGTATTGCATTTGGAAAAGGTGTGTGTGGTGCAAGCTGGAAAGAGAAGAAAACGATTATCGTGCCTGATGTTGATGAAT
The DNA here is from genome assembly GCA_963814575.1 of uncultured Bacteroidota bacterium. Taxonomy (GTDB): domain Bacteria; phylum Bacteroidota; class Bacteroidia; order Cytophagales; family Cyclobacteriaceae; genus ELB16-189. Next base: position 1,197,102 of record CAWFDB010000011.1, on the reverse strand, counting down.
TTCCAGGACACATTGCCTGCAGTTCCGATTCTAAATCAGAAATTGTATTACCCGCAATGAAGAATGGCGAAGTAGCATTGGTTCTTGATGTTGACAGTGATCAGCTCAACGACTTTGATGAAACTGATAAGCTATATTTGACTCAGGTCATGGGCATGATTGAAAAAATGATCTGACAACGATGCCCTCCTACGAATTTTATAAACAGCGTGAGCTTCAATTCAAACAAGAAGGGGAACACATTGAGAATAAGATCAGACAATATTCCTGGAGCCGCGTAGCTCTGGTGCTGGTCATGGCAGTTTTGATTTATGCTGGATTATTCTCAAACCTATTTTTTCTGGCTACTGATTTTACCGTTGGTTGTCTTTGTGCTCCTGGTCAATCGCCAGTCGTTATACAGAAGAACAAAAACAGCGCGCTTCTTTCCTGGAGCAGCTCAATCTCAAGGAAGGAAAGTGTATTCGATTTGAATCAACTGATTTTTCTGATGGCAGTCGCTTTGCTGATCCTCATCATTCCTATGGCCACGATCTTGATTTGTTTGGACCCGGTTCTGTGTTTCAATACATCAACCGCTGTGGCACTCAATTAGGCGAAGAGCGATTGGCTCATGACTTAAAACTTTACCCTATTCAAGGGAGGAATTGTTATTAAGACAAGAAGCGGTGAGTGAACTTGGTAGCGATGGTGGAATTTCGACAGCAGGTTTGGGCAGTGGGTCGACAGATCAATGATCTTTCCTTTGATCGATCTAACATTGCTTAACTGGCTTACTGAAAAGCCATTTATTTACCAAAACAAGATTTACTCGTTGATACGCTGGATTCTTCCGGCAATTACCATTTCTGTTTTAGGTCTTACCATTTATGATGGAAGTTATTTTCCTTTACTGTTTGTGATGGCAATCATTCAGATTACTATAGCGGGATTTCAGGCAAAGCGTATTGGTGAATTTCAACGGGTACTGGGTTCAGCTCGCGAAGTATTGAAGAACTATGCGCGGATTTTCGAATTACTGTCTCAGCAGAAAGTGGAATCTGATTTAATGAAAAAACATCATGCCATTGCAGTAAGTGCCTTTGAAAAAGTAAAAGAGTTCTCAGCATTGGTTAATGCACTGGAGTCGCGCATGAATCCTATTGCCATGCAGTTTGGAAATGGTTTGTTTCTCTACGATTTTCATGCTGTAAGCAGACTGGAAAAGTGGCGTGAAGAAAATGCGAATGATTTACCGCATTGGCTGGAATCGTTGAGTGAATGGGATGGATTGCTGTCACTCGCTACACTTGCATTTCAATTTTCCTTCCTATGCTTTTGCAGAAGTAAATGAGCAACCGATGCTGGAAAGTCGGGATATCGGACATCTGCTGATCCCTGATACCATAAGGGTTTCCAATGATTTTGACTTGGAAATCCGGCAAACGTATGGCTGATTACAGGAGCTAATATGGCGGGCAAGAGTACGTTCCTTCGCTCACTCGGAGTAAATTTTGTGTTGGGAAGTATTGGTTCGCCCGTGTGTGCAAGCCAATGGAGGATGCCTTTAATTTCGTTGCGATCTGGAATGCGTACCACCGATTCACTGCAAGAACATCAGTCGTATTTTTTCGCTGAATTGAATCGGCTTCAATCCATCATGCTCGATCTGCATGCATGGAAAGCCGATGTTTATTCTGCTTGACGAAATATTGAAAGGAACGAATTCAACAGATAAACAACTGGGATCACGCGAATTGCTTCGACAATTAAAAGATATGAATGCGCTGGTCGTGCTGGCAACCCATGATATTGCATTGGGTGATCTTGCTTTACAATACCCGAATCAGATTGCCAACGCGTGTTTTGAAGGAAGAATTGAGAATGATCAATTAACATTCGATTACACGACTTCAACCTGGTGTTGCACAAAAGGCCAATGCAACTTTTCTGATGAGGAAGATGGGCATTATTCCTGCTTTGGCATTATAGTTATTTCCATTTTTATTAAATTGGTTGGATAATAAAGGCAACCGATGAAGAAAATCATTTTATTCGTTTTCTTTTTACCCTCTATACTGACAGCGCAGATTGGCACCCGGGTTCAACAACAAGGCATTTATGGCTTGTGGCAAAACTCACAGTTTGGGTATCAGATGACGTTGATGCTCAATTCTGATGGCAGTGGTGAGTTTGATGGGGAGCAGATTAAATACACCAGCCAGGGAACGAAGCTTTCGATTACCCAGGGGGGTCAGACTACAATTTACACCTACACCTTGCAAACTAATTCACTGATGCTCTCTGGAGGTGATCTTGATGGTGCAATATCATTTGCACGGAGTGGCACGGCACCACCATCTTCTGTTGGCGTTTCGGCACCACCACCCATTTCAAAAGTCAACAACACAAATACAGATGCCGGTCTGATAGGTGTGTGGTCTGGTAATGGAGAAACCATTGAGTTTAAGCCAGACGGAAAGTGTGTGTACATTGGGAATACTTTTTCCTACGAAGTGTCACAAGGTCATATTATACTCGCCACGCCACAAGGCAATGCCATGTTTGCCTATACCATCAATGGCAATCAATTAAACCTCACCGCCAACGGACAGCAGATAACCTATGCCCGTGGAGCTGACAATACTGCCTCGTCCGGAAATGTAAACAAATCTTCTGGTGGCGAAGGTTATGTTGCACTGGAGCTGGTGGGCCAGTGGTGTTACATGAGTAATTCTTTAAACAGCAGTACGAATAAATGTATTACGCTAAATGCGGATGGCACCTATGTATACAGTGGTGAAAGTGCACGTACTGTCAATACACCCGATCTTTATGGAGGCACCTCTTCACAAGGTAATGATCGAGGTACCTGGTATTTACAGGGCGACCGTATTTATTACAATTCACAAACGCAGGGGCAGGGATCCTATCGGATCGAAAAGAGAAATCATCCAAAGAACTCTGGTGACCCTATGATTGTACTCGATGGCGAGGCCTATGTAACCGCTACATCGAGAGCTCCGTGGAGATAAATTAAATTAACGGCTCATGTCTGATCGGATTAAATTTATCTTACCTTCAACACTCAAATCCACCAGATTATGAAAACACTAAATCGCAGAGACTGGTTTAAATCATCACTTGCATTAACTGCAGGATTTTCTATAACACCCGCCCTTGTACAAAATCTCATGGCAGCTCCTGTGAGTGATGCTGAAAGGGAATTTTTTAAATATGGAAAGACACCGGGTGCCAAGGTGCGATTAAACTCCAATGAAAATCCTTATGGACCATCGGAGAAGGCGAAGAAGGCAATGATGCAGGTTTTAAGTGAAGGAAACCGTTATGCATTCAACGAACTCGAAGAGCTGAAAAAAATTATCGCACAAAAGGAGAGTGTGGATCCTTCTTTCATTTTATTAGGCGCTGGTTCCGGTGAACTATTATGTCAGACTGGTATTGCGTATGGACTTGAAGGTGGCAGGGTATTATCAGCCTTTCCTACATTTGGGCTGTTGATGAACTATGCACAAGCAATGAAAGCAGACTGGGATAAAGTTGATCTTAATGAAAAACTTGAGTTTGATTATGAGAAATTATTGTCGGCTATCAAGAGCGATACGCGTTTGGTTTTTTCCTGCAACCCAAACAATCCTACCGGCACAGTGGTAGATTCCAGCATTGTTAAATCATTCTGTGAAGAAGCTTCAAAGAAAACACTTGTTTATGCTGATGAAGCTTATATAGAATTTCTCGAGCCATCCGAACAAAAATCGATGGTGCAAATTTTAGACCGCACGCCCAATCTGGTTGTATCAAAAACATTTTCCAAGATTTATGGACTGGCAGGCCTTCGAATCGGATATATAGTGGCTCATCCTGATGTGTTGAATAAAATAGGAAAGTATGGTGACACCATTTCGCCAAGTCAAACAGCCCTCGCAGCTGCGAAAGCAAGTTTAGGTGATGAAGAGTTCATGAAAATGACACGCGTAAAAAATGCTGCAGCCAGAAAGATTTTAACGGATTACCTCGATAGCAAGAAGATTTTCTACGGCAATCCCGTTACCAACGTACTTTTATTTGCTGCTCCAAAAGATGGCAAAACAATTTTAACCAGACTCGAAGAGAAAGGATTTTTGATTCGCATCTGGGAGTATCAGCAGAAGGAGTGGTGTCGCGTAAGCATAGGCACCATGGATGAGATGAAATCATTTATTAAAGCCTTTGATGAGGTGATTGCTTAGATCTTTTTGTTTTGAAAACCAGGCAACCATTGAAGCGTCAGTCGAAGCCACTATTCCCACGGTGATAAAAGTCATAAAATCCTGTTATTTTTAATTTTACCTTAAGCCCGTTAAATAGTAATCTATGCTTAGAAGGATAATGTTTGTATTAAAGCGTTTTGCCTGGTTCAAACGCTTCAATGCTAAAATGACCTATGAACTTTTGGCAAAAAAAGTACCTGCAACAGACTGGCACTTTATGAATTATGGGTATGTGCCCAACGAATCAGAAAAATCGATACCCATTCCGGAGAACGCAAGCATTCAAAAATATCCTTTGCAGATGTATCATTACCTGGCCGCCAAAACACCATTGGAAGGTAAACAAGTACTGGAAGTTGGAAGTGGAAGAGGTGGTGGAGCCAGGCATATTGCAGGATATTTTAAACCTGCATCCTATACTGGGTATGGATCTGGCACAAAGTGCTGTTGACCTGGCTAACCGGATTCATGTTTTGCCAAACCTGAAATTTATACAAGGTAATGCTGAATCGATTCCGGTAGCATCTGACAGTATGGATGTTGTGGTGAATGTTGAATCCATGTCATGCTTACGGATCGGTAGAAAAATTTCTAAGCGAAGTTAAGCGTGTCTTAAAACCAGGTGGTTATTTTTTGATGGTTGACTTCAGAAGCGATAACACCATCGATATATTCTAAAGATCAGATTGAAAAATTCTGGTCTTGAATTATTGGAAGAAGAAGATATCAGTAAAAACGTAATTACTTCTATTGAGCTTGAAGATGAAAGTAAGACAGAACGAATCAGAACATTGATTCCGGCTAAATGGCAAAAACTTTTTTCTGAATTTGCCGGAGTTGTTGGCTCACGTTTTTACCTGACATTAAAAGATGGTTCCCGTTCTTATTATCGTTTTGTGTTAAGAAAAGGAATTGAAAACAGTTCGATAATTAGCGGATAAGTAATTTTTTCAGGAACAAGAATGGCAGACGGAAAAACTCTTACGCAATTTCGTCAAATCCTGATAGGCTTCCAGTTTGCTGATAATACTTTCCTACCGTAACCCTGAATTTTGGTTGTTGGTACTGAAGATTGGCAGTTAGATCTGGCAGATCAGTTGATCATTTTCTTTTTTGTATTCATAGCGTCTTCACGATTTTGACCCGAGTAAATCTGAATCGTATAGCCGTCAACTGATCTCCTCATGAGATTGAAACGGTCAATGCTATCCAGCACCAGCATCCACTTTACTCATTCACTGTTTTTGTGTACAGCTACACTTTGGTTTCCTTCGGGCAATGAACCACAGGTGTATTGAGAATGGTATCAGGAGGAACAGTAACCCTCGGTCTTACTATCGACAAGATTCTCATAATAGGCTTGTCACTCTGTTTTCTGAGCCACACAACTCATCAATAGATTGAATTAAAAGCCCTGTAAAGAACGATTTGTTTACCTGTTGTCATGCTTCAATTTACAAAAACCTGTTTAGATCGTTTAATAAAATAGTCATGCAAAACAAGTTCTAACCTTCAATAACAATGCAACGACCTGCCTTGATATCTTCTTCTACTTTCTTATACTTCACATCTTTAAGCACATGGCCATCAGGATATTGAACGATCACTTTATCATTTCTTCCGGCTATTTTTTCAGATTTAACAGGCATTACTTTTTCTTCAACGTGCCGTTCCGGACCTTGTGGCTGTGAACCTCCGCCTTGTAATAAGGAACGTGACTCTTCTTTTTGTTCACTTAGTCGCTGGCGTTTTTGCGAACGCGCTTCCTGTACTTGTTCGGCTTCCCGCACAGGCACATCCGCTTTCATCAGGAATGAAATAGTTTCTTCATTTACTTTTGCGATGAAACGTTTGAAAGCTTCAAACCCTTCAAACTTATAAATCAACAGCGGATCTTTTTGTTCGTACACAGCATTCTGCACCGATTGCTTCAGGTCATCCATGTCGCGCAAGTGTTCTTTCCATTGCTGATCGATGATAGCCAGCGTAATCATCTTCTCCATGGATTTGATCAATTCGCTATTCTTTGTGTCCACACATTTTTTCAGGTTGGCAGCCACACCAATTTGCTTCACGCCATCCGTAAACGGAACAAGAATATTTTCAATGGTACCTCCGCGGGTTTTGAAGATGTCCAACACAATCGGGAATGACTTTATCAGCTGCATACTTTATTTTTGTGCTGATAGTGTTTCAGTGCTTCTTCATACAAGTCGTTCACTGATGATTGCCTGATCTTGTTTTGTGAATTCTTCTTGTGTGATATGTGAAATCAAAACCAAGAACACTCAATACATTGATCTTAAAGTTCTCAACACTTTCTCCGGCTTTTGCATTGACAACCATATCATCACAGGTATCGATACAACATGGTGAGAATATCCAAGCTCCAGGCGTTCACCAAAGAGTGCATTTCTTCTTCGCTTGTAAATTACCTCGCGCTGAGAGTTCATCACGTTGTCATACTCCAGCAAACGCTTACGAATGCCGAAGTTATTTTCCTCAACTTTTTTCTGAGCCCGTTCAATGGAATTGGTAACCATGGAATGAGAAATTACTTCTCCTTCCTTTAGTCCAAGCCGGTCCATAATGCGGGCTATTCGTTCGGGCATGAACAAGCGCATGAGGTTATCTTCCAGTGAAACATAAAACTGTGAAGTTCCCGGATCACCCTGGCGACCTGAACGGCCACGCAGCTGACGATCTACCCTTCGTGATTCATGGCGCTCTGTACCGATGATTGCCAATCCACCTGCTGCCCTTGATTCAGGAGTAAGTTTAATATCCGTACCACGACCAGCCATGTTGGTGGCAATGGTTACCGTACCTGGCTTTCCAGCTTCGGCCACCACTTCTGCTTCGCGCTGGTGTTGCTTTGCATTCAATACCTGGTGTTTGATTTTCTTTAGCTGAAGCATGCGGCTCACCAACTCCGAAATTTCCACGGAAGTGGTACCAACCAGCACGGGTCTTCCTTGTTCGGTAAGTTTTACAACTTCATCCACTACCGCATTGAATTTTTCGCGAATGGTTTTATAGACAAGATCTTCCTGATCTTTTCGGGTAACTGGTTTGTTGGTAGGAATAACTACTACATCCAGTTTGTAGATATCCCACAATTCCCCTGCTTCTGTTTCGGCAGTACCGGTCATACCAGCCAGCTTGTGATACATGCGGAAATAATTCTGCAAGGTGATGGTGGCATAGGTCTGCGTTGCATCTTCCACCTTCACATTTTCCTTTGCTTCAATCGCCTGATGTAATCCATCAGAATATCTGCGGCCATCCATCACACGACCGGTCTGCTCATCAACAATTTTTACTTTTCCATCAACAAGAATGTACTCGGTATCTTTTTCAAAAAGTGTATAGGCTTTTAGCAATTGATTTACACTGTGAATGCGTTGCGACTTGGTAGTATAGTCACGAATCAGCGCTTCTTTCTTTTGAAGCTCGTTCCTCATCACTAAGGTTACTGATCTTTTTCAATTTTAGTTAATTCAATTCCAATTTCCGGAAGATAAAGAATTTAGGATCTTCTCCCTCTCCGGTAATCAGGTCGATACCTTTTTCAGTAAGGTCAACACTGTTGTCTTTTTCTTCAATTACAAAGTAAAGAGGTGCATCTGCCTCAGGCATCATTTTTTTGTTATCCTGCAGATAAAAGTTTTCAGTTTTTTGAAGAATTGATTTATTCCCTGTTTCACTCAGCATTTTGATGAGTGGCTTGTATTTGGGCATCGCACGGTGGGCACGGAATAAGGCAAGTCCGCCATCTTTTTCATTGCCTTCTGCAATCAGTTTTTTTGCATCATTGAGATATTGGTTAATTAATTTCTTTTGAGCTTCTACCAATTTGTTGATCCGTGGCTTCAGATCATAAAACTCATGCTCATCACCACGCGGAACGGGTCCTGAAATAATCAAAGGAGTACGGGCTTCATCAATCAACACACTATCCACCTCATCGACCATGGCATAATGATGACCGCGCTGAACTAGTTCTTCCGGATCGCGGGCCATGTTATCGCGCAGGTAGTCAAAACCAAATTCGTTGTTGGTACCGTAGGTAATATCCGCACGATAAGCATTTCTTCTTTCTGCTGAATTTGGTTCGTGCTTATCAATACAATCCACATTCAAACCATGAAACTGAAACAGCGGAGCCATCCATTCACTATCGCGTCTGGCGAGGTAATCGTTCACCGTTACGATGTGAACGCCACGTCTGGCAAGTGCATTTAAAAATGCCGGGAAGGTTGCCACCAGTGTTTTTCCTTCACCGGTTGCCATTTCGGCAACATTACCCTGGTGCAACGCAATACCACCAATAATCTGAACTTCATAGTGCACCATGTCCCAGGTGATCATATTGCCTGCAGCCATCCATTGACGATGACCATTGAGCTTTGTCACCGTTGATTTTTACGTTTTGATATTTTGCAGCAAGCGTGCCGTCATGTTCGGTGGCCGTTACTTCCAGGTATTCATTTTCTTTAAATCTTCTGGCAGTTTCGCGCATGATGGCAAATGCTTTAGGCAGTACTTCCATCAAAACTATTTCAAGATCTTTATTGCGCTGACTTTCTAATTTATCGATTTCAGCGAAAATGGATTCCTTTTCATGGATATCCAGATCAGGCTGATCAGTTGATGCGGCTGTGGAGGGCTGCAATCTGATCATCAATAGATTTTAGTTGATCATTGATGAATTGCTGAATTTCGGCTGTCTTTTCTCTCAGCTGATCATGAGAAAGGGAGGTAAGTTGTTCTCCTTCTTTTTTGGTTAGCTCCACCAGAGGCATCATTTTTTTGATGTCCTTTTCCGACTTGGTTCCGAAAATCTTTGAAATCAGTTTTAACATAGTACTCTAAAGTTTAACATCTAAAAGGTGGAAGCTGTAAGAGCAGGCAGAGGTATTTATGTAAAAACAACTGAACACTTAAAACCTATAACCCATAGCCCATCAAAGGGGCACAAATTTAAGGATTTCGGGGTGCAATTATAATTCCAAATCGCCCTCAAACACCATTTTGGCAGGGCCGATGAGGAAAACATCGTGAAATGTGGCGGGAAGACTGCCAGAGGGGCCGGAGTGCATGGCATTAAATTCTACGGAAAGCTCACCTCCTTTCACTTTTATATGAACAGGAGAGGTATATCCGTGAAAACTGGCTGCAAGCGCGGCTGCTGTCACCCCGGTGCCACAAGAAAAAGTTTCGTCTTCCACACCCCGTTCATAGGTGCGCACGGCAATGGTATTATTATCCAGCAGTTGAATAAAATTTGCATTGGTGCCATTGGGTGCATAGGTTTCGCTATAGCGGATTTTTCTTCCTTCCTCAACCACAGGATAGGAGTTTATGTCATTCACAAAGCGCAAATGATGAGGCGAACCTGTGTTGATGAAATATTCGTCACCAGATTTTTTCACCTCATGTCACATCATTCATCTTTAAGTCTCACAATGTCGGTATTGAGTAGTTCGGCTTCATGCGCTCCATCATAGGCATTGAACGTAGTGTTGTTTTTAATAAGCCCAAGTGTAGCGGCCATCACTACTGCCGCACGACTTCCATTTCCGCACAAGACTTTGTGAGCCATCGCTGTTGTAATAAACCAGATTGAAATCCAAGGTTGGATGTTTTTCAATCAGCATGAGACCATCGGCACCTACACCAAATCTGCGGTCGCATATTTTTTCAATTTGTTCTTTTGAAAATGAATATCCGCTTGTGCGATTATCGATGAGCACAAAGTCGTTGCCGGTTGCCTGATATTTATGAGAAATGAATTTTCACTTTCTCGTCTTGAGCCTGTAAAGGTAGCAGGAGATTGGGAATTCATAAAGAACACCTTTCTCACCAGGTAATAATTATCCCGTCAGCTTGTTCAAGTTTGTCCACGGTCAATTCAAGCTTTCCATCTTGCCATGTGAAATCCACTTTCTTGTCGTGCATCATTGAAAACACAGATGTTGGTTTCTTTTCGGATGCAATGGTGAAGTGTAAATCATGAACAGGAAGCGGATCAAAATAAGTATTTCCACTAAAGCCGGTCAGGTTGATCAGGTGGAGCGCCAGTCCTTCGGGTTCGGTTTTATTAATGTTCGCGCCAGTGTTCCTGATAAATTTTTGAAGCACAACCTCTACACGTGCCGGTGCATTGGTAACAACCAGTTCTTTCACTTCAGGTGTTGCATAATCGATTAAATCGAGAACAATATTTTTATGTTGTTCATAGCCGTGCAGATAGTAAAGCTTACCGATATTAACCGGGAGATGAATGGACTGGCTCTTCGGATTTTTCTTTATGCCTACCGCATAGTGTCCAGTTGGTTCATGACCTCCGATGATTTCAGGTGGACCGGGCCTGCCGGGAGTGAGCACCGGAAGCATTTTTGTATTTGATTCTTCGTAATCATAAAGACCTAAGTTGAATTTCAATAAAATCAATTTTTGTCCTTTAAGTCGGGTAAACAGGTTCTCATTGTCAGGACTCAGATAATATCCACTTCCATCCTGAATTTGATTTACAGCTTTTGCTCCAAAGAAATGATAGAGTGCAGCAGGGTTATCGGCTAATGTACGGTTGGTGGCCAGCAAACTTGTTCCAGTGGCAACGAGTCTCATTCAATACTGATAGAGAAACGGAATCCATTCTGGCCACTCCAGGCATGATAATCAATTGGTATTTTTTGAGCCTGTCTTTCAGATTGGCTATCTGAGGACTTTCGATGATGTCATACTGGATATGGGCTTCTTTCAAGCATGAGTTGAATGCCTCGGTATTCCTGTGCAGCATCACCACTTGGCCAGCCACCTGGTGAAAGCACAGCCACCTGTGCCGGAGATATGTATTTGCCAAAATATGCTTCGTGATTTTTATGATAAGCATACACATCGCGGATAACTGGGATAATTGCGTTCGTCTTCATAATCCTGAAAATCTCCCATCAGACTAATGATCGAGTCCGGATCCATTGGCAATGTTTTCATATAAGTCGTATGGCGATCTCTTCGGGTTCAATGGCATTGTAGCGGCTTTGAAAAGAAATCTGCTGAATACTGGCATTGCTTACAATGTGATTGGGGTATGAGTTAACCGTGTTGCTTACATTGTCGGATGCGTTGTATGGCCAGTAGGGCAATGTGTTGGTTTGTGATTCGTGCCGGATGATATCAACATATTTATCCAGGTAAGTGCAAATAGCGATCTGCTCATTTTTCGATTTTACAAGTTTATTGAGTCTCGTTGCATGAGATCGTTGATGGTATATTCCTTGAAGGCGAGGTACTTTTTAAAAACCGGATCTTGCGGATTTTCTTCGCTAGGAAGATTCATTCCATTACTGAACTCCCTGAATCTTTTTGCATCATAAGGGTTTTGATCAATGCCATGATAAACGCCCACGTAGGCATTGCGTGTCTGATACCCGGGCATGTTGAGGAAAATACCATCAACAGGATACGTGGTGATTACTTCATCAACAATTTTAAAAAGACACTCCTGCTCATAAGGCGCATTGATGGAAACCACATACATGTCGTCATTGATTATTCGTTCGCCCTTTGGGTGAGAGATAAAACCAGTCAGGATGTTGATCAAAAATACTTTTGTGCGCCCTGCTAAAATCAAACCTCACGATGACCTTAATATTATTCTCATGACACTTGTTGATCACATCGCCCAGCATGTTGGGTTTCATGTATGGATTCGTGTATTGGCAGTCCAACGTGGTAGGATAAAATGCCATTATGCCTCCGGCATTGATAATTAAAGTATTTGCCGAAAAATGTTTGAGATCAGCCACAAGAGAATCGGCATCTAAACCGCCTTCATAAGCCGGAAGATTGGTTTGAATAACCCGTCAGGTTATTATGTTTCCACCAGGCGATAGAGTCGGGCCATTCCGTACTTTCCTTTTCTGATGTTCCTGTTTCCTTTTGTGTGCATTGAGCCAATATGAAGAGGAAGATCAGCCCACAGAATGCGAAGAATTTATTCATCACCGAAAGTAATTCATCCCTTACTTATTTACAGTGCCGGATAAATATCCATTAAACCGTATCTATAAGTATTAATCGATAAGAAAGTGAAATTCTAACTGTTGCGTGATTGTTTAATGAAAACTGCCAGGAGGCTCGGGTTACATTTCCCTTAATTCAGAAACTACTTTACTTCTTCGTAATCAACATACTCACCACCTTTTATATTACCATTGCGCTTATCTTTTTCAGCACTGGCATTGCCAGGATTCTGACGTCTTTGGAGGTTGATTGCGAAATTGTTGCGAAGCAGCGCCTGCCTTGAAAAAAAATCCACCGATCTTATAGATAAGATAACCGATGATTGATAAGATGAGTAAAAATCTGAACATGATAATGATATCGTATTTGGTATTTAACCTGAAAGCAAAGTTAATGGTTTCAAACTAATTCAATAAGCCGGAAAATGCAGCAATAAACGCTTATTTATTGCTGCGCTCCTTTCTACCGGCTCAGATAGAGGTTTCTCTCTGAATAAATATTCATGAAGTAATCATCCATCAGATCATCAATAAAGTAGATCGCCTCACCTGTTGATTTCATTTCAGGACCGAGTTCCTTATTTACTTCTGGAAATTTACTGAATGAGAACACCGGTACTTTAATCGCATATCCTTTCTTGGTTGGATTAAATGTGAAGTCCTTCACCTTCTTTTCGCCCAAGCATTACCTTGGTAGCATAATTCACATACGGTTCATCATATGCTTTGCAGATAAACGGCACTGTGCGTGATGCGCGTGGATTTGCTTCAATGATATACACCTTATCGTTCTTGATGGCAAACTGAATATTGATCAGGCCCACCGTTCTTAAGGCAATGGCAATGCGTTTGGTATAGCTTTCAATTTGCTTGATTACTAAATCGCCCAGATTATAAGGAGGCAACACGGCATAAGAATCTCCCGAGTGAATACCGGCAGGTTCGATATGCTGCATGATACCGATGATGTAAACATCTTCGCCATCACAAATTGCATCGGCCTCTGCTTCGATAGCTCCATCCAGAAAATGATCCAGCAATACTTTGTTTTCGGGAAGATGTTTCCAGATATCGATGATATGATTTTCGAGTTCTTTCTCGTTGATCACAATCTTCATGCTTTGTCCGCCAAGGACATAAGAAGGACGAACCAAAAGAGGGAAACCTATTGTCTTGGAAACTTCGAGTGCTTCATCCGCATTGGTGGCAACACCAAATTCAGGATAAGGAATATTCAGTTCTTTCAATAACGTTGAGAAACTACCGCGGTCTTCAGCCAGATCAAGGGCTTCGAATGAAGTGCCCATGATTTTGATTCCGTACTTCTGAAGTTTTTCTGCAAGCTTAAGAGCGGTTTGTCCACCGAGCTGAACGATAACACCTTCAGGTTTTTCGTGTTGAATGATATCCCAGAGATGTTCCCAGAATACGGGTTCGAAATAAAGTTTATCAGCAATATCAAAATCCGTAGAAACGGTTTCAGGATTGCAGTTGATCATGATGGCTTCATAACCACATTCTTTTGCAGCAAGAATTCCATGCACGCAGGAGTAATCGAATTCAATTCCCTGTCCGATGCGGTTAGGTCCTGATCCCAATACGATTACTTTCTTTTTATCGCTTACAACGGATTCATTTTCCTTATCGAAAGTTGAATAGTAATAGGCTGTTTTTGCTTCAAACTCAGCAGCACAGGTATCCACCATTTTATAAACGCGGTTGATGCCCATGTCTCTGCGCTTCTTGTGCACCTCACTTTCCTTGCAATCGATCAGGTGAGCAATCTGTCGTCGGCATATCCTTTCTCTTTTGCTGTGCGCATTAAAGAAGCAGGTATTGTTTCGAGACGATACTTTTCAATTTCTTTTTCAAGTTCAATCAAATCCCAGATCTGTTCCAGAAACCATTTATCAATCTTGGTAAGTTTCAGAATGGTTTTCATGGAGATGCCGAGTTTCATGGCATCATAGATATGAAACAACCTGTTCCAGCTTGGATGTTCGAGGCTATATAAAAGATCGGCTTGCTTGGTCATTTCTTTTCCATCAGCTCCTAAACCATTTCTTCTGATCTCCAGCGACTGACAAGCCTTTTGTAATGCTTCCTGAAAATTTCTTCCGATACCCATTACTTCGCCCACCGACTTCATCTGAAATCCAAGTTTACGATCGGCACCCTGAAACTTATCGAAATTCCAACGGGGAATTTTTACAATTACATAGTCAAGTGCAGGTTCGAAGTATGCGGTTGTTGTGCCTGTGATGGCATTCTTAAGTTCATCCAGATTGTATCCGATGGCAAGCTTGGCGGCAATCTTTGCGATGGGATATCCGGTAGCTTTTGAAGCAAGTGCAGATGAACGCGATACCCGTGGATTGATTTCAATACCAATAATATCATCGTTATCCGGATTTACTGAAAACTGCACATTACAACCTCCGGCAAATTTTCCGATGCCATTCATCATTTTAATGGCAAGGTCGCGCATGTTTTGATACACAGTATCCGGCAATGTCATGGCAGGAGCCACCGTGATGGAATCACCGGTGTGAATACCCATTGGATCGAAGTTTTCGATCGAACAAATAATAATCACATTACCGATACCATCCCGAAGCAACTCCAGTTCATATTCTTTCCAACCCATGATGCTTTGCTCCACCAGCACTTCGTGAATGGGCGATGCATGTAAACCGCGATTCAACGCAGCATCAAATTCCTCGGGTGTGTTTACAAATCCACCACCGGTTCCCCCCAGTGTGTAGGAAGGACGGATTACCAGTGGGAATCCAATTTCCTGAGCAATTTCTTTTCCTTCGAAAAATGAAGTTGCGGTTGCGCCTTTGCAGACACCAACACCCAGTTCAAGCATTTTCAGCCTGAATTTTTCGCGATCTTCGGTGGTTTCAATGGCTTTGATATCAACACCAATGATTTTTACACCATAGTGTTCCCAGATTCCTGCCTTTTCGCAATCAATACATAAGTTCAATGCAGTTTGGCCTCCCATGGTTGGCAACACGGCATCGATATGATGTTTTTCAAGAATTTCCCGAATGGATTTTTTCTCCAGTGGCAAGAGATAAACATGATCGGCCGTCACCTTGTCGGTCATGATCGTGGCCGGATTGGAGTTGATCAGGATCACCTCAATACCTTCTTCACGCAAGCGAACGGGATGCCTGTGAGCCTGCATAATCAAATTCACACGCTTGACCGATAATAATGGGGCCGCTACCGATGATTAGCACGGAACGAATACTGCGATCTCTTGGCATAGTGGCTGTTTAGGAATGGATAAATCGCGCAAAAATAATCAGTAATTCAGGATTTAATGGTCGTAAAAATTACTTTTATTCAGAAGGTTATTTCCTGCCGGAATTTTTTCAGAAATTTTGCTTTCAAAAGTCTCCTGTAATGAATCTCAATTTGAAAGCTCAGGATCAAAATACCTATGATGCAATCGTGGTAGGTTCCGGCATTAGTGGTGGCTGGGCAGCCAAGGAACTTTGCGAGAGCGGATTAAAAGTGCTTTTGCTGGAGCGTGGAAAAAATGTGGAGCATCCGGATTATCCGACAGACACACATCATCCCTGGCAGTTTGACCATCGGGGAAGACTTACTCAGGAAGATCTTGAGCGGTGCCATATTCAGGCCAGGCATTACTCCATCGGGGAAGACAACAAACATTTCTATGTAAATGACCTTGAAAATCCGTACACAGAAACAAAACGATATGACTGGATTCGTGGCGATGTGGTAGGTGGACGGTCGCTGTTATGGGGTCGTCTTTGTTATCGCTGGAGCGATCTTGATTTTGAAGCCAATAAAAAAGATGGTATAGCCGTAGACTGGCCTATCCGCTATAAAGATATTGCCCCGTGGTATGATTATGTTGAGCAATTCATAGGTGTGAGTGGAAAGAATGAAGGTATATCCACATTTGCCTGACGGGAAGTTTCAACCTGCCATGGAAATGAATTGTGTTGAAGAAGATTTCAAAAATAAAGTGGAATCTAAATTTCCAGGACGGAAAGTAACTATTGGAAGAATAGCAAACCTGACAGCGCCAGTTAAGGGCAGGGGAGTGTGTTTATATCGTAATCAATGTCAGCGTGGTTGTCCATATGGAGCGTATTTCAGTACGAATGCCAGCACGATGCCGGCTGCCTTTGCTACGGGTAACCTTACGTTGCGGCCGCACTCACTCGTGAACCGTGTTTTGTATGATGAGAAGAAAGGAATAGCCACCGGAGTGGAAATAGTGGATACAGAAACCAATGAGGTAATTGAGTTTTATTCACGCATCATATTTCTCAATGCATCCACATTAGCTACATCGTTCATTCTTCTCAATTCAACATCTGGTCGTTTCCCAAATGGACTGGGTAATGGAAGTGATCAGGTGGGAAGAAATATAATGGATCATCATAAAGGATCGGGTGCAAATGCCCGCGTGGAAGGATTTGATGATAAGTATTATGCGGGCAGAAGGCCAACTGGGATCTATATGCCCCGGTTTAGAAACCTCACCGATAAAAGAAGCGACTATATCCGCGGCTTTGGCCATCAGGGTGGGGCGGGCCGCGGAGGATGGGGTACGGGCAATAATGATTCAGAAATAGGAATCACATTAAAGGAAAAACTGCAGGAGCCTGCTGGCTGGACAATTAATTTTGGTGCCTATGGCGAGTGTTTACCGTATCAGGATAACAGGGTAACACTCAATCATGATAAAAGGACAAATGGGGCCGGCCAACATTAACTATTGATGTTGAGTTTAAGGACAATGAAAAAGCCATGCAGAAAGACATGGCTGATTCAATGGCTGAAATGATGGAAGCAGTCGGCTATAAAAATGTGACACCTTATTCAAAGATGTCTTTTCCCGGCAATGCCAATCACGATATGGGAGGAGCACGCATGGGTCGAGATCCAAAAACTTCGGTGCTGAATGGATTCAATCAGATGCACGAAGTAAAAAATGTATTTGTCACCGACGGATCATTTATGACTTCATCTTCATGTGTCAATCCTTCGCTTACCTACATGGCTATGACAGCAAGAGCGTGTGCCTACGCAATAGAGGAAATGAAGAAGCAGAATATCTGAAGAGTAGCGAAGCTAAGTAAACTCTAAGTCCTGACTTGTTTTTTAAATTCTTTGAACCTTCTCACCATAGCCAGAGAGAATCCAATCATCAGCACACCAGTGCCCAGCCACAATACATTGATCATTGGTTTTTCCATTGCTTTGATAATTACCCAGTCTTTCTGACGAGTGTTTAAGCCGAGGCTGAATTCGTTGGTTTCCGGATGAATGTTTAGCAGCGTGATCTTCACACCCAGGTCATTGATTTCTGAAGAAAGCCGTCCAACCTGTGCGCGGTCTTTAATTAGAAAAATGGGTTCAGAATAGTAACTGTCACGCTCACCGGTAACTTTTATTTTCGCCTGCACGGCAACATCTTCTGCAGAAAGTTGAAGACCTTCAATCTGCTCAATCTTGGTAACACTTTCCAAGTACGGCCACATAGTCATTCACAAAAAATTGTTGACCAATACGCACGCGGGTTTCTTCTGTTTCACTCCATTCCGGTTCTTCTTCACGGTTCATGGGTAGTGAAACGTGTGTATACAAATCACGCGTTACATTTCTTTTAATATCCGGAGATGCAATGAAGCCACCCATAGATGGATTGATCTGAATGCGCGGATAAAGATGGCGGCTACTTCACCATCTTTTCTGAGTTCGATTTCGTAAAAAGTATTCTCCGGATTAATCTCGAAGGTGTCTTTTGCATTCAATATTTTTTTTCCTTGAAATTCAATATCCTTTTTTGCGACTACTTTAAAGGGATCGAATGTAAGGTCAATATCATTTTTGCTTACATAGCCGCTTACATTGTCGCGGCTCAACACGTTCACCGAGATATTCGATTTCGTAATTGGCCATGGTGCGTGGCTCATTGATGAATAGTAAAAGATTGTCGCGGTTAAATTCTGTAGGCAGATCTTTAGAGATCAGCATTCCTGTGTTATTCAAGGATACTACTTTTGAGTAGCCGGCAGAGAACATCACACCAATCAGCATCATGCCGATGCCAATGTGCGCAAGCGCCCCACCTGATAAAGATGGATTTACTTTCAACACAGAACGCAAGAACCTTAATGTTGGAAACAATGATGAAAACACCTGCAAGTGTCAATACGAGGTAAGCTGGGGTGTACACCTGGGCGATTGCAATGATCAACGCAAAAACAACAAGTGAAATAAGATTGGAGGAACAATTTCTTTTTTCAACTTATCTTTTTCCATCCGCTTCCACCAGAAAAACTGGCCTGTGCCTGATATCAGTCGCGATAGCAACCGCAAACCAAAGCTGGAATTGTGAGTAATATTGCACCTGGTCACCTGGTACAGCAAGCCTCAAATCTCCGCCAAACCAGCTGGCTACTTCGTTAATTACCGGAAAAGATGTTGGAATGAGTACCTGAAATCCCGAAAGGCAAAGCGTTGCAGCACCAAGAAAAATCCAGAACTCACGCGAATAAACGGACGATTCTTTTTCGGAGGAAGGAATCTCCTTCCACCGGATGATGGATAGAACGATGGCGGCCACCGTAAAGAATAAAAGATAGATCAGTAATTGACCTGAAAGACCCAGGTCGGTAAATGAATGAACTGAAGCGTCACCTAAAATTCCGCTGCGTGTGAGAAATGTAGAATAGAGGATCAGAACAAATACAGCGATATTTAATATGATGCTACTTTTCAAAGCAGCCTTGCTGTTTTTGTAAGTGATCATCGTGTGAATAGACGCGATCAGGATAAGCCATGGCACATATACGGCATTTTCTACAGGATCCCAGTTCCAGTAGCCACCAAAGTTTAGTGTTTCATAAGCCCAGTATCCACCCATTAAAATGCCCAGACCCAAAACAGCTCCATTCAAAAGAGCCCAGGGAAGTGCAGGCTTAATCCACTCGGTATACTTTTTTAGCCACAGGCCGGCTATGCAAAATGAAAACGGTACCAGTGATAAGAGCAAAGCCCAGGAACAACGTTGGTGGGTGGATCACCATCCAGTAGTTCTGTAAAAGTGGATTTAATCCGCTGCCGTCTTTCGGAATAAAATCAGGCTGCAGTTTGAAGATGGGATCATCAATGGCATCGCGTAACAATATGAAAGGAGAACTCCCAAGTTTAACATCAAGAATTGGGATCACCACACCTAAAATCATGGATGCCAAGAAATGCCTGAACAAGACCAAAGACCACCATTACCGGAGCTTCCCATTCGCGCTGGGTTCTCATCAAAATAATTCCAAGGATAGCCTGCCAGAATATCCATAGCAGAAAGCTACCTTCCTGACCTTCCCAGAAACAGGATACCATATATTCTCCAGGAAGATGAAGAGATGAGTGGCTGTAGGCATAATGATATTCAAAGTAGTGTTGGTAAATGATCACGAACAAACTCACCACTACACCGACTACTGCCGCACTGTGAGTGTAGAAAGCAAACCGCGCATTTTTCAACCATTGTTCTTTCTCTTCAGCAACAGCCAAATGGCTTTTCCAGTAGGCAAATACACTGACCAGTGAGGTAACAAATGAAATGATTACGAAGAGATGGCCAAGGTTGCCAATGAAATAATGCATTATAAAATAATTATTGAGGACAAAGTTAGTTGGATTTCAACTGCGACTGGTCTGAATACGTACATCAGATGCTCGCATTGATTTTTTCTTCCTGGTATTTGGAAGGGCACTTCAACAGGATTTTATTGGCCACGAAAACATTGTCGTAGTAATTGCCAATAACCACAACGTTTTCAGAGCGGGCAAAGTCAGGAGGCATGGGTTCATTATAATAAACCTTCTGCTCCTTTTTGTTTTCGTCAATCATGATAAAGGAAAATGAAAGTTTGTCTGCACTTTTTTCAATTCCAATGATGTTGCCGGCTTCATCCTTTTTCAGTTCGCCTACCACATGAATTTGAGCCTTGTTTCCGTTGGAAGCCATCTGAAAGGCCTGATCAAACGAAACGTAGGTGCTGGCGTCTCCGGCAGTACTGATAATGATGGCAATTGCGGCTGCAATAAAAATAATGGCGATGATGTATGACTTCTTCATGTACTGTTAAGTTATATACCTGATGACCTGATACTAAAAATGATCAGGCTTTTCCATGACTAACACAAACCGCAAAGGTAAATCCTAAAGAGTGAAATGGACTACAAAAGTGAAATTTTAACAGCTTTTTTAGACTTTCTTTTCAGGTAGTTTTTTTTCAATCCGGGTTAGTTTACGGTCGAGCATCACCAGATAAACAATAAGACCGGCAAAAATGATCAGTAAAATGGCTACGACTACATAAATTTTTCCTTCTGAGCGCATGGTATCAGCCATTTCGGGCTGAGCGGAAGCCACGTGACTGAGCAAGAAAGATCCCAGGAAGACTATCAAATTGGTGAGTTTATTCATTTTCCAGTTCAATTAATTTTTCATCGATGTTACGAACCCGCACGCGCAAGGTCGCGATCCACACGCCAAGTAAAATCCATCCCGCCACAGCAGGGTAAAAAACCATTCTCATTTTGCTGTCCAGGTCATACATGTTAAAACCCGGGTTGCCACCGCTGCCCGGATGCATGGAACTGGTCATGCGTGGAATAATGAAAATCAAAGGAATCATGGCTGCGAATGCGAATATGTTATAAACAGCGCTGAGTCTCGCTCTTTGTTCTTCATTTTCAATAGATCCACGAAGAACAAAGTAGGCCAGGTAAACAAGTAAAGAAATGGCTGCACCGTTTTGTTTTGGGTCGCCATGCCAGGGAGAGCCCCAGGTATAATTGGCCCAAACCATACCTGTGAAGATTCCCAAAAGCCCGAGCATCAGTCCGGTGTTTGCAAATTCTACAGAGTTAATATCTTTTTGAATCGATGGATTTCTTAAATACTGAACGGCATAAACGGTGGAGACACAAAACAAGATCACCATTCCAAACCACATTGGCACATGAAAATATAAGGCACGAATAGTTTCATTTACAATGTTGAGTCGCGGAACATCGAATAGAAGCCCCGCAACAATAGTGTAAGTGAGAAGAAGGACCGTTGTTACTTTTAACCAGGGTTTCACTATTAGGCGCTAATTAATTTCGCCAAATATACGGGAAGAGTATGTATGAGGTAGCGGCAACGAGAAAATTTATCGCCAATAGCGTTAACATATCGTTGGTGCTTACAGAACGATCCAATCCGTCAATACAGTTTTTGGTAACTTTGATGACCACCAGTAAAATTGAGATTACAATGGGGAAGCTGAGCACGGCCATAAGAATATGGCTGTTATTTGCTTTCGCGGCAATTCCTGACAGCAGCGTGAGGGATGCCGAGAAACCCATCGAAGCTAAAATCAATAAAAGGGCAAAAAGTCCTGTGTCTGCCAGTGGATTTTTTAAAAGGGTTATGAACAATATAAACCCGACAAAAGACAAAAGGAGGGTAAGTAAAAAGTTGTAGATTATTTTTGATAATATAATGGTCTCTGGATTTGCAATGGAATAATAATAAATATCTCTTCCCCGTTTTTCTCCGATAAAACTTTTTGCAATCGTATTGATCACCGTAAACAGGATGGTGATCCAGAAAAGCGCGCTCCAGACCAGAGGGGTAATCTGGTTTTGCTTCAGGCTAAAAGTTAGGTAACAAATAAAGGCTGTACTGAACAGATATAGACCCAATCCCGAAATAACAGACTTGCGCCTGAGTTCCAGTGTGAATTCTTTCAAAATGAGGTGTTTAAGATTTTGCAATTTTTTCTTCGGAAAGGGTCACGATTTTTTGCAGTGACTTGATGACAAGGAGGAGGATAACAAGGAACAGACCGAAGGAAGCGCCAGCAGCCAGGGAAATGGATAGTCTGGGGCTTACCTGTTTTTTAAAAACAGTGAATCCTTCCACCAGCTGAATACTATTCACCGTTTCAAGTGAATTCTGAAGGTTGATTTTTTCCTTATTCAATTCAAGGATTTTACTGTTAACGGTGGTAGGATCAAACAACACCAGATTGTCTTTGCCGGATTGAGTTATCTGCCCATTGGCGATCCTTTCTTTCAAAACATTTAAGTCGATAAGTTCCTTATCAATTTTTTCAATGATCTGAGTGATGTATTTCTTCCGTTGTTCAACCCGTGTCTTGACAAATTCGTTAGATTCCAAATAATTAATGAGACCTTGTTGAAGATCCGGCCATATTGTATTGTC
Organism: uncultured Bacteroidota bacterium; assembly: GCA_963814575.1. Lineage (GTDB taxonomy): Bacteria > Bacteroidota > Bacteroidia > Cytophagales > Cyclobacteriaceae > ELB16-189. Next base: position 1,174,543 of record CAWFDB010000011.1, on the reverse strand, counting down.
TTCAGATTGACAGATAATCGTCAGAAAGTTCTTCTCTTGTTCCTTTATAAACTCAGACTTCTCAATGCTGCTCTTAATTTCGATTTCCTCCAGGGCATTCGATTGATTTTCTGAAAGCTGAAGTTTTGAAGAAATTGCTCCGGGATTTTTTTCATCGATCAATTTATTCAGATCAGAAACCATATTTTTACTATACGATTCTGTTAGTATTTCTGAACTTATAAGCATTCTGCTTTCGTAAATCTTCGGAACTAATTGATAATAAGCCAGCCCAATAATGGTTCCAAGAATAAACGCCCCCAATATAATTTTAATGTTATTTTTAACACCGATTACTATTTTTGCAAGCAATTCCGCAAGATCTATTTCATCGGAGCCCTGGGCTTGCTTTTGATTATCTATCATGCTTATTGATTATAATAATTCTGCAAATCTAATGAGAATTGCCGTACTTTTGCGGCAAAATATGCTTTTATGGTCCTAGGACGAGTTCTTATTACAGGCGCTGCCGGCTTCATCGGTTTTCATCTTTCGAAGAAGTTATGTGCCGCAGGTTATGATGTAACAGGTATCGATAATCTTAATGATTATTACGAGGTCAGCCTCAAAGAATCAAGACTTGATAATCTGAAAGCAATTCCGAATTTCTCTTTTTACAAAATTGATCTTCAGGATAAGCCAGCCCTTGATCATTTGTTCTCTACCAGGCAATTTGATTACGTAGTCAATCTGGCTGCGCAGGCTGGTGTACGGTATTCCATTACCAATCCCTATGCTTATATAGAAAGTAATATTACCGGGTTTTTAAATGTCCTTGAGGCGTGCCGGCATCATCCGGTAAAACATCTTGTGTATGCCTCATCCAGTTCGGTGTATGGCGCAAACCGCAAAATGCCATTCTCTGTTCATGATAATGTAGATCATCCGCTGGCGATATATGCGGTAACTAAAAAGAGTAATGAATTGATGGCTCATTCATATTCTCATCTTTATAATATACCTACCACAGGCTTACGCTTCTTTACCGTATATGGTCCCTATGGAAGACCGGATATGGCATTATTCTTATTTACAAAAGCGATTCTTGAGGGTAAACCGATCGATGTATTTAATAATGGTAAAATGAAGCGGGATTTTACCTATGTAGATGATATTGCAGAGGGCATTACGCGTCTGCTGCCAACCGTACCTAAAGGCAATCCTGCCTGGAACGGGGAAAATCCAGATCCGGCTAGCAGCTTTGCACCTTTCAGGATTTATAATATTGGAAATAACAAACCGGTTGAACTGATTCACTTTATTGAAGTGCTGGAATCAAAATTAGGCAAGGTGGCTGTGAAGAATTTTCTTCCTATGCAGGATGGCGATGTGCCTGAGACGTTTGCCAATATCGATGATCTGATGAACGATGTGGGATTCAAACCATCAACGCCAATGGAAGTCGGGATTGGAAATTTTGTTGACTGGTATAAGGAGTATTATAAGATTGCTAAGTAATGGAAAAGATAGGAATTATTGGTTTGGGTTATGTCGGTCTCCCTCTGGCAGTAGAGTTTGGAAAAATTCTTGACGTGGTTGGTTTTGATATCAATAAGTCAAGGATTGAAGAATTGAATAATGGAATTGACCGTACACTGGAAACAGATAAAGAGGAACTCGCTTCTGCATCGAAATTAACGTTCTCATCTAATCCCGAGGACTTAAAAAAAGTCAACCATTATATCGTAACCGTTCCAACTCCGGTTGATGAATTATAAAACGCCTGATCTTACTCCCTTATTAAAAGCCAGCGAAACGGTGGGTAAAGTATTGAAGCGTGGTGATATGGTTATTTATGAATCTACCGTGTATCCGGGTTGTACTGAGGAAGATTGTGTTCCAGTGCTGGAAAAATTCAGCGGATTAAAATACAATGTCGATTTTTTCTGTGGATATTCTCCTGAGCGCATCAACCCCGGTGATAAGCAACACGATTGCCTACAATTAAAAAGGTGACCAGTGGAAGTAATCCTGAAATTGCTGAACGGGTAGATCAATTGTATAAGAAAATAATTAACGGCAGGAACGCATAAAGCTTCAAGCATCAAAGTGGCAGAGGCTGCCAAAGTAATTGAAAATGCCCAGCGCGATATCAACATTGCCTTTGTAAACGAGTTGTCGCTCATTTTTGAAAAAATGGGAATCGATACGCATGAAGTACTGAATGCTGCAGGAACAAAGTGGAATTTTCTTCCTTATAAACCAGGTCTGGTGGGCGGTCATTGTATTGGTGTTGATCCTTACTACCTTACCTACAAAGCTGAAAGTTTAGGCTATCATCCGGAGGTGATTCTGGCAGGCAGAAGAATCAATGATAATATGGGGGCACACATTGCCAGCCGTGTGATCAAGCTGATGACACAAAATGATTTGCCAGTCAACAAGGCAAAAGTGCTGGTGCTTGGAATCACGTTTAAAGAAAATTGTCCGGATATCCGTAACAGTAAGGTGATTGATGTGATCCGTGAGTTGCAAAGCTATGGAACCGATGTGGAGATGTATGATCCACAGGCCGATGCCGAGGAGGTAAAGCATGAATATGGATTAACATTAACTTCAGCTCTTGAATAAAAAATATTCAGCTATCGTACTGGCGGTGAGTCATAAAGAATTTAATGACATTGATTGGTCAATAATTAAATCCGATAAGACAATTGTTTATGATGTAAAAGGATTTTTAGATCCAAAAGAAGTTTCGGCACGTCTGTAAAACAGTAATAATTCAAAAGCGATGAATGAATCAAATCACGTATTAGTAACAGGAGGTGCCGGATACATTGGCTCTCATACCGTAGTAGAATTGTTAACTGCAGGTTTTAAAGTAACCGTGGTGGATACGCTTGAGCGGAGTGATGCTAAAATCATAGAAGGCATCGAGACCATCACTAAAACAAAAGTTGATTTTCATAAAATTGATTGTCTCGATTATTGCTTCTCTGGATGATCTGTTTTCAAAAAACAAGTTTTCATCCGTTATTCATTTTGCTGCCTATAAATCAGTGAATGAATCAGTATGCTGAGCCGATCAGTTATTATAAAAATAATGTGGGATCACTCATCACATTGCTGGAAGTAATGAAGAAGCATCAGGTGAAAGACTTGATTTTTTCGTCTTCTTGCACGGTATATGGCCAACCTGATGTTATTCCGGTTGATGAATCAGCCCCATTCAAGCGGGCTGAATCTCCCTATGGTGCAACCAAACAAGTATGCGAACGAATTCTGGAGGATGCTGCAACGATAGGATTTCGTATTATTTCATTGCGATATTTTAATCCAATTGGAGCTCATGAAAGTACATTGATAGGTGAACTGCCGATTGGTGTACCAAACAACCTGGTTCCTTATGTAACACAAACAGCAGCGGGACTAAGAGAAAAATTAACCATTTTCGGAAGTGATTATGATACTCCAGATGGATCATGCGTAAGGGATTTTATTCATGTTGTGGATGTTGCGTTGGCGCATGTAAGTGCTATCAGGTATTTAAACAAACAGAAGTGCTGATCATCTTTTTGAAGCATTTAATCTTGGTACCGGTATTGGAGTTTCTGTGTTGGAATTGGTGAAAAAGTTTATTGAAGTAACGGGTGTAAATCTTCCCTATACAATCGGTCCACGCAGGCCAGGTGATATTGAAAAAGTGTATGCTGATCCGAGAAAAATAAATGAAGCCTTCGGGTGGAGTGCAAAATATGGATTGGGTGAATCCCTGCTTCATGCCTGGAACTGGGAGAAGAAATTGAGAAATAAATAGTAGCACGCGTGTATGGAAAAAATTCACATGGTGGATTTGCATACTCAATATCTTCATATAAAAGACGAGATTGATGCTGCCATTCAGGAAGTAGTGAATTCAACAGCTTTTATTCAGGGGCCACAGGTAAGGCAGTTTGCTGATGCCTTGGCAAAATATCTGAATTCAAAGGCAGTAATTCCTTGCGCCAATGGAACCGATGCATTGCAAATTGCGATGATGGCTTTGGGATGCAAGCCGGGCGATGAAGTAATTCTTCCCGTGCATACCTATGTAGCTACGGCAGAAGTAATTGCGCTGCTTGGATTAGTTCCGGTATTTACGGAAGTGGATGAGAAAACTTTAATCTTGATGTGAACCAGATTGAAAGTAAAATCACAGACAAAACATTTGCCATCGTACCGGTTCATCTTTATGGTCAGTGTGCCGACATGGAGTCTATTTTGAAAATCGCACAAAAGCATAATCTTCATGTGATTGAAGATGCTGCCCAGGCATTAGGTGCAGTATATACTTTTTCTGATGGCCGTAAAATGAGAGCAGGCACCATGGGTACGATTGGTTGCACCTCCTTTTTCCCATCCAAAAATTTAGGATGCTTTGGCGATGGCGGTGCTATATTTACTCAGGATTCCGACGTTGGCAGAAAAAATAAAAATGATTGCCAATCATGGTCAGAAGAATAAAGTATCATCATGATGTAGTTGGAGTTAACAGCCGGCTGGATACACTTGCAGGCTGCTATACTTGAATGTAAAGTTGAAATACCTTGATGAGTATGAAATGAAGAGAAATGAAGTTGCTGGATTTTATGATCGCGAATTGTCATCGCTTGCCTTTTTTGGAATTACCTTTTCGCTCAACCAACTCTACGCATGTATTTCATCAGTATACCGTTAAGACAAAAGGAATTGATCGCGATCAATTTCAAAGCATATTTGGAAAGCAAGGGAATTCCAAGTATGATTTATTATCCGGTGCCGCTTCATCTGCAAAAGGCATATCGCAGAGAAGAATATCCCGAAGGTTCATTTGCAATAACAGAGCAGCTTATCCAAAACGGTGATTATCCCTACCCATCCACACCGAAATGAAGGTGAATCAATTGTCTTACATTTGCGATACGATTAAAGCATTTCCTTTTCATGGCTGATTCAAAAACATATTTTGCTCATGAAACCGCAGTAATTGATGAAGGCTGCGAGATTGGTGCTGGAACTAAAATCTGGCACTTCTCGCATATCATGTCTAATTGTAAAATTGGAGAAAACTGTAACCTTGGTCAGAATGTAGTGGTTTCTCCTCAGGTAGTGTTGGGTAATAATGTGAAAGTGCAGAACAATGTTTCTATCTATACCGGTGTGATCTGTGAAGATGATGTTTTTCTAGGTCCATCCATGGTATTTACCAATGTAATCAATCCACGAAGTGCTATCAATCGAAAAAGTGAATATGCCAAAACTGTTGTAAAGAAAGGTGCAACCATTGGTGCCAATGCAACGATTGTGTGTGGACATGATATTGGCAAGTATGCATTTATCGGAGCCGGTGCTGTAGTGACAAAAAATGTTCCTGACTATGCATTGGTGATGGGAAATCCTGCCAAGCAAACCGGATGGATGAGTGAGTTTGGACATAAATTAAGTTTTGATAAAAGGGTATTGCTGCATGCCCTGAGAGCAATGAGAAATATCAGTTGATAAACGGACACGTAGTTAAAATTATAATATGAAGAATTTTGCACTCATTGGAGCAGCTGGTTTTATAGCGCCCCGACATTTGAAGGCCATTAAAGAAACCGGCAACAATTTAGTTGCCGCCATGGATAAATTTGACAGTGTTGGAATTATCGACAGCTACTTTCCACATGCTGATTTCTTTACTGAATTTGAACGATTTGATCGGCATATAGATAAACTAAGAAGGCAAGGAAAGAAGGTAGATTATGTAAGCATTTGTTCACCTAATTATTTACATGATGCTCATATTCGGTTTGCTTTGCGCCATCAGGCTGATGCAATTTGTGAAAAACCATTGGTGCTCAATCCCTGGAATGTAGATGCGCTTGCCGAGATTGAAAAAGAAACCGGCAAAAAGATCTATACCATCCTTGCAACTTCGCCTACATCCATCTATTATCAAATTGCGCGAAGAGGTTTTGTCAAGTGATCCCGATAAAATCTTTGATGTTGATCTTACCTACATCACCTCACGAGGCAAGTGGTATCATCATAGCTGGAAAGGGGAAGAATCAAAATCAGGTGGAATAGCTACCAATATTGGAATTCATTTCTTTGACATGCTGCTCTGGATTTTTGGCGATGCGAAGGAGGTGAAAGTTGAGAAATATGAAATTGATCATGCGTCTGGATTTTTACAACTGGCAAAGGCCAGGGTGCATTGGTTTTTAAGTATCAATGAAGATCATCTTCCGGAAGCCGTGAAAGTTGAAAGGCAAGAGAACATTCCGGTCTTTGCAAATGAATGGAAGTGAAATTGAGTTTAGCGAAGGGTTTACAGATTTGCACACCACAAGCTATCAGGAAATCCTGAAGGGCAACGGATTTGGGCTAGAGGAGTCGCGACCTTCCATTGAATTGGCTCATCGGATCAGAATTTCCAGATAAAGATCGTATACTGTCTTTTTGTACCTTTGCCGCAAATTTAATTCAATTCATGAAGGGAATAATCCTGGCAGGAGGATCAGGCACACGACTCTATCCGTTGACAAAATCTGTATCCAAACAGATTTTGCCCATCTATGATAAGCCGATGATTTATTATCCCTTGTCGGTATTGATGCTGGCCAATATTCGTGAAATCCTGATTATTTCTACACCACAGGATTTACCACTGTTTAAGAATTTGCTGGGAGATGGATCGCAGATAGGGCTTACACTAGAATACCGGGAGCAACCCTCACCGGATGGTCTGGCGCAGGCATTTTTAATTGGTGAGACTTTTCTTAATGGTGATTCCGCCTGCCTGGTATTGGGTGATAATATTTTTTATGGTTATGGATTTTCTGGGTTACTGGAAGAGGCAGGAAAACTTAAGAAAGGAGCTACTGTATTTGGATACTACGTAAATGATCCGGATCGTTATGGCGTGGTGGAATTTGATGACAATGATAATGTGATTTCTATTGAAGAAAAGCCTGCACAACCTAAATCGAATTATGCCGTAACGGGATTGTATTTTTATGACAATACCGTGGTGGAAAAAGCGAAGAAAGTAAAGCCATCGCCACGCGGTGAACTGGAAATTACAGATTTGAATAGAATATATCTGGAAGAGACATACGCTTAACCGTAAAACTGCTTGGAAGAGGCATGGCCTGGCTGGATACCGGAACGCATCAATCGATGTTGCAGGCTTCTAATTTTATTGAATCAATAGAAGAGAGACAGGGCTTGAAAGTAGCCTGTCTGGAAGAGATTGCTTATCGCAAAGGATATATTACAAAAGAACAGTTGGCGGAGTTGGCTAAGCCATTATTGAAAAATCAGTATGGTCAATACCTGATGAAAATAATGAATGAAAAAATCAAGAAACAGATAGTGTGAATGAAAATAACTGCAACTGAATTTGACGATCTTTTAATTATTGGAGCCAACAGTGTTTGGTGACGAAAGAGGATATTTTATGGAATCCTATAATTATAAAACGCTTTATGAAAATGGAATAGATAATAAGTTCGTTCAGGATAATCAATCGCGATCGAAAAAAGGAGTGTTAAGAGGATTGCATTTTCAAAATGCCCCTTATGCACAAACAAAACTGATCAGGGTTTTATCAGGATCTATACTGGATATTGTGGTGGATATCGAAGAGGACAAATCCACCTTTAAAAAGTCATTTATTCTGGAAATGTCAGGTGAAAATAAAAAACAACTGTTGGTTCCCAGAGGTTTTGCCCATGGATTTTTAGTCACCAGTGACTTTGCAGAGGTGCTTTATAAAACAGATGAGTACTATCATCCTGAAGTCGAAGGAGGAATTAACATTGCAGATCCTTCGCTCGGTCTTCAACATCTGGTAAATGATAACGAGGTGATTCTATCCGAAAAAGATAAGAATCTTCCTTTTTTTGATGAAGGTTTAAATTCTAGACTTTTAATGATACTTAAGTAGTAACGTTATAAAATGAAAACCATTTTAGTAACAGGTGGTGCAGGATTTATAGGATCGAATTTTATTCCTTATTTTATTGAAGCGCATCCTGAATATAAAATCAGTAAACCTTGACGTACTCACCTATGCTGGCAATCTTGATAATCTGAAGGAAGTTGAAGAATCATCCCAACTACGTTTTTGTTAAAGGCGATATTTGTGACCGCACATTGGTTGAATCTTTGTTTAATGAATATAATTTTTATGGTGTGATTCACTTTGCGGCCGAATCGCATGTTGACAATTCGATTTCGGGTCCGGAGGCATTTATTAAAACCAACATCAACGGAACTTTCACGCTTGTTGGATGTTGCCCGAAAAAGCTGGATGAATGAACCTTTTAAAGTCGAAAGAAGGCTGTGCCGGAAATCGATTCTTGCATATATCTACCGATGAAGTGTATGGTTCACTGGGCAAGGAAGGTCTCTTTACTGAGACCACACCCTATGCACCAAATAGTCCGTATTCGGCATCCAAAGCCAGCAGTGATTTATTGGTGCGAAGCTATTTTCATACGTATGGTCTCAATGTGGTGACTACCAACTGTTCCAATAACTATGGCCCCAAACAGCATAACGAAAAATTAATCCCTACCATTATCCGTAAAGCGTTGAATGGTCAACCCATTCCCATCTATGGTGACGGAATGAATGTGCGTGATTGGCTTTACGTATTGGACCACGCAAAAGGCATTGATCTAGCATTTCATAAAGGACGTGCCGGAGAAACGTATAATATTGGAGGGCAGAAATGAGCGCACCAATAATCAGATCGTAAATTCCATTTGTGAAATATCTGGATAAAGAAAAGCCACGGCAGGATAGCAAGTCCTACAAGGACCAGATCACTTATGTAAAAGACCGTGCCGGCCATGACAAGCGGTATGCCATTGATGCCACAAAAATTGAAAGTGAACTGGGATGGAGGGCAGAAGAGAATTTTGAGGGCGGAATTTTGAAAACCATTAATTGGTATTTAGCACATCAATAAGAAGATCCTTATTTGTATTTTTGGAATTCTTAATCTTAATAATCTGACGTGAAAAAAGCTTTAATTACCGGAATCACAGGCCAGGATGGTGCCTACCTGGCAGAACTTTTACTTTCGAAGGGCTACGAGGTACATGGTTTGAAACGGAGAAGTTCGTTGTTTAACACCGACCGTATTGATCACCTTTATCAGGATCCTCATGAAGAAAATGTCAAGCTTAAACTTCATTACGGAGATTTGACTGATTCTGGAAATGTGATCAGAATTGTTCAGGAAGTTCAGCCCGATGAAATTTACAACCTGGGGGCCATGTCGCACGTGAAGGTAAGTTTTGATACGCCCGAATATACTGCCAACGCAGATGGTATTGGAGCGTTAAGAATACTGGAAGCTATCCGGATACTGGGTCTTATCACAGAAAACCCGGTTTTATCAGGCATCAACCTCTGAGTTGTATGGACTTGTTCAGGAAGTACCTCAACGTGAAACCACTCCTTTTTATCCGCGATCTCCCTATGCGGTTGCCAAGTTGTATAGCTATTGGATCACCGTCAATTATCGTGAAGCGTATAATTTATTTGCCTGCAATGGTATTCTCTTTAATCATGAATCTCCTTTGCGCGGTGAAACTTTTGTTACCCGCAAAATTACCCGGGCGGCATGCCGTATTGCACTTGGCTTACAAAAGTCTTTGTTCATGGGCAATATCGATGCGAAGAGAGACTGGGGGCATGCCAAAGATTATGTGAGGGCCATGTGGTTAATGCTTGCAGCATCATAAAGCAGAAGATTTTGTTATTGCTACCGGAGTAACCACCACGGTTCGCGAATTTATTTCCAAAACCTTTTAAATTGGGAATTGTGCTTGAGTTTAAAGGCAAAGGAATTGATGAAGTTGCCATCATTTCAGAAATTACCAATAAGGATGTGAAAGTGAAGGTAGGAGATGTGGTGATGAAAATCGATCCTGCCTATTTCCGTCCTACTGAAGTGGAGTTGTTGATTGGCGATCCTTCAAAAGCAAAGCGTGAGTTGAAGTGGGAATTGACCTACGATCTCGATAGTCTTGATTGATGACATGGTCAGCAGCGATCTTGAAGTTATTCCAACGTGATTCCTATCTTAAAGAAGGAGGACACAAAATTCTTCAGTATCACGAATAATGGAAAAGATCTTCTAAAATATATGTAGCTGGCCACCGGGGAATGGTGGGCTCTGCCATCGTAAGAAAGTTACAGGCAGAAGGTTATCATAATCTTGTTTTAAGAACTTCATCTGAACTCGACTTGCGCAATCAGGCTGCGGTAGAAAAATTCTTTGCAGCTGAGAAACCTGAATATGTTTTTCTGGCTGCCGCCAAGGTAGGCGGCATTATGGCGAACAATACCTATCGTGCAGATTTTCTATATGAAAATCTGATGATCGAGAGCTAATGTGATTCATCAGAGCTATGTGCATGGTGTGAAGAAGCTGTTGTTTCTGGGTTCTTCCTGTATTTATCCCAAGATGGCACCTCAGCCATTAAAGGAAGAATATTTGCTTTCAGGATATCTGGAAGAAACGAATGAACCCTATGCCATAGCAAAAATTGCAGGCATCAAGCTATGCGAAAATTATCGCAGGCAGTATGGTTGTGATTTTATTAGCGCGATGCCGACTAATTTGTATGGACCTAATGATAATTATGATCTGAAAAATTCTCATGTCATCCCTGCTCTTATCCGAAAGTTTCATGAAGCAAAGGAAAAAGGGTTACCTCAGGTGGAAGTTTGGGGAACAGGTACTCCTTTACGGGAGTTTTTACATTCGGATGATCTGGCAGATGCATGTATTTTTCTAATGAATAATTATTCGGGCGAGGAGTTTGTAAATGTTGGAACAGGAATGGATCAATCGATCGCTGATATAGCGAAACTTATTGCCAGCATAATAGGATTTAAGGGAACAATATTTTTTGACACGTCTAAACCTGATGGAACTCCGAGGAAGTTGATGAGCGTGGCTAAAATAACTTCCATGGGATGGAAGCCATCGATCCCGCTGGAAGCTGGTTTGAGAAACATAATCTCAACCAAATCCTTTGAAAATTAACGCTCATCTTTCGAGCATAGCCTTGTTTATTTTTTGACATGATACAGCGAATTGCCGTATTATTCGCGATTACCGGAACAGGTCATGTTTTTTCGATCATGGCACTCAAGTTCATGGCACAACGTGGACAGGTAACTCAGGTTGCTGGTATTGGTGAGGTAGAATCTTTGATCCAGCTGATGATCGGGTTGATTGGCTTTGGAATGCAATCTGATGCGATTCGAAATATTACTCTTAATAGTGAAAGCTGGGAAGAGAAGTTTCAGCAGGCGCAAACGGCCAGAATCACTCTGTCAATCCTGTTGATGTCCTTATCATTATTTTCATTTTCGGATAGTACTTATTTGTGTTTTCTGATGGCTCCTCTTTTTGCCGCGAGTAGTGATTATGCCCTATATGCCCGTGGTTTTCCTGTGGTCGGCACCATGGTTGCATTTGCCCGTGTGGTTATTCCTTTGTTGATGGGTATTATTTCTGTTTATCACTGGCCGCTGCATGTTGTTGATGTTTATGTCGGTGCTACTATCGCTATCTATTTCATTACTAATATTTTTATGTCTCTTTTTCTGAAGGTACAGCTCTTCTACGTTCCTTCTTTTAATTCTCTCCGGTTATACATCAAGACTTTTCCATTGGGTATTCTTACCCTGTGTTTTTATTTTTTTGGTTTGGGCATCCTTCTTGTTGCCCAGCTATTTTTTAGTGAGGAAGAATTGGTGATATCGTTCCTGGCCCTGAAGTTTTATCTGGTTTATAAAGGGGCAATCCGTGTCATCCATCAGGCATTTGTAAGCAGGATGACTGAAGACAGGGTATGTCTGAGCATCGATCAGATTTCCATTATGTTAGGTTTGGCATTTTTGGGTTCCGTTATGATTTTCCCAAACACTTTCATCTCTTTGTTTTTTGGAAATCAATTTATCGATAATCAAATGTTCTTTGTCTACCTCGCCATATCAGCAATAGTATTCAGCATTTTTAATAGTTCTGCGACACGCTTAATATTAGATAAGAGGGATGTGGATTTTATGAAAATAGCGATCGCTTCCGTAGGTGTGTCAGTTCTTTTTTTGCTGGTCATCATTCAGTTTTCAAAAAGCGTTGAAATGATTACGTTAAGCTTGCTGGTGGGTGAAGGCTTCTTTGCCTTTGCCATAGCCATTTACTTTTTTAGTGCACGGGCCATCTGGGATAGGATTTCATACCTCGTGTTATGTTCTCTTGCACTTGGCTTGCCATTTACAGTGAAGTTGATTTTCGAAGAGAGCCTCGTAACGTATTTCACAAGTTTTATCTTTATGGGTCTGCTATTGTTATTATTTTCCTATAAAAACTTTACTTTACCTGTAAGAGTAGATAAGTAGGAGTCTTTAATGAATAAAATGAAAGACGGCTTAAGATTTTTTGCGATTCCCAGCCATGTTGAGAAGAGAATTTTTCTTTTCCTGGCATGTGGTGTTGCAGCTTCAGTGCCTTTAAAACCAAGCTACAATTCCTTATTCTGTATTTCGTTATTGGTTTTTTGGATCTTCTTTATGGAAAAGAAATTCGAAGCACCAAAAGTTAAAATCATACTTATGTTCTCTGCTTTATGCTGGATAGCATTGGCGGGCATGGTATACACTCAAAATATAAATGAAGGTTGGTTCAGATTACAACAAAAATCCCTGTTGCTGGTGCTGCCATTAATTTTCGGAACGATCACATTCGACTGGCAAACTGAGTTTAAGTGGATAGTATCCGTTTTTATTGTAACTATTTTATTGGCATGTTCGGTTTGCCTTGTTGATGCATTCAGATACTGGATGCAACATCAGAGTAATGAAAGGTTCTTCGATCACGGGTTAGTAGAATTCATAAATATATATCCATACATAATGGCTCTCTTATGTCTCATTTGCATACTTATTATGACTGAGACATTGTTGGGCAAGTATGAACTTCATTCATGGCTTCATCAACGTACTCTGGTTATAACGCTGGTTATTTTCTTCTCTGTTTTCATTTTCTTACTGAGTGTTAAGCAGATAATCCTGGCATGGATAATAGTATTTATCTTTTATTCATTTAGAATCTACACGAAAAAGAGTGTTGTTTTGATCATGATGGTCACATGCTTCCTGTTGATAGTGTCATCAGTAATGATAATACCCACCCTTAAAACAAAGTTTTATGAGGTTGTAAATGGAAAAGACAATACGATTCCTTTGGATCAGGATGCCTCTCTTGGCCGAAACTGGAATGGCATAGCACTCAGGAAGGCCATTTGGATTTGTGCCATGGATGCGATCGGTAATAATCTATTGATTGGTGTTGGTACGGGCGATGGCCAGGATGTATTGCAGACCACTTACGAGAACCGTCAGTTCTATTTTGCTTCACGTCATAACCGATATAATACTCACAATCAATACCTGCAGGTTTTGTTAAATTATGGAATAATCGGACTTATATTATGGCTTGGTTCTTTGTTTTGGCTTTTGCGAAAATTCAAGTCTGATTGGTTGGTTATAAGTATAATGGGCTGCCTGATGTTCGCTATGTTGACGGAATCTATGTTTGAGACAAATAAAGGAGTTTTGCTGATGGCGTTTACTGTTACGATTTTTTCATTTGGTCAGCCAGCAAGCCGGTTGAGTAAGAATAATAGTGAAAGCAGGGATGAAGGTTAATTCAAACTCAAGCATTACGGTTTTTGATATAACGCGGAAGCGTGTTGTTAGTCTTGATCTGAGTTTGCTCACTTATCAGGCTGCTTTAAACCATGTTATTGAACTAGGAAAGTCTAATACCCCATCCTACGTGTGCTTTTCAAATGTGCACATGACCATGGAGGCTAATTCATCACCAGAATTTCAAAACATGGTCAACCGGTCAACGTTCTCTTTTGCTGATGGCATGCCCCTGGTGTTTGCATTGCGTATTCTTTACGGTATCCGTCAGGAGCGAATTGCCGGGATGGACTTTATGGGCGATGCACTGCATATATGCAATGCTCAACGATTGTCTGTGTTTTTGTTTGGTTCTACACCTGAAATACTGGAATCGCTGAGTCGGTATATTCATTTGAATTTTCCCCAGCTGCAACTTGCCGGAATACTATCTCCTCCTTTCAGAGCGTTGACTGAAGATGAGAATACGGCTGTCATCGATCAGATTAATTCCTCTGGTGCCAATCTGGTTTTTGTCGGGTTAGGTTGTCCTAAGCAGGAAATCTGGATGTCCTTGAATAGCTCCCGGATTAATGCTTGTTTGCTTGGCGTGGGTGGGGCGTTTGAAATTTATGCAGGATTAACCAAACGTGCTCCGGCATGGATGCAGAATTCAGGATTGGAATGGACATATAGACTTATCAAAGAGCCCAGACGATTATTCATGCGGTATGCAAAAACAAATTTTCTTTTTATTGTTTCATTCGCTAAACAATTTTTTTCTACTAAAGACAGAGTAAACACATGACATTGCGCAATTACTCTGAGAATAAAGTCATTTTCAATGTACTGCTTGAGAAGTTCTTTTTTGTGGTGCTTTATCCTTTCATATTGATTCAAAAGCCGAAGAATGAAAAGGTAAAAAGTATTCTTTTGGTAGAGCCTTTTCAGATGGGTGATATTTTATCATTGACTCCTCTTATTGAACCTTTGCTGAAGAAGTATCCTGAGGCAAAAATTTCGGTTTTAACAAAGCCTGGTAGTGGCGCAATCTTAGAGTACGACAGCAGGGTTTTTAAAGTGTACACTACAGATTTTCCATGGGCAGATCATGGGGTTAAACGATTTAGTCTGAGCCGTGTATTAAATTCATTCAGGTTTGTATTTGGTCTGAGATCGAATAGTTTTGATCTCGGCATTGATACCAGAGGAGACATTCGTTCACAAATTTTACTTGTATTGGCTGGTTGCAGGTCTAGGGTAGGATATCTGAATTACCTCCACTCCAATATTAATTTATCAGGACATTTACTTAATTATTATATCGACAAAAGCAGATACCGCCACCGATATGAATGGAATATTAGTCTGCTTGCTGCGATAGGCTTTCAGGAGAATGAACTTTTTCCGATCCGGTTTCCGAGCTTCATACCCGATAGAATAAAATCCGTAAATAATCAACAGATAAACACAATAGTCATTCATGTTGGTGGTGGTTGGGTTTATAGACGTTGGAGTGAAGCGAAATGGATTGAACTTATTAATATTCTTCAAAGGAGACCGTATGATAGCATCATGGTTATCGGAGGAATGGGAGAAAGAGATATTTTAAACCGAATTGAGTCTGCTGTAATTTATAAAAGCAGCGTACAATTCAAGATTACTACCTTGAAAGATATGATCATGTATATTGATCAATGCACTCTTTTTATTGGGCTCGATAGCGGACCTATGAACCTGGCGGCCTGCTTGAATAAAAAAATTATTGCTTTATTTGGCCCTGGTGATTCTTCTATGTGGCAACCCTTAAATGCAGAAGGAAGTTTTATACAAAAAGTAAGTAAATTTCCATGTAGCCCATGCTTACAATTAGAATGCATATTTCCTGAGAAGAATTGTATGCATGAAATTGAAGTAGAGGATGTAGTTAGCCTATTGTAAATTTTTGTGGTACCAGGTAACTATTCATACTATCTATAACAGTGAATGATAGCATGAACATGATTTTTAGGTAACGTATAGTTACTTGGGTGGCAAATATTTTAAGCAGAAATCGAATGAATATATGGATACCAGCAACTTAGTTAGTGATTGGGTTTATTTTTAGTTTAGCCATATCTTCAAAAGTTTTTGTTTTTAAAAATATACCTACAATAAACGAAATACCGTATAGACCATGTTTCGAATATTTGAAATGAATGAGCAGACGGCCCCAAAATGTGATTTTGCTTTTTGTTAACAAGTGAACATTATCCAGGTTGTAATAATACAAGCCAAACTGGTTAGCTAAAATCCGGAATGATTTTTTAGAATAAAACGCAATATGTTGACCATGTTCGGGAGCGTAATACCACCATTCTGTTACTTTTGGTGTTGGTTCTGGTATTAGTTCTGTTGAGATAATTATGTTGTCTGCAATTTCAATTATTTTCTTCAACTCGTCATGTGGATTATCAAAATGTTCAAAGCTTTCAAAGCTGGTAGCTACATGATATCTTTCTCCTTTCTCCATTTCAAATCCTTTAGCCAACTCATTTTTAGTATAAGGATCGCTCCAGTAAAAATCAAAGCCAACATCCCGCATCATTCTGGTAAATAGTCCGTAACCTCCCGCATAGTCTATGAACTTCTTTTTCTTGTCAAAGAAAAAAAATATCAAACTGGTAACGATTCTTGTCATGCGCCTGTTTCTAAGTACAAGCCCGGTATCAGAAAGATTAATTGAGTTCTCGTAAGACTCATTCAGCCAATACGGTTTTTCGGTTTGAACAAAGCCACAAGAAGTGCACTTAAAATAAGAAACGGTATACTTGCGCAATACCTTTGTACTAAAAATAAGAACCGATTCCGAATCACAGATTTTGCACCTCATAGATTTTGATTTGTCTGCTATATATTGCTTTGGCGACAAAGCCTAAAAATATCCAAAATAGAGATGCTAAAGTTGGAGTTTCGATAATCAAGTTGAATAATCCAACAACGGTTAACGTAATAAAGCTAAGAAAAAGTCCGCTATCATTTCTGTTTTGCAAGTAGTAGCCTTTATGGATAAAGAACTCACGAAAAACATTTCTATAGATTATCATTAATAACAGTAAGGGGATAACTCCAAATCGCGTCAGGATGGTGATAAATGTGTTATGGGTTCCTATAACATGTGCAACATGTTCGTCATTGAAGGCCAGACCTGTCGTGTTTACATTAGGCATATAAGGAAGTATGGGCGTCCCAATGCCGATTCCTACAAGGTTTTGTGGGAACATTTCAATGATAGTTCGATACCAGAAGATAAGCCTCCAGCTACTATTATCGTCCAGTCTGAACCACGGATGGTAAGAATAGACATATTCAGCGTTTCCAAATAAGGAGTAACTATATTCAACGTTTCCAATTGAGGTATAGTCATTGGCGTTATAGAATTTCAAAAATGGCATTGCCTGTATGAATACAAAGAAGAAAGCAATAAACACTAATAATAATGCAATTTTTAATTGTACATAATTCTTAATGAAGAACCGCATACCCAAAACGACAATAAGAATCATGATCACGGTAAGCGAAGTATAGGAAACAACATAAAGAATATAGAGAAGGATAAGCGTTAAAACGGAAAAAAGCCTCCAGTCTTTTTGTAGTAAAGTGAACCAAAACGAATACGCATTTCTGTCGATCAGGTTAGGTGACCCAATAGAAAAGGCCAACAAGGTGTACCCATAAATTGAAGTTCTTAGCTTTTCGAAAAACCTGAATTGCTCATTATATAAATGAAATCCCAGGAAGAAGGTGAATACAGAATAGATGATGCTCATATTCCGGAAATAGTAATACCAGTTTGTCTTCAGCTGTAAACTTATAATGGCATGTATTCCACAGATCAGAATAAAAAGAAGAATGCATCTGTAAATGGTGCTTTTCGGATAGTAGAATTTAAAATCCTTGCGGAACGAATTTTTGATAAAATAGATTAACCCTAAAAGGCTTAATAATTCGTTGAAGAAAAATATTCTTTCAAAAATGAAATAGTTAACACCATAGAGTGTGATGATCAACAGAACGATTGAGCTCTTCCTGATTTTCAAAATGTATTTATTTTACTAAGTAATATTCTTTAAAAATAGACATTGTAAGATTATAATGGATCGATAAATTAATTCTTTAGAAGACTAGGTACTTTTTAGTAAAAACTATTCTCCTATTTTTTCTAATTTATAGATAGTTTCACGGTAACCATCTTCTTTATTTAAATTTTTCAGATAGAGAAATTTTCCGGTCGGTTTACTTGATTTTAAATCTAAAACAGGAAGCTTGTTGTCTAAAGCCAACCCTTTATTAGCAAGGTTAGAGATATGTAAATAGACTTCGCTTTTACCCTTAAGGATTTTTTCGATATTTATATAATTGCCCGGTGTCCATTGATAGAATGTTTTATCAATGAAGCTGAAAAAATAGCAATTTGGATACAATCCTTTGAGCACGCTCAGATAAGTAGATCTTTCAAGATGGGAGTATCCAAGAGCTAATGAAAATGCTTGCTCTTGACATGATGAACCATAGGAGTAAATTTTAATACCGGAAGGATACTTATTGTTAATGAGTGTCAATAATTCATTTTGTTCAGTAAAATGATACTTTAACATTCTTTTGGTTTCGCGAAATGATGAGAACTGATTTGAGATAATGATTCCTATAAACAGACTAAAAAATCCAATATGAATCAATCTTCTATATTTAGTCTTTGCAAAAACTTCGTGAATCACTAAAAAAATACCCTGCAATGCCATCAGCGAAAATATTATAGGCGGAATCATATAGCGATAGTGATAGTGTTTGGCGATTATCACAAGGTAGATGCTGATTATGATCACCGATAATTTTATTATTTGAAAGCGGATGGAATGACTTTGGCGGTATTTTATTAAGGGATTGTAAAGGAAGAACCCCGCTAGAAAAGTCAAAGCACATACAAATATTAAATCAAACGCAAGTTCTGTAGAAATAATTTTAATGAGATTTTCAAAAAAAATGATGGGATCTATTACCGTTTGTTTTCCGCCTCCGTAAACGCCTGTTCCAAAAAATAGACCTTTGATCCAATCACGGAAATATTCCCATTGAAACAGTAGTGGAAATGCCAAAATGAAAAATGACAAGATGAAGAGCAATAGAAAATACAGTTTATCGATCCAATGTTTGAATAAAAAGAAGGGAATTATAAGTAATGGAAAAAAAGTTATTTTAGTCGCCATCCCAAAAGCTGATAGCAGAGCAAACGAAATCAGGTAGGTATTTTTTTGTTCTTCAATATCTTCTTTTGCAAATACATGATAAACAAGCACTGAAAATAGAATACTGGCAATTACCAAAGTTGGTTCGGTACTTACTTTAATCAATTGTTCGGGTATTATAGTAAGAAATGGTGCCAATTGAAATAATACAGCCACCTCTAATTTTTTGGAAACCTGCCAGACAAGCCATCCTGAGATAAACAGAATTATAACATTCAACCATAAAAAGACAGCATTAAGAGTTTGAAGATAAATTTCTGGACGTGTAAGTACATCGTTTACAATTTTGCCCTTTCCTGAGGTTAGGTGTGTAAATCTTAGAGTAATAGCTCCAATTACCTGAACAGGTGTACCGGGGTGGTCTATGTGTCCTGGAAGTTTGAGGCGAGCTATGTTAAGAGAATTAATGAGATAGACATAATCAGGGTCCGAATTGGTTCCATAAAAGTATGGACCCTGAAATTGTTTGAGATGTGAGACTGAGAAATATAGAGTTAATGGTAAAACCAAAAGAGCAGGTAGAATATAGAATTTGATTTTCATACTTTTTCTATAACCAGATAACAGCGAAATGCCAGCAGACTTCTTAAAGGACTCAGTAGCCACTCTATTAGTTGAAAAGCTGGAATAAGAAAATCTGGGATCATGGCTTTGTTTTCAAATCCGCCAGAAGCAGGATATAGTAAAAAACTCAATTTTTTTTTTTCTTTATTAGAAACTGATGTTGAAACGCCTGCAAAAATGTTTTATGATTTTTGAAAAATATCAAATATGGAATAGCCTGGTTAGAGTCCCACGGGTCTTTTGATTCAATATTGGTTTTCGCAAAATAGTCAACATCCATTATAAAAGGTTCCGGATGAAAACGTTTATAAATCTGAAGAGAAAATGGAGATGGGAAGGGCTCTAACATTACTAATCTCCCGCCTCTTTCTAAGACCCGCCCGGCTTCCTGTAAAAATTTTATGGGATTGGACAAATGATGTAAAACGTCAATCATCACTATGTTTCCCAGACTTTCATTTTCAAAAGGCATTTGGTGGGCATCAAATACCATGTCTAGCCACTCATGCGGGTCTATGTCAGCCGAAATTACATCTGGTTTAAACTCTTTGAAATTGCCTGAACCGGCTCCTAGTTCAATAGTTTTTAAAGGTGTTTCTTTTAAATCTGTAAGAATTTTGAGATACCATTTGGAATAGATTACACGTAAAATTTTCTTTTCTTGCCAGATACGTTTATGCTTTTCTAAAATTGTTTCCATGATTAAAATCAGGAGATAAATTTTATTTTTCCCATTGCAAAAAAAGTCATTTTCAACAATAGCCAGCCGTGTTTAAACCTGGAAATGTTGGTTTCTCCATATTCCCGAGCCTTATATCGGATTGGAACTTCAACGATTTTAAGGTTTAATTTTGAAGAGCCGAAAATTAAATCAAAATCCCCAAAGGGATCAAAATCTCCAAAATAACTGCGATTGGCACTTAGTTTTTCATAATTTTTTCTGGTCATAACCTTTGTTCCGCAAAGTGTATCTTTTAGTCTTTGACCTAACAGCCATGAAAACATGAGTGAGAAAAAATGATTTCCAAGCATATTCAGGGTTCTCATAGCTTGATCCTCCATGGGATAAACCAATCTGGTACCATTGATGTATTCGCCTTTTCCTGATGCAATTGCATCGTAAAATTTTGGCAGATCTTCTGGTTGCACTGTTAAATCTGCATCCAGAATCATTAAAACATCTCCTGTTGCCATTGCAAATCCTTTTCTTACAGCATCACCCTTTCCTTTTCCTTCTTGAATGCCATATTTAACATCCATCATGGGAGAATATTTCTCACATACCCGCTTAATTTCTTCCAATGTATCATCGGTTGAATTGCCCTCTATAAAAATCACTTCCGTATGACTTCCCAATTTTGGCATTCGTCTAAGGGCATTTTCAATATTTCCTTTTTCGTTTCGCGCTGGGATAATTACACTTACACTCAAGTCTTGATTGTGAGCCTGATTATTGATGATGCTTCTTGCGATGATAAACTGACTGAGGCACAGACTATTTAATAAAGGTAAGTTGGCAATGTATCTATTAAATAGCCAGGATAGAACAGGAAAGTAGAATGGAAATAGAAATCTCTTTCCGATTTTGATAATATTATAATCTGAAAGTACGAGCAGGTTCGCAATGTCTTTTTGATCAAGCCAGTTCAAACGGGTATTAGGCATTTTAAGCCCGATCTTCTCTCCTAACCGTAGAATCGGTAGCCATGAGAAATTGATATAAGTAATGATGATTCGCGTTTCTGGTGTGACTACTTTTTGTAATTCACGAAAGAACTTTTGAATGTCTTCAAAATAGCCGATGGTATCAGAAATAATGATGAATTCAAATTTTTCATTTAAGTTTAAATTTTCCGCATCAGCATTAATAAATTCATACTCACCATATTGAGATTGAGCAATTCTTATCATCTCATGTGAAATATCAATGCCTACACCGCGTGAGGGTTTGAGATGAGATAATAGATGTCCGGTTCCGCAACCGATTTCCAATACTCTTGAGCCTTCCGGAATATTATATTTCAAGAATCTTATCAAATTTTTATAGTAATATTTGTTTTTAGAAATCCATTTTTCTCTTTTTGATGCGATGGCATCCATCTGTTGAGTTACTTTTCGCTTGGCTTCTGAGATATTTGTAACATTCATTGCATGAAATTTAAAGACTTTTAATTCTCGATAATTCAATTTTTATTTAATGTGTCTTTTTTAAATTCCTCCGCATACTGCATCCGATAATAGTGCGCGGCAAGCTTATAAACTAAAAATGGCTTCGGCAAATCGAGATCAATAACTTGCTGATCAATAGATGCCTTGTCATTTATTGAAACGGCATCGATAGTTCCTTGAAATTTAAGATTGTCTGTTCTCAACTTCCCGTCTTCATATATTACCAGAGAATCCCCTATATATTCAGGTAAATTTTTGATTAGTTCGGTAATTTCCTTAGCAGTATATTGTTTATTTCTTTTCAGGCCGCCAATTACAGTGACTTCATCTTCATCAGGGTTAAGTTTTTTTTCATAGTGAAAAATAGTCACAACATTCGAGAGAATTAAAAGTAGTATGACGACAATCAGAACTTTAGCATTGGAGATCATATGTATTATATAGTTTTCATAAATTTAGAAAATTAAAATTATTCTTATATAAAGTTGCCTATATAACTTCTAATCTTAAATATGAATATGCCATGTTCCTGACTGCTTGTGTTGGACCATATGGCTTTGAATGATATTCTTATAAAGCCTAAATTAGGAGTAGGATTTGAATTGGGATCAGGTAGCAAATACAGGTGGGGCAAACAACCATCTGCCCTGACTTGGTAAGTATAGGTTCTCTTTTAATATGACTTCTAAAAAAGCTATACGACAATTGGCCTTTGACATTCAGGAAGTAAATTGCATACTACTTTAAATTAAGTTCTTATTCGAGTTTGTATCTGCCACGGAAAATCGAGATGGGTTTAACGGCATATCTTGAAAACAATTCTTCAAACATTAACACATTTTTCAAGCGGGAATTAAACTCTAATTAATTTTGAGTATGAAAATCAGAGTTTTTCTCGAAAATATTTTGATCTTGATCCTCTTTCTTATCCTCTTGGATGCAGGAGAACTTAAGATGCACTCTTTATTAATCAGTAATTACTGTTGTGCAAGAACCAAAACTTAATTTAACTTAAGGCTTGATTGGAGGTATATTCTATAACGACCTCCATGATTTTATTTTAAGAAGCGGATAGTCTAATAGCTAATAATTTGCACAGTGGTGAAGCGGTTTACAAAATTTGATGTATTTTATTTTTCCATTCTGCTTTTTGCATTCATAACTCCTTTTTCACAATTTATCGGCATTCGTTTATTGATTGCTCTGGCTATCTTTTCGTTCTTCTTAAATAACGATAACAGAATTTTTAGATTCTTTAGAAATTCATGGGATATTTTAATCTATCAATCAATATTGATGATAGGTCTTATGTATTCTGAAGATAGAGACACGGGTTGGAGGGTGATGGAAACCAGTTTTAGCCTCATAGCCTTATCCATTGTTTTTAGTGCTATTAACCTGGACAAGAAAAAATTTCACGGGATTATATTGAGTTTTGTGCTCGGCCTTTTGGTAGCATGTTTTATTTGTCTGATTTCTGCTTCTGTTTCGTACCTTCAAAGTCATCAACCTGACTCCTTTTTCTTCTATCAATTTACAGAGGTGATTAATTTACAACCCACCTATTTTGCCTACTACTTATGTTTTGCAATCAGCTTTATGCTTTATAATCTGTATTATGATGAGCTTGATCTTGATGTGAAGGTGACAACCACGATTATTCTTTTTTTATTTGCCATTCTTATGCTCACGGCAGGTCGCACTGCCTACATAAGCATGCTGTTTGTTTTTTCTTTTTTTATTCTGAAATTCTTTTCTGATGAGACAAGCAATAGGCACAAGAATCTTTCTTCCGGCATGGCGATATTATTATTACTGGCAATGCTGACAGTTAATTATTTTGATTTCAACATAAGTCCAGGTGGGACTTCAGACAATAATGATTACTGGGAAAGAATGACATTGTGGGAATCTGCCATAATAGCTAATCCAGATTTTCTTCTGGGCGTTGGCACAGGTGATTACAAAAATGTATTGAATGAGTATTTCAACACTCATAATCTTACCCAATATGCAAACGAAAGCCTTAACTCTCATAATCAATTCATTCATTCCTTTTTTTCAAATGGTTTGCTGGGATTACTCTCTCTTATCTTACTTTTAAGTCGTCCGTTGTTTTTATCGGTTCGGAGTCAAAACGTGTTGGGAATTTTAATTTTCTTCTCCTTTCTGATCTATGGTGTAACTGAAGTCTTTTTAGGCCGATACCAGGGTGTTGTTTTTTTTGGATTTTTACATCAGATTTTCATACCCTACTACCATACTTTGAGGTCTACGGCTTCCTTGAAACCTTCTTAAATTTTATTAACCTTGTACCAAATTATTAGTGATGTCAGGTCTTAACAAGGTCATCCTTTTTTTAGTTGATTTACTGTTATTAAATCTGTCTGTTTTTTTTTACTTCTTCATGCAAAGGGAAGCGAATGCTTTAGCGGGCAGTGACAAAATTTATCTTTTCGTTTTCAGTAATCTTGCCTGGCTTTTTTTGACTATGGTTTCCAGTCCGTATAATTTAAATAAGGGGTTGTCACTGTCAAAAATTGTAAAGACTCAGGTAGCATTCATTTTTATTCATTTGCTTGTAGTAATGTCACTCATTTTCTTTTTTAAGAAAAGCTACTTTCTTACTTCAATCGGATTCATGTACGTTCTGTTTATTTTTGTTTCATTCAGTTCAAAGGTTGTTATTTTCTATTTGCGAAAGCTTTTTATTCCGGCAATGCAATCAATAAACTATATATTGATTGGTGATAATGAGGTAGCCAGGGAAATAAGGAAGTATTATCTGTTAAACCCTCAATTGGGATATAAATTCAAGGGTCTTTTTGAACTCAGGGATTCAAATGATTTGTTTGAAAAGGTAAGATCTTTCAGTGCGACAAATGAAATCCATGAAATATATTGTTGTGCTCCATACATGAATGACAACACACTAAAGGCGCTTGTCAACTTTGGTTTAGATACCCTGGTTAAGGTAAAAGTGGTAATCGTCCCATCAACAACAGTATCTCCATCGCTCCAATTTGATAAGTATGATCAGGTGCCCGGACTCAGCATTGCAACAATTTCCCTTGACGAAACTGTTAATAAAGCAATAAAGCGAGGTTTTGATTTATTTTTTTCAATCATATTTTTTGTGTTGGTGCTCTCATGGCTTCTGCCGATTATCGCTATACTTATAAAATTAGAATCAAGAGGCCCGGCTTTCTTTATTCAGCAAAGAAATGGCGAAGGAAACAGACCGTTTGGTTGTATCAAGTTCAGGACAATGATTGTTAACCATGAGGCAGACTTTAAACAAGCAACAAAAAATGATTCCAGGATCACCCGGATTGGATCTTTTTTGCGCAAAACCAGTATTGATGAGTTGCCTCAATTCTTAAACGTACTGAAAGGCGAGATGTCACTCATCGGCCCCAGGCCCCACCCAATAAAATTGAATGAGAAATTTGCTCCGCTAATAACTACGATGATGTCCCGTCACTATGTTAAACCTGGCATTACTGGCCTGGCACAATGCATGGGTTATCGTGGAGAAACCCAGACTTTATCAGATATGGAGAACAGAGTTCGGCTGGATCGTTATTATATTGAGAATTGGACTTTCTGGCTTGATATAAAAATCATATTTTTAACAGTAATTAGTTTGTTAAGAGGTAGTGATAAAGCTTATTAAGATACAATAAAGTTGTGCAGCCCATTTCCCTATTTATTTACAGTTCGATTTCATTTCTTTTAACCTTTTTAGTTTTTCCTGTTCTTATTAAATTGTTCAAGCAGTGGAAAGTTCTTGATTCTCCAGGGTTGCACAAAATTCATGAAAAATTTACTCCGTCTTTAGGAGGTATCCCGATTTTAATAGGAGTAGTTTTTACATTACTGATTGCTATGCCTTTTTCTGAGCTGGCAAGATATAAGATCTTTTTTTTGACAACCGCGCTTATGTTTATTACAGGGTTACGTGATGACATATTGATTTTAAGTCCGCGGCAAAAGATGATCAGTCAATTTTTGCCAATCATCATCATGGTAGTTTTTGGTAGCACCTTGCTCAATATGTTTTATGGTTTGATTCCCGGGGACATTATTTTTAATAAATATGTGGCGTTCGCAGTAACCACAGTTGCCATTTTGATTTTGACTAACTCGTACAATCTAATTGATGGATTGGATGGACTTGCAGGATCGATAGGATTAATTGTACTTACTTTTTTAGGAGTATGGTTTTACAATACCGAAAACACGGGCCTTGCGTTAATTTCATTTTCATTTACGGGAGCAATTCTCGCTTTTCTGATATTTAACTGGCAGCCTTCCAGGATTTTTATGGGAGATACAGGGGCTCTCACCATTGGATTTTTGTTGTCTTATCTTACCATTCAGTTTATCAATCTTAACTATCAGCTCCCAACTGATCATTTTTTTAAATTCAAAGCTTCAATCAGCACGGCAGTTTGTTTATTGATTATTCCTGTATTTGATACACTACGGGTAATTATTTTAAGGTTACGAAAATTTCAATCTCCTCTGGTGGCCGATAAAAATCATCTTCATCACCAGTTATTAAGGTTGGGATATACCCATTCCAGTTCAGTAATGATTTTGGGGAGCGTTAATTTACTTTTTCTGGTTCTGGCATGGGTTTTAAGATATGAAACTGATACTGTAATTTTACCCGTTGTTATAGCTCTATGCCTGGCAGTCAATCATGTTATCAAGTTAATGATTAAGAAGCGTACTTAAAATGAAGGAGAAAGTTGAATCACTGAAGGCTCAAATTGAGGAATTCAAAGGCAAAACAAGTGTAGCAGTTGAGGAATTTCGCCTGAAATATATATCGAAAAAGGGAGCCTTGTCGGAATTGTTTGAAGATTTAAAAACGATTCCTGTTGAACAGAAGAAGCTGGCGGGCCAGATGCTGAATGAACTGAAAAAACTTGCTGAAGCCAGGTTTAATGAGCTTCAACAAGCATTGGAAACCAATTCACAAACCATTGCTTTTGATGATGACCTTACACTGCCCACCATACCCAACAAAACAGGCAGTCAGCATCCCCTTAATTTAACCCGCTATCGCATTATTGAAATCTTTGAACGACTGGGTTTCAATGTGGAAGATGGGCCTGAAATTGAAAATGACTGGCACAACTTCACGGCTTTAAATTTTCCTGAAAACCATCCGGCCCGCGAGATGCAGGATACATTCTTTGTTGAAAAGCCTGTCCGTGTGGATGGTGGGAATCCGGATGTGTTGTTACGCACCCATACATCCAATGTGCAGATTCGCTTGATGAAGAACAGAAAGCCTCCGTTTCGGGCTATCATGCCAGGCCGTGTGTATCGTAATGAAGCAATATCAGCCAGGGCACACTGCTTTTTTCATCAGGTAGAAGGTTTATATGTAGACAAAAATGTAGGCTTCTCTGATTTGAAGCAGACACTCTACCACTTTGCCAAAGAGATGTTTGGTAAGGATACTAAAATCAGATTGCGTCCTTCGTTCTTTCCATTTACAGAGCCATCCGCTGAAATTGATATCTCTTGCCTGATATGTCATGGCAAGGGATGCAATGTTTGCAAGTATTCTGGCTGGGTGGAGATAGCAGGTTCAGGAATGGTTCATCCGAATGTGTTACGTAATTGTGGTATTGATCCCGAAGAATATACAGGGTTTGCATTTGGTATGGGGATTGAGCGCATCACCATGCTTCGCTACAGTATCAATGACCTGCGGTTATTCTCAGAAAATGATATTCGCTTTCTCAAACAGTTCAAGCCCGTAATCTGATTAATTCTCCCTTAATGAATGTGCCCTTTGCAGATCTGGCTATCCAATACAAAAAACTAAAGCCGGAAATCGATCGGGCCATTTCAGAAGTACTGGAGGCTGGCAATTTTATTGGAGGAAAGCCGGTAAGTGATTTTGAACAAAACTTTGCGTCACTCTGTCAGGTAAAAAATTGTGTTGCCATCGGTAATGGAACGGACGGACTTTTTCTCTCATTAAAAGCGCTTGGTATAGGGCCTGGTGATGAAGTGATCACACCTGCATGGAGTTGGATTTCAACTTCTGAAGTGATTACACTAACCGGGGCAACACCTGTTTTTTCTGATGTTGATTCAAACTACTTCACGATTACTCCGGAATGTATAAGCAATAAAATTACACCCCGCACAAAAGCTGTGATTGTGGTTCACCTTTACGGACAGGTAGCGGAAGTGAATGAAATAAAAGCATTATGTGATCAATCAAACCTTTTTTTGATTGAAGACTGTTCACAGGCACATCTTTCATCGGACCAGGGCGTGATAGCCGGCACTACAGGCGATTGTGGTGTTTTCAGTTTATACCCTACCAAAAATCTTGGAGCGTATGGCGATGCAGGTTGCGTGATAACCAATCATGATCAACTGGCTGAAAAGATAAGGCGATGGGCCAATCACGGAGGATTAAGCAAGGATGATCATGCGATGGAAGGGTTTAACAGTCGAATGGATACCTTTCAGGCTGCTATTCTTAATGTTAAATTAAAATACCTGGAAGAATGGAATGAAGTCAGAATGAAAAATGCAAAACTGTACTTCGAAAATTTATCAGACATAACTCCCCTATTGTTGCCCGTGTTAAGAAGCAATACAATACATACATTCCATCTCTTTGTTATCAGGATTGAAGAACGTGATGGGTTGAAGTCTTATCTTGAGAGTAAGGGTGTGCAAACCGCCATACATTATCCCAAAGCATTGCCCTTTGAGCCAGCTTATGATTATCTCTCACAGAGTTTAAGTGACTTTCCGGTTTCAGCATACTTGCAGCGCACAGTCTTGTCCCTTCCTATTTCTCCAGAGATTTCAGAAGAACAAATTATGTTTGTCTGTGATAGAATCAAAGCATTTTATGAGCATTGAAATTAAAACGGTTGGAATTGCAGGGGCAGGTACGATGGGCCAGGGCATTGCTATATCGTGCGCCCTTGCAGGATACGTGACCGTTCTTTTTGATATCAATGCTGAATTAAGCGAAAGGGCTATACAGCTCATTGGTCAATCTATCGGGCAGTCAGTAATAAAGGGTAAGCTTTCAAGGAAGAATGGCGATGAGTGCTTAAATCGTATTAAAATCGTGAACAACTTGTCGGATTTAAAAGCTGACCTTATTATTGAGGCGGTTGTTGAAAATTTGGAAGTGAAGCAAAAGCTATTTGCTGATCTCGAAATATTAAATTCTGCCAAGACAATTCTGGCTACCAACACATCTTCTGTTTCTATAACCCAGATTGCTTCCATATTGCAACATCCATCCAGATTTATTGGATTGCATTTCTTTAATCCGGCTCATCTGATGAAGCTGGTGGAGGTAATTTCAGGAGAGCTTACAAATCCGGAAACAGCCCTAACGATGGTGCACTTTTCGCAGTCATTGGCTAAAACAACGGTTGAAGTAAAAGATTCTCCGGGGTTCATCGTTAACAGGGTGGCAAGGCATTTCTATTTGGAATCACTGAAACTGCTTGAAGAGGGTGTGTCTGAGGAGGCGGGGATTGATAAACTACTTCGTTCAGCGGGATTCAAAATGGGACCATTTGAATTAATGGATCTGATTGGCATAGATGTGAACTATGCGGTGACCAATTCGGTTTATGAAGGGTTCAATCGCAACCCAAAATTCAAACCCAGCAAACTTCAAAAGAAGAAAATTGAGCAGGGGTTATTGGGCAGAAAGACCGGAAGAGGATTTTACGATTATAATTAAGATTCAAACTATTTGTTCAGATCCATGAGAATCCACCCGTAGCCAGAATGAAAGGAAAAAAATGATTATCCGAAAAATTATATATGGTTTCCTGGTACTGTTTATCTCGGCATGCAGTCCTGATCGTTCGGATGATCCGGTTCCTTTTATTCCCTTTGTAGATATTGTAATCAATCTTAATCTTCCCGAATTTATAGGCTTGCGAACCGATGGAGGATACGTAGAAACAAATGGTGGAGTCAGGGGAATAATTGTGTATAGGGCAAATTCAACCACCTATTATGCCTATGAGCGAAACTGTTCTTATCGCCCTAATGAAGCATGCGCCACAGTGAATGTTCATAATTCAGGATTGTTTATGATTGATGCATGCTGCAACTCAAGCTTTAATTTTTCAGATGGTTATCCATCGGGTGGACCCGCCTGGCGGTCATTGGTTCGTTATCGCACCCAGCTTTCGGGACTTACTCTCACCATCAGCAGTGAAGTAATCAATTAATCGTTATTTATTCCTTTTCGCAGGTTGCTGTTTTTCTTGCTGTAAAGGAAGTAGATAAATAATCCCACCACCATCCATATCATTGCGGATATGAGAGTTTCTTTTCCTAAAGAAATAATCATCCCCGAACATACAATTATACCAAGTATTGGAATCAATGGTACAAGGGGTGTTCTGAATGGTCTTACTGCTTCTGGATTTTTCACACGCATTACCCAGATTCCTACACAAACCAGCACAAAGGCAAACAGAGTTCCGAAACTGGTTAGATCTCCGGCTACGCTGCCTGGCACAAAGCCGGCAAATGCGCCAACAAAAATCAACAAGAGCCAGTTGGCCTTAAAAGGAGTACGAAACTTTGGGTGTAGTTCTGAAAAAACTTTAGGCACCAATCCATCTTTTGACATGGAATAGAATACGCGCGACTGGCCCATGAGCATCACCAGGATCACCGATGAAAATCCGGCTAATATGGCAACTGTTATTAATGTGGCAAGCCATCCGTAACCGTGCATATAAGTTTGAATGGCATAGGCAACCGATGCTTCCTTTCCTGCTGTTTTAAATTCCTCATAGTTGGCTACTCCGGTGAGTACATAAGAAAACAGGACATAAAGAATAGTACAGATTACCAGAGATCCGAGTATCCCGATTGGCATGTCGCGCTTTGGATTTTTAGCTTCCTGTGCGGCAGTTGATACAGCATCAAAACCAATGAAGGCAAAGAATACAATTCCAGCTCCGCCAAGAACTCCACCCCATCCAAACCGGTTCCAGACATCATGATCGGGACTGGACTGCGGAATGATATAGGGAGTATAGTTTGCTTCGTTGATAAATCCCCATCCGATAACGATGAAAACCAGTACGATGGAAACTTTTACAAAAACGATAATGGCGTTCAGATTCGCTGATTCTTTGGTTCCCTTAATTAATATCATGGTAAGAATCACCAGAATCACCAATGCAGGAAAATTGATAATACCACTTGCTGTGCCATCCAGTGAAGTTTCGAAAGGGGAGTGACACCATTCATACGGTATGGCCCCCCCCAGGAGATTATTGAGATATTCGCTCCAGGCAATAGACACGGTTGCTGAGGCCAGCGCATACTCCAGGACAAGCGCCCAGCCAATAATCCATGCCATAAATTCACCCATCGTTACATACGCATAGGCATATGCACTTCCTGCAATGGGAATCATGGAGGCGAACTCTGCATAGCACAATCCTGCAAAGGCACAACCTATCGCGGCAATGATAAACGAAACCACTACTGCCGGACCAGCGGCCTCACCGGCAGCGGCAGCAGTCCGAACAAAAAGCCCTGCACCAATAATGGCGCCAATACCCAGCGCAATCAGGTTTCCGACTCCAAGTGTGCGCTTTAGTCCTTTGTCAGAATCTCCGACCTGGTTCATTAACTGTTCGAGGGGTTTTTTAATAAATAAGCTCATGCGGTAGGGTATGAATTGGGTTTAACAATTTCCTAAAAGTAAAAAGAATAATGAATTGGAAAAGAATAATGCGTAACCGCTCGCATAATTTCACCAGGGTAGTTTTGCCAGCCCTTGTTGACAGCGCTAAATGACCCATGGCGTAAAGTCTTCATTTTTGGTAAGAATCATAATTAAGCGGAAATTTGTGATTGATTGAATGATATTTATTCATGGTTAAGATTAGCGCAATTATCATTACACAAAACGAAGAGAGAAATATCGGCCGATGTATCGATTCTGTGATATCGGTGGTTGATGAGATTGTGGTGATTGATTCCTTTTCTACTGATCAGACTTGTGACATAGCACTGGAAAAAGGTGCACGCGTGATAAAGCATCGATTTATAAGTCACATAGATCAGAAGAATTTTGCGGTTACGCAGGCCACCAATGAGTATGTACTTTCATTGGATGCTGATGAATATCTTTCTGAGGAACTTACCGGCTCTATTCTTGAAGTAAAGGAAAGCTGGCCTTATGAGGCCTACAGAATGAACAGGCTTTCCAATTATGGAGGTAAGTGGATCCGGCATGGCAACTGGTATCCTGATCAGAAAATAAGACTCTGGAATAAACGCAAAGGTTTATGGGGTGGTGAAAATCCGCACGATAAAGTAGTCTTGAAACGAGGAGTAAAAGTAATGCACCTGAAAGGTGACTTGCTCCACCGGGCCTATGTTGATGCCTACGAAACTTTATCTAAAATTCAACGGTATTCTGATATATATTCTCAGGAAAATGCTGGTCGCAGATCCAGTTCGCCTTTGCGCATTGTAGCCCATTCCTCATTTGCTTTTTTGAAAAGTTATTTTTTAAAACGTGGTTTTCTTGACGGTTTTGAAGGGTTAATGGTTGCGCAGGCTGTTAGCAATCACGTGTTTTACAAGTATGCTAAATTATATGAAGCAAATCATAAAAAAGCCATTGGAAAGCGACTGATAATAAGTCGTACGGATAACCTGGGTGATGTTATTCTTACCTTACCAATGGCGGGGTATTTAAAATCAATGATACCCGATTTGAAGATTACCTTCATTGGAAAAAAGTATACCGAGCCAGTAATTTCCAGGTGTGCTTTTGTAGATCACTTTCTTGATAGGGAGGAGGTTATTCAAGACCCACACAAGCTGGCTATGGTGAGGGCCGATACCATTATTTTTGTTTTTCCCGATAAGGAACTGGCTAAGGTTGCCAAGGCGGCACAGATCAAGAGACGGGTTTCTACCGCACACCGATGGTATAACTGGCTATATTGTAATCACCTGGTAGATTTTAGCAGAGTACGTTCAAATCTGCATGAAAGCCAGTTGAATTTTAAATTATTGAAGCCCTTTAAACTCGACCGGGATGTCAGTACGAATGAAATGATTCCCTTTTATGGATTGAGTGATTCTGAATTTGATTTCTCGCAGGTTTTTAAAAATGATAAGTTTAACCTTATCATTCATCCAAAGTCAAAGGGCCATGGAAGGGAGTGGGGTCTTGAAAACTATTCTCAATTAATGAGTGAGCTGCCTGAAGATAAGTTTTCGGTTTTTCTAACTGGTTTAAAGGAAGAAGAGGGTCTTATTAAAAATGAATTTCCAAAGCTGTTGGATTTGCCAGGTGTTACTAACATGATGGGAAAATTGACATTGGCGGAACTGAATTCATTTATAGGTCAGGCAGATGGTTTGGTGGCCTCCAGCACAGGAGTACTTCACCTTGCTTCGGCCTTGGGTAAATATACCGTTGGGCTATTCCCACCAATAAAACCACTTCACCCCGGTCGTTGGGGTCCGATTGGTAAAAATGCTACATACCTGGTGCATGATATCGACTGTAACCAATGCAAAGGAGGTACACAATGCGCCTGCATGAAAGCCATTGCAGTTAAGCAGGTAAAACAGAGACTGGATCTTTTCTACAACAGGAAATTTCAAGATGTGAAAATTAGTGCTGGGAGTATTTGATTTTTTTTAAGCCTGTATGAAAGTAAGTGGATTTACCATCATTAGAAATGCCATAAAAAATGATTACCCGGTTATTGAAGCGATCACTTCTGTATTGCCGGTTTGTGATGAATTTATTGTTGCCATAGGTAAATCTGAAGATGCTACCTATGATTTAATCAAGAAGATTCCTTCAGATAAATTACGGATTATTGAAACCGTGTGGGACGATACACTTCGTGAGGGAGGAAGAACCTTTGCATTGGAAACGGATAAAGCCTTACAGGCAGTTTCACCTGAATCAGACTGGTGTTTTTATATTCAGGCAGATGAGGTGCTTCATGAAAAATATCACGATACCGTGCGTGAGGCAATGATTCGTTTCAAAGATGATAAAATGGTTGATGGCTTGTTATTTAGTTACAGGCATTTCTGGGGCTCCTATGATTATGTAGGCGAATCATGGCAGTGGTACAGGAGAGAAATCAGGATCATAAGAAATAATAAAGATATTTTTTCCTATAAGGATGCTCAGGGTTTCAGAAAAAAGCCTAATCAGAAACTAAATGTCAAATTGATTAATGCCACCATGTATCACTATGGGTGGGTAAAGGATCCACGCCTGATGCAAAGTAAGATGAAGAACTGGTACAGATTCTATAAGGACGAATCCTGGATAAATAACAATGTAGTTGAGGATAATGAATATGATTACAGCAGGATAAATTCTTTAGAGTTGTTTGAGGGAACTCATCCAGAAGTAATGATGGCCCGAATTGCGAGAAAGAACTGGAAATTTGATCATGATATTTCGATGAGGAGGTATTCAAAGAAAGAAAAGATAAAACGTTTTATAAGCAGCCTGATTGGCTTCAGGATAGGGGAATATAGAAACTACAGGATTATCTAAATGTATTGAGTACTATGAAAAGGTTAATAAGCCTTTTTTTATTCGTAAACCATAAAATAGAATACTTTCTACAAAATTCCTGAATATTCCGCAGCGGGAATAAACATATAAAAACAAAACCGAATTTTGTTATTTTTACTCACTTATGGAAGAAAGTCCGGTTAGACATCGATATACAGAGACCGAGAAGCAGGATTTGTTTAACAACGAGTTTCTGCCCCATATAAATTCTATGTATAACTTTGGGTATCGCCTCACCCTGGATAGGGATGACGCCAAAGACCTGGTTCAGGACACTTATCTAAAAGCCTATCGCTTTATAGAATCATTCCAGAAAGGAACTAATGCAAAGGCCTGGCTGTTTCGAATTCTGAAAAACAGTTTCATCAATGACTACCGCAAGAAGACCAAAGAGCCTTCGAAGGTAGATTATCAGGAGGTGGAAGCTTACTACAACTCAGAAGATGTAGACAGGCAGATCACACCCGATTTGAGAGTAGAGTCTCTGAAAGACATGATTGGCGATGAAATCTCCAACGCATTGAACTCACTGGATGTAGATTTTCAGAACGGTAATAATTTTATGTGACCTTGAAGGATTCAAGTATGAAGAAATGGCAAAGATTCTGGATATACCCATCGGCACGGTGCGCAGCAGACTACACCGGGCCAGAAATTTGCTTAAAGAAAAACTTACCCATTATGCAAAATCAATGGGTTACAAAAATGTTTAGCCTATGACACCACTTTCCAATCCTTTCGTTATTGCTAAAGGTAAAAGTCCAACATGCATGGAAATGCTTCAATTAATTCTTGACGGTGAGGCCACCCCAGAGCAGGAAGCATTATTTTAAACACCACATGGATATATGTATGCCATGTTTTAAGTCATATAGCTTAGACATGTCAATTAAGGAATTGCTTAAATCCAGGTGTTGTGGTGATCCTGTACCCGTTGGATTGGTTGACCAGATAAAAATGCAGATAAGTCAAAGTGCATCTTCTTAATGGCGGGGAAAGCACTCATTTTTTCAGCCCCTTCCGGATCCGGCAAAACCACTATTGTTAAACATCTGCTGGAAAATAATGAAGACCTGGGTTTTTCAATTTCCGCCTCTACCCGCGACAGACGAGGGCGTACGGAAAAGGATGGAAAAGATTACCATTTTTTAAGCCCTGAAGAGTTTAAAGAGAAAATTGACAAAGATGAGTTCATTGAATGGGAGGAAGTCTATGCCGGAAACTTTTACGGAACACTTAAAACAGAAATAGAGCGTATCTGGCAAGCAGGAAAAAATGTGATTTTTGATGTGGATGTAAAAGGCGGAATTAATCTTAAAAAATACTTTGGAGATAAAGCACTCGCCATTTTTGTAAAAGTTCCATCAATTGAAGTTTTAAAGGAAAGATTGCTGGAGCGTGGAACCGAAAGTGAAGAAAGTCTTTCTCGCAGATTATTTAAGGCAAAATTTGAAATGTCTTTTGCTGATAAATTTGATGTGGTGCTTGTGAATGAAGATCTGGACACATCTCTGAAGGAAGCTCAAAGACTGTATGACCGGTTTAAGGTACAACCTTAATGAACACAAATCAGAAAATCGGTCTCTTCTTTGGCTCGTTTAATCCCATCCATATCGGGCACTTGATTATCGCCAACATTATGGCGGAGAACACTGATCTGAACAAGGTCTGGTTTGTTGTTTCTCCTCAAAATCCTTTTAAGCTGAGCAAAGGACTCCTGCATGAATTTGATCGCTATGATATGGTGAAGGTCGCCATTGCGGATAATTACAAACTGGAGGTTTCTGATGTTGAATTCAATCTCCCCAAACCGAGCTATACCATTCATACGCTTGCCTATCTTACTGAAAAATTTCCTGGTAAGGAGTTTAAAGTGATTATTGGTGAAGACAATCTTGAGAATTTTTCAAAGTGGAAGAATCACGAACAAATACTGGATCAGTTTGGCTTGTATGTTTATCCCCGGCCACACGTAACAAATTCTGATTTAAAACGTCATCCCCACGTGAAAATGGTTGAAGCACCCCTGCTGGATATATCAGCAACCTACATACGCAATTGTATCAAAGACAATAAGTCTATCCGTTATCTCGTTCCCGAATCTGTAGAGCAAATGATCCGGCTAAAGCATTTTTATAAGTAAATGTTTATGGGATGACAACCCTGGTTAGCTTCCTGACGTCTATACGGGTAATGAGATTTATTTTACTGATAATTTCTTTCTTATCCGCCACTGTAGCCATGTATGCTGGCGGAATACGCGGAACTTTAAAAGCTGATGATGGTACTCCGCTTGCCTATGCATCCATTTTTGTTAAACAAACCGGTACAGGCAGCGCCACCGATCTTGAGGGTAGATATGAAGTGATTTTACCGCCTGGGAGATATGATGTTTTGTTTCAATATCTGGGTTATGAATCGGTAAACCGTGTTGTAGATATAGGTAGCGATTTCATTGAAATCAACCTGACATTAAAAACACATGTAATGATGTTGCAAAATGTAACTATCAAAGCAGGCAAGGAAGATCCTGCTTATACCATTATGCGTAAGGCCATTGCCAAAGCTAAATATCATACCCAACAAATTGACCAGTATTCTGCCAAGGTTTATATAAAGGGAAAAGGCCAGTTAACCGATTACCCATGGCTGGCAAAGAAAGCGTTGGAGAAAGAAGGCATTACCAAAGACCGGATATTTATTTCCGAATCAGTAAGTGAAATCAAATACACACGACCCAATAAGTTTGAGGAAAAAGTAATTGCCGTATATAGCAATGGTGGGGATAAAAGTACAGCCCCCAATGCTTATGTCTTTGGAAGTTTTTATCAGCCCGAAATTGCGGAAACGGTTTCTCCGCTTTCACCAAAATCATTTTCATATTACCGGTTCGAATATCTCGGGTCTTTTAAAGATCAGCAGTATGAGATCAGCAAAATAAAAGTAACTCCACGATCTCGTGGTGATAATGTTTTTGAGGGGATGATTTATATCGTAGAAGACTGGTGGAGCATTCACAGCCTTGAGATGAAGGCTACCAAGATGGGAATCAATTTTGATATAAAACAATTATACAATCCTATTGAAGATAAAGCCTGGTTGCCGGTTTCGCAGCAATTTAAGGTAGATGGAAAAGTATTTGGTTTTGAATTTGAAGGTCAATACCTGGCCACTGTGAAGGAATATAAAATAACCCTCAATCCGGAACTTCAAATGGAAATGACAGTAATTGATGAAAAAGTTAATAAGGAAGAAGCAAAGGCCAGTAGAGCAAAAGTTCAACAAGAAAAATCAGCAGTTGCAGCAACGATTGAGCGAAGGCAAAGAGGTGACACGCAAGGAACTCAATCAGCTGGTTAAAGAATATGAAAAAGCAGAAATTAAAGAGCAAAAAGAACCGGACGTAATTCTGGAAACAGATTATTCAGTTGATTCATTGGCCTATAAAAAAGATTCCACATTTTGGGCAGATATCCGCCCAACTCCTCTTACCCTTGAGGAGGAACGAGGGTATCATGTTAACGACAGTATTACAGATGTAGAAAGAAAACGTGAAGAAGGTGATACACTTCGTTCATCCAAAAAAGGAAAGAAAGGATTTCAGATCTATGATATTATTATCGGTGATACTTATAAAATGGGTAAGACATCCGATTTCCGGATACATACTCCGTATGGAGGATTTAATACGGTAGAAGGATTTAACCTTATCTATCGTGTAAGTTTTTATAAAAGATGGGTAAAGAGGGATACACTGGATAAAAGCAAGAAGCCTCAAACTTCACGTCTTGAGATTAGCCCGATTGCGCGCTATGCTTTTTCGCGCGAACTACTAACAGGTAAACTCAGGGTTGATTATCGTTTTAAAAATCAACGGCTCACGCTGGAGGGCGGGCGATATGTGGAACAATTTAATTCAGCCATTCCTATTCATCCTATTATAAACACATTCTCATCACTGTTGCTGGGTAACAACTGGATGAAGCTTTATGAGCGCAATTTTGTTGACTTGAATTATTCACTTCGCTTCAATGATAAATATACGGTTAGAACCAGCTGGACGTGGGCGAGGCGCTCAGAGTTATTTAATACAACTGACTTTACTTTCTTCGATACAAACAAAGAGAATTACACCCCTAATGCTCCCATCAACGTTGAATTGCCCTCAATCCATTTTAATCCCAATCGTGCATTCACTGGGTCGGTAAGCCTGGAGGCACGTCCATGGCTAAAATACCGGATACGCAATGGAACAAAATCAAGAGTGCCGGGTTCATCACCACTTTTAACATTGAATTACAGGAAAGGCTTCAGCGGTGTTGCTGGCAGTGAGGTGGATTTTGATCAGGTACAGATCGGTATTAAACACATGGTGAAAATTGGAATCCGCGGCAACCTGGATGTGGCATTACAGGCAGGTAAATTTCTCAATGCCGACAAATTGTATTTTATGGATTATAAACATTTTAATGGTAACCGTACTTATTTCATTACATCTGATCCGGTGGGTAGTTTCAGACTCTTGGACTATTATGAAAACAGTACTGCAGACCAGTATTT
The DNA here is from genome assembly GCA_963814575.1 of uncultured Bacteroidota bacterium. Lineage (GTDB taxonomy): Bacteria > Bacteroidota > Bacteroidia > Cytophagales > Cyclobacteriaceae > ELB16-189. Next base: position 1,135,651 of record CAWFDB010000011.1, on the reverse strand, counting down.
CTCTGCTAACGTGCATTATCACTTTCGTAAATTTCTGGTTACCCGATTGCCAAAGGTGAGAATGCTGGGAATCACCGAGAATATTTTCTTCAATTATCTGGCAACGCCCTCGTCCGGTAATTATACCGAAGTAGGCTATGGACTCGAAGGTATTTTGCGGATTTTCCGACTTGAAGTGGCGGCTGCTTTCCGCGAAGGCAGGTATGTTCAAAATGGTTTCCGTATTGGTATTGCCACAAGCGTTACACTTAATTTCAATGATTAAAGGTTAATTTTTAACGGGTTCATTAATGAGTTAGGATAACGAACTTGATTCAAGGTTATCTATCCTGTATTGAAATTCAATGAACAACAAACACTCGATTTAACAATTCAGATGTTTTAGATACACAAAGCAACATATCTCAATTTGATTGATCTGGCAAAATAGATTCTATTAACCCCTCTGTTCCAAATCAATTTGTGCCACTTAAATGATTTCTTTCCCTATAGCGGTGGGGTTATTTCTGTTTTTTGATCTAATTAGAAATTCCTTAATAAGATAAATTTAACTATCAGGCATTTATATTTGGAGGAATTTGAGTATTTAGCAAAATGAGTTCTTTAAGAAGGCTGATTAAATCAGATTTATATCGGTATCACGAATTGCAGGGATTCAGCGGCTTCGTTCGAGGATGTTTAAAGCCGGGGTTTCGTTACACTTTACTATTCAGATTGGTATGCAACGAGACTAAATTTATGCCTTTTCGGTTTCTTTTAAAGATTATAAAGCGACACTATCAATACAAGTATGGTTTCGAAATCGACTTAAATGCCAGAATTGGGGAGGGATTTTACCTTTCTGGTCACTTAGGCACTGTGGTGATAGGGCCTGTAAAAATTGGTAAGTATTGCAATGTTGCTCATGGTGTAACCATTGGTCGTGCTTATAGAAAGGGTAAACTCGGGCGTCCAGCTATCGGTGATAGAGTATGGATTGGGACCGGTTCTGTACTGGCAGGTGGCATTACAGTCGGTTCAGATGTTATGATTGCCCCAAACACGTTTTTAAATATTGATGTGCCGGATAACTCAGTCGTTTTGGGCAATCCTGCCAGGATTATACCAAAGGTAAATCCCACCAGGCACTACATTAATTTTATGTTACCTCCTGATTCCGACAATCATTGACCGTTGATTTTTTCTAACAAAAAGTAGTTGAAATGAAAAAGTCATTTACTTTTTATGAGTTAATGATGGAATTTCTGAGAGATCCGGAGCGGAAATCTCTTGTTCAAATTACTCTTGAAATAGTGAAGTTGATGCTCGTGTACAAAACCGTTCCGGGTTATTACTTCTCGCGTTACCTTTTTAAGACTCATCGAACCAATATTGAGAATTATCTTCCAAATAAGTTTCTCTATAATCTAAAATCAAGATTTAACGATAAGGATGTATGTGAGGTAATCGAAAATAAATTGTATTTCGATTTATTTTTCAGACAATTTGGAATCAGGGTGCCTCCTACCGTAATGTACAACCACAGGCACTGTTTTGTCATTGATAATCAACCAAGAAAAGTTAATAATGCTGAGGACTTCATGGGTGTGCTGAGTCATTTAATAAATGATAAATTATCGGGTCATTCGATCTTTATTAAAAAGATGTATTCGAGTTATGGTGGAGAGAGAATTTACAAAATAACCAATAAGGATTTAAAAGAGAATCATGAATTGGTGAATGAGTTATATTGCGAGGTTGTTGCTTCTGGTTACCTGTATCAGGAAACACTAAAACAACATCCTGATTTGGAAAGGTTAAACCCTTCCTGCCTCAACACATTGCGCATCGATACTTTTTTCAATCAGAACGGCTCAATAGAAGTAGTTTCAACGTACTTTAAAACCAATCTTAAAAATCATTTTATTGATAATGAACGTTCAGGTGGGTGCGAAATACCAGTTGACCTTCAAACAGGAAAACTTAAAAAGTTTGGTTATCTCACATTGAAGTATAATGGTCTGAGTCTACCCACTGAACATCCAGTAACGAAAGTTCAATTTGAGGATTTTCAGATACCTTATTTTGAGGCTGCAAAACAGCTTGCAATACGTGCTGCGAGTTTTATGCCAGGCATTCGTCTGGTGGGTTGGGATGTTGCTATTGGCCCCGAATCTCCTATTCTGGTTGAGGGAAATTCTGATTATGATATTGCAACCAGTGATTTGTCATATGGGGGTTATAAAGCGAACCCCGTTTTTCAGAAAGTGCTAAAGGAGATTGGATATCTGGATTGATAGGGGCAACATCCGTATTTCGTTCTCAAGGGAGATTGTATTGTTATTTTTTTAGATTGAAATTCTGACTTCCATCTGGTGATTAACCTATAAACTGTTAGATAACCTGATGATCGTTCACGAAATTTGAAGTGATGATCATTTCCATAGAAGATTTCTTATCGCTTCGCAAGCAGCTTCCTGTTGTGGACGTACGATCTGAAGGTGAATTTCAGGAAGGGCATATTCGCCAAGCTATCAACATTCCACTTGTTAAACAATGAGGAGCGCATTGCCGTAGGTACCGATTACAAAAGCAAGGGTCAGAAAGAGGCCATAAAAACAGGATTCAGGTTGGTGGGTCCAAGATTACTTGACATTGTAACCAATGCCGAAAAAGTAGCTCAGGGTGAAGAATTGCTTGTGCATTGCTGGCGTGGGGGATGCGCTCAAATAACTTCGCTCATTTTTCGGCTATGGCTGGCGTTCGGTCTCACACATTGAAAGGTGGTTACAAAGCTTACAGAGCCCTTGCGCTGGAGTCGTTTAAAAAGCCCTTCCAGATTTTATCATTAACAGGCTGCACCGGAAGTGGCAAGAGTGAGGTGTTGCGAGCTTTAAAGAATCAAGGCGAGCAAGTACTTGACCTGGAAAATCTGGCTCATCATAAAGGTTCTGCATTTGGCGGATTACAAATGCCACCCCAGCCTTCGACAGAACAATTTCAAAATGAGCTTTTTGAAGAGATTATGACATTAGATCTTTCAAAAAGGATCTGGGTGGAGGACGAATCGATAGCCATTGGCAAGATTTTTTTGCCTTCAGATTTCTGGAGAACCATGCAGCAAAGTCCTTTAATTAAAATGGAGGTCCCAAAGCAAGTTCGTGTTCAGCGTCTTGTAAACGAATATGGACCTGCAGATCGCGGTGAGTTTTTGGAAATCATGGGAAAAATTGTGAAAAGGCTGGGCGGTCAGCACTATAATACGGCCCGGGAAAAACTGCTTCAGGGAGATATTGCCTCCACTATTGATATTCTACTTACCTATTATGATAAGGCATATTTGCAAAGCATTGAAAAAAGGAAGGATAAAGTCAGGATAATGCTTCCCTGGACCGGAGAAAATATAAGGGCCTTTGCAGAAGAGTTGCTTGGAAAATAAAATGAGTTGATAGCGATCAAATGGTCATCTATCAACCCATACTTTTGATAAGTCAGGATAAACTAAAAATGGCAAACAGTGCGGTGTAAAAAATGGCCATAATGGCGATGGTCGCAAATGATCCCGCTCGTTCAAAGTAGCCCGTAATTGCATCGTTGGATTCAGCATCAACTATAGACGTAGTTATTTTACTTTTTTCCATGATTGCGTTTTTTTTAAATTTTTACATGGACAAATGAAGAAGAAAAACTGAAGTGGAGATGTGTTAAATCGATAATTAACCTATTGAGGTAAGATTATAGCTGTTTTTGTCGTAAGATAGGATTTGAATCAAAGATCAATTCTTAATTCCTTAATGAAAATTGTATTCCCAAAACAGGAAAATAAATCTTTGATATCCTTCAAATTTAGCTGAATTCAAACTATTTTGGTCATGGCACAGTAATTTCCATAGCGTGGTTAAACAGATAATGACTATGGAAAAGAATACTACTTCAAAGATTGTCAAGAGTCGCTCATTAAAACTTGAATCTTCAAAGCAAAGTAAGATTGTGAAGAGATTTTATGCACAATTTTTAGAAATGCTTACAAGGAAGACGGATTCGGAAAGAAGAATTGAACTCTACGGTAAGGACCCGTTTAAGTAAATGCAGGGGCTTTTTATGTTTCAGGAACCCAGGCTTTTTCAATTACAATCAGGATACAGCAGTACTCTTCCGGATGAATCGGGCAATCAATTGATTAAGACCTGGCGTTTGAAAGTTGGTAGAGCTTAAATATGCTATAGGGTAATAATTAATCATTATAACCGCTTACCGATAAAGTTTCTGCATCAAAAAAGCTATTTTTGATATATAATTTTGTGGCGACCTATCTTCTGACTAAATATTTCAATAATTATGAATTTTCTTTTTAACACCCTTTCGCAAATTGCCTTTGCAGTCAATTATTATTTCACAAAAGGAATAAAACCGGCCATAATAATTTTTTTCCTTTTCATAACCCAAACATCATTCGCGCAAATTACCAGTACCACTTCAGGAGGGGATTGGAAATTGGGTTCGACCTGGGTTGGTGGAATTGTTCCCGCATCCTTAGATGACGTTATTATTGTGGCGGGCGCAAATGTGGTGGTTCGCGATCCGTATGTCTTATCTGCTCCGGCAGTGTGTAATTCTTTAACCATAAACGGATCTCTTACTATGGGGGCCGCATCTTCAACCGATAGAGTCCTTCAAATAACTACCTTCTTGTTAATTAACGCTGGCGGTACATTAACAAACGATGGAACTGCCCCTCACCAGATTAGTATTGGTGGAAATTACACCAATAATGGTACATTTAATTCGCTGATTAATGAATCTGTAGCGCCTTTTCGCACAGGTACAATACAAATGAATTTTACAGGTTCAGGTACACAGGTTATAAATGGTACCTCTGCTACTCAAAATTTTCAAAATATAGTTCTTAATAAGCCAGCAGGCCAGTCAGTCACCACATCAGGAGGAAATGTTACCACAATTAATGCGTCTGCATTCACGCAAACCTCCGGTAATTTTGCAGCACCTCCAACATTCTCTGTTTCAGAAGACATGATCTTAACAGCCGGTACCTATACTGCCGGTGCAAATACCTTTATCGGAGGCGATTTTACACGAAATGCTGCAACATCTTCATTCACAGCCGGTACGGGCACTGTTACATTTAATGGAACAACCCAGACAATAGGTGGGGCAGGTGCAACAACACCAGACACTTATACAACCTTCAATAATGTAGTAACGACTGGTACCGCCAATGTAGTGGCAGACTATAATCTAAATATTGGAGGAAATCTTTCCATTGGTACTGGAAGCACTTTTAATGTAACCGGATATGATTTAAATGTAACAGGAACCACAACGGTTACCGGTAGGTTTATCTTTTCTGTCTCCACGTTGGGAACCAAAACTTTCAATGGCCTTCTGACAATTTCATCAGGTGGCACTTGGGACAATTCCTTCGGTGAAAATGCCCGAATGGGTGCTGGAATTACCAATAATGGCACATTTATTTCAGGAATCGGTGTGTATTTTTTCATAGCTAATTCACTGATCAATGGAATATTTAATATCCCTAACGTTTCTGTAGAAACTTCCAGTACGCTGATAAATAACGGTACGTTGACCATTTCTGTCTTCCTTGATGGAGGAGGTACCTTGCAACAAGGTGTCAATTCAACTTTGAATGTAAGCGGAGGCGCTGCTGCAGTTGCTATTCTTAATGCTTCAGCGGCAGGAAATACTGTTAATTATACGGGAGGAAATCAAGCAATCAAGGGTTCGAATTATTCAAATCTCGGCTTGTCAGGAACCGGCACAAAGACCATGAATTCTTCAACAACGGCTATTTCAGGGGCCCTGACTTTGAGCGGAACCGTAAATACAACAACAGCAGCTAATTTAACAATTGGCAGTCTGTCAATTGGAACCGGTTCTACCTTAACGACTGCGGTTTCGCGAACATTAACGGTTACAAATTCACTTTCTGGTGGTGGCACATTAATTCAATCAGAGAATTCCATTTTAATTATAAATGGGCCATCAACCCTTGCCTCAATCAATGCTGCCGCTGCAGGTAACATAGTTAATTATAATGCTGCTTCACCGCTCATTATACCAGGTTCGTATCACAATTTATTCTTGAATCAATCGAGTGGAAACGCTGCGCTAAATGGAAATATTTCTCTTGGCGGTTCTCTTACTTTAAATACTGGCAATCTTATTCTGGGGGGCAATAATCTTACCTTAGGGGCTTCCTCCTCTATTTCTATCGTTAGTCCGTCTGCTACGAAGATGATCATCGCTTCAGGAGCCGGTGAATTAAGGAAAACTTTTTCATCGACAGGTAGTTTTGTCTTTCCTGTAGGGGACAATACAACTACGCTTGAATATTCACCTGTCACAGTTAACGTAACTTCAGCTTCCGCTTTTTCTTCGGCTTACATTGGCGTATCTGTAGTTGATGCCAAGCACCCATCGAATGCAAGTACTGCCAATTTCTTAACGCGGAACTGGATTATTACACAATCAGGAATTTCTTCATGCGTTGCAAGTATTTCAGGAACTTATACGGCTGCAGATATTACCGGAACAGAGGGCAGCATCAAAGCGGCTCAATTGAATGGAGTCTTCAATCAAACCAGCAATCCATGGATTAGATATGCATCACTGACTTCAAATTCCCTTACAGCAACGGGGGCAATACTTACAGCCGGTCAGACTTCAGTTTTCACAGGTATTTCGGGTGGAGATCCGGTAGTTGCTATTACAGGAGGAGATGTAGAGATTTGTTCCGGAGGCTCAGTTTCATTGGGGTCAACAGTAACGGGAGCTCCAACCATTCTGTATTTATGGAGTCCCGCGACCGGACTAAGTGCTGTTGATGTAGCTGATCCGACAGCAACGGTTGCCTCGAATACCACCTATACTTTAACAATCTATGATGGCAATGGCATCACTGCGTCAACTACCACAACAATTACCGTCACCGCGTCACCAGTGAGTTCCCCATCAGCATTTATATGCCTTGGCAGCACGATGAACCTGACTCCAAATACAGGAGGTACATGGGTAAGTAATGAACCTGCTGTAGCGAGCATCAATAGCACAACAGGGGTTGCGACAGGAGCATCCGAAGGTACTGTAACATTCACATTTACCAGTACTTCAACAAGCTGCAGTAACACCACATCCACAATTACTGTTTTACCTATACCTGCGAAACCCACCATTACGCTAACCGATTTATTAACCGATAGCCCAACACTTACATCCAGTAGTGACTCGGGTAATCAATGGTTCAGAAATAATGTGGCAATAACAGGAGCCACGGGTAAGGTTTACAATGTCACAGTTAATGGTTCATACACAGTTCAGGTAACAACAAATGGATGTGCAGGGCCGGTTTCCGATGCGGTTGATATTGTGATCACAGGTATTGAGGATAGAATCACCTCAAGTAACTCAAAGATTTACCCTAATCCTGCCAGAGAAATTATTCAAATTGACTGGAGCGACTTTAATTCCGGGGCAGGGATTGAGGTAAAAATTTATGACCAGATTGGTCGCTTGATCAATACCAGGGTAATGGCAAGTTCGGATAATTCCATAGATGTAAGAAGCCTTGTTCAGGGACCCTATATTTTTCTTGCAAGACAAAATAACCTGCTTTTAATTCAGAGATTTATTAAAGAATAAACAGGTGTACGGTAAATAGATTATTGGATACTCACTTACAGCCTGATATTTAACTAAAGAGTCTGATGAAATACGTTTCATCAGACTCTTTTCATTTGAGAACCCCCTGAAAATTATTTCTTGCGTTATGCATTGTAGGAGATGCTGATCATATAATACGATTGATGACTATTAAGTATTTTTCAGTGTGAATGCAATGAGGGAAGGCTAATCAAATACGATGGTAATGGAAATTGCTGTTTATCCAATTTCCATAAATAGCATATAGGTTTTGTCTGTATAATTGTTTGTAGAATTATCGAAAGAGAAAATTCTTGAAATACTTCTTTTGCTGAACGTCAGAGTTATTTCCTAAAGGTTTGTAAATATTTGACTTGTTCGTTGAAAATCGAAAACACGATATCAACATATTTATTAAAGTAGGAATCCCGGAAGCGTAGTTTCTCCTTAAATTCACTGTAAGAATATTTCATCTTGCTAACATCAACATTAGGATTTGGTTGATAGTTAGGACTAACTTCCAGGATCAATGGTGTTGTTGAAAGATCATCGTTTCTCCACGCAATGTCAAATGCGCCTGTTGTTATGTTCAGTTTTTTAAATTGCCCGATAATAAATTCTCTCCATTGTTCTGGAAATGATCCGAAGTCGATATCATTTCCGAAGGACGATGCGGTAGGTCTCCATTTGTCTGACCTGTTTATCCTCCAATAAAAATGAACAATCTTGTCACCGACCAGGATTACACGTAAATCGCGTCTCATATCCAGTAGTTCCTGAGCAATAAGAAACTTGTTTCTTGAAAAATAATCGCTTTCTGAAAAATATTTATCAAGGTCTTCCTTACTGGTTATTTTATAAAGTCCATCCGATGAGGAGGAATGCTCTTCTTTTATCAAATAAGGATACGATAGTTCTATTGAATTAAATGCCTGGGCGCTGGTAATCAAAAAAGTTTTAGGCGTTGAAATATTATACTCAAAAAATTTCTGAGTCATGAATCCTTTATTTTCCCAAAACAAAACTTCATAGGAACCTGGATAAACCACGCACTTCTGATTCTCAAGCTGTTTGCAAATAAAATGCAATGTTTGGGTGTAGTTGCCAAATTTAAATGGATCTAATTTACTTGAATAGCGCAGGTAAATATTCTTGTAACTGAATTTACCAATTTTGTTGGTAACACTTAGCCTGAACTTTATGCCATTATTTGAAAGTGCATTAATTATTCCCATGTAATCGATGAAATGATCATCTTTAAAAAACTTAATACCCCAGATTTTCATCCATACAACACTATCTGTATGCTTAAGGGTAAGGCCTTTAAAATTTGTTTTTCTAAACAGATAAATTATCAGTAGCGAATACTTGATTATTTTCGTAAACATAAAACTGAATTAATTTATTTGGCCAGTTAACTTCAAAGGGATGCTTTTTGATGTTATCGAAAAAGGTTTCTTAATGACTTAATGATATATTCATTTTCTTCTTTGTAGCGGGTTGCTACTCTGATAAACTGTCCGTGTAAACCAATTTTATCGGAACAATTTCTTGCATAAATACCATAGGTTAACAGCAATTCAGTGGCGATTTCATCAGATGTCTGACCATTGAGAATTTCAATGAGCACAAAATTGGCTTTGGTGGGATATACCTTTATCTTGGGTATCTGATTGAGTTCCGTAACAAAGAAAAGTGATTCAGTAATATATTTCTTTCTTACTTCTTCATATTCTTTAATAAAATCCTTCCGGGTATAGAGACGGAAGAAATATTCTGCCAGTCCACTTGAGTTCCACAGATAACCGGTATTAAGAAGGTAAGAAACTTTTTCAGCTGGCAGGATTGCATAACCACAACGAATACCTGCAATTCCAAAGTCCTTTGACATACTCTTAACTATATGAACGTTCGGGTATTTGTCAAGCAGACTTGCAATGGAGGGTAACTCAAGGCTACTGTTTTCAAATGCAAAGTGTATGAAACTCTCATCAATAATTATTGTAGGTACCCAGGATAACGCCTCAACTATTTTTATCAATTCGTGATGAGGAATATACCCTCCATCAGGATTGTTTGGGTTAATCAGAACGATGGAATCGGGCTTGTTTTTAGTAACAAATTCGATGTATTTATCCGGGTCAACCCGGAAGTTTTCTTCCTTTTTTAATTCATAATAAACAACTTCAGTATGAGGCAAGGCAAAAGCGTAGTACGGAGAAAAGGTTGGGATGTTTACTATGATTTTATCCTTAACAAAATTATGGATGATGGCCTGCACAACCTCTGTTGCCCCATTTCCAATAAATACTCTTGATGGGTCAATATGGAGGTGCTTTCCAACGAGGTTAGCAATCTCATTATTCTGAGAAGGATAAAATTCCAGTACGTTATTGATCTCTCCGGTATCTAAAAGTTCCTTTTTGAAATATTTAAGGAAGAGTTCTGTAGCGTATGGATTGGACAGGAAGCAGGCATCTACCTTTATTTCCACTTCAGGCATTTCTGCCTTAAGTGTTGTCAGGCTGGGTGAGTGATTCCCGGCATTGGTTTTAAGCTTACTGAATTTTTCAAATAGTGCAGTGCTTGTGGCGTTCATAAAGGTCGTTGATTTGAGTGGTAAATGAAACGAAATATTTTATCTTATTCAACATTAAAGGGTTAAGGACTTTACCAGGCTTGGTTATTATCGACTCCACCTACCAGCTTGCATGTTTTGAAGAAGGCATATTGCTATTAAGGAAGGTCCCGTTTTGAAATTAAACCCAACAAGGTTGAAGTGTAGCTTTTGTAGTTAAAGTACTTCAGCCCCAGCTCATATCCCCTACGGCCAATTTGATCAGCTTTTTCGGGGTAGTCTAAAACGAATTTAAGTTTGGCTGCGAAATCATTATTGTCGCCTGTTTTTGCCAGCAAGGCATTTGTTCCATCTTCAAAATAGTCAATAACTGCCCCCGAATCTGAAGTAATAACTGGCCGGCCGGCTGCGGTGTATTCACTGATCTTAAAGGGAAACCGGGCTTTGTCCTGAAGGTTATCCTGCAGGGGTATGAGTAATGCTTTGGCGTTTTTGTAATACCCAATCAGATCTTCGTAGGATAACCGCGAAAGGATTTTTATAGTCTTATCTCCTTTGATAGAGTCCCTCATTTTGGAAACGATTTCCTGGGGTCCATTCACGACTAAAATCAAAGAAATACCCAGGTTGCTGCAATTGGTTTTGCGATAGGCCTCAATTATAAAGTCGATAACATCGGCATACAGGTAATTACCGCAATAGAGAAAGTAATCAGTTTCTGCAGGTTTAACATTAATTTTAGAAAATTTCTCAAAATCCATAACAGGAGGTACGATGGCATAATGCAGATTTGCTTTCATCCGGTTCACATGTTTCTCGAGATAGGAGCTGATTATAATCAATGCGTCAGCGTATTTGAAAAACAAGGTGTCAAATGTTTTTTTATTATCCGGTGCTTTAATAGATCGATTCTCCAATGAAGAATAGTATTCAACATAGTCGCATACGAGCCTGGTTTTAGTGATTCGGGTTAAATACCAGAAATATTTCAATCGGGCTAAGTTGGATGTACAAACAATAACACATGTCGATTTCTTAGTTAGGGTATAAAACAGAATGATCATCATTTCATTTATTCCGCCTACTACTTTTAATACATTTCGAACAATAAAATTCTTAGGATACAAGGGTGTTCCGGAAGCATATAAATAGTCAACTCCTTCGAAGGAGCCAGCCGTAAGTATCTTCTCCCTCTTTTTTCTATCTGAAGAATGGTTCCCTTTCTGGCTGATTACCAAGACCTTATATTCACTATTTATTAGGGCTTTTGAAATTTGAATTTGACGCTGGACCGCAGCCATTCCAAACGGGAAGCCATTGATTCCCAGATACAGAATAGTTTTTTTTTTTCATGGATAAAATTAAATATTGTCAGACTGGCGCATTTGTGGACTTGATATAATATAGCTTATTAATGGGTTGCTCCAAGGTTGCAGACTGCGGTAAGGAGTAGGCTGAATATAAAAAAATAAGAGATTTCAGAAATACCAGATCAAAAATAGTTTCCGAAAAACTGACCATACATAAGATGAATATGCCAAACATTGGAATGTAAAAATTCGAAGCATGATTATGATAGGTGTAAACATTTTTAAACGACTGAAAAACAAGAAAGAAATAAACCGTAAAATAGACTAATCCGTAATTACGAAGGAAATTTGTGAACCCGTTGGGCCTATGGGTCTTGGCGCTGTACACAGAGGTTTTAAATACCACTTCGATTCTCCTGCTCCAGCCCAGCAATGGACGCTCTGAAATATTCTCAAAATCTTTAAGAGCTGAACCGAACCGATTATTGGTAACCTTGCTTTGGTTTAATTCCCGGGAAATTTTTTTGCCCAAAAACTCAACTGTCGAAAATGCGAGATACCCGGATATCAAAATGAGAACAAGCAATACGTATTTTAAAGCTGATTTCAATTGAGCTGAAAAAAACGTGAGGATAACCATGAGAGACAAGGCACCCATCGTTGAGGTCGTTGAAGCAAGGGCAATGATCAATATAGTTGCGTTCTTATCAAACAAATCTTTGACTGTTTTGATTGATTTAGTGCTATAATGTAAAAACAAAGTGATGTTCAGAAAAACAGCGAATGCACCACTCTCCCAGAAAATTCCTGCATTACGTACATAGGGCAGTTCTCCTACAAAATATTCGTAGCAAAAGGTATAGATCAGAATGGTTGGCATGGAGTAACCATTATACTCCTCAACCGGGAATAATTTCGCTGCAAGCTTATACAACGGTGTGTGAATAGGCGTATAGGATAAAAGAACAAAGACAAATGAAACAAGGCTGATGAGAACCATTGTTCTTGTAAGAACCACGATAAACCTATTTTTTAGAATATCAACTGTGGCGACACTTAACAAAAGGATTAGGGTAAGTTTGATAATAGTAAATGTGTAGTCGAGCTTGAACATGAAGGCATGCATGACCTCGTAGCCAAGCAGAAAAACGAAAATAAATATGGTGCGATAGGATACCGATTTTTTATAGTTTCTTAGAATATGAACAGTGGGAATTACTGCAGAGGCGATGGTGAAAAGCTGAAAATATTTTGCGCCACCAATAAAGGGATTGCCAGAAATTAAAAGCAGAAATAGCATAAGCAACACATCCCACCAGCTTATTGGTTTCGCTTCTTCTTGTAAATCTTTACTGAACACAAAAACATCCCTGGCACGCTCTTTAAATACCGGACTTTTTGTTGTTATTAAAGGGACCATGCTGATAATTCCAATTTTTGAGGGTTTTACTTGTTAATAAGAGCCTGCAAAGGTAAGTCTACGCAAACGTACAGTCAAGGCTCAAATTACTTCTATCACTTTATTTGACGACTGTTCCAGGATTTAGAAGGGTACCGCCTTAGTGAGGGTTGATTTTGAAGCATTGATATTAAAATATTCGTCATTTTTCATTACTTTTGGCGCCTTTGGATGAAATATATTGATTTTCTTAAGGGTTACTTCTTTGGCGACAAACGGTCATCAAAAGCGACAAAAAATATAATATATTCCTTTTTGATTAAAGGGTACGCAATGCTCATTCAATTTGCGTTAGTGCCAATTACACTTGGCTACCTTGATAAGTTGCATTATGGAATCTGGCTTGTTATTTCTTCCATCCTTGAATGGTTTTCTCATTTCGATATCGGTGTCGGTCATGGATTGAGAAATAAACTGGCAGAGGCACTGGCACTCAATGATTTAAAATTAGCAAGAATTTTTACAAGCACGGCATATGCACTTATAACAATTATATTTTCAGGATTCATAATCATATTTGCCATTGTCAATCCTTTTTTAGACTGGGGTGCTATTCTGAACGTTTCTTCCTCTGAAAGTGCCGAACTTAGCAGAGTCATACTCCTTGTCTTTATTTTCTTCTGCATCAGGTTTATTTTAGGCCTTATCACCTCGGTGGTTTTTGCGAATCAGGATCCTGCAATACGTAATTTTATGGGTCCACTGGGCAGCACACTTTCGTTAATCGCCATCGTTTTATTATCAAAATTTGTGTCAGGCTCATTGTTTTGGATCGCCATGATTTTTAGTCTTGCTCCACTGCTTGTAATGCTGGTGGTAAGTATCATATTATACAGAACGCGCTACAAAGCGATACGACCTAGTATCGGGTACGTTGACTTTTCCTATTCAAAAAAGTTACTTGGACTAGGCGTTGGGTTTTTCATTATTCAAATTTCAATGCTGGTGTTGTTCTCCAGTGCCAATATGGTATTGACCCAATTGTATGGACCAGAGGAAGTAACGGTTTATAACATTGCCAACAGGTATTTTACAATCGGTATATTGGTAAGCGGACTAATAACACTGCCATATTGGTCATCTTTTACTGAAGCCTATTTTAAAAAAGATATAGAATGGATACGAACTTCGATAAAAAAGTTAAGCCTTATTTCGTTCCTGTTAGCTGGAGGTCAAATAGTATTGCTATTTAGTGCCGATAAGATAATTTATTTGTGGGTAGGTGAGGATATTACCATTCCTCTCGTAATGAAAATCACGCTCACTGCTTATGTAGTTATTCAATTGCTGGCTGTTCCGTATAACCTTTTTATCAATGGAGTAAGCAAAATCAGACTACAATTGTATATGGCTCTGTTATCCATTATAATAACCATACCATTGGCAATATTCTTTTCAAAGACATTGAATATCGGACCTTCAGGTGTGGTATTGGCGATGATATGTTCAACATTACCCAGTGGTATTTTATGGAGGATTCAATACCATAAAATAATCAATAATAAAGCAACGGGCATATGGAATGCATAGCAGAGTTTAGTGAAAATTTACTTATAGCGTAACGGATAAAGTATTTGACGGAGTTGTTTAAAATTTCAAGCGCTTTAATTGACCATCAATGAAGGTGATATGCTCTGTAAAATTGAATGTATGCACGCTCAATAAGTCACTTCTCCAGGTGGGTAATACCTGACTTACCTTTTCTTCCTTATAGGAAGAATCACTCAATTCAATAATTCTGTTGAGTGAAAGCCCATATCCATATCGTGGAACGCAAATTTGCGAAGGTCGATAGAGTAGATTTTTGTACATAAATATCCTTCCAGCTGGCCTGGCAATAGCGGGATCAGAAATGACAGGATTGTCGGGATGTGGCTGCCAGTCTACGTTAAGAAAATCCCGGGAATAGAATAAATACAAATTATCATCGGTGGATGTACCCAGGCTTTTTTTGATTGTACAAAAAAGCCAGAAAAGACCATCGTGGAAATGAATGGTTGAATCAAATGCTTCTACATCCCTAAGCAAGGTTTGTTTGAATTTCCATTCAAACGGGAAGCTGATACACTCAAACAAATCAACGGTTTTGTTTTCCCCGGACTCAGGTATCATATACCAGCTGTCCTGATGTTGAAAAATGAAAGGGTAAGAAAGATGATATGGTCTCTCAATAATAATCCTCGATGTTTCTATCTCACCTTTTTGATTAAGAACCAGACAACTAATGTGACCTTTATTGGTTTTTTTAAATAGTTCTTCAATAAACAAGTAGTGGATTCCATTTTCAGAGACAACAAATGGGTCTGCCCAGATTCGATCCTTTGGGGGTATAAGTTCCTTAAAACTTTCAAAGTTAAGTACAGGGAATAACTGAGGTTTGAATGAAAAAAATAAAATCCACTGCTCGATAAAAACAGCCTTGTTTATGGATTTTACTAAAAGGCGGGTAGCTAATTTAATGGTGGCAACCAATGAATCCCACAAATCAGGGTTATCAGGTTTTGGTTTATTACGTGGTTGAGGTAGACCGTTTGGATCAGGAAATTTTCCGGAATCAGCTAATTTTACCAACATATTAACAATCAGGTCAATTCCCCGCGAAAATATAGCGGTCTGATGTCTGCTGAATGAAAGGAATTCTGTTCTGGTAACGGTATTTGCAACAAATTCATTTTCGGCCGGCTCATTTTTTAGACGCACTATAGATACCCTTGTAACAGGTATCTGATTCAACCATTCCCAAAACCCGGACGCACCATCTGATACTCGTTTAACATCACCAAAGCGCAGACTCAACAGACCAAACGCTGGTAAACTCAAGATCTCACCCTCAAGAATTTCAGAGCCAAAATATAAAAGCACGTCAGGTTTGCTTTTACTTACCTCAACAAGATCTTCAGAAACAAAAGAACTTTTTAATCCATTGCTTATAAGTTTTAGCCGAACTGTTGATGCCTGGGCAGGCAGATTCAAATCAGCCCTTTGGGAAAGGTTTGGGTTGCCCGGTAATATTATCTGATCAACTTTTCTGAACAATTTAAATGCAACATGATCACGATCTGGTGATGCACTCAGCGCATGAACTATAACGGTCCATTGTATATTTCTGTGATGACTTATTTCGCTTACTATCTCATTTACCCAGGCGGGCACTTTTTCGTTGTCTGTAATTATTCCTAAGCGTAGCAATCTTTCTGAATTTGTTTTGCAGTTTACTTAATTTTTTAAGCCTATACAAATAGATTTAAGTTCATGATTTGATGCTAACGGTCGTATGAGGTTTAGCGAAATTATGGAGAAGATTTCTCCAGGATTGGATAATTTGACATTGATAGAAAGGTCGAATCTTACCGTTCTATTTTTATATAGATTTTATTAATGCAAATTTGCAGGCTTAACTGTAAATTTAGAAAATGCGAATTCTGTTTTTTACTGAAAACCTTCGTGCAGGGGGCAAAGAAAGAAGAATAATTGAATTGCTTAAAAATTTGAAATCGGCTGGCGATGTTCAAATTGAATTAGTCCTGACCAAGAATATAATTCACTACGAGGAAATTTATGATCTGAATATTCCTATTCATTTGATTGAAAGAAAATTCACCAAAAAGGACCCCAGTCTCTTCTTTAAATTCTTCAAAATAGCGAAGGCATTTAAACCAGATATTATTCATGTGTGGGGTCATATGGTTGCTGTATATGCCGTGCCAACAAAAATGCTTTTGGGAATCCCCCTTATTAATAATGAAATAGTTGACTCAACACAAAATACACGACTTTTAGGTAAAAATATTGTGTTTAAAGCATCTGATCGGATTATCGCCAATACGTATGCCGGTCTGAAGGCATATAATGCCCCCATGGAGAAGAGTGCAGTTATTTATAACGGGTTTAGTTTTAACCGGCTTAAGCAAATAGAAAGCGCGGGGGCTGTCAGGGAAAAATTTGGGATAAAGACACCTCATATTGTAGGTATGGTCGCATCGTTTTTAGATTACAAGGATTATAATACCTATATAAATGCCGCTCTTGAAATTGTAAAAAGAAGGAAAGATATTTCGTTTTTGTGTATTGGTGACGGAGATGACTCTGCTTATAAAAAGATGGTTCCGGATGATGCGAAGGACCACATACTTTTCCTTGGCAGGCAAAGTAAGGTGGAATCGATCATGAATATCTGTGATATTGGCGTACTTACAACAAACATCCATTTCCATGGTGAAGGAATTTCAAACGCGTTGATGGAATTTATGGCTTTGGAAAAGCCTGTGATAACCACCAGTTTTGGAGGCTCAGTTGAATTGGTTGATGAAAATGAAACAGGCTATCTGATAGAGCCATTTAATTCTTTACAGCTGGCAGACAGAATAATTTATCTTATCGATAATGAACCCGAGAGACAACGGCTTGGGAAAAATGCGCACAGTACAATAGTAGAAAAATTTAGTCTCGAAAATATGGTCAGGTTATTCAGGAAAGAGTATGACCGGTTCTTGAATCAGATCGGATGAACAGAAATAATCATGAGTAGAAAACTAAAAGTATTGATGGTTGGGTTGCTGCCAACCGATATTGAAAAGATTGATGGTGGCGTTGTCGCTGTAATCCTGAATTTACTTTCCAGTTTCAGTAAAATGACAACTGTTGAAATGGTATTTGTTTCTTTCAATCAGGAGATCAGTGAAGAGATCAGTAAAGAATATTCGCCCAACATTAAATTACGCTATATTCCATATACGGTTCCCTATAAATTGATTGATTATTTTATTAACAGAAAAATGCTGAATAGGATAATCAAGAACGAAAAACCAGACATCATACACATACAGGAAGTTACACCCCACATACTCCGCTTCATACATTTTCCTAAAGACAAGATAGTGCTTACACAACACGGAATAATGAGTGAAGAATATAAGTATGCTGTCGGGCTGCGCGATAAACTTCAGTGTTTATTTAAAGGATTTGTTGAGCAATATGTATTCCCGTTTTTTAAAAATGTAATATTTATATCCGATTACAACCGGAATTTATTTCCACATAAGAATATATTCAGTGAGAAAATTTACAACCCGGTTAATCCAATTTTTTATTCAAAGGCACAAACTACCGGGCAGATTAATTCTATCAGCTATGTTGGTAGAATCAATAAGAATAAAAATCTAAGCCTTGTGCTTCGTGCGTTGTCCATACTGAAGAAAGAGGACATTATTTATAACCTGCATGTTGTGGGTGGTTATAAAGACGATTATTATGAGAAAGAAATCGATGGTCTTGTAAACGAGCACGGTCTTGCCTCACAAGTGATATTTTATGGCTGGCAGACACAAGAACAAATACTTCATGTTCATGAGAAATGCCGTATTTTCATATTGCCCTCTCAACAGGAAACTATGCCAGTAGTCATTGGTGAGGCCATGGCCCTGGGAAAAGTAGTTGTGGCATCTAATGTCGGAGCTGTGTCAGAAATGATAAGTGATAAGACTTCTGGCTTTCTGTTTGAGAAAAATAATACAGAGCAGCTATGTGAGTTGCTCCGGCTTTTACATAACAATAAATCTTTGATTGAAACGGTTTCGGGTAATGCTATGCGTGAAGCAAGAGAAAAGTTTCATCCCGATACCATTGCTTCAAAAACCTATGAGTTTTACCTGAAAGTGCTCAGGAATTCGAATTCAGATCCGACAAACGTTTAACTTTAAAGGAACGATCTTCTGAAAGTTTTTTTGATCTTTACCGGATACCTGATGTTAAGTACACACCGTAGCCAAAATGAATAAATATTATCTGGAACAGGCGGCCAGGATTTTATCACCTCCTCTTTATTACAGTCAGCTGCACAGGCTTACCCGTCCAATTTACGGTGGTATGGGCCAGATTCTAATGTTTCATCGTGTTTTGCCTATTACCGGGAAGCCAAGAATTCACAATCATAAGAGTCTGGAAATATCTCCAGAACAGCTTGAGAATGTTATTGTATTTTTTAAAAAGAGGAATTATGAATTTATTTCTCTTGACGACTTGTTAAAAATCAAGGGCATATTGCCAGGAAGGCGCAAATTTGTCGTTTTCACTTTTGATGATGGCTATGTGGATAATTATCTGTATGCCTACCCGATTTTCAAAAAACACCATGTGCCCTTTACTATTTATTTAGCTACATGCCTCCCCGACTCCCACGCCATATTGTGGTGGTATCTGCTCGAGGATTTAGTTTTGGATAGGGACATGATACAGTTGGAAGTGGAAGGAAATAAAGTATCCTTTCGTACCGAAACTATGAAAGAGAAGGAGATTGCCTTCAATAAAATCAGAAACTGGTTTGCTCATGCTGACGAAGGAAAACTATCTGCACTTGTTGGTAGTTTATTTAGCGGGATTGAAGAAGCGATACCAGCAAAAACCAAAGAACTTTCATTAACCTGGCAACAAATAATCGAATTAAGTAATGATCCTCTGGTCACCATTGGTTCGCATACTGTTAACCATTTTCCACTGGATTCTTTAACTGCGGAAAAATCGACTTATGAGATAACTCAATCAAAGAAAATCATCGAATCACACATTAATAAAGAAGTAAAGCATTTTTGCTATCCGCTTGGCTCGCATGGAAACAAGGAAATTCAAATATTGAAGAGTACCACCTACACCACTTCAACAACTATCAAAATGGCCAATATTTTTCCTGAAAATCTTAAGCATCCCTTTTCCCTGCCTCGTATCATGATCAACTCTCTTACCACTGATAAGATTTTAAGCCTCCAGATCAACGGATTATTACCCGCATTGCGTAATAAATTTAAAAGAGTAGTGATTTAACTATTTCTGCTTGTTAAATTCGCATGTCTTGTTGTTGACTATTTGATCATGATTTTTTTAAAAATGTTAAGGACGGAAGCACGGTTTTCTGTCTTAGTCTGTTGCTCAGCGATTAATTTTATTTTTTTCGAGTATCGATATAGGATGAATAGGGTTCATTCACCACTGATTGAAGTAATCTTACATGGGATTCAGGACTCTATTAGATGCAATGTTTCTTTTGAACCTCTTCTTTTTAAGATAAAAATCAACTTTCAGGATTATTTACCCTATAGAGTTCCCTCAGTAAAAGGTAAGGTACCCGGCATATACAGGTTTTCTTATTCAAGTTAGAAGCATCATATAAAGATGAAAAAAATAGCATTTTTTGGAGTTAAAACATTCCCTTCGCGTGGCGGAACAGACCGCGTTGCAGAAAATTTGATATTGCAGTTGAAGGATCAATTCGACATAACGGTCTATTGTTTTAAGGATCCTGCAGCACAAAATCACATTCCGGGTGTACGGGTAAAACAGTATACGCAATGGGTTCCCGGGGCGGCAGGTTCTTTTATTTATTTCTTTTTTTCAGCCATCGATTTATTCTTTTTCAATACAGTAGACCTTGTGCACCTGCATAAAACAGAAAGTACTTTTTTCGCTCCGCTTTTTAAGTTGCGATATAAGGTAGTCTCAACCTCTCATGAAGCCCAGTATAAATCAGACAAGTGGAATTGGTTTGCAAGGCAATTTTTTCACCTGGTAGAGCATATATATATCAGATACTCGGATGTTTGTACGTGTATTTCCAACCCCTTGTCGGAATACTATCATAAGAAGTACAATAGGGAAGTACGATTTATCCCCAATGGAATAAACCAGATCAAACCCGAGGAGTTCAATATTGCAGGTGCAAAATCTTTCCTGCCGAAGGAGGCAGACTGGAATGCTCCATTTTTACTATTTGCCGCAAGAAGGTTGATGAGCATCAAAGGCTGCCATACTATGCTTGAGGCACTTCAAAAAATCAACTACCAGGGGCAGATATTTATTACGGGCGATCTACATACCAGTGAAGACTATCTTGTTCTTTTGAAAAAACTTTCTGTTGGCCTGAATGTGTTTTTTCTTGGCTTTGTAAACCCGCTTCCCACTCTACTTGCACTTATTGATAAGGCCGAGTTATTTATTTTTCCTTCAGAAACAGAGGGCATGTCCATTATGTTGCTTGAGGTTGCCTCTGTAGGTACGCCAATTGTTGCCAGCGATATCCCTGAAAACAAGCAGGTTTTCAACGATAGTGAAGTGCTGTTTTTCAGAACCAAAGACTCTGTTGATCTGGCGGAAAAGTTAAAGTTCGCCCTGGCCAGTCCTCAAGAAATGAATAAAATAGGTTTAAATTGCCAGGGTAGAGTGTTTTCAGACTATCAATGGTCTAATATCGCCAAATTGTATGCGAAGTTATACCATGATGTATTGGGTTAAATTTAATGAATCGGAGTAATCCAAACTATTTCAAATCAGATTGCATATGAGGTTAGGGAACCGTGCGTTGATTTTTTTATTTCTCTTAATAGACTTGTTCCTGCTAAGTCTTTCTTTAGCTACTGTTGCCAAGCTGCATTACAATGAATGGCTGGAATTTAATGGCTTGTTTTATCTGTTAAATGGAATATGGATTGCCACCTATATTTTTTACCTGGACCTGGCCTTTTTTGACATTCAGAATACCGGAAAGCGGACAAAAAGTCTCTTAACAAAATTTTTCGTATACATTTCATTGGGGGCACTTTTTATTGTTCTACTTAATATGGATGACATCTCAAGAACCATGTTTCTTGGTTCGAGTTTGTGTTTCCTGGCTTTAAAATTCCCTGCTACCTACCTATACACATATTTAATTTCTATACGCCAGGACGGACCATCTTACAGGAAAATACTGGTTATAGGAGCAGGAAGGGTTGGTGCTGCAATTCAAACATTCTACAAACTGAATCCTGGGCAGGGAAGGCTGATAGGTTTTTTAGACGATAATAAAACAAAATCAGAAAGATTTAATGTGCTAGGTCCTGTTAGTGATTTTCAAAAAATTTTTAATGACGCGTCATTTAACGAAGTAATCATTACCATTGATTTGGCGCAAGAGAAAACGATCAGGGAACTGGTTAATCTTGCCGAATATAATGGAGTGAGGCCGGCAGTTGTAGCTAATTATTATTCGTTGTTTAACCGTAATTTTGAACTAAAGAACCTTGCCGGGATTCCGGTAGTAAATATTCGCGAAGTTCCTCTTGATTTTTATATTCCAAGATTCTGGAAGCGCATTTTTGATCTGGCATTTTCAAGTTTCGCCTTGTTGATAACCTCCCCGATTTTCCTGGTTATCGCTATTGCGATAAAGCTGGATAGCAGGGGCCCGGTTTTTTACAGACCAGTTCGAGGTGGTAAAAATGGAGCACAGGTTTTGATTTATAAGTTCAGGTCCATGCGGCATAGCAGCCAGCCTTCTGATGGAACCAGGTCAACCTCCCTTAATGATGATAGAATTACCCGCGTTGGAAAATTTATCAGAAAATACAGTCTGGATGAATTGCCTCAGTTTATCAATGTGTTTAATGGCGACATGTCAGTCGTAGGACCCAGGCCACACCGGATAGACCTGGATAAAAGATTTCAGCAGATAGTTCCCAGCTATATGGTGCGTCAGTACATAAAGCCCGGAATTACGGGCTGGGCTCAGGTAAATGGCTGGAGAGGTCCCACCGAAACCAAATATCAATACGTTGCCCGCACATTACATGATCTGTGGTATATCGAGCATTGGAACTTTGCTTTGGATTTGTACATCATATTTCTGACAATTTTTGGAAAAAATACCCGCAAAAACGCTTTTTGACCGGTCTAAAAATTTTAAAATTCGATTTACCTTCAGCACAAAATTGTACTTTTGCGTTTTAGACTTTGGTAATGATTTTTTCTTACTTTAAAAATGGCTTAATGAATTGGTTAAAAGGTTTTGTACAACCCTCACGAAAGAGACACTCGTTTTTTATTTTGATAGTCATTTTGTCTGTTTTAGGTTCATGCCGTTCGGCCAAAGATGTAACCTTATTAAACGACCTGGAGGGCGAAACCAATCTGGTGCCCAGATCTGTGTTGGATTATCGCTACCGTATTAAAATAAATGATAATCTCTTTGTTAGTATAATTTCACCGAATGTCCAGTTAAATGAGATTTATAATCCATCCACCGCTGGTGCCGGTTCTCAGGGATCAATGATGTTTAATGTATGGAGTACTCAATCCGGTCAGTACATTTATGGATATATGGTTGACGTTGATGGTTTCATAACCTTACCCTCAATTGGAAAAATTAATGTTGTTGGAATGACTTTTCCCGAATGTGAATTGGAGATCGAGTCGAAAGCAAATCAGTATTTAAAAGATGTAACAGCTAAAGTGAGATTATTGAATTATAAAGTAACAATTTTAGGCGAGGTGTTCGATCCAGGAGTCTATTTTAATTACAATCCTGATTTTACGGTAATGGATTTAATCAGTATGGCGAATGGAACTAAAAACACATCAGCTTTGGACAATGTATTAGTGATAAGGCAATTTGGAAATAAGAGTCAAACCTTTAAACTCAATTTAAATAGTGCCGAATCCTTAAATTCTGTTGCCTATAATATACTGCCAAATGATATAGTGATTGTACAGCCGGCAAAGTTTAAGAATCTAGAATTGAGATTGCCAATCTATACATTGGTGCTGTCATCAATTACTACGTTTTTATTGGTCCTCAATTATGTTCAAGACAATTAACTCAAACTCAATGGAAGTAAATCAAGTTACTGACAGACGTCTGATCCCATCCGAAACAGAAGGCTTAACACTAAAAGCATTAAAGTCAAAGATCCTCAGAAACTGGTATTTATTTGTTGTCTTCTGTTCTATAGGAGTTCTGATTGCATTTATTTATAAAAATATCGTACCTCCGTATTATAAGATATCAACAACCATTCTGATCAAAAGTGATAAGTCGTCTGATCTTGATAATGTTTTTCGGCAACTGGATTCTAATTCTGGTAGTGCAGCCATTCAGGATCAGGTTGGAGTATTAAAGTCCTACAATCTTAATTTAAAGGCAGTTCAGTATCTTAATTGGAGATATTCATGGTCTGAGAAAGGTTTATTTAAGGATAAAGATGTCTATGGAAATGATCCCTACATCATTGAGCAGGTAAGCGAAAGTTCTCAATTGGAAAACGTTCCCTTGATTATAAAAACAGTATCCTCAGATTCTTATAGTGTTGAATGTGACAGAACGGTAACAAAAAAAAATGGAGCCAGTGTTCAGATAAAATTTGACAAGCAATTAAAATTCGGAGAATCATTTCATAATGATTTTTTTCATTTCTCCCTTGTTAAAAGACCAGATAGACCAGTCGTAGTAGGAGAAGAATTCGAGCTGGTATTTAACAATTTAGGTGATTTGGCACTAAGCTATAAAAACTCACTCATGGTGAAACAACCAGAGGATGGATTATCAAATCTTATCAATGTTGAGTTATTGACCTCTACTTTGGCCCGGGATGTTGATTATCTAAACCAATTAGGTAAAGTCTACATTCAATTTGGGTTGGATGAAAAAAACCGGATGGCAAATAATACCATCAAATTCATTGATGACCAGATCACAGGAGTTAATCAATCATTACAAATTGCAGGTGATAAGTTTACGAGTTTCAGGGCAGAAAATAGAACAGTCGATTTAGGTCAGGAGGCAAGTTCAGTTGTTGAGCAATTGAAACAAATTGAGAGTGAGCGGGCCAATGTTGGGCTAAGGCTTGAGTATTATAATAATCTGAAATACTACCTGGAAAACCGTGATCAGAATAAGGACCTTATGGCTCCTTCCTTAGTTGGAGTAACAGATGAAGCCTTGAATTTGAAAGTCATACGTCTTAATGAACTTTATGTAAAGCGTGAGGTACTCTCCTACACTGCACAGGAGCGAAACCCGGTATTGATTTCACTAACGAATGAAATTAATTATACTCAAAAAAGCTTGAAGGAAAACGTTGAGAATCTGATTTCCAATTCAAATGTTGAATTGCAAAGTTTGAATGAAAGACAAAGAGCTGTTAATTCTCAATTGTCAAGACTTCCTAAAACAGAGCAGAACTTAATTGGCATCAAGAGAAATTTTGACCTCAATAATGAATTGTACACATTCCTGTTGCAGAGAAGAGCAGAAGCGGAAATAGCCAAGGCATCAAATAATCCGGATGCTCAGATTTTAGATCCATCGGATACAGGTATTGCTTCACTAATGGGACCTATCTTGTTACTGAATTTGATGATTGGATTTTTTGGAGGTCTTTTTGTTGCATTCTTTGTCGTTTTAGTGAAGGAACTCGCAACCGGGGTTTTGACTGATGTGGAAGATATCTCTGCACGTCTGATTGTTCCGATGGTCGGTACCATCACATTAAATAAGTACAAAACAGAAATGGCCGCGTACCAGTATCCACGGTCGGCTATTACTGAATCTTTTAGAGGGTTACGATTGAATCTTGAATATTTTTTTCAAAATGTTCAGGGAAAAGTATTGGCAGTCCATTCCTATATATCTGGTGAGGGTAAATCCTTTGTAGCTCTGAATTTAGCCATCGTTTTCGCTGGAGGTAAGAAAAAGGTTTTACTTGTTGATGGTGATTTGAGGAAATCCAGGCTTCATAAAATTTTGAACCAGGAAGCCGAAATTGGATTAAGCGACTATTTGCAAGGTAAAAATTCTTTGGAAGAGATAATAAGATCAACTGAAATTCCAAATTTGAGTTTTGTTGCTTCTGGTTCACCTCACGATAGTTCATCCGAGTTGTTGAATAATGGTGTGTTGAAAGATTTTTTTAATCAGGCAAAAGAGCGCTATGATTATGTGATTATTGACAATGCTCCTTTTGGTGTGGTGTATGATCCGGTAATAGTGGGAATGTATGCTGACACTAATTTGCTTTTAATCCGATTGAATTTCAGTAATTCAGAGGAGATTGATGCAATCAATAAAATAGCCCATGATGGCATTTTAAAGAATGTAATGGTTGCTGCTAATGGTAAAAAACAATCGAAAGGTCACGGTTATTACACTGAAGACTCCAAATCAGAAACTGTAAAAAGTGAGTTGGCTGAAGTGAAAAGCAGGAATGCACACGAGGGTGAAACTGCCCATACTGAACATTCAGAAGTTCTCACTGATGTAGAACACGTGAAGGAATCAACGGAGGTCTGATCAAATTAAGATCTATCAGGAGATATTAAATTGCTGCGGCTGTCTTCATAATGAGATACACAATTGCTTATGAAGTTTAACTACAATGTGTAATTATTGAAATCAGTTTTTTATCAAACGCACATAGCCGAATAACCTCACGGCTAAAATTGCGTCTGTCTTAATTTTGTAATATGGATTCAGTCAAACTCACTCAATACTCCCACGGTGCAGGATGTGGCTGCAAAATTTCTCCGGCTGTACTGGACAAAATTCTTCATACAGATCAGGTAAAATCTCAATTTTCAAATTTGCTTGTAGGTAATGAATCAAAAGATGATGCTGCCGTTTTTGATCTCGGAGATGGCACTTGCGTGATCAGCACCACTGACTTTTTTATGCCCATTGTAGATGATGCGTTTACGTTTGGGCAAATTGCCTCAGTCAATGCGATCAGTGATGTATATGCCATGGGTGGATCGCCTATCATGGCGATTGCTATTCTGGGCTGGCCGATTGGGAAGATATCTGAGGAGGTAGCACAGCAAGTATTGGAAGGAAGCAGAATTGTGTGTGCAAAGGCGGGTATTCCTTTGGCAGGCGGTCATAGTATTGACAGTCCTGAGCCAATATTTGGTCTTGCGGTAACAGGTATTGTGCGTAAAGAAAGCCTGAAGAAGAATAGCACGGCCTGTGAGGGCGATTTACTTTATCTTACCAAACCCATAGGAGTAGGAATGGTTACCACCGCACTGAAGCGTGGGCTTGCTCTTTCTGATGATTTTGATGAGGCTGTTCGTGTGATGACTCAACTCAACGATCTTGGTAAAGAATTAGGTCAACTTGATTATGTCCATGCACTAACCGATGTAACTGGTTTTGGGTTGCTGGGACATCTAATTGAAGTCTGTGAAGGAAGTAACCTATCCGCTGAAATTGAATATGCCGGCATACCGTTATTGAAGAACATTTCACATTATGCATCTGCCATGATATATCCTGACAATACCATGCGTAACTGGAGCAGCTATCAAAATAAAGTAAGTGGCATAGGTGCAGAGTCTCTGTTAACATTATGCGATCCGCAAACCAGCGGTGGATTATTGGTTTGTGTTGACGCTGCAAGTGCTGCTTCATTTGAAATTTTTGCCAGTGATAAAGGATATAATTTGAAGTCCTTTGGTAAACTTGTAAGTAAAAATGAGTATCTAATTTCCATTCAATGATCAATCAGATTGAGATCATGAGTTTTTCTATTAGGGCAATTATTATATTTTTTTCAATTGGATTTACAGGTGTATCCTGCAAATCAAAAATGGATGTTGCCACTATTCCCTATACCGTGGTCAAAATATTTCCCCATGATACATCAGCTTTTACACAAGGTCTGGTGATTGAATATGGAAGACTCTTTGAAAGCACAGGCCAGGAAGGTGCTTCCTGGGTTGCAGAAGTGGAACTCACATCGGGTAAGCAAGACAAAAAAGTATTGTTGAGTGATCAATATTTTGGTGAGGGAATAACTATTCTCAATAAAAAAGTTTACCAGCTGACCTGGAAGGGGAATGTGGGTTTTGTGTATGATATAGACACATTTCAAAAGATAAATGAATTTCAATATGATCATGAGGGATGGGGCATTACACATGATGGGAAAAATCTTATTATAAGTGATGGCACTGACAGGATTCATTTTCTTGATACTGAAACACTCAAGGAAGTCAGGGTGATAAACATTAAACAGGGATCAATCTCGGTCGATAAACTAAATGAGCTGGAATTTATAGATGGTTTTCTGTATGCGAATCGGTGGATGACCAATGAAGTTTTAAAGATTAACTTAACGGATGGTAAGGTTGTCGGCAGGTTGGATCTTACTCAACTCGCAAGAGAAGCCAATCAGAAAAATCCATCAGCCGATGTTCTTAATGGAATCGCATATGAAAAGAAAAGCGGACTTCTGCTCGTTACAGGAAAGTGGTGGCCTCTTTTATTTGCCATTAGACTGGAAAGTGAAAAATCAAAGTAGCAAATTCAATAAATATTCAGACCTGATTCTTTGTCCTGTGGTGCAATCCAATTTTAGCCGAATAATTATCCTCTCTTTGACTTTTCTGGCAGCCTTTGAACTTTCAGCTCAGCGGCTTGACACGAGGTATATCCGAAACTTGAAAATCCGTAATGTCGGTCCCGCTAACATGAGTGGCCGTATTACCGCAATTGATGTAGTGCATAGTAACACTAAAATTATTTATGTTGGTGCCGCCTCAGGTGGCGTATGGAAATCTGAAAATGGTGGCAGTGCCTGGAAAAGTATTTTTGATGAAAATCCCACCATCAATATTGGTGCAATAGCAATACAGCAAAATAATCCTGCTGTGATATGGGTCGGAACCGGTGAAGGAAATCCCCGAAATTCCATAAACCTTGGATTGGGATTATTTAAAAGTCTGGATGCAGGTAAAACGTGGAAAAGAGCAGGCCTGGAAAATACAAAAGCGATCCATAGAATTATTGTAGATCCATTAAATCCAAATACGGTATATGCTGGAGTAATGGGCGATCCTTTCACACCCGATAATCATCGTGGTGTTTATAAAACCACCGATGGTGGAATTACCTGGTCGAAGATTTTATTTATAAGCAATCAATCTGGCGTGGGCGATATGGTGATGGATCCGTTCAATCCAAACAAGATTTTTGTGGCAATGTATGAGCACCGCAGAACACCATATAGTTTTACTTCTGGTGGCCCAGGTTCTGGCTTATACCTTACTTATGACGGAGGAACTACCTGGAAGAAGCAAGGCGTTGAAAATGGTTTACCCACCGGTGAACTGGGTCGGATAGGAATCGCCATTGCAAGAAGCAATCCGAACAGGGTGTATGCAAAGGTGGAGGCAATCAAAAATGCTTTATATCGCAGTGAGGATGGAGGACTTCACTGGCAGATGATTAATGACAATCCGAAATTTACGAATAACCGTCCTTTTTATTTTCAGGACATAGCGGTTGATACGAAAGATGAAAATCGTCTCTATAATATTTATCAACCCTTGACGGTAAGTGAGGATGGCGGCAAAAGTTTTATAGCAGAACCAATGATTCCTGCTGATGAAACAAAAGGAATTCATGCTGACTTCCATGCTTTCTGGATCGATCCCAGCGATCCGTCTTTTTTTATCATCGGGGGTGATGGGGGAATTGGAATCACCCATGACAAAGGAAAGAGCTGGTATTTTCCAGAGTCAATTCCTATAGGACAATTCTATCACATCAATGTGGATAACGATACACCTTATAATGTGTATGGAGGTTTACAGGATAATGGAAACTGGTCTGGACCTGGTTATGTGTGGAAGCGAGGAGGTATACGCACCTTATACTGGCAATATTTAGTCGGTGGCGATGGTTTTTATATTTCTCCGGATTCGGCAAGTTCACGTTTTGGTTATGGAACATCACAGAATGGCGATCTCTATCGATATGATAAATTAACTGGCTACTATCTGAGTATCAGTCCACCGGCACCTGACCTCAAAACCCGGTTGCGCTTTAACTGGAATGCCGGGTTTGCACAAGATCCACTTAATAATAATGTGGCATATTATGGTAGTCAGTTTCTGCATAAGACTACTGACAAAGGGGCAACCTGGCAAATCATCTCTCCAGATCTTACTACCAATAATCCGGAACATCAGAAGCAGGATTACGGAGGTTTGACGATTGATGCATCAGGCGCGGAGATATATAATTCTATCCTCAGTATTGCACCGAGTATATTGGATCCTCAAATTATATGGATAGGCACCGATGATGGCAATGTTCAACTCACTCAGAATGGAGGTAAGACCTGGAATCAACTTACTGTAAATATTAAGGGATTACCAAAGGAAAGCTGGATTGCCCAGATAAGAGCATCGCAGTATAATAAAGCAGAAGCTTGGGTGGTTGCAAATAATTATCGCAAAGGTGATTTCAATCCTTATATCTGGCGCACAAAAGATTTTGGCAGAACCTGGGAACGCGTGGTGGATGCCACCAAAGTGAAGGGTTATGCACTTACGGTTATGCAAGATCCGGTTGAGCCTAAACTTGTTTTTGCAGGAACAGAAAATGGTTTATGGATTAGCATTGATGAAGCGAAAACCTGGACACAGGTGAGAAATGGATTTCCTTCAGTATCTACGATGGACCTGGCAATTCAGCAACGAGAGTCGGCACTTATAATTGGAACGTTTGGAAGAGCAATCTGGATTCTGGATGATTTAATTTCGCTGCGAAAAATTGCAGCCGGAGTTAGTAAAGATTTTACGGTGTTTCCTGTGAACGATGTGGTGCAGGTGAAGGGAATTTTCATTGCGCCTCCAGGAAATATCTGGACAGGATTTCACACAACGTTTGAAGGTGAAAACCGGCCGTTTGGTGAATCAGTAATTCCTTTTTATGTGAAAGCACCTGTTTCCGATAAAGAAAAGAAGCAGATAACAGGTCATGTGTTCAATGAAAAAAATGAATTGATCCAGACCATTACTTCAACACAAATCGATTCAGGTTTAAATTACATTTCATGGAGACTGGATGAAAAGATTGCCCGGTTACCAGGAGGTTGGGATGACCCGGAGGCAAAAGGAATTTTAGCGATGCCCGGTAAGTATAAGGTTGTTTTGAATTATTCGGGAAGTAAAGATTCCACTTACGTGAAGGTGATTCCTGATCCACGTTTTGAATATTCAAAGGAAGTTGATGAGGAACATCATGCCATTCTTAAGCGTCTTGATAAGGTCAGTGAAAAACTTTCATTGACACTTACCAGATTGAAGGATACCAATGATGTGGTTGATAAAATCCTTCTTCAATTGAAGGATCATAAAACTAAGGGCGGTGATGAATTGCGCAATAATTCGGAATCGATCAAAGCAGAACTTAAAAAGTTAAATGAGTCGGCAGTTGGGTCCCGACCTGCAAAGCAGGTAGGTGCCTGGAGTTCTTTCCTGGTTACCGCGCAATCAAAAGTTTCGGAAGCACAACAAACTTTAAGGGCGAGATTGTCAAAACCGTCTGTTCAGGATGTCCAGCGTGTCGAAATTGCTGAACAACTTACTAACGAGTTTGTTGATCAGGTTAATGCTTTCTTTTTAAAGGAGTGGAGTAGCTACCGGACTAACGTTGAGTCAGCAAAGCTCACCTGGTTTAAGGACGCGAACTGACATTGAAATCTATATATCTTTTCTTTTGGTCTGATCTATCTCCATGATCAGATCAGCGCCATAGGCCATAGCCGGAGTCTGATAACCGGTTTTGAAATTTCC
The DNA here is from genome assembly GCA_963814575.1 of uncultured Bacteroidota bacterium. Taxonomy (GTDB): domain Bacteria; phylum Bacteroidota; class Bacteroidia; order Cytophagales; family Cyclobacteriaceae; genus ELB16-189. The sequence goes on along the minus strand of CAWFDB010000011.1, from coordinate 1,104,267 downwards.
ACTCATGAATTTTTTCTGCAATCAATACAGCGGTTTTTGCTGTAAGGGTATAGCCACTTACGGTTTCGAGTTGGCTTACACATTCTTTGCCATTTGCGTCCCAGACTTTTCCCCATAGAAAACTGCGACCGGTATTTCTTTTTTCTTCGCTGGGGCCTGCGGGCTTTCTGATCAATTTTTTTCAGCATGTACTTTTTTACCCAACGCATGCGCAAGCAACCAATTGAAATACTTACTCATTTTAGCATTCCTGATCATGGATGTCAGTTGCACCGGTGTATACTTCAATGTTTGGAATTCCTGTACTCCTCCAGGCAGTTGAAATATCTCCCCACGGAATATTTAATGTTGTTGTTTTGAAAGAGCCAAAGTCAACATCTCAAGAACTTTTTCGCCCAGATTGATGGATGTCAGTTTTCCATTCTTTGCGGATCAGACTTCCATTGCCCAGGCCTTCAGTCATTGTTTTTGATGTACCTCGGGACAGACCTCCCTTTCGACATGGTAAAAGCCAATTGAAGATGTGTGGCAGAAGGCAAACGATTTTTCAAATGAAGGGCAAGGCAATCGGAAGGCACCACATCAAAACCGGTACCCGGCATGATCATAATACCGGCTGCTTTTCCTTTTTGATCATATCCTGCCAGTAATTCAAAAACCTGATGTTCGCCTGTGATGTCAGTATAATGAGTTTTTGTTTCAAGGCATGCATCTGCCATGGCTTTGGCGGTATATTGAAATGGTCCGCCACAGTGAATTACCACCGCACCTTTTTTCAAGAGATTTTTTAATGCAGGAGGAATCAGAAATGTCAACGACCTCAAACGGATATCCTGTTTCTTCACTTTGCTTTTGAAGTGCCTCTTTATTGCGTCCTGCAAGAATGACATTAAGATTTTTTTCTTTGCATTCCTGTGCAATGATTTTACCCGTGTAGCCATAAGAGCCGTAGAGAATAATAGTGGTTGAAGCTGACATTATTTCGGATTGGTTTCACGTTCAACTTTTTCAATGAAATATTTTGTGTCGCCCCGCCACGGGAATTGCGCATATCTTTTTACAAAATGTAAGTTAACACGCTCACCACTTAATGAGACTTCCTCAAGTTGTTTTATTATTTCGGTTTGATCAGACTCTACGGAGAAATCAAATGTTTCTGCGATGGGACTTGCGCCTTTAAGTGCACCAAAAGATTCAAGGTTTAATTTACCTTCATAGGTTTTGAAAACCATACCTTTTTCGGTGATGCGAAGTACCTTGCCGGCCATCACTCCACGCTCATAAGCACCGTAATACAGGAAAGCCAGTGTGGCAATGCCTAATACCAGGGCGATAATTAAAATTCGCTTTACAACTTTCATAGTAGTGCGTGCAGTCTTTCTGATGAAGCTATCTGATTCCATGACTATGGTTTATTTAGTGTAAGCAATTTACTCTTTCTACTCAATCTAACATAGAAAAACGAAGCAACAGCAATGACAAGCAAAGAAATAAACTGCGAGTTGGATAGTATATTATCAATGATAAAACCCCTTTCAATGTCTCCCCTGAAAAGTTCCAGCACGCCTCTGCCCGATGCATAGGCCATCAGATAAATAAGAAACAACTGACCTTCAAACTTTTTACCTGATTTAAATAACCATAACGCAGCCATTAAACTGAAGATGAAAACTGCCTCATAGAGCTGAGTAGGATGCAGCGAGGTATTCAATGGTTCGGCCTGGCATTTTGTATCTGTAAAAATTACTCCTAAAAAACTGTCGGTCGGAAGGCCATAGCAACAACCGGCCATAAAACATCCGATGCGCCCGAAGCCGTGTACGATGCAGGTTACTATGGCCATCACGTCAAGCATACCCAGTATCGGAACTTTTATTTTTTTGAAATACCATAGCATAACGGGAATGGCCAGCAACAGAGAGCCGTAAAAAACAAAGCCGCTTCCTGAAATCAGTTTCCGTGGATTGAGCAGGTATAGTGAGGGGTCTTCAAAAATAAGGAACACCTTACCACCAATCACTCCTGCCAGCACGAGCATGATAAACAGGTTGTTGCTTTGATCGAAGGTTAACCCGAATTCCTTTTTCCCTTGCAGATACATGTAAAGGAATCCAGACAACGCTCCAACTGCAATACAAAATCCGTATGAATAAATGGTGATGGATCCGGATTCAAAAAGGATAGGATGCATAAATCAATTGACAGTTGACAATTTTAAAATGGACAATGAGTACAGTCTCTCAATTAATGGGTTATCCCATTGTCAATTGTTCGTTGTCAATTGACAATTATACGGTCATGATCTCAATTTCTTTCTTCTTCAGCAGGGCGTCAATCTTTGTGATTGATTCATCGGTAAGTTTCTGCACAATATCTTCTGCATTCTTAACATCATCTTCCGAAACGCCTTTAACCTTCTTTAGCTGTTCGTTGGTTTCCTTCCGGATGCTGCGCACACTTACTTTGCCGTGTTCACATTCATGACTTGCCTGTTTTACAAGTTGTTTTCTTCTTTCTTCGGTGAGCATCGGAATGTTGATGATAACCTGATGACCATCGTTTTGCGGAGTGAGTCCGATATTAGCCACCATGATTGCTTTTTCAATTTCCTGAATCAATCCTTTTTCCCAGGGCTTGATAAACAAGGTGCGTGCATCGGGTGAAGTAATGGATGACACCTGTGACAGCGGGCTCATCACTCCATAATATGACACTTGAATGCTGTCGAGCATGGAGGGGTTTGCTTTTCCTGCACGGATCTTGGCCAACTCATGACCTACATGCATGATAGCCTTATTCATTTGATCTTTTGCGTCTTCCAGAAATAATTCAAGTTCTTCCATAAGAATGAAATTTATAGTTATCAGCTGATTAACGTTCCTGCGTCTTCTCCTTTTACAACCTTAAGCAAATTACCTTTCTTGTTCATGTCAAAAACAATGATCGGAAGTTTATTCTCCTGGCAAAGCGTAAAGGCCGTCATGTCCATGATATTAAGTTTCTTCTGATAGGCTTCCTGAAAACTCAGCTGATGATAGCGCACTGCATCCGAAAATTTTTCAGGATCTTTATCATATACGCCATCGACACGGGTTCCTTTCAGCACAACACCTGCCTGAATTTCAATGGCACGTAAACTGGCTGTAGAATCGGTGGTGAAATATGGATTTCCTATTCCTGCACCGAATATTACAATCCTTCCTTTTTCCAGGTGGCGAATGGCTCTCCGCCTGATAAAAGGTTCGCATACCTGTTCCATTTTTATACCAGCCATCAATCGTGTATACATGCCGTGTCTTTCCAATGCGCTTTGAAGGGCCATTGCATTAATTACTGTGGCCAGCATCCCCATGTAGTCGCCCTGCACGCGGTCGATACCAAGTGCTTCGGCCTGGCCACCTCGAAAAATATTTCCACCACCGATTACAATTGCAATCTCTACTCCTTGCTCTTTTATTGCTTTTATTTCTGCCGAGTATTGTTCGAGCACGGCCGGATCAATGTTGCTATTCTTTGAGCCCATCAGCGCTTCACCGCTGAGTTTGAGGAGGATACGTTTATACTTCATGTGTAGGTTTGGTTCTCGTTTAAAGCCTCGCAAATATGGCAATTTTCGAACACGAATTTTGATTTTCGGGTCAGAATGCCTGTTCTTTCGATCAGTCTGATAGTTCTGGTAACTTCTTGAGATTTGTTAAAATATCTTCTGTCATTTCATCGAGTCCGAACTGATGTTTCCAGCCCCAGTCCTGCCGGGCCACAGAATCATTAATTGACCTGGGCCATGAATCTGCAATGCCTTGACGAAAGTCTGGTTTATAGGTGATTGTGAAATCAGGAATATGTTTTTTGATGGATGCTGCAATCTGAGCCGGACAAAAACTCATCGCACCAATGTTGTAGCTGGAGCGAACCTTTATTTTATCAGCAGGAGATTCCATCAGATCAAGGGTGGCTTTCACCGCATCATCCATATACATCATGGGCAAGTAGGTTTCGGCAGCAAGAAAGCTCTCAAACTTTTTCTCTTTCAGTGCTTTGAAATAAATATCAACGGCATAATCGGTAGTGCCACCACCCGGAGGTGTTTTGTATCCGATCAGACCGGGGTATCGAAGGCTGCGCACATCCACTCCATATCTTTTAGAGTAATATTCGCACCAGCGCTCACCGGCAAGTTTGGTAATGCCATAGACGGTCGTGGGATCCATGATGGTGTTCTGAGGTGTATTTTGCTTTGGAGAGGTTGGACCAAATACAGCGATTGAACTAGGCCAGAATACTTTATCAAGTTTTAATTCCTGAGCTGCCTCCAGAACATAAAGAAGACTTTCCATATTCAAGTGCCAGGCCAGGCGTGGTTCCTTCTCGCCTTTGGCTGAAAGCACCGCAGCAAGATGATAAATCTGTGTGATTTCGTGTTTACGGATGAGTTCAATCAATGTATCATGTTCCATGACATCAAATTTTTCAAAAGGCCCTTCTTTTAATACACCTTCAGCATCTTTGATATCGGAAGCAATTATATTTTCCTGACCATATATTTTCCAGAGCCCCTGGGTAAGTTCAGAGCCTAACTGACCACCAGCGCCTATGAGTAAAATCTTTGTTTTTTTCATTTAATCAATCGAATGCGGGGCGAAGTTATTAAAATTTATGATGTACGATTTACGAAGTTACGATTTGTAGATTTGCGTCATGACTTTTGAAGAATATCTGACCAGCAAAAAAATAGACAGCGAACCATTTCGTGTGGCTGAGCCTGCCCTCTGGAATGAATGGAATGCATTATTCGAAAAGATGAGCCCGGCTAGTTTCACTGCACAGAAACTTTATCTTGTTAATCCATTGCGCAGAAAGTATTTGTTGAAAACACAGGAAGTAGCTGTTGCACCAAAGACGAGTACGTCTGCAGCTGCCCGACCAGTTATGAAACCCAAACCGAAAACTGATTAGCACATATGTATAAAAAACTTCAACCCGTATTGCAAAAAGAACTGGATTCCATTCGCGAAGCCGGACTGTTTAAAAAGGAAAGAATTATTGTAACTCCGCAAGGAGCTGATATTAAAACTCAGGATGGAAAAGAAGTAATAAATTTTTGCGCTAATAATTATCTGGGCCTGTCATCGCACCCGCGGGTGATTGCAGCAGCCAAGCGAGCGATTGACACCCATGGATTTGGTATGTCATCCGTACGTTTTATCTGCGGTACACAAGATATCCACAAGGAACTGGAAAAAAAGATCTCAGAATTTCTCGGTACAGAAGATACGATATTATATGCGGCTGCCTTTGATGCCAACGGAGGTGTGTTCGAGCCTTTGTTCGGAGAAAAAGATGCCATCATTTCTGATGAACTGAATCATGCATCGATCATTGATGGTGTGCGCTTGTGCAAGGCCATGCGCTATCGCTACAAGCATAACGACATGGATGATCTGAAAGTGCAACTGGATGAAGCCAGAAAAGCCGGAGCCAATCAGATTATTATTGTTACTGATGGTGCATTTTCCATGGATGGCACCATTGCCCAACTGGATAAGATTTGTGATCTGGCCGATCAATATGAAGCGCTGGTGATGACGGATGAATGTCACGCTTCGGGTTTCATCGGTAAAACCGGTCGCGGGGTTCCAGAATATTGCGGAGTAATCGGTCGTGTAGATATTATCACCGGCACATTAGGCAAGGCACTGGGTGGTGCATCGGGTGGTTTTACTTCCGGTCGCAAAGAGATCATTGAAATGCTGCGCCAGCGCTCAAGACCATATTTATTTTCCAACACATTAGCACCGTCTATTACCGGTGCTTCTATAGAAGTGTTCAACATGCTTTCTGAAACTACCGAGTTGCGCGATAAGCTGGAACAAAACACAAAATACTTCCGCGAAAAAATGACCGCTGCCGGCTTCGACATTAAGCCGGGTGTGCATCCTATTGTTCCTATCATGTTATATGAAGCGCCACTCGCTCAGAAATTTGCTGAGCAGCTTCTCGAAAAAGGAATTTATGTAATCGGCTTCTTCTTTCCGGTGGTGGCCAAAGGCAAGGCAAGAATTCGCGTACAGATTTCAGCGGCTCATGATCGTCATCATCTTGATAAAGCGATTCAGGCGTTTACAGAAGTAGGTAAAGAGCTAGGTGTGTTAAAGTAATGGTAAACAATGAGTATGCTCGTTTCAACCTTTTAGATTAACCGGATACCGATCAAACAGAATCCGGTTAATTGATTTTACTGAGACCATTCAGCAGAGCAAATATTATATATCTTTCAATCATAATATCCCTAAATCCATGATAAAGAGAATCACCCTTTTCGCGCTTTCATTAATGTTGTTTTTCGCAGCGGATGCGCAGCGCAAGAAAACGCAAACGGCAACCCCGGCACCGGCATCAGCTTCCGCTGATCTCAATGATTATTTCAAATCAGTAAAGTGGAGAAGCATTGGTCCCTTTCGGGGAGGCCGATCCAATACCGCCACAGGTGTAGTTGGCGACATCACCACCTATTATATGGGCACCACGGGTGGTGGTCTTTGGAAAACAGAAGACATGGGCCTCACCTGGAATAACATTTCCGATGGATTTTTTAAGACCGGATCTGTAGGAGCTGTTGCTGTTTCTGAAAGCGATCCCAATGTAGTTTATGTGGGAATGGGCGAACATGCCATTCGCGGTGTGATGACGCATCATGGTGATGGCGTTTATAAATCTACCGATGCCGGAAAGACCTGGAAGAAAATGGGATTGGATGTAACACAACAAATTTCCCGTATTGCCATTCATCCTAAAGATCCGAATGTCGTTTATGTGGCCGCACAAGGTGCTATTTATGGAAACTCAGATCGTGGCGTATTTAAATCGATTGATGGGGGTACTACCTGGAAAAAAGTTTTATATGTAGATGATAAAACCGGATGTGTGGAATTATCCATGGATATGAATAACCCACGCATTCTTTATGCTGCTATGAATGAATATGGTCGTTTGCCATGGAAAGTAATCAGCGGAGGCGAAGGAAGTGGTCTATATAAATCAACGGATAGCGGTGAAACGTGGGAGAAAATTCACAATGGCTTACCGAAAGAGTTAGGAAAGATGGCGGTGTCAGTAAGTCGTTCTAATTCCAACAAGGTATACCTGCTTTTAGAAAGTGATTCTGATAAAGAACTCGGAGGCTTGTTTGTTTCCAACGATGCCGGTGCAAATTGGACGCGCGTCACCAACGATCACCGATTGATTCAAAGAGCATGGTATTACATTGAGTTATTCACCGATCCAAAAGATGAGAACACGATTTATGTGTTGAGTGCACCTGCATTACGTTCACGCGATGGTGGAAAAACATGGGAGAATCTTTCCGGAACACACGGTGATTATCATGACCTGTGGATTAATCCAACTAACCCGAAGAACATGGTCATTGCCAATGATGGTGGTGCGGGTATCTCTGTAAACTTTGGCAAGACATGGTCTACTCAAAGCAACATGCCAACAGCACAGTTCTATCGTATCAATGTTGATAATAGTTTTCCTTACAATATATATGCGGGTCAGCAGGACAATACTTCGGTTAAAATTGCCAATCAGGAATTAGGCAGTGGTGGAATTACCACAGCAAGCTGGACTTCTTCTGCAGGAGGAGAGAGTGCATTTTTAGCTTTTGATCCCAATGATCCTCGCTATGTAATGGGAGGCAGTTATCAGGGAACAATAGAATTATTAGACACAAAAGCACAAGCCGGAACCAGCGTGATGGCGGCACCCATTCAATATCTTGGAATGGATGCGAAGGATATTAAATACCGCTATAATTGGAATGCGCCCATCATCTGGTCGAAGCATGAACCGGAGACTTTTTATCACGGCTCACAATATTTGTTGCGCACCAAAGATATGGGCGTAACATGGACCGAAGTATCACCCGATCTTACACGCAATGAAAAAGAGAAGCAAGGTAAAGGTGGTGGTCCTTACACGAATGAAGCAGTAGGTGCAGAAAATTATGGAACGCTGAGTTATGTGATCGAATCTCCAACCGAAAAAGGAGTGATCTGGACAGGCAGCGATGATGGCCTGGTATATGTGACCCGCGACAATGCAACCACCTGGCAAAATGTAACACCCGCAGGATTGCAAGAGTGTTTGATCAATGCCATTGAAGTTTCTCCATTCGATCCTGCGACCGCTTACATTGCTACTACACGGTATAAGTTTAATGATCACACACCGGGACTTTATAAAACAACGGACTATGGAAAAACATGGACGAAGATCGATTCAGGCATTCCCCATGGAGCGTTCACACGGGTAGTAAGAGAAGATGATAAGCGCAAGGATTTACTTTATGCTGGCACCGAAACTGGTATTTATATTTCATGGAATGGTGGCAAAGAATGGACACCATTTCAATTGAACTTGCCAGTAACTCCAATTACGGATTTACGTGTTCATCAGGGAGATCTTATTGCAGCCACTTCAGGAAGATCATTCTGGGTCTTAGATGACCTAAGTCTGATCCGTCAGTATAAAAGTGAAGAAGGCTTTAAACTTTTCCAACCTGAAAATCCGATGTTGGTAAATGGTTATAGTGAAATGGATGGAAACTCAGCGGATGGTACTAATCCTTACGTGGGAGTGAATCCTGCCACGGGACTGGTTGTTTATTATCAACTGCCAGAAGTGAAAAGCACTGAAAGTCTGATGATGGAAATAAAAGATGCACAGGGCAATCTCGTTCGATCATTTAGTTCAGTGAAAGACACAATCAGTAGCGCACAATCATCAGATCCATTGTTAGGTAAATCAAAAGGGCTTAATCGTTTTGTGTGGAACTTGCGCTATCCGACTATTATAAGCGTGCCCGGTGTTTATATTGAAAGCAGCTTCCGTGGCCATAAGGCATCGCCTGGAAAGTATTCAATTACATTAAAGAAGGGTGATCAAACCACCACGGCAAATTTTGAAATTCTTGCCAACCCATTATATCCTACGGATGCAAAAACCTATCAGGAGTATCATACTATGATGAGTGGCATGGAGGCAGAGGTGAATAAGATGCATCAGATGATTATTACGTTGGATGGTAAACGCAAACAACTCGATCAGCTGCTATCCACATTGCCTGCGGATGAAAAATATAGTGCGCTTAAGAAAGAAGGACAGATTTTGTCTCAAAAAATGAAACAATGGGATGAAGACATGATTCAGAGAAAGTCAAAGGCCTATGATGATGTTGAGAATTTTCCCAATAAGTTCACAGCCAATTATCTGTTTTTGATCAATGCAACAGAAAGCGATATCCCTAAAGTAAATAAGCCTTCACTTGATCGGCAGAGAGAGCTGAATGCACAGTGGGCAGTGCTTCAAGCCAGAGGCAATGAACTTTTGAATAATGAAATTCCAACCTTCAATACAAAATTGTGGAGTGCCGGAGTAGGTGCTGTTTGGACGAAATAAACCACTGATTATGATTGCCAGGATGAATAAAGTGAAAAGTGTATTTTTCGCTACTTATATTTTATTCATCCTGGTAAACTGTTCACCTTCGCCAAAGGAAAATTGGGAGGTTCTGTTTGATGGCTCAAGTCTGGAAGGTTGGGATACGTATTTAGGTGCTCAGCGAATTCAAAACGACACCACGGTTTATCAGCCACTTGGATTAAATGTCGACACGAGCGTTTTTAAAATTGTTTATCATGAAGGTGAAAAGGTATTAAGAATATCGGGACAGATCTGGGGAGGCATTTCAACCCAACGCGAATTTGAAAATTACCACCTGCAACTTCAATTCAAATGGGGTGAGCTAAAATGGTATCCAAGGGAAAAAGATTCTGACCGAAGAGACAGCGGACTTTTGTACCACGGTGTTGGAGAACATGGTAAAGGTGATGGCTATTGGTTAAGGTCACAGGAGTTTCAAATACAGGAAGGTGATTGCGGAGATTACTGGGGTGTTGCCGGAGCTATCTTCGACATCAAATCAACCATGAACGAAGACAGTATTTTTCAATATGATCCATCCGGTACATTGATAACCTTTAGTCAGGATTCTAAATCGGGCAGACATTGCAAAAAATATTCAGATGCAGAAAACCGAACTGGAGAATGGAACACGATTGATCTGTATTGTTTTGAAAACACCAGTGTTCATGTAATGAATGGTATGGTCGTGATGGTGCTTCAAAATTCCAGGCAATCTGAGATTGGTAAGGAGACAGCATTAACCAAAGGAAAAATTCAACTTCAATCTGAGTCTGCAGAAGTTTTTTACCGGAATATTAAAATTCGTTCTATAGATGAACTTCCTGATTTGAACTGAGGTTTTCTCAGTTCAGGATTTCTATTTGTTTTCAGGAGTTTCTGAAAAAGCATCGAGTTTTTAACAAGACTATTTTTCATTTTCAATGACTACCGGAAAATCCTGACCACGTGAAAATGTATACGGATACTGTGGCTTTCCTTTCAACTTCTGTGTCATCTCAGGAACCTGATCGTCCAGGTATGACTTCAATTCATAGATGGTGACCTTACCATCTTTAGGCGCACCATCGGCATCGCCTTGCAAGGCTTTAATAAGCAGATAGGTGAAAAGTCCGTGACCTAATTCAGCAAACTCAGTCGCAAACTGTTCGCTGCCGGCCGAAGCCATAACATGTATGCCCGCACTTCTGGAAAGTTGTGCTATGGCTTTTTCTTCAACGGCACCACGGGTGGCCAGGAGTTCTACAGACCCTCCCGACTGACAAGCGTCCATCACAATCAATTGTTTCAATGCCTTTATATTTTTCAGTTTATCCTGAAGGGTACTGGCTTCGATTGCTTCTTTCTGCAACGAAGACAGATCATATAACCTCGCGCTTTCTGAAGGAATGAAAAAGAAGCGGTTATCTACCATACTGCCGTGCCCTGCATAATAAAAAATGAACACATCTTCCTGTTGGATTTTTTCTGATAGTTCATCGAGTTTGTTTAGAATATTTTCTTTTGTGGCACTGGCATCATACAATTCATGCACTTCTGTGTTTTTGAATAATGCGCCTTTCTTGGTCATGATCTGATTGAATGATTCCGCATCTGGCCGCGCGTAATTCAGCAGCAGCTTTGGATTTTTGTATTGATTTATTCCTACGGACAACACATAACAGATGCTGCTCTTACTGGCATGATCTGAATGTACTTCAATAGTATGGGGATCGGATTCAATTTTGTCCTGATTACTTGCCAGCGCAGTAATGGTATTCGTTCCGCTTACGAGATGAATAACGTGACGATAGGTTGTACTCGCCCCCTTTGTAGAAGGCAGGGATAACGATTGTTGATTAATAGAAATATTTTTACCGTTGTGGAATAGTTTTATGTTTTCAACCCGTGTTCCATTATTGGTAATCCGAATGAGCACTTCGGTCTGTGTTGGATCGGAGCCAGGCAGGGCTGCTATTTTTACCGATGGTGGAGGTGAGTTAAGTAATTTACTTTGTATTCCGCTACGCTCATCACTGCTTCCGCGGGTCTGAAATATCTTAGGTAGTAAATCGGGCCTATAGAACTCATTAAAAAACTGATCCACTCCGTAGGTGTTCATGCCATTTACAAAATGTATGTATTTTCTGGCGTCTTGTGTTCCATTAAAATATCCCTCAGGGTTTTTTACCATCCATTCTTTTTCACCAAAGTGAATGTGTTCAAAAAATTCCTTACCTGAATTCAGATCCCAGAATTTTGTAACTCCGTCTACACTATGGCTTATGAGCATTTTCTGACTCGGACTCAATACAAGCGTAGTTATTTCTGCATTATGTCCCGGAAAAATACGTATCACTTTTGAACTTGACGCATCCCATACACGGATTAAGCGATCAGCTCCTGCTGAGTAAATCAATTTTTCATCTTGACTAAAAATTGCTGTGTGTACTGCACCGGCATGTCCTGTTAGTTTTGCAGTCATCAGCCCGGTGCCTATATCCCACACGCGGATTGAACTGTCCCAGCTGGCGGTTAACAATTTTTTTTGATCTGCGCTAAGGCGTATGGAAGAGACCTGATCCTGATGACCAACAAAATTACGTATCGGAACATGGGTATCAATTTCCCACATTCTCAACTCTTTGTGCTGGGCAGTTAACACGTACAAATCATTTGGTCCCCACATTACATTATAGGCAGATCCAAACTCATTAAAATCCCAGTACTGCAAACGCTTGCCTGTTTTAAGATCATGAATTTTCATTGACGCATCCCAGCTGGATGAGATCGCTTGTGTTTCATCTGTATTGAAATGAATATCTAATACCGGCTGTCTGTACGAATGGATAACCTGCAGGGAATCTCCACTCGCAACATCCCATAAAATTATTTTACCATCTCCACCACCGGTTAGCATGCGTTTACCATCTCTCGATAAGTCGGAGCAAAGTACTGCTTTGGCGTGTCCTGTGTATTCCATAACCGTTTTGCCCGAGGCGATGTCCCATCGTTTTACCTTGGTTCCGAATTTTCCTTTGATGAGTTCCTTTCCTTCTTGCGTGATCAGCAAGTTATTTTTGAACCGAATATATCTTGCTACCCCGGCATCCCAGTAACTATCCATATCATAGGCAAGACCACCCTGGTCACGGTCATTTAAAAATCCGGTAAGCACACCTGTCTTTTTATCTGTGGCAAGATTCCAGATGACAACAGTATTATCATTGCTGGTAATTAAAATACTTTTACCATTTGCAGTAAACGTACATTCATTGATTTGTTCAGCCAGCTGAGGGTTAATCACTTTGAGTTCTTTTCCTGAATCAGTATCATAAATAATGATCTGAGTTTCCTTCGCCACGAGTAATATTTTGCCGTCTCTGCTTAACGATATAGACTGGAGATTTTCAATCATTTCGTTGTATTGTTTTATCAGTTTACCGTTACTGATATTATATTTTTTTACAGGCCCTTTGTTTGAGGCCATAAAGAAACTCTTATTGTCGGCACTGAAACTTATATCGGTAAAGCAGCCACCGCACCAGCCTTCAGTATAGTCAAATTTATATTTCTGTTGCCAGTCGGAAGTACTGTAAAGCGTTGCAACCCGATTGTCTTCTCCAAAACCTAGCCATTTACTATCTGCACTGAAGGCGATGTTTATTCCATAACCCCCACCCTGGTCGGCATTGACAGGAATTTTTGTAATCAGTTTTTTGCTATGGTAATCATAAACCCGGGCGGAATCTCCGTAGCCTGCAGTAACAAAATACTTTGCGTCTGGGCTTATTGCTACATCAGTAAGAATTTTATTTTCAGATTCTGTTTTAAAAATTTCTTTTCCACTGATTACTTCCCATATCCGTGCGGTTTTATCTGCACTGGAAGTAATCAGGAATTTTCCATCTCGTGAAAAATCCAGACCATTTACAGTAGCTTCATGCCCTTGGAAACTTCGCACTTCTCTACCCGTGCCAAGCTCCCAGAGTTTAGCTGTTTTATCGCGACTTCCGGTAGCCACATAATTACTATCCGGACTAATCGCCACAGCAATCACCGCCAGCTCATGACCTTTCTGAATGACAGTTTCGATGGATTGCCCGCGAAGAATAAGCGTACATGCCAGCCAGCAGTAAAAAACTAATAGTACCCGCATATTCACATTGATTATTAAAAAAAATCAGGCTTTTATATTCTGCTCCAGCGACTCTGACTCTTCGGGCACCTCATCCCAGTTTTTGGGTTCTTCATTGTGCAGATACTCCAGAATCTTTTGTTCAACTTGTCTCAGTTTTAGAGCACGCAGATATTTTCCGTTGCGCGCCAGAATCAACCGCCCGGTTTCTTCCGAGATGGCAAGCACCAGGGTATCGGTAGTTTCACTCATACCAATGGCAGATCGATGGCGCAAGCCAAAATGCGCAGGCAAATGATCATTCTCACTAACGGGGAGCACACATCGTGCTGCTTTGATTCTTCCTTTATATATGATGATGGCACCATCATGCAAAGGGCTTTGTTTATTGAAGATTGAAAGGAGCAATCGCTTGTTTACTTCAGCATTAAGATTATCTCCGGTTTCTGCATAAAACTTCAATTCAATATCACGGGAAAAAACAATAAGCGCACCAGTGCGTGTAGCCTTTAAAGTTTTTAATGCTTCCATCACCTGAATGATATCAAATTCATCATGATGTTCGGAACGCCAGTTGGTAATGGTTTTGAAAATATCCTCGCGATTGATTTCTGTAGTACGTCCAATCAGTAATAAAAATTTTCTGATCTCTGGTTGAAAAAGGATAATCATTGCCAGTACACCTACACCCATAAACTGACCAAGGATAGTGGCGAGTAATTCCATTTCGGCAGCACGTACAATCAGATAGACAAGATAAAGCGCCAGAATACCCAGAAAGATATTCATTGCAAGACTTCCCCTGATCAGTTTGTATACCTGATAAAGCAGAATAGCCACCAGTGAGATGTCGATTAAATCTACCCACCCTACTTCAAGAAACCCGATTTTGAAAGCGAAGATCATCTTAAACAAAGGTAATGAAACCGTTTATTAATTTGTTCTAAGAAACAACCAATTACAATGACTGTTTCAATTTCTCCATCAGTTTAATTGTATCGCTTGCTTCCTTCACATCATGCACACGTAAAATGGAGGCCCCTTTCAAGATCGCAACCGTGTTAAGTGAAGTTGTTCCATTGAGTGCAAATTCAGGATTGGTATTCAGTGTTTTCCAGATCATTGATTTTCTGGAAAGTCCTGCCAGCAAAGGTTTGCCGAGCAAATGAAGTTGTTCAAGTTTATTGAGCAATTCAAAGTTTTGATCGGATGTTTTTGCGAATCCAAAACCAGGGTCGACAATAACATCCTTAATTCCAGCCTGATTTAATTTATAAATTATCCTATGAAAATATTCGATGATTTCTGTAACAAGATTTTCATATTGCACCATTTGGTTCATGGTTTGTGGAGTGCCGCGCATGTGCATGATTATATAAGGTACCTGTAAAGCAGCAACAGTACTGAACATGTCGGCATCTAGTTGTCCTGCGGAGATATCATTAACAATATCACATCCTTCGTTAATTGCCCGGTTCGCGATTTGCGAGCGGAATGTGTCAATCGAAAGCAGAGCAGATGGAAATTCCTGCTTAATAGATTGAATGGCCGGCTTCACGCGGTTCCATTCCTCTTCTGGCGAAATTTCCAGCGCCCCGGGCCGTGAGGAGTATCCGCCAATGTCGATAAAGTCGGCTCCATCGTGAATCATTTTTTCTGCATGTTTAATCAGTTCTCTTTCGCGATTGTAAAGGCCTCCATCATAAAAGCTGTCGGGCGTCACATTAAGGATGCCCATTACTTTTGGAGTGGTCAGATCGATGATCTTACCCCTTACCCTGAGTGTTTTGTTGGCCGAAATTAATTTACTTTGCACCACCTTATGAATGAAAAAACTGCACACGAATATAAAGAGGTGATAGCCTCCTGCAAAGCATTATTTGCCCGCAAAACCCACGACTACGGCACGGCCTGGCGGATACTTAGAATACCGTCAATTACCGATCAGATTTATATCAAGGCACAGCGCATTCGCAGTATTCAGGAAAAGGGTGTGCAGAAAGTGGATGATCCGATCAGAGATGAATTTGTTGGGATCATAAACTATTGCGTTATCGCCTTGATTCAGTTGAAGCTGGAGGACTCAGTTCAGATGGAGATGAATTTTACGGAACTGGAACCTCTTTACGACCAGGCTGTCAATGAAACCTTTGATTTGCTTCAAAATAAAAATCATGATTATGCCGAGGCCTGGCGCGACATGCGTGTGAGTTCCATGACGGATATTATTCTAATGAAATTGTTGAGAGTGAAACAGATTGAAGATAATCAAGGTAAGACACTCGCAAGTGAAGGCGTGAAAGCAAATTATCAGGACATGATTAATTATGCTGTATTTTGCCTGATAAAATCGAAATAGTTAAAATCAATGGAGGATACTTGTTTGAATATATGACCAGCAAGTTTTCAAGATTCTGTAATCAACCTATATTTTATGATTAAAAAAGTAATTGATCAATTTTCCCGATTTTTTGTGGGAGGACTTCTGATATTTTCGGGCTTGATAAAGCTGAATGATCCGATAGGCACACAAATTAAACTGGAAGAATACTTTGAAGTGTTTGCGGAAGACTTCGGTTCTTTCTTTCACTATTTTATTCCATGGGCACTGGAGATTGGAATGATTTTAATAATTCTCGAGGTAGCTCTTGGTTTTGCGATTCTGATCTGGTGGCGAATGAATCTCACGGCCTGGTTGCTGTTGCTGATGATGACCTTTTTCACCTTCCTCACCTTTTACTCTGCCTATTTTGATAAGGTCACCGACTGTGGTTGCTTTGGCGATGCGATTAAATTAACGCCCTGGGAGTCGTTCACCAAAGATGTTGTACTCATGGTGTTTGTGCTGCATCTGTTCTGGTATCGCAAAAGTTATGAATCAGCACTGCGCGCACTTCATGGTAACGGTGTGGTAATAGCTGTGGTTGTGATAAGTATTTTTCTTGGGGCATATGCAATCAGACATCTCCCATTTATTGACTTTCGAGCATACCGCGTTGGCAATACTATTCCTCAACAGATGCTTCCCCCAGAGCAACCGGTTATTGAATACACATTTGAAAAAAATGGAAAGGAAGAACACTCCACACAATTTTTATCATCTGATGATGGATACAAATATATCTCTTCGCGTGTTTTGAATGAGGATAAGACAAAACCAAAAATTACGGACTATTCAGTAAGCAACCCTGAAGGTGAAGACATGACTCAGTATACATTTGAAGGTGCCAAACTACTGATCGTGATTTTTAACGTTGAGAAAGCTTCTTCTGATAATATTTCTTCAATACGTGACTTAACTAACCAATTGGAGGGTAAACTGGATTGTTTTATTCTGACTTCTTCAGGTTCGGATGCCATGGAAGCCTTTCGTCATGAGCACCAGTTAGGTGTGCCTTATTACTTTGCCGATGCAACGGTGTTGAAAACAATAATTCGATCCAATCCGGGTATTGCTTTATGGAATAATGGAACTGTGCGTGGCAACTGGCATCACAATGACACACCATCCGCTACAGATATTCTCAACTTACTGAAATGAAAATATTTTTAATTGGTTTGCCTGGGTGTGGCAAAACTACGCTGGGCGGGCAACTCGCGCAGAAATTAAGTATACCATTCATTGATCTGGATTCAGAGATAGAAAAGAGTGAACGAATGCTTGTGAAGGAGATATTCAAGCATCGCGGAGAGAATACGTTTCGGAAAATCGAATCACAACTGCTGAAGAAGATCTCAGAAGAAAATCAACAATTCATAATGGCAACCGGAGGAGGGGCTCCGGTTTTTTTTGAAAACATGGAGGTCATGAACAGACTTGGGCAAACAATATTCCTTGATGTGCCTGCCCGCGAAATTGCAGATAGAATATTAAAGTCAAACAGGCAGGAAAGGCCCTTGCTTGCAAAACTTGCTCCCGATGAATTAAAAGACCAGATAGAATTTTTACGATCTCAGCGTATACGGTTCTACAATCAGGCATCACACACAATTTCAGCAGATACCATTCTGGTTGAAGATATCCTGAATAAATTACAGTTAATGATCTGATCAGAATGGAATGCCAACCGTTATTATTGCAAACGTATTCTTACTTTCGATAGCAACAAGAGGGCTGTCAATGGAATTTACCCGGTAAGGCCGATAGGAAGATTCGCCTTGTGAATAGACCAGCGCAAAATCCACATAGAACTTTTTCGTGCGGTAACCCAATCCACCTGAAAGTGATGTGATTTCTCTGCTTATTCCATTTTGTTCAGTAGTGAAAGGATCGGACATATAGTTATAACCAGCGCGCACCCGATAATTATTAAACCGGTATTCTCCGCCTACACGGTAATTGATGGTAGATTGATATAAGGTTTTAATATTGTTATTGTCAGTATCAAATGAAATTCCAGATACCTGTGAAGAATACCGGGCTCCGGAATAGTTTACCAACTCCACATCAGCTGAAATAAATCCGGATTTTTGAAAGAATACGGTGCCACCGATACTTAAATGGCTCGGTGTTTTCAAATCATATTCTGAGATTACTTCATCCGTTTCTTCACTAACATTATTGATGCGGTCACCATTACCTGTATAATCAAAGTTGTTCCATCGGGTTGTCATTGTGGCCCGGTATGAATCGGTGAGTTGATACAATGTTGGAGATGTGTATGAAACGCCAATCTGAACCATATCAATTGGCCTGAATATTACCCCCAGTGTTCCATTTATCCCGTTTCCGTTGATTCGTAATTCTTCTTCAAGAATCATATTATCCAATGGATTGAAATCAGGATCGAGGACGAAAAAATAATCTGATTCGGTGTATGTCTTTTTGCTGGCAAACCGAAGCGTTGTGAATCCTACGCCCGCACCAATAAATACCTTGTCAGAAAGATTAGCGCCATAGGAAAAACTCCATTGATTCTGAGCTCCTTCTGTTTGTATGTCCTCGAGTTGAAACGCTTCACGAATATCTTGTGGATTGGTGGGGAAGGTTCCCATTACAGAAAGATATTCAAGCCGTGAGGCTGATGGATCAATAAAAGTTGAATCTTCTATCAGGTAATTGTTATAGGCAAGGCCCGTGGGAGTATTAAAGTTGCTTCCATTGATTAAAAATGAATTGGGATCGTAACCGGTAGCGTCTTCAATAAAATAATCTATGATTGAATTTTTATCATTGGTTCCATTATATGAGAAGTTCTGATTGAAATTGTTTACACGATTCATAGACACGGCAAATGCGCCACTTAAAAATCCTTTTCTGCCATCTTTTTCTGTTTGAAAAACAAGCCCGAGTCCGGGAATAGCGAAATTGGTTTTTGATTCAGTTCCTTTATTACCGAGATAGTCAGAAGTAACATTGGCCGTATTAAACCCAGGGGTGATCGAAATCTCTGACCTGTTAAACATACCCAAACCTGCAGGATTGGAAAAGGCGGAACTGTAATCTCCCCCCAGACTGGTTTGTACTCCGCCCATTCCTTGTATGCGGGCGCTTCCGCCCGGCCTTGTACGACTAAACAGAAGTGCAGTCTCGGATGTGCTCTGGGCCCATATCACGGTGGGTAAAAGCATGAGAATTCCTATGAGCCATTTGCCCCTCTTGAACATACCATTAAAGTTTTGGCTGCTTGCTTTAATCTCTTCCGCGTCTTGCACCTGACGAAGAACCTCCACTCATACTGCCACTGCTTCTGCTGGCACCACCACTTGAGAAATTACTGCTGCCAGTGTTCGTACTTCTCGAACTATTGTCGAAAAATGAAGAATTGCTGCTGCGGCTGGTATTGAGTCCGGAATTTGTCCTGTTTGAAAAACCTGTATTATCACCACCGGTTCTTCCGGCAGTGTTCCAGTTGGTTCTGGCTGATGAATTGGTTTCAGGATTCGATCTCCAGCCACTTTGATAATAGGAACTCGAATTTGTAGCAGCTGCATCGCCAGAAACCCGGCCACTGGAACCACGCACCCTGCCTTGTGAATCAGTTGTGACCATCGTGTTGGCAGCAGTCCTTCTGTTATTCAGATTAATAGTATTGTTTGTGTCGCTGCTGCGTGAAGTACGTTTGCCATAGGCAGCATTATTGTAATAATCATTGTTGATGATCATTACATTGCCTGGGTAATAACCATAACCCATGCCCATTCCCATCCCCATGCCATATGGATTGAATCCGAAACTGTTACCGAAGTATGAAGATCCTCCCCATGGGTTATAACTACCCATACCCAAGGTTAAACCCAACATGGAAGACCAACCGGAATTGAAGCCATTGTAGCCATATGGATTGTATCCATACATGGAATTGAAGCCACTGTTGTAGCCATATCCGTAAGGATTATAGCCATTCATGGAAGGATAAAAACTGTTGTAAGGGTTACCATAAGCGGGCATCATTCCACTATACGTATTGTTCCCACCGTAACTTAAATTTTTATTCAGGTTCTGATTCACACCAACCGGTGTATAGTCAGGGATAAAGTAAGGAGCCGCTTCAACAGAACCTGATGGATTAACGGTGCTCTGAGAGATGTATTCTGGATTAACGTTTCGGGCTGAATAACTATCCGTTGGGTTAATGGCAGTTTTCACTTCATAGGATTCAGAAGTTATGTTACTTAAAGTCAACGGTTTTGAGGCCATTACGACCGTCCTGTCCTTTGAATTGAAATACATATCATCGTACTCAGCCACTTGTGCTGTTGCAACCATCGCAGTTGAAATCGCCATAAGACTTAAGAAAGTGATTCTGATTTTCATAGTTTTTTCATTTAGCCTGAAGTCCACTCACCTGATCCGTTTTAACGGATATTCTATACAACAAGTATAACGTTAAAAATGTGCATTTGATGCCTTTTATCATTTGGTAGTTATGCCATTTTGCCAATTAAAATTTATTAAGAACAAAGGTCTGGCACCCATTCCTCGTCTATATTTGCCGGACTTAACAAATTTACGAAATAATTAGCACAGAATTCAATGGGAAAAGAGATTACAAGCAGGAGTGAGGATTATGCACAATGGTATATTGATCTGGTAAAAAAGGCTGATCTGGCTGAAAATTCGGATGTGCGCGGATGTATGGTGATTAAGCCATACGGCTACAGTATCTGGGAGAAAATGCAACATGCCCTGGATAAGATGTTTAAAGATACCGGTCATTTGAATGCCTACTTCCCGCTTTTTGTGCCCAAAAGTATGTTTGAGGCTGAGGAGAAAAATGCGGAAGGTTTTGCCAAAGAATGTGCAATTGTAACCCATTACCGGCTTAAGAATGATCCTGAAAATAAGGGAAAACTGATCGTTGATCCCGCTGCCAGACTGGAAGAGGAACTTGTGGTTCGCCCGACCAGTGAAGCCATCATATGGAGTACCTATAAAAAATGGATACAATCCTATCGGGACTTGCCTTTGCTCATAAACCAATGGGCCAATGTAGTGCGTTGGGAAATGCGGACACGGCTTTTTTTGCGTACAGCAGAATTTTTGTGGCAGGAGGGACATACTGCACACGCCACAGCTTATGAGGCAATCAAAGAGACAGAACAGATGCTGGATGTATATGCAGAGTTTGCAGAAACATTCATGGCAATGCCTGTTATCAAAGGAAAGAAATCAGAAGGAGAACGCTTTCCAGGTGCCATTGACACCTATTGTATTGAAGCCATGATGCAGGATGGAAAGGCGCTCCAGGCAGGTACCTCTCACTTTCTGGGACAGAATTTTGCCAAAGCATTTGATGTGCAGTTTACCAACAAAGAAGGAAAACTGGAGATGGTCTGGGGCACTTCCTGGGGGGTAAGCACACGTTTAATCGGAGCACTGATTATGGCTCACTCTGATGATGACGGACTGGTGTTGCCACCAAAGCTTGCACCAATTCATGTCGTGATTGTTCCCATATTTAAGAATGAAGCTGAGTTGCTCAGAATTACAGAGCAGGTGGATATCATTTCCAAAGCATTAAGGGCGCAGGGCTATACCGTTAAGTTTGATAACCGCGAAACCTACAAGCCCGGATTTAAATTTGCTGAATGGGAATTGAAAGGAGTTCCTGTTCGCATCGCTATTGGTCCGCGTGATCTTGAAAACAAAACGGTGGAAGTTGCACGCAGAGACACGAAGGAGAAGCAGTTGATGAAGATGGATACGGTAGCCACGGAGATACCTGCTTTGCTGGATAGCATCCAGGAAAACATTTATCAAAAAGCATTGAAGTTCAGAGGCGAGAAAACAACACAGGTTGATTCTTATGACGATTTCAAAAATATATTGGACGGAAAAGGTGGTTTTGTAGAAGCTCACTGGGATGGCACACCTGAAACGGAAGCCGCCATCAAAGAGGAAACCAAAGCGACCATTCGTTGTATTCCGTTGGATGCAAAGGAGGAGTCAGGCAAATGTATCTATTCCGGCAAGCCCTCTTCGCGGAGAGTTTTATTCGCCAGAGCTTATTAAAATTTAAAAGTGCGGACTTGAAATTTTAATTACCTTTAACTTCCAGAGTGTTGTTAGCTGGCATAAGGAAGATTGAGTTATATGATTGAATGGATTACTGTTATTTCGCTTATACTTTTTGGCCTCTTTCTGGTTGTCGCTGAAATTATTTTTGTGCCGGGCACCACGCTTGTTGGCATAGTTGGATTTGTTTTTCTGATAACAGGAATTGGATTCAGTTTCAATTATTTTGGCAGCGAAACAGGATGGACAACCGTAGGAATAACTTCAGTAGCCTCCGGCCTCATTCTTTATTATTCCTTCAAAGCGAATGTGTGGAGCAGGTTTTCACTGAAGTCCTCGATCAAAAGCAAAGTAAACGAAGGTGAATTAGACTCTTTGGCTGTTGGCGCTGAGGGACAAACCGTTTCAGCCCTGAGGCCAATTGGCAAAGCAGAGATTAAGAATAAGATGTATGAGGTGAAGACGCTGGGTGAGTATCTTGATAGTGGAAGCAAAATCCGGATCATCAAAATCGAATCAAATCAAATTATTGTAGAACCTATAAACTAATACTATGGAAGGCTTACCCTTTATTTTTATTGTCTTTGTCAGCATTGTTGCTTTTTTCATGTTCATGTATTTCGTGCCTGTTGGGTTGTGGATTACCGCAATCTTTGCCGGTGTTAAAGTGACCATTGGCGAACTTATCGGAATGCGAATCCGTAAAGTACCAC
Organism: uncultured Bacteroidota bacterium; assembly: GCA_963814575.1. GTDB lineage: Bacteria > Bacteroidota > Bacteroidia > Cytophagales > Cyclobacteriaceae > ELB16-189. Next base: position 1,081,493 of record CAWFDB010000011.1, on the reverse strand, counting down.
CCGGAATCATAGTGAACTCATTAATTACTGCCACCAAAGCTGGCTTAACGGTTACTACCCGCGAACTGGAAACCCACTACCTGGCCGGAGGTGATGTGCCGAATGTAATTCGTGCTTTGATTTCGGCAGAGAAGGCAAATATCAGCCTTACTTTTAAGCAAGCCACTGCCATCAACCTGGCAGGTCGTGATGTTTTTGAGGCGGTTCAGATTTCTGTAAATCCTAAAGTAATCAACACGCCAAAAGTTGCTGCGGTAGCTGCGGATGGTATTCAGTTGATTGCCATTGCGCGTGTAACGGTGCGGGCAAGTCTTGCCCAGTTAGTGGGTGGTGCCGGTGAGGAAACCATTTTGGCTCGCGTTGGTGAAGGTATCGTAACTTCTATTGGTTCTGCAGCTTCTCATAAAGAGGTATTGGCAAATCCTGACAAAATTTCGAAATTGGTTCTTTCACGTGGTCTGGATGCAGGCACTGCATTTGAAATTCTTTCCATTGATATTGCCGATGTGGATGTGGGTGCAAACATTGGTGCGAAACTTCAAACGGATCAGGCGGCTGCTGACTTGAGAGTTGCAGAAGCCAGAGCCGAAGAGCGCAGGGCAATGGCCGTTGCATTAGAGCAGGAAATGATCGCCAAAGCGCAGGAAGCCCGTGCGAATGTAATTCAGGCTGAGGCGGAAATCCCAAAGGCAATTGCACAAGCATTTATAAATGGAAATTTAGGCGTGATGGATTATTATAAAATGCAGAATGTGCAGGCTGATACAGAAATGAGACAGTCCATTTCAGGTTCAGGATCTGGAAAAACCAGTCAGGGAACCGAAGCCAAATAAATAATATTCTTTTAAATGAAAAGGCCCTGCTATAAACAGGGCCTTCTTCTTTGTTGAACGTCTTGATTCTGTTTTCTCTAGCTCCCACACGCTTCACACGCATCCGGATTATCCAGTGAGCAAGCCATGTCAGCACGCCTCTGATCATAATCAGTTGCCTGATCGTAGGGAATCGCCTGCTGTGTTTCTGATTTGGCAGCATAGGCTACAGCAGGTTCAGTTACATTGGCAACCGCAGGAGTAGCGGCTACAAAAGTTTGAGACATAGCTGTTTTATCGAGTGTAAACTTGATGGCATCAGCAGCAGCGGTAGAGCGCAGGTAATACATACCCGTTTTCAATCCTTTCTTCCATGCGTAGAAGTGCATAGAGGTAAGCTTGCCAAAGTTTGGATCGGTAAGGTGAATATTCAAACTCTGAGACTGGCAGATGTATGCTCCACGATCAGCACTCATATCAATAATAGATTTCTGCGAAATCTCCCAGACGGTTTTGTATATATCCTTGATGTTTTGAGGTATCTCAGGAATTGGCTGAACAGAACCGTTGGTTGAAATCAGTTTCTGGCGCATGTTCTCGCTCCACAAACCCATGCTGATCAGATCTTTCATCAGATGCTTGTTGGCAATAATGAATTCTCCTGACAACGTTCTGCGGGTGTAGATGTTTGAAGTGTATGGCTCGAAACATTCGTTGTTACCTAAAATCTGAGAAGTGGAAGCGGTAGGCATTGGAGCCAGCAACAAGGAATTGCGAACACCATATTGTTTCACATCTTTTTTCAGATTATCCCAATCCCATCTTCCGGAGTCAGGAGTAACACCCCACATATCAAATTGGAAAATTCCTTTTGATACCGGTGAGCCTTTAAAGGTTTCGTAGGTACCATTTACTTTGGCCAGTTCCATGGAAGTTTCCATGGCAGCGAAATAGATGGTTTCATGAATCTCCTTGTTCAGGCCGCGTGCTTCTTCAGAATCGAATGGCATGCGAAGTAATATGAATGCATCGGCCAATCCCTGCACACCAATACCAATCGGGCGGTGACGCATATTGGAGTAACGCGCTTCAGGCACCGGGTAGTAGTTAACATCAATTACCTTGTTGAGGTTGCGCGTCACTACTTTGGTGATCTCATATAACTTCTGGTGATCAAACTTGCCATCCTCGGTTACGAATTTAGGAAGTGCAATTGATGCGAGATTACAAACGGCTACTTCATCAGGTGATGTGTACTCCATAATCTCGGTGCAGAGATTGCTTGACTTTATCGTACCAAGATTTTTCTGGTTTGATTTCTTGTTGGCTGCATCCTTATACAACATATACGGTGTGCCGGTTTCAATCTGTGCTTCCAGGATTTCAAACCACAAGTCTTGTGCTTTGATTTGCTTGCGGGCTTTTCCTTCTTTTTCGTATTTCTCGTAAAGGCGCTCAAACTCTTCACCATAGCAATCAGCAAGGCCGGGAGCCTCGTTAGGGCAGAAGAGTGACCATGATTCGTTGTTTTCTATGCGTTTCATGAAAAGATCCGGAATCCACATGGCATAGAAAAGGTCGCGTGCACGCATTTCTTCTTTTCCGTGATTCTTCTTCAGTTCAAGAAACTCAAAAATATCAGCATGCCATGGTTCAAGATAAATAGCGAAACTTCCTTTGCGTTTGCCACCACCCTGATCTACATAACGTGCAGTCATGTCAAAATTTCTGAGCATCGGCACGATACCATTGGAAGTGCCACCTGTTCCTTTAATGTATGATCCTTTTGCACGCACATTGTGAATGCTGAGACCAATACCACCGGCAGATTGTGAAATCTTGGCGGTTTGTTTTAGTGTATCATAAATACCATCAATGCTGTCATCCTTCATGGTGAGGAGGAAGCAGGAAGAAAGCTGAGGCTTTGGTGTTCCTGCGTTGAACAGGGTAGGAGTGGCATGGGTAAACCACTTCTCAGATAACAAATTATAGGTCTCAATCGCAGCGGGAATATCTTCACCGTGAATACCCACGGCTACGCGCATCAGCAAATGCTGAGGGCGCTCCACCACTTTACCATCAATCTTCATCAGGTATGAGCGCTCCAGTGTTTTAAAACCGAAGTAATCATAGCTGAAGTCGCGATCATAAATAATAGCTTCATCCAGTTCGGCAGCATGCTCATGAATTACCTTCCATGTTTCCTTTGAGATAAGGGGAGCATTCTGACCGTTCTTTGGATCCACATACGTATAAAGTCTTTTCATCGTATTCGAGAAAGACTTACTGGTAACCTTGTGCAGGTTTGAAACCGCAATGCGTGCCGCCAGCTTGGCGAAGTCAGGGTGCTTTGTTGTAAGTGTGGCAGCAATCTCTGCGGCCAGGTTATCAAGCTCCTGTGTTGAAACACCGTCATACAAACCATTAATCACCTTCATGGCCACCTCTACCGGGTTGATAAAATTGGGATCTAAACCATAGCAGAGTTTTTCAATACGGGCGGTGATTTTGTCAAACTTTACGGACTCCCTGTGTCCGTCACGTTTTAATACGAGCATTTATAATAGGGTTGTGTGTGTAAAAAAGAAAGTTTAAAAAATGTGATCGAATGTATCAAAAATCTTCGTTCAGTGAAAACTTAGGAGAAGAATCTTTTTCCATACTGTTCATCACTCCGGCTTTTTGATATTCGGCAACACGTTTCTCGAAGAAATTGGTTTTTCCCCGCAATGAGATCATGTCCATAAAATCGAATGGATTGAGTGTGTTGTAAATTTTTTGTCCAACCAGCTCATTCAGTAACCGGTCAGCAACAAATTCAATATACTCTCGCATCTGCAAGGCATTCATGCCAATCAGGTTAACAGGAAGCGCATCAGTAACAAACTCCTTTTCAATTTCCACGGCATCCCTGATGATATCAATCACTTGCTCAACCGGTAATTTATTCACCACATGGTTTGTATAAAGATGGCATGCAAAATCACAATGCAATCCTTCATCCCTGGAAATCAACTCATTGGAAAAAGTCAACCCTGGCATCAGACCGCGTTTCTTCAGCCAGAATATGGAACAAAATGAACCTGAAAAGAAAATTCCTTCCACAGCGGCAAATGCGATGAGTCTTTCCTGAAAACTGCCCTGGGAAATCCATCGCAATGCCCAGTCGGCTTTTTTCTTCACGCAGTCCATGGTATCAATCGCGTGGAAAAGTTTGTCTTTTTCCCTGGGATCTTTTACGTAGGTATCAATTAATAGAGAATATGTTTCAGAATGAATGTTTTCAATGGCAATCTGAAATCCATAAAAGAACTTGGCTTCGGTGTATTGAACTTCGCCCACAAAATGTTCAGCCAGATTTTCATTTACAATCCCATCGCTGGCCGCAAAGAAAGCCAGTACATGAGTGATGAAATGACGCTCACCGTCATTCAGGTTAAGCCAGTCTTTCATATCCTGACTCAGATCGATCTCTTCGGCTGTCCAGAAACTGGCTTCTGCCTGTTTGTAAAACTTCCAGATTTCAGGTTGCACAATCGGGAAGAGAACAAAACGGTCTTTGTTTTCTTTCAAAATAGGTTCTTCCTGTACAGATTGACTCATTGCAAAATATTTTATGTTAAATCCCGTATATGTCTTTGCAAACAAAACCGTATAAGTTCTGTTGGCGAATGATTATTTTTTTTTCTGCGGTGAGTATGAAATATGAGGGTGTGGCCAATTCAAACGTCAGCATCGACAAATATTCGAAATGATGAAGGAAAAACAAAGCGCTGATTTTTCATCAGACACCGGGATGAAGATGTGCTATTGATGTAAGTATTTGGCAGATAGTCGCTTTAATTTTTTTTGATGAATCAATAGATGAGATAAAAAAAATAAACTTTTTTTTCTTCCGTCTTTCGTTGGGTATCACATGAAAAATAACGAGTAATCTGTAAAATGATAGTTGAGGTCAATACCTCATGGTAATGTCAGTTCAAATGAACGTCTTCTGGGTTGAGAATGAGTAATGCGTTACCGGTTCAGGTCTTCATCAGTCAACTTAAATGATGGTGACGTGTGATTGCCTTGGGTTTGAAAAGCTCCGTTCGGGGGTATTTTATTAACAGGAACCGCTGGCTATAGCCGACATTAATATGCTTTAGCACACCAAAAACGGGGTTTTAGGAGGTTTTTCTCTATTTTTTTACAACCTTTTGTTTTTCTATGACTTAGCCTTATCTTTGCAGTCCATTTTTAAAAATAATAAGCACATGTACGCAATAGTAGACATTGCAGGAAAACAGTTCAAAGTGGCTAAAGATCAATATATCTACGCACCCAAAATGGAAGGAGAAGCTGGTTCAAATGTATCATTTGATAAAGTCCTTCTGGTTGATAATGGTGGAAGTGTAGAAGTTGGCGCCCCTACTGTAAACGGAGTTATAGTATCAGGAAAGATATCTCGAACACGTAAAAGGTAACAAAGTGATCATCTTCAAAAAGAAGAGGAGAAAAGGCTATGCTGTAAAGAATGGTCATCGTCAGCAGTTTACGAAAGTTCAGATTGAAAGTATCGGTTAATACTGCTTCAGAAATTTTAATTTGAAATTTTAAATCTTGAGTTATCAGTTATGGCACATAAGAAAGGTGAAGGTAAAGTAAAGAACGGCCGCGAATCGGAAAGCAAACGACTAGGCATTAAGGTGTTTGGTGGTCAGAAAGTGATCGCAGGTAACATTATCGTGCGTCAGCGCGGTACCAAACACAACCCGGGCAGAAACGTAGGCATCGGTAAAGATCATACCTTATTCGCACTTACACCAGGCGTTGTGGTGTTTAAGAAAGGAAAGGCAAACAAATCTTTTGTTTCTGTTCAGGCAGAAGCAGCTAAGGATCATTTTATTAATAATACGTGAAAGCATCCCGGTTTTAACCGGGATGCTTTTTTTATGTAGTTAATATTTTATAGCGAGTTTATTCAGAGGCAATCTCATTTGACCTTGAGCGGCTTACTAATCAGAGAAAGTCATCTGGCTTTTTCATTCAGCTATAAACTTCCCTTGGGGATAGTATTTGAATACCAATAGTTGGTAATCCTGCTTTGTCATGTTGATAATACCGAAATCCTGCCGGTAGGCAGGGATGATATTATTGTAGGGTTGTTAACCAGCATTTCATAAACCCCGAAGGCCTGCCTGCTATGACTGGCAGACCTTCGGGCTTGATATCTCAAACATTACAAATCAGGAGTAATCACTGGAGCAGTATTGACCAGCTTTATCTTTTCAACAGAAAACTCATTTTTTTTGAGAATAGTTGCCTGAAAAGAGATACCAGGAAATACACACGTTTGCAGGATTTGTATTTTTCGATTTGACAGTTGAAATCTATTGTTTGCGGATCATAAGGCATACCCTGTAATCACATTGAATTCAACCGTGATATTATCTTTCCGTGAAATATCGACTTCCCTTAATTCTGATCTGGCTGGTTCTGAAAACACCATAAAAGATTGAAATACTCCTAAAAAAGCAAATTTTCTTCCTGTACCAGATCCTTTCACCTTATAACTAATTAAAATTTTTGTTGAATAGTGTTTTGCATTTGGAATTTATCTGTAATTTTCCCGTTCATAATTTACTAACATAACCTAAACATTAACCTATGAAGAAGTTTTTACTATTGTGCTTCTCATTCCTTTTTGTGCTCAGTGCATGGGCACAGGATCGGGTGATTTCAGGTAAGGTTGCCGCCATTGAAGACGGTTCCTCTCTGCCTGGAGTGAACGTGGTTCTGAAAGGAACTACGAATGGAACGGTTACCGATGCCAACGGTAGCTACAAACTAACAGTTCCAGCATCTGGCGGAACCCTGGTGTTCTCATTTATCGGACTCCAGACACAGGAAGTGCCAATTGGCGATCGCTCAATTGTTGACATTTCCCTGGGTCTTGACGTTCAGCAATTAACTGAGGTTGTTGTTACCGCGGTAGGTATTGAGCGGGAGAAAAAATCGCTTGGCTACTCTGTTGCTACCGTGAATTCTGATGCAATTCAGTCACGTTCTGAGGTTGACCCACTACGTGCCCTTCAGGGCAAAATGCCTGGTGTTAACATTGCTGGTTCTGGTGGTGCACCGGGTCAGTCAACCAAGATCAACATTCGCGGTATGTCCTCAATGACGGGTAACACGCAACCCTTGTTTATCGTTGATGGTATTCCATTCGATAACTCTACGAACGAACCGACAGGTGCCGGAGCAAGTCAGAATACGGTTTATTCAAACCGCGCATTTGACATTGATCCAAACAACATTGAAAGCATCTCTATATTAAAAGGTGCTGCTGCTTCTGCCCTTTACGGAAGCCGTGCAACCAACGGTGTTGTGGTGATCACTACCAAAGCTGCCAAAAAAGGTTCTAAGAAAGGTTTGGAAATAACGTACAATAGCTCCTACAACGTAGAAGAACTATCAGGCATTCCTGACTATCAGGATGTGTATACCCAGGGTTCCAACCAGGTATACAACGGTGGTTTCATTGGTAACTGGGGTGCTCCTTTCCCTGACCATGTAGATGCCATCAACGCTAAGAATGGAACGGCTTACACAAAGACTTACAGTGTGTACCCCGATGGCAAACCGTATCCTGATGGAACAGCAACTAACCCGATCAACAACCGCTTTCCCGGTCTTTTTCCTGAATTCGTTCAGGAATATACCCGTACTGACAACGGGGCTGTGGTAAATGTTTCTGCACCGTATACAATCGAGCCACATGATATCGTTGGCGGATTCTTCAGGCAGGGTAGAATTTTTGAAAATGCCATCCAGATTTCATCAGGTTCTGATAAAGCCAATATCAATGCAGGTGCATCTCGCATGACCCAGGAAGGTATAGTGCCCAATACAGAAGCAACCCGTACTACCATGAGTTTTGGTGGAAATGGCCAGTTGGATAATGGATTGTTTTTATCGGGAACAGTAAACTATTCAAACGTTACCCAGCAATCACCACAATCTGGTGGTAGTGCATTTGGTGATTATTCCGCAGGTGATGGTGGGGGTTCAGCATCCATATATACACGTTTGTTCTATCTGCCGCGAAATTTTGATTTGAATGGTCTTCCATTCGAAAACCCGGTAGATGGTTCAAACATTTTTTACCGTGCAAATGATAACCCACTCTGGACCGCCAAGTACAACTTATACAACAGTAATGTAAATCGTGTATATGGTAACTTAACTGCCAGCTATGATATCACCGACTGGTTGAATGTATTGGTAAAGGGGGGTGTTAACACCTACAGCGAAGCTCGTAGAAACGTGATTCGCAAAGGGGGAATTGTTGTACCGAATGGTTCAATCTGGACTGAAGACCTGACCAATACTGAACAGGATTATAACCTGATTGTTACCTTCGATAAAGATTTAAGCGAGGATATCAGCTTGAGGGCATTGGTTGGTTACAATGTTAACCAGCGTGATTATTCTGCAAGGAGAGTAACGGGTAATAACATCATCTCTGCCGGATTGAATCGTACCGATGCCACCTCTATTCAGCTTGTAGACTACGACTATTCCCGCCTCAGGAGACTGACCGGTATTTATACCGATATATCACTATCCTTTAAGGATTACTTGTTCTTAAATGTTGTGGCTCGTAATGACAAGTCATCTACATTACCGCAATCAAACAACAGCTATTTCTATCCCGGAGCCAGTCTGGCATTCGTGATGAGTGATGCAATGGAAATGCCTGGATTTATTGACCGTTTGAAGTTACGTGCCGGTTATACCAAGGTGGGTAACGATGCCAATCCTTATTTAACAGGGGTGGTATATTCAATTTCAACTCCATTCACACCATCAGGAGGTAGTCCGATAAACCGTGCATCATTGAGCAATACATTAGGTAATCCTAACCTGAAACCAGAGTTTACGACTGAGGCAGAAGGTGGTATTGAAGTTACTTTTTTGAAAGGCAAAATTGGACTTGATCTGACATACTTTTCAAGGGTTTCAACAGACCAGATCGCCTCTGCTTCGGTAGCCCGCTCAAGTGGTTTTTCACAAGAGATTGTTAACGTGGGTGAGTTAACCAACAAAGGATGGGAAATTGGTTTAGACCTTAACCCGGTAAAACTGGATAATGGTTTTTCATGGAATTCTTATGTTGCCTTTACAAGAATCCGTTCTGAAATTGTTGATGCAGGCCCTACGGGTGAGATCATCATTGGAGGACCGGGCAGTGGATATGGTCAAACCATCCATAGAAACGGTTTTCCTTATGGCCAGATTTTCGGTACTCAGAATGCAAGAGATGATGAAGGTAACTTGTTGATTGATCCTAACACGGGTATGCCATTCCCGCTGCCAACAGAGCAGGTTGTTGGTGATCCAAATCCTGATTTTACTTTGGGATGGACCAACACCTTAAACTACAAGAACTTCACATTCAGTTTCCTGATTGACTGGAGGCAAGGTGGCGATCTTTTCTCTTTTTCAGCAGCATCTCTGTTATTGAGAGGTCAGTTGGCTAACAGCGTGGATCGTGAAGCTCTTCGCGTTGTTCCAGGAGTAATGGGAAGCCCTCAGACATTCACTGCCATTTTGGACGAAAACCAGAATAAGATTCAGAATACTACTCCGGTAACGGCATTTGACTCGCACTTTACCAATGGATTTGGAGCTTATGGTGCAACAGAGGTAAACATCTACGATGCAACCTCTATTCGTTTGCGCGAAATTTCTCTTGGTTATATGTTACCTAAGCCAATCCTTGCAAAGACTCCATTTGGATCTGCAAAGATTTCGGTTTCAGGTCGTAACCTGTGGTGGAAGGCTCCTAACATGCTTGAAGGTTTGAACTTTGACCCTGAGGCATCGGGTCTTGTTTCTTCTACCAACGTGCAGGGTTTTGAGTACGGTGCTGCTCCTACTACAAGACGCTATGGAGTTAACCTTTCACTTACGTTTTAATCATTTAAATCAATATTTCGATTATGAAAATATTTCAAAAGAAAGGAAGTGGACTACTGCTGGCAGCTATATTGCTATTTTCAGTTTCGTCCTGCGACCTGTTTGATCTGGATATCAATACGGATCCAAACAACCCTTCTCAAGCATCCCTTGATTTGTTGTTAACCAACGTAATGCTGGATGCATCTTCCACGTTTGGCGGAGGATTGAATAATTCTACTTCTGGATTTATGGCACATACAACCTCCCTTGATGACCATAACATGTCCAATGGTTCATGGAACGGTACCTGGAATTTTTTATATGCCGGCCCGCTAAATGATCTGGAGCGTATTATTGTTGCCGCCACAGAGCAGGGAAATAATCCGCATTACCTGGCTGTTGCCCAGATTTTAAAGGCGTATTACTTCAGCATTATGGTAGACCTCTGGGGCGATGTGCCTTATTTCACCGCCTTTAAAGGAGACAAGGGAGATAAGACTCCAGCCTATGATGATCAGGTAGCAATTTATGCTGACCTTATCAAATTATGTGATGACGCAGTAGCTAACATTGCTTTGACAAGCCCGGTGCGTGTTTTAGGAGATGTAATCTATAATAACGGATTGGAACCTCGGTAACGCAGCCAACCAGAATTGGTCCAGGTGGAGAAAGGCAGCCAAGTCGCTGAAAGTTGCGTTTGTTATTACAGACCAGCCGTGTGGATGCAAGTGCAGCTGCCAAGATTCAGGAATTGGTGACCGAAGGTGATCTGATCTTAACTGCTGCTGATGATTTCCAGTTTAAGTTTGGTAATCTCGTGAATCCTGATGACCGTCATCCCTGGTATCAGAGTGGTTATGCAGGTGGTGAGGCAGCATTCGATTATTATGGCCATCAGTTTATGTACGAGATGATGCTAAACAAAGATCCTCGCACGCCATTCTATTTCCATCGTCAAACTGAGACCATTTTAGATCCTGCGGATCCTACGGACAGGCAGACTATTCCTTGCTCTCAGCGTACCGATTGTGTGTATGGTTATTTTGTAAAGAGCCCTAAGGTGACCAATGGCCTTTTTGGCAGAGACCCTGAAAACCTGACAACCAGCCAGGCCAGTTATCTTGCCGGGTATTTTGGCCGCGATCGTTCTGACCCATCGGGTGTACCGAACGATGGCCCAATAAGAACCACTGTTGGATCCTATCCGGCTGCAGGTGTCTGGGATGCTGTTGCTTCCGCAGGTGGTGGCAATAAGGGCAGGGGTGATGGAATTTTCCCTATGATCACTTCATGGATGGTTAATTTCTATATCCTCGAGTCTAAAATTGCCCTTGGCGTAACGACAACCAAAACCGATGCTGAATTGCTTACGGATGCATTGACTCAGCAGATGGCTAAGGTATTTGCTTTGGGAGGTACCGTAGGTGCCGAGCTTGATCAAACAAAGTGGACCTTCCCGGTTGCCTATAAGACAAGAACTGTTTTTATTACTGATGCGGTTGCCGGTTATGCAGCTGCAACAACTACCGGTGCGAAACTACAGTATGTCATAAAGCAGGCCTGGTTTGCCAACCACGGTAACGGTTTTGAGCTTTACAATACATTCCGCAGAACCGGTTTCCCCAGCGATATACAGGCTCCGCTTCAAACACCACGTCAGTTCGCATTAAGTTTACCTTATGCGCAAGATGAGTTGAATTTGAATGTAAGCACGCCAACAAAAGTGTATGACAGCCCTGCGGATGCCATTTTCTGGGATGTGATTAAATATCAATTTTAATTTAGCTAATGATTATGAAATCAATAAAAAAATATCTGGTGTTAATGATTGCTTCTTTAGGCATCATTACAGCTTGTAAGGATGAAAGCCTGCAAGTAGTGCCTGTATGGGAGAGTGCTGTGCATGGATTTGCTGCTATAAAAAGCACCAACAGAGATTTCCTTTACAACGATCCTGCCGTAGATGTGGATATGGATTTGAAATGGATATCCATTGATGGCGCACTTACTGTAACAAAGATTGACGTTTATGCTTTGTTTGATGAAAGTTTTGTGGATCTGGATGGTAATCCGAGTGTTGCTTCACACGGTGGAAGTGGTGGAAAGCTGCTTACTTCTTTTTCAGGAGGTTCAGTACCTGCCAACCGTACTGCAATAAATTTCTCGGTAAGTCAGGATGCTTTATTTGAATTATATAAAGATGCGACTTTCGATTATGGTAATGGCTCAGTAAATGTTTTCGACAATCCTGACAGACCGGAACGTAATGCAACACAGCATTTCATGTGGAATGATGCAATCCAGGTAAGATGGGAATTGACAACAACGGATGGTCGTGTCTTCAAAAAGTGGGGCCCATCAGTTTGTACCGAATTTCCAGGTGCCAATTGCCAGGTCGATTTAGGTGTAGTTTGCGCTTCTGATATTACCAATCCAGGTGCCAATGGTGGAGTGTATGTGTTAACCCTGACTGATACTTATGGCGATGGCTGGAACGGTGCCGCAATAAAAGTTATTGAGGATGGTACTGCAACCAACTATACCATAGACGATGGTGCAGCTGCAGTTATTAACGTACAGGTAGCACCAACAGCAACCACGCTCAAGTTCGAGTTTGTTAGCGGAGATTGGGATTCTGAAGTAATCTTTACCATAAAATCTCCAAAAGGAAATGTTATTGGAAAGGGAGGCCCTTCACCTGCACCAGGTCCAATTAAGCTTGATCTTTGCCTGGAATAATATTCAGTTGATTTAATTTATTGAGAAGAGGCTGTCTTGTTAAGGACAGCCTCTTCTTTTATCCCTTATATAGGCGCGATCAGGCTGGTGTGTTTTCCACGTGATATCGTCATGAGTAATGATTACGGATCAAGGCCCGTCAAATGTTGAAAAATCAGTCAAAATTTAATTTTTGAATGGCATAACAGGATGGTTCATGTATCAATTGAATTGGGGACTTTATGTCTTCATTTTTTATACTACTTTGTAGTGAAATCATTTCAATTTCATTTTGGGTAAGCCTGTCAAGTTAAATATTCACTGGTACCTGGTTCGTACTTTCCTGACCATCGGATCGGTTTCATTCGGTGGGTACTTGCCACTGGTGGCGATGATACGCGCCAGATTGGTTGAACAGGATAAACTTATTGAAGAAGCAAGGATAACAGACGCGCTGGCTCTTGGTTCACTCTTACCTGGCCCCCTTGCAGTTAATGTGACAGCTTATGTCAGTTTCCTGATAGGAGGCGTAACGGGAGCCGTGCTGGCAGTTTTCAGTGTATTACTTCCTTCCTTTTTGCTGTTGTTGCTATTTTCTGTTTTATACTTTGAGTTCCACATAGATGTAGGCGTGGATTATATTTTAATGGGCATTCTGCCGGTAATTCTGGCTATAATTTTTTCCATGTCTTTTAAAATGTTTAAGTCTCATTGTCAGGGCTATCTGCAAACAGGCATCGCTGTGGCAAGTCTTGTGTTGCTCTTTTTTTTGCCCGGCTACTGGACTATCTTTTTCGTTATCGCTGGTTCGGGTGTACTGGGTACTATTCTTTATAAAACTGGCGACAGCGTAAAATATACATTCATCAGAAGTGATATCTGGTATCTGGTGGTGCCCATTTTGTTGATAACTGGCTATGTATTGATGCATGGGATTGTCAGTTCAAGCCGGAATCTTCTGCTATTTGATGTATTTGCAAGGACAAGCCTCACCTTATTCGGTGGGGGATATGTAATGATACCGATACTTGAACTGCTGTTGGTTGATCAACTTCAATGGCTTACCGCGAACGAGTTTTTGGTTGGAATTTCAATGGGTCATGTTACGCCCGGTCCAATTTTGATAAGCGCTGCTTTTTTTGGGTACAAGGTGAATGGACCTGCAGGATCTGTTGTAGCCGTGCTTGGCATTTTTTTACCATCAGCATGTCTTATGATCATCTCTTCAAGGTTTTATTCACTGATAGCAGACAACCCTGCTATCAGAGCTGCATTGAAAGCGATCAGGCCAGCTATAGTTGGCATGATTGCCTACTCTGGGGTTTCTCTGGCGCTTGGTGACAAACTTTTTCCAGGTATTCAGTACCTTGCATTTTTTGCAATCGCAGCATTTATAATGCTCGAAACATTAAAGCTAAGCCCCGTAAAAGCAGTGCTTCTGGGAGTATTGGCGGGATGCTTGATTTTTTTGATCACAGGATAGCTATATGAAAGAAACGAAATTAGGGGCAATACAATTTATTGGTACACAGCGGTCAGGTTCAAATCTACTGAGGGTAATGCTAAACCAGATACCACAGATCAGCGCACCCCATCCGCCTCACATTCTGAAGACTTTTTTTCCGTTGATTGATCACTATGATGATTTGAGTGATGAGCAAAACTTCAGACTATTGGTGGCCGATGTTTGCGATTGGATTAATGGTAACCCGGTGCCATGGGATGGCTGTAGTATAAACGTTGACGCGGTGATGGCCGCATGCAATCAACGCACTTTAATTGGGATCTGGGAAGCTGCCTATAGACTGAAAGCAGCAGCCGATAATGCTTCCATCTGGTGCTGCAAGAGCATGGAAAGCATTCATTACATTAACGAAATCGAAGCATCGGGTATCCATCCGTTTTATATTTTTCTCTATCGTGATGGCCGCGATGTAGCACTTTCTTTTAAAAAAGCCATCGTGGGTCCCAAGCACATTTATTGTTTGGCAAATAAATGGAAAGAAGAGCAACAGTTGAGTTTGCAGGTGATCAGCAAACTTCCTGAACATCGGTTCATAACAATTCGTTATGAAGATTTTATCCTGTCACCCGGCAAATTCATGAAAGAGCTATGCGAGAAGTTGCAAGTGCCTTTCACCGAAACGGTGTTTGATTATTTTCATTCGCAGGAATCTATTAACACGGCAAAATCGGGCGCAATGTGGCGCAACGTGGCAAAGCCCATTATGGGCAATAATGTTAAAAAGTATGAAAAGGAACTGTCAGTGGAAGAGTTGTATATTTTTGAGCGAGTAGCGGGTGATATGTTGAGAGAGCTGGGATACCCTGCTTCAATCGGGAAAAACACTACCAGTGATAATTTTACTCAGGCTGAAATTGAAAACTTTTTGAAAGTTGATGAGGTGCTGAGAAATGAAAGTTTAAAAGCGGCAGATCCACTTGACATTGAGAACAGGCGTTTGCAAAATTCTAAGTTAAATGATATTAAATCCAGAAACCGTGTGATATTATGAAGTGCGGGCTGAAGTTAATCCTTTGTTGCGTTATTCTATCTGCTTGCAGCAGAACGGAATCGGTAATACCTGAAGTGAGTTTTTTGAAGGGCAATGCACTGCTTCCGGAAATTCGTTTTGAGTCGCCTGATTCGGCAGAATTTATGGTCTCTTACTGGCCCGTAAACAAACCTCTTCGTAAACAAGACTCTTACCTATCAAACGGCACCAGTCATAACATCGTATTGGTCAACCTGAAGCCTGAAACCATTTATAATTACTATATCTCCAACAGAAGCTCAGGCAGAAAATCAGAGACATTCAGTTTTAATACGCGACCCTTGCCTGCAGATATTACCTCTACAGATAAGCATACCATTGACACAACACAATTTGACGGATTCATTTTAGTGAGAGGACTGGCACCAAAAGGCGCTGATGTGATCATTGATAAGGAAGGTGACGTGGTGTGGTACCATCAATATGATTCCGTAGTAAGACGTCCATTTTCGTGGACCCGGAATAATTCAGTTTTGTCGGTTTATGATAGTGCTTATATCGTAGAGTATGACTTAAAGGGTGATCTAAAACTTGATCTAAACCTTGAGGAGAAGAACCTAAGTCATACAGTTCACCATGATGTTATCTATAATCAGAATGGGGCCATTGTTGCGCTCACGCATGATTCAACAAAAATGGATCTCAGAAAATTTGGTGGCAGCAAAAGCCAGTATCTCCGTGCTGATGGAATTCTGGTGCTCACAACTTCTGGCAAAATTGAATGGCAATGGAACCTGCTTCAGGTACTTGATCCAATGACATTAGATCCCAAGACGGTAGACATCAAACATTCACTGGGCCATGCCAACAGCATCGCCATTGACAGGGATGGTCATTACCTGATTTCATTCAGGGATTTTTCGCAGATATGGAAGATTAATTCAACTGACGGATCTGTTATATGGAAATTAGGCGCAGATGGCGATTTTAAAATGGATGAAGATGCCTTCTTCATGCGGCAACATAGTGCCTATGTCAATGCCTGGGGTGATCTGATGTTGTTTGATAACGGTGATCGTAAAACCCGACCCTACTCGCGCATCTTGTCTTTTTCGATTGACGAAGCGATGAAGGTTGCCAGTACAAAAGTTAATATTAAACTCAATAGCGAACTCTCCGCTGATAAGATGTGCAGTGCCGAGCAAATAGATGACAGGAAATTCCTGGTATGTACCTCTAAAAGAAATGGAATTATTTCAGTAGTGGATGGTGAAGGTAATGTGATGTGGAGGGTTAATCTGACCAAGCCTTCTTACCGGGCTTACTTTTTGAAAAATCCTTTTGAAAGTTTTAGCGGTTCTTGAAAACCAGGAGATCTTCATTACCTGTTGTTTGGTGCAAATAATCGGGTACGCGGCCAGGGTTTTACCTGTTAATCGCTGGTTGTACTTGACATTGATCATGCTTGATTTGCGATGAAGTGAATGTCTGAATCTGGAATCGCTGGCTGGCAACAACAGTTGAGTTCAGTGGACATTTCCCGATCAGATATACTTATCCTAATTCGGAGCAAACATCAAATGTTGAAAAGGCTGATGCTGCTATCGGTGTAGACGAAGTAACCAGCAGGGTATTCTGGGATGCAGGTAAACGGGTAAGCAGAGACCATAAAAAAAGTTGTCCTGGAAAGAGGGCAACTTTTTTATTATGTAGATAAAATAATTAGGCGAGCATCTTCAAAAGAGTACTCAATCGGCTCTTCAGGTTTCTGCGATCTACAATGAAATCCAGAAAACCATGATCCTGTACGAACTCAGAGCTTTGAAATCCCTTAGGTAAATCCTTACCAATTGTTTCGCGGATAACACGTGGACCTGCAAATCCAATGAGTGCATTGGGCTCAGCGATATTAAAATCTCCCAGCATGGCATAGGAGGCAGTAACGCCACCCGTGGTTGGATCGGTAAGCAGAGAGATGTAAGGAATCTTAGCTTCATCCAGGAGGGCAATTTTTGCTGAAGTCTTAGCCATCTGCATAAGTGAAAGTCCGGCTTCCATCATGCGCGCTCCGCCTGAGCGTGAAATCATCAGAAAAGGTTTCCTGGTTCTGATACTGTGATCCATAGCGCGGGCGATTTTTTCTCCCACCACAGAACCCATCGAGCCACCAATGAATGTGAAATCCATGCAGGCAATAGTGATTTCCAGACCGTTGATTTTTCCATACGCAGTGCGCACGGCATCCTTCAGATTTGATTTGATCTGCGATTCCTTAACTCTTTTTGGATAGGGTTTTGTGTCCGTGAAATTAAGTGGATCAGCTGACTCCATATTGGCGTCAAGCTCTGTGAATTCATTGTTGTCAAAGAGAATTTCAAAATACTCTTGCGAGCCAATCTTTACGTGGTACTCCTCATCGGGTACCACGTAAGCATTGTTTTTCAGTTCGCGTGTATGAATAATTTTTCCGGCAGGGGACTTGAACCACAAACCATCAGGAACTTCTCTTTTAGACTCGGTTGGAGTGAGAATTCCTTTATCAGTACGTTTGAACCAGGGCATTTTTTATTTTAAAATAGTCAATGACTAACGTTCAATCTTGTTGTTTTAGGCGATGTCGATGCTATTATCTAAATAGACATCCTGAATTGCCTGAAGAATCTCTACGCCTTCTTTCATCGGGCGCTGAAAAGCCTTACGGCCAGAAATCAATCCCATACCACCAGCACGCTTGTTGATTACAGCTGTGCGTACTGCATCGGCCATATCCGTAGTGCCTTTTGAATCACCACCAGAGTTGATAAGACCAGCGCGGCCCATGTAGCAATTGGCAACCTGATAGCGGCAAAGATCAATTGGGTGGTCGGAAGTTAATTCAGTATAGATTCTTTCGTCAAGCTTGCCATAGGTGCTTCCACCGGTATTCAAGGCTTTATAACCACCGTTATTTTCAGCTAATTTTTGTTTGATAATATCAGCTTGTATGGTTACACCAAGATGGTTAGCCTGACCGGTAAGGTCGGCAGAAACATGATAGTCAACACCATCTTTTTTAAATGCGTTGTTTCGGGTATAGCACCAGAGAATAGTTGCCATACCAAGCTGGTGTGCACGCTCGAAAGCTTTTGCAACTTCCTGTATCTGACGGGTTGAATTATCTGAACCGAAATAGATCGTTGCACCTACTGCCACCGCTCCAAGGTTCCAGGCATCCTCCACAGAGCCAAACATAATCTGGTCGGCTTTATTAGGATAGGTAAGCAACTCATTGTGGTTGATTTTTACAATGAACGGAATTTTGTGTGCGTATTTGCGCGACATCATCGCCAATCCACCGAATGTTGTAGCCACGGCATTGCATCCGCCTTCAATGGCAAGTTTGATAATATTTTCAGGATCGAAATAAATCGGGTTTTTGGCAAAAGACGCACCCGCGCTATGCTCAATTCCCTGATCAATAGGCAGGATGGAAAGAAAACCAGTACCACCCAGACGACCTTCGTTGTAAAGGGTTTGAAGGCTGCGGATAGTTTGTGTATTTCTGTTTGAAACAGTGAATACCCTATCTACAAAATCAGGACCAGGCAAGTGAAGTTGATCCTTTGAAATCGTCTTGCTTTTGTGAGTCAGGAGGGATTCAGCGTCTTTACCCAGTAGCGCGCTGATGTCTGTCTTTGCCATATTTTTGGTTAAAGTGAGCGGCAAATATAGGGTTATGACCTGTCACCTGCAATGAGATTTACAGGCTTGGTATAAAACAAAAACCCGCCTCAGACAGACTGAGGCGGGTTTTTTTGATAGTTCAGTTATTTATTATGATGCCTTGGCAACAGCAATTCTTTCTTTAATTCTTGCCGACTTGCCCTGACGACCTCTGAGATAGTACAATTTCGCCCTGCGCACCTTACCTGCTTTAATAAATTCGATTTTATCGATGCTGGGGGTTAAAAGAGGGAAAATTCTTTCTACACCTACTCCGTTAGATACTTTTCTCACTGAAAAACTCTCTCCATTGGTTCCAAATCCTCTGCGGTAAACCACAACTCCCTGGAACTGCTGAATCCTTTCTTTATTTCCTTCTCTTATCTTAACATGCACATTGATGGTATCACCAGGCTTAAATGAGGGAATATCAGCTCTTTTCGCTGCTAATTCTTGCTCAACAAACTTTATTAAATCAGCCATAACACTCGTTTTTAAAATGGACTGCAAATATAGGGTAAGAAAACAGAATTCATAAGTCTGTATTTAAGATTTTTTGACTTTTACTCATTTGAAAGACCAGGTCTTCGTTCCCTGGTCCTCTCCAGTGCCTTTTCCTGTCTCCATTGTTCAATTTTAGCTTCATGTCCCGAAAGAAGTACCTCAGGCACTTTCCATCCTTTGTATTCTGCCGGACGGGTATACACGGGTGGAGCAATTAAACCGTCTTGAAATGAATCCGTCAATGCCGAGGTTTCATCTGATAAAACGCCAGGAATCAGGCGAATGATGGCATCTGAAACTACAGCTGCTGCGAGTTCTCCTCCGGAAAGGACATAATTTCCGATGCTTATTTCCCGGGTGATCAAATGTTCACGCACCCTTTCGTCAACACCTTTATAGTGTCCGCATAGTATAATCAGGTTTTGTTTCAGGCTTAGCTGATTGGCAATAGATTGGGTAAGCAGTTCGCCATCGGGGCTCATATAAATTACTTCATCGTAATTTCTTTCGCTTTTTAGTTTAGTTATACACAGATCGATGGGCTCAATCATCATAACCATGCCGGCACCTCCTCCAAATGCATAATCATCGGTGGTTCGATGCTTGTTCTGGGAATATTCCCTGAGATCGTGTATGGTCACAGTAACGATTCCTTTTTGCTGCGCTCTTTTAAGAATTGAGTCCGAAAAGGGACTTTCAAGCAATCGGGGAAGACAGGTAAGAATGTCAATTCGCATGATGCCAGGTTAACGTGCTAAATACTCAGAAAGCCTTCAGGAAGACTTACTTTAATAAGTTTCTTCGATTTATTAACACTTTTAATGAAAGGACCATTGACGGGTATCAATACGTCTTTTCCATTAAAGTCGATTTCCAGCAAACGGCTTGGGCCGGATTGAATAACTTGTTTTAAAAGACCCAGTTTTCCTTCGGTCTCATCTTCAACCAAATACCCAACTACCTCATCATTGTAAAATTGACCGCGCTTCAGATTGGGCCTCACCGCCTTATCTAAATGAAGAGAAGAACCTGTTAAACCGGCTGCTGTCTCTGCGCTATTAACATCTTCAAACTTAATAAATGCTTTGTCTCCACGATCGGAAAAAGATTCAATAAAGTAAGGAACCAGACTTTCACTTTTTTTTATTTTTATAAAAACAGACTTTACGGAATCCAGTTCAATCGGCTCGGTGAAAATGGCAGTTACTTCACCTTTGAGTCCATGGGTTTTTGAAATGTATCCGATTAAAAAGCAGTCCTGCATATTCATACATTAAAATAAAAATGCCAACACGGTGGCGCGTTGGCATTTAGTTAAATATTTTAAAAGATATTATGCTTGTGCCTCTGCAGGAGCTTCGCCTTCAGCTTGAACTTCAGGTTGTGCTTCTGCTACGGGAGTAGCAGCTGCTACTTCAGCCTTCTTGCGAATGGCTTCTGCGCGTGCCTCTTTTACCTTGGTTTCTGCATCTTTGCGCGCTTTCGCTGCATCTTGCTTGCTCTTGGAAAGATTATCCTTCTTGGATTGAATCTTGGCTTCTTTTGCCTGCATCCATTCAGCCAGTTTCCCATCCGCCTGTTCCTGGGTAATTGCTCCCTTAATAACACCGATCTGAAGGTGTTTCTTAAGCATTACACCATGATGAGAAAGCATCGCTTTCACGGTATCTGTAGGCTGGGCACCTTTCATTAACCAGTCAAATGCCTTACTATCATCCAGTATTATGGAGGCAGGATTTGTTGCCGGATTGTAGGTACCGATTTTCTCAATGAATTTACCATCACGTGGTGATCTGGCGTCTGCTACTACTACATCGTAAAGAGCCAGTTTTTTGCGGCCTCTGCGGGCCAATCTGATTTTAACAGCCATTTTCTTGGTTTTTAATGTTGGATCTCGTCCGTTTTTAAAGGATTGCAAAGGTAGGGTATTTTGCCATTTTAACAACTTAACAATTGAATAAAGCCTGGAGAAGCATTAAAAAATTAATATTTGAATAAGCGGTTATTAGGTTTTCATATGTTGTGGTCACTTTTTACATTTGGTACCTTTTCAAAAATAACCATGGATAAGTATTCATACATCTCAAACGCAGACGTTGGCTACCTCGACCAGCTCTATCAGAACTATAAAAAAGACACAAACTCTGTTGACGCCACCTGGCAGAAGTTTTTTGAGGGCTATGATTTTTCGCAACAGCGGTTTGGCGAAAATGGTCATCCGGTTGTCGGTGACACCGCAAGTATCAAGGAAACCCAGGTGAGAAACCTGATTTTTCAATATCGCTCATTTGGTCACCTTAAGTCAAACACGAATCCGGTTCGTCAGCGCAGAAATCATAACGTGAACTTTGATCATAAAAGTGTTGGCTTAACAGATGCTGATCTGGATACCGAGTTTGATGTAGGTGCTGAGATAGGAATGGGAAGAGCCACTCTGCGGAAAATTATTGAGAAGTTACAGGTTGTCTATATCGGACCCATTGGTTTTGAATACAACTTCATTCGAAACGATGAAGTGCGCCAGTGGTTTTTCAATAAGTGTGAACAAGAGTACTATAATAACAATCCTTCGCTGGATGAGAAGAAGAGAATCTTAAGTAAACTTAACGAAGCAGTTGTCTTCGAAAATTTTCTGCATACAAAATTTCTTGGCCAGAAGCGATTTTCACTGGAAGGTGGGGAGAACACCATTCCCGCCCTGCAGGCTATCATTAACAAGGCTGCGGAAATGGGAGTGAAGGAAACGGTTATTGGCATGGCACACCGTGGAAGATTAAATGTGCTTACGAACATTCTTGGAAAAACGTATGAGCAAATCTTCACTGAATTTGAGGGCAATGTAAATCCTGATCTTACGATGGGCGATGGTGATGTTAAGTATCATCTCGGATATGCCAGCTACATCAACACGCCTTCAAAACATAAAATTTATGTAAAACTTACCCCCAATCCATCGCACCTTGAAGCGGTTGATCCGCTGGTGGTAGGCTATACACGCGGTCAGATTGATGATGAATTTAATGAGGAGCTGAGCAAAGGGCTTGCTATTCTCATTCATGGTGATGCTGCGGTGGCAGGACAAGGCATTGTATATGAAGTAGTGCAGATGTCAGGATTGCCTGGCTACACTACCGGTGGCACTATTCACTTTGTTATCAACAATCAGGTTGGCTTTACCACTGATTATGATGATGCACGCACCAGTATTTATTGTACTGATATTGCCAAAATTGTAGATGCACCCGTGCTTCACGTGAATGGAGATGATGCCGAGGCAGTAACTTTCTGCGCAAATCTTGCCGTAGAGTATCGTCAGAAATTTGGGAAGGATATTTTCATCGACATGTTGTGTTATCGCAGACATGGTCATAATGAAAGCGATGAACCTAAGTTTACACAACCTAAACTTTATAATTTGATTGCCAAGCATCCGAATCCACGTGAGGTGTATGTAAAGAAGTTGATTGAACGTGGAGATGTTGATGCAACCCTTGCAGAGGATATGGATAAGAGTTTCCGTAATCAACTTCAGGATCGTTTGAACGAAGTGAAGCAAAAGCCACTTCCCTACAAGCCACAAAAGATTGACGAGGAGTGGGAGAAACTCCGCAAATCAAAACCGGAAGATTTCGATCAGTCACCGGATACCAGTGTCAAACAATCTGTGATTGATAAAGTAGGAAAAGCGCTTACTTCAATACCTGATGGATTTAAACCGCTCAAGCAGATTGAAAAATTATTGAAGGATCGCAAGGAAGCATTCTCAGAAACAAAGTTATTAGGCTGGGCTGAAGCGGAATTGCTGGCCTATGGTTCTTTGCTGGCAGAAGGTGTAATGGTGCGTATGTCCGGTCAGGATGTGAAGCGCGGAACGTTCTCACACCGGCACGCCTATTTCTTTGACGCCAACACCAATGAACCGTATTGCGGACTTGACCACGTTGAAAAAGGGCAGAAGAAACTTCACATTTTCAACTCGCTTCTTTCAGAGTTTGGCGTTCTTGGGTTCGAGTATGGCTATGCAATGTCTTCTCCTCATGCACTTGTAATCTGGGAAGCACAGTTTGGAGATTTTGCAAATGGAGCACAGGTGATAGTTGATCAGTTTTTATCAAGTGCCGAATCAAAGTGGCAGCGACAAAACGGAATGGTAATGTTGCTTCCACATGGTTATGAAGGCCAGGGACCAGAACATTCCAACGCACGCCCAGAAAGATTTTTACAGCTTGCGGCAGAGTATAATATGATTGTTGCCAACCCAACAACGCCCTCAAATATTTTCCATTTACTGAGACGACAAGTTGCGTGGGAATTCAGAAAACCCTGTATCGTATTTTCTCCCAAGTCATTGCTGCGACATCCTTCAGTGGTATCGCCCATCGATAATTTCACCAAAGGAATCTTCAAAGAAGTAATCGATGATGAAAACGTGGTGGCGAAGGATGTAAAGAAAGTAGTGCTTTGCAGCGGTAAGGTATATTACGATTTGCTGGAGACTGCTCAGAAAAATAAAGTAAAGAACATTGCTTTGGTTCGCGTTGAGCAATTGCATCCCTTCCCTGAAAAGCAATTGAATGCCATATTGAAAAAATACAAAGGTGCTAAACAGGTTTGGGTGCAGGAAGAACCATCCAACATGGGATACTGGTCATACATCCTTCGCTATATGACAGGTCTTGAATTGATCTCCCGCAAGGCAAGTGCATCACCCGCTACCGGTTACAATAAAGTGCATAAAGCAGAACAGGAAAAAATTCTATCACAAGCATTAGACTTATAATCTTCAATCACAAAAACTATAATTGAAATGGCTCAACAAGTAAAAGTTCCTACCGTAGGAGAATCAATCACGGAAGTAACCATTGCCAACTGGCTAAAGAATGACGGAGATGTGGTGAAGATGGATGAAGTTATTGCTGAACTCGAATCCGACAAGGCAACCTTTGAATTGACAGCTCCTCAAGGAGGTATTTTAAAAATTTCAAAAGCCAAGGGTGAAACAGTTCCCATCGGTGATGTCATCTGTGAAATTGCAGATGGTGCCGGAGCATCGGTAACACCTTCTGCAAAACCCGCTGAAGTAAAAGCTGCGGCACCAACACAGCCTGCAAAACCTACCGGAGGTATCAAAGAAATGAAAGTTCCTGCTGTTGGTGAATCGATCACCGAGGTAACCATATCAACATGGCTTAAAAAAGATGGTGACTTTGTTAAGCTGGATGAAGTCATTGCGGAAGTTGAATCTGATAAAGCAACCTTTGAATTGCCTGCTGAAGCAAATGGAATTTTAAGAATCGTTGCCCAGGAAAAGACGACACTTCCTATCGGAGGTCTGATTTGTAAAATTGAAATAACAGAAGGAGCTCCCGTATCAACGACCAATGCATCGGTGCCAACTGCAACGGCTGTTCCTTCCGGAGATAAAAGCTATGCTGCAGGTCATCCATCTCCGGCCGCTGCAAAAATTTTAGATGAGAAAGGAATTCCTGCATCGCAGGTTGCAGGTTCCGGTGTTGGTGGACGCATCACCAAAGAAGATGCTGCGAAGGCTCAGTCAGGACCAGCAACAAAATCAGAGGCGCCAAAAGCAATCGCAACACCTCCGGTAATTGCATCCGGTGGAGGACGAGACAAACGCTCTGAGAAAATGTCATCATTGCGCAAGACTATCGCCAAGCGCCTGGTTTCAGTTAAGAACGAAACGGCCATGCTCACTACGTTCAATGAAGTGGACATGAAGCCAGTGATGGAACTTCGTTCCAAGTACAAAGACAAGTTTAAAGAGAAGTATGGTGTTGGTTTGGGCTTTATGTCATTCTTCACCAAAGCAGTATGCGTTGCCCTCAAAGAGTTTCCTGCTGTGAATGCACAGATCAATGGCGATGAAGTTATTTATCATGACTATTGTGATGTGGCGATTGCCGTATCAACTCCACGTGGTTTAGTAGTTCCTGTAATTAGCAATGCGGAAGTCGCTTTCATTCGATCAGATTGAAGCGGAAGTTGTTCGACTGGCCACCAGGGGCCGCGATGGCAAACTTTCGATTGATGAAATGCAAGGAGGAACATTCTCTATCACCAATGGAGGTGTTTTTGGTTCAATGCTTTCAACTCCGATTTTAAATCCCCCACAATCGGCTATTTTAGGAATGCACAACATTGTTGAGCGTGCCGTTGTGAAGGATGGGCAAATAGTAGTCAGACCAATCATGTACCTGGCACTTTCCTATGATCATCGCATTGTGGATGGACGTGAATCAGTTAGTTTCCTGGTGCGTGTGAAAGAATTACTGGAAGATCCGGGACGTTTGATTCTTGGTGTATAACCTCTCATCCCAAATCCTCTTCTACAAGGGCGAGGAGTCCTTTGAATGATAGTAAGAATTTAAAATTTAATTTATGCAATACAACGTCACGGTTATTGGTTCAGGTCCGGGTGGATATGTGGCAGCCATTCGCTGCGCCCAACTTGGTTTTAAAACAGCCATCATCGAAAAGTATGATACACTGGGTGGCACCTGCTTGAATGTGGGATGTATTCCTTCAAAAGCCTTGCTGGATTCTTCTGAACATTTTCATAATGCCGCACATACTTTTAAAGAGCATGGTATAGAAATCAGCGAGCCTAAAGCAAACATCACTCAGATGATCAAGCGCAAGGCAGGTGTTGTGAAAGCCAACGTGGATGGCATTGCATTTCTGATGAAGAAAAATAAAATTGATGTGCTTACCGGAGTAGGTTCGTTTGTTGATAAAAACACCATTAAGATCACTGCCAAAGATGGCAAAGAAACGCAGATCTCTACTGAGAAAGTAATTATTGCAACAGGATCAAAACCAACACCACTTCCATTTGCTCCTTTTGATAAGAAGAGAATCATTTCAAGTACAGAGGCATTGGAGTTAAAAGAAATTCCAAAGCATTTGATTGTGATTGGTGGAGGCGTGATCGGAATGGAATTAGGTTCTGTATATGCTCGCATCGGCTCGAAAGTAACGGTGGTTGAATTTCTGGATAATCTGATTCCAACCATGGATGGCACCATGGGTAAAGAATTAACCAAGGTGGCAAAGAAGCTGGGCATGGATTTATACCTCGGCCATAAAGTGACTGCAGTTGAAAACAAAGGCAAAGAAGTGGTGGTGAAAGCAGAACCAAAAAATGGTGGCAATGCCGTTGAGTTGAAAGGTGATTATTGTTTGGTGAGTATTGGAAGAAGGCCTTATACCGATGGACTTGGCCTGGAAAAAGTGGGCATTGAACTTGGACAAAGGAAAAATTCCTGTTGATGATCATTTGAAAACAAAAGTGAATAACATCTATGCGATCGGTGATGTAGTACGTGGTGCAATGCTGGCACATAAAGCAGAGGAAGAAGGAGTAATGGTGGCAGAGCAACTTGCCGGACAAAAACCACATATCAATTATTTACTGATTCCCGGGGTTGTATATACATGGCCAGAAGTTGCCAGTGTTGGTTATACTGAAGAGCAATTGAAAGAATCTGGACGTGCCTATAAAACCGGAAGCTTCCCATACAAAGCATTAGGTCGTGCAAGGGCATCTATGGATCTGGATGGATTGGTAAAAGTGCTGGCTGATAAAACCACCGATGAAATTTTAGGTATTCATATCATTGGTGCCCGTGCTGCCGATATGATTGCGGCAGGAGTTACCGCCATGGAGTTCCGCGCTTCTGCAGAAGATATTGCAAGAACATCTCATGCGCATCCTACTTATATGGAAGCGGTGAAGGAGGCGTGTCTGGCAGCTACTGCAAACAGACCAATTCATATGTAAAATTTAGTAAGTTGATAAACAAGAATAGCCATTCAATCTGATGGCTATTCTTGTTTACATACTTTTCTAATTCTTTTTTATTTTATCAGTAATCTTGAAATCAGCCAGGCTCTGATCATTAATGCAATCACAACTGGAATCAGAAATACATTCAGTTGTTGAGGCAGTAAAAACCAGCATAAAAGTGTAATCGCTAACAGTATTGAGGTTACCTGAAAGTATTTAATCAGCCATGCTGGAGATTTCTTTCTAAGCAAAAGAATCGCTGCGATGACATGAAATGGAAATGCCCAGAGTAAATTGAAATTTCTGGCTGCTGCCTGATGATCCGTGGCAGTCCATAGAAGTAGCAGCAATACTCCAACCCAGCCGACAACAGAGAAAACAGTTATATCAAACCACCTGGAAATTTTTTTTCTCTTCCAGTCGTAATACGTTAATGCAAGCGGTAATGAGTAAGAATAATCCAAATACAATCCAGGGGTGAAAGAAACTGAATGGAATTCCTTCTGGGATAGCTTCATATACTGATACTTTTTGTCTTACTATAGGCTTGGAATTCAGGGTTGCATTATCAAAGGAGTATTCGATATAATCGGGTAAGAACATGTATTCATAGGGCGTTGCTTTTTTATCCATGGGCAAACCAAGACAAATGTCAATACCAAGATCACCCCAGGGCTGTGGGCCTAAATACAAATCAGTAAGTTCACGTATGGTGTAATCTGTTTTGATGAAAGATCCATCAAACCTTACCTGATCTTTGAGTGTTTCTGCAAAGACATCCCTGATTTTGGTAGCACAGTTATTATAGAAATAATCGTACCGGTAGGTTTGATTTTCAGGCTTTGCGTTCCACTCCAGGTACTCAAATACTTTTTGTTTTTGTTCGGTTGTTAATTCAAGGATCTGTTCATGTATATATCGGTTATTTGAAATGTAATAATCACGGAAGTGTGGGTAATGATAAACACCTAGCTTATAGTACAAATATCCACGCGCAAAATTGAGATAGAAGTTAGGCTGGTCGAAATCGAATACACCATAGTTGTAGGCAAAGTCAATCTGTTGATAAGGGTCATAAACCCGAATGGCACTGTGACCAAAGGCTGCATATAGTTCGTTTGGTGTTGGTCCACAGGTAATCACAGAAATCTGAGCCGCTTCAGTAAGCGTAATAGGCTGATCTTGTGATTGTGCCCTGAAAAATAAGAGCAGGAGGATTGGAAAAATGACTTTCTTCATTTCATAAATAAGTGAGTTTAAAGATAAGACAATCGGTTTGTAAACGGTAATTTTGAAATGACTCCTTATGATTGGATCCCTGTACGATACGCTGGAACTTAACAAAGAAATTGACTCCTGCCCGTTTGCTTAATGCATCCGGTGTCCTGTCGAGTTATCATTATTCACGTCTTATCGGTAAGCCAAGTCATTGGTCAATGCCATTCAGTATTTCCATTGAACCCACCACATCTTGTAATTTACGATGTCCTGAATGTCCTTCTGGTTTGCGTTCTTTCACCCGACCAACGGGCATGTTGAAAGAGGATTTGTTTAAGAAAACCATTGATCAATTACAGAGCACATTGTCGTACCTGGTGTTTTATTTTCAGGGCGAGCCATACCTGCATCCTCAGTTTCTTGATCTGGTGGGGTATGCATCCTCAAGAAATATATACACGGCCACTTCTACCAATGCTCATTATCTGAATGATGAGATGGCGAAACGAACGATTCAATCCGGATTAGATCGGTTGATTATTTCCATTGATGGCACTACACAAGAATCCTATGAATCGTATCGCATTGGTGGAAAATTGGATAAAGTAATTGAAGGAACGAAAAACATCATTCGCTGGAAAAAGGAATTGAAGTCACTCACACCATTTGTGGTGTTTCAATTTTTAGTGGTGAAGCAAAATGAACATCAGATTGAGGCAGTCCGCACATTAGCTAAAGAGATTGGTGTAGATCATGTTGCATTGAAGACAGCGCAAATCTATGATTATGAAAATGGTTCTGATTTGATTCCTACGATTGATAGATATTCCCGCTACAAAAAGAATGATGATGGCAAGTATTCAATCAAGAATGAATTGCTCAATCATTGCTGGAAGATGTGGCACAGCTGCGTGATCACCTGGGATGGGAAAGTTGTGCCCTGCTGTTTTGATAAGGATGCACATTATGTGATGGGAGATTTACAGGACCAATCTTTCAAAGAAATATGGCAAAGTGAGAAGTACAATTCGTTCAGGGCGTCATTACTGAAATCAAGAAGTGAAATCGAAATGTGTCGTAATTGTACAGAAGGAACAAAAGTGTGGGCCGAATCTTAAAGTCCTTTCTCCTTCAGTTCGTTTTCAATTTTCTGCAGATCAATAGCACCACATTTTCCACAACCTGATTCGCAGGCATTCTTCGCCTGAAATGAACGATAAAGAAGTCTGCCCAAGTAAATGGCCGCTGCAACAAAAAGTCCGATGATGATGATTTGCTGAATCATGGCGTAAAGTTACGTAACAGATTTAAAAACAACCATTTTCAATGGAATGATTCACTCGTCCGCTTTCGGACGAAAGTCCTCGATTTCGAACAACCTGTGATTCGGCTCACCTTCGTATTTCAGTTGATTTCGATCAATTCGTAATGGCATCAATATTGGCTAAGCCCGTTCACAATAATTTCCGTCATGCTAAAGAATTATCTGAAAACTGCTTATCGCAGCTTAGTGCGCAATAAGTCCTACACGTTTATCAATGTGGCCGGGCTTACACTTGGAATAACCGTTTGCCTGATCATATTTCAACTTATTCGGTACGAGTTGGAGTTCGATCAGATTCATCCCAACGCTGAGCGACTGTATCGTGTTGTTCGCGATGCAAAAAATTCTTCGGGAGTTGAAAAGTCCACCGTGACACCCTATCCATTTTCCGTGGCATTCCGCAACGACTTCCCTGAAATTCCGGTAACCCAATTTCATTTTCATTACGAAACGCTGTTGACGGTTGGTGATGAGAAGAGCGAAGTCACCAACATTGCCTTTGCCGATTCCTTGTTCTTCGATTTCTTTGGATTTGAAGTTTTGTCCGGCAATCCAAAGATTGAGTTGGCACAGCCCGGAAAAGTTTTTGTGACCGAATCATACTTGAAGAAGATTGGTGGTGATAAAGTGAAGACCATCAAACTTGGAAACATCCTGGAACTTGATGTGGCGGGTGTGATCAAAGATCCGGTGTCGCCATCGCATATTAACATTAACATGGTTGCCTCTTACCGTTCATTAGCAGGGGTTGAAGAGCAACTGATTGGATTCCCTCTTGATCAATGGGGACTAAACTCTGCAGGTTTTTCATATATCCGATTGCCAGAAAATCAAACCAAAGAACAAATTGAAGCACGCTTTCCTGATTTTGTAAATAAATACTATTCGAAGGAAGATGCTGTCAGCCAAACTTATTCGCTGCAGCCACTTTCAGCCATTCACTTTGATCAGGAGTATGAAGATAATCCAGGCACCAGCACGATCTCTTCGTCTATCTTAATTGTATTGGGATGTATTGCTTTATTCATTCTGATTATTGCGTGTGTAAATTTTATTAATTTGTCCACAGCGCTTTCTATCCGAAAAGGAAAAGAAGTTGGTGTAAGAAAAACGTTGGGGGCACAACAGGGACAGCTAGCGCTTCAGTATTTAAGCGAAGCGCTTTTATTAACACTGATCGCCTCGATCATTTCATTAGGTCTCGCAGAGATTGCCACACCAGCGCTTGGCCAATTTCTGGAAAAGAATTTATCGCTATCGAATGTTCATGATTTCGTTACGCTCGGGTTTCTCAGTGTACTGATTTTACTTACTGCATTATTTGCGGGTGCTTATCCGGCATTGGTATTGTCGAAATTCAATCCGATCGATGCGTTGAAGAGTAGATTCTCAACGCAGCAGGATTCATCGGTGTCATTAAGAAAGACTTTGGTGGTGGTTCAGTTTTTCATTGCTCAGGTTCTGATTATTTGTACGCTTGTAGTTGCTTCACAGATCCGATTTTTTCAAAGCAAATCCATGGGCTTTGCGAAAGAAGCGGTCATTAACGTTCCGCTTCCGAATAATAAAGTTGAAACGCTTGAGTCACTTCGTACTCGTTTAATTGCGGCAGGAATTGGTGATGTCAGTTTTGCTCTGAGTGCTCCTATGGGTGATTATAATTTTGGAACCGGCATGCATCGTCCTGAAGTCAATGCAGAAGAACGATACAATGTTCGCGTGAAGCCGGTGGATATTCACTATAAAGATGTTTATGATTTGAAGTTACTGGCGGGCCGGTGGTTTTACGAAAGCGAAGAGAAAGCTGCCAGCGTTGAAAAGGAAGAAGATCGTCAATATGCGTATGTGATGAATGAGCAAGCCATAAATGCATTGGGCTTTGCGACACCAGAGGATGCCATCGGAAAACATGTTACAATAGGTCTTAATGATATTGAAGCACCTATTATTGGTGTGGTAAAGGATTTTCATACTACATCTTTACATAATGATCTTGAATCGTTGGTGATGTTAAATTTTCCAGGTCTTTACTATGGCGCTGGTGTAAAAATAAATATGGAAAATGCATCGGCTCAGCTCAAGACGGTGGAGGAAGTTTGGACCCAACTATTTCCTGAGTATTTGTATAAGTACACTTTTTTAGATGACTATGTGAATAGGCTTTATCAAGAGGAGGAAAGGATGTTTACCATCATTGAGATATTTGCTGGTATTGCGATATTCATTGGATGCCTTGGATTATTTGGACTTGTTTCCTTCATGGCGAATCAAAAGGTAAAGGAAGTTGCCATTCGCAAAACACTGGGAGCATCCACAGCGCAAATTGTTCACTTGTTTTCGAAAGAATTTATCTGGCTGATAATTATTGCTTTTGTGTTGGCTGCCCCGGCTGCCTGGTATGCGATGCAATTGTGGCTTTCCGAGTTTGCTTTTAAAGTAGATGTGAGCTGGATGGTATTTGCTGCGGGAATACTCTTTACGCTTATTATTTCATTTGTCACAGTGGGTTACCGGTCTATGCGTGCAGCACAATCTAATCCGGTGAATGCATTGAAGAGTGAGTAACGATCAAAATAGTGCTTGAGAACTTTTTCATTGGCTAAACATTTCTTGGTAAACTAATAATCTATGCTACGAAATTATTTCAAAACGGCAATAAGAAACTTGTTGCACCAACGTGGCACCACGGTTCTTAATATCAGTGGTCTAGCCTTAGGACTTGGAACAGGTCTCATTCTTTTTTTATTGGTTCGTTATCATAATAGTTTTGACACCTATCAGACCAACTATGATCGCATCTATCGTGCAAATGTTCAGTCCGATGGAAACGATGATAAGAATTACACACCAGGCGTGTTTCCTTTATTTGCCGAAACATTTAAAAGCGAATTTCCCGAGGCCGAAGAAGTCACGTTCATTTCTTATCGCGCTGGGAGTTTTATTGTAATACCGCAAGAGCAGGGTGAACCTAAAAAGTATGATGAAGAGGCTGGTGTTGGTTATGCACAACCATAATATTTTTAAAGTATTCGATCGGAAGATTTTATGGGGTGATGCTGAAAAAGGATTGGATGAACCTAACGAGGTAATTCTTTCAAAGCGTTTCGCAATGAAGTATTTCGGCAAGGAAGATGCTGTAGGCCAGGTCGTGAAGTTTGAAGGAAGGGAATTTCGTATAACGGCTATTATGGATGATTTTCCATCCAATACTGATTTACCTTTTGACCTTCTGGCTTCATATGCCACCATCAAAAAGGAAAAGGACGAGAACGGATGGAATGGAATCTGGAGTGATGATCAATGTTATTTCACGTTGAAAGAGGGGAGTTCGATCAGTGATGTCGAGGCTCGAATTCCTGCCTTCGTGACAAAATACCTGGGTGATGAAAGCAAGAATCGCGATCACACCACATTTATACTGCAACCTTTTAGTCAGATACATTTTGATGAGCGATTTGGCAATTACAATTATAATACGGTGAGTAGCACGATGCTGCTGTCGCTCAGTATGATTGGCGTCTTCTTATTGTTAACAGCGTGCATCAATTTCATTAACTTAACAACTGCGGAAGCTGTGAAGCGATCTAAAGAAGTGGGTATTCGTAAAACATTAGGAAGTTCGCGCGCACAGTTGGTATTTCAATTTTTAGGAGAAACATTTTTAATTACGTTCATCTCCATCATGGGTGCTGTGGTTATTGCTGAAGTGGGCCTTAGCCTCTTAAATCCGTTTCTTGATTTAAGCCTTGGTCTTAATTTTACATCTGATATAACCTTATGGATATTTTTGATCGGTACATTAATCATCGTATCTCTTTTATCTGGATTTTATCCCTCGCTGGTAGTAAGTGGTTTCAATCCGGTGAGTGCATTAAAAAATCAAGTGCACGCCAATCATTCATCTGGATTTAACCTAAGGAGAGGCCTGGTCGTGTTGCAGTTTGTTATTTCACAGCTGCTCATCATCGGCACCGTGGTGTTGATCAGTCAGATGAATTATATAAAGAATAAAGATTTAGGTTTCCGCCAAGATGCCATCATAACGTTGCCGATTCCCGAAGAGGAAAAACCTGTAGAAGGTGATGGCATGAGTAAGATGCGTACGTTGCGTGAAACACTATTGACTGTAGCAGGAGTAGAGTCAACAAGTTTAAGTAGCACACCTCCTTCATCAGGAAGTGTTTCTAATACCGATTTTTATATTGAAGGCGATGAGAAGAATTATGGCACACAGGTAAAACAAATTGATGGCGACTATATTAATCTCTATGGTCTTGAATTGCTAGCAGGTGAGAGTGTCAATGATTCGGATACAGCACAGTCTTTTGTCGTGAACGAACGATTGGTGCAGGTAGCAGGCTTTATTAATGCTGAAGAGATTATCGGGAAGCGCATTCGCTTGTGGGGCAAAAATTTACCAGTGACTGGTGTTGTAAAAAACTTTCATACGGTTTCACTTCAGAATCCTTTGGAAGCCACAATCATGTTTAATCGCATTCGCGGATATGAAACTCTTTCTGTTAAACTAAGTCCAAAGTCGATCCAGCAAAGTCTTGAGCAGATTCAGCAGCATTGGGAAAAAACCTATCCAGAATTTATTTATTCTTACCGATTTGTTGATGATCAGATTCGTGAATTCTATGAAAACGAACAGCGCATGTCAGTGATGTTAACGGTATTTACTTCTCTTGCTATATTTATTGGTTGCCTCGGATTGTTTGGATTAACCGTTTTTATGGCCAATCAAAAAACAAAAGAGATTGGCGTGCGGAAAGTGTTAGGCGCTTCTGTAGAAAGCATCCTCTTTCTTTTCTCACGTGAGTTTATAAAATTAATTCTGATTGGTTTTTGTGTAGCAGCTCCAATGGCCTGGTATTTTTCGAATGAATACCTCGATCAGTTTGCGTATAAAGTATCTGTTGGTCCTGCCGTTTTCTTGATTGGATTGGCAGTTACTTGTACACTTGCTCTAGTCACCGTTGCCTATCGCTCAATCCATGCTGCCATGGCTAATCCTGTTAATTCGTTGCGCAGTGAATAAGGATTATTTCCACCATTTTTCCTGAATAACTTTCAGCATTTGGGGATGCACATGACCACCCGCACAAAGTTCACCGCCAAAGATATAATTAGATCCGCCTTTGAAATCGGAGACTGAGCCACCTGCTTGTTGCACAATAAAGGCACCACCGGCCACATCCCATGATTTGAGATTATATTCAAAGTATCCTTCCATCCGTCCACAGGCGACATAGGCCAGATCTATTGCGGCACTGCCAAGTCTTCTGATGCCGTGTGTATTTTCTAAAAAGTTTTTAATAATTTCAAGATAATCGTCTTTTTTCTCTGAATGATAATAGGGAAAACCTGTTGCAAGCAGACTTTCTTCAAGTGTTTTAATGCCTGAGATTTTTATTTCTTTTCCATTACATTTTGCCTGATGGCCTTCAATGGCATGAAAGCACTCTTTTTGACCTACATCATACACAGTTCCTAAAACCGTTTGTTCATTTTTAAGAAGACCAATGCTGATTGCATAGAGTGGTAGTCCGTGTAGATAATTGGTCGTGCCATCAAGAGGATCAATGATCCATCGATATTCATTGGTGCCTGTTTTGTCTGTGCCTTCTTCAGCGATAAATCCAGCACCTGGCAAGAATTGCGATAATTTTTCAACGAGCCTTTTTTCTGACTCTTTATCTACATAGGAAACCAGATTACTTGAACTCCCTTTTTGTTCAATCTTACTCAGATCAAACTGTTCTTGTTCTTTACTCATAAAGGCACCTACCTCCTCACACAATTCGATTACGTTTTTTTCCAGTTCGGTAAGATTCATTTCTTTTTGATTTTATTTTTAACAAGTGCTAAAAGGATGATAAGAACAGAAACCCATGTGGCTGACCTCGAAACCAATTCGGCCCTTTTCATATAGTTTTCACTTAAGGTAGTGCTGACATTACTATATAACGCAATCATTTGCTCTCTGTTTATACCAGATGCTTCTAAATAGTATACAGAATAAATAATCGGCCCGGTCACAAGTAGAAAAGCAAGTGAAATCAGGTACCAGTTTATTGATGACGATTTGAAAAAACCAAGATAGAAAATCAAGTTAACGATCAACACCCAGGCAGAAATGACCAGATAACCGAGATTGGCATTCCACTTCCACCACGATGCCTGAAGCGCCAGGGCATCGGCAAGGAAGTAGAAATCACTTCTCCACGGCAGCTTTACCATCAGGTATTCAAGCGCAAGCCAGAAAAATATGATGGTAAATTTACCAAGTCGGCTACCAAGATTCTGATAAGAGAAAGCGTAACCGGCAAAGGCCAGTGTCAATAAAATAGCTTGCGCGAATACAAGAATTAACTGTGTAGTGTCAAAAATTCGGGCGCAAAAGAGAAAAATGGCGAGTGTGACAAGAATTAACTCAAGATGATTCCAGGGAGAGTCTTTATCTTTTGCTATATCAGAAATTGCAAACAGGGGTGCGATACCTATAAAGATTAAAACGGGAAAAGATTTCATCAGTCCTCCTGCAGAAAGCAGAAGCGTGGCGGTTGCAAAAAGAACCAAGACATTTTTAAAGAGTGCACTATTCTTTTTTGCCATCGATCACTAAAACAATTTCTCCTTTTACATCTTTCATCGAAAAATGCTGATGTACTTCCTGTACGGTACCGGTAAAAGTTTCTTCATGCAGTTTCGTTAATTCTCGTGAAACCGAAACCTGACGTGTCGGGTCCAAAGAATTCAATCAATTGCTCCAGTGTTTTTAATAACCGGTGTGGCGATTCATAAAGAATGATAGTGCGATCTTCTTCAGCCAGTTTTTTCAGCATAGTTTGCCTTCCTTTTTTATGGGGAAGAAATCCTTCGAATACAAAACGATCTGTAGGAAATCCTGATTTAACCAATGCAGGTATCAGGGCTGTGGCACCGGGCAGACAATCTATTTTAAGACCCGCTTTCAGGGCTTCTCTCACTAATAAAAAGCCAGGATCAGAAATGCCTGGTGTGCCAGCATCACTGATCAATGCCATCACTTCGCCATTTTTCATTCTTTCAATTAACCCAGTAAGTGTTTTGTGCTCATTGAATATATGAAAGCTTTGAAGTGGCTTTGATATCTCATAGTGCCTAAGCAGAAACCCTGACGTGCGGGTATCTTCTGCTAAAATGGTATCTACTTTTTTAAGTACCTCCAGGGCACGCAATGTAATGTCACCAAGATTTCCGATGGGCGTAGGCACCAGGTAGAGGGAAGTGGGTTCAGGGTTCACGGTTTAATAAGTTGATCAATGGCTTGTGCAAGCTTTCTGTCTTTTTCTGTTACTACATTTCCGGCATCATGCGTGGAAAGTTCAATCGTGACGGAGTTATATACATTAGACCAGTTAGGATGGTGATCCATTTTTTCTGCTATCAGGGCCACCTTGGTCATGAAACCAAAAGCATCTTTAAAGTCATGAAATTTGAAAGTCCTGGTTAAGCGATTATTTTCTTCCTTCCACATGGCAATTGGTTTTAGATAATAAAGTTAGGATAAACACGTCAGGATTCGAAGTGCCTTGAAATGATTGCTGGATTGAATCAGAGTGCAATGATTCCTTCAATGACTGATGCTGACTGATAAACTTCAATAACGGCATTACTGGAGGGCATCATCATATTGATCGTGATACTGATGTATTTCCCGTTTTTGGAAGGTCTTGGCTGAGGTGCTGTGGTTGGGGAAGAGATTCTTTACTTCTTCCTCTTTTCCTGAAGGAACAATAAATTTAAAAGTATAGAGTGATGGCCAGGCATAATGGCTATCAAGCTTTTCACGAAAATTAGCTAACCAAATGGCATCCATACTAAAATAAAACGCCCCGGCATGCCGGGGCGTTTCTTATTTATAAAATTTCAATTAAAAGAACTTATAACGCTTGTCTTCAATATTTGCACCTTCTTTAATCGCTTCTGCGATTCCGAGGCCTGGAACGGCTATTCACTCCTTGTAGTAACTGACTCTTGAACATGGTATAATCACCTGCAGCGGGGGCTGTTGTTTTGTTTTGAAGTTCAATAATCAATACACCATTTTCACCAGCAAAAGGAGCAGTACGCTTTCCGTTTTCAAGTGCAAATGCTTTTCCAACGGCTACAGGATCAAGTCCTACTGAAGGAAGTGTATTGGAATTAAACTTTAAATCACTGGAGGAGTTAACGGTGGCATCCTTGCCGAATGCAGTGGCAATTTCTTCCAGCGTACCGTTTTTACCGTTTAACTTTTCAAGGATTTTTTTGCTCTTTAACTCATTCTTTACGGCAGGTGTTATTTCTTCCTTCACGTTATCGAATGATTTGAAACCTTCTTCAATCTCACCGGTCATTACAGCGACTACATAGCTTGCATCCAGATCAAATACATCTGAAACTTTGCCGATTTTGGCTTCTCGGAATAACCAGGTTACCATCTGGCGTGCTTCACCCAGATTCGTAATTCTTCTGTCACCCGTGTGCAAATCATTGGCATCAACCACAACCAGGTTTTCCTTTTTTGCTTTTTCTGTAAACTCATCTACTCCTGAAAGATCACTGGCAAAAGTCTGTGCTTTCAGATAGGCTTCATTTTGCGTTTCATCACTTGGAGCAATTTCCAGTTCAACAGTAGCCACGGTATAGGACGTGTAATCAGCAAGGCTGGTAACTTCAATAATATGATATCCAAACTGAGTTTCTACTACATCATTAAGAAGTCCGGTTTTCTTTGCGGAAAAAACAGCCTGTTCAAATGGTTTTACCATCTGGCCTGAATTGAAATAACCTAAATCTCCTCCTTGTGAAGCTGTGCCATCCGTTCCATGCTCACGGGCCTTTGCTGCGAAACTGGCACCGTCTTTAATTTCTGCAAGGATCTTTCTTGCCTTTTCTTTTGCTGTCTTTTTACCGGCTTCACTTTCATCATCCCAGCGAATTAAAATGTGACTGGCTTTTGCATTACCAACCGTGTCACTTCCAATCTTCACCATTTTGAAAACCTTGTACGTATTGCCATCAAGTACAGGACCGAATACCTGACCTGCAGTCAAGTTCTCTTTTTGATTGCTCAGCAACACAGGAAGTGTAGAAGCATAATATTTTGAGTAAGGGGTCAGTCCTTCAGACTGGGTTGCTGCAAATACAGAATCTTCTGTTATAGTTTTAAAATCGGAAGCAATTTTCTGAAGATCCTCCAGGATTTTGGCTGAATCTGCAGCCGAAGCTTCTATAGGAAATGAAACGTAGCTGAGATTTCTTGTTTGTTCAACTTTAAATTTCTTCTGATTACTGTTGTAGTATGTTTTTAAATCATTGTCGGAAACAGTGATTTCTGAATCGCTGATTGCGAAGAAAGGCACATAAAGATACTTTACTTCGGCTACATCATTTTGTGAATGATAATCACGCTCTGCTTCTGCTTCGGTAACATAATTGGTCTTCACAAGCAGATTTTCATATTTAATGCGCTCTCGGCCCAAGCCCAGGTCTCTCTGAAATGTTGTCCATCGGTATTTACCCTCCTGCCAGGATGCAAATGCATTTGGGTCTAACGGAGGAGGTGAATTAAACTGATTGATGTATTGAATCAACCGGGCCCGATCAAAATTACCAGCTGAATCTACGAATGATGCTTTTACGTTTTCGTCCACGTTTTTTCCTTGAATCAAATCCCAGATCTCATCTGTAGTTTACCTTAACGCCAAGTTTTTCATATTGCGGCTTAATGGCATTCTGGGAAATGAGCAGATCCCACGCTTGCTGTTGAAGCAACGGTCTTTCTCTTTCTCCCGGCTGACGGCCAAAGTTCAAAATATAGTTGTTTTCGCGCTCCTGAATTGCTGCCTGATACTCTTCCAGCGTGAT
The DNA here is from genome assembly GCA_963814575.1 of uncultured Bacteroidota bacterium. Classification (GTDB taxonomy): domain Bacteria; phylum Bacteroidota; class Bacteroidia; order Cytophagales; family Cyclobacteriaceae; genus ELB16-189. The sequence goes on along the minus strand of CAWFDB010000011.1, from coordinate 1,042,070 downwards.
TGTTTTGCCGGCAATTTCACCGACCGTGTTTTCATTGCCTATTATCGAGCGAGGACCATTTCCAAAAAGGTCATTTAATACAAATGCCGCGATAGCCACCGCCACGAAGCCTACTACCCACTTGGTCATTTTGTTCCTCAAAGTTCCAATCAATGCCATAAGAAAAAATTAATAAGGTTGCTTAATTATGATCTCTTTAGATTAACCACTTCAGATTAAAAGCAGGCTTTGTTTAAAGAACCGCAAATTTAACCGGTTCTGATCATTCAGCAAAGGGATAAAATAATAAAATACCACTGATTTTCAGATAGTTAGATGTAAACTGAATCCTATTTCTTTTTGCGAAGGGTGTAGGCGAAAAAGAGTATAGTGGCCATCATAATAAGCCAGTAGGCTTGTCCGATACCTACCGTCATGATTTCATAAATGCCAACGATAACAAAAAAGGCTGCCAGTGATAAAAGGATGATGTCAATAAGTTTCATCTGCAATAAATTTTAAACCTGTGACAAAAGGAATGTAACTGTATTTTTTTTTGCAAAAAATCAAACCCGATCTCATGGTTGTTTACAAACATGATTAGTCCTCAACCTCAAATTCACCTTCTGGGTTTTTCATAGTATAATTGGACAAATCCTGATCGGCATCGAAGCCAGTGCCGTAGAGTATTTCATTCTCAAGTTTAATCGTAACGAATTTATCGGTGAAAATTTTTCTTGTATCAGGTTTCCAGAAAAGTTCTTCTGTGTTCAATTGTTGTTTTTTTTCAATGTTGATGACTTCTACATCGCCTAAGCCACGCCATTTGTTTTCGGCTTTATTGTAAAATGCACTATTTGCACGAAGGGTTGAAGTAATTTTTCCCATGTCATCATAAAATTCTATAAAGATTCCTTCCGGGAATTCACTGTCGCCATTCTGAAACTCATTGATCTTTTTTGCTTTAAGCAGGACCTTCATCAGGTTTTTTTCTGTGTAATGCATGGTGACGTCTTCAGCTTCCTTCAAAGGCCCTTCATATACAACAGGTTTTGAGTTTTCCTCTGGCGTACAGGAAAACTGAAGTGCATATAGTGGAATAACCAACAGCCAACGTGAAAATTTCATTTCTGCTATTTTCAAAATAGTTTGAATAAGATTCATAAACAAAGAAGGCTGACATGGAGCCAGCCTTCTCATATAATAAGATTAAGGTTTATTCTTTTCCGCGGGTGCGAAGCACAACAGTTTCGCCCACCCAGCATGAAATCGATTTGGTTTCACCTTCTTTCCAGTTCAATTCAAATAATTCTGTTACAGAAGGGAACTGACCACGAGCCTGAGCCATTTTCTGTTGATCGCCTGCTTTCGCATACATTTCATAAGCGGCAATGTAAACCAGGCGGTCTTCAGCAAGACTCACCTGCTTTGAGCATTCCTTAAATGATCCCATATACAGATCACCGATTTTTTCAAATCCTTCTTTGCTGGAAGCATCTGCTGAAGATGCCTTGCGGTACGCTTCGCGCGCTGCAGTTTTGCTTCCTTTTTGTGCCGCAAAGTCGCCCTGAAGTATGAATGATTCAGCTTTTTGAGCTGGCGTTGCAGCCAGCGAAGAAGCTTCGTTTATCAGTGCTTCCGCTTTGTCCATATTACCATTTTTAGCGTATATCAATCCCATGTTTTTTGCCAAGCCATAATCAGGACTATCCTTATGAACCACCTCAGCTGCTTCCAACCAGAGAGGATCTTCTACACAACCACCCGTAAACATGAATTGAAATATCTTTTTGGCAAGGGCAATATCGTTGGGTTTTGTTTGAATTTAGGTGCCAGATTTTTTCTTACAAAATCGCAGTCAACTTTTACCAGCTTAATCAAGATATCATCAATGGTTGATTTGCTTTTTCTCAAACGATCCACTACATCTTGCTTATTTTCTGCCTGAGCCTTTTTGATTTTTACATCAATGATTTCAGAAATTTTATCATAACGTTGTAAAATATGCTCATCACTCAGGTTTTTTAAAAGGGCAGCGTTTAGTTGTACAGCCTGCATATATGGCACCAGGTTATTATCCAGCACATTATTACCGCTCAACTCAAAAACCTTATCATAAAGGGCCAATACTTCTGCTGTTTTAGCTTTGTTCTGTCCGTTGATAAGAAAGCGCATAAAGTGCTTTACGATTCAATACATTTATTTCATCACCGCAATTTGTGATACGCATATCATAAAGCATCATCAATGAATCTACAAGGACCTGTTTTTTAACCGGATCTTTTTCTTCGGTTGCAAGTTTGTTATAGATCTCTGTTCCATCAATGTATAGTTTGGTTTGCCATTGTGGTGCATTAGTAAGCATCCATTGCAAACCTGGTATGGCAGCGCGGTAATTTCCTTGTTTGAGGGCATCGCTGTAGATAGCTACAGATTCTTCAGCTTTTGCCCTGTTTTCTGGCCATTTCACTTCTTTACATTGTGCAAGGGCAGAGGCAGAACCAAGAAATACGAATGCCAGACCCAGCATTGATGATTTCATTTTCATTTTCATTTTACTTTTCATTTAATCGAATCTTCGCTTTATAAACCATTGATCATTAAAAGTCATGCCAAAATATATCTTAAAATAGTTTTCTTCAATAGTATTGTCCACCAGATTTCCTCTTTTACCTGCTTTAAATGCAAAATCAAGACTGGAAACCCTGCTAACAGGCATTGAAAAGCCAAAATTAACGCCAAAATCTTTTACCATGTTGCCATTAATCAAATAGGGATAATTATCATAATTTATTCCTGTCCGGTACGTCATTCTTTTAAAATAGCTACTCAATTGTGTAGGGTCAGGGGTGAATTCAGTGCCCAGCGCAAGTTTCCAGCCTTGTGCTCCCCACGGCTGGGTTTCACCTGCTGAAGTCCCTGTACTTACGATAATCCAGGTAACTAAAATCGACACCAGCTACCCAGAAATCTCCTTTCGCTACCGATAACCCAACTGAAAAGGAGGAGGGGATGGTGATGCTGCCCTGGATATTATTTATGAGTGTAGTTGAATCAACTATTTCTCCAGCGGTTCTTCGTTCAATTCGAAGGTATTGTTCTGAGTTCAAATCTGCCTTGAAGTCATACACTGCTCCGATATTGATTTTGTAATTCTTTTTCCCGGCAAGGGAATCTTTATGAAATGAGATTCCTGCGGAGAGATTAAGATCCTTGATATAGTTTCTGTTATAAACGGAAGGATAATAAGGTATGGGCTCTACCGTATTTGTGAGTGTGTTGGAGTATTCTCTTATAATTGACCCGAATAAATAGGTGGCTTTCAATCCAACGGAAAAGTACTTATTCAACGCAACACCGTTAGACCAGAAAAACTGATTGATTCCACCTTGACCGGATTCTGAAACATTCACCGTATTGGTAGTGTTGCCAACTATTGAATCAATATAATCCAGTTTGTAATTAACTGCGGAGAATGGCATAAGGCCTATTGAAGTCGACCATCGGCCCAGTTTAACAGGAAATGCGGTTATCAGATAATTGAGATTTCCGTTTCCATTGGTTTCGGAAATTCCATTTCCTTTAGTGGTTCTTCTTTCACCTATGAAGCCGGCTTCAAATACGGTAAATCTATTAAATACCAGTAAGGCAGGATTTTGATTATTAAGATAATAATATTGCGGATTACTCACACCAACTCCGGCCATGCCCTGATTGTGTGTAAGTGCGTTGCCATAAGGCTCACCAATGCCCAGATATGAAAACGGACTGCTTGCAGCCTGGCCCCACACCACCATAGTGGCTACAAAAAATCCGAAAAAGAATAGAAAAACCTTCTTAAAGTTCAACATGGTAGCGTAAAATCCTGTTCAATCCGATTAAAACCAGTTCAGGGGCCACAAATATGGCGGGTTTAAGCCTGTTTTCAAAAAAAGGATAATCACCACCACACATTATTACCGTCAGGTCACGATAGATAAGCTGATATTGTTTGATAATTCCTTTCACTTCTTCCAGAACTCCATTCATTACACCACTTTGAAGGCATGTCTTTGTGGTATTTCCGATCAGGCCGATTTCTTCATTTGCATTTACTAACGGAAGTCGGGCGGTAAACGTATGCATGGCCTCAAACCTCATGGATATTCCGGGTGAAATAGCCCCACCATGATAAATGCCATGTGCATCGACCAATTCATAATTGATGCAAGTGCCAGCATCTATGACCAGGCAGTTCTTGTCAGGAAAAAGATCCTGGGCACCGCATACGGCAGCCAGCCGGTCAACTCCAAGTGAATCCGGGGTCAGGTAATCAATACGAACGGGCAATGGCAATGATGAATGTGAGCGAAATTTTTTTTCCTGCCGATACAGACCAGGAAAGTATTTCGGCAGGATCATGATTCACTGAACTGACCAACATATGGTCAGCATCTGTATCGATGATAAAATTTTTAAGTTCGGCCAGATTCAAAAACGATTCTTTCGTAATCAGTTCCCGGTCTTTAAATAAACCCGCTTTAATTCGGGTATTACCAATGTCAATAACCAGATTCATAATGTTTGTATTGGGAAGCCAAAAGTAGATAAAGTAAGAACCAATACGGATATATATCTTTGGCGGCTAATGCATGTTAGGATGAAAGAGCTTCTCAATAAGTTTGAATTAAAGACTCGAAATAGTTTTTGAATGGAAGGATAGTGAAACCAAAGCTGAGGGCTGGGTTGTAATACATTCATTAAGGGGCGGTGCTGTCGTAGGAGGAACTCGCATGCGTACCGGCTTAGATAAACGTGAGGTGGAGTCGCTGGCCGAGACCATGGAAATAAAATTTACGGTGTCGAATGGCCTCCCTTTGGCGGGGCCAAGTCAGGTATCAACTTCGATTCGAATGATCCGCGCAGAACGCTTCTAAAATAGAAATTGCCCAATCAACTTTTAAAATAGCTTTGAAGCAACTGGTATAATCCTCGTAAAGAATTTCAATAATAAGAAAGGCCATCCAGAGAGATGGCCTTTCTTTTTTTATTCAAAGATTATGCGGGTGGATGAACAGCCAGGTAAGGTTGAATGATCAAATAAACAATTGCACCTGCTGCATAACCTAATAATGCCAGCAACGAAATTCTTTTCAGATACCAGATGAAATCTATTTTTTCAATGCCCATGGCTGCCACACCTGCAGCAGAGCCAATGATCAAGATGCTTCCTCCTGTTCCTGCACAATAGGCAAGATACTCCCACACCAGGTGATCCTGATAGTAAACATCCATGTTATACATACCCATGCTGGCAGCAACTAATGGAACGTTATCAACTATAGCAGATAATAGTCCGATAAGTGTAACAATGATACGTTGATCCCCAATGGAATGATCCAAGCCAACTCGCGAGATGGTGCAATACTTGCATGGATTCCAACGCGCCAACAGCTAATAGAATGCCCAGAAAGAATAGCACACTGGGCACATCAATTCGCGCGAGTGCACCTGCAACGGTATAGTTTTTCTTAACAGCCTCATCCAGATCCGGGTTGATAAGTTCTGAAACTACCCACAGCACACCAAGACCAAGCAAGATGCCGGTGTAGGGAGGCATGTGGGTAATAGTTTTGAATATCGGTACAAACACAAGGGCACTAACCCCCAAAACCAGCATTAGATTGCCTGAGCGCACAACGCCATCGTGAGTGCTTGACGAATGTTCAGGAGCTTCACCTAAAGTGCCTTTTAAAGTAAAATTCAAATAGATCAGCGGAATTAGCATGCAGGCAACGCTCGGTAGAAATAAGGTTACCATAATATTTCCGGTAGAGATTTGTCCTCCAATCCAAAGCATAGTGGTAGTAACATCTCCAATAGGAGTCCATGCTCCACCTGCATTGGCAGCAATTACAATCATACCGGCAAAAAACAATCGCATTTCTTTATCTGGAATTAATTTTCTCACCAGCGATAACATGACAATAGTAGTGGTCAGGTTATCAAGTACCGCGGATAAGAAAAAATGAAACCCAGCAGATTATCCACAGCAGTTTCTTTGGGTTTTTGGTTTTGATTCTGTCGGTAATAAAACGGAAGCCATGGTGAGCGTCTACCAGTTCAACAATTGTCATGGCACCCAGCAGGAAGAAAAGTATTTGTGCAATGCCACTGAGATGTTCCGATAATTCAAACGTTACGAACTCGCGGTAAATTTCGGAGGACGAAAGGGCACTGAATTTATCACCCAGTTCAATTTTTAATATTTGCAGAAATGATGAATAGGAATCACTACTTGTTACCGATTCGGAAGGTTCAGACAATACAAACAAGGTCCAGCAAATAACACCTGCCAGCAAGGCAGAGGCAGTCTTGTTAATCTTAATGGGATGTTCGAGCGCAATGGCAATGTATCCGATAACAAATACAATAATTACTAAAGCTTCCATATCATTACTTTTGGTATAGGGTAAATATAAAAGAAAAAAGAAGTCTTGCGAAAGAAGCAATATAAATCTTAAGAAGAGTTGGGAAGGTTACCAATAGGTCAGTTTTTTGATAAGCGGCTGGTGACCTCTTTTGATACTATCTGGCTGGTGAATAGATTTTTTTCTGCCCTATGAAGACTGCGCATAAAACCAGCAGGGTGCCTGTCAGAGTGTAGATGGTTAATGGTTCATCTAACAGTATGGCTGAAAACAGCAAGCCAAAGATTGGGCACAGATATAGCCAGATGGAAGCGCGCACTGCATCGGCTTTTAATAACATGAGCCAGAGCTGAACTGCGATCACAGACACGGGCACAATCAACCATAAGAGTGAAAGCCAGAATCGTGTATCGAAGTAGTTAGGTTGTGAGTGAAACAAAAAAGTAAATGGTGCGATCAGCAATCCTCCGATCAACACCTGCCATCCATTAATGGTTACGCGATCCAGTTTCCATTGTACGGAAGCATAATAAACGGATCCATATGAATACGTAACCATACTCAATGACAGTAGAAGAAGTCCCCCGGTCGTTACATCCTTTGTATTCAGCAAAGGATAAGAGGCAACAAATACACCGGCAATACCCAGTACGATGCTGATCCATTCTCTCATCACTACCTTTCGCTTCGACCAGAATGAAGACATCAGACTGATAAAAAGTGGATTGAGTGCTATAGCAAGTGCGGTAACACCGGCAGTAATATATTGAAGGGCAATGATAAAAATACCCAGGTAAAGCGCAGTATTGAAGGCTCCAAAAACGGTAAGATGTCTCCATTCTTCACCTTCGGGCATTCGGCTTTTTTTAACACCATAGGCATAGATAAGAAGTAGAGCGCCCGCCAGCAGAAAGCGGATATTAAAAAGTACGAGAGGCTCAACTGAGTATAAACCAAATTTTCCTGCAATGGAGGCAGACGACCATAACACTGAGAAAATGATGCCTGTGAAAATATACCGGGTATAAGATGTTTCCACGTGTGTCTAAAGATTAACATAAAAGCTGTTCATTCTACCATGGACAGCTTTTATGCAACCTAATCAAATCGTTTATAAGTGCAAATTCACAACGTGCTTAATCAAGACATGCTATAGTTTGAATAAACCCTCATTCAGCAAGTTAAGAGCCTTGTCTTTTTGTGAAGTGTTGACTAAAATCGAAATGTTATTTGGACTTCCTCCATAGGAAACCATTCGTATAGGCACCGTGGCAAGAGACTGGAAGACTTCTTTTAAAACCCCTTCTTTTTCGGAAAGCATATTCCCCACGATACAAATGATGGATTGATTGTCATCCACCTCAATGGTGCCAAACAAATTCAATTCTTCCAGGATTTTTGAAAGATTTTTCTTTTCATCGATGGTAACGGAGACGGCTACTTCAGAAGTAGAGATCATATCGATGGGAGTTTTGTATCGCTCGAACACTTCAAATACCCTTCTGAGAAAACCATAGGCCAGCAACATGCGTGATGATTTGATGTTGACCACCGTGATTCCATCTTTTGCCGCAACAGCTTTGAACTCACCACGGCTTCCTTTATCACTGATGATGGTGCCGGCTGCTTTTTCATCCATCGTGTTTTTCAATATCACTGGCACGTGGTATTTCTGTGCAGGTACAATGGTAGAAGGGTGCAATATCTTCGCACCGAAATAGGCGAGCTCAGAAGCTTCATCAAACGTGAGTTCAGCTATGGGCATTGTTTTCTTTACAATGCGAGGATCGTTGTTGTGCATGCCGTCTATGTCGGTCCAGATCTGAATTTCTTCGGCACGTATGGCAGCACCAATCAGTGAAGCGGTATAATCACTTCCTCCCCTTTTTAAATTATCGATCTCATTGCGATGATTACGACAGATGTATCCTTGCGTAACGAGAATGTCCACATTGCTCATCGTTTCGATGATGGGTTTCAGACGCTCGCTTATTTTTTCGAGTTCAGGTTCATTATTTTCATCAATGGACATAAAGTGCAAGGCAGGAAGCAAACGTGCAGGCGTTTTTATTTCCTGCAGGTGATGATAGAATAATTCAGTAGAAATCAATTCACCCTGGGCCAGCAACTCACGATAACCACGGTCATCAAATTTTCCGGCAGCCAGCAAACGGAAAAGACTGAAGTATCGGCTTACAATTTCTTCGCCTATGGCTTTATATGATTCTGAACTGTAAAGCTCTTTTATGAATTGCAAATAGTGTTTCTCAAGTTCAGAAATTTCATTATTGGCTGCGGTGTATTGCTGTGCCAGTAAGTTCTCACCAATCTTAACCAGGGAGTTGGTTGTTCCGCTTAATGCAGACAGCACAACGATCTTTTTACCGGGCATGCTCATCACGAGTGTAGCGATTTTTTTCATACGCTCAGGCTTGCCAACTGATGTGCCTCCAAACTTTACTACTAACATAATTTCAAAATTTAATGGGTCGCAAAGTTAGAATGTGACAAGTAAAAAAGAACTATGCCTGAGAGATAATAAAAAAAAGACCCTTTGGATTTTACTTCCAAAGGGTCGTTAGTTAAACGTTGATAAAAGTTTTATTTCACTTCTTCGTACTCTACATCGGTTGCATTGCCTCCGGTGGCACCTGCACCACTATCTGCAGTCTGACCTGCTTCAGCACCTGGGCTTGCACCCGCCTGCGCACCACCCTGATACATTTCCTGTGAAGCAACTTGCCATGCGGCATTCAATGCATTCATGGCATTGTCGATGCTTGCTACATCCTGGCTCTTATGGGCTTCTTTCAGTTTCTCAAGGGCACCGCTGATTGCAGTCTTGTTTCCTTCAGAAAGTTTTTCACCATATTCTTTCAACTGTTTTTCAGTCTGGAATATAAGCGAGTCTGCCTGGTTGATTTTCTCAACACGCTCTTTTTCTTTCTTGTCCGTTTCAGCATTGGCCTGAGCCTCTTCCTTCATCTTCTTGATTTCTGCATCGGTCAAGCCGCTTGAAGCTTCAATACGAATCTTCTGCTCTTTGCCGGTGCCTTTATCTTTGGCGGCCACATGAAGGATTCCATTCGCGTCAATATCAAAGATTACTTCAATCTGAGGTACGCCACGTGGTGCTGGTGGAATTCCATCCAGGTGAAATCTTCCAATGGTACGGTTGTCTTTCGCCATCGGGCGTTCACCTTGCAATACGTGTATTTCTACTGAAGGCTGACTGTCTGATGCTGTTGAGAACACTTCTGATTTCTTTGAAGGAATCGTAGTGTTTGATTCAATCAATTTAGTCATTACGCCACCCATCGTTTCAATACCTAGTGAAAGTGGAGTAACATCCAATAGTAAGACATCTTTCACTTCACCGGTCAATACACCACCTTGGATGGCTGCACCTACGGCAACTACTTCATCAGGGTTTACACCTTTCGATGGTTTCTTGCCAAAGAATTTTTCTACTTCTTCCTGTATGCGAGGGATACGGGTTGATCCACCCACTAAGATTACTTCATCAATCTGACCTACAGAATATCCTGAATCAGCAACTGCCTTGCGGCATGGCTCAAGGGTTCTGCGAATCAAATCATCGCACAACTGCTCAAACTTGGCGCGTGAAAGTTTTTTCACCAGGTGTTCGGGCACGCCATCCACCGAAGTGATATACGGTAAATTGATTTCAGTCTCGGTTGAGCTTGACAACTCAATCTTTGCTTTTTCAGAAGCTTCTTTCAAACGTTGCAATGCCATGGGATCTTTACGAAGATCAATGTTCTTGTCTGCCTTGAATTCATCAGCCAGCCAGTTCATCATACGCATGTCAAAGTCATCACCACCTAAGTGCACATCACCGTTGGTTGATTTAACTTCAAAAACACCATCACCTAATTCAAGAACAGAGATATCGAACGTGCCACCACCAAGGTCATACACCGCGATTTTCATGTCTTTGTTTTTCTTGTCAAGACCGTAAGCCAATGCGGCTGCAGTTGGTTCGTTGATGATACGTTTCACATCAAGTCCGGCAATCTGTCCTGCTTCTTTGGTAGCCTGACGTTCTGCATCGTTGAAGTATGCAGGCACGGTAATAACAGCTTCTGTCACGGTTATGCCAAGATAGTCTTCGGCAGTACTCTTCATCTTCTGAAGAATCATGGCAGAGATTTCCTGTGGGGTATACAAACGATCTCCAATGCGCACACGCACCGTGTCGTTGTTACCGCTTTCTACTTCATACGAAACCATTTTTTTCTCGCCAGACACTTCACCAAATTTTTTGCCCATGAAGCGTTTGATAGAAGAAACCGTGTTTTTCGGGTTGGTAATAGCCTGACGCTTGGCAGGATCACCCACTTTGCGCTCGCCTTTACCATTGTCTAAAAAGCCAACGATGGACGGAGTAGTTCTGCGTCCTTCACTGTTTGCAATCACGACTGGTTCGTTTCCTTCCATTACGGCAACGCACGAGTTGGTTGTTCCTAAGTCTATTCCAATAATTTTTCCCATGATATGTTCAGTTTTTTAGATTACAGAATTAAATGCAAAAACCTATTGAACAAGGGTTGTGCCAGGGGGGATTTTCTATAAAAATGTGACATAGTGGCAGAGGGACCATGGCCCTACCAGAAACAACGTCCTTCACCATGTCTTGCATAGGATTGAAGGCGTTTGAATCCGGTTAAAGAAAATAGCATGACTTCATCGAGCAAGTTAGTTGCCCGTCTGAATTGCGGAATAGAACGGGCATTTGTTTGGTCATCTTTATTAAAATTTAAATAAAGATGATCCTATGAAGAAACGCGCAATGATTATTCTTACCGTGGTTGTACCGTTTTTAATGTGCAATTGTTCTGATAAAGTAACTGCCGGTTATCCGTTTTCCCGAAGTGAGGCAAAAAAGATTTTTAGTGCAAAATCATCAGCATCTTCATCGCGTGGACTATTAAATACGCAAACAGGAAGTCAATCAGTCAGACCTTCTGCTCAGCAAAGTAAGAAGTAGTTTTGAATGAGTTGGTAACTGGCTAATCAAACAGAGATCATTTTTACTGGCTCCATACCGTTGGTGTTCTATCCCACCGGTGATTTTTCAATTCAAGTTCAACTTCTTTATTAAGCCGCTTCCCATCACTGGTGCTTATGTTGGCTTCCACATTTCGGATTTTGCGCATCCCGGGAATGATGGTGTGAACATCATCATTACAAAGTATAAATCGCAACGCCATTTCGGCCATGGTCATACCTTGCGGGATAAGAGGACGCAAGGCATCGGCATGATCAACACTTGAGTTAAGATTTTCAGGAACAAAGTATGTGGCGCGCCAGTCTCCTTCTGGAAATACAGTGTCTTTGGAAAGCATTCCGGTGAGTGTTCCTTCATCGAAAGGCACGCGTGCAATGACACCAATGTCCAGTTTACGGCATAGGGGAAATAAGTTGTCTTCTGGATTCTGATCAAAGATATTGTAGATAACCTGTACGGTATCAATTAAACCGGTTTCAAGAGTCTTTAGTACATTGTCGGGCTCCCATCGGTTTACACTAATGCCGAAGTGTTTTACTTTTCCATCAGCTTTTAATTTTTCAATTGCTTTTTTCCAGTCATCATGATGTGCCCAGCTGTCTTCCCACACATGAAATTGCTGCAGATCAATACAATCTACATTGAGATTTTTCAGACTTTTTTCGGTGTATTCTATAATGTGAGATGCCGGGAAACAATCCTCGAGCAGAAAGTCGGCTTTTGATGGCCACTTGAAATTTTTAGGTGGAATTTTGGTGGCGAAGTAAAGTCTTTTATTGCCATGTCGTTTCAGAAGATTTCCTAAAATCTCTTCGCTGGCTCCTGCCCCATAGCCCCAGGCAGTGTCGTAAAAATTGCAGCCCAGTTCTACAGATTTTTCGAGTGCGTTTAACACTTCGGTTTGATCGGTTTCTTTCCATCCCGCAAGACCCCACATGCCATAGCCAATTTCACTTACCTGCCAGTTCGTTCTTCCAAATCTTCTATAGTTCATAGTATTAAAAATTTTAAGACTTCAACAATATCCTTATCCGGGGCAAAATAACAACTTAAGGGATCAATAAAATGAGGCTTTTACACTGTTCGATTACAAATTGTGATGGAAGTAGGTAATTCTTACTTTTGCGGCCTTATATATGACACTCGACCAGGAAATAGCCAAACGCAGAACTTTCGGAATCATCAGTCACCCGGATGCAGGAAAAACGACACTTACGGAGAAACTTCTTCTATTCGGAGGGGCGATTCAGAAAGCAGGGGCGGTGAAATCATCGAAAATAAAAGATCACGCACGCAGCGACTGGATGGAGATTGAAAAGCAGCGTGGTATTTCGGTTGCCACTTCGGTAATGGGTTTTAATTATAAAGACATTAAGATCAATCTACTCGATACTCCCGGTCACCAGGATTTTGCTGAAGACACCTATCGCACACTGACTGCAGTGGATAGTGTAATCATGGTGATTGATTGTGTGAAAGGTGTGGAGTCGCAAACGGAGAAACTGATGGAGGTTTGCCGTATGCGGAGCACTCCGGTTATTTGTTTCATAAACAAACTCGACCGTGAGGGCAGGGATCCTTTCGAACTGCTGGATGAAGTAGAAGAGAAACTCAGTATTAAAGTGCGCCCATTGAGCTGGCCCATCAGCATGGGAAAAACATTTAAGGGTGTATATAATCTGTATGAGAAAACACTGCACCTGTTTACTTCCAGCAAAATAACAATCTCAGAAGGTATTGAAATTTCAGATATCCATAGTGAAGAGCTGGACCGGTACGTAGGAGAGAATTATGCCAGACAATTGCGTGCCGATGTGGAACTTATTGAAGGTGTATATCCTGATTTTGAAGTAGACGAATATCTTGCCGGAGTAGTAGCTCCTGTTTTTTTTGGCAGTGCTGTGAATAACTTTGGTGTGCAGGAACTACTGGACACTTTTATCCGTATTGCACCTCCACCAATTCCACGCGAAACCACTGCGCGTGAGATTAAGCCTGAAGAAAGTAAATTCTCGGGATTCATTTTTAAAATTCACGCCAACATGGACCCCCGGCATCGCAACCGCATCGCTTTCCTGCGTGTCTGCTCTGGCAAGTTTGAGCGGGGCAGTAATTATTATCATGTTCGTCAGGATAAAGGAATCAGGTTTTCGAATGCTACGGCCTTTATGGCGCAGGACAGGGAAACCGTAGATGAAGCGTGGCCCGGAGATATTGTAGGACTTTATGACACCGGTAACTTAAAAATTGGAGACACCCTTACCGATGGAGAAAAACTGATGTACACGGGTATCCCGAGTTTCTCTCCTGAAATTTTTAAGGAGGTAATCAACAAAGATGCGATGAAGACCAAGCAACTTGAAAAAGGTTTGCTTCAGCTGATGGAAGAAGGTGTTGCCCAGTTGTTTACCTACGAGCTGGGAAAGAGAAAAGTAGTGGGTGTAGTGGGAGCACTTCAGTTTGAAGTAATTCAATTCAGGTTGAAAAATGAATACAGCGCTTCCGTGGAGTTTGCCCATCAGAATATTTATAAAGCCTGCTGGATCAGCAGCAAGCACCCCGGAAAACTCCAGGAGTTTATTGATTCAAAACAACGGCACATTGCCCGCGATAAAGATGATAAACTTGTTTTTATGGCTGAATCAAAAGCATGGTTGCAAATGGTGCAGGACAATTTCCCTGAAATCAATTTTCATTTTACCTCCGAGTTCAAAGACTAAAATTTTAGAACAATGACACATTCCTTGTTTGGCCGCTATGGAAATTTAATCCGGTTTGTCGCTAACTGGCGGGAGCACTTTAAGCAAAAACGAAACAAGCAATATATGCCCATGGTGATGACCACCCGGGGAAACAAGATTACCTTTTCTGTTCCTACATGGTCTTTGTACATGGTATTCAAAGAAATATTCATGTCAGATTTTTATCGCATCCGACAGCTTGTAAAACTTCTGCCTGCCAATCCAGTGATTGTGGATATCGGAGGCAATGCCGGCTATTTCAACATGATGCTGTTTTCACAGATAGATTCAGCAAAGGTGTATGCATACGAACCTATTGCTGAGAATTGTATGCTCTTTCGTGAAAACGTAAAGAGAAATTCAATCATGACCGATAAGGTTACCGTGTACAACATGGCGGTGACGGGCACTCCGGTTGATGAAGTTTCTATTTACAAGGAAGTTGAAAACGAAAATTCCGTAACAGCTTCTGTTTACAACGATTTCTCCAAACAGAATTTCAATGTGATCCAGGTAAAAGCGATCACCCTTCAGCAGATCGTGGAATCCAATAAGCTTACATCAGTGGATTTACTTAAGCTGGATTGTGAAGGAAGTGAGTATCCTATCATTTATGAAACTCCAGGCCACATTTGGGCTAAAGTCAAGATGGTATATATGGAAGATCATCCACTGGATAAAGAAAAACGCAATCACAATGCTGCCGTAAAATTCCTTGAGTCGCTGGGCTTTACATGTGATTCAATCCTTGCCGACAATGATTGCTATGCCGTGCTGGCAACGAGGAAGTAAGCGTATTTATTCAAGAGGTCAGCAATAAATCAGTTCGGGGCAGTAACGTAATCATATATCATTTTTGATACGGATGCCAGTGTTTCCACTCCTTCTTTTTCATTTTTAAGTTCTTTTGAAAGAATAATCAACACATATTTTCTTCCATCTGGTAGAAACACAATACCCGAATCGTGGTGCACACCGGTAATCCACCCTGTTTTATGAGCAACTTTAACTTTAGCAGGAAGATTGGCAGGAATGATATCATTAAACTGCTGGTTAAGCAATATATCCATCATCGCCATACTGGCTTCTGCATTTACCAGTTCTTCTTTGTCGATTTTTTCGAATAAGAGCATCAGGTCGTAAGCGGTTACCTGATTATTCATGCCTGCATCAAATGCTTTTGTATCCTCCACACCGCGCAGTACCCTTATATCATTGGCGCCAATCGATCGGAGGGTATTGGTTACATTCCTGGCATCAACCAATTCAATGATGAGGTTGGTGGCGAGGTTGCTGCTTACTATAATCATATCATACATGAGAGAATATACAGTGCGCTTCTTCCCGATTTCTTTATAGAGCAGGGTATCACTGTCTACAGCCGGACTGATAGAAAAAGTGCTGCCATCAAAAATACTGATGAATTCATTTTTTATGAGAATGGAATCTTTCAATGAAAACTTTCCTTCGGCTGCTTGCTTATACACTTCCACCATCACCGGAGTTTTCATGGTGCTGGCAGCATGAAAGAGTTCGTGCTCATTGATCAAAATTTCTTCACCGGTGGTTAAATCCTTAAAGGCAATGCCAAACACTCCGGGTTGTTCAGCCAGCACTTCTGTGATATGCTTCTTTAACTCTTCAGGCGATTGCTTTTTGCTGCAGGATGTTATCGCCAGGATTATCACCAGTATGCTGATCAAGTGTTTTGTCATGGTCCTTTGATTGTTTTGTATCCGGTTCTAACTTACAAAGTTTTATGAATAGTCCGTTACAGGTTTTATACGAAGACAATCACCTGCTTGTTATCAATAAGCCCGCAGGCGTACTGGTGCAAGGTGATGCAACCGGAGATATTCCATTGGTGGAGATAGCCAAGCAATACATTGGAAAAAAATACAATAAGCCGGGTGATGTATTTCTCGGTGTGGTGCATCGGCTTGACAGGCCCGTAAGCGGAGTTGTTGTTTTTGCGCGCACGTCAAAAGCGCTGGAGCGGATGAATGCGCTGTTCAGAGATCGTGAGACTCAGAAAACGTATTGGGCTCTGGTTGCAGCCAGACCTCCCCGGCCTGAAGGCACGCTCGTTCACTGGCTGGTAAAGGATGAGAAGAAAAACAAGACCACGGCATATAGCAAGGAAACCCCAATAGGATCGAGATCTGAACTCAACTACAAGGTGATTGATAGTAAGCGAGGTTATTTTCTGGTGGAGGTAAATCCCATCACAGGCAGGCCTCACCAGATCAGGGTACAGCTCGCTTCGATGGGTTGCCCTATTGTAGGTGATGTAAAATATGGATCACCAATTTCAAGCCCAGATGGAAGCATTGCGCTCCATGCAAGGCAACTTCAGTTTATCCATCCGGTTAAAAAAGAGCCCATACTAATTTCTGCTGAGTTGCCACAAAATGATTGGTGGAACCCATTTTCCTGATCAAATGCTTTACTATCTTGAACCCGATATTTTGTATTTATAATGAGCTGGATTGATCAACTACAAGCGAGGTGGAAAGTTAAGAACGGACTTCAGGTCGTGATCATCCTGATTGTTTTTGCATGCACAGGATTTACGGTTCTTTTAATCAAGCGTCCATTATTTGAGTATTGGTTCCCAACAGGTGATAAACCTGTGTGGGCAAGCACACTTTATTGGATCCTGATTTTTCCGATCTATAACCTGTTTTTACTGCTATATGGATTTGTGTTTGGTCAGTTCCGTTTTTTTTGGGAATTTGAACAGCGTTTCTTCAATCGGATAATTTCAATTTTTAAAAAATAAAACCCTTCGTATCATGAAAAATTTACTTTACGTTTTGATTATTGCCATAGTTGCTTCTGCTTGTTCTGGCCCAAAGTACACTGCCAGTTTTAATTCATGGGACAAGCGTGTGAATTATCAGGTTGCTGCAACGCCTGAGGCAACTGTTATTGCGGAACCAGTAATTGAGCCAGTAACGATTGTTCACTCAGAGCAACTTATAGCAAGCACTTCCAGCGCACCGGTAGATATAAAGTCTGCTCAAGCGGAAGAAGTACGCAAGACGTATATTCAAATGACCAGGACTGAGCGGAAGGAATTGCGCACTCATTTGCGCAGCGACATTAAAAGCTATGTAAAGGAACAGAAGAAAAACATGGGCATAGAATCTGCGAAAGCGACTTCTGCAATGGATAATGATTTGAAGCTGGCTGCAATTTTTGGAACTGTGGGTATTGTTGCCATGTTTATTGGTGGTGATGTATTCTGGATTATTGGTGGCATAGCACTGATTGTTGGTGCTGTATTCTTTGTGAAGTGGCTGGTGAGACAATAACCAATCGAAATAATAAAATATTAAAAGCCTCCTGCTATGGAGGCTTTTTTTGTAAATAGGCTCCAATCCTAAAACAAGCTGGCAACAAACCAACTTATTTATGACAGATACAGGTAAAAAGAGGACACAAGGAGATTACACGTTAGCCTTTAGATTGCGGGTAGTTGATTAAATATGGATATCTGATAAATCAAAAAACCCGATCCAATGAATCGGGTTTTTTATAATCTGCCAATGACAATTAATCCCTTACACCGTCTGCCAGTAGAATCACTTTATTCTTTAGGACTTCGACAACGCCACCGGTAATATAAATCTGCTGAGATGCTTCTTTCGTTTTATACTCAACCAATCCTTCTTTCAGCAGACTCACCAGCGGTGCGTGTCCGTTGAGAATCTGAAAAGAACCGTCTTCACCGGGAAAGGTTGCAATGTTCACTTCTCCTTCGAAAACTTTTTTATCGGGTGTTATAATTTCTAATTGCATTGAAGTTGAAATATTAAGCGTTCGCGTCAGCCATCATTTTCTCACCTTTGGTAATGGCTTCTTCAATGCTACCTACCAGGTTGAAGGCCATTTCAGGAAGATGATCTACTTCACCATCCATGATCATGTTAAATCCTTTGATGGTGTCTTTGATGTCCACAAGAGCTCCTTTCAAACCAGTGAACGCTTCTGCTACGTGGAACGGTTGTGATAAGAAACGCTGAACACGTCTTGCGCGTGATACAGTCAATTTATCTTCATCAGACAATTCATCCATACCCAAAATCGCAATGATGTCTTGTAATTCTTTGTAGCGCTGAAGAGTCAACTTCACACGCTGTGCACAGTTGTAATGTTCTTCACCAACGATGTCAGCACGCAAAATCCTGGAAGTTGAATCCAATGGATCCACCGCAGGATATATACCTAATTCAGCAATCTTACGGGACAATACAGTAGTTGCATCAAGGTGAGCAAAAGTTGTGGCAGGAGCAGGGTCAGTCAAGTCATCGGCAGGCACGTAAACGGCCTGTACCGAAGTGATTGAACCGTTCTTGGTTGATGTGATACGCTCTTGCATGGCACCCATCTCAGAAGCCAGCGTAGGCTGATAACCTACGGCTGATGGCATACGACCTAAAAGAGCTGATACTTCAGATCCTGCTTGTGTAAAGCGGAAGATATTATCAATAAAGAAAAGAATGTCGCGGCCTTTTCCAGTACCGTCACCGTCACGGAAATATTCAGCTACTGTTAAGCCTGAAAGAGCAACACGGGCACGGGCTCCAGGAGGTTCGTTCATCTGACCAAACACGAAGGTTGCTTTTGACTCTTGTAATTTGGCCATATCAACTTTGGATAAATCCCATCCACCGGCATGCAATGATTTCATGAACTCAGGACCGTAATCCACGATACCTGCTTCAATCATCTCGCGCAACAAATCGTTTCCTTCACGGGTACGCTCACCTACACCGGCAAACACAGAAAGACCAGAATATGCCTTCGCGATGTTGTTGATCAATTCCTGAATCAATACAGTTTTACCTACACCGGCACCACCAAATAAACCTATTTTACCTCCTTTTGAGT
This sequence comes from uncultured Bacteroidota bacterium, assembly GCA_963814575.1. Taxonomy (GTDB): domain Bacteria; phylum Bacteroidota; class Bacteroidia; order Cytophagales; family Cyclobacteriaceae; genus ELB16-189. Next base: position 1,023,012 of record CAWFDB010000011.1, on the reverse strand, counting down.
AAGGCTCAATCAAGTCAATTACTTTAATTCCTGTGTAAAGTATTTCCTGCGAAGTAGAAAGATTTTCGTAGGCAGGTGCATTTCTATGGATGGATAAAGTCTTTTCACCTTTGGGTTGCTTGATACCATCAATAGCCTGACCAATTACATTGAAAAGACGGCCTTTGATATCGTCACCAATGGGCATTTGAATAGGAGAGCCGGTATCAGTTACTACCATTCCGCGCACCAGACCTTCGGTTCCCTCCATGGCGATCGTCCGAACGCGATCTTCTCCTAAATGTTGCTGACATTCAAGCACTACCAGCGTGCCGTCTGCTTTTGTAACTTCCAGAGAATCAAGAATATTTGGAAGTTTTGTGCCGGGTTCGTCAAATGCTACGTCTACTACCGGACCGATTACCTGGGTGATTCTACCGCTATTGGCCATTGAATATAATGTTTTAAGAATTTATACACTTTAAAACCGGACTGATCGGAGCCATTTTAGCGCCTGAAAAATCCGACCCTGCCTGTCGGCAAAGGCAGGCGCAAAAGTAGTTTTTTGCGGGGTTAATACAAACTTCACAATAGAGGTTTTCCAGAATTGTTGCAAGCAAAATTTACCGGGTGTAAAAACGTGATAATCATCACGTTTACCGGACGCTGAATCGGATCTTGTTTTTCAGGCACTTTTCAACTCAATCCGAAAGGTAGTTCCGTGGTTTTCTTCAGATGTCTTTACAAAAATTTTTCCCTCGTGATACATTTCGATGATACGTTTAGCCAGGGCCAGGCCAAGTCCCCATCCGCGTTTTTTAGTTGTAAAACCAGGTTTAAAAACATTTTGAACCATGGTTTTGGGTATACCCTTGCCAGTGTCTGTAATATCGATCAGTACGCGCCTGTCGCCACCGCGTAATATTTTGATTGCAATAGTTCCCGTATTGCCCATGGCATCGACTGCGTTTTTACATAGGTTTTCGAGCACCCATTCAAACAATGGAGCGTGTACCTTGGCCTGTATGGTTTCGGAAAGGGTGTGTACCTCAAAGTTGATCTTTGAAGAAACCCTTGGGCGTAAATAGCCGACTACGTTATTCACCAGCAGGTAAATATTTTCATCTTTCAATACGGGCGTGGAACCAATGCTGGAGAAGCGTTCAGTAACAATGGTAAGCTTTCTGATATCTTTATCAAGTTCTTCTACAATTCCTTTATTTTTTATTTCTGGATCCTCACGCAAAACTTCAACCCATGCCATAAGAGATGAGAGTGGCGTGCCCAGCTGATGAGCTGTTTCCTTCGCCAGACCTACCCATACCTGGTTTTGTTCTGCAGTGCGTGAATAATTAAAGGCCAAATACGAAATGAATGCAAGGATTGCGATCACTGATAACTGAACATAGGGAAAGGCAATGAGTTGCGTGAGGAGTTTTGAATTTTTGTAATACACAAAACCGTAGCTTTCCAGTTCACCATTTTCGTTGACCGAAGTCATTTCAATGGGTGGATACGCCTCTTTCATTTCGTCTACCTGGTGTTTCAGATAAGCATCTTTTTTTTCTCTTGAAGCAGATTCATTCAATTCGATGTTGGTATACTGATATTGCTCGTCTCGGGTTATCCAGATGACCGGAATGGATTTATTCTTAAAGATGATTTCATTGGTTACAAAGTCAATGCTTTCTTCTGATCGGGTAATGTATTCAAGGGCTTTGGCAAATAGTTCAACTTGTTGTCTTTCTCTTTCTTTAAGCTGATCAACGAGAAAATCAGTGTAGAAGATGGATCCGACACTGATAATAAAAGAAACAACGAGAATAATCCACTTCAACTTGGTGTTGTCCTGGTAAAAATCCATGGAAGCAGGAAGCGGAATTTTTTTACTCATATCAGCATGGAAATTAATAAAAAAACCGGATGGTGTGTCCGGTTTTATTTTCAATGCATTGATGTTGAATCAGGATTTCATCATAAACCATTTTGCCAGCACCTTGTAGCTTACTTTTGTTCCGGTCATTAATATGCCTACCCGGTAAATTCTTCCGGCTATCCATGTTGTAAGTAAAAATCCTCCGATCAGCAACACCATGGAGAGCGCCAGCTGCCACCCAGGAACACCAAAGGCAATGCGTCCTACCATGGCAACCGGTGAAGTAAATGGAATTACCGATAGCCAGAAACTTGCAGAGCCATGCGGATCGCGCAAAATGAACATGAATAAACCCATGTAGGCAATCAGGAGTGGAAGTGTTACCGGAAACTGAAACTGTTGTGCTTCCTGTTGAGAATCAACAGCGGAACCAACGGCAGCAAACAGAGCACCGTATAGGAGATAGCCTCCCAGAAAGTAAAACAGAAACACGAAAGTAATTTTACCAAATGGGACTTCACTAAAATTACCCAGGAACTCACCTACTTTTGAGTTTTGCTGATCCATGGCTTCTTTCATTTCAGGATTGTTATCCATTTGTTGAGTCATCTGTTCCATCATTTGCTTTTGCGGCATTTTTAAGCCGAAGTAAGCAAGTGTGCCCGATGAAAGAACCGTTATTAAAATGATCCAAATGGTAAACTGAAGTAATCCTACGGAGGCAATGCCGAGAATTTTGCCCAGCATCAGCTGAAAGGGCTTTACCGATGACACAATTACTTCAACAATTTTTGAGGTCTTTTCATCAATCACTCCCTGCATAATCTGAATGCCATAGATCAGCACGAACATGTATATTAAAATTCCAAGGCCAAAGCCAAGTCCGTAAAGAATGCCGGAGTTACTGGATTTCTCTTCACCGGTTTCTGTTAAATTAAATTGTTTAAGACTAACCTGTGGCCTTAAACTTTTAAGTGTGGCTTCATCAATTTTATATTCTCGCAATTTTAAATCATGTATTCTTGTTTCAATTAATGATTCAAGATCGCCCACCTTATCGATACTTGGATTTTCTTTAGTATAAAGTAAAACGCCTTCAGGTTTGCTGATATCAATATTGGGTATGTAAAGCAGCGCAAAGTCATTGGTAGCATTATAGATTATCTTAGCCTGTTCCAGGGTTTGATCAAGCGGAATGAATTTGAAACGTTTGCTGTCTTCGAAAACAAAATTTTTACTGGCATCGACTACATAAACAATATCCGCTTTGGCAGATTCCGCATCTTTAATGGCTACATAGGCAAGACCGCCAATGATAGCTGGGAATATAAGCGGAACCAGAATGGTAGTGATCAGAAACGATTTCTTCTGCACTCGGTTAAGGAATTCGCGTTGGATGATTAACCAGATCTTATTCATAAATAAAAATGTCTTGCGATGGTCAGGTTATGATTCAAGTAAGTGTTTTTTTAGCGCCTCGTCTCCTTCTCCTTTTACCAGGCTGATAAAAATATCTGCCATGCTGGGTACTTTTTCCTGAAAGCTATGTACTTCGGTAATATCGATGAGATCCCTGATCACCTGATTACCTTTAATACCTTCTTTTGCTTTCAGGGTTGTGGAAAACAAATCATCTTCTATGGATTCCTGTTTGATTAATTCATAGCGATCGGCAGCCAGTGAAAAATGATTACCCCGGTGCTCAATAACAAATGTGTTTGACTTGAATTGATCTTTCACCTGCTTCTTGGGTCCCTCCAGGATTTTCTTCGATTTATTAATCAAGGCAATGTGGTCACACAATGACTCAACGGTTTCCATGCGGTGCGTGGAAAAAATAATGGTGCTCCCTTTTTCTTTTAACTCCAGAATTTGTTCGGTAATCAGTTGTGCGTTTACCGGATCAAAACCCGAGAAGGGTTCATCCAGGATAATCAACTTTGGTTCGTGCATAACGGTACTGATAAACTGTACTTTCTGCGCCATGCCTTTAGAAAGGTCTTCCACCTTCTTGTGCCACCAATCTCTTATTTCAAATTTGTCGAGCCACACTTTTATCCGTGTCAGGGCATCTTTTCTGCTTAACCCTTTTAACTGGGCCAGATACAACAACTGATCACCGACTTTCATTTTTTTGTAAAGGCCACGCTCTTCTGGCAGGTATCCGATAATTTCTACGTGTTTTGAATGTAACGACTCACCGAATATTGAAATTTCTCCCGAGTCTTTGTTAATGATCTGGTTGATGATTCGTATCAGGGTAGTTTTCCCAGCACCGTTGGGGCCTAACAATCCGTAAATGGATTTTTCGGGAATCGTGATACTGACTGAATCAAGCGCTGTATGACTGGCGTAACGCTTGGTAATGTTTTTAGCAATAAGTGCTTCCACTGTTGGTGTGATTTATAGGGTAACCGTGTAAAATTAACAATCGGCATATGCTTTCCGAAAATTTACGGAATTCAATACTGCTTTTACCTGATTAAAATTTGTTTAATGACTGCTTTCGCGAAAAACGATTTTACCCATCGACACATCCAGATCAAACACCAGGGCATTAGGACTATCCCTCGTGTAAGCTGCGTTCGCGTATTTATTGGATCCGATTTTTTTCAGGCTTCTGGAAAGATTAATGCTGCAGAGCCAGGATTCATTGATAGTCACCAGCACGGGAACATCTTCGGAAGGAAGTTGAATGGTTAAATTACCAGCGCCTACACTTCCTATGATATGATTGGCTACTGTTGGCCTGTTGCTGAAGTCGAGGTACATATTTCCAAATCCCACTTCGGCCATTACCACTTTTGATCTGGCCATATTGAGATGGCGTGCATTTAATGAACCCATATCAACCTTAACTGAAAAGGTATCCATGGTTATTTTATTTTCAACCTGTGAATTATAACCAATGGTTACATCAGCGCTGGCTGTGTTGATTTTAAGTCTTTCAACAGATAAACCAGAAAGGTCTATGTTGGCATTACCCAATCCGTAGTCGAGATCCAGAATATAGGGGGTTGATTCCGCCAGGTATACTTTCCAGAATTTGTCGGAAGGTTTTTCATTGGCGCCAAATACGCGGTAGGAGATTTTATGACTAACTCCGGTCATATTTTCCTGTTCGAGGGAAAGTTTTACAGAACAGGTTTTGCCGATTACTTCGTTGCTGAAAGAGTGGCCATATTCTTCTACATCCTGATTGCTGTACACATTTAACAGGTCTTCATTCTGACTTGGCCTGATAAAGCAATTGCCGGTTTTGGCCCTGAGTTTTAGAACAACCTTATCGCATTCCTGTATTTTTTCAACAGAAAACTGCTTCTTCACCTGCGCGCTCACACCAACGGCAAGTGCACTGGCTGATAAGGCTAAAATAATCGATCTCCACATGTCTCCTTCTTACGTGTTAGTTCAGGTAAAGTTTAGAAATGTAATAAAGGTTGATTTTTTGTCAAAAAAATAACCCGTAATAGGTCTTATACGGGTTATTTTGAAAAGGGTTTTTATTTTTTTACCCGAGATATTCTTTCATGCGCTCGAAGAACCCTTTTTCACCTGCATCGGGATGAGGTTGAAAATTAGGGGAGCTTCTAAGGCTTTCCAGTTTTGCTTTCTCTTCGCTGTTGAGTTTTCTTGGAGTGAACACATTAATATAGATAAGCTGGTCACCGGCTCCGTAGCCATTGATATCTTTCAATCCCTTGCCCCGAAGACGAAGTATTTTGCCACTCTGGGTGCCCGGATCTATTTTGATTCTTACTTTTCCACCAATGGAAGGAACCTCCACAGAAGTGCCCAGAACAGCATCGATAAAGCTGATATGCAGGTCATAAACCAGGTTGTTACCATCGCGTTTCAGTTCTTTGTCTTCCTGTTCTTCAATTAAGATGAGCAGGTCGCCAGGAATGCCTCCGCCTGGTGCTTCGTTTCCTTTTCCGGACATGGAGAGTTGCATGCCATCACTTACTCCGGCAGGAATTTTTACTGAGATCATGTCTTCCTTGGAAACAAGACCAGAGTTATCAACACCGGATGGTCGCTTGTCAATGAGCTGGCCGGCTCCATTACAGGCCGGACAGGTTGTGGTAGATACCATCTGACCAAGCATGGTATTTACTACTTTTCTTACCTGACCCGTTCCCTGGCATGAGGTACAATTTTTAAATGTTACTCCCTCTGCGCGGATAAGCCGGTTTACTTTTATTTTCTTTTCAACACCATTGGCGATCTCCTCCAGGTTAAGTTTTAGTTTGATGCGCAGGTTTGATCCTTTGCGTTGTCTGGTTCGGCCACCACCGCCACCACCAAAGAAACTATCAAATGGACTGCCGCCACCGCCACCGCCTCCGAAAATGTCACCGAACTGGCTGAAGATATCATCCATGTTCATGTCATGACCGCGGAAGCCACCACCTTGTTTTGAATGACCAAAGCGATCGTATTGCGCACGCTTTTCAGCGTCACTGAGTATTTCGTAGGCTTCGGCTGCTTCCTTAAATTTTTCTTCAGCTTCTTTATTGCCTTGATTTTTATCTGGGTGAAACTGAATGGCCACCTTGCGGTAAGCTTTCTTTATTTCTTCTGGAGTGGCAGATTTGCTTACACCTAATATTTCGTAAAAATCTCTTTTTGTTGACATGATTCGTGAATCTGGAAGTTAGTTTTTGATCAGTGCAATAAAATGTAGTATTAACTTCCTACCACCACTTTGGCAAAACGTATTACCTTATCGTTCAAGAGGTAGCCTTTTTCAACAGCATCGATAACCTTCCCTTTTAATTTTTCTTCCGGTGTCGGAACTTGTGTGATAGCCTCATGAAGGTCTGGATTGAAGGCAGTTCCTTTCGGGGATTCCATTGGTTTTATTCCATACTGCTCCAGTGTTTTTTTGAATTTATTCTGGATCAGGAAAAATCCTTCAGCCTCTTTATCATTTCTGTCTTTGAAAGCTTTTTCGGCACGTTCAAAATCATCGGCAATCGGAAGTAATGACTGAAGCAATTGTTCGTTGGCCGATTGAATCATTTCCAGTTTTTCTTTGGAAGATCTTCTTCTGAAATTATCAAATTCGGCATAGAGCCTGATGTATTTATCCTTTGATTCTGCCAATTCGTCTTTAAGTTTTTTAACTGGGTCCGTCAGATCTTCTTTCTTGTTTTCATTTACCGGCTCCGGTGATTGCATGGGAGGGGTCTCCTCTACCAGATCATCGTGTTTTTCCAATTCCTGTTCAGGTTGAATTGAGTTTTCCATAGTTTTCGCTTAATAGTGTGCAGAACTGACAAGAATTTTGCCAGTCCTTGATATCGTGTCAGAATGGCGTTAAGGGTTAAGTGTGCGCCAGATCAGGTCTTTAAGTTCGGTAATGCCCTTATTGGTAAGAGACGAGATAAAGGTGGAGGGAATGCCTTTGGGCAGATCCTTTTTTACCTCCTTAAGTAATTCATCATCCAGCATGTCGCATTTTGAAATGGCGAGCAGTCTTTTCTTATCAAGCAGTTCGGGGTTGTACTTACGTAACTCATTCAAAAGAATTTCATATTCTTTTTTGATGTCATCAGAGTCCACCGGAATCATAAACAACAACAATGAATTGCGCTCGATGTGTTTAAGGAAACGAACGCCCAATCCTTTGCCTTCCGCAGCGCCTTCAATAATACCTGGAATATCGGCCATCACAAACGATCTCGAATCGCGATAGGAAACCACGCCCAGGTTAGGAGTCAACGTTGTAAATGCATAGTCTGCAATCTTTGGCTTGGCAGCAGAAACCACTGAAAGCAATGTTGACTTACCGGCATTGGGAAATCCAACAAGACCCACATCGGCCAGCAATTTCAATTCAAGAATTACCCATTCATCCCTTCCCGGTTCACCAGTCTGCGCATGTTGTGGTGCCTGATTGGTAGGTGTGGCAAAGTGGGCATTTCCCTTACCTCCACGTCCGCCCGGCATCAGAATTATTTCCTGACTATCTTCATTGATTTCGCACATGACCTCCTTGGTCTCCGCATTGCGCACCACCGTGCCAAGGGGCACATCCAGGGTAATGTCTTTGCCAAATGCACCGGTGCAGTTTTGTGATTCGCCCGGTTTACCATTTTCTGCAAACACATGCTTTCGAAACTTCAAATGAAGCAACGTCCATAATTGAGAATTTCCTTTCAGGATGATGTGCCCACCCCGTCCGCCATCTCCGCCATCAGGCCCACCTTTTTCAATAAATTTTTCGCGATGAAAATGAAGGCACCCGGCACCACCATTGCCGGAGCGTGCGTTGAGTTTTACATAATCAATAAAATTGGGTGACGACATGTTAATTCAATATTTAAAATTCAAGACTCATAGATTGAAACCAACATCCCGGTGAATTTTAAATTTTGATTTAGGATGTAGCGTGATTACTTATCGAGTACAGTGCAAATGTTTTTGAAGATTTCATCAATAACTCCTATGCCATGCACGGTGTTTAATCTGCCCTGACTTTCATAGTAAGGAAGAACATGAATGGTTTTGCTGAAATATTCAGTGATGCGTTTATTCAATTTTTCTTCTTCGTCATCCGCTCTGTTGTCGGTGGTTCTGCGTTTTGCAATGCGTGTGCGCAGTTCCTCCTCCGTTACATCCAGGGCAATCACGTGATGAATGGCAGTGCCATTTTCTTTCATGAACCTGTCCAGTGCTTCTGCCTGTGGCACCGTGCGCGGAAATCCATCGAACAGGAATCCTTTTGCCTGAGGATTTTTATCCAGCTCTTCCTTTAACATGGCGATGGTGATTTCATCCGGAACCAACGCACCACTGTTCATGATCTCTTTAACCCGTTTGCCGAGCGCTGTGTCATGTTTGGTGTGCCATCTGAAAAGGTCACCAGTTGAAATGTGCACAAATCCATACTGCTGGATTAGCTTTTCGCTCTGAGTGCCTTTGCCTGCTCCGGGCGGCCCAAAGAGAACAAGATTGATCATAACAGGTAGTTTAGGTAAAAAGGGAGCGCAAGATAATGATCAATTGAACAATAGCCAATCGGGTGTTTTTTAGTGGTCTTTAGAAATGCGAAACTATTTTTCCTTTTCTACTAACTTGTAGATATCCTTATAGTTACGGCCAAAACCATCATAATCCAGACCATAGCCTACTACAAACTCTGAATCCAGGTCAAAGCCAACATATTTTACATCTGTATTTTTTTCCCGCGCGCCTTTCTTTCTTAAGAGGCTTATCACTTCCACAGATTTTGTACCCAGGCTGCGTAGTTCTTCCATGATTTTTTCGATTGTAAGACCCGAATCAACAATGTCTTCAACAATAATAATGTCCTGATTGAAGAGACTTTCGTCATGGCCGATCAGCGTTTTTAACTGACCCGTGCTGGAAGTACCAGCATAAGAAGATGTTTTTACGAAAGAAACCCGGCAAGGGACTTTAATCTCTTTCAGCAAGTCAGCGGCAAACATGAACGAGCCATTGAGGATTGGTAAAAAAACAGGTGATTGATTTTTATAATCCTGGTTGATTGCAGAGGCCAGCTCAACAATCTTTTCTTCAATCTTGGAAGAAGAAATAAACTTTTTGAATTCAAGATCTTTAATCTTCATACATCGTGTTTCAACAACCCGCTCAAAGATACTTGTTTAAACTTTTGGTTAAAAAAATGATTTACTTGAATGAACCATCTAATTTAGATCACACGTTGTTCAGTAGTTATCACCTGTTACCATCAATTTATAATTAAATGGCCGTAAGCTACTTGTATGCAATCAGGGTATGACATTTCAGCGATGCTTGCCGGGATCGGAATTTTTTTGCTGGGAATGAATTTCCTGGAGGATACCTTAAAAAATTTAACCGGGCGATCATTTAAACTATTTCTGCGCAGGCACACAACCAATAAACTCAAGGCGATTGGTGTAGGTGCTGTGCTTACCGGAGTTCTTCAAAGCAGTTCGGTGGTTAACCTGATGGTGCTTGCTTTTGTAGGTGCCGGAGTCCTTACCATGCAAAATGCACTGGCGGTAATCCTTGGTACCAATGTGGGCACAACCTTAAGCAGCTGGATCGTAGCGTCACTTGGATTTAAAATGAATATTCAGGGCTTTGCTTTACCCATAGTAGGTGTAGCAGGCATTGGCATGGCTATGTTCAGGCAAGGCAGGATGTTTCAATGGAGCAAATTTGCATTTGGATTTGGGGCACTCTTTCTGGGATTGGGTTTTATCAAGACAGGATTTGAGGATCTGGTTACTCATTTTGATTTTTCTTTGTTTCGCGATTACCCGGCAATCGTTTTTGTAATTATTGGCTTTATCCTCACCTCAATAATTCAATCCAGCTCAACTACGGTGGCGATCACACTAAGCGCATTGCACGTTGATGCGATTACACTATATTCAGCAATGGCTATTGTGTTGGGTTCCGAAGTAGGTACGACCATAAAACTACTGCTTGCCTCAACCAACGGAATACCTGCCAAAAAGCAGGTGGCATTTGGCAATTTCATTTACAACACATTTGTGATAGTGGTTTTTCTGATCATTCTGTCGCCCATCCATTATTTTATACGCGAAGTGGTTAATGTCAAAGACAATCTGCTTGCCCTTGTATTCTTTCAAAGTGGTATCAATCTCGCGGGTGTTATTATTTTTTTACCGTTTCTTAAATATTTCGGTGGTTTACTTGAAAGAAGATTTAAAGATGATGAAGAAGGAACCAGATATATTCGTCTGATACCTGCCAGTGAAAGTGAGATGGCACTTGATGCTTTAAATAAAGAAGCCAGATGGTTTATTGATCACACGATTGAATTTATACTTGAATCGGCAGGAATTGATGATCACAGGCAACACAAATCTGATGAGAAAGTATTGACGGGTCAGACGTATGCTGAGAAGTACGATCATCTCAAGCGGTTATATGGCGAGATGCACTCCTATTATATATTGATAAATAAAGAAGCACTTACTGATGATGAAAAGGAAAGGCTTTATCAGGTGATTTCATCTGTTCGCAATACGATGTTTGCCGCCAAGAGCATGAAAGATTCAATGTCTGATATCAATCAATTCAAAAACTCGTCCAATGATGTGAATTACAGAATGTATTTGCAAACACGAGAGTCCGTGCGCGGATTTTGCAATCAGATCACTGATGTATTAAATACCCGCGATGCTACCAGCCACTTTGAAGAAATCGTGCGCATCTATAATGATTTGCAGAAGGGTTATACTGAAAAGCTGAGTGAATTGTATAAGGCGAAAGATGCGAGACTCAGCGAAGTTGAAATTTCTACCCTCATTAATTTTAATCGTGAACTTCACAGTACGTATAAAGCATTAATCTGGGCAGTGAAAGATTACCTGCTGGATAAAAAGCAGGCAGTTTATTTTGCTGAATTACCAGGATTCATCCGATGATAATTTCCTTTCCAAAATGAATTATTGTGTTACACTATTTCATTCAGAGACTGCTGATATCAGGATTGATATTGAAGCACGGTTTGATGGCGATACCTTGATTGTTGATGGCTATGATACCGGCAAAAAGGTGGAGGAATACTGGGGTGATTCGGATTATGAGTATTCAATCACCATACCTGCCAGTGGCGTGGCTAAACTCTATACTATTTTGAATGTCTGGGCAGGCGACAGGCAAAGCCTGTTGGTGGAACTGCAAAAGCGTTATCACACGAACACCTGCTTTTCAGAAATACGAAAACTGCTGGACGATCATCAGGTTGAATGTCAGGGATTTTCCTGGATGTAGCCCAAACCTGTTAAAAGATAAATTAATTATCCTTAAATCTCAGTTTGAAATATAACAGGGATGATGCCAGCAGAAGTGTAAACAGATTGGCCATAATCACAGGAATATCTTTGATAATGATACCATAAATAAGCCAGAGCAATACACCAAAGCAGAAAAAGGAAAACATTCCCAGTGACAGATCTTTGGCAGAGCCGCTTTTCCAGGTTTTTATTACCTGCGGCAAAAATGCAATGGTTGTGCAAGAACCAGCAGCCAGACCAAGAATTTGAATTTCGTTCATAATTAAAAAATTGTTGTTGCAAAGGTAACGCAGTCTTTCCTTGAAAGTTTAGTCTGTGTAAGGTTATCCTGTTTAGGAAGGACTTAAACCGATTGCATAAATTTTTTTCTGCCGTTACGGCAATGGTAACGCACTAATGTGGCGAAACAGTAAATATGATTTAATATCTGAAAGTGAAGGGTTCTTCGCTCACCTTAAAACAAGGACGGTAGTAAAAAAATCCAATTGTCCGATAACGCAGCGAATGGCCTTGTAAACAAACACAGCATCGTTTCTCGCACCGGGTTATTAATGAAATCCTGATTCTTTAATAATCATCTCCCAACGCAAAATCATTCTTTCGATTCATCCATCTGCCTTGTGTGAAATCAGGGAACTCAACACTTTCACCACCCAGCTGAATGGAACTTTCAGATAACGGTGTGATGGCGCTCCAGGTAACAGCATCATACACATCTTGCGGGGTATTGGTTTTGCGTTTTACGGATTCGATAAAGGCATTGAGCACAAACCAGTCCATGCCTCCGTGGCCTGCGCCACTTGCATCATTGCCATATTTTTTCCAGAGCGGGTGATCATATTTATCAAGCCACTCTTTTGCATCTTCCCACTCGTGTGGTTTTTTACTCTGGCCTTCAATATAGATTGATTTGTTCAGGTCCATCCATATGCCTTTGGTGCCTTGCACGCGGAAGCCAAGCGAATACGGTCTCGGTAAATCAGTATCGTGTTGCAGCAAAATCGTTTCATTATTTACCGTACTGATCAAGGTAGAAACCACATCACCCAGTTTAAAATTGACCTTTGCATTGGGGTGATCTGGCGCCACCTTTTGTTACGATATATTCATGCAAACCCCTCGCCTTGGTTGAATAGGAAACAAGTTGTGTGAAACGATTGCCCCGGTTGATGTCAATCATCATAGCCGTGGGTCCTATGCCATGCGTAGGGTAGAGATCTCCATTGCGGTATACCGCATGTTTTGTGCGCCATTGTGCTTCCGAAAATCCCTTCTCACCAAATTCCACACCATTGCCATAGGGGCCTTTGCCATCATTGAATTTCACTTCGCGCAAGTCATGCTGATAGCCTCCCTGAAGATGGACAATCTCGCCAAATATATTTTTACGAACCATGTTTAATACCGCCATGACATCACGTCTGTAGCAAACATTTTCCAACATCATCAGAGGCATGCCGGTGCGTTCTGAAGTATGCACCAGTTGCCAGCACTCCTCAATGGTTTGCCCAGTGATTACTTCGCAGCCAACGTATTTTCTGGCATTCATGGAATCAATGCACATTTCGGTATGCCACTCCCACGGTGTAGCGATTATCACGGCATCGATGTCTTTGTTCTCCAGTAATTTTTTATAACCATAAGGACCATCCATGATTACCTGAGGTTTGGGTTTCCCTGCCTCCGAAATCATTTTCAGGCTTGAGTCAATCATCACTTGTTGAATATCGCAGATGGCAACCACATCGGTGTCGGTTCTCTTGAGAGCAAGGTCCAGATGATTCTGGCCACGCATCCCTACACCAATAAAGCCAAGCCGTATTTTGGGGTCTTTATCTTTTGAAAACACAATTCCGGAAGGAAGGATGGAAAGTCCCAGGCCGGCAGCGGCTGAGGTTTTGATGAAGTCTCTGCGATTGGTGTTCATATTTTTATGGATTACAATTCTTTCATTAAACAAGTGTAAAGATCGATCATTGTCTGGATATCATGCTTATGCACTTTTTCGTGCGGTGTGTGGGCGTGTTGTTCGGGGGCACCGACAAAACACCAGTCGAACGGGACCGGACTTTTCTGCAGCTCACCGCCATCACTGGAGCCACTGCCTTCAACTTCAAGCTGATGATCGATCTGATATTTACCGGCAATGTGAATGATTTTATCAACGAAGGTCTTTCGTGGCAAGATTCCGATCGCGCAATGAAATAGCTACTCCTTTTCCATGATCTACGCCATCCGATACCCACGTGATATCGGAGATCAACGCCTGGCGCACCTTCCATTTCTTATAGACATAATCAGCGAGATAGCCTACTGCTCCGCCACCATGTTCCTCCCAGCAACTGAAAATAATGAGTCCGTCCTTTAATGTTTCGGCAACTTTTAATGCATTGTAAATGCCCAGCCGGTTATCGAGATAGGCAGATTCTATGTATTCTTTCGATTCATGAAAAAGTATCTTGTAGGTAAGTGTAGTACCGCGCTCTATCGGGCGACCAAATTTGTAGAAGGCATGATTATCTTTATCATATTCAAGTTCACATTCAATTTCTCCGAGTGCATCTTTGCCCACGAGTTTTGTTTCCGTCTCTGCATCTGGGCTGCCGATAGAAAGAAGTTGATTGAAATAGCGTACCGTAAAACCCACCGTATCCATGTGCGCAAAAATGGCCGTGCGCGGTTTGCCGAATTTCAAGATCAGGCAATCCTGAAATTCTTCACCTTGAATGATTTGTGGTTTATGCTTCCAGGTTTTACTCACCTTTTTAATGTATTGAAGCAGAAAATTTTTTACCGGACCTTCCTGCCCAGAGGGGGCGTGAATCTCACATAATTGTTTCAATAACTGGTGTGTCTACCTCTTTTCCTTTCATGGAGGAAGCTTTCTTTAATTTTTTCATGGGAGTTCCGTCTTTCTGCAACTTTATCGTAAATTTTGGTGAGAAAAAAATTATTCATGAGTCTGATTATACTGGGTGATCGATCATTCCATCGCCAATCAATTTCTTAACGAGATCAGGGACAAGGAAATACAAGTTGATCGCATGCGTTTTCGCAAGAACATGGAACGCATGGGCGAAATCATGGCTTATGAGATTTCAAAGCAGCTTACGTATGAGCCGTGCACGGTAACTTCTCCGCTTGCTTCCTTATCGTCAAGTCAGTTAAAAACACAGCCGGTCATCATTACCGTGCTGCGGGCAGGCCTGGTTTATTTTCAAGGTTTCCTGAATTATTTTGATAAGGCAGATTCGGGATTTATCGGAGCGTATCGCAAAGAAGAAGGGGGTGAAGAAATACAGGTAAATCTGGAATATCTGGCAGCACCAGGTCTTGAGGGAAGGGAAGTGATATTGGTTGACCCGATGCTGGCCACCGGAAAATCATTTGTAAGATCGGTGAATGCCATGTTGAGTCATGGGAGACCCAGTCATTTACATATTGCCTCACTCATTGCTTCTCCGGAAGGCCTAAGGTATGTGCAGGCGCATCTGGATTTGCCGCACACGCTATGGACATTTTCCGTTGACGAAAAACTGGATAGTCGTTTTTATATTGTTCCGGGTCTTGGCGATGCGGGAGATTTGAGTTTTGGAGATAAACTTTAGCAGCTAAGATTGAATGGATTTTTTGAAATCGGGAATTTGAAATTTTGAATGAGCATGTGGGAAGAGATTTTAATGGCGTTTTCGGTTTACCTGTCCAGCATGATCAAGTTTATTTTCGGGCCGATAGGAGGAAAGGCAGCAGGCTTGCATTTAATTACCACGATGGTTGTAACGACTGCCGGCATGATGACCGTGGTGCTAGCCTTTACCTATTTTGGTGAGTTCCTGAGAGCAAAAATCCTGCATCGTTTTTTTCCTAAGAAAGAATTACAGGAAAAGGCACCTAAAAACCGTAGTGCGTTTTTCACGAAGTATGGATTGGCTGGCATTGCTTTTTTAACTCCGATAATCCTCACACCTATTGGAGGTACTTTATTGGCAGTGAGTGTGAGCCCCAACCGGGAGAAAATAATTTTTTACATGCTGATCAGCGCATGCGTGTGGTCGGTGATTTTCACTCTGGCTGTATATTTTGGTTATGATGCGGTGATGAATACAATTGATAGCATGCAACCGGTTTGATGAACTTTTAGCCAAAAATTAGAGGGGTGTAAATAATTTATTCAAGTAAGAATATTATTTTATTATATTACATTACCTAATCACTCTAAATCTTGTCACAAGTTAACGATACTTTAATCCGTGGTGTGTTTGACGAAATAGTCAAATACCGGCCTGCATTGGCTAAATACCTGATTGCCGATGATGATGAGGCTGAAGTAGATCTCCGGATTTTAGCCGATCAGATCATAAAAAGCTACCCCTGGCCTATTGGCGTAGAGTTGCGTAGATTATTTTCTGGGAGCATGCGCTCACTGGACCGCGGCAGGTTGGACCAATTGTTTAAGACCATCGAGCGGACTACCCAGTTCATCAGTTTCGTGATGGTGATTGAACTCTACGAGGAGGTAGTGAAAAAGAAGATTGGTATTGATGAAAAATTCGCTACTCAATTCAACCAGCGATTTAATCTGCTAAGTCTTGGCAATTTCACCTGGATCATCCGAACGATTGGCACCTTGTTTGAAAAAAGCAATGTGCAGCAATTTATGCCCGAGATGAAAGGCATTCTTCATGAAAATTTTTATAAAGGACTTGATTTCTGGGTGCCAGAGCGGAATGAAATCGGCCATTATCAGATTAACCTGACGCAGGAAGAAATTGAGAAACGCTGTGTAGAGTATGCCGACAAGCTCACCTTTATTCTTCAGCAAATTAGTTTTATCACCAAGTATAAGCTGGTCACCATTCGTGAGATCAAAGTGAAAAAGCAACACCATCGCGATGCGCGATATCTGCATTGGATCGACATCCTGAACAGTTCCGATTCTGATTTCAAGTCAACGGAAGAGTTACATGATTCTTTTTCGGATTCCAATTCCGTGTTGCTGATGAAGTCTACGAAAGAGCCCAATGAATTTCTGAACATGTCACCACTGATTATTGATACACGCACGGAGGTGATTGACAGCAAGGAGAAATTCAATATCAAAAAAGATATTTTCATGTACACGAAGTTCCGTGACAGGAAGCTGATGTATGTGGGTACTGAAGTTACAGAGAAATGCGATCTCACCAATTTGAGCGACTACGGCTTGCTGGTAACCGATTTTGAAAGACTGATGGAGAAGCTTGGATCATTATCAACCGTTAACCCAGCGTGATATGAGCCAATCTCCGTTCAAATTCCTGGATAGCTATACCAAAGAGGATAAGGACATCTTTTTTGGTCGCGAGGCAGAGGTGGAAGATGTGTACACCAAAGTTTTTCAAGGGAAGATCCTGCTGGTGTATGGCGCGTCAGGTACCGGTAAATCAAGTTTGATCTCGTGCGGACTGGCCAATAAATTTCAGGATAGCGATTGGCTGCCGGTTGAAATACGCAGAGGTACAAACATCAATGATTCTGTACGGCAGCAACTGGAAAAAGTATTGCTTACTCCGGTAGCCCCTTCAAAGAACATCACGGTTCCCAAACTATTGAAATCAATTTACCTGGATCACTTCAAACCAATTTTCCTGGTATTCGACCAATTTGAAGAACTCTTCATTTTTGGGGAGCGCGAAGAGTGGGAGAAATTTATAAACACCGTACGTGAAGTGCTTGACTCCGACTTGCAGGTACGGTTTATTTTCATCGTTCGCGGTGAATACCTGGAGTACCTCACCGATTTCGAACAGGTGCTTCCTGAAATTTTTGGAAACCGCATTCGCATTGAGAAGATGACGCGGACCAACGCCATCAATTGTATCACCGGCCCATGCCGGTCAGCCGGGATTGAAGTGGAAGAAAATTTTCCCGACAACCTGCTTACCAAATTAAGTCCTAACAAAACGGATGTAGAATTAACCTACCTGCAGGTATTTCTCGATCGCATCTATAAAAAGGCAACCGAAAAAACGAAGGATGGTAAAATAATTTTTTCCAATGGACTGCTCGAAGAATTAGGTAATGTGGGAGACGTGCTCTCTCAATTTCTGGATGAACAGATTGAATTGATCCCCGACAGCGAAAAGGCACTGGCTTTGTTGAAAGCTTTTGTTTCCACTGACGCTACTAAAAAACAGATTTCATTGCATCAGGCCGCTGAATTCGTAAAAACGATCGGGCAGAATCTGAATGAAAAACAAGTGGACATCCTGATCCAGGAACTGGTGAACCGAAGGATATTAAAGGATAAGGATGAGGCAGGTCGTTATGAACTTCGCCATGACAGCATAGCGGCTAAAATATTTGAGAAGATCACCACCTACGAACGCGATCTGATTGAAGTGAATCAATTTATCACCTATGCCTTTGGTGAACATGATAAGAGAAATTTCTTGCTCAATGAAAGTGATCTGGCATACATCGCGCCATACGAGACGAAGTTGAATTTTCCGGGCCCTGTGCGGGAGTTCATTGAGAAGAGCAAAGCTGCGGTGCGGAAGAAGAATCGGAGCCGTAAGCAGTTTTATGCACTGATGGGTGTTATCTCATTCCTTCTTCTTACCTCTATCTTTGGTTTGGTTTATTCTCAACGTCAAAAATCGGAGTCGGACAGAAATGCAGCTCTTGCGACTGAGCAGTCAACTGAAGCATTGAAACAAAAAGAACTTGCCGAACAACAAAGAGTACTGGCTGAGCAAAAGCAACAAGAAGCAGATCAACAAGCGAAAATAGCCCAGGAGCAATCGGCCATTGCCATGGCGCAAAGGCAAGAAGCAGAAAAGCAACGACAGCTTGCCAATCAGCTTCAATTAAAAGCACAGGCCGGAGAAAAGAGTGCATTGGATGAGAAAGCGAAAGCCGATGCCGCCAGTTTGGAAGCACAACGACAAGCTGTAATTGCCGAAAAAAATTCTCTTGAAGCCATTAAAGCGAAAGAAGAAGCCACCCGCTTCCGCATGCTTGCTATTGCCCAGGCCATGGGCGCAAAAGCCTCTCAACTTCAAGACACCGATCAGAAAGTGCTGGTAGCTCAACAAGCCTATTTGTTCAATCAGCAATACAAGGGATATCCATTCCAGCCTGATATTTACAGCGGACTATATGCGGCTTATGAAGCGGTCATCAACGACAAGTTTAACACTACCTCCATACATCAGGGTGCCGTCAAAGGTTTGGTAGCATTAAGTTCCAATATCTTTATCTCGGTGGGTGCGGATGGCAAAATAATTAAAACGGATTTAAGTAAAGATCCACCGGCCATGATTACGGTTGAATCTTATCCTTATGTATTCCAATGTATTGGATTAAGTCAGGATAAAAAGATTATTGCCATCGGATCCGAAGAAGGGAAGTTGCTGATCTATGAGGCAACGAGTTTGAAAAAACTAAAGGAGCTGGATGTTTATCAATCTGCCTTGTGGGCCCTTGCCTTTGATGCAAAGGGATACCTCTATACGGTGGGCAATAATAAAGCTATTTTGAGGTGGGACGTAGGTACGTATGAATCCACCCCTGTTATCAGCACGGAGGCAATGGTGAATTCGCTTACGATAAATAATAATGGCATCATGGCCGCTGGCCTTGCCAACGGAGAGGTGCTGTTGCTAAAAATCTCTGATAGCGGAGCCACCCAAACGGGAAAAGTAAACGGAGTAAAGCCCGTAACCAAAGTAAAATTTAATACAGCGGGAACGATGATGGCCATAGGAAAAGAAGATGGTTCCATTGTGTTGTGGGATGTGGCAAGCTCAGAAATCAGTCAGTCACTTACCGGCCACCAGGCCATGGTAAGCGATCTGCAATTCAGCGCGGATGATTTGTTCCTTTTGTCGGCAAGCTATGATGGCACCTCCATGCTATGGAACATGAAATCAATCAATGAGCGCCAGGTGGTTTTTGCCGATCATGGTGGCTGGGTGCTTCAGGCTACCTTCAACCCCAATGGCCACGATATCGTGACGGGAGATGCAATCGGCAGCTTGCGTTATTTTCCACTGCAAATGGAATTCTATTCTACTGATATCTGCAGTAAGATCAAGCGCAACATGACAGAGAAAGAGTGGAGCAATTTTGTAGGCAATGATATCC
Source organism: uncultured Bacteroidota bacterium (assembly GCA_963814575.1). Taxonomy (GTDB): domain Bacteria; phylum Bacteroidota; class Bacteroidia; order Cytophagales; family Cyclobacteriaceae; genus ELB16-189. The sequence continues at coordinate 1,003,245 of CAWFDB010000011.1, read as the reverse complement.
CGTACCAGAAAACCTGTGACAAATGAAAAAAAATTATATCTGGATTTTATTCATAGCCCTGATAGGATGTAATCATGTCCTTCAGGCACAGGATGATTGCTCTCAGACATTGATCCAGGCGGAGCGGGCTTACTATACCGGACGCTTCGGTGAAGTGCGAGCATTACTGGCTACCTGCCTTGCCAGCGGCTTTGATAAAGATCAAAAAACAGAAGCTTACCGGCTGATGGCACTGAGTGCTATCTTCTCCAGGAATTTTGAGCGAGCGGATACTGCACTTTTACTCATGCTGCAGAACAATCCACAATATGAAATTTCACCGCAAGATCCACCGGAGTTTAAAAAGCGAGTGGAAGACTTTAACGTACACCCCCTGGTGGAGGTAACGGCAAATCTTGGAATACTACAACCCTTTCTTAAAGTTACTGAAGTTTATAATGCCAGGCCGCTAGGCGCAACCGTGGCATATAAAGGCAATGTAGGCGCTCATTTCGGACTTTCATCTGCCTACTATTTTAACAAAAACATTTCCTTACGAGTGGGTTATGAGTGGCAACAGTATTCTTTTACCATTGAAAGCACTGATCGTATTTACACAGGGTTTTTGACGGAAAAAGAAAGCCGGTCGCAATGGCAAACGGCCATTGGGTATAATTATATTTTTAAGAAATTCAGTTTACAGGCCTATGCCGGTGTTGCCTATAGTACCTTACATAAGGCCGAAGGCTACCTGGTGTTAAACAGGGAAAATTCCAGTGATGAAATTGATCTTAGTTACTCCAATCTTTCGCTACGCACAAAGAATCAATGGCGCCCACTGTTAGAGTTAAAAGCAAATGTGCCCCAAAAAGACAAGTGGATGTTTAGCCTGAGTGTACGCTACGAACTGGGCATCCAGAACATGACCAACGCGGATAATCGCTTTTCTGATATTAACCATACAACCACATTAGAGTGGGTAGAGGATGACTTTAAAAGTAGTGCGCTCTTAATCACCCTTGGCATCTCGAAACTATTCTATCGGGTTAAATTAAAATAATGAATGAAGATGATGATAGCCCGGATAAAACAATTTGATCTGTCATTTAATCATGGGTTAACTTTGATCATCACGTTTATGTTCATTATAGCGGGCTGCCATCAGGAGGAAGTGAATGTTGATACGCCAAGTCCAGGGCCCGTTCAAATTCAAATGCACAACTTTAACTTGCCACTAAGCGGTGGAACATTGGATGGTACATCACCTGGCATCTTTTATTTTAAACAAAAAGAGGATGGCAGCTTTGTGTTTATGTTGACCTCCGACCGATCTCAGGGCTACGAAACGAACTGGGGTACTGATTATGTTCTGGTGCATGCAGATAAAAATGGTGTCATTCAAAAAACCGAAGTAATGAAGCTCCCCGTGAAGGACGGTTTAGTCGGAAGATTCGGTTATGTCTGGGACAATCCCGTTTCGTTCACCTACCTTTCAGACGAGAATGCTAGAGAAATAACAGCGGGCCCCAGTTATGTTGCGGATGACAAAGGTTTCCTCTACTACTACCCCCTAAGGGGTGGATGCTTTTGTGCGAACCGATTTTTCAACCTCAACCCTGAGACCGGCAACGCGGATTATTTTTTAATTGGCGCTGATCGGCCATTGGCGAAAGTATTTCGTACTTCTGACGGGGGTTTTATTACAATTGGCGGACTTTGGTCGCCTGACTATGAAAAGTATTCTGAATCCGGTTCATTTCAATACCGGCAGCCCATGAAATATTGGGAAGCCCGCCCTTCTTATACTTATCTGGAGGATAGGGGCGGGGATTCATATTTTATTGTTTTGTATAATGGGCGATTCGCTTATAGTAGCATCACGAATGAATTGTTTACGGAAAATACAGCAAAATCTTTCTTTTATTTTAAGGAGTATTTTGGAAGTTTTAATGCATCCAGGGTTGATGTGGAGATCAGGTTTGGTCTCGGAAAAACACAAAAAGCACATCGTATTATCCCAAATGGGAATAATTTTGAATACAAAAATTATGTTGACGTACCTTTCGAGGTCTGGGATATCACCAACAACCGCCAGGTAATGGCTGCTTTCCGCGATCAAGGATCAGATGGAGAATTTAATCTTGTTTCAAAGAAAATTGACTATTCTCTTCCCAGTTCAAATCCCTCATTGAGCTGGGAGCAGATACATATCTTCCCCGATATACCCTATGCTTCGCAACCCAACCAAAGTATTATATCTAATAGTGTAAATGAATTTGAGTTCGCAAAACGTTATGCAATATGGGGCTATTTAACCGAAGGGGCAAAATGGGACAAGACCTCATTGCCTGAATCAACATTTTCAATAAAAGCTCAGCCCAGGCCCGGGCCTCAATTGATTAAGGTGAATGCCAATGGCAGTTCAGTGGTAAAGGATAACTTCGTGCTGGGCTCAGTTCCATTTAAAACATTGTATAAATCCGTACCTTATCAGGATGGTTTTGCCACGCTCATTAATGCTCCTCAGATTTCAGCGGATGCGCCCACGCAGCTGGTCTTATTGGACGCCAATTTTAATCAAACGGTCACGATCCCGATGGTTTCCAGTACTACTGATTATGGTCACCAATTAGAAGCCAATAATGATCGAATCTTTTATGCTCACCTTAAGAGTACAACAACTCTTGGAGCCAAGGCTTCGCTCCTTCTTTATGTTATTCGAAATAACATAGTAGTGAGTAAGGTCATTCCTTTTGAATTTGAAAATTATAGGATTACACCCACCAAGACGGGTGGAGTTGCCGTTGTGGCCTGGGTACGACCCACAGACGACACACGGGATTTGTTTTTTATGGAGTTTGATGAAAAACTCGATTTGATTAAGAGTAGTTATGGAAACTGAAATAACCGGGAGCAGACCGAGAAGTAAAAAGATAATAGCGCAGAACGCTTTAAAGAAAGGCGTGTTGTTGGTTATTATTTTCTCCCTTGTGATATTGGAAGGATGTCTTAACGATGACGTAAACGTAGACACACCCAAACCCTCAGCTGTTCCATTTCAACTGCACAACTTTAATGCTCCATTAACCGGGGGAGCGTTAGAAGGAACGGCCCCTGATATTTTTTATTTTAAACAAAAGGATGATGGGAGTTATGTGTTTATGTTGACCTATTATACCAAATCCCAGGGTTTTGCTACGAACTGGTTGACTGATTATGTACTTGTTGAGGCTAACGCAAATGGGGTCATTCAAAATACAACAGTGAGGAAGCTCCCTTCGAAGGGCTATAGCACCCCACCATTAGAGCAGGTCTGGGACAACCCGCCCCGATATGTGGCAGACAAGAACGGATTTTTGTATTACCAGCAGCAAACTGATTGTTATTGTGGAAACATGTTTTTCAACCTTAACCCGGAAACCGGATTGTTTAATAATTTTTCAGCTAGTGTGGATAGTGACCCAGTGAAATTTTTTCGAACTTCAGATGGTGGTGTAATTACTGTTGGGGGGGAATGGGCGCCTGATTTTGAGAAGCATTCATCATCAGGAAAACTTGAATTTAGACAACCACTGAAATATTGGGAAACGAGCCCCTCACTTGATTTCCTGATGGATAAGAACGATGACTATTATTTTATTGCCTTATATAATGGGCCAAGTGTATATTATAAAGGATATAATGATCCTCAAATATGGTGGAATTGGTTCACCGAGAATACCGCAAAGTCCTTTTTTGGTTTCAAAATAATGTTTAAGGAAACCAACCCTCCCCTAATTGACTGGGAGATCAGGTTTGGCGCTGGAATAAGTCAAAAGGCACATCGGTTTAAAAGTGACTGGGAAGGAGTAGATTATGTTGATGTGCCTTTCCAAGTGTGGGACCTCACCAACAACAGGCAGTTGATGGCTGGGTTCCGAGACCAGGATGAGGATGGGAAGTTTACCTTGCGACCAATCAAGTTTAATCTTCCATCAATATTTTTTTACGGAACTCCGTTTATTAATCCTGCAAGCTGGGATCCAACTTTTAGTACAGAATGGATTTCCGCCTATCCAACAATACCGTACTCAACAACACCCGATCAAAACATTTTTGGAAGCGCGGCCGCCCAGCCAACTTTTATAACTTGGTCTTATCTGGCCGAAGGGGCCACGTGGAATCCTGATGATTTACCAACTTCGTCATTTGCAATTAAAACTGAGCCATATCCCAACCCGCAATTGATTAAGGTGAATGCCAACGGCAGTTCAGTAGTTAAGGAAAATTATGTTCTTGGTACAGTGCCGTATCAAAAAGTCTTTAAAATAGTTCCTCATGATGGTGGATTTGCGGTACTTATTAATGCTCCCAACAGTGTAAATGAATATCAACCCACGCAGCTTATTTTGTTGGATGCAAACTTTAACCAATCAAACGTTCTCGCAGTAAAGTCAAGCGAAGGTGACAATGCCTATCAATTGGAAGGTAATAGTAATAATGACCGGGTTTTTTATGCCCGTATTACACCTAACAGTGTTGAGGATAACACAAATAAGAGTACCCTGTTACTTTCAGTAGTCCACAATAATACCCTTCTTGAAAAATCACTGGATGATCTAATTCCATTCAGGATTGAGAAATACAGAATTACACCCACTAAAACAGGCGGAGTTTCTATCGTTGCCTGGGTGCGGCCAACCAAAGACACAAGGGATTTACTGTTCCTGGAGTTAGATGAAAATCTGGAATTGGTGAAACGATGATATCTTCCTAGAATGGAAAATACTTCTCCAATCACCGGGATCAGCAATCAAGTTTTTTCTGAAATCATTTACATACAAGCGAAAAAAGAGAACCCGATCATCCTGGAAGGTTTAAAAATTAATCAGAGTGATCTAGCGGATGGCATTCTTTTTTTTATTGGTCTTTCTTATAACTCTGTAAAGTTCAAAAAGGAGATTGCCATAACGGAATATTTTTTATCAGGTCATCAGCATCTTCTATCTGATTTTGAGCTGGGCATTTATTACCACGTGAAAGGATTTTTAAATTTTAAGAAAGGCCCCAACCATTATCATATTGTCTTTGAATCCCTCAACAAAAGCAGAGATTATTTACACTCAGTAAGTGACAAACCAGCCCGGTATTATTCGGCCAGGGTATCAGACACCTATGCACAGGTGCTTCAAACCATCGGGTTTTATAAAGATGCGTTGTTCTTGTTTCAGGAATCGTTAAAAATCAAAAAGGAATTCAACGATGAGCAGTCCGTTGCCCTCACGCATGGAAACCTGGGCCGCTTAAATTTTGGCATTGGTAATTTCAAACAGGCCATTAAACATCTTGAACTGGACCTGAAGATCCTTGATAAATCGGCTGGCGAAGAAAATCTGAAATCAAAAATGATGAATCAGATAGCCGGCTGCCTGATTGAACTACAGGATTTTCAGGGCGCCATAAAATATATCGATCGAAGCATTCAGTATGCAAAAGCAGCGGGACCGGAGGTTGAGTTTTTTGCGCAGTACACGCTGGCCTATTATTATTTACAAACCCATGAAGTAGTTAAGTCAAAGCAGATCATTTCAACGCTTCGTAAAATATCCGGCAAGGAAGTTAATCCTGATAACAAAAAACAACTTCAATCCCGCATCGATTACCTAAGCGGATTGATGGCGCTATTCAATGGAAAACCTTCCGTAGCCAGAAAATATTTTCATAAAACAGAAGAAGCATACATCAATGACTTCACCAATTCAATTACGGAAAAGGCACACTTCTATTATTATCAATCGCAGGCACTTGATAAATCAGGTTATTATAATGAGTCATCTTTTCAACTGAGGAAGGCCATTTCATTATTGGATCAAACCGAAAACACCGGGCTTAGAAAGGAGTATGAAAGCACGCTTAAAGAGCGACACAAGGATGGATGGTTGTTGCACACAGCCGGACGCTTTATCGGGCAGGAGCAGATTGAAATGATCCTGAATGAAACGGGAAAAGATGGGTTTCAGGGTAAGTCATCAGACATCGCTATTATGTTTTCTGATATCCGCGATTTCACCAAACTTTCGGAAGGCATTGAGGCGAATGGACTGATTGAATTATTGAACCGCTATCTCGCCACCATGTCGAAGTATATCCATATCCAGGGCGGCATCATTGATAAATACATTGGTGATGCGATCATGGCGTTGTATTTTCCCAACAACGCCACGAAGCTTTCGGTGGTGGAAAATGCATGCATATCTGCCTTGATGATGAAACAGGAGCTCATTCGTTTCAACCGGCAACAGGGTGAAGGAAAAAATAAAATTCAAGCGGGGATTGGCATTAACTATGGAAATTGCATTTCCGGTATGATCGGCACTCCACAAAAAAGATCATTGAGTGTGATTGGAGATACGGTGAACATTGCATCGAGAATGGAAGGCCTTACAAAGGTTTTAGGGGCAACGATTATTGTGAGTGAATCTCTATATAATCTGCTTCCTCAAAAACACAATTTCCTATTGAGGCCGCTCGGAAAATATAAGCTGATGGGCAAATCAATGCCCGTGTCTTTGGCGGAACTGGTGGGCATTGATGATCATTCCAAAGAAGCCAATTCACTTAAAAAGGAAATCATTGAAATAGAAAAAGGTATATCAAATTTTACAATAAAAAACTTTGATGGAGCCTATACTATTTTTCATCAACTCTATGATGAGACCATCCATCAGCCAAGATCAAAAGGATATAAGTATATGGCTGATTACACGAAAGAACTTATAACTAATGGTGTACCGGAGAAATGGGACGGTAGTTTTGAAATCCTGGTTAAATAGAATGGGGTTTCAATACTTATTTCACCACTTCAATATCTCTCATTAACACTTTCTGTGCTGAGGAGTAGTAAGTAAATCCATTAAACCACCCAAGCTGATTTCAGACTCAAATGTTTGCCATGGAGTATTTCATCAACATTTTTAAGTGTGGTGGAAGCGATCTGTTGAAGTGCCTCTTCCGTAAGAAATGCCTGATGGGCAGTTATCAATACATTGGGAAAGCTCATTAATCGTTGTATAGTGTCGTCTTCAATGATGTTAGAAGAAAGATCGCGAAAGAAAAGTTTGCCTTCATGCTCATACACATCAAGAGCCAGATACCCTATCTGTTTTAATTTCAAACCATGGATCGCGGCTTTGGTATCAATTAATCCACCCCGGCTGGAATTGATTATCATCACCCCTTTTTTCATCATGTCAATTGCCTCTTTGTTAATGATGTGGTGTGTGCTTTCATTTAATGGGCAATGGAGTGATAAAATATCAGCGCATTTAAATACCTCTTCCTTTGCCAGATAGTTAACACCGAGGTTTACCAGTTCCGGGTTAGGGATTAGATCGAAGGCAACTACGTTACATCCAAACCCGATCATGATCTTACAAAAGGATGCTCCGATATTTCCTGTTCCTAATACACCTACTGTCTTTCCATTCACATTGAATCCCATGAGGCCATTCAGCGAAAAGTTTTGTTCTCTTACACGATTGTATGCCTTGTGTGTTTTGCGATTCAACGTGAGTAACATGGCCACGGCATGTTCGGCAACAGCCTCAGGCGAATAGGCGGGCACCCGGCAGACTTTTATTCCAAGCATTTTGGCAGATTCAAGATCTACATTATTAAAACCAGCACAACGCAAGGCAATCACTTTCACACCTTTCAATGAAAGTTCACCCAGCACCTGTGCATCCAGTTTGTCATTTACGAACACACAAACTGCATCCGTTTGCTCTACGGCATTAATGATGTGTGGCCCCAGATGTGTTTCAAGGTACTCCAGTTCAAATCCAAATGACTCGTTGAGTTTATCAAATGTTTCACGATCATAAGGTTTGGCCGAGAAGAAAGTAATTTTCATAAAGTGGGGTATTTCCCGAAAGATAAGCGTTACGGATGGTTGGATATAAAATATTAAACGCAACCAGATTAAGTCAGAAAGCCAAACCACATTAGAGAACTAAAGGTTAAGTTTATTTCGAAGAGATGATTTTGAACGCTTGTTGGTCAGCGACCAACAAGAACTATCGGTGAGTCAAGATCAAAGGGATATCAGTATATGGCTGATTACACGAAAGATCTTATAGATAATGGTGTACCGAAAAAATGGGACGGTAGTTTTGAGATCATGATCAAATAGAATAGTAGTTTCAATATTTACTTCACCTCTTCATCCGGCAAAATCTCAATATCCCTGATCAATACTTTCTTTGCAATGGCTTGCCCTGTTTTTGTAGCCGCCAATCCGCCCAGCGCAGTTTCTTTATAACGCGTTTCCATACTCGCGCCAATTTCGCCCATCGCTTCAATCACTTCATCAACAGGAATAACACTGCTCACGTTGGCAATGGCAATTTGAGCTGAACTGTTGGCGATCGCAGCTGCACTGGCATTGCGTACCACACACGGAATTTCTACCAGTCCGGCAACCGGATCGCACACTAAGCCGAGCATACACTGCACCGTAATCGCGACTGCATTAAATATCTGATCAACATCACCACCCAGGCAATATACAATAGCGCCAGAGCCCATCGCAGCGGCTGTACCTGTTTCTGCCTGGCAACCACCTACCGCACCTGCAATACTTGCCTTCTGTTCCATGATCAGTGCGATGCCTGCTGCGAGCAACATGGCTTCAAGAATTTTCTTGTCTTCAATTTTATGAATCTCCTGCAGTGTGAATAATACTCCAGGCATTATACCCGAAGCTCCTGCCGTAGGGGCCGCCACAATTCTACCCATGCATGAGTTCACTTCTTTGGCAGCGAGTGCACGCGATATCAGGTTTTGAAATTCTTTCGACAATACCGTTACCGGATGATTGTAAACTTTCTTTGCGCCATTGTTGATCATGCCTGAGCGCGAAGTCATATCATCAGTCAGACCTGTTTGCACGGCATCTTTCATTACTTCCCACGCCCTGCCGAGTCCTTCCCAGATTTGTTGTTCGGTGCGTCCCTTTTGTTCTATTTCATAGTCCAGCACCGCCTGCACCAGGGAAATATTTTGCCGGTCGCAATTATTTTTCCAGCCTTCAAATGAATCAAACAGAAAAGCCATACAGGTTTTTTTTCGAATTTCGTCTGTAAAACAGTGCTTTTCAAATGTTTGAATGAATATTTTGGCTGTGGCTACTCACTCTTCAAACGGTTCATATAAAGTAGCTTTCCCGATTTGTTAAATAATACGTATTTGAAGATCAATGATCGTATTAATCGCTTTGATTTTGTTCGTTAATGGTGAGCCATCGCGGGTTTTCCAGGATAAAAATTTCTGGCATGTGCTTGCAGAAGTACGCTTTATAAAAGAGAACAAGAGTGGCTATGAAATGGAAGTGCCTTTATTCACCGATCACCTGAAAAGCTGGAACGGAAAAAAGATTTCACTCAAAGGCTTTGTGATTCCGGTGGGAGAGGTGGGTGACGAAAGTAAATTCATGTTGTCATCTTTACCATTTAATGTATGTTATTTCTGTGGTGCAGCCGGCCCCGAAACCATCATGGAAGTAGAGTCAACAGAAAACGTGAAGTTTACTTCTCAGGCCATCTGGATGGAAGGCATCCTGCAACTCAATGAAAAAGATCCTGACCGACATATTTATATTTTAAAAGATGCCAAAGTTGTTACACCATGATGAAGACTCTTGTTATTACTTTTTTACTGTTTGTATGCACCACTACTTTCTCGCAAACATCTGATGAAGCCGTGATCAAACAGATTTTTGACTTTGCGTTGAGTAAAGGTCAGTCGTATGAAATGCTCTGGGACCTGACAACCAATGTCGGATCACGATTTTCGGGTTCACCGGGTGCAGCTGCAGGTGTTGAGTGGAGCCGCAATGTGATGGAGCAACTGGCATTTGATTCGGTATGGCTGCAACCCGTAATGGTGCCACACTGGGTGCGTGGTGAGAAAGAAACCGGTCGCATTCTTTCAAAACGTGTCGGCACCGTGCAAGTGAATGTATGCGCTTTGGGCGGATCTGTTGGCACCGGCAAATCTGGCATTTCGGCTAACGTAGTTGAAGTGAAAAATCTTGATGAACTGAAAGCCCTCGGCACCAAAGGTGTGCAGGGAAAGATTGTCTTCTTTAACCGACCCATGGATCCTACAAAGATCAATACATTTGATGGCTATGGTGGAGCGGTTGATCAGCGTGCCAATGGCGCATCAGAAGCAGCGAAGTATGGAGCCGTTGCTGCATTGATCAGATCAATGGGTTCTAACCTCGAAGACTATCCCCACACGGGTGGCATGCGCTATGCACCCAACATTGCTAAAATCCCTGCAATTTCCATCAGCACAAGACATGCTGAGTTGCTCAGCAAAACATTGAAAGACGAAAAGGATCTGCTGTTTTATATAGAGTCGCACAGCGAGCTATTACCTGATGTTCCTTCCTTCAATGTGATTGGAGAAATCAAAGGCAGTGAATTTCCGGATGAGATCATTGTAGTGGGTGGCCATCTTGATTCATGGGATCTTGGTCAGGGAGCACATGATGATGGTGCGGGTTGCGTTCAATCCATTGAAGTACTTCGTTTATTTAAAACCATGGGATACAAACCAAAGCGCACCATCCGCGCTGTGATGTTTATGAATGAAGAGAATGGTTTGCGTGGAGGAATAAAATATGCCGAGCAGGCTGAAAAGAAAAAAGAAAAACATATTGCGGCCATTGAATCAGATCGTGGTGGTTTTGTGCCACGTGGTTTTACCGTGCCTACCGATGAAAAAGCAAAAGAACGCGTGCGCAGCTGGAAGCCTTTGCTCGAACCGTATGGATTATCGGATTTCAGCCAGGAAGGTGGCGGTGCCGATATTGGTCCGCTCGCAAATCAGGGAGTGGCATTGCTGGGTTTCCTGCCGGACTCGCAACGATACTTCAATTATCACCACACAGCCGAAGACACAATCGATAAAGTAGATAAACGCGAACTTGAATTAGGCGCAGCCTCGATGGCGGCCATGGTTTACTTGATTGATAAGTATGGGTTGAAGTGATGCAATTAAAATTTCTAAGATGAACAGACAGGCATTTTTCTTTTATCATACTTTTTACAATTACTTCCTGCAACACTCCTTCACCCTACAAAAGCTGGAGAGCGTATCGGGGTGATGATGGCGTCAATGCATATTCACAATTAAATCAGATCAACAAAGAGAATGTAAAACAACTTCAGGTAGCCTGGACATACCGCACGGGCGATCATACTGAATCTTCAAAAATTGAATGCAATCCAATTATCATTGAGGGAATGCTTTACGGAGTTTCGGCAAAGATGAAAGTATTTGCGCTTGAAGCCGGTACCGGAAAAGAGCTATGGGTGTTTGATCCCTTCGAACCGGGGAGTAAAGAAGGTGGATTCAACCGCGGCCTCACGTATTGGGAAGAAGGCTCTGACAAACGGATTCTGGTGTGCGCAAAAAATAAACTGATCGCGCTGGATGCCCTTACCGGAAAACCTTTTTCAGATTTTGGTGAAAATGGTTTTGTTGATTTAAGAAAGGGCCTTCGCAACGATGTTGATTTTGAAAAATATGATGTAACCAACACATCGCCAGGCGTTGTCTACAAAGATTTGATCATTGTAGGTTCATCATTGAAAGAAAATTATGAAGCGCTTTCTGGCGATGTGCGTGCCTATGATGTGCGCACGGGTAAACTGCGATGGGCGTTTCACACCATACCACATCCGGGCGAGCCTGGATACGAAACCTGGTCGGAAGAAAGTTATAAAAACATTGGAGGCAGTAATGCCTGGGCAGGATTGAGTATTGACCGCGAACGGGGACTGGTGTTTGCCGCTACAGGCGCGCCTGCTTTCGATTTTCATGGAGGCGAACGCAAAGGTCAGAATCTTTATGCCAACTCGGTCATCGCTATGGATGCTGCAACCGGAAAACATGTGTGGCACTTTCAGACTTCACATCACGACCTGTGGGATTATGATCTTCCAACACCACCTAATTTAACTACCATCAAAAAGGATGGAAAAAATATTGATGCAGTGGTTCAGATAACAAAGCAGGGATTGATATTCATGCTGGAGCGCGAAACCGGTAAGCCGATTTATCCAATCGAAGAAAGACCCGTACCTGCTTCAACCATGGCCGATGAATCAGCATGGCCGACACAACCTTTTCCGGTAAAGCCATTGCCACTTACGCGCACTTCGTTTGATGAAAGCATCATCACTGACATCTCACCCGAAGCACATGAATTTATTAAAACAGAAGCCAGTAAATATTCATGGGGAAGTATTTATCAGCCACCAGACTTGCAAGGTATTATTCAGTTGCCTGGCTTCAGGGGAGGTGCCGAGTGGAGTGGAGCCGCGGTGGATGCGGAAACAGGAATCATGTATATCGGATTGAACGACATTCCCAACATTGTGCAACTGATGGCGGAGGGAAATGAACAGGAAAGTTTATATGGCAAACCAGTTATTGAAGTCGGTGCAAAAATCTATACAACAAAATGTTCTGCTTGCCATGGTGAAGAGCGAAAGGGGAATCCTGGCTTTCCTTCATTGAAAGATATTTCAAAAAGAATGAAACCGAATGATGCCATCAGTATTTTGAAAAAAGGTCAGCGGAATATGCCCGCTTTCCCAGACTTATCAGAAGAACAAATGGATGCTGTTATTTCTTTTTTGTTTGATATCAATAAGAATAAAATCTATCAGAGTGAGCTCCCCATTGCAGTAACTTCAGCAGGTAAACCTCAGCGTTATCGCATAAAGGCATATAAGCAATTGCTTGATCAGGAAGGCTATCCAGGAATTAAACCACCATGGGGAACACTCTGCGCACTGGATTTAAATTCAACCGAAATAAAATGGCGAATTCCGTTGGGAGAATATCCTGCTTTGGTTGAAAAGGGAATTCGCAACACGGGCACACAATTGTTTGGAGGTGGTATTGTTACCGCAGGTGGACTTGTTTTTATTGGTGCCTCACAAGATGAAAAATTCAGGGCCTTCGATAAAGAAACAGGAGAACTCCTATGGGAATATCAATTGCCGGCAGGCGGCTATGCCACGCCATCTACATTTGAAATTGACGGAAAACAATATGTGGTGATTGCGGCCGGTGGCGGAGGTTTTCAACGAACTAAAACCGGAGATTACTATATTGCTTTTGCACTGAAGTGATTTTTACTTTCATTATAATTCAAAGGACATTTATTGAACACCACCAGGCAACATGTACATCAACTGCCACACCGGCTTCAGCTTCAAATATGGCACACTGCCAGTAAAATCGCTTTTTGAAGAAGCCAGGCGCTGTGGTGTACATAAACTCGCACTTACTGAAATCAACAATGTTGCCTCCTATCTTGAGATGCTGCGCGTTTGCGATGAAAACAAGACCCGTGAAAACGGGCTTAATAAATATGGAAAGCCCGCGTATGATCTCGACATAGCGGTTGGTGTTGAATTTAGAAATGAAGGAAGCGGAGAGGTAAGAGAATCTGTTCCGGCACCAGATGAGCATTCAGCCCTGGCTCCCGTAATAAAATCTTCTGATCCGGAGTATATCATCATCGCCAGAAACAATGAAGGGTTTGAATCGCTCAACCGGTTTTTATCCTATCATAACCGTGAAAGCAAACCTTTTCCACCACGCGCACCCGAGTTGGATCAGGTCTTTGTCATTTATCCGTATGGAAAAATCGAGCCCGATCAGTTAAAGGCAAATGAATATGTGGGTGTTGGCCTGGCGAACCTGCATGCCCTGATGGTTCACCCGCAATGTGAAGAGTATGCGTACAAATTTGTTGCCCTTCATCCGGTCACATTTCTTCCTCCTGAGAAAGTAAAAGATAAGAAGACCGGAAAAGAGAAAATAGTATATCGTGATCATAACACCCATCGCCTGCTGCGTTGCATTGCACACAATACGCTGCTGAGTAAATTGCCGGTGCATGATCAGGCGCCAAAGGAAGAGTTCATGTTGCCTGAAGAGGAAATGATAAAGCAGTTTGAAAAATTTCCTGAACTGATTCTCAATGCACAGTCATTGCTTGATCAATGTTCTATCGAATGCAAACTGGGTGAAGACAAAAACAAAAAAGTGTTCACACACAGTCAGAAGGAAGACCTTAAGTATTTGCGCGCGGAAACGGCCAGAGGATACATCAGGCGCTATGGCGATGATCAGGCCATCTGGAAATCACATATTGAAAAAGAGCTTGCCATCATTTCAAAAAAAGGGTTCACGGCCTACTACCTCATTGCCTATGACCTGATCCGCTTTGCGAAAAAAAACAACTACGATTTTGTTGGTCGCGGAAGCGGAGCCAACAGCACCGTGGCATATTGTCTCGGAATCACCAATGTAGATCCCATCGAACTTGATTTGTATTTCGAGCGCTTCCTGAATGAAGAGCGTGTGTCGCCTCCCGATTTTGATATTGATTTCTCCTGGGACAATCGCGATGCGATCTATGAATATATATTCAACAAGTATGGATATGATCATGTTTGTCTGCTCGGCACGCATGTAACCTACCAGGGTAAATCAATCATACGCGAACTGGCAAAAGTATTTGGCTTGCCGAAGGATGAGATTGATGTACTGGTGGAGAGCCGAAAGCAGAATATTGCACGCGATCATATTGCGCAAAAGGTGATGGGCTATGCTGAATATATCGTAAGCAAGGAATTACCAGCTAACATCTCCATTCATGCAGGCGGGGTTCTCATCACCGAAAAATCAATTTACGCGTTCACCGCCACTGAGTTTCCACCAAAGAGTTTACCCGTTTCACAATTTGAAATGCATGCAGCGGAAGACTTTGGACTTTTCAAATTTGATATTCTCAGTCAGCGTGGTCTTGGTCATATTAAAGAAACCGTGAAGCTTGTGAAGCGTAACAAGGGAATTGATATCGATGTGTATCAGTTCAGGAAATTCAAGGAAGACGAAAAAATAAAAGACCTCATGCGTCACAGCAAAGCGATGGGTTGCTTTTATGTGGAATCGCCTGCCATGCGCATGTTGCTTGGAAAATTGCGTTGTGAAGATTACCTGACGCTCGTGGCCGCCAGTTCAATCATCCGTCCGGGTGTTGCCAGCTCAGGAATGATGAAGGAATATATCCAGCGGTTTCACACAAAACGAAATGGATGGAACGTACGAATCAATTCACCCGATTATGGATGAACTGATGAAAGAGACCTATGGCGTGATGGTGTATCAGGAAGATGTCATTCGTGTAGCACACTATTTCGCAGGATTAACATTGACTGAAGCCGATGTGTTGCGCAGGGGCATGTCGGGCAAGTATCGGTCAAGGGAAGAATTTCAACAAGTAAGAGATCGCTTCTTTCAAGGATGTAAGGAACGGGGTTATGATCCCATGGTAGTTGATCGCGTCTGGTTTGAGATTGAAAGCTTCGCAGGTTATTCCTTTGCCAAAGGGCACTCGGCAAGTTATGCGGTGGAAAGCTATCAGAGTTTATTTCTGAAAGCGCATTATCCGCTGGAGTTTATGGTGGGAGTGATCAATAACTTCGGTGGGTTTTACAGAACGGAATTTTACTTTCATGAAGCACGCATGAATGGCGCCCAGATTGAACCTCCATGCGTGAACAACAGCGAGTACCTGACTACCATTTATGGCAATCAGATTTACATCGGATTCATTCATCTGAAAAGTCTGGAGACAAAAATCGGTCAGCACATTGCGGACGAGCGAAATAAGAAAGGTTCATACAAGAGCCTCGATAATTTTTTAAGACGCACTCCCGGTATCGGCCTTGAGCAGTTGCGCATTCTCATCCGGCTCGGTTCATTTCGTTTTACGGGAAAAACCAAGCAGCAACTTTTGTGGGAGTCGTTGCTCTTCTTCAGCAATACAGCCGGAAGATTTTCCAGGGGGACAGCCGGAAAATCTTCCGGGCCGGCAGCAGAACTTTTTGATACCGAACCAAAGGAATTTCCGCTTCCAGAATTAAAAAGAAATCCCTTGGAAGATGCCTTTGATGAAATCGAATTACTGGGTTTTCCACTCTGCAATCCGTTTGATCTGCTGGCTACACGCGATTATGGTGATACGCTGGCACTTGAACTCGGCAATAAAAAAGGAAAACAGGTTCGCATCGTGGGATATCTCGTCACCACCAAAGATGCCTTCACCATGAAAAATCATGAGCACATGTGCTTTGGCACTTTCTATGATGTGAAGGGTGAGGTTTTTGACACGGTACATTTCCCCGGTTCAGCACGGCAGTTTCCATTTCGCGGTCGTGGCTTTTATGAACTGAAAGGAAAAGTAAATGAAGAATTTGGAGTATATGCCATCGATGTTCACTGGATGGACAAACTACCGATGGTTAGCAAGCGTGCTGATCAGGCTTTCGCAGAAGTGATGTCAGCAAATCCATCAACGAAGAGCCAGTCTGTCTGACTTTCAATCCACTTGCATCCCGGTCTCTGTCCTCATGTGAAGACACAGACCATGGTGAGCAAATTTGCATGAGTAAAGCTTATCAGGATTTCCTTTTGTGATCTCCTTAACTAAACTTTACCTTCGGGCTTTAAATCAAGAACGAAAGTATGATCGCACTTTTTACTTTCAGCTTTAAACTTTGAACTCAAAACATGCGTCAGCAATTACTCAGCGAAGGAGCCAGCGAACTCAGCTATGAAATACGGGAGATCGTAAAGAAGGCAGAGCAGATCAAAAATCTTGGTAAAGATATCTACTGGGAAAATATCGGAGACCCTATTCAAAAAAATCATAAACTTCCAGACTGGATCCGGCAGATCATCGCGGATCTTGCATTGCAAAATGAGTCTTACAGCTATTGCCCAAGCAAAGGAATTTTAGAAACCAGAAAATTTCTGGCACAGCAAACCAATCAGCTGGGCGGTGTGCAAATCACACCTGATGATATTTGCTTTTTCAATGGTCTTGGTGATGCGATTGCCAAAGTATATCAATACATCACGCCTACTTCGCGTGTAATCGGTCCATCGCCTGCCTACTCCACTCACTCCAGTGCAGAAGCCGCGCACGCCAGCAATGAGCCTCTTACGTACAAATTAGATCCGAATAATAAATGGTATCCTGATCTGGATGATCTGTACAACAAGGTGAAGTACAACCCGAATGTGGTTGGTATACTCATCATCAATCCGGATAACCCCACCGGCATGGTGTATCCGCTGGAAACACTAAAGCGAATTGTAGAAATCGCGAAGGAGTTTAAGTTGTTTTTGATTTGCGATGAAATCTACATCAACATTACCTACAACGGGGCACGTGCTTATTCACTGGCAGAAATCATTGATGATGTTCCGGGTATTGCCATGCGCGGAATTTCCAAAGAACTTCCCTGGCCCGGTGCGCGATGTGGCTGGATGGAATATTATAACCGCAGCAAGGACACAGACTTCAACCGCTTTTGCCAGGCATTGGACAATGCGAAAATGATTGAGGTTTGTTCAACCAAACTTCCGCAACTGGCGATTCCGAAAATCCTGGGCGATCCGCGGTTTAAAATCTATCGCGAGGAAACCAACCGGAACATTGGCAAACGAAGCAGGATCATTGCCGATATTCTTCATACAGTTCCTGAGCTCACATTCAATGAAACGTTCGGTGCATTCTACAACACCATTATTTTTCGCGAGGGTACATTAAAGCAAGGTCAGAAGCTGAAGATCAGCGATGAGCGCATCAGCAAGCTCGTAGAAGGCTGGGTTGATCAGGACATTCCACACGATAAACGTTTTGTATATTATCTGCTTGGCGCGAAAGGCGTGTGCGTGGTTCCTATTTCTTCATTCTGTTCAGAGCTACAGGGGTTTCGTGTTACATTACTGGAAGAAAACGAGGAGATCCTTGTAAGAACATTTACAGCAATCCGTGATGGTATTGTGGAGTATCTTGCCTCTTAGACTAGAGCAGAAGGTAATCTTACCATTAACGGAAGTTGTGTGTCTGAAAGGTTAAAACTAACTTATAAGAAATATTTTTCCGTATGGGCAAATCGTTAACTGCACTTTCAATTTTATTAATTCTTTTTGGTTCCTGTCAAACAGAAGAACCGCAAATCATAACGGTTCAAAATGGCCCGCCCGGGGTTTATGTAGGAGGCCAGGGCGCGGGAGCCAATGCCACATTATGGAAGGACGGCATAGCCACACCGCTACCTGGAAGTAATGCAAAAGCAAATTTCATATTTGTGAATGGTAACGATGTTTACTTAGCTGGTAAGGCTTTTACCGGCACGGGTGGAAACACAAACTCTTTTGTGTATTGGAAAAATGGAACTTCCAATACCATGTTGGATCTTAACGCTGAGAATGCATTTTCAGAACTTGATGGATTTACAGTTTCAGGAAATGATCTTCATGCGGTCTGGACAGAGAACAAAGGTTTGTATAGTGTTATTAAGCATTGGAAAAATGGTGTATTAACTTCTATAACTGAATCGAACCATTATGCTAAATCCAAATCATTGTTTGTTTATGGGCAGGACGTATATATATGCGGTTATGAAAGCACTGGTGGTCCTGCTGTTGCCAAATACTGGAAAAACGGAAAAGCATTTCCACTGTCGGATGGCAAAGCGTATGCTGTAGCAAATTCAATCTTTGTTTACAAAGGTGATGTCTATGTTGCAGGCATGGTAAGTACTTCTCCAGATATTTCGAAAGACGTTACAGTTGCCATGTACTGGAAAAATGGTACCGGTGTTGACCTTACTGATAAAACAAAAAATGCA
Source organism: uncultured Bacteroidota bacterium (assembly GCA_963814575.1). Lineage (GTDB taxonomy): Bacteria > Bacteroidota > Bacteroidia > Cytophagales > Cyclobacteriaceae > ELB16-189. The sequence goes on along the minus strand of CAWFDB010000011.1, from coordinate 984,490 downwards.
GGTGCCAATTCGATCTTTGTAAATGACGAGGGTGTTCATGTTGCAGGCTCAGAAGCAGTATCTTCTCAATCAGGAATTAATATAGCAAAGTATTGGAAAAATGGTGTTGTCAGTTCATTAACCGATGGTTCAATTCAGGGTTTTGCGTATCAGGTTAACGCTTCCGGCAATGATGTTTACCTGGTAGGAAGGGATGGAACTTCTGGTACTGTCTGGAAGAATGGAACAAAGCTGGCACCTTTTGACACCAATGATCCGGCTGTGTTGCCTCTATGTATTTCAGTGATTAAATAGCTTTCCGTTTATAGAACTTTAATGCAGAGGGTTTAGTGAAGAGCGATTACCTAACATTCGTTAAAGCATATTTTGAAACTTTTTTCTTCACTTTCATTGAATCTCATCACAAAATTTTACAATCTTGTGGTGTCGCACAACATTATATGCAAGTGAAATTGAATTCATTTATCAACACCGGTAACCTGATCAACTTGATTAGTGGTGTGGTTGTGCTCATTAGCGTCATTCTTCTCCGAAAACCGGGGCTGTGACGATATTGTAGAAACGATATTTAACCGTCCCGCCCAAAAGCGGGACGGTTTTGTTTTATAGTGCTAACTGCAAACTAACGATTGTTTTAAAATTATATGTATTACAATGACAACACCATCCTCTATCTCGATGGTAAATTCATAAAAGCAAAAGACGCCACCACTGACTTATTTAGTCAGACACTTCATTATGGCTATGGAGCTTTTGAAGGTATCCGTGCCTACCAGACGGTAAATGGCGTAAAAATTTTCAAAGCACATGAGCACTTTGAAAGACTTATCAAAAGCTGCGCACTCATCGGCATTCCGTTTAATCATACTGCCGAAGAACTTACACAGATCGCGTATCTCGTTTTACAAAAAAATAATCTGAAAGACGCTTACATCCGTCCGTTGGTGTATTGCGCACCCAACATGACCTTATCTGCACCCAAGGGAGTATCTATTATGATCACCGCATGGGAGTGGGACAAATATTTCGATGAACAGAAGCTTCGCGTTTGTGTGTCGTCATTTCAACGACCTAATCCTAAATCCATAAAGATGGAAGCCAAGGCATGTGGTCATTATGTAAACTCCATCATGGCCACCAACGAAGCGAAGCAACGTAGCTTTGATGAAGCATTGATGCTTGATATGAATGGCTTCGTGGCTGAAGGACCGGGAGCCAATTTCTTTTTTGAGAAGGATGGTGTACTCTATACACCACCGCTTGGAAATATTTTGCCAGGCATTACACGCCAGACAGTATTGGAAATTTGCAAGGAGCTTGACATGCCTGTGCAGGAAAAATACTTCCGTCCTGAAGAATTATTTGATGCTGATGGCGCTTTCTTCTGCGGCACTGCTGTGGAGATTACGGGAATTGAATCAGTAGAAGGTCAGAAATTCAGCAAGCCATGGAATGAATCCATGGGCGCTATCATCCAGGAAGCATACAAGTGTATCGTGTTGGATAAGAGTTATTCATATGTAATTGTATAATCGTTGATGGTATGTCGTTGTTCGTGTTATCTATGAACAACCAACAACTCAGAACGAACAACTAAAGAAACAATGGAATTAAATAAATACAGCAGAACCATCACTCAGGACCCAACCCTTCCGGCATCGCAGGCCATGCTGTACGGAATTGGTTTGACAGAAGAGGATTTAAAAAAAGCACAGGTAGGAATTGTAAGCACAGGCTTTGATGGAAACACCTGCAACATGCATTTGAATGCATTGGCTGGTGAAGTAAAGAAGGCCGTCTGGGATCAGCAACTGGTCGGATTGATTTTCCATACGATCGGTGTGAGCGATGGTATCAGCAATGGCACGGAAGGAATGCGCTACTCACTGGTAAGCCGTGAAGTGATTGCTGATTCTATTGAAACAGTTTGTGGTGCGCAATACTATGATGGATTGATTGCCGTTGTAGGCTGTGATAAAAACATGCCGGGCTCAGTAATGGCGATGGGAAGATTGAATCGTCCTGCGATTATGGTCTATGGTGGAACAATTGCCGGAGGACATTACAAAGGACGCGAGTTGAATATCATTTCAGCCTTCGAAGCATTGGGCGAAAAGATTCAGGGCAAACTTTCTGAAGAAGATTATAAAGGTATCATTCAACAAGTCTTGTCCTGGTGCAGGAGCTTGTGGAGGCATGTACACGGCCAACACGATGGCATCTGCTATTGAAGCACTGGGAATGTCATTGCCCTATTCTTCATCGAATCCTGCCTTGAGCAAAGAAAAATCTGCTGAATGTACAGAGGCCGGAAAGGCAATCCGCAACTTGCTTGAATTAGATCTGAAGCCACGCGATATCATGACGTTCAAGGCATTTGAAAATGCCATCACAATCGTGATGATCTTAGGCGGATCAACCAATGCCGTGTTGCATTTGATCGCCATGGCGAAAAGTGTCGGTGTGAAAATCACACAGGAAGATTTTCAGAGGATTTCAAACAAGACTCCTTTGCTTGCTGATCTCAAGCCGAGTGGAAAATATCTGATGGGAGCGCTTCATGAAAATAGGGGGCGTGCCTGCCGTGATGAAGTATTTGTTAAAGACAGGATTCCTGCATGGTGATTGTATCACCGTTACCGGAAAAACAATTGCTGAGAACGTAGCGAACGCAATCGATCTTGATTTCGAAAAGCAAGACGTCATTTTCCCGATTGAAAGACCGATCAAGAAAACAGGTCACCTGCAAATTCTTTATGGCAATCTTGCTGAGAAAGGATCAGTAGCAAAAATCACCGGTAAGGAGGGAGAAAATTTTAAAGGAACGGCCCGTGTGTTCAATGGTGAGTTTGAACTGGTTGATGGAATCAAATCCGGAAAAATAAGAGAAGGTGATGTTGTGGTGATTCGCAATGTAGGTCCGAAGGGAGCACCCGGCATGCCTGAGATGCTCAAGCCTACCAGTTTAATCATGGGCTCCGGTCTTGGAAAAAGTGTAGCACTCATTACCGATGGAAGATTCAGCGGAGGCTCTCACGGTTTCGTGATTGGGCACATCACACCCGAAGCTTTTGAAGGTGGGCTGATCGGGTTGGTGGAAGACAACGACCTCGATTGAAATTGATATTAAAAAACAACAGATCAACCTGCTCGTAGATGAGAAAATCATTGCGGACAGAAGATCACGTTATAAAAAACCGCAGCCTCGTGCTACCAGCGGTGTGTTATTTAAATATGCGAAACAAGTAAAAACAGCTGCCGATGGATGCGTTACTGACGAAGACTGAAGAAAAAACAGCGTTGACTGAGATTGAAAAGATTACTGGCTCGGAAGCATTATTAAAATGCCTCGTTGCCGAAAATGTGAAAACTATTTTTGGTTATCCCGGTGGTGCAATCATGCCCGTGTATGATGCGTTGTATGGTTATGCCGATCAGCTTACACATATATTGGTACGTCATGAGCAAGGTGCCATTCATGCCGCTCAGGGTTTTGCCCGTGTATCAGGCAAGCCAGGTATTGTGTTTGCTACATCAGGTCCGGGTGCAACTAATTTAGTGACCGGTCTGGCTGATGCGTTAATCGACTCTACACCTCTGGTGTGTATCACAGGCCAGGTGTTTGCCCATTTGCTGGGTACCGATGCCTTTCAGGAAATTGATGTGATCAATACGACCATACCGGTAACGAAGTGGAATGTGCAGGTTACCGAAGCAAAAGATATTGCAGGTGCCGTTGCGAAAGCATTTCATATTGCCACCACAGGCAGACCCGGTCCTGTGTTGATCGACATCACCAAGAATGCACAAAATGAATTGTTTGAATTTGCCGAATACAAGAAGTGTGAGAGCATCCGCACGTACAAGCCAAAGCCCAGACTGCAAATCAATGAAGTTGAAGCTGCAGCAGCATTAATCAATCAGGCGAAGAAGCCTTACATTCTCGCGGGTCAGGGAATTTTACTTTCTGGCGCATCAAAGGAGTTGATCGCATTCTCTGAAAAGACAGGCATTCCTGTAGCCAGTACATTGCTGGGCCTGGGAGCTTTTCCTACGGATCATCCGAATTATGTGGGCTATCTTGGAATGCATGGAAACTATGGTCCGAACGTTAACACCAATCAGTGTGATGTGTTGATCGCTGTGGGTATGCGCTTTGATGATCGCGTGACGGGCAACGTAAGCAAGTATGCGAAGCAGGCGAAGGTAATTCATATTGAAATTGACAAGGCCGAGATCAACAAAATAATAAAAGCAGAAATCGCTGTTCATGCGGATGCGAAGGAAGCATTGGGTTCATTGATTGAACTCGTTCAGCCAAACAATCATCAGGAATGGATTGAAAGTTTCCGGACTTTAAATCAGGAAGAACATGATAAAGTCATTCATCACGAGTTTAACTCGACCGGTGAAATAAAGATGGCGGAAGTAATCAATCACTTATCCAAACAAACCAATGGCGAGGCTATTATGGTCACCGATGTTGGCCAGCATCAGATGATTGCGTCCCGTTATTATCAATTCAAAAATCCCCGCACCAATGTTACATCAGGTGGTGCAGGCACAATGGGCTTTGCATTGCCAGCCGCCATGGGTGCCAAACTTGCCATTCCAACACAGCAAGTTGTTGCAGTAATTGGTGATGGTGGTTATCAGATGACCGTACAGGAATTAGGCACGATCATGCAGTATAAAATCCCGGTAAAGATTCTGGTGTTGAATAATAACTTTCTCGGCATGGTGCGTCAGTGGCAGCAACTATTCCATGGCAAGCGTTATTCATTTACTGAAATGGTGAATCCGGATTTTGTAAAGCTGGCAGAAGCGTATTCCATTCCCGCAAGGAAAGTTGTGAATCGCGAAGATCTGCAGGATGCGATGAAGGAAATGCTCGAAGCAAAAACACCTTACTTCCTGGAAGTAGTGGTAGGAAAAGAAGATAACGTGTTTCCGATGGTGCCAGCCGGAGCCGGTGTGGCCGATGTATTACTGGAAGCACCTAAAGGAAAATAGTAAAAAGATGAAGCAGGATTTTACACTGGAACTTACTGCGGACAATAATTTTTCTGTTTTAAACAGGATCATCAATATTCTGAACCGCAGAAGAGTGCGCATCAAAAAGCTGATGGCGCATGAAAATGAAAATGATTTTCGCAGAGGAGGTGTGATCATGTTGTTGTTTACAACGCCTGATCTGATTGAAAAAGTATACCGTCAACTTGAAAAACTCATTGAAGTAGATAGTGTAAAAGTATATCAGGGCAACAGTGAGTACTTTGAGCTAAGCGAAAAAATTGTAGATGTAGATTAACCTAATACCAACTAACAACGAATAACAAACAACTAACAACCAATTAAATATGGCAAAGATCAATTTCGGAGGTGTATGGGAAGAAGTGGTAACCCGCGAAGAATTTCCGATGGAAAAAGCACTGGATGTGTTAAAGAATGAAACAATTGCAATTATCGGATATGGTGTGCAAGGTCCTGCACAGGCATTGAACTTGCGCGACAACGGTTTCAATAGTAATCGTTGGCCAGCGCAAAGGATCAAAAACCTGGGACAAAGCCGTTGAACACGGATGGGTTCCCGGCGAAACATTGTTTGACATTGAAGAAGCAGCGAAGCGCGGAACCATTCTTGAATTCCTTCTTTCGGATGCAGGTCAGATTGCCTTGTGGCCAACGATCAAACCATTCCTTACAACAGGTAAGACATTATATTTCTCTCACGGATTTGGTATCACATTCAAAGAGCAGACTGGAATTATTCCTCCTGCAGATATTGATGTAGTGCTTGCAGCACCTAAAGGTTCAGGAACTTCTGTGCGCAGATTATTCCTTCAGGGAAAAGGTATCAACTCAAGCTATGCCGTATTCCAGGATGCTACAGGTAAGGCAACGGAAAAAGCGATTGCGTTGGGTATTGGTGTTGGCTCTGGTTATTTATTCCAGACGGATTTCAAGAAAGAAGTTTACTCTGATCTGACCGGTGAGCGCGGAACCCTGATGGGTGCTATCGCCGGTATCTTCGAAGCACAATATGAAGTGTTGCGTTCTAAAGGACACACTCCTTCAGAAGCATTCAATGAAACCGTAGAAGAACTTACTCAGTCATTGATGCCATTGGTTGCTGAGAATGGAATGGACTGGATGTATGCCAACTGTTCAACTACTGCACAGCGTGGAGCATTGGACTGGAAAAAGAAATTCAAGGCTGCTACACTTCCTGTATTCCAGGAATTGTATGAAAGCGTTGCATCAGGTGCCGAAGCAAAACGTACCATTGATACTTGCAGCAAACCAGACTATCGCGAAAAGCTTGCTGAAGAATTGAAAGAAGTTCGCGAAAGCGAACTATGGCAGGCGGGTGCTGCTGTCAGAAAACTGAGACCTGAAAAGGCAAGTGTTGAAGCAAGCATGATAAACTAATAGGCAATTGATAGTACGCAGTAGGCAATCAGTTAATTTTTGCCTACTGCACTTTGCCTACTGCCTACTTTCCACCTATGATAACATCACATAAGCAAATATTAGATATCAACTCAGCTTACGAAGTACTGAAATCAGTAGTGCTGAAAACTCCTTTGCAGTTTCATCGCAAGCTTTCAGAGAAATTTGGTGCTGAGATTTATTTGAAGCGCGAAGATCTTCAGGTTGTGCGTTCCTATAAAATCCGTGGTGCTTATAATTTAATCAGCAGTCTTACCGAAGAACAGCGCAATCGCGGAGTAGTTTGCGCCAGTGCAGGTAATCATGCGCAAGGTGTTGCGTTTTCCTGCAAGTTGCTGAACATACACGGTGTGATTTACATGCCGGCCATCACACCCAAACAGAAGATCAACCAGGTGAAAATGTTTGGTGGCGATAACATTGAGATCGTATTGATCGGTGATACGTTTGATGAGTGTCAGGCGCATGCACTGGAATATACGACCGAGAAAAATATGGTATTTATTCCGCCTTTCGATCACATCAAAGTGATGGAAGGACAAGGAACGGTGGCGAAAGAAATTCTGGAAGAGCAGTCGGATATTGATTTTGTTTTCGTGCCCATTGGTGGTGGAGGTCTTTGTGCAGGCATGGGAAGTTATTCTTCAGACGTATTCTCCACAAACAAAAATCATTGGTGTTGAACCAACGGGAGCTCCTTCTATGAAAGAAGCATTAAAGGCAGGCAAGCCCGTAGTGCTTGATTCCATACAACGTTTTGTTGATGGCGCATCCGTAAAGAAAGTGGGTGAACAGACATTTGCTATTTGCAAAGATGTGATTACCGATATGCTACTGGTGCCTGAAGGAAAAGTCAGTTCTACTATTCTTCAGCTTTATAATGAAGATGCTATTGTAGCGGAGCCAGCGGGTGCTTTATCGATTGCTGCGCTCGATCAGTATGCCAGTCACATAAAAGGAAAAAAAGTAGTCTGCATTCTCAGTGGTGGAAACAACGACATCGATCGCATGCAGGAGATCAAGGAAAGATCTTTATTGTATGAAGGACTAAAACATTATTTCATCGTTCGGTTTGCCCAGCGACCAGGTGCCTTGAAGGAATTTTTGAATCACATATTAGGACCTAATGATGATATCGTGCGCTTTGAATATATTCAGAAGCATAATAAAGAGTCGGGTCCGGCTTTAATAGGCATTGAAGGAAAATCTAGAGAGGATTTTGCTTTGTTGATTGAACGCATGGATAGCCACAAACTCAACTATACACTCGTCAACCAAAACGAGAATTTATTTGAGTATTTAGTTTAATCACCTCCTGAATATTCAGTATTTTATGTTCGTTCGGGTTGCCTGTTTGGGTAACCGATTGAAATGTCATTGTCATGCACTGATTCGAAATATTTCATTTCAATCCTTATCTTGTATCTGTTAAATTTGAATTATGGCACACGGATTATTGATCGATATGGATGGTGTAGTATATGGGGGAGAAACGATGATTCCGGGGGCAGATATATTTGTTGCCCGACTGCTTGAAGAAAAAATTCCATTCACATTCATGACCAACAACAGCCAGCGCACACGACTTGATGCGGTGCGCAAACTGTCTAAGCTGGGAATTAAGGTGACAGAAAACCATATCTATACCAGTGCCATGGCTACGGGAAAATTCCTCGCAAGCCAGATCCCCAATGGCACTGCTTATGTTTTGGGAGAAGGTGGACTACTATCCAGTCTGCATGAGAATGGAATTTCACTGGTGAATTCCGATCCTGATTTTGTGGTGTTGGGTGAGGGAAGAAATTTTACACTGGAGATGGTGCAGAAAGCGGTGGATATGATTCTTGCTGGAGCAAAATTCGTAACTACCAATCGTGATCCGTCACCAAAGAAAAAGGGATGGGATAATTTAGGCATTGCTTCCACTACGGCAATGATCGAAGAAGCAACCGGAATAAAAGGATTTGTGGTAGGAAAGCCTGGACCTGTGATGATGCGCTCTGCAAGAAAAGTCACTGGGACTGGAAACTGCAGAGACAACCGTAATTGGCGATACGATGGACACTGACATTCGCGGAGGTGTGCAGATGGGTTATAAAACTATTCTGGTTTTGAGTGGCATCACGAAAAAAGAACATCTGATTCGCTATGCTTATAAACCGGATATGGTAGTGGATTCTGTAAATGATATTCAGTTGCCATTATCGTGGTGGAACAGCTAACCGCTACCAAACACTTGTAAGTGCTATGCATTTTTTCTGCAATTTTGATTGAGTAATCCATAATGATTTTACATCTTCGTGTGTTATTCGCAATCAGTATTTGATTGCCCCAGTAACCTAACCTAAACCTATGAAAACTGCCTCGACTTGTCGGGGCAGTTTCATTTTATAGAAGTGAGAACAAACTAACGATTGTTGTGAGCGAGAAAAAACCAAAAACAATTTTTGAAAAAATCTGGGATGCACATGTTGTAAAACATGCTGACGGATATCCTGATGCATTATTTATCGATCGTCATTTTATTCATGAAGTAACTTCGCCACAAGCCTTCGATGGTTTGAAGAAGAGAGGACTTCAGGTGTTTAATACAAAACGCACTACGGCTACAGCCGATCATAACGTTCCTACCAAAGATCAGCATCTTCCCATCAAGGAAGCATTGTCGCGTCATCAGGTGGAAACACTACAGAAAAAATTGTGCTGAGTTTGGTGTTGAGTTGTATGATCTCGGACATCCATATCAGGGAATCGTGCACATCATCGGACCTGAGCTGGGATTAACATTGCCTGGCATGACTATCGTGTGTGGCGACAGTCATACTTCCACACATGGAGCATTCGGCAATATTGCTTTTGGTATTGGTACATCCGAAGTGGAACAGGTATTGGCAACACAATGCATTTTGCAATACAAAGCCAAAACCATGAAGATTGAAATCAATGGTACGTTGGGTAAGGGTGTGGTCAGCAAGGATATTATTTTGTACATCATTTCCAAAATATCAGCCAGTGGTGCCACTGGCTTTTTTGTTGAGTATGCCGGTGATGCCATCCGCAATCTTTCCATGGAAGCACGCATGACCGTTTGCAACATGAGTATTGAGATGGGCGCGCGTGGAGGACTGATTGCTCCGGATGAAACTACATTCAATTATATAAAAGGAAGAAAGTTTGCGCCACAGGGAGAAGCGTTTGATAAGGCAGTAACGGAATGGAAAAAACTGGTTACCGATGAAGGTGCTGTGTATGATCAGGTATTAACCTTTGATGCAGCAGATATTGCACCCATGATTACCTACGGAACCAATCCAGGTATGGGCATGAAAGTAACAGACCGCATTCCTACCGTGGAAGAGTTAAAAGAGATCAATGAGCAGGTCTCTTTTAAAAAATCACTGGACTATATGGGCCTCGAAGCAGGCTCACAACTTTTAGGCAAAGCAGTGGATTATGTTTTCATCGGCAGTTGCACCAATGCGCGAATTGAAGATTTGCGCCTGGTAGCTTCCATGGTGAAAGGAAAAACCAAAGCGCCAAATGTAGAAGTGTGGGTGATACCAGGATCGAAGCAAGTAGAACAACAGGCCATCAAAGAAGGGTTAAATAAAATTTTTGAAGATGCCGGTTTTGAATTGAGAAGCCCTGGCTGCTCAGCGTGTTTAGGTATGAATGAAGACAAGGTGCCCGCAGGAAAATATTGTATCAGCACTTCGAACCGAAATTTTGAAGGAAGACAAGGACCGAAATCGCGCACGTTTCTGGCAAGTCCGCTGAGTGCAGCGGCTGCCGCGATCACAGGTAAAGTAACCGATGTAAGAGAGTTTATATAGCTGAAAATGAGTAAAGAGAAATTCATAACATTAACCTCTACGGCAGTACCGCTGCCGATGGAGAATATTGACACCGATCAGATTATTCCGGCACGCTTTCTAAAAGCTACAACGCGTGAGGGCTTTGGTGATAACCTGTTTCGCGACTGGCGCTATGACAGCGACAATCAACCGATCAAGGAATTTGCATTGAACAATCCTGCTTATGGAGGAAAGATTTTAGTAGCAGGAAAGAATTTTGGGTGTGGAAGCAGTCGTGAGCATGCCGCATGGTCCATTTATGATTATGGATTTCGTGTAGTAGTATCAAGTTTCTTTGCCGACATATTTAAAAACAACGCACTCAACAATGCCGTGTTACCGGTAGTGGTGTCAGATGAATTTCTTAAAAACTTACTCGACACAACTCAAAAGAATCCTCAGACAGCAGTGACGGTAGATTTAGTTAACCAGGAAATCAGCTTTGAAGGTCAGAAGCAAAAATTTGAAATCAACGCCTATAAAAAGGAATGTCTGATCAACGGCTATGATGATATTGATTACCTGTTGAGTCTGAATAAAGAGATCAGGGAATTTGATCTTGCACATTCATAATTTCAAGCTTGCATATTTTGAATATAAATGAAGAAGAAAATAGTCATACTCCCGGGAGACGGAATTGGAAAAGAGGTTACCACCGAAGGTAAAAGTGTGTTGGTCAGGATTGCAGAAATCTTTGGTCATGAATTTGAATTTGATGAAGCATCCATCGGCCATGATGCCATTGAAGCAACTGGTAATCCATTTCCCGATGAAACCCTGGAGAAATTAAGAAACTGTGATGCGATTTTATTCGGAGCCGTAGGTCATCCGAAATATGATAACGACCCAACACTGAAAGTAAGACCAGAGCAGGGATTGTTGAAGATGCGCAAGGAACTGGGATTATATGCCAATCTGCGCCCGATAAAATTATTTGATGAACTGCTTGAAGCCTCGAGCATCAAACCTGAAATACTGAGGGGTTCTGATATTTTATTTTTCCGCGAACTTACAGGCGATGTATACTTCGGTGAGAAAGGGAGAAAGGATAACGGAAACACTGCCTACGATCTGATGATCTATCAGCGATACGAAGTGGAGCGTATTGCACACAAAGCATTTCAGGCAGCACGCACAAGAAATAAGAAAGTTACTTCTGTTGATAAGGCCAATGTTCTTGAAAGTTCAAGACTGTGGCGCGAAGTAGTTCAGGAAGTGGGCAAGCAATATCCCGATGTGCAACTCGAACATCAGTTCGTTGATGCCGCAGCCATGAAGCTGATTCAAAATCCGAGAAGCTTTGATGTGGTGGTAACCGGAAATCTTTTTGGTGATATCCTTACGGATGAAGCATCGCAGATTGCAGGCTCTATGGGCATGCTGGCGTCTGCTTCAGTAGGAGACAAGGTAGGATTATACGAACCCATCCACGGAAGTGCGCATGATATAACCGGAATGGGCATTGCCAATCCACTCGCTTCGATTTTATCTGCTGCGTTGCTATTGGATATTTCACTGGGCATGAAACAGGAATCAGAAACGGTGATCATTGCAGTGGAAGAAACATTGAAGCAGGGTTTCCGCACAACGGATATAGCCGATGCAAAAACTCCTAAAGATAAAATTTTGAATACCCAGCAAATGGGCAGGCAGGTAGTGAATAGCTTGAGAAAGTAAGAAGTAACAAGTATCCAGTAACAAGAAAATTATGGCACAGAAAATTCAAATCTTTGACACAACGCTTCGCGATGGAGAACAGGTTCCCGGTTGTCAATTAAAGACCGAAGAAAAAGTTATTATCGCACGTGAGCTTGAGTTGCTCGGTGTAGATGTAATTGAAGCGGGCTTTCCAATTTCGAGCCCTGGTGATTTTCTTTCTGTTGTTGAGATATCAAAAGCAGTGACTGATCCAGTGGTATGTGCACTAACACGCTCAAAGAAAGAAGACATTGATGTTGCTGCCGAAGCGTTGCATCACGCTAAGCGCGGAAGAATCCATACGGGCATCGGAGCTTCTGATGTACACATCAAGCATAAATTCAGAAGTTCACGCGAGCAGGTGCTTGAGCAAGGTGTGTGGGCGGCAAAATATGCAAAGGCCAAAGGTTATGAAGTGGAGTTTTATGCGGAAGATGCTGGCCGTGCTGACTTAGTGTTTCTTGCCCAGCTGGTGGAAGCAGTAATTGCTGCAGGTGCCGATGTGGTGAACATCCCTGATACTACGGGGTATTGCTTACCGAATTTATACGGCAAGCGAATTCAGTACCTCATGGAAAATGTAAAGAATATAGACAAGGCAATTCTTTCCGTGCATTGTCATAATGATCTGGGTTTGGCTACGGCCAACACGATTGCCGGCTTGAGCAATGGTGCCCGTCAGGCGGAAGTAACCATTAATGGAATTGGTGAACGTGCCGGTAACACTTCACTCGAAGAGGTGGCCATGATTTTAAAAACACATCAGGACATAGGTCTTTATACAAACATAAAATCTGAAAGGCTTTATGAAATGAGCTTATTGGTTTCTACCATGATGCGCATGCCGGTGCAGGCGAATAAAGCCATCGTAGGTAAAAATGCATTTGCTCATTCTTCGGGCATCCACCAGGATGGCTTTCTTAAGCATGCAGAAAACTATGAAATCATCAACCCTGCTGACGTAGGCGTTCCGTCTTCATCCATCGTGCTCACCGCCCGCAGCGGAAGAGCCGCGTTGAAGCATCGCGCAGAATTGCTGGGCCATCGTGTGGAAGGGGAGGAGTTGAATACCCTCTACGAAAACTTCCTCGTGGTGGCAGATGAAAAGAAGGAAGTCACTGACGCTGACCTGGTTGTGCTGGTTGCCAGCATGCCGGTGTTGTCAAAGTAACCGAATAATTTGCCTTTTTAATTGACCGGTTATTTTTTACTTTCACTTCATTCAATAAAAATATGAAGTGTATGAAAAAATTATGTCTTGTCATTTTCCTCTTTAGCCTGGTACTTACTGGTTTCGCTCAGGAGATAGGCCTTCAATTATATAGTCTGCGAAGAGAAATCCCGAAAGATGTTCCGGGTTCATTGTCTCTGATAAAAAGCTGGGGCATCCGCGAGATAGAAGGTGGCGGCACCTATGGGATGACCATGGATGAATTTAACGCCTTATGTAAAAAGAACAATTTGAAAATGGTCAGCATCGGTGCTGATTTTAATGAACTCGCCAAAGATCCTGCCGCTGTTGCAGCCAAGGCAAAACAATTCGGAGCGAAGTATGTGATGTGTGCATGGATTCCTCACACTGGTGATGATTTTACTTTGGCCGATACTGAAAAGGCAATCGGTGTTTTTGCAAATGCCGGTAAGGTGTTGCAGGCAGAAGGTATTTCGCTCACCTATCATATACATGGCTATGAATTCAGAGCTCATGAGGACGGCAATTTGTTCGATGTGATGGTGAAACGACTCGATCCAAAATATGTAAACTTTGAAATGGATATCTTCTGGGTTAAACATCCAGGTCAGGATCCTGTAGCGCTTTTAAAGAAATATCCAGGAAGATTTCCATTAATGCATTTGAAAGACCGCAGACATGGCACGGAGAATAGTCAATCAGGTCATGCTGATGATGAAACCAATGTTGTATTGGGAACTGGCGATGTAGGTGTTGAAGCGATCATGAAGGAAGCCCGCAAGCAGGGTGTGAAGCATTTCTTTATTGAGGATGAATCAACTCATGCGGTGGAACAGATTCCACAGAGTTTGAAATTCCTTAAATCATTAAAATAAATGAAAACCAAAAGGATCAAACAAACCGTCACCTTCAAGGGAGCGAGGCCGCTGGAAGTGTATAATCTGATCATGGATGAGAAAAAACACAGTGCATTCACCGGCACGAAAGTTTCCATGAGCGATGATGAAGTGGATGGTAAGTTTGAAATGTTTGATGGTTATTGTTCTGGTTTTAACATTGAATTAAAGAAGGGAAAGAAAATTGTGCAAGGCTGGCATTTTGCTGAAGATGGCTGGCCTGAAGGTCACTTCTCCATCTGCACATTTCTCTTTGAGAAAGTTCCGACTGGAACAAAACTTTCCTTCACGCAGACCGATGTGCCTGAACGTAACGTAGAGTCACTTAAAAATGGCTGGAAGCTTTACTATTGGCAACCAATGAAAGCTTATCTGGCCGGAAAGCATTCAAAATGATTTTCCCTCTATGAGAGCTCTGTGTCCTCCGTGGTTAATGTATTACCACAGAGTACACAGAGGCTTCAAAGAGATTTTAATTTAGCCAACAACACTTCTGGTACACTCGCAATTTTCCTTTTGCTGTAATCAAAGCACACAATGCCAGTTTTACCATGCGCTACTTCTTTGCCGGTGGCTTTATTACTAATACGATAGAAAAGATCAAACCCATATTTATTGAAATTTTCTACACCAATTTCAAATTTTAAAATATCCCCCAGGAAGGATTCTGCCTTGTATACAATCGCAGCGTCCGTAACGATCTGGCCAACGGACTCTTCCAGCTTCACTTCATTTTCAAATCCCATAGAACGGTAGAATAACGTACGGGCTTCCTGCATCAGGGTGAGGACACTATCATTACCCACATGATTTCCATAGTTCAGGTCACTCACCCGCACGGCAATTTCAATGGCAAAGATGAATTTTTCCGGAAGTTGTATTTCAACACGCGCCATCTCTTTTTATTTTTTGTATCATTATAAATTAATTACCCAAACCTACTTAGGCTTAATCAATAATCTTTTTAAATGTTCAGAAAAAGTCTTTTGATCTCCTGGTGGAGAAAGCTGAAGAAAATCCTGCTGATTCTATTCTTATTTCAGTTTGTATATATCATCGCACTGAAGTGGATTAATCCACCGGTCACGTTTACCCAGCTGTCGGATCTGGTTGGCGGTAATGGATTAAAAAGAGATTATGTGGATTTTGATGAGATGTCGCCCAATATACGATTGGCGGTGATGGCATCGGAAGATCAGCTCTTCCCTGATCACAATGGATTTGATATCAAGAGTATCAAAAAAGCAATGTCGGATAATCAAAAGAAAAATAAACGAATTCGGGGGGCTTCAACGATCAGTCAGCAGGTTGCCAAAAATGTTTTTTTATGGCAGGGCCGTAGTTGGTTTAGAAAGGGACTTGAGGTGTACTTCACGTTCATGATTGAATTGTTCTGGAGTAAGCAACGGATTCTGGAGATGTATCTGAATGTGGCGGAGATGGGAAAAGGAATTTATGGCGTGGAAGCTGCCGCGCAAAACTATTTTAAAAAACCCGCCAGTAAACTAACGCGTACTGAAGCTGCACGCATTGCAGCATGTTTGCCCAATCCCAAAAAATACAAGGTCGAACCTGCGTCACCGTATGTGACGAGACGTGCCTCCTGGATTCTAAGGCAGATGAATAATCTGGAGGGTGATGAAGAGGTGGAGAAATTGCTGGAGGTGCCGAAGCCCGTCAGAAAGAAGGGTAAATGAGTGATTCTAATAATACTGGTGAAGGTACATCGGAAAGAGCAAGAAATTCATTCGCAGGAATACTTGTAAGAATATTCATAATCATAAGCGCTGGCGTAATCGTATTTTTTAATCCAGACCTGATCTCCATTGCGTAAAAAAGTATAACAATACAAATTCTTATCATTGCCATTAATAAGATCCATCGCAGCAACCATATTGTTTCTATTATTGCCAAACCAGAATTGGGTAGCATACCCTTCACCTCCGCCCAGTGGAAACCGGACTGCATAGTCTTTGAAAACATTTGGATTTGAATCATGAGACATCTTGCTGGTAAACTGCCACCTCTGATTGTTAATAACACACATGCCATCTTTCTCTTCCATGGCAAATCTTGTATTATTACCGCTCTTGTATTCTCGTAAAATATCAAAAAATCCCTCGCTCAAATAAATGGAGTCCCTGGGATTGGTTACAAATAACTGATCATAGATATTCGAAAACGTAATTTCACCGTCTTCGATCAATTCAAATGAAATGGTTACTGCAAATTTATTATAGTCAAAATAATAATTCCTTTGGGTACCCGGTCTGGCCGAAGGCTGTATGACAACTTCTTTGATTTTATCTGCCTCATAAATCATAGTAACCGTCTCGTCTGGCACTACCGGATAATCGTCTGTTTGCTTACTTCTGTTGTAAACCTCAATCTTGTTATAATTTGAACCATCGTGATAGTAAACACACTTTCCCACTTGATTACCATTTATGGTTGTCAATACTTCCTGAATAATGCAGGGAGGTGTAACGTTAATAAAGGTCTGGCAGGGAGACTCGTTCAGTATAGCAGTATCCGCACAGGCATCCACAATTTCCTCCTGCTCACAACTAAAAAAAAGAAAAACCAATAAACATAGTCTTTTCATCTATACGCAAGATAATGATCGAAGTATGTTTTAACAACCATAAATCAAATACTCAGATCGTCTTTAAGCCAGGTGAATAACCTTGAGGGGTGATGAAAATGTAGAGAAATTGTTAGCGTTGCCGAAGCAAGCTTCTACAGGACTAAGTGAGTAGTTCACTATTTGCGGTTTAAGAGAACAGGCAAAGGCTGAGAAAGGACGCTATTAATTTAAAGTGTTTTGAACCAGTCTTTTTTAACTATGACTTTTTCTACTAACTCGATATCAACACCAAGGTGAAGTTCTTTTAGTTTTTCTGCTAAATCATTGCCATCAATTAAGTCAATCGGTGGCGCTCCGTCTCGTTGCGCTTCTCTTTTTGCTTCCCGTGTAAATGTGCCTGTCGTTATAATTAATCCTTTATCTGCTCGACCTACCATTGCTCCCCTGAAGTCCCTCACAATTGATGGTGAAACACTTCCTTTATATCGCTTGGCTTGAAATATAACATGGAATGATAAAACACCACCAAGTTTTAACATTCCTTTACCATCAATTCCTCCATCATTTGTTTGCCCAGTAACTTCAACGTTTTGAAAACCAAGTTCTCTGAGAAGTCTTTGGCAAAGTCGTTCAAACGAACTTGGTGAAATATATAGCAATTCTTCAATAATTTGTTCTTGCCATGTGAACTTTTGAATTTCATCGATGTCTTCTGATTCACCGTTCTGTTCTATTTGTTTTAGATTTTCTTTATTTAGCTTTCCCTGCCGATCTTCAGCCACTACCTTTTTCTTTACAACTTCCTTATCGACATTCCTTGTTTTAAGACCTTCTTCAGTTAATGCCCAAACCCCACGAGAAGAATTTTCCAATAATCCATAACGTTTTAAGTAATTCCTTGCCCAAGCAAGTCGGTAGGTAAATTTGCTTGTGTTACCTCGGTGGATTTCATTCACCGCTTCATCTGTCAATTGCAAATTGTTCGCAATTTGCTCTTCAATTTCCTCGACAGAACCTGAACCGCCAAGATTGTGTAAGGCAGTTAATGTCGGATTGAACAACTCATCATACTTATAATTGAATAATTCTTTCATGCTTTGAGTATTCTTTAAAAGAACGTTAGGTATTAATATCAAACACTTTACTTCCCACCCTTCAAATTCTCCGCCACCATCAACACAAAATCTTTTCCTTTCACAAAACCTTTTCCATACTCTGCATCATATTTGTCAGTGATGCCAAGGGCAGCAATGTCTTCGGTCTTTTTTCCTTTCTTCAAAGCGGCAGCAACCTGATCGCGGATGTCCGCAATATTATCACGCACTTTTTTTATATCGGCTCTGGTTGCCACTTCGCCATGGCCGGGAATCACTTTCGTATTATCATCAATCAGCAAAAGAATTTTATCGAGCGTGTTGATAAATCCATTTACACCACCACCGCTGTTAATATCAATAAACGGATAACCGTAGCGAACGAAAGCATCGCCTGTGTGCACCACGTTGGCTTTTTTAAACTGAACAATGACATCGCCATCGGTGTGGCCGATATCAAAATGATGGAGTATGATGTTTTCATCATTTAAATGAAAATTAAGTTTGTCGGCAAACGTGATGGCTGGCCACGCTTCTTTGTCGCGGGGCGGTGTAGCCTTATTGGTTCTTGAATTCACCGATTCTTTCATCATGCGCTCGCGCACCTGATCATGCGCTACCATGGTGACACCCATCTTTTTAAAATTTTCATTTCCACCAGAGTGGTCGCCATGCAAGTGGGTATTGATCAGGAATTTTATCTCAGCGGGATCGAGTGTTTTAATGGCGCCATTGATTTTGTTGGACAGCGGAGCAAACTGGTTGTCGATCACCAGGGTTCCTTCCCGGCCGGTCATCACACCAATGTTGCCACCGGCACCTTTCAGCATATAGATTTGCTCGGCCACTTTAATGGGTTTGATTTGTACGGTGTCGTAATTGGTTTGTGCGTTAACTGAAAGCGCAATCAATAAGGAGAGGATACTTAGATAAGTTGATTTCATGGGATGGGATTTTGATTGAATATTAAAAATAGTCAAAAATCATCCATATTAAAGAGTAGCTAAAGAGGTATCGCCTTTAATCGTGATTTCTACCACAGAGTACACCAAGAAATGCAACACAGAGTGACACGGAGCTGTCTCTGCGATTTCGCAGTGCTTTTTCTCTGTGATCTCTCCGTGGTTAATTTTTCAACACATAGCAAGAAACAGGTCGGGTAATAATCGGGAAAGTGCCAGTTTTGTGTCAGCAAAAAATAATAGCTTTATGAACATGGCAACGGATCAGGACATCAATTATCAGCGCATCGAACGGGCCATTCAATACCTGGAAAAAAACTTTCAGCGCCAGCCCGAGCTGGATGAAGTGGCGGAAGTGGTACATCTTTCCCCTTTTCATTTTCAGCGTCTGTTTACCGAGTGGGCAGGCATAAGCCCCAAACGATTTTTACAATTCCTCACCGTTGACTTTTTAAAATCGAAACTTCAGGAATCAAAAAATCTGAATGAAGCGGCCGAGGCAGCCGGACTTTCAAGTCAGTCGCGGGTGTATGATTTGTTTACTACGCTGGAGGCAGTTACTCCGCAAGAGTATAAACAAAGCGGGTCGGGCATTCGCATAGAATATGGGATTCATGAAACACCTTTTGGCGATGCGCTGATTGGTGTAACAGAGCGGGGCGTATGCTGGCTTTCATTTATCAATACCGATGAAGACCCCAGGTTTGAACTGGAGAGTATGAAAGGGCACTGGAATAATTCTGTCTTTCATCACGATCAGGAAATCACTCATGAGTTCATAAAGAAAATATTTACGAGACTTCCCTCTCCCCCAGTGAGAGGGGTTAGGGGGGAGGGAAAAATTCACCTTTTTGTAAAGGGAACTAACTTTCAAATCAAAGTATGGGAGGCATTGTTAAAACTTCCTCTGGGAAACGTAACTACCTATCAGGACATTGCCACACAGATTCAAAATCCCAAAGCAACGCAGGCAGTGGGTTCTGCCGTTGGGTCCAATCATATTGCCTGGCTTATTCCTTGTCATCGGGTGATCCGCAAAGATGGTGTGCTCGGTGAGTATCGCTGGAATGCTACTCGGAAGAAAAGTATCATAGGTTGGGAGATGGCGACTACGGAGGCGATCAAATAAATCCTGTATATTGAACGATTAATTTTAAATTGTTACCACTTGAGTCAGACCAGCATTTCATCCGCAACATTTTTCAAACGAATATTTCTTCCGGGCATCATTCTTCAATCGGTACTGATCGGTGGTGGCTATGCAACGGGCCGTGAGATTGTAGAGTATGGTGGAAAGTTCGGTGCTGGCGGATGGATCAGTGGTCTCGCCATTTTTTTCGGATTCTCTCTCATGACATTTTTGTCGATCGAGGCGAGTCGTTACTGGAAAGTGTATGACTACAAATCATTGCTGAATAAATTAATCGGCCCTGGTTGGATTGTATATGAAATAGTTTACCTGTTGATGGCCATTCTCATTATTGCCGTGATGGCATCGGCTGCCGGTGAAATTTTAAATCAGACCTTGAACTTCAATAAATGGGTAGGGGTGGTGTTGATTACGGTAGTAGTTGGTTTTTTAAATTACAAGGGAGAAGAAACAATAGCAAAACTGGAGACCATAGGATCGGTAGCGTTATTCATCGCTTACTTTCTTTTTACGTTCACGGTGTTTGCCAGTAAGAGTAGTGAAATTGCACAAGTGTTCACCGACTGGAACACTAGTTATTTACCGGAGTCTCCGGGCATTGGCATTTTATTATGGACCGGTATTTTATATGTGGGTTATAATCTGGGCGTATATCCTGCTTCATTCTTTACATTCAAGGATGTGCATTCAAGAAAAGAGAGTGCGATTGCAGCCATTATTTCTGGATTGATGATGACCATTCCCTGGTTTCTGACATACTTCGCCATCATGGCCTATTATCCGGATAAAAATATTCTGGAGTCAACTGTGCCCTGGCTAAAAATGCTGGAGGAGTTTAATCCGATTCTGATAGCTGTTTTTGGTGTGGTAGTAGGATGGACGTTGATTGAAACCGCCACCGGCATGATTCACGCTTTCATCAGTCGAATTGAAAACGAAGCAACTCAGAAAGGAAGGCCACTACAGAAAATGACAAAAGCATATATTTCACTCGCAGCACTGATTGCTTCGCTAATCCTTGCGCAGGTAGGCATTATTGATCTTGTGGCAAAGGGTTACACGATTATGGCGTATGCGATGATTGCCGTGTTTGCTATTCCTCTGATAATTTTGTCAGGAAAGTTTTTAAAGAACGAGTAACGGGGTTTGTAAAAAAATTCCTGTCATTAGTCACTAAATAAAAACCCGGAGCTATTGCCCCGGGTTTTTTATTTATATGGATGTATTGATTCTTATTAAACAGACTCAACTTCTGTAATCACCACTTTCTCCATCACATCTCCCTGACGGATTTCGTCAACCAGATCGATCCCTTCATACACTTTTCCGAAAACCGTATGGTTGCGGTCAAGGTGTTGTGTGTTCTGGCGATTGTGGCAGATAAAGAATTGTGATCCTCCGGTGTTGCGGCCAGCGTGTGCCATTGACAACACACCACGATCGTGAAATTGATTTTTTCCCGTGAGCTCACAATCGATTTTATAACCAGGTCCGCCATTGCCAATTCCATTAGGGCAGCCGCCTTGAATCATGAAGTTGGGGATAACGCGATGGAAAATAAGACCGTCATAGAAGCCTTTTTCCGCCAGGTCGGTAAAGTTTTTTACCGTATTCGGAGCATCTTCTTCAAAGAACTTGATTTTCATGACCCCCTTTTTGGTATGGATTTCTGCAATTTTCATAATGTATTTTTAAAATTCGGGCGCAAGATAGCACGAAAATAAAAACCATGGGAGGAAGTAATAGGTTCAATTTTTATAACGTTCATTGTGGGTAAGGAAGATTTAAATGATCTCAATAAGTGTAAGACCATTGTCATATCTGGTTCGGCTCATCAAAATTTCTTTTAAAAAATAAGCATGGGATTGCTGAACACACCGCTTCAAATAAACATTGACGAAAACAATCTGGTGTCCGCAGAGATTTATTTGCCTGAAGAAACAAAGGCTGTCTTTATTTTCGCCCATGGTGCTGGCGCGGGCATGCATCATTCGTTTATGAAAGATCTTTCCAACGCTCTTGCCTACTACAACATGGCTACCCTTCGCTTTAATTTTCTTTATATGGAGCAAGGCAAGAAGCGCCCCGATTTTCCAGCGGTTGCACATAAAGCGATATCGGCAGCTATCAGCAAAGCACTTGCACTTTTTCCAACGCTGCCATTATTCGTTGGGGGCAAATCGTTTGGTGGACGGATGACTTCGCAATTTTTGTCCATCAATAATTTACCTCAAGTGAGGGGTGTTGTATTTGTTGGCTTCCCCCTTCATCCTGCAGGCAAGCCTTCTGTTGAGCGCGCTACTCATTTAAAGAATGTGAATTTGCCAATGCTTTTTTTACAAGGCACGAAAGATAAACTGGCTGAATGGAATCTGATTGAACATGTTTGCAATGAACTTCCTCTTGCCTCACTGAAAAAACTGGAAGGTGCTGATCACAGCTTTAAGGCGGGCAAACAAAATCTTATTCCAGCACTTGCCTCAGAAATCAGTCATTGGGCTGATACGGTATCAACATAATTGATTGGAAAATCATTTTTTCACCGCCTGCGCATAGGCGCTTTCATAGTTCCTGATCACATTTTCCCAATCGAAGGCAGCAGAATAATTTTCCGCATTGGTGCACTGCATAATCCGTCTTCTGCGATCTTGTTATAAAAATTTACATAGGATACGGCAAATTGTTTTGCACTCAAGTTTTCCCCCATAGCCTGAGCCTTTGAGCGTATCACCGTATAGATTCCACCCGCTGGATTGCATACTTCCCACGCTACTTCAATCAGTAAAGAATTAGTTGAAGCAGGATTTGATTTCGATGATCTTTTTGGCATGACTTAGGTCAAACTGACTGATTAAAATTTATTTACGATGAATTTAATGACAAAATTTCTTAAAAACTTAGTTCTTAACAGATGGATTCGAATTTGTGCTTAGGCAATTACAAAACGTATTGATTATGAGCTTTGATAAATACACTATTAAATCGCAGGAGGCTTTACAGAAGTCTGCAGAGATTGCATCGGCCAGCCAGCAACAAGCTATTGAGCCGGGTCACTTGCTAAAGGCGATTCTTGCAACGGACGAAAATGTTTCCGGCTATTTGTTCAAGAAACTGAACGTGAATGAAACTATCCTTACCACAAAACTGGAAGAAATCATCAATGCCTATCCGCGTGTGTCAGGCCAGCAGGCATATCTTTCTTCGGCTTCCAATACTGTTTTGCAAAATGCGGAAAAGGAGTTGCGTGAGTTTAAAGATGAGTATATCGCCATCGAGCATTTGCTGCTTGCCTTGCTGAACACGAAAGACAAAGTGGCGTCTGTTATGAAAGATGCTGGCTTTGAAAGAAATGCATTAATAAAAGCCATCAAGGAATTGCGTGGTGGCTCGAAGGTTACCGATCAAAATGCGGAAGCCAAATACAAATCTTTGGAGCGCTATTCAAAAAATCTGAACGACCTTGCTAAAAAAGGAAAGATTGATCCGGTAATCGGGCGCGATGAAGAAATCAGGCGCGTACTTCAGATTCTTTCGCGCAGAACAAAGAACAACCCTATTCTTTTAGGTGAACCCGGTGTTGGTAAAACTGCCATTGTGGAAGGCATGGCGCAACGCATTGTAGATGGTGATGTTCCTGAAAATCTGAAATCAAAAATTCTGGTTTCACTGGATATGGGATTGCTCGTTGCCGGTGCCAAATATAAAGGTGAGTTTGAAGAAAGACTGAAAGCGGTGATCAAAGAAGTTACTGATTCGAATGGAGAAATTATTTTATTCATAGATGAGATTCATACGCTGATCGGTGCAGGTGGCGGAGAAGGTGCCATGGATGCTGCCAACTTATTGAAACCGGCATTGGCCCGTGGTGAGCTTCATGCCATTGGTGCCACTACGTTAAAAGAATATCAGAAGTATATCGAAAAAGATAAAGCATTGGAGCGCAGGTTTCAGTCGGTAATGGTTGATGAACCTTCTATTGAAGATTCTATTTCCATCTTGCGCGGAATTAAAGACAAATACGAATTGCATCACGGTGTTCGCATTAAAGACGATGCAGTAATTGCCTCGGTAGAATTATCGAGCCGTTATATCACAGATCGTTTTCTTCCCGACAAGGCAATTGATTTGATGGATGAGTCAGCAGCGAAGTTACGACTGGAGATGGACTCCATGCCGGAAGAACTCGATGAACTCAATCGCAGGATCATGCAGCTGGAAATTGAACGCGAAGCGATCCGCAGAGAAAAGGATAAAGACAAAGAATCGATCTTAAGCAAAGACATTGCGGAACTGTCCGCAGAACGTAATTCGCTGAAAGCAAAATGGGAAAGTGAGAAAAACATTGTGCAGGGTTTGCGTGCTGAAAAAGAAAACATCGAGCGATTGAAATTCGAAGCGGAACAAGCTGAGAAGGCCGGTGATTATGGAAAGGTAGCGGAGATCCGTTATGGAAAAATCACGGAAGCAGAAAAGAAACTGAATGACCTTCAGATGTCGATGAAAGAAATGCAGGGCGAGCACTCTTTGTTGAAAGAGGAAGTAGACAGTGAAGACATTGCAGAAATTGTAGCCAAGTGGACAGGTGTTCCTGTTTCAAAAATGTTGCAGAGCGAGCGTGAGAAATTGCTCCACCTGGAAGATGAATTAGGAAAACGTGTGGCTGGTCAGGAAGAAGCTATCCAGGCATTGAGCGATGCTGTGCGCAGAAGTCGTGCAGGGTTGCAGGATCCGAAACGTCCGATTGGTTCCTTCATATTCATGGGCACCACGGGCGTGGGTAAAACAGAATTATCAAAAGCCCTGGCCGATTATTTATTCAATGACGAGAACGCCATGGTGCGCATCGACATGAGTGAATATCAGGAGCGCCATAGTGTTAGCCGTTTGATTGGTGCGCCTCCCGGCTATGTAGGCTATGATGAAGGCGGACAACTTACTGAAGCAGTGAGACGCAAGCCTTATTCCGTGGTGCTATTGGATGAAATTGAAAAAGCGCACCCTGATGTGTTCAATATTTTACTTCAGGTGCTGGATGATGGCCGCTTGACTGATAATAAAGGACGTGTGGCAAACTTCAAGAACACGATCATCATCATGACCACGAATATTGGTTCTCATATTATACAGGAGAACTTTGAAAAGATGACCGATGCCAATTACTTCGATGTAATTGAAAGTACCAAGGATGAAGTGCTGGCGTTGTTGAGAAAATCGGTGAGGCCGGAGTTTATAAACCGGATTGATGAGATCATCATGTTCCGTCCGTTAAGCAGGGCAGACATAAGAAAAATTGTGTCCATACAATTTTCTATGGTGCAGAAACGTTTGGGAGAAAGCGGTATAAAAATTGATATGTCCGACAAGGCACTTGACCGGTTATCAAAAATGGGTTTCGATCCTCAGTTTGGAGCAAGACCTTTGAAACGGGTAATTCAGAAGGAAATATTAAATGAACTTTCCAAACAAATTTTATCTGGAAAAGTGAACAAGGACTCGGTGATCTTTGTTGATATGAAAGACGAAGTAGAATTTGAATTTATAAACATAACAGAGGCTGAAGTAGTTGAGTAGGCCAAAAGGCTGTGTGGTCCCGGGTTCACCGGGAAGTGTTGTGGGGTTTGGTTTTTGGGGTTAGGGCGGGCTGAGGGGCCCGCCCTTCATTTTTTAAGGAAATCATCTTAGATCAGCTTCAACCTCGATTGCATCCTGCGCAAAGAGCTGATAACAATTCATTAACAAAATAAATGCAGCAAGGTCTTCTTTCCTGAGTTTGCTTTTGCAGTCACATCAATTTTGTTGGCAAGCATGAAATGAATTTATAGTTTTAAGGATCTTCAAAATCTGGTAAACTTCATTTTCTTCTTACGATCCATGTCAACTTCATCATACACCTACGATGCTATTGTAATCGGCTCAGGAATTTCAGGAGGCTGGGCCGCCAAAGAACTTTGTGATAAAGGTTTAAAAACGTTGGTGCTGGAGCGAGGACGCAACATTGAACATCTTAAAGATTATCACACCGCCACCAAAAACCCATGGGAGTTTCCACACAGGGGAAAATTACCATTATCTGTTCTTGAAGAAAATCCGGTGGTGGGAAAGTGCTATGCATTTGAGGAAGCTACTGAACAGTTTTTTGTAAAGGACAAAGAGCATCCCTACGTTCAGGAAAAACCTTTTGACTGGATACGCGGCTATCATGTAGGTGGCAAGTCTCTGATGTGGGCACGCGAGTGTCAGCGGTGGAGTAATTTCGAATTTACAGCACCTGCCCGTTACGGTTATGGCATCGATTGGCCAATCCGATATAATGATCTGGCACCCTGGTATTCACACGTGGAAACCTTTGCCGGAATCTGTGGTAATGCAGATGGACTGGAAGCAATGCCCGATGGTGTGTTCCAGCCTCCGTTTGAAATGAATTGTGTGGAAAAAGAACTACAGGAAAAAATATCCGCAAAGTATAATGACCGATTTATGGTGCATGGCCGCGGGGCACACCTGACCAGGCCCAATGAAATTCATCTTAAACAAGGAAGAGGCCAGTGCCAGGCAAGAGATTTATGTGCACGTGGATGTCCTTACGGTGGATACTTCAGTTCCGTATCAGCTACTTTGCCGTGGGCTCAAAAGACAGGCAATCTCACTATGCGACCATTTTCTGTGGTGCATTCTATTCTGTATGATGAAAAAAGCGGAAAAGCATCTGGAGTGAGAATAGTAGATGCGAACTCGAAAGAAACAATGGACTACAAGGCAAGAATAATATTTGTCAATGCTTCTTGCCTGAATAGCAATCTTATCTTGCTTAACTCAACCTCTGCCCGTTTTCCCAATGGGTTGGGAAATGATAACGGTTTACTTGGCAAGCATATTATTTTTCATAATTACCGCGGTTCCTTAACAGCATCGTATGATGGCCCCGAAGATCAGTATTATTATGGCCGAAGCCCCTCGAAACCCATCATCGCGAATTACAGGAACTTGCATAAGCAGGATACGGATTATGTTGGAGGTTTTTTATCATTCATTGGTGCGTATCGCACACGCGGAAAACACGTTGCCGGACAAGAACAATTTGGAGCGGATTTTAAAAATTCATTTGCCGAACCCGGAGAATGGAAAGTTTATATGTCTATGCAGGGAGAAACAATTCCGAAAGAAACAAATCATGTGCGCTTGAGTGCAGATCAAAAAGATCAGTGGGGCATTCCATTATTGGTTACTTCCGTGGACTATGATGAAAATGATGAGAAAATGATTCGCGATTTTCTTAAACAAAGCACAGAAATGCTGGAGGCGGCAGGCTGCACCAATATTGAAGAGTTCGATAGCCTTCAAGCACCCGGTCTGGACATTCATGAGATGGGTGGTGTGCGGATGGGCAATGATCCAAAAACTTCATTACTGAATAAATGGAACCAGTTGCATCATTGTAAAAATGTATTTGTCACGGATGGAGCCTGCATGACCAGCACCGGTAATCAAAATCCATCTATCTTTTATATGGCCATCACAGCCAGGGCAGTTAACTATGCTGTGGAGGAATTGAAGAAGCAGAATTTGTAATTGCAAGTTCAAAACCTTCGAAATAAATCTGACTTCAGCCAATTACTGATGTCTTATAATAATTCATTCGCCAGATTCGCCAGTTCAGATCGCTCACCTTTTTCCAGGGTAACATGAGCATACAACTCATGATTCTTTAACCGGTCAATCAGATACGACAATCCATTGCTTTGCGCATCGAGGTAGGGTGTATCAATCTGATAAATATCTCCGGTGAAAATAATTTTTGTATTTTCTCCGGCCCGCGTGATGATCGTCTTCACTTCATGCGGAGTCAGGTTCTGGGCTTCATCAACAATGAAACAAATGTTTGATAAACTTCTGCCTCGTATGTAAGCCAGTGGAGTGATCACCAGTTTTTCATTCGTCACCATTTCGGTGATCTTCGAATATTCTTTATCGGACTCGCTGTACTGGTTCTGAATAAATTTCAGGTTGTCCCACAACGGCTCCATATAAGGGTTGAGTTTTGATTTGATATCGCCAGGCAGATAGCCGATGTCTTTATTACTTAGCGGCACGATGGGTCTTGCAAGATAGATCTGCTTGTATTCTCTTTTTTGTTCAAGAGCCGCAGCAAGTGCAATCAATGTTTTTCCGGTTCCGGCAACGCCCTGCATAGACACTAACCGGATTTCTGGTTTTAGCATGGCATGGATGGCAAACGCCTGCTCAGCATTTCTGGGTTTGATGCCATACACATTTCTTTTTTCAACCTGCTCTACCATGCCGTTGGCAGAGTTGTAGAAAGCAAGCACGGATTTTTTTCCACTCTTTAAAATGAAGTAGTGGTTTTTCATGGGCTTGTTTTTACCAAGCACATCCTCTGGCGGGCAATAACCTTTTTCATACATCAGGTTGATGATAGCTGGGTCTACATCTTCAATCACCGTGCGGCCTGTGTGGAGGGAACTTATGTTCTGAACCTTGCCCGTAGTATAATCTTCAGCATGCAGGCCCAGCGCTTTTGCTTTTAACCGCAGGTTTACATCTTTTGAAACCAGGATTACCTTTCTTCCCTTCTCTTCTTTCTGCAACAATAAAGCTGAATTCAAAATACGGTGATCAGGTTTGTCTTCGTTGAAAACCTTGTTGGCATCCAGCAAACTGGTGCCTCCTGTGTCCATCACCACTTTAAAGTTTCCTTTCCCCTTTCCGTTGATGGGATTCCAATGGTGCAGCATATGCTCTTTCGCCAGCTTATCGATAAGCCGGATAAATTCGCGTGCTTCAAAATTCTTGGTGTCGTTTCCCTTTTTAAAATTATCGAGTTCTTCGAGCACGGTAATGGGAATACCCACATCATGTTCGTCAAAGTTTAGAATGCTGTTGTGCTCGTAAATGATGACGGAAGTGTCCAGTACGAAAATCTTTTTGTCTTTATCTTTTTTGGCCATGGTTGGGAGTTAAGCTAAAAAAAATGCGAAGACACGTTTCTTACAATGGTGAAAATTAACCTTGCAAGTATAAACGAGTCTTCGCGTCATTCATTCTATAGGCTAAATCTAATCAAAGCGGTTGTGAAAATGCAATAGATTGGGATAATCTTTTTGTTAAACCTCAGTGTGGAATCTGTTTTACTTTGGTCCATATTAGTTATGAGCCGCGAGCTTTGAATTACGGGTCAAATCTCGCAGCTCATGACTCAGAGTTTTACACTTACCGAATAATTTGTTAAAACGGAAGTGAATTTCTAAACCCTTGAGTATGAATCGCCTTTTTCTGAAGCTGTAATTTTCAACACATTGGCGAGCACCAGCAAAATAAGTTTACGTCTTGCCTTGAAACGGTTCAATCCTGATAATTTTTGATAGGCAGGCATCGTAATTGTGTGATGCACGTGCAGATATTCCATTAATTGTTTTTCAGCATCGCCAAATGAAAAGCCGATATCGCGTTTCTGTTTCGACCTGCGCACGATTTCTTCCATCTCAGCACTTGCCTTTATGCTCATGTCCTGCTCACGCACAAAACTATGCCGCGTGTCCTTATCGAGCACCAGGTAATGAGGGCGTTTTGAACTGGGAGGAATATCAAACCGTACTACATATTTCTTTTCTGAAACAGGAATAATGGATTCTTTGTAAATGAGTGATGGCCGGCAAAATTGTTTCAGCGCCTCATGAATGACATGCGCCTCTTCTTCAGGATATTTTGTTCCCGGAATCGTTCCATCATCATCAACCCCTACCAGCAATGTTCCTCCTTCGGTATTGGCAAAAGCAATTAATTCACGAACAATTTTTTCAGGATAGGCGGCCTTTAGTTTAAATTCAAGATGAAGCCCTTCACCTTCGGTTACCAGTTTTTTTAATTCACGGATATCTGATGCATTAACGCTTGCTGCTTCCGAAGTCTTCATCGTCATCTGGTTCATCGTCTTCGTCACCGGCCTTTGGCATATTAAACATGCTGCTGAGCAGATCTTTAAACTGAAGCCCTGAGGTAAGCGTGTGCTTGCTGATCAAACTGAATTCTGCCAGGCCGTGCAAGGCAAATTCCATTAGAAAAATCTTCTGAGTGGCATCTGCCGTTTTTTGAAATTCATTCACCAGGTCAACAAGACCAGGTACTGACTTCAATGATTTTTCATAATCTGCGTTGGTCATGTCATGAAGCAGATCAATTGTGTTTCCATCACCAAACCAATTCGTGATTTTTTTGTATGGACTCTTCTCTTTTTGCTTTCTGAATTTATCTGGGTCGGGAAAATAATTTACAAACTGTGTGCGGATGGCCTTGCCTACGAGATTTTGTGCCACAATGCCTGGTCCTTCCTGCTGACCTTCATAAACCAGTTCTACTTTGCCAGTGATGGAGGGCACCACACCAATGAAATCGGAAATTCTGACCGATGTGTTCTTATCATTGTTAATTAACGATCTTCGTTCAGCAGCAGCAATCAGACTTTCAAATGCTGAAATAGTAAGTCGTGCCGACACACCACTCTTCGCATCTACATACTCACTCTTGCGTGCTTCGAAAGCGATTTGTTCAACCAGGTCTTTTGCGATTTCACTGGCCGTAACAAGTTGCTTTTGTTCTTCACGAATGTATGCTTCCTGCTGCGTAATTTTTTTACTCACCTCCATGGATTTTGGATAGTGTGTTATGATCTGACTGTCGATACGATCTTTGAGAGGAGTAACAATGCTTCCGCGATTGGTGTAATCTTCGGGGTTGGCAGTAAATACAAATTGAATGTCAAGGAGCAGGCGAATTTTAAATCCGCGAATCTGAATATCACCTTCCTGTAAGATATTAAATAGCGCAACCTGAATTCGCGCTTGTAAGTCAGGAAGTTCATTGATCACAAAAATGCAGCGGTGCGAACGGGGTATTAATCCGAAGTGAATTACACGCTCATCTGAATACGGCAACTTCAGTGATGCTGCTTTGATCGGATCGACATCGCCAATTAAATCAGCAATAGAAACATCAGGTGTTGCGAGCTTTTCAGCATAGCGTTCATCGCGATGTAACCATGTGATGGGAGTCTGATCTCCGAATTCCTTTATCTTATCCTTTCCATATCGTGATATGGGATGCAATGGGTCATCATTTAACTCCGAGCCTTCGATCACCGGTACATATTCGTCAAGCAGATTTACCATTAACCTGGCAAGGCGGGTTTTTGCCTGACCACGCAATCCCAGTAAGTTGATATCATGTCCTGCAAGAATGGCTCGTTCCAGATCAGGGATCACCGTTTCTTCATAGCCCCAGATGCCTTCAAATACTTTTTCTTTTGCTTTCAGTTTATGAATGAGGTTTGATCTTAACTCATCTTTAATGGTTTTGAAGTGATAGCCAGCACCTTTGAGTTGTGCGAGTGTCTTTATGTTTTTGTGGTCTTTCATTACAAATTTAGTTGTGCGTTCAAGGTTATTCGTTGCTGGTATGTTTGATTAAGTCTTGGGTCTGGTTTTTCTGACAACGATCAACCCGTAACCAACAACGATTATTATAAATTCTTTGCCCGGTTTCTTTTGAAGTCTTCGAATACCAGATTGCCCAGGCCTTGCAGGCTGCTGTAATAGGCATTGCCATTGTTGGCTTTCGTAAACTCTCTTACAAACGCTTTGAGATATGGATCGGTGGCAATCATAAAAGTGGTAACGGGTATTTTTAGTTTTCTTAATTGTGTAGCAAGGTCGAGTGTCTTGTTCAGGATTTTATGATCAAGGCCAAAACTGTTTTTGTAATACTTGATACCTTGTTTGATGCAGGTTGGTTTGCCATCGGTGATCATAAACACCTGCTTGTTGGTATTTTTTCTTCTCCTTAAAATATCCATTGCAAGTTCAAGCCCCGCTACGGTGTTGGTATGATAGGGCCCCACTTGAAGATAGGGAAGGTCTTTGATTTCAATCTGCCAGGCGTCATCGCCAAACACCAGAATATCAAGTGTGTCTTTCGGATATTTTTTGGTGATGAGTTCAGCCAGTGCCATCGCTACTTTTTTAGCGGGTGTGATTCTGTCTTCTCCATATAAAATCATGGAGTGCGAGATATCAATCATCAATACGGTAGAGGTCTGCGTTTTAAACTCACTCTCAATTACCTCAAGGTCATTTTCCGTCATGAAGAAATCATCCAGGCCATGGTTGATTTGTGCATTGCGCAATGAGTCGGTCATCGAGATCTGCTCGAGGGTATCGCCAAATTCATAATCACGTCTGTCAGTAGTTGACTCATCTCCGCGACCGCTATGATGGGTTTTGTGCTCTCCTGATTTTGTTTTCTTGAGTTTGCCAAAGATTTCTTCCAGTGCAGATTGACGAAGGCTTTGTTCACTTTTGGCTTTCAGTTTGAATTCGCCATCGGGGCCTTCATCGGTGATGTAACCGTTTTTTTTCAGATCTTCAATAAAATCGCCGATACCATAATCCGGAGTAGTCAGGTTATATTGTTTATCTACTTCCGTTAGCCATTGCAGGGCTTCCGACACATTGCCTGATGTGATTAATATCAATTGCATGAAAATCTTCAGCAATCGCTCAAAATCGCTTTTTTCACTTTCAGGTGGTGGTGTGTATTGTGAAAAACGATGTCCAAGCATTGATTATGTTTTATACTTCAAGTTTAACCAATTAAGTCCGCTTTCTGTTTCCATCACACTCATAAATCTTAAAATGTAAATTTTATGGTTAAGCCAATCCCAGACAAATCCCTCAGCAATGAAATAAGATCACCTCATCGGGCTTATAAGTGGTAATTCGTGAAAGTAAAGGAGCTTATCAGGCAGCCTTCACCTGGTCGGATGATTTAGTGATGTTTATGTTTTCTTTCAGTTTCATCGTTCCAAAGACATAATCCCAGAGTGGGGATGAAACGCCAAATACCACTTCTCCATCCTTATAATGATGAACACTGTGATTTACCCAGAGTGCTTTGAAAAAGTTTTTTGGAGGTGTATGGGCATGTACCATATAATGTACAGAAAGATAGGAGGCATATCCAACTAAAAATCCAGGAAGGAATGCAAACACAAAATCTCCCATGATCACTTTAAATAATAACAATAGAATAGTGGCTATGGTAATACTCAATAAGGGAGGCATTGCCAGCCTGTCTTTATCTTTTGGAAATTCATGATGAACACCATGCATCGTATACTGCAATTTTGCCCTTAATTCGGTATACGGTTTAAGATGAAATACATACCGGTGTACCATATATTCCACCCAGGTGAAAGCGATCAACCCGGTAAAAAACAAGGTCATTGTGGTGACCGCAGAGAGATTGGTGTTTTTAATGTTCCAGTATAGCAGCCCTGATGCATAGGTAAAGAAAATGACCAATGGCACAGCTATGTGTGTGCGGCTCAGTTTTTCAATAATAGGGTTTGAAAATAGTTGTCGGGTTCCTTTGTTCTGTGGTTTTACTTCGGCATTCATAATCTTAGAATATTTAAAACATGCTATAGATTTCCTCGCAAAAATAAAAAAACAATGGCTTTTAAACCTAAACGGCTACGTTGGCAATTTTATTTGCTGCCGCTTTGGCCAGTATTTGTTCATAATAACGTTCATACAACGGCAATATGTTGGTGATGTCAAATTCTTTTGCACGTGCCAGCGCGCTTTCTTTGAAAGCTGGTAAATTGTTTTTGTCCAGTACAAAAAGTGCGTTGCGTGTCATGTCCTCAACATCTCCAACGTTGCTCATAAATCCGGTTACCCCCTGCAGTTGCAATTCTGGTATGCCTCCGGTATTGGATGAGATGACAGGAACTTCACAAGCCATGGCTTCCAGTGCGGCCAATCCAAAACTTTCTTTTTCAGAAGGCATCAGGAACAAGTCTGCCACCGACAAAACTTCCTCAACGGCTTCTTGCTTGCCCAGAAAACGAACCGCATCATTAATGGCTAAATCACGTGTCATCGTTTCGGCCATGGAACGCTCTGGTCCATCACCAATCAATAATAACTTGGAAGGTATTTCTTTATGGATGTTATTGAACACCTTGATCACATCACCTACACGTTTCACTTTCCGGAAGTTGGAGGTGTGCACGATCAATGCTTCGCCATTAGGACAAATCGCTTTTTTAAAATGATCCTTCTTTTGCTTCTTGAATTTTTCCAGGTCAATGAAGTTTGGTATCACTTCAATATCTCTGGTTATCTTAAAGGAATGATACGTTTCTTTCTTCAAATCTTCTGATACCGATGTAACACCATCTGATTCATTGATACTGAATGTCACTACGGGCTCATATGACGAATCTTTCCCTACCAGGGTAATATCAGTGCCGTGCAGGGTGGTTATAACGGGTATATAAATGCCATGTGTTTTTAGAATTTGTTTGGCCATATACGCTGCCGATGCGTGGGGGATCGCATAATGAACATGCAACAAATCAAGTTTTTCATTTTTCACGACACTCACCATTTTACTGGCCAGCGCCAGCTCATAGGGAGGGTATTCAAATAACGGATAGGAGCGAAATTCTACCTCATGATAAAACAGATTTTCGTTCAGGAAATCCAGTCGGGTTGGCTGACTATAGGTGATAAAGTGAACCTCATGACCTTCTTTGGCAAGCGCCTTTCCCAGTTCTGTGGCAACCACCCCACTACCTCCAAAGGTTGGATAACATACTATACCTATTTTCATGAATTTCATTTGCGGGCTTTAATCGGTTTTCAAGTGATCTATTAACCTTGTTTTTGACAGTTTAGTTTCTGGATATTGTTTAAAAAAGACCATTTTAAAATGAAAAAGATCAGTATTGACGATAATCGAAAATTGCTTTGTAAATGATCTCCTGAATACGTGGACGAATATTGGCGGTTAATAGTTTATTATTTGTCATATCCGGATGAACTCTATTTGACAGATAGATAAAGACGAGATTGAATTCCGGGTCAACCCAGATACAGGTACCGGTAAAGCCGGTATGGCCAAAGGTTTTACCTGATGCAAGCAGGGTAGTAGGCCCATTCCAGTCACCTGGTGTTGGTTTATCCCATCCAAGTCCGCGCCTGCTTGATTCATACTGTTTAGCGGTGAACAGGTCAACCGTTTCAGGCTTGTAAAACTGATGCCCCCCATAATTACCCTTTTGCAGTAACATCTGACCAAGTTTGGCCAGGTCATTGGCGGAGCCAAATAATCCTGCGTGTCCTGCGATCCCCCCATGCATGGCAGCACCCTGATCATGGACGTATCCGGTAAGTAATTTTTTTCTAAACAGCAGGTCGTTTTCTGTAGGCGCAATAAGGCTTTCTGGAAATTTGAGGAGCGGCAGGTAATCCAATGCATATGCCCCCAGTGGTTCATACAAATTTTGCTTCAGAAATACTTCCATGGGTTGTTTGAGAATTTTCTCAGCGAGGTGTTGCAGAATATAAAAGCCCATATCGCTATAGGTATAGGTATATGTTGTGCGTGGGGGTTTTTCCCGAATTTTGGCTTTGATTATCCAGTTCCATAAACTGTCTTTCATCGATTTGTGCGCAAAAAGTCCATCGGCTACAGGAAATGGATATTCATCATTGCTTGCGGAACTATAATATTGTGGAAGCTGCACTCCATTCTTTACCGTTTGTGACCAGAAAGGAAGGAAAGGCCACAAGCCAGCCTGGTGGGTAAGAATATCTTTGATGATGAAGTCTTTTTTGTTGGAGCTCTTTAATTCAGGCAAATAGACTGACACTTTTTTATTCACATCGATGAGTCCCTTTTCGTGCATGAACATTACCGTTTGCAACGTGGCCGATACTTTGGTAAGCGAGGCCAGATCATAAATAGTCTGATCAGAAACCGGTACCTTATTTTCAAAAGTGAGATAGCCGTTTGATTGCTCATACACTACTTTACCATCTTTGGCCACCAGTACATGACTGCCCGGAGTGGCCCCAATCTCAATGGCTTCACGAGCGATGGCTTCAATTTTTGATAATGTTTTGCTGCTGATGCCTGCAGCTTCGGGCAAACTATAGGATAATCTTCCCGTACTTTCGCTGATCAAACCGTTTCCTTCCGTAAAGCCCGCAACCGTAAATGGTAATTCTCCTTTGGCGGCCATCGCTCCAAAAATTATCTGAGCAGTAATCTTGGGCACCTCATTTTGATCAGTATAACCAGCCAGCAGGGCAGGAACACCCTCCAGGAATGGTAATTCAACAGGATTTCCAAAATAACTTACAATTACTTCTTTTCTTTTCGTCAGTGATTTAACGAATGGCGCCAGTTCTTTAATCATGGATGACGAGAAAGGAAAAATGCCAACCATAATAATATCAGCAGCAGCAAGCTTTGTTTTTATCTGAACTGTGTCCTGTGGCAATCGTATGGATACATGTTCGAAAGAAGCATATCTGGATAAATAGCGGGTAAATTCGTTTTGTTCCTCGCGGCCTATACTCAACGACACAAATTTTTTATTTTCTATTTGCCGAACGGGCACTGTTTTTTTTTCATTCACCAACAGTGTTACTGTCGCTTCAGAAATCTGATGCTTTAAAAGTTTTGCCTCAGGAGAATTTAATCGTGATAAAAGGTTATCCGTGGAAACGGTCTTTTTTTCTGCAAGTCCTGCATCATATTTGGCGTTAAGGATTTTTATTACGGCTTCATCGAGCCTGGCCCTTAATAGTTTGTTGTGTCTTGCTTCACGTGTAATCTTATTGATGGCCGCGGCAATGTTATCAGGATTTATCAGAATATCATTTCCGACTTCAAGCGCCAGTCTTTCGATCATTCCTTCCTGTTGTTTGCCGGCAGTTTTTTGAAGGCTGGTAACTTCCGTAAAACTCAGTCCCCTGAAACGAAGACTCTTTTTCAGGACTTCGCTGATGAAAATTTGTTCAGTTGAGGATTTAGAAACTGAGTTAGGATCAAAATGAGAAGTCAGTAATCCGCGTACTCCGGCATTGACAAGTTGCTGGTAGGGAAATAGCCGGATGGAATCCATGGGTGAAATTGAAACCTGGAAGGAAGGATCTGGTGCATATGTTTTTTCCAGGCCAGCCGGATGTATAGCACATGCCAGTACGCCTCCATTTTGCAGACCTCTCATATAGGCCACTGCTTTTACGGCAACACGGTCTTTTGTATCACCATAATATCGCAGAGTTTGCGGATAGTTTTGTTCCGCCATATTCATATCGGCATTGGGAGCAAAGTTGATATGAATACCAAGTAACTTCATTTCCTTTGCTATCTGCCTTCCGAGCTTGTATATCAATGTGTCATCCCGAATGGCCGCCAGCTGCATTGCTTTCTGATAGTTCATAACACTATCCAGGGTTTGCCCCAGGCCCCACTCGGCATTAACAGCCACAAGCAGCGGTACCTTTGATTTGGCTTGCAGTTTATTGATCAACGATGCGTGACCGACAGGACCACCCTGTGTTATTAGAATGCTGCCTGGTTCATATTTACGGATCAGATCATCCAGGTCTCCCATTTCTTCTGGTGAAGAATAGACAGATACCGGAATCATAAATAACTGACCGATTTTTTCGGATGTATTTAATGTCTGAAAAACGCTGTCGACCCAGCTGGTTTTAAGGTCCTGGGCAAAGCCCGCAAGAAATAGAATAGAAAATGAAATTGTTATGAAAACTTTTTTACCCATCAGGCCGTTCGATTTTTGTAATTTTACCACTCTTAACTTTCTCCTACAACGTAAACCTGTTAAACGGGGAACAAGGAATTTTATGCAAAGCTACAGGTCAATTATAAGAAAGTAAACGTCATGAAGTTTTTATCAGTATTTACAAAAGCACCAAAACACCAGCGGTTTAATTATTCGCCTCGTTTTTACGATGCTCAAAAAGAAGAGATGGAGGAGCGTGAAAGACGTATCAAAACAGAATTGGCACGCAAGCAAGGCACCCTAAAACCGGAGGACTTAAGTGGTCACCGAGCACGTATATCAGGAGCATTTCATCAGGCAAGAAAAAGGAGTAATCCAGGCGAATCTTCAATGAGTGCGACTATGCTCAGGCTTGGAATTTTTCTTTTCCTGACCATATTTATTATTGCATTTCTTGAGTTTGGAAAGCCAGCACTTTATTCACTGATCCTGGTAGTTCCTTTTTACCTTTATTTAAAATTTAAGAGCAAGTAGCCTGGCTCAGCACTTCATGCCTGATATTATTCATCTGCTTCCAGATTCTATTGCCAACCAGATTGCTGCAGGTGAGGTAGTGCAACGCCCTGCTTCGGCCGTAAAAGAATTAATGGAAAATTCGCTTGATGCAGGAGCAACTTCCATAAAGCTGATTGTGAAAGAGGCTGGCAAGTCACTTATTCAGGTTATCGACAATGGTATGGGCATGAGTGAAACCGATGCGCGTATAAGCCTGGAACGTCATGCTACTTCTAAAATCCGGACAACCGATGATCTTTTCCGGCTACGTACAATGGGATTTCGCGGAGAAGCGCTTGCATCAATTGCAGCTGTTTCACAGTTTGAATTGAAAACCCGCCAGGCTCATCAGGAGTTGGGTACTCAGATTATGGTGGAAGCTTCGGAAATAAAAAATCAAGCACCGGTTGCATGCGAAAAAGGAACCAGTATCAGCGTTAAGAACTTGTTTTACAATATTCCAGCGCGCAGAAATTTCCTGAAGGCAAATCCGGTGGAGATGCGCCACATTATCGAAGAATTTCAGCGCCTCGCCCTGGCACATCCAGATGTTGCTTTTGCCCTTTATCATAGCGATGATTTGATTTATGACTTAGCACCTTCAAAACTAAGTCAGCGAATAGTATCACTCTTCGGAAAATCATTTCAGGGTCAGCTTGCTGCCTGTCAGGAAGAAACCGCACTGGTAAAAGTTGCCGGTTATATAGGAAGGCCAGAGTCGGCACGCAAAACACGGGGTGAGCAGTTCATTTTTGTGAACCATCGCTACATCCGCAATAATTATCTCAATCATGCAGTTACGTCAGCTTTTGAAGGCTTGCTGACTGATAACAGCTATCCGTTTTATGTGCTGTTTGTAGAGATTGATCCAAAGCATATTGATGTGAATGTGCATCCCACAAAAACTGAAATCAAGTTTGATGATGAACGGGCAGTTTATGCCGTAGTGAAAGCTGCTGTGAAACTCGCCCTCGGTACGCATAATCTTGCTCCCGCCATTGACTTTATGGCTGACATCAACATAGTGAACAAACTCAGCCAGAATATATCCAACGAACAATATTTTAATGAGCAGTTCAGTTCTTCATTAAACCGCTCCAGTCTTCAGAACTGGGAGAAATTATTTGAAGACACTCCTTCTGAATCGAAACTTTTTCAAAAGACAGAACCTGCCAATACATTACGCTTCGAAAGTTCGCTGAACAGACAGGAAGTGGAAGAAAAGCAGGATACAGGTGCGGTTTTTCAATTGCAACATAAATATATCATTCGCTCTGCCAGAACGGGAATAATGATTATAGACCAGCAGGCAGCACATGAGCGTGTGCTTTTCGAGAAATATTCAACCAGGCTGAAAGCAGGTGCTGGCAATAGCCAGCAGAGTTTGTTTCCGCAAACAATAACACTTAGTCCGGTAGATTTTGCCCTGGTAATGGAAATCGAAAACGAATTGATTTCGCTGGGGTTTCGTTTTGAGGTGTTTGGAAAAAACGCACTGCTGGTTTCTGGAGTGCCTGCAGGTTGTGGTTCCAGCGAGAAAGAGTTGTTTGAAGGCTTAATTGAACAGTTCAAGAAAAATCAGTCTGAGCTTGAGTTACCCCTACGCGATAATCTTGCCCTGGCACTGGCTAGACGCACTTCGGTTAAATCAGGTCAAAAGCTTGCTTTGGAAGAAATAGAATCTATTGTTGAAGGACTTTTTGCCTGCTCAAAACCTAATTTTTCTCCGGATGGGCGCCCAACATTTTTTACTTTTGAAACGTCTAAGATAGAAAGTTACTTTACCCGATAAATAGATCTCATGTTTAGACTTACTCCGCTGGTCAGGAATCTGATCATTATCAATGTGGTTGTGTTCCTGGCTCAGAATTTACTCAGCAATTTGTATGTGACTGAGTATCTGTCACTGTGGAGTGTTCATTCACCCAATTTTAAACCGTATCAGTTTTTCACCTACATGTTTGCGCATGGCGGGTTCGGCCATATCTTTTTTAATATGCTGGCGCTCGCTTCTTTTGCTCCTGTTCTTGAAAGTCATTGGGGTGATAAAAAATTTCTGACATTTTATCTCGCAACGGGTATTGGTGCAGGTGTTGTGTATGCGTTGGTAAATCTTTTCCTGGGCACAAGCGGAGGAGGCATTATGCTGGGTGCATCGGGTGCATTATATGGAATATTAATGGCCTTTGGCATGGTGTTTCCTAATCTGGAAATCATGCTTCTTTTTCCGCCAGTACCCATCAAAGCCAAGTACATGGTTTTTATTATGGGCTTTATCACCTATGCCCTTGATCGCAGTGGCACAGTTGCACACCTTGCCCATTTTGGGGGTGCATTGGTAGCATTTATTATTATATCCATATGGCGAAGTCAGGGTAAGGATTAGGTATGGTAACTATTATTGCATTATTCTGTTAATTTGAAGATTCTACTCATAAAATATTACTGTGCTGGAAGAATTTAAAAACGCATTTCAAAGACCAAACAACGCGCATGTGCAGTTGATATTTATCAACGTTGTTGTTTTTATGGTGCTTGCGGTATTTTATGTTTTTACGACAGCAGCCGGATTTTCTGCTTTTTTTGAAAGTATACATTCACAACTTTCGATACCCGCACCATTCTTTTCTTTTCTGGCTAAACCCTGGACGATCATCACCTATTCTTTTGTACATGATCTGACCGGCATATTTCACATTCTATTCAACATGCTGGTATTCTATTGGTTTGGCAAAATTTTTATCGAATACCTGGGAAGTGACAAGTTGATTGCTATTTATGTGCTGGGTGCTATTGCCGGAGGGGTTTTTTATCTGCTGGTTTATAATACCATTCCATTTTATACCGAGCGTATACCACTTCATGGAATGGTAGGAGCATCTGCAGCTGTTTATGCCGTTCTGGTAGCAACAGCTACATTGTTACCAGATTACACGTTCTTTCTTTTGTTCATCGGACCTGTGCGTATCAAGTACATTGCATTAGGTTATATCGTTATCTCATTTCTGGGTTCTGTGGGTGGTAATGCCGGAGGCAATATCGCTCACCTTGGTGGCGCATTGATGGGCTATGTTTACATAAAACAAATGCAGGTTGGCGTTAACTGGGGAGGCTGGATTACTTCTGTCCTGGTTTGGATACGGGGACTGTTCACGACCCAATCAAAAGTAAAAGTTACATACCGCAGCACAGAGCCTAAATCAAAAACTACTAAATCTGGTTCAGGACAGACTAAAGCATCGCAGGATGAAATTGATGCTATACTTGACAAAATTTCCGATCGTGGCTATGAAAGCCTGACCAAGGAAGAAAAAGAAAAACTTTTTAACGCAAGTAAAAAGTAAATTTAATCTCTTGACTCTGTCATTAATTCGTCACTTCAGATCTTGGGCAATTTTCGCAAAAGGTCTTTTTTAAATAGGGATCGCTAAGTAATTGGAAAGTAATTCCTCCACTATCTATTGAGTTAAAAAGCGAGCAAAATCTTTGCTTGCCCCTGCTGGCAGCATTCAAGAGGGTGGTTCTATAAAATTTGTTAGAAGTATATTTAGGATTATAGATAGTAAGGTTCAGATAGTAGAAAAGTAAATCATCAGATGCAGATATGGTATTTACATACGGCATTAATATTTGAATTGACCAATCGAATTTACTATAGAAGGAAAAATACTTTGCAAGGTTAACAAGGTCAGCATCTTTAAGTTTAAGTGGGCTGTACGTATTGTAAATAAATTGCAATGCCTTATCCTTGCCAATATAGTCTTTCTGTCTCATCTTTATTTCGGAGAGGATTATATAATAGTTTATAAGTAATCTTCTTACAAGAGGATCAACAATCCCAAATCCACGAAGTGCTTCAATTTCCTTCTTTAAATCTATTCGATCTTCTAATAATTCTGTTCTTAACCAACCTCTCATTTTTAAGACTGCCAGATTGTATTTTATTTCTTTGCTTTTGGGTAGCAATACTTCTAATTTTTTAAAATTGGCAATGGCTTCAAAGGTATGATCGTAATCGCTTTCGAATTGGTATGCAGCATTATTTATTAAAAGACGGCCATATTCAATTGTTTCTGGTATTTCTAATTCGGTAATAAACCGTTCGGGTATTTCTTCCTTTTTTATCTTGAAAAAAATGATTTTTTGAAGGTAAAGGGCTTCATCAATATTATGC
The DNA here is from genome assembly GCA_963814575.1 of uncultured Bacteroidota bacterium. Classification (GTDB taxonomy): domain Bacteria; phylum Bacteroidota; class Bacteroidia; order Cytophagales; family Cyclobacteriaceae; genus ELB16-189. The sequence goes on along the minus strand of CAWFDB010000011.1, from coordinate 942,255 downwards.
TTTTCAATACTTTCTTTAAAATACTTTTTTAATTCAACGGGATTACTCTCTTGATAGGATAGCCGTTTCTCTAATTCTAATTCAACAATCGCTTTTCGGTGTCTGCTAAGTAGTGGCTCGAGTTTGTTTAGAAGATCTTGCGATTTGAGTTTTTCCTTTATATCATTTTTACTAAGTGAAAGGAAGTTGCTATATGGTGAATTTGAGATGTCAGACAGAAATTCGACCCAATTTTCATCAGCATAAATAGAAGACTCCATTTTCTCATTTTGATAGGATTGAAGAGCTTTTACGATGCTTTCAGCTCGTTGATTTTGGAGTACCAGATTTCTTTCTAATTGTCCATCAACCGAAGTGAACGCCTTAATTCTGATAGATTTTATTGTGTAATCGGTCATGTTAAGAGAATCATACAAAGGCTTGATGTCTTCTCTTTTATACTGAAACTTATCTTTCTCAAAGGGTATAGTAAATACCAGGGATTTATTAATGTCTTTAAACCGTCCTTTTAGTTGATCTCTTGTAAGCGTATCATAATAAAGCCCTGTTTTTAAAAGTTCCCAACCACTGAAGTCAAGATTTACTACATTCGTATAGTAGCAGACACTTTTATCTTTAATGACTAAATAATTTGCCTCAATGTCTTTGTTTTTGAATTGTGGAGGCACTATTCCCATATTTATAGCTATATATCCATCGGGATGAAAAAATGTTTTTTGTTCAATTTCATTTTTGTTCTTTGGTGGCAATAGATAACCCTTATGAATTGGTGATTTGGCAAAGGGTAAAGAGTTATTACACGTAAAGAGTTCCTGTGATACGAGATCAATTGCTAATCCATCCTTTTTGGAAGTTATGAGCGAGTTGATCCATATTGGATCAGGTAGAATTATATATATGGAATCTCCAATAATTTTAGGGGAAGCCCTCACTTCTTTTGGAAGCAGGGATAAGGCATTAAAGAAATCCTTACATCCTCTAGCGATGTCCTTACCTGGATTTTGAAGTCCATACGTCTCATTATTGGTTAATTGTGAGTGACCTGTGATAGAAATGAACAAAAGGAGTATTGAGATCAGGATTCTTTTACACATGGATCTATTTCTATAATTAAATATAGAAATAAAGTGAAAGGCCATTACCAAGACTAAGAAGTAATATTGGACAATTACCTTATCACACAATCAGCTTGGCAATTCCAAAAGCAGCGGCAGCAGCTGCAACTCCGATAAGCGTTACTCTCATTGCTCCTTTTAAAAGAGGCTGACCAGTGAGCTTGCTTTTCACTAATCCAAATACGACCAGGCAGATAACGGTGATAATGGTCGAATAAATTAATCCTGTTTCAGTGGAATCAGTAAAAAAATAAGCGCTGAGCGGGATCAGTCCACCCAATATATAAGAGCTTCCGATAATGAAAGCACTTTGCTGTGCCCGGTTTTTATCAGGGCGCTCGAGGCCCAGTTCAAAGCGCATCATGAAGTCGACCCACTTCTTGGGATTTTTTGCGATCTCACGGGCTATTCGTTCCTGCAATTCATCACTTACGCCATACTCCGCAAAAATTTCTTTGGTTTCCTGTATTTCAACTTCGTGTTTATGTACCACTTCATCATATTCCCTTTGCTCTTCCGAATCATAATGTTCAATTTCTGTACGTCCTGCCAGATACCCACCCAGGCCCATGGCAATGGAGCCCGCAGCAATTTCTGCAAGGCCGGCAGTGATTACAATTTCTATTTGATCCACTGCTCCACTAAGTCCTGCTGCCAGCGCGAAGGGTACGGTAAGTCCATCGCTCATGCCGATTACAAAATCTCTGACCTTTTCCGAACTCTGAAAATGTTCTTCCATGATTGAAGATAGATTGTAATTAAGATTTGTTGGCTAATTGTCCGCAGGCAGCATCAATGTCTTTGCCCCTGCTTTTGCGAATGCGTGTGGTGATGCCATTTTTCTCGAGCAGATCCATGTACATATTCAATGCTTCGTCTGAGGCTTGTTTAAACTCTCCGTCATCAATAGGATTGTATTCGATCAGGTTCACTTTGGAGGGCACCACTTTGGCAAATTTTAGTAATGCCCTTGCATGTTCTTCGCTGTCGTTGATTCCTTTCCACACTACATATTCATATGTCACTTTGCTTTTGGTTTTCTGATACCAGTAGCGAAGGGCATCGGCAAGTTCTTCGAGCGGATTGGTATCATTGATCGGCATAATGGAAGAGCGCGTTTCATTGATAGCCGAGTGAAGAGAAACCGCCAGATTGAATTTCACTTCGTCATCAGCCATTTTTTTTATCATCTTGGCAACACCTACGGTAGAAACCGTAATGCGCCTCGATGCCATATTGAGTCCTTTTTGTGCGGTAATCTTTTCAATGGCACCAATCACGTTGGCATAATTAAGAAGTGGTTCGCCCATGCCCATGAATACAATATTGGTCAGCGGCCTTCCATAAAATAATTCTGCCTGTTCTTTTATGGCTGCCACCTGATCGTAGATTTCATCAACACTTAAATTTCGCTGGCGTTTCAATCTTGCGGTTGCGCAGAACTTGCACGCCAGGCTGCAACCCACCTGTGATGATACACAAGCGGTAATTCGTTTTTCAGTGGGGATCAGCACTGATTCCACGACCATGCCATCGTAAAGTGTAACGGCATTTTTTATGGTGCCATCTTCACTGCGCTGCATCTTATCCACTTTGATGTGGTTGATCACGAAATGCTGACTCAGCATCTCACGGGTATCCAGTGAAATGTTGGTCATCTGTTCAAAACTTTTGGCAGACTTCATCCACAACCAGTCATACACTTGCTGGGCGCGAAATGATTTATCGCCCTGTTGCACGAAGAACTCCTTTAATTCTTCAAGTTTGAGTTTGCGTATATCCCGTTTTGCAAGAACCTCTTCAGCCATATTATTCTATACGCGTAAAAGTTTTAGATTCACAATCTTTTAATGCATTGTGAAAACGCAACGTGGAGGCAGACAGTTCATCAATGATAAACTGCTGTGTTGCCATTCCTGATTTTTTATCCAATAATTGAAGTTCCTGTCCGGTTACACGATAGTCGTATTTTTTTATATCGCTCCCCTTCTTTTTGCCTTGAGAAAAAATTCCCTCCTCGTAAGTTCCTTTTTTGCTGAACGTAATCATTCTGGCAACGGAATGACGTGAGGCCCCCATTCCATCCTTCAGTTCAAGTTCTGTATCGCTCTCTTTCATTTGGCTTTGAAAGCAGGTTTTCTCATCCACAAGTTGCCAGGTGCCCACGAGTGATTGGCCTGAAGTTAAATAGCTGAAACAAAATGCAATCGCGGAAACGAGTAAGAGTTTCATAAAATGATTAATTTAATTGAAAATCATAACTTATAATAATGAGCGCAAAGTTACACCATTTGATTTAGATGAATACATCATGGACGATAGGCTACAGGATATTTGCCTTTTTAATTTATTTCTCTGCCCATACTGTTGATGGGCAAAGACAATTATTCATCACCCCTTCAGTGGGTATGGCTTTTCCATTTTCGTATAGCATTACCCCGCCAAAAGGTGATATCGGTTTTAGCCCGAATACGTACGATTTTAATGCCTCATTTGATATGAGCCTTCAATATCAGGTCAATCACAAGTGGATGGTATTTGGTGGGTGGCGGGCAAGTGACGACACTGGCTTTAGTATTCGCTATGGGGATAGGCATAAAGATAATTTCGAAGGAAGGTTAAGTGTAGCAAGCTATACCTCAAGGATTCCAGTTGGTTTTATGAGATACCTCAGCACTCAAAAATGGTTTAATGTGAAACGAAGAAGCGCCATTCTCGAAAACATTTCAGGTGTGAAAAATGAAGATATTTTGTATTTGGTTTTGTTTAAGCTGCGCCTGGTTGCAGGACTAAGTTATAATTATGTTGTGCCTGCCACCAATGACAATCAGTTGGAAGGCTTTTCTTCTGGCACTTATTTGTATACTGTTAATAGCAGAAATTCCTTTTCTGCTTTTTTGGGGCTTAACCTACAGTTTTTTAACTACCATAAAAATCATTTTCAATTCACATTGCTATACAGCCAAGGATTAAGCCAGATTTTAACTGTTGATGTTGACTATCAATTATCGAGTGGTAATTATGAGGCCACCATCGGATCCCGCGGTTCCTATTTGTCATTGCAACTTGGCTATCCGATCAGGTTGGTAGATTTTTCAAAAAATAAAACAGACCAATAGAATCATAATGGATAACCGGTCACACCACCTTCGAGCTGCTCAGTTCGGCTTTTTCAATCGCATAAATTGAAGCCTCAATAATCACATAGCGCAACATACTGGTAATTTTATTGCTCAGCTGGTGTAAAGTCTTTTGTAATTAATAATTAATACCCGAAATTTTCGCTTTTCTGATTTAATCTATGCAAAAGAGCAACGCAATTGTAATTACTGCCGGTTATCTGGACTCAAACAGCGGCAAAACAGCCCACGGTCTTATCCGCGGCTCAGATCGGTTTAACATTATTGGAGTCATCGATGAAAAACATCCTGGAAAAGATGCCGGTGAGGTACTTGGACGGAAGAAACCGGGATATCCCAGTATACGCAACCATTGAAGAATTTTCGAAATCATCAACGGAGCAAGCTAAATATTGTATCATTGGTGTAGCAACCAAAGGTGGTCTTATCCCTGATTCCCTGCGTGCTATTCTGAAAGATGCGCTTATTCATGGTTATGGTCTGGTGAACGGACTTCATGAATATATTTCTGAAATTCCTGAGCTGGCCGATTTTGCAAGATCACGAGGATTGGAAATAATAGATGTACGCAAACCTAAGAAACTCAAAGACCTTCATTTCTGGTCTGGGAAAATCAAAAATGTGCATTGTCCTAAAATTGCAGTTTTGGGTACCGATTGCGCGCTTGGCAAACGAACAACTACACGATTTCTTACAGAGGCAATGAAGAGAGCCGGCTATCGTGCAGAAATGATTTATACTGGCCAGACTGGCTGGATGCAGGGTGCAAAATTTGGTTTTGTGTTCGATAGCACCCTCAACGATTTTATTTCGGGTGAAATGGAGCACGCTATTGTGCAATGCTGGGAAGAAGCTAAGCCCGATATAATTTTTATTGAAGGCCAGTCATCTTTAAGAAATCCCAGCGGGCCTGCCGGATCAGAATGGATTGTATCGGGCGATGCCAATGCCGTAGTGCTTCAACATCATCCTCCGCGCAAGCAATACAAGGACATGGAGTATTACCCTGCCTACATTCCTGAACTGAAAGATGAGATTGCCCTCATTCAAATATACGGTGCCCCAACGGTTGCCATTACTATCAACTACAGCTAAGATGACCGAACAGCATGCGCGTGAGTATGCCGCTGAAAAGGAAAAGGAACTCGGCATACCTGTCATCCTGCCACTTGAAGATGGCGTGGAAAGGCTCGTAGCAATTTTTAAAGACATGATAGAGAAATCAATTGCGCAGGTTTAAAAAAGCGGAAATGAGAATTAAAAATATTAAAGTCTGGAGAGCAGATCTTGAAAACACCAAACCGTATACCATCGCTTTTAAAACAGTTGATGAAGTCTTAAACGCTTTCGTTGAGATTACGCTCGACAATGGCCTTACCGGAATCGGTTCGGGTAATCCAAGTGAGTACGTAACCGGTGAGAATTTTGATCAATGCATGCAGGCGTTGGCCGAAAGCAACATTCAGTTTCTGATCGGAAGAGATATCAGGGAAATCAATCAGTTAACCTTTGAGATCTGGCAAAAACTTCCAGCCAACCCTGCAGCGAGGGCTGCGCTGGACATTGCATTATATGATGCGTTCACAAAATTCCTTGGCGTTCCGCTGGTTAAATATCTGGGCCAGAAAATTCAATCTATGCCCACCTCCAATACAATCGGCATAAAAAATGTGGAAGAAACCTTGAAGGAGGCGCAGGAGTATGGTGAGCGTGGTTTTACTGTACTAAAGGTAAAACTCGGCAGAGACCTGAATGAGGATATCGAACGAATAGTGAAGTTGCGGGAAAAGTTTGGTAACCAATTCGTGATCCGTATTGATGCCAACCAGGGTTACAATATTAACCAGACCATTGAGTTTTATCAGAAAACGAAGCATCTGAATATTGAATTGATTGAACAACCACTGCCGGCAAAATCAGTTGACGAAATGAGGCAACTTCCTCAGGAGATCAGAAAGGTGATTGCCGCTGATGAGTCATTACTCACACCTAAACATGCATTGGAACTGGTGATGCCTCCTGTAGCCGCAGGTATTTACAATATAAAGTTGATGAAATGCGGTGGAATAAGTCAGGCATTGAAAATTGCAGACATAGCTCAGCAGTCAGCCATCTATTTGTTCTGGGGTTGCAATGATGAAGGTATCGTAAGTATTACCGCTGCACTTCACGCTGCGTTTGCCTGTGCGAACACAAAATATATCGATCTTGACGGCAGTCTTGATCTGGGTCGCGATGAGGTGAAAGGTGGTTTTATTCTGAAGGATGGCGTTATGTATTGTTCTGATAAGCCAGGGTTGGGTGTTGAAAGAATTTAATTCAAGAAGATGAAGGTATTAACCTTCCTATGTTTATTTTTTTTATCGTTGATTGCGAAAAGTCAGCATGAGCATCATATTTCTTCTCCACAAGGTCCTTTTCAGTTAATAATTTTCATGGCTGTTGATTGCCCGATTACCCAAAAGTATATGGGCACCATAAAGGATGTGGCAAAACGCTATTCGGCACAACAGATATCGGTGACTGGATATTTCCCAGCAGGAATATCAAAGAAAGGCGCAAATGATTTCCGGCAGGAGTATCAGGTGCCGGAAATGATCCGGTTTGTAGATGATAAGAAACATCTGATGATGAAAAAGTTTGGCGCAACCATAACACCTGAAGCAGTATTGGTAGATAAGAATCAACATGTGATTTATCAGGGTGCTATTGATAACTGGTTTTTTGAACTGGGGAGGTATCGGCTGGAAATAACAGAGCACTATCTGATTGAGGCTATTGAGTCTTCACTTCAAGGCAAAGAACCATCAGTAAAGAAAACGGATGCTATCGGTTGCTTCATTCAGGGAGCCACGGTCGATAAAAAAGATCACCATCAGCATTAAGACTCCTTGTCTGGATTTTAACTTATGAAGCAAGGCTTGCTCATTTTTTTAACACTGTTTTCCTGTCTTGCTTCGGCTCAGACAAATCCATCCTATTATCTGCACATAGAACCTATCATTAAGAAGAATTGTGTGTCGTGTCACAGGCCTGGTGGAATTGCCCCATTCAGCCTGCAAAGCTATGAGGAGGTAGCGGCCAAGGGCAATTTTATAGGCCATGTAACACAAACCAGATACATGCCACCCTGGAAAGCCGATCCGGCCTATCGGACTTTTCGCAACGAGACAAAGCTATCTCCCGATGAGATTGAAATGATACAGAAATGGGTTGCTACAGGTTTGTCAAAAGGCAAGAAAGTAAAATCAAAAGACACGCAGGTTATATTGAACGCGCAAGATGTTAAGCCTGACCTTGTTTTGCCCATGCTTAACAGCTACCAGCTAACCGATAAAGCTCAGGAGGATTTCAGGTTTTTTGTTATTCCTTCCAACCTTCCTGCAGACACCTATTTATCGGCTGTAGAATTTGTGCCGGGCAACCGCAGGCAGGTTCATCACAGCAGGGTTATGGTTGACTCCACTCAAAAAATCCGGGGAATTGATGGAATGAGTGAGATGGATCCGAAAATCAAAGAATTTCAAACGATACCTCTTGCTGATGAATTTCTTTACGGATGGGTACCGGGAAATACAAAAATTTTTTTTCCTCCCGGAACCGGAAAAAAAATCAAGAAGGGATCTGATTTGATTTTGAATATTCATTACTCGCCAACATCAAAAGCTGAACAGGATAAATCAACGGTCAATCTTTATTTTGCCAAGTCGCAGGTTAATAACCGTGAAGTAAAAACACTGACTTTAAAAGAGAGTGATATCAGAAACCAGCCGTTCTATATTGAATCTGAAAGAATGCCAACCTTCTATATGGACTATCCGGTTTATCGTGACATGTCACTTATTTCAATCATGCCACACATGCATTTTATTGGAAAATCATTTCTGGCTTACGCAATTACCCTGGAAGGTGAAAAAATTCCTTTGATTAAAATTGATAACTGGGATTTCAACTGGCAGACTACTTATCAATTTAAAAAAATGTTAAAAATTCCTGCAGGCTCCCGTATACTTGTTGAGGCTAAATATGACAATACTACCGAGAACCCGGTCAATCCCAATCAGCCGGCAATAGACATTGGTTATGGATGGAATTCGACTGATGAAATGTGCGACCTTGTTTTCTATTACCTTGACTATCAGGAAGGGGATGAGCTGATCGAATATTAATGATAGAGTGATTTTAAGCTGTCTAATAATCCGGCAAGTGAAGTAAATTCGTTGTTTATCCTTTCAGAATTAATTTCCCAGGATAATGATCCTGCTGCTGTCTTGATGATAATGCCAATTGGTGATTTTTTTTCCAGTTGATATCCTGCCCGCTCCAGTGCATTTTTAGTCCATAAATATTCATGTCCTTCTCCCGTTAGGCTAACTGCAATGTTGCGATAAGGTTTATGATGCATCTTCCCGGTTTTTAAATCAAAGCCTTTAAATTGAAATACCTGATCAAATGAACCATCCAGTACAAGGTCTTCGGGGATACCCACCTTTATCTTTTTGTCATGGGTGGCGAGCCAGATGAGGTCAGCAGTTTGCAGGGCCAGGTCGAGTTCGTGGGTGGCTACCAAAATTGCTTTTCCTGCTGTTCTTGATAGCTCCCGGAGTGTGTTCATTATTTCCACCCGGTTGTTTAAATCCAGATGAGAGGTAGGCTCATCCAGCAATAGAATAGGAGTGTCCTGAGTTAATGCTTTTGCGATCATGGCCATCTGGAGCTGGCCGTCACTTAATTCATAAAGTCTTTTATTGATAAGTGGTTCAATATGAACGAGGGCAATAGCTTCATTGATTAGGGCGTGATCTTTTTCGCTTAGTGAAATATTCCAGTTCAAATATGGATAACGACCGTAGGAAATTAGGTCATAGACACTCATATGGTTGGCAGTGATCTTGTCGGTGAGCACCAGTGCGACAGCTTTTTCTTTAGGAATGTGGATATTTCCATCCAGGGGCTTTTGTAATCCGGCAAGTGTTCTGATAAGGGAGCTCTTTCCGATTCCATTAGGTCCCATGAAACAAACAAGTTCTCCGGCTGCAAGGGTAAGATTCAGTTTTTCGAAAAGGCATAGCACTTTACCAGCCTTGCTATAGCCAATAGATAAATCGATCGTTTGCGCTATGGTTTTGATTTCAGACACGGATGCGTTTTGATTTAATAATCATCCAGATAACCACAGGGGCTCCTACTAAGGAGGTTACAGCATTCAAGGGCAGAATTTGAGTGCTGCCGGGAAGTTGTGTGAGCAAGTCGCATAACAGTAGCAAGCTTGCTCCTCCACAAATTACTGAAGGTATCAGGATCTTGTGATTCGTAGTAGGAACCACAAGACGGACCAGATGAGGAACGGCCAATCCAACAAAGGCAATAGGACCACAAAATGCAGTTACCGCACCGGTAAGCAAACCGGTGCCGATAACAATCCAAAATCGGGATTGGGCCAGTCTTCATACCCAGTCCCTGTGCGTAATTTTCTCCTAAAAGCCAGCTGTTTAATGATTTGCTTGAGAGGTAAGCAATGGTGATTCCGCTAAACACTACAATGAAGAGAACCAGAAGTTCATTCCAGCTGGTACTCCCCACGTTTCCAAGTGTCCAGATCATAAATGTCTGCAGATCCTCTGCCCTGCCGATAAATTGCAGTACGCTTACCAGCGAAGAGGTAACAGCGCTCACCATTAAACCAATAATTAAAAGCGAGGTATTATCCCTTACATATTGTGCGATGGCTATTATTAAAATAAAAATAAGTCCACTACCTATGCTGGCGCTAAATGCAATGCTCCAGGGATTATTAACTATCATAAGACCTGGCCCCTTGCCTGACTGCCCAATAAAAACCACGATAGCCACCATCAGACTCGCTCCGGAGCTTAAGGCCAAGCACATCCGGGCCGGCCAGTGGATTTCTGAAAAGTGTTTGCATGAGAAGCCCACCGGTAGCCAGTGCGCCACCGGCCAGCACACAAGTTATAGCTTTGGGCAACCGGAATTGAAGCAATATGTCCGAGAAGATTGTAGGTTCTCCCTTGAGCGAGGATAAAGCTTCCCTGATCGGAATAGAAACACTACCTGTCAACACATCTGCCACAAAAAGAAACAAGAAAATGAAACTCAAAATCAGGCCTTCTTTCCAGTATTTTTCTCGATTCATCAGGGATGTTCGCAATTGACCCGAAAAGTAAGCCCTTTTTCATCTTTGAGAAAAATAATGATGCATCAGTCTTTCCGCCTGAAATAAAATGGTTTAGTGTAATTTAATTAATGATCTGTTTATCAATTGTTTATGTATTAATTAATTTACTTAGGGGTGATGATATCCAAATTCCTATATTTTTTTGAAACCGGTTCTTGCTACCTAAGCTTTAGTTCCTATCTTTGCAGTCCTTTTTGCGGTACAAAACCCGCAAAACGGGTAAAAAACAAGCAAAATAGGTTTCAACCATGCCTGGAATAATAGGACGTAAAATAGGAATGACAAGCGTATTTGGCCCAGATGGCCAGAATATAGCTGTAACTGTCATCGAGGCTGGCCCATGTGTAGTTACTCAGGTGAAGAACGCTGAGACAGATGGGTACAGGGCTGTTCAACTTTCTTTCGGAGAGAAGAAAGAGAAGAACACCACCATGCCGCTGGTTGGTCATTTCAAAAAAGCCAACACGACACCCAAAAAAGCGATTGTTGAATTCAGAGATTTCCGTAAGGAGTTTGATGGCATCGTTGAATTAGGGAAAGAGATCAATGTGCAAGATGTATTTGCAGAAGGAGACTTTCTGGATGCAGTAGGCACTTCAAAAGGAAAAGGATTTCAGGGCGTTGTAAAACGTTACGGATTTGCCGGTGTCGGTGGTCAAACCCACGGTCAGCATAACCGCTTGCGTGCTCCTGGTTCCATGGGTAACGCATCATTTGCGTCTCGTGTAATCAAAGGAAAGCGTCTTCCGGGCCGCATGGGTACTGATCGTGTGAAGACCATGAATCTTGGAGGTTATTAAAATCATAGCAGATAAAAATCTGATTTTGGTTAGTGGCTCTGTTCCTGGTGCAAAGAATTCAACCATAATCCTGCAGAAGTAATGGACATAGCAGTTGTAAAATACAGCGGTGAAAGCACCGGCCGTAAAATAAGCCTCGACAATGAGGTTTTCGGCATAGAACCCAATGACCATGCGATTTGGTTAGATGTTAAAAGCTTATCTCGCCAATCAGCGCCAGGGAACTCACAAGTCTAAGCAGCGTAATGAGATATCAGGTTCATCCAGAAAGCTCAAGAAACAAAAAGGTACCGGTGGTGCCCGTGCAGGTAACATCAAGAACCCACAGTATAAAGGTGGTGGTCGTGTATTCGGTCCTCAGCCAAGAGATTATTCATTTCAAATTGAACAAGAAAGTAAAGGATCTTGCACGTAAATCAGCGCTGGCCTATAAGGCTAAGGATAACATGATTGCTGTGGTTGAAGACTTCAACTTTGCAGCTCCCAAGACCAAACAGTATTTAGCGATGCTTAAGTCGCTTTCATTGGATGGAAAGAAGACTCTTCTTGTTCTTCCGGAAGCAAATAGCAGTATCGTTCTTTCTGGCAGAAATATTCAAAATGCCAAGATTGTTACAGCCGATCAGATCAATACGTATGATGTGATGAATGCAGAGCAATTGATTTTGGTTGAAAGCTCATTGAGTAAGATTGATAACCTTTTAAATAAACAGTAATACCATGAGCATATTACAAAGTCCCCTGGTTACTGAAAAAGTTTCTGCCTTGAATGAAAAAGGTAAGTATGGCTTTATTGTAGCTGGCGAAGCGAACAAGGTAGAAATTAAGAATGCCGTAGAGAAAATGTACGGTGTCAACGTGGCTCGTGTAAATACGATAAACGTGTTGGGAAAATTCAAGTCTCGTTTTACGAAGGCAGGTGTTTTGTCTGGTCGCAAGGCCAGTTACAAGAAGGCCATCGTTACGCTGGCTGAAGGAGAAGTAATTGATTTTTATAGCAACGTATAATATTTGAGCAATGGCGTTGAAGAAACTTAGACCAATTACCGCAGGCACCCGTCACAGGTTGTCTCCTGGTTTTGAAGATATTACGGAAACCAAGCCAGAGAAGTCGCTGCTCTTTACCCTGAAGAAAACGGGTGGTCGTAATAACACAGGAAAAATGACCATGCGCTACATTGGTGGTGGTCATAAGCAAAAAACACGTATGATTGATTTCAAACGCGATCGTTTCGACATTCCTGCTGTTGTAAAGTCAATCGAGTACGATCCTTCAAGGACGGCTCGTATCGCTAAAATTTACTATGCTGATGGTGTTAAGTCATACATCATCGCACCACAAGGAATAAAAGTAGGTCAGACTTTGATTTCAGGTACAGACATCGCTCCTGAAGTTGGAAATGCACTTCCTCTTTCTAAAATTCCTATTGGTACAGTTATTCATAATGTAGAGATAAAGCCAGGTCGTGGCGCATCGATAGCCCGCAGTGCCGGTTCATTTGTACAGTTGGTGGCGCGTGAAGCAGTTTATGCAACGTTGAAGATGCCTTCTGGTGAATTACGTAATGTACTTGTGAATTGCCTTGCTACTGTAGGAACGGTATCAAATGCAGAGCACATGAACGAAAGTGTTGGAAAGGCAGGTCGCAGTCGTTGGAGAGGTGTTCGTCCTCGCACCAGGCCGGTTGCCATGAACCCTGTCGATCACCCGATGGGTGGTGGTGAAGGTAGAGCTTCAGGAGGTCATCCACGCTCAAGAAACGGCTTATTGTCGAAAGGCAAGAAGACGCGTCATCCTAAGAAATATTCTGATGGTTTAATCATTGCTAGAAGGAAGAAATAATTATGGGAAGGTCAATTAAGAAAGGTCCTTATTTAGATGCACGCTTGGCAAAGAAGGTGCAGACTATGGAACAAGCTGGTAAGAAGTCTGTGATCAAAACCTGGTCACGCAGATCTACCATAACTCCTGATTGCATCGGTCACACGTTCGCAGTGCATAACGGAAATAAGTTTATTCCTGTGTATGTAACTGAAAACATGGTTGGACATAAGTTAGGAGAATTTGCTCCTACCCGTACGTTCAAAGGACACTCAGGAAATAACAAGTCCTAATAAAAAAAGTTAAGAATTCCAGGTATGGAAACAACTAAGAAAAAGAAAGGATCAGTTCTGAAAAGAGAAAAGATCGCGGCAGTGAAAGAGGCTGCAAAGCAAGGACCTGCAACATCTTATTTGAAAAATGTTCCTTCTTCACCTCGTAAGATGAGATTGGTGGCAGATTTGATCCGTGGTGAAAGAGTTAGCAGAGCGTTGAGCATACTTAAGTATGAAGCACAGCATGCTTCAGCTAAAATGGAGAAACTTCTTCTTTCAGCAATCAGCAGCTGGGAAGCTAAAAACAGCGATGTGAAGCTTGAAGAAGCTGACCTTTTTGTGAAAGAAGTTTTCGTAGATGGTGGTCGTCAGTTAAAGCGTCTGCGTCCTGCCCCTCAGGGTAGTGCACACCGGATCAGAAAAAGATCTAACCATGTTACACTTGGTGGTTGATCGCATGCCTGCAAAGGCTGAAGTAGCTAAGTCAGAACCAAAAGAAACTAAAGAATAATGGGACAGAAGATTAACCCTGTAGGATTCAGATTAGGTATCGTCCGTGGATGGGATTCCAGCTGGTTTGGTGGAAATAACTTCGCTGATAAACTGGTAGAAGATCAAAAGATCAGAAAATATATTGATGCTCGTATTCAAAAAGGCGGCATCTCCAAAGTTGTTATTGAACGCACACTTGAAAAGAATCACACTTACTATCCATACAGCCCGTCCTGGTGTAGTAATTGGAAAAGGTGGTACTGAAGTTGATAAGATTAAAGAAGAATTGAAGAAGCTCACCAACAAGGATGTTCAGATCAATATCTTCGAAATCAAGCGTCCTGAATTGGATGCAAGATTGGTGGGTGAATCAATTGCTCAGCAACTTGAAGCAAGAATTTCTTACCGTAGAGCGATGAAGCAAGCAATTGCTTCTACCATGAGAGTAGGTGCAGAAGGTATTAAAGTGAAATTGTCTGGCCGTTTGGCTGGAGCTGATATGGCGCGTACCGAACAGTATAAAGAAGGACGTATTCCTCTTCACACACTTCGTGCTGATATCGACTATGCAATTTCTGAAGCACAGACTGTGTATGGAAAGATTGGTATCAAAGTATGGATCTTCAAAGGTGAAGTATACGGTAAGCGTGACTTATCACCTAACGTAGGTGTAGTAAGTAATGCTCCAGGAGAAAGCAAAGGAGGTCAGCAAGGTGGTGGAGATAGAAGAAGAGGTGGAGACCGTGATCGTGGTGGAAGAAGTGATCGTGGAGGAGAGATGATCGTGGTGGAAGAGGAGAGAAGTCAGGAGACAGAAGAAAATAATTAGAGGACTTTAAAAGATAGTAAATCATGTTACAGCCCAAGCGGACGAAATTCAGAAAAATGCAAAAAGGGAAAACGAAGGGAAGCGCCACTCGTGGTCATTCCATCGCCTTCGGATCATTTGCATTGAAAGCTTTGGAGCCATGCTGGCTCACAGCCCGTCAGTTAGAAGCAGCCAGGGTAGCAGTTACCCGTGCAATGAAGCGTGAAGGTCAGGTTTGGATCAGGGTTTTCCCTGATAAGCCGATTACCCGCAAGCCTGCAGAAGTGCGTATGGGTAAAGGTAAAGGAGCTCCTGAATATTGGGTAGCAGTGATTAAGCCAGGTACCATCTTGTTTGAAGCAGGTGGTGTTACTGAGGCTACTGCAAAAGAAGCATTGGCTTTAGCTGATGGAAAGCTTCCGATCAAGACAAAGTTTACTGTTAGAAGAGATTACGTAGAACAAGCAGCAAAATGAAAAACGCAGAGATTAAAGGATTGACTTTAGCGGAGCTGAACGAGAAAATTGGAAGTGAAGCAGAAGCTTTGCGCAAGATGAAATTTGCTCATCAGGTTTCAGCGATTGAAAACCCAATGAGAATAAAGGAAACACGCAGGCTGATTGCCCGCTTGAAGACAGAATTAAAAGCAAAAGAAACTCAAAAGTAATTTCTCATGGAGACGGCAAGAAACCTAAGAAAAGAACGTGTAGGAAAAGTGGTTAGCAATAAGATGACTAAGTCAATCACGATTGCAATTGACCGCAAGGTGAAGCACCCTATCTATGGAAAATTCATGAACAAAACGACCAAGTTCATGGCTCACGATGAAAAAAATGAGGCAGGTATCGGTGATACTGTTCGCATCATGGAAACTCGCCCGTTGAGCAAAAGCAAGAGATGGAGATTGGTTGAAATCATTGAAAAGGCGAAGTAACTATGATACAGACAGAAAGTAGACTTAACGTAGCAGACAATAGTGGTGCCAAAGAAGTTCTTTGTATGCACGTATTGGGTGGAACCAGAAGAGGCATCCGCCAGCGTGGGTGATAAAATTGTTGTGACAGTGAAAGTCCGCAATTCCTACCAGCCAGATTAAGAAAGGAACTGTATCGAAGGCAGTTATTGTTCGCACCAAAAAAGAAATCAGAAGAAAGGATGGTTCATATATTCGTTTTGAAGATAATGCAGTTGTTCTTTTGAATCCTCAGGATGAACCTCGTGGCACACGTATTTTCGGTCCGGTTGCCCGTGAGTTAAGAGAGAAACAGTTCATGAAAATCGTTTCATTAGCACCAGAAGTTCTATAAGATCATGGAAAGAAAATTTAATAAGCAGCCTAAATTACATATCCGTAAAGGAGATATGGTAGTGGTGCTGGCCGGTGACGACAAAACAAAAACCGGAAAAGTGTTAGAGGTTTTTGCTGAGAAAAACCGCGCGATTGTAGAAGGCATCAATATGGTGACTAAACATCAGAAGCCATCTGCAGGTAAGCCTGAAGGTGGAATCAAGAAAATGGAAGGAACTATTCACATCAGTAATCTGATGTTGGTAGAACCTTCCAATAGCAAACCAACCAGAACAGGAAGAAAGCTTAATGAGAAAGGTAAGCTTCAGAGATATTCAAAGAAAACAGGAGAATTAATAAAGTAATGGCAACTCCCAGATTAAAAGAAAAGTACCTGACGGAAATCGTTCCCGGCCTGAAAGAGAAATTTCAGTATAAGTCGGTAATGCAGGTACCTAAAATTGAAAAGATTTGCATCAACAAAGGAATTGGTGCAGCTGTGGCTGACAAAAAATTGATTGATGTTGGTGTTGAGGAATTAACAACCATTACCGGTCAGAAGGCAGTGGCTACACGCTCTAAGAAAGATATTTCAAACTTTAAACTTCGTTCAGATCAGGCGATCGGTGCAAAAGTTACTTTGCGTGGCGATCGTATGTATGAATTCATGGATCGTTTGATGAACGTGGCTCTTCCCCGTGTTCGTGATTTCAAGGGTGTAAGCGATAAAGGTTTTGACGGACGTGGCAACTATACGCTGGGTGTGAAAGAACAAATCATTTTTCCTGAGATTTCAATCGATAAGGTGAGCAAGATCAATGGAATGGATATCACTTTTGTGACTTCAGCGGCTTCTGATGAAGAAAGTTATGAGTTGCTGAAAGCGTTGGGAATGCCTTTTGTAAATAAAAATTAATTGATTCGATGGCAAAATTATCAATCATCGCGAGAGACAAGAAAAAGGAAAAGTTAGTGGCACGTTATGCTGCAAAACGTAAAAGCGTTGAAGGCAGCCGGAGATTGGGAAGGTGTTGGATAAACTTCCCAGAAGTTCTTCAGCTGTTCGTTTACGCAGCAGATGCAAACTTACAGGTCGCCCAAGTGGCTACATGAGCAAGTTTGGCCTTTGCCGTAACCAGTTCCGCCAAATGGCAAACGAGGGTAAAATTCCTGGTTTGACAAAAGCAAGCTGGTAAGCGCTTTACATACATATTAGAATACTGAGTATCCAGGTCGGGAACGAAACCAGATAACAGTTTTGAATAACAGAAATTGTTATATATCTTTGCAGCCCGTTCCAAAAAACGGGTTTGCTTTTTAAATAAGTCAAATGAAAACAACGGATCCAATAGCAGATTATTTAACTCGGTTGCGCAACGCCATAAAGGCACGTCACCGTGTGGTAGAAGTTCCTGCTTCCAACATTAAGAAGGAGGTAACAAAGGTGCTTTTTGATAAAGGTTATATCCTCAATTATAAGTTTGAGGACACCGACAATAAACAAGGCAACATCAAAATTGCCTTGAAGTACAATCCAGAGACCAAAGAGTCTGCAATTACAAAATTGCACCGCGTAAGTACTCCGGGTTTACGTCAATACAAAGGAGCAGATAGTTTGCCTAAAGTTCTTAACGGACTTGGTATTGCAATCCTTTCTACATCGAAAGGTGTAATTACTGATAAGGAAGCCAAGGCATTGAATGTGGGTGGTGAAGTTTTGTGTTACATCTATTAATTGAAAGATCATGTCACGTATAGGTAGATTACCAATTCAACTTCCAAAAGGCGTAACATTTTCATTCCGAACAGATCATGTGGTGACTGTAAAAGGTCCTAAAGGTGAATTGAAGCAATTCAGTTGATCCTGACTTTAAAATTACTTTAGAGAATGGAGAAGTGGTTGTACAGCGTCCTACAGAACAGAAGCGTCATAAAGCAATGCATGGTTTATATCGTTCACTCATAGCAAATATGGTGGAAGGTGTAAGCAATGGATATAAGAGACAATTAGAATTGATAGGTGTAGGTTATAAAGCAACTGCTCAAGGCAATGTATTGGATTTGAGCTTGGGCTATTCGCACAGTGTTATTGTTGGTATACCTTCTGAACTTGAAAGTTGTAGCCACCCAGGAAAAAGGTCAAAACCCTACAATTACCCTGGAAGGTATTGATAAGCAATTGATTGGTCAGGTTGCAGCAAAGATTAAATCATTGCGCAGCGTTGAACCTTACAAAGGAAAAGGTATTCGTTTTGTCGGTGAATTTGTTCGTAGAAAAGCTGGTAAAGCAGCTGCTAAATAATAGTTAGTCATGGCAAATATTAAGAATAGAAGAGAGCGGATTAAGAAAGGAATCCGTAAAAATATGGAGGGCACTATCAGACAGACCTCGTTTGTCCGTGTTCCGCAGCAACAAAGTAATCTATGCTCAGATCATTGATGATTCTAAAGGGCATACGATCACGGCAAGTTCTTCTATTGAACTTGATAAAAAAGGTGGTGTTAATATCGACATCTCTAAGAATGTTGGAAAGAAGGTAGCTGAAAAGGCAATAGCCAGCGGTGTGAAAGAAATAGTTTTTGATCGCAATGGTTATCTCTATCATGGTAATATCAAGGCTTTGGCTGAAGGTGCCAGAGAAGGTGGATTAAAATTCTAAAAGAGCATGACACAAAGTAACGTCAGCACAGTAAAGGCGAGTGAAATCGACCTGAAAGAAAAAGTGGTAGCAATCCAGCGAGTAGCCAAAGTGGTGAAAGGTGGTAGAAGATTCAGCTTCGCTGCCATCGTGGTGGTAGGAGATGGTAATGGAGTTGTAGGTTACGGTCTTGGTAAAGCCAATGAAGTAACCGATGCAATTACCAAAGGTATTGATGATGCCAAGAAGCATTTGGTGAAAGTGCCTATTATTAAAGGTACTGTTCCACATGAATCACTTGGTAAATTCGGTGGTGGCTTTGTATTATTGAAGCCAGCTTCTCCTGGAACAGGTGTTATTGCAGGTGGTGCGATGCGCGCTGTTTTGGAAAGTGCCGGTGTACACAATGTATTGGCAAAGTCCAAGGGATCTTCAAATCCTCACAACGTGGTGAAAGCTACTTTCAAGGCATTGACTACCATGCGTGATCCTCAAACAATTGCACGCAATCGTGGAGTTTCATTATCAAAAGTTTTCAACGGATAAGAGTCATGGCAAAAGTTAGAATTACTCAAACCCGCAGTACCATAAAAAGACCTGAAACTCAATTGAGAACGATTCAATCATTGGGATTAGGCAAAGTTCATCGTTCTGTTGAGGTAGAATATACTCCTCAGATTCAGGGCATGGTGAAAAAAGTAAAACACTTAGTGAGCGTAACCGAATTATAACATGAAGCTGCATACACTCAAACCGGCTGATGGAGCGGTAAAAAATAACAAGAGACTCGGAAGAGGTCAAGGTTCTGGTGGTAGCACCGCGGGCCGTGGTCATAAAGGAGCCCAGTCTCGTTCTGGTTATCACAAGAAATTCGGATTTGAAGGTGGTCAGATGCCGCTTCAAAGACGTATTCCTAAGTTTGGTTTCAAGAATAATAATAAGGTATACTTCAAAGCCATCAATCTGGATGCTTTAGAAGATCTTGCTCAAAAGACAAGCGCTCCTTCCATCACAGTTCAACTGATGGTAGATAATGGAATTGTCGGCAAGAAAGACAGTATTAAAATATTAGGACGCGGTGAGTTGAAATCAAAAGTAAGTGTTGAGGCTCATGCCTTCTCCACTACCGCAACAAAAGCAATTGAAAACTTAGGCGGCACCGCCACAACTGTGAAATAATGAAGCGTTTCTTTACAACCATAAAGAACATCTTTTCAATAGAGGACCTGAGGACTAAAATCCTCAATACAATAGGATTCCTGATCATTTTCCGTTTAGGATCTTATATCGTTCTTCCTGGTATTGATCCTAATTTACTCTCCGGAACACAAGGTGGTATCTTTGATTTGCTGAACACCTTCCTCGGTGGTTCGTTTAGCAGAGCTTCCATCTTTGCATTGGGAATCATGCCTTATATTTCTGCATCCATCGTTGTTCAATTGTTGACAGTGGCTGTTCCTCATTTCACTAAACTTCAAAAGGAAGGTGACAGTGGTCGTAAGAAATTGAATCAGTTTACACGCGTACTTACCATTCTGATTACAGCAGCTCAGTCATATGGTTACATCAGGGCCACAGTGAATGCTGAAGCAATTCTAAACCCTGGCATATTCTTTACGGTAAGTTCTATTATTATCCTTGTTGCAGGCACTATGTTCTGCATGTGGTTAGGTGAGCGTATCACTGACAAGGGTATTGGAAACGGTATCAGTATGTTGATCATGATTGGTATCGTATCACGTTTCCCGGCTGCAATATATCAGGAGATAGATGCAAAGGGTATGAATGGAATGTTGTTATTCATCATTGAAATCCTGGCTCTCTTCTTCGTGGTCGTTGGCGTAATTGCTTTGACTCAGGCAACAAGAAGAATTCCCGTTCAATATGCAAAGCAGGTTGTAGGAAATAAATTGTATGGTGGAAAGCGTGATTTTATTCCATTGAAGCTTAATTCAGCTGGTGTAATGCCAATCATCTTTGCTCAGGCGTTGATGTTTATACCTCCGTTGGTTGCACAAATCTGGAGAGATAGCGATGTAGGCGCTTATGTAGGATCTACTTTCGCTGACTTTACATCATGGCAGTATAATCTTTTGTTTGGGATTTTGATTCTTGTATTCACATTCTTCTACACAGCAATCACAGTTCCATCCAATGACATTGCTGACAATTTGAAAAGAAATGGTGGTTTTGTTCCTGGTATCAAACCCGGAAAACAAACTGCTGAATTTATAGATAGTATTTTATCAAAGATTACTTTACCAGGTGCCATTTTCTTAGCGGCCGTTGCTATTCTTCCCGCTTTTGCGGTGAGAGCAGGAATAACGCAGAATTTTGCCCAATTCTACGGTGGAACCTCTCTTTTGATTCTGGTGGGTGTTGTGCTTAGACACACTTCAGCAGATTGAGAGTTACCTGTTGATGAGGCATTATGAAGGAATGATGAAGTCAGGAAGAGTAAAAGGACGTTCTCAGTTTGCTGCGGCTTGAAGTTGAATGGTTCACTTAAAGACGGACGAGGAAATTCAGATAATTAAAGAGAGTGCGCAAATCTTAGGAAAAGCGCATGCGGAAGTAGCCAAAAGGATAAAACCCGGGGTGAAAACGAAAGATCTGGATTAAGTTGCCGAGGAGTTTATTCGTGACCATCATGGAGTGCCTTCTTTTAAGAATTATGGAGGAAGTTTCCCTGCCTCGCTGTGTATCTCAGTAAATGAGGTAGTGGTGCATGGATTTCCTGGCAATTATGAAGTAAAAGAAGGTGATATCATTTCTATCGACTGTGGAGTTCTTTATAAGGGATTTCATAGCGACTCTGCCTACACGTATCCTTTAGAGGGTGTAAAACCAGAAGCAATCGATCTGCTTACCCGAACATATAATTCATTATATCTCGGTATCGATCAGGCGAAAGTGGGAAACCGGATTGGTGATATTGGTTTTGCTATTCAAAACTATGTAGAGCAGTTTGGTTACGGAGTGGTAAGGGAACTGGTTGGTCATGGTGTTGGAAAGAATCTTCATGAAGACCCGGAGGTACCAAATTATGGTAAGCGGGGAAAAGGAGTGAAGATTGAGTCCGGAATGGTTTTCGCCATAGAGCCTATGATCAACATGGGAACTAAAAATGTAGTTCAGGAGCGTGATGGCTGGACCATTCGCACCATGGATCGCAAACCATCAGCTCATTTTGAGCACATGGTGGCAGTATTGACAGACAGAACGGAAGTATTGACAACACACGAATATTTAGAAGAAGCTTATTCATTCAAGTGGCGAAACAAAAGTCGATAGAACAAGACGGAACAATATTGGAAGCGTTGTCCAATGCAATGTTCAGGGTGCAGTTGGAAAACGGCCATGAAGTGCTGGCACATATTTCAGGTAAGATGAGGATGCACTACATCCGCATTTTGCCAGGCGACAAAGTACGATTGGAAATGTCACCATATGATTTAACTAAAGGAAGGATAACATTTAGATACAAATAAGATGAAAGTAAGAGCATCTATAAAGAAACGGAGCGCTGATTGCAAGATCATCAGACGCAAAGGCAAGTTGTTTGTAATCAACAAGAAGAATCCAAGATATAAACAAAGACAAGGATAATTATGGCACGTATTGCTGGTGTAGATATTCCGGATAACAAAAGAGGCGAAATCGCCCTGACTTACATTTATGGTATTGGCCGCAGATCGGCTCAAAATATCCTACATAAAGTTGGTGTTAATCTGGACAAGAAGGCGAAGGAATGGAACGATGAGGAATCCAATGCGATTCGTGCAGCCATTGCTGAGCAATTTAAAATTGAAGGAGCTCTTAAATCAGAAGTTCAGCTTAGCATTAAGCGATTGATGGACATCGGATGTTACAGAGGACTTCGCCATCGCAAGGGATTGCCTGTGCGTGGACAAACTACCAAGAACAACGCTCGCACCCGTAAAGGAAAGCGTAAGACGGTAGCCAACAAGAAGAAGGCAACTAAAGGGTAATAATCACTAAACGACAATAAACTTTTCTGTATGGCAGCACCAACAGTCGAAAAAAAGAAGGATAAAAGTAAGAAGCGTGTGGTAAATGTGGAGGCCGTAGGCCAAGCCCACATTCGTGCCACCTTCAATAACATAATTATTGCCATGACTAATACTACCGGACAGGTTGTATCATGGGCTTCAGCAGGTAAAATGGGTTTCAAAGGCTCTAAGAAAAATACTCCGTATGCTGCACAGGTTGCTGCTCAGGAGTGTGCTACTAAGGCTTTCGAACTAGGGTTGCGTAAAGTAGAGGTATTCGTGAAGGGCCCTGGTGCCGGTCGTGAATCTGCTATCCGCAGCATTCAGGCTTCTGGTATTGAGGTAACCGTAATTAAGGATTTGACCCCGATGCCACATAATGGTTGCCGTCCTCCCAAGAAAAGAAGAGTTTAAATTTTAAAGACAAAGAATAAGTCATGGCAAGATACATCGGCCCCAAAGCCAGAATCTCCCGAAGATTTAATGAGCCAATCCTGGGCGAGAGTAAAGCGCTTCAAAAGAAGAACTATCCTCCAGGAATGCATGGAAAAGGTAAAAAGCGTAAGCAGTCTGAATATGCTACCCAGCTGGCAGAAAAGCAGAAGGCCAAGTATATCTATGGTGTTCTGGAGCGTCAGTTTGAAAATATTTTTGATAAGGCATCGCGTAAAAAAGGTGTCACCGGTGAGGTGTTGCTTCAGATGCTCGAGTCAAGACTTGATAATACCGTTTACCGTTTAGGGATTGCTCCAACACGCAGGGCGGCTCGTCAATTGGTGGTACACAAACACATTACAGTAAATGGTGATGTGGTAAATATCCCATCGGTGAGTCTGCGTGCCGGGGATGTAGTAGCTGTACGTGAAAAATCAAAATCACTGGAGACAATCACATATTCCTTGTCTGTTCAGAGTGCCAAAAAATATAATTGGTTAGAGTGGGATGGTAGTGAGATGTCAGGTAAACTGATTAATCTTCCGCCAAGGGAGGATATCCCAGAAAATATCAATGAGCAGTTAATCGTTGAATTGTACTCTAAGTAATTCTCAACTTATAATAAACCGCATATGTCAATATTAGCATTTCAAATGCCGGAGAAAGTGGTGATGGAGAAATCAGATGATTTCCATGGTCTCTTTACATTCAAACCTCTTGAAAAAGGTTACGGTGTAACCATTGGCAACGCGTTACGCAGAATCCTATTGTCCTCACTGGAAGGTTATGCTATAACTGGAATCAAGGTTCCTGGCGTGTTACATGAATTTTCAACCATAGAAGGTGTAGTAGAAGATGTTGCTGAGATTATTCTAAACCTGAAGCAAGTACGTCTCAAGAAGATTACTGATAATTTTGATAATAAGATTACGGTAAGCATTAAGAAACAGAAGCAATTTAAAGCAGGTGACATTACCAGGTTTACTTCCTCTTTTGAGGTTCTTAATGCAGATCATGTTATCTGTAATCTTGATGAGACATCTCAATTTGAAATTGAGTTGACTATAGAGAAAGGCAGAGGTTATCTTCCTGCGGAAGAGAACAAGCCGAATGAGCAGGTATTTGGTTTTATTCCTATCGATGCCATTTTCACTCCTGTTAAGAATGTGAAATACAGTGTTGAAAACACCCGTGTTGAACAGAAGACAGATTATGAAAAATTACTGGTTGATATAGAGACAGACGGATCAATACATCCTGAGAAGGCCCTTGAAGGTGCTGCATTTATTTTGATTCAGCATTTCAGATTATTCTCTGACAAGTCAATCGAACTCGAAACCGGTAAGGATAGCGAAGTAGAGCAGGTTGACGAAGAGATGCTGCACATGCGCAAGCTGTTAAAGACTCAACTTCATGATCTTGATTTATCAGTACGTGCCTACAACTGTCTGAAGGCTGCTGATGTGAAAACGCTTGCTGATCTTGTTCAGCTTGATATTTCAGACATGATGAAATTCAGAAACTTTGGTAAGAAGTCGCTGGCCGAATTAGAACAATTAGTAGCTGAGAAGAACCTCACCTTTGGCATGGATCTCAGCAAGTATAAACTTGAAGAAGATTAATCATCATGAGACACGGAAAAAAAATAAATCACTTAGGGAGAAAGTCGGCACACCGCCATGCACTTCTTTCCAATATGGCATCTTCGCTGATATTGCATAAGCGGATAACCACCACCGTAGCCAAAGCAAAAGCACTGAAAAAGTACGTTGAACCTTTGATTACAAAAGCTAAGGATAACACTACCCATTCTCGCAGAACGGTTATGTCTTATCTGCAAAATAAGGAATCTGTGATAGCCCTTTTTGGCGAAGTAGCAGGTCGCACTGCTGACCGTCCAGGTGGATACACCAGAATCATTAAACTGGGTGAGGCCCGCTTGGGTGATGCTGCCGAAATGTGTCTGCTAGAGTTGGTTGATTTCAATGATCTCTACAAGAAAGAAGGCGCTGAGAAGAAAGCCAAGACCCGTAGAGGCCGCAAACCTAAAAAGGCTGACGAGGCCGAAGTAGTAGCTGAGCAAGCTCCATCTGAAGAGACTGCAAAGCCGAAAAGAGCCGCAAAAAAGAAAAGCTAATGATGCTTTCTGAATATAAGAAAAGGGGATTGGACATTGTTCAATCCCTTTTTTATTGACTAAATAGTGTTTCGAAATCGGTTGTTTAAATTTTAATGACCATAATATCGTTCAGAGCTTAAACGTGAACTATTTTTGTTAACCATTTACCCTTTAATCCATTGAGAGACAAGGCATATCTACTCCTCGAAGACGGCTTTCTTATTGAAGGCAAATCCATTGGCAAACGAGGCACTTCCGGAGGTGAAATTTGTTTTAACACCGGAATGACAGGCTATCAGGAGATTTATACCGATCCTTCCTATTACGGCCAGATCATCGTAAACACAACCGCCCATATTGGTAATTATGGCACTGTTGATGAGGAGCAGGAATCATCATCACCAAAAATAAGTGGCATTGTGGTGAATGAATTTTCAGATGAGTTTAGCCGGAAGACAGCAAAGGAAAGTTTACAGACTTATCTCGAAAAAAATAATGTTGTCGGAATAACAGATATAGATACCAGAATGCTGGTTCGCTACATTAGAAGTAAAGGCGCGATGAACGCAATTATTTCATCTGAACTTTCACCAGAGCAATTGAAAGAAGAAATAAAGAAAGTGCCATCGATGAATGGCCTTGAGCTTTCTTCAATAGTGAGTACTTCGAAATCCTATTTTTTCGGTGATCCTGAAGCAACCATAAAAGTGGCGGCTCTGGATGTGGGTATTAAAACAAGTATTCTCAAGAACCTGGCGGATCGTGGTTGTTATGTGCAGGTGTTTCCTGCCAGAACAACTTTTGATATAATGAATGCCTGGCAACCGGATGGTTTTTTTATTTCCAATGGACCTGGTGACCCATCGGTTATGGACTATGCAATACATACCGTGAAAGAAATTCTGAAGTCAGGCAAACCGGTCTTCGGGATTTGCCTCGGCCATCAACTGCTTGCACTTGCAGTTGGTATTTCTACCTATAAAATGCATCACGGACATCGGGGTCTCAATCATCCGGTTAAAAATCTGATAACCGGCCTGGGAGAAATGACTTCTCAGAATCATGGGTTTGCAGTAAGTGAAAAAGATATCGATAAAAACCCAGATGTTGAAGTAACGCATGTTCACCTCAATGACAATACAATCATGGGTATACGTTTGAAAAGCAAGAAAGCATTTTCAGTACAATACCATCCTGAAGCTTCACCCGGCCCGCATGATAGCCGTTACCTGTTTGATCAGTTTTTATCAATGATTAAACAAGAGATACCTGTTAATAACTAACCCGAAAATCATTTACCATTTAAAACGAAATTATTATGAGTTTAATTGAAAGTGTTCACGCCCGTCAGATTCTTGATAGCCGTGGCAATCCCACAGTAGAAGTAGATGTAGTAACCGTTTCTGGTGCATTTGGAAGAGCTGCCGTTCCATCGGGTGCTTCCACAGGTACTCATGAAGCCGTTGAATTGCGTGATGGTGACAAGAAGAAATATATGGGTAAAGGAGTGCTCAAAGCCGTTGCAAACGTAAATACAAAAATAGCATCTGAGGTTATTGGCATTTCGGTTTTCGATCAGAATTTAGTTGATAAAATAATGATTGAACTGGATGGCACTGCCAACAAAGGTAAGCTGGGTGCCAATGCAATTCTTGGTACCTCCCTCGCAGTGGCCAAGGCTGCTGCAATGGAATCTGGTCAATCGTTATACAGATATATTGGAGGTGTAAACGCGAACACCTTGCCTGTACCAATGATGAATATCTTAAACGGTGGTAGTCATGCGGACAACTCTATCGATTTCCAGGAGTTTATGGTTATGCCGGTGGGTGCCGATACTTTTTCTGAAGCCTTGCATATGGGTGCTTCTGTTTTCCATACGTTAAAAAAGGTGTTACACGAAAAAGGACTCTCCACCAATGTAGGTGATGAAGGAGGATTTGCTCCAAATATCAAGTCTAATGAAGAAGCTATTGAGATTGTACTTAAAGCTATTGAGCGTGCTGGCTACAAGCCCGGCAAAGATATTTTCATAGCGTTAGATCCTGCCGCTTCTGAGTTTTATGACGCAAAAACCAAAACCTACCATTTCAAAAAGTCATCGGGTAAGAAATTGAAAGCCAGAAGAGATGGCTGATTACTGGATTAACTGGGTGAAGAAGTATCCCATCATTTCTCTTGAAGATGGAATGGCAGAAAGTGACTGGACTGGCTGGAAGAAATTGACCGACCAGGTGGGCGATAAAGTACAACTGGTAGGTGATGATTTGTTTGTGACCAATGTGGATTTCCTTCAGAAAGGAATCGACATGGGTGTTGCCAACGCTATCCTGGTGAAAGTGAACCAAATTGGCTCGTTAACAGAGACAATTAATGCTGTGAATCTTGCAAAGCGCAATAGTTATAAGAGCATTATGTCTCACCGCTCAGGCGAAACAGAAGATAGCACTATTGCGGATCTTGCAGTTGCTTTGAATACTGGACAGATTAAAACAGGTTCAGCTTCGCGTTCTGATAGAATGGCTAAATACAATCAGTTATTGCGTATTGAGGAAGAGTTAGGTGATGTAGCCTACTTCCCTGGCAAAAATATGTAATAGTTAAGTAAGTACTTTTTTGATATTAGAGACCCTGCCAGCAAAGGCAGGGTTTTCTTATTTTGGGAATTTTGGTTCAATTTTAGAGAATATGTATAAGTTTCATGGATACTTACAATTCAATTTAAAGCCCATTTTAAATCCATTTGGCTGTTTTAGATATGTCAGTGAGGTGGTGCCTGATTTTTGCCATAGTGTGGAAAAAACAGAAAAATTATGAAAACGGACTTGATGTTAGTTGCTTTTATTGTGATTGCGATGGGAGCAGTAGGACTGATTCTGATGATTTATAGACTTGGCTCTACACCAATCAATTTCGAAGTATGTGGCATATGGCTAAATGAATCTATGAATATCAGGATTTTGCTCCATGACAACGATTCGGTGATTCAGGGTTCTGTAATTTGGGCAAATGGGATGGATAAATTGCTGGGTTTTAAAGTGGTTGAGAACCTAAGATTTGACAGATCCAAAAAAGGTAAGGGTAGTTATTCTGATCCGTTAACAGGTCAGAAATATGAGATAAATATGCGTCTGAAACGCAAGGGTTTAATATTGATTAATGCATATCATCCTGATTCTGAAAGTCTGGCTTTTTCGCAGGAGTGGAAACTTTACGTATCGTAGGGTTTTACAAATCAGGTATCATTGATACCTGATTTGTTCCTTTTCAGTTTTAATACATATCTTCGTAGAACCATTTTTTAAACTATTATGCTGAAGAAGTTACCTCCTGTATTCAGGAACTTTTATTTTATAACGGCCGTTTCGTTTTTTGCCTGGATGATTTTTTTAGATTCGAATGATCTGATATCGCGATTCAAAATGTCATCAAAAGTGAGAAGCCTCGAAAGGGAAAAGGAATTTTATCAGGAAAAAATTTCTGAGGTTGAAAAGGACAGAACTGAATTGATGACCAACAAAGAACTTTTAGAGAAATTTGCGCGTGAGAAATATCTCATGAAGAAAGAGAGTGAAGACCTTTTTATTGTTCAGGAGGAATGATCATGAAAAAAACTGCCAGCCTGTTAATTTTTGTTAAGTTTCCTCTCGCTGACGGCTCACGCACAATGGGGTACAGAGCCAATGCAGGATAAGCCTTCGTTCACTGACAGAATGTTTTTTGGCGGTGGATTAGGACTAAGCTTCAGCAGTAATTATGATTTCTTTTCCGTGTCACCCATTATTGGGTATCGGCTAAGTCAGAAAGTGGCTACAGGATTAAGTATTATCTACAGGTATAATAATTACAAATATGTTACTCCTTCCATATCAACAAATGATTATGGGGTAAGTCCTTTTATTCGTTATCAGTTTTATGGCCCGTTATTTCTTCATGCAGAATATGAATATCTGAATTACGAGTATGTCACCTATACAGGGGAAGCCGTGCGCAAGAGTTTTACAAGTTTTATGGCAGGCGGAGGATTCTTTCAACCCGTTGGTCGCAATGCAGGCTTGTATATCTCAGCACTATATAATTTCTCTTACCGCAACCCTACTTCACCTAACGATTATTACCCATATAGCAGTCCATTGGTTTTGCGTGCCGGAATTACTGCGGGATTTTAAAATGTGATATCAAGTTTAGTGCCCAGGGCTTTAAGATCCTCAACTACTTTTGCATTCATAGGGATTCCCTTTTCACGTCTTATCATTTCACTTTCGCGTTCCGGGTCGCCAGGAATTATTAGTTGAGATTTACCCTCTATCGTTTTTGCTGAGCGGAATCGTGTGATCCAGTTATCCATGTGATGTTTGAATTCAACTGCAGGACGAAATGCATCTACACGCATGGCGCCAAAAAAATGACCGATACCCTCACCAACAGGATCAGCGGGTGGCGCTAGGAAACTTACAAAAGGAGGAACCCACGGACCGTAATTGGCACCACTGAGAACGGCAGAGAAGATATCCACCCACGCACCTAAACAAAATCCCTTATGACTTCCATGTTCACGATCGCTGCCAAGCGGCAGTAGTGCGCCACCATCTTTCAATTCATTCGGGTTGATGGAAACACTTCCGTCTTTTTTCTGAATCCAACCTTCAGGAGCTTCCTGATTTTTTCGTTGTAATATTTCGAGTTTACCGTTGGCAGCTGTAGTAGTGGCAAAGTCGGCTACAAAAGCAGGTTGTTCACCTGCCGGGATGGCAACACAGATAGGATTGGTGCCAAGTAATCTTTCAACAGAGAATGTAGGTGCTACCAGCGGACTTGCATTCGTCATGGCCATGCCTATCATATCGTGTGGCAACGCCATCATAGCGTGATATCCTGCAATTCCAAAATGGTTTGAATTCTTTACTGCTACCCAACCGGTACCAGCTATCCTTGCCTTTTCAATCGCTATCTCCATGGCTTTGGGTGCCACCACTAAACCCAATCCACTATCTCCGTCAACCACTGCAGTGCTTGGCGTTTCATGAACGATCCTGATGCTGGGTTTACTGTTAACCCGGTTTACTTCCCAAAGTCTTACATATCCTGACAGACGCGCCACACCGTGTGAATCTATTCCCCGAAGGTCCGCGCTTAACAGTACATCGGTAGCCAGTCGCGCCTGTTCTTCAGAACAATTTATTTTTATAAAAACGTTATAGGCAAACTGCCACAACTGGGTATAGGTTAAGGTTATATCATCCATAACACAAAAGTGTAGTATTGAGGTTAATATTCAAGGGGTTCAAAAAAAATCTCAAACAGAATGTGGAAATTAGCCTTCGCGAAATAGTACGTTTAAAATTTAGAAAAATGAAAAATTTAATGGTATTGCTTTTTCTGTTTTCGATTTCTGCCAGCACATTTGGTCAGAATGAAAAACAAGTGGATTCTAAGATTACCGAAGTCACGGTTTTTTTAAATAAAGCGCAGGTTACCCGCGATGTAAAAACGCGCCTTGAATCAGGCAAGACTAAACTGATATTAACAGGACTGACTTCCCTGCTTGACCCCCAAAGCATTCAGGTTTCCGGAAAAGGAAGTTTTATCATACTCGGAATTAGCCATCAGCAAAACTATCTCAACGAGTTAAACATGCCTAAGTCCCTGAAAGTCTTAAAAGATTCAATCGAAATTCTTCAAAAGCAGGTATTGCTTGAACAAAGTCAGAAAGAGATATTAACCAAGGAAGAGCAAATGCTGCTGAGCAACCAGAAGGTTGGTGGTGTCAATCAGAATTTAACAGTTGCCGAGTTAAGGTCGATGGCAGATTTTTACCGAAGTCGTTTAGGTGAAATAGTCACCAATCGCATGAAGCATGACGAGAAAATTAAAAAAATGAATGAGCGTATTACAAGAATCACCAGGCAATTCAATGAACAAAATGAATTATTTCGCAGAAACACCAGCGAGATAGTAATCAGTGTTTCAGCGGAGTCTGCAATCACAGGCAGATCTGAAGGTAAATTATGTAGTGGCAAGTGCAGGATGGAATGCCGTATATGATTTAAGGGCCACCAACACCAAAAGTCCATTGCAACTCAGCTACAAAGCAAATGTGTTCCAAAGTACCGGTGAAGAATGGAGGAATGTGAAACTTAAATTATCTACGGCCAATCCTAATCAAAGCGGATTGAAACCCGAATTGTATTCGTGGTTTCTGGATTTTTATAATCCCATCGTGTATGATATGCGTAACGTAAAATCCAGTAAAGCTCCTGCCATGAGAACCGCAGAGGCTGGAGTGCCTGTGGCAGCGGAGGCTATGGCAGATGCGCAGACCGTATCTGAGTTTGTATCAACCATCCAAACTTCACTCAATACTGAATTTGATATTTCGCTTCCTTATTCAATTGCCTCTTCATCAAAGCCAACGGTGGTCGATATACGCACTTATGATTTGAACGCAGCGTATAGTTATTCAGTAGTTCCCAAACTGGATGCGGATGCATTTCTCATTGCCAGGGCTATAGGCTGGGAGGAGTATAGTTTGTTGCCCGGAGAAGCTAATATTTTCTTTGAAGGAACCTTTGTCGGAAACTCATTCATTGATCCTAACAATATTAAAGATACGTTGTCTTTATCGCTTGGCCGTGATAAGCGAATTGTAGTAAAGCGTGAAAAGTTGAAAGATCTCACATCCAGGAGTGTTATGGGTGGTTCAAGGAAAGAAAGTTACAGCTGGGAGATAAGTATAAGAAATACAAAGACAGATGCAATACGGATATCGGTTGAGGATCAGGTTCCTGTGTCGCAGAATTCGCAGATTGAAGTTACCGTGCCAGATACAGGAGGGGCTGCTTACAATAAACAAACAGGTAAGCTGAACTGGATCCTGGATATCAGGCCCAGTGAAACTCGCAAGGTTTCATTTAAGTATGAGGTAAAATATCCAAAAGACAAACAGATCAGCGGATTGAATTAAACCGCGTGTTTCGTGTTCAGTACTACGGCATGATCTGCGGATTGTGCCGCTTTTTTATGTTGAGTACTCAAATTTGTTTATCAGCCATGCCTGCCAGTATTCCTTCTTTCAGGGAATAAGATGAGACCCTTATGTTTGTAAACGTGTGAATTGAAAGTATGTACTTTATCATACAACACGCCACCACAATCATATCAACCCGCATTTCAATCATGCCAGGTATCAGCATTCTTTCCGAACGATCTTTATTTAATAGTTCTTCGTAAATGTCATCGAAGGCTTCTATACTGAATGGTGTTTCGGGGGAATCTTTAACAGGAAGATTATTTTTTAAACAATAGATGTCACTTAGTGTATCGAATGTTCCGGAAGATCCGATTAACGTTTTTGGATTATGTTTTTCAAGGGCTGTAGACAGTAAGGTGAGTTTTTGCGAGAAGAAATCAAAAAGAGTATTCACTTCTGACTTTGTGATGGGATCATGTTTTTGAAATTTTTCCAGTAAACGCTGGCCGCCTATTTCAAAGCTGTGACTCCAGCACATATCTTTCCATGGTCCCGATTATAAACTCAACACTTCCACCGCCAATATCCATGATGAGTGATTTTGCTGATTCCATATCTATGGCCGCTCTTGCGCCATCATAAATATATTCAGCTTCCTGCAGGCCACTTATAATTTGTGATTTTATACCCGTTTCTGTTTCTATTCTTTTAATCACATCTTCTCCATTACGTGCATTTCGCAAGGCACTTGTACCAAATGACAGAACTGTTTCAATACCTGCATCATGAATCGTTTTCTTAAAAGATTTCATTGTAGTGATCGCCCTCGCGACACCGTCATCGGTTATGTATCCCTGATTGATTCCACCCATTCCAATTTTCACAGGCACTTTTTCGCGGTGAGTTTATTGTGAACCCTTCGTGGTTAATGGTAGCCAGCATCAAGTGAAAAGTATTAGTGCCCATGTCGATGATTGCTACTTGCTTCATAATGCTCTTATTTCGGTTGTCCAAGATACAATTTCAGGCCTGACAATAACTATATTTGGGTATTACAAAAATGAATTATGGCCAAGCGAAAAGTCAACTCAGAGATACTTCAACCGAAGTTTGACGAACTGGAAAGAAGGAATATTGAAACACTACTGGGAGGTGGTGAAAAACGGATTGAACAGCAGCATGCCAAAGGAAAGCTAACAGCACGTGAGCGTGTTATGCTACTTATGGATGAAGGTTCTTTCGAGGAACTTGGAAAGTTTGTGATGCATCGTAGTAAAGATTTTGGGTTGGATAAAGAGCATTATCTGGGAGACGGTGTAATCACCGGATATGGCACCATTCAGGGAAGACTCGTATATGTTTTTTCGCAAGACTTCACTGTGTTTGGCGGATCACTATCCGAAACGCACGCAGAAAAAATTGTAAAGATCATGGAGCTTGCCATGAAAAACGGAGCTCCTGTAATTGGTCTCAATGATTCCGGTGGAGCACGCATACAGGAAGGTGTTGTTTCGCTGGGTGGTTATGCCGATATCTTTTATCGCAATGTAATGGCCTCAGGAGTGGTACCTCAGATTTCTGCTATCATGGGGCCTTGTGCCGGTGGTGCGGTTTACTCGCCTGCCATGACCGATTTTATTTTCATGGTGGAAAACACTTCTTTTATGTTTGTTACAGGTCCTAATGTTGTAAAGACGGTAACGCATGAAAATGTAACAGCAGAAGAACTCGGTGGAGCATCAACACATAGTACAAAAAGTGGAGTTACTCATTTTGCCTGCGCCAATGAAGCTTGAGTGTATCAATCATATAAAACAACTGTTCAGTTATGTTCCTCAAAATTGTGAAGATCACGTTCCACATCTTCCATACACTGCGGCCAGTGAATCACGTCCTGCTTTGAATGAAATTATTCCGTCCAATCCCAATCAACCTTATGATATGCGTGAAGTAATCAACGGAGTGGTGGATGATCAATCATTTTTTGAAGTGCATAGGAATTTTGCGGAAAATATTGTTGTTGGATTTGCACGTCTGGCAGGACGAAGCATTGGTATTGTGGGTAACCAGCCTGCGGCACTGGCTGGTGTACTGGATATTGATGCCAGCGTTAAAGGCGCACGATTTGTCAGATTTTGTGATTGCTTTAATATTCCTTTACTGGTGCTCGAAGATGTACCCGGCTTTTTACCCGGAACCGATCAGGAGTGGAATGCTATTATCACCAATGGAGCAAAGCTTTTATATGCCTTTTCAGAAGCAACCGTTCCCCGTGTTACCGTAATTACACGTAAAGCTTATGGTGGCGCCTATGATGTAATGAACTCTAAACACATTGGGGCTGATTTGAATTATGCATGGCCCACAGCAGAGATTGCCGTAATGGGTGCCAAAGGTGCAGCTGAAATAATTTTCAAGAAGGAAATAGCAGAGGCGGAAAATCCTGAAGCGAAGCTGAATGAAAAAGTGGAAGAGTATACGCGTAAGTTTGCCAATCCATATCGTGCGGCACACCGTGGGTATATTGATGAGGTAATCTATCCTGATCAAACTCGCGAAAAATTAATTCGTGCTTTTGCGATGCTCGAAAATAAGGCAGTAAAACTTCCCAAAAAGAAGCACGGTAACATTCCACTTTAATACTGAAATGATATGACCTTCGAGGAAGCACAACAACAGGTTGATCAGTGGATCAAATCACACGGAGTTCGTTACTTCAATGAACTTACCAACATGGCTATGCTTACTGAAGAAGTTGGTGAAGTAGCGCGAATCATGGCCCGCAGATATGGTGAACAATCTGAAAAAGATTCGGACAAGAATAAAGATCTCGGTGATGAAATGGCAGATGTATTGTGGGTGTTGATTTGTCTTGCCAATCAAACGGGAGTAGATCTCACGAAAGCGTTTCAGCAAAATCTTGAAAAGAAAACCATTCGTGATAGTGACAGACATCATCAAAACCCAAAATTAAAATGATAAGAATTTTTACCGCATTCCTGCTCGTTGGCATGTTTATTTCGTGCAGGCAGCATCCTGTTGCTGATCAGGTTGTACTGGGAAAAGTGTGGACGGGTGATGAGCAAATACCATGGGCAGAAGGTTTTGCTATAGTCGGTGATTCCATTGTGGCAGTAGGATCTGCCAATGAAATGAAAAAATGGATTGGCACTGCGACAAAGAAAATTGAAACAGGTTCTGATAACCTCATTGTTCCGGGTTTTATTGATTGTCATACCCATTTTATGGAGGGCGGTTTTGCGCTCGCATCCGTACAACTTCGTGATGCAAAAACGCCACAGGAATTCATCAACAGGATTAAGGAATTTGCTACAACCCAACCGAAAGGTGCATGGATAACATCTGGTGACTGGGATCATGAGAACTGGGGAGGTGAATTACCCACGAAAGACTGGATTGATTCAGTAACGAAAGAAAATCCTGTGTGGATCAATCGCCTGGATGGCCATATGTGCCTGGCCAATACTGCTGCATTAAATGCAGCAGGCATTGATGATCGTGTGAAGGATGTTGATGGCGGCACTATTGTTCGTGATAAGAAGGGTAAAATTACGGGTGTGTTTAAAGACAATGCTACGAACATGATCTATAAAATGGTGCCCGATCCATCTGACGAGCAAAAAGACAAAGCGCTTGAAGCAGCTATGAATTATGTGGCGGCACGAGGTGTTACTTCTGCCCACAACATGAGCGGTTATATGGATGTATTTGAAAGAGCACATCAAAACGGAACATTGAAGACTCGCATCTACGCTGGCATGACGTTAAGTGAATGGAAGGAATTGAATCAAAAAATTGCCAGGCAGGGAAGGGGAGATAAATGGTTAAGGATTGGAGGATTGAAAGAGTTTGTTGATGGCTCGCTGGGTTCACATACAGCAGCATTCTTCAAGCCATTTACAGATGCACCAAAGGATTCCGGATTTTTTGTTACTTCTGAAAACGAATTGTATCGGAGAATTAAATCTGCTGACAGTGCCGGCCTGCATGTTATGACACATGCCATCGGAGATAAAGCAATACATTCTTTGTTGAATATTTATGAACAGGTGAGTAAGGAAAATGGGGATCGCGACAGAAGGTTTCGTATTGAACATGCGCAACACATTGACCCAAAGGATATCCCTCGCTTTGCCCAATTGAATGTGATACCCAGCATGCAACCGTATCATGCCATTGACGATGGTCGCTTTGCAGAAAGATTAATTGGAGCAGATCGTATAAAAACAACCTATGCGTTTGGTTCATTACTAAAAGTCAATGCCAGCCTTGCCTTTGGCAGCGATTGGTTTGTTGCACCCCCCACTCCCCTGGAAGGTATCTATGCAGCAGTTACGAGGCGGACACTGGATAATAAAAATCCGGATGGTTGGGTGCCCGGGCAAAAGATCAGTGTAGAAGAAGCATTGAAATCGTATACCATCCGGGCAGCATATGCTTCTTTCGAGGAGAACATTAAAGGATCGATCAAGCCTGGCAAACTTGCCGATTTTGTTATTCTCGAAAAGAATCTTTTTGAAATTCCGGGTGAGGATATCCGTACTGTAAATGTTTTGCATACTGTAGCGGGAGGCAATTTTGTATATTCGAAATAGGGTTTACCATTCCTGATGTGCAGAAATTCTTTTGTTCTTAGGTAAATTCAATACTTATGAAAAAACTGATTCTGATATTCACTATTGCATTTTGTTTTAAATCATTCGCTCAGATTGAATTGAAGGAAGGTGTACAATATGCTGAGAATACACATCTTGTGCTGCCCCTGCGTGGAATCTCATTTAAAATCCCAACAGGCTGGTCTGGTGGTGTGCCAGCAGATTCTCCGGTATTGATCCTTGCCGATGCAAGCAATGAAGTAACAATTCTGGTAACCAGTGATGAACTTGAAGAGCAGCAGGTGCTTGCTGAACTTAGAAAGGAGATATCTCTTGAGCAGGGAATTTCCTTAATACCAGTAGGTCCTGCGCAGCAACAAGGAAGGCGATGGTTTGGTGAGTATAAAGTAAACGGTATGCCACAGCACATGAAGGGGTTTGTGGAT
This sequence comes from uncultured Bacteroidota bacterium, assembly GCA_963814575.1. Classification (GTDB taxonomy): domain Bacteria; phylum Bacteroidota; class Bacteroidia; order Cytophagales; family Cyclobacteriaceae; genus ELB16-189. The sequence continues at coordinate 905,081 of CAWFDB010000011.1, read as the reverse complement.
GTGCGGCTTGGCAATTATAATATTGGTGCGGGATGTATTGTGATTGCCATGCCTGCTTCTTTTGAGCGCGGCAAGGAAGGAGCAATTCAATTATTGAATAGTGTCGCGTTTACTGAACCAGTAAAACCACAATATGCAAAGTCAAATGGAATAGGCGCACCGTGGAATCAATACCTGAAAGGAAGGTCGCTTAAGTTTTATTACACACAAGGAGATTTCAGCGAAACGGACTTTATTCATTTATGTTCCAATGGAACTTTTCAAAGAAGTAAGCGAACGAGCTCTGGTGGCATAAACGGATATGGTGCAGTGTCTGGAAGTAATCAGGGTACCTGGCAGGCATCTGGCGAAGGAGATAGTGGAAATTTAATTTTAAATCATCAGGATGGAACGCGTTCTGATTTTCAATTACAATACGGACAAGGAAATAAAGGTGTTGGACTTTATCTTAATGGCACTAAGTATTTCATTGAGGTGAGCGCACAATGCAACTAGCAAACCAATTCGTTATTAATCAATCTCGGAATAACCGTATACTGATCGGCTGTCAGACAAAACTCTATGTCTTTCTGAATATTAAGCCGGTTTAGTCTTTTAACATGACTCGAATTTTTCAGGAAATCAACCATATCATCTTTGGCAAGATTATATAGATGTTGTGCCGCCATAGGTGCATCACAGTCGGGCTCGATATGATTTTTTAACTTTTCCACCAATGCTCCTGCAAACAAAGTGTCTTCAAGATTTACCTTTCCCTTCCAGCCTGCGCATACTACCAGAATATTGTTATGACTAAACAGCAGGTACTTGACGATTGAAGAAAGATTCAAAAAGCTTCCAATGATAATCTCTTTCGCGAGCTTAGACTTCTCAATGGCTTGGGTACCATTGGTAGTTGTGAAAGCAATCTTTTTACCGGTAACTTCAGTACCCATGTATTCAAAGGGTGAGTTACCTTTATCAAAGCCATCCACCTTCCTGCCATCGCGCTCACCAGAAGTAATGTACCCACGAGATTTCATCAGCCGGCATTCTTCCTGACTGGCAAATGGAACGATGCGATCTGCACCGTGGGAAAAAGCGGTGACCATGCAAGATGTTGCTCTGAGTATGTCTACAATAACAACGGTTTTATCCTTCAATGAATAAAGATGAATCAGTTCCGGAGTTAAGCAAACGTCAATGGTTTTCATGGGTTTGATTTTATGATGGGTAAATCTGATAATCTGAAAATGGTGTTCAGACTTTTATCCTGTTTTTAAATCATCGAATTAATTATTGTTGATTAAGGGTAACTTGCTTACTTCTGCTTTCAAAGCCTTACCACGCACATCTACAAAAACTTCGGTGCCAGGTCCAGAGAATTCAGTCGTCACATATCCAAGCCCAATACCGATACCCATCATGGGTGATTGTGTGCCTGAGGTAACTTTGCCAATTATATTTCCTGCCGCATCTTTTAACATATAATTATGGCGTGGAATTCCCTTGTCTATCATTTTAAAACCTACCAGTTTTTTCTTGACACCTTCCTCTTTCTGTTTTTTAAGACTTGAAGAGTTGGTAAATTCTTTTGTGAATTTGGTGATCCATCCCAAACCTGCTTCAAGTGGAGAAGTAGTGTCGTCAATATCATTTCCATATAAACAAAAACCCATTTCAAGTCGCAGGGTATCGCGTGCTCCGAGCCCGATAGGTTTTATGTTTTCATCCTTGCCTGCTTCAAAAATTGCATTCCATACTTTTTCTGCATGTTCTTTATTGACGTATATCTCAAACCCACCTGCACCGGTGTAGCCGGTATTGCTCATGATTACATCATTAACTCCTGCAAATTCACCGACAGTAAAATGATAATATTTTATGGAACCCAGATCAGTCTTTGTCAGTTTCTGAAGTACGGTAATTGCTTTTGGTCCCTGCACTGCAAACAAACAGAGCTCATCAGAAATATTTTTTAAGGTAGCCGCCTTTGTATTGTATTTTGAAAACCAGTTCCAGTCCTTCTCAATGTTGGAGGCGTTCACCACAATAAAGTAATCGTTTTCTTTGATGCGGTAAATAATCAGGTCGTCAACAATTCCGCCTTGTTCGTTGGGCAGGCAAGTATACTGGGCCTGGCCATCTGTCAGTTTCGATGCATCATTGCTGGTGATACGTTGAATAAGATCAAGGGCATGGGGCCCCTCTACTTTAAATTCACCCATATGTGATACATCAAAAACACCTATGCCATTCCGCACAGTCATGTGTTCTTCAATGTCAGATGAATAACGCACGGGCATGTTATAACCGGCAAATGGCACCATCTTAGCACCTAGTTTTACATGCAAATCGTTAAGAGGCACTTGTTTTGTTTCCATGAGCGATTGTTAGGTTAGTAAAAGTAATAATTGAATTTCATTTTGAGACACTGCCCTTCGTGTTGGATTATTCGATATCAAAGAAATCAGGATTTTCCTTAACATACCGGTTAAAGGAAGCTCGGGGAATCAGGGTTTTTAGTTTCTCCAGACTCTCTGCGGCTTCATCATCAAATCCAATGATAGCTGATTCTTTTATATAGGCTTTCAATAATTTCACGGAAGCGGGTTTCACCATCAGACCTTCTACCAGCATGGAGTAGGAATCAATACGATCTGCAGTAGTGTCTGTGGCAATATATTGCGAGGCAGCAACGACACCTTCTTCAAAATACATATTCGCTCTGCCGAGATACATAAATTTATTTCCTGCCTCTATAATCTTACCATCCTTTTCGTCCAGCAGTGCCTGCCAGTAGACGAGTTCATTCCTGAAATATTTTTTTAACAAACTCACTGTGTTGATCTGAACTTTTAACTCTTCCCAGTTGCGGGATTTGGCCAATAACATACAATTCATATAATTGAATTCAGCCAGTGTGCTTTCCTTTACAGGTGTAAGCCCCTCCAGCCTATTGAGGTATCGTGCTGCTATTTCAGGCTCATCAAGTAAATACCATTTTTTGCTGTATTCAATCAGTGCCCGTACTTTATATTCTTCATCTGCAATACTGTTTATTACTTTTTCAAATTGTAATGAATCTTCTGTTGAAATCTTGTAACGGCAATACAAATATTTGATTTCATCATTGCGTGAACTGATTTGAGAAGCTGAGGTTTTTAAAAGTGTTTTGATTTTATCAGCGCTGTAACGGTAAGTAGAATCAGGTGACTTCGAAAGACTATCCCACAGGATGTCTGCATCTGAAAAGTTGCCCGCTTCTATTTGCGCAATGGCCTCGCTGAGTAAAGCATTTGGGTTTTGTTTTTCCCTCGCGATGGCAAAGTAATTGGCAGCAATAACTGGGTTACCTTGCTCCAGCGCCCAGTTGCCCAGTAATAAAAAGTACTTTCCGCTGCCTTTGCTGTAGGCCACTTCACGTGTAATTTCAAAAGCCTTCTTTACCATGCCTTGTGCATAATATGCCTGAGCAGATGCAACCAATATATGTTCTTTAAAAAAATCATTTACAGGTCGTCTTGCCAGTTTAATGGCAATACCAATCAGCGTGGTGTCAACCGATTCACGTTGATTGATAAAATAATTACATATGAATGCTGCCTTTGTTACAGATAATGTGGTGTCTGTGCCAATATTAAATTCAAGATCAATAGGATTGTTTTGCAGATTGGCAAGTGCAAGGGCATTTGTTTTCGGCCCATGTTTGTCAGACCCAATCAGATGTAATAATGAGTCTGCGGGATAGGCAATTTTGAAACGCACACTTGCAGCAATCAAATTCGTTTCAGCAATTTCTTTCATATATCCCGATCTGCGGGCCTGCTGAAATGACTGCATGGCAGAGTCGGCCATATTAAGTTGTGTATAGATCAAACCCTTTGCGTTTAAGATGGCAGCATGATTGTTAAGTGTCTCACTCGCCTTCTCTATTGCTGATAATGCTTCTGCAGTTTTACGACTGCGTCTGTATGCATCTGTCAGATTTATGATAGTTTGTTCCGGAGGATTGCTTTCACTGGCGGCTTTCCATTCATCTATTTCTTTCCTGGGTTCCAGTCTGGCCGCCTGTATACCGGCCAGGGCATAATGGGCATGATGATTCTGGTTTCTGAAAAAAACCGATTTGTTATAGTTGAATTCTGCTGTTTCAATGTTGCCTTCTGCCAGATATAAATCGCCATTACTATTGTAGTAGGAAGCTATAATCTGATTAAAAGGAGTGCGCCAGTTGGTATCAAAAATCAGAAAGGCAAACGTGCATATAAGTCCCATCAAACGAAAAGTAAAATAGGGCATGGTGGTTGGCTTATACAACACTTTGTGCACCTGCAGATTTTTAGTGAGCATGGAACCGAAGTTTGAAATCACATAAAAGATGAAGATGATTCCATATCCCAGATGACTGTAAATGATGAGATCTCTGAATACAATCAGGATGGTGTCATTGGCAGTTGACATAAAATATCCAATCGTAGTAAATGAAATCAAGGCCATCCCCATAATAAAATAAATTCCGGCAGGGTCTGCCTTAAAAATGGATTCATACTGTGGCTCACGTTGACGAAATCCCCATATGCCCAATATGGCAGACACTGTAAACAGTAAGTAGAAGTCGATGACCCAAATGTTTAAACTGAAGTATCCGATTTTAATTCCGTAAGCGAGCAGCAGGTTTATCAGATAGAATCCGATGATAACCAGAAAGTGTTGAAGACTTTTTGACTGACGGGTACCCTGAGTTATTACGTTAATGAACGCAACCGGAATCTCATGGGCGATCATCAGAATGAAAATGGTGGTTAGTATTACGGCAAGTGCAAAAACATTAACCGAGAGATGCAGGAGTGGACTCTCAACCTGACCGAAGAATATAACGGCAGCCAGCAGCAATGAATATAAAACACTAAAGGAAATGAAGCGCAACAGGAAACCAATGCCAGGCCGGATTGCCTGAAAGTACCACGCGAGGGAACAAAATAGTAAAAGCGAAACGAAGGAGGGTATTTTACCGGTCAGACCAAAGACCTGGGTAGATTCGATCTGCAGGGTCATGATGAACAGGCAGAAGATTCCCATGCCAATGATAAACCAAAACCGGCTCAATGAACTTACTACGGTCAGCAAAACCAGTATTGATAGTGAAGAGAGTAGAAGGAAATAGTATGATGCGTTTGTATTCGGCTGAAGTTCACTGCCGCCAAGTACTTCGTAAATCAGATAGTTGTCGCTGAAAACAGGAAAATCAAAAATGCCTTTTGAGAATGTTCTTACCAGCGCCTCTTCCGTATTCATTTGCTGAAACTGATCCCAGATAATTACGGGTGCAGGGTTTGAATAATAAGCATACCAGAAGTACACAACAGAAAGCACGAGTGTAATGGACAAAATCCAGAAAAAAGACCGGTAAGGTTTATCCCAAGACTTCCAGAAAGCAATTGAATTCATCCGCCTGTTAGATTTATTTTCCAGCCTGCAAGTTTACCCTTATTATAAGGTATTAGCAATGTGATTTTGATTAGCAATATTGAAGCTTAATCCAGGACTTTAGGCACTCGAAAATAGTTTTCATCCTTATTGGGTGCATTTAATAACGCAAGATCATGATCAAGGTGAGGTTTAACTTCATCTTCCCTCAGTGCGTTGATTTCATGACTCATTGTGGTGAGTGGTTCTATACCGGTTGTGTCAACTTCATTAAGTTTCTCAACAAAGCTTACCATACTTGACATATCATGCATCATCTTCACTGCATCTTTTTCATCAAATTCGAGCCTGGCCAGATGAGCAATTTTATTGAGGGTTTCCTTGTCGATTTTCATGAATCAGTTCTTTGTTGATAGTTTCAAATACCTTCTTTTTCAATTCATCAATATTTTCATCGGTATAGGATCGGGTATCAATAGGTTTGTGAAAGATTACCTTTACCAAACCCCGGTGCAGTCTTAACAATCGATGATCAGGCAAAATTATCCAATTGAAAGGAATCGTTACAGGTACGATGGGAATTTGTTTTTCAATAGCTAACCGAAAGGCTCCATCCTTAAAGTGGGCCATATGGGGAGGCTTTCTGCTGATAATTCCACCTTCAGGAAAAATGATCAGGCTCTTTCCCTCATCCAGTGCTTTGCGGGACTTCAGGATAGTATTCATTCTGCTTTTCAGTTTTGAGCGATCTACGGTGATATGAAGCTTGCGGTACATATAACCAAACAGGGGAATGTTTTCCATATCATTTTTACCTACAAAAATGGAATTGATCGGGTTGAACCCCATGACGGGAATATCGAGATAAGAAAAATGATTGGGACAAAAAATGTATTGTTTTTTGGGGTCCAGCTTTGTGCGGCATTCTACTTTATATGGCAGAAAAGCTATGGGAAAAAGCACCCGGGCCCAAATGCGGTTGAGAATTCCAACAAGATGAAATTGTTTCCTGAAGACAATAGGAATTAAAAACAGGGGAAAGAAAACCAGGAAAAGAAGTGTAAAAAGAGCAAGGCCGTAATACGTGTGGAGTGTTCTAAGAATCTTCATTATGCTTTGACAGCGACTTTATTGGAATAGGCTAACGGGTAAATATAAATAAAAAGTCCTCCCTTGAATGACTCAAAGGAGGACTTTGAATTAATTCATTTTACTGCCGATTGATCCCGTTCATCTTCGGAATGGTGATGATTTCTCTTTGCCTTCCATCGATATATCGGAAGCCGGTTTCATCAAAGTAACCGTCTTCTTCCAGTTGTATACGGATATCCTTTTTCCACTCAGGAATATTTACCGTACAATTTAACTCAATGGAGTATGCTGTTTTATAATGCATTGGATAATCACCTGTGAAAGGGACACCCCCCTGCATATCCCACATACCGATGGTGGTACCTGCTGCGTGACCGTGAAAACCAATCGGATGAGTATAAATGGAAGGAGTGATTCCTTCAGCAATAGCCTGGTCACGCGTGGCTTTCAGGATTTCATTGCCGGAGCGACCTTCCTTGAAATTGCCGGTGAGTATATCTTGCAGGCGATTCCCTTTTATAAAGGCATCCTTTAAAAATTTCGGAACCTCTGTTTCACCGGCTTTTAAAATATAGGCATGCTGTTGTGTGTCGGTGTTCAATCGCAGATAGGTAATTCCAAAATCGACATGAAGAAAATCTCCGGGCAGAATCACCAGCGGCTGCGGACGTTTTGCCATGATGGCTTCTGCCTCATTGCGTTGAATGGAAACAGAAGGGTGAAACCAGGTATCCAGTTTAAGTTCTTTAATGCGCTCACGAAAAAACCAGACAACATCTTCGGTGGTAGTCACACCGGGCTGAATCACTTTATCAGAAAAACCTTCCTGAATTATGTCATGGGCAATGCGGCAGATTTGCTGATAAATAGCCATCTCTTTTTCAGTACGGGTTTCCAGCCAGCTTACGGCCAGCTTTTCTGCAGAAATCACTTTCGGCTGAAGATTTTTAGGCAGTACTCTGATCAGATTGTCATAATCGTTTGAGGTTAGACCATCGGCATGACCCCATGAAGGGGCTTTGTTCACACCGATTTTTTTGGGATTGCGTTCGGAAATGATTTTTCCAAGCTGTGCCCACTGATCGGGGTTTGCATCAGGGTCCCAGGCGCGCTTGAATGTTTTACCAACATCGTATCGTGCGACAGCGAGAAATTCCATTTCTTTATCTGCTCCACGATCAAAAGCTACGAGCATGGTGGTTCTTCTTGCAGCATGCCAGGTAGCAGGCAACAAGGTTCTGATGACGGGGTCTTCATTGTATTCGCGGGATATTACCACCCACATATCAAAGCCTTCCCTGCGCATAAGGCCGGGTAAAGTGGTGCGGAGACGATCTTCCAGCAGGTCATCAATTATGCGGGCCTGATCACGTTGCGTCAGGATGACGGGCATCTGACTGAATGATAGGGTGGAAATGAACAAAAGTAATAATGACAGAATGTGCTTCATAGAATTTTATTAATGAGTAAGAATAAGATATTTTATAACTATGTATACTGAATTTTACACCGTTGGTCTTTTAGTACTTCACTGGCGTTCTCTACTTCAATGTGCGACTTGGCATCGTCCATCTGTTCACGCATGATACTTCTGATTTCTTTCATGCGCATGGCTTCGATGAAGCGTTTTACATCCTCTCTATTTTCAAGGATGAGTTTAGGCACCATGGCAGGCTTATCATCATCGTCCTTTGGCTACCATGGTGAAGAAGGATGAGTTGGTATGTTTTATTTTTCCGGTTTTGATATTTTGAGACTCTACTCGAATGCCTACCACGAGCGATGTGCGGCCAACATAATTTACGGATGCATGCATGGAAACCAGTTCGCCTACTTCAACAGGCTGAAGAAATTCTACTTTATCTACTGTAACCGTTACGCAATACGTGCCCGCATGTTTGCTGGCGGTGGCATAGGCCACTTTATCCATCAATGATAGCAAAATGCCTCCGTGAATTTTTCCACCAAAGTTCGCATAGGAGGGAATCATCAGTTCGGTGATAATGGTTTGTGAGTAGCTTACAGGGCGGGCCTTTTCTTCCATGGGATATAGTTTGTTGAGTAAGTTAAGAACTTTGGTAATAAGTCACCAATTGAAATAACCCATAACTCAGTACACCTTTTTCCGCGAAAGCCTATTGAAGCGAATCACCATGGCGGTGGCCGTTAAGGTAAGCCCGAGAAACAATCCGATCCATATACCGCTTGCTCCCATCTTCAACGGAAACGCAAGCCAATAACCAAGTGGCAATGCAATTACCCAATAGGAAATGAAAATTAGTACAGATGGAATTTTTACATCTTGCAATCCACGAAGGGCACCCGCAGTGACAACCTGAATGCCATCTGACAATTGAAAGAATGCTGCTATGATCAGCAGTGCTGCGGTGAGTTCAATCACATCATGATCTTCAATGTATAATGATGGTAAAAAATATCTGCCTAAAATAAACAGCAATGCCCAGGCTGTCATAAGGCAAACCGCCATTCCGATCATCGTAAATGCGGAGGCACGTAGATTTTTTTTGTCGCTTTGGCCCCAGAAATTTCCAACCCGTATTGTTGCAGCTGCGCCAAGACCTGAAGTAGTCATATAGCTGATGGTGGCAAGGTTGATGGCGATCTGATGTGCTGCGAGCGCGGTTGTGCCCAGCCAACCCATCATGATGGCTGAGAACCCAAACGCCCCTGCTTCAAAAACAAATTGAGAACCTGCCGGTAGCCCGATGTGTAACATTTTATTGATTAACGATCGTGAATAATTGCCAATCGAAAATCCGGCTTTGTATGATTGAAATTTTCTACCATAGTAAACATAGAGCATCATGCTCAACGCCATTACAATGCGTGCGATCAAAGTTGCCCAGCCTGCGCCATTCAATCCCATTTCTGGGAACCCATACTTACCAAAAATCAATACATAGTTTAAAACTATGTTCAGCAGGTTGCTTCCCACTACGATAATCATAGCCGCCCGTGTGCGTTGGAGTCCTTCGGCCAGTTGCCGGTAGGTCTGGAATATCATGGTAGGAATAATTGAAACGGCAATGATGCTCAGATAAGGAATTGCGAGCGTGACTACATCATCAGGCTGGCCCATGGAATGCATGAAAGGTCCTACTGAAAATATCAAGGCAACTAACACGAGTCCGGTAACAAGATTGATTAATGCACCATTTTTTAATGTATCAATTATTTTGTTGTGATCATTGGCACCTTCCGCCTGCGCTACCAGCGGAGTGATGGCATAGGATACACCCACGCCAAAGAAAAGAGGAATTGAAAAAAAGATATTGGCGAACGAAGAGGCCGCAAGGGGAGTTGCTCCAGTCCAGCCGATCATTACGCTATCAGCCACCCCAGTCATCACCTGGCCGAGCATGCTTAGCATCACCGGGTAGCCGAGTAGAAAGTTGGGACGAACGTGGGGGAGGTATCGGCTTCGGATAGACATGATGGTTTTTTGATTCTTGATACTGGATCCCGGGTGATGACAACTTGATTGAGATTAACCAGGATCAAGTATCCGGCATCTTCTTTGATTAAACTCCTTTCATTCTGGCAACTTTCAATATGCCCATCACACTCAGGCTGTCGGTAATTTTTCCATCGAGCACCATTTTGACGGTATCATCGAAGGGTAATTTCCATACTTTGAGATCGGCTTCTGTTTCTTCCAGTTCGTTTTCAAACTGGGTTAAATCCTCGGCAAGAAAAATATAAGCTTCTTCATCGGAAACTGAATTGGAAAGATGTGCACGCTGAATCAAGGTCCATTCACTGGCTACCAGGCCGGTTTCTTCTTTGAGTTCACGTTTGGCCGATTCAAGCACATCGTTTTCAATCGGACCACCACCTTCTGGTATTTCCCAGCTCCATTCCTTAAGTGGATAACGCCACTGGCCTACGAGCCAGGTATTGTTGTTTTCATCGAGTGCAATAATTCCTATCGCTTTGTTCTTAAAATGTATTTTACCGTAAATGCCTTTGCCTCCGGCAGGATTGATCACCTGATGTTCCTCGATCTGAATCCATTTGTTATCGTAAACTTCGCGTGTTGAAAGTGTAGTCCATGGATTGCTCATAGATGATTCCAGCGTTTATTTGTCAGAAGCTTCAAAGATAGCTTGAATTTTCAAGGTTGAATCTTGAATTTTGAACGAATGTTATTGTCTTCCTTCACACCAGATATAATTGAGGCAGGTTGCGATGAGGTAGGCCGTGGTTGTCTGGCGGGGCCTGTGGTGGCGGCAGCTGTTATTCTTCCTAAGAATTATCAACATGCATTGTTAAACGATTCGAAACAATTGACTAAAGCAAACAGGATTGCTTTACAGAAAGATATTGTAAGGGATGCGCTTGCCTGGGCAATAGCTGAAGTGAGCAACGAGGAAATAGATGAGATCAATATTTTAAACGCGTCTTTCAAAGCCATGCATCTGGCACTGGATAAATTGAAGATGAGACCGAAACTTTTATTGATTGATGGAAATCGTTTCAAACCCTATCGCAAGGTAAAATTTGAATGCGTGATAAGGGGAGATGGAAAATATTTATCCATTGCCGCTGCATCGGTGCTTGCAAAAAATTATCGCGATGATTTGATGGAGAAACTTGCTGAAGAATTTCCTGGCTATGGATGGCACACCAATGTGGGCTATCCAACTATTCAACACCGTGATGGAATCAGAGAACTGGGAATTACTCCATACCATAGAAAGTCTTTTCAATTACTTCCGGCTCAAATCGAATTGTTTTAATGGTTGATTATTTTGAAATCCGCCATGCGGAACTGTTTTGATTCATTAACGTTTTAGTTGCATGTGTTTAATCTTTTTTGCACTTAATCAGCACCCAGAATACAAGCTCATTGTCGCAGCCAACCGCGATGAATTCTATGTCCGCAAGACAGCGCCTGCGCATTTTTGGGAAGATCACCCGCAGATTCTTGGTGGTCGCGATCTGGAAGCATCTGGCACCTGGATGGCGATGAATAAAAGCGGTAAGATCAGCCTTGTTACAAATTATCGTGATCCCGCCAACATCAATCCCAAAGCACCATCGCGCGGACAACTCGTTTCTGATTTTCTCTTGAATGGAGTTTCACCTGAAGAATATTTAAGTGACGCATCTAAGCGAGCTTCACAATACAATGGCTTCAATTTATTAACCGGATATGCCGATGAATTATGGTATCTCTCCAATTATGGAAACGGAATTAAAAAGCTGGAATCAGGAGTGTATGGATTAAGCAATCACTTGCTCGATACTCCGTGGCCAAAGGTGCATCGCGGGAAAGAAAAATTCACACGTGTAATAAGTGAAGCGGTTATTGAGCCTGATGCATTGTTTGAATTGCTCTACGATGAACAACGCGCAGACGATCAGATATTACCCGATACGGGTATAGGTCTTGAGCGTGAACGTGCATTGTCATCGATGTTTATAAAAACCAATGGTTATGGCACACGTTGTTCAACCGTTATCTTAGTTTCGCACGACAACCAGGTATTGTTTTCCGAAAGAGTGTACGATCTTGATACCTTTGCCCACAATACGATCCGGTATCAGTTCTCTATTTCTCATGACTAAAAAGAAACCAATAAAAATTCCGTTGGCTTTCAGGTTTATCCGCTGGGGTTTTCCGAAGCTCGAAAAAATTTCTACCCGATTATCAGGCTGGTATTTTGAGAAAATATTCTTTACTCCATTCCGGTTCAAAACTCCCGAAAAAGAACTGGAAGCGGAGGCAACGGCTGAATTGTTCACTCTAACAAGTGCCGGAAAAAAAGTACAATGTTATCAATGGGGAGATGAGACCAGACCCTATGTGCTGGTAGTACATGGCTGGGCAGGGCGCTCTACACAATTCCGGTGTTTTATTCCAAAATTTAATAAAGCCGGATATCGCGTTATTGGATTTGATGGACCGGCACACGGAAAGTCGGAAGGCAAGCGGACTTCTATTGTTGAGTTTGAAGAGGTGATGAACAAGATATCCCTGCTAAAGGGAAATCCTGAGGCAATCATTGCGCACTCTTTTGGCGGAGGGGCGTCCTTGTATGCGATATCTAACGGACTACCGGTTAAGAAACTCATTAACATAGCAAGTCCTACCATAGCCGATCGTATTATTCAAAACTATTTGAAAGCCATTGGCGGATCGTGGAAAACAGGAGAGAACTTCAAGAAACTGATCCTTGAAAGGAGTGGCAAGTCGTTTGAAGAATTTACAGCCCTACATATGATCAAACATGTGCCTCAGGATTTGAAACTAATGCTCGTAAACGATGAAGATGACAAGGACGTGGAGATTTTTCATAGCCATGAACTGATTAAAGTTTTTCCATCTGCCCGCTTGCTGGCAACCAAAGGGCTGGGGCATAACCGCATTTTAAGGGATGACAAAGTAATTGCCGAATGTGTGAATTTTGTGATTGGCAAATCAAGCGTGTAACTATTCAAGGCTGATGACGTCTGATACAAAAAGCCTGCTTTTGATCAACTTAATGACCATTTTCAACTTATTTTCATCAATTTGTACTGTTTTTGAAACCAAAACTCAGAACTTAAGTTCAAGAGATAGAGTTTTGACCTATTTCCCTGGTCTGTGTCTTCACAGACCGGAAAATCAAAATGAAATGGAGCATGGTTTGTGAGGACACAAACCATGGTTTAAGTTTATAGTTTTTAAAGAAATCCATCACATTGAAATAAAAGCGACCTATGCCCAACATCATAAAAACCACCCATATTTCTAAAGTCTATAAGATGGGTAATAACATTGTTAACGCTTTGCAGGATATTTCCATTTCTATTGAGAAGGGCGAATATGTTGCGTTCATGGGTCCATCCGGATCAGGAAAGTCCACGCTGATGAATATTGTTGGATGTCTCGATTCACCCACGCAGGGAGAGTACTGGCTCAATAATCAACTGGTGAGTGACATGACTGAAAATGAGCTGGCAGAAGTGCGCAATAAGGAAATCGGGTTTGTATTTCAGACATTCAATCTTTTGCCACGGGCAACAGCACTGGAAAACGTGGCATTGCCATTGATCTACGCTGGTTATAGCAAAAGTGAGCGCTCAGAAATGGCGATGAATGCTTTGGAGAATGTAAATCTCGGAGACAGACATCATCACAGGCCCAATGAACTTTCGGGAGGTCAGCGCCAGCGTGTAGCCATTGCGCGGGCTCTTGTTAACAATCCTTCGATCATTCTGGCCGATGAACCTACCGGTAACCTGGATTCAAAAACATCTTACGATATCATGAGTCTCTTCCATGAGTTGCACCAGAAAGGCAATACGATTATTATGGTTACGCACGAAGATGATATCGCACACTATGCACATCGCATCATTCGTCTGAAAGACGGATTGATTGAGTGGGATCGAATCAATGAAAAAATTACGCGAGCTGAAGCCATTCCTCAGGTAGCCGTTGTTCAATAAGGATCAGTCAATTAAAAGCAATACTTAAACACTTAAGCCCTGTCAGTTTTGATAGGGCCTTCTTATTGATTGCAGGGTTATTTTTATAGATAATCTGCTTTTAAATCTGGAATTTCGCCCCATGAAGATTTACACAAAAACCGGTGATGAAGGCACCACTTCTCTTTTTGGAGGCAAGCGTGTTTCAAAATCAGAGTTACGAATCGATACCTATGGAACTGTGGATGAATTGAATTCATGGATTGGTGTGCTGCGCGATCAGGAGGTAAATCAAAAACGAAAAGACATCCTCATAGAAATTCAGGACAGACTGTTTACAATCGGATCAATACTTGCCACCGAGCCAGAAAACACGAAAGTGAAAATCCCTTCTTTATCAGAAAGTGATGTAACCTTTCTTGAGAAAGGAATGGATGATATGGATGCATTGCTTCCACCCATGCGATTCTTTGTGCTCCCCGGAGGTCATATTGCAATTTCATGGGGACATGTGGCACGTACCGTTTGCCGCAGGGCAGAACGACTGGTGATTGCCTTGCATAATCTGGAAAAAACGGATCCGCTTGTAATTAAATATCTTAACCGCCTTTCCGATTATCTTTTTGTGCTTTGCCGCATGATGACACAAGAACTCGGAGTTGAAGAAACTCCATGGAAGCCACGTATGTAAAATCCATTTTCATACTCAATTAATCACACTTTAAACTAACACCTGTTAGTCTGTTATAATTTTTAATTTTATCTTGCAGAAATTTAGCGTTTACGGATATGGTTGACACATTAAAAATTTCCACGACAAAGGTTTCAGAGTCCCGGCTACCCGGAATTGATTTTTCAAATCTTCCTTTCGGTCATGTCTTCACCGATCACATGTTTATGGCAGACTATCGTGATGGTGAATGGAAAAATTTCCGGATCATTCCTTATGGAGATATGCCCATGAGTCCTGCATCACCAACAGTGCATTATGGACAATCGATTTTTGAAGGAATGAAGGCTTATGCTTCGGAATCAGGTAATGAAACACTTGTATTCAGACCTATCGAAAACTGGAAGCGTATGAATATATCAGCAGAGCGCATGTGCATGCCTTCCATTCCGGAAGAGTTGTTTATGGAAAGTATGGCTGCGTTAATTGAGTTGGATCGTTCATGGATTCCTAAAGAGGCAGGTAGTTCATTATATATCCGTCCGTTTATGTTTTCGGCAGATGAATACATTGGCATCCGCGCTTCGCAGGACTTTACATTCATGATTATCCTGAGCCCTACGGGTCCTTATTATTCTGCTCCGGTAAAAGTAAAAATTGAAACACATTATACCCGGGCTGTGGCGGGAGGTACTGGCTTTGCAAAAGCAGGAGGTAATTATGGCGGATCAATTTATCCGGCAAAACTAGCCCAGGATCAAGGCTATCATCAACTCATCTGGACAGATGGAAAGAACCATGAGTATGTAGAAGAGAGCGGCACCATGAATTTGATGTTTGTGATTGATGGCGTTTTGATAACACCGGCACTCAGCGATTCTATTCTGGCGGGCATCACCCGTAAAAGCGTGTTGGAATTAGCGCGTCTCTGGAACGTGCCTGTTGAAGAACGAAGAATCTCAGTAAAAGAATTAGTTAAGGCACTGGAGGAAGGTCGTGTAGAGGAAGCTTTTGGAGCAGGGACTGCGGCTACCATTGCGCATATAGAATTAATTGGTCATGAAGGAAAAGACTTTAACCTGCCACCCGTCAATCAGCGTAAGTTTGCCAGTAAGGTCTATGATGAGCTCGAGAAAATAAAGCACGGCAAAAGCCCGGATCTGTTTGGTTGGATTCATCACATTTAGTCATTTTTCAGAAGCGGATTTTTATCCGCTTTTTTTATTTCCTTTTTCTGAGCTTTCTATCGATAGATGCTTAATTTGAAATACAATTCAAGACAATGAAGTTTAGCTTGATACTATTTTTTGTGATCGCATCCGGTTCTTCCCTTAAGGCGCAGGAGCAACTCATCATGCTTAAAAGAGAATCAGTAGTGGTGCGCTTTACGGAAGGAGAATATCTGCGATGTAAACTGAAGAACAAGGAAAAACGTGAGGGTAAGATTATTGAATTAACAGAAACACAAATCATCACCTCCAATGATACGCTTGCGATTTCATCCATTGAATCATTGAATGTGAAAGGGAAAAGAAAAATAAATGTTACACGAGGGATTGGTGGTCTGTTGTTTATTGGTGGCCTCGGGTATTTTGCGATCGATCAAATCAACCGGTTGATTGTTGATGGCGCTGATGATTTTGATGAAAAAGGAGCAATGATTTCACTGTCTGTAGCGGCCACCGGTGCTGCCATCTTATTTATCAAAAGTCCGTATAAAAAAGTGTATGGACATACGTTGAAAACGATTGATTATACATCAAGGTTTTATCGGCTTGATTAGAAATCTTATTCTGAGCTTCATTTAATTGCCCTCAACCTGTTACCTTCGCGTCAGAATTTTTATAATCATGACCACCGAACAACTAAAGGACTTAAAAAGCCGTGTTACCGCCCTCAGGCGGTATCTTTGACTACGATCGTAAAATCGTAGAAATACAAGACGAAGAGCGCATCACCCACCAAGCCGATTTCTGGAACAGACCCAAGGAAGCTGAAGTAATCTTAAAAGAGATTCGCATCAAAAAAGTGTGGACGGATGCTTTTGCCCAGGTAAACAAACAACTGGAAGACCTGGATGTGCTCAATGAATTTCATGAAGCAGGAGATGTGAGTGAAGAAGAGTTGGATCTCGATTATAAGAAAGCCGCGAAAGCCATTGAAGAACTTGAGTTCAAAAAAATGCTGAGTGGCGAAGAAGATCAGCTTAGCGCGGTGATGGAAATAAATCCGGGTGCCGGTGGCACGGAGAGTAACGACTGGGCCGATATGATCAACCGCATGTATATCATGTGGGGTGAGAAGAGCGGATATAAAGTTTCGCAAATTGATTACCAGTCTGGTGAAGTAGCGGGTATTAAATCAGCAACACTGGAAATCGAAGGACCCTTTGCTTACGGAAAACTCAAGTCTGAAATCGGTGTGCATCGACTGGTTCGCATTTCACCATTTGATTCCAATCAACGAAGACATACTTCATTTGCTTCGGTGTTTGTATATCCAAAAGTTGATGACTCCATTCAAATAGAAGTGAACCCTGCCGATGTTGAAATTCAAACATCACGGTCAGGAGGAGCAGGTGGACAGAACGTAAATAAAGTAGAAACCAAAGTACAGCTCACACACAAACCTTCCGGTATTGTTATCGTGTGCCAGGTAGAACGCTCACAGCATGCCAACCGTGAACGAGCCATGCAAATGCTGAAATCAAAATTATATCAGGCAGAACTGGAGAAACGCAATGCCGCACGCGACAAAGTGGAGGCAGGTAAAATGAAAATTGATTTTGGTTCGCAGATCAGAAATTATGTGTTGCATCCATACAAGCTTGTGAAAGATGCGCGCACGGGTGTGGAGCGTCATGATGCACAGAACGTGCTGGATGGTGATCTGGATGATTTCATCAAAGCCTATCTGCTGGAAGGTCAGGAATCAGCCACACGCGAGTAAACAGTTGTCGGTATTCAGTGTTCGGTAATTCAGTATTCGGTAAACGGAATCAATGCAGTTATGGAATATGTAGAGAGTTATAAGGATCTTGAGGTATATCGGGCTTCGAGGCAATTAGCAAAAGAGATTTTTTCTATAACAAAGAGTTTTCCACGTGATGAAATGTTTTCACTTACGGATCAGATCAGACGATCATCCCGGTCTGTAGGAGCACAAATTGCTGAAGCCTGGGCAAAGAGGAAATATGAAAAGCATTTTATAAGTAAGTTAACTGATGCAGATGGTGAACAGCAGGAAACCCAGCACTGGATTGAAACTGCTCTTGACTGTACGTATTTATCTTCAGATTCCGCTGCTAATCTTCTTAAGCAGTGCAGTTCTGTTGGTAAAATGTTAAACTCGATGATTACCAAGTCATCCGCTTTTTTTTTGCAAACCAACACGATAATCAATTATCTATAACCGTTTACCGATAACTGACTACCGATTACCAAGAACTGATTACCAATTGCAAAAAACCTACTCTTCATCTTTCTGGCTTATCTGCCTGAGTTCGCTGCTTTTTTTCGCAAGCTTTAATATGATTATTCCGGAACTGCCGGAATACCTTACCCAACTGGGAGGAGCAGAATACAAAGGATTAATCATTTCATTGTTCACGATCACCGCTATGATATCGCGCCCCTTCAGTGGTAAGCTGGCCGATAAAATCGGGCGTGTACCGGTGATGATGTTTGGCGCCATGGTGTGTTTAATCAGCAGTCTGTTTTATCCTTTGATAACAACTTTATCTGGCTTTTTTCTTTTACGGTTTATTCACGGCTTTTCTACAGGATTTACACCAACAGGAACGACAGCCTACTTATCTGATATCATTCCAGTTCATAAGAGGGGAGAAGCCATGGGCTTGCTTGGAACTGCTGGCGCTGTAGGTATGGCTGCCGGTCCTGCGCTTGGTGGCACGCTCGCCAATCAATTTGGACTGGACTCCATGTTTTATTGTTCATCTTTTTTTGCATTGGGTTCCATTATAATCCTGCTGCGCACAAAGGAAACATTGAAAGCGAAAGAGAAATTTTCCATTCAACATTTAAGTGTATCGAGGTCAGATATTTTTGAACCCCTCGTGCTTGCCCCTTGCATGGTTATGCTGCTCGCTGCATTTGCATATGGTGCAGTGTTTACTATCATACCCGACTTCGGCCAGTTTGTGGGAATAAAAAATAAAGGTTTGCTGTTCACTTTTCTTACAATCGCCTCGCTGCTTATTCGCCTGTTGGCAGGCAAAGCTTCCGATCGATACGGACGAGTGCCTGTATTGCTGGTAAGCACTATTGGAATAGTGGTATCCATGCTGGTGATAGGCACGGCAGAATCTTCTTTTCAACTTATTATTGGTGTAAGCATTTATGGACTGGCACAAGGCTCAACTTCGCCTACTTTGCTGGCGTGGGCTACTGATCTGAGTCACGACCAGTTTAAAGGAAGAGGAATTGCATCACTTTATATTTTTATGGAGATGGGAATTGGCCTTGGCGCATTTATTTCCGGGTTGGTGTACGCCAATGATCCTTCACAGTTTTTCTTTGTCTTCCTGCTGAGTGGAATTTTGGGAATGATTGCTTTTTTGTATCTACTTTTAAGGAGAAGACTTTCACCAGTTTGATATGAAAAAAACAGCGCTTATTCTTTTTGTTTTGGTAGCGATGGCTGAATTGATCGCTGTCACATTCAGCATTTCATTGGTTCATACCGTGGCAAAGCCACTCATCATGATCACGTTGATGGGGTATTACTTATTGAGTGTATTCCAACGAAATTATTTTTTTGTGGCAGCGCTTGTGTTTTGCTGGCTGGGTGATGTTCTGCTTATGTTTCAGGGTGATGAAATGTATTTCATTGGCGGATTGGTGGCATTTCTAACCGGTCATGTATTGTATGTGTTTAGTTACAAACAGATGCGTGATCCGCAAGGTGCAGATGGACTTTTGAGTACTCAAAAAATCCGTTTCTCATTTCCGGTTATTCTTGCGGGAACAGGATTGGTGGTTGTACTCCTGCCTCATCTTGGTGAAATGAAAATACCCGTGATGATCTATGCACTGGTACTTACCATTATGGTGTTGCAGGCTTTATTCCGGTTTGGATTTACATCGAAAAGAAGTTTTGCGTTGATATTTACGGGAGCTCTTTTTTTTATGATTTCAGATTCCGCACTGGCGATCAATAAATTTATGCAGCCTTTGCCAATGGCTTCTTTATTGATTATGTCAACGTATATAACTGCGCAGTTCCTAATTGTAGAAGGTGCGATTGTGCATGCTGATAAAAAGTAAACACGGAATAAGAACCGGTATAATAGATTGATTTTATATCTCAAGCATCTTCACCACCGTAATGGCAGCTTCTTCTCCTTTATTGCCATACTTGCCTCCGGCACGATCCATTGCTTGCTTTTTATTAAGTGTCGTAAGCACACCAAACGCAACCGGTTTGTTCAATTTAAGATTCACTTTCATAATGCCATTGGCTACGGCCTGGCAGATGTAATCAAAGTGAGGAGTTTCGCCTTGAATGACACAACCTAAACAGATCACAGCATCAATATCTTTTTTCTCGGCCATCCATTGTGCAGCTAAAGGAAGCTCAAAACTACCGGGCACATTTTTGCGGATGATATCCTTTTTTTTTACACCTAGTTTTACAAGTGTTTCGTGCGCACCTTGAAACAAAGCCTCCGTGATTTCTTCGTTCCACTCAGCTACCACAATGGCAAATCTCTTCTTAGATAAGTCTGCCTTACTTTTCCCTGAAACTGACTTAAGTATTCCTGCCATATATTCCTGTCGTTTTGTAAAAATAAAAAAGGGATAGATAATCTATCCCTTCAAAGTTATTTCAAAATTGCTTACGCATTGGGTTCCAGTCTTGCCTTAAATTTTTTGGCGTTTTGCAATTCACTTGATTCCCAGTATTTATCAATGATCGTTTTGTATGCTTCGATGGCCTTGTCATTTTTATTAAGTTTCTCGTAAGCCAGACCCGCCTTAATTAAATAGGTAGGAGTAAATTCTTTGTTGGGCTTATAGCTCGCTGCTTTGTTATAATACTTAACAGCATTTTCGTAATCTTTCTGTTCCATATAAGCATCCCCGGTCAGACTGAAGGCTCGGGCCTGAACCAGCAGATCATCAGATTTAAAATCTTCAAAATGGAAAATAGCCAATGGAAATTTTCCCTGTTTCAGATAGATGACACCGGTGTAATAGTTGGCCAGGTTGCCGGCATCGGTCCTTCCGTAGTCTTCGATGATCTGCAGTAACCCAAGATTGTTTCCATCACCATTCAAGGCAAGGTTCAGACTATCCGCTTCAAAATAATGGACTGCCTGAAACATCTCCTTTTGAGCAAGGCCATCCTGATTATCGAGATAATAGCGATATCCAAAAAATCCACCAACTACTAAAAGGATCGCAGTAACGATTCCAATTGCTGTTTTTGGGTTTCTTTCTAACCAGGTTTCAACGTCTACCAGTTTCTCCTGTATAACCTCTGCGTTTTCCAGCAGATCTTTGGTTTCTTCCTTCTTTGCCATGTGATTGTATAAATAAAAAGCCCCGCCTACGAAGCGGGACGCAAAACTAAGAATTAGGACTTATTAATCAAAAGAACCTTAATCCATGATAAAAGGATAATTAGGCTCGGCATAAATATCCTTCATTGCCTCAGATGGGTCAGGGAAATGTGATTCTTCCGCAAACTTCACACTCTCTTCTACCTGGCCATTTACCTTTTGCTCAATAACCTCCAGTTCCTTTTCGGTGGCGATCTTGTTGGTTAAGATAGTATGACGTACCTGCTCAAGCGGATCGCGTTGCTTATATTGTTCTACCTCCTCTTTTGAACGGTATTTTTGTGGATCAGACATGGAGTGTCCTTTATAGCGATAGGTACGGAACTCCAGTAAGGTAGGACCTTCACCCGCTCTCGCTCTCACGGCTGCACGTGAAACGGCCTCATGCACAGCCTCTACATTCATGGCATCCACAGGCTCTGAAGGCATATCATAGGCCTCGCCCAAGGTATAAAGTTCATGAACATTTGATGAGCGCTCAACGGAAGTTCCCATTGCATATCCATTATTCTCGATCACAAAAATGACAGGAATTTTCCAAATCATCGCCAGGTTAAGGGCTTCGTGAAAAGCTCCTTGCCTCACAGCCCCATCACCCATGTAGCAAACACAAAGATGTCCGGTCTTATTATATCTCTCGGCAAATCCAATTCCTGCACCCAATGGAATTTGCGCTCCTACGATGCCATGACCTCCATAAAAATGATTCTCTTTATCAAAGATGTGCATCGAACCTCCCTTACCCTTTGATACACCGGTTTCTTTTCCGTAAAGCTCGGCCATGATAGCATTAGGACTTGTTCCCAATGCTAACGGATGAGCGTGATCGCGATAAGCGGTAATATATTTATCACCTCTTTGCAAAGCTGAAATGGCCCCGGCTGCACATGCCTCCTGGCCAATATATAAATGACAAAAGCCACGGATTTTTTGCATTCCGTAAAGTTGACCTGCCTTTTCCTCAAACTTTCTCATCAACAGCATGCTCTCAAACCAGAACATATAGGTTTCCTTTGAATAAGAAGCCTTTTCTTTTTTTGATGCTGCACCTTTTGCCTGGGTAGTGGTAGCCATAATTGCTAAATTTGTTACGATTGTGAGGTGCGAAAATACGCCACACACTGACAATCGCCAAATAGGTGAAAGTGTACTTTCCAAAAATTCAATAATACCATTGACCTTGTGTTTTTAGAAGCCCTGAGACTTTATAATTTCAAAAACTACACAGAGTTAGAATTTGCTCCTGATCCCAGTATCAATTGTTTTTTAGGAAAAAATGGCAGCGGAAAAACCAACCTGCTGGATGCGATTCATTATCTGGCATTTACCAAAAGTGCTATCAATTCATCGGATGCTCAGAACATCCGGTTTGATCAGAGTCAGTTTCTCGTGAAGGGCCGCTTTTTTATTGAAGGAAGACATAAAGAAGTGATCTGTACCTTTCAACAAGGACAAAAGAAAATTGTACGCGAGGATAATCAGGATTATCTCAAGTTTTCTGACCATGTTGGCAAATATCCCGTTGTGCTCATAAATCCTCAGGATATTGAATTGATATGGGGTGGTGCTGAAGAAAGGCGCAGGTTTTTTGATACGTTACTTAGTCAGCTCGACCGTTTTTATCTGGAGAATCTGATTGCCTATAATCATCAGATTAAGCAGCGCAACAGCTTGCTCCGCAGGTTTTCAGAATCAGGTACTGTGGATAAAGAGTTACTGGCCAGTTATGACCATCGCATTTGCATTTCAGGCAATTACATAAATCAAAGCAGAAAAAGCCTGCTTCAGGAATTTATTCCACTGTTTAAAAAGCACTACAGTTTTATTTCGCAGGAATCAGAAAATGTAGATATCCAGTATCGATCCGATCTGGATAAAGACGATTTCGCCACTCAGTTAAAAAATCACATTCAAAGAGATATTCTGTTAGAGCGTACAACCTGCGGTATACATCGTGACGATTTTTTGTTTTTGCTGAACGGCAATGAACTGAAGAAGATAGGTTCGCAGGGTCAACAAAAGTCATTTCTAATCAGCCTTAAATTGAGTGAATTCCAGCTAATTGCAGAAAACAAGGGGTTGAAACCAATTCTTCTCCTTGATGACATTTTTGACAAGCTGGATGACGATCGGATTCATCATCTGATGAAACTGGTGGCCGAAGGGATGTTTGGACAGCTATTTATCACCGATGCCCGGCTTGACCGAAGCCGCTCTATATTGAAGAATGCTGGCATCGATGCGAAAATATTTGTGGTGGAAAATGGTAACTTGAAGGTCAATGTCTAAGAAACCAGATAATAATGACGGAAACACGATACACATCGGGCAGGCAATTCAACAATTGCTCAATAGCTATCATATCAAGGCTAAGTTCGATGAGGCAAATCTGATCGGATCGTGGGAAAGAATGGTTGGCAAACCAGTGGCAAAACGCACTAAAAAGGTCTTTATTCGCAACAAAGTCATGTTTGTTGAACTTGACAGCCCGTCAATGAAAAACGAACTTTCTTTTCATAAAAAGGAGATCATTGAACTTTTCCAGAAGGAATTTGGCCCAGATATCATCAGGGAAATCGTGATTATGTAGCTGGTTAACCTATACATTCCGGATACTTCTTCAGATAATTCGCACTTCAGGTTTGTCTAAACCGAAAAAGCGTATAATTTTGCACTCCTATTTTTTTCCTCCAAAGTAAAAAAGTAGTGAAAAAGTTCTGTTGAAAGGGCTGAATCGTTCTTTACTATTTAGTTATAAAATTGTCTGGGGAGATACTCAAGCGGCCAACGAGGACAGACTGTAAATCTGTTGACTTATGTCTTCACAGGTTCGAATCCTGTTCTCCCCACAAGGTAAAGCCGCAATATTTTGCGTCTATACAAGCGGGAGTAGCTCAGTTGGTAGAGCGATAGCCTTCCAAGCTATAGGTCGCGAGTTCGAGCCTCGTCTCCCGCTCTGAGTGAAGTTGCTGGTTATTTGTTGTCTGATCTTAACAAACAATAACAAAGAACCAACAACTAAGACAAGCTGTTGTAGCTCAGGGGTAGAGCACTTCCTTGGTAAGGAAGAGGTCGAGAGTTCAATTCTCTTCAACAGCTCAACAACTCTGAAAATCAGGTTGTCGGGTGATCATGAGCTCAAAAAGCAAACTTATTCTGATATCGATCAGAATTACTTTAGTGACTTTGAAATGTTGTTTTGAATGAAGAATCTGATCACAAATGGGTAGCGCCATTATTCAAGTGTCAGGGATTTCAACGAATAACCCTTATTCGAAAGGCTTAAAATGTTTGGGGTGTATGCTTCTCTGTCGGGGAAGCTTAGAATAGTAACTTATTTAATTAACTATACACTTTAAACTTTAACCAGAATTTCAATATGGCAAAGGAAAATTTTGACCGCTCGAAACCTCACGTAAACATTGGTACTATTGGTCACGTAGATCATGGTAAAACCACTCTTACAGCTGCAATCACTCAGGTGCTTTCCAAGAAAGGCCTTGCTGCAGTTCGCGACTTCTCTTCAATCGACAATGCTCCTGAAGAAAAAGAAAGAGGTATTACAATCAATACTTCACACGTAGAATACTCTACAGACAAGAGACACTACGCTCACGTAGACTGTCCTGGTCACGCTGACTATGTTAAGAACATGGTTACTGGTGCTGCCCAGATGGACGGTGCTATCCTTGTAGTGGCTGCTACTGACGGACCTATGCCACAAACCCGCGAGCACATTCTTTTAGCTCGTCAGGTAGGTGTACCTGCGCTGGTAGTTTTCATGAATAAAGTTGACTTGGTTGACGATGCTGAATTGCTTGAACTTGTTGAAATGGAAATTCGTGAATTGATGACTTATTACAATTTCCCTGGCGATACCATGCCTGTAATCAAGGGTTCTGCCCTTGGTGCATTGAATGGCGAAGCGAAATGGGTTGAGAAAGTGGAAGAACTGATGGACGCTGTGGATAATTTTATTCCTATCCCAGTTCGCTTGATTGACAAAGACTTCCTGATGCCTGTAGAAGATGTGTTCTCGATCACTGGTCGTGGAACAGTTGCTACGGGTCGTATCGAGCGAGGTATCATCAAAACTGGTGACCCTGTTCAAATCCTGGGAATGGGTGCAGAAAACTTGACTTCTACCATCACAGGTGTTGAAATGTTCCGTAAGATTCTTGACAGAGGTGAAGCTGGTGACAACGTAGGTTTGTTGTTACGTGGTATTGAAAAGGAACAAATCTGCCGTGGTATGGTTATCTGCAAGCCTAATTCAGTTACTCCACACGCTAAATTCAAAGCTGAGGTATACGTTCTTTCTAAAGAAGAAGGTGGACGTCACACTCCATTCTTTAACAAGTACCGTCCTCAGTTCTATTTCCGTACTACAGACGTAACAGGTGAGTGTAAACTTCCTGCCGGTGTAGAAATGGTTATGCCTGGCGATAACGTTTCTATCGAAGTTGAGTTGATCAACAAGATCGCGATGGAAAAAGGTCTTCGTTTCGCTATCCGCGAAGGTGGCCGTACGGTTGGATCAGGTCAGGTTACTGAAATCCTTGACTAATTCAATTTAGCCGAAGCCTTAGCCAAGGTTAAACTAGCTAAGTAGCTGATAATCAAACATAAAGCGTTTCTGAGATTTTTCTTGGAAACGCTTTTGTTTTCTGATGGGTTCTTCTTATACCTTTGCAGTCCTTTTGAATTGAGGGTATAACGGGTGCAGTTTAAAGGGAAGGAGCTGAACAAATAACAGTTTACGGGTGTAGCTCAATTGGTAGAGTAGCGGTCTCCAAAACCGTTGGCTGGGAGTTCGAGTCTCTCCACCCGTGCAAAGCAAAAAATGGATGGAAAAGGTTAAGAATTATATTTTAGACTCCATTGACGAGATACGTAATAAAGTATCCTGGCCTAAATTCAATGAGTTGCAAAGCAGCGCCATTCTGGTGTTGGTGGCCTCTTTGATTTTCGCCATCGTTATTGGCTTTGTGGATTTAGGTTTTAAGGAAGCTTTGGCTTGGTTCTATAAAGAATTCTAATTAAGACATACTCATGGCAGAGCTAAAGTGGTATGTATTACGCGTGATCAGCGGCCAGGAAAAGAAAGTCAAATCTTACCTGGAAACTGAGATCGAAAGGTCTAAGCTTACTGAGTTTATTCCTCAGGTTCTTATTCCATCTGAAAAGGTGTATGAAATGAGGAATGGCAAAAAGAGAGTTAGAGAAAGAAATTTCTTCCCGGGCTATGTACTTGTTTCGGCCGATCTTTCGAATGGTGAGGCGTATCACACGGTAAATAATATTCCTGGGGTGATTGGGTTTCTTGGAAACAACGGCTCAAGCGCAACCAATAAAGAACCTGTAGCCTTAAGACAATCTGAGGTAAACAGGATTCTTGGCAAAGTGGATGAGATCGATCAGTTTGAGGAAAAACTTGAGACTCCATTCATCAAGGGCGAATCAGTGAAGGTGATGGATGGTCCATTCAGTGGATTTACCGGATCTGTGGAAGAAATTTTTGAGGATAAAAAGAAATTGAATGTAATGGTGAAAATATTCGGCCGTAATACGCCAGTTGAACTCAGTTACATGCAGGTAGAAAAGATAGACTAGTAAGTTTAATACAATGGCTAAGGAAATAACAGGTTATTTAAAATTGCAGGTGAAAGGTGGCCAGGCCAACCCAGCGCCTCCAATAGGTCCCGCACTCGGTTCAAAGGGTTTGAACATCATGGACTTCTGTAAGCAGTTCAATGGAAGAACTCAGGATAAGCAAGGGCAGGTTTTGCCAGTGTTGATTACGATGTATAATGACAAGTCTTTCGACTTCGTTATTAAAACACCTCCTGCTGCCATATTAATTATGGATGCAATCAAGGTTCAGAAAGGATCGAAAGAACCAAACCGGCTTAAGGTAGGTTCAATTACCTGGGATCAAATCAAAAAGATCGCTGAGTTAAAGATGCCTGATTTGAACGCGTTTAAAATTGAATCAGCCATGAAGATGGTAGCCGGTACGGCTCGCAGCATGGGTGTCACAGTAAGTGGAACAGCCCCCTGGGAATAAATAATAGAGACGATGGCAAAGTTGACTAAAAACAGAAAGGCGGTACTCGCCAAGTATAATCCTGACAAGGAATATTCTTTGGAAGACGCAGCAAATGTTATGAAGGAAATTACATTCACCAAGTTTGATGCTTCGGTTGATGTGGATATACGCCTGGGAGTTGATCCCAAGAAATCAGATCAGATGGTGAGAGGTGTAGTATCTCTTCCGCATGGTTTGGGTAAGGTTGTTCGCGTATTGGTACTTTGCACACCTGATAGAGCTCAGGAAGCAAAAGATGCCGGTGCTGAACACGTAGGGTTAGATGATTATATTCAGAAGATAGAAGGTGGGTGGACAGATGTGGACGTAATCATTACCATGCCAACAGTAATGGCAAAAGTAGGTAAGTTAGGTAAGGTACTCGGACCAAGAGGTCTAATGCCAAACCCGAAGTCTGGAACGGTAACGCTGGAGGTTGGTAAGGCAGTGAAGGATGTTAAGGCGGGTAAAGTTGACTTCAAAATTGACAAACAAGGAATTATTCACGCCAGCATAGGTAAGGCTTCCTTCAGTGCAGACATGTTGAAAGACAATGCCACTGAACTTATTAACACGGTGGTTAAGTTAAAGCCGGCTTCATCGAAAGGTACATATGTACAAAGTATTAGCCTTTCTTCTACGATGAGCCCGGGTATAATGGTGGATAAGGGTTCGATTGCAGGTCTATAATATTTTTAAAATGACCAGAGAAGAAAAAGGACAGATTATTGATGTGTTGGCTGAGAAGTTTTCTCAACACAACCATTTCTATATTACCGATGCATCAGGGCTTACGGTAGCGCAAATCAACGCGTTCCGCAGGTTGTGTTTCAAAGCCGGTATTGAATACGGTGTTTACAAAAACACGCTGATTCGCAAGGCACTTGAAAAGCAGGAAGGTAATTATGAAGAACTATTTGGTACCCTGAAGGGCTTTTCAGGAGTGCTCTTCTCGAAAGAATCGGGAAATGCACCTGCAAGAGTTATTCAGGAGTACAGAATTAAGCAAAAAGGAAAGCCAGGTTTAAAGGCTGCCTCCATTGAATCCTCTTTTTTATCGGAGAGGAACATCTGGACACGCTTATTGGGTTGAAATCCAAAAATGAACTCATTGGCGACATCATTTCATTGCTTCAATCTCCTGCCAAGAATGTATTGTCTGCATTATTAAGCGGCAAAAATACAGTGGCAGGTTTAGTAAAAGCGTTGGAAGAAAGAAAATCAAATTAACGAACTTAAAATTTAACACTTACAATCATGGCTGACGTAAAATCCCTTGGCGATCAACTGGTAGAACTTACCGTTAAAGAAGTAAATGAATTAGCTTCTTATCTTAAAGAAACATATGGTATCGAGCCTGCAGCTGCTGCTGTTGTAGCAGGTCCTGCTGCTGGTGCTGCTGCTGGCGCTGCTGCTGCTGAAAAGACTAACTTCGATGTAGTATTGAAGGCTGCTGGTCCTAACAAACTTCAGATTGTGAAGCTTGTGAAAGAATTGACTGGTCTTGGCTTGAAAGAAGCTAAAGACGTTGTTGATGGAGCTCCTAAGACAATCAAAGAAGGCTTACCTAAAGACGAAGCTGAAAATCTTAAGAAGACACTCGTTGAGGCTGGTGCCGAAATTGAGTTGAAATAACTTCTTGAAGACGAAGGATACCGTCTAAACAGGAATTCAGGCTCCATTCCCTCCCGAACCCCGGGATGGGATTGGGGTCTATCCCTATTTATGCCAATGTTGGCAAGTACCCATAACGAGTTTTAGTAATGTCTGGTCCTGGAAATTAAAATCTAAAGTCCCTTGGCAAAGAAGACAGTAAATAACAGGATTGATTTCTCATCAATCGAGAAAGTTTTAGAATATCCCGACTTTCTGGATATTCAACTTCAATCATTCAAGGATTTTCTTCAAATAGAAACTCCTGCAGAGAAACGTCAGAACGAAGGTCTCTTCAAAGTATTTGCTGAGAACTTCCCTATCTCAGATTCACGCGAAAACTTCGTGCTTGAATTTGTAGATTATACAATCGATCCACCCAAGTATGATGTAGACGAATGCATCGACAGAGGATTAACCTTCTCTGTACCGTTGAAGGCAAAGCTTCGTCTTACTTGTAACGATGAGGATAATGAAGATTTCGAAACTATAGAGCAGGAAGTGTTTCTCGGAAACATTCCTTACATGACTGAGAAGGGATCTTTCGTGATCAATGGAGCTGAGCGTGTAATTGTATCACAATTGCACCGTTCTCCTGGTGTGTTTTTCGCCATGAGTAAACACACTAATGGAACCAAGCTTTATTCAGCCCGTATCATTCCTTTCAAGGGTTCGTGGATTGAATTCGCCACTGATGTTAACTGCGGTGATGTATGCATACATCGATCGTAAGAAGAAATTCCCTGTAACCACTTTGCTTCGTGCAATTGGTTACGGTACTGATAAAGATATTCTTGATCTCTTTGGATTATCTGAAGAGATTGAGGCAAACAAAAACACCCTTAAGAAAACGGTAGGCCGCAAGCTTGCTGCTCGTGTTTTAAAAACATGGACGGAAGATTTCGTGGATGAAGATACTGGTGAAGTTGTATCTATTGATCGCAACGAAGTGTTGCTGGAACGTGATCACGTGATCAGAGCTGAAGATGTTGATACCATCATTGAATCTGGAGTAAAGTCAATCATTCTTCATAGAGAAGATGTGAACGTTGCAGACTTTCACATCATCTTCAATACACTCGCAAAAGATAACTCCAACTCAGAAAAAGAGGCGGTAGAACAAATCTATCGTCAATTGAGAAATACAGAAGCTCCTGATGAGCAAACAGCTCGCGATATCATTCAAAGCTTGTTCTTCAGTGAAAAGCGTTATGATCTTGGGTGAAGTAGGTCGTTACAGAATCAACAAGAAACTAGGTCTTGACCTAAGCTTCGATCAGCGCGTATTAACCACCGAGGATATTATCCTCATTGTTAAATATCTGATTGGTCTTATTAACTCAAAGGCAGTTGTCGATGATATTGACCACTTGAGCAACAGACGTGTAAGAACGGTTGGTGAACAATTATATTCTCAGTTTGGTGTTGGTCTTGCCCGTATGGCGAGAACCATCAAAGAAAGAATGAACGTTCGCGATAACGAAGATTTCAAGCCGGTTGATTTGATCAACGCGCGCACGTTGTCTTCTGTGATCAACTCGTTCTTCGGAACCAATCAGCTTTCTCAGTTTATGGATCAAACCAATCCATTGGCTGAAATTACTCACAAGCGCAGAATGTCGGCACTCGGGCCAGGCGGTCTCTCAAGAGAGCGTGCAGGTTTTGAAGTTCGTGACGTTCACTATACTCACTATGGTCGCTTGTGTACCATTGAAACTCCGGAAGGTCCGAACATCGGTTTGATTTCGTCTCTTTGTGTTCACGCGAAAGTGAACAAGATGGGCTTTATCGAAACTCCTTACCGGAAAGTTGAGAACGGTAAAGTGAAAGGAAAAGATGTAATTTTCTTAACTGCAGAAGAAGAAGATACGCATAACATTGCTCAGGCTAATATCAGAATAAAAGCAAGTGGTGATCTGGAAGAAGATAAAGTGAAGGCTCGTTTTGAAGGAGATTTTCCTGTTGTGGATCCTAAGGAGATCACGTACATGGATGTTGCTCCCAATCAAATTGTATCCATTGCAGCTTCTTTGATTCCTTTCCTTGAGCATGATGATGCCAACCGTGCATTGATGGGTTCCAACATGCAGCGTCAGGCGGTGCCATTGGTGCGTCCAGAAGCTCCTATCGTAGGTACAGGTCTGGAAAGCAGAATAGCACTTGATTCGCGCACGTTGATTTTATCAGAAGGAACAGGTACCGTTGAATTTGTTGATGCAAAGAAAATTGTTGTCAGATACGAAGTATCAGAAGAGCAGCAATTGGTTCGGTTTGATGATGAGGTGAAATCATATACATTGATTAAGTTCAGAAGAACCAATCAGGATACATGTATCAACCTAACTCCTCTCGTTAGAAAAGGTGACAAAGTAACAAAAGGACAACCTTTGTGTCAGGGTTACGGAACTGCCAACGGAGAGTTGGCGCTCGGTCGCAACTTGCTGGTGGCTTACATGCCATGGCAGGGATATAACTTTGAAGATGCGATTGTAATTTCTGAGCGTGTAGTGCGTGATGATGTTTACACATCCATTCACGTAGAAGAATTTGAACTTGGAAGTACGTGATACCAAACGCGGTGAAGAAGAATTAACTTCTGAAATTCCTAACGTAAGTGAAGAAGCTGTCAAGCATCTTGATGAAAATGGTATCATCCGAATAGGAGCTGAAGTGAAAGAAGGAGATATCCTGATCGGTAAGATCACACCGAAAGGAGAAACGGATCCAACGCCAGAAGAAAAATTATTAAGAGCCATCTTTGGTGACAAAGCCGGTGATGTGAAGGATGCTTCCATGAAGGCGCCTCCATCATTGAAAGGAGTCGTTATTGAAACAAAGCTATTCTCCAGACCTAAGCGTGATAAAGATGTTCGCACAAAGTCAAAGAAAGAGCTCGATGCATTGAAGAATCGCTATAGCAAGGAACTGACTGAATTGCGCAATGAGATGATCAAGAAATTGACCACTCTCCTTACAGGAAAAACCAGTCAGGGTGTAAAACATAAGTTTGGTGATGAACTGATCAGCAAAGGAGTGAAGTTCTCCGGAAAGGTGATTGAAAACAACCTGTTCCCTGATAAGAACATTTATCGCGATGAAAGCAATTACAATGTACCCGAAGAGGTGAACCTGATTGTTGACATCAGCCTTGAAGCCTGGACTACGGATGATCACACCAATGATCTTGTTGCAGAGCTGGTGAAGAATTATCTGAACAAGAGAAATGTTATCGCTGGTGAATTCAAGCGTGAGCGTTTCACACTTGAAGTAGGTGATGAACTTCCTGCGGGCATCGTACAATTGGCAAAAGTATATGTTGCCAAGAAGCGCAAACTGAAAGTGGGAGATAAGATGGCCGGTCGTCACGGAAATAAAGGTGTGGTAGCTCGTATCGTTCGCGAAGAAGATATGCCATTCCTGGAAGACGGAACTCCGGTTGATATTTGTTTGAATCCGCTTGGTGTACCTTCACGTATGAACCTGGGTCAGATATATGAAACGGTTCTTGCATGGGCAGGTCAGAAACTTGGAAGGAAATATGCAACTCCGATTTTTGACGGAGCATCACTTGACCAGGTTTCTGCAGAATTGAAAGAAGCTAACCTTCCAGAATTTGGACGTACTTATTTGTATGATGGTTTGACCGGTGAGAAATTCGATCAGCCAGTTACCGTAGGTATCGCATACATGTTGAAACTTGGTCACCTGGTGGATGATAAGATGCACGCACGTTCTATCGGACCTTACTCACTCATTACGCAGCAACCTCTTGGTGGTAAAGCGCAATTTGGTGGTCAGCGTTTTGGAGAAATGGAAGTGTGGGCGATTGAAGCATTTGGTGCATCGCATATTCTTCAGGAAATCCTCACGATTAAGTCTGATGATGTGATTGGTAGAGCTAAAGCTTACGAATCAATCGTGAAAGGTGAAACCATGAGGAAGCCAAATATCCCAGAGTCATTCAATGTACTTGTACATGAACTCAGAGGTCTGGCACTTGAGATCACGATGGATTAATTAGTCGGAAAGTCCGCAACTCAGTAGACCACAATCTTCTGACTTGCGGACCTCAGACTTTCGGACTATAATAGATTTAGTTAACTGAAAAAACACAAAGCATGTCTTTCAGAAAAAATAAAAAGATCAACAACGATTTCTCGAAAATCACCATCAGTTTAGCTTCTCCAGAATCAATTCTTGAGAGTTCACATGGTGAAGTAACGCAACCAGAAACCATCAACTACAGGACCTATAAGCCGGAGATGGGTGGTTTGTTTTGTGAACGGATTTTCGGTCCTGTAAAGGATTGGGAATGTCATTGCGGAAAGTACAAACGTATCCGTTATAAGGGTATTATCTGCGACCGTTGCGGTGTTGAAGTTACTGAGAAGAAAGTAAGACGCGAGCGCATGGGTCACATTGAACTTGGTGGTTCCGGTTGCTCACATCTGGTATTTCCGTTCATTGCCAAACAAGATCGGTTATTTGTTAGGACTTCCTACCAAGAAGCTGGATCAGATAATTTATTACGAACGCTATGTAGTTATTCAGGCTGGGGTTAAAGAAGAAGATGGAATCAACCGCCTTGACTTTCTTACCGAAGAAGAATACCTGGATATCGTGGATAAACTTCCACGCGAAAATCAAATGCTGGATGATAACGATCCGAAGAAATTCATCGCCAAGATGGGTGCTGATGCACTGGAGATGTTATTATCTCGTGTGAACCTGGATGAGTTATCGTATGAATTACGTCACCAGGCTGCTACCGATACTTCACAACAGCGTAAGGCAGAAGCCTTGAAGCGTTTGAAAGTAGTGGAAGCATTCCGTGATGCCAATACAAGAATTGAAAACCGTCCGCAATGGATGACCATTAAAATGGTTCCTGTTATTCCACCGGAATTACGTCCACTGGTGCCATTGGATGGTGGTCGTTTTGCAACATCCGATTTGAATGATCTTTACAGACGTGTTATTATCCGTAACAACCGTCTTAAGAGATTGATTGATATTAAAGCTCCTGAAGTTATTCTCCGTAACGAGAAGCGTATGCTACAGGAAGCAGTTGACTCATTGTTTGACAACTCACGTAAAGTAAATGCAGTTCGTTCAGATGGTAACCGTGCATTGAAGTCATTGAGTGATATGCTGAAAGGTAAGCAAGGACGTTTCCGTCAGAACTTGCTTGGTAAGCGTGTTGACTACTCTGGTCGTTCAGTAATTGTCGTAGGACCAGAATTGAAATTACATGAGTGCGGTTTGCCTAAGGATA
Source organism: uncultured Bacteroidota bacterium (assembly GCA_963814575.1). Classification (GTDB taxonomy): domain Bacteria; phylum Bacteroidota; class Bacteroidia; order Cytophagales; family Cyclobacteriaceae; genus ELB16-189. The sequence continues at coordinate 870,874 of CAWFDB010000011.1, read as the reverse complement.
TGGCGGCTGAATTATTCAAGCCATTTATTATCCGCAAGCTGATCGAAAGAGGAATTGTGAAGACTGTGAAGTCAGCCAAGAAAATAGTTGATCGTAAGGATCCTGTTGTGTGGGATATTCTGGAAAACGTATTGAAAGGACATCCTGTTCTTTTGAACCGTGCTCCAACACTTCACCGTTTAGGTATTCAGGCTTTCCAACCTAAGTTGATTGAAGGAAAAGCAATTCAGTTGCACCCGTTGGTATGTACTGCGTTCAACGCTGACTTTGACGGTGACCAGATGGCTGTTCACGTGCCGCTTGGTCAGGAAGCAATTCTGGAAGCTTCTATGTTGATGCTTTCTTCTCATAACATTTTGAACCCTGCCAACGGAGCTCCTATTACTGTTCCTTCACAGGACATGGTGTTGGGTCTCTATTATTTGACCAAGGGAAGAAAAGGTGAGAATGGGTGAAGGCAAAACGTTCTATTCTCCTGAAGAAGTAATCATTGCTTACAATGAAGGCAAGCTTTCCAAGCATGCCATTGTAAAGGTGAGAGTAAATATAAAAGATAAGAAGACAGGAATTATTGAAAATAAGCTTACCGAAACGGTAGCAGGTCGTGTTATTTTCAATGAGGTAGTACCCGAAGAAGTTGGGTTTGTAGATGAACTTCTCACGAAGAAGAAGCTTCAAACCATCATTGCAGAAGTATTTAAGTACGCTGGACAAGCTAAGACAGCTAAATTTCTGGATGACATCAAGGATATTGGATTCCAGATGGCATACAAGGGCGGTTTGTCGATGGGCTTGGGTGATGTGAAAGTTCCTGATGAGAAGAAGAAATTAGTGGAGGAGGCTCAGAAAGAAGTTGATTCTGTATGGAACAACTACATGATGGGTCTTATCACAGACAACGAGCGTTACAACCAGGTTATTGATATCTGGACTCGTACGAATACAATGCTTACCAACACGCTGATGAAGCAGTTGGAAGAAGATCAGCAAGGATTCAATTCAATTTATATGATGATGCACTCAGGAGCCCGTGGTTCAAGAGAGCAGATTCGTCAGTTGGGTGGAATGCGTGGTCTGATGGCTAAGCCTCAGAAAAACCTTGCAGGTTCAGTAGGTTCTATTATTGAAAACCCGATTCTTTCAAACTTCAAAGAAGGATTGGATGTATTGGAGTACTTCATCTCGACACACGGTGCGCGTAAAGGTCTTGCCGATACAGCGTTGAAAACAGCTGATGCAGGTTACTTAACCAGAAGATTAGTTGACGTGGCTCAGGATCTTAGTTGTTACTGAAGAAGATTGCGGAACATTGCGCGGACTGAAAGTGACAGCATTGAAAGACAATGAAGATATTGTTGAGCCTTTGTCTGAACGTATTTTAGGTCGCGTAACAGTGCATGATATTTACGATCCTTTAACGGATGAATTGATCTGTGCTGCCAATGAAGAAATCACTGACGAAGTAGCGAAGAGAATTGAAGAAACCAGCATTGAAGAAGTTGAAATTCGTTCTGTATTAACTTGCGAAACCAAAATTGGCGGTTGTGCAAAATGCTATGGCAGAAACCTGGCAACCGGTAAGATGGTTCAGGCAGGTGAAGCAGTAGGTGTAATTGCAGCTCAGTCAATTGGTGAGCCAGGTACACAGTTGACACTTCGTACTTTCCACGTGGGTGGTACAGCCTCTAACATTGCTGTAGATGCAAACATTAAAGCTAAGTTCACCGGTACTGTTGAGTTTGAAGCAATTCGTACGGTAGACACAACGGATCGTGATGAGAACAAGGTGAAGGTGGTAATGGGTCGCACAGGCGAAATCAGAATTCTGGATAGCGAAAAACGTGTTCTCATTACCAATAACGTTCCTTACGGAGCTTTCTTGAGAGTGAAAGACGGACAGAAAGTAGAGAAGGGTGAGGAGCTTTGTTATTGGGATCCATACAATGCAGTAATCTTATCTGAGTTTGACGGAGAGATTGGATACGAAGCGATCATTGAAGGTATCACCTTCAAAGAAGAGTCAGATGAGCAGACTGGTCACCGTGAAAAAGTAATCACCGATACCCGTGACAAGACTAAGAACCCTGCCATCATCGTAAATGGCAAGAATGAGACAAAAGGTTATAACATACCAGTAGGTGCTCACTTGGCTGTGGATGAAGGTGAGAAAATCAAAGCGGGTCAGGTTCTTGTTAAGATTCCCCGCACCATGGGTAAGTCTCGTGACATCACGGGTGGTTTGCCACGTGTGACTGAATTGTTCGAAGCACGTAACCCGTCTAATCCTGCTGTGGTTAGTGAAATTGATGGTGTAGTTACCTATGGTGGTATCAAGCGTGGTAATCGTGAAATTTTCATTGAATCAAAGGATGGAGTTCAGAAGCGTTACCTGGTGCCATTGTCTAAGCACATCCTTGTTCAGGATAATGACTTTGTGAAAGCAGGTCAGCCGCTTTCAGACGGAGCTATTACCCCATCGGATATTCTGTCTATCAAAGGACCTACTGCTGTGCAGGAGTACCTGGTAAATGAAATTCAGGAAGTATATCGCTTGCAGGGTGTGAAAATCAATGACAAGCATATCGAGTGTATCGTTAGCCAGATGATGCAGAAAGTAGAAATCATCGACTCAGGTGACACCACTTTCCTACCTGGCGAATATGTAGATAAGTTTGAATTCCGTGAGGAAAACGATCGTGTTCTGGATAAGAAAGTAGTCATGGAATCAGGCGATTCTCAGCGCTTCAAAGTAGGACAGATCATCAGCCCTCGTGAACTGCGTGATGAAAACTCTTCGTTGAAGAGAAGAGATCAGAAGACGGTAGAGGTTCGCGATGCTTTATCAGCAGTATCCAGACCTACACTTCAAGGTATCACACAAGCTTCATTGAAAACGGAAAGCTGGTTGTCAGCAGCATCATTCCAGGAAACCACGAAGGTGCTTAGCGAAGCTGCGATCCGCGGTAAGGCTGATCAATTGATGGGATTGAAGGAAAATGTAATTGTTGGTCACTTGATTCCTGCCGGTACAGGTCAGAGACGATTCAATGATATGATTGTAGGATCAGAAGAGGAATACCAGAAACTGGTAGATGCTCCGGAGAGAAAATCAAAAGAAAGAGAGTTACAAGATTAAAACTCAGACCCCCTCCGAAAAAGGAGGGGGTTTAATTTTTATTAATATGGCTGAAGAAAAAAAGAATCCAGCGCCCAATCAGATTAATATTGAACTATCTGAAGAAATAGCGGAAGGTATTTATTCAAATCTGGCTATGATTGCCCATTCGAATAGCGAGTTTGTGATCGATTTTATCAGACTCATGCCAGGTGTGCCAAAAGCACGGGTTAAGTCGAGGGTTATCATTACCCCAGAGCATGCAAAAAGGCTTGCTGGCAGCCTTAAAAGACAATATAAGTAAATATGAGGCCACCTTTGGGCCCATAAAACAAACCAATGAAGCTCCTCAGTTTCCAATGAATTTTGGAGGTACAATCGGTGAAGCTTAAAAATTATACAGTATTTACAAGCAACAGGACTTAAAATTTCTTTAAACAAGGTTTTGTATCCTATCCTACTTTAAATACCTTTGCAGTCCTTATTTTTGAAGGGTTTTAAAATAAAATATAAATGCCTACCATTCAACAACTTGTAAGAAAAGGAAGAAAGAAATTGACTTTTAAGTCAAAATCTCCTGCTCTTGATTCTTGCCCCCAGCGTAGGGGTGTTTGTACACGCGTGTACACTACAACTCCTAAAAAGCCTAATTCAGCCATGAGAAAAGTGGCTCGTGTGCGCTTAACAAACCACAAAGAGGTGAACGCTTATATCCCAGGTGAAGGCCACAACCTTCAGGAGCACTCAATCGTGCTGATCCGTGGTGGAAGGGTTAAAGACCTTCCAGGTGTGCGTTATCACATCGTACGTGGTGCGTTGGATACATCAGGCGTTAATGGCCGCCTTCAAAGCCGTTCAAAATATGGTGCTAAAAGACCGAAAGCCGGTGCAGCTGCCAAAGGCGCTCCTGCCAAAGGTGCTCCCGCAAAAGGTAAAAAATAAGTCAAAGAGCTATGAGAAAGTCGAAACCTAAAAAAAGATACTTACTGCCTGATCCTAAATTTGGTGATACCCTCGTAACCAAGTTTGTAAACTACATGATGGAGAGTGGTAAGAAAAGTGTTGCTTACAACACCTTCTATGATGCTATCGCACAAGTAGAGAAGAAATTGGCTGGTGAGCCCGGTCTGGAAGTTTGGAAGCGTGCCATGAATAATGTAATGCCTGCTGTGGAAGTAAAAAGCCGCAGAGTAGGTGGAGCAACTTTTCAGGTGCCCGTTGAAATTCGTCCTGAACGCAAAGTCAATCTTTCCATCAAATGGTTGATCGACTATGCAAGGGCACGTGGCGAAAAGACCATGATGGATAAGCTGGCAGCAGAAATCATAGCCGCTTCAAAAGGCGAAGGTGCTGCAATCAAAAAGAAGGATGACACTCACCGTATGGCTGAGGCGAACAAGGCATTTTCACATTTCAGATTCTAATCCTACATGGCAAGAGATTTAAAATACACCAGAAACATCGGTATTGCTGCGCACATTGATGCCGGTAAAACCACAACTACGGAGCGTATCCTTTACTACGCTGGTGTAAGTCATAAAATTGGTGAGGTGCACGAAGGTGCAGCAACCATGGACTGGATGGCACAAGAGCAGGAGCGTGGTATCACAATCACTTCTGCAGCTACTACAGTAAATTGGAAATATCGCAAAAACGATTATCATGTAAACATTATCGATACACCTGGTCACGTGGATTTTACTGTTGAAGTAAACCGCTCACTTCGTGTATTGGATGGCCTGGTATTCCTGTTTAGTTCTGTTGATGGTGTTGAGCCACAATCTGAAACCAACTGGCGCCTGGCCGATAATTATAAAGTTGCCCGTATTGGTTTCGTAAATAAAATGGACCGTTCAGGTGCTGACTTCCTTGGGGTATGTAAGCAGGTGAGAGAGAAGCTTGGGAAGCAAGGCCGTAGCCCTTCAATTACCAATTGGTGCGGAAGAAAATTTCAGAGGGGTTGTTGACTTGATTAACAACCGGGGTGTAATCTGGAATGAAAGCGATAAAGGGATGACCTTTCAGGAAGTGCCTATTCCGGACGATATGGTTGAGGAGGTTAGGGAGTATCGTGAGAAACTTCTTGAAGCAGTGGCTGAATATGACGAGACATTGATTGAGAAATTTTTTGATGATCCGAGTTCAATTTCAGAAGCCGAAATATTAACAGCTCTCCGTAAGGCAACAATCGATATGAAGATTGTTCCGATGGTGTGTGGATCTTCTTTCAAGAATAAAGGTGTCCAGACCATTGCTTGATTATGTGATGGAACTTCTTCCGTCACCGCTGGACAAGGATGTAATTATCGGCACTAACCCAGATACTGATGAGGAGGTAGAAATTCGCCCTGATGAAAAAGAGCCTTTCGTAGGACTCGCATTTAAAATTGCAACAGATCCATTTCGTTGGCCGTTTGTGCTTTGTACGTGCTTACTCCGGAGTGCTGGACTCAGGGTCATATATACATAATACCCGTTCAGGACAAAAAGAAAGGATTTCACGTGTGTTTCAGATGCACGCGAATAAGCAAAATCAGATCGACAGACTTCCAGCAGGTGATATTGGTGCCGTTGTTGGTTTCAAGGATATAAAGACCGGTGATACACTATGCGATGAAAAACGCCTGGTTGTTCTCGAGTCAATGGTATTCCCTGAGCCAGTAATTGGTTATGCAATTGAGCCTAAGAAGCAGGTAGATGCCGATAAATTGGGCATGGCAATTTCCAAACTGGTGGAAGAAGATCCAACGTTGCGTGTAAATACAGATCAGGAAACTGGTCAGACTATTCTTCGCGGAATGGGTGAATTACACCTTGAAATTATCATCGATCGTTTGAAGCGTGAATTCAAAGTTGAAATCAACCAGGGTGCGCCTCAGGTTGCTTACAAGGAAGCGCTTACCAAGTCGGTTGAACATAAAGAAGTATACAAGAAACAGACTGGTGGTCGTGGTAAATTTGCCGACATCGTATTCGAAATCGGGCCACGCGAACTTGGACCAGAAGATAAGCCAGGGCTGGAGTTTGTAAACGATATCGTAGGTGGTGTAATTCCACGCGAATTCATTCCCTCTGTTCAGAAAGGTTTCGAACAGTCAATGTCGAATGGACCTCTTGCAGGATATCCGATTGACTCAATGAAGGTTCGTTTGTTCCATGGTTCTTTCCACGATGTTGACTCTGATTCATTATCATTTGAATTGGCAGCCCGCATCGGTTTCAAAGAAGCGGCTCGCAAATGCGCACCTCAGTTACTTGAACCAATCATGGGTGTTGAAGTAATTTCTCCGGACGAGTACACAGGTTCTGTAACGGGTGACTTGAACAGAAGAAGAGGAATCATGAAAGGTATGGATACCCGTGGAGGAGCTCAGGTTATAAAAGCGGATGTGCCATTGTCTGAATTGTTTGGATATGTAACAGACTTGAGAACAATCACCTCTGGTCGTGCATCAGCAACACTGACATTCGCTCATTATTCTCCGGTTCCAAGGAACCTTGCCGATAAAGTAATTGATGAAGTAAAAGGCGCTCTTGCCACAAAATAAATATCTAAAAGACGTTTAGATTATGAATCAGAAAATCAGAATTAAACTCAAGTCTTACGACCACAATCTGGTTGATAAGTCATCGGAAAAAATTGTGCGTGCAGTGAAGGCTACTGGCGCTGTGGTTAGTGGTCCTATTCCACTTCCTACTGAGAAGGAGAAGTTTACAGTATTGCGTTCACCGCACGTAAATAAGAAATCCCGAGAGCAATTTCAGCTTTGCACGTATAAGCGTCTGGTAGATATTTACTCCAACAGCGCAAAAACAGTTGATGCGTTGATGAAACTTGAGCTTCCAAGTGGAGTAGATGTTGAAATTAAAGTATAGAATCTTTTAAAGTTTTGTTTTCAAAAGGCACCTTTCACGAGGTGCTTTTTTGTTAAGTCCGGTTTTATTTTCATCATAAGTAAGACACGATTTGAAACTTACCTGATTTTGGGCCTTTTGATGCTGGACTTTTTCAATTCATAAATTAAACTAACTTCGCTGCCTTATTAATTCTATGGCACTACTCGAAAAGAAACTATTCGTAAAGAAGTCTACCCTTCCGGAGGCAGGTAAAGGGTTGTTCACAAAAGTGTTAATTCCCAAAGGCACACGCATTGTGGAATACAAAGGTCAGATTGTTACCTGGAAACAGGTTGAGAAGATGGCCGATGACCGTAATGGTTATGTTTTCTTTTTTAATAATAAACATTGCATCGATGCATGGAAAACCAAAAAAGGGGTGGCTCATTTTGCCAATGATGCACGAGGAATTGTTCGCGTAGAAGGAGTAAAGAATAATTCGGAATATGTGACGGAAAAAAAGCGATGCTACATTGAAGCTGCCAGGGACATTCCGGCTGGTTCAGAGATTCTTGTGTCATACGGTGCCGAATACTGGCAGGCGATCCGTTACAATATTAAACTGGAGCAGAAGAACAGAGAGAAGGCAGGTAAGAAAGTTGTTAAGGATGAATTACCGCATCACCGGGCTGCCAAAAGAGTCACCAGGCCCAGCAAGTAATTTTCAGTTTTTTACGGCCTCTGCTTTGGCCTTATCTATGGACTCATTTATAAGTTCTTTAACTTTCCTGATTTCTTCCATCTCAGTTTCCAGGTATTCACGAGCCTTTTCCTGATCTACAGAATCAGCCATCGGGTTAAACTCATGAATGCGATGCATCCAGCTCATCATCGAGTTGCTGGCTGAATCTAGATTATAGATTACACTTTCCAGTTCCTGTTTTCTTTCAATTGTCAAATCCGGTGAACTTGTGATCTGCTCTTGCAGCTTTCTTTTAAGTCCCATGATCTCACCCATTCTTGGCATTACTTCATCGTGCACATCCATCATTTGATTGTAGAGCGCTTGATTTGGTCCCTCTTCCTGGGTTTGTTCTGTGTCATGACCCATGGTTGAATGATCGCCAGATCGGGTACAACTCATGACAGAAAGGGTGGCCAGTACAATAAGAAGATAAATTATTTTCATAGGTGTATCTATTCGGTTTGTAAAGGTACATCAATTACGATAAGCAATACAACGGTACTAACAAGGGTTAGTTATCGCATAAATATTTTAAAAATCTTGTGTGTATTTTTGCAGAAACGATTTTTTTCGTCTTTCTTTCGAATGTTATTAAAGATATGAGCAGCATCCGATTTTATTTCTTTTACTTTTTTTATCAATCTCGCGAGGGACTTGAAAGAGAATCGGTTTGTTAAATAATAAAAACAAAGAAACTCAGGAAGGTCCCCCGCACAACGGGGGACTTTTTATTTAGCTAAAGTTTAAAAATGTTATGAGTAAAAAGAGAAAGTTGAAAATTGCAATTCAGGGTATAACTACCAGTTTTCATGAGGTAGCAGCACTCGCCTATTTTCAGGAACCAATCAGCACGATAGAGTGTCTTTCATTTCATGCACTCTGTGAGTCATTGAAAAACGGTGAAGCTGATTATGCGGTTATGGCAATCGAAAACTCCATCGCAGGAAGTATACTTCCTAACTATTTCCTTCTTCAGGAATATCATTTCTCTATTGTAGGAGAAATTTATTTGCCCATTCATATGCATTTGCTTGCCTTGCCGGGTGTGGCGTTGAAAGACATAAAGAATATTGAATCACACCCGATGGCAATTCGTCAGTGCTCCGATTACTTATATAAACTGAAAGGCGTCCAGCTGATGGAAAGTGATGATACCGCTTTTTCTGCAAGAAGGGTCAAGGAGAATAAGCTTAAAGATACGGCAGCCATTGCCAATGAGTTTGCCGCGAAGAAATTCGGATTGAAGATACTGGAAAAGAGAATTGAGACCCATAAAAAGAACTTCACCCGTTTCCTTATTCTCACCCGAAAGACAAAATCTTCTATCGACAGTAATAAAGCTTCCATTTCATTTGAAGTAGCAAATGAGGTAGGCAGTCTTGCGGAAGCGTTGATGACTTTTAAGAACCAATAGCATCAACCTTACTAAAATCCAATCCATTCCAATCATTGGCAAGCCCAGTGAGTATTCGATTCATGTAGATGTGGAGTGGAAACGAAGAAAGAGTTATGATGCTGCCATGCAGCAAGTATTACGTCAGGTTCGTAACCTGAATATTTTAGGTGAGTATAAGAAGGCGAAAATAGAATACAAATGAGTAACAGGGTAAAAACAGCAGATCGCATTGCCAATGTCGAGGAATATTATTTCAGCAAAAAACTTGCGGAAGTAAGAGGTTTGGATTCAGCGGAGCTACGAGTGATTAATCTGGGTATCGGTAGTCCTGACCTTGCACCTTCTTCTGAAACAATACAAGCTCTTGCAGCCACCGCACTTCAGCCAGGAAGTCATGGCTATCAGAGCTACAAGGGGATACCTGAATTGCGCAAGTCGATTGCCGGTTTTTATACAAACACGTATCACGTAACCTTAAATCCAGAAACAGACATACTTCCGTTGATGGGTTCCAAGGAAGGAATCATGCACATCGCCATGGCGTTTGTGAATGAAGGTGATGAAGTGCTGATACCAAATCCGGGTTACCCGACATACTCCTCCGTAGCTAAATTAGTTGGGGCTAAAATCCGAACATACGATTTGAAAGAAAATCTTGACTGGGGTGTGGATATTGACTCACTGAAAAAAAGCGATTTATCGCAAGTAAAAATCATGTGGGTGAATTATCCTCACATGCCTACAGGCAGGGTCGCTTCCAGAGAAGAGTTGACAGAGCTGGTGCAACTGGCACGACAGAATAACTTTCTGATCGTAAATGATAATCCATATTCATTGATCCTGAATGAAGCACCGCTGAGTATTCTATCCATAGAAGGCGCCAGTGAAGTGGCTCTTGAATTAAACTCATTAAGTAAATCGCACAATATGGCAGGCTGGCGAATCGGATGGGTGGCGGGTAATAGAGATTATATTGATGCGGTGCTTCGGGTGAAGAGTAACATGGATTCCGGAATGTTTTTAGGCTTGCAACAGGCTGCAGTGGAAGCATTGAAAAATGGTAAGGAGTGGTTTACTCAGCAAAATGATATTTACAGAAAAAGGCGAGATGCAGCTTGTAAAATACTGGATGTTTTACAGTGCAGTTACTCATCGAAGCAATCAGGTTTATTTGTCTGGGCAAAAGCACCCGATCATGTTCAGGATGTGGAGCAGTGGATAGATGAAATACTTTACGGAACCAAAGTGTTCATAACACCGGGTTTTATCTTTGGTGATGCCGGAAATCGGTTTATACGGATTTCATTATGTGCAACAGTTGACAAATTGAATGAAGCATACGACCGGATTTCAAATTATGTCACGAAAGAAAAAGTTGCACAGGCAACCACGAAGGCATGAAAGCGACTATTGTAGGTTTGGGATTGATTGGTGGTTCGTTCGCATTGGGTTTGCGCAAATCCCAATTGGCTTCTGAATTGACTGGCGTGGATCGCAATCCAGATCATGCTGCGAAGGCGGTTGAGCTGGGATTGGTTGATCATGTACTTCCAGAAGACAAAGCATTGGCGCAGGCTGATCTGGTGATACTCGCTATTCCGGTTAATGCCCTCAATGCATTTTTACCATATGTGCTTGGATACGATTAAAAAGGATGCGGTGGTAATTGATGCAGGATCAACGAAATCTTCCATCTGTAAAGTGATAGCAAATCACCCTAAGCGAAATCAGTTTGTGGCAGCCCACCCGATTGCCGGTACTGAAAATTCTGGGCCAGCCGCGGCATTCCATGGATTGTTTAAAGACAAAACCAATATCATTTGTGAGTCCGGCAAATCTTCTGTACAGGCGCTTGAAGTAGCAACGAAAGTTTTCAATGCCCTTCAAATGAAAACCATTTTCATGGAAGCTGAAGAACACGATCGGCATGTAGCCTATGTGTCTCACCTTTCGCACGTAAGTTCTTTCTTGCTGGGACAAACAGTACTGGATATTGAAAAGGATGAGAAAAATATTTTTGATCTGGCAGGTAGTGGTTTTGCCTCTACCGTGCGGCTTGCCAAAAGTTCACCCGATATGTGGGCTCCGATTTTTGAACAAAACGTGGAGTACTTAAGTCAGGCGTTGCTCGAGTATATTATGCATTTGCAAAAGTTTCATTACCATCTGATGAAGCGTGACACAAAGGAATTGCACCGCATCATGTCGAAGGCAAATGAAATACGCAGAATCCTGGATCAAAAAACAGATCAATCTGTTAGTACAGAAGAGAATAAATCTTATCAAAAACTATAAACCATATCTGAATTCAAAAAGTTAATTTTATTGCATTATGACAAAGAAAGGACTACAACTTGAACACATCTCTTCATGGATGCACACAGACCGCCCGATAATTATCAGCGGACCGTGCAGTGCTGAAACAGAAGAACAAATGGTGGCCACTGCAAAGCAAATTGCGGCAACCGGAAAAGTACATGTATTACGGGCAGGTATCTGGAAACCACGTACAAGACCAGGTCAGTATGAAGGTGCCGGTGAAGAAGGCTTGAAATGGCTTATCCGCGCAAAGCAGGAAACCGGATTGCCCGTGGCAACTGAAGTTGCCAATGCCGCACATGTAGAAGCATGTCTTAAAGCAGGTGTTGATATACTCTGGGTAGGCGCGCGCACTACGGTGAACCCTTTCTCTGTGCAGGAAGTTGCCGATGCGTTAAAGGGAGTTGATATTCCTGTGCTGGTAAAAAATCCGATCAATCCGGATGTTGAACTCTGGTTAGGCGCATTGGAGCGGTTGAATAAAGCAGGTATCACCAAGCTGGCTGCCATTCATCGTGGATTTTCCTCATTTGAAAAAGGACCTTTCCGCAATGTACCGATGTGGGATCTTGCCATCGAATTGAAAACGCGTGTACCTGAACTCGATATGATTTGCGATCCAAGCCATATTGCAGGAAACAGAGATCTGATTTCATTTGTATCTCAAAAGGCATTGGATCTTGACATGGCTGGTTTGATGATTGAAAGTCATATCAATCCTGACGCGGCATGGAGTGATGCCAAGCAACAAGTAACGCCATCTGTTCTTGCAAAGATTATCAGTGAACTTGTGGTGCGCACACCATCTACTGACAATAAGAACTTTAAGGATACGCTTAGTATTTTGCGTGAGCAGATTGACCAGCTTGATGATGAGATCATGTCAAAGCTTGCGGCACGCATGAAGATATCAGAAAAGATTGGTCAGTATAAGAAAGAAAATAATGTGACCATCCTTCAGGTAAATCGCTGGGAAGAAATTATGCATACACGCATAGCACTGTGCCGCGCGATGGGCTTGAATGATGAATTCACTGGTGATTTATTGAAACTCATTCACCATGAGTCGATACAAGTACAGACCAAAGTGATGAACAGTGTAACAGAACGGGTATAATGAGATCGAACCTCATAAAATTTCAAGGTCAGGATTTCAAATTAAGTTCAGTAATAATACTATGGGTGGCCTTATGGGCCACTCCTTTTTTGTTGAAAGCTCAGGGGGTTGAGAAGAATTACCTGCTGGGAAAATTTGATCCTGCCACACATCAGCAATTTGCAAGGCTGAATGATGAACATACGCAGGGAAGTGCACGGGGCGCATATCTCCGAAAGGAAACCTATGATGCATTTATCAGGATGAGTGATGCCGCCCGCAAGGATGATGTCGATCTGATCATAATTTCAGCCACCCGCAATTTCGAATCACAAAAAAGAATCTGGGAAAATAAATGGGAGGGACGCACAAGGGTGGAAGGAAAGAATCTTACCACAGTGAAAGATTTAAAAGAACGTGCCCGGTTAATTTTGTTATATAGCTCCATGCCCTCTACTTCCCGGCACCATTGGGGCACAGATATGGATCTGAACTCACTGGAAAATAGTTATTTTGAAAGCGGCCAGGGATTGAAAATCTATCAATGGCTGACCACACATGCTGCCGAATATGGTTTTTGTCAACCTTATACTTCAAGGGCAGAAGGCCGCACAGGATATGAAGAAGAGAAATGGCATTGGTCCTACCTTCCTCTGTCTGGTGAATTTTTAGATCAGTATAAAAAGCAGGTTTCTTATTCTGATATCAAAGGTTTTGCCGGCAGTGAGGTTTCAAAAAATCTGCAGGTAATCAGAAAGTATGTAGAAGGTGTTGCGTGCAAAAAAAAATAGGGACCATCATTTCTGACGGCCCCATTAAAAAATAAGTGACTAAAAAATTAAGAAAGTTTTTCTTCTAATTCCTGAATCTTAACCTGTGCATCTTGCTTTCCAAATTGTAAAGCTTTGCGATATAGTTCCAGAGCTTCTTGCTGAGTTGTCTTCTTTTTGCGAGGAGCAAGTTTGGTTCTGTCGGCTGCTTCTTCAAGGGCAACTGCCTGAGCGTAATACAAATCTCCTTCAGTCAATTTAGATTGCTCTGAAAAATTCTTGAACTCTGTTTCCAGACCGGCAAGTTCCTGCTCCTTCACCTGAATGAAATTTTCCTTTTCAGAAATAACGGTTTCTTTCTGAGTAACAGTTTGTGCGAGCGTTTCATTTTCAGCTCTGAGTTGTGCAACAGATTCTTCAAGCGCAAGCATTTCTGCCTTCCTCGTCTCTAGCTCAGCCTTGAGTTTTTTCACCATAGAGGCGTATTGACCTGAACCTGATTTTGCTTTTGATAAAGAAGCTTCCAATTCTTCAATTCTTGAACTTGTTGATTTTACATAAGCATTGATGCTTTTCAAACGTTCAGAATAATTGGCATTACTGGTACCTTCAATGATGTCAGAACGCAATAAATTACGATTTACATCAATAGAGTCAAGTAAAAGACCTACTTCCTGTAAAGTAGCGGCCACTTCCTGGCCTGTTTTTACTTCAACATTAAGTGAATCAATTTTAGCAAGCAGTTTTTTATTTTCATCTTTCAAGCCACAGCTCCACAACAGTGCAACTACAGATAGCGATAAAACAATTTTCTTGATCATAATATTTGTTTTTTGGTTTTGCATGCAATTTCGGTTTATTTATTTACCTCGGTCAGCTGGTTTTGACAAGTTGAATCTGAATGCGACAGAAAGTCGATTATAGGGGTTCAATATCCAGGAGCTGGTGGTTACTTTTTTAAAATTCTGAATATCAGCATCAAGTTTTCTTTCACTTTTTTGCGATATTACCACTACTCTTACAGCAATCTCCAATATGAACAAACGTTTGCAAAAAATCGGCCTGGGTGTAATGCTCATCGCCCTTATTGGCTTCGCCATTTTCTATTTTAACGATGGCAAGGGCGCAAGAACCGTTAACTCAACAATCAATCCTGCCTTTGCAGAGTATATTTCCTCGTATACTGCTGGCGTTATCGGCATCGGGTTCGCCTATTAGAATGTCACTTTCGCGCGATGTGGTAGATTCTGCCATGGTAGGTGATGAAACAACAGTTAAACTTTTTGAATTAAATCCTTCCGTCAAGGGTGTTACCGTCTGGATTGACAGAAGAACCGTAGAATTTCGTCCTGCTGACAGATTGATATCTGGCCAAATCTATGAAATAAAATTTCAGCTTTCCCGATTGGTTGAAGTGCCAGATGCGCTGCATACGTTTGAATATACCCTACAGGTTATTCCTCAGAATTTTGAAGTTACTATAGAAAATATAAAACCCTATGTGAAAACGGATTTGAAGAGACAGAAGATAGAAGGAACAGTTTTAACAGCCGACTTTGCTCAAAGCGATGCCGTAGAGAAAATGCTGACGACACAACAGGAGGGAAAGGCATTGAAAGTAACCTGGAGTCACACCGCAGAGGGAACGCAACATTTGTTTACCATTGATGATGTTTCTCGCCTGGAGAATGCAAGTAGTGTGATGCTGGCATTTTCTGGCAGAAGCCTTGGCATCGATCAGAGCGATGAACGTGAAGTTGAGATTGCCGCCCTGGGCGATTTTAAAGTTACCAATGTGCGCGTGGAACAGGGAACCAGTCAATCGGTGTTGATTCAATTTTCTGATCCGCTCAATGAATCTCAAAATCTGGAAGGTTTAATTACCATCACAGATCTGACCAGTCTCGACTTTGAAATCAAGGACAATGAAATCAGGGTGTATCCTCCGGTACGTCAAACCGGATCGCGCACGCTCAGCATCGAGGCAGGAGTAAAAAATGTGCTTGATTACCGGATGCCACAGGCTTCCACTTTTGATATTGCATTTGAACAATCACTTCCTGCCGTTAGGTTTACAGGAAAAGGAAACATATTACCTTCCAGCGAAGGTTTGGTTATGCCGTTTGAAGCCGTGAACCTGAAAGCTGTTGATGTGAAAATTATCAGGATTTATGAAAGCAACATTTTGCAATTTCTTCAGACAAATGATTTTGATGGCAACCAGGAACTGAGAAGGGTAGGTAAGCCTGTTTTCGACAAAATGATTTCACTGGAAAATGCAGGAGTAACAGACCTCGGAAAATGGAATCGATTCACGCTTGATCTATCTAAATTCATCAGTGCCGATCCGGGTGCTATCTATCAGGTGCAGATTAATTTTAAGAAACCATATCTCGCTTTTAGGTGCGAGGGTGACCCGGCCGATGACCAAACCCCATCATCAGGATTTGAAGAAGAGAGTTATGATGATGTATCAGAAGGCAACTATTGGGATTCTTATGATGAAGATTATTACTATGAGGACTATGACTGGGAACAACGGGATAATCCCTGTCATTCTTCTTATTATACAGGGCAAAGAAGAATCAGAAAAAATATCATTGCTTCTGATTTAGGACTATTGGCTAAACGTGGTAGCGATGGTAATACAATGGTTGTAGTAAATGACTTAAAAACGACTCAGCCGCTTTCTGGCGTTCAACTTGAGTTATTTGATTTTCAACGACAACTGATCGGAACCGCGTCAACAGGACCCGATGGGAAGGCTGTTATTTCGGCAAGACAAAAACCATTTGCTATCATCGCAAAAAGTGGACCGCAGCGCGGTTATCTTAAAGTACAGGATGGTGAATCACTTTCCCTAAGCAATTTTAATGTAAGTGGCGAATATGTAAACAAAGGCTTGAAGGGATTTCTGTATGGTGAACGTGGGGTATGGAGGCCCGGTGATTCTTTGTATTTGAGTTTTATACTGGAGGATAAATTAAAATCACTTCCTGCATCGCACCCGGTTGTATTTGAGTTGCAGAATCCGCAGGGTCAGGTTACTTCACGTTTGGTTCGATCCATTTCAGAGAATGGATTTTACAAGTTTGTTACGGCCACATCACCAGATGCGCCTACGGGTAACTGGACGGGGCGTGTGAAAGTTGGCGGTACCGAATTTACACAACCTGTCAAGATTGAAATGGTGAAACCCAATCGACTTAAAATCAACCTTGATTTTGGAGTTGATAAACTTACATCAAGCAATAACATCATCAACGGAGATTTAAAAGTAAACTGGCTGCATGGTGCGCCCGGTAAAAACCTACGTGCGCAATTTGAAGTGGTGCTTACCAAGGGCATTACGAAGTTTGATCAATATCCGGAATTTACCTTTGATGATCCTTCCATCGATTTTTTCAGCGAGTCGAAACCTGTTTATGATGGTTACACTGATTCGGAAGGGAATGCAAAAGTGAGTGTGGAAATTCCTGTTTCGGAACAGGCGCCTGGTATGCTCAATGCAATTTTCAGAGGAAAGGTATTTGAAGAAAGTGGCAACTTCAGCATCGATCGTTTCAGCATACCGTATTATCCGTATCGTTCACTCACGGGTATCCGGCTTCCCCAAGGTGATAAAGCCCGCGGCATGTTGTTAACGGATACAACCCATCGTGTTGATATTGTAACGGTTGATCCCGATGGAAAACCTTTGTCGCGAAGCATTGAATTATCAATTTATAAAATCAACTGGCAGTGGTGGTGGGATGGTACAGAGGGGTCAATCAATTTTATGACAGGGAGTTATTCTCAACCTGTTTCAGTTGGGAAAATTCAAACGGTGAATGGGAAAGGAACCTGGAAGTTTAAAATTAAATATCCGGAATGGGGACGGTTTTTTGTGAAAGCCTATGATCCTCAATCCGGTCACAGTACAGGTAAAGTTGTATACATCGATTGGCCAGGCTGGGCCGGTCGTGCACGAAATGAATCAGAAGGCGCAACGATGCTTTCATTTTCATCCGACAAGCCCGTGTATAACATAGGCGAGAAATCAAATCTTGTAATTCCTGGAAGTGACAAAGGCCGGGCACTGGTCAGTATTGAAAATGGAAGCCGTGTATTGCAGACTTATTGGATGGAGACACAAAAAGGTGACAACAAATTTTCGTTTGAAGTAACCAGGGAGATGACACCCAATGTGTTTGTTAACGTTACACTGTTGCAGCCTCATGCGCAAACCATCAACGATCTTCCCATCCGTATGTATGGAATTATTCCCATACAGGTAGAAGATCCGGACACGCATTTGAATCCGGTAATTGCAATGCCTGATGTGCTTGAACCAGGCAAAGAAGTCGTCATCAAAGTTTCGGAACAATCAAAACGCAGGATGACCTATACACTGGCCATTGTGGATGAAGGACTACTCGATCTTACGCGATACAAAACTCCCGATGCCTGGAGTCGCTTCTATGCACGAGAAGCATTGGGTGTGAAGACATGGGATTTGTATGACCAGGTAATGGGCTCATTTGGTGGACGTCTTGATCGGCTGCTTGCATTGGGTGGTGATCTGGAGCTGGCAGCAAAAGAAGATGATGCAAAAGCAAACCGGTTCAAGCCTGTTGTAAAATTCTTCGGTCCGTTTACCCTGGACAGGGGAAGCAATGAACATAAATTTATTATGCCGCAATACATTGGTTCGGTGAAGACGATGCTTGTAGCCGGTTATGAAGGCGCATATGGCAAGACAGAAAAAGTTACACCGGTTCGTAAACCGCTTATGGTGCTGGCTACTTTGCCGCGTGTACTGGGACCGCAGGAATCGGTGAAACTTCCCATTACATTATTTTCAAATGAGAAAAGCATCAATGCTGTGAAACTGGATATCAAGGTAACAGGACCTGTTACACTTTCAGAATCATCGCGCACTGTATCAATGAGTGGCAAAACGGACATGACATTTGATTTTGATCTGGATGTGAAAGGAGAAACCGGCAAGGCAACGATAATGGTTACTGCAGTTTCTGGTAATTTCCAGGCTTCGGATCAGATTGAGATAGATGTGCGAAATCCAAATCCTTCCGTGACGAAAGTGCAGGATACCATGCTCGAACCTGGTAAAACCTGGACAATGGCTGTTGCTGCGATTGGCGTGAAGGGCACCAATTCTTCTATCCTTGAAATCTCCAGTTTGCCACCGATCAATCTGGGACAACGATTAAGATATTTATACCAGTATCCCTATGGATGTATTGAGCAAACAACCTCTTCGGTGTTTCCACAATTGTATCTCGACAAAGTGAAATCATTGACCGAACAAGAGAAGACAACCATTCAAAGAAATGTGAAAGCTGCTGTGGAGCGGATGAAAACTTTTGTCAATCGCGATGGCGGATTTTCTTACTGGCCGGGTCATGAAGATTCTGATAGCTGGGGCACTACCTATGCCGGACATTTCCTCATCGAAGCGGAAGCCAGAGGCTATTATGTTTCCAGTGATATGATCAGGCGCTGGAAAAAATATCAAAAGAGCAAAGCACAGTCGTGGAGAAAGAATGAAGAGTACAGCAGTGGTGAGTTGATTCAGGCATACCGGCTTTACACACTGGCAGTGGCAGGTGATCCTGAACTGGGAGCTATGAATCGTCTTCGCGAACAAGTGCCACTTCCCTCTACGGCAGCCTGGATGCTTGCAGCTGCATACATCAAAGCAGGTCAACCCGAAGCCGGTAAAAAACTCATCGATAATCTTTCTATGAATGTGAAACCCTATCAGGAGATGGCGTATTCATATGGTTCGGATATCCGTGATAAAGCAATCATACTTGAAACGTTGTTGTTGCTAAATGATCGCACCCGCGGTTTTGAACTGGTGAAAGAGATATCGGAAAGCCTGAGTAATACTAACTACTGGATGAGCACACAATCGCTTGCCTGGTGTTTAAAATCCGTTGGCGCGTTTGCTTCCGCAGAACAAAAGGGCGAATTGAAGTTTACCTATAACTACAATGGCAAGGATGTAACAGCAAGCACGGAAATGTCGATTGCCCAGGTTTCACTTCCGGTTGAAGGGGTAAAGAATGGAACCCTAAAAGTAGTGAGTGCAAGTACGGGCCCCTTGTTTGTCAGATTAATTTCAGAGGGTGTGCCTGCAGGTGGCCAGGAGGAGGATGAATCAAAAAATCTTTCACTTACCGTTTCCTATACGGATTCAAAAGGTAATGCAATTGAAGTTGACCGATTAGAACAAGGAACTGAATTTGTCGCTTCAGTTACCGTGTTCAATCCTGGCATACGTGGTATTTATAAAAACCTTGCCCTCAATCAGATTTTTCCTTCAGGCTGGGAAATAAATAACTTACGCCTTACAGGCGATGAAGGCACAGGTCTCACCGGAGATTTGCCCACGTATCAGGACATACGCGATGACCGGGTATATACCTATTTTGATTTGAACGCCAGCCAGCGAAAAACCTTCAAAGTGTTGTTAACGGCAAGTTATGCGGGCAGTTATTATTTGCCTGCAGTAAGTTGTGAAGCAATGTATGACCATAGTGTATATTCAAGGAATAAAGGAAAAGTGGTACAGGTGGTGAAGAAGGCGATACAGTAGCGGTTCTTGCCGATGTGATTATTGTGTACTATACATGATTGGACTTACTTAATGAAGACTTGATCAATTCCTTCATGAAGTTGATGATTTCGCTTTCATCTTTGGTATCGCCAAAATCAGTAAGTCGTGGAAGATTATGCATGAAAAAGTATTGATGGTGCACCATCTCAAGCACCGTGCTGGTTAGCGATCTTGAATACTTATAGTTTGGATTTACTTCAAGAAATATGCCTGCTATTCGGGCACAAAGATCTTTATAGGATTTAAATAGTTGTTGTTTATTATCTGCTGAAACGTGGTTGGTTAAATATGCTTTTGAGCCTTCTTTAATGACCATTTGATTCAGTATTTTCTTATCAAGGTCGAGGCCGCCTGCCCAATCGTCATCTATCCTGAGTAGTAGAATATCCAGTATAATATCAATCTTTTTAGTGGGATCCTGAATGTTCTTTGTGTGCACCATAACTAAATATTCCATCCACTGCCAGTACCAGTCAATCAAGTAAAGAAGTAATCGATGCTTGTTTGCAAAATATCGATAAATGCTTGATTCATTGGTTTTCAGCTTATTGGCCAACTTTTTGAGCGTAAAATCCTCAAAACCAAGCTTTTCAATCATAATCGCCCCGTGCTTGATGATGTTTCTACCGACCTCAGTTTGAGACGGATCCCTTACATAGACCTTTTCATTTAGCTGAATTTGTATTTTAAAACTCATTTCTTAAATAATATCTAAAAAGTAGGAATTTCTGGTAACTAATAATAGTTTTGGTCGTTATAGTAATACAACAATATATGGTAGTAATACATTCATGAGAAGCAAACTAATCATTTTATTTACGCTGACCCTGGCTTTGCTGATAGCCTCTCATGAAATGACAATGTCTTTTGGGTTACTTGAATCCAGTGCAATAGAGCGTTCAGAAGAAGTTCCTACACGAGAATCTGAAGAACATACTTCGGTGATTACGGTAAGAGCAATTCGACCTTTAGCATTAGGTAGTACTTCAAATATTTGTATTCTCTATTTAAAGGACTCTTGTTTTCGTAAAGTGGTTACAAGGCAACCTGCCTTTTTCAAGTCTTCCCTTCATATTCTCTTCCTTTCTCTTCGACATTAGCATTTGATTGACCCTTCAAGTTGGATAGTAATCTGACTTGTCTCCATTTGATAAGATTGGGTAATTGTATGACACCCCCCTTGTAATTAAAGTTACAGCAGGGCCAAGCCTCAGCAATTTTAATCAATCATAATATGCTAAAACAAACAAAATGGCGACTGATAAAATCGGAGTAAAACAGGATAAGGAAAATTCCAATTACTTAATCATAGGATTCATTCTCATGACTTACTCCGACAAGGTTTGGCATTCCAATAATTACTTAATCGAAAACTTGAAATAGAAATGAGAAACATGAAAAATCCGGAAAGCTCAAACAATGCAGCCGGTGTTACCTATTTTGTTTATACGGTACAATCAAGCGGGCAAATGATAATAACATTACTGGCAATTTCGAATGGTATAAGGCAATGGCTTTATCTGCAGAAGACGAAGTCCTTATTCTTAATTTTTCTTATTGCATTGACTCCTGGCGTTTTCGCTCAGCAATCAAAAAATTTTAAAAGTATTGCAGAGGCGGTATCAGAGCCAGACAGTGTTCAATGGCTTACCTTGAGCGATCAAAATCTAAAGGAATTTCCTCTTGAAATACTGCGCTTCAAGAACCTCCGATATCTTGATTTAAGCCAGAATAATCTCATGAGGTTACCAGAAAACATTGGGCAACTGAAGAACCTGTTTTACTTAGATCTTTCTGGTAATAAAATTCAACAGCTACCAACGGGTTTTTCGGAGATTAAGACCTTGCAAAATCTGTATCTGGATTATAGCAATATCCAAAATCTGGATAAAGACTTTCGTATTCTTGGTCAGTTACCGTTATTAAAAGTCCTTGACATTCGGGGTGATAATATTGTGGAACTTCCTTTATCTATTGGCAACCTTGTTCATCTGGAATACCTGGAGCTTTCGGAAAATCAAATCGAAGAGTTGCCTATCGAGTTTAGTAAACTAAAGAATCTTCAGGTACTCTATATCAATCGCGATGCTCGTTTTAATCTGACAAAGAATATTGAAGTGCTTAGTATGCTTCCCAATTTGAAGGAGTTGCACCTTGAGGGTGATCGCTTCAATACATTGCCGGACCAGATAAAGGAGCTAAAAAATCTCGAGGCGTTGTATTTACGTGATAATAACTTGACGGAACTGCCTGCCAGTTTGAATTACCTGAAGAAACTTAAGTATGTGGACATAACCAACAATCGCATCCCACATATTTTATTGGATCGCTATCGTGAAAATTTTGATCCTACAGTGAGAATTACATTTTAAACAAAAGCAATATGAAAACTACTATGCTTGAGTATTGTAAAACGGTATTACAAAAAGTGAGCTTTTGTAGAAAGCTGTTTCTAAAGGAATATCGCAAATCAAGGCAAAGGTTAACAGCCCATGATGGTGTTGAACTTAAGAATTGGATTAGATCTTATAGACACCATACTTCTGAAATTTAATCGTCTCCTAATTAAAATAATATCATATGAATCTGACTATGAAAACGCAGCAAATTTCACTATTGCTTACCGTTATGGTACTTGCTGTAAGTTGTTCGGTTATTCGACAGGGCGAGGTGGGTATGAAACGGAAACTTGGTAAACTCGACCAAAAGATACTTCAACCAGGCGCAGTGGGTTTTAATCCTTTTGTCACCCGTATTATCAAAATGCCAATACGCACCATGAACATGGAGATCAGCACAAATCTTCCATCCAAAGAGGGGCTTAACGTAACGGCTGTTATTTCAATTCTGTATCGTATAGTTCCTGATAAGGCTCCATCGATCATAGAGAATATTGGTGTAGGAAATGAGGCGAATGTAATAAGTAGCGTGTTCCGATCTTCAGCTTCCGATGTATGCTCGCGGTATTTTGCTAAAGACATGCACTCTGCGCAGCGCGCTTCAATAGAAAGCGAAATAACTGATCAAATGGAGAAAATACTATTTCCGAGAGGGTTCGAGATAGAAGCTGTGTTATTAAAGAATATATCCTTACCGGCTGGTTTGGCAAGAGCAGTTGAAGAAAAACTGGAAGCGGAACAAGCAGCTCAACGTATGGAGTTCTTACTGGATCGTGAAAGACGTGAGGCACAAAGAAAAATTATTGAGGCTGAAGGTATACGCGATTCACAGAAGATTATTTCTGAGGGTTTGACACCGACAATTATTCAATGGCAAAGTATTGACGCCTTCCGGGAATTGGCTAAGTCTCCAAATTCTAAAGTGATTATTACAGATGGTAATGCACCTATGCTTATCAATCCATTTAAAGACAATTAAAATTACTCGTTCGTATAGGTGAAAGCCTATACGAACTAACGAACACTACTATGAAAACTACCTGCCTGATCATTTATATTCTTACATCTGCCATGCACTATTCTGCATTTGCGCAACCTGATCCAGGAAGATACACATCGCTCGAGGATGCTTTGAAAAATAAGGAAAAATGCGAATGGTTAGATCTAAGCAAGCAGGAAATCGGACAGCTTTCAGATTCCTTGTTCAGGCTAACGAAACTTAAGTACCTTGATTTAAGTCGTACACAGTTACAAGAACTACCTGCCCGTATTGGCGAGTTGAAGCAATTACGGTATCTGGTATTGTCGTATAATCATCTGAAGAAGCTTCCGGAAGAAATTTCCCAACTACATCTACTACAATCACTTTATCTTGATCATAATCCAGCGCTGGATGTTGCTCAGGCTATCGTTTTCCTCAATGAACTTCCGAACCTTCATATGCTCAGCTTGGCGGGTGACCATATTAGTGCCCTTCCACCTTCCATTGGTGATTTAAAAGCCCTCGAAAGTCTGGAGCTTTCGGAAAATGAGTTTACTGATTTGCCTGAAACAATGATGCAAATGAATAAACTTAAAGTGCTTTATATTAACAATGACCCTTACTTCAATCTTAAGGGTAACCTGAGTGTGCTTAGCAAAATCAGTAACCTGACCGAATTGCATATTGAGCATGATGGATTGCAGGAAATACCGGCCGGGATAAGTCAACTAAAGTCAGTAGAGTATTTGTTTCTGGTGGGAAACAATATCCAAAACCTCTCTTCTGAAATTTTGAAAATGAAGAATCTGAAATTGCTGGATATCAGCGATAACCCTTTGCCGCCACCGCTTTACAATGAGAATCTGTCGCCACAACTTAATATCCGGTTTAATAGAAAGGACAATTAGGGTCACAGTAAATAGTTTTGTTTGAGTTTAATGAACGACAATAGAAGGATCAAGTTAACACCGTATAGATATGAAATGGATCGTATTGGAAGAAAACCCAAAACCGGACTTATATATAGCTGTAATTGCAGTTAATGAAGACCGCATTTTAAAGGTTGAGAGTAAACCTTGCTCTATATTTCTGACTCGTGATGAGGCCTTGGTTCGAGCCCGTGAGCTGCGAGATACTTTTAAAGTAAGGAACATTCGGATTTTTTATATGGAGGGCAACTCGGCCTTTGTTTAAAGCCAACCAATACATAATACTTATGAGAATTATTTTTCTAACCGTATCAATTCCCATGCTTCAAACTACTACTTTCTATAATTCAGGTAAATTTAAAATCCTTCTATTCTTTATTTTTACTTTCTTTTCAACACCGGCATTTACTCAGCAAGCGACTCAGGTTGAATTGGAAACTGCCAAAATGTTTTTGCAATACGAGCGCGAAACTATTTTTATTGAGGCTTTACAATTATCAGTGTCTCAAGCTACAGTGTTTCATCCTATCTATGTTGAGTTTAATCAAGAAAAAAGAATTTTAGATGACTTACTGATAAAACTCTTTGTTCAATACTCAGATAACTACAATAGGCTGGATCATAAGGTCATGCATAATTTTATAAAACTTTCGAAAGAGCATCAAAAAAAAGAATCTCAAGTTCGTAAAAAGTATTACCGGAAACTTGGAAAAGCTATTTCGACCGAATTGGCTTCCCAGTTTTATGAGGTGGATGATTTTATCAGCACAACACTTCGATTAAATATTTTAATGGGCTTACCATTTACAGGTAGTATAGTTAAACATGTTCAAAACTGAAATACGACTATTACAAACTGTGCTAATTTAAATGGATCAATCTAACGTAACACTAAATGGAAATGAACGATACCACCTTACTCTGGACATTCTTTAACTTATTTGTATTAGTCATGTTGGCTATAGACTTAGGTATTTTTCATAGAAAATCGCATGAAGTTACCGTTCGCGAGGCCCTTATCTGGACGAGTGTTTGGATTACCCTGGCGATGTTTTTTAACTTGTTTGTTTATTACTATTTCGATAATGAGACGGCACTGGAGTTTTTTACGGGCTATCTAATTGAGAAATCGCTGAGTGTAGATAATATCTTTGTAATAATTCTAATTTTCTCATACTTCAAAGTACCCTCTGCCTATCAACATAAAGTTTTGTTTTGGGGGATTTTAGGTGCGCTTGTCATGCGCGTAATTTTTATTCTTACGGGGGTTGAACTTATTCATAGATTTCACTGGCTAATTTATGTTTTCGGTGGATTTTTGGTTTACACGGGTATACGTATGCTTACGGCAGGAGATCTTAAAATTGATCCGGAAAAGAATCCATTACTCAAATTAGCGAGAAGAATTATACCCATCACCCCCTCTTTTGAAGGTGACAATTTTTTTGTAAAGAAGGATCATAAGACCTGGGCCACACCTTTATTTTTAGTGGTCATTTTGATTGAAACTACTGATCTAATTTTTGCGGTTGATTCTATCCCGGCTATTCTCGCTATTTCAGATGACTCGTTTATCGTTTACACATCCAATGTTTTTGCCATTCTTGGATTACGTTCATTGTATTTTGCGTTGGCCGGGATCGAGAAATATTTTATTTATCTGAAGTATGGACTGTCGGCCATCCTGGTGTTCGTGGGAGTAAAAATGTGCATAGCGGATCTATTCAAAATTCCGATAGAGGTTTCACTCATCGTCATTGGCTTTATATTAATGATTGCTATGGTTAGTTCAAGGTTATTTCCTGGAAACCAAAACGGAGAAAATACAACCCAGTAACTTGACCGTCTACTTACCTAATCATCGACTTAACATCAATTTATTTAACCGATATGAAAATTTTATGCTTTTTAGTTCTGATTACGATTCTATTCTGTGTTAATGGATGTTCAGAATCAGGCGATTCGGCAAACTCAAAATCATTCAACGAATTTCCTGTCACACAAGTTATCCGTAAAGACACTATTCTATTTCATGAATATGTTGTAGATATTCATGCCATCCGTAATGTAGAGATAAGAGCACGCGTTCATGGATACCTCGATTATATCTATGTAGATGAAGGCCAGCCTGTGAAGGCGGGGCAATTGCTCTTTAAAATTAATGATGAAGAGTATAGCGCAGAAGTAGCCAAGGCCAAGGCAGTCATGAATAGTGCTATTGCTGAAGAACAAGTCATGCAACTGGAAGTGGAGCGTGTGGCCATTCTGGTAGAGAAAAATGTCGTATCGCAAACCGAATTACGACTTGCTAAAGCAAAGGTTGAGATGACCAAAGCGAAAGTAGAGGAAGCCAGATCTCATTTACTACAAGCCAGTATACGTTCTGCCCATACTATGATAAAGGCACCGTTCGATGGAGTGGTCGATCGCATTCCATTTAAAATTGGAAGTCTGATCAACGAGGGTCATTTGTTGACGACAATTTTTGATTCGAATTTTGTGTATGCCTATTTCCGCGTTTCTGAGAAAGAGTATCTTGAATATATCAAAAGCCATCCCGATGATCGCAGATCAAATCATGTGGAACTCATTCAGGCAGATGGAAATCTTCATCAGCAGCCCGGAAAAGTAGAAACCTTAGAAGGTGAATTTGATACGTCTACGGGCACCATTGCCTTTCGTGCTAAGTTTCCGAACCCACAACACATTTTGAAACACGGTTCAAGTGGCAAGATTAAGCTTTCCAATGCGATTGTAGATGCATTGATCGTACCCCAAAAAGCAACGTTCGAAATACAGGATAAAACGTTTGTGTTTTTGGTAGGAGCCGACAATAAATTGAAAGTCAAGAGTTTTGTTCCCGGAACCAGATTATCACATTTCTATATTGTTGAGTCTGGCTTGCAGGAGGGTGATCGTATTATTTATGAGGGTATAAAAGATGCGCGCGATGGCATGCACATCACGCCTTCCAGTGTATCAAGTGATAGTGTATTGGTGAAATCATCCGCCAGGAAAAGAAAAGCTAGGTCATGAATCTTTTGTTTTAAAATAGCTCCAAGACAACGTTATGTTCAATAAATTTATCGAGCGTCCGGTCCTTTCGCTGGTGATTTCTCTCTTCATTACCTTATTGGGGTTACTGGCGCTGGTCGATCTTCCCATTACGCAGTTTCCAGATATCGTTCCGCCAACCGTTACGGTAACCACTAATTATACTGGCGCAAATGCAGAAGTCGCTTCGAAAGCCGTGGTCACAACTTTGGAGCGCGCCATCAATGGTGTACCCGGCATGACCTATATGACTTCTGTTTCAGGTAATGACGGCACCAGTTTGATCCAAGTATATTTTAAGGTAGGTACCGACCCCGATCTTGCGAACGTGAATGTTCAAAACCGGGTGTCTACCGTATTGGATGAACTGCCCGAAGAAGTAATTAAAGCAGGCGTAAGTGTTGAAAAGGAAGTGACCAGTATACTCATGTATTTAAACCTTTTGAGCGATGACCCATCTGCCGATGAAAAATTCATTTACAACTTCGCTGACATTAATATACTTGCAGAACTAAAACGTATTGAGGGTGTTGGCTACGCTACAATTGTAGGGGCACGTGAATATTCGATGCGGGTGTGGCTAAAACCGGATCGGATGGCAGGCTACGGAATCTCGACCAATGAGATTATAGAAGCTATTCGCAATCAGAATATTGAAGCCGCTCCGGGAAAGTCGGGTGAAAGTTCGGATAAAGCTCCGCAGATGTTGCAATACGTTCTTCGTTACACTGGAAAGTTTAATGAACCAAAGCAATATGAAAATATTGTGCTGCGTGCTGATAAAGAGGGTTCCATTTTAAAACTGAAAGACGTGGCCGATGTAGAGTTTGGAGTGCGTAACTACAACGTCTTGTCTAAAGAGGACGGGCGTCCATCTGCTGCGATTATGCTTAAGCAACGGCCAGGCTCCAATGCCAAAGAAGTAATTGAAAACATAAAGAAGAAAATGGAAGAACTGAAAACGTCTTCCTTCCCTCCGGGAATGAGCTATAATATTGGATATGATGTTTCTCGATTTCTCGATGCCTCCATTGCCGAAGTAATCAGCACGTTGATTGAAGCCTTTATTTTAGTATCGCTTGTGGTGTTTCTTTTTCTACAAGATTGGCGCTCTACGCTTATTCCAGCATTAGCCGTTCCGGTATCGCTGGTTGGTGCCTTCTTCTTCATGCAATTGTTGGGATTCTCTATCAACCTGCTCACCTTATTCGCGCTTGTACTTGCCATTGGTATTGTCGTAGACAATGCAATTGTGGTTGTAGAGGCTGTGCATGTGCAAATGGAAACCAAAAATCTTCCACCTAAAGAAGCAACGCTGGCGGCCATGAAGGAAATAAGCAGCGCAATCATTGCTATCACGCTCGTTATGTCAGCAGTTTTCATTCCTGTCGCTTTTATGTCAGGTCCGGTAGGCGTTTTCTATCGGCAGTTTTCGTTAACGCTTGCCATTGCTATTGTTATTTCAGGTATCAATGCAGTTACACTCACGCCAGCGCTCTGCGCCATTTTGTTAAAGAATAATCATGGAAAAAAGAGAGCAGGATTATTGCAAACTTTTTTTGATAAGTTTAACGCTCTCTACGACTCGTTGTCGGACCGATATCAGTCGGTGATTCGATTAATCGCTGGAAGAAAATCAATTACCTGGGCAATACTTTTTATTTTTTGTGCAGCTACCTGGGGTGTAAGCTCTTTTCTACCTACTGGCTTCATTCCATCCGAAGATCAGGGAATGATTTACGCCAACGTAACAGCACCTGCTGGCGCAACCGTTGAGCGTACAGAAGAGGTGATGGACCAAATTCAGCAAGTGGCGAAAGATATCCCAGCTGTAGAATCGGTTTCAACGTTGTCCGGATTTAGCTTGATGACAGATGGCGCGGGTGCAGCTTTTGGAATGGGCATGATCAATTTAAAACCATGGGATAAACGAGATGAATCCGTTACTGATTTGATAGCCCAATTGCAGCAAGAAACCAAGCATATTAGAGATGCCAGTATCCAGTTTTTTGCTCCACCTACAGTACCTGGGTTTGGTAACGCCAGTGGTTTTGAAGTACGCGTGTTAGACAAAACGGGTACAGGTAATCTTCAACAAACATCCTCAGTTACAAATGAATTTATTGAAGCACTAAAAAAGAGACCTGAGATTGCCGATGCATTCACCAGTTTCGATGCCAGTTATCCGCAGTATATGATCCACATTGATCAGGATATAGCAGGGCAAAAAGGAGTGACGGTTGAGAATGCCATGAGCAATTTGCAGACTTTGATTGGAAGTTACTATACCACCAACTTTATTCGCTTTGGTCAGATGTACAAAGTGATGGTGCAGGCAGCACCACATTATCGAGCTGCACCAGAAGATTTATTGAAGCTTCATGTAAAGAATGACTTTGGTGAAATGGTACCGTACTCTTCGTTTGTACACCTGGAACGGGTGTATGGGCCGGAACAATTAACACGATACAATATGTTTACCTCGGCCATGGTAAATGGCGATGCTGCAAAAGGGTATAGTAGTGGTGATGCGATTAACGCCATCAAAGCGGTAGCAGACGAAAAATTACCCAGAGGATTTTCCATTGAGTGGTCGGGCATGACACGCGAAGAGGTACTATCTGGCAACCAGGCCATGTATATTTTTCTTATTTGTCTGCTCTTCGTGTATCTGCTTTTGTCTGCACAATATGAAAGCTTTTTGTTGCCGCTACCTGTTATCTTATCGCTACCCACAGGAATTTTTGGTTCATTTCTTATGCTTCAATTACTGGGATTACAAAATAACATCTATGCACAAGTAGCACTGGTGATGTTAATCGGGCTATTGGGAAAAAATGCAATTTTAATTGTGGAGTTCGCCAACTTGAGACAAAAAGAAGGGCGGAGTATTTTAGAGGCAGCCATTGATGGAGCAACCTCCAGATTGCGTCCTATTTTAATGACATCATTTGCATTCATTGCCGGATTGATTCCGCTATGCGTTGCTACAGGTGCCGGATCTATGGGCAATCGCTCGATTGGTACAGCTGCAGCAGGAGGTATGTTGTTCGGAACTCTATTCGGAGTCGTTATCATCCCAGGCCTTTATGTAGTATTCGCCAGTCTGTCACAAGCCAGTTCTAGAAAGAGAAATAAGTCAGTAGCTAATGTAGCATCTCATTGAAAAAACTATGTGTTTCAAATCGTACCAAATATTATACGTTGTAATTATCGCAGCTTTTTTAGGTGGTTGTAAGCTTGCGGAAAAAGTACCGGAACCTAGCCTCGCTAAAATGCCGGAACAATTTCAGCCTGCGGTGAAACCAACGCAAAGCCAATCGCTTCTGCCCTGGCGTGAGTACTTTACTGATTCATCCCTGGTCATTTACATTGACGAAGCCCTTGAAAGTAATCTTGATTTAAAGATTGCTTTGCAACGCGTAAATATTGCTGGGGCAAACGTACGCATTGCAAAGGGTGCACTTTTACCATCGCTTAATGCAGTTACGTCCGTTGGCCAGCAGAGGTTTGGTGAATACACCATGGATGGTGTTGGAAACTTTGACACCAACTTGTCGGGTAATGTACCGGAAGACAGACGCATACCGGTGAATATGCCTGATTATTATTTAGGCTTTCAGAGTAGTTGGGAAGTGGACGTATGGGGAAAACTGCGCAGTAGAAGAAAGGCAACTTCGGCCCGGTTTTTTGCCAGCGAGAAAGCACGACACCTCATCCAAACCATGTTAGTATCTGAGGTAGCCCGCCACTACTATAGTTTACTTGCTTTGGATAACAAACTCTTAATCATCCGTGAAAACGTGCGGCTGCAAGAAACGGCCCTTAGTCTTATCACGGCACAAAAAGCCGGAGGACGAGCTACTGAGTTAGCAGTAAAACAGTTTAAGGCACAGTTGCTCAACACCCAAAGTCTGGAAGATTTAATTCAACAAGAAATCATTCAGCACGAAAATGAATTGAACTTATTATTAGGCCGCTATCCGCAGCCGATTGCCAGAGGGCAATCGATTTTAAAACAAGTGCTTCCCAAAGAATTACAAACCGGATTGCCATCGCAACTCTTATTCCAACGTCCGGATATAAGGCAAGCGGAGTTTCATTTACTGGCTTCACGCCTGGATGTCAATGCAGCAAGGGCCGCCTTCCTACCTTCCGTGAACTTATCAGCAGGAGTAGGCTTGCAATCATTTACAACAAGTGTTTTGTTTAACACACCCACCTCTGCGGCTTATTCAATTTTGGGTGGGTTAGTGGCACCGTTATTTAACCGAAATGTGATTCGTGCCGAATACCGGAAAGCATCGGCTTCGCAGCTTGAGTCATTCTATGCTTATCAGCAAACTATCTTAAACGGGTTTCAGGAGGTTTCAACTCAGTTGAATAGAATTGTTAACCTTCAAAAGTCATATCAATTCAAGACACAAGAAGTGACAACCTTAGAAGAAGGCGTGGCTACTTCCAACGATTTGTTTGTTGCAGGGATGGCCTCTTACCTGGAGGTAGTAACTGCCCAGAAAAGTGTACTTGCCGCTAAGCTGGATGCTATTGATAACCGACAACAACAATTCAATGCAACCATTGATCTATATCGTGCATTAGGTGGGGGATGGTGATCGTATCCTTTAAAATCAACTGAAGGCGATAATGGAAAGATACACAGGTAGCCCAATCGTGATGTTAAAGGGAAAAGTGATCGCTAATGCCATGGGTAAATAAATTCCCGGATTCGCTTTTGGGGCGGCTATTTTCATAGCGGCTGGTACTGCAATGTAGGAAGCACTGGCAGCGAGCACGGCAAAGATAAAGCGGTTTCCTACTTCTGAGGTAACAAGTCCGCTCAGCAAGGCTACAAGACACCCATTTATAAGTGGAATTAAAATGGCAAACGCTGTAATAAAGCGTCCGCTTTTTAAAAAATCATTCAATTTTTTTCCACTTTCAATGCCCATATCCAAAAGAAAAATTGCTAAAAATCCTTTGAATAGGTCTGTAGTGAAAGGCTTGATACCTAGCGCTTGTTGATCGCTGGCGAGCGATCCGATAATAAGACTCCCTAAAATCAGCAATACACTTCCATTCGTAAACGAATGTTTTACGATACTTCTGATTCGAGGCGCATCCGCTTTTTTCTCACTGTATAATCGAATCAGGATGACCCCAATAATAATCGCAGGTGCTTCCATCAATGCCATAACGGCAACCATGTGACCGCTGAAAGTAAGATTTTGAATTTCAAGAAAGGAGATAGCCGTTACAAAAGTTACGGCACTAACTGATCCATAAGCTGCTGCGATTGCTCCGGAATCTTCAATAGTAAGTTTTCTTTTAAGAATGAAGAAGGTATATATGGGGATAGCACAGGCTATAACAACGCCAAATAATACAGACCAAAGTATTTCAAGGGTAAATTGACTATGCGCCAACTCCTGACCACCTTTAAAACCAATAGAGAATAATAAATAGAGCGAAATAAATTTTGATGAATTTGATGGGATTTCAAGATCACTTTTCAATCGAACAGCCAATACACCGAGAATAAAAAAAAGTAGTGCAGGATTAGTTAGGTTGTCAATCAATAAAGAATAGTTCATTAAGTTTTATTTATGTTTATAACTTCTAAGGATTACATAAATCGCAGTATTGCGGATCTTCCATTGTTTTGTGTTCCGGATACTTCTTTTCTGTTGTATAAGCACAGTGTAAGCAGGTGTAAACCTGACTGAGGGTTGATTTCGTTGGAGTTTTACATAGGGAACAAGGCAATCCTTTTACGACCTTGGTAATGCCGAAGCCGGGCATATTACAATGAGGGCATCGTGAATTAATTTTAATAACTAAATCCTTCGCAGCTCTCTCAATTACTGCTAATCGGGTTGGATTATTCATTGCCCGCATATCAGTTTCTACACATACGGATTTATAGTTAACAATCTGTTCCCGAAAGGCGGCAAGTAGTTGCCCATAATCACTAATCCCCTTGATAATATCCTTGCATTCTTCCTTTGACCTGCGAATGATCAACTTGTGACTGGGGAATTGTGCACGACTGGCGAAGTCCAATAACTCCTGCTCTGTGCTAACCTCAACACTATCGTAGTTTGTATCTGTAGATAATACACTCACACTTATCTCCAGTTGATTCTTAGTATCCAATAAAGTCAGAATCTCTTCATTGGCTGGAATGAAGGGAAGAAGTGGATGTGGCCCAAAAGATCCCTCGCTGGCAATTGCTAAATCAAAATTATTCATTGACATGCCTGCCCGGCATTTATTTCTAGCCGTGGAGAGCGGGTCAAGACTTCTTTCAATTTCCCCGGTAAAGGTACCAAAGAGATCAGTATCAAAATCACTTGATGTATGGCAGATAACGCTTAATGACTGTTCTACAATAGGTGCAATTACCTTTTCTTTTCCATGTTTTGTAACAATGAGCAACTTTCTTCCATTGAACATAGATACCTTACACCATGAAGGTATTTACTTTACTATGTTAATTTCAATGGGGCAGTAGACATCAACCATTTTTCCTTTTTTCTCCGCAGCAGCCAATACCTTTTTTAAGGCCGTGCCTGTTCTTATTAATTTCTTAATACGTTTCTCTGATAATGAGGTATCTCCACCAAATCTTTCTGTAATTGAATGAATCTGAAGATGATGAAAGTTGATTTTATTGTTGATGATCTCCAACAGAATTTTACTTGCGTCACCTGCGGAAAATGTGCCATCAATCAGTGCGTATTCATTTGGTTTCTTCATAATGCGTTTATTTTATTGTCCTTGACCCAGAGAATAGCCTGCTTTTCCATTAAAGGAATATAAGTTCTCAGTTTTAATAGTGTCGATTTGTAGATTGTTAGCTCGCGTGAGTAGTTCTATGATTTCGAGTTTAGAAATCATATTTCCTTCTTTAGGTTTAAATCGACAGCGCCAGTGATCTGTGCAAAATGTTTCACTAAAACCATCGGGCCAAACTTTTATCCCACGGTTTGTTATCATTGAAAGCGTAATTGTAGTGCCGTTTAGTTGTTGGATTTTGTGTGCCAACTCATCAGGACTAGCCCCATTCCAATGAACAAATACATCAACCCCAACTAATTCTTTTACGGCTGATGGTTTTCTTTTATACTTAGGTAATTTGAGAGAACTGTTTTTTGCGAATGAGACTGGCTTTAAGGTAGATGGTTTCTTGCCCAGGTTTTCTATTACTGCTTTAGCAAATTCCTTAGTTCCTACTTTTTTGGTGCTGACGCCCTCCTTAAAAACATCATAGGTATGCACTCCTTCTTCAATGGTTCTAAGCCATGCGTTTTGAACTTTTTCGGCAACTTCAGTCTGTCCAATATGGGTAAGCATCATAATAGCTCCTTGCAATAATCCGGATGGATTTGCGAGATTCTGCCCGGCTCTTCTTGGCGCTGATCCATGGATAGCTTCAAACATCGCACACTCTTCACCAATGTTGGCAGAACCAGCCAGACCAACCGACCCTGCAATTTGTGCAGCTACGTCCGATAGAACGTCTCCATATAGGTTGGGCATCACAATTACATCAAAAGCTTCGGGTGTATCGGCCATTTTAGCTGCACCGATATCAATGATCCAATGTTCATTTTCGATTTCAGGATACTCTTTGGCTATCTCATCAAAAACTTGATGAAATAGTCCGTCAGTTTGCTTCATGATGTTGTCTTTGGTGAAGCAGGTGACTTTTTTTCGACCGTATTGTTTGGCATATTCAAATGCATAGCGAACAATTTTCTCGCAACCCGGTCTGCTAATTAATTTCAAACATTGCACCACCTCATCGGTTTGTTGGTGTTCAATGCCAGCATAAAGATCTTCCTCATTTTCACGTACGATTACAATATCCATGATCGGATGCTTTGTCTTCACGAAAGGATGGAGACTCATGCAAGGACGTATGTTTGCATACAAGCCCAAAAATTTGCGTGTAGTAACGTTCAGACTTTTATACCCTCCTCCTTGTGGTGTGGTGATGGGGGCTTTAAGAAAAACCTTATTTTTTCGGATGATATCCCAGGATTCGTGGGCAATTCCTGATGTGTTACCAGCCAGGTACACCTTTTCACCTACTTCAATTTCCTCAATATGGATTTGCGCTCCGGCCGCCAGGATAATTTCAATTGTGGCGTCCATAATTTCCGGACCAATGCCATCTCCTTTTGCTACAGTTATTGTTTTCATGCGCGAGTTTTTACGTTTTTAACGCGACAAAATTCGGAGAATCAGATCATATAATAATATTTATATTTGTAATGATATACATAAATAATAATTATGAACTATACGCTTCATCAACTGCAGGTATTTTTAAAAGTCACTCAGGCATTAAGTATCACAAAGGCAGCCGAGGAACTTCATTTGACACAACCGGCTGTATCGATTCAGTTAAAAAACTTTCAGGAACAATTTGATATTCCATTGACCGAGATAGTGGGAAGGAAATTGTTCGTTACTGAATTTGGGAAGGAAATCGCACATGCAGCAGAGAATATTTTAAATGAGGTGCACGCGATCAATCATAAGACCATGGCATTTAAGGGTCAACTTACAGGGCGTTTAAAAATATCCGCTGTTTCAACCGGAAAGTATGTGATGCCTTACTTTTTAGCTGACTTTCTTAAGCAGCATCCGGGTATTGAGTTGATTCTTGATGTAACGAATAAAGTAAAGGTGATTGAGAGTCTCGAACGAAATGAAGTGGATTTTTCTTTAGTGTCCGTTTTGCCTGATCAATTGCAGATTGAAAAAGTTGAGTTGATGCAAAACAGACTCTTTTTAGTTTCTAACATGGAACAAAAATTTAAAGATAAATTATATGACAAAAGCATTTTTAAAGATTTACCATTAATATATCGCGAGTCAGGATCTGGCACAAGGCACATCATGGAAAAATTCATTAAGCAAAATAATTTGCCTGTGAGAAAAAAAATGGAGCTGACTACTAACGAAGCCGTGAAGCAGGCGGTCATTGCAGGCTTGGGGTGTTCCATCATGCCACTGATAGGGATTAAAAACGAGTTGAATAATGGTGATTTGCAAATTATTCCTGTTAAGGGATTTCCGATCATATCGAACTGGCAACTCATCTGGCTAAAAGGAAAGAACTTATCACCGGTTGCAAGTTCATTTTTGTCATACCTTAAAAAATCCAAAGCTGAAATAATAAAGGAGCGATTTGATTGGTTCGAGCAATACTAGATTTAATATTTGTGATGATCAGAATTTATTTCACCGATAAGTTTTAAATTACAACCTATGATTATTTACGGAATTAAAAACTGTAACACAGTGAAATCTGCCATCGATTGGCTTAATAAAAACAAAGTTGAATTCGAGTTTCATGATTATAAAAAATCCGGAATTACTGATGCCAAACTCAGCGAATGGTGCGGCCAGGTTGGCTGGGGGAGCCTGGTAAATAAACGAGGTACAACCTGGCGACAACTTGATGAGGCTATTCAGAAGAAAGTCATAAATGAAAAAGCTGCCATTGCTCTCATGATGGAGAAAGCAAGCGTGATCAAGCGACCATTGCTTGAAAGGAATGGTACGGTTGTATTACTTGGCTTTGATGAAGCAACGTACAGACAAAAATTAAAATAAGCATGGGCCTGTTCTCTTTCTTGAAATCAGACAAACCTGTGTATACCGATAAAGTCTGGAAAACACGACCGGTGGCGATGAAGGGTATGATTACCGAGGCATTGAAAGACATTACTCAAAAGCAGGTTCCTGTGGTATTTTGTTATTTCGAAGATACGATCACTGAAGTTATCACCTTTTTAACAACGGCAGGTGTACCGTACTTTCACCTGACCAACGATTCGATGGGTGATGCGACCGGACAAAGTAATGTCGTGTTGGTTTGTCATGCATCGTTGATTTCTTCGTCAAGTGGGTTAATTGGATTGCTTAATGTACTATCGTCCGGGAGCAAGGTTCAGTTTTTATTTGCCGGGCATTATCCGCTTCCTGCCAAAGAAAATAAGATCATTGAAAAGTTATCATCTTATCCTTCCGCTGAAATCACCTTCTGCTCATCGATCGATGAGCCATCGTTTGAACCTTTCGGAGCCGATCGGATTGTTGCTATTCTTGATCAATTAGGATTGAGAGAAGATGAATGCATTGAACACCCGATGGTAAGTAAGGCGATGGCTAATGCCAGAGCGAAGATTGAGGGCATGGTGAAACATGAAGTTACAGCTAAGTCGGAAGGAGAGTGGTTCATCAGGAACATTAAGAAATACCAGGATCGGGAAATGTGAAAGCATGGATTCAAAGATATCGGTATTATATTTTCGCATCGGTCTTTCTTCTGATTATCGTTTACTATTTCTCACTTCCTAAAACTCTATTTCTTGATCAATACTCTACCATTCTGGAAGATCGTGAAGGTAAACTTCTGGGAGCGAGTATAGCACCTGATGGTCAATGGCGATTTCCGGAAGGCAATGAAGTGCCTGAAAAATTCAAAGAGGCCATCATCACGTTTGAAGACAAGCGTTTTTACAATCATCCTGGTGTTGATATCCTTTCTTTAGGCAGAGCTACTCAACAAAACATAAAGTCAGGAAGCATAATACGTGGGGGCAGCACGATATCCATGCAAGTGATACGGCTTGCCAGGAAAAATCAATCGCGCACCTTCCTTGAAAAGATCATTGAGATGATTCTTGCCACACGCCTTGAACTTCGTTATTCTAAAAATGAAATTTTGAGTTTGTATTCAGCTCATGCACCCTTTGGTGGTAATGTAGTAGGACTTGAAGCTGCCTGCTGGCGCTACTTCGGTCGCGATGCATCACAACTGAGTTGGTCGGAAGCTGCTTTGTTGGCAGTATTACCAAACAATCCTGCCTTGATTCATCCTGGAAAAAACCGTGGACGGTTAAAGGAAAAACGCGATCGTCTGCTCACACGACTATTGATCAATAAAAAAATTGATAGCCTAACATTCGGACTTTCCACGGCCGAGCCTATCCCGGAAAATCCATTGGCATTACCTAGGTATGCTCCCCATTTATTAAGCAGGATTTCGAAGGAAGGTTATGCGCAGAAACGTCTACGCTCAACCATTCAGGAAGCGTTGCAGCGCAGGGTTAGTAATATTATTGATCAGCATCATCAGACACTGAAGGGCAATCAGGTATTTAATGCTGCCGCCATCGTTATGGAAGTGAAAACCGGATATGTAATTGCCTATGTGGGAAACACGAATGCCGGCCGTGATCATGGCGAGCAGGTAGATATCATTATGTCGCGTAGAAGTACGGGCAGTATTCTCAAACCTTTTCTATTTGCTGCCTTGCTGAACGAAGGGAAATTATTGCCTCACTCGCTCGTGCCCGATGTGCCCACTTCTATCAATGGATTTTCACCAAAGAATTTTTCCAAGCAGTATGATGGTGCTGTGTCAGCCAGCCAGGCATTAATCCGTTCACTGAATGTTCCGGCTGTTTATGAGTTGAAAGAATATCGCTACGAAAAATTTTATGAGTTGTTGAAGCAGATCGGAATCACCACACTGAATGAACCGGCCGATCATTATGGTTTGTCGCTGATACTCGGAGGAGCAGAAAGCACTTTGTGGGACATTACCGGGGCATACGCTTCCATGGCCCGAACTTTAGACAATTACTTTGATGCGCCTGGAAAAAACCGATACTCTAAGAAAGACTTTCATGCTCCTGTTTATTTGAAATCAGATTCATTGCAGCGTGTGCCTCAAGAAGAGTCATCATGGCTGAGTGCCGCCTCTATTTACCTGACACTGGACGTACTTAAGGAAGTGTATCGGCCTGGAGAAGAAACCGGCTGGCGTAACTTTAACAGTTCTAAAACCATTGCCTGGAAAACGGGCACGAGTCATGGCTTGCGCGATGCGTGGGCGGTGGGTGTAAATGGCGACTATGCAGTTGGGGTGTGGGCAGGTAATGCCGATGGGGACGGTCGTCCGGGACTTACCGGAACTGAATCGGCTGCCCCGGTTATGTTTGATATTTTTTCGCAGCTGCCAGGCAACCATTGGTTTGAACAGCCATTATCAGAACTGGAGAAGATTGCCATTTGTACCCTGAGTGGGATGCGTGCAACGGACTTGTGCGAAGTAACAAAAGAAACCTATGTGACACGTGCAGGAATTCAAGCCGGGGCGTGCCATTATCACCGTAAGGTACACGTGTCTGCCGATGGCAGGTATCGTGTTCACAGTGATTGTGAGTCTTTAAGTCTTACTAAATCAGTTTCCTGGTTTGTTTTGCCTCCGGTTCAAGAGTATTATTTCAGATCAAAAAATTTAAGTTATAAGTCATTGCCACCCTTCAGGATTGATTGCACAAATCCTGCTGCCCAGGCTTCCATGGATTTGATTTATCCTGGAGTGAACGCCCGCATTTTTATCCCACGCGAACTGGATGGACAAAAGGGCAGTACGTTATTTGAAGCAGTACACAGAAATACAAAGACAAACATTTACTGGCATCTGGATGGAAATTTTATCGCCACCACTACCGGGCCTCATCGGCTGGCAATGACTCTGGATGCAGGTAATCATGTTATTACCCTGGTAGACGGACAAGGAGAGGTCATGGAACGAAGATTTGTGGTTTCGGAAAGATAATCTTTCCCTTGCGCATGCAAGCAAGTCAAAATTTGTTCAATAAATCGATGGTCATCCATAGTAACTTTGATTGCAATTATTTTTATTTTTAGCCAGTCTATTCGTTCGCAGTAATTAAAAATCCTTTTTTAAGTAAATTTTTTTTAAAATCACCATTTCAATTCTGCGCATAATTTCTACTTCATCAGACCAATAAGCCATGGACAAATTTGTTTACATCATTGATGACGATCCTGTTTATTTGAAATTCATGAAAGAACATTTCAAACAACTGGGTGGATTTCAAACCGAGGTTTTTTTGAATGGTGATGAGGGTATTAAGAAAATTGAAGTACAGAAGCCGTATCTGGTAATTCTTGATAATCACCTGGAGGAACCGAATAAAAGTGGTATCCATTATTTGAAGTTGATTGCGAAAGTAAAACCGCGCATTCCAGTGATTTACATTACGGCTGATACTGATGCACAACTGAGAAAAACGGTTGAGAAGTTGGGTGTAAGCAGTTATATCATAAAGGATAGTGCCTTTCTGGTCTATTTACGCACGGCATTGGACGACATTGCAAACCCTCCGAAAAAGGGTTTGTTGAAGAAAATTTTTGGATGATTTAAGCTGGCACAAAGTCACTTTTCTGATTCAAAAGCAAGTCTGAAAATTCCTTTGCATTTGTCTTTGTATCTTTGTCCCGAAACCTATTCGAGGCATTTTGCAGTACGTGGAATTTAAAATAAATCTTTCCTTTCTTTCCCTATACCCAAAGTGGCGAGGCTTCTTACTGCTTTTATTATTTTGTGTTCCTGATATCGCTCATGGGCAGGAAAGGTGTGGTACGGTCGAATACAATCAGCAACTAAAACAAAAAGGGTTGATGCAGGAAAGCGATCAGCAGTTTGAACAATGGCTCGGAGAAAAAAATAAGATGCGAAAGGGCTTTGATAAACATAAGCGGGTACAGGCAACTTCCCATAAAATACAGGTCGTGGTTCATATCATTCACAACGGTGAGCCGGCAGGTACAGGTACCAACATTCCCAATCAGCAGGTGCTTTCTCAGATAAAGGTACTCAATGAAGATTTCAAGAGACTCAATAAGGATTCAATAAATACTCCGGCTGAATTCAAATCCGTAGCGGGCGCCTCTGCGATTGAATTTGTGTTGGCTAAAACAGATCCTGATGGTAAACCCACCAACGGCATCAACCGGGTTAAAGGCTTTAAGCCTGACTATACGATTGCTGATGACAGCCAGCTTAAGGCATTAAGCTACTGGCCGGCTGAAAATTATCTGAACATATGGGTGTGCTATCTTACCGATCGTTACGGATATGCTCAGTTTCCTGTATCCACTTTACCGGGCCTCGAAAACTCTTCTAAAAACCGGCTTACCGATGGCCTGGTAATTTCTTTTGAAACCTTTGGCTCATTGGCTGATGGAAATTTTCTTCTTCAGCCCGTGTATAACCGGGGAAGAACCACGGTTCACGAGATGGGTCATTTTTTTGGCCTGCGCCATCTCTGGGGTGATGATAGCAACTGCCAGGGCACCGACTATGTGGATGATACACCTCCACAATCTAATGAGACCATCGGCTGTCCGCCACGACCGATTAAAGAATGTCCGCTTGATAATCCGGTAAATAAAATGTTTCAGAATTATCTGGATTATACCAATGATGAATGCATGAACCTTTTCACGCAAGAACAGGTGGATCGCATGACTACAGTACTGGAAAACAGTCCGCGCAGGGCAAGTCTGTTGTTGCCGTTATCGCCAGTTCAACCTGAAGTACAGTTTCCTAAATTGTTTTCACCCAATGGTGATGGCATCAATGATTTCTGGATGTGGACCAATACATTAAACTATGATGGTTGTAAGCTGATGATATTTAATCGTTTTGGCAAAGCTGTATATGAGGTAATTTCTTATGACAACACCTGGGATGGCCGCACGAACACAGGACAACCACTGGAGGAGGAGGCCTACTACTATATTTTAAAGTGTGACGGCAGGAATGATATAACAGGCGCTGTGCGCATTGTCCGTTAAAGCCACATGAAGAAACTCGTGCTGATTATAGTGGTGTTGTGGAATTCTGTTGCCCTTGCACAAAATGCACCGGCTTTCCGGCAATTTTACTTCAATCCCTTTTTGTTTAATCCTGCCTTTGCAGGTGTGCACGATTATTCGCAGGTGAGTATCCTCTATCGTCAGCAATGGGCTGGCTTCAATGATGCGCCTTCGGCTGGTGGTTTTACCTTCCAGATTCCTTCCAACAATCGGGCATCGTTTGGCTTCAGTGTTCTTTCGCAGGAAATTGTGGCATTGCAGACAAGCACAGCTCAGGCTACGTTTGCCTATCGTGTGCCGATAAGCGCAAACCAGTTTTTGTTTTTTGGAATTTCTGGTGTGGTGGGTATTAACAATCTTAAACCTGATGCCGATTACAGCAATGATCCCGCGATATTAAATGCAGCCGCCAGTTCATTTTATACGGATGCTAATTTCGGTTTGATCTATGCGTTGGGGAATTTGCGTGTGGGGTTTGCGCTACCCAAACTGCTTGGGCAGAAATATTTTAGTCCGCAGAATCTGGTAAACACTCGCTATGCCCAGTTGCGCAATCAGCTTTATTCGGTGAGTTATAAATTTCATGCAGGAGATTTTTCAATAGAGCCGTATGCGATGTATCGGATAACACGCGACCTTCAAAACTGGTGGGAAGGTGCTGCGGTAGTTTACTATAAAGAAAAGATCTGGCTCGGAACGTCTTACCACAGCACGCTGGGTACAGGTTTTTTTCTGGGATTTGA
Source organism: uncultured Bacteroidota bacterium (assembly GCA_963814575.1). Taxonomy (GTDB): domain Bacteria; phylum Bacteroidota; class Bacteroidia; order Cytophagales; family Cyclobacteriaceae; genus ELB16-189. The sequence goes on along the minus strand of CAWFDB010000011.1, from coordinate 828,146 downwards.
TATCATGGAAAAGCTTCGGGTAAGTTACAGTTATGAATTGCCTCCGGTAAACAAAGAGTTTTCTTCCATGAACTCACACGAAATTCAGTTGCAGATTCGCCTGGGCAAGAAGAAAGACTTTAAGTGGGCCAACCGGTTTGAAGAAGGCAAGGCAGAATATCCCATTGCAGCAAAGTCAGTCCCACCGGTTGCTGATACTACGGTTAAACAGAAGGCTCCTGCCGGGGTTGAAGATGAAAAAATAATTGATAAATCAGGTGTCGAAATACTACAAGGGCATCCTGATGCGATTGAAATGAAAGTAGTGCAGCCTGCAGAAACGAAACGTCTTTCACCAGGGTTGCCCAAACAGGAAGTACTTTCTTCGGGATTTTATGTGATAGCAGGTTCGTTTGGTACACTTGAAAATGCTCTTCGGTATAGTAAAAAATTATCAGACTCAGGTATTGCCGATGCACAAGTTGGTTTGAATAAAATTAACAATGTGCAGTATGTATATGTCTTCTCTTCCAATGATTTTTACGAGTGCCTTAAAGTGCGTAACCAGTATCGCCTAAAAGAGGCCACCAAAGATGTGTGGATATTAAAAGTGCCATAAAAATTGAGGGTACATAATTCTTGTTTTTTATGATTTGGGTTGCTTGCAGCCTGACAAACCTGGCGGTAGATGATTTGCATGAGGTTCCCTCTTATTAAAATGAAGGATAAAGGTGTTATTTCTCAATGTACTAATGATGATGAAGGTGATTAATTAAATATTGAATTCTTTTGAAGAGCCTCCTTGTGTGAGGCAGTCTTTTTTATATGTCTTCTTGTAGTTTGCTGTCTGATTTGTGAGCCAGATTCAGGCATGACAGTCTTTATCAATTTTTAATTTCTGATTATTTTATAGTATCTTCGAGTCGTCATAATTTTTTAAACTCGGTTGCTATACGGTACAGATGGTATAACCAACCAAAATGACACGCCATACTATAAAGAAATGTCTTTACGATGTTCAGTTTTTATTGTGAAATCAACTCACCTGATCCCCGAACAGGCAAGCCTTAACCAACGCTTATGAAAAATTTTACCCTCATCATTCTTGTTGTTTTTGTTTTCTCAATTCTTTTTTCAGTCACCTCCTTTGCGCAAAGTCAGCCAGCCGAATCTGATAATCTTTTCTATGTGGTTATTGGCGCGTTTGCCAATCCGAGAAATGCTGTTGAGTTTACTGATAAGGCGGTAAAGAATGGCTTCGATGCAAAGTATCACCTTGTTACCCAACGTAAGCTTCACTATGTATATATAGTGGAAACATCAGAGAGGGAAAAGGCCGTAGCACAAGCTGTTAATTTGCAAAATGGACCACTGTATTCTGATACATGGGTATACCTGGGATTACTGGGAGATAATCCAACCAGAGTTAAAATTGAAAGCAGTGATTTGCCTGTTGAGTCCACCACGCAACCTGCAGGAAGTCAACCGGTAGCTGAAGCAGAAAAACCTGCTGATGGAAGCAAGTCTTTCGTTTTCAAATTGAGGTCATTGGATACAGGCAATGAGGTGTCAGGAGACGTAGATATTTTTGATGCAGATATCATCAAGGGTAGAAAGCTGGTATCCTACAGGGGCAATGATGTAGTGAATGTGAAGCCTGTAAACAAGTCTGGAAATCTCATTGTAGTGTGTGACATTTTCGGATATCGCAAAGTGCAATTACCTGTTAATTTCAATGAACCTAAAGTGGATGATGCAGTAACGGTGGAAGATGGTAATGTGGTAGTTACTTTTGATCTGGTCAGGTTGAAGAAGGGTGACAAAGTGGTCATGTACAATGTGTACTTTTTTAATCATGCAGCGATTATGCGGCCAGAATCCCGCTATGAAGTAAATGCGCTGCTGGATTATTTAAGTGAGAAGCCGACATCTAAAATAAAAATACACGGGCACGCCAATGGAAATGATTTTGGAAAGATTATCACAATGGGCAACAGTAAAGATCATTATTCGTTATCTTCCGAAAATACTACAGGCAAAGGTTCCGCTACAAAATTATCGGAAGAGCGTGCAAGGGTTATTCAAAGTTATCTGGTGAAAGAAGGAATTGACATTAACCGGATGGAACTCAAGGCATGGGGCGGCAAGATGCCGATTTATGAGGAAGATCACGCTATGGCCCACGCCAATGTAAGGGTGGAGATTGAGATACTTGAAGAGTAGGATAAAATTAAATTGATAAAAACATGATGATGGTGCGGTTCTTACTGTTAGCCGGTGTATGCTTCCTCTCAGGAACCATAGATGTGAAGGCACAAACGGCAACACAAAAGAATTACTATGTTGTGATTGGTGTATTTTCCGGTCTTGATGGTGCCGAAAAACTTACCGATGAAGTTAACCTGAAAGGATTTAATGCTCAATATGCATTGCAGCATAAGAAAAACCGTTACTACGTTTATCTTTTGCAATCTGCTGAAAAGAAAAAAGCGAAATCCTTTCTCGATCAGATCCGGAAGGAAACCGAATACAAAAAGGCCTGGCTATATAAAGGAAAACTGGGTGATGATGACCAATCATAAACGCAAGCCGTTAATTTTCAGATTTCTACTTAGCAACAAGCTGCCCTAAAAATACCACTGATTCAAAGATTAATGCAATCGGTGAATCAGTAGCTGACTTTTCAGATAGGATCTGGGAATTATACGTTTTTCAATTCACAGATTATCCGGTTATTGCGTGATCGCTTTTAAGATATCGTGTTGGGTAATGATGTGGGCAACTTCCTGATCATCGCGCACCAGCAGTGCTTTATTGTTTTTATTAAGCAGCGATGATAATACATCCAGCGTGCTGTCGAGTGCTACGACCTGCATAGGTTTATCCATAATATCACCAACTTGTTTGTCTTTCAGAGAAGGGTCATTGATGATTTTTTCAACGAGGCTGGAGGTCGTCACACTTCCAACAAATTCACTCGCATCTGTCACGGGCACCTGATCTACTCCCTGCTGATTCATTATGCGGATAGCTTCGCCTATCGTAGAATTTTTAGATACCGTGTAGAGGCTGTCTTTTCCACTGCGTCTTGCAATGATTTCGCGTGCGGTGCCATAGGTGCGCTCTTCCAGAAAACCGTGGTCCTTCATCCATAAATCATTATACACTTTGTTGAGGTATCGCGTGCCGTGGTCTGGTAAAAGAATCACCATCACATCATCTTTTTTAAGATGTTCTTTCGCGTACTCCAATGCACCATGCACAGCTGAGCCGCAGCTCCATCCAACAAATAGTCCTTCTTCGCGGGATAACCTTCGGGCCATGATGGCGCCATCTTTATCCGTTACTTTTATGAACTGATCGATCACATCAAAGTCAACATTCTTAGGAAGAATATCTTCACCAAAACCTTCGGTGAGGTAAGGATAGATTTCATTTTTATCGAAGATGCCGGTCTCTTTATATTTTTTAAACACGGATCCATAAGTATCAATACCAATTGCCAGCAGTGATGGATTTTGTTCCTTCAGATAGCGGGCTGTTCCACACATGGAACCTCCCGTTCCCACGGTAGCTACATAATGAGTAATATTTCCTTCACACTGTTTCCAGATTTCAGGCCCTGTAGTTTCATAGTGCGCCTGGGCATTGGAAGGATTATCGTATTGATTTGGATAAATCGAATTCGGAATTTCCTTGTTCAATTTCCGGGCAACCGAATAGTATGATCTTGGATCATCGGGCTCCACATTGGTTGGGCACACGATCACTTCAGCACCTACTGCCCTTAAAATATTGATCTTCTCCTGCGATTGCTTGTCAGCCATAGTGAAAATACACTTATAACCTTTTGCCACCGCTGTCAGGGCAAGGCCCATGCCCGTATTGCCAGATGTGCCCTCAATGATTGTTCCACCTGGTTTTAGTAAACCTGACTTTTCGGCATCCTCAACCATTTTCAAGGCCATCCGGTCTTTGGTGGAGTTGCCAGGATTAAAGTATTCAACTTTGGCCAGCAACGTGCCCTCTATTCCCTTGTTCACTTTGTTTAGACGCACAATGGGTGTATTACCAATGGTTTCGATGATCGAATTGTAAATCATAAGCAGTTTATAATGACTGTAAAAGTAAGGATTTCAAGCCTAACGGAATGTTAGCCTTTACCGGAAAAGTTCAGGCCGTTGCTCCGGCCAATAAATACAATACGGCCATGCGCACGGCCACACCATTTTCAACCTGATCGAGAATAACGGATTGTTGCGAATCGGCAGCATCGCTGGTAAGTTCCACACCGCGGTTGATGGGGCCAGGGTGCATCACCACAATTTGTTTTTTAAGGCTATCGAGCATTTTTTTGTTGATGCCGATAGTAGAGCGAATATTCGCGGAGGGAAGGAAAATATTTTATCTGCTGACGCTCAATCTGAATGCGTAATACGTTGGCTACATCGCACCACTCCAGTGCTTTTTTTACGTCAAGTTCCACCTGCACACCTAATGAAGAAATAAATTTTGGCAGCAAGGTAGGTGGGCCACACACCATTACTTTTGCTCCCAGTTTTTGCAGCGCAAAAATATTGGAGAGCGCCACGCGTGAATGAAGGATATCACCAATGATCGCTATTTTTTTCCCTTCTACCGAACCGAGTCGTTCGCGAATGGAATAAGCATCCAGAAGTGCCTGCGTAGGATGTTCGTGTGTGCCGTCTCCGGCATTTACAATATTGGCTTTGATATGTTTTGATAAGAAATGCGGGGCACCCACACTGGCATGTCGCATCACCACCATGTCTACTTTCATGGCCAGAATATTATTTACTGTATCGAGAAGGGTTTCTCCTTTTTTTACAGAGCTCGTTGGATGCTGAAAAATTCACCACATCGGCAGAAAGTCTTTTTTCTGCCAGCTCAAACGAAAGCCGGGTGCGGGTAGAGTTTTCAAAGAATATATTGGCAATGGTTACGTCCCGCAGGGAAGGCACTTTTTTAATAGGCCTGTTGATGACTTCTTTAAACGTATCGGCCGTTTCAAAAATCAACTCAATGTCTTTTCGGGTTATATTTTTTATTCCTAATAAGTGACGTTGACTGAGTGTTGACATTGTGTTTATTCCTTATCGATTAACCAGATTCTGATTCTGTTTATATCCCTGGGCCTGCAGTTCTACCAATACACGTTGTGAATCAAGTGTATTTACCAACTTGCCTACGTAGTCAGCAGATATAGGAAGATCACGGGTATTCGTGCGATCCACCAATACCAGCAGTTCCACTTTTGCCGGCCGGCCGAACGCAATCATGGCATCCAGTGCTGCTCTTACCGTGCGACCTGTGTAAAGCACATCATCAATCAACACCACATCTTTTCCTTCAATCACAAAAGATATCTTTGTTTCGCTGGCTTTGGCTGGTGTATCACGTCTTCTGAAATCATCGCGATAAAAAGTGGTGTCCAGGTAGCCGATCGGAATTTCTTTTCTTAGAGAGTTTCTTTAGTTTTTTTTGAATCATTTCGGCCAGATAAATGCCTCTTGGCTGAAGGCCGAGAATTACACAATTTTCAAAAGAGGAATGATTTTCAATTAACTGCTCGCAAAGGCGGCTAAGGGTTATATCAAGCAGGTCCGAATCAAAGATGAGTTTCTTCTGCATAAGCCTGCGCGAAAATAACAAAAAGGAATGGTTTTCTACTGATATTTCAGTTTGTTAATAAAAAGAACCTTTTGGTCTGATCTGTTGCTACCGATTCTGAAATCCTGAATGTATTGAATTCCATGTGCGAAAAAATAGGGCGAATACCAATATTCCAGTGCGCTTGACTCTGTTTTCTTTTCTTTTAAAAATCCCGAATCATGTTTTAATTTTAATTCAATGGTTGATTTACCATTTAGTACCTCGTTTCTGTAAATGGTTTTTGTCCGTAGCACATTGTCTTCCAGATAGAGCATTCCCAGCTTATCCTTCTTTGATGCCAGCTTTACAAATTGCGTGAGGGTGAAAGTCTTTATATCATTAATTTCGAATGCATTGTCCCAGTCGAGTGCACCGTGGTCGTCAAAGGCAAAGAGTGCTGCGTGTGTATAGCGATATCCATCAAAAATCCGATCCCCGCGTGTCGCATAGCCAAAGTTGTTTAAGTACTGATAGCGTGGATAGAAGGCTTCACCCAGCAACAGGAAATCATCTCCATAGTGTTGTAGTTCATGATTTAAAAAACGGTAGGCCTGTCTGTTTTTCTTTCCCTTTTGCTTCCTTTTTTCAATTCTTGCCTTTAGCCGGGCTTCATGACGCGGTTTCAGGTATTTAAAGAAATTTTCGGAATCACTGAACGTATAATATTTTATCATGTGTTCTCCCTGAGGATTCAATTCGGCAAAAAAAACTCCACGGCTGTATTCAGTATTCCGAACTCCAAAACTTCCTGCGATAATTTGTGTCCCGTCAGGCTTTCTGATTGAATTTCCAAACATCAGACTTTTATCTGCATCACCCTGCAAAATAGTGGCATGAATAAGATCACCCTCAGGTGTATAACTTCTCATCCACAAAACCTTTTTGCGTTGCAGGTTTCGCATGCTTACGATGATATCAATTAAACCATCGTTATAGGTTTTTATCTGATTGATTTCCCCGGGTTCGCTGAAAAATCCTGGCAATAGTCGCGATCGTCCTGTGGTTAAACTAAAATGTAGTACTACAGGACTATTGACAAAATATCCTGCAATCAATAAGGCATTGGTTGTGATTTTGAAGTCGGTAGGATTAAGTGGAATCAGATTTTTCACCAGATAGCTGTTGTATTCACGCGTGTGAACATTAAGAGCAACTACGTTGAAATCAAAATTACCATAGGCATACCGTGCGTAGAAGGAGATATACCCGATGGCCATGCGAAACTATCCTGGAGATGGCGAGGCTTTTATCTATGTTAATTGATCCACGCCAGTTTTCGCCAAGTGCAGTATCAAGCTTGATCAGTTCAATCTGATCTTTTGTTTTATCACTGATTCTACGATGTATAAGGATACCTTCTTCACCTAATGATGTTACTACGGGATTTCCCGCGGTTGACCAATTGTCCAGTACAAGTTCGTACCGATCCAGCTGGGCAATCTGCCCCAGACAAGGAAGGGCTAAACATAATATAAGGAGAATACTAACCGATACGGATTTTATTAATGTAAAAGACATATCGATTTGGATCTTCTGATTTTTTTCCCTGGTCTTTAATGCGTTGATAGCCCCATGAATACATATAGTTTTGATACCAGAAACGTATGAAGCCATCTTCCGAATCCGAGTGTACAAATTCGCCAGGCTTTTCAAGCGCAGACTTAAGGGTGTCCAGCTTGCTTCCATCGGGTGTATGATGCATAACCCGAACTTCTTTTTCTTTTTTGTAGGCAAGGGCAATCTGATCTTTATAAAAAATAAAGTCAGAAGTTTGCTCCAGCCCTTTCGATTTTTTGTCGTCCAGCACAATTCCATAGTCACCGCTTAGTTTTCCGCTCTGATCAAATACCACCATTGAGGCATATTCAATTTTTGAATCGGCAACTTCTGAGGTCCCGTTGTTATACTGATAGGGGCGGTTATAGTATCGGTTCATATACGGATTGAACCCATAAGGACTATAACCTCCACCGTAATTGTAGTAAGGACTTGAAAAACCCGGTGCATAGGGTGAGGTATTAAAGCTGGATGATGTCTCATATACTTCAGACAGTAATGCAAATTGCCCGGGTTGTTCTTCTATCCGCACCAGCGAAGTATATGCTTTAAAGTCGGGAATGGTTCCTGATGCCCTGGCTTTTGAAGATTTTTCTTTGATTCTGGCGGCACGTTTTGGCGATTGATACTCAAGAAAATTCCTCATCCCTCCAAAATCATAAAAGTTTATTGACTGATCGGAAAATGGATCGGCCATTACTGAATATATTCCCGATGCCTGTTTTGATGTGCCTACCGTCCATGTTCCGGTTATTAATAATTCGTCATTGATGAGGGTGCTGGTGATTCCGGATAAAATCGTTCTTGTTTTATCAATTTCAATAATGTCATCAAACAGCATGGCTCCTGTCACATCGAATGTTTTAAGTATCAACCTCTTTTTTTCTTTCGTATTGCGATCGATCATCAGTGTGTTGAACGTGTTGTTGGCATTGATGCGCAAATCCAGCAGTTCGGTATCAGATATAAAAAAGCCAGGGACGATTTTTAAATTTTCTGAGGCAAGATCATAAATTAGCACGGCCGGATCATTACTTACATATCCACCCAGGACAATCGCTTTGCTCAGGGCATTGAAGTGTGTTAGTTTATAGGACAGCTCTTGCTTGATGGTAAATCTTTTTAACTCCTGCGTTTTTGAATGTACAGTCACCAGGGCCAGATCACTAACTTCACTTTCATTGGTTCTGAATAACATATAAATCAAATCATCTTTATAATCGTAGCCCACCAGGCGCTGGCGTGGTTCTGTGTCCAGTTCAAGGCTCCAGTTTTCTTTGAGATCTGAATTCAATACAATAACCTCCCACCATTTTTTTCCATCACGGTATTTTTCTTTGTCATTCACCAACGCCAGACCTCCTTCACCCATGGGTATGATGAGTATTTCAGGGTCGTTGTATTTATGATCACGCTCGTAACGGGCGGTTTGTTCAACTTGTGCGTAAGCGGAAATTGAAAAAAAACAGATAGCGCCAATCAGCCAGCGTTTACCTAATAGCGGATAGGTTATATGTTTCATATGCTAATTCTCGCTGAGACCAATCACCAGATCAAATTCTTCATTTTTTACAGGCTGAACAGACAGACGCGAGTTTTTGACAAGCACCATGCCGGCAAGTCGTTTTTCCTTTTTAATAGTCCCCAGATTCACCGTGTTCTTTAACTTTTTAACAGGTTTTATTTCAACGGCTACCCAATCTTTGTCATGAGGGTCAGGAAAGTACTCGCGTGTTATTTCAGCAATTCCAATAACAGCTTTATCATCCATGCTGTGATAGATAAATGCGAAATCTCCTTTTTTCATTGCCATTAAATTGTTGCGGGCCTGATAATTTCTAACACCATCCCATACCGCTTTTTTATCACGCACAAGGTCGCCCCACGAAAAAGTACCCGGCTCAGTCTTCATTAACCAGTAATTCATAAAAGAAGTTTAATTACAATACGTATTTTATTAAAATCAGAAGCATGCTTTGGCACATGAACGGTTTTTCAGAAATTATTACCTTTCCAAAGTAACTAAAATAGCAATTTCTATTCGTATTTTTCTGAGGTTTCAGTTGATTTGACAGCATAATGAAGATATTAATAATCCGTTTCTCATCCATTGGGGATATTGTGCTCACTACCCCGGTAATACGCACACTGAAGACCCAGCTGGAAGATGCTGAAATTCATTATACGACAAAAATCCAATACAAAAATCCTAGTGGAGTTCAATCCCTATATCGATAAACTTTTTTTTCTTGATCAAAGTCTGAGTGAATTGATTAATCAGCTAAAGCAGGAGAAGTATGATTATATCATCGATCTTCATCATAATCTCCGAACACGAATAATCAAAACAGCTTTGTCGCGGAAGTCATACAGCTTCGATAAAATTAATTTTCAAAAGTGGCTGAAAGTCAATTTGAAAATCGATCAGTTGCCACCGCTTCACATTGTTGACCGGTATATGAAAACGGTAGAGCCCCTGGGTATTAAACCAGATGCATTGGGCCTTGATTACTTTATTCCTGATAAGGACGAGGTGCCCCTGGAATGGTTACCCGAAACACATCAGCGCAATTTTGTTGCCTATGCCATCGGGGCACAACATAATACCAAAAAATTGCCCGTGCCCCGCATGATTGAGTTATGCGATCGCATCAATAAACCAATTGTGTTGCTGGGTGGTAAAGAAGATTTTGAAACAGGCGAAAACATCCGCACATTTTTTGAAAAAATAAATTCTTCTGAATATGAGCCTGGCTTGTTTGCGTTAAACAAGAAGACGGTCATTTATAACGCATGCGGAAAATTTAACCTGAATCAGTCAGCAAGTCTGGTGAAGAAATCAAGTCATGTTTTTACACACGATACCGGTCTGATGCATATTGCCGCAGCATTCAGGAAGGAAGTCTTTTCGATCTGGGGCAATACGATTCCGGAGTTTGGAATGTATCCGTATCGGACAAAATTTACAGTGTTTGAAAATAAAAAGATTGGTTGCCGGCCTTGTTCAAAAATAGGCTATGATAAATGCCCGAAAGGACATTTCAAGTGCATGAACGAAATCGTATTTGATTTTTATCTTCCGTAGAATTCAGTTAGTAAGCCCTTACCAGCTTTCCATCCATATAGTTCAGATAAGCACGGTTAACTACTCGCATGCCTCCCGGAGTAGGGTAGTCGCCCGTAAAGTACCAGTCTCCAGAATGGTTCGGAATAGCCTTATGAAGATTTTCGACAGTCTGATATACTACTTGTAGTTCGGCTTTCATATCAGCAGGGCGTACGATGTCTGCGATCTTATCTGAGATTTCTTGATAACCGAATTGCTCATATAATTTCTTCACATAGTTGGCAGGTTCTTCTTCCTGCTCAGCAAGCTGACATTGTTCGTAGATTTCTCCCAGTAAATATTCTTTACCTTGATCTTTGAGTAATTGTATCAAAGCGCGGAAAGCAACGAAGTCACCCATCTTGCTCATGTCAATTCCATAACAATCGGGGAAGCGGATTTGAGGCGCAGACGAAACCACCACAATCTTTTTAGGATTCAGACGGTCAAGCATTTTAAGAATGCTTTTCTCCAGGGTAGTTCCCCGAACGATAGAATCATCAAGGATTACCAGGGTGTCCTTACCTTTATTCACCACTTCATAGGTAGTGTCGTAGACGTGTGCAACCATGTCATCACGATGCGAATCATCGGTAATAAAGGTTCTGAGTTTTACATCTTTGATAACAATTTTTTCGATGCGGGGACGGAACGATAAAATATCATCGAGTGAATCCACATTTGGCTTGCCATCCAGGATAATATCCTTTTGCTTGCTGATGAGGTAATCCTCAATGCCGGCCATCATTCCCAGGAAAGCAGTTTCGGCAGTGTTCGGCACGTAAGAAAAGATAGTATTCTTTAAATCAAAATTGATTGCTTTCAGAATCTGCGGCACCAGCAACTTACCTAATTGCTTGCGCTCCTGATAAATTTCAGGATCAGTACCTCTTGAAAAATAAACCCGTTCGAAGCTGCATGATTTCTTTTCGCGTGCTTTTAAAATCTGGTGCTGCACATATTCACCATTTTTATTGATGATCAGCGCATGACCGGGTTGTATTTCCTGAATCTGTGCGTAATCGATGTTGAAAGCCGTTTTAATCGCGGGTTTTTCGGAAGCCACTACCACAATTTCATCATCTGCGTAAAAATAAGCGGGCCGAATGCCGGATGGATCGCGTACCACAAAGGCAGAACCCGAACCGGTGAGGCCTGCCATGGTATAACCACCATCAAAATCTTTACAGGCTCTGCGCAATACGCGCGTAAGATCAAGTTCATTTTCAATAATGTCTGATACTTCGCGATTAGTATACTGGCCTTTATACTTTTGAAAAAGAGTTTGCACTTCCTCATCCAGAAAGTGGCCAATTTTTTCCATTACGGTTACGGTGTCTACTTTTTCTTTTGGATGCTGACCAAGATCTACCAGAATGTTAAAGAGTTCATCTACGTTGGTCATGTTAAAATTTCCGGCCATCACCAGGTTACGGCTACGCCAGTTATTTTGTCTGAGAAAGGGATGGACATTTTCGATGCTGTTGAGGCCGTGTGTGCCATAGCGCAGATGACCTAACCAGAGTTCTCCGCTAAAGGCCACCTTTTGCTTTAACCAGTTTTCGTCTTTGAATTTCTCTTTGCCCTCTTTCTGAGCTTTCTGGTATTTCTTACCAATTTTTCTGAAAAGATGGGCCACTGGCTGGGCTTTTATGGAGCGGTATCGGCTGAAGAATCTGAAGCCAGGCTTCTGATCAATTTTTATATTGGCAATTCCTGCTCCATCCTGTCCGCGATTGTGTTGCTTTTCCATCAAAATATACATCTTGTTCATGGCATAGGAAGTGCCATATTTTTCGATGTAGTGGGAAAGTGGCTTGCGCAGTCGAATGAGGGCTATGCCGCATTCGTGAAGGATGGGTTCACTCATATATTTTTATTTCAAGGCCTCCGAAAAAAGAATAACCAGCAATTCGCCTCATTGCTTTTAAAAGCCCAAGGACTTTAAAGCACAAAGGTAATTTTATTAATCCATCTCATCAACTCATTCGGGCTGATGAATAGGTAGAATAAGAGGATAACCAGAATAACGCTTAAAAGATTACCGGCAACATCAGTTTTTATAGGATCACAGCTCAATTTTCTTTCTTTAATGAAAAGATAATAGGGAATTTTCAAATAAAAGAATAGCGAAATCACGGTGTTCAACAAGCCAATCACGAAAAGCGCGAGCAAGATCAACTCACTGCTTTGCTGCCAGGCACTCCATAAGGCGCCAAAGATGAAGAGTTTGGCCGTAAAGCCTGCCATAGGTGGAAGTCCGGTAAGGGAGACAAGGCCAGTAAGAATTGCAATTGAAGGTATGAGCGAAATGCTGCCCAGGCCCGCAAGTGATGGAATGTTAATCTGGCCCAGGGTATTTTCAAACTGATGGAGTGCGTTAAACACCAGGAAGTTCATAATCAGAAAAACAGCAGAATAAAATAACATGAATTGAATACCATCTATGCTAAAGGTAATGATGCCAATCAAAAGGAATCCTGATTGGGCTACCGAAGAATAGGCAAGCATTCTTTTCGGATTGTTCTGGGCAATGGCGGATAAATTTCCGATAAGAATTGACAGGATGGAAATGATGGCAAGAATTACCTGCCAGTTGTAGCCCGATTGCCCAAACAGATTGATGGCAAGTGTGAATTTCGCAAGCACAGCTATGCCGGCTAGTTTTGGAACAACAGAAATAAATGCCACTACCGGTGTGGGAGCAGATTCATAAACATCAGGAGCCCATAAATGAAAGGGTACTGCGGTGATTTTAAAAAGAAAGCCTGCCAGCGTTAATAAACCGCCTGTTAATAATAGTGGTGATGACAACTCAATCAGGTTTTTCATAAACAGGTCGGATGAAAAATCCAGTGTGCCGGCAAACCCATAGAGAATGGATAAGCCATAGATCATACAGGCTGTTGCCACTGTGCCGAATAAAAAATATTTAAGACTGCCTTCAGCACTTTTTTTGTCGAAGCCAAAACCGGCAAGCAGATATGAACTCAACGAAATCAATTCGAGGGAAAGCAGCACCATGATAAAATTCATGCTTGAAGCGAGCAGGCAACTACCCAGTATCACTGCATGGAACAAAACGAAATATTCTGGAGAGGATTTTTCTTTTTGAGGTCCGGAAATCCACACCCCGAAAATACCGCCTGTTAAAAACAAAATTTTAAAGTACGATGAAAATTCATCGGTGCGCAGCATACCTCCGAACAGTATAGTAGATCCGGCAGGTAAATGTTTAATGACAATAAAAATACATACACCATATGTGATCAGGGCAAGTGATTTTAGAATGATATGCTTGCCGGTTTTTAGAATAAGGCCAAGCAGTATGGTGATCAGTAATGAAGCCGAAATAATTACTTCTGGTAATAACCGGGAAACACTTTGGTAAATATGTTGAAGCTGATCATTCATGGTTGCAGCTTCATCATAGGTTAATGAATGATGCGGACCTGAATAATGTTTCTACAAACTCCTGAGCAAACGGATTGATATAGTTGAGCAGGGTTTGCGGGAGTATTCCAAAAAACAGAGTGGCCAGCGCCAGGGGCAGAAGCATCAGGTATTCCCGGCTATCAATATCATAAAGTTCAGTAACGGGAATCTTGACAGAAAACGGTCCGTAAAACATTCGCTGGAGCGTCCATAAGAAATAACCTGCTCCCAGCAACAAACCTAAGGTTGCGGTAATTGCCATCCATATAGGTAAGAGTCCATTAGCCTTTTGTGACATAAAGGCTCCGAAAAAAATCAATACCTCGCCTATAAATCCGGCAAAGCCGGGTAAACCAAGGGAGGCGAAGAAAGCAATCAAAACGAAACCGGTAAATACTTTCATTTTGCTGGCAAGCCCAGAATAGTTTGCAATCAAACGGTCATACGTGCGATCATACAACACTCCGGCAACGAGAAACAGCATGGCAGAGATAATTCCATGACTGAACATCTGATACATTGCTCCGGCTACACCTTCTACGGTTACAGAGGCAATACCCAGTAAAACAAAACCCATATGCGACACTGAGGAGTAAGCGATTAGTCTTTTAAGATCTTTCGATGATAAAGCATTGAGTGCTCCGTAAATAATTGACACCACGCCCACGAACCCCACGAGCCAGCTGAAATAAACTGCACCCTCTGGAAAGATGGGATATGCAAAACGAAGCAATCCATAGCCACCAAATTTTAAAAGCAATGCTGCCAGGATCACTGATATCGGAGTTGGCGCTTCTACGTGTGCATCGGGCAACCATGTATGAACAGGCACAGCTGGAAGTTTGATGGCAAAGCCGATGAACAATAGAAGAAACGCCCATAATCTGAATGAGTAAGGTCCCAGTAAGTCAGTTGCATCTGCAGACAGGATGGAACCCGGAATAATGTTTTCAGGATTTTGCATATGCAGTACATTGAAGGTATGTACCAGTTCCTTTCCTGCCGTGGGGTCTTGCACCGATAAGTATAGTCCGATGATAACGATCAAAATCAGGATCGATCCAAGCAATGTGTAAAGGAAAAATTTTATAGATGCATATTCTCTTCTCGGGCCTCCCCATATACCGATGAGGAAATACATGGGCAACAACATGAATTCAAAGAATACATAGAACAGCAGGAAGTCCAGCGCGCAAAAGCTTCCGATGATTGCAGTATTCAGAATAAGCAATAGAATGAAATATCCTTTCTGACTCCTTTCAATTGTCCAGGAAGAGATAACGGCAATTAACATGATACCAACAGATAGAGCAACCATCGGGAAACTCAATCCATCCAGTGCCACAAAATATTCTGCACGCAAAGAACCCCATTGTCCTAATTCCATGGTGATCCATGAAAGTCGCTCAACAAGTTGCACACCAGCGTGATGCTTGTAATGCCATGCGATCTGTGCGATAATCACAACCTGAATGATACTTACCACTAACGTAAGTATTCTGAATGAATCTTTATGGCGTGAAGGAATAAGCAAGGCTATCGCAGCAGCAATGAGCGGTGTAAAAATTAACCAGGAGAGTAAATGCTGCATCAGTATAAAATCCAAAGTATAAAAATAACCAGGCCAGCCAAAGACCAAAGCAAATAGGACTGAATTTTTCCGTTCGCAATGGATCGTGTAAGGGTGCCACTAACTTTTGCGGAATAGGCCGCACCGTTCACAAGGCCATCCACGAGCCATCGATCCGTCCAGCCGGTAAGATGAGCGAGGCTCACTTGCAAATAAGTTAATCCATGAATGACTTTATCTATTACTTTCCGGTCGATCCAGTGTGCGAATAGTGCTAACTGATCAATCAGCTGGCAGGCAAAGTCAGAAATCCAGTCCAGGTAGAGATGAGGGGTAAGAAATCTGTTTTGATTCTGTAATTCATACTTTCTATATATC
Organism: uncultured Bacteroidota bacterium; assembly: GCA_963814575.1. Taxonomy (GTDB): domain Bacteria; phylum Bacteroidota; class Bacteroidia; order Cytophagales; family Cyclobacteriaceae; genus ELB16-189. The sequence continues at coordinate 812,448 of CAWFDB010000011.1, read as the reverse complement.
AGAAAAGCAGAAACCAGTGAAAGAATAATCAACGAGGTTGATAATAGTGTGATGGTATGACTCGCTGCCGGATAAACGACTCATCAATACATTTATGGCTGAAGATATATGAAAGGGATTGAAGGAAATCAAAAGGGCCAGTGAACCAACTGAAAGTACGAGTAAGGGAAGGCGCATCACGAATGGAACCTCGTTTATGTCAATCTCATGTTTTGGTTTTGCGAAGAAGATAAACCATACAAGCCGGAAGGTGTAGACGGGTGTGAGAAATGTAACACCCCATGCACTGAGCATCACAAGCCATTTCCATGAAAATTCATTTCCGGACCAGGTATTCATTTGTGTTAATATCACTTCTTTCGATACAAACCCTGATGTAAATGGAAGACCGGCCAGCGCTGCTGCACAAATCATGAATGTGATAAATGTGATCCGTAATTTTTTTCTTAATCCGCCCAGGTTGCGAATGTCCTGTACATCAATAGGTTCTTCATGATAATGAAGAGCTTTATGCATCGCATGAATAACAGCACCGGCACCCAGAAATAAGCCGGCCTTAAAAAATGCATGATGAAGCAAGTGCATATATCCACCCTGGGCAGCGCCAGCACCAATGGCCATTACCATAAAACCCAATTGCGAAATGGTGGAGTAAGCCAGTATTTTTTTTATGTCATATTGAAACAAGGCACCAGCCGCTCCGGTAACCGCGGTGATTGACCCAACAATAGAAATAGTGATCAGTGCATCTTCAGTAAAGAGACTTTCAATTCGTATCAATAAATAAACTCCGGCAGCTACCATGGTTGCTGCGTGGATCAATGCCGATACCGGAGTAGGACCTTCCATGGCATCGGGCAGCCAGTGAAACAATGGGAATTGTGCTGACTTACCTATGACTCCGATAAAAATGCAGACACCTGCAGTGGTTAACCAGCATGGAGGAACGCTGGTGAGATTCAAATGTCTGACATCCAGATTACCTAACCATGACCAGAGTATCATCAGACCAATGAGAAAACCCAGATCGCCCAGACGATTTATCAGAAATGCTTTCGTTGCAGCTTTGCTGCTGTTGGTTTTTCGTACCAATGGCCAATCAACCGATAGGAACTAAAGCCCACCAGTTCCCAAAAGCAAAACAGGATTAACAAATTGCTGCTCATCACCAGGCCCAGCATGGCGAAGGTGAAAAACCCAAGCATGCTGAAATAACGGACAGATGCGTGATCCTCCGCCATGTATCCGATGGAATAGACATGCACAAGAAATGAAACCAGTGAAACGACCAGCATCATGATGAGGGTGTCTCCATCCAGCAGCAAACTTGCCTGAAGTGTTTTTTGATTGATCGAAAACCATGGCCATGCATAGGTTAATGATTGTCCCTTATCAAATTGCATTAATGAGAACAACTGATAGATATTAATGTAATAAACAATAATATGCTGCTGATTTGCGGTAACGTCCACGCTGATTTCTCTGATAGCATCAGTCCTGTGAGTGCAGAAAGCAGCGGTAAGGCAAGTACAACCAATGCCAGCCACGGTAAAGCCGATGAAGAAGTTGCCTCTGTCAATTTTTTTCTTTTAGGTCACTGATCTGATCGGGAACGGAAGTATGAATAGTAATGATAGGCTTTCAAAATAATGGCGATGCCCACCGCTGCTTCACACACGGCCACCAGAATTATAAATAAAGCAAAGAACTGGCCTTCATAATTCGTTGGATTTTGCCTGTTGAATACGATCAGATTCAGATTGGCAGCATTTAACATCAGTTCAATCCCTAACAGGATCATGATGGCATTTTTCTTTGTGAACACAATGAATAACCCAGCAGAAAAAAGAAAGGCACCCAGTACAAAAAGTATAGTATGTTCAGACATGATCATTTTTTTTAAATGAAGACGCCATCAAGGCAGCACCAATCAAACAAACCAAAAGCATGATTCCTCCGGTTTCAAAAGGAGCAACATATGTGCTCATCAATTCAATACCGATGTTATTGATATGATTGCCTTGCGCAGGAACCGGGTCACCCTGATTGAAGGAGGTCTTTTGATAGGAGATTATAATAATCAGGAACATTCCGATGGAAATGATCGCACTCTTCACGACATGATGCGATTCAGTGAGAAGTGGCTTTCCTGCAATCCGGTTGGTGAGCATAATACCAAAAAGAATGAGTACCAAAACTCCACCTGCATAAATAACCAATTGTGTGATGGCAAGAAATTCAGCAGAGAGCAACGCATAGATACCGGCAACTGAAATAAGACAAACAATCAATGAGAGCGCTGCATAAAAAACAGTACGCGTAATCAGCATTACCATCACTGAGGCAACAGCGGCAAGTACAAAAATGTAAAGGGTTAGCGTGCCAGGATTCATTCAGTTGGTGCTGGTGGTGTGGGTGGTTTAATTTTAGGTTTAAAAACAGGTTTTGACATTGCCGTAGAAGTAGCTGCTGTAGCAGCAGGCGCAGCGGCCAGTTTATTTTTCTGATGTTCCTCCCATTCTTTTTTCTTAGCTTCAATTTCAGCTGGTGTCATGTTGCCAAATTCGAAATTATGTTCTTTGATATCGAAGACAGAAAAGTCATACTCCTTCGTCATGGTCAGGCATTCGGTGGGGCATACCGTAGTGCATAATCCGCAAAAGCAACATTTGCCCATATCAATGTCAAACCTGGCGGCATAAATCCGTTTTGGAGTGCCGTCAGAAGTTTTGCCAAATTCCTCTGTTGATTTTATAGGATCAATGGTGATACAGTTTACCGGGCATACTTTGACACATTTATCGCAAACAATACAATCCTCTATTTCATTATGCAATTTATAACGGCCGTTGTCAGGCACAGGAATTGACTCAAAGGGATATTGCACGGTGGCAATGCCTTCCTGGTTTTCAAAATATGCAGGTGACTGAACGGATAAGGGTGATCTGCTTTTGCGGGCTTTAAGAAAATGAGAGAAGGTAAGCGCAAGACCTTGCCTTAGGGTGCGGGCTGCAATGGTGATGGTTGACCAATACGTATTTGCAGTTTCCTTCATACTCCTTACAAAAATAGAAGGAAAACCCTAAACCCTATTCGGAAGGTTTCTGAATTGTGAAATAAAACGTGCTGCCATGCCATTCCTCACTTTCAAACCAGATTTTACCCCCATTTTTTTCTACAAACTCTTTACATAGAATTAGGCCAAGACCTGTGCCTTTTTCATTGGCGGTTCCCCGCGAGCTGTAAGCAGAGGATTTATCAAACAGCAGTTTTTGCACTTCCTTGCTTATGCCAACACCATGATCTTTAACCGACATTACCAGAAATTGTTTGTCATAGTCCTTGCAGCTAACTGCTATTTTGCCACCTGGTTCAGAGAATTTGATGGCATTCAATAGGAGGTTTCGTAAAATAAGATTTAACATATTGGGATCAGCCAATCCGTAGATTCCTGAGGCCACATTATTTTCAAAATGGATTTCCTTCATTTGCATCGACTCCACCATTGTCAGATTTTCTTCAACCATGGTGGCAAGTTCAACTTTCACGGGTTGAATTTTCAGTTTATCCATTTGCAGCAAAGCCCAGTCCAGCAGGTTGCTGATGAAGGTGTGCGCATTATCAAATTGTTTTCTGAGTTCTCCGGTTAGTTGTCTGAATTCTTCCTGGGTAAGATTTTTTTGTTCTGCAAGATTTAATATTGATGATAATGCCCGGATGGGAGATCGGAGATCATGTGAAACAATAGAGAGGAATTTATCCTTCACCTGATTGAGTTGTTCCAGCTCCTGACTTCGCTTTTTGATTTCCTGCTGGTGTTCTATCAACAGCTTATTGATTCTGATTCTTCTGCGACCGCTACGATACACCGTAAAGAGCAGAATCACGGTAAGGGCCACCACTACCACAAGGATATTGCGCAGCAGTTCTTGTCTTTTTAAAGTGCTGGCTTGTTCTGTCTTTGTCTTGCTGAGCGCAGCAATTTCACTATCCTTCAACTCCGTTTGAAAACGAAGCTGATCCTGAAACATTCGACCCAGCATTTCCTCACTGTATAAGCTGTCCTCCAGTTGTTTATAGTTTTTATGATAGGCAAGTCCGCTTTCAAAATCACCTCTTTTTTCTGCCAGGTAGGATAGCTTTTGCAAGCAATCGATCGTCATTTTCTGAGCGTTGTTTCTTTTGGCCGTAACGAGACTTTTTTCAATCAGATCTTCAGCCTCATCGAATTTTTGTTGTTCAATATAAATTTCACTGATGCCAAGATTTGCCTCGGCCACACCAAATTCATTGTTCGCTTTTTTGTGAATGACAGACGCAGAATCATAATAGGCAAGTGATTGCGGGTAATCCTTTAATTCAAATTGTAACTGTGCCAGTCTTTTCAACACGCGAGGCTCAATGATGGTGAGATTTCTTTCACGAAGATCTTTTAATGCAGTCAGTAAATATTCTTCAGCCTTTGTATATTCTTTCTTTTTCAGATAGAGTTCTCCAATAGCATCTGTCACGTAGACCAGGCCATCCAGGTCGCCAGTTTTTTCACTGAGATCGCGGCTGAAGTTGAAATGATTTAATGCCAGTTCGTATTGACCGAGTTCCTTTAATACATTTCCAATATTATAGGTGGTTATAGCCATTCTCATCTGATCATTAATGGCACGGGCAACCCGATAGGACTGAGTGAAGTAATAGTATGCTTCATCATATTGGCCAAGATCGCTGTAATCATTTCCGAGAAAATTGAGCGTTGCAGCAATGGCGGCACTATCTTGTGCCCCGAGCCTCATCTGAAGATTAAGGTTATCGTATTTCATGGCCGTTGTGTAATCACCACTCAATGTTGCCAGAAACGCAAGCTGATTATACACCATGCCTTTGGCCCATGGCCATTGTTTTTGATCGGCAATGGCAAATGCCTTATCTGCGTAAATGGTTGCATTTACAAAATCAGTGTATTGTTTTTGTTCTGATAATCTGATGTAGGTCACAAACCTTGCTGAGTCTGATAATTTATTTTGAAGGGTATTCTCAAGACTATCAACACTGCCGGTTTGACAAAATGCTGCCGTGTAGCAAAATATGCCAGCCAGCGCAATACTCAGGATATGTATTTTTTCTTTTATTGATCAAAGCAGTAGTAATTTCCAAAGTGCACAAATAACCATTAAAGTTAAAGAAGCAGGTGTTAAATATTTCCAGCTAAGTGAAGTTAACTGATCAATGCGAATGCGTGGAAATGTCCAGCGTACCCAGATCTGCAAGGCAATAGTGAGCAATGTTTTTGAAACAAGCCAGAAAATGCCCCATGCATGAAACCCAAAAGTTCCGTTGGTTCCGGTAGTCCAGTCTGCAAGTCTCCATGTTCCGATATTTGGTAATGGGGTATTCCAGCTGCCCCAGAATAAAATCACGCCAACAAAACTCACCAGCAGCATCATGGCATATTCTGCCAGCATGATAACGGCCCATCGAAAACCTGAATATTCAGTTTGAAATCCAGCCACTAATTCCGATTCTGCTTCAGGCAAATCAAACGGAGCACGATTACTTTCAGCGAGTGATGCGATGAAGAAAATAATCCAGGCAAAAAACAATACAGGCATTCGGAAAATATTCCATGTTAGGAATCCCCCGGTCATGGTTATATCAATCCTGGTTTGTTTTATGCCAAACAGATAATTTGTGATAGCAGAATCAGTACCTCTGGTATTGATTAATGTGCCTTGCTGAAACGATATTTCCTGTAAGTCTAAGGTTTGACTCAACACACAAACGCAAAGAACGGAAAGTGTTAATGGCACTTCATAAGAAATAATCTGCGCGGCCGACCGTATGGTACCCAGCATGCTGTATTTGTTATTCGATGCCCAGCCGGCAATCACAATGCCTATGACATCCAGCGAGATAATGGCGAATATAAAATAAAGCGCTGATGAAAAGGTTGTTGCCGACCATGCCGGTGTGATGGGCAGCATGGAGAATCCCATAAAAATGGGTACGAAAATAAAAAAGGGAGCCAGTTGAAATAACCTTTTATCAGCGCTGGCAGGAATAATATCTTCCTTTTGAAGTAGCTTTAATAAATCAGCAACTGTTTGAAGAATTCCATAATACCCAACCTCCATAGGCCCAAGCCGGTCTTGCATGAAGGCTGATATTTTCCGTTCTGCATACACTACCAGAATGGTATAGAATACAAGGAATGGTAAGAAAGAATATCAAGGTTGCAGGCACGGGAGTCTAATCTTAATGGTATGACAAGATCAAATAATATTTTCGAAATTATTGCTTTTTTAAAAATGATTATGATTTATCATAACATAGTTTTCGGGATCAATTCCATAAAGGATGTTTTTCCAGGGTAACCTGCTCACCAAAAAATAATCGGGTGGAAGCCTCAAATGACTCTGTGTAGTCAGATACAAAAAAATGGTTTTCATGTTTTGGAACAACATTTCGCAATCCTGTTACATCAAGATATTGTTGAAGAGCCTGGGCAACTACCTGGGCGGAATCGAGTATTGCAATCTGATGGTTATAATATTCTGAAATTTCTTTTTTTATCAGCGGGTAATGGGTGCAGGCGAGTACAAGCGCATCGATATTTTTGAGCTTTTCATCGGTAAGATATTGTACAATAATTTCATGACTGATCTGATTGTTAAAAGAACCCTTCTTCAATCATAGGTGCCAGTAAGGGTGTTGCCAGAGATTCCAGCAAAATACTGTGATTTGACTCTTCTATCTTACGGGTGTATATACCTGATTGCACCGTTCTTTTTGTGCCGATCAGGCCAATACGTTTACCTGAATAATTTTCGGTTATAAAATCTACCATCGGGTCAATCACGTTGATGATGTGTGCATCTTTGCGTACATATTCCTTTAATAACTCATAGGAAGCTGAGCTTGCTGAATTGCACGCGATTACGATTACCTTACAACCTTTCTTTAATAAAATGTCGGCAATCTTAATGGAATAAGCCTGTATGGCGGCTTCCGATTTATCTCCGTAGGGCAAGTGAGCAGTGTCTCCAAAATAAATGATGTTCTCTTCGGGTAGTAAGTTTCTGATGGCCTTTGCTACGGTAAGTCCTCCGATACCGCTGTCAAAAATGCCAATGGGTGCTGCTGGGTTATTATTCATGTGCATCAAAAATAGCGGCTGTGGATGGGAATTTGTAATATTGCGCAAACTTTAAAACTGTAATAACATGGCCAATAACCTGCTTAAAGGAAAGAGGGGAATTATTTTCGGAGCGCTGGATGAAAATTCAATTGCCTGGAAAACGGCACTCAAGGTAAAAGAAGAAGGTGGATCTTTCACGCTTACCAATGCACCTATCGCAATGAGACTGGGAACGATCAACCAGCTGGCAGCAGCTTGCGGAGCGGAAGTGATTCCTGCCGATGCAACTTCTGAAGCTGACCTTAATAATCTTTTCTCAAAATCGATGGAAGTGTTAGGTGGTAAGCTTGATTTTGTTCTTCACTCTATTGGAATGAGCCCCAACATCCGCAAAGGAAAAGAATATGGCGATATGAACTATGACTGGTATTTAAAGACCATAGATATTTCTGCGCTGTCATTTCATAAAGTGTTGCAGACTTCTGAGAAGCTGGATGCCATGAATGAGTGGGGTTCTGTAGTGGCGCTGAGTTACATTGCTGCACAGCGTGCTTATCCTGATTATACCGACATGGCGCAGGCAAAAGCAATGCTGGAATCCATTGCGCGCAGTTATGGACAACGCTATGGTTCTATGAAAAAGGTGAGAGTAAATACTATTTCACAATCGCCCACCAAGACCACTGCGGGCACTGGCATTTCTGGCTTTGATGTGTTCTTTGATTTTGCACAGATGATGTCACCGCTCGGGCAATGCAACGGCAGAAGATTGTGCCAATTATTGTGTTGCAATGTTCTCGGATTATACCCGCATGGTAACCATGCAGAACCTGATGCACGATGGTGGGTTCTCAGCATCGGGTATCACCAAAGAATTAGTTGAACGCTTGTCGAAATAGTTGATCGTTGCTGGTTGTTAGTTGATGGTGCATATTTACCAGCAACTAACAACCTGTAACCAACCACCGATATGGTAGTCTTTCCACACTGCAAAATAAATCTCGGCCTTCACGTGATTTCCAAACGTGAAGATGGCTACCATAATATTGAAACCTGTTTTTATCCTGTTCCCTGGACTGATATTCTGGAGATCATTCCAGCTAAGGAATTTTCTTTCACCAGTTCAGGCTCGGTGATTCCCGGCAAGGAGGAAGATAATCTTTGCATCAAAGCCTATCACCTATTACAAAAACAATTCGGACTTGCTCCTGTAAAAATTCATTTGCATAAAGTATTGCCCACGGGTGCCGGACTGGGAGGCGGTTCATCCGATGCAGCATTTACGTTGCGCTTATTGAATTCTGTTTTTGATTTGAGACTGAATTCAAATCGACTTCGGGAATATGCTTCACAGCTTGGCAGTGATTGCGCTTTTTTTGTTGAAGATAAACCCATGCTTGGGATCGGAAGAGGTGAGCAGCTTGTAGAATTTCCTTTAAGCCTGAAAGGATATTACCTGGTGTTAATAAAGCCTGACATTCACGTTTCCACAGCGGATGCTTATGCGGGTGTAAAGCCACATGCTCCCATTCAAAATCTTTCCGCAATTTTAGAACGGCCTGTAATTGAATGGAAAGATTTACTTATCAATGATTTTGAAAAATCGGTGTTTGATAAGTATCCTGCGATTGAATTGATTAAAAATGAACTTTATGAGCATGGTGCTTTATATGCAAGCATGAGTGGGTCAGGGTCTTCTGTGTTTGGGATTTTCAAATCGCGGGCAGAACTTTCACAACACTTTGCGGATATGCAGTACTGGGCCGATTATTTAAACTGAGTCTCCGTTCTCTTTTTCAGAATTGGATATATGACAACCGCACTGATAATGATGAGCGTGCCTGCATAAAAATTCCATCCCATGATTTCTTTATTTCCAAAAACAATGAGTGCCAGCGCTATTCCATACACCGGCTCCAGATTTAACGCGAGCTGTATGAAGAACACTGATAATTTTTTTGTTAATGTGATTGCCGCAGAATAGGCATATACCGAACATGCCCACGCCATGATGGTAATATAAATCCAGTCAGACCACATCGGCACCAGATACAGAATACCATCGTCAGCAAGCGTGTTTTTGTAAACAGGAAAAAATAAAAAGATTATGATACAGGCACCTGCCATTTCATAAAAGGTGATGGTGTGTGCAGGTACACGAACGACCAGCCTGGAATTTATTACACTGAATAGAGCAGCCGTTAATCCAGATATAATGCCGAGAAACAATCCAAGCGGATATTGAAAATCGCCAGCAAAGATGATATAAAGGCCTATGATCACAACCAGGCCAAGACCAATTTCAAGGATCTGAATCTTTTTTCGCTTGGCTAAAGGTTCAATAAGTGCCGCCCAGAAAGAACAGGTAGCAAATCCTACCAGGCTGGTAGATGGATTGGATACGCGGCCGGATCCAAAAAATGTCAGCCAGTGCACCGCCACGATTATTCCTGTTAGTAAAATTTTGATAAGATCTGATTTTGAAACGGCAAAGGTTCCCCTTGTCATTAATATCAATGCGCCTGCACCCGCAGCAGCGAGCAAGGTTCTGTAAAAAACCATTTCCACTGAAGGAATTGATACGAGCTTTCCCAGCACTGCCGTAAAGCCCCACAAGAAAACCAGGAAGTGTAGTTGAAGGTAGTCTTTCGTAGTGGCAATCACCGGGGCACGTATTTGTACATGGCGAGCGAGATGACTGCGAACACGGAGTTAGGAAGCCAAGCTGCCAGAAATGGTGACAGCGATCCGGTTTCCGCATACGTGCGCGTCATCGTGAAAAATAAGATAAAAATAAAGGAGAGCATGAATCCCAAAGCAATTTGAAAACCAGTGCCTCCTCTGTTTTTTTTGGAAGAAACGATCACACCCATGAATACGAGTACAAAAACCGTAAACGGTGATGCATACCTGATTTGTTTTTCTACTTCAAAAATTTCAACACCCGTTGATCCGCGGAATTTCATTTTGGCGATATGATCGGTTAGTTCGCCCATAGTTAACCCGTCATAGTTGCGGTCATTCGAATCAAAATCTTTTGGCGTGACGGAAAGCGTAGTGTCCAGACTCAATCCATCAGCGGTCAGGTTTGCAGGTGCCGGCCCCTGGCGCACATTAAACAAACTGTCAACCAGTTTCTTTTTCCAGTATTTCAGAATCCATTTTTGTTTTACCGTATCCCATTGAATGTTATCTGCCGTTATTTTTTCAATGAGACGGTTGTTGTCAAATCGCTCCAGTGAAAATTGAAATCCGGTATTGGTCTGACTATTGTAGCTATTCAGAAACAGATAGATGTTAGGTTCAATCTGCATATGAATATTTGCCCGGTAGTAATTATTGTTGTTCTTGAAGTATTGCATTTCAAACAAAAGCCTGTCCTGGTTGGATTTGGGAATCACCCAACCGTTAAGATAGAAGGTAATGGAGGCGATCACAAAAGATGCCATCAGGTATGGAACCAGTAGTCTTTTAAAGCTTACACCACTGCTCAGAATAGCAATGATTTCTGTGTGGGCGGCCATTCGTGAAGTGACATACACCACTGAAATGAACACCGTGATCGGTGTAAGTAACCCGGCTATCCATGGAATGAAATCACCATAATAACCCAGCACGGTAGAAGCACTGAGATTATTCCTCGTGAACTTGTCCAGTTTTTCAGTGATATCAATGACGGAAATAATAGCAACCAGTATCAGCACTACGAAAAAAAAAGTAGTGAGGACTTTTTTGATGATATACCGGTCAAGTATGGTCATGAAGTGAATATTATTAAAGGCGTTGTGATACGATTTTTACGATTTTGTCTTTCCATACTGAAAAGATACCTTCTTCAATTTTTTGCCTTGCCTGTCGCACCAGCCAAAGATAGAAGGTAAGGTTGTGGATGGAAGCAATTTGTGCGCCTAAAATTTCTTTTGAAATGATCAGGTGACGCAGATAGGCTTTCGAATAAAAGGTGCTCACATGACCACCCAGTTCCAGATCCAGTGCACTTAAATCATCTTTCCATTTTTCATTTCGTATGTTGATGATGCCTTGCGTAGTAAACAGCATGCCATTCCGCGCATTGCGTGTAGGCATAACACAGTCAAACATGTCAATGCCAAGGGCAATACACTCAAGAATGTTTTCAGGAGTGCCAACACCCATCAGGTAGCGGGGTTTGTCAGCAGGGAGTATGTTGCACACCAGGTCCGTCATCTCATACATCATTTCGTGTGGTTCTCCTACGGAGAGTCCTCCAATGGCATTGCCTTCCTGATTTTGACTGGCAATGAATTCCGCTGACTGTTGTCGCAAATCTTTATATACACTTCCCTGCACAATGGGGAACAATACCTGTTCATAACCATATTTCGGATTGGTCTCATTTACCCGCTTTACACATCGCTCAAGCCAGCGGTGAGTGAGGCCCATCGATTTTTTTGCATAGTCATATTCGCAAGGATAAGGTGTACACTCATCAAAGGCCATGATAATGTCAGCACCAATGGTTCGTTGAATATCCATCACACCTTCGGGTGTAAACGTGTGTTTAGATCCATCGATATGTGATTTAAAGATCACACCCTCTTCAGTGATCTTTCTGTTTTCGCCCAGCGAATACACCTGATAGCCACCACTATCGGTGAGAATGGGTCTGTCCCATCCGGTAAACTTGTGTAGACCACCCGCTTTTTCCAACAAGGGTAGACCCGGCCGCAGGTAGAGATGATAGGTGTTTCCTAAAATGATTTTTGCGTCAATGTCATTTTTTAATTCACGCTGGTGTACCGCCTTTACGGAACCGGCTGTGCCCACCGGCATAAAAATGGGTGTTTGAATTTCACCGTGATCGGTGTGTATTACTCCTGCGCGTGCTTTTGAGTGCTGGTCTTTGGCGGTAAGGCTGAATTTCATGAGGGCGCAAAGTTAACTGCACCGGCCACCCTCTCCAAATAGGAGCAATTAATGACACCTTGCAGATAATAGTTTCCCGTATCTGATAAGGCTTTATCTTTGTGCCCTCAATATTCAACATAGTGTCAACCCTGATCCTTATTTGCCTGATTTTTATTTTCATACAGATAGTTTTTCTGTCTCTTTTTTTGTTTGCATTCTCCCGCAAGGTTCACCAGGAAATACGAAGACCCAATGCGGTTTCGGTTATCGTGTGTGCGCATGATGAAGAAAAAAACCTGAAGGAACTGGTGCCGTTGCTGCTGGAACAGGATCATCCTGAATTTGAAGTGGTTATTGTGGAAGACCGGTCGAATGATGGTTCCTATGATTATCTGCTTGAAGCCACACAACAGGATAGTCGTTTGAAAATGGTGCGTGTGGCAAATAAACCTGAATACATCAACGGAAAAAAATTTGGCATTACACTGGGCGTCAGAGCCGCAAAGTATAACTGGTTATTATTTACAGATGCAGATTGCAGACCAGACAGCAAACAATGGATCACAAGAATGACGGAGCGATATGATGAGAACACACAATTTGTTCTCGGCTTTTCTCCTTATCGTAAAGCCGATGGATTGCTAAATTCGTTTATCCGGTTTGAGTCATTGCTCACAGCCATTCAATGCTTTGGTATGGCTTTGCTTGGCAGGCCTTATATGGGTGTTGGTCGTAACATGGCCTATACCAAGTCGCTTTTCCTTCAAAGCAAAGGATTCAATAATTATGTGGGAGTGATGGGTGGCGATGATGATTTGTTTGTAAACCTGCATGCAACGAAGGCAAACACAAAACTATCCCTGGGTCAGGATGCCACCACGTTATCCACTCCTAAAAGTTCATGGTCAGATTTTATGAATCAGAAGTTAAGGCATCTTTTTGCCGGGAAACGTTATAAGTTTTCTGATAAAATCATGCTTGGATTATTCATGATCAGCTGGCTGTTAACCTGGTTTCTTGTTTTGCCGGCTCTCTTTTTTGTGCAACCTTTCTGGCCATTGCTTATCGGATTCATGATACGATGGGCTCTGCTTGTCTGGTTGTTTCACAAGGCCTCAGAACGGCTGGGTGGCCAGTTTGAAGCATGGAAAACGCCATTTTTAGATTTTATTTTCCCCTTTTACTATCTTGTAACCGGTCTGCGTGCGTTAGTAGTCAAAAAAATACGATGGAAGAATTAGACGAAGGTAGGTTTTCATCCAAGGCGCTTGAAGATTTTAAGCTGATTGACATGGCCGTAGCCGGTGATGACAAAGCCTATGCAAAACTTCTTCAGCGTTACAGGCGGCCGGTATATCATATGATCCTGAAAATGGTTCGCAATGTTGATGATGCAGAAGATCTGATGATGGAATCATTCTCGAAAGCATTCCGCAGTCTGCACAAATTTAAGAAAGACTTCACCTTTAGCACCTGGCTGTTTCGAATTGCTACCAACAACACCATTGATTATATCCGCAAGAAGAAATTAAATACGCTGAGTATAGAAAATACCTACACGGATGATGACGGTCAATCGGTGTCTATAGATGTGGAGGATACCGGAGTGTTGAACCCACAGGATGAGGCCATCAAAGCGCAGAAGGAAGAAATCATTCAGGTATTTGTGAATATGCTGCCCGCCAAATATCAGAAACTGGTGAGGCTTCGCTATTTTCATGAATTGAGTTATGAAGAAATAGCCGCGGAACTGGAAGCGCCCCTTGGCACCGTAAAAGCACAATTGCACCGCGCACGCGAGCTGATGTACGACCTGGTGAAGAACAAAAAAGAGCACATCTGATCTTATCTCGCTTTCTGAAAATGCTCTTTTTAGACCGGAAAGCCATACTATATTTTGAAAATTAGAATTATTACATACATTTCGGATTGTGAAAAGAGGTCTTACCATAGTCATGCTTGTTTTATTCCTGCTCAATGTGCTGGGATATTATGGTGTTTTTATGGGACTTCAGTTCGTCAATGAAAAGGAAATGAAAGCCCTCTTCGATGATGATAACTTCCTGCCTGAGGAAGAAATTACAATTAAAGTTCCGATTACGATACCCTATGCCAACGATTCCCGGGAGTTCACACGCGTTGATGGGGAGTTTGAACATGAGGGTGAAGTATATCGTATGGTGAAGCAACGTTATATAAGCGACACCTTGCAGATTGTCTGTGTAAAGGACAACACATCAAGAGAGATCAGGCAGGCACTTGCTGATTATGTGAAATCGTTCACAGACAAACCGTCAAGTGAAAAGAGCAGCACAAAAAGCATTCAGAATTTTATAAAAGATTATATCTCATGTTCCACGGTTCTTCAGCCAAAAGAGAGCGGATGGAACAAGGTGCTTGATTATCGTAAGCATACTTCAGTATATGAATCCCTCTCGATTCAGCTGAACAGTCCTCCCCCCAAAGGTTAATTTTTTCCTTATACCGGATTTCATTTCCGGCAAACCCGTGTTGGTTATTGACCAGCTGCGATTGTATCCACATTTTTATTTCTGATGTAGTCCGTCATTCGAATTATTATTTCGAAATGATCGATTCAGGGGGACACAATCCGGGACACGCGGAATCACAAATTCAGGAAACACTTAATCTTTAGCGAATGAAAAAATATTTACTACTACATCTGTTCAGTGTATTGTTGTTGAGCACAGGTTCTTTAATGGCACAAACGCCATCGGATGAAATTCTAATGAAGAAGTATGAATTATGCGTGGCTCTCACGTATGATCATGGAGAGTGGAATCAATACTGGGAAGGAACTTACCTGCGCGGCAATGAGAACATTGGGACGTTTACACGTTCTACCGTGATGCCGATGTTGGCCGCGGGAATTACCGATAAACTTAATCTGCTCATCGCAACGCCTTATGTGCAAACGGAATCTACGGGCGGGCAATTAGCTGGAGTTAAAGGTTTTCAGGATATGAGCATTGCCTTGAAATATGAAATTATAAAAAAAGAAATTGGTAAAGGCAATTTGAAACTTCTTGGTACGGCTGCCTTTGCTACCCCCATGTCGAACTATCTCTCTGATTATTTGCCTTACAGCATAGGACTAGGAGCCAATGAGTTTACGCTGAGAGGAATACTTCACTACCAGCTTGATAAGGGAATGTATGCACGTGTTGCCGGTGCCCACCTGTGGAGAGGCCAGACTGAGGTGGAGCGCAATTACTATTATAACAATGGTAGTTATTACACCACCTACATGGATGTGCCGAATGCATGGAATTATAATGCAACCCTGGGAACGTGGTTGTTAAAGTATGCACTCAGGATAGAGGCTAGTTACATGGCATTAAAATCTACCAGCGGTGATGATATTCGCGCGTACAATTCTCCCCAACCCACCAATAGAATGGAGATGGAGCAGGTTGGATTTTTTGCTCAATACTATTTCAAGGAAAAATTAAACGGGCTGGGTGTATTGGCCTATTACTCGCAGGTGATCGATGGAAGGAATATGGGAAAGTCCACCAACATGGGCGTGGGCGCCACCTACCAGTTTAAAGTTAAAGACTCACAATAATCTGAATCCACTCATGAAAAAAAATATAATTACATTTCTTACTCTTCTTGTTGTGGCCGTGCTGATCACGTCATGTGAGAATGAGATGCCTACACGGGCAAACTTTTCTTCCTATGAATTTTCAGGCTTGGATGAGAATGGCGGCACCTGGAAGCCAGTACTTTTGTCTGCACCCACTCAAATTGTAATTGCGGCACCCGCTGATGTTACCTCAAGCTCCTATCTGGCTGAACTAGCATCATTAAAATCGGCAACAGCTAGCCTAAACGGTAATCAGATCGATGCGGTTGAATACTGGACGAACAATCCCATTATACGATGGAATGAAATCGCCTTGGAGTTGGCGGCCAAGTATAATTTAATACCTGGGCCTAATGCGGATGGAACCTATACGCTTCCTAACGCGGCAAACCCGGCAGGGCCTCCTCCATTTCCATTTGCGCATCCACCTTACACCTGCAGAATGCTGGCCTACCTGAGCGTAGCTCAGTTTGATGGATTGATCACTGCATGGCATTATAAATATGAATTCAACAGACCGGCACCTAATGTTACGGATAGTTCAATTCCATCTGCCTATACGAAGAATACATTACCTTCTTATCCTGCTGAAGGCGCTGTGCTTGCTGTAGTTTCGAGAGATATACTTACAGCCATGTTTCCGCTTGAGGCGGATTATCTTGCAGCCAAAGCAGAAGAACATTTGAACAGTCTGATATGGTCTGGATCGAACGTGAACAGCGATATTGAGGCGGGCAAGTACATCGGTACAGAAGTTAAAAAGATTGCTTTGGCCAGGGCAGCAGGTGATGGTATGAAAAATGCCCAGACATCAAAGCCTAAATCAGATTCAATTAAAGCGGCAGCATTCGCGCGCTTTGGGTGGCAATGGGATAATATGGAGTCACCCGTAAGACCTGTAGGTTTAACACCTCTTTTTGGAAAAGTGAAAATGTGGAATGTGCCTACGGTAGAAGAAGTAAGACCTGGAATCCCACCAGCACCAGGTTCTGCGGAATTTGAAAAAGACGTGAAAGAGCTTCGTGACATTGCAAAAAATTTAACAGAGAAGCAAAGAAAAATTGCCAACTGGTGGTCTGATGGGTTGAGCACGTATACTCCTCCCGGTCATTGGAACCGGCTTGCCAAGGAGTTTATGATCAAGTACAAAATGAATCCGCTTCGTTCAGCCCGAACATTTGCATACATGAACATGGCCATCATGGATGCGGGTATCAGTTGCTGGGATGCGAAATATTATTATCACTATCCACGCCCGATTCAAACTATACCGGGTTTCAAAACAATTCTGGGTACACCGAATTTTCCAAGCTACACTTCAGGACACAGCACTTTTTCGGCAGCAGCAGCTGAAGTATTGTCCTACATATTTCCCAATGAAGCAACGTATTGCAGGGACTATGCGCGCGAAGCAGCCGAATCAAGAGTATATGGAGGCATCCATTACCGGTTTGATTCAGAGGCAGGGCTTGAGCAGGGAAAGAAGGTTGCAAAATTTACGGTTGACAAAGCCAAAACGGATGGTGCAGAATAAACCTGTTTGTGTTATTGCATCAGGCAGTCAAAGATAATTATTGTTTTTTTTAATTGTTGTTGTAGATCAAAGGCCGGGCAGGGGTGCCCGGTTTTTTTATTTCCAGGTGCAAACGATTTCACTGAGATTGTATTTGTCGGGTTCTTGCATCCTACAATCGTGTTAGTATATTTATGGAATGTCTGGTGCCGACTTTATTTCTGGGTATTCTGTTCAGCCCAATGTGTGGGACGAAATGTGCAGTGAGAAAAAAATCCGTCCCCAATACAAACTTTTTTTTGAATCGCTGAATCAGGATTCCAATGCGGAGTTTTCAAGTAAGGATGATCTTGCCAAAAAACTCTTCATGAGTCAGGGCATCACGTTTACGGTATACAGCGATGGTGAAGGCATTGAAAAGATTTTTCCGTTTGACATTATTCCGCGCATCATCACTGCTGCTGAGTGGACGCATATCGAAAGCGGAATCAAACAAAGAATCAAGGCACTCAATATTTTTCTACGTGATATTTATCACGATCAGTTTATCATTAAGGATGGTGTGATGCCCGCATCGCTCATTCATTCCTGCGCAGGGTTTGTGCGTGAGATGGTGAACGTAGATGTGCCCTTTAATATTTACACGCACATTTCTGGCATAGATCTTATCCGCGACAGCGATGGTTCGTTCTATGTACTCGAAGATAATTTGCGCACGCCTTCTGGGGTTTCCTACATGTTGGAAAACCGGAATATGACCTATCGTATTTTTCCGGGTTTGTTGCCAAAAAATAATGTGCGATCGGTGAAGGACTATCCCGATTTGCTCTTAAAGAATCTCAGGGCATTGTCAAACCGGCAAAAGAGTGAACCAACTGTTGTGTTGCTCACGCCTGGTATTTTTAATTCTGCCTATTTCGAACATACCACATTGGCGCGCCTGATGGGTGTCGACCTTGTGGAAGGTAAGGACCTGGTGGTAGACAATGCGAAGGTTTATATGAAAACCACGGCAGGACTTAAACAAGTGGATGTCATTTACCGGAGGGTAGATGATGAGTTTTTAGATCCGCTGGTCTTTAATCCGGATAGTATTTTAGGTGTATCCGGAATTTATTATGCCTATAGAAAAGGCAATGTGGCCATCGTGAATGCTCCCGGCAACGGAGTGGCTGATGATAAGTCGGTGTATCCTTACGTGCCTCATATGATCCGATATTATCTGAACGAAGAACCGATATTGAAAACGGTACCTACTTTCGGAATGGATGACCCCGGGCATTTCGCCCATGTGTTTTCAAATATTGAGAAGATGGTGATCAAAAAAACCAATGAGAGCGGAGGGTATGGAATGTTGATGGGTCATGCGGCAACTGAAAAACAGATTGAAGATTATAAAAAAGAGGTGGAGATGAATCCACGTCAGTTTATTGCGCAACCGGTCATCAGCCTTTCGTCAGTGCCTTGTTTTATTAATGGCAAGCTGCAACCCAGACGTGTTGACTTGAGACCATTTGCTTTGAATGGACCTGATGGAATTGAAATTGTGCCAGGCGGACTTACCCGTGTGGCGTTGCGCGAAGGATCACTGGTGGTAAATTCCTCACAAGGTGGTGGCAGTAAGGACACCTGGGTTTTGGGTTGATGAATAGATGATAATGAGAAACGATAATATTCATGCTGAGTAGAGTTGCCGATGCTGTTTTCTGGATGGCCCGTTATATGGAGCGCACGGACAATGTGCTTCGCGTATTGCGCACCAACTACATTGCCTCGCAGGATGAAATTCAGAATTTTGACTGGCAGTTATGGGTCGATGGATTGGCTGCATCCGCAGATTCAACTGTGAAAGTTTCTAATTATCGAGATGCATTATTTCATTTGGTTTTGAATAAGGAGAATGATACTTCGGTGCTCATCAATATTGTGCGTGCCCGCGAAAATGCCCGATCAGTTCAGGACTATATCACCAAGGAAGTTTGGCAATGCATGAATGATTACTATCACATCATTCAGGATAAACATACAGAACAGCTGATGCTGGAAAGCGATCCGGTAACTGCCATTGACAGCCTGTTGCGTGAGAGTGTTTTGTTTTATGGTTCGGTTGATGTGACTATGAGCCGAGGAGAAGGTTACACCTTTTTAAATATCGGAAAGTATATTGAGAGGCCTTTGCGCAGCCTCGATATCCTGGAGCTTAAAATGCTCGAGATGGAGAAAGGAGGCAACGAAGCCATGCATTGGAAGTATTTGTTGTATTCCCTTTCGGGATACGAATTTCACACCAAGCAATACAAGAATGCCTTGCAAATGAATGAGGTTATTCATCAGGTGTTTATGAATACGCAATTTCCGCATTCGGTATTATATAGTCTCCAGCAGGTGGAAAGGTATTTTAAAAGACTGGATTCTATTTCACTGCCTGAGCATTTTAAGGAGATGGAGTTTCTGATTGGTAAATCAATCAGCAATTTGAAGTACGGTATGAACCCGCAGGCAGATGCCGGAGAAGTAAAGTCGTTTATTGTAAAAACAAGAGCCGAGATAAAGTCGCTGGCACACAAGCTGGCTACCTTGTATTTTGGATACTCTTAACCCAAACGTATGCCTCATTTTCATATCCTTCATCGCACACATTACATCTACTCAGGTCTGGTTATTGACTCGGTCAACCAGGTGAAGTTGTATCCATTGAATGATGAGATTCAAAAAGTGAATGAACACCATATTCATATTTCACAGCAGCCTATGGTACATACGATAAAAGATTACTTTGGAAACACCACTGGCTTTTTTACCCTCGTGGCTCCGCATAGTGAACTTATTATCGATAACATGATGGAAGTTGAAATGCTGCCTCCAAAGAAAATGGCGTTAATGGAATCAGCTACGGATGTATGGAATGAAGTAAACAGTGAGAAAAACCAATTGTTGTTTCATGATTTTCTGAAGGCAGAAAAGGCTGCCTGTCAGACAGAGGTGCAAAATGCCATACATGAAATCTTAGGCAGGGTTCAACATCCGCTGGATACTATACAGGAGTTGTCCAATTATATCTATGACAATTTTACCTACCGAAAAGGAGTAACCAATATTGAAACCAGCGTAGATGAAGTTGTGGACGTTACGTGCCGGTGTTTGTCAGGATTTTGCTCACCTGTTATTGTATATGCTCCGGCTGATGGGTGTGCCGGGGCGCTACATCAGTGGATACATTTGTCCGGGAAGCAGTGAATGGCGCGGTGAAGGCGCAACGCATGCGTGGGCCGAAGCCTGGCTGCCAGACACAGGCTGGATTGGCATTGATCCTACAAACAAATCTCTGGCGGGTGAGCGTCATGTACGATTGGCCACAGGAAGAAATTTCAGCGATTGCACTCCAGTGAAAGGAACCTATAAAGGTGCCGTTGATCATCGGCTGGAAGTAACGGTTCAATTTGGAGAACGAGCTTTTACGGATGTGCAGTTAATAAATCCTACCCCAACTTTTACAAGTGGTAATGTGGTGGAAGAAGTTGTGTCCCGTAATTCCTATACGGCCTATATGCAGATGCAGCAACAGCAACAATAAGGAACCCGCAGACAAGATATAATAGTAAAGGAGCCATGAACCAGATTCATGACTCCTTTGTGGTTTATGACAATTTTAACAGTACGTAAAGTGCAACAACCATCAGGCCCATCAATATGACAAACCATAGTCTTTTGACTGTTTCAATGAATTCTTTCATGATCGTATAGTTGTGAATGCGCACATCCTGCTATTATGCAGATGCATGCGGTTGTTAATAAATGGAATTAGAATTTAAATGCTGGAGATTCTCCTGCCTCAGAAAATGAGAAAGGTATGCTAAGGAGCGTGTATGGTGATTACAATGTAAAACGTATTGTAAACCCTGTTTGAAATCCTGAGGGCTGCGTTGGTTAATAATGCTGAAGATTGAATCCATTCAACAAACCGCCAGGTTTTTTCCTGGAGACTATCGTCATTGGTTAGGGATAGCGATGATGGGGAGTGTTCGAAAGCTTCCCGCACTACCAGAGAGGTTCCTGAGCTGATACAAAGAAGTGTCTTTGAATTCGTTTTAATTTGTATCGGGGCGCTCGCTGATGACCAGGCGGTCAGCAGAATAAAAAACACAAATACCAACTGAAACAGTACGGTTATTTGAAATCTTCGTTTCTGGAGAAATCCCATGGTGCAATATTAATTTATTTTATTCGAAACAGGAGTGCCTGCAGAGGGTTACTGATTTTTATTGTTTCAGTTTACATATACCTTTCTGACTATCCCGTTATCAAGTTTAAATAGATAAATTCCGCTTGCTACTTCCAGTTTAATGCTACTTGTTCCCTGAGGTATATTTCCACTTTCAAGATGCCTGCCGTTTATTTCTGTTATTTCATAGGTTATTTCATGTCCGGTAAAATTTTCAACCATGAAAGCCCCATGACTGGGGTTTGGAAAAATGCTAAATAATTCGGAGGGGTCTGTATCAATACCTGTAACAGGCACAATCGTAAGAATTCCGTTAACGAGACTAATATCGTAATTATCTCCACCTGACCATACTACGGGTTCAATGGTGTATGTACCTACAGGACTTGTAATGGTAGCAGTAGTAAGATATCCGATTGAAAGGATATCATCATTTACCAATCCTGTAATGATGCTGCTGAAATCAGGATTGTCAACTTCGAAGATACGGATGGCATTTTTTGCCGTAACGGTAAGCGGGGCTTTTGTTATGGTTAATATTCCCGTGTTGATCACGACCGCATAGTTTTCATTGAAGTACGAAGGAACCACCGGAGTTATGATATAGTCGCCTATGTTACTTTTACTATTTACAGGAGTGGAATAGTTTAAGGTGATTGATTCGTTGGGCATAAGACCCACCACGGTGCTTTTGTATGCTGGATCAGGCGAGCCGTAAATCCGGGTAGTGTCATGCGCAGTTATGGTAAGTTTGGGGAGAGAGATAAGCACCGTGATGTAATTCGATGGCCATCCAATCAGCACCAGATCATCCTTATCATCGTTGTTCATATTACCAGCCACTATACCAAAGGGAGTCTGACCTGCACTAAAATTCAATGCAGATAAAAAACTTCCATCTGCCTGTGCAAGTAAAACGCTCGCTGCATTGCTACCGATACTCATGGTGGCTACATCATTTTTACCATCGGCATCAAAATCTCCCCTTACTATTTTCTTCGCGATGGTTCCGACCGGATAAGTGATCGGATCTCCAAACTGGGCGTTGCCGCTTCCTGGAAAAATTTGAAACAGGCTTTCTGTTGTTACACCGATATCAGAAAATCCATCCATAGTAAAATCATCGATCAGTAGTCCCAGGTAGGCAGTGAAGGGTGTTCCGAAACTGATTGGCGATGTAAATGTTCCGTCACCGTTGCCCAGCAATAAACTGGCTCCGGAGCCAGGATTTTGATAGGCAAGAACCACATCGGGGAATTGATCATTGTTAATATCGCCTGTTGTTAACAGGAAAGGGTTGCTGTTGACATTTTGGATTGCTTTTAATACAAAGCCAAAACCATTATTTAACAATACAGTTATTGAATTACTTGCTTCATTCACAACGACCAGATCTTCCTTGCCATCATTATTTAAGTCGGAAACAGCAACATCCAACGGGGAATTTCCAACCGGATGCGTGGAGGCTGAGTTGAATGAACCATCACCATTTCCGGTTAGTATACTGATTGTATTGTCATTCGTATTGGTTACCACCAGATCCAGAAAAGGATCGTTATTGAGGTGACCTGATTTTATACTGGTAGGATAGTCACCTACACTAAATTTTGACATAGCTGAAAAAATACCTTTTGAATCATTCAGCAGAATGCTGACAGACTTTGTATTCAAGTTTGTAACAGCAAGATCGAGACTTCCGTCTCCATCAAAATCACCATTAGCAATTTGATTCGGATAACTCGGACCAAAGTCTTGTCTTTCAAATTGAATGTTGCCTATGTTGAAATGTATGTTCAATCCACTTACATGGCTCACGGAAGCAAAATCAATATTTCCATCCGTATTAAAATCACCGGTCACTATGTCTGTCGGCTGAATGCCGGTAGTTATCATTGAAGCAGGAGTAAAATCTCCATTTCCATTATTTATCATGATATCTACACGGTTGTTATCATAATCAAGAATGGCTATGTCACTCCATCCATCCTTATTAAAATCGCCAATTGCATTGTCGGTAAGATTTCCTGCATCGCCAACGGATAGGTCCTTGAATAACAAAAATCCATTTCCTGTATTCCTATAAACACTTACCTTTTTGCTTAGTCCAAAATTGACAACTACATCAGGTAATGCATCCTGGTCAAAATCAAAAACACCAAGGCCAGTCGGATAGTCGTGCGTGCTATAGTTTACAGGCTGTTCAAATGTACCGTTACCTTCGTTTATCAGGACGCTTAAGGAATGTTCATCATTATTGGCAACAATTAAATCGTCATTGCCGTCATTATTTAAATCGCCTTTTTTAATCTGGGCGCCATGTCCAACGGAATATTTTTGTGGTGCACCAAAACCGGTTGTACTATTTAAAAGAACATGGACATCCTGGCTAAAGGAATTGACAACAGCGATGTCCGACCGTCCATCTTTATTAAAATCAGATGATATCATACTGACTGGTGCTGTGCCTACTTTATAAGTTTTTTCTCTTGTGAATGTTCCTTCACCAGAATTTAGAAGAATGGCAATACTGTCTGCATTAAATGACACGGCCAGGTCTTGCGCTGAGTCGCCATTAAAATCTCCTGCTTCAATGCTAAATAGAGAGTAAGGACTGACTTGATAGTTAATGATATTACTGAATTTGTCTCCTTGATTTATTATAATACTTACGGAGTTTTCATTGCAGATGGCAATATCCTGTTTGCCATCTGAATTAAAATCACGGTGTATCAGCTGTCGCGGGTTGTAGATATACGGGAGGTATTGATTGGCTCGGAAATTTACCTGGGCATTAGATACATTCAATACAAATTGTCCGATGAATACAACTATTAATTGTAGCCTAAATATATCTTCTTTTGTTAAATAATTATTCAGCATAAAGAAAGTGAAAAGATGATGGTTTTCTGAAAAAGTATTAATTCATTAATATAGTTCTTATCGCATCCCCAATCTCAGCAAACCGCATATGTGCATTGTTGCAAAGCAGGATAATTGTCTTATCCTGATCGATTAAACGGATGATTATGGTTTTATATCCAGGGTTATCGCCATCATGCCATACAACTTTTCCTTCTGACGATCCCTCCCCCAGCATCCAGCCAAATCCATATTGCGAAAGTGAATCATTGTTAAGCGTATAAGGAAGGAATGCTTCCTTGAGCGTTTCTTGTGAAATTAATTTTTCGGTATATAGCGCCCGGTCCCATTTTAAAAGATCTGATGCCGTGGAGCTCATGCGCCCAGGACCTTTGCGATTTCCCAGCCAGATGGTGTAGTTGGAGGAAGGAAACGAATCGGCACGAACATAGCGTTGCTTTTCAGGAACATACATATGACCCAATGCAAAATTCCCAATGTGATTTTTTCGCTTCCAGGCTACGGATGTCAGTGTTCTTCATGTTTAACGGAGTAAAAATCCGTTCACTGCAAAATTCAATAAAATCTTTTCCTGATACTTTTTCGGCAATGCTTGCAAGAATAACATAGGCCGTATTGCTATAGGTATATTTTTCGCCAGGTGCAAACAGGGAAGGCGGCTGGTATTTTTTCAGGTAAGTCAGGATGTCATTATTATCAGCGACTTTTGATTTGTCCCAGTACTGATCCATGATGGCCTGATAATCCGGGAGGCCTGAAGTATGGGTGAGCAGATGTCGGATGGTGATGCCCGGATAGGGTAAGCCAGGAATATACTTTTCAATCAGGTCATCATATGAAAGTTTTCCTTCTTCCTTCAACATCATAATCACCATGGCGGTGAATTGTTTGGATACGGAAGCGAGTTCAAAGATGTCGGTGGTATCAAGAGGTACTTTTGTTTCAAAGTTGCGATAGCCGGTGGCTTTAAAATATATCTGCTTCCCCTTGTCGGCTATAAGTGCTACCCCGCTAAAATCCGGTACCATAGACAACACCGAGTCAATTTTTTGTCGCAGGATGTGATGTTCGGATTTTTCCGTTTCCCTTTGTTTACAGGCATAAAAGAATGCAACCAGTAAAAACAGTGACAACGATAGTTTTATAAGGTGTTTCATTTAATTTTGGTTATCGAACGTCTGTATAGCCACATGCGCTCAGACCTCTTACTAAAAGTATCGAAGAAAATTTAAATTTCAACACGCTTTGCAAAACGCCTCCATCATATTTCAATATTTTCCAGATATTACAGAAAAGCAACAGAAACAATTCGGGCAAATTGGTCCGTTATATAAAGAGTGGAATGATAAAATCAATGTAGTATCACGCAAGGATATAGAAAATATATACACCAACCATGTGCTGCACTCATTGGGTATCGCGAAGGTGGTGTCGTTTAAGCCTGGAACGGTGGTGCTCGATGTGGGTACAGGTGGAGGCTTTCCGGGAATACCACTGGCAATTCTTTTTCCGGAAACAAACTTTCATCTGGTAGACTCAATCGGAAAAAAAATTACAGTGGTAAAAGAAGTGTCCGTTGCACTCGGATTAAAAAATGTGAGGGCCGAACAGGTTCGTGCCGAAGAGGTGAGGGGTAAATATGATTTTATTGTCAGCCGCGCAGTCACCCGCATGAAAGAATTTTACGGATGGGTGAATAATAAAACCAAATCTGATTCCATCAACAGTCTCGATAATGGCATATTGTATTTGAAGGGTGGCGATCTGGACGAAGAGATGAATGAATTAAAACAACCCTACAGCATTTACAACCTGGCGGATTATTTCAAGGAAGAGTTTTTTGAAACCAAGCGTGTGGTATATGTGCCGTTATAGTTTGTAGCCGAAGAGTGCACCCACTACATTGTCACCTGGTGTATTACTCGTAATAACCAGTTCTACAAAATCAGTCTGTGATAATTTCAGCATCAGGCTCAGGCTATGATTTATAAATACAGCGAGACCAATGCGCTCCTCAGATTTTTTAGCCTGATAAACTGTTGTTCCATTGACTCTCACAGAGAGAATGATGTTGTTATTATTTACAGTGCCATCAATAAAGAACATATAATAGCCCGTTGATGGAGTCACAAAACGGTTTGCAGAAGTTACGTTAAAATCATCATAAATATCAGCGCCAAAGTTTACTACCTGATTTGTTACCGTCCCCCCTGGATTGGTATAGGTATAGGGTACTTTGAATGCATAATTGGTTGCAATGGCATTGTCTACATACTGTTTGGTAGTTGCATCTGAATTTACTGTCGGGGCTCCCAGATTTGTAAGTTTCAATCCGCCTGCATTATTTCCCCTGCCGAGTACCTGGGCAAGTGTCTGAAGTTCATTGGTAGGATCTTTGTCAAGATCCAGCGCATTTTGTGCATCCACATAATTTTTTGTGGCTGCATCAGTTGCTACTACGGGTGCACCCAGATTGGTGATTTTCAATCCGCCCGCATTATTACTTTTTGTAAGGACTTCCGCCAGGTTCTGAAGTTCATTGGTAGGATCGCCATCAGAATCACCGGTATTGGTTATCACATCATTGTTGATGGCAATACCCGGGCCTGCGGTAAGGCCATTACTGTTGCCGGCAAATTCTGCATAGAATGCGTAGGGTACGGTCATCAATTGCTGGGTACCTGCCAGTGTGAAAGAACTTTCTCCGTTAGGATCTATTTCAATCTGTAGCCATTTGTTTCCGATGGCCCAGCTCACGAAAGCAAAATCACCTGTTACTTTATTACCCTGACCTATTACAAGTGTAAATAATCCAAACTGGTTGGTTTGAGGTTTGTGTGTTTCAGAATATTCAACTTCACCGGTGGCTGAATTTTTTAATATGCTTATCCGAACAGAAATAGTTTTGGATGCATAGGCGTTTCCTCCATTGTCGCGGGCTACACCTTGATAATTGATTCCTTTTGGAGCCTGGGCAAACGAAATCGTTATGCAGAAAAGGAAAAGGATAAACGAGGGTAAAAGTATCTTCATATATTAATTTGAAACCTTGGCTATTTTTAAAGTCTCTGACTCAGAATTGGTAAGAAAGACCCGGATGAAGTAAACACCCGGACTTATATCACCAAGTTGAACTAAGTTGTTTTTGGCGGGCTTAATGGTGGTGATTACCCGGCCCCAGATATCAATGAGTTGCATCGCTTCAATCTCATTGTCACATCCCTGCACCTGTATAGTTATATCATCGCGGGTTGGATTCGGGTAGTAGGTCAGTTTGTATTCTCCGCAAGGAATAATTTCTGGCTGAAGAAATCCCTGCGTAAGTATGTAGTCAGGATTAACGAATGTAGCAATGGCCGGCTCTCCTATCGAAACGGTAACTACCAGACTGGAAGCTGTCAGATCAAACCCCGCATGATTGGTCACCTGTGGATATACCTTTTGACTTTTACCAGCGAAGGGTAAGATAGTGAGTATCACAAGGGTAAAAAATGTTTTCATTCAGGTTTAAGGGGCTTGCAACTTACAACTTTCAGTTAAATATGTTTAAAAAAGGGTGTTCGGTTGATACGATTTCACCGGCAAACAGTATTAAATACACGGTGAAGCGTCAAAATAGCAGACGAAGCGTCACTTTTGCAATCCTTTAAAATGGAAAACTGCTCTGATTTTGTTAAAATAAACCCGGGCTGTGGAATAAAATGCACATAATTCGCTTATAAAAGCTGTGCGGGATGCAAACAGGAACACATCAAATCAGTGGCGAAGATGGATTTTCGAGTATTACCCGATCCTTCTGAGATAGAGTAAGATCGGTGCAAATCGTAAAGATGGTTGGCCTTAGTATGAGAAAGAGCATAATCACGATGGCAGTGAACAGCAGAAAAGAATTGTCCCCTGTGATCAGCGCGGCTACGGCTGCAAACAGACCGGGCATTTCAAAGCAACCTGAACGGATCAGTATTGCCGTCTGATACTTCATTAATTTTTCCCGCAAGGAAAGAGATGGATTGATTGCCTGCATCCATTGTTTGAATACGTAATAGCCCGCGCCTAAACCAATTGGTAAAAGTGCAAAGAGAATATAGCGAAGGATCTGCGCAAACGCTGGATCAGGGGTGATGTCACCTGATACATTTAGAAGAAAAACAATCGCGCCAAACATAGTCATCACGCTGATCAGTGAAAAGTAAACCATGTTCAGCGCGGTTAGCACACTTTTGGATGTAGGGTTCATATCTGAAAATTATGAAGAAATTCCACTATCATGTTCTGCAATCATCTGCAGCATGATATCACCGCGTTTTCTGTTTTAGTTGTGCGGTGGTTTCTTCTGTGGTTCCGGTTAATGTAATCTCTTTACCTACTACAATTTTAATGCGCCCGGGTTTTAAATCAATGGTGCCCGGAGGCATCAGCTTGCCAGCGCCAAGCACAACCATTGGTAATAGTGATTTTTGTGTATCCACAGCGATGCGGAAAGCCCCGTCTTTGAATGGCTGCATAATTTCTTTACTGCGATTTTGAGTGCCTTCCGGAAAAATTAATATGTTGATGCCCATCGTAAGAATTTCTTTCAGATGGTTCATGCTCGTCTTGCGGCTTTCATTGCTACTGCGATCTACCACCACACAGGTTGCGCGCGTGATCCATCCGAACACGGGGATTTTCAAAAGTTCTTTTTTCGCCAGTGGCCTGAACTGCCCGCGAATAGTCATGGCTATACCAGGCAGATCAAGAAAAGAAGTGTGATTGCTTACATAGATGTAGGATTTTCCCTTTTCAATATTTTCCCTGCCCACCATATCATATCGGATAAAGGTGAGCATGCTGAACACCCACGACCATGCCTTCATAAAAAAATAGGTGACTGAAACGGCATGAGGCCCAAAGAATGCCGGAATGATTATGCCCGGCAAAAAGAGCAACATGAAGGATGTAAACACCAGGAATACCCAGACTTTGTATAGGAATGAAAATGTTTTGCTGATCAGTTTCAATGCGATGCTGTTTGGAGTGAGAAAAAAAATTCCCGAAAGGTGCTAAATCTTTCGGGAATTTTAAGGATGTCTAAAAGGCGTCAGACCGCTTAGAGTGGTCAGATGACTGTTAGGCGGTTATGAAAAATAATTTGTTGCACCCGGCACGGCAATCGGATAAAATCCGTCAGCATTTGGTAACACCGGAGGCAGCGCATTGAAATCATATTTCGCAGGCATAATGTTCAATCCTGAATTCAACGCTTTGTCAAACTCAACAACCTGGCCGGAGTAGGTAGCCATTCTTCCAAGGATGGACGTCATGGTGCTCTTCGCTCCGTTTTCTGTATCGTCAAATTTGTATTCTTTTTTCGCGATGGCTGCAAAGAGTTCATCGTGTTCGGTCTGATAAGGATTGTTTTCTTTCGAGCGATCGTATTGATACAACACTTTTCCTTTACGGTCGATGATGTTGGCGGCTCCGCATTGAATTGATCCTTTGGTTCCGATAAGCAATTCATCTACTTTACTCATGGTGCCTTTGATGTGGCGGCACTGACTGTTCAATATGGTTCCATCGGCATAGGTGAACTCTACATAATGGTGATCATAGATTTCACCGTATTCTTTTCCTTTTCTCACTTCGCGGCCGCCCATGCCCTGTGCTTTTACCGGGTAGCTTCCTTTGAACCAGTTAATCACATCAATGTTATGAATATGCTGTTCCGTGATATGATCGCCACAAAGCCAGTTGAAGTAATACCAGTTACGCATCTGATACTCCATTTCGGTCTGATTGTATTTGCGGTGGTTAACCCATACGCCTTCGTTGTTCCACCATGCCTGGGCGGAAACAATATCACCAACCATTCCTTCTTTTAGTTTCTTGTACAGTTCTCTGTAAGAGTTTTGGTAATGGCGCTGCAAGCCTACCACCACGTTTAATTTTTTCTGTCGCGCAATTACGGCTGCATCCAATACACGTTTGATACCGGCAGGATCAGTCGCTAAAGGTTTTTCCATGAATATTTGCTTACCCTGATTCACTGCTTCTTCGAAGTGAATAGGACGGAAGCCAGGAGGTGTAGTAAGGATAACAACATCTGCCAGGGCCATTGCTTTTTTATAGCCATCAAAACCAGTGAATTTATTTTGTTCAGGCACAGCAATACGATCCGAAACATTGCCATCTTCATTGTTGGGATCACTTAACACTTTGTAGCAACTATCCAGACGATCGCGGAAAGCATCGGCCATCGATACGAGCTTTACATTTTGTTTGGAGAGCATGGCCTGCATGGCAGCGCCTGTGCCCCGGCCACCGCAGCCAATAAGGGCTACTTTGATAGAGTCGTCTACGGATGTGTTAAAAATTCCAGACTGCGAAGCAAATGGAATTGCCGCCAGTGAACTGGCAATGAGAGAAGTTTTCTTCACAAACTCTCTGCGGGATTGGCTGATATCT
This sequence comes from uncultured Bacteroidota bacterium, assembly GCA_963814575.1. Classification (GTDB taxonomy): domain Bacteria; phylum Bacteroidota; class Bacteroidia; order Cytophagales; family Cyclobacteriaceae; genus ELB16-189. Next base: position 781,760 of record CAWFDB010000011.1, on the reverse strand, counting down.
TTCATTTAAATAAAGTTTAGCTGTTAGCTGTATTAGATTACTTGAGGTACAAGTTATAAAACTTTTCAATCTCTTCCTTCGAAGGTTGTACGAGCGGTCGAACCACGCGGAAACCGACAAACATTCCGTCCGTGAGCCACCATTTGCTCTTTGGTATCTGCGGATCGCGTTTGTTCCAGTCGGCATGGGATGGGATGCGGTTGGCACAGCGCAACTCCTGACTGTCGTCAAGGTAAGAACCACCTTTAGCAGTCTTCGGATATTTGGCTCCGGGCACGGTTCCTGGATTTTTACCATTGATGGTTTCATAATAGTTTGCGCTGTACTGGTCAATGGTCCACTCGCTCAGGTTGCCGAGCATATCATAAAGGCCCCATGCGTTGGGTTTCAGCTGGCCTACATGGTGAAATTTGCTGCCACTGTTGTCTTTGAAATAGCCATATTCTTTCAAACTCTGGGCATCGTTGCCAAACGGGTAAGTCGTTTCACTTCCGGCACGACAGGCATATTCCCACTCAGCTTCAGTGGGCAGACGAAAAAATATTCCGGTTTTGGAATAGAGCCATTTGCAATACATCACCGCTGCTGTGTGGCTCATGCTGTTGGCAGGATGTTTTCCATCACGACCCATGCCCCAGGTGAGGTCTATATATTGTGGCGTGGCGCGAGTGACGCCATCAATCGTTTTGCTTTGCGGAAGTGCAGCATCTTTAAAATATAAATCCCACTCGGCAAACGTAATTTCCTTTACACCCATCCAAAAGGGAGAAAGTTCAATTTCCTTTTGCGCACCTTCATCATCATCACGGCCTCTCTCTGAAATCGGGCTTCCGATTTTAAATTTCCCGGCAGGAATAGCAGCCATCTTGAAAGTTGCGGCCGTGCCGGGAATAGACTGGTCGTAGGTTTTGAAGTCCTGACTATAACCAAGTAATGAACATAAAACCAACAATCCAACAGTGAACAATTTGATCATACTATTTCTATTTTAGTTTATAAGCTTTTCGCTTTCTGCTTTAAGCTTTCCGCTTTATCATCGCCATGTAAAATCCATCGAATCCTTCCGAAGGCTTAAGCCATTTCTGTTCCAGTAATTCAAACTTGTCTTTTCTGGATTCCAGAAATTTCTCCACTTGCTTTTCATTTTCAGATGGCAACAGACTGCACGTTGAATACACCATCAATCCTCCCGGCTTCAACATCGTGCTGTAATCAACCAGGATATGTTGTTGCAATTCCTTCACGCGTTCCATAAACTCAGGTGTGAGTTTCCATTTTGCATCCGGATTACGTTTGATTACACCCAATCCCGAGCACGGCACATCGAGCAACAAACGATCGGCAGAATTTTCAAGTCGCTTGATGGTTTTGGAAGATTCGATTACCCGGGGTTCAATGTTTCCTACACCGGCCCTGCGCGCACGCTTTTTCAGTTCATCCAGTTTCCATTCTTCGGTGTCCATCGCAATGATGCGGCCTTTGTTATTCATCAATGCTGCGAGGTGCAATGTTTTGCCACCACCACCGGCACAGGCATCGATCACGCGCATGCCGGGAGCTGGTTTTAAAAATGGAGCAATGAGTTGCGAGCCGCCATCCTGCACTTCAAACAATCCGTCTTTAAATTGCTGGCGTGTGAAAATATTCTGGCGTTGGTCTAAAATCAAAGCATCGGGATATTCAGCAGGTGCTTCGGTAAGTATGTTTTCATTTTCTTCCAGGTCGGCTTGCAATTCCTTGCGGGATATTTTAATGGTATTTACACGCAACACCACTTTTGCTTCTTCATTCAACGCTGCCAGTTCGGTGTCCCATTCCTTTCCCAGTTCCTTTTCGCCCAGTTCATCGAGCCAGTCGGGAATGGACTCACGGATTTTTCTGATGTCTTTTAGTTTTTCATAATTCGCCTCAATCTTTTTGCGGCTCAGGCCGGCAAACTCTTCCCAGTCGGGAAATTCAGTGTTGTTCCAGAGGCACCACACGCCCAGCAATCTCCAGAAGTCATTCTCTTCAGCTTCTGATATTTCCTTGAAGAGGCGATGCCAGCGCACGATGTCGTAGATGGTTTCAGCAATAAAGCGCCTGTCGCGTGCACCCCATTTTGGGTTGCTCTTCAGGATCTTTTCGATCACCTTGTCAGCATATTTATTATCAGTAAAAATGGATTCAAGGCCCTGAATGACCGCTTCCGACAAATTGCGATATAGTTTCATGTGTTAATTTTTATTTGTTTAAAGTCACATGGAATTCGCATCGGATTAACATGCTGTTGGGTATAGTGCTCATTATGCTCATTTCATGTGTTAATTTTTATTTGTTAAAAGTCACATGCCTGCATGCCGTAGTCTGGCATTCAGGCACGCAGGCATGGAATCGCCTGACTGATTATCATTCCGTTTGGTCTGCCTGGCTGATGGCGATTTCATGAGGTAATAATTTTAAATAAAGGCCTCTTGCAATCTCCGCATGGCTTAACCCTTTACCGATTAACAGATGTAAATAGAGATTTAAATATCCGCAAGTTAAAAACAACAACATCAAGAAGCGTATTTTGAAGGAATGTTTTTAACTTGGGTTCCCTTCTGGTACACTATTTATGGTATGAACTTTCATTATGGTGTATAAGCCTTATAAAGGCTGGGAACAGGAGTTGTTGAAATCCAAACTAATTCTAACTATAATCAGATCATGAAGAGAAGAAACTTTATTCAGGCAGGCCTCACAGCCATGGCCTCTGCAGCGATGGTTACACCCTCATTTTCGCAGAATGCAAAGCCGGCAGCTGCAAAACCATTCAAGCTAAATTATGCGCCTCACGATGGCATGTTTAAAAATCATGCTGGCGCTGATTTTGTAGATCAGATAAAGTTTATGGCCGATCAGGGCTTTAAGGGAATTGAAGACAATGGTTTGCTTGGAAGATCAATTGCTGAACAGGAACGAATCGGCAAAACCCTTGCACAACTGGGCATGACCATGGGTGTGTTTGTAATTGAAGGTGGCGACAACTGGAAAATTTCACTCACTACCGGCAAGCAGGAATTCAAAGATAATTTTATAAAGACCTGCAAGCTTTCTGTGGAGGCCGCCAAGCGCGTGAATGCGAAATGGGCTACGGTGGTGCCCGGATTTTTTGAGCGCAAGATGCCGATGGGAATTCAAACCGCCAATGTTGTAGATGCACTTCGCAGAGGTGCAGAAATTCTTGAACCCGCTGGTCTGGTGATGGTGCTGGAGCCCTTGAGTGATACACCCGAACTCTTCCTTCGCTTCTCTGATCAGACGTATGAGATATGCAAGGCGGTGAAAAGTCCTTCATGCAAAATTCTGTTCGACATCTATCACATGCAACGCAATGAAGGCAACATCATCAACAATATTAATTCCTGCTGGGATGAAATTGCCTACTTCCAGATTGGTGATAACCCGGGCCGCAAAGAGCCTGCTACCGGAGAGATCAACTACAAAAACATTTTCAAACACATTTACGATAGAGGATATCGTGGTGTGATGGGCATGGAGCACGGCAACGCAAAAGAAGGCAAGGAAGGGGAGCTGGCATTGATCAATGCATATCGCGAGAGTGATTCGTTCTAAGTGAAATGGGAAGTTGACAAGCAATTGAAATAAATAGTCGAAATGAAGAAGGTAATTTTTTTTGGTGCGCTCGTGATGATGCTTCCGTTGATCAGCGAGGCCCAGCTGGGGGGTTTAAAGGACCGGCTCCTTGAAAAGACAAAACAGTCTGCGACAAGGGCGGCCAAAGACAAGACTACGGGTACAGCAGATGCCGAACGCGACCGGCTGGATTCAACTGACTTCAATTATGCCATCAAGGTAATTGATAATTCGGGCATGATGAACATACGCGACTTTGATGAAACCCTCACCAAGTCTGCATATGCCGCTTCAAATTTTTTACTGAAACAAGAAAAAGATAAAACCCCAGCGCAGAAGTGCCGCGCTATTTTAGATGCAGCAGAAAAATTTTACCAGGTTCGTCAGTTCAAGCCAGCAGAAGTATATTTTCTGGACGCCAAACTCACCTATGAAGCAGAAGGCCTCACCAGTAACATCAATTACAGCAAAGTACATGCAGACCTCGGTTTGCTTTATGCGAACATGGGACGTTTTAATTCAGCCGAGTATTATACTTCTGAAGCGCTTTCCATTCGTGAACAAACCTTGGGGACGAATAGCAAAGCGTATGTAGCATCGCTGAATAATATGGCTGTGCTCTACCAGGAAACAGCACGATACAATGAGTCGGAAAAAGCTTTTACGGAGGCATTGCAAACCGTTCAGAATCTGTTTGGAGCGGAGAGCAACGAATATGCCATCGTACTCAACAACCAGGCAATTTTATTTGCACAGATTGGCCGCACCGAACAAGCGGTGACAAAACTCAACAATGCCATTGCGATACTTGACAAACTAAAGAAGAAAAATACACGCGATCAGGTTGGTTTTCAATCCAACCTTGCCTTACTCTACCAGCAAACAGGAAAGTTTGCGGAGGCAGAGACCATCTATTTGAAACTGGAAAAAGCACTGGGAAGCAAAGATCCTTTTTATGCGGGCGTATTGAACAACCTCGGGTTGTTATACATACAAATGAACAAGCTTGATAAAGTGGAAGGATACTTCAAACAGTCGGCACAGATTTATCTTGAGCGTTTTAAGGAAGGGCCTAACTATGCCAAAGTACTTAACGACCTCGGTAATTTTTATCGTACACAAGGACGCTTTGCGGAAGCAGAAGAAAATCTGAATAAATCCCTGACCATCCGTGGCACCGCGCTGGACACCAACCATCCGGATTACGTGAAGTCGCAGGAGGATCTTGCCATTCTATACTGGAAGAAAGGTGATCTCGCCAAGGCGGATGCGAGCTATAAAATCGCGATGGATAAGTCACTGGATTTTATCAACCGCTATTTTCCTCCTATGAGTGAGGCCGAGAAAACCAAGTACTGGGATATTCTGCAGCCACGCTTTCAGCGCTTTTATAATTATTGTCTTGAAGCCAGTGCCAGTAATCCCGCCATCGTGCAGACGATGTATGATTACCAGATGGCTACCAAAGGCCTTCTGTTAAACTCTACCAGCAAAATCAAGAAAGCGATTTTTGCCAGCGGCAACAATGAGCTGATCAAGGATTATGTGGCATGGCTTGATAAGAAGGAAACCCTGGCGCGCTACTACTCGCTGTCAAAAGAAGACCTCACCAATCAGAAAATTGATCTCGCATCACTGGAAAGGGAAGCCAATGATATGGAGCGATCACTCTCGCAGCGTTCCTCCGATTTCTCTCAAGGTTATGCAACAGAGAAATTAAGCTTTAAACAGGTTGCATCCGCGCTGGGCGACCAGGAGGCAGTTGTTGAGTTTATCCGCATACGTTCCTTCGATAAAGATTTTACTGCCGATTCGAAATATGCCGCACTGGTGCTCACGAAGGGAGCCACTTCACCGAAATTGATTGTGCTCGACAATGGCAATCAGCTGGAAACACGCTACGCAAAATTTTACCGCAACTCCATTCAGCAAAAATCGGCCGACACCTATTCCTATGATCAGTTCTGGGCGCGCATCGATCCTGCGCTCGCAGGAAAGAAAACAGTGTATATCTCTGCCGATGGTGTCTACAACCAGATCAGTTTAAACACGCTGAAGAAAACAGACGGAGCTTATTTGCTCAACCGCTATGATATTATTCTGGTGGGCAACTCAAAAGATGTGATTGCCCTCAAAGGACAGAAACCGGTAGCGGCAAAGAAGAATGCTTTTCTGCTGGGTTTCCCCGATTATGGTGGCGATGCCGTGGCGGCCTTGCCGGGAACGAAACTTGAAATTGAAAACATAGGAAAAATTTTAAAGACGGGCGGCTATCAGACTACACCGTATTTACAAAAGGCGGCTACTGAATCGGTGATCAAAACATTGAAAGGCCCTGCCATCGTGCACATTGCCACGCATGGATATTTTCAGGCGGATGTAGAACAATCTTCGGTGGGAGTGCATCAGGAGAATGCAAAGAACAATCCGCTGCTGCGGTCCGGACTTCTGCTGGCGGGCGCATCGCCAACCATAAAAGGTGAGGTGATACCTAACCTGGAAAGCAACGACAATGGAGTGCTCACCGCCTATGAAGCCATGAACCTTTCACTCGATGGCACCGATCTGATTATTTTAAGTGCCTGCGAAACAGGCCTGGGCGATGTGCGTGCAGGTGAAGGTGTATATGGTTTGCAGCGCGCATTTTTAGTGGCCGGTGCCAAAGCGATGGTGATGAGTCTGTGGAAAGTAGATGATGCCGCTACGCAGGCACTGATGACAAACTTCTATACCAACCTGGCCAAAGGCGGCAGCAAAGCGAAAGCGTTCAAGCAGGCGCAATTGCAATTGATGACGAAATACAAAGAACCTTACTACTGGGGTGCGTTTGTGATGATGGGGATGTGAGGAGAATAAGGGTATATAGGATACTGTTTCTTATAGCTAATCGTTAGCAACCATTTCCGGATGACGAAGAATATACGATGGAGGATTCGACTTTACATCTAGCAGGACAAGGTGTTCGACTGACGAACAGTATTGTTGACATGATTTCAATTTTTATCCTTTGGATTATATTAAGCTTAATTTTTGTGCTACTGGGACTTGACCAAATTTATACGGACAAAAACGGAGAACAGATTTATATTATTCCCTTAATTATTTTTTTACCGACATTTTGGACTTATTATATCTTGACGGAGTATTATTTCCAACGGACACTTGGGAAAGTATTGACTAAGACAAGAGTTGTAACGAAGAGCGGAAACAAACCAACTTTCGGACAAATTATTGGGCGGACTCTAAGTAGAAATATACCGTTTGAATATTTATCCTACTTGGGGACAACTAAAGGAATTCATGACCGACTTTCAGGGACGAGAGTGATAAAGGTGTAATGAAACGGTTGCTAACACAATGTTTCTGCAATGGTGCCGTGACGAGTTGGTTTAAAGTTTTATCTTCGTTCAACGTTTGGTTTCGTGGGACAGGACGCGGCTTCGAAAAGGCACCACTGCAGAAACACAAACGTTGCCGGCAATTTTACTTTGGACAAGATGACCAACCCGACAAAACAATTACCCGACTTCCTTTCGACAATTAGAGTTTTGTTAACATGGGGACTTCTTGGAAAATTTGAGGTTGTAAAATGGGCGGACAACGAAATAAAAAGAAAAGATAAACCTAACGACTACTTAATTGAACTTTCATTAATTGGTTCAAAGTCGACCGGTGAGATAAACGATTTACTAGACGGTTCTGGCAGACAACTCAAAATCTTTAATTTCAGGAAGGGCAACAATTGGACTCAGTAAGTAATTACATAAAGGACGGACTAATTGACTACAAAAAAGGATTTGAAATATTATACTCAGTACAACGAGAATTTGAATTAACTGAATTAGAAAGGAGCTACATCAATCACGCGGACGATGAATTAGAGCTAGCTATAAAACAAGTTTGGGGCGACAAGGACCAAGTTCAAAGTTCGACAATGAAATATTTAAATTGTTATGAAGGATTCACCCTGGACAACCTGACACGTGGGACGAAATTTCAAAACAAGTAAATGAAAAACTCAAGCTTTGGGACGAGAAATTAGTTTGAGTGTAAGTAAAACAGCCGGCAACAGCAGTAACTGTTGCACGACTACTCTTAAGCTAAGAGTTTCATAAAATCAAAAAGCATTTAATTCATTTTGTGAATAACTCTGTTGATAACCTGATCAACGGTCTGAAATTTTACTTTTCGATGATGGAAGAAAATTGGAGAGGAAAAACAGAGATAGTAAGAAGAGATCGGCATCTTTTGGTATCTGTGCGATGGCTGCCATCGGTCGGTTGTTTTTGAACTTCATCATCTTCTTCAGGTTGTAAGCGATAGCGGCCATCATCATGCATTTGTTGGCGAGCTTAATGCCACGGGTGTTCACTCGTTTCATTGCCAGAAAATTAATCAGAGTACCCAACACGGGTTCTACTGTGCTTTGCCGGAGCTTCTTCATCTTACGTGCGTAAGAAGTTTTCAGACGTTCGTGCATTTTATCATAGTAGGGTTTGTCTGCTGTTTCGCGAATACTTTTTTCAAACGATTTGCCAATGCAGGTGGATCGTAATGGGCAGTTGGCACAATCTTTTCGTGAGCTGCGATATTCTCTCATTGCATAGCCGTTGTTGACTTTGATTTTTTTGAAAACCAGTTTTTTGTTTTGCGTGCATTGGTAGTAGTCACCTTCTTTGTGATAGGTAAAGCCTTCCCGTTCATGTTTGTATTGGCCGAAGTTTGGAATGTATCCGGTAATGTTGTTTTGTTCCAGAGCTTTGAGAGCAGCACCGCTGCTGTAGCCTGTATCAGCTAAGATCTGTTCTATGATCAAACCTTCGGGTTCAAGATTTTCCTTTAATCCTTTGATTACAGCAGGTAAACACTGGCTGTCTTTTTTATCGGCATGATAAGCCTGGATGTGTGTGATCACATGATGTTGAGTATCGACACTGGTTTGAGCGAGGTAATTAAATTGCCTTGGCTTGCCGGGCTTCACTGCGATGCGTGCATCTTTATCGGTAGTGCTATAATGGGTGTGGTTACTCAGAAACCTGGGGCGGTTGACATCATCGGAATGTTCTTCTTTGAATTTGTCAGACCGCGTGGCGGGCCTACCGTGATAGGCTTTCTCTTTCCAGCGATGGTGTTCTTCAACTTTCTTTTTCTTGTAGGCATTTACTTTCTGAGGTTTGTCTTCGTCATTTTCGACTAACTCATCAGCAAAGGCCCCGGCATCCTGCATGATTTCTTTTTCGGCAATGCTATCCATAGAAGCATTGGCTTTGATCAACGCACTATCGACAGCTTGCCTGCGGCCCGACACCATTCCCTTATCGATGCACATTTTGAGAACCTTTTTGAACAGATCTTTAAAAACATCTTCACCATAGAGTTGACGTGTGCGGCTAAGCGTGCTGTGCCAGGGTAGCGGTTCGTCCAGGTTGTAGCCAATGAAAAATAAAATATCCAACCGCATGGAGGCAGTGGCGATGATTCTCCTGTCGCTGCCCAGATTTTCGAGGTAGCCCACCAATATGAGTTTGAAGAATACCATTGGGTCAATACTTTCCTGCCCTTCGGTGCCATAGTAGTGAGCGGTAGTCTTGCGAAGAAACCGCAGGTCTAAAGTTTCCTTTAATCTCCTGTAGAAATTATCCGCTGGCACACGATCGGATAGCTGGAAGTTGGTGAAGAGTTTCTCTTCGAATGCTTTTCGTCCTTGCATGTTGCAAGATAATTTTCATTACTATATTTATAAAGTAGTTGTGCAACATGCACAGCATGTTTCTGCAATGGTGCCGTGACGTGTTGATTTTAAGTTTTATCTTCGTTCAACGTTTTCGTTTCGTGGGAATTCTAAGAAGAATCCAAGTCCCAAAGCCGTAAATTTTGGAGTTTCACTTTTAAGCTCTTTTAATAAATGGCGTGCCCCGTTTGACCACTGAGAATATCCTATAAATTTGTTTGCACCTCACAGCATTAATTACACTCATTGGCGCTTTTCCTTCTTCTGTTTTACGATCATAGTATGCTCTGATTTCCTTGTCATATTTTAAAGCGGAAAAAGCACTGTTGGTGAGAAGGGCTTTCAGTTGCCGGTTGGCGATCGGGTGTGTTTTTGTTTTTCCTTTGATACTGGTGCCGGATGAATATTCAAAAGGAGCTGAACCAACATAGCACACCAGTTGGCGGGCGGTATCAAACGCTTCGAAGTTGCGCGTCTGTGCTACTACCGATGCAGCCACAATCATCCCCACACCTGGGACACTTCTTGCCAGCTCATAATTTGTTTTTACCAATTCATCTTTGTCAATGAGTTTAGTGATTTGCAGTTCCACCCGCTTTATTTCTGCTTTTAAAAATTCTATTTCCCGATGGATACCCTTGGTTATATAAGTCACATCGGCTATTCGGCTCAGTCGTGCAATACGATGCAAGTCGGCCTTGAGCTCGGCTCTTTGCGCACCACTGAATGTCTGAAGTTGATCAGTGTTTTCAAGGTAAGTAGCGTGGTGGATGCCATTTTACTTTCCTTTAAACTATCCCGATATAAGTAGGCAAAGCGTGCGATGGTTCTTGAATCTGCCTTGTCGTTCTTGCCGCGCACTACACCCATCATGCGTTTGATATGCAGTGGCGAGTACATCGTGTGTTTTAGTTTCTTCTTGCTCAGAAATGTACTCAACTCCAAACTGTACACTCCTGTGTACTCCATACAAAACCAACTCTGCTTTGCTTCCACATATAAACCCTTGAACCAATCCATCATTTCCCTGAAACCGGTTTGGTTGTTGCTGATTCGCTTGTGCGCAGGATCTTTTTCTTGTCCTGTAACGCATACGCTCACATCCAGTGTTGCGCTCGATACATCGATGCCGATGTACCACTTGATTTCATTTCCTTTTTTTTTCATATTGATTGAGGTTTTATCGGTAACGCGATTGAACTTAAACTAATACCTTTAGTAGGCCTGAGAACCTAGAATTCTAATTGGTGCAAAGTTCAATTAAGAAAGCAGAGGACTAATTCCCACGATAGGTAGTTAACCTTGACAGGACGATAGTTCACCTCTGCTTTCGTTACCTTAAGTTTACCTCCAGAATTTACGGCTTTGGGTGATACTTTGAATTATATTGCAATGCTAAAGGACAGGACGCGGCTTCGATAAGGCACCACTGCAGAAACACAAACGTTGGCAGCAAACGCATGGGACAACTACTCAACTAACTACAAATTGAAAAATAAAGTTTTACTAATACTGACGACCATCTTGACTATTGGTTGCACTAGCGAGACCCGGCAACAAATTGATATACGACATTTAGATAGGTTTAATAAACTAAAGGAAATAATTAAAGGCGACATGGTCACAAAGTTGACCAAGGACTCAATTAAATATTCATATAAATCAGATTCGACTATCTATTTTGTTTTTAGAATAAATAGGATTGATAAAAGCATGTTAACTTATTACAACTTTAATGCTCCAATGGTGGACAAGAAGATTTTCGTAGTAAGTGGACAAGAGACCGAGATTAGAAAGTACGACTATAACATGCCAGAAGCGGCTGACGAAGAAGAAAGTATCTATTTTAACGACAATTATGGTGTTGTTGCAATTAGAGGTGATTCATGGGGATATTTTCTTGAATTTGACAAAGACGAACAATTTGAAGCGGAACTATTTAAGTTACTTCAAGTGGACACGAGTGGATTTTATAACTTTAAAATTCCACCCATGAGTAAGGTTGAGTGACACGCGGCAGCTGCTAACACAATGTTTGCGCTGGTGGCGGGACGAGTTGGTTTAAAGTCTTTCTTCGTTCAACGCTATCGTTTCGTGGGAGCTTACAACAGCACGCGGCTTCGGAAAGGCACCAGTGCAGAAACACAAACGTTGCCGGCAAGCCAAAACTACGTGGACAGTGAAGATATAATTGTAAATGGACAAATATGAATGACCTTAGTAAAAACGATAGCTAATTCAAACTTTTGGATTCTGAATTATTGAGAACATTTGTTCAATACATGCAGTTGAACAAGTATATGGGTGAGTATTACATCAGTAAAAGAAAGCGAATGGATAACCTTTGAAACTAGATATGGAAAATTTACCTGCACAAATTTTACCGTGGAACATTTATAAAAATATTGCACTTCGTTTCGCATTTATTTTTTTCATTCTGTTTATCGTTTTACTCGACTGGTCTGTTAATCCCGTCTTCGAGTATTTCTATTATGAGGGAAACCTTGCAGGGTTTTTAGACGGTGTTATTTCTTGGGTAGGGAACAATCTGTTCAATATTTCTTACACCATTATATCTCCGTATGATGGTCAACATAACGATAGAACCTATATCTACCTTCTTTATTTCACTATGGCTGCAATTGCGGTAATCGGAACAATTGCTTGGAGCGTATTGGACAGGAAGCGCATAAATTACGAAACGCTGTATTACTGGCTCACCGTCATTATTCGCTATTATTTGGCATTAACACTTTTTCTTTTTGCGTTAGAGAAGTTTTTTAAAATGCAATTTCCTGATCTTGGGCTTTATACATTGACGGAGCCTGTTGGAAATTTGACGCCAATGAGTTTGGCCTGGGCTTTTTTTGGATATTCGTATGGGTATAATATTTTTATTGGCATAGCCGAAAGCGCTGCATTATTACTACTGTTCCGGAGAACCATGATCGTTGGTGCACTCCTTACCCTTGGCACGCTGCTCAATGTGATAATGGTAAATTTCAATTATGATGTTCATGCGAAGATTTATCCTACCGCTTTGTTTGTAATGACTTTTTTCCTCTTGCTTCCCTTTCTAAACCGGTTGTTTAAATTTTTCTTTACGCATCAGGCTACGTCACTTCCACCCATACAAGCACCAGTGTTTAAAAAACGATGGGTGCAAATTTCTAAGTCAGTGGTTAAGTTTTTGTTTATTGGCTTTTCCTTAATTTTTTTGGTTAAGAACTATTTTGGATATAAGCATCGAAATGAAGATAGAGAAATAAGCAAAGCTCAATCCGGAATATCTGGAGTGTTTGATGTTAAAAGCTTTGTTGTAGATAAGGACACTTTATCAAGTGAAAACCCTTTACGGTGGAACCAAATCGTAATTGGAGGAAAAAGGGAGAGAATCCGCCTGCAGGGCGATAGCATTGCATATATGTTTGTATCAGTAAAGAGTAAAGAGCTTTTGATGTTTCCAAGTCAAAAACATCTATCTATCAACGAGCAATTGATATTCAGCGAGTATGGTTATGATGAAAGTACATACATAAAAGTGGATTCAATATTAATCGCACGCCAAGTATTGAGCCCATTCCAATTCGAGGTGTCTGACTCTACTGTTTTAAAGCTTAGTGGTAAAATTAAAAACGATTCTGTTTTCATCACCGCTAAAAGACGACTGCTTGAAATAAAAGACTTCAGACTGATAAAGAACGGTTTTCATTGGGTAACGGAATAACTTTCCACTCCGCAGACAGGTTCGGTCGACAAATTTTAAGTGGATAGTTTATTGGTAAAACGAGAACCTTCAAAAAAAACTTTGACCGAGACGACCATTTTTTCATCCCGTGGAGAATTTACGGATGTCAAATACAAAAAGAAATGAAAGCGGACCGTTTACGCATGACGACATGGAAGTGTGGAGGTTTTGAAGCAAATGCAAACATCGATTTCTCTTAAGTCACGGACGAATGGCCAGCGGCCAAAACAATGTTTCTGCAATGTTGCCGTGACGAGTTGATTTTAAGTTTTATCTTCGTTCAACGTTTTGTGTCGGGGACAGGACGCGGCTTCGAAAGCCCACCACTGCGCAAACACAAACGTCCGTAGCGCATGGTTTGTTGACAATTGATACTATCGATTAAAGAATAAAGCGACAGGAATGAGTTTAGTAAACGTAATGACTTACATTACATGGGACATAAACCCAGACATATTTACCATTCCAATTATTAATCATCCGGTTAGGTGGTATGGACTACTTTTCGCAGCGGCATTCCTGATTAGTCAACAGATAATGTATTTCATTTATAAAAAAGAGGGACGACCAGTTTCAGAGATAGACACGTTGACAATTTATATGGTGGTCGCAACAATTGTAGGTGCCCGGTTAGGACACGTACTATTTTATGACCCAGTACATTATTTTCAAAACCCTCACAAAATAATCATGATATGGGAGGGCGGACTTGCAAGTCATGGTGGAGTGATTGGTATTCTGATAGCTATTTACTTATTCGCACGGAAGACTAATGTAAATTATTTGTGGGCACTCGACAGAATTTCAATAGTGGCATCATTAACCTTTTGCATGATAAGATTAGGTAATCTCATGAATTCGGAAATGATTGGCATACCGACAAATCTACCATGGGCATTTATTTTTACAATGCAGGACAATATACCGAGACATCCTGCTCAACTGTATGAGGCTATACACTACTTTATTTGGTTTCTTGTTTTGTTTTTGGTTTGGCATAGACAAAGGGACAGAATGAAAAACGGATTACTTTTCAGTTGGTCTCTAATCATACTTTTTACTTTAAGATTTGTTGACGAATTTTTCAAGATTGACCAGGTAGAATTTGAGGAAGGAATGATTTTAAACATGGGACAGCTGCTAAGTATTCCATTTATTGTGGCAGGCTTAGTGATATTAATCTCCAATATTGGTAAGAAGCGAGAGACTATTTCGACTGACAAAATTGCGGTTGACGAAGAACAATAGTGACCGAGTAAGACCAGGCGCTACAAACAATGTTTGCGCAATGGTAGCGTGACATCAAAGTATAAAGTGTATTTATTTTATAAAGTTTGCCGGACAGGTTGCGGTTTTAATAAGCCACCAATGCGCAAACACAAACCTTGCCGCCAACACCCAAAGGTCACCTGTGCAGACAACAAAACTGATTACCCGCCAGTAACTTTTGTCAATGCTGCTTCCAGAATATCCAGTGCTTCTTTTAATTGTTGTCTGGAAATGATGAGGGGCGGAGATAATTGCAGTACGTTGCCTTGAGAAACTTTATAACTCAATCCGTTTTGCAGGCATTCATACATTACCCGCTCTGCTTCTTTTACTGCTTTTTCTTTGGTGGCATGATCTTTTACCAGTTCTATTCCCCATAGTAACCCAGCGCCCCGAACATCACCGATCAATGGAAATTTTTGCTTCAAGAGTCCTAACTGCTCTTTCATAAAGATTGAATCGGCTTGCACTTTTTCCAGTATGTTATTTTTTTCCATGTATTCCAGCATAGCCAGGCCGGCTACGCTGCCCAGTGGATTTTTTTCGTGCGTAAAGTGACCGAGTGAAACATCGAGAGCAATGTTATACGAATCGCGCGCAACGATGCCTGCCATCGGCATGATACCACCGCCCAGACCTTTGCCAAGACAAACGATGTCGGGCACAATGTCATAATGTTCAAAGGCAAACATTTTTCCGGTCCGGCCAAACGCAATGGGAATTTCATCAAGAATAAGTAATACATTATGACGGGTACAAATTTCGCGAACACGTTTCCAGTATTTTTGAGATGGAATCTGCACATCGGTGTTGCGAACTGTTTCTGCAATAAATGCTCCGATATCGCCTTCCTTTTGAATTACATATTCAAGATAGTCAGCATAGGGCGTATCATCGGTAGTTGAAAAAGGTCCGCGATAGGACGTAGGAGGAGGTATTCGTTCTACGCCAGGCATCAGTGGTCCCATACCCTTACGGAATTCATGCTCGCCACCTGCAGAAATCGCATCCAGCGAAGCGCCATGAAAGGAATCCCAGTAGGAAATTAATTTGTGTTTGCCGGTTACAATGCGCGCGAGTTTCAGCGCCATGCTGATGGCTGATGTTCCACCCGGGGCAAATAGGACACGATTCAGATCTTCGGGAAATAAATTAGCCAGCGCTTTGGCTAAGTTAATAGCCGGCACATTGGTAAACCTGCGAGGGGAGAAAGGTAAAACATCCAGCTGGTGTTTAATCTTTTCAACTATGTATGGATTGCGATAACCCAATTGATGAACATTGTTTCCATGGAAGTCCATATAACGCTTGCCGCGGATGTCTGTCAGGTAAATGCCTTCGCAGGATTCCAGTACATCCAGGCAGGGTGTTGACAAAGACTGATGAATAAACCAGCGGGCATCTTCATCCAGATAATGCCGCGTTGCTTCATCTTGAATATTTTCATTCCATACTTTGCGTGATTCGGAAATATTAAGGTCGCCTTCTGTCCCGTTCGGTGAATCGTTCATGAGTACTAATTTATTATAGGCAAGTTTAAAGAAAAAATACAGCATTGTGTTAAAACTTTATTTTCTCACTTTTAAGAGATGAAAATAGGTTGTTAAACCTTGTTGGATTTTCAAAGGCAAGGTGTAAACAAGAAATATCAGAAAAGACAAGGAGTGTTATGAAATTCATAAATCATTCTATCGGCTTGCCAGCGGATTTTATCTTTCCAATTATTTCATGTATGTGGTAAATGTATTTGCGTATTTCTTTCATAATATTACTCCCATCCTTGAATTAGGGAGATTAAAAAATCAATTCTATGGCATCAGGTATTTCAAATGAACAAGGGGATATTAATACGACCGAATTGAGGAATGCGTATCATGCAACGTTAGACGAACAAACCCGGTTTTGGATCAAGGAAGACAGCCAGTACTTTTTGCATCAGGCATTGTCCACTCCGGTAATGAATGTTCTTTCAAAGACAGAAGGTGCTTATATTTTTGATCTCCACGGAAAGAAGTATCTCGATTTGCACGGCAACGGAGTACACAATGCTGGTTTTTCGAATCCAAAAGTAATTGAATCAGTAATTCAACAATTACAAGAAGGCCTTGCCTTTACACCCAGAAGGTATACCAATATTCCAGCCATCAGACTGGCGAAGAAATTAACAGAGATTACTCCTGATGGATTAAACAGGGTTTTATTTTGTCCGGGAGGATCGGAAGCTATTGAGATGGCGATTATGCTGGCCAAGCAGATCACCGGGCGATGGAAAACAATTTCGTACTGGGACTCCTATCATGGCACAGGATTTCAATCTGCCAGCGTGAGCGGAGAAGAACACTTCAATGTTGGAAACGGCCCCATGGTTCCAGGAGCTTTTCATGTGGAGTTCCCGAATTATTACAGGAATCCCTGGGGATACTCAGAAGAAGAACGCATTGATGATGAGTACATCCGGCAGATAACCAATATACTGAAACGCAACCCAGACGTAGCAGCCATCATTGGCGAACCTATATCAGCTACGCCTGTTGTTCCATCGCAACATTACTGGAAAAGTGTGAAAGATCTGTGCCAGCGTTATGGCATCTTCCTCATCTTCGATGAGATTATTGAAGGATTTGGAAGGACAGGAAAAATGTTTGCCAGTGAGCATTTTGTTACACCCGATGTGCTGGTGCTGGGTAAATCACTGGGTGGGGGCATTGTTCCGTTTGCGGGTATTGTTACCCGCGATCAGTATAATGTTTTGCAGCATCGCTCGATTGGTCATTACACCCATGAGAAAAATCCGTTGTGTTCGGCAGCTGGTTTAGCTGAAATTGAATTTATCGAGCAGCATAATCTGGTTGAACAATCAGCTAAACTCGGTGACTATTTAAAAGCAGGTCTGGAGGAATTGAAAAATGAATTTCCCTCTATTGGTAATATTGCAGGCAAAGGACTTCACCTCGGAATTGATCTGGTGAGAGACAGGAAAACAAAAGAGCGGGCAACACACGAGGCAGAAGAAATTATGTATCACTGCCTGCAGCAGGGAATAGCCTTTAAAGTAATTGAAGGAAATATTATCACCATGCGACCCTCGCTCACAATAACAAGAGATGATTGCGACTGGATTATTGACAGTCTGAGAAATGCGTTGAAATAAATACTTTTACAAATACTAAACTTTTCGGGATGACTAAGTGTATAAAAAAAATAACTGCCATGAAATTCATCGGAGTTTTATTGGCTGCTTTGGTTTTGTTCCCGGCTTATGGCCAGGTAAGCGATCCACGTTATCTCGATTTTACTTACACCTGTTACCTTACAGGCATTCCACAAAATACCAACGGGGTTGACATCTGGATACCTGTACCCGTTTCGGACGATCGCCAGACTGTACAGCTTCTGTCGGTCAGTGAACCGGGTGGAAGTTTTTCAACCGAACCAAAATATGGCAACAAGATTTTTTATATGCGGTATCGTCCAAAGGGGGAGGATAAAGGAGATACAGTGAAGATCATATTCTCGTACAAAGTGATCCTGCGTGAAAAGACGGTACTGGAAGCGAAAAAACTGGCGCCACTCCCCAACGTTAAGACAGGTGAGGGATTTCAGGTTTATCTTCAGGCTAATCGCCTGATCCCGTTAGACGGGCCCATTATAAAACTCCGTGATGACATGGATTTACCCAATACGCCCATAGCAGCTGCCAAAAAGATTTACGATAACCTGATCAGCATGATGGTTTACAATTATAAAGCCTCGGGGGCTGGTCTCGGGGACGTCATTTGGGCATGCGACAGCAAAACAGGTGATTGTTCAGACTACCATTCCATTTTTATAGGAATTTGCCGATCAGCAGGAATTCCCGCAGACCATGAATTTGGCATCCCGTTGAGGGCTTCCCGTCCCAATCACATCATTAAAGACTGGCATTGCTGGGCTAAGTTCTGGGTGCAAGGCCCCGGATGGATCACCATAGACGCTTCTGAGGCAGATAAGCACCCTGAATTGAAGGAGTACCTGTTTGGCACTCTCAGCAACGATTACCTCACGATTTCGCATGGCCGTGATGTGAACATGATGCCGAGGCAACAAGGTGGACCGCTAAATATATTTGCAGACCCGTACGCGGAAATTGAAGGCAAGCCCTTTTCGGGTATAAAGTGGATTGGAAGATTCCAGGAAGAAATCAAACCACGCTAAAAAATACGAAGCCCTGTAAATGAATTTTTCACAATACTATTATGCAAGACGATATCTTATTTCAAATCAGTAATAAAATAAAAGGAGCAAGGAAAGACAAGCACGCAACGGTGCAGGAGCTTGCTACCAAAGCGCGCGTAAGCAAAGGATTGATTTCGCAAGTTGAGAACAACCGGACGATTCCATCATTACCTGTTTTGCTCGCCATTATACGCGCCTTGAATCTTGATTTGAATGAGTTCTTTAAGGATATCATCCCCATGGCCAAAGCTCCCAAAGTAATTATTAAAGAGCCCACGGAATATCAAAAATTCGAAAAAGAAAATGCGAAGGGATTCGTCTACAAGCGGATACTTACCAAGGATATTAAAAATCTTCCTATAGACATCGTATTGCTTGAATTGAAACGGGGTGCAAAGCGGGCTGCCATGGTGCATACGGAGGCTTATGAGTTTAAATATATAATCAAGGGATCGGTTCAATATTTAATCGATGGCAAGAAGTACCGGCTGGAGGAAGGCAGCTCCCTGTTTTTTGACGGACGTCTTGGTCATACTTTATCGAACGCAGGCAAATCGGAAGCGCAAATACTGGTGGTGTATTTCTTTATCCCCAATGGCGGAATATGAATCAGCATCGTAGCGGGCAGTTTTGATCATCGGAAAAATGATCAAATGTTTGATTTCAGTTGTATATTAATACTAAACAAAAATATATATTTGCTAAACTCTTGTGAGTTATTTTTTGTCTGTTTTCAAATTTTTTCAAATGAATATTCAAACCAATCCTTTTGAAGTAAATGGTATACGGTTCACTCCCGCTGCCAGACCTATTGTTGTTATTTGTATTGATGGTTCGGCCGATGAGTACCTGGATGCCACCCTCCTTCATGACCGTATGCCCAACTTGAAAACCATGGCCCTCCATGGATATCGTGGCATGGCCCGTGGTGCGCTGCCATCCTTTACCAATGTCAATAACTCTTCCATCGTTACAGGTGTATCACCCGCGGTTCACGGTATCAGTGGTAATTTTTTCTATGATGCTGCCAAAGATCAGGAGGTGATGATGAATTCTTCTGAATATCTCCGTGCCGATACTATTCTGGCTGCTGCTGCAAATGCAGGAAGAAAAGTGGGTGTGGTTACAGCCAAAGAAAAACTGAGAGATATCCTCTCTTACAAACTGAATGGCATTGCCTTCTCTGCGGAAAAAGCAAATCTGACAAAGCAGGAAACACATGGAATAGAAAACGCAGAGCAGATTCTTGGAATTCCTACTCCTGCCATTTACAGCGCGGATGCCAGTTTGTTTGTATTGCGTGCCGGAGTAAAATTAATTGAAAAAGGGATGGCTGACTTTCTATACCTGTCGCTCACCGATTACATGCAACATACCTATGCACAGGAAGCGGAAGAGTCACTGGCATTTTATGAAGCGATGGACGCAGAGTTTGGAAAGCTGTTGCAATTGGGTGCCATCGTAGGCGCTACTGCCGATCATGGTATGAATGCAAAAGTAAAAGCCGATGGCACACCGCATGTGCTCTTTGTGGAAACCATGCTGACCAAAAAATTCGGCCCTGGCTTTCGTGTCATTTGCCCTATCACAGATCCGTATGTAAAACATCATGGAGCACTCGGCTCTTATGTAGTAGTTCATGTTACGGATAAATCGAAAATTGAAGAAGTAAAAAAATGGCTTTCCCTGCAGCCTGGGATTACCGAAGTATATGATCAGGAAGCGGCAGTAAGAATACTGGAACAACCTGCTGACAGGATCGGAGACCTGGTTGTATTATCAGGTCGTGATGTAGTGGTAGGCCGCACACCAGCACATCATGACTTAAAAGCCTTGGATGGAACCTTGCGTTCCCACGGAGGAAGATACGAAGAGATGGTGCCTTTTATTATCTCACATCCTTTAACGAATCAGTATAGAATGAGAGCAGGAGGAGACCCTCGCAATTTTGATGTATTTGATTTTACCATTAACGGAACTCAAAAATAAGATAGCCATGAATGCACCCACCACCTCCGAAGGATTAAAACATACCAACGATTCAAGGCAGCTCGCCTGCTATGTTGCTGGCAAAAAAATAAAGTCCGACAATATCCTGACTGTCCATAGCCCTTATGACGGACGGGAAGTTGGCTCAGTCGTGCTGGCAGGAAAAGAGGAAACATATGCAGCCATTGAAGCCGGCCTGAATGGGGGCAAACCACTGAGCAGATATGAGCGTTTTTTAATTTTAGATAAAGCGCGCGCATTATTGATGGAAAGAAAAGATGACTTTGCCCAGACTATATCTGCAGAGTCTGGTCTTTGCATGAAAGAAACAAATTATGAGGTGGGAAGGGCGCATGATGTACTCATGTTCGCAGGAATGGAATGCCTGAAAGATGATGGTCAGATTTTCTCGTGCGATATATCGCCCAGCGGAAAACAGCGGAAAATTTTCACTCTGCGGGAGCCACTTACCATAGCCGTGGCAATCACACCGTTTAATCATCCGTTAAATCAGGTGGCACATAAAATCATTCCCGCCATTGCTGCCGGAACGCCCATCATATTAAAGCCTTCCGAAAAAACTCCGCTCACCGCTATTAAATTTTGTGAACTGCTTTATGAAGCAGGCCTTCCACACTATATGCTGAGCGTTCTGCTTGGACCAACCAGCGAAGTAGCCGAAGTGCTGGTGAAGGATGCACGCATTGATCTGGTTTCTTTTACAGGAAGTGTTGCCGTAGGAAAGAAGATTTCTCAAATGGCCGGTTATAAAAAAGTTGTTTTAGAGCTTGGTGGCAATGACCCGATCATCATCCTGGAAGATGCAGATTTGAATCTTGCCGTAACCCTTGCTGCCGAAGGTTCTTTTCGCAACTCAGGCCAGCGATGCACTGCAGTGAAAAGAATTTTAGTCCATGAAAACATTCTGGAAGAATTCACTAAGAGATTTATTGAGAAAGCAAAAGAATACAAGTGCGGAGACCCTGCCGATCCGGAAACAAAAGTAGGCACCGTCATTGACGAACAAGCTGCGATTTACCTGGAGACAGTAGTAAAAAAAGCAGTAGAGCAAGGCGCTGAAGTCGCCCTTGGCGGGAAACGAAATGGTGCACTGATGGAACCAACGGTAATTGTAAATGTACCTCGCAATTGTGACATGGTAGTGCATGAATCTTTCGGACCGCTTGCTCCCATCATGGCTATAAAAGATCTGGACGATGCCATAGCGCTCACCAACTCAACAGCCTATGGATTGTCATCGGCCATCATAACCAACAATATGGAGAACGTTATTAAGGCAGTGAAAGGCTTGCGCGTGGGCACTGTGAATGTAAATGAAGTGCCAGGCTACCGGATTGAAAGTTCACCTTTTGGAGGAATAAAAGATTCTGGCCTCGGTATTAAAGAAGGCGTAGTAGAAGCTATCAAGTGTTTCACGTTTGTAAAGACATTCTCGTTGCCGTGGTAATGTATGAGTCCTGAAAAGGCTAACGTGGTAATAGTTGGAGGAGGTATATTCGGATGTGCCATCGCCTACTATTACACACGCAATAATCCCGGAAAAAAAATCATCGTTCTCGAGCGGAATGAACTATGCAATGCGGCCACGAGCCGTGCAGCAGCTTTAGTAACACGCATTCGTTCTAAAAAACATTTTGTTCCTCTTTCGCTGGAAACCTATAAGGCAATTTCTGAAATGGAAAAGCAGCTGGGTGAATCTATGGGAATGAAATATGTAGGCGTGCTACACGTGGCTGCCAGTAAAGAACGTGTGAGTGATCTGGAAGAACTCATGAGTACGGCAACACAGTTTCATCAGCCTGCACATTATGTTTCTTCAGAAGATGCACATAAAATGTCTCCCTGGCTAAACACGGATGAAGCCATTAAAATAGGTTTCATGCCTGGTGAAGGCTATTGCGATCCCTACTTGCTCGGAACATTTTATGGCCGGTGCGCCAGACAACAAGGAGCGGATATCAGGCAAGGAGTTGAAGTAAAAAATTTATTGATGGATGGCAACACTGCGGTTGGTGTTGAAACTGGGAATGGAAAAATTCTTGCTGATAAAGTGATTATTGCTGCTGGTGCGTGGGCACCGCTGCTCGCAGCACAGGCAGACGTTAGTTTACCGATGGCTCCCGTGCGCAGTCAATACTGGATTACCGAACGCCATGAAATGTTTCCTGAGAATTCTCCCATCGTGTTATTGCCCGATGTCCAGGCGTATGCAAGACCCGACTGGGGAAGTTTGTTATTCGGTATCAGAGAATCAAAATCGTTCGTGACTTCTCCGAGAGATATTCCATCTGACATCAGCCATTTTTCTTTCAGTCCTGACAGAGGCATGAATGACCTCTCTGAAGTGATCGGCAAGCTGGCGCGTTTCTTCCCAACCGTTCATGACATCGGGCTCAGACATTATATCGCAGGGTTTTCAGGTTATACGCCCGACAACAATCTTTCTATGGGTGTGCCCGATGGAATACAAAATTTATTATTTGCCACGGGCTGTGCCGGTGCTGGCATTTCCGTTTCGGGTGGTGTAGGTCTCGCTTTCGCGGAACTTGCCGCTGATAAACCAAACCCATTTGATTTCACTCCATTTAATCTTAATCGTTTTGGAAAAATCGATCCGTTCAGTAATGAATGGCTGACTAAATGTGCGATAGCCCGATCTCAGAAGATGAGCGGATAATTCCTGGGGTTTAAAAATAAATGAATCATTGTAGAGAAAGGTGTAGGCAGAAAAATCATCTGCATGAAATTGGCAATGAGTACACTTATTCTCCTGCTTTTAAATGCATCAGTTGAAGTCCCACACTTGATCTGGGCTTGAATCCATTCCAGGTTTTTTCGTTTGAATTTTCGTTCAGGTCTAAATACTTCTGGTAATCTCTTTTCTTTAAATGGATTCCCAGAAATGCCGTTACAAAATGCTGGTTGATGTTATTGATGCGGTATTCATTCCACGAAGGTTCAGCATAAAAATTAAACTCATCTACAAGTTCAGGCTTTAACGATTCTGCAGGCGGAGGATTAGGTGCTGTGTTATGACGCGCGTTTTCATAAGTCAGGAGGTAGCGATCAGAATTAACGGCACCTGTGTAGATTGATTTAATTCCTTTCTCATATCCTGAAACATCATCCATACTTCCGGCAATAAAAAACACGGGCACTTTCACACCGGCTAACCCTTCGGCATCCCACAGGCCTCGTTCCATTCCCCAAGGAGCAAAAGCAACAACCGCTTTCACACGCGGATCTATTGTTTTAATATAGTCTGGGTGACTGGTCATTCGCACTTCAATGGCTTTGCTGCCTCCCGAAAGTGTTGCGAATTGTGTGAGCATTTGCGGACTATATCCTGCTCCGGTTGCATTCAACACGCCATAACCACCCATGGAGTAACCGACAAGCGCGGTAGTGTTGACATCCACCAGGCCGGCAAGAAAACTTTTTGAAGATAACTTCCCCAGCTCATCCATTTGATTTAAAACAAAGAGCTGGTCTTTCGCACGGTTGAGTAATGTACTTGGAAATCCGGCTAAATCACGAAAGGTAGATTCCATGTGATCGATGGACGCTACCACATAACCCTTCGAAGCCAGGTTCTCGGTGAGGTATGTAAAAATCAATCGTGAACCTGGATAGCCATGTGAAACAATTATCAATGGAAATGATCCCTGATTTGCAACGGGTACCGCATCCCTCAATGCCCGCCCTTTAAACGTGAATGGAATGAGTGGCCGTTTTGGATCATTGGAACGACCCATTACCTGATCGTAGGTAACCAGTTCCTTTTTATTAGCTGGAATAACTGCGGGATACCAGACTTCTACTTTCAGGCGTCTGTCATAAAGTGGATCTATACCATTCTTTGAATTAAGAACATCCACTTGATTTTTATTAATAAATTCCAGCGTGCGAACACCCACTTTATATTCTCCCCGTGCCGATAATTCGGGAGCGTTGGGGAGGGCATCGCCAAATAGAAATGATTCACTTTGAACTTGCGCCTGGGCACAAGACCAGAGAACCAACAGGATGCTGGCAATAAGGATTATGTAGGATGATTTCTGTTTCATGGGATGCTTTGATTAAAAGTACCACTTATCGTTTGGGCGGACTCAATACCATTCATGATTTTTTTCAGAACCAGCGTAAAAGATGGTAACTGAAAATACAATTTTATTTTCTTACACATTCCATTCATGCCAAATTTACTTCTGGCGTATACACAACCTTCAGAACAAAAAAATGTCTGGTATTTCAAAGATATCCAGACGCCTTGTTTCTGAGATTAAATGACCTGGATTTTATCTTCCTCAACAACTTCATGGATACCCTTAATCAATGCCCGCACGTCATCAGGAAAAATCTGTCCGATGTTTCCAATTCTAAAAGCATCTGCCTTTGAAAGTTTTCCTGGATAAATAATAAAGCCTCTGTCATTTAATTTTTTGTAGAAGCGTTCGAAATTAAAATTCGGGTCTTTCAGGGTATAAAAAAGAAGTGATGATGTGCCCTTGAATTTCAGGCTTCAGATATAATTTAAAGCCAAGCTTTGCCATGCCCGCATCCAGAACAGATTTATTTTCGCGGTATCTTTTTTCGCGTCCTTTAATGCCACCTTCTGCCTCGAGCTCGCGCATTGCCTGGCGAAATGCCATAATACTCAACGTTGGTGGTGTGAAGCGAAACTGCCCGTTGGCCTCCAGTCCGGCCCACTGATCAAATAAATCCAGACTTAAACTTCTGGCCTGTCCTTTTGCCTTGATGAGTTCCGATTTTTTACACAGAGCAAAGGCAAATCCGGGAACGCCTTCTATGCATTTATTGGATGATGAAACCAGGAAATCAATATTATATTCCTTCATATCCAGTTCAACACCACCAAAACTACTCATGGCATCAACAATAAAAACCTTATTGAATTTTTTGCACACCGCGCCAATTTCTTTTATTGGATTAAATAAACCAGTTGTGGTTTCGCTGTGAATACAGGCCACATGTGTTATTTCCGGATGTGCTTCCAGAAATTTTGCTGTGGCTTCGGGTGTTACGATTTCATCTTCATCGAAGCGAAGCGGCAGGCAATTCATCTTTTGAATCGAGGCCATTTTAATGATCCGTTCACCATAAGCCCCATTGGCCAGCACAGCAAGTACATCATTTGCCCCGACAACGCTGCCTACAACACTTTCAATACCAAAGGTACCTGAGCCTTGTACAATCACGCACTCATAACCTTCAGCTTTTGAAACATGGGCCAGGTGTAATAGTCCATCACGGATTTCTTTTATGCTGTTCATAAAAACATAATCGCGTGAACCCATGTCTTCCAGCATGGCTTGTTTTACGGTGTCTGATGTGGAAAGAGGGCCTGGGGTGAAAAGAAGTTTCTTCATACTAAACTGATTTATTGTTAATGATTACGGATTTTTTTAATGCCAGTGCTCGTTGGTGAAAGAATAACGTACTGAAACCAAGTAATAAAAGGCCTATAATTGTCTGGATAAAAATAAATTGAATGAGTACGGTGGACCAATTCATCTCTTTACTAAAGAATTCTTTATAGAGTAGCAGGGCTACACTTCCCAGATAGCCAAAACTGTCGCAGATATAAACAAAGAAACCGGCATTTGCTTTTATCTTAAAAAGAGCAATCATACGTTCAAACACCACCGTTTGAATAGCGGTGTATGCCAGGAACATTCCCGTACCGATAAACAACATCCAGTAAAATCCATTTATAGCATGAACCTGGAAAAGCAATGTAGCGATACCGCTGATGAGTAGACCACCAAGAACGATTATATTGGTGAACCGGAATCCCGTAAGGTTACTTTTAATCAGCGATAAACTGCCGATCACGCCAAGAACAAAAAGCCCGGCTATCATTTCTGTTTTGGATAAATCACTGCTTGACCAGTTAACATCAATCTCGCTCCAGATTTCTATGGCAAAGTTATCGCGAAAATCACGTACAGTGGCCAACAAGGAATAGATGATGATGAAGCACAGAATCGGGAATCCGAATTCTTTCAGTGCGTGACGCTTTTCTGCATCGGTCATCGGATTCCTGCTGGTTCGTAAAGCAATATCTTCTTGGGAGGGTGAAGGAATTACAGACAACATCCAGGTAAAGAGAAAGAATAGAGGCAAAAAAATTATCCCCATAAAAGCAGGCATCCAGAATTCAGAAACGGCAGGAAGCATTTGATGGATTTCAATATAAATGGTTTTCAAAATTCCGGATGCTACCACTATACTGATGCTGAGGCCCATCGCTATCATTTCAGTAAATCTGCGACCTTCAAGAAAACTGAATACCACACCATACACCATTCCCAAAGGCAACCCATTGATGAATAGAAAAACAAAATTATAGGGATGTGGCACCAGTCCAAACAACAAAAGCGAACCTTCTGCAATTATTATTAAAACAATAATGAGTTTGATTCTGGAGGCTGGCTTTAGTTCTGAAATAACTTTGATGCCGGAAAACTTGGAAATCATGTAACCAAAAACCTGAGAAACAATCAAAACGGTTTTATAACCGATGCCCCATAGATCTAACCCTTCATATAATCCGGTAGCAAAAGGTTTTCGGAATGCGTACATGCAGAAGTATGCCCCAAAGGAAGCGATCAGACACCATGTAATAAATAAGAATCTTGATCTATTCAAGAAATGGGGTTGACTCATGGAGTTAATTTGAAAACGGGCATTACTTCGATTCAAGGATTCGTTCACAAATACTAAAAAAAGTTTAGTATTTGCAAACTTTTTAGGGGTGGTAAGAATGATAGAATCAGTTAGGTAAAATTACAAGACTTTACCGTAAATGAAATTAAAGTCTTTATTAAGCAAATATTAATGTTTGATTCTTATATCATTGTAAATCAATAATCATACGCATTTTAGCGATTGCGAGGTAAAGCATTGGATGGTCGATGGAGTCAAATTACTTTAAAAAATAAACGTGTTGATCGTTAGGTTTCATTATAAATGCCAAGTAAGATCTGATATCATTCACAAATGAAGTTTTTTAGCCCATCGTGAATGGTACATATCGTAGTACTTCAGGGTACTGTACAATCCATCATAGGATTTGAGCTTTAGGTTGAAATGCTTATCCACCTAACTTTAAAAAATCTTGAAAGGATGCTTCGCTGGCATCCTCATCATTCTCGGATCGATAGAAACCTGCCCACCGTTTCAGATTCTTCTCAACTAAAAAAAACGCGAGGCTCTTCAAAAAGAACCCCGCGTTTATTGTGCTCAAAAAACAGTACGATTATAACTCTTTCACTTTCTTTTTGTATTGATCAAGCGCTTCGTTGAGTCTGTCCATAGCAGTGTTGTCACCGGCATTGTGCGAAGGATGGATGTACATTTTTACACCACGTTCTTCCAGGATTTCAGCTACCGTGGTAATAGTAAGCCACACCGTGGTTACAAAAGCCAGCGTGGAAACAGGACCCACTTTATCCACATGTTTTTTCAAGGGCACGGATGCATCTTCCAGCGGAGCGCATGAATCAACAACCAGGTCTGCTACCTCGAATAATGATTTTCCTGAAGAGTGTCTTGTCTTTTTTGCTTTCGATGCTTCGGCCGATCCGTATACAATTACTTTCATTCCCCTGCGCTTTGCTTCCAGCGCCACATCAATGTTCAGGTTATTGATACCGGAGTGCGAGAATATCCACATGCAGTCTTTCGGATTGAAATCGTAACTCTTCATGATTTCTTGTCCGTAGCCTTCGGTACGCTCGAGAAAAAGGAACTGATGAATGCCCATGTCGCCAACGATATGAGTGAAAAATGAAAGAGGTAGTTCAATGATCGGATGAAATCCTACAAAGCCACCAATGCGCGGATACATTTCTTCTACGGGTATCGTTGCATGTCCACATCCGAAGGTATGCACCCATCTTCCTGCTTCGATTGCATCGGCCATTGCAGTGGCCGCTTTTTTAATGTTGTCCATTTGTGTGGATTCAATGTTATCCATCACACTTCTTGCGTTCTTGAGCCATTCCAGTGCCAGCATAGTATTTATTGTTTATGATTTAGATGATAATTTATTGCGTGTTAAAAGTAGAAAAACCCAGAGTAAGATCACCATGGCAGCGAGGCAGACGATCAGTAATAATGGCCACGAACTCATGCCATGTTCCTGCGATACCACGCCCATTGAATAATTGATGATCATGTTGCCGGTAAGTGCAATCACGAGCACTACACTGAATGCCGTGCCTGATAGATTTGAAAATAATTCCGCCACATATCCCAGCATCAGCGGAAAGCCTGTCGACATGCCAACGCCCAGCAAGATGATCCCGCAAAGGATGGCCACAAAACTGGTGGCAACATACAAAATAGACACCGCAGCAATTCCGGTAAAGAGGGTGATGAAAAATATTTTTTGTGTTGAGAAGATTTTCAGAATCCTGCCTAAGAATAACCTCGAAATTGTGAGTGACACAGCGAGCAATGATAAGGCCAGCAAGGCGTTGCCCGAATCGATTGACCGTACTTTTTCGAGCCAGGAAGTAAGCCAGTTATTGGCAATGCCTTCCATGCCGGAAGTAAAAAACAAAAACATGCCTGCCACCAGCAAGGCAGGTGACTTCAACAACCTGACACCATCTTTTATTGGAAAGCCCTGCGCAAGTTTTGGTTTTGGAAAGGGCACAAAGAAAAACAAAACGGCAACGATGAAAATAAATCCGCCAACGGAAGAAATTATTCCTTCAGTTGAAAAAACATTTTTCAACACGTTAAGTACCGTTGGCATGCCCAATGCACCAAGTCCGTAGAACACACCGAGCAGACTCAGGTTAGCGCCTTTGGTTTCATCGCTGATGTCGGCCACGAGTGCGTTGGTAGCACCGTTCAAAACACCACCACCAAAACCTATGAGAAAGACAGAGATATTGAGAATCGTTAACGTGTCTGCATAGGCAATTCCCTCCATACCAAGCAAAACCAGCAATGAGCAAACGATGAGCAATGATTTGTATCCATATCGGTCAACGATGGGGCCGAATAAAATTGATCCCGCCAGTATGCCGAATGGTAAAATGGAAACCAGAGAGCCTGCTTCAATTTCAGCAAGATTAAATTTTTGTACAACAGACGGCAGGATTGAACCGAGCGTAATCATCACCATACCAAAAAGCAACATCCCAAGACAGGCAGAATAGAAAACAAGTTTGCTGGTTTTCATGATGGGGATAGATTATAGTTTTCCATTTTTCAAAGCGAGATACCCCGCACCGATCAGGCCTGCATTTCCACTTAACTGCGATGGTTCAAATTTCACTTGCTTCATGCTGATGGGCTGTCCCCATTGCACGGCTTCTTCATAGATCCGGTCGATGAACTTAACCGCAGGACCAAACACACCACCACCAAAAATTATTTTCTCAGGATTAAAGATGCTAACCAGGTTGGCAGTGGCCATGCCTAAATATAGAATCGCTTCGTCTATCACCTGGCAGGCAACTGGATCTTTTTGTTCGTATGCATCAAACACATCTGCAGCCATCAGGCTGATCACGTCTGGATTGCATGATACTATCGCGGCCTTCAAGTAGAAGTTGCTTTGCACATTCAGCAATACCAAAACCAGAAGCATGAGATTCGAAACATCCGCGCTCTTTGTACTGCGGTTGGAACCCTGGCTTGAGCGCCATCCACCCGATTGCTCCAGAAATATCGTGGCCACCCCGCAATATGTGACCATCGGCAAGAATGCCGGCTCCTATGCCGGTGCCTACTGCTAAAAATATTGCATCGCTGCAATTGCTAGCTGCTCCTTTCCAGACTTCCGCCATGATGTGGCAGGCCCGGTCACTATCAATAAAAACAGGGAACTCATGATCAAAGAATGACGCTACTTCTTTTTTTAGCGGATAGTTTTCCCAGCCTTTTATGTTGGGTGCCCATACTTCGCCTGTGCGGTGGGCAATGCCGGGCACGCAAATGCCAATGCCATTGGGTTGATGATTTAACCTTCTTGCTTCCTGTAAAACTTCCTTTAGCAAGGAGGTTATTTTCGCGCCTGCTTCGTAACCAGTAGCCTCATTCAATTCCGCTCTTGTTTTATAAAGGGCTTCCCCGGTTTCGTCAAAAAGGGCTGCTGAAATTTTGGTGCCTCCTAAATCCAGTCCAATGGATGTCATTGATATTTTTTTGAAACAGACTACTTTAAAGAAATGTGTGTCAGGTTACAATGTGAACAATAATATCCGAAAGAAATACATATTGCAAGCCTTATTACACGGGCGAATCTGTTTGTGGAATGCCATTACTATACTAACTTGAACCTTCTAAATTGTGGTTGTCATCAGCATGTTATATGTCTAACAAATTACCCTTATGAAAAATACGTTTTATCTCATTCTATTCTCTCTCATTATGATTTCCTGTTCACCTGAAACTAAATCCGAAGACCCGCAGAAAGTATTGCGCCACGTGGTGCTGTTTAAATTTGCCGATACAGCCACACCTGAAGACGTAAAGAAAGTAGAAGATGCTTTCGTTGCATTAAAAGGAAAAATCAGTCTGATCAAAGATTTTGAATGGGGCACCAACACAAGTCCTGAAAATCTGAACCAGGGATTAACGCATTGCTTCTTCGCCACCTTTCACAGCGACAAAGACCGTGATGATTACCTTGTTCATCCAGATCACCAGGCCTTCGTGGAAGTATTGAAACCACACCTTGATAAAGTAACGGTGATTGACTATTGGACTAAATAGTTTCAGGAAAACACCCGAAGGTTCGTTCCGGTTAATGCAGTGTTATATTTTCTTAACGGAGAAGTGGCAGGAGCTTTTATAGCAACACCATTCTTATCGAAAATACTTCCGTGATTGGGACATAAGAAATCCTGCTGGGCGGAGCGATAATTTACCGGTGTGCCTTGATGCGTGCAGGCCCGGCTTAGGGCAGTAAATTCAGTAGTACTCAATCGGGCGATAATGATTCCATTGGCGGATATTGATCCACCCACCGTATTCAATGCATTATTCTGACTCAACGTTAAGTCAAGTGTAAAATCTACATTGGAGGGAGCGGGATCTGTGTCATCGCTACTGCAAGTAAAAATGCTACAACCTGTGCAGGTTAAAAGGGCTGCGGTGCCAATTTGTTTTAAAAATTCTTCACGATTCATTTAATTGGAATTTAGTACTAACTGAAAACAATAAACCGTTAAAAAGTTGATCTTCTGGCAGATGGTTTCCGGTTTAATTCATTCAACCCGTCCTGGTTTCATAATTATGAAATAATTGTGGAATTTTAGCTTACGCTTTTTTGGAATTGCTTAAAGCCCTTGTTCTACCGAATGAAATTTCATCTGTTTGTCATGTCTGAGAGGTCACTAAAATAAAATTTAGAAAAATGAGATTCTGGCCAGTTTTAGTAATCATTGTAATATCATTCAGTACTTGTCAGCAAAATAAGAGTTCTGAAAATTCATTCGGCACATCAGCCTTCGAAGCCTTTCGTCCCCAGTATCACTTTACACCACAAACTGCCTGGATGAATGATCCGAATGGTATGGTGTATTATGAAGGTGAATATCATTTATTCTATCAGCATTATCCAGACAGTACGGTATGGGGTCCTATGCACTGGGGTCATGCTGTCAGTGAGGATTTGATTCACTGGGAGCATCTTCCGGTTGCTTTGTATCCTGATAAGCTTGGGTATATTTTCAGCGGAAGCGCTGTTGTGGACTGGAATAATACAAGCGCACTGGGCACAGCAGAAACTCCACCAATGGTAGCCGTCTACACGTATCACGATCCGGAAGGTGAACGTGCGGGTCGTAATGATTTTCAAACACAAGGCATTGCATATAGTGTGGATAAAGGACGTACTTGGACGAAGTATGCAAACAATCCGGTGCTGGCTAATCCGGGCATTCGCGATTTCCGAGATCCTAAAGTTTCGTGGAATGAGGTGAGCAACCAATGGGTAATGACATTGGCAGTAAAAGACCATATTGAATTTTATGGCTCACCCGATTTGAAAAAGTGGAGTAAGCTAAGTGAGTTTGGCAACACCCTTGGAGCGCATGGTGGTGTATGGGAGTGCCCTGATTTATTTTTGTTGAAGGATACTGAAGGAGATTCAAAATGGGTATTGTTCGTTAGCATCAATCCGGGTGGACCCCAAGGCGGATCGGCAACGCAATATTTTATTGGTGATTTTGATGGAAAGAGTTTCACACCTCAGGATACGGTTACACGCTGGATAGATTATGGAGCAGATAATTATGCAGGGGTTACCTGGTCGGATATTCCTGCCAGTGATGGCCGAAGATTATTTATCGGATGGATGAGCAATTGGCAATATGCGAATTTAGTGCCCACGGTGGCCTGGAGAAGCGCTACCACCTTACCGCGCGAAGTGGTTCTTGAAAAAAAAATGAACACGTGGGAATTGAAATTCAAACCGGTAAAGGAACTGGCAGCAATCCAGCACGCACCTGCAAGCTATAATGGTACTGCCACGCTGGATAATCCATTATTCATGATTGATTTTGATGTGGAAGAGGGTTCACAGGAATTTTCACTGACCATCTCGAATGATCTAAAAGAAAAAGTTAACATAGCCGTCAGTCAAGGAACTTTCTCGATTGATCGCACCGTTTCCGGCATCGCTGATTTTAATATTGATTTCCCTGCCAGTCATCAAATGGATGTAAGCGATGTTGCGATCAGAAAAGTGAAAATCTATATAGACCTGTCTTCGGTTGAGGTGTTTATAAATGATGGGGAACGCGTGGTTACTGAGATCATATTTCCCAAAAAGCCGTATGATCAGATTACATTAAGCAAAATGAATCCACGGTTTAGTGTTTCACCTATTTCTTCAACATTGAAATAGCAAAGGAGTAATGTATCTGAAGTAGTGAACTATTTCCTGAACGAAATTTTATTCATGATAATGGTTTGCAGTTTTACTCCCATCATCAACGATACCCATGCAAGCAGTACAACAAATTCCGAATAAGAACCTCCTACATTGGGTAATTCGCCTCGCACGCGTGGCAGATAACTCATAAAGAATATAAACCACACATAGTAGAGATAAATTAGCGTGAGCGTGGAGAAATGTTTAATTGAAATCCGTTTCTGTTCATGCAGGCGTTGCGCATAGGGCATAATAAAAATAAGCAAGTAGGCGAGAAATCCACCCGCGAGGCGTAAGGGTATCAATTCGTTACCGGATAAATAAACAAATGACAGTAATTGAATCAGATGAATGCCGTGGCCAATGGCAAAAATCGAAAAGTATTTTTCTGAAAGAATATTTTTGACGTTGAGATACCGGTGATTTTGAAAAAGAAAAATCAGACTGAAGATGGCCAGTGATACCCTTCCTGAAAAACGTGTCACTGCTTGCAGCGTTTCCAGTGTTGCTCCGTAGTTGATCACCGCCAGCAGGGCAACGCCCACTTCGATGATCAATGTACTGAGCAGGGCATCTTTGAATTTCATGACTGATATTTTTTCAATGCATGAATCAGCGCTTCCACTTCTTCTTCTGTATTGTAATAATGAGGAGAGATGCGCAGGGCCCATTCTACATCCTTGGCTTTAAAATCAATCAAAGCGAAACTGCGGTAGCCAACAGATGTGTTGATATTTTGATTTCGCAAATTCTGTAATACTTCCTGTGCTTTTTGCCCGGATATTTCAACGGTGATGATACTGCTTTGATCATCGCCAATATCCAGCAGTCGCAAGCCTGTAATTTCTGAAATGCCCATGCGGATGTGATCACATAAAAATTTATTCCTTTGTTGAATATTTTTAAGTCCTACAGTGTTAGCAAGATCAATGGCAGCCTTGCTGCCGAGCACCAATGCATAGGGAAGTTCCCAGTCTTCAAATCTGCGGGCATCCATGCGTGGAGCATATTCATCGGCAGTTATCCAGTCGGCACCACGCATATCAATGAATAAGGGTTCCAACTTTTGATTGATGATTTTATCTGACACATACAAAAACCCGGCACCCCGCGGGCCGCGTAGAAATTTGCGCATTGTTGCACTGAGGAAATCACAATGGATCTTTTGTACATCGATCGGTATTTGTCCTGCAGACTGGCAGGCGTCTACCAGATAATATATATCTCTTTCTTCACATAATCGTCCAACCTCTTCAACCGGCTGTATGAGCCCTGTGTTGCTGGGAACGTGGGTAAGGGAAACCAATTTCGGATGATGCATATCCATCAGTCGTTTCATGTCACCGACATCCACACCGCCACCAGGTAAACTTGCCGCTCTTAAAATGTTTATGTTGAATCTTTTCTGAAGAGAAAGAAATGCGATCTGGTTTGAAATATAATCTTCATTGGCCAATAGAATGGAATCGCCTTCGCTGAAAGGGATACAGGAAAGTGCCCTGGCGAATGAATTGGTAGCGCTTGAGGTGAAGGCAATATTGGTTGACTTGCCATTCACAAGTTGTGCAGCGGAATCATAGAAACCCGCAATCTCTTTTGCTTTCAAATCGGATGCTTCATAACCACCCACCGATGCTTCAAGTTGAATGTGATCGGTCATCGCATCAATCACGGATTGCGGCATCAGAGAAGCACCTGCATTGTTGAAATGAATTTTTGTTTTACATCCCGGAGTTTGCTTGCGAAGTGTGTCGATGTTCATGTTAGTTGGCTGAGGGTTTTAACAGAAGCGTTGTTGCCTTTGACTTTATCTCTTCGCGATTCATCAGCATCTTTCTGAATTTTCCGGTGGCAAACATTTCTGCCTGATCGCTGTAGTGCTTACTCATCACGTTACCGGACTGACCGGTTGGTGAAACCGTTATACCATTTTCAATATTGCTCAAGTCTGTGATCTTACGAAGAGCAGGACCTGACCATTTACACTAAAGTATCCGGTAGTGTCCAATTGAAGGATGGTTATTGATCACTTCACTGCCTCCACTCACTTCAAACGGACCAACATTAAAGAAGTTTCGCAGTGGCTTCACGGCATCGAGGGCATGTTTGTGTGTGAGCGTGTGAATTTTTCCCCATTTCCAGTCGTCTGAGGATTTTTGCCAACTATTCCGGTGAGTAGTTCAATCGTTTTTTGTGTGGCCGCTTCAACAATGTCAGAGCGGGTTTCTTTCTGTTCTGTTTTTTTATTATCCCACCACGGTGAATTTTCATTTTTAATGAATTGCTCATAACTGTTTTTCAACAATGATGTAGCCGCTAAGGATTCAAAGGCTTTGTCAGAAATTTCATCGGCCATCGCCTTACGCATAATTTGAGAGAGAATGTTATTGTAAAGTGCAGGCGTAGTCTGGTCAGCCTGGTGATCACCATTCCAGCTTTCAAGTTTCATGGTGATGAAGGTGAATTCAGGCTTATTGATTGATTTTAATATCGATGCAATTTCATGGGCAATATCTGCATGCATGTGTGAAATCACATCCAGATCAATGGTCTTGATATCCTCCATGGTCCATTTCTTTTCTTGACTGATCAATTCTTCAATACGCCCCGCGCGACTTCTTGGATAGTAATATCCCGGATACAAAACGCCATCCACGCTATCCGGTTGATTGTTCGCAGAATAAACATAACCCCAGGGTGGATTTACTGAATGGGGATTTTTTGAGAAATCATAAAAACCTAAATATTCATCCTTACCACTGCTGCCATCAAGAAAAAATTTAGAAACGACATGTGATGGACGAATCGGTAGTTTGGCTACGGCCCACCATGCGATGTTTCCGTTTACATCGCCATACATCAGGTTGAGACCAGGAGAAGAAAATAAGGAAGCAGCGTGCTCTGCTTCAGTAAAACTGCTTGGCGTGATTCAATTCATAGGCAGCTTGTAATGCGGTATTGGGAAGTCATGATTAATCAGCCACCAGAGAGAGGTGGGTTTACTCTTCATTGATAAATTCAATATGTCATTGATAATGTTGCCATGAGGTGTAACCGGTATAATAATTTCTTCATCTGTCTGACCTTTCACTTTAATGAGTTCTTTGCGCCAATGCATATCTACCCATTCACCTTTGTATTTTACTTTACCATCGTCATTGATTTCTTCTGTAAAGAAATCAGCTATCGTCATTTTCAAACATCGTGAGGCCCCAACCGCAAAAGTCATTTTGTCCGAGTAATCCAAATGGAATTCCGGCAATGTGATGACCATAGAAACGGAATCCAGGATATTCCATGTGTGCTTCATACCATACAGCAGGTTGTGCGTAGCCCATATGTGTATCGTTGGCAAGAATAGGAAACCTGGAAGCCGTGCGATCACCAGCGATTCACCCAACCATTGCTTCCCACCCAAAGCGGAACAGGAATTTTTTCCAAGCGCATCACTTAAATATGAGATCAGTGAATCAGTGGTCGTATTTTTTACCGGTCCACTGAAATTTTTAATTCTTACTGCATTGGCAGGAGTTTGAACTGCGAGGTCTTTCAGATATTCATCTCCGAGTTCATTACGTGATTTTTTCAAGCACAGGATCTACACGCAAACCCTTCGGCAAATCCGAATGACATAAAACCAACAGCCAGATAAATATCTTCTGGTTTAAATTCCTCTTTGGGTATTCCGATGATTGAAAATTCAAGTGGTGTCTTTCCTGGTTTTGATAAATTGATTGATTCCTTTCTGATAAGCATATGCTGCTCTTTTGAAAAGCTGCCGTATCAGCACTCAGATATTTTTCAGCATGCTCACGCGCGAATTTGTTGATACCCAGTGTTCTGAATAGTTTGTCGGTCTTTAAAAAGTCAGGTCCTAATATTTCTGATAGTCTTCCGCCTGCAGCCCTGCGTATCATCTCCATTTGAAATAAGCGGTCCTGTGCATGCACATAGCCAAGCGCATAATAGGCATCTTCTTCATTTTGCGCATAGATGTGAGGCACACCATAGTCATCATACAAAACCTCTACCGGTTCTTTTAAACCTGTGAGGGTAAGTGCTCCCGAGTAGTCGGGCTTTGTAGTCTGTAGATAAATGTATCCGATCATAACAATCAGAAGTGTCAACGCGATGAGACCCAGTAAAATTCGTTTTATAATTTTCATAGCAGGCGGGACAATATCGAAAGTTAAGTAATTAACTTTAAGGGGATCAATTCATCCAAACATGAAAACTACCGGCCTGATAATTTTATGCGTATGCTCATTGAACCTCTTTGCTCAAAACAAATATGGACTCTCGGCCATGAAACTGGATGAGTATAAAAAGAGTGTTTCGGCCAACCCTGAAAACGAACTGATTAACCTTGAAAAATTTATTCCAGGTCTTGCGCTGGAAGTTCGGTATGCCACTACCAATAATTTTACCGGACAGAAAATCTATAATCTCGCCAGGGCCTATGCCCGCAAACCGGTGGCAGAGTCCCTAAAGAAAATTCAGGCTGATTTAAAGAAGCAGGGTTTGGCGCTTAAGATTTTTGACGGCTACCGACCATACTCAGCGACAGTCATGTTTTACGAGACCTATCACGATACCACCTATGTGGCGTCACCATACAAAGGCTCGCGTCACAACCGTGGTTGTGCTATGGATTTGACGATCATTGATTTAAAAACGGGTAAGGAATTGCCGATGCCTACTGAATTTGATTCGTTTAAAAAAGAGGCATGGCCAACTACGCCAGTAGCAGATCCGGTCATTCGCCAAAACCGTAAAACGTTAATTGATGCGATGCAAAAACACGGATTCAAGGTAAATGCGTCTGAATGGTGGCACTTTGATTTTGTTGGATGGCAGAAGTTTGCCGTGATGGATATTGATTTTGAAGAGCTGGAGAAGTAGGTATACCTGATTCATTTTGATAGATTTGTTTCGAAATAAATTCTTGTGTTATGGACAAAAAGAGTAAAAAATTCCTGTTCGATTATTTGAATAACGCTTCGCCTACCGGCTTCGAGCAAAGCGGCCAGCAGATCTGGCTGGATTATATGAAGCCATACATGAATGATTATATGGTGGACGTGTACGGCACAGCCGTAGGTGTCATCAATCCGAAAGGAACATATAAAGTGGTGATCGAAGCACATGCCGATGAGATCTCTTGGTTTGTCAACTACATCACCGAAGAGGGTTATATCTACGTGCGCAGAAACGGTGGCTCCGATCATCAGATCGCCCCTTCCATGCGCGTAAACATTTATGGTGCTAAAGGAGTGGTGAAAGGTGTGTTTGGCTGGCCTGCCATTCACGTGCGTGATGCCGCAAAGGAAGAAACGCCTACGTTGAAAAATATTTTCATTGATATCGGTGCGGAGTCAAAGAAAGAAGTGGAAGAAATGGGTGTTCACGTAGGTTCGGTGGCGGTATTTCAGGATGAGTTGATGGAGTTGAACAAAAACTACCTCACCGGTCGCGCGCTGGACAACCGCATGGGTGGCTATATGATTGCTGAAGTAGCACGCAGACTGCATGAGAACAAAAAGAAATTGCCATTCTGTTTGTATGTGGTGAATGCCGTGCAAGAGGAAATTGGCTTGCGTGGAGCGGAGATGATCTCGCGCAAACTGAAACCTGATCTCGCGATCTGTACCGATGTCACGCACGATACGCAATCACCCATGTATAACAAAAAAGAAAGCGGTAACATGAAGTGTGGCGCTGGTCCGGTATTGTGTTATGGACCTGCTGTGCAAAACAATGTATTGAAGATGATCATTGATGTTGCGCAGAAAAAGAAAATTCCATTCCAACGTCAGGCAGTGTCACGTTCAACGGGCACGGATACGGATTCATTTGCTTATTCTGCGGAAGGTGTTGCATCGGCTTTGATTTCACTTCCGTTGAAGTACATGCACACTACGGTTGAGACGGTGCATAAAGATGATGTTGAAAATGTAATCAACCTGATTTATGACGTGTTGCTTCAGGTGAAGCCGGGTCATGACTTCAGGTATATAAAATAAGAAGCAGAGGCCGAGAGGTTTTAGCCACAGATTCACTGATTGCAAAATCTTAGAATCTGTGGGCTGAAATTTTTTATCTGATCTTAAAGCCCACCGTCTTCATATCCTCCCAGAATCCAGGATACGATTTATTAACCACCGAAGGTTCTTTGATGATCAGATCAGTAAGTGTTGCCCATGGTGCAAGGCCCATCGCCATGCGGTGATCGTGATAGGTATCAATCGTAATTGGCTCACCTGTAATTTTTCCGGGAGTCAATATCCATTTTCCGGTTTGAGGTTCAGTTAACGTGGCACCGATTTTTGCCATTTCATTTTGCAAGGCAGCAATGCGATCGGTTTCCTTTATGCGCAAACTTTCCAAACCCGTAAACTCACCGCTGATTCCTTTGGCTGCGCACACTGGCAAAACAGTCTGAGCCAGATCCGGACAATCTTTAAAATCCCAGCTAATGGTATTGGCAATGATTTTTCTTTGTCAGCACCAATGTGTTGTTCACGAAAGCTAGATTGCACGCCCAGCTGCTCCATGATATCGGCTATCACCCGGTCGCCTTGCAGTGATTTTTCCGACACATTGGGTAAAACGATGTGCGCCTTTTCGGCCAGAGCCGTAAACCCATACCAGTAACTGATGGCCGACCAGTCCGCTTCTACAGTTACGTTGGCAGAGTGGTAGGCAGTTGACGGAACCTGAATAATTTGTTTATCGAAATCAAGATGACAGATGGCGCCAAACTCTTTCATCAATGCGGCCGTCATTTGGATGTAAGGTACACTTCCAATTTTTCCCGTAAGGGAAATAGTAAGACCCGATGGAAGTGTTGGCGCGATCATCATCAAGGCGGAAATATACTGGCTGCTGATGTTGCCCGGTATTTCAATATGGTCTGTCTTCTGCTTTTCAAAACCTTTGGTTTCAACAGGTGGGAATCCTTCCTGTTCAAGGTAGTCGATGGTGGCGCCTAATGTTCGAAGGGCATCTACCAAAATCCCGATAGGCCGCTCCTTCATGCGGGCTGTGCCTGTGATGATTTTATTTTTTCCTGTTACCGCAAAGTAGGCTGTAAGAAATCGCATCGTAGTGCCGGCATCCATCACGTCAATGATTTTGTCACTGCTGCCCACTAAACGGTTCATGAGTTGGGTATCGCGTGCCGTCAGATAAATTACTAACAACTGATTGGTTGTTGCTCAGTGCTTTTAATATCAACGCGCGGTTACTTATACTCTTCGATGAGGATAATTGCAAAACGGTGCCCGATACAGCAGATGTTTTTGAAATGGAAAGAGATGATGCCAAGGTTACTATGTTAAGTTCGTGTTAAAAGTAATTTTTATTGGAAGATTTTTTAAAGCAGTTGAAACATTTTAATCTAAAAACGGGTTTATAAAAATATGACGACAACAAAAAAAGTTATGATTGGTTTGGGTGTAGCGGGCGGTGCTTTGCTTGCAGCCTGGTTACTGAGCGGTGATCGCGGAAAGAAAACCAAGGAGTTTGTAGCAAAGAAGGCTGAAGATCTGAAGCAATCCTTAAAGAAAGAGAAAGTTGAGTCAGATGATTCTGAAATACATTATGTGTAAACAAGCTGATAATATTTCAGAGACTCTTCAATTTCTTCGGGGCTAACCTCCACATCCCAGCAGGCCTTACCAATTCCTTCGGTCAGTGCCATCAGAATCTTATTCCCTTTATTTTTCTTATCCTGTAGCCATCAGTTTTATCACTACGTCAAAACCTGAAGGCAATGATTACTTTGGGATATATCTGCTTTATATAGCTTCCGATTTCCATTAATTCTGTTCTGGTAATAAGTTTTTTTGATTCTGCGATACATGCTTCGGCAATCATGCCCACTGCTATCGCTTCGCCATGGAACAAACGGTTTCCTGAATTCAAGAAATAGCTTTCCACTGCATGGCCTACCGTATGGCCAAAGTTGAGAATCTTACGAAGCCCTTTTTCGCGTGGGTCGGTTTCGATCACTTGCTTTTTAAATGCTACGGAATGTGGAATCAAAGCAGCCCAATCTTGCGCATGGAGTGACCTGGTTCTCACCACTTCCCACATATTTTTATCAGAGATCAGACAATGTTTTATGATTTCGGCAAAGCCTGAGCGAAGTTCTCTTTCAGGAAGGGTTGATAAAAAAGAAGTACAAATCAGTGTTGCAACAGGTTCACAAAAAACACCTATGTGATTTTTAAATTGCAGGAAGTCAATTCCCAGTTTGCCACCAACGCTCGCATCCACCTGAGAAAGCAGGGTTGTGGGCATTAAAACAAAGTCGATTCCTCTTTTATAGGTTGCGGCACAAAAACCACCAAGATCCCCCAGCACACCACCTCCCAGCACAACCAATAGTGAATGCCTGTCGAACTGATGTTCAGTTAAGTTTTTCCCATACAAGCTTACATGACTCAAGGTTTTTGTGCTCTTCTCCGGCAGGTATGGTAATCATTGAATGTAGCCGGCAATACCGATTGAACAAGCGGGTAACAATATTTATGGGTATTGACATCGGTAAGCACGCAACGGAAGAATATTCTCTGGCAGCAAAAAATGCATTCAGCAATTCGTGAGGGTTATTCTGTATGGAAATCTGAGACATCAGTTTGTTAAAAGAAATTGAAATATCTGAGTGCAAAATAAACCAATAATCAATCAATAGTGGATGGGTAAATAACATTCTTCACGATCTTACGAACAGTCGTTTTTATAATGGGTCACACTATTATATTTGTGCCGCAATTCAACACGTATGCATATTCAACCCAATGTCCATTTTGATGATACCGAAGTAGCTTTTTCCTACAAAAGCGATAAAGAGCTAAAAAAGGCAAATTTTATCTTTTCAATCGTTAACCACCCCGCGATTTCAAGCGTTGCCACTGGTCTTGCCAAAGCAGGTCTGGCCTTACACCTTCCGGTGAAAGGACTCATAAAGGCCACCGTATTTGAGCATTTTTGTGGTGGTGAAACCATAGATCAGAGTGAACGCACCATTCAGACACTTAGCCGGTTTCATGTTGGCACCATTCTGGATTTTTCTGCAGAAGGAGCTCACACCGAAGAAGGCTTTGACAGAACCACGGAAGAAATTTTAAAAACACTGGACAAGGCAAAGGGCAATCCGTCCATTCCCTTTACGGTATTCAAAAGCACCGGGTCTGGTTACATTGATTTGCTCACGAAAGTGCAAAGCAAAGAATCGCTTATCAGCTGAAGAGCACGAAGCATTTCAGCATTTTCATGACCGTGTAGAAAAAATCTGCACGAAGGCTCATGAATATAATGTGCCCGTGATGGTTGATGCCGAAGACAGCTGGATTCAAAATCCGATTGATGAGCTCACCTACGAGATGATGAAGAAGTATAATCAGCAGCGTGCCATTGTATTTAACACCTATCAGATGTATCGCAGGGATATGCTTGATAACCTTCGCAATGCGTATCACACAGCTACGATGCACAATTACTTTCTGGGTGTGAAGATGGTGCGTGGCGCGTATATGGAGAAGGAAGCTGAGCGTGCCGAAAAAATGGGTTATCCTAATCCAATTCATCCGAGCAAGGAAGCTACGGATGATTCATTCAATAAAGGACTTGCCTTTTGTATCGATAACAAGCAACGCGTGAGTCTGATGTGCGGTTCGCATAACGAATACAGTAATCAGTTTCTGACGGTGCTCATGGAAAAACACAGCATGAAACCGAATGATCAGCGCGTCTGGTTTGCACAGCTGTTGGGCATGAGTGATAACATTTCATTTAACCTGGCCAAGGCAGGCTATAATGTGGTGAAATATGTTCCGTATGGTCCGGTGGAGCTGGTGATGCCTTATCTGATCCGCAGGGCATCTGAAAATACATCTGTTGCAGGGCAAAGCAGTCGCGAGCTAACCATGATCCGCAAGGAACTGGCAAGAAGAAAAAACGGTAAATCTTAGGTAAGGCTCAGGCTTAGAATGATTTTATCATTTATTGTCAATTGACCCTTATCAATTGTCCGTTGATTAAGCATTGAATTCATTATTTTTGCCCCTCAATTAAAATAAATCGCGAACGTCATGCAATTAAGCGAACAGGAGATCATCCGCAGGCAGAGTTTACAGGAACTGATAAAACTGGGTATTAACCCCTATCCTGCCGAATTATTTGAGATCAATGTTTCCGCTGCCGATATCCTTGAGCATTACCCCAATCAAAAGATTGAATAT
This sequence comes from uncultured Bacteroidota bacterium, assembly GCA_963814575.1. Lineage (GTDB taxonomy): Bacteria > Bacteroidota > Bacteroidia > Cytophagales > Cyclobacteriaceae > ELB16-189. Next base: position 738,000 of record CAWFDB010000011.1, on the reverse strand, counting down.
AAAGATGTATCTATCGCAGGGCGCATCATGTCGCGAAGGATCATGGGCAACGCTTCATTTGCCGAACTGCAGGATGAAACGGGCCGCATTCAGTTATATTTTCGCAGGGATGACCTTTGCCCGGACGAAGATAAAACACTGTATAACACCGTTTTCAAAAAACTGATTGATATAGGCGACATTATTGGTGTGAAAGGTTTTGTGTTTACTACTCAAACGGGTGAGATATCAATTCATGTTACCAGTTTTAAAATTCTTTCAAAGTCACTGAAGCCTTTGCCTATTGTTAAGGAAACAAAAGATGAGCAAGGAAACGTGACGTTGCATGATGCCTTTACCGATCCGGAGCAACGCTATCGTATGCGCTATGTTGATCTGGTGGTGAACCCTCACGTGCGCGATGCCTTTGTAAAGCGCACGAAGATGGTGAACTCCATGCGTGAATATCTAAATAACAAAGGGTATCTCGAAGTAGAGACTCCGATCTTGCAACCTCTTTATGGTGGGGCGGCAGCACGTCCGTTTAAAACACATCATAATACACTGGACATGACGCTTTACCTGCGCATTGCCAACGAACTTTATCTGAAGCGATTGATTGTAGGTGGATTTGAAGGTGTGTATGAATTTTCGAAAGATTTCCGCAACGAGGGCATGTCGCGTTTTCATAATCCTGAATTCACGCAAGTGGAATTGTATGTTGCCTATAAGGACTACAACTGGATGATGAATCTGGTGGAGGAGATGATTGAGAAGGCAGCGATTGACCTCCACGGTAAAACAGAAGTTAAAGTCGGGGAAAATCTAATAGACTTTAAGCGTCCCTGGAAACGCTTCACCATGTATGAAGCGATACAGCATTTCACCGGTATTGATATTTCGGAAATGGATGAGGTTGCTTTGCGCGATACATGCAAAAAACTTCAGGTACCAATGGATGAAACCATGGGTAAAGGAAAATTAATAGATCAGATTTTTGGTGAGAAGTGTGAACCGAATTTGATACAACCAACGTTCATTACTGATTATCCACTGGAGATGTCGCCTCTGGCAAAGAAACATCGCAGCCGTCCGGGGCTGGTGGAACGTTTTGAAGCAATTTGTAACCGCAAGGAAATTTGCAATGCATTCTCTGAGTTGAACGATCCCATCGATCAGCGTGAACGCTTTGAAGAGCAGCTCGAACTGGGCAAGCGTGGAGATGAAGAGGCAATGACACTGGATGAAGATTTTCTGCGGGCACTTGAATATGGTATGCCACCCACAGCCGGACTGGGAATTGGCATCGATCGTCTTTCCATGATCATGACGAATTCTCCTTCCATTCAGGATGTAATATTCTTCCCTCAGATGAAGCCGGAGAAGCAGGCAGAAACAGGAGCGGTCAGTGATTTTGAAGCGATTGGTGTGCGTGCGGAATTGATTCCGATTCTGCAAAAATTGGGAATAACAACCATCGCTCAGCTGAAAGAAATCAAAGCAACCAAACTTTTCAACGACATTCCGGGTATGCGCAAGAAACTGAAACTGGAGGGCGTACAGAATCCATCACTTCAGGAAATTGAAGGGTGGTTGAAATAATTGAATGGTTTATTAATTATCAAAGAAGTTACGCTGACGATCAACCTTCAGGTCTTTCAGCATGGCCGATTTAATGCCAATTGAAAAATTATATGATTGGTATTTTCCAAACGGTGTCCAGTTTAAACTCATTTGCCAGCAGTGCAAATCACGATTGATGCTGATCTGAGTCTGGGTAAATGCTTTATTTTGAAAATCGTATCCTGAATTATATATAATCTTCCATTTTTCAGATAAGGATAAATCACCATTGAAGCGGATCGCCTGGGTGATAGTGGGATCTGAATTTATGCGGATGCTGAAAATCTACGTTATAACTGATGCGGAGATTCCACGGAATTGAAAAATCAACGTAGGCATCAGGATTTTGCATCAGGAATTTTTTTTCAGCATCTGGCAAATCTGACTTTGCTATTTTATCGCGGGTATCGGTGTCTTTATTCTGGCCTTTGGGGTTTAGGTTTGTACTTAACGCGAAGTTTGCCTGAGTAATTCTTCCCAGTTGTCCTGAATTCCACACAAGCCTGTCGATGCGTTTCTCTGTAAAGATAGGCTCATCATTGGCATCGTATCCGGTTATAAAATTCCGGTATTCATAGGGATCGAGCGTGGCACCAAAATTAAGATTGATTTTATCCTTTAAGGATATTGGTATTGGCGGAAAGACTAAGATTTGACAAGCTTTAGTGAATCAGCAAGGAAATTATAAGAAGCACCCACAGAGAGGGTATTAAACAGTGGTATTTTTCGATCAATCGTATCCTTGTCGCTGCGGACTTTCATTTCAATGTTATTATTTATACCCATGCTAATTGCACTGCTTTGGCCGGGACTTGCCGTTCCGATAAATAAAATTTTCATGCCTGGCTTTTAATACAACATTTTCACGCCCTAGCTCCATCCGTTATGATAAATCGCTGATAGTAATCATAATCTGGGATCGCTGAAGTCTGGTTGAAAGCTATATCCCACAGAAGGAGTAATAACATGTCGTAGTGCTTTTATTTTTGCCTTTGGGTTTTTAGAAATGTAGGATCCGTAGATACGGGTAGTTAAACTTGCGCCACCTGAATAATTGAAGACACGATTAAATTGGTTGATGGTATCAGCAACGAAAACCTTATTGGTTTCATCATAATTCCAGTTTAGTTTTTCAAAGTACCAACGTTCTTCATAGTTGATACTTGGACTTACCGTCAAAAACTTAAGTACTTTAAATGAAGTACTGATCGGAATGGTATGACGAATACCTTTACGGGAGTTCATGAGAAACGTAGAAAAATTCTCTCCCGTAAAATTCGCGATACTGTCTTTTGGGTTACCATTTTCATCAAAGGCAATTCTTCCTACGTTATTCGTCACCTGATTGGTTCCATTTGATGTATATCGGAAGTTGATATTTTGCAGAAACATGCTATTCATAGCATTTTTGAATGGATAAATATTGTTCATATTGAAACTCAAATCTGGGAGTGTCAGGTCAACCTGTTTGGTACTGAGATCCTGATTGTGACGCAAATTGACACCAAGACTAAATGGTGTGCCGGGAAACGTCTTGCTGTAGTTGATGTTGGAACTTAATTTCTGCGTGGTGTTATCAATGCGCATGGATTGGGAATTTGAATTCACGCCAAGAAAGTTATTACTGTTGTAGGTAGAACTGGCAGCGGATACAGATGCTGAAAACCGGCCAGTTCCTTTACTCTGTGGTGAATGACTCCAACTCAATTGAAAGTCTTTTGATTTGGATGGCGATTCAACATTGTCAGTGTTGACGTTATTGGTAAAAGAAAAATTTAATGCTCCGTTATATTTATATAAGGTGTTGTAATTCGAGTTTATATTGATTGCGCTTCCACCTTTCGAATAGATGTCGCCAGTGACGGTAAGTTTTATATACTCATTGATGTCAAAGAAATATCCACCTCTTCTCAGGTAAAAGCCGCGTCTGCGTTCTTCACCAAAGGAGGGCACCAGAATTCCTGATGCGCTTTTTTTTGGGGAAGGAAAAATTCCGAAGGCAAAACCAAGGGGAGTAGGTACACCATTGAATTCCATATAGAACGGACCCGACACCATTTTATCACCCGGTATTGCTTTCACTTTACTGGAAATGATCCTGAAGTGAGGTTCTGCAAGATCGCAGGTTGTGTACGCGTTGCCCGTAGTGAAGAGTTCATTCCGTTCATTCTTGTAAACCATATTACCATGCAAAAAGCCATCTCCCTGTTTGGTAACTACTTCCGATATCCTCGCTTTCTGGGTTTTAAAATTATAGACCATATCTTTGGTCTCGTATTTTTCACTGCCATTGATGAAAATAGGATATCCAAAGGTGCGGCCTGTAGAATCTTTACTGCTTTTGGCAGTAATGGTAGATTTTTCGTAATCAATAATGATCTCTTCGGCCTGTAACTCAATTATTCCATACTTGACAATAGCGTTGCCATAAAGCCACATCATTTTGGTATTGAGGTTGGAAATGATTGAATCCTTTGCTGAGTAGGTAATGGTGGATTCAATATCGCCTTTCGGGGGAGTCTTTACAGAATCTGCCTTGATGGTCGTATTTAAGGTATCTTTTTTGATAGGGGACCTGGAGGTATCAGATTTTACAGGTAAGGTGCCTGTGGGTGCACGCAGCGGCTTTTCTACCTGGCCGAAGCTATTTGATATAAAACCAGCAAGTGTTATAAAGGAAATGAATATGAATCGCAACACAATAAATGCAGTCTCTGATTTGATTTTCAGGAGTTTAGCTTTTAGGGAAAAATTCACAACTTTGTACAAAGTTATTGCAAATACTTCAGACATAGGTAAGACTGTGAACAATATCAAAATTAAACTCATCCTGATAGCAATAACCCTGCTAAATTTTTCAGGTAAAACCCCCCCGGCAGATACGAAAGTGGACGTTATTGTGATTGATGCCGGTCATGGAGGCCATGACCCAGGCACATCCGGTAAAAGCCTGAAAGAAAAAGATGTAGCATTGAAAATAGCATTAAAGCTTGGTGCTTACATTGAGAAAAATATACCTGATGTAAAAGTAATTTATACCCGTAAAAAAGATGTTTATCTCTCATTGGACGAGCGGGCAGAAATTGCAAATAAAAGTAAAGCTGATCTGTTCATCTGTATTCATGCGAATTCACTTCCAGGCGCTCCTGCCCAGGGCACCGAAACCTATGTAATGGGATTACACAAAGACAATAGTAATTTTGAGGTGGCGAAACGGGAAAACTCTGTAATTTTAATGGATGAAAATTATCAGGAGCGCTATGAGGGCTTTGATCCCAAGAGTCCTGAATCCTACATTTTGTTCGCGCTCAACCAAAGTGCTTATCAGGAAAACAGTTTAAGATTTGCAGCTAAGATTGAAAGTCAGTTTAAGATAAAAGCAGGCAGGAACAGTCGTGGTGTTAAGCAGGCAGGTTTTATGGTACTTCTGGAAAACCACTATGCCGAGCGTATTGATCGAAACCGGATTTTTGTCAAACTCGAGTGAAGAAATATTTTTGGGAAGTGATCATGGACAGGACCTGATCGCCTCGGGCATTTACAGGGCCTTTAAAGAATATAAAACAGAAATTGAATCGATAAACTAACCATTGTGAAGAATAAAGAATTTAAGGTAGGATTATTTGTTGCCGCAGCTATTGCGTTGTTATACTTCGGATTTAATTATTTGAAAGGAGTTGATTTTTTTTCGTCCTCAAATAAATATTATGCGGTCTACGACAATATTGACCAGCTTGATGTCTCTAATCCAATTCTTGTGAATGGATTTACCGTGGGCAGAGTGAGTAAAATAAAAATCCTGCAGGAAAGGCAGAATAAAATTCTCGTTGAACTGGATATCGATTCGGATGTAAAGTTAGGCGATTCCACCAAAGCCATTCTCAACAGCGATTTTTTAGGAGGTAAATCCATTTTGTTATCGATTGGAAAAATCAACAGGCGACTTCAACCAAACGATACCTTGTTGACGGAAGTAGCCAAAGGTATGTTTGATGTGATTTCAGAATCAGCCACACCGGTGGCCGATAACGTGCAGACTACCTTACGTAAATTCAATCTGATACTTGATAATCTTACGAAGAACTCACAGCAGCTGGAAACATTATTTTCTAAACTGATGGTGACTCCAGATCTGATCAACAAGACGTTAATTACGACTAACGGAAAGGTGGAAGATATGTCGGGTAATTTCAAGGAAGTTGCTTCAAATCTGAATAGTACACTGATTGAGTTAAAGCCAACGCTTGCTAACTTCAGAACCATTTCAGATTCACTTAAACAACTGCAACTGAACGAGACCGTCATGAAGACACAAATGACTTTGATGAAGTTGAATGAGACATTGAGCAGATTAAACAAAGGAGACAACACGGCCAGTAAATTAATGACCGAAGATTCATTGTATAATAATCTCAATAATTTGATTTTACACCTGGATACACTGGCTACCCATTTCAATGAAAACCCGCGCCATTTTCTTGCACCTTTAGGCAAGAGTACCAAAAAAATAGAGCGTGATAGAAAACGTGAAGAAGAAGAGAAGGCAAAGGCAATCGAAAAAATTAATTGATTCTGAATTATCCTAAATAAACAAATCTGATGGGACTGGAATTCAATAAAAATGAGGACCAGCTGAAGCAGCTTTGTTCCCGGTTAAAGGCAAAATCTGAAAAGACCAGCCTCGGTGGTGGCGAAAAGAAAATTGCTGAGCAACATCAGAAAGGTAAACTCACCGCACGTGAGCGTATAAAGTATTTAACAGATGCGGGCTCCGATTTTCTGGAAGTAGGCTTGCTGGCGGGAGAAGGTATGTATCAGGAACAAGGTGGCTGTCCTTCCGGAGGAGTGATCACTGGTATTGGCTTCGTTAAAGGAAGGCAATGCGTAATTGTTGCCAATGATGCTACCGTAAAGGCGGGTGCCTGGTTTCCGATCACTGCAAAAAAAAATCTTCGTGCTCAGGAGATCGCCATGGAAAATCGATTGCCGGTTATCTACCTCGTAGATAGTGCAGGTGTTTTCCTTCCCATGCAGGATGAAATTTTTCCTGATAAAGAACATTTCGGACGGCAGTTCAGAAACAATGCAAAGATGTCTTCTATGGGCATCATTCAGATTGCTGCTATCATGGGAAGTTGCGTTGCAGGTGGTGCTTATCTTCCCATCATGTCTGATGAAGCCATGATTGTAGATAAAACCGGCTCTATTTTCCTGGCGGGATCATATCTGGTAAAAGCAGCAATAGGAGAAGATATTGATAATGAAACGTTGGGAGGCGCAACCACACATTGCGAAATTTCAGGCGTAACAGACAATAAATTTCCAAATGATCAGGCTTGCCTTGATCACATACGAAATTTGTTGGATAAAACCGGCTCCTTTGAGCAGGCAGGTTTCGATCGCATCAAAACTCAGCAGCCAAAGGAAAATCCTGAAGAGATTTATGGCATTATGCCTGCTGATCGTGTGAAGCCGTATGACATGGCAGACATAATTAAACGTATCGTTGACAATTCTGAATTTGATGAGTATAAAGCGTTGTATGGAAAAACCCTGCTCTGTGGCTTTGCCCGGGTAGATGGCTGGGCAGTAGGCATTGTGGCGAATCAGCGCAAGGTGGTGAAGACAAAGAAAGGTGAAATGCAGATGGGCGGAGTGATCTATTCCGATTCAGCTGATAAGGCCGCACGATTTATTATGAATTGCAACCAGCGAAAGATACCGCTCGTTTTTTTTCAAGATGTCAGTGGTTTTATGGTGGGGAGTAAAGCAGAGCATGGAGGTATCATAAAAGATGGAGCGAAAATGGTAAACGCGATGGCGAATTCAACCGTGCCAAAGTTCACGTTTATATTAGGTAACTCGTATGGAGCGGGCAACTATGCCATGTGTGGAAAAGCATATGATCCACGGTTAATTTATGCCTGGCCCACTGCACAAATTGCCGTGATGAGCGGAAGCGCTGCCGCGAAAACTTTGTTACAAATCCGGGTAAGCACATTAAAGGCACAGGGTAAAATCATTTCAAAGGAGGAAGAGGATCAGTTACTCAGCGAAATAACAGACCGGTATAACGAACAGTTGAGCCCGTATTATGCAGCAGCACGGCTATGGGTAGATGGATTAATCGATCCGCTTGAAACCAGAAACGTAATTTCGATGGGAATAGCAGCGGCAAACCATGCTCCTGTTGAAAAATTTAATCCCGGGATTATTCAAACCTGAATGAAGTGATTTTATAAATTCTGGTATAGTGATGATGAAAAAATAATTTAATATTCTTGCATCAATGACTGAGAATGAATTAAAGGCATTGGTTTCACTTCTTGACGATGACGATAAACAAATTACCGCGCACGTAGAAGAAAAGATTTTGTCTTTGGGTAAAGCAGCAATTCCCTTTCTGGAGAAAGAGTGGGAGAGTAATCTGAGCCCTGCTGTGCAGAGCAGAATTGAGGATTTAATTCATACGCTGCAATATGATTTATTAAAGGAGCGATTGAAAAACTGGTATGAAAGTGAAGATCAGGACTTGCTTACCGGCATGTGGATAATTGCGACCTATCAGTACCCGGAAATTGAACTTGAAAAACTGAAGCAGGAACTTGAGCAGATTTATTACGAAGCATGGCTTGAATTCAAACCCGATTTATACGCATTCGATCAGATTAAAGTGATGAACAGCGTAATCTTCAATAAACTCAAGTTTGGCGCCAACACCAAGAATTTTCATTCTCCGGGTAATTCAATGATTAATGTTGTGCTTGAAACCAGAAAGGGAAACCCGATCACACTGTGTGTTATTTACATGCTGGTTGCACAGAAATTAAAATTACCCGTATCTGGAGTTAATCTTCCCAATCTTTTTATTCTCACCTATAAGGACAATAATCACCAGTTTTATATCAATACATTTAACCGGGGGTTGATATTTTCAAAGCAAGACATTGAAAACTATATAAACGAACTTCACCTGGTGCCACAGACTTCGTTCTTTGAGCCGTGCAGCAATCTTGAGATTATACGAAGGGCCTTGAGAAATCTGATTATGTCATTTGAAAAGATGGGGGAGCATGCCAAAGCAGAAGAAGTTAAAGTACTTTTAATAGAAATTTCAGATGGTGGCGACCTGGGCGTGTGAGTAATTTTCAACCCAGGCTTAACCGGATCAATACATCTTCATTTATTTCATGACCGCCTTCAAATTCTATGAGCAAAGGATTAATGCCAAGGCGTGTATTTAATGAAGTCACTTCCTTCAATTTTTCATGAGTAAGATAGGGATCGTCCTTACCGAATACCTCAATGATTTTTTTATCCTTTAGTATTTCATAGGCTTTTTCGAAATTCATATCAGGCGGGAGAATGCCTGCCCATAAGATCAATTTATGGAATGCATTATTGCCTTCAATGGCCCAGCGTGTGGCCGTAGCCGCGCCTTGTGAAAAGCCAAAAAGAATAATTTCACCCGAAAAGTTTTCAGGCACCTCTTTTTTGTAAATCATATTCAGGAAAGTGATATAATTTTCTATATCCGTTAACCTGTTTTCACGTGTCATCCATGTGGCACCTACGCGGTTATTGCCAGTGCGTGCCCTGCTGGTAACATCTTCAAGGTAAAATCTGGAAAGCCCTTCAGGTGCAATGATGTATCCATTGGCAGCGGACAACACGTTGAATTTTTTCATAAAAAATCTCGCAAGCTGTCCGTATCCATGCATTACGAACCATATTTTTTTCGTTTCAGGATTAAGTTCTCCTTGTGTGTAGTAACGTGCTTTACAATTGAAATAAAGTTCCTGTTCTTTCATAGTTCACAGTTAATAAAAAAAGCGGCTATTGGGTTACAATAGCCGCTTTGATTCGTCTTGTTTATACTTATCTTTTAAAACCAAGCGCACTGCCACCACACCTGCCTGAAGGCTCATCGAATGTATATTGTATATAGTAGATGCCTGAAGCATTACATGGAAAATTAATCGCTGACACCATCTGACCGTTTATCTTGCTGGTGGCGACTTTATTTCGGTTTTTATCGAAAATACTCACAACGATTCCATCAGTGATGGTGCCATTTGCACAAAGATTGATCATGTATTGTGTTCCTTTCATAAACACGTAGCTATACTCAATCTTATCTTTTCCTGCACCGTCAACTTTATAGCTTTTCAGAAAGTTAAAACCTTCTGAAAGTTTGTGAATGCACTCAGCTGATAGTTTGTCAGAATTGCACTGGTCGATTAATTCAAAAGCCCCTACTTCAAAAATAGACGATAGTAAAATAATTATAACTAATTTTTTCATGTCATTCTTCTTGCTACGTTATCCAACAATTTTATTTCTTATGGAATTGGTGATGGTTGTGATTTCTTTAACGTTTTGTTCCGTGATATCTATGGTTGTTGTACTGTTATCTTTTATCACGGCTACACCATTTACAATTTCCATTGAAGATGCTTTGTAGGTATAGTTAATAGTCACTTTATCATAGGCAGTCTTTAACTCTTCAAGATCTTTCAGTAATCCCGCCATGTTGGAATCGTCTTTATAAAATGAAAAAAGCAACAGGATCTGCTCAAGAATAATTTTTTGCTCACCAATTTTTTCGAATAATTCCTGGGTTGGTTTTTTTGCGGCCACCTGACAGGTAATCTGCATTCCTTCAAGCCATCCTCCGGTTAACAATAATACACTTAAATTATCACGCCCCTGGGTTTGCAGATAATGGTTTATGTGATTGAAGTTTAGTGTTGTTATCAGCACCAGCGAATCAAGGTTTTTACTGTTGGCGGCAAGTCTTCCTATGGTTTCAACATCAAAGAACTGGCCTATGCTGAGGTCATCGGCCAGTGATTTTATAACCGATATATATTTGATTCCGTCCAGATTTTGTCCGTAAATATTAGTGTAGCCAAGGTCGGTGCCGTAAATGCCAAGGTTGAGCGCTTTTTTATAATTATTGTTGTATCTGGATACATTACCTGTTTCGTTAAGAATCGAACTGTTGAATTTTGTTCCAGACTCTCTGAGCAAAACGGAGATTTCCAATGGACTTGGTATCTGATTCAAAATGGAATTGATAACATCTTCATCGATTCCGGAATTTTCTACAGTAGAATCCAGGGTTTTGAGAAACTCCTGTTCGTCAGTTTTTTTTTCTGAAGAACAACCGGCTACGAATGCCATTAAGATTCCAAAAATATAAATTCTCATTTTATAGAAATTGTGTTATTACAAAATTAGCAATTCGGGTTTCGTTACCAAATTCATCAGAAAGGGCATCAGGTTTTCAATATTCATTCTGATTTCAATATAGGCCCAGTATTTTGAATCGAATAACGTTACAGATGGGTAGACTCAGTTTGTTCTGAATTCAAAAGGAACTTTTACCAGTTCTGCCAGTTCCTGACCCATCTCCTCCATGTCCTCATCTTCATCTGAAAATTGCCATATAATACTGCTTGCTGGTATTCCTTCCAGGATTTTAAAAAGGTCCAGAAACTGACGTGAGGTAGCAGTGTTCAGGTATTCCAGCCGGATAACCACTTCCGTTTTTGGATTTGGATTTATTCTGTATTCCAAAAACCAGTTTTGTACAGGTTTATAGAAAATGTCGGCATCCTCCATCAAGGATCGCCCCTCGATTACAAATTGATTTTTTTGCTTGTTAAAGGTTATGGAAGGGGTTGTTTCAGAACCGGTAATTTCAAGGTTTTCCACATTGGTAGTATTTATATTTTTTATTCACTCAGATTGTACCGCTTGAATACGAAAGGTAACAGACTTTCAGCGGAAGCGCACTTGAGCCATTCATTCTTTGACTTCAGCATGATTACCTCAATGGGTTTGTTTTGTCGTTCTTCAAATTCACTCATGACCTGACGACAAGCGCCACACGAGGTAGCAGGTGAAAGTTCTTTGTGGTTTTTACGGTGCGCAACAACAGCCATTTTCATGATCCTTTTGTTTGGATGTTGTGTAGCGGCCGTGTACAATACAACACGCTCAGCGCAAACACAAAGTGGATACGATGCGTTTTCCTGATTGGATCCGGTAACCAAGGTTCCGTCTTCGAGAATAATTGCAGCGCCAACATGAAACTTCGAATAGGGTGCATAGGCAATGTGCGCGGCTTCTTTCGCTTTATGAATAAGATACTTCGACTCGCTATCAAGTTCTTCTATGTCGTGAAATATTTCGAATTCTTTCATAAAGTTGAAAATTTAATATGGCGCTTTGGATTTAATCATTTAAGAATCCATGGGAGTTGTAGAAAGATAGTAAACTCATATATTCTTATGAAATATTACCTTATAATTCCATTAATTTAGATCTTCTTTTAACCATGGAACATATGTTTATTCTGGTTGTTGGCGCAGGCCGGTCATCTTCGTCCTTAATCTCCTATTTGCTGGGGCAGGCACCCGCTCATAACTGGACTGTTACCGTTGGAGATATTTCTCTTCAGGCTGCACAAGAAAGGGTAGGAATTTCTACTTATGGAAGGCCCGTTCAATTTAATGTTGAAGATCAGGAACGTAGCCGAAAGGCGATCGCTGCCAGTGATGTTGTCATATCCTTGTTACCGGCTCATTTACATCTGCTCGTTGCAAGAATTTGTCTTGGCGAAAAAAAACATTTGCTAACAGCAAGCTACGTTTCTGATGAGATGAGTGCATTGGGTCAAGAAGCCATGTCCAGTGATCTGCTCTTTCTGAACGAATGTGGCCTTGATCCGGGCATCGACCATATGAGCGCCATGCAGGTAATTGATAAAATTCATGCCAGGGGAGGAACGCTGACTTCTTTTGAATCATTTACCGGAGGGCTAATTGCTCCGGAAACCGATCCTGAAAATCCCTGGCGTTATAAGTTCACCTGGAATCCCCGCAATGTAGTAATGGCCGGACAAGGAACAGCAAAATTTTTAAGTGAAGGTCAGTATAAGTTTATTCCCTATCACCAGCTTTTTCATCGGACTACACCGGTAACCGTTCCGGGTTTCGGTGAGTATGAAGGCTATGCAAACCGTGATTCATTAAAATACCTGGAGACCTATGGCTTGAAGGGCATTGCAACTATGCTGCGTGGCACACTGAGGAATAAGGGATATTGTGATGCATGGAATGTGCTGGTTCACCTTGGCTGTTGTGATGACAGCTATCAGATGGAAGGAGTAGATAACATGACCCATGCGAGCTTTATTAATTCCTTTCTTGATAATAAGAGCGCGGAATTGGTGGTGGAAAAACTGATAGCTTACTTAAAACTTTCACCTGATGGTGAGGAAATGAAGCGATTGCGATGGAGTGGTTTGTTTTCAGATGAAAGAGTAGGATTAATTTCTGGATCGCCAGCACAAATTCTGGAGCATATCTTGAACAAGAGATGGAAACTTAAGGCTGGAGATAAAGACTTCATTGTAATGTGGCATCGGTTCGTATATGAAATTGGAAATACCCGCAAGGAAATCCAGGCACATCTTACCGTTACAGGAGAGGATGAAATAAATACTGCCATGGCTAAGACTGTAGGGCTTCCCCTTGCCATTGCGGCAAAACATTTACTGGAAGGGAAAATTAAAAGCCGCGGTGTTGTGATTCCGGTTCACAAAGATATCTATGATCCTGTACTTGAAGAATTGAGTCAATATGGTATTCGTCTTGTAGAGCGTGAAATCTATTAGCGTCTGAACATAACGCTCACAGGAAGTGAGATCAGATAAGCGATGGATATTGGCCAGGATTGTGAGATTGCAAAACAGATACCTGTTTGAATAATATAAAAACCAGGTACCAGCACCATCCCCAACGCATACTTGAGGGATCCTGTAAACTGGGGATCTTTCACTTTTTTCTTTAATATCCATCTGAGTATAAACCTGGGAGGAAAATGATTGATGGTTTGATAAACATAAATTGGATTATACCACGGTTGCGATTTCCGGTCTTCTTTGATGTTTTGAATTACACCATCTGTAGAATCTTCTGCTACCAGTTTCTGATCTGTTTTTAACTGTTCTATTAAGTCTTTTTTAGTCTGCCTGTTTGAACGCCAGAAACTTAGTTTATCCGTATAGTTTGAAGGATCTATGTGCAACATCAACGGTTTAATCCCCTCACTGGTTTTTTTGAGCAGCAAATCGAGATTCTCCTGTGCACCAAGTTCATTATTAAAGTTTTCCCTGACCGAGATTGGATTTCCAAAGCTAACCAGAACCCGTGAACGAAAATCGGTATGTGATTCATACTGAATTCCAACAGGCACAATCTGCACATCAAGCAGCCAGTTATTTCTTTCTTCGGCTGCAATAGCAATACGGGCAAATCCTTTTTGCAAAGGTCTCAGATACCATTGATCATTATGATTACCTTCTCCAAAAATTAAAATGGCATTTTGCTTAGAAAGTAGGTTAACACAATTATCAATGACTTCATCATTTTTCCTCAGTGTGTTAAACCCATCGCGAAAACGATAAACAGGAATCATCTGAAGCGTGTGTAGCATTTTCTTCACCAGGTTATTGCTAAACACATTGGCACGCGTGATAAACCATGGTTCTCGACTTGAACTGCAACTGATCAGGATGGCATCCAGAAAAGCATTTTGATGATTGGATACAAAAATTACCGGGCCGGTAGGAACAGGTACTACTTCCTGAACCTGCCAGTGGCTAAAGTAAAATCTGAGCGCTGTTTTGCAGTATTGCTTTAATGAATGATAAATTACCCTCTGTATCATAGTTGCGCTTTCATCACGATTGAATTGCTTCTACTAAAGGTCGCTTGCGCATCACAGCTGAAAATGCAAAGCCTGAAATCAGGTGCCACACTCCCCACCAAGCGGCTACTACTGCCATGGCTGTATTGCCATCAAAATAATTGAAGATTAAAATCAAGGCAAGTCCAGAATTCTGAATGCCGGTTTCTATGGCAACAGTGCGATTAACAGCTTCACTGTTTTTCAATAGGCTGCTGAAATAATAGGATAAAATGAGCGCGCTTCCATTATGTAGTAATACTACCCAGAAGACATCGCCCAGATAGGCCGCAAAACCTTCCTTGTTGTTGACTACGGCAATGACAATAAACGCTGTGAGCATGATCATCGATAGTATTCTGATGGGGCCTGCAATTTTTTTACTTAACGAAGAATAACCGGCAGACACCCACATGCCAAGAAGAAGGGGGATCAGCAGAATAGAAACCATGTTAATCATGAGGGAGATAAAATCAATCTCAAAAGATTTCAATTCCCCAGAGAGCGAGGGAACCAGCGATACGCAGAGTATGAAATTCAACGGAGTAATAATAAATGCAGCCAGTGATGAAAATGCTGTGAGTGTTACCGACAGAGCCACATGACCCCTTGCCATCTGCGAAAAAAAGTTGGAAACATTGCCTCCGGGGCAAGCAGCCACCAGCAACATACCCAAAGCCATTCCATTGCTTATTGGTAATATGGATACAAGTACTACAGTGAAAATGGGAAGCAATAAGAATTGTGTAAACAACCCGGTGAATACAGCTTTCTTCTGATTAATTAATTGAGTGAAATGCGAAACTTTAATATCAAGCGCTACGCCAAACATGATCACCGCCAGGCATATATTCAGTGCAGTAAGACTGCCTGGTGAAAAGTGTATGGAAACGGGTTCTGACAAAATCTGATCGTTATTAAAATTAAATATACATGATTCCTGAAAATTCAATCTTCTTCTTTACTCTTGTTTTGTTCGTACCAATGATCGACATGCAATTTGCGGCCTTCTGCGGCCTGCACGGCAAGCACATCGCACCTTTCATTTTCTGCATGACCAGCATGACCTTTTACCCATACAAATTTGGGTTTGTATTTCAGATGAAGCGGTATATAGCGTTGCCATAAATCTGCATTCGCTTTTTTTGCAAAATTCTTTTTCTGCCAGCCCCATATCCAGCCTTTTTCTACCGAATCCACAACGTATTTTGAATCGGAATAAATTGTGACGGCAATACCACTTTTTTTGATCGTCTCCAGTCCGGTAATCACCGCCAGTAATTCCATTCGGTTATTGGTGGTAAGTCGAAAGCCATCGGAGAGTTCTTTTTCGTGATGATTGTATTTTAGGATAACACCAAATCCTCCGGGCCCCGGATTTCCTTGTGCGGCACCATCAGTATAGATACGAATCATGAAGGGAATACATTTGTCTTGAAAATTTTTACCGCAATGGCGAGCAAGATCACACCAAACACCCTGCGCAAAACAGCAAAGCCGGAGTTTCCAAGCACACGCTCAAGCCATGAAGCAGAACGCAATACAATATAAACCAGCACCAGGTTTAAGAGAATGCCAATCAATACATTAACTTCCGCATAAACGGCCCGTAATGATAATATTGTGGTAAGTGTGCCAGCCCCGGCAATGAGCGGAAACGCAAGCGGAACAATTGAGCCGGTTCCTTTTGAATCCGGATCGTCCTTAATTAAAGTGATTCCCAGAATCATTTCCATGGCCACTATAAAAATGACAATGGCACCTGCCACGGCAAAGGATGCAACATCCAATCCGAAAAGTTTTAGTATGGATAACCCCAGATACAGGAATCCTACCATCAGCACAGCCGAAATCAAGGTTGCTTTTTCAGCGTAAATTCTGCCTTCACGCTTCTTGATCAGTATAATGAAAGGTACGGAGCCTATAATATCGATAACAGAGAATAGAATGAGTGATACGGAAAATATTTCTTTTAAATCCATGGGGTAAATTGAACCACAAAATTAATAGAAATTCCGAAGTGTAGTTTTATCTTGTCGATGAGATGGGCAAGCAAGCAAAATTATTCTGGATTGTCACATTAGTCACTATTGGTTGGATCATTCTGATGCGGCCGTTCACTCCTGTCAATATTGTTCAGTTCGAACTGGCAAAGACGGTGGAGTCCGCTCAGCAGATTATTGATCAATGGGGTGAAGAAGGAATTTCAAAGGCACGCCTGAGCATTTACCTGGACTTTGTATTTATTTTTTTATATGCCTGGGCAATTGATCTGGGTTGCAAAGTGTCCTCTGCGTTTTCATCCAATAAAAATTTAATTGCGGCAGGATTTTTCTTTTCGCGCATAATCTGGTTTGCCGGCAGTTGCGATTTGATTGAAAATTTTGCCATGCTGTTTACCTTTTCAGACATGAACGAACTTACGGTTTCGATGGCGTTTTATTTTGCCATCATCAAATTCACCATTGTTGTACTGGCGCTGTTGCTGATATTTATTTCGATGGGAGTGGGGTTGTTTAAGGCTGTTATTAAAGATTAAGCCAGGTCATTCATGATGTAAAATATGATTATAGAAAAAAGATGCCTCCTCCTTTCGGAGAGGACACCCGTAACCTTAACCAAAAAAACTGAACCTGTAACCTAAAAGAAAATCTGATACTGCAACACCACCTGACTTCTTCTTCCATTCCTTATCAACTCCGTTCCCTCTTGCACGTAAAACGGTCGGTTTTGATAATCAAGCGTGAATTTGCTCGTGTGGCCTTTCAGTAACCAGTTAACCCCCACATCAACCACATTCATTTGCTTATCAAGCCGGTCATAATTTGCACTCATAAGTGAAGCATACGGCATGAGTGTTCCATTGCCTTCACCCAGCAAATCTTTTCTTCATCAGATAACCTATTTGTGTGTACCAGGCTTTGCCGGTACCAAACATGGGGAAAGCATTTCCCTGGCTGCCTGCCGGATAAGGTCCACTCACCGAAGATGCCGGATTCATAATTCCATTGTAACGAAGGTAGCCCGGACCAAAATCATAGTTATAATATCCCGCATAGGCATTGAGCGCTGTTCCTTTTTCGGTATCAACAGGAGCATCATAAAAGACAGCGGCTGACCATAAATTCATGGAATGATAAATCGTATCAGAGCCTTCTTTTGTCCAGGTGGCTTTGCCTTGTGTGATAAACCCTGCTTCCAGGTTCAGCACTTTCTTTTTGCCGAGATAGGTGCCTGTCATGTACGGGGTGGTATGCGATTCGCTATCAAAAATGTTGTATATAAATAGTCCCTGATACTGTTTGTGATGACCTCGTTGTGAGAAAGTTGCATTGTTGGACAAACCAGGAAGCGGTTGCCCATTGGTAGTGACAGGAAACGGATCGCTCAACACCACACGATAATCCAGTTTACCTAACTGACCGCGTGCGTAGACACTCAGCTTTCTTGAAAATTCATCCGTTTGATCTACCGTGGCTTGCGCGAAAACAGGAACATCCAGGGTCATGATAGTGCCGATGCTGGGTTGGCTAAAGCGCGATAGTCCATTGGCAATGGTAAGACCTCCGCCAAGGATTAGTTTATTCGCTTCCTTTACGTCACTCTGTATTCGCCAAGGGCATCATGAAAAAATGCCTGTAATTTTCTATTGCCGGCATTTTGTGAGAGGTAGTTGAAGTTATTTTGTCCGAATTGAAAATAGACAAAAACGCGATCCGTCATCTGACCATACATTTGAATATCGTGTTCTTCGCAGTCCGATATCAAACGTTTCTGATTTAGGCTCACTTAAAACATGGGTACCCGGGTTACTTTGATTATAACGAAACCAAATCTGATTGAGCAAGGTAGCTTTGAAATAATGACTTCCATCTTCATTTAAATTAAGTTTAAGTTCAGTGATTTCTTTTGGCTTCTCTTGTGCCTGTGAAAAAGTATACAGGCATAGAAAAGCCACTGAAGCAAGAATTCTGTTCATGGCTTATTTATTTTGGGTAAAAATAAGGGAGTGAGAGTAATTCACTCCCTGAAATCATTTACACGGCTTGTTCTTCCTTTTGATGGATTAGTGAGATAAACTCTTCAGCGAATTTTGATGTGTACAAAATTTCAGAAGGCTCCAGCAGGTTACGCTTCTTGTAAAAAATTAACCTGTTACGGTGACATTCAATATGCATTTCTTCCCGGTTTTCAAGAAACTGAATGATCTGTTCAGAGAAAAAATCCCGAACATCGGTTTCATTACGCGCGCGCAGATAATATTTATTTGAAAATGCAGGATGATTGTCAAAGTCTATGTCTTTGCCCGCAACGCTCTCAAATAGTTTTGACCAGAGTCCTTCTGGTTCCAGATCGAAATCAGGAATGAGCACGTTAGTTTCGGAAACCTGCACCACCGTAATGTGAATTTCATGTTGAGACTGACGGGCACCTTCCAAAAGGGTGATATCAGAAACTTCCTGTTTGCCATTCTCTGCATATTTGGTGAGGATATTTTCTTCATACGGAATTTTATTTCCGTTCTGTATCGGGAAGTCTTTATACTTCAACGCACTCTTTACTTTTTGAGGATAGAACGACCCATTCATTATTCTCCGCAAACTTTCGCAACTCCAACTGACGGGGACTGAGTTTTATCTCAATCCTATTGTTATGTTCCATAGAGAATTTGCGTGTTGCCAGCGGGTGATTGGAGAAAGGTTTAAACCGGTCGAAGCCTATTGATACTATGGAGCCTCCGGCATGCGCACATTCGTCCTCCAGGTGGTGTAAGTATTCCATGAAACTGTGATCGAGAAAATGCGCATCCGAAAAATCAACAACAATTTTTTTACTCCGGTCGATATGAGCAAAGGCTTTTCTGAATCCTATCAGATTGGAGAAAATGGCTGACTCCTTAATTTTTATAAAGTACTCATCTCCCTGCACGCTAATTTCATAGTGTGATTTAAAAAGACTTCTTAACGGAACTCCATTGAGTACGTGAAAGAAAAATTTCATCAGGATACCAGCCGCCACACCAATCAACAAATCGGTGGAAACCGTAACAATGATGGTGACGATAAAAATTACCAGCTGCTCTGAACCGATCTTATAGGTTTTAAAGAATTCGTTGGGCGAAGAAAGCCGGTAGGCTACGGCAATTAACAGAGCAGCGAGAGCCGTGTTCGGAATCATTTCAATGACCGGAATGAAAAGCAGCATGGCCACCAGCAAAAAGAAACCATGAAAGAAATTGCTCCATTGCGTGCGCGCACCAAATGAAACGTTTGCTGAACTTCGGGCAACTTCAGAAATCATCGGTAATCCACCTAGTAAACCAGAAAGTGCATTGCCTGCACCCACAGCCATTAAATCTTTGTTGGGATTGGAAATTCTTTTCCACGGATCCAATCCGTCAATCGCTTTTACAGTAAGTAATGACTCCAGGCTATTGACGAATACAAACATCAATACATACTTCCAGAAAACAAGATTTCCGATTGCCGAGAAATCAGCATTGAACCCGATGTTTCCCCAGAAGTCACCAATGCTTACCATATCAAACGCGGGCTCGGTGTGCTTGAAATCCATGATCCACGCCAGGGGTATCGTAACTAATAAGACCACAAGAGGCGCAGGAATTTTTTTGAATTTTCCTTTCAGAAGAGGAAGTCCGAAAATGATTACCAGACTAAGAATACCTATGAACGTGACGCGAATGTCTTCATGAATGATTGAATCAGGAATCATTTGAAAAAGTTCCAGTGGTTCTTTTCCTTTCAGCAATGCGGGATCGATGCCCAGCAGAATATGAATTTGCTTTGAGAAAATAATCAAGCCGATAGCGGCCAGCATGCCGTGCACGGCAGAGTGAGGAAAGAAGTCGCTGAGTGAACCAAATTTCAAATAGCCGAAGCCGATCTGAATAATGGATGCTACGACAATTACACCCAGTGCCATTTTCCAGCCTTCTACACCACCACCCATTTCAGTAACTGCTCCGGCACAGATTGTAATAAGACCGGCAGCCGGACCTTTGATAGTGAGTCTTGATCCTGCAAAGAAGCTTACAAACAAACCCCCGATCATAGCGGTGAGCACACCCATGGCGGGAGGAAACTCACTCGCCTTGGCAATACCTAAACTTAAGGGTAAGGCCAGGAGGAAAACCATAAAACCTGAGACAGCATCGTTAGCCCAGTTTTGTTTGAATCCGGCCAACCCATCTTTCGGAATTTCTAATGTCTTCATATTTAATTTTTTTTGGTGTCATGAACTTAATCAGACACGATTATTAATTTTCTTAAAACTGATTGTCCTGACTTTATTAATTGAAAAGTCAGAGACTGCTGCAGCAAGGCCACAACGTTGTTCAGAAAATTTAGATCAGATCAGAAGAACCCTGTGAAGAGTATAGAGCGAAGGTTGGGTATCAAACTGGTCTTTGGGAAGTGACCGGGTGATTGGTTCAGATTCAAATTTCTGGAGTTCGTTGAAGACTTCAATAAAGCAAACGCTGATCAGATAATCATCTTTTCCCTCGCGTTCTTCATTATTTACTTCTTCAAATATGAGGTGAGCAATAAGATCAAGAGGTTGATTCTGCTCGCTGATGTTACTGATCGTATTTTCTGATGACAGATTGCTTTCAGGTGCTCCTAATAACACAGCAGGAGCAAGCAGCTCAAAACTGAACAGGAGTATTGCAAAAACCCTTAACATCTTATTGTATCTCAACAGCATGAATACGTGGAGTTGGGACAAATGTCTGATATATTTTTGATTTTTTTCAACAGGTGCATTTCTTTTTGGGTAACAACCGTTTGTTTTATTGATTTTATGGAGGTTAATCAGTGGGGGATAACCCTTCTGGAACTGTTTTAGTTGAAAAGTAGTGTTCCTGTATTTTTGTGACCTAAAGAATTTCATACCTTTGGTTTTATGAAGAGAAAAAATCCTATACTGACGCTAATAAGTATCGTATTGGTTTTCTTTTTGTTTGCCCCCATTGTTGTAAGGTCGTTCAACACGCACCTCAGTCAGTCAAAAACGATAATCTTTTCAAAATCTTCCAGCGCTCCAACCAAGGCAGAATCTCAAATGCCATTTGAAGAGAAGGAGAAAGAAGAAGGTGTTGATCATTCTTTGAATCAACTTCCCCTGATTTATATTTTAGCAGAATACACTTCATTTACTGCTGAAAATGTAAAGAAGTATCCGGAGGTTCACCTTTCCGGTTTCTGCGGAAACACTCCGCTTTATATTGCCAAGCGATCGATTCTGATCTGATTTAGGTTTTCATCTCCCCCACGCTATCGCGTGTTTTCAATTTCTTGTCAGGATTAAAAAGTGGCTGGTTAGCCACACTATGTATGAAAACCAATACACCATCTATATTTAATGAACATGAGGTTCTTCATGAGCTGAAGCATTACTTACCTGCTCAGGCTCCCCTTAAGGATTTCATTCACCACAACACACTACACGCCTTTCAACATTTGAAATTCAATAAGGCTATTTATAGTGCATCCGCAATTTTAGGTTACCGTGTTTCTCTTTCGCTTGCTGAATACCGATCCATGTATGAATCCGGTAGAATCACTTCCGACATCATTGATCGTGTAATTGCTCAACGTAATGGAGCGGATCAAATCAATGAGTGGAAAAATAAAATGCTTACAGGAAAGTACCATAGACCTGCACCTCGTCTGGGTACGCTGCGGTCAAACTGGAAGCGTGAATATCAAATTGATCTGGACTCTCTCGTGCATCCACTGTTATTCCGCATTCTCTGTTCCTATCTTGATCAGGGTATTTCAATGTGGAATTTTCCGGTTTTGAATAAAGGATTTCTTGCTTCCATTCGTGATATGGAGCGGGTGAGTTTCTCCAGTTTTTTCAAGAGCAAGAGGGCCAAGAAGATTTTAACCGGAGGATATCCTCAGATCGGATCTCTTTTGAAAATATTAGTAGGTGATGAATCGCTCTACAAGCAATACCTGTTTGATCAGCAGTTTTCTCATCAGGGATGGTCAGGGATGGTATCAGCCGTGGAAGACCAACCTCAGACCTTGCTGGATCATAAGAAAATTTCATTGCACGATTTAATTGTTTTTGAATTGTTGCTTGAGATCGATGCACTCGATGACCATTTTGGAGAAAACTGGCTGCCACTTGGTGAGAGAATTAAAGAAAGACCTACCGAGCTGTTTGCCGAAGTACCGGAAACAGAACTGGATGAAGTCACCACACTGTGGCAGGAATCTTTTGAGTGGAGTTACTATGATGAAGTGCTCAAGGGAATTCAAAGTATGAGTATTGGCAACGGAACGCTCAACAACAAAAACTTTTCAGGCCATGTTTTGCATTGACGACCGTGAGTGCTCTTTCAGAAGATATCTTGAAAAGTTCGATCCTGCCTGCGAGACCTTTGGAACACCAGGATTTTTTGGTGTTGAGTTTTTCTTTCAGCCAGATCATGGAAAATTTTATACGAAGCTTTGTCCGGCACCGGTTACATCCAAAGTATCTGATCAAGGAAATTGGAGTACGCAGAAAACATGAGAAAGAGGCACACTTTACCAAGAATTCCCATTCCTTATTCCGGGGATGGCTCATTACTCAAACACTTGGATTCTGGTCAGCCGTTAAACTCTTTATCAATATCTTCAAACCTTCAATGAGTCCGGCAATGGCTTCTTCATTCCGGCATATGGAGAAAACATCGAAGCTTACCATAGAGAATAGAAGTCTGAGCTAATCGTGAAAATGATCTTCAGATTGGTTTTACGATAGAAGAAATGGCGCAACGTGTGGAGGGTCTTTTGAAAAGCATTGGTCTGATTAAAAATTTTGCACCCATTGTTTATGTAGTTGGACATGGATCGAGCAGTGTAAATAATCCGCATTATGCTGCTTATGATTGTGGCGCTTGCTCCGGGCAGTGCAGGTTCGGTTAACTCCCGTGTTGATTTGCTTTATGGCAAATCATCCGAAGGTAAGAGAAATTCTCAGAGAGAATGGTATTGATATACCCGACTCAACCCAATTTGTCGGAGGCTTACATGATACAACGCGCGATGAAATCTTGTTCTTTGATGAAGATTCACTATCACCGGCAAACAGAGAGCGGCATATCGCCAATGAAATTGTATTTAGTGATGCGCTCGATTTAAATTCAAAGGAACGATCCAGACGATTTGAATCCATCGATACTGATCTGAGGCCAGATGAAATTCATGAGAAAATTAAAATCCGCTCAGTCTCACTGTTTGAACCAAGGCCCGAATTGAATCATGCCACCAATTCGCTTTGTATTGTAGGTAGCAGAGACCTGACAAAGCATTTGTTTTTAGACAGACGATCATTTTTAAATTCATTTGATTACAGGGTTGATCCTGAAGGAAAATACCTTCTTAATATTCTGAAGGCAGCAGCACCCGTTTGTGGAGGCATCAATCTTGAATATTTCTTCTCGCGTGTAGATAATCAAAAGCTGGGAGCCGGCATCAAAACTGCCGCACAACGTGATGGGCCTTTTTGGTGTAGCCAATGGTATTGATGGAGACTTGCGCCCCGGACTTCCAAGTCAGATGATAGAAGTACATGATCCGGTGCGATTACTGATGGTAGTTGAACATTTTCCTGAAGTTGTTTTACAGACTATTCAAAAATCTGCTGAAACCTATGAATGGTTTATTAATGAATGGGTGCATCTGGTAGTGATGCATCCGGTAACCTACGAATTCTTTCATTTCAGGAATGGCGCGTTTTCAAAATATTCCGTACTGAAGCATCAGGTTGATACGATAGCAGACATTACACCTCTGCTTGAAATGCATACTGAAAATATTCCCGTGTATTTACTTTCTGACTCCACTCATGAATAACATACTTCAAATTTTTATATTCATTCCATTAATCGGTTTCCTGATCAGCCTGTTCGTACCAGGAAAAAAAGAAACCCTTTTGTCCAGCATAGGTTTTTATACGGTAGGACTGCACATGGTACTCTTTCAGGCCTTTGTCGTGTATTGGCTTTTGAATGATCACCCTATTCTGAATCTTAAGGAGATCGTTCTTTATAAAACCACTGGCTATGAGTTTTTGGTGGATTTCTATTTCGATAATATCACAGCCACCTATCTTTTCGTAGGCTCACTGCTCACGTTTATGGTTACGATTTACAGCCGCTATTACCTTCATCGCGAAGTGGGTTACAAACGATTTTTCAATACCATCCTCTTTTTTTATCTGGGCTACAACATCACCATTTTTTCAGGCAACCTCGAAACCTTATTTATTGGCTGGGAAATACTGGGCATCTCATCTTTTCTTCTAATTGCCTTTTATCGCGATCGATATCTGCCAGTTAAAAATGCCGTAAAAGTATTTTCAATTTATCGTATCGGAGATGTTGGGTTAATCCTGGCCATGTGGATGAGTCATCACTTATTTCATGAAAATATTACTTTTCTGAAATTGAATAATTTTGAAATGGTGCATGAGCATCTTCAGACACATAGCTGGATTGGAATTTTTATTTCATTGATGATTTTAATTTCAGCCGCAGCCAAATCAGCTCAACTGCCTTTTTCTACCTGGTTGCCTCGTGCCATGGAAGGGCCTACACCTTCCAGTGCAATCTTTTATGGTTCTTTGTCTGTGCACATTGGTGTTTTTATTTTACTAAGAACATTTCCGTTCTGGGAACATCAGCTTTCAGTACGGATTCTTATTGGCCTGCTTGGTTTGTTCACCAGCATAATCACAACGGGCATTGCACGCGTACAGTCGTCTGTAAAAAGCCAGATCGCCTATTCGTCCATTGCACAAATTGGTATAATCTTTATTGAAGTGGCGGCCGGACTGGAATACCTGGCATTGGTTCACTTTGCGGGAAATGCATTTCTGAGAACCTATCAGTTATTGGTTTCTCCTTCGGTGGTGAGTTATCAGATTCGTGAGCAGTTTTACAATTTCGTTCCGCGCCAGCAGACCATCGAAGATTCATTTCCCAAAAGAATGGAATATACAATTTATATGCTGTGTATAAAAGAATGGAATCTGGATTCGTTTATGTATAAATATTTATGGTACCCGTAAAATGGACCGGAAGAAAGTTAGGCTACCTGACAACACCCAAAGTGCTCAGGTTCTTTATTCCCGCCTATGTTTGGGAGCTTTACTTTTTTATTATGAAGCATATGTTCCGGCTCATATCCATGCCATTCTGCCTCTTGTTTTCTCGGTGATCGGACTGGCGATGGTGCTCAAGTCATTTACGGAACGCATTCATGCCCGCATGAGTTGGATACTTGTGATTCTGAATCACTTCTGGGTAGCACTTTCAATTTCATTCAATGAACATTTTGAATTTAGTCATACGCTTCTTTATCTCAGCGGTATTTCTGTTCTCGGATTATTTGGATACATCATTTTGCGGATACTGAAATCGCAGGAAGGTTCCATAGATCTTGATCAGTTTCGTGGCTATTCATATAAACATCCTAAACTGGCGCTGGCATTTTTAATTGCCTGTCTCGGTGTTTCTGGTTTTCCGATCACACCTACATTTGTGGGAGAGGATCTGATATTTACACACATTCATGAAGATCAGGTACTGCTGGCATTTTTCACAGCGCTGAGTTTTATCATTGATGGACTGGCCATCATCAGGATTTATGCGCGGGTGTTTCTCGGGCCACATGTAAAGTCGGTGTATGAGATGGCGTACCGATCATCGTAATGCGGGGAGACTGATACCGGATACAAAAAGCAAGTGTCCGGTATCTGTTACGTCTAAAGATAGTTTTTCAAAAAATTCTTCAGTTCTGTAATTTCATTTTTCTTAATGGCAGGAAAGTTGGCTATACGAAAAGTGGTGGTCTTTAAATTACCATAGCCATCACCGAGTACGAAGCCTTGCTCTTTCGCTTTTTGTTTTATTTCAGAAATGTATTCAGACTTGCCGGTAAGCGCGATAACCGTGAGTGAGCGGACTCCCTGGTTTCTGATATATAATTTTATATTTTTTGCCCCTCTGAAAAATTTCTGCCAGGCTACGGCACGACTTTTTATTTTTTGATGAACGAGTGCGATGGGTTTGCTGTTTTTTAAAACACGCATCAGTAAATAGATTCCCAGCACATTAGGTGTACAAGAAGTTTGCCATTTCTCCATCATCTCGTTCATAAACAGCAGACTGTTATAATGTTTTTTTTCGTTGATCGGATTTGATGTATTGTATCGCCTGCGGTGAACAAACCATGATGGCGAGGCCGGCTGGCAATCCAAAACATTTTTGCACGGAAGCAAACCACACATCGGCCGATTTGAAATTCAGTTCAATGCCTGCCATGGAGGAAGTGGCATCTACGGCAATCAGTGCTCTTGGATTTTTTCTTTTTATCGAAGCGATAATAGACTCGTTGAGTTCTGTGCCATTGCTGGTTTCATTTTGTGTGAGGCAGATTACCTCCTGATTTTTCAGCGGTAGTTTTTTTAGATCCAGTTTACTTTCTGCATCAAATGGAAAGGCCTGGGCACCTGGCACAAGCCGGTGTGTATAATCAAACCATTTTTCACCAAAGGCACCATTGAAGATATGCAGACTTTTTTCGGAGATGATCGATTGCGCGATAATCTCCCAGCATTCTGTTGCCGATGAAGTAAAGAATACGGTATAGGTTGCCGGAATGTCAAGTTTTTCTTTGAGAAGCGAAACGGTGTTTTCACATAACGCCATGAACTCAGGGCTTCTGTGGTTCATGCTCAATATTCCTTTTTTGTATGCGTCTTTTACATACTTAGGAATGTCTTCATGCACACGTGATGGGCCAGGGTAGAAGGAGATCACTGAATTATGATTTATTAAAGAGATGCTGTATCCCCATTGCATATCCATCCATTCCAAAGCCGGTAATCAATCCAATACATTTTGAGGTAATTAGACTCTTGTGTCGGAATTCTTCGCGGGCATATACGTTGGAGATGTGAACTTCAATCACCGGAGTTTTGATACCGGCAATGGCATCATGTATCGCCACGGAAGTGTGCGTGTAGGCACCTGCATTGAGAATGATTCCATCATATGAAAAACCAACTTCGTGCAGCTTGTTGATCAGCTCACCTTCTACATTCGATTGATAGTAATGAAGTTCAACATCCGGGAAACGCGCTTTCAGCTTTTCAAAATATTCTTCGAAAGACTGCTTGCCATACGTTTCAGGTTCGCGCTTGCCAAGCAGGTTGAGGTTGGGCCCGTTGATGATTTGTATCTTCATGCTTCGAAGTTAAACTCAAAATTAATAATAGCGATACTACAGATTATAAATTTTCCTTTTAATACGAACGACACCCCGGCATTTATCCTGATAGAATCGTCAGGATTAAAATAATTTGCACATTTGTGTAGTGAAGAACTGGGAAACTCATATCAAACATTTTGGCAGCTACCTCAAGCTGGAGCGTTCGCTGTCATCCAATTCCATTCTGGCCTACGTGCGTGATGTGGAGAAACTGGCTCAGTTTATTGAAATGAAATTTGCAGGCCTAAGTCCGCTCGTGGTTTCGGCTAAGCACCTTCAGGCATTTTTGCAATACATTAATGAGCTGGGCATGAGTGCTTTCAGCCAGGCGCGGATACTTTCAGGCATCAAGGCATTTTACAAGTATCTTCTTTTCGAGGAGATGATTGAGAAAGATCCTACGGCATTGATTGAAGGCCCGAAGCTGGGAAGAAAACTACCCGATACCCTGGACTATGAGGAGATCGTGAAAATGCTGGACGCCATTGATCTTTCAAAGCCAGAAGGTGGGCGCAACCGGGCTATGCTGGAAGTGCTCTATTCTTCAGGGCTTCGTGTGTCTGAGCTGGTCGATTTAAAAATCGGCAATGTATATTTTGATCTTGGCTTTTTGCGAGTGATCGGAAAAGGAAACAAAGAACGACTGGTTCCCATCGGTAAAGATGCCTTGAAATTTATGAAGATATACCTGGAAGATATCCGTGTGCATGTGCCCGTTCAAAAAGGATCGGAGAGCCATGTCTTCCTTAACCGGAGAGGAAAAAAATTATCACGCGTAATGATTTTTATGATCATCAAAGATCTGGCAGCCATCACGGGTCTGAATAAAATAATTTCACCGCACACCTTTCGTCATTCCTTCGCAACGCACCTGATTGAAGGCGGTGCCGATTTGCGAGCGGTACAGGAAATGCTCGGCCACGAGTCAATAACCACTACCGAGATTTATACACATCTTGACCGGGATTATCTACGGCAGGTGATTCAGGAGTTTCATCCGCGCAGTTAGTAGATTGAACGCCTGTTAATGCAAGTTGTCCATTCATGGCTTGCCATTGAATTTTCTGGTCTTACACTTGCTGGATTTTATTGAAATAGACTTCAAACTATACAACTATGAAAAAACTAATTTTCAGCAGTGTGATTATACTGGTGGCATCATCTTTCTCGTTTGCGCAGGGAACTCTGGGAAACGGAGGCAAGCAGTTTAATGGTGGTCTTGGATTTTCCGATTATGGTGTCCCCATTTATGCGGGCCTCGACTTAGGTATCCACGAAAATGTAACGATAGGGCCCAGGATATCATTCAGAAATTATGCTTACACACGCTCAAGTGGTGAATACCGGCAATCACTTACCGTGCTTTCCTTTAATGGCAATTTTCATTTTAACAAGCTATTGGAACTTCCTTCACCGTGGGACTTTTATGCCGGCTTAAGTCTTGGATATTATTTCTGGTCGGATTTAAAGACAATTAAAGGTGTAGAATATGTTGGTCGCACTTCTACGCTGGGCCTTGATGCTCAGGTGGGCGGCCGCTATTTCTTTTCGCGCGAATGGGCCATTAACCTTGAGTTTACCGGAGGAACCGGAACCGGAGGAAGTATTGGCGCAACCTATAAATTCTGATAAACTGCCATCTTCTTTTGTGATCGTTTCAGGACTGCCTTCTTGAAAACAGTAGTCAGGAGAAAAGACTGGTTCTATTTCTGAGCGGATTTTGAATAGTCATTCTAAATAAGGTATTTCATTGGTTAATCAGACTCCAGTTTCATTACCTTTGATTCATGATTAAGCCATTACTTTTGTCTGTATTATTACTCCTCACCAACTCAGCCTGGAGCCAGGAATTTAAGGTTGTATATGATAAGGATCGTGACTTTTCCCAATATAAAACGTTTCGTTTTGGAGAAGGGGAATTACTCACGCCAAAGGATAAACGTCAGTTAACAGCGGAGCAGGTTGACAAATGGATGAAGACAGCAATCACAAATGAACTGAAGATGAAGGGATTGCAACGGACTGATTCGGCTGCTGATTTAGTGGTGTCTTATGTGGTTGGTACAGTCGCAAAATCAGACGCAGGTAATGTCGGCCCGTTGGGAATGACTCCGGGTTCTACCGAGCGAACCTATATGAAAGATTACCAGATGGCCAGTATGGTTATTGATTTAAATGACAGACGGGATATAAAAGTCTGGCGTGTCAATACTACCATAGAAATGGTATCAACCAATGCGGAGAAACTTATTGGCCAGGTTGTTCAGAAAGGCTTTAAAAAATATCCCAAAGCAGTGAAAAATAAAAGTAAGAAATAACGCCAGCCCGGGCAATGTATACGTTTTTAATTCGTCCTGTTTTATTTCTTTTCCCTCCGGAATTTATTCATCATCTCACGTTTCGCGTTCTGAAAATCGCAGGGAAAATTCCAGGTATATTAACACTATTGCGTTTCCTGCATTCAGTTGAAAGCAAATCGCTGGAGAAAAATCTCTTTGGTCTCACGTTTAAAAATCCGGTTGGCCTTGCTGCCGGTTTTGATAAAGATGCAAAGCTGATTGATGAACTGGCTGCTTTTGGTTTTGGATTTATTGAAATCGGAACGATCACACCTAAGCCACAACCCGGCAATGATAAACCACGGTTGTTTCGCTTGCCGGCAGATCAGGCTGTGATTAACCGAATGGGCTTCAATAATCAAGGTGTGGAAGTTGCTGTGGAGCGATTGATGAAAAGAAAATCGGATGTGATTGTAGGAGGCAACATTGGTAAAAACAAAGTTACTCCCAATGAAGAAGCGTTTGAAGATTACAACAAATGCTTTGAAGCACTCTATCCTTATGTTGATTATTTTGTAGTGAATGTTAGTTCACCCAACACGCCAAATTTACGTGAACTGCAAGAGAAAGGGCCATTGAAAAAACTACTTTCAGAGGTGAAGGCGTTAAGCCAGTCAAAAGCAAAACCTAAACCTGTTTTATTAAAAATAGCTCCTGATCTCAGTAATGAACAATTAAATGATGTGGTAGATATATTACTGGAAACGAAAACAGATGGTGTAATTGCGACAAATACTACCATATCGCGTGAGGGATTAACAACTTCTGCAGATCAGGTTTCGGCAATAGGAAATGGAGGCTTGAGCGGCAGACCATTAACCAGAAGATCCACGGAAGTGATTTCATTTTTGCGATTAAAACTTGGTAAAGATTTTCCAATCATTGGAGTAGGCGGCATCATGAGTGCTGATGACGCTATTGAAAAACTTAATGCAGGCGCTGACCTCGTTCAGATTTATACGGGCTTTATTTATGAGGGACCTCATTTGATCAAGTCCATCAATAAGGCATTGATCGGTCAATAGCTAAGTAAAATTTAAAGCGATTCTTGTTTTAAACGATTGCGTTTAGTGTGATAAAATGCAGTAAAGTACAATGCTGATTTCAATCATAGTAATTTATTTATTCGGCAATATCTTTGCGGAAATTCTTCGTGAACTAATATGACTTTATTTCAACAAACCATTCGTTTGCGTTTCTCGATTTTCGTATGGATAGTTTTTTTATTGATATATTATTTTTGCGCCCCTTTTGAGTTGGTCGCTCAAAGTCAAAAACCTAAAATCGGATTGGTGCTAAGTGGTGGTGGTGCAAAAGGAATAGCACATGTTCGTGTTCTTCAGGTATTGGATTCGCTGGGTATTGTGCCGGATTACATTACAGGCACGAGTATGGGCTCTGTGGTGGGAGCGTTGTATGCTGCAGGATATACAGGTCATCAGATTGATTCCATCACCCGGGTGATTGAATGGAGTAAAATGTTTTCCAATTCATTATCCTTCGATGAAATCAACATTGAAGAGAAAGATGAATTCGGGCGTTATATCTATGAGTTGCCATTGAAGGGTTTAACACCGCAGTTCCCACTGGGAGTAGTGGAAGGCCAGCAGATTGAAGAGTTGCTTGCCAGTTTATTTTTTCCTGTTAACACGGTTGCCGATTTTAATAAACTGCCCACACCATTTTTGTGCGTGGCTGCAGACATTGTGAAAGGTGAGCCGGTTATTTTAAATAAAGGAAGTCTCGCGGCAGCAGTGCGTGCCAGCATGTCAATACCAACGGTGTTTTCTCCTGTGCGTATTGATGGCAGGCTGCTGGTTGACGGTGGCGTATATATGAACTTACCGGTAACCTATTGTCGTGATATTGGTGCAGATTATATTATCGCAGTAGACGTGGGGGGTGGATTATACAGGGAAGAAGAACTTACTTCTGCTGCATCCTTGCTGGTGCAGACTACTTTCTTATCGGGCAATATGAGCTATCAGCAAGAGAAAGCGAAGAGTGACATTTTTGTTGATGTAGTAAAGTATCTCCAATACAGTACTATGGATTTTCAACAAGGTGCGTCTATTATGAGTAGCGGTGATAAGGCAGTGAAGGATGTTATGCCGCAGCTGGTTGCGTTATCAGACACTTTGAAGACGTATCCGGTGCGCAAGGTGTCCCGAGTAAAAATGGTGCAGGATAAGTACAGATTACAAACCATTGATGTGGCCGGTGTGAGTGAAGAAAATAAAGATTTTGTTCTTGAGAAATTCGGTTGGAGATCAGGCGATCTGGTAAGCCGTGAACAAATTGCAACGAGTGTGCATAAGCTGCTGGGAACGCGGCTGTTCGATAAAATAAACTATACCATAGAAGGCGACACTGTACAATCCGTGTTAACGCTAAGGGCAATTGAAAAGCCTGTCAATGCTGTTAAGTTTGGAATCCACTACGACACCGACCGTGGTGCAGGTCTTATACTGAATTTCACAAAGCGCAATTTGTGGTTGCCTTCCTCACGATTTTTAACAACAATAGACCTGGCCGAAACACCACGCGCGCGTGTCAATTATTTTTATTACATCGGTCAGCGTTCAAGATGGTGGCATCAAACAGAACTATATGGAGAGAATGTGGAACTAAACACATTTTTCGATGGCACACCCATGCCGGATATTATAAGCAGACACTTTTCAGCGGCAACTAATCTGAATTATTCACTGGATCAAACCAGGTACTGGGGATTTGGTGCCTTTTGGCAAACGAACCAGCTCAAGCCAAAAATTGACCCACGAACAGAACTTAATCCAGATGAATTTGAAATCATAAAATACAATCTTAAATCAATGGGCGCCCGTCTGCACTATCATATAAACACAACTGATAAAGTGTATTTTCCAACAGAGGGAACCTGGCTAAAGGCAGAAGCGCTGGCGAATTTTGGAAACCCGGCAAATGCCCAGCTCTATATCAACACTCCTGATACTATTTTTGACTATACGGTAAGTGGAAATGTTCAAAATTACCTGAGGCTTAATCTTCGCGCTCAGAGGAATATAGTGATGAATAAAAGTATGACACTACAGTTGCGTGGTCAGTTTGGGTTTACCCAGGAAATGTCATCTATTGAAAACAGATTTTCTGCCTACAGACTGGCAGCGGGTGATTTTATGTCAGTCGGAGGGCAGATTCACAGGCCACGCTCAAACAGCTTTACGTTTACGGGATTAAAAGAAGCCGAACTTTCCGTGCCACAGGTAATGATTGCAGGCGCTAATCTGCAATGGACACTATCAAAAAATATCTACGTGATTCCTTCTATAAACATACTGGCTGCCGGTTACGATTCATCTGACTTCTGGCAATCGTTGGATGATTTTAATTTTTCTTCAGAGGTTAAGGATAAGGCATTTTATCAATTAGGATATGGAGTTTCAGCTGCTTATATGTCCTTGCTGGGGCCAATTTCAATGACCGTGTCCAACGATAGCGAGATTAAAAAACTACGCTGGTTTTTGAATATTGGTTTTAACTTTTAGGCAAAAGAATAATTTTTTACCCTAAAAATCCCTGATAGCACCAAGATCATGAAAGGGAAGAAGGCCGAATCGTACACCGAGCGTTACTTCATGCGTGGTAAATTGTGTGCCAACGGAATTTCCGGTTGGCAATTCAAACACATAGCCAAATCTCATATAGTCTCCCAGGTTGATCTGTGCCAGAAACCCATAGGTAGAAAAATTACGGGTAAATATTCCCAGTGTGTAACTGTCATCCACTTTTATGGATGCCGCATAGTCAAGTGACAGAGGTGCACCACTTACAGCGCGGGCCAGTATCCAAGGCTTGAATTTGATGCGATAGGAAAGCGGTACTACATAGGCTGCGAACAGATACGCGTGCTGGTTGTAAAGGCTTGTACTCAATGATTCAATAGTTGACTTTGCTTTCAACATTTTAGGTACAGACACACCCACCATGAATTTATCACTGTAAAGAAAAAGTCCTGATCCAAAATTCGGCTTCCATTCACTGGAGTTGGTGAACCGGGGATCGGCCGGATTAAATTTCAGATCACTGTAATCACTGTAGTAATTGATTACTCCACCTTGCAAGCCGAACGACAATTTCAGATTGGGATTCAGCGCAAGATGATATGCATACGTGGCCGTTAACTCCGTGATTTTATCGCTACCAATCTGATCCTGCAGCAGGATAAGTCCTGCCCCCATTTTATTTTTTGCAAGAGCAATGTGAGCATTGGCATTAAATGTTACTGGGCTGCCTTCGAAGCCTGCCCATTGTTTTCGATATACCGCTGAGGCATTGAGATCGGCTGTCATTCCTGAATAGGCGGGATTTATCAGCAAAGGATTTAATATGTATTGTGAGTAGAGCGGATCTTGTTGCGCAAGAACTTTCACACTTAACATCACAAGAAGCAGAAGGAGCAGATTTTTCTTCATGATGTCAGCGTTTTAAAGTGATGAATCCGGTAATGGATTGCCCATTCGAAAAATCCATTTTATAGTAGTAGGTCCCCGATGGCAGATCTTTGCCAGCGTTGGTTTGCCCTGAGAACACACGTGAAAGATTATCGTAGTTGTCAACATCAAATACAATATCACCCCAGCGGTTGTAAATGTTAACCTTGTTTTGTGCAGCGCCTTCCACCACATCTACATATTTAACAAAAAGGATGTCATTCAATCCATCGCCATCAGGGGTTACACCATTAAACACAACAACCTCACCCACCACTTCAATGTCAATTACTTTTTGTACGCAGGCTCCTGCAAGGTCGCATACTTCTATGGTAACACGATCGACACCAGTAAATGGATTGCCATTGTAATCAATCTTCAAAAAATAAGAACCATCAATAATTGCTGAAATGCCACGCGAGGTTTGATTATTGATAACACGAAGGGTTGAGAAGTCGAGGTTGTTATCAGTGTCACTTACCAGTTCTGTAAGATCAACTTCTACTTGTCCTTCAATCTGTGAAGCAAGCACGTTACTGATGATTACCGGAGGTGCATTGCTGGTTCCTCCATTGGTGCAAGGTTGACCGGTAGCGGTAACATTTATGACATCAGATACTGCCGAAAAACAATTGGCCGCGTCACCTACGCTTACCGAGTAATTTCCGGCTGTCGCGATGTTGATACCTCCACTCGTTTGCCCGCTCGACCATTGATATAAATTAAACCCGTTGGGCGCAAGCAACCCAACCGTATTGGCTCCGCATAATTCGGTGCTGCCGATAATGGTGATCACCGGCTTGGCAGGGCGTATAAATGTTGTTACCTGAATGGCCGCAGAAAGATCGCTCGCACATCCGCTGCCATCAGCCACCGATACGGAATAATTTCCAGCTGTGGTTACAGTAATGGCTTGCAATGTTTGTCCACTTGACCAGAGGTAGGAAAATCCAGCCGGAGCGGTAAGTGTTACCGAAGCACCGTCACACAAATCGGTTGTGCCGCTGGTGGATACTAATGGTATTGCAGGCTTAGGCGATGCAATTACCGCAATGGGATCAGATGCCGGGCTCGAGCAAGTGCCATCGCCCACTATTACTGAATAGTTTCCATTTGTGTTTACGATAATTTGTTGGGTAGTCAGTCCGTTTGACCATGCATATGTGGTGAATCCTGCTGGCGCAGTCAGTATAAAACTATTGCCTTCGCATATGGTAATCGATCCAGAAGGATTGATGTTAGGTTTTGGAATATTGATAACAGTTGCCAGAACAGACGTGCGTCCGCTTTCACATGCTGTGCCCGGATCGAATATACTCACATAAAAAGTTTTGCTTGTCGATAAGGCTGGAGTAGTGAATGACGGCCCGGTAAATAAAATATTGTTTAATGTCGGATCATCATACCACCGGTATACCTGCGCACCACTGGCACCGGTGGCGGTAAGTGTTAAAGTTCCGTCATTGCATCTCGATTGGTTAGAGGCAACAGGTTGTGCAGGTGGAACGCAATTAGAGATAATAAATGGTGAAGTGATGATATCGCTCCAAAAGCCTTTATCATCTTTTACCCGAACACCAAGTAAGTGATTGCCGGAAGGCACGCTGGTTAAATTTATTGCAACAGGTTGGTCAACCGCAGGTGTGGGCGTAAAACTCACCGAAGTAGCCTGGCCAAATCCGGGGTCGGTGTCAATAAAATATTCAATGCGTGTGATGTTTTGTGCAGGAAGTGCCACCGCAGGAATAATATAAAATGTTCCCTGAAACGCATGACTCCATGCAGCCGTGGAGGCGTTGTTTTTATAACGTACATTCAGACGGTGAAACCCTTCATTTAATCCATTGATAGGAATTATGAATGAACTGTTTTGTGTAGCCCCGGCAGTAATAGTTAGGGGTGTTCCGTTACCTTGTCCGGGATCAGTATCGAAAAAATATTCAGCTTTGGTTAAGTTGACCGAACCTGGCGGAGTGAGTGGCGGAACAATGTAAAAGGATTGAATATGGGCATGTGTCCATTTGGCAGTGTTGTCTTTCGTGCGCACATGCAAGGTGTGAAAGCCAGTAGTGAGCGAGTTTAGTGGAACGTTAAATGCAAAATTTAACGTTGCTGCAGAAGTGATGGGCAGATTAGTACCATTTCCGTTTCCGGGATCCGTATCGAAGAAATACTCAGCCCGGGTAAGTGTGGTTGCAGTTACATTACTTATTGGTGGTACAATGTAAAAAGCCTGATACATGGCATGACTCCAGTTGCCGGTGCTGCTTTCACGTGTGCGAAAACCCGTGATATGAAAGCCTGTGCCAAGTGAATTGGTAGGTATATTGAAATTGAAATTAACGGAAGCTGCGGGTGCACTCACAGTTACTGCCGTGCCATTTCCATGGCCGGGATCAGTATCAATAAAATACTCTGCCCGGTTGATGTTCTGGCCATACCCAAACGTGGAAGCAAGCAGGAATAGTATTAGATGAATAGCGCGCATGGGCAACAGCATTCTTATTTCAACTTAGTTGTTGATTGTAGCTTTCACATTCACATTCAGGGTCCCATTTACAGGTACCGTTGCGTTCTGAATATTAAGCTCGGTTACTTGTGGGATTGGGGGCATCGGACTGGTATCAAAACCAGAGCCGGGCGCACCACCGCTGGGGAAAGGATATGAGCCACCATAAATTCCTAAGTCTGTTCCATCGGTTCCTGCATTTTTACCAGCAGACGAGGCTTGAAGTCGGTAGTTGGCAGTGGCCACATAGTCGTTGAAATTTGTAACTGAAACATATAAGGGATCTTGCCCCACAATATTTCCACCACCAAAATTGCTTCCCCCGCCTGCGCCTGTAAATGTATTTATAAAGCTGGTTGCAGGAGTATACGTAGTTGGGTCTGCAATAGTGGTTTGATTGGATAAGTTGTTATTGAATGTGCATAGCACAGGCCCTGTGGTGGCACCATAAAAAACGGTACCAGTGGTTCTGGTAAAAATGTTATTCGTAACAATAATGTTGAAGGTGCGATAGAAATTATTGGCTCCCAAAAAAATATTGTGATCTACAATTATGGTATTGCTATTGAAGTCATAAAGGTAGCCGTTGGTTCCAAAAATATTATTCGCCAGCACGATGTTAGTGGCAGACTGTTCCGTGCGGCTAAAACCACCTCCGTATAAGTAACTCTGGAAAATATTGTTGTATAAAACCCAACCATCGGCATAACCTACAGGAGAACCTCCTCTCATGTTAATATAGCTTGTAAACCGACATCTGAAGACGCGAATTGAATTAGACATAAGTCCACTGATATCTAAGCGGCCAGTGAGTATTCCGATAATCACACTATTACTTGCATTGTTAACTCCGGTATCACGAAATAGAATAATGTTTGCAACATTGGTGGGCTGGCCAAACTGATTGTTTGGATTATAACCTGCGCCAATAATTACCAATCTTTTGCTGATGGTTATGTCAGGATATTGAAATGGTGAACCATAGATATAGATCGTGTCTCCATTGACAGACGCAGTTTGTGCGGCCGCAAAATTATTGAATTGGGCAGGGCGCGTGGGATTATTACTTACGGTACGCACCGTAGCCTCTGCGGCAAATACAAATAGAAGTAAAGCGAAAAACAGGTAGGGTTTCATAGGCTGGTCAATTATAAAAACAAGGTAATAAAAAATGTAAAATCAAATAGTATGACGGGAATCTTAACGGGATTATTTTTATCAGAAGTGAATTCTTAATTATTTCAGGGTCGATAAACGATCCATTTAAGGCGTGCAAAAAAAACACCCGCAACCTTGAAATCAATTCCAGGTTGCGGGTGCAGAATGCAGGGTTAACCCAGCCGGCCCTTTTATTCTTTAATACCAGCAAGATCCAGTATAAACGCGTACTCCTGTGCTATTTCTTCATACACTTTAAACCTTCCGGTGGTTCCGCCATGCCCAGTGTCCATGTTGGTGCGAAGCAGTAATGTATTATTATCCGTTTTCAGTTCACGAAGTTTAGCCACCCACTTGGCGGGTTCCCAGTATTGAACTTGCGAATCATGAAATCCCGTTGTCACCAGCATGTTTGGATAGTTCTGCGGTTTCACCTGATCGTAAGGTGAGTAATCCAGCATGTACATATAGGATTCCGGGTTTTTTGGATTGCCCCATTCGTCAAACTCACCAGTTGTCAATGGAATAGATTCGTCTTCCATGGTTGTAATGACATCCACAAACGGAACGTCTGCAATCACACCTTTAAATAGATCAGGCCGCATGTTCACTACGGCACCCATCAGCAGCCCTCCGGCACTTCCGCCTTCCGCGAAAAGCTTTTCAGGACTGGTATATTTTTCATCAATGAGAAACTCAGCACAGTCTATGAAATCGGTAAACGTGTTTTTCTTCTTGAACATCTTTCCATCTTCATACCACTGACGGCCCATTTCCTGTCCACCACGTATATGAGCGATGGCATATACAAATCCCCGGTCCAGTAAACTTAACAGGGTAATGGAAAAAACAGGATCGGTGCTATAGCCATAAGAACCATACGCATAGAGCAGTGTTGGATTGCTGCCATCTTTTGCAATTCCTTTCTTGTAAACGACCGACATCGGTATCTGCGTTCCATCCTTCGCGGTTGCCCAGCGTCTTTCAGTCTGATATTGTTCTGGATTATAACCACCCACTACTTCTGTTTGCTTGAGCAGTTTTTTCTCCTGCGTGGTCATGTTGTAGTCATAGGTTGAGTTGGGGGTAACGAGTGAAGTATACCCGTAACGCAATAACTCTGTATCAAAATCCAGATTAATAGAAGGATAAATGGTGTAGGCCTCCTCACCAAAATTCAGGTAATGTTCGTTGCCTGTTTGCTGGTTGATAATACGCATTTGAGTACTGGCGTTGGCGCGCTCACTGATTACAAGGTAATTTTTAAAGATCTCAATGCCTTCCAGCAGGGTGTCTTTCCGATGCGCAATTTTCTCTTTCCAGTTTTCTTTGCTGGTTTTTGTGTCAGGCGTTTCCATCAGGCGAAAATTGGTTGCTTCCAGATTGGTGACGATGTAGAATTTATCCTTGTAATGATCAATGTCGTATTCGATGCCTCTTTCCCTGGGACTAAACTCTTTAAACTTTCCATCGGGTGCATTGGCATCGAGAATCTGGTAATGGTTGGTAAGTGTACTGCCTGAACTGATCACCAGGAATTTTTTTGATTTTGTTTTGTAAATGCCGGTACTAAACGTTTCATCTTTCTCTTCGGAAACAATCAGATCACTGGCAGGTGATGTTCCCAGTTTATGTTTTACTATCCAGCGCGAGCGAAGTGTGGTCGGATCTTTTCTGGTATAGAAAAAGGTTTTATTGTCATTGGCCCAGGTAATATCTCCTTCTGTGTTTGCCACGGGCTCGTCCATAATTTTTCCGGTGCTCAGATCCTTCACATAGATGGTGTATCTTCTTCTGCTTACAGAATCTTCGGCATAGGCAAGCAACCGGTTATCTTCACTCACGCGCAAACCTCTGATTGAATAATAATCGTGCCCTTTGGCTAATTCATTTACGTTGAGCAGAATCTGTTCGGGAGCAGTAAGGGTTTCTTTTTTGCGGCAATAGATAGGATATTCCTGGCCTTGTTCGTAGCGGGTATAGTACCAGTAGCCATTATTTTTATAGGGCACTGATTCATCGGTTTGTTTTATCCTTCCTGTAATCTCATGATAGATTTTTTTCTGTAGCTCTTCGGTATGGCTGGTTTTGGCTTTGAAGTATTCGTTTTCTGCGTTCAGGTAGTTGATTACTTTTTGGGTTTGCTCATCTTTCTGATCCGCATTCTTTTGCTCATCCGTGAGTTTCATCCAGTAATAATTATCAACGCGGTTGCCAGACAACTCTTTCGGTGACTTTTCAGCTACAGGTGATTTAATTTCTTCTACCATTTCTTTTTTTTCTTTATTACAGGAAACCATCAATAGCGTGCACAAAATTGCCAGAGACAAAAAATCAGACTTTTTCATAATAAATTAATTGAGCTGCGAAGATAGTATGGTTTCCTGATCTGATTAGTTGATCGGGTTATTATTTCGCGAATTACCACCTTTTGAGAAACAGGCGCCTGCTGATAATGCCTCCCTTGCCCTTAAATTTCTTTTTTTGAAGACCACCAACGCAGGGTTACACCCATTTTTTCCGGGTCCATTAAAAAAACAGGGCCGAAAGCTTTATATCATAAGGAATGTACCACGTGAACAGACATTCTTGTGTATACTATTTCCCTTAATATGACAAATTGCTGAACATATTGCGGTCGTGGAAATCGAAGAGAGGTATTGAGTAGCTGAGACTTACTTCATGTGAAGAAAAACGCTGTGCTACAGATTGGCCGGTGGGCAGTTCAAATACATACCCAAACTTATATTGTTTCATTCTGATCTGAGCAATCAATCCGATGGTGTTGAGATTACGTGTCAGTAATCCTAAGGTATAATTCTGATCAATCACCATGCTGATATTTACATCTGCCGACAATGGTGCGCCACTGGTTCCTTTTAATAACAAGGCGGGTTTTAACATCAGCCGTTCATTAAAGTTGTGTGTAAATACACCAAACAAATAATAGTGTTGATTGTATACCTGCACGGTCTGGCCATCTTCTGTAATGCTGGTAGGAATTAGTTTAGGCACAGAAAAACCAATCATATACTGTTCTGTTTTCAACATTAAACCAGCACCGGTATTAAATTGAAATTTGTTGGTGAAAACAAAGGCAGGGTCGTCTTGCCTCTGTAAATTCAATAGACCAGGATCGGAATTGTAGCGCACCATACCTGTGGATAATCCGAAGTACAGGTATTTATTTTCGGTCACTTCAAGGCGATACGAATAGTTAAGATTAAACTCGGTATTTTTCACTTCACCAATTTTATCTTGTATGGCAATGAGACCTATGCCTACTTTATTATCCACTAAAGAGAGATGACTTGAAAAATTTAATGTGGTTGGGTTGCCATCAAAGCCAGCCCATTGTGTACGATAGCCTGCGGTAGTTTGCCATTGCTGATTTGAACCGGCATAGGCAGGATTGAGCAATATCGGGTTATTAAGATATTGCGCATAAAGTGGATCTTGTTGTGCATTTCCTTTAATGTAAATCAGAACCAGTATTGCGATAAGAATGGTTTTCATAGGATGATATAATTAGATCTCACAATTAGGGAGCAACGCATGTATCAATAATTAATTTGACTTCACAGAGTGTTCATCGCTTGACAGACAAATATCCGGTTATAGATTCCCTTCCTCCCGTGAATTCAATTTTATAAAAGTAAGTGCCTGTTGTTAACTCATTACCGTTTTTATTAAGACCAGTAAATACTGCCGATGTATTATTGTAGTCAGATATTTCCCACACACTATCTCCCCAACGGTTGTATAGGGTAACTCTGTTTTTTTGCGAATCCGGAAACAAATCGATGTATTCGATTATCCATATGTCATTTATACCATCTCCATTGGGCGAAATTCCATTGTATATGTTAATGTCTCCGATTACTTCTACAGCAAACTCTTTTTCGATACAAACACCCAGTTGATCGCAGCCACGAATTTTGACAAGGTCGCTACCGGCAAAATTCAGGTTTGAATAGTCCAGTTCCAGTATGAATCCCGTTAAGATGGTCTTGCCTCCGCTTTGTGTTTTATTACCCACGACTTGTATCGAAGCAGGATCAAGGTTGTTGTCGGGATCGGATATGTAAGTAGTTAAATCAATTGTGACAAAACCTCCAATGGTGGTAATGAGTGATGTTGTGTTTATTACAGGGGGACTATTTACGCATGCAGTATTTATAACCACTTGCAGTGCATCAGAAGACGTACTGCTGCAACCATTGCTATCTTTAATTACAACGGAATAGTTGCCGGGTTGTGCAACAGATATGGTTTGAGTTGTCTGTCCGCTGGACCATGTATAGGTAAAACCTGCCGGGGCAGTAAGTGAAATTGCGTTCAGACAAAGTTGAACCACACCTGCGCTGACAGGTTCGCTTGCCGTAATGGCTGGTTTTGCTGGTGGAGTAAAAATGGATGCTAAAACAGCGGTGCGTGTGCTTTCGCATGTGCCATTGTTGATAGAGGCATAATAGGTAGTTGTTGTAGTAAGCGCAGGTGTAATAAAGCCACCACCGGTTTCACCTGCCAGGGCTGTTCCGCCAGTGGCAACAGTATACCACCGATACTGACCATTGGCGGCACCAGCTGCTTGTAATGTTATGGTTCCAGGCCCACAACTGGAGCCAGTTGTAATCGCAGGAGCATTGGGTAGAGTGAGAATTGTTGCTTTTACTTCGGTCCGAGTGCTTTCACAGGTTCCATTGTTGATGGAGACATAGTACGTTGTGGTGGCATTGATTACGGGAGTGATATACGTACTGTTTACTTGTCCGGATATTGAGGTGCCACCGGTTGCTGCCGTGTACCAGCGATACTGACCATTGCTTCCACCTGATGCGGTGAGTGTTAAGGCTGCTGCAACACAACTGGATGCATCTGTTGCCGTGGGCGCTGTTGGGATAGCGTTGATGGTAAGTGTAACGGTATTTGAAAATTTATCCTGTGAATTATCGCCCGACATTTTGCAGCGATAATCTCCAGCGCCAACGTTGCCTGTTGTGTTGATGCTGAGTGCAGCGGATGTTGCACCACTATACCCTCCGCCATTAACAATGTCAGTGAAGGCAGTTCCGTTAAACTTTTGCCATTGGTAAGTAATGTTGGTGGTGCCTGTTGCAGTGATAGTAAATAATGCGGTGCTTCCATCACAAACCGCAGCGGAAGTTGGCTGTTGCGAAATAACAATGAGGTCAGGTGTTGTTAAGGTAAAGTCGGTACTACTCGTGGCACTTCCTGCCGGAGTTGTTACAGAAATTTTTCCTGAGGTTCCGGTACCAACAATGGCTGTTATGCTGGAGGATGATAATACGGTAAAAGAAGTAGCAGCTGTTCCGCCAAAAGTAACTGCGGTTGCACCCGTAAGATTCGTTCCTGTGATCGTTACCGTTGTACCTACCGGACCACTGTTGGGTGTGAAGCTCGTGATGGTGGGTACTAATGAAGCTGTCACGGAAAAATTTCCTGTGCTCACCTGTGTCCATTCACCCCCGGTGTCTTTGGCCCGAACATTTATTGTATGGCTACCAACTGAAAGTCCTGATACATTCGCAAAAATATCCTGGTTGGTTACTGATGGTGCGGCAGGTGTAATGGCAGCAGATGTTCCGTTATCAAAGCCGGGGTCGGTGTCAAAGAAGTACTCAAATTTCACCAGGTTTTGTGCTATGCCAACATTAGCAATGTAAAAACTGCGTAGGTGTGTGTGTGTCCATTTTCCATCGGATGATTTGCTACGCACATAAAGTTTATGAAAGCCGGATGAAAGCGGCACGGCTGAAATATCGATAGCTAAGTTGGTGATGGTTGACGCAGCTGCAAAGGAAACCTGCGTGGCCAGACCAATACCAGGATCAGTATCAATAAAATATTCTATTTGTGTGATGTTGGGTGAAGGTGTTGTGAGAGGCACGATATACAAACTGCGTATGTGCGTGTGCGTCCATTGGTTGGTGGCATTCTGCGCACGGATGTAAAGTTTATGAAAGCCGATACTCAGCGAACTGGTTGCTACAGGAATATTAAAATCTATAATGTTTGTGGCAGGCGTAATATTGACTATCGTTCCTGCACCATATCCGGGATCAGTGTCAAAAAAATATTCGAAGCGTGTAATGTTCTGTGCCTGTGTTGCAAAACTTAGCGCGAACAAGAAAAGAATAAGTGAGATTTTTCTCATAGGTACATCAGTTGTAGAAGAGCCTGCTGTAGGAATGCAAATACGATACTTTCAATCCGTTCATTAGATTTTTTATTTAGGCATGAAACTCGATGGTGATAATATCCTAACCAGATAAATTATTGGTTGAGATAAACATCAATTCACCTTCGCGCTCACCTTCACATTCAGCGTTCCGTTTTGCTGCACGCTGGCGGGTGTTGTAAAACTGGTGATGGTAGGCTGCCCCACTTGAATGCCAGATGGCCGATACGGAGTGTTGCCGCCATACATGCCACAATCCACACCAGAGATACCAGCACCAATGGCGGGCGAGCCGGCTTTCAGTCTCCATTGTGTATCGGTTGTGTTGCCGGAGAGTCCTATGAATAGATTTGTTGTAAGCGCACTGAAAACATTAGTATTAT
This sequence comes from uncultured Bacteroidota bacterium, assembly GCA_963814575.1. Classification (GTDB taxonomy): domain Bacteria; phylum Bacteroidota; class Bacteroidia; order Cytophagales; family Cyclobacteriaceae; genus ELB16-189. Next base: position 693,284 of record CAWFDB010000011.1, on the reverse strand, counting down.
CAACAGGAGCCCCTGAACTTGATAAGGAAGCCTGAGTAACGGTGAAAACATTATTCTTAATCACACTTCCATTCAAGCCAAGAAAACTCGTTCCCATGAAAATATTATTACGGATATCACAATTAAATGCAGCACTTATTCCAAGACCAATAACATTGTGAGTAAGAGTAACAAGCGATCCTCCACCTTGACCAAATCCACCCAAGTAATTATTGGAAACAATGACTCCTGTAATTTGAGATAGGTTAGAAAAAATCAAGTTATTGACAATGTAACATCCATTTACAAAGAAATTATTCCCATCCCCACTAAGCGTTAGACCACCTATCCGACAATTTGAAATGGTAAGATTATTTGCAGGAACATTGTCTGCAAGGCCAATACCTCCTGTAATATTCAAGCCATAAAAAGAGGAACCGTCCGATCCTGCTTCAAGAGTAAGAGAAGCCAGTGAAGCAGATGATGGACTGCCTTGCAGATTCAGATTCTCTAACAGGAAATAGCCAGGCCCAACAATAGTCACCTTCTTGGTGATGGTGATGTTATCGTAAGCTATTACAGAACCCTCCACCATAATAATGTCGTTGACCCCTGCCGCAGCAATGGCAGCCGAAATCGTGGTAAAAGGCGTATTTACGCCCACGTTGTTGTTAACACGTAAAATGTTCTGAGCCTGGCTTAAAAAGCTGCAAAGAAGTAATGGTAGGAGTAGTCTGTTCATATTTTTTGCGGTTAGTTTTTTAATCAATAGCATTCACAAATAATAGTATTTGGGGAGAAAATCTCATGTTAAACACGATGGACCTGCAGACCTTCAAAGCGTCAGTAGTCTTATATAGCCTTGCATCCTAAAGTGGCACCGGGTCTTGGTTGATAAATGGTAATGGCCAGGGAATCGGGTGCCATTGGCACCTCTTGTTAATTTTTATGGTCATAGAGTGGATAGTTCAGGTTTTGTAATTGACAAATCTATCTTCCACTACAGTGATTACACGGGTAATTTCCTGGCAACATCAGGTAGTTTCGTATCAAAAACCATATTTTTGGACATAACCGATATGTTAATCCCAAAAAAGTCAATCCATTTTTCAAAGCAGAGCCTCCTGCTCAGTCTCATTCTTTGTTTGCTATTATTTGTGGCCCAGGCTGCATTTGGTCAAAAGAGTGTTGTGGATAGCCTTTATGCCCGCTTAGAAAAAAATCCACAGGAAGACTCCACGAGGGTTCGAATTCTTCTGCAACTCTGTTGGCACGAGAGCACCTCTAATCCAGAAAAACATAAGGAACTGGCCGAAGAAGCCATCAAAACTTCGAGGAAGATAAACTATCAAAGCGGAGAGGCAGCAGGGATTCGCTCGATAGGTATCTATCATATGAACAAAGGAGAGTACGACAAAGCCACCAATCAAGTTTATGAGGCGCTCCAACTTTTTGAAAAAATACCCGACCTGAAAGGTGTTGGCAATTGTTATCAAACGTTAGGATCGATTCACAGACAACGTGCGGACTTTGAAAAGTCAAAGGAATTTTATGGGAAAGCGATTGAAGTTTATAAACAAATTAATAATGAAAAGGATATGGCGGGCGCACTCAATTCGCTGGGGGTGCTTCATATCAGTTTCAGTAAATTCGATGAGGCGCTGGCGTACATCAATTCATCTTTAGAAATAAGAAAAAAAATAAACGATCGCTTTGGCCTGAGCCAGAGTTATATCAACATGTCCATTATTTATACCAATCAAAAAAAATATAAAGAGGCTCTTGATTGTTTTGAAAGGAACTTGCCACTCGTTGAGGAGATGAATGAAAAGCAATCGATAGCCGTCAACCTCGATGGCATGGGGCATTTATACACGCTCACCGGTGACTACGAAAAAGCCGAGGCAAGTTTATTGAGGGCACTTGCGCTGGCGAAAGAAATCGGATTTAAAAGGACGATTGAAGTGGCCTATTCTAAATTGACTCATTTAGAGGAAGCCAGAGGTCACTTTAAAGAGGCAATGGTATACAGCAATTTGGCATACCAATACCTCGATAGCGCTTATTCCGAGGAAAGTGCCGCGCAAATGGCCGAAGCAGAAACCCGCTACGAAACCGAGAAAAAAAATCAAGCCATCCAGGTATTGGAGCGCGACAACCGGATACAACGGTTACGGACTAACCTATGGGTGGTGGCCTTTATGCTGGTTACGGGCATATTTGTGGTGGTTTATTTTTTCCAGCGCTATCGTGAACGTAATAATCGCAGGATATTAAATCTAAAAATTGATAACCTCATTGCCCAGCGAAATGAACTATCTGAAAAATATAAGGGAGCCTTGGCTACAGGCGTAGATGGAAATGTAGCATCGTATGATCAGATTTTGTTAAAAAAATCATTGGATATTATCGAAGCCAATATGGGCAACCCATTGTTTGGTGTCGACCAGATGGCCGATGCAATGGGCATGAGCCGGGCCAGCCTTCACCGCAAATTAAAGGCAATCACCGGGTTTCCTCCGAGTGAGTTCATACGCAATATCCGCTTGCGCAAGGCTGCTGCGCTTCTCAGTTGTCAGGCTGATTCAGTAACCCAGATTGGTATTGCGGTTGGCTTTGAGGATCAATCCTATTTTTCAAAATCCTTCAAGAAAGAATTTGGTGTGCCTCCATCGGAATATCTGCAAGCAACCAGGCTTGTAGAAACCTTGCAGTAAATCTTTGCGGATTATTCTTCCCTTTTAGGCTTGTGATAGCATATAACTATCCGTTTATCAGGAACAAATCTCAGTGCAACCTGCTGATTGAAGTCATTCTGATGAGCGCTAAGAAATTGACACAGATTCCTTAGTTTTGGGATACTTTTTAAACTGATGGCAGAAAATACCTTTAAATCAAACACCTTTAAGAAACCTGAGAAGGAAAAGAAAGCAAAATCAACCAAGTCAAAATTCAAGTTTGAATTTTCTTTTTTTAAAGACCCGCGCTTTGCCCTTGCAATGGGTTTCTTTTTGTTGATCACTTCTCTTTTTCTATTTACAGCTTTTCTTTCTTATCTCTTTACAGGCAAGGCCGACCAGAGTGTTGTAGAATTCTGGGCAGGTGATATTGCAGATGCCGGTCAGGAGGCCGAAAACTGGCTCGGACTTTTCGGTGCCATTATCTCTCATTATCTCATATTCAAATGGATGGGTATATCCGCCTTCTTTATCCCTCCTCTGTTATTTTTTCTTGGCTTTCGCCTGGTATTTAAGCGTGACCTGATATCGCTTTTCTCAGCCTTTATCTTTTCTGTGTTTGCAGGGTTGTGGTTGAGCCTGTTGCTTGGCTACATTACACACAGCCTGGCGGGCGTTAATGAAGTTGCCTTTCTAAGTGGGGGCCTGGGTTATGAGCTGGCAAAAATTTCAGATGGACTGTTTGGATGGGGTACTTTTCTCATTCTCGTGCTTACACTTTTTATATTCATCATCTATTACTTCAACATCACGGCAATCAATGCATTTCAGGTAAAAGATCCCAAACCCATGGGCCTTGATGCCATACTTCCAGAGGATGATTTGAAATTTAAACCTGCCTATACCGATGATCGCGACAACTGGCCTGAACAACTTGAGGAGGAAGAAATTCCAGAACCGGTGTTGGTTGTAAAGGAACCGATTGAAGATATTCCTTTAGCAGCCAATGAAATAAAACTCGAAGTAGAAAATTCACAGCCGGCTAAAACAGGGAAAACGAGTGAGCCTGTGTTCACCATTGAAGAGGCAAAAACTGAGACGGATGAACTGGCAGAACAACTGGTGCAAGCGCAGGGAGTATATGATCCTACACTTGAATTAAGCAACTACAAATTTCCTACGCTTGAACTTCTCAATGAGTATGAGGCAAGTAAAGTACAGGTGACTCAGGAGGAATTAAATCAAAACAAGGATCGCATTCTCAGCACGCTTACCAACTTCAAGATTGGCATTCAAAGCATAAAGGCTACCATAGGCCCCACGGTAACTTTGTATGAAATAGTGCCTGAAGCAGGAATAAAAATTTCGCGCATCAAAAATCTTGAGGACGATATCGCCCTCAGTTTATCAGCGTTGGGCATACGGATTATTGCACCGATTCCCGGCAAGGGAACCATTGGTATTGAAGTGCCAAATAAAAACCGTGAAATGGTTGGCATACGGTCGGTGCTTGCCAGTGAGCGGTTTCAAAAAACAGATAAAGATTTGCCCATTGCCATTGGTAAAACAATTTCCAATGAATTGATGGTAATTGATCTCGCCAAGATGCCTCACTTGCTGGTTGCAGGTGCGACAGGCCAGGGAAAGTCGGTGGGATTAAATGTGATTCTCACCTCACTTTTATATAAGAAACATCCTTCGCAGATAAAGTTTATTCTGGTTGATCCGAAGAAGGTGGAGATGTCTCTGTTCAGCAAAATTGAAAGACATTATCTCGCCAAGTTGCCAAACAGCGAAGAAGCTATTATTACCGATACAAAGAAAGTAGTGTACACACTGAACTCACTTTGTATTGAAATGGAGAACCGCTACGAGATATTAAAAGATGCCGGTGCGAAGAACATAAAAGAATACAATGCGAAATTTGTCGCGCGCAAACTCAATCCGAAAGAAGGCCATCGCTTTTTGCCTTACATAGTACTGGTGATTGATGAGCTTGCCGATTTGATGATGACTGCCGGCAAGGAAGTAGAAACACCGATTGCACGACTGGCACAACTCGCACGCGCTATCGGCATACACCTGGTGGTAGCCACACAGCGCCCTTCCGTGAACGTAATCACAGGTGTGATCAAGGCGAACTTTCCGGCACGTTTGTCTTTCAAGGTGACTTCTAAAATCGACTCCAGAACCATTCTCGATACGGGCGGTGCGGATCAGCTGATTGGCCAGGGTGATATGCTCTTTTCGTCAGGTTCTGAAATTGTGCGTCTGCAAAGCCCGTTTGTAGATACTCCGGAGATTGAGAGAATTTGTGAGTTTATTGGTTCTCAGCGTGGTTATGGATCTGCCTATTTACTGCCTGAATTTGAAGGCGAGGAGGAAGGCGCTCATACTGTTGATCTGGCTGAGCGAGATGCGCTTTTTGAAGATGCCGCGAAGTTGATTGTGTTACACCAGCAGGGAAGCACTTCGCTCATTCAGCGTAAGATGAAACTTGGATATAATCGTGCCGGACGTTTGATAGATCAGCTGGAAGCAGCTAAAATTGTGGGCCCGTTTGAAGGCTCCAGGGCAAGAGAGGTTTTGATAAAAGACTCGATGAGTCTGGAACAATTATTGACTGAACTGAAAGAAAAGCACACTTCATCTTAATCTATAATAATGAAAAAGTTCGTTTTTGCTGCCATTTTGATGTTTCTCGGCACTGCATCGTATTCACAGTATGACCCAAAGGCCCTCGAAATACTGGAGGCCATGAGTAAAAAATATAAGGCAATCGCATCCTTTGAGGCAAGCCTCACCTCTTCGCTTACCAACGAATCGGAAGGCGTGAAGGAAGAATTCAAAGGAAATATTATCGTAAAGGGAGAAAAATTCCGCCTCTCGCTGGATGATCAGGAGATTATCAATAACGGCACTACCGTTTGGACCTATTTGCCTTCCGCCAAGGAAGTGAATATTGATAATTATGATCCGGGTTCGGATGATATAAACCCAATAAAGATCTTTGAAATTTATAAGAAAGGATTCAAGTATCTATACCTGGCTGACAAAACAGAAGGTGGTGTTGTACTTGAAGAGATCGACCTGGTGCCCGAAAAGAAGGACGCGCAGTATTTCAAAATCAAAATGATGATTGTTAAAAAAGACAAAAGCATCCAAAGCTGGACTATGTTTGATAAGTCAGGCAACCGATATAAATACACCATCACCAAATTTACTCCCAACATTAAAGCAGATGATTCCATGTTTACTTTCGATCTAAAAAAATATCCGGGTATTGAGGTGATTGATTTGAGATAGAGACTGAATATCAGAGCAACTAAATTAGCCGTCCCTTGGGATGGCTTTTTTTTATCCTCTTCAAACCTTATGAATTAACTATATTTAAAGCCTCAAACTATTAACATTTACATTGTGAACCGGCTTGAACTTTTCGAACAGATAAAGAAGAAAAAATCCTATCTCTGCGTGGGATTGGATACCGACATCAATAAAGTTCCATCGCATTTGCTGAAAACAGAAGACCCTGTTTTTGAATTTAATAAGCAAATCATTGACGCCACGAATGAATACAGTGTAGCCTATAAACCAAACATTGCTTTTTATGAAGCCATGGGGCCAAAGGGGTGGGAGAGCCTGCGGAAAACACTGGACTATATTCCAAAAAATTGCTTTACCATCGCTGATGCAAAGCGTGGTGATATAGGAAATACTTCTTCATTATACGCGAAAGCGTATTTTCAGCAGATGAATTTTGATTCGATCACTGTGGCACCTTACATGGGTGAAGATTCAGTGAAACCATTTCTGGAGTTTCATGATAAGTGGGTGATTCTGCTCGTGCATACTTCCAATCCAGGCAGCGCAGATTTCCAGCAACTGGAAACACGCGATGGAAAATATGTCTATGAAGAAGTCATCTTTGCATCTCAACGCTGGGCCACAGCCGATCAGATAATGTATGTAGTAGGTGCAACCAAGGCCGACAAAATAGGAACGATCAGAGCGCTGGCACCGGATCATTTTTTTCTGGTGCCTGGTGTAGGCGCGCAGGGTGGCGATCTGGAGGCAGTTTCCAAAGCCGGTATGAATGCGCAGTGTGGATTGCTCGTGAATTCGTCACGCGCAATAATCTATGCGTCATCCGGAGAAGATTTTGCGGAGGCTGCAAGAAAGGAAGCTGTAAAAGTGCAAAGTGATATGAGTACTTACTTGCACGACTTGATACAATAGGTTAATCTTTACCGTTCGATTTAATCCATTACGAGGTGAATGAATCTTTCTTACATTATTTGTGGCAATGCCAGTACTTTGATAAGAAGGAGTTGAAAACTACCACCGGTGATAACCTGGTCATCATCAAACCAGGTTTACTAAACTCAGATGCAGGTCCTGATTTTTCGCAGGCAAAAATAAAAGTTGAAGGCATTGAATGGGCCGGCAGTGCAGAGATTCATATTCAGTCTTCTGGCTGGATAGATCATGGTCACGATCATGATCTGGCTTATGAAAATGTAATTTTACATGTGGTGTGGGAGGAGGACAAACCAATCCATCGCATGGATGGCACGCGCATACCAACGCTGGAACTGAAAGGAAGGGTAAATGAAAAACTGATAAAAGAATATCAGAAGTTAATAGGGAATACATCGGTTATCCCTTGTGAGCATTCATTCAAAAGAACAGAAAGCCTTATCAGACTTTCAATGATTGATAAAGCTTTGATGATGAGACTTGAAGCGAAGGCAAGTCTCGTAAACACGTTGCTGGAACAAAATAAAGGTGACTGGGAAGAAACTACGTATCAGTTGCTTGCTTCAAATTTTGGTTTTAAAGTAAACAAAGAGCCTTTTCTTCAACTTGCAAAAGCACTTCCCTATAAGATCATTCAGAAACATCGTGATCAACCAACGCAGGTAGAAGCGTTGCTCTTTGGTCAGGCCGGATTTTTATTTACAAAGACCAGAGACGAATACATCACAAATCTATTTACTGAATATCAGTTTTTAAGTCAGAAGTATTCGCTGCAGCCAGCTCAACTGAATCCGGCTCAATGGAAATTTTTACGATTGCGGCCAGCTAATTTTCCCAGCTTGCGTATTGCTCAGTTTGCCTCGTTGCTACAAGCAAAGAAAAGTATTTTCTCCGCCTTAATTGAAATGGAGAGTTATAAAGATTTACAACACTTTTTTGATATTACTCCCTCGCTTTACTGGCAAACACATTACCGCTTTGGAAAAAAAGCTAAAGCACATGTGCCGGCTTTTGGGAATTCCAGTGCAGACATCGTGATCATCAATACGGTGGTGCCGTTGCTTGTTGCCTATGGCAAAGCGAAAGATGACTGGAGCCTGGTAGACAAGGCAGTGAATATATTACAACAGATTCCCTCCGAGAAGAATAAAATTATCACCATCTGGAAGAAGCTTGGATACGTAAGCAAAAATGCTTTTGATTCACAAGGATTGATTGAGTTGTATCAGAATTTTTGTCAGCGAAGACAATGTCTTAATTGTACTATCGGTTCTGCCCTATTGAAACCAGATACTTCCTTGTCATGATTCTGACTATACACATCCTTATCATTTTAAGTATTGGTTGGGTATGCTTTAAAAAATATGGTCAGGAATATCCACGTATTTTCTGGTTTGGTTTTTTGTATCGAATTTTCATGGGCATTGCATTAGGGCTTGTGTATCTGTACTATTATTCTGCCAATGACACCTGGTTATTTTTTAAGGATGCGAATGCATTGGCACAAATCGGTAAAAGTGATTTTTTAACCTACATAAAATTCCTGTTAACCGATGACATACCGCCTCTTGTGTTGAACCACCTCGCAAATAGTCAGGATCGCTCACTTTTTCTTATCAAGATCATGAGCGTTTTTTCCTGGATAGGAGGCAACAACTACTGGGTAAGTGCATTGTGGTTTTCACTTATTTCTTTTCTGGCTTCCTGGTATTTATTTTTAATTGTTACGAGGCTGTTTTCAAATTCCGAGATGACCGCGTCTTTGTCTTTTTTGTTTTTCCCTTCTGTTGCCTTCTGGGGTTCGGGGCTCGTAAAGGAAACACTGGCCCTGTCAGGAATTTATCTGGCGGCTGGTCTCATACTGAAGATCACTCAGCATCAAAAAGTAAAATGGGTTGAATGGATCATTGCCATGATTGGTTTCTGGGTTGCCTGGAATCTTAAGTATTACTGGGCAGCATTATTCGGGGCTGTTTCGTTCACGTATCTTATTGTATACTTTCTAAGCAAGAAATTCACATGGTTGCAAAGGCAAAATCATAAAATAGCCGGTTGGCTTATTATTTTTATTTTTCTGTGTGGCGGTGTCAGCCTTTTACATCCTAATTTTTATTTATCACGTTTTCTGGAAGTACTGATCACCAACCATAATGATTTCGTTAAGATTTCAGACGTTGAAGGGCTGATCCACTTTTATAATCTTCATGCCAGCTGGGGAAGTATCATACTCAATTCACCATGGGCATTGTTTTCCGGCTTGTTCAGACCCTTTGTCTGGGAGGCTACAGGAATGACCGCACTTCTTGCTTCATTCGAAAATCTGATAATCCTGATCCTGTTTGTTTCTGCCCTGAATGGAATTAAAAGGACAGGTTCTCAACGAATGCTTCTCTTTTCAGTATTGGCGTATGCTGCACTGCTCTGCATTTTTCTTGCATTGTCAACACCCAATCTGGGCACACTTTCGCGGTATCGTGTCGGGTTCCTTCCTTTCCTGATTTTTATCATCTCTTATCGCAATCCATTGCTTGTTGTATTTAGTAGAAAATAGTTCTGTACTAATACCGGAACCTCAAGCCAATCATAAATTGTGTAAACTGCTCGAGATATTGGTCGGTGTCAGATGTTTCCCGGTAAGGCCCCGTGGCTTTCCATTCTATCCCCAACCCGCGCTCTTTTTCATTTAGCTTTATTGGAAACTGGTAGCCGATATTAAATACACCTGTCAGGTAGGATGGCTTTTCTATCATCAGACTTTCCGGGGTTTGTTTTCGGTTTTGCAACGCTAAGCCAATGCCTAGATAGAAACCGCGAAGCGATTTATTGATTTCCCCAACGTGATAGATAGGTAATAAGTCAATCGTATGGGCCCGGAATGTTTCTTTATCACTGCCATCGGAATAGCTATCATAAAAAAATGTGTAGGTTGAACTAATCGTAAAATGATTGCCCAGTCGAATGCCAGGGCCGACACTAAATGATGGTCCGATAAAAGCCATTTCAGCATCGCCAGTGAACCGAATGGCTGATTCAATGAAGAACTGGCTGCCTTGGGCATTTCCTGTCATGGCTAGTTTTGAAACCAATAGGATTATTAATGCCAAATTGTAAAAACCCTTCATATTACTAAGATATAAAAATAGTTAAGTACTGGTTTGAGAAATTCAAACATTCGGTATGATTATTCTCATTTTTACTTCCTTGAGAATTCACTGTCAATCCTCAATTATTATTCGAAGTATTAAAGGTTGACATTGCTCATTGCTTAACTTTGCCCCATGGAAAATCCGGTAATCATTTTTGGGGCAAATCATCTCGGTCGTGCCGCCAAAGAAATTTTTGAAACGAATAGTGTGGTGGTATATGGTTTTTTAGATGACGACAAAAAGCTTCATAACACTGAAATTGATGAAGTGGTTGTGTTAGGCGATACCGACAATGATGGATTCTTAAAACTCATCGGCAAGAAATGCGAAGCCTTTGTGGCCGTAGACGATAATAAACTAAGAAAGGGGTTGGTGCAGATGCTGCAGGAAGTAAGAAAGATGCAGCCGGTGAATGCCATTCATTCTCAATCCGTAGTTTCATTGAAGGCTACCATTGGTCATGGCAACTTCATTGATTACGGAGTATACCTTGCACCGGGCTCAACCATAGGCAGTCATTGTATCCTTAACGCCCGCACCACCATTGGTGTTGATGCATCTTTGGGAAACTTCGTTCAGGTAGGATCAGGAAGTAACATCAACGCGGGTGTCATCATTGAAGATGAAGTATTCATCGGATCAGGAGTGACCATCGTATCAGGAGTAACCGTTGGCAAAGGCGCACGCATTGGTGCTGGTTCGGTAGTGATCGCTCCCGTGAAGGCAGGCGAAATGGTGTTTGGAAATCCCGCCAAAGCAATCAAGTAATTTCAAATCTCCTATCAAATTCCTGGAAGTTGATTGATGTGAAATATGAAATAAGAAGTTTGAAGTAATTTAGTATGGCTAAAATCTCCGAAACTGATCTGATATTAAATCCAGATGGAAGTGTTTACCATTTGAATTTATTACCCAAGCATATTTCTGACATCATCATCACAGTGGGTGACCCTGGTCGTGTTTATTCAGTGAGCCAGTATTTCGATGAAATAGAATTTGAAATGAACAAGCGTGAGTTCATTACGCATGTGGGTAAATACAAAGGCAAACGCATTACGGTTATAAGCACAGGCATTGGTCCGGATAACGTAGAAATTGTGCTTACCGAACTGGATGCACTGGTAAACATCGATTTGAAAACCCGCGAGCCAAAATCACGGAAGAAAAAATTGAAGATTATCCGCATCGGCACTTCAGGTTCCTTACAAGAGGATATCCCGGTTGGCTCACATTTGGTTTCTGATTATGCTGTAGGCCTGGATAACCTGATGAGTTTTTATGATCTGCCCATGGATGATGTGGAGGCAGCACTGGCCCACGACATTCATCACAAAACCGGACTTCCTTTTATGCCATATGTGGTACGTGGGTCTGAAATGCTGCGCGATCAGATTGCAGGTAGTGATATGATCAAGGGAAACACGGTTACCTGCCCGGGTTTTTATGCTCCACAGGGGCGCGTACTTCGTTTGCCCATCCGGTTTCCAGATCTGCTGGAGGATTTAAATTACTTTCATAAAGGTGATTTCTGGCTCACGAACTTTGAGATGGAAACTTCAGCCTATTATGCATTTGGTAAATTACTCGGCCACGAAGTAATAAGCGCGAATGCCATCATCGCCAACCGTATGAAAACAAAATTTTCGAAAGACCCTTATAAGATTGTAGATGAATTGATTTTGAAAGTGCTGGATAGAGTTTAATTAATCACTCCTATGGATGGAATTTGAAATTCCGAATTTGAAATCATCGGGCTGCAGTCATACTTTCCATTTTCACAATATGCTTGCCGGCCCGGTACAGATCGTTGTTATAAAAACCTGAGAGTATACGATGGGCAATTTGCTCCACTACCAGTTCATCATCGGTTTTGCCTTCCTTGCCTCTCCAGAACACACGTTGCGGGTGTTTCTTCATGTCATCTACGTAGGCTTTGGCGTGATTAAACTGATCATCCGTAAAGGTGATTGTAAAACAGGTTTTTACTTTTTGCGTTTCCATAGCAGCAGGTTTTATCGTTTCATTTATTTCAATTCTTATGCCGTGATTCACTACGATTTTACAAAAAATCAGGTGTAGTTGTCAACCAACGTGCCCGTCTTCGGTCATTTCTGTTCGGACGTGGAACAAATTAATCACTGATTAAAGTTAATTTTACAGCTTATTATGAGAGAATACGAAACCTATACACTGAAGAACGGAATACGGGTAATTCACAACCACATCACCACCACTAAAATTGTGCATTGTGGTATCATGCTCGATATCGGTAGCCGTGATGAAACAGTCCACAATCAAGGTATTGCCCATTTCTGGGAGCACATGGCTTTCAAAGGAACACATAAAAGAAAATCATTTCATATACTAAACCGGCTGGAGTCATTGGGTGGTGAACTGAATGCCTTTACCGACAAAGAGAAAATTCTTTTATATGCCTCTATACGGGATGAGTATTTTGAACGTGCTATGGAACTGCTTACCGACATTACTTTCCATTCAGTTTTTCCAAAAACCCAGATTGAAAAGGAACGCCAGGTTATACTTGAAGAAATGTCCATGTATCATGATGATCCAGATGATTCGCTACAGGATGAATTTGATTCAATAATTTTTGCAGGTCATCCGTTGGCAATGAATATTCTGGGAACAGAAAAGACAGTAGGCTCATTTAAAAGAAGGGATTTCACAGAGTTTGTTAAAGAACATCTGGATACACGTAAGGTTGTGTTCTCGTGTGTTGGGAATATACCCATGGTGAAAGTGATTCAAATGGCAGAGCGATATCTGGGAACGATACCAGCAAGCTCATCAAGGAAGAAGCGAAAGAAATTTATCGGATATACACCAAGGCATGTAACATTGAAGAGACCCGTGAAGCAGGCACGTTGCGCAATGGGCAGAGCCTCTTATTCTTTTAAGGATGAGAAAAGAAGTCCGTTCTACATGCTTACCAGTATTCTCGGTGGGTCAGGTATGAACTCCCGTTTGAATCTTGCCCTGCGCGAGAAGCATGGCTTTGTGTATTCCATCGGTGCCCAGTTTGTTCCTTTTACGGATACCGGTTTGTTTGTAATCTCTTTCGGAACAGAGCCTTCGCAAATGAAGAAGAGCATTGAACTGGTGAAACTGGAATTACAAAAACTCCGTGATGAACCATTGGGAGTAAAACAACTTTCATCCAGTAAAGAACAATTGCTGGGTCAGATTGCCATGGCCGAAGAAAACAACATCAGCTTCATGATGATGATGGCTCGTAATCTTTTAGATCAGGGGCGCGTCACCTCGCTGGAAGAAATATTTGATCGTGTTAAAAGCACCACTTCACTTCAGCTTCAGGAACTGGCCAATGAAATGTTTAATGAGAAAAGATTGAGTTACCTGATTATGGAACCCATTAATTAAATATGGATTTTTTGCCTGACAATCTGGAAAAATATGTGGCAGACCACACTTCAACGGAATCAGCGTTACTGAAAAAGTTAACGCGCGATACGCAGGCAAAAATATTGATGCCGCGCATGCTGTCGGGCCATGTGCAGGGCAGATATCTATCTATGCTAAGTCATTTAATCAGACCAGATAATATTCTTGAGGTGGGCACTTACACCGGCTATTCGGCAATATGCCTTGCGGAAGGATTGCAGCCCAAAGGAAAACTGGTGACCATCGATGTGAATGAAGAACTGGAAAGCCGTGTGAGAAATTATTTTAGTGAGGCCGGATTAACCCATCGGATTGATTACCGCATTGGCGATGCAGCACAGATTATCCCTGCACTGAATATGGTTTTTGACCTCGTATTCATTGATGCCGATAAAGAAAACTATTCTAAATACTATGACCTGGTTTTCGATAAAGTTCGGCCAGGTGGGTTAATTCTGGCCGATAACGTGCTGTGGAGCGGCAAAGTAGTCATGCCTAAGCCGGATAAAGACACGCGGGCATTACTGGAATTCAATCAGAAAGTAATGAATGATCCACGGGTAGAAAATCTTTTGCTCCCTATCCGTGATGGCATCATGATGATCCGCAAGATTTGAATCAGCCTGCTTTACCCGATTCGTTACTTTTACTATCTTTGCGCTGATGAGATTTTTAGCAGTCGCACTCATTTTTTCTGGAGTTACTGCCTCACTTGCACAAACTCCTGAAGTGCCGCATAAAATGCGTTTCGCAGACATGACACTCACTATACGTGATGATGCCAGGCGTGAAATTCAAAAAGATGTGGATGCACTCACCAAATCCCCGAGATATTTTGGGATAAAAGTAGAGCGTGCCCGAACGTATTTTCCACTGATCGAGAAAGTTTTTGCCGAAGAGCGTTTGCCCGATGATTTCAAATACCTGGCATTGCAGGAAAGTGCTTTGATATCGGATGCCGTTTCGGTGTCAAACGCAGTGGGGTTCTGGCAGTTTAAAGACTTTACCGCTATGGAAATGGGTATGCGTGTTGATAAGCAGATTGACGAGCGCATGAATATTGTTTCGGCCAGTCGTGGTGCTGCGCGCTATTTAAAGCAGAATAATTTCATGTTCAACAACTGGTTGTATGCGCTCTGGGCATACCAGATGGGTGCGGGAGGAGTTAAGCGTGTTGTCGGAGATGAGTTCAATGGTGCAAAGCACATGGAAATCAACGCTGATACATACTGGTATATAAAGAAATTTATTGCTCATAAAGTTGCCTTTGAAGATGCCGTGAAAGGTGATCCTCAGGTGAAAGTTCAGGTCTATGAGTTGCGGGAGAAAAAAGAATTAACAGACCTTGCCAGTCAGCTTGGCGTTGATGAAACCCATCTGAAAGAGAATAATAAATGGATCCGGTCTGGTACAATACCTGATGACAGAACCTATGCGCTCATTGTGCCAGGAGGAAAATTAAATGCTGATTTCAATACATTGCTGGTTTCAACATCGCCAGCGGCTAACGCCAAATCTGCTCAGGTAACAGACAAAGATGTGAAGAAAAAGATCAATGGTGTAATGGCTATTCAGGCATCGGGCAACGAAAGCGCTGCAGCACTTGCTGCAAGGGCAGGATTAGGTATTGGTGATTTCTTGAAATTCAATGATGTGTCAATCGATCACAGGGTAAGAAACGGTGAATTTTATTTTACCGGAAAAAAGAAAAATAAATCCAGCACGCTTACCCACACACTTGTGAAAGGAGAAGACCTGTGGTTGGTCAGTCAACGGTATGGTGTGACCTTAAAAAGAGTAAGGCGATTGAATCGTCTTGATGTTGATGAAAATCTGAAAACAGGTGAGGTAGTATGGTTAAGTACACGGAAGCCCGCAGGTAAGCCGGTTGAGGAGCAAGTGCAAGTGGTGGTTGCAGACACTGATAACGGGCAGGGTGAATTTTTTGACTGGGAGGTGAATCCTGGTTCCACGACAGTGATCGCTGCCAGTAAACCTGTATCAGCTGATAAGGAGGTAAAGGAAAATACTATTAAAACGGGTAGCCCTGAAGTTACCAGTGCTACCATGGCAAATCCAGGTTATCATGTAGTTTCACCAGGTGAAACGCTGTATGCTCTCGCAAAGAAATACAATGTGGCAGTCACGGATCTACTGGAATGGAATCAACTTGATATAACAAAAGGCCTCAAACCTGGCCAGGAGATAAGTATTATTAGCCGTGTAAATACATCAGCAAGTCCAGCACCTCAGCAGGCTCAGCCCTTGGAAAAACTCCCGGATGTCAGGAACGAACAATGGATTACTTATGAAGTTAAGACTTCTGATACATTATATAGCGTAGCCCGTCAGTACAATGTCACGATCAAAGAGATCATGGATTGGAATAATAAGTCTGATTTTGCACTCTCCCTGGGTGAAAAACTTAAGATTTTGACCAGATAGCCCTCATTTTTCGATGATAGATTAAAATCCAGTTTTTAGTTACCCAGGCAAGGGTTCATAAAAAGTTTAGGATGTGGTAAAAAACAATAATTTTGCTGCTTATTCCATATTTAAGTCCATATTTTCTAAATCAATATTGAAGTGAAATCTATAGATCTTGTTTTGCTGGTGGATGATAATGATACTGATAATTTTATCAGCAAGAGAATCATTGAGATCACAAAATTTTCAGAACGCGTTGAAGTAAAAAGTTCAGGAAAAGGAGCCCTTGATTATCTCCGTGAATTTCAGAATGATCCTGAAAAAATTCCGAGCATCATTTTTCTGGATATCAACATGCCTATCGTAGATGGATTTGTGTTTCTCTACGAGTTTGAAAAATTCAATGAACTCGTAAAAAATAAAAGCAAGGTTATCATTTTATCAAGTTCAGACAATAAGCGTGATATCGATAAAATCGTGAACAATAATCATGTAATCAAGTTTATTACCAAGCCACTCACAGAAATGGCGCTTGATGAGATCAGACTAAGCAACATCTGATAACTTTTTTTATACATAATTCTATTTTATGAAACCAGTCATGTTTTTAAAAACCGGTTTGGCCATCACCTTAATCTTTCTCTGTGCTGCGTTTAATTCCAAAGCCCAAGTGATCAGGGTTGACTCTACCACTTATTGGAAAAAATCATTCAGAACGGGTCTAAACATTAATCAGTCAGCCTTTTCTTCCAACTGGAAAGCGGGTGGAGTAAATTCATTTGGATTTAATGCATTGCTGAATTATAAGGCGAGCTATAAGAAGAACAAAACCTCATGGGATAATCAATTTGATTTCCTCTACGGCATGGTTAACAATGATGGACAGGGCTATCGCAAAACACTGGATCGGATTTATATGGAAACCAAAGTTGGTCATGATCTCAATAAGAAATGGAGTCTCACAACTTCAATTAATTTCCTGTCACAATTTGCCAAGGGATATAGATATGATAAAGACGTTAACGGAGTGGAATTTGGTACCCTGACCTCGGATATTTTTGCTCCTGCATTTATTACTTCCGCATGGGGTTTTCAATATCACCCGGTTGATTACTTTAAATTAACGCTCTCACCGTTTTCTCCCCGTGTTACCATCGTTACCGATAATAATGGTCGCTTTGATGCAGTTGATCTGGTAAGACCTTATGGTGTTAATGTTGGTGAATCAACCCGCTTTGAGTGGCTGGCTTTTCAAATGGCGGCCGAGTTTAACAAAGACATTGCAGAGAATTTGAATTTGAAATGGAGATATGTAATGTTTGCCAACTATCAAACCCTGGAATCGAAGACGATTGACCACCGGCTTGACCTGGGCCTCACAGCCAAAGTAAATAAGTTTATGAACGTGAACCTGGGCGGTATTCTGATTTACGATTTTGATCAGGATAGCGGAGTGCAACTTGCACAAGCCTTTACGCTGGGTATAGCTTATTCGTTCCAGAATTATGAAGACAAAAAATAATAATTCAACAATCTTGTTGAGTGAAAGCCCCGCCTGTGCGGGGTTTTTTTATCTTCGCTGATTATGATTATGGTTAGAGAAGCTCACGTTGGCGATATTCCGGAAATCAGGCAGGTAGCGATATCTACCTATCAGGATACATTTGCGGAATCTAATACTCCTGAAAATATGAATGCTTATTTTAAGGAAGCGTACGACTTGCAAAAGCTTACTGATGAATTTTCTGAAATAAATTCGAAGCTGTTTCTCGCTTGTGAAGATGATAAGATTATCGGTTTCGCGCGTCTGCGTGAATATGGTGAGGTACGCGAATTACTCGGAGATAATACGATAGAACTGCACAGATTATATGTGCTCACGGAAGCACAGGGTAAATCAGTTGGTAAGCTATTAATGCGAGCGTCTTTAAACTATGCGCACGAAAAGAAATACGACTGGATATGGCTTGGCGTGTGGGAGAATAATTTCAAGGCTCAGAAATTCTATAGAAAATGGGGATTTGAAAAATTTTCAGAGCATATTTTCTGGATGGGCGAAGATGCACAGACAGACTGGCTGCTGAAAAAGAAATTATAAAACTGAGCGTGTCTAAAAAAAAGATTTTACATTGAAATAAAATACGGATTATGTCGAAAGAGAAATTTATTGAGTCGATTACTAAATCATATACTATTGCCGGATCTTCCGTTTACCTGGGAGCCGGTATTTATCAGGGAGAAATCCTCGCGGATGCCAAAGTGAATCTTCCCCTGAAAATGATGAACCGCCACGGGCTGGTTACGGGCGCCACAGGCTCGGGTAAAACAAGAACACTTCAGTTGCTTGCCGAACAACTTTCTGCTGCCGGAGTGCCGGTGTTTATGCCCGATATGAAAGGCGACATCTCGGGCATGGCAAAGGAAGGCGTGATAAATGATAGAATCAATGAAAGAGCAGCCGCATTAGGTATGCAATATTCTGCCACAGGATTTCCTGTTGAGTTGTATTCGCTTAGCGGCAAATTGGGTGCTCAAATGCGTGCCACTGTTACCGAGTTTGGTCCTGTGCTTTTAAGCAAAGTACTCGAGTTAAATGAAGTGCAAAGCGGTGTGTTAATGATTCTGTTTAAATATGCCGATGACAAAGAATTGCCAATCGTTGACTTGAACGATTTGAAAAAGGTGCTGAACTATCTTACCGATGGTAAGGGTGCTGCTGAAATAAAAAATGATTACGGTAAAATTTCACCAGCCACGGCAAGCACAATTTTGAGAAAGATCGTAGCATTGGAACAACAAGGTGTTGATCAGCTTTTTGGTGAAAAGTCTTTCGACATTGAAGATCTTTTTGAAAAAGTGGATGGCCGGGGCGTAATCAGTTTATTGAATGTGGCGGATGTGCAAAGTCAGCCTGCTATTTTTTCAACGTTTATGCTGGCTTTGCTGGCGGAGTTGTATCAGGGGTTGCCGGAGGCAGGTGATCTGGATAAACCCAAACTCATTTTCTTTTTTGATGAAGCACACCTGCTGTTTAAAGATGCGCCCAAAGCTTTTCTGGATCAGATCGATCAGATCATCCGTCTTATCAGATCAAAGGGAGTGGGCGTATTTTTCTGTACACAGGTTACACAAGATGTGCCGGGCAATGTACTGGCTCAGTTAGGTAATCGCGTGCATCATGTAATCCGCGCGTTTACGCCCAACGATGTTAAGGCATTGAAGGAAACGATTAAGACATTCCCGCGATCAGAATATTATGACATGGAACAACAGTTTACTCAACTGGGAACCGGTCAGGCATTTATTACTGTGTTGAACGAAAAAGGAATTCCTACCGAGACCGTAGTAACGCATCTTGCTCCACCTTCTTCTTTTATGGGGCCTCTTACTACACAGGAATATCAGGCACAGCTGGATGGATCATCCTTAAATAAAAAGTATAAGGAGACTGTTGATCCACGCAGTGCTTTTGAAATGCTGGAAGAGAAAATGCACGCAGCGAAGAAAGAGGATCAGGAAATTCAGCAACAGAAAGAAGAAGTAAAATCTGCAGGCAGACCAGCACGCCAGGAAAAAAGCACCTTCGATGAAGTGTTGTCTTCACCTGTAACCAAGCAGATTGGACGCGAGCTGGTTAGAGGTGTTTTCGGCATGCTTTTCGGGTCAACCCCAAGAAGAACTACCTCCCGCAGGCGATATTAGCCTAAACAATTGATGAACCTGAATGCAGTTCCACTTGAGTCGTTTTCCCGGAGGGAGTTTTATTATTTATAATTAGTCTAAATAATTGTACTTTTGGAACTGCTAATTCTGATTAATCGTGGCCATGGTAGATATCGTAATAGCGGATAATCAAAATCTAACTGTTGCCGGTCTTCAATTTTTAATACAAGGCAGGCCTGATTTTAAAATAGCTTCAATTATTCAAGATCCTGCATCTCTTCAACGTGAGATTTCACGGGTTAATCCAGACGTATTCATTGTAGATTATAATTTACCAGATTACATATCACCCGATCAGTTAGAAAATGTCTTGCGTGTTTGGTGGGGATAAATATATTTGCTCATTATTTAGATTAAGTCTAAATAAATACAAATAAGATAACCCCTCCGCAAGTGAAGATTCATAGTTATAATTTTTACCTTTTGACTAATTCATTACTTGCACAAGAGCAAGATTCAATCCCTACCCGAATTCTATCTGAGATTACCGTAATAGGTCAAAAAAGCAAATCCGACATCCACCAGTTGCCCGAAATTGTGGGTACTAACATTTATGCCGGAAAAAAAAGCGCCCTGATCGTGCTGGATAATGTGCAGGGAAACACCGTTACTAATACGATGCGCCAGGTCATGGCGAAAGTGCCGGGAATCTTCGTGTGGGAAAATGAAAGCAGCGGAATACAAATCAATATAGCAACACGTGGGTTAAGCCCGAATCGATCCTGGGAGTTTAACGTTCGGCAGAACGGCTATGATATTTCAGCTGATCCTTTTGGTTATCCGGAGGCCTATTACAATCCTCAGCTTCAATCGGTTCAAAGGATTGAAGTGGTTCGTGGTCATGGTGCGTTGCAATATGGTCCTCAGATTGGCGGAATGATCAATTATATCCTCAAAAACGGAAGTGAGTTTACAAAACCCTTTCAGTTCGAAACTTTTCAGACCATTGGCAGTAATGGACTTTTCAACAGCTACAATGCGGTAGGTGGCAATACTAAAAAGTTGCATTACTATGCATTCTTTGACCATCGCGATGCAAATGGCTGGCGTGCCAATAATGAATATAACAGCAACACTGGCTCAGGCACTTTTACCTATCATGTCAACGATAGATTTTCAGTAACCACAGAGTTTACGCGCTGGCATGCACGAAGTCAGCAGCCCGGTGGATTAACGGATGAACAATTTAACCAGGACCCACAGCAAAGTGTGCGAAGCAGAAACTGGTTTGACCTCACCTGGCAAACAATTGCTTTGAGCGCTGATTACAAAATCAATTCAGCACAGCGATTAAACATCAAGTATTTTAATATTTATGGCGACCGCAACAGTGTAGGTTATTTTCCTTCCGCAGGAATAACCGTGGCAGATGCCATAAATCCGGACACGGAGCAGTTCAATAATCGTACAGTAGATATTGATAATTATCGCAATCATGGAATTGAAGCGAGGTATTTGCTGAGCTACAATACAGGCAGGTTAGGTCATAATTTAAGTGCTGGTGCGAGGTTGTATCGGGGAAACACATACCGTTATCGAGGAGGTAAAGGAACAACCGGAACGGATTATGATCTTAGCGTGGAGGGTATTTATTCATCAGACATCGATTACCTCAGTAAGAATGCAGCAGTTTTTGTAGAGAATCTATTCAGCATCACCGAGAAGTTTCTGGTGATTCCCGGCCTTCGCTACGAATATCTTTTTGCGGAAGCCGGAGGTTACAGCGGTTTATCAAATGGCAATCCTGTGTACCTGCAGGATCAGCAGCGTAATCGTGGTTTTGTGATTGGAGGGCTGGGATTGGAATATGCACTCACCAGTCAGACAAAATTATATGCCAATGCCACACAATCATACCGCCCCGTACAGTTTGCTGATCTCACCACACCTCCTACCACCGATGTGATCGACCCGAATCTTACGGATGCAAAAGGATTGAATATGGATATTGGTTACCGTGGCAGCGTAAAAAACTATCTGATATTTGATGCGAGTGCATTTCATCTTACCTATGACAATCGCGTGGGCACCATCAAACAACAAAGAGAAGACGGAACGTTTTATAATCTGCGCACCAATGTGGGAAGCAGCACCGCTTATGGCATTGAGGCATTTGGCGAGATTAACATAACAAAAGCACTGGGCAATGAAAGCAAAATTGGAGAGATAAGTGTATTTGGTTCCTATGCCTATAACAATGCACGCTATGACAATTTCAAGGTGGTGACGGTGGTGAATAACGCGTTGAGCGAGACCAACTATAAAAACAAGAAAGTAGAATATGCACCTGAAAATATTTTGCGCGCAGGTTTGAGTTATGCATGTAAAGGGTTTACTGCCACCATGCAATACAGTTATACCGATGAAGTGTTTACGGATGCAAACAATACGACAGAGCCATCATCTAATGCGCAAAATGGATTGGTGCCATCCTATACCATTTGGGACGCAACCATCGGCTATAAACATAAATCTGGTTTGTCGCTGAAAACCGGAGTCAACAACCTTTCAAACGAACATTATTTTACGCGAAGGGCAGGTGGCTATCCGGGTCCGGGCGTGTTGCCCGCTGACGGGAGAACATTTTTTGCAACAGTTGGTTTCGTGTTGAAATAAGTGCGTTGAAGCAGGTGAAGGATCTGACGAATATCCCTGGTGCTAAATTTTGCGTGAAAGATTCATCAGGTATTTTTTTGGCGTTACACCAAACTTCTTTTTGAAGGCCGCTATGAAATGGCTTGGATTTGCATAACCAATCTGGTAGGCTACTTCATTGACCTGATACTTTGCAGTATCCAGTAAAACACGGGCATGATCCAGTTTGTGATCAAGAAGAAATCCAAAAACGGTATTGCCATATATTTCCTTGAATCCCACTTTCAGTTGGTATTCATTCAATCCAGCAGTTTTAGCGAGTTCTTTTAAACCTGGAGGATTATCCATATGCTTGAGCAAATACTCTTTGGCATGTTTTATTTTGCGAACGGTTTCCTGATCATTCAAGAATGGGCAGGCTTCTGTATCTGGTTTTTTATCAGAAAAATACAATCCAAGTATTTCCAGTACTTTACCATGATAGTAAAGTTTTTCTGCGTTCTCACTCAAATTGACTGCGAAAATCTGATTGAGTACTACCAGCAAACTGGTAGGTATCTCGCGTTCATCATAAAGTTTAGTCTTAGCATTTTCCGGTTTCAGAAAGGGTAATGCTTCATGGGTAAATAATTTATGAAGGCTTTCCAGTTTAATGGATAGCGCAACAATTCTGGTTTGAGGAGCAACTTTTAATTGAAAAGGCAAATCCATATCTGGATTGTAGAAAAAATAATTGCGCTGTTTTTCTATCGGGCGACTATAATGCGGACCGAAGGCGAACACACCAGATCCCTCCAGGCAGAAGTAAAAGTGAATGATGTTTTTGTTCACCTGACTTCTAAAAGACGACTCATCTTCACCTTTGTTTTCGGCAGATTCAAGGGTAATATCCTCACGTTCAAGTAGTGTATTGAATTTACTTATTTGAGTATTTATTAATTCCTGCATTTCCGTTTTGGGTCAATTAAATTTAAAAATGACAAAAGTTGCTTCACCACAGAACCAAATTCAGCGGTTTTAGTTCAAAAATATCCAATCTTTGTAAACAAATGGTTTTAATAACCATTTGTCATTAATTATACTTTTTGGGGTATTTATTGGCATTAACCATTTTAATCTTTGCATTCGTGAAAAAGTTACCCTCCTTATTTGGCTGGATCTCAGGTCTGCTCATGCTGCTGCCGGTCGTTGCATATGCGCAAAATTCCCCTGCCGATGGAGATACACTAGCATCAAAACAGCTGGAAGAGGTAATTGTAACCGCCACACGAAATGAAAGAACCATGGGTGCCTTGCCCATGCCGGTTTCATTGATTCCAAAGAGTCAAATCAAAACCATGGGATCTATGCGGCTCAATGATATTCTTTCTGAACAGACGGGTTTGGTTGTAGTACCTCAGGTAAATGCCCAGGGGAACGGTATTCAGATTCAGGGATTCAATCCCGATTACACATTGATACTCATTGACGGTGAACCCGTCATCGGCCGATATACAGGCTCACTCGAATTAAGCCGCATAGCCGTTGGCAATATAAAACAGATCGAAATTGTGAAAGGTCCTTCGTCAAGTTTGTATGGCTCTGATGCGCTGGCGGGAGTAATCAATATCATCACCGACCGTCCTCAGGGCACGCGCGTCAATGCAGCCATCCGGTATGGAACCAATAACACATTAGATATAAATGGAGATGTCGGATTCACCAGAAAGAAACTGGGCATTTATATGTTTGGTAATCGCTACCACACCGATGGTTATGACCTTTCTCCGCAAAATTTTGGTAAAACAGTTTCTCCGTTTACCAACTATACGCTTAATTCAAAAATCACCTACAGGTTTAATCCCTTTACGGATATCAGTATTGCAGGGAGGTTCTTTAATGAGGACCAGGTATTCCGTTTTGAAGTAGAGTCTAATGGTAGCCTCACCCGCACCTCGGGTAATGGCAGCACCCGCGACTGGAATTTTAATCCGGTACTTACTCACCGCTTTTCTGATAAGCTGAAAGCAATTGCACGGTTTTATTCTACCCACTACAAGACGGAAACGTATCTGAATCTTGAAAGCGATGGCAGTCGCTACTACCAGGATGATTTCAATCAATCATTTATGCGGCCTGAATTAAACACCGAATATTTTTTCAACGATAAAAATATTTTAACCCTGGGTGCAGGTTATATACAAGAGATGGTGCAAACCTCACGTTACGGTGATGAAGAAAAACGTTATCAGGGAACGACTTATGGATTTTTTCAACACGAGTGGTTGCCCATAGATAAGTTGTCGGTGATTGCCGGTGGCCGATATGACCATAACACGATTTATGGTGGTCAGTTTAGTCCTAAACTTTCATCACGTTATGAACTTAACAAGAAAGTTACCTTTAAAGTAAGTGGTGGCGTTGGATTTAAAGCGCCAGACTTCCGTCAGTTATATTTCAACTTCAATAATTCGGCAGCAGGCGGTTATAGTGTGTTGGGCACCGAAGTAGCGATGGAACGGCTGGCAGAACTTGATGCAGCAGGACAAATACAAACGTATTTATTTGATCCCGCCCTGTTAGGCAATTTACAAGCTGAGCGCTCCATTTCTATCAACGCAGGAGCCAACGTAGAAATACTTCCTTCATTAAAGATGGATTTGAATGTATTTCATAACAGCATCAACAACCTGATTGAAACGCAGGCCGTTGCGATCACCACTTCGGGTCAGAGCATTTACAGTTACCGTAATATTTTAAGAGCCTATACGCAAGGTCTTGAATCCAATTTTTCTTATCCCGTAGCAAAGTATTTTAATCTTTCACTGGGCTATCAATTGCTGTATGCAAAAGACAAAGATGTTGTGGAAGACGTGAAAGCGGGTAACGTGTACTGGCGCGACCCATATACATTGGTAACCAAACAATTGAAACCAGGCGAATATTTTGGGTTATACAATCGCTCACGGCACATGGGCAACTTCAAGATGTTTTACCATCATAAACCCAACAGGTTGGGAGGGAAGTTTACGTGTGATTTACCGGGGTAAGTATGGAATTGGTGACATACGCGGTAATATTCAGGGTGAAGTAATTCCTCCTTCGGATGCAAACAGCAATTCTATCCTGGATGTCTATGACAACTTTGTACAAGGCTATGCACTGGTAAATCTTTCAGCGGCAAAAACCATCAGGAATTCACTGCGCTTGCAGGTAGGTGTAGATAACCTGTTTGATTACACCGAGCCGGTTTTGATTCCGAATCTTCCAGGGCGGTTATACTATGCAAGCGTGAGCTACTCATTTAATAAAAAGAATGTTAAACCATAATTAATTTTTATAGACCATGAATTCAATCAAATCACTTTTATTATTAGTCCTGATGTCAGCATTTGTTGCAAGCTGTCTTGAAGAAGATGCTCCTGTTCCTGTAGTGTCAACAACCATCAGCGACTTAAATGCTGACTATGCTCCCTATGAAAGTCCGCTTCCAACTGATCGCCCTCCATTGCGTATAGGCGCTACCAACAAGTATACTTTGTTCAGTTTCAAAACAGGTGCCATCGTGCCGAATGCTGACAGCACCAGTTCCAATTGGGACATAGGCTTCAGGTCGACTACCATCATTGTAAATAGTGGAACCAGCGGCCCGGGCACTACAACGGCACAGATTATCACCGGAACACTGGATGGACTTACTGAAGCACCCATGGATGGATATAAATCCGATAATAAGAATGGAGCAACCGCGGCTGAACGTAATGCGATACCTTCCGGATCTGGTAATGGATGGTACACCTATACAGGAGGCACTAATCTGGTTTCACCTATTGCAGGAAAGGTAATCGTAGTAAAGACTTCTGAGAACCGTTATGCAAAGTTTGAAATTCTAAGTTACTATAAAGGTGCTCCGGCAATTCCTTCTCCAGAGCCTGCGGGTTCGGATAAAGACCGCTACTACAAATTCCGTTACGTATATCAGCCAAACGAAACCAATTCATTTAATTAATCAGTGCAATTAAATTATGATGAGAAGAAGGTGAATGCTTTTTTCTCATCATTTTTATAAATGTCATCCATGATTGAGTTCATTCATAAAATTCCTATTCTCACCACGCTGCTTTCTTCATGGTTCTTTATAATTCTTTATAATCACTGGATCTATAAAAACAAGCCTTCCTATTTGTTCTGGTGGATGATAGGTGTGTTGTGTTATGGACTGGGTACTTTGACGGAGAGTATTGTAGGAATTTATCAATGGAGTGAACCTGTATTTAAAGCCTGGTATATTTTGGGTGCATTACTGGGTGGCTTTCCGCTGGCACAGGGTTCTGTGTATCTTATTTTTCAAAGACGCACCGCGAACATCATGATGTATGTGGTGGTAACAATTATTGTAATCGCATCGGTGTTGTAATTCTTTCTCCTATTGATTACTCACAGGTGGAGCCTGCCAGGCTTACAGGTAAGGTATTGGTCTGGAAGAATGTCAGATTGATCACACCTTTCGTGAATATCTATGCATTTATTTTCCTCGTTGGCGGTGCCGTGTATTCCGCATATCGGTACAGCAAGGATGTTCAGTTCAGGAGTCGCTTTGCCGGAAATGTTTTTATTGCAGTCGGTGGTTTGTTGCCAGGAATTGGTGGGTCTTTTACCAAATTCGGATACACTGAAGTATTATATGTTACCGAGCTTATGGGTATTATTTTGATTTACCTGGGTTATCACACTATGAAGCAGGACCGGACAATTTCTATTTACGAGTCACAAGTGGTTAAATTATGAAATGAGCATAAAGAAGGCTCTACCCAACGATATGTTAATCTGAGCGAACCTGCCTGCCGGCAAAGGCAGGTTCCATGCCTGCGTGCCGGACTGCTTATGTGGCCAAACTTTGAAAAATAAAAATTAACACATGAAAACGAGAATAAGCAATTTACGATTGATCGGATTTATTGAGGGTGTTTCATTTCTGGTGTTGCTGCTTATCGCCATGCCGTTGAAGTACTTCCTGGGCTTTCCGATGGCAGTAAAAATCACGGGATGGATACATGGGGTACTATTTATTCTTTATATAGCCGCAGTTTTTCTGGCCACGAAAGCAATGCAGTGGAACTGGTTTTCTGTTTTGGTTGCCCTGGGGGCATCACTGGTTCCTGTCGGCACATTTGTACTTGACAAATCTTTAAAAAAACGCCAGCTGGAACTTGATGAATAATCTGATTCAGATTGTTTATCAGCCGAAATTTCACAAAGCCTTTACCAGCTTGAATGGCAACAACAACACCCCTTTAATAATGTTAAACACTACCTCAAGTGTGAATCCGACAATCCGGAATGGCAGCAGCAATAACCAGACTAAGGGGAAAAGAAAGAGCATGATTAAAGCGACAGGCCAGCAGATTATAAAGAGCAGACACCATAATACAAGGGCAAGAAAAGTTCTCATAGTCATTGTTTAGTATAGCACATTACAAACTCAACGCCAGCTTATTAATCGCGTTTTTTAATCTGAAAGTGAACTGGAAATAAGAACAAGTATCCGTTTTTGTACAGATAAGTGATCAGTTTTGTACAATCTTTTATTTGCCGGCAGGCTCAATCAGATCCCAGAGATTTCCATACAAATCAGAGAATACAGCTACTGTACCATATACTTCTACGGAAGGTTCTCTCACAATGGTTACCCCATTCGCTTTTAGGTTATCGTAGTCTCTTTTGAAATTTTCAGTGTTTAGGAAAAGAAAAATGCGTCCTCCGGTTTGATTTCCGATGCGGTTACGTTGCTCATCACTGGCTGCACGGGCAAGCAGCAAACAACAATCGCCATGTCCGTTAGGTGCGATTATTACCCAACGTTTTGTTTCACTTAATACCGTGTCTTCAATAAGCCGAAAGCCTAATTTTTCGGTATAGAATTTTATGGCTTCGTCATAGTCATCAACCAGTAAAGTGATATGTGCCAGGCGCTGGTTCATAATTCAATCAATAGGTTTTAGTCATATCCTTGGGAACGCAGATGATAAAGTCAGCCGTTTTTTTGTTTGCGTCTTCAAGCTTTTCAATATTGGTTTGTTCGGCAACATGGATCGTAGCGATCTTTAGACCAGGTTGCATTTTTTTCAGATACCATATAATCCCCTCTCCGTTTTGTGAATGATAGGCACCATTGACATGATAGACCAGATGCTGTTTGTTTTTCAGAATGAAGTAAGCCATCGTTGCATCTTTGGAGGCTTGTGACCGGGCCATGTTTGCTGCGGTGCCTGCACTGGCATGTGGGCCCATGGCGGTAATCATACTTTTATAGCCGGGTAGTTCAAGGTCAATTTCAAATGGTAGTGGGGCGATCCATTGTTTTCCTTCAGGAGGTAAGGAATCGAGTGCCTGCATTCCTTTTCTATAGACCAGGTTGGCATAGCGTCTTGGAATGTTGGATGCCACCACCGGTAATTTTTTCTCTTTGGCAAACTCCACCAGTGGTTTGTAGTCGGTCTTATAGTTATCCCACATTTTAGCTTCGGCAAGCAAATGCCTTTCTTCAATAACTCCATGGAGATACTCATTCAATACCAGTTGATCATCTGCCTCAAACATTTCCATGGCCAGGGTGAACTGGTTGTTTTTTTCGTACAGGCTTTTCATAACCTGAAGTTCCATCCAGTGTGAAATGGGATCGTTATGTTGTTCGCCAAAGAATACCACCTCTGCCTTCTCCAGTTCCCTGATCATTTTATCATAACGCACTTCTTTTCCTCCGGAATCAAAGAGTCGATAGGCAGCTTTTTCCTGGCCTACCAGGTGCACAGATATACATAGAAGGAAAATCAGTAAGGAGGATTTCATCAAGGGAAAATTAATAGGAAAATCGAACCAGGGCCTGATAAAACATAAGTGAAACAAATATACTAATCGGTGTATTAAATTGATGAAGATTGCCTGCCAGGTATGAGTATATATTATTAATCATGAGATTGATTAATTGAGAGCGTGAATTACCATTGGTCTGTGCCTGTTACCACCAGCGTAAATCCTTCAGGTTCTTCATATTGGTTAAAACTAAAATATATGATCTTTAAAGAAATAATTTAGCATGAGGTCTGTACTCCAGATTGTATTCTGTTTTATTCTGCTTTGCAGCCGGTCTGTTCTTGCCCAGACGGTGGTAAACATGCCGGATGTGAAACAGAGACCTACAACCGTGGCAGCCAGATTAAATGCCGAAATGAAAATTGATGGTGAAGTACTTAACGATGAAGTATGGAAATCAATTATACCCATAGACGAGATGTGGCAGGGAAAACCTAATTCAGGCTACCCGGCAACGGAAAAAACAGAGATACGAATTGGCCTGACGGAAAATACATTTTATCTCTCCGTAGTTTGTTATGACAAGGAACCCGACCGCCTCGTGGTATCGGATGCACGAAGGGATGCAACCCTTGATAATACCGACAGTTTTCTTTTTATTCTTGATACGTACCACGATAGTCAGAATGGATTTATGTTCGGTACGAATCCCATCGGTATAGAGTATGATGCACAGGTTGATAATGAAGGCCAGGGAAATTTTACGGGTAACCGAATGCAGTCGGGCACCGTGGGTGGTTTCAACTTAAACTGGGACGCTTCCTGGGAAGTGAAAAGTATAACCGGTGATTTTGGATGGAGTGCAGAGTTTGCCATTCCTCTCAGAACACTTCGGTTTGCCTCAGGCAAAGAACAAATATGGGGCATTAACTTTCAGCGCAACATCCGCAAGACAAACGAGATAGATTACTGGGCTGCGCTGCCTATTCAATTTGATATGAAGCGTCTTTCGCTCGCGGGCACACTCACCGGTTTAAATCTTCAAAGTCCGGGCAACCTCAAGCTGATTCCGTATGTACTGGGTCAGGCTACGCACGATTTTGTTCAGCCAGATTCTGAAACCGAATATAGACCTGCCGTGGGTATGGATATGAAATACAGTATTACACCGGCAGTTACACTGGACTTAACGTATAACACCGATTTTGCACAGGTTGAAGTAGATCAGCAACAGATTAATCTGGATCGCTTCAATTTGTTTTTCCCGGAGAAGCGACACTTCTTCCTGGAGAATGCCGGATTCTTTTCGGTGGGAAGCCCCGGTGAAGTTGACTTATTTTTCAGTCGCAAGATCGGTCTTGATGCATCGGGCCAGCGCGTGCCCATCATTGGAGGAGGCAGACTTTCAGGTAAGGTTAAAAACACCAGTTTTGGTTTTTTAAATATGTTCACCGATGAGGTGAATAGTGATAACGAAGCTACTTCCATACAAAAAAATAATTTCACGGTAGCTCGTGTCAGTCATCAGTTTGCACAGCGTTCTTATTTCGGAGGCATGTTTGTGAATCGCGAAGGCATGGGCAATCTCGAAAATGATTACAACCGTACTGTTGCGGTAGACGGAAGATGGGGCTTTGGCAAGAAGGCCCAATTGTTCGGGTTCTATTCCAAATCAATAACACCGGGCGATTCTATCAACACAGATGCTTTCCGACTCCAGGGTAACTATGAGTGGAATGGATTACGGTTAAATCTTTCCTATCAGCAGGTAAGTGAGGGATTTAATCCTGAAGTAGGATTTCTTTTACGGTCGGCCTATCGTAAACCCGAGATAATGGTTTTCAAACAAGTTCGTATGAATGGAAAATACGGATTACTGGAACTGAGGCCACACGTAACTTACCGAAGCTATTGGAATTTCAACAATTTCCTTGAAACAAGTTATCTTCATGTTGATAATCATTGGGTATGGGTGAATGGACTTGAAATACACACTGGAATTAATTTTACGACTGAAGGCGTTGTGAAGCCTTTTGAAATTTCAAAAGATATCTGGGTGCCTGCCGACACGTACAATCATCAGGAAGCTCAAATCGTTTTAATGACCAATCCGAGTAAACCAGTTTATGTCAGCACTCGCTCCATATTGGGAGGATCTTTTGGAGGAACGAGATACATAAACACGGTTACACTCGGTATGCGCGTGGGTGATAAATTCAATTCAGATTTGAGTCTTGCAGTAAATGATGTTAATCTACCCACCGGAGATTTTGTGGCCAGCATTCTGGGTGCGCGGGTTTCCTATTCATTCCGCCCCCGCATCAATCTTCAGAGTTTTATTCAATATAACAGTTCGGCCGATTTATGGTCGGCAAACATACGCTTTAGTTTACTCGAGCAGGCCAACACAGGATTGTTTGTTGTGTATAATGAAGTGTATCAATATGGTTCAATTTATAACCGTAGCCTAACCATTAAGTACACTCATGTAATTGATGTGCTGGGTAGGAAATAACTTAAACAGATCGTTTTAACTTATATTGAGTTGATTTAAAAATTACGTGATGCAAGAACTAAAAAACCGCTATTTGTCACTGGATGTATTCAGAGGTATGGATGTAGCCCTGATGATTATTGTAAATTCTCCTGGCAGCTGGACAACTACCTATTCACCTTTGTTGCATGCCGACTGGAATGGTTTCACACCTACCGATCTGGTATTCCCTACATTTCTTTTTGTGGTAGGCAACTCCATGAGTTTTGCTTTGCCTAAATATGAGTCGATGGGTGATGCGGAATTCTTAAAGAAAATTTTGAAGCGAACGGTAATTATTTTCTTGCTGGGTTTCCTCATGTACTGGTTTCCGTTTTTTGAGAATGGTAACCTGAAGCCATTAAGTGAAACCCGGATCTTTGGTGTGCTGCAGCGCATTGCATTATGCTATTTCTTTGCTTCGCTCATTATTCATTATTTGAAAGTAAAGGGCGCCATCATTTTTAGCCTGGTGGCGCTTGTCTTATATCGTGTTTTGCTCGGAGCATTTGGTGATTTGTCACTGGAAGGAAATGCAGTATTGAAGCTGGATGCTTTTCTTATTGGAGAAAACCACATGTATCATGGAGATGGTATTGCCTTTGATCCGGAAGGATTGTTGAGCACACTGCCATCTATTGTTAATGTCATTGCTGGTTATTTAACAGGCTTATATCTGCAAAGGAATGGTCAGAACTATGAAACCCTTGCCAAGATGATGATGGTGGGCTGTGCCCTGATTTTTATGGCGTTGTGGTGGGATTTGTTTTTTCCCATCAACAAAAAGCTGTGGACAAGTTCATTTGTATTGCACACCGTAGGCATTGACCTGCTGATATTACCCATTCTTGTTTTCATTATTGATATTGCGAAGAAAACCAGATGGACGTACTTCTTTGAAGTATTCGGGAAGAATACGTTGTTCATTTACCTGTTGTCAGAAGTGTTTGTGATTTTGTTGTTCACCTTTAAAGTTGGTGAGCAGTCAGTGTACGGATGGATTGCAGAGAATATTTTTGGTGCAGCGCTTGGAGATTACAATGGTTCCCTCGGATTTGCCCTTTGGATCATGCTCACCTGCTGGGCGGTAGGTTATGTGATGGACAAGAAAAAGATTTATGTGAAGGTTTAGAATCTCTTTTGAACTTTTGGCCACTGCTACACAGATTTTTTTATCATCTAAAATTCAGGGAATTCTAATCAGTGAATCTGTGACGAAATCAAATTTTAATAATCTGGATCGAGTCCCAATTTTTCCTGTAATTCTTTCAGAAGAGGATTTCTCTCTACCATGTAATCAAACTTTTCTTTGTTGGTGTACGCTTTTCGCTTCGTATTGTTTTGTTGCATCTCACCTTCTACCTGGAGTGTGCTGTTACTTAGTTTTTCACGCAGATAGCCTACCAGGTCAGATTTAATACCTTGAAGCAAAGGCTCTTCGATAGGATTGTTAAGATACACAGTGATCACATTATTTTTTAATGTGAATGTCTGGGTAAGTATATGATATTCGGCAACCTGATTTTTTCTTTGTTCGGCAAACTCATTCCACACGGCCCTCACCATACTTTCCACGATTGGCTGATCTTGCTTTGGAGATGCGCCATTTTTTTCTTGCTTGATTTCTTCGGTCTTGATTTGTGGTTTTAGAATGTTACCGAGATTGATCGTGGTCTTTGGCCGTGTATTTTCTTTTGCTGGCATTGCCTTTTGAACCGGCACTTCTTTTTCTGCAACCAGGGTGACAGGTGGTGGTGCAACTTCCTCTATAACGGGTGCTTCTTTCGCAGGAAGAGAAGTAGCCGAGGGTATTGCTTCCGGACTTAATTCAATTTTTTTTTTAATACAGCTTCTGCTGTTGCATGGTTTGAAGCACCTTTAAATACTTCGTGGATATGGGCCATCTTCATCAGCGCAAGCTCAACGAGAAGACGCTGGTTTTTACTGCTCTTGTAATTGATATCGCAGTGGCTGGCAATGTTAAGCCATGAAAGCAGGAGTGAGGGAGAGGAAGCACTTGCCTGATCAAGATATTTTTTCCTTGTGCTGTCGGGCACTTCCATGAGTGTAACCGTGCGTGCATCCTGGGATATAAGGAGATTTCTCAGATGCTCACTGAGCCCTACAATGAAATTGTGCGCATCAAATCCCTTTTTCAAAATCTCATCCAGTATCAACAGTGGCTGTGTATGATTTTCGGTGAGAAGACCATCCACTACTTTGAAGTAATAATCGTAATCGAGAATGTGCAGATTGTTGAGCACATCCTTGAAAGTCACCTGATTGCCTGATGAGAACGTAACCATCAGATCAAAAATGGAGAGTGCATCGCGCAAAGCGCCATCCGCTTTTTGAGCGATCAGGTGAAGTGCTTCTTCTTCTACCTTGATATTTTCCCGGTCGGCAACTTTCCTTAACTGACGTGAAATATCAGAAACCTGTATACGGTTGAAATCAAAAATCTGGCAACGCGACAGAATGGTTGGGATAACCTTGTGCTTTTCGGTAGTGGCCAGAATAAAAATGGCATACGGAGGTGGTTCTTCCAGGGTCTTCAAAAAAGCATTGAAGGCTGCTTGAGACAGCATATGAACCTCATCAATGATATACACTTTGTATTTTCCGAACTGAGGTGGATAGCGCACCTGTTCGATCAGATTACGGATATCATCCACCGAGTTGTTGGAAGCGGCATCGAGTTCAAAAATGTTCAGTGAATTGACTTCTGCTTTTTCTTCGAAGCCATTGATCATGCGTGCTACAATACGGGCGCAGGTGGTTTTACCAACACCGCGGGGGCCACAAAACAATAGTGCCTGAGCTACCTTATTACTGTCAATGGCGTTTTTCAGCGTAGCAGTAATGTGTTCCTGGCCCACTACTTCTTCAAATCCTAAAGGCCTGTATTTACGCGCTGATACAACGAAGTTCTCCATCTGCATGCAAGATAAAATCAGTTGCCGGATTCTGGTTACCCAACTGCTTATTTTTTAGAATTTTCTAAAGGAAAATAAAATGGTCTTCAAGGAAGGCCCGATGGCCATTTGATAAAAGATGCAACGGCTGATCCTGTGATTAACCTTTTCTGAATCAACCTTTTGAATAATTAACCAAGCGCTTTTTTAATATCGTTCAGCAGGTCATCAATGTGTTCGATGCCAATGGATATCCTCAACAGATTATCCGCACTTTTGGCATGCACTCCTTCCACTGATTGCCGGTGTTCAATCAGGCTTTCAACACCACCCAGGCTTGTGGCATGTTTAAAAATGGAAAGGTTGTTTGCAAAATCCATGGCTTCCTTTCTTCCCCCTTTCACCAGCACTGATAGCATACCACCATAAACGCCTTTCATTTGTTTTTTGGCTACCAGGTGATTAACATGTGAGGTTAATCCGGGATAATACACCCGCTCAATTTTAGCATGAGTATTTAGAAATTCGGCAATTACGCTTGCATTTTTTGCCTGAGCGGCCATACGCAATGGCAGCGTGGCTATGCTTCTGTCCAGCAGCCAGCAATCAAATGGTGAAGGCACGGCACCACCGATGGTTTGATATTCGCGGATTTTTTGTGAGGCTTCATTTTGTTCTTTCACAATCACGCATCCGCCAATAACATCAGAGTGGCCACCAAAATATTTCGTTGATGAATGGATGACATAATCCGCGCCAAGCAACAGGGGTTGAATAATACAAGGTGTTGCCCACGTATTGTCGCAGGTCACGGCAATATTTTTATTTTTTACAAGGGCACAGATTGCTTCTATGTCTGCGATCTTCAAAAGTGGATTTGAAGGTGTTTCAATCAGTACCATTTTTGTGTTGGGTGTAATGGCCTTTTCAACATTGGCAGGATCAATCATATCCACTTCGGTATAAGTTAGACCCCAGCGGGTATACATGTTCTTAACGAGGTGAGCCACCCCGTGATAACAATCATCGGGAATTATGATGTGAGCGCCAGGACCCAGTTGCGAATGACAAACAGCCATAGCTGCAGCCATGCCTGAAGAAAAGGCCATTGCTTCAGCACCTTTTTCCAATGCAGTGAGTTTTGCTTCCAGTCCACTCCGGTTAGGATTGGCGAGTCGCGAATAAACGTATCCTTTTGGCCCCAGGTTGCCTTCATTGTCACGCTCAAATGTGGTAGATAAATAGAGTGGGTTTACCACCGATCCGGCATTCAGATCTTCCAGGTGGCCGGCATGTACGGCATTTGTTTCAAAGTTCATAAGTAATGATTTGTTGCAATTGATTCAACATTATTGGTTGTTATCGATATCTGTTTACTGGCCATGAACGCACTAAAATAGTTAAAGCTTCTCCAGCATGATCGCCAGAAATGTTTTTACTCCATCGATATAATTTCCCAGGCGTATATTTTCATTTTCAGCGTGCTGATTATTATCTGCATTTACGATGGGCACGGCTACGGCCGGAATGCCCAGCGTTGTCACAAACGGGGAGATCGGAATGGAGCCACCTGTGATCCTGATTTTAATCGGATCTTTTCCAAATGCCCTGACCATCGCTTTGGTTAACCATATTCCTGTTTCAGATTTAAAGGGGGTCTGAAAAGCACCGTAGGAAATGGTCGATTGAAAAGCCACTATCCTTGGATACTTCATGCGTTCATCTTCTGTAGGTTCTTTATCCACCACATAATAACCCTGATCCTGAATGTGTTTTTTCACAAGTCCAATCAACCTTTCGGCATTACTGGTTGGTACCAGCCGCATATCAATTTCAGCTGTGGCGGTGGCCGGTATCAGGGTGCGTGCTTCCTTGCCGACAAACAATGCATCCATGCCGCGAATGTTCAATGTTGGATACTGCAGTGATTCCTGAAAGTTGTTTCCGATTTTGTCAGGCTGGGCTATGCCAAGGAATTTTTTTATTTCATTTTCATCATCGGGCACCTGTTTTAAAATTTTCTTTTCTTCATCAGTGAGAACGATGCCCTCATAAAATCCAGGAATGATAACCCTGCCATCATCATCTTTCATCGAACCCAGTAATTTTGCCAGCCGCATGGCGGGATTGGGCGTATAGTTACCATAGTTTCCGCTATGCACAGGCACTCGTGGACCAAATGCAGTAAGTGTGATTTCGCAAATACCGCGTGCACCAAAACTGAGTGTTGGCTGGTTGCTCACATGCCGTGGCCCGTCAAAAATAATGAGCATGTCGGAAGCCAGTTCGTTTTTGTATTGCGAGACTGCCGAAGGCAAATTGGGCGAGCCAAGTTCTTCTTCAAAATCCATGATCACTTTCATGTTGTAGTTTGGTTCCGCCTTCAACTCTTTCAAGGCATCGAGTGAGGCAAGAAATGCCATGGCAGGACCTTTCGCATCTGCAGTAGAGCGGGCAAAAATCCGCCAGTCAGTATTAAGGTCTTCGTGTAATCTTTCCCAGGCGATGGTATTCCATTTTCCGCTGGCATCTTTTTCCTTCAGGGTTGGCTTCCACGGGCTCTCTTGTTCCCATTGTGATGGGTTTACGGGCTGACCGTCAATTTGCAGATAAATCAACACCGTTTTTTTTGCATTTTTAACTTGTCTTTCGGCAAGCAAAAGCGGCACGGCTGGTGTTTCAAGTCGTTTAGTGGTGAAGCCTCTATTTGCAAATGCAGCTTCACACCATTGAATGTTTTTTTCAATGTCTTCCGGAAAGTGTGCGTCATTGCTCAGACTCAGTAACTCAAAAAATTCCTTGAACGAGTTTACCGCATGCCTGTTCGCGATTTCATCGAGGTTAGAGTTTTTGGATCGCTGTGCATGAGCGGAGTAAACCAGAATCAGGAGAAGGAGTAATGCAGTTATGTTTTTCATTTAGTAAATCTTATTTCTTACTGCTTAAATACTTTTTGGGAAGTTCGAATCCCATACTTTCGGCACACCAGTAAACATTTACGATGTAGTAACGGTCGTTGGCTTTGAATAACTGAATGCTGTTGATACCGCGATTGGTTACAGGGCCGTCTTTTTTATCACGTGTTTCGTAGGTACTGAAGGCATGCACCACGGTTCCGAATTCCTCCACCTTCCTGTTTAGTTCGCGTTCGAAAAAACCGACTGGAATTCTGGGAGTGAATGACTCAATGTATTCATCAGGGGTAAGGGCTTTGATGATCAGGTTTCCGTTTTCATCTTTTCGTGTGGGGATGAGCCTCCCTTCAGGTTTGAATAAATTTTTGAATCTGGCCCAGTCTCGCTGCGCGCCCGGTTCGCCACAGATCACTTCATACAAGGCGGAGATCGTTGAGTCGATGGTTTTGGTGTCGTTTTCATAATTCTTTGATTGCGAGTAAGAATTGTAAGCCAGCAGTATTACTATAAAAGTAATGATGATTTTCATAACAGATGATTTCTTTAAAGGTAATAAAAGGAGGGAGAGTAATAAAGGCATTTTACCCTGACGGAATAATCAAAAGGCAATCCGTCTTAATCACTATTTTTGCAACCATGAGTCAGCCAACCTATTCAGTAATTATTCCCGTTTATAACCGACCGCAGGAGGTTACTGAGTTACTTGAAAGTCTGACCCACCAAACGGTTCAGGATTTTGAAGTTCTTCTCGTGGAAGATGGCTCCACCATTACCAGCCAAAAAGTATTTGAACAATATTCCGGCAGACTTTCCATTCAATATTTTTTCAAGCCAAATACAGGACCTGGCCCTAGCAGAAATTTCGGTTTTGAAAAAGCAAAAGGCAAATACTTTGTGGTGTTTGACAGTGACTGTATGCTTCCGCCACATTATTTTGAATCAGTAAATTCATTTTTAAAAAATGAAAAAGCAGATGCGTGGGGTGGCCCGGATCGGGGCATGAAAGATTTCACGCCTCTTCAGCAGGCGATGGCATTTACCATGTCATCCATACTGACAACGGGAGGCATCCGGGGTGGAAAGCAAAAAGCATTTCAGCCTCGCAGCTTTAATATGGGTATCAGCCGGGCAGTATTTGAAAAAACAAGAGGCTTTCATTTTGATCGCTATGCGGAGGATATTGAATTAAGCATCCGGATCAGGAAGCAAGGTTTCAAGACAGTGCTTATGCCTGATGCATTTGTGTATCACAAAAGAAGGACCTCGCTGGGTCAGTTTTTTAAGCAGGTTTCAAATTTCGGAAAGGGAAGAGTTTTGGTTGGGCGCAAACATCCGGGTGAAGTGAAACTCACGCATTGGTTTCCTTTCTTCTTTTTACTGGGTCTTGTTGTGATGATTCTTCTGCTCTCGACTTATCCTGAGTTAGGAAAATTACTTCTTGCTGGCTATGTCGTTTACACACTCTCCATTTTTATTTCTTGTTTCATAACAACTCACTCTGTAATAGTCTCGCTCCTGAGCATTCCTTCTCTATTTGTTCAAATGATCGGATATGGATGGGGTTTTATCAGAACTTACCTTGATTTTATGCATTGATAAAATGCAATAGTCCATTAATTGTTTCTTAACAATTTGGTAATATCCATACTTTTTATGAAAATTCGTCTGCCTTAAATAGTGGATTATGAAACGGATTTTCAGAAGTTTTTCTTTGATCATTAATTACAAGACTTTCATCATCACTATACTGGCTGTATTCTCAACGTATCTGTGCGATCATTATGGTCTCACGGCCAAGTTTCCTGATATGCTGGTGGGTGTAGCCATCGTTTTTCCTGTTGTTTTTTCTATTGGTTCGGCTTATACGCGAAGAGAAACGGCTCTGCAACGACTTGCCGACTTTAAAGGGCATGCGATTTCGCTGTATTTTGCGGCCCGCGACTGGACCACTGATAAAAATCATGATCTGGCTGCTCAATCAAAGCAGATTATTTATGATATGATGAAGTTGATGCGTGAAATGTTTAAGTCAAATCATGATGCCAGTTGGGTTGATAATGAGAAGAAGATGTATGAGCAATTTTCAAAACTATCATTGATGACAATGGAATTTAGAAAGTATGGTGTTCAAAGCGGGGAGATTTCGAGAATAAGCCAGTATGTCAGCAAAGTGATTATCGCATTTGATAACCTGAAGGTTATTCATAATTACCGCACACCGGTTACACTTCGTATGTATAGCAAAGTATTCATCTATATTTTTCCCATCATTTACGGACCTTACTTTGCAAGTATGGCTAAAGAATTTTCGCTTTCACTGGAGTATGTCATGCCGGTATTGTACAGTTTTATTCTTGTGAGCCTGGATAACATTCAGGATCATCTTGAGAATCCGTTTGATGATGTAGGTGAAGATGATATAAAAATTGACGCAGAAGAAACCTTCAGGCTGCTTTCTTGATTTAATGGAGTGCTCGCTCTTCTTCGCTACATCAGTTTTTCTTTCTGAACGGATTTAATAATTCAATTTAATGTCTTTTATTTTTCTTGGCAGCCATACCTGCATGGGATTGCTACCACGATTACACCAGCTGTAATATGGAATAGCTGTAATCGTTTTGGTTTGCGTGTTGATACTCATACCATCTGATCCTATACTAACAGCGGGTACATTTGCCTGAATGGTTACCACACCGTTTAATAAACCGGCATCGAAACGACTTGTGTATTGGGTCTTTTCAGGAACAATAAAATTCCATGCCTGCCCGTCATTATCTGCGCCCTCAACACAATATACCAATGGTCCTCTTTGTAATGCAATGCGTCCTTCATTGGCTTTGATGGTTTCTTTCGAGGCTACTTCTTTTACTTCCATAGGAATTGACAGGCTGATCACATCTCCTTTTTTCCATTCGCGGGTGATGACTGCATAACCTTTGTCGGAGATAAAGGCAAAATCTTTTCCGTTCACTTTTATGGTGATAGTTGCATTGGAAGGTTCTGCAAAATGATATAAACCACCGGGCACCGTTTCACCAGTAGCCCAGCCGGGTAACCTAAGCATCACGCTGAACTTACTTTTCTTTTCAGGATTTACGGATACGGTAACATCGCCATCCCAGGGATAATTGCTTTTCTGCTCTATGACAACCGGTGTTTTACCCAGGACGAGTTTTGTCTGGCTGCTTACATATAAATTGATCCACACCACATCGCTTGATTTATTATAGATGTAATCTCCCAACGAAGAAACCAACCGGGCAATATTGGAAGGACAGCAAGCTGTGCCAAACCATTCTCTGCGGAAATGTTTTCCATTCGATGCAAGTGGATTGCCATAAAAGAATCTATCACCACTTAACGACAAACCATCCAGGGCACCATTGTATAAACTGCGCTCCAGCACATCAAAATATTTACCTTCGCCTGTTAGTAGATTCATGCGTTGATTCCAGAACACCATTCCAACCGAAGCACATGTTTCGCAATACGCTTGTTCGTTGGGTAAATCATAATCAATGGAAAACCCTTCATTGCTTCCTGATGAACCAATGCCCCCCGTGATGTACATATTGCGATGAACCACATCTTCCCAAACTGTTTTCATAGCTTTCATGTAACCTTCATCGCCAGTCAGCGATGCCACATCCGCTGCGCCCGTGTACATATACATGGCACGCACGGCATGACCGGTGATTTCGGTTTGTTCTTTTACCGGTTTCACATCCTGTGCATAAGCCGTGTCCTTCCACTCTGTCCACGTATAGCCTTGTGCATATTTATGTCCGCGCTCGTCCAGCAACCATTTGGCCATGTCGAGGTATTTTTTGTTTTGAGTTGCCTTGTAAAGTTTTACGAGGGCAAGTTCAAGTTCCTGATGACCCGTAACCCAATGTCTTTTTCCAGGTCCGAACAAAGAATCGAAGTGATCGGCAAATCGAATGGAAACATCTAACAGTTTTCTTTTTCCTGTAGCCTGGTAATACGCTACAGCCGCTTCAATTAAGTGGCCACCATTATAATCTTCATGCATGCTCATATCGGTCCATCGTTTGTCGAGGCCGTTGAGTGTGTAGTAGGTGTTGATGTATCCGTCTTTTTGTTGTGCCGCGGCAATCTTATCAATCCATTCATCCGCTTTCTTTTCGAGAGTTGGATTCGGTTTATTTTTTAATGAATAGGCGATGGCCTCCAGTGCTTTGAACACATCCGAGTCATCGTAAAAGATTCCTTCAAATTTTCCCTGTCGTGTGCCTCCCACAATTTCAAAGTTTCTGATGCGAGATGTTTTCACTTCCGTTTGATAGATGCACGCTTCGAGTGTGGTGGTGGCAACCTGTTCAATTCTTGGTTTCCAGAAGTTGTCTGTAATGGTTACTTCTGAGAAGCTGACAGGCTCGATGGTTTTGAGTTGAGCAGAAAGCAAAATTGGTAACAGAAGGAGAGGTAGGATAAATTTCATAGCATTTCTGATTTGTAAAAGAAAGCTATAAAAAAGAAACGAACTTCTAAGTCTTATTCCTATCAATGGATAAAAAGAAAGAGCCAGCGATTGACTGGCTCTTTTGATCAAACTGATAATTGGTTTATTTCTTAATCTCTTTCACGAGGATGTTCAGCTCATTCAACTGTTCTTGCGAAATCGTTGAAGGTGTATCAATCATCACATCACGGCCCGAGTTGTTTTTCGGGAAGGCAATGAAATCGCGGATAGAATCTGCTCCACCAAACAAAGAACACAGGCGATCAAAGCCAAAGGCAATGCCACCGTGCGGAGGCGCACCATATTCAAAAGCTTCCATCAGGAAGCCAAATTGTTTTTTCGCTTCTTCTTCACTGAAACCCAGTTTGGTGAACATGAGTTGTTGTGTTGCCCGGTCGTGGATACGAATAGAACCACCACCGACTTCTGTACCATTGATAACCATGTCATAGGCATTGGCGCGCACCTTGCCAGGATCGCTATCCAGCAACTTCATGTCTTCTGGTTTAGGCGAAGTAAACGGATGGTGCATGGCATGCCAGCGGTTGGTGTCTTCGCTCCACTCAAGCAGCGGGAAGTCAATTACCCACAGGGCAGCGAATTTATTTTTATCGCGAAGGCCCAGTGCATCGCCCATTTTTAAGCGAAGTTCATTCAGTGCTTTTCTGGTTTTGTCGGCATCACCGGAAAGAACAAATAGTAAATCGCCAGGCTGTGCGTTGAATTTTTCAGCCCACTTCTTTAATTCTTCGGCAGAATAAAATTTATCTACCGATGATTTGAACGTGCCATCTGCTTTGCATTGCACATACACCAAACCTTTGGCGCCAATCTGTGGTTTCTTCACAAACTCGGTGAGTTCATCCAATTGTTTGCGTGTGTATTCTGCACAGCCTTTTGCACAGATACCAACTACTAATTCAGCGCTATCAAAAACCTGGAATCCTTTTCCCTGGGCAACATCATTTAATTCAACAAACTTCATGTCGAAACGAGTGTCGGGTTTGTCGGATCCATAATATTTCATGGCATCGTCATAGCTCATGTGCGGCACGGATGGCATATCGATTCCTTTCACATTTTTAAAAAGATGTCTTACCAATCCTTCAAACGTGTATAAAATATCTTCTTGTGTGATGAAGGCCATCTCACAGTCGATCTGCGTAAACTCCGGCTGACGATCGGCACGCAAGTCTTCATCGCGGAAGCATTTTACAATCTGATAGTAGCGGTCGAAGCCGGATACCATCAACAACTGCTTGAATGTTTGTGGCGACTGTGGCAGTGCATAAAATTCTCCCGGGTTCATGCGTGAAGGCACAACGAAATCGCGCGCTCCTTCCGGAGTGGATTTGATCAACACCGGTGTTTCAACTTCAATAAAATTCAAACTATCCAGATAGATGCGTGTCTGCTGTGCCATCTTGTGCCTTAGCTGAAGGCTTTCACGCACAACATTTCTTCGCAAATCCAGGTATCGATATTTCATGCGAAGGTCATCGCCACCATCGGTATTATCTTCAATGGTGAAGGGAGGAGTCTTGGATGTATTGAGTACTTCAATCGAAGTGACACGAATCTCCACATCACCGGTTGGCATCTTGTCATTCTTGGAAAGACGTTCTACTACGGTACCTTTTACTTTCAACACATATTCACGTCCTGCCTGGCGGGCAGCCTGCAACAAAGCCGGATCGGTTTTGCCTTCCTCTAAAAATAATTGAGTGATTCCGTAGCGGTCGCGCAGGTCAACCCACAATAAACTTCCTTTATCGCGCAGGCGCTGTACCCAGCCGGTGAGTGTTACTTCTTTATTTACATCACTGATTCGCAGTTCACCGCAAGTATGAGTTCTAAGCATGGTAAAATCATTAAATTTGGACGCGCAAATTAATAAAGGTTGCACGTTATACAGAGCCTTCATTCAATTTCGTTTTTTAAATGACTATGAAAAGACTCCTGCTATCGTTTGCTATTATCGGCCTTTTTGCCTTTTCGCCCTCTAAATTGGTTAAGACCAAGATTGGCGGAGGGCATTGTTATATCGCTTCCATCGGAACTTCAGCCCATGGCCGAGGATGACATTATTTTGAGATATCCTTCTGTGCGCGCCCCTCTGGCTGCCTACACTGATGTGAACCGGACACTGGATTTCAGCATCAATATTTCAGCTACTCAATGGCCCGATGCAAATCTTGAGATGGCCAGCAAGTTTTTTAAATCAAGCATCACCAATCTGTTTGATCGCGTAGATATGATTGACGAGGGCATTCACACCATCCACAAGAAGAAATACATTTATTTCGAGTTTGAATCGCGTGTTAACGGAAACAAGATGACACTTGGGGAACAATCACCGGTGTTTCGGTATACCTATATTCAGTACCTGGTTGAGCCTGGCCGCACACTGGTGATTTCTTTCAATTGTCCCAAGGCCCTGCGCGAAGATTGGCAGGAAAATGTAAGGGCTATGATGAAAAGCGTGAAAGTGAAATGATAAGCGAATGGAAAAATTTTCCACTTTTCTAAGGGTGATATTTATATTGATGATTTCATTTACCGCCATGGTAATTTATGAATCGTGCTGCGGAACTCCTGATTTTGCGTTTTACGATATAGAGTCATTTGATATTTCGGTAGAGAAGCGTGAATTGGCACCCAACGATACATTGAAAATGTTTACGATCAATCAAAAGTACAAGTACCTAAGCTCAACGAGTTCGCTATTTCCAAAAACATATGCCTGGCAATGTTTGTCTGATGGGCATATGGGTGCGAGGTATAAATACACAGAACTCAAGATCACCTGTGAT
Organism: uncultured Bacteroidota bacterium; assembly: GCA_963814575.1. Classification (GTDB taxonomy): domain Bacteria; phylum Bacteroidota; class Bacteroidia; order Cytophagales; family Cyclobacteriaceae; genus ELB16-189. Next base: position 648,602 of record CAWFDB010000011.1, on the reverse strand, counting down.
AAGGCGTTGGATGTGCAGCATCCTGCTGGTGCGAGTTTGAATGACTTGTTTTTCCTGCTCCCTTACAAGTCGCAGCCATACCGGCTTGAAAATGTAAAAAATATAGATTCAGTAGCTCAGATTGTTGCCAATGGATACCTTGTATTTGGAATGGCAAAAAAGCCATTACTTAATACTGAATTAGAATTTCTGATTTCCTTTATAAATTCAAATAATCAGGAGATCGCTTCTAAAACGCCCATAATTCGGTGGAAGAATTAGATCAGCTATGGAACTTTATACACCTGAGTATTTTATGCGTGAGGCTTTGAAAGAGGCACGCAAAGCATTTGAGAAAGGTGAGGTTCCGGTAGGGGCTGTGGTGGTTTGTCAGAATAAAATTATAGCAAGGGCTCATAATCAGACAGAGCAACTCAATGATGCGACCGCTCACGCAGAAATGCTGGCGGTTACTTCGGCTGCCAATTACCTGGGATCAAAATATTTAAGTGAATGTACACTGTATGTAACCCTGGAACCTTGCGTAATGTGTGCCGGAGCTTTGCACTGGGTGCAACTTCAAAAACTGATTTATGGAGCTGCTGATGAACAGCGTGGCTATTCATTAATCAGGAGCCCGTTACTTCACCCTCGCACAGAAGTGCTGAAAGGGATGAGCGGGCAGGAAAGCAAAGAGTTACTCTCACAGTTCTTTAAAAGACTGAGAGAGTAACTCTTTTCAATTTTTGAAGATTATTCTTCCTTGGATTTCTTAGACTTGGCTTTGTCGTCTACTTTTTTGCCATTTTTATGTTCGCCCAGAATGATAACATCCTTGGTCATCTCATATTGCTTGGCAGCTTGCATCATCGCCTGGTGGCTGTCGCGAATTAAAATAGTGCCTGATCTTGCGCCTTTGTTGCGCACTTCAAGCCAAAAACCGTCTTTTTTCTTTTTTGGTAGTACAGGAGGTCTCCCCATGATTATTTGTGTTTTTAATGTTTATCCGGCCATTAAAGGCCAATAAATAAACCGGTGAGCAAAAATTTTAGTTCAAAGCGTGCAAAGATACCTAATTAAGGCCTAATATCAATGATTTTCACACACTTAGGTAGGATGGCAATTCAACACCCTGCTTTAAGGCCGGGTCGGGTATAGCAGGTAGCCGTTGAATTTTAAAAGGTTGCACCCCAGCCCAGACATTGAGATCATAATCTTCTTCATCATCTTTGGGTGGGCCTGTTCTTACTTTGGCCGAGGCTTCTTTGATTTCAAAAGAAAGTACCATGGTGGCTTTCCATTCGCCAGCGTTTGGTTTGCGCACATCAGCCCATCGGCCAGGGCACATTTTTTCAGTAAATACCTCCAGGGCTTTATAAAGTTCGTCCTGATCGGTGACCAGTTCGGGTTCACTGAAGATAATCACTGACCGGTAGTTCACCGAATGATGAAATGCGGAGCGGGCCAGCACCATGCCATCAATGAGCGTTACACCAATGCTGACAGGTAACTTTTTAGTTTGAAGCTCACGCATGTAATGGCTGCCCACCGATCCATGGATGTAAAGCTTATCGCCAATACGGCAAAACCCTGTTGGAATCTGAAAAGGTTGATTATCCACAGCAAAAGCCACCGTGCAAACCAAGCGCCTCATCTAATATTGAATAGATGGTTTCTTTATCATAAACGCCACGCTTGGGCAGTCGTGTGATTTCTGTTTTATCGGTGATTGGAAATTTGCTCATAGTTATCAGTTGGAAATCTTATAAACCCATCCGTATTCATCCGGCTCATAGCCATGTCTTATGTCTTCCAGTTTTTTCTTTAAACGAAGCTGAATGCTTTTGCTATCAGCAACTGGTAATTCGTAATCTTTGCCCGAAATATTAATGGAGGCAATGGTAGACACCACGGCAGCAGTGCCTACGCCAAATGCCTCAGTCAGTGTTCCCTTTTCAAAACCTTCCTGAATTTCAGCAACGCTGATTTTTCGTTCTTCCTTTTCAAATCCCATTTTGTCGGCCAGTGCAAGGAGCGAATTACGCGTAACTCCATCCAGGATAGCGGATGTAAGTCTGGGTGTTATCAGTTTTCCATTCAATACAAACATGACGTTCATCGCACCTGATTCGTCAATGTATTTATGATCGCAGGCATCGGTCCACAACACCTGATCAAAGCCTTGTTCCTTGGCCAGTTGGGTAGGATAAAAAGCACCACCATAGTTTCCAGCACATTTTGCAAAGCCGGTGCCGCCTTCAGCAGCACGCACATAATGTTCTTCCACTTTTACACGAACAGGTTTGGCAAAATACGGCCCAACCGGGCTTGTTAAAACAACAAACTTATATTCATCAGAAATTTTCACTCCCAGTCGCGATTCGGTTGCGAAAATTACCGGTCTCAGATATAAGGATGAACCTTCTGAAGTGGGCACCCATGCTTCATCTGTTTTGATTACAGCACATAGGCTTTTAATAAAATACTCTTCGCTCATGGCAGGCATGCACATTCTTTCCATCGATTTGAGAAGGCGCTGATGATGACGTTGCGGTCTGAAGATCACCAGTTCGCCATCTTTGTTTTTAAATGCCTTCATACCTTCAAAAATACTTTGCCCATAGTGAAGTGAAAGTATTGCCGGAGTCATTGGAATTTCGCCATAGGGGATCACTTTGGGGTCTTGCCATTTTCCATTTTTAAAATCGGCCACCAGCATGTGGTCGCTGATATGATTTCCAAAGCCCAGGTTGTTAAAATCAATAGTAGATAAACGGGATTGCGCAGAGCGTTCAACAGGTATTGCGTTCATAATCGTTTGAATTTGCGCGGAAGGTAGAAATATTTTTTTTTAATAATCAGTCAAACTTGCCTAAGATTTTGAATGTATTTCGATGAATGCAAAAGTATGACGAATTGAAATCAGAAATTCAGGGTTGTCAGTCAATTAATCTCCGGTGATAATTAATCTGTCCCAGATGGTATGTTAAGTGAGTGGCCAGATGTACCAAAAAAAATTCTGTTGAAGTTGCTTCGTTAAGAACAATAATTGGGTACTCTTTTTTCAGTTGCTCTGGAGTTAATCTTGGTATTACCTTATCAATCATCTGAATAGTTTCTTCGATCTGTAGGATTAATTCTTTTGACGGAATATTTTTTAATGAAAATTCAGCATCACGGTTTCGTGTGTAACCGGTTTGACCGAGGATAGCGCCAATATAGGTGTTTAGATTGCCAATCAGGTGAAGGCAAAGATTGCCTGCTGAGTTGGCAATGTTCTTATCAATGCGCCACATATTGGATTCAACTTTATAGGATTCGATTTCTCTTTTAAGTTTCAATAATTCCCGCTTGATGATTGAGCCAATGACTTCGTTAATCATGGTGGAGGTGTTTAAATGTTAATGATCTGGGTTTTATGTTCAAAGCTGAAAACAAAAATTCCATTTTAATAATACTTCGCTTGTAAAAACAATCAAAATATTCGACTGATTACAAACTTAACCAGTAACTTGGTAATACGAATCTGAGCGCCAATGGATCAGACAACAGATTCATAGTTTATGGTATCCTCTGTTTACATTTTAAATTTATAAAACATGTTAAAAGGTAATTATACAAGGCGTGAGTTTGTAAAGAAGAATTCATTGACCGGTTTGAGCGCATTAATGACTATGGGAGTTTCACCTTCCTTGTTCACAAGCTTCACAAATGAAGTCGATACGCCTGCCATTTTAGGCGGTAAAGCCGTGCACACCAAAGGGTGGCCAGCCTGGCCAATGTGGAATCCTGCTACAGACGAAAAGCAGGTTCTTGAAGTACTTAGAAGTGGCAATTGGTATCGGGGCAGTTCACAACGCAGCGTAGTATCCGAATTTGAAAGTAAATGGGCTGAGACAATCGGTTCCAGGCGTTGTCTGGCCGTGGTTAACGGAACGAATTCCCTGATCATATCCCTTCGCATGCTGGATATAGGTGGCGGTGATGAAGTAATTGTTACACCCTATACGTTTGTCGCTACTATTTCAGCAATCCTTGAAGTCGGGGCGATGCCTGTTTTCGTGGATATCGATCCGGAGACCTTTCAAATTGACCCTGAGAAAATCGAGAACAAGATTACACCCAACACACGGGCAATTCTTCCAGTCCATATCCTTGGCTTGCCTGCGGATATCATAAGGATTATGGAGATCGCAAAAAAGCATAACCTTATCGTAGTGGAAGATGCGTGTCAGTCCTGGCTTGCTGAAGTAAATCATCAGAAGGTGGGTACATTTGGCAATGCCGGTTGTTTCAGTTTTCAAAACTCAAAAAATCTTCCTATTGGTGAGGGGGGTGCAATTGTAAGCAATGATGATGACTTCATTGACCGATGTCATTCATACCACAACTGTGGTCGCGCTTATGGCAAAATGGTAGATCCTGTCGGTGGCACCTATGTGATGAGAGGGAACAACCTCAGGTTGACAGAATACCAGGCAGCGGTAGGTCTTGCTCAATTGAAAAGGCTGGAGGGACAAACCGATATCCGAAATGTAAATGCAGCTTATCTGAAATCTCAGATCAAGGATATACCGGGTATTATTCCCTATAGATTGTATGATCATGTCACGCGGGCAGCATTTCATCTCTTTCCCTTCCGGTACAAAAAGGAACACTTTGAGGGTTTATCAAGAGATGGATTTATAAAAGCCCTTGCCGCGGAAGGTGTTCCATGTTCATCGGGATATGGTGGAACGTTGAACAGTATGCCCTACCTGGATGACGCCTTCAGGTCAAAGAATTACAGGAAAATGTATTCCAGTGAGATGCTTGATTTTGGCAAATTCGTAGAAAGAAATCAATGCCCGGAGAATAACCGTGTCTGCAATGAAGAAGCAGTCTGGATTTTTCAGTCGCTGTTGCTCGGAAGCAAGTCAGACATGAATGACATTGCCATGGCCATTGGCAAAGTTCAGAAAAGTGCAGGTAAAATCAAGGCTAAGATAGAGTAATAGAGGTTGGAGTGTTGATATAAATAATGATCATAAAAAATGCTCCCCGTTAAGAGGAGCATTTTTCAATTGTCTGTATAACAATTTATTTTCCTTCTTTTAGTTTTTTGATTTCGCCTTCATAAAACGCAAGATTTGCTTTTTGATTTTCAGGTAAATTCTTAATCGCTATTTCCCAATGTTTAATTGCGTTCTTCTTGTCGCCCATGGCAGTGTAGCCGCGAGCCAGGCCTACATTAGGTGTAAATTTATCGTTCGGATTCTTTTGCGCATTGTATTTAAAAATTTCCATGGCTTTTTCATTCTTGCCGGCTGCGAGCAGCGATCTTCCATATTCATGAATATCCTGAACGCTTGCATTAGGATCTTTAATCGCTTTTTCCATTTCCGCATTCGCTTCTGTCTCGCGGCCCAGCGCTTGCAAAATCATGGACCTGGTTTGCATGGGTTGTAAAATTCTCCACACCAATAAAGGGATTGCTTACTGACATATCCACCCATGTCAATGCTTCTTCAAGGTTGATTTTATTTCTGACACAAAATTGTGCAGCCGTAATCCAGTTTTCCTGCTTAAAGCCTATGGTGGTCCTCAGTTCATCACGCATGCTGGAAACATAGATTTCGTTTATGTTGGGTACTTCAATTTTAAATGGAATTCGTTTTTTCTCCCATCTCAGATAAGCTTTTGTGGAGGTGGGAAGTCTGTCTTCAAATCCATAGGTCAAGCCATTCTTTGTAAGGTGAATCCAGCGGTGTTACGTCAACACGCAAAGCATCTTCTTTCGGATCATAAAAATAACTTCCCCAGCTCGTGCTGTTCTTTGAAAAAATCCAGGTATATGGTCCTTCTTTTGATACTGCCAGAAATAATCCATACGTACCGGCCTTTAAGTTCTTTTCCTTCAATCTTTACGTCATGTGAAACAGTAAACACCGTGTTTTCATTTGCACCAGCTCGCCACGGTGCTGCTTTGGAAGGACCAAAGCCCTGATCAATAAAACCATAATGTGCTACTTCGCCCCAGATTTTTCCGGTCCGGTCTTCACCATCAGGTCCGTGAACATCGGGGCTGCTGTAGCTGATCGATACCTCGACAGGTCCGATAAACTGAGTGACTTTTGATTTTTGATTGTCACCACTGGGTGGTGTGGTCAGTCTCTGGGCATACGCTACCTGCGACTGTCGCGGATTATAAAGCATACAGACAGTATAAGTTTTTTCATAAATAATTATTGGTGGGTTTAATTTGATTTCAGGTTTAACGGAAGTATAAAAAAATCGATTCGATTTATTCGAATATTTTATACATGGCTTACTGATCTGGCTGGGATAATCATTGAAATGGATGCAGGCTGTATTGTAGATCTGAAATTTATTTGCAGGTGTCATAGCTTCTCCATCTACATGGTAAGGCATGAACTTTTCAAAGGAAAGTGTTACGTGTTTGGCTTTTATAATGTCAACGAATGTTGACTTTTCTATCTGTCCCGTGAACAACTTTCGTACAAAACCAATGGCTTGTTTTATGGGAACTTTACGTATAAAACAAACATCCAGCAAACCATCGCACACAGATGCAAGTGATGAGACGCAGGCATTGTTTCCAAATTGCGATGAGTTTGCAAAAGCGATTACAAAGGCTTCTTTTTTCAATGATGTTTCATCCATTTCAGCCTTAGCTGAGAACTCCCTGAAACTAAAAAATTCCTTCAGTACCAATCTGGCATATCCAATCAATCCTCTTTTTTCGCCCTTGTTGAAAAGACCGGCCACATGTCCATCAAATCCAATACCTGAAACATTGACTGAGAGATGGTCATTAATCAAAAACGAATCCATGGATATGATTGAATTTGATATTAAAACATCCATTGCTTTTTTAATTCCCATGGAGATTCCGAGGTGTCTTGCCAGTCCATTTCCAGACCCGTTAGGAATAATTCCCATGGTTTGATTTGTATGTACCAGGCCCTGTGCTACTTCGTTCACAGTACCGTCACCTCCAACCGCAAAGACGATATCAAATTTTTTTGATGTGGCTGCCTGCCTGGCAAGTTCGGTAGCATGATTACGACCTCGTGTAAATTCAATAGTGGCTTCAATATTCAGTTCTTCGCAGCGGGATAATATCAGACCTTCCAGTGAGGTTTTATAACCGGTGCCTGCGTGTTTATTGATAATGAATAATACCTTCTTATTTTCGTTCATGACATGGAGCCACAAAGGTAATTGTCTTTCAATGGAATTTAAGAAGCGCAAAATAAAATTTAAAGCATGGGATCAAGAGCATCGTTTACTGATGCGGCTTAACAATATCGATTGTAACAAAGGGGAATTAATAAAAAAAGATCATGTACTCCTGCAGTTTACAGGTTTATGTGATATAGACGGTGAGGAAATCTATGAGATGGATGTATTACTGGAGTCACTGGAAAAGCAATTGGTTTTCTGGAACGAAACAAAAAACGGATGGTATTATTCTCCTCTTTTGAATCCTGATACGCAAATGCCGTTGATAGATGAAGAGGCTAAGCGGATGAAACGTTTCTGCAGCTACTTTGAACTGCAAACAAAATAAATTAAAAATTTATTTTACGACCTTCCCCTGTATGTAGCTTACAGCCTGACCGATGGTTTGCATTTTTTCAGCATCGTCATCGGGAATTTTGATGTCAAATGATTGTTCAAATTCCATCACCAATTCAGCGTAGTCTAAGGAATCGATGCCAAGGTCCTTTACAAAGCTGGCATCGGGTGTAATCTCGGATTCTGGAATACCCAGTTTATCGGTAAGTATGGCGTGTACTTTCTTTTGAACGTCTTGCATAGCTTGTTACAATTGGGCCAAATCTAAGAATCTTTCTTGATTTTTTACTCTTTTGTCATGAAGGGCGTAGCGTCAAAACCGCAGCAGGAATTCTGTTCCTTCACCAAGCTTCGACTTTACCGTGATATTGCCTTCGTGCTGCCGCATGATCTGCTTGGATAGACTCAGGCCAATGCCTGAGCCTGTCTTTTTTGTTGAGAAGAATGGAATGAAAATCTTTTCCAGTGCCTCCACATCTATTCCCGCGCCATTGTCTTTTACAGAAATAACGGGCTTGCCCTTTTCACTGCAGTACGCCTTCAATTCTATAAGCCTGTCAGGCTGTTCATCAAAAGACTGAATGGCGTTTTTAATCAAATTGATTAACACTTGTTCAATCATGGTTTTGTCTGCCGTTACGATGAGGTCGGCAGGGTTTACATCTACTTTGATCAGGATATTATGATCGGCCAGTTCTTTTTTATGAAGCAGTGCCATCTCTTCAAGCAACGCCTTCAGGCGCACATCAGCCAGCTTTGGCTTTGGAATATGAGTCAGATTTCTAAACTCTTTTACAAACCGGATCAAGCCTTCGCTACGCTTGCTGATGGTTTGAAGGGAAAGGTACATGTCTTCCAGTTCGTCTTTCTTCAAAGGCATTTCCGATTCTTTATCAATTCTGATTTTTAAATCGTCTTCAACAATGCCCGCCAGTGACGAGATGGGCGTAACGGAATTCATGATTTCATGAGTAAGCACCCGCACCAGGTTTTGCCATGCTTCCATCTCTTTTTCTTCGAGTTCACTTTGAATGTTACTCATTGAAACGAGTTTCACTTCTTCATCGCGCAGGGTGAGCTCAATCACATAAACTGAAAGCTGCAGTGATTCATCTCCGAATTTGATTCGCACCAGTTCACGGCCACCTGTTTTAAGTTTCTGAAATGTTTCAACCAGCTCTTCACTGACCTCTTTGATGTCATCCAGACGTTCTGCTTTGGTGATCCGCAGTAAACGTCTCGCTGCGCTGTTAATGATTTGTATAGAGCCGTCTTTTTTAAACGTGAGCAGGCCAATGGCAGCATGTTGTACGATATTTTTAAAGAACTGGTATTCTGAATCTTTTTCTTTTCTTGAGGTTCGCAGTTTTGCCAGCGCTTCGTTCAATTCAACATGCAGTTTTTTAACGGATGGATCATCACTATCTGTTTTAAAACTTTGTGATAGGTCATCAAAGCGGATAGCGTCAAGAAAGGATGCAATGTTGGTATTGGAAGTTTCAACTATCTGCAGGAGTCTGGCAACCTGAAAGCCAATGGCACCTAACAAGGCAATGATTAATACAAAATTACGATTGCTTCCTGAAAGCATGAATGCAAACACTACGATGGTAGCTACGAGTATTGCTACACGCGTTACCAATGGCGATCGCCAGTTAAAGTCCATATTTCTCCATCCTTCTGTAAAGGGAGGCGCGCGTTAATCCAAGTTCCTCTGCCGCCTTCGAAATATTTCCGTTGTGAAGCTGAATGGCTTTGGCAACAGCTGCCTTTTCTACTTCATCCAGATTGAGTGTGTCACTCGCCAGTTGCTCTCCACCTTTTCTGCTAAAAAGAAAATCGCTTTCCTGTAATGTATTGGAGTCGGCCATAATCAAAGCACGTTCAATGGCATGTTGCAATTCGCGTACATTTCCTGGCCATGGATATTTCTTCAGCTTATTCATGGCTTCAGGTGAAATGGAAAGTACTTCTTTTCTATACTTTTTCGCGTAGTGATTCAGGAAGTGATTGGCCAGCATTGGGATATCATCCACGCGGTCACTCAATGGAGGAATGGTAATTTCTACCGTGTTGATCCGATACAGCAAATCCTGTCTGAATTTTCCTTCCTGCACCATTTGATGCAATGGCATGTTGGTGGCACAAATCAGTCTGATATCTACATCCATATGTTGATTGGAACCAACCCGCGTTATTTGTCTTGATTGCAACGCGCTAAGCAATTTGCTTTGCAGACTCATGCTGAGATTACCGATTTCATCGAGGAAGAGTGTGCCTCCGTTGGCAAGTTCAAACCGTCCAGGTCTGTCTTCGCGTGCATCTGTAAACGATCCTTTTTTATGACCGAATAATTCACTTTCAAAAAGGGTTTCGGTGATGGCACCCATATCGACAGCTACAAAGGAAGCATCTTTGCGCAGCGACTTTTGGTGAATGGCGCGCGCTACCAGTTCCTTGCCCGTTCCATTTTCTCCGAGTATCAATACATTGGCATCTGTTTTTGCAACTTTATCAATCAAGGCGAACACTTCCTTCAAGGCATCGCTTTGTCCGATAATATCCCTGAAGGGCTGACTGATCTGCTCTTCCAGCATTTGCTTCGCCTTGCGCAGTTTGTCAACTTCGTTATATGATTTCTTCAGTTTGATGGCAGTGGATATCGTAGCCACCAGCTTTTCATTTTGCCAGGGCTTCAAGATAAAATCAGTGGCGCCTTCCTTAAGTGCTCTTACCGCCATCTCTACATCACCAAAAGCAGTAATCATAATCACCACCGCATTAGGTTCTCTTTCCTTGATTTGCTTCAGCCATTCAAATCCTTCTTTTCCACTGGTGGTGTCTTTACTGAAATTCATGTCCAGCAGGATCACATCATAGGAGTCGTTGTTGAGCAGAAAAGGAATTTTGTTAGGATTCTTTTCGATAATCACCTGATGATTCGACTTTTTCAACAGCATTTTGGCTGCGAGAAGTACGTCTTCATCGTCATCAATCATCAGTATTTTGCCACCTTCGTTCACGGTATTCAAGTTTAAGTTAACCAATCAGAGGAAAAAATTATGCCAGCACCAGATCTGTCCGGAAACGATGTTTTTACAATCGATTTTGTGCTGATGCGTACAAAGATGTTCAAAAATGAACACACTTGAAAGGAATTGCTGCCTCTATTCAGGGGTGTAATTATACAGTGAAATTTTATTTTTGGTGGATACGGTGAGTATCCGTTCATCGGTTACCAGTGCAAATTTCAATTCACCGGATAGTGGCATTTCGCGTGTTGCTTCAGTAAGCAAATCGAAAAACTTAATGGTATTGTTTTCGAGATAGTAAAGTTCCTGTCCAAAGAAACTGAAGTTAACGGGATTATTGATTTCGATTTTTGTAATGATTTTGCCCAGTGTATTTACGATCCAGATATTTTTGTTTTTTTCCTGAAGGAAAAGGAGATTCTGATATTCCTTCAGGTAGGTAAACTCGGGTGCATATGACTCAACGGCAAGTGTAAACTCATTCACAACTTCACGGGTCAATGGATTTATTTTTTTTAATGAGTAGTCAGCCCTGTCCAGTATCCATAAGCGATTATCATGGGTAGGGCAAACCAGGTATGGTTCAATGGCAAATTCCGGAGCGATTTTATGTTCCTGCACGTTTTCAAAGAAGCGCCCGTATGAAAAATATTTTTGTGATTGACGATCGTAAATAAAAATGCTGGGATGATACCAGGGTTCAATCAGCGAAGGTTTTCTTTTTGGAAGAGAGGCCATGAGCTTACCATCCGGATCATATTTTTTTATGCCGCCTTTTTTCTGAATAACAAAAAAGTCTCCGATGCGATCAACGGTTATGCCGGCAATCTCTCCGACACTCCATTCCTTTATTTTTGTGAGTTGAGGTTGAGCGTTGACAGTCAGATTAAAATGAATCAACAGACCAATGATCAAATAGGTATATAGTCTGGCCAGGATGATCATTCGGAAAATGTCTTCAGGTAAAATTCATGACCATCGTATTCAGCGTAGGTGTTGAAATGCACCCATTCGCCCAGGTTTATATAACGGCTGTTTTCCCCGACCCGCAGATCCAGTGGCAGATGTCGGTGACCAAATACGTAAAAGTCGTGATGATTTATTTTCTCCAGTTCGCGGCACCAGGTAAGAAGATATTCATTTTCTTCGCCTTGAAATTTTTCTTCCATATTCGTATTGCTGATGCGGCTGTGCCTGCTCCATCGATTAGCAATGCTTATGCCGAGATTTGGATGAATGCGTTCAAACAACCATTGACAAATTGAACTATTGAAAAACTTCTTAAGAAATTTATAGGTAGTATCACCCGGGCCCAGGCCATCGCCATGACCTATCAATAGTTTATGTTTGCCTGTTTCAATTACCTGAGGCTCCCGATAAATTACGATACCAAGTTCTTTTTCGAAGTAATCGAACATCCACATGTCATGATTACCTGTGAAGAAATAGATGGGCATACCGGCATCACGTAATTCAGCGAGTTTACCCTGCAAGCGAATAAAGCCTTTGGGAATTGCATGGCGGTATTCAAACCAGAAATCAAAGATGTCTCCCAGTAAATAAATGGCATGAGCATCGGCAGAAATTGAATCAAGCCACTTTACAATCCTCTTTTCGCGGGCCACACTGGATTCATGATCAGGCACACCCAGATGAAAATCGGAAGCGAAGTATAGTTTCTTACCGCTTGTCAGTTGGAGTTGCAGAGCCATAGTTTGCAAATAACGTGAAAACCAGATCAATGAAAAAAGCCTTCCGGTTACTACACCGAAAGGCTTTTAAAATTTTAGATTCAATCCTTTATACTTTATCTGGAGCAACCTCAGCTGTTACTTCTGTTTCAGGAGTTTCACTCTTTGGTTCAGTGGATGAACCATTTGAAAGAGGCTCTGCAGGCTTCAAATCAGGAGTTTTTGCGTTGGTAAATTTCTCATAGGTAGTTTGATGAGCGAAAGGTCTTTTGCCAATCAGTCGTTCAAGATCACCCTGAAAAAGAATTTCCTTTTCAAGCAACTCATTCGCAATAATTTCCAGGTGCTCACGATGATCGATGAGCAGCTTTTTGGTTCGCTCGTAGGCAATGTCAATTATTTTCTTTGCCTCCTGATCAATTCTTTCGGCAGTAGCTTCTGAATAAGGTTTGTTAAACGCATAGTCTGCCTGTTTCGAATCGTAGAACGAAAGATTTCCAATCGCAGCATTCATACCATACACGGTTACCATACTGTATGCCATCTTGGTAGTTCGCTCAAGATCACTCAATGCTCCGGTAGATATTTTACTGAACACAATCTCTTCCGCTGCACGTCCTCCGAAAGTCATAGACATCTCATCCAGCAATTGTTCGGTCTGATAGAGGAATTGTTCCTTCGGTAGATACTGAGCATAACCTAATGCGGCAACTCCACGAGGCACGATACTTACTTTCACGAGTGGGTCTGCGTGTTCGAGAAACCATCCCGCTACAGCGTGACCTGCTTCATGATAGGCAACAATTCGCTTTTCTTCTGGTGATATAATTTTTGTTTTCTTTTCAAGTCCACCAATCACGCGGTCAACCGCATCCTGAAAATCCTGCATGTCAACTTCTGATTTATCCCTGCGTGCTGCAATCAATGCTGCTTCGTTACATACGTTGGCAATTTCTGCTCCGGCAAAACCAGGAGTTTGTGCAGCCAGTTTTTTCACATCCACATCTTTCGATAGTTTGATTGGCTTCAGGTGAACTTTAAATATCTGCTCACGACCCGAGATATCTGGTTTGTCAATACTGATTTGTCTATCGAAACGACCCGGACGCATCAAAGCAGAATCAAGTACATCAGGTCTGTTGGTAGCAGCCAGTATGATTACACCACTGTCGGTTGCAAAACCATCCATTTCAACCAATAGTGAGTTTAAAGTATTTTCTCGTTCATCATTGGCACCGGGCATCTGTCCTCTTCCGCGCGAGCGGCCGATGGCATCGATCTCATCAATGAATACAATACAAGGTGCTTTCTCTTTCGCTTGCTTGAATAAGTCGCGAACACGCGCTGCACCCACACCCACAAACATTTCTACAAAGTCAGAACCTGACAGTGAGAAGAAAGGAACACCGGCCTCACCGGCTACTGCTTTTGCAAGCAAGGTTTTACCAGTGCCCGGAGGGCCCACAAGCAATGCTCCTTTTGGAATTTTTCCACCAAGCTTGGTAAATTTCTGAGGTGTCTTCAGGAAATCAACGATCTCTTTAACCTCTTCTTTTGCTTCTTCCAGTCCGGCTACATCGGCAAACGTAATGCGTACTTTATTTTCTGCATCGAACAATGCTGCTTTTGATTTACCGATATTGAAAATCTGTCCGCCCGGGCCACCGCCTCCTGTCATTCTCCGCATCAGCATCCAGAAACCAAACACAAGCAAAACAAGGAAGCCAATGTTGAAAAACATATTGGTATAATCCTGACGATCTTCAACCTGCAGGTCTATCCTCTGATCGCGCGGAATATTTTTAAGCATGGATTCATACTGTTCATAGAACTTATCGATGGATCCAATTTTATATTTGTAATGAGGACCATTGGGTTTTACGCCAATCGGACTATTTTTTTCAATCTCTTGTTTGTATTTGGCATTTTGAAGTGCCTCTGGCTTGAGGGTAATTTCAATCAGTTCTTCATTTTTTATAAGAACCAGCCGCTTGATGTCGCGTGCCTGCACCATGTCTTCAAAGCGGCTGCTTTGAATTTCTACCAGTTCACCGCTCCGGTTTAAGTAACTGATACCAAGAATAACGGCCACCAGTACCAGAATAACCCACATCTGATAGTTTGGTCTCGGTACCTTGGGAGGTATAATCTTCTTTTCTTTTTCCTTGTCTGCCATTCCTTTAAAAATTACAATTCAATAACGTCTTTAACTGATTTAAGTTCTTAATCTTCTATTTCAGTGATTTCCGCATCACCCCACAATTTTTCCAGTGAATAAAATTGTCTGCGGTCTTTTCTGAATATGTGGGTGACCACATTGATATAGTCGAGAATCATCCACTCTTTATTGCTTTTGCCCTCTGCGTACCATGGTTTTTCTTTTACGGCCTTGTACACTTCTTCATCTACTGATTCGCTGATGGCCTCTAATTGTTTATCAGAATTACCCGAACAGATTACAAAAAAGTCTGCAACAGCGTTTTTCACATCCCTCAAATCCATCACTACGATATCCGAAGCTTTTTTTTCCTGCATGCCTTTTACGATTGCTTTGCTTAGCTTTTCGGAATCAACTCCCTTCTTTTTTTTCGCCATTAACTATTTTGGGTTTTTTAAATTGAACAATTTGCAAAGCTAACCAAAATACCTTGTATAAAATCCCTGCCAATACGCTTTTCGTGGGTAAGAATCTGGTTTATGTGCCAGAATGTCACTCAACGAATACGCTAGCCCTCAATCTTTGTCAAAAGACAAACACAGCAGAAGGAACCACAGTAATTACTGATAATCAGTCAATGGGCCGTGGGCAGCGGGGAAATTCATGGCTTTCTCATCCATATCTGAACCTGACTTTGTCTTTGATACTCAGACCGACTTTCTTAAAGCCCATCGGGCAATTCAATCTTACCATCGCCATTTCTCTTGCGCTTCGCGATTTTCTTACCCATCGAATTGCTGGAGAGGTTAAAATCAAATGGCCCAATGATCTGCTTGTAAATGATAAAAAGTTATGTGGCATTCTCATTGAGAACACCCTTTCAGGTGATACTATTCAAAGCAGTGTTATCGGTATTGGATTAAACGTGAATCAGGATTCATTTTCAATTGAATCGGCAAGTTCTATGAAAGTGGTTGCTGGTCATGGTTTTGACCTTCCTGATGAATGGTTGCTTTTGTGTGAGTTTATTGAGCGAAGGTATCTTCAATTGCGATCGGGCAAAATCTCAGATATGAAAATAGATTATCTGAATTCGCTTTATGGAATGGGAGAGGTTCGGAAATTTCTGGTTTCCGATGGTGAAGCTGACGGAATCATTGAAGGAGTGGACCAGCAAGGTAAACTGCTGGTTTCTTTTAATGGAAATATAAAGTCCTACGCCCTTAAGGAAATCCGTTTAGTCGGATAATTATTCTTGCTACCACTCAAATACCAGATTCACTTTCTATCTAAAATTCATACATCCCGGTATAATCTGCCATTGTTAACGGTGATCAACTGTTACTTTCGCACTGAAATCAAATTTGTGTTATGAAAAATTCAATTCAACTAATAGTTCTTTTTGTGCTTGTTGTTTTCTCTTTGCAAGCTCAAAAGCTGGATATAGAAAAACTTAAAGGCATGAAGGCCAGGGCAATCGGGCCTGCGGGCATGAGTGGCCGTATCACCGCCATCGATGCAGTGGTTGCCAATCCTGAAATCATTTATGCCGGTGCTGCTTCGGGCGGTGTGTGGAAAAGCACCAGTGGTGGTGTAAAATGGGAACCGATATTTGATAAGGAAACAACGCTTTCGGTTGGTGCCATTGCCATTCAGCAAGATAATCCTTCCATTCTCTGGGTAGGATCTGGTGAAGGGAACCCTCGCAACAGTTTGAATGGCGGAGATGGCATTTATAAAAGTCTGGATGCCGGAAAAACCTGGAAGAAAATGGGACTTGAAAAAACCAGACACATTCACCGAATCATTATTGATCCGAAAAATCCGAACACGGTTTATGTGGGTGCTATTGGTTCGCCCTGGGGAGAACATCCCGAGCGTGGTATTTATAAAACAACTGATGGTGGTGCCACCTGGACTCAGATACTTTTTGTCGATAACAAAACCGGTTGTGGTGAATTGATCATGGATCCGACAAACCCCAGCAAGCTTATCGCAAACATGTGGGAACATCGCAGATACCCATGGTCATTTAATTCGGGCGGCCCCGGATCAGGAATGTTTATCACGTATGATGGCGGCAAGACCTGGAAGAAAATAACCAGTAAGGAAGGATTGCCTGAAGGCGAACTGGGCCGTATGGGCCTGGCCATTGCGCCTGGTAAACCAGAGATTGTTTATGCACTGGTTGAATCGAAAAAAAATGCACTGTATCGTTCTGTTGATGGTGGTGAAAAATGGACGATGATCAATGATAAGAGTGAAATTGGCGACCGGCCATTTTATTACTTCGAGATATATGTAGATCCGAAAAACGAAAACCGTATTTATACTATTTTTTCAGAAGTGAATAAAAGTGAAGACGGTGGCAAGTCTTTCCAGACTTTTTTGCCTTATTCAGGTGTGCATCCCGATCACCATGCATGGTGGATCCATCCTGAAAATCCAAGTTATATCATTGATGGAAATGACGGAGGATTGAACATCACCCGCGATATGGGTAAGACCTGGGTTTTTTCTGATAATATTCCCGTGGGTCAGTTCTATCACATCAATGTGGACATGGATCATCCCTACAATGTATATGGAGGCATGCAGGACAACGGATCGTGGGCAGGACCAGCTTACGTATGGCGCAACGCAGGTATCCGCAACTCTTACTGGCAGGAAGTACTTTTTGGTGATGGATTTGATGTGGTGAGTGATCCTGATAACAGTCGCTTTGGTTATGCCATGTCGCAGGGCGGAAATGTGGCGCGCTATGATCTTCAAACCGGATTTACAAAAAACATTCGTCCAACCCATCAGGATCCTGCTATGAAACTGAGGTTTAACTGGAATGCAGCCATTGCGCAGGATCCGCACAACAACTCAACCATTTATTATGGTAGCCAGTTTCTACATAAGTCAACCAATAAAGGAGACACCTGGGAGATAATCTCACCTGATCTCACCAGCAATGATCCATCCAAACAAAAGCAACATGACAGCGGAGGTCTTACCATGGATGCAACCGGAGCAGAGAACCATTGCACCATTATCACGATTGCACCAAGTACTTTAAATAAAGAAGTAATCTGGATAGGAACTGACGATGGCAATGTGCAACTCACTCAGGATGGTGGAAAAACCTGGACCAATGTTTCAGCTAAGATAACTGGCTTGCCAAAAGGAGCATGGGTTCCGCAGATTCAGGCATCCAGGCATAATGCAGGAGAAGCCTTTGTGGTAGTAAACAATTATCGTGTGTTTGATTATAAACCATATTTATTCCGTACAAAGGATTATGGTGTTACCTGGGAAAGTATGATATCCGGGGCTCAGGTTGGAGACAATAACTACATGTTGTCTGTCGTGCAAGATCCACTGGAACCCAAACTACTTTTTCTGGGAGCAGAGAACGGTTTGTTTGTCAGCATTGATGAAGGTAAGAACTGGACCAAGTGGACGGTTGATTTTCCGGCTGGCGTTCCGGTAATGGACATGGTCATTCATCCGCGTGAGCACGACCTTGTGCTGGCTACTTTCGGTCGTGCCATTTATGTGCTGGATGATATCAGGCCGTTGCGCGAACTCGCGAAGTCCGGTGCTGCCACATTGAATAATTCTGTAAAATTATTTTCAACACCAGATGCTTATCTGGCATCCAGACAGCAGCCTTCGGGTCCGCGTTTTGATGCGGATGCTGTTTTTAACGGACAGAACAGACCGGCAGGTGCATTGATTTCGTATGCAGTAAATAAACCGGAAGAGAAGAAAGCAGAAACACCTGTTGCCACGACTGCGAAGAAGGGACAAAAAAAATCAGAGCCCGTTGTTGTTGATAAAAAGGAATCAGCTGATTCTAAAGTGAAATATGATTCGGTGAAACTCGAAATATTCAATGCCGGTGGCACGCTGGTCAATACGATTAAACAAAAAGCTCCGGATGAGAATGGGTTACACAGAATGACGTGGGCGTTGAATGAAAAGTCAGAAAGAAATCCATCACGCGAACGTGCCCGTGAAGGCGAGGGCAGAGGTGGCTTTGGTGGTTTTGGAGGCACCTCCGTGTTGCCTGGCTCATACAAATTGCGTTTGACTTTTGGCAACCTGAAAGATTCAACAACGATTAATGTGAAAGCAGATCCCCGCATGGATGTTTCTCAAAGTGTAATGGAACAGCGATATGCCATGCTGAAGGATCTTCAGAAACTCACAGCCGCTGCAACCAAGGCAACGGATCGCTTGCGCGAATCACTGGAAATTGCAGAAGAGTTTGAGAAGAAGATAAAAGAAACAAAGCGGACGGATCTGAAAGACGCTTCTGATAAAACCAAGGCGATGAAGGATTCTGTGAATGCATTGTTTGATTTTATACTGGGCAAAGTTGACAAGCGTCAGGGTATTGTCCGTTCGCCTGACCCTACACCGGTTTCCTATATACAAACGGCTCGAGGCTACATTGCAAGATCCAATGATCCGGTAAGTGAAACAGACAGACGTGTGTATAAGCAAGCTGAAGATAGAATCAATGATGTAGTGAAACGTGTCAATAACTTCTATTCAACAACGTGGCCGGCATACAGGGCTATGATGGAAAAGGTAAACCTTTCACCATTTAAAGATTACGAACCTATTAAGAATTAAGATCCGGAATAAAATTAACTTTGAACGGTCAGGCCTGCCATCAATAGCGCCTGACTGTTTATTTTTACAGGGCTTATTCACATCATGATATCCAGTTCGAAATTATCCTATCGCTATCCCGGTGCATCGGTCATTTCATTTCCTGATCTGACGATACAGGAAGGTGAACAATTTCTGTTGCTGGGCGAATCGGGAAGCGGAAAAACTACGCTGCTTCACTTGCTTGGCGGATTGCTCAGGTCACAAGACGGAAGTATTGAAGTAAACGGAACCGATATCACGAAACTTTCTGAGTCAGCACTGGATCGCTTTCGCGGACAGCATTATGGATTTATTTTCCAGCGTAACCATTTGATCAGTGCGCTATCGGTAGAGAAAAATTTATTGATGGCACCTTTCCTTGCGGGATTGAAACAAGATCATGAACGCGTAGAGGAAGTACTTAGGCAACTGGGTATTGCAGAAAAGAAAGATGCTGCCATTCGTGAATTAAGTTTTGGGCAGGCGCAGCGCGTAGCGATTGCAAGAGCTATCTTAAATAAACCTTCATTGATTCTGGCTGATGAACCTACCTCTGCCCTGGATGATAAAAATTGTGATCGTGTGAGTGATTTGCTTTTGTCGGTAGCCAGTAAAAACAAAGCTACACTCATCATTGCCACTCATGACCAGCGATTGAAGAACAAAATCAAAAACCTGATCCAGCTCTGATGAATCTTCTAACACTCGTTGTCAGTTACCTGAAAGCAAAGCCGCTGAATACGTTGCTGAATATTGTATTGCTGGCACTGGGTATTGCGGTCATCACCATTCTTCTTTTATTCAGCAACCAGCTGAAAGAAAAAATTTCAGATAACACGAAAGGAATCGATCTGGTAGTGGGAGCGAAGGGAAGTCCGCTGCAATTAATTCTCTGCAACATTTTTCATATTGATTTTCCCACTGGCAATATCAAATTGTATGAGGCTGATAAACTTGCCAGGCACCGGCTTGTGAAAAGTGCCATCCCTATGGCGTTGGGCGACAGCTATCAGAATTTCAGGATCATTGGCACGACCAGGCAATACACCGATTTGTATCATGGAGAACTTGCTGATGGCGACTGGTGGCACGCTGATATGGAAGTAGTAGTGGGTGCCAAAGCTGCTCAACTTCTTAAACTGAAAGCAGGTGATGTCTTTGAAAGCTCACACGGACTCACGAAAGAAGGAAGTGCCCATGAAGCACATCCTTTTATCGTGAAAGGAATATTAAAAAAGACAAACAGTGTGATTGACAATTTAATCTTCACCAATATCTCCAGCATCTGGAATGTACATGAAGAACATGGTGAACATGATGAAGATGCAGAACACACCCGCGATTCAATTACGAATTCATCGGTGCTGGTTCCTTCCGCGGAAGCAAGTGATTCCACCAGGGAGATCACATCACTGTTAATTAAATACAGAAATCCGATTGCCGCGTTGCAATTGCCCAGGTTTATCAATAGTCAGAGCAGTATGCAGGCAGCTTCTCCTTCTTTTGAGGCAGCGCGGCTTTTTTCTATTCTGGGTATTGGCGTTGAGGCGATGATAGGTTTTGCCTATGTTCTCATTTTTATTTCTGCCCTCAGTATTTTTATCGCGTTATATAATTCTCTGAAAGAGCGCCAGTATGATCTCGCCATCATGCGTTCAATGGGTGCCAGCAAATCGAAATTGTTTATTGCCACGCTCATGGAAGGAACCATACTAACCTTGCTGGGAAGCATTATTGGAATTTCCCTGGGGCATGGAGTTTTGTATTTGTTCACCATGCTGGTGGAAGAAAGTCAAAAGACAGGGATTTCGGCAGCGGTCTTTTATGCGGAAGAAATCTGGTTGCTGGGTGGCAGCATCGTGCTGGGCATTGTCTGCTCACTGATTCCCGCATTTCAGGCATACCGCACGGATATTCATAAAGTATTGGCAGGAAATTGATTTTTACCGTTGGCAAGGTTTTGGATTACCATGATCTTGCAATTGATTATTTTTGAATGTTAATTCTTGAACCATGCTACGTTTTATAACAGTATTCGCCATTTCGCTGATCTCTTTTGCTACCATTGCCCAGACCGATGGATGGGCAGCATTTGCCAAAACCAAGTTTGATGCAAAGTACAACGACATAGCCGGTGAGTATTTTTTATATCCTACGTTTTCTGCCGATTTGAAAAGTATGGTTGGAAAAGAATTTTCATTAGAAGGCTATTACCTGCCCATTGATGTGGAAGGTAATGCCTATATCATCTTATCGAAGTTTCCATACAGCCAGTGTTTCTTTTGCGGAGGTGCCGGTCCTGAATCCATAGCCGAAGTGTTTTTTAAAACCAAACCCGGCAAGTTTGATCCCGATCAATACATCCGCGTGAAAGGAAAATTGAAACTCAACGATGGTGATCTTGAGCATGGGAATTTTATTCTGGAAGAGGCGGTGTTGATTAAATGATAATTCTGATTTAACTTACTATTGGTTAATCAGGATTTAAAAATAAAACGCTTATGAAACACGCAATAAGCTGGTTTGAAATTCCCGCGGTGGATATTGATCGCGCACAGAAATTTTATGAAGCTTTATTTAATATAGAATTGCAGCCTATGGATTTTGGTGGCACCAAAATGCGTATGTTTCCACTGGATGATCCTATGGAAGGTATTGGTGGTACCCTCATTGAAAGTGATGGTTTTCACAAGCCTTCATTAACTGACGGTCCGTTGATTTATCTTAATGGAAATCCTGATGTACAGATCATAATCGACAGGGTGGTGGCAGCAGGTGGTAAAATAATGCAGCCTAAAACAGAAATTTCTCCGGAGTATGGCTTCATGGCGATATTTGAAGATACGGAGGGCAATCGGGTAGCACTTCATTCAGTGCCAGAGAAGTATCTAAATGTATGACGCATTGTACATCACCTGTTTTCAAGCCTGATTTTTTTTAAGCACTTAAATTTACCATAGCAGAGTCAATGGTATGTCTCCGTAGCTCAAAAATTCATTCTGATTTTATAACTCGTACTCCTTCCACGTGCATCTTCCTTCTCTAAAATATCCTGATCGATCAGCAATTGAATATCGCGCAAGGCAGTATCAGGTGAGCACCTGGCTATCTTGCTCCATTTGCCCGTAGTCATCTTGCCATCAAAACCATCCAGCAGTTTATTCAACATCATGCGTTGCCTTTCATTCAACACCTTGTTATTGTGCTTCTCCCAGAATCTCGCCTTGTCCAAAATTCCAATAAGATCTTCTTGTGTTGCATTTACAGCACGATCCAGACACGACATGAACCATAGTATCCAATCGGTGATGTCCAATGAACCGCTTTGTGATTTCTCCAGACATTCGTAGTATTCATTCCGCTCTTTTCGTATTTGTGCTGACATACTGTAGAAACGTTGTACACTGCCATCGGAGCGTGCCAATTGCATATCGGTGATCGCTCTGGCTATGCGGCCATTGCCATCATCAAAAGGATGGATCGTTATAAACCAAAAGTGCGCGAGAGCCGCTTTCAAAACTGGATCGATATCATGAATGGTATTGAACCAATTCAGAAACACATTCATTTCGCTGGCTACCGTTTCTGCGGCAGGCGCTTCATAATGTATTCGCTCTTTTCCCATGGCACCGGAGACTACCTGCATAGGACCTTGTTCGTCCGTGCGCCAGTTTCCAACTGTAATTTTATACATGCCACTCCTTCCTGTTGGAAAAAGTAATGCATGCCAGCCAAATAACCGATCCGCAGTCAATGGTTGTTCATAAAGCAGGGTTGCATCCAGCATCAAATCAACTACTCCATCTACATTTCTGTCCGATGGAACCAGGCCGGCTACATTGATGCCTAGTTTCCGCGCAAGCGATGACCGCACCTGATCGGGTGCCAGTACTTCTCCTTCAATTTCACTGGACTTCACAATTTCGCTGGTCAGCGTTTGCAGTGCAGCACCTTCGCGAAAGCGGAAACCTAATGCTTCCATGCGTCCGAGTAACTTCCCTTGATAGAGGCGGACTTGTGAAAGGGGTTGAGCAATCTTTTCGTATTTCCATTGAAAAGAGGGCCAATTGACCAATTCATGTATATATTGGGTCTTTCTCCGCATATTATGCGGTAAATAAAGCCATTTTTATCCGCACCAGCAAGTTATTCTCCGCAATTTATGCGGTGAATAAGAATGTTAATCACCGCATATTCTACTCAATCGTCCACCTCAACCCCATCTGCAATTTTGCTCCTTGCATGGGTGCATAATTATAGGTGGTGTCGAAGGTATATCCATTTGGATTATTCTCAGAAATATTTTTATCGAAGGGATCGAAGGGTCTTAGAATGGGATCTCTGGGAAGGAAGTTCAACAGGTTTTTTACGCCACCATAAATTTCAAGTTGTGTATTGATGGTTTTGGTGGCCTGAAGATTGATTAATCCAAACCATGGCGACATGGACGGACGAAAATCATTTTCCACAACGGGTAAGTGCATAGGCCCGTAGATTTTTCCCGTTAAATCAATTTCCATTTTTGCTTTGGGAATAGACTGGCTGATGGTAAATGTTCCTGAAAAACCAGGAGCCTGAAGCTGCGGAATTTTATTCTCAATATCATTTTCGTTTTGTGCCTGATATACTTCCATCAGTGTAACGCCAGAGATTATTTTCAAACCACTTGCCAGTGACAGATCCGCGTTGAGTGTAATTCCTTTTGAAATGGCATGACCTTCCAGATTATCATAAATGATTTTGTCTGGATCAGTCAGGAAGTCGCCTACAATTTTGTTGGTGAAATAGGTATAGAAAATACTTGCATCCAGGCCAATGAATCCATCTTGTAATAAAATATTGTGTGCATAGTTAAGATTTACATTCCATGATTTTTCTGGTTCGAGATCGCTCAGGATCACTACCTCGCGTGAGCCGGTGAGTGCGGCATGATCTTCCGTAAACAAATTCACCACGCGGTAGCCACTGCCGCTGGTCAATCGGACGGTATTGTTTTTATCAGGTGAATATTTGAAACTCAACCGTGGCGTCCAGATGCTGCCATGTACATTGTGCTGGTCATAACGCAAACCCGCCAGCGTTGATAACTTTTCTGATAGCTGAATATCATCCTGAACAAATATGCCCGGTAAAAAAGTGATGGTAGGGGCATTCATTTCAGTGTCGGTTGCGGTGCCCACAGTATTGTCATCGTAATAGGTGTAGCGCAATGGCACACCGGCCAGGAATTCATGTTTCCCGAATTGTTTATTCCACCGGAGTTGCGTGAAGGCAATTTGCTGATTGGCAAGAAACTTTACCGTTCCGTAATAGGAATCCTGGTTATGATAGTTGTAAGAGTAATCGAGGTGCAGGGGAGACTCTGTGTTGAACTGATAGCTGCCAATGAACTCGACACGGTTTGTGTATATCGTTTCGCCATATATCTGATCACTTCCGCGCAGCGATGAATTCCATTGAAGTTCTCCGCCCCAGCGGTCTTCATGTATATAACGACCGGCTAATGAAAAGTTCTTACCTGATTTTCTGTGAAAATTCCATTTATTGAAAAATGAAATTCTGTTTTGCAGGGTTACATCCGTAAAATTGTCATTGTTGATGTCGCGGATCTGATCGTAGTTAAAGTAATTAACGCCAATCAGGCTGAATGCTTTTCCTGCCTTAAACCCCGATGCGACATCTACGTTGTATTCTCCCACGGAAGTGGCAAACACATCGGCCTTTAAGGTCGGCACCGCGAATGGTTCTTTAGTGATGATATTGATTACACCGCCTACCGCCTCTGAACCATACAATGTGGAGGCAGGTCCTTTCACGATCTCCATGCGTTTCACCAGGCTGTTGGGAATACCGGCCAGGCCGTAAACAGTAGATAAACTGCTCACGATTGGCATGCCATCAATTAATATCATGGTATAAGGACCTTCCAGTCCATTGATGTGTATGTCGCCTGTGTTGCACACGTTGCAATTGATTTGTGGCTGCACGCCATTCACCATGGATAGTGCTTCGAATATATTGGGGGTAGGATTTTTCTTGAAGAAAGCAGGTGAGATATACTTCGATGGGAATAGGCGAATTCATTTTAGTTACCTCACGCATGGTGCCGGTGATTACCACTTCCTGCAATTGTGAAATATCTTCGAGTAGATCAATTGAAACTCGTGTTGTTTCTCCCGACTTAATAATAATCTCTACGGTTTTAGACTGATATCCTATTCCTGAAGTTTTTAACTGATGTTTTCCTGCAGGGATGGCGTTGATGATGAATCTACCTTCTCCACTTGTTGTCGCACCGAGCGATGTTCCTTCCACCAGCACATTGATAAATTCGATGGGGCTCCCTTCAATCCGCACCATGCCCGATAAAGAACCGGTTTGGGCTTCTGCCGCCATGATACCCCAAAGCATGTAAAAGAAGGATAAGTGTTTCATAATTTAGAGTAGCAAACTTATATAATTAGAAATAACTAAACAAATATTTAGACCAATCTAAAATAATTACGTTAATTGTGGTCTGATGTATTTGATTTAGGTTATGTGGAATACCGATTCATTATGGCTGGAGATTTCCATCGTCAGTTTTTTCCTACTGATGGGACACATTTTTATGGGGCATTTTGAAGAGCGCACCCCTAAGCTCAGAAAGTTTGGAAAAGCCGTTGCCACACTGGTGCTGGTCATCCTTCTTTCTTCCTTATTTGGAAGAACCGTTGCTTTTACTGTGTTTGGATTTTTCCTGATTCCCGTTGTGTACATCCATGGGATATGGTTGCCGAAAAGAGGAATCAATGGATGGACGGGAGAGCCTAAGTCAAAGTACTATGACCTTAGAGGCTGGCGAAAAAATATTTTTGATGACTCAGATAATAATTGAAAAACCAGGGTCATAAGCGAGAGCATATAAATCACCACACATATGTGCCCACGGCACCGCCTTGTAAACCCGTGTTTGTTGTTTTAGCGTTGAATTGAATGGAGAAAGTTTTATGCTCGTTCGTTTCATTCAAGACAATCAATACTTTATTTCCCTGAGGAGTAAGGAAGGCCACATTGGGTAAGCCTTCAACTAAATTTGACCCGATTCTCACGGATCCATCAGGAACAAATTTTGAGGCATGGGCGATAATATAGTACGATACATTTCTTGCAATACTTCCATCGCCAATCGTTAATGCTCCCTGGCAGATGTCACAACCACCCTCACCGGTGTGTGGATTAAAGTCTTG
Organism: uncultured Bacteroidota bacterium; assembly: GCA_963814575.1. Lineage (GTDB taxonomy): Bacteria > Bacteroidota > Bacteroidia > Cytophagales > Cyclobacteriaceae > ELB16-189. The sequence continues at coordinate 622,282 of CAWFDB010000011.1, read as the reverse complement.
ATCTGCTGCAAGGTTCCACTCCAGCACATTGCGGCTCCAGTTGCGTGTTGCACCGATGATCAGGTTTTTTAGATGCCAGTTTAAATCACCGCCAAAATCACCTTTGCCCGAAGTCCATTGTTCGGTGAAGTAAATGTTTTTATCAGGATGGGCATCGTGCACTTTACCGAGCGCTTCAATTTCTCCAAGGTACATATGAAAGGCAGAGCCATCTGTGTATTGTTTTGCAGCAGCATCATTAAGTATTGAAATCGGATATTCAGGATGATCGCAGTTGTGATCAAACACAATAATCTTTGTCTTGATGTTATTCGCCTTAAACGCAGGACCCAGATATTTCTTTACAAACAAAGCCTGTTCCTCTGCTGTCATGACCAGACTTGGAGTGTTATTGGGATTCTCCGGTTCGTTCTGAAGGGTAATCGCATCAATCGTGATTCCTTCCGTGGCCATAGCCTGAATGTATTTTACAAAATACCGGGCATACACTTCATAGTATTCAGGTTTAAGGCTTCCTCCTTTAGGGTGATTATTTGTTTTCATCCATACGGGTGGCGACCATGGGCTGCCCATGATTTTAATGGTGGGATTCAGCGCCAGGATTTCTTTCAGCACAGGAATGAGATGGAGTGTATCATAGGCCAGGTTAAACTTCTCAAGTTTCGGATCGGTTTTCCCTTGAGGTAAATCATCATAGGAAAAAACATATTCATCCAGATCTGATGCCCCGATGCTCACGCGCAGGTAGCTTATGCCAATGCCATTTCCTTCCGTAAGGAAAAGTTCTTTTAATAAAGCTGTACGTTGATCCGCATTCAGTTTTGTTTTCATCAGCATGGCGCTGCCACCTGTGAGTGCATAGCCAAAGCCATCGATTGATTGAAATTGTTGCGTGGTGTCAACAGTTATGCGTTGTGATTTTGTATCCACTTTCTCAAAGGTCAGATTTTGCTGTTGGGCAAGCAGTGAAGATTGATCTCCGGTGGTAAGCCACCAGGAGACAACCTGATCCGAAGGTTTTGTATTGGATGAACAACCAGTCAGAAGTAAGCAGGAAAATATAACCGAAACGATTTTTTGATTGTCAATTGTCATACGGGTGCTTAGAAGATTCAAATTACATGCTTTTTTTACATACGTTTTTAATGTATCACAGGGTTATAAGTATAATTCAAGATATAAATTCAGGCGAAAAGAATTCCATCTGAGGCATTACCATTGGTACTTCCAGGTTTAATTCGCTTGAAAGGATGAAGCATAAGACAATTTCTTTTAGGAAATCTGAAAAAATAATTACTTTGAACTCTGATTAATAAAAAACAGCCATGAAAAATCAATTCGAAGCCGTGCCACTCAAGAGTTTAGATGAATGGGAAGACGATCTTCTACGCAGATATCCCGATCCTGAAGCGATCGCAACTTCAAAATCTACCGAAGAATACCGCAACTACGATGAACCTCAGCGCGACTCCGTGAAGGAATTCTACAGGCTGAATCATACGTATCAGACCTACGACTTTGTACTTCAGAAGGAAGCAGACTTCCTTAAATTCGATAAGAAGGTGATGCCCGTATGGAGTGCCTTCGACTTTTTAAATCAACTGGTGGACGACTCAGATCCTGACACAGACCTGGATCAGTTTCAGCACTTACTTCAGACATCAGAAGCTATCCGCAGAGACGGTCATCCAGACTGGATGGTGATGGTGGGCCTTATTCACGACATGGGCAAAGTGCTTTGCCTTTTCGGAGAGCCACAATGGGCGGTAGTGGGAGATACCTTCCCGGTAGGTTGTGCCTATTCTGATAAAATCGTCTATCCTGAATTTTTTGTGAACAATCCGGATTTCACAAATCCAAAGTATAATACAAAATACGGAGTGTATTCACCTAATTGCGGATTGCGCAACGTGCATATGTCGTGGGGACACGATGAGTATGTATATCATATGGTGAAAGACACGATGCCTGAGCCAGGTTTATATATGCTCCGTTACCATTCGTTCTATTCACAACATCGCGAAAACGCCTACGATCATTTGATGGACGATCACGACCGTGAAATGTTCAAGTGGGTGAAGCTGTTTAATCCATACGATCTTTACTCCAAAAACCCAACCCCTCCCAACTGGACAGAACTTAAACCATACTATCAAGAGCTGGTTGCGAAGTATCTCCCAGCTACATTAAAGTTTTAAGTTCACGTAATTTTTGATTTACTAAATAGTCGGCCTTATGAATACACTTCAAACAGCCGACTATTTTGTTTTCTTTGGGTACTTCATTGTAGTCTTTGGCTACGGATATTATGTATACCAGCGAAAGCGATCTGCATCCATCAGCTCCCGTGAGTTTTTTCTTGCCGAAGGTTCGCTGACCTGGTGGGCCATTGGTGCATCACTCATCGCTTCCAATATTTCTGCCGAACATTTCATTGGCATGTCGGGCTCTGGCTTTGCCATTGGTCTCGCCATTTCCACCTATGAATGGATGGCTGCGGCCACGCTGATCATTGTTGCCATATTTTTTATTCCGCTTTATCTGAAGAATAAAATTTATACGATGCCGCAATTTCTTGCCGATCGTTATAATGACCGCGTGAGCACGGTGATGGCCATCTTCTGGTTGCTGGTATATGTGTTTGTCAATCTTACTTCCATCATTTACCTCGGGGCCATCGCCATTAATTCAATTTCCGGTTTGTCTTTTGAACTCTGCATTTTCGGATTGTGTGTGTTTGCCATCTTTGTAACACTGGGTGGCATGAAAGTGATCGGCTACACCGATGTGATTCAGGTGGCAGTGCTGGTGATTGGCGGATTGATTACTTCTTATCTCGCGCTCACACTGCTCTCAGAGAAATTTGGTTTCGGAAGCAACGCATGGAAAGGAATGTTGTTGCTGAAAGAAAATGCCGAAAGTCATTTTCACATGATCCTGGGTAAAGATCACAACTACTATAAAGATCTGCCGGGACTTTCAGTATTGATCGGTGGCATGTGGATTAACAACCTCAACTACTTTGCGTGCAATCAATACATCACACAACGCGCCCTGGGTGCCGATTTGAAAACAGCACGCCAGGGATTACTCTTCGCAGCATTTTTAAAGCTGATGATTCCATTGATTGCCGTGTTGCCAGGCATTGCCATGTATGTGTTGTATCAGGAAGGAATGTTTCAAACTGAGATGGTGGATGAAATGGGAGTGTTAAAACCCGATCATGCTTATCCTACACTCATGAATCTGTTACCTGCCGGATTGAAGGGCGTTGCATTTGCAGCACTCACCGCAGCGGTAGTGGCATCACTTGCGGGCAAGGCCAATAGTATCTCCACTATTTTTTCACTGGACATCTACAGAAAGTATTTCGACAAGCATGCCGATGAAAGAAAGCTGGTGCGCGTAGGCCGCTGGGCTGTAATCATTTCGTTAGCCATTGCGGGCTTTGTGGCTCCGGCACTGAAAACACTGGATCAGGCCTATCAGTTTATTCAGGAATATGTAGGTTTCATTGCACCGGGTGTGCTCGCGATTTTTCTGATGGGATTATTCTGGAAACGGACTACCTCATCGGCAGCGATGACAGGTGCTTTATTGACGATTCCCGTTTCAACGGTTCTTAAATTTCTTCCCGGCTGGACCAACGGCTGGTTTCCCGATTATCCTTTCCTCGACCGGATGACGATTACGTTTGTACTGATCATTGTTATCATGATCATCATGAGCATTCTCAAACCTGAGTTGAAACCAAAGCGACTTGTGGAGATTGATGTAAAAATGTTTAAGGTAAATCCTGGATTTATCTTTGGCTCCCTGATCATTGTAGGAATATTGATCGCCCTGTACACCGTCTTCTGGTAGTTCAAAGGAATTTATTCAATGTTTATATTCCTTTCCTGTGATACCCACAACCTTATTGAGGGGTGATAAAACTTTTTTGTTATCCCAGGGAATTTTGCTTTTAGATGTTACCCCGTATCTTCACCATCGCTAACCAACATCACCATGAAGAAATTACTCATCCTCGTATTCTCCTTGTTCCTGTCTCTATATTCTTACAGCACCGTTCGCTTGCCGCGATTGATCAGCGACAACATGGTGCTTCAGCGCGAAAAGCCCATCAACATCTGGGGCTGGGCCGATGCTGGAGAAAAAGTTACCGTACAATTCAACAAGCAGACGAAGTCGGTAAAGACCGGTAAAAGCGGCAAGTGGATGATCACGCTTGACGCAGAAAAAGCCGGTGGCCCTTTTGTGTTAACCGTGAAAGGAAAAAATACCATCACGGTAAATAATATTCTGGTGGGCGAAGTCTGGGTGTGCTCAGGGCAATCCAACATGGAGTGGCCGGTGCGTTCTGCAACGAATGGCATAAAAGAAGCAGCCACCAGCAACTATCCGGAGATACGGCAATTTGAAGTGCAGAAATCTGTTTCTGTAAAACCGGAAGAAGATGTGAAAGGCGGAGACTGGAAATCAGCTACTCCTGAAAATACGGGCGACTTTACTGCCGTTGGTTTTTTCTTTGCGCGTGAATTATACGAAGAGTTAAAAGTACCTATCGGACTGGTGCACACTTCATGGGGCGGAACACACTCTGAAACATGGACGAGCAAACAGGCCTTCGAACAAAGTGAGGAATTCAAAGACATGATTGCCAGCATGCCGGCAATTGATACGGATGAACTGGCAAAGAAAAAAAGTATAGCGATTGAACAGAAGCTCAAAGATTTTAATGTGCTGCTTCCATCAGGACAAGAAGCCGAAGGCTGGAAGTAGGCAGAATTTAATGACAATCACTGGGCTGAATTGAAAGTGCCTCAACTCTGGCAAGGCACATTGGGTGAAATGGATGGCAAGGTTTGGGTCAGGAAGAGTTTTACTGTTCAGGCCAGTGATGCAGGGCAACCAGCCACCCTCGAGCTGAGCATGATTGACGACAGCGATGAAGCATTTGTGAATGGCGTAAAAGTTGGAGCCACCAGTTCATATAATGCGAACCGTAAATATCAGATTCCCTCTAAGCTGTTGAAGGAAGGAAAAAATGTAGTAGCTGTTAGAATAACTGACACAGGGGGTGGTGGCGGTATTTATGGAGAAGACAAAGATGTTCGTGTTGTTACCAGTTCCGGAATGGGAATTCCACTCGCAGGCAACTGGCGTTTTCAGGTTGAATCCATAAGCACACCTGCGCTGGGTCCTAACAGTTATCCCACCTTGTTATTCAATGGCATGATCAATCCGGTTTTGAATTACGGAATACGTGGCGCGTTGTGGTATCAGGGCGAATCGAATGCAGGCCGCGCAAATCAATACCGCAAGGCATTTCCATTGATGATCCAGGACTGGCGCACACACTTTAAGCAAGGTGATTTTCCTTTCTACTTTGTGCAATTGGCGAGTTTCAACTCAGCTAATGGAAACAGCCGACTCGGCAGCACATGGGCTGAACTGCGTGAAGCACAGACCATGACACTCGCGCTGCCCAACACCGGCATGGCCGTGACCACTGACATTGGTGAAGCGAATGACATTCATCCGCGCAACAAACAAGATGTAGGCAAGCGACTGGCTTCCATTGCATTTAATCAAACGTATAATCACAAGAGGGTAGATGGCGGACCGGTTTATCAATCCATGAAAATAGAAGGCAACAAAATACGCGTGACTTTTACCAGTACCGGCAGTGGACTGATGGTGAAAGATAAATACGGATATATAAAAGGATTTGAAGTGGCCGGAGCCGATCAGAAATTTTACTATGCGAAAGCATGGACCGAAGGCAATGAAGTGGTTGTATCCTGCGATGCAGTACCCAACCCCGTAGCCGTGCGCTTTGCGTGGGCCGACAATCCTGAAGATGCCAACCTATTTAACAAGGAAGGATTTCCTGCCTCACCCTTCAGAAGCGATGCGTGGAAAGGAGTGACGGAAGCAGGTAAGTTTAAGATCAATTGATTTTTAGTAAAGAGATATAGGCTTTAATGGCTTGTATCAAATTGTTAGCAGTAAGCTTTTATAACGACCTTACCAAACAGACATAAAAGCGACAGAAGAAAAACCTATTATCAATAATTTTATAACACAGAAATAATGAAGCAAACAACAACATTAGGACACAGTATTCTACAAGTGAATAGAATTGGACTTGGTTGTATGGGTATGTCAGAGTTTTATGGTTCTTTTAAAGAAGAAGAATCTATTAATACATTGCATAAAGCCATCGACTTAGGAGTAAATTTTTTCGACACAGCCGACATGTATGGTTGGGGAGCGAATGAACGACTATTAGGGAATGCGTTTAAAGGACGTTGGAATGAGGTAATTTTAGCGACCAAGTTTGCTGTAATGCGAGGACCCAATGGTGAGTTTCTTGGACTTAACGGCAAACCAGAATACATAAGACAAGCTTGCGAACAAAGTCTTCACAATTTGGGAGTTGATGCAATTGATTTGTATTACATGCATCGGCAAGACCCGAAAGTACAAATTGAAGAAATTGTTGGCGCAATGAGTGACTTGGTAAGACACGGAAAGGTAAAGCACTTGGGCATTTGTGAAGCGAATGTAGAGACAATTCGAAGGGCACATGCCGTTTGCCCGCTAACTGCCGTGCAAAACGAATATTCTTTGTGGAGCCGCGAACCGGAACAAGAGATTTTGGATGTGTGTCAAGAACTCGGAATCACCTTTGTCGCATATAGTCCTCTTGGTCGGGGTTTTTTAACAGGAGCAATCAAAAGTCGAGCAGATTTGGAAACAAGTGATTGGCGTCTTACACTTCCTCGTTTTACAGACGAAGCGATAAAGAAAAATTTAAAATTTGTAGAGGTTGTTGAACAAATTGCACAAGACAAAAAGGTTTCCAAAGCACAAGTTGCGTTAGCGTGGGTACTATCTCAAAACGATGAAATCGTGACTATCCCAGGCACAAGAAAAATTCATCGTCTCGAAGAGAATTTAGGTGCATTTAAGGTGGTGTTAACTGATTCTGATTTGGCTATTATTCAAAATTCTTTACCATCAGAAACAATTGGAAGTCGTTATTAGTAAGGTACTATTTTGGTGACGTACTATTTGATCAAATGACTGCCCAACTTTAACGACAGACAGAAAAGCCTACTGCTAACAGTATGTTTGCGCAATGGTGGTGGGACATCAAGGTATGAAGTATATTTATTCTATTATGTTTGCCCAGGTGGACAGGACGCGGCTTCGGAAAGGCACCCTGCAGAAACACAAACGTTGGCATACATTTAACATGATAAACTTGAACTAATGAAGAGGATTAGATTGATATTATTTTTTTGGTTACCTCAAATATTTGTTTCAGCCAGCAACGTGTAACTAGTGATAGAGTCGTAGGGGAAATCATGTTCCTAACTTCTCTTCAGGGGACGTGGGACAAAACTAAAAGTCCAACACGTGCACAATTTGGTGGAAACAATATACTTTTGAACTCATACTTTGGTTCCTTTTCCAAAGAGTATAGAATTCTGGCAAGCGAATTAAATACAACCGCTGAGCTGATTTTTAAAATTGATACATTGGGTAACGTAGACAGTGTGGTCTTTGCGAAGACATTTGGAAATCCGAATCTTGATAATATGATTAAAAATATTGTTGAGTCTACCGCAGGAAAATGGAGGGCGGGACAAATTGACGGTAAAAAAGTTAGTGAATACAATAGGATATGGATCCATATCTATGCCGACTATAAAGATAAGATGACTCTAGTCGAATTCATCGCTGAAGCCAGTAAGCAAATTGAAAATGAACAATACGAGAAAGCAGTAAAGAATCTTGACAAGGCACTTAGATATGATGAATTAAACATAAATGCAACCAAGCTGAAGGGACAATGCTTGATTAAACTTAAGCAAAAGGAAAAAGCTTGCGAATTATGGAATTCATTTCGCAAATATGAGACATTAGAAATTGAAAATCTTCTCATTGAGAGCTGCGAATAAACGTATGCTTCATTGTAGGTTCTTAAAGTGTGTGCTATTAAATTTCGTCAGCAACATGGGACAGTGACGTGTTTCAAAAACCCTGCACGTCATATGCACAAACGTAGGCAAGGCGGTTTTGTCCGCGGACAGTACGTCCAAGACGATGAAGATTTGTTTGCGCGAAGAGTTCGAACGACAATTTAACTAGTAACACAATTTATCCACGCTGACAACTTTTCGTTACTGACAAGTGAGAAATTAAAATTATGTATATTTAGACTCTATTAACCACAACGAATATGGCATCAATCATAGAATTTGTGTTAGGTGTATTGACAATCGTGGTTCTCTGGCAGAGCAAATTCAATAAGCCCAAGAAACAGGAGACTGCCTCGAAAAATTAAGCATATAAAGCGGACCGTGGAGAATTTCGTCACGGTAGGGAAGCTACTTACGCAGACCTGTTGCCGAAAAAAATTCGAACTGACCTCAAAGTACTCTTTAACTTTTACGGTCGACTGAAACCGCCCAGCCTACAACAAAATGTATAAAACATGGCTGGGGTGCAGTGTAAATTTGTAGTTTGGTTTTCTTAATTTCGTTTGGTCACGTGGGACAGGACACGGCTTCGGAAAGGCACAACTGCAGAAACACAAACGTTGGTGGCAATGCCGTGCTGACGAAGAAGAGAATATAATTGAATGAGATTTATCAATGAGAATGCCAATTACATTTCTTTCTCTTATAGTTAAACGACTCTTTAGATCTCCTTCTTTTGAGAAGGACATAACCATCCAAATAATTCTTGGATTTATAGCAGCTGCAACTGTTGGATATTTCCTTATTCTTGGATTTGCGCTTGAAAAGATAGTTATCAATACATTAAAGCAAAGCAATGCCGTTGCTTTTTTGAACGGATTTTTAGTTTACTATTTCATTGGAGAATTTATCATCCGATACTTTGTCCAAAGTCTTCCCACTCTTGACGTTCAACCGTTCCTTCATTTACCAGTCAAAAGAAGCAGAATTGTCAATTCCTTTTTAGGAATATCTCTACTACAGGTTGTGACTATTTTTGTTTTCATTCTCTTTGGACAATTTGCGTGGAGTGTTGTTGCTTATGCATACGGAGCACAACAAGCATGGATATGGATGCTATCCTTATGGCTTATTAGCTTAATACTTCATTATGTAATAATTTTTATGAAACTAACTTCCCATAAAATTGAATGGAAGTTATTTTTCGTTATGGTTATTTGTAGTCTGATCGCTGCTGCAGATTACTTTGCTTGGTTCAAATTATCGCTTGTAGCAGAGAAATTCTTCAATGCTATTTTACAAGGATATACGGTTATAGTAGTATTATTCTTAACGGTTATTTTTCTTCATTACACTGCCTATCGCACCATTTTAAAGAGACTTTATCCCGAAGAATTTAAGGTGCAGGGGAATAGACTTTCTCATTCAGCCAATTTTTCTTTTCTACAAAACTTCGGACAGACTGGGGTGTGGATAAAAATTGAATTGAAAATGATTCTTCGTAACAAAAGAACACGAGAGGTCTTTTTTATGAGTACGATGTTCCTCTTTCAAGAACTAGTTTTATGTTATGTCATGAAAGACCGTGACTATGGAGTTTTCCTTTTTCTTGGGATTGCCTGTACAGGATTGTTCTTGGCAAGTTATGGTCAGTATGCATTCAGTTGGCAAGGCGACCATTTTGATTTTACCCTAACACAACCCACATCCCTTCACTCATATGTTGAATCTAAATGTTGGCTTTTAGCATCCATGACAGGATTATGGTTCATATTTACAGTGCCTCTCGTTTATTTCGGGTGGGAAATTCTTTTCATCAATCTTGCTGGCACATTGTATAACATAGGCGTCAATACATTCATTGTTGCGAATATGGCAATGTTGTATACAACAAAGCTAAGTCTTAGAGGAGGTGGTACTTTAAACTATGAAGGAGCGGGAGCTTCTCAGTGGTTAATGGGTATTCCGTTCTTATTTGGACCAATCATAATTTATGTTCCATTTAGTTCAATGGGTTATAAAGCGTTTGGTATTGCTTTCGTTGGATTAGTTGGATTGATAGGGATTATATTGCACAAAAAACTTATTGATTTTACTTACAAAAGATTTCTTAGCAGACGTTATACAATCGCATCCAGTTTCAGACAAGAATAACTCATGATTTCAATTTTTAATCTTAGAAAAGACTATAATGCAGTAACCGTTGTTGATGTACCAACATTACAGATTACAGAAAGTGAAAGTTTTGGCTTAGTTGGCAACAATGGAGCTGGGAAAACAACACTTTTTAGAATGCTACTGGATTTGGTTCGCCCAACTAACGGAGAGATTATCATCAATGGACAAGACGTAAAACATAGTAGTAAGTGGAGACATTACGTTGGGGCTTTTCTCGATGAGAATTTTCTTATTCCATACCTGACGCCAGATGAATATTTTGATCTTGTTGGAGAACTACATGGTTATGGGAAAGAAGATTTAAAAATAGTCTTAAGTCGTTTCGAGGAATTTTTTAATGGTGAAATAATAAGAAGGAAAAAGTATATCCGTGATTTATCAAAAGGAAATATCAAGAAAACAGGTATTGTGGCAGCGTTTATTGGTCAACCACAAATTGTAGTACTGGACGAACCATTTGAAAGCCTTGACCCGACTTCGCAAATACGCCTAAAAGAACTTATAATACAGGAACACAAAGACAGGAAAACAACATTTCTTATATCAAGCCACGACTTAAATCATGTGACTGAGATATGCAGTCGAATTGTATTAATGGAAAAAGGAAGAATAATTAAAGACCTAACGGGCGGACAAAAAGCATTGATTGAATTAGAAACTTATTTTGGGACTTGAAAAAGGATGGCACAGCTGCCAACAAAATGTTAGCGCAATGGTGGGGTGACGTGTAAGCTATAAGTGTTATCTTCGTTCAACGTTTTCGTTTCGTGGGACAGGACGCGGCTACGAGAAGGCACCACTGCAGAAACACAAACGTTAGCAGCAAGGCCATTGAGACAGAAAAGTTACAAACTAAAGTGACAGGATAAACAATAAACAGACCGACTTCATCAAGATGGAATACTTTATCATTGGTTCAGCAATTGTTATATTGATATTTATTCTTATTCTTATTCAATACCTGCATAGGATAAAGTTTAAAGGTGATATTGAGAAAATTCGTTTAGAGTGGGGCAAACCTAAGTCAAGAAATTCTGAATTTTATTTTAAGGGCATTAAAATGTACGCAAACGCTATAAATGAAAACTTTCATCGCCTGACGGATCAAACCATTGAAGACATGGACTTTCATCGCGTCTTTATGTTTATCGACAGAACGACAAGCAAGGTTGGGCAGCAATTTTTATATAAGAAAGTAATAGAGCCAACAAATCATGTTAATGATCAATTAGAAAACTTAATAGAATTATTTACAAGAGACAGAAATTTGCGCGAGGAGACTCAGTTAGAACTTCTTAAGTTAAGAGATTATGATGCCTATTATATTTCATCGTTATTACAGGGTGGCTTTTTACCAAAACCAAAATGGTCTATACTGCTGACTCTAAATGTAATTGCTATTTCATGCTTAATTATTCTGTCGTTTAAATTTATTGGACTTTTAATTGTTCTTATTTTTCCTATAACAATAAATATGTTTGTGCATATCTATAATAAGGAAATCACAAAGCAATTCGCACTATCTGTTCCTCAATTGAACTTGCTCATTGTTGTATGCAAAGTATTAATTAAAAGGGCGGTTTGCTTTACGACAAATCAGTTGAAGAGAGTATATCAAATATGAAATCATTTCAACGGAGTGCGCGATTGATCAGGTTTAGTCCAGGAGGATTCGGAACTGACCTTAAGTCAATACTTCTTCGATATTATAAAGATAATTTTTCTAATTGAATTCTTTATGATTTTTAAAGTTATGAAAGAGTTAAAGGACAAACGATCTTTCATAATCACTTTATTTGACCATGTTGGTAAAGTGGATGCCTCTATTTCGGTAGCTTCACTTAGAGCAGGTAAATTGAAAACATGTCATCCCACTTTTGTTCCTGCTAGAAAAGAAATTGTAGCAAAAGATATTTATCATCCATTGATTAAGAATTGCGTAAGGAATAGTCTTACAATAAGTAATAAAAGTATCTTAATTACAGGTTCGAATATGTCTGGTAAATCAACTTTTCTTAGAACCCTTGCGATAAATTCAATATTAGCACAAACAATTTATACCTGCTTTGCAGAAGAATATACTTCACCTATTCTGAAACAATTCTCATCTATCCGCATAGATGACAATCTTTTTGAGGGTAAAAGCTATTATTTTCAAGAGGTTAGTATTATGGCTTCTTTGATTGCAGAGGTTGAGAAGCCAAACCAAAATTTATTTGTATTAGATGAAATATTTAAAGGTACAAACACTATTGAGAGGATTTCAGCAGCAAAAGCAATACTCTCTTATTTGAACCGTAAAGACAATATTGTAGTTATATCAACGCACGATATTGAATTAGCTGATATGCTTGACAGTGAATATGATCTATACCATTTTACAGAGACAATTGATAATGACGAACTTCATTTCGATCATACAATTAAATTGGGTCAATTGAGAACTAGAAACGCAATTAAATTATTGGAATTGTCAAATTATCCGACTGACATTGTTAGTGAGGCACGACAAATAAGTACGACATTAAGAACAGCCAGGATAGTGAGCGAAAAGTAGGTGGCTCAGCTGCCAACAAAATGTTTCAATTATGCGGTGACGAGTAAGGTTTTTAAGTTTTATCTTCGTTCAACGTTTTCGTTTCGTGGGACAAGACGCGGCTTCGGAAAGGCACCACTGCAGAACACAAAAGGTTATACACAATGCCGCGCGGACAGATTGGGGCCACCGCGCATTGGCACATTTGCTTGCCGCACAATCCATTGCGACACCAAAGCAAGCAAAAGAGCCAATCTGCCCACCCTCGACTGAGAAACTTAAAATGAATTATGACTTAGATTGATCCAGAGAGTGAGTTAATTCGGAGATAGATAAAAAATAAATCCTAGATTAGGAACAAAGATTCGTCATCAAACCTGAAACGTTATGTTGAAAAGCTTTTTTATATCAGCAATAAGAAACTTAAAAAGAAACAGATTACACTCTACAATTAATGTATTGGGGCTGGCACTGGGGATTGCCTGTTGTACGGTGATTTTTGTAATCGTGAAATATGAAACTTCGTTTGATGACTACCACGCCAAGGCTGACCGGATCTATCGCGTAAACTTAAATCAACAAACGGCACAGGGAAGGCGACTTGATGGATGTAATTATTCTCCACTTGCTGAAGCTATTCAGAGTGATGTTACAGGATTGGAGGAAGTCACCGGAGTCTACTGTTTACAAGTTTATCAGTTTTCCAAAGATGACAATCTTTTCGAAAACAAATTCGCTTTCTTTGCCGACCAGAATTATTTCAATGTTTTTGACGCAGTATGGATAGCCGGCAATCAAAAACAAGCATTGAGCTTACCCAATTCAGTTGTTGTCACTGACACTTTTGCTGAAACGTTTCTCGAAGGTGACAATGCTCTTGGTAGTACCTTTATATTGGAAAACAAGTTAACCCTTACAGTTACAGGGATTGTGAAGACTCCACCTACCAATACAGATCATCCCTATAGTATATTGATTTCGTATTCTTCATTGGCAAGCTTTATTCCTGAAACGGTGGACAACTGGCTGACCATAGGGGCCGGAGCAACATATGTTGTGTTCGACAACAATACACGACAAGATCAGATATATCCTCAACTTGATAAGATCATCCAAAAATATTTAAATCAAGATGTCGCAAAACATACCGAGTTTTTTTTAATGCCTTTGAATGATAATCATGATCGAAATTATGATTACTCAAGCTTCAACTATGATTTCCCAGTACCTGTGATGGTTATTTTATCGATCATCGCTGGAATGATTGCTTTCATTGCCTGTGTCAATTTTGTGAATCTTGCTACGGCCCAATCCCTGAAAAGAGCGAAAGAGGTCGGGCTAAGAAAAACAATGGGCAGCAGTCGTATCCACTTAATCTTGCAATACATGAGCGAGGCTTTTATGATAACCCTATTTTCGGTGATAGTCGGCCTCGTAATTGCTGGAATAGGAATGATCCAATTGAATGAACTCTATGGCGGAAATTATTTACAATTTGATCTTTTAGGAAGTCCTTCAACAATATTATTTATCGCTTGTATTACAGTTGTCGTAAGTATTCTGGCTGGATTTTACCCGGCCTTTATTCTATCAGGATACAAGCCGGTTTTGGCATTAAAATCTCAAACATATAGTGGTAAAACAAAAGGACTTTCGGTACGGAGAGGATTAGTCATTTGCCAATTTGCAGGCGCTCAAATTTTGATTCTTGTAACGATCATTATGATTAATCAAATTAGTTTTTTTAAAGACCGTTCATATAATTTCAATCCTGAAACTATAGTACTTATTCCTGCTTTACGTGGCAATGAAAATCAACAGCATGATAAATTGAACCATGAACTCACAAAAGTACAAGGAGTAATAAAGCATAGCTTTGGGAATGTCGGAAATGAAACATCTGAATTTTATACCAATGAAGAGAACCAACATTCAGGGATTGTTAGTTACATAGACACGTCCTATGTTCATGTCTTTAATGCAGAACTGCTGGCAGGGAAGAACTTTTCCTCTGAAGAAACACAGTCATCTTCCGAAGTCTTGGTTAACGAATCCTTGATGAAGTCATTGGGTATTGAAAATCCAGCATTAGCCATCGGCAGCATCTACACATTAAATAATCAGCAGGTTACCATTCGCGGAGTGATTAAGGATTCTTATACACAACCCTTAAGCACTAAAGTTGATCCAATTAGTTTCCAGTATCTCCCGGAAAAGTTTACAAGCTTAGCGATCAATATTTCCACGGATAACATACCGAAAGCATTGGCAGGTATTGAGGAAGCATGGAAGGATGTATATCCTAATTACCTCTGTAAATATCAGTTTATGGATGATTCATTGAATCGCGAGTATGGCTTTTATAATATTATTTTCTCGTTTTTAGGGACAGCGTCTTTTTTGGCAATCTTCATTGGCTGTTTGGGATTGTATGGTTTAGTTTACTTTATGGCCATTCAGCGTACAAAGGAGATTGGTATTCGTAAGGTGTTTGGCGCTACTGTAGCCAACATAATAATGATGTTTACAAAAGAATCTTCAATTTTAATAATAGTCGCTTTTGTAATAGCATCTCCATTAGCTCATTTTGTTGGGATTGCTTTGCTTATGGAATTTCCCGAGCGCGTGAAGCCTGGAGTGGGAATTTTTATAATGACTCTCTTGGGTTCTCTGCTTATTGCCCTGCTGACTGTGACTTATCGGTCCTTTCGCGCTGCAATTCAAAATCCTGGAGAAAGTCTGAGATTTGAAGGCTGACATTTCTACGAGAACAGATTTAACTTGACGAACAAAAAGCTTGCTTTATAAAACCACACCAATGCCAGCTCCACACATGTCGACACTCGACCAAAGCACTGGCATACGTGTGGTTAAGCGTGTGCAATGCGCGGCACAATGCATAACAAAATGTATAATACATGGCTGAGGCGCAGTGTAAATTTGTAGTTTGGTTTTCTTAATTTCGTTTGGTCACGTGGGATTGGGCGCGGCTTCGGAAAGGCACCACTGCAGAAACACAAACGTTGTATGGCATTTAACAGGACGACCTTAATAATGAGCAGGGGAACTAAAATATGCGGATATTTATTTAGGCCATACCCAATAACAGTTCAAAATGACACTACGTAAAAAAAATACTCAAAACACTCGTAATAATCCTCTTAATAATTTTTCCCTTTTTAGGTGGAGCATTGTTGAGTAAGCATACGCCTTACATAGAAGGAAACAGCATGACAAGTTTTGTAGTCATATATTCAGTATTTGTATTGGTGCTAGTTTCGGCTTTAATTTTTATTACCAACAAGTATAAGCAGGCCTTTGTACAGCCAGTTTTGTCCGGTATGCTGCTTTTTGTTCTTGGTTGTGTACATGATGGGTATTGTAGGGTTCTCAGTAGCTCCCGATTTGAGCATAAAAATGTTAGAACATCCTGAAAGAGAACATGATTCAGATATATTTTATTCTTTACTGGAG
Source organism: uncultured Bacteroidota bacterium (assembly GCA_963814575.1). Lineage (GTDB taxonomy): Bacteria > Bacteroidota > Bacteroidia > Cytophagales > Cyclobacteriaceae > ELB16-189. Next base: position 606,100 of record CAWFDB010000011.1, on the reverse strand, counting down.
CACTATTCTTTGGACTGTATTTTGTCCAACTCCTTACAACAAAGCTTTACAACTTAACAGTACTTTTAAATGGGTGATGGATTATAATATTTGCTCTTACTATGACTGAGCTTATATGGGAATTTTCTTATCACTATTTGTATCCAGAAGGACTAAAGGAATGGGTTGACAAAGGCAATAAAGCAGAAGATTTTAATAAACATTATGACGATTGGAGAAGTATTACGACAGGTGCGATTGGACCATTTTTAATATATATACTAATGCTTTGGTTATCATTAAGACTGTATAAAATTCGCAGAATTAGTATTTGGAATCCTATCCTAAATACTTTCTTGTGTTTATTGGGGATTATTTCTTCCATCGCATTCTTTTTGTACGGAGCTTACAATATAGAGATACCAAAAGAGTTAGGTTTTTTAATGCTGTTTTTTATACCTGGGCTTCCATTTTTGATTATGTATTGGATAGGAGTTGCTTTGCTTTCTAAGACAAATATTTTAAAGACAAATTGAGCCCAAACCGTAAAGGACAATTATAATTAAAAGCTAAATTGAACGGCATACAACAATGTGCATAAGTCATGGTGGTGGGACATCAAGGTAGAAGTATATTTATTCTATTATGTTTGCCAACGTGGACAGGACGCGGTTTCAATAAGCCACCACTGCGCAAACACAAACGTTGGGAGCAATAATTCGTCTGGCATGAAAATACTATTTTAACAGTATTGACAGTATCTACCCTAAAGATATTCGGACAAAATGGTTACATCAAACTGGACAATGATTCAACACTTGTTGGCTACTTGAGATATTATGTCTCAAGTAAGGACGGACATCAGGGAATTGAATTATGGAGAACCAAGAAAGATAAGGCACCATTAAAAATACCCAAACGGACAATTTATGAGTACGCAATTAAAAAGGACACTTGTAAAGTGTTACATCAATTCAAGCCATTTCATGACACGCAGACTTATTTCGAATTAGTTGACGCTAAACTTAAATCAAGTGGTAAAGTGAATCTTTATATTATTGAAGATTATCAAAATATAAATAGAGTAAGTACATATACCGGGGGTGGACTCATTCCTGGAATCATCGATGAAAGCTTAAGGATCCATACTTACATTTATATCCTAGAGGACAAGGAGATAGGGTTTTTAAAAGCTTTACCCTCTAAAAAGGGAAAACTACAGGAATCGTTAATGGACTTTTTCCCAGAAAAATATATTATAAAGTATGACGAAGTTAAGGGAGAGATAAATTACCAATCCATTCCTGACTTGGTGAAATTATATAATTCAAAGTGACGGTTAATTACTGCTGCCAACAAAATGCGCAATGATGGCGGGACATGAAGGTATGAAATTTAGTTTTTATATTAAGTTTGCCCACGTGGACAGGACGCGGCTTCGATAAGCCACCACTGCGCAAACACAAACGTTGGCAGTAAGCATCTTAAATAAGATTATGACTAAGGACTTAATTAAAAAATTAATATTGATTTGGACAGTTGTAATGTTAGTCAATAACATTTCCATTGCAATTCGGACCGATCCTACAATTGAATTTTATTGGTTGATCTTTTTCTTTATTGCGGTCGACATATTTATTTGTTGGACTGCTTATAAAATGTTAAAAGGTAAACGTTGGGGACTTATTACATTGATAATATACTTCGGACTACGGGCGATAAGCATCTACACTGACGACTTCTCTTTTTATATAAAATCAGGTTTGAACATTGAAATATTGATAGCTAAGACAATCGGAATAAGTCTGACATCTTTAATAGTTTTGATTTTATTAATAAGAGAATTTAATAAGGCTCCCGAGACAAGTTCGGACATCGAATTAATAAATAGCACGGACTAATGTTATAGTTTGGAATAAAATGCCAGCTGCCAACAAAATGTCCTATGTATATAGGCTGTCGCTCAGGAAGAACAAGATATTCTTTTGAAATCAAGAGTTAATTTATTTACCCCTGCCTTCGCATGTATTTTCTATGTCTTTATAAAATTAGTTTCACGTTTTTCAAACCGTTGCCTGTGGCCTAATGCCACCAAGACAAGTTTTGAAGTCAGTTGGGTTGAAGAAACTGATTCGTGAAGACACGAAGTACGGAATAGGGACAAGCTGGGATCATGTTTCATAATCACAATATTTAAGAAAAAACGGGCTTTATATATCAATTCCGAAGTATATGCTATCTTTGGAGATTGGAAATAAATGCAATTGTAAATTTATTGATAGCTATGGCCAGAGTTTTTTTCATCGTGTTCATTTTTTCGGTAATCATATCGTGCAATCAGACTGAAGAGCCAGCTCCTGTTATATCCAGCCTCAGTATTGCTCTGGGCTCGCAGGGCAAACAAGTAACAATCTCAGGCCGCCTGTTTTCATCAGTTGCCTCAGAAAACATTGTAAAATTTAACGGCACATTGGCGGAAGTGACATCGGCAACAGAGACCCAGCTCACTGTTACCGTTCCTGCAGGAGCAACATCAGGGAAAGTGACAGTAACTGTAAAAGGCCAAACTGCAACAGGTCCCGAATTCACGGTTTATACACCCGGCTCTCTCACCAACCTTTCACCAGTATGTGGCCCGGAAAATACTGAAATCACGATTGAAGGAAACGGCTTTGAGACTACCATGGCCAACATGCAGGTCATTTTCAATTATAATTACATAGTAGAAACTTCTCCTAACTCTTATACAGGTGTCAGCGCTAAGGCAGGTTTAACCATCAAATCCCTTTCCACCACTCAAATCAAAGTTTTGGCTCCGTCCGGAATTCCGGAAGAGTCCAGCGGGGAGTTGATCATAAAGGCTTTTGGAAGCGAACAATTATATATACAGGGTACCAACCAGGCGAACCTGAAATTTGCGATGCAGCCTTTCACTATTAGCAACTTTGCCCCGAAGGTTGGTAAAGCTGGTACACTGGTTACTTTCACCGGAACAGGCTTTGTGAATGACTTCGGTATGTATGGGGTATTTTTCAAGGACGGGCCCGATCATATCACGGAAGCCACGATCACAGACATCACCAGCACTCAGCTTACCGTAAAGGCACCGGAAGGCGTAATTACCGGAGAGACTTCAGTGTTTTATAACAGGAGGGATGGTAAGTCTCATTCAGGTGTAGCCTTACCAGGGGTGTTTACAGTTGAACCATAGTAACCTTCTTGCTTATAATCCTATGATTGATAATCGAGGAGTTAAAAAGAGCGCACTTTGTCAACAAGGAAGATGGACTTTGATAACCGGTACATTCATTTTCCTGGCGAGCAAGGAGTTTTACATTTCCTAACTTTTTAACCCATCTGGAATGTTTTGCCTTTCTTCTCCATTTTCGGGACTTCCTGTATCATGAAAAAACCAGGGTGAGTAGGTAAAGAATTATAAGGTGGACAACGACAAATTAATTCTCACATCGACAGACATGACCTTTATTTTTAGAAAGTTATGAAATGGCCCAGCGCACAACAAAATGTCCTCTGCAATGGTGCCGTGACGAGTAAGGTTTTAGTTTTATCTTCGTTCAACGTTGCTCCACGTGGACAGGAAGCGGCTTCGAAGCCGCACCACATTAGAAACACAAACGATATTTTAATTCATCAGACTTTAGTTTCCAAAAAACCAATCATTGAATATCGCATAAGGAAAGGGTAATCATAAATACCAATCATCGATGAGAAATCCATTTTTACTAGTTATACTATTTTCAATCAATGCCATTGGTCAAACACCAGCCAACAGCGAAAGCCAAAAGACAAAAGACGCTTACTTGATTGAAGTAAAAAATGAACTGGTTAAAAAATGGCCTGACAACCGAATAATCAACCTTGTATTCCACGGACATAGTGTTCCTGCCGGTTATTTCAAGACACCCATTGTAAACACACTTGATTCATATCCACTTCAGGTTCTCAAGCATCTGAAAGAAAAATATCCATATGCAGTAATCAATAGTATCAATACTTCTATTGGTGGTGAAAACTCGGTAAGCGGACAAAGAAGATTTAAGAAAGAAGTTCTTAATCACCGGCCAGACATAGTGTTTATCGACTATGCACTCAATGACAGGGGAGTAGGACTTGATGATTCACGGAGAGCCTGGGAGAGCATGATAAAAAAAGCGCAAAAAGATGGAATTAAAATTATTCTTTTAACACCATCCCCAGACCTTGGCGTTAATTTATCAGAAGCTGATAATGAATTAGAGAAGCACGCAAATCAGATAAGAGCGTTATCAAAAAAATATAACACAGGCCTCGTTGATAGCTATTCAGTTTTCAAACAACTTAAACTGGATTGTAATTGTGTGGAGGACTATATGTCGCAAATTAATCATCCCAATCAAAAGGGGCATGCTCTCATTACCGATGAGATTATGAAATACTTTGCTGACTGATAAAAATCCCAATAACGTAAGAGTCACCTCACAAACGTATTTGTATTGTATCATAGGATAGTACCATGAATAAGGTTATTTTTTGTAGAGTATTTCAGAGTGCGGATATCATGACCGTGCGGGTTAACTAATCAACCGTCAATATAAGCGCTATCGCAACAAGGTTGGTTCAGCAACTATTTGGTTATATTTACTTCATACGTTGAGTTTTCAAACCAAACATGCAGATACATGAAGAAAGTGATTCTTAGTTTTGTCCTCCTGGTTTTTCAACTTACACTGGTGCAGGCACAGAATAAAACGATTTTTGTAACCGGTGGCAATTTCAGCAAAACCTACATTAGTTATGTGGCCAGTCTAACCGGTAAAACCGATCCGAAGATTTGTTTCATTCCAACCGCAACGGGCGACAGTCCCAATGCGATCCTTAACTGGTATGCCAACTGCGAAGATTTGCAGGTGCGGCCTTATGTTTTGCGCGCGTATATCAATTCGAACACCACACCAAAATCATTTGAAGAGATACTGATGAGCATGGATGCCATCATTGTGGGCGGAGGCAATACGCTGAACATGATTGCCATTTGGAAAGCGCAGGGTATTGATGTGGTTTTAAAGAAAGCCTATGATAAAGGAATTATTATGGGAGGCGGCAGCGCAGGTTCATTGTGCTGGTTTAATGCTGGCTCTACGGATTCGAGACCCAAGGAACTGACTATAGTAGAAGGACTGGGTTTTTTAAACTTCAGCCATTCCCCGCATTACCTGAGAGAGTTAAACAGGAGACCCTTATATCATAAATTGATTTTAAGTGGCGAACTGAAACCCGGTTATGCCTGTGATGACCGTGCCGGACTTTTGTTTGTGAATGGTGTGATGAAAAAGTCGGTAACGCTGGATGCTGAGAACAAAAATTATTTTGTCTCCGTGAAAGACGGGAAAATTCATGAGGAGTTATTGCCTGCTGAAATCATAAAGTAAATATCCGTTACAAAGTTTAAAATCTATTCTCGTAATGGTTTTCCGTCCTGCTGGGTTATTAAGTCTTGTTTTTCTGGTTTTGATGTTGAATTGTTCTTCTCAACAGGAAGTAGCCTCAATCAATTGGTGTGATCAGCAACTGAGACCCGAGTTAACCAGTCTTAAGGAGATCGAAACTTCGCACCCATGGTTTAAGGTTTATGCGGTAGGGGAGAATGTGTATGCCATCGCAGAGCCTTACAATTTTCAGGAAGTAATTTCCTATCTGATTTTAGGATCAGAGAGCGCACTCCTTTTTGATTCGGGTATGGGCCTGGATTCTATTTCAGCAGTAGTTAAGGAATTAACCATTTTGCCGGTAACGGTAATCAATTCTCATACGCACTATGATCACGTGGGAGGCAATCATGAATTTGATCGTGTGCTGGCCATGCAAACGGATTACACACTGGATTGGTCAAAGAATGGATGGAGTCATCAGCAAGTTAAACAGGAAGTCGCCAGCGATGCGTTTTGTCTCTCTCGCCTTCCCAACACAGACACTTCGGGTTACTACATAAAGCCTTTTATTATTTCTGAATTTATTGAAGAGGGCAATATCATTGATCTTGGTAACAGAAAAATTGAGGTGATAGCTGTGCCGGGCCACACGCCTGATGCCGTTGCCTTGCTCGACAGGAAGGCCGGTTATCTCTGGACAGGAGATACTTTTTATGAAGCAGCCATCTGGTTGTTTTTTGAAGGAACAGATCTTCAGGCTTACGAACAAAGCATAGCGAAGCTCGCAAACCTCACTGACGATTTAACGAAAGTTTTTCCTGCGCATAATAAACCCATTGCAGAACCTGTTCGTCTTATTGAACTTAAGAATGCATTTGCTGAAATAAAAAACGGAAGTAAAGAAGGACACGAGCAAAGCAATTCAGGTCATCCGGAAGACGTGAACGCAGTGGTTTTTGAATTTGAACACTTTTCGTTTTTGATAAGGAAAGATTTTCTGAATAGCATCACAGAATAGAATCGGATAGGCAAAGAAACTTATTCCGCAGTCAGCACAACACCCATATCAATCGACAGTATTGAATTTTCCCTGCGGATTGAATCAACCGTATGTTGAGTAACTTTTGTTTGCCACAGGTAAAGTCTTTTTATACTGGTTTGTTTAGCCAGTAATTTAAGGCCGGTATCACCCATTTCAGTGGCATGTAGATTCAGCGATTCAAGATGTTCCAGATTTCCCAGCAGCGCAACGCCTGCATCGGTGATGGCATTATTGTCCAGGTTGAGTCGTGTGAGATTGGTAAACTGAGCCACTGTACTTAACCAGCTATCCTGCAATCCGGTCTTGCCCAGATCGAGCCATGTAATTTGTTCTTTGATGACCAGTAAGGCTTCCAGCTTTTCATGTGTTAAGCTATCGCTTGCCACTACTTCGAGAAAGTTATTATCCGCGGCCAGTGTTTTTATGGTATATCCCATGCTACGAAGTGACTCCAGTGTTTCGGGTGTGGCAGGCGGCACTTTTTCTTTTTCGATGAATGGTTTCTTTTTAGTTGCCAGTGAATATCCTTGCTGAATCAGCAACTGGATTTCTTCTGGAATGCTTTCATCGGTAATCGTAAGTTCAAAGGACATACCGCTGCTGATCCAGTAATTGATCAACGCTATTTCGGTGTATGACATCGGTGCTCCCTTTGGCGGCATGAATTTTTTACTTGCAGGATCAAGGCAGACACGCTTAAAGAGTTCACTGTTGTAAGGAGAACCCTTTTCAAGTACCTCACCATTTTCACCGCCTTTCAATAACCCCTCCCGTGTGGTTAATAATAGTCCACCTTTCATTTTACTTTCATTGTGACAGGATGCACATTTTTTATTTAGGGCAGGTTCTATGATATGCCCAAAGAGTAAGGTGGAGTCAGGATCGGATGGAAATGCCATGCTGGCTTCTGCTGCCTCGTTCCCTGTGCCAAACAGGGTTTGAATGAAAGAAGGCGCATAGGTAAAAAGATACTGATTGCCATGCGTAAGGTTTGCACCAAGATGCCCGGTAATTGAAATCAACACAAATAACAGAGCCATGACGAATCCCACTTTTCTTCTATTGTTGATGGCTCGGTGTTTAATCTCTATGGATGAAAGCCACGGTGTGTCGTCTTTTCTGCGTGTATTTTTCAATGTGATGTTGCTGATCCATAACCAGCTTGCGATGGTGATAACGGCAGCCGAAATGCCCGTCCACTTATGCCATACCAGTGTATGTTCATCATAGCCACCTTCGGTGGATAAGAACCACCCCATCACTGCTGAAACCACGGTACTCACTGCTCCGAAAAAAAGGATGACCGGCAGTGATTTGACGAGAAATGTATATTTTTTAAAAAAGGAAAGTATAAAAAGAATGACAGCGAGGAACAAAAAGCCAATGGGAAAATGAACAGCGAGGGGATGAAAACGACCGAAGAATAATACTGTATCTGCCTGCAAAAGAATGCCCATACATGCTGTGATTTTTGCTGAACAAGTTAACATTTAAATGGTTGAATTCAACCAACAAGGTACTTTGAGTATCATGGCTATGTGAGAAAAAAAATCGGAGAAGGGGTTGGCCTGACAGTAAATAATTTAGGTCAGCCTATGCCTGTGGAAGATGATCTCCTTAAATCAGGTTTCGACAGGCTTAGCCGTGTTCATAAAATTGCCTGGTGGTCATCACGATTTAATCATGATCAATAACATCTTGAAAGAAGTTATCGAGTTGAGCGCATGCGGAATGCTGGCCGGCAAAATAATCATCTCACCTTTTTTTACAACGTGAGGCTTTCCGTCAATCGTAATTTCTGCTTCACCATCAACGAGGTAAACGATGGCTTCAAAGGGTGCGGTGTGTTCGCTCAGCCCCTGGCCTTTGTCAAAAGCGAATAACGTAACGGTGCCAGTCTTTTTTCCGATGATGGTTTTACTTACTACCGAATCCTGCTGGTAGGCAATCAGATTTTCCAGGTTCCCTGCCTTTCCTGAAAGAAGTTCATTCAATGATTGTTTTTCGTCTGCCATGGTTTCATCTGTTAATAATAATTGTTTAAGGTCAGATGGAATTCGCATCTGATTAATATACCGTTGGGTATAGCGCTCTTTATGCTCATTTCCGGTATTTGATTGTGTTTATTAAATATAGGCATTACATGGGTAGCATAGGGTATTGTCAAATCTCCACCGCCTTGCCGGCTTCCCAGATCAATCCAAACTGCATTCCGTATTTTTTTACCCAGTCGCGGTCGGTGGCGTAATCAAATAATTCAATCAGTCCTTTGGCGGCAAGTTGTTGTAGTTGCGCATCGGATAAACCCTTTACGCTGATGTATCCGCCATCGGCAAAATGAAATTTCATACTGCCGGAAGCATTTCCTTTTTCGAGCCAGGCTTTGAGTCGTTGCAGGCGGTCGTTTATTTCCTGATTTAATTCTATGGCTTCCTTCAGGGTGGCTTCAATGTCTTTGATGTGACCATCGTTGTTGAAGTCATCACCTCTTAATATGCGCACCGGGTTGATGTGAATCTCTCCTTCGTAACGGTTCATGATGGATTAGATTTTAATATGGATGTAAATATATGAGTACAAATGCATTCACCACAGAGGGCACAGGGTTTACAAAGAGCAGCGGGTTCGAATTCTCCGTGCAACTCCGAGACTTCTCCTTACCCTCAGTGGTAAGAAAGAATTTAAGATCGCATTACTATTTTTCAACCAGTTCAATATCCAGTTGCTGAATCAACGCTTCTTTCTCAGGTGTGAGTGTAAAGAAAATCAACACATTCTTTTTTTCACCTTCCAGCACAAAACTTCCCCGAAGCTGATTTTCAGGTTCAAGGGCTTTCACATTTTTAATCGCACCGGCTTCTTCAAATATTTTGCGTGAGGCTTCTCTTCGTCTTTCCAGCGATTCATCCGGAAAGAAATTAACGGCAAAGATTTTTGTTTGCTCTTCTTTCCATGCAGGTAAAAGCTTTATGATCTCCTCTTTGCGCTGATTTAAAATCTGTGAAGGTAAAAGGACACGTGGCTTCAATCCGGCCATGGTAATCAATGTATCCAGTGCGATGGCATTGGCTGCACCTGGCGAACCATAGGTGTGATTGCTGAATGATACAATACCAATTCCATAGTCGGGATAGATGCGCCACTCACTGCCAAAGCCAGGCAAGCCACCACTATGCGCGACGCGCACAACCCCATTGCAATCTTTTCGCCAACCGAGTCCGTAACCATAGCCTACAGCAACCGGACAAGGTTCTCCGCTTCTTGTTTTCGCATCAGCGTATAAATTATTGAAACGCCACGGCTGGTGCATTTCCCGAATAGAACTTCTGCGCACGGGTCCGCTTTCAGCTTCATTACGTGCAGGCCATGCAGCGAGGTGCAGCGCCACATATTTACTGAAATCTTCAATGGAACAAATCATTCCGCCCATGGCACCATAAGCGCCATCGTGCAGCAGCGGAATTTCTGTCCATGATTCATCGATCCACTGATAGCCCAGCGCCAGTTGTTCTGCAGGCACTTCATCATATTCCCATCTGGAATCATTCATACCAATCGGCTTCATGATATTTTCGGTAATGTATTTTTGATAGGGAGTGCTCGAAACATTAGTGATGATTTTTCCGAGCAAGGCAAAACCAAGATTGCTGTATTCATACGCAACACCGGGCACATTTGAAAATGAAATTCCTGCGGTGATCTGTTTCATAAACTCTTCATCGTCAATATCCAGTTGCCGGTCGCCCCACGGATTGTCTTCCGGAAATCCTGCTGACATGGTGAGAAGGTTTTGTACCGTAATGGCAGGAGCATCTTTCGTGAGCGCTCCCATTTTATTTATCTCAGGAATATATTTCGAAGCCGGATCGGTGAGACTTAATTTTCCTTCATCACGGAGTTTAAGAATCGCCATGGCCGTAAAACTTTTGCTCATCGATGCGATACGGAATAAGGACTTTGTGGTAGTCGCAGTTTTATTGGCAATATTGGAAGTCCCAACACTGCCTGAATACACCAGTTGCCCTCCGGCAATAACTCCGAAGGTTAAAGCGGGAAAGTGGTTCTTCTCTGCATAGTCGCGGTAGATTTTTTCAATTACCGGAAAGGCTTTCTGCATGTTGTTGAAGGACGAAGAATCTGCAAAGTGTGGAATGGAATATAGTTGGACAGAGTTTGTATTGATGGAAACTTCGGTTTTCTTTTGTTCACAACCGATCAGTATGATGATCAGCAGGGGGAGCAGGTGTTTCATTGGCAACAGGGATTAATTATTTGAAAGGTAAAGAATCCCGGGTTTCATCCAAAGAGTTCATTTTAGTTCATACGCATTACTCTGAAAATTCATCTCAGGATTTATGTTGCACTATTACCGTTCATAAAATCAAAACCTCGTGGGTGTATCACAGCTGATTTATTTGATTTTTTATTGATAAATTTAGCTGCATCTAACATCTACCTGAATAATTATTATGGCACCCAGATTATCATTTCAAATTATATTCCTGCTGGTTTCCTTGTTATTTTTTTCCTGTAATCCGAAAAAGAAAACCGTACCGCAGGATTTTCAGATTGAGCCTGGTTTCACGCTTACCCTGGTGGCCAGCGAACCGTTGATCAAGGATCCTGTCGATTTTGAATTTAACGAAGATGGCGATGCATTTGTACTTGAAATGCCAGGTTATCCTTTTGAAGACACGCAAAGCAGGGTTGTCTTGCTGAAAGATGAAAACGAAGACGGGCTTTATGATCGTCAGATTATTTTTTCGGAAAATCTTCAACTCGCTACTTCAATTATGCCTTACAAAAAGGGCTTGCTGGTGGCCGCTCCGCCTTATTTATTATTTGTAAAGGATAGCGATGGTGATTATAAAACGGATGTAACGGATACCTTGATGGGAGGATTTTCTACCGGAAACCTGCAGCATAATTATAACGGACTGACCTATGGAATAGACAACTGGATTTATGCAGCAAATGGTGGAAATTCTGGCAAGCCCTACTGGTGGGGCGATACTACTTCGGTAATCGATCTGCGTGGTCAGGATTTAAGATTTAATCTCGATACGAAGGTGATGGAGCGAATCGGAAGATCATCAGGCGGGTTTGGTTTAGGCGTAGATGAGTGGGGCCATCTCTTTGAGACACATAATCTCGAGCATGTTTCGCATCTTGTTTTTCCCGGACGATATCAGCAGGGTGTAACTCTTTTGCAATCACATAGCTTATCCAATATTTCAGATCATGAAGAAGATGGTCTTGCGCGCATCTATCCGATTGGCGAACAGGAATCGCGGGTGAATCATCCTGAGCAGTCGGGTTATTTTTCTGGTTCGTGTGGAATTACCTGGTATGGAAGCGGTGCTATGGGCAAAGAATATGAAAATACCATATGGGTTGCCGATGTGGTGCTCAACCTTATTCACGTGGACAAGGTAAAACCGAATGGTGCTTCCCTCACGGCAACACGCATGCTTGAGAAAAGAGATTTTTTGGCGAGCAAGGACCGCTCTTTTCGTCCTGTAAATCTGATGACCGGACCGGATGGTGCAATCTATGTAGTGGACATGTACCGCGAGGTAATTGAACACCCGGAATGGATTCCTGATGAAATTGAAGCGACCCTTAATCTGAACAGCGGCAAAGACAAAGGAAGGATTTATAAAATACAGAAGGAAGATTCAGAAGTACCCGCCTATAATTCAGGGAATTTGAAATCGGTGGAAGGAGCGATTGCCGGTTTATCAAATCCGAATCAATGGATCCGCAAAACAGCTCATCGTTTGTTGATGGAGCAAACACTGAGTGATGCAGAGATGATGAGCGTTGCCCAGCTGTTGAAATCAGAATCGGAACTGGTACGCCTTCACGCCTTGTGGATTTTATCGGCAAAAGATCAGTTGTCAAGTGAACAACTTCTGAATGCATTGAATGATACCTCTGCTGGAATTCGTGAAAATGTGCTGGTCATGTCTGAAAAGTATATCCGCACACATGAAGCAGTGTTTCAGAAAATCCTTTCCTTAACGGGTGATGAACATCAACGTGTGCGTATGCAGGCTGCATTATCCATCAGTACACTGGGCAACGATGTATTCACCAGATATCAGGATACCATACTGGATGCACTTGCTCAATCGGTAGCAAAGCCAATTGATGACTGGAATATAGCAGCCCTTACCCTGGCCTCAAGACCGTCACCCGCGCAATTGTTTGATAGAATTATTGTTATGAAAGATGCAGGGAAAAACGAAAAACTTCTTTCATCGCTCGCACTTGTTTCAGGTGGCACGATTCAACATATTTCTGCCGTGATGAAATCGCTTGCCGATGCGACATTGAATAATAATTCAAGACAGGTAATTCTTGATCAGCTTAATAAAGGTGTTCGCAATGAGTTTGATGGCGCTTCGGTTTTGCCATCCATCCGGCAAATGGAAAAGTCGGGCGACATAGGCCTTGTGTCAACGCTGGCTTCCTTGCGGCAGAAATTAAAACTTCCATCATCTCCAGAATTTCTTGCCTTTAGCAAAGAAGCACTTAAAATTTTATCAGACAGATCAAAAGATGACACCATTCGCTTCCAGCAGTTTTCATTGATTGAATTTTTGCCCTATGAGCAAAAGGCTGACGTGTTGTTCAGTTGCCTGGGCAATACAGAACCGATGAACATTCAGGAGGCTGCGTTGCGCCAGCTGGGGAATTATCCAAAACCTGAGGTTGGTGTGCGCCTGGTGATTCAATGGCCTGAGCTTGGGCCGCAGACCAGACGGTATGCAAGTGATATACTGATCTATAAAAAAATTCATCATAATGCCTTGCTCACGGGCCTTGAAAAGGGAATGATTAATATCGGTGAAATGAATTTTGATCTGGAGCGCAGAAGACAACTGCTTATCAGGACCGATAATGAAGATACAAAGCGAAGGGCAGCCGCACTTTTTTCTGATGCCGGTGTCACTACCAGAAAAGATGCTATAGCCAAAATGCAGGATGCACTCACGCTCAAAGGTTCATTGGCAAAAGGCGCAACGGTGTTTCAATCCATGTGCAGCAGTTGTCATGTGTATGAAGCGGTAGGCCAGCATGTTGGGCCTGTGCTTACTGAAATAAACCGCAAGAGCAAAGAATCGCTTATGCATGATATTCTCGATCCGAATGCAGCCGTGAACACTCAATATATAAACCATCGGCTTGTGACCAGAACGGACGAAGTGCACATGGGCATTGTTGAAAATGAAACAGACCAGGCCGTTACCATTAAAAAAATGGGAGGCGCCAGTGTTACGATCAGCAAGTCAGATATAAAAAGTTTCTCGTCACTGGGAACCTCGTTGATGATGGAAGGCCTTGAGGGAAACATGACTACGCAGGATATGGCTGACCTGCTGGCGTTTCTGCAGAATGGAAATTGATAAGCGCTGTTTTGTCACACACTTCATAATTCATCCTTCTGATTGAATAACGAATGTTGAATGATGATTTCAGAAGTAGCGATGTCACACACTTCATCATTCGTTAATCATCATTCCTCATTCAAATTGGATTGCAAATGATGCATGATGATTTAAGAAGTATATACAAACGATTTTGTATTTCAATGCCGGAAATTGATGTAACCCTGAACGTGTAAAATATCAGAATTTAGTGGTTCAGATTACGGATGTACTTAATTGATGGATTTAGGATATTGTCTTTAGGGGCAAAAAATCTAAATTCAAACAAAATTTATCCTCATGAATCAATCAAAATTCACATCACTGTCACTTTTCGTGATGGTAATTATTATCGGCAGCGCTTGCTCTTCGGGCAAATCTGCCTATGAACAAGGCAATTACTATGATGCGGTGATCACATCTGTCAATCGCCTCAGACGCAATACTGACAGTAAAAAATCTTCGGAAACATTGCGGTCGGCCTATCCCATGGCTGTTAAATATTATGATGACAGGGCTAATGCCGCCATTGCATCAAACGGTCCAGGCCGATGGCAAGAAGTGGTACAACATTACTCCACACTTCAATCCATGTACGATGAAATTCAGCGATCTCCGGGTGCCTTGAAAGTTATTCCCAACCCCATCAGTTACCAGGCAAAGCTGGCTGATGCAAGACAAAAAGCAGCGGATGAAAGTTATAATGCCGGAATCATGGCATTGGGTATTGGCGACCGTGCGAATGCAAAAATTGCGTATTACCACTTTATCAAAGCGAATGAATATTCACCCGGATACAGGGATGTTGCTAAGATGATTGCAGACGCACGCTGGGCTGCCACCGTAAAGGTAGCTGTGGAGCCTATTCCGGTAGCGTCAAGAAACTATTCTGTGAACGCGCAGTATTTTGACAACAAACTCAATGAGTATTTGCAATCGAATCAATCCAACGAGTTTCTCAGATTTTATAAGCTGGAAGATGCCCGCTCACAAAAGATCAATCTTGATCATATCGTTCAATTGAACTTCGATGAATTTTCCATTGGGCAGGTATATGTGAATGAGAAGGAATCTCAGGTAGAGAGAGACAGTGTGGTAGTTGCCTATGCCTATACCGATGTGAAGGGCTCGTTGTTGCAGACGAAAGTTGAGGCACCTGTAATTGTTCCTCCGGTAGCTGTTGTGGTTCCTTCCGGAAGCGGAGATAACACATCCGTAAAAGTGGACGAGAAAAAAGTTACGGACACGAAATCTTCAGATGGTGGTGCCGTCAAGGTAGAGGAGGCAAAACCAGTGGTAGAAGTTAAACCTGTTACAGAAGTGAAGCCCGTTGTTGTGGCCACCACTCCGGCAGTGGTTACGAACCCTGTTGCAGAAACAAAACCTGCTGAAGTAAAGACAGCTGATCAGCCTGCAGGCACCAGAGTAACCAGTAGTGATGAACAGAAAGATAAAAAGGATAAAGAAGAACAGGTTACCCTTTGTCACCAGCCTCCCGGCAAACCTTCTGAACGCAAGATACTCACATTACCAAAATCAGCTGTGCAGGCACATCTTGATCATGGTGATGTGCTGGGAGAATGCAAAGACGATGGGAAGAAAGAGGATAAGAAAAATGATAAGGGTAATGATAAAGGCAATGGAAGTAATGAAGGTAGCCAGGATATGGCTGGCCTGGTATCGTTTAATCAGTTGAAGCCCATCATGATCGCGTCTGCCTCCAGCGATAATCGGTGGTATCTCTACCATGAAATCAATGCCCCGGCTGATACTACCAGGATTTTTGGTAAGGTGAAGGCCACCGTGCATCATTATAAAAAGACAATCACATCACGCGGTGTTCTTAATTTCAGGATCATTGACGCAAAAACCAGGGCTGTGATCAGTGAGGAACGCATGCCCAGTGAGTCTGTGTGGATTTCTGAGTGGCTCACCTACAATGGGGATAGCCGTGCACTTTCACCGGAACAAGAGAACCTGGCAAGACAAAAGGAAACGCAGCCACCATCCAGTCAGGATTTGTTTGCAGAGTTCACCCGGCCTTTGCTCGATCAGATCACCAGTAAGATCACGCAGTTTTATAGAAACTATTGATCATACATAACTATTACTTTATGTTTTGAAAAATGGCCAGATGCAAGTCTGGCTATTTTTATAGAATGTTAAAATTGGAATTAGGAAAAATGATAATTTCCGGGATACATTCAAGAGTAATTTTTGATTGATTATTTACAGCACAAAACAAGATGAGCAAAAATACTGGCTTGCTTTTTTTACTGTTATCTGGATTGTGGACCGGTTGTACCGAATCGAATAAAACACAGACTATTGAGGTGGTAGTCAACGAAGTTACCACCAATGTTTCAAAAATCACTCCTGCTATTATTTATCGTTCCACCGATGCGGGAAGAACCTGGATGCCTTACGCCAGTGGAATTCCACAGGAAGCAACGGTAAGTTCTTTTATAGCTGTTGGTAATACTACGTACGCCACCACCGACACTCATGGTATTTATGTCATCAAAGAAGGTGAGGCAAGCTGGCACCGCATCGATACCGACCTTCCTGAAAATGTTGATATCAATGCCATTGCATTATTAAATGATGTATTGTTTATTGGTACTTATAAGAACGGGATTCTGGTTTCGCGCAACAATGGAATTAACTGGGAACAATCATCATTTTCAATGAGCCATACTCCCATACGATGTTTAATTTCTTATAGCAATTTGGTGTTTGCCGGAACCGATGATGGAATTTATAAATCAACAGACTCCGGCACTACCTGGACTCATGTGTATAAAGAAGTTCAAACCAATGGGTTCACGATCTTCAATAATAAAATTTATGCTGCCCTTATGAACGGGGCACTCATGACCAGTGATGAAGGAGCAACGTGGCATTACATCTATAAGCCGCTCACATTACATGATATATCCAATGATGGAGAAAACGTGTATGCGATGACGCTGGGAGGCGGACTATTGAAATCAAAAAATGATGGACTTACATGGGAAAATATCAATATCGGTTTTGGCGAAATAAAATGGTATACGTTTGATGTAAAAAATGCAGATAACCAGCTCTTCGCAGCTCAGTGGCATGGAATCTATTCCATGGCCATGAACGGCACCCACTGGCAGATTATAAAAAATGGATTGCCAGATTCAACGGCATTCAGTACACTTGAAGTAACACCGTCTGGCTTAATTGCTGGAATTGGATTAAGAAAAAAGTAGCCGATGGAACTGATACCGATTAAAGAGTCGCTGGAAGGTAATATAGAATTCACGGGCAATCCGTTGTGCCAGGAATCCATTTACATGACGATTGACTTTTATAAAAGAGTTGGATTTACACCACCATGGATTTGCTATTATGCCAGGCAAAATGATGCGCTGGTGGGTAGCGCTGCCTTCAAAGGAAAGCCGGTGAAGGGCATGGTAGAAATTGCCTATGGTACATTTGAAAATTACAGACAGAAGGGAGTTGGCACCGCAATGTGCAAGGCACTTGTTGACGTGGCTTTGAAGACCGATTCTTCCGTGCGAATTACAGCGAGAACACTCCCTGAAAATAATTATTCAACACGCATACTGGAAAAGAATAATTTCATCTGTCTCGGTGTGATACAAGATCCTGAAGACGGAACTGTGTGGGAATGGGAGTATCAGGGAAATAAATAGTTAAAGGCAAGAGTATGGAAAAACTAAAAATCGCTACCGCACAATTTGAAAACCGAAGTGGTGATAAAGAATATAACCTTTCTGTGATTGACAGGCTTTCGCAGAAAGCTGCTGCCGAAGGTGCGCAGGTGATTGCGTTTCACGAATGTTCAGTTACCGGATATACGTTCGCACGTCATCTGTCAAAAGAACAAATGCTTGAAGTAGCTGAGATCATTCCGGAAGGTAAGAGCATAGACAAGTTGATGGCTATCGCCCGAAAAAATGATATCACAATTCTTGCCGGACTTTTTGAAAAGGACCAGGACGATAATTTATTCAAAGCCTATGTGTGTGTAGATAAAAATGGATTGATAGCGAAATACAGGAAGTTGCATCCGTTTATCAATCCACACCTCACACCGGGTAATCAATATTGTGTGTTTGACTTGCATGGATGGAAGTGTGGCATCTTAATATGCTATGATAATAACATCATCGAAAATGTGCGGGCCACGAAACTGCTTGGAGCAGATATTATTTTTATGCCTCATGTTACCATGTGCACGCCATCAAGCAGGCCTGGCGCAGGCTTTGTTGATCCAGTGCTCTGGGAGAATCGTGAGAATGATCCCACGTCTCTGAGAATTGAATTTGATGGCATGAAAGGACGCGAATGGTTAATGAAATGGCTTCCCTCACGGGCGTATGACAATGCCGTGTATGTTGTTTTCTCCAATCCCATTGGCATGGATGATGATCAGCTGAAAAATGGTTGCTCCATGATTATCGATCCGTTTGGCGATGTGATTGCCGAATGCAGGGTGCTTGGAGATGATGTGGTTTCTGTCATCGTAACACCTGAGAAACTTACACAAGCCGGTGGCTATCGGTATGTTAAAGCACGAAGACCTGATTTGTACCGCGACATCATCGGTCAGGCTCATAATCCGGAGCAAAAGGTTATCTGGATGAATAAAAAGAATGATTAACGAACTTGTACTATGAAGAAGATTATCAGGCTGTCAATTATTTTAATTTTTCTGTTAGCAACCAGTCAGACGAATGCCTCGGCACAAGGGAAGTCAAAAAACAAAACCATAAAATTATTTAATGGAAAAAACCTGAATGGCTGGTACACCTTTCTTCAAAATCGTGGTCGTGATAGTGATCCGAAAAATGTTTTTACGGTTCGCGATGGGATGATCAGAATTTCGGGTGAAGAATGGGGTTGCATCACTACCGATGCTGAATATGAAGATTATAAAATCAAACTTGAATTTAAATGGGGAGGAAAAACCTTTGCACCCCGGCTCGATAATACCCGCGACTCGGGTTTGTTGCTGCATTCCCAGGGTGAAGATGGTGGCTCTGAAGGAATATGGATGCGCTCTGTTGAATGTCAGATCATCGAGGGTGGCACCGGAGATTTTATTGTGGTAGGCGATGGCACTGATCAGTATCAAATCACAAGTACCGTTGCCGCAGAAAAACAAGAAGATTCTTTTGTATACAATCCGAAAGGACAGGAACAAACCATTAATAAAGGGCGTCTCAACTGGTTCGCGCGCGATCCGGAGTGGAAAGATGTTATTGGCTTTCGGGGAAAAAATGATGTTGAGAAACCCATGGGCCAGTGGAATACGCTGGAATGCGTGGTGATTGATGGAACGATTTCCATTTTTTTAAATGGGACACTGGTCAACAAAGCAACGAATGTAAAACCAGAGAGAGGACACATTCAGATACAATCAGAAGGTGCAGAGATTTTCTTCAGGCGTGTAGAACTTACACCATTGACAGGAAAATAAGGGAAGTAATTTTTTTAGCGATTCATTATCGCTGAATTTTTCCTCTTATTGTCTTATAGCGGATCCATAAAAAGTCTTTGTAAATTCTTTTTACAGATTTTAACGTAAAGTGTGTTGCCTTCCGTTTTCCATAACCTTCTTCTGCTTCAAAAACCGTAGGCGCGCCAATGGTGCCATCGGCTATCGGTGCAAGCACAAGACTGAATTCGTCAATCAGGCCAGCTTTCAGGAAAGAGCCGTTTACATGACCACCACCATCGATACGCACACGCTTAATACCGAAAAGATTGTTTAGTTTTTTAAGTACGAGTTCAAGGTCGAGTTCTTTTTTACCTCCGAAGATGTAAGACACATTTCTGGAACGAAGATGTGCCAGGTATTTACCCGTCACCTTTTCGGTGAGTACTTCAATCACTTGTTCGGTGGATACCATGTTGCTATCCCAGTAGCATTTCCCGGAAGGGTCGATCACCACGGCATAGGTTTTGGCAACCCTCGGGGCAACAAAGTCGACCTTCGGAATTGTAACTTTCCCTTTGCTGAGCAGTTGTACATTTCTGCTCGAAAATTCTTCCATGGTTGTGCGCCCGACCAGCCATGCATCTGCCTTTATCTGGGCGGCTGTTTCTTCAAAATATTTATGATGGTCTTTCAGTCCCCAGATGTTTTGTTTAATCCTTCCGTCTACGGATCCAAACATGTGACAAATAACATAAGGCTTCATAGGCATTTTCTATTTTGATTATTCTCTGGCAAAGTTAGTACGGAAGGCGAACTCTTTACTACTCCTGACCTGGGCAGACACTAAAAAAATTACATATATTGAACGCGTAAAAGGATTCCTAAATTCGCACACTCATGAAAATCTTCTGCCGTTTTCTTTACCTGATCTTGTTACTGTCTGGCCCTGCAGTGAATGCTCAGCTGATCGATGGTAATGCTACTTCAGAAACCGTAGCACTCTATCAAAATCTGAAAACCATTTCCTCACAAGGCTATATTTTCGGACATCAGGATGACGATGCTTACGGAGTGGGCTGGCGTGCAAAGTCAGGCCGCTCAGATGTGAAGGAAGTTACAGGTTCTTTTCCTGGCCTTCATGGGTGGGACATCGGTAAAATAGAATTAAGCCACAAGGATAACCTCGATAGTGTCAACTTTAAAAAGATGTTGAAGTGGATCAAGGCAGTTTATAAACGGGGAGGCGTCAATACCATTTCATGGCATATCGATAATCCGGTTTCCAAAGGAACTTCATGGGACAAAACTCCGGCAGTAAAAGATATTTTGCCCGGTGGTGTGCAGCACGATTATTTTTTAAAGCAACTCGATCTTGCTGCTGACTTTCTCGAAAAATGTAAGACCGGCTCTACAAAAATACCCATCATCTTTCGTCCATGGCATGAACACAATGGCGACTGGTTCTGGTGGGGAAAAGGAAACTGCACCGAAGCAGAGTATATACAATTGTGGAAGTTCACGGTTGACTACCTGCGCAATACCAGAAAACTTCATCACCTGATCTATGCCTTTTCTCCCGACCGCAGCCGGCTGGATATGAGCAATACAAAAGAATCCTATCACTACGGCTACCCAGGCGATGACTATGTGGACATCATCGGACTCGATAATTATATGGATGTGGGCGCAAGCAAAACAGCGGAAGAGTTTCAGACGAAGACCAGCAACCTGGTGACCGTGCTCGAAGTGATAACACAGGTTGCTGGTGAGAAAAATAAACTGGCTGCCATGACTGAAACCGGACAGGAAGGCGTTGTCAATCCAACCTGGTATTCTGATGTTTTGTTGAATCCTGTTAAAGCCAGCTCAGCGATTAAACTTGCTTACATCATGGTGTGGCGCAATGCAAACAAGAAGCATCATTATGCACCCTATCCGGGTCATGCGTCTTCCGCAGATTTTATAAAATTTTATAATGACCCTCATACACTCTTCGAATCCAATCTTCAAAACCTCTATCAGGCTGGCAAACCCCTCACCAAATGAATTTAACCCTACTGGACATCAGCATCATTGTGACGTATCTGCTCATCACGGTGATCATCGGCTTCATTGCGAAAAAGCAGGCTTCAAAAAACATACAAAACTATTTTCTTGGAGGTAACACGTTGCCCTGGTACATGCTGGGGCTTTCAAATGCTTCGGGTATGTTTGATATTTCTGGCACCATGTGGATGGTGACACTCATGTTTGTATATGGCGTGAAAAGTGTTTGGGTGCCCTGGCTGTGGCCGGTGTTTAACCAGATTTTTTTAATGATCTATCTGTCTGCGTGGCTACGCAGATCCAACGTGCTTACAGGCGCTGAGTGGATCAAAACCCGCTTTGGTGAGGGACGCGGCTCTACCATGTCACACATTATTGTGGTGATGTTTGCCATTTTAAGTGCGTTGGGATTTCTGAGTTATGGATTCATCGGCATTGGTAAATTCATTGAAGCGTTTGTTCCGTGGAGCCTGGTGTCGCCATATATTCCGTTTGAAGTAACACCCGAACATGTGCCGCATTTTTATGGTATTGTGTTAACCTCGATCGCCACGTTTTATGTTATTCTCGGGGGCATGATTTCGATTGTATGGACAGATGTTATTCAGTTTGCCATCATGACGGTGTCTTGTATTATCATAGGTGTGATTGCCATGAATAAAGTGGATGCGGCTGCTCTTAATAATTTAGTGCCCGAAGGCTGGAATAATCTCTTCTTTGGATGGGAGCTTGGTCTTGACTGGACTGCCCTGCTGCCATCGGTCAACAATAAAATTGCTTCCGATGGATTTTCGCTCTTCACCGTATTTTTTATGATGATGCTCTTCAAGGGAATCTTTGCGAGTATGGCCGGGCCTGCACCCAATTACGATATGCAAAAAGTGCTTGCTACAAAAAGTCCTTCCGAAGCAGCCAAGATGAGCGGCTTTGTTTCACTCGTGTTGTTGTTCCCACGCTATTTTATGATCGCGGGCTTCACCGTGCTAGCCATTGTATTCATGCGCGAAAATTTTCTGGCCATGGGCGATAACATCGACTTTGAAAAAGTATTGCCGCTGGCCATCAATGAATTTGTTCCAAACGGTTTGATGGGTCTTTTCCTTGCGGGATTGCTGGCTGCATTTATTTCTACGTTTGCGTCTACCGTAAATGCCGCGCCTGCCTATCTGATCAATGATATTTATTTAAAGTATATCAATCCCGATGCGAGTCGTAAACAACTGATCAATTACAGTTACCTGATATCGTTTGCCGTGGTTGTGCTGAGTACCTTAATTGGTTTGTATGTGATGAGTATCAACGCGGTGATTCAATGGATTGTATCGGCATTGTATGGAGGCTATATAGCGGCCAACGTATTGAAGTGGCACTGGTGGCGATTCAACGGGCATGGATATTTCTGGGGTATGGCTGCGGGTATCCTTGCGTCTATGGTTTTTCCCTATGTGTTTGAAGGAGTTTTGCCATTATATTATTTTCCGATCACGTTCGCAGTTTCCATTATTGGTTGCCTGGCCGGAACCTATGCCGCACCACCCGCTGATGAAAAAGTGCTGAAGAATTTTTACAGAAATGTTCGGCCATGGGGTTTCTGGAAACCCATTCACGATAAGGTGATGCAGGAAGATCCTTCATTCAGATCCAACAAGAATTTTAAACGAGATATGTTCAATGTCGTTATTGGAATTATCTGGCAGATTTGTCTGACCGTAATACCGGTCTATATCATCATCCGCGAACAATTGCCGCTGGTCACGAGCATCGGCATACTGCTGGTCACTACATTGATTCTGAAGAAGAACTGGTACGACAAGCTGAAAGACGAAGATGAATTAATGCAACCATCAAAAGCAAATTAGCCATTTCAATATTTTATAATCATGACCGACCACATTCAAAAAGTAAAAAATTTTTTTCAGGATCACGAAAAACTGATCACACGCAAAAACGAACCACTGAACAGAAAGCAATGGAATTTATCAACGCTATAAGTATCCGGTCGTAACCGCAGCGCATACGCCTGTATTCTGGCGCTATGATTTAAATCCGGCAACGAATCCGTTTTTAATGGAGCGTATTGGAATGAATGCTGCATTCAACTCAGGGGCGATGGAATGGAATAATAAAATTGTGCTGGTAGTCCGCGCTGAAGGTGTCGACCGCAAATCATTTTTTGCCATTGCAGAAAGTGAAAACGGTATTGATAACTTCCGGTTCTGGGATTATCCCATCACCATGCCCGAAACCAGTGACCCCGATACCAATGTGTATGATATGCGTCTGGTGCATCACGAAGATGGCTGGATCTATGGATTGTTTTGCACGGAACGAAGAGACCCTGGTGCAAAAGACTTTGATCAGTCATCGGCCACCGCACAATGTGGCCTGGCACGCACAAGAGATTTGAAAAGCTGGGAGCGTCTTCCAGATCTGATTACGAAAGGAGGACAACAACGTAACGTAGTGCTTCATCCCGAATTCATCCATGGTAAGTATGCATTATATACACGACCTCAGGATGGTTTCATCGATGCCGGAAAAGGTGGAGGTATCGGGTGGGGCTTATGCGACTCTATGGAAAATGCAATAATCGATGAAGAGAAAATCATTGAACCAAAAATTTATCACACTATCAAGGAAGTAAAGAATGGTCAGGGGCCTGCACCTGTAAAAACCAGTAAAGGCTGGCTTCATCTGGCGCATGGTGTTCGCAACACGGCTGCTGGCCTTCGCTATGTATTGTATATGTTCATGACCGATCTGAAAGATCCATCTAAAGTAATTCACCGCCCGGGCGGTCATTTCATTGCACCGGAAGGAGAGGAGCGCGTTGGCGATGTATCGAATGTTACCTTTTCGAATGGCTGGGTAGCGAAAGCCAATGGTGATGTGTTTATCTATTATGGATCATCGGACACGCGTATGCATGTGGCAACTTCTACCATAGATAAGCTGGTAGATTATTGCATCAACACTCCGGAAGATGAATATCGCTCGGCAACTTCCGTAAAGCAGCGATCAGCGCTTATTGCCAGGAACCTTGCGTGGATGACACAAAATCTGAAATGAGTTTTTCTGCAATTTCTCCACAAATACAATTGCGTGACGAAATGATTCGTGATCTCACGACATAATATTCTTCCTTACTGGATGAATAAAATGCCCGATGAAAACCAGGGTGGTTTCTTTGGCAGACGTGATGGCTTTGATGTACTGGATGAGAAAGCAGACAAAGGCATTATTCTCAACACCCGTATTCTCTGGACATTTTCTCATGCTGTAAATACTTTGTCACCGGTTCATCCTATAGAACAGTCAACGCTTGATGCTTATCGCAAGACGGCTGATCGTGCCTATGAGTTTATCGTTCATCATTTCCTGGATCAGGAAAATGGTGGTGTCTACTGGATGGTGAGTTATGAGGGTAAGCCCGTCAACACGAGGAAGCAGATTTATGCACAGGCTTTTTGCATCTATGCGTTATCAGAATATTATCTCGCTACCAGAAAGAAGGAAGTACTTGATCTGGCAATAGCACTTTTTCAACTGATTGAAAAATACAGTTTTGACCGTATTGATAACGGCTACCTTGAAGCGTTTGACCGAAACTGGAATGTAATTGAAGATCTCCGGTTAAGTGATAAAGATGCGAACGAAAAGAAAACCATGAATACGCACCTGCATGTGCTGGAAGCGTACACGAACCTTTTTCGTTGCTGGAAGGATGAAACGCTACGCAGGCAATTGCACAACCTGATCCTTGTTTTTCGTGACAGGATTATTGATAACGAATTTCACTTTCAGCTTTTCTTCGATGAGCACTGGAACGTAAAACCTCATGTTATTTCCTACGGACATGATATTGAAGGAAGCTGGTTATTGTATGAAGCGGCCGAAGTGCTGGGAGAAAAAGTGTTGATGGATGAAATAAAAGTGATCTCATTGGCTATGGTGGATACGGCCATTCGTGAAGGAATGGATTCAGATGGCGGATTGATGTATGAAGGGATAAACGGAAAAGTGTGTAATAGTGATAAACACTGGTGGCCGCAGGCAGAAGCAATTGTTGGTTGCATCAGTGCATGGCAGTTATCTGGCGATACAAGATATTTTGAGGCCGCACAGAAAACCTGGCGATTCATTCAACAGAAACTGATCGACCACGAACAAGGTGAATGGTACTGGCGCGTGAGTCAGGATGGAACTGTTTGCCGTGATGAAGATAAAGCAGGGCCATGGAAGTGCCCTTACCATAATGGGCGCACTGCCATGGAGATGTTCAGGCGATTATAGGGCACTTTACGGGTTATATAAACCATTAAGTCTCTTCTCAGGTGTTGAAGCAATATGCATGTTTTATTTTTTGCTGATAAACCATGCCCATAAAATCAGAACAAATTGAAGGGGCAAACGGATGAGTGCCAGCTGGTGGTTTCCGATAGCTGGATTTTCTTTAAATACATCCATGACGTGTAAGGGTAAAAATGCGAGCATCAATATCAATATACCCATGGTTGCTTTTGAGCGATAGCTCGGTACCATGGCACCAATGCCGAGTATGATTTCCAAAAGCCCTGATGCATAGTTGATGAGGTCTTTGGGTAAAAAATCGGGAATGAAAGGATTATAGATTTCCGGATTTATGAAGTGCATGACGCCACCAAGGATCATGAAGAGACCGAATACATAGGTTAGAACTGTTTTAAACATAATCATGGATGGGGCTGTGTTATTTTTAGATTCAGATAATTATTTATTTCCATTTCAAAATATACATCATTGCTGTCCGGTGGGTAGCATGTTCCGGATGGCAGTTATCTTCCAGCTGTTTTTTTGATTGACAACGATAAACGTACTCCACATTTTTCTGGTGGTGCCATCCGTATTTTGAATTTCATATCGCGCGTCTGCGATGGCGCTTTCCTTATTCAGGAATCGTATTTTTTCAACGATTAGTTTTCGTGATCCCGGATTGCTTTCTGAACTGCGAAGCATACCCTTCACAGAACCTTGAATGCCATTTCTCCATTCACCGGAAGAAACGAGTTGATCGACATCGGTTGTTAAAATACTTTTTAGCAATACGGTATCTTTCTTTTCCCGTGCCTCCGAGTATTTAGCGATCAGTGTATAAATTTCCTGATGTTGTTTATCATCCGTTGTTTTATTCTGGGCATACAGG
Organism: uncultured Bacteroidota bacterium; assembly: GCA_963814575.1. GTDB lineage: Bacteria > Bacteroidota > Bacteroidia > Cytophagales > Cyclobacteriaceae > ELB16-189. The sequence continues at coordinate 579,552 of CAWFDB010000011.1, read as the reverse complement.
ATGGGTGCCATCATTAAACTGATCAGGATAAAAAGGAAGATACTTTTCATGTGTTAATATTTATTTTTTAAAGTTTGGCCACATTCCTGCATGCTGTAGTCCGGCACGCAGCATGGAACCTGCCTTTGTCGGCAGATTCGCTCAGATTAACATACCGTTGGGTAGAGTTCTGTTTAGGCTCATTTCCTGGAATACATTTTACTGGTTTTAATAAGTAACCATGGTGTCAGCTTTTTTGTTTGCCAACTTTCGAGTGCGGAGAGTAAGAGAATCCCTGTTGCAAAGACAATTAAGAATTTCAATTTCATGCTGGATTCTTGAGTTTAATGGATATCAGGCAATACAGACTTTGATGCTATTGGTTACGAATGTCATCAAAATATTACGAAGTAACGAATGCGATTTTTCCGGATACTCTTTGGTCTGTCAGGAAATGTCTTGTTGAAGGAAATAAGACTTATGCTTTTATTCATCAATATAAAAAATCCTTATCCATTCAAATACTCTTTATAGTTAACGCCTGGCAGCGGCCATACCATCAGCACACTGCAATTTCCGGCAGCAGGGTCTTCGAAGTAATTGTAAATAGGTTTTATCCATTTAAATCCTGCCTTGCGCTGGGGTGTTATGGTTGGATCAGTGATCTCATAGTTCTTCAGCTTTTCGCAATATTCCTCAATCGAATATTTTTCTTTATACATGGCATAGCCAATGGTCATGCCTACGGTTATCTGTCCTTTCATCCCCAGTGATTTTGCCAGATCTTGTTGTGTTGAATACAATTCTTTTGACAGTCCCAGTCCGCGATATGCCGGTAACACGCCAATATCAAACTGATACAGCCATTCACCATCCACAAGGTGTGTGTTGGTAATCCACAAATTGTCGGTGGCCTCCATGAATGTGTGATCAAGTTTAGGAAAGTGAATTTTCAGTGTGCTGGACGATGCAATTACCGTGTCGTTATCCGTAACAACGAACTGCCCTTCGGGAAATACTTTCAGGTGATTGATATAATGTTCTTTTGTTAACAGTTCATCGGTTGCGAGCGTAGGGAAACAAATGAGCTGGAGCTGAGCCATCTGATTCACATCGGCCAGGGTGGCATTTCTGACAATAAACCTGCTGTCACTGGTTTTTTTATGGATCATGTATTGGATGAATGTTTTCAAAGAGCAAGTATAGGATATATCCGACAAAGAGATTCAATGAAGTTCAAACAATGGGAATGATCAACGGATAGCGATACCTGGTAGTGCCGTCTTTTACAATCAGCGTATCACTAAACACGGGTATCATCTTAAAACCCGCGGGGCTGGCCACGATCAATGTCGCAAGTGCTTTCGTATCATGAGGGCGAGGCTTGAAAAAATATGGGCAGGTGTCAGGGCATATCATTCAATGATAGAGAATGTCATGGAAAAGAGTAAGAAGAGATAAGCAGCTACTGGTGAAATTCTATTCATCTTTTCCATTAAAGTGAGTATTGGGTGATCGGCAGTCAACGAATATGAGAAATAAACCATTATTGATTTACAGAACCTGAGTAAACTCATTTTTTAATCTCTTCTGCCGACTTACTTTCACATCATAATTAAACGCTCGAATATGAAATCCATTCTCAGGTAGCATCGTACTGTTATTCGTTTGTCTCAGCGGATTCAGCCAGATCATCACATCACCCGATAAAAAATTAACCCTGCAATTCCAGCTTACCGAAAAAGGTGAACCTGCCTATCAGCTGTCTATCCGCGATAAAAAAGTGACAGAATCAAGCATGCTGGGCCTGGACTTGAAAGACCAGCCTTCGCTGGCAGAAGGGTTTACTATTTCCAGGATTGATACACTGTCAGTGAATGAAAAATGGAATCCGGTATGGGGTGAAGTAAAGGAGATTGTAAATAATTACAGGGAGCTTTCGGCTCATCTCTTGCAAACTGCCACAGGCCGGGTGATGATCATTCGCTTTCGGCTTTATAATGATGGTGTTGGATTTCGTTATGAGTTTCCCGCGCAATCAAAGTTAAGTTACTTCACGGTTACCGGTGAGCGCACACAATTTCACATGACCGGCAACCACAAGTCTTTCTGGATTCCGGGCGATTATGACACCAATGAATATCCATACAATACTACATCACTCAGTGAAGTTGATGCTGTTGTGGAATCGGTGAAGTATACTGAGATTGGAACCCGTTCACCCATTGGTAAAAATGTAGTGCAAACTCCGTTTACCATGAACACAGCCGATGGACTTTATATCACGATCCATGAAGCTGCACTGGTCAACTATCCGGCTATGTATATCAGAATAAATCAGGAAAACTTTTCACTCTCTGCCGAACTCGCTCCCGATGCATTTGGTAGCAAAGCTTATCTGCAAACTCCTTGTCAGACTCCATGGCGTACGTTGCTGGTAAGTTTCAAAGCAGCGGATTTACTGATGTCAAAAACCATTCTCAATCTCAACGAGCCTTCGGTAATCAAAGAAACTGGCTGGATAAAACCACAAAAGTTTGTTGGGATATGGTGGGGCATGCACATGGGCACGGCAACCTGGAATTATGCTGATCAGGGAAACATCATTTTAAAAAATACAGACTGGAATAAACTCACTCCCAACGGAAAACATGGAGCAACTACACAACACACCAAACGCTTCATTGATTTTGCCTCAAGACATGGACTCGATGGTGTATTGGTGGAAGGATGGAATGTAGGCTGGGAGGACTGGGCCGGCAACTGGAAGGAAGAGGTGTTTGACTTCACCACACCGTATCCCGACTTTGATGTGAATGAGCTGCAGCGCTATGCGAAGGAGAAAGGAGTGAAACTGATCATGCACCATGAGACGTCAGGTTCAGTAACCAACTATGAGCGAAGAATAGATCAGGCAATACGGTTTATGAAAGAGCATGACTATGATGCAGTAAAAACGGGCTATGTAGGACGCATCATTCCACGTGGTGAGTTTCATGATGGCCAATGGATGGTGAATCACTTTACGCGCGTAGCCGAAAAATTTGCTGGCAATAAAATAATGCTTGATTCCCACGAATCAGTAAGACCAACAGGTTTACATCGCACGTATCCCAACTGGTTGGCGAGTGAAGCTGCCCGGGGCAATGAGTTTAATGCGTGGAGCAGCGGCAACCCGCCTGAGCACGAAACCATTTTACCATTCACCAGGCTCATGGGTGGCCCGATGGATTATACTCCGGGAATTTTTCAGATCAAACTGGATTACTATAACACCGGAAACAAATACCAGGTGCACACTACTCTGGCCAAACAGCTGGCGTTATATGTAACCATGTACAGTCCGTTGCAAATGGCTGCTGACTTACCAGAGAATTATGAGAAACACCTGGATGCATTTCAGTTCATCAAAGATGTGCCTGTGGACTGGGATGATACAAAAGTGCTGGAGGCAGAGCCGGGCGATTACATTGTCACCGCGCGCAAACAAAAAGGAAAGGAAGCCTGGTTTATCGGAGCGATCACCGATGAAAACAAACGAGATGTACCGGTAAGTTTTAGTTTTCTCGAACCGAATAAAACGTGGGTGGTAACCATCTATGGCGATGCGCCTGACAGTCACTGGCAAACAAATCCCATGGCCTATGCGATACAAACCTATACCGTCACCAGTAAGACGTTGATCAAATTGAAACTTGCACCCGGAGGTGGTGCTGCACTTATGGTGAAGCCAGCTACTACCGAACAAGTGAAGAAACTAAAGCGGTATAAGTAACATAATGTCTTCCACGGGAGTCTCGCTTCGGACTCCGCGATTGATTTTTACATAACACAAAAATAACATTTTATAAACATAAATCTGTTAGTAGACTCCGTCATGAATGAGGGATGTATCCGGCAACCAAGGTGTATCCGATTTTTCTGCCAGCGATGTGAAATCGTATATAGTACCTTTACCTCGAGACTCAGATTTTGAAATAACTACAACGATTAAATTCCGATCTTCGGCACTTATACGCTTACTTTATACTCACACCTGGATAATCCCTTATGAAACCCGAATTAGTTTTTCAAATCTGCAATAGCATTGCCCCCTTCGGCTGGCTTCTGCTGATCGTTGCCCCGCGCTGGCGCTGGACAAAAACAATTGTACTCTCCGGAATACTGCCACTCATGCTGGGCCTGGTTTACCTCACCATTATTACCCTGTTTTTTGGTGAGGGCGAAGGAAATTTCAGTTCGTTACAAGGTGTCATGCAACTGTTCACGAGTCCGTGGGGCGTTACTGCGGGGTGGGTTCACTACCTCGTATTTGATTTGTTTATTGGAAGCTGGGAATTGAGCAACGGCCAGAAAAATGGAATGCCGCATGTGATGATCGTTCCGTGTTTGCTCTTTACTTTCTTTTTTGGGCCGATTGGATTAATCATGTTTTACTTGCTGCGGGCTTACAAAACGAAAAAGTTCATTCATGAAAATTTCTGAGGGTAGCCTTTGAGTATACAAACAGAATTTGTAGGGGATGATTAACTTGGGAGCAGGCTCTTTGGAATTAATTTAATCAGGCGTTAAATTACAGTTAACGTTTCAATTCATTTAGATTAGTCTTTAAATTAATATTTTCACCATGCACGCAGGCAGAAATTATACGTTCAAAGAAGTTCTTTATTGGACTCGCAGGGATATTTTTGAATTACTGGTAATCGCTGCAGTTCCCACCTTATGTTATAAATTGTTAGGCTGGACATGGCTGGCACTTCCCTGGTTGCCGATTGCGTTGTTGGGTACTGCCGTAGCCTTTGTTGTTGGTTTTAAAAATAATGCTTCTTATGACCGGATGTGGGAAGCACGAAAAGCCTGGGGCGCCATTGTTAACGCGAGTAGGGGGTGGGGCATTATGCTGAAGGATTATATCACCATTAAGCATGCAATTCATCCACTTCCTGAAAATGAATTACGTGCGATTAAGATAGGTTTTGTTAACAGGCACTTAGCCTATCTGACTGCTTTGCGCTACAGCCTGCGGGAACCACGGACGTGGGAAGCCATCACCAAAAAGCACAATGCAGAATATAAAGACAAATGGTTCTCAGTTCCTGAGCAGACAGGGGATTTGAGAAAAGATCTCTCGGTTTATCTATCCCCTGAAGAAGTCGAGTTCATTATGACTAAGAGCAATAAGGCAGCGCAAATTATTTCCTTGCAGTCTGGCGAATTGCGAAAACTATTGGATGCAGGCTTGATTGAAGACTTTCGTCACATGGAATTGGAAAAGATATTGTTGGAATTCTATAACCAGCAGGGAGTTTCCGAGCGGATCAAAAACTTTCCCTATCCGCGGCAATACGCAACTCTCAATTTATATTTTACCAGAATATTTGTATGCCTCATTCCGTTGGGTATGTTCCATGAGTTCGACAGTATGGGAGATTTCTTCTGGCTTGCCATCCCATTTAGTGTTTTGTCGGGATGGATCTTTACCACATTGGAGAAAATAGGAGAATCAACAGAAAGCCCTTTTGAGGGAAGTGCTAATGACGTACCGATTACAGCTATCTCAAGAAACATTGAAATCGATCTGAAAGAAATGTTTGGCATGGATAATATACCCGCCCCATTAAAACCGGAAAATAATATTTTGGTCTAACCCTTAATAATTATGTTTGACAAAGTATTTGAAAACAATAAAAAGTGGGTTGCAGATAAGTTGTCGATTGATCCCGATTATTTCACCAAACTATCAGCGGGCCAACATCCTGAATTTTTGTACATCGGTTGTTCGGATAGTCGTGTAACAGCCGAAGATTTAATGGGCCTGAAACCCGGTGAAGTCTTTATTCATCGCAACATTGCCAATCTGGTGGTGAGCACGGATAACAATTTAAATGCAGTTGTTCAATATGCAGTTGAGCATCTGAAGGTCAAGCATATTATTGTCTGCGGGCATTATGAGTGTGGTGGTATAAAGGCTGCGCTGAACCCGAGCGATATGGGCCAGTTAAACAGCTGGCTTCAAACCTTGCGCGATGTGTACCGATTGCACCAGAAAGAACTGGACGATATGAATGATACGCAAAAGAGATTTGATCGGTTGGTAGAGTTCAACGTTAGGGAACAGTGCATCAATATTATTAAGATCGATCATGTACAGAAGTCTTGGTATAAAACGCAGTTTCCTCAGATTCACGGATGGGTATTTGATGTACGCACCGGAAAAATTATTGACCTGGGATTGGATATGGAGAAAGAATTTGAATCCATCCGAAGCATTTATGATCTGAAACCTGACGTTTGAAAGTGATCTATTCTTTTTAGGATACAACTATGCTAAGTCAGGCGACCCATCTGAAAAAGCTTCCTATAAGGTGGAAAATTAAAATTTCAAATTTATTTTCCACACAGAGTCTCGCTTCGGACTTCGCAATTGATTTTTAAGCAATACGAAACTAATATTTTATAAACACACTTCAGTGCGAAGTATCCGCTATGAATGAAGGATCTGAACTGATGTAACGGGGGTGAGTCCGGAGATGCAATTAAAAAAACTCTCCAAAATGCCATAGTATTCCTGACGGATCGTGCAAAAAACATTCACGGCCCCAGTCGTATACTTTGACAGGAGTAAGTCGTACACCTTTGTATTTGCCGGGCAGATCCAGCCCCAGCAGTTCGTTCCAGTGCCGGTCAACATCTTCCACTTCCATAAAAATCATGGAATTATCGATCCAGTCTTTCACGTAGGCATCCTGTAAATAAAATCCTATTCCTTCCGTTTTAAAGTATGACAGGTTATGACTCAGGATGCTTTCCTGAAAACCAAGGTCTTTGTAAAAGCTCCGCGACAACTCAAAATTTTCGGCACCGATAAAAGGCCTGATTGATTTTGCTTTATGTTTCATTTATTTTCAATTGATAATTTTGTCAACGGTGATCTCATACTGCCGACTGCTATCTGCTTACGGCCTGCTTCTTAGCGAACCCTGTATAATCTGTTCTCTCTTCCACGCGGAGTCTCGCTTCGGGCTCCGCGATTCATTTTTCAACAAAACGAAACTAACATTTTTTAAACACAACAGTGCGAAGACTCCGCTAGGAATGGGGTCTGCTACATAGTGAACCCTGTATAATCTGTTCATCTGCCAGCTAACACCAGTTCAAAGTATTTTGCTTCTTCATGTGGATTATAGCGGTATGCAGGAATTTCAATGAAACCACATTCGGTGTAAATTTTTATGGCTGATTTCATAAAGGCCGCGGAATCCAGTTTAATGGTGCAGTAATTTAATTTTTTTGCCATGTCAATGCATTCCATCAGCAATCGTTTACCAATTCCCAAACCCCTGCTCGCGGGTTTTACATACATCCGCTTCACTTCACAGTCGGTGTCATTGAATCTTTTTATTCCGGCAATGCCAACGGCCTGGCCATTGATGAATGCCATAAATAACCGGCCATCTTTATTTCCATACGTGGCGGGCAGGGTGTTCATTTCCTGATCAATATTCTGAAATGATAAATCAATGCCAAGCCAGGTAACATATTCGAGTATCAGTTCCCGGGCTGCCGCAAAATCCTCTACATGTTGAGCCTCCTTAATTACAAGTTGATTTTGCATTGGTTTAGTAATCGGGTTCATTCTTTTCTTTCTTCCACGTGGAGTCTCGCTTCGGACTCCGCGATTGATTTTCAAGCGAAACTATTATTTTATAAACACACCTTAGTGCGAAAACTCCGATACATGCTACTCCTCTTTATTTGCTAATATCTTTTATAAGCCTTTCAATAAAGCGCCTGGTGAAGAACCTCGAACCATATTCATGAAAAAGAAGAATCAACCAAACAATACCCACTCCCAGAATTATAATCACAAATACGATTGAGTTTACTTTGGAGGAATCTGACGAGTCGATCATTAACATTTTTACGATCAGGAAAAGAAAAAACACCGGGATAAGCACATAGTTGACCAGGTGTATAAGGGTGTGGAGTGTAAATACTATTTTAGTTTTTCGTTCAGAGATTGGGTGAAGGAACACGTCAATATGACTACGACCAAAATCACCACCTGTTGACGAAATCGTTATTCTGTCATCCAGGCTTTTTACCGTCCATTTTAGCCTCTTCTTAAGAAGATCGATGGTTTCAGTCTGCGACTTTTCTATTTCAAAAGTCATGGTTTTGTAGACTTGATATTTGAAAAATTGTATTACACGCATTGGCATAATTGAAATTTTTGTCGTGAACGGTTTCGGGCGATTTTCAACACAAATGTTTTCTTTCACCCGGAGTCTCGCTTCGGACTCTGCGATTGATTTTTAGGTAATGCTAAAATAACATTTTATAAACACACATCTGAACGAAGACTCCGCCATGAATGTGGATTTTTATCATGCATACACATAGGGTTCATGGCTATACGCCATGTTTCGTACATTCTCCAATACCCGTTTCATATAGGTTTTCCAGAATAGCGTTGCAACAACCAGTTTAACGGATAAAGAACTGGCATGTTTGAATGTAATGAATACGTGTACTCAACCTGGATTTTATTTTGTTCAAGTGGATCGGTTTTCCATTCGCCTGTGAATTTATAAAAGCCCAGCATCCAGGATTGAAATTCGTCAACCTGAAATTTCCAGTACTGGTTTTCAATTCGTTCAAGCACCGTGTCAACCGAAGCAAAGCCACCTTTTTGTGAGAGTGATTTTGCCACATACACTTTTTTTCTGGAACCCGGTTTTCCCCAGTGTTCATCATCAGTCGTATGCGTTACGCTTGGCATAATGCCATAACCCGTATGGACTTTTGACACATCACAAAGCATCGGTGTTTTAAATGCTCTTTCAAGGGAACATTGATAGATTGCTGAGACGGTTACCTTGAAAATCATTTTTTTTCTAAATGTACTCTTTTAGCCTTGTACGATCCCCTTAACCAGACGTTGTTAATTTGACTTTTCGTCTAATCTTTAACGGTCCGGTTTTAGGAGAAGCTAACATGATCATTTATCATTTTAACCAACAGGTCACTTATTTGATTTGCCAGTTCTTGTCCGTCACTGCCTGTAAAGTCATCCCAGCAAGAAGTAGGCATAAACCATAGGTTAAGTTTATCAAGTTGAGAATTGTCACCGCTTTTAAGTTTTGAAATGCTGTCAACCAGAGCCGAATGAAATTCTTCTGCTGAGAAAAATTGCCCACTGTAACCACCAGAAAATTGCCCAGCCATGTGCTCCGCTTTGTCAAGCAGTTCAATAAGTTTTTTCTTGTCGGTATCTGTCGTCATAGGTTTACACATTACGTTCTGCGTGTAGTCTTTTATTCATTTTTTCTTGCTATGTAAAATCCGTAGCTGTAATATTTCTTGAATTTTTGATACATGTCAATTTCAGCTTTATTGTCGTCAACTACTTTTTTGGCAAGTCCTGAATTATTGTTTCGATTTATAAAAGTCTCAAATCTTGCTTCCATTGGTTTGTAATAGTTTTCAATCCAACTGTCTTGACTCAAATAAAAGTAACCTACCAGTGTGTAACCATTGTTTTCTAACTGCTTGATTTTATTTGAAGCGATATCAATTTCAGGATATTCTTCTTTCCAAAATTTTTCTATTTCTTCTGGTCGGGATTGAGTTATCCATGTGATTTCACTCACAGCCAAATAGCCATCGACTTTCAAATAGTCTCTCCATTTTTTCAGTCCGTTTTCAAATCCAATATTATAAATAGCACCTTCTGACCAAATGAGGTCAAATTCATCTTTTTTGAAAGGTAAATCGTCCATTGACTTTTCAAGCGTAACGATTTTGTCTGTCAATCCTAATTTTTGAGATTTTTTGTTGAGTTCATTCAAAAATTCTGGAAACAAGTCAACTGCTGTTATTTGTCCATTTAAGTTTTTGACAAGTGTAATCGTCTGACCACCTGAACCACAGCCAATGTCTGCTACTTTTAAATTTTGGTCTGTCGGCAAGTTCAAAAATCCAAGTGCTTTCAGCGTGTCATTTTCGCTTCCTGGTCCTTGTCTTTCGGAATTTTTATGTAAGTCAATTATGAGTTCTAATTCTGTCACCCGTTCGTTTCTTTTAGGTTACACACAACGGTTCCACGCTTGGCGATGTGGCGGATTGTTAGCACCAAAGTAAAATAGAATTCCTGAAGTTGAATTTTGTATCCGTCAGCTGACGGATTTCATAGAAGCACTTCAGCCGCCATTACGGCAAACGCCTGTTCGTACCTGGTGTTATTGTTTTTTAATCTCTACACGTCTGTTTTTTGCTTTCCCTTCTTCTGTTGAATTGTCAGCGATAGGTTTTTCCTGACCAAAGCCAATGCTTTTTATTCGGTCTGCCGAAATACCCTTGTTTACAAGCGAAGTTTTAACACTTGTTGCCCGGTGCTCAGATAGTGTCTTATTTGAAGCAGAGTTGCCGACATTATCGGTATGTCCTTCAATAATAATTTTCAACGTTGGATTGCTGCTTAACATTTTATATAATTCATCTATAATACTTTGTGACTCACTTTTTATCGCATATTTACCTGATTCAAAGTTGATGTATAATGTTAGAGCATTACCAGAGTTAATTTTGTCAAACATTTCGTTCGCTTGAATATCTTGATTCATGGCTTCTTTTTCAACTATTACCATATCATATCCTTCTCCATTACCTGACATCTGAACATATATCCAAATTTCTTTATTGTCTTTAGCGAATTTAATAGTTTGCCCCCAATTGGTGCAACCATTACCAAAAGGGATAAGGCCTTCGCTAATATCACCTCCATATACATAAGCTCCTGTGCACCATCCTTGATATTCACCTTTGATGACTCCACCGTTTTGTTGCGAAGCATTTTGAAAATTACGGAGTATTTGCAAGCCTGAAGCAGGCTTTTTATCATCCATTAACAGGTAATTAAATACCATTATTTTCCCTTCAATGTTCTCCACTTTTGTTAAGTTATCTTTTTGAGGGTCAGGGGCACCCACAGGAAATTTCATAGAACCAAACTCGACTTCTTTACAGTCATATAAATAATAGTTTGGCATTCGGTTAAACATTGGGTGGTCTTTACATCCGTCAGCATCATCTTGTGCAAATAAATTACCACTCGTTGCAATCAAAATCATTGCAAATAGAATTGTATTACAAAAAGTTGTTTTCATATGTTTTCCTTTAGTTATTAGTTTACAAATTTAATTTATTTTCGTTGGCATTGCTTGTAGCAATTGGTGCTGGCGTTTCTGTTTTCTTAATTGTCTTTTATTTCATTATCGTTGTCTTCTTTTGAATTAGATTTCCTGAAAATGTCACAGCAAAAGCCTATTACAAGAAACAAAATCGCCACCTTCCTTGTAGGTTTGATAACTACCTGCGCCCAAAGTCAGTTTAGCGTTTTTGTGAACTTTGTAGTTAATGCCGCCCTTATATTCGTAATAGTGAAAGTTGCTATAAAATTTTAACGAACGTTGTTGTGTTTCTGCAAAAAAGCTGAGTTTGTCATTATGGTAGTATTTTAAATTCAGGATGTTCCAACTGCCCAAATCAATGGTTTGTGCAACAGTTCTATTGGTCTAAAGATTAAGAATAATTACTGCAAATAACACTTGTCTCATTCAATCTTTGATTTTGAAGTGTTATTCTTTTCAACAACTGAAACTGATTTTTGCAATAAAAGAGAATTCGGTATTGTTATTATTTCCCCATCTTCTGTTTTAAGATGAACAAAAAAATAGGTCAAATCGGTAACTTCACCCTCAAATGGATAATCTTTATCTAAGAGTTTTATTGTGTCTCCAATTTTTACAGGGTGATTAAAAAACAGCAATAAGCTTGATGTTATATTTGAGAGTAACGACCATTGAGCAAAAAAAGCAATACCTAAAGCCGTTAGAATAGTTCCTACAAAAACAGCAATTTCATTTTGTTTAAGTCCCCATATAGCAGATAATAAAACGGTAGCTGTTAGAAAAGACAACAAGTGAACAGCTTTGATAATCATTTTTCTTCTACCGCGTTGTAGGTGAGTTTGCTTTAAAGAATTATTGACGAATGTTTTAGTTATATAGTGGGTAATGATGTAGCCTGCAATTACTACAGTGGTCTCAATAATTTGAATTTTATATGGTTCCATTAGCTCTGTTTTTTTATGACTGTTTCTCTCTCTTGTCCAATTTCAATAATTGTTTCATACAGTTAACTCGCAAACTGGAAATAATTCCATTGTGTCTCTGAATTTGTAATGATGTTTTGTCGGATACAACGCTTGCACCAAACGGTTTTCGGCATTGCGTTGTGGGCTCTTGAAACCGAAAACTGTCTGCCAACACCAAAGTTTATTAATTGCTCAACTATTTCTATTTTTACTTTCCGCCCACTAACGCAAAACCCGTGTTAGGCACAGTAATTTGTTTGTCCTTCATAGTTTTTTAAAATGTGAGAATAAAGGGTCTTTGTGAGTAATTCTTATTTCCTTTCCATTTTTCATCACAATTACAGCACGTCCAGATAAGTCCGATTGTCGTTGTGTTGAGTCAAGTTTGCTTAAGTCAATTCTTGTCGCTAAAAATCCAACGTCCCACCTGTCTTGGCTTTCACTTATACAAAACGCTTTTGGTTGAAGTGTGTTCCGTCTTTGATTGAGAATGCTGTCAACATTGTTTTCGTATTGGTCAAAAAGTTCATAACTCAGTTTTGACTTGTCTGCCGGTAAATTTGTGTATCCGTTGTCAATTACAAATTTTTCCGCAAGTTTAATCGCTTGGTCTTTTGTCAATGAGTCAGTTGTCTGAAATGCCGAAGTAAGTCCCCAAACCATTCCGATTGAAATAATTGTCAAGGTTATTATTTTCAAAATTCCACTCATTTTTGGCCCGTTTGGTCGTTCGTCATTATTGTGCCTAACTTGTTTATAAGGATGAATTTATCAGCCTTATCCACCCAATATGGCTTGCTAAGGATGATTTTTTCCATCCTTTAAATATAAACTTTTATGATAAATCTGGGCCCTGGTTTAGTACCTTCTCTTACCATAATCTGAATTTATCATGTGTTCATTAAAAAAGCCGTTCGGTCTGAACGGCTTCTCTGAAAACAGTAAGCGCTAAATATTACTTCGCCAGCTTCGTGATCGTCTCCATTTTGGTTTTCAATCTTGCCATGGCATCGAGGTATTTCTGTTCCCACATGTTCAGGTTGGTGGTAGATTTATTCGCGACTTCGTACTGAAAACCGGGCAGCATCCATGAGGCATAACCACTGTAGGGATCAGGTGAAGCATAGAGTGAGCGATACCAGTTTCCATAGGGCATTCCCTGTTTGTCAATCCACTGTCGTTCCAGCAAAAGCAGTTCTGCGTTGATCGCTTTTTTGTTGGCTTCATTCGCATTCACCAGGGCTGCTTCACTTTCTTCGCCAGCTTTTTTCAACTCATCGGCAGCCTTGATCAGCGCGTCAAATGAAAATGCATTGTCAGATTTATCGTAGGCCTTCGTCAGTTTCTGCAGTCCTTCAAAGTGTGTTCTTAAATCGGTGCCATAGCGGCTAACGTCATAGGGAAACACATCGGCATTGGCAAGGCGCAGGGCCATCACACCAAACACCTGCTCCACGAGAGGTCCCATTTTAAAAGTAGGATCCGCAAAGCGTTCGTAAAATGAAAAGCTGTCGTGGTTGGAATGATAGATAGAAGGGCCACCCGTGCCACCACCCCATGAAGGAATGCCCACGTGTGTATAGAAGGCAATGTGATCAGAGCCACCGCCTAAGTTTCCGAGTGGTGGTTCTTTTAAGCCACGGTTGCCAAGCCAGTGTTCGTAAACGGTTTTTGATGAATCTGGATATTGTACAACTTTGGTTGCATCCATGGATAAACTTTTCAATGAAGGACTGGAGGCGGCACCAAAACTTCTTCCAGACACGGCACCATCCGCATTGAAGTATGCCACGCCTTTTGCGTTGAGTTCATCGCGGAATTGTTCTACCCATTCAGTGGATGCAATCACACCTTGTTCTTCGGCATCCCAGTGCGCAATCTTGATGGTGCGCCTGGGTTTATACCCTGCCTGAGAAAGTTTGCCAAGCGATTCGCTCAATGCGAGCAACATGGCAGTGCCGCTGTTGGGGTCGGTGGCGCCAAAGCCCCACGAATCATAATGAGCACCGGCAATGATCCATTCGTTGGGAAGTTCAGCACCCACCAGCGTGCCCACTACGTTGTATACGCGTTGTATTTCCCTTTTCTGTTGCACGTTCACGCGCACTTTAAGCTCAGGTCCACCTTCGATGCGATAGGTGTAAGGCAATCCTCCCTGCCATCCTGCCGGCACGGCCTTGCCTTTCATGCGTGCAAAAATTTCTTTCGCTGATCCATACGGCAACGGTATCACGGGTATGTTGTGCATGCCCGTTACTTCTTCGGGTTTTTTACGCACGATTTTTTGTTTTTTATTCTTTGCATCGATGGGTAATGCTGGTTCAAAAGGAGTTAATGGATCGCCCGTCCAGTCCAGTGTTAATAATGAACCGCGCTGAATGCCACTTTCATCATAGAAGGGTCCTTCGGGATACACGAGTCCCTTTGCATAGCCACTGTCGCCCGGGTCGGTGAAAATGATGAGACCTGCCGCGCCATTGGCTTCGGCATATTTTGCTTTATAGCCACGGAAGTTTCCGCCATAGCGGGCGATCACAATTTTTCCTTTCACGGAGATGCCCATCGCGGTCAAGTTTTTCAAAATCTTCCTTGCGGCCATAGTTGGCATAGACTACTTCAGCCGTTACATCACCCGATCCGGTGTAGGCATTGAAGCCGATGGGATAAATTGGGGTCGGATGAAAATGCATCTTCTTTATGGATGTATTCTTTACTGTTGAGCGGCATGCGAATCGGTTCAACCAGTTCAGCGGAAGCGGTGCCAGGCATAACGGGCAGGTAAATATCGTAGGGGAAAATTTCTACCTGCAATCCTGCGTTGCGCATGACATCGGCCATGTAATCGCGTACGCGTTCATTGGCTTTGGTGCCGGCTATGTGTGGTTCTTTCGTAAGTGTTTTCAAATGATTTTTAAAGCGTTCACTTTCCTGCTGGTCAAGGAAAACGGCTTCAGTCTGTTTTTGTCTCTGCACTGGAACCGCTGGAAAAACCGGTGATGGTTTGAGCCTGGGAAACTGTGCCGATGAGTAACAGTAAACCAAAAAGATATTTCATAGTGGATGGGATTAATGCTGGAAGTAAGTAAAAGTTTAACAGTATGCGAAACGAATTTGTGTGGGTGGCAAATGACTCTTTTCCGGTATTGTCATTGGGTTTCAAACAGGCACTTCTTTTTCAGGTGGAGTCTTCGCAAAGGAGAGCAATTCTGCTATGAAATTGTCATCCCGGTCAAGTTAGCTGAAAGGACAATACACACAAGACTTTAAAACGCTAACCGGGATCCCGATGAAGTAATTTGCGGGTATACCTATGAAAAATCTTTTTCCAGGCGGAGTCTCCTACCCAGACCTCCGCATTTATTTTGTGACTTTATATTCAGGGTGTCATACCGGGCAAGCAGGATAAATAGTCAATTGAAAAACAGTTGAAATAAGGATTGGAGGAATTTGAATCAAAGCGTGGCGCGACCCGGTATCCCGTGAAAGTAGCACGCGGCTTTCAAAGATGGATATCACATCATTGGTCTTATTTTTATTGTTTCTTCTGTGCTTCTTATTTCGGGATACCGGGCCGTGTATGAAAGCTTTAAGTTGTATTTGCTATTAACTTGCCTGGTATGACGCTTCGATATATTTATTGCCTTTTTTTAGTCAGCCCCGGTTTATCTATTCAGATTGTATTTTGAGGATGCGAGATAAAGCAGCCAGCCGGGCACCATCGTGCCTAATGAGTAAAATATTATTTTAACATCTTCCACGGCCACGTAATAAATCATCCACGAAGTGCAGATGATAAAGATCATGGGAGGAACCGGATACAAAGGAGTTTTGAAATGATCGGTGGTGTTCGGGATTTTCCGTAAAAAGAAAATCCCGAACACGGTAAGCATGGAAAAAAAGGAGAGGCTCACCGATATGTATTGAATGATTTCCTTGAATGAACTCACCAGTACCAGAAAGATGGACCACCCTGCCTGCGCGAGTATAGCCACGTAAGGCATCTGATAGCGGTTCTTTACCGAGAAGGATTGCAACAGTTTATAATCATCGCCCATGGCTTCGATCACGCGTGGCCCCGCAATGGTCATGGCGCTTAGTGTGGAGAGCAGCGCGAAACTGAAAATGCCTGCGAAGATGGTGCCTGCAGTAGTTCCAAAAAGTTTGTGTGCCACCACATTGCCAATATCATTTTGTCCCTGAAGTTCTTCGAAGGTGGCCGTGTATAAAAACATTCCGTTGAGTGCAAGGTAAATGAACACCACAATCAGCGTTCCGGCTATCAGCGACTTCGGTAAATTTTTACGTGGGTTGTCCAGGTTGCCTGCGATGTAGGCCGATGCATTCCATCCCGTGTAGGCATAAACAACAAATACCAGCGACACGGCAAAGCCTGAACTGAGTATCAGGTTCCAGTCACCCGGCTGTGGAAGAAAATGTATATCTGTTTTTGGAACTGAGTGAATAAAAAACGGAGCGATGCAAAAGAAAGCAATCAACGAAAGTTTAAGGGCAGTAAGCATGGTTTGCACGCGGCCTCCTGTCTTCACACCAAACCAGTGCACGAATGATACGGCAACAATGGCGATTACGGCAATTACTTTCGTGGATACACCGGTTGCTTCGGTGGCATATTCTCCAATGGCAATGGCTACGGCCGAAATCGCTCCGGCAAAGCCAACAATTGAACTCATCCACCCACTTAAGAAGCCCAGTGAAGGATGAAAAATTTTTGACAGGTACAGATATTCTCCACCAGAGCGCTTTAATGTGGTGGCAATTTCTGCATAGGTCAGTGCACCTGACAATGCCACCACGCCACCGAGCAACCATAGCATCATAATGGCAAAGCCAGAAGGCAGTGGCCCCACCTGATAGCCGAGTGAAGTAAACACTCCGGTGCCAATCATGTTTGCAATGACCAGCGTGACGGCAACGGTGAGTGTATAGTTTTTTGATTCGGCTATCATTCGTGGCCGATAAGATCCGCATTGATTGCGAAAAAGCAAAATAGATCAAAAACAAAAGACCCTCCTGAATTTCAGAAGGGTCTTTTTCCTAAAAAAGAAATCGTATTTGAATTACATCTTCTTAGGTACAACTACACCGCTGATTACGTGAACAACACCGTTGCTTACTGCAACATCAGCCGCAACCACTTCAGCACCACCGACAGTTACTTTTCCGTCTTTAATGGCAACTTTCAGTTTTTCGCCCTGAAGTGTGGTCAGTTCCTGACCATCTTTCAGGTCAGCAGCCTTGTACGTGCCAGCAACTACATGATATTTCAACACACTCTGAAGTTTGCTTTTGTTTTCAGCTTTCAGCAGCATGTCAACCGTAGACTGAATGGCAGCAAACGCTTCGTTTGTTGGAGCGAATACCGTGAAAGCATCAGTTCCTTTGAATACTTCTACCAGCTCACCAGCAGAAAGTGCAGCAACAAGTGTGCTCAGGCTTGGCGTGTTAATGGCAGTTTCTGCAATGGTCTTGGGCAATGCAGCGAGTGAATCAGCAACACGCTGAACGGCAGTCAATGAATCAGCAACACGGATTGAATCCATCGTTGCTTTTTCTCTTGCCGCTTTTCCACCATCGCCACAGCTGGTGATGATGATCGCAAAAAGGGCGAAAGCGCCCACGAGGAGGAGTGAATTTCTTGTTTTCATAGTTTTCTTGTTTGAGTTATGGACTATAAACACACTCAGGGTCATAATGTTTAATCTTTTTCAAAAACAGATGGAGGGATTTTTAAAATTCCGGTCAGGTTATATTCCGGTTTTCTGAACAGTATTTCCTCCCAGATATGAATGTGCTGCTTTTCAAATGAATAAGCACTTTTGTTTAGGTAATCAAACCCTCACGCATTTCTGGTTAAAGAACATCAGAGTAAATCACGTGGTAAGCAGGATTCGATGTATTGGTTCGCAGGTAGTTGAAAATGGTGCAGACGAAAAATAAACGCCATTCCTGCTTCCCTATAAAAGTGATTTCCTGTTTCACCAGTGAATAAAGTTTCAATTTTTTTTAAAGTATCTTAGGCGAAATATTACCAACAGGAATTATGAAGTTTATAAGTCTCGCAATATTGCTGATAGCTCATGTGACAGTCTTCGGTCAGTTCAAAAATATTAAACTGGCAGAGCAGGTTGATGGCGTGTATCCGCCTGTTGAGCCGAGTATTACCATCAACAAAAAAAACCCAAAGAACATTGTGGCCGGTGTTGTGCTGGATCGAGCGATTTATACCATGGATGGTGGAGAGAACCTGGAGCGAATCCAAATTGGAATCTCCCTATGGAGTATATGGTGATCCTGCCTTGATTTCAGATGCTGAAAGGTGATATTTATTATTTTCATCTGGCAGATCCAAGCAAGCAGGGTAGAAATAATGAGGCATGGCTTGATCGTATTGTTTGTCAGAAGTCAACCGATGGAGGCAAGACCTGGAGCGATGGTGCGTCCATTGGACATAATCCTCCGAAAGATCAGGATAAACCATGGCCGGCCGTGCATCCGCGCAAGCAATTTGTTTACACCACCTGGACTCAGTTTGATAAGTATGGACTGGATGATCCGAATTGTCATTCGAACATCATGTTTAGCATGTCTTCAAGCGAAGGAAAAAAATGGTCGAAGCCAGTACAGATTAATCAAAATCCGGGAGATTGCATGGATGATGACAACACGGCAGAAGGTGCCGTGCCGGCCATCGATAATGAAGGTCGCGTTTCTGTGGCGTGGGCCAGTCATGGCAATATTTATTTTGATCGTTCTTTCGATGGTGGGTTAACCTGGCTCACCAATGATTTACTGATTGCAAAACAGGAAGGTGGCTGGGCGATGGATATACCAGGACTTGACCGAAGCAATGGTATGCCCGTGTTGATGATTGATAACAGTAAAGGCCGCTTTCAAAACAGCTTGTATCTGGTGTGGGCCGACCAGCGAAATGGCACTGATGACACTGACATCTGGTTTATGCGATCAACCAACTATGGCGATATGTGGACACAACCGATGCGCATCAATCAGGATAAACCTGGCAAGCATCAGTTTCTTCCGTGGATGTCAGTCGATGAAGGCACAGGTAATATCTACATCGTTTATTACGATCGCAGGGCCTATGATGATTTGCAAACCGATGTTTACCTCGCATACTCGACTGATGGGGGGAATACATTTACTGAAACAAAAATCAGTGAAAGCCCTTTTGTTCCAAGCGATACCAGGTTCTTTGGAGACTATACCAATATTGCGGCATACAAAGGGGTGATAGCACCCGTATGGACACGTATGGATGATGGAAAGACCAGTGTGTACACAGCCATTATCAAGGATACCGAACTTATAAAAAAGTAATTTATCAATCAGCAATTCTTGCCGTCTGTTTCACATGCTTCCCTGTCAGTGGTGATTACCTCTGAGCCGATTTTTTTAAGTGCATTCACAAAAACATCCGAAGGCTGCGCACCGGAAATTCCATATTGATTGTTGATAATATAAAACGGCACACCACTTACACCCCGCTGATGGTTTTGTTGCTCCATCTGAATTACTTCCTGTAATCCTTCCTGCGAATCAAGAAATGAATCAACGCGCGCAGCATCCAGTCCGGTGGAGGAAGCCACTGCTATAAGATTTTACTTTTTTGGTGAGATCAATACCTTGCTCAAAGTAGGCGCTCATAAAAGCTTCTTTTACCTGTAGTTGCTTTCCTTCTTTTTTTGCATACAAGATCACACGATGAGCGTCTCGGGTGTTGGGAGAAATGCTTTGTTTGTCAAAATTGAATTGCAGGCCTTCTTCTGCCGCTGCGCTGGTTACATGGCTTATGATCTGATTATATTTTTCTTCACTCCCGAATTTCCTGGATCAGATATTCTTTCTGATTGAATCCTTCCTTCGGAGTTTGTGGGTTCAACTCAAAGGGCAGGTAGCTGACATCAAAATCAAATTCAGCATTGAGCTCTTTCATCGCCTTCTCAATCCTTCGCTTGCCGATATAACACCACGGGCATACAACATCTGACACGATATCTATTTTGATTACAGGTTTGCTCATGGTTATAAATTTTGAATGAAAACGAATGAAATTGATCAATAAGTTCAACAGTATATTAATTCATTTGTTTATCAGGTACTTAACTTTTCCAATTCATCTAAATAATGGTAAATCTTAAACCATTATGCTACTTTTGTGTTCCAAAATTGAAATCACATACAAATGACAATTACAGATCAAACAAAATTCAAGGTTAAAGACCTTTCACTGGCAGAATGGGGCCGTAAGGAAATCAAATTGGCTGAGGCAGAAATGCCCGGTTTAATGGCCCTCCGTGAGGAATTTGGCACACAAAAGCCGTTAAAAGGTGCACGTATTGCCGGATGTCTGCACATGACCATTCAAACGGCCGTGCTGATTGAAACATTGATTGAACTGGGTGCCGAAGTAACCTGGTCTTCCTGCAATATATTCTCAACACAAGATCATGCAGCAGCAGCTATTGCGAAAGCGGGAATTCCCGTGTATGCCTGGAAGGGTATGAATGAGCAGGAGTTTGACTGGTGTATCGAGCAAACGTTGCATGCCTTCAAAGATGGCAAGCCACTCAATATGATTCTTGACGATGGCGGTGATTTAACCAACATGGTGTTGGATCGTTATCCTGAACTCGTTGCTGGTATTAAAGGTATTTCTGAAGAGACTACCACTGGTGTTCATCGTCTGGTGGAGCGTCAGCATGCAGGGAAACTTCCATTGCCTGCCATTAACATCAACGACTCGGTTACGAAATCAAAGTTTGATAACAAATATGGTTGCAAGGAATCACTGGTAGACGCCATTCGCAGAGCAACCGATGTGATGATGGCTGGAAAAGTAGCTGTTGTTGCCGGTTATGGTGATGTGGGCAAAGGTTCTGCTGCTTCATTGCGTGGTGCTGGTGCAAGAGTGATCGTTACGGAAATTGATCCGATCTGTGCACTACAGGCTGCGATGGATGGTTTTGCTGTGAAGAAAATGGATGATGCAGCAAAAGAGGCTGACATCGTAGTTACCGCAACCGGAAACTCAGGAATTGTTTTAGGTCGTCATTTTGAAATCGATGAAAGACAAGACCATCGTGTGTAACATTGGTCACTTCGATAATGAGATTGATGTAGCGTGGTTGAATAAGAATGCAGCGAAAGATGAAGTGAAACCGCAGGTTGATTTATATACATTAAAAAATGGACGTCAGGTAATTCTGCTGGCCGAAGGTCGTCTGGTTAATCTTGGTTGTGCTACAGGTCACCCTTCATTTGTAATGTCCAACTCATTCACCAACCAGACGCTTGCCCAGCTTGAGTTGTGGATGAACACTGACAAGTATGAAAACAAAGTGTACATGTTGCCCAAGCATCTTGATGAAAAAGTAGCCCGATTGCACCTGAAGAAAATCGGTGTTGAGCTGGAAGAACTTTCTGCTGAACAAGCCAGATATATTGGTGTGGATGTAAGCGGACCATTCAAGCCTGATTACTATCGATATTAATTTCTTCAGGCCGCTTCCCTTCGCCTTTGGAGAAGACTGCCGAAGACCAGATGAGAACTTAACTCTCTGCTTGCACTAAAAAAGAGAGTGATCCCGCAGCATGGTGCTGCGGGATTCTTTTTTTAAGGACTTTATTTATTATTGTTTTTTCTAAACTTCAACTTCAGCCATTTCTCCAGTTCCACGGCATGGAACAGCAAAGCGGAAGCGCCTACACATATTATCAATTCCCGGATAGTCAGGGGTTGGGTCTTGAATATTTCATTGGCAATGGGTAAATAAATCACCAGCAGTTGGAGAATGATCGTAAGAACAACGGCACCGATCAATGGCAAATTTGAAAAGATTCCCTGGCTGTATAAAAATTTACGATCGCTGCGAATCGCCAGTACATGGCCGAGCTGAGTTAATGAAAGAACCGTGAATACCATCGTTTGCCAGTGATCCAGTTTTTGATTGATGGCCCATGCCTGAACGCCCAGGGTTATACCTGCCATTAATAAGCCAACCCACACAATATGATAGGCAATTCCGTCAGCGAAAAGACTTTCTGCTGGTTTGCGTGGCGGCCGTTGCATGATATCTTCTTCGGCTTTCTCGCTTGCCAGTGCAATGCCAGGTAACCCATCAGTAACCAGGTTTATCCATAGTAGGTGTATGGGTAACAAGGGCATGGGCAAACCAATAACAGGAGCAAGAAAGATCGTCCAGATTTCAGCACCATTACAGGTCATGATGTATTTTACAAACTTGCGTATGTTATCATAGATTCTTCTTCCTTCTTTAACTGCTTTTACAATCGTTGCAAAATTATCATCCAAGTAAAATCATATGTGAAGCTTCCTTGCTCACATCAGTGCCATTGATTCCCATAGCGATACCTATGTTGGCGGCTTTCAGTGAAGGTGCATCATTGACTCCGTCACCGGTCATCGCTACAAACTGATTTTTATGCTGCAGTGATTTAACAATCCGCATCTTTTGTTCGGGCGAAACCCGTGCATACACGCTGATCTTTTCAACTTTTTCAGTCAGGGCTTCATCAGACATGTTTCCCAGCTCGGCACCGGAAACAACAAGATCTTTTGGATTTAATATCCCAAGTTCCTTTGCTATGGCCGCAGCGGTAGACGGATGATCGCCCGTAATCATAACAGGCCGGATGCCAGCAGTCTTACATTCCTGTATTGCTACTTTTGCTTCTTCGCGCGGAGGATCAATCATTCCGGCAAGACCGGCAAATATCAAATCTTTCTCAACGGTATCGTATGAAAGCGGATCGGGTAGCTGGTCAATCACTTTGTAACCAAACCCAAGCACACGAAGCCCTTGTTCTCCCCATGTGGTGGCGATTGAATTGATTGCACCGTTATTTTCGGCAACCAAAAGTTTTGCTGTTATCGACTCTACAGCACCTTTGGAAATAATCAGAAAATGATTTTTGTGTTTATGAACAGTAGTCATACACTTTCGGCCAGAATCAAATGGTAACTCAGCTACGCGGGGAAATTGAAGTATCAACTCATCCGCGGGTGATTCGCCTGCCCTGGCGGATACGTATTCAACCAGTGAAATTTCTGTGGAGTCACCCGAAAGTGTTTGGTCTGTTTTTTTAATTACATCATGGTTAAGTGCCATGGCGACCATCAGCGGAGACAAAGACTGACCGGGCATGGGCTGTGAATCAATTTCGTGGACTTTCACCACTTTCATTTTGTTCAGTGTCAATGTGCCGGTTTTGTCAGAACATATATAGGTTACTGAACCCAGTGTTTCGATGGCAGGTAACTTTCGTATCAATACATTTTTCCTGGCCATTCGGTTGGCACCACGCGCCAGGGCAACTGTAATCAATGCGGGTAATGCTTCCGGAATAGCTGCAACGGCAAGACTTATAGAAAGCAACAGCATTTTCATGGGTTCTTCACCACGCAACATGCCGATGCCAAAAAGTAATGCACAGATGAAAAGAATGATGTACGATAGTTTCTTTCCAAAATCCGTCATGCGCTTTTGTAGCGGTGTAGTAGGATCATCTTCTTGCAGCATACGGGCGATTTTTCCGATCTCTGTATTCATTCCGGTCAGCACAACCAGGCCTTTACCACGGCCATGGGTGATCAACGTGCCTTTGTATGCCTGATTAATACGATCACCCATCGTTAGATTTTCATCTTTTAATTCTTCCGTATTCTTATCCACCGGAACAGATTCACCCGTGAGTGCCGACTCATCAATTCTCAGACTATGGCTTTCAATTAACCGCAGGTCAGCGGGAATTGCATTACCGGCTTCCAGGAGAACTACATCGCCTGGCACCAGCATGGAAGAAGTGATTTTAATGGGATTTCCATCGCGCAGCACTTCTGCCTGCAGACTGGACATTTGCTTCAGTGCATCCATGGCCTTTTCTGCACGATACTCCTGAATGAAACCAACTACGGCATTTATAATGACAATGATCAGAATGATAATGGTGTCGGTGAGGTCACCTGCAAAACCAGAAATGATGGCCGCAGCAATCAGCACCAGGATCATGAAATCCTTAAACTGATTTAGAAATAAAAACCAGGTCGGCTTCTTTTCTTTTTTCTCAAGTTCATTGCTTCCGTATCGGGCAAGTCGGGCCGATGCTTCAGAGGATGTAAGACCCTGCTCGGTAGACTCCATTACCCCGAGTGCTTTACTGATGGTTATCGTATGCCAGAACATTGTATATCTTAAATGATTGGTCCAATCTGATTCTTCAAAAGTCGCCTTTTCTGTCATTTATAAGATGACGCAGGTCTCTGGCTTTTATGATTTGTATTCCAATATCTGCCCCATAAAGCTGGTTCATTAAAACCGGCCCCACATTGACACAATACTGTTACAATTTTCCCAAAACGGGATGATGCATAAATGGGAAAAGATCATTTCTGATCGTTTTTACATGTTTTTTTCTCTGGTACAATAATGACACAATGGGATAATCATCAAACCAAAAATAATATTTTATGAGCGTTATGGATTTATATCAAAGAGGTATCATAGTATACCTGTTTAACAAA
Organism: uncultured Bacteroidota bacterium; assembly: GCA_963814575.1. Taxonomy (GTDB): domain Bacteria; phylum Bacteroidota; class Bacteroidia; order Cytophagales; family Cyclobacteriaceae; genus ELB16-189. The sequence continues at coordinate 554,833 of CAWFDB010000011.1, read as the reverse complement.
GGGCTGGTGAGTGGAAGTACCCTCGCCTATGTAGAATACTACACGCGTTATCTGGAAGAACGCAGGGATGGTAAAAAATACCGTGAAAGCGTTCGCACGTTATCGAAGGAGTTCAGGGTTTCTGAAACTACCATCAAGAAGGCTATCAAGGTTGTGAGGGAATCTGAATAACAGGATTATGAATGTGCTCGAATTGTATCGTAATGGTATTATCGATTACCTCTATCATAAAGGCTTACTTAGTGGCAGCACACTCTCCTATATAGAGTATTATATGCGCTATCAGGAATTGAGAAGAAACAGCAGGGGATATCGTGAAAGTGTGCGTATGCTCTCCCGGGAGTTTGGCGTGTCGGAGACGACCATTAAAAAAGCGATTAAAATACTGAACAATTAATGTCGTCTTGCATTATGGATCATAATCAACTCGGCAATGTTATCCGTATCGATAATCCCCGCGAGTTGATAGTTGTCTCTGACAAGCACCAGGGGAGTGCGTGTTCTTCTGAATTCCATAAACACATCATGTAATGGTGTGGCAATATCAACCCAGATCAGTTCTCGCCTTGCTATGTGCTGAACGGATTGATGCTCATCAAACTCCTTTACACCGCGAATGATATCATCGCGATCAATCATTCCATAGGGCGAGCCATCGTCAGTAACCAGAAAGCTTTTTGCCTGGCCTCCCAGAAGCAATTCTATTGCCTTTGATATAGGCGCTTCTTTTTCAATGCTGGTGAAGTCTTTCATCATGGCATTCCTTGCGGTCAGTTCAACAATCAATGCCTGGGTAGTCACCATTTGTTCTTCTGCACTGGCACCCAGAATGATAAACAAACCTATAAAAATCAGAAAGGGGTTTGAGTAAAATCCAAGCACGATAAAACCAAATGCCAGTAATTTGCCTATGCCAGCAGCAATTTTTGTTGCCTGCACCCTGCCTAGTTTCATGGCCAGCAGCGCACGCAATACTCGTCCGCCATCCATAGGAAATGCCGGTATCAGATTGAATACGGCCAGTGTAATATTCAGCATGCCCAGCATGGGCATGAAATTATGAGCGCCAATTATTAAAACCTTACTGGACTCATCCATTGTAAAATCTGCATTTAGAATTATGGGCGACAAAAGCGTTGCAATGATGAAGTTAACAGCAGGTCCTGCCAGTGCAACTACCAATTCCTGTTTTGGTTTATCCGGCATTTTTTCAAGGCGCGCCACACCGCCAATCGGATAAAGGGTAATGTCTTTTGTTTTTATTCCATATCGCCTGGCGGCAAGGGCATGCCCGAACTCATGCAGGGTCACACAAACAAATAAACTTAAAATGAATAAGACTGACCAGATTATCTGGGTGGTATCCAGGCCTGCCCTCATGTTGTTATAGATAATCCAGACGATAAGCAGTGAAAACGTCCAGTGTATGTGGACATCAATACCCGCGATTTTAGGAAAGGACAGCGCTCGCTTCATCGGTTTTTATTTTTTCCTGATGGTACAACCAGTCGTCCGTTGTGTTGCTGGTTCAATCTTTTCACCTGCCAGTACTTTTTCGATGGCATCTTTTAGAAATGATTGCCTTACATCTTTGGCTGATTGCGGATTGTCATCAATGGCACCACTATAGGCAAGGGTAAACTTTCCTCCTGCAGGTGTTATCAGAAATACCTCGGGTGTTTTTTTTGCTCCGAGGTTTGTCATTATCATCTGATCTTTATCTGCCAGATACGGCACCTGCAAATCGGTGTAATGTATAGTCATTTGTTCGGCACTTTCCTGGTCTTCAGTATTTGAGTTTATCAGCAGGAACTGAACTTTGCCTGCATAGGCCTGAATGAGACCTTTCAGGCGGTCTTTATAATAATTATCAAACGGGCATTCATGGCTGGTAAATACAAGAACAACCGCACGGGATGAACTATAATTGTCAAGTGATACTTCTTTACCATCCTTGGCATTTTTCAGGGTAAAATTCTTTACCTCTTGTGCCTTTACGGCTACACTCATCAGCAGGATAATAACAGTAAGGATGGTTTTCATAAGGATTCAGTTTTGGTATAGACTAATACATAATCGGGTTGAATGATATACGTCATCGGCAGGTCGAATGAACGGTCATTCGCATTTATTTTTCCCTGCAGGTCACCGGCATTCAGCAATTGAAATGGATTCACATTGAGTTGGTTTGAGAAGTGTAACCCTTTTTTGCCATAGGCTTTGTACATCGTTTCTTTAGCACACCAGTATACACAATGTTTAACGACATCACTTCCTGCATCCATCAATTCTGGAGGCGACAAAATACGGTGTGCGATGTTTAGCAGTTTTGATTTTGGTTGCTCCAGATCAATTCCGATCTCATGTAAAGGATCAATTTGAGCCGCTACATATGGAAATGAATGAGATAGCGAAATATGATGCGTCAGGTTTTTCAGATACGGTTTACCGAATTCATTCTTTACGGTGCCTTGATAGTCAAGATCAAATTGTTCAGCGAGTTGCCGCAAAAGCACGCGACCTGCCTGCCACTCCAGTCTCTTGCTTGGAATTAATAATCGTTGAATCTGGCCGTTCATCATTAATTGATGTAAACTCCTGCTCAGTTTCGGAGATGAACCATAAAGCCCATGCGCTCTGGTTGCCAGTATGTTGCATTTTAATCAGTGGCATTGGTTTCTATGGCTTAATGACACAATTTTGGTAAAAAAATCGGATTAACCGAACAAACAACTTTTAAGTAGGGTTAGTAGTTCCATGATACGCGTAGAAAAAATTCATTCATTGACCGGTCACCGTGATTGTGTGTATACCATCGAGGGATCTGACCATGATGCTTATTTCTTTTCAGCGGGAGGCGATGGCATGGTTGTAAGATGGAATCTTTCAGCACCCGAAGAAGGTGAGCTGATAGCAAAATTACCCAACTCCGTGTATGCCTTGCATTATCTGACCAATGAAGATCATCTGGTTGCAGGACACAATTATGAAGGTATTCATTTGCTGAACTGGGTAGAAAAAAGGGAAATAGCTTCGTTGAAACTGAGTGCCGCCAGTATATTTGATATTCAGTCTTTTCAGAATGATCTTTTAGTGGCCTCTGGTGATGGCTCACTCACCGTAGTGGATCTGCAAAAGTGGGCAGTGAAAAAAAAACTTTTAATTTCTGAAAAAAGTGCGCGTGTTATCGCAATCAATCCGATGAGGGGTGAGGTAGCAGTTGGTTTCAGTGATTATTGTATTCGCATATTTTCGCTGGATGATTATTCACTCAAATATGAATTTCAGGCTCATCAGAATTCTGTGTTTACATTACGATACACACCAGATTTTAAGTTTCTGATCAGCGGATCACGCGATGCGCGAATTAAGGTATGGGATGTATCTGCCGGCTATGTGCAAACGGCTGAAGTTGTCGCCCATCTTTTTGCGATAAATCATATTGCCTTTAGCCCTTCCGGAAAATATTTTGTCACCGGTAGTATGGATAAGTCAATCAAGGTCTGGGACACCAGTGAATTGAAGTTGTTAAAAGTAATCGACAAATCCCGTCATGCAGGCCATGGCACGTCAGTCAATAAATTGTTGTGGACATCGTTTAATGATCAGCTTGTAAGTGCCAGTGACGATCGTACGCTGTCTGTCTGGAAATTACAATTTGATTCATAAGAATTTCATAACACACAGATTATTAGGCATATTTCAAACATTTCTATACATTTGAACTATGGATTAGTATTTTTTTAAGCTAATTATTTTTTAATCTTTCAATTAATCCACACGTCAAATGAAAATCACACCGCTGGAAATCCGCCAGAAGGCCTTTGAGAAAGTGCTTCGTGGCTACGACAAAGATGAGGTAAATGCTTTTTTACAAACACTTTCCCAGGAATGGGAACGCATGCTTGACGAAACCAGGGAAGCACGCATGAAAGTGGAAACCACTGAACGCGAGGTATCGAAACTGCGGGAAGTGGAAAGTTCTTTATTCAGAACATTAAAGGCCGCAGAGGATACCGGTGCAAGTGTAGTTGAGCAGGCAAACAAGACGGCTGAATTGATTTTACGAGAGAATCAGCTCAATGCAGATGCGTTGCTCAGTGAGGCAAAAACAAAAGCTAAAAATACGATTGAGGAAGCAGAGATGATTTCGCGTCAGATGCTTGACGAAATGGAAGAGCGTCTTAAAGCATTGGGAGAACAATATAAAACGCTTGAACTCCATCGCGATAATTTACTTTCTGATTTGAAACGTCTGGCGGGCGAAACAATAGATCGTGTGGAGCGAGCCAAAGCAGCTTCCCGTGATTTTGATCCCGATCAGCACCTGGCCTTTGCAAAACGTGAAAGCAAGAAAGCCTTGTTTCCGAATGCTGAAATAGAAAAGGAAATAAAGAGCGCACTGCCAACAATACAACCACCACCTCTGCCGCCTTTACCATCTGCTCCGATACCTGAGCCGGTCAAGGTCATGGTAAACAGTGAACAAAAGCCCCGCATGCAAAAGTCATTCTTTGACGATATTCAATGACAGGTAAGGTTGCATTGGAAGGCCTGGAGTTTCACGCGTATCATGGAGTATATCCGCACGAACGATCTTCGGGTAATAAATTTGAAGTAGATGTAATCGTTGACACGGAATTTTCAGATATCTGCTTTTCAGGATGATCTGAGTGGCACTATCAATTATGAAGACCTGTATGCCATTGTGAAGGAAGAGATGGCGAAGCCTTCCAAACTTCTTGAAACGGTATGTCATGCCATCGCAAAAAAAACACTTGATTCCTTTAGTGAAGCAAAAGTAGTAGAGGTGAGGATTTCAAAATTCAATCCTCCCATTGGTGGGGTGTGTAAGAAAGCAACGGTAACAGTAAATCAACAGAAAGAAGTAAGTTTATTCCTTTGATGGCGGGTATCGATCGATAAACATAAATCCCTTTGCATCCGCGCCTTCATAGAAATCAACCTGCTTTCCAATTAAATACATGGTGTGCTTTTTATCAATCAGCACTTCAATACCTTCATCCTGGTAAACAAGATCGGTTGGTTTTTGTTTGTCAAATCCGATAATCAAAGCAACACCACCACATCCGCCACCACGAATACCTACCCGCAAACCATAATCTGCCGGAATATTTTTCGTTTGCATAATTTTGCGAACCTCTTCGGCAGCCCGGGCAGTTAGTCCGATCGGTTTTATGGTTTCAAACATTCAGTAAATTGACATTTAACAGTCAAAAATATCTAAATTTTAAACACCTTTGAGCTTGATTTAATTCTTATGGAAGCATTGATTGAATTTGGAAAAATAATCATACCTGCCTCACTGGTGTTGTATGCCGTATTTCTGACTGTCCGCTCATTTATTGCAAAGGAAATTGAACTAAAGAAACTGGAAGTACGCATCGCGCAGTATTGAAACAATTTTACCGGCCCGGCTTCAGGCTTATGAACGAATGACGTTGTTTTTAGAACGGATTGCCCCACAAAACTTTTTGATCCGACTAAATAACCCGGGCTTTTCGGCCCGTGATTTTCAAAAGGTACTGCTGGATGAAATCCGCAACGAATACAACCACAATGTTTCGCAACAGGTGTACATGGGCGAAGAAGTGTGGAATCAGATCCGCAATGCAAAGGAAGATCTTATTATTGTAATTAATGAGTCGGCATCTCAACTTACCCGCTGAGGCCACCAGCATCGATTTGTCGAAAAAGATTTTTGAGACCGTAATGAACAAAAATGTTGATTTGATTGCTCATGCGCTTTCTGAATTAAGAAAAGAAATTCAACAGACGTTTTAACTCTATGGAAAACCGGGTTGCTCTTATTGCCGGTTCCTCGGGACTTATTGGAAGTCAATTGCTGGAATTGTTGCTGGAAGATAATTCGTATTCAAAAGTAATTGCCTTGAGTCGCAAACCGCTCTCGATTTCACATCCAAAGCTTGAGAATATTATCGTGGAGGCAAATGAATTGAAAAATCATACGCATCTTGAAAGCAGATGATGTGTTTTGTTGCCTGGGCACGACCATAAAGCAAGCCAGGACAAAAGAAGCTTTTCGTAAAATTGATTTTGATTATCCCTGTGAACTTGCCAACTTGCTAAAGAATAATGGAGCAAATCAATTTCTGCTGATTTCGGCCTTGGGGGCGAATAAAAATTCAACTATTTTTTATAATAAGGTAAAAGGAGAGGTGGAAGAAGCGATTGGGGAAGTAGGATTTAATTCGTTTCATATTTTCAGGCCTTCACTTTTAATAGGACCACGCAAAGAACATCGTGCCGGTGAAGATGCTGCCAAAGTATTTTATAAGATCTTTGCATTCCTAATTCCGGCCAAATTCAAAGGGATTGAATCCATAAAGGTGGCGCGGGCCATGATTAGTTTTGCAAGAGAGAATAAACCTGGAAAATTTATTCATGAGTCTGGAGAGTTGCAGGTATTTTAAATTATCAAAACATGATTGCAGTTATTCAACGTGTTTCCTCAGCCTCGGTAAAGATTGAAGGCGAAATAAAATCGCAGATTCAAAATGGACTTCTCGTACTGGTTGGAATAGAAGATGCCGACACACAAGAAGATATTGACTGGCTGGCCACAAAGATTGTGAACCTCCGCATTTTTAATGATGAGGCTGGCGTAATGAACGTAAGTGTAAAAGATGTCAATGGCGATATTATTCTGGTGAGTCAGTTTACCTTGCAGGCCAGTACAAAAAAAGGAAATCGCCCCAGTTATCTTAAGGCGGCAAAACCAGATGTGGCTATTCCCTTATATGAAAAATTTATTCAATCCGTAACAGCACAATTGGGTAAACCCGTTCAAACCGGTGAGTTTGGTGCTGATATGAAAGTAAACCTGGTTAATGATGGACCGGTAACCATTATTATTGATACGAAGAACAGGATTTAAGCTCCCTTAAAGCACGGCCAGTACAACCATGAGTATATTGAATAGGATATAAAATCCAATCACTAATCTTAAACCACGTTTGTTTATAAGTTCTGCTCCTTCTTTATTGCCCTTGTCACTTTCCTGAAGAGCCATAGCGGACACTACAAGGGTGGCAAAAATGCCTAAAAACGTGATTGTGTGAAGTGAATCCACCAGCGTGAAAGAGGATGATTCAGGTAAGATCGAATCGATGATATATTTATTACCAACGGTAGCAAATAAACCACCCACCGGCAAACCAAAGCGCGGTTCAAACTCAGAGGGGTGGATGGTGAAACTAATAATCGAAATGAGAAAGGCGATATACATTCCAATGAAAATTTTCATGAAGAGTCCCCATGCATCTCGCTGAATATCCATTTCTATCAGAAATGATGAGAAGTTCTGAAGGCTTCTTTCAGGAGAAGGATCTCCAAATCCGGTTTCATAATCATTGGTACTTGCTGTCACCTGAAAATTCACGATTTCCCATCCATCGATGGCTTCATTTTTGTCAAACGTGCTGCCATTCACATCCGGCTTGAATATCAGGTTCTGATCATCAAACAACGTATTCTCTATTTGTACCTTTAAATGTTGTCTGTCAAACGGAAAGTCCAATACATTCCAGCTTTCCTTCATGGTGGCCTTCATTTTCATAATGGCCCAGGCTTTTCCGTTAAGACTATCCAGAATAATTTCTGGTGTATCTATTGACTTTGCGTTGGGAATATCCAGTTGGGTAGAGAAATCAAAATCAGGATTGTCATAAACAAACCACAACCAGAAACGCATCGTGTATTGCTTGTCACGAAAGTTTATATCGTGAACACTGATTACATAAGATCCAACTGTAACCGTGTCAGGTTGCGCATTGATACTATGCAGAAAAGATATTAATATCAGGGATGTGAGAACGAAGCACTTCATAGGTTGGGTTTCGGTCTTTAAAATTAAATGAAACATCATATTAAAAAAACTGCCAGCTGGATTTCAACAGGCAGCCTTGATAGAAGTATGATGGTTTCTTTAGTTCTTCAAATCTACTTTGGTGTTTTCAGGCTTCTGTGTGGCATTCTTCACATACTTCTCCAGCCATGTATCCATTTCCCACAATGTGTGCATGATGCTTTCTTTTGCAGCATAGCCATGACTTTCATAAGGAAGCACTACATACCGGGATGTTCCGCCATGACCTTTTATGGCATTGTAAAAACGCTCGGTCTGAATGGGAAACGTGCCTGAGTTATTATCGGCTTCACCATGAATAAATAAAATGGGTTCTTTCAATTTGTCGGCATAGGAGAATGGTGACATGTTGTAATAGATTTCGGGTGCTTCCCAGTAGGTGCGTTCTTCTGCCTGAAAACCAAAAGGAGTAAGTGTGCGATTATAGGCACCGCTTCGCGCAATGCCTGCTTTGAAAATATCAGAATGCGCCAGCAGGTTTGCAGTCATAAAGGCACCGTATGAATGTCCCCCGACACCAACCCTTTCCGGATCTAAAACTCCCAGCGAAGCACCGTAATCCACCACCGCCTTTGCGCTCGCTACCAATTGTTGCACATAGGTGTCATTGGGTTCCTTATCACCTTCACCTACAATAGGCATGGAAGCATTGTCAAGTACGGCATAACCGCGCATTACCCAATAAATTGGTCCGCCCCAGCTTAATCTGGTAAAAGCATATGGAGAACCTTTTATCTGACCAGCTGCATCAGCAGATTTAAATTCACGTGGGTAAGCCCATACAAAGCCTGGTAGTGGTCCTTGCTCTTTTTTATATCCGGGTGGCAAGTAAAGGTCGGCTGTCAGTTCAACACCATCGGACCTTTTATACTTCAAGACTTCTTTTTTCACATCTTTAATCTGAGGATAAGGGTGAGGAAAGGAAGTGATAGCAGTAATTCTGGTTGAACCGATTGTACGCAGGTAATAATTTGGATTTTCTGTATTGGATTCACGTGAAGTAATGAACGTGCCTTTCCTGCTATCTAAGAAAGTTGTAAACGATTCGAAGTATGGGGCCTGACATTGCCATAACCTGGTTTTCTTGCCATTGGTTAAATCAAGTTTGTCCAGAAAGGGCATGTCACCTGCCGGTGAGGCACCAGCACCACTTAAATAGACGCTGTTGTCTTTGTTAATGATCATTACATAACGTCCATAATCATTTATGGCGGTTATAATATTTCCCGGATCGTTGTAACCATCTTCATAATTCCGATCAAACAAAATCTTTTTTGAAGCAGTAACTGGACTCACCTGATAAACGCGCTCTTTGCGATCATTCGTCCACTGTTCAAAAATCAATGCGGTGTTATCATTGCCCCACAGGATGCGTGAATAACGCAGCGGCAGACTGATCAGTTCTTTTGGCTGTGATGCAAATGGATAATCCCAGGTAAATACTTTATCGCGGATGTCTGCTTTCGCTTTTGGATCGCCACCGTCTTGTGCATGTGCCCAATACAGTGTTGCTGGTTTGTCTGCTCTCCAGCTGTGTGATCGTGGCTCACGTTGTGTAGCATTATTTCCGGTAGGGATATAATCAAGCAAAGGAATTTTAGCGATCTCTTTCACCACTTTTCCATGGAGGTCAATAACATTTACCTGTTGTGGAAAATAATAGGAGGGCACGAGATAAGAGTACGGCCGTTGAATAACTTCAGTTAAAATAAACTTCCCATCAGGTGAAGGATTGAAACTCTTGTGTATGGAAGCAGTGCTCAACGTTTTTTCTGTTCCATTCAGATTTTTCAAGATCAGATCAGATTGTGTATAGTAATCAAAAGCCGCCTCATCATGTGGATTTTTTAACAGATCCTGATAGGTACGGGAGGGAGCTTTTTTACCCAGATTTTCTTCTACTACAGGTCCTGAAGGAATTCTGTTTTTTTCCGGAAGTGGTTTCTGATTTTGTGGTACACCGGCAAATAGTATTTGTTGTGAATCAGACAACCATGTATAGCCACCCACTATATTGTTTATTTTTCTTTCGGTGAGCCTGGTTGCCGTGAATGATGCGATGTCAATAACCCAGAGTTCAATCCGGTTTATTTCATTTTGAAGAAAAGCGATTTTTTTACTGTCGGGAGAAAAAGTGACATTGCTGGCAAGTATCTCAGCGGGTAAACTTTTTATTTCAAGTTCCTGCCTGTCTGCAAGCCGTATTACTTTCAATCCAATCGTGTAATTGCTTCTGCTCGGTCCAAAGTTTTCAGGATTTATACGCAGGCCTGCAATACGCAGTTCGGGTCTGGATAATTGTTCGATGCTTGGATAGTCAGACCTCTCCAGCAATAACATCCATTGTTTATCGGGTGAAATGCTCACAAATGGTGTCAATGGCGCTTCTACCAGCTTGGCAATTTCTTCGGGCGGTCGATGATACGTTGGCGCTTCCTGACAGAGGCCTGCATAGGAAACGGACAACAACACGAGTAGTATGAATATTTTCATGGAAGTTATTTATTTATTCTTAAAGCAATTTAGTCTTTATAGAGATACTGGTTGTGTGAAGAGTTAATTTCAATGATCATCGGTTAGAAAAGTCAAATTCTTAGGCTAACTTAGTGTCAAATATAATCTTTTACCATGCATAGCTTATTACAACTCACTCACTCCGTTTTCAGGTATTTCTTGTTGATATTTTTGATCATTCTGATTGTCCGGTCCCTCATGGCCTGGCTTAATAAAACACCATATAGCAGCACAGATGAAAAATTAAGTTTATGGTTGTTTATTGTTACCCATACCCAGTTATTTCTTGGATTGGCTTTATATTTTATAAGTCCCCTTGTGGTTTTCAGTTCATCCTCTATGAAAAATCCATCTATGCGTTACTGGCTGGTGGAGCATATCAGCATGATGATTATTGCTATCGTGCTGATCACACTGGCGCGGATCACGGCCAAAAAATTTACTGATGCTTCAGCGAAATACAAGCGCTTGTTTATTTTTAATACGATTGCGCTCATACTAATTATTGTTGCGATCATGCAAAGCGGACGAGGTTTCTTTAGCTTACCTTACCACGAGTAAAGAGTATATACCCGAAAAATGCCTATGAAGTATTTACTATTCTGCTGTCTTGCTTTAGTTGTTTTTACATCAAGGGCTCAGGAAATTGATTCACATTATGAGCTTGTGAAGATGAGCACCAGCGTGAACACACTTTACCATGAAGTCTCTCCGGTTATTTCGGTGGATGGAACAAAATTGTATTATTTCGTTGGCAATCATCCTCAGAATACCTTTGGTAAAGAGAATAGTCAGGATATATGGTTTTCAACACTTGATGAAAAGGGTCAATGGTATGCCGGCAAACGTATGCCTCCGCCTTTAAATCAAAACCGATATAATCAGGTATTCAGTGCCTTGCCAGATGGCCAGCTATTGGTTCGCGGAGGAAGGGCAAAAAACTCCAGGGGATTTTCACTGGTTTCTTCAGGGGGTGCCTGGACAGAATTAAACATCCCTGGCTTTGAAACAATGGATAAGGGATTATTTAATGGTGCCACAATTTCTGCTGACGAAAAACATCTTATTTTATATTTCTCTGAAAAGGCAGGCGATAAGTTCAGCGATTTTTATTTGTCAAATCAGGAGAACGGAAAGTGGTCAAGGCCAGTGAAGTTAAAAATCAGTTCTACCGCAGATGATTACAGTCCGTTTCTGGCTCCCGATCAACAGACGCTCTATTTTGCGAGTGATCGTTTTGCCAAAGACAAGGTAGGGGGCACAGATATCTATAAAACCACCCGCCTTGATGACACCTGGATGAACTGGTCCGACCCGGTGAATCTGGGAAAATCTGTGAATACTCCGGCTGGTGATGCTTACTTCTCAATAGATACGCATGGCAATATTTTTACAGCCCGCTCAGGAGCCCGTGTAGACGGAGGTAATTTTGATCTCTTTATTTTGAAGCCACGTAATTTTAAAATTTTACTTACGGGTACTACCTACAATGAAAAAACGAAACAACCCGTTGCTTCAGCGGTTGAAATAAAAATAAAGGAGCAAAAACCATTGAATCTCAAGACCGCAGCCAGCGGCAATTTTGAAACACGCGTGCCGGAAATTAATGAGTATACAATCACTGCATCGGCCACTGGCTACGAGCCATTCACAAAGAGTTATAAAGTTCCGCGCATTAATCGCGACACCACGCTCCATGTTGATGTTTTTTTAACCCCTCTTGTTAAAGAGATTGTGCTTGCAGGGGAAGTAACAGATAAGAAAATCCCAGCAGTCAGTTAAAAATGCAAAAGTGAGTATTGTATTCAAGCCTGATCAGAGTGTCAATTACTCATTGATGACCACAGAAGGAACGTATGAGCAACCAATTGCGACCCTGGGCTGGTATTTATTTACTACAGCCGCAGATGGATACCTTAATTCATATGACAGTGTTCAGGTAAAAAGCACGGAGATCACACCGGTGATCAAGAATATTGTACTTACCCCGATCGAAGTGGGTCTTACCGTGAGATTGAAAAACATCTATTTTGATTTTGATAAGACTACACTAAAATCAGAATCATTTGTCGAACTGAATAAAGTGGTAGATTTTCTTAAGCGAAACGGAAATGTTGCCATTGAAATTTCTGGTCATACAGATAGTAAGGGTTCTGATACCTACAATCTGAATTTATCACAGGGCCGGTCACAGTCAGTAGTGGATTACCTCATTGGCCAGGGAATAGATTCATCGAGGTTGCAGGCACAGGGATATGGCGAATCAAAACCAATTGATACAAATGATACTGAGGAAGGCAGAGCGAATAACCGTAGGGTTGAATTTACGGTGTTGAAGATTTAGAAGTATCCGGTACTGATTCAAATTGCCTTGAGCAATCCTGGCAACGATGTTTTTCTTTCGGATGTAGAAACAATCCGAGAAGCACACTGGAGATTAAATTTCTTAACAGACTTTCTTTACCCTGTTCTATTTTAATGTTCTGAGAGCCGCAGTAGGGGCAATGCATTGTTTCTGTTTCGGCAGCATGTTGATCGCCCAGAATTTCTTTTACCCTTTCACGGTCTTTCTCAAATACATGTAAGTCTCACTCCAGGGAATAATTCATTTCGGATCGGATAGAGGCCTACAAAGTTTTCATCACTCAGAAAGCATGGTATTCCGTAGGCATCCAGTTTGGTTTTCACCAGATTGGCTGCCATCACCGTATCATACGAGTCGAAAACAATAATTTTATCCTCCTGATTCATCCATAATGCCTCAATATTGTAAAAAGAAGTTGAATAGATATTTATTTAAGTTCCAGCATCCGTAAATTTTTTAAATTTAATTGTAACATTCCCCTCAACCCACCGTCTTGCCTCTGAAACGATGAATCTCGAAATGTTCGAAACCCAGGTACTTCCTACAAAAAACAAGCTTTTCCGCTTTGCATTCAGGCTTCTGGGCAGCTCGGAGGAAGCGAAAGACGTGGTGCAGGAAGTTTTTATCAAGCTTTGGAATGGAAGAGATCAATTGGCCGAAGTACAAAACATGGAAGCCTGGTGTATGCGCATCACCAAAAACCTTTCGCTCGATCGCATTCGTGCCCGTCAGCGCAGGAGTACCGATTCAATCAACGATGGTTTTGAGATTCGTCACGAAGGTTTAACGCCTCATGAGAGGACAGAAATTCATGAGAATATGCAACAAGTAAATCAATTGATTGCCGCGCTGCCTGAAAAGCAGCGCCAGGTGATACACCTTCGGGACATTGAAGGGTATAGTTACAACGAGATTTGTGATATACTGGAATTAGACATGAATCAGGTGAAAGTGAATTTATTTCGCGCACGCAGCGCAGTGAGAGAGAAACTTGTAAAAATGAACGCGTATGGACTCTAAGCAACTCGAACAGCTGCTGGAAAAGTACTGGAACTGTGAAACATCTCTGGAGGAAGAGCAACAACTTCGCGAACACTTTCGTGGAGAGGTGCCGGAAAATCTGAAAGAGACCGCTGATCTGTTTCGATACTTTGAAGCACAACAGACACAGATCTGTAGTTGGATCAGACTTTGATGCAGTGGTGAGAAAGAAAATCAAACAACAGCAACCGCAGGGTAAATCAGTGAAGTATGGTTTTCAATTTTGCGCGCATTGCAGCAGGATTACTGGTAGTGATAACGGCTACCTATTTTGTAAGACAAGAAGTAAGAAAGGCGTATCCTCCTGAAATAGCAGATACGTACAGCGATCCGAAACTGGCGCTGGAAGAAACAAAAAAAGCGCTGATGATGATTTCGAAGGGATTTAATAAAGCACAGAGAGAGGCAGGTAAAATAAAAGTTTTCAACGAGGCAGAAGAAAAACTTCAGAAGCAAGGAAAAACAGAAGAGAATATTTAAAAAGAGAATTAAAAAAAATTAAAACTGATAATTATGAAAAAGTTAATGATAGGTGCCGTAATAATGATGTGTTCGCTTGCAGCAAGTGCTCAAAATGATGCCATTGTCGAAATTCTTCACCAAATATCAGAATGATGAAACCTTTAGCCAGGTAACGATCAGTGGTAAGATGTTTAGCATGATGGCTAATATTTCGGGTGATACCGAAGAGGAAAAAGCAATGATCAACTCGATCAGCAAAATCAAAGGATTGAAGATTCTGTCGAAGAGTGAAGCACGTAACTCACAGAGAATTGTATAAGGAGGCGATTTCCATGATTCCTACCAATACGTTTGAAGAACTGATGTCCATACGCGATAAAGACAAAGACATGAAATTCTATACTAAAGAAGCAGGTGGTAAAATCAGCGAGCTGGTGATGGTGATGGGTGGCAACGAAGAGTTTATGGTACTTTCACTTTTTGGTGAGATTGACTTGAAAGATATATCCAAGATCGGTAAGTCAGTAAACATTGATGGATTGGAAAACCTGGAGAAGGTGAAGGATAAGAAGAACTAATTTTAAAATCTGAGAAGGATGCGTGAGTACTTCATGCATCCTTTTTTCTTTTTAATTCGTCTTACGTTAAACCATGCAGAACGCCTATGAAATCAATACTTGTTTTCGTTGTCATATTAATTACATCGGCCAGCTCCTTCGCTCAGAGCAAGAGCTTTCATGTACTCAGAGATAAGTTCAAGGATCAGCCGGATGTCTATAGTTTTTCTTTCAGTGGCTGGATGGGTAGAATGGTTTTAAATATGGCCGGTGAGTATGAATTCAGGAATGCCATAAAAGATCTTAAACATATGCGCATCATTACCATACCTAACTCATGAATTTTCAGCACAGAATGTCTCTGTTCAAGGGTTTTAAAAAAGTATTAAAGCAGGATTCATTTGAAGAACTCGCACTTATCCGTGAAGAAGGTGAAGAAGTTTCTATTTATTTGCGCGAAGGGAACAACCATAAAAACAATTACTTCGTATTAGTGGAAGGAGCGGATGAAGTGGTGGCCATTGAATTGAACGGGATACCTTGATCCAAAACTGCTCAATCCAAAGAACACAACCCTGGCAATCAATAAATAGATCATTTGATGAAAACCATTTTCACCCTTATTCTTATTAGTTCTGTCAGCCTTGTTTTTAGTCAGACAAAAACAACACAATCCCTTGACGATAAGTATGATGGGCTCACGCTTTACTTTTACAGGAATACCCTGCGTATGTTAAATCAAACCGAGGACAAGAGTTTTGATGAATTGATCAAGGATATTGAGAAGATGCGATTTTTGATGATCGATAAAACGAATTCACCTTTTGGCAATGAAGATTACAAAAACTTATTGGCAGGTTATAAAGGAGAGGAATATGAAGAGGTGATGAACGGACGATATGACGGCAGGAATTTTGGTGTTTATATAAAGGAAAAAAGCGGTGATATAAAAGGCACCGTTATACTGGCCAGTGATTCCGCTAGTTTGATGGTGTTGGATATTCTGGGTAAAATTGCATTGGATAAAGCTCCTGAATTATTTAAAGCAATTGACGGAAGCACGGATATTGGAAAAAAGATTAAAAGCTTTGTGGAAAAGGATGAGAAGGAAAAAGATAAGGTTGATGGCGATAAAGACGGTAAGAATAAATCAAAGAATTGAAATAATCCATCCTGTATAATGGAAACAGTTTTATCTATTCACAAGCTCACCAAGAATTTCGGGAAACTCTGTGCGGTCAATAACCTTGACCTGGAAGTAAAGAGAGGTCAGATGTTTGGAATGCTTGGCCCAAATGGAAGTGGCAAGACCACTACATTAGGTATGCTCATGGGTGTAGTGAATCCGACTTCAGGAAGTTTTTCCTGGTTTGGCGAATCATCCACACATCATACACGCAAGAAGATTGGTGCCGTGCTGGAGCATCCTATTTTTTATCCATATCTCAGCGGACAAAAAAATCTTGAGCTAAATGCCATGATCAAAGGTGCGGATCCAGGCAACATCCCTAAAGTACTGGAGACCGTTGAACTTACTTCCCGCAAGGATGATAAGTATCGTACGTATTCACTGGGCATGAAACAGCGCCTGGCAATTGCCTCTGCGCTGGTCAGTGATCCGATTATTTTAATTCTGGACGAGCCCACCAATGGACTTGATCCGATGGGGATTGCAGAAATACGTGAGATCATCAAGAAAATTGCTGCAGACGGAAAGACAATCATACTGGCCAGTCACCTGTTGGATGAAGTGCAGAAAGTATGTACTCATTTTGCTGTTCTCAGGCGCGGCACATTAATGCATGTTGGGCCGGTTGATGATGTTGGAAAAGGAGAGGAGATTGTAGAAGTACAGGCTTATCATGATGACTTGGGTGTGCTCTTACAGGAATTTCCAGGAAGCGGCTAGTATCAAAAAGGAGAACGGTATATTTCAGGTGATGATGAAAGAGGGTTTTCATAGCAATGATCTGAATCGGTTTTTGATTGACAAAGGTATTGTTGCCTCACATATTGCAACCAGGAAGAAAAGCCTTGAGAAACAGTTTCTGGAAATACTGTCGGATGCCAGCCACAAAATTTAATCACAAAAGTTTTTAGATAAACCGTTATGCTTCATTTGCTGAAAATTGATCTCAAGAAACTCACAAGCTATCGCACCTTTTGGGTTATCTGCGGTTTGTATTTTCTTACACTGGGTTTCACCACCGCCAGTGGAATGGAAATATTAAAATGGCTCGCCACCAAAGGTGCTGAGTTTGGTGCCTCCATCAACATCAACAGGATTCCACTCTATCATTTTCCTGACATCTGGCAGAACCTTATCTGGATCAGCGGACTTTTTAAAATTGTCCTGGCTGTAATGGTCGTGATATCAATCACGAATGAATATCAGTATCGCACACTCAGGCAGAATATTATTGATGGTTTAAGCCGGTGGGAATTTTTAAAATCAAAGATCCTCACCAATGTTTTATTGAGCCTTATGAGCGTAGCCATGATTATGTCTATTGCCCTGGTTACTGGCTTTATCTACACACCGGAAATTGAATGGGATTTCTTCTTTCTGGGCAGCGAATTCTTCTTCGCCTATTTTTTAGAAGTGTTTGCTTTTCTTTCCTATGCGCTTATGCTGGGAGTACTGGTGCAACGCTCGGGCCTTACCATCGTGTTGCTGATGTTGTCACACATGATTGAGGCCATCATCAAACTAAATATATTTCGTTCAAGCGTTGTGGATCAAATTGGCTGGCTGAAACAATTTTTCCCGTTGGAATCAATTACCAACCTTGTGCCATTGCCTTTCGCGCGGTATGCATTTCAGGAGATACAGGATTATGTTGCCTTAAGCGCAGTTGCCATTGCTCTCGTGTGGACGGTACTTTTTAATTATTTCGCTTACCTCAAGCTGAAGAAATCAGATATCTGATTTATAAATGTTTTATCCGTAGGTTTTTATACTGAACCTTCATGGGCGGGCCAACATGCACTTGCACTCCGAGGAGGCCGGTTGATTTTCTGTTAATGGCATCGTCATCCGTAACATCACTCATGAGAACACCATTTACATAATGCTGTAATCGGTTGCCTTTCACAATTAAATGAAACTCATTCCAATCTTCACTTTTAATCAACGATTTCAGAGAATCAGAACTTCCTAATGAGCCGGTCACTTTCATGCCCAGCCATGCGTTGTTTTTAATGTTGGCGCGAAACGATTCTGCTTTCTCAGGATCAGGTTGTGAAGCAATGGTTGTTATCTGGCCACGATATGCCAGGGTGGTTCTTCCCCGCTCTTCGTAGTTTTGACCGGTATAGTTGATTTTTCCATCAATATCTGCCTGATAGCCCCTTAAGGCAAAAGGTATTTCCTTAAGTTGTTCGCTGCGATAATTGATTCCTGAATTTCCATTCACGGTAATATTGAATGAACCTTTCAACTCGAAATCTTTTGTAGTCCCTCCGCGCCAGATAATAAAAGTGTTGTTCTTTAAAAGCGTGGCAGGTGTTACTTCTCCTGTCAGGCAACCATTCTCTACTTTCCAATAGGCAGGGTCTCCATCCCAGCCTTTTAATGTTTTACCATCAAATATTGTAATGAATCCTTTTTCATTGGATTGCTGGAGGTTGCTTGTCGTGCTGCTGCATGTCAGCATAAGCAGCATCATCATGGTTGCATTAATAAATTTAAAAGATAAGGTCTTCATCATGAGGTACATTTTTTATTTTGAGGTATATGCAATTAATGCGTGGTGTTGTCATTAAATATAGGAAAATCTTCTGGTGGCTCTATAGGAATTTTGCAAAGTGTTTACTGGTAAACAGATAACCTCTGTTTAAATAATATTGATGGGTGTCTGGTCTTTTCAGGTTGCAATTCAAGACGATCTTGAAGCATTTCTTTTCTTTGAAGAAATCCTCGGCTGCATGAAGCAACGTTGTGCCTGCCCCAGTTCCCCTGATTTTTTCGTCAACACAAAATGAAATGATGCGCCCTTCGGGTGCTGGCAGGTGAAGCACGTCATAGATGTGAAGTGCAATCAGACCAATTGTGATTTTTTCCTTTTTTGCCAGTAGAAGGTGGTAGTTCGGTTGTGAATATAATTTTATTCGTTGGGCTGCCTCTTGTTCCGAAACGGGATAATCCATCTGCCGTATAAGATCGGCAACCGCTGCGGCATCTTCTGGTCTTGCTATGTGTATGCTGGTTTCCAAGGTGGTTGAATTACACGAATGTAAGCAAGATGAATTATTTAGAAAAAATGGTTTTAATATTCAATGAAAATAATCCGGATAAGGCAAAACGATCAGTGATCGTGATCACAACCGCAGAGTTTGTTGCTGGCGGCTTTTTCAAAACATTCCTTGCCTTCCTTGTATGAAAACCAGGCGAGCCCAAGCGTGCCCAATGCGTCAGCATAGGCGAAGCCGGTCAATTCATAAATGCCACTGGAGGCGAGCAGAATACACGACATGTAAATGCAGACTTTCGTACAATTTGCATCTGCGAGAATGGCATCCGATTGAAGTAGTTTCCCTGTTTTAATTTTTCCGTAAATAAGAAAAAGCATCACCACAATAGAGATTGAAGATATGACGACTCCCCAGAAAGTTGTTACAGGTTTATGGCCTGAATAGAGTACAAGCAGCGCGGAAATCAGCAATCCTGCCACAAGAATGTAAAATGATATGCCTGTGACTTTAAGTGCTGTCCGTTCAAAATCGCTGCGATTGCTCAATGGATTTTTTCGAATTCTAAGAACCATATACACAATGCCTGATCCGGAAATCATTTCGATAAAGCTATCTACACCAAAGCCAAACAATGCCAGTGTTTCATCTTCAAATCCAAACCAGGTGGCAATCGTTCCTTCAATGAGATTGTAAAGAATGGTGAAGACACCGAGTGCCAGTGCCAGATCGTATAATTTTTTTTCCTGTGGCGGTGAAAGACTTAAAGAATCCATGTGCGAAAAGTAGTTCAGCAGGATCAATACACAAACCTTTTTTTGATAAATGTGATGTTGTTGCAACTGTGCTACACGAAACACGTTCGTTGATGCAACGTGGTTTCATACAGGGTAAATAATCAGTGATTCATAAGGATCACCTGGTAAATTCAGCAACTGAGTGAAGGCTGGTTCAGTTTTCATGCCGGATACCTTTAATACGATGATTTTGAGTTTTAATTCTTCACCCTTCATTTCAAGGATTTTATATTCTATGACCAGATGACGAAAAGCGAGTTGATGTCTGGTTGGTACAGGTTGCTATTTACATCCTTACGCCTGAATGGGGCGACAATTGAATTAACTCATTTGAGTACTGTTTTATGATTTGCAATATCTGGAAAAGTGAGTAGGCAGTATTTTTTCGAATGAATCCATTTCAATCAAATAACAAAGAATGTCAAGATAGCTGCCTTTAAAAAAATATCAGGCGGCAGTGTGCCGGCAAGCACCGGATGAAATTCGTGAAGGATCTCCATCATGCTCATATTAGTAAGGGCATTTTAACCTTTCACTTGCATTGTGCTTCCATAATGGAGATACTCAATATCAAAGAAATTTTCTGACATGTTTAACGAATGAAACTAACGACAGATTGACTCAATTTGTCTACATGTTCTGCCTTTTTGACCATTTTCTGTTAGAGGAATGATGATTGTTGCTTCATAATTAAGTTTTGAAAGATATGAGAAGAAAAGGATTAGTGAGTGATGAGATGCTTCAAAGCATCGATATCGCCAACACTTTGCAGGGCGGAGTATCTGAGCCGATCGTGAAGCTTTCGCAGCATCAGGACTATCGACAGATTGAGTTGAAAGTTCCGGGCATGAGTGAAGAGAATATGCACGTGAAAATCAACAACAATCAATTGGTCGTATATTTTGAACACGCGGTTGATTCACGGGGTGAGAGTATCTATGTGCCATTCATTGTTTACAATAAACAGATACCCTATTTTATTGATGCAAAGAACATCCGTGCACAGTATAACAAAGGTGTGTTAACTGTTCAGCTACCATTTAACGAACTTGCCAACGGCTATCACCGCGATATTCCAATAGGGAATTGAACTGTGATTGATACGCTATAGTCCCTTAACACTCATTCCTCCATCAACCATGATATTCTGACCGGTGATGTAGCTTGATTTATCCATGGCGAGAAAGCAAGCCAGGGCAGAAACTTCTTCGGGGTGCCCAACACGGCCCATTGGCGTGCGCGCCAGAATTTTTTCCAGGCGGTCCGGTTGTTCCAGTACGGCTTTGGTCAGCGGTGTTTCAATGTACCACGGTGAAATGGTATTCACCCGGATATTATCACCACTCCACTCAGCAGTAAGGTGTCGTGTAAATTGTATGATGGCTGCCTTAGTCATCCCGTATGGAGGTCCGCTGAGTACATCAAATGTGCCGGCTACTGAAGCAATGTTAATGACACTGGCACCTTCAGATTTTTTAAGTAACGGATAACACAACCGGGTGAGTTCCATCATACTGAACAGGTTGGTTTCAAAAAGCTGACGATATTCTTCTTCACTGTATTCCACAAACTTTTTTCGCACGTTCGTTCCTACATTGTTTACCAGCACATCCAGCTTGCCCCAGTTTTCCTCAATTTTTTTAGCAAGCGATTTGCGTACTTCTGCATCGGTAAGATCTCCTTCAATGGTGAAAAGGTTGGCGGAGTTTTTTAGTTTACCCTGAATGCTTTTTGTATTACGTGCCACTACCAGTACTTCGGCACCGAGTTCGAGAAACTCACGCGTGATGGCGAGACCGATTCCTTTGGTGCCTCCTGTTACCAATGCTTTTTTTCCTTGTAAAGACCAACTGTTCATGAGGTAGAATTTTATATGGATTGTTAATGTTAAGCTTCTTTTTTTGTCACCAGCAGATACCAGTTTTTATCCAGGGCAAGGTAACCCTGTTCATAACAAAAATGATAAATCGCACCTTCTTTAGTTACGTACTGACTGGTGAAATAATTGAAATCAAATCCTTTTTCATTCAGCTTATCGCGATGCGCTCTTCCTTTGCCTTGTGGGTTAAGTTCGATCAGCACCCTTCGGTTCTTGCGCAAAATGTTGGTGACATTGTTCATATAGGTGGTCTCATCACGGTTCAATTTATTGTTGTAAGACACCCGGCACTGATCGCAGCAAAATTTTTTATCCGCCCGCCCTTGAATTTTTGTTCCACACTCAAGACACACTTTTTCTTCCTTTTTAGCCATTTCCTGACGGTTTTTAATGGTTTTGCTATCCGTTTATAAACGTTTATAAACGAATATAACCGAAAGTAATTGATTAACATACGACTATCGTTTGGAGGCTCCCACACCTTTGCATCGTCAATCGGAACAAATCCGGTGGCATGGTTTCAGAAAATCAATTTTTAACAAACAAAACAAAACAATTATGAAAAGTTTAAGAAACAGCGTGCAGTTAATCGGTCGTTTAGGTCAAGACCCTGAAGTGAAAACTTTTGGCAAGAGTCAGAAGGCATCTTTTTCAATCGCCACCACGGATGCATACAAAAATGCAAAAGGTGAGAAAGTAGAAGACACCCAATGGCATAATATTGTGATATGGGGCCCGCTAGCCGATGTGGCAGACAAGTATTTGAAAAAAGGTATGGAGGTATGCGTGGAAGGAAAGCTTGTGCACCGCAGTTATGAAACGGACAAAGGCGAAAAAAGAAATGCTACCGAAATCAATGTGAATGATTTACTCATGCTGGGCGGAAAGCAGAAATAATCGTCTTCAGCTTTAGCCAGAAAAGGTCGCCTCTTTGAGGTGGCCTTTTTTGCTTTTTACCATCGGTGAATGATTCACAACATCGGCTGAAAAATCCCCGTTCTAATCCCGGTTGATTGCTTACTTTTGTAACGATGAGTTTTAACTATCCGATGTTTTTGTGGGCGCTCACAGCCCTTTCCCTACCCATCATCATTCATCTTTTTAATTTCAGGAAAACTACCCGGGTTTATTTCTCCAACATCAAATTCCTGAAACAGGTAAAGCAGGAGACTACCCAAAAGCGCAAGCTTAAGAAATATCTCGTGCTCGCCTCGCGGCTACTGTTTATACTGTTCCTGGTGCTGGCATTTGCACAGCCTTTTTTACCTGCCCGTGAGCAGATCAGTGATCAGAAAAATATTACGATTTACCTGGATAATTCTTTTAGCATGTCGGCACCGGTAGCAGAAAAAATCCGTGCGCTGGATGCCGCGGTGAGTTTTGTACGGGAGATTGTTGAATTGTTTCCGGCTGAAACCCGTTTCAAACTTCTTACCAACGACTTTGCGCCTTTCTCAAATTCATTTAAGGCGGGTTCTGAAATAATAGACCAGCTTGCCCAGGTGCGACTTTCACCGGTCAGCCGCACACTGGAAGAAATCACCAGGCGAATTGGTGAACGCGGCAACACAGTATTCTGGGTTTCTGATTTTCAGCGATCCACCCTCGGAGAAGAAATTGTTACAGACTCAACCTGGCAGTTGAGGCTGGTGCCGGTGGGGTATGAAAAACTTTCGAATGTATTTGTGGATTCTGTTTTTCTGGACAATCCTTTTGTAATAGGCGGAGAGAAAAATTCTGTGCGTGTACGCTTGCGCAATGATGGCCCGCGTGCCCTGGAAGGGTTGGTTACAAGGCTTGCGATCAATGGTGTGCAGGCCGCCACTTCTTCCGTCACGGTGCAATCGAATAGCTCTGTTGAGACATCTTTCGATTTGTCAGGATCATTAACGGGTTTCAATAAAGCGGTATTCAGCTTCAGTGATTTTCCCGTCAGTTTTGATAATGAGTTTTATTTCACGCTCAACTATTCAGGTAAATTGGGGGTAATCGAAATAAAGCCGGATGCCCCAGGCACTTTCATCGAAAAGGTATTTGGCAATCGACAGCTTTTTGATTTTCAATCTTACTCCGTTAAAAATATTGATTACAGTTTACTGGATGTCGCTGACCTGGTAATCGTAAACGGCATCAATAGCATTGAACCATCCCTAAATGCTGCCTTGCAATCCTATCGCAACAAAGGAAGCTTGCTGGTGGTAAGTGGTGATCAGCCAGCGCTGGACTCATACAGGAAATTACTGGGTATTACAGACTTGAAGAAAATTGAGAAGTCGGAGCTGGAAGAACTTGACCGCCCCGATTTTAGAAATCCGTTTTTCGAAAATGTGTTTGAAGAGAAGACATCGGCTCTGGCGATGCCTCGCGCAAAGAGATTACTGGACTGGGGCGCTGACCGTTCTGCCATCCTTCGATTTAAAAATGGGTTGCCTTATCTGTCACGATTCGGTAACACGTTTGTGATTGCCAGTCCGCTTGAAAAAAGCTCCACCGATTTTTTTAACAACGCTTTGTTTGTTCCGGTCATGTATCGTATTGCCTCAAGCGGCAAGAAAGTAGAGAGCAAGCCCTATTTCTATCTTTCCTCTTCACTGGTTACCGTTGCTACCGACAGCCTGGTAGGTGAGGAGCCTGCAAAACTGATAGGCGCTCAGGAGCTCGTGCCCTCACAAAGAAGAATGGGCGACAGGCTTTTGCTGGAGATACCGCGCTTTTCGGTGAATCAGGGCTTTTATTATGTAACCCACAAGCGTGACACCCTTGATCTGATTGCCTTTAATCTGGAAAAAAAAGAATCCATGCTGGTGCAGTATAGTGGCGAAGAAATCAAGACTGCACTGGGTGGCGGCAATCATATTTCAATTTTCAAGGCATCTTCGACCGAGACTTTCAGCAACGAAATAAAAGAAAGATATTTGGGTACGCCTTTATGGAAATATGCCCTGATGATGGCGCTGTTTTTCCTGCTGGCAGAAGTTCTGTTGATCCGATTCTTAAAGTGATGAAATCAACCTCATGAAACTACTTATACGCTCCGCACAAATTTTCTCACCTCAATCTCCATTTCACAAAAAGATTAAAAACGTTCTTATTCAAAACGGGCGTATTGAAGAAATAGGAGATAAAAATTACACAGCCGACAAAATCATTGAAGCAGAAGGAATGATTCTTTCGGCAGGCTGGTTCGATCTTGGTGCCTGCGTGGGCGATCCGGGTCATGAGCAACGCGAAGATCTTGCATCACTCGCGAAAGCAGCAGCAGCAGGAGGGTTCACTGAAGTCGCGGTGTTACCCAATACACTTCCTACGGTGCAAACTAAAAATGAAGTAAGCTACATCACCGGAAATAATGAGAGCAGGCTCGTGCAGATACATGCGATGGCTGCAGTAACTAAAAACTGTGAGGGGAAAGAACTGACTGAAATGATTGATTTGCATGAAGCAGGGGCCGTGGCGTTTACCGATGGACTCAAGCCCGTTTGGCATACTGATATTTTCCTCAAGTCGTTGCAGTATCTTCAAAAATTTGACGGCCTGTTGATTGATCATCCTGAAGATAACTGGCTTAATTTATTTGGTCAGATGCATGAAGGTCCCAACAGCACGATGCTCGGATTAAAAGGAATGCCTCGCATTGCCGAAGAAGTAGCCGTGAGTAAAAACCTGGAACTGCTGGGCTATGCAGGTGGACGCGTACATTTTTCAAAACTATCAACGGCCAAAGCCATTGACATGGTTCGGGCTGCCAAAAAGAAAGGATTGAAAGTGAGTTGCGATGTTGCTTCCTATCAGCCGCTTCTGAATGATGAACTGCTTTCTGATTTTGATACAAACTATAAAGTAAACCCTCCACTTCGCGAGAAGCCAGATCAGGAAGGATTGATCAAAGGATTAAAAGACGGAACCATCGATGTGCTCGTGAGCAATCATATTCCACTGGATGACGAAAGTAAGTTTCTTGAATTTGACCTGGCCGATTTTGGCATGATCAATCTGCAGACTTTTGCATCGCACATAGCTACGTTGAGTAACTCTGTTGATATGGAAGTGCTGATCGAAAAAATTACGGATGCTCCGCGGAGATTATTAAATCTTGCGCCCGTTACGGTTGATATTGGTGTGAAGGCTAACCTGACGTTGTTCGATCCGAAATGTGAATGGACATTTACACCAGCGACTAATTTATCTAAATCCAGAAACTCTCCTTGGTTGGGTAAAACAATTACTGGAAAAACGGTAGCCGTGTTTAATAATTCAAAACAGGCACTGGATGTTTAGTTCAGTCAGGCGTCTCTTATTTCTTTCGGTGCGCAATGGACTGATATCCGGTGTACTGGGCTTTTGTTTGTTACTTGCCCTTTACTTTATGGGCAGGCATCCGTTTTTGTTCCCCATCTATTTTGATTTTCGTCTGATCCTGTTATCTGTTTTTATTGTGATGACCTTGAAAGAATTTCGTGACGATTTTCAGGAAGGGATTTTATATTTCGGGCAAGCCATGATCAGCTCATTCGTATTTACACTGGTGTTTGCGCTTACAGTTTCGTTTCTGATATGGGCATTGTGTTTGATTATGCCGGCATTTCTCACATCGTATATTGAAACAGCAACTGAACAGTTACAGTCCATACAGCCTGCCGTTATAGAGCAATTGGGAAAAGATGCCTATGAACGTAATTTAAATACACTTCCTGCAACTAATGGCAGTGACCTGGCGGTAGATTACCTGGTTAAGACGTTTATTATCAGCTTTTTTATAAGCGTAATAATATCTGTAATTTTAAGACGACAACCCAAAACCAACTAATTATGGAAGAAAAAGAAACCCCCACACTATTCCAGCATGCCCTGAAATGGGGTTTGATTGTTGGAGCCATTAGTATTGCTTTGACTTGCGTATTGTATGCCGTGGATTATGCAATGCTTGCCAACTGGAAAACCGGAATTATCATGTTTGTTCTGTTTATTGGACTTGCCATCTATGCGGGAATCAATTACCGGAATGAAACCGGTGGATTCATGGCCTATGGAAAAGCATTTCAACATGGATTTATTCTGATGGCAATTTCCGGACTTATTTCAACCGCATTTACTGTGGTGTTGTATACCGTTATAGATCCTGAACTTCCTGCAAAACTTACAGACGTGGCAATTGAGAAT
Source organism: uncultured Bacteroidota bacterium (assembly GCA_963814575.1). GTDB lineage: Bacteria > Bacteroidota > Bacteroidia > Cytophagales > Cyclobacteriaceae > ELB16-189. The sequence goes on along the minus strand of CAWFDB010000011.1, from coordinate 527,958 downwards.
GCGGAAAAAATGATGCAGGGTTTTGGCATGCCAGAAGATCAGCTTGACAAGGCAATGGAAGATGCGCGAGTTCGCACGGAAAAACAATTCACATTGGCGGGACTGGCAATGTCTTATGGAATTGGATTGATTATTTATGCAGTACTCTCTCTTATCACATCCATCTTCGTGAGAAAGAATCCGCCAGACGAAATCATTTAATCTGATTGATGAATATTTCTGTAATCATCCCTGCGAAAGACGAGCAGGATTCAATACCCGAACTCAGTCAGTGGATCAGCCGTGTGATGCAAGAGCACGGCTTTTCCTTTGAGGTCATCTATATTGATGATGGAAGCACTGACCAGACGTGGGATGAAATACAGAAAGCAAATCTGATCAACCCTGCTTTCAAGGGAATAAAATTCAATCGCAATTTTGGAAAATCAGCAGCATTGCACACGGGTTTTAATATTGCGAAAGGTGATGTAGTAATTACCATGGATGCTGACCTGCAGGATAGTCCTGATGAAATACCAGGTCTTTACAGATTGATTAAGCACGAGGGTTACCAGTTGGTCAGCGGATGGAAAAAGAAACGCCACGATCCGATTTCGAAAACGATTCCTTCTAAATTTTTCAATTACGTAACACGGAAAATATCAGGTATCGAAATCCATGATTTTAATTGTGGACTGAAGGCCTACCACAATCAGGTGGTAAAGAATATTTCTGTGTATGGCGAGATGCATCGCTACATACCGGTGATTGCCAAATGGGCAGGCTTCACCAAGATTACCGAAAAAGTAGTGGAGCATCGCGAGCGTAAATATGGCCAGAGCAAATTTGGCTGGGAGCGTTTTGTGCGTGGCTTTCTGGATTTGTTATCGATTACCTTCATAGGAAGATTTGCCCAGCGGCCTATGCATTTTTTTGGCGCCTGGGGAATTATTTCATTTTTGTTTGGATTTGGGTTAACCCTAAAAATTTTCTACGATAAAATTGATTCTGTCTACATTTCTAAAATTCCGCTGAAGCGGGAGGTCACGGAGCAGCCGATATTTTATCTTGCCCTGGTGGCACTGGTAGTAGGTGTTCAGCTTTTTCTTACGGGCTTCATTGCAGAATTACTGGCGCGTCAATCCATTTCAAAAAAGAAATATCTGGTCATTGACCGGGTAGGAGTAGAGGAAGCTAAAAGCGAAAAGCTGAGAGCTGAAAGCTGACTCGTATAGCTTTAAGCCTTCCGCTTTAAGCTTTCTACTTTCAGGAACTTATTTTCCCTTACCTTTGTCTATTGATTGTTCGTTCATTGAAGCAATTAGTGCCGACTGCTTATTGCCAATGCTGACGATAAATGTCAGCATCCTGACCGCCAGCGTCAGGACTGCCTACTTCTTCAAAACGGGGCTGACCGGTTTTGACAGGATGCGTGGGGGTGTATGCCAGCATGCAGGCTCATGGGATGAGAGCCTTAAAAGATAGTCCTACAACCATAAGTGGCGAGAATACTTACGCCATGGCTGCTTAATCTGACCTAAGGTTAGATTTGCTTATCCGCTGATAAGATCGGTGGAGGCCATCATTGCCCGGTGCTCTGTTTAGCGGTGCCGGAACCGCAGTGTCGACAGCATAAACTGGGCCTCGTTGTTGTTGCGCAACGATGTCGAGATACAGTAACTAAGGAATTGTTTAGGCCGTTGCCTGCCTTGCTGTTCCCGACAATTAAAGTCAACTAAGCATGTAGAACGTACACGTTCATCTTCTCTGGACCAGGGTTCGATTCCCTGCAGCTCCACATAAGCCTTTTCTACGTAAGTGGAAAAGGCTTTTTTCTTTAATAGAATGAATTCACAATAATTTTCTGATTAGACACTTAGCTTTACTGACAGGGTTTCCCTTCCTGCGAGACGTAGTCAGGCCCCGATGCATCGGGGCAGCGCCACAAATCCCATGATTTTGAATAGAGATTATGGGATTTTTTTTTGCCGGTCATATGGCAAATAATCCTCACCTATATTAAAGTCTTTATCTGTATCCAGATTCTAAGTAAAATTATTCTATTGTACCTGCTATTTACCTCGTAATTCCGATGATTATCAGATGTATCTAAAAAAATAAAAACCATGGCAGATAATCGCAGAAACTTCATTAAAAAAAGTGCATCACTCGCTGCGGCTGTTTCACTAAGCGGTATTGGTTCCGGTATAGCGGGATCGATGGATCAGCATACAATTGAAAAATCAACAAAGAAGGTGATTGAGTATGCGAAAGACGGAGGCATGGAATTCTCCCTCTATATATTCGGTCACAATTCACCCCGCATAGCGCTGGCAAAACAGATGAATGTATTTGGTGCTGTAAATGGGGTTAGGGCTTTAGGAGATATTAAACCATGGGATCCGCGTGCGATACGTGCAGAAAAAGAAGGATGGGATAAGCTCGGCATGAAATGGAACGTGGTGGAAGGCCCTCCAACACTAGGCGAGAAAACCAAATTAGGCCTTGATGGAAGGGATGAAGAAATTGATAACTTCATCACCTTCATGAAGAACCTGAAGCAATATGGCGGAGTTGATATTATCTGTTACAACTGGATGCCGGTAGTGAGCTGGTTCAGAAGTAAAATGGATGACATTGGTAGAGGTGGCGCATTGGTTACTTCCTTTGATAATGAAGACGCGAAGAAATTACCGGACACACAATATGGTAAAGTGAGCAAGGAAACATTATGGAAAACACTTGAATACTTTTTGAAAGCCGTTGTTCCGGAAGCAGAAAAAATCGGAATGAATCTTTCCTTGCATCCGGATGATCCACAGGTGGATAGTTTAAAAGGTATTTCACGCATCATGACCAGCGCGGAAAATTTCGATCGCATGCTCAACCTGGTGCCCAGCAAATACAGCGGGCTTACACTATGTCCAGGGAAACTTTGCGCTGATGGGAACGGATGTTCCTTCACTGATAAGAAGATGGGGCAAAGCCGGTAAGATCAATTATGTTCATTTCAGAAATGTGCAGGACCTCAGTGGCCAGGTGCCGAGTACTAAGTTTACCGAAACATTTCATGATGAAGGACAGATCGATATGTATGCGACCATGAAAGCATATTATGATATTGGTTACAAAGGCCCGATCCGTCCTGATCATGTGCCCACCATGGCGGGCGACAACAATGACCGGCCTGGTTACAGCACCATAGGCACACTGTTTGCCATTGGTTATATGCGGGGGCTCATTGAATCAATTGCAAAGAGTGGAGGCAAAGCGTAACTTTTTCTATACAAAAGAATGAAATACACAGACACAACTATAAACCTTAAGCAATTATGAAATGAGCATAAAGAGTTCTAAACCCAATGATATGTTATATGGAAACGAATTCCATGTTGCCAAAATTTACAAACTAAACATTAACACATGAAAAACACTTTTTTTATTGTTCTGCTGCTTTTATCGTACGTGGCAGTGCAGGCTCAGAATTTAGGTGCTTCACCTGAATACGTAAAAGCATTAACCGCCAAATGGGAGGGTGAACGGTCTGCTGATGGTCGACCTAAAGTACCGGATGGTATTCTGGAGCGATTGCAAAATTCTACGCTCGAACAGATCTGGGGTTACCTCGGAAAAAAAGGATTTAATAACCAGGTAGAAAAAAACTGGATCATTCTTAAGCCTGGTGAAACGATGGTGGGCCGCGTGGTAACAGCCCAGTTTATGCCTACCCGTCCTGACCTCGACACCTATGTGAGAGCGCAGGGAAAAGCAGAAGGACGCAATCAGAAAGGTGGGATTAACATCTGGCCGATTGATATATTAACCAAAGGAGATATTTATGTAGCCGATGGTTATGGCAAAATCAAAGACGGTACATTGATTGGATCAAGCCTTGGCAATGCGATTTATGGAAAGACTGGTAAAGGAGTAATTTTTTACGGATCCGTGCGCGACATGCAAGAGCTGAAGGATACCAAAGGTTTCAATGCATGGGTGAAAGGACATGACCCTTCTTATATAAAAGACATGACACCTACCGCCATCAATGCACCCATCCGCATTGGTGAGGTAACGGTGTTTCCCGGAGATGTTGTTTTTGCCAACGAGTATGGAGTGGTATTTGTACCAGCTTATCTGGTGACAGAGCTTGTTACCGATTCAGAAATGGTAGGCCTGCGCGATGAATTTGAAAGATATATTTTGCAGCTGGGTAAATATCCCTCCGGTGAAGTTCATGGCGACTGGAATGATAAAATGAAAGATGAATTCAGGGCATGGTTTGCGAAATATCCAAAGAAGACAGCCATTACATCGAAGGATGTTGAGGCTTATTTAGCGAAAGAAGGTCATTAACAGCATTACGATTAATCATACATTAAAAAATATAAATTATATGATCCGATTCAGAACACTGAAATGTATTGCAGCAGTTGCTTTGTTTTTCGCTACACTATTTTTCTATCAGGGTTTATATGCTCAAACCATTTCAAAAGAGGAGTTGATATTTCTTACAAAAGAATGGAAAGGTGAACGATTTGCAGATGGCCGACCCAAAGTACCCGATGCCCTTTTAGAGAGAGCTGCTAAAATTTATATTGACGATGCGTGGACAGTCTTGAAAAACAATGGATACGTTAACCAATATGAAGGCGGGTGGAAAATGGTGAAAGATAATGTTCCGGTTATCGGCCGCGCTGTTACCGCTATGTTTATGCCGAGCCGGCCTGATGTTGAAAAAAATATCAAGGAGCGTGGAAATCAGAATGGGAGAAAAGGAAATACCAATTCATGGCCACTCGAAACACTGGTGAAAGGTGATGTGTATGTAGCCGATGGTTTTGGAAAAATTGGTGGTGGCACGTTGATGGGTTCAACCCTGGCAACAGCCATCTATAGCAAAACAGGTACGGGCGTTATTTTCAATGGTGCTTCCAGAGACCTTGGTGAAATTGAAAAGATGAATGGATTTAATGCCTTTGTCCGCGATTTTCATCCTTCATTTCTGGAAGAAATGGTATTGATGGGATTGAATACACCCACACGCATTGGCAATGTAATGGTGCTGCCTGGCGATCTCGTGTTGGGTACACGTGAAGGCGTTCTTTTCATCCCTGCCCATATGGCGGAATCAGTCATTGCCACGGCAGAGTTTGTTATACGCAAAGATCAGTTTGGTTTCGAAATGGTTAAGACAGGTCGTTATTCAACAGGCCAGATTGATAGCCAGTGGACAGATGAAATAAAAAATGAATTTATTCAATGGCTTGGTAAACATCCTGAACTGGGTAAGATGACCCGCGCTGAACTGGATGCTATGATGAGTAAAAGAACCTGGTAACCTGAGATACTTAATAGTTATCATTTACTAACATACCCACATGAAAAACGGCATCAAGGAAATTGTGATCGCGAATAAAGAACTGGAGAAAGCAGAGGCTACTGCTGCACAGGCAGAGATCATCAATCCGTTGACAAAACCTGATCGAAGAAACTTTTTAAAAAAGTCAGTGCTGGGAGGAATTACGTTGACTGGTTTAATGAGTATGTCTCCAGAAGATGTGATTGCACAAACCACATCGAAAGTTTCGCGGGCCGGTTCTCCATCGGATCTCCGGATAACGGACATGAGATACACCACCATCACCAATGGCAACGGGGCAACCAATGCGCGCAATGTGCTTTTGCGTATAGATACCAACCAGGGCATCTATGGATTGGGTGAAGTAAGAGATGGTGGCGATGCACGTTTTGCCCTCTATCTGAAGAGCCGCATCATCGGACTTAATCCATGTAATGTGGAAAAGATATTCAAGATCATTAAGCAATTCGGTGGACACGGACGAATGGGCGGTGGCGTATGTGGTGTGGAGATGGCACTATGGGATCTGGCAGGTAAAGCATTTAATGCACCTGTGTGGGCATTGCTCGGAGGGAAGTACAGGGAGAAAGTAAGATTGTACTCGTACATACCGAATTCAGGGGGTATGCCACTTGCGAATATGGACATCAGTAAATTTAAAGAAGATGTAAAAAACCGCATGGAAGTGCAGGGATATACCTGGCTTAAATGTCACCCAGGCATTGAGAAGATCAGTAATATTCCCGGCACTACCGTAAACACAAAATTTATTCCGGGCTTTGGTGAAAAAGTGATGCCTTCACGCAGTCAGAATTATCTGTCTTACCAGAATACACGTCATGCATTTACTTCCATCCAGATTACGAACAAAGGGTTAGATGAACTGGCGAAATATGTTGATACCATACGAAGTATTGTTGGCTATGAGGTTCCGTTATCGGCCGATCACCAGGGGCACTTTGATGTGAACACCTGCATACGCGTTGGTCAGGCTCTGGAGCGGTTCAGCCTGGCCGCACTGGAAGACTTCCTGCCATGGGATGATACGGAACATTTAAAAATGATAACGGATTCCATCAACACACCTACCATGACGGGTGAAGATATTTACCTGAAAGAAGAATTTAAAAAACTTTGTGATACACATGCCGTGGATATCATTCAACCAGACATGGGATCTTCCGGAGGAATTCTGGAAACAAAAAAAATCGGTGATTATGCGGAAGAAAAAGAAACACCCATGGTGCTTCACTTTGCAGGATCGCCCATTTGTTTTATGGCTAACGTGCATTGTGCGGCAGCCACACAAAATGCGCTGGCGCTGGAAGTACCCAATCAGATTGCTGATAATCCCTGGTGGGCGAACCTGGTGAAGATGGTTGGTAAGCAACCGCTATACACAAAAGGATTTGCCAATGTGCCTGAAGATGCGCCAGGGTTAGGCGTAGAATTAAATGATGAAGAAATAAAGAAACATCTTCATCCTGAGGACACCAGTTATTTTGTGCCCACACCACAATGGAATGAAGTGCGTTCCTATGATCGGCTTTGGAGTTAATTAATTAAGAATGTGTATGCGTGTTAATTATATTATTATTGTAATCCTGGCTATGTTTTTAACGGGGAGCAGACCAATGGATCAATATCCACAAGCTGAAATTACCAACGGGTTGATACGTGCACGACTTTACTTGCCGGATAGTAAAACAGGATTTTATCGTGGAACGCGTTTTGACTGGGCGGGTGTTATTCCTGAATTGGAGTACCAGGGTCATACCTATTTTGGTACATGGCATAATAAACCACATGACCCCACCTTTCATGAACACATCGCTGGGCCGGTAGACGAATTTGTACCGATAGGATATAATGAAGCAAAAACAGGAGAAACATTTTTGAAGATTGGTGTGGGTATGCTGGTGAAGCCCGAGGAGGAAAAGTATTTCTTTGCTACCTCCTATAAAAATACAAATAGCGGCACGTGGAAGGTTAAAAAGAAAAAAGATGCCGTGACGTTCATTCAAACGTTAAATGACAAGATGTATTCCTACGAATACACAAAGACCGTTCAGTTGATAAAAGGTAAACCAGAAATGGTATTGTTACACAGCCTGAAAAATACAGGTAAGCAAACGTTGGAGACCAGTACCTACAATCATAATTTTTTTGTGATAGATCAACAACCCATTGGACCCGACTACCGTGTGACTTTTCCATTCACGGTAATTGATGAAACTGCTTCAATGAGTCCTCTTGGTAAACTTCAAGACAACCAGGTTGTATTTGACAAGGAACTGGTGAACAATGATCATCTCTTCTACCGATCGCTTACAGGATTTGGCACCACGGCAAAAGATTATGATATCAAAATTGAAAATAGTAAAACCGGTGCGTCCGTAAGAATCACAGGTGATCAGCCATTATCTAAAATAGTATTCTGGTCGGCCCCTAAAACTGTATGCCCAGAGCCGTATATCAAGATCAGTATCCAGCCAGGAGAAACTTTTGAATGGAGCATAAATTATCAATTCTATTTACTACCTGATTTAAAATGACGTTCCGCTTACTCCCCTTTGCCCTATTCCTGTTTGCAAGTTGTACGGATGTAAAAGAAGATGTTGCCACCCTGAAAACCGGAAAGAATTTTCCTGCCTATGGAGGAAACAAGGCGAATAACCGGTATTCACCATTAACCCAGATCAATGCTGATAACGTAAATGATCTTGAAGTTGTATGGATGTATTATGCCAACGATTCAACCAAGGCGTCATCAAAGCGCGAAATACAATGTCAACCTATCGTGATTGATGGAGTTTTATATGGTACTGCATCCGATCTCGACCTCTTTGCCTTGAATGCCGCTACGGGCGAACAGTTATGGAAGTTTGAACCAGAGACACAAAAGATTCATAGTAACCGAGGTGTTATGTATTGGGAAGAAGGCGATGATAAACGCATTTTTTATACAGCAGGATCTTTCTTGTATGCGGTTAATGCAACGACCGGTAAACTCATCACTTCATTTGGTGATCAGGGAAAAACGGATTTGCATGAAGGAATTACGGGTGACTTCGGTCATGAAGTTAAGGATTTAACAGTAACAGCCACGAGCCCGGGCATTATCTTTAAAAACACATTGATCATGGGCTCAACGGTATCGGAAGGTGGCGATGCTGCACCTGGATATATCCGCGCCTTTGATGTGGTGACAGGAAAATTAAAATGGGTCTTTCATACGATTCCACAACCAGGAGAATTCGGTTATGATACATGGCCAGCTGATGCCTATAAAAAAATTGGTGGTTCAAATGCCTGGGGTGGTTTGTCTGTAGATGAAAAGCGTGGCGTTGTATATTTTGGTACCGGCTCTCCCTCTTCTGATTTTTATGGCGGTGCCCGGGAAGGTGCCAATCTTTTTTCCAATTGTATTATCGCACTCGAAGCGGAAACAGGAAAAATGAAATGGTACTTCCAGGCGATTCGTCATGATTTATGGGATCGTGATTTTCCGATTCCTCCCAACCTGACCACCATCACACAGAATGGAAAAAAGAGAGATGTAGTTGTGCAGGTGGGTAAAGATGGATACATCTATGTGCTGGATCGTGATAATGGAGAATCGATATTCCCCATAGAAGAAAGACCGGTTCCTACCAATGGTTTACCCGGTGAGCATCCTTACCCGACACAACTAATTTGTGATGAAGCCGAAGCCGCTCATGAAACAAATCGTAACAGAAGATGATCTCACTGATATTTCTCCTGAAGCCAATGCATTTGTAAAGGAACGTTTTCATCTATATCAGAAATCGGAAAGTCAATTTCAACCACCGAGTGAACAGGGAACGTTGTTATATGGATATAGCGGAGGAGCAGAATGGGGAGGTAATGCTACCGATCTGGATGGCATCCTCTATCAGAATGCCAACCATGCTCCGTGGGAATTGAAAATGATCAGCAGGAAAGACCGTGAGCAGGAATTGATTTCTTTATCGCCTGGAAATATATTGTATGTCAGAAATTGCTCACCATGTCATGGTGTGGATAAAAAGGGAAGTGGCTCGGTCATACCCAGTCTTGTTGACGTGGGTAAAAGACGTTCTGATGATGACATACATGCAATTATCAAAACAGGTAATGGCCGGATGCCTGCTTTTCCTTTTCTCAATGACGATAACCGAAAGGCAATTATCGGGTATCTGAACAACGATGAAATTATACCAACGAAAGCAGAACGGGAGAAAACCGCCAGTATAAATGCCCCTGCATTGAATGCAGACTTTCCTTACGTGCCGGAGTACACGTTAAGTCTATGGCAACGCTTTACAGATCCGAATGGTTATCTCGGAATCAAACCGCCATGGGGAACACTGAATGCCATAGACCTTAACACCGGTGAATATTTATGGACGGTTCCGTTGGGCGAATATCCTGAACTCACGGCAAAAGGAATACCTATCACCGGAACAGAAACCTACGGTGGTCCGGTAGTAACCGCCAGCGGACTTATTTTCATTGCGAGCACAAGAGATGAACGCATACGTGCCTTCGAAAAAAAAACAGGCAAGGTAATCTGGGAGTATCAATTGCCAGCCGGTGGCTTTGCAACGCCAGTCACCTATGAGGTTGATGGTAAACAATATGTTGCCATTGCGGCAGGTGGAGCAAGAGGAGCCAAGCCCGGTGGCTGGTATATTGCTTTTGCACTGAAGTAGAGTTTAGAATAATTGGAGTACTCATATAAAATCAACAGGACTTAGCAGATACCATAAAACAGAATAAAAGTATTGATGTTTTGCTTATCAGAAAGGATATCCGATAGCAATATTGATCGCTGGCTTCCAGAAGTTAACACCGCTTGTCCATCGTTCTCCTTCAGGTAAGTATGGTGTGCGCAACGTATAGGCAAAGTCAAGCCGGGCTACGAGAAAATCGAAATCCCATCGCAAACCCCATCCGGAACTGATCGCGATCTCATTCACGAACGTACTGAAGCGAAATGTTCCATTGGGCCTCGAGGCATCTTCGTTAAATAGCCAGATATTTCCGGCATCCATAAACAAAGCTCCCTTCAGGTTACCGGACACATCAAACCGGTATTCCAGGTTTCCTTCCAATCGGATATCTCCAGTCACGTCATTGAATCCTTCCGGTGGAACTTCACTTCCAGGCCCAACCGATCTGGCAATAAAAGAACGAAGGCTATTGGTGCCACCTACATAAGAATTGTTTTATGTAAGGAAGTATATCGGAATTACCCAAGGGTACCCCAACCCCCGTACTAAACCGCGTAACCAGTTTTGATCGTGGATTGAATTTAAAACTATATCGCAAGTCAATTCGCGTACGTAGGTATTGAGAAAACGGAACCCCAAACAAAGTATACCTTCCCAGTGAATCTTTGGATGCATTAGTCGTGGAATACAATCCATTTAAGAGATTTCCTGATACATCAATTCCTCCCCGGAAGAAGAATTCATTCGTGCCGGTGATAGCAGGTTGATACGTAAATTCATATCCTGCCCCGACAATAAATTGCTCATCGAAACTTCGCTGCACACCGGGGTTATCTTGCAGGTATTGATTGAACTCATCCGACTTAGACGATTCCGGAATTTGAGAAAAGATTAATTCGATCGGATTAAAGGAATGACTGAAGCGATCCGTCTTGCTCCATCGGTAACCAAAGTTTGCAAAAATTGAATTCAGCCGATAAAGATCCAATCGGTTAAAGAGATTGTATCCCGTTGATATGTTAGTCTTGGGTAGACTTGTCTTGCCAGACTTGAATAGAAATTCAGGATAAAACCTGGGCAACCGGTAGTTGAACTCCAGTCCCAATTCATAGGCGGGGTTAACTTTGCCATCTACAATCTGTCCTTCTAATCGGCCTCTCAGATTTACTTTAAACATTTCCGAACCCTTTTTCCGGTTTCGGTCGGTGTAACTGAATAATACTCCGGGGCCAATGTAATTTGTAGACCGCGCAATGACATTGAATTCTGCCGAGTAGGCATACCGTTTTCGTTGCGACAAAAAGAGTACGACATCAAGAGAATCTGTTTTCTCATACGGTGAAAACTTCATGTTCGCATTTCTAATGATGGGCAGTTCATTCATATAGCGAATGGTTTGCATATAATTCGACTGGGCAAATAGCTCACCGGGCTTAAGAAAAATTCCCTGTTGAATGGCATCAAAGCGAAGGGTTTCATGTTGTGAAATGAAATAATAGTTACCGATCTCAAGGGTGTCGGTCAACGGGTTGTCAAGCACGTGATCATCATGAATAAAGACCTTTCGTATTGTATAAGGTCTTCTGGATTCCGGAGGCGTTTCCGGTTTTATAACTACTTCTGCCTTTACCTGGTGTTCGCCTGTTACCGTATCTGCACGCACGGTGATAAATTCTGGATTAAAATAGATGTATCCATTTTCCTTCAGGTGTCTGTCAATCCTGACCCTTTCATTCTTTACTGCATCCAGCGTGTAGATGTCTCCCTTTTCAATAATTGATTCTTTCTGTGAATCACTTATTTTTTGGGTGAGATCACTGGTGGGTTTGGGGAACCCGACAGATTCAAACCGATACGGTTGACGGAGTGTAATGGTGTATTTATATTTTGCTTTTCGATAGCCTGTGCGAATGGTATCCCAGGTTACTGTATTTTGAAAATAACCATTATGAAATATTCTGTTCTGAATGGCTTCTGAAACCTGAGAAGGATTGGTTTGAGAAAGCAGTACGGGCTCCGTAATTTTATTTTTCCAGAATTTCTTCTTCTTCGCTTTAGCAGAAAGCATGTTGTTGCGTGCTAATGCAGGCCTCATCCACAAAAACATTTTATTAGACCCAGGTTTCAGTACACTTTTGGTGAGTTGAGTTAATTTTTTATTTTTTTTATCCTCCACCGTATAGGTTACTTTATGGCCGACATAAAGAGGGTCTTCCACTGAAATATTTTTCATTCCCGTACAGCTTGCTAATGCCAGAGCAAAAATAAAAAACAGGTTATTTGTATTGGACCCGATCATTTATTTCTTATTCTTATACCTATTCTCTTTCTCCTTCTCTTTCTCCATTTTCTTCTCCTCTTTATTGGCAAACTCGCGGATGACGATTAAGGAAATACCCGTATTCCGTACTTCCTGGAAGATAATATCAAACGTTTCATTATTAAATAATTTAAGCTGCTTATCGCCATTGCCGGTAAGGTCATAAATGATGGCAATGTCGCCCCGATAGTTATTACCGGTGTTGCCCCCGGATTGATCCTGATTGATATCAAAATTACCCCCGATTTCAAACGACAACCGGTCATTCATCATTTTCTTTGACACCCTGACATCCATGGCCGTTTGAGTATTTCCACCCGGTGCAGAATGATCACTGAATGATTGTATGCCCACATCAATGCTTACACCTTTAATATATTGACTCGCAAATCGATTCAGTTGACTTGATAATAAACTATTAACACTATTGGATAAGGCAGTCGTAGCAATCACACTGGAATTGACATCCGCACTGGACTCAGGCAAGAATCCGCCAAGCACGATAAGTCCGAAAACTTGTTTATTCAATTCGGATGCAAACTCGGGCTGTCGCAGCCGGTCCAGTTTATTGGCCAATACCGGAAAATTCACCCTTTCATTTTGTGGAAGATCTAATGAAAAAGAGATGATGGGTTTTTCAATGGTGCCGTTGATGTTGATACCCACTTCATAATTCAGTGATCTTTTATAAATAGACTTTTCGTTTTCTCCCACTTCATGACCTATCAATCCGATGGAATTGGATTCAACTGTATGAATGGTTTTGATGTTGAGGTCTCCGTTTTCCGGATTTCCACTCCAGTTGATGGATGAACCTTGAACCAGGGTGAAATTCTTCTTTACCAGATCATAAAATGACATGCGATAAATTCCATTTTTAATAATGTAATTTCCTGCGAGGTTTAGATTACCGGTACGGTCGTAGCCCAGTTCCAGTTTAGCTCCGCCAGTAGTTTCAATATAATCTCCAGACTGCTCATTAATGATAATCCGGACGGATGCATTTTCTTCTATGGTAATGGTAGAATTCAGATTGAAATGAGGAAGGCTGGCGATCAATGAATCATAAAGATAAACGGACTGTTCAATGACTGTTGTGTCCAGCCCGAGCAATGGATCAATAAAGTCAATGATTCCTTCCGACTTCAGCAGATCAATGTCATCACTTGATGTTACGAAAGTAAGCTTGGTGGCATCCTTAATGGTAAGTTTAGCAGCAACATTAGTATCCTTGTCATTACCTTTTAACTTTATATCACTGTCAATTACGAGCAATCCTCTTACCTTGCCCGATGCAGAGTCAGGTTTGTTTATCAGAGCATAATGGTCTGCAATGATCTGGAGATCATAGGCAAATGACTGATAATCTTCAGTACTTACATTTCCATTGATGGTGAGTGGATTGTGGTCCTCATCATAGATTTTAAAATCCTGAAAAAGAAGTCCATTATCCAATGTTATTTTATCATCCTGCAGATTAAAAGTCAACTTTGGATTGGCTGTTGTCAATCCCACATCAAGAAATTGCAAGTATCCCTTAACTGCCGGCTTTTGTATTGGCCCGCTCACCGTTGCCTCACCCTTGAGGGTTCCATCCATTTCATCAATGACATTTGAAACTAAAAAGTCAAACAATTCCAGGTTGCTGACATCCAGGAGCAACGAAGCATCGACTTCATCATCATCTGAAAAATAGTTGCCCTTCACGTCAATTTTGTTGGATTCGTTGGTAACCAGGAATTGAAATGGCACCTGGTTTCCTTCTCTCACCGCGGTTGCGGATATGGCAAATGGACTGGAATTATACAGACTGAGGCTATCTACCTCCGCTTTGAGATTAAGTTGCTGATCACGGGAGTAGGTAATAGTTCCGGAGAGATGGCCCTTATTGATGACCGTTGTATCAGGGGATATCATAAAGTTCATTGATGTCAGGTCTGCATTTTTGATTGAGATATCGAAGGCGCTCACATCACCTTCCAGACTTAGCTGCATGTCATCACGGGTAATCTTGAAGTGATTCAACACGATATTTTTATTTGATATGAAAATGGAATTTTCCGGATCAATTAAATACTCATTGTCGAATGCAAGAAGTTTATCAACAAAAGCAAATGCACCACTGTCGGCAGGCAAAATACGGGTCTTCAAACCGAGAAGCGTAATGGAATCATTCGATACAACGAGATTTGATAGCGCGGTTTCTCCTTTGGAAAGAATATCAAAATCCAGGTTGCCAATTTGTAAGGAATTGTAAAACAATTGGGTTGCATGTATGCTGGCGTTTACGCTATCCCGAACTGCCATAATATTAGTGTTGAGGGTATCCAGCGAAATACCATATCCTTTAAATTTTCCGGTCGTGGCTTGAAGCATGGTTGTTTGTTTTTCTTCATCGAACCTTCCTAAAATCTTAAGCGATGAAAAATTATTGACATCAATACCCAGTAGCTGAAAGAGACTGGCGTTTTCCATGTCAATGTTAAAATCGACCAATCTGTTTCCTGTGGGATGAGTGAGGTTGTCAGGAGCTTTTAAAATATTTCCTGACCAGGTCTGGATTAATTTTGGTGAATCCTTAATGCCAAAGTTAGATGCCAGTCTGGCTTTTGCATTGCTTGTGTAATATTCAATGTTGCTGGCGGTCGGGGAGATTAATGCATGCAAGGCCATGGAATCCAGTAAGTATTCCATGAATTGATTTTGAAGTAAAATACGGTCGCCCTCCACATAGCCCTCAAGGGAAGACTCGTCTATTAATATTTTAGATTTCGTTGCTCCTGAAAGTATCAGAGTGCTGTCCATGTGTAATAGTCTACCCAGCTTAAAACTATCCAATTCAATACGGGTGATGAACATCATCGGTTTTACGAATGAAATTTCAGAACTCAGCACTGATTGATAATCTGGATCATCAATTGAAATCGATACTGTTCCATTTGTGTTTTCGATTCTGCTTTGAAAGGCTATGTTGTGGATGACCTGATCCAGCGTTTCTATTTCGTTTATCAATCCTTTGATTTCAATATTTGTTTCCTGGCCTACCAATCCATTTGCTCCGACAGTGAAATCCATGGGGCCGAGGGAAGAAATATCCATCCATTTTTCAAGGTCAATTCTTTCTCCGGTCAGTTTTATATCCATGACAGTGTTTTTCGATTGAGGAGAGACTTGTCCAATCGCTATTAAATTACCCCACGTGGTGGTGACTTTTCCATCAACAGAAATATTTTTTGGATTGCCTGAACTTATCAAATGGAGTGATACGGCTGGAGGTATATTGATATTTCGAGTAAACGGAGTTAGGGTCTTTTTAAATTCGGTACCGATCGATGCATTCACCACCATTTCTTGCCAGTTCACCTTCTCAGGATTCAGTACATCATTCAGATTTCCTTCAGCATGAAGCTGACTGGTTCCTGTTTTCAGATCGAGCGTTTTTATTTTTCCTTTCCCTTCGTGGTAGTTACCTTCCAGTGTTAACTCCGCAGGCTGCCAGTGATTAAAGTGTTTCATCAGAGAGTCACTTAAAAAATAGGCGAGGTCACCAGGATTAATTTTACCCACCACGGCAATTTCTACTTGGGCATGATCTATATCTTTGGCAGAATTCAAATCATACCATCCCATGAAATCAGCATGCAGTTCACTGGTGCTGGTGGCGAGATCAAGATCAGAAACAACCACTCGGTCGCCACTCCAAAATAAATCAGCGTTGGCCTTGCTTAAATTAAATTCAGATGATTGAGCGGAAAGAGAATTTACGGCAGCAGCGAGTGTATCATTTCTAACCAGGAAATCTGACAGACTCAGTTCAATACTTTGTAGTGTAATGTGAGAGGGATCAAATTTTGGAGTATTCATTACCAGATCTTTGTGGAGTGAAAAATCACTTTCCGCAATCACGATATCTCCGATCTCAAATATGATTCCTGAGTCTGCTCCGCGGTTGCCAGGCTGGTTGGTTGCTGAGGTGACCAGGTTATTGACAGCCTCTGGATGTGGTGAGGTTAAAATGTCTACTACGGCATGCTGAAGGTAAACCTGATCTGCTACCATCTTATTGGGATTGGTTGAGAATTCAACTGCCTGGGTTGTAAACTTATCCAGACGGGCAGCAATCGTTGTTCCTGTTATGGTTGAGGTAAATTTTACAGCGATGTTTTCGAACTGAACTCGCTTAAATTCCAGTGTCAGGTCATTTGATTTGGTAGCCTGTGTTTCTTCCGGACGAAATGCATTAAGTATGTACTGGATGTTCAATCCCTCTTCTTGTTGAATAAGGTTAACCTTAACCCCTGCGATGAGTACCTCATCAAAAATAAAATCGCCTTTAACAAGTTTAAAGATGCTTGAATTGACTTTGATTTTATCAGCCGATAAAATCTTATTGTCGGTGGGATCCCACACCTCTAAGCCTTCTATGCCTACATTTCCCAATATGGAAAAATTGATTTTGACAATTTCGACCCTGGCTTTAATTTTTGATGTCAGGTAGTTCGATAAAGCATGGGTGATCTGCTTCTGTACCGGTGGCAGATGGACGAGAGCTATTATGGTTATTAGCACCAGGATCAAGCCAAGTATCGCTTTCCCCACGAATCTGGAAATTATTAAAAGGATATTCCTGGCTTGCATGCGATCACATTTCTTTCCTTAGCGATTTCAAATTTACACCTGGTCCGGTAACCTGAAAATGACTTCCCTCATAAATTACAGTGCTGACTTGATGCTTTAATCGGTAACTCGTTTTATTTTCAGGTCGATTATTTCACAATCTAATAATGCGAAGACTGCAATCCAATAGAAGACATAACGTTCCTGATTTCCGATTTTTCATCTTGTTAAGCCAATGATTTAAGAGGTATGCCTTGAGTTTATAATAATATAGGAATGTGTACGCGATGGTTGTGTATTGTTTGATTCAGGAAATGACCTCTGAGGTTTGCTACCCGTAACCTGCTGACCTCACCTGGAATTAAAAAGATATTAAGCCTCTATTCATGTGAATGCATCTGTGCTAAAGAGCAGATGGTCTCATTTTGTCACTAAATCCATTGGAGAATATGAAGTGATCTTGATTTCCGGACAGCCAGCCAAACCAAATTGTGGAGAAATAAAAAAGGTTGACATTGCTGTCAACCTTTTCTTTATGAACTCAGCGTTCATTACTTCTTTTTCTTGGCAGCTTTCTTAGTTGCCTTCTTAGCTACTTTCTTAGTTGCTTTCTTAGCGACTTTCTTCGCTGCTTTCTTTGCTTTCTTTGCCATAGCAATTTTTGTTTAGTGTAAATAATAATTTTAAAACTTATGCAAAGAAAGAATTATTATTCAATAAAAACAAGTATATATCAAAATTACTACTCTGATTACATTTTATATTGAATGATAAATCATGGTTGTGTTCGGATGGATTTGAGTTATGTAAATTTTATCTATGACTAAAACCGTATTGTTATTCAAGTTTAACATTTAAGCATTTCAAGACTGAATATGTTTATACTATTGACTAAAATGTTATTCTCAAGCCATTCATCAGTTGATAGAAAGCAGGGTTGATAGGAATCACGGGCTGCGCATCATAGAAATAAGCGAAGCGATTGATCCACGTGACACGTTTGCTTACAATAAAATTCAGCGAGGCTTCTGCTGCATAGCGGTTTCGTCTTAGATTATCTTGTGTGTCATATCCTGTTTGATATAACCCCCACAGGTTAAACTTCACGTGTTTAGACAATGTGAATTCAACACCCATGTAGTTGGAGAACTTGGGTATCTCTTTATAGAAATCACTGCCTGGATCATTTTCGGTTTCGCGCCATCTTTCAACTTCATACATCAGTCCTGTTCCCAGGTGAATGTCAATTCCTTCTTTATCAATGGCTGTGAAACGAAGTCCACCACCAGCCAGGGTTCGTAATCTCATTCTGCGCACTTCATCGTACTGTATCTGTGCATAGGTTTCATACGATAATTTATGTTGTCGTCTGAAGTTGATCCTGAAATGAGTAAAGCCCGTACTGAATGGGGTGGAGTTGGTGGACGACTGATAGTCGATCGAGTTGATAACGATGTAGGCATGCCGCTTTGAAACATATAACAGATCTGCCTTGCTGTTCAGGCGTGTGTAAACCAGTTTCTCCGTTGGTGAAATACTTCGGTTGTCGAGCGAGAAGTTAGCATCGGCATTAAGGGTAAAGTATCCGGCCGAGTCTGATTCCAGATGGTTTTTATCTACCCGTAAAATCTGACCTTGAACGGAACAGTAGCTGATCATCAACAGCAAAGTGGGAATGATTCGTGGGTTCATATTCTTTTTGGGATAAATCGGTTCCGATTTTAATTAAATATCGGGGACACTCAAAGGAATCTTGATAGCAATAGTTTTTTCGAATCCCTTGTTTGCTTACTTTTGTGGCTATTCTGGTTCCGTATTTCAATGGATAGAATTTCAGATTCCGATTCTGAAGATGTAGGTTCGATTCCTACCGGGACCACTAATCATAATCTGGGAAAATCAAAATATACCTCGGGTCATAGACCCTGGAAGTTGATTTATACCGAAGCAGCCGGCAGTTCAGTTGGCGCGCGCAGGAGGGAAAAATATTTTAAATCTGCTGCGGGTAAGAAACATCTTCATAAAATTTCAGATGCGTGACGTGAGTCAGGCAGGTATTCCTGCCGGGACCATTGGTAAATGAAGCAAAAGCGCAACTAAAGATTGCACTTTTTGTATTATAGTCTCCCTTTTCTATTTTTTCAATAAATTAAAAAAGCCCAGGATACCCTGGGCTTTTCTCTGCCATCTTCCATTCAACTTCACATTATAGAAAGTGTTTGCTTTTGAGCGTTCGCTTCGTTTCGTCAAAGTAGTTGATCTCGTAAGTATCCACGATGCGAATCTGGTATGCCCTAAGGCTTGCTTGCAGACCAGGGTTTCGCCCAACTTTGTGATCAAAAGTTTACACGGTCTTTCTTCTACATAACCAGTGATTAAAGCTGGTTTTACTTAATTAGTCGTTATATCATCGTCATCATCGTTGTCATCATCATCGATGTCATCATCGTCATCATCATCATCGCCTCCTTCACATGATTTGTCAAGATTACTTTTAACGATGCTTGCCAGGCTGCTGTTTGTAGTATCATTAATCCTAACAACACCATCATCACTCACCGTTGCTGTGCTTAAATCTACTCCGCTAAACAGCTTATCGAGGTTGATAAGCACCAGGAAGTTTTTAAGGGTACCCTCCTTGACTTCAAATCCATTGTCATCATCAAATTCAAATTCAAGCAGCTGTTTCGAGGAAAATTCCACACGTACACTGTCGCCCGTTGCAGGTTTGTATTTGAATACGAAGAACATGGTGTTGCTATTAGCGAGTGTTCTTCCCAATTCAATTTCAAACTCATCGTAAAACCCGGGCTTGAGTTTACCATTTACAAATTCGGGGCTGCTGGTACCCGCAATCAGGTCTACCACATAAGAGCCCTTGAATTCCACTTCCTCATCATCATCGTCACCATTATCGTCATCATCATCCGTTTCAAATTCAAATTCCCGTACTCCAAGCATGGCTGTTTCGAACTTGTAGCCACCACCTTGAACTCTTCCCGCCTTGCTTATTTTTGAGGTACTGGTGGTTGCTTTCATGGTTAAATTCAAACCTTCCATGGCTGGCCCGTTGTCATTGCAACTCATCAACATCGCCATCATCATCATCAATGCAAAAAGTGTAGTTTTCATAATTGGTTGTTATGTATTTAGTTTGTGTTTATTTATTCTAGATTTTTTTGAATACGAGTATTTTAGTGTCGTCATCATCTCCTTTTTCAAGGCGTATGGTGGTCGATGTGAATTCCTTTACCGTCCAGTCTTCGCTGATATCATCAAAAGGATCATTGCCGCTCATGGATATCAATAACTCCAGTTCACCGCTGTCACCATCGGTTTCCCATACTCCTGGGATGGTAGTGGTAGTTTTAACGGCTGCAACCGATTTGTTTGAATTGAAAGTGAATGCATAACCTGTTAATTCACTGGTGCGATTAAATTCATCCTCAATAAAAGAATCTACCTGCCATTTTCCGCTAATCAGGATTGTTGTGAAGTCAGAGTCATCCACATCATCATCATTATAATCGTTGTCGTCATCTTCATCGCAGTCGTCTTCGGCATCTTCAATTGCGTCTTCCAGTTCGTCAAAATTTGTGATCCGTAATTCTGAGCCATCGGATTGAATGAGTGTAACCGGGAACTTAAGGCCCACCAGTTCTTCTTTGTTAAGTTGATTAACGAAGTTGAAAAGTTCTACATCACTGTTGATAGCGATACTACCTGCAATCTGGTTGCTGGCATCGTAGGTATTGAATTCAATCGGATACTTAAAGTCTATGCATTCGATGTCATCATCCTCGTCACAATCATCAATAAGGTCTTCGAAATCATCTTCATCATTAATGGTGATTTCTGAGTGGTCGGCAAGAATCACGTTTATCGGAAAGTCGAATTCAACATCATCGTCACCAGAATTGTCAAACAGTTCTTCAATTTCATCCAGGTCATCCAACTTGTTTACAGTGATGGTCTGGCCATTGGTTTTTATGGTCACCGGAAACACCAGGGTAATACAACTTGCTTTGTCAAGTATGTTGTCTACTGAGCCATCTCGTCTGGAAACGCTGGAGATAAGTCCTGCCACGGGATTATTGCTGGTGATGGTGGTACCAGCGGGTGGTAGTTTTATTTCTACCTTTTCTTCCTGGCAGGCAGTAAGGAGCGCGATGCCCATCATCATCAGAAGAATATATTTTATCACGTTTCGCATCCTATTTTGTTATTTATGCTTTACGAGCAGTGTCGTTCTGGTAATAAAACAGGTGACCTGGTAAAACTCCTACCCCTGACCTGAAAAATATTTTGTTTTTTGGTCAACAACCAGGCGTCATGCGTGTTGGATGAATCGTGTATTAGATTTTTAATTGTATTATCGCATTCTAATTTCATGCACGAACCAGAGCAACATATTTGTGAGGAAAGTATATTCCGCAGGATTTTTAACGAGTGTTCCCGCGACTTATTCAATTTTCTTTATTATAAATATGGAGCGGAGAATCATCCGGAAGACTTGATGCAGGAGGCTTTCACCCGTCTTTGGGATAATTGTAAGAAGGTAAGCCCCGATAAAGCCAGGTCATTTCTTTTTACGGTGGCAAATAATCAGATGCTCAATGAATTGGCGAAAAAGAAAACGGTTTTGAACTTTCAAAAGGAGGATCAGGTAACGCAAACCAATGAATCGCCTCACTATTTATTAGAGGAGAATGAATATATGAATCGCCTGCAAAAGGCCATTGAGGAACTTACCGAAGAGCAACGCGTGGCATTTTTATTGAATCGTGTAGAAGGTAAAAAGCATCGTGAGATTGCCGAATTGTTAGGAATCTCCCAAAAGGCGGTAGAGAAGAGGATTTACAAGGCGGTAGAAAGCCTGCAACAAAAGATTGGAAATATTTCAACATGACAGGTAGGAGTTTTTGACGCTAAACTGTTTTATAGTCAGACAAAAGGTTTTATGAAGAACCAGGAGTACATAGAAAAGTGGCTGGCCGATACGTTAAGCGAGGAAGAAAAATCCTTGTTTGAGCAAACAGACGAGTATCGCAATCTGCAGCGAATGGATAATGCGTTGAAGCGCTTTTCCCCTGCGCAGTTTGATGCAGCAGCTTCTTTTGAGAAAATAAGATCACGCAGGCAGAAGGAAGGCAAAGTAGTTTCATTGCATTGGCCTGCCATTCTACGAGTTGCGGCTGCGCTTATCATTGGCGCCAGTGTACTCTTCTATTTTTCCGATACCCTCTTCAGGTCTTCCGATAAGGTTTATAAAACAGGTATTGGTGAAACACGCGAGGTTGTGTTGCCAGATCAATCGGTAGTGACACTTAATGCAAAATCAAGCATTGCCTTCTCAAAAGATAACTGGCAGGATGAGCGCAACGTGAAACTGGAAGGTGAGGCATTCTTTTCAGTTCAAAAAGGAGAGAAATTTCAGGTGTTAACCAATTCAGGTACTGTAACGGTATTGGGTACGCAATTTAATGTAAAAGACAGAAATCAATTTTACGAAGTGATTTGCTATGAGGGCAAGGTGCAGGTCGATGCAAATTCATCGCCCGTCCAACTCACAGCAAAACACTCTTATCGTGAAGTGCATAAGCAGGTTACAAAGGCGGTGTTGGAAATTGCAGACACGCCAACCTGGTTCAATAAAGAAAGCGAATTTGAAAGTGTGCCCTATCAGGAGGTGCTCAATGAACTCGGGCGGCAGTATGCGGTAACTGTTTTAACAAAAGACATTGACGTTACACAACTATACACTGGTCGTTTCCCAAATAAGGATTTGACTACTGCCTTAAAGTCTGTTACCATTCCATTTGGGTTAACGTATCAGGTAAATGGTAAAGAAATCCTGGTGCTGCATGGTGACTAAGCGAATAGCCGTATTCATCATCGGGTTTTCATTACTTGCTCTTTCTGCACAGGCACAGCAAACTACAGTACAACCACTTCGCGCAGTGCTTCAAACCATTGAGAAAAAGTTTAATGTGGTTTTTACATTTGCTGATAAGCTGGTAGAGGATGTTTTCGTGACTTCACCTGCAAAAAAATCTTCCCTCGAAAATGTATTGGTATCACTGAGACAACAAACGGGGCTTACCTTTCTGCAACTCAACAGTCGCTATATCATCATCAGCAAGCCGGATAAAAAATCAACTGAAATACTTTGTGCTACTATAAGGGCATCTGATACCGGTGAACCTATTGCTGGCGCGACTGTACAAACCGGAAATGAATTTACCGTTACCAATGATGCCGGTTATTTTAAGTTGCCACGAAAGGAGGGAGTTATTTTCATCCGGTCACTCGGTTATGAATCACTGACACTTTCTGCCAGTGATTTTATTAGCGACTGTGCGCCCTTGTTGATGAAGGTGAGTTACACAACCCTTGAGGAGGTAACCGTAAGTGACGTAATCGCTACTGGCATTGAAGAAAAAGTAGATGGTTCTGTCACGCTGCGCCCTGAAATTCTCGGTATCCTCCCAGGGCTGCCTCAACCGGATGCATTGCAAACACTTCAATATATGCCCAGTGTAAAAAGTGTTGCCGAGGCTGCTGCGGATATTAATATCCGCGGTGGCACCAATGATCAGAACCTGGTATTGATGGATGGTATCAAAGTATATCAGACCGGGCATTTTTTTGGGTTGATTTCAGGACTCAATCCGCACATCATGTCGAAAGTGAACCTGATTAAGAATGGCAGCAGTGCCTACTTTGGCGATGGTACTTCTGGTACGATCGTCATTGAGGCGCAGGATCAGGTGAGCGATAAACTTTCAGGCGGTGGTGGTATAAACCTCCTTTACGCTGATGGATATTTTAATGTGCCCATCTCAAAAAAAATGTCAGTGCAAGTGGCGGCCAGACGCTCACTACCTTCTTCATGGCAAACCCCTACCTACCAGCAATATTTCAATCGTGCTTTTAGTAATACCGAAGTTTCGAATGCGAACAAAGACTCACTGGTACGCAATCAGGATTTTTACTTTTTCGATACGAGTGTGAAATTTTTATATGATATCACCTCACGGGATAAGTTAAGGTTTACTTTTTTTAACATAGCCAACCTGTTGGAATATGAAGAAACCTCGCAACAAGCCACAGGTAATACAGAACAAAAGAAAAGCAGTCTTGAACAACATAGTCTTGGTAGTAGCGTCACTTACTCTCGTCTTTGGAATGAAAGAGTGAAAACAAACCTTGAGGGATATATGTCAGGCTATTCCCTTGATGCCATCAATCAAAATATTCCCATCAACCAACAGTTGACACAAGGCAATGAAGTACTGGACCTGGGCGTGAGGTTTGCCGCTCTCATTCAGCTTCACAAGAATCTTTACCTGCAAACCGGCTATCAGTTTTTTGAAAGTGGCATCACCAATTCGGATGCGGTAAACAATCCGGAATTCAGCCGGTTGATTAAGGAGGTCAATCGCACCCACGCGATGTTTGTGGAGGGTAATTATTCCGCGAATGAAGAACGCACCAATGTTCGCCTGGGTTTGCGATCAAACTATTATTCCAAATTCAACAACTTCTATGTTGAACCTCGTCTGGTCTTCAATCAAAAACTCGGTAACTATTTTTCCGCTGAAGTATTGGGTGAAATAAAAACCCAGACCAGTGTGCAGGTGATCGACTTGCAAAATGATTTCCTGGGTGTGGAAAAAAGACGGTGGCTGATGGCGAATGGTGAAGATGTGCCCATGTTGAAAAGTAAACAGGTGTCTGCGGGACTTAATTTTAACCGGAGTGGTTTGCTTTTGAGTGCGGATTTATTTTATAAAAAAGTGGATGGCATTATTACTTCGAGTCAGGGTTTTCAGAATCAGTTTCAAGATGTGCGGGCCAGTGGCAACTATGCTATTAAAGGGATGGATGTACTTGTCAATCATAAAACAAAGAAGGCCGATGTGTGGCTTGGTTATTCGCTCGCAGAAAGTGACTATCAGTTTCCGGATCTGGTGCCAGCATCTTTCCCCAACAATCTGGATATCCGGCACGGCATCAATGGCGGTGTAAGTTATCGTTTCAATCAGGTGGAAATTTCTGCGGGAGCCAACTGGCATTCAGGTCGGCCTGTTACCAATCCGGTTGCGGGCAATGAGATTGTGGCAGGTAAGATTAACTATGAGGCTCCCAACAGCGCACGATTGGATAATTATTTTCGGGTCGATCTGTCGGCACGCTGGCATTTTTATTATGGCAACACTTTTAAAAGCCATGCCGGTGTTTCACTCTGGAATGTATTGAATCGTGAAAATGTACTTAATCAGTATTACCAGATTAATTCTGCCCGGCAGGTAACAGCGGTTCAGCAGCAAGGCCTTGCGTTTACACCTAATGTGTTTGTACGGGTGGACTTCTGAGTGTTTACATTCTTCAGAATGAATGCGATTCCTCATACTATCCAGACATGTTCAAAAGCGATTAAGAGAACATAATCCCGAATAATCAAACCTATACATCAGGCCACGGCCAATGGAAGTTGATTTATATTGAGAAGTCAGGTTACGAAGTACACCAACATGGTTAAAATTTGAGGTTACGATAATCAAGTAGCCCGTATTGCTATCACAGGATCAAGGCGAGCCGCCAGGGCTGCAGGAACGATTCCCGCCACCAGTCCAATTACTGATGAAACACCGAGACCAAGTACAATATTTTTGATAGATAAAATGACGTTCAGACTTCCGAACGGAATGAAGGTAAGCATCCACACCAGGAACAGTCCAGACAAACCACCAATCAAACTCAGGAAGATGGACTCAAACAAAAACTGGAATAAGATGAAATAGTTCTTTGCACCCAGCGACTTCTGAAGTCCGATGATGCTGGTTCGTTCTTTCACGGAAACAAACATGATGTTGGCAATGCCAAAACCTCCCACCAGCATCGAGAATCCCCCGATAATCCATCCGGCTATTCCTAAAACATCAAACACACCACTGATTGCATTGGCAATTGCCTCGGGGCGATTCAATTCAAAATTATCTTTTTGTACCGGTTTCAATCCGCGCTTCACACGCATGAGACCACGGGCTTCATTTTCCAGTTCCACCAATCCGATATCACTGTCAAAACCTTTTAAACCAATATCTGATCCGGCTTCAAATTCAGTCCAGTGGCCTGTGCCTGTTTTAAACATCTTTCGAAAGGAATCATACGGAATGATGCAGGAAAAATCTTTGCTTGTATTTCCAATAAAACTTTCACCTTCCCTTTTCAAGACGCCAACAACATAGAACCGTAGATTTTTAATTTTAACGGAGGCACCTGTCAGATCATCCCTGCCAGGAAATAAAGCCTTGGCAACCTCGTATCCTAAAATCACCATATTCCTTCCTCCCTCTACTTCTGCAGGAGTAAAGTACCGGCCTCTTTCCACATCAAGTTCAAAGAGTTTCTCATAATCCAGGGATGCACCACTGAGTTTTATTTTGTTAATGCTGTTATTCTGATTCTTGACAGTAACCTCGTTTGCCTCTGCAAAAATGGATACCACCTGGCCTGCAGCTAAATTGGCTTTTAGAAACCGGTATTCGTTGACGGAAGGATTTGGTCTTTTAATATAGTCTTTCCACCAGTCGCGCGAATTGCCCCCGGTGAACGGCCACTTCCCTACATAGATTACATTACTCCCGAGAAAATTTAAACTCTCCCGAATGTTCTTCTCCAGGGAATCCACCAATGTGAGAACCGCTATGATTGAAAAAATTCCGATAGTTACTCCAAGCAAGGAAAGTATGGTTCGTAACAGGTTGGACTTCAAAGCCCTGAAAGCAAATCCCAGGCTTTCAAAAATTAATCGGAGGGTAAGCATGTCAGTTAAACGGAGTCATACTGATTTTGGGTTGCACTATTCAGGTAAAAATCTGGAAACAACTTAATCTGAATCACGATAATCCATCTGGCTGTACCACGCCCGGTCAGGATAATCCATTCCCAGCGGAGTCTCCACCTCGGGACTCCGCGCCTTCGTTGGCCATTAGAACCTCGCGCTCACCTTTCTCTAATCTCTCTGAATCAATTTCATTTTTGGCATCAACGGATGAGTTTCTATCAGCTCAAGTGATTTGACCATGTGAAGAGTACCGTTTTTGTATTTGAGGAAGTGAGCGGTTTGAATATGGGCTTTGTATGCGTCAACGTCTTTGTAGATTTCCAGGATTGTGATGTAATTCGGTCTTTTCTTTTCAGAAACAGCGTATAGCGTTAGCACACCTGGCTCTGCGCGTAAAGAAGTTTCGATTTCCTCCGTAAGGAAGACTTTATACTTTTCTAATTGGGTTGAATCAATAACGAGCTTTGCCATTCTTACCAATTGTTGCTTTTCCTGAGCGGTGGCATTTTGCAACGCGAATTGCGTAAGCATCAGTGCGAGAATTACTCTAATTGATTTCATAAGAGTGAGATTTAAATAATGACTCCGATTGGAAGTAAAAAGGATGAAGGTCCATTTTGCCAGGGTGATCATAGTGTAGAAGCTAACGGGGTTATCGTTTATGCATTCTCAATTTTGTTTGTAGTACGTGTCTTTGAGAAAATCAGAAACCAGGTTCTCATGAAATTCTTCTGATTCGGTGTCGTTGGTGCGGTCCAGTAACTGGATGAGATTTGTTTTGAAACCTTCAATTTCCGTTCGGTTGGGTTTTACTTTCAGAAACGCTTTGTTGAGGGCCTTTCTGGGTTTCAATTCTTTTAACTCCATGTATCCTTTTTCAGCAGGTTAAGATACATTTTTCATTCGGAACGTTCTACGCAGGGTGGCGGGAAATCATTGCCAAAAAAGATATTGGCAATCAACCGTGCCCAAAGACTTTTTATCAGCGCTTCTCTGGAAGCATTATACTATACTCAATAACAACCTCTTTGGCATAGGGTTGTAGTAACAAGCGAAGCCGTTTCTCCATTTGTTCTTTCGCGTCTTTAACAAACTCAGCCTGACTGGCGTAAGTGCGGGCATCTTTTATGAACGCATTCGTGGCCCTGGTGCGATCGTCTGTGTTAATCCAGTTCCATACACCATTTTCATCGCGGTAGGTTATATCACCTTGCGATTCTACCGAAAGAATTTCAGGCTCAGGAAGCTTTACGATGGCCTTATCATCTTTTAATTCAATCAAGAATTTTTGATTGAGGTCGAAACCGGCTTTGGCTTCAAATGTTCCGGAGATGAAAATTTGTTTGGTACTGTTCAGCCACGTATTGGTCCAGGAATAGCGATGCTCAAAGTTCTGTGCGAGCACCGCCATTTCAAGGATGGGAGTCTGTTGATTTAAGACAACGGTATTGTTCACGGTGATTTCAGGCGTAAACTGAAATGCCTTTTTAAAATCTTCGCCTAACGTTCTGGCTGCCTGATAACTTCGTTCCACCATTTTAGTGGGGATGACCACGAGCAAGATATAAGATGCCATGGTTCCGACAACGAGTAATACAATGATGAGTTTGAGATTCCGTGACATGTGCGGATAAAGATACGAAATGAGACCGTCAGTCGGTATAATTAAGAGGCAGGCCGCGACTGTCCAATATTCAGTTCCCTTTTACATGAGCATATTGCTGTGCCGTGTTTACTGGAGAAGAACTCCAGAAACGACAAGGAAAAGAATATGGGCCTGACCATTGTAAGAACTGGTTTACCTTGGGAAGGAATAAAAATCGCTATGGGCCTGACAAGGTTGGGTAAAATAATCTCATTGAGTACCGAAATAGTGGTCACAAGCGCGTTCCTCTGACAAATGGAAACTGGATGTATATTTGTCAACCATGCCGGTATCTCTCCCTATGAAAGTGTCAGACAGGAATTTATGTTGCTAGTTGTACTTCTTTCGATTATAATTTTTACACGCTATCTTCTTGTAGCGTTGGGATATCAATGGATTATACAACGATGGTGGCAGGCGAGGGTAACAAGGATGACAGATACCGCACGCATCAGCCAAATTAAAAAAGAGATCGGTTGGTCATTCGTATCCTCCATCGTGTTCGCCTTGCTGAGTGCCTTGTGCTATCAAGCCTATCTGCTCGGATATACGAAAGTATACATGAGTGTATCAGAGCATCCCCTGTGGTATTTTATAGTGAGTCCCTTTCTTTTTTTGATTACTTACGAAACATACTATTACTGGCTGCATCGTGTCATGCATATTCCTTTCGTCTTCAAAAAGGTTCATAAAGTTCACCACGCGAGTATCCATCCCACGGTCTTTACTTCCTTTTCATTTCATCCCTGGGAGGCCCTCCTGCAGTTTCTGTTTTTTCCAATGTTTTTGTTTC
The DNA here is from genome assembly GCA_963814575.1 of uncultured Bacteroidota bacterium. Lineage (GTDB taxonomy): Bacteria > Bacteroidota > Bacteroidia > Cytophagales > Cyclobacteriaceae > ELB16-189. The sequence goes on along the minus strand of CAWFDB010000011.1, from coordinate 498,656 downwards.
TGGTTCCTTTTCACTTTACCATGCTGTTGATCGTGTTGGTAATCCTTACCCTGTCTGCCGTGATTAACCACAGCGGTGCAGAGATATTTAAAACGAAGGCACTGACAAATCATCTTATTGGCGCCACGCATCATGACTTACATCACAAAGAATTCACAAACAATTTTGGATTGTATCTTACCTGGTGGGATAAATGGATGAAGACGGAAAGTAAGACGCAAGCGAAGCACACAGACTAATGCATACATTTTTTATGGTGATACGATCATCGCCCATGTGGTGTTTTTCACCAGCATTCTGCTGCATCGTGTTCGCTGATGAAGAAATACAATAAAAGGAATGGATATAAGAAGTTACAAGACGAAGGACATCGCGTTCCATTTCACCTGAACATCAACAGAGCAAACTTAGCGAAGGATAGAGAATGGAATCAATTTTTTCATGATCGTACCAGGTTATAAGATTTTAAACCTATCCGTCATTGGCAGGCAACCAGAGGCCTGATATGCTGGAAAAATGATCTTGCAAGGTTTAGCCCTGCGCGGATTTTTCAAAAGAAATCCTTCAGCCTGGTGAATGGTGTTTATTCTTCTTGTTCTTCTTTCTCATCATCTTCTTCCTCGGCCACCCGATCCATGGTGGCTTCTGCCCACGCTATAATGAGTTCACGCTGGGTATCATCGAGTCTGGCTGAAGGATGCAAGAGTGTATAAATTTTCATAGGCATACGCCCTTCGCCTACTTCGGAAGTAATATCATCAAGCTTGCCCAGCATTTTGCTCATATCATAATCCTGCCACTTCGAGAAGTTGAGCTCTTCGCGGGCAACACGGACATCGCGGGCTACCAGCCACGAGGAGGGTGCCATGTGAGCGTACCATGGGTATTTCGTTTCGTTGCTATGACAATTATAGCATGACGTTTTTAACATAATGGCAACATCCTGGCTGACTAAGCCACTTTTGATAATGTCTCCGGGATTGTCGGTTGTAGTAGCAGGTAAATCAGCTGGTATAAATTGAATAATAATGAATACCACGGCCAGGCCACCCAGGATGTATTGCCACCGTTTCACTACTTGGACTTTTTCTTTTTACCGGCACTCCACTCCACCAACGTAGCCAGTTCTGCTTCGCTCAAGGCAGCTTCCGGTTTGTTTTCCAGAAATTTCTTTGGCGGCATTTCACCTTTCGCCAACACTTCGGAAACTTTTTCCATGGCCGCCATCCGCTTTGACTTTTTCATTTTGTCAACAGCATCCCAATCCAATTTAGCTTTGCCTTTTTCATTTTTTGAATTTGCATTGTGGCAACCGTAACACTTCTGGTCAACCACAGCCTTTACATTGGCAGGCAACTCTGCATGCTTTGCGTCAGTGATTGTAGCTGACTCTGATGATGTCACTGATTTTCCTTGCAGGAAAAGGAGACCAATAATGGCCACAAAAGGGATTAAAAATAGTTTTTTCATAAAGAGGGATTAAGGTTAGTGAACGGAATTTCAGCAAGTTTTTTTGCATGAGCAACCTTATTGGAAAAAACAGTTCAACTTTTAGATGAATGGTCAGTTTTTCACGCTTCACCCAAAGTAAACTGACTTACATGGATATATCACCCATGCTGAACCGATGAATTATTTACTTCAAAATAATCATATCCGTAGACTTCGTTCATTGTGTTGTTCATCCATCCTGCTCACACATCTGTACTATATTAATAAAACTGCCATCTGGTTGCATCCTGCTTGCCAGAGAAGAATATGTTGATGAACTGACAGGCTCCAAATAAAGGCAAATTATTAATCACGCAACATGAAGTTGGAAATCAATGTTTTTTTTGAAATTCACTTCGTGAAAAACGATTATATTTATATTCTATATCACAACTTCCGCAAGTATTTTAATGTGTTTGAATTTCGTAATCAATTGTTGGATCGTTGTAATTAAATTTAGTCGGCTAAACACGTATTTGTAAAATAAAATTTAAACCATATGGCTGTCATCAACCTGAACGTAAACGGAAAAATTCAAACTGTAGACGTTGATCCCAAAACGCCTGTGCTCTGGGTATTGCGTGAACACCTGAATCTGCCTGGTACCAAGTATGGATGTGGTATTGCGCAATGCGGTGCCTGCACCATTCATCTTGATGGCGTAGCAGTTCGTTCCTGTCAGTTGCCGGTGTCGGTAATCGGAGAGAAGTCGATTACCACCATTGAAGGATTATCCGAAAACGGTGATCATCCCGTTCAGCAGGCATGGCTTGAACACGATGTGCCGCAATGTGGCTATTGCCAGGCCGGACAGATTATGCAGGCCGTTTCACTGCTAAAGCAAAAGCCCAGTCCGAGTGATGAGGAAATAGAATCCGCGATGAATGGAAACATTTGTCGTTGTGGCACCTACCTGCGCATCAAAGCGGCCATCAAGACCGCAGCCACTGCTAAATCGTAATCACCTAAAACATCGCATGTATGACAATCGTAAAAACAAATATCAACCGCAGATCATTCTTGAAAGTGTCAGCGTTGGCAGGTGGTGGCATGATGCTTAGCTTCAGCTGGCTGGCAGGATGCAAACCCGCACCCGAAGAAATGGCAGCACTTCCCAAAGAATGGTTTGAGTTGAACAGTTATATAAAAATCGGTGACAACGGAGCCATCACGCTTATGTCGGCTAATCCGGAATTTGGATCGAATGTAAAGACTTCCATGCCGATGATCCTTGCCGATGAACTGAATGTGGATTGGCAAAAAGTAATCGTAGAGCAAGCGGACTTCTTTCCTGAACGATTCGAAAGACAATTTACAGGCGGCAGCCAGGGCATTCGCCTGGGATGGAAACCATTGCGTACGGCCGGAGCTACCGCACGACAAATGCTGGTGAATGCAGCAGCACAAAAGTGGCAGGTGCCAGCAGAAGAAATAACTACTGAACCAGGCATGATTCATCACAAAGCCAGTGGCAAAAGTGCCGGCTATGGAGAGGTCGCTTCACAGGCAGCCACACTGCCCATGCCCGAAGAGGTAGCATTGAAGGAGATTAAGGACTTTAAAATCATAGGCACATCAAAGAAGAATGTAGACGGAACGGCTATCGTCACGGGCAAGCCCATGTTTGGAGTAGATTACAAACAAGAAGGCATGTTGATTGCCATGATCGCCCATCCTCCGGCATTTGGCTTGAAAGTAAAATCAGTAGATGATACGGCTGCGCGCGCCATGCCCGGCATCACCGATGTCTTTGTTATCAAAACACTGACTGATGATTATGAGCGAAATGGTTTTGATACAACCACCTTCACCGAACTTGTGGCAGTAGTAGGAAATACTACATGGGAGGTGATGAATGCGAAGAAAGCCTTGAAGATTGAATGGGAAAAAAGTGCAGACCAGCAAGTAGTTGTGAATGGCTGGGGTGGTAAAGAGACTGTAACAATTCCGGGCGGTCTGGAAAGCACAGAGAGCCACAAGTCACGCATGGCTGAAATGTCGAAGAAGAAAGCAAATATTCTTCGCAGGGATGGTGATCCCGAAGGTGCCTTTAAGCGAGCTGCCAAAACCCTTGAGCGCACATATTCAGCTCCGTACCTCGCGCACAATACGATGGAGCCAGTAAACTGCTTTGCACATGTTACAGCCGATAAAGCAGAAATTTACGGACCCATACAGGCTCCTGAGTTTATCCGCAATACACTCGCTGCGCGACTTAATCTGCCGAAAGAAAACATTCACATCAGACTGGCTCGCATGGGTGGTGGTTTTGGATTGCGTGCATACGGCCATCACATGGTAGAGGCTGCCGTTATTTCTCAGAAAGTGAACGCACCTATCAAGATGGTGTACACACGTGAAGATGATATGACCTATGGCATTTATCGCCCTACCTACACGGCTACATACCGCGCTGCCTTGGATAAGGACAATAATCTGATTGCCTTTCATGTGAAGGGTGGTGGCATCCCAGAACATGCCGTGCATGCCATGCGCTTTCCGGCAGGGGCAGTAGATAATTACCTGGCCGAAGGATGGTCGCTGGAATCCAATATTACCATTGGCGCCTTCCGTGCTCCGGGTTCGAATTTCATTGCCGGTGCGGAACAGTCTTTTCTGGATGAGCTCGCAGAACTGGCAGGCAAAGATCCGATTGATTTTCGTCTCGAACTTTTTGAGCGCGCGAAAACAAAACCCGTGGGTGAGAAAAATGATTACGATCCGGATCGTTATGCCGGTGTGTTGAAACTCGTGAAGGAAAAATCGAAGTGGAATGAACCACAACCCAATGTGCATCGCGGAGTGTCTGCCTATTACTGTCACAACACCTATGTGGCCGAAGTAATTGATCTGGAGATGCAAGACAACAAACCAGTGGTGCAGAAGGTGTATGCTGCGGTAGACTGTGGCGTTGTGGTTAATCCAGATGCCGCCACCAACATGAGTGAGGGTGCCATCGTAGATGGTATTGGCAACGCATTTTTTGGTGAGCTTACATTCGTGGATGGCGTGCCTCAAAAAACAAACTTCGATAAATACCGGATGATCCGACAGAAAGAAGCACCGAAATCCATTGAGGTACATTTCGTAAAAAACGACATTGATCCGACCGGTCTGGGTGAACCACTTTTTCCACCTGTGTTTGCAGCAGTGGCAAACGCATTGTACAAGGCAAAGGGAAAACGTCTTTATAACCAGCCGTTCATCAATGAAATGCCTGAATCTATTTTGAGAAAAGGATAAATTTAAACTCGTTAAGTTTCTTGACAACTGAGCCTCCCAGTCTGGGGGCTTTTTTTAGTAATTCAGCACAGAGGTAACGATTCACAAAATTTCTAATTAGCGATTAGTCTTTGCTCGAAACTTGCGCGCTGATATACAGTCCTGCTGACTATTATAGTAATGAGCATGTAGAAAATAATTCCGGTCAGGTCAGCCACATACCTGGTGGTCACGTTGTTGGTGGAATAGGTGTGCTTTGGAAGTTGAGCTACTTCTTCTGCTTTCATAAGTTCATTGGCAAACATGCGGGGTTTAAAATATCCTTTCCACACATCGGCAAAGGAAATTACCTGCTTGCGAAAGTCTGCATAGTGCGCAGTAGATGTGCCTGCGATTTCATTAAACCCATTCTGTAACAATATAGCTGGTGAAAGAAACCGCAACCTATCTACCCAGGCTTGCTGTTTGGTAAGGGCTGCATCATATTCATTTACAATAGGCCGCACGGATTGATCAACAATATCAGCCGAGGCAAAGTAACTGAGTATCCAGGCATACCGGTTTTCCTGTGTGGTATCTTTAGGCGCCAACTCAGGATGATCGCGATAGTAGTTCTTGAGATTTTCGTCAGCGCGCTTGTTGGCTTCTGCATCTGCAACCCGATATTGATGTATCATGTGTATGCGTGAAGGAACGGGGTTAAGACCAGTAGCTGATTGTGAAATGATGGATGGAATAAGTAGCACCAATGCTAACCAGATTGAAACCAGGGTAACCGCATTATTGCCCGATGATTTACCGAACAGGTTGACTACAAACGCCAGCATAAACCAAAATAGAATATAGAGGAGCAGTAGCAAGAGTAATTTTAAAAAAACGCCTGCATGAGTAGCTAGATCAACCCTATAAAGAAGTAGTGCCAGCGTTATGGAAAAAACAACAATACCCGAAAGAACAGCAAACCTGAAAATTAGCTTATTCAGCAACCAGCCAAACAAGGCAACCGGTTGAGAAAAAGTAAGCTTCACCACGCCAGATTCTTTTTCGGCTGATAGAATATTATAACAAAATGCCAGCACAAGCAACGGTAACAGATAGATACACACAAACGCCAGATCGAAACTTCCAAATAACAACTGCACCGGATTAGATAGCTCGGAAAAACCTAATGTATACGCTTCACCGTATACTTTTGGCTTGGCATAGTGTGTAAACAAGTCGCTTTGACCTGTAGCAATCAATGCTAATGGCGCAGGGTTCATGGCAACCACTCGTGGGCCATCCCAGGCAACATTAATAAGCGAGCGCGGATCGAGCCAGGATTCTTTGGGCAGCGCTTTCAACTTTCTTTCCACCGAGTCAATCTCTGCGGCCATGCGCACATCAATCTTTTCTACTCTATCGCGTTCTCGTTCAATGGCTGAGATGCGGTATGTTACTTTTTCATTTCCATTGCGAACCGCAAAGAGTGTAATACTAAAAAAGAGAATCAACAGAAAGATTACACCCTTATCACGAATCAGGGAGATCCATTCGTATTTATAATTAGTCATACTAGTTTAGTTTTGAGTTGAGACTATTCAATAATCAGATACCTCGTATTCGATTAACAGCAAAATATAAAGCGGCAAACGATGCAAACATCCAGGTAAACAGGGTGAACATGTTTCTGCTATTGCCACCAAGAATTGAAGCATACGCGGGCGGTTGATAATCAAATTCAGGAACAGACTCCCAAACTTCTTCGCCCACTTGATAATCCCAATCTCCGGTTTTTGAATTTTCAACCATGTGACCATTCATTTTGCCTACCAATATGATGCGATACTTTTCCGCAGCATCTGCAAAATCCCAATGTGCATTGTAATCGGTGCGGCTGATGGCCATCGATAAAAATCGGGTTGGTAAAAACGGTGACAAAGCAGCCGTAGTGCGATAGACTTTCGACTGATTGTAAAAAGTTTGTTTTAAAAATTCGTAGTGTTTAAAATATATTTCAGCTGAATGTTTTTCACCCTCCTGCATCAGGAAGCCGTCCCAGTTAAACGGCAATTGCTGCACACTATCTACACCATATTTTTTCAGTGTCTCTTCTTCCAATTTTTTCGCCTCCGCATTCCACGGGTTATGTCCATCCAGTCCTTGTTTTTTGTCTTTTGTAATCTGCGCCTCAAATTCAGCCTGAGTTGGATACGGATACAGTGTATCCGCAATCGCGGTAGAAATTTTTGGCATTGCAAGACACGATAAAATCCAAATGCCGAGCAGCGAAACAAACGCAAGGTTGGATTTACGTACCAGAGCAGAAACTACCAGCGTAATGTTGGTGAAGATGGCATAGTAAATAAGATAAACTCCGAATAGTAATGTGAGTGCACCCAGACTGAATTCACCATAGTCATTAACATTAGCGAGCAGCACGGCAGAAATGAGATATACCGGAACGGTGATCAGCAGCACCGGTATAAAAATACCAAGCCACTTACCAAGAGTTAATTTCCACGCACTAACACCCTGACTTTGCAGCAAGCGCATGGTACCACTTTCGCGCTCGCGGCTAATCGCATTGAACCCAATGAGAATAATAAGCAGCGGAAGAATAAACAGTAAAACAAAATCAGGTGTAAGGTCGCCAAAACGCGAGAGCGCAGTTTGATCCTGTGCTGCCATATATTGCGCATCACTGCGTTTGTGTGCTTCCAAATAAATACTTACTCCGGAATACTTATCTACACCATTATCAATCAGCGAAAGCGGGTACTTGGGTTTGAATGCATATGTGCCATAATGCGCGGCAGAGTGTGGGTTTTTTTGGCCCTGACCTGTCCATTCACTGCGTGCGTTCTTCTTTGCTTCATTGTGCTGCGCGTTTACCGATGTGTAGTAACTCTTGCTAACGAACAGTGCTGCCAGCAGTAATGCAAATACAATAACGCCTGTAATCCGAAACCGGCCCTCCCGGACAATTTCCTTTAATTCTTTGAGTGCGATTTTAAGTATCATAAAATGGTATTGGGAATTGAGTTTTGCGTATTTGGAATTTTGATGTGAGCATTTAGGTAAGTGGAAAATGAATATCTAACATCTCACTACGCTATACTCACTACTTAAGTTAATTCATATGCTTCAAATACAATTTTTCCAAATCGGTATGGTTGATTTGATCGGTCGTTAACGTCTCTACCAGATTCCCTTCTTTCATTATCCCCAAATGGGTTCCGGTTTCTTTGGCTCGAAAGAGATCGTGCGTAGCCATGAGCGTGGCCACACCTTTCTTACTAAGGGTAATCAGCAATTCTGAAAATTCATTACTGGCTTTAGGATCTAAACCGGATGTGGGTTCATCCAACAGCAGAACACGGGCATCTTTAGCAAGCGCTAATGCAATACCCACCTTTTGACGCATCCCTTTTGAATACGCAGATACCCGCTTCGTATGTGCATCGGTTTGCAAACCAGCTTGTGATAAGAAGTTGCGTAATTCCTCTACACCGTATTTCTTTCCGGCAAGGCCGGTGAAATAATCTAAGTTTTCAAGGCCATTAAGGTTTGGGTAGAGGGTTAAGTTTTCAGGAATATAGGTTAGCAGTTTTTTTGTTTCCAAAGATTCGCGGGTTACATCCTTATCGGCAATCAATGCCTGGCCAGAAGTCGGTTCTAAAAAATTCAAAAATAAGTTGATGGTGGTAGTTTTTCCGGCACCGTTGGCACCCAGCAGACAGAAAATTTCTCCAGGGTTTATTTTAAAGTTCACTCCACTCAGCGCATTTTTACCGCTGTAGGATTTAGTAAGTTGTTTGGCTTCAATCATAGATGTAATTGGTTTAGTTTGTGATTTACCTGCAGCTTTATTGGAGCAAATTATAGTGGCCAGTCATCTGTAATCTTAATTCCGCTTTCATTTGCTTCCACCTCTCTATCGGTACAAAGACACTCCTTTAATTCCGATTCAATTTTTTCACGATCAAGATCTTGCGCAATTATCACCAGCTCGTTCAGGCGATCGCCCCAGCGGGCATCCCATTTATTTTGCAGGAACTCATAGTTCTCAAGGTATGCGGGGCTTTTGAGACGTTTGGGTTCGGGAATAGAAGCCCACCACTTGCCATACACTTCGGCTCGCAACGATCCACCCGCCTGGCTCCATAATAACACTTCATCGGGTCGGGAATGCAACCAGAAAATTCCTTTGCTGCGAACTACGTTGGCCGGCCATCGCGTTTGAGCATAATCCCAAAACCGTTGTGGATGAAACGGTCGGTGTGTACGAAAGACAAACGAACTGATACCATATTCTTCCGTCTCGGGTGTATGAACATTGTTCAACTCTTTTATCCAGCCGGCAGCCTGCTGTGCTTTGTCGTAATCGAATAATCGGGTATTTAAAATTGCCTTAGTCTCAATCTTTCCAAAAGCAGTCTTAATTATTTTAGCCTCGGGGTTAAATTTAAGAATGATACCTTCCAATAATTTCAGATCGTTTGCATTGACAAGATCGGTCTTGTTGAGAATAATCACATTGGCAAATTCAATCTGATCCGTAAGCAGATTGACGATACTGCGTTGGTCCTCCTTATCATCCGTTAACTTACGGTCTGCCAGAGTTTGTGGGCTGCCAAAGTCTTTGAAAAAATTAAATGCATCCACCACCGTAACCATGGTATCCAGCCTGGTCATACGCGATAGGTCAAGTAATTCTACGCCTGTGGAAAAAGAAAAAGTCTGCGCCACAGGAATGGGCTCACTGATGCCGGTGCTTTCAATAAGTAAATAATCAAACCTGCCTTGTTTGGCCAGTATCTCCACTTCTTTGATCAAATCTTCGCGCAGGGTGCAACAGATGCAGCCATTGCTCATCTCTACCAGTTTCTCCTCGGTGCGTGACAACTTAACCCCGTCTTTCACCAGCATGGCATCGACATTCACTTCACTCATGTCGTTTACGATTACGGCTACTTTCAAGCCTTCTCGGTTATTTAAAACATGATTAAGGAGTGTTGTCTTGCCGGCACCCAGAAAACCGCTAAGCACAGTTACCGGAAGTTTGCGTTCTCTCTTAAATAGGTTCATTCTTTTTCTCCATTTATTCTTGATGTAATCAAATCGAGTTGTGCTTTCATTTCTTGTTGTACCCAGAGCATTTGATCGGGCGTAAGTTCAGGCAACTGTTTTCCATGATCATGATGACCCTGTTCATGGTGCTCGTGGTTTTCATTCCCTGACACTTCTGGCAGGTTACGCTTCCATTTTTCAAGGTCTGTACGCCAAACTCTAAGCGAGTCTGTAAGAACTGTTGAATCGTTTGTTAGGTACTCCAGTTGCTCTTCCAATTGTTGCGCCATGGCAATGGCTTCATTGTGCACCTGGGCTGCTTCTTTCAAAAATGGATCGTCTTTTTTTGTGACCGAGCAATCCATGATAATCCATTGCACAATCAGAAACAGGAATGCTATTCTGTATCTCATTTCTTATTTTGCTATTAAGGCAGCATCTTTAAGTATGAAATTCAAGTGATTGACATCTGCATCATTTAACTGCAGTTTGCCGACCACCGTAATAATCTGATCGGCCTTGAGTTTAGGATGTTTTGATGGGAATACAATCTCTGCCACCGATTCGGGGCCAGCACCTCCGCAGAAAAAGCACTGAGAATAGGGATACTTCGAAAGAAGTATTACCCTATTATTTTCTAAATCCATAGGCAGGTAGTGCCCGCGTAATGTTATCTCCGTCCCCTCAAATGATTTTATCTTACTGTCGAAGGTGGGAACTACAAAATACTCATTATACACTTTAAAATATCTGGAGTTAAACTTTACCTTTCCAAACAGCATCCAACCCTCAGGCGATTGAGCATGAGCAATACCCACGAACAGAAAAATCAAAATCATTATGCAGCGTTTCATGAGTGTTTGATAATAGTTGAACCTGCCTGCTTACACAGCCGATGATTGCTGATATGAGCTACGGCAACCAGGGCCGCCCCGGCACTGGTTAATAGAATTTCCCAAACTACATTATCAACTATCCGGCTAAGGGAAATCAAACTGAATCCTACTGTCAATAAATAGAGTGCGGAGAATTTTCTGTGATACCTGAAGTATGATGGAACTATTGAGCCTAATCCAAGGAAAACACTCAAGGCAATGATGCTTATCTCCACATAGGGTTGATTTAAAAAAGCAAAATGACTAAATGCACTTATGCTCAATAATATAGGCACAGCAAGGCAGTGAACTGAGCAACCAGCCGAAGCCCAAAATCCAATCGTATCAAGAGATCGCTGAGAAAAAATAGTTTTCAATTGGTGCACCTTGACGTTAGTTTACATTTATTGTAAAGGTCAAATCCAGATCAGTTTCACCGTCCGTAGCGGTTGATGATGCTGACTTTAAACCAGGTTGGTGTTTTAATATGATTCGGAATGTACCAGAAGCAGCCGATCCCAAAGTGATCCATGTAGTGTTAAGACCCAGAGGTAAGCCATTATCGTCTTCATCATTATAATTTACATCATCAGCACGATTGTCAATATTTCCGTTTCCGGCAGGATCTGAAAATACATTGTTTATCCATGAGTAAAAGAACATATGTTCATCACCTTCTTCCTCTACTTCATCAGTAATATTATATTCAGGATCTGATGGCTTGGCCAGTTCATTGATTAATTCAACGGTTAGCGTATATGATTTACTGGCAACCAGGTTGATTGGCCCGTCTACGACAATATCCTTAACACCTTCGCCATCCGGATCAGTGGCGCTTACGGTTACCGTTGTGCCACCTCCTACAGGTGTAAATGTTAATGTAGCCTTGGTAATTAATTCGGGTATATTTTCCGGCTCCGGATCATCGTTATTACAACCAGTAAATAAAGACAGTGTAGCGATAGTCATTAACATGAATGCCAGTTGGGCACTCTTGGAAATTGAGAGTGAATTGTGTATCATAATTATTATGGTTTTAGTTTTAAATTGTTCAGTTGATCTCAGCTGGGAAATGTTTTAGTTCACGGAAGCAGTTCAATTGCTTGGTTTGCTTTTCCGGGTAATGATTGCAATCAAATGGTTTCAATAAACCATCAATGAGGTTGAATTTTATGCAATTTGTAATTATGTGATTAACTTACAGGAGGAGCCCGTCCGGCAAATTGAAAGTTGACCCTTACGATGGATAACTTTATGGAAAATGGTATGGAAACTATACCGAAGATAGGTGATAGCACTATTGATCGAACTTCTGTAATCGGGTCAGAATGAAACTGAATGTCACACAGAGGGCATTTATTTTCTTTAACAAAATGTGAATCATGGTTACACCCACCATTATCTAACTGGTGATACAATGTAATATGACAAGGGTCACTTTCATTCTTTAATTTATGTAGCTCGGTTACTTCATGTTCCAAAAACAAACTGTGGAAGGATTCAATATGATATGAACCCAGTATATTCAGAAATAGAATTGAAAGAACCCCCCATACTTGTGCAAGCTGCCAGGTTCTGTTCGGTACTATTTTCCTTTTGGAAGTCATTTTTGTTTAGATGTCGCAAAGTAATAAGAACTATGTGTAAATGCAACAATGTTACATTTAGGGTTTTTATGGATAGGGTGAAAGGCTTATCACCTGATGCTTCACTTTTTTGTCGCGAATTTCTTCGGAAAATGTACTGTCTCAATTTAAATGCAGTAAGCTTCAATTGAATCTATGTCGCGGAGTATCGACATATTTCTCTTATAACATATACGTGCCTGATATTGTGATGGAGAATAACGAGCCGGTGGTAAAGTATAGGGTGGCCGCGGTGGATTATGGTGTCGTAATCAATCCGGATGCCGCCATCAATATGAGTGAAGGCGCTGTTGTAGATGGAATTGGCAATGCGTTTTTTGGTGAGCTCACCTTTGTGGCTGGTGTTCCCCAAAAATCAAACTTCAATAAATACCGGATGATCAGACAGAAAGAAGCACCTAAAGCAATTGAAGTGCAATTTGTAAAAAATGATATTGATCCGACAGGGCTAGGTGAACCACTTTTCCCACCCGTGTTTGCAGCGCTCGCCAACGCCCTGTACAAGGCCAAAGGGAAAACGTTTTTATATCCAGCCTTTCGAACCGGAGTTTTCAGTTAATCTTAATGGCTGATTGGTCTTTTCAGGAAGAGCCTCAGGGAGGATGCTCTTCATTCCTGTACATACCACGTATCAGAACTTTACCCATGATGTTCTATCACAACACGTTCTTCTGTAAACGTGAAAGTTGAGTCAATGTGCCATCTTGTTTATAATATTTGAATAGGGAAACCCTTTCTTCTGACAGGCTTGCTTCGATACGGATTAAGTCTGAATCAAGCATTTTTTTTAAAGACATGGGTGATTATTTAAGATGAAACCATCCCATCGTGTAATTCACAGATTAATCTTAATTTAGCACTAACCAGTGTTCTGTAAATGGAAGACCGGCTTTATTGAATTAAAAATTTTCACTCATAGTTTATTTATCATGAACCATTTCAAATTAACCGCACGGGTCTCCATTTTATTCATTTGCCTGACCGCTTCAGCAGTTCCACTGAATGCACAGAGAAATAATGCGCAATATGTCAATCCCTTTATAGGAACCGGAGGGCACGGACATACGTATCCCGGTGCAACAACACCGTTTGGCATGGTTCAGCTATCACCTGATACGCGGATTGATGGCAGCTGGGATGGCTGCTCGGGTTATCATTATTCAGATTCCGTTCTCTATGGATTTTCGCATACGCATTTAAGTGGTACCGGTGTTTCCGATTATGGCGACATCATGCTGATGCCAACACTGGGTTCACCAAAATATCTGTCAAATGAATATGCGTCTACGTTTAATCATAAAAATGAAAAGGCATCTGCGGGATATTACAGTGTAAAAATCAACAATGGTATAGCGGCAGAATTTACAGCAACGACACGCGTAGGCATACATAGTTATCTTTTTCCAAAAGGCAACAACAGTAACCTTTTGCTTGATATGACGCACCGCGATGAATGCACCGAAGTATTGATTGAAATAATCAGTCCCACGAAAGTGAGAGGCTATCGCAGAAGTAAGGCCTGGGCAACCAATCAATACATTGCATTTGTGATGGAGTTTTCTCAGCCTGTAACCGGCTACTCTGCGTGGAATAAGGGAGACATCATCACTACAGGAACAAAATTTATCAATACCGATGCGCGCATCAACTTCCGTTTCAAAACGGATGGTACTACTCCACTAAAGGTGAAAGTTGCCTTGTCGCCAGTGAGCCCGGAAGGAGCAGAGCGAAACCTGGCCGCTGAGTTGCCCCACTGGGATTTCGCCAGAGTGAAAGCCGATGCGGAAGCAGCCTGGAATAAAGAGTTAAGCAAGATCGAGATCACCACGGGTAAGCAGGATCAGCTCACGATCTTTTATACAGCCCTCTATCATTGTTTCACCAATCCAAATAATGCAACTGATGTAGACGGACAGTATCGTGGCATGGATCAGAAAATCCATAAGGCTGATGGCTATACACATTACTCGGTCTTTTCATTGTGGGATACATTCCGCGCTCTACATCCGCTCTATACACTGGTCGACCGCAAGCGCACGAATGATTTCATTCAGTCATTTCTTTCCATGTACAAGCAAGGTGGCCGGTTGCCTGTATGGGAACTTGCCAGCAATGAGACCGACTGTATGATTGGTTATCATAGCGTGAGTGTAATTACCGATGCGGCAGTAAAAGGCATTGCTGATTTTGATATGAAGCTGGCCCTCGAGGCCATGGTAAAAAGTGCTACGTGGAATCACCTGGGATTGCCTGCCTATCAACAGCATGGTGTGATCACGATCGATGATGATCACGAATCAGTTTCCAAAACACTGGAATATGCCTATGACGACTGGTGTATAGCGCAGTTTGCTTCGCTGGCGGGAGATCAGCAGGTAGCGGAAACATTTACGAAACGTTCTCTTTTCTATCGCAATGCGTTTGATCCTTCAACAGGATTTATGCGACCAAAGAAAAATGGCGGATGGTTATCTCCGTTCGAACCCAACGAAGTGAACAATAACTTCACAGAGGCAAACTCGTGGCAGTATTCCTTCTTTGTTCCGCATGATGTAAAAGGTCATATGCAATTGCTGGGAGGTGCAGATGCCTACGAACAGAAACTCGATGAACTATTTTCCACCAGCTCGCAGACTACTGGCCGCGAGCAGGTAGACATTACAGGTCTGATCGGTCAGTATGCGCATGGTAATGAACCGAGTCACCACATGGCGTACTTGTACAACTATGTGGGCAAGTCACAGAAGACACAACAAATGGTCCGCAAAATTCTGAATGAACTCTATCACGCTGCTCCTGATGGACTGAGTGGCAATGAAGATTGCGGGCAGATGAGTGCGTGGTATGTATTGAGTTCATTAGGTATCTATCAGGTGTGTCCGGGCAAACCAGAGTTTGTAATAGGCTCACCGCTCTTTGAAAAAAGTGTTATCCATTTTGAGAATGGCAAACAACTTCAGCTTACGGCAAATAGAAATTCAGAACAGAACATGTATATCCAGTCGGCTGCGCTGAACAATACGGCATTGGGTAGTTTATCAGTTTCCTATGATAATCTTTTGAGTGGTGGCGAGTTGCGCTTTGAGATGAGCAGCGCACCATCGACAGAAACTTTCAAAGCAGTGACGCCAACATCGGTAGCAGGAAAACCTTTCGTGATTTCACCGGCCATCGATGGTGGCAATAAAAGTTTCAAGGCATCTGCAACGGTTTCGCTGACAGGTTGTGCTGGTTGCAAAACGTATTATACATTGGATCAATCAGAACCCACAGATAAATCAATTCTTTATGGGGCCCCATTTCAACTTTTAAAAACCACCACTGTAAAGGCAATTAATCTGGATGCTGTCGGAAACAAGAGTTATTCATCTGTTGCTACTTTTTATAAAGTGCCCAACGACTGGAGCATTGCCATCAACGCTAAATATTTGCCTATGTATTCAGCTGGTGGCGATGGTGCCTTGCTGGATGGTATTCGTGGAGATGAGAACTGGCGCAAAGGCGAGTGGCAAGGTTTTCCACAACAGGATTTTGAGGCCGTCATTGATCTGAAGAAAGTAACTTCTGTTTCCGAAGTAGGGGGTGGCTTCCTTCAGGACACAAGGGCATGGATTGTGTTTCCCACGAAAGTAGTATTTGAATCTTCTATGGATGGAAAAACATGGAAGCCGCTGGCATCTGTCAGCAACACGATTGATGCAGCCGACTACACCATTCAAACCAGAGACTTCAGTGCTGTTACTAAAAAACAGAAAGCCCGTTACATAAAAGTGAGGGCACACAATTTTGGTAAACTCCCCGAATGGCATCAGGGTTATCCGTTTGATGGTTATGCGTATGTGTTTGTTGATGAGCTTTGGGTGAAGTAAAAGTCTCAGACTGTAATCATTCGCGATATCCTATCAGCATTGACAGCGGAGGTACTTTCAATTGACGGGACATGCTGGTGATGCCCTTCTCATCGATGATACTTCCCATAGCCGCAATTTTCCAGGTGCCATCAACAGCAATTGATCGTGCGCTGGTGTTTGAATTGTAAATTACAATAATGTCTTTCCATTTGTCGCCATTGGCATAATCATTTATTGAGAAAGACACCATGCCAGGCGATGTGATCATAAAACGCAAGTGCTTCCTGACCATGCTGGCGTCAGGCATAAAAAATGCCGGATGGTTTTTTCGCAGCGCTATCAGCTCCCGGTAATAGGTAAAGACATCTGTGTATTCCTTTTTTCTGTGCCAGTCTATCTGGTTGATGGCATCCGGCAGGTTATATGAATTGTGCTCACCATGTTTTGTGCGCAGCATTTCTACACCGGCATGTAAAAAAGGTATTCCCTGCGAAGTCAGCACTACCGCATTCGCCAGTTTGTGCATGGCAATTATGTCGGCCTCTGTTGCATCCTTTCTGGAAACTTTCAGTTTGTCGTATAGTGTGTGGTTATCATGGCACGACACATATGATATAGCCTGCCACGGCTCCTTTGCCCATGGTGCATCTGAATAGTTCACTGCCTTATAATTTACCTGATCGTGTTGAATGGAACCCACCACACCAAATTTTACTGACTCTTCCATTGCCGTGGCGCCACTTACAAATCCTGTGCTCGCATCATCAAACACAGAACCTTTCAGGCCATCGCGAATGTCGTCACTGAATGCGCTGATCTGCGCCATGTGAAGTGTATTCTTTTTCAAAGCCCTTTGTGAAACGGGCAGTGGAGAATCTCCTGCTGTCCATCCTTCGCCATAAACAAATATGGATGGATCTATACTTTTTAACTCACTGGTAATCTGGTTCATGGTTTCCATATCGTGAATGCCCATCAGGTCGAACCTGAACCCGTCCAGATGATATTCCCTCGACCAGTAACGCACCGACTCGATTATGAATTTTCTCATCATCGGTCTGTCCGAAGCGGTTTCATTGCCGCACGCAGCTGCATCAGACCAACGACCATCCTCCCACTGGCGATAATAATATCCGGGCACTTCCTGATTGAAATTGGATTGTTCTGTTCTTCCGGTGTGGTTATACACTACATCGAGAATCACTCCGATACCATGGTCGTGAAAAGTCTTTACCATTTGTTTAAACTCAATGATCCTGGTTTCGGCTGCATAGGGATCCGTAGAGAAAGAGCCTTCGGGCACGTTGTAATTCTGAGGATCGTAACCCCAGTTGAATTGCGCGCTGTCCAATCTTGTTTCGTCAATAGCATAATGGTCGAATGATGGCAGCAGATGTACATGTGTTATGCCCAGTTCTTTCATGTGGTCAATACCGGTTGCAAGGTCATCAGGGCTTTTTGTTCCTGTCTCCGAAAGGCCGGTATATTTTCCCGCATGAGAAGATCCTGCATTGGCGTGTATGGTAAGATCTCGAACGTGAAGCTCATATATGATGGCTTCGTTAGGCTTGTTCAGTGGTGCGCGCTTGTCGGTTTCCCATCCTATGGGGTTAGTGCGTTGCATGTCAAGCACCATCGCGCGTTGTCCGTTTACACCTGTGGCGGTAGCATAAATGCCGGGTGTTTCTGCCAGCCATTGCCCGCCTGTTTTAACCTGGTAGGTGTAGTATACGCCATCAAGGTTACCTTCAACGGTAATTTGCCACACACCATCATCTTCTTCTTTTAATGTTTTTGTTTTGTATGCTTCACCACCATTACCTTGTTCATAGAGTTTTAACTTCACCGCTTCTGCCACCGGAGACCACAGCTTGAACGTTGTTTCTTGTGGCGTATAGGCTAACCAGAGATTCTGCTCAACCGGTGTGGGATATTGATTGAATGAAGCGTACTGCGGTTTGTTCTTACTGCACGAAACCAGTATAAAGAATAAAGCGAAATAAACTGCTGCAATTTTTTTGTCATGCATATGATAAAGCTCGATGAAATCCGGGTTATAATTTACATGAATTTCTGTGCTTTATTTTTATTTTGTTTCCGAACCGGAGCCATACGGTATGATAAGCTGGGTTTTTGAATTGTGACTTTCGTTTTCATTTGTTCATATGATTTCTTGAACCATCATCGCAACGTAAAGAGTCACTTCAGCAACATAGAAACTTTGCTGGTTAATACTATTCGATCTAAAATCATAGTTGAGTTCTATGATCTGGTTATCGGTCTGCAGGAGTTAGAGCATCCAGATTTATTCGCCTGGTACATTCAAATTGACGGTACAAAAAAATCATCAGTAAATTTTGATTAATTTCATCCGATTCCAGTCATCGTAGATAACTCAAGGTCAATTCATTTTGCCTGATAGCCTCCATTAGGATTGTTCGTACTGACAATTATGGGTTAAATTCAATAATTTTGATTAACCTCTAAAGGGATTTTATTGTAAATAATTTCAATGAATGCCTCAATAACTATTGTTAATGGAAAGCAGACGAATATTTTTTAAGAAAGCATCACTCCTCGGCTTAGGTCCATTTATTCCCCTCGATGTAATAAAGGCTTATCACTCCTGGATGGATTCCGACAGCAATGAAATTACGGAACCCGTGCCACCGTTGATTTCATTTCCCGACAATCCCGGAGAATGGCCCGCCTTCAGAGAACAATTGCATGCCTGGCGATTGAAGATGCACAGCCAGTTGAAATACGATGGCAGCGCCTATCAGAATAAAAATTTCGAATGGACACAGCGTAACTTCTCCTGCTATTTTCTGATGTTGTATGATCTGCATGTCTTTGATCACCATGCAATGCAGTATACCGTAGATAAAATTATTAATCGTGGCAAGGATAAATTCGGTGGCTATGATAGCGTGGTGCTGTGGCACGCCTATCCGCGCATCGGGCTGGACGAACGCAATCAATATGACTACTACCGCGACATGCCCGGAGGATTACCTGGTTTGAAAAAAGTCGTTGAACAATTTCATGAGCAAGGTGTCAAGGTCTTCATCGCATACTACCCTTGGGATAAAGCAACACGCAGAGAAAGTAAAACAGATCCTGAATTGCTGGCCGGTATACTGGAAGCCATTGATGGCGATGGAATTTTTCTCGATACCATGAAAGCTGCCGGTGGTGAATTCACTCAGCAGATGGATGGGTTCAGGCAAAAAGGAATTGCACTGGAAAGTGAACTGGCGCTGGATATCGATCAGATTGCACAACATCATTTGTCGTGGGCGCAATGGTTCAACGACAGGTTCGTACCCGGTGTGTTGAGAAACAAATGGTTTGAACCACGGCACATGCAGCATCAGATCGCACGATGGAATGATGATCATTCAACCGAATTGCAAATGGCCTGGATGAATGGCAGCGGCATGATGGTCTGGGAAAATGTTTTCGGACAATGGATGAAGTGGAAGCAACGGGATCAGATGACCTTAAAACGGATGCTGCCCATTCAGCGTATGTACTGGAAAATATTTTGCAGCAACCGGTGGACGCCCCTGGTGCCCACCACTCAATATGGTGTTTTCGCCAGTTTATGGGAGGACGATGATCTGAGAATTTGGACGCTGATCAATCGGAATCAACACGATGTTTCCGGTGATTTGTTGCAAAGCAACGCACTGCGCAATCATGTGTATTATGATGTCATGCAGGGAGAACTGGCTACCAGTTCGCTGGCTAAAAAATCCGTGACGTTACGTGGTGACATTCCTGCGCGTTCTGTGCACTGCTTTGTTTCAGGACCACAAGAAAAGTTGGGTAACGACTTTCAGCAGTTGTTATCACACATGAAACAATTGAATATGGCAGACGTGCAGGAAGACGAAGTAACGGTGCAATTGAAAAAAATCAAGCCACTCGAAAAGCGAAAAGACTTTGACAGGAATTCCATGGTGGAAATACCTCCGGCATCGGTTCTTCTTACTACCACGGTTCTCAGCCGGGAAGTCGGCTCTTATGAATCAAGGCTTCCCATTCAGTTGAGTTTGAATGCACCCATTCGTTATAACCGTACGGCAGATATTCCTCATCTCGCAGCAGACATCACACCCGTTACCAATAAATCTTTCCATGAGTTTATGAAAGCCACCAGTTATTCTCCGGTGGTAAAGTATAATTTTCTGAAGCATTGGAAAGATGACATGTACCCTGTGGAGAAAGTAAATCATCCAGTAGTATGGGTAGATATTTCAGATGCCAGGGCGTATTGCGAATGGGCGGGAAAACGACTTCCCACGGAAGAAGAATGGCAATTTATTGCCCAGGGACTGGAAGGTCATACCTATCCATGGGGAAAAGACTTCGTGGAACAGAATTGCAATGGTAATGGAAAAGATACGACAGATGTCAATGCATTTCCTGCGGGTAAATCTCCGTTTGGTTGTCTTGATATGTGTGGCAATACATGGGAGCTGACCGAAAGCGAATATGCAGATGGCCATAACCGGTTTAGTATGTTGAAAGGAGGATCATATTATTCGGCAACAGGTTCAATCTGGTATACTCAGGGTGGACCACAGCCTTCAACCAACTCTGTAAAATTTCTGATGCTTTACCCAGGCCTCGATCGTTCAGCTACCATTGGTTTTAGATGCGTGAGGGATCTGGCATAAAGAAATTAATCGAAGGTTCTTCTTATTAAAGTTTTGATGGAATAATTACGGATGTCGGATCGTGATTCCCCAGATGATATCGACTCGTTCAACAAATTCAATATTCAGAAATTTTCACTGCGACTATAGTCATCATTAAATATCAGTTCAAATCTCCTTTTTCCTGAGCTCTTGTTTCCATGCAACTGGGTTGCCAGAAATGGTATAGGGCAATACATATTTATGGCGGGGAACTTGTCGTGTTTTAAAAGACAAGGCACGTGACATCTACCGCTGATCAAATTTTAATGTGCAGGAATGCTTCAGATTATTTACCTTAAAGGATTAAAATCCTGAACTATGCCCGGAAGGTTCAACATGCTTCTGCTTATAAGTATCCTTGCTTTTCCTGTGATGGCTCAGGAACCGGGTCCGGACGCCATAAAAATAATCGAGCCCATTCTTGAAAAACATTGCTTCTCCTGCCACCATGATACAAAACGTTCTGCCGACATAAGCCTGAAAAATATTTTCATGGGCATCAATGACACCAAAGCACTTATTGTGCGCGATGGCAAGGTGTGGATGAATGTGGTGAAACAGATTGAGAGCGGACAAATGCCACCGAGAACAAGTCCTCACATGTCCCTGGAAGAGAGCGCGGTTCTTGTTAAACACATTAAGGATATTCTTTACTCTTCACTCAGCAACGCAAATCCAGGTCGCGTGGTGATGCGCAGGCTGAGCCATAGTGAATACCAGTATTCTGTTTTTAGTCTGTTGGGTGTGGCGTATGATGCTCCTGACATATTTCCTGCTGATGGTTCTGGTGGTGCAGGGTTTGACAATTTTGCCGGCACGTTGTTCCTCACACCACTTAAAATGGAACGGTATTATGAGGCCGCTGAAGAAATCGTAGACGAAGCATATGGCAATGAAGGTCTGTGGCGCAGCATTGTTTCAGAAAGTTATAAACCTTCCATCTGGACTCGCTTCAGCAATTGGTTTTTAGACATATTTACCACGGTCGATCATTCCGAAGAAGCCGTAGAAGCTGCCACCAATGTGATCGTTCCTTTTGCGAGCCGTGCCTATCGTCATTTTCTTGAAACGAAAGAGAAGGAAAAACTTCTTGGCTTGTTCCGTAAAGTTTATGAAGGCACGAAGGGCGATAACCGTTATGACCTCGCCATCAAGGAAACCATGAAAGCAGTGCTGGTGTCTCCCAACTTTTTGTACCGCTACGAAGAGGAGTTGCCGGTGCCTTCAGATCATCCTTATCCGCTCAGCAATTTTGAACTGGCCAGCCGGCTTTCATATTTCCTGTGGTCTACGCTGCCAGATCAGGAATTGTTTGATGCAGCCTATAGCGGTGTGCTTCAAGACACTGCTGTACTTAAGCAACAGGTAAAGCGAATGCTGAATGATCCGAAAGCGAGAAACTTTTCGGAGAGCTTCTCCACACAATGGTTTGGTATCAAATATTTTCGTGAAACCAATCCGGTAGATCCCGGAAGGTTTCCCGAACTGACTCCATCACTCAGGGATGCAATGTATCAGGAGATGGTAGAGTATTTCTACTACGTGCTTAATGGCAGCCGGAATTTCCTGGATCTGATCGACAGTGACTATACTTTCCTGAATGAAGAACTCGCGAAACACTATGGCATTGAAGGAGTAGAAGGCAAGGAGATGCGTAAAGTAATGCTTCCGGACAGAAGGCGTGGGGGTGTATTGAGTATGGGCAGCGTGTTGTCAACGACATCCATGCCATTGCGCACCAGTCCTGTCCTCCGTGGAAAATGGGTGCTTGAAGAAATACTGGGAACACCGCCACCACCACCACCACCTGATGCAGGACAACTACCAGAAAAAGAAGCGAATCATAAGGATGCCAGCATCCGGGTATTGCTGGCATCACACCGTGCAAAACCAGCTTGCGCAGGATGTCATCAAAGGATGGACCCTATTGGTTTCGGACTTGAAAATTATGATCCTATTGGCAGATGGCGTAACAAGTATGGAGAGATGAGCATCATCAATGCCAGCGATGTTTTGCCAAGTGGAGAAACATTTAGCGGACCCGAGGAGATGAAGAAAATACTGCGGTCGAAGGAAGATGATTTCGCCCGGAATCTCTCTGAGAAAATGTTCATTTATGCCACGGGCCGCAGCGTGGGCTTCACGGATGAACTGTTCATCCAGCGCCTTGTAAAAAACTTAAAGGAGAATCGCTTCAATCCTGAGAAGTTCATCATCGAACTTGTGCAGCTGGAGTCGTTCAGATATAAAGTGAATGATAAAGGAGAAAGATTAGTAATGGCTAAAAAATAATTAAACCGATACGACATAATGAGCAGCAGCAAGTGGCATATTTCCCGCAGACGCATGTTAAGAGGCCTGGGCGCTACCATTGCCTTACCGTTTTTACAAGCGATGGCTCCTCCTGGCATGAGCTCCTACAACATGGGCAAACGCCCGGTGCGCTTTGCCTGTCTCTATATGCCCAATGGGGTAAACCAGCATCACTGGACTCCCACCGGGCTGGGTTCCAACTTTGAACTCTCAAAAACATTAAAGCCTCTTGCCAATGTAAAGAAAGACATTCTGGTGTTGAATGAGTTGATGAATAAGGGTTCGATTTTTCCGGGTGCCGAAGGCCACTTTGCCAAGACCGCCAATATTATGACGTGCAGGCCTATACTCAAGACGTTAGGTGAAAATATCAACAGCGGAGGAATTTCCTTCGACCAGCTCTTTGCACAACAAAAGGGACAAGACACATTATTCGATTCGCTGCAATACGGCACAGAACGGGTGAACTCTGGTATATGCGGTGCTACCGGGTTTACACGCCTTTATGCGGCCAGCATTTCCTGGAAATCACCCACCCAGCCATGCACACGTGAAATCGATCCACGGATGGCTTTCGACAGACTATTCGGACGGTTCGTGCCCGATGCCAAACAGCGCGATGAAACCTGGAAACAAAGCGTGCTGGATCTGGTGATGGAAGATGCGAAAGACCTGCAGAACAAACTCGGCCGCTCCGATCAGGATAAACTCGTGGAATATATGGAGTCAATCAGATCACTGGAGAAGCGTATTGACAATGAAGCGAAACTAAAAGCGTTCGAGCAACAGGTCACTCCAAAAATGAAGAAGGAGCTGGCCGGACTCAACATGCGCATTGATGAGTACAATGAGAAAGTGATTGGCGTAGATGTCACGGAGAAACTGCATCAGATGCTCGACATCATGGCATTGGCATTCTGGAGTGATGCTACACGCGCCATCACCTATATGTTTGGTAATGCTGCCAGTGGTCGTAACTTTTCATTTATACCCGGAGTGCAAGGCAGTCACCACCAGATTTCGCATCACCAGAATCTTCCTGCAGCGCTGGAAGAATACCGGAAAATAAATGAGTACTACGTGGCACAGTATGCGTATTTTCTCGAGAAGTTGAAAAGTATTCCAGATGGCGAAAGCAACCTGCTCGACAATTCCATGATTATGTTTGTCAGTGGCCTGCGCGATGGCAACTCTCACTCTTCACGCAACCTTCCCGTTATCGTGGGAGGTAAAGGAGGTGGTGCATTGAAGACAGGACAGAATCTTGAATTCAAAAAAGAAACACCACTGGCCAATCTGTATCTCTCCATGGCTCATGTAATGAACATGCGCCTGGACAACTTTGCCGACAGCACCGGAGAATTGAATGAGATTTATGCCTGAGATAATTTAATTCCGGGCATACGCCTGCGCGGAAGTTTTAATATAGGGAAGCCTTGAATAGGGTTGATGAAAAATCTTTAATAAAGATCTTTTGATTAATCCTACTTTGTCACGTTTGAGCTATCAAGCCCGAAGGGCTGAAATTATTATAGAATAGTATAAGAGAATACCATTAGAACTCCGAAGGAGTGAAATAAAATCAGCCTTAATACACAAAGTCGCAAACCTATAGCAGGGCACAAAAGATAATCAGGTAAAGCATTCTGACAATTCACTTTTTTGTCAGCTCCATTATATTCACATCAGCTGAAGTTTCTTAAAATTGTCTCTTAAAAAATTTCCACGCTTCCACATGCACATCAATATCACCGGGATAGTCATGCTTGCCGCCAATCACTTTCAATAACACTACTTCTGGTTTGCCTTTCTTCTTATAGGTGTATCGCTCAATGGTTTTTCCATCGGAAGGATCATGATCAGGAACGAGTTCTTTAACAGGCTCACCGGTGTAACCGGCAAGTGATGCCCAGTAGTGGAACGTATTATCGGTTGAACGGACAGTGCCCATAATAAAATTTCCAGATTGCATCATGCCGCCATTGTATGGATTGAGCGGATCGGCAGTTCCGTTAACGATCATGATAGGTATGGCCACCTTTGCTTCGATGCAATCCATATTATTGTCATCGGGCATATTCGCGATGATGGCGGTTACAGCCCTGAACTTACCCGGCATGGTCATCGCCAGTTTGTAACACATATGGCCACCACCAGAAGTGCCAGCGGCAAAAACTTTTTGCTCACTGATTTTATAGTTCGCTTTGAAGAATTGAATCATGCCATCAAAAAAAGCAGCCTCATCAATGTTCTCTTTGTTGGCGAGCGAACTCGCTGCTTTCCGGCATTCATTCCAGTATTTTTTATAGCCATCCGGATAAACCAGTAAAACATTTTCTGTTGCCACATGTGTGGCGAGCCCGGTGGTAGCCTTCATCATGTTCTTTCCATTTCCACCCGAGCCATGGAGAATAAATACCAGACTGCCTTCCGCTCTGACGCTTGCAGGTTTAACAAAATGAAAGCTTCGGTAATTGCCATCTACAAGCAGTGAATCGCTGATGAGCTGCGCAAACAGATGCTGAGAAAATAAAACAAATGATATCAGTAAGACGAACAGATTTTTTTTCATTCAAACAAGTTAACGATTACAGGTAGTGTTTCAAATTTGGTTCCATCAGTTCGTATACAGCGCCAGCTCTTCTTTGCCATCAGGAAAGCGAAAGGGCTTGTTGTATTTCATTCCGATTTTCTCAAGAAGCTTTACGGATGATTTATTTTCAGGTATAACGATGGCGCAAATGTCGGAGAGGTTTAATTTTTCTTTAGCGTACCTCATGGTTGCGCCCGCTGCTTCAAACGCAAATCCTTTTCCTGTGAATGCAGGCAGAAACGCAAATCCAATATCCGGATGTTCCAGCTGATCTCTTTTGAGGATGCCACACATACCAATAGGTATTTTGTCTTCTTTCAGTTCAACAAGCCATAACCCAAATCCATTTTCCCGATAGCTTTTCATCGGACCATTTTCAAGATAGGCTTGTGCCTGCGCCTGTGTTTTTACATTTCTTTCTCCGATGTATCTCAGCCACCCTTCACTGTTAACGAGTTCGGTTATGAATGAGGTGTCATCCAGCGTAAGCTCGCGGAGTTTTAATCGTTCTGTTTCAAACAGGTAATTCATCCAGTTAAGATCTTAAAATAATCGTGTCATGATCTCAATCCAGCATTTTTAAAATCTCCAGGCCTTGTTCCCATTCACCGTAACCCGATGCCGCATTGATGTGACCCGCATTTCCTATGTCGATCAATTCGCTTCCCCAGCTGTCAGCAAAAAACCTGGCCCGCTCCAGCGATACCCACGGATCATCTGCACTGGCAACGACAATGGTTTTGAATTCGATTTTCATTTTTGGAATGGGAGCAAAGCCTTTTGCATCGAACGTATATACTGGATTTTCAATATCACTGGGCGCCACCATCAGCGCTCCTTTTATTTTCTTTCCATATCGCAAAGCCCAGTGGGCAATGGCAGTACAACCCAGGCTATGGCCGATCAAAACAATCGTGGCTGGATCATGGCTGGCAATAGCGTTGTCGATGGTAGTCACCCAGTCATCGCAAGCGGGAGCATCCCATTCTTGCTGGTTGATGCGTTGAAAGTGATCACCGGATGTTTCAAAAAAAGTCTGCCAGTGCGCTGGTCCTGAATTGCCAAGGCCAGGGATGATGAAGTAGTTGGTCATTGGAAAATGTAGTTATAGCAAGTGAGGCTCTACTCTCTTATAAAATGATCATACAGACTATTGACAGATGCCCTTAATACATCATTGATGTCGTTGGTATAAGTGCCGTTACATCCATTGGTGATCACAACGAATCCATATTTTTCTTTGGGATTAAAAAACATGGCACTGTAAAGACCATACGCTGAACCCGTGTGTCCTGTCATCATTTTACCAGGAATCAAATCATCAAGATTACTGATGGCCAGCCCATAGCCTTCTTCATCAGCAATGGGCGTTTGCATTAATTTCGAACTCTTCCTTGAAATGATTTTCACTCCATTCAAGGTGCCACCATTCATGTGCATGGTCATGTACTTCGCCAGGTCAGTGGCAGAGATTTTCATTCCACCCGTAGGCGAAAATACCGGAGTGCTGTAACCCATCACATAGTTTTTTATTTCCTCCCTGCGTGGCGCATAGGCAGCCAGCGAGGCTGTAAATAGTTTCGTCTCTGAATCATAGGCATGTAACGTGGCAAACCGTTTGTTGTCGAGCGAATCAACGCAATATCCACCATATAATTTGAGTGGCTGCAAGATGTGTCGCTTCACATAACTATCGAAACGTTCTCCGGATATTTTTTCAATCACCGTTCCCACCATATTGTAATTAAGATTGCAATACTGGTATCCTTTGCCTGGCTCATAGTCATTATAGCATTTTGCCCACTCAGCGCCTTTGCCGGGATTGATCACATCTAAATTAAAATAGCCCTGACTGTCATTGATGCTGGATGTATGCGACATCACCATTTTCAACGTGATCACCGTGTTGGGGTATTTTGGATTTCTGATTTTAAAACCTACGAGATTGCTAAAGTCATCATCCAGTGAGAGTTTTTTTGCTTCGGCCAGCTGCATGATGGAAGTGGCCGAGAATGATTTTGATATCGAGGCGATCCTGAAAATATCCTGATCAGAAAGAGGCGTTTTAATTTCGATATCCTTCAACCCGAAAGAATGTTTGTAAATGATTTCACCTTTCTTTACTACAGCCACTGAAAGTCCGACCACATTTAGTTTTTTCATCATGGCCTGCAGATCTTGTTCTGCTTTTTCTGTCTGCCCGAAACTCTGCGATAAAATGGAAACAGTGAAGAGGATGGTGATGTAATAGCGGAGTAAATTATTTGTGTTCATCGACTTTGGTTATCATAGAGTTTAAAGAATGTTCAATGTATGAATTTTATTTGTTGCCTGGTAGTGATGTACATCATCCGATATTGGTCAGGGTTGAAAAAAATTTAAATAGAAATAATTCTGTAATGAACTTATTTTTCCAATCTGCATCTCAACTCTAATGACAATTGTGGAATTAAGAGAATATTGGTAAGTAATTCAAACTTATTCCATTTAAACCTCCTTGAATATAACCTGAGAATAATGTTCTGAAGTGGATTCTATCAATGCACGGTATCGATTATTAAACCGGTAGCTGGTTACCTTGTCAATAAGATTTCCTCACCCGCTACGCACTCTTTTTCCAGTTTGCTGCCTGTGAATTGTTTTCCATTTACCAAAAATCGCTCACCGAGACCATGTGAAAGCCGCAGTGTTCCACCTGCCAGTGATTTAACTTTTATTTCTTTTACTTTTCCTTGCGTCACTTTTGCACTGATCTGAAAGGCACCTTCGGTGCGGATGTTTTCAAAACTCAGTTCCTTCCATTGAAAATGCAGATTGGGCAATACATAAATTCCATCTTCACGATTCTGAACGAGCAATTCATACACGGCACTCAACGCACCAAAGCCTGCATCGAGTTGCATGATTTCATTGTTGGGTGTGCCTTCCGGAAGTTTATCATATACAGGATGAAAGAATACACTGGCACCAGGTTTATTCGAATTATGCAAAGTGCCTCTTCCTTCGTTCACAAAATTTTCATTCCAGTAATGCAAGGTGCTCACTGCCGCCTCTGAATTTCCGGTTCGGGCAAAGAGTGCAGATGCCCAGGGTACACACCAGCCTGTCCACGTGCCCATGCCACGATACACCCAGTGACTGATACTGGCCTGCACGACCTCTTTGTGTTCCGCTGCTGCGGGATCGACTGTTACGAAAGGATATACACTTCCCAGGTGTGAATGATGACGATGACTTTCCACTAAGTCCTGTCCATCCCACAGTGCAATTCGTTTTTTTGATGATGGAGTATCCTGCCATGTAGAGTATTGCGGCAGACGCTTCGATACATCGGCCCATCGTGGGTCAATGGCTTTATTTAATTTTTTTGCAGCGAGTGGTAATACCTTCGCTACTTTATGTAATGCTGCCAGCTGAAAAGAAGCATCGCGTCCCCATGCGTTCATGGCATCACCACGAAATTCCGGACTCACCGATACGGGAAGACTGAAACGTTTTTCTCCGGCTCCAACGCTTACTTCTTCAAGCATTGCCCAATAGCCTTCAAATGCTCCCACTAAAAGTGGATATGCAGTTTCTTTCAAAACCGTTTCATCCATCGTATAAGAATAATGTTGCCATGCAAGATAGCCCATCCAGGCAGTGCAGGCATGATCGATAGTTCCTGTCCAGAAAGTGCCCACCACACGACAACGATCATCTACCGCATGAGGTAACATGAGTGCCCCTTCGCGACCAAAAAACTTCTCACCGTTGGTTTTCATTTGTGGCATCCAGGCTTTCATCATGTTCCATACGGGATTAAGATGTGAAGCGCGGTTGCTGGCAAGTGCAGGTGTGTAAATCATTTCGATATTAATGTTGAAATGATAATCATTACTCCAGGGAGGCAATTGATATTCCTCCATAAACGGACCTTGCAAGGCACAGGCAATTCCCTGCGGAGGCGTGCTGCATGCCTGTTTATACAAACCATAGTCGACAATCTCCTGCAACATTGGATCGGGTAAATTTATTTTCGGCACATCTGCCCAATAGTTTTTCCACCATTGATTTCTGGATTCGATGGGCGCTGTATTAATACTTTCCAGTGATTTTTTTAATCCGTCAATGTTGTTGCCTAGCAGAGTCTTCACATAGATTCTGTTTTTTGAAGTCTTGTAGGTGATGGAGAGTGGTAAATCATCTGGCAATGTCTGTGTAAATCCGCTAAGTCCTCTATCATGCCAGTAGGAGGGAGGTGCGATGCCAACCTGTTCCATGCGCTGTGCAACTTTTTCATTTTCAAACGCTGCCTTAAGGGTAACCTTTACTTTTCCTGCCAGATCTGAAGGTATATCAATCCATGCAAGTTCTGTCATAGGATCCTGACCGATGGTGATAGTTCTTTCCCTTCCGATGTCATCGTGAAGAATAATTTTGATTTCACCGTTGGCAAGAAAGAGTTTTCCTGTGGTGAGTTTATATTCATCCGGGAATGTGATCATTAAAACACCACCACCCATCTGTTGTGGTTCGCGTGGCTGGCCTTCTTTTTTTTTGGGAACTTCAAAAGCTTTACGCAAGCCAGCTTCATCGCTGGCTTCAAGTAATTTTTTTACATCCTTATAGGTAGTGCGTGCAGAAAACTCATTACCTCCGCGATGATCCCAGAACCCGGCCCGGCCGATGGTAATGTTCAATTGATTGTCTTTTCCCCATATCATCAGACCCTGTGTGCCATTTCCCAATAAAATACCTGTGTGGGTTCTGTTTAATGGGAAATCCCAAATGAGGAATTTAGTATCATTTGCTCTTGCAGGTATTACTCCTGACAGACAATAAAAAGCCACAACCAAAAGCGGCCAGGATTTCATATTCATCGCGTGTATCAGGTTAGTGGGCACCTTTTACATAGGTCCATTTTTTTTCTTGCTTCAGTGTAAGCTCAACCATAGCCGAAGTAACTACCACTGCGCTGGGGAGCAGGTCTTCTTTTTTAAGATTTTTTCTCTTCATGGTATTTCCGCATGCTGCGAATACAACACCTTTGCTGCTCCACTCTGCCACCTGGCCTGCAGCTTTTGATTTGGTTGTTTGTAATAAATCAAGGCCAGGGCCGTGACATACTACTTCTATCTGCGCATTCGGAAGGGCAGCGCGAATGTTTTTTACCTGTCCCACTACGGAAGCCTGAGAGAGTGAATCGCTACTGCTGAACTGCATGACGATTTTATGTTTTTTTAAATCGACCACGCCATCGTTTTGCTGTGCAAACAGATTACCGCTACAGGCAAGGATAAATAAAAGGGTTAATAGTTTCATAGGTTCGTTAAGTTAAGACGAATCAAGATACTAAAACTTACTTGTTTTTGATTTTCGATTTATCCTTTAGCTACTACCAGGTTGACAGACGGCTCAAAGCGGTTTTACGTCTACACACCTTGTGCGTTGATAAATTCAAATGCCCTCATCTCCATCCAGCTTTCAGCTTTGCCAGCCAATGAAAATCCAACGTGGCCACCGCGCTGCGGTGTTTCAAGGTGAACATGATTATGGGTTTTTGCGATATCGTAAGGATAGCATTCATCGGGTAAAAACGGATCGTTGAGGGCATTCACTATCAGCGTGGGTAGCTCAATGGAGGCTATGTACTGACCGGATGAGGCCTTCGTATAGAAATCATCTGCATTGGCAAAACCATGAAGTGGTGCGGTGTAACGATTATCAAACTCCCGAAAGGTTTTGATCTTCTCAAAGCCTTCTGTTGAAATCAAATCGGGAAACAGAATTGATTTTGCCCTTATTTTTTTCTCTAGTTTTTTCAGGAAGCGGTTGAGGTAGAATTTTTTTTCAGGCTTATCAAGTTCACGCGCACTGGCTCCTAAATCGCAGGGCACAGAAAAGACAGCAGCCGATTTTATTTCGGGTGCGACTTTATCTTTTCGTTCACCAAGATATTTCAATGTCATGCTCCCTCCCATGCTAAAACCCACCAACGCAATCTGTGAATATTTTTTTTGAATAACGTGATCAATGACCGCGGCAATATCTTCTGTGGCGCCATGATGATAAAATCGTGGCAGGCAGTTTATCTCACCACTGCAGCCCCGGCAATTCCATGCCAGCGCATCCCATCCGCGCTGATAAAAATAGTGAGCCGTTCCTTTGGAATAATGCCGTTCACTGTTTCCTTCAAGGCCATGGGAGATGATTACAAGCTTATCACTCTTGCCTCGCATCCAGTCGAGATCAAGAAAGTCACCATCGGTTAATTCAAGTCGCTCTCGTTCGTACTTGCCTTCAATCTTCCTGAACATGCTGGGAACAATCGTTTCAAGATGACCGGTGAAAAGATAAAAGGGTGGATTTGTATAGGAAGAACTGATAAGTGGCATTATGTGTAAGGAACATTACTTTGCAACACATCACTGAATTCTGGTGTTTTGTCAAAAACGACTTTTGCAAACGGACATAGCGGAAGTATTTTGATTATCTTTTCCCGTGCAAAGTTAGCCGCAGTGCTAAACAGTTGTTTGCCGGAACCTTTTCCACGCAAGGTATCTGATACTTCCGTATGATCAATGATCTTCATCTTGTCATCTGCCCTTGAGTAGATCATTTCGGCAAGCCTCTGATTATTCTCTTCAATAAAAAATACGCCTTTTGATCCGTTTTCTCTTGGTTCGATGTTCATTCGATTACGCTTTATACCGTGCGCCCAGTATGGTCATAGCAACGAATAAAATGGCAACTACTCCCAGTGCAAGTCGCAATGATTGCCAGTCGGCAATGAAGCCGATGACCGGAGGGCCAAACAAAAACCCTGAATAACCTACGGTCGTTACCATCGCAAGACCAACACCCGGTGAAAGATCTTTTGTGTTACCGGCAATACTGTAAGCGATTGGCACGATAGAAGAAAGTCCCAGGCCGGTAATGAACAATCCGGCAATGGCCACATAAGGATGAATGAATACCAGCGTGATGGTTAAACCAAGAGTAGAAATCAGGCCCAGCCAGATCATCAGTTTCCGGTCGCCAAGTTTTGACCGTATTGAATCACCAAAAAATCTGCCGATGGTCATTGCCAGTGCAAAGGAAGATAATCCGATTGGGGCAAGTGCTTTGCTGGCTCCCGCAATTTTCTCCATAAAATTGGTGCTCCAGTCCGCCATGGCCCCTTCACCCAGCATGCAGCAAAAGGCAATTACACCAATGCTTACCATGGCCGCATTTGGTAAACGAAACGCAGGACCTTCAACCACTTTTTCTTTCTGGCTTGTCATGGATGAGATGATAACGCGCCCATGCAGCACCGAGCAGGCTCAGGGCAATTACCATGCTCAGATGGACAAACAACGTAGTCTGCAATGTCACGAACAGTGCGCCACAACCTGCACCGGCCACCATGCCAATACTGAACAACGCATGAAAGGAAGTCATGATTGGTTTTCGGTATTGCTGTTCCACCATTACAGCTTGTGCATTCATACTTACATCCAGCATACCTGCCGTTATGCCCATAATGAAAAAGATAAGTGCCAGGCCATAAACGCCTGTCATGACAGGCACCAGTGGAACAAACAGGCAATAGAGAAATATGGCTGCAATGGCAATGCTTCTGCTGCCATTTCTGATGATCAGCCATCCCGTAAAGGGCATCGCTAATAAAGCGCCTAATGAGGTAGAGAGCAGTACAATGCCAAATGTACCATTGTCAATAGAAAAAATTTCCTGCACACGAGGAAATCGTGCGGCCAGGTTTGCATGAACGAATCCATTTATAAAAAAAAGAAGCTTTACAGCAATGCGTGCAGGGGTCAATTTAATAGGGTGTAAATTTTAAAATTAAAGTATTCACACACAGGTTTTGAGTCTGTTCTGTTAAATATTTTCTATAACGATTGAAATTGAGTGAGATGATTTATGCAGGTCCTTTTTCACGCATGGTAATAAAAAGAGAAGCTCTGTCTCCAGAGCTTCTCACCGAATCTTTAGTATGATTTTTATTTCGCGTAAGCCACACTGCGCATTTCACGAATCACTGTCACTTTTATCTGACCAGGATATTGCATATCCTTTTCAATTTTTTGTGAAATATCAAAACTGAGCTGGGAGGCACGTTCATCGGTAGCTTTTTCAGCATCTACAATAACACGCAATTCACGACCCGCCTGAATGGCATAGCATTTTTCAACGCCTTCGAAACTCAGCCCTACAGCTTTCAAGTTCTTTTAGACGTTTGATGTATTGTTCCATCACCTCACGTCTTGCACCAGGTCTTGCACCTGAGATGGCATCGCAGGCCTGTACGATCGGTGAGAGAATACTGGTCATTTCAATCTCATCATGGTGAGCGCCAATAGCATTGCAGATAATCGGATGCTCTTTGTATTTTTGAGCCAGTTCCATTCCGACAATGGCATGTGGTTTCTCCAGTTCTTCAGGCCATACTTTACCAATATCATGAAGCAGACCGGCACGTTTGGCTTGTTTTACATTCAATCCAAGTTCAGCAGCCATGATGGCACAGAGGTTGGCAACTTCGCGTGAGTGTTGCAATAAGTTTTGACCATAGGATGAACGATAGCGCATGCGGCCGACCATTTTCACCAATTCAGGGTGCAAGCCCATGAATGCCCAGGTCAATTACGGTGCGTTCACCGATCTCTATAATTTCATCTTCAATATTCTTGCTGGTTTTGGCAACAATTTCTTCAATACGTGCAGGGTGAATGCGACCATCCTGTACCAGTCGGTGCAATGACAAGTCGGGCGATTTCCCTGCGCACAGGATCAAACCCTGAAATGATAATGGCTTCTGGTGTATCATCAACAATAATTTCAACGCCGGTAGCTGCTTCCAGGGCACGGATGTTACGTCCTTCCCGGCCGATTACTTTTCCTTTGATGTCATCGCTTTCAATATTGAAAATGGAAACACAGTTTTCAACGGCATGTTCCGTTGCCGTGCGCTGAATGGTTTCCACAACAATCTTTCTGGCTTCTTTGGTGGCAGTTAATTTGGCCTCCTCCATGATGTCTTTGATGTAGGAGCTGGCCTTGGTCTGCGCTTCTTCTTTAAGCGATTCCACCAGTTGGTCGCGTGCCTGATCGGCAGTGAGTTTTGATATTCCTTCCAGGATAGCCAACTTTCTGCGCATTGAATTTATCCAGTTCTTCTTTGCGCTTTTTTACCAGCTCATGCTGATGAGCCAGGCTTTGTCTTTCTTCATCAATTCAGCTTCTTTGCGTTTCAGGGTTTCCAGTTCTTTGCAAAGTTGAGCTTCGCGTTGCTTGATTTTTTGTTCGTTGCTGATGATCTGATTTTTCTTGCGGTTGGCTTCTTCTTCAAACTCCTGCTTCATTTTCAGGAATTTTTCTTTTGCTTCCAGAATTCTGTCTTTTTTGATGTTCTCTGCCTGAAGCTCGGCTTCTTTGATGATCAGCCTGGCTTTCTCTTCGTTGGCCTGCTTGTTTTTCTTGAGTCTTCTTTTGTAGAGAAAAGATCCGATCAACAATGCGATAAATATGATTGGAATGATGGCGATCAGCATGACGATGATCAACTATTATGGCTCCTGGTGTTAATGAATCCATGGGTATAGGTATTTTATAGTTAAAACACCCGGATGGTCAACCGACCATAACTGAAGAAGGGAGTATGAAAGAAAGTTAGAGAGCTTGAGAAACCAAGTGATTGATTTGATTCACTTTTTCAATCACGGTTTGGTCTATTTCCTGCAGATTTTCATCTTCTGCCATCTTATCGACCAGACAATCGAAATGCTACCATGGCCAGCAAGTCTTGCTTATCGTCAATTCCAAATTGTTCGCGGTAATACTTTATTTTCTCGTTGATGAGTTTGCCGGCCGCACGCACCTTTTCTTCTTCCTTGCGCTTTACCTTCATGGGGTACTCGCGGTCTGCAATCTTTATTTTTACTGAGAGTTCGTCCATCAACATTTACCGGGTTATCTGCTCACAGTGAGCTATGCACTTATCGATTTCACGGATGTACTCGTCTACTTTCCTTTTCAACTCCGAAACACTTCCGTCTTCCGGGTTAATATGGTCTACAATTTTAGTGATTTTAATCTGATTTTTAAAATGAGACAATTGGTCATCCCGTTTCTTCATATCAGCTTTTAAGTTCATGGTTTTCAAGTTTTAGCGCTTTCAATTCGTCTTTCAGGGTCTTGTGCTCATTGAGCAACACTAAAATCTTTCTTTCCAGGCCACTCAGACTGGATTTTAATGCTTCTTGGTCCATGCGATATTAATTTGGATTCGGAGGCAGGAATTATCAATGCGGGCTAATGACAGCATTACAATATCCAGCTGACTGAATCAGTTTCTCTATTTTCTGATCAATGCGCCCATTTTACTTTCAAACGCACTCATTAAGCGTACCATCACTTTTTCAATCTCTTCGTCCGTCAGGGTTTTGTTTTCATCCTGCAAGGTAAATCCAAGCGCATATGCTTTTTTTCCTTGCGGGATCTTTTCCCCTTCATACACATCAAAAGCAATGATATCTGTGATCAACCGCTTCTCGGTTGCCATCACGAGTTCTCTGATTTCTTCAAAGGTCACCTGCTTATCCAATACGAGCGACAAGTCTCTTCGCACTTCAGGGAACTTTGCTACTTCCTGTACAACGAACTTAGGGTTTGCCGACTTGAAAAGCAAGGCAGTGTTTAGGTCAGCATAAAATATTTCCTGCTTGATGCCGAAATCCTTCACAAGGGCAGTTTTTACTTTCCCGATTTTCCCAATTTCTTTCGTGCCTTTGATCAGTCGCATGCCATAATCAAACAGCGGATCATTTAATTTTTCCTGCTTCAGATTTGCAACGGATGATTTCTCCAAGCAGGTGAGAAACCTGTTGTGCCAGATCAAAATAAGTGACAGACTGTGGTTTGTTTTGCCAGTTTTCAGTTTCGATGTTGCCGGTCATATAAAGTGCCAGTCGTTCTTCTTCCTTGTAGGTAGCGGCTACTCTTCTGTAGTTGATACATCTGCATTCTTCCAGTAGATTTTTCCAAACTCATACAGCTTAAGGTCTTTTTGCCTGCGGTTGATGTTGTAGCGCACATACTTCCAGCCCTGTAAAGAGCATCGTTTGACGTAAGATACCCTGCTCTTCGCTGAGTTTGTTTAAAATTTCAACGGGCTCACCATTGAATTTCAATGAATGCTTTTGCTGATAGGCTGCGTTGGTGAGTGAGTTGGTCAGGATTTCATAAAATCCATTGCTTACCAATAAGGCGCTCAAGGTGCGCTTGAATTTATTGATATCCTTTTCGGGAAATTCTGCCAGATAATCAGTGCCGGCAATTTCAGAGAGTTCAATGTTATTAAATCCATAAATGCGAAGAATTTCTTCAACGATATCGGCTTCCTGTGTTACATCTACCCGATACGGAGGAACTGAAACTGTGAAGCTATCCTTCTGTCTTATCAGTAACCACAATATCCAGTCCTTCCAGAATGGCAAAAACTTCTTCCCTTGAAATATTCTTGCCAATCAGACGGCTGACATTCTTGTCTTTTACCAGGATGGTTCTGTTCTATCTTTTTTGGATAAACATCCACTACTTCAGAGGAAATTGCTCCACCGGCAATTTCTTTGATCAATAAGGCTGCCCGCTTCAATGCATACACCGTCATGTTGGGATCGGTGCCACGCTCAAAGCGGAACGATGCATCAGTTTTAAGTTGATGATACATCCCAGTTTTGCGAATGTAATCCGGAGAGAAGCAAGCGCTTTCCAGAAAAATATTTTTTGTCTTTGCCGAAATACCTGATTTGATTCCACCAAATACACCGGCAATACACATGGGCTCTTCTGTATTGCAAATCATCAGATCATCTGGCAGAAAGAGATCGGTCTTTGTCATCCAGTGTTTTGAATTTTGTTCCGGCCGGCAATGTTTTAACGATTACTTTTTTTCCGGTAATTTCATCGGCATCAAAAGCATGTAATGGCTGACCGGTTTCATGCAATACAAAGTTAGTGATGTCAACAATGTTGTTGATCGGTGTGAGGCCAATGGATTTCAATCGGTTCTTTAACCATTCGGGTGATTCGCTTACGGTAATACCGGAAATGGTAACACCCGAATAACGTGGACAAGCTTCCGTTAATTCAACATCTACAGGAATGGTTAATTGCTTATTGTCTGTTTTAAAGGAGTCAACAGTGGGTAAGCACAGTGCTCACGTTTTTTACAGCTTTAATATCGCGGGCCACACCGATATGCGATGCGGCATCAGCACGGTTTGGAGTTAGTCCAATTTCAAGTATGTAGTCTGATTCAATTTTATAGAATGAAGCCGCAGGTGTTCCATTGGCAACGATCGTGTTTAGCACAATGATTCCTTCATGATTGTCACCCAATCCAATTTCATCTTCTGCACAAATCATTCCTTCCGATTGTTCGCCTCTGATTTTGGCTGATTTAATGGTGAAGGGTTCTCCTTTAGTTGGGATAAATGGTAGTGCCAGGTGTTGCCACAATTACTTTTTGTCCGGCTGCCACATTAGATGCTCCACACACAATAGGCAAAGGTCTTTCACCGCCAACATCCACCGTAGTGACGGAAAGTTTATCGGCATTGGGATGTTTTGCACAGGTTAATCACTTCACCGATCACCAATCCTTTCAGTCCGCCTTTAACGGTTTCGAATGGCTCAACACTTTCCACTTCAAGCCCGGTAGCGGTAAGTATGTGTCCGATCTCTTCAGCAGATTCAGGGATATCTATGTATTGTTTCAGCCAGCTATACGATATTTTCATTTTTCACAAAATCATGGAGCGCCAAAAATACAGGTTTATTAAGTGATTTCTAAATGGAAAGACAGGCTGCGAGCTACGAGTTTCGAGCTATGAGATGCTTGAAACTCAAGACTTGAAGCTCACAGCTTAATAACAACTTACACTAATGGTAGTTTTTCTCACCGGCCAGTATGGCAACTTTTAAGACGTTTTCCTTAGGAGGGAATGGGCATGAGAAATTTTCTGTGTAGGCACAATAGGGATTATAAGCAAGGTTGAAATCGAGTTCTATCGTATGTGGCAGCTGGCACTTTCTTTACATCGAGATAGCGACCGGCACCATAGGTTTCAATTCCACTGGTCTCATCCGCGAAAGCCGAGAAAAAGTTTGCCTCGTGACGGACCCATATCCATTAATTCAAGAATGAGCAATTTGTTTTCGACACCATCCAGATCAAATGTAGCGTATGCATACTCAAGATATTTTTGTTCCTTTCCATCGCTGGTACCCAGCATCACGACTTTTTTTTCTTTGATAGGCTCAAGCTTTGCTTTGATATTGTATTTTTCATTAACCTGGAAAATACTTTAATCCTTCAAAAGGAATATTGTCCTTCACGAAAGGAGATCCGTCTCCGGATTTCATAAAACTCATCTTTTTCCTTCCGGTCTTTCTCAATGAAGGCCTGGTAGTCAGCAGCTGATTTACCTCCTTGTAGCGGAATAAATAATCAGAGCAACTACCGCAATCAGACCGAGTAAAGAATGCAGATTTGATGGTTTCATTCATTGAAAGAAGGTTGCAGATCTTGCAGGTCGGCCTGCGATAAGCATGGTACTTGATTCCTATTTTCCCAAAGGGCGATGGAGTCTGCCTGCTGGCTGTATCGTATTAAAAATTCCGGAATGGACTGGTCTGCCAGATTTCCGCGGAGATTGGTGAGTACACAAATGGCGATTCTGTTTTTACGATCAATGGCCACTTCGCTGCGGTATCCATTCACATATCCACCATGATAATCGATGGTGTCATTCTTGAAAGTAAGCACACGCCAACCCAGTGCATAGTAGGATGCCTTTGGGTCGTTGCCATTTAGCAGAAGTTTCGGTTCTTTTGAGATGGCCTTTACCTGTGGCTCAAAGATCTGATTCAATGTAGTGTCCGTGAGCACTTGCTGTTCATTGCCCAGCAATGCTTTTAACCATAACGCCATATCTGCGATGCTTGCATTTACGCCACCCGCAGGATGTCACATCATAGTAGGTATCCGATACCGGCATGATATCCAATGTTTTCGTGATAAAATGATGTGGCTTGGCAATATTGGGATTATTTATCATGGCTTGCATATGAAGCAGAACTGTTTTTCATGTGAAGCGGATGAAAACTTTTTCTGTCAGTGTATCTTCAAAGGATTTGTGGGTGGCTGCTTTGATTACTTCGCCAATCAGACTGAAGCCAACATTCTGATAACTATACACTTTTCCCAGGTTCTCCAATCAGATCGAGATAACGCAATTCCTTCAAGAGAGTATCGAGTGGTGCGCGCTCTTCAATCATGTTGGTAAAGGCATGATAGGGCAAGTCCAATAGTATGCGAAAGCACATGACGTAGGTGAGTTTCTCGGTGTTCGCTTTCGATTTTCAAAGCAAAGTCGGGCAGATACTTGATCACGGGATCATCCCAGTTAAAGACGTTGATCATTCACCAATGTGCCGGCAAGACGGAAGCAAAACATTTTGATACGGAGCCTAAACGGAATACGGTATTCACATTCAATGGAATCGGGCTTGCCCACTTGCTTCAGGCCAAAGCCTTTCAGGTATATGATGGATGAATCTTTAACAATAGCTACCGCTGCTCCGGGCGAAGAGCCTGCCCGGATGGCATCGCTTAATAAACTCTTCATATTGGGTTATAAGCTTCTTGAATATAGGGATTGGGATCGTCGATTGCGATTACATCTTTTTCCACGCATGGGGCAGGTGTAGTCAGTGGATTTTCCTGACCGCCTGGTTCTTTCACCCTTATTTGAAGGATCAGGTGCATAGACAAATGCCAAAAGCACGCCAGAAAGAAGCCAAAGACTGATATATAATGGTTTTAATAGTTCCCATTTAAATCATTCCTTCATCTGCAAAGCTAAGATATTTCTGGTTGGCAATGATAATGTGGTCCAGTAGCTGAATTTCGAGGAATTTGCCGGCTTCTTTCAGTTTTCTCGTCAGATCAAGATCGCTCTGGCTTGCCTGCAGGTTTCCCGATGGGTGATTATGTGCTACAATGATTCCGCTGGCCAGTTCTTCCAGCGCCAGTTGAAATATGATTTTGGGATCGGCCACGGTGCCCGATACACCGCCTTCACTTACTGCGTTTCTTTTTGATAACCCGGTTAGCCCGATTCAGCAGCAATACCCAGAATTCTTCTTTTGGTAAATCCATCATATCTCCTTTCAGCAGATCAAACGCATCTTTTGAGCTGTTTATTTTAGGTTTTTCTTCCGGGTCTTGTTCTTTTCTTCTCCGGCCAAGTTCCAGGGCGGCCACGATGGTGATGGCTTTTGCTTCACCAATGCCTTTAATTTTCATCAGATCCTTTACAGTAAGCCGGGCCAGTTCATTAAGATTGTTGTTGCCCTGCAGAAGGATTTTCTTCGATAACTCCACCGCACTCAGTTTGGGTGTGCCTGAACCAATTAGAATAGCCACCAGTTCGGCATCGGATAAGGCTGAAGTACCTTTCAACAGTAATTTCTCACGGGGACGGTCTTCCGGAGACCAGCTTTTAATATTGAGTGGAGCACTGTCTTCAATTTTCATAGAAAACCAAGTTAGAGAAATTTAACAGCACATCAATTGTCACGATTAAGGTATGGCAATTGAAACCCCTTAAAATCCGGACTAAGTCCATGGGCAATCTTAATAGACATAAAAAACCCTCCTCAACCGAAGTCAAGGAGGGAAAAATAAACATCTTTTGATTTACTGGATTATGCCAGTGCGTTTACACGCTTGGTAAGTTTTGATTTCTGGTTGGCAGCCTTTTTCCAGTGAATAACATTCTTCTTAGCAAGCTTATCGATCATGCCAGAAACCTCCTTTAACAGAGTCTGAGCTTCGTCCTTTGGTGGCTGTTGTTAATTTTTTAACTTGTGTACGGGTAGTTTTGGCCTGATAGCGATTTCTCAAACGCTTTGTTTCGTTAGCCCTGATTCTTTTTTCTGCTGATTTATGATTTGCCATAATGGTTTTTTCAAACGGAATGCAAAAATAAGGGCAATAATCAGATTTGCAAAGATATGCTCCTCATTTTTGAGTGATTGATCCTTCAAATAATAGCCAGGTACCAGGATCCAGCTCTAATTACGACAGGAATAGTTGTCACCGGAATCGTAAATTTTTGTGATCTGGCCGTTACCTGAACGGTCTGGATCTCCATTTTACCATCCTTGCCTGTCACACCGATCATCCAGTGGAAATTGAAAAAGACAGTCCGGCTGCGACTGAGTCAACTCAACAATCACCGACTCTGCTTTTGCTGTCATAGCGCCAGTTGCCCGTAAGATTTGGATGTCCTGCCTGGTAAAGCCACTGCTTAAAAAACAACATTCAGGTCTTTTCCGGAAATTTCTTCCATGATTCTCTGCAAGTCGGCCGTGAGCGCGTTGCTGTTTCGGTAAGTAGCATAATATTGGCGTATTCCTTTCCAGAAATTAAGTTCGCCAACCTCATGCCGCAACATGTGAAGTACCCATCCGCCTTTCTGGTAGGTGTTGGTGCTTAGCACCTTTCCAATATCGATGATGGTAGTGTCAATAACCGGTTAGCTGTTTTTAAGATTATACTCAATCACCTGCTTCGCGGTCAATTTTTTGTTCTTCCACCAACCGATCATGACCATAGGTATTTTCCAGATATAAACTTGCGAAGTAGGTAGCAAAGCCTTCGCTGAGCCACACATGATGCCAGTCGTTTTCGGTGGCAGAGTTTCCAAACCACTGGTGCGCTTCTTCGTGGGCAATCAGTGATTCGCGTTCGCCTTTGCCTGTCACAGAGTTTTCGGAATAAAAAATGGTATTGGCATTCTCCAGTCCGCCCCAGCGGGTTTTTGATTGCACGTTGGCGAGCTTTTTATACGAGTATGGGCCGATGTGGTTGTGAAAATAATCCAGCACTTTTACCGCAACGGCATAGTCATAAAATCCCTCCAGCCGGTTTTGTGGATACACCCAACTCTCAACAGAAATATCGTTCACCTTACCTGCATGCTGAACTGCAAAACGGGCAATGCCTGCCACCATCACCTTTCACGGGAATGGGCACTTCTTCCTGCCAGTGAGTGAGTTTTCGTTTTGGGTCAAGCGGGCTCTCTTCAACTTTAATTCCGTTGGCCACCACAGCATAATGCATGGGAGCGATGATGATAAAATCAACAGCCGCTTTGTCACTGGGATGATCCACAACCGGCAGCCAGTGATGTCCACGGTCAGGCCAGTTGTCGCCAAAGAAACCACGGTCGCCAAATTTATTCTTACCAATGATAAAACCGTCTTGCGGGATTCCTTTATATTCAATCTGAAAAGTAAAATTATCCCCTGCTTTCGCGGAAACAGGAAGCGATGATTTTTAACCGATTGTTTTGATGAGTGAATGAAAGCGTGTTTGCCTTTCAGTAAAACATCAAGCACTTCCATGCCTTTGCCAGATGCGTCTTTCTTAATAAGATCAAGTTCAAATTCGTGTAACTGATTTTTTAAATTGAATGGAAAGCTGACGCGGTGCCGGCAATAATATCCGTAGAGTCATTTACTTCTAACTGAAAGATGTAGTGGATTACGTCAATAGCAGGATTTTTTGGGTAGGGATCTGTAGCCCACGCCAGCTGACAAACAAAATACAGAAGCGAT
Organism: uncultured Bacteroidota bacterium; assembly: GCA_963814575.1. Lineage (GTDB taxonomy): Bacteria > Bacteroidota > Bacteroidia > Cytophagales > Cyclobacteriaceae > ELB16-189. The sequence goes on along the minus strand of CAWFDB010000011.1, from coordinate 455,231 downwards.
GAATATATTCTTCATGATGCTTAACTTTAATGGAAAGGTAATAGCGTGACCAGAATACTTAAAATGGTTTTGACAGGAGTGGTAATGCTTTGCAGCAGTTGGGGATTCTTTGCGCATAAAAAAATTAATCAGCTCGCAGTCTTTACGCTGCCACCGGCTATGGCCGGATTTTACAAAAAGAATATTGAATACATCACTGAGTCGGCAGTAAATCCCGATCGCAGAAGATATGCCATCCCCGAGGAGGCTCCCCGTCATTATATCGATCTGGACGACTATGGCGACAGCGCGATTCATAAACTGCCACGCTACTGGACGGATGCCGTCAAACAATTTGGTGAGGACTCACTCAACGCTCATGGTATTGTGCCGTGGCATATCTATCGGGTATATAATCAACTGAAAGATGCATTTTTTATAAAGGATCCTGATCGTATTTTACGCTTATCAGCTGATATCGGTCATTACATTGCCGATGCGCATGTACCGCTGCACACCACGAAAAATTATGACGGACAACTTACTGATCAGATTGGCATTCATGGTTTCTGGGAATCACGTTTGCCGGAATTGTATTTCGGCAATTATGATTTCTTTGTTGGCAAGGCAACCCATATTTCCAACGTACAGCTTGCTGCATGGCAAGTGGTGATGAAATCAAATCATGCAGTTGATTCTGTTTTGCGTTTTGAGAAGCTTCTTTTCAGTGATAGCGGAGGAAAAAAATTCAATTTTGAAACCAAGGGAAAACAGACCGTCAAAGTCGTTTCAGAAGAATATGCAAGACGATATCATGAAATGCTTGCCGGAATGGTAGAGCGACAGTTTCGCGCAAGCGTAAAAATGACAGGCGATATCTGGTTTACTGCATGGGTGGATGCAGGTCAGCCAGATTTAAAGTCGTTGATAAATTATAAACCATCTGAGGCGGAAATTGAAAAAAGAAAACAGGAACTGATTAGCTGGAAGGAGCGAGTGATCAAATCGCGTGACCATGAAACTGCAGAGAATTAATTCAGACGAAGTTTAATAACAGTACACGATGCCACTACTTCTGATCTAACCGGAATTAAAGAGTTACCTTAATAAATTGTGTTTTTCATTATGATTTACCACATTTGTAAGGATCGGGGCATTTTTTACTTATTTGATTTGGATTTTTTTAACTTTTTGCAACCGGCTTTTCATTCGGCTCCTTAATGGTTTGACTGGCCGGAATATTTGTTGATCTGTTCCTTATAGGTTGTGGTATTTTTTGATCGCTTCTATCATTGTTCACTTTGAATAGAAATTATAACTATGAAAAACATCCTTTTGTTAATTATCCTCACTGGTTCAATTGCTTACTCGCAGCCAACACAAAAGAGTACGGAAGATAAAAGTCTTTCACTTGAACAACGATTTATTGAAATGAAGGCAAGGTCTCAGACCTTTAAAGATTATAAAGTGATCAAGGAAGATGATCTGAACAGGGTATGGAAGATTACCAGGGACACTTTAATGAAGAGGAACCAGGAACTGACTGATGCCAAAAGCCAGATGGCTTTTTTTCAGGAGGAGCTTGAAACTGCCCGCAATACAATGCAAGTGCAGCAAGCCTCTATCAATGATGTGGTTTATGACAGTACTCATATCTCGGTTTTGGGAATTCCATTTTCAAAGGGCTTCTTTCTTTTATTTGTTGCAGCAATTGTGGGTTCGTTGTTATTTGTACTGAGTATATTCTATGGAAGAATGAAAATGCTGAATGCCCTTGTGAAGGAGAAGGCACTCATTTCTGACTCGATAGCTCATGAGCTCGAGGATTTTAAAAAGAAAGCGATGGAAAAGCAGACCAGGCTATCGCGTGAGTTACAGAATGAGCGAAACAAATGGGTGGAAGCCCGCAAAGACTAACCTCAGATCTTGCAGGCATGCCGGCTTACCAGCTTCCATTGCTTTTTTGATTTTATATAAACCTCCGTGTAAAGCAGGTGTACATTAAATTCTGACTTATCAGGCATCAATCCTTTGAAAGTACCCTTTCCGGTAACAACAGCACTTTTATTATGATACATAACTACGGAGGATTCTTCTACATCGATTGACGTATAATTAAGCTTTTCTGATTTCAAGTCTTCTGTCAATTCTGTCTTCGACTGTATCCATCCGTTGGAGTGAATGAACTTCAGGGTTTCTTCGGCCACCGCATTCAAAGAATCATAGTTTTTTGTGACCATCCAGTGAAACTTTCTTTTGTGAAGCTGATTTATTTTTTCAGTTTCGGATGACTGGCCAAAAGAAAAAGTACACGTGAAAAAAAGGGTTATTAGGATTATAACTTTCATTTTACTGATTTTTTAAACAATTGAATATACTGAATAGCTAAGCCTCATAGGCAAATTCATCTGATCATACCGGTTTTTCTTCCTTACAGCCTGCTATTAAAATATTGACTGAGAGTATTGCCGGATTAAAAATTTTCATCAGCTAAAATTATTGAAATCTGACAATCATTTTTAATTGACAGCTTAATCATTGATAATTTAAATCGATAATCCTGTTCCCTTTGCCATGAGCCCAGCGAGAAGCGGTATGATGAATACCAGTATAAGTTCAAGACGCAGCATCCAGAAAATAGTTTGAGGAATTTTAACGATTTCGTCAGTATTTCCTTTACGGTTTTTAATAAAGAATATGGTTGGGTAGATCGATAATAGACCGATCACTATAAAGCAGGATATTTTGATTTGAAAAATCCAGTTTTTACTGTAGAACTCAGCAGGTTTGCCGATTGAACCAAGCCATAGTATTAGTCCTGCGGCAAGTAAAGTAATCGCTGCCAACCCATACACGGCATCAATGCGTGCCACCTTTTCTAATTCAGACCTTCTCATTTCCCTCTTCAGCAATACATGTTCTGAAACCAGTGAACCCACAATTGCAAAAATACTAATGAAGTGCAGGTAGCGAAGAATGATTTCCACTGTCATCTTGAATCATTTAAGTGCAGCCAGCCGTTGTAAAAGAGGAGGATGTGAATAATGAAAAAATACGTAGAGCGGATGAGGGTACAGGTTGCTGAGTGAATCTACGGAAAGCTTTTTCAATGCGATTGATAACGCGTTTCCATCATAGGTTTCTTTAGCGTAGGCATCCGCCTCAAATTCATTCTTGCGGCTGAGCGAGCTCATGAGCAAACTGGTAATGCCAGAGATCGGAGAGAAGAGTATTCCGAAGGCAATCAGGTTGAGATGAATGGCCTGCTCACTTCCTCCCAATGCAATTGATAGATTTTCATTGAAGACCATTTTTGAAAGTATAAACAGGACAAAGAATATCTGAAAAATTGAAATCAAATAACTCCAGATGATGTGCTTCTTTTTAAAATGACCAACCTCATGTGCGAGCACTGCCACCAGTTCTTGTGTTGTGTGATTCTTGATCAGAGTATCGTACAACACAATCTTTTTCTTTTTTCCGATACCAGAGAAGAAAGCATTGGCTTTCGCAGATCGTTTCGATCCATCCATGACGAATACGTTATCAAGTGGGAAGTTTACTTTTTTGGAAAACGTTTCGATAGAAGTTTTTAATTCACCTTCAGTCAGGGGAGTGAGTTTGTTGAACAGAGGCAGAATCAGCGTTGTATAAAACATGTTTATGAATAATGTGAAGACTGCAGCAAGTATTCCAAACCAAATCCAGAAATTCGGGGCCAATTGTTCTGGTAAGATAGATCAACACTGATAGCAGCGCTCCTCCTATGAATGCGCCAAGAACATAGCCTTTGAGTTTGTCAGTGATGAATGTTTTTACAGTCGTTTTGTTGAAACCGTACTTTTCTTCGATGACGAATGTACTATACCATTGAAATGGAATGGTAAGGATATCAGACGCAATCATTATCACACCGAAGAAAACCAATGCCAGTATGATTTCATTTGAGAAAAATGGTCGCAAAATACTATCAAGCCAGCCGAAACCGCCAAATGCCAGCATGGCTAGGGAAAGAACAAAACTGAATGCCGCGGTAATAAATGAGAATTTTGTCCGGTCTTTCTGGTAGTCGAGCGACTTTTGATATTTTTCCTTGATGTAGAAACCTTCTACTTCGGCAGGTAGGTCTTTGCGTTGTGCCTTCAGGTTGATGTAATCAAGTATTTGATCAAACAGATAGCTGATAATGGAAATACCAAGTATCACCGCAAGAATGGTTTCAGGTTTCATGGTTGATTTAGTTCTTCAGTAAGGTATTGATGGCTTCCGTTGTTTTTTCAAAATGGAAACCTTGCAACACGACTTCAAAATTTTCTTTCACGATGTTGTTCATCAGATTTCCGATACTTCCTTCATGAGTATGTTGAAGTTGGGTCGACCAGGTAAACTCTCCTTGTTCTATATCCAATCCGATTTTTTTGTATGCATCTCGGAACGGTATGCCTGATAAAACCAGTTTATTCACTTCTTCAACACTGAACAGGTACTTGTATTTTTCATCGTTCAGAATTTTCTCCTTCACTTCAACAGCAGAGATCATCAGGTGTGTCATACGCAGGCAATCTTTCAATGTGTTGATTGCCGGAAATAATTTTTCCTTAAGTAATTGCAGATCACGGTGATAGCCGGAAGGAAGATTGGAAGTGAGCAGTGTGATTTCATTGGGTAGCGCTTGTAAAGAATTGCACTTCGCTCGGATTAGTTCAAACACATCAGGATTTTTCTTATGTGGCATAATGCTTGAGCCCGTTGTCAGTTCATCTGGAAAGGAGATAAAGCTAAAATTCTGGTTTAAGAACAGTGTAGCATCCATGGCCAGTTTGCCTAAGGTAGCCGCTACATTGCCCATCGCCTGCGCCATGATTCGTTCAGTCTTACCGCGCCCCATCTGTGCATAGACTACATTATAATTCAAGTCGGCAAAGCCTAGTAATTGCGTGGTGAGGGTGCGATTGAGCGGGAATGAGGAACCGTAACCAGCTGCCGATCCCAAGAGGATTTTTGTTCACAATCTGGTAGGCAGCTTTTAAAGTAATGGTATCATCGGCAAGGCTTTCGGCATATGCTCCAAACCATAATCCGAAGGAAGAGGGCATGGCCAGCTGCAGATGCGTGTAGCCTGGCAACAGTTTATTTTTATGCTCTTCACTTTTAGAGATCAGCAATTCGAAGAGAGATTTTATCTGAGTAACCAGTTCTTCAATTTCATTCCTCAAATAAAGTTTTACATCCACCAGTACCTGATCGTTGCGCGAACGACCACTATGGATTTTTTTACCGACATCTCCAAGTTTTCTCGTCAGGAGCAATTCCACCTGAGAGTGAATGTCTTCCACACCATCTTCGATTATAAAATCTCTCGAAACAATCTGATTATAAATATTTTTTAATTCTTTGTTGAGCAATGAAAGTTCTTCTTTTGTAAGAAGACCAATCGACTCAAGCATCGTGATGTGCGCGAGCGAACCGAGTACATCAAACGGGGCGAGCTGTAAATCAAGTATATTATCCTGCCCCGTGGTGAAGTCGGTTACTTCCTTGAGTGATTCTTTGTCTTTGGACCAGAGTTTCATTGGATGTGTTAATCGTTGTGAACCGTTCTGATTTTAAACCGCAAAGTCGCGGAGGGGCAAAGTTAAGGGAAGTTTATAATATAGTATCAGTTTTCAGATATTGAGGATAGGTTTATGCAGCGGGTTGATTGTTTCTCAATGAACCTTGGTGCCTTAGAGCCTTAGTGGTTCCACACCTCTTCTGAAACACGAAGACACGAAGTCTCAAAGTTACACGAAGATTATAGAATGTTATGAAGTTTATGGTATTAGAGCAGAAGGGTTTTACAGTGTGTGTTGATTGTTTCTTAGTGAACCTTTGTGCCTTAGAGCCTTAGTGGTTCCATAACTCTTCTACACTACGAAGACACGAAGCCGCTAAATTACACGAAGATTATAGAATATTATGAAGTTTCAGGTATTGCAGCAGTAAGATGGTTTTTCCGTCTTTTATTTCTCCTGTTTCAATCATCTGATAGGCTTTATCAAAAGGCAATTCAATTACTTCGATGTCCTCATTCTCATTTGCACCACCACCGGCAGAGGTCTTCATTTCTTTCGTGTATTCCGCAATAAAAAAATACAAGATCTCAGTAACTGATCCGGGTGACATATATGCTTCAAAGATCTTTTTTACTTCCTGTATGGTAAAGCCTGTTTCTTCTTCGGTTTCCCTGCGGATGCACTCTTCCGCATTGTCGTGATCAAGAAGTCCCGCGCAGGCCTCAATCAACATACCGTCTTCATTTCCATTCACATACGTAGGCAGTCGGATTTGTCTTATGAGTATGACTGTTTTCTTTTCTGTGTTGTATAATAAAATTGTTGCGCCATTGCCCCGGTCGTATACCTCCCGATGTTGATGTGTCCACATTCCGTTTTTGCGGAGAAAGTCAAAGGTTATTTTTTTTAACGTGTACCAGTTGTCGGAAAGGATTTCTGTTTTCAGAATGCGTACACGGTCACTCATTGTATTATTTTTTCAAGGAGTGAAATGTATGAATTAATTCCTTCTTCAATTTCATGTACAAAAATAAATTCGTCTGCACTGTGAGAACGGGCAGAATCACCAGGACCCATTTTTATCGAAGCCGTGGGTATTAGAGCCTGGTCTGAGGTGGTAGGCGAACCATATAACTTCTTACCCAATGATTTTCCGGCTACTACCAGTGGATGGTCTTCCGGCACACCTGATGAACGCAATCGCAGTGATCGCGGCATCACGTCACAGGAAACGTGTTTATTAATGATGTCAAGTACTTCTTCCAGCGTATACGCATCGGTTACACGCACATCAACGGTAAACTTACATTCAGGCGGCACCTGGTTATGTGCCTGGCCAGCCTGGATTACGGTTACAGACATTTTCACGCTGCCCAGTGAATCGGAAATTTTTGGGAACTGATAGTTGCGAAACCAATCAATGTCTTTCAATGCTTTGTAGATGGCATTTATTCCTTCTTCCCGCGCGGCATGACCTGCCTTGCCTTTTGTAAGGCAATCCAGCACCAGTAATCCTTTTTCTGCTACCGCTATGTCTGTAAGTGTGGGTTCGCCTACTATGGCAAAGTCTATCGCAGGAAGATCACTCCAGATTAATTCTATGCCATTCGTTCCTGAAATTTCTTCTTCTGCCGTGGCAGCTATCACTAAATTATATTTCAGGTTTTGTCCATGATAGAAATAGAAAAAAGTCATGATCAGTGACACGAGCGGCCCCCCGGCATCATTACTGCCGAGACCATAAAGTTTTCCGTTTTCAATATCTGCAGAAAATGGATTACGGGTATAGGCAGGATTTGGTTTTACCGTGTCATGATGAGAATTAAGGAGAATGGTTGGTTTGGATAGATCAAAGAATTCATTTTTTGCCCATACATTATTTCCTTTCTGCACAGCCGTCATGCCATGATGTTTAAAGAAGCTCATCAGCAAGCCTGCAGTTTTATCTTCTTCCTTGCTGAAGGAAGGAATTGAAATCAGCTGTTGCAACAATCCAATGGCGATATGGGGCAGGTGTTCCTTCATGCCTGAGTGATAAGTGTACCTTTTGTATCATATCCCATGTTAGCCAGTAAGCTGCTATGTTCACCGATCAGTACTTCCTTCACCCCTGATTGAATGGCATCGAATGCGTTTTCCAGTTTTGGCAAGATGCCATCTTGGAATGATCCTTTGGCCAGTAGTTCTTTATATAGGGTATAATTGAGGTTTCGGATCACGGAGTCTTCTTTGTTCACATCGGTGAGTACACCTTGTTTTTCGAAACAGAATATCAGGCGAACATCAAAATGTTTGCTGAGTGATATTGCGAGTACCGAAGCAATGGTATCGGCATTGGTGTTCAGCATTACACCGCTGGCATGTGTAAGTGGTGCGAAGATCGGAATCACATTTTGCTTTAGAAGAAAGTACAACAATGTGCTGTTGACACTATCAGGCGTAATGTCACCGACAAAGCCATAGTCGACTTCTCCCACCGGTCGCCTCACTGCTTTAATCAGGTTGCCATCGGCCCCTGTTACACCCAAAGCATTGCAGTGATGGGATTGAAGCTGTGCTACAATTTGTTTGTTCACCAGGCCGCCATATACCATCGTCACCAGGTCGAGTGTTTGCGCATCGGTGATTCTTCTTCCTTTTACATAATGTGATGCAATGCCGAGTTGTTCACCCAGTTTCGTGGCGATCTTGCCTCCACCATGGATCAATATTTTTGGTGCCTGAATGGTGGCGAAGTTCTTCAAAAAGTCCTTCAACGATTTTTCATCGTCCAGTACGTTGCCGCCTATTTTGATGATGTATAGTTTGTTCATATTCTTTAAAGTAGGCAATATGCAATCTTGCTTACTGCTTTTTGCTAATTGTTTTTCAATAAGTCGGCCAGTACCGCCTGTGCAGCCCACACCCGATTGCCAGCCTGTTGGGTTACAATACTATGATGGCTATCCAGTATTTCATCGCTGAGTTCAACATTTCTTCTTACCGGAAGGCAATGCATTACTTTTGCTCTATTGGTGAGAGCAATCTTTTCACTTGTGAGCATCCAATCCGGATCATTGCAATAGATTTTTCCGTAGTCAGTGTAGGTACTCCAGTTTTTTACATATACAAAATCCGCATCTTTCAATGCCTCATCCTGATCGTGTGTGATGATTGCACCATTGGTAAATTTACTGTCCAGTTCATAATCTTCCGGATGGGTGATCACGAAGTCAGCACCGCCCCAGGCATTGACCCATTGGGAAAAACTATTGGCTACACATTGAGGTAATGCTTTCACATGCGGAGCCCAGGTCAGTACAATTTTAGGTTTTCTTTTTTCCTTGAACGTATCCTGAATGGTAATGATATCGGTCAGACTTTGAAGTGGGTGCAGGGTAGCACTTTCCAGGCTTAATATTGGTACACCTGAATATTTTATAAACTGATTGATGTACAATTCACTGTAATCATCTGTTTTATTTTGCAGGGAAGGAAACGTGCGCACACCGAGGATGTCAAAATATTTTCCCAGCACGGGAGCAGCTTCTTTTACATGCTCTACAGTAGAGCCGCTCATGATCGCTTCATCTTCAAACTCCAGTGTCCAGCCATCCTGGCCTACATTGAATACGATGGCATCCATGCCAAGATTCTTCGCGGCAATCTGTGTGCTGATGCGTGTTCGCATGCTGGGATTGAGAAAGAGCATGCCCAGTCTTTTATTTTGACCGAGGGCAACATCTTTAAATGGATTGGCTTTATAGGCCAGTGCGTTGTCCACGAGCTGCGACAGGTTCGTTACTTCGTTTACGGAAAGAAAATGCTTCATGATAACACGGGCTTTTTTAGTTCTACAGAAAGGGCCTCCAGCAGAATATCGGCTTCGGCTTTCGTTAAAGCCAGGGAGGGAAGGAGTCGCACGGTATTGGGCTTCGCCTCGCCAGTAAAGATATGGTGCTTGAATAATAAATCCTTTCTCAAAGATGCCAGTGAATCGGGCAAATCAAAACCAATCATGAGCCCTTTGCCGCGCACTTCCGTGATGGATTCAAAGGAGCGAAGTTGTTTCATCCAGTAATCGCCCAACGTAGCTGCATTGTTCATCAGGTCTTCCTGTTCAATTACTTCCAGCACCGACAATGCGGCTGCACAGGCTAAATAATTCCCACCAAAAGTGGTACCCAGCATGCCACTCCAGGGTTTTATATTGGGATGAATCAATACTCCACCCACAGGAAAACCATTGCCCATACCTTTCGCGATGGTAATCAGGTCAGCTTCGATGCCAGCAAACTGATGGGCGAAAAACTTTCCGGTTCTTCCGTATCCGGATTGCACTTCATCCAGTATCAGCAATGCACCTGCCTCTTTACATTTTGCGGATAGCAACTGCAGGAATGAATCCGTAGGTGAATAAATTCCACCAACACCCTGAATGCCTTCGATGATGACTGCGGCAATATCGTTGTTGATGGCTTGGGCAAACGCAGATTCATCATTGAACGGCAGGAAGATAATGTCATGTCCTGCATTGAAGGGAGCAACAATCTTCGGATTATCCGTAGCCGCCACGGCACCAGAAGTCCTTCCATGAAACGCTTTCCTGAAAGCGATTACTTTTTTTCTTCCTGTAACAAAGGATGCCAGCTTCAATGCATTCTCGTTTGCTTCAGCTCCGGAGTTGCAAAGAAAGAGTTGATGATTGGGGTATCCAGAAAGTTGCCCTAGTTTTTCGGCCAGCTTTTCCTGCATGGAATTCTTTACGCTGTTGGAATAGAAACTGATTTTATCCAGCTGACTTTTCAGCGCTTCTACAAAGTGCGGATGATTGTGCCCGATAGAAATCACAGCATGACCTCCGTAAAGATCTAAATATTTTTTTCCTTCAGCATCCCACAGCCACGAGCCCTGAGCCTTTACGGGTTCTATTGGGAAGAATGGGTAAACGTCAAATAATTTCATTGATTAATAGTCAAAATTGAAATAACTGCCTACTGCTGATTGCCTACTGCCTACTTTTTAAAATACCGTGCTCTTCAACCTCAACCCCTCCCTCTCATCAAAACCAAACATCAGATTCATATTCTGAACCGCCTGTCCGCTGGCACCCTTCAATAAGTTATCGGTGATGGAATGAATGGCGAGTTTGTTTCCCACTTTCTCCAAGTGAATCAGGCATTTATTGGTATTTACCACCTGCTTCAGATCGATCATCTCATCGCTTACATGGGTGAACGGATGAGCAGCATAATATTCTTTGTATAGCTTGTTCGCTTCTTCCAGGGTTAAAGAACAATCTAATACGGAAGTCACGAAAATGCCGCGAGTAAAATCGCCACGCCACGGTACAAAGTTCACAGCCTCTGAAAAACCAGGCTGGATATTTTTCAACGTCTGGTTGATCTCACCGAGATGCTGATGGGTTAATGTTTTGTAGGCGGAAATATTATTGGCCCGCCACGTGAAGTGTGTGGTGTCCTGAAGTTTTTGTCCCGCACCGGTTGATCCTGTGATGCCTGTGGTATGTACTTCTTTCAATAAGCCTGCTTTCGCCAGTGGCAATAACCCCAGTTGAATGGTAGTGGCGAAGCAACCTGGGTTGGCAATATTTTTTGCTGACTTGATTTTCTCGCGCTGATATTCCGGAAGACCGTAAACAAACTCACGACCTCCGGCCGTATCACCTAATCTGAAATCATTTCCAAGGTCAATGATGCGCGTTGATTGCAGGAAAACTTGTTTCACTCAACAGTTTTTTACTCTCCCCATGACTCAGGCACAAGAAAAGAACATCGACTGGTTTATTGAAATCGGAGGAATAGATTAAATCAGTTTCACCACTCAGATCAGCGTGAGTCGTTGTAACGGGTTTGCCTGCCTGACTTCTGCTCTGCACAAAAGCAACTTCTACCTTCGGATGATTCAGTAACAAACGCAACGTTTCCCCTCCGGTATATCCCGCCCCTCCGATAATGCCTGCTGTAATTTTGTTTGCCATAGTTTTTAAGCTAAAAGCGTAAAGCTAAAAGCTAAATTAGTCAATACTTACTTTGATCTTTCTTCTCAAAGCTTTAAGCTTTCTGCTTTCCGCTTTAAGCTTTCTGCTTTTTACTTTCCGCTTCTTCCTTCACTTGATGATAAATCGCCACCTGGTTTCCAAAGATCTTCGTAAACCCTTTCACGTCATCCGCAGTCCAGCCTAAGTTCATCTCACCGTACTTACCAAACTTGGCCGACATCAAATCGTATTTGCTTTCGATGCCATTGATCAGAACCGGTAGGGATACAAGGTGATTGAAACTTCACCCGTCACGTTTTGCTGTGAGCTGGTAAGAAAGGCTTCCATGTCGCGCATGATCGGATCCAGGTATTGGCCTTCATGCAGCCAGTTGCCATAGAACTGGGCCAAGCTGATCTTTCCAGCTCAGCTGCCATTTGGTGAGCACATGTTTTTCTAAAGCATGATGTGCTTTGATGATCAGCAAGGGAGCAGCCGCTTCAAATCCTACGCGGCCCTTGATGCCTATGATGGTGTCACCCACATGGATGTCGCGGCCAATCCCGTAAGGACCAGCAAGTGTTTGCAGATAATGAATGGCATCTACCGAGTGTGAAAACGATTTTCCATTCACCGTCTTCAGCTCACCTTTTTCAAAACCCAGCTTCACGTCTTCGCTGTCTATCCTGGTCACTTGTGTAGGCCATGCTTCTTCGGGTAGCTGACCTAATGAGTTGAGCGTTTCTCTTCCTCCCACGGAGGTTCCCCAGATTCCTTTATTGATCGAGTACTTCGCTTTCTCGAAATTGAAAACCACACCTTTCGATTTCAGGTATTCAATTTCTGCTTCACGGCTAAGCTTCATATCGCGGATAGGCGTGATGATTTCTGTGCCCGGTGCAAGAATCTGGATAATCATATCGAAGCGCACCTGGTCGTTGCCGGCACCCGTGCTACCATGCGCAACTGCATCAGCATTCACTTCTTTTGCATAGCGTGCAGCTGCCAGCGCCTGCGACATGCGCTCGGCACTCACACTCAATGGATAGGTTCCATTCTTCAACACATTGCCAAACACGAGATAGCGGATTACTTTTTCGTAATAGTTACGCGTTTCGTCTACGGTCTTATGGGAAGCAACGCCTAAACTCAATGCACGCTTTTCAATGTCTTTTACTTCCTCCTGCACTAAAGCCCCCTGTATTCACCGTAATGGTGTGAACTTCGTAGCCCAGGTCTTTGGACAGATAGATAGCACAGTAGGAAGTATCGAGACCTCCGCTGAATGCGAGAACAACTTTCTTCATTGAATTATATTGATTACCAGAAAAACAAAAAACTTAATATCGAAGGCTTCTTTCCTTCATCACCTTCTTTTTTCTTCCATCCTTTCAGAAGAACGAATTGTTTGAATTGCACCCAGCGCTCGAACAGTTTGAAGTTGCCGGCAAACTCACGCTTGCGGTGGTGTTCAAGTTCTCCTTCAGGTGTTACTACCGTTTTGGCAAGCTCTGCTTTTTTCCTGGCGTCTTCTACAGGATCGAAAAGCATGGCGGTGCACATGCAGTTCTTGCGCTGCTTGCTCATGAGGATTTCAAAGTTCACACAACTGCGGCATCCTTTCCAGAACTCTTCGTCAGTAGTAAGTTCAGAATAGGTTACAGGCTCGTAGCCGAGGTCGGAGTTGATTTTCATCACGGCCAGACCAGTAGTCAATCCAAAGATTTTTGCGTTGGGATATTTCTTGCGCGACAGCTCAAATACTTTGCGTTTGATTTGTGTGGCTACGCCCGACTTACGAAACGCAGGAGACACGATGAGGCCGGAGTTGGCAACATAGTTTTCAAGTTCCCATGCTTCGATATAACAAAAGCCTACCCATGTGCCATCGGGCGTAAGGGCGATCACGGCTTTGCCTTCTTCCATTTTCATTTTGATGTAATCAGGCGAGCGTTTGGCAATACCTGTGCCGCGTGCTTTGGCAGATTCAGCCATCTCGTTGGTGATGGTTTCTGCATAATGTGTGTCATCAGCCGTAGCTGCCCTGACAATAATATTTTGTTCCAATGTAAATTCTGTTGTTAAATAAATGATGTGAAAAGAAATGCATAAAAGCACTTCAGGCGAAGTCTGCCTTGCAGATCCGCCATACGTATGTTAGTAAGAAAGGTATCAGATTCTGATTTGCCTTCGGAAGCTCTTGAACCCCGGTCGGGGTGAGAGTTCGTTACAAGTGAGCATCATTGCCGGTAAGGCAAAGCTGATAGTTGCGTCAGCGGGCTCAAAAGGGGCAAAGGTTGTTTTCAATTTCAGTTGTTGCGTTTAAATCATCAGATAAAAGGCATCAGAAAATTTTTAACAAAAATAATGCATTAAAAAACGAATATTTCAATTGTTAGTTCATTTTTATGAAAAGTTTTTTGAGAGAACCACTGATGCATGGAAAAATTTCTCGACCAATACGGATACATCGCACTGCTAATCGGCACTTTCATGGAAGGAGAGACAGCCATCCTCATGGCCTCATCGCTGATCTATAAGGGCATTTTTAATTTTCCGCTTACCGTGATAGCCGCCTTCTCGGGCTCTTTCATCAGCGACTGGATTTATTATTTGATTGGGAGACTCAACGGAAAATATTTTCTCGCCACGCGCCCTAAGCTCAACGAAAAGGTAAAGCCTGTTACCGATTTTTTTCACAGACATAAGTTTCAGATACTTTTCAGCTATCGGTTTCTTTATGGGTTCCGGATTATCATTCCGCTGGTGATCGGTATGAGTGGTCTCCGGCCTATACAATATCTTTTCTACAGCACTGTCACCGGGCTATTGTGGGCAGGTTCTGTAAGTGTCACCGGTTACTGGATAGGTCGCTTGCTCGAATTACGTATCCAATCATTTGAAGAGAACATTCTCTTTATCATCCTTGGTTTTGGCACGCTGGGTATTTTGATCGGTTATACCATTAAACGCCTGGCGATGAAAAAAATGCAGGTGGAATGATCATGTCATTCATTGCGCAGAGTATTGCCCGGGTTGGTCATCGCTGCCTTAACTGTCTGGGTGCTTACCGTTATCAGGGCGAGCGCGATAGCAGCTATTGCAGCAAGCAGATAGATCACAATATTCATATCGATGTGGTAAGCGAAGGTATTTAGCCATTGATTCATAAAATACCAGGCCAGCGGCCACGCAATCAGGTTTGCAACCAATATCAATATCACAATCTCCTTTGAGAGCAGGGTGAGTATGCTTGCCACTGAAGCGCCCATGACTTTACGTATGCCGATTTCCTTAACGCGTTGCATTGTGTTAAAAGTAGCCAGACCAAATAACCCAAGGCAGGCAATGAAGATTGCCAACCCGGAAAAAATGATGAACAGCTGACTTTGCTTCTGATCTTCTTCGTAAAGACGCTGATAGTTTTCGCTGAGGAATTTATAGCTAAAGGGTCGTTTGGGTAAAAACTCCTGCCACACTTTTTCAATGTGCGCCAGACCTTGGGTTACCTGGTTGCCCGATATCTTAATAGAGAGATCGCTATATATGCCAGGGCGTGCAAAAAAGACAATAGGAATAATGGGTTGATGCAACGACTCAAAGTGAAAGTCTTTCACAATCCCCACCAGTTTTCCTTTGATGTTGGCGTAACTGAAATCTTTGTTGATTCCTTCATCGATCTTATTCCAGCCATAAGCCATGGCGGCTTTTTCGTTGATGATGAATGCCAGCGAGTCATCGGTAGGAATGAATTTCGATAAATCTCTGCCCGCCTGTATTTCTATACCGTAGGTCCTGAAAAATTCTTCGTCTACTGCCACGTATTTTGTAGTGACTGAGGAGTTGATCAGGCTATCCCCTTTGGTAATCAACGGGGGACCTGAGCTATCGAGCAGCCTTCCGGTGGGAATACGTGACGAACGACTCACATTTTCGACAGCTGCGGATTTCGTAAGCTCATTGTAGAATGCTTCATAACTATCGTTCACCTCCTCATAGTAAAGAAGTGTAATAACCTGGTCTTTGTCATATCCGAGATTACGTGTATTCAGGTAGTCCAGTTGTTGAAACGTGATGGCAGTGGCAATCAATAATACAATTGAAATAGAAAATTGTGTCACCACCAGGATCCTTCTTACCAATCCTTTTCCTGTTGCAGAACCTTGCTGACCTTTCAATACAAGCGCGGGTTTATATCCGGATAGAATAAATGCCGGATATAATCCTGCCACTATGCCTACGATCACGGCAAAACCGATGAGTCCGGAATATAACTGCCAGCTTTTAAAGATATTTATCGTTAAGAATTTGTCGGTAAATGAATTCAACCATGGAACGCATATCAGTGTAAGACCCACACCCAGTACCAGGGCAAAAAATGATATAAGTACGGACTCACTTAGATATTGACTAATCAGCTGACTTTTGAATGCGCCTACCACTTTTCGCAATCCAACTTCTTTAGATCGTTTCGTGGCACGTGCTGTAGACAGGTTGATGAAATTAAAACATGCGATCAGAATGATGAAGATCCCAATCACCGACATCATGCGCACATTATTGATGTTGCCATTGATTTCCAGTTCATCATCGAGATGAGAGTGCAGGTGAATGTCAGTAAGCTTTTGAAGAAAGAGCGTTGTTGTTTTTGATGCAACAAAATCTGGGGCTACACCCCAGTTGGTTTTGGCAAAATTCGCAAAATGACGTTCCAGAAAATCAGGGAATCCAAATTCCAGTTTACCTGGATTGGCTCCTTCCTGTAACAACAGATAAGTACCAAATGCATTGTTGCCCCAGTTGGTTTCAAGTCCTTGTCGGCCGTAGATATTATCATTATCCAGGGTACTGAATGAAACCAGATATTCCGGATGCCAGTGCGATTGTGCAGGGAAGTCGGCAAACACACCCGTTACTTCGAGGTCAAACTGATTGCTGGCACGTAGACGCTTACCGATTGCATTTTCATTACCAAAAAATTTCCTGGCGGATTTTTCTGAAAGCATGATGGTGAACGGACGCGTCAGTGCCGTGTTTTTATCTCCCGCTGTTACGTCAATATCAAAGATTTTAAAAATATCGGGCTCCGCCACAAAGAGATAATCTTCCGTAAAGTTTTTTACCAGTTCACCGTTTTCTTCCAGCCCAATCACAAGCCCAAAATTGATGGTGCGTGCCATAACTTCAATTTCGCCAAAATCATTCTTTAACAGTGGCCCGATGGGAGGAGCTACATTAGCCAGGTGAAGGTTGGGCACACCATCTTTATTCAGAAAATTTCTCGTCACCCGATAGGTTCTGTCCGCTTTGGTGTGATACTGGTCATAACTTAACTCATCGGATACAAACAGCCAGATCAGAATGCAGCACATCATGGCGATGGCAAGACCTGCAATATTTATAAAGGCAGTCAGTTTGTTTCGAAAAATGGATCGAAGCGCAACTTTCAGATAATTTCGGATCATATGTGGTGAGGGGTTAATTGATGGAACTGAAATTTAAAAAAAAGGTTACCCCGCAATGACCTTTTGTTTTTCATCGGGTTGCATTCATCACATTTTAACATTGATCAGTTACAAAACCTTATTAATTTACATCCTTAATTTTTCAATATGTATGTACAAGGCGATGCGGCAAAAGAAATGACCTACGATGCGATTGTAATCGGATCGGGAATGAGTGGAGGCTGGGCAGCCAAAGAGTTGTGCGACAAAGGACTAAAAACCCTGGTTCTCGAGCGTGGCCGCGAAGTGAAACACCTGGATGATTATCCGACCACCACCATGAACCCCTGGGAATTTCCCTATCGTGGTCGTTTGCCGCTTGAAGTGAATGAAGCCAACCCTATTGCCGATAAGTGTTATGCCTTTGGTGATGCCACCAAACATTTTTTTGTGAAAGATGCAGAACATCCTTACATACAGGAAAAATCTTTCGATTGGATTCGTGGATATCAAACCGGTGGCAAGTCTTTATTATGGGCACGTCAGGTGCAACGTTGGAGTCGCTTTGAATTTGAAGCGCCAGGCCGTGATGGCTTTGCCGTAGACTGGCCCATTCGTTATGATGATCTCGCACCGTGGTATTCTTACGTGGAAAAATTTGTAGGCATCAGTGGCAACCGCGATGGTCTTGAAACACTTCCCGACAGTGAAGTGATGAAAGCGTGGGAAATGAATTGTGTGGAGAAACACATTCAGCAAAAAATAAAGGAAATCTATAAAGATCGTGAATTCGTGATCGGCCGCTGTGCGCATCTTACTGAGCCGCAGGAAATTCATAAACAACAAGGCCGTGGTCAATGTCAGGCACGCACGTTGTGTGAGCGTGGTTGTCCGTTTGGCGGATACTTCAGTTCTAACTCATCCACCTTGCCGTGGGCGATGAAAACCGGCAACATGACCTTGCGCCCATTCTCCGTGGTGCACTCTATTATCTATGATGAGAAAAAAGGCAAGGCTTCCGGTGTGCGCGTGATCGACACCAACACGAAGGAAGTTTTTGAATATTATGCACGTATCATATTCGTGAACGCGGCTGCATTGAACAGCAATTTACTTTTACTCAATTCAACATCCAGTCGTTTCCCCAATGGCCTTGGAAATGATAATGGCTTGCTCGGAAAATTTGTTGCCTTCCATAATTATCGCGGCACGGTAGGAGCCACTTTTGAAGGGTATGAAGACACATATTATTATGGTCGCAGACCCACGGCAATCATGATGCCTTCGTTTCGCAATGTGCGAAAGCAGGAAGAAGATTTCATGCGTGGCTACATGACATTCTATTCAGCTTCGCGAATGAGAACAGGATCAGAGGCTATTGGTGCAGAACTTAAAGAAGCAGCGGCCAGGCCGGGCACCTGGTATGTGGGCATGATGATGCAAGGCGAAACCGTTCCGATTGAAAGCAACCACGTGCGCCTGAGTACCGATCAGAAAGATGCATGGGGAATTCCACAACTAATCACGTCCATTGAACATACCGATAACGATGTGAAGGTGATGAACGATTTTCTGGTGCAGGCGCAGGAGATGCTCGACAAAGCGGGCTGCAAAAATATTGTTCCGCACGACAGCAACCAGGCTCCGGGTCTTGATATTCATGAGATGGGTGGTGTGCGCATGGGAAGAGATCCAAAAACATCTTTGCTGAACAAGTGGAATCAATTCCACAGTTGTAAGAATGTATTTGTTACCGATGGTGCGTGTATGACCTCGGTAGGAAATCAAAATCCTTCACTCACATTTATGGCGATGACAGCACGCGCTGCTAACTATGCGGTGGAAGAAATTAATAGAGGAAATTTGTAATCTTTAGTCGTTTAGTCGTCTGACCACTCCAAGTGGTCAAACGACTAAACTCACTTCAACTGCGTTGCTTTCTGTGGCGCCATTTCACGGGGAATGCGGCTTTTCAAATCACCAATCCACGGCCATAGTTTCTGGTAGTTTAAATCAATATCGGCTACGGCAACCCGATTTTCATCCGTGGCTTCCTTGAAAACATTTCCTTCGAGGTCAAATACCGCGGATATCATATCGTACGTTGAGGACACCAGGTAAACCTGATTTTCAAGTGCGCGCGCCATGGCAAGTTTAAGATGACCTCCGGCAATGGGAAGCAAGATGATCTCGGCACCTTGCTGAGCCAGTGCTCTGGCGGCATCAGGAAAAGTAACATCCCAGCAAATCATCATACCGATTCTGCCAAAATCGGTATCAAATACCGGGAAGGAATTTCCAGGTGTTATGCCGCCATCAATCTCTTCCCTTGGCAAACTTACCTTGCGATACTTGCCTGCAAGATTCCCTTCTCTGTCGATCAGCACCGCAGTATTGTATACTACTTCACCGACTCTTTCAAGAAGTCCGGCAACGATATAGGTGTGATGTTGTCGTGCAAGATCACCTAAAAATTTTGTAGAAGGACCAGGAATCGGTTCACTGGCGCTCACATAATTCAGGCCGGTGCCAACCAGGGTGATGGCTTCCGGCAGACAGACGATGTCGGGCTTTTGTAATCCCGCCTCAGCGACAAGCTTTGAAAACTGAATTAGATTTTCCTGCGATGATTTGGAATTATGGGGTTTGAGATGAACAGTCGCTACCCGTACGATGCGTGGTGCGGGTGGTGTCGTTTTTTGAAAAGTGACATCACTAAACCGAACCATTCCATCGGCATCCCACCGGTAATGCAATTCAAGTTTGGCGTTGGTGGTTTTATCCGGCACTTTATAAAGTTGTTCGAAAACGCTCCAGCCTTCTTTCGTTTTTTCAGGCAGGGTGACAGGATATTCAGTAAAGCCAATCTGCTCGCCCGATTCGTTCTGCCAAATAATCCGTGCAAGAATGCTTCGGCTCGGCTCTTCAACTTTCGAAGCAATAAAATAACTACGGAACTGAAAATATTCTCCCGATTCCACGTTCACGATTTTGTACCAGTGTCCGTCTGTATATTCTTTTCCTCCTCCGCTTAATATCAGCGCAGGCTTTCCAAGAAATGTATTTTTTCTGTCGATGGAGTAAACCGGTGCGATCTCCTTGCGCTGACTTTCAAATTTCCATGCGGTGGATATATCCTGACTGACTACAGGTATGCTCCATAAAAACAGCATACCAGAAAATAAAAGAGTCAGTTTCATCTTACTGATGTCTTTGAAGAAAGAATAGAACAGGCTTTTGATTTTCATACCAGTATTGTTTTGATGGGCAATTTCAGAACTGTCATTGTCCTCCATTAAAGTTAGAAAATTATTCATGGAGATTGACTAATTCTACCTGGTCATGTTTGAAATATCAAGACGAAGGCTCGCCTTCCGGTATGGCTAAAATGATCATAGATATGGTATAAGGGTATATCCTTAAAACTCCGAAGGAGTGACATAATAACTTCGGATTATCAATAGGACACAGCAGGACTAATTCCTTCGCTGTCATTTATGGCGATGAAAATGCGTTCCGCCTGGCATATTATGGAAGAAATTGAAATAGAAATAGAAGTGTGTAAATGGTGATTGATACACACTCCACAAAATATTCATTCCGCAAATATGATACACACCCTTATTTTACCTTTTAATTTTGGCCAAATTTTTATCTTCCAGCAGATAACCTTCACCCTTTTCATAAATCATATTGGAGCGACCTACGACCATGGGATCAACCCTGCCAATCATATTAAGATCTTTGTTGCTGTAAGGTACCTTGGTCAGCACGTATCGCATGGCATTTAACCTTGCCCTCTTTTTACAATTTGATTTAACCACCGTCCACGGAGCGTCTGATGTGTCGGTGTGAAAGAACATTTTTTCCTTGGCTTCGGTATAGGCTTCCCACTTATCGAGTGATGCCTTGTCAATGGGGGATAGTTTCCATTGTTTTAATGGATGGGTTTTTCTGTCTTTGAACCTTCGTCTTTGCTCATCTTTACTTACAGAAAACCAGAACTTAAATAAGATAATACCGCTGCGCACCAGATTGCGTTCAAATTCCGGTGCCTGGCGCATGAATTCATAATATTCATCTTTCGTACAAAAGTTCATTACTCTTTCTACGCCTGCACGATTGTACCACGAGCGATCAAACAATACAATCTCTCCGTTGGTGGGCAGATGTTTTACATAGCGTTGAAAATACCATTGACCGCGTTCTTCGTGGGTTGGTTTTTCAAGTGCCACCACTCTTGCACCGCGTGGATTCAGGTTTTCCATCATTCGCTTGATAGTGCCACCTTTTCCCGCGGCATCTCTTCCTTCAAAAAGGATGATTACCCTGCTTCCGGTTTGTTTTACCCAGGCTTGCAGTTTCAATAACTCTACCTGCAGATTATATTTTTGAAATTCATAATTCTTGCGCGACATCAGATACTTGTACGGATATTCTCCATTCTGCCAGTCTTCGCCAAGTTCGGTATCCCTGCTTACTTTAGAAGGGTTGAGCGCAAATTCTTCTTTGAGGATTTTCAAGAGGAGTTTTTTCTCCTCTTGCGGAAAATTTGTAAGGTAGTTTTCAACAATGGCTCTTTTGTCGCCTGGTTGCTCAAACTTATTTTTTAAGGCAGCTGCTTCACTGTTTAGTTTCGACCTTAATCTTTTGTTTACGGTATGAGCCCGTGCTGCTTCAGGTGTGTCTCCTGTGATGATATCGCCCTCGGTTGCCTTGCGCGGTGGATTTTTTAGTGCTTTCGTTTCACTTATGATGGGGGTATTCTTTGCCATGCTATATGCTGATTTTATCTCTCATAAATGACGTAATTTTTAATTATATATTTATCAATTACGGATATGATTTAAATCATTGTTTTAAACCGGTGAATTAATATGACAATTGATATTTTGACCACCCGGTACCTTTCAAGGTAAATTTACAACTCGCTTAAACACTTCCGGAAAAATGATAAGCCATGGTGAAAGGAATCAACAGTTTATTTACTTTCGCAATCAGTATTTAACCGTTGTTTCCTCTCGATTCTATGCAAAAAATATTAAAAGTACACCCTGACGATAATTTGATTGTGGCGTTGCAAGACCTGGCAGTTGGCGAACAGGTTTCACTGGATGGCGAATCCTACACGGTTGTGTATCCAACTTCGGCAAAGCACAAGTTTGCAACAAAACAGTTGAACACGGGTGACATGGTGATGATGTATGGCGTGGTGGTGGGTCGTGCCATGCAACCCATAAAGCAGGGAGAGATAATCACAACGTTTAATGTAAAACATGCGTCTACCGCACCCGAGATAAGACCATCAGAATATAAATGGACCCCACCCAACGTTGAAAAGTTTGCAAACCGTACTTTTAATGGATTTCATCGTACTGATGGTAAGGTTGGTGTTGCCAATGTGTGGTTGGTTATTCCATTGGTATTTTGTGAAAACAGAAACATTGACATGCTTCGTGAAATATTACTGGAGAAGCTGGGGTATAGCAAACCGAAAAGTTATGATTTGGATGTGGACAAGCTGGTGCAACGGTATCGCAGCGGTGCCAGCGTAAGTTCTTTTCTTACCGAAGATATTTTTATCGATGAGACGGATGCTTCTGCGCAACGCATTTTTAAGAATGTGGATGGCATCAAATTTTTAAGACACGATGGAGGCTGCGGAGGCACGCGACAGGATAGCGATGCGCTATGTGCGTTGCTGGCAGGTTATGTAAACAATGCCAATGTTGCAGGAGCGACCGTGTTGAGTCTGGGTTGTCAGAATGCGCAGGTGAAAGTGTTTGAAGAGGCAGTGAAAAAAATAAATCCTTCCTTTGACAAACCGCTTTATATCATCGGACAACAAGAGAGTAAATCGGAACCTGAATTTATTGCCGATGCCGTACGCAAAACATTTGCCGGACTTGTGCAGGCCAATGATTGCAAGCGCGCGCCTGCTCCCGTCAGTAAATTGATTGTTGGGCTGGAATGTGGTGGCTCAGATGGTTTTTCTGGCATCTCTGCCAATCCGGTTTTAGGATATTTCAGTGACATGCTCGCAGCCCTGAAAGGCACTCCGGTGCTCTCTGAGTTTCCTGAACTGAATGGCGTAGAACAGAATCTGGTAGATCGTTCTGTCTCCTTGCCGGTGGCAGAAAAGTTTGTGGATCTGATGCAACGCTATCAAGCAAGTGCCGTGAAGGTGGGTTCTGGTTTCGATATGAATCCTTCACCGGGAAATATTAAAGACGGACTTATCACCGATGCCATGAAGTCAGCAGGAGCAGCCAAGAAGGGAGGAAGTTCTCCGGTGGTTGAAGTGCTGGATTATACAGAACAGATAACAAAGCAGGGACTTCATTTGCTTTGCACACCAGGCAATGATGTTGAGTCAACGACTGCACTGGCAGGTTCGGGGTGCACACTTATTTTATTTACTACCGGGTTAGGTACGCCCACGGGAAATCCGGTAGCACCAACGATCAAGGTTTCAAGCAATTCAAAATTAAGTCAACGCATGCATGATGTAATTGATATTGATACAGGTACCATTATCACCGGTGAGACAACGATCGAATCAAAGGCACATGAACTCATGGAATTTGTGTTGCAGGTGGCGAGTGGAAAAAAAATACCTCATGCGGTTCGTCTTCAGCAAGATGATTTTATTCCGTGGAAACGGGGAGTTTCATTGTGATGACCGGAGTATTACCGGTTTAAATTTTGTACGACACGCCTATCGGGTTTTTCAATTGCCTGGTGTAGAAGTTTGAACGCGTTTGATTATCGGATACATTAATTTTCGATTACCATGACAGAGCATCACCTTTCAAAAGATGAACTTATTCAACTTTTTATTGACAACAAGTTGAGAAAGTATGCGATCGAAAGTAAGCAGGTAAAACCAGGTGAAGTATTCAGCCTGGGCAAACTTTTTCAACTGACCACTGATGATATAAAAGAGTACCTGGAGCGTAAAGGCTATCCACCTTTCGAGGAATCAGGGCGCTACATTCCTCCTTATCAAAGTGATAATCAGACCTGCTGGTCATTTATTAACGGTGAATATTGTGCCGTATATTATGAACGTGACACAACCTCTACAGAATACGCGACCCAGTCACGTGAAGAGTTTCAAGAATACTGGAACCTTCATCGTATGAAGGTGTATGCAATTCAACTGTCGTATCCCTGGAAAGCATAATGGAAAAGGGAGCGGACTGACATACGTTAATACATGGTTGATTCACCAGATCGGGTGAAATTTTTAACTGGTAAATTGCCGAAATTAAAGTTCATCTGACTATACAGGTTACAGAAATCGATTGCTGAGGTAGTTCATAATTTTAAGCTTAAGGTTAGCGGTTCAACTGACCGCACTAATTCTATCTTTGCAGCCTTAATTCATGAAGCGCAACCGCTACATCCTGCTAATTCTTATTCTTGGGGCACTATCCACGATCAGTCCGTTTTCGATAGATATGTATCTGCCTGGGTTCCCGGCTATATCAAAAGATCTAGGTGTCAGTATTTCGCAGGTACAATTATCACTAACAGCCTATCTTATTGGGATTGCCATCGGTCAACTTGTATATGGTCCATTGCTCGATCGTTATGGAAGAAAGAAACCTTTGTATGCAGGTTTGATCATTTATATCATCAGTTCGGTAGTGTGCGCTTTTTCAACTTCGCTGGAGTCATTGATAGCCATGCGGTTTCTTCAGGCATTGGGCGGATGCGTAGGAATGGTGGCCGCGCAGGCATTTGTGCGAGATATCTTTCCGATGCGCAAAACTGCTCAGGCATTTTCATCGATCATGCTGGTGATTGCCGTATCGCCCATGATTGCTCCAACGGTAGGTGGTTACATGACGGTAGCTTTTGGCTGGTCTTCCGTGTTTATCATGCTGGCAGCGGTAACACTTCTAATTCTTGCAGCAACTTATTTTTTACTCCCTGAAGGAAAAAAAGCTGACCCTGAAATTTCGATGAAGCCGAAAGCTATCCTTGGAAATTTTATACTGGTAATGAGGCAACCTCAGTTCAGCATTTATACCCTGGCAGGTGGCATTGCTACATCGGCCACATTCGGATACATTGCTGCTTCGGCAAATGTTTTTTTGAATCTCTATAAGGCATCAGAACGGGAGTACGGCTGGATCTTTGCGTTTGTAGCATCGGGCTTGATTGGATCTGCACAGTTCAATCATTTTCTGTTGAAGAAATTCACCAGTCAGCAACTGGTAAAATATGCCCTGGCGTATCAGACTTTTGCAGGCGCATTTCTGGTCATGGGCACACTCTTCGACTGGTACAACATGACTGGCTTAACGATCATGATTTTTTTGTTTGTACTCGGTCAGGGACTTACCGGCCCCAACAGCGCAGCGCTGGCACTTGCACCATTTTCAAAACATGCGGGAAGTGCTGCATCTTTACTGGGTAGCTTTCGCATGCTGGTAGGTGGAATAATCACGGTAGTGGTAAGTGCCTGGTATGATGGCACCGCATTGCCAATGGTCTTTGTGATGTGGATGTCAGTGGTTATCGCCATCATTATGCTGGGTCTTGCAAAAGTAACGATCCGTTACCGGGCCCGGAGACGGGTGGTAGAAGACGAGCCTGTAGTTTTATTGTAGCAAGTTTTTCTTTGCACGAGTAATTAACATGTTTTTCATAGTCAGCAGGTTTACCGGGCTTTCAGTATATTTGATCTCTTTTTTAGCATTACTCAACATAATTTCCTCACATGAAATCATTCATTAATTCATTGCTGTTCCTTGTCGCAGGCACGTTGCTGCTTACTTTTTGTACCAGTAAAAAAGACGAGCCTGCCCGGGTTCTATCTTCTGGCTTGTTGCTTCAAAACATGGACACTACAGTAAATCCTGGTGACAATTTTCAGATGTATGTGAATGGCACATGGATCAAGAACACTGAGATTCCTGCTGACAAGGCCACCTATGGCGTAATGTATATGCTTCATGAAAAATCGCAGGATGATGTAAAAAAGATTATAGAAGAAGCAGCGGCTGCCGGTAAAGAACCAGGAACTGACGAGCAAAAGGTAGGTGATTTATACGCTTCCTATTTGGATATGAAGAAACGTGATGAGTTGGGTGTTTTACCGTTGGCGGATGAATTCAAAAAGATTGATGCCATCAGTAATGTGAATGACCTTGTCGCGTATTTTGGTTATGCCACCATTTATGGCTATGGCACACCCATGCAGTTATTTGTTGATTCGGATATGAAGAAACCTACTGAATATGCGCTGTACAACTATCAGGGAGGGTTAGGTCTTCCTGAGCGGGAATACTATTTGAACAAAGACGAAAAATTTCAGACAATCCGTAAAGCATACCTGGAGCACATTGCCACCATGTTGGAACTTGCCGGTTTTAAAAACATCAAGAAAAGTGCACAAGATATCATGGCACTTGAAACCGCGATTGCGACCCGGCATATCCCTAAAGAAGAAACCCGCGACATGATTAAAATGTATAACATGTATTCCGTTGATTCCCTGGATCAGGTCATGTCTGATTTTGACTGGAAATTATTCTTAAAAAATGCCGGAATTACGGATCTCAATAAGATTGTTATTACACAGCCCTCATTTACCATGTCATTGAACGGGTTAATTCAAGCCACCCCACTTGCTACCTGGAAAAACTATCTTACATGGAATGTAATCCATGCGAATGCCACTTTTCTAAGTTCAGCCATAGATGAAGAGAATTTTAAATTCTATAGAGCAACACTTACAGGAGCCAAAGAACAACAGCCGCAATGGCGCAGGGGAGTAAATCTGGTTAATATCAACCTGGGTGAAGTGGTTGGAAAAGTATACGTGAGCAGACATTTTCCTGCCGAGGCGAAAGAACACATGACGAAACTCGTTGGCAACCTCATCGGTGCCTACAAGGAAAGCATCAATGAACTTGACTGGATGGGTACAGAAACCAAAATGCAGGCATTGGATAAGCTGGCAAAGTTTACACCCAAAATCGGATATCCGGATGTATGGAAAGATTACTCCGCACTGAGTATAAAAAATGATGATCTCTTTGGAAACGTTCAGCAATCCACATTGATGGAACATAACAAAGAGATTAAAAAAATTGGTAAGCCCATTGATAGAACAGAATGGGGAATGACACCACAAACAGTAAATGCCTATTATGATCCTACCAAGAATGAAATCGTATTTCCGGCCGCTATTCTTCAGCCTCCCTATTTTAATCTCAATACAGATGATGCTGTAAACTACGGAGCTATCGGAGCCGTAATTGGTCATGAGATCGGTCATGGATTTGACGATCAGGGAAGTACCTTCAACGGAGATGGTGAACTTAAAAACTGGTGGACGGATCTGGATAGAGATGAATTTAAAAAGCGCACAGGCGCTTTGGTTGAGCAATACAATCAATTTAAAGTGTTCAGCGATTTGAATGTGAATGGAGAATTCACTCAGGGTGAAAATATTGGTGACCTTGGTGGATTGAGTATCGCATTGAAAGCCTATAAGATCAGTTTGAATGGTAAGGAAGCTCCGGTAATCGATGGATACACCGGAGTGCAACGTGTATTTTTGGGCTGGGCTCAGGCATGGCTGGGTAAGGAAAGAGAACAAGCCTTGCGCATGCAGGTAAATACTGATCCACATTCACCAGGTTTATTCAGGGTGAATGGAGTCGTGCGAAATATTCCGGAGTTCTACGATGCTTTTGGTATTAAGCCTGGAGATTCATTGTACCTGGCACCGGAGCAACGGGTGAAGATCTGGTAAAGGATAATCCTGGGTATATGATTTACTTTAAATTTATACCATTCATCATCTATCCTGTTTATACCGTCTGAATGGTATTTGCATAGCGCTAAATTATATCCGTATTTTAGTTTAATAACCGATTCAACACGGTAACCTGAATACTATGCAAGGATTCGTAACCCTCGACTGGATTGTAATTGGAATTTATTTCGCTCTCATAGCCGCGCTCGCTGCTTGGGTGATGACGCGTAAGCAGCAAACCACAGAGGATTACTTTCTTGCAGGCCGCAACATGGGATGGTTTGTGGTAGGCGCTTCCATCTTTGCTTCCAATATCGGATCGGAACATGTAGTAGGACTTGCGGGTGCTGGAGCCGGAGGAAAGATTCCCATGTTGATTTATGAATTGCATGCATGGCTTGTGATCACACTCGGCTGGGTGTTCTTACCCTTTTACATACGCAGTGGAGTTTTTACCATGCCCGAATTTTTAGAAAGGCGTTTCGACTCCCGAACGCGCTGGTTCCTGAGTGTATTTTCATTGATAGCGTATGTGCTTACGAAAATCTCAGTAACGGTTTATGCCGGAGGTATTGTTATCTCCTCCATTCTTCATATCGATTTCTGGTTTGGCGCATTGATGACGGTGGTGCTCACGGGCATCTATACCATCCTTGGCGGGATGCGTGCCGTGGTGTATACCGAAGCGTTGCAAACTATGGTACTTGTTATTGGAGCTGGCGCGTTAACATTTATAGGGCTTGATGCTGTGGGTGGCTGGGATGGCATGCGTCAGTCACTGGAGCCTGGTTACTTAAACATGTGGCGTCCTGCCAGCGATCCGGAATTTCCATGGCCGAGCCTCGTGATCACCAGTACGGTTGTGGGACTCTGGTACTGGTGTACCGATCAATACATTGTGCAGCGCGTGCTGGCCGCAAAAAACATTAAAGAAGGAAGACGTGGTACTATCTTCGGTGGCTTTTTAAAACTGCTACCCGTTTTTCTATTTCTCATTCCAGGTGTGGTTGCACTTGCATTGAAAAACAGAGGTGAACTTTCGTGGGACTCTCCCGATCAGGCTTTTGCTGCCTTGCTGATGAATAAGATGCCCGCAGGGTTGCGCGGACTGGTAGCAGCCGGCTTGCTGGCAGCACTGATGAGTTCACTTGCTTCGGTGTTCAATTCATGCTCCACGTTGTTTACGGTAGATGTTTATAAGAAACTAAAACCTGAAACTCCTGAGAAAGATTTGATTCGCATCGGTCGCATTGCTACAGCCATTGTTGTGGTGCTTGGCATTGCATGGATTCCGATCATGCAAAATATATCAGGCGTGTTATATGAATATCTGCAGTCAGTACAGTCATACATTGCACCACCTATTACAGCCGTATTTCTGCTTGGGATTTTTTATAAACGCATCAACAGTAAAGGTGCACTCGCCACATTGATTGTGGGCATGATGGTGGCCTTCATTCGCATAGGTCTGGAGCTGGCTGTAAGCAAACTTGAACCAGGCAGTATTTTATATATCCTTGGCAACACCCATTTTCTTACGTTTGCTGCATGGTTCTTTTTGTTCTGTGTCATTCTTTGCCTGACGGTGAGCTGGCTCACTCCGGCACCTTCGGACGAACAAATCCAGGGTCTTACACTGGTAACGCTTTCCGTTGAGCAGAAACAAGCCAATCGTGCCAGTTATAATTTCTGGGATATTGCCTTCTCATTAATTGTGATTGCGATAGTTGCGTGGGTGATGATCAGCTTCACCGGGTAAGAGAATTTATTCATAAGAGATTGGTAGTTTGATATTGCTAGACCAGATTTAAAATGACAACACTTTCCCAGCTACTAACACATAAGATTATTGCCATTATCCGGGGTGCACAACCAGATGATGTTTTGCATATCGCCCAGGCATTGTGCGATGGCGGGATAAAACTTCTGGAGGTAACGCTTAATTCTCCGGATGCGTTATCAACGATCACGAGGATAGCAACACATATGGATGAGCAGTTACTGGTTGGGGCCGGCACGGTGCTGGATGCAGAGATGGCCAGGGCGGCAATGCACTCAGGTGCCCAGTTTATTATCTCCCCCTCTCTGGATGTCGAAACTATTTACGCGACTAAACAAGGTGGAGCTGTCAGTATTCCAGGTGCATTCACTGCAACTGAAATTTTATCCGCCTATAAAAATGGGGGAGATATTATTAAAGTTTTTCCGGCTTCCATCGGACCAGCTTATTTTAAGGATCTTCGCGGACCCTTTCCACAAATTCCACTCATGCCAACCGGTGGAGTGAATCTCACCAATATCCGTGCATTCAACCAGGCAGGAGCAGTAGCCTTTGGTGTGGGCAGTGCATTGGTTGACACATCACTGAAAATAACGGATGAATATTTAAAGGAGCTGACAGACAAAGCCAGAAAATATGTGGAAGCAGTATCTCAATCCTAACAGACCTGATCTTGAAAAATCATTATAAAATAAATTGATCATGCAGGCTTTTATAAGTTGTGACTGGGGAACTTCTACGTTCAGGATAAGACTTGTTGATGCCTCCAGTCAGACTATACTCGGAGAAGTGAAGAGTAATCAGGGTATTGCTGAAACACATGAGCTTTGGAAACAATCGCAGCAGGACGAGGAAAAAAGATTTTCATTTTATCTGTCATTCATACAGCATCAGCTGGAAAGATTGCAAGAACAAGTAACCGTATCCTTGCTCGATTTGCCTTTGATTGTTTCAGGCATGGCGTCCTCCAGCATTGGCATGGTTAAGCTTCCCTATAAAGAACTTCCCTTTGCCATAGACGGAAGTGATCTTGAGTTCGGGGAAATAAATGCGAACTGGCAACTTCCGGCATGATGTGATAATAATTTCTGGTGCAAAGACGGCCAGTGATGTAATGAGGGGTGAAGAAGCCCAGTTGATTGGTTGTGATTTTAATTCTGATGAGGAACATATTTATATTTTTCCGGGCACACACTCCAAACATGTTACTGTAAAAAATCAGAAGGTCATTGATTTCAAAACGTATATGACCGGTGAGTTCTTTCATCTCTTATCGAACGATAGTATTCTTTCCGGGTCTGTGAAAGAGAACAAGCTTTCGTTTACAGGAAGTATACTCAAAAGTTTTGAAGAGGGTGTTGCGCAAAGTAATCATGACAACCTGTTACACAATGCATTCCTTGTCAGGACCAATCAGTTGTTTGATCATTATACAAAAGAGGAAAACTACTTCTACTTGAGTGGCCTATTGATTGGAACCGAACTAAGGGAGTTGGTTCATAGGTCTATTCCTTTAACGGTTGTTGGCAATGAAGCGATGCGGAAATATTATGTAGCAGCCCTTGAAAAATCCGGAATCAACAATGCAAAGATCATTGATGCCGATGAATCGTTGGTGAAAGGACACTGTAAAGTGTATAACGTGTTTCAGAAGAACAGATGACAAACAGAAAAATACTGTTAGTTAATGCCGTGAAAAATGTCCTTTATCCGAACGTCTGTATCAAACCATAGATAGCCACCCACACAATGGAAGCTACGCTGATCCAGAAGATAATGGTGTAGAATTTTCCTGCTGTGATCGCCTGCGCGCGTTTGTATTTAAAATGCCATCCCGCAAACACAACCAGCAATAGCATGATGGATCCAATAATTCCACCAGACAACACCATGAGCACAGGCAGTTCGATATAACAAAAGGCACAGGCCCATACAAACGGGAATAATAAAGACAGCAGCGACACCATCTTTTTTCTCTTCTTCAAATCTGCAAAATCAATCCAGCCCAATTGGCCGAACAGATCAGGAAACACACGGGTCCAGTAAGCAAGCGTGGCATACACACTTGAGAATAAAACAAAGAAAGCGCCAATGAGGTAAATCATTTTTGCACCTGCTCCCAGTGATTGCGTGTAGATCAATGCGAGCGTTTCAATCACTTCGTTGCCATTGGGTATTACTTCATTACCATGCAAAATGGCGGCACCCAGTAAATAAAATACGATGGTCACCACAGTATAAAGAATCATGGCCACAACGGCATCGAGATACATCACATTGATCCAGCCTTGGGCACGTTGCTTCCATGCAGGTGATCCATCCGGCACACCGGCATAACTCGCATATCCTTTCTCCAGACACCAGTAATTGTATGCGATGATCTCATCACTCGCCACACCCGTAATGCCAAAGGCGCCAATGGCGATGGCAATTTCTTCGCCCGTGAGACGAAAACGAAATCCGTTGATCACATCACTAAATGTAAATGCAAACTCAGTGAATTGTAATGATACCAGCGATGCAATAGTGAATATGGTAAACATCGTGATCATGAAGAGAGATGCTTTCTCAATTAATCCATATCGGCCGTTGAAGATAAGAGAAGCGGCCGCAGCAGCAACGGCAAAAGCCCACACATACACAGACACACCGGGAATCAACAAGTGCAACACAACAGCGGCTCCCCCCACAATGCCTCCTATCTGAATGGCTTTCATGCCTTGCAAAACCAAGATCGCCCAAACGGCAAGATTTGCTTTTTTGATCTTCACACCAGGAAGTTTGTTGAATGATTGCATCGCAGTTTCTCCGGTGAGAATGGCATGTCTTCCGAACTCCAGCTGCACGGCTACCTTGGCGAGGCAACTAACTATGATAATCCACAAGGCAGCGAAGCCGGCTTTGGCACCGAGCACGGTGGTGGCAATTAACTCACCTGATCCTACGATGGAGGCCGAGAGAATAAATCCGGGCCCGAGAAAAGCAAGCATCCTGACCACCGAAGAAGGAGGCTGGCGGATGGACTTATCACTGATCAGGTACGGGTCGGTTAATGATTGCATAAGCATGAAAGCTACTGATCCTTTGAGAGAATCGGAAATGACATTTATTACAATTCTACAATGTGGTGTTGAGTGGCGAATTTCTTCCTCTTTGAGATCTGTCTTTCTATCAGAATTCGATACAAGCTCTTTACAGATTATCAGATATTTAATTGAGTTGCGGTTTCCATCAATTGTGTGAGTGTATATTTGTGATTAGTTTATCATTGATAATCATGCTCGCAAGGAAGATTTTGTCGGTTATTGATATCATATCCAAAGTACCGATTAAGTGAAAACCAGATTTTTTCTGAAATGAATCACCTGACCAGTCAGCTTGTTGCTTTCTTGATTGTTTTAATTATTGTGACCCCGGGCACAGCTCAGAAAAAAATCAAATTGACACACGAACTTAATTAAGGGTATACTTTATAAGTGAAATTCATTTATAATGAAATGCCTGCTCCATTTTTAAAACGGTCAGCTTTCACACCTATAAGATCACTGCCAGGCCAATTTATTGCGTGGATATATTGATCAGACAATCCATTGTAAAATCATATAAAATACCGAAGGGCAAAGCAGGCAACCCAGGCCCGTGTAAAAGGTGGCGGTCATGGCTCCGTAAGGAACGAGTTTGGGGTCAGTGGCAGCCAGCCCTGCAGCCACACCACTGGTGGTGCCCGCAAGGCCACCGAAAATCATGGCTGCTTTGGGGTTATCCAGACCAATTATTTTTGCGATCGGCCCTGTGCCAATGGTAACAAGTATGGACTTGGCTACTCCCGCAGCAATGCTGATGGCAATTACATCAGAGCTGGCACCTACCGCAGTTCCGGTGACGGGCCCAACCACAAAGGTGCATGCACCTGCACCAATGGTAGCTATACTTTTCGGGTCTGTATAGCCCATGAGAGCTGCGATAGCAGCACCTGTAAAAAAGGAAAGTGAAACTCCGGCAAACAAGGCAATTACTCCGGGAAGTCCGGCTTTTTTAATTTCAGAAAATCGTGCCCCCATAGCGGTTGATACTATGGTGAAGTCGCGCAACATCGATCCGCCCAGCAATGCGAAGCCTGAAAATACACTAACGTCAGCTATTCCTTTTTTTCCATTTTCAAAAACACCACCTAACCATGCGAGTACCAGACCCGCAAAAATGGCGATGGCTGCACCTGGAACTTTTTTACCGGTGAACATATGCGAAATCCATGATGACACAAGCAAGATAATTCCTGTGGTGAGCAGTGCCACCACAAATCCATTTTTTACCAGCAGGTCTTGAATTACGTTCATCAATGCGTGTCGTTAATTTTTTCGAATGTTTTGTCCTTACCAATTTTCATTAAAATCGGAATCATCAAGACGGAAACCAGTGTTGGAATAATCCCTGCCAGCAAGGCAACCATACCTCCTGACAGGGCAGCCTTCACATCTTGTATGGCAGACATAGCCACGATAACAGGTATGTATAAGTTGCTCCAGAATAAAATGCCGCTCTCCATTTCTGGTGTGAGCCATCTGCGCTTGTGCATCCACTGGTTTACCATGATGAGTAACACCATAGCGAAACCTACACCACCTACATTGGAGTTTATGTTGAGCCACTGCCCAAGAATTTCACCAATCGTCTGGCCTACCAGATAACATGCTGCGAGCAAGGCTACACCATAGATGATCATATTAAAACCATTTTTTTACATCGTTCTTTGTGACTTTACCCATGGCATTGCGCGGCAGTTCTTTCACGACCATGAATTTGCGTGGCACGCGATAGGGTGGAAGTTGCTCTTTCAGCCAGGCGCGCAGGTGATCTTCATCCAGCGACTCAGCCGATGAGACAATGGCAGCGGCAACGATCTCGCCCCACTCTTCATTATCCACACCCACAACGGCACAATCTTTTACTGCAGGATGAGTGCGCAAAATTTCTTCGATCTCCAGCGCAGAAATTTTATATCCGCCTGATTTAATAATATCTACCGAGTTGCGCCCCATGATGCGGTAGTATCCATTTTCAATTATGGCGATATCACCGGTTTTAAACCAGCCATCGATTGTGAATGAACTCATTGTTGCCTCGGGTTTATGCCAGTATTCAACAAAAACATTTTCGCCTTTTACCTGAATTTCTCCGGGCTCATCATACACTTCTTCATTGACTTCACTGGCCAGCCGAATTGATACACCCGGCAGTGGCATTCCGACAAAACCAGTTTTGCGTTCACCTTCATAGGGATTACTGATGGCCATCCCCAGTTCGGTCATGCCATATCGCTCCAGTAACGTGTGATGACTTATTGCTTTCCATTTTTCCATCACGGTTGCAGGCAATGCAGCCGAGCCACTTACCATAAGCCGGAAGGAAGCAAGTGTATTCGAAATATTTTCCTGTTCCTTTGGAGGAAGGGTTTCCCAACAGGTAATCAGTTTATAGTAGATTGTGGGCACAGCCATGAATACATTCACCTGTCCTTTCAGGAAAATTTCAAGCACACTGGCTGCATCGAATGCTGGAAGAAACTCACATGTGGCACCGGTCCACAATGAGCAACTGACTACATTGATAAGTCCATGCACATGATGAAGCGGTAAAACGCAAAGCGTGTGGTCGCTGCTGCTCCATTTCCACGCATTGATCAGTGTGACAATTTGAGATTTTATATTTTGATGCGTAGTAACTACTCCTTTTGGTAAGTTGGTTGTTCCGCTCGTGTAGAGGATGAGTGCTCTTCTGTTCAGTGATATTTCCGGGAGCTCATGCGGCAAAGGCTCTTTGTTAAGAGAACCTGACTTCAACGCGCGCAATGATTTTTCGTTTATTAATGGCGATAGTATGGATTCAAATTCTGGCGAGAAAACCAACACAGTACTGTCTGAATCTTCAATCGTATAACGTAACGAGGGTATCGGATGTGTGAGGCAAAGTGGTACTGCAATTCCGCCAGCTTGCCAGATACCCCAGAGCGTGGCTACATAATCAAAGCCTGGAGTTACCATAAATGCAACGCGAGTCTCAGCGAGATCGGTTTTACCATCCAGCAAGACTTCTGATAGGTTTTCTGCAGCATTAACCAATTCACTATAACGATAGGAAAGACATCCTTCAAGGATGGCGATGGAATCTTTGTATTGCCTGGCTTGTCGTATGGGTTCGATCAAAGTACTTGATTGTTAAATCGAAGTACCAATATAATATAAATACAATGACATAAATGAAATCAGGTCTTCCGCGGGAACGAAAGACCTGATTGGTAATATCTTCAAAACCTGATACGCTAATCATGCAAATCAATATGAGCTTTACCGATTATAATTCCTCTGCTTATGTGCGGGTTGCCACTGATGCCGATATCGGGTTCACCAAAAGAGTTAATGCGTACTTCGTCTGATGCTTTCATACGCAGGCGACCTTCACCATAAATCCGCGCAGATGCGGTTGTGCTTTCAAGTCCGCGTGTGTCAATCTTATTTTCTCCAAACAACCGGTATACCTGTTGAGTACTTTCACCGGATTTAATTTTAATGTTATTCACCCCATATAAAGAGGCTTTGAACTTATGTGCTTTCAAGGCGGCCAGATTTACTTCGGTCTTACCATACACCTTCAACTTAAATTTATCCGTATCAATTTCACTTTCGCAGGTCACCGTTTCTTCGCCCCGCATTTCAAGTTCTTTCAAAAAACGATAGGTAACATAAGCAGTTACGGTTACATCATGATACATGCTTACCCGTGAGTGATTATCTGAAGTACGCTCACGTTTGTCAACAAGACGAGCCTGGTCAAGGTAAATTCTTAGTTTGTTTCCAACCACCTCCACATTGATTTTTCCGGATGAGATATTGGAGTAGACGATACGTACCGATTCTTTATCTCCCTTTTCTAAAACAAGAGATATTTTGGGCGAAACAGAAATTTTATCGAAGGCCGGCACTTTGCGGATCACTTCTTCCTGCGCGAAGGCCACCAAGCCCAGGGCCAGTATGAGTGTTGTTATAAGGCTCTTTTTCATAATTATCTTTCTTTTGCTTAGAGACAACTCAACCTAAAGAACCCCCCATTCTCAATACATAAATATTTTCCGTAGGCTTATCACTGGCAACTGGCGACCGGTAATTCCTCCTACTCACTTCTCAAACTCTCCGTTGGGTTGGTTAAAGCAGCTTTTGCGGAATGAAAGCCTACCGTAAGAAAGGTCATTATTATAATTAATGTACCCACCACTAAAAACCACCACCATTGAAAATTTGCGTGATACGAAAAACTCATAAGCCATTGATTGATCAGGTAGTAGCCAATAGGGGATGTAATCAGGATTGAAATAATAACAGGTTTCATAAAATCCTTTGACAATAGAACAACTACCTGTAAAACATTTGCGCCCAGTACCTTCCGCACACCAATTTCTTTGGTACGTCTTTCAATGGCAGATAAGGTAAGTCCAAACAAACCGATGCACGAGATAAAAATAATGATGGCTGTTAAATAAATCGATAGACGGCCGATGACTAAAGAGCTTTTTAAAGCGCCTCGCAAGTCCGTTTCCAAATAACTAATCTCCAAAGGAAACACAGGCTCAAATTTTTTATAGACTTTTTCTAAATATTCCACGGCCTTAAGGGTTTCACCTCCTTTAGATCGTACAAAAACAGTCATCGGTTTAACTTCAGATTTTCCGAGCACGAAAATTACAGGAGCAATGGAAGATTGAAAATCGCGATGATGAAAATCATTCACTACGCCAATTACGCGACCCTCCGTTTTATAAATCTTTAATCGTTGACCTATAGGGTCTGCAAAACCCATTTGATTGGCGCAGGTTTCGTTAATGATAAAACTGGCAGAGTCTGAAGCAAGATCAGGTAAAAAATGACGACCTTTTTTAAGGGTAAGCCCCAACGTCTTTACATAATCAGCATCGCATACGGTGGTCTGCACGGTTACAGTTTCTTCCCCGGGTATTCCGTCCCACTGGGCCATGTCATTGTTGTTAATATTTAGCGGGTGATCATACCCTTGTCCGACATATTCAATAATCGGATTTTGAAGCAGTTCTTGTTTGAAGCTCTCCATATTCGTTAAACTGCCCGGCCGTGGCTGAAAGTGAAGCAAGTTTCCTTTATCGAACCCCAGGTCTTTGGTGAGCATGTATTGCATTTGATTATTGAAAGCAAATGCACTAATGATAAGCACGATGGATAATCCAAACTGAAAGAATACCAGCACGCTGCGAAGACCCAATCCCTGTTGATGAGAAAAAAGATTCCTTCTTAAAACAGTAACCGGCTTGAAAGAAGAAAGTAGTAATGCGGGGTAACTACCAGCCAGCAATCCTGTAAAAATTGTGATGCCCAGCAATCCGCTGATGAGATAACCATCTGAGTATTCAAGGGTCAGGTTTTTTTCAGACATGTAATTAAAAAGTGGCAACAGTAAATGAACGCTCATTAACGCCAGCAGCAGTGAGGTAAAAGAAAGAAGCATGGATTCAATGAGGAATTGCTGAACCAATACTGGGCGTGAAGCACCGGCCACTTTTCGAATACCAACCTCTTTGGCTCGCTTTGAAGCTCGTGCGGTAGCAAGATTCATTAAGTTGATGCAGGCAGCCACCAAAATCAGAAATGACGCCAGGCTAAGTCCGATTACATAAACGATTCGACCGCCACCTGTTGGCACTCCATTTTTAAATTCCCAAAAGAGCCGCCATTCCTTTAGTGGAAAAAGAAAAAGTTTAATCTGACTGCTTTCAACATGTGTGGGTAACAAGAGGTCTTTCATTTTAGCTGAAAAAGCTTCAGCATCTGTGTCTGCACGTAGTTTTACATACGTAAATGTGACGTGGTTGCTCCAATCAAGGTCTTTAGAAGTTTGTTGAGCATATAACGGGAACGGAAGTATAAAATCAAACCAGATTGTTGAATTCTCAGGTACGTTTTCTACTACAGCGGTTATAGTTGCGTCCCACTTATTATCTACCCTTAACACCTTACCAAGGGCCGATTGGCCGGGAAAGTATTTCTCCGCGATTCTTCTTGAGATCACAACCGACTTTAAATCGGGCATGGGTTTGTTTGGATTTCCTTCAATCAATGGAAACGTAAAAAGTTTAAAGAACGAAGTGTCAGCAAAAAAACCTTCGTGATAGATAGATTTCTGACCTTCTGAAAAAAGCATTTGTCGAGGCCACGAATAATGACTTGA
This sequence comes from uncultured Bacteroidota bacterium, assembly GCA_963814575.1. Lineage (GTDB taxonomy): Bacteria > Bacteroidota > Bacteroidia > Cytophagales > Cyclobacteriaceae > ELB16-189. The sequence goes on along the minus strand of CAWFDB010000011.1, from coordinate 416,467 downwards.
CACCTCCACTTCTGGAAAATCATGTTGTAGCTTTTCTGCCAGCGGAGCAGGCGAAGCATCGTAGGTAAGAATTTCACCATCCGAATAAGCTTGGTTTTCCATCACTGCAAATATGCGTTCATGATCTTTATGGAAAAGGTCATAACGTAATTCATCCATTACCCACAAGAAAATAAAGACGCTGCATGTAAGCCCTACCGTCAAACCAGTTATATTAATTATCGTGGATAGCTGTTCACGGAGAAAGCTTCTTACAGCAATTAGGATGAAATTATAGATCATGGCTTGGGGTTTTAGAAAACTTATTTCACTTAAAAGCTATTTAAATATTTCGGATTTCAAATTATTGAAGACACCAGCCTGTCAATTTACTCACTCCTCAAACTTTGTGATGGATTCGCTCGTGCCGCACGTAATGCTTGTGTGCTCACAATGATCAATGCCAATAACAAGGCAGATGCTCCAGCGAGTGGTAATATCCACCACATGATGGAAATACGATAGGTGTATCGATCCAGGAAATTATTTAAAAACCACCAGGCAATCGGTCCTGAAATAAAGAATCCTAAAATTACCAATCGTGAAAAATCTTTAGAGATTAAAAACACAAGGCTTGACACGGATGCGCCCATGACTTTTCGAATGCCTACTTCTTTCGTGCGTTGCTCTGCAGTAAATGCCGCCAGGCCAAATAAACCGAGGCACGTGATGATAATCGCTAATGAAGCAAAGATGGTAGCGAGACGACTGATTAAATTGATGATTGAAAATTTTCTTTCAAAGTCGGCATCGGCAAAACGAAACTCGAAGGGATAGGTGGGGTTTAGCTTTTTGAATACCCCTTCAACGATGTCAATGGATGCTCCCAGCTTTTCAGTTTTATTCAATCGAACGGTGACGGTGCTCGTCCAGTCACCATCAAAAATTAACGTCATGGGCTCCACCGGTTCGTAGGGTGAGGCCATCACCACATCAGCCATGACTCCTATGATTTCATAGGATTCATTGTTATAAGTTATTTTTTGGCCGATTGGATTTTCCATGCCCATAAAATCGACAGCGGCCTGATTAATCACCATGGATAACGTATCATTGAAATCTCTTGAGAAATCGCGGCCTTCCAGCATTTTAATACCCATCGTTTCGGTATAATCATATTCGGTTGCAATGGTGGAGAACGATACTCTGCCTTCCGGCATGCCTTCCCATTTTACTTCGTTGCTGGAAAAGATAGAAGTGATAGGGCTGTTACTTTTGCATATTGATTTAACCACTCCGGTTTTCACCAGTTCTTCCCGTATCGCATCAAAGTTGGTTTGTAGTTCTCCGTTGATCCAGATTTGCATCAGGTTTTCGCGATCATAACCCATGTCGCGATTTTTCACATGCATGATTTGCTGATAGATGACGATGGTACCAATGATCAGAAAGATGGAGAAGCCAAATTGAAGTGTCACTAATACTTTGCGTGGTGTGGTAGCACCTTTGCCAACATTCACTTTCCCTTTTAATACTTTCACCGGTTGAAATGAGGAAAGATAAAAAGCCGGATAGCTGCCTGCGAAAATTCCAATCACCAGCACCCAGCCAATCGCAATGGACCAAAGCCATGGATTAGAATAATCAATGGAAATATTTTTGTTCACCATTAAGTTGTATGCGGGCATCACCAACTCAACAATGACGATGGCCAACACGGAAGAAATGAACGTGATCATGATGGACTCACCTAAGAATTGAAAGATCAATTCTTTTCTTCTTGAACCAACGCTTTTGCGTATGCCGACTTCGCGTGCCCGGCTTTCACTGCGGGCGGTAGCCAGATTCATAAAGTTGATGCAGGCAATCACTAAAACAAAAATGGCAATGGCGATGAACAATCGAACATATTCAATCATGCCCCCCGAGTTTATTCCGTTTTCGAAATTGGAGTAGAGCCTCCATTTGCTCATGGGATGGAGGAATAATTTTGCGGTTGGCGCTTTCGGATTGTTGTCTTTAATGATGTCTTGAATGCTGGTGTTCACTTCCGCTTCGGTTGCTTCAGGTTGAAGTTGCACATACATTTGAAAGGAGTTGTTGTTCCAGTTATCCTTGGAATAGCCCACCCAACCTTGCGTAGCTTCATAATAGGCGAAGGGCATAACATATTCAAATTCAAAAAAAGACTGGCGGGGCAGATCCTTTACTACACCGGTGACTTTCAAGTCCTGCCCGTTATCAACTTTTATCAATTGATTGATTGGATCCTGATCACCAAAAAAAGTTTTGGCGGTTGATTCTGTAATGACGATAGAGGATGGGTCTGATAAAGCTGTGTTGGGATCACCCTTCACCATATCGAAAGAGAAAACTTTGAAAAAATCTTCGCTCGCACTTAGCCCCATTTTGTTGAGTCGCTTGTCACCTACCTGAAGCATGTTACCTTCGCCCCAGTTGGTCATCACTACATGCTTGATCTGGCTCGACTTGTCTTTGATCGTTTCCTTAAGGGGAAAGGGCATAGCGTTTCCTGTTCCGATTCCCTGGGCCCATTGCTGGCTCTGATATAGTTTATAAATGGAATTATAATTGGTGTGAAACCGGTCGTAGGAATATTCATCGGCAACCCACAGTAAAATCAATACAGAACAGGCAATGCCAATGGATAGCCCCGTGATGTTGATAAAGGAGTACACGGAATTTTTAAGAAGACTCCGGATCGCAATTTTAAAATAGTTCTGAAGCATAGGATGGTGATAAAGGTCGTGGTTATTCAGATCGCAAAGAGTTAACAGGGTTAGCGGAAGCTGCTTTTACGGATTCAAAACTCACGGTGATCAGTGCGATGAGTAGTGCCGCTGCTCCGGCATAAATAAAAATGGTAAAGTTAATCGGTATGTGATACGCAAAACCAGTAAGCCATTGGTTCATGGTATACCACGAAAGGGGCACTGAAATGAGTAATGCGATCAGGACCAATCGCACAAACTCTTTCGACATCATGGATACTATTTGACCGATACTGGCACCCATTACTTTGCGCACGCCAATTTCCTTAATTCTTCTTTCGGCCATATAGGTGGAAAGCCCATAGAGCCCAAGGCTGCAAATGACCATGGCGATCATCGTAAAGGCGGTGATGATCTGTGAAACTTTCCGGTCTTCATGGTATTGTTTTTGAATGGCCTCATCCACAAAATAGTATTCAAAGGGTGTGTCGTTCACCAGGCCCTTCCAGGTCTTTTCAATCATAGCCGTGGTTTCATTGAAGTTTGCAGTGTTCACGCTGGCAATAAGAAATGGAAACTGTTGACTTTCCGTGGCGATTTCAAAAACGGTGGGATTAATTGCTTCCTTAGGAGATGTTTGGTGATAATCTTCGATTACACCGACAACAACAAAGGTGTGTTTTTGACCTTGCCAATCAAAGTATAAAGACTGTCCAACCATTTGGTCGGGTTCAAATCCCAACTTATTGGCCGAAGTCCTGTTTATGATGATGTTGTTTTTAGCTTCTGAATTAGGGTTGTTTGAAAAGTCCCTACCGGCAATTAGTTTAAGGCCCAACACATTGATATAGTCTGCATCCACCGTGTTCCTTCTGTGCATAACAGATTTGTCCATATTTCCACCTTCGCTATAAAAATTCATATCGCTGTAAATGGGTGAGCCAGGTATGTATTCTGCACCGGAAGCCTTTCCAATGGAGCTATTGTTTTCCAGTTGATTTTTTAAAGTAAGATATTGGTCTTGTGCACTTTTGGTGCGAAGTGGCAACACGATCTTCGCTTTTGAATCAAAGCCCAGATCTTTCTCTTGCATAAATTTTAATTGTTTTGAAATTACAATCATGCCGCAAGTTAGCGTGATCGCAATCATGAATTGAAAAACAACAAGCCCCTGACGGAGGAACCCTGAGGCGCTGCTTAAATTGAATTTTCCCTTCAGCACCTGGGCGGGTTGAAACGAGGACAAATAGAAGGCGGGATAGCTGCCCGCAATCAATCCGGTAACCAAGCTTATTACTGCCAGCACAAGAATAAAAAACGGCATGTTTTCTGAATCAAATGAAATCGACTTTCCTGTGACCAGATTAAAAAATGGAAGACTTAGCTGAAGAATAACAATGCTTAGCAGAATGGCAATAATTACAATAACCATTGCTTCACCTAAAATCTGGCTGATAAGCGAACTACGATAAGCTCCCATCACTTTTCTGATACCAATTTCGGCAGCCCGCCTGGTAGCTTTTGCAGTGGATAAATTCATAAAATTGATGCATGCGATCAGTAAAATAAAAAAAGCAATTAATGCGATTATATAGAGGTAGGTTATGCGCGGACTTTGTCCGATATCTGATTTCAGATAAATATCTTTCACAGGTTCAAGACCTAACGTTTTTTTCATTCCCAGTGCCTTCATTCCTTCACCACCATACTTGATCAGTAAGTCGTTCATTTTTCTCTCCACTTCCTTCTTATCATGACCGGCTATTAACCTGATATACGATGGCACAAAATTTTGTCCTGCCCATTCTCTCGCAGCAGCATCCGATCGCACATAGGCACCCCATCCGGTGCTCAGCATCGACATGAAAAAATTAGCTTTGATGTGACTTTTTGAACTTTCCCTGAAGACTCCTGTAATCTTAAAATTATCTTCAGTACCTCCCTGACTGATCATGATAATTTTATCGAGCGCGGACTCATCACCAAATAATTTGTAGGCCAGGGTTTCAGCAATCACTACCGTGTTTGCATCGGTGAGTGCTTTCCAGGGATTGCCTTCTTTAAATTCATAAGTGAGCACATCAAATAAAGTGGAATCAGCAAACAATCCGTTCGGTTCATAAAAGATATTGTCTTCGTACCGGATCAGGTATTGTGATACGCCCGGTGGATTCAAAGCACGTGTTGCGGATTCCACTTCACTCAATTCTTCCATCAGCGTCATGGCGATGGGAGGCGAGGAATTACCTAATTTATTAATGCCCATATCCGACTCAAACTGAGTTGTAATGCGATACAGGTTTTCTAGATTCCTGTGATGTTTATCATAACTTAATTCATCCTGAATGTAAAGTGTGAGCAGCAGGCAACAGGCTACACCAAGGGCAAGACCGGCTATGTTTATGAAAGAATAGGTTTTATTCCTCAATAAATTGCGTAAAGCAATTTTCAGATAATTCTGCAGCATGACCTAGTTGTTTGAGAACCCACTATCCCAAATCAGTGCCAGGCACGAAACCCTCTTTATAGTTTTAAATCAACGATTTATTGAGTGAAGCCAGCTCATTAATGGACGCATACGTCCGGATTCGATCAGTTATTGTCGTTGTGATAGCGAAGCTCTTTTTCACGCTCGCTTTCTTCACGTTCACGTTTGAGCCGGACTTTAGCAGGTGGACCGACCATAATCGGAACACGTTCCACTTCTACGTTGGCGAGTTCCAGACCATACATTTCTTCCGTAGACAGACTGTGTTTTTTAATGAACCGGTAGCCTTGAATAATCAGGTTGTCAAAATTGGATATCTCGCTATCCACCGAAGCCAGTGAATGTAAAATGACAAACTTAAAGTCGGAAGGCATACTGTGCTTTTGAAGTGAATCGTAATGACTGATCAAATCGATCTCAGCACTCTCTGCCATATCGTGCAGGATTTTATTGAGCAGCAGATTGACACGGTGATCGGACTTAAAGCCAAGTTTGATTCGTATAAAGAAGCACTTCCGTGGAATGATCGTATCCACCGAATACTTTGAGGTGTATGGACTATCGACCGTATCGACATGCACAAACCAATATACGTCAGCGCGCTTCGGTCTCTTTTTGAAAATCGAATAGATAATATTTGAATCGATATATCGCTTGCTATTGGCCACGGCCATATAAACGAGGTTAGTGGCTTCTTTCGGCACCGATTTATCGGCCTGCAAATCCTGAATGAGTTGTATGTAATGTTTAAGATCCACAAATTCAGTATGGCGATCGCGCAGATGGCGTGCTTTGTAAAGAATGAACATCATCAGGAAGAAGACTCCTGCTATAGAGAAAGAGAACCAGCCTCCGTGACTGAACTTGCTCAGATTTGAAACAAGGAACGCGCCTTCAATGGTGAAAAAAGTAAGAGCCAGGATACTGGATCGTACCCTCGATTTTTTTGAAGTGGTAAAGTAGTAGACCAGCAGTGAGGTGGTCATCAACATATCAAAGGTGATCGCCAGACCATAGGCAGATTGCATGGCATCCGATTCTTTGAAGTAGAGAACAACCATGATGCTTCCAAACATCAATATCCAGTTGATGGCGGGTAAATAGATTTGTCCTTTCACCTGAGAGGGATAACGAACCCGCGTGCTGGGCCATAATTTTAATTTCATAGCCTCGTTCACCAATGTAAATGTTCCTGATATCAACGCCTGACTGGCAATAACCGTAGCCATAGTGGCGATGATCACTCCAAAAATAAGCAGTGACTTCGGTATGATCTCAAAGAAAGGAATCACACCTCCAAGGCCTTCCAGGGTTTCTCCCTGATGTTCGAGAAGCCATGCACCCTGACCAAAATAACTAAGCAGTAAGCAAATCTTTACAAAGCCCCAGCCCATGCGAATGTTAGACTTGCCGCAATGGCCTAAATCAGAATATAACGCTTCTGCTCCAGTCGTGCAGAGAAACACAGCGCCTAAAATCCAGAATCCACCAGGGTACTCATAGAGCAGATTGGCAGCATACATGGGATTAATAGCTTTCAATATGGAAAGATTTCCAGCAAGGTGAATTCCTCCTATTGTTCCGATGAACACGAACCAGACAAGCATGACAGGACCGAAGGTTTTGCCTACTACGCTGCTCCCGAATTGTTGAAAGATAAAAAGCCCAAGCAAGATAGCAATCACAATAGAGATGATGGTCTGTAGTGTAATATCCGGGTTCAATGAACGAAGACCTTCAACAGCGGAAGTAACACTGATGGCAGGAGTGATGAAGCCATCGGCAATCAATGTGCAACAACCTATAATGGCTGGAAAAATTACCCAACCTGCTTTATATCTTCTTACCAATGCATACAAAGCAAAAATTCCTCCTTCACCTTTGTTATCGGCACTAAGCGCCAGGTATACATACTTAATAGTGGTGATGAGGGTGAGTGTCCAGAAGACACAGGATAAACCGCCCAAAATCAAATCTTCCGTAATCGCATGATCACCAACAATAAACCTGAGTGTATAAATGGGTGATGTGCCGATGTCTCCATAGATAATGCCCATGGCAACCAATACTCCGGCTGCTGACAATTTGTGAAGACGAGAATCTTTAGTGTCCATATGAGGGGCGTTATGGTTTAGCTTCTTCCTGCATTATTTTTTCTTCATTGCGACCGATGATAAGCCGGTTGCTTCGGTCGTATGAAAAGTAATTCCACATCCAGCTGAAAAAGGTAAACACTTTATTTCTAAAGCCAACAATAGACATTAAGTGAACAAACATCCAGACATACCAGGCAAAAAAACCCTGGAAGCGAATTCCTTTCATATCAACCACGGCTTTATGTCTCCCAATGGTAGCCATTGATCCTTTATCAAAATAGCGAAAAGGGGTGAGCGGTTTTTTGTTAATGAGATTTTTAATGTTTGCAGCAACCAACCTGCCCTGTTGTTGTGCCGGGGGTGCCATTTGCGGGTGACCTTTCGGGAATTTTTCATCTCCTTCCACGATGGCAACATCACCGATGGCAAAGATGTTTTCATATCCTTTCACGCGGTTAAACCGGTCTGTTTCTATGCGGTTGCCACGGGTAATTATTTCCTGATTCAATCCTTCAATCGGATTGCCCTTCACACCGGCTGCCCATATGAGTGAACGAGAAATTAATTTTTCACCAGTACTCAATATTACTTCGTATCCATCATAGGATTTTACCGCGGTGCCAAGGTGAACTTTCACACCCATTTCAATAAGGAACTCAAGCGCTTTTTTTCCTGCCTGATCCGACATGCCATTGAGCAACCGGGGCGATGCCTCCACCAGGTGAATATCCATCTGGCGCATATCCAGTTCCTTATAGTCTTTAGGGAAAACGTTCTTCTTTAATTCAGTAAGGGCACCGGCAAGTTCTACACCGGTAGGTCCGCCACCAACAATCACAAAGTCCATAAGACTGTTCATCACCTCATCGTCACCGGTAAGCAGTGCATATTCAAGTTGACGGATTATTTTGTTGCGCAGTTTTGTTGCGTCAACTATGGTTTTCATGGAAGAAGCGTGCTTTTCTACTTCACTATTGCCATAAAAGTTGGTAGTGGCGCCACTGGCGATAACCAGGTAGTCGTATTTCACTCCACCGATCGATGTCTCGATATAATTCTCTTCCGGTTTGATATTTTTCACTTCGCCCAGGCGGAAGTAGAAATCAGATTGATTTCCAAACAGTTTACGAAAGGGGGCAACAATGGAATTTGTTTCCAGACCAGAGGTAGCAACCTGATATAATAATGGCTGAAAAGTGTGGTGATTGGACTTATCAAAAAGTACTACCTGGGAGTGAGTTCCCTTAAGTCCTTTAATAACTTCAAGACCGCCAAATCCTCCACCAATTACTATGATTCGGGGTTTGCCCAGGTCTGCGATACGCGTGCGCGTGGTAATTAATTTGGGCATTTAAAGATAAATCTTACTTTAAATTTGGCGCAAGTTACGTCTTGTCGAAACATTTCATTGGCTTTGAAAAAATATTTTGTTCTTGAAAAAGTATAGGAGATAAACATGTAATTTTGACCCACTAAAACTAACGTCTGTATGGTAAAAAACATTCTTTTTATTGTAATCATTGGCGCTACCATGATGAGTTGTGGTAAAGAAGCCGAGAAACTAAAATCACAAGTAGATTCCCTGAAGGTTGAATTGCAAACCAGTCAGCAGTTCGCAACCACCTTACAGGAAGTGAGCGTTCTGATGGATTCTATTGATGCCAACCGCCAGGTGCTGCGTGTAAATATGGTAGAGGGAACTACCTACGAGAATTACACAGCGCGCATGAAGGACATCAATAATTATGTGAAGGACACCCAAACTAAAATTGAAGACCTTGAAAGCACATTAAAGAAATCAAAAAGCGCTAACAGTGGGCTCTCATCAACCATTAAGAAATTAAAGGCTGATCTCGAGACTCGGAACAAGGAGATTGCTGTGTTGAATGAGCATGTAGATCAACTGCGTAACGAAAACCAAAACCTGATCACTACGGTTGGCTTACAGGAAGCAGAATTGAATGACAAAGAGACTCAGATTATTGCCAAACAACAGGAGCTTGCTCTGATTGAAGCTAAGATTCAGGAGCTCATGATTGCGAGCAAGGTGAGTGAGGCAGATTCTTATTTTGCACGCGCTCAGGCTGTAGAAGAAGCTGCTAACCGTACCAAGTTAGCACCGAAGAAGAAAAAGGAAACCCTGCAGGAAGCGCTCGAACTTTATAAGAAATCACTTTCTTTAGGCAAGCAGGAAGCTGAGGCAAAAATTACCGAGCTAGAGGCAAAGGTTAAATAGAATCAAGATTATTATCTGAAAAAAAGGGCTCCTCAATGGGAGCCTTTTTTATTTCCTTCTGTGATTTTTTTACGTTTTAATACCATTGGAGGAAATGGTTTTGAGGCTTAATTCAAATTCAATATAGGGGTTAAACCGTACCATGGTTTATTTTGATAAATCCAGATATCTTTATCTCTGTCAGTTAAATAATCCCAACCAGCTCCTACACCAACCGTCAAACTATTAACACCGAACATCGCAGCAATTCCTCTTGTGAGGACAAGGCCATCGTACTCGTCAGTGGTCCCGTAGTTGGTTTTCTATGGATTAATTGCGGCTATACCCATTCAAGTGAATGCCCAAAATGTGAGTGTGCTGTGATTGATCTCTCTTTCTCTTCCCAAGGGTGTGTTTTTGAAATGGACCTTAAAACGATCAATCCGATAACCTAAATATAAGTTTCCATTAAAAGTTGCATTAAGCTGCCTGGCAAAGTCCAGAATTTTTGGTCGGTATTTAAAGAGTACAGTCATGTTATCAACATCAAAGCTCTTTATCATAAGGGTTTGATTCTCCCCATATTTCGCATCAATAACTGTATTGTTGGCGCCAATTATTTTCAAGGTATCTTCCTGAATGTCAACAAATACGTCCACAGGTTTAGCCCCGGTTTGCTGGAATAAATAGTAGTCGTTTTTTAATTGATATTTTGGCAGTTCTTTTATTCAGGCACAACCAGCCAACAGAGTTGCAGAGGCAAAAATTATAAAAGCGCGACTAATCATTCATAACCAGGAAGATGGTATATGCAATATAACTTAAAAACAGCAGGAGTGCTTCCCACCGATCAAGTTTACGGGTATTGAGTGTAAACATAAAGATTATGAGTGCGATAGTTGATGCTCCTAAAACCATAAGGTCAGAATTCATGGAGATATTATAAGGCATCGGGTTAATAAAGCCAGTGATTCCAAGAATAAAGAAGATGTTGAAAATATTTGAGCCTACAACGTTGCCAATAGCTATATCGGTGTTCCTGCGATAGGCAGCCACGCAAGATGTTGCCAGTTCCGGCAGCGATGTTCCAGCAGCTAAAATGGTGAGTCCTATCAGTTTCTCACTCAGACCATAATATTTTGCGATTGTTGTTGCACTATTTACTACGGTGGTACCACCGCCAATTAACATCACCAGGCCTAATACAATCATCCCGATGGCAAGGCCTGTTCCAAATAATTTGATTTCATCGCCCTGGTCAAAGTCGTTCGTGTTTTTCATCGTGCGATAGATGTAAAGCAGGAAGGCAACAAAAAAAACTAACAGAATTGCGCTGTCAAAACGACTCAGCATATCACTTTCTCCACCCCACACCAGGCGATCATTGACTAATAAAAACATAATACCTGCAGCGAGTAATGAAAGTGGAACCTCGTATTTTACTGTATTGCGCTGAACGACAAGCGGGTATATTAAGCCTGCAATTCCAAGAATGAACAGAAGATTAAAATTGTTGCTACCAATCACATTTCCGAAAGAGGCATCATTTTTACCGTCAATGGCAGACAATAAGCTTACAATTAACTCAGGCATGGAAGTGCCGAAAGCGACCACTGTAAGCCCAATGGCAAGGTTAGAAATCCCATTCTTTTTGGCAATTGACGAGGAGCCGTTCACGAGATAATCAGCCCCTTTGATGAGAATAGCAAAGCCTATTAAAAGGTCTAAAAATTGAAAAGTCAGGCCTTCAAAGAAATAAGATAGCATGTGGGATAGTTTTGGGTTTCTGAAAGATATAATCTTTTCTGTATCGCCTCAAAAGGTATATGGAAAAAATAAGACGTTTTAACCCCTAAATCTTTTTAAATTTGCGGTTTACTCTAATATGTCATTTGATTTATTCATAACGCTGTTTCTTGTATTCCTCAATGGATTCTTCGTAGCGGCTGAGTTTGCTATCGTAAAAGTGAGGTCCTCACAAATTGCCCTGGAAAAAGGTAATCTGGCAAAAGAGGCAGCCAAAAAAATAGTACAGAACCTTGACGGGTTTCTTGCAGCCACGCAACTTGGTATTACGCTCGCCAGTCTTGGTTTAGGTTGGGTAGGTGAAGGGGTAATGACCCGGATGATTCTTGCGTTTATAAATTCCCTGGGGTTTCAAATGAGTGAAGCGGCTGCCCACAGTATTGCAATGCCGGTAGCGTTTGCAGTGCTCACCGTATTACACATTGTTTTTGGTGAACTGGCACCTAAATCCATAGCTATACGATTTCCAGCTTCTACCACCTTGCGTGTAGCCCTTCCGTTACGGGCGTTTTATTTTGTATTCAGACCTTTCATCTGGATGCTGAATGGCCTTGCCAACCTGATACTTAAAATCTTCGGCATTAAACCAATGAGTGAAACAGAGATTCACTCTGAGGAGGAACTTAAATTGATAATTGCTGAAAGTGAAGAGGGAGGTGCCATTGAAACTTCTGAAAGGGAATTGATACAGAATGTTTTTGATTTCGATAATCGTGTAGCGCGGCAGGTCATGATTCCACGTATGAAGATGAGTATGATCAAAGCCGAAACTACTATAGTGGATGCCATGGACATTATTCTGAAGGAGGGATATTCACGTTACCCTATCTATGAAAATTCGAAGGATGAGATTATTGGTGTTGTACATGCCAAAGATGTAATTGCTGCCCATATCACCAGTACTGGTAAATCGTTACGCGAAATCATGCGTCCTGTTCATTTCATTCCTGAGACCAAGCCAATTGATTTATTGCTTCGCGAGTTTCAACGCAGGAAAACGCAGATGGCATTTGTTGTCAGTGAATTTGGTGGAGTAATCGGATTGGTAACACTGGAAGATATTCTGGAAGAACTGGTGGGTGATATTCAGGATGAACACGATCACGAGCAACAGATTGTAATACCACTCGAGAAGCACGCCTTTCAAATAGCCGCGCAATCATCTTTGCACGATATTAACAAGTTACTCGAAGTTCCCTTTCCGGAAGCAGAAGAATATGAAACCCTGGCGGGCTTACTCACCTACGAACGTCCAGCTTTAAAAGAAGGTGAGGAGTTTGAATTATTTAACTACAGTATAAAAGTCCTGAAGATAAATCAGACACTCCCTGAAACGGTGGAGGTTCGATTGATTGAAGGAAAGTAGAAAGTCAGAACCACTTTTTGTATCGGAAGTAAACGATCATCAGTAATAAAGATTCCTCCCATAATCGCGAGCACTCCATAATACCCGTTTTCCCAGGCAAGTTCGGGCATATGCTTAAAATTCATTCCGTAAATACCGGCAACAAAAGACAAAGGAATAAAAATGGTTGTGATGATGGTCAGTAATTTCATCACCTCATTCATCTTGTAATTGATGGTGTTCATGTATAAGTCCATCATGGTTGAGGTGAGATCTTTATACGTGTCAAGCGAATCAATGAGATGAATGACATGATCATATACATCGGCAAAATACTTTTCATTGTTCTCATCAATAAACCCGTTTTCATTTTTAACCAGTTTATTGATTGCTTCCCGTAGCGGGTACACTACCCTTCGCAGATAAATGAACTCTTTTCTGATCTTCTGAATTTGCTGAAAATCTTTTACTGTTGGATTTTTTGAAATATTTTCTTCAATGGATTCAACCTGTTCTCCAATTTTCTCAAGTACTGAATAATAACTGTCAACAATTGAATCTACCAGCCGATACAATAAATAGTCGGTACCGCGCTTGCGGATAATGCCATTGTCTTGCTTAATGCGTGTGCGAATACCTGAAAAAATGTCTCCTTCCTTTTCCTGAAATGACAAGAGATAATTTTTACCCAGAACAAAACTGATGTGTTCGTAGTCAATTTTTTCCTCATCAAAACGGTAGAACATTTTCATGGTTAAAAACAGGTGATCATCGAGTTCATCCGTTTTTGGCTGATGGTCAACATTCATGATGTCTTCGATGAGCAGATGATGAAGATCAAAATTTGCTGCAATCCGATCAATCATGTTTCGATCGGTAAGACCATCTACATTCAGCCAGTTTTTACGCTTTCGGTCACATTGATCCAGTAATTCATTTACAGGTTTATTTTCTACCATGAAAACAGATTCTTCGTTATAGGAAATTAATTCTATAATCGTTTTCTCTGGGCTTCCTGTTTCCTGCTTTGCCCTGAATTCACCAGTGAGGTGTTCGGTTACTTTGTGAAGAACTGATTTACGGCTTCCTTTAGTGAATTTCATATTTTAACGCACTATTTATTTATCAAAACTCTTACCGGATAACCAAACTCTATTCCTTCTGTTTCAAATCTTTCTTTGATCGATTTATTGAGGTCACATTTCAGATCAAAGCCATTGCCAGGTGAAGTTGCCCACGCATAGGCACGGAGAAGTATCCCAGAGTCACTGAAAGAAAGTACCCTTACCATAACCGTATGCTCACCTTTTGTTAATTCTTCGGTGCTTCGGTTGTCAATGCAAAGAGGGTGGTTGGTGGCTACTTCCTGTATTGCGGAGATAGCCTTATTGAGATCGACCGAAAAGGAAACCGGTATCTCAATGAACATGCAGGTCTTTTCGTCTGTCAGGGTAGAGTTGATGATCGTTTCGTTGCTGATCACGCTGTTGGGTATTACTATTCTTCTGTTCTCAAAATCTTTGATTATCGTATGCCGCAAGGTGATGTCCTCTACATCTCCCGCATAGTGCTGGCCAATTCGAACACGATCTCCAACGCTAAAGGGTTTAAAAATCACCAGGAAAAATCCACTGATTATATTGGAAAAGGCTGACTGTGAAGCAAAACCAACAATAGCCGCCAGCACACCAGCCCCGGTAAGCAGGGTGGTTCCTACAGCGCGGAATGCCGGAATGGACCGGAAGATTACGATCGATGCAATCAATAAAATAATGAAGTCGACTGCGTTTTTAAAAAAATTGTAACGCGTTGGATCTACATTTAGTTTTCTGGCTGCACCCCTGATAAATTTTCCGATAAGGTATCGGAGAATGCGCGAGACAATAAAAGAGATAATTAATACGATAAAAGCAAAAATGATCTGTTCCCAGTATTTATCGGAGGTATTCATGCACCCGAAAATACTAATAACTTAAGAGGAGAGGATGAGTGATCATGATTTTTTGAAAAAACCTGGTTGTAATGGGTAAACTTACTGCTTACTAATTGCCATCATTGCTTATTATTGCAGTTCATGTCCAGGCAATTAGATATCATAAAAGCTCCCGTTGCAAGGGAGATGGAAGAGTTCGAGCAGAAATTCAGGTCTTCGATGAAAACCCGTGTGTTGCTGCTCGACAAAATCATGAACTACATCGTAAAGCGCAAAGGGAAGCAGATACGCCCTTTATTCGTTTTTTTAAGTGCCGGGGCATGTGGCCAGACTAATGAATCGACTTTTCGCGGTGCATCATTGATTGAATTGGTTCACACGGCAAGTCTTGTACATGATGATGTAGTTGATAACTCTGATTACAGAAGAGGTTTTTTTTCTGTCAATGCGCTATGGAAAAACAAGATTGCTGTATTGGTTGGAGATTTTTTGCTTACCAGGGGATTATTTCTGGCCCTGGAACACAAGGATTTTGAGCTTCTTGCCATTTGCACCGAAGCGGTAAAAGAGATGAGTGAAGGAGAGTTGTTGCAAATGGAGAAAGCACGGCAACTGGATATCAAAGAGGAAATTTATTATGAGATTATTCGCCAGAAGACTGCCTCTTTAATAGCTTCCTGTTGTGCAATAGGGGCAAGTTCATCCGGAGCCACTGCCGAAGTGGTGGCTAAAATGAAAGAGTTCGGCCAGCATGTGGGTATGGCTTTTCAAATCAAGGATGATCTTTTTGATTATGGTGACGATGAGATAGGAAAACCATTAGGCATAGACATCAAAGAAAAGAAGATGACGCTTCCGTTGATTTATGCTCTTTCAAAGTCTTCATGGCTGGAAAAGAGGAGAATCATCAGCATCGTTAGAAATAAAAGTGAAGATTCTGCCAGAGTGAAAGAGGTTATTGAATATGTAAAGAAATCAGGAGGTATTGATTACGCTAAAAATGTAATGCAACAATATTATCAAAAGGCAATTTCAATTCTGAATGAATTGCCTGATTCGGATTATAAGACCTCGCTTGCCGATTTGGTTCGGTTTACGATTGATCGCAAAAGTTAACGTTTCACTTTATTGATTCCTGCCTCCAGTATCGCATAATCCTTGGAAAGTGAGAATGCATTTTCATTCAGCGTTTGATTGGCAGGCCCTACATTGGCAGGAGTAAAGTTTCCTTCCGTTTCCCACCATTTTTTTGCATTGGCCCGGGCCTCATTTTTGTCGACTTCGAAATAATTGATCACCGAATCAGATACGATCCATGGTTTTGATATAGTAGCATATTTTTCAAATATCATCGCACGCATCTGAGTGCCAGTGCTTTGGTTATTGAAATGAGAAACGGTGTACGACATGGTCTCGGGCTCAGTCATAACCATATCCCAGTATTTTCTTGATGTAATAATCTGAGCCGTGGTAAGTAAATATCCAAAACCCTTTTCCAGTGGCTCTCTGGTGATGTTGCAAGAAGCCTTGAATTCTTTCTTCTTCTTTCCAAAAATTGAATCTAATAATGCCATTTGATTGAAATTTACTTTATTAGATACTTACGGGCGGGTAAATAGTTGCATGAAAGCCCGTTTATATTTCAAGGACCTGTAAAAAACTATCAAATGGCAGTTTTAATTATTGATTCAGGTACCCGATGGCTTCTTTGGTAATTGAGTTGTCTGCAGGAATTTTTCATGTTTGATGAAAAAGTCTTCCAGCTGTTTAACGGGTAATTTCTTGGCTATGATTACGTGCTTTTTATCCAGTATGTACAACGCAGGTGTTGTTTCTGCATGATAAAACTCTGAGTAGTGCTTAGGCATGTAGGTGCGGGGCCCATTTACCGTTATCCAGGGCATTTTAAAGTCTTTGATATACTTTTTCATTTTCATCATCGATGTATCGGCCGATACGGCAAAAACCTCTATGTCAAACTTTGCCCTGTTCTTGTTGTAGAATTCAACAAGTTTGGGGGTTTCTTCTTTGCAATGGCTACAGTCCGGATCAAAAATAAAGAGTATGGTGTATTTGTTTTTGATATCATACATCGACCGTGACTGCAGGTTCTGGTCTTGCATGATCAGATTTGCTCCGGTTTTACCCACCAGACTTCCCCTTAATTTGTCAGCATAATCTTTAAGATTTTTCTTTACCTGATCACTGATCCAGTAATTCATTTCGCCTGAGGCAAAGTATTTGTCATAGAGTGAAACATATACTGCGTCCAATCCCATGATTTCCGGATTTTGATACAGGAACACGCAGTTCCACACCAGATATTTATAGGTTTCAGGGTTTCTTTTTGCTTTCGCCACCATTTTGTCAATAGCAATAATGATTGTGTCGGTAACGGGGGCATAAA
Source organism: uncultured Bacteroidota bacterium (assembly GCA_963814575.1). GTDB lineage: Bacteria > Bacteroidota > Bacteroidia > Cytophagales > Cyclobacteriaceae > ELB16-189. Next base: position 399,466 of record CAWFDB010000011.1, on the reverse strand, counting down.
GTTTATTGAGGTACTCCTTGATTTTTTCCTGATAGAATGGGCGAGGCATTCTCAGCAAGGCGTCATCGGCAAGATCAAAATTGTCAAAGAAGTGTTCTCGGTAATAGCGTAATTGAAAAGTGGAATCAATTGTGCCATCAGCTTTTTTTGGCGGAGCAGGTATGTCTATGGGTTGTGTGGCCTTGAGTAATCGCGCTGTAAGTGTTTTTGCGTTTTTTGAAATGAGATCCTTCTGGTAGGCAGCAACCTTCTCATTCACTTTCGCAAAAGATTCGCGGGCAGGTTTTTTCTGATCTTCACTGAGTGTACTGTCTCGTAATATTTTTATAAAGGGTTCGGCCTCAGTATTCCGCTCCATGTTAAACTGCATGTTCTCGAAGAAAAGTCTATTATCCTCATCACCTTTTACTACCATGTTTTTGATATAATCTTCTGAGGAAGTTTCCATTGAAAATAGCTGGTCATTACCCACAACAAAATCGAAGATTTTGCTTTTGTTCAACACCAGAAAATAGACCCCCTGAGGCAGGGTCTTCGCGTTGTCAAATGTAAAAACTCCAGCAGCGCTGGCCCGGGCGGTATCTTTCAGATAAGTTTGTTCACCATAGTAGTGGCCCAGGTAGACGGTGGTATCTTTCCATCCTTTTACTTTAAAATCAATCTTGTAACCGGATTGAGCCTGGCCACCATAAGCAATGATGGAAAAAAGTAAAACAATTGACAGACGCATGCTTCGTTAAGTTTAATGTGTTGCAAATTTCTAAAATTCAGACTTACCTGCAATGGCAATTAATGAGCCAGAGATGGATTAGGTAAATCACACGTTTTCTCAATTATTTGTTAAATCAGAGCTATATGCACTTTCAACTTTTAAATTTACTTTTGCAGCGCTAAAAAAATGTCGTTACAAGTCTTACATCTTACGAGATATTACGGGCAGCAAAAGGCTGTAAATGATATTTCCTTCGAAATCAATAAGGGAGAAATCGTAGGGTTTCTGGGACCCAATGGTGCCGGCAAATCCACTACAATGAAAATCGCTACCGGTTATTTGCCACCCAGTTCAGGTACCGTGCTGGTGGATGGACTGGATGTAGTACATCATTCATTAAACGTTCGAAAAATTACCGGCTACCTACCTGAACACAATCCTTTATACCTGGATATGTTTGTTCATGAATACCTGCATTTTGTGGGAAGAGTGTATGGTATTTCATCTGTCAGGCTCAAGACGAGGATATCCGAAATAATTGAATTGTGCGGGCTCACGCGTGAGCAGAATAAAAAGATTGAGGAGTTGTCAAAGGGATACCGGCAACGGGTTGGTATTGCACAATCGTTGATTCACGACCCCTCAGTCTTGATTCTTGATGAACCGACTTCGGGACTGGACCCGAACCAGATTCTGGAAATCAGAAGGCTGATAAAAGAAATCAGTACTGATAAAACGGTTATTTTTTCAACGCATATTTTGCAGGAGGTGCAGGCATTGTGTGATCGTGTAATCGTGATTAACCTGGGTGAAATTGTAGCTGATGATTCGGTCAATAACCTGATGCACAGCAAGGCAAAAGCCACAGCTATAATTGTAGAGTTTTCTGGCGATGTGAATGGGGAAGTTTTGCGATTGATACCGGGCATAAAAAAGATTGAACAGATTAATTCATTTTCCTTTCGACTTGAACCGCTCGAAGGCATCGATCTGAGGGCAGAAGTATTTCGTTTTGCAGCGGATCATTCCCTTTCGCTGCGTGGTCTGAAACAGGAAGAAAGTTCACTGGAAGAAATTTTCAGATCGCTTACCCTAAATCACACGCAAGTATGATACAGGTTTTTAAAAAGGAGTTGAACAGCTTTTTAAATTCGCTGATAGCCTATGTGGTGATTGGTGTGTTTCTGACAAGTATAGGTTTGATGATGTGGGTATTTGCCGACACATCGGTGCTTGATTACGGCTTTGCCGATATGGACACGCTCTTTTCGATGGGGCCGTATGTTTTTATTTTTCTGGTGCCTGCCATTACCATGAAGAGTTTTGCGGAAGAGAAAAAGATGGGCACTATGGAATTACTTCTTACAAAACCATTGAGTGACTGGGATATTGTTCTTGGTAAATTTCTGGCAGCATTTGCGCTGGTGATTTTTGCACTGGCGCCTTCTTTGATTTACTACGTTTCAATTTATCAGCTGGGAAATCCTGTTGGCAATATTGATTCAGCGGGAGTGGCCGGATCGTATGTGGGTTTGATGTTTTTATCTCTTGTATTTTGTGCGTTTGGCTTACTGGCATCTTCACTTACTACCAATCAGATCGTGTCTTTTATAATTGCTGCATTTCTTTCTTTTATATTTTATACAGGTTTCGATTCATTGGCTGCCCTGGGCGGAAACTCGGCTTTATTAATCAAGCAATTGGGAATTCTCTATCACTATGAATCTCTCAGCCGTGGTGTCATCGATAGCCGGAGTGTAGTTTATTTTATGAGTGTGGCAGGGTTGATATTGCTGGGAACGAAAACAGTAATCAGCAGCAGACAATGGTAAGCGACTGGAAGCATAGTAAAAAAACCGGTGATCTGTTGCTGCTGGCAAATGCATTACTTTTAGTGTTGATTTTGAATACTGCAGGCTCCTGGTATTATGTGCGCATTGACCTGACAGAGGAAAAGCGTTATACCATAAAACAGCAGACTAAAGATCTGTTAAAAAATCTTGATGATGCAGTTTATGTGGAGGTTTATCTTGAAGGCGATCTGAATCCTGGTTTTGAAAGATTTAAAAAATCAATCCGCGAAACACTTGAGGAGTTTAGAATTTATTCTGATGATCGTATTCAATATGCTTTTACTGATCCCAACCTTGCTATGGGGGACAAAGCACGTAATGAGTTCATTGCCGAACTCAGCTCCAAAGGAATAGCACCTCGCAATGTGATCGAAAATAAAGATGGAAAGCGAGTTGAAAAACTGGTTTTTCCGGGAGCACTCATTTCCTATGGCGGTATGGAGACAGGCGTTATGTTATTGAAAGGAAATGCAATGCAAGGATCACAGCAAGTACTTAACCAGGCTATTGAAGGTATTGAATACGAGCTTGCCAATGCTATTCATAAATTGACCAATGAGAATAGAAAAAAAATTGGTTTTGTTAAGGGCCACGGTGAATTGAACGGACTTTCCGTTGCTAGTTTTGAAAAATCCTTAAGTGAACAGTATGATCTTGAGGAGGTAGGATTGAACGCAAAAGAAAAACTATCTGAATATGATGCACTTGTGTTGGCAAAGCCCACGCAGGCATATTCTAATCTTGATAAATATATTCTTGACCAATACCTGATGAATGGGGGTCGGATATTATTTCTTCTGGACCGCCTTGATGCCGTGATGGATAGCGCATCATCAGATAATTATTTTGCGTTTCCTTATGATTTAAACCTCGATGATCAGTTGTTTAAATATGGAGTAAGAATCAATCAGGATCTTATTCAGGATCGTGTTTCAGGTCGATATCCAATCGTTGTGAGCAATGCGGGAAAGCCTCAGATCATGCAGATGGAATGGCCTTTCTTTCCTCTGATCAATCAGTATGCAGATCATTCCATTACAAGAAATCTGGATGCCTCATTATTGAAATTCACCAGCAGCATAGATACCATTAAGGCAGCTGGTGTTAAGAAGACTCCGTTATTATTTTCCTCGCTATACTCCAGAAAGGCAGTAGCCCCTGTAAAGGTCGGAGTAAATGATTTGCGCAATCAACTGCAATCAGGCGAATTCAACGATGCCAGGATTCCTGTTGCCTATTTGCTGGAAGGAAAATTCACGTCAATCTATAAAAACCGGTTTGCTCCTGATGGAGCAGATGATGCAGGCTTTAAGTCTGAAAGCAATGAAACAAAAATAATTGTGATGGCAGATGGCGATATTATACGCAATGATGTGAATCCGCGTGATGGCGCTGTGCAACCTCTTGGGTTTGATCCAATTACCCAATATACATTTGCCAATCAGGATTTGCTTCTTAATTCCATTGCTTACCTCGTTGAGGAAGATGGTTTGATTAAAGCCCGCAACAGGGAAATCAAGATTCGACCGTTGGATAAAGAAAGGATCAAAGAAGAGCGGATGTTCTGGCAAGTACTTAATTTACTTGCACCCGTATTGCTGGTTATCGCATTCGGATTTACCAGAGCGTATTGGAGAAAACTTAAATATTCGAAGTTCTGAGTCATGCCGAAAAGGAATAATATCTATTTACTGGGTTCATTGCTTGTTATGACAATTTTCCTTGTCGCGATTTTATTTTTCGGTAATTCCAATGACAGGATTTCTGTTGACAAAAATCTCTTTAAGGTTGCCGACCAGACTAAAATAGATCATGTGATTCTGAAAAGGGCCGATGATCAAGTTGAACTTCACTTTGATGGTTCGAAGTGGATGGTAAATAATTCCTTCGAAGCAGACCGTCAGCTGATTCAGGTTTTTTTTGCAACACTTCTTCAGGCCGAACCCAGGCGACCGGTTGCACAACGCTTACGTGATTCCATACATCAGCAAATCATCAAGGATGGCGTGGAAGTAAAACTCTTTGAAGGTGAAACGATGATGAAGAATTTTATGGTTATAGGAAATGATCGTAAAACAGAAACCTATTACGAACTGGCAGGTGAACTGTCGCCTTATCTGGTAACGATACCTGGTTATCGGGTTTATGTGGCAGCTATTTTTGAACTGTCAGCTTACGAATGGCGTGATAAACGAATTTTTAATTTTAACTGGCAAAACTTCAAACGACTTGATGCATCTTTCCCTGGAAATGAAAAGGAAAATTTTTCGATTTCATTTCAGAACAGTTTTTTTGGCCTTGAAGGGATCCCGCAGGCAGACACTACCCGACTAAATGATTACCTGGATGCAGTCTCCCTGGTTCAGGCAGTCCGTTATGTTCCTTTAGGTGAATCTGTTCTATATGATAGTATTCTTTCCACAAGACCGTATTATAGAATAGAAGTAACAGACATTGCCAATCGCATCTATGCAATAGATATTTTTACCCCGCTAAATCGAGATCCCGCTGTTCTGGGCAAGCTTCACGATGGCCAGGCGGTTTTTATAGGCCTGGAAGACCTTATACGGCTCGACCGCAAAAGGAGTTATTTTAACAGATAATTTGCCTTTGAAAGCTGCATTTTTCTGATTGGTTTTTCTTTCTAACTTTACCCCCCTATACAACCACAAACCACTCATTTGCAATGAAGTTTATCGTTAATTCAAGCTACTTGCTCAAGCAACTATCTAACATAAATGGAGTAATTACCACTAACCCTGTGGTGCCTATTCTGGAAAATTTTCTCTTTGAAATAGATAAAAACAGCCTTACTGTTACGGCCTCTGATCTTCAGACTTCTATGATTACAGAGATAACCGTTGAATCCAAGGAGAAAGGTAATATCGCTGTGCCTGCAAGGATTCTTTTAGACACCTTAAAGAACCTGCCTGATCAGCCTGTGACTTTTTCTGTTGATGAGTCAACTTACAGTATTGAAATCAGTTCAGATAACGGGCGTTATAAATTAGCGGGCGAAAACGCTACAGATTTTCCTAAGGTACCAGCTGTATCCAATGACTTCTCGGCAGCACTTTCTTCTGAAGTATTGGCAAGGGCAGTGAACAATACGATTTTTGCCACCAGCAACGATGAATTACGACCGGCCATGACGGGGGTTTATGTAAACCTTGGTGATAAAAGCACAACCTTTGTTGCAACTGACGGACATCGCCTCGTGCGCTACAGAAGAACCGATATCAAATCGGATAACGGCAATTCGATTATCATTCCACGCAAAGCGTTGAATCTTTTGAAGGCCACACTTCCAGCTGAAAATACAGACGTGAGCATTGACTTCAATATGTCAAATGCTTTTTTCAAGTTTGGAAATATTCGTATGATCTGCCGCCTGATTGATGAGCGTTTTCCTGATTATGAAAATGTAATTCCTTCGACAAACCCGATAAAAATGACCATCAGTCGTACGGATTTGCTGGGATCATTAAAGCGTATTTCCATTTATGCCAATAAGACAACGCATCAGGTTCGATTGAAAATCACTGGAAGTGAATTGCAGGTTTCTGCAGAAGATCTGGATTTCTCAAATGAAGCGAATGAACGTCTTTCTTGTGATCATGAAGGTGAGGACATTGAAATTGGATTCAATGCAAAGTTCCTTATTGAAATGCTTACCAATCTGGATACTGATCAGATTAAATTAAACATGTCGGCACCTAACAAAGCAGGGGTAATCATTCCTGCAGAAAAAGAAAAGGGTGAAGATATTCTTATGCTGGTTATGCCGGTTATGCTGAATCAGTACGTATAATCTTATTGTATTTTACTTTAAATGAGAGAGGCTGTCTTTAAAAAAACAGCCTCTTTTTTTATGCTTAGAATTCCGCATTGCCAGGAAAACGGGGAAATGGTATTACATCACGGATGTTGGTCATGCCCGTTACAAACAGAATCAGTCGTTCAAAGCCAAGACCAAAGCCACTGTGTGGTGCCGAACCGAATTTGCGCAATTCAAGATACCACCAGAGATCTTTTTCTGGCAGGTTCAATTCTTTTACACGCTTCAAAAGTCGGTCATAGCGCTCTTCGCGTTGTGAACCTCCAATAATTTCTCCAATTCCGGGAAACAACACATCCATCGCCGCAACGGTTTTGTCGTCTTCATTCTGACGCATGTAAAATGCCTTGATGCCTTTAGGGTAGTTATATAAAATCACCGGCTTCTTGAAATGTTTTTCCACCAGGTAACGCTCATGTTCCGATTGCAGATCTACACCCCACTCATCAATGAGATACTGGAATTTCTTTTTCTTGTTGGGATTTGAATTTTTCAGAATATCGATCGCTTCTGTATAGCTAAGCTTTTGAAAATCATTTTCCGTAACAAATTTCAACCGGTCGAGAAGACTTAATTCACTGCGCTGATCCTGTGGTTTGGTTGCTTCTTCATCCTGAGCGCGCTTATTCAAAAATTCAAGATCTTCCTGGCAATTATCCAATGCATACTTCACCAGGTATTGCAAGAAGGTCAGTGGCCAGCTGCATGTTGTCATGAATGTCATAAAACGCCATCTCGGGTTCTATCATCCAGAATTCTGCAAGGTGGCGTGTTGTGTTTGAATTTTCCGCACGGAAAGTTGGTCCGAATGTATAGATCTCACTCAATGCGAGTGCATAGGTTTCTCCTTCCAGCTGACCAGAAACAGTGAGGTTGGTTTCCTTGCCAAAGAAATCTTCTTTGTGATTGATGTGCCCATGTTCATTGCGGGGTGGATTGTTCGCATCCAATGTGGTTACGCGGAACATAGCGCCAGCACCTTCTGCATCTGATCCGGTAACGATCGGTGTGTGAATGTAAAAGAAGCCGCGATCGTTAAAGAATTTATGAATTGCGAATGCCATTGCATGACGCACACGCATAACAGCGCCAAACGTATTGGTACGGGCACGCAGATGTGCAATCTCACGCAAATACTCCAGACTGGGTCTGTTTTTAAGTTGAAGCGGAAACGCCTCAGCATCACAATCGCCAAGAATGGTTAGTTCTTTCACTTTCACCTCTACTGCCTGACCTTTACCCTAGCGAGGCAATCAATTCACCTTCTACGGAAATACAGGCTCCTGTAGTGATACGCTTGATTAAAGATTCTTCAATGGAATTTAATTCAACAACTGCCTGCAGGTTTTGAATGGTAGAGCCATCATTGATGGATATAAACTGATTGTTTCGAAATGTACGCACCCAGCCTTCCACTTTTACGGCTTGACCGGATGGGCTTGTCGCCAGTAAATCTTTGATTTTAGTCCTTTTCATAGTGATACAATGAAGCCTGTTTTCAGGATCGCAAAAAACGGCATTTAGATTTTTTAATCAAAATTACCCGATGTGAAACTGGTAGGTTCACAACCTATAGGACTATCCATGAGTACACAGAATTATCTATTGGTTCGATTTAATACTTTTTACTAACAGTTGAATTGATAAATTTGTCATGTTCAAATATCATGCAAAAGTTAAATCTTAGTCAAGGTCTTCAGCAAAAGCTGTCTCCACAGCAGATTCAGTTCATTAAACTGCTTCAGGTGCCTACGGCAGAGCTGGAAAACCGAATTGAGGAAGAACTTGAAATAAACCCGGTGCTTGAAGAAGGCAGCGATCAGGAGGAAGAGGAAGAAACTTATTCCTGAAGGATCAACGTCTGAAGAGTCATCTGCCGATGAATCATCTTCCGAAGAACCAGCTTCAGGTTCGGATGAAACATCTTCTTCAAATGACGACATCGATATCAACGACTACCTGCGTGACGATGACTATAACAGTTATAAAACCCAGGGTGATGGTGATGGTGATGATGAGGAAGATCGTGAGATGCCAATGCCGATGGGTACTTCACTGCATGAGACCTTGATGACACAACTCGGTTTTCTGGGTCTTAGCGAGCGTGCAATTGACTATTGGAAGACAACTTATCGGAAGCATTGAAGAGGACGGTTATATCCGCAGGGACATTGAGTCTATCGCCAATGATCTTGCTTTTTCTCAGGGTATTGATACAAGTCTCGAAGAAGTAGAAAGCATTTTAAAGCGAATTCAGTCGTTTGATCCGTGCGGGTATCGCGGCACGTAACCTGCAGGAATGTTTGTTGCTTCAGCTGGACCGTATGGATGATGGCCAGGATGTGGATGTCATTGTAGCGAAGCGAATCATTCATGAGTGTTATGAAGAATTTACCAAAAAACATTACCAGAAGATTTTAAAGAAGCTAGACCTGGATGATGAGGACTATATCCGCGATGCCATTGAATTGATCGTCAGGCTTAATCCAAAGCCAGGAGGAGAGCTGGCGATCGGCAGGAGTAAAGAATCAATATGTGATTCCTGATTTCATTCTCACCAATAACAATGGAAAGCTTGAACTGGCACTAAACTCACGCAACGCGCCAGAGCTTCGCATCAGCAGGTCGTATACAGAAATGTTTAAGGCCTACGACAAGAGCGATAAAAAAGATAAGAAACTAAAAGAGGCGGTCTCTTTTGTCAAGCAGAAGCTGGATGCGGCAAAATGGTTTATAGATGCCATCAAGCAACGTCAGCATACATTGCTTCGCACCATGCAGGCGATCATAAATTTTCAATATGATTATTTTCTGGAAGGTGATGAGACCAAGCTCAGACCGATGATTCTGAAGGACATTGCCCAGATTATCAACATGGATATTTCTACCGTGAGCAGGGTGGCGAGCAGTAAAACCATTCAGACTGATTTTGGGGTTCTTCCATTAAAGTATTTTTTCTCGGAAGGTATTGCAACAGATAGTGGAGAAGAAGTAAGCAGCCGTGAAGTAAAGCAAATCATCAAAGACCTTATTGAGGCAGAGGATAAAAATAAGCCACTTTCAGATGACAAGCTGGAAGACTTGCTGAACGAGAAAGGTTATAACATTGCGAGACGTACGGTGGCCAAATATCGCGAGCAATTGAACATACCTGTGGCACGCTTAAGAAAGGAAATGCGTTGAGAACGGCTGCCAGGATAATCTCAGTTATTTTTCATCCTTTGCTGATGGCTACCTACCTGGTAGCGATCGTTGGATTTTATTTTCCGGTAATGCTTTCCATCTCACCACAAAACTTTAACATCATTCTTGGATTTGTTTTTTGCTTCACGTTTATCCTGCCGGTCGTTAATCTTGTCATGTTTCGTCACTTCGGAACCATTTCATCCTATACACTGCATGAGCGAACCGATCGCCTGATTCCATTCATTGCCATTGCCATTATTTATGTCGTGATGGTTTTTCTTGTTTTACAACAAACTGCCAATCAGTTCGAATTTTAATAAACTCATGGTTATAGTTGCCTCCCTGGTGGTATTTTCAGCGATTGTTACTTTTTTTTATAAGATAAGCATTCATAGTCTGGCAGCCTGTGGTATGATTGGTATTCTGCTTCCAATGAATAAAGCCATTGAAAATAATGCATTGCTATGGCCAACGGCAATAGCCATCGTCCTGGCCGGATTAATCATGTCTGCAAGATTATATCTGCAGTGCACATACTTTTAATGAAGTAGTAACGGGTGCAGTGGCAGGATTCACTATTGGTTTTGCCGGCATGATCATCATGTTTTAAAAAATCATAATCATGGACTTTCAATTCATAAAATTTGAAGTGACCGGGGGCACAGCTACCATCACTTTGAACAGGCCTGAAGTGTATAATGCACTTAATGATGGGATTACCTATGAACTTCAGGATGCCCTAAAGAAAGTATCCAGGGATGAAACCATCCGCGTGGTTGTTTTAACAGGTGAAGGAAAAGCGTTTTGTGCCGGACAGGATTTGAAAGCGGCATCGGGTGAGGAGAAGAGATCCTTCATAGATTCTTTGCAAAAGAGATATAATCCCATCATTAGCGCGATGAGAAATCTACCCAAACCGATCATCTGCCGGCTTAATGGTGTTGCTGCAGGGGCAGGTTGTTCGCTGGCGCTGGCCTGCGATATGATTATCGCTTCAGAGGAGGCAACCTTGATTGAGGTTTTTATTAATATCGGCCTGGTACCTGATTCAGGCTCTTCTTATTTTCTACCGCGGCTGGTGGGTAGAGCAAAAGCATTTGAGTTATGCAGTATGGGTAATAAGGTAAAAGCCAGTGAAGCGTTGCAATTGGGTTTGGTAAATCGCGTGGCAACGGCAGATCAGCTGGACGCGGTAGTTAAAGAATACGCCAGATTATTTTTCGCAGGCGCCAACAAAATCAATTGGCCTTATAAAACGCATGCTTGAAAAATCAGCTACTTCAACGCTGGAAGAAATGCTTGAATATGAAGCCTATTGCCAGGAAATAGCCGGAACTACACATGATTATAAGGAAGGAGTAAGCGCCTTTCTTGAAAAACGAAAGCCCGCTTTTACAGGGAAAATAATCAGAACCCGTTTAAAGAGATTCCTGTTGTAATGGTGTTCATCGTTGTGCCTAACGGGCCTTTATTCGGTTCAAACATGTCGTTTAAGTTATAGAAGCAAAACACACTGACAGGTCCGAAGCCTATGCGGGTGTAAATTCCATACCGGAATTGATTGACACCGTGGTTAAGTTTGTTTTTTACTTTCACCACTTCACCACGGTAGTCATATTTAACTTTTGTGAAGGCATCAAACAAATAACCTACACGACCTCCAATGGCGACATTAAAGCTGCGATTGATATCTTCAGGGCTTGAATCGAACCGGAATTCAATGGGTATTTCAAAATAATTGGTAATAAACATCGATTTATCAGCCTGCTCAGGATAAATCCTTGTCGGACTTAATAAATTATATTGTTCTACCTGGTTTGCAGCAGGTGCACCATTTGGGAAACTGACCAGCTCAACAGTATCGATCAGGGTAGCGCCATTAATGAATTTCCACCGTTCTAAACTAACACCAATGCCGGGATTAAAGCTGAATTTCGACCGGCCAATCCGAAAGGGATGATGATAGTAAATATTTACCGTGCGCGATCCCCAGAAACCCTGATCCCAGGTTTTAGGCTGTCCAAGAGCTTCATTTACACCCAGATCAATTAAAAACATGCCCGGAAGATTTGGCTTTTTCTGATCAGCAGTTTTCTGCCCAAAAGCAATACCTGTAAGGAGGATAAATAGGAATGTGATCGCGTTTTTCTTCATTCTTCAAGCTTAACGTACCATAACGGTGCAGCAACCATGTTTATTTCAAATAAAAAACCTAACCCGTTCATTCATGAGTTAGGATTTTAAAGTGGGCCCGGAGGGATTCAAACCCCCAACCTTCTGATCCGTAGTCAGATGCTCTATTCAGTTAAGCTACGGGCCCAAAAAGGTTTGCAAATGTAGCTAAATAATGATTTTCACCAAAAAAATATGAATTACCTTCCCTGTCAACATTATTCCAGTGCCCGGTTTAAAATATGTCCTGTTATTTTAATGAGGGATAAAACATATCATATGTTGAAAATGAAAAACCCCCACCGTTGGGGTGAGGGTCATTTTAGCCATTAAGTCAGACGAGACTATCCTTTTTAAATTAGAACCAATGTCTTGTTTGTTCAAAAATTTTGAATGGCATAGTTCATTACTTCTGCTTGCTCAAGTGTTTTGTGTATGTTTTTATATGGAACGGCTATGGCGTTAAAATCAAAGGATTCATAGTAGTCCATATTATCTGCAACTTCTCCGCCAATGACAATCTCAATTGAATTGTTGTGGTATTTTTTGAGATGATTAAATAAATAGGTCATCGCGTCATGCTGATAATTAATGTAATGTTTTACCGAGTTGTCCCTGCGCGATATTCCTTGTGTAAAGGAAGTCAGGTCATTAACTCCTATCATAAAATAATTAACTCCCAGGTCGATGAATTCATTCACCGTAAGCACCGCTGAAGGTATTTCAAGCATAATACCAAGTTTGCCTTGATAGTTGTAATCTTTTAAGATCTCCTGTGCTTTGATCACCTGCGACTTATCATGAACAACCGGCAGGAGTAAACCCAGATTTTTATTTCTGCCCTGTACTTCAAGGAACATTTCAAGTTCTTTTCTGAATGTATCTTCAAAGTATAACGACCTGCGCATGCCTCGCAATCCCATTAAAGGATTTTCCTCTTCAATAATCTGTTCTGCGCCATGTAGTTTATTGGCCCTGTAGGTGGGTGTATCATCTGTTCTGTACCACACCGGCTTGCCTGTGAATAATTCGCAAATTTGCGACAGGTACTGACTATTTTCCTCCATTCTGCGCGGTATGGTGATGTATTCAGGGTTATTGGTTTTTTCACTTTTAACCATGCCAACACCACCTACTTTACCAAGTACAAAATCTTCTGGTATTTCTCTGTCAAGGGCTAATCTGATTTCTGTTTTCATTCTTTTGGAGTTTTAAGCTTTCGTGATTAATTATTCGGGGAAGAGTTATTTTACTGAAGAGTTATTTTACTTTTAAAGGATCGCGTCCATACAGGGCAATTCTTCTGTCTGATTCTGTTCTCCTCATCAGCAGTTGAAGGAATTTGTTCAATACAGGTTTGTTTCTTTTTACTTGACTGGTTTTTAAAGTAGTGGTTTGCATGGCTATTTGGTTTTATAGTCATCTCGTTAGAAAATAATGTGCCTGCTATAAAATGCCCCTAATTCAGCTAAAAAGGAACCTTTAAGTGAAATGAGTGTCTTATTTTGGGAATTAATTCCTGAAAAAGTGCTGAAATGAAAGTAAACCTTACACCAGAAGTTCAGATTTAACCGTTTGCCTGTTACAGATTAATTTCTAATCATCAGGCCCCAACCGATGATAAAAGGTATTGTTAAAAAATTACCATTGAGATGGTATTGATCATTCAGCGGGTGAGCCAGATCACTTTAAAACGGCTGATTTTGTGTGGGAGATACTTTTTGAAACGGAGGAATTTTTTGAAGGTGTTTCTTCTTTATGTTCCAGGCGGGTAACGACTACAAAAAGTAAAATCAAAGCTGCGATGATCAGGAAATAGGTAAATATTTTCACAATTACCTTTATCCGCTTTTCTTCTTCATGCTGCTTGAGTACCGAATCTATAATTCCGAAACCGTTCGCTGCCACGCGAAGTAATGCGTTGTTTACGCAACCGGATTTCATGCTTACCCATCGTATTTCATTTTAATGTTGAAATTGATTCTTAGTTTATCCAACGCCCGGTAGGTACGCATTTTTGCTCCGCTTTCAGTCATGTCAAGGATAAAGCCGATTTCCTTAAAATCCTTGTTCTTCAAAAAAACGCAGTTCAAGAACCTGCACCATTTCTGTTGGTAACTCATTCATATATTGAATAAGTCGTGTGATCAGTTCCTCATCCCAGTCATCATTGGTTTGCTCAATCAGCTCGCGCACTTTCAATTCTTCGATGCTGAAAATTATTTTTCCTTTGTGCTTTCTGTAATGTTTGTTCACTTCATTGCCGGCAATTTTATAAAGCCATGCGGAGAATGGAAAGCCCCGAAATTCATAACGAGGCAAATTATTCAATGCGTTCACAAAAGTTTGCGAGCACAAGTCACCGGCCAGTTCATCGTCACCGGTTTGTCGTAATATATAATTGTAAATCTGATCGAAGTATTGTTCATAAATTTCACCAAACGCACGTGGGTTCTTTTTAGATTTCTCTATGAGGTCTTGCTCTTTCCGGATTTCAGCCTCTGTCATCGGTCTTTATCAGCGTTTGTCGACATCCTAATAATCCGAAGGATTTATGAAAGTCACAAGTCTCAGGTGAGCGTTGAGTTTCGAGCCGTTGATTGCTTTGATCATGAGGTATAACCGTCCGGAGTTTTTTATTGCATTCACTTCTTTTAATAATTAGATTTCCGGTGACAGACTAAAATTTATTTTATGAGAAATGTGATTTTAACGCTCTTTTTTCTACTGACCATTTCAGTTTTTGGACAAAAGAAAGGCGCAACACCGATTGTGCAAACGGCAACTTCGCAGTCACCCATCGAAGCGAAAGTAGCAGGCATGAAAAAATATCCGGGCTACTTTGAATTCTATTATGATGAGAAACAAGATAAAGTTTTTCTTATCATCGATAAGTTCGATACGGAATTCCTGTATGTTGAATCGCTCACCGCAGGAATCGGATCAAACGACATTGGTCTGGATCGCAATCAGCTGGGCAGCGAGCGTGTTGTGAAGTTTGAGCGGAGAGGCCCAAAAGTATTATTGACGCAAGTCAACTATGCATATCGGGCCATATCGGATAATCAAGCTGAACGCAGAGCCGTTGCAGGAAGCATTCGCGCAGTCGGTACTGGGTGGTTTTACGGTAGCCGCAGAGGAGAATGGAAAAGTGCTGGTGGAGGCCACTGATTTTCTCTTGCAGGATGCGCATGATGTAGCAGGCAGACTTCGCTCTGTCTCAACAGGGAAATTACACGTTGGATAAAACACGGTCCGCTTTTTATCTGCCCCGCATAAAAAACTTTCCACAGAACTCTGAGTTTGAAGTAACGCTTACTTTTTCCGGTCAGCCAACCGGTGCAATATATACGCAGTGTAACGCCAACGCCTTCCGTAGTTACCGTGAGGGAACACCACTCTTTCATTCAATTGCCGGATGCTGACTACAAGCCACGCAAATTTGATCCTCGTGCCGGCTACTTCCACACTTCTTACTATGACTATGCAACTCCGGTCAGCGAGCCAGTTGAAAAAAGATGGATCACACGCCATCGCCTTCAGAAAAAAAGATCCGAATGCCGCGATAAGTGAAGCAGTAAAACCTATTGTGTATTATATGGATCCGGGTGCGCCTGAACCCATCCGTTCCGCACTGATGGATGGTGCACGCTGGTGGAATCAGGCATTTGAAGCAGCAGGCTATAAAGATGCATTCCGTGTGGAGGTGTTGCCCGAGGATGCAGATCCCATGGATGTGCGTTACAACATGATCAACTGGGTGCATCGTTCTACACGCGGATGGTCGTATGGTTCTTCAGTAATTGATCCGCGCACCGGAGAAATTATCAAAGGACATGTTACGCTGGGATCTCTTCGTGTACGTCAGGATTTTTTGATTGCTGAAGGTTTGCTTTCTCCCTATGAAGAAGGAAAGCCGGCATCCAAGGCAATGGAAGCAAATGGCACTGGCACGACTTCGCCAGCTGGCAGCCCATGAGGTGGGACATACCATTGGATTATCTCATGCCTATTCATCCAGCGCGGAAGATCTCGCTTCGGTTATGGATTATCCTCACCCGATAGCAAATCTGAAAGATGGAAAAGTTGATTTGAGCGAAGCCTATGATACGAAGATCGGTGCCTTTGATAAAGTATCAGTTACCTGGGGGTATCAGCATTTTCCCACGGGCACTGATGAAGATCAGGCGCTGAATGAAATTATTCAAAATTCATTGAAGGCAGGGTTGACATTTTTATCGGATCAGGACGCGCGTCCTGTTGGTGGCGCACATCCCTTTGCCCATCTCTGGGATAATGGCAAAGATCCTTCCGATGAACTGAACCGGATGATGGAGGTAAGAAAAGTTGCCTTAAAGAATTTTGGTGAAAACACGATAAGGAAAGGAACACCTTATGCCTTGCTGGAAGAAGCACTCGTGCCGGTTTACTTTTTTCATCGCTATCAGACCGAAGCAGCGGTTAAATTGATTGGCGGTTTAAACTACCGCTATGCTTTGCGTGGTGACGGACAACCCATAACGGAACTGCTCACACCACAACAGGAATTGAAAGCCATGGATGCCTTGCTTAAAACCGTTGAGCCATCCGCACTCATGCTTCCTGAAAGTCTGTTGAAGATCATTCCTCCTCGCCCGATTGGCTATGACCGTCATCGTGAACTGGTGAAGATAAAAACTGAACTTACATTCGATCCGCTTTCGGTGGCAGAGACCGCTGCGGATCTCACATTCAGCCTGATCCTTCATCCTGCCCGTGCAAACCGGGTGTTTGAACATCACTCACGCGATGCAAGATTACCTGGTCTGGAAAACGTAATTGATAAGATGGTGAGTGCCACATTCAAATCGGCAAACAAGCCAGGCTATGAAGGTGCTGTGCAGATGAGCACCAGTTACGCACTGTTCACCAATCTTTCCAGACTTGCACTGCACAAAGATGCTTCCGTGCAAACCAGGGCCATTGTTTCATTGAAACTCGATCAGTTGAAAAGCTGGTTGCAGGCAAAACAAACCAGCGATGAATCGTGGAAAGCCTATTATGCCTTATGTGGTGAAGCAGATTTCAAACCTGCAGGAAGACCCTGAAGAATTCAAGCAAGATAATTTGCTGGATGCACCACCCGGAGCACCGATTGGTACAACGGACATGGAGTTTTGCGGTAATTGAATTATCAGTCTGACGGATAAAAAAAGCGCCCGATCTTGTTGAAAGATCGGGCGTTTGTTTTTTAATGCAAGGAAAGCAATCAGTTACCTTTCTTTGCTTTCTTTTCAGCCCGCTTTTCTTTCAGTGTTTTTGTGGGCTTCTTCTTCTCATCTTTCTTACGATCCATTCCTTTTGACATAGTAATAAAGTTTTGTTGATATAAAAGTAATAAAAATTTTCATTGACTTGTTAAACACAGTGGCGGGTTGTTTTAAACCAGGAGGTCATACGCCCTGGCTGATTACAGGAATACTTCCGGCAATCACACCATTGTGTCCGGTATCCAGTACTTCAAGTTTATAATCCTGCAGATGACGTAACAGCCGCTGCATGTTATGGCTGGTGATGATTTTGTCATGCCTTCCCGTAATCAGCGTAAGCCGGATGGCATGCTGTGTGATGAGTTCTGGCTATTTTTTTCATCTCAACATGCAGATGACGGAACACAACCCATGAGTAATAAACACGTTCCCGTTTTTCCTGTGTATCCATCTGCGACTCCGCAAAGCGAAGCAATCCGTTATCCACCACATGCAACGCATGTAAGAGTGATGTGATGGCGTGCAAGCGACCCGGTTTCAAAATCATGCTTTTAAAAAACCTGCGCAGCAACAACGGGTAAGTAGCCAGGCTATACCACACACTGGTTTTGATTCCATCCGGTGCGAGCAGAAGAATGTTTTCTATCTGTGAGGGAAAGAGTTCCAGCGTAGCAAACGCAAACTTGCCACCGAGACTGAAACCCAGCACACTGAATTTTTCAATGTTATGTTCTCGTAGAAATTGCGATACGATCTCTTTCCACATTTCTTTCTCCAGGGGTTGCTCACCTTCATTCCATTCACTGGCACCATGAAAAAAAAGATCGAAGGCATAGAGTGTATACTGCAAGGACAGTGTTTCGGTGAGGGCAGCAAACGCACGATGGTGCTGACCAAAACCATGAAAGAGCAACAACACGTTATCTCCGTGCCCGGATTGCTGGTAGGAGAGCGTGGAGTTCTTATACGTTAATGTGTGTTGCATGCCGGATTTAAAAGTAAGGAAATTAAGGGGAACGAAGCACTTGAAGGATCATAGGATTTATAATGGAAGGGTTGTATTTTGGATGGATAATAGAGAGATATAGGTTTCTTGACATTCTTTGAACAGCATAGTAGAAGTATCCATATGAAAACATGAGAATTATAACGTGGAACTTTCAGAGGGCCTTAGAACGAAAGCTGAATTTAATTTACCATTACGACCAGATATTATAGTTACTCAAGAAAGTGAACATCCAAACAAGCTCAATTTCAGCCCGACCATTTCAAAACCAACAGATATGTATTGGTATAGTGATGGAGGTAAAAAAGGGCTTGACTTTTATTTTCATAACAAACTACAAATTTGAATTGTTGCCCATCTTCTAATCCGGAATTTCGTTACGTACTCCGTTTCGGGTGACTGGTAATGGACAGACTTTACGCTCTTTGCAGTTTGGGCAATGAATACGAGGAAAAGCGTGAAGCCCGTTTACATAGGACAAATCTGGTTTGCTATCAAACTACAGTGAAATCCTTGGTAATTCGGCAATATTAACGGTGACTGTTTAACCTAAACAATTGACAAAATGAAGACATATAAATACATATCAATATTCGTTTTGAGTCTATTGACTTTCTTGGACGTCAAAGTCTCAATCATATACTGACCTAAATGAACTGACTGGATTTTCGATTAAGGCATATTATAGCCCAGGTAATGAGGAAAGAGCGAAGGTAATTGTTGGACGCTGCGAAAGGACAATTGAGTACGTAAGAGGACTTGTGGGTTTTAAACCAAAGGTAAGTCTCTTCATATTGAATCCTGAGCATTGGAAAAAATACGCGACATTTCCAGTATATGGAATGCCTCATTATCCAGACAGTGAACGATTGATTATTGCGTCAGAGGACAACGACTTTTGGAAAAGTTTCATTCCACCCCTTGACCAACTTCCAATTGACTTAGCTAACCAACTTCGAAAGGCTTATACAACCGCTGATGGTACATTGAGTATGATGGCGTTCTTTGACTTATTAGCGCTTCATGAACTTGGACACGGATTCCACGAACTAGGTGGATTAACAATGCAACGACTTTGGATGCAGGAATTATTCTGCAACATTATGCTTCATACCTATATAGCCGAAAGAGAGCCGACCAATTTACCAGCATTAGAGGTATTTCCTGAAATGGTTGTGGCTGGTGGGACAACTGGTTACGAGTTTACTACACTGGCTGACTTTGAAAAACGATATGATAATATGAACCCAAAGAATTATGGTTGGTATCAATGCCGTCTTCATGTGGCTGGTAAAAATATTTACAATGCAGGGGGACAAAAAACATTTATAAAACTTTGGAAGGGACTAAAAGAAAATAAAGAGAAAATGACTGATGAACAATTTGCGTCTTTCTTGAACAAAAAGGTAAGCAGAGAAGTGGCAAAAGTTCAAACAGACTGGTGACATGTTACAGCCACCAATAAAATGCTTCTGCAATAGGTGGTGACGTCTAGCCATAAGTGTTATCTTCGTTCCACGTTTGCTGGACGAAGACAGGACGCGGCTTCGGAAGGACCCTACTGCACAGACACAACCGTAGGCCTCACCCCTTGCCGATGTTCTTCGCCTGCACAGAATGAAACAATGAGCTATCATATCGATACAATCCCCGAATCAGAGTACCCCGAAGTCGTAGAAGTTTGGGAAGCTTCCGTGCGGGCTACGCATGATTTCCTTAAAGAGGAAGACATCGCTTATTTTAAACCACTTATTCTCAACGAATACCTGCAAGCTGTTCATTTACGATGTGTACGCAATGAACAACACAGCATCGCTGGGTTTCTGGGTGTGGCAGCAGGAAAAATTGAAATGCTTTTTATACATCCAACTGTGTTTGGTAAAGGAATCGGAAAAACACTGGTTGATTATGCCATCAAGGAATTCAAGGTTACGATGGTAGATGTAAACGAACAAAACATTCAGGCTGTAGGATTTTATGAACGTATGGGTTTTAAAACAGTGAGCCGCACAGAGGTGGATACGCTGGGAATGTCCTATCCGGTTTTACAAATGGAGTTACTTTCGTGACGTAATAATTTTAATAATCTAAACACAAAGTGTTTTAATCCTTCCAGCCCCATGGGGCATCCGGTATACTTACTTTTTTCGTGAGATCAAATGTAACGGTAAAGAGCCGGTCAGAGCCGATGCGTCTGAGGTTATAGGTAAATACCTTTTCGTCCAGCGTGATCCACCATACATTAGTGGCTGCAGCCGGAATGAGTTCAGCGGTGTATGCATCGGCAGGAAAAAGCTGAATCGCAGACATGCCGGCATTGGTAGCGGTACCTCCATACTGGGTTATCCTGTCTTCCGATCCATCCTGATGGCGGTGATCATGTTTTAAGGTAATGCGGTTATTTTCGAGGCGTAATACCCATGTGCGCGACTTATCTTCACCCACAAAAAAAGGAATGCGAATAGTTTTATCATCACAGGCCCGCACATGCATAATCAGTTTTTTACCGGTGAAGGAATCATTGGCAGCGGATTCAAGAAGCTGACCTTCATAGGCATTGCCACAAAGTCTGGTTAATGTGTTCCAGAATTTTTCAGCTTCATTTTTTTCCTGTGCCATGAGGGAAGTTGAAAGTAAAAAAGTTACTGCAAGAAGAGTAAAAGGCTTCATAGTGACCTGGTAAATCAATTGGTTTTTCAAGGTAGGAATACCGGTTAACCACACAAAAAAATTCCTGTTTCTTTTTCTCTTTAAATCAGTAATTTGAAGTTCATTCATTGTCAATTTATCTCTTATGAGTAACCTCAACATCAAAGCCACAGCAGAAAACACGTACGATGCCATCGTAGTAGGTTCCGGTATCAGCGGAGGCTGGGCCGCCAAAGAACTTTGCGAGAAAGGATTAAAAACGCTTGTACTGGAGCGTGGTCCAATGGTGGAACATGTAAAGGATTATCCAACCGCTACGCTGGCTCCATGGGAGTTGCCCCATCGCAATGTGGTGCCACAGAAAATGCGCGAAGAACAACACATTCAGGTGCGTGGCTTTTGCAATGAAAACAACAGTCACTTTTTTGTCAACGACAAAGAGCATCCGTACAATCAGGTAAAACCATTTGACTGGATTCGCGGATATCATGTTGGGGGCCGCAGTCTTACGTGGGGCAGACAATGCTATCGCTGGAGTGATCTTGACTTTGAAGCCAATGCAAAAGACGGCCACGGAGTAGACTGGCCCATTCGTTATAAAGACATAGCGCCCTGGTACAGTTATGTAGAAAAGTTTGTGGGCGTGAGCGGATCAGCCGAAGGATTGCCACAACTGCCCGATGGAGATTTTCTTCCACCCATGGAAATGAATTGTCTCGAGCAGCACATCGCAGGCAGCATACGCAATACCTTTCCAGAACGCAAAATGATTATCGGTCGTGTGGCGAATCTCAGCAGAGGATTAAATCAACGGGGTCCGTGTCAGTTTCGTAATGCATGCGATCGTGGTTGTCCTTTCGCAGGGTATTTCAGTAGCAATAGCGCAACATTGCCAGCGGCCAGTGCCACAGGAAATCTCACGTTGCGGCCCAATTCTGTTGTGTCGGAAGTGATCTATGATAAAGAGAGTGGGAAGGCAACCGGAGTTCGCATCATCGATGCCGAAACCATGAACACTGAAGAGTATTACGCAAAAATTATTTTTCTCAATGCATCAACCATAGGCACCACCTTTATACTACTCAATTCAATCTCTGATGCTTTTCCAAATGGTTTGGGTAACAGTAGCGGACAGGTAGGACATAACCTGATGGATCATCACTATCGCGTAGGTGCGAGTGGAAATTATGAAGGATTCAAAGATCAGTATACATTCGGACGAAGACCCAATGGTATTTACATTCCACGCTTTAGAAATCTTAATGAGAAGACTAAGCGGAGTGATTATGTAAGAGGCTTTGGTTATCAGGGTAGTGCTTCGCGTGGCCGGTTCAATGCATCAGATAAGATTGGTGTTGAATTGAAAGAAGAGGCAGCAGGCCTTGGCGACTGGAGCATGTGGCTCGGCAGCTGGGGAGAGCAATTGCCTCATTATGATAATAAGGTAACACTGAACAAAGAGAAGAAAGACAAGTGGGGATTGCCACTACCCGATATTGATTGTGAGTTTAAGGAAAACGAATGGGCGATGCGCAAAGACATGATGAACAGCGCAGCCGAAATGCTGGATGCTGCCGGCTTAAAAAACATAAATACATTTGACGATACGAAATCCTATCCCGGATTGTGCATTCACGAAATGGGCACAGCGCGCATGGGCAAAGACCCGAAAACTTCGGTGCTCAATAAATGGAATCAGATACATGAAGTAAAAAATGTGTTCATCACCGATGGTGCGTGCATGACTTCTTCTGCAAATCAGAATCCGTCAATCTCATATATGGCGCTTACAGCAAGAGCCGTTGATTTTGCTGTTGAGGAATTGAAGAAAGGAAATCTTTAAGAATTTCGAATTACTCTTTGTTTATCTTTGTGCCTTAGTGCCCCTGTCTGCCGACAGGCAGGTTTGTGGTTCAATGACTTAGGCTATCACTAAACTTTTTCCAACTTTGTTAAAATAATTCATCCCGATGCTCCGTCTATGCATTCATAACGCGCAGATGGTAACATGGAACTGGCAATGCAAGATTTAAAGCAAAACACCTTCCTGAAGGAAAAAGACAAGCTGCTCGGGTTTATCCGCAGCCGCGTGTCTACAGTAGAGGAAGCGGAAGATATTCTTCAGGATGTGTTTTACCAGTTTATTGAAGGGTTCAGCAGTATCCAATCACTCGATCGTGTAACATCATGGTTATATAGTGTTGCGCGAAATAAAATCATCGATCGCTATCGCAGGGATGCTTCGCGTCCGCAGCGTACAGATTTTGAATTGCTGGCCGGTAGTGATGAGGATGCACCGTTAACACTGCAGGAAATTCTACCGGATCTGGATAATAGTCCGGAGGCTACGCTATTGCGCGAAGCAATCTGGGAACAGATTACCGATGCATTGGCAAGTTTGCCTGCCGATCAGCGCGAGATTTTTATTCTGAATGAAATTGAAGAGAAGGGATTCAGGGAAATTGCTGAAGAGACAGGAGTATCCATCAACACGTTGCTTTCGCGAAAGCGCTACGCGATTATAGCGTTGCGTAAAACCCTGCAAAAGTTTTATGATGATGTGGTTGGGTAAAGGCGTCAGACCGATCCAGGCAGTCAGACGCCTAAGGTTAAAAAGGAATTTAAAAAACTTAAAATAGAGAAGTTATGAAACGAGGAATGTGGGCAGGAAAAATTTTGATCGGTGTCTTGTTTGCAATTGTGTTGATTGCCGGATTGATCACCCTCACACAGTATTTATGGAACTGGCTTGTGCCTGAATTATTCGCAGGCCCCGTCATCACCTTCTGGCAAACAGCAGGATTGCTGGTGCTTTCTAAAATTTTCCTGTGGACTTTCGGCCGCTGCAGGTGTCATGGAAATAACGCAAGTGGGCCGTGGAAGTATTACTGGAAAGAGAAATGGTCTGGAATGTCACCTGATGAACGTGAACGCATTAAACAGAAAATGAAAGAAAAATGGTGCTACAGGGAAGCCCCCGCTTCCGATACCGAAACAGGTACTTCAAACGGTTGAAATGACATTTCACGAAAAATCCTGAAACTTTTTTAGGAAAACCCTAAACAATAAGCGAAAAAGGGCGTTGTATGGAAACTATGGAAACTTTGGTAAAGTAAAAAGTTTCCATAGTTTTGCGCCCGCTTATGGAAGAAACAGAAACACGAGAGAAAATCCTGGAAGGCACAGAAGGGCTTTTCATGAAGTATG
Source organism: uncultured Bacteroidota bacterium (assembly GCA_963814575.1). Classification (GTDB taxonomy): domain Bacteria; phylum Bacteroidota; class Bacteroidia; order Cytophagales; family Cyclobacteriaceae; genus ELB16-189. Next base: position 375,594 of record CAWFDB010000011.1, on the reverse strand, counting down.
GGATACGTAGCGTAACCATGGATGACATTGCCAGGCACCTGGCGGTATCAAAGAAAACCTTGTATCAGCATTTTGCAGATAAGGATGATCTGGTATTTAAAATGTCAGAGATGTACCTGGAACGAAGCTTCCGGCAGTATGAAGACATCACGCAGATTTCAAAAAATTCAATAGAGGAGTTAAGCAAGATTTCGGTCTGTATGAAGCGCGACATGGAAAATCTGAATCCATCCATGCTTTTTGACCTTCAGAAATATCATCCCAAAGCATGGGGATTATATACTGATCATAAAGTGAAAATCATCGGTCAGTCGGTGGTACGCAATATTGTACAAGGTATTGCTGATGGTTATTACAGATCCGATATCAAACCGGATATTCTGGCTATCACACGGTTGATTTTAATCGAGGCTGCATTCAACCCAGAACTTTTTCCAAAAGACCGTTTCAATTTTGTTGAAGTACAAACACAGCTCTTTGATTTGTTTGTGCACGGCCTCTGCACCGAGAAAGGAAAAAAATTATATCAGAAATATAAAGAAGTAACAACCCTCAATTAAATCATATCTTCAATGAAAAAAGTTTATAACCTAACGTATCTTATGTTGGTTCTGCTTATGGCAGGGCAGGCAAGGGCACAACAGTCTTTCACACTGGAACAGTGTATAGATTATGCATTAAAAAATTCGATTGATGTTCAAAACGCTCTTTTGGATCAGCAGATTGCCACCGCAAAAGTGAAAGAGACTATCGGTATTGGTCTTCCTCAAATTTCAGCAAGTGCATCGGTGGTTCACAATCCAAAACTTCCCAGATTTTTTAACACCTACAATGGTCCGGACGGATTTCTGGGCGACTTGTCAAATATTCCAGGCATTAAGGAAGGTGATGTTATTGCCGCAAGAAACTTCTTCCAGTTACAATCCAATGGTGGAGTAAGCGCCAGTGTAAATCAGTTGATTTTTAATGGTTCTTACCTGGTTGGTTTGAAAGCAGCTTCCGTGTATAAAGACCTCGCCATTAAAACCGGAAATCAAACCAAAGAGCAAATAATCCAGCAAGTGATGAAGGCGTATTACGGGGTTCTGATTAATAAAGAACGTATCGGACTTTTTTCTGACAACATCGCCCGTGTTGATTCTTTATTGAGAAACACGAAAGCGTTAAATCAAAATGGTTTTGCAGAAGCTATTGATGTTGACCGAATTCAGGTGACACTCAATAATCTTTTGGTAGAGAGGAATAAATTTTTAAACCTTAATGAACTGGGACTTGAGTTATTAAAATTTCAAATGAATTACCCAATGGATCAAACCCTGGAAGTAGCTGGTAATATCAATGAAGCCCAGGTTGATACAAATCTTGATCACTATAAAGAAGGGTGGGATTATAAAATCCGCACCGATTATCAGGTACTTGAAACCAATCGGAGATTGCAGGCACTGAATGTGAAAAACCAGAACGCGGCCTTTATGCCTTCGCTGAATGCATTTGCCAATTTTGGATTTTCTACTCAATCGCCCGAGATAAGGGGTCTTTTTCAAACGAATACAAACATCAGCGATCAGGGTGGTCTTGGTCCGGATAAATGGTATGACTATTCGCAAATTGGTCTTAGTTTAAGTATTCCGATATTCTCCGGAATGCAGCGTCATTATAAACTTCAACAGGAAAAGATTGCTCTTCAGAAAATCGATAATGGATTTAGAAGTCTGAAGAACGGAATAGATCTTGAGATCAAACAATCGTCCTTGATTTTTGAAAATGCCATTGCCACACTGCAAACCCAAAGAGCGAATATGGAACTTGCTAATCGGGTAGCGCAAGTAACTAAAATAAAATATGAGCAAGGTGTTGGCTCAAACATTGAAGTAATTGATGCTGAAAACAGTTTACGGCAGGCTCAGACAAATTTTTATGGTGCCATGTTCGATGCCATGGTTGCCAAAGTGGACCTTGACAAAGCGTACGGAAAATTATTGCCCTTAACGGATGAAACGAAATAACCCTTAACCAACTATTGATATGAAATTGAATTTATATACTTCGGCTTTAAGCGTGTTCTTCATTGCCGCAATTGTTTCTTCATGCAGTCCCGACAAGACGGCCATGCTTACGGAATTGAAAAGAAAAAAAGCTGATCTTGAAAAAGATATTGCCGCTCTTGAAAAAGAACTGAAAGTATCTGATACCACCACCATAGCGGATGTAAAATCGAAGGAAGTGGCAGTAGCAGAAATCAATCCAGGGGTGTTTAACTACTTTGTTCAAACACAGGGTTTGATTCAGGCCGAAAACAATATACTCGTAAGTGCTCAGTCAATGGGCGTGCTTACCAAAGTACTTGTAAGCGAAGGTGACGCAGTCAATAAAGGACAAACACTGGCACAGATTGATAACTCATTGCTTTTGAGTTCAATAGAAGAAGTGAAAGGTTCCATGGAACTTGCAAACACGGTATACGAACGTCAGAAAAATTTATGGGAGCAGAAAATTGGAACAGAAGTACAGTACTTGCAGGCAAAGAATAACAGAGAAGGCCTTGAAAGAAGACTGGCTACCCTTCAGGAGCAACTTGAAATGACCAGGATTAAAGCACCAATCACTGGCACCGTAGATGATGTTAATGTAAAAATAGGAGAGAATATCGCGCCCGGTCTGCCGGCATTTCGTGTAATCAATACCTCGGAATTAAAAGTAGCATTGAATGTTTCTGAAGCCTATGCAAATGCTATCAATAAGGGCAACAAGGTGACGGTTACCATTAGTGATTCAGGTAAGACGTTCGAATCAGCGATTAGTTTTGTTGGTAAAAATATAGATCCACTGAGTCGTTCGTTTCCGGTAGAAGTAAAACTTCCTTCTTCTAAGGAGCTTCGGCCAAACATGACCGCTGTGATTCGTGTTGTTTTCCAGACCTATCCTTCTGCTTTAAGTGTTCCTATCAATATCGTGCAGGATATCAATGGGGAAAAGGTAGTGTATGTGGCTGAGAGCAATGGAGGTCAACTGGTGGCAAGAAGGAAGGTTATAAAGATCGATGGTGTTTATGACAATCAGGCTCACGTATTGTCTGGATTGCAGGCTGGTGATAAAATTATTACCGTTGGATATCAGGGATTGAACGATGGCCAGTTCATCAAGATATAGACAGACACATTCGAAATTATATCTGATCATAACATTATAATTTATGCAAGACACCGAAAAAGAATTCAAACCGACCAGCTGGTCGATAGATAATAAAATTGCGATCTACGTGGCTACTGCCATTATCTGCGTGGCGGGCATAATGACCTATAACGGTCTTCCCAAGGAGAATTTTCCGGAAGTAGTATTTCCTCAGATTTATGTTGCAACCGTTTATCCGGGAGCTGCCCCTACCGATGTAGAGAATCTGGTGACCAAGCAGATTGAGAAAGAGGTGAAGTCTATTGCCGGGGTGAAGAAAGTTTCATCAAACTCGGTACAGGATTTTTCCAATGTGATTATTGAATTTGAGACCGATGTAGAAGTGAAGGAAGCAAAACGTCAGGTACAGGAAGCGGTTGATCGTGCCAAACCTGAACTTCCTACTAACCTGCTGGATGATCCGCAGGTAATTGATATTGATATTTCTGCCTTACCGATCATGAATGTAAACCTTTCCGGTGATTATGATTTGCAAACACTGAAGAAATATGCAGAACAGATGCAGGATCGTATTGAATCATTAAAGGAAATACGATATGTAGATGTTGTTGGTGCCCTGGACAGGGAAATTCAGATCAATGTAGATATGTTTAAAGCTGCCCAGGCAGGAGTAAGCTTTGACGATATTTCCAATGGCATCAGGTATGAGAATATGATTGTTTCAGGAGGCCAGTTGTCAGTAAGTGGTATGAAGCGTTCCATCAGTGTGAATGGTGAATTTGCCTCTGCGGAACAAATTGGCAATACAGTCATTGGTTCCATACGCGGTGGTAAACTTTATTTAAAGGATATAGCGGAAATAGTTGACTCTCATAAAGAACAGGAAAGTTTTGCCCGCCTTGACAAGAAGAATGTAATTACGCTAAATGTTGTGAAACGGGGTGGTGAAAACCTCATTGATGCTTCTGATCAGATCAATGAGATCGTTGATGAATTTAAAACAAATATATTGCCTCCGGGCGTGAAAGTTACCATCACGGCCGATCAGTCGGATAAAACGCGCGTGACCCTTCACGATCTGATCAACACAATAATTATTGGCTTTGTACTGGTAACGATTATACTGATGTTTTTCATGGGAGCAACCAATGCCATCTTTGTAGGGTTGTCTGTGCCGATCTCCAGTTTTATTGCGTTCCTTATATTTCCATCAATCGGGTTTACACTTAACCTGATGACGTTGTTTTCTTTCTTACTGGCATTGGGTATCGTGGTAGATGATGCGATTGTAGTTATTGAAAATACACACCGTGTTTTTGACAATGGCAAAGTGCCCATCCGAAAGGCAGCCAAGATTGCAGCTGGTGAGGTATTCATGCCAGTGCTTTCAGGAACGTTGGTGGTATTGGCTCCCTTTGTGCCGCTGGCATTCTGGCCTGGCACCATAGGAGAATTTATGTTCTTTTTACCCGTGACATTGATTGTTGCCTTGCTGGCATCACTGGTGGTTGCCTATATCATGAACCCGGTTTTTGCAGCGGACTTTATGAAACCGCATGATCATGATCATAGCAGAACTAAGTTTACAAAAGGATATAAGATCACGGGAGTGATTTTTGCAGCACTTGCTTTGATCTGGTATGTCACCGGGCTTTTTGGTTTAGGAAACTTTACCGTATTCCTGTTTGGTATTTATTCACTTCACCGGTTTGTGCTGGAAGAAGTGATCTCTAAATTTCAAAACTATGGATGGCCAAGAGTTCAGGAAAGATACAGGAACATGATTGCATGGTGTCTTCACGGCTGGAGGCCAGCAGGAGTGATTGCATCGGTGATTGCCTTATTCATCTTCTCTATTGTATTCACCGCCATCAGGAAGCCCCCGGTAGGGTTTTTCCCTATAGGTGATCCAAATTTCGTTTTTACATACATCCGTATGCCCATCGGAACAGATCAACGGACTACAGATTCGGTAACAAAAATCGTAGAAGATAAAGTGATTGCCGTAATAGGTAAGGATAATAAGATTGTCGAGTCGGTTATTGCCAATGTATCTATTGGAGCTGCTGAAGACCAGTTTTCTGGTTCGAATGCTCAGCCCCACCTGGGCAAAGTGTCAGTGGCTTTTGTTGAATTTGCTCAACGCGGTGGACAATCCACACGAGAATATCTTGATAAAATACGGGAAGCCGTAAAGGGAGTGAAAGGAGCTGAGATTTCTGTAAATCAGGAAGCCAACGGACCTCCTACCGGTAAGCCAATCAACATCGAGATTGGAGCGGATGATTTTGATGTGCTGGTAAAAACAGCTGATAAGGCTAAACGCTTCCTGGATTCATTACAGATACCCGGTGTAGAAGAATTAAAGTCTGACTTTGAAAGCAATAAACCTGAAATCGTAATTAATATTGATCGTGAGAAAGCAAACCGGGAAGGAATTTCTACTGCACAGATTGGAGGCATACTTCGCACCGCAATTTATGGCAGTGAAATTTCAAAATTCCGCGATGCGAATGACGATTATCCAATTCAGCTTCGTATCAAAGAATCACAACGAAACGATATTAATATGTTGATGAATTTGCCCATTACATTCCGGGATATGACGATGGGTGGTGTTGTTCGCCAGGTACCATTGTCTTCTTTTTCCAAGATAGAATATTCAAACAGTTATGCGGGTATTCGTAGAATTGACTCAAAACGAGTTATCACACTTTCATCAAATGTACTGAGTGGTTTTAATGAAAATCAGGTAGTTGCTGAAATTAAAGAGAATCTTAAAAATTTGTCATACTCTGAACAGGTAGAAATAAAGTTAACGGGTGCTCAGGAACAACAGAAAGAAACTTCTGACTTCCTTGGCAATGCAGGCCTGATAGCATTGGGTCTTATTTTCATGATCTTGGTTTTACAGTTTAACTCGGTCAGCAAACCATTAATTATCATGTCTGAAATCGTATTGAGTATCATTGGTGTGTTGATTGGATTCTCTCTTTTCCGTATGGAGATTTCGATTGTAATGACCGGTGTGGGTTTGATGGCACTTGCCGGTATTGTGGTTCGCAATGGTATTTTGCTGGTAGAATTTACCGATCTCCTTATTTCACAAGGCATGGAACTAAAGGCTGCAATCATTGAAGCCTCAAAGACCCGCATGACGCCTGTCTTACTGACAGCGATGGCCGCTACACTTGGATTGATTCCGCTTGCAGTAGGTTTGAACATTGACTTTGTAGCCTTATTTTCTGAATTCGATCCACATATCTACTTCGGTGGTGATAACGTAGCATTCTGGGGACCGCTATCATGGACCATGATATTTGGATTGATCTTTGGAACTTTCCTGACATTATTCATGGTGCCGGTAATGTATTTGCTTTCTGCAAGATTGAAAGCCTATTTGTTTAAGACCAGGTCCAGTGAAGAAGAATCTCCGGAATCAGATGTTGCCTTAAACTAATACCGGTAAAATAATTTGAACCATCCAGCGACTATGGTTGTTGGATGGTTTATTTATGAAATACAGAATCATGACTTTTTTATTTTTTGTGCTTGCTTTTCTCCTGATTGACATCTATGTCTTTCAGGCCGTGTTGAATGTAAGTAAAGACTGGCCTGCTGCATGGAAATCATTCGTACGTTATGGATTCTGGATACCGACCATCCTTTGTATTGCAGCAATGAGCTGGTGGATGTTTGGTGATCCATATAAGATCAGCAGCGGTATGCGCAACTGGATTTTGACAGGCTTGTTCGCCACCTATTTTTCAAAATTATTTGGTGTATTCTTTTTATTGATCGATGATGGTCAGCGCCTGGTTCGCTGGATTTCAAAATCTTTTTCAAATAAACCTGCCAGTTCATTACCCGGAGAAGTGATTTCACGCTCACAGTTTCTTACCAACGCTGCACTGGCAGCAACGGCTATTCCTTTTGGTGCAATGGCATATGGCATTATTTCGGGAGCTCATGACTATCGTGTAAAACGTATTTCAGTAAAGATACCCAACCTGCCAAAGTCATTTGAAGGAGTACGTATTGCCCAGTTATCAGACATTCACACGGGGAGTTTCTTTAATAAGACAGCAGTGAAAGGAGGCGTGGAGATGGTAATGAATGAAAAGCCAGATATGATTTTCTTTACAGGAGATCTGGTGAATAATGAGGCAAGTGAGGTCAAAGAATACATAGATGTATTTAATAAACTCCAGGCTCCGTTGGGTATCTATTCGGTAACCGGCAACCACGATTATGGTGATTATAAAAACTGGTCAACAAAAGAAGCCAAGCAACGGAATTTTAAGGATCTGATAGAAGCTCACCGTTTGCTTGGTTTTGATTTGTTAATGAATGAAAACAGGATTATCGAACAGGGTGGCGAAAAACTTGCCATCATGGGCATTGAGAACTGGGGCGCAGGCCGGTTTGCCAAGTACGGTAAACTTGACCTCGCACATGCAGGCACAGAAGAAGCAAGCACGAAAATTTTACTTTCACATGACCCAAGCCATTGGGATGCACAGGTCAGGCCCGGTTACAATGACATTGATCTGATGCTCTCGGGGCATACACACGGTTTTCAATTCGGAGTTGAGATTGGTGGATTTAAATGGAGTCCATCCCAATATGCCTACAAGCAATGGGCAGGTTTATATCAGGATAATAATCAGGCACTGTATGTCAATCGTGGATTTGGTTATCTGGGATATCCAGGTCGTGTGGGTATGCCTCCAGAGATTACCATTCTTGAATTAAAACGTGCTTGATTTCAAAGCATATATGCTTTTGGTGTTTTACCAGTCACCTTTTTAAAAGTCCGGTTGAAATGCGATAAGTTGGCAAAACCAGCATCGTAGCATATCTCCTGTATGTTATTTTCTTTTTTAATCAACATCTTACAGGCATTGCTTATTCTCACTTCATTCAAAAAGGTAGTATATGTTTTTCGTGTTCGCACTTTAAAGTAGCGGCAAAATGCCTCAGTTGATAGATTAGCCACTTCTGCCACTTCTTCAATTTTTATTTTGCGATGGCTTTGATTAAACGTAAACTGAAGAATGTCATTCATGCGCTTGCCTTCCGTGGCACTGAAATTTGCAGCGGCCCCGGTGATAGACAGAGGAATTAATTCCTTGGACTCACTCAGCGCTTTGAGTAATTGAAAAAAGTGAATCAGCTTATTTATTCCTTTTAATGGAATGAGTTCAAGGATAAGTTGTGTTAGTTGCGCTTGTGTTTTTCCCTGAATGCGATATCCTACGCCAGCCTGCAATAAAAATTGATGAACCCTGCGAAGTTCATCCAGTTGCCAGAAACTTTCTCCGGCATATCGTTCATCAAAGTAAATGGAAACAGCCTGCACCCGTAGTTTACTTTTTGATTTATAATACGGGTCGTCATTACGAAACACATGCGGTTGACTGCTGCCAATCAGGTATAAACTTCCCGCTGAAAATCTTCCCACATAATCACCCGCAATGAGTGTGCCTTCCCCCTTTTCAATAAACATGATTTGTGTTTCAGGATGTTGGTGAAGTTTGTCGTAGAGGTAAGGAAGATTATCCACCTGAATGCGGAAAGCCTCACGGGATGTTTTGGGTACACTGAATGGAATTACTTTCACGTATGGCCTATTTTGATCAAAAATACACACGAAATGCTTTATTATTGGTCAATATAGTACCATAATTAACCAGACGAGGCAAATCTTTATCCATCTGGGTAACTTAATTTTGAATTATAAACCTAAAATTCTGAATATGGCTGTTCAATGGACTGGAGTTTATCCGGCAATCACCACCAAGTTTACATCTGATGATAAACTTGATTTTCCTCTGTTTGAAAAAAATCTTCGTGCACAGCTTGAAGCAGGTGTAGAAGGCGTCATTCTGGGTGGCACCCTGGGTGAAGCAAGCGTTTTGAGTAATGATGAGAAATTTGATCTCGTAAAATTTACCGTTGATAAAGTGGCTGGTAAAATTCCGGTGGTGATGAATATCGCTGAAGGTAGCACACGCGAGGCGGTGATGCTGGCGCATGAAGCAGAAAAATGTGGTGCAACAGGTTTGATGTTGCTGCCTCCCATGCGTTACAAGTCAGATCATCGTGAAACGGTAACGTATTTTAAAGCGGTGGCTGAATCGACCAGTCTGCCCATCATGATTTATAACAATCCGATTGACTATAAAGTGGAAGTTACCCTGGATATGTTTGGTGAGTTAGCGGAGAACCGAAACATTCAGGCAATAAAAGAATCTACCCGCGATGTATCAAATGTTACCCGTTTGATAAATAGGTTTGGTGATCGCTATAAAATTTTGTGTGGTGTGGATACCATTGCCATGGAAGCATTCATGCTTGGTGCACATGGCTGGGTGGCCGGCCTGGTGTGTGCGTTTCCAAGAGAGACTGTGGCTGTGTATAAACTTACAAAAGCGGGCAAGATTGCTGAGGCACTGAAAATTTATCGTTGGTTTTTACCGTTGCTTGAGCTGGACCTTCATCCAAAACTTGTACAGTATATTAAACTTGCTGAGCAAGAGGCAGGCATTGGTTCAGAAACCGTGCGGGCTCCGCGTTTAACGCTGGCAGGAGAAGAACGTGAACGGATTTTGAAAATAATTCGTGATGGAATTAGCAGCAGACCTTCTCTTTAGATTTTAGACAAAAGACATTAGTCAACAGTATCAAGACATGACAGCTGTTATGTGCTGATACTTTTTCTTTCTACTTGATATTTATTACTTACAACTATGAAATACACCGATGCAACCCTGCAGGAAGTAAATGCTGTTCTTAATGAATCGCAGCTGGCTTTTCTTTCTTACAAGAATTTTTCAGGAAAGAAGAAAGCAGAATTTCTTCGCGCTATAGCGGATGAGATAGAAGCATTGGGGCAGGAATTAGTCACTACCACCATGAGGGAAACTAATTTGCCAGAGGCACGCATCATCAATGAACGCGGACGCACCACGGGTCATTGTCGCATGTTTGCTGATCTGGTGGAAGATGGTTCATGGGTTGAAGCAAGAGTTGATACAGCCATTCCTGATCGCACGCCCGCACCCAAACCTGACATCAGAAAAATGCTGGTACCTATGGGGCCTGTAGTAGTATTTGGTGCGGCTAATTTTCCGTTGGCATATTCTACAGCGGGTGGCGATACTATTTCTGCATTGGCAGCCGGATGTACAGTGATTGTAAAAGCACATCCCGCCCATGCCGAAACATCTCAACTGGTAGCAAATGCTATTTCAAAAGCAATCGAAAAAACGGGTATGCCACAAGGTGTATTTCAGCATGTGCATGGAGCAGGTTTTGAAACAGGGCAAGCATTGGTGAAGCATCCGTTTACAAAAGCAGTTGGTTTTACAGGATCACTGGCAGGAGGGAAAGCATTATTTGATCTTGCGAATCAACGACCAGAACCCATTCCGGTTTTTGCTGAGATGAGCAGTATCAACCCGGTAATTCTTTTACCTGATACTTTATCACGCGAAGCCGAAAGTACAGCAAGCAAATTAGCAGGGTCGATTACATTGGGTGTAGGACAGTTTTGTACTAATCCGGGTCTCATCATTGCAGTGGAAGGTGATGGATTGAATCGATTCATCAGCGCGTTATCTGCTGAAATTAATAAAGCGTTGCCTGGCACGATGCTTCATCAGGGCATTGCTGATAATTACTCAAAAAAATTAACTCAGACACTGGCGCAGAAGGGAGTGAAGGTAGAAGGTCAATCTGCATCGGAAGGTTCAACTTCCCAGGGGCATCCATTGGTTGCTTCCGTGGGCGCAGATGAGTTTGTAAAAAATCCATCGCTTGCAGAAGAAGTGTTTGGTCCTTTCTCATTGATTGTCCGTTGTAAAAATTCAGATGAACTTCACGCTGTTGTCAACCGTACCCATGGTCAGTTGACCACAACGCTGATGGCCGATGAAGCAGAGTTAACAAGGCATTCGAGTTTACTCAATATCCTTGTTGAGAAAGCAGGTCGTTTAGTTGTGAACGGAGTACCTACCGGTGTAGAAGTTTGTCCTTCCATGCAACATGGTGGTCCTTACCCGTCAACTACCGATTCGCGTTTCAGTGCGGTAGGAGCTGATGCGATCAAACGATTTGCACGTCCGGTTTCTTTTCAGAATTTTCCTGATTCAATTTTACCGTATGAGTTACAGGAGTTAAATCCGCTGAAGATCTGGAGACTGAGGAATAATGAATGGAGTAAGAAGTAGGCAATAGATAAAAAGCAGAAGGCAAATTGAAACAATATTGTTGCCTTGCTCTGTTTTTTTTCTTACGGCCTAATCATAATTTCTAGAATATGAACAAAACATTTTTTTGTATAGACGCTCATACCTGCGGCAATCCTGTCCGATTAGTGGCCGGTGGAGGACCTATCCTCGAAGGAAAAAACATGAGCGAAAAACGGCAACACTTTTTGCGCGAGTTTGACTGGATACGCAAAGGCCTCATGTTTGAACCGCGTGGCCATGATATGATGAGTGGAAGTATTTTGTATCCGCCTTCTGATCCGGCCAATGATATTGGAATATTGTTTATTGAAACGAGTGGATGTCTTCCTATGTGCGGACATGGAACAATCGGCACCGTGACGATTGCCATCGAAGAGGGTCTGGTCACACCAAAAACACAAGGCGTTTTAAATCTTGAAGTTCCTGCGGGCCTGGTTCGCGTGGAATACAAACAGGAAGGCAAGAAAGTGAAGTCGGTGAAGATCACGAATGTGAAGGCTTATCTTGCAGCAGAAAATATTACCGCAGAATGTCCTGACCTGGGTGAATTAACATTGGATGTTTCATACGGTGGAAATTTTTATGCGATTGTAGATCCTCAGCCAAACTTTCCTGGCCTTGAAAATTTTACTGCCGATCAACTGATCAGCTGGAGTCGCGAACTCAGAAAAAATATTAATAGGAAATATCAGTTCGTTCATCCAGAGAATCCAACAATAAACGGATGTAGTCATATTCTATGGGCAGGAAAAGTAATTGATCCAACATCGACTGCGCGCAATGCTGTATTCTATGGAGATAAAGCGATTGATCGCTCACCTTGTGGCACTGGTACCTCTGCGCGTCTTGCTCAATGGTATGCAAAAGGGAAATTGAAAAAGGGAGAGAATTTTATTCATGAGAGCATTATCGGATCAAAATTCATTGGGCGAATTGAAGAGGTGACAGAACTGAATGGTAAGCCGGCAATCATTCCAAGTGTGGAAGGCTGGGCGAAAATCTACGGATATAACACCATTAAGATTGATCCGGATGATGATCCATATGCGTATGGATTTCAGGTTATTTAATTTTTCGGTAGCATCATGAGCAATATCGGAATTATCGGAGGTGGAATTATCGGATTGAGTTCTGCCTATTACCTTACAAAAGCAGGGCATCAGGTCACCATCATTGAGCAAAGTGATTTAAAAGACGGTTGCTCATTTGGCAATGCGGGCATGATTGTGCCGAGCCATCTTATTCCATTGGCGGCACCGGGCATGATTTCAAAAGGCATTCGCTGGATGTTTAATTCTACGAGTCCGTTTTATGTGAAGCCTCGCCTGAGTGGCGATTTAATCAAGTGGGGCTACCATTTCTATAAGAGCTCCACGAAAGAGCATGTGGCGAAAGCTGCACCTGCGTTAAAAGAAATTAGTTTGTTAAGTAAGGCCATGTATCAGCAGCTGGCCCAAGAGCTTCCTTTTGATTTTGGGTATCACGAGCGCGGACTGCTCATGCTCTATCAAACGAAAGAGACCGAGCATGAAGAAGCAGAAACTGCTGCGCTTGCTAATAAGCATGGCATCGAAGCGCATGTGATTTCAGCAGAGGAAGTACAGAAGTTGGAACCGGAAGTAAAAGTGAAAGCACGTGGTGGCGTTTATTTTCCAGGCGATGCGCACATCACACCACAGTCATTAGTCAATCAGCTCATCACTTTTCTGAAAGAGAAGCATGTAAAATTTCAAACGAGTACCACCGTTCAGGATTTTATTATTGAATCGGGTAAGATCAAAACCATTCAAACGGATCAGGGAGATTTTTCATTTGATGATGTGGTCATTGCTACAGGCTCTTGGTCGGGACTGCTGGCCGCCAAGTTAGATTTATCATTGCCGATGCAGGCGGGAAAAGGATACAGCTTCACCATCCCAAACATGGTAAAGAATGTACGCGTGCCTTCCATTTTTCTGGAAGCACGCGTTGCAGTTACACCCATGATGGAAAATTCATTGCGCTTTGGTGGAACGATGGAAATCACAGGCGTTGATCATAGCATCAGCATGAATCGAGTAAAGGGAATTGTGGATTCCATTCCTCGCTATTATCCTGAAATGAATGTGGCCATGCCTAAAGCAGAAGAGATCTGGCATGGGTTGAGACCTTGTTCACCGGACGGACTTCCTTACCTTGGAAGAAGTAAAAAAATCACAAACCTGGTGTTGGCTACAGGGCATTCCATGATGGGTTTAAGCCTTGGCCCTGGCACTGGAAAGTTGGTTTCAGAATTAATCAATCGAGATAAAAACAGCATCGACATAGCCGCGTTTATACCCGAGCGGTTCTGATGTGACAAAGTGAGTTCCTGGCAGAACTTATTTTCATTGGTAACCATCTACCTTTTATGGAGTAATCCGTTAGAGGAATAGTCACCCAAATCCCATAGGCTATGTTTAAAAACAACCTCAAAATTGCTTTACGAAGTCTGCTAAAGCAAAAGGTATATTCGCTGATCAATGTATTAGGCTTATCGGTAGGCATCGCCAGTTGCATTTTGATTGTGCTCTTTGTGCGAAATGAATTTTCGTATGATACCTTCTTTGCAGATCAGGAAAATATTTATCGCATGGTGCTGGAGCGAAAGTATCCGAATCACTCCACTTATTATTCCGCGGTACCTCATTCCTTCGAAGGCATCATCAAGCGTGATTTTCCAGAAGTAGAGGAATCTGTGAATGTGTTTGGCTTTCCTAACTTTTCCTTGTCTTATAAAAATGAGCGGGATGAAGTAAGCCAGTTTGATGAAGATTATGTAGCGGTTACGGACACGAATTTTTTTAAGATTTTCAATTTCAAATTACTACAAGGAAATCCAGCCACAGCTTTGGGGCAGGCCAATGAAATGGTAGTGACAGAAGAAATGGCCAGGCGATATTTTGGTAACAGTGATCCTATTGGAAAAATCTTAAGGGCAGGTGAGCAGGAATTTAAAGTCAGTGGCGTTTGCGAAAATGTTCCTGCCAATTCACACTTCAAGTTTAGTGCATTAATTGCGGTTTCAACCTTTCCATTTACCAAACGGGAAAACTTTACTTCGTTCTCTACCTACACCTATTTTAAATTGAAGCCGGGGAGTGATCCTGCTTCGATGGAGGCCAAAATCCCGAAAGTGGTTGATACGTATGCGGCTGCTCAGATTGAAAAAAACCTCGGAAAATCATGGGCCGATTACAGCAAAGAAGGGAATGGTTATCGCTATTTTCTTCAGCCATTAACGGGGATTCATTTAGATCCTATTCATCTGGAAGCTCAGATGAAACCCGGAGGTAATCGTACTTCGGTGTACATCATGATATCCGTAGCGATTTTAATTTTGCTGATTGCCTGCATCAATTTCATGAACCTGGCCACAGCGCGTTCTGCCGAGCGTGCCAAGGAAGTGGGCATCCGTAAAGTAATGGGTTCATTCAAACAACAGCTGATTACTCAGTTTCTGACGGAGTCATTTGTATTGAGTGCTGTTGGTGTGACGTTGGCCGTGGCGATTCTTTATTTTATTCTTCCCTATTTCAATAATCTTACTGAAAAGCAACTCACCCTTCCATTTGATGTAATGTCTTTATTGATCCTGGTAGCATTGACTATTTTCGTTGGCTTGTTGGCAGGAATATATCCTTCCTTTATTCTCTCATCATTTAATCCGGTGGTCGTGATGAAAGGAAACTTCACCGGACATTCCAAAGGTAAGTGGATCAGAAATGGATTAGTTATTTTTCAATTCTGGATTTCCATCATCCTGATGATCGGCACGATGGTCATTCAGAATCAAATGAAATTCATGTCGGAGAAGTCGTTGGGTTTTGATCGTGAGCAAGTATTGGTGGTGGAGAAAGGATTTAACCTCGAGCCACAGCGCATGACTACCCTGATCGAAGAAATAAGACGATTACCAGAAGTGGAGAGTGCTGCGGGTTCGTTTGCTATTCCTTCGCACGAAGGAGATTTCTTTGGAATCCAGTTTCAGCCTGAAGGATCATCGGAAATCTTAACTACCAAGACGATGATTATCGCTGATGGATTAGGAGAAACGTTAGGAATGGAGTTATTGGAGGGCAGATGGTTTTCTAAAGATACCAAAGATTCGCTCTCTATCATGCTCAATGAAGCTGCTGTAAAAGTTATGGGCCTGGAGAATCCGATCGGAAGAAAATTGATTGAAATACAAGAGCGTCCTGAAGGAAATGTTTCAATTCCCTATGTGATCACAGGAATTGTCAAAGACTTTAACTTTAATTCATTGCGCGATAAAGTAACACCATTGGTGATTCAGAGTAATGAAGGTTTTGGTGGTGTAAGTCAATATGTCGTTGCGAGAATCAAAGCAGGACAAATACCTTCTGCCATTCAATCCATTGAAGCCAAATGGAATCAGTTGGTGCCAGAGCAAGCGTTTAAATTTTCTTTCCTGGATCAAAACATCAACGAACAATATAAAGGCGAGCAGCAATCGGGTAGATTGTTTGCCATCTTTTCAGGCTTAGCCATTTTTGTTTCTTGCATCGGTTTGTTTGCGTTATCCGCCTACATCACCAACCTGCGCACCAAGGAAATAGGTGTGAGGAAAGTATTGGGAGCCTCCGTGCAAGGTGTAGTTGTTCTTCTATCGATGGATTTCACCAAGATGATTCTATTATCGTTCGTGATGGCTGTGCCCGTAGCGTGGTATGTGATGGAGCATTGGTGGTTGCAGAACTTTGCCTATCGCATCGATATCAGCGTATGGATCTTTTTGATTTCCGGATCGCATGGCCTTTTTGATTGCCTGGCTCACGGTCAGCTATCAATCGATAAAAGCTGCCATTCAGAATCCGATCAAATCACTGCGAAGCGAATAACTTCTATTTGTTATGCCTGGATGCGTTGTAACCCAATAGTGTAGTTTCTACTACGATAAGATTTTTATTGAAGTTGGAATAAAGCAATTTCACCAGATCCTTATTCTGCATTTCGTTGGCAATAGAGAATCCCTTTTCAAAATCCGATGGACTGAAGCGTAAGAACTCCATCACGTTTCCTGTGCCTCCGGCTTTGGCCAGATTTTGGATGATGGTAAGTTCTTCTTCCGTAAGATCCATTCAGGTCTTTTATTTTTTAAACTTATTCACCAGCATAGCCAGTTTTTCTTCCATGCTGATTTCCTTCTCCTTGGGTTTCTCCTTGAAACGATCGTTGGGTCTGTTTCTATTTTCTTTCTGCGGACCTTTCTGTTCTCTTGGAGCAGTTTTTTGTTTAGGTGCCGGAGCAGGTTGATCAGCGAACGGATCGCTCTTCATGGAAAGTCCTATGCGCTTACGAGCCGTATCCACTTCTACCACCGTAACTTTTACTTTTTGTTGAACAGCAACAACTTCTTTTGGATCTTTAATAAACTTATCAGAGATATGGCTGATGTGAACCAATCCATCCTGATGCACACCAATATCCACAAAGGCACCGAAGTTGGTTACGTTGGTAACAATGCCGGGTAATAACATTCCTATTTTCAAATCACCGATGGTATTTACTCCTTCCGTAAAACTGAATACTTCAAACGTCTGGCGAGGGTCACGACCTGGCTTTTCAAGTTCAGTTAAAATATCAGTCAGTGTAGGGAGTCCTACTTTTTCCGTTACATATTTTTTTAAATCAAGATGCTTACGAAGTTCATTGCTGCTCATCAGTTCTTTTACAGAACATCCCAGATCTGCAGCCATTTGTTGAACAACCGGATAACTTTCTGGGTGCACGGCACTGGCATCCAATGGATTTTCCGCTTCACGAATGCGTAAGAAACCTGCTGCCTGTTCAAATATTTTTTCACCAAGTCGCGAAACTTTCATCAATGATTCGCGGTCTTTAAACGGACCATGCTGATTTCTGATATTCAACAATGTTTTTCGCTAAAGCCGGACTTAATCCAGACACGTAAGAGAGTAATTCTTTACTGGCCGTATTTACTTCGACACCAACAAGTTTACGCAACTCATCACCACATCATCCAACCCTTGCTTTAATTTTGTTTGCTCTACATCATGCTGATATTGCCCTACGCCAATTGATTTTGGATCGATCTTAACCAGTTCAGCCAACGGATCCATCAATCTTCTTCCAATGGAAACAGCACCGCGCACCGTTACATCTTTATCAGGAAATTCATCACGTGCAACTTCCGATGCTGAATACACGGAAGCACCGCTTTCATTCACCATCATCACCACAATCTTATGTGGCAGATCCAATGGATTTTACAAATGATTCAGTTTCCCTGCCGGCAGTTCCATTACCGATTGAAATTGCTTCGATATCAAATTTTTCACAAAGTGATTTTATCAATGCGGCTGATTTGGTGTTCTCGCGCTGTGGCTCGTGTGGATAGATCACATCATAATGTAGCAGTTTACCCTGACGATCTAAACACACCACTTTACAACCCGACCTGAAGCCTGGGTCCAGCGCCAATACATTTTTCTGACCCAAAGGAGCCGATAACAAAAGTTCTTTCAAATTGGAGGCAAAGACTTTAATAGCTTCTTCATCGGCTTTCATCTTTGATTCCATGCGGACTTCGGTTTCCAGGGAAGGACGCAGTAATCTCTTATAACAATCTTTTATCGCAAGTTTGATTTGTTCAGCGGCAGCATTTTCCTTTTTGATATACTGATGTTCCATTGAACTGATTGCCAGTTCTTCAGGTGGAAAAATATCCAGTGCCAGTATTCCTTCCTTTTCTCCCCTGCGCATAGCCAAGTAGCCGGTGTGAAGGTGTTTTGGTGATGGGTTCACTCCATTCAAAGTAGTCTTTGAATTTTTGTCCTTCAGCTTCCTTACTTTTAAAAACACGTGATTCAATCAAACCTTCACTCCAGAATAATTCACGAACTCGTTTTCTTGTATCAGGATTTTCACTTACCCATTCTGCCATAATATCACGGGCACCTTCAAGTGCTTCCTGTGCAGTGGCCACGCCTTTTTCTGAATCGACAAAAGTCTGAGCAAATGTCTTCGGGATCAAGATTTTCCTGATCAAATAGTCTTTTGTGCCAATGGTTCAAGTCCTTTTTCCCTGGCTACACTGGCCCGTGTTTTTCTCTTGGGCCGGTATGGTAAATAAATATCTTCAAGTTCAGCAAGGGTTTGTGCCATTACAACGGCAGACAATAATTCCGGAGTAAGTTTGCCCTGCTTTTCAATAGAGGTGATTACGGTTTCCCTGCGCTTATCTAATTCCTGCAATTGTTCGATACGATCGCGGATGGTTGTAATCATCACTTCATCCATGCTGCCGGTCATTTCTTTTCGGTATCGTGATATGAATGGTACGGTCGATCCTTCGGAGAGAAGTTGAGCAACTGCAGTAACGTTTTTAACGGGCTGGTTAATTTCTTTTGAAATCAAATCTACCCACCGCGCAAGATTTTCTTGTTCCATAATTTTTTAATCAGGCGGGCAAAAATAGGAGAAGGAACTTACAGTGCCTAAGAAATAATAGGTTTTATTCGGCAGACAAAAGGATAAAAACAAAAATGCCACACTGGTTAGAGTGTGGCATTATACTTTCTCTATTTCAAACCGAATTAATATTCTTTATTGAAATCACCTCTGCGGAAGCCACCGCCTCCACCACGGTTTCCACCACGACTGCCACCACCGCCACTACCTTCTTCACGAGGGCGTGCTTCGTTTACGACAAGGTTTTTTCCCATGAAATCAGCTCCGTTTAGCTCGTTGATTGCATTGCGACCGGCTGTGTCATCTGCCATTTCAATAAATCCAAAGCCACGGCTGCGCTGTGTAACTTTGTCCATGATGATTTTAGCAGAGCTTACTTCACCGTACTCGGCAAATAACTGCTTCAATTGTTCCTCGGATGCCTTCCAGGGAATGTTTGCTACATAAATGTTCATTTTTGTTTTTGAAATTAAGTGATAAATGTTCTTGCTAATTCTATAATGCCGGACCAGTAATAAACACGATTAGTTGAGTACTTCAGGTAGGAATTATTTTATTAACGTATCAAAGGTAATAGTTTTTTCCAATTATCCTCTTTTTGGCCATCCAAAGGCCCATTTTTGAAAAAAAA
Source organism: uncultured Bacteroidota bacterium (assembly GCA_963814575.1). Taxonomy (GTDB): domain Bacteria; phylum Bacteroidota; class Bacteroidia; order Cytophagales; family Cyclobacteriaceae; genus ELB16-189. The sequence goes on along the minus strand of CAWFDB010000011.1, from coordinate 356,103 downwards.
TCATAAATAAGTCTCTTATATCAGGTATTCGGGATGTTCGGCTATAAAATTCATGAGACTTTTTCGGGCTGTTGTCTGGACTTTTCTCTTCAGAAAAGGTGACCATCCCAGTAAAATACCGGTAAATCCCAATGACATGCTGCTCCAGCGCCAGAAGTTAAACCTATCAGTATGTCTGATGATCAAACCATCTTTAAAGTCGAAACGCGCGTGAATAATATTATGAACGTTGCGCCCTGAGCGTGAAAATGTATATCGGGCATCCCACCGGCAAGTGCCCTGGTTTTGGTTGGTAGCTACTTCTGAAAATTGTAATGAAAAGTTTTGAGCGTTTTCGCAGAGCATATGCCACATCGCTTTTACTTCCTGATCATTCAAAACGGGAAACACAGGATCAGAAAAATTTGCGTCTGGATGATAGCATGCCTGCATGGTTTTCCAGTCACGCTGCTGAAATGCCTGATAAAATCTGGTGATTACTTCATGATTTTGATTCATATTATTTCCGTTGGTGGAACTTTTAATCCTTCCCGCAGGCAATGCTTTCAGGCAGATCTAAATTCAGGTATCTTCATATCTTGAACCTTCAATTAAAGCTAATCGAAAAGCAATGAAAATAAAATTATTAACCCTCGGTGTGATTGTAGCGGGAATCAGTTTCCTTGCTACCGGTCAATCGTTCAACAATCTTCCTGTAACCACACAAAAACCTCCATTGCATGGTAAACACTGGATGGCGATTACCGGAAAACCGCTTGGCCGCTACGGCAGGTGCCATGATATTCAGCAAAGGGGGTAATGCAGTTGATGCATCATGTGCCATGCTTGCGGCTACATGCACCATGTGGGATGTGCTAAGCTGGGGAGGAGAAACACAGGCGCTGATATACAATCCGAAAACAAAAAAGGTAATCGCTATAAACGCTTTGGGTGTAGCGCCAACAGGAGCAACGGCTGATTTCTTTAAAAGCAAAGGAATGAATTACCCGCCACAGTATGGTCCGTTGGCTGCTGTTACCCCCGGTACGCCAGGCGGGTTAATGGTTATGCTTGCCGAATATGGTACCATGAGTTTGAAAGATGTACTTACACCTGCCATGCAATTGTCGGAAGGCTATCCTATTGAAGCGCAAACTGCCAACAGTTTTGAGCGTGAAAAAGAGAGATTAAAGCAATGGCCTTATTCGAAGGCAGTATTTCTTCCGCACCTCGGAGAAAAACGTGAAGCACCCAGTGCAGGAGAAATATTTGTTCAGAAGGATTTATTGGCAACCCTTCAAAAACTCGTGGAAACTGAACAGCAGGCTTTGAAGAAAGGAAAGACACGTAAGGAAGCCATCTATGCTGCCTATGATCGGTTTTACAAAGGTGATATTGCCAAGGAATTTGCCACGAGGCAGTCAGGAGCAAGGTGGTTTGATAACAGAAAAAGATCTCGCCAACTGGAAGGTAATTACTGAAGAACCAACGATGGTTAATTACAAAGGAATTGATGTTTATAAAATGCAACAGTGGACACAAGGCCCGGTGATGCTACAGGCATTGAACATGCTGGAGAATTTTGATCTGAAGGCGATGGGCTTCAACTCTGCAAGATATATTCATACACTCTATCAGGTGATGAACCTAACATTTGCTGATCGCGATTTTTATTATGGAGATCCATACTTCGCACCAGAAGAACCAATCAAGGGATTGTTATCCAAAGAGTATGCAAAGGATAGAATAAAAGCCATTAACTGGGAGCGCAATGATCCAAAGGCTGCTCCCGGTGATCCTTATCCTTTCGAAGGCAAAGTGAATCCATACAAGGATTATCTGAAAGAATTAACACAGGCATCGGTTGATACCTATACATCACCATTGTCGGAAGAATATCTGAATCAGGTTTTTCTGGGAACCACTTCTGTAGAAGCGGCAGATAAAGAGGGTTGGGTTGTTTCCATTACACCAAGCGGAGGATGGAATCCTGCCTGTATTGCCGGTAAAACCGGAATAGGTATGAGTCAGCGCATGCAAAGCTTTGTAACCAATCCGAAGGAGAATCCTTATAATGTGGTGGAGCCCGGTAAGCGACCACGAGTAACACTTGACACCAACCATGGCTTTGAAAGATGGCAAACCATTTTTGTCATTTGCCGTCCAGGGTGGCGATACGCAAGATCAAAACCTGTTGCAGTTTTTCCTGGATGTGGTAGAGTTTGGAATGACTGTGCAGGAAGCCACTGAAGCACCCAATATCAATAGCGATCAACTGCGTCTTTCCTTAGGTGGAGAAGACCGGGATGCAAAAGCAGGAAATCTTTTACTGCATGACAGCACTCCGCCTTATGTGCGCAAGGAATTACAACGCATGGGCTACCGACTGAGATTTGATGACCGCACCAGTGGACCTATCAATGCAATTTATTTTGACTGGGAACATGGAAGCTTCTGGGGTGGCTCCAGCAATCACGGTGAGGATTATGGAATTGGGTGGTAGAATCTATTAGAAACAGACTATCGCAGCAGGTGAGGTTTTAACTTTACCTGCTCTGTATTTTTTTTCTGTCGGTTCTGTTAATAAGCTCTGTCCACAGCGCCTGATCCATAGACTTTCTTGCTTACGTTTTTGGTGTTGCCTTTGTGTTTTATGGTGCCGCTGCCAAGCACGGTAGCTTCAAGGCTTGTGGATGCGGTTAGTTCACAAAGTACCAGATCCACTCATTTTCACTTTCGCATTTTCGAGTTCGAAAGCAAAGGCATTCAAACTTCCGCTTCCACTCATGGTGATGTCATTGAAAGCGGCATAACCTTTTAGTGTGATATTTCCAGATCCGCTTATCTCAGTTTTCAGGTTGTTTCCTTTAATATCGAGGTCCATGCTTCCGCTTCCTGATAAAATCAGATTCAGATAATCTGAGGCAATTGAATTTTCAGAAATAATTTTGCCACCACCGTTTACCTGAAGTTCGTTGATATTTTTTACGCTCACCATCAATTTCATGGTTGGTTTAACTTTTATATCATCGATCTTGGCCCAGATGCTTTTATTGGGACTATCAGGTTTACGCTCTACATTTATCATGAGCACGCCATTTTCAACTTTTATGGTAGTGAGTTCAAGTATTTCCGGAAGTGTTTCTACGATTACTTCTTGCTTGTTGGTTTGTTTTACAGACACCGTATAATTGGAGTTCACATAAATACTTTTAAACTCTGGCAGGTCCAGTGTTTTTTTGGTCGTTTGTGCGAACGTAAATGAAGCGATAGAAAGGAAAGCAAGCGATATCAGTATCAGGGCCAGGATAAAATTGGTCTTTTTCATGAGAATTATGATTTACGGTGGCTAAAAATGCAAAGCCTATAATGCAATCTGTCTCCTCTTTCGACAAGATTGCGGTAAGACACGATAAGATGAATCAGCAGGAGTTTGATTAACTACGCTGTTATTTTTTATTCCTGAAGATGTATTTATAAACCAGGACAAAAAGTGCAAGGCCAACGCAGATGATAAAAAAGACCGTTGGAGTAACCAGTTTTACAGCGTGCATATCGTTTTAAAATCGAATTCGTGTCTGAAATTTAACATCATTTCTGATATTTCCATCAATAGCTTCACTGCCAGACCCGATCACATCACGATCAGTTAACCGAACATGTGCCCATCGAAGCCATACATCGACTTTCCTGGAAATTGAATATTGAAGTAATAAATAATTTCTTACACCTACACCATAGTATGCCGGAAAGGAGAACGCAAGCCATACATCTTTTTCATAGATATAAAGCCGGTTGTCATAATCATCAGTATCAAACAACGCGTAGCGGCCACTGACAGAGAATTTTCCGGAACGCCAGGTAACATCTTGAAGCAGCACCATCCCTCGTGAATTATTATTTCCGAATAAATAGGTGCTGAATTGCGCCCGTGTTTTAAAAGATAAGTTTGAAGAAATCTGATAATCTACATTAATCCAGTAATTCCGTTTTGTGCCAGCATTAGTCTGATATAGATTGGTGTCAGTGGAAAGATTTCTCACTTTGGTTTCCTCACGGGCCTGCAGAAAGAGGTAGATGTTTTTTGATGGCTTGTAATTGAAACGCAAGAGCCATTCACTTCCTGTTGAAAGGGAGTAGCTTCTGTAACGCAGCCATGGAAATCTGAACAAATCAAAATAACCGGAGAAAGAATACCTTTTGTTGAATACATATTTCCATCCCCAGTACATTCCTGTTTCATTCTGCGGGGTAGTATTTTCCGTAAGTGCATTGCTGTAAAAGGTGTAGAAGTCGCGATCATATTTCCGGACCAGCAGTGATACATCAAGCGAAGATGTTATACTCCCTATGATACCCGCAATAACCCCAGTGCCCCGGTTTATTGAGTACGCGGTTTCACTGAAGAAGGCAAAATTCTTCCAGTTATAGTTTAGAAAGAAGCCGGCATTGGTATTCTCTGTTCCTTGAAAATAAAACTGGTTATATAGATTAGGATTTGGCACGAGCGGAACACTGAATTGTGTATGATGGAGTAAAAATCCTGCATCCAGGGTTTTGTACTTGTAATTGATAACACCTGCGATATTTTTTTCATGCATGGCATTGCGACTCGCCAATTCGGATGGCGTGCGATGCAAGCCTGTAAGTTGCAATGAGGAAACAAAATTAAAATCCCCTTCAAGTGTATCTTGTTTGATACTGCCATCGCGCCATCGCGAAGAAATCATACCGTGTGCGGTAAGTCTGCTGGAAAGTGAATAGGAGATAGCCGCTCCGCGCAGAAATCTCGCCTCAAAGACAGAGGTATAAGGGAGGAACCCAATGTTACCTCTGCGCACCGTTGTTACAGCTTCAGAATTTTTCCCAATGCCAAACGCTGACCCTAAAATCAATCCCTGCCCAAATTGCGCCTGATAATCGCCAAGAACAAGATTTTTTATTCTGCCTTTGTTCATTACCTGAGCATGAAATGAAACAAAATCCGCTCCGTATTGCTTCTTCCCTGGAGACCATATTAATTGTTCACCGGCATCTTTTTCTGCGGTGAATCCTAAACTAAAGTCACCCGTTCTGCGCGAATTAAATCGTGTATAGACCCTGTCAGGAGATCCGATAAAGCTTCCAGAAGGTGAAGTAGTTTCCTTATATCCTTTTTTTTCTTCAAGTGTTCTGTCATATCGTATAATCAGGTAATTGTTCTTTTCATTTAAAATCCGATTGAATAGATTTTTATCGATGCGGATAGAAGCATCGTATACAGTAACGAATTGAACAAGTCTTTGAATTGCTTCACTGGAAAAACCTTCAATATTTTGCAGTTCATAAACGGAAAGAAAAGGACCTGCCTCCGCGCGATAGGCCAGGAAGGATTGAATTTGCATTTCATTTAAAATAAACAAAGAACGCAACTGCTCTTCTGTTACTGAATTTAAGTCTGCCTGGTTGGAATACAGCTGAGCAAGGTTTTCGTACAGGTCTTCGTAATTGATATCTTCGTCCTGAATGGCAAAGATCTCATCCACGAGTCGCTCAAGGTCCACATCTTTTTTAGGAATCGACTGGGCTTCAACAAGCACATTTATAGAAAACAGAATCAGTATGATCAGGATTGCCTTCACTTTTTATCTTTTGGTGAAAACAAATAACAAAGTGCTGCCTGGTGTGCGGCACCTGTGAGGTGATTGAGTTGAATGGCGTAATCGAATTTTATCTTTTTCTTTATACCACCTATGCCAAAGTATGCTGCATCTGGTTTGAGGTTAAAGCCTGTTCTGAAAAATATTTTTTGTCGGAAAGAATATTCAATACCGGTACGCCAGGTAGTTGTATAGTCAAGTTCTTTTGAAAGTTCGGTGGTTATAAAAATGTTTTGTTCAGGATGGTAAGACAATCCTGCTGTAAGCCTTGTAGGCAGAGGTTCTTTATCTTCACCAATTGCCGATTGGGTCAGGTTGGTAATGTATGCACCTATAAATAGTTTTTTGGTAAGTTCTGTAATGCCACCAAAATCAAAACTCACTGCGGAAGAAACACCAAATCCTTCAGCGCGATACTGAATAAGATTGACTTTCATACCCAGGGAAGCAATGCCAAACTGATTGCCGAAACCTGCAGAGATTGCCTGCTCATTGTATAGGTCATCTCCGAATCTGAATAATCCTGCTGATGTAGTTCCCCACTTGAAATGCTTATTAAACGAGGCTGCCATTCTACTCGCACTTTTAAGTTGCGATTGAACTTCATAGGCAAATGCAGCATTGGTGTCACTGATTTTTCCTATTCCTCCAGGGTTATTGAACAGACTCCATTCATCGGATATCCCGGAAGTGGCATAGCCCATGCCTGTAGCACGCGCTCCCATTTGTGTAGAAATACTCTGGGCAATCGCTATTTTTGCAAACACGGCAAATCCTAAAATCAGTATAGATTTACGCACAAGCTAAAGTTTGAAAACTAAATTAACTTTTTTCGTGGTCAGAATACCTATCTGCTTATTTCTTCTTTTATCCTGTTTGAAGGCTACGGCACAATTGGAAACATCTGAATATTATTCAACTGGCGAATTGCAATCGCGCGGGCTAATGAATAATGGAATTAAGAATGGTGAGTGGACTTATTTTTATCCTTCCGGGAAAAAGAGTGCCGTTGAAAATTTTGATCAGGGAATGCTCCATGGTATGGTCACCTATTTTTATCCAGATGAAATAATTCAAGGTAGGGAAACATGGCGGAAGGGACAGTTACAGGATTCAGCATGGTACTTTCATCCAGGTGGGGCTTTGCATCGTAGAGGAGTGTATGAAAATAGCCGCTACGCACACACCTGGATATATTATTTTGAAAATGGTTTTGTTGAACGAGAGGTAACGTATGAGAATGGTCAACCCCACGGAAAAACAAGTGTGTATACTAATACAGGGATTTTAATTCAGGAAGGTGAATATAGAACTGGACTGGAGCATGGCCCCTGGAAATTTTATGATGCTGATGGAAAACTTGAATATACGGGTCAGTATGAAAACGGAAAACCGGTAGGTGTCTGGTATGAGTATTATCGCGGAAAGCAAAAAGTGTATAAGCGATACTAAAACTCTTTTTTCATATGAAAGAAAAATCCATGGGTCTTTTCCCTGGTGAACGTATACTCAAGTCGAAAGACCGCATCGTAGGCGGTAACAATATCAACACCTGCGCCTGTGCCTACTAACATTCTGTTGGATAGCCGGTTGTTCAATTGAAGATTTTCATAGTAGGGATAGTTTTCAACATACCCTAAATCCAGATAACCTTTCAGATAAATGGATATAGGAAAGTACCTGAACTGTTCAATAGCCATATTGTCGAGTTGCCAGGCTCTGGAAAAAATTCTTTTTCTGAATGTGGTTTTGTTGAGGAAGAAATTTGGTCCTTCAATCACATACACTTCATAACCTTTTACCAGTTGCTTCCGGTATCCAAGGGCGCTGAAAAAAGAATACGGTTGATCGGTGGGGGTACTTAAATAGGCAGAAGTGAAATTAGAGAAGTAATTGTAATTTCCAAGGTCAGCAAATTTTGCGTAGGTGATGTTAAGCTCCCATTGTTCTACATCAGAATCAATCAGAAAACCGGTTCGTTGTACAAAGGCGGTTAGCTGGTAACCTTTAAGCGGATATGCAATTACATCACGGTGTTCCGAATTGAAGGAGTAGGTGATGGCGTTGAATTGTTGTCTTACGGAAGCATCTGAAAAATAATTCGGATTCAGGTAAGAGATTGTGTCGGCAATATGGTTGTTTTTATAGTTAAAGCTGAACGAATGGGTTTCATAAAATGATTTTCGAAATGTATAGGTGACACCAAACCCGCGTGATCTTTTTAAAGTCTTTCTCTCCTCCAGAAAATTCAGTTTATGATCTTCTGTCATGTAGGCAAGATTTTTCGGTTCATCATAATTGAAATCAAAGATGAGTCCGTGGCGTTGCTTGTGGTCTATGTAGGGTATCCGATAGCTTAATTCAAATTTCCTTGTGAATCCAAATTGCGCAGTGAATCTCAGTGTTTCATTGCGACCGCGAAAATTATATTGATAGAGGCGCAATCCATAATTTACCCGTTTTAAATCATGATTGTAGTTTTGCCACCATTCATTGAAATTCCGATCCGATAACTCAAATATAGGTACCGGAAATGTATACCATCGTTCGTTCACTTCAATTAGAAGATCAACCTGACTGGTGCTTAGCTCAAGCCATTGAATAGTGACTGTATTGAATAATCGAAGATTATAGATTTTACGCTGATCCTGTAACAATACACCATCAATTCTTTTAGCACTGATTGTGTCTCCGGGCTTTAAACTTAACTCTCTGGATATGATTTGATCACGGGTAACTTTATTACCAATGATCAGGACGCGGTTGATGGTAAGCAACCTTTCAGGGATAGTATCCGGGATAGCATTTACAAGCGTATCTCTGCCAACCTTCTGAGCTTCAGCAGGGCTGCCCAGAAATAACAGCAATACCATGATTGGTGGTATTGCCAGCTTAAAAAGTCGTGAGAATCCAATCAACTTGGTTTTGAATTTTTGACTGATGAATTTCTGTAGGACCAGATTAAAATGAATACACCAGCGATAAAGAGTGGAATGCTCAGAATCTGACCCATGTTGAGTGCAAGTTGATCTTCAAATGACACCTGGTTTTCCTTTAAATATTCGTAGGCAAACCTAAGGCTCCATAATACAATCATGAATACCCCAAAAATTCTTCCCGTAGGTAATTTTTCCTTGTCCTTATACCACATCAAAAAGAGAACAATGAATAAGACCACACATGAAATTGCTTCATAGAGTTGAGCCGGGTGTCTGGCGATTCCAAAAGTACTTACCCTTGCCGCGATATTGCCAGAAGCCTCCGTTGTGATCTGATATTTCAAAGGCTCAGTGCCGGGCTCATCAACAAATTCAGTATAATAACTTAGAAAATATTTCATGTCGCCATTAAGGAATTGACTGGCAACTTCTGTGCTGGTTCCTGGCTTGAAGAAAACATACATATTGATTGGAACCCGACCATGGGCGCCATTGGGGAGATCTTTGTTTTTTTCAACTTTTATTGATTCGGCAGGATTTGAAGTTACCCGATAATCCATCAACCCTTCCGTTACCCGATTAATAAAAACCACACTCAATGGGTTATCAGAAGGCTTGCCGATAATTTCTGAATTGAAAAAGTTACCTAACCGGATCAAGGCACCTGTAAGTGCAACAACAATAACTATTCTGTCAAGAATTTGAAGATAGCTCATGTCGTGAATCTTCTTTCGGCTGAATAACCATATGGCAAACAATATTCCGAACGCAGCCCCGTGGCTGGCCAGTCCTTGCAATCCGGTAAATTTAAAGGGTGAAAATTCAAAAGGTAACAGGATACTGAGGGGGTCAGTGACAAACAGTTCGGGCTGATAAAAAATTACGTGACCTAAACGAGCTCCCAAAATGGTTGCTACAACCATATAAACGGTAAGCGTATCAACATGCTTCTCGGGTCTTCCTTCCTTTCGGAAGATGTAGTACATCACCTGCTGGCTGATCAAAAAACCAAGTGCAAATAATAAACCGTACCAACGTAGTGAGAATGAGCCTAATGATATGATTTCCGGGCTTCCGTTCCAGATAATATAACTGATCATACAATATTGAATATAAAAGGCCTGGAAATTACCGGGCCTTAGGGCAAATATAAGCACTAATGGCTAAAGCCCAAGGTACGTTAGTGGTTGTCCAGCTGATTGAGTTCTTCTGCAAAACCGCCAGAAAGAATAGGAAAACGGCACCAGCTCCTCGGGTCAACATTAATATCGTCCAAATGAAATGAGGGGGCAAGGCGTTCCCGCTTCCATTGATTGGCTGCCCACAGCCGGAAGAATTTTTTTATATGGTCTTTTAGAATAGCTGAATCCGCCATGTTTGAATTCTGACTTTTTGAGAGTTCATGAAAAACTTCCAATGGTGATTTTCTGTCGCGGATAGCCAGTTTTTCTATTGCTACCAGAACCGTGTAAGGCATTAAATCCTTTTCATCTGTCTGAGATTTATCGGATGGTCTTAATTCCGCTGTAGGTTGTAAATTATTCACTTGTGAAAGACCTGAATAGCCCAGTTCTTTTTCAGCCCATTTCAGCCACTGAATGATAAAAGGTTTATCAATGCCGGCAATAGGAGCAAGGCTCCCGCTCGTGTCTCCATCCATGGTCGCATAACCTACATCACCTTCACTACGATTAGAGGTGGTAATAAGTACAGCTCTTTTCACATTGGCAAGTAGCCAGATAATGGGCGACCTGCTTCGTGCCTGAATATTTTGTAAAGCAATGTCATCGCTTTCCCACCCAAGTGGACGGTTCAGTACTTTTTCAATTTGCTTCGTGTAATAATCAACAGCCTCATCAATTTGCCAGGAATGAAAAGCTGCACCCACGCTACTGGCCAGTGTCTGGGCAGCATCATGGGTTGTTTGTGATGAATTTTTTGTTCCCTGATAGGCACAGGTAAGCAATGCGTTTACCGCTTGTTTTACATCCGTTACCGGATCGATTCCTGTTTGCGTTATGAATTCTTTCCAGCCCAGTTGAGTGTAGGCACGCTGCACCATTTCGGTAACAAGCACGGCACACATAGATGAATCAGCTCCGCCACTCAGGCTTAAAACAAAACCTTTTGCCTTGCTTTTGCGCAGGTAATCAAACAGTGCAAGCGAAGTAGCCCGTGCAAGTTCTTCATTCTTTTCCTTGTTATCAGTGATCACTGCTGATTCTGAATTTGCAGGATTTTCAAAATCGATATCGCAGGTGAGCAGATTAAATGGTTTCAATGATAACCGTTCATTGCATTTTAATATTTTTCCGCACTGACCAAAAACAATATCACCATCATAGATCATTCTGCCTGCCTCATTGCCAAGTAGATTAACGAACAGATAGGCACATTCAAATATTCGTGATCCATCCACCACCACTTCCTGTTCGCGAAGTTCACTTTTTCCCATGGCAAAGTGACTGGCACTCGGATTGAGTATGAGATCCACACCACGTTTTTGCAGGCGATAGCCAGGACGTTTATTTTTTCTCCAGGCATCTTCACAGATTTCAAAGCCAACTTTGATTCCATCGATGTCATAGATAAGATCACCAACTTGAATTTTCTGCCCTTCAATGTCAATTTCTTTTACTGTATCCGCTGGCCAGGCATCAAACCAGCGAGGCTCATAATGAACACCATCCCTGGCAAGGTTTTGTTTAAGCGTTATTCCCAGTATTTTTTCATTATGGATGACGCATACACCGTTGTAGGTGATTTTATCTATTCGGATGGGTAATCCAATACAGGCGGTGATGGATTTGCAATGTGGTATTATGGATTGCAAATGGATCCATGCTTTTTCACTAAGCCAGTCGCTCAGAAAGAGATCTTCGCATCCGTAGCCAGTAAGGCATAATTCCGGGAAACCCAGCATATGAACTTCTTTTTTTCTGGCAGCTTCAATAGCGTCAATAATATTCTTAACATTATTCTTCCAGTCGAAAGGAGTTTGATTTACCGTAGCCCCGCCAATGCGTAGAGTATTGCTCATGATATGCTCAACATGACGTTTGTTTTCTCTGCGGCATCCTGCTCAGCTTTCTTTTTGGTATAGCCGAAGCCGGTGCCATAAGGCTGATCAGCTATGAATACCTGTGCAGAAAATTCCTTGCCCATTTTCCCTTTTCTTACTTCGGTAATTTCAAAGCGAATTTCTTTTCCTTCGCGCTGTGCCCATTCAATTACTTTACTCTTATGATTAAGATTTGAACTCACCACTACCTCCAGATCAAAATAAGGCTGAATCAATTTGTCAATCACAAATTTCTTGGTGCGCAGATAACCCTTATCGAGATAGACAGCACCAACCAAAGCCTCCAGGGTATTACCTAAAATAGCTTGTTGCAGATGGTTATTTTTACTGTCGAACTGAACAATGGCGCCTATGCCTACTTTGCGTGCAAGGTTGTTTAATGATTCACGGTTTACAATCCGCGAGCGTATTTCTGTCAGGAATCCTTCGTCTTTAAAAGGATATTTTTTAAAAAGATAATCGGCAACAGCAGCGCCTAAGATGGCATCGCCCAGATACTCAAGTCTTTCATTGGATTCACGATAGCCATTTTTTTCGGTAGATCTTGAGCTGTGAAGTGTGGCTAATTTATAGAGTGCGAGATTGGATGGCGTTAATCCGGCTATAGTTCGTATTGCCGTGATCAGTTTCTTGTCATCCCGGGTATTTGATTTCGATAAGCGTAATAGATTCCACACAACCAGGTGGATTACTCTGCTTTCCTGAGAAGCACCGAAGCATTATGGCCACCAAAGCCAAAAGTGTTGCTAAGGGCAATATTTACATTTCGTTTCTGCGCCTTGTTGAAGGTCAGATTCAGACGAGGATCAAGTCCTTCATCATCTGCAAAGTGATTGATGGTTGGTGCAATGATGCCTTCATTTATAGCGAGCAGACATGCAATCACTTCGATGGCACCTGCAGCGCCTAAAAGATGACCTGTCATTGATTTTGTAGAACTTATGTTCATTTTGTAAGCCTGCTCTCCAAAAACTTTCTGAATGGCTTTTATTTCACCGAGGTCACCAAGCGGGGTGGAGGTTCCGTGGGTATTAATATAATCAACCTGATCAGCATTGATTTCTGCTTCCAGTAAAGCATTCTCCATTACTTTGATAATACCGGCTCCATCAGGATGTGGTGCGGTAATATGATAGGCATCGGCAGAAAGACCACCTCCTATAATTTCAGCATAAATTTTTGCGCCTCGCCTTTTAGCGTGTTCATATTCTTCTACAATTACGGCACCCGCTCCTTCACCCAATACAAATCCATCACGATCCTTATCGTATGGTCTTGATGCTGTTTCAGGAGAGTCATTTCTTTCCGACAGTGCTTTGAGAGCATTGAATCCACCCACACCAGCTTCACAAACGGCTGCTTCAGATCCACCGCTAACGATGATATCTGCTTTGCCTAATTTAATGTAGGTGTAAGCATCATAAATCGCATTGGTTGAGGAAGCACAAGCAGATACGGTCACAAAATTAGGACCTCGGAAACCGTATTTAATAGAGATGTGACCTGCGCTCAGGTCTGGAATCATTTTAGGAATGAAGAAGGGATTGAAACGAGGATTGTTTCCACCCTTAACATACGATTTCATCTCCTCCTGAAAAGTAAGCAACCCTCCTATACCCGACCCCCAAATCACGCCTACACGGTCTGGGTTTAGTTCGGATAGAGGAAGGTTGGCATCTTTTATAGCTTCGTCAGCAACCACCATGGCATATTGTGAGAACGGGTCCATTTTCCGACCTTCTTTGCGATCCATAAAGTCTTCAAAATTGAAGCCCTTTACTTCGCAAGCGAATTTGGTCTTAAAAAGAGTAGTGTCAAACTTGGTAATAGGGGCAGCACCGCTTTTTCCGGCTTTCAATCCTTCCCAATATTCTGGTAAGGTATTTCCGATTGGAGTTAATGCACCTGCTCCTGTAATTACTACTCGTTTAAATGTCATACAATACGTTAGTGACGGAGATGATGAATCCCTGATTATTTCTTAACGTTCTCCTCAAGATAAGAAATCGCCTGACCTACGGTAGCGATATTTTCTGCCTGGTCGTCAGGAATGGAGATGTTGAATTCTTTTTCGAATTCCATAATCAGTTCTACGGTATCCAGCGAGTCAGCGCCCAAATCATTGGTAAAGCTTGCCTCAGGAGTAACTTCAGATTCTTCCACGCCCAGTTTGTCGATGATGATCTGTTTTACTTTTTGTGCGATTTCAGACATGTTTATAAAGGTTTAGAGTATTCAAAAATCTGTGCAAATAAAGAGATTTGGTGCAATATTGTCAAACTTTTAGAGTTGCACTCAAAATCTCAGCCCGCAAAAATGAAGAAAAAAAGACTTGAAATCGAATATAGTTATGATTTTGATTTAATAGGCGTTATTTCATCCGCCAAAGGTTATAAGCTTGCGTGGGATATTAATAGTCAATTATCAGCGAGATTGGTAAAACAGCCGGATTTAGTTGTGCAATTCAAGAATAACACAGAAGGTTCCTTTTCCTATTTTTCTTACGAGACTGAGGTAAATAAATTAAAACTGTTTCGTAACAAGCCAGGTGATAGTGAGTCGAGGAATTTTTTACTGCCTGAGTTTCCTCACTTTGACTACGTTATTTTAATTCAGGGTGAAGAATATGGAAGCAGCAATCGATTGCAAGAACTCTTGCGTAATATTGCTTCCATTGAATTAGTCGCTTTTATACCTTTGGGCGCTTTAAAATCGAAGGACAACTTTATTTTCTAACCAAATCAATGGAACATTTCTCTTACAACAAGACAAAAATCGTAGCTACCGTAGGCCCAGCCTCTAACAATAAACAAATGCTGACCGCCCTCGCAAAGGAGGGCGTTGATGTTTTTCGCCTCAATTTCTCACACGGAACACATGAGGATCACCTCAAAGTAATCAATTGTGTGCGTGAGATAAACCAGGAGCTTGGAACCCACATTGCCCTGTTACAGGATTTGCAAGGTCCGAAAATCAGGGTCAACGAAATGGAACCAGGCATCGAAATAATCGCTGGAGATACGATCACCATCACTACCAAAGAGGTTTTGGGAAATAAAAATCTTGTCAGTACTTCCTATGAAGGCCTGCCAAAGGATGTGAAACCAGGTGATGTGATTCTGATTGATGATGGAAAAATCGAATTGAGAGTAAAGGAAGTGCGTGGTTTTGAAGTTACCTGTACGATTGTTTATGGTGGTCCGTTGAAATCCAGAAAGGGTATTAATTTACCATTCTCAAGAGTATCAGCTCCTTCACTTACTGATAAGGATTATGAAGATCTCGAATTTGGACTGAAAAATAATGTGGATTGGGTGGCATTGTCTTTCGTAAGAAAAGCTACTGATATTGAGATACTGAGGGCAGTAATCGATCGGTTTAAATCCAATACCCGAATTGTTGCAAAAATTGAAAAACCCGAAGCTCTTGAAAATATTGATGCCATCATTGAGGCAACTGATGCAGTAATGGTTGCCCGGGGTGACCTTGGCGTGGAAATCTGGATGGAAGAGGTGCCAATGGTTCAAAAGATGCTTGTGGAGAAGTGTAATAAAGCTTCGAAGCCTGTAATTGTTGCCACTCAGATGATGGAGAGTATGATTGAAAACCCCCGGCCAACACGGGCTGAAACCAACGATGTGGCAAATGCCGTATTGGATGGTGCCGATGCGCTCATGCTTTCTGCTGAAACCGCTGCCGGAAAATATCCGATTGAAGTTATACGGAGTATGGTTCGCACGATTGGATCGGTTGAAAAGCAAGGGAATATTTTTTATCGATTCCGCGAAGTAGACCCCAGGTCAGGCAATTTTTTCAACGACAGCTTAATTCTTACGGCTTGTAAATTAGCGAAGGATGTAAATGCAAAAGCCATTGTTGGTATGACGCAAATGGGGTATGCTGCCTATAAGGCCGCATCACACAGACCCAATGCCAATATTTTTGCCTTCACAAGCAATGATTCAATTCTTAATACCATGAATCTTGTATGGGCCACACGCGCCTATCATTACGACAAAGCGGCTTCCACTGACGAGACGATCTCTGATGTTGAAAACATATTAAAGCGCGATGGTCATGTAAAGACAGGAGATACATTTATCATTCTGGCAAGCATGCCGATTCAGGAACGAGGTCGCTCAAACATGATTAAAGTGCATGTAGTGAGTTAATTTTATTACAAGATGAGTTACTGGTTACCGGTTTCCGGCAACGGGTAACTCATTTACAGTTTCGGCTCCACCATAATCACAGTTTCCCTTTCTACAACAACGGCACCGGCAGGATCTCCCTTTCTCTTACGAACATATTTTTTTGGTGTATAGGCAACTGGACAAAGCGTTTCCGTTTTCCGTTTGGAATTGTAGGCCGCCAGTTGTGCGGCACGCTCAATCACATCTTTCGGAAAGGGCTTGCCTGACTGATGTTTTACTAATACATGTGAGCCGGCAACATCTTTAGCATGCAGCCACAGATCTTCTTTAAAGGAATGCTTCAGCGTAAGCTGATCATTACTCTCGGCATTTTTACCTACCCATATTTTAAATCCTTTATGCTCAAACTCAAAGTAGGGCAAGGACTTCTCAGTGTTTTTGTTTACGCTTGAAACGGGGCTTCGGGTTTTTCTTACTTCTTTGAGATCTTGGGTTGCTTCCAATGCATCCAGGGAGTTATTCCACCTTTCGATTTCAGTCTTCTTTTTGGCGATGGCCTCATTTAGTTTGTCAATTTCAATTTGTTTGTTTTTGGCTTTGCGGTAAAACACTTCAGCATTTTTTTGAGGATTAAGGTCTTCCTTCAATTTAATATCAATAATGCTGTTGTCATAGAAGCTCGTCAACTGAATGGTTTTCATGCCGGTTTTCATTTCATGCATATGTGCCATTACCAGATCACCCCATAATTGATAATGATTGTCGTTCTGCAGTTCGTCCAGTTTGCGTTGCGTTTTCTCAAGATAGTTTTTTCCTGATTTGATCTGATCGGTAAGTTGTTTTCGAATTACAGCCTTTTCGGAATCCATTGTGTTTGAAACCGACCAGGCATGATAGAAATCATTTAATGCATCAATGGGTTCATTGAATGTTTTAATTATTTCACCAAACGGCAGAAGAGAGAAAATCAAATCACCTTGATAATCCGTAAGAAAGTATTGCGGGGTTTCGAGGCTGGTTCTTAGCAGATTGATTTCGTTCCATTTGGCATCGATGTTTTTTGATTTGAAACCTCTTTCTTCAAGCCAGCGCCAGGCCCATTTGCCAAACGTAAAATAGAGAGAGGGTAATTGGTCAATATTTCTTTCAAAAGACTCACGGCTCCAGTCAATGGTGCGATCAATTTGAGATAATGTTAATTCCTTATCGGCAACCTGATGATTTCTGAAAAGACTGATGACAGATTGATCTTTAAAAAGAATTACATTGGATCGGTTCCCATGCAATTTAAATAACAGAGAATAGGAATCTGCCAGCTGAATGGAAAAACTTCTTTCATTCTCATACTGATGCACACCTATCACCGCTTTCATGAGCACTTCATTGAAAAGATCAATGCTGTTTTTTCTTGCACGGTTAAATCCTTTTGGAAAAGAAAGGCAACTGAAATTTGATGTCAGACTCGCTTTTATAAAAAGCGAAGTACTGCTATTATTAAATTCAATTATCAGCTCGTCTTTATTTTGACTAAAGCACGAAACAACCCTGAAGCCATTAAGGGTTTGATTTAATTGTTTGCTGAGTTGCGCAAGGAAATAGTAATTATTATGCACGTTCAGATCGTGATGGTGAGTCCATCCCACGCCAAAGTTACTGAATCCGGAAGTTCCTTTTCGATTTGTTTGTGCTGCCCAAGCCGGTGACTGATATGAATGAAATACGTTTGCTCAGCACCAACTTTTGTAGCTACCTCTAGCGCTTCTGCCAAATTGAAATGAGAGATATGTTTTTCGCGTTGCAGCGCATTCAATACCAGTATCTTTGCGCCACGCATTTTTTCATAGGTGGAATCAGAAATATGGTTAGCATCGGTGATATAGCAAAAATCATTTATACGAAATCCAAGCACAGGTAATTTAAAATGCTCTACCGGCAAGGGTTTAATGAGAATGCCACTGGCTTCAAATTCTTTTTCATTAATTTCATTGAGTTGAAGCTGAGGGGTGCCGGGATACTTCAGTTCGCCAAATGCATAATGAAACTCCGTCCGAAGTTGTTGCAAAACTTCTTTCGAACCGAAGATGGGCATGTCCTGTTTATGCAGGAAATTATAGGCTCTTACATCGTCAAGGCCTGCAATATGGTCTTTATGTCCGTGTGTATAAAAAATGCCATCAAGCCGGATGATTTGTTCACGTAACATCTGCTGGCGAAAATCGGGCCCGGTGTCAATAACAAAACTTTTACCTGCTATTGCAATATGGATAGATGAGCGAAGTCTTTTGTCACGGTAATCCATGGAGCAGCAAACTTCACAAGCACAGCCAATAACAGGCACGCCTTGTGATGTTCCGGTGCCAAGAAAGGTGACTTTCATGGCTTCCTGACTATAATTTAACTTCTGATTGTGAAAGTTCTTCGTATAACTTCATGCTCTTTTCAGTAAACCGGGTGGTATCAAGTTCCAGGCCTTTTAAAATATCGAGCAGTGCATTGATTTTACCCTCGGTAGTAAAGAACTTATTGATAATCATGATCTTCTGTTCCCTGAGCAGACAATAGCCTGATTTGAAGTTGCCTTTTTCATAACGGAGAATGTAATCTGATTCGGCAATAAGATCTTCAAGTTTAGTGAGAAACTGGTTGGTGTACTTAATCATTCGTAGTGGCGAATTTTTGTCCTGCAAGATAGGGATTTTAGTCTATTGTCAACAGCCAATAATCCAATGTCAAATACTATGAACTATTGACCAACGACCAACGACTATTGATTAATTTTGACTGTGCATTCCAAAAGACTTATCGTATTAGTGGGGCCTACAGCCGTGGGAAAGACCGAAGTGGCAATTCGCCTGGCTGAATATTACAAGACTGAAATTATTTCGGCCGATTCCCGCCAGATTTACAAAGAACTCGAAATCGGAACGGCAAAACCTACTCAAGATGAATTAAGCCGTGTGCCCCATCACTTTATCAACACGCATTCCATTGACCAATCCTATGATGCAGGTGCATATGGCAGAGACGCGCTGCATCGCATTCATTCTTTGTTTGAGAAATTTGATAAACTTATACTCTGTGGTGGATCAGGATTGTACATAAAAGCGGTGCTGGAAGGTTTTGATGATATGCCTCATATACCACCTGGAACCCGTGAGCAAATAATTGCCGACTTTGAATCAAAAGGGCTTGAGTGGTTGCAACAAAAAGTAAAAGAAGCTGATCCCGATTATTTTGATAAGGTAGATATTCAAAATCCGCATCGCCTTATCAGGGCTCTTGAATTATACAATGCTTCGGGCATCAAGCCAAGTGTATTGAGGGCAAAAGAAAAACGCACGCATGATTTTGAAATCATTAAAATAGGTCTGGAACTAGAGCGGGACGAATTGTATATTCGCATTGATGCCCGCATGGATGCGATGATTGAAAAGGATTTATTTGACGAAGCAGAAAAGTTTTATACAAAGCGGAATTTGAATGCCTTGCAAACAGTAGGCTACCGCGAAATATTTGATTTCCTCGAAGGAAAATATGAAAAGGATGAGGCGATTCGTTTATTGAAACGAAATACAAGACGATATGCCAAACGCCAGCTCACCTGGTTTAAGAGCGATCCTGAAATTCACTGGTTCAAACCAGAACAATTTTGAACATGATTGAATTCATTGACAGTTGATAATGAACAACTGGCAATTTTGCGCTTCAGTGCAATTGCCTACTTTTATATTCTATGATTGTCAATTGCTAATTGACAATGGTCAACTGTGTTGAACTATGATTAACAAGAAAGTATCTGATTATCACCTACTATTGGCCTCCTTCCGGAGGAAGTGGCGTGCAGCGCTGGTTGAAGTTTGTGAAATACCTTGTGCGTGCTGGGTGGGAGCCATATGTATTTACTCCTGAAAATCCATCCTTCACCATAGAAGACAAGTCACTGCAAAAAGACGTGCCCGATTCCGTGGAGGTAATCCGTTTTCCCATCTGGGAGCCTTATCAGTTGTTTTTTAAGTTATCATCCCTTGCGGGAAATAAAACTCCGCAGCAGGCTGATTTTATCTCGACCGGTAAAAAGAATTTCTTTCAAAAAGTCAGTTCATGGATCAGGGGTAATTTCTTTATCCCAGATGCGCGTGTGTTTTGGGTAAAACCATCAGTAGAATATCTTGCCGACTTTACTGTACGGAATAATATTGAAAGAATTATCACTACTGGTCCGCCACACAGTATTCATCTTATTGGATTGCGACTAAAGCAGTTAAATCCATCCCTTAAATGGATAGCTGATTTCAGGGATCCATGGAGTGAATGGGATTTACTGGATACGCTTTCATTGACCTCACTGGCAAGGAAAAGACATATCTCTCTGGAAAGAAAGGTAATCACCACGGCAGACCGGGTGATCACCATTGCTCCTTATCATGTCAATCGTCTGGAAGAGTTGAGCGGAAGAAAAGTGGACCTAATCACCAATGGTTTTGATGCAGATGATTTTCTTCAGGTGGTTCATGTAAAGACTGAAAAATTTACCATCCGACATATTGGTATTGTAGATGAATTACGCGATCCCAGGCCAGTCATGCTGGCGATCAGAGAACTCTGTGATTCTGATTCTGATTTTGCAACCCATATTCAGATTGAGTTTATCGGAAAAGTGAATTCATCCTTTCAAAGTTTTGTGAATGAGGATACACAGCTTTCAAGTATCACAAAGTTTAAAGATCATATTCCACACGAGCAATTATTAAAATTATATAGTGCCACCGATCTTCAGTTGCTCGTACTTGCCCATACGGCAATAGCACCAGGTAATTTACCTGGGAAATTTTTTGAATACCTGGCATCGGGTAATCCGATTCTCGCCATTGGTACTGAGGAAGGAGATGCTGCACATATTTTAAGAGAGTCGAAAGCAGGAGTAATTAAAGAACGGGACGATATGGTGGGAATAAAAGAGGAACTGCTAAAATATTATACCGGATGGAAGAGTGGAAAGTCAGTTATTCCGGAAGGAATTGAAATGTATACAAGACTGAATCTAACCGATCAATTGATTTCCTTAATGTCAGAAGCATAAGGGTTAAGCTCTTTTCTTTAAGGCTGAAATCATTCGTCTGAAAATGCCATTGGCATCTTCTGATGCTTTTGACCATACTATCAGTGTTGCAAATACGAGTGTAACTACGATTGACCGGAATGCAATGTCCACAAACACATGCCCCGATTTAAACAAGATTGAATTTACCAACAAAGTAATCAGGGCAATGCCTAAAACTTTTACCGTTCCCCATTCAAAGGGTTGAATGCCAAATTTGACGTAGATGAAAATAAACTTAATCA
Organism: uncultured Bacteroidota bacterium; assembly: GCA_963814575.1. Taxonomy (GTDB): domain Bacteria; phylum Bacteroidota; class Bacteroidia; order Cytophagales; family Cyclobacteriaceae; genus ELB16-189. The sequence continues at coordinate 334,967 of CAWFDB010000011.1, read as the reverse complement.
CATTAAACGTAATTAGCGCAAAGGCGCTTCCCCACGCAGCTCCTTCAATACCATAACGAGGAATAAGAATATTATTTGAAATAATTACAATGGCTGCCAGCATGACAATTAAAATAATATTGAACCGGTAATATTTTGAAAGCACGATGATCTCACTGCTTGGGCCAAAGAGCATATCCATCAGTTTGCCAAAGCCTATAATGATAACTACCCATTTACCAAGCTCATAATTTTCTCCCTTTGGCATAAGATCAAAAATGTTATCAAGATTGATCCATACGCCAATCAATAACAGAGAACCAATAATAAACTGATTGATGGAAGTCTTTCGGTATAGAGTACTTACTTCATTGATGTTCTTTTGTTCGAATGCTTTTGAAATCAAAGGCATTGTAATCTGGCTAAGCGCGCGTTTTGGAATTTCAATGACCGTAGCCATATAAAAGGCCGTAGTATAAATAGCGTTGGAAGCTAAACCCAGCATGGCAGATACCATCATGCTATCGATTTTGCCAATTAAAATCATGCCTGCCATGCCTGCAAAACTCAGAATGCTGTATTTAAAAAGTTCCGGCAATTTCGACTGATCCAGTTTGCTGAAATTTGTTTCAATGGAAATTTCTCCTTGCTGCCACAGATATGATGTTAATAGAAGAAGGCAAATCAGATAAGCGGCAACTGAGCCGATGATAAACTGATCGAAGGTAAGAATGCCATTAAAGTAAAGCAGCACCAGTACTGAAAGCAGGAGTCTCGCAATTATTTCACGCAACAGGTTGGGAACCGCTGTCTTTAAAAGTGAACGTGAGAATGCCTCCATTACAGCCATCATCACTAATATCAGCGTAAGCCACAAAATCCAGGACGAATACTGAATGATTTCTCTGGCATTGTCCTGAAAGTAGGAGAGCAGGGGAGTTTCAAAGATTTTAAAAATGATAAAAAATATGGTGAAGCCTGCCAGGCCCAGTAGCATCATGAGCGTGATGAATGTGTGCGAATCACCTTTCTCTTTTACAAATTGTGGATAAAACCGAAAGATGCTTTGTGTGAGTCCGAACTGTGCGAACGGAGACAAAAGAATAGCTGCGTCTTGAATGGTTCGGAAAAGTCCTACTTGTTCGAGCGATAGAAACTTGGGATAGAGATACAGCAAGTTAATATATCCAATAACCACACCCGCGTAGGAGATTATCGTTGAGTAGATACTCTGGCGGATGACGATACCCATGCTATTTTTTTAAAAAGATTTCTATAAGACCAAGTTTGTCGCGATGTACAAAAAAGCAATCTCTTACTCCATTATCCTTTGCGCGAATAATCGTATTCACTTTGATTAGTTGTCCGTTCTCATGATTAAAGAACAGATAACCGTGTCTTTTCATAATGGCCTCGAGTTTGTCCTCGATCTTATTAAACAATGTTTCGCAGATAACAATAGGATGAAATTTTAACAGGGTTTCTTCGGCTCCTGTTAAGATGAGGTTTTCTGTTCCTTCAGTGTCAATTTTTATGAGATCAACTCCAACAATTGAATTTTCTAAAATAAAGTGATCGAGGGTTTCGGTTTTTACAGTATAGGCTGCTTTGGCTGAATCTTCCTTCAAACTTCCAACGCCACCGAGATTATGTGGGAGATAGGAATACTTTTTATTCCTCACCTCATAAAACTTCACTTCTCCTGATTCTTTTGATAAAGCCAAAGGGTGCACAGAAATTTGTTTTCCGAGATTATTCAGCTGCGTATTAATTTTCAGATAGTGAAGTGGCCCTTGTGCGGGTTCGAAAGCATGTACTTTAATCGAATGGTTAATGCTGGCGGCAAGAAGTGAGTAGTATCCTGTGTTTGCACCGATATCAATAAAGACACTGCAGGAAGGAATGAGTTCTTTAAAAATCGGTGTATACTCAAATGAATCAGGCCCCTTCCAATACAATAAATTTGTTACGTAACTGGTCTGGTTGGTAGCCATTTTGAAATAAACATCTTTGCTTATCCCAACCTTGATGATACCCGATGGCGGTAGCCGGAGATCAATCAGAAATGACAATAGCTTATTAATCCGCAATAAAATCGGATTAAAGTACGGATGATAAATTATTTTATATAAGAATTGCAAAGCACTAGGGTTTAAACCAGATGGTTGTATCGAACAGTCCGGTTGTGGTGGTTATACTTTTCCAGTTCTTCAATACTTTAAATACCGGCTTGTAACGGTCACGATCTGAATTATCCAGTACAAATATGCCGTTTGATTTTAATTTGGGTAAAGCGTTGAGGCAACACTCTACCCGGGCGCGGCCATCGACTATCACAAAATCGAAATGATTGTCAGGATATTCTTTCACAAAGGAAAAATACGCGTGATATGCTGTCCGTATCTGAAAATCCTTATCAGTTAAATTATAATCCTGATAGAATGTATAATGGTATTGTTGATTATCCTTCTTCGACATAGGTATGAAGTAATAGTCAACGTTAGTCAATTTAAGTTTTTGAAGATTGGCTTTTACAATATTGAACCACTCCTCATTGTGCTCAATACTGGTCAGGTGCTTCAGGTGTTTTGCAAAGAAAATGGTACTGTTTCCGCTTCCATACTCAAATCCAATCATGTCTCTGGTAAGGATTTTTTCGAATGTTTTGATCGATGCCTGACTTGTCCACGGAGCATGTGGATTTCTCCATTTGAATAGTTTATAATATACCTTAAGCAATGGACGCGCGATGCGATATCGAATATAACTGAATGAGAATGATCTGGGGGCAATCAGGTTTTTCTTAAGAAAGAATGGAGATTGAGAAATGCTAAGAGCAATGTCGTAGGCAGTCTGCATAGTTAAATTCAAATAGTATTATACAAATCAATAAGTACGTGTTGGGTAGTTTCCCAGTTCAGATCGCCATCAATGGTAGCTTTTATTCCATTATTACCCAGCTGATTTCTTAGATTTTTGTTTCTGTATAGCTGATTTACCTTTTCGGCAAAGTCTTTTGGATTACCGGCTTCAAACACCAGCCCTGATTCGCAAGCTTCAACAAGTCTTTTTAACGGAGCGCTGGAACTCACGAGCAATGGTTTTCCTGCCATCATTCCCTGAAAGAGTTTATGTGGCACTGTATTATCCGTATGTCCGTTGGATTGATGTGGAATTACATTTACATCGGCCAGGTGCATGTAAGAATAAAATCTGGAGAAGGGCTGATAGCCAAAGAAGTGAACATTGGTCAAATGCAGATCAACTACTTTTTGTTGAAGGTTATTCATTACGGAAGGGCTGCCTGACCCAACAATGGCCAGTTGAATGTGATCGTTCTCTTTCAGGTATTGCATTCCCTCAATAGTGGTATCAACTCCGCGATGCGGGCCAATTCCGCCTGAGTAGGTGATGATAAATTTTCCTTCAAGTTTTTTGTAAACGGAAGGATCGATTTCCTGTTTTACAAAGTTTTGATCTTCGGTGTTGGTGACCACCGTAATCTTTTCTTCATGGATGGCATGTTCCCGTATGATGCGCGCTTTCATCTCATCCACCACAGCAATAATCTTATCAGATCCTTCGCAGGCTTGCTTTTCAAAGAGGGTCCATCGTTCAGGATTCATGAACAGGTAATTCTTGATTCTGACGATTGGATTCTTTTTCCATTTGAACCAGGTGCGCAAAGCTTCGGGATAATTTTCATGAAGGTCTATAACAACCTTAACACCCAACGCTTTTTTCAGACTTAGTGCGGTACCTGCAAGGGGCAGATCATGTACATGAACTGCAGTAATTTTTTCCTTGCCAATCAGTTTTTTGGCGACCGATTTAAATACCGGATGAACAAACCGAAGTGCCATGATCACATCCCAGAAGGCAAGCTGGTAGTTGTTTTTGCCGGCATCAATACGGTGGACGTAAATTCCTTCAAATAATTGAAATGTGCTCTCATCTTTTTTTCGCAGGCAGAGCAGATGAATTTCAAACCCGGCTTTTAATAATGCATCCGTTTCCTTTTTTACCCTTATGTCGGCTGGGTAAGGAGCATTCAAAAGCATTAATATCTTCTTTTGCACACCTAAATTTTTAATTTCCGCAAAGAAAAGGAATTTTGTATCCTTAATCATGGAAGAATGCATAGGTGGAGCATAATTTTCACTCTCTTTCCCTGATTACTGCTTTAATTATAAACAAACGCTATCGCATGAAAATAACGCTGATTGCCGGGGCAAGGCCTAACTTTATGAAAATTGCTCCCATGATCCGGGCAATTGAAAATGTCCAGAAAGCCGGCAAACAAATAAATTATCGATTGGTGCATACCGGCCAGCATTATGACGATAAGCTAAGCAAGATTTTTTTTCAGCAACTTGAGATCCCTGAGCCTGACATCAACCTGGGAGCCGGATCGGGCACGCAAGCGGAGCAGACTGCCCGCATCATGATTGAGTTTGAAAAAGATTTACTGGCCAATCCAACCGATTTAGTGATGGTGGTGGGTGATGTTACTTCCACAATGGCGTGCACGATCGTGGCAAAGAAGCTGAATACAAAAGTTGCTCACGTAGAAGGCGGTATCCGTTCTTTTGATATGACTATGCCGGAAGAAATCAATCGCATGGTTACTGATTCCCTGGCTGATTATTTTTTTACAACTTCAGAGGTTGCCAACCAAAATTTGAAGAACAGTGGAGTTAAAGAGGATCGTATATTTTTTGTTGGCAATACCATGATCGACACATTGTTGACACATTTGCCTAAAGCAATGAAACCGGCATGCTGGGATTCGTTTCAACTACAATCAAAAAACTATTTTGTGTTAACCATGCACCGTCCTTCCAATGTGGATGATCCTGATAAGTTTGCCCAATGGATGGAAGTGCTCGATCAGTCAGGTTTGCCAATTGTTTTTCCCGTACATCCGCGCACACGGAAAAACTTTACAAATCTGAAACAACAGCCAAAGCATATTCTGGCCACTGATCCGCTCAGCTATCTTGAATTTATTTATTTGTTGAAAGAAGCCAGGGCTGTTATTACCGATTCTGGCGGAGTGCAGGAAGAGACAACGGTGCTGGGTGTGCCATGTCTTACTTTACGAAACAATACCGAGCGACCGGAGACGATAACGGAAGGTACGAATGAAATGATCGGGGATGATTTCGATGCGTTGTCAAAAGCTATTCAAAAGCTGAAGGAAGGAAAATGGAAGCAGGGAAAGATTCCTCAGCTATGGGATGGCCGGGCAGCAGAGCGAATTATTGACCACATACTCAGGATTACTAATAATTAAGATTTTACTAACTTTTCATAAAGAAACGATTGTGAAAAGACTCCTTTTCTGTTTTTTTGGTTTTGGTCTTTTAAGTTTGCCACCGGCCTTTTGTCAAGTTGATAATGTTGGGTCTGGTCATGCCATACGCTTCGATGGTGTTGATGATTTAATTGACTTAGGCGATACCTACCATGATTTAAATCTTCCGTTCTCAGTTTCAGCCTGGATTTATATCGATCCGACCGTAAATTACCCGGTTCCCATTTTTGTTTCGAATGATAATGATCCGGTTTACAGGGGATTTTGGTTTTTCATTAGTCAGAATCTTATTTGGTGTGAGTTTGGAGATGGTACCGGTGGTAGCACACCATCTTTTCGCAGGGGAAAACAGGCAGCGGTGAATAATGTGCTTGGTCGATGGATTAATGTGTGTGCTGTAATGAAGGGTCCATTTGATATAAACCTATTTGTAAATGGAATTAATGTGGGTGGAAATTCCATGGGAGTATCAAATTTGCCTATGGCCTCCAGTTTCCCCGGGGATCATCCTAAGATTGGATATTTTTTGTCTAATAATGTCACCTACAGATTTAAAGGCGTGATGGACGAGGTAAGACTTTGGAATCGCGCTTTAACCGAGAAAGAAATAAGAGATGACATGTGCGTGACCAGGTCAGGGGTTGAAGCCGGGCTGATTGGCTATTGGAATTTTAATGAACTCAATGGAAACACTTTGTTCGATAAATCGGTAAGATCTCATAATGGCACATTGATAGGAAATCCAACCCGTGTTTTCTCAGGTGCTCCGCTGGGTGAAACTTCTTTAAATACCTATCGAACGGATTGGACCAACTTTTCCTTTGAAATAGCGGATGGTGAGAATAAGTTGGTGGCAAGTAATGTGAAGAATGGTCCTGAAGGAATACACCTCTATAAGGTGACATCCAGTCCGAGCCAAACGACTGGCCTTAATACTCCATTGTCTAACAAACCTTATTTCGGGGTTTTTCTGGCTAGCCTGGACAATAATAACAGCTTTGATGCTACTTATTTGTTTCAAGGCAAATTACTGTGCAATGCTTTTAAGCGAAATGATAATAGTTCCGCCTCCTGGGTACCGAGTGTTCTTCCTGTTTATAACGAACTGCAGCGAGGTGAATTTGTAAAAGATTTAGGAACAGCGATTACATTAAATTTAGGTAACGATTTGACAACGTGTACTAACGAGGAGGTTATCCTTGATACGAGGATAATGGATCCCGATGTATCATTCCTGTGGAGCACCGGACAAACAACATCCAGCATAAAAGTAAATTTACCCGGAAAGTATTGGGTAAAAGCTGAAAACACGTGTGGCATCGTTACGGATACATTAATGATAAACCTGGTAATACCACCACCTTCCTTTTCATTGGGTGATGATCGAGACCTTATGCGAGTTTGATCCTGTTTTGTTAAAACCATTCCCGAATTCAGCAGGTTATCAATTTACCTGGCAGGATAATTCAACCGGAGATTCCTTTTTGGTAAATGACTTCGGAGTTTACTCCGTTAAAGTTAAAAATGTGTGTGGTGAGTCTACCGACATGATTACGTTTTCTCCTGCTAAGTCTGAATTACCGGAACTCGCTAATGTAATTACACCTAATGGCGATTTACATAATGAATATTTTGTAGTTGGAAAGGAAGGCACTGATTATGGTGAAATAACACTTATGATCATTAACCGATGGGGTAAACAAGTCTATTTTTCAGATTCCTATAAAAATGACTGGAATGGTGGTGATCTATCCAGCGGAGTCTATTTTTATACACTTTACGGCACGTGCATTAATGAAACAAAAGGATCACTGTCTATTGTCAGATAGCTTTTGGTTTAGAGGCAGTCTTTAATTTCTCCGGATTATCCTTCAAAAAGGATTCCCACGATTTACTTTTGTTCTTCAGCAACCCATTTTGATAGTGATGGCAAACAGCAACAGCGAGTGCATCGGATGCATCCAGTAGTTTGGGCATTTCTTTGATGCTGAATATCTGCATCAGCATTCTGGCCACCTGTTCTTTCGAAGCATTTCCATTTCCGGTAACGGATTGCTTTACTTTTTTGGGAGCATATTCTGTTATCGGCACATCCCTGTAAAGTGCTGCAGCCATAGCCACACCCTGGGCGCGACCGAGTTTTAACATCGACTGCACGTTCTTTCCAAAAAACGGGGCTTCCAGGGCCACTTCATCAGGTTTGAATTCGTCAACCAACGCCAGCACCCGATCGAAAATCTTTTTCAGTTTCAATTCATGGGCTCCGTATTTACCCATTTGAATTACTCCAAACTGAAGAAGCTTCACCTTACTCAATTGAACCATAATAACCGCATAGCCCATTACATTGGTGCCAGGGTCCAGGCCAAGAATGATCTTTTCAATGACGGGTTTTTTCTCAACTTTGCTCACGGCTCAAACTTACAGAGAAACAGGCAATGCTCATTTATCTCATATTGATCTTTGGTATTTATTTCTTATTTCTGCTTGGATGCATGGTGGGCTGGAGAAAGTTTGTCAGTCAATCAAAGGCACAGATTATATCCGTAAAGGAATTTGTATCAGTAGTTATTGCCGTGCGCAACGAAGAAGTTTCGATTGGTCCGTTGCTGGATTCGCTCCTGTTACAGGATTTTCCACACAGTAATTTTGAAGTTGTATTTGTTGATGATCATTCTAAAGATCTCACTGAGCAGATTATTTCCAGTTGGATAAAAGACAATCCTCACATGAATTGCTATTTGATTCATTCATCAGGCAACGGAAAAAAACAGGCACTCACAGAAGGAATACAACATGTCAAGAGGAGAAATTATTCTCACCACCGATGCCGACTGTGTGCTTCCGGTAAACTGGATATCACGCATGGTTATGTCATTTAAGCCAGACACAACACTGGTAATTGGATTGGTTAAAATCCAACAGCGAAAATCTTTATTCTCAAAACTTCAGGCACTTGAGTTTAGCAGCTTGATGGGCAGCGGCATCGCCATGTATGCACTTGGGTTTCCTGTGATGTGCAATGGTGCAAGTCTGGCATTTCGCAAAAAGAGTTTCGAGGCGGTGAATGGTTATGAGGGTAATCTTCATATTCCTTCCGGGGATGATGAATTTCTGATGAGAAAATTAGGAAAACAGTTTCCGGGTTCAATAAAATCCATTGAATGGCCTTCAGTTGTTGTGGCAACTCAGCCTCAATCTTCTTTGAAAAGTTTTATTTATCAACGTCTGAGATGGGCAGGAAAATGGAGAGCCAATGACTCTCTATCTGCAAAAACACTTGGCCCTATTCATTTTGATTTTTCAGATCACCGCCATTATTACAATGAGCCTTTTCTTCAGCGGTGAAAATATGTTTGTGGCAGGTCTGCTCCTCGGTGTAAAGTTTTTCCTTGAGTGGTACTTCCTTTTTATGGTAAGCAGGACGTTGGGTCAGGGCTTTTACATCCCATCGCATTTATTTTGCTTCAGTTTGTTTATCCCTTCTATGTAGTTACTATTGGAATACTATCTCAACTGCTTGATTATGAGTGGAAAGGAAGACGGGAAGGTCCTTAGGTTAACAGATTGTTAAAATGTGATATGGCACTGCATTTCTTTTTATCTTTACCCATCTATAGAATATGGACGAAGTAGAATTAAAATCACAACTTGAAACGAAAAGAGCTAGCAACTCAATGCTTTGCTGGAAATTACCCAGTCAATAAATAATAATGTGCCTGAAGATTCGCTTTATAAGATTTTCAATTTCACGCTTCGATCGAATCTGAACATTAAAAAACTGGCTCTTTTTGTTTTTGATGATGTCTGGAACTGCAAGGTAAATTTTGGTACACAAGAAGAATTTTCAAAAACTTAAACTGGACGATCGCTTTGCACTCATTAAGAATGTGCATCGCATGGATGAGTTTGAAGAATGTGAGTTTCACGAATTCGATCTCGTTATTCCGGTTTCGCATAAGTCGGATACACTGGCGCTGGTATTTGTAGGAGGCTTAAATAATAACCTGAACAACGAGCGTGACGATAGCATAAAATTCATTCAGGCACTTAGCAACATCATTATCGTTGCCATCGAAAATAAAAAACTTGTACGAAAGCAGTTGACTCAGGAAGCATTTAGAAAAGAACTTGAAATTGCCAGTGATGTGCAGCAGTTTCTGTTCCCAGAACGATTGCCTTATACAGAACGATGCTGAAAATGGAGGCAAGTTATCTTCCACACGATCTGGTAGGCGGTGACTACTACGACTACATACCTATCAATAAAAATCAGTTTTTGATTTGTGTGGCCGACGTGAGCGGAAAAGGAATACCAGCCGCGTTAATGATGTCCAACTTTCAGGCATCGTTGCGCACGTTATTAAGACAAACCCCAAACTTAAAGGAGATTGTTGAGGCGTTGAATTATCAGGTCATGGAAAACACGAAAGGGGAGAAGTTCATAACTTTCTTCGGGGCCATTTATGATATCAGCCTTAAAACAATGGTGTATGTAAATGCCGGTCATAATGCTCCCATTCTCATGGATAAAAAGCATGGAATCCGATTGCTGGAGGAAGGCTCAACAGTTCTCGGTGCCATGAATCCATTGCCCTTTATGAATGAGGGCTTCATTACTGACCTGGAAGATTTTACACTTTTCGCCTACACCGATGGCCTTACGGAAACAGTGAATGAAGATAATGTTGAATTTGGTACTGAAGCATTGATAGACTACTTCGAAAAAAATTCTTCAAAAGATATCCGCACCATTCATCAGGATATCATTGTTGCGCTGGATGGCTTTAAGGGAAAAAATGCTTACCGCGATGACATCACCATGCTCACCTGCAGGGTGGAACAATCTTAGACGTTGAATCATGGTATTTCGCACACCTTTCTTTTTGCCGTGGCTGTACCCACAGTTGGTCTGGAGGGAAGATTCTCAGGACAAGAAAATATTTCTCACGTTTGATGATGGACCTGTGCCTGGTCCTACGGAGTTTGTATTAGATACACTTGGAAAATTCAACGCTAAAGCAACGTTCTTTTGCATAGGCGATAATGTTCGAAAGAATCCGCAGGTGTTTAAAAAAATTATGGATGAAGGTCATTCCATTGGCAATCACACCTTCAATCACCTTAAAGGATGGAATTATTCTACGCAGGAATATCTTAATAATATAAAGTTGTGTGATGCTCAGTTTAATGATGAAGGATTACAGTTTTCAGAATCAAGTAGGAGACAACTTTTCCGGCCACCCTATGGTCGTATTAAAAGAGATCAGATAAAAGCACTTAATAATTACCGGATCATCATGTGGGATGTGCTCACCCACGATTACGCAAAATCCTGTTCACCGGAAAGGTGTCTTTCGGGATCCGTAAAAGCAACCAGGTCCGGTTCCATTGTTGTTTTTCATGACAGCCTGAAAGCTGAACGCAATCTTTCATTTACGCTTCCACGCTATCTGGAGCATTTTTCAGAGAAGGGATTTTCTTTTGATATTCTTTAGCAAAACTACGTTGATCGCTTTCTTCTATACCTTTGTCACCTGATGTCTTCCGACAAACCGAAACATATACTGGTGGCAGTGCTCGACTGGGGCCTGGGTCATGCAACGCGATGTGTTCCTGTCATCAATTGTTTACTAAAAAATCAATTGCAGGGTTTCCATTGCAGGAAACGGGGCTTCCCTAACGCTGCTGAAGCAGGAATTTCCTCAACTTTCTTTTCACGAACTCCCGTCATACAATGTAACAGTATCCATCAGGTGGATTTTTTTTTACTTATCTCTTTTTTCAGTCACCCAGGATATTCAGGGCAATTAATCAAGAAAGAAAACAAGTAGAGAAACTGGTTATTGAAAATCAGATTGATGCCATAATTTCTGATAACCGTTATGGTTGTTATTCAGAAAAAGTGCCTTCAGTTTTCATCACCCATCAGTTAAACATACAGCTGCCTGCATTGCTGCTGTGGATCAAGATAGCTGTTGATTACATGAATCATCATTTGATTCAAAAGTTTGATACCTGCTGGGTTCCTGATTTTCCTGATTCACGGCTTTCGGGAAAACTCTCTGAAGCAGGAAAATTGATAGTTCGATTTACAGGAGCACTGTCGCGGTTTTGCCATAGCGATGTTGCAGTTGAGAGTGAACTTGTCGTGGGCCTGGTTTCAGGGCCGGAGCCGCAACGTGAAATCTTTGAAAAGCTTTTGATCAGGGAGTTTAAAAAATTGAATCGTCCATGTTTAATTGTTCGCGGACTTCCCAATCTCATAGATAAAAAAGTCAGTGAAGGAAATATAACGTTAATCGCACATGCGCCTGCCCTTGAACTGGAAAGTATTATTTCAACAGCAGAGGTTATTATATCCCGAAGCGGTTACAGCACGATCATGGATTTGTATGCGTTGAGAAAGAAACGCGTAATTTTTATTCCTACTCCCGGGCAAACGGAACAGGAATACCTGGCCGCTGAGCTGGAAAAAAGAAAAATCGCTTTTATGCAAACGCAGGATCATTTCAATCTGGAGGAGGCCATATTAAAATCAAAGCAGTACATTGGTTTTGATGACACTACCGATCATACTAATTTGCTGGATGAAGCTGTTAAGGACTTGCTTCTCGGGCTGTAATATTTCGCTATGACTTACTGGACGGACACTCACGCTCATATTTACTCAAAAGATTTTGATGAAGACCGCACAGAAATGCTCAGGCAATGTGATGATTCTGATATCAAACGGATTTACATGCCCAATGTCGATCATACTTCGATTGATGATATGCTGGAACTGGAGCACCGTCATCCACGGCAGTGTTTTGCCATGATGGGACTTCACCCGTGTTCTGTAAAAAAAGATTTTGAAAGTGAACTATACAGAGTAGAGGAGTGGCTATCAAAAAGGAAATTTGCAGCCGTTGGCGAAATGGGCACTGATTTATACTGGGATAAAACATACTGGAATCAGCAGCAGGAAGCATTTAAAATACAGGTTGGCTGGGCGAAGAAATACAGACTTCCGATAGTCATTCACTGTCGCGAGTCCATCGATGAAACAATAGAATTACTGGAGCCCTTACTGGACGGGCAATTAACCGGAATTTTTCATTGCTTTTCAGGCAACCAGGAGCAAGCGAATAAAATCATTGCCATGGGATTTTATCTCGGCATGGGAGGGGTGGTCACATTCAAAAACGGAGGCCTTGGATAAAATACTACCAGAGATAGACCTTAAAAATATAGTACTGGAAACCGACAGTCCTTATCTGGCGCCCACTCCACATCGCGGAAAGCGAAATAGTCCTCTTTATATTCCGCTTATTGCCGCTAAAATTGCGGAGGTAAAGAAAATCTCTCTTGATGAAGTGAAATCGATGACAACCAGGAATGCCTTAAAATTTATTTGACCTTGAACGATGAGTTATAAAAAAATACAGATCAACACAGCCACGCCTGAGAAGCCACGCTCTCGGATAATGATTATCTATACAGGTGGAACGTTCGGCATGACCTATGATGCCAGTGGTGTGCTGGTACCTTTTGATTTTTCATTGATTCTCTCGCAGCTGCCTACACTTAGAAATCTGTTTCTTGATCTTACGGTAATTTCGTTTGAAGTACCGATTGATTCATCCAACATTCAGCCTGAGCACTGGAAGATGATTGCAAATATCATTTTTGAAAATTATAATGATCAGGATGGGTTTGTTGTGTTGCATGGCACCGATACGATGTCGTTTACAGCTTCCGCGATAAGTTTTATGCTTCGTGGATTATCAAAGCCAGTCATTTTTACGGGAGCACAGTTGCCAATCAGTGAGCCCCGGTCAGATGCCCGTGAAAATCTGATCACTTCTTTAGAGATCGCTTCAGCCAGAAAGGATGGTAAAGCGATTGTGCCCGAAGTATGCATCTACTTTGATTATGAATTACTGAGAGGCAACCGATCAAAAAAAGTAGAGAGCATGCATTTTGACGCCTTTGAATCTGAGAATTATCCGTCACTGGCAAAGGCGGGTGTCAAAATCGACTATAATCATGCTGTCATTCACCAGCCATCTCCTGAGGTTGCCCTGAATTTGATTCAAAGTTTTGACAGTAACATTTCTATCCTCAAACTCTTTCCGGGCATATCGCAAAAAACAGTGAAGGCCATATTAAACACTCCGGATTTAAAAGCCCTTGTCCTTGAGACCTTTGGGTCGGGAAATGCACCATCATTACCTTGGTTTATTGAAAGCATCAAGGAATCCATCGATAAGGGACTAATCGTATTAAACATATCGCAATGCCCGGGCGGAATGGTAGTGCAGGGTAGATATGAAACCAGCAAAGCATTGGCTGAGATTGGGGTAATCAGTGGAGGAGATATGACCATGGAGGCGGCAGTTACCAAACTCATGGTTCTCTTAGGTGAATATGATCATTCCATTGTGAAGCAGCTAATCAGTGAGTCAATTGCCGGTGAGATCACGATACAGTCCATATAGTAGACTTAGTTTAGCCTGGATTTAACTATCTATTTCTCCGTCAAGATGAATTGATATTAAGGAAAGTATCCTGATTCAAGAATCTGATCAGGTTGAATGCGGAGAGGGCGGGATTCGAACCCGCGATACCCTTTCGAGTATACACACTTTCCAGGCGTGCTCCTTCAACCACTCGGACACCTCTCCAAAAAAAGCTCACAAAGAAAAAGATTAAAATTTCTAATCCAAAGGGGTGTTAGGTGATATTTGATTAATAAATATTATTTTAAAGAAGTCAAAATTCCGTGACTAACGGACTTAATTTGAATTGTATGGCAGAATGCAATTTATTCGGAATAGAATTTTAGTTTTTTTTACAAAAGCATTGTTTAGAAATGATCAAAACATTTAATTTTGGCCACTTCAAGTATTATCTAAACCTTAAACCATGAAAAAATTACTTACTGTTCTCGCTTTTTTGGGAGTTATAGCATTTAGCACCTCCCAGGCTTATGCTCAAGAAACTGACACCACTCAAGCTGCTGCCACCGAAGAAGTTGCTCCTGTTGAAGCGGCTCCAGAAGTTGCCGTAGCTAGAAGAGGTTGCTGCAGAAGAGCAATCTTTCCATCAGGCCATCAAAGACAAATTCATTGAAGGTGGCTCTGAATTTATGTGGCCAATTCTTATTTGTTTGATCTTAGGACTTGCTATTTCAATTGAAAGAATTATTACATTGAACCTGGCTACAACAAACACTGATAAACTGCTTACTAAAATCGAAGATGCTTTAGCAAAAGGCGGAATCGAAGCAGCTAAGGATGTTACAAAAAATACAAAAGGCCCTGTTGCCTCTATTTTCACGCAAGGTCTTATGAGATCATCAGAAGGTATTGACATGGTAGAGAAGTCAATCGTTTCTTATGGTGGTGTTGAAATGGCCCGCCTTGAAAGAGGATTAATCTGGATCTCATTGTTCATTTCACTCGGACCCATGCTTGGATTCTTTGGAACTGTAATCGGGATGGTGCAGGCATTTGACGCAATTGAAGCTGCTGGTGATATTTCGCCTCAGGTTGTTGCGGGTGGTATGAAAGTGGCCTTGATCACGACAGTAGGTGGTCTTATCGTAGGTATGATTCTTCAGATATTCTATAACTACCTGGTTTCAAAAATTGACAGCCTTGTAAATAGCATGGAAGACGCGTCAATCACATTGGTTGATATTTTGGTGAAACATAAGCTTTCTAAATAAGAAATTATGGATTCAATAGATATTGGTATTTACTTATCCTACATCTTCGTAGGTGTAGCTTTAGTGGCAGCAGTTGTGTTACCATTGGTTAATGCACTAAAACATCCTGCCGGATTGGTTAAGTCCCTTATGGGTGTAGGAGGATTAGTTGTTCTTTTCATTATAGCTTATTCACTTTCAGGTTCTGAAGTTTCCGCAAAGGCGATTGCCATGGGAGTGGATGATGCAGGATCAAAAATGATTGGAGCAGGTCTGATTCTATTTTATTTTGTATTAGTTGTAGCCACGGTGGGCATAGTTTTTTCAGAAATCAGTAAAGCTTTTAAATAATGGCACGTAACACACCAGAAATCCCTAACGCATCCATGGCAGATATTGCCTTCTTGTTGCTTACCTTCTTTCTGGTAACAACAACGATGCCTAACAACTCGGGATTGAGTATTGCACTTCCGCCTCCACCCGAGGCAACACCCACCGGAGGATGTGAAAATTCAGGAGCGCAATATGTTTAAGATCCAGGTTAACTCTTCGGATGCCTTACTTATTGAAGGAGAACCCAGGAATGATATTACGTACTCTGAAGGATGAAATAAAGGCATTTGTATTAAATAATGGTAGAAATCCTGAAAGTTCTGATAATCCTGAAAAAGCAATTGTTTCTTTCAAGACCGACCGGGGAACAAGTCATAAGAGGTTCATAGAACTCCTTGATATCATACAGGGGGCATACTATGATATTTATGCTGAGCAAGCAGGGGTCTCGAATGCAAGGAGTTCAGAAGTGCTGCCTCTGATTTGTCAATACCTGAGAATAAGGCAGATTTATGACAAGGGAAGAGCCGGTATTCCGTTAAATATTTCTATTGCTGATCCTTCCAAAGTAGGTAACTAAGAATTAATACTATGTCAAAATTTAAGAAAAAAACCGAGGTAAAACAGGAAATTCCAACTTCCTCTATGCCAGATGTAGTGTTCATGTTGCTTTTCTTCTTCATGGTAACAACCGAGTTGAGGGAGACTTCTATTGAAGTGAAGCAGGTGATACCGAAAGCGACTCAGCTAAGGAAACTAATGAGAAAAACGTTGGTTGCCAACCTTTATATTGGTGAGCCTACCAAGCCACAGTTATATGGTAAGGAGCCTAAAATTCAGGCCGATGATGTGTTCATTGAACCTAAGGATATTGTTCGTTGGGTAAATGAAAAGAAAAGCGAATTGGCTGAAAATGAAAGAGATCAACTAACTGTTTCCCTTAAAGTAGATAAAGATTCAAAGCGAGGCATTGATTTCTGATGTGGAAATTGAACTAAGAAAGGCGAATGCAAGAAAGTTGCTCTATTCTACTTTGCAGGATGAAGAGAAAGAATTAGTTAATAATTTGATTTAAGGTAAATTGAAAGCCTTCCATTAATCAGGAAGGCTTTCTTCTTTATGATAGCCTCGATTCTAAAGACCCCGAAAGTAATTAATGCATGGTGCATGTATGATTGGGCAAATTCCGTTTACAACCTGGTTATTACCACCACTTTTTTTCCAATTTACTTCGCTTCTATAACTAAATCGGCTTACGGAGAAAATACGGTCCCATTATTGGGACGTACATTTAAAAACACAGCATTATATAATTATGCACTGGCATTCGCCTATCTGATTATAGCCCTGGCATTACCGATTCTTTCAGCGATTGCGGATTCTCGGGGTAGTAAAAAGAAATTCATGAAATTTTTCTGTTACCTCGGTGGTCTGGCATGCATCGGACTCTTTTGGTTTAAGGGCGATCAGCCCAGTGTTTTGTTAGGAACGGGTTGTTTTGTGGTTGCAGCAATCGGGTATACAGGAAGTCTTGTATTTTATAATTCCTATCTCCCCGAAATTGCAGATCCGGTTGATCGCGATTGGGTAAGTGCCCGGGGTTATTCCATGGGATATATCGGAAGCGTAATTCTGCAACTCGCTGGATTTGGGATGGTGGTTTATTTCAGTGCAATAGGAGACAATACATCCGGACCATTGTATACATTCCTAATGGTTGGAATCTGGTGGATTGGATTTGCTCAGATTACTTTTTTTTATTTACCGGATGGCTCTCCGCCAACTCATAAGAAGGCGGGTGATATTTTTAAAGGGGGTTTTTTAGAATTGATTAAAGTATGGGATCAGGTAAAACGCTTGAAAGTGTTGAAATGGTTTTTGCTCGCATTCTTGTTTTATAGCATGGGTGTGCAGACGGTCATGCTGGCGGCTACTTTGTTTGGAAGTCAATTACTTGGACTACCGGATGAAAAATTAATCATCACCATAGTATTGATTCAACTGGTGGCAATACCGGGGGCAATGATGATGTCTTTCTTGTCGGGTAAATTTGGGAATCTCCGTGTATTAAGTAGCGTGGTTTTCTTCTGGATTCTGGTTTGCATTGCAGCCTATCTGGTAGTGAACAGGAAAGAACAAGGCGTAGATGTTGAATTTTACTTTTACGCGCTCGCCATCAGCGTGGGTATTGTTATGGGAGGAATACAATCCTTAAGCCGTAGCACGTATAGCAAGCTGATGCCTGAGACAAAAGACACTGCTTCTTTTTTTAGTTTTTATGATGTAACTGAGAAAATTGCCATCGTTATAGGAATCTTCACGTTTGGATATATTGATGAGACCTTTGGAATGAAAAATTCCGTCTTGATACTGATTGTTTTCTTTATTCTTGGTTTGATTTCACTCGCGCGCGCGCAACATAAACAGAGCATGGATTCAACTACACAGGGTATTTAGTATCTCAGGTGTTTAACGGTTACACCGTTATTGATTAACTGCTTCAGCGATTCAATGCCGATCTTCAAATGTAAATCAACATAATTGGTAGTAACCACCCGGTCGCTCTCTTCCGTTTTTACACCATCCACAACCATAGGTTGATCAGAAACCAGTAAGATGGCTCCGGTTGGAATTTCGTTGTAGAAAGCGGTTGAGAAGATTGTTGCCGTCTCCATATCTATGGCCATGGCTCTTATTTTCCTGAGATATTCTTTAAAGTGTTCGTCCCATTCCCATACCCTCCGGTTGGTGGTATAAACGGTGCCTGTCCAGTAGTCTTGATTATTATCGCGAATGGTAGTAGATATTGCTTTCTGTAAAGCGAATGCAGGCAGGGCAGGTACTTCGGCTGGAAAGTAATCGTTGGAAGTACCTTCTCCGCGTATAGCAGCAATGGGAAGAATGAAATCACCAATATCATTTTTCTTTTTCAATCCGCCACATTTACCAAGAAACACACAGGCTTCAGGTTTAATGGCAGATAGACAATCCATGATCGTGGCTGCATTGGGGCTCCCCATTCCAAAATTTATTATGGTAATGCCACCTGCCGTAGCGCTATGCATGGCTCGGTCCTGGCCAACTACTTCAACATTGTTCCACTCGGCAAATTTCTTTACGTAGTTGTCGAAGTTGGTAAGTAAAATAAATTTTCCGAAGTCCTCCAGTTTGATTCCGGTGTATCTTGGCAGCCAGTTTTCAACAATTTCCTGTTTTGTCTTCATACGTCTTTAATTTCCTATTTTTAAACCGATGTTTCAGCTAAATCTTCCTGATGTTGATTTCACCATTCGTAAGGAGGATGGAAAAGTATGGATTTTTGACATTATCAGAAAGAAGTATATCATTCTTACCCCGGAAGAATGGGTGCGGCAGCATTTTATCCACTACCTCATTAATCATTTGAAATACCCCAAAGCTCTTTTTCGAATCGAAGGAAGTCTAACCTATAATAAACTTCAAAAAAGATCGGACATCGTTATTCACGACCGGGCGGGCAAGCCCTGGATGCTGGTCGAGTGCAAATCGCCAAATATAAAACTTACCCAAAAAGCATTCAATCAGGTAGCGGTATATAACATGACAATTGGAGCCCGTTTTGTGGCTGTCACCAATGGTATGGTTCAGTACTGTTTTGAGGCTTCAGTGAAAGGTGGGGTGGATCACCTTTCTACGTTTCCGGAATTTCCTGAGACTATTTAGTTCAGAACCTCTTTTACATCAACATAAGGTGTATTGAATGCTTCGGCAACTGCACGGTAAACCACTTTACCATTTACGATATTCAATCCCTTTTTAAGATCCCCATTATCGTTGCAGGCTTTTTTCCATCCCAGGTTGGCAAGCTTCAAAGCATATGGCAACGTTGCGTTGGTCAGTGCAAGAGTTGAAGTATACGGTACAGCACCAGGCATATTGGCTACGCAATAATGAACAATATCATCAATGATGTAAGTAGGATCTTCATGTGTAGTTGGTTTGCAGGTTTCAATGCAACCACCCTGATCAACGGCCACATCTACCAAAACAGTACCAGGTCGCATGGTTTTAAGCATATCGCGTGTAATAAGTTTGGGCGCCTTGGCTCCAGGAATTAATACACCACCGATAATCAGATCATGCGTCTTAACCAGTTCCCTGATAACATAATCATTTGATACCATGGTATGAACATTCTTTGGCATTACATCATCCAGGTAACGCAGACGATTCAGATTCACATCTGTGATGATCACATCTGCCCCCATGCCAGCAGCAATTTTTGCTGCGTTGGTGCCTACGACTCCACCACCCAGAACCAATACTTTTGCGGGCATTACTCCGGGGACACCGCCTAATAAAATTCCTCTGCCCTTCAACGGCTTCTCAAGATATTTTGCGCCTTCCTGAATGGACATTCTTCCAGCTACTTCTGACATAGGAACTAAAAGCGGAAGACTTCCATCCAATCGCTCAACGGTTTCATAGGCAAGACACACAGCACCGGTTTTTATCATCGCGTGCACCAATGGTTCGTAAGAAGCAAAGTGAAAATAAGTAAACACCAGCTGGTCTTTTTTGATAAGACTATATTCCTGTTCAATTGGCTCTTTTACTTTTATGATCATCTCAGCAATACTGAATACTTCTTCTGCTGTTGGTAAGAATTTTTCCTCCTGCTCCTATATATTCTTCATCACTGAAACCACTGCCTTCACCAGCCTTGGTTTGTATATAAACCGTATGTCCTTTTCTCACAAATTCCTGAGTGCCTGCTGGAGTAATTGCAACCCGGTTTTCATTATTCTTAATTTCTTTTGGTACCCCGATGATCATATATGGAAGGATTTATGTAATAATTGATGTCGTTAGCTTAGATTTGAGGATTCTCATATCCGGGGCAAAGATAACATTCGGATACGATTGCGGAATGTGTTTTAATAAATTTTGAAGATTTAATGAGCCACTCTTTGTACGCATTTTATGGTTCCCTCCGCAGGGGAATGAGATTGCATAAGCAATTCAAAAGCGATCTTCATTACCGCTACAATGTCTGGCTGAAGGGTTATGTTCTTTATTCATCAGGCAATTATCCATTTGCAGTAAAATCCAATGACCCTAGCCATAAAATCCTTGTAGAAGTGACGCAAATCACAAATCGCGGAAACTGAAAAATATATTAATCAACTGGAGATTGATGCAGGCTATTATGCCGAGAAAATTCATAGTGGAGAGAACCATTTAACTATCTTTCTTTTTGAGCAGGCTGCAAATAATGTACGGATTGATTCAGGTGATTGGGTAATTTTCTTTGGACAATAATCCAATTTGCGGCATTTTAATAGGGTATTTTTTTTTGCTTTGAACCCTCGGAGGTTTTTATCTATTTTTACTCATCAACTAAATTTATTGAGTGAGCCAGACGAAGACCATCTTGAGTGGATTCTCCACCAGAAAAATTGCCTGCCATTATCGCAGATTATAAACTTGCATGTGAGAGCAGAGAGGCGAGTATTCTTGGCCGGAAGGAAGTATTCATGGGCAAGGCTAAGTTTGGAATTTTTGGAGATGGAAAAGAGCTGGCCCAGATTGCAATGGCAAAAGTTTTTCGCAACGGAGATCATCGTGCCGGATATTATCGTGATCAGACATTCATGTTTGCCATTGGTGAGTTAACGCTGCAACAATATTTTGCCCAGCTATATTCTCACACCGATGTGGAGGCAGATCCTGCATCTGCAGGCAGATTAATGAATGGTCACTTTGCTACGCGGATGATTGACGAAAACGGAGCTTTCAGAAATTTAGCGAACTCAAAAAACAGCAGTGCAGATATTTCACCAACAGCTGCTCAGATGCCACGACTTTTAGGACTGGCATATGCATCAAAACTTTTCAGAAATAATCCTGAACTCGCTTCCTACAAGGAATTAAGCAATCTTGGAAATGAAGTTGCCTTTGGTACTATCGGCAATGCCTCCACTTCTGAAGGTATGTTTTTTGAGGCTATCAATGCAGCAGGAGTACTTCAGGTGCCTATGTTGGTTTCTGTATGGGATGATGATTATGGTATTTCTGTACCAAAGGAATATCAAACAACCAAGGGTAGCATTTCAAAAATTCTTACTGGGTTTCAACGGAATGAAACTGAAAGAGGATTTGAGATATATACAGTGATTGGCTGGGACTACTCTGCCTTATGTAAAGTATATGAAAAGGCCGAGAAAGTTTGCAGGGAAGAACATGTACCAGTGATTGTGCATGTGCAGGAGATGACACAACCCCAGGGGCATTCTACATCAGGATCTCACGAACGATATAAATCAAAAGAGCGTCTTGCCTGGGAGAATGAACATGACTGTATACGTAAATTCAGGGAATGGATTATTCAGCAGGGATTAGCCACCACTGAAGAGTTGATTGAAATTGAAAAGGAAGCAAAGGCACGTGTAAAGTCAACAAAAGAACAAGCCTGGAAATCGTTTAATTCTGAAATTCAAACCGACCAGCTGTTGCTTGATCAGATTCTATACTCAGCTGCGGAAGACTTTACAGAGATAGAAGAGATTCGAATAGCATTAAAGAAAACCATCAATCCGCTCAGGATGGATGCAATGATTGCTGCAAAAAAGGCAATCCGCATTCTATCCGGTAAATCGCATCCCGCCAGAACCGATCTCAATGAGTGGATAAGCCGTGTTAAAAAAGAGAATGAGGATCGGTTCAATTCGCACCTTCTGAGTACATCGGAATGGTCAGCGCTGAATGTTGATCACATACCCGCTGAGTATTCAGAAAAATCTCCTCTGGTAGATGGGCGTGAAGTACTGCAGGCTTGCTTTCGTGAAGCATTGCAGCGTGATCCGCGGGTATTGGCGTTTGGTGAAGATGTGGGTAAGATAGGTGATGTAAATCAAGGGTTTGCAGGGCTACAGGCAAAGTTTGGTGAGAACCGTGTGACTGATACAGGTATCCGTGAATGCACTATTGTAGGCCAGGGAATCGGTGCAGCGCTTCGGGGATTAAGGCCTATCGCAGAAATACAATATCTGGATTATTTGCTTTATGCGATTCAGATTATGTCTGATGATCTGGCTTGTCTTCAATACAGGACCAGGGGTGGGCAGAAGGCTCCGGTAATTGTTCGCACTCGCGGTCATAGGCTTGAAGGTGTATGGCATGCAGGCTCGCCCATGGGCATGATTTTGCATTCCATACGTGGCATGCACGTTCTTGTTCCCCGCGATATGACACAGGCGGCTGGTTTTTACAATACATTGCTGAAATCAGATGATCCTGCATTAATTATTGAATGCTTAAATGGCTACCGTTTAAAAGAACGACTGCCTGATAATATTGGTGAGTTTACTATTCCATTGGGTGTACCTGAAGTACTTAAGGAAGGTACTGATGTAACGATTGTTACATATGGTTCGATGTGCAGGGTTGTAATGGCATCAGTATCAGACCTTGAGCAGGCAGGTATCTCAGTGGAGGTAATTGATGTGCAGACATTACTGCCCTTTGATAAAAACCACGTGATCACAGAATCCATAAAAAAAACCAACCGCGTGATTTTTACTGATGAAGATGTGCCGGGTGGTGCTACGGCATTTATGATGCAGCAGGTAATTGAAGTTCAAGGCGCTTTTCAATACCTGGATTCACCACCACTTACCCTTCCGGCAAGAGAACACAGACCAGCCTACGGTTCGGATGGTGATTACTTCTCCAAGCCAAATCAGGAGGATGTTTATGATAAAGTCTATGACTTGATGTGCGAGGTCGATCCTGTTAAGTTTCCCCCATTATCCTAAACCAACGACCGACTACTGAAGGGTGAATTCAGGTGTCTCTATAAAATTACTTTTATTAAGTGCCCGGTCTTTGATTTGTACTCTCAACTTCAATGTTTTGGTGCTGAAGAGTATTTTGAATCCTATAGATCCCATTCCATATCGGATTGTTCCTTCCAGCGGTGCTCCTGGTTTTTCTTTATATAAAATCGGAAATCTCCCGTCAAACGAAATTCCACAGTTTGGAAAGTTGAACGCTTTCTTCCAGTCGAATTCAGTAAAAGTACCATCAGGGTTTTTGACAAGAAATTCAACAATGATGTTGCTATAATTAGGATTTAATTCAAAATAGAGTGTGTCTTTAACAATATTGTTTTCTTTATACACTTCCCAGTTTATACAGTTATAGGGTTTTACAAAATCAGGTAATGTATCGTAATCCGGATCTGTTCTTTTTATCTCGTAGTTCAGGTATTTACCATTGACAATAAAATAAAACCTATTGTTAAAGGGTGCCTCATTTTCACTGGCATCCAATCCCAGGTCTCCATCCCCATCTTTAAATGAAATCGTAAGAATCAGTGAATCATATTCTGAGTCGAAACCGGTACCATATTCTTTATACTGAATACTTTCAAATTCAATTTGTGGCTGAACAGGGAATTCAGGTGGGTTAAAACAGGCGCTCACCCCGGTTAAAATAATTGCAAAAAGACCAAATCCTCTAATCAAATGCATTTTCTACCTTTATCAATCTGTAAATTACTTAACACTTGGAGACATTCAAAAGTTTTGCGCAGTCTTTAGAAAAGATTAACGAAGTCAACTTTGAGGATATTGCACTACGTTTATTTCATTTTCAAGGCAAAAGCAATCCTGTTTACAGAAGTTATCTGGATTGCCTGAAATGTGACATCGATAGGGTTTCCAGATTGGACAGGATTCCATTTTTACCAATCAGTTTTTTTAAAAGTCAGACGGTAAAATCCGGAGAATGGCAAGCGTGCGCGGAATTTTTAAGCAGTGGTACCACGGGCATGATTTCCAGCAGGCACCCGGTGTATGATATGGATTTATACCGGTCTCATTCGCAAAACATTTTCGAACATTTCTTTGGCCCTGCTGAAACTTATCACTTTCTGGCCCTCCTGCCATCCTACCTGGAAAGAGAAGGATCGTCACTAATTGAAATGATCAACTTTTTGATCACACGAAGCAGATCAGATCATTCGGGATTTTATCTTAATAATCACACTGAGCTGATTGAGAAACTTAACAGGTTAAGAACAGATAACCGAAAGGTAATTTTGTGGGGTGTTTCTTTTGCGTTGCTGGATCTTGCTGAGTCGTTTGAACTGGATTTGAGTCATTGCATCATCATTGAAACCGGAGGCATGAAAGGGCGAAGGAGGGAATGGATTCGTGAGGAGTTGCATGACTTTCTTAAAAGGCGATTTAATGTTAAGGTTATTCATTCAGAATACGGAATGACAGAACTCATGTCACAGGCTTATTCGATGGGATCAGGATATTACCAGTGTCCGCCCTCCATGAAAGTTATGATCCGAAATATCAACGATCCGTTTGAAGCGCTTGAGATTGGCAGAACAGGGGGTATAAATATTATCGATCTTGCCAATTTTCATTCATGTGCGTTTATTGAAACCAAGGACCTCGGATCTGTCAATAGCGAAGGATATTTTGAGGTTCTTGGGCGAATGGACAACAGTGATATACGAGGCTGTAATTTGATGGTAGGATAGACAATTGAGGCAGGGATTAGTGGCCTGGGCAAATTTGCAGGATATTGAAAGATTAATATCTTTGTGTCTACCAAAAACTATAGTTATGAAGAAAATATTAGCTTACGCTGCTCTTGTTGGATTTTTAACGGCATGCAGCCAATACACTTGCCCAACCTACGCCAAGAAAGAAGTTAAAAAAGATTCTTCGGAAAAGAAGATTTGAAAGTCAGAGGTACTTTTTCACTTCAGAAGTTCCAATCGGACCTTCACTCATAATCACCAGCCTTTCAACTACGTTTCGTAGTTCCCTTATATTTCCCGTCCAGTTATGCTTTTGAAGCATTTCAAGAGCTTCCGCTTTAATTTCCTTTTTACGGGATCCGTATTCATTGGCAATATCATTTAGGAATTTATTTACCAACAGATCAATATCGTCAATGCGATCATTTAAAGAAGGTACCTTTATGATGATTACTGACAACCGGTGATATAGGTCTTCGCGGAACCGTCCTTCTGCAATTTCTTTTTTCAAGTCCTTATTGGTTGCGGCAAGCACCCGCACATTCACCATAATATCCTTATCGCCACCTACCCGTGTGATTTTATTCTCCTGCAGTGCACGCAAAACTTTAGCCTGGGCAGAAAGACTCATGTCTCCGATTTCATCCAGAAACAAAGTGCCTCCTTCTGCCAGTTCAAATTTGCCCAGACGTTGTTTAATGGCTGATGTAAATGAGCCTTTTTCATGGCCGAACAGTTCACTCTCAATTAGTTCTGAAGGTATGGCTGCACAGTTCACTTCAACAAACTGACCTCCCATTCGGGTACTTTTCTCGTGTAGCTGTCGTGCTACCAATTCCTTTCCTGATCCATTTGGCCCCGTTATCAAAACCCGGGCATCTGTTGGAGCCACCTTTTCAATCATATCCAAGAACTTCCACAATAGCTTGTGATTTGCCAATGATCTGATATTTCTCTGATACCTTTCTCTTAAGTGTTTTTGTCTCCTTTACAAGATTTGTTTTGTCGAGGGCATTTCGTAGTGTGATCAATAAGCGGTTAAGATCGGGTGGCTTTTGAAGAAAATCATAGGCGCCCATTTTTGTTGCATCAACAGCAATTTCAGTTGTGCCATGTGCGGAGATCATGATAAATGTAGTAGCAATACCCTTTTCTTTTGCTTTCTGCAGCACTTCCATGCCATCCATTTTAGGCATTTTTATATCACAAAAAGCCAGGTCGTATACCTCGCTTTCTAATTTGGCCAGACCTTCAGCGCCATCTTTTGCCTCGTCAACTTCAAGCTTTAATTCTTTTTGGTCCTTTAAAATGTCTTTAAGCACAGCGCGAATGCTGGCTTCGTCTTCAATTAATAATACTCTTGGCACAACGGGTTGGTTATTTAAATGAGAAATTGTATTTCAAAGTAAATGCAAGCCTGTAAGCCGGGTTCTGTTCTCTGACGGAACCGTCAGAGTGCCTATCATTTATCTTGTCCTTCAGTCACCCGAAGGATCGAGCAGCCTACCCAACCCCGATGGATTGTCGAAACAATCTGCGGACGAGCAGCCCTTGATCGGGGCCTATTTGGCCTTTCAACTCGTAAGGTTTTCCGTGCCTCCGATGTCACCATCAGAGCGGTGGGCTCTTACCCCACCTTTTCACCTTTTCCCCTGCCCGACAAGTCGGGCTGAGGTAGTTTGTTTTCTGTGGCACTATCTGTTCCGTCAATTGACGGACCTTCCCGTTAGGAAGTACGATGCTCTATGTTGCCCGGACTTTCCTTACTGACGGTAACCGTCAGCACGATAAGCCAGCTTGCATTTACTGCAAAGGTACTCACTTAAATGCAATTTGATTAGTGAATATCAGCTCCGGTCAATTTCATTTCATACTGATCGGCAAGATTGGCAACTTCCTGAATCATTTCTTTCAGTACGGCATCTGACGTGCCATCTACGGCTGCTATAGCTTCAATCTGCACATGATTTTCATTGATAATAAAGCGGCAATAGTTAAAATAATTACCTTGTTCGAGCAACATCCTGTAATCCAGGCTTGCGCTGACATCACATACTTTTGAACTCAGTGCTATAATATTGCGATTGTATAAATCATTTTTTTTGATGGTTCCGATTACCGTTTGATAGCGATTGCCTGAAATCGGGACAATAATGATAGACTGTTCTGAATTATAGGCGGTATACTGCCCTCCGATCTGGTCGGCATAGTTTTTTAGAAATGAACTTATATCCATGGGGAATGAGGTTTGGTTTTACCTGCCTAAGTTAGGAAATTGATAAGAATTTTACTTCTGTAATTTCAATAATAAAAGGCATGCACTTTTGTCTTGCCTTGTGAGAACTCTATGGCCGGTGCTGGTAGCTTTATCATATTGACAAAATAAATGAGGGTATTAACCACTTTAGAGCGTGATTTAATAGCTGTGAGATCAAAATCAAAGCCTAAATAAAGCTGTCGGTAGGGATAAAGTCCCTGTTCAATATTCTGATCATCGCGGGCGTAAATCATATTTTCGGCACCGTACCCTATAGCAAGATTAAGCCATTTCGGAAACCTGATAAACTTATCCATATCCACCGAAAGCCAGATGGTCTGACCATTATAGTCTTTAATCATCTCTTCAAGCAATCCGTTGCCCAGTGTGCCCGGTCTTTGTTCTGCAAAATCGGTACGATGAAATGAGTACTTTGGATATATTCTGACTTGATTCCATAATGCGTTTTGACCCAGGTAAAAACCGGAACCGACTGCATTGGCAGCAAGGTCGCTGACCGAAGCTCCATATCCGGCAGAAAATCCATCCATGATTTCAATGGAGGACATCATCACAAAACTGGTTATCGAACCGGCAATGTCTGATTTTTTTTTAGACACACCACTCCATTGCAAACTCTGCGAACTTATAGAGGCAAGTTGAAAAGCGGAATATACATGTCCGAGTTTATCCATTTGTTTCCATTCAGGCCAGTCATTAAAAAACTGAAAGGATTGTTTGTCATACTGGCTATACCATATGGAGTTTAGACCAATTATAGCACCTGTGTATAATACAACGCTTGATAGTATTACCGTATTTAGCCTTTGATGGTTAACCGAATCACTGGGCTGGGCGATGGAATGATGAAATGATAACAGGATAATTATAAATGAAATAAAAAGCGTTTTGATGATATCGTTGACTGGATTTCTCAAGGCGTATCGTTTTCTTCCTGTATCGCTTCTTCTGTTTCACTTTCCTGTTCTTCTTTACGCTTGTCTCGTGCTGATTTCAAAAGGTCTTTCACCTGATTGAAGCTTTGAGTATGCAAGAGACTAATACCGGTAGTTATGGCCGGCTGGGTACCAAGTGTATTGATTATTGAATTAAAGTTCGACCGGCTATACATTTTCACTTTAAATTTACCATCGGAAGTCAGCAAGTAGTCTACAGTCCAGTCGCCCAGCATACTGGCCAGCTCAGACTGGTTATATTGATTCGAGAAGGTTCCATCGCGGGTTATGCGCAAGCGGCCATTCAAAAATGAGTAAGAAAGTCGTAGTTGAAAAGTGTTGAAGGCTTCCTGATCCAGTGAACCTAAATCAATATTGATTTCAAGATTCTGATCTACTTGTGTCAGCCAGTAGCTGAGTTGATTGGAGAGCAGTTCGCTCACTGAATTATAGAGTGATCCACTGGTGCTGAATGCATCAGGTGGAGACAGCCTCCTTAGCATGATCAGACTAAATACCTGTCGTTTTAATTCTTGTTCATTTAATTGCGCTTTCCAGGCATCAAAGGAGAATTTCAATCGCACCGGTGCCGGTTCACCTTCTACAACAATATTATCAGGTAAATCTTTTGCTGAAATATCAAATAGAATTTGAGGTGAAAGCATCGGGCCATCAAGTTCAAGTAAAACTTCTACCGGATATTTTCTTCTTATCTGTGGAGATGAAAGCGCTTCTTCTGTTATCTGATTGCTTAATATAGGCGACAGAGACGCAAGTTGTCTGTACGTTGCCGTAAGATTTAACTGGCCTGCATAAGGGTCGCCATACCAGGCTATCCTGCTTCCTTTTGTGATATTGAATTCTTTATTGATGATATCAAATAACGTGAAGTTGTAATTTCCCCTCTCAAATTCGTAAAGTCCAAACATGTTGAATTCCCCTTTTGTATCGAGCTGGAGTTTAATGTCTCCGTATCCATAACCCCGTATGATGTCACCAGCTTTTATGTCGAAAATAATTTCCGCATAGGCATCTGGCGTTATGTCCAGATTTAAATCCATGGTGATACCTGAAGGTTCTTCAGACTTGCTTTTTCTGATTGAGACTGATTTGATTTTTTGTTGAATCCTTAAAACTCACAAACGTTATAAATTCACTTTTTTCCGCAGATCCGCCACCACTTATAGGAATAAATATCCGCGTGTTTTTTGAGGTCCTTGCCGTTGCAGATATTTTCATATTGGATAAAGGTCCAAGCATGTTGAGATTACCACTGCTGTAGGCCTGGCCGTAGAATAAACTATTGTCTCTGGAGGTTGTATTAAGCACCTGAAAATTTGTGAAGGTAGCATCCAGATTGATCCTGAATTTTGAAAAGTTTCTGTGTGTTAGATAACCATCAAGGTTACCCTTGTTTTTCAGAGCATCGAATAAAGTGAAGTCTTCAAAGATGATCTGATTGGGTGTAATATTTAATTTCCCGTTAAATGTATATAGTGTTTTCAGGTAATCAATCATGATTTTGCCATCCTCAATATTCCCTTCACCACGTATTAGTGGTTCAACAAAAGTTCCCTCAATGGTGTAAAGGCCGGATAAGGTGCCATCCATCTGAGAAAAAATTCCTTTTAGGAATGGTTCTATGATTTTTATGTTTGTTTTTTCCAGAGTTGCAATTACATGCAATGGTTTTTTTTCTTTGGGATTATAGTAGCCTTGTAATGTAAGTGTTCTTTTATCCAGGCGGTCAATTGTGAAGTTAATATCAAAACGTTTATCCTCCTGATTCCAGACATTGCTACCCGTTACGCTTCCTATCAGGAAATCATCTACTTCCAGATCTTTAATACTGAGATCATTCTGGAGATAGAGATTTCTATAAACATCCCTTGCTTCCAGCCTACCATTTACAATTCCTTCAAAACGGGAATCGCTTATTGAGTTAAGAATATCCAGGTTTAGATTTGTCAAGGTCAGGTTAAGACTTTGCCCGGGATTTTCTGATACATAGCCGTTCAAACGAATCGATTCGGTTTCATAATTTAATTCGAGATTATTGATCGCCCACTCTTTGCTTTTTACCAGGGTGTAATTTTCCCGGCTTACCTGCCATTCTTTATTTAAAATTTTAATCCGGGAAGGTAAAATCTTTATTCGTGTACTGTCATTGAGAAAATCAATCTCTGACTGGAGCCTTACAAAATTAGAAGAGCTGTCCTGCTCAAAATCAAGATTGAAATCGATATGATCTTTGTCCCAGATAATTTCCGAAAACAGGTTAGCTGTTTTAAAAGCTTTTGATATTTTTTGTTTCTGTGATTGAACAGTAAACATCACCAGGGCGGTGGTGCTATCCCGGAATTTTGAACCGGAAAACTCAAGTTCATTGTTATAAAAAAATTTATCCTGTAATGAAACAGTATCAATCTGCGAAAATGCCTGAAGGGACGATGTGAGACCATTTGAAAATTTTCCCTCTATCGTTGTGTTGTGAGAAATGGTGGCCGATGTTTTGGCCAGTTTTAAAAGTGGATTTATGTTATTAAGCTTAATGGTAAAGGCAGCAAAATATTCTTGTTCAGTTTTTGCCTTACTTTTGTAATAGCTTGAAAGATCTTTTTTATCATTTCTTACATTTAACTGAAATTCTTTGAATAGACCTGGCAAATCATTAAATAATGT
Organism: uncultured Bacteroidota bacterium; assembly: GCA_963814575.1. Classification (GTDB taxonomy): domain Bacteria; phylum Bacteroidota; class Bacteroidia; order Cytophagales; family Cyclobacteriaceae; genus ELB16-189. Next base: position 304,208 of record CAWFDB010000011.1, on the reverse strand, counting down.
GGAGTAATAGAAATTGCCGACCAGGTCCACATCCGCATAAGAACTTCTTAATAACAGGCTGCGCTGATTTTCAAGCTGCGATGACCTGATATAGATTGAGTCGAGTTCCAGTGATTCGTCCAGATAGCGGGCAAATGTATTTTCCAAAGCAACATAACCTGACAGGCTATCGAGTTTAAGTCCCTTTATATCAACTTCGGCTTGCGTGCGAATAAAAAGAGGTTGCCTGGTAAGGCCTAATTTATCAGCGAACAAGGTGTCAAGGGTTGCCTTGATTTTAATGATCTCTTCACCTTTCCTAATGTTAATGGATCCGTCTGCTGTCAATTGTAAATTGGGATCATTGATGGTTAACTTTCCATTAAATAATTCTTTGGCAAAACGCGCATCGGTGATGATATTCTGATAGGTATAATTTCTTATTCCTATGGAATTAATTTCTCCCGTAAGATTGAAATCTGCAGTTTCCTGAGTAAATCCTTTTCCACGAATTTTTCCGGAAAGCGTTACTCGTTTAAAGTTTGTAGTGTCGTTTAAAAATAGACCAAGATTGAAATTATTAAGCGAAAGATTTCCAGCAAAGGAAGAACGGTTGACAAATTTCTTATCAATTTTTAAATTGATATCAGATTTAATACTCCCAAATGTTCCATTAAAATCACCGTTGGCAACAAAGTCGTCTGTAAATCCTGTGAATTTTCCGTTGAGTTTGAAATTACCCAATGGTTTGAGCCGTTCAAAAATATTTTCCGGAAACAGAAAGGACAGGTCACTTATGGTAATGTTTCCTTCCTTTACGTCAAGGTTAATGAATGTTTCATCTAATTTAGGTAGCCCATCCAGTTCAAGTTTTCCTTTCAAGGTAGTTTGTCCGATACCCACCTCCATGTTTTGATAAAATAACCTGGATATTTTACCGGAAATCTTTCCTTTCATATGAATAGGCTGATCATATAATTTACCGCCACCAATAATACGCGAAAAATCTTCTGGGGCGATCACTGTATTTTTTAAGTTAGCCTGAATGTTAACTTTCTCATTGAAATCACTCATATCACTTAATGCATTGTATTTAAACACCAGCGTGTCAGAGACAAAGCTATCACCGATTCTCGCCTGCAGTTTGTAAAACTCCATGGCACTTTGTGAGATTCTGAAGAAAGTAGATAAATTATGAACGGGTAATTTTGCATTTTCTTCAAATGCCACGAGTGAATTCATTTTAAATTCGATGGTATCTCCGATTACCTTGAAATTCTGTGCTTCAACTTCATCGATTGACAGGCGTATATGGTTATAATCAAAAACATCACGCAATAATTTTTTATCGGGATCATGTAGTGAAAAGTGTGTCTTGTGAATTACTATCTCTCCGATATTGACTTTTGCACTTCCCTGGCCGGATCCCGAAGGAACCAGTTTATTGATTTCGTTGATAAACAAATTAATATTCAGATCACTGACCGTATCGCTCACCGAAATTTTGATCAGATTGACACTTCCTTCCTCAAGCCTGAAACCATCAATATTTACATGGTTACCTTTCAGTAGAGTTGAAAGCTGAAAGTTTGCGTCCAGTCTTTCTACTCTGATCATGTCGTTCTGTTCAGGATCTTTGATGATTAATCCTTCGATTTCCAGCCTGTCCCACCAAATGATATAAATACTGGTATAACTTACTTCAAACCCCGATACCTTTGAGAATATTGATGTATAGCGGTTTATGATTGTTTTTTGAATGGCGGGTAGCTGAAGTAAAATAAAACTAAGCAACAAAAGAATAACGACTGTATAGGCTAAGTACAGAATGGTTTTTTTCACCCATTTAAACGCGCGATTTTTAATAACTTGCAGTTTCATTCGCTAAAAAAATGCATCCTGTTATCCTTGCCATCGAGTCTTCCTGTGATGAAACGTCTGCATCGGTTATTCAGCATGGCAAGGTACTTAATAATGTAATTGCCTCACAAACAGTGCACCATAAATATGGAGGCGTGGTGCCTGAGCTGGCTTCACGGGCTCATCAGCAACGTATTCTGGAGGTCGTAAACGAAGCACTCACCACGGCAGATATGTCACCTGCGGCATTGAACGCAATAGCCTTTACAAAAGGACCGGGTCTTATGGGCTCTTTACTGGTGGGAGTTTCTTTCGCAAAAGGTATGGCCCTGGCATTGGGTATTCCTCTCATTGAGGTGAATCATATGGAAGCTCATGTGCTGGCCCATTTTATTTCAGATCCAAAACCTTCCTTTCCTTTTCTCTGCCTTACGGTGAGTGGCGGGCATACGCAACTCGTTAAAGTGAAAAATTATCTGGATATGGAAGTGATTGGTGAAACGCAGGATGATGCGGCAGGCGAAGCCTTTGATAAGGCCGCAAAAATTATGGGGTTGCCTTATCCAGGCGGACCACTTATTGATCAGTATGCAAGGGAAGGAAATCCTAAGGCTTTCTCGTTTCCTGATACGGCCATGCAAGGACTTAACTTTTCCTTTAGTGGTATCAAGACAGCTTTTTTATATTTTCTTCGCGACCGCGTGGCTGAAGATCCTGCATTTGTTGAAAAAAATAGAAATGATATTTGTGCCAGTTTGCAAGCGCATCTTATCACCATGCTTATGCAAAAGTTGAAACGCGCGGCAAGCGAATCAGGAATTAAGCAAATAGCAATTGCCGGAGGTGTGGCGGCCAACTCAGGATTGAGAGAAGCGATCAGTGAAGCGGCTGAGAAATACAGATGGCAAATTTTTATACCAGACTTTCAGTATTGCACTGATAATGCTGCCATGATTGCCATTGCTGGTCATTATAAATTTTTAGAGGGCAAATTTTCTACGATCGATGTTGCCCCGGTTGCAAACCTTTCTATTGGCATATGAAGGTGGTTTATAAACCTGGCGACATTAAAATATATGATAAGATCGTATCAGAGCAAGATACTGCCATTTTCCATGGCGAGATGCTTCATCCCGTGTATTCAACCTTCGCGCTGTCACGTGATTTTGAGTGGTCTTCAAGATTGTTTTTTCTTGACATGAAAGAGGAGGATGAGGAAGGTGTAGGCACTTTTTTGCAAATTGTGCATAGAAGCCCCGCAAGGATTGGAGAAGGCGTAACAATTACCGCTACTATTGAATCAATCACCGGTAACGAATTAATTTGTATAATAGAGGCACGATCGGTCAATCGAATCATTGCAGCCGGAAAAACAGGTCAGAAAATGTTAAAGAAGGAGAAATTAAGAAAAATATTTGGTCATGGCTGAGAAGCGATTTTCTGATAATATCAATATCCGCAACCGGCAAGCTTCATTTCAATTTGAATTGCTTGACAAAACAGTGGCAGGTATTGCTTTAAAGGGAACAGAGATAAAATCGATACGTGAGGGCAAGGTAAATCTGCAGGATGGCTATTGTTATTTCTCCAACGGAGAGGCATTTGTAAAAGGAATCAATATAACGCCATATGCCCAGGGTACTCATTATAACCACGAAGCTGCACGCGAACGGAAACTTCTGATGAAGAAATCAGAACTTAAAAAACTCGAAGCAAGGGTTGAGGAAAAGGGACTTTCGCTCATTCCGATCAGGCTTTTTATCAACGAACGGGGTCTCGCAAAACTGGAGATAGCCCTGGCACGTGGAAAGAAACTTCACGATAAACGAGATAGCATTAAAGAAAAGGATTTGAAAAGAGAGCTCAGCAGAATTAAGTTAGGTTAATGAAAGACGGCACAGAAATATTGGATTATGGAGTGAGCAGGTTAGCATTGGTTGCCGTGCGCAAGACACCCAATGAAGACGCGAAGCAGGTAACGCAACTTCTTTTTGGTGATCATTACGAAGTGTTTAAAAAGGAAAATACCAGTGACTGGGTATATATAAAAATTCATTTTGATGGCACAGAAGGATGGATTGAAACGGAACAGCATCACTCCATTTCGAAGGAATACTTTGATCAGATCAATCACGCCAATTTTAAAATAACAACCGATCTTACCTGCAATATTTTATTTAAGAAGAGCCCGATTACCATTTTACTCGGTAGCATAGTACCGATTTCCAATTCTGAACTTTTCAAAATGGAAGAGCAATTTGCGTTTAATGGCGAAGCCAAAAGCCTTGGACAAAAAAGAGATGTAGAGTTTATACAGGCTATGGCCATGAAGTATCTGAATGCTCCTCATTTACCTGGTGGTAAAAGTCCGTTTGGTATTGATGCAGCAGGGTTGGTGCAAATGGTTTTTAAAATTGCCGGATATACATTGCCTCATGCGATCAGCCATCAGTTAACCGAAGGTAAAACAGTTAAGTCCTTAAGTGATTCAATGCCTGGCGACCTTGCTTTTTTTTCCCGCAAGGAAGGAGGCATTTCTCATGTTGGAATAATTCTAAATGACGAAAAAATCATTCACTCCTTTGGGCGTGTGCGGGTCGATCATTTGCTGGAGGAAGGTATCGTACGCACAGAAACCAAAATTTACACTCATTATCTAAAGGAGATCAGGCGCATTGTTTATCCAACCTGATTTTTACTCAAATTTTTCAAAACTCGCAGTATTGATAAACCCGAAGTTTGGGTTTATCTTTCCTTTATGAACAATCGCGTACTGGTGTTGAATCAAGACGATAGCCCGCTCATGGTTTGCTCCGTGCAGCGCGCATTTATTTTGGTTTACCTCAATAAAAGCGAGATGGTTCTTTCTGCCAACGGGCATAAACTCAAATCGGTAACGCAGTCATTTCCGATGCCCTCAGTGATCCGCTTAAACCGGTATGTGAATGCACCCTATAAAGGAGTTGCACTTACCCGACAAAATGTTTTCAAGCGCGATAATTTTGAATGTCAGTATTGTGGCACACGCAGAGAATTAACACTGGATCATGTAATCCCCAGTTCTCGGGCCGGTCAACACACGTGGACCAACCTGGTTACAGCCTGCAAGCGCTGTAACGCCCGGAAAGGAGACTACACGCCTGAGGAAGCTCAAATGCCATTGAAGCGCAAACCCCACAAACCTTCCTACGCACTTTTTCTCCGCGATAACGACAGCCCTCATACTGAGTGGGACAATTTTTTGGAAAACAGAATTTGATTCTGTCTTTTGTCTGTTGCTTATGATGGAAGTCATTGATTCCGTGAAAATTTAGTTATAGTTTCATTTACTTAATCTTTCCCATATGAGCTACTACAAAATCATTGAAGGCAAGAAAATGGATGGCCGCCTGATTGAAATTGCACAGAATGCATCACAAGGTACTGGTGATGGCCGTATTTCATTAAAGGACGCAGAACAAATCTTTGAATCAGTCAGGGATGGAAATGTCTATACCGACATCGAAAAATCTACGATTGCCTACATCCGTAAGCATTTCAAATGGACCGATGCAGCTGACGATTGGTTCAGAACTCAGATTTCAAGTTGGCGCGCTCATCCCGGTAAAATGATCAGTATGACTGCTGATGAACTTTCTTTAGAGCATTTTTCTGCTCACGAGGTGTTGAAAAATGAGGAAGACCGGCTGATACGTAAACATGATTTGATAACTGCCATGAATGAAACCAATCTTGATCATGACGACATTGGCCTGATTGTATATTTAGCCACCGGGGAACGCGTAGAGGTATTATGCAATTTTATCGAACTGAGTGACGACTATGTGGAATTGAAAGGAGGCTGCATGATTCCCTTACATGCCATTGAGAAAGTTGAAATATAAAACTGTTTTTCAGGATATATCGGACTAAACTTTAACAAATACTTTTTTATTGTACATATACCTCAATATGAATAAAAAGAGTAAGATCAGAGTCAGGGCAAAAAATAAGGATGCGTCTTTTGGTGGGAGCCAGCTGGCATACAAATTTCTATACAGGTATGACCAGAGAGAAACTTTTCCTTCTTCATCAATCTTTATACGGATAAGTGTTTTTGCAAGGAGGCCGGTTGCAACAAAAACAAAAATGGCATTGGTGCCATACCAGATAAATGGTTTTGCCCACCGCTTATAACCTTGAACATCCACAAGCCAGTAACAAGCGGCAAGAAACTGTATGGCTATTCCACCTGTATAAAGCACGTAACTGCTCGTCCAGAGAGATTTGTTTATCGGGAAGATCATGCCCCAGGCCAATCCTGATACAATCAGGATGGCTCCGGTAAAAAACATCCAGACAACACGTTCATTTGGTTCTTTTATCTTTTGAAATAATTGCCCTGTCAACATACCCAGTATACCAGTGGCAATTGCAGGAATTGTGCTCAGCAATCCTTCAGGATCCCAGGTTTTACTTTGAGCCCACAGATGTCCATTCAGTAATAATCTATCCAGCCATGCTCCCAGATTTGTTGCAGGCTCAAGATTTGCAATGCCAGAATCAGGCACAGGAATAAATGTCATGGCGATATAATAACCAAGCAATAAAATTATTGCAATTCTGATCTGGGTAAGCCAACTCGTTTTTATGTAGATCAACGAGCAAAAGAAAAAAACAATACTGATGCGTTGCAATACACCCGGTATACGCAAGGTGGAAAGTCGTTCAATAGTGAATACCGGAAACCAGGCGAGAAAAATTCCCAGGCCAAAAATGATGAGCGTTCTCTTTAATATTTTGAGAAAGACTTTCTTTGTCAATCCTTCTGTGAGAATTCCCTGATAGGCGAAATGAATGGAAACACCAACGATGAAAAGAAAGAATGGAAAGATCAGATCAGTGGGCGTGCATCCATGCCAGCCTGCATGCAACAGCGGAGGATACACACTATCCCAGCTGCCGGGGTTGTTCACCAGTATCATGGAAGCAACGGTAAGGCCACGGAAAACATCGAGCGAGACGAGACGGTTTTCTTTCAACATGTCAGAATATATTACAGTTGAAATCTACTATTTTTTTTAAACAGTAATCAATACGTGAGGACAATAATCAAATTACTAAAACCGGAGTGTAAAGGTAGTTTTCACATCAGGTTCTGAAACCACCGTTAGACTTCCGTTATGCATTTGCATGATCTGCCGTGACAGCGCAAGACCAATACCCGATCCTGTTTTTTTGGTAGTAAAGAAGGGAACAAATATTCTGTCAATTGCCTCAGGTATAATACCCGGGCCATTGTCGGTGATTGTAATGATAACAGCATTTTCTGTGTACGATCCATTAATTTCAATTTTTGCCTGCTCAGCATGATCCGCTGCTTCTATCGCATTTTTCATCAGGTTGATGAGAACCTGTTCAATCATTTCTTCATCAGCCTTCACGGTCAGGTATTCAGAATCATAATGAGCAAAAATCTGAATGTTCTTTTTTTTAAACTCAGGTTTCAGCAATTGGGTCACTTTTTCAATCAGTTCTTTTACCCGTAAGGTTTTAATTTTTGGTTGGGGTAATGAAGTGTACTCACGATAGGCATCAATGAACTTGATAAGCCCTTTGCTTCGGTTTTCAATGGTCTCCAATCCGTCACGTAAATCATCAGCTCCTTCGGCCTTTAACTCGTAGTCATTCCCTTTTTTTACAAGTTCATGATCGAGTATTTCGCGCAAGGTGGAGGTCAGTGAAGAAATAGGTGTAATGGAGTTCATGATTTCATGGCGCAATACACGCGTAAGATTTTGCCATGCCTCCAGTTCCTGTCGTTGCAATTCCGTTTGAATATTCTGAAGTGTAATCAACTTTACGGTATTGCCGCGAATACGCAACTCAGTAGCCTGAAGGGTAAGAAGAAATTCTGTTCCTGATTTATACAGGGTACTTTTGCCGGGTTGCACTTCCTGCAGTGCGTGATAGAAGTTTCGGATTATGCTTTTCCAGTTCATGAATATTCTTCATATTGGTTATGCCAACAAAGCGTTTTGCATTGGCATTCATCAATTGAATATTTCCATCTGTATCAAATGAAAGAATACCCGTGCGCACCTGTTGCACAATGGTATTGAGATATTGCCAGTGTTCTTCTTTTTCTGATCGTGCTTTGCGAAATGCTTCCAAGTACTTCATTGAAGGCTATCGTTAAGCTCCCGAAAACTGTTACCCAGCTTATTGTCGCTCGTAAATCCGGAAATGAAATCTGAGTACTTTACCGATTCAAGAAAACGTGTCAGTTTGCGATTTGTCTGTGACGTGAACCTGATACAATTCAATCAGCTGGCCAATGATGATAAGAAAGGTAAGCCCGGCAGCAAAAATCATATTGGGCTTGCCCAGCATATAGACCAGCAATGCAATAGACAACTCCTAAACAGAAGATTACCCGAAAGGCAACTCTGAAATCGAAAATCGTTAGAATCGCATGTTAACAATTAATCTATTTAGAGTCCATGTTTTTCTAAGCCTTCGGTATAACGATGATCGGGTAAGCCCAAACTCAGAAGCTGCCTGCGTGATGTTGCCGTTATATTTCTTCAGCACTTTGCGGATCAGAAGTTTTTCAACTTCTTCCAGATTAAACTGATCGAGATTCACTTGCTGATCTCCTTCTTTTACACTGGTGGTGGTGAAATTGAAATCTTCAGGTTGCAATACCGATGAGTTGCTTAGTATGATTGCCCGTTCGAGAGAATGCTGCAATTCACGAATATTTCCCGGCCATGGATGTTTGGTCATACGTGTCATGGCGGCCTCACTGATTTTGTGTTACACTTTTTCCATACTTCGCTGAGTAATGTTTCAAAAAGTGATTGGCAAGCAGAGGAATGTCTTCAATCCGCTCACGCAAGGGTGGTATTTCAACTTCAATCGTGTTGATGCGATACAGAAGATCCTGACGGAAGCGATTTTCTTTCACCATGTCATACAGTGGCATGTTGGTGGCGCATATCAGCCGGATGTCTGATAAGGGTATCTTTATTGGATCCTACCCGGCTTACTTTTCTGTTTTGAATCACGGTAAGCAATTTGGCTTGCAGCGGCATGGAAAGATTTCCGATTTCATCCAGAAACAAAGTACCGTTGTTGGCCAGTTCAAAACGACCTGGCCTGTCTTCCTTTGCATCGGTAAACGATCCTTTCTTATGACCGAAGAGTTCACTTTCAAAAAGTGTTTCGGTGATGGACCCTAAATCGACACTTACAAACGATTCATTTTTGCGTGCTGAGTTTCTATGGATAGCTCGCGCAATCAATTCTTTTCCTGTTCCGTTTTCTCCCAGGATTAATACATTGGCATCGGTTTGGGCTACTCGTTCAATGGTTTGAAAAATGCGTTGCATCGCCTGACTCTGGCCGATAATGTCTTTGTATTTTTCGTTAATAGCCTGATTGATTTCCTGATTTTTTGTTTTCAGTGTTTGAACCTGATCACGGGATTCGCGCAAACGCATGGACGAATAAAGCGTAGCCAGTAATTTTTCATTTTCCCATGGCTTCAAAACAAAATCAGTGGCTCCGGCTTTGATCGCTTTAACTGCCATTTGAACATCACCATATGCGGTGATCAATACTACTACCGCAGAAGGATCTATGCTCAGGATCTTTTCAAGCCAGTAATATCCTTCGCTGCCACTGCTCACATCTTTGGTGAAATTCATGTCGAGCAGAATCACATCGTACTCTTCATGGTTCATCAGTCCAGGAATGGCTTCTGGATTTTTTTCAATATCCACCTGCGCGAAATGTCGTTTCAAATGCATCTTCGCTGCCTTGAGCAAATCTTCATTGTCATCAACGATCAGAATTTTTCCTTGCTTTGAGTCTGACATAATTTATGTCTGGTGTTTTAGTATGTCCGCCCATGGGCAATATTGATACCGAAATCGAAACATCAGTAATTGCACGTGATTCTGGGCACGAGTTAATTTTAAAGTTAGAGAAATCTTGTCCGCAATCGGACAAGTTCGTTCACATTTGAACGTGGAAAATTAAAAATTGTCTGAAAAATCCATCTTTTTGATTCATTTGCCCGTTGGCATGCTTGTTGGCAAGGGGAGGAAGATTCATTCATGAAATCAAAAGCAGGCTATTTTAAAGAGTTCACATGGATAAGAAGATTGCTAAGAAGACCTGGACGTTAAAGAGAGTTGCAACCTTTGGCGGTATTGCCTTGTTAGTAGGTTTTGTATTGTATCAATTTATTTTTGCAGATCGCAGATCTACCTTCAAAACAGACAAGGATAAACTGACCATTGCCACCGTGCAACGAGGTGAGTTTAAAGAATTCATTCCTCAAACCGGTACTGTAGAACCAAGTCGCACGGTTTACCTGGATGCGATTGAAGGTGGTAATATTAAAAACATTGTAAGCGAAAGTGGCAAGATGCTGAAGAAGGGTGATGTAATCCTGGAGCTAACTAATCTTAACCGTGAACTAACAGTATCTGCAACAAGAGGCATCATTTAACGAAAGTATTAACCGGGCTCGTGAAACCAAACTTAATATCATGCGAAATGACCTGGAGCAACGACAGCAGTTGGCACTGATTGAAAATCAACTTCAGATACTGGAACCTCAATACATACGGCAAAAACAATTGTATGAAAAGAAATTAATTGCCAAGCAGGAGTTTGAACAAACCGAAGCGAATTACAGATACAACCTAGAGAGAAAAAGAATTACCTACGAGGTTTATAAAAATGATTCGATTGATCGCATACGTCAGTTGAAGGTTTACAGCTGAGTCGGAGCAGAAAATGATGATCAGCTTGAATGGGCTTTCAAAAATTCTGGATAACCTGGTCATCACGGGCTCCTATTGATGGACAACTTTCAACTCCACATTGGGAAATTGGTCAAGCGGTAACACAAGGTCAGCGATTAGGGCAGGTGGATATTGTAGGAAGCTATAAAGTGCGTGTTCCCATTGATGAATTGTATTATCCAAAGATATCGGTTGGACTTGCCCGCCTCTACCAGTTATGCAGGCAAAGATTATCGGCTTGTGATCACCTATATTTATCCAACTATTCAAAACGGAAGATTTGAAGTAGATATGGATTTTAATGGAGAAACCCCAAATGATATTCGCAGAGGCCAGTCACTTCGACTGCGCATTGAATTAGGTCAGGCATCTGAAGAACTTTTGTTGCCTGTCGGTGGATTTTATAAAGACACCGGTGGCAACTGGGTGTTTGTGCTGGATAGCGATAATAAAGCTGTGCGCAGAAATATTAAACTGGGCCGTAAGAATTCAGAAAATTTTGAAGTACTGGAAGGCTTGCAGACCTGGCGACCGTGTTATCACATCTTCCTATGAGAATTTTGGCAATAACGAAGTGTTAATTTTGAATTAGTGCAACCATTTGAAAGTTCAAGCGTCTAATAGAATGTATTTTAAGAAAGAAGAGTAACCTTTAGAAAAAAATAAGTATCCCTAAAACTATATCTCTCTACGCATCATCTCAAACAAAACTGAACAGGCCATGATCAAATTAAAAAATTTAGAAAAAGTCTATACTACCGAAGAAGTAGAGACAACTGCTCTTAATAGTATCAACTTGGAAATTAAGGATGGTGAGTTTGTGGCCATCATGGGCCCGTCAGGTTGTGGTAAATCCACCCTCTTGAACATTCTTGGTTTGCTCGACAATCCTTCCAATGGTGAGTATCATTTTGGTGAGCATGAAGTAGCTAAGTATTCTGAGCGTCAGCGGGCGCAATTGCGCAAAGGTTCTATCGGATTCGTATTTCAGAGCTTTAACCTGATTGATGAATTGACCGTGTTTGAAAACGTAGAACTTCCTTTGCTTTATCTGAAAGTTCCTGCTGATGAACGTAAGAGAAGAGTAGAAGAAGTGCTTGAGCGCATGAACATCATGCACCGCAGAAATCACTTCCCGCAGCAATTATCGGGTGGTCAGCAACAGCGTGTTGCTATATCACGCGCCATTGTAGCCAAGCCAAAAGTAATACTGGCCGATGAACCTACCGGTAACCTGGATTCTGCCAATGGTGAAGAGGTAATGAAACTACTATCGCAATTGAATGAGGAGGGAACAACCATTGTTATGGTTACGCACTCACCATACGATGCGAATTATGCACACCGCATTATAAACCTCTTCGATGGTAAGGTAGTGACTGAGAACATCAAAGAGCAGTTTCATATTTAATTTGATTTAAGATTTCAGGGAATTCGCTTCCTTGATTCGTTCTTCATAGTTTAGGTTTAGGTTAATGATGCCTGTGTCAGTAAAATCGATGCAGGCATTATTTTTATGATCTATTGTCGTATTAACCACTCAAAGTGGTCAAGACGAATATACTTAAAATTGAACACGGACCTGTGCATTTATGAACAATGGGATACCTGGCAATCGTCCTTTTCATTGTATACAATTATTTATCTGCTGGTATATTTTTTGTCACTGAAGTGCAACCAATTGCTCAAACGTTAGTCATTGAAAGGCTAATTCAAATCACATGATCAAAAATTATCTTTTAATCACGTTTCGCAGTCTCGCCAAAAATAAGTTGTTTATTCTTATCAATGTTTTTGGCATGGGCATAGCCATTGCCTGTTGCGTGGTGGCCTATGTGAATTGGGAATATGCAGCTACCTGGGATGATAGTCAGTTGAATGGAGCCAGGATATATCGCGTTCAGATCAACAGAGAGTTTCAGGGTAAGACCGAACGATTTGGAACCGCACCAATGGCATTGGCCAATCATATCCGTCAGAATTTCAAAGAGGTTTCAAAGGTAGTAAGGTATCATATTGGCTATAGCGATATACGGATTGGTGAGGAAGTATTTGGTACGCAAATGATTTTTGCCGACTCTGCATTTTTCGACTTGTTCACCTATCAACTCAAACATGGCTCATTTGCTGACTTTCATGACAAAGGGAAGGTATTTATCAGCGATGAAACAGCACTGAAATATTTTAACCGTGAGGATGTTGTAGGCCAGTCGCTTACTCAGATTGTTTTGGGTAAAGATGGCGTGCGAAGACCTAAAGAATACATCGTGGGAGGTGTGTTTAAGCAATTGCCGGCTAATTCAAGTTTCAACTTTGAGGTGGTAACACTCTTTGATAATTTCTGGGATATTAATCTCGATGCGGATCAACATGAAACAAGCTGGAAACGCTGGACCACTTTATTCTTGCAAATAGAAAATCCATCTGCAGTGGCTTCCGTAACACAGCAGCTTCAAAATTACATCGAGCCTCAAAACCAGGCACGTGAGGATTTTAAAGTCACTTCTTATTACCTCGAAAATTTTGATGGTATGATGAAGCGTAATCGTGCCAGCCCAAGGGTGAATAATGACTGGACGTGGGGCACAATTCCAGAAGAAGCAGTTACTGTGCCAGCTATCATGGCTGGTATGTTGCTATTATTGGCCTGTTTCAATTTTACCAATACTTCGATTGCGATTTCCAGCAGAAGACTAAAAGAAATTGGTATCCGCAAAGTGATGGGAGGCATGCGCACACAGCTGGTATTTCAATTTATGGGTGAAAATTTAATTCTTTGTTTGCTGGGGTTAGCGGCAGGATTGATCATTGCGGAATGGATGGTACCGGCCTATGATTCCCTGTGGCCTTGGTTGGAGTTAAGATTGAACTATGCAGAAAATATGGGCTTTCTGCTTTTCTTATTTATTTTATTATTGCTAACGGCACTGATTGCCGGTGGATATCCATCCTTTTACATCACTTCATTTGAACCGGTTAGTATTTTAAAAGGAAGAGCAAAATTTGGAGGTACGAACTGGTTCACCCGTATTTTACTGGGAGGTCAGTTCGTGATTTCACTTCTATCAATCATTATGGGGATAGCTTTTTATCAGAATGGTGAATACCAGCGAAACTATGATCTGGGTTTTGCTACCCATGGTGCCATATCCGTGTGGGTAAACAATGAGGGGGGATTCAACACCTATCGCGATGCATTGTCTTCTAACAGAGACATTGAGGTGATTGCGGGTACGAAGCATCACATCGCCAACGCCTGGTATACTGATCCGGTAAAATATGAATCCATTGAGCGTGAGGTTGATATTTTTGATATTGGTGATAACTATTTTGAAGCAATGGACATGAAACTGATTTCAGGACGGAATTTCATTAAGGATTCAGAAACAGACAAGAAGGAATCGGTGCTCGTAACCGAGGAGTTAGTCAAACAATTCGGATGGAATGATAACCCGGTAGGTAAACGCCTGGTGTGGATGGATACCGTGCCATTATATGTGGTAGGTGTTGTGAAAAATATTTATGCGCGTGCTTTATGGGAACCCATTCAACCACTAATGATCCGATATACGTCTCCTGATCAGTATCAGCAACTGGTTATTAAAACAGATCCAAAGAAAATAAGTGCAGTCAATGATTTTATGGAGGTGAAATGGAAGGAGGTATTTCCAAATACGGTTTATAACGGACAAATGATCGATCAGGAGCTTCAGGAGACCAATGACATTAATAAGAATATTGTAACCATGTTTGGCTTCCTTGGTTTTTTTGCTGCACTCATGACAGGCATTGGTATGTTTACACTCGTTTCCCTCAACATTGTTAAAAAGATGAAAGAAATAGGGGTGCGGAAAGTGCTGGGTGCTTCCATATGGAATATTGCAGCAGTAATTAATCTTGAATTTATGATCAACCTCGCTATTGCAACTTTCGTGGGCGGAGGGCTGGGTTATTTTATGGCGGATTCACTAATGGATTCTATCTGGGAATATTATTTGAAACTGGGTATAGTAAGTCTCACGGTTTCCGTTCTTGTCATGCTGATCGTTGCTGTTGCTTCTGTTGGATATAAGACGATAAGCACTGCTTCCTTGAATCCTGTGAAATCACTGCGTGATGAATAGAATTTGTGTTCATAAAAAATTATATTAGGATGTAACTTTTATTGTGAATCCAGCGTCTAACCAATGCCTGAATGAAACAATAAGTTCTTTCATATTTAAGAGGTTATCTTTTAGGAAAGTTAGTTTAACGATTATATAGATTCATCATGCTTAAAAATTATTACAAAGTTGCCATACGCAACATCCTGAAGTACAAATTATTTTCAGCGATTAATATTTTAGGAATGACCATTGGGATTACTTCCTGCTTGATGATCATTTTGTATGTAACTCATGAACTCAGCTATGATAAATTTCATGCAGATGCCGATCGGATTTACCAGGTTGGACTGAATGGAAAACTCGGAGGTCAGGACATTCGGGTATCCAACACCTGCTCACCCATGGCAGAGGCCCTGGTAGCGGATATACCCGAAGTAGAGGCAGCGACACGGATAGCCCAGATGTATCAGACTGTTGTAAAGAATGGAGAAAAAATATTCACCGAAGAAAAAGTATTCTTTGCTGATTCCAACTTCTTCGAGTTTTTTAGCTATCAACTTAAGGAAGGTGATATCAAATCAGCATTGAAGGAACCAAATACGGTAGTGCTCACCGAGGTTATGGCCAGGAAATATTTCGGTGACGAAAGCCCCATGGGTGGCTTGCTGGTGATGGGAAGTGAAAACAAAACATTTAAGGTAACAGGCATTGCCGAAACTCCTCCCACCAATTCGCACTTCACTTACAATATATTGGTGTCGGCCGTTTCAAGTGATAATTTGAAGTCTGGTATTTGGCTCAATAATTTCATGTACACGTATTTTAAGACGAAACCGAATACCTCTGTAGATCAGGTTGAAGCTAAATTTGTTCCGTTGGTGGAGAAGTACATTGGCCCTGAAATCGAAAAATTTATGGGCACCACGTTGAAGCAAATGAAGGAGGCAGGAGGAGCTTATGGATACTACGCAACTAACATCAAAGACATACACTTGCATTCTACTTCGCAGGGTGATGTTGAACCCGGTGGTAACATCATGTATGTTTATTTCTTTAGTGGCATTGGACTGTTTATTCTCATCATTGCTTGCATCAATTTCATGAACCTATCCACGGCACGCTCTGCCGGTAGAGCCAAAGAAGTTGGACTACGTAAAGCGCTTGGATCATTGCGCGGTCAGATGATCGGTCAGTTTATTGCAGAATCAATTTTATATAGCCTGCTTGCAGTTATGCTGGCCCTGATTGCCTGTTACTATTTATTGCCATCGTTCAATCTGCTTTCCGGTAAGGAATTGGGTATGGAAGTTTTCCAAACGCCCTGGTTCATAGGTGGTATTGTTGGATTAGTACTTTTCGTTGGCGTAGTGGCAGGAAGCTATCCGGCATTTTATCTCACTTCGTTTAGTGCAGTAGAGGTGCTAAAGGGAAAGGTGCGGGCAGGGGCGAAGAGTAAAGGCATCCGCAGTTTCCTGGTGGTGTTTCAATTTGGCCTTTCAATTTTCCTCATCAATTTTCACCGTAATAGTTTTTCAACAGATTCAATTCATGCAAAAGAAGAATCTGGGTATTGATAAGAATAATGTGTTGATCCTGGATAATACGGATCGACTGGGAAACAACAAGGAAGCTTTCAGAAATGGGTTGTCTCAGCTCACTGGTATTACGAAAATCAGCTATACGAATAATACCTTTCCGGGTGTAAATAATACCACCGTATTTAAGACAGCCGGATCAGAACAAGATCATATCATGGGTGTGTATTATGCCGATTATGATCATCAGGATGTTCTCAAGTTTGAATTAAAGGACGGAAGATATTTTTCAAAGGAGTTCGCTACCGATTCATTAGCTATCTTATTGAATGAAGCAGCCGCCAATGAATTTGGCTTTGCCAACCCCATAGGAGAGGAAGTTCTTTATAGTGATAATGGATCCTCATTTAAGAAGTATAAGGTTGTGGGGGTGATTAGGGATTTCAACTTTGAATCATTTAAAGATCAAGTAAGACCCTTGTCTATTTTACTAACTCAAAATGCAGGTAATTTATTGGTGCGCTATGAAGGTGATCCTGCTGAG
Source organism: uncultured Bacteroidota bacterium (assembly GCA_963814575.1). Classification (GTDB taxonomy): domain Bacteria; phylum Bacteroidota; class Bacteroidia; order Cytophagales; family Cyclobacteriaceae; genus ELB16-189. Next base: position 287,386 of record CAWFDB010000011.1, on the reverse strand, counting down.
GTGATTAAGACCGTTGAAAATTTATGGAAGCAACATGCCAGCAGTGAACCATTCGAATATAGCTTCATGGATGAAAGTTTTGATCGCTTGTTCCGTGCAGAGCAGCGCATGGGGCAATTGTTTAGCGTGTTCTCCGGCTTAGCTATCTTCATCGCTTGTCTTGGCTTGTTTGCATTGGCAGCATTCACTACAGAACAAAGAACCAAAGAGATTGGTGTGCGTAAGTCGATGGGTGCTTCTGTGTTTAGTTTATCGATCTTGCTTTCGAAGGAGTTTACCAAACTTGTGGTCATCGCATTTGTGCCGGCTGCCATTTTAGCCTGGTATATTTCTGATACCTGGTTGAATGGGTTTGCTTATCGCATTGATATTAATCCATTGGTTTTTGTACTAAGTGGTGTGGCAGCTGTATTGATAGCGTGGCTCACCGTGAGTTATCAATCCATTAAAGCAGCCACCTCAAATCCAGTCAATTCACTGCGGTATGAATAGGTAATTATTCACCATTGATCACAATCTTTTGAGGATTGGGTCAATGCCATTATTATTTCCGCTTTCCCTTAGGTAATTTACTCATCTAAATTCCTCCTATGAGAAAGCTTTTTTTGTTAGCCGTGCTGAGTATTTGTTTTCAGGCGGTACAGGCACAGTCGTTTGATCCAAAACTGTTTTCAAACTTAAATTTTCGATTCATCGGTCCGGATGGCAACCGCATGATTTCGGTTGCCGGTGAACCGGGAAACCCCAATGTATCGTATTCCGGAGCTGCCTCAGGTGGACTTTGGAAAACTGAAGATGCCGGCATCACCTGGAAATCAGTCTTTGATGATACTGAAGATTCTTCCATTGGCGCAATAGGAATCTCTCCATCATCACCAGGACAAGTGTGGGTAGGCACAGGCGAAACATTTCTTATACGCCCTGCACATGCCGTGGGCAATGGAGTTTATAAATCGTCTGATGCCGGCAAGACATGGAAAAATATGGGTCTTGAAAAAACGTATCGCATCAGCCGCGTCATTGTTCATCCTACGGATACCAACACCGTTTATGTTGCTTCTATGGGGCACACCCACGGACCGCAGCAAGAACGTGGTGTTTATAAAACTACCGATGGTGGCAAAACGTGGGAGCGTGTGTTTTTTGTAAATGAAAATACGGGATGTTCTGATCTGAGTATCGATCCAAAAAATCCTGATGTGCTTTTCGCGGCCATGTGGCAGGTGGATATCCGCACCTGGAATTTAAACAGTGGTGGGGAAGGTAGTGGAATTTACAGGAGTAAGGATGGTGGCAAAACGTGGGAGCCACTTGCGCAAAGGATTGGAAAGCGGACCAGATCATCCGGTAGGAAAGACTTCCGTGGATGTATCGTACACGAATCCGAAAAAAGTATATGCACTGGTGGAAGATACAGAGCCAAGGCTATATCGTTCAGATGATGGTGGCGACAGCTGGCAGCTGATGCAGAAAAATCATTCGATGGGCCAGCGTGCAGGATACTATACGCGTTTACGTGTTTCAACAGCCAATGAGGATGAGGTGTACACGATTTGTGTGGGCATTATGAAATCCATTGATGGAGGAAAAAGTTTTGTAAAGGATTTTAATCAGTGGGGCCCGGGTGGAGATAATCACGATATGTGGTTTGATCCCAAAGACGGTAACCGTATTTTATGCGCTCATGATGGTTGTCTTAATATGACTTATAACGGAGGCAAAACCTGGCGCAATATTAATTTGCCAATAGCACAGATGTATCATGTTGCTGTAGATGATCGCGTACCGTATTGGGTGTATGGAAACCGTCAGGATGCATGGTCGTATCGCGGGCCAAGCCGATACATGGGTGGAAGAAGTATTCCGCTGGGAACATGGCATGGTGTAGGTGGCTGCGAAAGTGGCTTTGCTCAACCCGATCCGTTTGACAATAATATTGTATGGTCAGGTTGCTATGATGGTGGTCTTGATATTTTTGATCTAACCACCATGCAATCGCGCGATGTGCGAGTGTGGCCACAAACGCAGATTGGTGAAACTCCGGCCAATGCAAAGTTTCGCTGGCATTGGAATTTTCCGATGGTGCTTATCAAAACATATAAAAGGAAGGGTATGGGTAGGAAGTCAGTTTGTGCATGAAACCAATAATGGTGGTCAGGGCTGGCAGGTCATCAGTGAAGATCTGACTACCAACAATAAAGCACATCAACAGAATTCGGGAGGCATGGCGAGCGACAACCTGATGACCTGGGATGGATGTACACTTTTTTCTATGGCTGAATCTCCTGTGAAATCAGGTGTACTCTGGACAGGCAGTAATGACGGCCAGGTGAATGTTACTCAGGATGGCGGCAAAACATGGACAAACGTATCGGATAACATTCCGGGATTACCAGCATGGGGAACCATCCGTCATATTGATGCTTCTTACTTCAACGCGGGCACTTGTTATGTTGCAGTAGATGCACATTATGTAGGCGACTTTGGATCGTATGTCTACAAGACTACTGATTATGGAGAAACCTGGAAACGGCTTGAAATAAATCTGCCGGCAAATAATTCAAACTTTGTTAACCAGATTAAGGAAGATCCTGATAAGCAAGGATTGTTATGGCTCGGTACTGAGAAGTCGCTTTACTTTTCACCCGATGATGGCGTAAACTGGATTCATCTTAAAAACAATTTACCGCCCGTTCCGATTTTCGGAATTGAGATACAACGAAATTTCAAGGACCTGGTAATTGCTACCTATGGAAGGGGAATCTATATTCTTGATGATATCACTCCCATTCGTGAATTCACAGAGCAGGTACAGAATGCCGAAGCACATTTATTTTCTCTGCGAAAGGCTTATCGTTTTCAGGAAATCAACGGAATTAAAACTGACAATAGTTATGTAGCAGGTAAAAATCCGCCAAACGGAATTGATATCAATTATTATCTAAAAGAAAAGTCAAAAGATTCAGTGCAGATAGAAGTGCTCAATGCACGAAATGAAGTCATCAGGAAATTAAAAACCACCAGCAAACAAGGTGTGAATCGGGTGTGGTGGGATCTGCGGTTGCAACCCTATGAATTGCCACCACTTCGAACAAAACCGAAAGGCAAAGACTGGGTACAGTTAAATGAAAAAGGAGAACGTAGCATGTTCATTTTTGATCTCGATATTGGTCCGGGGCTTACACCTCCTATGGTTCCTCCGGGTGCCTACACCATTTTAATGAAATTAAAAGGAAAAGAATACAGACAACCGGTCAATGTGTTTAAGGATCCCAGTACAAAAGGGTCTGAAGATGATATTTTAAAACAGTACAGCCTTGGGTTAAAGATATTTGGTTCGGTAAACACTACGCTTCAGCTGATCGGGGATATGGAACGGTTACGGGCAAGTCTTCTTGCAAAGAAAAACGATAAAAAGTCAGTTCAGCTGGAAGAAAAAATTTATCAGCTTGAAGCAGCCCTTCATGATGTACATGCAACCGGAGCAAGAATGGATATATTTCGCAATCCGCCACAGATACTTGAGCGCCTGCTTGCCATGGCCAAAGAGGGCCAGATTTCAAGTGCCGATGCACCGCCTACTGATCAACAGCAGGAAGTTTACCAGCTGGTTTCAGGAAGGCTCGCTGAGGTACAAAGTCAGTTCGAATTGATCAGAAAGTCACCTGAAATCAAGCGGATTGAAGGAAAATGAACTTCCAATGTTAAGTTTTTTTAACTCTTTGGTAATGCAATATTAACCCGATAATTTAGGGTCAAATACAATGTTTTTATGGAAAAATCAGTTTTAAAAGGAAAGAAGGAAATCCGGTTGCTATTGGTTGAATCACTACATCAGACTGTTCAGGCAATTGGCTTAAGCAAGTCTAAAAAGAAGACAGAAAGAGTGATTAACAAAGCAGCAAGGAGAATTGCTGATCTGGTAGCTGACCAGCTCAAAAAGGAAGTGAAGAAAATAAAAGAGGTAAAAGTGAAAAAAGTTGAAGCACCTCAGGCTAAAAAAGTAAAGAAGATCAAGAAGATAAAAAAAGTGAAGAAGGTAAAAGAACCAGATCTGGAGATTGCCTAATCAGAATCACTTTGCGAAGGGGCCTTGAAAGGGCCCTTTTTCTTTTGAAAATATTCAAAGAGAGACACGTTCATGAACAACAGAAGCATCCCATAAAATGTATCTTCTACCGGAATGGTGCCCATTCGTATACCCAGGTTTTCGGAATCGTTATACCACACAACCTGATCTTCAATACCCGTGCCTGTGAGAATGCCGTTCACTATGAAAAACGGAATGAGGATAAAAAGGAAGGCTACATAAAATTTTCCGAGGTAATCAGTTTTCCATACCCAGCGATGCAGGTTCAGGTATATGGATGCGAGAATAAAAGTAACGGATGTATACCACCGATCGAAAAAAATTACACCAACTAAAAAGAGCGCGCCTGCAAGAATATCTGTAATCAGGTCTTGGTGCCTCCGGCTCATTCGCCATGTAATTAAATAGTTTACGGCTTCATACGTAAATACGCAGGCGTAAGGAATGCATATAAAGAAAAGTATTTCTTCTATGGGTAGAGAAAATAAATACGTGCCGGTGAGGTAGCGCGGATTGAAACCCCAGACACCCATTTGCGTGAACCATTCATCCCAGAGGATAAAGAAGATTGCGGGCAGTAAAATGGAAAGCCATAGATACTTCCACTTTTTCGAAAAATTATATTTCGGATAGAAACTAAAAATGAACGGAAACAGTATTGATAAAAAATCGATGGCGATATAAAGATACTTCTCTTCCAAGATGGATTCTGTTTTCTTAATTCTTACTTCTTTCTTCTTAATTCTATTGTGTATCCTGCCTCTTCTCCTTTATCGTGAACTTTTTAGGTTCAAACTTTTTCGGAGCATATAAAAAACCAAACGCTTCACAATTTTCTTTGGTGTGCTTTGCGTGATGGATATAATGTGCATGAATCATTCTCTGCAGATACTTACTCCGTCTGGCAGGTCTCCATTTGATGCGCTGATGCACAATAATGTCGTGGAAAACCAGATAAAATAATCCATAACAGAAAATACCCAGGGCAACAGAAAACAGATAAGGACTTGGATAAACCGAAGTAGAAATGATGAACAAGGCTATAGAAGGAATGCTAAAGACTACAGCGAATAAGTCATTTTTTTCTACCGCATGATCGTGCACGGTATGATGAGATTTGTGCCAGGTCCATAAAACTCCATGCATGATATACTTGTGTGAAAACCACGCTACAAACTCCCAGAATAAAAATGTGCCTACCGTAATGAACGCACATATTAAAATCACCTTCCACTCCATACCCATTAGTTCTTTTCTCTTTTAAAATATTCTTCCAGCACCTTGAATCGATGCTCAAAAATACGATTTACTTCGCGGCCAACAAAAATGAAATGCGCAAGCCTTCCTAAAAATCCCAATGGTATCGCATAATTTACTTCATCTGTCATCTCCACGCCACCATCAACTTCTTTAAAATGATGTTGATGATGCCACAAGGCATAAGGCCCGAAACGCTGCTCATCAATAAAATAAAGTGGCTCTTTTAACTGGGTTATCTCCGTCACCCAATGCACTTTAATACCAGGAAGAATGCTCACATGGTACCGGATAATTTGTCCTGCATACGCTTTATCTCCCCCAGAAATATAAAGTATGTTAAAACCCATGTGTCCGGGTGTGATTTTAGAAAGATTTCTGGGTGTTGAGAAAAACTCCCACGCTTCCTGAAGGCTGATGGGCAGAAACTGTTTGCATTTTAGATTGTATATTTTCATTACATATGCAAACACCTGACAGGGGTAAGAGTTTTGAATTGAGATTAAAATTATTTGAAATGCAAAACGCTCATCAGAAAACAGTTTTAAATGTGATCTAAAATCCTCATTTTTAGAAACTATCTAAATACTATGAAGTTTGCCATTGGTTTAGTCCTTATTGCTTTTTGTTTCACCGGAATTTTCTTAACGGGTTGTCAGAAAAATAATTCCATTGCCCTGAATCCTGATTCCGTTGATTATAACATTCACATCCGCCCGATTTTATCCGACCGTTGCTTTAAGTGCCACGGGCCTGATGCCAATACAAGAAAAGCAAACCTCAGGCTTGATACCCGGGAAGGTGCCTTGTCGGCATTAAAGGATAATGCCAATGCCCATGCTATTGTGCCGGGTGACCCAGATCTGTCTGAAGTATTTTTAAGGGTTTCATCTTCTGACACTTCTCAGGTGATGCCGCCTCCCAGTTCAAATTTGTCCCTGACACAGGATGAAATTGATTTGATAAAAAAGTGGATTAAGCAAGGAGCGAAGTATAAACCGCATTGGGCATTTATACCACCTGTTCAACCTAAGGTTCCTGTAGCTGATAAGAGCGGATGGACCACCAGTGAAATTGATCATTTTATTTTTACGAGGATGAAGGCCGCAGGCCTCAAGCCTAACGAAATTTCAGACCGTGAACGATTATTGAAAAGAGCGAGCCTGGATATTACCGGTCTTCCGCCTTCACTGGAAATGCAAAACCGTTTCCTTGCCGATGAGTCGGAAGATGCATACGAAAAAATGGTAGATGAATTGCTCGCACAACCTCAATATGGTGAACGCATGGCTGTGTACTGGATGGATGTTGCGCGTTATGCCGATTCGCATGGCTATCAGGATGACGGACTACGCACCATGTGGCCGTGGCGCGACTGGGTGATTCACGCTTTCAATAAAAATTATCCATACGATCAGTTTGTAACCTGGCAGCTTGCGGGCGATCAATTGCCCAATCCCACAAGGGAACAATTGCTGGCAACGGGTTTCAACCGTAACCATAAAATCACCCAGGAAGGCGGCATCATTGATGAAGAGTATCGTGTTGAATATGTAACCGACCGCACCAATACTTTCGGTAAAGCTTTTCTGGCTTTAACATTCGAGTGTGCGCATTGTCATGATCACAAGTATGATCCTATTTCACAAAAAGATTATTACCGCACCTTTGCTTTCTTCAATCGTGTTCCTGAAAAAGGGCTTGTCGGAGATATATCACTGGCCTCGCTGGCAGATCCGCCAAAAATAAAAATCACCACTGATGAGATTAACAATATCCTTACTTTCATCAATAAAAAAGATACTACCCCTGTGGAGGTGATGGTGATGAAGGATACCACGTGGAAGCGCCCTACCTATGTACTGATTCGTGGTGGCTATGATGCACATGGCGAAGTGGTGGATATCGGGTTGCCTCCTGATATTTTACCTTACGACTCTACTAAATACGGAAGCAATCGTTTAGGTCTCGCGAAATGGTTGTTCGACATAAAGAATCCATTGACTGCACGTGTGTTTGTCAACCGAATGTGGCAGGAGTTTTTTGGAAGAGGTCTGGTGAAGACCAGTGGTGACTTTGGCATGCAGGGAGAAATGCCATCACATCCAGAATTGCTCGACTGGCTGGCAGTTGATTTCAGAGATCATGGCTGGGATGTGAAGCGATTAATCAAACAGATGGTAACTTCATCTGCCTACAAACAATCCTCCACGGTGAGCCAAGAAAAGTTAGCCACCGATCCGGATAATATCTGGCTGTCACGCGGCCCGCGCACCCGCCTGACTGCTGAAGGAGTACGTGACCTTGCACTCGCGACCAGCGGTTTGATGGTAAAAGAAATTGGCGGACCAAGTGTGAAGGTATATCAGCCCAAAGGTATCTGGGAATCCTCTACTTCAGGTCGTGGAGTGCTGGCCAGATATGTCCAGGATCATGGAGAGAATTTATATCGCAGGGGACTTTACTCATTTATCAAACGCACCGTGCCACCTCCCGGCATGCTGGTGTTTGATGGAAGCAACCGCGATCAATGTGAAGTTACCCGAATGAGAACCAATACTCCGTTGCAGGCATTGGTACTATTGAATGAACCCTTAATGCTTGAAGCGGCAAGAGTATTTGCCGAACGATTAATGATGGAGCAATCAACTGCGGAAGAAAAGATAAAGAAAGCATTCCAGTCAATTGTGTGCAGGCAACCTAAAAAAGAGGAACTTACTCTGTTGCTTAAGTATTTCGAAGAGGAGAAAACAGGATTTAAACAATCGCCTGACAAAGCAGAAAAATTTATCGCAGCAGGAGAATATCAGCATGAAAAAATAGATGATGTAATTTCCCTTGCTGCTTTGATGCAGGTGGTGCAAACTATTTATAATCTTGATGAGGCAATAACAAAAACATAAACTGCACGAATTAAAGAGTACGATGTGAAAATTTTGAATTTTGAATAATTTATGAGCAAAGAATTTATAGATCATCGCTTTCATATTACACGCAGACATTTTCTGGGTAAGGTAAGCCTGGGGCTGGGCTCGGTGGCACTGGGCTCACTGTTAATACCGGATTTACTTTCCAAATCAGACGGACCGGCACAAGCATTGGGTCTTCCACACTTTGCACCCAAGGCAAAGCGGGTTATCTATCTTTTTCAAAACGGAGCACCCTCACAACTGGAGAGTTTTGATTACAAACCCATGCTCAATAAGATGATGGGTCAGGAATTGCCTGCCTCTATTCGGATGGGGCAACGCCTTACCGGCATGACTGCAGATCAGGAAAAGTTTCCATTGGTGGGATCGCATTTTAAATTCAATCAGCATGGAAAGTCAGGCGCATGGGTGAGTGAGATTTTTCCAAACATCGCCAAGGTGACGGATGACATTTGTTTTATAAAGTCCATGCACACGGAGGCAATCAATCATGATCCTGCCCTCACGTTTATGCAAACGGGTGCACAGCAGGGAAACCGCCCCAGTATGGGTGCATGGATGAGTTATGGTCTGGGCAGTGAAAACAAAAATCTTCCCGCGTATTGTGTTCTCCTTTCCCGCGGTCGTGGCAATGGCCAGGGGGTGTATTCAAAATTATGGACAAATGGATTTCTGGATAGTGTTCATCAGGGTGTGCAATTCAGCAGCAGCGAAGAGCGTGTGTTATATCTGAAAGATCCTGAAGGACGCGATCGTGCTGATCGCAGAAAAATGCTTGATAATCTTGCTCAGCTAAATGACCTGAATTATAAAGAGTTTGGCGATCCTGAAATACAAACCCGCGTGCAGCAATATGAGATGGCCTATCGCATGCAAACTGCAGTGCCTGAATTAACTGATCTTACCAAAGAGCCCGATAACATTATCAAAATGTATGGTGCCGATTGTCTCGTGCCCGGAACGTATGCAGCGAATTGTTTGCTGGCACGAAAACTTTCAGAAGCAGGTGTTCGCTTTGTGCAATTATATCATCAGGGTTGGGATCAGCATGGCAACATGACGGGCGAGATGCCATTGCAGGCACAAGATGTAGATCGTGCTACAGCAGCATTGATAATGGATTTGAAACAACGCGGTCTTACTCGATGAAACACTGGTGATATGGGGAGGAGAGTTTGGCCGCACCAATTATTGCCAGGGAAATTTTTCAGCAGAAAATTATGGCCGTGATCATCATCCACGCGCCTACACCATCTGGATGGCAGGTGGAGGAGTGAAGCCCGGAATTACCTATGGAGAAACGGATGAGTTTGGATATAACATCGTGCGCGATCCGGTGCATGTAAATGATTTTCATGCTACCATTACTTCATCTGATGGGACTTAATCATGAACAACTCACCTATAAACATTTAGGAAGACGATACCGGCTTACGGATGTGGCAGGAAAAGTGGTGCCCGGAATTTTAGCCTAATCTTTCATTCATGCAGAGAGCTACCCGTATACTTGTCAATCTGATTTTCTTTATTCAGGTTCTTCTTTTATTTCTTTTATTTTTTGAAGAAAGAATTGAATTGCCACGCCTGGCTGCAGGTGGCCGGACGAATGCACCCGATGGTGTTGCATGTTCCTATCGGTATTCTGATTTTGTTATTTGTGTTGATGATGCTTCAGAAACATCATTTCAAACAAAACAGTTTCGTAAGATCATGGTAATATCTCTGGTGCTGGCATCTTTATCCGCCGCCGTTACTGCGTTGTTTGGTTTTTTTCTTTCCATTGGCGGAGACTATGGCGTTGACGTCCTGCAACAACATAAAATCAGTGGAGTTGTGTTGAGTGTATTGACTTTTTTTCTGGTGGTCTGGTACATGAATGTAAGGAAGAGTGAGATTGTTTTTTACAGTTCAGCAGTGTTTACCATTGTAGTACTGGTGCTGGCAGGCCACACAGGTTCCATTTTAACGCATGGCGAAAATTTTGTGTTGGCACCTGTAACTAAAAAGGAGGAAGTAATCCTTACCGTGGAAAATGCTTCGCTGTATCAATTGGCCGTAATGCCCGTGCTGGAGAAGAAATGTTTCTCCTGTCATAATGAATCAAAAGCCAAAGGTAAATTGATTATGACTGTCACATGAAAATTTTAAGAAGGGCGGTGAAAATGGTAAAGCGTTGGTTGAAGGAAATCCAGATTCCAGCCGAATGATTCAATACATTCACTTGCCATTGGAACATGATGATCATATGCCACCCGATGGCAAACCACAACTTACTCCTTTTGAAATTTCCTTGCTGGAAGCATGGATACATTCGGGCGCTGACTTTGAAAAGAAGTTTACTGAATTTGATGAAGGTGATACGTTAAAATGCAATGGCGACTGCTGTGTTAAACACAGTCAGTAAAAATGAATCGGCAACAACGTATACATTCAAGGCTGCTTCTGCGGAGGTGATCAATAAAATGAACACGCCATTCAGAACCGTCTCTCCTTTATATTCAGAACAGTCCGGCATTACAGGCTGATTTTTTTGTGAAGGAATCTTTTACGTTGAGTTCACTGGAAGAGTTAAGAGAAATAAAAGATCAACTTGTTGTTCTTAATCTATCAAAGATGCCGGTAACGGATGCTGACTTAAAAATCATTAGTCAATTTAAAAATCTTGAAAAACTGAATCTTGAATTTCACATCGGTAAACGGTGAGGGACTGACGAATTTGAAATCATTGACTAACCTTGAATCCATTTCCTTGTCGGGAACTACTGTTACGAAGGATGCTTTGAATGCTATTCTTTCGATTCCTGCCTTGACAGGAGGTTTTTATCTGGAACACGTCAATTACTGAAAGTGAAAAAGAAGAACTTGAAAAATCGTATCCTAAAATTGAGTTTGTTCATACCTTGTTTAATGATATGAGTTTACTCGCACTTAGTAAACCGATTTTGATCAATGAGGGTATTATTAAGAGGGGAGAGTTGCTTCAATTAAAACATACCATGCCCGGTGTGGTAATTCGGTATTCGATTGATGGAAGCGAGCCGGATAGTGTTTCAAGTTTGAAGTATGAAAAACCGATTGCGGTAAAGGAAACGGTAAAGCTAAAAGCAATTGCCTGCAAGGATGGTTGGTATTGCAGTGATCCGCTGGAAGTCACCTGTTATGTGGAAGGACATAAACCTGCTCAGGTGACTTTGTTAAAGCCTGCCGATAAACAATATCCGGGTGAAGGGCCAAGCACATTAACGAATGGCCGAAAAGGATTTACTGATGTATTGAAAGAGCCTTCCTGGCTGGGCTTTCGCGAGAATGCCTTCGAAGCAGGATTTGATTTTGGAAGTCAGCCACCTGCAATTCAGTAAGGTTGTATTAAGTTATGCTGATAATCTAGGTGGTTATATTTTTCCACCCACCGATGTGGAAGTGTGGGGTGGAAAGAATGCGAGGAGTTGAAATTAATCAATTCATTAAAAGTGGATCAGCCAACTGAATATCACTCTCAAAGCATGGAATCCCTTGCTGTTTCATTTGACTCATCCACGTATTCTTATTATAAAATTGTGGCTAAACCGGTAAGTAAACTTCCGCTGTGGCATAATGGTAAAGGACAAAAGGGTTGGTTTTTTACAGATGAGATGTTTTTCTATTGATCAGTTTTCATGAACATCACAGGTTCACATAACTGAATCTATTTCGCGGTTATAATTCCCTTCGCCATTTTCGGAAAAATAAGTCCGTGAAAGGGTAATACCAGATACCAGTAAACCGACCCCACAAACCAAGTGGCTGAAAGGTAGCTGTTTGAAAGAGTGTATTCTTTCCATTTTGCTCTTTGATCCTGAATTCGAGCCATGCTTCTCCAGGCAGTTTCATTTCTGCATACAAAAGCAATCGTCCGGTTGCTTTGTCTGCTACCAGCACTCTCCAGAAATCCAGTGCATCACCGGGCTTCAAATCATTCTCACTTCTACGGCCTCTTCGCAGGCCAACGCCACCGGCCATTTTATCCATCACGCCACGTATGCGCCACATCCAGTTTCCAAAGTACCATCCACGCTCTCCGCCAATGCGCCAGATGTTTTCAATGACTTCCTTTTTATTCCGTTTGAATTCAACTACCCGCATGTCAGTGAATACTCCATGTTCGGGCACCTTCACATTATCAAGAAAGTTGTTTTGCATGGTATCCATGGAGATGGCGTCTTTCCAGCTGGAGATTACATTCTTCTGATTGATTTTATCAAATGCCAGTTGCAGGGCTTCTTCATAATGAAGAATTTTTATCGGAACCACTTTTTGAATGCGCGTATCATTACATACTACTTCGTTTTTCATGCTGGCCACCAGTGTGCGCGCCAGCGAGTAGGAGGTGGAGGTAACGAAATATAACCAAAGCGAGGAGAGCTTCGGTGAAAGAACAGGCACGGTAATGATCAGGCGTTTTAATTTTCTAACTTTTGCGTAACCCAGCAGCATTTCCTTGTAGGTGAGAATATCAGCACCACCGATATCGAATGAGTGATTAAACGATTCCGGTTTTAACATCACACCTTGAAGATACTCAATAACATTTCGTATGCCGATAGGCTGACATCGGGTCTTCAGCCAGCGAGGAGCAATCATGACAGGAAGTTTTTCTACCAGGTCGCGGATGATTTCAAATGAAGCGCTGCCCGATCCAATAATAATCGCGGCCCTCAACACCGTGGCAGGCACCTTCGATGTCTTTAAAATATCTTCAACATTTTTTCTTGATAGCAAATGACTCGACAAAGCCTCATCATTGACAATACCACTCAGGTAGATGATCTGTTTTGCGTTGCTGCGGTTTACGAGTTCTACAAAGTTCTTGGCTGATTCCGATTCAATGCGTGTGAAATCTTCATAGGATGAACTCATCGAGTGTACCAGATAATACGCAACATCAAAATCGACAGGAGCTGACGCCAGCGATGCAGCAGATGAAAGGTCTCCTTCAACTACAGAAATATTTTTGAGATCTTCTTTTGAAAAATCATCCCAGTCAAACCTGCGTTTGTCACGCACAAGGCATATAACATCATGACCATCTGCCAGCAAAGCAGGCAACAACCTTCGCCCTATATATCCGGTTGATCCGGTCAAAAGTATTTTCATCTTGTCAGGCTAAGGTCTTGATACTTACTTCTTATGTCTCGCTACTATTCAATGCTTCTTTATATACTTTCAAAACTCTTTCTCTTGCAAACTTATGATCTACAATGGGTTTAGGATAATCTTTTGTTCCAAACTCAGGTACCCACTTTTTAATGTACGTTAATTGCGGATCGAATTTTTCGGTTTGTAACTGAGGATTAAATACTCGGAAATAAGGCGCGGCATCGCATCCTGATCCTGCTGCCCATTGCCAGCCACCATTGTTGGCAGCCAGATCGAAGTCTAAAAGTTTTTTTGCGAAATACGCTTCACCCCACCGCCAGTCGATGAGCAGATGCTTGGTAAGAAAACTCGCTACAATCATGCGCACCCGGTTGTGCATGAAACCCGAGGTATTGAGTTCGCGCATGCCGGCATCAACTATGGGATAACCTGTCTTTCCATCGCACCAGGCTTTGAATTCTTTTTCATCGTGACGCCATTGAATGTGATCATAGGCTGGCTTGAAAGCATGATTTTCTACTTGCGGAAAATGCCACAAGATCATGTGATAGAAATCACGCCAGATCAATTCGTTCAACCATACTTCATTTTTTTTCTGTGCTACCTGAGCCAGTTTGCGTATGCTCACAGTGCCAAAACGTAAATGTACACTCAGCCTGGTTGTTCCTTCTATGGCAGGAAAATTTCTTTGTTGATCGTATTTCTCAACAATGGGTTGTTTAATCACCCGATCTGGAAAAGTTTCTCCAGTTGCTTCGAAGCCAATGTCCTTCAGGGAAGGAAAGGCTACTGCATTTATTTTTTTGAATGAATCGAAATGATTTTCGGTAGCATAACTTTTAAGATGCGCGGGTGTGAGCAATGATTTCCACTTGCGACTGTAGGGCGTAAATACCGTATAGGGTTTACCATCGTCTTTGGTCACTTCGGCTTTTTCAAAGATCACCTGGTCTTTGAAAGTTTTGAAATCAGCACCTTTCTTTAGCTAGAATATTTCTGACTTCTTCATCACGCTTGCGTGCATATGGCTCGTAATCGTGATTGGTGTAAACCGCTTTTGGTTTCAGTGATTTGAAGATCTCAACAGGATCTCCATGAAACACAAGCAACGAACTTCCCATTTCCTCCAGTTGCTGCTGGATCAGTGTTAGCGAATGATGAATGAACTCAACCCTGCGGTCGTCTTTGTCTTCGAGCTTATCGAGAATGGTGGTGTCGAAAATAAAGATGGGTACTACGTCCTTATTTTCTTTTAATGCATGGTAAAGCCCGGCATTGTCTTGCAGACGTAAATCTCTTCTGAACCAGAATACGGTGGTAACAGAATCGATAACCGGACTATTTTTTTGAACGTAGCGCTTCAATTTCTTTTTCAAGTTCGTCAATCGCTACTATTTTTTGTGCATACAATTTAAGATCTCCTGACCTTTGTATGTGCATGGCCTCTTCGAGCAATTTTGCCCTTTTGGCTTCCAGTTTTTTTACTGGGTCTGATTTTAGGAATGAAAACATGCTCTTATAACAAGAAAACCAGGGTTTGGTTTATGGTATGCAGACAAACTCAGTTTGATAAACCAATAGCTGGTTTATCTGTCGTGTAGTACGGTAATGACCACATTTCCGGTTTTTTCACCGGTTTCAACATAGCGGGTTGCTTCAATTATTTGCTCGAGCGGATAGCGCCTGTCGATAACAGGTTTAAATTTTTTAGATACAACAAGTTCTTTCAAAAACTCAACATCTTTCTTGCTGATGACGGGAATTGGAAACAACACTTTTTTACCACCAGACAGTGGAGTAATCAACGCAAGGAATGGATTTTGCGACATATAGCCGAGTTCCGTTGAAATATAAATTCCGTTCTTTTTAAGTAGCGGTTTACATTTTCCGAACGAGCTTTTTCCAACGGCATCAAATACTACATCGAAGGTGGTATCGAGCTTGGTAAAATCTTGTTGCGTATAATCTATTACAACGCGGGCACCCAGTGATTTAACCAACGCTATATTTTTTGTATTGCACACCGCGGTAACTTCTGCACCAAAGTAAGTTATCAGTTGCACGGCTGCCGAACCGATAGCCCCGGTGGCACCATTAACCAGTACTTTCTGTCCGCTCTTTATTTTTGCTGCCCGGATGTCGCATAACGCATAGTGAGCACCTTCTGTAATTGGTGCGGCTTCCTCGTAGGTGATGGATGAGGGCATGGTAGTGATGTATGAATCTTCAGCCATCGTCATGTATTCGGCATGGGCTCCAAACGTGAGGTCGTTATAGCCAAATACTTTATCGCCTCGTTTAAAACTTTTTACATTTTTGCCAATGGCTTCAATCTCCCCGGCAAACTCGTTTCCCAATGTTTGATTGTTGGGTCTGAAGAGCCCACTAAAAAATCTGCTGATAAAATATTCAGCGCTTCTAAATCCACAGTCGGTGCGGTTTACTGTTGTCGCATATATTTTTATAAGTACCTCGTTGTCTTTTGGAACTGGCTTTGGTATTTCTTTGAGTTGAAGAACTTCGGGTGGACCGTATCGGGTGTGGATGATCGCTTTCATGATGGAGCTTTTCTTAGTGGTAGTTTTTCTTTCTGTCACGTTCTTCTATAATTCGTTTTCTCACATCAACTTTGGCACCTCGCAGCACATAGATGGATATTTCTTCTTCCCTTGCATATTGATTGATTCTTTTACCTGCCAGGTACACGCTGTCAAATAAAGGAATTTCTACAGTTCTTTCTTTGTCTTCATCATCCATTTCCTTTACCAGAATCACATCAACAATTTCCTGGTCTAAATCAAACCAGTCAATATAATCGGCATTGAAGGAAGACGCGATCACCTTCTTGTTTTTTGTATAGAAATTGATAGCCCCCGCCTGACCATAGTTGTCGCAAAGAATCAATGTCTTGTCGAGGTCAGGTAACGTGGCGCTTATGGAATCTACTTTTTGTGCCAGTTCTTTCCATCCCAGCATGTCAGCATAGTCCTGGGGTAGCGCATGGTCTTTGCCGTCTTCCCATCGATGCAAACCCATTTTCTTGTTAGGCCCGGAATGGTTCACAATGTATTGAGGGCTCTTGTTGGGAAAAGCTATTTGATACATCGGAATAAAAACCAACAAGGGGATGGCTATAAAAACCGGCTGCAAATATTTCTTCCATCCACGGTTTAGCTTCTCAACTAAAAAGACGGAACCAAAAGAAATATAAATGGGGTACAAGCCAATGGCGTAATAATCCTTCGCTTTGAAATAGGCAAAGACAGAAAGTGTAAAAAACATTGACCAGAAGAATGGCCGGTACTTTTTAAAGGGTGCGTAGAACAGCAAAGCATACAGTGCCGCGATGATCACCAGTAAGGAGCCGATAAAGAAAAGCAATTGACCTTTAACAAAATCCCATCGGTTAACATGGACTAACTGGATGTCTGCCAGTTGCTGCAGATGATGAAAGACGGGAAAATCATTATTGTATTGCCATAACAGGTTTGGGAAAATAAGTACGAATCCCAAAAGGATGGAAAAATAGAATTTCTTCTCTTTGAAAATGTTGCGATGTTCGGTTAGTAAAATGGCAGGCAAAAGACCAATCAGTAAAAAGGCGATGTTGTACTTGTTTAAAAAACCAATGGCAAACACAACAGCCGCAGCGAAAAACCATTTTGGATTTTTGCTGGTAAAGTATTTGATCAACACAAAATAGAACGTAGTCCAGCTCAGCACATCCAGTGAATTGGGTTGATAAAGCGTATTCAAGCGTAACAGTGCGGAAAATAAAACGCAAGTTGCTCCGAGAATTAGCGCAGTCAGATTTCCATTTAATTCTTCAATGGCTTTCCATACGACCACGATGGTTAAGGCCCCGAATAGCGCAGGAAAGAATTTTACCCAGAATACCGTGTTGCCAAGAAGATGTATGATCCAGGAAATCCAGGAGGTAACGGGTGGAACTGATAAATATCCCCACGCCAGGTGATGAGCCTGATCGAGGTGCAAAAACTCATCGCGTTGTAAATCGTATTCCGGACTAATCAGATTGTATTGCAGAACAAACTTTGCAATAATAAACCCAGCCAGAATGATATTTTTCTTTGTCAAGAGAAGGGGTCGGTTAAAATTATCGTTAACGGTTTAATGTCATGTTAAGTTACTATTTTCAGCGGCTTCCGCATGGCTATTGGTATATTTCAATACAAGTCTTTGTTCTTCCTGTTTCTATTATTTTACCACCGGCTCATAATGAAAGAATCTCTTTCTTAATAACAGAAATGATAATGCAATTAAAAGTACGGCTGTCACCCAGATCATCTTGCTCAAAACCATCATAAAGCAAATCATAAACAACCAGAACAGGAAGGTGAAAAACCTGTCGGGATCACGATTGGGTTTAAACAGGTAAGTGTGAATTGCAACAGGAAGGCGCTTGAAAAGACAGGGAGAAGTATGAATTGAATGAAGGAAAGTCCACGGCCTATGCTGCCAGTTAGTAATAGAAGTTCGGGAATCATAAACATGGCATAGAGAAAAAAGTAAGTTCCGAAGGTTTTTGATTGTGGAGACAGGAAGACTCCTTGTCCAGCTCAGGAATGATCTTCAAATACTTTTATTTTCTGAATGAGATACGTGTGCGATAGCAAGGCAAACAACCAGGTGATGCCAGTGATTCTGAAATCATCGCCGGCCTCCAGTGTTTCCTTTACAATATAAATCAATGTCAATGAAAACAATTTACTGAGAATGAGGGCCGATTTTTCTTCTTTGAAAAGATAGCCAGCGTAAATACCAAGCTGAGTTCGTTTGCCAGGGCAAGGTGAGCGAAGGCAACGTGACTGGCGATGCTACGTGACGATTTCGGATGGTGTAGTTAAGAACCCATGCATTCATCAGCCATAAGGCTACCTGGAAAATAAAGATGATACCTACCGTGCCAAGCAATTTACTTTGAAAGCCTGTGAGGTAAATAAAAATCGTGTAACTGAATACCGGTATGAACGTGAGGAAGCTGATGATAAAAAAATAGCTGAAACGTTTGTCGCGCGCTGAGCAGGGCCAGGTGGTTGAGAAATTGCCATGCATCCTGCGAGGAAGTTTTCAACAGGAAATGAAGGGTCTTCAAACTGATACATCAGCCAGATCAGGCAATACGATCAGAAGAAAAATTCCGGAACTCAACATCGCATGAATCAGGGCAAGATGATAATTCACAACCTGTGAGGCCTCAACCACACCAAACATGAGAAAGAAAACAAAAATCAGCATGCCTGCGTGATCTTTATAGAAGGGCACCACCAGCGCCTTGATCATCATGTGAAGAATGGCTTTCATGATGCAACGAATTGTGCAGTCTGATTTTCAACGACAATTTTTCCATCAGGTTGAAACTGATCATCCCGAAAGGGTTGGTGAGAACTGAGCAGAAATGAAGTGCCCTGTGCTTTTCGCTCTTTGATCAGCGAAAACAATAACGGAAGGAAAATATCTTCGAGGGTGATCAGGGGTTCATCAAGTAAAATAAGTTTTGTGTTTCCGATGAATACGAGCAGCAGTGAAAGTTTTTTAGTCATACCGCTTGAGTAGGTGCCAACTGTATAATCAAGAAAGCTGCGCACACCAAAATACTCCACCAGTGTCTGCACACGCTCTTCCTTTTCTTTTCGTGTATTCTGCACAAACCGGATAAGATCCCAGCCAGTAACGAAGCCTGGAAAAACGGGTTCTGCTTCTGCAAAGGAAACTTGCTGCCGGTAGGAGATCGGATTTTTAACGAGGTCAACGGAGTTCAAAAGTATAGTGCCCTCAAACGGATTGATGCCCGCAATGATTTTCATGAGGCTGGTTTTTCCCGATCCGTTATTTCCTTTCAGCCACCAGGCACCTTCGGGAACAATCAGTGTTGGAATTTGTAGAATGACGCGCTGGCCGTACGCTTTTTTGAGATCAGTGAGTTGCAGCATGTTTGATTTCTTACCGGATAGTTACGTAAATAAAGGCTATAAGTTAAGGTAAAGTCGCATGTGGGGTTACTGTAATTATCTTGTAAAATGCTCTGAAAGAGGGGATTTACATTCCGTCATTAATCAAATGTTACCATAATGTTAATTTGGTAATATTTTGATAATATTGCCATCCTCTACTTTTATGAAGCACCTTACCCCACCCAAGCAACTTTTTATTGCTACTTTAACTATCCTGATTTTTTTCTTTACCATTTCTTTTCATGGTCTTGCACAAGACAAGCCAGCGGTAAAGGTCTTTACCAGGAACCAACACGGTGTGGGTTTTGTGACTACCGACAGTGTGTTTTCGCTTAATTTTCAGTTCCGCATGCAGAACCGGGCTATGTACATCAGTAAATCGGAAAAGGATTTAGCACCAGAAGCTTTTGAATTCAGAGTAAGAAGATTGCGTATGAAGTTTACCGGTTTTGTTTACAATCCTAAACTAATCTATTACATACAACTGGGATTTTCCAGGGGTGATATGGATTGGCGCGGACCGGATGAAAACAAAATCAACAACAGTCCTAATATCATTCGCGATGCGGTAATTTATTACAATCCAACTCCACGATTACATCTTGGATTTGGTCAGACAAAAATTTCGGGCAACCGTCAACGTGTTATTTCTTCAGGTGATCAGCAATTTTTTGATCGATCTATTGTGAATGCCCGATTTACCCTGGATCGTGATTTTGGTTTTTTCGGACATTACACAACTCCTTATGTAATCTTTCGCGGCTCACTTACTTCGGGCGAAGGGAGAAATGCAGAACTGTCAAACAACGGACTGGCTTATACAGGACGTGTTGAGTTTTTGCCATTCGGTCATTTTACCGGAGATAATGATTATCAGGAAGGTGATCTTGAACGCGAAGAAAAATTAAAAGTTTCGCTGGCGGCAACCTACTCGCAAAATGACAGGGCACTGCGCACGCAAGGGCAATTAGGCAACGATCTTTATGCAGCACGCACGATGGATGCAATAGAATTTGATCTGCTTGCCAAGTACAATGGCTGGGCGTGGTATTCAGAATTTATGAATCGAACCACCAACAATCCAATTACAGTCAATCCAAATAACAGTGCGCAGATCAGTAGCTGTATATGCAGGCCAGGGATTCATGTCTCAGATGAGTTATCTCTTTAAAAATAATTTTGAGATTGCCGGAAGGTATGCTACTTCAAAACCTTCATCCAAACTATATGATAATCCGGAAGCACCGTCTTTAAATGAAAAGCAAGTAGAGAACTATGAACTGGGAGTAACCCGCTATTTTAATGGCCATCGTTTGAAAGTGCAGGGTGGCCTGATGTATTCAAAGCTCACTGATTTGAGAACCGATTCTTTTTCTGATGGATATTATTCTGCGGTGTTCCAGATTGAGCTTGGAATTTAATTTTCAGAGTCTGCGTGAATTGAAAGCAATTCAGGTTGTTTAAATATGAGTTTGAACCAGCATGTGTAGGCATCAGGGTTTTGTTCGGCATCGTTCCTGATTGATTCAAGCGACTGATATTTCCATGATTGTGCTTCATCAGGATTTACGGATGGAGCACCATCATAATATCCAACCAATACATAGTCCCATTCGTATTCAGTCAGCTGATTGTCAAACTCTACCTTATAAATGAATTTGTGAGAAAAATTGAGATCGCAGGCAAAGCCCATTTCCTGAAGTAACTTTCTTTTGCCAGCGTCTTCGATGGTCTCTCCTGGTCCGGGGTGACTGCAGCACGCGTTGGTCCATAGTCCGCCACTGTGATATTTTTCAACTGCTCGTTGCTGAAGCAAGCATTTCTCCTTTTGAGTTGAAAATCACAATTGAAAATGCGCGATGCAATAATCCCTTTTGATGAGCTTCCATTTTTTCCATGGTGCCGATTTCATGATCGTTCTCGTCAACAAGAATAACATGCTCCATAATCAAAGCAGATTAAATTGATGTTTTACATAAGAGTAGGCCAGGATCGAAATTTTTCTCCGGTTGCGAACACGTATACGACTCTGCAATACTACATGACACGGTGTAGTTTTTAATTTTTTCAAAGAGCGCCATGTAATACAGATAGGCCACATAAACGCCAAAACGGGCAGAGCGTGGGAAGTTGTTTGATGCCTTCATAACCTGCATTGAAATCCTTTGCAATATCGTCTTCTATTTCCTTTTTTGTTTCCTCTGTAAAATGAGTGAGATCAACTCCTGGAAAATAAGATCGTCCCATACCATTGAAATCGGCATTGAGATCGCGAAGGAAATTTATTTTTTGAAAGGCAGAACCCAGTTTCATGGCAGATGGCTTCAGGTGCTGATACATTTGTTCATCACCTTTACAGAAAACGCGCAAGCACATAAGCCCCACCACTTCGGCAGAACCAAGAATATATTCTTCAATTCCTTCCTGATCGTAAGAAGTAAGATGACAGATCCATTTCCATACTCTTCAAAAACTGATCAATCAGCTCATGCTCAAATTTGAAGGTGTTTGCCGTATACTGAAAACTATGGAGAATAGGATTAAGACTAATTTCTTCTGTATGGCTTGATACGTATCTTCTCTAAATCCGCTTCAGGAGAGTGGATTTATTATGATCATGAAAGGTATCTACAATTTCATCAGCAAAACGAACAAATCCATAGATGGAATAAATCGGATCACGCATTTCTTTTTCAAGACAGCGAATACCTAACGAGAAGGAAGTGCTGTATGCACGTGTAGTGAGTTTGCTACACTTCAAAGAAACCTTATCAAATAATTCTTTACTCATCTCCGTTGATCACGCGATAATTTTATAAATATATCAAGGCAGTTCCTAATTAGAAATTGTTCAACTGCAATTTTTGTCTCGCTTACATTAATTCTTTCGCTACCACCTGCCCTGAAATAAGCGATGGTGGCACTCCTGGCCCCGGCACAGTAAGCTGACCTGTATAAAACAGGTTGTCTACCTTTTTGTTTAAGATAGAGGGCTTTAAATTGGCCGTTTGTAAAATCGTGTTGGCGAAGCCGTATGCATTTCCTTTAAAGGCATGATAATCGGCAATAAAATCATTGTGTGCATAGCTGCGCTTGTACACAACATTTTCCCGAATTGACTGACCCATAATTTTTTCAAAGCGGGCCATCACCAGATCATAAGTATTTTTCACGCATCGAATCTTCATCATGTAAGTCCGGGAGCAACCGGAATCAGAATAAAAATATTTTCATGACCGGCTGGCGCCACCGTAGGGTCTGATTTGGAAGGACATGAAACATAAAACTGAGGAGACACTTGGCCATTGTGGGGTCTTCGTAAATTTCTTTGGCGTGAAGCGCAAAATCCTCATCGAAGAATAGCGTATGATGAAGAAGTTCTGTATCTTTTTGTTAAGCCCAAGATAAAAGATCAGACTGGAAGGTGCCATGGATCGCTTCTGCCAATATGATTCGGTGTATCTGCGATGCGATTTCGGGCAACATTTTTGCTCCACATGATGATAATCGGCACCGGCTACTAACATAATCGAAGTGCTGTGACTTTCCATTTACAATAACTTCCTTAACTTTACTTGCCATCCAGCGTAAATCCATTGACTTCACTGTTGTACTCAAATTTTACACCTTGCGAATAGCCAGTGTTGTAAGACCATCTACAATTTTATGCATTCCGCCTTTGGCGGATACCACGTGCCCAAGGGCCATGTCGGCATAATTCATTAATGAATAAAGAGCAGGAGTTTTTTGTGCTGTAGCATCCAAGAAATAGAACTGGAAATTCAAGTAGCTGAATGATGCGGGAATCTTTAAATAATTTTCTCACATACTGTGGAGATCGATTGAAAGACATGCATTTTAAAGATTCCTTTCATCAAGTTTAAGATCTACCAATTCTGACCTAACGCAAGACCTGGTTTATAAACCAGATCATTGATGCCAATCTCATATTTGAATTTCCCTTCTTCCAGAAAACGAAGCATGAGTCTTTCGCCACTACCTGGCTTCAATAGTTTCGAAGAAGTTGATAAGCCATCTACTCCGGCCGGAATATCCCATACATTATTTTTGGCTCCATAGAAGATTCTATAGGAGGGATTTAGTCGGTTCAATTCATAATAGTCGGAAGTAGTTTTTCCGAAGCGATTAAAATATTTTTCAAAAACATCAGGCATCCAATACCAACTGGGGCCCATATCAAACGTAAAACCTTCGGCTTCAAATTTTCGTGCACGGCCACCGGGCATTGAATTTTTCTCAAATACAGTTACATCATAACCTTCCTTGGCAAGACAGGTGGCAGCGGCAAATGCCTGCAAAACCTGATCCTATTACACGCTATTTTTTTCATGGGTTAATTTCCATTTTAAAATTTAATCACATGACCTTCTCAGGTTACTATTTGAGTTTAGGAAAAATAGGGTTTGCACCATATTCGATTACCAATATCCGTTAATTTTTTCTGGATTTCTTTTCGTGCGTGAAAGATTCTGTTTTTCACCGTTCCTATAGGAATATCTAGATGTTCCGCTATTTCGTGATATTTATAACCGTTGTGTGCATTTTAAAAGGAATCAGCAACTCATCGCGTAATTCATTTACGTTGCGCCACACTTCTTTAAATTCAATGCTTGCCTTCTGGCTCTGTTGAAGGTGTGTGTGTCTTCAACATTTAAAAAGTACAGTTCCTTGGTATCGTCATGCGAGGTTTTGGCACGCTGATTCTTGCGGTAATTGTTGATGAACGTGTTTCGCATGATCGTGAAAAGCCATCCTTTCAGATTGGTATCATCACGAAATTTGTCGCGGTAAGTGAGTGCTTTTAAAATGGTGTCCTGAACAAGATCCAGCGATTCATCTCTGTCTGAGGTAAATCTTCTGGTGAGTGTCCTCAGCATTGGCCGAAGACTTGCTACTTGGTGTGCTGAATTCGATCGCTGTCATAATGTTTAACTTTTGTTATTGATTGTTAAACAAAAATAATCACAATGATCAATAATCCTACAAATATGTTTAAAATATTATTTAAAATATTAAACAATTATTTGAGCTCATTAAGTATATCCTTGATTTCCAGTGCTTTGGAAAAAATGTGGACATTTGGTTTAGGCTCATTCTTGAGCATTTTTAACACATACCCTGAAACTATAATGTTCGCATGGGCGAAATCAGTGGCCAGTTTATTCAGATATGCATCCACCGAATTAGCCTGAGGCACCGTAGTAAAGGAAGAAATAATAATTTCAGGGTGGTGATGTTCAGCCACGTATAATAAATCCTTATAGGGAACGGTCTGACCCAGATAATAGGTGCGATAGCCCATATTCTTGGCGATGTAATGATAGAAGAGTAATCCGAGTTCGTGGATTTCGTTTTCCGGAAGATAGAGAAGAACTCTTTTGGCAGTTTTTGGTGCCAGTGACAAGGCATCAATGGCAACAATTAATTTCTGACGGATAAGATGAGAGATGAAATGTTCCTGGGCGGGCGAGATATTATCCGTGAGCCAGAGAACACCAATCTTTTCGAGAAAAGGATAGACAATTTCAATGATGGTACGCTCAAAGCCAAACTTTAATATTAGACTGGAAAGAATTTTTTCAAACTGTTCCTCCTCCATATCAATCATGGCAAGCACCAGCTGATCGATATAAATTTCAATACTGTTTTTTGCTTCGCTTAACTCAGCTACTTTTTGATTTATTTCATCAACAGTTAAATCAACAATTTTGGAGATCTTGACTCCGTGAGTATTTAACAACGAAACGTTGATAATTTTTTTGAGATCATCATCTGAATAATAACGGATATTCGTAGGAGTTCTCTTCGGTTCTACCAGGTGATGTCGTTTCTCCCAGATTCTAATCGTATGGGCTTTTATTCCAGAAAGTTGCTCCAGTTCTTTGATTGAATATTTTCCCATGTTTTCGGTTATTGCCGTCTTTAACACATCAAAGTTGAAAAAGTTCTTGAAACTATTCTATCATTGAAGGATGGATGTTCGTGAAGAGTTGGGCAGGCAATGGTTTGAGCAGCAGGGATGGAAGCCTTTTTCCTTCCAGCTGGAAGCATGGCAAAGTGTGTGGAAAGGTGAAAGCGGAATGGTGAATGCGCCAACGGGCAGTGGCAAAACGTATTCCCTTTTGATTCCAATTCTGCTCGATGAGTCTCAAAAAGAAAGACAACGGATAAAGCATCATGGCCCACGGGCAATATGGATTACACCGATCCGTGCGTTGGCCAAAGAAATTGAATATTCTGCTAAGCGTGCCATTGAAGGATTACACCTTAACTGGCGCGTTGGTGTGCGCAGTGGCGATACTTCCACTCGTGAGCGCGCGAAACAAAAAGAGAAACCACCTGATTTTCTAATCACTACGCCAGAAAGTTTACACCTGCTGTTATCACAAAAAGGTTATGCTGATTATTTTTCCGGGCTGCAAACCATCGTGTCAGATGAATGGCATGAGTTACTGGGTTCGAAGCGTGGTGTGCTGATGGAACTCGCGTTGTCGCGGTTGAAGGCGGTAAATCCCGCATTGAAAATATGGGGCATCTCGGCTACCATTGGCAACATGGAGCAATCACTCCAGGTACTTCTTGGAAATTATTATAAGACCAGACCCTATCGGGTAGTAAAATCAAACATTGAAAAAGAAGTGGAGGTCATTTCAATTTTTCCCGATGAAGTAGAACGCTTGCCGTGGGCGGGACATCTGGGGATACAGTTGCTCGATAAAGTCATACCGATCATCAAGGAAAGTAAAACCACACTGTTATTCACGAACACACGTTCCTTTGCGGAAATCTGGTATCAAAAGATTTTAGAAAAGGCTCCCGAACTTTCTGGTTTGATTGCCATGCATCACGGTAGCATCAGCAAAGAATTGCGCGACTGGGTGGAAGACCGGTTGCACGAGGGAAAATTAAAAGCCGTGGTGTGCACATCCAGCCTGGATTTAGGGGTTGACTTTCGGCCAGTGGAAACGGTGATTCAGGTAGGAAGTCCGAAAGGCGTTGCGAGGTTTTTACAACGGGCAGGTCGTAGCGGACATCAGCCCGGTGCCGTTAGCCGTATTTATTTCTTACCAACCAATACACTGGAGTTAACGGAGGCAGCCGCTTTGCGCGAAGCAATGAATCGTAATATTGTTGAAGACAGGATTCCTTATCTCCGTTCATTCGATGTGCTGATTCAATATCTGATTACGCTCGCGGTATCAGATGGATTTAATCCGGATGAAATTTTACAAGAGATAAAAAGTACGGTGAGTTTCTCATCCATCTCAGATGAAGAGTGGCTTTGGGTACTGGGTTTTATCACTACGGGGGGCGAAGCCCTAACCGCTTACAATGAATACCGTAAAGTGATTATTGAAAACGGAATCTATAAGGTAGAAAACAAACGCATCGCGATGAAGCACCGGCTTTCGATCGGCACCATCGTGGGTGACAATCTTTTATACGTAAAGTTTGTGACTGGAAAATACCTCGGCACGATTGAGGAATATTTTATTTCGCGATTGAATACAGGCGATGTATTCTGGTTTGCAGGAAAAAGTCTGGAGCTGGTGCGTATCAAAGAAATGGAAGTGCATGTGCGCAAGTCAAACCGCAAATCTGGAAAGGTGCCTTCATGGCAAGGTGGGCGAATGCCGTTGTCATCGCAGATGAGTGAAATGATTCGCCTGAAGATTGATCAGTCGGCAACCCATACAGAAAATGATGACGAGATGAAATTCCTTCGTCCGCTCATGGACTTGCAGAAGGAGCGATCGCACCTCCCCAAGAAAAATGAATTTCTGATCGAATACTTTCATTCTTCCGAAGGATATCATGTGTTGATGTATCCATTTGAAGGAAGGTTTGTGCATGAGGGCATGGCTGCGCTGGTGGCGTATCGCATCGCGCAAATCATACCCATTACGTTTTCCATCGCCATGAATGATTATGGTTTTGAATTATTATCCGATCAGGAAATTCCTATTTATGAGGCGGTGGAAACCAACGTGCTGGGAAATGAAAATCTGCTGAAAGATATTCAGGCGAGTATTAACTCCACGGAGATGGCGCGAAGAAAATTCAGGGACATCGCAGCCATCTCAGGATTGATATTTAAAGGATTGCCGGGGCAGAAAGTAAAAGAAAGACATCTGCAATCTTCGTCTCAATTATTCTTCAATGTGTTTCACGAATATGAATCACACAATCTTTTATTGCTTCAGGCTTTTGAAGAGGTAATGGATTTTCAACTGGAGGAGGCACGATTGCGCAAGGCACTCGATCGCATTGCGCATCAGAAAATTATAATCACCGAACCTGACAAACCTACACCTTTTGCATTCCCCATCATGGTTGATCGCACGCGCGAGAAATTAACTTCAGAAAAACTGGAAGACCGCATCAAAAAAATGATGATCAGTTTTGATTAGGCTTACCAGATAGATCTGAATATCAGGAACAATGTTCCGGCCATTACCATCACTACCGGTAATGTAAGTAACCATGCAATCAGAATATTGCGCACGGTTTCCGGTTGAAGATTTTTCACGCCTTTGTTGGCAACCATGCTTCCGGCAATTCCTGAGGAGAGAACATGGGTGGTGCTTACAGGCAATCCAAAGTAGGTTGACAACCCAATCGTACTTGCAGCCACCAGTTCAGCACTCGCACCTTGTGCATAGGTGAGATGCTCTTTACCGATTTTTTCACCTACGGTTTTTACTATTCGTTTCCATCCGATCATGGTTCCAAGGCCTAATGAAATGGAAATCATAAATAAAACCCAGGTAGGAGAATAGTCCGTTATTTTTCGCACCGTTTTTAGTTCAGTTTTAAGGATAACTTTATCCTTTTCACTAAGCCTTACCTCCTCCTTTTCCATCAGGGATTTAATGTTATTGTCGATGACCATCACGTCTTTTCTTACACCAAATTTTTCTCCTTTGGGTATTTCATGGATGGTGGTGACAGAAGAAAATGTTTGGATGAGATGATCATTCATGAATCTGGTTTCTGCCAGTTTCTTACGATCATCAACAGAAAGTGTGGTTGAGTCAATCGAAGAAATTACCTGTTCAATTTTTGCGAGCGAGCCTGGAATTTTAGCAGGATCAAAGTTTGCATTCAGGGCAAAATAGGAAGGGACGATTCCGATCAGAATCAACATCACCAGACCCACCCCCTTTTGTCCGTCATTTGAACCATGAAAGAAACTCACCAGTGTGCAGGTAATAAAAAGTATCGAACGGATCCAGAATGGCGGAGGTTGATTTTTCTTTGGTTCTTTAAAGAGTGTGTCTCCGGTCTCAGTCTTTTTAGTTACCGTTCGAAGCACGTACATCAAGACGATTGTAACGGAGAATCCAAATAGCGGTGAGATGAGAAGTGACAGACCTATTTCCTGGGCCTTTCCCCAGTTTACCGCTACATCGGTAGAATCGGGCAGCAGGGAGAATGCCAGACCTACACCCAGAATAGATCCGATCAGTGTATGTGAACTGGAGCAGGGAATACCAAAATACCAGGTAAGCAGATTCCAGAAGATGGCCGATAACAACAGCGCCATCACCATCGATATACTGTGTGCAATGTTTTGATCCACCAGTGACTCAACGGGCAGCAGGTTAACGATTCCCATCGCCACGGCAATTCCACCGGCAAAAACACCAAGAAAATTCCAGAAACCAGACCATATAACGGCTATCCAGGGCTTAAGGGTATTGGTGTAAATAACGGTGGCCACGGCATTGGCCGTATCATGGAAACCATTAACAAACTCGAAACCGCAGGCGGCCAGAAGACAAAAAACAAGAAGTATGGAGTAGGAGAGTTCTAAGTCGAACATAGGAATAAATTGGGTGGAAATTTACAGGGAAGTCTGCTGTCCGATGTTACTCCAGTGTTACCATTTTTATTTTTGTGTAACCTTGTAGAATGAAAACTTCCCGGCAGGTGAAATTAAAGCAGAAATCGATATGTCTGTACTCTACAACCCGTATTTTTCGACCCTATGCAGATTGATCTCCTGAACGAAAAAGTTGAACTTTTACCTCAGAAAGCGATCTGGTTTAAAGCGAGAAAACTGCTTTTAATAGCCGATTTGCATTTTGGCAAGATCAACCATTTTCGCAAGTCAGGAATACCGGTTCCTGCCAGAGCCAACGACAAAAACACAGAACTTCTCATTAACCTCCTTAACCATACTAAACCTGAACGAATCATTTTCCTGGGCGATCTTTTCCACAGCCACTATAATGAAGAATGGGAAGTAGTAGGTCAGATCAGAAAACACTTTTCAGCGTGTTCCTTTGAGCTGGTACTCGGAAACCACGACATTTTGAGTGAACTTCAGTATCAACGTCACTCCATGATCGTATATCCCAATGAACTTAAGATTGGTGATTTTGTTTTTACACATGAACCGATGGACATCATTGCAGAAGACTCCTACAATTTGTCCGGGCATTTGCATCCAGGTGTCCAGTTGCGAGGTACAGGAAAGCAGTCGATTACGCTTCCTTGTTTTTATTTCGGAAAGCTTCAGGGCATTCTTCCGGCTTTTGGTTCGTTCACCGGATTGGCAAGGGTGACTCCAAAAAAAGAAGAAAGAATTTTTGTTATTGCAGAAGATAAAATCATAGCGTATTCAAATGCATAAAGTATTATTTTTTTTAGCAGGCCTGTTTTTTCAATTGCCTGTGCATGCGCAGGATACCACACGGCTAACCTTGTTGTTTACCGGAGATATCATGCAGCATGATACAAATATTGCCGCTGCATATAATCCAGTCACCGGAAAATATGATTACTCTGCATGCTTTGAATATGTTGCTCCGATCATACAATCGGCAGATCTGGCGATAGGTAATCTTGAACTTACCCTTGCCGGGCCACCCTTCAAAGGCTATCCTCAATTCAGTTCTCCCGATGCACTGGCAGCAGAACTTAAGCGCACCGGGTTTGATGTTCTGGTTACGGCAAACAATCACAGCGTAGACCGAAGGCGTAAAGGTCTCGAACGGACAACACACGTACTGGATTCACTCCAGATTCTTCATACCGGTACGTTCAAAGATTCTGCAGAGCGAGCCAATGCATATCCACTGATCATCGTGAAGAATGGATTTCGCCTTTCCTTATTGAATTACACCTACGATACTAACGGAATTCCGGTTACCAAACCCAATATCGTAAACCTGATTGATACTGTTCAGATCAAGAAAGATCTTCAGGCGGCAAGACGTCAGAACAGCGATGCAATCATCGTGTTCATGCACTGGGGATTGGAGTATCAAAGCCTTCCTGACAAAACACAAAAAAAGCTAGCAGAACTATGCTTCCGCGAAGGTGCTAAAATGGTTATTGGCTCTCATCCCCATGTTCTTCAGCCCATGGAGTGGAGGCAGGAGAAGGATCAGTTTGTAGTTTATTCACTAGGAAATTTTATTTCAGGTCAAAGGCCCCGTTACCGGGATGGTGGTGCCATGCTGTGGATTGATTTACAGAAAGTAAGTAAAGATGATGTTTCATTCACTTCTATTCAGAAAGGCGGAATATGAACTGGCTTGGGTGCAAAAATCAATTACTCAAAAGAAAGATTTTGTCATGCTGCCATTTCGCTATTTTGAATCGGACTCAACTTTTATTGAAGACAAAATTTTGCGTGATGCATTTTCAGTTTTTAAAAAGGATTCAAGGGCACTTTATGGCAAGCATAATGTGAACGTGCCAGAAAAGATCAGTCATTTCCATGCTGATACGCTGCAATATACAATCAGACTCGGGTCTTTTTCCGATGCGTATAGTAATGAAATAATGAAAAACCCTGTGCTGAAATCCTATGGTTTGGAGAAATCCGGTAATGGTGATGATCAATCTGTCTGGCTCGCTGGCAAATTTTTAGATCGCAAGACTGCAGATATAGCGTTATCAGATATTAAAAAACGAACTGAGTTAAAAGACAGTCGTGTTGTAAAACGTATACGTGAGCAAGCCGGCAATACAGGTGCCAGTGCTTATTGATGGAGGAAATTTTTATTTTCCTGAAAAAATCAATCCAATAGAAAATTCAAGTCCGGTAAAATCCACCTGGGCATCGCGGTATTCAAACGGAATGGTTTCAATAGAAGTGGTGCCCCCCGTGTACGTGCCAGAGAGTGGAAACCTTGCGTTGCCCATAAGGTAGTTGGTTTCAATAGAGATGCCGAACTGCCGGGTTACATAAAATGTAAACTCTGCACCGAAGTGATAACCAAAGCCAGGATTATTGTCAAACGTTACATTCGAATTGGCAACAGCCCAGTTTTCATATTTACGAATGGCCCGATCCAGATTTCCGAGATTCATTTTATTGTCAAATCCATAAAATGCAAATCCACCACCTTTGATATCAAACTCAACATTTTTTCCATGGAACTGAAGCACCAGTTCTGCGGGAACAAACAAGGTGAAGTTGGGTCCAAGCAAGGCGTCTCTGGTTTCAAACGGAAGATCTGTAATATTTAATCCAGACATTCGGTAAAGCGATGCACCGGTTTCCAGTGCGATGTACTTGTTCAAATTAAAACCAATTCCACGAATGGAAAAAGGACTGATCGGTGTTGAAAAATATCCGTTGCGTGGAATGAAATAAGAAAAGGACAAACCAACTTCCTGTGCGTAGGCCGTCAGGGATGTGCCAGCGATCAGCAGGACAACGTAAAGAAATTTCTTCATGTTATCGGGAGTTATAATCGTGAAACAGTTTTTGCATGTAGGCTTTGCCATAGATAAGTTCTTTTTCATCACCTTCCTTTTTTAAATAATTCTGAAGATCGAAATCATAGATGTATTCATGATCTGGAGCTACATATCCAAATCCATTATTGAAAACATACAAGGCAAAAGATTTCGCATCAGCAGCCAACATGTTTTTACTAAAAGAGAAGACGTCTGACCTGACACCAACCTGGTTTAGCAGTGTGTTGGAAATATCAGTCTGTACGCCAAAAGTTTGTATCACTGTATCACGTTTTGCAGATAGCCCCACCCATCCACAGCATCGGTATTTTAAAGCGTTCTTTTTCTTTTAACTCTTCAGGATTGGGAAAACGATGTCCATGATCGGCAGTGATGATGATCAGTGTATTGGCCCACCATTCTTTTTTTCTGGCTTCGCGAATAAATTCGCCTAAACTTTTATCAGTGTAATAGCAAGCATTAAGAAATTTTGCACGTTCATCGTTGCCTTCAAATACAGGTTTCATCGGAACTTCAAATGGTTCATGACTGCTCAGCGTGAGCATCACTTTAAAGAATGGATTATGGGCAGTATCGCATTCTGCAAGCAGTCGATTAAATACGTAATGATCGGCTACACCCCATTTTGAATTATTAATGTCACTGTCAAAATCATCATCGGAGGTGATGTTACTGAAACTCGCATTGGTGAGATATGATTCCATATTGGCAAAACCTATATCACCACCGTAAACAAAAGAGGTATGATAACCTGCCTTTTCCATTTCCCTGGATAAGTATGGCAGGCTTTGTGTTTTATCTGGATATTTTATAATAGATGTGCGTGGCTGAGCCGGGTATCCACTTAGAATGGAGATGAGGCCTTTATCGGTCCGATCTCCACTCGAATAGAAATTGGTAAAAAGCATTCCTTCTCTGGTCAGTGCGTTAAGTTCGGGAGTAATCTCAGGCATTCCGCCTAAGGGTTCAATTATTTTCGCGGTAAAACTTTCGAGTATAATTACCAGTACATTAGGTTTTTCCTTTTCGATCAGAGTGGTTGTTTTACCTTCTGAGTGTATGAGCGTTTGAAAATCGCGCTCATAATCTTCAACAAAACTGACAGGATATTTACTACGATTATCGCGTGTTATGCTGCGTGAAAAATTCCACACTGGATTGATGCCTGCATGGTTGGGAAATGCTTTTGTTTTGTGGAAGTAAACGAATCCAGTGTTGAGTGGCGCCACACTAAAACTACTTCGTATAGGAATGATTAATGATGCAGTAATGATCAGCCAGACAGGTGACCATTTTTTATCTAAAGGTCCAAGTATTGTCAGAAAGGGAGCCAGTCTTTTCAGATAGAAAAACAGAAAGGAAACAAAGAGGGCAATGAAAATAACCACTAACGTAATCAGGACAATCGGGCTTACAGTTCCTGCTGCTTCTGACCCGATATACATGAGTGGTGTTGAGTTTATTCTGAATCCCCAGTGTTTGTAGAGTTCAATATCAGCTACCACAATGATGGAACAGATCAACAGAAACAGGATTGTGAATCCTCCTTGAATGATTGAAACTATTCGATTGGAAATAAACGGGGATGC
Organism: uncultured Bacteroidota bacterium; assembly: GCA_963814575.1. Lineage (GTDB taxonomy): Bacteria > Bacteroidota > Bacteroidia > Cytophagales > Cyclobacteriaceae > ELB16-189. Next base: position 253,668 of record CAWFDB010000011.1, on the reverse strand, counting down.
TGTAAAAATCAGTCCGGTGATTAACATCCAGTAGCCCGTCATGGCTGCGTCCATTCGCAATCCAAGAACAAGGGGTGTTAGAATTTCGTTTAGGGTTAATACCGAGGTTTGTGTATGGAGGTAAACAAGAAACAATATTCTCCCCACCACAAAAAAAGTGAGCCAGTACAAGCTCAGCAATCCAAAAAACCGAAGACGATCTTTCATTCTGGCTGCGAAGATACAAAACCATTATCACTGTGCCGTTGATAAAAAGAAGTGTTTAAAGAATTAAAATGGTTAGTATTTTTGGCCCTTCAATCAAATTCATCTTATGACAAATCGATTTCAATCTATAGCGCAATCATTCATTTTAGTTCTTAGCCTTTTCATTTTCAGTTGTTCTGAAAAGAAGACGCCCGCTGATTTGATTATTCGCGGAGGCACGATCTATACGGTGGATGATTCCAGTCCAGTGGTGGAGGCTGTAGCTGTTACCGGTGACAAGATTGTGTATGCAGGTGATTTGAAAAATATTTCAAAATACGAAGGAGAGAATACTCAGGTGATTGATTTGCAAGGGAAAACAATGACTCCTGGCTTTATAGAAGGGCATGGCCATTTTATGGGGCTGGGATATAATGAACTCCAACTTGACCTGATGAATATCACCAGCTATGAGGAGATGGTAGAGAAAGTGAAAGAGGCAGTCGCTAAAGCTCAACCTGGCCAGTGGATTGTTGGTCGCGGTTGGCATCAGGATAAATGGAATACCAAACCTGAGAAGATGATCAAAGGATTTCAAACGCATCAAATGCTCAGCGAGGTGTCGCCCGATAACCCGGTTTTTTTAAGACATGCCAGCGGTCATGCAGGGTTTGCCAATGCTAAGGCGATGCAGATTGCTGGTGTGAACCAACTTTCTGTTGAGAAGTTGACTCAAGATCTTGGTGAGGGTGGTGAAATTATTCGTGATGAATTGGGTAACCCTACAGGAATATTTAATGAAAGAGCGCAGCGATTAATTTCTCAACATATTCCAAATGAAACAGAAGAAACCGATTCGCAAGCGCTCGAACTTGCCATCGCTGCTTCTTTAAGAAATGGAATCACCAGTTTTCATGATGCAGGAGCCTCTCGCGAGAATATTCAACTCTACAAAAAATTTAAAGACGAAAATAAATTAAATACAAGGCTGTTTGTAATGCTAACGGGTTTCGATAGCGAGTTGATTTATGAATGGTTTAGAAAAGGACCTGAAATAGATTCAACTGGATTACTGACGATACGGTCAATAAAATTGAATTGTGATGGTGCCCTTGGTTCCCGTGGTGCATGGTTGCTTGAACCTTATACCGACAGACCAGATTTTAGCGGAATGCCAACCTTATCAATGGACACGGTTCTAAAGATTTCGAGAGAAGGGTTAAAGTATGGGTTCCAGGTTTGTTCGCATGCTATAGGCGACCGGGCGAATAAAGAAATATTGGATCGCTATGAATTGGCACTTAATGAGAATGTAGAAAAATCAAAAGACCATCGCTTTCGTATTGAGCATGCCCAGCATTTACAGCCCTCTGATATTCCACGCTTTGCAAAGTTGGGGGTAATTCCGGCCTTACAGGCAATTCATCTTTCTTCGGATCGACCGTGGGCTATTGAACGGTTAGGTGAGAAACGAATAAAAGAAGGTGCCTATATGTGGCAATCATTACTGAAGTCGGGAGCAAAAATTGTTAATGGCACGGATGTTCCGGTAGAACCCATTAATCCCATCGCATCTTTCTTTGCTTCAGTTACGCGTCAGACCTTACAAGGCCAGCCGGAAGGTGGTTATGAGCCAGCAGAAAAAATGACGCGGGCACCAGGCATTGAAATCATATACGTTGGATGCTGCCTATGGTGCATTTGAAGAAAATATAAAGGGATCAATCGCTCCAGGAAAGCTTGCCGACTTCACTGTATTCTCAAAAGATATTATGACCGCATCTGATGATCAGATTCTTTCATCGGAAGTGTCGATGACGATCGTGGGAGGAAAGGTGTTATATGAAAAGAAATAAATAAAACAGCCCCGGTTTGGCGGGGCTGTTTTAATTTTAAAGTTAAGTCAAAACGTTATTTTAAAAATTTGTGAGCCCTGTCGTAAAGCATCTTTCTGTCAGCGGTAATGGATGGGTCAGAATAAATTTTTGAGGATAGCTCTGCAACAACACCCTTTTTGTATCCCAGCTTTTCGGCAATCTGTTCACAGAAATGAACCTCGCTGCGAAACACCTGGCCATCACTCTTCATTAACTGTATGAGGTGATAAAGGTTCTCAAATTTCTGGTCTTCACTAAACGAGCTCAGATCACTTATAGGAGCTGGTTTTTTTAGCATCTCATCAATTTCATCTTTGGAAAGACCATTGGCTTTTCCAATCATTTGTATGACTTTGCTTTCGTGGTCGCCTACCGACCGGTCACTGGCGGCAAGGTTTATGAGTACATTCAGTTGCTCTTTAATCATAATGAATTTATTTTGAACAAAAATAATTACTTGATTATCGAAATTTACCTCAAAAAACCAACTTTTCTTACATCTGATTGAAAAATGTTGCCAATCATCATGTATAATGCAACCCTGTTTTACCTTCGCGGTCTTTCTGACAAAATTATCGTAATATGAAAAAGCTGTTGAACACAATTATATTGATTTTCATTATTTCCTTTTCTTTTGCTCAACAGAGTGAAGTCAGATCAGTAGGTAATTTCACAGGTGTCAAATCAGGTCAGGCCATTGATGTTTACTTGAAAAAAGGGGATAAGGAAAGCGTCAGGGTTGAAGTTACAGGAGGCAGATTATCGGACGTAATCACCGAGGTGTCGGGCAGTTATTTAAGAATACGCATGAACGATGATGATAATCGTTATAAAAAAATTACTGTCAAGGTGTATGTGACCTACGTTAATCTCAGTAAGGTTTCAGCAAGTTCTGCATCCAGTGTGTTTTCAGATGGAACCATACGTGCTGGCTCATTTGACATCAGTGTTTCCAGTGCAGCTTCTGTCGAGTTATCCCTCGTGGCTGAGTCCTTGATGGCAGAGGCCTCCAGTGCTGGCGATATTGTGCTTGAGGGTAATGTGAAAAAGCTGGAAGTGGAAGCAAGCAGTGCTGGTGAAATTGATGCGTATAGTCTGGAGAGTGAAGATGTGAAAGCAAATGCCAGTAGTGGTGGAAGTATAAAAGTGAATGTAAGTCGTCAGCTGGATGCGCATGCAAGCAGCGGTGGCAGCATACGTTATCGCGGGGTTCCCGCAAGAACCAACACCGACTCAAGCAGCGGTGGTTCAGTGAAAAAATCAAACTAAGATTACTTCTTTATCCGAATAACCTTGAACCTTTTCTGAAGGAATTGATTAATCTCTCTTCCTTCTGAAATAATCGGTCTTCCTGTCTGTTCAATTCCCAGTTAATATGGGCCACTTTGAAATTTCTCAGGTAGGAGGCATCTGTTTTGCCAAGGGTCAGTTGAGGTCTCTTAAGCACAAAAGTTTTCATCTGATTATTTTTTTAATGAAAGACGTAAAAACAATAGTTTTAGTTTAGGTTTTATAATCCCGGTTCTGATTTAGTCGCCAGTTTGCATCCGCTTTTCCCGAATTATGCAATGACATCGATTGCAATGGCGACTATCCTAACGATCCCACACATAAATTATTCTTGAAGTTGAATTAAAATGCAGGTTCAGTCCTTTCTATAACCTCACCAAACAAACATAAGTTTACTGATTTTTAATAATCAGGGTTTAATTTTACCCCTGTCAAATAAAATAATTATCACTTTTTTTGAAAAGTATTTCAAAAAATATCATGATGTATTGAAAAAGGAATAATTTTGCTGCCATCTGTTAAAAAAACAACCACTATGGCACAATTAAGATTCGAAGCACTAAAAGGACTGAATGGTCGTGCTAAGGTCCATGTAGAGTCGACTACCCCCAACATTTCTAAAATCTTTGGAGAGTATGTGTTCGGCATGGAGCAAATGAGAGCGACCCTGGCACCCGCTGTATTCAAGAAGGTAAGTCAGGCAATTAAAAATCACGAAAAAATTGATGAGACAACGGCAGACGCAGTAGCAGCGGCAGCTAAATCGTGGGCTATTGCCAAAGGAGCTACGCATTTCACCCATTGGTTTCAACCTATGACTGGTGGAACAGCCGAAAAGCATGACTCTTTCTTCGATGCACTGGCAGGTATTGAAAGATTTAAAGGAAGTGAGCTGGTTCAGCAAGAGCCTGATGCATCTTCTTTCCCCAGCGGAGGTATTCGTAGTACATTCGAAGCACGTGGCTACACGGCATGGGATCCAACCTCGCCCATGTTTTTGTATGGAAAGACATTGAGTATCCCTACGGTTTTCGTTTCCTATACGGGCGAAACCCTCGATACAAAATCACCTTTGCTGAAGGCTTTGAAGGCAGTAGATATTGCCGCTACCAAAGTATGTCAGCTTTTTGATAAAGACATTCAGCATGTAGTGGCATCATTGGGTGCTGAACAGGAATATTTTGCTGTTGATAAAGCCTTGTTCAATGCGCGTCCTGATTTAGTGATGGCTGGTCGCACGGTGTTCGGTCATTCTCCGGCTCGTGGTCAGCAGATGGAAGACCACTATTTCGGAACAATTCCTGGTCGGGTATACGATTTCATGAAAGATTTTGAAATAGAATCATGGAAGCTGGGTATACCTGTCCGTACGAGACATAATGAAGTTGCACCGAGTCAGTTTGAGGTTGCTCCTTTATTTGAGGAAGTGAATGTGGCAAATGATCACAATCAACTGATGATGGATGTGATGAGCCGCGTAGGAGAAAAACATGATCTTAAAATTCTTTTCCATGAAAAACCATTTGCTGGTTTGAACGGAAGCGGAAAGCATAACAACTGGTCACTGATTACCGATACGGGAGTTAACCTGTTTGCTCCATCCAGTTCAGCCCGTGATAATTTACTCTTCCTCACGTTTTTTGTAACTACCGTTAAGGCAGTTCATGAACATGCGGATTTATTGCGTGCAAGTATTGCCACAGCAGGAAATGATTTCCGCCTTGGCGCCAACGAAGCACCTCCTGCAATCATGTCGGTGTTTATTGGATCACAGATGTCAGCAGTGCTGGATGAACTTGAGAAGAAAGGTAATGTGAAGATTGAGAAAGGCGACAACATGTATATGAAGCTGGGCATCGATCAGATTCCGGAAATCATACTGGATGCAACCGATCGTAACCGTACTTCTCCTTTTGCTTTTACAGGAAATAAATTTGAATTCCGTGCCGTGGGTGGCAGTGACAACTGTGGAACACCAATGGCAGCCCTTAACCTTATTGTAGCAGAACAGCTCTCACATTTTTTTGAAACAGTAAGCGCTGAAATTGAAAAAGGTGAAGAGAAGAGAATGGCAATCGTTAATGTGTTGCGCAAATACATCAAGGAATCAAAGGCAATACGCTTCGAAGGCGATGGTTATTCCGATGAGTGGGTGAAGGAAGCTGAGAAAAGAGGACTTAGCAACATCAAGAATATGCCACGGGCCATTGAAGGATATGTTTCCAAGAAATCGCTGGAGCTTTTCGAAAAGCACGGAGTGATGAGCCATAAGGAAGTAGAAGCACGTAACGAAATAAAACTGGAAAGTTATATCAAGAAAGTGCAGATTGAAGCCCGTGTAATTGGTGATCTTGCCATGAATCATATCATTCCTACAGCTATTGCCTATCAGAATAAATTGATTCAAAATGCAAATGGATTGAAAGGGCTGGGTTTAGATAACCATGCCGTTTTACAAACCATCAAGGAAATTTCCGGCCACATTGAAATCATTAAAAACAGTGTGCGTGAAATGGTGGAAGAGCGGAAGCGAATCAATAAAATTATGGATACTCACAAACGGGCATTTGCCTATTGTGATGATATCAAGGAAAAATACTTTGATAAAATCCGTGACTCTGTTGATAAGCTGGAACTGCTCGTTGATGATGAAGACTGGCCTTTAGTGAAGTATAGGGAGTTGCTTTTCCTCCGATAGTCCGGGTAATTCTTTTTAAAATGTTCTGGAGCCTGTTTTCGCAAGAGAACAGGCTTCTTTATTTTTCAGATGTTATCGAATGAAGATTGATCATGTCATAAATTGCGGTGTTGATGAGTTCCGGATTTGTCCATGGAATAAAGTGATCCATGTCATCAATCACCACCAGTGAAACGGATGTGTTCTTCATTTTTTCTTTTGCGAAGAAGGCATTTTGATAAGGAACAAACCGATCCTTTTTCCCCTGAATTACAATTACAGGCACGTTGACCTTCTCCCACAGCGGCAACATATTTTCCAGCTGTGGTTTGAGCTGGCAGATCTCATCATTGGAAGCACGAAAGGAACGTGGCAATATCCATCGCAGGAATGGTGTTGCCAGCGGAGCGCGAAACCATTCGTCAGGTTCAAGCGCTGGATCTATCGATGGTGCAACCATGATCAGCCCATCCACCAATGCCGGATAGTCCATCACAACACGGGCAATCAAGGGGCCACCAAGTGAATGACCTACCAGAAATACAGGTCGGTTATTTTTATTTTTATCGATCACTGATTTTAAAAGGAGTGCCTGTTTTGTTAATGATGGTTCCGCATTGCCAAAATTCGCGTAACCAAAGCCAGGTCTGTCAGTTGAAATTAATTGCACATGATCAAGTAACAAACTATCACCAAAGAAATCGATAAACGCACTTAATGATCCGGGTGAACCATGAACAAAAATGACCAACGGCTTCGTGTCATCGCCAGCAATTACGTAGTTGATGTTTCTTAAACCTTCTGTATAGGAAATAACTTCGCCTTTATACTTTTTGTCGGTGAAGAAGGAGTTGATCTCTGACTTGCTCATCCTGAATTGCAGGCATGAGTGCAAGGTGATTGCGAGGGTAACAAAAATGAAAACGATGAAAATCCATTTTATTACTTTGCCATTTTTCATCATGGCACTTATTCGATGCGAAGTATCTTTTTATATTCGGCCTCGTTGCGTAAAATATCCATTGCCTTTTTTACTTCATTGTCATTTTTGAATCGTGCTTCCACCATTCCCTTTTCAAAATAATAACGGGATACAATTTCTTCTTCCAGCAGTGGTTTGATCTGATCTTTGAAATTGAAAAGATCATTCTTTCTTCCGTCTGCGATACGGGATTTTATTAGATCAATTTGTGGTTTCAGGTCATCATAGGATCTTTCTCTTTTCGCAAGCGTAATCAGTTCATTGAGTTCAGATTCCATTGCAGATTCGTAGGATAATGATCTGGTTTTTACCCAGGTTACAAATTCCTGATATTCCTGGTCGGTAAGTGAAAAAGTTTTTGCATCCGGTATGGTGGCATGTGAGTAGTAGTATTTTGTTGCGAAGTCGAATATAAGACCTTCGTGAAAGAGTACCTGGGTAACCATGGCAGGCTCGGCAGATTCAATTTTCACATCAGGATCAACACCGCCTCCATCATATACTTTTCTTCCACGTGTTGTGCTGAATTCTTTTTTAATTGAGTCAGGAATGATGCCTGCACTACCGTCTTCCCTGCGGTGTGAGTAATCCAGTACCTGAATACAGCGACCTGTAGGGGTATAATATTTTGCTGTTGTTATTTTAACCTGCGAGTTGTAGGATAGTTGTCTTGGAATCTGAACTAAACCTTTGCCATATGATTTTTCACCCAACACAACGGCCCGGTCATAATCTTGTAATGTGCCAGCCACGATTTCTGAAGCGGAGGCACTTCCCCGGTTTATCAAAACCACTACAGGAATTTCAAGGTCGATAGGATTATTTAAAGTTTCGTAAGTGATATTGTTATCCGTCACTTTTCCTTTGGTGTCAACAACTTTTTTTCCTTTGGGGATGAAAACATTACTGATGTTAACGGCTTCGTGCAATAGACCACCCGGGTTACCACGTAAATCGAGGATGATATATTTTGCGCCTTTTTCCTTCAGTCCAACAACCGCATTTTTTACTTCCTTGCCTGCGTCAACGGTAAATTCAGTTAGTTGCAGGTAGCCCATATCAGGGGCTATCATTCCAAAATAGGGCACGTTACTGATCTTTATTTTTTCACGCTTGAAAGCAATGTCGATAGGCTCATTTTTTCCTAATCTCTTCACCGTGAGATTAACAGGAGTTCCCACCTGGCCCCTCATCAGATGATTGGCTTCTTCCGTAGTAAGTCTGGAGAGATCAATACCATCCATTTTCAATACTTCATCGCCTATCTTCAATCCGTTTTTAAAAGCGGGATACTCTTCGTAGACCATGGTTACTACAGTGCGTTTGCCAATGGTACGTGTAACTGCTCCGATACCACCATATTGTCCGGTGTTTTGTGTGCGGAAATCCTCTACCTGATCTTCTGAAATAAAGTTCGTGTATGGATCCAGTGATCCCAGCATGGCATCTATACCAACACGAATAACTTTGTTCGGATTGATTTCATCGACATAAAGACTGTTCACTTCTTTAAAAACAGAAGCAAAAATTTCAAGGTTTTTTGCGATTTCGAAATAGCGCTCAGCAGGAGGTGTGAAAGAAAAACTCACCAATCCAATAAGAATAACACCCGACACGATAACCTTCTTCCTCATAGTAATGGCATTAGTTATTCACGAAGTTACGTAAATATGGAAAGAGATGTTCCGGATTTTATTTGCAATGTGTCAAATCGCTGAAATTTCCTCGAAATTATATTTCAGGCCCACGCTTTTCTTAGAAAACGAAGCCAGTTTCCATGCATTACATTTTTGATATCCTTACCGCTATACCCTCGGTTGGATAGCAGGGTTTCAATATTTTGAATATCAGCGATTGTTTCCAGATCGTAAGGTGATTGTTCTTTACCATAGGCGCCATCCAGATCTGAACCTATACCGATGTGATTGGCGTTTCCAGCCAGCTGGCAGATGTGATCATAATGATCCATTAATTTGTTAAGGTTGCAATTCATTTCTTTCGAATTGGATTTTCCCCGCACCCAGTTCGGAACCATCATCCAGGCATCAAGCACGCCTCCGATCACAGCACCACGACTGATCAGTTCTTTGATCATATCATCACTGAGCTGACGATTGTGATTCACCAGTGACCTGCAGTTGTGGTGGCTGGCCCACACGTGGCCGTTGAAATTATCAAGTGCTTCCCAGAAGCTTTCATCACACAGGTGGGTGGCATCCAGTATGATGTTGAGTCGTTCCATTTCTTTCAGCAACTCTTTTCCCTTTGCCCTTAGTCCTCCGGAGGCATCCGTGCCCATGGCATAACGTCCGGGGCCGTAATGTGCAGGGCCCAATGCACGTAATCCATACCAGTATGCTTTTTCGAGATGGTCAACAGTTACCAGGGAGTCGGCTCCCTCCAGACTCAGTATATATCCTATCGCTTTTCCAGGGGATGTGTCTGTTTCCCATTTTGTAAGATGAGCTTCCAGTGATTCAAGATCTGTAACCGGTGTTAACTCTCCAGAGGATTCCATCTCCTTATACCATGCCCTTTGCCCTTGTGTTTGTGCCCATGCCTGTTCGGGAGAATACCAGCCAGGCAGAGGATTCCCTGGAGCTACATATCGGGCTATCTGAGTTGCTACGACCAGACCGATATTCCCTTTTCGCAATTCTTCGAAGTTCACAACACCGTTGCCGCGATCGGGCTTGTCAGTCATTCCTTTTTCACGTTCACGAATTTCTGAAATAGGTTTGCGAAGGTCGCGGTTCCACTCCATGGCATTCATGCTTAAATCAAGGTGCGCATCGACTATGAAATTCTTTGTCATAACTATAATTTATCAGGGAAAGAAAACTTATTCTTTTGACGACAATTTTTTACTTACCACATCAGCCGGATATTTCAATGCCAGCTTTCTTATTTCATAGCTGAACTCACGGAAAGTTTCTTCCCATAGTTTTGCTTCTTCGGGTGTATAATTATAAAAACCTTTTGCATTGGAAATGCCTTTGCCTCCGGCTTTTACAATGTCATCAATCAGTTTTGGTATTTCTTTTTGATTGTTCAGATCGGGAAGCAGATCTTTCATAACCCTGTGATAGGCATCAACACCGGTAAGATCCATCCATCTGAACACGCCCACCAGGGTCATCCAGTAGCCTGGGTTATTACGGCAGGCCCGATCCACATCTTCAACGGTCGCATAGCCATTTTCTACGAGGTAACAGGCTTCCCTGTACATGGCATACATTAACCGGTTTGTAATAAAGCCGCGTATGTCTTTTCGCACCAGGGTAGGTTCTTTGCCCCAGTAATGTGAAAGTTCATAAAGAAACTCTCCTTTGGTGATATCACTTTTTTCTCCGCAGATAACTTCCAGGAACCGTGTCGTGTGTGAAGGTTCTGCCCAGTGCAATCCAAAAAAACGTTCAGGAATGCTTGTCAGATTTTGAAGGATGCTGATGGGTATTGCTGATGTGTTACTGGTAAGTATGGCATCCGGTGAAATGACATTCTCGATTTTCGAGTATACTTGTTTTTTGATGTCAACATCCTCCAGTGTGCATTCAATCACGAGTGAACATAAATTGAGTTGTGAATAATCTTCTGTGATCGTAAGGTTATTGAAATAGTGATCTGGATTTAAATCAATAAGACCTTCTTCCTTTGATTTTGTGAGATGACTTCCGATTCTGTCAGCCGCGTGAAGCAAATCTAAAGGGAGCGGTGCGATGGCAACTACCTTATGGCCTGCCATGAGCAGACATGTGGTTATGCTGCATCCCATTAATCCAAGACCAACAACACCAATGCTGATCTTTGAGGTCTCAATCTTTTCCTGCATGATTTTAAAATTTTTAGTAGGTCGCTCTTCCACCTGAAAGATCAAATGTAAATCCGGTTGTAAAACTATTTTTAGGAGAAACGATGTAAAGCACAATGTTAGCAATCTCTTCTAAACTGCCACACCGTTTCATCGGTATTTTATCTGTCATGTAACGAACCTGCTCGGCTGGCATAGCGTCCACGAGCGGTGTCTGTACTACTGCGGGAGCAAGTGCGTTGATGGTGATTCCGGTTTCAGCATACTCTTTTCCCTGCACCTTTGTCATTCCGATCACGGCAGCTTTGGAAGATGAATAGGCCAGCATTCCGGCATTTCCTTCTTTGCCTGCAATGCTGGCGATGTGCAAAATTCTGCCATAGTTATTTTTCAACATGAAGGGCAGCACATGCTTTGAAGTGAAATAACTTCCCATGAAGTTGACCTCAAAAACCTGCCTGATGTTTTCCGTGGAAGTCTCATGACTTTTGAGATTTGTTTTGCCCGTGATACCCGCGCTGTTCACCAGGATGTCTATTCTTCCTGATCTTTTCCAGATGTTGTTGATAGCTTCCTGTACCTTGTCTTCCTGGGTTATATCTGTATTCTGAAAAATAACCTGAGGATGATTTTGAATAGTTTCTTCGATTTTCAAATCCAGTATGGCAACTGTTGCACCTGATCCCAGCAATGCTTTTGAAATGGCAAGCCCAAGGCCTGAACTTCCTCCTGTGACGATCGCCACCTGATCGTTAAAAGTCGAATCTTGCTTTATAATGTCGTCTGACATGATAATGCTTGTTAAATCACACACTGATTTTTCTTTTTCTTGAAACCACCTGCCAGCTGCCTGTAACCTGATGATTTTCAACCACTGCCATCGTTTCATGAAGTGCCACAGTAGGGCAGATGTGATGAGGCACACCATATAACACATCGCCAACGCTATAATGAATTTACCGTTGTCTTCAGCACGAGGTGTTCTTCACTTTGGCCAACAGGTTGAAGATCGGGGGCATTTAAAAAGTAAACCCTGTTCGTAATGGGATTCTCTGAAGCGATGGCTTTGTGCCCCAGATCAACCGTGATAATGTCTTCACCAGGTTTTGAAATAACGCGTGTAGCCACTAAGGCAGCAAGTAAAAAAGGTTGCTCTGGCAACATTTGCTGATATCCTTTATCCCAGAAAATAAATGTGCCCGGGCTGCACTCTACTTCCTGCCGTTGTGCATGGATAGGGAAGGAGGGTGTACCGCCAGCGATCATGATCAGGGAAATCCCGAATTGTTTTTCAATTCCCTGCTTCAGCGCATTGGCTTTATTGAAACCTTCATCACATCTTGCTCTTCTGATTTCCAGGTCACTGTCTCTTAACTGGCCATCGTAGGCATGCAGTCCTTTGATTGCAATTCCTTTCAGCTGGTTGCATTTTATAAAAAGTTCAAGCGCATGCTCAGGCAAAATGCCTGTTCGGTTCATACCCACATTCAGATCTATGTAAACTGAAATGCGCAAGCCATTTTTTATTGCCTGTTCCGATAATGATGTTGCAGATTCTAGGTTATCAATAAGGCAACCAAAAACGGTAGAGGGAAATTTTTTAATCAATTCAATCAGTCGAGATACTTTGGGCCCCACGGGTTGATAGGCGAGCAACGCATCAGGTGCACCTATCAAGCCAAGCATCTCCGCTTCGGCAATGGTGGCGCATTTGAATTTATAAATTCCAGCATCCATCATCAGCTTACATACTTCTGCACACTTATTGGTTTTTACATGCGGGCGCAGCCGGTTTACATCAGGAACAAAACTTTTAAGTATGCGTATATTTTCTTTTACCCGATCAGGATATACAACCAGTGCCGGTGTATCGAGCTGGTCAATATTTTCAATGGTATACCAGTTGCTCATAGCCAGCTCATCTGGTGCAGTTCAAACATGGCTTCGATTTCTACCGGGATATTATCCGGCAATGATCCCATTCCTACTGCGCTTCGCACGCCTACTCCATTGTCAGGTCCCCAGATGGAAGCAAATAATTCGCTGCATCCATTGATTACAAATGGATGACGCTCAAATTCAGGAATGGCATTCACCATGCCCAATACCTTGATCACTCTTTTTATATTGTTGAGGCTACCGAGATTTTCTTTCAATGTTGCCAGTATAGCCAGGCCTACCTGACGTGCTGCGACTTTTGCTTCTTCGGCAGTAAGATCCACACCGACTTTGCCAATAATTAAACTACGGTCTTCTTTTACGGTGCCATGGCCGGATACGTAAACAAATTTATCTACGATCAGGAAAGGTTTGTAAACTCCCAATGGAGTCGGAGGTGGGGGCAAGGTAAGTTTGAGTTGTTCGAAACGTTGATCGGGCGTGAGATTTTCCATAATTGTATGAGACAGAAATTTATCAGGTAATGTCTTAAGTTTTTAAATAGAGAGCAATAGATTTATGAAAATTGAACTTCTTTTGTAGCGAATGTTAATTTCATCATATCGCGAATGCTGCATACCATATTTGTTAAAATGATAACTAACCTTTAATTGAATTTGCAGTTAGCTTGGGAATGAAGGTTACATTCCCTGCAATACTTTTCGGCTCAGTTCGTATCCTTGATGGGATCGTATTCCCAAAAGTCTTTTTTTCCAAAAGCACCTAATCCGATATAGGCTTTATGGTTAATGACAAATGCGCTTGATCCTTCCCGCTGGCCACCGGGAAATGTTGGCCCTACCGTCCAAAGGTTACCTGACGGGTCGTATTTCCAGAAGATATCTGTGGGGGATCCGTTCCCTAAGCCTATATATCCTCGGTCAAATAATACAAAGCCGACACTATTCCACCGCTCAGTGGGCAGGTAACTTTTTTGCTCCCATTGATTCTGCGAAGCGTTATATGCCCAGAATTCCCTACTTAAGCCGGATTGTAAATTGCCTGTGCCAATATAGCCTATGTTTCCAATGGTAAAACCTACAGCAACATCCACCGGACTGCCTTCAAAATCAGCTTTTGATGTCCAGTGATCCAATGTAGCATCATACTGCCAGAATTCTGTTAATAAGGTACCATTTCTAATTCCGGTGCCTACATATCCAAAAGATCCGATCGAAAAGGCAGTAGCATAGTAGACCGTACCACCTGGGAAATTTGATTTCTGAACCCACTCATCAGTGACCGGAGAGTATTCCCACATGTCATCGTAAATATTACTATAAGCCCCCGTGCCAACATAGGCTTTACCCTCAATACTAAATGCCACGGCTGCACTCCTGGCTTCACCTTTAAAATCGCTTTTCCGTGTCCATTTATTTTCGGAAGGATCATATTCCCATAAATCCTTTAAAGGTATAAAACCTTCACCGTTGCCGAGGCCAACATAACCTTTTCCGTTGATGGTGAAAGCAATGGCATTTGTCCGGGGTGTTCCGGGAAAATCAGCAATCTGTTTCCAGGGCCCTTTTGCAGTTACAAATGATTTTTCGGTACCATAAACAACCCCGGATTCGGTTTGCAGGTATGTATTGAAATAGTAAGTAGTAGTTTCAGCCAAACCGGTTATTTTAAAATCGAAGTCAACTGAGTTGCCAGGTGGTGCAATACTGATTTTAATTGAATTCACCAGGTTAACCCCGGGAGATGTCGACCAGACAAATCCATAGTCATTGATCTTCAATGAACCATAATCACCAAGCTGACCGATTACAAAAGCAGTCGAGAAAGTAATGGTATGTGCATCAAGGGTAGTAATATTTAGTTTCAGGGTTGTGAATTTTTCCTGATTTCCGTAGATAATTCCGGAAGAGGTAATGAGTACTGTTCTTACAAAATATTCCGTGAAGGGTACCAGGTTTTCAATGGTAGTTTCAAAGATTCCTGTTGACCCCGGTTTACCAAGTAGCTTTGAATTTGATTCAGTGGTTGGCAATTCGGTCTTTGACCAGACGAACCCATGATCGAGGATTGAAATGTTTCCCATTGAAATAATTTCACCCTTAAAATGAGCCGAGGTAATGGCGATTTCTGGTGGAGCGTGTGTAATTAGTTGAGGGTTGCTGATGGTTGAGGTAGTGAATTTCTTTTGTTCCCCATACTGAATTCCTTCGCTGGTAGTCAGTATAGTTCTTATAAAATAGGTTGTGGCAGGGTCGAGATTATCTACCTGTGCTTCAAATTTTCCCACAACACCAGGTCTTCCAAAAAGCTTTGCAGAAGATTCAGTCGTGGGCATCTCTTGGGTGGACCAAACAAAGCCATAATCAAAAATGGATACGTTTCCGGTGGTAACAATTTCACCAGAGTAGACTGCTGAGGTAGATGTAATCTGGGAAGGTTGAAAAGTATTAACCACAGGTAAAATAGTTTCTTTCTCTTTACACTCTACAACAAAGAGTAGGATTGCAAACCATATTAAAAAGCGTCTCATACAGTTGTCAGGGAATCTTACAAAAAGGCATTAATGATCATGACACCAGCTAAACCACATACCGCTACTATAGTTTCCATCACAGACCAGGAGCGAATGGTATCTTTTATACTGAGGTTGAAATATTCTTTAAATAACCAGAAGCCGCCATCATTGACATGCGAAAACATCAGGCTTCCGGCACCTACTGAAAGTACCATCAGGCTGGGGTGAACCTCAGGATGGGTAGCCAGTAATGGAGCGACAATACCGGCAGCCGTTAAGCCCGCTACGGTAGCAGAACCTACACAAACGCGAATTACGCAGGCTATGAGCCACCCTAATATAAGAGGATTGACATTCAGATTATCAAGCAGACCAGCAATCTCGGTGCTGATGCCACTTTGCAACAATACTTCTTTCAAAGCACCTGCACCTCCAATGATCAGAATGATGATCAACACATCCTTCACGGCTTCGGAGTAGATGTCCATCAGATATTTCATTTTCAGTCCGCGACTAAGTCCTAAGGTATATGTGGCCACTGCCAGTGATATGAGCATCACCATGGACGAGTCACTGAAAAACAACATGATGTTCTTGTTTGGTGAATCTGCTGCGACAACAAAGTTGAGTCCGGTCGTTCCAGCGAGCAATAATACGGGCAACAACGATGAAATGAAACTATTGAATAACCCTGGTAGCTTTTCTTCCGGCAGTCCTTCTGACTTGAATGTTGGAAGCAATGTGGCGTTGATGTTTTTCAGACTTTTAGAAAAAACTGGTCCGGCAACCACTACCGTAGGAATGGCGATGATAATTCCGAACAATAAAGTAGTACCCATGTCGGCATTGAATTGTGTTACCAGTGCTACCGGTGATGGGTGAGGTGGAAGGAATCCATGTGTTACCGATAAGGCAGCAATAATAGGAAGGCCTACATACAAAGCAGGAAGTTTGTAACTGTATACTACCGAAGCGATGAGTGGAAACACCAGTACAAATCCGACATTATAGAAGAGCGGAATGCCTATTACAAAACCGGTGATGGTCAATGCAAGTTGCAGATACTTTTTACCAAATACCTGCATCATGCCAGCGGCTATTTTTTGGGCCGCACCCGTTTCGGCAACCAGTTTTCCAAGCATGGCTCCGGCTATGATTACAATCACCAGTGAGCCCAGCATATCACCAACACCTTTCTGCACGATGGCACCGATCTGGGCAGGATTGATACCTAACATTAGTCCAGCGCCAATGGAAACAATCAGGAACGACAGGAATGCATTAACCTTAAACCAGGAGATTAAAAAAATCAGTAGTATGATACTAAGCAATACAATCAGAAATGACATGGCTGTTGTATTGTTAATTAGAACTTATCAGGAATCTGTACGATTTTTAATATGATCTCATGATGATCTCCGTCTTTATCAACAAGGATGAATTTAACGGATGGGTTGTCTTGTGAGAGATCGGCCGAAGCCTGACTGATTGTAAGATCTTTCAGGTTTTTTTCAATTTCTTTTTCAAGGCCCACCAGTGCATTGGCAATTTGTGTTTCTAACGGGCTGGGATTATAGATGGTAGTTTTCATATTGTAAATTGAATATTTAAGATCCAAATTCCAAAATTCAAAATGCGGTATTCAATGAACGGTAATTGTCCATGACAAATCCTTTCCTGGTGAATTAATCACCAGCGAATCAAAGCAGAGGCCCAGGTAAAGCCACTGCCAAAAGCAGCCAGGCAAATGATGTCACCTTCCTTGATTTTTCCTTCGGCCCACGCTTCACTCATGGCGATGGGTATGGATGCGGCCGTAGTGTTTCCGTATCGCATGATGTTGTTATACACTTTGTCGTCCGGAAGCCCAAGCTTCTGTTGCACAAATTGACTGATTCGCAAATTTGCCTGATGAGGAATGAGTAAATCGATGTCCTCTTTTTTCATGTTGTTGGCGCTGAGTGCTTCATTGATTACTTCCATGAAACGGACCACGGCATGTTTAAACACCTGGCTTCCGTTCATCACCACTTTAAAATGTGTTGTATCCAGAATTTGCTCAGGCTGGCGTTCTTCCCGCGGGCGACTGCTTCCCGGATCACGCACATAGAGTTCTTCTGCAAAGCGACCATCTGAATGTAGGTGTGTGGAGAGTATGCCTGGTTTATCATCAGGCTGTAGTATTGCTGCACCTGCACCATCGGCAAAAATCACTGCGGTGTTTCTTCCGCGTGTCGTCATGTCTATAGCAGTGGACTGAATTTCTGCTCCTACCACCAGAATGGTTTTATACATTCCGGACTTAATAAATTGATCGGCAACAGAAAGTGCGTAGATGAATCCCGAACAGGCATTGCGGATATCCAAAGCACCGATACTTTCCAGTCCTAATTCACGCTGAAGCAAAACGCCCGAGCCTGGAAAAAAGTAGTCGGGCGTAATGGTTGCAAAAACAATAAACTCAATATCTTTTTCAGTAAGCTTCGCTCTTTCGAGGGCCATGCGTGTTGCCTTGGCAGCCATGTTGGCCACTGTATCTTTGGCTGGATCTACATATCTTCTTTCTTTTATGCCGGTACGTTCAACGATCCACTCATCGTTCGTATCCATAATACTTGACAGATACCCGTTGGTAACAACGGTTTCTGGAACATGATGTCCGAGGCCAGTAATTTTTGAATAGCGCATAACAGATTTATTTAACTGCGCTAAAGTTATGAATTGTTACCTAATGACTGTAAGGGTTTTATACTTAGTTCCTAAAGTTTTTTTTCTACAAAGGCAAAGAATTCACTTTTGAAGGAATTGAATGTTTTCATAAATGCACTGAGTTCATCCATCAATGCACCGTGCTCTTCATAATATTCCTTGTCAGTGCCTTTTAATTCCTGTAGCAGATCGGCTAGTTTGTGCTCGTGTGTTTTAATTTTTTTCCGTAGGGTGTCAATGAGTTCCCCACCATAATAGGTGATTAAATTTTGAAAGTGGCTTACTTTCTTTTTCTCATCAGCTGAAGTTCCTTTTGCAACATAAACGTCCAGTAATTTTTGAAAGAAGGCAACTTCTTGTTTCCAGAGAACGGTGGCAGAAAGCCATTCAAGGCTGCCGTGGTGCATGTCCATTAAACTAGGCTCTAAAATGTATTTTCCGGTGCTTGCTAATACGGATATCATGGCTGTAAGTGTTTAAGTTTAACATGATGGAAGGTGCAATAATGATTTGATGAATTTAATGATTTCCGTCATGTTTTTAAATAAAAATTCGGGATAAGTATCATGCTTGAACTATTTCTACGTCATGGCGATTCCGGGTAGTCATGCATTAGTTTTGTTGCAGCATATCGTTTAGTTGAATCTAACTATGTCCGCTATGAAACACTTTATAAAATTAGTAGCTATTCTATTCCTTTCTATTGGCTTAATGTTAATCAGCTCTTGTAAGGAAGAGGAATCCGTAGAGCCTGTTCTCACGGCTCCTGTTTTGTCTACAGTGAGTATCACTGGAATTACCCAGACCAGCGCAGTTTCGGGTGGTACTATAACCGATGATGGAGGAGCGGCAGTAACTGCCCGTGGTGTTTGTTATGGCACTTCAGCCAGCCCGATAACCAGTGGAAGTAAGACGACCGATGGCTCCGGGACCGGTACGTTTGCCAGTACGATTACAGGCTTAACGATCAATACCAAATACTTTGTACGCGCCTATGCTACCAACAGTAAGGGCACGAGTTATGGTAATGAGGTTTCATTTACAACAAACCCCGTTGTGCTGGCTACGTTGACAACAACCACAATCAGTTCTGTTACAAGAATATCTGCCGTTTCTGGCGGAGCGATTACAGATGACGGTGGAGGAGATATCAGTGCACGAGGAGTATGCTGGAGCAAAGTACAAAACCCAACTGTGGCAGATAGTAAAACCACAGATGGAAACGGCAAAGGTAATTTTGTAAGTAATATTACAGGGTTACTTGCTGCAACCACGTATTATGTAAGGGCCTATGCCACGAACAGTGCAGGTACTGCTTATGGTAATGAGGTATCATTTATCACAGACCCGGTAGCATTTGCTACGGTTACCACAACCGCTGTTAGTTCACGAACCACATCATCGGCCGTTTCTGGTGGAGAGATTACGGATAATGGTGGTGGAACGATCAGTGCCAGGGGAGTGTGCTGGAGCACGGAAGAAAATCCGTTAATTACAGATAGCAAAACAACGGATGGTTCCGGTATGGGCACATTTATAAGTACGCTTACTGGTTTAACACCCAATACAAATTATTATGTAAATGCCTATGCAATTAACGAGGCAGGCGTGACGTATGGAACGCAGACCAGCTTCGTAACACTCCCAAGTGGTACCATTGTTTTTAATCCTAATCTGACCTATGGCTCAGTCTCAGACGTTGACGGAAATACCTATAAAACCATACAAATCGGAACGCAAACATGGATGGCGGAAAATCTGAAGACCACAAAATTTAATGATAATACCCCAATATCTCTGGTTACTGATAATACAGCCTGGCAAAACCTCGCTGGTGGAAAAACTCCCGCATACTCCTGGTATGATAATGATCCTTCGGCATACAAACCTATCTACGGTGCCCTATATAACTTTTATGTAGTAGCAAGAGGTAATGTTTGTCCCGCAGGCTGGCATGTACCTTCAGATGCTGAAGGGGCAACATTAGAAGCATTCTTAGGTGGAGAAGATGTTGCAGGTGGTAAATTGAAAGAAACCGGAAACACTCATTGGGCTTATTCATTTAGTACAGTCGCTACCAATGAAACAGGTTTTACAGCTCTTCCGGGTGGTCTTCGTGATGTTAGTGGACCATTCGGAGCGAGTGGATCCCATGGTATGTGGTGGTCAACCACCGCTGAGTCCGCAGGATTTTATTGGAGTTTCAGTATGTTTTTTGACAGTAGTAAAACGTACGGAGGCACCTATTATGAAAACTATGGCCTAAGTATTCGTTGTTTGAAGAATTAGTCTTTAACAAAAAAATCCCTGACTTGTATTCCTGCAAGTCAGGGATTTATTCTATCACTGAAGTCAATTCAGGATGCCGGTTCCTCTTTCTTTTTAATCAATCCTTTTGTGTTATCATTCGAATGACGGTCGATGAGTTTATGCAGTGGATCGATGCCTGCCTTGCGGGGTCTTGATTTCACCATGATCTTATATTCATTTTCCTTCTGGGTGATTTTATGTTTCTTTAAGTAGATTAGACTATCCTTTCCCGCTATATTTTTTCCATACACACCAATGTCAATCCAGTCATTAATGGGTAGAGGTGTTTCCAATCCAGTACTGTCAGCACGAAGTTTTTCGGCCGTCACTTTTAAGGTTACTTCAAATTCATCTTTTGATTTTTCTTCGAACTCGGCAGTTTCGGTTTTGTTTTCAAACAACGTAATGGTCTCAAACATGTCATGAATTAAGTACTGCAAGCTGTCTGGTGTTACCTTACGGATCTCTTTCAATAAATCAGCGGACGTGGGGTAAGGTGCGTCTTTAAATCTCCATGTTTCATTGAATCGTTTGAAAGCAGCATTCACGCTGTCTTCACTGATATAATCCTGAAGGGCATAGAAGATCAGTGAAGCTTTCTGATAATGAATGTATCCCTGGCCTTCTACAAATTCCAATGGCTGTTCTTTCTTGCGTTCACTGGCTCGTCCTTGCAAGTACCGGTCGAGTTCATACTTCAGGTAGCGTTCAAGAATTTCTGGCGTGAACTTATTCTTCAACACCATTAACGCAGAATACTGCGACATACTTTCGCTCAACATGGCGTTTCCTTTCACTCCGGCTTCCATCACCTGATGTCCCCACCACTGATGAGCTACTTCGTGTGCGGTTACGTAGTAGCTGAAATCAATATCCTTATCAGGATCGTCTATTTTTGCTATGAACCCAATGCCTTCAGAAAAAGGAATGGTGTTGGCGAAAGATTGCGCAAAGGTTGCATAGCGCGGAAACTCCATGATGCGCAATTGCCTGTACTGATACGGACTGAAATGTTTTTCATAATAGGCAAGCGCATCTTTCATTCCGTCCATCATGCGATCAAGGTTGTATTCATGGCCCGAGTGATAGTAGATTTCAAGATCGATGTCGTTCCATTTGTCTTTTTTGATCGCATAGTTTGCTGAAATCATCGAGTAGAAATTACACATCGGTGCGTCCATGTCATATTGAAAATATACACGGTCTTTTTCTTCCCACTGTTTCACCAGATAGCCGGGAGCGATGGCGGTTTGTCCTTTGTCTGTGCTGATCTGCATTTTGAAATCTACGTGATCGGCATCATCGCCAAATAAACTCTGGGCCAGGCCGCGCGGATCGTTGCGTTCCATCATGCGCTCCTTCTCTGGCAGTTTCTTCTCTTTGCGTTTGTTGTCATCACCAATTTCGTAGCCTTCGTTATATCCCAGTGAAGGGAAGTACGTGTTGTTAAAAAACGTTCCGTTAAATATCACTTGTGTATTCGATTGGTTGGTTTCTACAAATCCTTGGGTAATGAAGGTGGTTTTAAAATCCATACGAATGCTGTCACCAGGTTGAAGTGGCTGTTCAAGGGTATAGATCGTGTATTTGAATTTGTCGAACTTTTCTTTGATACCGTTCTTGCGGTCAAACTTCAGATACTCCGTCTTCAGTTCTGATTCTGCGTTTTCCTGAATATGAATATCGGAGATGGGTTCGTTCGTCTTATTTTTTAAAATATAATATCCCTCAGCAGTAAAATCCCTTTTGGATGGATACAGATCTACCTTCAAATCAATGTGTGTGATTCTTGGTTGTGGCAGAAATTCAAATTTCTTTAAAGTATTCTCATAGTCAACCTGCAGATCTTCGCGCTGATCAGAGTTGGAGTACTCATTCAATATGTTGGTGTTATAGAAAATATAAAACCCGGTGGAGGCAAACAGGATAACCGCCAGCCCCATCAAACGTATCAGCGATTTTGATAGACGGAGTTTACCTGACTTCCATCGCATGTTCATAACCGATTCTGATCCACGCACGGAAAAAATAACGGCCACCCCAAAAAGGAAGATCACAAAGGCGAACCAGTATACCTGCAACCAGGTGAAAGGGGTTACAAAGTGACCGTACACATTCATGTCAGAATACGTACCGAGGCTGCCACTGCCAAATTGAAACAGTGGATGTTCGAGTCCCATCTGACTGAAAAATCCTACCAGGATAGAGAAGGCGATGGCTACTGCAAATCCAAGAAACTTATTATTCACCATTACCTGAACGAACATCGACAAAAGTGTGTACAGCACGAGGTATGCGAGTGTTTCAGTATATAATGTGCCGAAGTAAACACCTAACTCAAATTTATAATATCCATAGGCTGCCTGGATCATTACACCACAGACAATTAATCCGAAAAGCAATACGAGATACACCAGCAATAATCCCAGAAACTTTGAGATCAGGTTGATGAAGTCGGGCATCGGCATTGCATCGATGATCAGGTTGAGATTTACGGATCGTTCTTTCCATACCAGTTCACCTGAGTATAACACGGCAATGATCACAAAGAATAAATTGAAACCCGCCAGCAATCCGAGCACGGAGTAGGTGGTAGGATATGAACTTGTGCCATAGATTTCATTCATGTTCATGGCGTTCAAAAACATGAGCAACATACCAGCAACTACAATGGCAATAAACGGAATCTCTTTAAACACCATCTTAAAGTAGAAGACAGTAAGCTTTATGAGCTGACCGATATGTGTGGTAAACCCGGTGAACTGTTGCGCAACTGGAATTTTTGTTTCGTCTGGTTTTATTGTGAGACGTTCTTCTTTCACTGCGCGTGTTTTGAATATGGAACTGCGCACCACATTAAAACTGAACGCAAAATGATTGATGATTAACACTACGATTCCCACACCGATCCATATTAACCGGTTATACAGAATATATCCTTCAAAGGGAATCTGCAATGTATTCTTTTCTGCCGGAGTCCAGTATTGTGTATGAAAGTTGAATGCCCGCACACCAAATGGATCGAGCAAGGCAGCAATTTCTTTTTGCTCCAGATCGCGCAACATGGTTTGACTTGCGAGATACAGCACCAGCAATAAAATACCCTGTGTGTAGATCACGATTGATTTTCTGCTGAGTGCACCGCTGGCAAAAAAGATCGCTCCGCTAAAGAACATGTTGGGCAGCACAAAAATGAAGAAGGGCTGCCAGTAGGTGATCAGGTTGAATGGTAATAAACGATCGGCTTCACGCGTGGGCCAAAGATCTCCAATCATGAACGCAAGCGGAAGGCTGCTCGCTACCAGTAGAAGTACCACCAGTGATCCCCAGTAGCGGCCCATCAGGTAAGCGAATTTTTTAATGGGTGTGCTGAACAGAATGGCTTCGGTGTTGTGTTCAAAATCGCGAAGCACGGCCACACCCATAATGGCAGATGAAATCAACGTAAGAAATACGGCCATGATGGCAACCATCTGGGTGATAACGATCGGTGCATTTTCCTTTATCTGGCCTACTCCGCCACCAATCTGAACCACATCGGTGGTTACAGCAAGGATGCACAGCAAAAACATAATACCGAAGTAGATGTAGTTGGCCGCGCGTGCCTTCCGGTATTTAAGTTCGAATAGAAATATATCTTTAAACATAAAATTGTCTTGAGTCTTTAATACTGAGTCTTGAGGCGTGAGTCTTTAGTTAGTAATCAAGCGGAAACTTCTTTGGTGGTTCCAAAAACATGTGTGAAGTAGACATCTTCCAGATCGGCTGCGGTGTGATCAAATGACGCATCAGGTTGTCCTTCACTCAGCACGGTAATTTCCGGGCGGCCTGCAATGAGTCTTTCAGAAATAATATTGAACGACTTGCGATACTCCTCCAGTTCTGATTTTGCAATTCGTTTTTTCCACACTTTACCTTCCACTTCTGCAATGGCATCCATCGGACTTCCTTTATACAAAACTTGCCCTTTGTTGATGATGGCCATGTCGGTGCAGAGTTCTTTCACATCTTCAACAATATGGGTTGAAAGAATGACGATGGTATTTTCTCCGATCTCAGAAAGTAAATTCAGAAAGCGGTTTCTTTCAGCTGGGTCAAGACCGGCAGTGGGTTCATCTACGATAATCAGTTTTGGACTGGCGATAAGTGCCTGGGCAATGCCGAAGCGTTGTTTCATACCCCCTGAATACCCACCAAGGTTTTTATTTCGTGCCGGCCACAGGTTGGTCTTGTGCAGCAATGCTTCAACCAGGCCCTTGCGCTCGTTTTTATTGGTTATGCCCTTCAATACGGCAAGATGATCGAGTAATGTGATGGCATCAATCTTTGGGTATACGCCAAACTCCTGAGGCAGATACCCAAGTATTTTCCTTACCTCTTCTTTTTGTGTGAGCACATTGATATCGCCCAACGTAATACTGCCGCTATCTGCTTCCTGCAGAGTGGCAATGGTGCGCATGAGTGATGATTTGCCGGCACCATTGGGACCAAGCAAACCAAACATGCCCTGGTTGATGGTAAGGTTTACGTCTTTCAGTGCCTGCACTCCGTTGGAGTACGTTTTGTTGAGGTTTTGGATGATGAGTTGCATAATGGGGTTTCAATAGGTAATAATAAAATAATAAGTCTCGACAATGGAGGATTTGTTATAGCTTCAAGTAACAAAAAAATCCTAGGCTTTATACGTTCAATTCCGGTTTTTGTTCTCCATGAATATTGCCGCTCAACACGTTCCTTTTTGTTTTCATGTCGATAATTGTTTTCTTGAAAATATAGAAATCAATCCTGAACACTATGTTTATACACATCAGAAAAGCAATCATCGGATTTTCACTTGTCGCTCCCATGGTCTTCGCGCTTCTTTCTTTTCAAGAACGCGATAAGAACGATCCTGCCTCCATTGAAATGGGCACGGGCCGTATCGATATAACTCCAGATTATCCTGTTCGCCTTACGGGATATGGTAATCGCACCAAAGTGTATGACAGTGTAGAACAAAAACTTTGGGGCAAGGTGTTGGTGCTTGATCAAAAAGGAAAGCAACCGATGGTATGGGTGACCCTAGACCTGGTGGGGTTCCCTGGTTTTTTTGCGGATGAATTATTTGCACGACTGGCACCAAAGATGGGATTGAAAGATCGTGCACAATTAGTGGTGTCGGCCACACATACGCATAACGGACCAGAGACTGGAGTGTTGCTTAATATTTTTGGATCTACACTTCCTCCCAATCAACTGGCTGATGTAAAAATCTACCGCGATAATTTGCTGAACAAACTGGAGAAGTTGGTTGTCGATGCACATAAGTCCAAAGCTCCTGGCACGTTAAGCTGGGCGATGGGCAAATCAACCTTTGCGATGAACCGCAGAGTATTGGAGAATGGCAAATGGAAAGACTTTGGGGAAACACCCAATGGCCCTGTGGATAATGACTTACCGGTATTACGTGCTACGGATCAGCACGGAAAAACCATCGCTCTGCTTCTTAATTATGCTTGTCATGGTACAACGTTAGTCCCTGAACACAACTTTATTCATGGAGATTGGATGGGAGCAGCCCAACAGATGCTGGAGGAAAAATACCCTGGCGCTACGGCAATGGTGGCGCTGGGTTGTGCCGGTGATGCCAACCCAACACCTCGTGGAGAATTTAAACATGTAAGCCAGCATGGGGTCATGATTACAGAAGAAATCAACCACTTGATAAGTTCCAATAAGTTTGTTACACTTAACTCAATACCCATTGGGAAAATGAAAATGGTGGATCTCACTTTTATGCATGTGCCCGATGCTAAGGAATTGGTAGAGCAATCAACCCTGGAAGCTGCCCAGGGATTGTATGCCAGGAACAGTCTTGAGATACTGGCCCGTGGAGGATCTATTTCAAGTACAATGTTATATCCCGTTCAGGTCTGGAGTTTTGGAAATCAATTAGCGATTGTATTTCTCGGTGGAGAAGTAGTAGTGGATTATAGTCTTCGCATCAAGCGCGAATTTAATAAAGATAAAATGTGGGTGAATGCCTATACCAACGATGTGTCAACCTACATCGCTTCAAAAAGATTATTTGCTGAAGGTGGTTATGAAGTGGATGGCTCGATGCCTTACTATAATCATCCTTCGCGACTTACCGAAGACACAGAAGAAAGAGTGATGAAGACCATTCATGAATTGATGCCTAAGGTGTTTTTGAAATAAACAAAGTAAGGTTTGATAAAACAGGAAGCCCCTCCAGCAAGAGGGGCTTTCTGTTTCTATGATGGTAAACTAAATTATAAAACTACGTTTACGATTCTTCCTTGAACCACAATCACTTTCTTAGGTGCTTTGCCTTCTGTCCATTTCATGACAATCTCAGAAGCCAGCACCACTTTCTCGATGTCTTCTTTTGGCATGTCCAGGGCAAATTCCATTTGTGCACGCACTTTTCCGTTGATGGAGATCGGATAACTGAATGAACTTTCAATCAGGTATTGCTCATCATATTTCGGGAATGTTGCATTTAAAATCGTATCGGTATGACCGAGCAACGACCACAATTCTTCGGCCACATGTGGCGCGAAAGGAGAGAGGGCAATCACCAGCGGCTCAATGATTTTGCGCTTGTTGCATTTCAATGAACTCAATTCATTGGCGCAGATCATGAACTCGCTCACCGAAGTATTGAATGAGAAGTTTTCAATATCCTGTTCTACTTTTTTCAACGTCTTGTGAAGCACTTTAAGTTCATCACGCGTTGGCTCGGCATCACTTACTTTGAATTTTCCATTGTTATCGTGCGCCAGATTCCAGAACCTTCTAATGAATTTAAACACACCATCAATGCCTTGTGTGCTCCAGGGTTTTGATTGCTCGAGCGGACCGAGAAACATTTCGTACATGCGCAATGTATCGGCTCCGTAAAAATCAATGATCTGATCAGGGTTTACCACATTGAAATAAGACTTGCTCATTTTTTCAATGGCAGATCCGCAGATGTATTTGCCATCTTCCAAAATAAATTCAGCGTTGGCGAAATCAGGTTTCCACTTTTTGAAACCTTCGGTATCTAATTCTAATCCATTAACTAAATTGATGTCCACATGTAATTCTTGAGCTGCAGCTGGATCTAATTGAATTTTGAGGGGAATATCATCTTGGTGTATATATTTCTTTAGGATATTATCAACATCTATAAATAATTTTTTAACGATTGTATCATCAGTTGTTTTTGAATCCTGATATTCAGCCAAAATATTTTTTGAAATAAATATTTGCGGCAATTTACCTTTATCCATAATTGGAGTAGAATATCCTAATCGATACACAAATCTCGAATCCCCCGTAATCTTTCCCTGATTGATCAGCTTCTTGAAGGGCTCATCAAAATTCAGATATCCTAAATCGTGCAGTACTTTCGTCCACAAACGTGAATATAACAAGTGAGCAACAGCATGCTCGGAGCCTCCTACATATACGTCTACCTGCCCCCAGTAATCCAGTGCTTTCTTATCCGCGAAAGCGTTTTCATTGTGTGGATCCATGTAGCGCAGGAAATACCAGGCAGCACCGGCATGCGTAGGCATCGTATTGCTATCACGCTTTTGGTCAGGAGCAAAGTTGATCCAGTCTTGTAAGTTGGCCAATGGACCTTCTCCGTTTCCGGATGGTTTGAAGTTATCAGAAGGAGGTAACTCCAGTGGCAACTCACTTTCCTTCATGGCATAGGGCACATCATCTTTGATACACAACCGGGAAAGGTTCGCCCCAGTAGCGCTGACGGCTCCAGCCTGCATCGCGCATTTTATAATTCACCTGACGCTTGCCGATGCCCATTTCTTCCAGCCTGGTTGCCACCACATCGATCGCTTTGTGCATCACCATCCCATTAAGGAAATCGGAGTTTTCCAATATCGCTTCTTTGGTTGGATTGGCTTCTTCACCATTGTAATGTGACCCGATAATATTCGTGATCGGTAAGTTGAAATGTTTTGCAAACTTATGATCGCGCTCATCGCCACACGGCACACCCATGATGGCGCCTGTTCCATATCCTGCCAGTACATACTCACTGATCCACACAGGAATTTCCCTGCCGTTGAATGGATTGATCGCGTAAGCGCCAATGAAAGCGCCTGTGATCTTCTTCACTTCCGCCATGCGGTCTATTTCCGAACGACTCTCTACATATTTTAAATATTTTTCTACTTCCTCTTTTTGCTCAGGTGTGGTAAGCTGTTTCACCAGCTCATGCTCAGGGGCAATCACCATAAAGTCTACACCAAAAATTGTATCCGGCCTCGTGGTAAACACGGTAATCTGAGATGTGGAATTTGAAATATTAAATCTCATCAACGCACCCACACTCTTGCCAATCCAGTTGCGCTGGATTTCTTTCATCGATTCACTGAAGTCAATTTCATCCAGTCCTTTCAACAAGCGCTCTGCATATTCTGTAATGCGCAAACTCCACTGACGCATTTGTTTTTTCACCACCGGAAAACCACCGCGGTAACTTACTCCGTTGATCACTTCATCATTCGCCAGCACGGTGCCCAACGCTTCGCACCAGTTGACATCGGTGTAAGCGAGGTAAGCCAACCGATATTCCATTAATAATTCCTGCTGTTCTTTTTCAGTATACGCTTTCCACTCAGCGGCTCCAAAATTTTGAATTTTGAATTTTGAATTAGGAATCAGATGGTTCACATTCCCTTCCTTTTCAAAAATTGAAACCAACTCTGAAATCCGTTGTGCTTTTTCCAGCTTGCGATTGAACCAGCTATCGAAAATCTGTAAGAAGATCCATTGCGTCCAGCGGTAGTATTTCGGATCGCAGGTCTGCACCTCGCGACTCCAGTCGTAGCAGAAACCAATGTTGCCGAGTTGTCTTTTGAAGTTGCTGATGTTATCGGCTGTTGACACTGCCGGGTGAATACCATGCTCCAGGGCATACTGCTCTGCCGGCAAGCCGAAAGCATCGAAGCCCATCGGGTGCAATACATTAAATCCTTTCACTCGTTTGAAGCGGGCAACAATATCGGAGGCGATGTAACCCAGCGGGTGGCCAACGTGCAGCCCCGCCCCGGAAGGATAGGGGAACATATCGAGCACATAGTATTTGGGTTTAGAGGTATCGTTGGAAACTTTATAAACCTCTTTTTCAATCCAGGTTTTGCGCCATTTCTCTTCAATTCGCTTGATCTCGTCTTTCGTGTATTCGGCCATAGTAGAACAGTTCTCGTTTTCGGACTGCAAAAATAAGCCAATCCTCCGGTTTTTAGTGGGTTGAGGGAGTTAGTTTTTATGACTTTTAACGGGATGAGAAGTTTTATGATGAGGCTAACTTATTGGTTCTTACCTACCTCAAGTCACTGCTGTTTTCAGGAATGGCGACTGGGAATAATCTGTTGTGGTCAGGTGACCACTAACAACTATGGAATGAGCTGTAGTGATCAGCGACTGGTATCAGTGAGGTATATTTGGAGAAGGGCTTCCACAATGACAAGGAAGTGTTCCACGTCAGGAATTCCACAAAATTTGAAGCACAAAAATTCATAAATTACCCGTTCCAGCTGGAGCATCGCACACAGGTACTCCATGGTTTACACTAAATGACCATCATGAATAAAATATTTTTTCTTATCGGCATCTGCTATATAACCAGTTCGTGTAACCAACCTTCAACATCAACGGAGGACAATAATCTGATTGTTGTAGCAGATACCCTGCGAAGTAACATGTCAAAAATTAACACTGAAGAAACTGACGTGCTAACCGCCTCACCGGATAAGTACAAACTCATATTGGAAAAAAATAGTGATCTATGAAAATGACCTAATGCGAAGTGCAATAGATCGGGTAAGCGATACAACGATAACGATTAAACTAAGCCCGGTGCTTGGCAAAACAACAACACTGCTATTTCAGGTTTTAGATAAATATCGTCAAGAGAACTATAATCTGGTGGCACAAACTGGGGTGTTCTTTGATAATCCGCTAGAAGCAAAACGCACGTTTCCCAACCAGCAATATTATTATAGCTCAGCGCTCAAGAAAACAATGGCTCTAACTAATAATCCACGACTGCGCATTCTTGATTCCGATATGAAAGTAATTGACAGCCTGGATTTCAATGGAGGATTTTACCTTCCTTTTCCTGGGGAGTTTGTTTACATTTATAATGGTCAAACAATTCAACAAATCAACTTATCCACGAAAGAAATAAAACAATTATCACCAATTGGTAAATCTGGCCTTCCTCTTTACCCATTACAGATTAGTGTTGCACATAATGGATATGTAAGTTATACGGGTATTGATTATTATGGTATTAATGGTCCGAGATTTATATCTGCTGTTAAGGATATTAATTCTGGACAGTTACTAAAAATGACTGATAGCTATTATGTCTTCGGATCACCATATCCAAATGAGTTTATTTCTTTATCAGATGATGGACAATTTGCCCAAAAGCAAATGGAGATAATAGATCTGCGCAATGGATCCTATAACAGCTTGGGTACATTAAATGGAACTGGTTATGAATTTCGTCCTGATAATAGTGAACAACTGATTTTTAAAAATTCTTTTCCAATTGAAATCTTCAAGACAATCGATCAAACAAAAATCAAATCATTGCCACAATTGCCTGCCGGATATTTAATCAAAAACTATGATCCGGTCACAAAAAATATATTTTTTGCCAGTACTCAGGCAACACGAATTTATTTGGTGAATATAGATACAGGAATAGTTACCGAAACAGAATGCCTCTGTTCTCATTTCTATAACGGAATCTTGTTTACTCAGAATGGTTATTATTTAAAAATAATGTAATGCGTCTGGTTGCTGCTGAACATGTACGCGTGATTGAATATACACTCAAGCCGGGAGAAAAGGATAATCCACACACGCATCCTCCAAAAACATCTTATGTTATTTCAGGTGGCACCTTTAGGGTTTATCCGGAAAATGAAGAGCCATTCGATTATGTGGAAGTGCAGGGTGTAACCAAATGGAGTGACAGAACCAGTAAACATTATGTGGAAAATATTGGCACCACCACGATTACGATACTGCTCACTGAGATAAATTCGGTTCAATAAAATATTATTCCCTTCGTCTGATAACCGCGCAAAACGAAAAGCAAAATTCATAAGCTACTCAGTGCTGATGTTTAACTCAGACTTTTTGCACCACAACCACCTCATCAGCATTTCCGTTAAGGAGTAATTAAAATCTGATGGAATGAACGAAAAGACTTTTTTTAAAACACGCATTTACTTTACAGCAATAGTCTCGATATCGATATGGTCACTCTTAGCCTGGAATCATTACCATGGCGGTGTTCCATCCCATCATATACTGGCGCGTGCAGACATGCCTTCTATTTCCAACTGGTGGGGAGGTATTTTGCTTCCTCTCCTTACATGGTTTTTATTGTATCGTATGCAAAAGAGACTCACACTTCATCCTTCTGAAAAGTCATCGGGATCAGCACTACCGGTAACGCTTCTGTATGGGTTTGCAGGTGCGTTGGTTTTTGGTATACTGTTATCTACTTCTTTCACGTTGGGTCATGCAGCTGTTCCAGGCTATATGCTCATAAGCATTTTTTTACTCGCCTTGATATTTCCGATTTACCGGGCCGAATATATGCTTGGCTTTGTCATAGGTATGACCTTTACATTTGGTGCAGTGTTGCCTACCGGCATAGGATCTGTTTTCGCATTAATTGGTGCGGTGATTTATTTATTAGTTCGTCCTGTCTTGTTAAGGCTAGTCCGAATAGTATCACCCGCCAGACAATAGGGATAACGTATGAGAATCTTCTCCTGACTCGTCAATATGTTCAGCAGTATGATACTGAAACAACCGAGATGATTTTCTACTGAGGCAAGGGATAACTGATCGTTAATCTGCTTTTAACAAACTTTACAGTGCCGTCTTTTTTTAATTCAAGTTGCAGGAAATCAGAATATGAAAGGACAAAGGAATCATCGATGGATTCGATAAACCGGAATTTCAAATCACTGGAAAAGCTAAACTGCTTCTCATTTAAGTAGCTGATTAAGAAAGCGGGTACCTGGATTGTGTTCTGCTCGCTGAATGGCGCGTATACTTCCCAGTTAATACTTTTGTCACCCTGAAAAGCCTGGAGCAGTGTGTGCGTGCAGTCGGCCTTACCCGTCATGGTAAACTGATAATTTCCGGCCCCTTCCTGGTAGCTTATTAATCGTGCGTCCGGTTGCTCCGCTGGTTCGGCCGGCACAGGGTCTGTGTTTATATGTAAGATAGCTGCGATGTAATTACCTTTCAGAGTATTATAGCTGACCTGAGTCGTGTAGTTGGTAAACAGGTACGTGGGTTCAGGATAATACAGATAAACCGGTGCAGGAGTAAAGATAATTTCCGGGGGCTCGTATGATGAAACAAGCAATTGCTTTGAATTGCCAATGTTGCCATAGATCTGATAACGGTAACTTTCTGTAGTGCTCGCTATTGAAGTAATTTCTTTTGAAAGCATTGGTTTGAATTGATTCAGAGCCACTTCATCGATAAAAGTAGTCTTGCCTGCTTCGGCCCCCTGTCTAATCATATAACTGGGTTTGCCGCTTGCGTCTTTCTTCAGAGTCAGGAACAGATCGCTGGGATTTTTTATCAGCTGAAGGTCAAACTCCGTATCACTCACAGTCAAAATGTTATATAAATGTTCTGATTGCATTCTGAAATCAGGATAACCTGCGACATTGGGAAACGAAATCCGGTGTACACCTGCCACATTGCCTGATGAAGTAGTGCTTTTAATAAAATAGCTGGATGAAGGTACTTGCTGATAAGTTTTGATGTAATAGCTGTTTCCGATTAAATCAATGATGGTAAGCTGGTAGTAAGGTGCTGTCCTGGTGGCAAAGAAGGCGAGCTGTCCATTGTTCTTCGTACTTTCCAGCACATTGCCATCGGGATCTGTAACAAAGACTTCGGAAGTGGCGCTTAGTCCGTCAGTTATTAAAGTGAGTGCAAGTTTTCTATCCGAAATGGCTGGATCATCTTCATTGCAGCTGGCAATCAATACAATAAGGCAAGAGGCAACTATAAAAACGAAATACTTCCTATACCAACACAACATAATTCCAAGCAACCAATTTTTCTGCAAGTAATTCATAATAAACTATTTGACCCTACTGTTATCCAGGCACCATCCTGTAAATAATAAACAAGTGGCCCCGTTATTAAAGCGATGCATGGAAGCAAAGGTACAAAGGTTACCCTGAACTATCTTCACAGGGTTCTCACCGTATCTCTGTAGCTAAAAATGAATCTATTTCACAGTAGCCTTATCAATACGCTTAGGTGCATCTGTTCCATTTACAATCGATTTCGAACTCAACGCGATTGCCCTGATCGTAGCAGTAATGTTTTTCATATCCAGTGTTTCCACTTCATCGTCTACCGTGTGATAAAATTTATCGATGTCAATTTCATCAGTCGAAATCGTGTGGGCAGGAACACCCAACCGTGCCAGTGTGGCATTGTCGGACCGGTAGAAAAGATTTTGTGATGGATACGGATCAGGTCTGAATTCAAATTTCGTTCCCGCCAGATTCTTCTGAAGGATTTCACCAAAATCAGATCGCTCATAGCCGGTGATGAACGCAAAGTTTTGTCCCCACTTGCTCGGTTTGCCAATCATTTCGATGTTGAACATGGCCACCACCTTGTCGGGATTAAGTTGTTCTGAAAAATATTTTGATCCGAAGCCGCCAATCTCTTCAGCTGTGAAGGCAACAAAAATCAGCGTGCGCTTATTGTTTTTTATCTTTTTGAACCAGCGCGCCAGTTCTATCACAGCGGTGGTGCCGGAAGCATCATCATCAGCACCATTGGCAATCGAATCTCCGGCCACCGGAGTTTCAATGCCGATGTGATCATAATGACCAGAAAAAACCACGAACTCATCGGGCTTTGTTTTGCCCGGAAGGATACCTACTACATTAGCCATGGAGATCGTTTCAATTTTTTGAATTGCCTTCACCGAATAAGACTGAATATCATAGTTACCCAGCACAAATAGTTTTGTTGACTTACGACCATTGATAAAACGCTTGCCGAAGTATGAGCTCAGTTCTTTGAATTCCGATTCGAATTCGGGAGCAACAACGATAATGGAAGACGTAGTATCTCCCCTGAAGAAACCAAACGCTTTGCTAAGCAGATGTTGTCTTTTATCAGTTACCGTGCCATCGAAGCCGATCGCTCTGATCGCCAGTCCCTGCGAGATATTGATGGAAATACTTTCAGATGCCAGTATCACCTTTTGGCGATCAACCTGTGTTCCATTGATTGCCAGCTCAACTATTGAAGGATTAATCATTTCTTTTTTGAATTCCTGCCGGTATGTGGTGAGCCCAGAGAGGTTTTTAAGCCCGATAACCTTAAACTCGGTTTCAATAAAAGCAGTGGCTTTCTCAATATGTTCAGGCTGTGTGGCAGAACGGCCCATCATATCATCCGCTGCGAGGGTTTTGATCACACGTGTTACGCTTTCTTCCTTGATGTGTTTATCTACTGACTGACTAAAGCCTGCCATGAACGACATGACCAGAGTAAGCGTTAAATGGATTTTTCTCATGTATCAATTATTTTGAGGCACAAAGTATTGATAAGGTTGTCGAATTGCAAGGAGAGATATTTTATAGGATCATGAAAGGAGGCTATTTTCTACAACTCATCTTCCTTATCCAACAGTTCAGCAACCTCTTTTATTAATACATCGTCAGCCGCCACACCTTTACCGTGTAATCGCCAAAGACACGTAACGATGAAACTACTTTTCACCCTGATTATTTTCTTAAACGGATTGTCAGCCGGAGCTCAGACTCTAATCAAAGGCAAGGTATCCGATGAAAGAGGTGAACCGATCCCAGGTGCCAATGTTCTCATTCAGGATTCATATGATGGCACCAGTTCTGCAGGCAATGGTTCCTTCAGCTTTACCACCGATGAAAAAGGTCTGCGCGTTATGCAGGTCACGTTCGTGGGGTATAAGATGTTCACACAAACTGTTGAACTGAACGGCAAACCACTTTCCATTGAAGTGATTCTCAAAGAAGAAATCAACCAACTCGATGGCGTGGTAATTTCTGCGGGCTCCTTTACCGCGGGTGAAGAAAAACGCAGAACGATTTTAAAAGCCGTGGACATTGCCACCACCGCGGGTGCCACTGCTGATATAGCAGGTGCATTGAATACCTTGCCGGGAACACAAAAAGTAGGAGAGACCGGCCGTTTATTTGTGCGTGGTGGTGATGGTTCTGAAACCCGCACATTCATTGATGGTATGGTAGTTTTGGATGCCTATGGTCCATCTGCACCGAATACACCATCACGCGGGCGTTTTCTTCCTTTCATGTTTAAGGGAATGAGTTTCAGCACAGGCGGGTACTCAGCGGAATATGGTCAGGCGCTTTCTTCAGCACTGATATTAAATTCCAAAGACATAGCCGAAATGAATCAGACTGATATTGGTATTCTTTCGGTGGGTGCTGATGTTGCACATACGCAAGTGTGGGATAAAGCTTCCGCTTCCGCCAAGATTGGGTATACGGATATACGACCTTATTTCAATTTGGTCAACCAGGAAATTGATTGGAAAATTCCTCCCGTTTCGCTTGAAGGAAGTGCTGCCTTTCGCCAGAAGGTTGGCCAAGATGGCATCTTCAAATTCTTTGGCAACTTCAATCAATCTTCATTCACTTTATATAATCACGACATTCTCGATCCTTCAGTAAAACAGTTGTATGATCGCGATAATCGCTATCGCTATATGAATGTGTCTTACCAGCAATCATTAAATAATAAGTGGTCGATGCGCACAGGGCTTTCCTATTCTTTTAACCAAGATAAAGTGAAGCTGGATGGAAGTCCTATGAGCGAAATGGAAGACGGAATTCATGCCAAAGCGGTGCTGGAGCATTCTGTATCCGATCAGGTAGAGATAAGGTTTGGCGCTGAATTATTAAATAGAAGTTATGAGGCGACCCGCTATGATGAAATTTCAAGTTCAACGCTTTCGGTGAATTTTGAAGAACCATTATCAGCTGCCTTCGCAGAAGCGGAAGTATTTGCCAGCAATCATTTTGTGGTAAAGGGAGGTGGCCGGTTGGAATACAATGGTCTCATTGATAAAGCAAGTGTCGATCCACGGTTATCAATAGCCTATAAGCCCGGCAAGCTCGGCCAGTTTTCATTGGCGTATGGAAAATTCAGACAGTCGGCTCAAAATCAATATGTTCGATGGAATACCCAATTGAACCCGGAAAAAGCAGAACACTTTATTCTCAACTACCAGATCATGACCGATCGTAAAACGTTTCGGGTGGAGACGTATTACAAAAAATACGATCAGTTGATCAAGTTTGAAAATGGTAATCCTTACCTATTGAATAACCAGGGCAACGGGTATGCAAAGGGTATTGAACTTTTCTGGCGCGATAATGCCACCATCAGGAATGTTGACTACTGGATCTCTTATTCTTTTCTGGATACGAAGCGTGATTATCTGAATTTTCCTTCTGCAGCAATCCCATCGTTTGCTTCCGCCCACAACCTTTCTTTTGTGTATAAGCATTTCATCACATCATGGAAAACGCAACTTGGATTTACCTATAGCTATAGCAGTCCGCGCACGTATTATAATCCCAACAAACCTTCGGATGATTTTAATACCGATAAAACTTCTTCTTACCACGACTTAAGTGCGAACCTGGCCTATCTGCCTAAGAATAACCTGATCATTTATTTGTCATGCACCAACCTGCTGGGTCGAGATAATATTTTCGGCTACGAGTATAGTACACAACCCGATGTGAGTGGGGTATATGCCAGTAGAGCGATACGGCAGCCAGCACCGCGGTTTTTATTTGTCGGTGTGTTTATCACCATCAGTAAAAACAAATCCATTAACCAACTACCCAACCTTTAATCAGATTTACTAAAAACTAAAAATCAATTATTATGAAAACAATGAATCTAATTCTCCTGATGATCATCTCAGTGACTACCTGGGCCAATGATGAAAAGTATTACGAGCAAATGGGAAAACAAATCCAGGCGGTATATACCGCAAAGACCATGAATGAATATCAAAGTGCCGTCAATGCATTGGATCGGATTGCAGGCGCAGAAAAAACGAAATGGGAGCCCTACTATTACAGTGCCTTTGGTAGTGTGATGATGGCAACACGCGAAACGGAGCCGTCTAAGAAAGATGGCTATCTTGATCAGGCTCTGGCTGCTGTTGAAAAAGGAAAAGCGATTGCAGCTACTGAGTCAGAACTTGTTGCCCTGGAAGGATTTGTACACATGATCCGCGTAACCGTTGATCCTGCATCTCGTGGCCAACAATATTCTGGTCTCGCCATGCAAACTTTTGGAAGGGCATTGGGAATGAATCCGAATAATCCCCGCGCGATGTCATTGATGGCACAAATGCAATTTGGAACGGCTCAGTTCTTCAATCAGCAACCGACTGAAGCTTGTGACACCGCTCGCAAAGCGTTAAGTCTTTTTGATAGCGCAGTAAAGTCAGAAAATCCGTTAGCACCACAGTGGGGCAAAGAAATGACAGCCGGATTAATTCAAAACTGTAAGTAACTCTTTTAGTTTAACGATTTTGTGAATCAATAGAAAACATCTTATTTGCATGATGCCATCGCTAATGAAATTTATAAAGACTCATTTATTAACTATGCTCTGGCTCTCGATAGCGGGATTCGTGATGAGTTGGTTTATCTGGCGAGGCTGCTGTACGGCTATTTCTTCATTGGCCTGGATCGGGATTTTTACAGCCACGCTCTGGATTGCGCTTTGGTTAGGCAATGCCTACCTGGCCCAATCGCTGAGTCACTTTTACTCCTGGCAAAAAGAGCCGGTAAAAAGATTGATTATCGGATTGATCGGCATGACAGTGTATACCATCGGTGCTGTAAATGGTATTATCTATTTTTTTCGGTATGTAGTTCGTTTTGATGTGGGGGATAATCTTTCCACCACGTTTACTTCCACCATTATGATCACCCTCATCATTACCATGTTTATGACGGGTCGTGAATTTCTCATCAACTGGCGTCAGGCGGCTGTTGATGCGGAGGCTTCTAAACGTGCCAGCATTAATGCACAATATGAGAGTCTGAAAAATCAGGTCAATCCACATTTTCTTTTTAATAGCTTGAATGCATTAACTAACCTCGTCTATGAAGATCAGGACAAGGCGGCCCGGTTTATCAAACAACTTTCTGAAGTATATCGCTATGTGCTCGATACCCGCGATAAAGAGGTGGTTGCTCTG
This sequence comes from uncultured Bacteroidota bacterium, assembly GCA_963814575.1. Lineage (GTDB taxonomy): Bacteria > Bacteroidota > Bacteroidia > Cytophagales > Cyclobacteriaceae > ELB16-189. Next base: position 215,081 of record CAWFDB010000011.1, on the reverse strand, counting down.
GAAGACGAGATGAAGTTTCTGGAGTCGTATCTTTTCCTACAAAAGATTCGTTTTGGTGAAAACCTTTTGGTCGAAATCAGCCTGGCCGCGAAAGATAAACTCGTTGCACCACTGGCATTGCAGCTGCTGGTTGAAAATGCTATCAAGCATAATATTGCTTCCTCTGAAAATCCGCTATCGATAAAAATAACTGAGCGTGATGGGTATATTGTTGTAGAGAACTCCTTGCAACGGAAAAGCATACCTGAAGAAAACTCGCCAGGCATTGGACTTGAAAATATTAAGAGCAGATATAAGTTCTTAAGTAACCAATCTGTGGTGGTGGACGAGAGTAAGGAAAAGTTTATTGTAAAGTTGCCGCTCATTGAATCAGACGAACTATGAATATCCTCCTGATCGAAGATGAACCGCAGGCCTCTCAGCGTCTGGAGAAACTGGTGAAGACCGTTATTCCAAAAGCCATCACACTATCAAAACTGGATACGGTGAAGAGTGCGGTGCTGTGGCTTAAGTCCCATCCTGCCCCAGATCTGATCTTCATGGATATTCAACTCGCAGACGGAATCAGCTTTTCTATTTTTGACCAGGTAGAAGTGAAGGTGCCGGTGATTTTCATCACGGCTTATGATGAGTATGCATTGAAGGCATTTAAAGTAAACAGCATCGATTACTTGTTGAAGCCTATTGATGAAGAGGGTCTGCGGACAGCTATTAAAAAATATGATTCACTTACTTCTGCGCGGACGATCGCACCGGATAAAATGATGGAAAGTATCAGTTTAGCCATGCAGATGCTTTCAAAGAAATACAAGGAGCGATTTGTGATCAAAGTGGGAGAGCATCTTAAATCGGTAGAGGTTGGGGAGATACTGTTTTTCTTCAGTCTTGAGAAAACAACCTTTGCCCAAACCCGTGATGGACGCAAGCATCATTCTTGATTTCACACTCGATCAGCTGGAAGAGTTATTAGACCCAAAGCGTCATTTTCGGATAAACCGAAAGTATATTATTTCTGTGGAGTCTATTCAGGATATGATCAGCTATACCAACAGCCGCCTGAAGCTGGTGTTAAAAACCAGCGATGATCAGGATGTGATTGTAGCCCGTGAGCGTGTTCAGGAATTTAAAGACTGGCTGGATCGCTGATCAGCGGATAGCGATATTCAGAATCAGAAAGAAGAAAAGTTGTGTGAAGTAGAAAGGCAGCGCTAGTTTGTTTTCGGCTTTAACTTTGATGAGGTGATAAGCACTTTGCATACCTGACCGAAGTAAAGAACCACGCAACATAATTCTGAAATGGAACGATGCCATCCTTCCAGTGACCAGAAATCAAAATGCATCGCCACGGGTTCAATCAACCAGTCAACGGCTACCGCCAAGCAATGCACCGGCAATAATTTTTAACACGGTAGGAATTTTCAAACTATCGGTAAGGGTAGCAATGCAATACATAACCAGAACCAGTTGAGCCCGATGATGACAGGTATATGTTGAAAGCTTTGGACCAAGCGTGGTGCCATAGGAATAATGACCAAAAATAATTCCGAAAGTGAACACCTACAAGTTCTACCAGAAAGCCGAGTACAAAAACGAAGACAGAATACCAAAGTATTTCCTGATTTCGCTCACGATGATTTACCCATAAAATCACTGCACTCATAATCAGGTTAAGTGGTGTTAACAATCCTGAAATATTCCTGAAAGGGTGAAAGCATTCCGATAATACCTACCAGTGTAAAAGGCCAATAATCCATATGGAATAGGGAGTAATGAGCGATGAAAACCTGAAATAATAATGTCCGAAGCATGTTTGTTAAACACGCTTTCAGCCAAACTGTTCTGAAATTATGCGGGAAGTTATTCTGCCCGATTGAAGGCATAAGGGAATGCCTCCGCCCGGATGGGCGCTGCCGCCACAGAAAAACAGGTTTTTGAACTCACTGGAGAAATTGGGATGGCGCAGAAAGGCAGCAAATTTATTGTTGGAACTGGTGCCGTAAAGCGATCCCTGGAAAGAAGAAGTGCGCATTTCAATGGAACGCGGGTCCAGGATATCTTCAGTGTCAATCAACGATTCAATATCGGTATCAAGAAGACGATTTAATTTTTTTATGATGGAGATTCGCGCTCCGGCAATCAGGGCATCCCAGTCCTGGCCGTTATTGGCCGGCACATTGATCATGACAAACCAGTTTTCGCAACCGGCTGGTGCATCGGTGGGAGCAATATTTTGAAGTGATGTTGATGTACACGGTGGGGTCGTCATGCAATGTGTGGGTTTTAAATAATGCTGCAAATTCCTGCTCGTAATCTTTTGCAAAGAAGATGTTGTGCAGATCCAGTTCCGGAAATTCTTTTTTTATTCCCCAATAGAATATCAGTGCCGAACTGGATCGCTCTTGTGAGAGAATTTTTTTGGGAGCCTTCGCTTTTGGAAGCAATCTTTTGTAAGTGGGATATACATCCATGTTGCTCACGACTACATCGGCAGGTAGTATTTCATTTTCTGTTTTTACACCGGTAGCTTTCTTACCATCCGTGATGATTTCCAGTGCGCGTGTGTTAAATCGAAATTCAACACCTGAATCCTGCGCCAGTTGATAAAGTGCTCTGGTGATGGCATGCATACCACCTTCAGGAAAGAATGTGCCTATATTAAATTCAAGATGTGGAATGGAAGTTAATATGCCTGGTGCCTGATACGGATCAGAACCATTGTAGGTAGCGTATCGGTCAAACAATTGCACGAGGCGTGGATCGTTCAGTAATCGTGCATTCCGCTGATGCATGGTTTCAAACAATCCCAGCTTTGGAATTGCTGGGAATCGCTCTTGGCTACCGATCGGGTAAGCCAGGTGCTGGATTTATGTAATGAGTTTTCCAGAAAAATATGAGATGCCGTTGTATAAATATGTTCTGATTTTCTGAGGTAGGTAATCATGGAATCGCCCGGAACCTGAAGTTTCTCTTCGACTTCAGTAGCAAATTTTTTTGTGTCCGCCCACGCGGTCAAGCGTGTCTTATCTTCATAGAAATACTGGCAGGAGATATTCAGTTGCTGGTGATTATAATAATCGCGCGGATTTTTTCCTGCATGTATAAATACATCATCAAGATAATGTGGCATGGTAAATAAGGATGGGCCCGCATCGAAGCGATATCCGTTCCGGTTGAATTCGGTGAGCTTGCCACCAGGATAATCATTGGCTTCCAGCACGGAAACCTGAAAGCCATCTGACTGTAATCGGCAAGCGGTAGCCAGGCCTGCTACACCCGATCCGATTATGATAACATGTTTTTGCTCGCCCACATACAATCAACAATTAACAGGAAGGATGGTTATACGACAGCGGAATTTAAAGAGGCCTGGATAATCAACAGACTGTCCGGTAGCTTTTATTTCTTAATCAGGGCTAGCACTTTATCAAGATCCTCAGAAAGTGCTGATTGGTCTTTCAATGCAGACTGAAGCCCTCCAATCAGATAATTAGAAACGTTTTCGTTTTTCGTTACTTTCGATTGAATGTCGGCAAGGATATCCAACGCATCTTCTCTTGTGCTAAAATCCTGTTCCTGAATTTTAGTCATCAGGGTTTGAATAGCCTCTTTTAGCATTGTTTTATCCGATGTCTCGGTTGTTAACGGCTCAGCAGCAACAACCAATACTGGCTTCGCTTGCGAGACGCACTCATTAAACAGATCTATGATTTCTTCTATTTTGCTTTTTCCAAGCTCACCATTTTTTATTTTTTCAGAAACACCATTACACTCCTCTAAAAAGCCAGACATTACTTTCTTAAAACCCAGGTTGGGCATTTCCATGGATGTGCCATCAAGTTTCACCAGGTAGCGACCATCATAACCCGACTGATTGGGAAGTTTAAATCCATACAAGCTCAGATAACCACTTTTCAGGATTTTCATGAGCCTTATTGAGTTGTCTATTTGAACAGATTTGTATGATTCACCGCCTATCCTGACAATCAAAACATCCAGCGCACTGAATAACTCTTTTTTGCCTTTGTTCGCTATTTGAACCCGGTCCACCTGATCGTAAGACAAAATCCGCACATCTCCCTTTACGGTGTCAGATTTAAGAGTGACCACAAAATCAGATTGCGCCAGTACGCAGTACCCGGTCAACATCAGCATTACCACTAAAACAGATTTTCTCATATCACAACTTTCAAAAATCTAAATACGCTATTAGTCGCATGGCAGGCAAGTCTGTAGGTTAATAAACCAGATTTTATCACCGGCAATGCGGGTAAAATACTGACCAGCATACCTTAGCACGATCCTTTAAATTGTTTTGATTTTTTTTCCTTAATCGGTTTATTGAGTCGTATTTTACAACCCTATGGTTAATTACAATCCTAAGGTCTGGTTCTCACTTGTTTTCCATGCCTACAGCCGGGCAGTCATGCGAACCCTTACTCCTGCACTTATTTTTATTGCGTTTTATACCGCAGGGGTTTGTTATATTTTACTGGATGTGTTCCGTTTCCACGAAAGTGATTTTCATACTACCATATCCATGCATTCGCTGTTGGGTATTGTGCTGGGTTTGTTCCTGGTCTTTCGCACGAATTCTTCCTACGACCGCTGGTGGGAGGGGCGTAAACTGTGGGGTAGTTTTGTAAATAACACCCGCAATTTTGCGCACAAACTAAATGCATTCCTGGAAAAAAGTGATAGTGAAAACCGTAAATGGTTTGCTATTATGATCCCGAATCTGGTGTTTTCGGTGAAGGAGCATTTGCGCAAAGGTGTTAAACTGAGCGAGCTGGAAGCAACTGATGATGATTTTTTTAAAAACCTTAACGATATAAAACACATCCCCAACCGGCTTTCTTCCATGTTGTATGTTCGGGTAAACGAGCTTTATAAAAGCAAGACCATTTCAGGTGATCAGCTTTTTGTGCTGGACAAGGAACTGAAGGAATTCTCTGATATACTGGGTGCCTGTGAGCGAATTAAAAACACTCCCATTCCATACAGCTACAGCATGTATATCAAACAGTTTATTTTTATTTACGTGATCACCCTGCCCATGGCGTTCGTTACCACCTCTGGCTATCTTACGGTGCCGATTGTAGTGCTTGTTACCTTTGTGTTGCTTAGTGTAGAGTTGATTGCGGAAGAAATAGAGGACCCCTTTGGCAGGGATATCAACGATTTGCCCACCGATGAACTGGCCGTGAAAATAACTGAGAATGTCCGTGAAATTCTTTTATGATCGCATTTATCTGGATAAGACAGTATAAAGAAAATATAGGATAATAAGAAGGATCATGACTCCATACATGACCAGGTCAACCCGCACATACTCCTTATATTCCCGATAGAGTCCCTTTAGTTTTCTGAACATTAGCGCGTGGCAAATTTATTTTTTACAAATGTAACTAATTGCCACGGTTTAAGGTTAGATCAGTCATGCAATCTGTTCCTATGTTTAGAATACTGATATTTCTGATTTTTATACCCTTGCTGGGAATAAGCCAGCAAAAATTTACGGTAAGTGGTTATGTAAAAGATGCTTCCAATGGTGAAGCACTTATTGGTGCCACTATCTATATAAAATCCCTGAGCACAGGTGCTACTACCAATGTATATGGCTTTTACTCGCTCACCCTGGAGTCCGGAAATTATGATATTGATATAAGTTATATAGGTTTTGCCACTCAGACAATACAGGTTGTCTTCACTGAAAACAAGCGTCTTGATTTTGAACTTGAGGCCGAAGGAAAACAACTCGAAGAAGTAGTAGTGTCTTCAACCAAGGATCTGGAGGGTGTGAAATCCATGGAGATGAGCACCAATCGCCTGGATATGAAAACAATTTTAAAAATTCCGGCATTTCTTGGTGAAGCAGACGTAATCAAAAGCCTTCAACAATTGCCTGGCGTTTCTACGGTGGGCGAGGGCGCTTCAGGTTTTAATGTGCGGGGTGGCAGCGTTGGGCAGAATCTGATCTTACTGGATGAAGCCACCGTGTATAACTCCTCTCACTTGCTGGGGTTCTTTTCCGTATTTAATCCCGATGCGGTAAAAGATACTAAACTTTATAAGGGTGCTATTCCTGCCCAGTTTGGTGGCCGTATCGCTTCATTGCTGGACGTGCGCATGAAAGAGGGTAACAATAAAGATTACGAAGTAAATGGTGGAATAGGAACCGTATTTAGTCGTGCCGCTGTGGAAGGTCCGTTGTTTAATGGCGATGGTTCATTTATCGTAGCAGGCAGGAGATCGTATGCCGATGTGCTGGCACGTCCTTTTGTGGATGTACTGCAGGATGGTGGTGCATTGAATTTTTATGACTTTACCGGGAAAGCCAACTATAATGTAAATGCAAGAAACCGGATTTTCGTTTCCGGATATACAGGTCGCGATAAATTTTTCTTCGACCAGAATCAGGGATTTTCATGGGGAAACAATACAGGAACCATCCGGTGGAATAAAATTTTTAATGACCGCCTGTTTGCCAACTTCTCTGGTATCTTCAGTCGCTATGATTATTCATTGCAGTTTGGAGAAAACGATCTTGATAACTTCAAATGGAAATCTTCGATACGCAATGTTGCCTTCAAGCCTTCCTTTACTTATTTCTTAAATTCCAGCAACGAGATATCGTTTGGCGGAGAAGTAAACTACTATTCCTTTGAACCCGCCAATGCTTCTGGCACTACCAATGGAAACCAGATTGACATCAGTTTGCCGGAAAAATATAATCTTGAATCGGCTCTTTACATCGGAAACAGTCAACGGCTTTCTTCTAAAATTTCTGTTGATTATGGTATCCGTTATTCTTACTTCGCTGGCTTCGGACCAGCCATACAATACACCTATAACGACACCATTCCTGGCAGACGAAAAACACCGGTAAGCGAAGAGTTCTTTGCGAGGGGTGAAGTAACTTCTACCTATCAGAATTTTGAACCGCGCTTGTCCATGAAAGCCGAGTTGAATGATGTTAGTTCAATAAAGGCAAGCTATAACCGCATGGCACAATACCTGCATTTAATTTCAAACACTACGGCATCCAATCCATTGGATGTATGGACGCCCAGCAGCAATAACACCAGGCCAGAATTGAGCGATCAGTGGGCTCTGGGATATTTCCGAAATTTTGGAAAGGAGCAGATGTTTGAATTTTCTGTAGAGACTTATTACCGTAAAACCCAGAACCAGATCGACTACATTGATGGTGCTGATCTTCTCATCAACGAGTTTCTGGAAGGCGACTTGCTCACCGGGCAGGGGCGCGCATATGGTATGGAGTTTTATCTGCAAAAGAAAGTGGGCCGGTTTACCGGATGGGCCGCCTATACTTTAGCGCGCACAGAATTGAAAGTTGATGGAATTAACCGTAATGAATGGTACGCAGCCCGCTTCGATCAAACTCACAATATTAAGTTAAGCGGTTTCTATGATTTGACCAAACGATGGTCGGCTTCGGCCAATTTTACTTTTGTAAGCGGCACGCCATCTACATTTCCTACTTCACGATTTGTAGTTCAAGGCATGCTTATTCCCTACAATGCCCTGGAGAGTAGAAACAATGTGAGGTTGCCTGCCTATCATCGCCTGGATGTATCCTTTCGTTTAGAGGGCAGGACAATAAAGCGAAATGGCAATGCAAGAAAGAATTCAGATTACTGGGTATTTGGTGTTTACAATTTGTATGCGCGAAAAAATCCTTTTTCCATTTATTTCACACAAGGTCAGGATCGCGTAGCACAGGGTGCACCCATCAACAGTGAAGCGCGTCAGTTGTCCATAATTGGCACCGTGATACCTTCAGTTTCCTACAACTTTAAATTTTGATTTTCGATATGCAGCGTTTTCCTAAATTCTTATTTGTTATTCTTTCTTCGTCAGTGATCTTTTATTCATGCGAAGAGGTAATCGATCCTGCTCTTGAAACAGCAAGTCCGGTACTGGTGATTGATGCATGGCTCAACAATGCACCAGGTCCACAACAAATATATCTTACAAGGTCACAACCATATTTTGAAAACGTGTTGCCTCCTGGCGTTTCAGGCGCTACGGTAAGTGTTACAGATGAAAATGGTAAAGTTTACTCATTCGCTGAATCAGAACCTGGTGTGTATGTGTGGGAGCCAGATGGTAATGAAGTATTTGGAGTGGTTGGGTCAAAGTATGATTTATCGGTACAGGCAGGCACGGAAACATTTGTTGCCCAGGCACGCATGGGGCGTGCACCTGCTATCGACAGTATTACTTTTTTTCTTGAACCGGGTGGTCAGTTTTTTGATGATCTATATCAGGCTGAGTTTTGGGCAACTGATCCTCTTGAGCCGAACGATGCCTATTGGATAAAGACTTTCAGGAACTCACAGCAACTGCTCAAGCCTAATGAAATTGTTACTGCCTTTGATGCAGGGTTTTCAAAAGGTGGAAATTTCAATGGTGTAGTTTTTATTGCGCCAATACGGAGAGCAATAAATCCCTTTGATGAAGATGAAGACGGAGGGATCAAGTCTCCATATGTTGTCGGTGATTCAGTGTATGTGCAAATCCAGTCGGTGACGGAAGCTGCCTTCAACTTCCTGAATGAAGTGCGTATTCAAACCGATCGCCCGGGTGGTTTTAGCGAACTTTTTGCTACTCCATTGGCGAATGTGGAAACCAACATCGTAAACGTTAATGCCGGTGGTTCAAAGGTTTTAGGTTTTTTTAATGTAGGCGCTGTATCAGGCCTGGGAAGAAAATTTAGCAGCCTGGATGATTTGAGTGATAATTGAATCTTGTTTTTCAGATCAGTATTATACAAGAAAGCAACTGTTTCGGTTCAGTAGTAAATTTCACAATCCTGATGTAGATTTCAACTTTAATGTGGTTTTGTGTTTATGATGCGCATCCTCAGGATTCTTATTTTATTATTTATCTGCATTACTGCTGGATTAAGTCAGTCAACCACGGTGTTGCAAAACAATCCTTCTTTAAAGTGGTATCAGATTAACACTCCGAATTTCAAAATAATTTATCCAAAAGGTTTTGAAGAGCAGGCAAACCGGATGGCCAACACCATGGAACACATTCGTACCCCTGAAGCCAGTTCACTGGGATCCTTGCCTAAGAAGATTTCGGTGGTGATGCAGAATCAATCCTCAATATCCAATGCATTTGTTTCCATCACACCGAGGAGATCGGAATTCTATACAATGCCCTCGCAGAATTATAATTTTATCGGTAACAATGACTGGATGAATCTGATCGCTTCACACGAATACCGTCATATCGTTCAGTTTCAACATGCAAAAAGAGGTTTTAATAAAGCGTTGTACTATCTGTTTGGTAACAATACATTATCATTGATGTCTTACATATCGGTGCCTGCCTGGTTCTGGGAAGGTGATGCGGTAGTTACTGAAACCGCATTCACACCAAGTGGGCGTGGCCGTATTCCCCATTTTGATCTGTTGTTCAAAACAAACCTGCTGGAAGGCAGGACTTTCAATTATAATAAACAGTTTTTAAGATCGTATAAACACAACATACCTGATCACTATGTACTCGGTTACAACATGGTTTCGTATCTGAGAGAGAAAACAGCCAACCCCAACATTTGGGAAAATATTACTACCCGTGCATGGAACGCACCTTTTGTTCCATTCACCTTTTCAAGTGCTTTAAAGAAAGAGGCGGGCATGTATGTAAAAGATTTATATAAAGAGATGGCTGTTGATTTTCAGAAAAAATGGCAGGATCAGATTGATACTTTAGCGCTTACTCCATTTGAAAAAGTAAACTCACGAAAATCCAGCGCCTATACCGACTATCTCTATCCGCAAGAACTGGAAGACGGTTCCGTACTTGCTATGAAAGCAGGTATTGGTGACATCGAGCAACTTGTTTCTATTGCTGATGGAAAAGAAAGAAAAGTATTCACGCCTGGTGTAATAAATTCATCGGGCATGTTGTCCGTGGCAAATAACCGCATCGTGTGGAATGAATACCGGTATGATCCTCGATGGCGTGTGCGCACATATTCTGTGATCATGGGTTATGATCTTGCAGAAAGGAAAAAGCATCTGATATCTAAAAACTCCCGATATGCATCTGCGGCTGTATCACCCGATGGAACTAAAGTTGCCACCGTAGAAAGTACTACTGAATATAAAACACGACTGGTGGTGTTGGATTATTTTAGCGGTCAGGTGCTGAAAACATTCAGTAACCCTGACAATGATTTTGTATCCATGCCTCGCTGGGATGAAAAGAGTCAGTCGATTTTTGCACTCAGCACAAGTGATAAAGGAAAAGCTATTGTAAGATTTGACTACACATCAGGAAGTGTAACCAGGGTGACTGATTTCACGCAGGAGAATGTTGGATTTCCGGTGCCATTTAATGAGTATGTTTTATATAACTCACCACGAACCGGCATCGATAACATTTATGCTTTGCATCTGACCACAGGACAGCACTTCCAGATCACTGATAGTAAATATGGCGCCTATAATCCTGCGGTGGGCAAGGATGGAAAAACCCTTTATTACAATGAGCAAAACCGTAATGGAATGGATGTGGTAAAAACTGCGTTTGTTCCAGCAACATGGCGGAAAGTCAGTAAGGAATTTTCGCCACCGGGTACATTTTATCAACATCTGGTAGAGCAGGAAAACAACCCTGATCTTTTTCAAAACGTTCCTTCAGAAAAATTTCCGGTTAAAAAATATTCCAGGGCAGGGCATATGTTTAATCCGTATGGATGGGGATTATATTTTAATGATGATCTCACTCAGGCAGATATCGGAATTTCTTCTCAGGATGTGATGAGCACCACCCGCCTCAATGCGGGTTATGCATTTGATATCAACGAGCGTACCGGTACATGGAACGCAGGCATCAGCTATCAGGGTTTTTATCCGATTATCGATGTGAATTTTTTAAAAGGGACACGATCAGTAAATGAAGGGGATATAGAATATGAAAAATTGACGGGTACTGACACCACCATGGTAACAGAGAATCTGACTTTTGACTGGAAAGAAAAAACAGTTGAGGCGGGATTAAGACTTCCATTGATTACAACGAGTTCAAGGTTTTTGGGAAGTCTTACTGCATCCAATTATATGGGTTTAACTACCGTGACTGAATTTACCAATAGTATCGATGGCGGAGGAAGATTGCTACCGGCCAATTACCCTCAGTATTTTTTCCGAAACTATTCGGATGGTGGAAATCTGCTTTACAATCATTTTTCAATGACCGGATACAGACTGTTAAAGCAAAGCAGGAGAGACATCAATAGTAAATGGGGCCAGGCTTTTTTTATGGATTTGTATGGTACTCCTTATGGTGGTGATTACAGTGGCAGTCAGTTTTCCTTTCAGGGTCAGCTATATTTTCCCGGGCTCGCAAAGCATCATTCCTTCTGGGGATACTGGGCCTATCAGAAAGCTGATATTGCCGATGTTCGTTTGAGCACGCAGGAAGGCCTGGACAACTACACATTCCGCAATCAGATACCTTTGCCTCGTGGTCATTCAGTAAGTCGTTTTCAGGATTTTTATTCCATATCAGCCAACTATACGCTGCCACTCTGGTATCCCGATGTCAACCTCGGTCCGCTGGTTAATATTCAGCGGGTGAGAGCCAATTTATTTGTTGACTATGGATTAGGAAACAGTTCATTCAGTCAAAGGGAGGTAACAGAGAGCTATTTATCGACCGGAGCCGAAGTAAAGTTTGATATCAATGTGATCAGGCTGCTACCGCAACTTGATATAGGCTTCCGCTATTCCTATGGCATAAGTCCATATGTATCAAAGTTTGAATTCCTGCTGGGCACCCTCAATTTTTAACTGAAACGAGTGCCTCAAAACGCTTGAAAATCGCATAAATACGTCTATTTTTGACCCTCAACTTCAATTAAGCGACACATAACATAAATCGAAATGGCAGAGATAATTCTGATGCCCAAAATGAGCGATACCATGACTGAAGGGGTAATCGCGAAGTGGCACAAAAAAGTAGGTGATACCGTAAAATCTGGTGAGTTAATGGCTGAAATCGAAACCGACAAGGCCACTATGGATTATGAATCTTTCAATACGGGCACTGTATTGTATCTGGGTGCTAAGGAAGGTGAGGCTGTGCAAATAAATGGCGTGTTGGCAATTGTAGGCAATAAAGGTGAAGACTTTTCCGCATTGCTGTCGGGCTCAAAAAGTGCAGCTGCGGCAGGAGGAAAAACCGAAGTTCCTAAAGTGGAGACGGTAACAGCAACAGCGGTGGCAGAAGCGGCAATCGATATATCCGGCATTAAAGCTGAAATCATATTGATGCCCAAGATGAGTGATACGATGAATGAAGGCGTAATCGCTGCATGGCATAAGAAAGTGGGAGATGCCGTGAAAACAGGAGAACTGCTTGCTGAAGTGGAAACTGATAAGGCTACCATGGAATACGAATCGTATAACAATGGGATGTTGCTTTATATTGGAGCAAAAGAAAAAGAAGCCGTTGCCGTGAATGGTGTGCTTGCTATCATCGGTGATAAGGATGCGGACTGGCAAACACTGTTAAAAGCACATCAGGCAAAAGAGTGCGGCACCTGCAAAGTCGGGTGCGCCTGTGGCTGCAGAAACTAAATCAGCACATGTCGGCTGCTCCAAGCAGAAGCAGTGGCAGACCAATGGAAGAATCAAAGCATCACCGCTTGGCAAAAAAGATGGCAGGTGATCTTGGTTTTGATATCAGTAAAATAAAAGGCACCGGTGAAGGTGGCCGGATTACAAAGCAAGATGTAGAAACTTTTAAACCGGCAGCAGCTCCGGCAGCATCGTCTGTAAAAGCGAGTGCACCGGTTGCATTACCACAGGTAGTAGGTCAGGAAAGTTTTGAGGAAGTGGCAGTGTCGCAAATGCGTAAAGCCATTGCCCGCAGACTTGCTGAAAGTAAATTCTCTGCACCGCATTTCTATCTCACCATGGAAATCAACATGGACAAGGCGATAGAAGCACGCAAGAGCATGAATGAAATTTCTCCGGTGAAGATATCGTTTAATGACATGGTGTTGAAAGCAACTGCAGCGGCACTTCGTCAGAATCCTGATGTGAACGTAAGCTGGCTCGGAGATAAGATGCGCAAGAATCATCACATACACATTGGTGTTGCTGTTGCCGTGAAAGATGGCCTTGTGGTTCCTGTTGTTCGTTTCGCGGATAATAAATCACTGTCGCACATTGCTATGGAGGTGAAGGATCTTGCACAAAAAGCACAAGAGAAAAAATTACAACCCAGCGACTGGGAAGGAAGCACATTCACGATTTCGAATTTAGGTATGTTTGGCATTGAAGATTTCACGGCCATCATCAATCCTCCTGATGCTTGCATTCTGGCCGTTGGCGGAATCAAAGAAACTGCCATCGTGAAGAACGGACAGCTTGCAGTAGGTAATGTAATGAAGGTAACACTATCGTGCGATCACCGTGCCGTAGATGGTGCAGTAGGAGCCGCCTTCCTTAAAACGTTGAAAGGACTTCTGGAAGATCCGGTCAGGATTCTAATATAAGATTTCCAAAACCATGGTTCGAGAGCCGATAGCGGAATATGCCAATCAAAAGATAAGTATTGAAGAATACCTGGCATTCGAGCGTGGAGCTCATGAAAAGCACGAATATTTTAAAGGCGAAGTGTTCGCGATGTCGGGTGCCGGCTTACGACATAATATTATTTTCTCTAACCTGTTTGGTGAGATTGTAGTAAAGCTAAAAGGTAAATCTTGTCAGCCCTTTGGAAGTGATATGCGCCTTCATATTCCGGAAAATACACTGTTTACCTATCCCGATATTTCAATCTATTGTGGAGAGTTGAATGATGATCTTGAGGAGGATAACGCCATCAATCCTACGGTTTTAATAGAAATCTTATCACCTTCCACCAGAGATTATGACCGTGGCGGTAAATTCAAATTATATCGTGAAATACCGACACTGAAGGAATATGTGCTAGTAGATACTGATTCTATTCTTGTTGAAGTCTTTCGTATTAATCAATCAGGTCATTGGGAACTGGAGGAATATAAATCTCCGGACACGATACTTCAGTTCACTTCCTTATCTATTTCTGTTACCTTGAAGGATATCTATCGAGGTACCAAACTTTTGAAGTCATGATCGAAAAAATTCACGCTACTACCATACTCGCAGTACTTCACAATGGCAAAGTTTCTATTGCCGGTGATGGTCAGGCCACAATGGGTAATACGATTGCCAAAAGCAACGTAAAAAAAATCAGAAGACTGCAAGAAGGAAAAGTGGTTGTTGGTTTTGCGGGTTCAACGGCCGATGCGTTTACCCTCCTCGATCGCTTTGATGAAAAGTTGAACGCCCATGGTGGTAATATGAAACGAGCTGCTATTGAATTGGCAAAAGACTGGCGCATGGATCGTTTCCTGCGCAGACTTGAGGCTATGCTAATCGCTGCCAACAAAGATGAAATACTGGTGATTTCCGGAACAGGTGATGTACTGGAACCAGACAATCATGTTGCAGCCATCGGGTCAGGTGCCATGTATGCACAGTCAGCAGCGCTGGCATTGAAAAAACACGCACCCCATTTGACTGCCGAAGAGATTGTGAGAGACAGCATGCACATTGCTGCGGATATCTGCATTTATACCAATCATAATCTGGTGCAGGAGACGATAGGATAACCTTACAAACAATTTCGGCCACAGTAAATCATATCCGAATATTGAGGTAAAGTTATTTTTTTTCAGACTGATTTGCGGGGATTTACAATGTCTTTTTTGAATCCAAAGAAAAAGTTAAGATAGATTGCCCTCGATAAGCGAAGTGTAACAGGAAATAATGCCAGGGCCGATACAATGGTCGTGATCATATAAACCTCCATGGGCGGATTGAACAACACACGGAGTGCCACATATACGGTGGTGAAAAGTGCTACTTGCAACGCATAACTTACATACATAGCGCCTGAAAAAAATGAAGGCTCAGGTTTATATCGCAATTTGCAATGAGGGCATGTTTCGGGCATTTTCTCAAAATTCTTACTATATGCCTTATTCTCAAATAAATCCCCTTCATGGCATTGCGGGCACTTATGGTATGTTATGCTGTAAAGCCTCGTTCCTTTAGGAATAATATTCATTTTATGATTGGTCCAAAAAACAAATTTATTATTCTTACACATTTCAATCAGTAACAATTGTTACCAATAGTCAGGAATTTACTACATGATAATGTTTGACAACAGGCAAAATGTTGGGAGTGATACCTTTTTATTACCTTCAAAGAATTGATATTCTATGCTCATACTGGACAGTGCCCAAATGACTTCTTTGCTTTCTTTTCAACAGGTGATTGCTGCCGTTGAACAGAGCATGATCGCATATGAAAATGGTGAGGCTATGGTTCCCAAGCGCATGCATCTTGATCATGATAAGAATACATTGCTTTGTATGCCTTCGTGGGGCAGCCGGTATTTTGGAACCAAGCTGGTGACCGTGATGCCGGGTAATAAGGAAATAGGTTTGCCTGTTACCAATGGCACGATGATGTTGAATGATGGCGAAACGGGCGTGCCACTGGTCATCTTTCAGGCATCAAAACTTACGGCACTTCGCACGGGTGCATTGGGTGCTATCGGCATAAAATACATGACACCTGCAGACGTTTCAAGTATTGGTCTAATTGGTTGTGGTGTACAAGGAATTCACCAGGCGGTCTTTGCATGTGCGGTGCGGAATATTTCAACTATACATTATCTGCATCGGTCTGACGCAGGTGCTTCGCGGCTCATCGCTTTTGTAAAAAACCATTTCCCTTATGTGGTGATGAATAGGTGTGCTACTGTTGCTGAACTGCTGGAAAAGACAAGTATTATCGTAGCGGCAACAACCTCTTCAGAGCCGGTTTTACCAGATGATGAAAACAAATTGCGCGGTAAGCATTTTATCAGCATAGGATCATACAAACCTTCCATGCAGGAATTACCTGACGCGGTTTACCGGTTAGCCGGAACACTTTTTATCGATTCTGAATTTGCACGACACGAAACCGGGGACACGATCAATCCAGTGAAGAAAGGATTAATGAAAGAAAAATCAATCTTCACAATTGGCAAACTACTTACACGAAATGTGACAGTGGATATAAATATAAATAACACCACAGTCTATAAATCGGCTGGTATGGCCCTCTTTGATTTGTTTGTTGCCCAGGCAATGTATGAGCAAGCTGTGAAAATGAAGATTGGTACAGAGGTTGGGTTTGCCTGATCGGGTACACGTGGAAAATTTCAAGAAAATAATTATCGACTTGAATTAACTTCAAAGATGGCCGATGAATATCCTGGAACTCCGTTGCGTGTTATTCCCTGAATTACAACTTTAAATTTCCCGGTTATATCTGAGGTAGAAAAATAGATATTACCTTTTCCTTCTTTATCAGTCCTAACAGATGGTGACCAATATAACAAATTACGGGTATCGGGTATAGTGCTTTCTCTTTGCTGTGGAGTTTCATATACAGGTGAGAAAAATTCACGTTCCGCCTGAAGACCATCGTAGCTGACGATCAGGCTTTTCGCATCGGGTTGAAGTCCACCCATGTCTCCCGTATAGGTCCTGTAACTGATAAGCCCTTCAAAAGTGGATGCACCAAAGTAGAATTTTCGATTGAGTACATCTACCGATTTCACCAGGTGTGGATCCATTGCCATGATTTTGTTAATGGTAAAAACGGGTACACCGTCCAGCAAAATGAACGGATTATTTTCAAAATACGATCTGTTCAACTGATCGTAATTTGAAAAGCGAAAAACATCATTCTGCTTTCTGACCATAACCCCCTTCACATATTCACGCATTACTTCTTCCATGGTCGGAAACCGTGTATAATCATCCAGGTTAAAAATTTTGTCGGGAGTTCCGTAAAATGCCGTATTGTCAACGAATTGTTTTTTTAGTAAACTGTTTTGATTTTTAAAGAAAATACTCTGCACCTGCATATGTATGCTGCGTTGCTCTATTATGTTAATTGAAGCTGGATTTAAATGAAGTTCAGGGATAGCGTAGCCCGATTTTTTTTCTGAATAGGGACTAAGAATTTCAACCCTATACAGTGAGTCATTGCGTGTGTTTAGTTGCACAATTAGTTCATTTTGCCCTGAGAAATTATGTGTTTCAAAAAGAAGCGCTCCCTGATTATTACTTATGGAAGTGTATGGCCTTGAATTGATTCCTCGTGGAGTCAGGTAAGTCAAAATGCCTTTTACGGGAACTCCTGTTGAAATATTTGTTACCCGTGCGTTAATCTGATGGCCATTGTATTCGGGTACATACTCACTGTGTTTATTGCCATGTACAATGTCTTCCCATTTAAAGCGGTTCCAGCCGTGTGTCAATAGAAGGTTGTCGGATGCTTCTATCCTTTCCCTGGTATTTTCTTTTTCAAAATAATAGTCAGGAGACTCAATATTTCCCTTCAGGTCTGAGGTTAGCAAAAGGTAGTTGATAATGTTTTGACCTGATTCTTCGAGGGAATCGATTTTAAAAATGGAGGCAGACAAGTCCATGGTAATACCCTTTCCATCATGAAAATGTGCAAGTACCGGGATGTTCACTTTCTTACGTTGACCATAGCTGTTCGATACGGGTTTCGCATCAATAATTAATTTGTCAGTTGGCTTCTTGAAAAACAGACGTTCGCAAACCGGAATCAAATTGTCATCAAAAATAGTGATGTGCGATATGCCTTCATCTAACAATTTTTTATCAAGAATAAACATCGTCTCTCCGTCTTGAAGCAATCGGGTATCATACATCACGACCTTTTGTCGTGTATGGGCAAGTAGATGAATTGTTGAATGAATCGCATTTATATTTGAAACAGTCTTTACCACTATTCTTATTGTGTCAGAAGTTTCCGTGAGATGGAGTACCACCCCTTCATCAAAGGCAGCTGGTAGGTTATAGGTGTATTTATTTTGATTGGCATCCGTGATAACTGCTCTGTATTCATGTCCTTTCGAAGGAGTAAAAGCAAATCTTCCGAGTCCGAACTTCAATGGACTGAATCCAGTGATGGTGTCATTTTTTTCGTTGATAACAACACCCTGGAATTTAATACCTATTCCATTTTGATCAACAGCTCTGAAGCCTACCACGCTTTTAAGCCCATTCACAAGATTACCTCCCTCCGGAAAGAATTGCACATCATATTTTGCCTCGCTCAATGGTGCTGTGGTTGTACTATTCACAAATGGATTAATAATTGTTATTTGCTGATGGTAATACAAATCGGCACCAGCGTTCTTCATCCAGTTTGTATAAGCCCGGATTAAATAATTACCCGAGCTAATTGATGCAGGTAAAAATAAGGTACCATTTCCAGCGCCATCATCTTTCAAGGCAATCTTGGTTTGCAGCACGGCTTTGTGATCAGCATCCAGTAGTTCAACATAGGCCACTTTACTGATTGCAGGTGCCCGGTGAAATGAACCGTCAACACAATAAATCTTAAACCAGATTGTTTCCCCGGTGATATAGGAAAACCGATCAGTGTGGACGTAAATTTTCTCCTGAAGATGATGATTGTTATAGTAATTGAATTTATCGGCCAGCGTTTCATTTAGCTGATCAAAAGAGCTCACTTTCTTTTGTCCGAATACAATTCCCGAACTGATTACCATGGTAAGGCAGATCAAGAAGATCACTTTCATAACGGTTAAGTATCGTTGTATCATTGCCAGAACTCAGGCTTAATGTTAGTACCGCCTCTTATTCTGCAATCAACACAGATGGGGCTCGTGCCCTTTACCGGATCCATAACGGTGCCATTCCATACCGGTGCGAATAATTCCCAATCTGCACGGCTCCTGATTTCCACCAGCTCGCAGCTTTCATTACCCGTAACGGATATCTTTCCTGGTGGCCTTTCCAGTCCTATTGTGGAAATGAAGATTCTGGTTCGTTCAATGGTGCTTGCCGTAAAATTCCCTAACACTAATTCATCCGGAAAAGTCAGACATTTTATATTGCCCACAGGTTGAGAAGGCAGCGGGTCAAACAGGGTACCCAGGTTTTCAGTGTTCTTTTTTAGTTCCTGAAGGTATTCGTATGTTTCTTTGCTTATGGCGCGTTGTTCTATCTCCACGCTGTAACGCGTTTGCAATTTTTCCGATTCCCATGGAACAGTAACAAGAGGGAATTTCTGTAGAATGCCACTGTCGTCATTCAGAACTGTTGAGGAGGCGACTAAAATATCTTTTGATTTTTCACTGTTCCAGCATTGATACATATTTTCGGTCAATGGAATAAGATTGAGGTTGTTATCAAGGGTAACCGCAGTCTCAAAGCGGGCGGTGTAGGACCACGTTTCTTCATATTTCCAGAAGTAGTATCCGTTTTCATCACTTGTATTGTGGGCATAAATGTAAAGAGGTATTCCGGTTTGATCCGTTTCCCAGGTTACACTGTCAATGCTTGGTGTTTTAAGTATGGTTACCGCCTGAGATTCAAATTCAACCTTATCACGTGTTGTTATTTTTAAAATTATTTTACTTCCCACATTAAACTGAAGATCCGATGCCTCATAGGTACCAGCCACACTTTCACCAAGCAAGATGTTGGTGCCGCTTTCATCTTTCAAAAAAACCTGAGCCCCCGTTTCAACTATTCGCATATGAGGTGCTTCCAGTGGCTCTGCCCGGCTAAGGTAAATCGTGCACCTTCTATCTGTGCCGTTTAAAAAGCCATCCACTACGAGATTGTTTACTTCTTCTCTCGATGACGGTGCCTGATATGGCTCCAGACATGCATTGGCAAGTACCCCCATGAGGCAGCAGAAGATCGGTATCGATATCTTACTTTTCATTTTCTGCATTTCTCTTCAGCGGTCACCAGTTGTGCTTTCACTTTTAAAACTTGAAATTATAGGTAATGGTTGGGATCGCACTTCCAAAGACTGAAAGCTTATAACCTTGTATTCTTCCGTTTTGTGATTCGAAGAATACGGAATAGGCATTTTTTCGACCGGTAAGATTATAAACGCCTATCGTCCATGAACCATGTGCCAGTTTTTTTATACGATGATTACCTTCAATGTTCACCGAAAAATCTATACGGAAATAATCAGGAATGCGATCACCGTTTCTTGGACCGTATAATGTCCGGTAGCTTCCATCGATAGAATATTTACCGATAGGTACCGTAATTGGTCTTCCGGTACTGTATGTTAAATTTAACGAAGTACTGTATCGGTGACTGAATTTATAATTCCCTACAAAGTTGAATGCATGCGGCTTATCGTAATCACTGGGATAGTAGTTGCCGCCATTAACTGTTTCTGAAGTAAAAGTACTCTGGGACTTTATCAGTGATCGTGAATAGGTGTACGTAACCCATCCATTTGCTTTCCCATTCGTTTTCTTTACCATCAGTTCTACTCCATAGGCTTTTCCTTCAGCGTTTATCACGTCTGTTTCGATATGATGATTTAACAGTAACTGGGCTCCTCCTTTATAATCGATTGTGTTCGCCATCGTTTTATAGTAGGTCTCCACAGAGGTTTCAATGGAGTTTCCTTTAAAATTCTTATAATAGCCAATGGAATATTGATCACCTATCTGTGGTTTAATATAGGGATCACTTAGTTTCCATATATCAGTAGGAGAAATGGCGGCTGTGTTGGATAACATTTGTATGTATTGGCGTGTCCTGTTGTAGCTTAATTTTATTGAACTGGCTTTGAGCAGTGAATACTTTAGTGAGATCCTGTACTCGGGTCCATGATATTTTGAAATTGATTTTCCATCAGCAAAAGAAACCGTATCGATGATACTTTCAACACTTTTTGATTCGCCTGGTTTGTACTGATATACATCATGGGGTCCCAGGAAATTATAAAATGAATAACGCAGGCCTGTATAAATGGAAAGCCGTGGCGAAACATCAAAATTATCGCCAATGTAAACAGCACTTTCAACACCGTGTTCATCAGGTAAGATGTCGTCATTTACCGAAGGGTCTGAGTTGATTTTTGATCCAGGTGACAATTCGTACCGGATAATATTTCCGCCTATGTTTACAGTATGTTTGGGCATCGGAAAATAGTTAAAATCTATTTTTGCATTGGTTTGATTTATTGCATATAATAACCTGAATGCATCAACTGGATTTTTATCGCTGCTTATCTGATACTCATATCCGCTGTATCCACCCCCAAGTACAGCATACAATTTAGTATTGAAACTATGTTTCCATTTCAGTGTAACCGCTCTGGTGCCGTATTCATATAATGTATCGCTGTTGAGTTTGAAACGATCCCGGCTGGTATAGCCCATTACATACAAACTGTTTTTGTCGTTGATTTCATAGTTAACTTTGGCATTCAAATCATAAAATGAGGCCTGACTGTTTTTGAGTTCATCACCAGGGATTTTATTTAACAGCCAGTCAGAATACGTTGAGCGGCCACCTACAAGGAATGAAATTTTGTCCTTTAGGATTGGACCCTCCAGGGTCAGCCTTCCGGTAACGGGGCCAATCCCGCCTGTGCCTGAAAATTTCTTCATATTGCCTTCTCTTGAATTTACATCAAGAACAGATGAAATCCTGCCTCCGAATTCTGCAGGTATACTGCTCTTATATAGTTCTACGTTCTTCATTACATCCGGATTAAAGGCCGAAAAGAATCCAAATAGATGGGAAGGATTATAAATGGTGGCATCATCAAGTAAAATAAGATTTTGACTGGCTGCACCACCGCGAACATTTAAACCACTCGAGCCTTCTCCTACAGTCTGTACACCTGGGAGCGTCAGCATTACTTTAAATAAGTCGACCTCACCAAATGCTGCGGGTATTTTTTTCAGCGTCTTGAAATCAAGACGAACCACTCCCATCTGATTGCTGGATATATTTTTATCTCTCTCCGATTCAACTACAATTTCCTTTAGTGTGATAACATCGTCCAGCAACTCGATATTTAAATTGCCATCGGAATAAAGAGTTACTTTACGGATAGCAGGTTTCATACCGGTACTGCGGATGTTCAACTCATGCTTTCCTTTTGGAATGTTCAATGAAAAATAACCGAACTGATCCGAAGAAGCACCCGTAAATGGATCGGTTATGAAAACAGAGGCACCAATTATAGATTCACCACTTGCCGCTGATTTTACATATCCGGCAATGGTTGCTTTTCCAGCACCTGGCTCTGCTGTTTTCTTACCAATCTCATAGTGCCTGTTTTCGGCAAGGAGCACTGATTTTTCTTTTTCGTCCTGTTCTAAATAGTCAAGTTGAAATTTATTGTAAGTATTTGCAGGCAATACGCTAAACGAATCAGGCAGTCGTGTTTGTATTTCTATGCCCTTAACGATGTAAATATGATGAAGGTCATCAATGGCAAAGTTAAATTCTGTGTTCTCAAAAATCTGAGCGAGTACATACTGAATTGGCTTCTGCTGTACTGTAAGATTAACAATCAAACTATCGACTGCGGTCGGATCATAAAAGAATCTGTACTCGGTATCCGCTTCAATCTGCCTGGCAAATACTTCAAATTGAATTGCAGTGAAACTTTGTGTAATTAATGTATCACTTCTGTTTTGAGCAGTTGAAGGTAGGTAAAGTATTTGCAACAGTAACAACGAAAAGCTAAAACGGTATAGGCAGATCATTTCACAGCTTTAGATTCATCATAAAATCGGGTTAACTCAGTTATGGCATGCTCTCGATTCGCTTTAAAGGAGATATCATTCTCAGACATTTTCTTATTCAGTAATGCCCTTCGATCAGAAAAAACTCTAAAAACTGATTTTTTATTGTTGACAGGAAAATAGGTTGTGTCCTTGTAAATGTAATACCTGGTTTTCTCCTTGAATATTTTCGTGTTTTTATTTTCATCTATTTTTTGTTGAATCCATTTGGTACGCTTCACGTATGCCTTAACCTCTCCATCATGTAATACATTAAAGAATCCTGATGGTAATGAAGACATGGATACACTGTCTCCCGTTAATTTCACAAAATTATATTTTACCAGGGAAAAACTGCCGACTTTATTTTTGTCAACCTCTATTAAATTACCGGATTTATTTTCAATAACAATTTTATCAAAGGTTATATCGTACTTGAGGTATACGTTGGTATACAGGATACCATCATATACAATTGAGCCAGTTATCCAGTCATCAGCAAAAAAATAGGGATGCCCTGTGTCATACTCATGGATCTGGAGTTCTTTGTATTCTGGCCCATTGTATATCTGAGCGTTGCTGCCTATTGCAGACCAGTAGACTTTAAGAGCGTTATTAATACCGCTGTCGAGCAGTATATTATCAGAGGCCACTACCTGGCCAGTTATTGAATAAGGCATGGATAATAAAAAGCACAACTGGATTATTATGAATGAATGGAAACACCATGTATTTGGTGATGATTCAGACACAGACCCTTTATTACATCTCATTATTAGGACTTCAATTTCCTGTGGGGACTTTAACCAGTTAATTCTATTCGCAGTGTTGAGAATATGCCAGACTGCAGTAATTGAGATAGGCATTTTCTTTCGCAATTCGGAAAGTTAAGATGTTAATCATGTTGATCAAAGTTGCAGCAGGCGAAATTTTAATATTGTTGTTTCCTGATGGATAAGTGGTGATAAAATGGTTCAATCAGATTTTCCAGGCTTTTTGCAGCTCATTTATTTCAGTGGAGTGATGAAATCGTCATTCGTGCTTTTTGTTCAATGAGCGCACTTTTATCACACCTTTTTTAAAAAATTAAAGAATGAATTAAAGATCAGAATGCTTATAATTTTCTTCTGAGACTCTTTCAGCGGGTGTATCCTCAATCAGAGTAACAAAGTGTTTCAGGTGTGTAGTGTTGGAGAGTATGATTTTGATTATCCCGAGCGCAGGTACCGCCAATATCATTCCGGCTATACCGAGGATTTTCCCTCCGATCAACAATGCAATGATGGCTGCCAGCGCGTTGATACTCACTTTAGAGCCCGTAATTCGTGGCGTGATGAAGTTTCCCTCAAGGAATTGAACAATGGAAAAAATAATAACCACTCCGGCCGGATACCACATGCTGTCTTTGGTAAGTAGCGCCATGATTACCGGCAGCAGCGACCCGATAAATATCCCTATGTAGGGGATTATGGTAAGTATTCCTGAGAGTATTCCGAAAAAGACAGCATGATCGATACCTAATATCAACAGACCGGCACTATTAAGTGCGGCAACAATAATGGTAACCAGCAGCAGTCCTGAAATGTAACCTTGTACTACATTCTCCACATCTTTTTTCCACGTGAGCTCATCTTTTTCTGATAGCAGACTTTTAAAAAATGATTTAAACCGATCGCGGTAGATAAGGAATAGGAAAATATAAATGGGTATCTGAATCAACAATGAAATCACATTGGTAGTGGCCGATAATAATCCCGTAGCGTAACCTCCCAGTGTGGTAAGACTATTTTTCAATAGCTGATTTTGTTCTTTCACGCTCATCCCCAGTTCGCTTTGCAATGAACTGCTGATTTGATCTATCCAGGAATTGAACTTTATTTCGAGATTGGGAAGATCTTGCACCAGCGATGCCAGCTGATTTACGATCAGGATACCCACCAGTATAAACAAGGTGAACGTGCTCAGCAATACAATAGAGATCGCCAGTGTGGAGGAAATTTTCCTTTCCATCTTTTTAACGAATGGAATTAACACAACGGTAAGAATACCTGCAATCATCAGGGGTATCACAATATCGCGCATCAGGATTATGCCCACAAGGATCAGCGCCAGCACCATTAATACTTTGTAGGTATAATCCAGTCGGTTGAAAGGAGGTTCTTGAGGGTTCATAGTGTGGCAAGTTAAGCTTGTTCAATGGCATCCATTATAATGGAGCACGCATTTTTTATTTCATCTTCTGTAATGGTAAGAGGAGGAGCAATGCGAAAACTAAAAGGATGTGATAAAAACCAGTAACAGATCACGCCATGCTCTTTCGCATAGTGCACGATATTATTTACGATAGCTTCATTTTCAAAATCGAAGGCAAACAGTAAACCTATTCTTCTTACTTCTTTGACCTTAGGATGTTGTATCAGTTGTTCAATCAATTGACCTTTGCGCTCAACGTGTGCAAGCAGGTTTTCATTTTCGATTACTTCCAGCGTGGCCAATGCTGATGCACAGCATACAGGGTTTCCGCCAAACGTGGTGATATGGCCAAGGATTGGATCATGTGTAAGCTGTTTCATTTTTTCTTCCGATGCGATAAACGCTCCGATAGGTAATCCGCCACCAAAGGCTTTGGCTATGGTGAGTATATCGGGCACAATGCCAAAATGTTCGAAGGCGAATAGTTTTCCAGTGCGCCCCATGCCGCATTGTATTTCATCGAGTATCAATAACGTTCCGGTTTCATCACAACGCTTTCTCACCGCTTGCAGATAGGCACGATCGGGAATGCGCACTCCGGCATCACCCTGTATCGTTTCCATGATCACGCAGGCAGTGCGTTCACTGATTTGCTCAAGTTGACTGGGATTATTAAAATCTATAAACCGTATATCCGGTAAGAGTGGACGATATGCTTGTTTTTTTATTTCGTTGCCGGATACACTCAGTGAACCATGTGTGCTTCCATGATATGATTTTCTGCATGAAATTATTTCCGTTCTTCCTGTAACTCTTTTTGCAAGTTTCAGTGCAGCTTCATTCGCTTCTGTTCCTGAGTTTACATAATAGCAACAGTTGAGCGATGGAGGCAATAGGCTCACCAGCTTTCGGGCAAGTTTGTTGGGTGTGGCTTGAATGTATTCCCCATACACCATCACATGCAAATGTTTGTCGAGTTGATCTTTAATCGCTTTGATCACATGTGGATGCCGGTGCCCGATTGCGCTAACTCCGATACCGGAAATCATATCTATGTAACTCTTTCCATCAGGGCTATACAGATAAATTCCCTGGGCCCGCTCAATGGAAATAAGGAAAGGGTAGGGCGAGGTTTGCGCCAGGTTATGAAGAAATGTTTCCTTGCTGAAGTCCATTTACCAAAGCTACAACACAGGATTGAAATGTCAGATTTCAACATTCCCGGTTTTCGGCACACCCGATCAGACGGTTTGTAATAAAAAAAGACGCCCTTGCGAGCGTCTTCACTTTATTTCACGTCAGTTTTAACTGATTAAAACTTCGCCAGTTCCTGAACAAGATCAATAAGCTTGTTGGAATATCCCCACTCATTATCATACCAGGCCACTACTTTCACAAACTTGTCGTTCAGGGCAATACCTGCTTTCGCATCAAAGATAGAGGTGCGTGCATCTCCTACGAAATCCTGTGACACCACATCATCTTCGGTGTATCCTAAAATTCCTTTCAGTTCACCTTCCGATGCATCTTTCATAGCCTTCTTGATGTCTTCATATGACGCAGCCTTATCTAGTTTCACGGTAAGATCCACTACAGATACATCTGCCACAGGAACGCGGAAAGACATACCGGTAAGTTTTCCTTTCAACTCAGGAATTACCAATGCTACTGCTTTGGCAGCACCGGTTGATGAAGGTATAATATTTGAGAAACCACCGCGGCCACCTCTCCAGTCTTTGGCAGAAGGTCCGTCAACGGTTTTTTGTGTTGCTGTTACAGCATGTACGGTGCTCATCAAGCCTTCAGCTATTCCAAACTTATCGTTCAACACCTTGGCGATAGGGGCCAGGCAGTTGGTTGTACACGATGCGTTTGAAACGATAGTATGTGCAGCAGTTAAGTTTCTTATGGTTAACACCCATTACAAAAGTAGGTGTATCATCTTTGGCGGGTGCAGAGAATACAACCTTCTTGGCTCCGGCTGCGATGTGCTTTTGACCATCGGCCTGGGTAAGGAATAAACCGGTTGATTCGATAATGATTTCAGCGCCTACTTCATTCCATTTCAGATTGGCAGGATCTTTTTCTGCGGTTACCCGGATTTTTTTTCCGTTCACAATAAGGTTGACCGTCTTTCACTTCTACAGTGCCGTCAAATCTTCCGTGGTAGAGTCATACTTTAACATGTAGGCCATGTAATCTGGATCTACGAGATCATTGATACCCACTATTTCAATGTCTTTGCGCGACATGGCAGCTCTGAAAGCAAGGCGACCGATGCGACCGAATCCGTTTATTCCGACTTTAGTCATGTGTTATTTAGTGTTTAAATTGCGATGTCAAAAATAGACTTCCTGGCTGCCAAAACCAATGAAATAAAGTAATGGTGTAATAACTTTTTTACCGGTTCACGTTTGCAAATGCAGTTACTCGATTTATCTTTGCGGCTCGAAAATTTAAGACGGTCTGTTCGTCTAGGGGTTAGGACACCAGATTTTCATTCTGGTAACACGGGTTCGATTCCCGTACAGACTACAAGTGTAAAACTTTAAAGCCCTGATATTCAGGGCTTTTCTTTTTAAAACTTTTATTGCGAACCCTAATGCGGACTTATTTTCCGAGTTATGCAACAATTGGGGTAGCAGCTAAAATGCTTCCGGCTAATAGTTACAAAAGAGGGAGGCGCAAGAACTGCTCGAACTTGCCATAGAGAACGGTGAATCTGAAATTATCGAGAATCTTCAGAACCATGTTGATCTTAGTACGATGTTCATCGATCTGATTAATCAGGACAATCCAACCCAGAAAGAATTACAACACTTCTTTAACCATGCATTAAATTGGGGTAGTTATAAAAATTAGTTATCTGCTGAATATGCAAAATTAAATGAAGAATTTATATGGATAAGCACAAGGTGATTAAGATAAGAAGTAAGTCCAGGCGACTCGGCTTTGGAAGATTCCAGTTTTTTCTTTTATCCTTTTTTTTGGCATGCCTACTATACGGATGCAACAGTCATTCAAAACGGGATGCTCTGAAGAAAGGTGAGTCTTATCTCTCCTTAACAGGCAACGGTGCATGGTGTTGGTTTTCCGATCCGAGGGCTATTTACTATCAAGGGAAATACAGCAGAACTTATGCGGGATGGGTGGATAGCGTGGGCAACATTGTAGTTGGCTTATACGATCACAATACCAGGCGCATTGAAACAACGGTGTTGCATCAGAATCTAGAAGTGGATGATCACGACAACCCCAGTCTAATTTTTGACCGGAAAGGGAAACTCTTGGTCTTTTACACAAAACATGCTGAATCGGATCCAATCTATTTGGCCAAGGCAAAGAATGCAGAAAGCATTTCAGAGTGGGAACCGATGGAAGAATTAAAGTTAAACGATACCATTGCCTACGAAGGACTTTCTAACACCTATACCTACACGAACATTTGCCAACTAGCCAACGAAAAAGATAAACTCTATCTCTTTTGGCGTGGGGCGGATTTCAAACCTAATTTTTCTATTTCTTCTGATAATGGAAGAACTTGGGAGCCGGGAAAAATTTTGATTCTGCCAGAGCGTATCTATAATAACAGGCGTCCTTATATCAAGATTGCCTCCAACAACAAAGATGTTATCCATTTCGCTTTCACAGATGGACATCCAAATGCGGAGCCAACCAACTCTATTTATTATGCAAAATACCGCGATGGCGTTTTGCACAAGGCAAGCGGAGAAAAAATTATGGATTGGTCGGCATTGCCCCTACAACCACAAAATTCTGACATGGTTTACGATGCCAGGCCAACTAAAGAAAAGGCATGGATATGGGATGTGGCCGAAAATAAAGAAGGCAACCCTGTGCTTGTTTATTCACGGTTTCCAAACGACAGCAGTCATGTCTATTATTATAGTATGTGGGACAACAACCAGTGGAATCACTACAGGTTGAAAGATTCCGGTAGCTGGTTTCCACAAACACCGGATGGAACAATTGAACGCGAACCAAATTATTCAGGAGGAATTGCCCTGGATCATGCTGATCCCTCCGTAGTCTACTTGTCAGCCTCCAAAAATGGGATATTCGAAATAGAAAAATGGGTTACACCGAACAAGGGAAAGGACTGGAATGTGGAAAATATCACAAGCCATTCGGAATATGATAATGTGCGTCCTTTTGCTATTCGAAATCATACCCGGGAAGGATCTCCTGGCGTATTATGGCTTAACGTAAAAAAATATATTCACTACACAGACTATCAAACTTCAGTTAAGATGAAAATCAATTAACTCGTCCACCAACAGCAACCAGCCCAGAACTCAAGACAACTAAGGTTAAACCACTATCATTAATTTTTAATTGTTGGAAGATGTTTTAAAACAAATATGGCAGTGAAGACTAAATCAAACATTCTTCTTAGTATGAACATATAAACTAAAGATCGCGTCCTTCGCTAAGCCGCCTTAAGGTATCAATTTGATCCGGAGAACATATTGTTGATATAGATTAAGTAATACCTATTGTGAAGAACCCCATTAGTAGGGAAGGCCAGCACAGAATGAAGAACATATTGAGGCCAATATGTTAATCACCCAAGCCTGTAAAAGTTGGACGCGTTGTCATGGAATAATTTGCGTTGGTCAACTGAAGGACGATCAGATACGATTTCTTTCAAGGTATCTATCCACTTTGCCAAAGGCATATTCACCAGGCAAACTGGCCAGTCGCTTGCAAACATGACCCTATCCGGACCAAAGACATCAATACAATGATTGACAACCGGTGCAAGGTCAGCAGCGATTAATGAATAGGTAGAGACATTATCTACGAGTCCTGAAATTTTACAGACGATATTATTTCTCTGTGATAGCAGTTCTACGTCTTTCAACCATTTATCCCGGTCATGTTTAGGTTTCCTTGGCATTTCTTTTTCGGTAGGGAAAAAAGCCATTGGATCAGCATTACCACAGTGATTTAGAATGAACCGGGTGTCGGGACATTTATCGAGCAACTGATTACCATGATGAAGCCATTCAGGTGATAGATTAAGATCGAAACTGAGCCCCATTTCACCGAGTAACCTAATGTTTTTTATTACCTGAGGTAATAGAATTTCTTCTTCATTACCAAAAAAATACCGGATTCCTTTCAGGTTGGGATTCCCCTCAAATGAATTCATGTAAGACTCAAAATCTGAATCTGTTGGATGTGCGCGGATCACAGCTGCTACAGTGGGATTCTCAGGATCTTCGCATAATGCAAGGGCCCACAGTGCTTCCTCTTTCCGCTGTTCGGAAGGCACTGCTACTTCCATATAAATAGCCTTTACCACATTTTGGTTTTCAACTGCCTCCCTATAATCATCCATCAAAAAACTCTTACTTAAAGGAGGCTTTACCCAGCTTAAAGGAAATCGCTCAAGATCCCAAAGATGTTGGTGCGTATCAATTATCGGATAGTCCTGGTCAGAAGAACCACCACATCCCGGAATAAATGGTAAAAGTGCCAGACCTCCTGCCATCTCTGAAGTTTGTTTTATAAAGGTTCTTCTTTTCATAATAAAAAGAGCATCTGCTGACTGTTCACCTATTAGCGATAAAATGGTATCCATGTTAGCCACCGTGGGCCATAATGTACGGGTGGTGCACCAACTTCAACCGCGCCAAGGTCTGGAGCCTTCCCAACAAAATCTTCATTAAGTGTAGGAATTACTACCCCGGCATCTACTGGTTTGCTGGTTGGTTTCAGGTTAAAGTTCAGATCCATGGCATGGTGAACAGCATATATTTTGGTCGGATCAGGTGGAGATAGATTCTCAAAAATGTCATAGTCTATTTCCATACCATGTTTTTCTTGTCCGGTAGCTGCGCTCATATCTGCAAGCGTCTTAAACTTCTGCCAATCCTCAGGCTTTGGCGTATACATAGTTCCTCCCTTTGATGGTGCGAGCCATTTGTACGCGTCCTTGACTCCCTTGCTGGGCCTGTATCCGTTGTAATCCGAACTATAGGCTTCTGTGGCATTGGGCCAGGCCATTATTTCCCTTCCTGTTAAGTCACCGCCCAGAAACAGGTTATTACGCCAGTGAGAATTAGAATAGGGTTCTGTTCTCGCTTGATCGGTGATCAACGTGTTATTGAACACAAATAAACCTGCAGGTTTAGCAGAGAATTTAAATGTGGAGCCTTTTGGGATGTTATAGGCAATATTCCGATAGAAATAGATAGGCCCTCCAAATACAGGCTGTGCACTATATCCGCTTGCAGCTGCATTGACGCCCCGATTTTTGAATACACGTACATTGTGCACACCTCCGTCTGTCTCAATAAAATCATCATTCAACATGTGCATATCATTTCCATAAATATCAATGGAGGAAGCTCTACGCTCCGGGTCGCTTTCTGGCGAACCATAGGTTGAGATGCCAATAGCATCATGGAAATAAGCGATGGAATTATGAGCGATAACGTGGCCTGGCCCATACACTTTTATGCCGTAGTAGCTCACCAAGCGATGAGATTTGTAAAGTGGTTCTGGCCAGCTAATTTTATCTGGTGTTCGAGGTCGTCCTCCCCAGCCGATAAGTCGGAAACGGTCGTCTCTCCCAAGGATAAGGTTGTCTGCGATATAAAAATCTGAAGAGCCGGCATATTCAGTCCAGACAGCTGCCCCAACATTTTCAAAACGACAATTCTTCACCGCAAGACCAACCGCTCCAGCGACTTCTTTTTGGCCAGCGAAGATGGCGATATCGGTGTTACGGAATGTGAGCCCATCGAAGATATGATAGGTGGAAGCCATAACATCAAAAAGGCGGTGATTGTTGTCTCCATCGATTATCACTTCACCATCGCCTGCCGACTTTATGGTGATAGGTTTTTCCAACGTTCCTTTTAAGGTGAGAGACAGTAATCCGTCAAAAGGGGTCATCATTGGATCTACATAATCAAGTCGCTCAACACGATAGAGTCCAGCATGCATGAGCAGGATGTCCCCGGCTTGAGCGCGTTGTTCCCAGACAACTGACCAATCTCCGAGACCTGCACCATAGTAGGCTTGTAGTAGGCCAGTGAAATTGGGTTCCTCGCGAGGACCATCAAAGTCGGGTGGATAGACATGTAAGGTGCGTCCCCCGCTGAAAGACTGTGGTTCGGTACGGGTTTTGACTTTGACTGTGTGTTTAGCTTCGCCTTTGATTCCATCAACGTCAGACATTTGGAATTGGCATTCATATTCTGTACCTGGCTTCAGGTTGAGAATGCTACCTGCAAAGCCATCTGGCACTGTATAATCGAGATGCTCTCTGGCACGAAAGACCCGTTCTCCGCCTATCCGTACGAGTGGCATGGCGTCACGCCAGAAATTCTCTCCGACTGCCCGGAATTTAACTTCGACTTTAGCATTGCGATTAGCATCACCTGAAATCGACCACTCGAATCCAAGATTGAGCAAAGTGGGGTGTTCAATGGTGAACTTGCCGACAACCGTTCCGTTCTGGGCAGAGATCGTTCCACACGTTAGGAGAGCGAGACAGAGAATGCAAAAGTGTTTATACATAAATTTAGGAGTTTGATAATTAAAAAAATTCCTGTTGATAAGATCAATTAAATTTTGGCTTTAGACAATTGCTCCAACGAAAGTATAAAGTACGCTTCAGTCATTTCCAAGTGCAAAAGCGACATAACTATCTCCTGATTTTAAACCACCCTTTCCTCCTCCACAGGCAATCACAAGATATTGTTTTCCATCGACCGAATACGTAGCAGGCGTAGCAAAACCCGCATTGGGCAATTGAGATTCCCAAAGTAGTTCGCCAGTATCTTTATCAAACGCCCTGATTTTGGAATCCGCTGTCGCTGCAATAAAAACTACTCCTCCCGCAGTAACAACAGGGCCGCCATAGTTTAGTGTTCCGGTAACCGGATGACCTGGGATATTTAATGAGTCTATATCTCCAAGCGGAATTTGCCATTTTATTTCTGCAGAATTCAGATCGATGGCTGTTAGTTGTCCCCATGGTGGTCTGATAAATGGTAGTTTATCAGGGGCTACATCTATTTTGTATCCATCATAGGTATAGGGATAGGGCCAGTTGGGTTTCTTTCTTTTTGCAGTGTCCGTTTCAATTCCTCTTAAAAAATTTACTACGCTTTCTATTTCACTGGTTTGAAGAGAAGTAAAAGCAGGCATGATGCCCTTTCCTTTGGTGATAATATTTATCATTTCACTTTTGGTCAAAGAATCTTTGACGTGAATTAAAGAAGGTACATTACCAAACATAGTACCGCCTTGCCTGTTGACCCCGTGGCAAGATTGACATACCGTCTTATAAATTTCTTCACCGGGAGTAGAGGCCGTATATTTTGATACTTTCAATTGATATGAGCCTTCATTTGAATTAACATATAGCACATTCGTAGTTGGATCAACTGCGGCACCACCCCACTCACCTCCACCATGCATGCCCGGAAAAAGAAGGTTACTTTGCTCAGAGGGAGGAATAAAAAGTTCTCCTTTTAAACTATTTTCCCATAGCGCTTTGGCAAATGCACTCGCTTCCTCCGATCGTATCGCTAAATCTTCTTCTGTCAATATTGTTCTTGAAAAGGGCGGGTAAACGGTGGGAATAGGTTGGGTTGGCCATGATTCCTCACCCTCCAGATCAGAGACGGGCACCTTTGTTTCAACAATCGGGTAAATCGGTTCGCCTGTTACCCGATTTAAAACATATAGAAATCCAATTTTTGATATCTGCACGATGGCGTCAATTTTCTCTCCATCTTTTTCGATGGTTACGAGATTAGGTGGAGCCGGTAAGTCGTAATCAAATAAATCATGATGAACTGTTTGATAGTGCCAAATTCTTTTTCCGGTATTGGCGTCTAATGCAATAATACTATTCGCGAAAAGATTTGAACCAATCCGGTCTCCACCATAAAAATCAAAGGAAGGTGAACCTGTGGGAGCATATACAATTCCTCTTTCCACATCAAGGCTAAAGCCACTCCAAACGTTAGCGCCACCGCTTTTTAGATATGCATCTTCCGGCCATGTTTCATAGCCATATTCACCCGGGTGAGGAATCGTATGAAAGATCCATTTCATTTCACCAGTCCGAACATCAAATGCTCTGATATGTCCGGGTACAGGACCTATATTCTCAGAAACCGTTCCACCGATGATGTATAGGTCTTTGTAAATTATTCCTGGAGTGTTTGCAGAGAAATGGAGATCATCAACATCACGATCAAGTCCTTTCTTTAGATTAATTTTCCCACCTTTGCCAAAGGAAGGAATTAGTGCTCCCGTATAAAGATCGATTGCAAATAAATATGCACCTAAAGCAAAAAATAACCTTTGTTCCTTCTCTCCTTGCCAAACAGCTATCCCTCGATTTACCGCTTTCGCGATAACAGAATCTTTATTAGGATCAAATAGCCACAGTTGTTTTCCGGTTGCGGCATCCAACGCAAACAGTTTTAGTGTGGCGGTCGTGCCATAAAGCACTCCATCAATTATTAATGGGTTACATTGAATTTGAGTTCGATCTGTCTCGTCTGTATTACCCCCATCGTAGACCCAAACTTGCCTAAGTCTACTTACATTTTTTTTTGTAATCTGATACAACTCAGAATAATGCGAAACACTTTTATCTCCCAGGTAGGAAGCCCAATTCTCTCTTGAATATCGTGATTCTTTTTGTTTGCATGAAAAAAGAAAAAGCGATGTAAACAAAATTATAGTTAAGGTTTTCATGGTTTTACAAAAATGATATTCTTGCCTTGCACCTACTAATTTAGAGATATCTAAAAATAATTGATAATCAACATCATACCTATTATCTGACGGAATTTGAAGGAAGGTAAAGGTTATTAATTTAAAGATTGCATGATCGCATCTTCATGATGATTTTTTCCGATATCGTCCTTCCGTCATCTTATTATAGATGTAATAGTTGTTTCAGGTAATAAAATAAATTAGAAGAATCTGTTCGAAGGTTTCCAGGATCTGACTTAATGGATGCAATGTAAATTGAGGTGCATGGGAAGAATTGAAAATCAGTGTTGGATTGGCTTTTTGATTTACTTTTCAGTACAGCATATTTTGGAAATGTCTTTCACCTGATTTAATGCACGACAATAAATTTTCAATCAGGACGTAGATAGGTCGCAATTGTTTTTCTGATTGAGCGAACATTTCTGATAAAAATTCACTGATCTTTATTCATCTGTATTAATGACGTTACATCTTTTGTCAGCGCTGACTTCCATTTCATTTTCGCCATTCGCTTCTGAATAAAACATTGTTGATAATTTGAATTAATACCCATACTTTCGAAAAACCCTGAACCTGGTCTATGAGTACAGACAAAACTTTTTTTGGACATCCACGCGGGCTGGCCACTTTGTTTTTTACAGAAATGTGGGAACGATTTAGCTACTACGGAATGCGAGCTCTTCTGCTTTTGTTTTTAGTAGATACCGTTGAGAATGGTGGCTTAGGTCTGGATGAAAAGAATGGCGCTGCCATCTATGGTTTATATACCATGTTTGTTTATCTGCTGGCATTGCCTGGGGGATGGCTTGCTGATAATTTTTTTGGTCAACGAAAGGCCGTGTTTATCGGAGGTTGTTTCATTACCGTAGGACACATTTTCCTGATGATACCTCAACCTCAAACTTTTTTTCTTGGTTTGGTCGTTGTCGTATTAGGAGTTGGTCTTTTGAAACCCAACATTAGTTCAATTGTTGGTGGCTTGTATCCAGCTTCTGAGCAAACTAAACGTGATGCAGGTTTTTCATTATTTTATATGGGCATCAATCTCGGTGCATTTATAGCTCCGCTTATCACTGGCTATATTGGGGAGCAGATCGCCTGGAATTATGGCTTTGGTGTAGCAGGCTTAGGAATGGCTTTAGGTTTAGTTCAATACAAACTAACCGAAAAGCATCTGGGAGATGTAGGTCTTGAGCCCGCTAAATTGGACGATCCAATAAAGCAGGCCAGGCGTGACAAGAATATTAAAACAGTGCTTTGGATATTTATTATTGTACTGGTTGCCATTCTTGCGCTTTCATTCTCAGGTCTGATAACATTTGATCCTGTGTTGGTAGCAGGTATTTCAGGCGTTGTGATTTTTGTTACCGCTACTCTTTTCTTTGCCTATGTGCTTTTGTTTGAGAAATTGACCAGTGAAGAAAAGAAGAAAATCATGGTGATCGGAGTGCTCTTTATTTTTTCAGCCTTGTTTTGGTCGGGGTTTGAACAAGCAGGATCATCTTTGAATCTCTTTGCCAAGCGCTACTCTGACAGAATGTTTTTTGGATGGGAGATTCCTGCCAGTTGGTTTCAGTCAGTGAACTCCATTTTTATTATTGCTTTATCACCGGTCTTTGCCTGGCTTTGGATATGGTTATCGAAAAAGAATTTGGTGCTCGGTACGCCTGTGAAATTTGGTATGGGACTTATCTTTCTAGGGCTTGGGTTTGCCGCAGTGGCCATTGCTTCACAACAGATAGGAGGAGGTTCAAAACCCATATGGATGTGGCTCATACTCACCTATTTTTTACATACCGTAGGTGAATTATTTTTAAGCCCAGTGGGGCTTAGTGCCATGACTAAACTTGCACCCAAGAAGCTGGTAGGACAGATGATGGGTATCTGGTTTATGTCCACTGCATTTGGTAACCTTATTGCCGGACTAATGGCTGGTGAAATGGATGATGCAGCTATCGTAGCCAATCCACAATTGATGCCTGATCTCTTTTGGTTTATTGTGCAGACCACTTTAATTTCAGGAGTGATTCTTCTTTTATTAGGTAAGCCTATCAGAAAACTAATGGGCAATATAAACTGATTCATGTATGCAAGACACCAAAAAAGTTTTCAAACCCTACATTGCTCCTGAACAAAATGTAGCGGAGTTCACCGTAAAGTCAGTAGTATTCGGTGCCTTGTTCGGCATTTTATTCGGATGCTCTACAGTATATCTGGCATTGAAAGCCGGACTTACTGTTTCCGCATCCATACCGATTGCCGTGATCGCCATTACGCTAGGTAGAAAATTTCTAAAGACCACTATTCTTGAAAACAACATCATACAAACTGCAGGTTCTGCTGGCGAGTCCATCGCAGCTGGTGTGGTATTTACACTGCCTGGCTTTTTGTTTTTATCACCCGGTGAAAATGGAACAAGTGTAGGAGAAGGTTACTTCAACTACCTCACTATATTAATTCTGGCTGCCTTTGGTGGTATGCTGGGTACGTTAATGATGATCCCACTCAGGAGATCACTCATCGTTAAAGAACATGGCACGCTTCCCTACCCAGAAGGAACAGCCTGCGCGTCCGTGTTGCAGGCCGGTGAGAAAGGTGGCGTGTTTGCACAAACTGCTTTCATTGGTATGGGGATCGCGATGCTTTATGCGGTTCTTCAAAAAGTATTTCATGTGATTTCAGAGGCACCCACGTATGTGACAAGTCAGGTGAATAAGTTCTGGCCTTCTGCAACAATCAATGGAGAAATCACACCTGAATACATGGGCGTTGGTTATATCATCGGCCCGAAAATAGGTGGTGTGCTGGTAGCAGGTTCTGTGCTTGCATGGTGGGCCATGATTCCATTGTTATCTACATTGGTCGATAGTAGTATGATTGCTGCACAACTGGTGAAGCTTGGCTATCTGGCGGATATAAATACAGCAGGAGGAAGAGGTGGCTGGGATCCGGTGGCGAAGACTTTTGCGAATCCTGCTCCTGCAATTTACTTTGCTTACATCAGGCAGATTGGTGCGGGTGCTGTTGCTGCAGGTGGTATGATAACATTGATAAAAACATTACCGACCATTGTAAGTTCATTCAAAGAGAGTGTTTCTTCATTAAAGGAAAAGAGTGAAGTCAGCATTGCCCGTACCGACAGGGATTTGTCATTCAAGGTAGTGATCATCGGAAGTGTAATTCTGGTGACTCTTATTGCATTGTTGCCTGATCAGGTTATTCCAGGGGATAGTATTTTAGAGAAACTGGTGATTGGTATTCTCATCATTATCTTCGGTTTCTTTTTCGTTACCGTGGCCAGTCGCATTGTCGGTCTTGTGGGTTCCAGCAACAGCCCGATTTCAGGAATGACCATCGCTACCCTGATGGGTACTTGCCTGATCTTCACTGCCGTGGGATGGAGTGGTAAACTATATGAACCACTCGCATTGGTTGTGGGAGGCATGATTTGTATTGCGGCAGCCAATGCGGGTGCCACATCACAGGATTTAAAAACAGGATATATAGTTGGTGCGACTCCAAAATATCAGCAGCTGGCTTTGTTTATAGGAGCGATTGTTTCATCCATCGCTATTGGCATTGTAGTAAAAGTACTGGACACACCCACAGCGGATATGGCCGCGCAGGGCATTACCCATGCCATAGGAAGTGAGCGATATTCTGCTCCTCAGGCTACCCTGATGGCTACCCTGGCAAAAGGTATTTTATCCTATAATCTCGACTGGCAGTTTGTGATGGTAGGTGTTTTCATTGCTGTCATGATTGAACTATGCGGCATCAAGGCGCTGGCATTTGCCATTGGTCTCTACCTTCCTTTGTCAACCACGCTGCCGATATTTATTGGCGGTGCAATAAAGGGTGTAATTGACTGGCGAGCCGAGAAAAAAGGCGAAGAAAAACAAGATGAAGAATTGGGAAGAGGAAGCTTGTTCGCTACCGGTCTGATTGCCGGAGGCGCACTGGCCGGAGTTGTGGTTGCCCTGCTATCAGTGAATGATAAAATATTTGAAGGATTAAAGTCAGTCAGCGCTGAGCATGGATTGTCGCAACTACTGGGGAACAATGGTTACAACCTACTTGGTGTGTTGTGCTTTGCCGCTATGGGGCTTATGCTTTACCGGATTGGAATCAAGAAGGAGCAAACAGAATAAAACTCAGGAGCGATCAGAGGCTCCCAGGTCTATAATCTTTTTTAAGGTATTAATGGCAACCGTTTCGGTTTCATCAACTTTTCCATCTGCGTGGATAATATCATACATGTCGGTATACACTTTATACCGGTGTGCGAATTTTATATGATTGAAATGTTTGAATGAGTGATGTATAAACTCATCCATTGTTGACTTGTCAAAGTTTTTGTACGCGGCCACAGCTTCGTCAAACTTCTTTTTTGGATTTCCTTCCAATGGAAACAATCTGGTTAGTTTATCGAGTATTACCATTTCCTCCTGTGGATGCAAAGTACCATCAGCCAGCGCCATGTGTATGTAGAGAAAGAGGACATAATCACTAAAACTTTCGTGAACTTTCATGGCTAACATTTTCAGATTATTAAAATTAAATAAAAAAGGCTTTGCACCGGGTGCAAAGCCTTTTTTTATTGAGGTGAATGATGAATTACATCATTCCGCCCATTCCACCTCCGCCCTGAGGCATGGAAGGAGCTTCTCTATCTTCAGGAATTTCAGATACAACCGCTTCGGTTGTCAACAATAATCCTGCTATAGAAGCAGCGTTTTCCAATGCAAGACGAGCTACTTTAGTTGGATCGATAATACCAGCAGCAAAGAAGTCTTCAAACTTATTGTCACGGGCGTTATAACCATAGTCTTTCTTACCATCACGAACCTTGTTAACAATCACAGATCCTTCCTGACCAGCATTTTCAGCGATCACACGCAAAGGGGACTTCAAGGGCCAGGCGAACAATGTTTACACCGGTTGTCTGATCTTCGTTATCAGTAGGTAAATTTTTCAATGCTTCAATAGCACGGATATACGCTACACCACCACCTGGGATGATACCTTCCTGAACCGCTGCACGGGTTGCATGCAATGCATCGTCAACACGGTCTTTCTTTTCTTTCATTTCAACTTCAGTAGCTGCTCCTATGTAAAGGATAGCAACACCACCCGAAAGTTTGGCCAGACGCTCCTGTAATTTCTCCTTATCGTAATCAGAAGTAGTCACCTCAATTTGAGATTTGATCTGATTTACTCGGCCTTGAATATCAGCTTTCTTTCCAGCACCATTAACGATGACGGTATTGTCTTTGTCAATATTGATTTTTTCAGCACGGCCAAGATATTCCAGTTTTGCATCTTCCAGCTTCATACCGGTTTCTTCTGAAATTACTTTACCACCAGTTAAGATAGCGATGTCTTCCAGCATAGCCTTTCTGCGATCTCCAAAACCAGGAGCCTTCACAGCAGCCACGCGCAGTGCGCCACGAATCTTATTTACTACCAGTGTTGCGAGTGCTTCACCTTCTACTTCTTCTGAAATAATCAAAAGAGGTTTGCCGGTTTGTGCAGTTGCTTCCAGTACAGGAAGAAGTTCTTTCATGGAAGAAATCTTCTTGTCATAGATCAACACATAAGGATGCTCTAAGTCAGCCTCCATTTTTTCAGTGTTGGTTACGAAGTAAGGAGACAAATAACCACGATCGAACTGCATACCTTCTACCGTCTTCACTTCAGTCTCAGTTCCTTTTGCTTCTTCTACCGTGATAACACCATCCTTACCCACTTTATCCATGGCAGTGGCAATCATCTTTCCGATTTCAAAATCATTGTTGGAAGAGATTGTTGCCACCTGGGCGATTTCCTGTGAACCTTTAATGTTCTTGGATTGCTTGTGAAGGTTTTCAATAACAGCTTCAACAGCTTTATCGATACCGCGTTTCAAATCCATTGGATTGGCACCAGCGGCCACGTTCTTAATACCGTGAGCATAGATAGCTTGAGCGAGCACAGTGGCAGTAGTAGTTCCATCACCAGCTGCATCAGCAGTCTTCGAGGCAACTTCTTTCACCAGCTGAGCACCCATGTTTTCGATAGGATCTTTCAGATCGATTTCTTTTGCTACCGACACACCGTCTTTCGTTACGGTAGGAGCACCAAACTTCTTATCAAGAATTACATTACGGCCCTTAGGTCCTAATGTAACTTTTACTGCATCCGCTAATTTGTCTACGCCTCTTTTGATTCTGTCGCGGGCGTTGGTATCAAATGTAATTTCCTTAGCCATAATTTTATTTGAAAAATTTTGAGTTAATGATGTGAATTATATTGTTCCGAAAATGTCAGAATTGCGCATGATCAGGTATTCTTTGCCGTCAATCGTGATTTCAGTGCCAGAATATTTTCCGTAAAGCACATTGTCACCAACCTTCACCGTTACAGGCTTGTCTTTTAAGCCATCGCCTACAGCAATTACTTTTCCTTTTTGTGGTTTTTCCTTAGCGGTATCTGGAATGATCAATCCAGAGGCTGTTTTTTGTTCAGCGGGAGCCGCTTCCACAAGCACCCGGTCTTCGTTTGGTTTGAAATTAATTTTTGCCATATGGGATTTTGAATTTTAGTTAAACAAGTTTTTAACTGTTGGTCTGCAACCCTCGATTTTTAT
This sequence comes from uncultured Bacteroidota bacterium, assembly GCA_963814575.1. Lineage (GTDB taxonomy): Bacteria > Bacteroidota > Bacteroidia > Cytophagales > Cyclobacteriaceae > ELB16-189. The sequence continues at coordinate 173,785 of CAWFDB010000011.1, read as the reverse complement.
GCCATTTGGCATTTTGGAGGTTTTTTTGACACATTTTCCAGTTACGGGCAGCAAAGATGAAGATTTTTGTCAGATCTGTCGCATGTCAGTCAAACAAAATGGCAGATTGGCAGAAAAATCCAGTTTTTCGTATACTTCGATAAGTTTTTAATTGATCACATACGTATGGACAAATTAAAGGATAACTGGCTCACCGATGGTCTCATTGATTTTGAATACAAAAAGTATCATCTCCTTGCTTATTTTAAAAACGTGAAGGCCTCTTTTAGCCGGATGGAACTTTATCCATTTCTTTCAGACCTTGTTTTCCATTACCGTAATCTGATTTCGCTAAAGGAAAACAAGACATTGATTCGCGAGTCCTTTCCAAAGGAATTGTCACCAGAAAGTCTGAGGAATATGGTGCTCAACTACAGGCGGATTATTGACGATGATATGGTCATGCTGGAGATTGAATCAATCATGGAATATGCATTGCCTCATTTTAAGGATTCCCTTGAAGAGGGTTCATTCATTTATGAATATGTGCAATCAAAGTGTGAGATTTCACCGGTAGGCCTGACTTCGCTATATCTGGACGAGGGATACTTATTTGTGTCACAACCACCAGAAAAGGAAACCAATATATATCGGTATCAGGCCACAATTTTCAATCAGAGTGCCGAGGTTTTGAGGGGTATTCATACTGAATTTCTGCTAACGGCAGAGCGAAGTCTTGGCAATACCTATGAGAATTTAAAACTGAATCTGATCAAGCGGTATTCAGAATTGCCCAATCCATCGGTATACCTGGTATCGTCAAAGGTTAAGTTTCCGTATATACAAACTTTAATGCCTGTAGCGAAGCGATTGCTGGTGAAGCAAATTACCAAGGCTGCATAAAAAAGCCCGGTAACGAAACCAGGCTTTTCATAATTTTGAAATGATACCGGTTATTTATTCTCAGGGGCCGGTTCAGCAGGAGTTTCTGTCTTTTTTAAATCGATGCCAACACCTTGTTGCTCTTTTGCTTTTTCAAGGATTGCATCACTAGCCGCTGCGTTGGGAGTGGTAAAATTAGTAGCCAGGGCAAAAACCATGATGGCGATTGCAAATCCCCAGGTAAGGCGCTCCAGTAAATCTCCGGTCTTTTTAACACCGATAAGATTGCTTGCACCTGATCCGCCAAATTGATTGGACAACCCACCACCTTTGGAATTCTGGGCTAAAACCACCAGAACCAACAGAACTGAACTGAAAATTGCGAGGCTGATTAATAAAATATACATACTTACTTCTTAAGGTCTTCTATTTGAGCCGCAAAGTAAGCCTTTTTTTGTGGAAACTTCCAAATCAACTTCTTCAGGACTTCTATTGCTTTCTCATTTTTTCCTTGTTTGATTAGAATTTGTACCAGTGTTTCGGAGATTATGTTTTCGTTATAGATCAGGCTTTTTTCTGATAAATCATCTTTAGGTACCGCCATTTCTTCTGAACCCTTGCCCTTGATGGAGGGTTGGGTTTTTATGAACTGATCAATAATTTCGATCTGTTCTTTCTGTCTGGGGCCTTCAGGTTTTACCTTTTTCTTTAAGCTCTTTATTTCAGTTAAAAGTTCATCGGTTGAGTCTGTCTTTTTAGTTTTTGTTTTCTGAATTTCCTCCGAAAGTGAATGTGAGCCCACTGTTTCATTTTCAAATTGCTTCACGGTTTCTTCAAATTCGTGCCTGAGTTCCTTTAGTTTTTGAAGGTCGTGTTGTAATTCGGAATAGATAGATTCATCGAAATCAGTTTCAGTAAAATGAGGTATTGAATCTGTCTGATCTGGGATGCTGGTGCCTGATGAAACCGGAGATCCGGTGGCAGTCAGTATTTCAGTTGATTCCAGAATATAGTCCGTAGCCTCAGGATTTTTAAAGATATCTGCCGTTTCAACTTCAGGGGTATTATAGACCACAGGTTTTCTTTTTTGTGGCGGAGCGGTCATAATCGATTTGAAAACGATTCGGTCTGTTGTATAGATTGCCCCAAGATGCAGATGATATTCCTTTTCAATCATCTCATTATCCTGTGTGGCTTTTGCCGCCAGACTATGTATCACCTGACTGTATGGAAATTCTTTTTCAAGTGAAATCAATTCCAACGCCTCTTCATTGGTTAGTGAAGTGTAATTGGTAAGAAGCGTATGAAATCGATTTTTTTCCAAATTTTAAAAAGAGGGAAAAGTAAAGTTAAACTAAAATACAACTCAGTGCAATACTTACCAGTTGGCAATGGTTGCATTAAACAGATCAATAAATATCTGATCCATGATTCTCTTTTCAAGTCCTTCCTGCACTGTGGCTAGATCCTGGGTGTTGGGAAAATCAGCATAAAAACTAAAATTCCGGTCTTTGAAACTGTTTTTCGGTTCCAGTGTATCCACATAATTGACCTTAACACCTATGGTTAAACGTGTTAGAGCCGCCAGATCTGATTGATTGGCACCGCCTGACACGGGCGCCACTTGTGTGATCTGATAGGTAGTAATCATGCCTTCAATGAGCAGCTGACCATTTTCTTTTACGACCCTCAGGTTTGAATTTTGCTGATAATAGTCTTTGAGTTTGTTGGTAAACGTCTGGCCTAAGTTGGCAGGCCCGAGATCTGTGTTGTTAAAAAAATCTTCCACCTGAATATTCTCAGCAATGGTTGAAGCACCACTCATCGAATAATGACAACCCTGTATGAAAGGGATGAACAGAAATAGCAGGGGTGATATGAAAACAAGAAATTTATTCTTCAAGCTCGTATTCTTTAATTTTTCGGTAAAGTGTGCGTTCTGAAATTCCCAGGTCCCGGGCAGCGTATTTTCTTTTATTGTTATTCTTACGCAGTGCACGCACAATGAGTTCTTTTTCCTTTTTAACGATAGAAAGCGAGTCGTCCTCAGCCTCGTGGGCGATATCCTGAAATTCTTCTTCCTGCGCGTTTTCAGCTTCATCTCCTGCTTTGATATTCAAAACCACGTGTTCATGAGATGGTTTGAGGTCTTCCTGAAGCCCTTCAAATAAACCAGCATGGTCTTTAAGAATCTGTTGCGCCTGTGCCGGATTGGCAGTACTGTCAAGAACCAGCTTTTTCAAATCGTTCATGTCCTTTCTCAAATCAAAGAGGATCTTGTAAAGTATTTCACGCTCTGAAATATTTTCCTGATGATGCTGATCTTTATAAAGTGCCGGAAGGTTCGATTCTTTTGGAATGTAATGGCTCAGTATTTCTGTGGTGATCTCTTTATTTTCAGAAGACAAGACAGAAATTTGTTCTACCAGATTTTTGAGCTGACGGATATTTCCAGGGAACCTGTATTTCAACAAGAGTTCTTTGGCATCTTCGGTAAGGGTAATGGGTTTTACACGATATTTTTCAGCGAAGTCCGTGGCGAATTTTCTAAATAGAAGTTCAACATCTTTTCCGCGTTCCCTCAAGGGAGGAACATAGATAGGTACCGTGCTGAGCCGGTAGTATAGGTCTTCGCGAAACTTTCCCTGCTCAACTTTAACAAGAAGATTTACATTGGTGGCAGCAACAACACGCACATCTGTTTTTTGCACCTTTGATGAACCGACTTTTATAAATTCTCCGTTTTCAAGTACACGTAAGAGGCGGGCTTGTGTGCCCAGCGGCATCTCACCGATTTCATCAAGAAACATCGTGCCGCCATTGGTTACCTCAAAATATCCTTTGCGGGATTCATGTGCGCCTGTAAAGGATCCTTTCTCATGTCCGAATAATTCTGAGTCAATAGTGCCTTCCGGTATCGATCCACAGTTGATGGCTATGAACTGACCGTGTTTGCGCGCGCTCTGGTAGTGAATGATTTTTGAAAATGATTCTTTTCCGCTTCCGCTCTCCCCGGTAATCAATACCGACATATCTGTGGGGGCAACTTGCATAGCTACCCGCACCGCGTTATTCAGTAATGTTGAATTACCGATTACTCCGTAGCGTTGTTTTACACTTTGTATTTCTGCGTCTGTAATAGCCATACTTTATTGAGCAATTTTTCCAATCAGCGTTCCCTGCGTGCAGCTTTCAATTAACACATGGACGTATTCTCCCTTCGATTTATTTTCCTTAGGAAAAATCACCACCTTATTCTGTGAGTTTCTGCCTTGCAAATAGCTGGGTGATTTCCGTGATGATCCTTCTATCAATACTTTAAAGACCTTGCCAATATCAGGTTTATTCCTCTTCAATGATAACTCCGATTGTTTTTTTATGATTTCGTCAAGTCTTCTCTTCTTAACATCCAATGGTATATCATCCGGTAATTTTTTTGCCGCCAGTGTTCCGGGACGTTCGGAGTAATGAAACATATAGGAGTAATCGTATTGCACAAGGTCCATGAGCGATAGTGTATCCTGGTGTTCTTCCTCTGTTTCAGAAGAAAAACCGGTGATCATATCCGATGAAATTCCACACTCTTCGCCCAGTATTTCGCGTATGCTTTTAACCCTGTCCAGGTACCACTCACGTGTATAGCCGCGATTCATTAATTCGAGTATACGGGAATTGCCACTTTGTGCGGGTAAGTGAATGTATTTACAAATGTTTTCATACTTCGCCATTGTATATAGTACATCATCAGTGATATCTTTTGGGTGCGAAGTTGAAAATCTGATTCTCAGTTCTGGGCTCACTTGCGCTACCATTTCAAGCAGGTGCGCAAAATTTATAACTTCATTAATTCCATTTTTCTCAAGTCTTGCTTTGTTGTTTTCAAGAGAACTCCATTTATAGGAATCTACATTTTGTCCAAGCAGGGTAACTTCCCGAAATCCTTTATCAAATAAATCTTTTGCTTCTGCGAGAATTGAATGCGGATCTCTGCTTCGCTCTCTGCCTCGCGTGAATGGCACCACACAGAAAGAGCACATGTTATCGCAACCACGCATGATGGAAATAAAAGCAGTTACTCCATTGGAGTTTAACCGGACCGGACTGATGTCTGCATACGTTTCTTCGCGCGATAAAAAAGTATTGACGGCTTTATCTCCATCATCAACCTGCAGAATAAGATTGGGCAGGTCGCGATAGGCATCAGGACCCGCAACGAGGTCAACTATTTTCTCTTCCTCAAGCAGCTTTGTTTTTAGGCGTTCCGCCATGCATCCCAGTACGCCAACCATCATTTCGGGTTTTTTCTTTTTCAACCCATTAATGTGATTGAGTCGGTTGCGAACTGTTTGCTCTGCCTTTTCACGGATGGAACAGGTATTCAAAAAAATGAGATCAGCCTCTTGAATTTCGGATGTGGTATCAAACCCGGCACCTTGCAGAATGGATGCAACGATTTCACTGTCAGAGAAATTCATCTGGCATCCATAACTTTCTATATACAGTTTTCTTGCTTTTCCTGTGGATTGATTGGGTGTAACCCGAACAACTTCAACAGGCTCTGCAGATTCCACCAAAACCCCTATATCTTCTATCAAATTATTCATTTTCCAATATCGAGGTGCAAATTTACGATAATTCAAATAACCGTGACATCTTGTCAGATGGATTTGTGATTCATTTAACGATTTATCCTGATCAGGCTCTTTTTAACGTAATTTGTCTTTTGAATCAATAAAACATGGCGATTATCAAGTCAGTGCGTGGGTTTTCTCCTCAGTTTGGAAATAAGTGTTTTCTGGCCGACAATGCTGTTGTGGTGGGTGAGGTGATTATGGGTGATAATTGTACGGTCTGGTTCAATGCAGTCGTTCGGGGAGATGTGAATACGATCACCATCGGTAACAATACCAACATTCAGGATGGAGCTATCATTCACTGTACATATCAAAAGTCAAAAACAGTAATTGGCAACAATGTGTCAATCGCTCATAATGCGGTGGTTCATGGTTGCACGGTCGAAGATAATGTGTTGATAGGCATGGGTGCAATTATTATGGACGATGCCGTGATAGGAACAGGCTCTGTGATTGCAGCAGGGGCAATCATCTTACCAAAGACGCGTGTTGAACCAGGCAGTGTTTACGCTGGAGTGCCGGCAAAAAGGGTTAAGGATACGGGCGAAGAAATGAAAGAAGTAATTCAGCGGACTGCGCGGAATTACCCGATGTACGCGGAATGGTTTGCAGAGAATAAAAAATAGGATCACGCCATATGGCGCAAGGTGAAACCATTGTTTAGGTATACAAAGTTTTTAAAATATACTACATCGAATTAACAATGAATAAGAAAGAAGACATTAATCCGGCATTTGATAAACTGCAGTTACTAATCGCTAAAGTGAAATCTTCCGGTCTGCCTTTTATCTATGATACGGAGGATGAACGGACTGATGAGTATGCCCATTTCTATTTCATGGGTGTTCAGGATGGAAAAGAAGCATTGTTTGATACGGTGTTGTATACGCTTCGCATGCAGCACGAAAGTGAATTATTCGAAATAGCAGAGCAAACGGCTGCTCAAAATTTTCCGGGATACAGGAAGATACAGTATGCAGAAGACGAAAAGGGAAATTTAAAAGCACAGGACGAACTTGAAGAGGAGATCGGGCTGTATATGGCAGAAGTAATGATGGAACTGGAAGAAGAAGGGGAAGTAAAAGTAAAGGAACATGTTGACCTGGATTTACATCATGAATGTGGCATCGGGCTGGATGTTGGTCTGCATGTTGATAAGGTTACACCTCAGCTCATCGAAAGTTTTATTCGTGATTTTAATTCCGACAAAGTGGTGCTGGATCCGGGCTATTATTCCTTTCAAACACAGTCAGATTCTCCTGCAGATGCTCCTGAAACTTGATTTGTTTTTATAAAATCAAAGAAATTTATGAATAGTGGCATATATTTGCCCACTTAAAATAAACCCATTCATGAAAAACCTTTCACTTATCCTAAATGCTATCCTTTTTGTGGCGGTGGCAATTCTATATTATCTTCATTTTTCCCCAAAAGGGCATGCTGCTGAAGGAGCAGTTTCTGATGCGAATACATCAGACCTGAATATTGCTTACATAAATGCAGACTCTGTGTTGAAATATTATGATTTCTTTAATGTCAACAAGGAGAAGCTTGAAACCAAAGGTAAAAAACTGGATCAGGACTTCAGAAACCGTGCGCAAAGTCTTCAAAATGATATCAGTGCTTATCAAAGAAATCTTGGCACCATGACCATAGGTCAGGCCAAAGCGCTGGAGGAAGACCTTGGTAAAAAGCAACAGAATCTACAGCTTTATCAGAGAAGCCTGGAACAGGAAATCATGAACGAGCAGGCTAAAATGAATGAAGATCTTTATGCAAGAATTACCGACTATTTAAAAAAATACGGTGAAGAAAAGGGCTTACAGGTTGTGTTCAAATATGATCCAACCAGCGATTTATTATATGGCAGTAAAGCGATAGACATAACACCGGATGTAACCAGGGGATTGAATGAGGAATATAAAGTCGCCAATGCAAAACCGGCAGCGAAGACAGACACAACAACTGTAAAGAAGTAACTTAAAAAAAGCCCCGTTTAGCAGGGGCTTTTTCTTTTAGCCTTAATATTTTAAATTCAAATCGTGAAAAGAAATGTTTTAGGTTTTCTGGGAGTCAGGCCCGAAGAGCAAGTGCAGGTTTTGCTCATGTTGGCCACCGGGTTTTTCATGGGTATTTATATTGCTACTTACCAGGTTACGGCAGAGTCACTATTCCTGAATAAACTGAGTGATCAGTTAGATAAAGCATTTCTTGTTTCAGGTATTCTTGGGATTGTCACCACGGCAATTTTTTCTTTTTTTCAGAACCGCATTCGATTTATTGTGTTGTCAATTTTAAGTATTGTACTTATAATCGGATCCACCTTTAGTCTTTATTATTTCTATCACTTTGGTGTAGCAGACATACATGACAATACATTGTTTCTTATGTATTGTCTTATCGGCCCTACCACCGCATTATTACTGCTCTGTTACTGGGGTATTTTTGGAAGGTTATTTAATTTTAAACAATCAAAAAGAATCATAGGCTGGATTGACACCGGACAGCTGATTGCGATTATTGCCGCCAACTTCCTGATACCGCTTACCTCAAATCTCTTTCCAGACACTTCTGATTATTTACTCGTTTGTAATTTCAGCATTCTGGGTGCATTGGTTTGTTTGATTATTATTTCAGTGAAATTTGATCTGGCAAGGGTAGCTACTGATTCAAGTGTGCGCAGCGAAACCAGGTTCTCAAAAATATTCAAGGACCGGTATGTTGTGATGCTTAGTTTGTTTCTGGTTACTTCCATGGTGACTTTTATTTTTAATCAATTCACATTTCAAACGCTTTTAAATAAGCAATATCCTGATCAGCGGGATCTTACCAACTTCCTTGCCTATTTCAATGGTGCTATTTATGCATTAAGTCTGGTTATGCAGGTTTTTGTAAATGACAAGATACTTAGTACTTATGGAATCCGGATTTCACTATTTGTCCTTCCGGCAGTCGTTGCCTTGCTGGTATTTGGTTCGGTGCTTACCGGTTCAATATTTGGATTCAGTCCGGAGGAAAACCCGGAGACTTTTATTTACTTCTTTTTATTCGTTGCACTGACACGACTTTTTAATAGTATGCTTCGCGATTCTTTTGAAAATCCGGTGTATAAGTTACTTTTTATTCCACTTGACAGCCGATATCGTTTTAGTATTCAGGCTAAAGTGGAAGGTGTTGTGAATGAGTTTGGGAGATTAATAGCAGGCACTTTCATTTTTATGTTTGCCTTAATACCTGTATTTAATCTGATGTGGATTCCCCTGATGGTAATTGCATTGATCTTCGTGTATTTTGTGGTTTCCAACAATCTCTATTCTGAATATAAAAATAAAATCCGCGCCAAGCTTGAAAACACAGGTCATTATCAGGATGCATTGGAAGTAGGTTACACTCGCATTATTTCCCGCCTTCAGGAATTTCTTGGATACCCACGCGCATCGAGGGCTGTATTTTCATTTAAGTTACTGGAGAAGATCAATCCGGCCCAAATCGGGGTTTGGGTTAATATGCTTATGAAGAGTCCGGATGAAGGTGCAAGGGGCTATGCACAATCGAGGATGAATGAGATTAAAGGACTCTCGGTTTCGGAAAATTATGTGATTCGAATTGATCCATCGGTGGCAAGACTGAAGAATAAAAATATCCTTTCCAAATCCGATCTGGAATTGTTGTTAACCAGTGGTGGCGATATTCAAAAATCAAGAATTCAGCGTCTCACCAGATCGTTGGATATCAACGACAGGCATTATGCTGCTGAATTGCTATTGCACACAGCCACAGCAGAGAACCTTTCTTTCCTGATTGAACTATTAAATGATAATGATACTCAGGTAAGACTTGTTGCAATCAAAACAGCGGGTAAACGATATAATAACGAAGTAATTTCTACACTCATTGAAAACCTCGGAAATTCTCTCTATGGAAACGCAGCAGTAAATGCACTGACCCAGATAGGATCACCAGCGCTTCAATTACTGGATAATTCATTTTACAGGTCTGGGCAGAGCTCTCAATCGATGATGAGAATTGTTCAGATAATCGGATCGATTGGAGGAAACAAGGCTAAGGACTTTCTATGGAATAAAATCGATTATCCTGATAAGGTAATTGTTTCGCAGGTACTGCTTGCCATGGGACATGCAGGCTTTAAAGCTGGCCTGGCCCAGGTAAGTCGTATCAAGTATGCCATAGAATCGGATGTTGCAGATATAACCTGGAACCTGGGAGCCATTGAGGAAATAGGCGATCATCCCGGGTCAGAAGTTATCAAACGGGCTCTCGAACGGGAAATTCAAAATGACATAGAGCACATTTATATGTTGCTCGCGATGTTATATGATACAAGATCCATCCAGCTGGTTAAGGAAAGTATTGAAAGCGGGACTGCAGAAGGAGTGACCTATGCAATTGAATTGCTTGACGTGTTTCTCTCTGATCAACTGAAACAACGTGTGATTCCCATACTGGATGATATAAGTAATTCTGAAAAAATCAGCAGGCTTGAACTATTCTACCCAAGGGTTGGCCTTGACGAAAAGCTCGTTTTGAAATTTTTAATAAACCGGGATTTCACTCAAAGCAACAGATGGACAAAGGCATGTGTGATACATCAGATTGGTGTTCAGAAAATAGAGGATTTTACTATTGATCTGATAGCACATTTGTTCAACCCGGATTATTTGATTCGTGAGACTTCTGCCTGGGCCCTATATCAGATTAACCCTGCACTGTACCATACAAATTCAGTACGAATGGGTGACGACATCAAGAAATTACTTGATGCATCCATACTGGTCAGGGGCATTGATGCTGCGATACTTTTATTCGATAAAGTATTGTTTCTGCAACGCATCAGATTATTTGAAGGAGTACCAGGATTGACGCTTTCCTATGTAGCTGATTTGTCTAAAAATGTCTTTTTAAAAAAAGATCAGACCTTGCCATTGAACAGTGAAAACGAAAGCGATTTTGTGATGGTATATAAAGGCGAGGTGCAATATTATGAATCGGGCAAACATGTAACTGATTTTCATGAAGGTCAATTTATTGGAGAGCAGGTTATTGAGCCAGGTTTATTTAGTTCCACCGCAATTATTGCCAGAGACCAGGTTGTACTTTTGAAATTCAATAAAGATGGGTTTTATGAGTTATTGTCTGATCAGGTTAAACTCGCTGACAAAATTTTGGAATATATTTGATTTTGGACTAAATTTCATTGATTTTTTAAACTTATACTCAGATAAATTTTATTTTTAACTAACTTTTCTTGCTAAGTTTTGGTCTCAGAATTGTCTCGGAATTACTAAATTTAGAATTTACTCCACCTAAAAAAGGATGTTAAATTACTCTGTCAAGGTTGGTGCATCTGATGATACATTATCAGAAGAACAGTTCAATGATACTGTTATCGGATTTAATCCCTTTCCGGGATTGCGTCCTTTTTCAATTGACGATGCCCATGTCTTTTTTGGCAGAGAAGAACAGGTAGATGAAATATTGCTAAAGCTTGAAAAAAACCGATCCGTTGCAGTAATTGGTTATTCAGGCAGTGGTAAGTCAAGTTTAATGTACTGCGGCCTGATACCTGTTCTTTACGGTGGTTTCATGACCGAGACAGGTCCTCACTGGAAGATAATTGTTACCCGGCCAGGAAAGTCACCGATAGAAAATCTTACTCTTGATGCAATCGATTTCCTTATCAGAGAAGGAAGAATTCATCCGGATGATAAACACATACACAAGGCTATCATCGGGTCTGTTTTAAGAAGCGGTAACAATGGTTTGATTGAATTGACAAAATATCTTCAGAGTCATCATTCAGAAAATATCTTCTTTTTTATTGATCAGTTTGAGGAACTGTTCCGCTTCAAGGATCTGGGTGGTGAGGAAAACGTCAATGAAGCTTCAGGTTTTGTTAACTTGATACTGACTGCTGTTGCACAACGTGAAGTTCCTTCGTTCATAGCGCTCAGCATGCGGTCTGATTTCATTGGTGAATGTGCTTCCTTTCCAGGATTGACACAAATGGTCAATGATAGTAACTACCTCGTTCCGCAAATGTCACGTGAGCAAAAGCGGATGGCTATTGTGGGGCCGGTTTCAGTAGGAGGCGGAAGGATTACAGAAAGACTGGTAAAGAGGTTGCTTGGCGATATCGGTGATAATCAGGATCAACTTCCGATTTTGCAACACGCCCTCATGCGTACATGGGATTACTGGGTTTCCAACCGTGAGCCATCTGAAGCCATTGATATACGGCATTATAATGCCATCGGCAAAATATCCCAGGCGTTGTCACTTCATGCCAATGAAGCATATGATGAACTTACAACCAAAGAGAAGGAGATATCTGAAATTCTTTTCAAAGCGATCACAGAAAAGAATACAGAAAACCTGGCAATGCGAAGACCAGGTAAAATTTCTCAGATCGCAGAACTTGCCCAGGCATCCGATGAGCAGGTTATTGAAGTAATAGAGAAATTCAGGAAGCCAGGCAGATCTTTTTTAATGCCAGGTACCAGTGTTACGCTCAGTGGGGATTCAATCATTGAGTTGTCGCACGAGAGTTTGATGCGCATATGGACCAGGCTATCTACCTGGGTAGAAGAGGAATTTGAGTCTGCCATGATGTATAAGCGGATTTCTGATGCAGCAGCGATGTATCAGATTGGCAAGACGAATTTATGGAGACCTCCTGACTTGCAGCTGGCGCTAAACTGGCAAAAGAAGCAAAAGCCAACCCGTACATGGGCCCAGCGATATGACATTGCATTTGAACGGGCCATCGTTTTCCTCGATACAAGCAGGATTACCTACGAGGCTGAACTCAAAAATCAGGAAATGTTGCAGCGCAGAATGTTGCGCAGGGCACGTGTTACGAACTTAATACTTGCATTGTTGCTGTTGATAGCGACAGGCTTCTTCATATATGGTCTGTTTCAGCAAATAAAGGCTGAGCAGCAAGCACAACTCGCCATTGAACAGAAGAATCTTGCAGAAGAAGCAACCATTGAAGCCAATCAGCAAAGGTTGAGGGCAGAAGATGCCCTCAGTGAAGTGGAGGCACAGCGCGAAAAACTTGACAATCAGAATAAGGAACTTTCAAAGGCTTATGTAGATATTAAGCTTGCCAGGGATATCGCAGAACGAAATCTCAGATATGCCTTGCAGCAGGAAGAACTGGCCAATTCATCCAAGGACAAAGAACAGGTTGCAAGGATTTATGCTGAAAAGCAGACGGAAATAGCAAGGGATAACTTTGATAAAGCAAACCGTCTCCTTATGCTTTCTATAGCTCAGTCACTGGAAGCCAAATCAGAAGGTATTGAGGATGCCCAGCTTGCAGGATTAACCGCTATGCAGGGTTATTTATATCATAAAAAATATGAGGGCAACAAATATGACCCTTACGTTTTCAGAGGCCTTTATTATGCAACAGCCAAGCTCAATGGATTCAACTATAATGCTACCCGGGTGCCAGGCAATCTGAAAAACAGAATGTATGCACTCGCAGTATCACAAAATTCTTCAACCTTCTATACTACCGGAAATGATGGACGAATTTTTCAAGGTAACTACTTGAATCAGAAGGCTGATAAACTGTTGTATGAAAATCAAGGCTATCCAAACCGTGTGCTCTCTCTTAGTAAAGATGAAAAGTATCTCGTCAATGGAAGTGATTCAAGTTATATGGAGATTCTTAACCTGAAGGAACCTTCTAAACCGGTGCGGGTATTGGGACACACGCAACTCATCAACGACATAAAATTCCTTCCGGATAATTCAGGATTTATTTCAGCCTCCGCAGATAAAACCCTCCGGTTCACCAACCCTATTACCGGACAGGGTAGAACTATTCTAACATTACCCTATGATCTTAAATCCATTGATATAAATCCTGCCGGAACCCAACTCGCAGGTGTGTCTGCCAACGGTAATTTAATCATGGTAAACCTAAAAGATTATTCTTACAAGGAATTGGCCAATGAAGCACCAGGTCGTATTCTATCAGTTGTATTCCATCCCACCCGATCATTGCTTGCATATGGAGTTGAAGTGATTAGTGAACAGAAAAAAGTGATGAGGGGAGTGGTGAAATTGCTCGATTTGGATACCAGAAAAGTAAAGGAATTATCAGGGCACAAATCAGGCATTACTGATCTTGAATTTAGTCCTGATGGTTTATTGCTGGCGAGTGCCGGACTGGATAGAAAATTACAGATGTGGGTGGTTGATCATGAAGATGATTTGCCAATCCTGATGGATAATAATAATGGCTATGTATGGGACATTTCCTTTACCAAAGGATCGGATTTTCTGGTCGCATCATGTAATGATGGTGAAATCCGTTTCTGGCCAACTGATCCACGTATGTTGGCAGAACAGGTTTGTCCGAAACTTAAGAGGAATATGACACCGGAGGAGTGGGAAATATATGTGGGTAACAATATTGGCTACGAATCAACTTGTCAAAGTTTACTGATAAAGGACCTTTAATGAATCGCAGACTTTTTCTGATTTTATTTCTTATTGTTTTCCTGTCAGGTTCTGCGATTGCGCAGGAAAAGAATTGCGAACAAGTACTTATTGAGGCAGATGATGAGTTTAACGCAGGCAGATTTTATGGAATCCCATCGATGCTTCAACCATGCCTTGACGGGGGATTTACCAATGAGCAGAAAGTAAGGGCTTATCTCATCCTGGCCCAGGCCTATTTGATTTTAGATGATCCCATCGGAGCTGATGACAGTTACCTGAAATTGTTGCGTGCTGATCCGGAATATGTAGCCAACCCGGCCCGTGATCCGATTGATGTATATTATCTCAGTAAAAAATTTACAGCAACCCCTGTTTTTACTCCTCACTTCAGGGCAGGATTAAATGCATCCAGGCCATGGATGATTCAAAGGATCACAACAAGTGGAACTCCGTTGGACAAAAAAGAGATTTTAAAAGTAGGATTCCAGTTTGGATTGGGATTCGACTGGAACCTGAATAGTAGCTGGAGCATCGGAACGGAAGGAAATTTTTCATACAAATCATTCAGCCGCGAAACTAAAGGATATTCAAAGAATGATATTCAGCAAATGAAGGAAACCCATACTGGTTTTGATATCCCGTTGTATGTGAAATATTCCGATGATTCGGGAAAGATAAGGCCTTTTGGTTATGCGGGGTTTGCCATCGGTTTTTTGACTTCAGCCAATGTTTCCTTGCAATTTGATAATAACACCGATAACCCTGAGGTTGGAATACAGCAAGCATCCGGAGCGAGTGAAAGCATCAGGTTTAAAAGAAATATTTTGAATTATTCTCTCGTGATGGGTGGTGGTGCAAAATATAAAATAGGAAGAGATTTTGTGTATGCCGATCTCCGTTACATGGCAGGCTTATCGAATTTCACAAAATCAGATAAAAACTATTATACCGAGAACGGAGCATTTGATCCTTCTATCACGAATTACCAATTCGTGAGCGACTTCTTTCGATTGGATAATTTGTCATTGTCATTTGGATACATACATCCCATTTATAATCCGCGAAAAAAGACAAAAGCCAGGTTCAATACTTTTTTTAATAAGAAGGTAAAAACTGAAAAGGATAAATCATGATGCGGTACGTTGGCCTCTTATTATTTTTTACACTTCTTTTTTCCTGCGATGCGGATAATGAATCACCCATAGAAAATTATTTTGTAAAATTTTACGGAGAAGATGGCAACCACGAAGGAGTTGACTTCCTGGTAAATAGTGATGGATCATTTATCCTGTTAGGCAATCAAAAAGTGGTTGGAGATCCATTGGGCCAGCAGATATTTCTGGTAAAGGTAGATGCCAGCGGCATGGTGATCAATCAGACATCTTTTGGACTGGCGGGAAATGACTTTGCCAAAGACATTGAATTTACTCCTGATGGAAACATAATTATAGCGGCTGAAACCCAAAAAGGACCTGATGATAAAGATGTGTATCTATTGCTTGTTTCTCAGGATCTCAACACACTTTTGGCCAGTAAGCAGGTTGGATTAAAGAGAACCGATGGACGTGAGGCTGATGAGGAAGTTAATTCCATAACACTTATCCAGGGTGGATATATCGTTTCAGGCTCAACAACCGCAGTAAAAGTATTGAATAGACCAGATGACACTAAGGATGCATTACACCTCCGTTTTACGAGTGCATTGGATCTTGTCGATACAGGACAATGGACTTATACTAACGGAACCGATGACAGTGAAGATGTGCTCATAAAGATGTTTCAAATCAATGCTACAACCTATTATGGATTTGGATATACCAACAGGCCGGTCGATATCAACAACAGTCGCGATTTTAAATACTGGGTATTCAGAACAGGTATAACGGGTGTGGCCAGCGGTGATGAAGATTTACTGGGTATACTCGGTAGTGCTTTGGATGATGAAAAACTCAGTGATGTCATCATGAGTCCTCCGCAATCAGGTGAGGGATTTGTCTTGAGTGGCGTAAAAACCAGTTCCATAGGGGAAAGCCAGCCTTTTATTGTAAAACTTGCGAAGGATCCGTTCGCGATTGGAGAAGATAATGTTTTAGCCCAAAAGTCACTTCCTGTTGCCAGGCTGGGTAATGTGGAGAATATTATTGATGTTGATCTTGTAAAACGAACCCGAATGATCGCAAAGTCACAGGGTGGATATTATTTGATCAACAATTACAAGACTGGTTCCAGTGAGGATTTTAATATTTCGCTTCTTAAGTTAAGCAACACATTTGTGGAGGACACTCCTGTTTTTTTTGGAGGTTTAGGCAACGATTTTAATGGCTCTGTTAATGAACTTGCCGATGGAAAAATTATCATTATGGGTACGATGACCCTTGGAGGAATCACCGGCCAGACAAAAATGGTTTTGATGAAGCTTAATCCGGAGGGTAAATTGCTGTATTAACTGAGAAATGCCTGCAGGTTTTTCATTTAAGGAATGCGAGGTTACTTTTATTTTTTATTGAATATTTAGTTGATAATATGGTTGATTCTATTTTGATAAGGACTTCAATTTTTAGTTTTATATTCCTTTTGATTGGAGTATTGGGCTATGGTCAAAATGTAGCCATAACTCCAGCTACTATTATTGGCGGTGCGAAGGCTTGCAACGGTAGTGGAAATCAATATACATTAACGGATATTGTAATTTCGGAAACAACCGATGATCAAGCGATTGGTGGTAATAATTTTTCGGGTATCAATGCTACGCTGATTTTCTCTTTACCTGCCGGCTTTGAGTTTGTTGCCGGGTCAGGGACAGCTTCCTCAACTCCGGCTGGAGACGATTTAAGTAATTTTTCACTTTCATTTACTGCTGCTTCGGTAACTGTTGAATTTGATATTGACAATGGAGGAGGAGCAGACAAAACTGATATATTAACCTTATCAGGGCTAAAGGTAATCGCACCGGGAACTACCCCTCAGACAAATGTCAATATAACCCGCACCGGTGGCACTGCTGTTGTGTCGGGCTTGGCAGTGGGCGCTATTGTTGGAACCATCTCCAGTACAATAAACAGGACTCTTGTAATCACATCATCATCACCATCAGTTTGTTCAGGAGGAACTGTAAATATTTCAATACCCACCAGTGAAGCAGGTAAAACGTATCAAATAAAGGATTTGTCCGACAATGTATATAGTTCCGTGATTGGTGGCACAGGAGCAACGCTTATAATTCCAACCACGCCAATAACTACGGGACTCACATTGAAGGTTGTAGTAACTGATCTTCTTGAAGGCAGCTGTTCTGTTGACTTAATCACAACGATACCAATTACGGTTAACCCAACCGCTACGGTTACAGATCCTTCGGATCAGATTGTATGCAATGGAGGAACCGTTACCGCGGTTACTTTCAGTGGCACAGGGGCTACGGGTTATACCTGGAGCAATGATAATACCTCGGTCGGATTAGGTGCCAGCGGCAGTGGTAACATTGCCTCGTTCACGGCTATCAATGCAGGCATCGTTCCGGCAGTTGCCACGATCACGGTTACGCCTTTCAATGGCCTTTGTGCAGGCACACCCCAGACGTTTACGATCACGGTTAACCCGACTCCTGCGGTTACAGATCCTGCGGATCAGACAGTATGTAACGGAGCACTTACGGCCGCGATAAACTTCAGCGGCACGGGCACCGGTTATACCTGGAGCAATGATAATACCTCGGTCGGATTAGGTGCCAGCGGCAGTGGTAACATTGCCTCGTTCACGGCTATCAATGCAGGCAGCGTTCCGGCAGTTGCCACGATCACGGTTACCCCGGTTTATACAAGCGGAACAACCTGCACAGGCACACCCCAGACGTTTACGATCACGGTTAACCCGACCGCTACGGTTACAGATCCTTCGGATCAGATTGTATGCAATGGAGGAACCGTTACCGCGGTTACTTTCAGTGGCACAGGGGCTACGGGTTATACCTGGAGCAATGATAATACCTCGGTCGGATTAGGTGCCAGCGGCAGTGGTAACATTGCCTCGTTCACGGCTATCAATGCAGGCATCGTTCCGGCAGTTGCCACGATCACGGTTACGCCTTTCAATGGCCTTTGTGCAGGCACACCCCAGACGTTTACGATCACGGTTAACCCGACTCCTGCGGTTACAGATCCTGCGGATCAGACAGTATGTAACGGAGCACTTACGGCCGCGATAAACTTCAGCGGCACGGGCACCGGTTATACCTGGAGCAATGATAATACCTCGGTCGGATTAGGTGCCAGCGGCAGTGGTAACATTGCCTCGTTCACGGCTATCAATGCAGGCAGCGTTCCGGCAGTTGCCACGATCACGGTTACCCCGGTTTATACAAGCGGAACAACCTGCACAGGCACACCCCAGACGTTTACGATCACGGTTAACCCGACCGCTACGGTTACAGATCCTTCGGATCAGATTGTATGCAATGGAGGAACCGTTACCGCGGTTACTTTCAGTGGCACAGGGGCTACGGGTTATACCTGGAGCAATGATAATACCTCGGTCGGATTAGGTGCCAGCGGCAGTGGTAACATTGCCTCGTTCACGGCTATCAATGCAGGCATCGTTCCGGCAGTTGCCACGATCACGGTTACGCCTTTCAATGGCCTTTGTGCAGGCACACCCCAGACGTTTACGATCACGGTGAATCCGACTCCTGCGGTTACAGATCCTGCGGATCAGACAGTATGTAACGGATCACTTACGGCCGCGATAAACTTCAGCGGCACGGGCACGGGTTATACCTGGACGAATAATAATACCTTGATCGGATTAGGTGCCAGCGGCAGTGGTAACATTGCCTCGTTCACGGCTATCAATGCAGACAGCGTTCCGGCAGTTGCCACGATTACGGTTACCCCGGTTTATACAAGCGGAACAACCTGCACAGGCACACCCCAGACGTTTACGATCACGGTGAATCCGACTCCTGCGGTTACAGATCCTGCGGATCAGACAGTATGTAACGGATCACTTACGGCCGCGGTAAACTTCAGCGGCACGGGCACGGGTTATACCTGGAGCAATGATAATACCTCGGTCGGATTAGGTGCCAGCGGCAGTGGTAACATTGCCTCGTTCACGGCTATCAATGCAGGCAGCGTTCCGGCAGTTGCCACGATCACGGTTACCCCGGTTTATACAAGCGGAACAACCTGCACAGGCACACCCCAGACGTTTACGATCACGGTTAACCCGACCGCTACGGTTACAGATCCTGCGGATCAGATTGTATGCAATGGAGGAACCGTTACCGCGGTTACTTTCAGTGGCACAGGGGCTACGGGTTATACCTGGAGCAATGATAATACCTCGGTCGGATTAGGTGCCAGCGGCAGTGGTAACATTGCCTCGTTCACGGCTATCAATGCAGGCATCGTTCCGGCAGTTGCCACGATCACGGTTACGCCTTTCAATGGCCTTTGTGCAGGCACACCCCAGACGTTTACGATCACGGTGAATCCGACTCCTGCGGTTACAGATCCTGCGGATCAGACAGTATGTAACGGAGCACTTACGGCCGCGATAAACTTCAGCGGCACGGGCACGGGTTATACCTGGACGAATAATAATACCTTGATCGGATTAGGTGCCAGCGGCAGTGGTAACATTGCCTCGTTCACGGCTATCAACGCGACCAGCGTTCCGGCAGTTGCCACGATCACGGTTACCCCGGTTTATACAAGCGGAACAACCTGCACAGGCACACCCCAGACGTTTACGATCACGGTTAACCCGACTCGCTGCGGTTACAGATCCTGCGGATCAGATTGTATGCAATGGAGGAACCGTTACTGCGGTTACTTTCAGTGGCACAGGGGCTACGGGTTATACCTGGAGCAATGATAATACCTCGGTCGGATTAGGTGCCAGCGGCAGTGGTAACATTGCCTCGTTCACGGCTATCAATGCAGGCATCGTTCCGGCAGTTGCCACGATCACGGTTACGCCTTTCAATGGCCTTTGTGCAGGCACGCCCCAGACGTTTACGATCACGGTGAACCCGACTCCTGCGGTTACAGATCCTGCGGATCAGACAGTATGTAACGGATCACTTACGGCCGCGATAAACTTCAGCGGCACGGGCACGGGTTATACCTGGACGAATAATAATACCTTGATCGGATTAGGTGCCAGCGGCAGTGGTAACATTGCCTCGTTCACGGCTATCAACGCGACCAGCGTTCCGGCAGTTGCCACGATTACGGTTACCCCGGTTTATACAAGCGGAACAACCTGCACAGGCACACCCCAGACGTTTACGATCACGGTGAATCCGACTCCTGCGGTTACAGATCCTGCGGATCAGACAGTATGTAACGGATCACTTACGGCCGCGGTAAACTTCAGCGGCACGGGCACGGGTTATACCTGGAGCAATGATAATACCTCGGTCGGATTAGGTGCCAGCGGCAGTGGTAACATTGCCTCGTTCACGGCTATCAATGCAGGCAGCGTTCCGGCAGTTGCCACGATCACGGTTACCCCGGTTTATACAAGCGGAATAACCTGCACAGGCACACCCCAGACGTTTACGATCACGGTTAACCCGACCGCTGCGGTTACAGATCCTGCGGATCAGATTGTATGCAATGGAGGAACCGTTACCGCGGTTACTTTCAGTGGCACAGGGGCTACGGGTTATACCTGGAGCAATGATAATACCTCGGTCGGATTAGGTGCCAGCGGCAGTGGTAACATTGCCTCGTTCACGGCTATCAATGCAGGCATCGTTCCGGCAGTTGCCACGATCACGGTTACGCCTTTCAATGGCCTTTGTGCAGGCACACCCCAGACGTTTACGATCACGGTTAACCCGACTCCTGCGGTTACAGATCCTGCGGATCAGACAGTATGTAACGGAGCACTTACGGCCGCGATAAACTTCAGCGGCACGGGCACCGGTTATACCTGGACGCAATGATAATACCTCGGTCGGATTAGGTGCCAGCGGCAGTGGTAACATTGCCTCGTTCACGGCTATCAATGCAGGCAGCGTTCCGGCAGTTGCCACGATCACGGTTACCCCGGTTTATACAAGCGGAACAACCTGCACAGGCACACCCCAGACGTTTACGATCACGGTTAACCCGACCGCTACGGTTACAGATCCTTCGGATCAGATTGTATGCAATGGAGGAACCGTTACCGCGGTTACTTTCAGTGGCACAGGGGCTACGGGTTATACCTGGAGCAATGATAATACCTCGGTCGGATTAGGTGCCAGCGGCAGTGGTAACATTGCCTCGTTCACGGCTATCAATGCAGGCATCGTTCCGGCAGTTGCCACGATCACGGTTACGCCTTTCAATGGCCTTTGTGCAGGCACACCCCAGACGTTTACGATCACGGTGAATCCGACTCCTGCGGTTACAGATCCTGCGGATCAGACAGTATGTAACGGATCACTTACGGCCGCGATAAACTTCAGCGGCACGGGCACGGGTTATACCTGGACGAATAATAATACCTTGATCGGATTAGGTGCCAGCGGCAGTGGTAACATTGCCTCGTTCACGGCTATCAATGCAGACAGCGTTCCGGCAGTTGCCACGATTACGGTTACCCCGGTTTATACAAGCGGAACAACCTGCACAGGCACACCCCAGACGTTTACGATCACGGTGAATCCGACTCCTGCGGTTACAGATCCTGCGGATCAGACAGTATGTAACGGATCACTTACGGCCGCGGTAAACTTCAGCGGCACGGGCACGGGTTATACCTGGAGCAATGATAATACCTCGGTCGGATTAGGTGCCAGCGGCAGTGGTAACATTGCCTCGTTCACGGCTATCAATGCAGGCAGCGTTCCGGCAGTTGCCACGATCACGGTTACCCCGGTTTATACAAGCGGAACAACCTGCACAGGCACACCCCAGACGTTTACGATCACGGTTAACCCGACCGCTACGGTTACAGATCCTTCGGATCAGATTGTATGCAATGGAGGAACCGTTACCGCGGTTACTTTCAGTGGCACAGGGGCTACGGGTTATACCTGGAGCAATGATAATACCTCGGTCGGATTAGGTGCCAGCGGCAGTGGTAACATTGCCTCGTTCACGGCTATCAATGCAGGCATCGTTCCGGCAGTTGCCACGATCACGGTTACGCCTTTCAATGGCCTTTGTGCAGGCACACCCCAGACGTTTACGATCACGGTGAATCCGACTCCTGCGGTTACAGATCCTGCGGATCAGACAGTATGTAACGGAGCACTTACGGCCGCGATAAACTTCAGCGGCACGGGCACGGGTTATACCTGGACGAATAATAATACCTTGATCGGATTAGGTGCCAGCGGCAGTGGTAACATTGCCTCGTTCACGGCTATCAACGCGACCAGCGTTCCGGCAGTTGCCACGATCACGGTTACCCCGGTTTATACAAGCGGAACAACCTGCACAGGCACACCCCAGACGTTTACGATCACGGTTAACCCGACTCGCTACGGTTACAGATCCTGCGGATCAGATTGTATGCAATGGAGGAACCGTTACCGCGGTTACTTTCAGTGGCACAGGGGCTACGGGTTATACCTGGAGCAATGATAATACCTCGGTCGGATTAGGTGCCAGCGGCAGTGGTAACATTGCCTCGTTCACGGCTATCAATGCGGCCAGCGTTCCGGCAGTTGCCACGATCACGGTTACGCCTTTCAACGGCCTTTGTGCAGGCACACCCCAGACGTTTACGATCACGGTGAATCCGAGTCCGGTCTTTTCAATCACCAACTCAACATCTGTGATATGTACAGGTGATCCTGTAAATATTACTTTAAACTCGCCTACATCAGGCGGAATTATTACCCTCACCAATATCAATTACAATGGCATAACAGGAGTTTTAACAGTTCCAGTCAATTTTACAGATGGTCAGCAGATAACTGAGTCACTTGTAAATAATACGAACGCACCGATTACAGTAATTTATACATTTACTGTTGCTGCCAATGGATGCAATAATCCAGTCTCGCAGCAAACATCTGTTACGGTAAATCCTGCTCCGGTAATGAGCATTACTAATTCGACAACGGAAATCTGTAGTGCAAGTCCGGTAAATATTACTTTAAATAGCCCAACCGTTGGAGCAATAATAACGCTTACAGGAATTAATTATAATGGAGTAACCGGAACACTTTCCGCACCCGCAGCCTATACACCAGGATCAATCATCAGCGAGACCTTAATTAACAACTCAGATAGTCCTATAACGGTAACCTATTCATTTACAGTAGCAGGTAGCGGATGTTCAAATGGCAGCACCTTTACAACAGACGTATTGGTTAATCCGAATCCGAGCCTGGTCATTACAAATAGTACACCATCTATCTGCAGCGGTTCAACACCTACTATAAGTTATGGCAGTCCAACGGATAATGCTGAGATAAATTTACTGAATGTAAATTATGGAGCTTTACTAAACGGAGCTTATGCATCGGGGGCAACCTTTACATTAACGGGTTCGCTGGCTGAAGGTAATCTGATTAACACAACGAATAATCCAATAATTGTTACCTATACATTCAACGTAACAACACCAACAAATCCAGTTTGTCCATTGACTGTCACCACACAAACAACCACCGTAACCGTGCTGCCAGCTCCTTCGTTAACGGTGACAAATTCAGCACCTCAGATTTGCGCAGGGACTCAGACCAATATTATACTGAACACAACCGTAGCTGGTGCACAGGTGAGATTAAAATCGGTTAACTATGGATCAGCTTCCGGTTCTTTAACTGCGGGGGCGTTATATGCAGACGGACAGGTTCTCACAGAGATATTAACCAACACAACCAATGCGCTTGCAACCGTAATTTATGAATTTGAATCCATCGTTGCTGGTTGTGCGCCCAGTGCCAGTGAGCAAGTGACCGTGGAAGTAAATCCCAGACCGGTAATTACCAATACGCCACTTCAATTACAGCAAACAATATGCAGCGGAACCCCTTTGAATTTTCTGCCTGCTTCATCAACTGATCCGGGAACTTCCTACGCATGGACTTCAACAGTTACTGGCACTATTACCGGAATAACAGCTAACGGTACTGACGCCATTACGGATACACCAGTGAATACCACCAACACCACAGGTTTTGTAACCTATACCATTACTCCACAGATAAATGGCTGCTCAGGTGTACCGGTAAATTTTATTGTCACCGTATCTCCAGTACCTTCAGCCAGTGGTCTCGACAAAACAATCTGCAGCGGAGAAAATCCGCTGATTCCTATTGATGCAAGTCCGGCCAATGTTACGGGTACCACATTCAGCTGGGTTGCTGTACCATCAATTAATGTAGCAGGTGCAAGCGATGGTAATGGATCGGCCATAAATCAGATTCTTACATTAACTGATTTTTCAACGGGGTCAGTAACCTATCAGATAACTCCGGCTGCCAATGGTTGCAACGGGCCTGTAACCAATATTGTAGTAACGATCAATCCTGTTCCCCTTGCGGATGCAGGTGACGATTATGAAGTTTGTGAACCATCTTCAATACCGGTAACAGGCACTATTGGTGGAGCTGCTACTTCGGGTACCTGGGTGATAGTATCTGGTGCAGGTTCAATTTCATCCAGCAACGTTTCAGGAAATCAGGTTACCGCTACATACACAGTTGCGCCTTCAGATATTGCTTCCTTTATAGTACTTCGCCTGGAAACCAATGACCCGGATGGTTTGGGCTTAACAGGTCCATGTCAGGCTGTTTCTGATTTGGTTCAAATACGGATCAACAGACAGCCCACAGTTTCGTTAGCAACCAGACTTTGTTGTTTGCGAACCTTCCAGTTTATTGACATCACCTGTTCCACTGACCGGAACAATTGGTGGAAGCGCAATAAATGCAATCTGGAGTATCGTCTCAGGATCGGGAACATTGTCTGCATCTAACTTAACAGGATCAAACGTTACGTCACAATACACCATCGATCCTTCTGATGTAGGAGGTGTCATTACATTGAGGCTTACTACCAATAATCCTGATGGCATATGTGAATCTACGTTTCGTGATATCAATATTACAATTAACAGGGCAGCGGTTGTTTCAGCCGGAGCTGATCTGCAATTATGCGAGGATACTCCTTCCATCATACTTCAGGGATCACAATCGGGGGCACCCACAACGTTAAACTGGACGGGGGGAACAGGCCTTTTCTCCGATCCATCAATTGTGCAACCTGTGTATTCATTTAATAATCCATCAGAGATAAATACATTGGTTACTCTCACGATTACTGCGGTTGATCCAGACGGGTCAGGTCCATGTCAGGATGTTTCAGATCAGATGATCTTAAAAATAGATCCGCTGCCAGGTGTTGTGTTTTCTGGTTTACCCTCAGGAACACCAGCCCAAATGGTAGAAAACAATCCACCAATTACCCTTACCGGAAATAATGTGGGTGGAATCTTTACCATTGCTCCTTCAACTTCATTTATCGGAGTGACCACCGTTAATGTTGTGGATCGTGCAACGTTTGATCCTTCGGCCGTAGAACTTGGCTCGAATTTCATCACCTACACGTATACAAATGCCAACGGTTGTACAAATTTTAATACGCAGGAAGTATTCATTAATCCTGTTACAACCATTGATTTTAGTGTGGAAGGAGCGCTCGTGAATGTCAATGGTGAGTTTGAATTATGTGCCAATATTGGTGATGTGAAATTGCTCGGATTCCCGACACCATCCGAGGGATTTCCCCCGGAAACAAAATTTACCTCTGAAGGACCTAATGCTGCGGGCATGACGATCGTAAATATCGGTGACGATTATTTTATTAAAACAGATGGAATGGTATCTGACACGTACCGGATCCAGTACACATTTAAAAATGAGTTTGGAGGTATTACATTCAAGCAGAAATCAATACGGATTTTTGCAAGTCCGGTAGCTGACTTTTCTTCTATTAATAATTGTATAAAAGATCCTGTACAGTTTACAGACGAATCCCCCGATATTAACCCAACACCTTTTCCCGCTGTAATAACCAACTGGCTTTGGGATTTTGGAGATAACAGCAATCCCAGTGTGGAAGAAAATCCAAATCATATCTATAGCCTTTCGGACACCTATGATGTAATACTTAAAGTGACTACGAGTCAGGGATGTTCAAATACTTCGGCACCTAAGGAGATACGTGTAGGCGATGTGCCGGATGTTGATTTCAGCTGGTCTTCAATCTGCAATGATGACCGTACCAGTTTTCTTGATGAAACAAATCCTGGAACGATAAGTCAGATTGAGACATTAACCTGGGATTTTGGTAATAGTTTTATACTTTCCGGTGATGCATCCGATGTTGTTCCTCCAGGTACCCATGGTGGTTCTACGTCAGGCACATTTATTAGTCCAGATCACCAATACGAAAACTTTGGTACATATAATGTCAATTTAACGGTGCTTACCAATGATGGATGTAGCAAATCACTTACAAAACGTGTATTTATTCTTCCTCAAAGCACGGTGGCTCCTATAGCAGGTGCAGAGTATCTTGAGAATTTTGAAGGAACCGATGGTGGATGGATTCCTGAAGCATTTAATGCAACAAATTCTCTTCTGATAAAGAGCGATACAAGCTGGATCTGGGGTACCCCATCAGGAGTTGCCGTCACAACAGGTGCCGAAGGCAGCAGTAAGGCATGGTGGACAGGCGCAAATTTAAATTCTTATTTCTCGAATGAGAATTCAGTTGTAAACGGTCCATGTTTTGATTTAACTGCGCTGCAGCGCCCCATGGTTGCACTGGATTATTTTTCTGATTCTGAACCAAACCTTGATGGCGCGGTGCTGCAATATTCTACAAATGGAGGTCGCACATGGGATATTGTTGGTCCTCCGGCAGGACAACCTTCACGTGATGAAGGCATAGACTGGTTTAACGGTGCTGGTATTTTATCAAATCCCGGTTCGCAGCCAATTGGTAACTATGGATGGACCAATAAGCAAGGGTTTTGGAAAAATGCACGGTTTAATCTGGATATGATACCAACCGCTGAACGTGATCAGGTAAGATTCAGAATTGCATTCAGCAGTAATTCAGGAAATGCTACGGATAATACCGGTCAGATAATAGATTATGATGGTTTTGCCTTTGATAATTTCTTTATTGGTGAGAAGAAAAGAAATGTACTGGTAGAACATTTTACAACCTACACATTGGATGCAAGTTTATCTGCGGATGCTTATTTGAATAGCCTTTTGGAACAGCAGTTTACACAATTCCGCCAGACATCAGATTTCAGTAATATTCAGTATCACGTAAATTTTGCGGGTATCAATTTATTGAACAGGGATAATCCTGCTGACCCTGCAGCACGGGCATTATACTTTGGTGTTTCACAACCTCCGTACACCATTATGGATGGTAAACTTGTTCCTGGCAAGTTCACCGGTGTAACAAATGAATTAAACAAGGTTGAAATTGACCGTAGGGCTCTGGAAGATCCTCAGTTTGAGTTGACACTGGATACGGTGGCAACCAATAACAGCAGAACCATCAATGTTCAGTTAAAGTTGAAGGCAATGAAAGATATCAATGATCCTTTAATCGCTCAGGTTGCCTTGCTGGAAGATGATGTAACGGTGCCTGGCGAGGGAGTATTTAAAAGTGTTTTGCGCCAGCAGCTTTTTGGCAGTGATGGTGTCACTATTAACACCACTTTTACAAAAGACCAGGAGATAACACTACCTAACCCGAGGCTTGACATTGACATCAACACTTCGATTATCGAGTCTTCAAAATTGGTGCTGGTTGGATTTGTTCAGAATAAAAACTCAAAAGAAATTTATCAGAGCATTGTGGTGAAAGCGCCTAAAAAGAATGGAACACCGATTGTTGGGGTGAAAGATAACGATCCGATCGTCCTTGCCAGTCTGAAGAGTATTCAGATTTTTCCTAACCCGGCAAACAACGAGTTTAACTTTGCAATACCCGGGGATATACAAGCTGGAACACAATGGAATATTATTGACCAGCGTGGAGTTTCGGTATTGAAAGGTGATTTCACAAGATCAGCCAATGGCCTTTTGCAGGTAGATGTATCAACCTTAACCAACGCCATGTACTATGTGATCATTAGCGGACCAGGAGGAACTACAGTAAGAAATAAGCTGATGGTTATGAATAGGAACTGATCTGAACCTTTAAAGACGCAAGCGTTTCTTCCAGCTCTATGCTTATCTCTTTGGAGAGTTTGTTTATTTGCCAGGGGTTTTTGTGTAGTTTGGCCTCTTCTTCAAGTTTTACAATTTTTTCTTTCAGGTTGTGAACGCCCAGCAGGGTTATACTTGGTTTTATTTTATGGGCAACCCGGGCCAGTTCAGTCCAATTTTCATTTTCCGAATGCATGTCCAGTTCATGTATACTGTTGGGTATCGATTTAATAAACGCTTCTGCAATCTCTTTTATAAAGCTCTTATTGTTACCTGATACATTTTCGAGATAACTAAAGTCTACCTTATTATTTTTATTACTTACTGTT
This sequence comes from uncultured Bacteroidota bacterium, assembly GCA_963814575.1. Lineage (GTDB taxonomy): Bacteria > Bacteroidota > Bacteroidia > Cytophagales > Cyclobacteriaceae > ELB16-189. The sequence goes on along the minus strand of CAWFDB010000011.1, from coordinate 145,292 downwards.
TTGTTATTTACGGATTGTACAATATGGAATTTTCTACCCATATGCTTATCCAGTACCTTAAGCAGATCTTCTTGTGTAAAGGGTTTTGTCAGACAGTCATTCATGCCAATGGAGATACACTTATCAATATCGCGCTGTGTGGCATTCGCGGTTAAAGCTATAATAGGGATTTTACCTTTCGTACTGGTCCATTGACGTATTGCCCTGGTCGCCTCAAAGCCATCCATTACCGGCATTTGTATATCCATAAGGATAAGATCAAAATGGGAATTTTTCAATTTCTGAATAGCGACTTCTCCATTCTCGGCAGTATCAAACGGACAACCCCACATTTTAAGAATACTTCCCGCATAAAGCCGGTTAATGTCATTATCCTCCACCAGCAGAACAGAAGCATTCTGCAAATGAAGTTCCTTGCTTAAGCCGGGTTTACTTCCAGTTGTTTGTTCATCAGAGATGCCTGTCTTATAAGGAATGATGACGGTGAATAAAGATCCGTTATTTTCTTCACTGGATACATTGATTGAACCATGTTGCATTCGAACCAGCTGACGTACAATGGTAAGACCTAAACCTGTTCCGCCATACTTACGTGTGACACTTGCATCAGCCTGACTGAAACTTTCAAATATGGTCTTTAGTTTGGTTTTAGGGATTCCGATTCCGGTATCCCGGATTTCGAATTTCAGATAATAGTCTTTGTTTTTTATCTGATCAAAGCTGACCGAAACAGTAATCGATCCCTGATGAGTGAATTTTAATGCGTTGCTGATCAGGTTTATTAAAATCTGATTTAAACGAACAGGATCTCCAATATAGATATTTGGAATTTTTGGATCCTTGTGATACTCAAGCTTGATTCCTTTTTCCTGTGTTTGAAGCCGGAAGGTGTCAACAAGGGATCGGATGGTTTTATCAAGATTGAAATTGATCTTTTCAAATCTAAGTTTACCAGACTCAATGGATGCCAGATCAAGGATATCATTGATAATTACCTTGAGATTTTCGGAAGCAGTTTTTATCGCCTTAAGATATAATACCTGGTCTTCTGCTGAAGGATTTTGATTGAGCAAATCGGCCATGCCGGCAATACCGTTAATAGGGGTTCTTATTTCGTGACTGATATTGGCGAGAAACAACTCCTTGGCTTTTTGAGCACGCAGTAATTCCTCGGCATCTTTTTTTCGCTGGGAAATATCGCGACAGTCCAGAATCATTCCTTCCAATCCGTCTTTTTGTTTGAGGTTGATCGAATTGAATTCAAAAAATTTGTAGGATTTATCTTTACACCTGAACTGAAATTCGACCGATTCAGAAAATCGTCTCCTGATACTTTTCTGAAATTCTTTTTTGAATTCGATAAGGAGGGATGGTTCAATAAAATCAAAAAAGTTTTTGCCCGTTATGGCTGAATCCTTATAACCTAATTCCTTCACAGAATTATTACAGTAAAGAATAAGACCTTCGTAGTTAACAATAAATATGATGTCAGAGCCTTCTTCAACAACGGACTTATAGAACAGTCCTTTTTTAACATATCCCGAAAGAGATTTCATTATTTAATTCTTTACTTATTTAGATTCCTGCAGCTTCCATTTCTTTCAGATACCGGTAGATGGAAGATTTTCCTATATCTAATTTTTGAGCGACCTCCAGGACATTATTATCATATTTGTTGAGGTAGCTGCGAATGATGCGATAGGTATATATCTCCAGGGTCATTTCTTTCAGTAAGAAATTCTCTTCATCAAGAATGGTATTGAAGGTTATGTCTTTTGCCTGTATCTCGTTGCCATCGGCCATCACGGCAGCAAGATCCATCACAGATTTCAATTCACGCACGTTGCCCGGAAAATGATACTTTAAGAGTTTCTCCTGTGCTTCACTCGTGATTTTGAATTTATTCAAGTCGTTTTCTTTGGAAAACTGATCCAGGAAATATTTTGCAAGTATAATAATATCCTGGCCACGATCGCGGAGCGGTGGGAGATGAATGGGAAGACCCAGTAATCGATAAAACAAATCCTCACGGAATCTTCCTGCCTTAACTTCTTCATGTAAGTTACGGTGGGTGGCAACAATTACCCTTACATCCAACTTGATTACCTGATTACTTCCTATGCGGGTAAGTTCTTTCTCCTGAAGAACCCGGAGTAATTTGGACTGAAGGCTCAGATCCATTTCTCCAATCTCATCCAGAAAAATACGTACCTCCTTCAGCTTCTTCAAATTTTCCAATTCTTCTCGTCAGCGCTCCTGTGAAGGCCCCTTTTTCATGCCCGAACAACTCACTCTCAATCAAATCCTTGGGGATTGCCGCAACATTGACAGCTACAAAGGGTTTGTTTTTCTTTTTTGAATTGAAGTGAATTGCTTTTGCAACGAGTTCTTTTCCTGTACCGGTTTCACCCGTTATGGATACAGTAATCTGGGTTTTAACTGCCTTCTCAAGAAGTTCAAATACCTTTTTTATTGCAGGGCTCGTTCCAATTATACTTTTCTCAAACTCATATTTGGTATTGATTTCCTGCTTTAGCCTGTCAATTTCTTTGATTAAAGATGACTTGTTCCGGGCATTCTTGATAGAGTTTAAGATCCTGTCTTTGGTATCTTCGTCTTTCGATATGTAATCAAAAGCCCCGCCTTTAAGTAGTTCTACAGCAGTACCTATTTTTTCCTGAGCCGAGACGATAATCACACTGATATCAGGATCAAACTCCCTGATTGACTGAAGTACTTTTTCACCAGGCATATCGGGTAATGAATAATCCAGCGTAATTACGGTTGGTTTTTTATGCAACTGAGCCAGGCAATCTTTTCCATTTGCAAAAAACTCGGTGTCGAAGTCAGGATTTAAACTAAGTACGTATCTTAGAAACTTGGTATAGGCAGGGTCGTCCTCAACGACAAAAACCTTGATCTGATCATTTTCAGACATAGAATATTAATAATTCGATTGACAGCTGGTTTAAAATATTTAGTTAAATTAATAAAAATTTGATTGAATCTTACTCGTTTCATGCATGATATTAATTTTTAAAACATTTTTCAATGATTCCAGAATTTAAATCACTCTCGTCAGATGAAATTGAACTTATGCACAAGGCACCGATGCTTGTATGCATTTTAATCGCAGGTGCCGATGGTCGTATTGATCAAAGTGAGATACGAAAAGCAATCAGCCTTGCCACCAATAGTCAGAGAGCTGGTAAATCAAGACTTACTTGAATTTTACAGTGAAGTTGGCGAGTGACTTTGAAGATAAGCTAAAGATTGTAATTCAAAGCTTTCCCGTTAAAGAGAAGGAAAGGGCGCCAAAGATAATTGCAGAACTTACCCAACTAAATAATGTACTTGGTAAACTTGACAAAGAATTCTCGATTGAATTTTATAAAAGTTTAACAGAAATAGCACTTGAAATAGCGAAGTCTTCAGGAGGCGTACTCGGTATAAAGTCAGTAGGACAAGAGGAGGCCAGGTATCTTTCGCTGGAGATGATTAAAAATCCTTCGTCATTCTAATTCAGGCTGATGCGAAATTCCAGTCGAGGATTTTTTCGGCAGTTCGGTTGTGCCGTTTCGAATTGTATTTATCATGTGGCTGGTTTTCAGTATTCAGTTTTTTTATGGATTTGATTTTGGGGTTTTTGGAATAAGACCTCGCACAGTTATCAGGTCTCATTGGTATTTTTGCTGCTCCGTTAATTCATGGAGATTATCATCATTTACTTTCCAATACCTTTCCACTGCTTTTTTTAGGTTCGGTTCTTTACTTTTTTTATGAACGAATAGGCGGTACCGTATTTTTCCGATGTTATTTCTTTACCAATGTACTCGTATGGTTGTTAGTCCACGTGATTCTTATCATATTGGTGCCAGCGGTCTGGTATATCGGAATCACTTCATTTCTTATATTTTTCGGTTTGATACGCCAGGATTTTATTTCCCTGGTTATTGCAGTGCTTGTACTTCTGATTTATGGTGGTGTATTCCTTTACGGAGTTATACCGGCCGATCCCGGGTATCCTGGGAAGCTCATCTGGCCGGGGCATTGGTTGGTGGCTTTACGGCATTTAACTTAGCGCCCAAAAGACACATACGATAATGGATGCAGCAGCAAAAAAAGTATGGACAAATATCAAAGCCAGAAAGTTTGAGCCGGTCTACCTGCTGCAAGGCGAGGAGACATACTATATTGATTTGATATCAGATTTTATTGAGTTACATGCACTGAGTGAATCAGAGAAAGGTTTTAATCAGGTAGTTGTGTATGGCAAAGATGTTACCGTGGCTACCATTTTGAACCACGCCAAGCGTTTTCCCATGATGTCTGAAAAACAAGTCGTGATTGTAAAGGAGGCGCAGGACATTCAAGACCTGAATAAAGAGATGGGAGCCAGGTTGCTTCTATCCTACCTGTCCAATCCACTTGTCATCGACTATTCTGGTGTTATGCCACAAACACAAAACACTCGATAAAAGAAAGGAACTTGGATAAAAAGGCAGATCAGCTGGTGGTATCTCTCACCTTCAAGAAACCTCTAGAGAATCAGCTTGGCGAATTTATTTCAGAATATGTTACTGATAAAGGATATCGTATCGAGGATGCGGCAATACAGAGTTTTAACGGAGTATGTGGGCAATGATTTAAGCCGACTGGCCAATGAGATTGATAAAGTCTTGATTGATTCCGCAAAGGAAATTCCTATTAAAGCCGAGACGGTGATGAGTAGGGTGGGGATCAGTAAAGAGTATAATATTTTTGAATTGCAGAAAGCTTTTGTAACCAAAGACTACCTATCAGGCTGCCAAAGATTGCCTCTTATTTTGAAAGAAATACAAAGAAGAATCCAGTCATCCCAATGGTGGCTTTCCTGTATTCATTCTTCAGTAAACTGCTGGTGGCAGCAACGCTATCCGATACATCAGATAAGGGATTGATTGCTGCTTTAAAAATCAGTCCTTATGCCGCCCGTGATTACAGCACTGCCTCCAGGCGATATCCACTGGCGAAAATAATTGAGAATATCACCTTGCTAAAGGAAGCTGACCTAAAATTGAAAGGTGTAAATAGCGGAAGCAGCGAGGAAGGTGAGATATTGAAAGAGCTGGTTTTCCGGCTCATGTAGAACAAGAATATCCCTTCCGGTTCTTTTCCCGTTCGACGGGAATAATCACCTATCTGTAATTTTCGCTAATTAGGAATACTGATTATTTGAAATAGATTGACTAATTTTGATGATAGCAGGATATCCAACTCGCATTTTTTAAACTTATCCCTGCAATATTTTTTTATATTTTCTGTTTTACGAAAAAACTTTGAATGAAGAGTTATAGTATTCTTCTCGTTTTAGTCTTCGTTGCCTTTAGTTCATACTCACAGAATTTGCTTTCGCAACAGCAGAACGAGCGAAAATTCAGCGATGGCCTCAAATTAATTGATCATAAACAGTATGGCGCTGCCCGTCAAGTATTTTCTGAGTTTATTGAAGTTACCCCTGCAAATGATGTAAGGCGTGCCGATGCAGAATACTATGTAGCCTTTTGCGCGCTGAATCTGTATCATGGTGATGCTGAAAAGCAAATTGAAACATTCATTGAGCATTATCCAGGTCATCCCAAGTCAATTACTGCCAATTACAATCTGGCAAATTTCTACTACAACGAAAAGAATTATAAAAAGGCATCTGTATTTTATGCAAAGGCTGATTTTGGAGGGCTGAATGAAGAGCAACAAAACACGGGAAGATTCAGATGGGGGTACAGTCTGTTCAATTTAAAATCTTTAAAGGAGGCGCTTACTCAGTTCAATAATATTAAATCATCAGGCGGATTGTACGGTCCGGCAGCAAGTTATTACGCGGGGTTTATTGAATATAGCCAGGCCGACTATGCTACGGCACTTGCCGATTTAAAGCGTGCCGGGCAAAATGAGGCGTACGCTAAAGTTGTGCCCTATATGATTACCAATGTATATAATAAACAGCAGGCATATGATGAACTGCTTGCCTATGTCCGCACAATAGAAGGCAGGGAGGGTGTTACCAATAAGGAGGAGATCGCGCTGCTTGCCGCTGAAGCTTATTACAAAAAAGGAGATCTCAAAAATGCACTCGTTGGTTATAACCAGAATCTGACAGGTCGTGAAGACAAAGCCGATAAAGGTGTGTTACTACGTGCCGGATACGTTGCCTATTCGCTTGGAGAGGATGCTGTGGCAATGAAATATCTTAAATCCTCATTTGCTGATAAGGATTCTGTTGGATTTTATTCCGCCTATTATCTGGGTGCACTGTATTTAAGGCAGAACCAGAAGCCCATGGCACTCACTGCCTTTGATATTGCCCGCAAGTTCAGGGCTGATCAGAAGCTGGTTGAAGAAAGCACCTACCAGTATGCAAAGATTTCATATGACATGGGCAAACCTGATCAGGCTATCACTGAGTTCGAGAAAATGCTGGTTACGTTTCCAAATAGTACCCACACCAATGAAATTAAAGAACTGCTTTCGCAAGCCTATGTGAATGCATCCAACTACAATAAGGCGATTGAGTATATAGAAGCATTGCCCCGCAAGAGTCCTGCAATAGAAAGAGCTTTTCAAAAGGCAACTTTATTAAAGGGCATTGAGCTGTTTAATAAGGAGGACTATTCTGCCGCTGTTGAATTCTTTGAGAAATCACTTAAATACCCTGTTGATCAGGCTTATCTTGCTGAGGCAAGTTTCTGGAATGGTGAATCATATTCCATTGGAAAGAAATATGAACAGGCATCAGAAAATTATTTACGCATTATAGGCATTCAAGGCTTAACTAATCAGGACCTGATTTTAAAAGCAAGATATGGATTGGGATATGCTTATTACAATTTGCAGCAATACGACCGTGCCCTTTTCAGTTTTAAGGAATTTGTAAATAAATCACCGCGCACACAGCCTAATCTTGCGGATGGCGTGTTGAGGCTTGCAGATTGTTATTACGTAAGTAAATCCTATACCGATGCCCTGGCTAATTACAGAAAGGCTTCACAGATGTCATCACCAGATGCCGACTATGCCTATTTACAGGCAGGAATTATTCTTGGCATTATGAGCAACTATTCTGAAGCAATAGTTGAGCTTGATAAAGTGATAAAAGATTACCCTGGTTCCTCCGTTTATGACGAAGCATTGTTTCGAAAGGCTCAGGTCGATTTTGAACAAGGTAACTATGAACAGGCGGTGGAAAGTTACTCCAGGTTAATTCAGGTTAATCCAGCTTCACGGTTTGCGCCTTATGCCTATACCAAAAGGGCTGCATCCTATTATAATCTGAAGGACTATAATAAGACCGCGCAGGATTATATTACGGTAATAGAGAATTATCCGAATCATCCCGCGGGAAATGATATTATTTTGCAACTACAGGAAGCGCTGAATCTTACGGGCCGCTCAGGAGAATTTGATAAGTACCTGACACAGGTGAAGAGTGCCAATCCTGATGCCAAAGGCATTGAATCTGTTGAGTTTGAATCGGCTAAAAATCTATACTTCAACCAGGACTACCAGAGGGCAATTCAGCGACTTGCATTATACGTTGATTCATACCCTGAATCTCCAAGAATCAATGAAGCGCGTTATTACGAAGCTGAATCGTACTATCGATTAAAGGATTTTAATAAAGCAATGACTATCTATGAGAAGATAGCTTCAGATAAAACATTTTTGTTTGCTGGTAAGGTAATTGGCAGGTTGGCGGAACTCGAGTTTAAGTTTGCGCATTATGATAAGGCTATTCCGTATTATCACCAGCTTGCAAGGCTGGCTGCAAATAAAAAGGAACAATATACTGCCTGGTCCGGCTTGATGGAATCACACTATCTGCTCGCTCAGTATGATTCGGTTACGGCTTACGCAAAAATCATCCTGGAGAAAGGAAATGTGAATGCGGGTGCTCAGAACAAAGCATCATTATATCTTGGTAAAGCCGCTATGGCCAAAGGTGACAATGATCTTGCGCAAGATGAATTTTTGAATACGCTGAATTCTGCCCGTGACGAATATGGTGCCGAGGCAAAATATTTACTGGCCGAAATCCAATACTTCAGTAAGCAACATAAACAATGTTATGAAACACTGGTGAGTCTCAATAGTGATTTCTCGGCTTATCCTGAGTGGGTAGGAAAGTCCTTCCTGCTGCTGGCCGATAACTATCTGGCCATGGGCGACACCTTTCAGGCTAAAGGCACACTCAACTCTTTGATTGACAATTTTCCTCAGGAGGCTATCAAAACCATCGCACGGGAAAAACTAAAGAAGATTACTGATGCGGAAGTATTAAAACAAACTCAATTGAAGGCTGATTCAGTCGATAATTAAATGAACTTCTGAATGATGATTAGGAAAATAAAATATATAAAGGTTCTCACATTGCTTGCAGCAATGATTAGTGTTGGCAGTGTCACCCATGCTCAGGAAAAAGAGAAGGAAAAATGGGGGGAAGGTGAAATTGAGAAGGTTGAAATTGAGATTGTTAAGGAGCGGCAGATTGTGCTGCCGAAAGCAAACCGCAATTTTGAAAAAGTACCACCCCGGCCAGCAGAGCCTATCAAACCGGAGATCACCTATGATTTTAAAAATATCAGTTTCATATCAGGAGACTACAATCCATCAATAAGACCACTTCGCCTGCAAACAGAACCCATATCCAAACTGTATGGTAATTATGTAAGTGGAGGTTTTGGTAATTATTCCTCACCAATGCTTGAGGCTTACCTTACCAATAAGCGAAGCAAAGACAAGTTTTATGGCTTGAAATTTTTCCATCAGAGTTATGGAACCGGGCCCGTGGATAAGGAAAATTCATCCAGTGGTAATACTGAAGTATCCTTGTTTGGCAAAACATTTGGGCGCTATGGCAGCACAGGTGGATTTCTGAATTTTGAAAATTTCAGAAACCGTTTTTATGGTTATCAGCAAGACCCCATGATAGAACAATCACCTGAAAAGCAAGGGTATACGATAATTAGCCTTGGTGGGTATGTAGAGAACCCTAAAAACGCTGACTTTAACTATAAAATAAGTGGAGGGTTCAGTTATCTGAGCGATCGCTTTGATGCCTCCGAAAGTGAGGTAAATTTAGCTCTGCAGAGTGATTATGATCTAGCGGAAGAGAGTAAAATCATTATCAATTCAGAATACTTTCTGATAACAAGAAAGGATGCATTGGTAGAGGCAAAGCCCAGGCATATTTTTAAAGTAAAACCTGCCTATCAGTTTTCACTGATCGAGAATTTAAAATTCACAGCCGGACTCAATGTTGCGTTTGAAAATGATACCATTGGAAAAAGCAAATCGGTTCATGTTTACCCTGATGTGAAAGCCGAATATCAACTCAGCAAATCAGTGGAAGTATATGCAGCCCTTAGCGGTGATATCGATAAGGTTTCATTGAATACACTGGCGCACGAAAACCCATGGCTTGATTCGAATATCGGTATTTTTAATACCAACCGTACCATGGAATTTTCAGGAGGATTAAAAGGGAAACTTGGAAGCAAGGTTGCTTTTGGTACGGGGGTTTCGCTCGCGAATCTTAAAGACCTCTATTTTCACAAGAATAGCACTTTGGACAGGGCCCGCTTCATAACCGTATATGATGAAGGAAATACACAAAGAACAAATTTGTTTGGTGAGTTAAGTTTTTCACAAGCTGATAAGTTTCGCCTTTCAGTGCGTGGTGATTTGTTTGGGTATTCAACAGATGAAGTGGAAGCCGCCTGGCATAGGCCAACCTACAGGATGACATTGAATTCTTCATTTAATATTGTTGATAAATTTGTGATTAACGCGGACCTGCTGACGCAAGGAGGAGCGAAAGCATTTGATGTAGATACCAATACAGTACTAACATTAGATCCTGCTTTTGATTTGAATTTACGACTCAATTATTTTGTCTCTTCCCAATTTTCTATTTTCGTGAAAGGCAATAATCTGCTGGGCAAAGACTATCAATTATATTTGAATTATCCGGTTAGAGGGCTGCAGATTTTAGGAGGTTTAACCTATGTGTTTTAGAGATAGCTTTATTAAAGGAAATTACGTTATTTTTGTATAATACTGATAAACTCAAACATGGCAAAGTATACTGATAATCCTGACAACGCAGGTGAAAATTTAAATGAAGGTAACAACAGTGATGATAACTTTGGTTTACCTGATGTTGATTACAAACCGCTCGACTCACCCGAAGAGTCAACGTCTGCATCTTACCTGACAGAAGATACCGCAAGTCAGGCAAATGAAAACCCTCCAGCGGAGGAAGCTTACTCTTATGTTCCAGTAGAAGAACCCAAATCAAATGCTCCTGTTATTATTGCAGTGATCATTGGACTTGTGTTGGTGGTTGCAGGTTTTCTGATTTATCAGTATGTGTATAAGCCTAAAGCTGAGAAGACAAGAAAGGAACAACTGGCAAAACAGGAAGCTAAGAAAAAAAAGGAGGAAGAGGATCGTCTCGCAAAAGAAAGTCAAGAAGCTGAGCGAAGAAGACTTGAAGAAGAAAAAGCTGCAGTAGCACCGGTTGCACAAGCCGAAGGAACAATCGAAACACTAAACGAACGCACAGGCCGTTATTATGTGGTTGTTTCCAGCGCAGTAGATGGAGATTTAACGATGGACTATTCTAAAAAGCTTGTCGCTGATGGCACAAGTATAAGGATTATTCCCCCATATGGAAAATGGAAGTTTTATCGGTTAACAATCGGCAATTTCGATACGTTTGCAGACGCTCAGATTCATGCTGATGAAGTAAAATCGAAGTATGGAGATGGTGTCTGGGTGATCAAGTATTAACAGTTATTCTCTAATTAAACACCATTTTTTAAACTTATGATGTTAGCCCAGATTGTTACTGAAACGCCAGTAACCTCAACCGACCAGAGCATATCATTTGTAGAACTGGCAATGGCCGGTGGCCCCTTAATGATCCCGCTTTTAATATGCTCGGTAATTGCCGTGTATATTTTTGTAGAACGCATACGAACCATTAATAAAGCCAATGTTAGTTCCGATGCATTTATGGCAAAAATTAAAGAGCTTGTAATGAAAGGAGATATCAATGGAGCGAAGATACTTTGTTCCCAGCACGATACGCCTGTTGCAAGAATGATTGAGAAGGGTGTCGCCAGAATTGGGAGTCCCCTGAAGAATATTGAGGCTTCCATTGAGAATGTGGGTAAGATTGAAGTGTTTCGTCTGGAGAAAAATCTTTCCGTGCTGGCAACCATTGCCGGAGCAGCACCAATGATTGGTTTTCTTGGAACTGTGATGGGTATGGTGGGTGCATTCATGGCGATCGCTCAGGAGGAAGGTTCTGTAAGTCCTAAACTTCTTGCTGATGGAATCTATACAGCGATGGTAACCACCGTGGCTGGATTGGTGGTAGGTATCATAGCCTATCTGGGGTATAATTATCTGGTTACCCGGGTATCGAAAGTTGTGCATAGGATGGAATACTCATCTATAGAGTTTATTGATTTGTTGCAAGAGCCGAGATAAGCGATGAATATACAAACAAGAAATAAAGTAGATGCCAATTTCAGTATGGCTTCCATGACAGATCTTATTTTTCTGTTGCTTATTTTTTTTATGCTAACATCTTCCTTTGTTACGCCTTCGGGGTTACCTGTTAATCTTCCATCAAGTGTTGCAAGCACGATCGAGGTGCAGAAAGTTTCTGTAACCGTTACTAAGGATCTGCAGTTTTTTGTGAACGAAAAAAAGGTAACAAAATCTACACTGGAAGGTGAACTAAAAAGCAGACTGGCTGGTAATAAGGGAGTGGTTGTTTTACATATTGATGAAAGCGTGCCTACCCGCGAAATGGTTTTTGTTGCAGGCATAGCGACTAAACTGGAGGCAAAAGTATCCATAGCGACAAAACCTGGTAAATAGCATGACCGAGCAACAGGAAAGGAAGGATAGAACAATTGCCATGATTACATCTGTGGGTATTCATGGTCTGTTGTTACTGGCTTTCATGCTCATGATGGCATGGAAGGCACCCAATCCACCACTTCCCGAATACGGTATAGAACTTAACTTTGGTATGGATGATCAGGGTGGTGGAGATGTTCAACCGGAAACTTCACCAGGTACACAGCAAGCAGAAGATGAGACGCAACAGGAAGACACTGCTGAGCCTGTGCAAGAGGAGGTTGTTCCGGAGAAAGCGGTTGAGCAAATAGTTTCAAAAGTTGAAAGTCCTGTGGTTGTGAAAGAAGAGGTGAAAGAGACAAAAAAGGAAGTGGTGAAAGAAAAGCCGGTTGAGGTTAAGCCAAAAGAAACTCCGAGAGAAGAAGTGAAAAAACAGGAGAAAGAGGTTAAAGTAGCGGAAGAAAAAGGTACGGAAACGAAAAAAGGTGATAATACCACCAGTCAGGGTGATGATAAAGGAAAAACCGGAGATAAGGGTAGCCCTGAAGGAAAGCTTGACGCGAAATCACTGTATGGAACACAAGGTGGAGGTGGCGGTGGAGATGGCTTTGGGCTTTCTATGGGCGGATGGGCCTGGGCAGATTCCCCTAAGATGCCTAATCTTCCAGATAATGAAGATGGACGTGTTGTGTTTGAGATAGAGTGCGATGAGAATGGTGATATTATTGGTATACAAACATTGGAAAGGGGCCTAAGCCCTAGGGCAGAACAGCTTCTTAAGGATGAGATCAGAAAGAACTCCCTGGTCAAAACTTCTGCTGGCAAAGCGCCTGAACGATCAAAAGGCACTGTTGTCTTCATTTTGAAAACAAAATAGGCTACTCAACAATTATCAGATAATAGTTCTTCTTGCCCTTTTGGGCCAGCAGATATTTATGTTGGAGAAGATCAAAAGCAGGTTTTTGCGTTGGATCTGAAAGTTTAATTTTATTGATGCTCACTCCACCACCCTGAATCATTTTTCGTGCCTCGCCTTTGGATGGAAAGATTACAGCTTGTGTGGTTTCTGATAAAAAATCCGTAACACTGTTACAATTTTCAAATGAGGAACGGCTGATGGTTACCTGAGGAACCCCTTCAAATACCGCCAGTAAGGTATCTTCATCCAAGCCTTGCAAATCTTCCGTTACCGAGTTGCCAAATAAAATGGAAGAGGCTTTAATCGCAGCATCATAATCAGCCTGCGAGTGTACGCGTAGTGTAATATCTTTAGCCAGCTCACTCTGTAGTTTCCGCTGATGCGGAGCCAGCAAATGTTCAGCGGTAATTGTCTCTATTTCATCTTTTGACCGTTGCGTGAAAATTTTAATGAAGGTGGATGCATCTTCATCAGAAATGTTGAGCCAGTATTGATAGAATTTGTAGGGTGAAGTTTTCTTCGGATCAAGCCAGACATTGCCACCTTCTGTTTTTCCAAATTTTGTGCCGTCTGCTTTTTTAATAAGCTGGGTTGTAAGTGCATAGGCTTCTCCATTTTCTTTTCTCCTGATGAGCTCGGTGCCGGTAACGATATTTCCCCACTGGTCAGAGCCACCCATTTGAACCTTGCAGTTTTTGTTTTTGTAAAGCCAGTAGAAGTCATATCCCTGCACCAGCTGATAGGTAAACTCTGTGAATGAAAGCCCTGACTCAAGTCGTTTTTGCACGGAGTCTTTAGACATCATATAATTTACAGTGATATGTTTTCCGACTTCCCTGATGAAATCCAGGAATGTAAAATTCTTGAACCAGTCATAGTTGTTAACCATTTCTGCTGAATTGGTTCCTGTGGAGAAATCGAGGAATTTTTCAAGTTGTTTTTTTACACATGATTCATTGTGACGGAGAACATCCTCGGAAAGAAGATTTCGTTCTGCTGATTTGCCTGAAGGATCCCCAACCATTCCGGTTGCTCCACCCACAAGCGCATAAGGCTTATGGCCGCATTGTTGAAATTGCAGGAGGGTCATGATCTGAACCAGGTGACCAATATGGAGAGAATCTGCAGTTGGGTCGAAACCGATATAGCCAGATGTCATTTCCTTGCTCAGTAGTTCTTCTGTTCCGGGCATGATGTCGTGCAGCATCCCGCGCCACCGTAGTTCTTCGACAAAATTCTTCTTCATTACTTGAATTAAAACGCCAAATATAAGGCTACTTGATTGAATGAAGTAGCTGAATGTAGATTTAAAGTAGTTGACTTTCAGGTCTGCTCTTAACACGATTTCCCTACCTCAATTTTTACAGAAGAAAAATGTATCATTGGGGAAATTTATAAACGAATTGTCTATGCAACAACCTGATGCACTCAATATGGTGGCGGAATTCCACAGAACTTTCAAGCATCCTATTCTGCCGGAACCGGCAATCCCAGATGAAAACCGATGCAAACTCAGGGTGGCATTGATTGCTGAAGAGTTGAAGGAGATGGAGGTGGCTATTCTGGAAAATGACCTGGTAGGTGTTGCCGATGCCCTTTGTGATATTCAATATGTGCTTTCCGGTGCCATTCTTGAGTTTGGCCTGGCCGATAAATTCAAGATTCTGTTTGAAGAGGTTCAACGATCCAATATGAGTAAGGCATGCGCTTCGGAGTCAGAAGCCCTGAAAACAGTCGATTTTTACAAGGCTAAGGATGGTACAGAATGTTATTATAAGCAAGAAGGTGATAAATGGCTGGTTTATCGTAAATCAGATAATAAAACAATCAAGTCCATAAATTACTCACCCGCAGACCTTGAAGGTATTTTAATCAGATAGATTAAATTTAATCAGATAGACTAAACATAAAACTCCAACTGAAAGACAAGATCCTGACCCTTTAATGGGATCGGGGTGATGGCCAGAATAGGTAGTTCATTATATGCCTTGATAAACTCTGAGCGACTGATGCGCAGTTTACTTACTCCTGGTTTGATTTTATGGTACTGCATCCGTCCTGACTTATTGGAAGTAGCTGTAAACAACAGATGGTAATTGATCGGTATAGGCGAAGGAATGTACTTCATGATCAGGTTTTACGTGTAGGTTGTTTGAAAATCCCTGAGTATAAGTTTGTTTTGCCGTTGGTTATATTGAGCCAACAGGGAATATGCCCATTCCGGCACATACTGAAACTTCGTTTCATATTCCTGAATTTTCAGACACAACTCCTCAACGTAATACCTTAATTGACTCAGATTTCTGCAATCTGAAGGCTTTTCAAAATTACGATGAGTAAACTCCCTCAAGGCAACATCCAGCTTTGTCCTTTCGTAGTCGGTCATGGAAATGTGTATTATTGCACAATAATAAGATGAATTATGGATTAAATACAAGATAATTTGTGTAAAAATGTACACACATTTCTTGTTAACCTCATGGCCGGCAAGAAACCGGTTTCAGATTCGTTCTTAAGACCGGATTGAACGGAAAGGTCTATTATACTTTTTGTAGGGAAGGTTTACATCAGGCGTTCCTCAAAGTCTGTAAAAACGGTTCTACATTTAGTTAATATAATTACCTTTAGACCAAACATAATTCTTTCATTTATATGGATCCTTCGTTAAAGTTATTCCTCGACATATGGCACGATGTCATGTTGATTGGTTCTATACTGATGATTGCAATGGCAATCATAACTTTTCTGTTATACCATCTTAAGGTTTCTTCGATTTCTGATTTAAAGAGAAAGCATGATTTTATAAATGCTTCAGAAATAAAATGGCTTAAATGGGTGTTTCATTTTATCGGACTTAGTGCGGCAATGGCCATTAACCTTTATGGTAAAGATGATTTGACATCTCTTAGCGTAGCATTTTATGTTCGTTTGTTTTTCTCTATTGCCGGTGCAACCCTAATTGGCTACATAGCAACCTTGATTCTGGATTATTATTATCCAACCAGGCTCAATTATAAGCTTCGCAGACTCCGTTACTCTCCACGGATTTCAGGTACCGGAAACAGAATGAAACTCCTCACAGAAGAAGAAGAAGACGTGCATCTGGATGATGGTATGCAGGCAGAAGAAAATATATTTTCTATTGACTACGATGTGTGGATTGATGAAAAAACCAAGGAAATAAAAATTGAAAAATATCAGGGACACCTGATTGCATTGCAATGTCACAATTGTGGGTTTTATACAATGCGTGTTGTCCGCGAAGAGATCGTGGAAAGAAATGAGGATGGTTCACCAAAGGAACTAATAAAACACTATCAGTGTACGTATTGTAAGAATGTGCGGGCCACACAGTTTACAATATCAAGAAAGGAGACTGAGGATTATAAACATATTAAACCACGAATTGTCAGAAACGCAAAAAATATTGACCTCATCAAGATTGATATACATTCAAATACGGGCACCAAAAAGACTTTTGAGTTTCATACCGTTGAAGAAGCAAAGAAATTCCTGTCAGAATTTGATTTTGATAAAGTTGCCTGAAAACCAGGCATCTCATTTGCAAGAATCTCGTTGAAGTAAGAAAATTTATACTATGATTAAGAGGGTCGCGTTTATTTTCGTCTTTTCAATTTATTTTTTAATTACAGGATATGGCTCAATAAAGGATACCCTGGAACTAAAGCCTAAGCCTGTTTATGGAAAAGAGGCTCGGGTAGTTTCATATATTCTTGATAACAATCATTATCGCAAGATCCGGCTGAATGATTCCTTGTCGGCTGCAATTCTCGATCAATACATCAAGGAACTGGACAACAGTAAAACCTATTTTCTCGCCTCTGATATCAAAGCTTTTGACCGGTACAAATTTGCGTTGGATGATTTGATCAGAAATGAGAACATCAATCCGGCATATGAAATCTACGGTGTGTTTGTAAAGCGATATCAGGAGCGGATGGATTATGTGATGAACAAGCTGATCAGTCAGGAATTTGATTATACAGTTGATGAATATTATGAAACTGATCGTGATAAAGAATCATGGTCCACAACAAAGGAGGACTTGAATGATGTGTGGAGAAAAATCATCAAGAGTCAGGCGCTTAGTTTAAAGCTGGCAGGTAAGAAACAACCAGAGATAACTTCAACACTTAAAACGAGATATGAAAGATTCACAAAATTTTTCACACAGTTTAATAGTGAAGATGTTTTTAGTATTTACATGAATGCAATTACAGGTGCCTATGATCCACACACCAATTATTTGTCACCCAAGCAGTCGGATTTATTTAAACAACAAATGAGCCTTTCTCTTGAAGGTATCGGTGCTCAGCTTCAATCAGAGAATGATTATGTGAAAGTGGTTAAGATTTTGCCTGGTGGTGATGCACAGAAATCAGGAAAGGTGAATATTAACGATCTTATCACGGGAGTTGCCCAAGGTAAAGATGGTGAAATGGTAGATGTAGTAGGTTGGAGACTGGATGATGTGGTAAAGCTGATTAAAGGACCTAAGGGCACTACGGTACGGTTAACGATTTTGCCTGCCAAAACGGGTGTAAATGGTCCTTCCGTAGAAGTGACGCTGGTGAGAGATAAAATTAAACTGGAAGACCAGGCAGCAAAAAAGGAAATCATAAATTATCAGTCTAATGGAAAGGCATTGAAGCTCGGTGTAATTTCACTTCCAAGTTTTTATCTCGACTACGAAGCATATCAGAAGGGAGATCCTGATTTCAGAAGTACTACGCGTGATGTGAGGAAACTCGTTGGTGAATTAAAGACTGCAGGTGTGGATGGTATTGTGATGGATTTAAGAAATAATGGTGGAGGATCTCTGCCAGAGGCGGTAGATCTTACCGGTCTTTTTATAAAAGAAGGACCTGTTGTGCAGGTTCGTAATTCTGTTGGAAAAGTAGAAGTACTTCCTGATGATGACAAGGAAGTATTTTATAATGGCCCTCTGGTTGTTTTAACCAACCGATTCAGTGCCTCAGCATCAGAAATCTTTGCCGGAGCAATACAGGATTATCAGAGAGGTGTTGTAGTGGGTGAGCCTACGTATGGTAAAGGTACCGTACAAACCGTGCTGGATCTCAACCGATTTATAAATGAAAAAGAGAAAGTAGGTGAATTGAAGATCACCTTCCAGAAGTTTTATCGTGTAACAGGCAGCAGTACCCAGCATAAAGGAGTAAGTCCGGACATCAGTTTACCGTCTGCCTATGACGCGGAACATTATGGAGAGAGTGCTTACCCCAACGCACTGCCCTGGGATGTAATAAAACCGACCACATATCAGAAGTCACTGCAGGTTAACAAATCAGTAACGGATGCACTCAATGCTTCTTATGCAGACAGGACTAAATTTGATAAAGGACTGAAAAAATATATCACAGATACTGAGCAGCTTAAAATAAATCTTTCTCAGACACAGGTATCCCTGAATGAAGACAAGCGAAAGGCTGAAATGCTGGAAGCCGAAAGATTAAATCCTGAAGAGAAACTGGATACGAAAGTCACCTCACGGGAAGGCCTGACCTCGGACGACCTTATTCAGCTCAATGATGAGTATCTCCGTGAGGGATTAATCATTCTGGGGGATTTGATCAAGAGAAGAATAGGCTAAGTTATTTCTTTTACAGTGGATTGGGTTTACCCTGAATGTATAAAATCCTGCCGACTCAATTTTTTTCAATTTAGAAGTTAAATTTTCTCTAATTTAACCTCATATTGGTTTAATATTTAAACCACGCTTTGAGGAAACATGAGTGAAGAATTACTAAAGGCGATTGTTCAACTTTTTGCAATTGTAGCTAAAGAGCGGATTACTGAAGATGAGCGTGCCAACATCAAGGAGTTCTTATCGCTTCATCTTAACCAGGAATCTACCCGATACTACCTTTCTCTCTTTGACGATTTTTGTAAGCAGAATAAGCGCTTTACGGAATCTCCACTTAATGTTGATGAAGAAACACTTGAGTTTGTAGATGACTGGTCGCAGATCATCCAAATTGCAAAGAAGGTAAATCAGGCACTCACCACACAGCAAAAAGCTGTACTTACCCTCAAGATTATTGAATTGTGCTATGCCGATGGCGAGCTTTCAGAGCGTCAGAGTAACCTGATTTATTACATAGGAGAAGCATTGAAAATTCCTCAAAAGGATTTAAAAGTGATGCGCACTTTTGTAATAGGTCAGGATATCGAAGAACTGGCTTCTAAAAATATTCTGATCATCGATGAAGGCTCAGATGATTTTGATTATCCTGGTCCGCGCATAATGGCAAAGGATCTTACGGGTCTCATTGCTATCCTTCGCATTCAGGATATTGAAACCTATTTTATTAAATATCTTGGAATCACGCCTCTGTATTTGAATACAGTTCTGTTGAAAAGCAGAAAAATTGATGTATTCCCAACGGGCAGTGCAATACGCGGATCAAAGATTGAAACGATTTATTATTCTGATATCGTCAGCAAATTTCTTTTTGAAGAAAGTGACACGGATATAAGTTTTCTGGCCGAGCACGTTTTCTATCACTTCAAGAGTGGCAAGGCAGGGTTGCAAAATATCAATATAGCGGAAAGCGGAGGCAAATTGATTGGCCTTATGGGGGCCAGTGGTTCGGGTAAGTCAACATTGCTCAGTGTGCTTAACGGATCAGAAAAACCCTCAAGCGGACGCGTTATAATCAACGGCATCGATGTCCATAAGGAATCTGATAAGCTGGAGGGTGCCATTGGGTTTATTCCTCAGGATGATTTACTTATTGAAGACCTGACTGTATTTGAGAATCTGTATTATTCCGCACGATTGTGTTTTGGTCATTATACGCATGAGAAAATATCAGAACTTGTTGAGAAAGTTTTACAAAGTCTTGGCCTGCAGGAAATCCGTAATCTTAAAGTGGGTTCAACGCTCGCAAAAACAATCAGTGGAGGTCAGCGCAAACGTCTCAACATCGGGCTTGAACTTTTAAGAGAACCTACCATACTTTTTGTTGATGAACCTACCTCAGGTCTTTCATCCCGTGATTCAGAAAATATCATGGACCTGCTGAAGGAATTGTCATTGCGCGGCAAAATGATTTTTGTGGTGATACACCAGCCATCATCTGACATATTTAAAATGTTTGATACGCTGATTATTCTTGATGTAGGTGGATTTCAGATTTATTATGGAAACCCTGCGGAATCGGTAAACTACTTTCAGGAAATTGTTAATGCAGCAAACAAAACACCGGGTGCTTGTCCTGAGTGTGGTAATATAAATCCCGAGCAGATATTTAATATCATTGAAACGAGGGTAGTCAATGAATATGGAAGATTCACCCATGCCCGTAAAGTTTCACCCGGCCAGTGGTACCAGTACTTTAAACAGAAGCAGAAGGTTCCAAAGATTACAGAGATTAAGGATCCATTGCCAGTAGTCCAAAAGATTCCTAATTGGTTTAAACAACTCTGGATCTTCATGATCCGGGATGTTTTATCGAAACTTGCCAATAAGCAATATGTGGTGGTCAATTTGTTGCTGGCTCCGGTATTGGGAATTTTCATAGCCTATTTTGTAAAGTACTACGAGGAGACTGGTACGGAAGGAACGGAATATACTTTCTTTAATAACTCAAACATTCCGGTTTATTTCTTCATGAGTGTGGTGGTGGCACTCTTTATCGGTTTGATTATCAGTGCTGAAGAAATTTTCAGAGACCGTAAGATTTTAAAACGTGAGCGTTACCTTAATCTTAGCAGCAGCAGCTATTTTGTTTCCAAGCTGGTGATCCTGTTTTCGATTTCTGCTGTTCAAACATTTAGTTTTATTGTGGTAGGAAACTGGATACTGGAGATACCGCTTACTGAGATGCGTTACTGGTGGATATTATTCTCATCCGCTTGTTTTGCCAATGTGCTGGGGTTGAATATTTCCTCTGCATTTGATTCGGCTGTTACCATTTATATCCTTATTCCGATATTGATCATTCCACAGTTGTTGTTAAGTGGTGTGGTCGTGAGATTTGATAAGTTTAATCCAAAAGTGGGTACACCTGATGGTATTCCACTATTGGGAGAGATGATGACATCGCGTTGGGCGTTTGAGGCATTTATGGTGACGCAATACAAGGACAATCCTTTTGAAGCACAGTTTTATAAACTCGATCAGAAAATTGCCAATTCGGAATATAAAAGGACCTATTATATACCTGCACTTGAATCAAAGCTTTCTTACGTTTATAATAATCCTGGAAAATGGAATGATAAAAAGGAGACAGGCGAGGTTAAAAAATCCCTTGACCTGCTGCATTCTGAGATCGCTCATGAACTAAGTAAAATTGGCGCTGATCGTTTTACGGATGTTGAACTTCTCGTACCAGGAAAGTTTGATTCAACGGTTTATACAAAGACGCAAAATTTTCTAAAGCTGTTAAGAGAATACTACACCATACGGGTAAGAAATGCATCTGCCGAAAAGGATTCTATTATACGATCTCTTACAGATACACCTGAAAAGGTTGCTGCTTTTAATCTTTTCAAGATGCGATCGCAAAATGCTGAAGTGAATAATCTGGTTGAAAACCGCGGTAGTCTTTCCCGTATTGTGGAATGGAAAGGGAAGCTTGTACAAAAAATAAATCCGATCTATTTTGATGATCATCGGCCAGATAATCCGCTCGACTTCACGGCAAATTTTTACAATCCTACAAAACATTTCCTTGGTAGGAAATATGACACCTTATTTTTTAACATTGCCGTGATATGGTGCTTTTCAATTCTATTATATGCAGCACTCTATTTTCAGTTGTTAAAGAAAATTGTCAACAGCTTTGAATTGCGTAGAAAATACCTATGGAAGAGCAAGGAGTAGTATTAGTACCTTGCGTAAGCAAGTATGAAATTTAATATGATAGCCTTAATGGTAGTGGCATGGGTTGTTTTCGGGTCATGAAGTCTGAAAGAGAAATCGGAAGTATTATCCGTTTTTGCTGATGAAATCGAATGGATAGAGATGGATTCATTTCATCATGACAGAAGCCTTTCATCCGTTTACAGATGCTGACAACCTTGAGGCGGTTAAACGAATGGCACAGGACTTAGCTTAGCAAGCTGATAAGTGGGATCTTGAAAATCTGCCTGAGAAAGTGAATAATAATGAAATACGGGCAAAGATAACTCAACTTAAGGAGGACACCCTGGCTCTTTCTGTTATGATTAAAAATGACGCATCGGATCATGATATAGGAGTTTCTATAAATGCTATTCACGAACGCTTTCATAAAATAATGGAAGTCTGGCATGTAGAAGCCGGTGAACGTATGCAATAGATTGATTCAAGTTCAACTTAGCAGGAAAATTGATTCCCCCTTTTATTTATGCTCAAAATTGCCTGGTCTGAGTTGTATATTTTATCATTGCCAGCTAATCATCGTTTTCCCATGAGTAAGTATGAATTATTACCGCAGCAGCTACTTCATGAAGGAACGATTACTCATGAAAACATTTTTCGGCCAACACCATTGGGAGAAAAGTGGATTTTAACCACTCATGACAGGAGTTACTGGAATAACCTATCAATGCTTGCCCTTTCTGCTCAGGAAGTAAGAAGAACAGGGTTTCCACTGACGGCCGAAGTTGTGCATAGAGAAACGGTCATTGCCAATGGTACGGTGCAATGTGCATTGTATGCTATGCATTACGGAGTGGCCATGAATTTGGCAGGAGGTACTCACCATGCTTTTACCAGCAGGGGTGAAGGTTTTTGTTTGCTCAATGATATAGCCATCGCAGCCAATTACTTGTTGTATAAAAAGCTGGTTAGTCGTGTCCTGGTGGTTGACTTGGATGTTCACCAGGGTAATGGTACCGCTCAGATTTTTCAGGATGAACAGCGTGTGTTCACCTTTAGCATGCACGGTGCCAATAACTATCCTCTCAAAAAGGAGAATTCTGATCTGGACATAGATTTACAGGACCATACTACCGATAAGTTTTATCTTGCTACACTGGAAGTGAATCTGAAAAATCTGCTTGACACATTTCAACCTGACTTTATTTTTTACCAGGCAGGTGTTGATATTTTAGATACTGACAAACTGGGACGGTTAAGAGTAACCAGGGAAGGGTGCAGGCAACGAGACCGGATTGTGCTAACAGTGGCACGGCAAAACAAGATACCCATTGTCGCCTGTATGGGAGGAGGGTATTCACCCGATATCCGCGATATCATAGAAGCCCATGCCAATACTTTCCGGCTTGCGCAGGAGATTTTCTTTTGAGTGGTAGCAGTGTAAAATTCAATTTCTATTAACTTTCCCTTTAAAAATATATTGAATGGTCTCCTCCGTTATTACCAAAGAAGAAAAGAAAACGCTGTGGTCAGTCATCATGGCGTCATCAGTGGGTACCCTTATTGAGTGGTATGATTTTTATATTTTCGGTAGTCTGGCTACCATTCTGTCACAGCAGTTTTTTCCACAGACAAATCCTACCGCGGCATTTCTTTCTACATTGGCCACCTTTGCGGCTGGCTTTATCGTGCGCCCTTTTGGCGCAATAGTTTTTGGCAGGCTCGGTGATTTGGTTGGAAGAAAATATACTTTTCTGGTTACGCTGATTTTGATGGGCGGCTCCACCTTTGCCATTGGGCTGGTGCCTAACTATGAATCAATTGGCATTTTTGCTCCCATGATCGTTTTGATTTTAAGGTTGTTGCAAGGACTTGCGCTGGGAGGTGAATATGGCGGAGCAGCTACCTATGTAGCCGAGCATGCACCGGCCGCCAAAAGAGGTTACTATACCAGTTTTATTCAAACTACTGCAACGCTTGGTTTGTTTGTTTCAATTGGTGTTATTCTTGCCGTAAGGCATTGGGTGGGTGTGGAAGCTTTCAGCAACTGGGGATGGCGTATTCCTTTTATACTTTCCTCTTTGCTGGTAGGTGTTTCCATTTACATCCGTCTGAAAATGAAGGAGTCTCCGCTTTTCGAAAAACTGAAAGCAGAAGGAAAAGTGTCAAAGAATCCTCTTAAAGAGAGCTTTGGAAAAAAAGAAAACCTGATCATGGTATTGATCGCATTGTTTGGTGCAACGGCAGGGCAGGGAGTGGTGTGGTATACAGGTCAGTTTTATGCCATGACCTTTTTAGAGAAAACATGTCTTGTTGATTTTGTTCAGACAAGAGATATCATCGCTATTTCTTTGCTGATCGGTACTCCTTTCTTTATTGTTTTTGGCGGATGGTCTGACAGGGTGGGAAGAAAGTATATCATGATGACGGGCATGCTGCTATCAGTCTTTTTATACCGGCCCATTTACAGTGAGATGATGAACCTTACAGATTTATCAAAAAAAATAGAGCTTACTGATCAACGAATAGAAGAACCATTTGAATCAACCCATGGTGCCCCGGTAACATCGGTGATCCAGAAGAGAATTTATTCTGATGAAACCTTTGCAACGATAACGCTCACCGACAATAAACAAACAAAGCAAGAAGTATTACTGGGTGGTTCCACCTATTGGATTATGATAGCGCTCATCACCGTGCAGGTGCTATTGGTTACCATGGTGTACGGACCGATCGCTGCATTCCTGGTTGAATTGTTTCCCACACGCATTCGATATACATCCATGTCATTACCCTATCATATCGGCAATGGAATTTTTGGAGGCCTCACTCCATTCATCGCCACCTGGTTGTCTGGTGTATTTAATGATCCGCTGGCAGGACTCTGGTATCCAATCGGGGTGGCAGCCATTTGTTTTGTTATAGGCATGCTGCTGTTAAGCAATAAAAAAAGAGGCGAAGTGATGGAGTAACTATGCCGTTTACTCCTGCCCATACTGCTATTGTTTTACCGTTCCTTAAACTAAGACCACAATTTGTTTCAGCCACGGCATTGACAATTGGCAGCATGGCTCCCGACTTTGAATATTTCTTTAAGATGTCGGTAAGCGGGCAATACAGTCATACGTTACTCGGTATTCTTTATTTTGATATTCCGGTGACTATCATGCTGTCTTTTTTATTTCATCTGGTAGTCAAGAAAAACCTGATCGCGAATCTTCCGGCTTTTTTTCAATTTCGTTTTCAGGATTTACTCAGGTTGGATTTTAAAGATCATTTTAAGAAATATTATTGGGTCGTAATTATTTCTGCAGCTGCAGGATCTTTCTCTCACATTGTATGGGATGCCTTTACACACAATGATGGTTTCTTTGCCCAGCGGATTTCGTTGTATAAACATGTTGTCATTCCCTTTGATGGAGTACGTTATCCGTTGTTTTATGGCTTGCAGTATATCAGCACGTTTACAGGACTTGCCCTGTTGATTATTTACATTGTATTGTTAAAGCCAGAAAAGTTACTGCCAGTCAGTAAGCCCTCTATCGTTTACTGGCTTATAATACTCGTGATTTCAGGTCTTGTGCTTTTTTTTAGATTTTTCTTTTCAGAGATAGCACCTGATCTTGGTAATTTTGTGGTTGCATCCATATCCGCACTTTTAATTGCCTTGCTTGCTGCCGGATTAATCAGGTTCAGGAATCAGACATCGGATTAAAAATTTTAAAATGAAGATTACCAGGTTTGGACAGGAAAGATAAAACCTGCCACCTTCAACTAATGTCAAATTCCTTTTACTTTTGTTTATCTTAATATTTTCCAATGGCCGCTGAAGCATCGCTCTTTCTGAAAAATCTCTGGTACCTGGCATTTCACAGTTCAACCTTGAAGGCAGGTAAACTCATTGGAAAGGAAATGCTGGGCGAAAAGATTGTGTTTGGTCGCGATGAGCAAGGCAAGCCGTTCGCGTTGCGCGATAATTGTCCGCACCGGGGCGTGCCTCTTTCAGGAGGATGGTTTAAAGACAACACAATACAATGCTGCTATCATGGCTGGCAGTTCGATACCAGTGGCACATGCAAGGGAATACCGGCTTTGCCTCCCGACAACACGATTGACATTTCAAAGATCAAGGTCTTTCAATATCCCTGTGAGGAAATCAGCGGAACCATCTGGGTGTATATTCCTGATAAGAAACTTCCGAACACCATTCCGAAGGAGCCACCTCCGGATTTATTGCTTCCTCTATCAAAGCGATTTCTGCACGTAGAAACGGTAACCATGCCGGCTGATATCGATCATTCGGTCATTGGCTTGATTGATCCCTCACACGTTACGTTTGTGCATCAATCATGGTACTGGCGCTCTGCCAAGAAATTAAAAATCAAGGAAAAGAAATTTGAACCAACGGCAAAAGGATTCAAGATGGTACGTCATGCGCCTTCGTCCAATTCAAAAGGGTATAGTGTGCTGAAGGGCGGCACCTCTACGGAAATCACCTTTGAGATACCGGGCATCCGCACAGAACATATTAAAGTAGGAGAGAAACATGAAGTGATTTCCATCACCGTGCTCACACCCATCAATGAAAACCAGACAGAACTCACTCATATTTTCTATAGTTCACTGCCGTTAACCAAATGGCTGTGGTGGCCATTGAAGCGACTTGGTAAACAGTTTATCGGTCAGGATCTCGGAGTATTTAATAAACTCAGCGAAGGTTTGAAATCAAAGCCCACGTTGATGCTGATCGGTGAGCCGGATATGCAGGCAAGATGGTATTATGAAATCAAAAGAATGTGGGCACTGGCACAACAAAACAATGTGCCCTTCGAAAATCCGATAAAGCCGCAGACCTTGCACTGGGTGACGTAATTGATTTCAAACTCAAAATTATACCCGTAGAATTTCAAGCTGATATTTTTCCAATTCATGATTTAAATCATAGTATTTCATAACCAAAATATATCACCTTTATCTTGTCGCACAGGCCAGACGGGTTTGGGGTTTGCGAACATTGTTGTTTTAAGGAAAGGCTGTCCGGGGGGGTGGCCTTTCTGATTTCATCAGCATTCTATTCCTTGTTATTATGCCAGCACCTTTCTTTGCGCACTCACTTCCATTCATTACATCTGCCCGGCATCTCATATAATTCACTGGGAATTTTTAACGGCAACTCTGTATATTTAGATTCGATGCTAAAACCTACTTGCCAGTTTCTTTTTATTAACTCTATGCGAGTAAGCGCAATAAATGTTAATCACATCCAGAAACAAATTGCAAAGACAATATCCCTGAATAGTAGCAGGCTGATCAGCCGTACCATTTTATCAGCATTCGTAGCCTTGCAATTATTCGCTTGTTCACCCGACCTTCCGCAGGATGTTGCGGATGAATACACCATCCTTCCCGACAAGGTGGATTATAATCTTCATGTCAAGCCGGTGCTGTCTGATAAATGTTTTGCATGCCATGGACCTGACAAGGCGAAACAAAAAGCCGGACTGCGACTGGATATCGCTGATGCTGCCTATGGAACGCTTTCAGAAAATCCTGGTAAAGTTGCCATTGATCCGGGAAGCCTGAGCAGAAGTGAAGTTTTCCATCGCATTATTTCTTCCGATCCAGAATACAGAATGCCATCCATTAAATCGCATCTAACCCTTTCCGCAAAGGAAAAAGCAATTCTAATAAAATGGATAGAGCAAGGTGCGGAGTATAAACCACACTGGGCATTTGTGAAACCAGAAAAACCAGGCGTGCCTGATGTTGCTAACAGTGAATGGCCGGTGAATGCCATTGATCATTTTATTTTGCACCGGCTGGGGCAGGAAAACATGCAGCCATCCGCTGAGGCAGAAAAGGAATTGTTGCTGCGCAGGGTTTCACTGGACCTCACCGGGCTGCCTCCGGCTATTGAAGAGATCGATGCCTTTATAAAAGATGATTCTCCCGATGCGTACGAAAAACAAGTGGACCGCCTGATCAACTCGCCACACTTCGGAGAGAAGATGGCCACCGACTGGCTGGACCTCGCACGCTTTTCCGACTCGCATGGATATACTGTTGACCGGATTCTCGATATGTCGCCCTACCGCGACTGGGTGATAAATTCATTCAACACCAATTTATCTTACGACAAATTTATTCAATGGCAGCTGGCGGGAGATCTCATGCCTGAGCCCACGAAAGAAATGCTGATCGCCACCGCCTT
This sequence comes from uncultured Bacteroidota bacterium, assembly GCA_963814575.1. Taxonomy (GTDB): domain Bacteria; phylum Bacteroidota; class Bacteroidia; order Cytophagales; family Cyclobacteriaceae; genus ELB16-189. Next base: position 117,401 of record CAWFDB010000011.1, on the reverse strand, counting down.
CAACCGTATCCATCAGCAAAACACAGAAGGAGGAATTATTGAAGAAGAGTTCAGAACAGAATATGTGGTGGACAGAACGAACACCACCGGAGTTGCCATCATGGGTCTTCCTGTGGGATGTGCCCGTTGTCACGATCATAAGTATGATCCGATCTCGCAGAAAAATTATTATGAGATGTTCGCCTTCTTTAATAATGTGAAAGAAGCCGGTCAGATTTCATTTAATGATGCCATGCCATCGCCCACCATGTTGCTGCCCACACCAGAGAAAGAAAAGATCATTCAATTCATAAAAGAAAAAGTTACTACACAGGAACAAAAGATAGCGGAGGCAGAGAAAGCTGCAGAAGCTGATTTTAACAAATGGCTTGAATCAAAAAGCTATCAGAAACTGAGCAGTGAAAAAATATCGTCAATGGGATTGCTGGCGCATTACAACTTTGACAATGGCTCGTTGCAGAATAGTGCAAAAGCAAAAGAAGCAGGCGCCATGAAACGCGGACTTGGTGCTGTGCAAGGAGAGAACCCGGTATTTGTAAATCGTGAAAACGGAAAAGCACTGGCACTGAATGGAGACGAATGGTTTGACCTCGGCAAGACAGGTGCATTCAGAAAGTCCGATCCGTTCAGCATCAGCATCAGCGTGTTTGTTCCGAAAGATTTCAACGAAGGCGTCATCTTTCATAAATGTGTAGCTGAGCGTTTATATAATTACCGCGGCTATCATCTCTATATACGTGACAACAAACTGGAGTTGAGCATGGCACACACCGCGCCTTCCGATGCGATCACAAAAATAAGCAAACAACCATTATCCCGAGAGCAATGGCTTCGCTTTACCATGACGTATGATGGATCGGGCAAGGCAAGCGGCTTGAAATTATTTCAGGATGGAAAGGAACTGGACATGGAAACTACCATGGATCAATTAGCAAAAGATATTCTGCTTGATTATAAAGAACAACCCGGCTTGCAGGTTGGCGCATGGGACAGAGGTTATGGATTGAAAGGTGGAAACGTGGATGACATTATGGTCTACAACAGAACACTTACAGATTATGAAATAAAAGTGATAGCCGGACTTTCACAATGGTCGTCAATAACTGGGAAAGAACCCACGCAGCTTTCTGCTGAAGATAAAACTGTTTTGAAAAAATATTATCTGACAAACGAAGATCCCGCCATGCTGGCCATTCAGAAAGAATTGCAGACACGAAGAGCAGAGCTTGCCGACTCCACAGAAGATATCCAGGAGTATATGATCATGCAGGAAATGCCGAAGCCTCGAAAAGCGTATGTGCTGGAAAGAGGAAGTTATGATGCGTTGGGTGAAGAAGTTTTTCCGAACACACCTGAATCTATTTTACCATTTCCAGAAGACTTGCCAAGAAACCGCTATGGTCTTGCACAATGGCTCACCGATGCCAGTCATCCGCTTACAGCGCGTGTTGCTGTAAACCGTTACTGGCAGAATTTCTTTGGAACAGGACTGGTGAAGACCTCCGAAGATTTTGGCAACCAGGGTGACATGCCAAGTCATCCAGAATTGCTGGACTGGCTTGCCGTAACCTTCCGCGAATCGGGCTGGGATATTAAAAAGCTTTGCAAGCTCATCGCGATGTCGGCCACTTACCGTCAGGATTCAAAAGCAACTCCAGTTGTTCGTGAGAAAGATCCTGAAAACAGATTGCTTGCTCACGGACCTTCTGTTCGCCTGTCTGCAGAAATGATCCGCGACAATGCATTAATGGCAAGCGGATTACTGAACAACAAAACAGGAGGGAAGAGTGTGAAGCCCTATCAGCCGGAAGGCCTGTGGGAAATCAACAACACCAGTTACACAGCAGACACCGGTGATGATGTTTACAGACGAAGTTTATATGTGTTGATAAAACGAACAGTGCCTAACCCGACATTGGGTACGTTCGATGCAACCTCAAGAAGTTATTGTGTCGCGCGAAGGCAAAACACAAACACACCATTGCAGGCATTGGTTACGTTGAACGACCCAACCTTTGTTGAAGCAGCGAAAGTAATGGGAGAAAAAATTTCTCAGTCAGACAACCAGGAGAAAGCAATTACCGAAGCATACAGAAAACTTACCGGACTCACGCCATCGCAGCAAGAACTCGGCTTGCTGAAGAAGTTACATGATAATGAATTGAAAAAATTCAGGGAAGATATCAGTAAGGCAAAGGGCTGGTTGCAGGCAGGCCAGTATCAGGTGAATAAAAATAATGACCCTGCACAGGTGGCTGCCGGTGCTGTGGTGGCGAGCGTAATATTAAATTCGGATGCAACACTAATGAAACGATAATCATGGACGATCATCACAAAGAGCCATTCAGAATACATCATCCTGTGTTTGATCAGCTGCATAAGAAACTGGACAGACGAAATTTTTTAACGAAGACATCACTCGGGCTAGGTGCTCTGGCGTTGGGATCTTTAATAGGCAGGAATGCATTTGGTAAAATCGAGAGTGCATTAACTGGGGGCCCTGCCCTTAGTATGGAAGAAGAAATTCTGCGTGCCCTTCCTCATTTTGCTCCAAAGGCAAAGCGTGTTGTTTTCTTGTTCATGGCCGGTGGCCCGTCACAGCTGGAAACATTTGATTATAAACCCAAACTAGTCAATATGTTTGGGCAAGGACTGCCAGATTCTGTGCGACAAGGACAAAGGCTGACGAGCATGAGTTCCAATCAAAGCATTCTGCCAGTTGTTCCCTCGATATATAAATTCAATCAGCATGGCAAATCACAGACATGGGTGAGTGAATTACTTCCGCATACGGCATCGGTGGTGGATGACCTGTGCATCATCAAATCAATCTACACCGAAGCGATCAACCACGACCCTGCCATTACTTTTTTCCAGACAGGAAACCAATTGCCAGGCAGGCCATCGATGGGATCGTGGGTGAGTTATGGATTGGGCACCGACAACAAAAACCTTCCGGCATTCATTGTTTTGATTTCAAAAAATGCTTCGAAAGATCAGCCGTTGTATGCAAGATTGTGGGGCAATGGATTTCTTCCATCCGAACATCAGGGCGTGCAGTTCAGATCGGGCAAAGACCCGGTGCTCTTCCTGGAAAATCCAGCAGGCTATGATCATGCCGATCGTAAAGAAATGCTCGATTACCTCACACAATTAAACCAGTTGCAGAATGATCCTTATGGGGATCCCGAAGTAGATGCACGCATTGCACAATATGAAATGGCGTACCGGATGCAGACTTCCGTGCCCGAAGTAATGGACATCAGCAAAGAGCCCGATGATGTTTTTGACATGTACGGTCCGGATAGCAGAGATCCGGGCACGTATGCAGCCAATTGTATACTTGCGCGCAAGCTGCTGGAGAAAGATGTGAAGTTTGTTCAGCTCTATCATCAGGGATGGGATCATCATGGAGGCTTGCCTTCTGGTATGCAAAAACAATGTAAAGATGTTGATCAACCTACCGCTGCATTTGTGAAGGACCTAAAGCGAAGAGGCTTGCTGGAAGATACACTTGTGATCTGGGGCGGTGAGTTTGGCAGAACAGTATATTCACAAGGCAAACTGTTGCCTGCAGATTACGGACGCGATCATCATCCTCGATGCTTCACCATGTGGATGGCCGGGGCCGGAGTAAAGGCAGGAATCAGCTATGGCGAAACCGATGACTTCAGTTATAACATTGTGAAAGATCCTGTGCATGTTCACGATTTTCATGCCACCATTATGCACCTGATGGGAGTGGATCATGAAAGGCTCACGTATAAGTTTCAGGGCAGGCGTTTCCGGTTAACGGATGTAAGTGGCAACGTTGTGAATGATTTGCTGGCTTAGATTGATATGTTCACGAATTGAATGCTACAGAGCACTTGGTTAGTTCAAAAAAAGAGCCGGGAAACCGGCTCTTTTCATAAAATTTAATCTGAATTTTTCATTAAGCGAGTTCGCGCAAGTCAACGGGTACCACACGCGAAATCCCTTTTTCAACCATGGTGATACCATAGATCACATCAGTGGTGGTCATGGTGCGTTTGTTGTGCGTTACGATCACAAACTGTGAATCTTTGCTGAAGCTGCGGATGATGTTGTTGAACTTATCAATGTTGGCATCATCAAGCGGAGCATCCACCTCATCGAAAATACAGAACGGTGCCGGCTTCAATAAATACATGGAGAACAGTAACGCGGTGGCCGTAAGTGTTTTTTCTCCTCCTGATAATTGATTGATCGTGAGTGGTCGCTTGCCTTTTGGTTTTGCGATGATATCAATTTCAGAATCTAATGGTCTTGCCGGATCAGAAAGTTTCAGGTCGCAATCATCACCTTCATTAAACAAGGAGCGGAATACCCGTACAAAATGTTCTTTGATCTGGTTGAATGCCTGCATGAAGGTTTCGCTGGCCACCAATTCAATTTCATTGATGGTGCTGAACAACGATTCTTTGGCTTTCAGCAAATCATCCTTTTGTGTAATAATGAAATCATTGCGCTGTTTGATTTCGGTATAGGCTTCCATAGCCATCGGGTTGATGGGGCCCATGTTGTCCAGTTTCTCACGAATCTTGGTTACCTCGTTTCTTAATTTTTCTTCATCGAATAATGCAAGTTGTTCTGCTTCTTCCGGAGTGGCCTGACCCACCACCGAATCCAGATCGATGTTGAACTCTACCGACAAACGCTCTTTTACCGAATTGAGCTGCATCTTGCTGTCATTCAGGCGGCTTTGTAATTCCATCAGGATGGTGTCAATGTTTTGACGCTGATGCTGAACTTCACGCAGATCTTTTTCGAACTGGTCAATCTCACCGCGACCGGAATAGTAATCTTTTTCTGCTTCGCTCAGACCTTTTTCCATTTCTTCTTTCTCCGCATACATGCCAAGCAACTCATCGTCATTGCTTTGGGTGGTCTCGATGATGGTGCGGGTTTCGTCTTCGTTCTTTTTAAGTTCTTCCGTGTTTACATCAATGCGCACACTGCTTTGCTCCATCGACTCCTGTTTGAAGCGGATCTCCTGATCGACACTTTTAACACGGTTCTCCTGCTGATGGAAGAAAATATTCTGTTCGTTATAGGCACCCGATTTTTGACTCAGCAATTCACTCTGAACATTTAATTCAATGGTGATCGCCTTCAATCGTTCGTCATGATGTCCCAATTCCCCGTGAGCCTGTTCTGCTTTGGGCTTGAGATCTTCTAACTCACTGCTGAGGGATTCAATTTTTTCCAAGATATCTTCTTTGCGCAAGTCGGCACTGTTGAGCATGTTTGAAAACTGCTCTTGCTTGGTACGCACGGAGATGTATTCATCATTCACCAACTTGATGGCACTCTGCGCTTCTTCAATTTGCTGCTTGAGGGTATTGTTGCGCAGCCGCTCCAATTCTCTCTGACGATCAATGAGGGAGTGACGGATGTCTTCTACTTTCTTAGAATATTCTTTGATCTCTTTGTCGAGTTTCTCCAGATTTTTTGCGCGACCAATTTTCTTTCCTTCAAAAAGCCCTACGGAACCACCGGAAAGACTGAATCTGCGCTTGGTAACTTTTCCGCTCTTCGTGATGAAGGTATTGTTGTCTTCAACAGGAATGGTTCTTACATCACCTTCATACACATAAACTTTGTCAAGGATAAACGCCATTAACTTCGAATACTTCGAATCGAATTCAATGATTTGTGTAGCCGGAAATGCATTTGGATACATTTTTATATCCGAAGGAGAGAAACGCTCGAATGCATCAAGGATGAAAAAATTTGCTTTTCCCTTGCTGGCATCACTCAGTATATTGATAGCCTCGTATGCTTCCGCTTCATGTTCTACAATATAGTAGTTGAGGTATGGCTCGAGGTAGTTTTCAATGGCCACACGATATTCTTCGGTGGTTGATAAAATATCTGAAAGGAGCGGGGCATTTTTTGTCCAGCTCACATTTTTCTTCAGGAATTTAATCGCTTCCGGAAAGCCTTCAAGATTTTCAACCAGTGATTTTGTGAGTTGATATTCATTCTGACGTGAATCCAGCTTGCGACCGGTTTCCGTCATTTCCTCACGAATCATTTCAATGGTTTTTTCCAGTGAACCGATTCGCAGGAATACATCTTCTTCCTCTCTTTTTAATTTATCAAGGTAATTGTTTTTTTCATTGATCTCTTCAGTCAGGCCAACCAGCTTTTTCTCGAATTCAACGATGCTTGCGCTTTGGTGACTGGTGTCCGTAGTTGTTCGTTCCAGTTCCTGTTTGAAAGATGCTACCTGAATCTCGCGGATTTCCAGTGCCTTGTTAAGTTGAAAGGATTCTTCCTGCCTGGCGCGATAAACCTGACGAAGGGCATCTGATTCTCCCTGCAGCGTGTAGGTAGTTGCTTTCTGCGCTTCAAAATCCGCTTTGAGTGTTTCGAGTTTTTCGGTTATTTCCTTTAAAATTGTTTCGGCTGATTCACGCTCAGTTTCCAGGCTTTGAATGCTGAAACGTGCCCTCTCATTACTCTTTTTGTCCTGATCAATTTGTTCTTTAAGACTATTTACACGGTCATTCAAGAAGCGGAGCCTCTCATTTTTAATTTGCTTATCGCTTTCGTACTGTCTGATTTTGGAAACGAATTCATTGATTGATTTTTGTCTTGACGATAAGGTCTTTTCCTTAATGATAAGTTCCGCTTTTGATTTTTCTATCAGCGCTTCCTTATCAGCCAGTTCTGCCGTAAGTCTGGTCTTGCGGTCATTCTCATTTTCAACCTGCTTTTGAACGGTCGAAAAGGTTTCCTTTTGTTTGTTTACAACAACCTTGGCCAGGTTGATACTTTTCTCCTTATAGTCTTCTTTGATTTTATAGTACTGCTCAGTTTGCTTTGCCTGCTTTTCCAGGCTCTTCATGTTCTTTTCAATTTCGAAAAGCAAATCTTCCACACGTTCCAGATCGGCATCGGTATCTTCCAGCTTCTTCAGTGTTTCCTTTTTGCGCTTCTTGAATTTGGAAATCCCTGCGGCTTCTTCAAACAACATCCTTCTTGAATTATCGCGGTCGTTCAGAATATCATCCACCATGCCCAATTCAATAATGGCATAGCTGTTGGAAGCCACCCCGGTATCAAGGAACAGATTGGTGATATCTTTAAGACGGCATACAACGCCATTGAGCAGGTATTCGCTTTCACCTGAGCGATACAATCGTCTCGTGATGGTTATCTGTGAATACTCGGTTGGTAAAATATTCTTGGTATTGTTGATAGTAAGAGATACTTCGGCCATTTGCTGTGGCGAACGCTGGCTGGTTCCATTGAAGATAACGTTCTCCATTTTTTCGGAACGTAATGCACTGGTCTTTTGCTCACCCAATACCCAGCGGATTGAATCCACAACATTTGATTTCCCGCACCCGTTCGGACCCACTATACCGGTAATTCCCTCGTCAAAATTGATAACAATTTTATCTGCGAAACTCTTAAAACCCTTAATCTCCAACTTCGATAACTGCATGGACTACTTTTGATTTAGTGGTTGACTAAAAAACAAGATGGCAAAGATAATCTTACGTTCGGCATTTGGAAAGATGGATATACTCATTTCATCCACATTTTATCCCTGGCGAAAAATGCCCAAAACAGGCATTTTATCAATTATTTCAATATCTTTGGTTCGATATGGATATACAATTCTGGGTTTGGCTGATTGTTATTGTTATTACTCTTATTGCCCGTGCCAGTAAGAAAAAGCCTCAGACTAATGATTCTGAGCAAAGGGAATTTCCCGACTCCCAGTCGCAGGAAACCAAACCGGTAACATTTGAAGATTTATTGAGAGAAATCCAGGCAGCAAAGGCACCTAAAACCACGCCTGCTTTAAACACTCCAAAGCAAGCCGTACCCAGACAATATGATGTTGAGGATTATGATGATAATCTGGAAGAGGAAACGAAGAGCCTTGAGAAGACAGATTATTACGCTGACGATAAGATTTATGAGACCTATGAATCGGCAAAGAAGGCTGCCTTTTCCAGGGCTTCACTGGAAGATACGATGAAGGTGGAGGACACCGATGTAACATTCAATCAGTTTAAAGAGTATAGCAAACCTGAAAGCAAAGGCCTGGCAGCCCAATATGCTAAAGAGCTTAAGAATCCACAGAATTTCAAACGCGCCTTGATATTGAGCGAAATATTGAATAAGAGATTTTAGTTTTTTTTATTAAGTATATATCGGTGTAATCCCGTAAGACCATTTTTTAAACTTGCTGCCTGAAAGGCTTAAAATCCTTGTCGATAAGTTAATTATGTTTTATTTTGCTACAAGTCTATGTTGAAATTGAACCCCTTGAGAGATCTCATTCACCATTCCCTTTCATTAAGGAAACTGGTTTTTATTATTATCTGTCAGTTTCTTTTTTTCGTTGTTGTCGCGGAACCAATTCAGCCTTTATTAAACGTTAATCCTCCACAGGCTTGCATAGAAATAAATGCGTCCACAGAAGTTACAAAAGATACCGATGCCGGCATTAACAACAATACTTTAATAATTAACTTGAGTGAGGTGAATGGATCTGATTTAATTATTTCACTTGTGGGACCAAAAAAAATCTTTATTCAAGATATCCGTGAGAGTGAGGTTAAGAATTTAGCGAAAGGTACGTATACGCTGGTACTGGTCGGTAGGGAGGAGTCATCGGGCTATTGCCCTAAACAAATTCAAGTTCTTATCAAATAAAAATGCGAAGGTCAGTTTTTACTTTAGTTTTGCTTCCATTGGTGTTTGTGCTCACAAGCATCACACTTGTCTTATCGCAGCCCGTTTTCACTATTCAAAATAAGAAGGATGCCTGCAACAACCTTGCGAATGGATCATTTGATATCCTTGTAACCAGTGGAACAGGAAGTATTTCTGCTTTTATATTCAGCAGTGGTGCCCCTATAGGACCTGTTGCTTTGACATTAAATGCCCCTCAATCAATTACGGGTTTATCAGGTGCAGTTGTGGGGCGTCCCTATTTGATCGTAGTAGCTGATGATATTTCCAATTCTGTTAATTCGACTACTATTTTTTTACTTCCTAATGTTTCCGCATCAATTGCTTCAACTACCAATAATGCAACCTGTAATGCTTCTAATGGCGTGATTAACATCAATGTTGTCGGGGGTAGTGGTGTTTATACTTATGCCTGGACCGGATCAAATGGATTTACTGCAACAACTCAGGATGTTTCTGGTTTATCATCGGGTGCTTATACAGTTATTGTTTCAGATCCGGGTACAGCTTGTACCGCTACTTTGGGCCCCATCAGTATTACAGATCCCCCATCACCAACAAATGCGATAGTTAGTGTCAATGGGTTATCTACAATTTGCCAAGGTCAGACATCTACAATAAAGGTTGATATTACAGGAGGCACTTCTCCATTTTCAGTTTCGATTGCCGGGCTTGGTGTGATAAATAATTATATCAGCGGCAGTGGTATCACCGTAAGCCCGGTAACGAATACGATCTATTCATTGACAAGTGTCACTGACACCAATGGATGTACATCTGCAGCATTAGCTGGTTCAGCATCATTAACTGTCAATCCAACACCGCTTGCACCGGGAGTAACCTTTACACCTAATGTGTATTGTGTTGGCGGGATAATCACACCACCCGTAATTACTGCACCCACAGGCGGAAGTACTTACACCTGGTATAGCGATGCAGGATTAACGACAGTGCTGACAACAGGAGTAGCGCCAACGAATGCACAACTGGGTTTCAATAGCGTGGCAGCCAACACAAAAACTATTTATGTTAAGGAAACCAATAGTTTTAACTGTTCAGGACCAGCTACTTCATTAACCCTTACCGTTAATGCACTTCCTGTGGTGAGCACACCAACGGCATCGATATGTGTCGGAGGTACAATGACCGCGAGTCCTGGTACAGGCGGCACCTGGGTGAGCAGTAACCCCACAGTGGCAACCATTACCAATGTAGGATTAATAACAGGAATTTCAGCGGGCACTGCTACCTTTACGTTTACTCAGACAGCCACAGGCTGCAGCAATACAACAACAAGTATAACTGTGAATGCCCTTCCGGTGGTGAGCACACCATCGGCAACATTATGCATCGGCTCTGCCATGACCGCGATTCCTGGCGCGGGTGGCACATGGGTGAGTAGCAATCCTGCGATAGCAACCATTACCAATGCAGGATTGATAACAGCAATAACAGCGGGCAGTGTTACATTTACTTTCACACTGACAGCAACAGGTTGCAGCAATACGACTTCAAGTGTCACTGTGAATGCCCTTCCAGTTGTGAGTACACCATCATCCTCATTATGTATTGGAGCCACTATGGCAGCAAGTCCTTCAGCAGGCGGCACCTGGGTGAGCAGCAATCCCACAGTGGCAACCATTGACAATACTGGATTAATAACAGGACTAACAGCGGGCAGTGTTACGTTTACCTATACTGAGACAGCCACAGGATGCAGTAAGTCGACATCAAGCGTTACCGTGAATGCACTTCCAGTAGTTAGTACACCAACGTCATCGATATGTGTAGGAACTACAATGACCGCGAGTCCTGGAGCAGGTGGCGCCTGGTTGAGCAGTAACCCAGCTATTGCAACCATTACCAATGCCGGTTTAATAACGGCAGTATCAGCAGGCAGCGTTACATTCACTTTCACCCTGACAGCAACAGGTTGCAGTAGCACAACATCAAGTGTCACAGTAAATGCCCTGCCGGTGGTAAGCACTCCGTCACCAATATTATGTATTGGCTCTACGATGACCGCGAGCCCTGGCACAGGAGGCACATGGGTGAGCAGCAATCCTGCTGTTGCAACTATTACCAATGCTGGATTAATTACAGGACTTACAGCCGGCAGTGTTACATTTACATTTACCGAAACGGCCACAGGCTGCAGCAAAGCAACATCAAGTGTTACCGTGAATGCCCTGCCTGTTGTGAGCACACCTTCAGCAACATTATGTATCGGCTCTGCTATGACTGCGAGTCCCGTATCTGGCGGTACCTGGGTTAGCAGTAACCCTACAGTGGCAACCATTACCAATGCCGGATTAATTACAGGACTGACCGCTGGTACGGTTACATTTACCTTCACAAATGCTACCACTGGTTGCAGTAATACAACGTCAACGCTTACCGTGAATGCACTTCCGGTGGTAAGTACACCATTGGCTGCTTTATGCATCGGTTCTACAATGACAGCGAGTCCTGGCGCAGGTGGCACATGGGTAAGCAGCAATCCTGCAATAGCAACCATTACCAATGCAGGATTGATTACAGCAATTACTGCCGGTAATGTAACCTTTACATTTACTCAGACAGCCACGGGTTGCAGTAATACAACATCAAGTGTTACTGTGAATGCTCTTCCGGTGGTGAGCACACCTTCAGCAACAATATGTGCAGGGGCTACCATGACGGCAAGTCCTGCAACAGGTGGTACATGGATGAGCAGTAATCCTGCAGTGGCAACTATTGACAATGCTGGGTTAATAACAGGACTGACCGCTGGCACAGTCACATTTACCTTTACTAATACGACCACAGGCTGCATCAGGACAACTTCAAGTGTTACTGTGAATACACTACCCGTAGTGAGTACGACAGCACCATCTTTGTGTGCAGGGGCTACCATGACCGCAACTCCGGTAACAGGTGGCACATGGGTAAGTAGCAATCCTGCAATAGCAACCATTACCAATGCAGGATTGATAACAGCATTAACAGCGGGCAGCGTCACATTCACCTTCACACTGACAGCGACAGGGTGTAGTAATACCACCACAAGTGTAACAGTGAACGCCTTGCCTGTAGTAAGTACGCCAGCAACAACATTATGTGCAGGTGCAACAATGACTGCAAGTCCGGTTACGGGTGGCACCTGGGTAAGCAGCAATCCCGCAGTAGCCACTATTGACAATGCAGGATTAATCACGGGAGTATCAGCTGGCTCTGCTACGTTTACCTTTACACTTGCAGCGACAGGGTGCAGTAATACCACCACAAGCGTCACCGTGAATGCCCTGCCAGTAGTAACTACATCAGCGTTATCATTATGTGCAGGCGCTACCATGACAGCAAGCCCGGTGACAGGTGGTACATGGATAAGCAGCAATCCCGCTATAGCAACCATTACCAATGCCGGACTAATAACAGCAATTACTTCAGGTAATGTAACATTTACATTCACTCAGACAGCCTCGGGTTGCAGCAATACAACATCTGGTGTGACCGTGAACGCACTTCCCTTGGTGAGCACCCCATCTTCGACATTATGTGCAGGTGCCACAATGACTGCGAGTCCTGGCGCAGGTGGCACGTGGATAAGCAGCAATCCTGCAATAGCAACGATTGACAATGCAGGATTAATAACTGGATTAACGGCAGGCAGCGTTACATTTACTTATACAGAAACAGCCACCGGCTGCAGCAGCACCACATCAAGCGTAACCGTAAACGCGTTGCCTGTAGTAAGTACGCAATCTACTATAGTATGCATCGGGGCCACCATGACCGCGAGTCCTGGATCAGGCGGCACCTGGGTAAGCAGCAACCCTGCAGTGGCAACTATTGACAATACCGGATTGATTACGGGAGTATCAGCAGGAACAGTTTCATTCACCTTTACACAGACAGCAACTGGTTGCAGTAATACTTCAGCAACGGTTACCGTAAATACACTACCTACGGTTACTATCCCATCATCTACATTGTGCGCAGGTGCAACGATGACTGCCAGTCCTGGAATTGGTGGTACATGGGTAAGCAGCAACCCTTTGGTAGCATCCATTAACAATTCAGGATTAATCACGGGACTGACTGCCGGCACTGCAACCTTTACTTTTATTGAAACCGCGACTGGCTGCATTAATTCAACATCAGCAATTACCGTTATTGAGCAACCTACAGCTTCAGTATCAGGCACCACAGCAGTTTGTAACGGATCGTCCGCCACCTTACAAATTACATTTACAGGAACCGGTCCATGGGCTTTTCAATATTCAGATGGCATAACGACACTATCAGGTAATTCACCAACTAACTCATTCTCACTTTCGGTGAGCCCATCTGTAACTACAACCTATACTTTAATCAGTGTGTCGGATGCAAATTGTGCAGGCACCATATTTGGCACACCTGCCATAGTTACAGTTGATAACGTTCCATTGACCAGTCTGGCAGTATCGGTAACGATTAATCCCGTTTGTTCGGGTGGATCAGGTTCAATTCAAATCGCGAACTCTGAAACAGGTGTGAGTTATCAGCTTAGAAATGATGCAGATGACAGTCTGATTGGAAGCGCCATAACGGGTACAGGTGGTAATATTCTGTTGTCAACAGGAGTACTTGTGGCAACTACAACTTTTAATGTGCTGGCTACCCGTGGGGTATGTACACCGGTACAGTTAACTTCCACATCATCGGTTACTGTTGTAGTTAGTTCACTGGATACTTCATTAGGCGTAAATGTTCAGCAGACTCCAATCTGTGCGGGTTCAGGCACAAACATTCAAATATTGAATTCTGAGTCAGGAGTTACCTATCAGTTGCGAGATGATTCAGATGACAGTCTGGTAGGCGCTGCAATTGCAGGAACCGGAGGTAATATAGATTTACCAACAGGGAATTTGTCAGCAGCAAAAGTGTTTAATGTTTTAGCCTCAGATGGAACTTGTTCAATTGAACTTACTAGTCTTGCAACGGTGAATGTTGATATCAATCCCGATCCATCATTGTTACTGGCTGCAACAATTAGTCCGTTGTGTATTGGAGGCTCAAGCGCAATAACCATTGACGGCTCTGAGGCTGGTGTAAGCTATCAGTTGAGAAAGAATGCAGACAACAGCCTTGTTGGTACAGCTGTAGCGGGAACAGGATCTGTTATTGTGCTTCCTACCGGAGTACTTTCCGTTTCTCAAACATTTAATGTACTGGCTTCGAGCGGTGTCTGTACATCCGTTCAACTTGCTGCAACCGTTTTAATTACTGTGGCTGGAAGTATTGATCTTTCCTTACCTGTAACACCGGCATCGGCAGCAACATGTCCTGGATTCAGTACTGATTTTCAAATTACGGGCTCTGAATTGGGAGTCAATTATACATTGATTGATGCTGCGGATAATGGTGTATTATCTATCGCTGTTACAGGAACAGGTGGAACAATCAGCATTTCCACCATACCGATAAATTCTGCAAAGAATATAAAGGTTTTAGCCAGCAACGGATCCTGTTCTGCAGAACTGACTTCATTTGTCAGTGTTTCATTAAGTCCATCACCTATAACTTCGCTTTCAGTTGGTGCGGTTTCTGACGCATTATGTTCAGGGCAAAGCACACAGGTGCAGGTATTAAACTCCGAAGTGGGTGTTATCTATCAGTTAAGAGATGACGCAGACGATTCAAATGTTTCTGGGGCAGTAATTGGAAATGGCGGAACAATCAGTATGCCTACCGGTATATTGACCAATGACAAGACCTTTAATGTATTGGCAACCAAAGGCATTTGTCCTGAAGAACTTTTAAATACAGTTACCATCACCATAAATGCAGCACCTGATCCCGGTATTTCTGTGGTGGCGCAGGATCCATTGGTGTGTATTGGGAAAAGCACTTTTATTCAGGTTATAAATTCCGTGGCCGGAATTATTTATCAACTGAGAGATAACGCGGATAATTCTATAGTTTCAGGAGCATCATTTGGAAATGGAGGCACGATAAATTTACCTACAGGTCCGTTAAATGCAGATCGTACCTTTAACGTTCTGGCATCCAATGTTATTTGTGAAGTTCAGTTGTCTGCCACGGTGACGGTTACCTTGCGAGCCAGCAATGATCCATTATGCTCCAATTGTTCAACGGCTACTGTAACTCCAGTAAATCTTACGAAGGTAACTTGTAACTCAGCGGTTCCTGATGGATCCGTGGAATTCCTGGTAGACCCACCAGTGCCGTCCATAAACCTGACAGGAGTTAAAATTCAGATAACCGGACCAACGCCTAAAACACAGACCGATAACTTCGTATTTACTGGCCTGTCTGCTGGTAATTACGATTATACCGTTACCTATGGTGATGAGAATAATCCGGATTGCATAAAAACCGGTTCGTTTATTATTGAATTAAGCCGAGAACCTGATCCGGTTGATTTTGATCTGACTGTAAATGAATTTAATTGTGATGCTAATAAAGGATCAATTACACTGGCGAATATTATTGGTGCATCGTCTGTTGATTTTCAATATACTGTCTTTTCTAATGGATCAATATGGGATCAGAGTGCAATTTCATCTTCTTCCACATCATTTACTGTTTCAAATTTGTTATTGGGTGATTATGAAGTGCAGCTGACACAAAATCAGGAATCCATCAACGGCTGTGTAGGTACCGTAAGTTCATTATTGGTTCCATTCACAATCGCAGAACCTGCAGGTGGCTGCGGTGTATTTATCCCCAATGTGTTTACCCCCAATGGAGATGGATCAAATGACCTTTTTGTAATCAGACATCTTCCTGCAAACTCCAGTATTTCAATTACAAACCGGTGGGGCAAGGAAGTATATTCCTCTTCTGATTATCAAAGCAACTGGACAGCTGACAACATATCAGATGGAATATATTATTACCGCCTGATTGCTGAGGGCGAAGTATTGACTGGTTGGGTAGAGATTCTCCGCTAATTGATTTCGGCTAGAAACTTTAACGTATCAATGCCATCCGCGTAATCCGTTACGTATGGAAGCTGGGCTTTTCCAAAAGGGACACTTTCATCAAACCATCCATTTGCAGATACGATGCACTGAATTTTTTCCTTCCTGCTGTTTATTTTTTTCTTCAGATCAGTTTGCGTTGTATAGGTTTCAAAATACAATACGGAGATCGGTGAGACCATCTGGTCATTTTGAGTGAGGAGGGTAAACCCATTATCCAGATGTGGAATCTTGTTCACCAGCAAGATTGACTTTTGATAATCATAGTTGTTGGCATACTTATGATGGTTGATGATCTCTTTATAGCAATCCCAGGAATCAAGTAATTTAATAAAGTCATAACCTTCAGGCACAAAGACTTTGGATATATTTCGGCAGCCCAATCCGAAATAACTATATACATCTTTTCCCAGTTGAGTTAAAAGAGTTGAGTCCTCTTCGCCCATCAGTATTGCCACAGAAGAGCGATTTTTCCGAATGATGTGAGGGATATTTCTAAAGTAATACTGAAAATACCTTGCGGTGTTGTCACTGCCTGTTGCAATAATTGCATCTACATTATTCAGCCGTTCCTCAATATGTATTTTGTCTGCAAACCGCGGTTCAATTTCAAGAAGCCAGGTATTGATGACGGGCAAGAGATAGGAGTCCTGAGAACTTAATTTTATCACCACTTGATTACCTGAAATGAGCACACATAAATAATCATGAAATCCAACAAGCGGTATATTTCCGGCCATAGCGATACCCACTTTTCTGTTTTTTTCACCGATGATGTTGTATTTACTTACCCAGGCTGAAAGACTCTCTTCTTTTAGAAAACTCGAAATGCCTGTTAATGAAAGATTGATTGATTCGGGTACAAACCAAGGGTTCAAACTCCTTGCACGGTCAGTAATTTTGCCTATTTCTTCAGTGGTAAGCTGGTCAATTTTGTTTCCTAATGAATCAAATGCCTTGATACGTTCTGCTAAATTCATAAATCGTTAAACCTTTAGTCTACTTCGATGTTTTGAGAGTTGATTTTGCTACCTTATTTTTGTGGCAAAAGTACGGGGTAAGCCCCTTAATTACTGACTACTATGGCAATAAAGATAACTGACGAGTGTATTAATTGCGGAGCCTGTGAACCAGAATGCCCTAATACAGCAATTTATGAAGGCGGCAGGGAATGGAACTGGGCTGGAGGAACGGCCTTGACTGAAGTTGAAATGGAAGATGGTTCTAAAATTGACGCAAAATCCACTCAGGTACCGGTTTCTGACGAATTTTATTATATCGTTTCCGGAAAATGTACAGAATGCACTGGTTTTCATGAAGAACCGCAATGTGCCGCTGTTTGTCCGGTAGATTGTTGCGTGCCTGATCCTGAAATGGTTGAATCTAAAGAGGAACTTATGGCTAAAAAGTCATGGTTACACAACGAACAACTTCAATCCTGAAAATATAAATATTGTTTTATCAACGCATTTTTGATCGCTTGATCATATACGCCTGAAGCACTTCAAAGTATCCATCGTGAATATTGGCCGATATAAAGTCAATTTTCAATTGATTGCACTTCATCTTAAGACTCTGATGATAATCCTTTAATTGTGAAGTAAATTGATCCTTGATTTCCGTTGGATTGAGTAACAATTTTTCTCCACTTTCAAGATCAATAAATTCATAGGGCCTATCATTGAATTTAAAATTAAGTTCTGTGTCATGGTCTGTCACGTGAAAAAGAATCACCTCATGCTTATTGTGTTTTAAATGCTGCAGGGCTTTAAAAATCTCCGCATCATCTTCACCTCCTTCAAACATATCACTGAAGAGCACTACCAGTGATCGCCTGTGTGTTTTCTCAGCAATCTCATGAAGTACTTGTGCCACCCTTGTTGATTTTTGAGTAACCTCGGTTGACTTTAATTTCTTCTCCAGTGTTGCAAAGAGTTTATTTATGTGAGAACCGGTAGAACGCACTTGTGTAAATTCTTCAATCGAATCAGAGAACAGGCAGAGCCCCACCGCATCACGTTGCTTGTGTAACAGATAGGCCATCGCAGAGGCAGAATAAATACTGAATTTCAGTTTAGCTTTCGTCTCAAATGGATAGTTCATGGATGAGGAACAATCAATGGCGATAACACATCTGAGATTTGTTTCTTCTTCAAATTGTTTCGTATATAATCTGTCTGTTCGGGCAAATACCTTCCAATCGATATGGCGCGTACTCTGGCCTTCGTTGTATAGACGATGTTCCGCAAACTCAACCGAAAATCCGTGATAAGGGGATTTGTGAAGGCCAGTAATAAAACCCTCTACCAGTTGTTTGGCGAGTAATTCAAGACTCCCCGATAATTGTATATCCTCAATTCTAATGTTCATAGCTGATAAAACCTATGTTTTCTGATGCTTTTAACCTTCTTTGTTTGGCAAATGAATTAATTTTGCATTCAAACCCCTTCCGACCTTTTGCAATAAAAATTATATATACTACCTTCGATTTAACCATTTTTACCCGAAACCTAAACCAAAAACCGATAATCTGTGGAAGAGAACAAGACAAATGGAAGAGAAGAGATTTTCTCCGAAAAAGTGAAGGCAGGTAAGCGTACTTATTTCTTTGATGTAAAGTCTACCCGGTCCAACGATTATTACCTTACTATTACAGAGAGTAAGAAGAGATACAACAAAGATGATGAGGGATTTACCTATGAAAAGCACAAAATTTTCCTGTACAAGGAAGATTTCAACAAGTTTATGGAGGCATTGAATAACACCGTAAACCACGTGAAAACAGAATTAATGCCAGACGTTGATTTCGATTCATTCAACCACAATCATGAAAACCATGACAAGGAAGAAGAACCTGCAAAATCGGCTACAGTGGATTCCGAACTTAAATGGGATTGATTAAAAATGTAAACCTAAACCGGATGGAGCCTCGATGAAAGTCGGGGCTTCTTCTTTTTAGGATCGGAAGGTTCATTTTAATAAATCCGGTAATTGAAGAACACTTATATTTGCGCCCTGATTTAAATAAACGAATAACAGAATGGGTTTAAAGTGCGGAATTGTAGGTCTCCCCAACGTAGGTAAGTCTACTCTTTTTAATGCGATTTCAAATAATAAAGCGGAAGCGGCCAACTTTCCTTTTTGTACTATCGAACCCAATGTGGGGGTAATTTCAGTTCCTGACCCACGCCTGAAAATTCTTGAAGAACTGGTAACCCCAGAACGTGTGCTGCCCACTTCTTTCGAATTTGTTGATATAGCGGGCCTGGTTAAAGGAGCCAGTAAAGGAGAGGGTTTGGGCAATCAGTTTCTTGCGAATATTCGTGAAGTTGATGCAATCGCTCATGTGGTTCGATGCTTTGAAAACGAAAATATTATTCACGTGTCCGGAAAGGTAGACCCGGTAGGAGATAAAGAGGTAATTGATATTGAGCTTCAGCTACGGGATCTTGATTCGGTGGAAAAGAAAATCAATAAAGTTGAACGCACTGCCAAGAGTGGTGATGCTAAGGCAAAGAAAGAATTGGCCACCTTGAATGCCTATAAGGAAATCTTACAGGCGGGTAAAAATGCGCGCACGTTGAAAATGGATGCCGAAGACAAAAAAGCAATTGAAGACTTGCAACTTCTTACTGATAAACCGGTGATCTATGTGGCCAATGTAGATGAAGGTTCTATCCACACCGGCAATAAATTCGTGGATGCTTTAAGGAACCTCGTGAAAGAAGAGGATGCAGAAGTGGTAATGGTGTGCGCTGCTATCGAAGCTCAAATTGCTGAACTTGAAAGTGAAGAAGACAGGGCGGTTTTTCTTGAAGAATATGGACTGAAAGAGTCAGGTCTTAGTCGCTTGATTCACGCGGCTTACCACCTGTTGAACTTGATCACCTACTTTACGGCAGGCGTAAAAGAAGTAAGAGCATGGACAATTCACAGGGGATGGAAAGCTCCACAGGCAGCAGGCGTAATTCACACCGATTTTGAGAAAGGGTTCATTCGTGCTGAAGTTATTAAAATACCTGATTATCAGAAATATAAGTCTGAGTCGGGATGCCGGGAAGCCGGTAAACTTGCAGTGGAGGGAAAAGAATATGTGGTGGAGGATGGAGATGTAATGCACTTCCGGTTTAATGTTTAAGGGGAAACGCACTTAAACTTTTCCTACATCTTTTTGCTTTATAATTCTGATTTTTAGTACCTTAGCTGTCCGCATATTTTTTAAAGGCGGGGTTTGAGTTTTATTTTTTACCCCAAAATTGTTTCACCTTGAGAATAAGGATTGTCTTTTTACTGAAGAATAGAGGAGCGTACGTTCCATTTCATCATCAGTTCCTTTTGGCGCAAACCATCAAGGGCCTTGTGATGCTTGGAAAAAATCCTGCTTACTTTTCCTATACGCAATACAACTTTTCAGGACTTAAAGGTCAGATAAAAATCAGCCGCAAAGGCCTTCATTTTTTTTCGTCTCGGGTTACATTGGTATTCTCGGCTGCCGATAAGGAGTTTCTTGATTATTTTCTTGCCGTACTGTTTGAACAGAAGGAATTATTGATTGGTAATATGCAACTGGTGCCTGAGTCTTTTGAACAGGAAGAGCCTGTGACGATTACTGACTCCGTAAAATTTTTATGCATATCACCCATAGTGCTGGTGCCGGCATCGTTCAATGATGAATCCGGAAAGCGTTTTATTTCGCCCGATAACGATGAGTTTTCTGACTTACTTTACGATAGCACAATTACCAGGATGGAAGCCAGCGGAAAATATTCGGCAGAACAGCTGGCTGATTTTTATAAGTTTCAACTGGTGGCCGATAAAGATTACATTCACCGCATTCAATCATCACACAAAAAATTTGCCCGCATCTATCCTTTATATGATCTGGATGTGAAGTATGAAATACGTGGATACACATTTCCTTTTACACTATATGCACCTCAGCCTGTGCAGCAGTTTGTCTACGAAAACGGATTGGGCTATTTCTCGCACAAAGGGTTTGGCATGCTGGATGTAGCCAGTGCCAGTTCAGTAAAAAACGATGCTGACCAGGAAGCGAACTTCGCGCTTAACGAGGGTTGACTTGAACGGGATAATAACCCACCAGCAGATCAGCATTAGGTTTGAACGGACGGTGATAAATAAAAATTTCGTAAACATTTTCCGTCTCGAAGTGACTTCCTTCGATTTTAAATCCATGGGTACTATCTGGACTCAACCCAATACTGATAGTTATATAATCCTTGTTTCAGAAGCAAAGTGGTTTCGTAAGCCTTTTGATCCTTTCTGTAATTCATTTTAGACTCATCGCTGCGGGCCCAGTTATTCATCGCACCTAACAGATACACTTGTCCATCTACAGGCGGCACGGCCAGTGTAAAAGTTACAAATACATAATCTCCACTTAAGGCAGCATCCCTGTAATCTTGGTTTTCAATAACGAAGTTTCCGTTCAGGTCAGCATATAGTGCATACGCCTGATCTTCGCGTGATTTATCTGGTTGCACCCATAAGCTAAATGGTCTTTTACTGCGATCAATTCTTCCCGTGTTTTGACCGGGATAATTCAGAGACCGGAAATCAACAAAACGGAATTCATTGCCGGCCATAAACTACATGATCCTGATCGAAGAATCGATATTCCAGTTCCCGCTGGTCTTCCCTTATAAAACTTGGTTTGATATTAAGCCGCAGGTTATCCCATCGCTGATTTTGTCTTATAACGGCATGAATGTTTTCCATGGGATTTATAACATCCTGCAACTGTGAGTAGTTTACCTTAAAATTAAGTTGCTGGTTAGTACCACGAAGTGTCCCTATGCCCTGTAGTTGATTATCCTGAAATATGGTTGCCTGATTACTATAGATCATAAACCTTCTTGATAACAGAATATCTTCTTTATCATTCTCGCGATATGCGACCAGTAAATAATTACCTGGCAATTTTACAGGTGGCACTTGAAAATAATAATGGACATAACCAATGGATACATTGGAAGACAGGTCATATTCAGTGATCGGAAACTCATTGTAGTCTGAAAGGAAATCAAGATCCTGCAGCATAGACTTGGTCCAGTCATGGTTGCAGTGAATGAGCTTTACATAGTAGTTACTTCGCTCACCTTGAAGGTCATCAAATTCCAGGATCAGGTTCTGGTTATGGATGGGGGCTACTGCTGATCTCAGATTATTCCGGGTTCCTCCAATACCCGGATATAGCATAACAGTCCGTATTTCTTCTTCGTACGATTTATCAGAATAAACCAATTGCTTCTGACCGAAGGCATAGTGGGAAATGACGACAAAGAATACGGAAATAATTGATTTCATAGTTCAAAACTAAACGAATAAATAATTCAATTTGCATTCCAACTCCACGTTATTATTTCGTGTCTAAAGGTTATACAAGGTTCATGCAAACAGAAAAGGACCTCATTGAGGACTGTCTAAAAGAAAAACGGACTGCCCAAAAGGCTTTGTATGAACGCTATTGCCGGAAAATGATGGTGGTTTGTAAGCGTTATGCCAGGTCCTCCCAGGAAGCAGAGGATATTTTACAGGAAGGATTTATCAAGGTCTTTGCAAATATTAAATCTTTTCGCGGGGAAGCCCGGCTCGATACATGGATAACAAGAATTATGATCAACACGGCACTGAATGCCCAGCGACAGAAATTATACCTGATTCCAATGGTGGATATAGATGGCATTGATCTCAGGGAGGAAGAGCAGGTTAGTCTATCGGGATTTCATCTGAATGAGTTGATAGCGATCGTACAATCACTTCCAGATGGTTGCCGGATCGTGTTTAACCTATTTGCCATAGAAGGATATAGTCATAGGGAAATCGGTGAGATGCTTACCATCAGTGAGGGAACTTCCAAGTCGCAGTATAACAGGGCGAAGGGTTTATTGAAAATAAAATTAAGTCAACAGGATAAAAGGTATGAAAGATTCGGAGAAGGGAAAGTTTGAAGATGCCTTCCGCAAGGCGTTTGATAACGCTGAACAGGCTCCTTCGGATGATGTGTGGGCAGGGGTGGAGCATGGATTGAATCAGGCTGAAACAGTTGTAATGAGGCGCAGGGTTGTGTTCTATCAGCGGCTTGCTGCGGCTTCAGTTTTATTTGCACTTCTGCTGGGTGGTATTAGTACCTACTATATTTCTGATCTGAAGCATCAGCAGAAAATGTCATTGTCTCAAGTAAATTCATCAGAATCATCATCTTCCGGTGAAGTGAGTGAAAATGATACTCAAAGGACTTCTTCTGTGGAGGATACTGAAAAAAGTACAACTCAAGATAAATTGATAATAAATTCTAAAGTAGCCGAAGTAAAAGAAAACACATCAGGAAAATCTGAAATTTTTCAATCCGGTAATTTCAATCATTCCGCAAGGGAAGCATCGTTTCATAATGAATTTGCCGACAGGCAGAACGTAAGGAGGATTACCGGCATTCAAGATTACCCATCGGTTATTTCTTTGATTCCTGAGCCAGTGCTGAAATTGCAAGGCAGAATGAAAGAAGTAACGATTGTAAGAAAACTGCCTGCCATGCCTCCTGCTTTTATGAAATCAAAAAACGAAAAGGAAACCAGGGAAAATCTCTGGGCCTCTCTGGGTGCCTCAACCGGAAATTATTCTCCTTCTGCAGATTTTGGTTCCTCTTCATCTTCAAAAGTCCTTTATAAAAACACAACCGGTTCAGTTATTTCGCAATCCGCATATAGTACAACCGCTTCGAAAGGATCAGTGTTTTCTGTAGGAATGAATCTCGGTAAACGTATATCAAGGCGCTGGCTGCTTCAAAGCGGTGTGTCTTATCTGAATCAGTCGATTGGGTATACTTCAAATTTCGCGGTTGTAGATGCGAGTAATACCGCAATGGCTTCGGTAGCCGATTATACCAGTCTTAAATCATTCTCATCAGTTGTAGCAGTCGCTTCACCATATCAGATCAGCAGCGTCAATGAATTTATTTCGGTCCCTGTTCAGGCTGGCTATCTGTTGGTCGATAAAAAGTTAGGGCTTCAACTGAATTCTGGACTATCAACAGATTTTTTTATGCAGAATACGCTAACCGATAAAAGCGGTCAGCTGGCAACATATTCCTCAGGTTCGGGTGATACATCTCCATTCCGTTCAGTAAGCTGGGCGGGATTATTAGGTACCGAAGTGAGTTATAAAATCGCGACCCAGTATCGTATTTCTATTGCTCCGGGGTTACGCTATTCACTTGGCTCCGTATTAAAGTCAAATTCGGCTCCTTCAAGTCCGCTGATGTGGGATGTCGGGTTTAGACTCAGATACAACATAAAATAAAATTAAACGTTGGATCGTTTAATTAGTCTAATCCAGTAAAATAAAACCCGTATGAAAACAGCACTAAAGTTTTTAAATGAAAAGGTGAAACCAGGATTGTTCGCCCTTCTGTTTGTTACTGCTTTACTGCTAATAAGTGTGCTGCTTGAGCGCAGACATATTTACTTCTGATTTTTTACCCTTTTTTTGTTTCATTGCTTCCAACCATTCTGCCTAGGTCAGTGTCAAACAGATGACCTGTAAATCAGAATGCTATGGAAAATCAATCGGCCAATCGAATACCATTTTTTACTTTTTTATTTATTTTTTCAATCACACTTACCGATTGCTCGGATAAATGCGAAGAGATAAATCAGTTCGTTTATTATGAACCTTCATATTCAACATCCGCAGAAATAAAGGCGGCTGTGTCATTGGGTGAGCCTATACCTCTCTCGGATATAGGCAAGATCTATTTTAAAGATGGAATTTTGTTTATTAATGAAGCTGGCAAAGGAATTCATATTATTGATAATAGTAATCCTGCCAGTCCTGCTCCTTTGCATTTTCTCAAGATCCCTGGAAATTATGATCTGGCTATTCGGGGAAATACACTCTATGCAGACAGCTACGTTGACCTGGTAGGATTTGATATTTCTGACCTTTCAAAGATTAGAGAGGTAGCCAGAATTGAAAGACTTTTTAACAACTATACTACGTTGGGAATGATGGTTGCATCCGATAAGGGAATACTTACTGAATGGAAAAAAGCAGAGCAGGTTATGGTAAATGAAACTGAGTGCAATGCAATTTATCAAACCTGGGGTGGAATTTATTATGATGCCGGCATTGCGATGCGCTCTGATATGGTAGGAATGCTCAGTTCAAAAGCTGCTTTTGCTCCGACATCAGCAAGCCAGACAGGTATAGGTGGATCTATGGCCCGGTTTACGATTAACGGTGATTTTCTTTATGGTCTTGACGGATCAAATCTTGATGTGGTGGATATATCACAGCAATCACAACCGGTTGCTAAAAACGAAATGCCACTTTCATGGGATGTGGAGACTTTGTTTCCATATAATGATAAGCTTTTTGTTGGCTCAAGAAACGGAATGTATATTCTAGACTTAAACATACCGGCTCAACCTTCACAAATCAGTTATTATGCTCATGTTCGTAGTTGCGATCCTGTTGTAGTTGAGGGCGATTATGCCTATGTAACCCTGCGCAGTGGTTCTACCTGCGAAGGCTTCACCAACCAACTCGAAGTGATAGATATCAGTAACCTAAAAAATCCTTCTTTAGTAAAAATTTATCCTATGACCAATCCGCATGGTTTGGGCATTGAACAGGGAACCCTTTTTATCTGCGATGGTAATGATGGTCTGAAAGCCTATGATGCAACCGATGTGCTTGCTATTTCAGAAAATCAACTGGCTCATTATAAAGATATCAATGCGTTTGATGTCATTCCATTTCAAAAGATTGCCATGGTTATCGGTGCGGATGGTCTCTATCAATACGACTATTCGGATATAAAAAATATCAGGTTGATAAGTCAACTACCAATAGTTAATCAATGAGGCTCATACTTTTCTTATTCGTTGGCCTTATTACCGCTTCCTCGCTTAAGGCTCAAAATACAAAACAGGACTCTATCAGAAAGAGAAAGGTTGAATACTATTTTCAGGTTCAATCAGGTGCTTTAATAGGTTGCAGTTCCTGTTCAGATGGCAAGCAGATAAGTTTTGCAGGCTCTACGACACATGGAATAAAAATCGGACGGAAATTAAGAGTAGGAGCTGGTGTTGGACTGGATTCGTATGCAGTATGGAATACCATGCCGGTGTTTGGAAGCGTAAGCTGGGATTTGCTGGGAAAAAGGAATGCTTTATTTGTTGAATTGAATTACGGTGATGCCCTGGCTTTATGGAGACCAGGTATCTCTTATCAGGAATATGGTTATCAGAAATCGAATGCCGGGAAGGTTTACAGCTATGGCTTGGGATACAGGATAAGTTATGAAAAAATGCGTATTTCATTGGGTGTGGGACGAAAAACCCAACTAATTACTTCGTATTATGAATACCCTACCTATTACTGGAATTTCAATAATTACACACAGGGCGAATCAAGCAAGAGATCAGTAAAAAATGAATTGAACCGCTTGATGATATACCTTGCTGTTGGCTGGAAGTAAATTAGCTGACTGACTGCAGGGCATCAAGTTCCAGCATAATATTTTCCCACCTGGAATTTTCTTCCTGCAAGGTGGCGTGAAGAGTATCAAACTTTTGCTGGATTTCATTAAGCTTTTCAAAGTTGCTATATACCTCAGGCTTTGCCATCTCATCTTCAATCTTCTTTTTGTCGGCTTCCAGCTTTTGGATGACTTCCTCTACTTTTTTCAGATCCAGACCAAGGGATTTTATTTTCTTATCATTGATGTTTGCCGGCTTTGGATTCTGAACTTTCTCAACGGGTTTATTCTCCGTTTTTTTTACCGGAGCAGGTTGCACAATTCCTGCAGCCTCGTTTTTCTTTCTCCAGTATTCATACTCATCATACGTGCCAGGATATTCTTTTATCTGATGATCTTCAATGTACCAGATTTTGTTGGCGACCTGACTGACAAAGTGACGATTGTGCGATACAACCACAAAACTTCCCTGGTATTGCTGAAGTGCCTGAATCAGAATATTCTCAGAGATAAAATCAAGGTGGTTGGTAGGCTCATCAAGCAAAAGAAAATTAGCTTCTGAGATCAGTGTCTTGGCAAGGGCTACGCGTGATTTTTCGCCACCCGACAATACTTTGATCTTTTTGAAAACGTCTTCATCCGAAAAGAGAAAACATCCCAGCACATTTCTTAACTCTTGCTCCGATTTACCACTGCCAGCCTGTTTTAATTCGTCCAGTATTTCATTGTCTACATGCAAGGATTCCAGTTGATGCTGTGCATAAAATCCATAAATCACATTATAACCAACAATGCATTCACCGTCTACCTTTTCGGTATTGGCAATGATGCGCAGCAAGGTTGACTTACCCTTACCGTTTGCCCCGATCAATGCAATTTTATCGCCTCGCTCAATGATTGCGCTGGTATGTTTTAGTATCACCTGACTTCCATATGATTTGGAAATATCTTTCAGGGTAACCACATGTCTTCCGGATGGCTGCTTGAATGCGAAACGGAAATTAACAGCGGCATTGTCACTTACAACTTCTTCAACCATATCCATTCTCTCCAATGCTTTCACACGCGATTGCACCTGTTTGGATTTGGTTGCTTTAGCCCTAAAGCGTTCTATGAAACGCTCGGTCTGTCTGATTTTTGATTGCTGATTGTCAAATGCGTTTTGCTGAATTTCTTCACGCATTTCCTTTTCCTTAAGGTAATAGGAGTAGTTACCTTCATAGGTTACGAGCTGCTGATTGGTAACGTCTACTGTTTTGGAAATTACGTTATTCAAAAAAGTACGGTCGTGCGATACGATCACCACGGCACCTTCATAATTGCGCAGATAATTTTCAACCCACTCAATGGAAGGCAAATCCAGGTGGTTGGTAGGTTCATCCAGCATCAGACAAGAAGGTTTTTCCAGCAGAAGTTTTGCCAGCATCACGCGCATACGCCAGCCTCCTGAAAATTCCTTTAATGGTCTGTGAAGATCTTTTGTATTAAATCCAATTCCTTCCAGTACTTCTTCTGCTTTGGCCTGCATGGTATAGCCATCCAGATGTTCAAATTTTTCCTGCAGTCTGGTGAGTTTATCAACCAGGTCATCGGAATATTCATTTTCAAGTTGATGCAATACTTTTTCAATCTGCCTCTGCGTATCGACCGCTTCCTTGAATGCTTCCATGGCCACGGTAAGAATGGCATCATCGGACTGGTAGGAGAGAAGATCCTGATTCAAAAACCCTATCGTGCAATCTTTAGCCTTGCTGATGGAGCCTTTATCGATGTTGAGATCCCCGTTGATAATTTTAAGTAAGGTCGATTTGCCCTTTCCGTTAAGTCCGATCAGGCCGATTTTATCGTTAGGCTTAACAAACATGGAGGCGTCTTCGTAAAGCGCACGACCACCGATAAAGTAAGAAATATTGGAAACTGAGATCATTTTGTAAAAATCCCCGCAAAGGTAGTGCTAAATGGGGGCATAGACAAAAGGCATGAAAAGATCAATGTTGGAGTGAAAGGCCCGATTATCAAAATCGGTATGATTATGGATTTTAACTTTCCGATATTTGTTTTGTTAACCTGTGGATGTAAATAAAGTATTTACCTAACGAATTTCAATCTATGACCAGATACCCAATATTAATCTTGTTGTCTTTGCTTTCCCTGATTCTTTTTTTTAATGGATTGGACAAACAGAAGAATTCATCAGAAAATATAGATACTTCAGTGCCTGCCATTACAAACGCCAGTGCAGAACTTCCATTGAGTTCCATTAAGCTGCCAAAGGGTTTTACGATAAGCGTATATGCAGAAGTAGAAAATGCACGATCGATGGCGATCTCTCCTAACGGAACCATTTTTGTAGGTAACCGCAATGAAGATAAAGTGTATGCCATCAAAGACACCAATGGTGATTTTATAGCAGACAAAAAGTGGGTGATTGCTTCAGGGCTGAATATGCCGAATGGAGTTGCCTTTAAGGATGGAAATTTATATGTGGCAGAGGTGAGCCGCATTAATAAATTTTCAAACATCGAGGCAAGACTGGATGCACCAGGAAAATCTGAGATCATTTATGATAAGTTTCCGAAAGAAACGCATCACGGATGGAAATACATTGCGTTCGGCCCTGACGGGAAATTGTACGTTCCGATTGGAGCACCTTGTAATATCTGTGAACCTAAAGAGCCTATTTACGCCAGTATCCATCGCATGAATGCTGATGGAACAGGTCTTGAATTATTTGCCAGTGGAATAAGAAATACCGTTGGTTTTACCTGGCATCCTGACACAAAGGATTTGTGGTTTACAGATAATGGACGTGATATGCTTGGTGATGACGTTCCTCCCTGCGAGTTAAACGCAGCACCTGTGAAAGGAATGCACTTCGGTTATCCGTATTGTCATGGCGGCACGATCAAAGATCCTGAGTTTGGCAATAAGAGATCGTGTGATGAATTTACGAAGCCCATGCAAAACCTGGGTGCTCACGTTGCACCACTTGGATTGAAATTTTATACAGGAAGTATGTTTCCTGCAGAATATAAAAATCAAATCATTCTGGCTGAACATGGTTCATGGAACAGAAAAAAGAAAAGCGGGTACAAGTTAAGCTTAGTGAAAATTGAAAATGGTAAAGTGGTAAGCTACCAGCCATTTGCCAGCGGATGGCTGAATGAGGAAACGCAAAAGGTCTGGGGTCGTCCGGTAGACGTTTTATTATTGCCTGACGGATCGATGCTGGTTTCTGATGATCAGGCGGGTGTAATTTACCGCATCACCTACAAAGCATAGTAAACAGGTTGTTCATGTGTAGCCATCCTGCTAAAATTCCTCAGCTACCTGATCAACTTTTTTACTTTTATCCTCATTCATCATTTTAAGCATGGGAGCAGACTTATAGCTGAGATGAATTTGTTTCCCATCACCTTTAAATATAAGACTCAGGTTTTCAGCCTTCCAGTAATAGGCGTGCAAGCGTACGCTATACGTAGCTTCGCCATAGGATTTTTCAAGTCCTTGCATTACGCGTGGATCTTTCGGCAAAACAATGTTGATTTGGTAAATGAGATCTTTATAGGTTTTAAGTTCAATTTTTTTCACCGGTACTTCACCGATTGATTTATAATCTGCGTGTTTGGTTTCGTAAATTTTTGCCGGGTACATCTTTTGTTCCATGATATCTTTTTTAAACACGGCTTCTTTTACACTATCAATAGGATTTCCAAGCTTGATATTCCTGAAACCATTTCTGCGATCAAGTTCGGCAGTATTTTGTGCCCACAGAGAAGAGTTGATTAGTATCAACAGTAAACTAATGATGGTTGATTTCACTACGGTTTGGGTTCGTTAAACTGAATGGGTATACGCACCTGCACGGAGTCCCATGCAAGAATAATGTCAGCCTTGTCGTTTTTCTGATCAATTGAAATTGTGAAAGCCTCATAAACCACACTTTGAATAAGCTGACTTGGCAATATAAATCTCATTGCGTCAGCCTTTGAATTATAGTTATATGATCCCCACAATCCAAGGTCGTTGTTGATAATGATTGTCCACGAATCTTTTTCAGGGATCGTAAATAAAGAATAGGAGCCGGCCTTTAATGGTTTATTGTTAATGAGGATATCACGGGTCACAGTTATTTCTGTTGCTTCGTTGGCGCCTGTTCGCCACACCTCTCCATAAGGAACGACCTTTCCAAAAATGACGCGCTCCCTTTTATGTGGCTGTCCGTAGGTTATTTTCAGATAGGTATCTTTATAGCGGGCACTGGCAATGGCCATTGGGCTTGGCCTTGGCTTGATCGCCTCTTGTGCCTCAGCCAAACATGGGAGAAATAATAAAAGAAGCAAACTATATTTCATACCAATTCTCATTATTCCATTTTTGCTTGCGAATATAGTATTTTGAATTCAATCCTTACTTTTGCTGCTATGACGCGTCCTGCATTTGATGATATTTATATGGAACTGGCTGTAAACCTGGCCAAACGATCTCATTGTATAAAACGCCATGTTGGCGCAGTACTTACAAAAGACACGCGAATTATTTCCATTGGCTACAATGGTCCGCCATCAGGCACGCATAACTGTGATGAAGAATGGCCTGAGGAAGGTTGCCCGCGTGATTCAAAAGGAGGGTGCTCACTGGCAATTCATGCAGAGCAGAATGCAATCTTATATGCCGTAAAGAATAAAACATCGGTTGCGGGTGCCACACTCTATGTAACCCTTTCTCCGTGTTTGTCTTGTGCCCGTATTATTTTCAGTATGGGTATTAACAGGGTTATTTACTTTAATTCCTATGCTGAGCATAAAGGGATAGCATCTGATGAAGGGGTAGACTTTCTAAATAAATTTGGGGTTACCTGCGAGCGATATAAGGGAACCTTAACAAATGTGACGCACATGATATAAACAAAAAAGCTCCGGTGTTTTCCGGAGCTTCAGGTTTATACTTATCGAATACTTAGTTCAATACTTTTTCAATGTTGTTTAATAAAGCGGTTGTAATGCCCTTGGTCTTTTTTGCATGAGCCTGCTTAAGTTCATCATGCGCTTTACCGATAACTTCTTTCAAGCCGGTTGCATTTTGATCAAACCGATAGCTTCCCAGGCACCACTCCAGGTCTGACTGAAGTTGTTGAGCCATGTCTAATGATCTTGAGTTTTGAGAGAATCTCTTCTGAAACTTTTTCAATATTCACTGAAGTTTTAGCTGTTGGTTTTGCAACAGTCTTTTTTGCTGGTGCTGCTTTAACAGATGCTTTTGCCATAGTTATTTGCTTTTGATTGGGTCAAAGGTACGTGGGATTCTCAGTGGTATACAAGTCAAAGAGCAAGTAAATTTCCGCAATCGTGTGTGTAATGAAATGAATCTCAATGCGTTGCAATAAAATTCTGTCAATTGGGATAAACTCCATATTTAATATAAGTCAATGCAATGACAAAGCTTTACAGCAGATACCAATTATAGTGTTTCTATTTGCGCGATATATATAATGCGTTTCAGAATCGATTATGTTTATCAATCTTGTTGTACAATCACCCATTAGTGTTTACAGACTTGTATGGGTTGCAAAAAAAAAGAGAAGTGATCCAGGATCACTTCTCTTCGCTAAAGTATCAAGCTTTGCTTGATTACTTCTTCTTCTTAGCAGCTTTTTTAGTTGCTTTCTTAGCTGCTTTCTTAGCGGGTTTTTTTGCCATAACGTTTTAATATTTTTATTTAAAACTGTACGAAAGGTATAATAAAAAATTAATTCACAAAAATTTTATCACAAAAATTTTTCTTTGACATAAAAAAACCAGGTAAACAATTTTTATTCTTTCATCATAACTGTTCATAACATTTTTATCAGATGATATTCACTTCTGGTATTAACGTAATGTTGAATTTTTCTTTAACTGAAGTTATGATTTGCATAGCGAGTTGAATGATTTCTTCACCGTTGCCATTTCCATAATTAACAATGACCAATGCTTGCTGTGCATGCACACCAACATGATTTAATCTTTTTCCTTTCCATCCACACTGCTCAATCAACCAGCCGGCAGGTATTTTAACTTCTTGATTTACAGATCGATAACCAGGTATTGCTGAATAGATATTTTGCAGTGACTGATAGTGTGATAAACTGATCACAGGATTTTTAAAGAAGCTTCCTGCATTGCCGAGTTGAGACGGATCAGGTAATTTACTCTTTCGGATATGAATCACTGCATCACTTATTTCTTTCAATGTTGGTTGCGTGATATGCATCTTTTTTAATGTGTCTTGAATAGCACCGTAGCTTGTATTGATGATATGGTTTTTCGTGGTCAGACTTAAAGTAACACTTGAAATAAAAAACTTTTCTTTTAGTTGATGCTTAAAGATACTTTCTCGGTAGCCGAATGAACATTCATTGTTTAAATAAGACTTGTGATCACCGGTTATCCGATCTATGCCTGAAACTTCTTTCACTACTTCTTTCACTTCAACTCCATAAGCGCCTATGTTTTGTATTGGAGCCGCGCCAACTGTGCCTGGAATAAGTGAAAGATTTTCAATGCCACCCCAACCCTGATTGACGCAATGAACGACCAGTTCATGCCAGTTTTCACCGGACATAACTTTTATAATTATGTTTTCATCATTTTCATCAATGACTTGAATTCCCTTAATCTCCGTTTTGATGATTAGCCCGTCAAAATCTTTTGTGAAAAGTATATTGCTTCCTCCGCCAAGGATCAAAACCTTTTCATTCTTATACAGGTCGGTCTGGAGTAATTCTTTTAGCTGGTCTTCACTGGTTATTCTGCAAAAATGTCTCGCAGTTGCCTCTACGCCAAATGTATTAAAGGGTCGCAGGCTTACATTTTCTTCCATCCTGATCATAGTAATTAATAAACAAGGAAGATAAAACCAGTGAAATAATGAAATGATTATTGAAATGACCTTGTCACTTCTTCCTTTGACAATTTAAAAAGACATATCCGTGGAAAGCGACCCGCTACATAGGTAGTCCCGCAAATGGCAAGACCGCCATCTGCTGTTGAAACCATTGCAGCCATCTTAAATGGATTTGAAAACCCCAGATACCGGCTTCCGATGAATTCACCATTGTTTTCACTATAACCATATAAGGCTATTTGAGTACTGCGGCTATTGCTTCCGTAAAGAACAATTTTCCTTGTGTCAGTGGTAAGCCTGAGAATTTTTACCGGAGCATTGGCAATCAGTTCCGGAAAGGGATTCCCTCCTAATTCTGAACTTGAACTGATTCCTGAAGTGTTGAGTGCGGCATTGGGAAGAAAATAATTATCAACAAAATTGAATCGGGCCAGTGCAAATTTATTTCCTTCAAGTTGCACGGCCTGACTTAGCCCACCATCATCTTGTTGTCCTTGTACAACACCTTGTGGTTCATCATCGGTTAGGTTGGTAAATACCATGGATAGGGTATAGTTGTAAAACCCATTAAAGTAAAATTGTCCTGAAGTTGTTTTTCCAGCGAAAAACGGTAATTCTTTTCCTGTACGGAGGAAGTGGTTGATAATGGGTTCTTCTACGGCATCTCCGGCCCCAATAGCAAAACCCTTCGATTGATTTATTGAACCCGATGATGTTATCACCGACATAACACTTTTTTTGTTAAAGTTATCATAGCTGAGCAACAGGAAATTGTTTCCATCAGCGGCAGCGGCAGCGGGGTATGACAGGGCAATATTAACCGGATCACTCAATGTTCCTTCGGCATCTGTTTTAAGTAATTGTGTCTGAAGTCCAACAGAAGTCATGCAAAAGAAGGAGTAGTTACCACCGTTTTCCATCAATGGCCCGATTGGATTTACAAAAGTTTCATCAACCTCCTGCTGGGAAACAAGTCCTCCGTATTCATCTGTTTTCATGATGTAGATGCCGCTGAAGTTTGAATCCTCAATTTTCCTTCCTCCCAAAATCAAATAGCCGCCATCCGGTGTTTGTTTGATATCGATCGGATAAAATGAGGCGTTAAATTTATCATGGTCATATATACGGGTAAAATTTGCCTTATCTGCAGCAGGATCAGCTTCATTCAAACAACTTCCGAGCAGTATAAAGACAGAAAGTAACAGTAGCCAACGCATAAATTATCGATCTAAAGTGTTAAAACTATTGCCAAGAAAGCGCATGGGGAATAGCACACCCACGGAAATAATTATGTTATTGAGTTTGAGATCATCGGGGGCTTCTCCAATGCCTGACAGAAGATCATTGCTATAACGGTTATCTACATTGGTGATATTGCTCATGCCTTTCCACCAGGAAGCATCCAGCACAAGACGCACGTTGCCTACGTTATAATTCACACCGAGGCCGGCCATCAAACCCCAGTAGTTGTCAAAAAGATCTTTGGCTCCTACAATCACGGGATCATTGCTGAACTCGTTGGTGCCTCCGGAAGCATAGTCCGTTCCTGAAATTTGAACAGATTTATTTGCATTGATCAACAAGGAATAAAATATGCCAGCATGTACATAAGGTCTGACCTTTCCTTTAAGGATATCATACTTTACGATGAGCGGAAAGTCAGCATAGTCTGTTTTTTGTTCCTGATCGTATTGAAGTATTAGTCGTTCAGAAATATTTTCCGGGTTGGTCCATTGGTATTGATTGGAATATGTGAACCGGCTGTGTCGATAGGTAGGCTGAACACTGAATGAAAAACCTTTATAATAAAAGGTTGCTTCCAGGGTAGCCTGGCTACCTGCCTTGCTATAGGAGTCATAAGCTTTATCGGTCAACTCCAGAGCATAGTTGACTGGAGTCATTACCGTATATAACTGGATTGGTGATGCCTGGGAAAAATTTGTTCCGGCTTTAAAACCCAGCCACCATTGTTTATCTAAAAATTTGCTCTGTTGATTTGGCCGCGAAGAAAATCCACCGGCTCTTTTTTTAGATTGAGCCTGAGCGTAAGTACAGATGACGAGTAATAAAAATACTGTAGCGGGTAATCTCTTCATACATTACCGGGTAATAATTAGTTTTTTCGTTTCCTGAAAGAAACCGGTTTTAAGCTGATAAAAATAAATTCCTGCAGGCAAATCAGATACATTGACCTTGATGCTATGGGTTCCTTCTTTCCGTTCCTCATGCAAGAGATTTTTCAACGTTCGTCCCTGACTGTCTTTAAGATTGATATCGACCAGGTTGGTATTATTGATCTTAAATGGAATGGTAGTAACATCACCAGCAGGGTTGGGATAGCAGTCATCCAGACTAAACCGGTTGCTTATAAAATTATCTTTCACACCTGATATCACCTGCGTTGCCAGTGCTATTGGTTCATAGTTACCGGTTCCGTCTTCTTTAGGTCCATTGATGAAATCCTTGAAGAAAATATCAGTGTTGATTTTTGATTCATCCACCAGCATCCAGTCGCGCAACAGGTTGGCGTATATTTGACGGTAATCATATTGCATCTCTACATTTTCTATATTCAGATCAGGAACTTTTCCAATCACACCGGGCTGAACACCCTTTCCAAAAATCATCACGGGTGCTCCGGTACCATGATCAGTTCCATAACTTCCGTTGGCACGTACCCGCCTTCCAAACTCTGATGTGGTAACCGTAAGCACGCGATCTTCAAGTCCACGTGCTCTCAAATCATCCTGAAAAGCTTTCATGGCGGCAGAGATATGATACATCAAAGCGGCATGTTGGCCCATGGTGGGGTCATAGCTTTCAACCTGTTCGGCATGCGTATCGAAGCCACCGAGTTTTACAAGAAACACTTTTGTTTTTACTCCAAGGCCTGGGCCACCACCATCCAGCAAGCGGGCAATCAATTGCAATTGTGGAGTCAATCCATTTCTCATACTGCCCTTTGGTGCATTAAAAGGATAGCGTTCAGGATAGGTTACAGAAGATGCTGGTGCATTGCGATAAACATCATAAAGCCGTTTTGCATAATCTTCTGATTTGTCTTCCAGTCCGAGAATCCAGTTGAGCTCTTTTCCATAGGGCGAATTATTAAGTGCAACCGGTGGTTTTCCACGCGGATCAATACCCTCATCGGTAAACCCTTCAAGTTCTTCTACCAGTTGTGCAAAACTTTGCGGATCATTTAATGATATTGATGTGGGAATATTTCCTTCCTGATGAAAAATCAATGAAACATCACTGCCCATTTCAATCGCAAGCGGATCTCGCATGTCAGAATCAGGAAAATCGTCTGGATAAGTTTTAGGTGCAAACTCCTGTTGCAAATAACGGCCTACCCAACCCGAAGAGAAATAATCATCAAAACCTCCGCCCATAAATGAAATATCCCTGCCCCTGAAGTGAGAGCCATTATTGTTTTTATAGGAAACTCCCTGTACTACAGCCATGCGTCCGCGATCGTAAAGATCTTTCATAGCAATCATATCAGGATGAAGTCCTACCTGAGCTTCAGCCGGAAGGGTGGAGTCAAGTAAAATCATTTTGCGTAAGCTGTTCTTTGCCGGTATGGCAATATTGGCGCGCCATCGGTAATACAAGTCATAGGCTTCAACCGGTATAATGCTGTTAAGTCCGTCATTGCCACCATGTAGCTGAAGAATGATCAGCACACGATCGTTGGTACTTTGTTCGGCCATCCGTGTTAGCGAATTTTCGGCCATCAGCCGGATAGGAATTCCGCCCAGGGTAAAAGGTACAGCTGCCAGCGAAAGTTTTTTTATAAAATTTCTGCGTTTCATTCTCAGGGTCAGTAAAGTTGATACTCAGGTGATTGAAGCATTGCGTTGAAAAGATTTTCCAGTTGTCTTTTCACAACCTCCATATCTACCGGGTTATTCCAGCGAAATGTCCAGGCTCCTTCAGGGTCGGCATCTATTTGTGGAGATTTTAAAAATGCGGTTAGAAAATAATTCAAGCGCTCAGCAGTTAAGCCTGCGTTATCATCCGAAGCCGGATCGAATGTTAGGTTATCGGCCAGTGGAAGGAAATATTTTGCCAGTTCAATAATCAAACTGCGGGCATCGGATGCAATGGCATTACTCAAATTGGCTTTGACAAATGCCACAACATCTATCTTCAGCTCTCCGACCATCATCTGATTATCTGATACCAGGTTGCGGATAAATTCATATCTGCGCGTAAGGTAGTTGGTGGAAATCCAGCTGCGGTGATAGATCGGGTATTGATGATAGGCATCATAGCCGGCAACATCAAATGGCTCATAAAAATGCAAACCCATATCCTGTAGGCGTTGAATAAGTCCACCGGTTTTTTCATAGAATGCTTCGACACTCGTTACCGGGTCAGGTAACTGGATATCGAAGATCCTGAATGTTCCCACCATGAGATCAAGCGGAGACTTTATTATTCCTCCAAAGTTATCGTCACCCGTTCCTGCAGCAGCGTCATAAAAATGCTGACTCTGAAACAGGTCTTCAAAAACGGGTTGTATTTTATAACCATTCGCTGCAAAGGTGTTGGCCATTTCTGCAATGATGGTGTCATCAATAGACTGGCTTATTTCGTGATAAACAAAAAAACGGTAAACCCTCCGGCAAAAATTTCTTGCTGTTTCTGGTTTTGAATAGATCAATTCAATTAACTGACTGATTTCATCCATCGCGCTTGCCTCTGTGGCATTTGATCCTGACAGAAGAAGTGGATCAGGTTGAATGGTGGCATTATTAAATCGATCGCTGAATAGTTTTACATCATTATCATGAGCGTTGGCGTTGTTGACACTTCCTCTCACTTTCCCTTTGGGCAATTTTATGGTGCCGGTCAGATCAAGATCAACCGTATTATCAAAGGATGAAAAAGTTGTATCCAGTTCCCAACCAGACAATACCCTTGCGGCCGCCCGGACGTCTTGTTCTTTAAAGTTAAAATAATCGCCAGGCACCGTTGACGGAGGCAAAGTGCCCTCCAGGCCACGACCGATCGAATATAATTCGAGCAGTTCGCGGCCATAATTTTCATTTACGCTGCCGTTCACATTCAGGTTGCCATCCAGCAGACGCAACATGGCATTATCTACACTGATTTTTTTTGTGAGTTCCTTGAAATTGTATTCGGGCCCAAGCGTTTTATCAAATGCGAATTTTCTGAATAGCTGATTTTGAAAATATAAGGAGCGGCTATTATCTACCTTGGATTGAATAGTAGTGAGTACTGTATGAAGAAAGAAAACTATTTTCTCACGCGTTGAACAGGCCAGTGAATTTCCGGCAGGTACATTAATACCCATCATCTGACCAAGATACCATCCTTTAAAAAATTCCTGCAAATCACTGTCACCACTATTTGCATTGGTGGTTCCTGTTAAAACCCAGGCTGATCCTGTTTTAGGATCAATGGGATAAGCAGGATCGGGCAGTGGTTGTTGAAAAAGCAACGCGACAGCCTGACTTGCAGAAAGTGCTGCAAGTGAATCAATTTGAAGACGGGTAGGGCCAAATGATGCCCTGTGTAAAAGATGAGCTGCCCGCTTATAACCGAGCGCGCCTGTAAAAGAGGTTAGCGGCATTTTAAATTTTATTCTCATGCCAAGATAATCCATCTTTCACGATGATAAGATCAATTTTCCTGTTAAATGGCGTTTGCTCCCGGCAATTGTATTTATAACTCTTTGAGCTTATGTTAGCTTTGATTTTATTAATTTTAATTGTCTATGAAGATCATTGAATGTCCGCGCGATGCCATGCAGGGTCTTACAGAGTTTATCCCTACCGAAAGGAAAGCGAATTACATCAATCAGCTGTTAAAAGTGGGTTTTGATACCATTGATTTTGGCAGTTTTGTTTCGCCTAAAACAATTCCTCAGCTGCGCGATACAGCCGATGTTTTGAATAGGCTGGAATTGGGCAAAACGAAATCAAAACTTCTTGCTATTGTGGCAAATGTCCGGGGTGGTGATGAAGCCTGCAGGTTTAAGGAGATAAGCTATCTTGGATTTCCATTATCCATTTCGGAAACATTTCAACAGCGCAACACCAATAAATCAATTGTTGAAGCGCTGAACGTTGTGAATGAACTTCAGGAATTATGTAACAGGCATGACAAAAAGCAAGTAGTCTATATCAGCATGGGATTTGGCAATCCCTATGGAGATCATTATGATATGGGGGTTGTAGAAAATTTTGCTGATATCCTTTCAACTCTTGGTATAGAAACGATTTCCCTGGCAGATACCATTGGTGTAGCACGGCCCGAGCAGATTACCTATTTATTTAAAACGCTCACAAGACGATTCACTAAAATCGAATTTGGCGCACATTTGCATTCTCATCCATCAACGAGTTTAGAAAAAATTGAGGCAGCCTACGCTTCAGGGTGTCAACGTTTTGATGGTGCTATTAAGGGATTTGGCGGATGCCCCATGGCAAAGGATGACATGGTCGGAAATATGCCTACCGAAACCATTCTGGCATTCCTCGATTCAAAGAATGATGCTCCTGCTATCGACCATGATGAATTTTCATTAGCGTTTAAGATGGCTGATTCAATTTTTACTCAACAATCTATTTAAGGGTAAACATTTTTCCGGGCAAGGACTTTACCACATTCTTAAATTCCAGTGTGAGGAGGAGTGAGGCGAGCTTGCTGGGGTTCATGGCCGAACGGATACTGAGCTCATCTACCATCATGGGACTTTTCTTTGACTTTAAAATCTCAATGACGGTTTGTTCATCAGGTTCAAAAGAAGAAACATCAAAAGTTGTAGACATGGCCGGTGAATCAGAAGACCAGTTCATAATGTACTCAAGGTCTTTTACGTTATTGAAGAGATTCGCCCTATTGGTTTTTATCAGTTTGTTGCAACCTTCTGAATACTGACTGCCTATATTACCAGGCACTGCGAATACATCTTTATTATAACTGTTGGCAATATCAGCGGTAATTAATGCGCCACCTTTTTCAGCAGCTTCAACTACAATGAGTGCATCGCACAGTCCGGCAATGATGCGATTGCGTGCCGGAAAATTATGGGCATCTGGTTTTGTTCCAAAATGATTTTCTGTAAGCAAACCACCCTGATTTATCATTTTTCGGGCAGTATCTTTATGTGCGGCAGGATATATAATGTCCATACCGCTGCCCATCACACCCACGGTTGCCAGTCCATATGAGAGCGCATGTTTATGAGCTTGAATATCAATGCCATAGGCAAGGCCGCTCACGATGAGTGGCTGATGGGGAACAAGATCCCGACAGATTTTATCGACCATTTCTTTTCCATATTCTGTAGCCTGTCTTGTGCCAACTATACCCACCGTTCTTACAGGATTTAAACTTTGATTACCCTTATAATAGAGAAGGGATGGCGCGTCTTCGATAGATTTTAACCGTTGTGGATACTTCTTGTCAGTGAAGAATAGAATTTCGGTTTCTTCTTTTTCAGCTTTCCTGATTACCCGTTCGGCTTCATGAACGGAATTGCCATTTTTAATGGCTTCTGCCGATACTTCGCCAACGCCTGGAATTTTTAAAAGTTTTCCTTTTGGGGTTTTGAAAACCTGTTCTGCCGAACCACAGTAACTGACCAGTTGCTTTACCAGAAAATCACCGATACCAGGAATAAAATGTAGAGAAAGAAAGGAGAGGCGTTCCTGATTCATGGAACTGATTTACAATAAAAGAATCAGAGTTTTTCCCTTACCTGAACTAAAAACTGACGCACCTTTTTAAGGGAATCAAGAAGATCCATTTTTTCACGAACAGAATTCGAATCATTTTTAATCATTTCTTTGGCTCCCTGAAGGGTAAATCCCTTCTCCTTTACCAAATGATAAATTGTTCGCACATTTTCGATATCCTCTCTTGTAAACTGGCGATTGCCTTTCCTGTTTTTCTTTGGCTGGATAAGATCAAACTCAGATTCCCAGAAGCGTATTAGAGAAGGGGCTACATTAAACATATCGGCTACTTCACCGATAGAATAATATATCTTCTCAATTTCTTTTTCTTTATACGCCATGAGGGACTTGGTGCCTGAATGCGTCCGAAATGATTTCCGAACTCAATGCAAAGTAATAATTCTTTGTACTTGAAGCAAAGACGGTAAATTATTTTATTGACAACCTATGCACATCAGTTTGTGGATTTCTCTACCCAACCTTTGTCGTTTATCTGAATAGCACTCTCAGGGAAATCTTGCCTCGTCAATTCCTGTATTCTCTTCAATACGAGTTTTTGTGAATCAATTTTTACAGGTGAACGATACGATTGAATGGTGGAAGTGATATGAGCCTTTAAAAAATCTCCTTGTGAATTTGTATACACCTTTATAACAGGAGCCAATCCATTTACACCAGACACATTAATTCCACTATATGTGCAGAAGTTGCCGAGACTGTAGGCAATGAAACGGTTTTTATAGACTTCTATCGCTCTTGTCACATGAGGCCCATGACCAAATATGATATCAGCTCCTTCATCTATCAATGCATGGGCGAATGCATAAACATTGCCCCTGTTTTCACCATGAAAAATCTCGTTTTTGCGAGGCACGTGTTGGTGCTGAGGTCCTTCAGCTCCGCCATGAAAAGAAATAATCACGATATCAGTAAGGGAATCCAGCAGGGCAACAATTTTTCGGGCGCCTTCGATGTCGTTCAGATTCAAACAACCACTGTTGGGTGCAAATGCAGTGAATCCGTATCGAACGCCATCTTTTTCAAAGATTGTATACGGTTTTGTAATCTGACCTGCATGATAAATGCCTGCATCTTCCAATGCCTTTATACTGCTTTTTCTGCCTGCCTCGCCAAAGTCACCAGCATGATTATTGGCCAGACTCATGATATCAAATCCTGCATTCACAAGATTTTGCACATAGTGCTGCGGACTTCTGAACACGTAACAAACTTTAGGATCCCTGCATGTTTTCGGGGTTCCTCCCTGATCAAGCAGTACACCCTCAAGGTTTCCCATAGTAATATCCGAGCTGCTTAGCAGAGACTCAACATCTTTCATCAGATCCAGTCCGTTATTGGGTGGCAGGCCAGCTGCGGTCGGATAATTACTGCCCATCATGATATCACCAACACCGATAATGGTTATGGTATCCTTTTTTTGTGCGTAGGAAATAACGGATAAAAACGAACTGATTGCGATGATGAAAAACCGATTCATAACAAAATTTAAGGATGCAAAGAAAAACAGAAGTAGCTTAATGAAGAAATAAGGCGGTATTAATCCAGCGAAGAAACAGAGCGACTGCCCAGTTCAATCAATTTTTCGTACTCTTTATTATTGAGGTCACGTTGGAAGAAATTGATGGGATTTATGAAATCGTCTTTATAAAGTACTTCGTAGTGTAAATGATCGGCAACCGATAATCCGGTATTACCAACGTAGCCAATAACCTGCCCACGTTTTATTTTCTGCCCGGGCTGCACAATAAAACGGGTGAGATGTGCATACCGCGTTTCAAAATGAAAACCATGATCAATATACACTACATTTCCATAGGAGGGAGACGTCTGCGCGTTAGAAACTTTACCATCACCTGTGGCGTAAACCGGACTTCCTTTAGGAGCGCTGAAATCAAGACCATTGTGTGGCCTTACATAGCCGAGCAGGGGATGTAGCCGCAACCCAAATAAAGTGTGAAGGTATGTTAGATCTTTATTGCTTATTGGTTGGATGGCAGGTCGTGATGCCCACATTTTTTCCTTACGCTCCAGTTCTTCCTTGAGTTGTTTCATCGACTGAGCTTCAATATCAAGTCTGTTTTTTATTTTTTCTGCTTGTTCGTAAGCCGTCCTGATAAATGGATTGGTGATAAAGGAACTCTCCTTTAAGCGGCCACCGACACCCGCTTCACGTTGCGTAATATCCAAAGGCTCCAAATCAAGAATTACGCGGTAGTTGTGATCATCATTTTGTTCGAGTCTGCCCAATTGTTCTGAGGTGCGTTCAAGTTGCATGAGAAGTACCTTCCACTCAGTTTTGAGTTCTTCATTTTCGGCAATTTGAATGGTCTCATCAAGATGAGGAAACTTTGAATTAAAGTAAAAAAGTCCTGTTAATCCAATAAAAAATGAGATACTACAGAAATGTAAAAATCTTGCGGCCTGCAGCTTTAGGCGATACGATAACGGGTTCGTATTTACATTTTTCTGTATTATATGTGTATCTGATTTTTGCCATCAATCCAACGATTGGTTTTGTGTCTTGCTTTTAGTTAACAACGCCTGGTATTCACCTGCATTCAATCCTTCAGCAAAGAATTTTATAGGGTTTGTATTGGTTCCGTTTTCAATTACCTCATAGTGAAGGTGTGGAGCAATTGAACCACCACTTGATCCTACACTTCCAAGAACTTGTCCCTTTTTTAATTTTTGACCCACGCGCACTTTAATTTCTTCAAGGTGACTATATCGTGTAATAACACCATGTCCATGATCGATTTCTATATAATTTCCGTATCCGGCAAGCAGATCACTTCTTTTTGTCAGGATTACCTGACCGTGACCGGCTGCAAGTAACACTGGTGCCTCTGGCTGCAGCAATGTCAACACCATCATGATGATAATGTCCTTTATGAAAGGGATTGATTCGTGTTCCAAATCCGGAAACCAGATTGGATTGATCAAAATTTTCGACCGGAACTATGGATGGGATACTAAAGAGCGTAGAAAGATCTTCTTTTTTTACACTGGCACTGGCATGATAAAAATGGTTGCTCGATTTAGCAGCGGTGAATAGGTTTTTAAACCGTGAATTTAAATCATTCAATTATAACATTGAAATCTTCAGGTTCGGCCAGGAGAATTGCATCTCTGTTATTTGATGATTGATCTGCTTCTTCAGGTGATCTGCTGTCAAACAATTTTTCATACAAATCAAGATCCTGTTTTTTTAATTCTTCCAGTTGATTGTTCGATTGAGAGAGTTGCCCGGCAAGCACAACCTTGTATTGACTAAGTGCTTCATTTTCTGATCTTAGTTTTTTCTCGGCCGGTGTCTCAATAAAATAATTCTGTAGCAGCAACAGTCCGGTAAAAAACAAGATACCGAAAGTAATATAGCTGAGAAGCGTAAGAAGCACGTTGAAGAATGAAATCTTCACGCGTTCATAACGTAGGTTTTCAGGGTTATAACGAAACTTGGTTCTCAACATTAATTCAAAGGACAATAAACTAAATAACCCTCTGCTTAAAGTTCCATCTACCCTAATTTCAACGATTCCTTTTATTATGATCACAATGGGGTTAATTTTGTGGTTTATTAGGGTTTAGAACCCTAAATATAATTAAAAACTTCAGCGTCAAAAGTTAAAATGCTATTTTAAGTGATGGATTCCAGTACAATCAGACGAAAATTCCTCGAATTTTTTGAAAATAAAGGCCATAAGATAGTCCCATCGGCTCCTTTGGTGCTAAAGAATGACCCTACCTTGCTTTTTACCAACTCGGGAATGGTTCAGTTCAAAGACTATTTTCTGGGTAATTCCGTCCCCAAAAGTAAGCGGATTGCCGATACTCAAAAATGTCTTCGCGTAAGCGGAAAGCATAACGACCTGGAAGATGTTGGACTGGATACCTACCACCACACCATGTTTGAAATGCTGGGCAA
Organism: uncultured Bacteroidota bacterium; assembly: GCA_963814575.1. Taxonomy (GTDB): domain Bacteria; phylum Bacteroidota; class Bacteroidia; order Cytophagales; family Cyclobacteriaceae; genus ELB16-189. Next base: position 72,647 of record CAWFDB010000011.1, on the reverse strand, counting down.
CTGGAGTTTTGGTGATTACTTTAAAAAAGAAGCAATTTCCTGGGCATGGGAATTATTGACTGAGGTATATCAGCTTCCAAAAGACAGATTGTACGTAACGGTATTTGGTGGCGATAAAGGCGACAACCTTCCGGTAGATGAAGAAGCAAAAGATTTGTGGAAACAGTTTGTTCCTGAAGAGCGCATCCTTCACGGAAGTAAAAAAGATAATTTCTGGGAGATGGGTGAGCAAGGTCCGTGTGGTCCATGTTCAGAAATTCATATTGATTTAAGATCCGAAGAAGAAATTAAGAAAAAAGCGAGGTACGTGAACTGGTCAACAGTGATCATCCGCAGGTGGTGGAAATCTGGAACCTGGTATTTATTCAATTCAATCGACTTGCATCAGGTGCGCTTGAGCCACTTACCGGATAAACATGTGGACACCGGCATGGGCTTCGAGCGTTTGTGTATGGCCATTCAGGGAAAAACTTCGAATTATGATACGGATGTATTTCGTCCTTTGATGGATTTCATTGCCACTGAAGCGAAGGTTACCTATGGCAGAAGAAATCAAGAACGATATTGCCATTCGTGTAATGGCAGATCATATCCGCGCCGTATCATTTGCAATTGCCGATGGTCAACTTCCTTCCAACACAGGTGCGGGTTATGTGATCAGAAGAATATTAAGAAGAGCAGTGCGCTATGGATTTTCTTATTTGAATTTTAAGGAGCCGTTTATGTATAAACTGGTTCCTATTCTGGCCGATCAACTGAAAGATGTGTTTCCGGAGTTGACATCAGCAACTGGATTATGTAAGCAGGGTAGTACATGAAGAAGAAATTTCATTTTTAAGAACGCTTGAAAAGGGTTGAAAAGAATGGAAACCATTAGGGTGATTTGAAAGACATAGTAATCTCTGGAGAAGTGGCTTTTGAACTTTATGATACGTTTGGTTTTCCATTGGATTTAACTTCTTTGATCGCCCGTGAACGAGGATTTTCTGTTGATGAAAAAGGATTTAACGAAGAAATGCAGAAACAGAAGTCTCGCTCCAAAGCTGATGCTGCTAAAGAAACAGGAGACTGGACGGTTGTCGGGGAAGATCAAAAAACAGAATTTATTGGCTATGATAATCTTGAATCTGTTTCTCGCCTTGTCAAGTACCGAAAGATCAAGCAAAAGAATAAAGAGCTGTTTCAATTAGTACTGGACAAAACACCCATTCTATGCTGAAAGTGGTGGGCAGGTTGGAGATACCGGTGTGATTGAAGTGAATGGAGAAAAGGTTTTTGTCCTCGATACCAAAAAAGAAAATGAACTAATTGTTCATCTCACAGAAAAACTTCCTGCCAAGCTTGGAAGGTGAGTGGCAGGTGAAATTGATTGCACTAAGCGAAGACTGTACCATGAATAACCACTCAGCTACGCATTTACTTGCATGCTGCCTTGCGCCAGGTATTGGGTAAGCATGTGGAACAAAAGGGTTCTTTGGTAAATGATAAAGATTCTTCGCTTCGACTTCTCACACTTTGCAGCGATGACGGATGATGAGCTGAAGAAGGTGGAGGATATCGTAAATAAAAAAGTGCGCGAAAATGTTGAGCTTAATGAACAACGCAATGTGCCCATCGAAAAAGCAAAAGGCTTAGGTGCGATGGCATTGTTTGGCGAAAAGTATGGTGACTTTGTTCGTGTAATAACCTTTGATCCTAAATTCTCAGTAGAACTTTGTGGAGGAACACATGTGCCGTTTACCGGAAACATCGGTCTTTTTAAAATTCTGTCTGAAAGTTCAGTAGCGGCGGGTGTTCGAAGAATTGAAGCGGTTACGGCTGATGGTGCTGAGCAATTTGTGAATGAAGGACTTGGATTGTTGAATGAATTAAAATCGGTACTGAAGCAATCCAAAAGATCTTATTGCTTCTGCAAAAAACTTGATGGATGAGAAGCATGCATTGGAGAAAAAACTGGAAGTACTCTATCAGCAACAAGCCAATGTATTGAAAGATGTTCTGGCAGGAAAGGCAAGCAAGTCTAAATGGGCATACACTGATTTCTGAAAAAGTAAGTGTGCCCAATGCAGATACGCTGAAGAACATTGCCTATGCATTGCGAAATCAGTTTGATGATTTGGTATTGGTGCTGGCTGCTGATGTAGATGGCAAGCCGCAGGTGGCTGTTATGATTGGTGAAAAACTGGCTGCTGACAAATAAATTTCATGCAGGTAACCTGGTGAAAGAACTCGCGAAGGAAATTGATGGTGGCGGAGGAGGTCAGCCATTCTTTGCAACTGCAGGTGGTAAAAAATTAGAAGGACTTGATAAAGTGCTTGGAGAAAGCAAAGCAATTGATTAACTGATTGTCTGCCTATCAGATATTGATAAAAGATGGACAAATCAATACGCGATAAATACACCGTAGTAATCGGACTGGAAGTGCACGCACAACTTGCTGACCAAAAGTAAAATCTATAATTCAGATTCTGCCGGATATGGAGGAGCACCCAATACCCATGTGAGTGTAATCACTTTGGCGCATCCGGGCACGTTGCCCAAGCTCAATAGAAAAGTTGCTGAGTTTGCCATGAAGATGGGATTGGCCTGTAACTGTGAAATTTCACGTTATCAGATTTTTGATCGCAAGAATTATTTTTATCCAGATCTTCCCAAGGGATATCAGCTCACGCAAGATCGTACCCCGATTTGCAAGGGAGGTTTTATAACCATCACTAACCAAGTGCGGGTGAAAAAAACATTCCATTAAATCGAATTCACATCGAGGAAGATGCTGGTAAGTCCATTCACCTGGATAATGAAGCAGATACATTACTGGATTTCAATCGATCTGGTGTGGCACTGATTGAGATTGTGACAGAGCCGGCGTTGAGAAATTCTGAAGATGCCGGAGCAGTGGTGGCTGAAGTGCGAAAACTGGTGAGGTATCTTGAAATCTGTGATGGCAATATGGAAGAAGGTTCACTCCGTTGTGATGCGAATGTTTCGGTGATGTTGAACGATGCCAGCGAATATGGAAAGAAAGTGGAGATCAAGAATATGAACTCTATTCGCAATGTGCAGCGGGCTATCGATCATGAAGTAGATCGACAGATTAACCTGATTGAAAGGGGAGAACAGATACTTTCTGAGACCCGTACCTACGATGCAAACACCGGTGAGTCACATGGCATGCGCACCAAAGAAGAATTGAATGACTATCGCTATTTTCCAGATCCGGATTTGAGTCCCTTGGTAGTTTCTGAAGAATGGCTTGAGGAGATAAGTAGGTCGATGCCGGCATTGCCTCGTGAATTGAAACAGAAATTTGTTAATGAATATAAACTGCCTGCTTATGATGCGCAGGTACTCACTGACGCAAGAGAAGTAGCTGACTACTTTGAATCCATCTGTAAGTACTGCAGTAATTTTAAAGCAGTTTCGAACTGGGTAATGGGGCCGGTGAAATCGTATCTTAATGAATTGAAGGAAAATGAATTTCAATTTCCGGTTTCGCCACGCACACTTGCTGATCTGATTGGATTGGTAGATCAGCTGGGAAAGTAAGTTTTGCGGTAGCATCTCAAAAAATATTTCCTGAATTGATCAAACAACCCGATAAAACTCCATTGGAACTTGCCGAGCAATTAAATCTTGCTTCAGGACAGCAATGAGGATTCTATCATGCCGATTGTGGAACAAGTAATCAAAGAGTTTCCTTTAAAGGTAGAAGAATATAAAAAGGGCAAGAAAGCGATCATCACTATGTTTATGGGTGAGGTGATGAAGCGTAGTAAAGGAAAGGCTGATCCTAAACTGGCCACGGAATTATTATTAAAGAAATTAAGTTAAGAGGATATGAAGAAAGTAAGTATTCAGATTTCAGTGACCGTATTTATTTCTGTTTTTTTTATGGCGTGCAAAAACGAAGCCAGGATGGGAGGTTACAGTTCGTGGTAAGGTAGGATTTCCACAGCAAGGCGAAATTACGTTGCAGGAAATGAAGCAGGATGGCTCCGGGGTTGTTGTGCCGATTGAACTCGCGGACAATTATACGTATGAAAAAAAGATTCGTTTGACCGAACCGGGTTATTATCGTCTTTCATTTTATGGAAAGCAATTTGTAACCTTTATTCTTCGATAAAAGTGATGTAGAGGTCAATGTGGATGGCAATGATCAGTCTGGTTTCTTTGAAGTGAAAGGATCTCCTGATCAGGATTTGATAATGAAGGTGCAGACGGTAATGAATGAAGTTCAGAGTTCACCGGATCTGACTAAACTGGAGCAGGAATTTTCGGTTGCATCTGCGAATCAGGATATTGTTCGTATTACTGAGTTGCAAAACGAGTACATGAGAATCATCACGAAGGGTCATGATCAGGTAGCTGCGATTCTAAAAGATGAACCACCTTCGCTCGGGTTGATTAATATCTTGCAACAGAACAACCTTCTCGATCGCGATAAGTATTATGATCTGTATATTTCTACGGCTGAAAAATTTAGAAAGGAGTGGCCCGAATATCAGGTCTCTAAAGAATTTGTAGCTACGGTTGACAAAATGAAAGTTACTGCCATCGGTCAGATCTCGCCCGAAATTGAAATGCCCGATCCTAATGGACAGATGATTAAATTATCTTCGTTGAGAGGCAAATATGTACTGGTAGATTTCTGGGCGAAATGGTGTGGCCCATGCCGAAGGGAAAATCCGAACGTGGTGAAAGCCTATAATAAGTATAAAGATAAAGGCTTTGAGGTTTTTGGTGTATCGCTCGACCGTAATAAGGAAGACTGGATTCAGGCTATTCAGGAAGACGGCCTAACCTGGACACAGGTATCAGATTTAAAATACTTTGACTCACAGGCGGCAAACGATTATAATATTACTGCTATTCCATTTTCAATTTTGCTGGATCCACAAGGTAAGATCATTGCCAAAAACCTGCGTGGTGCAGCGCTGGATAAGAAACTGGAGGAAGTATTGGGTGGGATTTAATAAATCTGATTATAAAAACGAGAAAGCCTTGTGAAGTAATTCATGAGGCTTTTTTATTACCGGTTTTACCAGGAATCCCTATGGGGAGCGTAGTTTCAATTATGACTGGAGAGGAATGACTAATCTAAATTTTCTATACAAATCATTAGACAAGACTCAATAACTGGTAAAGCAATAGGACAGAATGTTGGCACCCATTTTCAGGGCTTGTTGTCGCTTTTCTTCAGGGTCGTTGTGTATGCGTCTGTCTTCCCATCCGTTGCCAAGATCACATTCATAGGAATAAAATAATACCAGTCTCCCTTCGTAAAATAATCCGAATCCCTGTGCGGGTTTACCATCATGTTCATGGATTTTGGGGAGGCCATTCGGAAATTCAAATTTCTGATGATAGATGGGATGTGTGAAAGGAACTTCCACGAGTTCAAGTTCAGGGAATACCTTTTTTAATTCGATGCGCACAAATTTATCCAGGCCGTAATTGTCATCTACATGCAAAAATCCGCCACCAATAAGATAATTGCGTAGGTTCTGGGCTTCACTCATGGAAAAAATTACGTTGCCATGACCGGTCATGTAGAGGTAGGGGTAATCAAAAATATTCGGACTGCCCACCTCAGCAAAATCTTCTTCTGCAGCGAGGTTAATTCCCAGTTCTTTCTGGCAAATGCAATCAGATTGGGTAAGGCAGTTTTGTTGGCATACCAATCGCCCCCACCCTGATATTTCAGCTTGGCAATTTTAAGCGGAGCCTGAGCCGGGCTGTTGATCCATGTCACACCAAATATAAATGCCGCTATTAATACCTTCATTTTCTGATTTCAGGGAAATTCTGACTGTAAGTTATTCGCTTAGGCCACACATTCAAAGCCGGTAACAAATGAAATCTTTAAAATTTCTCCGGTTGTCATTAAACCTTTCTATGCGGGCATGTTCTAAGAGCCGATTTAAATAAAAAACTTTTATGAAATGAGCCTTGGTTAATAATCATCAGATAGGATGAACTTATATCAGGCAAATTCCATGTGACCAAACTTTAAAAAATAAATAATAACACATGAAAACTATGAAAAATGTATTTGGAAAAACCATTGCAGGAATGGCCATCATTTCAGTTGGTTTTTTGTCGTCCTGTGATGACAACAACCAGTTTGATTTCACATCCGGTGATTCCCAGAATGTAGAAAATGAAGCGGTGGCAGAGAGTTATTTCGAAGATGTAGATGATATCTCTACCCTGGCAGTGGCTGTTGATGATGCTACTTTGAAAGGTTCGCGCACATCGGCTGCAGGCAGGGGAGGTGTGAAACCCGGTGATTCACGTTTCACCTGTGCTACTGTGTCGTTTGAATTTGCGGAAGACAATACGCTTGCAACACCACATGGATACATTACCATTGATTTTGGCACCGGATGTGCCGATGCCCGAAACAATATCCGCAAAGGGATTATAAAAGTTGAGTTTATTGGAAAGCGTTTCATACCTGGCTCACAGATTATCACCACACTTACTGATTATTCAATCAATGACATATCTATAGAAGGTGTGCGCACTGTAACCAACGCAACGGTAAGCCTGGAAACCAATCCAAAATTCACGATCACCGTTCAGGGGGGCAAGGTAACATGGCCTGATGGTTCTGTGGCAACCCGCGAGGTTAATCATACACGTGAATGGGTGAGAACATCCAATCCTTTGAATGATGAATGGATTGTTACTGGCAGTGCTGCAGGTTCTAACCGTGATGGAAAGACCTATCAGATGGAAATCACCAAGCCATTGGTTTACAAAAGAGAATGCACGTCAAACAGCAAGGGAGGAATTGCAGTGGAAGGAACCAAAGTATTGACAGTAGAGGATAAGGTTATCACCATCGACTATGGAAGTGGTACCTGCGACCGCTTAATTACCATAACCGTAAATGGCCAATCGAAAGAAATTGAGTTGAACGGTAAAATGTAAGGTGGGAATTGGTTTAGTCGAAAAGCTTCCGCTTGATTGCGGAGGCTTTTTTTTATTTCACGGAAGCGCGTAATTGCAGCAAAGTTTTTTCTATGCGTCAATACCTTGATCTCCTGAATGAAATTCTTGTGAACGGTACCTCCAAAACTGACCGCACCGGCACAGGCACTTTATCGGTTTTTGGCAGACAATTACGTTTCGACCTTTCGGAAGGATTTCCGCTGGTGACTACCAAAAAGCTTCATCTTCGCTCCATTATATATGAGTTATTGTGGTTTCTCAAGGGCGACACCAACATTAAATATCTGAAAGATCATGGCGTATCGATCTGGGATGAATGGGCAGATGAAAACGGAGACCTTGGCCCGGTTTACGGAAGCCAATGGCGCAGCTGGCCAGCACCGGATGGCCGTCATATTGATCAGATTTCGCAGGTACTTGAGCAGATTAAAACAAAGCCCGATTCCCGCAGGCATATTGTATCAGCATGGAATCCTGCAGAAGTAGATAAAATGGCATTACCGCCATGCCATGCCTTGTTCCAGTTTTATGTTGCCGATGGAAAACTTTCCTGCCAGCTATATCAGCGAAGTGCAGATTATTTTCTGGGCGTTCCTTTTAACATTGCCAGTTATGCATTGCTTACCTATATGGTGGCCCAGCAGTGTGACTTGAAACCTGGTGATTTTGTATGGACCGGTGGTGATGTGCATTTGTATTCCAATCATCTTGAGCAGACAAAATTGCAGCTTTCACGTATTCCCTATCCGTTACCGCAGTTGGTGATCAAACGGAAGCCCTCCAGTTTGTTTGAATATGAATTTGAGGATTTTGAGATCGTAAACTACCAGGCACATCCGTCAATTAAGGCACCCATTGCAGTCTGATTTTCCTTTGCCTGGTAATTGTTTTACCTGAGGAAAGTAATACAGTTGAAAACGGTTATATTTGCAGCGTTTCGACAATCCTGAACAGAAGATGACGCAATCCTTAAATAAATTTGGAATCATTGCACTGACCATAATATTGCTGGCAGCAGCAATTTTTTTTTATTTAAAGGAAGAAGTGCCAACCCTTTATATCAATGAGTTCATGGCTATTAACACCTCTTGCTGTCCTGATACAGATGGTGCAAAGCAGGAGTTTGAAGACTGGATAGAACTATATAATCCCGGTACTACCGCTATTGATATCGGAGGCATGTATTTTTCCCAGGATAGTAAAAAACCACTGGGATATCAGATTCCAAAAACCGATAGTAATCTCACTACAATACAACCAGGTGGTTTTTTGTTATTGTGGGCGGATGGCAGCCCGGATCAGGGAGTTTTGCACCTCAAATTCAAACTCAACCAGAATGGGGAATATATAGGCCTTTATTATGAAGACGGTCGCAAGATTGATGGTCTTAAGTTTGGTAAACAAAACGAAAATGTATCATACGGCCGTACTACTGACGGTGGCGAAGACTGGAAAGAATTCTCAGTGGCTACCCCAGGCAGATCCAATCAGTAAACTCAAATTCGATACTGATTCAAATCATTTATTTTATTGTAATCAAGGAAATAAGGTGACAAAGATGTCTTTTGTCATTGATTGGCATTTGTATTTTCTTTTACATTGACCATTTAAAATACCGGATTATGAAAACGAAAATCCTTTCCCTGCTCTTTGTTTTTGCATTTCTATTTGCCCGTGCCGATGAAGGCATGTGGCTGTTGTATATGCTGGGCGACCAGACCTATAACAATATGGTGAAGAGCGGATTAAAGCTTAGCAAAGAGCAGTTATACAGTATAAACAAATCATCACTAAAAGATGCCATCATCATTTTTGGTGGTGGCTGCACGGGTGAAATTGTGAGCAAGGAAGGATTGATTTTCACGAATCACCACTGCGGCTATAGTGCTATTGCGGCAGCAAGCACAGTTGAAAAAAATTATCTGCGAAATGGCTTTTGGGCAAAGAACAAGGCCGAGGAGATTCCGGCTCCTGGCTTGTCGGTGCAGTTTCTTGTTCGGATTGATGATGTGACCAGTGAAATAGAAAAGGCGCTCGAGGGGTTGAATGGAACTGAACGCATAAGCAAACTTCAGGCAGTATCTGCCAACGTTGCGAGCCGCGCCACGGCAGGTTCAAATCTTGAAGCGCGCGTTATGCCCTTCTTCAAGAATAACCAGTATCTCTTGTTTGTATATGAGCGTTACCGCGATATACGCCTGGTAGGTACACCTCCGGAAAGCATTGGTAAGTTTGGTGGCGACACTGACAACTGGGAGTGGCCCCGTCATACAGGAGATTTCTCTGTATTTCGTGTATACATGAACAAGGAAGGTAAGGCTGCTGAATATGCGGCAGACAACTTGCCTCTCAAGCCAAAATATTATTTGAATGTTTCTGTGAAAGGAGTGAAAGATGGGGACTTCGCTATGATTCTCGGTTACCCGGGAGGCACCGACCGTTACGAAACTTCCTTTGGAGTGAAGATCAAAACTGAAATTGAAAATCCTTCCATTGTAAACTTGCGTGAGGAGCGTCTCAAACTGATGATGAATGAGATGAAGAAAAGTGATGCCGTGCGTTTGCAGCTCTCATCAGGTTATGCAAGTATTGCCAACTACTGGAAATTCTATGACGGAGAACGCAAGCAGTTGTTGAAGTACGATGTATACGGACAAAAGAAAGCGGAGGAACAGAAATTTGCAAAATGGGCAATAGGAAAATCCCACTATGATGGATTGTTTGAGAATTACGAAAAGATCTACAACGACTGGATGCCCTATGCCAGACATCGCACCTATCTCAATGAAGGAATTCTCGGATCACCTTTAGCTTCTTATGCTACAGCCCTGCAGGCACTGGAAAGAGCATTGACCAGAAAACCTTCGTCACCAGAGGAAATCAAAAAAGTGGCTGAGAGTTTAAACAACACACGCGCTATATTTCCTGGGTAACGAAAATATAGCCTTCAGATCAGAATATTATGGCGGCTATGAGCAAAATGTTTTATAGCGATATAGATCCGGCACAACATCCTGCAGGGTTTTACAATACGTTGCGTACCAAGTATGGAGATCTCAATGATGAAGCTACCTATAAAAAATATGCAGCTGATGTGTTTGGAAAGACCATCATACTGAATGATGTAAAATGGAATGCATTTATCGCTAACCCTGATTCAACTACTTTACAAACCGATCCGGCCTATCAATATGCTGTTACTTTTGTAAGGAATTATGTTGGCGGTTTTCAGAAGAAATCCATTGACTTTACCACTCAGAAAGGTGACCTGGACCGCCTCTACATGAAAGGCATTCTGGAAATGAATAAAGGCAAAGCCCTGTATCCTGATGCTAACTTCACCATGCGGTTGAGCTCAGGTAAAATAAAATCATACCGTCCGCGTGATGGCGTATTTTATGATTACGTGACCACCATGAAAGGCGTGATGGAGAAATATGTGCCGGGCGATTATGAGTTTGACTTGCCGAAAGAACTCATCGAAGCAGCAAAGAAGAAAGACTATGGCATTTACAAAGATGCACGAACCAGCGACCTCGTTGTTGGCTTCATAACTACCAATGACATCACGGGTGGAAACTCGGGCTCACCCGTTCTTAATGCCAATGGTGAACTGATCGGTCTGGCATTTGATGGAAACTACGAAGCGTTGAGTCATAAGATCGCATTTGATAAAGATCTTAACCGCACCATCTGTGTTGATATCCGCTATGTGCTGTGGTGTATTGATAAACTTGGTGGAGCAAAGAATATTATCAGTGAGTTGACACTGAAGTGATTTACTCCGGTGGTAAAGAAAACCGACAAAGACTGACTACCTGAAATAATAGTCCAGCAAGAGTCTGATATCGTTAAGATGTCAGACTCTTTTTTATTTCACAATTGTTTGTATTCAATTAAGTTAGGCTCAGCGCTTTCGCTTTCTCCATTCCCAGGGCGGAATAGGGTTGGCATTCACCCATAATCCACGTTTATTTTTTCGTGCGGTTTCTTCCAGTTTTGCCCATGCGGGGTTTTTATCATACTTCTTAAAATGCCATGCCAGACCGGCTTCCAGCAGTTTTTCATTCATGTTGATACCGTCAATACTGACCACGCCTATTGTTCTCCGATATCGGTCTTTACTCATAGTGCGCACATTCACCACTTTATCAAATACATAATCAGAAAGAAAATCTTTTGCTGTTTTCGAAAAGTCCTGTCCTTTCTCTGGGCAGTCAATTCCATGAAGCCTGATTTTAATTTGTTGCTTGTTTACAAGCAGTGTGAATGTGTCACCATCGGCAATGGCCACGACTTTGCCGGTCAGCTGTGAAAAGCTGGCAATCGGAAACAAGATAAGAATGGCGTAGAGGAAGAACTTCACTTCAATGGGCTTTGTACTTTATTCAACAATACAGATTCATCATCATTTTTAAAACGGAAAGGGTGAGTGCGTATTGTAATCACACTCACCCTCCAGTAAAATGATTTAATTTATTTCTTTAAAGATTGTTTATCCATAAGATAGTCAGCAGCCAGCACGAGGAACATAAAATCAGAAGCACCTCCACCCATCACATATTCGGTTTGTTGCCACAGATAAGGCCACTCGAGCAGTTCAGGAAAATCAGGACGTATTAACGCAGTGCCCGATCCAACTCCGCCAGGAATATAAGACCACTCATCGCGGTTGGTTCCGTATGCAACGGTCAGTGATTTTGACCCAACGCCTGACGCAAAGGATGATGTGTTTGGTCCGGGGTGAACACCTAAAACAAAATTCATGGCATGAAGCATGAGTGTGTTTGGAAATATTTCAGGAAATGAAGTGTGGAGAAAATATTGTTCCACACCAAAACTCTGAATACCCCAGCCTGCACCCCAGATATTGGGTTCATAAGGAACGCCATACGGAGTTTTCTTTTCCTGTTCATCAATCTTACTGCGATAGTTGCGTATCGCATTTGTAACATCAGTTCTGTATTTTGTATTATTGATCAGCGGAAGCGTGCGGCCAATCACCCAGCCGGTGCGTTCAATCTTCCCTATCATCAGTGCACTGTTCTCCACGAGAAAGTCTGCATACTTTTTATCTTTTGTTGTGATCAATAACTCAACAGCAGCTTTCACGCGTTGCAATTTGTCTTTCTCTGTGGTACGATCCCAGAGTTCTTTAGCTACCACCAGACATTCACCCGCGAGTACATCGTTATAACCTTTCAATGCCCTGGATGATGCGGCTAAACCAGCTGCCACCTGCAATTCACGGCCAGGATTTTCTTCAGTGAAAACCCAGCGGTCGTCAGGTGAACCGGGCAATCCGACAGGAGGAACTTCTACGGATGGTGAAACGGGAGCTACAAAAGGAATGTTATCCGTCTGCACAGCGGCATCACCGAGCAGCACATACTGGCGTAGAGTGGGTTCAATAATTCCACGATATAATCTGCCCATTGATTTATATCCGCCCACGATGGAGAGTGCACCATGCTCAATCTGTTGTAAAATATCAGGTCTGCTGTCGGGCTGATGAAGTTCAACAACACGGGTTTTCTGATCAACAGAAGTATTGTCATACTTTACATTGAATGCTTCATGGGCAAGCGAGAGAATATAGATTTCATCGGATTGTGATTCAACCCGTAAATCGTAATCTCCGGCATCGTGCCATCCGCCAATGTTTAAACCGGGCACTGTTTGTCCTGATTTAAATTTTGTGAGTGTTGAAGGTCCCTGCAGATAACCGTCAAAATGATTGGTATCGATAGGAGCCATTCGGGCATCATCCATATGGCAGAGGCCATGCCACACTTTGTAGCGGTCATTGATTCGCATGTGACACATCATCACCGGTAAAAAATATTCCAGGGTTGGCTGCCATACATTACGCTTGAATACATCTTTGCTTATCTGAAAGGCATGCGTTGCGTGATTTCCATATTTAACAAGATACATTCCCGGCTCTTCCACTTTTGTGAAATCGAATTGCAGATAATTGTATCGCAGAAACTTTCCCCATTCTTTCGCTGTGCTTTCCTGCACTTTGGTTTGAGTTCCGTTCTCCGATATTTTCAATAGCGCTACGGGAAGCCGCTGCGTTTCTTTTGCATCCAGTTCTATCACGGCTATTTTCTGTTGCTTTGGATGATAGCCCACCTGTGAAACCTGAATGACCGGTTCACTTTTAAAATCAGGAATAGCATGTGGCGTGATCAGCCACTCTATAGCCCGCGATGAAGCGCCTTTTGCCACCAGGGATCGAACTACAAACCATCCGTTATTATGTTTTGCACGACCATCAATGAGTTCAAGGTTGTCACCCCTGGTGCTTTCGATAACCATGCGTTGTTGATCAGACTCGGGTGCGATGATCAGTTTCTTTCCTGTTGCCATTGGAGTTAACTGAAATTCACCTTCTTTGTCATAATAACCCGGACCATTTGCCTGTCGTGAAAATATTCCTGTTTGCTGATCCATATAATAGGATTTGCCGAACAGTATACCCGGGAACAGCTCCATGTTGAATCCTACTTTTCCAATCCATGATTCCGGCAGCGGTTGATCCAGGTCAACAATAATGCGAACTGATTTTCCTTCCGGTTTTACCCGTATGGTATAGCTGAATTTCAGATCAGGATAGATAACAGGATTAAATCCCTTTCTGTCTTTTTCAGGATCGGGATATTCCATGCGCACACTCACTTCTTGTGTTGCGCGGTCAATCACACGCGTACCAACTTTAGGCACCGGCTGCCACTGTCCGGGTGTTGGCTCGAGCCGGAGATCACCATTGGTGGCAACTCTCAAACCGTTTTGAATAATGCCCACACCACCCTGATGTCCTTCAGGATAAAAATCATGCGCCAGCATAATATTAAGGCCCGGCATTTCAAGATATTCAAGTTCATTGAGCCTGAGTTCCTTTTCGTTCCTGGCCTGACTAAAGGAGTTTGTTGTTATCACGCAGAGAAATGCGGCAATGTATATGGCAAGGTGCTTACGGCTGTGGTACATAATAAAAAATTTAATTTAAGTGATCTGAATTGTTATCGATAAGGTGATGGTAATACGTGTTTTTTTTATCAATTAATATCATTTTTTAGTCCAGTGCGATCGTACTAATCAGGCAACAATTTTACTTAATGTACTTTACAAAACCATGATATTCGTCAGGTCTTCAATGCCATTGAGATTTATGCATAGATCATTAGTCTTATACATCAATAATGAGTAGCTTTCTACATGGATAATATTTATGAGGCGGGCACCTTTATCACTGCTCAAAATGATCCTGGTTGTAAATTAAAAATCAACCGGTATCTTGATCGGATTTATTACTGTGAGGCCGTTAACGATCCAAAGCATAAGTTGCTCGCTTATTTTGAAAGGGAACTTGTGCCACCGCCAAAGGATTCAACGACTTAAGTAAGGAGTTTTATGTTTAGTAAATTGGAAATTGCTGCAATGTAATCGAATAGTACACAGGTGAAACTCTATATCAAATACATGGTTAGCATGCGATGCAAAATGATTGTCAAAGAAGAGCTGGCAAAGCTCAACCTTCATTATGTATTCGTTGATCTCGGTATGGTTGAAATCAAGGAAAACATCACTGAAAAAAAACATGACGAGTTGAAATTGAACCTGCAGAAGTCAGGACTGGAATTACTGGATGATAAGAAGGGTATTCTCATTGAGAAAATCAAGAATGTGATTGTCGATATGATTTATTGCCAGGAAGAAGTGCCAAAAGTGAATTATTCTGACTACATCAGCGAAAAACTTAATTATGATTACACCTACCTCTCCAATATATTTTCTGAAGTAAAGGGTATTACTATCCAGAACTTCATTATCAATCATAAGATAGAGCGGGTAAAGGAGTTGCTGTTATATGATGAACTGAATCTGACGGAAATATCCTATAAGCTCCATTATAGCAGCGTGGCACATCTATCAAATCAGTTTAAGAAAGTAACAGGGCTTTCACCTTCCTTTTTCAAGGAAATGAAACAAAAGCGCAAGAGGAATCTCGTAAACCTGTGATATGTGTAATACATGCTGTTAAATACGTAACATTTTACTGTTAAAACCTCCGCACCTTCGCCCCAAAGCTTTTAGCTGCTCCTTAATAAGGTATTCATCGTAGGTTCTGTCATAATTTCATTTCACCTTTTTATTATGGTTTAGCGATGCATCCTTTATGTATCGGGTTACTTTAAATATGATTGCTTGAAAATATTTATCAAATATATGGTGAGTACCCGTTGTAAAATGGCGGTGAAAGCAGAGTTGAACAGGCTGGGATTGCACTTTATTGTTGTAGACCTGGGGGAGGTAGAGATTATGGAAAATATTTCCATGGATCAACGGGAGCAATTGAAGATCGGTCTTCACAGCGCAGGGCTGGAATTAATGGACGACAAAAGGGCGGTTTTGATTGAGCGTATTAAAAACGTAATTACAGAAATGATCCATTATTCTGATGAAATACCCAAGGTCAATTATTCTGACTATATCAGTGCAAAACTGGACTACGATTACACCTATCTGTCTAACATATTTTCTGAAGTCAAGGGCATAACCATTCAGCAGTTTATCATCATTCACAAAATTGAGAGGGTGAAGGAATTGCTGCTCTATGATGAACTGAACCTTACCCAGATTTCATATAAGCTGCATTATAGCAGTGTTGCACACCTATCCAATCAATTTAAAAAAATCACTGGCCTTTCTCCTTCCCGGTTTAAGCAATTGAAGCACAGAGGGCGAAAACCCATTGAGCAACTCGACCCGGGTTACATACGAGGCATGCTTCGAACATCAGATAATGAAAAATAATTATTAAAGCATTCTGAATGAATACTAACCATATCAGTAATAAGGAATCACAATATGCAAGAAGCCTGATTGAGGCAAGCCGCGATCCGCTGATTACCATTAGTTCAGAGGGTAAAATCACTGATATGAATGAGGCGCTGGTGATCATTACTGGAATGACACGTGAAGAACTCACAGGATCTGATTTTTTTGATTATTTTACTGAACCTCAAAAAGCGCGCGAAGTATACCAGGAGGTGTTTGCCAAGGGTTTTGTAACGGATTATCCGCTTACGATCCGTGACGATAAATCAACAGATGTTTTATTCAATGGCTCTGTGTATAAGGATGAACTTGGAAAAGTAGTGGGTGCCGTAGTGGTTGCCAGGGATACAACCGAACAAAAGAGAATTGCAAAGGCATTGACTGAGGCAATCGTTTTTGCTGATCAGGCAACGGAGATAGCGGAAGCCGCTAAAAGCAAAGCGGAAAGCGCAACCCAGATAGCGGAAGATGCCGTGAAAGCAAAGCAGCAATTCCTATCGAATATGAGTCATGAAATCCGCACGCCTATGAATGCGATTATCGGATTTACCAAAGTGGTGCTCAAAACCGAGTTGACGGCAAAGCAAAAAGAATACTTAACGGCCATCAAAATGAGTGGCGATGCGCTGGTCGTGCTGCTTAATGATATTCTCGATCTGGCTAAAGTAGATGCCGGAAAAATGATTTTTGAACAAACACCTTTCAAACTGGCAACTTCCATAGCTGCCATGCTTCATTTATTTGAGATTAAAATACAGGAAAAGAACCTGGTACTGGTGAAGGAATACGACAGCAATATTCCTGATGTGCTGATGGGTGATCCGGTTCGTCTTCATCAGATTATCTTGAACCTGATGAGTAATGCAGTGAAGTTTACTTCGGAAGGGAAAATTACCGTGCAAGTGCGGTTACTCAGTGAAGATGAAGAGAAAGTGACGGTAGAGTTTGCCATCAGTGACACTGGAATAGGAGTTAATAAAAATAATATTGACAAAATATTTGAAACATTCCGGCAGGCATCCAGTGGCACGGCACGCTTATATGGAGGAACAGGATTAGGACTTGCCATTGTTAAACAGTTGGTCAACCAGCAGGGTGGAAGCATTCAGGTGAAAAGTGAAATTGACCAGGGCTCAACGTTTAGTTTTATTTTGAGCTTCAATAAAACAAAATCACAGGCGCCCGATGAGGTGGAGGCGGAGAAGCTTGAAATGCAAATTAAAAATATAAAGGTGCTGGTAGTGGAAGATATGGCGCTCAATCAGTTGCTGATGAAAACCTTGCTGGATGAATTTGGCTTTGGACGGGACATCGCATCGAACGGTAAAATTGCCATTGAAAAACTGCAGACCAATGACTACGATATTATTTTGATGGACTTGCAAATGCCCGAAATGAATGGGTTTGCTGCCACGGAATACATTCGCACTACATTGAAATCCACCATCCCTATCATTGCACTCACGGCAGATGTAACCACGATGGATCTTGATAAATGTAAGGCACTGGGCATGAATGATTATATTGCAAAGCCCGTAGATGAACGGTTGCTGTATAGTAAAATTATGGGCCTGGTAAAAAAGGTGGTGGCCGAAAAACCGGATGAAGCTAAAGAGGATCGACACACACAAGGCCAGACAAAAAAATACGTTGATCTGAGTTATTTATCCCATCGCACAAAATCAAATCCCACCCTGATGATGGAGATGATAGCTGTTTATCTGGAGCAGACCCCAACACTGGTTTCTTCCATGAAAAAGAGTTTTAAGGACAAAGACTGGGATTTATTATATGCATCGGTACATAAAATGATTCCTTCTTTTTCTATCATGGGTATCAATGCTGATTTTGAAATTATGGCCAGGCAAGTTCAGGAATTTGCCAGCAGCAAGTTACAAACTGATGAAATATCACCTTTGGTTCTTCAGCTTGAAAATATATGTGCCAAGGCATGTGACGAACTAACGGAGGAACTTAACCGGATTAAAAAAACTCATTCATGAATAACGAAAAAATAAAAGTTTTCCTGGTAGACGATGATGCGGTATTCTTGAAATCACTCGAAATTGAATTTCATCATCATACCGACTTTACTGTTGAAACATTTGCCACCGGTGAACTTTGCCTGGCAAGCATCGCGGATAAACCAGATGTGATCATTCTGGATTATCACCTGAATGGTATTGATAAGGATGCCATGAATGGAATTGAGACACTCGATAAAATCAAGGAGTTTAATCCTGATATTCCTGTTGTGATGTTGTCCTCACAGGACAAAATTGATGTGGCCGTTAGTTGTATGCACCATAAGGCATTTGACTATGTAGTGAAAAGTGAAACCGCCTTTTTGCGTTTACAAAAAAATATTACTGCATTCTTTCACTACGAGCGCATAGAAAAAGAACTAAGCTGGTACATGGCCAGAATGTGAATTTTTTATCACCTGACATTTAAAAATTATCATCCTGCCGGGTTTCTGCAAACCGTTCGATACACTTCATGAAGGCAATCAGAATTTACAGTTCTTGCCGATTATCATGGTCCAGCCATTCGGAATATACACCTGACAAAGTCCAGATAGACGCTGAATTCAAAGTTCCTGGTGGGAAACATGTAACATGTGTAACACTCTGCGCTAACCGTGTAACAGATACCTGCTAAAATGCACTGACCTTGTGGTGTGGAATTTTATTCACATCTGATCCGCCAGAAGCGGGAAGAAAAAATTATTCTAATATGAAAAAACTAATAACAGGCTTGGCATTTGCCCTGCTGACATTAACATTTATTCCAGCTCAATCTGAAACAGCCGCTGGCGTAGTGCCTACCTCAACCCCTGCTGAAGCAACTGCTAAAGTTTTAACCAACCGGCTGGAAGAGATTAACACCATGGATAAGTCTGGTCTGAAGACGAGCGAAAAGAGAGCACTTCGGATGGAAGTACGGACCATCAAAAAGGAACTGGCAGCCAACAGTGGAGGTGTATATCTTTCTGTAGGCGCACTTTTATTAATTATTATTCTTTTAATCGTTTTATTATAAAGTTATGAAACGCACAGGCTTGATTGTTTTGGTTATTGGTTTACTGATTACCTTATTCACCGGATTCAATTATTTTACCCGTGAAAAGGTAGTAGACATTGGCGAACTGGAAATCTCCGCGAATAAGAAACATGCTGTAAGCTGGTCACCTTATATCGGAGTTGTTGTGATGGTTATAGGTGCCGGGATGTATCTCACTGCTTCTAAGAAATAAGCTCATCGGTTTTAACTTATATGCCAGGATGAATAAAAAATAAATAATAAAGAATGAAAAGATTAATAAGTATCACACTGGCAATCGTGATTACAAGTGTAATTAATTTCGATAGCTCCGCTCAATCCACCTATGGCAAGACCCTGAATTTAGGACTTGGTGTGGGTGGATATGGCGGTTATTACAAATATGCTGGTCGCTCCATACCGGTATTCCACCTCGACTATGAGTTTGATGTAGCAAAGGATTTTACGTTAGCTCCATTTATTAGTTTTTACAACTACTCCGATGAGTATTACTGGGGAAACAACAATTATCCAAATCAGTACTATACCTACAATGAAACGGTGATTCCGATTGGTGTAAAAGGTACTTATTATTTTGATGAGATTTTAAATGCGAACAGTAAATGGGATTTCTACCTCGGTGCTTCGTTAGGTTTCGCATTGGTAAATTCAAGCTGGGATGCTGGGTATAATGGAGATCAGAAGTATTTCAACAATAAAGGAAATTCTGTCTTCCTTGATATTCACATCGGAGCGGAATACCATTTTAACAGCCGACTTGGTGCGTTCCTTGATTTATCAAGTGGTGTATCTACAATCGGACTGGCAATTCACGGAAAATAAAATTTTAAAAACTAAAGTTATGGGAAATTTACTTTATATCGTTGCAGTAGTCCTGCTAATACTGTGGGCCATAGGTTATATAGGATACAGCGCAGGTGGTCTTATACACATACTTCTGGTTATCGCCATTATTGCAGTCCTAGTCAGGGTAATTCAGGGATCAAGATAGATTATCAGCAGTATTATTACTGTTTCATTTTCTGAGGTCTTGAGGTATTGTTAGTTTGTAGTGGTAGGTTTTACGTTGGGTAAAAGCGGAAGGTCGTTCTTCCGCTTTTTTAAGATGTGAGTGTTAACTATATAAATAGAATATGAACATAAAGAGAATTTTTGGTGCAGTACTTACCATATTGGGTATTGCAGGTTTGATTTACTCAGCTATAATATTCGTTCAATATGGTAATGGCGCAGATCATCTTAAATCTCTGATCACCTATGGCATACTGGCTCTGATATTCTTCATATCAGGCATTAGCCTTGTGCGCACGACCAAAGATGAGGCGTAATATCTTTATATCAACCCATGTTTTATCAATCGGATAGTGCAGAGTAGGTATGCGTTTGCCAGAACCCCGGACGCAATCAAAGAATTGCTGCTGTGAGTTACCAATGAAAATACGAAATCTGATCTACACCTTATCGGGATGAGGATGTACCCAGGGTTGCCGGTAGGGTCGCTGCAGAAGTTGTGTTGCTTCAGGATCGCCAGTCACTTGCCGGCTAACCGGATCATAGGATAATGACCGGCCAATCTGCATCGAAAGATTGGCAAGAATACAACTGGCAGTAGAGATATGGGCATCTTCAATATTAGCCACCGGACGTTTATTCTCTTCAATGGCTGCCAGAAAATTAATCATCTGCAAACGGGTAGCTGGTGCGGCATGTATTTCAATATCCTTTTCTGTTACATCTTCCGGATATTTTTCCCTTTCGTAAACGGCATCGCTGTGAATTTTCTTTCCGTTGCCAACAGGAGTAAAGTCATACTTCATGGTGCTGCATGCCAGTGTGCCTTTGTCACCGAATATTTTATATGACCACGGATATTCCGGATCGGTTGGATTTCCCCATGTCCGGTGCTGCCACACACAGTTGATATTTTCAAATTCAAAAATCGCAGTTTGTGTATCAGAAATATTTGACTTGCCTTCTTTTTGCACATAGATGCCTCCGGTGGAAGTGATTTTCTTTGGCCAGCCAAGTTTGAGGTGCCAGCGAACCGCATCGAGCATGTGTACACACATGTCGCCAACAATGCCGTTGCCGTATTCCATAAAGGCACGCCACCAGCCACGGTGCGGAAGTCCATCATAAGGACGAAGAGGAGCAGGGCCTGTCCACATTTCATAATCGAGGAAATCGGGTACAGGTTCCAACGGAGGGTTTTTACTGCTGCGCATACCGTAGTAACAACACATCTCCACATGTGAAATTTTTCCGAGCAGGCCAGCTTCAATAATATTCTTTTGTGCTTCGATTAAATGAGGTGTACTTCTGCGTTGCAACCCAACCTGTATGGTGCGCTTATATTTTTTTGCAGCTGCCACCAAAGCTTCTCCTTCCATTACATCTACGCTGATCGGTTTTTGCAAATACACATGCGCCCCCGCTTTTAACGTATCAATGGTTTGCAGACAGTGCCAGTGATCAGGTGTGCCGATCAGAACAATATCCAGCTCATTTTCTGAAAGCAATTTCTGATGATCTTTATAAAGTCGTGGTGTCTTCCCTGATTTTTGCCTCTTGCTCACCAGTAATCCGGCTTCGTTGAGCATGTTTTTATCAACATCGCATAGCGCCACCACTTCTACCGGGGCCACCTGCATCAATCTGAACAGATCACTTTTTCCATACCATCCGGAACCGATCAAACCTACTCGCAAAGTCTTTTGCGGATTCAGAATATCCATAGCCTGCGCACCCAGCGCGCTGAGCGCCAGTGTCGCTGTGGCTCCTTTCATAAATTGCCTGCGGTTGATATTAAAAGTATTCATGGTGAGATTAGGATTGAGTGAGTGTTGATATCTTTCAATTTACACGAATATAATGCAACCTTTTCCATCTGGAAAACCTCTTGTGTAGTTTGATTACCGGTTGAAACACATGGAGTATTGCGTGGAGTTATTTACATTTATCGCCCGAATCAGAGAGTATTACTTCATTATAAAAGCATGGAGGAAGTTGTGTAAGTTGATATGAAAACAAGAGTTGGTTTGGTTCTTATTCTGATTTTAACAAATAATCTTTTTGGTTATTCTCAACCCGATCTGGTATCACTTGCCGATGCGGACTCAAACTATGTCAGGAAGCATATTTTACCGAATGACCTTCGACTGTTTTACGGCATGCAGGGAAACAATATTTCACTGGGGTCTACCCGGGATGGCGGCACCAGCGTGAATGGAAACATTTACACCAACACCAATGATTATCTGGGAGCAGGTATTACCTATAAATGGCTGGATGGTGACTTGAGTTTTTCATTGCCTGGAACTACTTATCTGAATGAAGAGCGATCCAATCTTACTCAGTTTAAGTTTTCGATGAGTTATACCCAGCGAAAAGTTGTATTTCGAGGTTATTTTTCAGACAGTAAAGGTGTTGTTGTTTCTGGAATAAATGATGAATTTCAAACTACACCTTCCCTGCACGAACGAAAGCTGGGGTTGCAGATCACCTATGTATTCAATTCATCCAGGTATTCTTACAGAGCCTCCTTATATCAATCCGAATTTCAGGTGAAAACTGCTGGATCTTTTTTGCTGAGGGTAGAACCATTTTATCGAAACCTGGGAGGGCAAAGAGGTAGTATGATTCCTGTAGCCTTTGATACACGTGAGCGATTTGGTGATCAGGCTGGTTTGGAATATTTAAAAGCACCGGGAATGTTATTCATGCCAGGATATGGAATCAACTTTGTTATACCTGATTCAAGATTATTTATTTCACCCATGGTTTTTGCCGGTGCTGGTGCCGCCTTTAATTCTTATCAGTCGCAAAGTGGAAAGAACACCTATACGAATGTAGAGTATGCTGCTAACTTCAATTTAAATGCAGGTTACAATGGCAGCCGCTACTATTCAAAAATTCAATTCAGCTGGACTGCGGGATATGCCCCATTAAATCCTTCCTACTTTACCTCCAATAACCTTACGTTAACTTTCTTGGTAGGGATGCGGTTTCGTGATGTAGAAAAGTTCATCCCCAATAGCTTCTTTTAAGTCTTGAAAGAATATTTATCCGGGCGAAAATATCTGTTTCAATTACACTTCATAATTTTTCTTCTGATCAATGCTGCTTCTTTTGCTGACTGTGTTTTTGAGAGAGCTTTTTCCAGATATACTCGTGCAACAATAGTATCACCTTTCAGTAAATAGAAATTTCCAACCGCAGTTAGATGAAGATAATGATCTTTCAGATCGGTAATTTTTTGAAGTTCCTGAATTCCTGTGTCTGGGGATTGTGCATAGCCGATGGCAATTGCTTTGTTAAAACTAACCATTGGCCCGGGTTTCAATTCATGAAGCATTTGATAGAGATACAATAATTTACCCCATTGGGTTTCTTCAAACCGATGTGCAAGAGAATGAATAGAAGCCATGGATGCCTCAATATGATATTCACTTAATGTATTACCCACCGAAGCCTTCATTAAAAAATCAAGACCTTGCTGTATGAGAGGCTGGCTCCATTGGGTGCGGTCCTGGTCTTCCAGTAGAATGATCTCTCCGAGGTCGCCTGTGCGGGCTGCAAAACGTGAAGATTGAAAACACATCAACGCCATAAGGGCATTTACTTCTGGCAGACTTGTAGCTTTGTGTTGCGCCAGCTGATAGGTGAGTCGCATCGCTTCCTCACATAAATCTTCACGAATGATAGTATCGCTATGACTTGCGTGATATCCTTCATTAAATAACAAATACAAAACCTGAAGTACGCTATCTAACCGGTGTGGCAGCTCAAATAGTCCGGGCGGATCTAATTTTATTTTTTCTTGTTTTATTTTTTCCTTCGCACGGTAAATCCGCTTGGCGATGGTTTCTTCTGAAGTGAGAAAAGCATTTGCGATTTCAGTCACGCTCAATCCACCCAGGGTTTTTAATGTAAGCGCGATCTGCGACTCACAGGGAATGGCAGGATGGCAGCAGGCGAACATCATGCGCAAAACACTATCCTGAATTTCGCTTTCCTGAAACAGCTCCGTGTTACTGAATGGAGCATCCCAGGTCTGCGTGAAAATTTTCTGTCTGTTCGGAAAGTATTTTTGAATGTCGCTGGCCGGAGCGTACCCAATCGATGGCTTTGTTGCGAGCCACCTTATATAACCATGCCGATGGGTTGTCGGGCACTCCGCGAAAGCGCCATATTTCCATGGCTTTCAGCAAGGTGTCTTGTACAATGTCTTCTGCGGTATCCAGATTTTCAGTTCCTAATAATCGCGTAAGCACGGCAACCATCTTTCCCGCCTCGTGCGGAAAAGATGGTCTACCAGCTGCTGCACATGGTTGTCTGGCTGTGCTGCCATTAATTATTGACTCGCATAATGATAAGCTTGCGGCAAAGACAGGATTTTACATTTCCATTTTTTGAATTGGCCTTACCTGTACTTTTCCATTGAAAATAAAGTCGGGATAATCCCCGGTAAGAGTCACGGCCTCATCAATGTCTTTGGCAGTTGATAATAAAATATCCTCCCACCAGTTCCTTGCTTTCGGCAAACGGGCCATCGGTTACAATTTTATTGGGACCACTAACAAATTTTCCACGTGGCTCAAGGGGTTCACCACTTTCGTAGCGACCTTCTTTTCTTAATTTTTCTACCCAGGCAAACCATTTTTCCATGTGTTTTTGCATCGCTTCTGGGTTTTTCATTTCAGGGGCTACATCGCTGCCACCGTGAAAAATGAGCATGAATTTTTCCATAAAATTTTGGATTTAAGTTAAATAAATTTCTTCTATGACGCCCGGGGTGGAGAAAATCGGACTGAAAGAATTAGTTTTATTTTTGGTTTAATGGCTCAGTTCATTATTTCCAGCATAAGGGCATCTCTGTTGAGTTAAAAAGTATGAAAATCAAACGTTGGATTAAGTTTTTGCTGATTGGTCTTGTTGTTTTTGTTGCAATCACTTTTCTGGTTCTTCCCCCCATCGCGAAAAGCTATATTCAAAAACACAGCAAAGAGTGGTTTGGTAGATCCGTTAGCCTGGAGGCAGTTAAGTTTAATATTTTTAACGGTAGTGTTACCCTGAAAGGTTTTAGACTTTATGAAAAAGATGACACATCTGTTTTTGTTTCTTTCGAATCCCTTTATGTAAACAGTGCATTGTTAAAATGCGTGTACGGAAATTATGAACTTACTGAGATCACATTACTTAAACCTTTCATCTCAGTTATACAGCAAGGCGATTCATTTAATTATACCGATTTGGAAAAACGTTTTACGGCTGGAGACCCGGACTCAGCACAATCAGAAACTGATGATGAACCGGTTAAGTTCTGGTTGCGAAATATGTCGATAGGCGAGGGAGTAATTTCTTACCGCAACCTCGATGTAAACAGCGATATCCGGTTAGAGAATATAATTGTTCAAAGTCCGCTTTTTGCATGGGATGATCCTCAGCAACATTACGACTTCCGTCTTGAGTTGAATCATGGAGGCAAGGCAGCCGGCACCTTTGATATGAACCTTGAGTCTTTGGGATACAAAACCAGCTATACCCTCGATAGCCTGAATCTGGATATCCTTCTGCCTTATGTAAAAGACTATATGCAGGTAGGAAGTTTCAAAGGATTATTGACGAGTCATCAGACGATATCGGGTAACTTCAATAAGCCCGAAGCCATAGCTACGAAAGGCGAACTTCGTTTAAATGACTTTGCCCTTACCGATCCGGATCAGGGCGATCTGGTGACAGCGGGCGAACTGAAAGCCATCATAGACACATTGAATGTGGAAGCTGAAATCTATGACTTGAAATACATGAGTCTGAACAGACCGTATCTCAAGTTTGAATTATTTGACGAAGGCAACAACTTTACGAAGCTATTGAATGCTTACGACTCCGAAGAGGGAATGTCTTCCGATTCACTTTCAACCGCAGTAGCGTATGGAAATATTTTTGCATTAATGGCAGCTTACATCCAGGACCTTTCGGAGACGTATGCCATAAGCAACTATAAGGCAGATAGTATTGTGCTGCGGCAGGGAAAGTTTATTTTCAATGACTACACGCTGCATAATAAATTCAATTACCTGTTGGAAGATCTGGTAGTGAAGGCCGAGCGTGTAAGTTCTGAAAGTGAGAATATAGTGTTCAAGGCATCATCCATTTTAAATACATCGGGCCGCATGGAAGGTGACATTTCTGTTAATCCGGATGGATTCCGCGATATGGATATCCGATACACCATTAATGAGTTGAAGGTTTCTGATTTTAATCCTTATTCAAGCTACTACGTAGCCCATCCATTTACTAATGGAGTTTGTTATTATACAAGTACAAGTTCTGTAAAAGATCGCTACTTAAAAAGCAATCACAAGCTTGAAATCAGGAATATAGAAGTAGGTAAGAAGGAGAAGAACAGCACCGCCTACAACCTGCCAATTCGTTTTGTGGTAGCACTGTTGCGCGACAAAAATGGGAATGTAAATCTGGAGTTGCCCATTGAAGGAAATCTTGATGATCCGAAGTATAAAATTGGCAAAGTAATATGGCAGGTTTTGAAGAACCTGATATCAAAGGCTGCCGCTGCACCGGGTAAGTTACTGGCAAAAAAATCAGGCCTTGATGAAAAATTGCTTGAAGGAATTAACTGGCAGCCACTTCAGGTTGATCTGGATGATACTCAGAAGAAATCACTCGATGCCATGGCCAGTAGTCTCTCCGCTACACCAGAAATGAAACTTGACCTCGTGAAAGTATATAATTTTCATAAAGAGCTGGATGAACTGGCCTTGCGCGAAAGCAAGAAGAAGTTTTTGTTTTTTCACCGCAGGATTTCATCAGAAGAAGATGAAAGTGAAGAGGGAGACAAGGCTATTGATGCACTTCATCATCAGGATTCATTATTTATGGCCTGGGTAGAGGAACATAGTCAGACCCAGAATTCACTGCTTTCTATTTTCGATAAATCGAAGCGCCTGATGGGCAATGATCATTTGCAGAATAAACTCAATCAGCTATTTGAAAAAAGAATGGAGGTTGTTCAAAATTATCTTTTGAAAGAAAAACAAGTCGATCCCGGTCGCATTCGGATTACTCAGCCTGCAGAATTAAAAGAAGTTGCTTACGAAGTACCTTCGCGTATGGAAGCAAATTTCTATGTTGAAGAATAAAGCAAACCCGATTAATCCGGTGATAAAGGATTGACGAGTGAGCTCTCCCAGTTTTTGAATGACGCGATTTCCTCCGCTGCGGCACTGTATACCCAGGTGAGTACGGCAAGATCATCGGCAAGGCCAATACCAAAAAGAAAATCGGGGATTAAATCAATCGGATTTATAAAGTAAATGATAGCCGCCAGTAAAATGATAAGCATTCTTACGGATCGTATTTTATAGGTTCCATTAACGTGTGCTTTCAGCATCCTTCCTATAACCATAAACTGATCACGCAGGGTCTGGATGTTTAGCGACATCCCATTGGTATACTTAATTTTTACTGCGAGTTGTGCCAGTAACGCGATGATACGCCCTGGTTTGCCCGCGAGTCTTGCAGCGCGGTCAATAGCAAGTTGAAAAAATCTGTTTTTTGTAACGTTCACGATTGTATAACGAAATACAATATCTGAAAAGTTCGTGTATTTACATATACTGTATAGAGTTCAAAAAAAAGACAAGGATGGAAAATCCACCCTTGTCTTATTGAAACTTACTTTGAAGCAGATGTTTTTTAGGATTCTACCGGGTTGATTAATGAGCTGCTGCTGCCTGTGGTTTTGCCTTGCGCATCCAGAATAACAGAATGGTGAACAACACAATCAATATTGCCGGAAAGGTGACCATGGTTTGAAGTGTAGACTGACCGGCTGCCAGTTCCAACGCATCGCCTTCAAGGCCTGCAGCGGTTGCTTTTTCTCGCGCACTGTCTATCCAGCCGCCAATAATGGGTTGCCAGATAGATGTTGAAAACATACCAAAGGCACCAACCACGGACATTCCTATGGCACCACTTAATGGTATTTTTTCGGCAACAAATCCAATCATGTTAGGCCAGAAATAGCAAACTCCCATGGCAAAAAACACAGCAGCCACATAAGCCATCGGGCCGGTTTGTGTACTGAACAAGAAAATTCCCAATGCAGTGAAAACAGCAGAACCGAGGAAACACCGGTCTGATCAAACTTGTGTACAAACTCTCCACCGAAGTATCTTCCTACGGCCATTAATCCTGTTACCAATGCCAGTATTACCATAGGTTCAGCACCACTCTTTGACATAATGATACCGGTCCATTGCTGTGGTCCAAATTCTGAAATTGCAGTTAACGTCATACATACACACATAATGAATAAAATAGTAGGTGTCACCATTGCTTTGAAGTTTTCGTGCAAAAGATGCAATTTCCTTTTTTCGGCTTCTAGGAAACACCTGGCCATAGAACAAATAAGCATAGATCAAAGTAGGTACCAGAATAATCCAGATTTGCGCTTCCCAGCCCAGATTGATTTTGGTCATGGCAAATGATACTAAACTTCCAAGTACGATACCTCCTGGAAACCACATGTGAAACCGATTAAGTAATGTGTTCATCTGTTTTCCCGTGTAGCTCGCTGCAATCATCGGATTACAAGCTGCTTCAGTACATCCATTGCCAAGTCCGATAAATAAGGTGGAAATCAATAAGCCTGTATAACCTCCAGAATAAATCGTCAGAAGGATACCAACCGTATGGGCAAAAAAGGCAAAAATCATAATCTTTTTAGGCCCCAGTGAACCGTAGAATATACCACCTAATACCATGGAAATAGGAAATCCTAAAAACCACATGGAGTTAATAACTCCGAGCTGTTGTGCGGTAAGTTCAAAAGTTCTGCCAAGTTCTGGTAGAATCCCTGCCCGGATACTGAAATGAAAAGGCAGTTGTGATTAACGCAAAACAACTACCGTAAAAAAGTCTTTTGTTCGTTTGATCATTCATATTGGTGGTCTTTAGGGTTAAGGTTGGGTGATGGTTTAAGTTCGGAATATCTGTTTAAAAAAATACTTCTGCAAGCGATTGTTTAACCAAATAAGGGGCTTGTTGTGCAAAAGGTAAAAATGCTAACTTTCAAGTTATGAAGATGACACGCTATTTACTGGGATTAGACATTGGAAGTTCCTCCATCAAAGCCACGCTGGTCGATGCCGACACGGGAACATCGGTAAGTTCAGCACAATCACCAAACGAAGAGATGCCTATGCTGGCAGTGCAGCCCGGCTGGGCAGAGCAAGACCCGGATTTATGGTGGCATCACGTAGTGATCAGCGTGAAGGAATGTTTAAAGAATGTAGATGCATCCTATGTTAAAGCCATCGGTATTGCCTATCAGATGCACGGCCTGGTTGTGGTAGATAAAAATCTTAAGCCTTTGAGACCTTCAATAATCTGGTGCGACAGCAGTGCGGTGAGCATAGGTGAAAAAGCATTTTCGCAACTGGGTCATGAATATAGTTTGAAGCATCTGTTGAATTCTCCCGGCAACTTCACCGCTGCGAAGTTGCGCTGGATAAAAGAAAATGAGCCGGGAATATATTCTCAGATTTATAAAATCATGTTGCCGGGTGATTACATCGCTTTGAAACTTACGGGAGAAACCACCACCACAGCTACGGGCTTATCAGAAGGAATCTTCTGGGACTATCAGTCGAATAGTGTTTCACAAGAAATTGCTGGATTACCTGGAAATTGATCGCACCATGTTATCTACGGTAGTAGATGTCTTTTCAGAACACGGCTCCGTTACTAAAACTGCATGCCGAAGAACTGGGTCTTCCTGCCGGAATAAAAATTTCCTATCGGTGCCGGAGATCAACCCAACAATGCATTTTCATTGAATGTATTAAATCCGGGTGAGACTGCAGCTACGGCCGGAACATCCGGTGTGATTTACAGTATTACCGATCAGAATGCATTCGATCTTAAATCGCGTGTGAATGCATTCATTCATGTGAACAGTAAGCCAGAAGCCATTCGAAACGGAGTGTTGTTGTGTGTGAATGGTACTGGTATTTTAAATAGCTGGCTCAGGAAGAATATGAAAGGCAATGGCACATCTTACGATTACGAACAGATCAACGCGATTGCTTCAAAGGCATCGATTGGTGCAGAAGGTATCAGTGTGCTTCCCTTTGGTAACGGAGCCGAGCGGATACTTGAAAATAAAGATATTGGCGCTTCCTTTCATGGAGTGAATTTTAACCGTCATGATCAGTCGCATCTGTTTCGTGCAGCACAGGAAGGAATTGTGTTTGCGTTGAACTATGGTTTTGAAATTTTGCAAAGCATGGGCTTGAAATCGGAAGTAATCCGCGCTGGTCATGCCAATATGTTTTTGAGTCCGCTCTTCCGCGAAGCGTTTGTGAATACTACCGGAGTGCGACTGGAACGTTATGATACCGATGGAGCCAAAGGCGCTGCACTCGGTGCGGGAGTAGGAGCAGGTGTGTATCATTCTTTCGAAGAAGCCTTTAGCGGATTGAAGAAAATCGGACAAGAAGAACCAGCGACTAATCTAAGGGAGCAATACCAGTATGCGTATCAGCTGTGGAAGCAGAAGCTGGAGAATGTGTTATGATGAAAATATTTCTTGCGTGAAAATAAGGGTGTTTAAAAATATTTTAACTGAATGAAATTGGAAACCGAGCGACTGGTGATTTTCCCGTTGACGCATGATCAGCTGATCCTGTATTTGCAGGGAAACAATAAACTGGATGAAGAGCTCAATTTGAAAAATGGTAATCAGATTATTTCCTGGGAACTTCTCGAAGCCTTCAACGAAACGATATTGCCTGCAGTAGCGGATAAGACAAAAAATTACCTGTACTCAACGTTGTGGACGATAGTCAGCAAGGAAAGGGATCAAATGGTTGGCGACTTGTGCTTTAAAGGAGGGCCGGGTGAGTCTGGCGAGATTGAAATTGGCTATGGAACTCATGATGAGTTTCAAGGTAAAGGATTTATGACGGAAGCCATTGGTGCGATAGCAGGATGGGCGTTAAATCAGCCTGAGGTGAAAACCATACACGCGGAAACGAATCAGAATAATTTAGCATCGCACCGGACGCTTGCGAAAAATAATTTCAAGCCCTATAAAAAAGTAGAATCGATGATCTGGTGGAAGCTTGATAAAAATCCATAACTACTGGTTGCCGTGTAAAGTTTTCTGGTGATAAGATGATTGGAATAAGAACAGCACACCAGCCTTTGCAGGGATTCTTAAACTTAACACAACGGTCAGTGCCAATACTTTTCATTGGTCACAGGTGAATACCAGCCACAGATCATAGCGACCATCAGGAAAGTACTGCTTATTCAAAACCTGAATATTGCATTGACTTTGACAATAACATCCTTAGAGAAACTTTATAGCGCGCATAAGGCTAACGCAAAATAGAAAATAGATATTCTTCCGATTAATCAGCATGATAAATTATGCTGATTAACACTCCATTCAAAATAGTTTTGAGAGGGATGTAAAAACGTTTCGCCTATTTAATTATTCAATGTAAGATCCACACATGGATCATTTGATGCGGATAATAAACGGGGCGTTGGCACCTCACTGCGTAATTACTTCTACGATGGTATCGTGATTACAGGCAACCAGATGCTTCTGGCAGCAGAGGACGATTTGGTATGCTTATTTCTCTGATACGAACCAAGACTGTTCAAATAAATCATTGAGCAGATCACTAACCTTTTTCAAATGTCAATTCAAACGATAAATCCAAATACCAATAAAACCGTGAAGTCATTTAAAGAAATGACGGATAAGTACCTGGAAGCAGCCGTTGCACAATCGCAGGTAGCCTGGCAGCAATGGAAAGAAACCAGCTATCGCCATCGGTCAGATTTACTACATAACGTTGCCACATTGATGCGTGTAAAGAGGGGATCGCTCTCAAAGCTTATTACGCTGGAGATGGGCAAACTCATTGCCCAGGCGGAAGGTGAAATAGATTTAAGTGCTGACATCTTCGACTATTATGCAGACCATGGCGAAGAATTTCTCGCTGATAAAATACTCAATCCTGAATATGGGAAAGCGATGATTCGCAATAACCCGATCGGTGTATTGCTGGGCGTGATGCCCTGGAATTTTCCATTCTATCAGGTAGCCCGCTTTGCAGCGCCCAATATCATGGTGGGTAATACCATTTTATTAAAACATGCATCCATTGTACCTCAATGTGCCGCTTCGATTGAGGAACTTTTTGTGGAAGCAGGAGCACCTGCGGGGCTATATACCAACCTCCCGATCTCAGGCAAACATGCAACGGCATTGATAGGTGATAAACGAATCAAAGGAGTTTCCTTGACTGGTAGCGAGGAGGCAGGAGCAAGTGTAGCTGCTGAAGCCGGAAAGCATTTGAAGAAGGTAGTGCTGGAACTGGGAGGCAATGATGTCTTTATTATACTTGAAGATGCCGATCTGGAAAGAACAGTTGAGTGGGCAATAGTAGGGCGTATGAATAACAACGGTCAATGTTGCGTAGCATCGAAGCGTTTCATTGCTGTGGAGAAGATTGCTGATAAATTTCTTCAGATGTTTAAGGATAAGCTGGCCAGTATGAATGTTGGTGATCCGATGGATCCCACTACTGAATTGGGACCGTTGAGCAGCGAAGAGGCAGCAGCACATTTAGCTGATCAGGTTAGGCGATCCGTGGAAGGTGGTGCAAAAGTTTTACTTGGAGGCAGGCGGGCAGATCGTGAGGGTGCTTTTATGGAACCAACCATATTAAGCGATCTTAAGCCAGGCATTGCTGCCTATCATGAAGAGTTGTTTGGACCAGTTGCTTCATTTTACAGGGTGAAGGATGAGCAAGCCGCTATTGCGCTCGCCAATGATTCTGATTTTGGATTGGGAGCCTCCGTATTTACACAAGATATCGATCGCGGAAAAAGGATAGCTGATCAGATTGATGCGGGTATGGTATTTATTAATCATCCTACGTGGACGCAGGCCGATCTTCCCTTTGGTGGAACGAAACGTTCGGGCTTTGGCCGTGAACTTTCAGAACTGGGCATTCATGAATTTGTCAACAAGAAACTGATCCGCATCAGCGAACTCAGCGATCCATTTTAATAATTAAACCAAAAAATCATAGTATGAAAACAATTCAAAAATTGACATGGGTGATTGCACTGGTCACCGTGTTTGCTTCCTGTGCTTCTGAAAAGCAAATACTGTCCAGGACTGATTCAAGAAAGGAAATCATGAAAACCATTGCAAGCGATCATGAGATGTCGAAAGAAATGCTCGAGGCCATCATGAACGGAGACCATGGAAAGATGCTGATGCATGACAGGATGAAAGCGATGATGGAGAACAAGAGTATGATGTCTGCGATGATGAAAGATAATCCTGAAATGAAGCAGCGCATGATGTCATCGATGATGGAGTCTGCTAAAACCGATTCCACCATGATGTCTGGTATGTGCAATATGATGATGGACGATCCGAAAATGATGGAGATGATGGAAAAGATGAAGGAGAAAAAAGGAATGAAAATGAAAGGAATGAAATAGCCTGAGTGCCTGTTATTAGCAGCAATTCTGAAACTTAATAAACCATGATATGATGCACGATACTGAAAACTATAACTATTGGGGAATGCACCTGGGCTGGTGGTCTTTACTAATCATCATTGCATTGATAATCGTTGGATTTCTTCTCAAAAGCCGGAGTAGAAGATAGCCCATACGATCATCTGATGATTCAGCGTATTTAAAAACGGTGACCAGGTAATGAATTACAATAATTTTAACCTCTAATAAAATGAAAGAAACATCTGAAGAAATTGAACAATGTATTGATGCCTGCGAGCAGTGTGCTGAGGAATGTACAAACTGCGCAAGCGAGTGTAAAGATAAGTCAGGTATGGAAGAATGTATCCGCCTTTGTAACGAGTGTGCGGATGCCTGTATTCAATGTGCCAACGATTTTAAGGTGAATTCTGATAACAGAATGCAATCCGTTGAAGCGTGCATCAAGGCTTGTGAAGCGTGCGCAGACGAATGTGAAAAGCACGACCATGCATCCTGTAAAAAGTGTGCTGAAGCATGCCGTACCTGCGTTGAGGAGTGTAGAAAAATGACACTGTAATGGTATTTTGAAGATAATCAAAGCCTCAGGAATTGGTCAATTCCTGAGGTCGTATCGATATTATCATGCTGGTTCATCATGGGATTATCATTAAATGGGAAATTGATCAGCACTACTACCTCTGGTTGCATTTTATGACTTTCATTTTTTCAGGAATGCGCAAGGGTTCATCATAAGCGTGAAGTGTATAACGAATTATTGACATTATGTAAAACAAATGAACCCCATGGTTCTCAGCTTTGTGTGAGTGTCAGGGTTTATAAATGGCGCCAGAGAAGAGCTTCGTTAAAACATGTAAAATAAAATCTGGAATGAACAGAATAGGAATCACGATAATAAATGTACTCATGCTGGGGGTATTGATGACTTTATCTACGGCATGTGCTAAAAAAATTACTTTTTTAGTCTCACCTGTAGTGCCTTCTGCCGAAGGTTCGGTTATCGTAAAAAAAGATAATAACAACAACTACACCATCGACCTGGACGTGAAGCGACTCGCAGAGCCTGAAAGGCTCACACCACCCAAATCAGTTTATGTAGTGTGGATGGAAACAGACCAGAGCGGATTACAGAATCTGGGTCAGTTAAAAACATCGAGCAGTACATTTTCAAAAATGCTGACCAGTTCGTTGAAAACAACAACTCCACATCAGCCTATCGGTTTCTTTATTACAGCCGAAGATGACGCTACAGTTCAATACCCGGGCATGACAGTGATTTTAAGAACGGGACCGCTGGCAAAGTAAGTTATCTGATATAAATCGGTAATTGAAAGGGAAAACATATACCTGGTAAGATAAGTGCATTGGCAGGGTGCAATCATCCTGCAGGTATGAGACGGGTGAAGATGTGTTAGATAAGAATTTTAAAAACAATAGAATGAAAAATAATAATAAACGAATCATCCTGGTGATGGCCTTCTTTATTGGAGGATTTGCACAACCCCTTTCAGCACAATCAACGTATTCGATCAGTAACTCAAAAGCAAGCGGCATGAAATTGTCTGGCACTTCCTCTATGCATGCCTGGGATATGAATGCAAGCACGTTTACGAGCGAAGCAATATTTGATTTTAAGAATGGCGATGATCAGCAGCTTACCGGAATTAATTCATTGAAATTTACACTGCCTGTATCAAACCTGAAAAGTGATAAAAATGCATTGGATAAGAATGCCTGGAAGGCCTTGAAAACGAATCAGCATAAAAATATTGTCTACCACCTGATTTCCGCAAAAGTTTCGCCAGCGAAGGATAAGCAAGTCCTGCTGAAGACAAGCGGTAATCTCACGATTGCCGGTGTTACCAGAGAAGTTGAAATGGATGTTTATTGCATTGTTAATAAGGATGCCACGATCACCTGCTCAGGATCTGAAAAACTCAATATGACTGATTATAATGTGAAGCCACCCTCTTTCATGTTTGGAGCCATGACTACCGGTGATGCTGTTACACTGGATTTCAATGTAGTGTATAAAAACATGTAATTGTTTTTGATGTATCGTTCCAGCGCATGATACGGGCACAAGGTAGATTTTAGATTGAGGTGTATAAATTGAATCAACATGAATGAGCCCGTAGCGGTTGAAAAAATTAAGATAAAAAAACTCCTGGAGCTGAATGAGGAACTTGAAAATTATTTTAGAAATACCATTATTCCGCAGCTGTTTGTTGATTCGGATTTAATTCTTAGAAAATTCAGTCCTCCTGCAAATGTGCACTTGAAATTGGTACCTGAACATATCGGAAAGTCTGTCTATGACATTCCCAACCTTGCTGAACTTCCCGATTTTGTCGATAGCATCAACAAGGTAATTGCCACTAATGAGGATCTTGAACTTGAAATTCAAACCAATGACAAGCGGTGGTTTCAGATGAACATACTTCCCTACATCATCAGAAAACAAAATATTACTAATGGTGTGGTTATCACGTTTATAGATATTACAGGCCGGATCAATGACAAACAGGATATTGAAAGGATCAATGCCGATCATGAAACTTTTATTTATTCAGTGTCGCACGATTTCAGAGGCCCATTGACCAATATGGTTATGCTGATTGAATTACTGAAATCGGCCATTGGAAACAATGAAACGAAGGACATCCATATTTACATGGATAAAATTTCAGGATCAGCGCACTCTTTGAATGCCATGCTTAACGAACTTACAGATATCACTAAAATAGAAACTGATCTGAACGGTGAGCGTGCATTGGTTAGCGTATCGGAAATACTGGAGGAGGTTAAGTTTACGCTGAAGAATCAGATTTATCAATCGCACGCAAAGATCACCAGCAACCTGATGGTGCCTGATTTACATTTTTCACGAAAAAATCTAAGAAGCATTCTGTACAATTTATTGAGTAATGCGATCAAGTATGCTACGCCCGGTAAAACACCAGAGATAGCAGTACATACGGAAGATTCAGGCGACTTTATACTGCTTTCTGTTCAGGACAATGGAGTAGGTATTGAAGAAGAAAAACAACAAGAAATATTTTCAAAATTCACCAGGTTGCTTCCACACATTGAAGGAACAGGTGTGGGTCTTTTCATTGTAAGTAAAATGGTTACTGGCCATGGTGGTAAAATTGAAGTAGCAAGCAAGCGTGACAAGGGCACAACCTTTCGAATTTATTTAAAGCGTTGAGCGGTATATTAAACCGTTAAGCTGTAAAGGCAATCAAATCACGCAGATTAATCAACTGATATGTATAAGTATTAAGGTCCTGGGTGTAACACACAGGGCATTGAATGCAGGCAACTTTGCACATTCATTTACCATTAATAATTATTTAAACCACAAGACATGAGATTTCAAAAATTCATTCAACTCTTATCATTATTTTCAATTGTATTTCTTCTGTTCGTGTCAGCCTGTACGGATGATGACAATGAACCACTTACAGGACCGACCGTAACGGCCACAAGCCCTGTGAATAATGCCACGAATGTTTCACGCAACAATGCGATTGAGATATCGTTCAGCACGGCTATGGATCCTGCTACCATTAATTCATCTACCATCATTGTGAAGCAGGGAACAACGGTAGTTCCAGGAACAGTCGCGTATGATGGCATTACAGCCACATTTACACCCACTGATACATTCCTTGCCTTAAAGGAATATACGGTGACGATTACCACGGGAGCTAAATCCATGACAGGTAAATCATTTGATGCCACCAGTGAAACAAAATTTACTACGGGTGGATCATCGGCAGTACTCGCGGTAGTTGATTTAGGAACTGCTGCAAATTATGTAATCGTTGCCAAGACGGCTATCAACAATACTTCTACGTCAGCGATAACAGGAGACCTTGGTCTCAGTCCCGCAGCCACTTCGTATATTACTGGTCTGGCGTTGACCAATGGTACCGGCTTTGCAACATCGGGTCAGGTAGTTGGAAAATTATATGCTGCAGACATGGCCGATCCGACACCTGCTAATTTAACTACAACCGTAAGCAACATGGTTACTGCCTATACGGATGCAGCCGGACGTACGCTGCCGGATTTCATTGAACTGGGTACTGGTAATATCGGAGGCAAAACGCTTTCACCTGGTCTTTACAAATGGACTGGCAACGTTACTATTCCATCTGATGTCGTAATTTCTGGAGGCGCGAATGATGTGTGGATATTCCAGATTGGTGGAAATCTTTCAATGAGTTCAGCAAAAAGGATTACGCTTAGCGGAGGTGCACAGGCAAAGAATATTTTCTGGCAGGTAGCTGGTCAGGCTACATTGGGAACAACTTCACATTTTGAAGGAATCATTCTTTCACAGACAGGTATTACACTACAAACAGGCGCGACCCTGAATGGTCAGGCATTGGCCCAGACAGCCGTAATCCTCGATAGCAA
The DNA here is from genome assembly GCA_963814575.1 of uncultured Bacteroidota bacterium. Taxonomy (GTDB): domain Bacteria; phylum Bacteroidota; class Bacteroidia; order Cytophagales; family Cyclobacteriaceae; genus ELB16-189. The sequence goes on along the minus strand of CAWFDB010000011.1, from coordinate 34,774 downwards.
TGTAGTTGTGAAGAAATAATTATTTTGAATTTCATAATGGGGGCTGCTTCTTTAAGCAGCCCTTTTTTTATTTTCATTAATCCTGTTAAAAACACCGAGGGTGTGCTTTCATCGTGGGCATTTATAAATGCCTGCAACATTTAAGTACCTGTCTTTTCACGGGTAATGAGATGCGACTTTTTAAATACACAGGCAACTGAATACTTAAAAAGGAAACAGTTAAATTCGCTTAGGTTACAGAGAATATTGATTTCCACGATCTGGAATTTTTTTAATATCAGACAATCTTGAATGCACTTCACGTTTTAAAGAAATCATGCTATGAAAATATTACTGACGGCTATTTTAATATGGATATCCATTCAAATGCATGCTCAGGATCATGCGTTGATTGTGAAAGTAAAATCCATTCCGGGCCTCGTTGCCTTGTGGGATTTTAAAGAACCGGCAGGTGAGGTCAGAACTTCATTAACCGATCAGCGATTTCCACTCGCGGAAATCAATGGCGTGGTTCCCCGTGTGCCCGAAGGTCCGCTCTCGGGCTATTCAGCACAATTCGGACAAGGGCCGTTTTTATCACTCACCAATACTCAAACCGGTACGTTGAATATCTATGGGAAGGGAAGAGGTGTCACCGCAGTGGCCTGGATAAAGTGGACGGGTGAGCAGACTGGTTTTGTTGGTGGTATGTGGAATGAATATCAGGATGGTGGAAAACGACAGTATGGTTTATTCGTTTCGTTGCCTCATTACAATGGAAAAAATCAGGTATGCGGACATATTTCATATACCGGAAAACCAACTCCGCCATTTCCATATTCAAGTGATTATTCTGCCAGTGCACAGGAAGTGCCAGCCGGTGAATGGGTTTGTATTGCGTTCACCTATGATGGCACCAACATCAGGTCCTGGTTGAATGGTGTGTTTCAGACAAGAGAACCTGAATTGATCAATAACACGAAGGGATTTGATGGATATCCGGAAGGATTAACGCAATCAAAAAATCCGTATTACTTTCCTGATGGAATAGGAAATAATGGTTCGGATTTTACCGTGGGAGCCGTTTTGCTAAAGCGTGGAATGGGTAATTATTTTAAAGGACTTATCGGTGGACTTGCCATATTTGACCGCGCACTCAGTGAAGATGAATTAGAATCCTTTTAGTATAGCGATCATTTCATTTACTCCCTCAAAATTCAAAGAATATTTCTGAACTTGTAGTCAGGTTATACTCTATTCCTATGAAACATATTTTAATCATAACAGGAATTATCTTCCTCGCGACTTCTCACGGTGTCAGTCAGAGTAAACTGGTGCCTGTATCAAAATCTGCACTGACAGGTATTGAATTGCCTTCCGGAGCGAAGCAGGACAGCCGCATACTGAGTACGGCAGGGGCCAGAACATTATTACATATGAAAGCTGAGGAAAATGCTATGACCACCGGTGATCAGGTGGAAGTATTTAGTCTTCCTGTTTCGGCAGGCAACCAGATGATGGAGCAGATAAAGGCAGCCGCACAAAAGGCAGGGTGGGAGCTAAGCCCATTTACCAGTGAAGAAACTTATTCACTGTTATCAAACAGCCAGCGTACCATCTTGATGTACCTCGATGCGATGAAGAAAGAAACGGCTTTATATTTTTTACCGGTAACAGGCACAGCCGCGAAGACAGAACCTGCTGCGCCTGTCAGTTCTCCGGCACAAACCGAGGTGATTGTGCAGCCTGATAAACAACCTGAAGTTCAGCAGCCAGTTCAGGTGCTGCCTCCGGTGGAAGCTACGCGTCCGCAACAAAGTGCACCGGCAACCGCAGATGGGTTTACCTTCAACACGATAAATTTTGATGACGGATGGACATCCACCATTGCTCCTGATTATGTAAAGGTGACCAAAGGCACCATACAAGTGTTGCTGTATTATTCCTATGAATTGAATGATGAAATACGTGCATCGAATCTTGAGATGAGGGATTACTTCTGGAACTTGCTGGTGGTTCCGAATTACAATGTGAAATCGGCTGTACCGTTGATCGAGTCTTTGTCCTATTTTAAAGTACATTTCACGGAAGGCGAGGCTATTGATAAAACAGGAAAGCCTGTATATCTCGCGATGACCGTGCTGGTAAATTCAGGAATTGCCACTCCCGTGCTGGCCATCACTCCCGATAAAAATTCGTATGCACAGCAATTTCCAGAACCAAAGAATCTGGGTAGCATGACGGGCTACAATCGCTTTGCCGTAGGAACGAATGATGTTGCAGGCTCATGGACTGCGAGCAGCGGATCATCGGTGAGTTTATATAACTCCTATACCGGAAATTATGCCGGCATGAATTACGCTTCAAGTTCCGATCAGTTCACGTTTAATGCTGATGGCACCTATAGCAGTAAGCACAGTGGTGCGTCCAGTATGTATGGTACCACTACGGTGTTCACCCAGGAGTATAAAGGTAAACTTACGATTACCAACTGGGATATGAGCATGACCAACCGATGGAAAGATGCTACAGAAAATTTTCATATCTCCTTTGAAGTAGTGCGCGGTGGCAGAATTTTACATCTTCAAAGCAAGACGGCTTCGGGTATACAATATCATCTGGTGAAAGTGAAATGATCATGATGAAAGGTAATGATTAATTAACCGTGCATAATTATCGTTTACCGCAGTGAGTCGGCACCTAAGCTCTGTGTGAAAAAACAATTCTTGACTGCAGAGACCTTATTTTTGAATTTTTTGATTCCATCTTTTTTATGAATTTGCCAGCATGAATTTCAAGGTGATCTGCCTGGCGTTTTGCATGTCTGTTACTTTCTGTTTTGGCCAGACGGATGACTGTGATCTCCGCAAAGACAGCGATGGTATCAGGGTGTATGTTTGTAAATCGGGTAATGAAAGGTTTAAGACGCTGCGCGCTGAATTCACGCTGGAAAACACATCAATAGAAACGTATCTGGAATTTCTTTTTGCTGTGGAAGACTATCCAGCGTGGCAGTATAATATGGCCAGTGCTGAAATGTTGGAAAGAATCAGTGACAATGAAATGATATACCGGTCTGAGATTGATGCACCCTGGCCACTGGAAGACCGCGAGTTGTTCGTTAACTTCAAAGTCGCCCACGATGCAGGAGCTGATCAGATTATCATCACTATCCGCAATATCGCATCAGACCACCCTGTAAAAAGCGGAATGGTCCGCGTTCCTTTTTTTTCGGCCCGGTATAACATTTCTTTGATCAATCAAACTTCCTTGAAAATAGTATACAATCTCAAAATTGATCCGGGTGGTTCAATACCCGCCTGGCTTGCGAACATAGCCATGGCCGAAGGTCCGTATGTATCATTCAGAAATTTAAAGAAACGAATAGATGAAGTTGACAAGACCAACCATTAGCCATTGACATACCATCTTTCTTTTGTTGTTGCAGGTCGCCTGACCTGCAACGATTAACAATTCAAAGGCATACTGCACAAGTTGAAATCGCTTCCTTCCTTTCAATCGTTCTTGGATATTATGAATCAGATGAGTTAAAAGTGAGATACAGAATGCTTGCAGGTCAGGCGACCTGCAAGAACGTGGATATACAGAATGCTTGCAGGTCAGGCGACCTGCAAGAACTTATGGTTCATATGCGTCATTTAGAAATTTAAAGAAACGTATTGCAAATTTCTACAAAACCAACCACTGGCGGTCAGTCTTTCCAATTGCCCATTGTCAACTGTCAATTATTTAACTAAACATTCCACCAGTACGTAAACTTAATCACCAGTGCGCGGTTCTTCACTGCGAAGTTATCTGGCAGGTAGTTGTCAGTGTACACAATAAACAAATCGGAGGCAGGACTATAACGCCATTGAAAGCGCGTGTTCAGATTTACATTGTTTTGCTGTTCGTTGTATTGTGCAAAGGCCGTGAAGAATAATTTATTCGTCATCGTTACATCAACACGCGGACCTATCAGCCAGAATGTTGTTTTGCCCCAGGGCTCTGGCATTCGGATGTCGTTGTAACTTGAACTTAAGCTCAGGCTCACATATGGCTGAAAGCGATAGCCGATATCGGTAGTAAAATTGACGCGTGTGCCATTTTCATAATATCCGCCATAGCGGGAAGTGAATGCATAGGTAAACACACTTTGCGGTTTGGATGTGAACTCGAAGCCAAATGCATTCCATTGATGCTCGCTGCCGGTTGCCAGCGTGTCCTTGCCAGAATTGGTGGGATCAAATGGCCGCAACAACTTTACATAATTATTCGAGACCCACGTATTGATTACACTCTGATTACGGAGCGTCATACCATAGACAATATACGCTTCATTGTCGGTGGGCTTCATGGCGGGATCAAAGAAATAACTTGCATTTAACCTGGGTCCGTGACTGAGTATGTGTTTACTCTTCGGAAAAAACAGGTGACCAATCTGTGGATTGAATTTTAATATACCCCGCGTGGACGTTATCAGGTACATAACCTACTTCCGCCAGATAATTCTTGCCTACATATTCATGTTGCCAGGTGATATTCCAATTGCGGGTAGCATAGGTGAGATTGGCTGCCTGTGTAAAATCTTCGCCATTCATTCTGTGGCTTGAAAGATTTCAAAAACAACGCCTTGCCGGTCCAGATATTATTGGATGAGGCGAGGTTATACTCAAGTCCCATGTTACGATTGAATTTGGAATATACCGGCATTTCCGGATCAGTGCTGGGTGTATAATTCAAGCGATTGTTTGTTCATGAAGATCATACCGATGTTGGATCGTGCAAACACCCTTCGTTGCAGCGAAAATCACCGCAAAGTTCTGATCGGGCAAATCGGTTCTCTTCAACTTTTCCGGTTTGCATATCCATGGCACCGATACGCCAGTTCTTATTGAGTCTTGCCGCTTAGTCGTGCTCCATATTTAATGGGTGACATTCAAGACCAATGCGTCTGGAAAAGAAAGGACGAATGGTGGGATAACCGAAATTGGCAAACAGGTCTCCGTTCTCCAGAAAGAACTGTCTCCTCTCCGGAAAGAATAATTCAAAGCGATCCAGGTTGGTAACTTGTCGGTCTACATCCACCTGTGAGAAATCCGGGTTCACGGTGAGATCCAGATTCATGGAAGAAGTGAGGGCTATTTTTACATCGGCCCCGATTTCCCTGCGGTATTCTGTTGGCGTATCTTTTTCATAATCTTTTGAAACCCCTCCTAAAACATATGGTATAACGGATACATTGGCTCCGGCCTGTGGTGGTGGTTCATCCCATATCAAGCGTGCCTGTGTAGGCGAGTGAGGCAGAAGGAAACTGGCGTGGCACCGGTGCCCAGGAAGATTTTTCAGTTGTCTTCAAGATCGAGCCTGCTGAAGTTAATACCCCATTCAGTGATTCCTTTTTTGTATCGAATGGATTTGAACGGCACGGCCATTTCAAACACCCATTTATCGTCATAATTTTTTACCTGCGATACCCACTTGTTATCCCAGCTCAAGTCTACCTTGCCGCCTTCATACATAATGCCATCCCATTGTGCGCCAGCCGCGTTGGCTCCAAATGAAAAGCCGTTGGTCAGATCTTCAAAAGGATCCATGAACAACAGGAAGTTGTCATTCTTTCCAAATGCAAAATCCCTGCGCAGTGATTCCACCATGTATGGTCCGGGCAATGCATGATAATTAACAGCTATCAGATAAAGATTATCATTGTCGATAGGTCATGCGCACATCCGTACGAACACTGGCAAAACTGGTGTCCATAGGGGTGATCATATAAAAGTCTGTGGCAACATCAGCAGCCTGCCAGTCGGGCTCATCTAAAATACCATCGATAATAATGGGAGCTTTGGCACGATGCATCTGAAGTTTATAGGCTTCATTCTTTTTTTGTGAAAAAACAGAACCGCTGATAGAAGATCAGAAGAAGAAAAAGAAGGAATCTCACCACACCGTTAGCTTGAAAGGTCGAAAGTAATTAATTTTCAAGCAGTATATTGGGAATCTTTTAATACTACAACCATGAAAGTGACTACCGGAAACAAACACTTATTTTAAAGGCATCGGCCGTATCAGATTTGAAGGAAAGGATACAGATAATCCGATGGCCTTTCGTTACTACAACCCAAGACAACGGGTGGGTAAAAAGACCATGGAAGAACATCTTCGTTTTGCAATTGCCTACTGGCATACCTTCTGCGGCACCGGTGGCGATCCGTTTGGGCCAGGCACAAAAAACTTTCCATGGTCAACATCAGGAGATCCTGTGCAGCGAGGTCTTGATAAAATGGATGCAGCTTTTGAATTCATGACAAAAATAGGCGCGCCTTTTTATTGTTTTCATGATTATGATCTGGTAGAAGAAGCACCGACATTGAAAGAATCAGAAAAGCGTTTGCGTACCATTGTGAATTATGCCAGAGAAAAACAAAAAGCATCGGGCGTAAAGTTACTCTGGGGCACTGCCAACCTGTTTTCAAATCCTCGCTATATGAATGGCGCTGCCACCAATCCCGACTTTCAGGTAGTATGTCATGCTGCCAATCAGGTGAAGAATGCCATTGATGCAACCATTGAACTGGGCGGATCGGGTTATATCTTCTGGGGAGGACGCGAAGGCTATATGTCTTTACTTAACACCAACATGAAACGCGAACAAGAGCACATGGCGCAATTCCTTCACATGGCCCGCGATTACGCGAGGAGAAACGGATTCAAAGGTTCATTCTATATAGAGCCCAAGCCCATGGAGCCCAGCAAACATCAATATGATTTTGATGCGGCCACATGTTTGTCATTCCTTCGTCAATTTGATCTGATGGATGATTTTAAACTGAACATTGAAGTAAATCATGCCACACTGGCGAGCCATACCTTCGAGCATGAATTGCAGGTAGCTGCCGATGCCGGTGTATTAGGCAGTATGGATGCCAACCGTGGTGATTATCAGAACGGATGGGATACCGATCAGTTTCCAAATAACCTGAATGAACTTACCGAAGCGATGCTCGTAGTGTTGCAGGCAGGAGGGTTCAAAACAGGTGGTATTAACTTCGATGCAAAGACCAGAAGAAATTCTACTGACCTTGCATGATATTTTCTATGCACACATCGGAGGCATGGATGCGTTTGCGAGGGCTTTGCTCGCTGCGAATGCTATTTTGCAGAATGGTGAATATCAGCGCCTGCGAAAAGAACGCTATGCGTCATTTGATACCGGCAAGGGTAAACAATTCGAGCGTGGAAACCTGTCATTACAGGAATTGAGCAAACTTGCCATACGTTATGGAGAGCCCGAACATGCGAAGCGGCAAGCAGGAGTATTTTGAGAACCTGATTTCTAAATTCATCTGATCTCCGCTTGTCAAGTATATCATCACCCGTTAAAGAAAAATCAGTACTTTTCAACCCATAAAAATTTTATTCTATGAATCGTAAATTACGCATGGGAATGGTAGGTGGAGGCAAAGATGCTTTCATCGGATCTATTCACCGACTGGCGGCCAACATGGACGGACTTATTGAAGATTGTGGCTGGTGCCTTGAGTATAAATCCTGAAGTGGCAAAAGAAAGTGGCAAGATGCTTTTCTTCGCGGAAGATCGCACCTACACGACTTTCGAGGAAATGATGGAGAAGGAAAGTAAACTTCCTGCCGACAAACGAATTGATTTTGTAACGATCGTAACCCCCAACTTTGCACACTTTGCACCGGCCATGCTGGCACTGGAAAAAGGTTTTCATGTGGTGATTGAAAAACCCATGACCTTTACCCTGGATGAAGCAAAACAATTGAAGAAGAAAGTTGATGAAACCGGTTTGCTGTTATGCCTCACGCATACCTATTCCGGATATCCGATGGTAAGACAAGCCCGTGCCATGGTGCGTGATGGTGCCCTTGGAAAAATTCGCAAGATTATGGGTAGAATATCCGCAAGGATGGTTCAGTAAAATGAGTGAGCGCGAAGGCAATGCGCAGGCAGCATGGAGAACAGACCCGAAGCGTTCTGGAAAAGCCGGAGCGATGGGCGACATCGGAACACATGCCGCACATCTCGCTGAATTTATTTCAGGATTGAAGATCACACACATGTGTGCTGACTTAAACATTATGGTACAAGGCCGCGCACTGGATGATGATGGCAACGTGTTATTGAAATTTGATAACGGTGCTGCCGGTGTACTGATGGCATCGCAGGTTGCAGCCGGTGAAGAGAACGCATTGAAGATTCGTATCTATGGCGAACTCGGTGGTCTTGAATGGTCACAGCAGGAACCCAATACATTGCTGGTCAAATGGCTGGATAAGCCAACACAAATCTTGCGTGCAGGAAGCAATGGATTTATTGCACCGGAGGCAGCCTTCAACACACGCACTCCGGCTGGTCACCCAGAAGGTTATCTCGAAGCGTTTGGAAACCTATATCGGAATTTTGCGCTGGCATTGTCGGCACGGATTGATGGTAAAGAAATTCCTGCCGTACTGGATTTCCCTTCCGCAGATGATGGTATCCGCGGCATGGCCTTCATTGATAATGTTGTGAAGAGCGGACAGAGTACTGAGAAGTGGACAAAATTTGAAATTTAAAATTTTATGAAAACATTGAAAGGACCTGGAATTTTCCTCGCGCAGTTTATGGGCGATGAGGCTCCGTTTGATAATCTGAAGTCAATATGTAAATGGGCTGCATCACTAGGTTATGTGGGCGTGCAGATACCCAGCTGGGATGCACGTTGCATCGACTTGCAGAAGGCTGCCGAGAGTAAAGACTATGCCGATGAAATCCGCGAAACCGTGGAGTCATGTGGTTTACAAATCACAGAACTTTCCACACACCTGCAAGGTCAGCTGGTTGCCGTTCATCCTGCCTATGATGTGATGTTTGATGGCTTTGCACCGAAGTCTGTTCATGGCAAACCAAAAGAACGCACTGCGTGGGCAGTAAATCAATTGAAGTATGCAGCGAAGGCAAGCAGGAATCTTGGATTGACGGCACACGCTACTTTTTCTGGTGCATTGATGTGGCATACGGTGTATCCATGGCCGCAACGACCTGCTGGTCTGGTTGAAGATGGTTTTAAGGAACTGGCAAAGCGATGGCTTCCGATCCTGAATGCATTTGATAAAGTTGGTGTGGATGTGTGTTATGAAATTCATCCGGGCGAAGACTTGCATGATGGCATCACCTTCGAGCGCTTCTGGGAAGCAACGGGCAAACATACGCGTTGCAATATCTTATATGATCCAAGTCACTTTGTGCTTCAGCAACTCGATTATCTTCAATACATCGATTTCTATCATTCTTTTATCAAGATGTTTCATGTAAAGGATGCGGAATTCAATCCGACAGGAAAAAGCGGAGTGTATGGCGGTTATCAGGACTGGGTGAACCGTCCTGGAAGATTCCGTTCACTGGGCGATGGTCAGGTGGATTTCCAGTCTATATTCACTAAGCTTGCCCAGTATGATTACAGTGGCTGGGCCGTGCTGGAGTGGGAGTGCTGCATCAAACATCCCGAACAAGGAGCTGCCGAAGGCGCGCCATTTATCAAAGATCATATCATCCGTGTTACAGAAAAAGCATTTGATGATTTTGCATCAACCGGAAAAAATCCAACACTCAATAAAAAAGTATTAGGCATAATTAAATAAATAATATCCCCCATGAATAAAATTAAGAATACATTGTTTGCGATCGCCATACTATTGGTAGTTGCCGCTTGCGGATCAAAGAAAACTGAAAGTACAACCACCGAAGACTACGGAACACCGGATGAAACTGCGGCTCCGATAGCTACCGTTGATGTAGTGGCACAAGGTGAATCGCTGGTGAATGCGAGTGATTGCAAAACCTGTCATCACAAGACCAATAAAATCATTGGGCCTTCACATACGGATGTGGCGGTAAAAGTATGACTTCACACAGGCTAACGTTACGCTACTGGCCAATAAGATCATCAGTGGTGGCACAGGTGTTTGGGGCGAAATACCCATGACACCGCATCCTGATATTTCTCAGGTTGATGCAGAAAAAATGGCACGTTATGTTTTATCCCTTGATGGTGAAAAAGAACATTAATATGATAAAGCAAGTATTGATTCTGGTTTTTATTCTTTCAACAGGATTTGTTTTTGCGCAAGCGCCCAACACGCTCACCACAGCAGAGAAGAAGGAGGGATGGAAATTGTTGTTTGATGGTAAAACAACCAAAGGCTGGCGCAATTTTAAAAGTGATAAGATCGGCAGTGCCTGGAAAGTAGGCTGATGGCGCTTTATATCTTGATGTCGTCCAATAAGGTTGGAAACAAAGTGGTGGATGGCGGTGCTATCATTACCGAAGGCGAGTATGGAAATTATGAGCTGAGCCTTGAATGGAAAATTCAGGCGTGTGGCAATAGCGGTGTTATCTTCAATGTGAAGGAAGGCGACTATGCGGAGGTATGGCACACCGGTCCTGAAATGCAGGTGCTGGATAACGCATGTCATCCTGATGCAAAAATTATAACACACCGTGCCGGTGATTTGTATGATCTGATTTCGTGCAGCACGGAAACGGTAAAACCTGCCGGTGAGTGGAATGTGGCAAAGATTATTTCCAGTAACGGTCACTATGAATTCTGGCTCAACGGAGTGAAGACGGTGGAGTTTACCATGCATACCCCTGAGTGGGACAAACTTGTTGCAGGAAGCAAATTCAAAAACCTGCCCGATTTCGGAAAGTTTAAAAATGGCCACATCTCTTTGCAGGATCATGACGATCAGGTGTGGTATCGCAACATGAAAATCAAGGAACTAAAATAATTCAATTGCCTGCGGGCAGATCTGTAATCTGAAATGAAAAGTATTATTTACGCGCTGGCACTTCTTGTGCTGTTTTTCTCCTGTAAACCAGACGCACCACGTGTGCTTGTGTTCTCCAAAACAAAAGGATACAGGCATGCATCCATTAAAGAAGGAAAAGAAGCCTTGCAGAAATTAGGGCTGGAGAAAGGTTTTGTAGCAGACACCACCGAACGTGGCAGAAGATTTCACCGAAGAAAATCTTAAAAAGTACAGAGCGGTTGTGTTTCTCAGCACTACCATGGATGTGCTCGATGAGATACAGCAAAATGCATTCAAGCGATATATTCAGGGAGGCGGAGGTTTTGTTGGTATTCACGCTGCCGCGGATACCGAATATGACTGGTGGTGGTATGGAAAACTGGTTGGCGCCTATTTTAAAAGTCATCCGAAAACCCAGGAAGCAAAATTTGTAAAGGTGAAACCCTTTGGCAATGGCGTGAACCTTCCTGATGAATGGATACGCACCGATGAATTGTATAACTACAAGAAGATTTCTGAAGAGATTATTCCAATTTACATGCTCGATGAAACTTCCTATGAAGGAGGCGAGAATGGAGACAATCATCCGATAGCCTGGTATCATGATTTTGATGGTGGCCGTTCTTTTTATACCGGCATGGGGCACACCCCCGAATCGTATTCCGATCCACTGTTCATCGATCATGTATATCAGGGAATTGTTTATGCCATGGGTGACGGGAAGCCTGACTTCTCAAAAGCAACAAGTAAAAAGAAACCAGAGGATGATCGTTTTACAAGGGTAGTACTCGGTACTTATTTTGATGAGCCTACCGAAATGGATATTCTTCCTGATGGGCGCATCATCTTTATTGAGCGCAAGGGAAATGTAAAACTGTATGATCCTAAAACTGAAACTATTAATGTGATTAATACTTTCAATGTGGTATCAAAGTTTGAAGATGGCATGCTGGGTATTGCCCACGATCCTGACTTTGAAAAAAACAAATGGCTTTATATTTATCTATTCACATCCTGAGAAATCAGCCAACGTATTGTCTCGCTTTGTGTTTGATGGCGAAAAAATTGATCAGGCCTCGGAGATCATGATGCTTGAAGTGGCCACCCAGCGCGTTACCTGTTGTCATACTGCAGGATCCATCGTCTTTGGTCCGGATAAGAATTTGTATTTGTCCACCGGTGATAATGTGAATCCATTTGAATCGGATAGTTATAGCCCTGCAGATGAAAGATCAGGACGTGCTCCGTTTGATGCGCAGGGATCTTCTTCCAATACCAATGATTTGCGTGGCAAGATTTTAAGAATTCATCCTGAACCCGATGGCACCTATACCATCCCGGAAGGAAATCTTTTCCCGAAAGGTGAAGAAAAAACACGCCCTGAAATTTATGTAATGGGCAATCGCAATCCGTATCGTATTTCGATTGATCAGAAGACAGGATTTTTATACTGGGGCGAAGTGGGTCCTGATGCAGGCAATGATCATCCTGAACGCGGGCCGCGTGGATACGATGAAGTGAATCAGGCGAAGAAGGCAGGATATTTTGGCTGGCCTTTATTTGTTGGTGACAACTATGCCTACGGCAAATATGATTTTGTAAAAAAGACTACAGGGCCTCGTCACGATCCGCTTAAGCCGATCAATACATCGCCCAACAACACAGGTAAAACAGAATTGCCTCCGGTGAGTCCTCCGTTTATCTGGTATCCGTATGCGGAGTCACCTGATTTTCCATTGATGAAAACAGGCGGACGCAATGCCATGGCCGGGCCGGTTTATTATTCTGAAAATTACAAAGGCAAAGCAGGAGCGTTCCCGGATTATTTTGATGGTAAACTTATTATCTATGACTGGATACGTGGGTGGATGCGCCTGGTAACGATGGATGATACAGGTGCCATTACGGATATAGAACCTTTCATGGATCATACCATATTTGATAACCCGATTGATATGGCATTCGGGCCAGACGGAAAATTATACACACTGGAATATGGAAGACGCTGGAATTACAAGAACCTTGATGCCAAGTTGTCGCGCATTGATTTCAACAGTGGTAACCGTGTGCCTAAGGTTTCATTAACGGCAAGCAAGACGGCTGGTGCAATACCGCTGAGTGTTGATTTCTCTGCAAGCGAAAGTAAAGATCCGGATGGTGATGCCATTACCTATGAGCTTGCTATAAAAGACCAGGTGTTAAAGTCTGCTGACGGTAAGTTTTCATTCACGTTTGACAGGGCAGGTATTTACAGGCCAAAGCTGACAGCAACCGATGCCAAAGGAGCTAAATCAACGGAAGAGATTACCGTGATTGCAGGCAACGCACAGCCTGTAATTGACATCACGGTTGATGGAGACGATCATTTTGTTCCTGGTGGTTCTGCGAATTATAACATCACGGTTACCGACAAGGAAGATGGCAGCACTGCAGACGGAAAAATTTCCGCTGACCGAGTGCGCGTTACCGTGGACTTCCATGCGCAAGGTTATGACATGACGAAGATTACGCAGGGGCATCAACGCATGGAGCTGCCCGGCAAATTGCTGATGGCAGAAAGCGATTGCAAATCCTGTCACCTGACCGATGAACGTTCTGCGGGGCCTTCTTATCGTGAAGTGGCAACGCGCTATGTAAAAGATGTAAGGGCAGTGGACATGTTGAGTGATAAAATCCTGAAAGGTGGCTCTGGCGTGTGGGGCGATGTAGCGATGGCAGCGCATCCGCAGATCACAAAAATTCAGGCAGCCCAGATGGTAGAATATATTTTATCACTTGCAAAAGAGAATACGGTGGTGAGCCTGCCGCTATCCGGAAAGGTGAATTTTGCACCTGCACCCAAAGAAGGGCTGGCGGCAACTTCGGCTTATGTGCTTACGGTTTCGTATGAAGATGCCGGAGCGAACGGAGTGCCATCGCAGTCAACTACCCGTCAGTTTGTATTTAAGGCACCCGCTCCTAAACCATAAGAGACGTGAAGAGAATTTTGATGTTGATGAACTTATGTGCAGTACAAAACAAAACTAAAATCATTTAAAAATGGATCGCAGAAAATTTATTCAAACTTCAGGATTGGCAGCTGCAGGCATGCTGGCGATTCCTTCTTTGCTTGAGGCTAAAAAGACTAAGGCTATTGGTTTGCAACTATACACCTTACGTGATGTTATCAAGAGTGATGTGAAAAGCATTTTGTCTTCGGTAGCATCTATGGGCTATACGGAAGCGGAGACCTATGGCTACAAAGACGGCAAGCTGTTCGATATGCCGGTGGCTGAGTTTGGTACCTTCATGAAAAGCATCGGAATGCAAACCGTGAGCGGCCACTATGGATTTGATATGACTACCAGCGGATGGGATAAAGCCTGCGAAGATGCCAAATTACTTGGGCAGACGTATGTAGTAGTGCCTTCCCTGGCGAAGGAACGATACAGTTCGATGGATGCTTTGAAAAGGACCTGTGAAACCCTGAACAAAGCGGGCGAGGTAGCGAAGAAATACAAATTGCAGATGGGTTATCACAACCATGCGTTTGAATTTGGACTTGTGGATGGCAAGTTGATTTTTGATACGATGCTTCAGTTGCTTGACCCTAAACTTGTGGTATGGGAAATGGATATTTTCTGGGTGATCAATGCCGGCTATGATCCGGTTAAGTATTTTGAAAGATATCCGGGCCGTTTCCCGTTGTGGCATGTGAAGGATATGGACAAGACGAATTCAAAAAATAACGCTGATCTGGGTACAGGATCGATTGATTATAAAAGTATGTTCACCCATGCAAAGAAATCGGGCATGAAGAAATTCTTTGTGGAGCAGGAAACCTATCCTTCCACCCCGATGGAAAGCACACAGAACTGTATCAATTACCTGAAGACGATTCTCTGATTTATTTATTTTGTAATGATGCCTCTTCATGATCAGGTAATGGAGAGGCATTTTTATTTTATCGGGACATAGTCAAACAAGTTGAGTTTGTTAAAACAATAAAAGCTTACCCTGTTATCCGAAATAATCAATCGTTCCATCCGGAACTCATATTCCAGTTACCCCGGGTTGAAACCTGTGGCTAATCACATTGCATCCCTGCCTACCGGTGAGGCAGGCCTTCAGGACCCCTATGGATTATCAACAAGACAAAGTAGTACTAATCATTTCTATAGCCTTCCTTTTGACCGTTTACCTTCTTAATTTGCCATAAGAATAAGCAGATTTATCCCTATTTATATGGTTACTGAAACAGTTGAAAAGTCCACCTATGCCGTGGCTCACAAAGAATTAAAAAGCTGGGTAGAAGAGATACGCGATCTGTGCACACCTGACAGCATACACTGGTGTGACGGATCGTTTGAAGAATATCATTCGCTCTGCGAAAAGCTGGTAAGCAAGGGTACGTTCATCCGGCTTAATCCGGCCAGGCGCCCCAATAGTTTTGCCTGCTTCTCGGACCCGAGTGATGTTGCCCGCGTTGAAGACCGCACCTATATATGCAGCAAGCGCAAGGAAAATGCCGGACCAACCAATAACTGGATGGAGCCTAAGCTGATGAAACAGACACTTCATCCGCTGTTGAGTGGCAGTATGAAAGGCAGAACCATGTATGTGATTCCTTTCAGTATGGGGCCGGTAGGTTCAAACATCTCACAAATAGGAATTGAAATAACCGATTCAGAATATGTGGTGGTGAATATGCATCTGATGACGCGCGTGGGCAAACGCGTGATGGACGTGCTGGGAGATGACGGAGAATTTGTAAAGTGTCTTCACACTGTAGGGGCACCGTTAGCCGCTGGCGAGGAAGATGCGAAGTGGCCTACCAATCAAACCGTAAAATACATTGTGCATTATCCGGAAGAGCGCTCGATTGTATCATATGGCTCTGGCTATGGTGGCAATGCGCTGCTCGGTAAAAAATGTTTTGCGTTGCGCATTGCTTCGGTGATGGGCAATGATGAGAACTGGCTGGCAGAACATATGTTGCTGATGGGTGTGCAAAGCCCTGATGGAAAAAAAGATTATGTGGCTGCGGCTTTCCCGAGTGCCTGTGGTAAAACCAATTTCGCCATGATCATTCCGCCACAGGAACTGAATGGATGGAAAGTAACTACCGTGGGCGATGATATTGCGTGGATCAAGCCGGGCAAAGATGGAAAGTTATATGCCATCAATCCGGAGGCAGGATATTTTGGTGTGGCACCGGGCACGAATGAGAAGACAAACCCCAATGCGATGGCTACCATTTCGCGCGATGCTATTTTCACCAACGTGGCCATTACCGAAGAGGGCGATGTATGGTGGGAGGGAATGACGAAGGAGACGCCCGCCAATTTAACTGACTGGCGCGGGCAGAAGTATGATCCCGCATCGGGCAAACCGGCAGCGCATCCCAACAGTCGCTTCACGGTGTCGGCAAAAAATAATCCGGTTATCGATTCAGAGTGGGAGAATCCGAATGGTGTGCCGGTGAGTGCCTTTGTTTTTGGAGGAAGAAGAAGTACTACTATTCCGCTGGTTTATCAATCATCGAACTGGGCCTATGGTGTGTATCTCGCATCTACGATGGGATCTGAGACTACAGCCGCTGCGTTTGGTGAAGTAGGCAAGGTGAGACGCGATCCGTTTGCCATGCTGCCCTTCTGCGGCTATCACATGGGCGATTATTTCAATCACTGGCTGCAGTTTGGAAGGAGTCTGCCGGCACCTCCGCGCATCTTTGGTGTGAACTGGTTTCGCAAAGATGCAGAAGGAAAATTTATCTGGCCGGGCTTCAGCGACAACATGCGCATATTGAAATGGATTGTGCTGAAGATACGGGGCGAATCGAATGCGGTGGAAAGTCCGATTGGCTGGATGCCTACCTATGACGACATTGACTGGACAGGGCTTGATTTCACGCCTGAACAATTTGAAAGCATCATGGATATTGACCGGGAGGAATGGAAGCGTGAGCTGTTGCAGCATGCCGAGCATTTTGAAAAGATGTATGACAAACTGCCGAAGGAATTTATTTTCATGCGTGAGTTGCTGCTCTCTAGTTTGTGGCGGTCGCCAGCCAAGTGGAGTCTGGAGCCAGAGCGTATTGATGATCATGATTGATTTAAAAGTTCCGGCTGCATTTCAATTTGACGCTATACCAGCATCCACGAAATCAACTCGCCACGAATCTGGTTTGTGATTTAAGGTGAAAAAGAATTGCTTTTATTACTTCTGGAAAGTTTAAAACGAAGGCAGGCTGCGTCAATCTGAAATGCCGCCAAAGCACCCAATAGACTGGGCGTAATTTTTTTATTATATTGTTTGATATTCCTTTACATGGATGAGCGAAAATCAGTTGTAATAAAGAAATTGTTTCACCGGGAAGCACAGTGTCTGGGTATTTACTTTGACAAGGACTTTGAGGTAAACAGCGAAGTAAAGAAGATACCGCTGGCAAAATTCAGCGCTACCAATAAATGCTGGTATGTTCCTGATGAGCCTGATGCGCTCACAAAAATCATTGCGTGCTTAAAGGGGAAGGTGTGGGTTGACTATTCGGCATTGAAAACCACTGAGGAATTGAAGCGCGAGGTGCCGGAAAAGATTACATCAGCACAGAAAGTTGAAAAAATTTTACCGGCTTCACAGATAAAAGAGCTGTCGGCTGATCAACTGCAAGCGATGCGCATGATGGAACAAAAATTAATACTTCGCGGGTATAGTGAAAATACACAGCGGACTTACTTGCAGCATTTCAAAGAATTTTTACTTTTCTTTTACGAATCGCATCCTGTTGATATTTCGGAAACGGAGATCAGAAATTTCATTTTGTTTCTTATTGAGAAGAGAAAACTTAGCAAGAGCACGCAGAACCAGGCGATTAATTCGATTAAGTTCTTCTATGAAAAAGTATTGATGCAGGACAGAAAGGTCTATTACCTGGAGCGGCCTATGAAGGACAAGAGGTTGCCAGAAATATTGAGTCAGGAAGAGGTAATAAGTATTTTTGAGGCACTCGATAACATTAAGCACCGGACTATGCTTATGCTTATTTATTCTGCCGGGCTCAGGCGCAGTGAGATGCTGAACCTGCGGATTGGTGATGCTGATTTTGACAGGCACATTGTTTTTATAAGGGGTGGTAAGGGGCACAAAGACAGACAGACTGTGTTATCTCAAAACCTGGTGCCTATGCTTGAGCAGTACCTGAAGGAATTTAAACCTGGTTTCTGGTTGTTTGAAGGCCGGGCCGGAGAGCGCTATAGTGCGAGCAGTTTGCAGCATGTGTTTAAGCAGGCTGCGAAGAAGGCAGGATTAAAAAAGATTGTAAGGTTGCATATGTTGAGGCACTCTTTTGCCACACACCTGCTGGAGTCTGGAACCTCGACCCGGTATATACAGGTGCTGTTAGGACATGAGTCGCCAAAGACGACCGAGATTTATGCGCACGTGAGCAGATTTGCGCTTGATAAGATAAAGAGTCCGTTGGATCATATTGTTTCGAAGAAGCAAATCAAGGAGGGTGGTGACTAGACTGCACAAAATAAATATCAACCATTTTCGGCCTAAATGCTTTCATTTAGGCCGTTTTTGGCCGATTCTTATATAAGGAATATATCATCAATACACATACACAAACGTTATGCACAATGCCGCGGGACAGATTCGGTGCTTCGAACATTGGCACATTTGCTTGCCACACATACCCGCGCGACTCCAAAGCAAGCAAAAGAGCCAATCGGTTGTGACAAATTGGAAATCTTGAATCTAACTAATGACTGTAATTGAGAGACATATAAAAGAAATAGAGGATACGATTTACGAGTTGAACCTTGTGGGCGGTCAGGGGAGCCATCCATGCGGGAAGCTCGTGCTTGTCGAGATCGACCTCGTAGGCCTCGTTGCGATTTCCTTCTCCATTTCCTTGGGACCGAGGAAGGCGGCACCATCACCTTGGGGAACAGCCCGTTGCCGCGGTGCATGAAAATGAAACGGGTGGGGGGAGTGCCGGACGGTGCCACGCTCAGCTGCGATGCGGACAGACTCGGGATGAAGCCCGGCAGGGACAATCCCCCCATGGCGAGGAAGGCATTTCTGACAAAGTCGCGTCTGTCGTTCATATGATTTGGTGGCGGCGGAATAAATCCAATCTGTGCGGTTACGGGTAGGGGCAGGTGCCCTTTCAACTATTTTCGGTAAATGAAGGAATCCGATGTCAGGAGGGAAACGATGACAGCCCTGAAACTTCCGCCGCTTTTGACATAGGCGTTGTCGGCATCGATCAGGGTTCTTGAGTCGGAAAGCATCTCGTTGCGCCCCATGTAAAAGCGGAAAGCATGCCGGATGATCGACTGTCTGACCCTCGTGGATTTTGACAAGCGGGCGATCAAGTCCGTTGCGCTGGCCACCGGTCCGTCCAGCACGGGATTGCCGGTTCCATCCAGCGCTCCACGGGAGTCGATGGGGAGAGTCTTGTAGAGATTGTAGCGTTCCTTCTTGCCGATGATGTTCTCGGGATGTTCGAGGGGTTCCACGGTGCGGTAGCGGCCGAAGTCGTCATACAACTCGAACGGCACACCGAGCGGGTTCATGTATTGGTGACATTTCATGCACTCCTGTGCCGAGGTCACCTTCTGAGGCGTTCGCGGAGCGTTTTCTGGTGATCCTCGGGAATGACGGCATCCACAGTGATTGGAATGTCGGGAACCCGTCCGGCCAGCAGTTTCTCGCGCACCCATCGGCCACGGACGACCGGATCGGATTGGGTGTTCTGGGAATGCGCGATCAACCACGCGGGATGCGTGAGGATGCCCATCCGGTTCTCGATCTTGAAAGGTTGGACGGGACTGATAGTCGAGGAGTTGGTCATCGCCATATCTCCCATCAATCCCCGGAGGCTTGGGAAGATTGTAGATCGGTGTGTGCCAATACGAGTAGCCGTGCTGCCAGGGAAAACAGGAAATGGATTGTGGCCCTTGCCGAAGGTGAACTCGAAGTGCGTCATGCACCTTGTCAGGGTGTTGTTATGGCGACTGGTTTGCCTTCACTCCCCGGAGCGATCCTGAGGACTTTGGACAGCATTTCCTGATGATCCTGCACGACCTTCTCGGGATTCTTTTTCCAATCGGTGTTCTTCAGTTCCTCATAGACCTTCCGCCAACTTTCCACGATTTCACTGCCGGTCTTGTTGTCGAAATTGTGCAGAACGAAATATTGATCAGTGGTTAGGAGGTTTCTCGAAGACGTTCTGATCCTTTTCCAGGCACCAGTTCACGATCATGTCCGCCTCATTGACGAGGAAGCCGGGTGTCCCGAGGCTTCCGCGATCCGCGTTCGTGTAGGTGCCGCTGCTCCGTTCCGGATCCTTGAAGATTTTAACGGCCGATGGGTATCCGAAGAAATCGCGGAAGAACCTGTCGATCCGGGGATGCGCGGTCACGAGGGAATTCATGTGCATGCCGCTGATGGATGGATCAACCGGCCCCCGGTAATAATTCTCATCGGCGAGCAGGCGTAGCACCTCGCGCTTGTAGTCCTCCCTGTTGTTGAGTTGTCCGCTGGTGGCGGCCTCTAGCAGCTTGGCATCAGGTCCGCGGTCGCCCAAGGCGTAGGAAATGGCGTAGGCGCCCTCGTGGGGCGAAAGCATTTTCCTTCCGTGGCTGTCGGTTGCTCCGTCGCCGAACTCGAGGCGATAGAGAAATTCCGACTCCAACAGGACTGTCACCAGCATCTGGCGGAGGCCTTCCGTGTTGCCGCCGAGATCGATGGCCGTTTTTGTCAAATCCAGATATTTCGTCAGTTCGCCATCCGTGGGCGGCCGACGAAGCACGAGGTTGAATTGTTCGCGAACGGCATTGATCACTTCCTCATCGGTCGGTGGCGACTTCTTGAGAATGATCGTCTCGAATGCGGCGGGAGTCTGCCTCGGAGACCATTTGTCCTTGGGGTCGGGATAATCACCGGCACCAATCTCGCCGTTCTTCACGCGCGCCGGGCGGATTTGCTTGTTGGAGATCCACTCCGCATTGGTGAGCATGACCAGCAGGCTGCCGCCATCGAGGGTGCCGTTGTCGTAATCCCGAATGCCGGCGGCGTCGGGGAGGAGAAACGGGTTGGTGACGCCATAGAATGAGATTTCCCGTTCCTTCCCTTCCAGTTCGAACACGTCGAGCAGGCGTTGCTCGAAGATCTGCGGACTCACCAGCCAGCGTCGCACGGGAGTGTAGGGTGCCTCCTTGATCTCGCCGCTGAACAGCTTCCCGTGATCGACATAGTTGCCATAGGATGGATAGCGGAGCTTGTCCTCGAGTTTCGATGCGTTGTGGGTGTGGAGTTCCTCCCAGATCCATCCGGTTAGATCCTCGCGCTCCTTGTCCGAAGGCTGGCTCTTCTTCTTTGGCGGCATCTGTTTGAGATACACCTGCTCCAGCATCTTGTTCATCAGGTCGAGCCGGGCGTCGAGGGCAAGCGTTTCAAGGTTGTCGAGGCGGATGTTTCCCTTGGTGGTTCCGGCCTCGTGACAGGACTGGCAATTGTCCTCCAGGATGATCCCCACATTCTTCGGTATTTCAAAAGCCTGATGGGGATCCGGGGCGGCGAAGACCGTCAGGCCTGGCGTGGCGAAAACAAATCCCGCCACAAGCGACCGGGTGATCTTGGAGTTTCGAGTCATCGTGAATGGGTGCATTTCGGTGAGCGGCCTGAACCGGCTATTTTCGATAGATGAATGAATCGGAGGTGAGCAGGGAAACGATGACCGCCTGGAAGCTTCCGCCGCTTTTGACGTAGGCGTTGTCGGCATCAATCAGAGTCCTGGAATCGGATAGCATCTCGTTACGACCCATGTAGAAGCGGAACGCGTGCCGGATGATCGATTGACGGACTCTTGGGGATTTCGCCAAACGACCGATCATGTCGATGGCGTTGGTCACATTTCCATCCAAGGCGGGGTCGCCGGTGCTGTCCAGCACTCCGGAAGCGTTGACGGGAAGGGTCTTGTAAATCTCGTAAGGTCCGTTTTTCCCGATCACGTTCTCGGGATGCTTGAGCGGCTCCATGGTGCGGTAGCGGCCGAAGTCGTCATACATCTCGAACGGCACGCCGAGGGGATTCATGTATTGGTGGCACTTGATGCATTCCTGCGCCGAGGTCACCTTCTCAAGGCGGTCGCGCAGCGTTTTCTGGTGATCCTCTGGAATGACCGCATCGACGGTGATCGGGATGTCGGGAACGCGTCCGGCCAGTAGCTTTTCACGCACCCACCGGCCGCGGACGACCGGATCGGATTGGGTGTTCTGCGCATGGGCGATCAGCCAGGCCGGATGCGTGAGGATTCCCTTGCGGTTCGCGATCTTGAAAGGCTGCTCGACCGGGTAATCCCAAAGTTCCTCATCATCCAGGCCCTTGAACTTCGGGTTCTCCACGTTCCCGTAGCGACCGCGGAGAGGCGACGGTGGAAGGCTGTAGATGGGTGAATGATTGTAGCGGTAACCGTGGGCGGTCGAGATGGTGGTGAAGGGGGTTCTCCCTTTTCCGAAGGAATCGCTGAAGAAATACATCAGGCGCAGAAACTCGCGTTTCTGGTTCTTGTCCTTCGGCAGCCGGATCGACTTGGCCGAGTTCAGCAACTCCTCGTTGTCAGCGATGACCCGCTCCCAGTCGGTCTTCCAGGGGGTGTCCTTGAGTTTATCCCAGACTTTCCTCCATTCGGCGATCACCTGACGCCCGGTTTCGTTGTCCTTGTCATGATAGACGAAGAACTCGTCGGTGGTGAGAAGGTTCTCAAACACGTTCTTGTCCTTCCCGAGCTGGAGATCCACGACCTGATCCGCCTCGTCCACGAGAAAGCCCGGTGTCTCAAGGCTGCCACGACCGGGGTTCTGATAGACGCCGCCGCTCCGCTCGACATCCTTGAAGATCCTGGTGGCGGAGGGGTAGCCGAAGAACTCGCGGAAAGAATCTAACGATTCGCGGGTGGGAGGTGACGTGGGAGACCTGTTGCATTCCGTTCAGTCCCGGATCAATCGGCCCGCGATAGTAGTTCTGGTCGGCCAGCAGGCGTCGGACTTCCCGTTCGTAGTCCTCGCGGGTGTTGAGTCGTCCGCTGGCGGCGGCCTCCAGCAATTTCGAATCCGGTCCGCGGTCGCCCAATGCGTAGGAGATGGCGAAGGCACCCTCGCGGGGCGAGAGCATCTTCCTGCTGTGACTGTCGGTCGCCCCGTCCCCGAACTCGAGCCGATAGAGAAACTCGGATTCCAACAGCACTGTCACCAGCATCTGCCGGAGTCCTTCCGTGTTGCCGCCGAGATGGATGGCGGTTATTGTCAGATCCAGATATTTCGACAATTCGGTGTCCGTGGGCTGACGTTGGAGCACGAGATCGAACTGCTTTCGAATGGCATCGATCACCTCGCCATCCGTGGGTGCGGATTTCCTGAGAATGATGGTCTCGAATGCGGCGGGAGTTTGCCTTGGCGACCACTTGTCCTTGGGATCCGGAAAATCGCTGGCTCCGACCTCGCCGCTTTTCACGCGGGCCGGCCAGATCTGCTTGTTGGAAATCCATTGCGCGTTGGTGAGCATCACCAACAGGCTGCCGCCATCAAGGGTTCCGTTGTCATAGTAGCGCACCCCGGCGCTATCCGGCAGGAGGAACGGGTTGGTCACGCCATAGAAGCCACGCTCGCGTTCCTTGCCCTCGAGTTCGAACACGTCAGACACGCGTTGTTCAAAGATCTGCGGGCTCACCAGCCAGCGCCGCACCGGAGTGTAGGGAGCCTCCTTGATCTCACCGCTGAACAACTTCTCATGATCGACGTAGTTGCCGTAAGAAGGATAACGGAGCTTGTCCTCCAGTTTCGAGGCGTTGTGCGTGTGGAGTTCCTCCCAGATCCAACCGGTTAGATCGTCGCGCTCCTTTTCCGAAGGCTGGCTCTTCTTCTTCGGTGGCATCTGCTTGAGATACACCTGCTCCAGCATCTTGTTCATCAGGTCGAGCCGGGCGTCGAGCTGCAGCGTGTCAAGGTTGTCGAGTCGGATGTTTCCCTTGGTGGTCCCGTCCTCGTGGCAGGACTGGCAATTGTCCTCCAGGATGACTTTCATCTCCTTCGGGACGCCCCAGGTCGCGGTGAGGTCTCCAGCCTTGGACAGCAACATCGACGCGGCCAGAAACATCGGCGCTCGTAGGGATCCCCTGATCATTGGTTTTCGAATCATTTCAGCCAGAATCTCAATTTGCGCCCCCCGCGGAACATTCCCCGGAGTCTGAGGAGGTGAGGAATCGCTTTTTTCAGTTTGAATCCAATCCACCCATGTGGGCCTGCGGTTGGCGCTGAAGAATTACGACCACAGGCCGGTTTCTTTCCTCGAATTTCCGGAACCGCCAATGGCCATATCGCGGAATCAAGCAGCTACGGATGTCATTTTTCGTCGAGCGCGTGAATCGTGCCGTGGATGGAACGCTCGAAGGGAGTGCCGTCGGCACCCTTCAATTTCACGATCAGTTCGTAACACCAGGTTGGCGCAAGGTCAGGGATATCCAATGTGATGCCGCGACCATCCGAACTAACGGAAACCGAGCGGATCTCGACAGGATGTTCGTTCTCATGCTTGGAGCCGTAGTTGGCGCTGCGTTTCAGGGACCAGACCTTCATGGCGAATTCTCGGGCTTCACGCTCGCTGGTCGAACGGATCGCTGAAGGTCACCGTGAGCGCGCCCTTTGTGGCGTGGATGGCCAGCGGGAGATGGGCGGGTTGGTCCGTGCGGCGGATGCGGTGGAAGCCGCCGGGCGCGGTCGGCATTGCCCGCCCAAGCGAACATGCCGCAGGTGTAGAGCGCGCCATCGGCGGCGAAGCGTCCGCGCATGATGCCGGTGGCGAAGGCGGGCATCGGCAGCTCGCACACCGCGCCCTGCCATTCGCCGCCGACCTCCTCGTGCGGCACGATGAACGCGCGGCCGGTGCCGTAGCTGAGATTGAGCAGCGATGCCGCCGAGCGTGCCCCATGCGTTCTTCGGCACCCAGACCAGTTCGGCGGGGCTGCGGTCCTTGTCGTTGGTGATCCAGACCATCGGCTGCTCCATCGCGGAGTCGGACGGTGTCGGTGACGTCGGTGTAGCCGAACATGTTGCCGTAGAAGCCGCCGGCCTTGACGCGGTTGATGCGGTTCTTCGGCGTCCAGTAGCCTTCCTGGTCGGTGACGAAAAAGGTGCCGTCGTCATTGACGCACACGCCGTTCGCGGCGCGGAAACCGGTGGCGAGGATGTCGGTGCGCGAGCCGTCGGCGCTCACGCGCAGCAGCGTGCCGTGGTGCGGCACGAGCGCGGGCAGCGCGTGGCGGGCGGACTTGGCGTAGTAGAAATTGCCCGCGGCATCGGTCTGCAAGCCCATCGCGAACTCGTGGAAATGCTCGGTGACCTGATGGTCGTTGTTGAAGCACTCGATGAAGTCGATCTCGCCGTCGCCGTTGAGGTCGCGCAGGCGCGCGAGCTGGTCGCGGCAGGTGATGAAGAGTTCGTCGCCGCGGAACTTCACGCCGAGCGGCTGGAACAGTCCGCTGGCGATGCGCCGCCAGCGTCAGCGGTCGCGGGCGCGGGTCCATCACGCCATCCACGCGCCAGACATCGCCATTCCACATCGCGACGATCGCGGCCTTGCCGTCCGGCGTGAAATCGAAGCCGCCGGGGCGCATCCAGCTTTGCCACGGGTTGTCGACGGGCAGCGGGAAGGTGTCCGCGATGAACGCGGCCGTCCGCTCTGCCCGCCTCCGAGGTGGTGGTGACTTCCTGCGGTCCAGCGCGGCGGCCCGCCGGGTGAGCGGCGCGAGATCGAGCGGGTGGTGAAGGTTCTTCGCCAGCGCGTCGAGCGAGGCCGGCGTCGGCCCGCGAAATGAAGAGCCGGGTCTTCGCGCCGCCGGGCAGCGAGGCGATCCAGAACCCGCCGTCCTTGCGCAGCGTGCCGTCGCCGGTGAGCACGACGTTCACCGTGTCCGGCGCGACGCGCAGCAGCAGCGGTCTTTGCGGCGGCTCGCGACATTCAGCGTGCGCGTGAAAACGGGCGTCGTGCCGTAGTCGAGCCAGCCCGGTGATTCGAGCACGCGCGTGCCGCCGATGTTCGCGGCGATGACCGCCGTTGCCGCCGTGCAGATACATTCCCTCGTAGCGCGCCCACTCCCGGGGCAGCGGACCGTAAGGTAGCTCGTCGTTGCCGAGCGGACGCGGGTCGTCCCATTTGCCTTCCGGCGATGCCCAGCCGGGG
The DNA here is from genome assembly GCA_963814575.1 of uncultured Bacteroidota bacterium. GTDB lineage: Bacteria > Bacteroidota > Bacteroidia > Cytophagales > Cyclobacteriaceae > ELB16-189. The sequence continues at coordinate 8,745 of CAWFDB010000011.1, read as the reverse complement.
CCGACCGGATTCGACGAAGTGCCGCTCGCCCGTCAGGCTGGTGTGCGTGCCGTGGCTGCCGTCGAAGGCGATGCCTTTCCAATCCACGAAATCGCCGGTGGTCGCGGCGGCCACGCGCATCGTGTCGTGGTCGTAAACCATCCACGCGCGGCCCTTGCTGACACCGCCGGGGCCGTCGTCGAGACGGATCGCGATTCCCTTCTGCGCGATGTTTCCCGGCGCGACCTGATAGGTCCAGAACAGGGCCGGGCCGAGGTCCATCCGCTGGTATGGCGGCTGCGAGCGATCCTCCTTTTCCGCCTCGGCCCGGGCCAGTCCCTTGGGCAACGATGCCAGATAGTCCGGCGTCACCGCGGTGAATTGCGTGGCGTTGTGAGGCCGCAGGAAGGTCTCGCGGATGTATTGGATGACCGCAGTATTTTTGCGCGGTGGTGTATTGCGGCTGCGGAACCATCTGGCCGTAGCCCTTGGTCAGCGTCAGGAACATCGAATAGGGATCCGCACCGTTCTTGAACGTGCCTTCCGCGAAACGCAGCGCCGTCGGCAGCGAACCGGGCTGGTCCTTCGTGCCATGGCAGACGATGCAATAGGTGGTGTAGATCTCACGCCCTTCGGCAAGTGTCTTGTCATTCCAGCCGCCCACGATCTCCGAATGGTCGCTGCGTTCAAGTTCCTGCACCCACGAGCTTGTCACCGTCGCCCCCGGCGCGGGCTTGATGACGGGACGCACCACGCTCTCCGCTGGAATATAACTGAAATCCGGGGTGTTCGCTCCGGAGCCGCCTTTTTTGAAAAGAGTCTCCACTTCCGCATCCTCAAGGGCCCTTGCCCACACGCGCACGGTCTCGATCTTGCCCTTTGCAAGATCGCCGCCGATCTTGAACACACCACCGGGCGCATCCGGATTCGTGAATCCCGCCTTCTCCGCGATGACCTTGCCATCGAGCCAAAGTCGCACGTTCCCACCACGGGACATCAGGACCGCCGTATGGGCTTTGCCGTCGCCCACCTTGCGGCCTCCCGCTAGGGCGGGTGCCACTCCGATGTCGTAAACCAGCTTCCCCTGTTGGACGGACAGGGACTTGCCGTCCGGTGTCGGTTTCCCCGTCTTGTTGGAGAGGGAGAAGAGCGAGCCTCCCGCCGAGGTCTCAAATCTAACGTATGTGGTGAAGTCCGCACCGAGATCAATCTTCGCATCGGGAAATTCCATGGTGGTCGGCAATTGGAGTTCCTGCGGTCCCTTGACCAGTTTTCCGTCCGCCCAAACGCGGAAAACGGGCTCTCCATCTTCCGGATATTCCACCGCCACGTCGTGCTCCGAGGCGCTTGTCAGTGGAATCACGAGATCCTTCCCCAACTCAATCGCCCCTCCGGCGGGCGAGGAGAATCCTGCGTGAAGCCGGTAGTTGGCTGGCCATTCCCGCGCGTCAACCGGCACCGAATCACGCGGCGGGGCAGAAAATGCGAAGGTGGTGGTGAGTGCGATGGCGCCAAGGAGGATTTTCATAAGATCGATTGAACCGGGTGGCCGATGAACAGACGACTGGCAGTTTACGGTCAATGAATCCCGTTTTCTTCGGCAAGTGGGAAATTTCTCCAAGCCGGCTGGATCGCAAGGCTTTAGGGTGCGGTCACCACGTTGAGGCGGGCGAAGAATTTGCCGCCGATGACAAGGTTGCGCTTGATCCTGACCTCCACCTTGTCAACGCCGGGGCTGGAGCCATAGAAGTTGTCGGTCGGCTGGATGATGATGTTGTCGCCGTCGTGGACTGGCGTTGACCCAGACGCCGAGGGTGCTGCTGTATTGCACCTGGATCGCGGTATTGGCGTCGGTATTCGCGGCGTCGCTGCGGCGGTAGGTGAAGATGATGTATTCGGGGTCCGTGTTGTCGAGGGTGGGGAGGAGTCCGGTGGCGCTGGAGGATGGATCGGCCGCGCCTAACACCCATGCCGTTCCATTATCGACCCCGTCGTTGTTGGCATCGGCATCGAATGCCGCGCTGGCGGACCAACTGTTGTAAGGGCTTTGCACGGTGAGGGTGGTGTCATCGAGGATGGCGGTGACGGTATCGAGGTTGTTGCCAGCGACATCCTTGAGGACCGTGGCGGCATGGATCTGGAGTTGGAGGGTTCCTTCCGTGGTCGGTGTGGCTTCGCACGGTGAACATGCCGGGCGTGATTTCGTTGATCGCGCCGAGGGTGATCGTGGCGGTGCCGGCATTTCCGAAGTCTGGCGGGAGTGACGGTGACGGCATCCATGTCCTCGCTGAAGGTGACGGTGTAGGTGACCAGCGTGTTGACCGGGATCGGGCCACCGCTCTTGTCATCGGTGATGCTGGTCAAGGTCGGTGGGGTGCCATCGACCGTGAGAGTGGTGTCGTCGAGGATGGCGGAGGTGGTATCCAGGTTGTTGCCCGCGAGCATCCTTGAGCACGGCGGTGGCATGGATCTGGAGTTGGAGGGTTCCGGCGCTGGTCGGCGTGGCTTCCACGGTGAACACGCCGGGTGAGATTTCGGTGACCGCGCCGATGGTGACGGTGGCGGTGCCGGCATTTCCGAAATCGGCGGCAGTCACGGTGCCGGCGTCCATGTCCTCGCTGAAGGTGACGGTGTAGGTGACCAGCGTGTTCACGGGGATCGGGCCGCCGCTCTTGTCATCGGTGATGCTGGTCAAGGTCGGTGGCGGTGCCATCGACCGTTAGGAGTCGTGTCGTCGAGGATGGCGGAGGTGGTATCGAGGTTGTTGCCCGCGACGTCCTTCGAGGACGGCGGCGGCATGGATCTGGAGTTGCAGGGTTCCGGCGCTGGTCGGTGTGGCCTGCACGGTGAACACTCCGGGCAGTGGTTTCGGTGATCGTGCCGATGGTGACGGTCGCAGTGCCGGCATTTCCGAAGTCGGCGGCGGTGACGGTGCTGGCGTCCATGTCCTCGCTGAAGGTGACGGTGTAGGTGACCAGGGTGTTCACGGCGACCGGTCCGCCGCTCTTGTCGTCGGTGATGCTGGTCAAGGTCGGCGGGGTGCCGTCAACCGTTAGGGTCGTGTCGTCGAGGATGGCGGAGGTGGTGTCGAGGTTGTTGCCGGCGACGTCCTTGAGGACGGCGGTGGCATTGATCCGGAGTTGCAGGGTTCCGGCGCTGGTCGGCGTGGCTTGCACGGTGAAGACGCCGGGCGTGGTCTCGGTGACCGTGCCGATGGTGACCGTGGCGGTGCCCGCATTGCCGAAGTCGGCGGCGAGTGACGGTGCTGGCGTCCATGTCCTCGCTGAAGGTGACGGTGTAGGTGACCAGCGTGTTGACCGCGACCGGTCCGCCGCTCTTGTCGTCGGCGATGCTGGTCAAGGTGGGTGGGGTGCCATCGACGGTTAGAGTGGTGTCGTCGAGGATGGCGGAGGTGGTGTCGAGGTTGTTGCCCGCGACATCCTTGAGGACGGCGGCGGCATTGATCTGGAGTTGGAGGGTGCCGGTGCCGCAGTGGGTGTGGCTTCGACGGTGAACACGCCGGGTGTGATTTCGTTGATCGCACCGATGGTGATCGTGGCGGTGCCGGCATTGCCGAAGTCGGCGGCGAGTGACGGTGACGGCATCCATGTCCTCGCTGAAGGTGACGGTGTAGGTGACCAGCGTGTTGACCGTGATCGGGCCGCCGCTCTTGTCATCGGTGATGCTGGTCAAGGTCGGTGGCGTGCCATCGACCGTTAGAGTGGTGTCGTCGAGGATGGCGGAGGCGGTGTCGAGGTTGTTGCCCGCGACATCCTTGAGGACGGCGGAGGCATGGATCTGGAGTTGCAGGGTGCCGTCGCGTGGTCGGCGTGGCCTCGACGGTGAATACGCCGGGAGTGATTTCGTTGATCGCACCGAGAGTGATCGTGGCGGTGCCGGAATTTCCGAAGTCGGCAGGGGTGACGGTGCCGGCATCCATGTCCTCGTTGAAGGTGACGGTGTAGGTGACCAGCGTGTTGACCGGGATCGGTCCGCCGCTCTTGTCGTCGGTGATGCTGGTCAAGGTGGGTGGGGTGCCATCGACGGCTAGAGTGGTGTCGTCGAGGATGGCGGAGGCGGTGTCGAGGTTGTTGCCTGCGGCATCCTTTACAACGGAGGCAGCGTTGATCTGGAGCCTGAGGGATCCGGAGTTGGTGGGCGTGACCAGCAGGGTGAATACGCCTGAGGTAGGTGTGGTTTCGGTGACGGAACCGATCGTGGCGGCGGAGGTTCCAACGTTGCCGAAGCTGGCAGGGGTGAGGGTGCTGGAGTCCATGTCCTCACTGAAGGCGATTGTGTAGGTGACCACCGTGTTGACGGTGACGGGGCCACCGCTCTTGTTGTCGGTGATGCTGGTCAAGGTTGGCGGGGTGGCGTCGTTGGTGAGATATCCGTTGGCATCGAGAGCAAGGGAGCCAAAGCCAGCCGCAGAGATCTTGTTGAGCTGAGTGGAGGTGAGTCCCGAATTGCTGGTGCCGAAGCGAAGCGATACGTCCGGGAACGAAGTTTCCGGTGAGGTTCAGTGTGCCGCCAGTCCAGTCGATGGCGCTGCTGTCTGCGAAGGCGAGGGCCGCTCCGGCACCCAGATTGATGGTTGAGGTGGCGGCTGGTGACGTCCAAGGTGCCGAGGGTGTCGGTGTAGGTCGCCGCATCCAAGGTGGCGCTGCCAATGGAGACCGCCGAGGCGTTGGAGAGGACGTTGTTAGCGCCCAGAGCCAGCGTGCCGGCGGTGATCGTCGTCGCACCGGCGAAGTTGGTCGCGCCGCTGATCGTCCAGGTGCCGGAGTCGAGTTTTTCCAACAAGCCTGGTGCCGTCGCGATTCCTCCGGCGATTTCGCCATTTCCTGTCCCCCTGAGGCTAACGCCTCCGGCCGTGGAACCGCTGCTGGGGACCACGGTGAACGGGCTGGTGAACTTGAGCAGGCCAGAACCGCCCGCATTGATGGTTTGCTTGGCGGAACCATTGAACTGCAAATCGATCACGCGGTCGGTGATCTCGCCAGACCCGGTGTAGAGCAGGGTGCAACTCGCTTGTTTGCCGGAATTGCCAATGGTGACGGTGCCGTTGGCCACGGTGGTCGGTGCACCGAGGGAGCTGTAGGCCAGCAGGGGAGTCCCGCCGTTGACACTGTTGAATGAGGATACGCTCAATGTGCTGCCAGCGGTGGTTTGCGGTGAGATGGAGGTCTTGCCGGTGTAGGTGTTATGACCTGATAGAGTCAGGGTGTTGCCGTAGGCCTTTTCCACGTTTCCGTTGCCGCTGATGTCCCCACTGAGAATTTGGTTAGAAGTGCTCCAGATGGACAAGGTTGATCCGGCGGACATGAGGATGTTCGCGGCATAGTTACCGCTGCCAAGGCTGCTTGCAGTGTTGTTGCCGATCTGCAGTTTGCCGCCGTTGATCGTGGTGTCGCCCGTGTAGGTGTTGACGCCCGTGAGGATCAATTTGCCGCTGCCTTCCTTGATGAGGCCCGCCGAGCCGCCGGTGGCGTCGCGGATCACGCCGGAAATGGTGGCCGAACCCGCGCCCGTGCCGGTGGTGATGGAGCTGTGGATGGTGCGCGTGGCACCATTGAGATCGATCTTATTCTGGAACGTGAGCGCGGAAGAGTTCTGGGCCGATGCCGCCTGTAGAACCAGCATGGAAGGATTGAAATAGGCGCTGCCCCAGACGACCTCGTAAGTGGTGCTGTTGTTGATGATGACGCTTGCGCCGGTGGATCCGTTCAGGCTGAAGCCGCTGGCTCCGCCCGTGATCTGCATCTCCCCGACACCGGCTCCCAGGGGGCGGGTGAAGTTGGTGGCCCAGTAGGTTTCGATCACGCCGCCGTTGAGGGTGAGGTTGCCGCTGCCAAGGTTGCCGGACGAGATCATCACAGTCCCGTTGTTGATCGTTGTTGTGCCGCTGTAGTCATGAACCGGAATCGTGCCTCCACCACCGAGGATAAGCCGTCCAGAACCATTCATGGTGATGCCACCGGCTCCCGTGATCAAATTGGCCGTGCCGGAGAAGTCAAAGCTGCCCGATCCGTTGAAAGTTTGAAGGTTGCCGACATTGTCCAATCCACCGGAAGCTTTCAACAATCCGCTTGAATTGTTCGTCCATGTCTGGGCCGCGCCCATGATGATGGGGCTGCTGATCGTGACCGCTCCCGAGGCGGAATTGTTCTTCATGTTGCCGCTAACAGTGAGGGACTGGCCGGCGGTGCCCAATGTGTAGGTGCCGGTGAAGGTATTGAAAGTCAGTTCCCCGAGGGAAGTCGGGCTGGCGAGTGTGACCGTGCCGCCAGCGGTGCTGGGGCCGCCGAAGACCGCATCGGAGCCTGAGACCCAGGTTAGGTTGGCCGAGCCATCCCACCATTGGTTGGCACCAAGCCACGCGCCGGCACCGTTGGTCTGGTTGGCTCCGGTGTTGTTCGCATCCCATGTGAGGGCAAGCAGAAGGTTGACCGTGGCGGATGAGGTGGAAGTCTTGGCGGCGGAATCCGTCACCCGCAACTGGATGGTATTCGCCCCCTGGACCATTCCCCAGGTGTTTGTTAGATCGGCGTAGCTGACTGCGGCCGGTGTTGCGCCGGTGACGTCACCGAAGTTGCCATCGTTGTTGAGGTCCCAATCGTATGCCGTGATCGTTTCCACACCGGATGGGAGTGAGGTGCTGCCGTTGACGGATAGACTTTGATTGATGAGCACCTTGTAGGGGCCGCCGGGAGCGGAGAGCGGGTTCAGGCGGGTAACCGTTAGTGTCTGCGGCACGTTGGTGGCGGCGTTGTAGTTCGAGCTTCCCGCCTGCGAGGCCGTGATGGTGGTGTTTCCCGCGCCGACGATGGTGACCGTGTTTCCTGAAACCGTGGCCACGGAGGTGTTGGAGCTGGCATAGGAAACAGGGAGGCTGGAAGAGGCGGTGGCTCCAAGCGAGAAGGGAGGTTCCGCATCAGTCACGGAAGCGAGGGCACCGAACGTGATCGACTGCGAAGCTTTGGCGATGACCAGCGAGCCCGAGGCGCTGCCTGAATAATTTGGATCGGTGATGTTGGCTGTCACCGGATAGGTTCCGACATTGACCGGGACGCCGGCGGGGGTGTAGGTGACGCTGTGGGCGAGGGAGGGCGGATTCGTGGTGACCGTGACCGGTTTGGGGTTTCCGTCGTAGGTTGGGTTGAGATTTCCGAGAGTGACGGTGGCGGGAATGGCGGTGACCGCGAGCGTGACGTTGCGGGTGGTGTTGCCATTGCCGCTGGTGGTATTTGTGAAATTCACCGTGTCGTTGTAGTTGCCGATCGCCAGTGAGTTGGCAGCGCTGTTGATCGTCACCGTCACGAGGGTCGAGCTTCCTGCGGAGAGGCTGCCGCCGGTGGAGCTCAATGTCACCCATGCGGCACCTTTTGAGGCCGTCCAGTTGAGCGAGGTGGTGCCGGTGTTTTGAATCGTGTATTGTAGCGAGGATGGCGTGAAGGGGCCGCCTGCGATTCCTGACGAGGCCAGATCACCCGCCGGAGTGATGAGGAGATTGGGGGTGGAATCCACAATGGTGCCGCTGACGAAGTATTGGCCGACGCTGCCGTAGGAGGTGTAGCCACTGGGCGGCGAGACCAACGGGGTGCCCGCGCCGGAGTTGGTCACGAACAGGTAATAGGTTCCCGCCGACAGGGTGGCGCTGATGGAGGCGGTGGTGGCGGTGTCGGGATTGTTTAAGGCAATCACCGTTCCGATGGCATCGCGAAGCTCGAGAGATACATCGAGGTTGCCGCCGAAGGTGCCCGAGGGTTGTTTCCACGGATTCACATTGAGAACCACATTGCCTGCCCCGGTCTGGAACGAGAACACATCGATATCGGTACCTGTCTGAATCACTCCCTTGTTGTCAGCGCTGGAATTCGATGGATCGTTCTCAGGGGTGGTGGAGGTGATGGTGGTGCCGCTGGTGACCGTTAGCGCGGTGGCGGTTCCGACCGTGTTGCCGTGATCGTCGGTGCGGTAGGCGACCCTTCCGCTGATGGTCGACAAATCGTCCTGAAGCAGATTCGCATCATAATATTCTCCCTTGGACCACTGTGATACATTGCGGTTGTACCCGGTTCCCATGATGGGTCCCCAGGAAATGTTTCCTGATCCGTGGCCACCGTAATAGCCGTTTGGGTTGGCGTTGGTGGTGTCATGGCTGAGGCCCATGTTGTGACCCATCTCATGGGAGGCCGCTTCAGAAATGATCGACTCGCTTCCGCCGCCGTTGGTGCTGGACACCCAGGCCGGCTGATAGTTGGGAGAGTAGGACGAATTCCCAAAAACGCCGACGTAGGCCACGCCGCCGGAGCCACTGTGGGGGAGCGCCACGTTGTTGTTGTCTGTTTGTTCACAGATCATCAACCAACCGACCCTATCCTTGTTGCCGGTGTAGATATCAGGGTCGTATGCGACGTCCGTGGTTACATCGACATCGAAAGGAGCATAGTCTTCCGAGATGCGTTGCCATACCTTCTTCATCCACGCCTGTTCCGCGTCGTTGAACGTGGTCCGGTCCGTATCCTGCGACCAGACCTTCACATCCCAACTGGCCACGCCTTCGCTGGAGTTCCACGCCGTACCCGCGACGATCCCTCCGTTGAAGTCCAGGTAAATGCGCCTGGAGGCTCCGGGCCTGGAGTGATAGGCAGGAGGAGAACTCACCGAAACGGCCGCATTCGCGATGGGCGGATCCCCGGTGATCTGGGCTGGCTCCGGGGTGATGCTTCCGGAGGCCCCGGGAATTTCCACAATCGCTTCGGA
>CAWFDB010000010.1:0-61909 GCA_963814575.1 uncultured Bacteroidota bacterium | reverse complement strand
ATTCATATTGGTTTGCAATGTTTAGCTGCACTCCTTAAATTAATGTGCTCAGCACTTTCAAATCATGACTTAACTTTTTTCTCCACCGTTTCTTTCGTGCCCTTCATGAATGCGGTTTCTATTCCGCCTTTGAGAAATTGCTCCGCATTCATTTGACCATAGATCTGAATAAGTTTTGCCACCACTCCACTCCAGCCTGTCTGGTGACTGGCACCCAGGCCGGCACCATTGTCGCCATGGATAGTATTCGTAAAAGAGAATGAGGTCTCGCCAGTTTGGATCGGTCTGGAATTTTTCAGTACCTCCATATACCGGACGTTTTCCATTGGTCATCACGGGTAAATGTGCTGGTAAGCCGGTCGCTGATTTCCTTACTCACCTCAAAGAGGTTCATCATCTTTCCGGAGCCGGTAGGACATTCCACTTTAAAGTTGTCTCCGTAATACAAATAGTATTGTTGCAGTGCCCGCACCAGCATAATGTTTACCGGCATCCACACCGGACCACGCCAGTTTGAGTTACCACCAAACATGCCGGTGTTCGATTCGGCCGGCAGATAATCCACACGGAATTCCTGGCCACCCACATGCATCACATAAGGATGCTGCTCATGGAATTTCGAAATCGAACGAATGCCATGCGGACCGAGAAACTCATTTTCATCCAGCATCTTCGAAAGAATTCTTCTCAGTCGATCCTGATTAACAAGAGCAAGAATTCCTCGTTCATTTACACCAAAATGTCCTTTGCCTGTGGCGTGTATGGTTTCCATGAGTTCGGGCATTCTGCGCTAGTTTTCCGCTATACGTTGCCATCGCATTGGGAATTCGTTCACGCTGTTCCTTTTCAACAATGCTGGTGGCACACAAAGGCAGTAACCCTACCAGTGAGCGTACCTTAAGTCGCGTAGCACTTCCATCGGGTAAACGGAGCAGGTCATAATAAAATCCATCTTCCTCATCCCACATTCCATCAGAACCCGGCTTATTCATGGCCGCAGCAATGAATAGAAAGTGCTGGGTAAACTTCACCATCATTTCTTCATAGGAAGGATCATGCACGGCCAGTCTCGCTAGCCAGATCCAGCATGTTCTGGCTGAAGAGCGCCATCCAGGCGGTGCCATCTGCCTGTTCAAGATTTCCACCCGTAGGTAGTGGAGCACTGCGGTCAAAAATGCCAATGTTATCAAGACCCAGAAAACCACCTTCAAAAACATTTTTACCAAAGCGGTCTTTGCGATTTACCCACCAGGTAAAGTTGATTAGTAATTTATTGAAGGTTGATCGTAAAAAGTTTACATCAGCCTCACCCTTAAGCGCCATCTCTGATCGGTGCAAGAAACAAACTGGCCCACGCGTGCACCGGTGGATTTACATCGCTGAAGTTCCATTCATAAGCAGGCATCTGTCCGTTGGGGTGCAGGTATAATCCGCGCAAGCATCAACTCCATTTGATTCTTTGGCAAAATCAGGATCTACAATGGAAAGCGGAAGTGTATGAAAAGCAAGATCCCAGGCAGCATACCAGGGATATTCCCATTTGTCGGGCATGGAGATAATATCCATGTTCAGCATGTGATACCACTCCGAGTTTCGGGCATGTTGGATATCCTGAATGCAATGGGTTGGAGTTATGTTCGTCCAGCCAGTTGTCGCCATCAAAGAAGAAAGAACTGCTTGCTCCACAGCATGCCGGCAATTGCCTGACGCATCACGTTGGCCTCATCAGCACTTACAGAAGGAGGTGTCACGGATTTATAAAATTCATCGGCTTCTTTAAGACGGTCATCAAATACTTTATCAAAATCTTTTCCGAAAGGATTGGCTTTGCTTTCCACAGATGTTTTGGTTAGTCGTAAACGAATCACGGAAGTCTGACCGGCACCGATGTTTACCTTGTAATGAGCCGAAGCTTTCGTTCCTTTCTTTTCCGGATTTACAGACGCCTGATTGCCCATGAACCACATAATCGTTGATGCCATCTTTTACATAGGGGCTTTCATTCTTTGTTCCCGGAAAAAGTCTTTCATGATTCGTTTCGTTTTCCGTGAACAGCAACGGCACATCACCTTCGCACGAGAACATAAATTCACCCAGTATGGAATGGATGCCGTGAAGTGTGCTCACCTGCCTTGTCTTTGATCTGACTGAGTAGTGGGCTTTGCTGCGGCCCGATTTGAAGTCAGCAATCCACGCAGACCAGTCATTGCGGAACCAGAGTGTTGGCAACACATGCAACTGCTGCTTCTTCGGGTCCACGATTAACTGCACTGATTTTCACCAGAATATCTTCCGCACCTGCTTTGGCATATTCAACAAACACATCGAAGTAACGGTCTTCATTAAATACACCTGTATCGAGCAGTTCATACTCCATTTCATTCCGCGAGCGCTGTTTGTTTATCTGAAGCAAGATCACCATAAGGATACGCTGCCTGCGGATACTTATACAGATATTTCATGTACGAGTGCGTGGGTGTGCTGTCGAGGTAGAAGTAATATTCTTTTACATCTTCACCATGGTTACCCTCGCTGTTGGTCAAGCCCAAAAAGTCGCTCTTTGAGAATGGCATCTTTTCCATTCCATAAAGCCAATGCAAAACAAAGACGCTGTTTGTCATCTGAAATACCGGCAATTCCATCTTCACCCCAGCGGTAGGCACGTGAGCGCGCATGATCGTGCGTAAAGAAATTCCAGGCATCACCGTTTGGACTGTAGTCTTCGCGGACGGTGCCCCATTGGCGTTCACTTAAGTAAGGTCCCCATTTTTTCCAGGGGAGTTTATTTTCGCGGGCTTCCTGTAATCTGGTATTTTCCATAATGGTATTTTTTTCAGCTTATCGATGAGATGATCAACTGTATAAAGATGGATGCAGTTAATGATCAGGAAATATGACCAATATCATCGAGCTCAAGAATACTCATCAATGAGTATTCGTAAAGTCAATGCCCGGTTATTTTCAGTTTACTGAAACGCTAAAAAAACACGTGAATCTAAAGTGGTGATAACTACCTCTACTTTGTTAAGTTATTTCAAAGCCCTGAAAGGGCGAGTTCGCATAACGCAGGGTGCAGCCCTGCGTTATGAATCAGACTACCAAAGCAAAGCCCTGGAAGGGTGTAATCATATGCCGCCCGTTCGGGCTATCCTTCATATACATCTCAAACAGACAGGGCTGTCACCCTGTCTTGTTAAATGCAGCCCCTTCAGGGCTATGCCTTCCCATTCACGTCTCAGGCAGACAGGGCTTCACCCTGTCTTGTCATGATGCAGCCCCGTCAGGGCTATGTATTCTAGAATGGTTAGTCAATGTTGCATAATCCCGAAGGGGTGACTATTATGTTACTGTTCGGAACATGTTAAAAATATAACCACATAGGGATCATGGCGATATAAGTCACACTGATCACGTACGCTTGTGGGTTTGTGTCGCATGACAAAGCAGGACTCACAATCGATGAATAGGCTCATCGTCATTCGACTCCATATCTTGCTTGTCATTCCTGCTTCTGATGATGTCGCTCAAAAAACAGGTGAAGGATAAGGTTCAATGCATAGAGGTGTTTCGTATTATACGACTCATCATATTGATAAGTAAGATTGCTTTCAAAGGCAACGAGTGGACCGCGTGAAAAAGTAGCTCCTCCAATCACCCGTGTCTTGATCACTTTCGAATATCGCGAATCCCAGAAAGGCTCCACATTGATGTAGGGGATGATGCGGTTTTCCCGGCTGTAAATTCTTTTTCAATCATGATGCGATACCGAATGCGGTAGGAGAATTTAGGATCCTGACCAACCCAACGGGTATCACCACGGATTCGCTGTGAAAACAAGACTTGTCCTTTAATGGAATCCTTTTGTGAATTTCCGCAAACAGCATGTCTTCGGTATAACTCTCGCCCTTGTCATAGAGGCTCCAGCCTCTCATGTATCCGCCCCGGGCCAGCCAGCCTTTCAGTTTCTGTTCTTTGTTTTCATCCATCCTTCTGTTAAAGAATGGAGTGCGTGTTGGTCCAAAGGCATAATCAACTTGCAGATAGATGTTAAAATCACGATTAGCACTCTCGTGATATTTGGTAAAGGGCATGAAGGCGGATAGTCGCCATGAAGGACTTAAGTCGTGTACCAGATATCGGTTTCCGGCCAGAACTCAACCGATGAATTTTGTGCCTGGCTTGTAGTATTTACACCAAGACTTATAAAAAGTACTAACAAATCAGTTGCAGGTATCGTCCACGCACGTTGTCGTTATTTTTCCAGGCTCATCCTAATCGTGTAACAACACTTCAATCACTAAAAGTTAAATCCCAACCTGACCACCGGGCCAAATTCATTCATGTTAAAAATGAACCGTTCTTTATCAACTCCTTTGTCATAATCAATTCCTAAAATTCTATACCCACCGGTTAACTGAAACACTTTCGTAAAGCGATAACCCGCATATGCCTGTAGCTGCCAGGTGAAATCAGAGCCCACTCCAAATCCACCGAGGTCGCCACGGAATTGAAACAGCCATTTGTCATTGATATCGGTGCTCAGTCTTGTAATCAGCACCGGATCATAAAATGTTTTCGACTGTGATTCTGAAAATGCTTCCGTGTCATTTGGAAAAACATTTCGCTCTCCTTTAATATCCGCAGCAAGATGATTCAGCCTTCCGCCCACACCGACTTCCAGGAAGTGATTGATCCGATAGAGCCCGGCTGCCTCCCATATATATTGATCAACGCCTGTTGCGCCGGAGTTGAATGAGTGTGGTGGGCGTAACATCTTTTTCAAGATTCATAAATACAAAGTCGGAAGTGATCGCCCACTTTTTTGTGTTCGCCTCCAGGTATAACATGCCACCCAGTTTCAGTGTACTGAAAATATCTCCGGTGTTGGCATCTACCGGCACGGTGAGCGTATTGCCTATTCCTGTTTCACCATTCATGTTCGGAAACAGCATGTACACTTCCGTGAGAAAATTCCATTTTTTTTCTGGCGTGGTGATTGAGCAGAAACAGGAGTAAGCCCACTGTAGCATAGCAGCAAACACAAACTTGCCAGAATCAGGTATCGGTTTTTGAAATTCATTAATTATTATATGTGAATTCTGTTCCCTTTAAAAATACGATCCCCAGTGAAAGAACAAACGCATTACCACTGAAATTCTGGTAAGGTTGACCGGTAGAATCCGTATAACCTTTATCATAGAAGTCGGTGAAATAATATCTGAATTTTATGTTGGCTCCATAAGGGAATTGAATGCCGGCCACTACATGCTTGTTGTATCGGGGTTCGGTCAGAAAACCAGGTGTTAAATTTAGTTTTCTCTTCATTGATAAACGTTTTCTCTTTGTAATTCAAGGGAAACTCAACCGTATAGCCGCCAAACAGATAGGCTCCATTCATGTTACCGATTTTGAAACCCACCGGAATACCCAGGTTGTAGGAACGCACCTTTTTGCGGGTAAATTCATCTTCATCATAGATAAAGCCAACGTTGTTCATCGAGAGCCCCAGGAATAAACCAACTTTTTCTGAGAAGTCCTTATTCACAGCATTCTGAAAGTTGAAGACCGGTGCAAAGCGAATCGGGCCACTTAGCTTTTGTCCGTTGTCTGTTACATCCGACCAGCTGAACAGATATTCAATGGAACTGGTGGTGTACACTTTTTGATCTTGTGCCTGAACACGCGTGTATCCTAAAAGGACAAGTGCTGATAAAATGATGCTTAGCTTTTTCATTGTTTTATAAGATAAATTTCAACTCAATTATTTTACATTCGGAAGTTTCATCAACTTCGGATCAACTTTATAAGTCCATGGCAACCCGGAGTTTTTCCACCCATTCACCATGCGCTTACCTGCATAGACACTATTTGGGTCGTCTACCAGATCGCCTTCCATACCATCGGTAATATTAAATACATTTTTATATCCGGCCGCAGCAAGCTGATTGGCGGCCCACGCACTTCTTCCACCCGAGCGGCAAGTGATTAGTATGATGTCGTCTGGTTTAAAAACCTCTTTGGCATGAGATCATAAAATCAGGATTGGGTTTTATGCCGAAGTGTTTTGCCTGCTCATTCCATTGCCAGCTTTGCAAAAAAGCAGGTATGTTCCAGGCCATTTCTGCATGACCTATGTCCATATACTCATCAGGCGTGCGTACATCCAGGATGAATACGCTATCCGGAGAAGCCTTCCATTTTTCGTAGGCTTCAGCAGCCGTTACATATAGGCCCAGTGTGGTTTGCTTTTCCTTGGGCAGATTACTTGCCGTGTTTTGTGCAGATGCATTTGAAATAGTTGCCATAATAAAAAAATTAATAAGGTTAATATTGAATTGTTCACATTGTACTATTTACTATCCTTTTGGAAACACAAAGATCAAAGCAGTTCTGACTCCAAAGTCAGCCTGATTTCCATCCGTTGCAGCCACCTGAATTCTGGGACCCACCTGGGCCTGAATAATTTGTTTTCCAAATTTCAGAATGCCCCCTGCCATGATGTTGACAAAAGCATTGGTTTGAGAAGTATTCCAGTAATGGGTTAACTCCGTATTCACGGTTAATCCTGTTCCGGTTTTCCAGTTGTAGGTAACAAAGGGCTGTAAGTACATCTGGTTAACATCTGTTCCATTTTCACTGCCGGCAACCGACCAAACCTGATTGATGAGGCCGCCATACGTCCAGCCATTCGTTTGCTTCAGTAAAATGGCAGTCGGTCCTAATCCAAACTTTTTGGATCCTAACCAATCATTGGTAGCGGTCGGTATCAAAAAAGCACTGCCTACTCCCCACACTACACCATTTTTAACTTTAGCATTTGAAATCCATGCGCTGACGAGAGCATCCGCTAAACCAAACTGCTGGGTGTTTTCCTGTTGTAATATCATGTTGTGCTATTACCGGAACAATATAACGTGTGATCAGATTGAACTTTTCATTGAGATCGAAAGGAATAATAGGCTGAAAGTTCATGGTATTTCGCGGATCCATTAAACTCTCCAATACCCACATCCATATTATTCTGAAAGGGCACACTGATCATCGCACCTATTGGATTGGCCAGGGTTTTAGCAAGCGCTGCCGGATCATTTGCCACTGGTTTCTTTCTCTTCCTGTGCGAAGGTGCAGACACTAAAACTGATGTATATCAGGGCTGTCGCTGCAATTGTTTTACTGTTTCTCATGGTCATGTTTTATAAATTAAATTCATGCAGACACCTTCACGGCCCTCGAAGCAAACCATCGGGCTAAAAGCAACCACATGATTACCGGTACCGGAACTGCCAAAAGAAGCATTACCAGAAAATTTGGATCCTGAACTGTGAAGGTTGTAAATGCCACAAACATGGCGCCTCCGTTGCGCGAACAAATGCCAAGCGCCAGCGCGCTTCGCTGTGCCTGGTTCATGCCAAAGCCAAACAGATACGACACAAATGCTGTAACCACGATGAACAGAACCTGTGCTGCCACAGCAAAGCTACCCAATGCGTTCAGAAGTTCTTTACCATACATGATTACAGTGAATGCCAGTAAGGCCAGAGTGGTGAGGCTGCCCAATTTCTTGAAGTAAGGAAAAATTTTATCTGCCAGTTTGCTCGCATAAACCTTAATTAAAACACCTGCTACCAATGGCAGCAACACTGTAATAATAAGCTGTTTGGCAAGTTCGAAACTACTTACTGATGCCCCGGGGATTAGAAGAGGCGCAATGAGTGGCATCAAAATTACGGTTCCCACCACTGCCAATGGCATCATGGCGGCAGAGATATCCATGTCAGCTTTTGCTCTTCTGATTAATATAGGTAACATGGGAGCTGTGGGCGCCAAACTAAAAAGAAGTAATCCTGCGGCATGTGCATCGGATAAAGGCAGGATTTTCGTAATCAAAATGGCGAGGGCTGGTGCTAAAATCCAACTCCATACCAGTGTGAGTGATATCAGCCTCGGGCTTTTTAATGATTTCATAGTTTCGGTCAGGTTGAGTTCGAGACCCATTGACCCAAGATTCGCCACGCAGTAAAGGATGGCTACAATTCCGAAAATATCTTGTGCACTCATCAGTTTATATTTTTAAATACTGTTCTCAATTTTTTATTCATGCCAACACCTTCACCATTTCCAGCGCATGGTTCGGGCAAACCGAAATACATTCTCCGCAACCGGTACATTTTTCCGGATCAATCTCTGCCTTGCCGGGCTCCAACTCATTGCTGAGGCAAGCCATGCTCGGAAAACGATCAGCACCTTTGGTGATGGCCTCCTCCGGACAAGCGGCAATGCAATCGTAGCTGCTTCTGCAATGGTAGAATTTCAATTTTGCCTTAAAGCCTAGTCCGGTTAATTGACTCTTTTTTATGCTTTCTGCTTCCATCAACTTGATTCAATTATGATGACTGTTTTCCATGTTTTCTTCCACCTCTTTTTGCGAGAGGAAACGACATGGCCACCTGTACTATAATTCCCAGACCTATTATCACGAATGTTTCACTTGCCAGGTTTGGAATGCTAACGGCTATGGCAACTGCCGGACCGCTGTTGCGCGACAGAATACCCAACGTAAGCACACTTCGCTGCTCGAAAGGAAATTTATAGGAAGAGTACCAGGTACCTGCTGTTACCAATAGGTAAAATAAAAGAAGTGATGCCAGCGCAAAACTTCCTGCTGACAGTACAATGCCACTGCCGAAACTTGCAATCGTGGTGGCCAATGCGCCAAACAGTGAAACAGATGCCAGTTTTTTAACAAGCGGTCTCCAGCGGTTAGCAGAATCCAGCCAATTTTTTCGTGTAAAAATTCCAATGAGTAGTGGTAAAAGTACCAGCATAAGCAATGGTTTGGCGATATCCCATGAGGTAACGGAAACGCCTGAAACCATGAGGGGCAGCGCCAATGGAATAAAAAATACCATGGCAAACGAGGTAAGCAAAACAAAACTTGCTGAATACCGGACATCACCTTTGGCCCGCTCTGTCAACATGGCCAGATAGGCGGCACCCGGAACAAAACTCATGATCAGAAGTCCGTTTGCATAGTATGTTGATAAGGGAAGCACTAACGTTAGCAGATAGGCAATAGCCGGACCGAGTATGAAGCCCCATAACAATGTGTAGAACGTAAACCTTGGGTTACGGATGCCGACAATGGTTTCTTTCATTTCCAGTTGCAAACCGATATCCAGTAAGCTTAAAAAAGTAGCTGCGGTGGCAAATATTTTTAATGCCAGAAACAAGATTTCACTTAATTCCATTTCTTATCGATTTCATGTTATTTCATAAAGTCTTTCCCGTTGCTTTAACAGCCCTCGAACCAAAAAACATCGCCATCAGATAGGAGGCAATGCCCGGTATAGGACCGGCAAGCAGAATCATGAGCAACATCTTTGGATCTGTAATTTGCAAAGCGATATATACAACCAGCATGGCGGCAGGATTCCGGCTGCCCATACCCAGGGCGATGGCGCTGCGCTGATTCTTTTTAAGGCCAATGGCTAAGTAATACGAAATGAACATAATGCCGAATACGAAGAGCAGATGAGCACCGATGGCAAAACTGCCGAGTATACTGATGAAGTCAGAAAAGTAGAGTACCAGTACAAAAAGCATGGCGACCACCGTGGAGATTCCGGCAAGGCGCTTCATGGCAGGAAAAATTCTGTCAGCAAAACGGGTTGCATACAACTTTAGCAGAACTCCACTGACAAGCGGCAACAAGATCAACAGCAGAAGCGGTTTGGCCAATGACCAGATATTAACCGTAAGGCCTTTAATCATAAATGGCCCCATTAAAGGCAGCATCACCACTGTGGCTACCATGGCTAATGGCATCAGCGCTGCAGCAAAGTCTTTATCCGAGTTCGACTTACGGATCAGAATTGGATAGAACGGTGCAACCGGAGCCAGGCTTGAAATAATCAATCCAGTGGCATAGGCTTTTTCTATCGGCAACACTTCAGCCAGAAGATACGCGAAAGCCGGTCCTGCGACCCAACCGAAAACCAACGTTAAAACAATCAGCCTGATGCTGCTGAGCGACTTGATGGTTTCACCCAAATTAAGTTCCATACCCAGCGAAGCCAGATTGGACATCGAGTAGATGATAACCACAACATTAAAAACAGTTTCAATATGTCATGCTTCGGTATGAATTTCAAACCTTCTGGTTAATGAGCCATGCCCTGTCAATGAACATTAACGAGGCATGGACTAATCAACTTTACGTTATGCTTTCAGTTTTGCGGCCAAACGCTTCGTCAATAATTCCGCGCAAGTGTGCTAGCAATTCAGGCTTGGTGATTCAAAGTCTTTCAACTCATACACCTTACCCAAAAACTCATACTTGCCCAGACCAAAACGGTGATAGGGCAACAACTCATAATCAATTACATTCTTGTAAGGCTTGATGAAATCCAGCACGGCACGAATATGTTCTTCAGTAGCATTAATGCCAGGAATGAGCGGTGTGCGCGTAATGAATTCTTTGTTCGGAAACGTTTCGTATGCCTTTTTGAAATTGGCAAGAATTCGTTTGTTGTCCACGCCCGTCCATTTTTTATGCCGCTCGGGGTCCATCAGCTTGTTGTCGTGCTGCATCAGGTCCACATATTGCAATACTTTCTCCATGTAATCCCAGGGCACATTGCCCGCCGTCTCAATGGCAGTATGAATGCCGCTTTCCTGAGCACCGCGTAATATGGCTGCTACAAAATCAGGCTGAAGCAGGCACTCGCCACCGCTGATGGTGACACCACCTCCGGTATTGCGGTACATACTTTCATCTTTCAACACTTCGTCCAGCACTTCGCGTGCAGACATCATCTTTCCAAAAACACCAATGGCGCTGGTAGGACATAAGTATGGCCTGCTCTTCGGTAATCAAATTCGCTAAGTCCCAGTTGGCATGTACTTTATCATCCTCGCCATCCACCACATAAAATGCGCCTTGTGGAAAGGGTGCTTTCAAACACAAGCCCACATTCCTTTGCGCCTTTACACAGTTTCCGGTTGAAGTCAAGTTCCGGCTTTGGCCGGATGCTTTCCGGGTTGCTGCACCATTTGCATCGCAGGGAGCAACCTTTTACAAACACGGTGGTGCGGGTACCGGGTCCGTCTTCACCACAAAAGCGTTGAATGTTGAGTACCCTGCCTTTTATATCTAAGTAGTTTTCCATGATGTTGCTTTTTATGCTCCTGTATAAATGCCCAATGAATGGGCGATATCAATAAAATAGCTCTCGTTATTCACGGTGCGCACTTTGTTCAGTGCATCAATCAATGGCACAAACTGCATGGCAGGTGGATTGAACGAAACCATGGTGCTGAATTGATTCGGAGTGCAAGGCACGAATAGCTGCCGAGCCATAGCCTAATCCAAGCTGACGGTCAACGGCAGTAGCACTGCCACCACGTGTCCATGGGCCGAGTACCAGCGGATAAATATCATCCGTCATCAATTGCTGCAGTGCATGCGACAGCACACTGGCTGCCTTGCCACTTCGGTTGATCACGAATTTGTCATTATCATCTTCAGTAGCCAGCGGAGAAAGTGCTTTCTTTAATTCAGCATTTGTTTCTGTTGATCCACCCGGCAGGTTGGTAAACGTAGCACCTTCGGCTACTACCACCAGTCCGTAAGAACGGTCTTGCGTGATGCGGCTCTTCAGGTGTTCGGCCAGTTTCTTTACATCACACGGATACTCGGGCAACACAACAGCATCAGCCAATACAGCCGTGCCGCTTTGCAAGGCAAGCCAACCTGCCTGAGCACCCAGCACTTCAATCACGCCCACTTTTTTAGCCGACTTGGCAGCTTCCATGGCGCGGTCAAGCATTTCGATCGTAAAACTCAGTGCCGTATTGAATCCGAATGAAACGGACGTGGAGGCCATGTCATTTTCAACTGAGCGAGGAATGCACACCGATTGAAGACCTTTTAAATTTAGTTTATGCAAAATGCTGAGGCCGCGACCCATCATGATGGCGACCACAGCATCAATATTTTGCTTTTTCAGGTTGTCAAGCAATTCATCCGACATGTCCACTTCTTCCACCATTTCCAGTTCGTTGATGGTGCGCACATTAAAGGGATCAACCATTGAAGCAGTGCCCATGGCATCGCTGTTTAATGGGTTCAACTTACCCACGGCCTCAGGCCCGAGGTCAATCAGCCCGTTGTTGGGATAGCGCTCCGGAAAGAGCACTCCTTCGAAGCCATCACGAATACCAACTACCTCCCAGCCTTGCCGATGTGCGGCAATAGCTGCGCCCATAATAATGGAATTAACTCCGGGGGTATAGCCGGCTCCCAGTGCAATGGCAATCCGTTTTATTTTTCCCATGATTTTTATTTTTTAATAAGTGAAGAAAACAACCGGACCTTAAACGTGTCCGGTTGTTTTGATTTATTCAGCGATTAATGAAAAGTCTGAAGCGTACGCTCAATCACTTCGTTTTGTACACCTACGTCCAGCTTGGTGAAGAAGGCGCTGAAGCCTGCCACACGCACCACCAGGTCGCGGTATTTTTCAGGATGTTTCTGTGCATCGCGGAGCATGTCGGTATCCAGACAGTTGAACTGAATGTGGTAGCCGCCATTGTCGAACAAGGTTTTTACGATACCCAATACCTGATCCCTGCCTTTGCGGGATTTCAACTGATCGGGCTGCACTTTCATGTTCATGTGTGTAGCAGTCCATCTTACAGGATCGCCACCCATTGCAGCCGACATAACCAACGCAGTAGGTCCGTTGACATCGGTACCCGGCATGGCGGATAAGCTACCATCGGTAAGGGCCTGTCCAGCCTTTTTACCGGTAGGCAATGCACCAGTCACTTTACCCATCAGGTTATGGATACTCTTGGTGTACTGGTCGAGTGATGTTCTGTAGAGTGTGTCTCTGCCGAGGTAATTACCACCGCCATCTACATTATTAAAAGCATTCAGGATGCTATCGTTCACCCTTCTCACCATCATATCGGCTTCGTGGATGTTGTTGCCATATTTAGGTGCATCTACATACACCATCTTGTGAACGCGTTCGTATTCGCCTTCAAAGTTGGCGGCAAGCGCGTGCTTTCAATTCTTTCCAGGTAAGTTTTTTCTTATCGTAAATCTGGTCTTTGATAGCCATCAGTCCGTTTCCGGCATCTACCTGACCCACCGAAATCTGGGCAACCGTATAGTAGTTGGCACCACCATTCCATACATCCACACCGGATTCAATACAACCATTGGTAAGTACCGAACGCCAGGTTACCGGCAGGTATTCAGCAGCCAGCATACTGGCAATCCAGGCACCCCTTCGAAGTACTTCTTCGCAGTATTGCAAGTTGCTTTTCGAACGCAGCATATACATCTTCAAAAGTTTTGAATGTTTCAGGATCGCCTGATTTGGGACCTACCTGTTTTTTAGTGCGTGGATCAAATCCATCGTTCAAGGCAAGTTCAAGTATTTTACCCAGGTTAGGCTGACCTTCTACAGGGTGACCGGTTTCATATGGAATGTAACTTCCCACACAAGCTCCTATACAGGTACGTCTCGCTTTTTCAAGTGTCAGTTTTCCTGCCTTCGATTCAGGCCAGTTGTACAAGGCCCGTTTCATCATGGCTTCACCACTTACAAACTGTGGCATACCGATACCGGTGCCGATTACGTCAAGCACTTTTTCCAATAGCTTTCCTGGCGATTTGCTGGTGTAGCAAAACGAAAGCGGAGGCTGTGGTAAATGCAGGTAGTTGCTGGCATCCAGAATCACAAAATCCATTTCGGCATTCGCATGTTCGCCATTTTCATCATAGCCACCGAGCGTAATGCTTTGGCCAAGGTCGGCAGAGTTTTGCAGGGCAACTTTCTGACCGAAGTAATACCCGATTTCATTCAGTTTGATGATCAGGTTTTTAAACATGTACTGAGCATCTTCATACGTAATCAATCCGGCTTCCTTGTCGCGCTGATAGAAAGGTTCCAGGTTCTGGCCGAGGTAGGCTTCTGAATAACCACAACCTACTTGTTCAATTTCTGCCACGATATGACAGAAGAAGTGGCACTGCATCGCTTCACGCAGGTTGCGTGCAGGATTTTCCGGCACCCATTCGCAGGTTTCAGCCAGTGAAATCAATTCTGCTTTGCGTTTGGCATCTTTTTCTTTTGCCGCCATCTCGCGCGCCAGTTTAGCATAGCGCTGTGCATAGCGCACAATGGCCTTCATGGTAATAAGACTGGCTTCGTAGAAGTAGAATTTCTCTTTATTGGGTAAGCGCATCTCCAGTTCATACATGCGCTCTTCCACTTCTTTAATCATACTGCCGAGGCCTTCGTTATACACCCGCGGGTAGTTGAGGTTACCACCACCGGCCGGCCAGTCGAAAAAGCTGACTACGTAACCTGCGTCATAGATTGGCTTAGGGTCAACCTTGTAACGCTTTTCATAAATCTCCAGTACACGTGGCACCTGAGCACGCTTGCCCCAGTAATCCAGTACCCATTCGTTGATCTGCTCGTTCTTCCGGAGTCTTTGAGTTTTCAACCGTCTTCTCTTCAATCATCCATCCCACCTGCCACTCCGGATAGGTGTAAATGGCATTGAGGGAACCGGCCATAGAGCCGATGAACAGGTTGTCGTCAATGTAAATCTTTTTGCGGTCGAGCAATTCGGCAAAGAATTTGGCCCTGCGGATAACGTTGGGATATCCTTCCGTAGCTTCATAGACTTCTTTCATCACGATCACGCGCTCGAGGTCCACATCGGCAGGCGTGCTGCGCATCAACTCTTTCAATACGTCAATGCGGGCATCATTTGCATTTACTCTGGCGGTGCCTTCATAGGGCTTGCCGTCTAATTTTCGTCCCGGTTTTGCATAGTAGGGGACATTTACTGTTGATGTTGTTTCCTTTTTCATAAATCGTACTTAGTATTTTATTTTATTTTGACACGGACGTATTCTTTAGGCAAAAATCCAGGAGCATCGGTAAGAGTGAGACTTGAAGTCGACTTATCCGATTCTACCTCCTGATGCTAAAGTACCAGCTGCTTGCGGAAGTTTTGAAGTAGTTCTTTTCTTCCATTCTTCTTCCAGCAGTTCTCTCGCTGCGGCTTCCAGGAATTCCGGTGCAGCCCACTTATGTACATCGAAGTCGTTTTTGATGTAGCCATGGCTTAAGCATAAAATCCTTACCAATTTCAACTGATACCAGATTTTGTGGCGATAGATTTGGAACCATGTCGACATGCTCTGATTCCTTCATACGTATCTTCTACATCCAAGATAAAATGTTTGCCTGTCGAGAATACCCGCAGCGGCATGTTTGTTTTCGTTGGCCCAGCGTCCTACCCTGATCATCCCTTTCATAAAAGCAACAGCCAATTCAGGATGCTGCTTCGGCCATAACATCAGTGCAAGTGATAGCAGCAGGAATGTTGGCCACTTGCAAGTGTCCAGTCCGGATACAGCGATAAATCTTCAATTGCCTTAAACTTCCCGTTAGCTTCCTGACAGCTGCTGGAATGGTTTACTTTGAGTATACATGCATCGATAATACCTTTTTCCAAAGCGCTGTCTCCAGTGGACGGAAAGCAAGGTCATGTTTGTGGTCGCGTTGTAACCATAGGTCGGATGGATTTTCGCATAGGTGTCAGCATCTCGCGGATCATTGTACCAGTCATCCGCATAAGGGAATTCAACCAATTCAATATCCTTCATCGTCATTCCATTCATACGAAGCATCAGTTCAATACCCTGATGTTCCTGTATGCGCCACCAATCGTTTTTAATCTGGTTCATACTTTTTGAAAGGCCGATTTTTTTTCCTTTTAAATCGCTCATCCGATAAATGTCATCGCTGGAGCGAACAATCATACAACCCCCTTCTTTTGGAGCATGGGTCACACCAAGAAGCCGGGTTCTGCGGATGTCCGCATGCACATGGATGGGAGGAAATAAACCACCGAAGCGGATAAGGTTATCCTGATTATGAATGTAGTGTGGATACCAGTCGGTTTCACGGCCTGTTGCGGAAATAGTCATACGTAACTCCAAGTCTTCTTGATACTCCTCGCGGGTCCAGCCCAATTCCTGATCCACATTACTGGCCGACATCAAGCGGACAGTTGGTGTAGTACACTTCTTTCCAGTTTAACGGAACGACACTTAATTTTGTGTTTTCAAAGGTGGTAGTTTTTATTTCACCACTTGTTTTTGTTGCAGTAGCCATGTTATCAGTTTTAAGTGTTACAAATAAGGATAAAGTCAAACCCGGACTTACATCCTGCCTTCAGGTAATAAAGTTGACCCATGAAAGCTTGACAAAACATGATCAATATCAGGACGAACTGTGCGTGGGCGGTAAATACTCATTGATGAGTAGGGGAGGCAAATAGAGATGGGAATGCAGACTTACAGAATTCCGCGTTCCTGTAATTCAATTACGAGGTCGTGCGTTGTTGATTTCTTAGTTTTCTTCAGGATATTCCTGCGATGAGTATTAACAGTATTTACGCTCAGGAACAGTTTGTCGGCAATCTGTTCACTGCCCATACCTTCGGCGATCAGTTTAATGATTTCAAATTCCCGATCCGAAAAAACGTGTCCTGTTTTCAGTAGTTCCTCGTCCGGATAGCGGAACATGGCAGGATCATCCCCCAGATAATAGTGATAACCATGCTTGCCGAGGTTGAATGACGACAGGTCTGTTAAGAGTAAAAGCGTAAAGACGGTCCGGTGCGGAACGTCGGAGAAAAAACTATATCCCTGAAAGAGGAGGTTAATAAAATTACCGGATACATTCCTCACACGGAAAGGGCTTGAAATGATGGAGATACCTTGTCTTTTCATTGACAACGAATAACCTTCTTTGATGAGTTGGGCCCTGGACCGGCTATACCGTTCAAAATCTTCCGGATGCATTCTTAGGAAAAAAGTTGATAGACTCCATTGATCCGGGTCAACGCCAAGAATAGTCCGGCTGCCACTACTGACAAAAAGTATTCTCATCTGAAGCAGATCGGCGATATAGAAAAACTGACGGTTATCGTTCAATTGCTTCTCCAGTGTAATGATCTCCGGATCAAGTCTGCTGATAGCGTCAAATCCCCCTGAAAGGAACTTTCCTATAAAATCCTTTATGATTGTGTAGTCGTGTGGGCCGGACATAGTAAACTTCAGTTGAATTCCGGGGTACAGTACTTTGCCTCCTGACTAACGTGACTGGTGCAGGAAACAAGTTTGTAAGTTAGTAATTACGACGAGATGTGGCAATTCAGAGGATACCATTTTCCTGCAACTCGATCAGCAGTTCATGGGTTGAAGATTTTTTTGTCTTTTTAAGAATGTTCCTTCGATGGGTGTCCACCGTATTAACACTTAGAAATAATTTATCTGCTATCTGTTCGCTGCCCAGACCGGATGCAATCAATCTCAGGACTTCCACTTCCCGGTGAGAGAATCTGTGATTGTCATTTAATAACGTTTCATCCGGGTAGCGGAACATGGCCAGGTCGTTGCCAGCGTAATAATAATAATCTTTGGAGACTTTAAGGGCAGACTGATCGGTGGCCACCAGCAATGTAAAAACGGTATTGTGCGCCTCGCTGAAGAAACTATAGGTTTGAAGAAAAAAATTAATATAGTCTCCCTCACTATTTTGCTCACGCAACTGTATAGAAACGATGTATATCCCCTTTCGATCAATAAAAAGTCCCTGTCCCATTTTATATAGTTTGGTCTGGGCACGGTTCAGGCGCTCCTGGTCATCCGGATGTGCACGGGGAAAAAAAGTGGATGGATCTACCTGTTCCGGACTTATACCAATGATCTTCTGACTTCCCCAACTGGTAAAGATGATTTTGATGTTAAGCAGGTCGGCGATATAGAAGAATTGATTGTTGTGTCTTAACGTTTCCTCCATGGCAATCATGAAAGGATCCAGCCGGCTGATGTGTTCAAACTTTTGGGGGTGGTACTTGTCAATAAAAGCCTTAAATATCGTATAGTCCGAATTGTCGTGCATAATTAACCAGATTGAGAGGAATCCGAAGGTACTAATTTTGAGGATTAGACGATCGTACCTCAAGGATCGTTGGAAATGACTGACTGAACAATGATTTTAGTCACTCTGCCGTATTACAAAAATCATGTTTGATAATGGCGATCAGCGTGTGCCCCAAGTATATCGTTATGGTCATCGTGGGCGCGTTAGATTTTTTGCGATGCCTTGAAGCTTGACGGATCAGACATTAATCAACCATGATAGGAGAAGAGACAAAATAGTGGCTTACGGCAATACTCACTGATGAGTATCTTGTATTCTTATCCAGCCTTTGCCAGTAGGATTATTCTAAATTCGCCGGTAGTCTCAACTATCTCGGCATGAATAATTCTCATCGGTGGATACATGACGGGTATGATCTTTTTGCCCGTGAAGGACCTGACGGAATTCAGGTGGAACGCCTGGCGCGGGTTCTTGGTCTGAACAAGTCCGGGTTCTATCATTACTTTGGTGATCGTAATACCTATACTGCGCGTTTGTTACAGCACCATTACGCTAGGGTAGCTTCAATGGTGGATGAGATCGAGGCCATTCGTTCGTTTGATCCGGAATACCTGGAAGTGCTCACCCGGCATCAGACAACGGTTATGGTAAATAGCCAATTGCTGAGGAACCGGCACATCGAATTATTTGCGAACACGTTTCATCAGGTGAACGAAACGATTGATCGCGCAAGCATCTCTGTGTGGTCGAAGTACGTGGAAATGTCAGATCAACCTGAACTGGCGCTGCGTTATTTTAAGCTGATTCGCGACGTAGTGTATGCCCGGATTAGCTTCGATAATTTTACCACTGAATTCCTTCGTATTATTGTCTCGGAGGCTAAGGCGATTATGGAAGAGACCATACGCCACAAACGCTTGTCTCTATACTCCGCAGCAGGTAAAATCAGAATTCTTTTCCTTTATCAGCGGCGTTTCCTGAGTTTGATTTCCATCACGGTTTTTTGCAGAAGATCTGGTGGAAATAAATGCCCCGACATGGCACTACTCAAAACTTGTAGAGCTCATCATTTGATCATTAGCGTTTTTCTCAAAGTAATGACGTTTGTCATCTATTCCTGGCCTCCGTGGAACACCTTTGTTTAGGATGGAGGCGTAAAATTAGGAATTAGACAGAAAAAAGCGGTACTTTCAGGATAGCTGAATAATTCTTAGGCGGTAACATACTTAACAGTGAACACTGACGATAGCCCGAAGAATAGGAAAATGGTCCGTACTAAGAATTATCCTGATCTCCTTAGTCATTATCCTCGTGACAGCAGCTTACCTGTTGTACAATAATTTCAACCAGCTCCTTTCCAATGCATTGAAAAAAAGCTTCGAGGCCAGTATTCTTTCGGAGGTATACGAACTAAACTTCGAGGACCTCCGGGTAAACGTTCTAGAGGGGAGTATCCAGGTGTATAATGTCAGTCTTCATCCACGGGAAAAACCGTTGTATGACTATCCCTATATCAACAGTTCGTTCAGGCTCACAACGGAGAAGATCATGCTCGAAAACGTTGAGATACGTACCCTCCTGGAGTTGAACAAGCTTATCCTGGATAAAATTTTGATTACCAATCCTGCAGTAGAAGTGACCCTTACCGGAGAGCGGAATATCATGCTGCCCTTCAGGGATTCGACCGCTGTGGCAAGGCAACCTAAAGCAAAAAACAAGAAATCGCTGGATTCGTTTGTGCTGAATGAGTTTCAATTGATTGATGCCTCTTTTTATGTTACGAATTCTGGTAAGCAAAGAGAATTCAAGATTAAGAATTTCAATATTTCCCTTCATGATCTTTCAATTAATCAGCAACCCGGTGAATATTTGACGTCCTTTAGTCAGGTTACTTTTTCAGTGGGAGAATTTATGGGGAACCTGCAAAAAGGACCTCTAAAGCAGGTTGGTTTTAAGGATTTTAAGATAGGAATCGACTCGCTTGAAATTCAAATGACACTGGACACACTGATTTATCATTTCCGGGATTTGAATACAGCGATGCACGATCTGGATATTCAAACGGCGGATAGTATCTACCACGTCAGCATGAAATCGTTCGATCTTTCCTATAAAAGCAAGTCCGTAAAACTGAGCGCGCTGAGTTTTAAGCCGAATGTCAGTCATGCGGTGTTGCAAAAAAGCCACCGGTACCAGCATACCGAGTTTTCGGGTGACGTGGGCACCCTTAATTTCATCAATGTGAATTTTGATTCCCTGTTTACGATAAAAAAATACTGATTGATGAGATCGTACTGGATAGTGTCAGAGCTTCGATTTTTAAAGACAAAACCAAACCGATGGACACCACACGTATGCCTGTTTACCTTGGCCAAACCGTAACCGCAATTCCTGTCCCCGTGTTGATCAGACACGTGAAAGCAACGAATGTTAATCTTGACAATACCGAGCGAAAACCCGACAGTACAAATGCAAAGGTTAGACATCAGCAGGGCCACACTGGAGGTGAAGAACATTACCAATCGTCGCACCAAATTCCAGTCTGATCATACAGGCAGATGCTTACATTGATGATAAGGTTCGTTTTAAAGCCGGGTTAACCTTCTCATTACCAAACCACAATTTGGCTTTCGAAGGTGTACTGGAAAAATTCAATCTACCCGATCTGAATCCGCTGATCCAGGCCTATACACCAGCAAAAATCAATAAAGGTATAGCCGATCAAATCTCATTCTCGGGAACGGCCGATCAAAAACAGGCAACTGGTACTATGAAATTTTTGTATCACGATCTGGAGGTTGATCTTGAACTTCAGGATAAAGCAAAGTGGAAGAGTTCTGTACTGGCCTTTGCGGCCAACACCGCACTACATTCCAGTAACCCCGGTTCAAGAGACTTACCTCCCCGTGAGGTTCAGTTTCACATCGAACGGGATGTGCACAAAGGATTTGTTAACGTGATTATCAAGTCTATCCTTAACGGTCTGAAGGAAACCATGATCATGTCGAAAGAAAACAGAAAGACATACAAGGAGGCGAAGAAAAAGTCAAAACAAGAGAGCAAAAAAGTAGAACTACATTTCTTACTTCCGGTTGCTGTATCCACCATACGAATAGCACAGTTTATTTTAGGTAGATTTAATTAAAACCAGGCCCGACCAATGGCAAAACCCTTTATACCTCCTAAACGTACAACGATTTCATTTTTACCGGGATTGGCATTTTCCTGGGCATACTTTCCCTGCTGACGCCCGTCTGGGAAGTCGCTGAACCGGCTTCGTATGTTGGTGGGTTATTGGTGTGGGCGGCTATCCTTGAAATCCTGCATGGATTCAGGCGTGCCGAAAACCATGCGCGATATTCTGCCTGGTTCAGCGGTGCCATCACCCTTGATAATAGGTGTTCTGATGATCAATGCCGACCTGTTTCATCGGGAGGCACTGGTAAATTTTATTCTCATACTTTTTCTGATTGATGCATGTCGTTACCTGTACGTCTTTTTCAGATCCTGGCGTAACGGGAATGTTGACCTGGGGTGAACTCTTGTCAGCAATCGGTAATGTGATCGTGGTGGTACTCATCCTGTTGTTCAAAGGCAAAGGTATGGAGTGGGTAATTTCTCTATCCGGTGCATTGCGAATTTTTGGCACAGTCTATAATCTGTTTACGGCGAGGATAGGTGTTGCCGAAACGGTGGCTGCAGATGTTATCGGAAGTCTGGGGGTCAAGGGAAATGAGGAGTTGGAAACACTGGCAGACAAACTGAAAGAAGAGGATGAGCGCAGGGCTCCCATTGATGCCGGCTGGGTCATGACGCTTATCGTGATTTTGTTTATTATTCACCTGGCCCGCATGGGTCTGGATAAATCAAATTTTGGAATTCTCTCGCCCCTAGTGGCGGTAATCGGCGATATTTTTGTCGCCCTGGTTTTTGCGTTTGGGTTTATCGGACCGTTGCGAACGATATTCAGGCGATTCACCGGCCTGTTTGTACGTAGCTTTGGAAATGGGTGCAGAAAGTTCCGTTGGCGGAAAGAAGATGGTTCAGTTTGCGTACATTGGCAACGGCCTGGCTAAAACGTGAGATGCGCCTGACGATCAGTTTCCGAAAAGCCGGCTACTCATTTGCTTAATGCATTTCGCAATGGCCTCAAGATCGGTCTTCCCTTTTCTGCGTTGCTGGCTGCCGTCATGCCGGTGTTGGGTATGAGCTGGTATTTTGATACAGAAAACTGGGCATCGGGAATTTGGGATGGTTATGCCGGATCCAGAACAGAAGTGTGGCGTGAAGCCATGATTGATGCCACCGGTGAGAAAATTGGACCCGGAGCATTCCGGCTTAAGCCACGGGGATGTCGGACACAACCGACTTTTCGTTTGTGGTGATCGGTGACCCAGGTGAAGGAGATCCGTCACAACATGTACTGAAAGATCAAATCCTGGCTGTTTCCAATAAACCCGATGTCAGGTTTGTCGTAATCTCCTCCGACATTGTTTATCCATCCGGGGCGATGAGGGATTATGAACGGAAATTTTTTCTGCCGTTTAAAGGATTGACCAAACCGGTCTATGCTATTCCCGGCAACCACGATTGGTATGATGCACTGGATGGTTTTGCTGCCACCTTCTATACACCGAAGCGGCACGGTTGGCGATTGAAGCGAGGATACGAAGTGATCTGAAACTTACCACCACCACGACTAGCGATATAGAAAGAATGGTTAACCAGGCGTCCTTTCTGAGAAAAGAATACCAGCTTCCTACCGGGTACCAGAATGCTCCTTTCTTTCAGGTGTCGAATGATCATTTCGTGCTGCTATGTATTGACACAGGTGTACGCAGGCGGGTAGATTCCAAACAACTGGCCTGGATCAAGTCCGTACTGGAAGCTTCGAAGGGAAAATATGTAATGGCCTTGCTTGGTCATCCGTTTTATGCGATTGGCGAATATCAGGGAGATATGAATCCGGATTTTCGCGCAATTCACGAATTGCTTCGGTCCTACAAAGTTCCGCTGGTTATGGCCGGTGATACGCATGACCTGGAATACTACAAGGAGATGCCGCAAAGATGGTGATGGTCACACGATGCATCACTTCGTCAACGGAGGCGGTGGTGCTTACCTGAGTATTGGGGCGGCAATGGCTCCGGCGGATACTCGCCCGACAGAAGACTGGGCAATCTATCCTTCCCGCGAACCGCTGATGCATAAAATAGATTCACTTACTCCGCGATGGAAATATCCGGCATGGGTATGGTTAAAAAAATACAACGGGTATCCCTTTTCTGCGGAATGGCTGTCGGCCGCCTTTGATTATAATCAGGCTCCTTACTTTCAAAGCTTCATGGAAATAAAGGTGGAGAAGTCCAGAAACAGAGTCCGGTTGATTCCCTATGGCATTCATGGGCAACTTCGATGGAGTGACCTGGAATACGGAGGAAAGGGTAAACCCGATTCAGCTAGTGAAGATGATTTTGGTCGAGTGGAGTCTTTCAATGGGTAATGATTAATTATTAATGGTTAATGGTTTGATTAATGTAATGTCCTGAATAGGGTTGACCGTTTTTGAGGTTGGTTAAACATCATTTACTTTCAAATTCCTTTGGTGTAAGTCCGGCTAGAGCGTCGTGAGGTTTCCCATCATTGTACATCTCTACAGCTCTCGCTAAATGTTTTGCCAGCTGCTGGAAGTCTTTTGGTTGATAGTGTTTCACACTGATTCTATATTGACTTTCCTGGTTAATGTCCCCGTTGATTATTTATCATTAACAATTAACCATTAATTTGAGCACTCCATTAACCATTTATCATTAACAATTAACCATTAATTTGAGGCCCCCATTAACCATTTAACATTAACAATTAACCATTATTTGAGCATTTGCCCTTTCCTAACAGCGGGATCCTTCGCCAGTAAATAAGAACGAAAGTATAAAAGACTAATTTGTCATGAGTAAAACAGATAAACCCATCGAAGAATTTTTTCTTGAATCGCTCCTGAAGATTTGCCTGATCAGTATTGTCATTGTAATGGTGGTAGACTATTATTTTACCCGGTTTGCGTTAGTCCAGTCCCTGGTGGTCAACAGTACGGTACTGTTTGCAATATTGTCGACCTTCTTCCTTTACAGAAAGGGGTTATTTTATTGCTGCGGTGTTATGGATCGGTTTCCTCATCATGGCGGCAATGTTCTATCAAAGCATTGCGGCGGACAGTATCACTACTTCGTCCATGGCCGTGGTAATGGTAATCGGTTTTGGGTTCTCGGTATTATTAAAAGGAAGGTTCCCGATCTTGTTACATGGCATAACGCTTGCCGGTATGGCTTCCGTGTTTGGTTGGCTGGCGTTGCATCCGCAGGAATATAATAAACCTGATTCAAGCGACATAATCGTTGCGGGCATCACGTACGGTGTGTTGTACACCACGATTGCCTATTCTGCCTGGCAATTGAAACGACGCTATGATGAAGCCTTTATGAGCCTTGACAGCAAAAATAAGGAACTGGTCGAAAAGTCGCATGAGATTGAGGCACAGAATGAAGAACTTATGCAGAGCCAGGAGAATCTATACCAACTCAATACACATTTGGAAAGCCTGGTGGAGGAACGAACTACTGAAGTAAAAAAACAGAATGAGAGATTGATCCGGTATGCCTATACCAATGCGCACCACCTGCGTGGACCAGTAGCAAGGGTATTGGGACTGATTCTGCTATCCAAAATGGAAACTGATCTTGACTATCCCTTTCTGTTCAGGAAAATCGAAGAACAAACGTTGGAAATTGATCACGTAATTAAAGGAATTAATCGCGAACTTGAGGCCTAGTGAAGTCAATTGGTACGACCATCTTGTGTGATTGTTGGAACCTTACTTCACTTGTATACTTTTTTGGAATAGAGGCGGCTTATCTTTATAGTGAGACAAACCTGATGCACATCAAGTGCCAACGATCATATTGAGAACCTGCTTTGAAATGAAAATATTCCTCGGTTGGGCAACCACTTTACTTTTTGTGGATCAGGATGTCTATGCGCAGAGAGATTCATTAATCATGAAAAATGGCGATGTAATCGTCGGTGAAATCAAAGAGACTGGACAAGGGCGTTGCAACCATGGAAACGTCTTATAGCGATACCGATTTCAAAATTGAGTGGAAGGGATTAAAAGAGATTTACACAACATCTTATTTTTTAATTACGCTTTCATCCGGTGATCGATATAACGGCAAAATTTCATCAACGGGTAATGGCAAGGTTAAGAATTGTAACGCACGAAAATAGTCAGGTTGAAGTTGATCCTATTGAAATTGTTTTTCTGAAGTCGGTAAAGCCGGGCTTCTGGCAGAAGTTCAAAGCCACAATAGATGTAAGTCTGAGCCAGACAAAAGCAAATAACCTGAAACAGGCGTCTGTGCACAGCATGATCAGGGTATTTGTCTGAACGGTGGTCAGCCGATGCGAGCTATAATACACTGTTTTCTTCACAGGACAGCATCGAATCCACCAGTCGGACAGACGGGGCTATAAATTACCGCTACTACCTTCAGAAGGACTGGTTCCTCACTGCCTCCGTTTCATTCCTTTCCAACAGCGAACAAAAACTCAAAATACGGGCCAACGAAAAGATAGGTCTGGGAAAATATTTAATTCACAGCAACGACACCTACTGGGCATTTATGGGTGGGTTGGCCTACAACTATGAGGAATATTCCACAGAGAACCCTGTTCGCAAAACATGGGAAGGGTTTTTTGGGTCTGAACTTAACCTCTATGATATCGGAGATCTGAATCTCTTCACCAAATTGATCGTGTCTCCGAGCTTTACTGAAAGCGGCCGCTGGAGGACTGACTTCAATTTTGATGCCAAGTACGACTTGCCACTGGACTTCTACATACGATTGGGGTACACGCTGAATTTTGATAATCGCCCGGTTGAGGGAGGTGCTGAGACCGATTATGTCGTAAATGGTGGTTTTGGATGGGAATGGTAAGGCAACAAATAATATGCTGCTTACTTCGTTGTTCCGGTGGAGACTCCTTTCGACAATTGCCAATCTTCTCGCTAACCAGAATTTCTAAAAAGCAACATTGATCCGGTTCATTTCGGTTGTTCAATATACCCATTAAACGAAATTGGCTGTTTGTCACCTCCAATGGCACGGAGGGATGCATTTCCTTTTGGAGAAACGGTTAAATAGATTTTTGTGGAATTCATCACGTCCTTAGGTATAACCGAAATCTCCCAGCTTCCTTTTTTGGTGACCTTAATTGTGTACTCAAAATTTGATGACGTAAATTTTATACCCCCTTCAGATGAATTCATCGGTGCCTGATAGGATCTGCCGAAATAGGGAAGGTCGCAGGCCACCTCTTCGGGTACCACTTTTAAAGTATAACCCGGCGACAGTTGCTGGGTAGGGATCTTTGTCGGCATAGCAGACTGTGCCTGGAAGACAAAACGTTGGCCCTCTACCATACCTTTTACTTCAGCAGCTTTGGCGGCCTTCTGCTCTTCTTTTGTGCTTTGCGAATGGGTTACTATACTGACCAGCAAAAAAATCAGCAAGTGTACCAATCTTAATGTTTTCATCTCTATCAGGTTAGAGAATTGCTTTGGCGCCGCTACATGCGGCCGGTGGTGCTCATCGATTCAAGTTATTTTATTTTTGCGTATTTATGTAGAAAAAATACGCCAGCGAACTGATTTATGTCATGAAATAACAAGTGACGTGATGTGATCTTCGCGGCACATTCAAATTCTCGTGAAAAATTAATGCGCTGAATCAGCCGGTGAGCCGCTGGCTCGGTGATTCGAATACTTATGACAAACGCCATCTACTTACAACGACAGAGCCGTACTCAGGCAAATCGATTATTGCGCTGGGACTGATGAATTTGCTGGCCGGAAAAACTGAAAAGATCGCCTATTTCAAACCGGTCATCAGCAGCGAAGGAACAGAAAAGGATAGCCACCTCGATACGATTATCAAACCATTTCAATCTTAACACGCCCTATGACGACACGTATGTTTTTACCCGCAACGAGGTGTCAAACATATTAATGCCGGTAAAGAAGCATTTGTCATCGATTCGATCATTGATCGTTTTAAACGTCTTCAGGAACGTTATGATTTTGTGGTCGTGGAAGGAACGGACTTCAAGGACAACAGCACGAACCTGGAATTTGATGGTAACATTTCTATAGCGAAAAATCTGGGAATACCGGCTGCCATTATCGTTAAGGGAGAAGGAAAATAGCGTGCAGGAAATTGTTGATATATCGCGTCTCCACTGTCAACAGTTTTTTGGCTGAAGGTGTGCAGATACTGACCGTGATCGCCAATAAAATCGACATTAACATGAAGACGAAATCCGCGCACACCTTGCGAAAGCATTTGCCGTCGGATATGATCGTAACGTCTATTCCTGCAACAGTGATCTGGCGAGTCCAACAATGAGAGAAATATTCGACTCTGTGGGAGGCAAGGTCATCGCGGGCGAACACTTGCTCACCAACCAGGTGGATACCTCCATCGTTGGCGCGATGCAACTTCACAATTGCCTTACACGACTACAGAAGAATACGCTGATCGTAACGCCGGGCGATCGCGGGGATATTATCATTGGCGCTGCTCAGGCCAATATTTCTAAAAACTATTCGAAAAAATTGCCGGGCTGGTACTCACAGGTGGGCTCGATCCCGAAGCAGACCATTCTGAAATTAATTGATGGACTTGATACGGTGGTGCCCATCATTCAGGTAGAAAGTCCGGCACATTCAAGACCGTTACCCGGGTAGCCAATACGCAGTCCCGAATTTCACCCGACAACAAAGAAAAAATTTCGCTGGCGATCAGCCTGTTCGACAAGTATGTCGATGTAAAGTCGCTGGAGAAAAAGATAATTTCCTTCCGCACGCATAACATTACGCCCGCGGATGTTTCAATACCAGATTGCTAAAAGGGCGAAGGAACACAAAAAGCATATCGTTCTTCCTGAAGGCGACGATGACCGAATACTTACGGCAGCAGATGCCCTGATCAAGGAAAGTATAGTTGAACTTACGATTCTTGGCAACAAGGAAACAATCGTGGCCGCGCTAAAACGCTTGAATTTATCTCTGGATGTGGACAGAGTGAAAATTGTGAACCCGGCCACGTCCGATCGCTTCGATGATTATGCCAGAGAGTTGTACGAGCTTCGTAAGCACAAGAATCTTACTATGGAAATGGCACGTGACCTGATGCTGGATGTTTCTTACTTTGGTACCATGATGGTGTACAAGGGAGAGGCGGATGGCATGGTTTCCGGCGCTGTACATACAACCCAACATACTATCAGACCCGCTTTACAATTTGTCAAGACAAAACCGGGAGTGGAAACCGTTTCGTCGATCTTCTTTATGTGCCTCCCTAACCGCGTTTCCGTGTTCGGTGACTGCGCAGTGAATCCGAATCCAACATCGGAACAACTGGCTGACATTGCGATATCCTCTGCGGAAACCAGTAAGATGTTTGGCATTGAACCCAAGATTGCCATGCTCTCCTACTCATCCGGTTCCTCCGGTGAAGGTGAAGATGTGGATAAGGTGAGAAAGGCGACCGAAATCGTCCGGCAAAGAAGACCTGACCTTAAAGTAGAAGGACCTATACAATATGATGCGGCGGTTGACCCTTCCGTTGGCAAAAAGAAGATGCCAAATTCGGAAGTCGCCGGTCAGGCAAGCGTACTGATTTTTCCGGACCTCAACACGGGCAACAATACCTACAAGGCAGTTCAGCGCGAAACTGGTGCATTAGCTATTGGACCCATGTTGCAGGGTCTTAACAAACCCGTTAACGACCTGAGTAGGGGTTGTACGGTGGCGGATGTTTTTAATACCGTAGTCATCACCGCTATTCAGGCTCAACAGTAAATTATCGTCACTTGTTATGAATGTCTTTGTTATTAATTCCGGAAGCAGTTCCATCAAGTATCAGTTGATTCGTATGCCGGAAGCCAGCGTTGTCTGCTCCGGAATGATTGATCGAATCGGTCAGGAAGCATCATCCATTCACTATAAGTCATTTTTAAATGAAGGGGGCCAGGACCGCAAGCAAGAGTATTCCGATCAATGACCACGCTTCTGGTCTGAAGGAAGTCTCGCGGTTGCTGACCGATCCCGAACTAGGAGTAATCCGTGACCCGAATGAAATTGATGTTGTCGGTCACCGCGTCGTTCATGGTGGTGAGAGTTTCTCTGATACGATGGTCATCAGCCAGGAGGTTAAGGAAAAAATAAAGAGACTTTTTCCATTGGCGCCGCTTCACAATCCCCCGAACTATTTGGGCATAGAGGTAGCGGAAAAGATATTTTCCGCGAGCGAAGCAAGTCGCAGTATTTGATACTGCTTTTCATCAGACGATGCCACCTGTGGCCTACCGGATGGCTATCCCAAAGGACTTTTACGATGAGCATGGAATCCGTGCATATGGGTTTCACGGTACCAGTCATAAGTATGTATCGGAGAAGGCTGTTGACTACTTAAATAAGAAGGACTCCAAAATCATTACCATTCATCTCGGCAATGGTTGCAGTATGAGTGCGGTTCAGAGACGGAGTATGTGTTGATACCAGCATGGGTTTGGGCCCGATGAATGGACTGATCATGGGAACCCGTACAGGGGATATTGATCAGTCGGTGATTTTCTACATGGTAAATCAATTGGGCTATACGCTGGATGAGTAAACACGATCCTGAACAAAAAAAGCGGGATGCTCGGACTTACCGGATTACAGCGACATGCGTGATGTAAAAGCGGAATGTAAAAAGGGAAACCAGGAAGCCATACTTGCGTATGAGATGTATGGCTATCATATTCGGAAGTACATTGGTGCCTATACAGCTGTACTCAATGGGCTTGATGCGCATCGTCTTCACGGCAGGGGTAGGGGAGAATGATACCTCTCTCGCAAGCTGGCCACTCAAAACATGGAGTACCTTGGAATACATCTGGATGAAGAAAAGAATGAGGCGTGGAGGAAAAGGTATTTATGAGATCAATACCGCAGGACTCACCCGTTAAGATATTAGTGGTGCCTACTAACGAAGAATTAGAAATTGCACGGCAGTGCTATGCGCTGCTGGACAAATAATTCATAGTCGTCAGAAAGTCTCTGAAACAGCGAGGTAAAAACCGCTGGATTTTTCACCAAATGCAAAGTCTACCGCCAGATTGCTGCGGGAGTATTTGTCCAGCATGACACGAAGACCCAACCCATAACCTGCTTTGACTGATTCAAAAAGTTTCAAATCTTGTATTGTGTTATTGGCGGTGGTGCCGTTAACAAACAGCACTCCACTAAGCAGCCCGCCGCATTTTGAAATGGGGAATCTGTATTCCGCTTCGGTATAAACGTAGTTATTGCCCCGGAAGCGTCCTTGTGTATAACCGCGTGAACTTCGGCTTCGCTGGTCATAACCAGTGGCCGGCAGAATCATGTAGGGAAAATCTCCTTCCGGAGTAAGGTTGACCAATGCCCAGAACCCGATAAGGTGAGCTGGATTTTTGACGGAAAGTCCATGGAAACTTCTCCATTCAGCCTGAAACATATTGGCATTTTTCTTATTTCCGACAACCTTTAACGCACCCCGCCAGCCCAACCGAAAGTAAGATACCTTCGTACGGCATGATCATATTATCGCGGGTGTCAATAATAAAGTTTGCATTTATGGCTGAAGAGTAATACTTCTCCTGGTCGAATCCGTAATACTTACTATACGCATAATGAGAAGTAATTAAGGAGTCTCCCGGGTTCAATCGTAACTTTTCGTCTACAATGTCAAAGTAGGCATCGAACTGGTAGCCCAGACCGAGATATATCCCGTTGCCTACTTTGAAGTTCACGGATTGGTGCAGCCTGCCAAAATTGAATTTCATGGGTTGAGTAAGTGAGTCCGAGGATGTCTCCAGTCCACCGAGGTTATATTGATAGTCCAGTATGCCACCTTCCGGTGAATTGGTTCCCAGTCCATACGTGGATTGAGAGAAGATCAGAAAGCGCCAGTCACCCGTAAAAAAGATTCGTTCCCTTCCGGAGTAAATGTTATTCTTCACCAAAAACAAGAACTGGTTCTTAGTCGTCGCCTGCAGGCTTCCGCTGATTAAGGAGAAAAGTTTGCTTTCCGGCATTTTAAAAGCATACTGTCCGCCCACACCAAACATAAAGCCGGTGGCAGGATTGGAACCAATGATGGGAACCAAGTAGCAGGGAACTGGCATCAGCGGTCTTGACTTTTGGAGGTTTTTTGAGGGCCTTTCGAATGACATCGGTCATATCCTTCGGTGGACAAATTGAATCCGTGGAGATTTGTACTTCCTGAGCCAGTGCAGCGATCGTCGTTGTGAAAAGCAAAAAGATGAAAAAATAAGTTAAACGTTCCATGTAGTAAACAAAATTCATTGCTCGTGTATTCCTGTTCAGATATGGCGGTTATGAAATACACCTGCAAGATAATGGGATTGACGGACTTGTTATCATGACTCTCTCGCGGTAAATTAGATGATCAAATCAGTTTCCTATGAATATACAAGGTGATGCCAAAGCAAACAGATCGTACGATGCAATTGTGGTGGGCTCGGGAATCAGCGGAGGCTGGGCCGCCAAGGAACTTTGTGAAAAGGGGTTGAAGGTCTTGCTGTTGGAGCGAGGACGGAATGTTGAACACATCAAGGACTATACAACAACGGGCAAGAACATCTGGGAACTGCCGCATCGGAACCGTCTAACGTTATCTGCTTACGACAATAACCCGGTCCAGCGAAAGGTAGCTTACGCATTCAACGAGCTGTCCGGGCACTTTTTTATAAACGATGCCGATCACCCGTATCACCAGGAAAAACCCTTCGACTGGATTCGTGGCTATCAGGTAGGAGGGAAGTCGCTTCTTTGGGCACGTTGGGTGCAGCGATGGAGTGACCTTGACTTTGAAGCCAATGCCAAAGAAGGTATTGGCGTAGACTGGCCTATCCGTTACAAGGATATTGCACCCTGGTACAGTTATGTGGAAAAGTTTGTTGGCGTTAGCGGAACAAAGGAGGGGATACCTCATTTGCCCGATGGCGAGTTTCTTCCTCCTATGGAGTTGAATTGTGTAGAAAAACATTTCCAGGATCAGCTAAAGAAATCTCATCCGGATCGTCACTACATTATCAGCCGGACTGCAAATCTTACGGAAGCCCAGGAAGTTCACAAAAAACTGGGGCGAGGGAACTGCCAATATCGTGACCGATGTTCAACCGGATGTCCCTTTGGAGGATACTTCAGCACCAATTCCTCGACACTTCCTGCTGCGCAGGCCACTGGAAACCTTACGGTCCGGCCTTTTTCTGTCGTGCATTCGGTGATTTATGACGAGCAAAAAGGAAAAGCAACCGGGTGTACGGGTAATTGACACCAACACAAAAGAGCAGAGTGAATTCTATTCAAAAATTATTTTCCTGAATGCCGCGACCATTAACACTACGCTTATTTTGCTGAACTCGATTTCCCATCGGTTTCCCAACTGGCCTTGGCAACGACAGCGATACACTTGGTCGCCATTTAATGGATCATAATTACCGCGGCAGAGCTTCTGCAATGGTGGATGGTTTTGAGGATATGTATTACTACGGCACGCCGGCCTGCAGGTACCTACCTGGCACGGTTCCGAAATGTTGGTAATGACAAACAGAAAGATTTTCTGAGAGGATATGCGTATGCCTGTGGCTCCTCACGAGGCGGGTGGGGCAGGGGTGTTGACATGGACCTTATCGGCTCGGCCTTAAAAGAAGAAATGAAAGTACCCGGGCCGTGGAGTTTTGGCATGACCGCTATGGGCGAAATGCTTCCTCACCCGGACAACCGGGTTACATTAGATAAAGACAAAACGGATGCCTGGGGAATGCCCATTGTGAACATCGATTGTCAGTGGCGCGGGAATGAAGATGCCATGACTAAAGACGCGGTGAATTCCGCTGCAGAAATGATGGAAGCAGCGGGGTTTAAAAATGTTACAGCATTTGATAACCAGCAGGCTCCTGGTCTGGCGATTCATGAATTGGGAACCTGCCGGATGGGTCGCGACCCAAAGACCTCCATGCTTAATCAATGGAACCAGATGCATGCCGTGAAGAATGTATTTGTAACGGACGGTGCGTGTATGACTTCCTCAGCCTGTCAGAACCCCTCCATCACCTACATGGCTCTAACCGCCCGTGCAGCTAACCATGCCGTTGAAGAGATGACACGACAAAACCTTTGAAAGATGCTGGTGTTGTGCAAATTGCCGGTGCTTAAAATCACGGTTTCATCCCTAATGGGATTATGATGTTTTTTACTATTTTGTTACCAACATGCCATCCCTAACGGGACAAGCCTAGACAAATAAAAATAACCAGTCCCGCCAGGGACGTAATATCGGTAGTCCCGCCAGGGACGCAACACCGGTAGAAGCGCAACATCCACCATATCGTTACAGGAAATTTTATTAAATTGGATTACCGTTAATGACACCACAAATTACCCGTTATGCCCAATACCTACACCCAAATTCACATGCACGCTGTCTTTGCCGTTAAGGCCAGAGCAGGATTGATACAGATCGAATGGAAGCATGATCTGTACAAATACATTACAGGTATCGTTCAACACTACAGCCACAAATTATTAGCAATTAACGGAATGCCGGATCATGTACATGTTTTTTTTGGCATGAGACCCAATCAGTCATTGTCGGATTTAATGCAGGATATTAAGAGTGGTTCATCGCAATGGATCAATAATCAAAAGTTTGTGAAGGGTCGTTTTGAATGGCAACAGGGATACGGAGCTTTTTCGTACAGTAAATCACAGGCATCCAGAGTTATCGCATATATACAAAACCAGGAAAGACATCATCAAAAAAAGACCTTCCTGGAAGAGTATAAAGCGTATCTGATAAAATTCGACGTAGCCTATGATGAACGTTATATTTTTAAAGCCGTAGAATAGGCCGCGGTGTATCATCCCTAACGGGATTGCGATTTTTTATCTTGTTACAATTACCAATATGATGTCCCTAACGGGACAAAAGGCACAACATCGAACAGCCCAGTCCCGATAGGGTCGTAATGTTCTTAGCCCGATAGGGACGTAATGTTGTAGACCGAAAGGTCAGGTTTGTTTCATCCCTAACGGGATTGCGATTTT
Organism: uncultured Bacteroidota bacterium; assembly: GCA_963814575.1. GTDB lineage: Bacteria > Bacteroidota > Bacteroidia > Cytophagales > Cyclobacteriaceae > ELB16-189. Next base: position 27,712 of record CAWFDB010000010.1, on the reverse strand, counting down.
TATCTTGTTACAATTACCGATAGGATGTCCCTAAGGGGATAAAGGAACACAACATCGAACAGCCCAGTCCCGATAGGGACGTAATGTCGGTAGCCCGATAGGGACGTAATGTCGTGGGCCCAGATAGGAACGCAATTCGTGGGCCCCGCCAGGGACGTAATTTTGGTATAATCCCCGAGCGACGATTAAATTACGTCACGCATTTCCCCCTTTAACCACCCAATAAATAGTTTGTATCCAAGGGAAAGAATAATCGCACCCGTAAACAAACCAATAAATCCGGAAAACATAAACCCGCCGATAGCGCCAAGAAATACAATCAGCATCGGTGCCGGTGCCCCTTTGCCAAGCATGATTGGTTTTAATATGTTGTCGCTCACGCCAACCAGGACCATCCATATCGTGAGCAAGCGTTGCTGTCAATGTATCGGCGGATCCCCAGATATAAATGATCACACCAATAGACACCGGCAAAATTCCGATCTGGACAATTGCCAAAATCAAACAAAGCAAAATCCACAACCCTGCAAAGGGAACACCGGCAATCACAAGTCCGACACCTGCCAGAAGGGACTGAACGACGGCAATACCTAATATTCCTTTTGCAACATTGCGCACCGTGATTTCGGCCATTTCAGCCATGTTGTCTCCGTGTCTTCCAGCAATTCTAATGAACAATGATTTTGCCAATTCACCAGCCGGTTTCGCATATGCCAACAGAACACCGCTGACGATGATTGCCAGCATAAACAGGAGAATTCCCTTACTGGTGCTGGCGAGAAGATCGAATAGAGTAACCAGAACAGTTTTTACCTGATCGCGGTGTTCTGAAACCAGTGTCGCGAAATTATTGGACGCGTCCGTCCACAATTCATGGGCCTTTGGAACCTATGACCGGCCAGTCCTTCACTTTTTCGGGTGGAGGAGGAATAGAAATTTCGCCTGCCCGGTAGGCGTGGCCAAGTTGTTTTAGTTCCTGAACACTCGCCATCAGCAACCATACGGATGGTCCTATAATAAGGAGTACCATCAGGATGGTGATAATGGTGGCGGACCAGGAGTTTCGTCCGCGAAGTTTATTCGTCAGCATTTTGTGGAGGGGATACAAGGCAATTGCAAGCACCATCGCCCATACCAACAGCGAGATAAATGGCTCGAGAATTTTGAAACACCAAACCAGCAGGAGTGATAAGGCGAGCAACTGGATAGCATTCGAAATAACTGGATTTTGAGAAGGTTCACGCTGGATGTTCTCTTCGGTTGTATTTTTCATGACTGTGAAGGATTTCTGTTAAAGGTTGAGGTTTTGGTCTTTCGAATTTAGAGATTAATTAGAACTTATGTTAGTTGAACTAAACTCTGACTTTGATTCAAAACCTATAAAATCAGCAAAACCCACAAGATCACCAACCGGGACCGACCAAGCCAATGAGCATTCCACCAACTCTGAAATCCTTTTGCTCCAGCAATCCGGTGCTGTATGCAATGGCATTCGGTGGAGTGGAAACGGGAAGAAACAACGCTGTGGATGCAGCAAGACCGATAATCAGTGCAACCTCTGTCTTGACGTTTATAAGGATAGCCATTCCAAGTGGAATCAAGACCGTGCTGGTAGCGGTATTGCTCATGATATTCGAAAACAACATCGTGGCATAGGCCAAATAAAAATAGAAGACGATTTCATTTACTTCCAGTGTTTTCATCATCTCCGCATAGTGATTCAAGCAAACCAGTATGTTGAAGCGCAACACCCAGGGACAGGCCACCGGCCACCAGGAAAAGAGTATCCCACGGTAATCCCTGAACATCTTTACCAGTCAGCACACCGGTAAGCGTAAGGAACACAATTGGAATCGCAGAAACGGCGGCGACACTAAGTCCATGAATGGAACTTGTTAACCAAAGAAAAACGGTTACGATAATGATAGCGATAACAATCTTTGCGTTGTATACTAATCTCCTGCGGAATTCATTTCGTTCTTGTTCGCCAAAAAGTCAAGTGGTATGGGCGTTGTATCCTTGACAAACATTCTAATAAGTACAAAACAACTGATCGCGGTGAGTGCCAGGGCAAGAGGCATACCTACATCATCCATTGAGGAAATCAATTTTTATCCCGGCATTTTCCAATGCTCCGCCGCGATAGCATTTGGTGGGCTGCCAATAATAGTACCCATGCCGCCCGTAGATGCGGCGATGGGAACACCGATGAGCAACGCTTTGGTGAGCCCGGATTTTTTTCCAAGTGAATGTAACAATGGTGTAACGGATGCAATTACCATTGCCGTGCTCGCAGTGTTGGACATCAACATAGATGCAACCATTGTTGTGGTCATCAATCCGATGATGAGGTTTCTCGGATTGGTTCCGGATATCCTGACAGCAAACCTGAACAAGTGATTCATCCAGATTAGTCTTGGTCATCGCGGATGCAAGGAAAAAACCACCCAGCATAAGCCAGATGACACTGCTGGAAAATGTGTTCACATACTTTTCAATATTTTCCGGAGCAGAATTGAAATTCTTATTTCCAAGCGCGAAGACAAGAAAGGCCATGATAAAAAGGCCCACGGCAAAAGGCGGGAATTGCCTCGGTAAGCCACAAGCCGATGGCAAAGAATAAAAGAAAAAGTACGTATAATTGCGAATCTGTAAACAGGGGTTCTTTGAGAAAAAAAGCAAGTCGTGAGTGCTACAACAAAAGAAACGTACAAAGAACAGAATAGCTTTTACCCGCTTACGATTGTCATATTCCGGCTCTTCCATTCATTTGATTAACTCAATGTCTATTTCTTTTGATAGAATTTTGAAAACGGTATCGCCGTAATACCGTGTAAGAAAATACTCAACAACACCGTAAGTGTTATCACAGACAGCAATTTTTTCATTTCCTTCGCGACCTAACGCAATGATAGCCATCAACAGATACAATACCGAAGCGATTCCCCTCGGTCCGAACCAACCAATAAAGCTCCTGTGCCCCAGCTCAAATCCGTGCCCAGGAGACTGATAACCACAGGTAGTACCCGGATAACAGTAAGACTAAGCAACGCATAAATAGACAGCTTGGATATCCCAATAGGGAATGGAGAATGGGAACCATGATCATTCCCAGCAAGAGGAATATAAAAAGAATCAGTGCCTGACTTTCAGCTTCACCAAATTCATGAATACGTCTCGCGGATTTCTTTCGTGCGCGTGCCCAAGCAACATACCGGCAAAGAATGCGGCGATGAAGCCATTGCCGTGAGCCATTTCGGCAAGCGAAAAGGCGAGGATCGCAATGGCAATAGATGCCAGTCGTTGAAACATATGGTTCATCCATTCGCGCTTGGAGGCAATTTCTACCAGGTAGCCACCGGCCCATCCCACCAGCCCGCCGATCAGTGGTCCATACACAAACTGTTTTAAGGTAAATAGCGACCAGTAAGCAGCCCCGGTTTCTTCTGTTGACTTCACCCGAAAGCATTGCGATACAAATAAGAATGGGAGGCAGTGCAATGCCATCATTCAGTCCGCTTTCAACATTAATTGTCTGCCGGATTCGTAAGGGTACAATTTCGCTGGTAACAACGGCTAAGCCCGAGCGCAGCATCCGTAGGCGAAAGAATCAAGGCCATAAGGGCAAGTGACCAGATATCAATTCCAGGAAAGAGTGGGACAGCAAGCAGTATGCCTAATACCATTGTGAGCGGCAATCCGACAAAAAGCAATCGCATGGGTAACCGTCGGTCTTTCATGAGTGCCTTAAGGTTTAGGGTAGATGCATCGACGAACAGAACGAGGATCAGCGTTATCTGTGCAATGGGTTCGCGCCCACCTGGCATTGATGCCTTCCCTCCATTCCTCTCCCACAAAAAAACTGATAATAATACCCAACGGAGACAAACACCATAGGAGCGGAGATGATGGACTTCTCTGTCAGTTTCGAGAAGATTCCATATCCCAGGATCATCAAAGCCGTGAATACTATTACCGGATAGTCATGCATGGTAGTAAGTGATTGGATATTGGGAATCTAATCAAATTACGGAAAGCTGCCTTATACCATTGGCAATGATTTAATACAGGATAGCCTTGTATATCATTTGGTCATTTGACCAAAATAGTACTTTCCTTCTGCGCCGGGTACCTGGAATGAAATTCGGACGCCTGCGGTAGCATTCATAAAATACATCCGGAAGTCAGCCTTTGTTCCCTTGAAATCAATGTAGTACGGTTTCGTTTTGCTGAAGTCGGTAATTACGTAGTAACATTTTCCTTTCTCTCCGTTGCTGAAAGTAAGTTCGGCAAACTCTTTGTCCAGAAAATTAACACTGGTCACGGCATAGCTGTCAAGAAACGAGGCACCTTTTACGACAGGTTCCGTTGAAATATCAATGATCGCACCCTTGGATGCTTCACCGACGAGTTTCACCTTTCGCGAAATTATATTCCAGCTTCCGGTAAAATCAGTCACGTTGGTTGGGCTGGTGGCAGTTCCGCCTTTTAACAGGTTGACTGCATACAATAGCCCTGTATTTTCCTTGCGAAGTGAATCGTTCACTTTAATCAGGCTCTTTAGGGAATCAGCTAGCATAACGCCTGAAGCAGCCTGGAGGGTAAGGGATTGCCGGCCGGCTTGCAGCGAGTCTATTATCTGTGACATTTTTTCCGGGTTGAAATCCGTCTTAACTACTTTGTCTTTGATCACCGTGTACAATCCGAAGTACTTGGCAAGTTCTTTGACGAGTGAATCCGTCCTGGTGGTAAGTGATTTGTTGGAGGCGGTAAGAGTAGCATTTGCCTGGGTCAGCGAAGCATTGGCCTTGGTCAGTGTGTCGATTTTCGCCTGCATGTCCTTTTCCTTTTGTTTTTGTGCAAACGTGGATACCGAACACAGAGGAGAAGCAGGACGGCAAAGTTTTTCATAAGTGTTTTTTAAGTGGTCGTTAAGATGTTTACAAGGTAGTGGAAGTTTTTTTCTTTTTTGAATACAGACTGATAGTTAGTTTCTTAGACGACGGAAGCGTCTTCTTCCTGGTAGGGAGCTGCGAAACGGCAGCTGCAGTTTTGCCGTCGAAAAGATTCATGGTGTACTTATCCAGAGGTTTAGGTTTGGCAGGATTCAAAAACATCTTGTATTTAAGCCATATTACATTGTCACCGGCCACGAACTCGCCCTCGATTTCGTGGCGGGATATCTGCCTCGCATAGAATAATTCGAACCGATTCTTGTAATTTAGCCGATAACCCAGTCCCAGATCGAACCCTTCTATGGTTGGCGTAGCGCTCATCCAACTGTTCGTCGAGTACAAGAAATTCTTCGTAATCCATCACTGAGTACCACAGTTTGTCAGCGAACAGGTTTGGTCGGTTTATGCTACTGACACCTCGCCTTTAGCCGGACCCGATTGCTGTATGTCCCAATCCTCTCTTCAACCTGCCGGAAATACCGTTGCTGATACCGAATAACAACCGGGAGTTGACGCGGCGGTTTTGGGTAATGTGAAAACGCGTTCCAACTATCGGCGATACTTCAAATGTGTTGTTGCCCTCCTCCTGGAATGTATAGCCCAACGGCACTTCCGCAGTCAGATCCATCCAGTTGAAAAGTACGTACTCCAAGGGTGGGGCTAACGCTAAAACTTCTCCATTTATCCTCACTGCGAAAGCAGCGTCTGATAGCTGACTGTGGTTTCGAAAAGGAACTTGTTGGCGAACGGATAATCTATCTGATAATCAAGCCACAGTTGTTCTTTGCGCTGGGCTAAGAGAGTAAATGAAGACAGGGTGAGCAGCGTAACACAAGCCATGCAACTTCTATTTTGAATCTTTCCTTTATCATTTCTTAGCTTCGTTCTTTCACACAATGATTCATGCTAATGCTCGCTTATCGAGGTAAAATATTCCTGGAGAGCCGTTGAGCCTCAAATCTGGTGCCCGTCATAACAAAGTAAGTTGCAATCGGCACTGAAAGAATTGTGTGGCGCCCTTTCAAACTAAATCTGTCTAATACGCCGTATCCGTATGCCAACTCAAAACGCACATCCTTGGAGAGATACCAGTTTACCATCGGCGTAATTCTCCAAAATTTTCCTCCCTGTATTGTACCTCCATTAAGGTCTAGTGTTGGAGCGCGGAACAATACTTCCCAGGCACCCGGACCGCCCTTGAATACCGACCGCTGAACCGGCACAAAACCAAGGATTCCAGTGGCCGTGTGGTAGGGTCGCGATTCACCCGTGATCATATAGCTGGCGACCACCTCTCCGCCCAAAAATACCGGATCTACCGCTGACGTGGAAATAAACATGTGTGCATAAACTTCAGAGCCAAACATCCACGGACCTGAACTGTAATAGACTTCTCCACCGATGTGATTGGAATATGCTGTCTGAAATTCACCGGTATCGATAAACCGTGGAGCGGGATTCGCTTCCGGTCGTGAACGCACTCTTATTCGCCTCCTTTGGTTTGTCCATATCGGTAATTTATGCCGACGTGAAAAACTCTATTCTCCGTTGGTGAATAGATAGGAAGCCATCCGACCCTCGCTACTACTTGCCATTTATAGGTCGAAAATGATTGTCCTTTTGAAAGCCAGTCGGTGAATATACCAGATTCCAGAATATCCGTTGCTTCGGTAAGATATCCAAGCCACTTCACACCATCCGCGAGAATGGGATAACATCAATGGCCATTTGTCGTTCCATGGTCCAACCGGAATACCCGATCATCACTTTGTTCAGGAGAAATCCTTCCTTGGTCCTGCCTACAAAATATTCGCCCCTCAATTCCGGCACACCAATCATAACCCCGGTCTCCCGCAATAACCAGTGCCGCTATGGTCCATCGTACATGACACCTGCCTTCCAGCTAAAGGTCCTTTTCGTTTTAAACTTGTCCGCTGAGCGACTAATCGAAAATCACGAACGTCAAAGGTAGGTTCCAGCGGACTTCCTAATTGAATCCATTTGCTGTTTGCCTGCATCGTCCTGTGAATAGCCTGCGAATTCATAAAGGAAACCGCCACCAAACTTAAACGTTGTAAACTTTCCTGGAAATAGTCTCCATCGTTTATCTTTCCATTTCGGCAGCAACTGTGTCCCCCTTCACGACTTCCAGTTGTTCCCCCTGGGTACCATCTGGGATATATTCTTTTTCCTGACCAAAGGAATACCAGGGTAACATCAGCATTATTACTAACACGACTTGCCGGAAGTAACGGTCGAGACAAATCTTTCCGGTGATAAGTATTTGTCATGTATTAAACAAAATAAAATGGCTGAAAACAATTTCTTGACTGCTTGCCTTCAGCCAAATTTTCATTTTACCTATCGTTAACTAAAGGATACCCAGCGGGGATATAAACCCAACGGTAAATCTTCCTGTATTGTAATCAGCAGCACCAAAACGATCTTTTGCATAATCTGAATATTTATAAACTCTGCCTACCCAGTTGGCAAAAAACTTGATGTTCAGGTCACTCCAGGGATAATACTCGACAGCAGGAATGTATCCCCAGGCATCGCGGATTTTTTCTTCACCTGTGGTATTTTCAGGATCATTAAAACTGTTTTTCCACTTGGCAATGTCCAGCATACGCAACCAACGTCAGATGGACTTTGGGACTTACCATGTAGCGAAGATTAACCCAGTGACCTACATATTGTGTATTCGCTAATGCAAACGCATAAAGGTTATCAGGAACAGTTTCACTCACAATACTGGTTCTGTCCAGTTCCTCATCACTCCACTTGAAATCATAGATGAATCTGAATTTGTCGAAATTAAACTCATTACCCAACGCGATGTAATTCATGTTGGCACTTTTACCGTCGGCATCCTGAGCTTCATTGAATAAGGAGTACGACCAGATGGTTTTAAACTTACCATCAAACAGACTTCCACGCCAGTTCGCTACAAAAGCTAAGGGCGCTTTGGATTCTGTGAAATTGGGTTGTGTCCCATACAATTCATCAAACGATTTGGTTCTGGAATCCAATACCTGAAACGTCCATTGATTTCGATTGCTGGGTGTGTACGTAAATGCCAACACCGGTAAGAAAGTTATCGGCGTATTCTACAATATCCGAGTACTCATAAATATCAATGGGGTTCCAGTCAAATTCCCAGGCTCCCCAGTCGGCACACATCTTACCGGCCGAGATGCTGAATTTTTCCGAGATGTCAAAACGAAGGTAGGCCAGGTCCACGGAGCGGCTTAGGTTATCGATTGACTCAGAAGTTTGAGCCCGCGTATAACGATCACGAAAACGGAAATACACTTTTTCGTGAACCTGTCCCCGTATCTCCAATCTGAACTGCTCATTTCGGAATCTCGTCTGCGTGTATTCTCCATCAACAAACTCATTCCGCAGTGCGAAGTTCATATTCGCAATCACGCTCACGTTCTTAAGCAATCCTTGCTTCTCTTCCGGAATCAGCGTTTTGTAGTGGGTGGTGTCACCCACTTGCCGTTCCTGTTTTTGCGCCCAAAGCACTGAGGGCAGAAGCAGAAAAGCAACAACATGCCATTTTATACGTATGAATGATTTCATAACCTTATCGTTTATAAAGTTAATATCGATTTACTTTTTCTGTCCGGTTAAAGCAGCCGGATCCAATAGCTTCTTGATCTGATCTTCGGTCAGCAGCTTCTTCTCCCGGATAAGTTCAAGGATTCCCTTGCCGCTTTGAAGCGCTTCTTTTGCCAGTTCTGTTGTTTTTTCATATCCGAGAACAGGATTGAGAGCTGTTACAATTCCTATCGTAGTTTCCAAATAATGTTTTAAAACTTTTTCATTAGCGGTAATTCCATCGATACAGTTTTTACGGAACAACGGCATCAACTTATAAAAAAGCGCTTGTGATTCCATGATGGAAGTAGCAACCACCGGCTCATACGCATTTAGTTGCAAGAGGCCATCCCGTGATGCTATGGTGACCGTTGCATCATTGCCCATCACTTTGTAACATACCTGATTCATCACCTCGGGCATTACAGGATTTACTTTTCCGGGCATGATAGATGAGCCCGGCTGAAGTGCAGGTAAATTGATTTCAAAAATTCCGTTGCGTGGACCGGACGTAAGGAAAATTAAATCGCTGCTGATTTTTGAAAGTGTAACCGCCAGGTTTTTATAAGCGGAAGAAAACATCACAAATCCCTGCATGCTGCTGGTTGCGGCAATCAGATCTTTTGGTCCAACGATAGGTTTGCCGGTAATTTTTGCAAGTTGTGCTACACATTTTTCAGCATAACCTGGTGATGCTGTTAATCCCAGTACCAATGGCAGTAGCTCCCATATTCACTTCGTATAAATAAGCTTCCGATTTACGAAGCGCTTCAATGGCTGCATCGATCTGTCAGCCAAAAGCATGAAACTCCTGTCCCAATGTCATCGGTACAGCATCCTGTCCTTCGGTGCGACCCATCTTCACCAGGTTTTTGAATTCTTCTCCTTTTTTGTGAAAAGCTTGCGCTAACAACTCCGCTTCTTTTACCACTTTGTCATTGTGTAATAACAAGGCGATATGAATGGCGGTAGGATACACATCGTTTGTTGACTGACCCATGTTCAAATCATCATGGGGTTCAATAAACTGATATTCTCCTTTTTTATGACCGCTCATTTCAAGCGCAATATTGGCCAGCACTTCATTGGCATTCATATTGGCCGATGTTCCGGCACCACCCTGATACAGGTCGGTCAGAAACTGGTCATGATACTTTCCATCGATCACCGCCTGGCAGGCTTTTTCAATGGCGTCCAGTTCTTTCTTTTTTCATTCTTCCGACTTCCGTGTTGGCACGGGCAGCAGCCAGCTTTACAATGGCATAGGCCTTTACATAGTCAGGATAAAAATTTGTTTTTACTCCGCTGATCTGAAAATTCTCCAGTGCCCGGAGTGTTTGAACACCGTAATAGGCATCAGCAGGAATTTGCTTTTCACCCAGCAAGTCTTTTTCTGTGCGGGTTTGTTGTGCCTGTATGCATACTGAAAGCTAATGAGCATCAGTAACGGCAATAGTTGATAAATTTTATTTTGTTCATTTTATTTTGCTTTTGTCTGATTAATAACTCTTTTGCAGATAGAACTGCACCCGAGATGATGAACCTGGGCGCAATTGAATATCAGTACATCGGTTCAGTAATTAATAGGTGAAGAAAATTTCCTGAAGTTGTTTTTTATCTTTTGTCCTGGTAAGGGCAAGCATTAATAATACCCTGGCTTTCTGAGGAGTAAGGTCATCAGAAACGATGGTACCCAGTTCGTCATCATTGATTTCATCATGAAGCACCACCCTGCCCGAAGGAGCACGGCTTGCGCGGCAAACAATAATACCTGCAGCCACAGCTCTTTTTACTGCTTCCATATAGGCTTTGTTGAAGTTTCCATTTCCGACACCGGCAATAACAATTCCGGCAACTTTTTTGCTAATCAGCATATCAATCTGATCAGAAGGTGCATCGGCGTACATGTAAACAATATCCACCCTTGGTAATTTTGTATCGGCTGTTAACACAATTGGTTTTGGAGGATTTACTTCCCGAACAGCAGATGAATAATATTCTACCCTGCCATCGTAAGCCTGACCAACAGGGCCGGTATTGGGAGATCCAAAAGCATCTGTTTTTGTTGTACTCATCTTCATTACTTCCCTTGCATCGTAAATACCTTCATTGAAGCTAACCAATACGCCCCTGCCTTTGGTATCAGGATTAATCGCTACGGTAATGGCATCATACAGATTTTTTGGACCATCTGCACTGATGGCTGTTGCCGGACGCATAGAGCCGGTAAGTACAACCGGTTTGTCGGAAGGAATAACCAGATCGAGAAAGTAAGCCGTTTCTTCCTGGGTGTCTGTACCGTGTGTAACCACAATGGCATCCGCTTCGTTTTTTGCAAAAATTTCATTGGCACGAATGGCCAGTTTTTTCCAGATCTCAACAGTCATATCCTGGCTGCCCACGGATGCAATTTGCTCACCGGTAGATACTGGCAATTTTCTTTACGGAAGGGATGGTACCGATCAGATCGTCAATAGGAATTTTTCCGGCTGTATAACCGGCCCTGTCTGCAGATGCTCCTGCTCCTGCAATTGTTCCTCCGGTTGCTAAGATAATTACCCTTGGTAATTTATCCTGCGCCTGAACTTGTACCGTCAAGATCAGGAATGCTAAAATTGAAAGTAGCTTTTTCATGTTAATGTTATTTTAGTTTTTGTGGTGATTGTTATATGTTCATTTTAAAGTGTTACAATAGAATATGATTGTAGAAGTAAACCGGCCAACACCGAAGCCGCGGTTGTGACAATACCGGGTAGCATAAAGCTGTGATTCAATACATATTTACCAATACGTGTTGTACCGGTGCGATCAAATTGAATGGCAGTAAGTAACGTAGGATACCCGGGAATAAAGAAGTGTCCGTTACAAGCAGGAAAAATTCCAATCAGGTAAGCGGGAGGCAGTCCCAGTGCCAAACCCAATGGCATCAGTGCTTTTGCCGTAGAGGCCTGACTGTAGAGCAACATACTCAGCATGAAACAGTGCAATGGCAAATGACCATGGGATAGGAAGACACCAGTTCTCCCAATGTTTTTTGAATTACTTCAAAGTTGTTGTTCATAAACGTACTGCTCATCCACACAACACCAAACACAGCGATGGTTGCCTGACCGGCTGAGGCAAACAAACTGGCTTTGGTTACTTGTGCTGCTGTAGTGTTGGCAAACAAAATAATGAGTCCGGTGGCGGCCAGCATGATCATCATGATCATCGAAGGCATCGAGCACATGACCTGCTTCATTTACGGCAAAGCCTGGAGAAAATCCGGGTTTGTTTCCAAACTCCGGTAACAATTGCGGAAATGAACCGAGCACAACTACAGCTAACCACGGCCAATCCAAAAATGATGACCGATTTGATTGCACCGGGTGCCAGTACAAATTCTTCTTTCTTTTCAGCACCTTCCAGATTGGCGGCAAAGGCTGGGATCCTTCATGCGTTCCTGAAATTCAGGATCTTCACTTAATTCTTTTCCACGTTTCCAGACGAATAAAATTCCAACAATCACACCGATGAGTGTGGAAGGAATCGCTACCAATAAAATATCGGCCAGCTTCACACCCGTGCCCCCAATACAGTAAGCAATGCTGCGGCTGCTGCTGATACGGGGCTTGCGGTAATGGCCATATGGGCAGCAGTAACGCTCATGCTCATGGCGCGTTCGGGTCGGATTCGGTTTTTAATGGCCACCTCGGCAATGATGGGCATGATGGAATACGAGATGTGAGCAGTGCCGGCAAACAAGACAAAGGCATAGGTGATTAAGGGACCGAGAAAAGTGATCTGTTTTGGATTGCTGCGTAAAATTTTTCCAGCAACTCTCACCAGATAATCCATGCCACCGGCAGCCTGCAGTGCGGCGGCTGCGGTGACGACACTTAAAATAATCAGCATGACTTCCAGCGGAGGATCGGCGGGTTGCAAGCCAAATCCAAACATCAGGATGAGCAAACCGATCATGCCCATCACCCCCAACCCAATGCCCGACATTCGTGGCTCCGATGAATATGCAAACTAAAAGGATTGCGAGTTGGACAAAAATCATAAGTCAGGAATTAAGGTATTTGTTGTTGAAGCGGGCGCAGATGCATTCACGTAATAACGTATTCCCTATGGGGCGATATGATATTTCCGGATTCCACAACGATAGAGGGTCAATGTGCATAGAAAGATACACACCATCTGTCAAACCATTGTTATGGTATTTGTAAAAAAAATTCCTTCCTGATGATTGCAAATGGCGCCATCTGATAGACCTCAGCAGTTATCAGATTAAACAAACAATAGAATTTTTTCATGGTCATAAGCATGATAAGTCTGGTTGTCACGAAATTTACGTGTGTCCCGTAACACAATTAAATTTCAACCCTTTCAACTTTGGAGCGGTATGACTGTTGTCAGGACATCACGTGACAAAAACGCTTGAACTCACGCCTATAAGGGCCTCGACTTTCTGACGAGTACCACCATAGATCGGGCGTTAACGTAGTATTTCGAACCTGTGATTTCAGGGGTATCTGCTAAATCGCATATATCGTCCGGAGATTCTAACGATGTGTCGATCAATCGTTTCCAGCAATTGCTATCGTGATGATCCGGGCTGGGAATTTCAAAGGTCAACGGTTCTGAATGAGCATTAACCATATAGTGCATGGCAGTATTGCCGCTCAGGGACTGAATAGTACAGGCAATGCTATGCGAATGATCAGACCAATCCGGTTCATTAAGGTTCACGCCATGCCAGGTTATGAATCGCTGATCCAGCAATTGTTGAAGGCTCATGTCAAATTCCGCTTGAGAAAGATCCCGTTTCAACCGGATGTTGATCAGCGACTTTACAAATCGGAAAAGGCCCCTATTTTTTGCCACGAGGCTCCAGTCAAACCAACTGAGTTCATTGTCCTGGCAGTAGGCATTGTTATTACCAAGTTGGGTTCTGCGGACCTCATCGCCCATAAGCAATCATGGGTGCACCGACAGATAAAAGGTTTACGGCAATAAAGTTTCTTATCTGACGGTTGACGCAACGCTTCAACCTCCGGGTTATCCGTTGGGCCCTCAAGGCCGCAATTCCAGCTGAAGGTTGTCATTACTGCCATCGCGGTTATCCTCACCATTTGACTTCGTTATGCTTTGAATTGTAAGATACAAGGTCATTCAGTGTGAAAGCCATCGTGACAAGTGACAAAATTGATACTTTGTTCAGGTTCGCGTTCCTGATGTGCAAAAAGATCCGGGCTTCCAACCAGACGGGCAACAAAACGGGTAACCGTACCGTTATCGCCTTTCAAAAAACTTCTTACATCGTCCCGGAATTTTCCATTCCATTCTTTCCAGCTGTCGCCAATAAATGAGCCAACCTGATAAAGCCCCGCTGCATCCCATGCTTCCGCAATCAGTTTGGTTCCGGCAAGCACCGGATCGGATTCGATGTCCCAGAGTATCGGGCGGATTTTCGATGGGCTTGCCTTTTTCATCCCGGGTAAGTATGGAGGCAAGATCAAAACGGAAGCCGTCGACATGCATATGCTTTACCCAGAAGTGAAGGCTGTCAATAATCATCCTTCGGACAATGGGCTGATTGGCATTTAAAGTATTGCCGCATCCGGAATAGTTGGAATAGATTGATTTATCCTTTTCGAGGAGATAATAAATACTGTTGTCAATTCCCCGGAAAGAATAGGTTGGACCTCCATCGCCTCCTTCACCCGTATGGTTATACACGACATCCAGAATTACTTCTATGCCTGCCCGATGAAGAGCCTTGACCATGTCGCGGAATTCATCCAGCGACTTCCTGAGGCTTATCACCGCTGCTGTAACCTTGATGAAGGGCAAAAAAGGAGATTGGACTATATCCCCAATAGTTGCCCATTCCATTGGCGCCATCGTGGTGATCAAACAGAAATACAGGCAAGCAATTCAACGGCTGTTATTCCAAGTTCAACCAGATAAGGAATCTTTTCCACTAGCCCGGCATAGGTGCCGCGGTTTTTTGGTGTAACCCCCGAATTGGGATTCTTTGTAAAACCTGCCACGTGCATTTCGTAAATGACCGTCTGAGCAAAGGGCGTTCTCGGGTGGCGATCGTTGTTCCAGTCGTAGGCCGATAAATCACAGACCACACTTTTCATCGGGGGTGTTAACGATCGTCCCTTTTTTAGTTATGGTTTGGCTTTTCTTTTCCGTTGGGAATAGCTACAGCCTTCCCATAGGGATCAAGTAATACGTGCTCCGGATCAAAACGATGTCCACGACCTGGGTCGTTGGGGCCGCTGACGCGATAACCGTACAGTTGCCCGGCATTAGTCCTTTGACCAACACATGCCAGTAGTGATACGTCCTGTTCTTTTTGGGGTCAAGCGTGATGACTTGTACAGGGGTGATGGCTTCCGGGTCGTCAAACAACATCAGATCTACACCGTGCGCATTCTTTGAAAACAGACAGAAATTGACGCCAGTATCTGTCACGGTTGCTCCTATCGGAAAACCTTTACCGGATTGTATCTCATTCATAGCGCTACGTCTTAATCAATACTAAGCTAATCTTTCATGGTTGGACTAAACATGATGAATATCATTTCCTATTTGATTTGCCGTCGTCTATATTTGATATACCCGTTGAAATTGACGATAAAAGCCTTATGATATGACCAAATTTGAAGAATCCTTAAAAAAATACCTGGCTGTTTTTGCAGACCAGGAAATGTATTTCGTGAGTGATCTTCGAAATCTGGAGTTATTCCAAAAGACGCCATCGAATACTACGGCAGACGATATTCGAACGAAAATAAGCGCGATCAATGACGATGAAATCCGGAAGCTTACCCTTATGGAAGACATGGTTAATCATATTCTTGAATTTGAAAATTGACGATCGGCTAAAGCAGGGAGATCTTACACTGGTTGAAAACATTGCCAACGTAACATCACATGGTAAGTCCTACCATATACTGCACTTTGCCTCGGTGTATTGTAACTTCCACAAGCCGGAAATCTATCCGATATATAGCGAGCAGCATTTTGCTTTCTACCGGCAGTATATAAAAACATTCTCGCTTACTCTTGATCCGCAAAAATTAAATACCTACCAGGTCTTTTCCTCCGCCCTGAATGACCTGCTTATACGCGCAGGTCTAAAGGGCAAAATGAACTATCTGCACATTCGGAAATTTGGCTGGCTGTATGCAGACAAGGTCCTTGAAGAAGCTGGCATCACCGTCTAAACAAGTCACAGAAAACCATTTTATGTCTAAGCAAAAGACAAGGACCAGTCATTTAAGAGGCTGACACCGGAGGAATGGGAGCAAGCCTGGCAATTGCACTGGAAGGATGCCCAGCTGAATTATGAACTTCCTCTGTCGAAGGGTAACTGGTTCCCAGGCAGAGCACAAATTTCTAAGTCAGCACCGGACGGCCGAAAAGGAACGGCAGCGGTTGGCCAAGATCACGAAGGAGTTTGAAATGGGATTTAAGAAGCTCGGCAAAATTGGACCGGCAATAACGGTATTTGGATCTGCCCGGTTCAAACCGGGTGAACCTTTCTACGAACTTTCAAGGAAGGCAGGCAATGTCTTTGCCAAAGGCTGGATTTACCGTACTCACCGGTGGTGGTCCCGGTGCGATGGAGGCCGCCAATCGCGGCGCCTTTGAAGCCGGTGGACCAACGTATGGGCTAAACATTGTTCTTCCTCACGAACAAATGCCGAACCCGTATGTCAATGACAGTATTGCAGTTCAACTATTTCTTTGTGCGCAAGGTGATGTTGGTAAAGTATTCATGTGCCTATATTGTTATGCCTGGAGGTCTTGGAACACTTGATGAATTGTTCGAAGCGGCAACACTTATTCAATGTAAAAAGATTGGTCCGTTTCCGTTGATTCTTGTGGGTGGAGAATTCTGGAAAGGACTTCGGGACTTTGTGTCCTATATGTCGGATCAGGGTGTTTTTGAACCGAAGGAAATTGGGTTTTCCAGAATTGTCGATACGCCTGAAGAGGCGCTGGAACTGGTTATTAAGAGCCTGCCTTCAGACTTTGCTAAAAAGTTAAAGCCGCTACGAAAAGAAGGGTAAGAAATCGAAAAAGGTAAGACGGTTTCTTTTGACGTAGCTCACTTTTTTTTCTTCCTTCCGAAATGATAGCCAACCTGAAATTGGTAACGGTAACCGTACGCCCATGCTATTTTGCCACTGTCTGTAAACTCCCGGTCCGTAATCAAGTCATCAAATCCCGGAAACCGTTCAATGAGTGCTTCAATAATATCGCTGGTTACATCCTCCGGATCGCCAGTGAAGTCCCCATCCAGTTCAAATTTGGCACGGTAGTTTGAGACTGATGGGCCGATAAAAACCAGGTCAATAGTCCACCGATTCTTTATCAGAAACTGATAGCCGAATTGTACCCCGATGTTGATAATGTCAATCCTTGAATTTACGACCGCTGACTCTACATTCCCATCCATTGTTACTTCGATTTCGCGGATATTCTTAAAGTTCAGAACCGATAAATAAGGGCCCAGATACACGCCCCGTGGCGCCTTGAACTTATTGTCCTTCTGGAGGTAATATCGATATTCGGCGGCAAATTTAAACCCACGGCGTTCCTCTTCCATAGTGGTAATATTCGATCCTATGGAAATGATGGTGGGGAATTCCTGATAGCCCAGTGTTATACCCCAGGTTTGATAGGGTTTAACAACCCGTTCATAGGAAAGGACTACCGCATTCCGGTAAAACCAGTAAGAAGTAATGTCGAGCTTAACAGTATTTTTCCGTAACGTACTATCCCCAAATTGCCTGGCATGCGAGGTTGCGAATGGTTATAGAAAAGCATACAATACAAATACTTTTCACATTATGACCGTTAATTACCAGCCACCACCCAACGCTTTGTAAAGCCGGACAGTGGAAATCAATTGATTTTGAAGAGCCAAAGACTTTTCAAATTGTGAATTGTAATCCCGTTCGGCATCCAGTACCTGTAGAAAGGAAGTATATCCATTGTCGTACAATGCCTTTGAAAGCATCAGTGATTTTTCCGTTGCCGCAACCTGTATCTGCCGTGCATTAAATTCATTGCGATACGTTCGGACTTCGGCCAATGTATTTTCCACTTCTGCAAACGCATTGAGCACGGTCTTTTCATACGCATAACCTACTTGCTTTGCTATTGCCTGCTCAGCTTCAACCCGCCGTTTATTTTGACTAAAGCGGAAAATCGGGTCCGCGTTAATTGTCCGGTAACGGAACCAAGGAAAGCATCGGGTCGAACAAGGATCTGAAATATCCGGGCTTGCGACGCCTAGCAGTCCCGTAAGACTTAGTGACGGGAAACGCATGGCTACGGCTACGCCAACTTGTTCTGTTTGCGCAATCAGCTGTTGTTCCGCGGAACGAATATCAGGTCTTCGCTCCAGTAATTCAGAGGGAAGCCCCTTGGAATATCTAGCGGAAATTGTTGCTGATCATTCAGTAATCCACGCGTGACGGGCGCATAAGTCTGGCCCAATAAAATATTAATGGCATTTTCAACAGCAATAATTTCACGCTCCAGACTAAACAGTTGCGACTTGTGCATCGGCGGCCATATTCTCAGCCTGGAGTTTGTCCAACTCCGGCTACATTACCTTTTTCGAATCGTAACGTGATGATGCGCAGATACTCCATTCGTGGTACTCATTCGTTCTGCGTGTAATCGCAATCGTTCATCAAGTCCGCGCAACTGAAAATATAATTCAGCAATCTGCGCCACCAGGCTGATGTAAACAGATTTCCTGATCTCATCCGTTGCTACCATGTCGGCGTAAGCGGCACGATTTGCATGGCGTAGTTTACCCCACACGTCAATCTCCCAGGAAACATTTCCCAAGTAGTGAAAAAGAGTTTTGTGGAAACGTAACTCCTGCCTCCTCGGAATTACTTCGAAAATCTGAAGCGCGTGCCCTTGCTGTGTAGTCAAAGAAAGGGATCATGTTCGCCCGGTTATAACCCAGCATAGCGTTAGCCTGGTCTACGCGGGCAATCGCCATTCTTAAATCCAGGTTTGGATCAATTGCTATCGTGATCAACTTGTTGCAATACCGTATCCTGATAGACATCCCACCATTTCATATTCGTGATGGAATCTGATTTGCGTTGGCTGCCTGCGTATAGGTTTCAGGTTTTTTAGTCGTCGGGTCGCGAATATTTGGGTCCTACTGCGCAGCCTGCAAGTATCAGTAAAATGAATCCGATGAAAATTATATTCTTCATATCAATGAGCCGGTTCTGAGGGTGAAAAGGTGAATCGACATTTCCTGCCGATCCGGCAGGTGGTTCTTTTTCGCTCCGATGCTTTCAATAAATACAAACAAGGCAGGCACGACGATTACACCAATGATCGTGGCGATTAGATGTTCCGCTGAATACCGCGATACCCATTACCTTGCGCGCTTCGGCACCCGCGCCCGACGCTGTTAAGCAAGGGAACAACGCCCAGCATAAAGGCAAAGGACGTCATGAGGATTGGGCGAAGACTGAGTTTCGCGGACTTCAAGTGCGGCACTCGTATAGAGGCTTGCCTTGTTCGTCATGAAGCATTTTGGCAAATTCGACGATAAGGATGGCGTTCTTGGCTGTAAGGCCGATCAACATCACAAGGCCGATCTGCGCGAACACATTGTTCACATAACTGGGACTCCACAATCCGCCAAGCCATAATCCTAGAAAGCTCCAAAAATGGCCGCAGGCACACCAAGCAAAACACTGAAGGGAAGTTTCCAGCTTTCATATTGTGCAGCAAGAATCAGAAACACGAATACCAATGCCATGAGGAACATGGTACCTCCGGTGCCTTCGGCTGCTTTTTCCTGGTAAGACATGTTACTCCACGCAATACCCAATTCTTTTGGCAAGGTGGCCGCAACTTCTTCCAATGCATTTAGTGCATCGGAAGAACTGTAGCCTTCAGCCGGTGCTCCGGAAATTTCTGCAGCACGGAACATATTGAAGCGGTTCGTATACGAAGGGCCGGTAATATCTTGCACTTGAGCGAGTGTATTTAGCGGAATAATTTCTCCTGAACGGTTTCGTACATAATAGCGTGCGATGTCATCCGGGCTGAGTCGATCTTCAGCTTCGGCCTGTACGAATACTTTATATTGACGGCCGAACCTGTTGAAGTCGTTCACGTAACTGGCACCCAGGTAGGTAGAGATCGTGCTGTTAATCTCATTTAGATCAATGTTCAGTTTTTCCGCTTTGTCGTAGTCAATAACGATCTGCTTTTGTGGCACATTGGCTCGATATAAAGTAAATGCGTTCGCGATTTCAGGACGTTTTCTTGCTTCGGCAACAAAGTTTCTCGCTTGCTCATCCAAAAATTGAGGGGTGTTGCCCGATCGATCCAACAGCTGTAACGTGAATCCGGCCGAAGTGCCAAGACCTTCAATAGGAGGTGGGCCAAAGGCAATAGCGGTTGCATCTGAAATAGTACCTTCGGAATGCCATGTTTGTTTGTTGAATCAATTGTTTTGCCGTTTTTTCTCTTTCTTCCCAAGGCTCCAATGAAATAAACACGAATGCGTTATTGGTAGAATACGACTGCGTTAGCATACTGTAACCGACCACCACCGTGGAATAGGCAACGCCCTCGGTATCGTTAATAATCTTTTCAATTTTTCGCGCCACCTGATCGGTTCGTTCCAGCGAGGCCGCATCGGGAAGCTGAACATTTACCAGATAATAACCTTCATCTTCTTCCGGTACGAAACCACCGGGAATGTTTTTACCCAAAAGCCCCGTCACACCCAGGACCACGCCGATGATTATTATTGATCGAACGGATTTGCGGGCAACAATACCCGCTACTCCAGTGTATCCTAATGTGAACTTATCAAACATCCGGTTGAAGCCATCAAAGAACCGTTGTAGCCAGCCGGTTGATTTCTTTTTGGGCTTTAACAAGGATGGCGCTCAACGCAGGGCTTAGGGTAAGGGCATTGAACGCAGAGAACAATACCGAAATAGCAATGGTGATTGCAAATTGCTGATACAACCTTCCGGTGATACCTCCGGCAAATGCCACAGGCACAAATACTGCCGCGAGAATAAGTGCGATAGCGACAACCGGGCCGCCCACTTCCTTCATTGCTTTCTGTGTGGCCTCTTTGGGATTCATACCGTGCTCAATGTTGTGCATTACCGCCTCCACCACCACAATCGCATCATCTACCACCAAACCAATAGCGAGTACTAATCCCAGCAAAGACAAAACGTTTACAGAGAAACCAAGTAACGGGAAAATGATAAATGTTCCGATCAATGAAACAGGGACCGTCAATAGGGGAATAAGCGTAGCACGCCAGTCTTGCAAAAACAGAAACACGACAATGATAACCAGCGCCACCGCTTCAAATAAGTGTATGAATAATTTCTTCAATACCTACGGATACTGATTTTGTTGTATTCAAAGAAATGTCATAAGTAAGGTCTTCCGGAAAGCGGGTTTTTAATTCAGCCATGGTGCTCTGCACCAGATCAGCCACTTCCAGTGCATTAGAGCCCGGCATCTGGAACACCACTATAGTGCTTGCTGCTTTTTTATTGAGTCGGCTGAAGGAATTATAATTTTCCATTCCCAATTCAAGGCGCCCAATATCTTTCAGGCGAATGATGGAACCTTTCTCATCGGATTTTACAATGATGTTTCCAAATTCTTCTTCCGTAACTAAACGTTCTTGTAACAATACACTGTAGGTATACTCCACTCCTTTTGGAGAGGGCGGTGCTCCAAACTTACCACCCGGTGAAATAGCATTTTGTTTTTTTACAGCATTCATCACATCGGTTACGGTGAGATTAAGTTTGGTGAGTTGATCAGGTTGTAACCATACCCGCATCGAGTAATCTGCACCACCAAAAAGAATCACATCGCCTACACCTTTTAACCGCTTCAGCTGATCGACAATGTTGATGTTGGCATAGTTATTCAGAAATAATCCATCGTACGTTGAATCCGGCGACGAAAGCGAAACCAGCATAATCGGGAATACCATCGATTTTTTTGTGGTGACTCCAAATGCCTTTACTTCATTGGGCATCTTGGCGCTGGCCTGAGACACCCGGTTTTGCGTAAGCATGTTGGCGTTGTCCAGATCTGTACCCACTTCAAAGGATACCTGTAGTGTAAGGGATCCGTCAGCAGCGTTGATGGATTTCATGTACAACATTTCCTCAACACCATTCACCTGTTGCTCGATCGGAGTAGCTACAGCCTGCTCTACGTTTACCGCATTGGCACCGTTGAACAAGGTAGTCACCTGAACCATCGGTGGCGTGATTTCGGGATACTTGGAGATCGGGATGCTACGCAACGTAATTAACCCCATGATGACCATCAGGATGGAGATAACCATCGCAACAATGGGCCGTCGGATAAAAAATTCGCTCATAAAATATTCGGGAGGTTAATTATTCTTAGTTTGTTTTCTGAGCATCGTCCGGCCATTTCATTTCAATAGACTCGATTTTCGAATTCGGTGTCAGCGACGCCGTTCCGATTATAGCCACCTTATCACCGGCTTTTAAACCCTTCGTGATGACCCAGGCGTCTCCCACCTTGGCACCAGGTTCAACAACGCTGACTTTAAGCGTGCTCGAATCGGTTACCGTAAATACCTGTGCGAGATTCTGAAGCTGGAAGACGGATCGCTGCGGAACCAATAATGGCATTCGGAAGTGTGCTTAACAGTACACGGGTTTTCACAAACAAGCCTGGGGCGTAATAACCCTGTGGGATTGACGAACGATGCCTCTATGGTCAGGGTTCCGGTTTTCGGATCGATTTCGCGATCGGCAAAATTGACCTCACCCGTATGCGGATAGACGGATCCGTCGGCCAGAATCAATTGAATATTTTTTCGCGCAGCAGATAATTCCTCTTTCGTCATTTGGGCTATACGCAAGTACTCCCGCTCACTGATCTGAAATCGAACTCTTACGCCACCTATACTGGAAATCGTAGTGAGTACCGAAGATCCACCGAGCACGGCTCACGTAATCACCAACCCGCACGTTAGAGATACCAACCACTCCGTTAAAGGGTGCGTAGACACGCGTGTAGCCATGTTCAATTTTTGCATTGAGCAGTGATGCCTCAGATGCTTTAACCTTTGCCTTGGCAGCATCATAAGCGGCCGTGTGCATTATCGAGATCTTTCTGACTCAATGCATTGAGTTCGGTCAGTGGTTTTACCCGGCTCAAGCTCACTTTGAGCCCGGACCATGTTCTGTTTTTGCACTGGCAAGTTCGCTCGCTTCGCTGATCGACTCGTGTCTGGTATTGGACGTCATCAATAACATACAAAAGATCACCCTTCTTAACGGCTGAACCTTCTTTGAAATTTACAGACAGTAACCCATCCCTCGACACGAGACCGGATTTCCACATCCGACTCACCATACACCTGGGCAACAAAATCCTCATACAGTGGTACATCATTCTGCACAGCCTTCACCACATTTACCTGAACAGGAGGCAGTGCAACTGTTTCCTTTCTTCGCATCCTGTAATAGTACCCGATACAGGCACAAGGAGCATTGCGCGCAGGGTTACGGTAGGTACGAGAATTCTCATAGGGTCTAAAGTTTTGAGACACCAAGATAGGGAGATTGTTCCATGGAGAAACTGATGGCCGGAAAATATATCCTGATTTTTGTCAATCAATGAATTCAACAGTCTGAACACCCGCTGTGCACAGGCGGTTTAATGGTCGATTCAGGGTTAATTGGATTAATCTGAAGAATCAGGGTTTGTTACGACTTCAAAAAATGTCTTATTTTGGCGAAATAAATAATAAAGATCATGAAGCCAATTCTGTTAATTCTCGTTTTCTTTTTATCCATGGGATTGTATGCGCAGACAAAACCAGCTACTTCCGGTACTTGCTTTAAGGAGTGGTATGGGTTGTTTAAGGAGCGTGGGGCAAAGCCTGTTCCCGATGGTACTCAAGATGTCATCATCACGTTACGGAGCGGCGACTACTCCGATTGTTACATGGGGAGAGTCGATGTTCTAAATGGAAAATTGTCTGGCAAAGCTTCAGATACAGAAGATGGACGGAACCTTTGAGGAGTTTGACAAGAAGGTAAGTGCTACCTACCAGAATGCTGAAGGAGTCCTGAAGGAAGAGTTGCGCGATATTCATAATGGAATGAGCGCTTCACTTACCTTACGGACGGTGAAATTATCCGTTTGTTTTTCTACAAGTTTGTTGCGGACAAGCCCAAGGCAAACAAGAAGGCCCCGGCACCGGCTGCTTTAGTGAAGAATTAGTTTTTTGTGTAATACACACAGAAAGGACCTTCCTCGAGAGGGTCTTTTTTTTGTGTTAGGTAACCAGCACCTCTAATGGTGTAGGATATCCTTACATGCCGTTTTGAGTTCCTCTTCCAGTTCGATCACCCTTTCCAGATAAACTTTCTCCAATTTGATATGCAGAGACAAACGCGGAATATGCCATCATAGCCGCAAGGCGCCTGAGGTCGGAGGCCCAAACCGGCAAATAGGCCGGCGGGCTAAGCCACCCGCTTTCGAAACAGAGGAGACAAGCCGCAAGGCATCCGCCATGGTGAGCCTGCCTGCAAATAAATTTCGAATCAGTTCCGGACGATTATCACGGATGGCTACACGCAGAAAGGTATGCACTTCAACCAGACCCTGCAGGTAGACAGCATCCTTGGTAAAAGCTATTCCTCCTCGCACATCACCGCCTCTGAATATTCGCTGTGCCGAACGAACCGATTCATCTTCCGGCTGGCCGGACTCCAGGAAGAATTTAAAAATCTCAATAAAGTCGGCGCCATCAAGGGCCTGCTTCACAGCAATTACCCGTAGGGCTACCCGGCGTAGTCGGGTGATATCAATGGCATTGGTAATCAGTTCGGCCAATACGGCAATTCCTTCCTGCGTGCGGGTTGTTCGTGGGTGCACCTAATCCCAGCGATTTCAGATTTGGCTGTTTTTTTCCATTCAGCATCGTGGCGGTATGTACAAAAGCTTCATGGTACAACAGCTGATCCTTGTCGAGTTGTGAAAATTTTGCATTGCCCCGGACCCGTATCCGGCTTGCACCTGCCAGTGCCTTGGCGGACATGTTTTGATCCAGCACAACTTCCACCGAATCATGAGCAAAGAATTCATCCACTTCTGATTTCAACCATCCTGCGAAGTCTTTTGCTGCAATATCGAGATCAGTAGGAGGGAGCGTTGGATTGCCCAATAAATTTGTCGTCACCTCCAGAAAAAATTTAGCACCGTCAACGGCGGATATTCCCTGCAGTTTATAAACGGTATCCGGGCGTCCATAAATTTTTGTTGAGTACGTCGTGAAATCAGGTGTTCCAATATTGCTAAGCATTCGACCGGCATCTGCGTAGCTCAGGGCAGTTTCTCCAAGGAATTTCTGGACGGGATCGTTTAGATCACACTCCGCATAGATAGAATCCAGTACGGCGACGTTTGATCGCAAATCCGGTGATTCCCACTTCACTTTGGGCAATAGTGGATTTCCTTTGTGCCAGCCCTGAAGAAATTTTTCCTCAGCGTCTTGTGGCCAGACCAACACTTTAAGAACCTTGATTTTCCTGGATGCCTCTACTAAGCGGCGTCCAGTCGTTCGATTTTTTTTATATCCATAGAAATAGTGGATTGGAAGTTGGTATCCGGATCTTGGTTTATTTTTAAAGTTATAAAAATTATTGAAGCGCTTTTTAATTATCCCGATCACCGCCAGGCGTTGTCGTTGTCTGATACGTCACACTCATTACACGGAACGCTCAATGCCCTGTAAAGATTGACATTTTCTTCTGACAGATCTTATTATTTCATTAACCATTAACAATTAAACTTGATCATAGACCATTACCACATTATTATTTTTATATTGGATTCCCTATTGCTTCAAGTTACCGAATGGGATCTCACATTAACTAACCGAAAAGTGTCATACGGAAAACGTTTTTGGGATAACGATAAGGGCTTTCTATGGCTGCTGGCCTTTATGGTGATACTTATTGTTACAACACAATTCTCCGTTGGGTTGATTGCGAATTTACTCTCGTGCGTATTGGTTTTTTTGTATTTACCATCATTGCCATTGCCTCTTCTGTACTTTCCATACGATCCAAACTACTGGGTATGGAGTCGCCGTCGCCGTTTTCCTATGGGGATATCCCTCCTGAAGTTTCATAATCCGACTCTGATGTGGGTGTATAGTATGTTACTCACGTCGTACACGGGTTTTATTTTGGTGCTGATAGTGAAGCAAATATTCAACGGAGAAAGCATAACCTTCCGCAAGATCGGTGGTGGAATTGCTGCCTATTTGTTGTTGGGTCACCTGTGGACTTCCCTTTATGTAACCGTTTATCTTGTGAATCCGGAAGCTTTTCTGGCTGGAGGTCAACCGGTTCCCGGATGAGGCACTCAGGCAATTGTCGTACTTCAGCTTCGTGACACTTACAACAACCGGTTACGGCGACATAACGGCTTCGGCCAATAGCGAGAACGTTGGTCATTTTTGAAAGCCTTTTGGGACAGCTATTCCCGGCAGTATTTATCGCGAAACTGGTAAGTCAGCAGATTGAAGACTCCAAAAAATAATAAGAGGTGATCTCGTGTGGCTGCACAATTTTTCGTTGTAGCTTGAAGGTTTGTGAAATTCAAGTCAAACAGGAATGACAATAGTCATATCTTTTGTAACCCATACCGTTTTACTTTGATCAACACAAAACAGATCGACCTCATGAAGAAATTACTTAAACCGGGCATACATTGGCTTTTTGTGTTTATGCCAATTGCGATTATGCTGGAAATGAACCATGCGTCAGCACCACTGATATTTTTCTCGGCTGCGTTGTCGATCATCCCCATTGCCAGTTTAATCGGCAGTTCAACGGAACACCTTGCCACATACACAGGAGATGCAGTTGGTGGATTGCTCAATGCAACATTTGGCAATCTACCGGAACTGATTATTGCCGTGGTCGCGCTTAAGGCCGGGTTACATTCCATGGTGCTTGCCTCGCTGGCGGGCGCAATTCTGGCTAACCTGCTTCTGGCTACGGGAGTTTCCTTTCTGGTTGGCGGTACCAAGTTTCACAACCAGGACTATAATGTTACGAGCGTTCGGGTTTACAGTTCAATGATGATGATTGCCGTGATTAGCCTCACAATACCCAGCGGATTTCATATTCTTACTGCCGATATACCAACAACAAATGAAAACACGTTGAACATTGGCCTCGCCGTTGTACTGCTGATAGGCTACGTACTTTATCTCTGTTTATGATAAAGACCCATCCGGATTTTTTCAGGAGTGAAGGTGAGCACGGGGAAGAACACGAGGGAAGGTGGTCAATTTCCAGGGCACTAATATCGTTGGTGGTAGCATCTGTACTGGCTGCCTTCATGAGTGAGATACTGGTGGGCGCTGCCGAAGAGACCGGACAGACACTTGGTATGTCAAGTGTTTTTATCGGCGTTATTTTTCTGGCCATCGTGGGCGGTGCCGCGGAAAGTATTTCGGCAGTCACCATGGCCTCAAAAAACAAGATGGACCTCAGCCTCGGCATTGCGCAAGGCAGCTCCATACAAATAGCCCTTTTTGTTGCACCCGTTCTTGTTCTGCTGAGCACCGTCGTTGGTCCCGGACAATTGAACCTGACCTTTCCACGGCCACTGATTGTAGCCTTGTTCCTAACGGTTATTCTGGGGGCGTTGGTTGCCGGTGACGGGCGTTCGAATTGGTATAAGGGCGTTCAGTTGATTATCGTTTATCTGATTATGGGAATGATGCTTTATTTTATGCCAGCACAATGAACAAAGACCACGATTTTTGGAAAGGAGCAATTAAAGAGGCTGCCGTCTTGAACCCGGTTGACCGGATTTCTGAAGTATTATTCGGCTTGATCATGGTGCTGACGTTTACGGGCGCCATCAGTGCCAGTACCGATGCCCGGGAAGATGTGCGTGAGCTGTTGTGGGCTGCGCTTGGATGTAATGTCGCGTGGGGACTGGTTGATGCGATCATGTACCTGATGAATGTTGCCATAGAGCGAGGACATGCGCTTAAGATAATTACAAAGATACACGCGTCCCGGTCCTGGCGC
>CAWFDB010000009.1:0-142148 GCA_963814575.1 uncultured Bacteroidota bacterium | reverse complement strand
TCCTGTGATCTCACCCAAATGATATAACGCTTGCCGGATATCCATGGCAAGAAAATCTCCCGTCACGCCAGTTAAAAGACCGGTGGCAACACGTTGAAGAGATTGATTGGTTTCGACCAGCTTTTGATAATGTCGCAGATTGGTGACCAGTACATCTCCCTGGCGCACTTCATGAACCTGAAATTTTGAAAGAATGCTTTCCTTTAATGTATTCAGATTTGTTTTGGAAGAAGCGGAGATAAAAATAAAGTCCTGATGTTCGATGGCGCTGAGAAGTTCCGGCTGGGCGCGGTCAAGTTTGTTTGCGATTTTAAGATAGGGGATACCTAAACTTTTAAGTTCGTTTTCTTCAGCTTCCAGTTCTTTTAAGCTGGCGTTGGAAAGATCAAACATGTAAAGAATGAGTGAGGCTTTCTTCATGCTCTCGCGCGTGCGTGAAATCCCCAGCGACTCAATAACATCCGTAGTTTCTCTCAGTCCCGCAGTATCCATAAACCGGAAGCTGATTCCGCCAAGGGTAATTTCATCTTCAATCACATCGCGGGTGGTGCCCGGTATATCCGATACGATGGCCTTCTCTTCATTGAGCAACGCGTTAAGCAGTGTCGACTTGCCTGCATTGGGTTTACCGGCAATCACCGTAGGGATTCCATTTTTAATCACGTTGCCTTCATCGAAGGATTGAATAAGAACGGTGAGGTATTCCATGATCTTGTTCACGAGATCCGCAAGATCTTTGCGGCCGGCAAACTCTACATCTTCTTCACCAAAGTCCAGCTCCAGCTCAATGAGTGATGCAAAATGGATCAACTCATCACGCAGGTGCTTGATCTCTTTAGAAAATCCACCGCGCATCTGGTTGATGGCAGCTTGCCGTGCGTTGTCTGTTTCTGCATTGATCAGATCCGCAACTGCTTCGGCCTGGGCCAGATCAAAACGACCATGGAGGAATGCTCTTTTGGTAAACTCACCAGGCCCGGCCAGTCGTACACCGATTTTTAAAAAAGCCTTGATAATCTGCTTTACAATAAACGGAGATCCATGACAGGCGATCTCCACCGAGTTCTCGCGGGTAAAAGAATTGGGTTCTTTGAAAAGAGTAACCAATACTTCGTCTATGGCTTTACCGTCTTCCACGATAGTGCCAAGATGCACGGTATGGGAGGGTTGTTTCTCCAGGTCTTTCCCTTTGAATAACTGCTGGGTAATGCGTATCGAATCTTTTCCCGATAATCGTATTACCGCAATGGCGCTCAACCCCTGAGCCGAAGCCAGGGCAATAATGGTATCATCAACAGGAGAGAGGGAAGACATGGGTGCAAGATAATCAGTAAATGGCCAACAGTAATTTGTTCTCAGATTTCAATTGTGATCAGCTGGTTATTCTGTACCATCGCGTACAATCAACACAGGAATTTTTACCCGGTGACGAACGGTGTCAACGGTAGTTCCGAAGACAAGATCCTTCATCCATTTATGACCGTGGGCTCCCATCACCAGCAGATCAGCGTTAAACTCGTTCACGATCTCAGGAATAATCTGTTTGGGATTTCCGAATCCGATTTTTATTTCAACGTGATAACCCTGTTCTCTTAACTGGGATGCATAACTGGTGAGGGCTGCCGCATCCGCATCCGATTCGTGGTCGGCAATTTCGCTACCATACCAGATGGCTCCGGCAGTTTCTACGATATGCACCAGCAGATAGTGTGCACCTTTTCCACCCTGCGAAACAGCGCTGCGAATGGTTAATGAGTCGATAGAACTGAAGTCTATCGTAACAGCAATCTGACGGTAATGTGTCTTGTTCAGGCTGTTGAGTTCAATTGCTGATCCGTGTGGCGCACGTGCAGTTTTTTCACTTCTTCTCCTGTTCAGCCATGGTTTAAAAGAGATGTACAACAACAAAATACCTGCGCCAGAACAGACCGGGATGGCGGTGATCCAGACAATCCAGGCATCGTCTCCGGCAAGGATAAGCCAGCTGGCAATCTCATTCATAACGAGCTTTGCATTTAACGAAACAATGATGATGGCAATGGTCCATGCAGCAAGGTTCATCCAGGGCTTGATTACAAATACGCCCATTTTTTCCTTGTCGCTGGTGAAATGGATTAATGGAATAATGGCAAAGCCCAGCTGAAGACTCAACACGACCTGACTTAACACCAGCAGTTCTCCTGTTTTTCCTTCGCCATAGATGATGATTACAATGTATGCAGGAATGATTGCGATGAGTCTTGTGATAAGCCTGCGCAACCAGGGAGCAATACGCAGGTTGAGGTATCCTTCCATTACAACCTGACCTGCCAGTGTGCCGGTTATGGTTGAACTCTGGCCTGCAGCAATCAGTGCAACGCCAAACAAGATGGAGGCCCATTCGTTGCCCAGTATGGGGGAGAGGAATTTATAGGCATCCTGAATGTCGGACACTTCATACATGCCTGCCCTGAAAAATGTGGATGCTGCCAGCACGAGGATGGCAGCATTCACAAAGAAGGCTGCATTGAGTGCGATGGCAGAGTCAATGAGATTGTATTTGATAGCACTCCATACACCTCGTTCACTGGAGTCAATTCTGCGTGTCTGAACCAGGGAAGAATGCAGATAGAGATTATGTGGCATCACGGTGGCACCGATAATACCAATAGCAATGTACAATGCGGCATCGGATGGAAGTGACGGAATGAATCCTTTTACCAGTTCACCCATGTCAGGTCTGGCCCAGAACATTTCCAGCAGAAAGGAAATTCCGATGATGGCAACCAGCGTAACGATAAATGCTTCAATCTTTCGCATGCCATAGCTCTGCAGTGCCAGCAGCAGTATCGTATCGAGTACCGTCAGCGACACGCCCCATATCAATGGCAAACCAAAAAGAAGTTGCAATCCTATGGCCATACCCAGCACTTCGGCAAGGTCGGTTGCAGCAATGGCGATTTCGGCCAGTATCCACAGGCAGTAATTGACAATGGGGTGGTAGGAAGTTCTGGATGCCTGAGCCAGATCCAGCTGGCGCACCAGACCTAATCGCGCACTCAAACTTTGCAAAAGCAAAGCCATCAGGTTCGACATGAGCAATACCCATAGTAGGGAATAACCAAACTGGCTGCCACCGGCAATGTCAGTAGCCCAGTTGCCAGGGTCCATATAGCCAACGCTGATGAGATAGGCCGGACCTAAAAAAGCGAATAATTTTCTCCACCCTTTACGGTTGGTTGCATCTAC
Source organism: uncultured Bacteroidota bacterium (assembly GCA_963814575.1). GTDB lineage: Bacteria > Bacteroidota > Bacteroidia > Cytophagales > Cyclobacteriaceae > ELB16-189. Next base: position 138,920 of record CAWFDB010000009.1, on the reverse strand, counting down.
CGAGGCATGTACTTCGCCCAGTGATTTTTTGGTAAGGTCATGCTTCCTCATATCATTCTGACACTAGAATATTCTGTGATACCTCCTTGGATATGAATACCCGGTGATCATCAATTAAAACTTCCATCGACTCATCGTAATCTTCTTTTCCAAGAACTTTGATCTTGATACCGGGCTTTGCGCCAATTTTATCGAGGAATTTTAAAAGATTTGAATCCGAATCCTTTACGGCTGCAATTTTTCCCTGATAGCCGGTTTTTAACTGATCTATTGAAACAAGGGGTAGTAATTTTATTTTACCCTTGCTGTCGGGGATCGGATCGCCATGCGGATCTACCTTGGGATAACCCAGAAACTCATCAAGTTTTTCGATTAGCCGGGGAGAGTTGATGTGTTCGAGCTGTTCGGCTACTTCATGAACTTCATCCCAGCTGAATCCGAGTTTCTCCACCAGAAAGGTTTCCCACAGCCGGTGCTTTCGTATCACCTTCAAGGCTTCGGATTTGCCCTTGCCGGTAACATTTACGCCATAATATTTTTCATAGCTGATAAACTCTTTGGCCGACAGTTTTTTAATCATGTCAGTGACGGAAGCTGCCTTGGTGCTCATGGCTTCGGCCAGTTCGTTGGTGAGTACAGCTTTTGACCCGCCATCAGACAGATGATAGATGGCTTTCAGGTAATTCTCTTCGGTCAGACTTAGCATAACGGTGAAACAATGCTCAAATATAAAAGTTTAGGTTAGTCTAAAAAAAAATTTAGACTAAAACTTTCTTAATCACATCCCGTAATTTTTTTTCTTCCGAAGACCAGTCAACATCTGTTGGGGCCACCGGATAGAATTCGAATTGTTTCATTTTCTGTAACAAGCCAGCGGCATCAATGGTGCGAGTTGAAGTCGACTGGAATGGCAGCCTGGCAGGGCTCACATAGTTCTAACCACGGCTTATAATTTTGGATGAGCAGGGGCAGCCTGGCCGACAGATACTCATACAACTTGGTGGGTATTTTATTTTCTGTGTGAGGGGAGGCGGGGTAATAGATGATGCCAAAATCTGAGTTGAAAATGTGAGCCATTATTTCATGGTGTGGCACAAGCTTATCTCCACCGGTTAAGCAAATAAAAGGTTTATCTTCTATGGCCTCCTTCACGGCTTTTAAAGTTGAGGAGCGTGAGCAGAAACCGATGATGTTCAGCTTCACCGACTGATCGTTGCGATGTAATGAGTCGGCCAGCCGGATGGCCTCAAATACACCGGTGCTTTCGCTGATGGTTCCGCTGAAAAGCAACCTGATTGTTCCGTCCTGTTTTGACCTCTTAAATCCTGTCGGAAGCGATACTCTTGTTTTCCAGCACGATGGATTTATTTCTGAAGAATGTCATTTCTTTTTCAAACCCTTTTTCGGCTAAAAGAAAGAGATGAAAGAACCTGGAAAGGAGCGGTTTCTTTTGCCCGCACCCAAATGGCCAGGATGTGTTTGAATACAGAAGGAAATGTGTCAGTCCAAAGAATATTCCGCCAGTAATTCTCCTGAACATCGTAGATGATTTTAGAACCAAAGAATATTCTGTTTAGTACAGCAACTATCAGTAATTCATGGGTATTAACTATTAGTACATCTGGCTTTACTTGATATGTTTTTTTAAGAATTCGAAGCGGTGTAAGCAACCTTTGAAGGCTTAGCCGAACAAAATTCGGGTGTGGAAGGAAGTTGATTTCAGGATCTTCAGGTGCGTGTTGCGATGGGTATCCGATGATAAAAATTTCGTAGTCAGGATTGCGGGAAAGTGACTTGCCGATCTTCTCAAACATGCGCGTATCATCGACTGGTTTGAGTACTGAAGCGAGGACTATTCTTTGTTTTTTCATTTATTGCAACCCGGTTTAAAAATAGGATATAAATGGAACTGAAAGAACTAATTGAAAAAGCATGGGCCGACCGCGAGTTGCTTAAGTCTGCCGAAATCCAGACTGCCGTGCGTGAGGTGGTGGAATTATTAGACAAAGGCAAGCTTCGGGTTGCCGAACCAGACGGTGAAAACTGGAAGGTAAATGAGTGGATAAAGAAAGCGGTGATCATGTATTTTCCCATCCAGCAAATGGAAGTTATTGAAGTAGGACCTTTTGAGTTCCATGATAAAATTGCCTTAAAAAAAGACTATAAAAACCTTGGCGTGAGGGTAGTGCCACATGCCGTTGCGAGATACGGATCTTTTGTAAACAGGGGCGTGATTATGATGCCATCTTATGTAAACATCGGGGCGTATGTAGATGAGGGAACGATGGTCGACACCTGGGCTACCGTGGGCAGTTGTGCCCAGGTTGGGAAGAATGTGCACCTGAGCGGTGGCGTTGGTTTAGGTGGTGTGCTGGAGCCAGTGCAGGCAGCGCCCGTAATCATCGAAGACAATGTATTTGTTGGTTCGCGTTGCATTGTAGTTGAAGGTGTAAGAGTGGGCAGGGAAGCCGTGTTGGGTGCCAACGTAGTGTTGACGGCCAGTTCAAAGATTATTGATGTAACCAACCCAGTGCCGATCGAATATAAAGGATACGTACCTCCGCGTTCGGTGGTAATTCCAGGCACCATACCAAAAAAATTTGCGGCTGGCGAATATCAGGTTCCCTGCGCATTGATTATTGGCACGCGAAAAGAGAGCACCGATAAAAAGACTTCGTTGAATGATGCCTTGAGAGAAAACAATGTTTCTGTATAGCACTGGCATGGGCTTTGTCATTCCACACGCTATAGATTACTTTTAAGTATGAAACTGCTGGTTAACGGGTTTTTAATGGTGCTTATTCTCGCTTCTTTTTCAAGTGGGAAAAGGAAAGACTTCATCCCAGTCAAGAACACCAGTTTCGGAAAAGGGGAAGTACTTGAATACAGAGTGAATTTTGGATTTTTTACGGTAGGTAAGGCATCAACCGTTATTGAAAAGAAGTTCTATACCATGAACTCACGACCTTGCTATAAGGTGGATGCCTTTGGCGAAACACTGGGGTTTGTTTCCTGGATAACCAAGGTAAATGATCAGTGGGGAGCCTACATCGATACTGCCGCACTGGTAACGCATGTATCCTATCGAAAAATTAAGGAAGGCAACTACCGGAAAGATGAAGTAATTACCTATGACCACGACAAGCTGGAAGCAGAGGTAAAAGTACTCGACAAGAAAACCGGCATTTATGGAGATGCCAAGTACTATAAGACTCCAGAAAACGTGCGTGATATGGTGGGAGGTTTTCTGTACTTGCGGGTGATTGATTTTTCAAAATATAAGAAAGGTGATACGCTTTCTATTTCCGGTTTTTTTGAGGACACTCCGTATAACATGAAAATAATTTATTCCGGCAAGGATAAGGTTGACACCAAAATCGGGATTATACCATGTCATAAATTAATTCCCGTCATGCCTGACAATAAGATTTTTGATGGTGAAAATTCTATAACCTGCTGGATCTCAGATGATGAAAACAGAATACCAGTAAAGATTCAGGCTAAAATGTTCATAGGCAGCACCGGAGTTGAGTTAGTTAGTTTTAAGGGCCTGCGAAATCAATTGAAAGTACTCCAGAAGTGAGTATTTGATTTTCTTTTTTAATTTTAAAAAAAACCTTCAACCCTAAACTAATTTTATGCTAAAAGAATTTAAAGCCTTCGCCATGCGAGGCAATGTTGTTGACCTGGCAGTGGGTGTTATCATCGGTGGTGCCTTTGGAAAAATTGTTGGCTCTTTTATTGAAGATGTAATTACTCCACTGGCTTTAAAACCAGCCCTTGAAGCTGCAAACCTGACCGAACTCGCAGAGCTTACCGTGTTTGGAACCGTGAAATACGGTAACTTTCTTTCCTCTGTAATCAATTTTGTTATTGTTGCTTTTGTATTGTTTCTTATTATTAAAGGAATGAATGCAGCTAACAAGAAAAAGGAGGGATTGCCCCCTTCTGCGCCTCCGCCACCACCGGCAGATATTATTTTGCTTACCGAGATTCGCGATTTGTTAAGAAAGTAAACGCTATCTATTTTAAATGTAAAAGGAGAGCGACCAACTCTCCTTTTACATTCTTTAAATGTTTAGTAATCATCCCTTAGTAACCTGATTTCATTTTCTAAATCGTTCTGCTACAACTAACTCTTTACTTCCTGCCTTGTATTGATAAAATCCGCTGCCGCTTTTCGCTCCTTTATGTCCGGCCTGCACCATATTCACCAGTAAAGGGCAAGGGGCATACTTAGGATTACCAAATCCATCATACAATACATGGAGGATAGAAAGACATACATCCAGGCCAATAAAGTCAGCTAATTGCAACGGGCCCATCGGGTGTGCCATGCCTAATTTCATAACCGTGTCGATCTCTTCCACTCCCGCAACATTTTCGTAAAGCGTATAAATCGCTTCATTAATCATCGGCATGAGTAAGCGATTGGCCACAAACCCTGGGTAGTCATTCACTTCTACAGGAATTTTATCAAGGTTCCGGGATAGTTCCATAATCTGTGTAGTCACAGCATCACTGGTGCGATATCCGCGAATCACTTCAACGAGTTTCATCACTGGCACCGGATTCATGAAATGCATGCCAATGACCATGTCAGGACTTTTGGTCACCGAGGCAATTTTTGTGATTGAAATAGAGGAGGTATTGGAAGCAAGTATTGTATTGGGTCTGGTGCTTTCATCCAGTTCCCTGAAAATCTTGAGTTTCAGATCAATGTTTTCGGTGGCGGCCTCAACGACCAGTTCGGCTTCGCGTACGCCTTCTTTCATGAACGTGGTGGTAGCCAGATTTTTCAATGCGAAATTTTTAGTCTCTTCCGTGATCAGACCTTTTTCAACCTGACGACCAAGATTTTTATCGATGGTGGCAACAGCCTTTTTCAATGCATCTTCTGAAATGTCAATGAGGGTAACAGAAAATCCGTGTTGGGCAAAAATGTGGGCGATTCCATTTCCCATAGTGCCAGAACCTATCACCGCTATATTTTTCATTTCTTTTTAAATGTAAGTATTGTAAATATACTATGCGCAGGCGTTAACTACTCGATTGATTCTATCGAAACTTCTTTTGAATAGCCCATTGCAGTGAAGCGTATTACCAGTTGTTGACCTTCTTTCTCATCACCACAACTTTTGCCCGGATCGATATCATAATAATAGAATTTTTGATTGCGCTTGTAAAGCTCGTTGTGATCGGGCCTCCCCAGTAATTTTATGATATCCTTTTCCGAAAGGCCTTTTAACTCTTCTTTCTGGCTATTTAATTCGTCAATAAAGGTAATTCTCCGCTGGTTACAGCCTCCTTTGTCATTTTTCCATTGATTCAGGTCGATTGGCGAAAGATCGGGAAGAGGCTTTCCACACATGATGAAAAGTAAAGAAACAACAACCCAAGCGAGATTTTTCATAGTTAACTTAGTGTTAATCAGGTGCGACCCTTAATTTTTAGAGCAGAGCAGATATATGGCGGGATCAAATCTAAAATATCCGTTAGTTTTGCGCTCAAATTTAGTCACATGGTATTAAAGATATTCAAAGGTGTATGGTTCTTTTCCTTATTGGGGCTTTTTGTGCTGTTCTTTTATATCTATGCAGGTCTTCCCGAAAATGTGGTATTCTCAGAATCAGAAAACAGCCTATCAATTTCCCGTAATGGCTTTTTTTATTCTTCCATTATTCTCTTTGCCCTGATCAACGTTTTGGTGTTTGTTGTGGGTAAACTGTTAAGCAATGGTGATCAGGGTTTTAGTTCCTGGTTCTATGGTCTCATAATAACCTTTAACTTCTTCTTTATTACCTCGCTGGGCTTCATTCATGTTTTCAACGGAGGCGATCGGTATGACTACAGCCAAATGGGGCCTGCCGTGTATGGAAGTTTGATTTTGCTATGCGGATGGATGATCAGCTGGCCATTTTATTTTATTTATAAAAAAAACATAGTCAGATAAGGCCTTAGTCTGAAGTTGTTTTGATTTCTGAAAATCAATTACTTACTGACAGCTGGTTTATATTTTATTGAAGGAACCTGATTTTTTATGATGCTTGTAGTACGCATAAAAATTACTTTCTTAGGTTAGATTTGAGTCTGAGATATTTTTTGAATCACTTCAAATCAGTGTTTGACAACCGCGAATTGAAATTTTTCAATGGAAGTTCAGGTTGATTTTTTTAAACTTTGCGCGATTTTAAAAACGGTATTAATAACATGGCGAAGGAGATAGAATACAACGAAGCGAGCATCCGGTCACTCGACTGGCGAGAGCACATACGGCTGCGTCCGGGTATGTACATTGGCAAGCTGGGCGATGGCTCGGCCAAAGATGATGGTATCTATGTGCTGGTGAAGGAGGTGATCGATAACTGCATCGATGAACACATGATGGGCTACGGAAAAAATATCGATGTGAAAATCACCGATCAGCATGTGATGGTGCGCGACTATGGCCGCGGCATACCGTTGGGAAAAGTGGTGGATGTGGTTTCCAAAATCAACACCGGTGCAAAATATGATTCAGGTGCGTTTCAAAAATCGGTGGGATTGAATGGTGTGGGTACGAAAGCAGTGAATGCACTCTCTAACTATTTCAAAGTACAGGCTTTCCGCGAAGGCAAAACAAAACTCGCAGAATTCAAGAAAGGAGTTTTAACATTAGATGCCAGGGAAACAAAGACAGACGAAAAGAACGGAACACTGGTAGAGTTCGAACCGGACAATACCATGTTCAAACATTATCATTTCATTCCTGAATACCTGGATGACCTGATGTGGAATTATGCGTTTCTGAATGCCGGACTTACCATCAATTATAACGGACGTAAATTCTATTCCAAAGACGGACTGCTTGATTTGCTGAAGCAAAAAGCTGATGCAGAGGATATCCGCTATCCCATCATTCACTTTAAAGGGGATGATATTGAAGTATCGCTTACACATGGCAGTCAGTATGGAGAAGAATATTATTCATTCGTAAACGGCCAGAACACAACACAAGGAGGAACTCACCTGGCAGCTTTCCGTGAAGGGCTGGTGCGTGGTGTGCGTGATTTCTTTAAGAAGGATTTTGATGCATCTGACATTCGTGCCAGTATTGTTGCGGCTATCGCTGTACGTGTGCAGGAGCCTGTGTTTGAATCGCAAACCAAAACAAAACTGGGTTCGATGAATATGGCACCCGATGGTGCTACAGTAAAAAACTTTGTGGGTGATTTCGTCTCTAAGGAGCTGGAGATCTATTTACATAAGAATCCCATTGTGGCGGATGCCATGCTCAAACGCATTTTGCAATCGGAGCGAGAGCGCAAAGAAATTGCTGGTATCAAGAAACTCGCCAACGAAAGAGCGAAGAAGGCCAACCTTCACAATAAGAAACTACGTGATTGCCGTTTCCATTTCGATGATGAAAAAGGAGAGAAGGGAGCAGAGTCCATGATCTTTATTACGGAGGGAGATTCTGCGAGCGGATCTATTACAAAATCACGCGATGTTGAAAGACAAGCTGTATTCAGTTTGCGTGGAAAGCCACTGAACTGTTATGGACTCACTAAAAAAGTAGTGTATGAAAATGAAGAGTTCAACCTTCTTCAACATGCATTGAATATTGAAGATGGCCTTGACGGACTTCGCTACAACAAAGTGATTGTGGCTACCGATGCCGATGTGGATGGCATGCACATCCGGCTTTTATTGATGACCTTCTTCCTTCAGTTTTTCCCTGATCTGGTAAAGGCGGGTCACGTGTATATTCTGGAGACTCCGTTATTCCGCGTTCGCAATAAAAAGGAAACCCATTATTGCTACAGCGAAGAAGAGAAGCAAGCAGCGGTAGCAAAGCTCGGTAGCAAACCGGAGATCACCCGATTCAAGGGGCTTGGAGAAATTTCACCAGAGGAGTTTGGAAACTTTATTGGTGAAGACATCCGCTTGCAGCCCGTGCGTATTGATGTAGAAAAACACCTCCAGAAAATCCTTGAATTCTACATGGGTAAAAACACACCCGACCGCCAGGAATTTATTATCGAAAACCTGCGCTTCGAATTAGACGTGATTGAAGCAACCGAAAAAGAAGAAATAGAATCATAATGACCGAAGCCGTCAGACCGCCTGCCTGTCAGCAGACAGGCTCAAAGTAGTCAGACGGCTTATATACAGCGATTTAAAATGAGTAAGAAGAAAGCGATAACAGACAAATCAGTTAGAAATGAAAATGGAGACATCGTTCATGGCTTAGTGTCGTTGGATGGTCTTTATGAAAACTGGTTTTTGGATTACGCCTCGTATGTAATTCTGGAGCGTGCCGTGCCACGTATTGAAGACGGATTGAAACCCGTGCAACGCAGGATCATGCATTCTCTCAAAGAGATGGATGATGGTCGCTTCAATAAAGTGGCGAACGTAATTGGTAACACCATGCAATATCACCCTCACGGTGATGCCGCCATTGGTGAAGCGATCGTAAATATTGGTCAGAAAGATTTATTACTGGATACACAAGGTAACTGGGGCGATGTGCGCACCGGAGATAGTTCAGCCGCGCCACGTTACATTGAAGCACGCTTGTCAAAGTTTGCACTTGATGTAGCTTACAACGCACAGACAACCGACTGGCAACTGTCGTATGATGGTCGCAAGAAAGAGCCGATCACCTTGCCGGTGAAGTTTCCATTGTTGCTCGCTCAGGGTGTAGAAGGTATTGCCGTTGGGTTGTCAACGAAAATCCTTCCTCACAACTTTTGCGAGTTGATCAAAGCATCGATTGATGTATTGAAAGGAAAGAATCCGAAAATTTTTCCTGACTTCCTTACGGGAGGTATTGCCGACTTTACTGAATATGATCAGGGTATTCGTGGAGGAAAAATTAAAGTACGCGCCAAGATTGATATCGTAGATAAGAAGACACTGGCCATTCATGAAATTCCATTTGGAACAACTACGAGTTCGTTGATGGATTCTATTGTGAAGGCAAGTGAGAAAGGAAAGATCAAAGTAAAGCAGGTAGTCGATAACACCGCTAAGGATGTTGAAATTCTGATTCACCTGCAAGCTGGTCTTTCTCCTGAAATTGCCATTGATGCATTATATGCCTTCACGGATTGTGAGGTTTCTATTTCTCCCAATGCCTGCGTAATCGTGGAGGACAAGCCTCAGTTCATGAAAGTGAATGACATCCTGCGATACAACACTGAGCAAACAGTAAAACTGTTGAAGCAGGAGTTAGAGATCCGAAAAGGAGAGTTGATGGAGAAAATTTTATTCTCTTCACTCGAAAAGATCTTCATTGAAAAAAGAATTTACCGCGACATTGAAAATTGCGAAACCTTTGAAGAAGTAATCACCACGACCGACAAAGGATTAAAGCCTTATAAAAAACAATTCTATCGTGAGATCACCCGCGATGATATTCTTCGTTTGCTTGAGATACGCATTAAGCGTATTTCGAAATATGATACGTTTAAGGCAAATGATTTATTGAAAGACCTGGAGAATGAATTGAAGCAGACGCTGCATCATCTCAAACACCTTACCGATTACGCGATTGCTTACTATCAGAACTTACTGGATAAGTATGGCAAGGGCCGTGAGCGCAAAACGGAGATCAGAAGCTTCCAGTCGGTAATGGCCACTGAAGTAATTGCCAACAACCAGAAGTTGTATATCAATCGTGAAGATGGTTTTGTTGGTCATGGCATGCGCAAGGAGGAATACATTTGTGAATGTTCTGATCTTGACGACATCATCGTGATCCGCAAGGACGGCAAAGCGCTCGTGAGCCGTATTGGAGAACGAAAATTCATGGGCAAGGATATTCTGCATGTCGCTGTGTGGAAGAAAGGTGATGACCGTATGGTGTATAACGTGATATACAGCGATGGCAAGAGCGGCAAGACATTCGCCAAACGTTTTGCCATGCCTGCCATCATTCGCGATAAAGAATACAACCTTGATCAGGGAAATCCGAATAGTAAATTACTTTATCTGAGTGCCAACCCTAATGGAGAAGCTGAAGTGGTGGAAGTAAAACTGAGCCAGGCCAGCACGGCACGCAAAAAGATTTTCGATTTTGATTTTTCAGAACTGGAGATAAAAGGTCGTGCGGCAAAGGGAAATACGATCACGAAATACCCGGTTCGTAAAGTTGATTTCAAAGAAGCCAGGGGCTCAACACTCAGCGGATTGGACCTGTGGTTTGATGAAGCGTCCGGCAGATTAAATAAAGACAAGCGAGGTAAATATGTAGGTAAGTTTGATGGAGATGATCAGATCCTCGCGATCACGAAAAGCGGAACGTACAAGATCACCAGCTACGAACTCACCAACCGCTATGAACCAGATAAAACAATTCTGGTCGAGAAGTTCAATCCAAAAAAAGCAATCTCAGCGATCTATGTAGATGGCGAAAGTAAACAGCATATCGTTAAGCGATTCCTGATTGAGACCAATACACTGGATAAAGAGTTTTTATTTATTTCAGAAGGAATTGGTTCGCGTCTCGAATTCGTAACCACATCCGATACGCCTGAAGTAGAAGTGGAAATGGTGAAAGGAAAAGGCAAGGAGAAAGAAACCGAAGTCATTAACCTGGAAGACATCATCGATGTAAAAGGCTGGAAGGCGATGGGTAACCGGCTTTCGCAATTCAAAGTCACGAAAGTGAAACCGCTGGATGAACCAGAAGATGCCAGTGCAGAAGATGGAGAAGATGGCGATGAAGAAACAACTTCAAAGGCGACCGGAACCGGAAAGGGTACTGAGTCGCCAAAAAAAAATATAGCAACGAAGAAGACTTCATCAACCAAGAAACTGCAGAAGACATCGAGCCCGAAATCATCATTGAAGAAGACGGTCAAGCCGCCCTCTTCGGTGAGCCAAGGCAAAAAGACCAAGGGCCGCTCGTCAACGACCAGTCGCCCAAAGCCAAAGGCACAAACCCTAAAGAAGCGGAGCCTCCCTACACTAAAGCTTCGGGAGATAAACAAGCCAGTCTCTTCGGTGAAAGCAAAAAAGAAGAAGAAGTAAAGAGTAGGAAGAGAGAAGTTGAGAATACAGAAGAGGAGAAGCCGGAGAAGAAGACATTTACTTCGGGTGATTCGATTGAGTTTGATTTGTGATTGTAGCCAGATAATTCAGAAAGCCGGACCAGGTTGGTTCGGCTTTTTTTTCATACATAGTATAGAGATGCTGTGGTATGAAATAGACAAGATTGCATGGGTTGCTGGCATGCGCCTGCAGGTAAATCATACGGGTAGGGGAATTTCCAACGCATTTTCATTGCAAAATTTAATCTTTAGGAGGAAATTACCTGTCAGATACTGAACTGAGCTCTTCAAATTATGGAACATTTCTTTTACACGAAATTTCGGACTGTGATCTTCTTTCTAATTGGTTTTTTCTTCTTGCGAACCCTTTCATTAGTGGCAGGCGAAACCACCACGTATACTACTGAATCAAAAAACTTAAAGAAATCCCACATCGTATTTCTGATCACAGAAGATCCTTTGAATTATGAAGCAGATAAAACGATTCCGGTATTTGCAGAAAAACTCAGGCAAAAATTCGGGTATGAGGTATCGGTATTGCTGGGTAGCGGACCTCATGGAGCCTATCGTTTTCCGGATATCCATAAAATTGATGATGCATCATTGATTATTGTTTTTTCAAGGCGTATTGCATTACCCCACGATCAGATGGACGTCATTAAAAAATATCTTGGTAAAGGAAAACCACTTATTGGAATTCGAACAGCAAACCATGCGTTTACCAATCGCACTAAGATTGAACCGGGATTTGAAGACTGGCCAGGTTTTGTCTCAGAAATACTGGGTTGTGAAAACCGTGGTTATGGGCCCGAAACTCCCGGCACGGAAGTTTCTGTCAATGAGGCTGCCTTCAATCACCCGATCTTGAAAGGTATTCAATCCAGCCAATGGCATAGTGAAGGTAATATTTACCTGGTGGCACCTTTACTCGATAAGGAAGCTACCGTGCTGCTGACGGGTAAAGTGCAAAACATGTCAGAGCCTGTAGCCTGGATACGAAAGGCAGGAAAGAGTAAAGTGTTTTATACTTCGCTGGGTTATCCGACTGATTTTAAACAAACCACGTTTCTGATTTTACTTGAGAATGCCATTCAATGGTCGCTGGATAAAAAGGCCGGATTCTGACTCACTTTTAAAGTGATTGTCGGGAGCAAGTCTCTTTTGCAGTTAACGTTTAATTATTGATCAGGATTGATGAGGGGATTTTTTGAAATTCAAATTGTTTGCCGGTTCATCGCATGATTTTAAGACACCAATTATTTACTTGAACGGATAGAATAAAATTAATCTGATTCATCATGTACAAGCACTTAGTTTTTTTACCAATCCTCTTTTTCTTAGACATCACATTCATTCAGGCGCAGGTAACCTTTAATAGCAATAACACAGAATTAAATCAGGCTTTTGAATGGGCAAAGAACAAAGCGTTGTCATTTGCTCATGATGGATCGGATCCTGTAGGTTACTGGTATGAAGCAGCACTTCCAAACCGTGAGGCCTTTTGTATGCGTGATGTTTCGCATCAAGCCATTGGTGCTGAAATTCTTGGATTGAGTAAACACAATGCGAACATGTTTCTCAAATTCGCTGAGAACATCAGTGTTGAAAAAGATTATTGTTCTTATTGGGAAATCAATCGTTACAACAAACCTGCCCCGGTCGATTACGAGAACGACAAAGACTTCTGGTATAATCTTCCTGCCAATTTTGATGTAATCTATAATGCCTGGCGATTGTATCGTTGGACAGGAGACAAGGTATACCTGGAAAATCCAGCCTTTAAAAAGTTTTATTCGCTGAGCATGAACGAATATGTTGACCATTGGGATCTTGGTTATGATGTGATCACCAGCCGGGACCGCGCTATGCACAGTAGCGCTGCCACCCGGTTTGGCATTAACCGAGGTATTCCCACATACAATGAAGGAGGGAGAGGTGAAACGATACTTGGAATAGATATGTCTGCTTCCATCATTGCGGCATTCAGGGCTTATTCTGAAATCTTAAAACAATCCGGAGAAACAGATGAAGCGGATAAGTATCTTCGGAGAGCCACCAGGGAACAGCAATTTCTCGATGAATTCTGGTGGGATAAAGAGATACAGGAATACCGTTCGATACTGTATGCCGATAAAACATTCGATTATTTCATGGTAGAAGATAATCAAGCTTACCTTCATTATCTGTTATATTACAATGCCATTGACGATCAATCAAAAATCAAAAAGCTGACAGAAGATTATCGTGCAAACTATCAGAAACTCATCGTTGAGCTGAAATCTTATTTACCCGTTATATTTTACGAAAACGGCTACTCTAATCTTGCCTCAGAAATGATCATTGATCTTTGCAGTGTTAAAAATAAAAGACGCGATTATCCGGAGAATTCATTTACGGTTATTGAACATATTACCCGAGGATTGATGGGGATAGAAATTGATGCTTCTTTAGATAAGGTTACCACCCTCTCAAGGCTTGATTCACCGAATGACTGGGCAGAGATAATTGACGTGCCCGTACTTTCAAATAAGATTTCAGTAAGGCATGCTGGAAAGGGCAAGACCGTATTCACGAATAAATCAGGATTGCCTGTAATCTGGAGTGCATGTATTGAGGGTAATTATAAATATGTTTATGTAAATGGTAGAAAGAAAAAATCTGCTTTGCAAATTGCTTATGGCAAGGATTATTCCAGTTATGAAAGGCTGGTAAAAGAAGGTGAATCGGTTATTGTTTCCATTGTTAAGTAGGAGATTCGATTGAATAGATTCTGTTTGGCACTCCTCTCAATTATTTTCTAATGGTTAAAGTATTCATGTGTTATTTACTTTTAAGCATCACTGGCTATCCAACCTTATAGTACCTGTTTATGCTTGGACGTAATTTTCTAAAGGCAACTCCCTGCATTCTAATTTGAATTTTTGGTCGGCTCAGGACGGCCCGGCAATATAGGCATACTCGGGCACGCCCTTTCCAGTTGACAAGGCGTTGAAGTAGTTCAACAAGGTTCATCAATCTGTGCATGAACCATTTCCATTTGCACATATTCATTATATTCGTGTAAACCGAAAAAAGCGTATATCTGCAAATGAATATCAAGAATACGATCCTGTTGTTTTTACTCATTTTGTTTGTCTGCAAAAATCTTCTACATGCGCAAGCTTCCATTGAAAAGCCGAACATTCTCTGGATATCCGTAGAAGATATCAGTCCGTTGCTCGAAGCGTATGGAGACAAAAGTATAAAGACTCCGAATATTGACCGCATCGCTAAAGAAGGGATTACGTTTACCAATGCTTTCGCAACTGCCGGAGTTTGTGCACCGAGCAGGAGTTCCATTATTACGGGCATGTATCCGGTTAGCATCGGCACGCATAATATGCGCACGGGTCCGCATTATGCATACCGTGAGCCTGAAGCCGAAACCTATAAAAGTTACATAGCACTGAAAGACATTCGTGGAAGAAATGTTCCTGAGTATGCAGCAGTTCCGCCACCGTATGTTAAAGTATTTACCGAATACCTGCGTGCTGCGGGCTACTTCACCAGCAATGCAGCGAAGACGGATTATCAGTTCAACTCGCCCCTTACCGCCTGGGATGAAATCGGAAAAAATGCACACTACAAAAACAGGAGCAAGGGACAACCATTTTTTGCAGTATTCAATCACGAGATAACGCATGAGTCGAGGGTATTCATGAAGAAGGATGATCCTATGCTGGCTGACATACAAAACATAAAAATCCCAGCGTATTTTCCTGATCTCCCTGTTGTGCGACAGGATGTAGGACGTGTGTATTCGAATATCATGGAGCTCGATCAACAGATCGGAAAACTACTGGACGAACTAAAAGAGGAAGGGCTGCTCGATAAAACGATTATCTTTTTCTGGTCGGATCATGGCGGACCGTTGTTACGGCAAAAGCGTGCCGTTGGTAATTCAGGACTCCGGGTGCCTTTGATTGTGCGCTTACCAAATGGCGCAATGGCAGGAACAAAAGTCAATGATATTGTTTCGCTCATGGATTTAGGTCCGACCGTTTTGTCATTGGCCGGAATCAATCCTCCAGCTCATATGCATGGAAAAGCTTTTATGGGTGCGTACAAAACAAAAACTCCAAATCAGTATGCCTTTGGTTCTGCCGATCGTTTTGATGAGGCAGCCGATATGAGCCGCTCGGTGATGGATGGGAGATTTGTTTACATAAGGAATTTCCGCCCTGAGTTACCCTTGATCTATCGCAACGCTTATCGCGAGCAGATTGATATGACACGTACATTAATTGAAATGAATCAGCAGGGAAAGCTCAGCGGAGATGCTTCCTATATTTTCATGAATACAAAGAAGGAAGAAGAATTGTATGATTTAACAACTGATCCTTATGAAGTTCATAATCTTGCACAATTACCGGAACACAATTCCAGATTAAAAGAGATGCGCTCGGCACTTGGGAATATGGCAACGCGAGGTTGGCGATCTGGGTTTTATACCGGAATATGATCTCGTGAATATGATGTGGCCGGGCATGATACAACCCGATACAGAAAAAGTAGTGTTTAAAAAGGAGGGAAGTAAACTGATGCTGTCATGCCCCACCGAAGGTGCAAGCATCGCGTATCAGACGGATGATGAAATAGGAGGAAAGCGATGGAGGTTATATCATCAATCGCTGCCGGCAGTATCGTATAAAAAGATTGCTGCGAGGGCCGTCAGGATTGGATACAAGACTTCGGAGATTTCTTATTTCGAATAATCCTTGATGATTACTGGTCGCTGAAATTCTTCATGTTAATTTTCCTGAAGACACAATAATAAAGTCTTCCATCCGTCTCTTGGCAAGTCCACCCACAGATGGGCAAAACCCATGCAAAGAATACTCAACATAATACTAAGAACCATGCTCGTAGTTGTATCCCTCATTGCCGTATTTGTGTTGGCTGTTGTTATTTATATTCAGCAACCGAAGTTTGGCAAGACTCCCAATGGAGAGCGGCTCGAGCGGATCAGGAAGTCGCCCAACTATAAAAACGGATCTTTTCAAAACAGAACTCACACACCCGACCTGACCGAAGGGGTGAGCTATTATGCCGTCATGCAAGAATTTCTTTTTTCAGAAAAGAAAAGAATAAAACCATCAGACACGATCCCTTCCACCAAAACAGATTTATTGCACCTTGATCCTGAAAAGAATATCCTGGTCTGGTTTGGACACTCATCATACTTCATGCAACTCGATGGCAAGAGAATACTGGTGGATCCTGTATTAAGCGGAGCCGCTTCGCCACTGGCGTTTACAACAAAGGCCTTCACGGGAACGGATGCATATACTACCGATGATATTCCTGAAATTGATTATCTCTTTATTTCGCACGATCACTGGGATCACACCGATCATGAAACGCTTCTTCAACTAAAGCCGAAAATAAGAAAAGTCATCTGTGGACTGGGCACCGGTGAGCATTTTGAACAATGGGGCTACGATGAGAGCATTATAACCGAAGAAGACTGGGATACAAAAATTCTCCTCGACAGCGGATTTACAGCACATACCACTACGGCCCGCCATTTTTCTGGTCGCGGAATTCAACGCAACAAAGCTCTGTGGACATCTTTCATTTTACAAACACCTTCTTTCCAGATCTTCATCGGTGGTGACAGTGGCTACGACACTCACTTTGCTGAAATTGGAAATACATTTGGGCAGTTTGATCTGGTGATTTTAGAAAATGGCCAGTATGATAAAAGCTGGAAGTACATTCACATGATGCCCGAAGAAGTTTTACAAGCCGCCCGTGATTTAAATGCGAGACGGTTATTTCCTGTTCACTCTGCGAAATTTGCTTTAGCCAATCACGCCTGGGATGAACCGCTTGAAAAGATTACTGAATTCAACAGAGGAGTAAACATGCCGCTGGTAACTCCCATCATTGGCGAACTTGTGGATATGAATGACAGCACACAAATTTTTTCGAAATGGTGGGTCGATATCAAATAAAGAGTTCACTTTGAAAGGTAGCCATCTGAGTGTGTAATCACTTCGGAGTCATTAAAAGGAACAAAAAAATCCAAAAGTCTAAACGCAAGTCGTTTACTTTATCTTTGAAAAACTCAATGGCTTGAGATAGACTGATTCTACCTTTTCTACAATCTTGCCATCTTTCTCAGAAGCATCTCTCACTGCAATCCAGACAGGATCACTTCTGAATCCATCCCACGACTTAGCCGCTACTTCTTCACTCTTATGAGCGAGCAGGTAAACCAGTTTAGACTGTCCCTCTTTTTCTATGGTCGTGAAATAGGCGATATTTTCCATACCATGTTTTTCGAAGAGTTTCAACGTGTGGTCCCTGAAGCGCGTGATGAGGTTGGGGAGTCTGCCGGGCAAACAAGTATAAGTGCGCCATTCAAACACATGTTCCTGACCAGCCGAAGCAGCATTTATTTTAGGAAGGAGATCAGACGCATTCATAAATACCGAAGTCACGGATTCAACAATTTTTCCGCTCACTTCTGATTTGGCGGCAACCTCTTTCCATTCGGGATCAGCCGAGAAAGCATTCCATGATTTATCTCGCGCCTCTTTGCTGGGATACGCCAATATATAGTAGAGTGCATTCTTATCATTTTTGGTTGGAAGCCAGTAGCCGATATTTTCCATTCCATGTTTTTCAAAAATCCGGGTAGTGTTGCCTTGAAATCGTTGTACCAGTGCATCAAGTCTGCCTGGATAACAATAGTAAATCCGCATTTCAAAATACCGGGTGTCAGTTTGCTGGGCAATCGAAATGAAACAGATCAACAGGAAGAGGATGGTAAGGAATGGTTTCATAATGCGTATGATTTGGAATGCTGAAATTACGAAAAAGCGTATTGGCTATGTCTTTGTTTGTCCGGATTCATTAAATTATTTTATTCCAGTTTGATGATGACGATCAATCTTAAGGCCCTGAAGAAGACTTATTTTATCTGTTCAAGTGTAATAAGCTTTTCTGGCAGGTTTTTGTTTGTCCACTCATTGTGAATGGCCAGGGCTGCACCGAGTGAAGTAGCCTGATGTAAATCAGCAGAATAAACTTTATGGTTTGGATAGCTTTGAGCCAGCAGCTGCATGAAGATCGTATTTTTACTGAATCCGCCATCCACAAAAATGTTTTTGATATTGTCCTGCATGATCAGATTGGTGGATTCTTTTTGCTTTTGAATAAGATCAGAAATCAGTTGGTGATAAGCTTCTTCATAGGTTTGTAAATCTGAAATTTCAAATCTCTGATTGTATTGAACCTGCTTATAGAAATTTTCATCCTTATGAAAACTTTCATTTAATTTTTTCACGGCTTCATCATGTATATGCCCGGCAAAAAGACGAGAAGCCTTCACGGGGTTTCCTTCATAACTGAGATAACACAGGCAATCTTGCTTCAACTCATCATCGGTAAGTTCACTGTCATTAAATGGATTCAGACTGATGCTCCACGTGCCGGTAGATAGCAATACAAAAGGTTCAGTAAAATATTGCAGATAAGGTATAAGCGCAGCAGAACTGTCATGCAGACCAATGCCCGATTTAAAAGTATGATTGTTTACGTGGGTTGTTGCTACTTGCGTTGATGGAGTGATGGGCGCAAGTTTTTCAAGTATGTTTTCTTTACTAACCCATTCATGATATTGATTCCTGGTAAAATCCCATAGGTTGGTGTGGCATCCGATGCTGGTGATGCCCGAGGCAAGTTTTCCGCTAAACAACCAGCTGATGTATTCTGGAAGGTGAAGGGAATGTTTTATCTGCTTGAAAATTTCAGGTCGTTCATATTTCAGCCAGTATAGTTGCATGCCTGAGTTAAGATGGCCGAGCACCGGGGAGGCGGAAATTCTCGCAAATTCATTTTCCCCACCATAGGTATCGTAAAACTTTTTTCTTCAGTTGTCCGGGATACGGTTTCAGATAATTGTAGAGAGGCGCAACAGGTTTCCCGGTTTCATCGATGTGAACAAAGCTTGCTCCATGTGCAGAAACATTCACCGCTTTGATTTCAAATTCCTGAAGCGCAAGTAATTCACTGAAAGGAATCTTTCACCCATTGCGTGAGAGCATGGATATCCTCACATGGAAAACCGTCTTCATCCTGAATCTCGGGTAACTCAGTTGATTTTTCAAAACGTATTTTATAGTCCTCGTCAAAGAGAAATACTTTCTTGTTGGTTTTGCCGATGTCGAAGATGGCGATGGTTGGTGTTTGCATAAGGATAGTTAGTTTCGAGCTGTGAGCTTCGAGTCGCGAGTATTTTCCCGAAACTCAGAGCTCGTAACTCGTAGCTCAAACTTAAAGACCAGTAGCTACTGTATTTATTCCTCGTTCGGTAATCAATTGCTTTCTCACGTCCAGATCACGAAATAACTGAATGGGTTGCAAAGCTGCACCAGCTTTTAATCTGGATTCCGCCACCAGTGGTCTCACATCGGTGCGATAGGCTTGCTGTAAAATTTCCTGTGCTTTCGTAACATCGTTTGCTTCCTGTGCACGATTCAATTCCCTGCGATCAACCAGTAGCGCCTGTGCATAGGCAATCTTGATGGCTTCAACAGACTGCAACAGATCTTCGAGTGGATCTTTCACATTGTGTGAGGCATCGATCATCCAGCCTAAATCTGTGGCGTGATTCATCTTGCGTGCATCCATGCCTTCCACCAGTTCATTGAAAATCAAAAACAATTGATAGGGATTGATGCTGCCTACGGTAAGGTCATCATCACCATATTTGGAATCATTGAAATGGAAGCCACCGAGCTTTCCTTCCATCAGCAACAACGAAACAATTTGTTCGATGTTGGCATTGGGCAAATGATGACCAAGATCAACCAAGGGTATATGCTTTGGGTCCGAGTTTGCTGGCGTAGAGATAGCGATTGTCCCCAGTCGCCCACGGTCATGGAGTAGAAGTTGGGTTCAAAGGCTTTGTACTCGACAAACATTTTCCAGTCGGCTGGCAGCGCTGCATAAATTTCCTGCAAAGCTTTCCAGTGTTCGCTGAAATGCTTTTCTGAAATTCAGTTGTCCGGGAAAGCAAGAACCATCCGACAGCCAGACGGTAATTGAATTTGATCCCAGCGCTTTTCCGTGTTTGATCACTTCAATGTTATGATCAATCGCCTGCTGGCGGACTTTCGCATTAACATGTTGCAAGCGATCCGAACTTATAACTGAGCTTTTGTCCGGGCTGATCCTGAAAGGTATTGGAGTTTACTGCATCGAACGTAAGTCCATGTTCGGCAGCGAGTGCTTTTATTTTGCGGGTACTGGTTGGTATGTCCCACGGAATGTGCAGGGAGATAGCGCCACTGGATTGATTGAGTGCATGAAGCAGACCGACATCACCAATTTTCTCTTCCAGCGTACGCGGCTCACCACCACCTGAAAAACGACCGAAGCGCGTGCCACCCGTTCCCAATGCCCAACTCGGTATCGCAATTTGAAAATCAACCAGCTTGTTGATGATTCTTTTGGCAGTTGGATTCTCATTCACAAGTTGCTTTACTTTTCTCTGATGGGCGGAGTAAAGTTTGTCGTTGTGTTTCTGGATTTGGGTTTTATCGATGTTCATGGGTTTGAATTATTTTGAACCACTAAGGCACGAAGGCTCAAAGTTGCACTAAGTTCTTCGTGATCCTTAGTGCCCTTTGTGGCTTTGTGGTTCAATGATTTCATAATATGAGTCTTTTTATACCATTCTTCATAAGCGGCACATGAAAATTAATTAGCATGCCTAATCGCTTTTCAGTAAGCTTTAAGTAACTCAACAACTGCGCTTCCCACACCGGGTGATAATTCTCTTGTGCTTTAAGCTCTATGATAACAAGATCGTCAACCAAAAGATCAAGTCTAAGTCCATCCTCAATGTGCAATGTTCTGTAAATGATTGGTACTTCTTTTTGTCTTTGAAAATTTATATTCCTTTCTAAAAGTTCATATGCAAAACATTTCTCGTAGACACTTTCTAACAAACCAGGACCTAATTCTTTATGAACCTTGATGGCTATATCTACAACCTGTGCAGCAAGGAATTCTTCCCGATCTGAAAGTCTTTCGTACATATTTTAAAATTTTAAACCACTAAGACACAAAGGCTCAAAGTTGCACTAAGATCTTTGTGATTCTTCGTGATCTTAGTGCCTTAGTGGTTCACCAAATTTACTCTAAATAAAAAACTTCTTTCAATGGAATACTCACCGGAGAATTATCTGGATTGCAATCCATGATATCTTTCATGTATGCCCACCACTTTTTCATCACAGGATGTTCAGGTAATTTGTCCTTCAGTTCAGGATTTTCAATTTTCAGAACACCAAACAGGATATTCGTTTCTTCATCAAGAAAGATAGAATAGTCTTCGATGCCTGCTTCCCTGAGAAGTTGTTCGAGCTCAGGCCAAAGCGCAGCATGTCTTCGCTGATATTCTTCCTCCTGACCGGAATGAAGTTTCATTTTAAATGCCAGTCGCTTCATACGTTAGTTAGAACCACAAAGGACTTCGTGTTACGTTGTGTCTTTGTGCCCCTGTCTGCCGACAGGCAGGTTCTTGGTTCATAATTATTTATAAGTTTATCTCACAAACGCCATCGCCACACCACCATCTACATTCAGCACATTTCCTGTCGACTTATTTAACAAGCCACCAGTAAATGCGAAACATGCGTTGGCAATATCTTCTGGCAAAATCATTTCATTCAATAAGGTTCGCTTCGCGTAATAGGCAGGCAACTCTTCCACCTTCACACCATACGCTTTCGCTCGACCTTCCGCCCATGCGCCTTCCCAGATTTTGCTATCTGAAATTACCGCATCTGGATTCACTACGTTCACACGGATTTTATCAGGACCCAGTTCGGCTGCGTTCAACCGGCTTAAATGAAGCTGTGCTGCTTTCGCAGAACCATAGGCTGCATTGTTGGGTCCGCTAACCAATGCGTTCTTGCTCACGATGTTGATGACATCGCCACCGAGGTTTTGCTTGCGCATAATTTGAACACCACTTTGTGTCACGAGGAACTGACCTTTTACAAGAATGTCATACAACAGATCCCAGTCTTTTTCGGTATGCTCTTCCAGTGGTTTAGAAATGGAAATGCCAGCACAATTGACAACAATATCCACACCGCCAAAAGCAAGTGCGGATTTATCAAATGCTTCTTTTATGTTTTCTGCTTTCAACACATCAAGCAATACCGATGTATAGGCATCCTTACCATATTTTGTTTTAAACTCTTCATCTGCTTTCGCCAGACGATCGGCATCATTGTCATTGATGATCACACAAGCACCTTCTTCCACAAACTTCTTCGCGATTCCTTTTCCTATGCCACCGGCACTTCCTGTAATCAAAGCAACTTTACCGGTAAGCGGTTTTGGCTTCGGCATACGTTGCAACTTGGCTTCTTCCAGTAACCAGTATTCAATGTTGAAAGCTTCTTGTCTTGGCAGTGAGGTATATTCCGAAATTGCTTCAGCACCTTTCATCACGTTGATGGCGTTGATGTAAAATTCTGCGGCCACACGTGCAGTCTGTTTGTCTTTCGCGAACGTAAACATGCCTACGCCAGGATAGAGAATCACAACAGGATTTGCATCGCGTATAGCAGGACTGTTTTCATGCTTGCATGTGAAATAATAATCTGCGTACATCTTGCGATAGGCTTCAAAGGCAGGAAGTAATTTTTCTTTGGTTGCTTTTGCATCAGAGAGATTTTCATCGGCTAGCCAATGTCAATACCAGAGGGCTGATCTTCGTACGCAGGAAGTGATCCGGACAACTCGTGCCCATCGGTGCCAGTCTGGCGAGGTCATGTGAATTGGTGAACTCAAGCACTCGTTCATCATCGGTGAAGTGACCAACCATACGATTCTTGCTGGAGCAAAGTCCGCGCAGGGTAGGAGCAAGTACTGCGGCTTGTTTCAGTCTGTCTTCTTTAGGTAATGACTTGATATTCATGCCACCGAAGACGGGTCTACGCTTTCCATAATTCTGTTCCAGATATTCTGCACACTTCTCAATTACTTCCAGTGTATTTACATAACTTTCATAAGCGGTGTCGCCCCAGGTGAATAAACCGTGTGAGCCGAGCATGATGCCAATGATGCCGGGATTTTCATCTAAGCATTTTTTTAATTTCAAGCCAAGTTCAAAGCCGGGTCGTCTCCATTCTACCCATCCGATCTTGCCACCAAATAAATCATGTGTAATCTTCTTTCCATCTTTTGCTGCTGCGATGGCAATAGCTGCATCAGGGTGCAGGTGATCGATGTGTTTGAATGGCAAAAATCCGTGAAGTGGCGTGTCGATGGATGGTGCTTTTGAGTTTAGATCATAAATGCAATGATTGAATAATTCTACCATTTCATCTTCAAATTCCAGTCCACGATAAACATTGGTCAGACTTCTGAGCCGATCCACATACAAGGCGGCAAGTCCGTTGCGCTTGAGTGTTCCGATATCGCCACCCGATCCTTTGATCCACATTACTTCAGTTTCTTTTCCTGTGATGGGATCGGTCGCCATGGCTTTGCAGGAAGTGTTGCCACCACCATAGTTGGTGAGACGCAAATCGGCTCCAAGAATATTCGAGCGATAAATTAAAAGTCCTACCTCGTCTCCTTTCAGAAGTGCTGCTTTGGATTCATCCCAGAGGTAGCTTACGTGTTTGAATTGTTTTGTCATAGTTAGTTTTAATTGTATGAACCACGAAGGCACTAAGTGCACGAAGGTTCACAAAGGTCTTTGTGTTTCTTAGCGTCATTCGTGCCTTTGTGGTTCAATGATTATTTAATTGCATTACCATATCCTACCACCAGTACTGAAAGTATAATCATAGATATTCCCAGTGTGATCGTAGTTTTTGTTTTCTTACTTACTCCTTTCCATTCTTTGAGATAGATTCCCCATCCATTGGCGATCAAATAATAAATGCCATGTGAAGTATCCATGAACTCGCACCATTGCCCAGTTTACTTTCACCCATTCCGTAAAAGAAGAATTGCATAAACCAGGTGGTGCCTGCAAGGGCAGAGAATAAATAATTTTTCGCAAGCGGACTTTGCTTGTTTGTATAATCACCATACGTGTTGTTACGTGCATTTAGAATCATGCACCAGATGAAATTGGTGGTGAGGCCACCCCAGAGCAAGACCACATACGTAACATTATTTTGAAACAGTGGATTCAATCCCAGGCTCACTGCAGTTTCTGCCATGGGCTTGCCAGCTTCAATACCGAAGTTGAAGCAAGAACTTAAAATTCCTGATGCGATAGCTACCATCAAGCCTTTGACAAGACTAAACTCGGCCACACTTTTTTTCTTATCCGCTTCCGGTAATTCATTTTCTTTCATCATGCCGGCACGGCCGCTGATGTAGATTCCCACCAGGCAAAGTACTACGCCCAGCAATACCACCTGGCCCCAGGTATTCGTCATCATTTCAATGATGCTGGTTTTGCCTTCAGTTGGCACGATGGCATAATAAATAGAGGGGACGATCGCGCCAAAAGCAGAACAGAATCCCAGCACCACAGAATTACCGAGCGACATGCCGAGATAACGAACGCCCAATCCGTAGGTGAGACCACCAATGCCCCACAATACTCCGAACAGAACCGTGTATTGAATGGAAGAGGCAGATGCAGTTCGGATAATGTCCGAAAACCCTGGAAGCGTAAGCCATGCCGCCAGGGGAGGCACGATCAGCCATGAAAATAATCCACCGATGATCCAGTAACTTTCCCATGCCCAGCCTTTCACTTTTTTGAATGGCATGTAAAAACTTCCGGACGCAAAGCCTCCAATGAAATGAAAAATAACACCGAGGACTATCTGCATGAGGTAGAATTTTTAATGTTCGTTAAAGATACACAGTTGAGAACTTACAGCCATCCTGCACCATCATGTTTAAAAATAAAATCAGCACGGGCTAACCGTTCCGGAAGTTGAATTGAGCAGATATAAACTCGCTTAACAACCCTGACGGCAAGATGGCTACCTCAAACTTAGCGATCGGTTTTTTGAGTTTAAGGTTCTGCATGAAATACATGATTAAAAAAGCCTGCATTTAAAGTGCGTTTCCGATATTGGAGGATATTGCCAGAAGAAATCATGATTACGGTTTAAATCAATAAGCATGTTTGCATCCCGGATACGTTGGTTTGTTTTGTCATTGCTCTTCATTGCTACGGGATTAAGTTTTCTGGATCGTCAGGTACTCTCTATTGTCATTATTAAAATCCAGAAGGAATTTGATATCAGCGATGTGGAATATGGAATCATCAACACCGGCTTCCTGATCGGGTATGCCATCATGTTTACGGTAGCCGGCAGGGTTATAGACCTGGTAGGAAGTAAGGCAGGCCTTGCAGTTTCGGTAGGCATCTGGTCAATAGCAAATTGTTTTCATGGAGTGGTTAATAATTTTTCACAACTACTCACCGCCCGGTTTGCGTTGGGCATAGGTGAAGGCGGATGTTTCCCTGGTTCTGCCAAAACAGTAAATGAGTGGTTTGACAGCAAGCAACGTGCATTTGCGAATGGAATTGCCATTGGTGGTGCAGCCATCGGGGCAGTAATTGCCCCTCCGCTTACCATTTATTTATCAGCTGCGTTTGGATGGCGCTGGGCTTTTGTGATACCCGGGCTGATAGGCGTACTATGGGTAATCGTCTGGTTGTTATTACCGAAAAGTGAAAGTGAGCATAGCATGAAGCATACAGCGATGCCTGCTATAAGGATTCCATTCCTTTCGTTTTTCAAAAACAGAGATGCCCTGGTGTTTATTGCCATGCGTTTCATGCTGGATCCTGTGGTGTACTTCCTGATGTTCTGGGTTCCGAAATATCTGAGCCAGGAGCGGAGTGTTTCGTTTGAACGAATCGGAGAATTATTCTGGATTCCTTTTCTGGCATTGGGTCTTTCCAACATTGCCGGTGGCTGGTTTTCTGATAAACTTATTGCCAACGGATTTTCTGTAAACAAAGCACGAAAAACGGTGATGGGAATTGCTGCGGTACTAACCACGAGCATGTTTTTTATTACCACCGTGTCCACAGCAGAACTGGCAGTTGCATTAATGGCTGTATTTATGTTTGCCCATGGATTCTGGATCACCAATTACATCACCTCCATTTCAGATATATTTGGTGATAAGGGTACTGCTACCGTGGTAGGTTTGTCCGGTACTGCCGGTGCCGTTTCAAGTTTGATTATCAACCCAATGATCGGAGTGATCGTGCAAAACTATTCGTATAGCCCACTTTGGATGGCGGCAGGTTTTCTTTATCCTATAGCATTCATATTTTTCATTTCAATGATCTCAATAAAAAAATAAACTATAATTTATACATCAGTATGAAACATGTCAGCAAGAAGGTTTTCAGAAAAGAATCAAAAGCACGGATTGGTGTTTTTGGAGTAGGGTTCTTTAAATACTGGCCTCAATTCGATGGACTTTTAAACGACCTTCTTAGAAAGCAGGAGGTGTTTATTAAAAAACTGGAACCGCACGGAGTAGAGGTAATAGATTTTGGAATGATTGATAATGTTGACAGGGCCTATCAGCTGGTGCCTGAACTCAAAGCGGCAAATCTGGATTTAATTTTCTGTGATATGCTTACGTATGCCACTTCCAGTGTTTTTGGTATTGTGATCAAGAGTATGGAAGTGCCTATTGTGCTGGTTGCCCTGCAGCCCGATAAAGCGATGGATTATAGCAGGGCTTCTACCTACATGCAATTATACAATGATGATATATGTTCATTGCCTGAATTTACCGGTGTGGCTGTGCGTATGGGTAAGCCAATGCCGGAAACTATTATCGGATCCCTGCATGATGATCCGCAGGCAGAAAAGGAAATAGAAGAGTACTGCCGTATCGCAAAAGTACTTCATGATCTGAAAACGGCCCGCATCGGACACATCGGCCACCCAATTGAATCGATGTTGGATATGCATACGGATGCTACGATGCTTACCTCACATTTCAACGCACACATTGTGAATTGTGAAGACAACGAGATTGTGACACAATATAAAAATACAACGGAGAAGGAAGTGACTGCGGAGAAAAAATTGATTCTTGATTTCTTTGACACACCCGAGCCAGTTTCTGATCCTATCTCAGAAAAGCTGAAAGACTCCGATCTGGAAGTAGCAGCCCGCGTTTCCATTGCTTTGCAAAAATTTGTAAAGGAAAAAAATCTTGACGGACTGGCTTATTATTATGAAGGTGAAGCTGATAGCCTTACCAGTATGGTCATGTCTAACCTGGCTGTAGGTAACTCCTTACTTACGGGACAGGGCTTTCCAATGTGTGGTGAGTCAGATTTGAAAACATGCATAGCCATGTTTATTATGGATCGCCTGAGCATTGGCGGCAGCTTTGCGGAGTTTCATCCCATGGATTTAAAGGAAAATTTTATTCTTGTTGGTCACGATGGGCCACACAATATCACCATTGCACAAGGCAAGCCGGTGCTTCGCAGTTTGAAAAAATATCATGGCAAACCTGGATTTGGTGCGGGGGTAGAGTTCAAAATAAAGGAAGGGCCGATCACCATGCTCAGTATCAACTCTACGTTTGATGGCAAGTTTAAGTTTGTTATTACGGAAGGAGAATCAGTGGAAGGTCCGATACCTGCCACCGGAAATACAAACACACGGGGCTTCTTCAAACCAGATGTTGTTACCTTTTTGAAGAAGTGGATAAAGGAAGGACCTACTCATCATTTTGCGCTGGGTATTGGACATCATGCATCTACCATTAAAAAAGTAGCGGACTATCTTAAAATTGAAGCTGTTATTATTAAGTAAAATACTTTTGGAAAGATTTCGGCATAAGGAGAAATCATCCCCATTGTGTAAGGAGCAGACATAAGAGAAATCCGGAGTTTTAAAATATAATCAACCGGGGACTTACATTGAAAATTCCAGGGTGATTAAATGAACGCAAAACTGGAGGCACACATAATGCGCCTTACCAGTATCTTTTCGATTAGAAAAACTATGAGAAGGTGATAAAGCAGGGATTGAAATCAGGTCTGGTAAAATCATTTCCGTTTCAATGCTTCCGCGATGGCTTTCTCCGCCAGCGGTGCCATGATCTGATATCCTTCCAGGTTGGGATGCACACCATCATCGCCCAGATTCTTTTTCAGCCCATTGCGTTCATCGGCCATGGCAGAAAAATAATTGAGATATACGATGTTGTTCTTATCGGCATACTCTTTAATCATTTTGTTTAGTGCCACAACTTTTCCGGCAGGCTCCATGCCGGGTCTCCATGGAAAATCAAATGCAGGTATAACGGAAGACAACACTACCTTAATTCCATTCGCTTTGGCAAGTTGTGCCATGGCGATAATGTTATCATAGCTTTGCTGCAGGGTCATTGGCCCGGTGTTGCCCGCAATGTCGTTTATGCCGGCAAGGATCACCACTACTTTTGGTTTCAGGTCAACTACATCTTGTTTGAAACGCAACACCATTTGTGGTGTGGTTTGTCCGCTGATACCGCGATTGATATAGGGCTTGCCTTTAAAGAAACCCGGATCAACATTGCTCCAGCCTTCGGTGATGGAGTTGCCCATAAAGACCACACGGTTTTCATTTGCTTTTGGTAAGCCCACTTTTTTATTTTCTTCCGCGAATCGTTTCAGATTAGCCCAGTCCATAGGAGGCTGATCAAAATTTTTCTTCATCCATCGCAGGCATGCATCGATCCATTGTTCTTTTGCCTCTTGGGATTGACCATTCCATACCCATGCACTCCTTTATCATAAAAAAATACTTCTACCGGCACTTTGTTTTGTTCCAGTGCGGTAACGAATGCCAGTGAATTACCCACCGGCACCGCCTGGTCTGTCAATGCGGAAGTGATGAACGCAGGAGGTGTTTTCGGAGTTACTTGTTTTTCATTGGAGAAATAGATGATGTCTGCTTCTGACATGCCAAGTTCTCTTGCCGTGGTGGGCATTTTTTCACCAGCCGCAAAAACTTTTGTTCCGATTAAATTCTGGCGTGAGCCCTGATGTGTTAAACTATCCGTAAAGGAGATGACCGGATAATTCAAAATCATAAAGTCAGGACGAAGACTGATGTTATTCGGATTGGCAATTTTAGCATCGTTAAAATGAGTGCCGGCAGTAGCAGCAAGATGTCCGCCAGCCGATGATCCCAGAATTCCTATTTTGTTTGGATTGATGTTCCACTGCTTTGCGCTTTCGCGGACAAGTTGAATGGCCCGTTGTGCATCCTGCAAAGGTCCGATGCTTTTATCTTTCATGATGCCGCCTTTCGGCAAACGATATTTCAGTACGAATGCAGCGATGCCTTCTTCATTAAATTTTTTTGCCATGTCATAGCCTTCATGACCGATAGCGAGAATACCATATCCGCCACCAGGACAAATAATTACGGCTGAACCTGTAGCCTTGGCGGGATCCGGTAAAAACACCGTGAGTGTTGGACGGACAACGCCCATCACCCGATCGATCCCGTCTTTAGTTCCCTTCACCATGGAAGTATCCAGCGGAGTGGTGGGTTGTTGTGAATTGGGAATGGCTCCTTTATATAAGGGAATTTCCTGCTGGGCGAGTGCAATTTGTGTAGTCAGACAAAGAATGATTAGAAGTTGTTTCATACGATTCATTTCCACTAAAGATAGAAGGATGTAATCATTGTAAAAAGGATTTTCGGGTGAGTACCATAAAATGTAAATGAACGGTAACCTGAGCATAAAATGGAAATCGATCAGATATGTATTATTTTTATCGGACCTAACTGTTAATAATCACTTATGTTCATCCGTAGCAATATCTATCTGACTGGAATATTTTTCATCTTAATTCTTTCAACCTGCTCAACAGTCGAGAAGAAAAAACTGACATGGTACAAAGGCAATCTGCACACCCACACCTATTGGAGTGATGGCGATGAGTTTCCCGAAATGGTGCTCGACTGGTATAAAACAAACGGTTATGATTTTGTGGCCCTTTCCGATCATAATACCCTTGCCACGGATGAGAAATGGAAGGTGATAACCAAGAGTCCGTTGTATGAAGAGAGTTTTCAAAAATACCTTGACAAATTTGGTAAGGACTGGGTGGTTTATAAAACAGATACCGGCCGCATTCAGGTGAAACTGAAGACTTATGAAGAGTATAAAAGCAAAATGGAAGATGCTGCCTTCCTCGTTATTCCCTCCGAAGAGATAACCAATAGTGTTAATGACAAACCAGTTCACATCAATGCAACAAACCTTCAGGAGTTTGTGGCGCCCCCTGCTGCAACAACTGTTGCCGAAGCCATGCAACTGGCGGTTGATGCTGTAATACAACAACGTGAACGCACGGGCATTCCCATGTTTACTCACATCAACCATCCTAATTTTTTCTGGGCTATTTCGGTCGAGGACATGATCAGTTTGAAAGGCGAGCGTTTCTTTGAAGTGTATAATGGTCATCCCATGGTGCGCAACTATGGCGATTCAGTTCATCTCGGTATGGAAGCCATGTGGGATAAAATCAACATCGCCTATGCGAAAAGAAATCAACCCCTGATGTATGGCCTTGCCACCGATGACAGTCATAATTATCATCAGTTTGGTGAGGCATTCAGTAATGCGGGCAGGGGCTGGATCATGATTCAATCGGAATCACTTGATGCAGCGTCATTGATTAATGCCATGGAGGAAGGTAATTTTTATGCTTCAACAGGTGTGAGTCTCAGTGATGTTGAGTTTGAAAATAATGAATTGACCATTCAGATTGCCGCAGAGAAAGATGTGAACTATACCATTGAATTTACCGGTGTTCGTAAGAATGGCGATGAACCAGAAATACTTAAGACGATCAATGCCAGTGAAGGAAGCTTTACGGTTACGGATGAATATCTTTTTGTCCGTGCCCGGATTACCTCTACAAAGTTGCAACCCAATCCTTTTCAGGAAGGAGATTACGAGATGGCATGGACGCAACCGGTGATGTTCATCAAATAATGAACGACTACGGTATCACAACCTATGTGAACAGTATTGGTTACAGCTTAATCTTCCATTCATCCAGCAATGGTCTTCCCAGTAATGCATTGGCTGCAGGATCATTTTTAAATACTTCCTTTTTAGGGTTCCATTCCAACGGGCGTTTTAATTCGTAGGCAATGTTGCCAAGCGTACAAACAGAAGCGGTGCGATGTCCGGTTTCTACATCACTTACGGGTTTGGTTCGCTTACGCATGGCATTCAAAAAATCTTTGTAATGATTTTCACTTTTATACACATGCTTTTCATGATCACCAATGATCTTGTCTTTTAATGATGCCGGAGTTGTTTCCAGTTTTCCACGGGCAACTTTTATTTCTCCTTCTGTGCCGGTAAACCACACGGCATTATTCCATTCCCAGGGTTCGTGCGTCATGATGGTACCGTTTTTATATTGGTAGGTTAAGAAAGGATGATCTTTGCCATCAGGAGCAAAAATTTTAACAGGTCCGCTGTTGTCCATGTCCATGGCCCACTGTGCAATGTCAAACATATGTGCTCCCCAGTCGGTTACCATGCCGCCCCCGAACTCCTTATAAAGTCGCCAGTTCGGGAAAACATCTTTCGTGATGGGGGGTGCCAGTTCTTCATTAAAAGGTTTGTATTCATTCGGCCCCAGCCATAGCTTCCAGTCCAGTCCATTCGGTATAGGTTGTTCAGGTAATGTATAGGGTACAGGAGGTGGTCCAACGTTTACTTTGATGTTTTTGATTTCACCGATATATCCGTTGCGCACTAATTCTACCGCCTGACGAAACTCTTTCCATGAACGCTGCATGTTGCCGGTTTGAAATACGCGCTTGTGCTGGCGGGCAGCCGTTACCATCGCCCTGCCTTCTTTAATAGTAAGCGATAATGGTTTTTCGCAATAAATATCTTTTCCTGCCTCGGCCGCCATCACGGCCATTACGCCATGCCAGTGGTCAGGTGTTGCAATAACAACGGCATCCACATCTTTCCGTGCAAGCAACTCCCTGAAATCTTTATACACGGGTATATCCGTATAGGCACCCAGTGCTGTATTTTTTTCATACGTGCTTTTTATCCGCTCCAGCATGAGCTGCGTTTTATCCTGGTAGACTTCACTGAGGGCGGCAATGCGGATTTCGTTTGTATTTAAAAATGAGTTGCTGAGTCCACGGCCTTGTTTGCCACAGCCAATAAATCCGAGTGAGATAATATCGCTCGGTGCAACATACCGGGAACCATGAGTGCTCGTGCCTCCCAATACAAACCTTGGCACAATCATGATTCCCGTAAGGGCCATGGCAGTATTTTTCAGAAAATTTCTGCGTGTGATTGAAACTGGTTTTTCTTTTTTCATGTGTTAATATTTATTTTCTAAAGTTTGGCCACATGGAATTCGCATCTGAATAACATACTGTCGGTTATTGCGTTTTTCATGCTCATTTCATAATGATGCCGGCTTGAGTGATTTTACGAATAGAAGGATTTCAAATGGATACCCTTATTTAATGTTGAACCCCATTTATCAATAGCAAGATAGTTTTCAATTTCTAAAGATCTGCCGGTTTGATGGCGTATTTTGATTAACGGTTATTTTATTTCAGATCGTTCTTATTACATTTAGAAAATCGCAACCTGTTGTTAAAGTCTTACTTTGTTAATATTTAAAATAAATGAGTATAAAAAGAGCGTTTAAATTTCTGCTTCTACTGGTGGTCGGATTCTGCATGATGCAGTGTGCACAACCTGACACGAAACTGAAAGTCACAAAGGATTCCCACATCCTTCTGATCGGTAACAACCTGGGTTCACGGATGATGAACTACGGCTATTTCGAAACCGAAATGCAGGTGCGTTATCCGGATAGTTTGCTCTTCATCCGCAACATGTGTGATGGTGGCGATACTCCAGGCTTCCGGCCTCACTCAGGGCGCGTGTCACCATGGGCATTTCCGGGTGCCGAAAAATTTCAGACTGAACTCGCTGCGCAACTCTGGCAGCGAAGGTCATTTCGAAACGCCTGACCAATGGCTTACCCGACTGAAGGCAGATGTCATCATCGCTTTCTTTGGCTATAATGAATCCTTCCAGGGCGAACAAGGACTTGAAAACTACAAAGCAGAGCTGGATGCTTTTATTAAGCACACCCTGGCTCAGACGTATAATGGAAAATCAGCGCCACAGCTGGCGATTGTATCACCCATTGCTTTCGAGAATCTTTCGGATAAATATGATTTACCAGATGGTGTGAAGGAAAATGAAAATCTTTCGCTTTATGCGAAGGCAATGAAAGAAGTGGCCGCACAGAACAAGGTACATTATATCGATGCTTTCACACCTTCTAAAAAATGGTATGATGAAAGTCAGGAAGAATTGACCATTGATGGTTCGCAGCTAAATGATGCAGGTTATGCGAAGTTCTCAACACTTCTTGCCGATATGGTTTTTGGAAAAGCAGAACCAAAGGCAGAGTCTAACCGGGAGCTGGTTCATGCAGCTGTGATGGAAAAAAACTGGATGTGGCATAATGATTATAAAATACCCAATGGCGTTCACGTTTTTGGTCGCAGGTATGATCCTTTTGGTCCTGACAATTATCCATTTGAGCTCACGAAAATCCGTGAACTTACTGCGATACGCGACACGGCAATCTGGCGTGCTGTAAAAGGTGAGAAAATGGATCTTGCTGCTGCTGATCTAAACACTTCCAAGCTTCCACCCGTAGAAACGAATTACAATCCTGAGAAAAACGGAAGTCTTGAATATCTGTACGGCCAGGATGCATTGAATAAACTGACGGTGCCACCAGGATATAAAATTGAACTCTTCGCTTCTGAAAAAGAGTTTGCTGATCTGGCAAATCCTGTTCAGTTGTCCTTTGATAATAAAGGTCGTCTCTGGGTGGCCACCATGCCGAGCTATCCACACTATAAGCCGGGCGACAGCAAGCCGAACGATAAACTCATCATACTGGAAGATACTGATAACGATGGCAAAGCAGATAAGCAGATAACCTTTGCGGATGGCTTGCACATTCCGGTTGGTTTTGAGTTTGCACCTGAAGGCGTTTATGTTTCACAAGGAACCAATCTTGTCCTCATAACTGACACCGATGGTGACGATAAGGCAGATAAGAAAGAAATTATATTGAGTGGTTTTGATGATCATGACACGCACCACGCACATAGCGCTTATGCTGCGGATCGAGTCAGGAGCAATATATATGGCTGAAGGCGTGTTCTTGCATACAAACGTAGAAACATCCTATGGTCCGGTGCGTGGCACCAATGGTGGCTTCTATCGGTATACTCCTCAACGTCATCACCTCGAACGCACAGCTCAGCTTGCCATTCCGAATCCTTGGGGTATTGCCTTTGATGAATGGGGTCAGAATATTTTTGCTGAGACATCAGGTCCTGATGTGCGATGGATGATGCCAGGATCGGTGAAGCCACGATATGCGAGTGGCTACCCATAAGTCATCTAATCTGGTTGAAGATAAGCACAGGGTTCGCCCTACTTCCGGACTGGAGTTTGTTTC
This sequence comes from uncultured Bacteroidota bacterium, assembly GCA_963814575.1. Lineage (GTDB taxonomy): Bacteria > Bacteroidota > Bacteroidia > Cytophagales > Cyclobacteriaceae > ELB16-189. The sequence goes on along the minus strand of CAWFDB010000009.1, from coordinate 104,300 downwards.
AAGCAGACATTTTCCAGATGACATGCAGGGAGATTTTCTTATCAATAACACGATTGGATTTTTAGGAACGAAGCAACATACCCTGGTAGACGATGGCACCGGTTTTACGAGCCGTCATCGTCAGGACCTTGTATCATCAACAGATAAAAATTTCCGTCCTGTTGATATGGAGTTTGCACCGGATGGTTCACTCTACCTTGTTGACTGGCATAACATACTGATCGGTCACATGCAACACAATGCGCGCGATCCGTTGCGTGATCATGTGCATGGTCGTATCTACAGGATCACGTATCCTTCGCGGCCATTGGTTACACCCGCTAAGGTGGCGGGCGCAAGCATTCCTGAACTGCTGGAAAACCTGAAGCTTCCAGAATACAGAACACGCTACCGCACCAGACGTGAACTCAGGGCACATGAAGCCAGCGAGGTTATGCCGCAACTTAAATCGTGGGTCGCCAGACTGAATATTGAAGATGCAGGATATGATCATTATCTGCTCGAAGCTTTATGGGTAACCTGGGGATTGAATCAGGTAGATGAAAGTTTACTGCACCAGGTACTTCAGTCAAAAGATTTTCGTGCGAGAGCCGCAGCCGTGCGGGTGCTTCGCTATAGCGGACATCAGATTAAAAATCAACCGGAATTGTTGATGAAGGCTGCACAGGATGAGCACGGTCGTGTTCGGCTGGAAGCGATCGTAGCAGCCTCATGGCTGGATAAGGAAACAGGCCTGGCCATCGTAAACGAAGCAGCTAAAAAACCACTTGATGATTGGATGGTTGAAGCACATGCCACAGCCGTTGCGCATTTAAATGGTATGTCAGTGAAAGAAAAGAAACAAGAGGAAATCGTGACCAAACTGAATGGAAATGAGCGCGAACTTTTCATTAAAGGAAAGGAAATTTATGCGCGTGATGGATTTTGCAGCACTTGCCATCAGCCTGAAGGCAGGGGACTTTCCGCTTCGGGCTTTCCGTCAATCGTGGGCACTCCTTGGGTAACAGGTAATGAAGAACGGTTAATTAAAATCGTGTTGAAAGGCATCATGGGGCCAATAGAAGTCAACGGAACCAAGTATGAAGGCCAGGTGCCGATGACTCCTTTCGGAGGCATGCTCAATGATGATGAAGTGGCGGCTGTCCTCACTTACGTTCGAAATTCTTTTGGCAACGAAGCGCCTGCAATTTTACCCGGCAAGGTGAAAGCGGTGCGCGAGGCAACGAAAGATAAAACCGGTTTCTACTCACCAGATGAATTGTTGAAACAACACCCGATGGAAAAATGATCCTTGTAGAAAATCAATATTTTAATTTTTCAAATACCAGATTGAAATTCTCACGTACATAACTGTTTAAATTTTAGAAATGAAATCTACCCGTCATACCTTATACACCATTTGCTTAGCCATGTTGGTGATACTTGCCTCATCCATTTCATCCTGCACACAACCCATGCAGCAATGGGTTCGCTATGAAGGTAAAGAAGGTCCGGGCAAAGGCAAGCATATTGTTTTTATCAGTGGTGATGAAGAGTATCGCTCAGAAGAATCACTTCCCATGATGGCTAAAATTTTATCGCAGCGTCATGGCTTTACTTGTACCGTACTTTTTGCCACCAACCCAGAGACGGGATTAATCGATCCCAATGCGCAAACCAATATCCCCGGGATGGAACACTTGCAGAAAGCCGACTTGCTCTTTATTTGTTTACGCTTTCGCGAATTGCCGGATAATCAAATGAAATATTTTGATGAGTATTTACAATCCGGAAAACCGATTGTTGCCTTGCGCACTTCTACCCATGCTTTCCTTTATTCAAGAAATAAAGAAAGCGTTTATGCCAAGTACAGTTACAACAGTAAAGTAAAAAACTGGGAGAGCGGTTTTGGTAAAATAGTGTTAGGCGAAACATGGGTTTCTCACCATGGTGATCATGGTTCGGAAGGAACGAGAGGCCTTATCAACGGATTGTCGGCCAGTCATCCTGTATCTTGAAAGGAGTGAAAGATATCTGGGGACCAACCGATGTCTATACGGTAAAAGACTTAGGCGCTAATGTAAATGTTTTGTTGTATGGACAGTCATCATTGGGAATGACAGCGGATGCGCCACTGAGTTATGAAAAATCGATCATGCCAGTTGCGTGGACTAAATCGTATCAGACTGAAAAAGGAAAAACAGCAAGAATTTTTGCAACTACCATGGGAGCATCGATGGATTTAAAAAGTGAAGACCTGCGGAGAATGCTGATTAATGCCAGCTATTGGGCATTGAATATGGAAGCTCAGATACCGGACAAGAGTAATGCAGAAACCATTGGTGCTTATGAGCCCATCATGTTTGGTTTCGATAAATATAAAAAAGGAATGAAGCCTTCTGATTTCAATTTGAAATGATGGATGTTAACTTTATTACTTCAGGTTTAATGGGATATAAAAAATGAAAGAGATGTCTTTAAAAACAAAAATCGGATTCAATTTACTGGTGTGGTCAGGTGGGCTGCCAGATACCTTCTTGCCGATTACGGAACGGTTAAAGAAAATCGGTTATGATGGCATTGAGTGTTTTATGGAAGAAAAGAACGTGGCAGCTTATAAAAATCTGGGAAATCATCTTCAGGGTATCGGGCTCGAAGCCACTTGCGTGCTGGGCATGGGGCCAGATGATAATCCCGCGAGTGAATCGAAAGCAATACGCGATAAAGCAGTAGTACGATTAAAGGAAGCCATTGATTGCGCGCATGCCATCAACTCAAAAATTATTTGCGGTCCGTTTCATTCTGCCTTCGCGTATTTTGGAGACAGGCATCCACCGCACGACAATGAATATCAATGGAGCGCGGAAGTATTGCATGCAGCCGGTGAGTATGCAGCCCAGGCAGACATCGTGCTTACCCTGGAAGCATTGAATCGTTTTGAATGTTATTTGTGCAACACCATGGATCAGTTGTCGGCATTGGTGAATCGTGTGGGGCATCCCAATGTAAAAGCCATGTTCGATACGCATCATGCCAACATTGAAGAAAAGAAAATAGGGGATGCTATACGCAAGATAGCTCCTGTGCTGGCGCATGTGCATATCAGTGAAAATGACCGAGGCACTCCGGGTGATGGGCACATTCCATGGGATGAAACATTTTCAAGCCTCGCTGCCATTAACTACCATGGCTGGTTAACGATCGAAGCGTTTACACGTAATGATCCGAATTTCGCCAACGCCATCAATGTGTGGCGCGAATATTCACAACCCTGGGATATGGCCGAAAAGGGATTGACGTTGATTAAGGAAATGTGCAACAAGCATAATCTTTAGCGTTTGGTCGGAATGGGAAACCTTGCACAACTTGCTTTAAGAGTCAGAAACCAAGTTCCGGAGGAACGATTGAATATTGTAACAACGGAATTTATTCCGTTGAATATCGGTAAAACACGAAAATAGTTCCGTAAGGAACGACACATTTTTTATGACAGATCATGAAGAGATATGTGCCGATCCTACGGATCTTGTATCTGATGAGTACCATGAGAGATGGACCTGCCTGTCGGCAGACAAGCTGAAGTCCATCCTTACAAAATTATTCGAGCCTATGGCTCTTAAAACTTTAGTAAAAGGAGGCTTGATAAATCAGCTTTATACCATCACAATAATACCTGGTGGTTTCATTCCACTTTTTCACTACTTTAGAAAATGTTTGAAAAGGGATTGTCGTTGATTAAGGATATGTGCAACAAGCATAATCTTTAACAATCTGGCTTAGAAGAGACTCTTCGCATGCCTTGCCGGAGATTGATTCAGCGAGCTTTTTCCTGCGTTTAATAACGATGTTTGATAAGGGTAAAACCGCATTGAACCTTCAAAATAAAACAACGTGGTTTCATTCCACTTTTTCACTACTTTAGAAAATGTTTACCACAGAATTTCGACAACCTTAAAAATATCAGCCCCAAATAAATTTATCAGACTCATGAGTTATTCAAATTTCCCCACGACAAGGTTCTTACTCTTGTCAGTTACCTTGATTGGTCTTATCGCGGGTTCGTGTAAAAAGGAAGAGACACCTTCCAATCCGAAAATTGATAAGTTGAAACTGCCTGCCGGATTTCGCGCAGAACATTTATATAGTCCTGCGGAACATGATCAGGGCTCGTGGGTGGCCATGACTTTTGATCATAAAGGCAGGATGATCACGTCTGATCAATACGGTGCCATCTACCGGCTGGAGTTGCCGGTGCAAGGTGATACCACTAAACCAAAAGTGGAAAAACTTTTGATTGGAACAGAAGCCGATCGCAATGCCGATACCACTACATTGAAAGTGGGGATGGGCTTTGCACAGGGCTTGTTGTATGCATTCAATAGCCTGTATGTTATGGTGAACCATAACAGTGATAAGAACTTTGATAAGAATACGGGTCTTTATCGTCTTCAGGACACCGATGGTGATGATCAGTTTGATAAAGTTACTTTACTGAAATCATTTGGAGGCGAACCAGGCGAGCACGGTCCGCACAGCCTCATCCTCTCTCCTGATAAAAAATCAATTTATATGTCAGCAGGAAATCACGTAGATGTTCCACAGTTTGACACGTACAGACTCCCTCCGGTCTGGGCAGAAGACAATTTGTTTCCACAGATTAAAGATCCACGAGGTCATGCCAACAATCGTCAGGCACCGGGTGGCTGGATTGCACATATAGATTCACTGGGACAAAACTGGGAGCTGGTAAGTGCTGGCTATCGCAATGAATTCGATATCACGTTCAATGAGGCAGGTGATTTGTTTACCTATGATTCTGACATGGAGTGGGATTTTGGAATGCCATGGTATCGCCCCACCCGCATTTGTCATGTTACCAGTGGAAGTGAATTTGGATGGAGAACGGGAAATGGAAAATGGTCTCCGTTGTATCCTGATAACCTTCCTCCTGTAATCAACATTGGCCAGGGGTCACCTACCAATTTCATGAATGGCTCCAGTGCAAAATTCCCTGAAAAGTACAGGAAGGCATTGTTTGCATTCGACTGGAGCTTTGGTATCATTTACGCTATTCATCTTACACCACAAGGTGCTTCTTATAGTGCCGAAGCAGAAGAGTTTTTATCGGGTTCACCATTGCCACTAACCGATGGTGCCATAGGCCCGGATGGTGCCATGTATTTCCTTACGGGAGGAAGAAGGCTGGAGTCTGACCTCTATCGTGTCACTGCTATTGAAGATAAAGCAGCGGCAACAGAAGCAACGGGTGAAACGGCAACCATCAATGAAGCCAGTCAATTAAGAAGAACCCTGGAGCAATATCATGAACCTAAAAAAGGTGCCGTGGATATTGCATGGCCCAACTTAAAACATGAAGATCGGTTTGTGCGCTATGCTGCACGCATTGCAGTAGAACATCAGCCCGTTGCCGAATGGCAGGATCGTGCGTTGAATGAAACCGATCCGGAGGCGCTCTCACTCGCGATGATAGCACTGGCACGTCATGGCAAACCTGCGTTAAAGAATAAAATGATTCAGTCACTGGTGAAAGTGGATTTTGATAAACTCACTCCATCACAAAAGATTGATATCGTCCGGGCATTTGAAGTGATGATATTCCGTATGGGCAAACCGGAAGGCGCAGCGAGAGAGCAGGTGGTAGCCTACCTTGATAAGCAGTATCCTTCATCAGCCAATGAGCTGGACCGTGAGCTCAGCAAGGTATTGGTTTACATTGATGCACCGGGCGCAGTAGATAAAACATTAACCCTGCTGGCAACTGCCAAAGATGATCCGATGGACAAGACGGTAAGTTCTTCCAGTGACCTGATCATGAGAAATCCTCAATACGGACTGGACATTGCACGCATGTTGTCAAACGTTCCTCCAGCACAACAAACATATCTGGCCACCGTGCTTTCAGAGGCTGGCTCGGGCTGGACACCTGAGCTTCATGAAAAATATTTCAAGTGGATTGCCAATGCATTCACCTATAAAGGAGGTGTGAGCTATGTTGGTTTCATTGACAAAGCAAGAAGGAAAGCACTCGCCCATACACCCAAAGATAAAATGGGATACTATGATACACTTTCAGGGGCAGCGCTTTTAACCGAATCAGGCAATGATCTTGCTGACAGACCTCAGCCAAAAGGCCCGGGAAAAAGACGCATCGCTGGAAGAAGCACTGGCACTGCTGGATGAGCCGCTCGCAAACCGCGATTTTGAAAATGGAAAGAACATGTTTGATGCTACCTTATGCAGCTCTTGTCACAGTATGCGTGGTGCCGGGGGTGCCGTTGGTCCTGATCTTACACAGGTAGGATCACGTTTTTCACCGAAGGACATCCTGGAGCATACCCTTGATCCGAACAAGGAAATATCGGATCAATATGCGGCCACGGTTTTCACCATGAAGGATGGAAGTTCTATTGTGGGAAGACTGATCAATGAAGAAGGTGGAAAATATTTTGTTTCTCAGAATCCGTTTATGCCACTTTCATTACGGGAGGTTGCAAAGGCGGATGTCGTATCTACGAAATTATCTAAAGTTTCATTGATGCTTCCCGGATTGCTGGGCAGATTGAATGATGAAGAAATCAAGGATATCATTGCCTATCTCGTAGCGGGTGGAAATCCAGATCATGAAGTGTATAAAGGAAAAGCGGAAGCAAAAGCCACTAAGTAGTAAATCGTATTATACAGTTTTCAGGAGATATTCATGAAGATAAACCTAAGTTGAATGAACCGGTATCAATTCATTTTTACGGCACTTGCCATCGTACCGTTACTCTCATTTCAACCTCCGGGTGAGTTGAAATTCAGAAAGCAGATGATTGCTTCTGAGAGTACAGAAACGGTGGGTGTGTTTGATGTGAATGGTGATCAGCAGCTGGATATTGTCTCAGGTAGTTACTGGTATGAAGGCCCTGGATTTTTAAAGCGTCACTTTATTGGTAATGTAAAACGGGTGGGTGAGTATTATGATGATTTTTCCACCATACCCATGGACGTGAACGGTGATGGAAAAATGGATTTCATTACCGGAGGATGGTTTGATGAAACCCTTCGGTGGAGGGAAAATCCAGGTGATAACAAAGAGTGGAAGCTGAATGATATTATCAAAACCGGCAACATCGAAACAACCCGCGCATGGGATGTAGACGGTGATGGACAAATTGAAATCGTACCTAACACACCACGGAAACCATTAGCGTATTATACATTGATGCGCGATGGAAATGGAAAATCCACAGGTCAGTTTTCAAAAACACAGATAGCCGATACACATGGACATGGTCTCGGCTTTGGTGATATCAATGGCGATGGCCGGAATGATTTTATTATTTCCAGCGGCTGGCTCGAAGCTCCTGAAGACCGGAAAAACAAGCCGTGGAAACTTCATGCTGATTTTGATTTTGGCAGTGCAAGCATCCCGGTTATTGTTGCCGATGTAAATCGCGATGGCCTCAACGACCTCATCGTTGGCCAGGGCCACAACTATGGACTGGATTGGTATGAACAAAAGCGCGAAGGAAAAACGATCACGTTTATCAAGCACGCCATTGATCCTTACAATTCACAATACCATACCATGGAATGGGTAGATATTGATAATGACGGAGAGATGGAACTGGTGACGGGTCATCGGTATCGCGCTCACAATGGAAATGATCCTGGCGATAATAATTCACCTGCACTCTATTATTTTAAATGGAATGGTGAATCATTCACCAAAAATGTAATCAGCTATGGACCGTTGGGTGAAGGCAAGGGCACAGGAGTATTTTTCTCCATCGCAGATCTGCATAAAACCGGAAGGAAAGATATAATCGTTGCAGGGAAGGAAGGGCTGGCTGTTTTTTTTAATATGGGTACGGACTAATAGTGTTTAGTTTTTGTAAAAGTGAATAAATTAACATCAACATCGTTGACTTAGAAAATAATGATTATTTGGAGTCTGAAGTCCGTGGTCCGTGTCCTCACAGACCATCATTGATCACGGTTTCGGTCTGTGAAGACGCAGACCGAGGTCATTGAGTCAAAAGACTGAATATAAAATAGACATAACACCATAAATAGCGAGAGAAAATTGACACCAAAACCCTGGACCGATAAAATTTCTAACCATGCTTTATCCGTGGTCTGTGTCTTCACAGACCACCATTGATCACGGTTTCGGTCTGTGAAGACACAGACCGAGGTTATTGAGCCAAAGACTTAACTGAGGAAGGAAGAATGTAACACAATAAATAACGAGAGAAAATTGACACCAAAACCCTGGACCGATAAAATTTCTAACCACGCTCAACTCGGTGGCATTGAAACTTCCGTGATTGATAACGGTGCAGGAAGGGGAACACGTATTGCCTGGATCAATACCGGAACTGGCCTGCGCTATAAAGTTGTTATCGACCGGGCGATGGATATTGCAGATGCTTTTTACAATCAACATAGCATTGGCTGGTTAAGTCATCTGGGAATTACTCCACCGCAGCCTTTTTCAAGTCATGGTGCCGACTGGCTTCGAACATTTGGTGGAGGATTGCTGGTGACCTGTGGACTGGAACATTTTGGTCCACCCGAAAAAGATTCATTTGGTGAACGGGGAGTCCATGGATTGATCAGTAATACACCTGCAGAAATTGAATCCATCATTCAGCCTGATCCCGTAGCAGGTAAAATGGAGATGAGCATTACCGGTATTATAAGACAGACTCAGATATTCGGGCCATCCTTTGAATTGAGAAGAACGTTGTCTGGAACGCTTGGAAAATCTTCCATCCGCATTCATGATGAAGTGGTGAACAGAGGGAATATGCCGACACCTCATATGCTTTTATATCATTTCAACTTTGGCTGGCCATTGGTGGATGAAGGCACGGAGATCAGCTGGCAAGGAAAATGGCAGCCCGCAAAAAGCGATAGCAGAATATTCAAGGAAGGTGAAGACTTTAAAACATGCCGTGCCCCGATGGAGGCGCATAATGCAGGTGGTGAAGATGTAGTGTTTATTGATATTGACGCAGATGCTGCCGGTATGTGTGCAGGTGGTTTGTATAATCGAAAACTTGATCTCGGTGTGGTCATTCGTTTCCCGAAAAAACAGTTGCCGTGGTTAAACAACTGGCAACATTTCGGTAAAGGTGAATATGTAGTAGGCATTGAACCTGCCACCAATCCGGTGATCGGACAAGCGAAATCACGGACCCAGAATCAACTCATCATGCTGGCACCTGGTGAAACATTAAACTATGATGTGGAACTGGAAGTAGTTACCGGTGGTGATCATAATTTGAATGAACTTCATAAAAAATAATTTATAATAGCACATCAAATGGAAATAACAAAAAAGGAAGGCCTCGCAGCAAAAGCACTGGAACAAGGAAAGGGCATATTGAGACTGGCTCCTACATGGGTGCCGCGTTCTTTTTGCGTGCCGGGCAGGAGGATAAAATTACACCCAGATGATTACTATGTACTCGGTGGAAATCGTGGAGGCATTGATGAACGCTGGTTATCATCCACAACACCTGCGAAGAACGGTCCGCTCACCGGAGAGTTTGAAGGCCTGAGTCCGGTGGTGTTTAAAGATGGCGACAACGAAGTATTGTTGTTATTGAAAGATGTGATTGATGAATTGAAAGGAGCTATCATCGGAGACCGCCTCTGGAACCAGCATAAAAGCTGGCCGATGTACTCGAAGTTCTTTGATAACATGGGACCACTTCCGCATCACGTTCATCATAATGATGAGAAGGCAGCACTCATTGGTCAGTTGGGAAAACCAGAAGCCTATTATTTTCCACCACAATTGAATAATCATGGTGGCGATTTTCCTTATACATTTTTTGGAATTTCACCAGGCACCACGAAAGCACAAATCCGTGAGTGTCTCGTCAACTTTACAAAAGGCGATAACAAGATCACCAACTATTCATCTGCTTTCAAGCTGGAGCCAGGCACGGGTTGGGATGTGCCTCCGGGAATGCTTCATGCACCGGGTAGTATGTGTACCTACGAACCACAAAAAGCTTCCGATGTGTTTGCCATGTATCAGTCTCTCGTGAATGAAGCGATCATTCCGGAAGAACTGTTGTGGAATGGAACTCCTAAAGATAAGATCGGTGATTATGATGAATTGATTGACGTGCTCGACTGGGATCTCAACACGGATCCGAATATTCTTCAAACCCGCTTCATGGCTCCGAAGCCTGTGCGTTCCATCGATGAAATGAAAGCGCAGGGATATGTGGAGAACTGGGTGTGTTATAAATCAGATGCGTTTAGTGCGAAAGAACTTACGGTTGCACCGGGTGCTACGGTCACCATCAAAGATAGCGCTGCGTATGGCATCATTGTGATGCAGGGACATGGAACGATGGGTGTGTGGAACATTGAAACTCCGGCTTTGATCCGGTATGGCCAATTGACCAATGATGAATTTTTCATCACTGAAAAAGCAGCGCAGGAAGGAGTGAAGATCACCAATGCATCATCTACTGATCCACTTGTCATGCTGAAACACTTTGGTCCTGGATAATCCCGATCTTATTTTATAAACCTTAAACTACGAGCTTTTAGCTTTTATCTTTCAGCTTTAAACTTTTTACTTAAACTTTCCATATTAAACTTTCCCATTATGCCAGAAAATAATTATCCCAAACTTCACAATGCCACATGGCCTGGCGTTGTAGGAAAAGGTCCTGATTCAGAACCCGCTATTCCATTCGACACGATGCTTCAACTGACCGCCAATGCGGAAGTGAATGGCGTTAAGTTCGATGGCGTTGATCTTGGTCTTTTTGGTCCGCACATTGACCTTGGTACGTTCACCGATGATGACACTAAAAGACTTGCTGATAAACTAAAAGGCCTCAAACTAAATGTTGGCAGTCTGGTGGCACCTATCTGGGGCGGCCCTGCCATGGGTAGCAAAGAAGAGCGTGCTACGTTTGTTGATATGGTGCGCAAGTCGTGTGAGTTTGGAAAGCGGTTAAATGAATTGGGCGTTCGTCATTATGGAGTGGTGCGCATTGACTCTGCCAGTTCTCCTGAAAAGTGGGCCGCTGATCCGGTTGGCAATACAAAACTAATTGCACAAACATTTCGTGAGGCATGTGATGTGGCTGCCGACTTTGGAGAAAAACTTGCTGCTGAAGGTGAAATCTGCTGGGGAGGTATGCATAGCTGGAGAGCGATGCTGAATACACTCGAAGCAGTTGATCGCCCGAACATCGGCTTCCAGGCCGACATGGCACATACCTTATTATATACGATGGGATATAATAGTCCTGAAGATCGTATCCTGCCAAAAGATTTTGACTGGAAGGATCGCAAGACCTTGGATGAAGCACTTAAAACATTGACGAAAGCACTTCGCCCATGGACGATTGATTTTCACGTTGCACAAAATGACGGATCGGTATTCGGTTCAGGATCACATGATAAAACAGGACGTCATTGCCAGGCTACTGATCCCAATGGTAAACTTGATATTGCACATGATGCAGGCTACTGGCTGCGTGATGAAAATGGTAATCTCACCAAAGCATTCAAACATATCTGCTGGGATGGATGCATGTTCCCGAATGAGGTGATGAATCGTCAGCAAACCTGGAATGATATTCTGGCTACGATGATTAAGGTGCGTGAGGCGCATGGGTGGAATGAAGCTTAATAACTAAAGCTGCGGGCTATGAGCTTTGAGCTGCGAGCGGACTCGAGGCTCACAGCTCAAAGCTCGTAACTGATTAATAAAGAATTAGGAATAAAAACATTAAGAGCATGAGCAACAAGAAACAACTAAGAATAGGATTGGTCGGAACAGGTTTCATGGGCAGAACGCACTCCAACGGTTATAATCGTGTGGGTAATTTCTTTCCGGAGCTTCAATTTCAACCCGTATTAAAAGCAGTGTGTGCACGCAGCGAAGATAAAGTCAAGGCATTTGCTGAGCAATGGGGTTATGAATCAGTAGAAACAGACTGGAAAAAACTGGTGGCACGTAATGACATTGATGCCATTGATATCTGCACACCCAATGATACGCATGCTGAAATTGCCATTGCGGCAGCGGCAGCAGGTAAAATGATTTTGTGTGAAAAACCATTATCAAGAACACTGGCCGAAGGACAACGCATGGTGGATGCGATAAAAAAAGCGAACGTAGCCAACACGGTATGGTATAACTACAGAAGACTTCCGGCAGTTACACTGGCAAAGCAGATCGTTGCTTCCGGAAAGCTGGGAAACATCTTTCATTACCGCGCAAACTTTTTACAAGACTGGACCATCAGTGCTGATCTTCCGCAGGGAGGAGCAGGACTATGGCGTCTTGATTCAGATGTAGCTGGTTCGGGAGTAACGGGCGACTTGCTCGCGCATTGCATTGACACTGCCATGTGGCTCAATGGAGGTATCAAAGATGTATCGGCCATGACCGAGACGTTTATTAAAAGTCGTGTCCATCAATTAACTGGTAAGGTGCAAAAGGTAGGTATTGATGATGCCTGTCTTTTTCATTGCCATTTCGAAAATGGATCACTGGGATTGTTTGAATCCACGCGCTATGCACGCGGACATAAGGCGTTGTATACTTTTGAGATCAATGGTGAGCATGCATCCATTCGCTGGGATCTTCATGATCTGAACCGACTTGAATATTTTGATCATAGGGATGATTCCATCGTGCGTGGCTGGCGCTCCATTCATGTTACGGATGGTGATCAACCGTATATGGATAAATGGTGGGTTCCAGGATTAGGCATTGGTTATGAACACAGCTTTGTTCACCAGGTGGCCGACTTCTTAAAAAGTCTGGAAACCGGACAACCTTGTTCACCTACTTTTCAGGATGCACTGGAAACACAAAAAGTATGTGAGGCTGTTATCGACTCTGCCAACTCACGCAGCTGGAAAGATACGGGTGTGGATTGGAAAGGATAATATTTTGTTACCTGATCTGAATGCTTGTTACGTACATTGCCGAACGAAAAAGGTAGTGGTGTGATGTAACCAAATACGGGATGACGATTATTTAATTAATTAATTGAATAATCATCTGAACAATTAATTAAAATGTATGGAATTAGTGTCAGGAATTTTACTATGGTTAGGCGATGTATTTGGTATAAAATGGGTTAGACAATGAGACCAACAATTTTAAGAAAGTAGTTAAGGCGATCACTTTTCTATTGGTGGGGTTTATCCTGGTGATTTTATATTTTGTGCTCTTTGGGTGAAAGCCCTAACAATTGCACAACCTAAAATCACACCAATGCCACACATGCGAACACATAACCAATGTTTTTGCGTTGGCAACCACGAGAATTCAGTATCCAACGATTGTATCCATAATTCACGATAACACTTCTATGCATTATCACCTATGATTATCTGTCCAGTATAACAAGCAGTTCATATTGCTGGTAACCTTAACCGCTGCCATGGGTGGTTTCTTCTTTGGTTATGATTGGGTGGTGATTGGTGGAGCAAAGCCATTCTACGAACCTTTCTTTGGACTTGAAACTGCTACACAAAAAGGATGGGGTACAAGTTCTGCATTGATCGGTTGCATGGTGGGTGCGCTGGCATGCGTATTCATGGCCGATAAGTATGGGCGAAAGCGCCTGTTGATTATTGCCGGATTTCTATTTACACTTTCCGCGATAGGCACCGCACTGGCCACTACGTTTTTCTGGTTTAATTTTTATCGCATTGTAGGTGGAGTTGCCATGGGCATTGCGTTGAATCTTTCCCCCATGTATATCGCAGAAATTGCTCCACCTGAAAAGCGTGGCATGTATGTTTCCATCAATCAGCTGTTGATCATGATTGGTGTGCTGATGGCTCAGATAATAAACTGGCAGATTGCAATTCTTGATACAGACCTGGCGGTAAATGCAACAAACGAAACCATTGCTCAAAGCTGGAGTGGATTATATGGATGGCGATGGATGTTTGGCGCTGAAACATTGCCCGCACTTATCTTTTTCCTGTTGATGTTTTTTGTTCCTGAAAGTGTACGATGGCTTGTTAAAAATGGTCAGGTTGAAAAGGCGGAACAAATCCTTGTAAAGATAGGAGGGAGGGAATATGCAACGAATCAAATCAAAGATGTTCAGTCGACTGTATCACGTGAGGATGTCGGCCATGTTAATTTAAAGGAGTTATTAAATCCTCGTATCTTAAAATTCATAGGCATTGGTGTCTTCTTATCTTTTCTCCAGCAGTGGAGCGGATTGAATGTGGTGATCTATTATGCATCCGACATTTTTCAGGCTGCCGGTTACAACCTGAAAGAAATGATGTTGAATATTGTGGTGATTGGTGGAGTGATGGTGCTATCCGTGATTGTCACCATGATGACCGTAGATAAATTAGGGAGAAAAACATTATTGCTTTTTGGCACATCGTCCATGGCGGTGGTCTATGCGCTGATCGGATATTGTTTTTATTTAAATTATACAGGCGCTGTCATCGTGTTGCTGGTACTTGCAAACGTGATGTTCTATTCGATTACGTTGGCTCCTTTGTTGTGGGTAGTATTGTCAGAAATCTTTCCGAACCGTATACGGGGCGCGGCCATGTCCATTGCTGCACTGGCTCATTGGGTGGGTAACTTTTCCCTTACGTTTACTTTTCCTGCCATCAAAGAAAATTTAGGATGGGCTAATAATTTCTGGCTCTATGGTTTGATCTGTGCCGTTGGGTTCATGGTTATCTGGTTTATCTTACCCGAAACAAAAGGAAAAACCCTCGAAGAGATAGAACTACAAGTAGTGAAGAAATAGTTGATTACTTTTAGTTTTTTATGGCGGCCCCTGATAATTCAATTCTGCAACACATTCATCTGGATGATTATTCTGCGAATCCCAAATATCTGCAGGTGGCAGAGTCTGTGAAGCAAGCCGTGCTTGATGGTCAACTGAAAATCAACGACATCTTACCATCCATCAATGAATTGAGTTTTGAACTCGCAGTATCCCGCGATACGATTGAAAAGTCTTATCGCAAATTGAAAAGTGATGGGATACTGGGATCAGTGCCGGGTAAAGGGTTCTATATAAGAAGCACTGAAATTGAAAAACAGTTGAAGGTATTTCTCCTGTTCAATAAACTCAGCGAACACAAGAAAATCATTTACGATGCCTTTGCAGCGGCATTGGGCGACAAGGCTTCGATCGACTTCTATATCTACAACAACGACTTTTCTATTTTTAAAAAATTGCTGAGCCGGCATGCAGGCGCTTATTCACATTATGTAATCATCCCACATTTTATTGAAGGTCATGAACATGCCTATCAATTGATAGAGAACCTGCCGAAAGAAAAACTGCTGTTGCTCGATAAACTCATTCCACAGATAACCGGTGACTATGCAGCCGTGTTTGAAAACTTCGAGAAGAATATTTACGAGGCCATGGAAAAGGCGCTACCTCAATTATCGAAGTATCATGCTATCAAATTGATTTTCCCTGCCCATTCATACTATTCGAAGGAGATCATTCAAGGACTTGAAAGATTCTGCCATCAGTATGCTTTTAACTTTTCAGTTGTTCATGATATAGGCCATGGCAATATTGAGACTGGCACGGTGTATATCAATGTGACGGAGCGCGATCTCGTTGTTCTTATCGAAAAAATACTTGAGCAAAAATTACACGTGGGCCAGGAGGTAGGCGTTATCTCTTACAATGAAATTCCGCTTAAGAAGATTATTCTCAACGGCATTACTACCGTTTCTACCGATTTTTATGCCATGGGTCAAAAGGCTGCACAGCTGATACTCGCTAATTCAAGAGAGCACATAGAGATTCCTTTTCATCTCACGTTGCGTGATTCACTTTAAGCATCAACGATGTTTTGTTAACCTCTGATTATGAAAGATCAGAAACTGGTTTGTACTACATTGAGTTCAACCTGTTCAATATTAATGTTGGCTTTCAAAAAAAGGTATCAGCCAGTCAACCACTTTTGGTTTCCCACAGATGATGCTGTACTTAATTTTTGCGTTGGCCGATTCTTGTTCTTTAAGTAATACATATTTTCCGCCTGCTTCTTCTATGATAATTTTAGTGGCAGCGATGTCCCAGCTGTTAAGATGAAAATCAATCATGGCGCCCACAGATCCTTTGGCAGCGAGTGTATGACCGAAACAATCAGGAATGGTTCTTATGAGGCTGTGTTTTTTCATAAGTTCCTGAAATGCTTTTAAAGTTCCGGAATCCTCAAATTGTTTCAGGTCACCTGTAGCAATGACTTCTTTTTCAAAATCGTCTTCAGTATCAAGAATTGTAAATGGTGTTCCATTGCAAAAGGAGCCTTGACCTTTAGAAGCATAGTAACAAAGGTTTATTCCTGGATGATCCATGATTCCCACCAACGGGGTATCTCCGTGGTAAAGTGCCAGGATTGTTCCATACAAAGGAATGCCATGACTAAAGCTGATTGTTCCATCGATGGGGTCGAGATACCATTTGAATTCAGCATGTTCATTGTGAATGCCATACTCTTCACCGATGATGCCATGCGAAGGATACTTTTGTTGAATTTCAAAGCGGATGAGTTGTTCTGTTTCCCTATCAACTTCGGTTACCACTGTCTTGTCGGATTTTTCTGATACGCTAAATCCTGTCAGGGATTTTTGGAGAATGAAAGCACGGGATTTTTTGATAGTTTCCAGTCCGAATTCTAAGTAGGGTTGAGGATTTACGGGAAATGTCATGGGCTTTTTGAAGTTATTGATGGTCTATACTCAAAGCGACTCGGATATTTCAAAGCTATTTTCTGAGCCTGGAAGTAATGTAAAGCAATAAAACAAAATGTACAACCAACCTTTCAAGGAAACTTGTCCTCAAAGTTTGATAACTTAAAAACCCCCATTTTGCAGTGATCGTATTTCTATCATAACCATATCTATGGCATACCCAGACTGACCCAAAAATGACATAACTGAATACATCCCAGCTACATTGACACTCTTTTCGTAAATTTATTTCATGCTAAAATGGACTCCTTATGTTATGGTGCGCATTGCACTGTTTTTCATTGCAGGAATCCTGTTGGCTATCTACATACCCGAATTGATTGATCAGCATCTTGCCCTTGCCGGATTGCTCGCGCTGATTCCTTTATACTATGCAGGCTTTATCTTTTTTCGCAACCGGAATGTCATACGGCTATTCACAGGTGTATGTGGTTTGGTGACAGTTTTTATTTTTGGATATTTTCATTTGTTTACTTCTACCGATTCGCGCTCTGAAGATCATTTGCTTTCCGTGAAAGAACCGATTCACTATTATGAGGCGATTATACAGAAGCGCTCCTGAATCGAAATCAAAGTCGTGGAGAATTGAAGTAGAAGTCATCAGGGTTAAGACACATGACTGGATTGACAAGAAAGGAAAAGTATTGCTTTATATCTCAAAGAAATCCATTGATAAAATCCCCTGGCAATATGGCGACCGGCTGATGATCAAGGGTAATCCTGGTGTATTAAAACCTCCGGCTAATCCCTATGAGTTTGACTTTAAGCGATTCCTCGGATTTAAAAATATTTACCATCAGCAGTTTGTATATGCTGATCAGATCCTGAAGATAGGAGAAGCGGAACGGAAAGGATTTATATACTATTCACTGAAAGCCAGAGCGTGGTCTTCCTCTACCTTGAATCAGTACATTGAAGGAGAGCAGGAGCAGGCGATCGCGGCAGCATTGGTGCTGGGTGTAACTGAAGGTATTGATACCGATTTGCAAAATGCCTACGCAGCGAGCGGAGCCATGCACGTGCTGGCAGTCTCCGGACTTCATGTGGGTATTATCTATGCAATTCTGCTTTTCTTACTGCGTCCCATGAACCGCTTTGCCTGGAGCCGTTGGGTGGTGTTCTTCATCAGTATTATTTGCCTCTGGTCTTTTGCTTTTGTAACGGGTTTATCGCCTTCCGTACTTCGGGCGGTAACCATGTTTTCATTTATTGCACTTGCGCGACCGCTCGGCTGGCGCACCAATATTTATAACACCCTGGCAGGATCTGCATTTCTGCTCTTGTTGTTCAATCCGTATCTCATTATGTCGGTGGGCTTTCAATTGTCATACCTGGCCGTACTCGGCATTGTGTATCTGCAAAGACCGTTATACAATCTCTGGGAAATTGAAAACCGCATTGGGGACTGGATCTGGCAAATAACATGCGTCTCCATAGCCGCACAGATTTCTACGTTTGCACTGGGCATGTTATACTTTCATCAGTTTCCTGTTTACTTTCTTGTTTCGAATTTGTTTGTCATCCCACTTTCTACGGCCATACTGGTTATTGGAATTTCTCTGCTCGTCATCAGCGTATGGACATCAGCGGCATGGCTTACCGGAGTTGTCTTAACCTGGTTGATCAAGGCTTTAAACTGGATTGTTTTTTATGTAGAGGATTTGCCTTTCAGCCTGATCGAAGAAATACATCTCACTACCATGCAGTGCTGGCTTATTATGATTTTGATGCTCAGCATTATTTTTACTATGGAGTATAAATCTTTTCGGTGGTTATATTTTGCTGGTGCATCTTCCGTTATGTTGATCGCTACGCAATGGATTCATTTTCGTGATTCGATCGACCGGCAGCAATTTGTGGTATATAGTGTAAACGGTTTTTCGGCTATGGAATGGATTGACAACGGGCAGAGTTATTTCCTTGGCGATTCAGCCCTGGCGAAGGATCAGGAACGGATACGTTTTCACATCCGGCCCAACAGGCTGAACAGCGGGGTTGCCGAAACTCATTCGCAATTTCCATTTCAAAAGGAAATTGAAATCGGAGTGCGTGTAGCGCTATGGAATGGTAATGCCATCGCTTTCATAGAGCATAAAAATTATTCTTTGTCCGAATTGGCCGAAATCGATTACCTTGTCATTGGTAAGAATTCTGTTCGCACCAGTAAAATTGATAAACCCCTGAATGTAAAGAAGGTGATACTGGACGGAAGTAATTCCAGGTGGTATATCAATCAATGGAAAGCGATTTGCGAGAAGCAGAATATTTCTTTTCATGCTGTTTTGGATGAAGGTGCTTTTGTTTTAACTGAATAACATGAGTCTGATAATTTACTCTGTGAAAGACCGCGTGGGCTATATTACGCTGAACCGCCCTGAGAAGCGCAATGCGTTAAGCCATGAACTTGTGAACGAGTTAACGGCTGCCATTGATCAGGCTGAGAATGATTCCTCCGTTAAAGTAATTATACTGAAAGCGAATGGTGACACATTTTGTGCCGGAGCAGACCTCGCATATCTGCAACTACTTCAGAATTTTTCTTTCGAAGAAAATCTCGAAGACTCCAGACAATTAAAGAACCTCTTTTTAAAAATCTATCAACTAAAGAAAGTGGTGATTGCGCAGGTGCAGGGTCATGCACTGGCAGGTGGTTGTGGTCTGGCTACCGTATGTGATTTTACGTTTGCCGTTCCCGAAGCGAAGTTTGGTTACACGGAAGTGAAGATCGGATTTATTCCTGCACTGGTGTCCGTATTTTTAATTCGCAAGATTGGCGAGCATAAAGCAAAACAATTATTACTTACCGGTGAAGTGATCAAAGCACCCGAAGCATTATCACGCGGACTCATCCATCAAGTGGTGAATGCGGAAGATCTGGAGCAAACGGTCTTTGAATTTGCCTCTGATTTAATTCGTAACAACTCGGGGCAATCCATGCAGTTGACAAAACAACTGATCGCGCAGGTGCAATCCATGTCACTGGAAGAAGGCCTGGAGCAAGCTGCCAGCATGAATGCCCATGCAAGGGCAACCGAAGATTGCAAGACGGGCATTGCTGCGTTTTTAAATAAACAGGAATTGAAGTGGTGACCGCCTCCGAAGTTCTGAAGCACTATTGGGGCTATTCTCAATTCCGCCCGCCTCAGGATGAAATCATTGATGCCGTGATGAACAAACACGATGTCGTGGCAATTCTTCCTACAGGCGGAGGCAAGTCAGTTTGCTTTCAGGTGCCCGCGTTGATGCAGGATGGAATCTGTCTCGTGATTACTCCACTTATCGCACTCATGCAAGATCAGGTGAAGCAATTGAAGCAGCTGGGTATTGCAGCCGTGTCTGTTCATTCGGGCATGCACCATCGCGAAATTGATATCACACTTGATAATTGCGTTTACGGCAACACTAAATTTCTTTATCTGTCGCCAGAGCGTTTGATGACAGAACTGTTTCGCGAACGTGTAAAAAAAATGAATGTGTGCCTCGTGGCGATTGACGAAGCGCATTGCATCTCGCAATGGGGTTATGATTTCAGGCCACCGTATTTGCAGATTGCTGAACTCCGCAAAGTAAAACCGGATGTTCCTTTTATTGCACTCACCGCATCGGCAACAAAACTGGTAAAGGAAGACATCATCAGCAAGCTGGAGTTGAAATCACCGCAGGTATTTCAAAAAAGTTTTGCACGTGAAAATCTTTCTTTTGTAATAAGAAAGACGGAGACCAAGGAAAAGAAATTACTGGAAGTGTTGCGCAAAGTTGGCGGGCCTGCTATTGTGTATGTGCGCTCCCGCAAAACAACGGTTACGCTGGCGATGCTGCTGGAGAAAAATGGAATATCAGCTACGTACTATCATGCCGGATTAACCCATGCCGACCGAATGGCGCGACAGGAAGAATGGATCACCAACCGGAGCCGCGTGATGGTGGCCACCAATGCCTTTGGTATGGGAATCAACAAAGCGGATGTACGTGTAGTGGTTCATATGGATTTGCCGGAAAACCTGGAATCGTATTATCAGGAAGCGGGCAGGGCAGGACGTGATGGCAACCGGTCATATGCAGCTATTGTTTTTCACGAAGTGGATGTATTGGGGCTGCGCAGCAAGGTGAAACAATCACAGCCCGATATTGATCAGTTAAAGATCATCTATCAGGCCCTGGCCAATTTTTATCAGATTGCCATGGGAAGCAGCATGGGCGAGAGTTATGACTTTGACATCGAAGCATTCTGCAAAAGGTTTGATATGAAATCAGTGACGGTCTATCCGGTGATGAAAAAGCTGGAAGAGTTTGGTCTGATTGAGTTGAATGAAAATTTTTACCGCCCCTCGGTGTTGCATATATCCATAGATAAAAAACGCTTGTATGAATTTCAGGTGGCGCATGTGCGATATGATCTGTTGATCAAAACACTGATGCGGTTGTATGGCGGAGAATTGTATACCGACTTTACCACTATTTCTGAAACACAGATTGCGCAGGTGATGAAACTTTCCGTAGAAGAAGTAAAGATTGAGCTGGATCAGCTGCACAAACTTCAGATGCTGGTGTATGAGCCAAGGAATGAAAGCCCGAAGGTTACCTTCTTAATGCCGAGGCAGGATGCCGAGCGACTGCCCATCGACAAAGTCGAATTTGACAGGAGGAGAGACCTTCATTTTTCCAAGATGGAGGCCATGATCAATTATGTGGAACAGGATCATCGCTGCCGCATGCAGTTGATACAGGAATATTTTGATGAAGTTACGTATGAGAACTGCGGCATGTGTGATGTGTGCATCCAGAAGAAGAAAAAGGACAACCTTGATTCGCTCCACGATTATGAGAATCAGATTTTGTATCTGCTCGGTCAGAAGCCTGTTACGGTGGAAGAACTTGAAACGCTGGTCGACCCGAAGGACAAGGAATTATTTATTGAAGTAGTGCGTGAAATGGTAGATGCCGGAGAAATCTTTTATGACGAATTGTGGACACTGCATCTGGGTGAATCGAAATGATTCTTTTAGATAATACTCCAGTTTGCCTATATCTTGTTCAATTGAATTAATTATAAAAAAAGTCAGGCTATTAGCCTGACTTTTTGATTATGCATCACGTGTTGCTTTTAATTTTGATGCCATTTGAAATCATTATACTGAATACTCATTTCCTTGCCTGAGTTCCGCATGTAGTCCATGATTGGATCGCTCGCATATAATTTAAATACTTGCCATTGCTTAATTCTCAGATCGGTACGGTTGCGGTAAATGGTGTTGTTATTTATATCGAAAACAGTTATAGGCTGACCACCATCTTCCTGCATCACTACCTTAACCTTACCGGCTGTGCCAATACCCCTTACAACAAGAATGTCAAGTGTAAACCACACGCCAAAAGGTATCTTGGCGGTTCCCTTGTTCTGCCACTTAACTGATTCACTTGGTTGCATTTCTTCGTAGGCAACATGCCAGTATAATGGTTGTCCAGTTCCTGTGTCCTTGAATAACGATAGACTGATTCGTGAACTACCAGCAGGGTCACCTCCTTGTGTGGCATCTCTCGAATTCCACATTTCAAATACAGTCATCCATCTTATGCTGTTAGAATAGTTACTAAGGTGTGCAAGATCAGGGTGTAATTTCATGCGGTGTGAGGTGCGAATGAAAGGAACCTCCTGACTCATGTCAATTGTCATCTGCGCCCGTGATGTACCTCCTGCACCCGGATCATCGTCAATGATCTGAGCGTGTAGAACATTACGACCTGTGGCATCTTTCCTTATGTCCTGAAAAGCATAAGCCCTGTTACTCGTGCTGTTATTGAAATAAATACTGCCAACGAAAGGTAGTTTTGTTTTCCAATCGGTCCATCCTCCTAATAGGTTCGTACTCGTACTGCCTTCAAAGTAGAAGGATCCCGTTGTTGTTGTTGCTGTCACTGTTGAAAGTACACCAAAAGTGCCAGTGCTTTTAATAACGGTTGTACCGAAAGCAATAGTGATCTGGCCAGTTGTGGCACCTGATGGAACGGTAGTAGTAATGGTTGTTGCTGAAGAAGAAACCACATTTGCAGTTTTTCCATTAAACGTTACTACCGGGGATAATCCAAAGTTGGTACCGGTTATAGTAACCGTAGCTCCTATCATTGCACTTGTTGGTGAAAAACTGGTAATTGCCGGAGGTATTATTGTTCCATCCTTATTCACGGTTACCATTACATCATCTACAGCTGTAGTGTTGTAACTATTTGTAACCGTTAATCTGAACGTATAGCTTCCTTCCACTAATGAGGTCACATCTGTTATTGAAGTTGTGGGGCTTGTTATCGTTCCCGCTACAGGGCCTGATACTTTACTCCATTGGTATTTAATAATCCGTCCAGTTGATTGACTGCCATCTAACCTTGTTGAATTTTTTGGTAAGTTGAAGACTACATCTGATCCTGCTTTCGAGGATAATGTTCTTCTTCTCCTTGCGTCAGCGTCATCAGCAACAGCCGTTTCCAAAATCTCCTCATCGCTGCAAAAACTAAATGTGAATGTGATAGCCAAATACAATACTACTTGAAAGACTTTTTTTACCATAGTTGTTTGTTTTAAATTCTTGAGTTGATTTATTTAATTATTGCGCAAGAATAATCAAGTATTGTTTCTGCGATACTTCCAAATCGGAAACATCATTCAAAAATCGATGGATCTTCTTATTCGGGTGTTGAGTGGATATTGATTAGTTCTGAATATTTTATGATTGAGCACAGATCCTAACAGTTGTAATTAGTGGTGTTGATTGTACTTCACCTGGAAAGAATTTGATTTTGATTGAATCTGGAAGATTCCTGATTTAATAAAATCGATTACATCAATTCGGAATGATCACAAAAATTACTTTTTCTGTCATCGAAATATCTCAATATAAAATATAAGTATTAGATATTACAGAATTGATAATGAGGTAATTGTCGTATTTAAAATCTACTTATGTATTGGGTAAATTACATTGAAACTGATTTTGTGAAGTAAACTAAGCCTGATATGTTTGTGTGTCTGTTTAATGGGTTTTATCGACTGTTTAATATGCATGAAATGCCGATGAAATATTTTCGCATGTATGAAAGGCATAATCGGATCGTACAAAAAACAGTATTCAGATCAGCTTTTTTATACCATTCAGTCGCATGAAGCTTGAAAGAAATCTATATCAGGTTAGTTATGTGTGGTTTTTTGTTTTCTTTCTGGCTGTGCTGGCAGCATTCTGGTTTACATACTTCACAAAGATCATGGATCAGGAGAATTATCGCATGCACGCACATGGCGTTTCATTAATTGCATGGTGCCTGATGCTTATTTCTCAGGCTTTTCTCATCCGCAAAAAACGGCATGCATTACACAAAACGATCGGATCCTTTTCTTATGTGCTCGTACCATTGCTTATTTACACTACGGTGGATCTCCTTCATTTCAGGTTGCAGGTTAATCCAGTCATGGGAACTATGGATTTTTTCTTTGTGGCGCTTGTGCTGAACGCGTTAATTGCCTTTGCGGTTTTTTATGGTCTTGCTATTTACCACAGAAAGAACCCCTTGATTCATGCACGCTATATGGTGTGCACCATCTTCCCGATGTTCACGCCCGTTACAGACAGAATTATCTATATTTATTTCCCTTCATGGGTTAAGTACCTCCCCACGATAGAGCAAAATCCTGTGGCTCCTGTCGCAGGATTTTTACTTGCCGACATTATATTAATAGGATTGAGTATCTGGGACTGGCGGGCACACAGGCGATGGAATGTATTTCCGATCGCTTTGGTGATTCTGGTGTTGTACCATTATTCAGTGTTAAACTTCTATAAATTTGAGTGGTGGCAATTGTTTAGTAGCTGGTTTTATAAGCTTTAGTAATGGGATGATCAATTGGATATCATTCATGAATGTCAATCACAGAATAGTATTGTCGATTTAGCCAACTTTGTGAATAATTTCCCCCTGTGCTTTGCAAATTGAAAAACTGAGTATTCATTGATTACAGATTGACGAAGTACCGAATTGGGTAATTTTAATCCGGTGCCTGAAAAAGTCCTATCTTATTTCCTCATATGAAAAGACGCGACACTGAACGAAACCATGAATATGCCCATGAAGTGTTCCGTAGTCTGAAAATCTATGATATCCAGGGAGTATTAAAGGAAGGTGAAATCTATAAATGCGGTATTGAGGCCTGGCAAGTCAAAGATTTCAGCTTAATATCATTTGATTCATTTAATCAGGAAGAAGAGACTGCAAGATTTCGATTCTGTTCACAACTTGGAATTCCATACTTTATCATCATCTCATCAGAAAGCACCGGCAGTTATCAGATATATATAGCTCGATTGGTATTTAATAAAATCGTGTTTGAAATCTGTTACACCTTCAGCAAAGAAGAGTTTATCCAATGGTGGCGCCAGCAACAAAGCTTTGAACAGAAAAAAGGTATGTACGGTGCCAAGGCAAGAATATCAGACAGTATAATTGACAGTGATTTGTTCAGTAATTCTCTTGCCTGGGGTGTTAATGTAGATGGATTTTCACTGGGGGTAAATACGGGTTCAGTAAAAATCATTTTTGAAAAAAGGATATGTACCTATAGTGCGGGTTTTAATATTTCCAATTATGATCCAGACAATTACTTTCACGGAACAAAGGGAAGGTATGGAGACTTTCCTTCATGGAACCTGCTTTTAAAACTTTCGCAAAAAATGAATGCCGCATTAATACTGTTAACGTTTGATACCCGAATGGATAAAAGCGTTGGAGCTGCAAGGATTTTGGAAATCAGTGAGAAAAATGGAATCACCTACAAAGACCATCTGAAGCCACATGCGAATATATTCAACGATGATCTCACAAACCTTAAAGCCTGGATAAAGGCAACCGTGTAATGAAAATCACTCCGTCCATTGATCAGCCATGGCTCTGGCCATTCCCAGAAATGTTTTGCTTCTCATGGTTCTGCGCTCTTCATGTGATTTCGCCTTGACAAAAGCATCTGAATACCACTTGGGCTGACTCTTGCCACTTTTGAAATGTACGCGTTCACCTTTGCCCACCATATCAGTAGGAACCAGCAGGGGAAGATTTTTTAGCCATAGACACGTTGTTTTTGTAGCTTCATCACCAAACATATAGGGCTGCACAACCTGATCCGGTTTTCTCCAACGCGAACTGATTATTCCAATTGGATTTTCAATCGCAATTTTTTCAATGGGAGCATTGGCCAGTGCCATAAAAAAATCAACGGCATCTTCACGGTCTTTGGCCCGGTGGGGATATCGTGGGTGAGGGCGTCTCAAGTCAGTAGGAAGATCCCTGTCTTCCGGATGATAATACCATTGCGCTCCGCTCACGGCAAGATAGGTGCATGGAGGATGAGCGATCATGATATCCCACTTCCTTTTTAAGGAAACCTTTTTTCCGTTTTGAAGTATGCCTCCCTTGCTATCAATGATTTCAAAAACATCGTTATTGAAATGCCACTCCGGATGACCACCACTGCACGGCAACAGATCGCAACTATAGGCTTCGTGTCCAAGCATACGTAACTCTTTCGTTACGGCCTGGCTTTCTTCGCATGCCACGAGTATGTTTAATTTCTTCTTTTTCATTTCTTACTCAGATTTTTTGCAATCGCACTGGCGATGTTTCTTGCCATCTCAGGGGGTACGGCATTACCGATCATTTTATAACAATAACCAGCGCTGCCATTGAATTCATAATCATCAGGGAAAGTCTGCAGTAAGGCAGCTTCTTTAACGGTGATGGTTCTTATTTGTTTTTTGTCTGGATGAATAAACATGAGTCCGTCTTTGTACAGATGGGCAACCACGGTAGGGGATGGTTTATCCCATTCCAGGTTACGGTATTTTGCATGATTTGATTTTTTGTTCATCAGCTTGTTATAAAATGCAATTTTATCTGCTGACGAACTTCTGTTCATATCATTTTCAAGCCACTTCTTGAAGATAGCAACATCCCGCTCGTTATGAAAGCGTGGCTGATGATGTCTTATCATCACGTCACTTTTCTGAACATGAGAAATATTTTTACCGTTGTGCTTTGTTTGTTTTTTTACAGGCGTGAACTCAGGCAAATGAGCAATGGCATCACGAACGGTTTTTGTTTTCATTTTTTTCTTCAGGGAATCTATTTCCCTGTATAAAGATTCCAGGTTGATTTTTGATTTTGACCGGACTCCGATAATAATCACCCGGTTTCTTTTCTGTGGCACTCCCAGGTCAGACGCTGTGTATATTGATTTCCTTAGCAACCCGGGATCTCTGATTTCATAACCTATACTCCTGAAAGCGTTATAAATCCTTTCTGTTACAGGCTTGTTACCCGGGCAGGCACTTAGCAGGCCAGGAACATTTTCAAAAACAAAAACATCAGGCTTGAATTCATCCACTACGTTAACAAAACTTTCAAAAAGGTAATTTCGGTAATCATCTTTCATAGAACCAGGATCCTGTGCCCGGCCAGCAATGGAATACGCCTGACAGGGTGGACCTCCGATGATCAGATTTACTTTCTGCTTGCCGATCAATCCTCTCAACCCCTTTTTAACAATGTCACCGTGGTTTGTTTTTGCATACAGACCAGCCGTTTTTTTTGACCACTTGCCGTTTATCAGTTCGGTGGTTTTCTGAATATCAAAATGAATAACCCGCTTGTGCGCATCCTCTTCGGTATGGTTCCATCTTTTAACAAGCCTGTTTCTGAGGGTATTTACCATGGGCACTTCCCATTCAACATGTGCCAGTGCTTCGTATTTCTGAGTTTGAAGAAACCCTTCTGACAGCCCACCGCAACCTGAGAACAAATCGATAAATGTTAACCTGTTATTTTTTGTCATTCTGTTTTTCTCCCATCAATACTTTTTTCAGCCGGTATGCTTTAGGTAAAAAGTACTCTGCAAATATATTGCATAATATGTGATGTTCGTTTTTTTTCATGTGGCCAGGAAGGCAATTAAAAATAAAAGAATATGCGCGTTGAAATTCTTTCAACGTTCAGAAATGAAACTGGCATTGCGGCCAGTTGTCACGCATTGATCAGCCAGACGGTTATTCCTGGATTTTACTTTTCACGAAAGGCTATTTTACAGCAGGCTTCACGTTGCTGTCAATCAGTGAGCGGTCAAGGTATTGAAGTGTGCTGATTACCTTGTCATTACTGTCATAGTTAAAAACAGTATGAATGTTCATAACCGCGGTGCTGCCGTTGGAATAGGTGATGGTGTAGTCGGCCCAACCAAGTACATAAACACCAGGCCTGAGATGGCTGGGCGGATCATTTGCCTTAATAGCCAGCCAGGTCTCGTTTTTATAGGTTATGGTATCGATAACCGTAGTTCTTCTTTCTTTCCAGTAATCAATGATGGCTTGCCGGCCAACAAGGCTGTCTCCGTAATTCCAGCGATAGCGGGCATTATCCGCATAGGGTTTGATAAATTCTTCCATATTGCCCTGGCATAATGCTGTAAGCACGGCTTGTGAACGTTCTATGTATTCAGGGTCGGCAATTTCAATCGGAGGTTCGTGTGTTATCTGGTTGCAAGCGCCCAACGCGCCACAAATCAATAGAATGATTGTTTTTTTCATGTGTTAATATTTATTATTTTAAGTTTGGCCACATGGAATTCGCTCAGATTAACATACCGTTGGGTATAGCCTGCTTTATGCTCGTTTTATAATTGATTCTTTAACTGATCCCTGCTCGTATATGTAAAAAGAACTTCTGAAAACAGGTTAACTAATATACACAACTTAACCAGGATTTGTATCTTTAATGGATAGAAGTTTTTACTATCCGTATTCTTTTCAGAGGTTAAGATTGTTATTGTAAACCTGCAATTACTTTCATCATCAGATTGAATCTGTCCAAAATCATAAATGCTGCATTCAGGTTGATTATTTGAATTGTAATTTGTATTTTATTCAGGCAGGCATCCGTCCCTCCCAGTCATATGTTCACAAAGAGGATTTTAAATTGTCCTGAAGTGAGGCAGCCAGAATCTACAGGACGTTAATTGTTTTTATCACCTCAAATGATACCTGAATAAAAAACCACATCAGGAAATTTAATCAGCTTCACGTCAAACTCATTTTCTTCGTGCTCCTGTAATCGTTTACAGGCAACCATTTATGCTATTCATCGCTGCCGTTATATTCAAAACTGACAGCGAACAAGAGTCTGATATTTCTGGGGTTTTTATTTTAATGGTGCCTGATCGATTATTCTTTTAAATACTTTTGCCGGTATGCGTTCAAATATCAAGATTGTTAAAGCCAGTTCTCAAATGAAAATATCAACCGGCCCTGTTTTATTCCCTGTGCTACGGAAATCATTTGCAAAATCACATCTGTTTCTGCTGTTTCTTTTTGTTGTCACCACTTCCTTCTCTCAGCAATCTGAGCCGCTGGATACGGTAGTAATCAGCAAAATAAAGGATGAAGGTTATAAGCGATCTGCCCTGATGGCCAATCTGAGTTTACTTACCGATGTGTATGGACCCCGGTTAACCAACTCACCTAACCACAAAAAAGCAGCTGACTATGCAAAAGCCACACTGGAATCATACGGACTTCAAAATGTGCATATTGATTACTGGGGCGAAGAATTTGGCCGCGGCTGGGAATTGAAGAAATTCACACTGCAAAGTCTTGAGCCAGTGAATACTCCCATCATTGCTTATCCTAAAGCATGGACACCTGGTATTAAAGGAATTGCGTCAACGGATGCAATTTACCTTGACGTTAAAACTGAATCAGATCTTGCGAAGTACAAAGGCAAGCTGAAAGATAAAATTATTTTGTTCAGCGCCCCGGTGCCTGTCAAGCCTGGTTTTGTAGCAGATGCAAAACGATTTAACGATTCAACACTCCTGAGTATGGCCAATGCAGGTGTGCAGCCAGAAGGCGAACAGAGAAATTTTTTTAGAGGAAGCCTGGAAGCACAAAAACTGACTTATGCCAAATGGAATTTTTGCATGAAAGAAGGTGCGCTTGCTGTGTTTGAACCAAGCCCGGCTATTCGCCTGGAAGATGGAACCCTCCTGGTAGGTGCTGCCACTATTCCATATTCACCTGAGGTGCCAATGGTAAGCCGTGCAAGGGCTCAAAGTGCAAATACTCCTAAAATTTTACCTCAGGTAGTTGTTTCTGCTGAGCACTACAACCGGCTCATCCGGCAGATTCAGTCAGGCAGGAATGTAAAACTTGAACTGGCACTTGAAACAGAATTTACCCCGGCTGCGCAAGGGTTTAATGTAATCGGAGAAATTCCGGGTACTGATCTGAAAGATGAAGTTGTGATGATTGGCGCTCACCTCGATTCATGGCATGCCGGCACTGGTGCTACGGATAATGGCGCTGGCTCTGCCGTGATGATGGAAGCGATGCGCATTATTAAATCCCTGGGAACCAATCCAAGAAGAACGATTCGTATTGCCCTGTGGGGTGGCGAGGAGCAAGGTTTGCTTGGATCACGCTCTTATGTGAAACGCACATTTGGTGAACGCCTTGATAAAACTGCACCCTATGATTCAATCGTGTTGAAACCTGCCTCACAAAAATTCTCGGCCTACTTCAACATGGACAATGGAACGGGCAAATACCGTGGTGTGTATATGCAAGGCAATGAAGGCGTAAGAAATATTTTCCGGTCATGGCTCAAGCCTTTTTCAACGATGGGAACAACAACACTAACCTTACGCAATACGGGAAGTACTGATCATGTTCCGTTTGATGCCATCGGCCTTCCGGGTTTTCAATTTATACAGGATCCGATAGAATATTCAACGCGCACCCACCACACCAACATGGATGTGTATGACAAAGTACTGGAAGATGATTTGAAACACAATGCGGTAATCACGGCTTCCTTTGCGTGGATGGCAGCCAATCGCCAGGGGTTGCTTCCCAGAAAATATGCAACCCCCCAGGGAGTTTCATTGCAACCGAATCGATAAGTAACGAGATTGAATAGGCATGGAATGGAGTACCGGAATCGGATATTTCATTGAAAGAGTGAATTGAATAATAGAGCCTTCGACTTTCAATAGGTTGAAGGCTTTTATATTTTCAGATCTGTATTTCCTTTTACCTTCAACTCAAAAACATCGGGTCGTGCATAATGACCGATCGGATCAAAATCCATTTTGGCTTTGATGATTTCACGGTGATCAATTACGGCAGTAATAATTCCTTCCTGATCATATAATGGTCCCGCAAGGCGTTTGCCCAATGGCGAAACAATGCAGCTTCCGCCACTACTGGGAAGCGAAGGATGCGTTTCGGATAAACCTGTTTTCAAATCTTCCGGATAATGTTCCCGGGTGAGGTATTGATTGCAACCCAGCACAAAGCAACGACCTTCGCATGCGATGTGCTCCAGTGTTGATTGCCAGGTGCCCCGGCAATCCGCAGTAGGTGCCAGATAGATTTCAATTCCCTGCTGATATAATGCAGTGCGTGCAAGGGGCATATAATTTTCCCAGCAGATCAATCCACCCACTTTGCCAATCGGTGTGTCCAGCACATTCAGATCAGTGCCATCGCCTTCTCCCCAGATGATTCGCTCGGCTGCTGTCGGTTTTAGTTTTCGATGTTTGTGTAACAGTTGCCCCGCTGGAGAAAAGTATAATAACGTGCAATACAAGGTGTCACTGATTTTATCCTTCTCGGTAACGCCAATGACAAGCCATGCTTTTGCTTGTTTTGCTGCACGGGCAATTATTTCTGTTTCTGGTCCGGGCACCTGAATGGCGTTTTCCCAATAGCGCAAAAAAAGTTCTCTGCCTTCTGGTGTACGACCACCTACCGTGGTGCCAAAGATCAATCCGCGCGGATAGCCAGGAATAAAAACTTCTGGAAATAAAATCAGCGATGCTTTTTCTTTAGCTGCCTGTGTTACCAGTGTTTGAATTTTATCAACCGTCTGGGCTTTGTTGAAGAAGATGGGTGCTGCTTGCACCACGGCTGCAGTAAATACGGTAGGAGTTTCCATCAGGTAAAATTTAAAAATTAAATGTAGTTGCAGTAAATCGATCAGTTAAGTTTTTCGCCACAGTATTTACAATATGCGGCATCGGCCTCATGGCCTTCTTTAAGGCAATGCGGACAAACCTGCGTGGAGACTTTCGTTGTCAGCTTCATGTGCATCATTTCAGCAGAAACAATTCCGGTTGGCACGGCTATGATGGCATAGCCCATGATCATGATAAGGGATGCAATCGCCTGCCCAAGAGGTGTCTGCGGTGAAATATCGCCATAGCCCACGGTAGTCATCGTAACAATGGCCCAGTAAAGGCTTATTGGTATGTTGGAAAATCCATGTTCAGGACCTTCTACCAGAAACATCAACGTTCCGCTAATGATCACTACGGTAGTTACGGTGGTCACGAACACAATTATTTTTTGGCGGCTTGCCCGCAGCGCCATGATAAGATTCTGACTTTCGCCCACAAAACTGACGAGTTTCAATATCCTGAAAATACGAAGCAGACGAATGCTGCGAATGACAAGCAGCGACAGACTGCCCGGAATAAAATAAACCAGGTACATCGGCAAAATGGATATCAGGTCAACAATTCCAAAAAAACTGAATATGTATTTTTTTCTGTTGAGCACCACCAGCAAACGCGCTATATACTCCAGTGAAAAAAGAATGGTGAAGAACCATTCAAGCCCGTATAACCAGGCATGCACGCGCTCGCTGAACGTTGATACACTTTCCAGCATTACCACGAGCACGCTCGTAAGAATTGACAGGAGCAGAATAATGTCAAACATCCGGCCGGCTGTAGTATCGGCTTCAAATATGATTTCATACAAGTGCAATTTCCATCCGGTCAATTCTTTCCTGGTTCTCATAGTCTTGATTTTTGAATGCTGCTGTTCGTGCCTTCCATATTAACTGGTAAGAAATTTAGGTGTTGATACCTCAAAAACCATACACCCGGGCGTAGTATGTTTATTAATTTTTGAATGTTGAGTATGTGGCTCTTGTGATACCAGTTTTATTACCCCGCCCGGACTTTGTATATTGTGCCTTCTGTTCACAATTAAAAATCCCTCATTATGATTAAGAAAATATTTATCGGTCTCGGGTTACTGCTCCTCGCGGTTGTTGTCTACTTCGTGTATGGCATGTTGTTCCCCAAGAGCCCGCCAGCAAAAGCATCATTTAGTGATCGCGGACTCGATATCAGCGTTTCGTATTCCCAGCCTTCAAAGAAGGGGAGATTGATTTTTGGCGAAGAGAAAGACGGAGCCCTGGTGCCCTATGGACAATACTGGCGGCTTGGTGCCAATGCACCTACCGAGATAACATTCAGCAAGGATGTAAAATTTGCCGGCATGCCGGTGAGCGCAGGTAGCTATCGCATGTATGCTGTGCCGGGTGCTGATTCCTTTCAGATTGTCCTCAATAGTGAAGTAGGTTCTTTCTCGGGTGCAGCCCAACCAGATTATTCACTGGATGTTATAAAAGTAAACGTGCCGGTTTCTATTCTGCCTGCAGAAACTGAAAAATTCACGATCAACCTTTCCAGTTATCCTGATGGCATCAACCTTGATTTTGTATGGGATTTTGTGCTGGTCAGGGTTCCGGTCACCGTGCAGTAGGTAATTTCAACTATGGCAGTTTCAAAAAGGAAGATTATACTTTTCCTGCTGGCAGTATTCGTATTGCTGGTTGCTGTGTATTGGGTTATTGGTAAGATTCAATACCGCATGAGTGTTATGGACGTGGAAGTATATGAACCCATCTCTACGTTGAAAGTGCCTGAGCATAAACCCACGCGCGCCAGATTTCCATTCATTGATGTGCACAATCATCAATGGATCATGCCGGTTCAAAGCCTCGATAACCTGGTTACTGAAATGGACTCGCTGAATATGGGAGTGATGGTAAACCTGAGCGGCTTTCGCGGAAAGGTGCTGGCGTGGTCACTGGATAATGTAAATAAAAACTACCCAGACCGGTTTGTCATCTTTCTGAATATCGACTTTGAAAAACTGGATGACGAAGGATGGCCCGCAGAAGCGCTTACTATGCTGGAAGAAGGAGTGAAGCAAGGTGTGAAAGGACTGAAAGTGTATAAGGGGCTCGGGCTTACCGACAAAGACAATGAGGGAAACCGCATTGCCGTTGATGACCCGCGGCTCGATCCGATCTGGGCCAAATGTGGTGAGCTGGGAATACCGGTGTTGATCCATTCCGGTGAACCGGGTTCATTCTGGAATCCGAAAGACAAAAACAATGAACGCTGGCTGGAGTTGAAACAGGAACCCGACCGGTATCGTGATCCGAAAAAATATCCGTCATTCGAAGAAATCATGGCCGAACAACATCATGTTTTTCGCAGGCATCCGCAAACAAAATTCATCAATGCACATCTGGGCTGGTTTGGTAATGACCTTGCACGCCTTGGTAAATTGCTTGATGAACTTCCCAATGTATACACCGAACTGGGAGCGGTACTCGCTGAGCTGGGCCGTCAGCCAGCGTTTGCCCGCGCATGGATGATTCAATACCAGGACAGGGTCATGTTTGGCAAGGACACCTACAAGAAAGAAGAATACTATACGTACTTCCGTGTACTTGAGACAGGTGATGAATATTTTGATTATTACCGCAAGCGCCACGCGCACTGGAAGATGTATGGACTGGAACTACCTGATTCTGTATTGCGAAAGGTGTATTATCAGAATGCATTGAATGTGATACCGGGTATTGACAGAAGTTTGTTTCAGGAACCGGGTGAATAAGATCATCAGAAAAAGTGGGTAAATTGATTTTAGGAGAAGTGGATATATGGCTTATATCGAATGTTAGCAACAATGCCGGAGCACCCGATAACGGTTGGACTAAAAAGAGCAATTAATAATACGCGATAAAGAATAAGTAAATGAAAAAGTTGATCATCGGTTTGTTGATTATCTCCTCGAATTCTTTCGCACAAGAGAACCCAGCGGAAGTCACGAACTTCGGGAGAAAGTTTACACTGGAATCAAAAATATTGAACGAATCGCGTACCTATTGGGTTCGCTTGCCAGCGTCCTACAACAACCCAAGTTATGATAAGCAATCCTATCCTGTCATGTATGTGTTAGATGGCAAGTCCGCTTTTTTTCCTTTACTCGGTGTGGTAAGTTTTATGAGTGAAAAGGAAAGCGTAAACTTTCAAATACCAGAAATGATTGTGGTAGGTGTTGATACGGAGAATCGCCTAAAAGACCTAACACCGAATCCCTCCACAAGAATGCCGAATGGAGAAGAAGCAAAGACAGAATCTCAAAAATTGATGATGACAGGCGGGGGTGGTGGTGAAGCATTTTTCAAGTTCCTTACTGAAGAGTTGTTTCCGAAAATCGAAAGAGACTATCGTACCCTTCCTTACCGTATGTATGTGGGGCATTCCCTGGGCGGTCTTACCACCGCCTATACATTACTCAAACATCCGGGTATTTTCAATAGCTATTTTTCAATTGATGGTAGTCTGTGGTGGGATAATGGCAAATGTGTTCGTGAAGCATCTTCCGATTTGCAAAACATGAAGTCAAAAACGATTCAACGCTTTTACATTTCAGTAGTCGACTCAACCCAAGAGGGGCAGGGAATAAGTTTCATACTCGTTGTATTCATCAATTTGCAAAAGCCCTTCAAGATTATGGGCCTACAAATGTTCAGTCAAAACTGGACGTTATAAAAGATACAGACCACTCGTCTATTCCGTTGTTGAGTTGGTATAATGGCTTGCAATACATTTTTGAAGGCTACGATGTAAGTCATTATAGTTTTACCGTAAACCCTCAGTTAATCGAATCGCATTACGCCAACCTGGAAAAAACAATTGGGTTAAAAATGCCACCACCACAAGACGTTATTGAGATTATACTCCATTACCTCACCGCGCCCAATCGATTTCCAGACAAAGAAAAGGCGCTGATGGTGGCCAAAATGGGATTGAAGTATTATCCGCATGCACCTTTTATTTTGGAGAAACTGAAAGAACTCGAAAGCTCGAAATGAAACTCGTAATAATTTTTCTAGTATTTCTGGTAGCCTGTAGGCCAGCACAGAAAGAGTATGATTTAATCTATACAAACGGTACCATCGTAGATGGATTAGGAAACGAGCCGTTTATCGGTGATATCGGCATTAAAGGAGATAAGATTGTAAAAGTATCCAAAGAAAAAATCAATTCTGCCAAAGCCGATACAATAGTTGACATACAAGGCAAGATCATTTCTCCGGGATTTATTGACAGTCATGCTCACATTCAAACCACTATCCACCAATTTCCACAACCAGAAAATTTTCTCCGGCAGGGTATCACAACGATTTGCGCCAGTTTACATAGCGGAGATCAGCCATATCCCATTGATAACTATGCAGCTTCATTAAAAGTAGCTCCTAATGTTGCCTTCTTTTCTGGTCTGAACTGGATAAGAAAAAAAGTGATCGGTTTGGAAAATCGCCCTGCCACCAAAGAGGAACTTGATAGCATGAAGTATTATGTGGAGCAATCCATGAAGCAAGGCGCCTTAGGATTTTCGGTGGGTCAGATTTATGTGCCCGGTTTATATTCTTCCACAGAGGAAATCATTGAGTTATCGAAAGTGGCGGTTAAGTATAATGGTATTTATGTTACGCATATGCGAAATGAAGGAAGTGGATTACTTTCTTCTATTCGCGAAACCATTCGGATTGCAAACGAAGCTAATATGCCTGCGCAAATTAATCACTTCAAAGCAGCGGGAGTGGCGCAGTTTGGATTAGCTATTAAGGGATTGGAAATTGTTGACTCGGCCAGAAATGCCGGCATTGATATCTCGGTAGATGTTTATCCTTACACCGCGGCCAATACATATTCCTACATTCTATTTCCGGCCTGGGCACTAGATGGAGGAACTGTCGCATTAGCAAAGCGGCTGAAGGATGTGAAACTTCGCAAACGAATCGAAGCTGATATGAAACATATCATCATGAACGATGAAACCGGTGAAGATCTATGGCGCATTCAATTCAATAGTATTCCATCAGACACATTGTTTAACGGCAAAACATTAGAAGACTATGTGAAAGCCAAAGGTTATAAAAATAATCTAAATGGTGGAATACAAGCCATCATTGATCTTGAACTAAAGGGTGGTTTCCTGGCGATTTATCATGAGATGGATGAGCAGGATGTAATCAACATATTGAAATATCCTTATTCTATGATTGAAACAGACGGTGACTTAGTGAACCCGGAGAAAAGCATTTTTCCTCATCCTCGCTCTTATGGATCTTTTCCGAGGGTGATTGCACGCTACGTTCGCGAAATGAAAGTACTTAAGCTGGAAGAAGCGATCAAGAAAATGACTTCCATGCCAGCTAACCAAATCAAGCAATACAATCGAGGACGGATTCAGGAAGGCGCTTATGCAGACATCATTGTTTTTGATATGCATAATATTCAGGATAAAGCCACTTACACCGATTCCAAAAAATATTCTGAAGGTATCGAGCAGATGCTCGTCAACGGTGTTTACGTGATAAAGAACTCTAAACTCACGAACAATACGCCCGGTATTTGGCTTCATAACAAAAGTGAAGTAAAATAATGCTAATTCATTTTTTGGTATAGAGTGCTATTCAAAACAAGTTTGTTGGCGCAACTACTTTGTTACGCACTAACGCCAAAGGAAGACTGAAACCACAGTGGGCGAAAATTGGCACTGTTGCTAACAAAATGATTGAATATTATCTATTAAATTGGGAACCCATCGCTCGATAATGATGTGCCCGCAAACCGCAACATGTCAAATCCTGCCGAACGGTGTATCATTTTCAGGACAATACAGACAATTTAGTAAACAGGGCAATCAAATTAATTTTAACTGCGTCTTTTTTTAAAGCAGTATGCTATTTTTGTACTTCTGGTGTAGACTAATTGCAATTAAGCTATAGAAATCTCATCAAATTCATGAACCGTTTTCTGGCAATTACCCTTTTACTAATTCTGGTAAATATATTCGTTTCTGCCGCGCAGGAATCATCGAAGCCGCTGGCTTTTCCTAAAGCTGTTTTTGGGCTAAAAGGAGGGGTAAACATAAGCAGGTTAAGTGCATCAGTTAATAGTGAAACGCGGGCTAAGTCAGGTTTGGTTTTTGGTATGTACTTAAAGAAACAAATTGGACCCAGACTTTATTTTAGTTCTGAATGGTGTTATTCCAGCCAGGGACAAAAGGACAATTACCTGTATCCTTACGGTGGCCCATCAATTGGCTCAACTACTACGAGCCTGCATTGTTTGAATTTTCCACTTTTATTCGAACTTGGTAATACGATTAGTTTTCAGTTTGGCGGACAATTAGGAGTACTGCTTAGTGGAAGTGAAAAGGGTACAATCGCCAGCGTTGCAATCGATGAAAATATGAATGAAGTATTGACAACCACAGACTTTGCTTTTGTTGCGGGCGTTGGATATTCTTTCAATCGTAATATTAATTGCGGTGTTAGATTGAACTATGGAGTCACGAATATTCTTAAGCCTGAACAAGGTTCTAATTTAAATACAGACCTTCCCAAAGTTCACAACAGGGTTTTACAGTGCTATGTAGCTTACTCATTCTAAACAATTCACAGAGCGATGCACATAACTAAATCGAGATATAACTTTCCTTCAAAATCCGGAAATTTATTGCTGCTCCTTTTTCTTTTGATAATGTCTTGTCAGGAGTGGACGCCTCAGGCAGATGGATATTACGTGATCGATGGAAAGCGCTATAATGTTCACATCATGGCTATCAGATCATACCCGCAGTACTCCAATAGCAATATTGAATTAATACTTCAAGGAGCGCGCGCTTACAATGTTCTAATGTATGTTTCAGTGCCTGGAAGTATCCTTAAAGATGGCACTTATCAACTTTCTTATAATTCGCTCATGAGAATCAACTGGATTAGCATTCTTCGCGGCAATACAACAGAAGAGATCACATCGAACAATAATAGCGAAGGTAACATGACGGTTAAAGTCTCTGGCCTTCACTACGTCATGGATTTTAATGGTAAAATTTCAGGCCACACGGTTCAAATCCATTACTCAGGTTTGGCTGGTAATCAGTAGACAAACTAAAAACTCCAATGGTCGATTAAACCAATTGACTTCCTTGTGACTCCTTTCAAAACACGTAGATTATTTATTAACCTCCGGAAATCCGGTATTTCAGGTAGAGCTGAATGGCATTGTTTCTCACTTCATATCCTGCCCAGCTTCCTTCGCTCTTTGCTATATCATATAACCCCAGAACATATCGCGCACCAAATCCAAGTCTCGAGGGAAGATTTACTTTATGAAGAGAAGATGCACCGCCACTGTTTGTACCATATCCAAGTCTTGCAGGAAGATCCAGTTCAGCA
The DNA here is from genome assembly GCA_963814575.1 of uncultured Bacteroidota bacterium. Lineage (GTDB taxonomy): Bacteria > Bacteroidota > Bacteroidia > Cytophagales > Cyclobacteriaceae > ELB16-189. Next base: position 65,125 of record CAWFDB010000009.1, on the reverse strand, counting down.
CCGAAGGCAACACCAAAATCGGTATTCTTTAAGTCACCTTTTATATCCGTAGTCTTTCCTTCATATTTTTCTGTTGCCGATAGTAAATAGCCCACTTGCGGACCGGTATGCAGACTGAATAATTCATTGATATTGAATCTGAACAAAACAGGTAAGGTAATGTACCCCAGTTCATCCTCATAGCTATCATTATACCAGGTGGGCTTACTACCCTGGCTGGCATACAAAAGTTCAGGCTGTACACCAATCCTATCTGTGAACATCAATGTGAAATACATACCTGCATTAAATCCCATTATCGGTTTCGTTTCATCCGGATCACGCTTACCGGCTTCGGACAAACCAGAAATTCCCTGACTGGCCACATTAAGTCCACCCTTCACCCCGAAACTCCCTTGCGCAGAAATACCTGCATTGACAGCTACTATAGCCATCATTGTTATAAAGGCCCTTTTCATAACATTTTATTTAATATGTATACTAATTTCACTGTTTCATGTTTACTGAGCAATGACCAGCGTCATTGAGGCAAACGTCTTTACATGATCTTCATTCAATTATCTTACCTGGTTTGAAACGGTATAAAAGACGTGATATCTTCCTGAGCAGGATCTGGTTTTTGGGTTCTCAAGCCTGCATGGGAAAATCCGCGGTTGTGTTGTTTTCGACAAAAAAGGATGCTTGAGGTAAGCGGGGTCATCGGCAGGACACCATTATTTCATATTCATCCAGACTTTCCATTAAAGCCGAGCCTTTGTTGATAAAGAAACCGTGTACCCTGTTGGAAATCCAGGTCCTTGCTGGGGAAGAATTTCAGCAACGTGTGGGTAATTACTCCATCAGTTTGAATGATTTGACTTATCTCAACACCAATACGCTGATCAGGAATAACATGAGATTTGGTACGTTATCGGGTATTGTTTGCTTACCCACTTCAGTACAATTCATAAATTGACTTTTCAGATGTTTTGCAGAACAATCAGATCAAACAAAAATCACTCAACAATCACTTTCTTGAGATAATACACATCCGGATCGAGCACCGGCAGCGTAGCACTCTTGATCATCACCGGTGTTTTACTAATGGAAATTTTCTGTTTACCCGCACTGGTCAGCACTTCTATGGGAATTTCATAATCCAGATTCAACACCTGCACTCGGTAGGTATCATCACCGGTTTGCTTCAATGAAATTTCAAGTTTGCTGGTGGTGCGAAGAAACAGATCGAATACGGGTTTTAAACTTTTGCCATGTGCCGTGCTGAAAAGTTTTTCCACGTCATCAGTAGTCACCGTGTTTTCATACACATACTGAGGTTCTGTGGCCAGTCGCTTCAGGGTTGGAAAGAAGACATCATCGCCCATGATGTATCGTAATGTGTGCATAAAGAAAGCTCCCTTGCCATAGATATCACCATGGTATACCTGATCAGAATCCAGCTCATCGCCTTGCACGATCGGTATTTTGTTTTGTGCATCACGGGCAGTGCGTTGCATCCTTTTCAAATACTCCTGTTCACCGCCAATCTCAAGAATGTGAAGCGCATCGGCAAACGTGCATATGCCTTCCTGTATCCACATGTCGGCCCAGTCACGGTTGGTTACTTTGTTTGCCCACCATTCATGGCCAAACTCATGCACCAGCAGCCAGTCAAAATCCTGGCCGCCTACTTTCGTGTACTTGAATTTATTTCCGTAGGCAATCAACGTCTGATGCTCCATGCCCAGGTGCGGTGTTTCGCACAAGCCGATCTTTTCTTTTGCCCAGGGATATTCACCAAAATATTTTTCGAGTATACGGGTTGCATTCGCCAGCAGGTCAAGTTCATACATCGCCTTGTTTTCATTTTCTTCCAGTACATAAAAATCCATAGGCACTGTGGTTCCATTGATGGTGGTATAGCTGCGACTAACGGTTTTATATTTGCCGATATTAAACACGAGGCAATAATTGCTTATCGGGTAGTTCGTCTTCCAGTGAAACGTAGTTTTGTCTTTGTTGGTCTTTTGTTTTATCAGCATGCCTGGTCCTGCTGCCACCAGTCCTTTCGGCACAGTAATAAATAAATCAGCGCCTTCATTGGGCTCATCGCTCGGGTGATCCTTGCACGGAAAAAATATCTTGCCTCCTTCGCCCTGGCAGGTAATGGCTACCCATGGATATCCCTGGCTGTCTTTTTCCCATTGAAATCCGCCCGTCCATGGTGCACGCTCTGATACTCCGGGTGTGCCTTCATAATTAATTTTTACTTTCACTTTGCCGGCAGGTAAATTCTGCGCTATGCGGATGAGGTCATCTTCACCATGCTGAAACGTTTTTTCCTTACCGTTCACAAAAACATTTTTCACCTGAAGCCCATGCCAGAAATCAAAAAGTAGTGTGCCTGAAGGTTGCGTCAGCAACAGGTCAATTTCTGTATAGCCTTTGATATATTTTTTTTCAGGATCTACATCCAGGCTGATGGTGTAATGCCTGATGTCCATAATGGCCTGTTCAGGTTTGAGTTTGCCTCCCGATTTCAGATTTTGTGTTAACCCAATCAGTGGAAATAACAGGAGGAAAAGGAATATTCGCATCATTATGTTATTTGATTAAGTTGAAAAGATATGTAGAAATAGTATTAGTCTCCAGTGATTATTCTCCCAATGGCAATTTCATTCGTGCTCTTGCTTCTGTAATGGTATATGGGTCGCTGATTGAAGTTTTAATCGCAGGATTTTTATAATATTGTTTTCTCTTAAACCGATTTATCTTTGATTACCGGAATTAATAAATATTTTGCTGTTTATCCTGTAACTGCCAGCTCGCTCAATACCCATGGCCAAGGGCAAGGTCCTTTATGAACATCCACATGATTATCAAAGTGGAATTCACTTGTTCTGATCCAATAAACATGTTTAGGAAATAACAATCAACCTTTTATTTTAGAATAATTAACCGTACTGATCTGCACATGCGCCAACTGGATTTGTTTGTTTTATTTATTTATATCGTTTTGCTGATCTTGATAGGCGCATACTTTTACCGAAACAACCGGACATCATCTTCTTTTACCCTGGGGGATAAAACTATTCCTGCCTGGGTGATTTCGCTTTCACTTTTCGCCACGTTTGTAAGCAGCATCAGCTACCTGGCCCTTCCGGGAATAGCATACCAGCGCAACTGGAACTCGTTTGTCTTTAGTTTATCATTGCCGCTGGCCGCCATGATGGCTGTTAAATATTTTGTGCCTCTCTTCCGGAAAGTAAATAGTCCATCTGCCTACGCTTTTCTCGAAATCCGTTTTGGTAGCTGGGCGCGCACCTATGCGGCCACCATGTATCTGCTTACTCAAATTATGCGCGTGGGCACCATACTTTATCTGATGGCGCTGGTGCCAAATACATTATTTGGATGGAACATCACCATCGTTATTATTTTCACCAGCATCATCATCATGCTGTATTCAATCATGGGAGGCATACGGGCTGTTGTCTGGACAGATGCCATTCAGGCACTTGTATTGATTGCAGGCGCGCTGGTGTGTCTGTACTTTATCATTATAAAAGTGCCGGGTGGTATTGATGGAATAATTACTGCAGGTATTGCTGAAGATAAATTTTCGCTGGGAAGTTTCAGTCTGGATTTATCCGACAATACGTTCTGGGTGGTGCTGTTGTATGGCACATTTATCAATCTTCAGAATTTCGGTGCCGATCAAAATTACATTCAACGATACATGTCTTCCAGATCACTGGCGGACGCACAAAAGTCAGCCTTCTGGGGTGCCATGCTTTACATACCGGTTTCACTGCTTTTTCTTTTCATCGGCACATCGTTGTTTGTACTTTATCAATCAGGAGCTGCGGTGCTGCCTGAGGAATTTCAGGGTATGGCGAATGCAGATCGTGTCTTTCCTTATTTCATTGTTAATGAATTGCCTCCAGGAGTTACCGGGTTGTTGATTGCTTCTATTTTTGCTGCTGGCATGAGTACAATCTCAACCAGTTACAACAGTTCAGCAACAATCATTCTGACCGATTTCTATGAGAAATATGCCGGGAAGGAATCTTCTGAAAAGAAGAAAATGGCAACGCTTTATCTCTCAACTGTATTGATTTGTGTTGCGGGAATTGTAGTGGCTCTGGCAATGATCAACACCAAAAGTGTGCTGGACACCTGGTGGAAACTGGCTTCTGTTTTCAGTGGAGGTATACTGGGTTTGTTTTTACTGGCCATGTTCAGCAGGTTACAAAATTCTGCTGCCGCTGTCATCGGTGTAGTGGCTGGCCTTTTTGTTATCACCTGGATGACGGTCTCAAACCTATGGTTCCCCGAAGCATGGGCTACTCAGTTTCATCCTTACCTGACCATTGTATTCGGAACAACTGCTATCTTTATGATAGGTTTTATTGCAGTAATCATATTGAATAAAAAATACACATCGTAATCTATCTTTCAGTTATTATGAATCTTACCATGAAACATCTTTATCTATCGCAATTATTACTGGCTATATCCATCTTTGGTTGTGGTCAGTCTGATAACAAGATTCCAGCGCTGATCAAACCAGGTGATGCAGGTTTAATAAGCAGTGAATTAGTTTATCCGTTAACGAGCAAACCAACTGCTGAGTGCCATGCCTCTACCATTGTTGAGTTATCGGATGGATTGATGGCGGCATGGTTTGGCGGATCACATGAACGGAATCCCGATGTGGGCATCTGGACTTCCATCAATAAAAATGGAGTATGGTCGAATCCCGTTCAGGTGGTAAACGGATTTCAAAATGATTCACTCCGCTATCCCTGCTGGAATCCTGTTTTGTTTAAGCCGGCAAATGGTCCCCTGATGTTATTTTACAAAGTAGGTCCGAGTCCTTCAGAATGGTGGGGCATGCTCACCACTTCTATTGATGAAGGCAGAACATGGACTACCCCAACACGACTCGGCAAAGATCCTCTTGTCAAAGATCTTTTAGGTCCTGTAAAAAACAAACCCATACAACTTGCTGATGGCAGTATTCTTTGTCCATCCAGTACCGAGGTAGAGATCAATGACAAAGACCAGTGGCGCGTTCATTTTGAATTAACAAAAGATTTTGGCAAGACGTGGTCAGTAATTGGTCCCATCAATGATGGTGTGGAATTCAATGCCATTCAGCCCAGCTTATTAACGTATGCCGATGGGCGCATGCAAATTTTATGCAGAACTCAGGAGGGTAAGGTAGGTGAAAGCTGGTCATCTGATAGCGGAAGAACCTGGAGCAAGATGAAAGCTACTTCATTGCCAAATCCGAATTCAGGAACGGATGCCGTAACACTGAAAGACGGACGACAACTTATCGTGTATAATCATACTGTGCGCAAGGGAGATTTTCCAAGTGGCAGGCACATGTTGAACGTTGCCATTTCAAAAGATGGCATTCACTGGAAAACCATTGCTACGCTGGAGAAATCGGAGGGCGAGTATTCCTATCCGGCAGTTATACAAGCAGCAAACGGACAGGTGCACATAACGTATACGTTTTTAAGAAAGTCCATCAAGCATGTGGTGTTGGATGTTTCCAAACTCAACTAACAGGATTATTCTGATTGCTTTCTATTCGCCATCTACGATAGTACCGTAGTCAATCAGTAATTCTTCGCCTTCGGCTATCTCACGCAGGGTTTCAAAATAATTGCCATCATCGATGGAAATTACATTGGGTGTATCGGAATGATTCAGAAAGAGTGATACATCCAGTGCTTTAAAACCTTTTTCAGGAACGTAGTACTGGTCTTCATCGAAGAGACAATAATTTTCAATCAGTACTCTGGCATGTACAGGCAGTGCTTCAACTTCTTTTTTTGAAAGCGTGATCCATTGTTCGTTCGGATCAGGTTTGCTGAACATATCCCGGCAACCTTTGGGTATTGACCGTAGCGCAAATACACCGATACCTGCAATGGGTGAGGGGCGGAGCATGACATACGTGTGATGGCTGAGTTCACTGAGGAGGGTTTCTTTTGTAATCATCTCGGAAAGATACTGAGTAGCGTCAATATCCTGAAAAAATCCTTGTATTCAGTTCAGTCATCTTACTGGAAAGATCAGCAATGTTTTTACAGGTTATGGTTATGATAGCTTTGATTGGAATCATGCTTGAAAAATGAAAAGGATATCTATATCTTTAAAAAGAAGCTGATCAAACATGAAAATAAGTCTTAAATGTTTCAATCTTATCACTGGTAAAATACCTTTCCTGCTCATAGCAATAGCAAGCTGGCAGTGCACGATGCCCCTGGCAGTTCAAACCAGTATACCCACATATCCTTCCCATCCCTTAAATCCACAACCTGAAAATCTGGTAATTGCGAATACGTTTGATGTAAATTCAAAATCGTTTCGCGATAATAAGGAAAAACAATTCATGGTTCTTACTGGCCATACCATGCGCCATGCTTCCATGCAGATTGAAAAGCGCAGTGATATTGATGTGGATGTTGTGGAAGGACCGATCTATTCTGCCCATCCTGACAGTGTACGTTTGCTGATGGCTCAACGCAATGCGACACATGCCATATTGATCACCTCCTTTGACGCCTACTTTGAACAGACCCGGGTGGAAGTAACGAAAGATGAAAACGGAAAAAGCAAGCTGGCCTATTACGATCTTGTTGTGATTATAGGATACAGGATGCAAAACCAATATCGTATTGTTTCTGATACCCTGATTTCGATGCGCAGTTTTCATAGTTCACGCAGTGTAATGAGCGGGTTACTGGCTGCCGGTCCCAACATTGTATCCAATACGGATGATGTTGTGGATGGGGTACATGCCAATGTGGATTTTTATTTGCGAGAATATTTCCCGGGAAGTGAACCACGAACCCGCCCATTATTTGTGACCAGGGAATTCAAAGATGTTGGCACCTCAATAAAAGCCGGAAATTACCAGGGCGCATTTGATGTCTCAGAACGCTTAACGTCAGCACCCAGTATTGACGTTTCCGCTAAGGCCTTATACAATTGTGCCGTGCTTTCTGAATATTTTTCGAAACATGATATTGTCAGGTACTACCTCGAAGAGGCGCTGAATAAACAATCATTTATGGAAGCAAGGGAGATGCTTCACGATTACCGGTAAATCTTAATTGCTTCAATTTCATTCATCGCGCAAAGAATTAACCGGATTAGTCATTGCTGAGCGTGTCACATGATAGCCCACCGTGATCATCGTGATAGCAAGTGCCATGAATGCGGAGATAATGAAGGTGAGCCATTCTGCTTCGAGTTCAATCCGATAGGCAAAATTCTGCAGCCAGCTACTGGTAAAATACCATGCCGCAGGAAAGGCCAGCAGCATACCCAGTCCAACCAGTACAAAAAATTCTTGTGACACCAGCACCACAAGACTGTTTACAGTTGCTCCAATTACTTTTCGCACACCGATTTCCTTGGTGCGTTGTTCGGTGGTAAACGCTGCGAGGCCAAGTAAACCAAGACAGGCAATGGTAATGGTAAGGCCGGAGAATACGGTGAAGATCTGACTTCGTTTTTCATCGGCTGTATATTGAGAATCGAAATCCTGATCGAGGAACTGATATTCAAATGGATGATTGGGATTTACTTCCTTCCATACTTTTTCAAGACTCGTTAGCGATTGCCGCACATCACCTTCTTTTGTGCGAACGAAAATATAATTCTGATCATCATCGAGAATAATCATGAGTGGCTCAATGACGTCATACAATGAATTCTGATGATAGTCTTTTACAACACCTACTACGTGTTTTTCGATATCGGGATTACCTGGCCCTTGTTGAAAAACAAATTTCTTTCCGATCGGATTGTCCCAGGCCATACGTTTTACCATGGCTTCGTTTACCAGCACGGCAAAGGTGGTGTCTGAGATTATATCACGTGAAAAATCACGTCCCTGCACGATGTGCATCCCCAGTGTTTTTACAAAATCAAAATCTGCGCTGAACATATCCACACCCTTGTCGGCAAGTTTTCCATCATTGTCTTCCACTTTTATAAGATTCTTACCAATACCTTCTCCTGGCGAAGCATCCGCCATGCCCACCATCTCCACATCACTGCTTTGTTTTATTTTATCTACGAGGGCGCTGCTCTTCTGACGCAACTCACGACCAGAGAGATCAATGCGGACTACCTGTTTTTTTTCAAAGCCAAGATCTTTATTGCGCAGAAACTCAAGCTGATCAAAAACAATCAGTGTACTGATGAGCATAAAAATGGAGATGGCAAACTGTACCACCACCAGTGACTTTCTGAAAAGCACGCTGCCTCCTTTGGCTGAGAGCTTGCCTTTCAATACGCTTACGGGATTAAATCCTGAAAGATAAAAGGCAGGATAACTTCCGCCCACAATTCCTGCAAACAACACTACGCCAAGCAGACTGAGCAGCACCGGAGCCTGGAGGATATATCCAAATGGTATTTCCTTACTGGAGAGCGTGTTGAATGTTGACAGCAACAAATAAATGAGAGCAAGACTGAGCACCAGGGCGATCAAGGCAATCACTACGGATTCGGTGATGAACTGATAAATAAGCTGAGATCGTTGTGAGCCCATTACTTTGCGAATGCCGACTTCCTTGGCGCGATTAGCTGAACGGGCTGTGGCCAGATTCATATAATTAATGCAGGCAATGATTAACATGAAGCCCGCTACTGCACCAAAAATGTATATGTAGGAAATGTCACCACCGGCTTCGGCTTCATCTTGAATTTTTGAATATAAATGAATGTCGGGGATACGTTGCAACTCATATTTTACCGAGATGCCATATTGCTCGAATATCGGATTGACTTTCTGCTTTACGATGGTATCCAGACTTGCATACATTTTATTCAGGTCGTAGCCGGAAGGCAATTGAATGTAGGTGAATACACCAAAACCTCCCCATCCACCTTGATTCTGAGGCCGCGTGTTGCGGGAGATGAGTGCATCAAAGCGGAAATGAGAATTGTGTGGCACGTCTTTGATGACTCCGGTAATTTTAAATTCTTCGTTTTGCTGATTTTGAAGCGATTGATTGACCGGGTCTGCTTCACCAAAATATTTCTTCGCCATTTTTTCGGTCAGCACCATGGTAAACGGTAAGTCCAATGCTGTAGCCGGATCGCCCTTGATGAATTCATAGGTAAACATATCAAACACCGTGGAGTCTGCCAGGTAAAACTCATCTTCATAAAACTGCAGCTCACCGTTCTTATATAAATTTCTGGAAGTACCGAAGAACCTCACGGCATTTTCTACTTCCGGATAGTTGTCGCGCAACTCTTCGGCAACGGGTATTTGCGCAACCGCCCAGGTGAAAGCATTGTCAGGCTCTTTGATATTGGAGACAATACGATAGATGTTATCGGCATTTTTATGATAGCGGTCGTAACTTAATTCATCCAGTATGTACAACAGCAAAAACATACTGCACGTAATGCCTATGGTGAGTCCGAGAATGTTGATGGCGCTGTAGGTCTTGTCTTTAAAAATATTGCGGATGGCGATCTTAAAAAGATTCTTTATCATGGGGCAGCACTGGTTAAATATGGTCTTGGGGATAAAAAATAAGCAGGAATGGCCGTAAGGAAATTCCTGATATGCTTTAGACGAAGCAAGTGGGTAAAAAGTTTGATTTATTTAATTGCAGTCCCTGATAAGGAGAAAGCTGGTATTGGATTTTTCAAATTTGATAAAGAAACTTCTGCCATCATATACCTGAACGCTGAATAATAACTGCAGCCCGCGGCCGGGATGGAGCGGCATGTCTGAGCCCACCAGCTATGGAACGGGCATCGAAGCAGAAAACATTTTCTGGTGGCGAGTAGCGACAGCCCGATAAGCCGCCCTCATCTATTTTATTCTGAAAGTCTAAATCATTTAATCAATAATACGCGTTGGTTGATCGGGTAAATCCACTCCACACCACGCTCAGTGACTACGGCATCATCTTCCAGTGGAATACGCAATTTGCTGCCGCCCCATTCGGGGATAGGCGTGTAGGCAAACAACTCGATGGAAAGTAAATTTGTTGGTTTTACCACGAAGGTAAGTTGCAAGGGATTGAAGAACGCAATGGATGGTCCGGTGCCATGACCCCAGTCGCCCACGGAATGACAGCCAATAATGACATCTGTTTTATTGCCTGTGCTGGGTTTGTTAAACTCAATGCGTAAAAAGCCCGCGTCTTGCAAAGCCTTGTAGATATTGTCTTCATTTTGTTTTGCAGTGATGCCCGGCCTGATGGTATTTTTAACAACATCTCTCACCTTCACGGCCTGGTCAAATGCGTTTTGAATACTCTTCGGAACTTCCTTTTCACCATCGTTCAATACATAGGCAATACGTTTCATATCGGTGTAGAAGTTCATGAGGCCCACACCCCAGTCGATCATGAGAATATCTCCGCGCTGAATGATGCGGTCACTGGAAGTGGCTTCAATGCCATTGGGACCTGTGACATACACCGAAGGCATGCCGAACGATGACTGTAGATTATTTTTGAAGAGTTGTTCTTTCATCCACCATGCTACATCTTCCAGGGTGGTTATACCCGGTGTAATCACCTCATTGGACAAGGCGCGCTCTGCAAGTTGCCAGGAGAAATTCCCTGCCTCCGCGAAAGCAGCAATTTCACTGGCAACATGACGCGAACGATAATCCGATACCAGTTTTTCTGCCGATACAAAACGAGGTTCGTATTTTTTGCCGAGTAGTTCGGCAAGTTCCTGCCTGCCTGTGTAGGATAATCCATCGGCACCGCCAATATCCTTAGATATGTTTAATCCGATACGCTTCGGGTCACGCTTCGCTACGAAATCTTTCAGTTCTGATTCTGATCCAAAATAATCGTAGGCTTTTGTTTCTTCGAGCAGATAGCCATCAATGCCCAGTACGGCCCGTTCTATTCGTGGCTTGCCGATGTTGGTAAAAATGTAATAGCCGTTATGGCCTACATATCCTTCGCCCATTTCTGAATAGAGTGGATCAAAGTTTCCTTCCCGGTTCATGATGATCCACATGTCGATATTGTTCTCGCGCATTACCTCGGGTAGAATGAGATCGAATTTATCAAGCCGGATCTGATTGGTGATTCTCCATCTGCGATAGGCTTCCTGAGAAAATGCAGTTCCCTGAACCAACAGTAAACAGATGATAATCAGCAGTGGTATTTTCTTCATGGGATTTGTCAGTCTGGTTTTGAATATAATAGGTATTAAAATTTATCTAATCATTTTTGAAAATCAAACTTTGAAAGTCACTTTCTTATGAGTGAAAGATAGCAGTTCTTATTCATCAATAACCTTTTTTGCCATCCTGTGTTTTACGTATATGCAATTAATTTCAGCATCGGCAATACAGTCATGGGAGCGGTTTTACCGCGCCAATTTTATCAACAGCCTTACAGGATTTAAATCGGTGAGCCTCATTGGCACCGTTAACTCAAAAGGACAAACCAACCTCGGTGTATTCAGCAGCATAGTTCATATTGGGTCAGATCCTGCATTGATCGGATATATCAACCGGCCTGTAAAAGCGGCACCGCATACAATGACCAATATAAAAGCCAGTGGCGTTTACACGATCAATCATATTCATACTTCGTTTATGGAGCAGGCACATCAGACCAGTGCAAAGTATGCTGATGACGTGAGCGAGTTTGATGAAGTAGGGTTGACCGCTGAGTTTATTGAACATGTAAAAGCTCCTTTTGTAAAAGAGAGCAGGGTGAAGTATGCGCTGGCATTAAAGGAAATCATTCCTATTAAATGGAATGATACTTTTTTAGTGATAGGCGAAATACAACATGTAAAACTTGAAGATGATATTTTACTCGATGATGGATTCCTTTCGCTGGACAAGGCATCATCACTTTGCAGCAATGGTACTGATGGGTACTATTCAACACAACTGATCGACCGTTATCACTATGCCAGACCGGGTGTTAATCCAAAGAGGATAAACTAAACGCACCTGAAACATTTGCCTTTCCCGATATACATAATTCCAAGTACCTGACAACTCATTCCATATTGAAATTTGATTCGTAAATAAGAGTAAGTATCTTTCTAATAGAATATTTATTCGGAAATGCCAGGTTGTATTTCTGTTGAGTTAAATCACCATTCAGAAATGAGAACTTTTTTCAGAAAGCACATTCAGGGAAAGAAAGTCCTGATCATTTTTTTGATTACCAATATCGTATATCTATTTATGCTGCTCGTCACTATTCCAGCTGTGATGAACTTCTCAAACGGTATGGACTTGTTTGACATGATGCCTGCCGGATATAGCGAAGAGTATGCGCAGACCCTGCTAAGTACATTGGGAACAGAAGGAAGGAATTCATATCTGTATACTCAGTTGCCTGTGGATATGATCTATCCTTTTCTTTTCGGACTGACTTACAGCCTTCTTCTCGCTTACTTTTTAGGTAAGTTAAAATGGATTGAGAAGCCTGTATTTTATTCTACTCTATTACCCATTGCAGCGGGCATGTTTGATTATCTTGAAAATGCAGGAATTGTGATCATGTTAAATCAGTATCCTGATATTAATTCCATAACTGCCAGGTTTGCCAATGCCTGCACGATAATTAAAAGTGCATTATCAACTATTTCGTTTACTCTTCTGTTATTTCTTCTCGTGCTATTTCTTATACAGAAAATAAAATCACGGAAAGCAGAAGTGGATGTCTGAAACGATAGCAGTTTATCCTTTATAGCCGGCAGTTTTTAGAACATCTTCAATTTTCACACTCGCGCCACCCTTTCGCTTGCTTTCATCAGCTGCTTCCATGAAGGCATAGATTTCGAGTGACTCGCGTGCATCAATGGGTGAAACTTTCGATTTGAAGAACTCACCGATTTTTACCGCGAGCCCTTCGTAGCCATCAAACGGACCTAAGCTGATATTGCCATTTGCTCCATAAGCAGTGCCTCCATAGTCATGTTTGCCTTTGCGTGTGCCGCGAAATGTTCCAAGTCTTCCGTCTTTCCATTTGCCAACTACTACATCCGAGTCTTCGGTTTGAAACCGTGTTACCGATTCGCAGCCTGCGCCCATCACCGTAAATAAAACTTCCACTCCGTGAATACCATACCAGAACAAATCGGGATGATGTGGTTCCATAGTAGCAGGACTAAAGGTATCTGCTCCAAGCACCTGGCCAATTTTGTTTTCATGACGCACGGCATGCACGTTTTTCATATAGCGCAATGAAGAAGTGGAGAACATCGGAACTTTTTTCTCAGCAGCTTCACGGTAAATAGCAACAGCATCTTTTAATGATCCTGCAACCGGTTTGTCTATAAATACTGGTTTGCCTGCCTTGAAAACTTCGCGTGCCTGTTCAAGGTGCGGCCTTCCATCATTGGTTTCAAGAAGCACTACATCCACCATGCTCAATAATTTTTTGATTGAGTCTACCACTTCTACACCAACCTCCTGAACTTGCTTTGTGTAATCAGGAATACGGTCTATGCTCGATTTGATATCCTTGCTTCCTTGCGGATAGGCGGCCACAACCTTAAATCCTGATAAAGCCGGATTGGTATTTTCCGCGTTGAATAGTTTTGCGAATGCAGGAGCATGGGACGTATCGAGGCCAATGATGCCAATCCTGATCTTGTCTTGCAATGGATTCGATAAAATTGAAAAGGGTATTGTTTGCAATCCCAACACTGCACCGGCCATAGCCGATTGCTGGATGAATTTTCTTCTGGATGTTTTCATAATCATTAAATCTTGAAAAATATTTTTTTAGTGTAAAGGAAATAAAGGAAGAACCACACCAGCACCAGTGCTCCGAAACTTTCGAACACACCATGCCATTTTTCATCAAGGGGTATATAAAGTCCTTCGAACAACATGCGCGATGTGTGACGGAAATTCACAAAACGGTATACCATGTAAATCGTGAGGCTGTTCATGCCGATGACAACAAAAAAGAATGACCATTTTTTTATTTGCAGGATATCGATGATTCCATAAAATGCGGCCATGAAGATAAAGGCCATTCCACTCGTGACCATAATAAACGAACTGCTCCACATGCGCTTGGCGATAGGGAAGTGGAGACTCCAGATCAATCCGATGGCAATACAACCTGCACCAATCAATAATAGCCTGATAAACTTTTTTCTATCTGTGAAAGAGTGGTTTCTTAAAATCTCTCCCGCAAAAGCGCCCAGCATGGTCAGACAGATTGCAGGAAGTTGGGTGAAAATACCCAGTTCGTCATAGGTGCCCTGAAGCAAACGACCGGGAAGAAATGTGCGGTCAATCCATCCGATTAAATTTCCTTCAAAGGTAAGATCGCCAGCGCCATAACCTGGCACAGGGATCAACATCATGCACGCGTAATAAAACAAGAGTATTCCACCAACGATGTACAGTCGTTTTACTGAATTGAAATTCAAATACAGAACAACCGTTATGAATCCTGCAAAACCAATTCTGCCAAGCACACTGCCTAAGCGGATATGGGCCCAGTCGAAAAAAGGAAAGGGTGCATTCTTATCGAGCATTCCCAGTGCGATCAGGATAAGCATACGTATGAATGCTTTCTTATAGAGTTCTCTTTTTGCTGTTCCCTGATCCAGTGCTTTGCTTAGTGAAAATGGGATGGAGACTCCGGCTATAAAAAGAAAGAGCGGAAAAATGAAATCGTAAAAAGTAAAACCGATCCACGCGGGATGTTCAAACTGTCTTGCCAAGTGCATCTACCCACACCAGATTTGTCTTGCCTTCAAGCTGGTGAAAGAAGGCATCGGCTCCGCATATCATAAGCATATCGAATCCACGAAGTGCATCGATGGAGATGAGCCGTTTCGATAGAGAAGTGGGTTGAATATCCATTGTCAAAAATCAGCGACTATTAAATTTTACAACTCAGGTTCCCAGCCTTTTTCATATTCTCTCGACCAGTACTTCATAGCACCGGCATCATTGACAATATGACCCGTTGCAGATTCTATGTTAAGCGCACGGCCTGTACGATACGAAATATTACCCAGGTGACAAAGCAATACGCTCTTGGCGATTTCAGGGTATGGTGATATCAACTTGTCTCCCTTATCGATTGCATTTATAAAATTGGTGAAATGATTTTTGTCCATATCAAAGCCAGGGCCTTTCTGATCTACCACGGTGTTGGTAGTGGGTTCAGCACTTTTCACCAGGACGTTTTTATTGTCGTAAATTTTATAGGAGTTGTCGAGCAGTTCGAGTGTTCCGTTTTCTCCGTGGAATGATACGCCTGATCCCATGTTGTTGATTCCCCTGGCGTTGCAACTGCGGCCTTCCCATAGAATTGATTTACCTCCGACAAAATCAAAAGACGCTATTTGTGTATCGGGTGTTTGCCAGTCGTCTTTATATTGAAAGCGTCCTCCTGTGGAATACGCCCTTATCGGGTAATTGACATCCAGTCCCCAGCGCGCAAGGTCGATGAAGTGAGTTCCGTTGTTAAGTATCTCACCTGTGCCCCAGTGCCAGAACCAGTGCCAGTTGTAATGCAGAAGATTACTCCTGAATTTTTTTCTTGGTGCTGGACCTTGCCATAAATCGAAGTTAAGCCATTCAGGAACGGCCACATCTTTACCTGTTCCAATTGAAGGACGAGTGTTCGTATACCAGGCGCGTGCAAAATAAACATTGCCAATTACGCCATTGTGTAGCGCGGCTATGGCTTCCTGTACGCGTGGCCAGCTTCTCCTCTGATTGCCCACCTGCACTACCTTGTCATATTTTACTGAGGCTTGTGAAAGCAATTCCGCTTCCGCGGGATTGTGACTACCTGGTTTTTCTACATACACATGTTTACCGGCTTTCAAAGCGAGGATGGCTGCAGGTGCATGCCAGTGGTCAGGCGCAGCAATGGAAATAGCATCTACACTTTTATCATCGAGAGCCGTGCGGAAATCTGCCACCCCCTTTGGTTTGTTTTTTTGTCCCGCTTTCATCACCGTGTTGATTCCACTGCTGATTGCGCGTGAGTCAACATCACACACATAGGCTACTTCGGCATTAGGCAACGAAGCGTATCCACTTGCATGCTGTGAACCTCTGCCATTCACACCCATTAATGCAATTCTGTATTTGTCCTTCACCGGATATTCCGATAAAATATTAAACGCATTGACGGAAGTAACTGCCCCGAGTCCCAGCGTGCCTGTAGCTACCGTTTTAATGAATGACCTGCGGTTGATATCGTTTTTCATAGTATAGGTTTTAAATTAAAGCCTTCTGTATTCCTTGAGCCGAATGACACCTCTTCTGTCTGGAATATGTCATTTTCTGCAACCAATTCCAATCATATTTATATGACCGATCTGAAATGTTTTTGAATGAGATTACACGGAATAAACCACTTTGCCTTTTTTTATCGTCTTGATTATTCCGAGTTCATTTTCATGTCTGTGCAATACCACAACGTCAGCGTAAGCACCGCTGTCAAATACGGGCAGACCTGGGTGAATCAATTTTCGCGGACGGATAGATGCCATTTCCCATGCTTCAGCAAGTGATACCAGGTTATTCTTGATCAGAAAGGAAACGCCATGTCTGATATGATTTGCGGAACCGGCAAAAATGGAGGGATTATTTCTCAGATGAAGCTTGCCTTCTTTAGACAGTGTCACCTGACCACCGATATGAAGATCGTAATCACCGGGCGGCATACCTGCCAGCGATACACTGTCGCTCACTAAAATCAGTTTTTCTTTTTTAACTTTTTGAAAAACATGAATGACTTCAGCAGGAAGATGAAAGCCATCGGCAATGATGGAGGCGCCCAGGCGGTCATCGGCCAGCTGCGACCACAGGTAATTGGGATGCCGCGTTATTACGGGATGCATGCCGTTTCCCAGATGGGTAGATAAAGAGGCGCCAGCACTCACTGCATCCAGCAATTGCTGATGAGTAGCATTGGTATGCCCGATGAATACAAGAATATTATGCTTTACACATTGCTCAATAAATTCATTTACATTTTCCCATTCGGGTGAGAGCGTGATTATTTTAATCAACCCTTCTGCTGCCTCCTGCCAGTGTTGCATCAGGTGCCAGTCGGGAGCGCAGACAAATTCTTTCGGATGCGCGCCACGTGGACCGTCAACCGATGAAATAAAAGGGCCTTCAATATGAAGTCCTTCAATGCTTAATTCAGATAATTCATCCAGCTTCCGCAACCCAATTACCTGTTTGATCAAACGTGTAATCTGTTCGCTGCTGTTGGTGATGATGGTTGGAAAATGTGTGGTAACACCTTCTTTATTTAACTGACGTGTGATGGAGGAGAGTGTGAGCGTATCGTTGTGAAGTTCATTATAATCGAACCCTCCATAACCGTTTACCTGCAGATCAGTAAATCCCGGTCCGATTAAATAATTTTCTGAAGCAGGTTCCTTGCAAGGGGAAATATGCTGGATGCGGTCACCCTGTATGATTAATTCAACCGGTGTGTTGTCCTTATATGAATACCCTTTCAGTTTCATCGATCTATATTTCTTCCCAATTAACTGTGACTGCTTACTGCCAACTACTTCTAAAAATTCCACCTTCTGATACGATGGCCATACACCGCATAAAACACCAGGTATATATAACATGGGAATAAAACCCAATAGGCAAGGCGCACATCAAACAGATCCGCAAAGTAGCCGTAGAACAATGGAAGGATGGCATTGCCACACAACCCCATGATCATAATGGATGCGCCAAGCTTTGTAAATCTTCCCAATCCATCCAGTGCCAGTGGCCAGATGCCTGCCCACACCAGTGAATTGGCAAGCCCAAGCAACACTACAAACCAGATGGAAATATCAGCCGTGTGTCCTAAAAATGTAACAGACCCTTTTGTGTAAATGATAAGCAACGTAAACAAGGTTCCCAGCAATGTGCATATCCGCAACATATTAACCTGACTTATGAATTTAGGAATAAGACTTATGCCGATGATGTATCCGCAGATGGTTGCGAAAAGTGTGTATGAAGGAAACACCTTGGCTTCCATCAAACCTATGTTCATGTAATTCGCATAGCCAATGATCGTATCAATGGCGATCACCTGTGTGCCCACATGAATGAAAATCGCGAATGCGCCTAAAATCAAATGAGGAAACTGGAAGATGCTTGTTTTGCCGGTATTGGCTATCGCCACATCTGCACTCTCATGTTCAGTATCTATTTCAGGAAGCGGAGAAAAACGTACCATTAGTCCGAGACCAACCAACACGGTTCCAACAATCGAATAAGGAACGATCACCCTTCTGATCAATTCATCGAGTGCGGCATTTTTTTCTATCTCGCCCATGGTTGGCAATTGACTGAATAATTCGCTATCGGTTACGCGTAATACTACGGCAGCAAAAATGATAGGTGCTAAAATACCAGCACCTTTGTTGCAGATGCCCATGATGCTGATGCGTTGTGCGGCTCTTTCTTTCGGACCGAGCACGGTAATGTATGGATTGGCAGCAGTTTGCAGAATGGCAAGGCCTGTTCCCAGGGTAAATAAACCAATCAGGAATATTTCATATGTCCGGCTTAATGCGGCAGGAACGAAAATGAAAGCACCGATGGCCATCACCCAGAATCCGATCATCATTCCTTTCTTGAAACCTACTGATTTTAATAGATAGGAGGAAGGGACCGACATAATGAAGTACGAAATGTAAAATGCAAAGGTGACTAAATAGGATTTGAAGTTTGTGAGCTCGCAGGCAATTTTAAAATAGGGAATCAGGATCGCATTTACCCATGAAACAAAGCCAAAGATGAAAAACAACAAACCGATAATGATGATAGAAATCAGCGTATCTCTTTTGGTAAGAGAACCAACTTCTACTGCCTGCCTATTTTTATCGTTACTCACCTTACAATTTTTTTAGTAATGAATTACTTTCTGATTAATACGAGCCGGTTCAATAAAAAAGAATTTTTTTCCCTGGTTGTTCTGAAATGAAATGTCAACGTGTTTTTGAAATCGCCAACTGTTAATTCGGGAACAGACATTCTTTCCGATCTTTTCTCTTCAGCCCGGCTGGCAGATATCCAGTCTGAAACCTGAGTCTGCCTTTGCCATATGGAAAAATCACAACCTGATTTTCTTTCAATCAAATCAACCCCTAACGAGTAAGTTCCTTCAGGTATATCTTTTAGCGACAGACGTATGCTGCTGTTATCGTTAACTGTAAAATCAAAACTTAATCCGCCTGTGCCATATTTCCATGTTGTCTGTGTTTCAATATCACCTTCCAGGTTGAAGTCCATAAGCTGAGGATATAAATATAAGGTGTCGGGCAGATATACTTTTGTATGTAGCGCGCTCGGCACCACCGCATCGGTAGGGGATTTATCACCATAGTAAAAAGCAACCGAGGTATAATCTACAGGAAATAAATTTTTAGCCGGGCCATGCTCAATGCTGTGATAGAGACTTTTCTCAAATGACATCTTATCTGAAATGAAAAGACGATAACCTCCGGTTCTGCAAAATGGAATGGAATAATCCAAAGCACCATGAAGTGGTAAACTCATTTTACCTTCCCAACGGTCCGTCAATGCATACCAGCCGCCATTGAAGTAATCTTCTGATCCTGTGCCGTGCATGCGTACCGAACCATCAATGGCCGTTGAGTCATCGCCTTCAAAAAAGTAAGTCATGCCGGCTTTCAAACCCTGCGCCTGAAGAATGGTTCCTACATAGTGGCCTCTACCGGAAACATCCGCAAAGACATGCGACCTTCCTTTTGCAGGTTGATTACTGTTCCAGTGAGTATAGAATTTACCTTCACGGCCGGCATCTCTTTTTTGATCTGAATAGATAATCCTGGCCATGATTGATTTGTTTTCTTTTCCATTAGCGGAGCCGCTTCTGTTGATCAACTCAATTTTCGCGGAGCGATCGAAAGGCATGGGGAAATAGCTGTAGCATGTGTTGTTTTGAGTTCCGATCAACAGGCTTTGCATGGAGGGTGCGCCAAAGGCAAAACCAAAAAAATCTGCCACCGGACAAAATACAGCCGGAGTATTTTCATCATCCCACGTAATTCTTATGTCTATGTCTTTTGATAAGCTTTTAAATAATTCTGCCGGGCCCAGTTCTATGCCCACGATTCTTCCTCCATTATTATTTTTGAAAATGGTTTTGGTTTCATCCTGTTTTAAAATGATTACTTCTTTCTTTTCACGCAGAGGTATCGTTGAATCACTGACATAACTAACGGGTGTCTTTTCCTGGAGATTAAACAGACGGGCAACTTTATCAAGAGCTGACTTTTCTTCATCATTTAATGACATTGAAAAACTTTTCACCGGCAGGTGATCTTCGTAGAGCCGGTATTGAATCTGATAAAACTGTATTTTTTTACCTCGTGAAATGATAGTACATCCGTTTTCAAATAGAATGGGAATGTAGCTGAAGAATCCTCCCACCTGGTTGCCACACAAAGGAGCTACAAAAGGAAATTGTTTACCCGAAAAAAGATCCATAAAACTGATGGAGAAGGCAGGTATACTTTTATTGCCAATATAGAAATCCAGTGTGTCCTCATTCGGGGTTGGTGTCCATATCCGGTTTATCACACCATTTCCTTTTACCTTAAAGACAACAAGACTGCTATCGGAGTTTCTTTTCAAAAATGAATAGCGGCCGCTGAAACCATCATCATTACCTCCGGTGGTGTCGTAACTTGAAGTCTGCGCTACAAGGCTGCTGTCAACATAGTGCGGTAACAGACTGATGTCATACAACGTCTTTAACTCATCAGCAAGATTATGAGATAACTTTTGAGGTGTAGTAATCTCATACTGCTTATTCTTGCACGATACCAGAAACAGTATGGGAAGAAATATGAGTAACCTGATGATCATTTTATCAAAAAATGCTTAGTAGTAATTGTTACCAGTAAAATTACCGGACGGAACTCAAAACGCCACGGAAATGACCAGCACATTCGGCAACACCGATGGCAGGATCTCCTTTTTGTTCGTACTCCAGGCTGCACATACCGGCATATCCGGATTTATCCAGGGCTTTCACCAGACTCACAAAATCTATGTTGCCTCTTCCATTAATTAAACTGTTTCCTTTTTCTACGGGGGCATCAACATCTTTCAGGTGCATGTCATAGATGCGGTCCTTATAGGTAAGCAACATTTTTGCGGGATCATGTCCGCAACGATAGGTATGACCGATATCAAGACAAATGCCCATGCGCGCATCCAGGTTTTTTATTTTTTCATAGATGGTATCAATATCGGGAAAGAGTTTGTCTTCTGGTCCGTGATTGTGGATCGCTACACGGATATTGTATTCTTTTACTTTTTTCTCTACATACGGCAACATTTCATAAGATGGTGCTGCAACGATTATTTTCACTCCGGCCATCTGCGCATAGCTGAATGCATTGTCAACCTCCTGTTCAGTTTTCAAATAAATGACGCCAAGACCGTATACTGCTATGCCTGCTGATTTAAATTTACCAATGACTTCATCCACATGTTGTTTATTACTGTCGTAAGGCAATTGAAAATTTTTGAGGGTAACAAATTTTACATCTACTGCTTTTACCGCTTCGATCATTTTATCAAGATCGTTTTTATAGGCAAGAAACGTATAACCTGCAATTGCCAGATTGTAAGCGCGTGTTTTTGCAACGGGCTTTACAGAGGCAAATCCGGTTGTTGCAGACAAGGTGGATGCCAAAGCACCGGCACCGGCAAGTTTTACAAAATCTCTTCGTGTTGTCATGTGGTTTTATTTTGACCTAAGCTATGGATTTATTTTTATCCGATAGGAGTGAGGATGAATGAATATCCAGGTAGCATGTGCAGGCCTGATGTAACTGCAGTGCTGTAGCCGGAAATAAATTACTTACCGGTTGTTCTATGCTGTTCTTTACGGCCATTGCTTTTCGTTCATCAGGCACCGAACAAATTATGTTTTTTGATTTCAGTATTTGCCTGACAGACATACTGATGGCCTGCCGTGGCACTTCGTCAAGACTTTTAAACCAGCCTTCGCCCAGTTGTTGTTTGCGACAGGCCTCATCCAGTTCAACGATAATATATGGTTCCTCCGTATCGAAATCTGCTGGCGGATCATTGAATGCGAGGTGTCCGTTTTCTCCAATCCCTACAAGCGCTACATCAATCGGAGAATCGGTAATCAACTTTCCGAGTTTTTCGCATTCTGCTTTCGCATCGCCTTCGCCATTTATTAGATGAGCCGCTTTTAAAGCGGGCACTTTTGAAATAAATCTTTCCTTCAGATATTTTCTGAAGCTGGCCGGGTGGGTGACTGGCAGTCCGATGTATTCATCAAGATGGAACATCGTTACTTTGCTCCAGTCAATGTCATGATCTGTCAGTAGTTGATTCAATGTTTCAAACTGACTCGTGCCGGTAGCGAGTATTACGCTGGCACCGCCTTTTGCTGTAATGGTTTCCCTGATGAGACTTGCCGCTGCGGTTCCGGCATGTTTGCCCAGCTCTGCCGGACTTGAACTGATTTGAATTTTCATCTTTTTATTTAACTTATAAAGTTCTTTAATCTTTTAAACAACAGCATTACTGATCACCTGAAACCGGGATGAGATACAATTGATAATTTCAAAGGAGAAATTATTTCAGCCACTTATCAAACCAATCGAATGCTTCGGTTTGCATTTTAGCATCAAACTTATGGGGTCCCGGATGGAATGAACATTTGTACTTGTCTGCTGCCTTTGCTTTTGTATATACTTCTTTCAAAATATTATCAGCGCGTTGCATTTCAGGCATCGTATACAGGTCATCATCGGCATCATTCAAAACCAGTGTTGGAAGCGGCACCCTCAAACCGAGTATCTCCGGGAAATCAAGTTCGGTCGGTGTTATAGGTACATACGTCATCCAGGTATGGGTGAATGATTTATATAAAATAAAATCTTTCCAGGTAGTCATAAACCCAACGCATACAGCACACTTGATCCGTTCGTCAAGTCCGCCCATAAAGACCGTACGCATTCCACCACCTGATAATCCACCGCAGCCTATTTTAGATGCATCAACATCTTCACGCGCACATAAAACATCCAGCGCTTTCTGATCTTCTGCGAAGAATACGCCAGGCCAGGTAGTGCCTGCGCTGAATAGGGATTTGGCCATAATGTGTTCATGGTCACTCGCCCATTCGTTATAGGCAACAATGTTTTTCGGCTTTTCAGGATCCAGATCATTCAATCCGTTACGGAAACGTTCCTGCACATCAGAAAGCATTACCCTGCGGCTTTCAAAAGGAAATGCATCGGATACCATAACTACATAACCACGTTTTGCTATTTCGTTGGCCCACGCAAATCCACTGTAATAATCGCGCTGATGTTCCTGCATCAACGGATGTTGTTCAGAAGTGCGTGTGATTTTACGTTTGCCAAAATACTTGTTGCCACCATGATCATGAAAGGCAAGAATGCCCGGCAATTTACCTTTCGCGTTTTGTGGTTTCAATACGATGGCTTCCGTTGCACGGCCGTACGGTAATTGCCAGCTGATTTCCTCGATGGAAAGTCCGTCATAGAGGGTTTTATTTTTCACAGTGACGGTGGGAAGTTTGCCGATGTCAGGAATACCCAATCGCTCAGTCAGTTTTCCTTTTGCTTCCTTTCGCCAGGTATCAATGTTGCTGATTTCATTTCTTCTAAATGAAAGTGATGGCAGTTTGCCTTCAGTTAAAGACACGGCCCATGGGCCATATACTCCAATAAGGTTTGCGTTTTTTTCTTGGGGCGGATTCATATCAGAATTCTTGAAGGGATTAAAGTTAACAGGTTCATTATTTAGCCATGGTGTTGCCGATGCATTCAACGATGCCGAGGCTGCGAGCCCCAATGCGGTAAGGCCACTGAGTTTTAGAAATTCCCGTCTATTGCTGTCTGATTTTTTATTCTTCATAAAAAGTTATGGATGCAATAGTTTTCTTTCATGAACGGTTTTCAAACATATGTCATTTGATTTCAGGAGCAATCTGATCGGCAGGTGTTGCTCCTGGCGGGAGTTCAATTATCCTCAGATTGCGAAAATGAATCTCGGCACCTTCTGCCTCTAGGCACAGGTATCCTTTCTTTTGAGATGAACTGCTGATGCCATTGACAAACTTGCCATTCACAGAAAGTTTGATCACTACCATCCACACAAACAACATCATACGTGTTCCATTCACCTTTTCCCTTGCATCGATTTTCCACCGACTTGCTGCGTTCGACCTCTTGGATTATCGGGAGCTGTTTGCACACCGCCAACACCAAAGAGTTCGCCATGTACGTAGGCGATGGGTGGAGTTTCTCCATTTCGTTTGTTCAGGTTCACCCAGTCCAGCTCCAGCATCTGCACTTCTACACCATCGGGCAGACGTGATTTTTCATCTGGTCTGGCCGCGCTCCATACAAACACACCGGAGTTTCCACCGGCTTCCATATGTTTCCATTCAACGTGCAGGATGAAATTTTCATATTGCTTTTCTGATCGCATCACACCAATAGGATTTCCGGTGCAAATCAATTCTTCACCTTTTACTTTCCATGTGTCAGGCCCTGTGTTAACATCGATCCACAATGGAACTTCTTCCTGGCTTGCATTTGAAGTAATGCTTGCAAGCGGTGTCACTTTTCCAAACTTAATCCGTGTGGGTTGAGAGAAAGCCAGCGTGGCCGCGATAAGGAGGAAGCAAAGGGTTGAATAAAGAACTTTGAAGTTCATGGAAGATTATTTTAAAAATGAATAATGATTATAAAAATTTTGTGAGACCTGGTTTTGCGACAGGTGCTGACGGCCATTTTAAATCCCAGGAATACTGGTCAATCGCCGGACCCAGTACCTGCGTGGAATTCATCGCTTCCTCCCAGGTGATGGTCTTGCCCGTATAGGCAACCATTCTTCCCAGCACACCAAGCATGGAACTGCGTGCCATCACTTCTCCGTCATTCATAGGTTTGCCCTGGCGGATGGAAGCGAAGAGTTCATCATGTTCGGTCTGATACATGTCGTTTACTTTACCATCATAGTGCCATTTTGTTTTTCCACTGATCTCATGTTTGCTTCCTTGTATAAAAGCATTGCCATCAGTGCCTGCAATCTCCACGCGGTTGGTGGTGGAGCAACCATCTTGCTGACGGCTGAAATGAATTCCCTTCACGCCATTGTCGTATTCATATTCGATGGCAAAGTGATCATAGGCATTTCCATAAATATCTCCTAGTGCGTGACTGTCTTCCACCGGTGCCGGTTGCCTTATTGGATTTTTATCACCCAATGCCCACGACATCATATCGAGACTATGCACCATCATTTCAGTAATAAAATCTCCCGACAGCCAATCGTAGTAGAGCCAGTTCCGTAATTGATATTCCATATCGGTCCAGCCTGGCTGCCGTGGTTTAGACCAGAGTTCACCACCGTTGCGCACGGTTAAAACACTTTTTATTTCACCGATTTCACCTTTCAGCACACGGTCAAACAACGCCCGCTTGGGAAAATCATAGCGAAAGCAAAAGCCTGACACCACTGAAAGTTTTTTCTCTTTTGCTTTTTTTGCTGCGGCCAACACTTTACGCACACCAGGTGCATCAATGGCAACTGGTTTTTCACAAAATGTATGTTTGCCGGCTTCAACGGCAGCCATCATATGGTCGGGCCGGAATACAGGCGGAGTGGCGAGCAGAACAACATCCACACCTGATTCAATTACTTTTTTATATGCGTCAAAGCCAATGAACTTGTGCGCTTTGTCAACCTTAACCTTGTCGGGATGCAGTTCCATCAACGCAGTGTACGATTCATCCAACCGATCCTGAAACACATCGCCCATAGCGGTGAGCATTACATTTGGATCAGCCTGCAATAGCCTGGCTTGCGGCACCTGCACCTCTTCCGCCACAACCGATCAATCCGACTTTTAAAATATTACTGCTTAACGCAGAAGGTTGTTGAGCGAAACCCATCTGATATGGCAACGAACCAGCGATCACAGCTGCACCGGTTGATTTTAAAAAGGTCCTTCGGTTGAAATTCATCCCAAATGGTTTTTCATCATGCTTATTCATATGTTACGTTTTGATATGATTAAATAAATCAGATAGTAATTTTCAGATAACCTTATATTATCCGATTATATTTTCACTTTGGTGTTTCCGCCTTTTACCATTGAGATATCAACCGGTTTGTTGGTTTTCCATGAACCGCCTGTGAAGTCGGGAATGTCAATGGATTTTGAACGATTCGCTACAGACTGTTCACTCAGCGGTGCGATGGCACTCCATAAGGCAGCATCATAGACATCCATATCCACAGGCAAACCATTGCGCAGACAATCAATCGTGCGCCAGTCCATCAGGAAGTCCATGCCGCCATGTCCGCCAACCTGTTTTGCCAGTTCGCCTACTCTTTTAATAATGGGAGGCTGATATTGCTCTTCTATTTTTTTGAACTCCTCTTCGTCTGATCCATTTCTCATCGCCAAAAGCAATTCTTTCCGGATCAGGATATTTTAATACGGAACCTTTGGTGCCGCTGATTTTGAAAATACGCGAATAGATGTTGGGTGACGACACATCGTGTTGCAGCATAATGGTCTTACCTTTTTCTGTGCGAATGGTGGTCACATTCATATTGCCTCGAAATGTTTTGTTCGCATACTCCTTATAAAAGTCATCCTTTGCTGCTAGTTCTTTTGCCTTCGCACTCATGCTGAAATCATTCGTTGATGTTGCCACCAGATAATCCATACGGTCACCACGATTGATATCGAGTACCTGTGCTACGGGTCCGAGTCCATGAGTAGGATACAGGTTTCCGTTTCTCATATTCTCTTTCAACCGCCACATGTCATAATATCCGCCTTTTTTAAAGTTGGAGTTCAGCAAGTCATGATTGTAGGCTCCTTCTCCATGCACTATTTCTCCAAGCAAACCCTGGCGCGACATGTTTAGCGTGAGCAGTTCGAAGAAATCATAACAACAGTTCTCCAGAATAATGCAATGTTTTTTTGTGCGTTCCGAAGTTTCCACCAGTTGCCAGCATTCTTCCAGTGTTTTTGCTGCCGGCACTTCAATACAAACATGCTTGCCCTGGTTCATGGCATATACGGCCATGGGCGCATGGAGGCTGCCAGGGGGTAGCAATATAGATCAGGTCAATGTC
This sequence comes from uncultured Bacteroidota bacterium, assembly GCA_963814575.1. Classification (GTDB taxonomy): domain Bacteria; phylum Bacteroidota; class Bacteroidia; order Cytophagales; family Cyclobacteriaceae; genus ELB16-189. The sequence goes on along the minus strand of CAWFDB010000009.1, from coordinate 37,950 downwards.
AGGTCTGTCACACATTTTTTTCCACTCATCTTCTTTGCCTGAATATACCTGAGGATTGTGGGCTGATCCTTCCATTGATTTTTTGGCAGCATTTGCCTGTTCGGCACGAATATCACTCAATCCTTTAAAATCAACTCCATCTATTTTGTTCATCCGTTTCACCGCAGCAGAACCTCGGTTTCCGAGGCCTACAAAGCCAATGCGAACGGTATCCAGTTTAGGAGCTGCAAAGCCACTCATATTGAATTTCTGCGCGTAGGATTTTTTGTTGAATTCAGAATTTGAATCGTGCTGACCAGGATTTGCCTGTGCATTAATCATTCCGGCACTGGCGAGGCTTATCCCGGCAAGTCCTGTAGCCTTCAAAAATTTTCTTCTGTTCTGTTTCATAGGTAGTTGATTATAACAATTATTGAAAAGATGTATACTTTATGAGTAAAATGACCACATAATTTCGACTCATTTTTCCTGCAAACAAAATCCAGACTATATGTAAGGTTTAAATAAGTGATAAGGATATGAGGGAGCAAAAGATAATTTCCTGGTGGTAACGCTGATACGACTAAATTATGAATTCCCGGTTATCTTTGAATTATAAATGATGCCCATGAAACGCAGACTGATTTTCATAACCCTCTTATTTATTTCGGTAGTAATAGCCGGTGCCCAGGCCCCGACAGGCATTCAGAAAATATTTCCCGCAGGAACTATCTTTCATCAGAATATTCCCTATGCCGGTGACACGCTAAAAAAACATCAACTCGATATTTATCTTCCTGCTCATACAAAAGGCCCATTGCCATTGATTATCTGGGTACACGGGGGCGCGTGGATGATGAATGACAAGTACGCAGATATGGGTTACATGAAAAACACCATACGAACTTTTCTTGAAAAGGGATATGCGCTTGCCTCCATTGATTACCGGCACAGCACAACCGCGATCTTTCCGGCTCAGATACAGGACAACAATCAGGCGATAGAGTTCCTGTATAAAAATGCAGCTACCTATAACATCGACAGGAATAAGTTTGTATTGATTGGTTTTTCAGCAGGTGGTCATCTTGCTTCCTTACTCGCATTATCTGCCAATCAGAATATTCCATCCTTTTATGTAAAATCTAAACCAGCGTTTCGTATAAGGGCCGTACTTGATTTCTATGGTCCCAGTGATTTACTCCTTGCCTATGGTGAGGGAAATCCAGTACGCTTCAGATGATCCGATCAGTACACTTCTTGGAGCATCACCGATCATGCGACCTGATATCAGTAAGCTGGCAAGTCCTGCCACTTATGTGGATAAAAATGATCCGCCTTTTTTTATTGTGCATGGCGAAAAAGATGAATCGGTGGCACCCGCTCAATCTCAGTTATTAAAATCGCTGCTTGATTTAAGTAATGTGAAAAATGAACTCATTATTGTGAAAGATGCACCACATTATGGAGAAATGTTTGATACGGAGGAAATCCGAAAGAAGCTTTTTGCTTTTCTGGAGACTTACGTCAGGTAGATTTTACTGAACATTATTTTCCCTTTGTGACCTGACCTTCATAGGTGATTTTCCATTGTTCTTTTCGCTTCTTGCAGAGAATGGTAGCTGAAAATTCTTTTTCGGATGCCTCCATGGAAATTTTACACGATTGATTTTCTATCTGAACTACATCAGAAGGAAATCCCAGTTGTGTCAGACCGGAGGCATAGCGTTTGTGTTCTGCAAAGAAGTCTTTTTGCTTATAATACACCAGCCACAAATACTGTTTCGCGTTTTCTGAAAAGGGAATTGTATAGATGGCAGAAGTAGATGTAGATCCAGCCGGTTGCTTTGAGAATACAACGTACCCCCATCGTTCAGGAAAGTGCATGTTAATCACACCTTGTTCAGTCCAGACATAATTGTTTTCCGGAAGTAACTTATTGTTCGCGTCTCTTTTGCGTTGATACTGGTTATTGACAATTTCACTATCCCACTGCACACGTGAAAAATTCATTCGCCAAACGGTATTGTTTTCAGGTACCGGTGTTGACTTATCTTTTCGCAGAGATGTAAAAGGAATGGCCATTTCTACCATCCATTTTTTGTCCGTGTCGTCAGGATTATTCAGCGTTCCCTCTATGGCAATGCCTGACTGAAGACCTGCGGCATCCCATTTTATGTCGGCTATGCCACGATTGCGATACGGTTTATCCATGTACAGATCGAAAATAGTGTTGAGTACGTTTACCTCAATTTCAAAATACTGGTGTGTATCGCCATCCGGATCAATGAAAATTTCAAAATCATTGTCGTTATACACAATCTCGTCTCTTGTTTTCAAGGTGCCCCATATATGAGGTTCTTCCAGTTCCGCAAACACATATAAATTATGTTTGTCCCAAAGCATTTTAAATCGTGTGTTGACCGGAGGCTTTGGTTTTGTATTTCCCTCAATGTCAATAAAGTATTGCGACCAAGTCACGTTTTGCCAGGATGCTTCATGGGGATGGCCATCCATTGTCAGGACATCAGCAGATCGATAGATGATGTAGGAGTGAGGTTGCGTGAACAAATGTTCCTTGCCTTGAAATGGAGTCTGTGCTGTACCGATTATAGAAACTGCGAAGCAGAGAGAAAAAAGAAAACATTTATTCAAAGGCCTGACTTTATTCAACATCATCATCTGTTTTTATTTCAATACAAACACATTTCCGTTTCCACCGGCAAGAATAACCAATGATCCATTTCTTGCTTTCCTGACTACGTGTAGACCTTTTTCATCGGAAAGTGCTTTCCAGGTAATACCGTTGTCGTTGGATATATCTGTGCCGGATGGACCGGTAGCCAATACTGTTTTACTGGTAATCGGTTCAACGCATTCGCGATAGCCGCGTGTGGGTGTTGCAGGCGTAAGCCAGTTTTTTCCTCCATCAAGGGAATAGAAGTTATGTTTGATGGCAACCGATTCTTTCAGATAATCACCACCCACAAGAATCAGTGCTTTATTATTTTGTGCGAAAGAAAAAATTCCGGTTGTACTTTCACCTTGAATGACGGGGGTGCTGAGATTTGTCCAGTGTTCCCCTTTGTCTTTTGAAATCCACAAGCGTGATACTACTCCCCCGGTGCTGATCATAATTTGATTTTTACTGAGGCAACGAATGCCGGTGCCACTGGCAGCGAATGAGGCTTCTCCTTTTTCAAGCATCGGAGAATTTTTGAGCTCTGTCCATGTGAGTCCGCCATCGTAAGTACGCAACAGTAACATTTTTCCATCGATGGGATCACCGTAGATAATTCCTTCCTTTTCATTCCAGAAATCCATACCATCAAAGAAGGCGTCCTTGTGCGAATTGGTATACACGATGTTCCATGTTTTTCCCCCATCATTGGTGATGAGGATATGTGCCGGTGAACCAGCGTTGGCGATCACTGCACGCTGCGCATCGAATGCATAGAGCGATCTGAAATCTGTTTTCTCAAGACCTTTCACCTGGTGGAAACTCCAGGACAGTCCGCCATTGGTAGTATTTCCAACCAAACCCTGACCTCCACTTAACCACGCGTTAAAATTATCAACAACAGAAAGTCCTCTGAACGAAGCAGTGGTATTGGTAATGCTTTTCGCGAGTTGGTACTCCTGGGCAAAAAGTTTGGAAGCAGTGAGGCATAACAGAGTAAGCACCAGATATTTCATTTTTCCGTGGGTATATTAAATGTGTCTTCAATATAAATATTACCCTTGAGAGACTGAGGCAATCTTTATGACTGGTAAGAAAATATTATAATCGCGTATGCTTTTCATATTGGTAAATCAAAATTGATGTATAGCTGATAAGAACATGTGGGTTTAAAGCCTAACAAAGGTTTCTGTAAAACCTGACTTTTGTCATATCTGATACGCATCATTCTTGCTAAATAGAACTGCCGTAGCACAGCTATCTGGAGTGCTTATACACCAACATGGAAACGAACGACCGGGTTTACACCATCATTCAATCGCTGGACACACGTTCGGCAGAATCAGTAACGCAGGCCTTGAATGCTGCTAAAGCATTAAGAGACCTTACCACCGATGAAAAACTAAGTTTGACCAAATCACTTTCCGAAGTGTTTTTTCATGTACACCATACCGGCTCCACCAGTATGCCAAAACTCGCAGTGCTTATAGAAAAGCTCATTGGTAAGTTCGGTCCGGAAATGATTCCATTCCTTTTTCAAGAGATTCTTAAAGCCGATACAGAGACCGCTGTGGACTTTGGAAAGAGCCTGGCGCGCAATGGAGTGGTAGGACTTGAATTTATTCTTTCAAAACTGGATGACTATCGTGAGCGTGACCACGACCTCATCAACCTGATTCAGGTGCTTTCACTTTTTAAGATTCCTGAAGCCGCGAAGGCAATACCTGCCATTCTTGCTGCTGCTCAGCATAACAATCATCAGGTTACTGCTATGGGTTTGTACTCGGTGGGTAGACTTGTACAAAAACTAAGACCTACTGCTTTTAGTGAAGAACTCAGATTAAAAATGTTTGATGCTGTCTTTCGCTTTCTGTCCAACCCGCAAGGGTTGGTTCGAAAAAATGCAGCGCGTGCATTGGGCAAAATGTTGCGCAAGGGATTATTGTCCAAAGAGAATGAACAGAAACTCTACAAGACCTTTCTTGCCATAGCCGGGCGCGATGAACATCATAACTGGGACCGCGCCTTTATTGTAAGACGTGAAGCGGAAGATTTCCTTCCTTACTTCTGCCAGTCGTCTCTTCATATACGTCAATATTCACAGAGCTATAAAATTCTTTCGAAGCGTTTGCTTTGTCCCAACACGTATCACTTCACCATTGACGCTCCATTGATCGCTAAAAAAATTGAAGGAGGTCAGTTCCTGATTATTCGTCCTCATATTCTGAGCGAGCGCATACCACTTTCTGTTTGTGGATGGGATCGTGAACAACGGCTCGGTCAATATTGTCGTTTCGGCCGTAGGCAAGACCACAACACAAATCAATGCCATGGAGAAAGGAGATTTTTTTGAAGATGTGGTGGGACCATTAGGTGAGCGTTCCATTCTTCCGACTTCCATAGGCACGTGTGTGGTGATAGGAGGTGGGTATGGAACCGGAGCCATCATTCCTACCGCCAGAGACATGAAAGCATTGGGAAATAAAGTGATAGGCATTGTTGGCGCACGCAACCAGGAAAGTTTGATTATGATCCCGGAGTTGACGCAGGCATGTGATGAAGTAATGATTACTACGAATGATGGTTCATCCGGACTTCAGGGTTTTGTAACCGATGCACTCAAGCAGGTGCTCGATCGCGAGAAGGTGATTTATGTACTGGCTGTGGGCCCTGTGCCGATGATGAAAGCCGTGAGTGAAATGACACGTTCTTTAAAAATCAATACCTATGTCTCGCTCAACGCGATCATGGTAGATGGCACGGGCATGTGCGGAGCTTGCCGCGTAACCGTTGGTGGCGAAACGAAATTCGCCTGCTTCCACGGACCCGACTTTGATGGACATAAAGTTGATTTTGAAAATCTTACCAAGCGGCAGAAGATGTTTGCCAGGCAAGAGCAGATGGCCTTCGCTAATATGAATGTTTGAACGACAGCACCATGACACAAACACAGGTTACATTAAATAAGAGAGAACGCTCACTGATTCCCCACCAGGAAATGGAGTTACGCTCTGCACAAACCAGGGTTCATAATTTTGAAGAAGTACCGATCGGCTACACCGATGAGCAGGCACGGCTTGAATCATTACGATGCCTGCATTGCAGCACGCCACATTGCATTGAGGCATGTCCCGTTGGCATAGATATACCCGGTTTTCTGCGGCTGATCGAACAAGGCAATCCCAGTGCTGCAGCAAAGAAAATCAGGGAGACAAATTTTTTACCCGCTGTATGCGGAAGGGTTTGTCCGCAGGACAAACAATGCCAGGCAGTATGTGTAGTTGGTCGCAGAAACATTCCTGTTGGGATTGGAAATCTTGAACGCTATGCGGCCGACTATGAACGAGTCAATGGATTATTTGAAATACCTACCATACAAGAGCCAACCGGAAAAAGAGTGGCGATTATTGGCTCAGGCCCGGCCGGACTTTCCGCTGCGTATGCGCTTGCGATACAAGGTCATGAAGTAGTTGTATTTGAAGCTTCGCATCGGGCCGGTGGCGTATTGGTATATGGTATACCCCGTTTTCGTTTGCCTATAAAAGTGATTGATGAAGATATTCGCTTTCTTACCAGACTTGGGATTCGCTTTGTGTACAACATGGTGATCGGAAAAATACTGACGCTGGAAGATCTGCTTTACAAGGAAGGATTTGATGCTGTGATGATCGGAACAGGAGCAGGACTACCACGTATGCTTGATGTGCCCGGCTCTAATGCCAATGGGGTTTATTCCGCGAATGAATATCTCACCCGTATTTACCTGATGGAAGCCAATCGTTTTCCGAATTACAGCACACCTGTTTTCTCAGGAAAGAAAGTAGCCGTGATTGGTGCCGGCAATACAGCGATGGATGTGTTGCGAACTGCGAAACGTTTAGGCGCAGAGCCAACGTGCTATTACAGAAGATCTCATCAGGAGGCGCCTGCACGATCAGAAGAACTTAAACATGCCGAACAAGAGGATATGGTATGGCGATGGCTTTCCAATCCGGTTGAGTTTATTGTGGATGAAGACAATTTTGTAAAGCAGATAAAGTGTGAACGCATGGTACTTTCCGAACCTGATGAAACCGGAAGACAGAAGCCGGTACCAACAGGAGAATTTTTTGTAGAAGACTGCGACACGGTAGTGATGGCATTGGGTTGCAGCGTGAATCCGATTATCCCTTCAACCGATGCAGAAATACGTACGAACAAATGGGGAGTTATTCTGGTAGATAACAATACCTGTGAGACAAGTAAGAAAGGAGTTTTTGCTGCAGGCGATGCAATCACCGGAGGTTCAACCGTAATTCAGGCGATGGGCCAGGCAAAAAAAGCAGCAGCCGCCATTCACGAATACCTGATGGAAAAGGTTAACCGTGATGTGACTGCCGCTGTAAAGTCTAATTAAAATGAGTGTGTTGGCCTTTCAATATAGGGTTCAATTACAATTCACCTTTTTCAGCAGCCTTCTTCATTTTTTCATTGGCATAAATAGCTACTTCTACGCGTCTGTTTTGCTGATCATTTTCTGAAATGGGTTGTAATTCACCATATCCATTAGTGGTAATCCTGCTGTTCAGCACATTCAATTGTTCCATATAGGTGGCGACAGACTGAGCACGTTGCTTCGATAAATTCATATTGTATTTTTCTGTTCCTTTTTTATCGGTATGTCCTTCAATCAGGATATTGGTGTCAGGATATTTGTTTAAGGTCTTTGCAAGGCCTGTCAGATTCTCTTTTGTGCCCGGGGTTAGTGTATAAGAATCAAAGTCGAACATCAAACCTGAATCGAACGTGATTTTAATACCTTCACCAATCCGCTCAATAGTAGCTCCTTTAAGATCCTCCTTAAGTTCAGCGGCTTGTTTATCCATGTTACTACCAATGACAGCACCCGCTGTGCCGCCAACGGCTGCACCGATAATGGCACCTACAGCCGTGTTACCAGACTGACTACCTATTACACCACCTATTACAGCACCTGAACCTGCGCCAATGGCAGTACCTTTGGCCATATTGGAGGCTTTGCAGCCGGACAGAAACTGAATCGATGCAATAGTCATCAGGATCAAAACCACCTTAAATGAACTTACAATTCCTTTTTTCATTATTATTAATTTTTAATTTGATCATCATAACCAAACAATGGTGCCAGAGAAGATATCTCATCAAATCACGCATATGGATGGCAAAGAGGATTTGTAACGAGAACAAGTGTGAATAAAAATCCACACTTGCCGGGAGCTTTACCATCGGGATATTCACACAGACCTGATCCGGCTATTTTGCCGAATAGCGGGTCAATCATATTCCATTCGTCACATAACTGCACTTAAATGTGAATATTATCGTTGTAGCATTAACAATAACAACCATTTCTACTTATATTGACCCAATCATGAATATTTTGAGAAGCTGGCGAGAGCAAAAGATTTTACTTAAAAGAATATTTCCGATTCTTTCTGATGAGGATTTTGTTTTTGAGGAAGGAGATAAAGAAAGTATGTTCAAGAAGCTTGAATCAAAGCTGGGCAAGAGTAAGCCTGAACTTGAAATTATTTTTGCAGAGATACAACACCTGTAATCTGATTTCAGGAGAACCTCAGCCGGATTAATTCTTCAAGTAATCCATTGAACTATTGTTCTCCTTCATCAGTTGATTAAGCGATGGAAACAATCAATGAATCACACAACAGAAGCCGCAGCCAATCCCTCGGAGAAGAAATCGCCAATAGTATCAGTCACGGAATCGGAGTGCTGGCTGCAATAGCCATAACACCCTTTCTTATTTTGAAGGCAATTCCCGCAGGGCCAGCTGCTATTACCGGAGCTGCTATTTTTGGTGCCACCATGATTGTGTTATATCTCGCGTCTACTTTATATCATGCCTTTCCCCATAGTAAAACAAAACGTGTCTTCAGGATTTTTGATCACAGCGCTATCTTCCTGCTTATAGCGGGCACCTATACACCATTTACCCTGAGTGTATTGCCGGGTGTCTGGGGCTGGACGCTCTTTGGAATCATATGGAGTCTTGCGGTAGCCGGTGTGGTATTGAAGTCAGTAAGTAATACCGGAACAAGTAAATTATCGATTGCACTTTACCTGGGCATGGGCTGGCTGGCGGTGCTTGCAGTAAAACCATTGTATGGTGCATTACCTGCCTGGGGATTGTTCTGGTTACTGGCAGGTGGAGTGATGTATTCGGTAGGTGTTATCTTTTTTGCCTATGATCATCGCGTTCGCTATAACCACTTCATATGGCATCTCTTTGTAATGGCAGGAACAGCCTGCCACGTAGTGTCAGTGATGGGTTATGCGCTCTGATTTTATCCAGCATTATACTGTCAAAGCTCTTACGAAAGTCATTTCTCCTATGGGAATTCGGTAGGGGGGGTACCCCTCCTTAATGAATTTCATAGGGAAACGCTATTTGTTTGATAATACTTTTGTAGTTTTGTCCCATTAATTTTTTAAACCTAATTTTAATCAATCACTAAAATCAATTAACGCTATGGCAAAAAAAGCAGCGAAGAAAAAAGCAGCTCCTAAAAAAGCAGCCAAAAAAGCAGCCCCAAAGAAGGCCGCTAAGAAAGTAGTAAAAAAGGTAGCTAAGAAAGCAGCCAAGAGAAAGCCTAATGCAGCTTTCATGGCACCATTAACTTCAAGCCCTGCGCTTGCAGCAGTTATTGGAGGTACTCCAATGCCAAGAACACAGATGATCAAGAAAATCTGGGACTACATCAAGAAGAACAAACTTCAGGATAGCAAAAACAAAAGAATGATCAATGCTGATGAAAAACTAAAAGTGCTTTTCGCTGGCAAGAAGCAGATCTCCATGTTTGACTTAGCTAAAATCGTTAATAATAACGTGAAGAAGTAATCCGGATTTATTCCGAAAAGGATAAGGCGCAAGTCGGGTGTTTATAAAGCACGTGACTGGCGCCTTTCTTATTTCTAATTACTATACGTAAGTGAAACTGATTTCTATAATGGCACTTTTAGTATTTAATAAACCTTCCGGTATCAGTGATGTTTTCGTTCGAAAGCAGATGATACACATACATTCCTGCAGGAAGATTGATAACATCAATCTCGTCCATCACTAAAGTAAGTTCTTTTTCAAACAGGATACGTCCGAACAAATCCTGGATTCTGAACCTGACTCCACCGCCCTGTGAAAGAATTGTCAAGTAAGTATTTGAAGTAACCGGGTTAGGAAAAATAATGGCTTTCCCTTTATCCTCAATGATGATTTCAATGAGATCAGAAACTATTTTGATTCCGTTTTGAAGTATTATTTCTGCCTGCCAGGTCATTGTACCAGCCTGTAATTCGCTGTCATAAAATTGAAACGCGAGTGATTCTCCCGTGGAGATCTCTTTCAAAATACTTTTGTTACCTCCGGAAGCTTTGAATATTGTGACGCGTTCAACCTGATACCATGAACTCAATTGCAGTTGAACTCTTACCTGTTTTACATTGAATCGCTCAGCGGTAAAGAGATTCAGATAACACAATGCTCCCTGTTGTGTATAGTTGATTGTGTTACTTTTCATTCCTGACGCTTCGCTGGATACAGGGGATACGGAAAAGAACAGATCAGATGATTTGGATAAAACAATCACGGTGTCACTTGTTGTGGATATCTTTTGCAGGTACTGGTCACCCATGGAGTATAACTCATAACCGGTTGCATTTTTTGTTGAGTTCCAGGTAAGCCCAATGCTATCAGTACAAACAAACGCAGTTTTTACTTTCAGTACAGGTGAGATCAGAAATTCATCGGTCACAAATTCGGCATCACCTATTCTCATTTTTAATTTTGCCTTCGAAAAGTTATCCGGGCACGACCAGCTGAAATAGTTATTAAGGTCAATACCGGATTTAATCAAGTGCCATTCGTTGTTATCTAACTGTAAGTACAGATCGCCTGTCTGGTCGGGAATTGCCTCCCAGATTAAAAGATTCTTTTCACCTACTTCAACAAGATCACTGGCGAGAGGAAAATCCCAACGGAATGTTTTTTCCTCATTTAACCAGTAAGCAACTGAAACTTTTTGAGTTGCATTGGTAAGTATTCCTGCCTTGAAATGTAATTGATAAGTGCCAGGGGCAGGTTTATTTATAGTGATGAATTCAGTATTATTTAGATGGTCTGGCTTTCTTTCTGGTAAAGCCCGTAATGAATCAACATGTGGAAACGGATTTAATACCCAAGGCTGAGTGATAGTACTGCCATCATCCAGCCAGCTATCAATGTCATTTATCAATACGTTGGTTGTGTTGGGCGTTGCAGGAGGATCTGACCAGCTGATCGCGATTCTGATTTCTGAAACTGTCGCAGGAATATTGATTGGAATGGAAATTTCTTCATCGCTTGCCAGTATTGTACTGATCAATTGATTTGCATCCATTAATTTTATTGCGTTATATGCATTGACACTGCCATAACCATATACATAATCAATTCCCGGAGGTCCGATGTCATCTGCAGAGGCAATCAGTATGGCTTTTATTAAGGAAGCATCTGCCACTTGCTGTTTGATGAGTTGATGTTTCTCCTGAAGCAATACACTAATACCAGAGACAATGGCCGCAGCATCGGACGTGCCGTCCTGACCAAAGGCAGTGAGTTCAGGTTTCAGCCTGCCATCGAAGGCCGGTCCTCTTGAGTTGAGTGCGTTTGCCGAGAGGGTGGTATTCACGGCATTCACCACCAGCACATTCTTGGCTTGCTTGAAATTACCTGTCAGGTTCGCAAACTCCATGTTCATATAGATGCCTGAGGCTGGTTTCAATTTTCCACTATTGCCAGCTGAAAACACATGTAGCAAAGCGGGATTATTACTCACTTGCTGATCATAGGCGAAGGCTTCATTGCCATAATAGTTTTCAATGCCCACCCCATAACTATGGTTTTGAACATAGATGTTATTTGAAGTGAAAATGAATGCATTATCCGGAAGGATATTACTAAAATCAGAAGACGTAAAATGCGCCATGGGTGCCGCACCCTTTGAAAGACTGGATGAATTCCCGGCACCAGCGATTAAGGTAGTCATGGAGGTTGCATGTTGTGACACTGTTGAAGGTGTAACCTGAGTGATAAAACTCCGGTTCACAAGGTCGATATCGAGCGGATCGAAGCCTTGTTCTTTTACCGAAACGTTTTGACTGGCGCCATTCAAATCAGGAAAGAAATGACGCAGCTTGGTGATCCGGTTAAAATTCCAGTTCGCATATTCCTGCACCGATTCTTCTCGGGCTTTCTGATGATAATCCACAAAGATGACATTGGGGTCATTTTTCAGTTCATCCAGTGTGGTTCGTTTCTGGAGGCGGATTAAAAAACAGTTGCTTTCATTTTGCTTGCGAAGCAACGTTATTCTGTTTGCATATTTTTTTTGAAAGGAAGAAGAGTCGATCACGCTGATCGAGAGCGTAGTTTTATCTGCTTCAAAATTGAATGCCTTGTCATTAAGCTTAGGTGACATCCTGCCCTGACCGAAGGCAATGCACGCCAATGCCGACAGGCAGACAACCAGTGTTTTCTTTATGATGGAGCTTAATCGCATGCTTTGAATACCTCTAAAAAAAACAATATACGGGCAACATTTTAATGGCCACTTAAAACTTAATCAAAACTGTATTTTTTCCTGATTACTTTTTAATTTGACCTTACCATTTTAACTCTAACCTAAACCCTATGAAAAAAACTCTCTACTTTATTTGTTTGTTGATGGCGGGATCGGGCGTATTTTATTCATGTCAGGATGATCAGGACGTAAATGCATCACTGGATGTATCAGATGCCGTAAGAAGCCAGCTCATCAGTCTTGGCTTTGATGTGATTAACCAGGCCCCAATTAAATTCGACCAGGGATATCTGGTAGAAGGAGATATTTATTTAACACCTGCCGATCTGGCGGCCATGAAGCAAGGCAACAAACTTCCAACACTGGAGCAGTATAGTACAAATAACCTGGTGAATACTGGCGGTGGTCGTGTCATAAAAATTTATGCGCCTGTAGGGGGTAGTACAGGTTATAGTGCTGGTATGATTGCAGGACTTGATCTCGCAATAGCAAGATACAATGCTCAGGGTTTGCTGATCACTTTTCAAAGGATTACAAGTTCAACAGGAGCTGATATTGTAATGACCCGGCTTTCAAAAGGTGATGAAAGAAGAGGGATATTGGGTTCTGCTGGCTTTCCAACTTCGTCAGGTAATCCATACAATCAGATCAAAATGAGTGGTATTCTGGAATCAACCTATAAGTTAAGCACGGGAGGCATTGCTACTATCATCGGACATGAAATGGGCCATTGCATTGGTTTTCGTCACACCGATTATTTTGATCGTTCTATCAGTTGTGGTGGAGCAACTTCCAATGAAGGAGCAAGTACTGTCGGAGCGGTTCATATCCCGGGTACCCCAACCGGAGCTACAGCAGCAGCTAAATCATGGATGCTCGCTTGTACCGATGGTGGCGACAGGCCATTCAATAATGACGACAGAGCAGCCTTGAACTATCTTTATTGATAAATACTATTCATTTCCAGAAAAGAAATACCCCGGGAAATCGGGGTATTTCTTTTTATTCCTTTTTTGAGCATTCGTCTGTCTTGCAAATCAACCACCCATAACGATTTCAAAAGATGTTTCGCTAAAAATGTGTACCTTTGACAATCAATTCCTTGAATCGTGCTGAAGTCTGTTTTCTTCTCAAAGAGCATTACCTCACATCAGATTTTTTCAATTGAAAAGAGACTTTTGTCTCTGTTTTGCCCGGAATGATAACGGTAGTACATTTATCACGGGCTTATTTTTAAAGCCTAAACAAAAAAGGAAAACAATAAAAATGACAATTCACAAGCCAGTAACGTTTGCTAAAACAAAACTTGATTTTACAGCGCTATTAAACAAACGGGTTAATGATTATTTTAAAAACAACCAGGTAACACGGCACGCCAATCTTGAAATGATAATCAAATCGATTATCATGTTCACCTTGTATTTTGGCCCTTATGGGTTAATTGTAAGCGGAGCAGTGACCGGCATGGGCTGGATGATTCTACTTACGATCGTAATGAGTCTCGGCCTGGCAGGCATCGGGCTTTCCGTCATGCATGATGCCAACCACGGAGCCTATTCAAACAAGAAATGGATCAATACCGTAATTGGATATTCATTGAATCTGATCGGTGCCAACGCCTTCAACTGGAAGATGCAACACAATGTGCTTCATCATTCCTATACCAATGTTGATGGCGAAGATGAAGACATAAGCCCTCGTGGCGTATTGCGCCTATCACCTCACTCAAACTGGAAGAAAATGCATAAATATCAGTTTATCTATGCATGGTTTCTCTATGGTTTGATGACTATTTCCTGGATGGTGTTTAAGGATTTTGAGCGTTTGAACCGTTACCATAAATCAGGGATGGTTAAAAGAAACAATGCCAGCATAGGCAAAGAGTGGGCTATTCTCATTGTCACCAAACTGGTGTATGTAGGGTATATTTTTGTGATACCTGTAATTTTTACACCATTGCTGTGGTGGCAGGTACTCATCGGTATCCTGATCATGCATTATATCACCGGTTTCATACTGGCGATTATATTTCAACCGGCACATGTTATTGAAGGTACCGAATATCCGCTGCCTGATGAAAACAACACGCTTGAAACCAACTGGGCGATACATCAATTGCGAACCACCACAAATTTCAGTAATAACAGCCGATGGTTTTCCTGGTATATCGGTGGACTCAATTTTCAAATTGAACACCACTTGTTTCCGAATATCTGCCACGTTCACTATCGTAATATTGCCGGCATTGTGAGGAATACTGCCAGTGAATATGGTTTGCCATACAAAAGCACCACTACGTTTCTGGAGGCCCTGACTTTACATGCACGGTTACTAAAAACAATGGGTGCAAGACCATGATCACTTCTTTCGGGTATTAAATATTCAATTACAACAGGCTAAATTCTTTGAATGAGACAACTTAAGATCGTTAAACAAATTACCAACAGGGAAAATCAATCCCTCGACAAATATCTGCAGGAAATTGGAAAGGTAGACTTGATCACGGCCGAAATGGAAGTGGAACTTGCCAAAAGAATTAAAGCAGGTGATCAGATTGCACTAGAAAAGTTAACCAAAGCAAATCTTCGCTTTGTGGTATCAGTGGCAAAACAATATCAGAATAATGGATTAACATTAGGCGACCTGATCAACGAAGGAAATGTAGGCCTTATAAAAGCCGCCATGCGATTTGATGAAACCCGCGGATTCAAATTCATTTCCTATGCGGTGTGGTGGATTCGTCAGTCAATTCTTCAGGCATTGGCAGAGCAATCCAGGGTGGTGCGGTTGCCATTGAACCGCGTAGGTTCATTGAATAAACTAACCAAAACATTCTCTGAACTGGAGCAACGATTTCAGCGCGAACCATCTGCCGAAGAGATGTCAGTTGAATTGAATATCTCCATTGAAGAGGTTCAAAGTACGATGCAGACAGGAGGCAGACATATATCGGTTGACGCCCCCTTTGTGCAGGGTGAATCCAATAATCTGCTGGATGTACTCATCAACAATACAGAAGAAACTCCCGATTCTGCACTCATGACGGATTCGCTCAAGCGCGAAGTATCCCGTGCGCTTGCAACATTGCCTGAAAGGGAATCTGAGATAATAAGTGATTATTTCGGACTGAACGGCAGCAATTGTCTTACCCTGGAGGAGATCGGAGAGAAGTTCAATATTACCCGTGAGCGTGTAAGGCAAATTAAAGAGAAGGCTACCAAACGACTGAAGCACACATCGCGGAGCAGATCGTTAAAGTCTTACCTAGGATAAGGATCGTTTTAAAGGAACTCTACATAATAACTTATTTCTATACATCAAATTCAATGATAAACCTGGTCTACATTCCGTTATGGAATAAATATCGCCCCGCTATTTTGCAACTAATGGTAGCATCGGCTGAAGGTCCTCAGCAATACAAACTCTATGGTCATGAATTCAAAGGATTAAATCCCAAAGAAAAAGGTGGATATTCATTCACCCTGCAGGCTCACAAGGGAAGGGCAAAAAACAATATCAGAAATTCAATCGTTGCCCAGGATTTACTGAGCATGCTTGATACTTCAAAGAAAGCCTCTGAACTGATGGACAGCGGCACGTATGAGTTTACGATGGACAAACAATTCATGCTGCGCATTACCAAAATCGAAGTAGAGGTAACAGAATAAAAGTTTTATCAGACTGCATAAAAAAAACCATCGATCCGATGGTTTTTTTATGGTTTTGAAAAAGGATATTCTTAGGCTAGTTTGACTTTCACTGCATTAAGGCCTTTAAAGCCTCGCTCAGTTTCAAAAGTAACGGTATCATTTTCCTTGATTGGATTCAGCAGGCCGTTGCTGTGAACAAAAATACTTTCACCATTTTCTGTATCCTTTATAAATCCAAAATCCTTTGGATGTATTGAAGAAAGTAACTTTTCCCTTACGCACAGAACTTACTTGCAGGGAAGGGTCTTGTCGCTGGGTTCCGATTACGATATCTTCTGTTTTAATGTTTCGTTTTTTGAGTGGATCTGGTGGCGCAGCCGATATATTGCCATTCTCATCTACATAGGCCATCATATCTTCCCAGGAACCTCCTCTTTTGCATTGGCCTTCCGGTCTTCTTTACGTTGCTCTTTCTCCTTGCGTTTCTGGAGCCTCTTTTTTTCTTTCTCTTTCTTGTTAAATGTCTCTTGCGATTTAGCCATAGGTTTTATTGTGATACTGAAAATTTGTTAGTTCCTCGTGATCTGGAATGAATTATAGCCAGGCTATATTATCTCAAAACATCAAGTCATGCAAGGTACCAAATTCATTTAACTAAATGACAATGGGGATTAACAAATCGTCTGGTTTTACCTTAAAATGGAGTTTGAAACCCACATAATCTGAGGGCAGGATAGGTGCTGACAAAAAAGGCAATAAATATATCGAAGTATCATTCCTGGCCTGCTCCAGACTCCGATCATAGCTAATAAAACAGGATTATGCCTTAAACTTCCCCGCTCGTAGCCGCTTCGGCAATGGTAGGGCCGCGATGAAAGATTGACGTTATTAGTGCTGCCCCAAAAATCATTGCTTTGCAATGTTTTCGTCAACCCTTTGAGCAGAATATGTATTCCCAATCATATTTTGGGTTAAATTGGAATCCTTGAATTCATACTGACGTATTTCTATTCAATGTCCAATGAAACATATCTGCTTATATCTGTGCCTGATTATTATTGCAGGCAGTTGCGGGAAATCTGAAGTGAAGGTTCCCGAAAAAGGAGTTTCCCTTGAACTAAACAATCATCGTAAAAGTGTTCTTTCTGATATTTCCTATTCGCTTCAACTTTGGAAATTCCGTCCTCTGAAAATGAAATTATTGCCGGTAACATCAGGATACGATTTAATTTATCATCAACGATTGAACCACTTACCATCGATTTTAATACAGACAGCGCGCATGTTCTTTCTGTGCTATCAGGTGCTGAGGCAATTCAATACACATTTATCAATGAGCATATTGTAATAGCTCCCGAGTTTTTAAAGGAAGGGATAAATGAACTTGAAATTAAGTTTGTGGCTGGCGACTTGTCGCTGAACCGGAATGATAATTATCTCTACACCTTATTTGTTCCCGATCGGGCTTCAACCTGTTTTCCTTTGTTTGATCAACCCAATCTGAAAGCCACCTTTAAAGTCACTTTGATTACCCCGTCCGACCTGGGAGGCGGTTTCCAATGGTGCCTTAAAGGAAAAAAAGACAGAATCAGATAAATCAATTTATACTTTCGAAGAAACGAAGCCGATAAGTTCTTACTTGTTTGCATTTGCTGCCGGTAAATTCTTGAAGACTGCCCGTGAAGTGAATGGCAGAAACATGACGATGTACTATCGTGAAACAGATAGCATAAAGGTAAAGAACAACCTGGATGAAGTTTTTGAGTTGCATGTAAAGTCGCTGGCCTGGTTGGAAGATTACACGAATATCAGATATCCTTTTGATAAGTTTGATTTCGTATTGATCCCTTCTTTTCAATACGGTGGTATGGAGCATCCTGGTTCCATATTTTATAATGAGTCCTCCTTGTTTTTAGATGAAAAAGCTTCAGTGAATAGAAAGATGGGAAGAGCCAGCCTGATCGCACACGAAACAGCTCACATGTGGTTTGGTGATCTGGTAACGATGGATTGGTTCAATGATGTCTGGATGAAAGAAGTATTCGCCAACTTTATGGCTGCCAAAATAGTGCAGCCATCCTTTCCTGAAATTGATCATAATCTGAGATTCTTGCTGGCGCACTATCCTTCTGCCTATGAAGTGGATCGGAGTGCCGGAGCCAATCCAATTCTTCAACCTCTGGAGAATTTAAAGAATGCGGGCACGCTTTATGGCGCAATTATCTATCAAAAGGCACCTGTGGTGATGCGTCACCTGGAAAGGAAAATCGGTGAGGATTTAATGCGCGAAAGTTTGAGAGAGTATCTGAAAATGTATTCTTACAACAATGCAAAGTGGGATGATCTGATCTCAATCATCGATGCAAAATTGGAACATGATATTGAGGCATGGAGTAACGTGTGGGTTAAAACGCCTGGCATGCCTGAGTATGAATGGAACAGGGAAGGTATCATCAGGCAACGAAAGGACACCGTTTCAAATCGTAGCTGGCAACAGCCGTTGAAGGTTCAAAGAAGTGACGAGTCTGACACTACGTTAACCATTATTTCCACAGACCCTATTCAGCTGAAAGGTACTTCTCAATTTAATTTTTTAAATGCTGATGGATTTAGTTATGGATATTTTAAAATGGATAGTATAACTAAAGAAGAGTTTCTTTCTCATCCCTTTGCCATCAAGGATCCGGTGTTTCGTGCCTCTATGTGGATGAATTGCTGGGAAAGCATGGTGCGGGCTGATGGCCCTTCGCCTGAAGCATTTATAATGTATAGTTTAAATGCACTGGAAGCAGAAGATAATCCATTATTAATAGATTTTCTTCTTGGCAATCTGCAAGTCACGTGGTGGACATTTCTGCCAGAACATAATCAAACACTGTTGCAGAGTGAACTCGAAGATGTGCTGTGGGAGTTAGTAGAAACTACGAATGATGCTGGAATGAAAAACTCTTTTTTTCGAACCTATAGAAGTATTGCAACCAGTGAAAAAGGCTTATCCCTACTTGAATCAATATGGCGTGAAAAGCTGAAAGTAAAAGACCTGATTTTATCGGAAGAAGATAAGATCGTGTTCGCTTACGAGCTTGCGTTGAAAATGCCGGAAAAACAAGTTGAAATACTGGCTATTCAGATGGAGAACACAAAAAATCCAGATCGGAAAGAACGAATAAAATTTGTGATGCCTGCACTCAGTGATGACCAAAATGTGCGGGATACATTCTTTGAATCATTAAGGGACGAAGAAAACCGCGAACATGAACCATGGGTATTGGAAGCTCTCAGTTATTTGCATCATCCCTTGCGGGCCCATAAGTTCCATCTCCTATTTACGTCCTTCCCTTGACCTTTTGCAGGAGGTACAATTAACGGGTGATATTTTTTTTCCACAGCGATGGCTTCATACTACATTTGAAGGTCACACTTCGAAACAAGCACTGGATAGTGTCAATACATTCCTGAAAGTAAATCCCGGATATCCTCCTTACCTGAAGAATAAAATACTGCAATCGGTTGATTTACTCAATCGCGCGGTGGTATTGAAAAAAATGAATTCCGGGAAAATTTAATATCACTAAGAATTCCGCATTTTTCATCGGGCGAACCATCAAAGCCTTCGTTATAGCAGTCTGAAGTGCCTTTAGAAACAATGACGTACACAGCACCCAATGGTGTTATTTTTGTGATCAAGCGATAACTTTTTAAAATCGTATGTGCTCCTTGTTATACTTATTCCTGTAATCAAGTGGAGACATTCCTGTAATTTTTTTAAACACTGTCCGGAAAGCTTTCGTATCCGAATAGCCGACATCGTACATTACTTCCGTTACATTTTTCCGGCTTGCCTCCAGACTTTTTTTGGCGGCTTCAATCTTTACCCGCTGAATATATTCAACCGGTGTATTGTTCGTTGCTTTCTTAAATCTTCTTTCAAAGTTCCGTCTTCCAATGGCAAATTTTGAGGCGAGGTCTTCTACCGAAATTTTATCGGCAACATTTTTCTCAATAAATTCCTGGGCTTTTTTCACCGGTTCATCGTTGTGACCACTCTGGCCTTTGAACATGATGAACGGTGACTGACTGAACCGGTCAATCTCTATCTCATAATACTTTGAGAAGAGAACCGCCATCTCGCGGCTGGTGTATTTTTCAAGCAGATATAACAGCAGGTTCCAGAATGAGTTGGCACCACCACTTGAGTAAATTCCATTTTCATCGGTGATGATTTTGTCAGACACCAGATCCACATCCGGAAATAATTCTTTGAATTCGCTTACAGCACTCCAGTGCGTTGAACATTTTTTTCCTGTTAAGCAGACCGGTAGCCGCCAGTAAAAAGGCACCTACACAAAGACTGGCTACTTCTGCACCTTGTTCATGCTGTTGCATTGATCCATGGAAAAAAATCTTTATTGGAAGAAATCACTTCATTCATGTTTCCATTCACGGCAGGAATAATGATCAGGTCAGTCTTTGCTACATCTTCCAGTGGTTGTATCTGGCGATACCCTGAAGAGCCGATCGTATACCTGTGTGTCCTTCGTGAGTCCAACCAGTTGCACATTGAATAGCGGCTGTCTCCCCATTCCTTGTGAAATCTCATTGACCTTATTAAATAAAATAAATGGACCTTCAATGCAACTTAACGCAACTGCACCCCGGGGCACAAGTATGGAGATATGTTTCATGTGATTCGGTTTCTATACCAAAACTATAAAATGGTATTGTCGCAATCAACCCCTTAAAATGTCGCTTTTACACAAGACTAATGAAAAATCATGTTAAGATCTTTGTAGTGTAATTGTTGAATATTATGAAAATCGTAGTATTGATCATTCGGGTATTGCTTGGGCTTTTATTCTTGTTTTCATCGGTGGTGGTTCTTTTCAACCTGATACCCGAGCCAGAAATGCAGGGAGCTATAAAGATTTTTAATGAAGGAATTAGCTGCTTCTGTTTACCTGATCCCGCTTTTAAAGACAATTGAACTCGTATGTGCAATTGCTTTTTTGACGGGCCGTTTTGTTCCTCTTGCTTCGGTGATTATTTTTCCGGTTACCGTAAATATCTTTTTGATTCATTTATTTCTGGCCAAAGAGGGGCTTCCGGTTGCCATGTTTCTTTTAGCCGGTAATATATTTTTATTGTTTATCCACCGAAAGAATTATCAAACTCTGATGGCAGTTAATTAATTTTAAATAGTGAATCCAAATAGCTTTGCAAATGAAAATAGTATTTGTTATCCTGATTTCGGTGGTCGTATTGATCGCTCTGCTTTTGATAATCGCATTCTTTGTAAAGAAAGAGTATGCAATTCAAAGAGAAATAACCATCAACAAATCCAGTGCGGAAGTTTACAATTATATCAGGTTCCTGCGCAACCAGGAAAATTACAGCAAATGGGTAATGGCTGACCCGGGCATGAAGAAAGACTTCAGTGGTGCGGATGGAACTAAAGGATTCGTTTATGCGTGGGATAGTGACAATAAAAATGTTGGAAAAGGTGAACAGGAAATTGTTAAGCTGGTAGAAGGTAAAAGGGTGGATACGGAGATTCGTTTTATAAAACCTTTTGAAGGAATTGCTACCACCAGTATGACAACAGAGGTGATGTCTCCAGATATAACGAGGGTGGTCTGGGGTATGCAGGGTGTAAATAAATACCCTATGAACATTATGAATCCATTTATGGATAATCTGCTTGGCAAGGATTTGCAATTGAGTTTGGACCATCTGAAAAATATTCTGGAGAACTAAGAGTTACGCTATGGCAATGAAAATGTCCCCGGCAAAGACAATCGATGAATATCTGAATGCGCTTCCGGAAGATATTCGAATGACACTGGATAAGCTTTACAAAGCAATCAAGTCAGCTGCACCCAATGCGGAGGAAGTAATCAGTTATGGGATGCCGGCATTTAAACACCATGGCATGCTGGTTTACTTTGCTGCTTTTAAAGACCACTGCAGTTTCTTTCCCAGGCAACTCGCAAATCGTGCAACTTCATGATGAACTAAAATCATTTAAAACATCGAAAGGTACCATTCAATTCACGGTTGATAAACCATTGCCTTTGGCTCTTGTAAAGAAAATAGTAAGAGCGAGAATGGAGGAGAATGAAGCAAGGCTTAGCGCAAGACAGATCAGTAAATCAAGTGCAAATAAAGGCATCAAATCAACAGCTAAGGTTGGTAAATCAGGTAAGCCTGCTGAGCATGAGCAGGTAAGTGAATACATGAGCAAGCTTAAAGGCGAGCATAAGAAGGACATCGAGGCTGTCAGAAAAATAATCAAGGAGGCGGATCCAAAGCTAAATGAAAGAGTAAAGTGGAACGCACCAAGCTATTACTACAAAGAGGATATCGTTACGTTTGGTCCGTATAAGACTCACAAGTTACTGCTGGTATTCCATCATCCTGCAGTGATAAACATTAAGTCAGACTTACTTCAGGGGGATTATAAAGACAGGCGGCTGGTTTATTTTAAAGATGCATCAGAAGCAAAGAAAAATAAAAAGGAACTTGCAAGGATCATTAATGAAATAGTTAAACAGATCGATAAGCAATAGTTATGTAAATCAAATTCCCATGCAAAAGATAACACCGTTCCTTTGGTTCAATGATAACGCTGCAGAAGCCTCAAATTTTTATATATCTGTTTTTAAAAATTCAAAGATCGTGAGCACAATACCTGGCCCAAATGGAACACTCATGGGAGTCTCTTTCATATTGGATGGGCAAGAGTTTCAGGCGTTGAATGGTGGGCCTCAGTTTAAATTTACAGAAGCGATATCCTTTTTTGTAAAGGCGGAGACGCAAAATGAAATTGACGAACTATGGGAAAGGCTTTCTGAAGGTGGAGAAAAATCCAGGTGTGGATGGCTCAAGGATAAATTTGGGTTGTCGTGGCAGATTGTTCCGCCATTATTAGGTCAGTTATTAGGTGATAAAGATCGTGATAAATCGCAACGCGTAATGATGGCGATGCTAAAGATGAATAAGATTGATATTCAAGCATTGAAGGATGCGTATGAATGTATTTAGACTCAAAATAAACTAAAATTATGGCATCAAAGATTTTCGTGAATCTACCGGTAAAGGACCTCGACAAATCGGTAGTGTTTTTTACAAGCCTCGGATTCTCTTTCAATCCTCAGTTCACCGATGACAAAGCTACGTGCATGATCATCAGTGAAAATATTTTTGCCATGCTGCTGGTAGAACCATTTTTTAAAACTTTCACCAGAAAAGAAATTTCTAACGCACACAAGAGTACTGAGGTTTTAATAGCCCTTGATGCTGCAAGTCGTGACCAGGTGAAAGATATGGTGGCGAAAGCTGTAGAAGCCGGTGGTTCAGTCTACATGGATGCACAAGATCATGGCTGGATGTATCAGCATAGTTTTGCTGATCTTGACGGTCACCAATGGGAGATTTTATATATGGATGAAACAGCCATGCCTCAGGCCTGATCAAAACAATCACGGAGTAGCCCGTCATGAGGATAGAAGTATTTAAAACTAATGTAACCGACCGTGATAAGGCAAACTGGCTGGTTGAACAAATTCAAAGCAGTTTTGATAATTACTCAGCAAGTTTTGATCTGGAAGACTGCGATCGCATTCTGGTAGTGAAATGCACCGTTGGAAACGTCCAGTCTTCCTTTGTGATCGATCTGTTAAGGAGTTTAGGATATATGGGAGATGTGTTACCAGATGAATGATTAAGTACATTAAGTAATCTATATTATTTTATTTTACCGATCTTTAAACTCTTTGAGTATAAGATACGTGATTAAAAAAATACTATTACTTCTATTCAGTTTTGGGTTGAGCGTATTTTTGTATGCTCAGACAGCTGTCATTGAAGATACAGTTGAGGAACGTGTTTTCTTGTTAAAGGATCTTGAATTCTTCATTGATACAACTAATTCACTCACGTTTTCTCAGGTATCCAATCCTGAATTTGCCCGTGTTTTTCAGCTAAGAGAATCCTATCAAAACAAAGACTACCAACCGGGAGCCTCGTATTGGATTCGTTTTTCTGTAAAACACAACCCGTCCAGCAAAGTTTGGCTCATTGAATTTTATGACCAAACCATTGATTTGATAGATGCATTCGTGCCAGACTCAGACGGCACCTACGATCATTGGACTATGGGTGATAGCTATCCGTTCAATCAGCGGAAGTTTGCACATAAAAACTTTGAAGTACAATTAGACAATACTCCCGACACCGTTAAATATTATTATTTCCGCGTGCAGTCGCATGAGTTTGCCGATATACGTATTGCTTTTCGTTCGGTCGACAGATTGATCTATTATGCGCTGAATGAATACTTCCTCTTTGGTACGTTTTATGGAATGATCCTGATCATTGCACTCTATAATTTCCTGGTCTTCATGGCCATTCGCGAAGTCAAGAACATCTATTATATATTTTATATTGTAAGTGTTGCGCTATATGCCATGAGCCTTGATGGAGTAGGGTTTCAGTATCTATGGCCTAATCATCCGGAATGGAATGACTACATGGCAGGAATATTTCTTTACTTATTGATTTTGTGGGCTCTTGTATTCACCCGCAGATTTCTCAGCACACGTGCCAAGGCACCACGTCTTGATAGGGCACTGTTAGTGATGATTGTGGTGCGTACTTTAATGTTTGTTTTTGAATTTTTCTTTTATCCTGAATTCTTTGCTTTCCGGTTTATTGAAATACTGCCGCTCTCATTGATTTTTTATACGGGCATTCAGGTTTGGTCGCGGGGGTATCAGCCAGCTCGATATTTTGTAATTGCATACGGCTTATTACTCATGGGTTTCTTTTTACGTTCGCTCGTTTTTTTCAACATCATTGAACTCACTACCATTTCACATTATAGCCTTCATTTCAGTTTTGTTGTGGAAATGTTGTTCCTGACTTTTGCACTGGGTGATCGTATTACGATATTAAAAGATAACCGAGACCGGGCGCTTAAGAGAATTATCCATCAGCATGAATTGAACATGCAACTACAGAATAAAGT
This sequence comes from uncultured Bacteroidota bacterium, assembly GCA_963814575.1. GTDB lineage: Bacteria > Bacteroidota > Bacteroidia > Cytophagales > Cyclobacteriaceae > ELB16-189. Next base: position 13,029 of record CAWFDB010000009.1, on the reverse strand, counting down.
AAACAAGGAGCTGGAGCAGAAAGTAAATGAACGCACCATCGAGTTGAATCAAAAAAACACACAGCTTGAAGACAGCAACACAAGGCTGCTTCGGCAAACGCAGGAAATCAACCAGATCAATTCAGTATTGGATCTCGATAACTGGAAACTGAAGAATAAGATTAAGGAAGTACTTGAAGAAAGATTGATGGAGAAAACAATGGGCTATGAGGAATTCAAAACCTTATATCCGGATTCCCTGGCTTGTTACCGGTTTTTGGAAACACTTAAGTGGGATAAGGGTTTCTGTTGTCGTAAATGTTCCAATGATCGTTTCTTTCCTGGTATCAAAAAGTTTTCACGGAGATGCACCCGTTGTGGATACAATGAATCAATCACGGCATTTACCATTTTTCACAATATCAAATTTCCTGTAGAGAAAGCATTTTTTATTACCTATCTTACTGTTATAGGAAAAAAAACATCCACACTCGAATCACTTTCTGCAATGCTCGATTTGAGGGTTAACACGGTGTGGGCCTTTAAACATAAAGTGCAGGGTCAGATTGCCGACCTTGAGCTCAGAGGATGGAAGCCATCTGTCTCAAGGTGGCAGGAAGTAATTCTTACAGAAGATAGTAGTTCAGTAAAGCCGTCCCGTCAAAAGAAGGACTATATGTCCTAATCTCTTTAGTAATCGGTTTATCATAGAATGTTTAATAAGCGTTAATTGCCAGGTGTGTTTCTTTGAAAATATACCCGGAATCGTTTGAAATCAATGTTTACCAAGCGCAAAATATGCCTGGAGAAATGCTTATTCACATTACCACTTTTTGATTGAAAATAGTGAAAGAATATAAATACGATAGTTGCAATGTGTAATTTCCTTCTCTTAATAGTGTAACAAAGGAGCACATTGAAACGATTTTACGCGCTTAAGTAGCTGTAAACCAAAAAGTTGATATGATTAAAAAGTTACTATTGCTGATCTTATTTTCCATCCCAATGGTGCTGGCGGCTCAGACAAGAACAGTAACAGGGAAGGTAAAGTCTTCCGATGACGGACTCACTATCCCTGGAGTCAATGTGTCTATCCAGGGAACGCAAAAGGGAGTAGCCACCGATGTGGAGGGAGCATTTACGTTGGAGCTTTCAGCCAGGGAAGATGTATTGATTTTCTCATTCATCGGATATAAGACACAAACCGTCAATGTTGGCCAGCGAAATACGTTGGAAATAACCCTGGAAACGGACGCTACCGAGCTTGATGAAATCGTAGTGGTAGGGTATGGCGTTCAAAAGAAGAGTGACATTACAGGATCCACAGCAAGCATATCGGGGGGTGAATTACTCAAGCAGCCTGTGCTTACGGCAACTCAAGCCCTGCAAGGTAAGATAGCCGGGGTTCAGATAATCAGCAGCGGTCAGCCGGGCACTTCTCCTCAAATTCGTGTTCGCGGTGTTGGTACTGCTTTGGGTGGTACTACCTCTCTTTATGTGGTTGATGGAATTCTCACCGATGATATCTCCAATATCAACACAGCCGACATTGTGGAGATGAACATATTGAAAGATGCCTCATCGGCAGCCATATATGGTTCGCGGGGAGCTAATGGTGTTATCATTATCACCACTAAAAAAGGTCTTTCGGGCAAACTCCAGATTAATTACAACAATAATATCGGGTTCAGGCAGGCTGCCAATCTGGTGGTGATGGCAAATAGTGCTGAGTATAGCAATTATGTACAGGCAGCAACAGGCGAAGCGCCTCCTTCTACTCCCTACGACACGGACTGGTATGGTACTATTTTAAGAACGGCATTACAGCAGAGTCACAATATATCCCTGTCAGGTGGAACAGATAAAGCAACCTATCTTTTTAATGTTGGCTTTCTGGCTGATGAAGGGATTGTACTCAACAATGATTTCAAGCGATTGACCTTACGCTTCAACAGTGATTACAAGCTGAGCGAGAAATTAAGTTTCGGTTATCAGACTTCGTACGGAAACAGTATTAATGAAAATGCTTTTGGTAATATCAATATTGATGCATTCGGTAACATTGGATCTGTTTATAATAACGCCTATCGGGCAGCTCCTATCATTCCCAGTCAGATTGACGGCCGATATGGGAACACATCTACCTATCAAAATGTAGGTAATCCGTTGCTTGATCTTAACAACAATAGCATCCGGGTAAATGAGAACCGTTTGCAGGGATCTGCTTTTTTATCGTATGAACCAATTGAATGGTTAACCTTGCGATCATCCCTTGGCGCTGACTGGAGAAATTCACTTAACCGGGGATATTTTTATCAGTTCAATGCAGATGAAGAAACATTTTTGATTGCCGGTGGAAATCAATTGCGCAATCAAAGCGGATTGACGGTTCAACAGTCGCAGGCCTTTCGCTGGGTCTGGGATAACACTGCTACGGTAACAAAGAAAGTGGGAGACCATGATTTTACTTTGCTCACCGGTATCACAGCAGAAAAGTTTTCGGGGAGCTATATTTCAGCCAACCGAAATGATGTGCCTGCCGATCCAGATTTATGGTACATCGGTGTTGGTGATGCCAATAGTTCTCAAAACAATGGCGGGGGAGATGCGTGGGCGCGAAACTCATATTTAGCCCGACTTAATTACTCGTTTAAAGAAAAGTATCTTTTTACAGGCACTGTGCGCGTTGATGGCAGCTCGCGGTTACCCAGTCAAAACAGATGGCAAACTTTTCCTTCTTTTGGTGTAGGCTGGCTGTTGACCAGAGAAGGATTCATGCAGAATCAAAACGTATTTGATTTACTCAAACTGAGAGGATCATATGGAAAGGTTGGTAATGACCAGATTCCAACGGATGCGTTTACTCAAACGGTCTCATTAAACAGACCTTACCCATTTAATGGTATGGTTGATCCTGCAACGAATGGTGTTCAGATCAATCAGATTATTGATCCCAATATAACCTGGGAGATTACCGAAGAATATGATCTGGCTATTGAGTTCGGTCTGTTACAGTCAAGACTTACGGGTGAAATAAACTTTTATGATAAGAAGGTTGCCAATGCATTGATCAATGTACCTGTACCGAGAACGGTAGGTGATGCCGATGGGGTAATTCTGACCAATGCGGCAACCATACAAAACCGGGGAGTTGAAGTGTTGTTAAACTGGAAGAAGCGTGTTTCAGAAACATTCTCCTACAGCGTAGGGGGTAATGTTACATTTAATCATAACGAAGTGCTTGCATTGAATGGAGGCCGCGCAATACGGGGCGGAGGAATTGGCGCTGCGCAAGGGTTTACCACCCTTACTGAAAAGGGTTATCCGGTGGGTAGCTTTTTTGTGCTGGATCCCATTGGCGTTTTCAATACCGGAGACGAGGTAAATTCACACACCAGCTCCACTGGAAGAATTATCCAGCCTACCGCCAAACCTGGCGATTTCAGATATCGCGATGTAAATGACGATGGACTTATTGATGATGAAGACCGGGTTTTTGCGGGATCCTATCAGCCGGTGGCCTATTTTGGACTCAATGGTTCAGTAACTGTGAAGAGCTGGGATTTTAGCATTGACTTCTACGGCAATGTAGGTAATGAGGTGTATAATGGAAAAAAAGCGGTTAAGGTAGATGGTAGAGATAATGTAGAAAAAGATGTGGTCTACAATCGCTGGACGACTGTAAGTCGCAGTCAAACGGAACCTGGAGCGAACACGGGCAATCAGCTTGCCTCCTCTTACTTCGTTGAGTCGGGTACATTTATACGGATCAACAATTTAACAATAGGTTATACCTTTCCTTCTGACCTTTTGACCAGGATGAAATTGTCGAGCCTGCGTGCATTCGCTACTTCTCAGAACCTGTTTACATTAAAAAAATATAGTGGCTTTACGCCTGAGTTGCCGGGTGATCCAATCAGTTCAGGCATTGAATTAAGTGCGTACCCAACCACGCGCACGGTAGCTGTGGGTATAAGTGTTGGTTTCTAAGATTGAGCATATGAAAAAAATAACGAATCGATCCATGAAAAAAACAAGTGTATTTTTATTGACACTGGTTGTTCTGTCCGTTCTGTCTTGCAGTGATGATTTTTTAGATATAAAAGTACAGGGGGGTGTCACCACGCAAACCGATCCTAATCTGGCCAGGAAATTGGTAACGGGTGTGTACAACAGCTTGCTGCAAGGCGATGCTTTCGGTAATGGAGATGTACATGGCTGGGGCTTTATTTCGGTAACCAGTATCATTTCGGATGACGCAGATAAAGGAAGCACACCGGGCGATCAGGTAGTGCCTATAGGTGATATTGATAATTTCACCTTAACGCCTACCAATCGATTTTGTGAATCGTTATGGAGTGGTCACTATAATAGTATTGGCGCAGCAAATCAGGCATTAAAGGCGCTTGAAGTAGCGGCCATTGATGTTACTGAGCGCAATGCATTAATTGGCGAGGTTCGTTTTATAAGAGGATACATCTATTTCAATCTGGTAAGAATGTTTGGTGGAGTGCCGCTTGTGCTGCGGGTGCCTGACGATGCCAGCGATGCGAATACCGATCCTGCATTCCAGACCAGAGCGAACATCAGTGTAGTATATGATAGCATTAAAAGAGATCTTCAGTTTGCGGTTGATCACCTTCCATTAAAAAGTGCCAGCGTAAGAGGTCACGTTAATAAGGGCACAGCGCAAAGCATGCTGGCAAAAGTGCACATGTATCGCGATGAATGGCAACAGGTGTTTGAATTGACTGACGCGGTAATTCAATCAGGCCAATATGATCTGGTCGATGACTATGCAACCATCTGGAGGCAAGTGGGCGATAACAATATTGAATCCATTTTTGAGATTCAGACGGGAGAATTTAATAATGAGAATCTCGACATTGATAATTACACGATAAGTCAAGGACCTCGCGTGGGTGGTTCTGGTGGCTGGGACGATCTGGGTTATGGTTTTAATAATCCTTCAGCAACATTATTAGGTGCCTATGAACCGGGTGATTTAAGGAAAGATGGCACCGTTATCGCTATCGATAATTCTGGAACACACATTGGCACTACGCTTTGGGATGGTTTTAGAATACCGAGTTCAGACTCTGTTCAGAATCTTTTTTACAATTATAAAGCTTACACCAGCAGGGATATGGAAAATTTTGCAAGGCCGGCATCTAAAAACAGACCTAAAAACATTCGCATACTTCGCTATGCCGATGTTCTTTTAATGAATGCAGAGGCAGGTTTGAAAGTGGGCCTTGGTGATCCTGATGCACGCGTAAATGAAGTACGGCTTCGGGCGGGTCTTTCCCCGAAATCGGGTATAATTATAAACGATGTGTGGCAAGAACGCCACATTGAGTTTGCCATGGAACATGATCGCTTTTGGGATATTGTAAGACAAGGCAGGGCGGCACAAGTCATGATTGCGGCAGGCAAGACGAATTTTGTTGCAGGGAAGCATGAGTTGTTACCGATACCAAATTCACAGATTTTATTAAGCGGTAATAAGCTGGTGCAAAATCCAAATTATTGAATCTGTTGAGGTAATGAAAGATAGTTTTAGTAGCAGGTAAATTTTGAAAATAAATTATTAATTAAACTTAAGTTAAATCAGATGAAAAAAACAATCATGTATTTTGTATCCGGTATTATTACCGCCTCCGTACTCACGTTTGCAGCGTGCTCAGACGATGAAGAAACACTTCCACCTATTGATGGATTCAATAACTCGAATGAAGTGGCAGCATCAAATTTGAAAGCTCACTGGACTTTTGATGACACGAACAATGAGAGACTCTCCAGCACAGCTCCCAATGGTACCTTTGGAACTGTAGGTTTCGAAACAGGCCAGATCGGAAAGGCATTAAAACTAACCAAAGGTGCTCTTTCTTTTCCTGAAATTGCTGCGATCAATACAGCAGATGCGCTTGCTAACTTTACAGTTAGTATGTGGGTGAAGATCGATAATAATAAGGGAGCTGCGAACGAAGGATATACCATGTTATTTGGCATATTTCCAAGTGGACTAACCGCTGGAACGGTTGGCGATTTTATGTGGGGTAATATTGATATGTCAGTAGAATCTACCTGGTTTAAACCAATTGCAACGCCTGACACTCTTGTTTTGAAAGGTCGCTTTGTAATCAAGAATGCGGATGGTAGTATTAATGGTCAGGATAACAGACCCGACCCGAAAGGCAATCCTCCCAAAGGAGTTTTTAAACAATCTGGAACATGGGTTCATTTTGTCAGCCGCTGGAATGCAACAACTCATCAGTTTGAACTGTTTGGCAACGGAACATCCATCGGAGCGTATAACGATCGTGGTACAACCGGTGCATTGCGAATGAACGTTCCTGCAAGGGCAGTATTTGGAAATGGAGCTACTAAAGAGGTAGGATTCCCAAATAATCCTGATCAGCAGACATGGTCACCTATGGCAACGGCTTCAATCGATGACGTACGGGTATTTAATACCGCATTATCTCAAGCTGAAATTACGGCACTTTTTAATTTAGGTAAAGCCGGAAGATAAGGCTTACTTGTTTAAAGTGAGGGTACACGCTTTGTGTACCCTCTTTTTTTAAGTTTTTTACCCCCATGAAAAAAAGATTAGTACCCTTATTTTTTCTTACAACATTACTTTCCGTTTCCTTACTTACTTCTTGTAAAAAAGATGATGAGCCAGCCCCCGGACCAAAATTCATCACATTACTGGATGTTCAATTAGACACGAAACCGTTTAGCTATTCCTATTCAGGCGCATCCGTTACCCCTACAGTGGTTTTTAAATTTTCGGAACCAATAGACCACGCATCTGCACAGAGCGCATTGGTCTTAAGTACCTCCACGGGAGTTGTTTCTCTCGATATACAATTCACTAATGGCGACAGTACACTGGTAGTAAAACCCAGCAATGCATTAAAATATCTGACCGTATATTACTACGAGATTTCATCTATACTAAAATCTGTTTCCCAAAAGAAGCAGCTCGAATCAAAGATTACGATCAAAATTGTAACCACCTATAATACAGAGGATAAGTTCGCACGCATTTCAGATACCGCACTCCTGGACTCAGTACAAAAGAGAACACTAAAATATTTTTATAATTTCGCTCACCCAGTAAGCGGCATGGCCCGGGAGCGCAACACATCAGGCAACACGGTAACCAGTGGTGGTTCTGGTTTTGGTGTGATGGCACTGGTCGTAGGCATGGAAAGAAATTATATAACAAGAGATCAGGGAATTCAGCAAGCGACTAAAATTGTTTCCTTCCTTGAAAGGGCCGACCGCTTTCATGGAGCGTGGTCACACTGGATTGATGGCAACACAGGAAAAGTAATTCCTTTCAGCACCAAAGATAACGGAGGTGATCTGGTCGAGACCTCTTTTTTAGTTCAAGGTCTTATCACCTTTCGTCAGTATCTGGAGCCTGCTGATACAGTGGGTAATAATCTGATCAACCGGATTACGAATCTCTGGGAAGGCGTAGAGTGGGACTGGTACAGAAAAAATAATGAGAATGTACTATATTGGCATTGGTCGCCAAACTATAACTGGGATATGAACTTTGCCATGTACGGGTATTTTGAACAGCAAATTACCTACTTCCTCGCTGCCGCATCTCCCACACATGGAATTCCCAAAGTTGTTTATACCAATGGTTTTGCACGAAATGGAAATATTGTGCAAAACAATACGTACTATGATATTCCGCTTAAACTCGGAGGATTGTTCCCACTGTTCTGGGTACAATATTCTTACCTGGGATTAGATCCTCACTTCTCAGATGATTATGCCAATTACTGGGATCAAAACGTAAATGCTTCACGCATCAATCAAGCCTACTGTATAGCCAATCCCAAAAAATTTGCTGGTTACAGCGATTCAAACTGGGGGCTTACCAGCAGCGATAATCAGAATGGTTATAGCGCTCACTCACCGGCTAATGATCGGGGTGTGATTACCCCAACTGCTGCGCTCTCTTCGTTCCCTTATACACCGGAAGAGTCTATGAAGGCGCTGAAGTTTTTTTACTATACCATGGGTGATAAATTATGGGGTCCTTATGGATTTTATGATTCCTTCAATCTTTCCACGGGGTGGATTGCCAGTTCTTATCTGGCCATTGATCAGGGACCGGTTATCGTGATGATCGAAAACCATCGCACGGGTTTACTGTGGAATTTATTTATGTCTGCTCCTGAAGTTCAACAGGCTATGTCCACATTAGATTTTTCCAAGAACTAATGAAGCTGGTTCATGTAACGAAAAATTACCTGTTCGTTCTGGTGTTGCTGATTACAGCCTGTTCAGCACCAAAAACAACTACCACCACCACAGCGAATACCCTCAGCAATGATTCGCTGCTCACATTGGTGCAATACAGAACTTTTCAGTATTTCTGGGATGGTGCCGAGCCAACCTCCGGTGCTGCACGCGAGCGCTTTCATGCCGACAACATCTATCCGGATAACGATAAGCACATCATAACATCGGGTGGAACAGGCTTTGGCGTAATGGCGATCCTGGTAGGTATCGAACGAAAATTCATAACCCGAGAGCAAGGATTCGATCATTTGAATAAACTTGTCAACTGGCTGGAGAAAGCGGATCGGTTTCATGGTGTATGGCCTCACTGGATGAATGGTGAAACCGGAAAAGTAAAACCGTTCGGCACAAAAGATAATGGGGGCGACCTCGTGGAAACATCGTATCTGGCTCAGGGACTTCTTTGTGTTCGCCAGTATTTTAAAAATGGTAATGAACAGGAGCAGGAACTGGCTGCGAAGATCGACAAGATGTGGAAGGAAATTGAATTTGACTGGCATCGAAAGAACAATCACAAAGTATTGTACTGGCATTGGTCACCCCAGTATCAGTGGGAAATGAATTTTCCGGTTGAGGGTTATAATGAGTGTCTCATCATGTATTTTCTGGCGGCAGGATCACCCACCCATTCTATTCCTGCAGAAGTGTATCACGAAGGCTGGGCACGCAAGGGAGGTATGCGCAATGACTCAACCCATCTGCAATATGGTTATCACCTTAGTTTGAAACATAACGGTGCACCGCAATATGGTGGTCCGCTGTTCTGGTCGCAGTATTCTTTTCTTGGATTAGATCCACGGAATCTGAAAGACCGTTATGCTGATTACTGGGAACATAATAAAAATCATACACTCATTAATCGACAATACTGTATTGAGAATCCGAAGCACTTTAAAGGATATGGAGAATATTGCTGGGGCCTCACCGCAAGTTATTCAGTCAATGGATATGCGGCACATAGTCCGAATGAAGACCTCGGTGTAATCTCGCCAACAGCGGCACTTTCATCGTTTCCCTATACACCTGGCGAGTCAATGAAAGTGGTTCGTTATCTCTATGAAAACCTCGGTGATAAAGTATTTGGGGAATATGGTTTTTACGATGCGTTCAGTGAACAAAATAACTGGTATCTGCCACGTTACCTTGCTATTGATCAGGGACCTGCTATTGTGATGATTGAAAATCACAGGACAGGATTACTTTGGAATTTATTTATGTCTGCTCCCGAAGTACAGGTTGCCGCAGCTAAACTGGGCTTTACTTATTAAACTAAATGTTAATGAAAATTCTTTACAGCCTCGCTTTTTTTCTGCTTGTGGTATCATGCAGTAAGCCAACTCAAAATCAGCCTGTGGATATCGATTCACGGATTGAATTATTGCTTCGGCTGATGACACTGGAGGAAAAAATCGGGCAACTTAATCTTCCTTCCGCTGGAGCTTTTGTAACAGGTGCAGCTGAAAGTTCAGACATCGCAAAAAAGATTGAAGAAGGGAAGGTGGGTGGTCTGTTTAATATTAAGTCGGTAGCCAGCATTAAAGAGATGCAAAAGATTGCGGTGGAGAAAAGCAGATTGAAGATACCATTGATATTTGGCATGGATGTAATACACGGATATCAGTCTGTGTTTCCTATTCCCCTTGGGATTAAGTTGCAGCTGGGATATGAAACTGATTGAACGCAGTGCGCGGATCGCTGCACAAGAGGCCAGTGCTGACGGCATCAACTGGACTTTTTCCCCTATGGTAGATATTTCGCGCGACCCACGCTGGGGTCGTGTTTCTGAAGGCAACGGAGAAGATCCTTACCTGGGTTCTGAGATTGCAAAGGCGATGGTGAAAGGGTTTCAGGGCGATGATCTTTCTGCGAACAATACGATCATGTCGTGTGTAAAACATTATGCCCTTTATGGAGCTTCAGAAGCGGGCCGCGATTATAACACGGTGGACATGAGCCGTCATCGCATGTATAATGAATACTTACCTCCCTATAAGGCAGCAGTAGATGCAGGCGCAGGAAGTATCATGGCTTCGTTTAATGAAATTGATGGCATCCCGGCCACGGCCAACAAGTGGTTGCTTACCGATGTGCTACGCAAGGAGTGGGGCTTCAACGGCTTTGTGATTTCGGATTATACGGGCGTAAGTGAATTGATCACTCATGGAATTGGAGATCTTCAAACCGTTTCCGCGAAAGCACTGGATGCCGGATTGGATATGGATATGGTGAGTGAAGGATTGCTGACTACGCTGGGTAAATCAGTGAAGGAAGGAAAGATCACTGAAAAGCAAATTGATGATGCGTGCAGAAGAATATTAAAAGCAAAATTTTTACTGGGCCTGTTTGATGATCCTTATAAATACTGTGATGAAAACAGGGCAAAGACCGAAGTATTCAGTGCTGCCAACAGAGCCGAGGCACGTAGCATTGCAGCGCAGAGTTTTGTGTTGTTGAAAAACAAAGATAATGTTCTGCCCATACAAAAAACCGGAACGATTGCATTGGTAGGTCCATTGGCTGATGCTAAGGAAAACATGACGGGCACCTGGAGTGTAGCCGCAAGATTTTCGGAATCTATCTCGGTGCGCGAAGGATTGCAAAAAGCCGTTGGTACAAATGCAAAAGTCGTATATGCGAAGGGATCCAATCTGGATGAAGATGAAGTATTGGAAACAAATTCAACGTTGTTTGGAAAATCACTCCATCGCGACAAGCGATCAGCTTCTGAACTTCGTGATGAAGCCTTGCGAATTGCCAAAGGTGCCGATGTAATTGTAGCGGCAGTAGGAGAGTCAGCAGAAATGAGTGGCGAGGCAGCCAGTCGCACGAATATTGAAATTCCTGAAACCCAGAGAGATTTAATCAAGGCATTGCTTAAAACCGGGAAACCTGTTGTGCTGGTATTATTCACGGGTCGTCCATTGGCATTGAAATGGGAAGAAGAAAATGTACCTGCGATTTTGAATGTTTGGTTTGGTGGCAGTGAGGCAGGTGATGCCATTGCTGATGTGTTGTTTGGTGATGTGAATCCTTCCGGGAAACTTTCAATCACCTTTCCTCAAAACGTAGGCCAGGTGCCGATCTATTATGCGCATAAAAATACAGGCCGTCCGTTGAATGGAGAATGGTTTAAGAAATTTCTATCCAACTACCTTGATGTTTCCAATGAACCGCTCTATCCGTTTGGGTATGGTTTAAGCTACACGGAATTTTCCTATGGCGCTTTAGAACTCAGTTCCAGTGAAATAACTTCGGCTGATTCACTTCGCGTTTCCATTGATGTTACCAACAAAGGTACACGTGATGGAAGTGAAGTGGTTCAATTATACATCCGCGATCTGGTAGGTTCTGTTACCAGACCCGTGAAGGAGTTGAAAGGATTTCAGAAAATCAGTCTGAAAGCGGGAGAGAGTAAAACGGTAAATTTTACAATTGGAACAAAGGACTTATCATTCTATAATTCTGATTTGAAATTTGTAGCCGAGCCTGGTGAGTTTCATGTGTTTGCCGGTGGAAATTCACGCGATGTAAAGCAAGCAGGATTTACACTTAAATAGTATAGTCGTCAGATTACTTAAAGTGGTCTGACGACTATAGTGACTTCAGACCATTTTCATTTCAATTTTTTCGGATAGGTTAGTGTTGAATTGGTACGCTGGGTGTTGACAGACCCTTCGTTTTTTTATTCTATTTTTGAATTAATTGCCTTTTATGGATCCCTTTCAAATACCTGAAGTCATCGAGCGAAATCTACTCCATGGTCTGTGTCCTCACAGACCATTTTCATTTCATGATGTTCATACAATCTGCCACGTTTTTTTATTTTACTTTTGAAGCCAAATAACATTTATGGAGCCCTTTCAGATACCTGAAGTCATTGAGCGAAATCTAACTGTCACATTTGCTTATTTCGATTTGCTGGCTGTTTTGCTTTTTTCTATCTCGGGTTCACTGGCGGCTATTCGAAAGAAGTTTGATTTTATCGGTGTATTCATTGTTGCTTTTTTCTCGAGTGTCGGAGGTGGATTGATTCGTGATTCAATTTTCATTCAGAGCGGGCCTCCATTGGTAGTCACCAACTCCAGTTACCTGTTTGTTATATTATTTGGATTTGGGATATCTATGTTTTTTTATAAGAAGCTTAGTAAAATGGTAATGACCATGAAGCTTGTTGATGCTATCTCGCTGGGAATGTATAGTGTAGTAGGTGCCAGTGCCGCGCTACGTGCTGAGCTGGTTCCTCTGGCAGCAGTGTTGATAGGAATGTTTAACGCGGTGGGTGCAGGTCTTATCCGTGATGTATTGATTGGTGAAGTACCGGTTATTTTTAAACCAGGTCGCTTCTATGCGGGTGCCGCCATCGTGGGCAGCAGCTTGTTTACTATTTTATATGGTGTGGCAGGTATTGATGAAACCATTGCCGCGTTGATTGCCATTGTGTCAACTTTTCTGGTTCGTATTCTATCAGTGCGTTTCGACTGGCGGACGAAACCAGTTTTGAAAGAAGTGTCATAGTTATCATTGATATGGATATCCTGTGGTACGAGGTATGTGTCTTTCCTGCCTTCTTTTGTGTCACGGATCACACTTCAATTTTTCTACCATGGTCTGTATCCTTACAGAACTCTCTTCAAATTCATCTTAACGAAACATCGAATTGAGTTAATTTCCTTTCAGCACTCCATTTTCAACATACCAGTATTGATCAGGATTTTT
>CAWFDB010000008.1:0-60500 GCA_963814575.1 uncultured Bacteroidota bacterium | reverse complement strand
TATATGCGTTTACATATTGCTGCATACCGGAGAAGTTACTGGTCCATTTACCTTTTAGGTCAGAAGCAGCAACAGCGAACTTATTATAATTCGCCATCTTTTGTAGAGGTTCCCACACCTTGCTATCAACGTAATAGTCGATTTTGTTATTATCTAAGCCAAAGATTTGCACAAAACTGTTTTTATCAGGGGAAATGATTTCAATCCATCCGCTTTGTCCTTTTTTAAAAAGCGCTACATATACCTTTTTGCCAGTTGCATTTTCAGTAACATCGGCTGACACAAAATGAGGCCGCTCAAAATCTGGACTTCCGCCAAATAAGAAAAAATTAGTGAGGCTGTTGTATCGGGGAGCCACCAAGGTATTCCAGGCATTATTTGAAATGGTTTTATAGTCTGCACTGGATAGATCAATTTTCGAAGTGGGATAATGGAGCAGAACTTTAATATTGCCTTTTACCACTTGTATCCAATCCTCCTGAACCGTACTTATCCAGCCATCGTCAAAGTTGGTGGTGGAGAATGCGAATTTTCCGTTTGCTATTGGTGTGTTTTGCTGTGCCGATCTTTTTTTACTTCCTCGGTTGTTGTTTGTAAGTCACCTGGCAACTGGATGGGTTTATATTCAGGGCCAGCCGGACTAAACCTCCAACCCGTGGGAAAGGCATCGCTTGCATTGTATTTTCCATCTCGTATTGTTTCCTTGCTGTAGATTAGAACAAGGCCAGTTTCTTTAAGTTCCGGAAAGTAATGTAGGGTAAACTGGTACGTTATTTTTTCCAATGGCTTATTCTGCCGTGTTATAAGAGCTTTATAATTATCACCACCATTGGATTTACTCCACGCTTCAATCACATTTGTTTTTGGATCAAGAGTAACGGTGTTTCCACTAATTGCAAAGGTGCCGCTTTCTCGCGTCAACAATGTTTCGGGATCGTCTTCCACGTATGTTTTTATAATGTACGTATAGGTTCCGTTCGTGTTAAATGTATATTGATACCCGGTAGAACTCCAGCGGCCTCCGTAGTTTGAGCCACCCGTCCCTCTTCTCCAGATTCCAACAATCGGTGAGTTAATACTTGTGTTAGTCGTTTTGTTTTGAGGAGATTGAGTTACGGTTTGAGGAGTTGGTTGATTGACAGGTTGTGCAGCGGGGATTACAGCTTTTGAGGAAGGTTCAACTACTGGTTGCGCAGCGGGTTGGCTCGTGGTGGTTTCTACTTGGGTATTGAAGTCAGGAGTGGAAGTAGTTTCTGCAAAATAGAGGCTGGTCTCTTTTGTTTCAATTGAAAAATAAGCGATCACAAAACTCTTGTCTTTCTGAAGCCATAAATAAGTATCTCCTTCAGTAGCTACAATTTTCCAGTTTTTAGAGGAAAGCCGCTGCACAAGTGTGTCCTTATTAAACTTACTCAAAGAAACTGGAGGCAATATCAACACTTCCGCGGTGCGCAACGTTGTCTTCCTTTTATCACTTTCCGTGTCCATCATAAAACCAGCCATGGATTGACTCATCAGTCTGCCATCTTGTTTGCTGCCGTTGGGTAAATCAATACCGGTTACAGTAGATTTTTTAACGGGGATAAGTTTTTTTTGCGCATATGTGGATGTCACAAAAACGTACAGAAAAAGGAGTAGAAGTATTTTTTTCATATAAAATTGGGAGCACTAATTTAAAAATTTGTCCACTCTGCCTGAGCGTCAGCATCCCATCCGAATTTTCTGGATACCACTTGCGCTCCTGCTTTATCGGTTTGATAATACGTCCAGCCAATGCGTGCAGCTTGAAGGGTTACAGAAGTAGTCATAACATTATTGCAGCCCATGGCTTCGCTACATATTGTTACGGCAATGTTTTCCATTTTGATGGTGTAAGAGGTTGCGGGATAGCCCGTGGTTGGATTTGGTGATACAACAGTAACCTGTCCGTTTAACAACACGTCACCATTGGCCAGTGCTTTCTTCAAATCTGCAGAGGCACCACTTACGGGCATGGTAAAAGTTAGTTCAGTGTTATTTTTACCGCTAGCAATGATGGTAGTTGCTCCGATCCACCTTTCAAAACCCTTAATGGTGGATTCGCCTTTGATTTGAACTCCCTTGGGATCGGTGAGCCTAACATACACATCTGTTTTTTGTGAAAAACTAATGATGGGTGAGAGGAGCAGAAGAAAAAGGATTGTTTTCATAATAATTTGGTTTACGATGCTTTATGAGTAATGGGTTTTAATTTTTCGTGATCTTTATATTGCCGAGATATGCTTTGTCATTTGGTTCCCTGGTGCGGTTCCACCATTTTAATGAATTGAACGTGGTGCCTGCGGGCAATAAATATTCCTGACTATTATCCTTTTTGTATTTATCCAGATAAGGTATTTGTTGATCGTTGATAAATATAAGGAATTGTCTTCCGGTTTTTTTGATTGCGATGTGAGCCTTTCTGTTTTCGTTGCTAAAGTCATTGAAGTTGATGGACGTATAAGTGGCATAATATTTAATTTCCCGGGGCAATTGAAATTCCAATTGAGCCGTGCTGGCATAGCTGGAAAATGCCTGCGCATCGCCCGGAGTAAGATTAAATTTAATGGTGGTACCATTTTTTTTATCAGCTAGTTCCACTTCAATATTCCCTCCGGTTCTTCCGGAAAACTCGCTGGTGGCTACATCAAATTCGAGTGCGAAGTTTTCAGGTAATGGCAACTTAAGCGATGTTGAAGGAGTTATAGTATTGTTTTTCCCCAATTGCACCCATTTGCCCGGGAATTCTTTCACGGTGGTAACCATCGATGAACCTTTATTTCCTCCATCACTGGAAAACCAGCCTGCAGGAACAGATCCTTCAGCATTGGTTGAAAAATCATCCATAAAGTGAACACCAACTGGCAATTTCAAAGCAGGTGTTTTGGTATATTCCTTTTTGTTGTATTTATCCAATGTGGCTTTTAATGATTCTTCATTCATGGGGCGATAAAATTTTCCTTTCACTTTTTCTGGGTTAAAAAAGTAATCATACACATACTCGTAGTTAAAGTGATTTATCATCGAACGATGTATCTCATATCTTTTTACAGGACCGGTTTCTATCTGTGGTTCCCAGCTAATGGCTATCCAGAGCGGTTTGTCTTTTTTACTGTTTTCAAACACATCGGTTTCGTATTTGTAAACCGGATAACCACCGTCATTTTTACCAATGGCCCCCTCTATAAAAATATCATCGTTATTTTTAAAGGTAATGGCATCTGGTCCGCTAAAGTTTCTCATCACTGCAGGTTCATTTAGCCTGCTTTTATATTTTTCCTTCAACATAGCAAGGCCTTTCAGACGGCTGGCATGTGTATTTTCATCAAGCCATTTTATGTCGCTGGCTCTTTTTTGAGGATCTTTCTGAGTTTGATAAATGATCTCCTCTTTGTCCTTTACATAGCTACGTTGAAGAGCTGAAGCACACTGATCTAAAAATTCGCCTTTGGTTACTGGCACCATGGGTAGTTTGTCACTGGGTATTAAGATAACACTAACATACGTGCCCCAGAAGTAAACAATGTATTTTGAAAAAGTAGAGCCACTATGCAACCCGAATTTTTTTACACGATCAATAACTTCAGGATCGGTAAAGATTTTGTCATAGTCATTTTTCCAGCGCGTAAAATAGTATTGCTTGGGCGTGTTGAGGAAATACACCGGACCATTGCCGGGTAAATCATTTGTATAAATCCAGATGGGCGTCCAGGTTTCTGAAATCTTTTCAAGTTTTTTTCTGGACTTGTCAAACGCTACGTCCCACGTTGAAGAAATCGTGCCCATACTTATTGGTCTTGGGCCGTCTTTTATCGACACTGTAAGGTTACTTTTTATGGTGCCCCAACCACCTATAGGCGTGTAGCTTTTTTGTATCCACCGGGTAAAGGTATCGCACAAGGCTACTTTATAGCTGGAGTAGATTAAGCCTTCAATGGTAAGAGGTTTGTATTGCTTGCCTTTGAAGTTGTAGATTTTCTCCCAGCCGATGACACTGTCTGCAATGATTTGTTGATCGGTGCGTTGGGCGAAAGAAAGGCTACAACTTGTTACCAGGCATATAAACATCAGAATATTTTTCATATAGCATTAATTTATATTCTATTTTAAACCGGATAGCTCACCTGCCGAATGTGCACTGTAGCCACTATTTACACCAACTCGATTATCGGCACTGATTGAAGCGCCAGCCGACAATTTGGGTTCGGGTATATCAATATCGGCACCTTTTGCTATTTCATTTATGTAACCTAAAGCTTCATTGCCTTCTTTCCCAATATCAGCTTCCACACTGGCGGCCATGTCCAAGGTCGTACTTTCTTTTACATATATATCGGTAATGCCTTCAGGACCTAATTCTAAGCCAACACCTAATTCTCCTTTCATGGACAAATCTATGGGAGCTGCATCGGTTATACTTGTTGGTAACAGGGCTATAGCACCATCAATACCCAGTTCGACACTTCCTTTTTTAAAGCCACTGGCATCAAACTCTCCATTAACCGATACATCTACGCCTTTGATGTTTTTACCAACGCTTACTGTTCCGCTTTGAAGATTTCCCTGCTTATCAAATTTTCCAGCAAGAGTTAGATCAACGGCCTTAACCGTTACACCGATAGAAGCTTGTTCTATGTTATTGGTATTGAAATTTTCAGTCCACGATGCTTTAACTGGAATAAAGGCTGGATTAAAAATAGTTTCCATTTCGTTACAGCGAATGGTAATTTGACCAGTAAGAGGAACATATAATGTAGAACTTGTCAGGCAATTCACCTTATCATAGTCTGGAAGTTTTCGTTTTTTATACTCCTTTTCTTTTTCTGTCGCACATCCGGTGCTATACGATTCATGTTTCATTTCCAGCAACGTTTGCACAAAAGTTCTTTTTACCCCCAGCACAAACCCTAATGCCGCTCCATCGGTGAGCGCAATAGCTGTTCCATAATAGTATGTATTATAGGCATTGGTGACAGCTTGCCTGACTAAGGGTTCGTTAAAACTCTGATTCAGTATATTTATTTTACTGACATACTTATTTACAATGGGCACATTACCTTCGCAGTTGACCTGTACGTTTGCCCCCGACTTAATTAAGTCGTTAAACCGTTCATGCTCTTTTTGTAACTCATCACTAAATGCTTGCTTAAGCTCGGCCCATTCCGTTAAATACTTGACTATTTTCTCACCATCTGAATTGGTCTTAAACTCACTGAAATTACCTGCTGTATATCTGTTAAATCTGTCAAGGGCTTTAAAGTAATAGGGAGCAAAACCGATCTCTCCATTTTTGGTAGCCTTGTCTCCGATTCGCTTCGTTTCCTGCTCGGTCAGTTTCTCGGCTAACCTTATTGCAGCATCCAACCCTTCTTTTTCAGCTCTTAATTGTGTTCTAAAAAATTCCCATTCCTTTTCAATTGCTCCTCCATCAGCCATGGAATAGGCTTTAGGTATTAGAGCTGTGTATACACCCAGGTTAAACGAAGTGGAGACATAGCTGCGGGGTATATAGTATTTAGATTTTTCTTGCAGATCTTTTTGAAGTTCACTAAGCTTATCGATCTTATCCTTGGTTCCACTGTGTTTAAGCGAACGTTTTAAGGCTACAACGGCTTCGGCCTTCTTTCCTTTGGACTCAAGGATTAAACATTTTGTATAGTTTGCCTGTGGGTGATAGGCATAGACTCTGATGGCACTGTCTAAATATTTTTCAGCCTTGTCGCCATCACCCAATTGCAACCAGGCCTGACCGAGATTATTAAGAATAGTGGAATTGTTTTTATGGATACTATTCAGTTTTTGTAAAACAGGTATCGCCATGTGACCTGCACCCGTCATGGTTAAATAGGCGGAATAATTATTATAATTGTCAGCGTTAGGTAATACTTCTGCTGCTTTGCCCATGAGATATATAGCGGGTTCCTTCAGGCCCATCATCCACATGCCATTGGCAGAAGACGCAATCATGGCTCCATAATGGGGATCATTTTTAAATTGTAGCATGGCCTTCTCTGCCAGCTCTTTTGATTTAGGTTTGATGATACTGGCAATGGAAGTATTGGTTGTTTTGATGTAGGACGCCACCTCAGCTTTGCTCATTACTTTTTTTGGAATTCGTGCAATCAAGTCTGTTTTTTTGGAGGGAATCACCTTGCCATCTTCTTCGGCAGCATCGGCCAGCTGTTGGTCAGTTACCTGTGGCACATCTTTCATGGATGGGATTTTTATCCCCATCTCTTTCATCATCTTCTTATCCTCTTCACTCAGGTTATCGAGTTCTTTTTGCGCTTCCTTCATCAGGTCTTCCATTTCTTTTTGAGTAGGAGGCTTGTCCTTTTCTTTTGGTTTAGGTTTTTCTTGTGCGAACATGAGATTAATAGTGATGAAAACTAAACCGAATACAAGGGGAAACTTTTTCATGGTCTGTTTTTATTGGTTTGATGGTATAAATGTCCCGATCAAATCGGCACGCTTCAATCCCCTAAAAACAGGAGATTTCACTGCTAGTGAAAAATCATGGAAAAAGGGGAGAGGCTATGGTTGAACAATTACCTTTATTTGCAGACGGATGTAAAAGCTTATTTTCCTGAAATGAGAAAAATTTATTTCATCATATTTCTCCTGACGCCTCTTATCGACAATTACGGGCAGGGAATGAAAAGAGATAGTTTGCTTCAACTCCTCTCAGCACAAAAGGAGGATACCAATAGGGTCAACCTCCTCATTGAAATAGAAAGAGAGTACTTTATTACAGATTTAGATTCAGCATTGTATTACAACAAATTGTGCGAGGAACTGATCATGAAATTAAATGCTGAAAAATATAAGCACAGATGCTTTCATGATTTCGTGAAGATATACCATGCGCAGAGGGATTTTAAAACTGCACTAGACTATTGTTTGAAATCAATGAAAGTTGCTAAACAAAATAAAAACTTGTTTGAGGAAGCCACTACAAGCAGGGCCATCTTTAATATTTATCATAACCTGGGTATGAACGACTCTGCAGTAAAATATGCAACATATGCTCTGCAATTAACTACTGAAATCGGAGATACCTCAAATATTGCTGCCAATTTCGGGAACCTTTCCTGGCTTTATGTGGACCTAAACCAGTATAACAAAGCTATTGAATACGCGCTTAAAGGGATTGAAGCTGGCGAACGCTATGCCGATACAGTTGGATTACTAGTATCAATAAACAACCTGGCAATGTGCTATATTGATTTAAATAATAATGTTAAAGCCATTGAATTGTTGAAAAAGCAAATTGAAATAGGCAAACTCATAAACAGAACACGGTCTATACGAAATGCACTTATAAATCTTGGCGGGGCTTATTTTAATGTTGGTGATACTTTAGGACTTGCGGAAACAACCTTATCATTGAACGAATTAAACAACAAGTATCCGAACTTTGATAATAAGCAGAGAAGTTTTCAATATGTAATCAATGCCAAAAATTATATCGTTCAGAAACAATTCAAGCAAGCTGAAGATCAATTGCTAAAAGGAATAATAATTGCAGAGCAGGACTCTATAGATGATGCACTACTTGCCCTATACAGCAGTATGTCAAAAGTCAAATATGCACAACATGATTTTGTTTCTGGCATTCTCTATGATACAAAATGTGGTGATATAGACGCTGCCGCCCATGAAAAAGAGTTGTCGGAGTACGCAATTGCTCTCGAAACAAAATATGAAATGGAGAAAAAGGCAGCAAAAATACTTTTACAGGATTCTCAACTAAGAGGAAAAACCAGACTGAATTATTTCCTTTTGGGTGCTTTCATTTTACTCATCTTATTGGGTTTCATTTCCTACAGAAACTTCCTGCATAGACAAAGACTTCAAAGCCAGAGGATTGAAAAACTGGAAACGGAGAAGCAATTGCTGGCCACCGAAGCTGTATTAAAAGGTGAAGAACAGGAACGCTCCCGTCTTGCCAAAGACCTCCATGATGGATTGGGCGGAATGCTGTCGGGATTGAAATACTCATTTACAACCATGAAAAAAAACCTAATCATGACGCCTGAAAACCAACAGGCTTTTGAGCGGAGCATCGATATGCTGGATGGTTCCATAAAGGAAATGCGCAGGGTAGCGCACAACATGATGCCAGAGGCTTTGGTAAAGTTTGGCCTGGATACCGCACTGAAAGATTTTTGTAACGACATTAATCAAAGTGGTTCCTTGCAGGTAAGTTACCAGTCAATCGGATTGAAAGATATTCCTCTTGAGCAAACGATTGCCATCAACATTTACAGGATCATCCAGGAGCTGATCAACAATACGATGAAACATGCAGGGGCAAAGACGGCAATCGTGCAGGTTACACATACGGATAGACAAATTGCCATTACGGTTGAGGATGATGGAAGAGGATTTGATACCACCCTGCTGACCCGATCAACGGGATTGGGTTGGGGTAACATCCGGAGTCGGGTGGATTTCCTAAAAGGGAAACTTGATGTAAAGTCTGATCAGGAGCACGGCACCTCAGTTCATATTGATATAACGGTGTAGAATGAATATTAAAGTTTTCATCGTAGATGATCACTACATGGTGATTGAAGGAATCCGTTCCCTGCTGCAAAATGAGAAGGGATTTGAATTCGTGGGGCACGCCATGAATGCGGAATCCTGTCTCGCTTTTCTTCAAACAATGCAGCCGGATGTAATTTTAATGGATATTAATCTTCCGGATAAGAATGGTATCATCTTATGTAATGAAGTGAAGGTAAAGTATCCCGCTATTCACATTGTCGGACTAAGCTCGTTTAACCAGCAAAGCTTCATTGAAAAAATGATGGAAAGCGGAGCTTCGGGATACGTGCTGAAAAATGCAACGCGAGAAGAACTCTGTGAAGCCATTGATGCCGTGATGCATGGTCAGAAATATTTAAGCGAGGAAGCAGTCTCCGTTATTAAGCGCAACGATGATTCAAAAAAACCAATACTCACCAGAAGGGAGAAAGAAGTGCTCGCATTAATTGCCGAAGGACTTACGAACCATGATATTGCAGAAAAACTTTTCATAAGCACTACTACCGTGGATACTCACCGCAAAAATCTCCTGGCAAAATTTGAAGTAAAGAATACAGCCACATTAATCCGGATGGCTGCTCAGTTTCAATTTATTTGAGTACTTCCCGGTTTACACAATGCGGCATATTGCCGGTAGCATAAAACGCTATAATATTTTCTGCGGCAAGTCGTGCCATGCCCGTTCTTGCTTCCACGGTGGCAGAACCAATGTGTGGAAGCACTGCGGCATTCGGCATTTGCAATAATGGATTGTTGGCATGCATAGGCTCCGGATTGGTCACATCAAGTCCTGCCCCCCAGATAGTTTCTGAACGTAAGGCTTCAATAAGATCTTCTTCGTTGTGAACTCCGCCACGCGATGTATTGATGAAGATCGCACTCTTTCTCATCCTGCTGAATACATCTTTATTAAATAAACCACGGGTCTCGTCACTTAGCACACTGTGCACAGAGAGCACATCGCTTTGCTGTAACAGTTCATCAAACGAAACATACCGGGCTCCATAAAGTTTTTCTGCTTCGGCATTACGAGTGCGGTTGTGATAAATAATATCCATGTTGAAAGCTCCACGACAACGTTGCGCCATCACCATACCGATTCTTCCCATTCCAAAAATCCCGAGCGTTTTTCTGGTAAGCTCCTGCCCTAGATTTTTGAGCGGCTCAAACTGTTTCCATTCATCACGCTCTATACTTTTATGCAGGTAAAACATCTTACGGGAAACCGCCATCATCAAACCAAAAGCAATATCAGCGGTGGCATCACTTAATACATCAGGAGTATTGCCAACAGGAATTCGTAAACGTGTTGCTTCTTCCACATCGATGTTATCATAGCCAACAGCAAACTGTGCGATTACATTCAGGTGTGAACACTGACTGAAAAAATATTTGTCGAGCTTATCCGCGCCAAGCGGCATGAGGGCGTCAACCTGCTTCGCCCGCTCAATCAACTGCGGTTGTGTCATGGGGCCGCTTCCCTCCCATACACTTACTTCAAATCCTGCTTGTGTCAGCATGTTGTAAGCCGTGTCGGGAATGATGCGGGTGATGAGTACTTTTTTTGACATATAAGCGTGATTAATATCTAAAGGTACTGCGAGAAAATCGAAAGTTTACGCTTCTTTCTGGGAATGGAATGGATGAAAGTTAAATGGCTGAGAACGGAATCCGCCCTTCACATAAATGTAGTAGCGTCTGGCGGGTGAAATAAGTAGATTGCTTTGGGCGATTATATCACCATTAATTATTTCGGCAACATGAAATGAGCATAAAAACCGCTATATCAAACGGTATGTTAATCAGATGCGAATTCCATGTGGCCAAACTTTGAAAAATAAAAATCAGCGCATGAAAAAAAATAAAAAATCTACTTCCATCAATCGAAGAAAATTTATCGGGGGCATGGCTTCGGCAGCACTTGCTTTTACCATTGTGCCTCGGCATGTGCTGGGCGGCAATGACTTTGTTGCTCCAAGCGATAAGCTCACACTGGCTTATATCGGCACGGGTACACAAGGGCTTCGTGAAATGGTTGGGTTATTGTCGGCCCCGCAAGTTCAGATCGTGGCCGTGTGCGATCCCAATAAAGAAGCGGTGGGCTATCGCGACTGGGGGAAAGAATATTTAGTCAATGAAATCAGAAAGAAACTCAATAAACCCACATGGGCTCCCGGTGGTGATCATGTGATTCCTGGCGGAAGAGACAATGCAAAAG
Organism: uncultured Bacteroidota bacterium; assembly: GCA_963814575.1. Classification (GTDB taxonomy): domain Bacteria; phylum Bacteroidota; class Bacteroidia; order Cytophagales; family Cyclobacteriaceae; genus ELB16-189. The sequence continues at coordinate 49,714 of CAWFDB010000008.1, read as the reverse complement.
AGATTGTTGACACGTATTATGCCAACCAGCGCGCAGCAGAGAAATTCAAAAGTTGCGCAGCTTATGAAGACTTCCGTGAGATGTTTGAAAAAGAAAAAGATCTGAATGCCGTCAAGATTATGACGCCCGATCATCTTCATGGCATCATAGCCACGGCAGCACTCAAGCGAGGCAAACATGTTACTACTCACAAGCCGATTTCAAATCGTGTGATGGAAGGCAAACAGGTAATTGACCTGGCTAAGAAGACCAGCGCCACCACGCACCTCATTGCATGGGAAGCCAACAACTCCATGGACAAGACCATGGAGTGGATTAACAGTGGCGCCATCGGCACATTGAAAGAAGTACATAACTGGACCAACCGGCCGGTGTGGCCACAATACTCTACAAAACCAGCGGACACACCTCCCATCCCGAAAGGACTCAATTGGGATTTGTGGCTCGGACCAGAGAGTGAAAGACCGTATCATCCCCATTACACAAGCATGGTTTTCAGAGGGTGGTATGACTTCGGTGGTGGCTCTATGGCCGATATGGGTCATTACAGTTTGTGGACTGTCTTCAATGCATTGCAACTGGAGGCGCCCACGATTATTGAACCAACGTTGAGTCATGTGTGTGGATTTAATGAAGAAGTTCCTTTTCGCGTGAAGAATGATTTTGCATTTCCGATGGCAAGCACAGTTCGGTTTAAATTCCCTGCAAAGGGTACCAGACCGGCTGTTGATTTATGCTGGTATGATGGAGGCATGCGACCTCCCGTGCCGGAAGAACTCTATCAGCAAAACAAAGAACTGCCTGCAGAAGGAATGATGTTCGTGGGCGATCAGGGAAAAATTCTCGCGGGCTTCCATGCGAATAATCCACAGATCATTTCAGGGAAACGTACTGGTGAATCGTTCAGCCACCCTAAGCGCGATAATACTGATCAATATATTCCCAAAGCGTTTATTGAAGGATGTTTAACTGGCAAACAATGTCCGGGAAGCATACGGGATGCGTGGCCACTTACGGAAGCAATTAATTTATATGCAGTTGCTTTGCGTGCAGGCAAGACGTTGTATTATGATGCAGCTGCCATGAAGATTACGAATGTGCCCGATGCCAATAGATATCTGTCACGCGAGTATCGCAAAGGATGGGACCCGTCTTCGATTTAATTATGACTAACTACTAAATTTTATTTTTATGAGTACGATCACGAGAAAAGAATTCATCAATAAAAGTGCTGCTGCACTGGCGGGCGCTTCATTGTTTGCACCAGCATGGTTACAGGCAGGAGTTGAAAAAAAATCCAATGACATTGGCCTGATTGGTTTTCAAAGCTGGATTGTGCGCGATCTGATAGGAAAAGATTTTGCGGGCACGATGAAAATGATGGCGGGTATGGGTTATCAAAGTGTGGAGATGTGCTCTCCTCCGGGTTATGTCACTTCGGGCTTTGGCACTTTGCAAAATCTGAAAGCAGCGGAGATGAAAAAAATCATCAATGATGCAGGACTTACCTGTGTGAGCTGTCACTATGGTTTCAAGGAATTGAAAGAAAACATTGAAGACAGGATGGATTTTGCCAATGAACTGGAGCTGGATCAAATGGTGATATCTTCATTTGGTTTACCAAGAGATGCGAAGCTTGATGACTGGAAAAAAGCAGCCGATGAAGCGAATGCGTTAGGGGAACTTTCAAAGACTCACGGATTGCCTATGGTGTTTCATAATCATAACACGGAATTTGAAAAACGCGAAGGTCAGCTGATCTATGATGTTTTGCTGGAGCGACTGGATCCTCAGCTGGTGAAAATGCAATTCCAGCTCTGGGTAATGATTGCCGGATATAAAGCTGCGGATTATTTCAGAAAATATCCTGGAAGATTTGTCTCGGCACACTTGTATGACTGGACGGGTGTTGGCCAGGAACAAGTGGCGCTTGGCAAAGGCAAAACGGACTGGAATGATTTCTTCAAAGCAGCAAAGACCGGAGGCGTTAAAAACACTTTCGTGGAAATGAATATGCCTGTGCTGCAAGAAAGCGCAGCGTTTCTGAAGAAGTTGAAGGGATAATTATTTTCTGATAAAATCATTCACCAGTGGAATCACCAGTTCTGGTGTTTCTTCCATAGGCACATGGCCAACGCCTTGTAAAATGGCCAGCGTATCCATCGGCAGATCGCGTTGAAATTTATACGCATTGTCAAGGGGAATCAATTGATCAAGCGAACCCCAGATTATTAATGAGGGCATGGTGACTTTGCTTACAAGCGAAGTGTCTCCTGCCTGATCCATCGATAGGCGGGCGAGAAGCGCATTGCGATTTCCTTCACGGCAGGTCATATCACGATATTGTTCCACCAGCTCATCGCTTATGAGATTTTTGTTACCATAAACATCCTCCAGGCTTTTACGAACAATCGACACGGGTGTGATGACCGTTAAAATATGTTTTAACACAGGAATTTTTCCCAAGGTAAAAGCCAGCGATCCTTTTGCATTTTTGATCGGGTATCCTGCCGGATCAATCAAGATTACTTTCTTCACCTTGTCGGGATAGGTGGCAGCATATTGAAACGCGATCAATCCTCCCAGTGAATTTCCAGCGAGGTAGCATTGCTTTACATTCCGTGTTTGAAGAAACTGATCTACAAAAGCAACATAATTTTTGATGCTGTAATCCTGTTCTGGATTGGGACCGGTTATAGCAAAACCTGGCAAATCCATTCTGATCACACGATGATCGTTAGTCCATACTTTCGTGCACGCATCCCAGGTTAAAAGTGAAGAGGAGGTGCCATGAAGAAGTACCAGTGGAATCGTGTCATTCGATGGACCTTCATCACGAAAGTGAACATCCATCCCGCCAAGGGAAACAAACTGTGAGGAGCCGGTTGCATATTTTTCTTTCAGTTGACCGACAGGAATATCAGGCTGCCAGAAAACAACAAGCAGAAGGATAATGCTAATTAAGAGTCCCGCTCCTATGTACTTCGTAATTTTAGTAATAGATTTCATTTACCGCTAACCAATCAAATTGTTGAACCCAATACATTGTTCTTCATAAACTCATTCCTGAATTTTCCCTGCGGATCATAGCGATCAATCAACTGTTGAAAGTCATCATACTTTTCATAGCGGGCTTTCAACGTTTCGGGAGTGATGGTAAATAATTTTCCCCAGTGTGGTTTAACATTAAACGGAGAAAGCTTTTCTTCAATTTTGGGAAGCAACGCATTCACTCCGTCAATATCTTGTTTTAAAGTGAAGTGTATCGCAACACTGGGCTGATGATAACAGGGGCTCATCCACAGATTATCGGCATCAATCGTTCTTATTTCGGTGATCATGAGAACGGGTTTTATTTCATCGCGCAATAAGGCCACGGCTTTGATGGCTTCAACGGCATGCTGACGGGGAACAAAAAACTCAGCCTGCAACTCTTCACCACTGCTCGGTGTGAAATTCATTTTGAAGTGGGGAAGGCGTTCATACCACGGGCCGGCTACGCCCATTTGTTCCGTGCAGTTTTCGGCAGAGAGTTCAAGAATAGGATGAACATTCCGATCGGCTAATGTTGCACCAAAAAATTCAGAATCTGCAGTTATTGCTTCACCTTCTTTCACTACACGTTTGATCCAGACCTGATTGATATTTTCTGTTTGCCAGTCGTAGAATAAACTCACGCTGTATCCGCCCGACATGATTTCATCAAAATTATTTTCGAGTTGTGACATGGGTAAATTCAGATACACATCCTGACGCACATCAAAGGCAGGCACCAGATCAAGGGTAATTTTTGTTACAACACCCAATGAACCAAGCCCTACAACGGCACCATAAAAATCAGGATCCTTATCGCGCGACAGCGTGATGACTTCGCCATCAGCCTTCACTAATTCAAGAGAAGAAACAGCCGAAGCAAGGTTACCATTGGTAACACCAGAGCCATGTGTGGCTGTGGCGCAAGCACCGGCTACTGAAATATGTGGCAGTGATGCCAGGTTATGGATGGCAAACCCTGCGCTATGAATTTGCTTGCAGAATTCACCGTAGCGAATGCCGGCATCAACCGTTACGGTGCGTGCCTTAAGGTTAATATCAATGGTCTTGTTCAGATTTTGTGTAGAGATAAGATTGTCCTCTGAATCGGCAATCCTGTTGAAGCAATGTCGTGTGCCAAGGGCCCTTACTTTATTACACTGCTTTATGGCTTCCTGCACTTCTGCTAAATTACCAGGCTCGAAAACATTCGTGGTGCTGTAGGTTAAGTTGCCCGCCCAGTTTTTGAGCGCGGCAGCTTGTTCTTTTTTATCGGGCATACATGAAAGTAGTGGTGTGAAAACAGATCCGGTTACTAAGGCAGACGAAAGTTTTAGAAAGGTGCGCTTTTGCATGACGGTAAAATTTATATCTAAAGTAAGTTAAAGTAGAGGAATCTTTTATAATCTGTGGCAGAATGAAGAAGTGCAGATTTTTAGTTCGTTCTTTGATATCAGGTTTATATTTTTCGAACTGAATAATTTACATTTTGTCAGCACTATGTCCAGACTATTTACACCTCTCACAATTAAATCGGTTACTTTAAAAAACCGGATTGTAATTTCTCCCATGTGTCAGTACTCGGCAGAGGATGGCCTTGCCAGTGACTGGCATCTGGTACACCTCGGCAGCCGTGCTGTTGGTGGCGCAGGTCTTATCATTCAGGAAGCAACCGCGGTTTCACCTGAGGGAAGGATTTCACCTGGCGATCTCGGCTTATGGAATGATGAGCAAATAGAAAAATTGAAAAGCATCGTTTCATTTGTTCACACAGAGGGAAGCAAGACAGGCATTCAGCTGGCACACGCGGGCCGCAAGGCAAGTCATGCTGAACCATGGAAGGGTGGAAAACAATTGAGTGTTCATGAAGGCGGCTGGCAAACCGTAGCACCTTCAGCCATTCCATTTCTGGAAGGAACACTGGCGCCCACTGCGCTAACTGGTGAAGGAATAAAAAAAATTATTGATGACTTTAAAAATGCAACTGCGCGCGCTGCTGATATTGGATATGATGTACTTGAAATTCACTCAGCACATGGTTATCTTATTCATGAATTTCTTTCACCGCTGACAAATCACAGAACTGATTCATACGGTGGTTCTTTCGAAAACAGGATTCGTTTGCTGCAGGAAATTGTGAAGGGCGTTCAGGAATGCTGGCCTGAACAAAAACCTTTATTTGTACGCATCTCAGCTTCCGATTGGGCAGAAGGAGGCTGGAACATAGAAGAGTCGGTAATGCTTGCAAAAATTTTAAAGCAACAGGGCGTTGATGTTATTGATTGCTCTTCAGGAGGTGCAGTGGCACATCAGAAAATTTCACTCGGTCCTGGCTATCAGGTTCCGTTTGCTGAACGCATAAGAGAAGAAGCGGGGGTTATTACAGGTGCCGTTGGATTAATTACTAGTGCTGAGCAGGCGGAAGAAATTCTTGCTTCCGGAAAAGCTGATTTGATTTTAATAGCAAGGGAATCACTTCGCAATCCGTATTTCCCATTGCAAGCCGCCAGGGAACTGGGTGAAGATATCGTATGGCCGAATCAATATGTGAGAGCGAAGTAAAGAGGAGCCTTATCTTCCATTTAAATATTCATCTAAACGATGATGCTTCTTTCTTTTATCAGCAACCAGAAAGTGTAACTTTATTGTGAATTACATAAACAGAAAATACGATGACAACGCTCGAAATATGTCTGCTGCAATGGGATGTTTACAACCGCAGAATGCAAAAGGCATTTGAAGCAATCAGTGATGAAAATTTTAATAAGCCCATTGTGAATGGTGGAAACTCACCATCGTGGCTGTTGGGTCATCTTGCTGATACCGATGATGCCTTACTGGAATTGTTTGGAATACGAAGCCGAATGTTTCCTGAACTGGCGAAGATCTATCATCATGAGCGTGGCACGAATCAGACAGGTCATCTATCACGAGAAGAATTGAATATCAAGTGGAAGGCGATTATTGCCGAGCTGGACCGCACTTTTAAAAGTATGAGCGAGAGTGACTGGCATGGCCGGCATATGGCGGTGTCGGAAGAGGATTTTAAAAAAGAACCTCATCGCAATAAACTCAATGTGATGCTAAGCCGCGTTACGCACAAGGCTTCACACCTTGGTCAGATTGATATGCAGGAGAAATAGCATCTGAATTGTAAGTAAATGGAAAAGACCCTGGTGCTCCAAGAAGAAGAATACTCCATCTGGAAATATGAAGGAGTGCCGGAAAAAATAATTTCATTCTTTGAGCAGACCAACTGGGGAAGTGCCGGAGCCGTTTACGAACGCAAAAATTCCAGTGAGCTGGTGCGGCTTTTAAAAAACCCGTATCTGTTTGCCGTACAAAAAGATGAGGAGATTGTAGGAACCGCTGTGTTTTGCCACACGGCACCCTTGGTTCTTGGCTCGGTCTATAACTGTTACATCATCCGCTACTTTGCTGCATCAGATGCGATTCGCGGGAAAAAACTGATGAAGTATTATGGAGGCAAGGTGATGGAAGTGGTGCGTGATGCAGAGACAGAGAAAACAATTTATGTTGGCTGCGTAGAGAAAGGAAATATCCGTTCATACAAAGTGGTAGAGAACGCTGGCTATGAGCCGCTCGGTTTGTTGAGCGTAAGTGCATTCAGCCGGTTTTTCCCCAAGGAACAAAAAATCATTGCGCGGATAAAAACAGAGAGCGAAAGAAAAGAGATGCTTGATCTGTTACAAGCGTTTTATTCAAAACATGTGCTCGTGCATTTCGATTATCTTTTTTTGAAGGACAATTACTTTGTCATTCGTGAAAATGGTGAGGTGGTGGCAGGGTGTCAGCTTCATCGCGTGCACTGGGCCATCAACAACATGCCGGGCTTCATGGGAAAAGTCATTATGCACGTTCTGCCGAATGTTCCATTCATCAATAAACTTTTTAATCCGAAGAAGTTTGAGTTTCTCGCTTTTGAAGGAATCTATTTTAAGCCGGGCCATGAACATACTTTACTGAAATTGTTTGAAGGATTACTTCATCAGGAGAAATTGAATTCTGCGTTGTTCTGGATGGGAGAAAATTGTCCGTATCGTGAAGCGATACAGCAACAGGGAAATCTTGGATTGATGCAACAGTTTGTGAAAGACTCGGGCGTGTATATCATGACTTCCTATCGCAACATGAGCGATAAGGAAATTGATCTGTTAAAATCAGGGCCGTTGTATGCTTCGGCTTTTGATTATATATAGTCACAGCAACATCGCGTACCCTCTATTCTTATTCTATTATCAATAAAACTTTATGATTACGGGTTTGGTCGTAGTTATTCAACACATCTCGGTATCACCAGCTATACCGGAATGTTTATGGCATGGATCGTTGAGATCAAAACCCTCAACAATCCATCACCACATTTTTCTTGATTTATAAATTCAGATTAACCTTTTTGCCGGTGATCACAGCCATGTAGATGGCATCGATGATTTTCATATCCTTCAATCCTTCTTCACCGTCAAGAGGCACAGAGGCTTTTTTGCCTTGCAGAATCATGCCCGCCATTTCATCCATTTGAACTGTCTGATGAGTGACGTGTGGATGCGTAAATTCTCCTTTATTCGTGCGTGCTTTGATGGGGCCATAACCAGTAGAAGGCTGCATCTCGGCAAATCCTTTTTCACCATTCAGAAAGAAGCGATCGAGGTTACTCATGCTATAGGTAGACAGGCACGATGCTACTGCACCGCTCGGGAAACCAAATTGAAACATAATGGTTTCATCCACTCCTTCTTTAAATTTCACCGGATCTGTTTTTGTTTCCTGGGCGGTTACCCAGACAGGTTCTTCACCAACCATGTAGCGTGCACCATTCACAGCATAGATTCCGATGTCCATCATCGAACCACCACCTGCCAGTTGTTTATTTAATCGCCACTGACTCGGGTCCCCTATCCTAAAGCCACACAATCCCTGGAAGAATAAAACTTTTCCAAAATCACCTTCATTTCTCAAGCGAATGATTTCAAGTGTCTTGGGTTCCAGGTGCATCCGGTATCCAATCAGTAATTTTACGTTGGCTTTCTTGCAGGCATTGATCATTTCCTGGCCTTCTTTTGCATTGATCGCCATCGGCTTTTCGCAGATCACGTGCTTGCCGGCTTTTGCCACACGCACCGTCTGATCTTTGTGCTGTGCGTTGGGTGTAATGATGTAGACCGCATCAATGTCGGGATTGTTTTTTATGCTGTCGAAGTTTTCGTAGTTGTAGCAGTTCTTATCGGGGATATTATACTTTGCCTGCCAGTCTTTTATTTTAGAAGGAGTGCCGCTGATCACGCCTGTTACTTTCGCCATCGTGCAGGATTGCATCGCTTCGGCAACGCGGTTTGCATAACTTCCCAGGCCCATAATCGCCACCTTCAACACAGGCCCCTGATAAGGTTCTTTGGTTGCGAAGCTGGCTGCCTCCACATCAAGTGAAGGTAACAAGGGAAGAGCAAAGGCAGACGCGGTGATCTTTTGTAAAAAATTTCTGCGTGAATTCATGACATTAAATTTTTTATTGGTGAGTAATTGCTTCTTTGAAATCAGTTTGTTGAATAGCGCACTTAAATTACTAAATCTGAAGTAATCGTACTTCAATTAATTTTAGGAAAGCACAATCGTACATATTTTTTTCTACGGGCAAGTTTAGGAAAGTATAAAAGGTAAATTAGCTGTATGAAAATCATCTTTTTATTTTTTATGACGGCCTTTGTTTTCACGGGCTGTGTTTCGGATGACTCAACTTCTAAAGAGCCTGTGCTGTCCGTCCAGCGGATTAAAGGAGTCAAACCAAGAAATGTAATTTTCATTTTGGCCGATGATCATCGTTTTGATTTCATGGGCTTCACCGGCAAGGTGCCCTGGCTGAAAACACCCAGTATGGATCGCCTTGCAAAGGAAGGCGCCTGGTTTAAAAATGCATTTGTTACCACGGCACTTTGTTCACCAAGTCGTGCGTCTATACTCACAGGACTTTATTCGCATACGCATACCGTGGTAGACAATCAGGCACCTGTTCCGCAGGACCTGGTTTATTTTCCTCAGTATCTGCAGGAAGCAGGTTATCAGACAAGCTTTTTTGGCAAGTGGCACATGGGTCATGATTCTGATGAACCCCGGCCAGGATTTAATCACTGGGAAAGTTTTAAAGGTCAAGGCGTTTATTACAATCCCACCTTGAACATCAACGGAAAGCAGGTTTCATATGGCGACTCTACGTACATCAGCGATTTATTAACAGAACATGCTGTCGACTGGATGGAGCAACGCGATAAGGCAAAACCATTCTTTCTATATCTGTCACACAAAGCGGTGCATGCCGAATTTATGCCGGCACAAAGGCATAAAGGAAAATATAAAAATGAACCCATTGAGTTGCCTCCTTCATTCCGCACATCCGATAGTCAGGTAAAAGGAAAGCAATCCATTAACCAGTCAATTGAAACGGAGGTTTCAAAAAAGGAACCCTTGAAAGGGGATGCCTATTATGGCAAAGACCGCACACCCGACTGGCAGAAAATGCAACGCGAAAGCTGGCACGGTGTCGATTACATGTATCATGGCCAGATCAGTTTTCCGGATTTTTACAGACGCTATTGCGAAACGCTTCTGGGTGTTGATGAAAGTGTGGGAGCCTTGCTCGATTACCTTGATAAAAACGGACTGGCCGAAGAGACCATGGTGATCTATATGGGTGACAATGGTTTTTCATTTGGCGAACATGGGCTGATCGACAAGCGTCATTTTTATGAGGAGTCTGCCAAGGTGCCTTTCCTGATTCGCTGTCCGGAACTTTTTGGAGGATCAAAAACGATGGAGCCGATGGTTCAGAACATAGATGTAGCGCCTACCATTCTCGCTGCTGCCGGCATTGAAAAACCAGCACATTTTCATGGGCAGTCTATTCTGCCGCTGCTGCAAGGAGAGGGAGTTGCATGGCGTGATAAGATCTTTTATGAGTACTACTGGGAATATGATTTTCCACAAACGCCAACCATGCATGGTGTGAGAACGGATCGGTATAAGTTGATCCGCTATCATGGCATCTGGGACACGAATGAATTTTATGATTTGCAGGAAGACCCTGATGAAATGCACAACCTGATTGCAAGCCCGGAACATCAGGCCATGATAGAAACATTAACCGGAGATATTTATGACTGGCTGGAGAACACCGGTGGAATGCAGATTCCTTTAAAGCGAACGGTTAAGAAACGTTTTGGTGATCATCGCAATCAGGGAACGTATTAGCCGAAAATAATTGTGGCCGGTTTTATCCGGCCACAAATCAGAACGTTCTGGGACTACCAGGTTGTTATACCTTCAAAGTGTTTTTCAGTGAATCAATACCTGATTTTCCTGTACTCAAAAGCGATTCCAGTTCTTTGTTATAAGCTTTTTTGACATCGTCATAGGAGCCCACCATACGGTTCTTCAGATCTTTGGTCTTGTCTGCAATTTGTTCTCTTGTTTTTTTGCCACTGTTAGGCGCAATCAAAATACCGGTAAGGATACCCAATGATGCTCCAGCTAAAAATCCAGTGATGATTTTGGTTGTGGTATTCATAAAGTTCCATTTAAAATTTTCCATCCTGATGTATTCAGGACATTCCTGGTAATCCTCATTATGAATAAGAACTACACTACTAAAACGATATAGCACATCTCTGCGTTCAGAAAATGAAGAATAAATTCATCCGTTTTGTTAAAATAAATTCCAGGCTGGATTACTTATGAAAAATAAATTTCGATAAGATGACGAATGTCATTGTGAAGCGCGTAGAAAAAAGATAAACTACTGAATCGTCATTTAAGAAGAAGTAAATAAAAAATTAATCTTCCCTCTAAATTTTTATCGTGAAAGAAGAACACACGGTTACTGATGCTGATAATTTTTTTTCCGCTTCAGGCGTCTGAATGAAAATTTAATAAGGCTTGCCTTTTTTATCGACCATAGGAACAAACAATACCGGCAGCTTATTCTGTGTAACGAGTTTACTTTTTCTTTTGGTGAGTAACACCAGTTCCTGCACATTATGATCTCCCACCGGAATGATCATGCGGCCACCTTCTTTCAATTGATCCTGTAGTGGTTTGGGAACATGCTCAGGTGAACAGGTTACAATGATCGCATCAAACGGTGCTGCTTCAGCCCAGCCTTCGTAGCCATCACCAACACGAACGGATACATTGGAATAATTCATAGTCCGAAGCAGACTGTCGGCTTGTTTGCCGAGTTGCGGAACAATTTCAATTGTGTAAACCTCCTTGCAGAGTTTTGAAAGTATGGCGGCCTGGTAGCCAGAGCCTGTTCCTATTTCCAGTACTCTGTCATTGGGTTGCAGGTTTAGCGCCTCTGTCATGAAAGCAACGATGTAGGGTTGCGATATGGTCTGGCCGTATCCAATCGGTAATGGACTGTCGTTGTAGGCTTCATTGATCAGAGACACCGGAACGAACCAATGTCGTTCAACAGTGCGCATGACATCCAGCACGGTTTTGGATTTTATCCCTCGTTTTGCGAGTTGATTGGTCACCATGTTTTCGCGCAACGTTTCTGAAATCCTGTGCGCACAGCAAGCGATGAAATGACCATCATCAGGCTAACAGCCAACGTGAATTTAAACCGATTACACGATCCGTTTAACATGTAGTAAAATTAACTGCATATTCTGGACAACTTCAAGGGGGATCCTGAAAAATCAGACATGAAATACATTTGCATGTATTGTGTATGGTTTTCATCAGGATCAGGAATGGTTAATTGTTCAACCTTTCACTTTCGCAATCCATCCTTCAATCTTTTCTTCCAGCAACACCAGCGGCAAGCTGCCGGAATTCAATATCTGATTGTGGAACTCTTTTATAGAAAATTTATCACCCAGTGCATCTTCTGCTTTCTTTCTGAGCTCTCTGATTTTCAGCTGGCCAATTTTATAGGAAACCGCCTGGCCCGGAGTAGCCATGTAGCGTTCTATTTCTGTAATAATGCCATCTTCCGATTCCGCTTCATTATCCAGCGAATATTGAATCGCTTGTTCACGCGTCCAGCCCTTTCCATGAATGCCTGTGTCAACTACGAGTCGTATAGCGCGATGCATTTCCATGCTGAGCATTCCAAAATACTGAATCGGATCTTCGTATAAACCCAGCTCCTTTCCCAGAGATTCTGAATACAACGCCCAGCCTTCTACAAACACACCCATGCTTTCTGGATGAAGAAACTCAGGTAACTCAGTGTTCTCCTGCTGCAACGACAGTTGATAGTGATGACCAGGAATAGCTTCATGCAGGAAGAGGGCTTCATCGGCAAATTTGTTGTAGGTTTTTATAGATGGAATTGGAACATAAAAAGTGCCGGGACGTGAGCCGTCTTTAGAACCAGGAACATATTCAGCACTGGCTGATGCCTCTCGAAAAGCTTCCGTTCTGCGCACTTCAAAACTTCCCCTGGGGCGTAAGTCAAAAACATCATTGAGCCGCAGATTGATTTTTTCGTGTATGGCATTAAAGCTGGCGATCACCTGCTCTGGTTTTGTATAAGGCATTTGTTCTTTGCTGTTGCGGACATGATCGAAGAATGCATTGAGGTCTCCTTTAAAACCGATGGCCGCTTTTACCTTTTCCATTTCTCCTTTAATGCGTGCCACTTCACTTTTTCCCAGTTCATGGATTTCATCTGCTGTAAGGTTTGTGGTGGTGCTCAGCCGCAGCAGGTAGTTGTACGTTTCTGGTCCGCCTGGCAATGCACCAATGCCAGAAGTTTCGCGGCAGGCAGGCAGATAGGTGTTCACCAGAAAATCCTGAAGTGTTTTATATGTGGGAACCAGTTTTTCGGTGATCATTCGTGCATACGCATCAGTAAGCCGTTTTTTATCATCTTCAGAAAAACCAACCGGCATATTGATGATGGGAGTGAAGAACACATGCTGTTCAAGTGGATCATCGATGAAGCCATCCAGCTGTGGAATCATTTTTTTAGTTATGGCTTTAGGCAGCACCACACCGCTTGCAATGCCTTTTTTCATTTTTACGATGCAGGTATCCAGAAACGGCAGATAGGCATCCACGCGTTTTAACCAGTTGTCATAATCCGCTACGGTGTTAAAGGGCTGCACGCTCTTCCCACCGGCCAGTTGAGAAAAATACAGATGAAGTGATTGTATCTGAATCAGTGGCATCAATTCAAAATTGGGCAGATCATATAATGGGGATGCTACCGTTACCATTTTATTGGTGAGGCCCTCTCGCTTTATTTTACAATCCCACGCCATCACCCGCATGCTCATCCACTGCGAAGGAGTTACCTGAGTGGAGTCATACATTGATAATTCATTTAGAAACCGGGTATAGTTTTCAATTAAATCCAGACGGTAATCCGTTGAAATATAATTAGCGAGCTGATCATTGTACTGATTGTAACCCGCCTTGGTGGCCTCTATCGGATTGATGCGTTTCTTAAATTCATAATATTCTTTAAACAGACTGTCGACCGGCATCCTGGCAATCTGTTCGTTTGATTTTTTCTCAGTGCAGGAAGAGATGATAAATACAATAACAAGAAGAAGGTGGATGGATTTCATAGATCTGCGCAGTAAATAATTGATTTTGGTTTTGAACAGATTGATCCTGCCGGAACAATACCTGTTTGATATTTATTCAAACATAATCATCCAGGCTGGACCTGGGAATATGTGGGCTAAGAAAACTACGATGGTCAGTGTTAGCAAGACCACGGGTTATTGACATACTGAAAAAACTCGGTTTATGCCTTGTTAATTGCTACCAGCTTTTTTCAAGCAAGGCCTTGGTAGCGCGTATGCCATCAGGTTCGCTCAGCGGAGACCCTTCATATTCAATTCCTATGTAACCGTCAAAATCAGACTCCTTAACAATCTTCAGCATTCTGCTGTATTCGATAATGGTTTCTTCACCTTGTTCATTAAACGCATACGACTTTGCGCTTACCCCTTTTGCGAATGGCAATGTTTCTGCAACACCCATGTAGCGGTCATATACTTCCGTGCATTCTTTTCCGGTTTCAGTGCTGCCCCATTTGTGCGAAGTACACCAGTTACCAAAATCGGGGAGTGTGCCTACATTGGACATGTTCACCTTACGCATGATTTCAGCAACCCATTTTCCATCCGCGCTATACAAACCATGGTTTTCAATCAACACGTTGACATTCAATTTTGCTGCATAACTGCAAAGTTGTTTCAGCGCGTCTACCATGGCAGCCTGCACTTCTTCTTTCGATCCATCGCCAAAGGCATTGATTCGTACTGAGTGACATCCTAAGATGCTTGCGGCATCTACCCATTTGTAGTGATTTTCCACCGCCTTCATTCTCTCTTCTGCACTGGGGCTGCCCAGGTCACCTTCATTATCTACCATCATGATCAGGTTTTTTACCCCAAGTGAATCTGATGTGGTGCGCATTTTTTCCCAGAAGGCCTTGTCAGTGGCATGATCTTTATAAAAGCTTGCTACATATTCGATCGCATCAATTCCAAAATCATTTTTGGCAATGGATGCAAAATCTTCGGCCTTGAGTTCTCCATTTTCGATAGCCCGATGTATTGACCATTGAGCCAATGATATTTTGAGCTCTTTCGAACTGGCGGTTATGGTTGAATCTTCGGATTTGGGTTTACATTGATACATAGACAATGACAAAATTAAAATCAGGGCCCAGAACACTATATTTTTCATGTAGAAGGTTATTTTTTTCATGGTCCGAAATTAATGAATAATTGAGTGATTGCTAATGGCCACAAACATAATGAGTTCACTAATTGACAATATTATTTGAGATGAATTCAATCCAGGAAAGTTAAATCAATCCCGTTTCAATGATCAAGGTCATGGTTTGGCAGATCTGGAAATATAAAATTTGTGTAGATTTTTTTGCAGACTGCCTTTTAAAACGGGTTACAATAAAATAATCATCTCATGATCATTCTGGTTTCAGGTTTGCCGGGTTCAGGCAAAAGTTATTTTGCCGAAAAGCTTGCTGCGCGCCTTGAAGCGGAATATCTCAACAGTGATCAGGTGCGATTAACCATGAAGGCGTTAGGTAAATATTCATTTCAGGATAAGTTGCGGGTATATCACGAAATGGCAAATCAAACAACGGGGCTGTTAACGGAAAAGAAGACGGTAGTTGTTGACGCCACCTTTTACCGGCAACGTACGTGTGATTTATTTTTTAAACTGGCTATGGAGAAGTCAATACCCATTCGCATAATAGAAGTAATTGCCGATGAGGCATTGATCAGGGAAAGACTTAATGAGCCAAGGGAATTCAGTGAAGCGGATTTCGCTGTTTATGAAAAGGTCAGGGATGAGTTTGAGAAAATCACCGCTCCTCATCTGATCCTGCAATCAACGAATGACAACATTATCGTGATGTTGAATAAGGCAATACAATACATCAGCGATGAAGGAAATTGATGTGAGGATACTGGCTGCAGAAGGAACCTTTGAAGGGAAGCCACTCAATGGAAAAGTGGAGGAAACCCATATCTCGTGGGTAATACTCACGCGAAAGCATGCCTTCAAAATCAAGAAGCCGGTAAAACTTTCCTTCCTGGATTTTTCTACCCTCGAGCTTCGCAGGCAAAAATGTGAAAGGGAAATCGAGCTGAACAGCCGGTTTTCAAAAATTTATTTATCGGTTGTTCCCATACGGTTAGTCAATGGTAGCTGGCAAATTGGAGGAGATGGCGGTGAATTGATTGACTATGCGGTGCATATGAAGCGCATGGCGTTGTCAAAAAAAATGGATAATCTGTTGAATGCCGGAAAAGTTAAACGCGCAGCTATGAAAGCACTGGCTCATGAAGTTGCCCGCTTTCATCTGAACGCAGAAATTATAACACGGCCTTTTGATCTCGTGGTTGCACGCAATACGTTTAACGACATTCATCAACTGTTGGATTTTGTTATTGAAAAACTGGGACATCAATTTTCGGAAATCATTGAACAATCGATAGTTTGGAGTGATCGGTTTTTGAAATCTCATGCTGCACGTATTCAGCAACGAATTGATCATGGTTTCATCCGTGATGTTCATGGCGATCTTCACAGCAGAAATATTTTTCTGTATCGCAAGCCGGTGCTTTTTGATTGTATTGAATTCAATGATCCGATGCGACAGATTGATGTGTTGTATGAGATTGCTTTTCTGTGCATGGATCTGGAGGCCTATGATCAGAAGAATCTGTCTCGTTATTTCTTAACGGAATACAAGAAAAAATTCCAATGCTTCGAGTGTAAGGAAGACGAAAGTCTTTTTATCTATTACAAATGTCTGCGGGCAAATGTGCGGGCCAAGGTAAATGTGATGAGTGCCACCCAGGCGGATACGAATGAAGAATTACTTTACCATATTGAAGAGTCTAAAAAATATCTTTTATTAATAACGGAATACATGGCAGAAATCTCAACGGATTAATGTTCGTGTATAGGTTCCTTGCTTAAAGGAGGATAACAATCCCTGGGTTCCTTGATATTTATCATTGCTGAAATGGGTTGCCCTGTGTACGTTTCAGGCAATAAAAACAATCATCCTATGAAAACTGCAACTGAAGAAAACGTTGTTTTAGAAAAGCGTGATGAATGCTGCCCCGTATTTGATCCAACACCGTGGGATCATAAAAAACACGTGTGGAGCAATAAGCTTTTTCTCAAGGATTCTGTACCTGAATTGTTTCACATACCGCTGCCATCCAGTTTTAGCAAGGTAATAACCAGGATGTGGAAAAAGGTAAATGATGCCGGAGCCGCCCCCGAGACGAAGGACTTTCTTATGCTCGCGCATGATCCTTCACCCTTCAAGGGAGAGCTATTTCTTGCCGTCACAAAAGAAATTCCGGACGAAGAGATTGTGAAGTTTTCGGGAACCTATATGAGCAAGGTATTCGATGGCCCTTATAATGGTGTGCCTAAGTACATCAAGGAAATGGATGGATATCTCGCTTCCTTAAAAATGAAAGCTAAAAAATACTATTTCTATTATGCCTATTGCCCTAAGTGTGCAAAAAAATACGGACATAATTTTATCGTTGCCTTCGCTGAAGTATAGTATGTAAACGCATTCAAAAAATTTTATTCAGGAACCTCTGAGGTTGCACTTCCAGGTTCCTGTTTTTTATAGTTATACTTGCAGTCTAAATCTATTGATCATGGAAAATTTTAATAAAAACTGGCTTGTCATTCTCCTTGTGGCAGTGATATTCGGCACACTTGGATTTCTGGTGGGCAGAACCACCGGACACGGTGGTCAGAACAGGATGATGCGCATGAGTGGCCATGACGGAGAAAAAATAAATCTGGAAGTTGAAGTGCATGAAGATGATGAAACCATCGTGAAGACGGATACGATCACTAAGGACGGCAGGCAAATCATAATTAAAGAAGTACAGAAGATTAAGAAATAGACCCGATCTCTTTAATCACTATTGTTTGTCATACACCAGTCTTGACGTCTTCTCGCCCATTCTTGAATTAACAGTTTGTACAATTACCAGCTGCTTTCCTTTCCGCTTCAGCTGCCAGGCATCTTTTGATTTTATTTCCATAGGGAGGTTGCCAAAGTTGAAGGTAACTTCTGAATCGATCAGCAGTGTATCTTTTTTTACAGACCAGCTGGCGTGCTGAATGCGTGGAGCGCTGTTAAAAACGGTTGACAAAATTTCTTTGCCATCCAGCGTAAGGGTTTCTTCTGAAATTTCGTCATCAGCCCATTCTACTACTGAGGTTGATTTGATATGCAGTTCATTCTCCTTCTGAATGATAGTTAATTTGTAGGGTGTATAGGTAGGCCCTGCATTCTGAATGATGCTCTCACATTCATTGATTTTCCATGTTCCTGTAAAGTCCGCTGCATTGGTTAGCATCACAGGCTCAAAGCCACATGCCTTCCGATACTCGCTGGTGCCTTCCTCGTAGGCAGCATCTTCCATAAAAAGGGTTCGTGAACCGGAAGTAATTTTTTCGTAAACATCGTGAGATGTCCCTCTGGTCATGCCTGCCCAAATCACCCAGAAATTCCAGTTGGGTTGTTTTTCCAGTATCTCCACAGAAGGAGGATTTCCAACTTCGCCCAATGCAATGGGTTTGCCTTGCGACAAAGCCATCAAACCATCATAATAGGATTGATTAAAATCATTGCCATAAATATCAATGGTGAGCAAATCAAGATATTGATTTCCAGGATAGTATTTTTCAAACGCTCTCCATGGTTTACTCGGTCTGTCTACACTCCATACCCAGATCAGGTTATTCAGTTTATGGTGTTTTACCATACGGTCGAAAAGCTGCCGATACAAGGCAGCGGAGGTGTACTTGCCTTCATAGCGACCACCCCACCAGAACCACTCACCATTCATTTCATGGTAGGGCCTCCAAAGCACCGGCACTTTTGCTTCTTGCAGTTGCTTCAGATACAGGGCGATCTGATCAACTTGTTTTATCCATTGCTTATGCAATTTTGTGCCGGGTGTTAATATGTCCTTATACTGCTTGTCCAGCAGCCTGCCTTGCACGCTTGCCAGTGCAGTAGTGTCATAACCAGGCAAAGGTTGAAACGTTACCGGCTCTTCGGCCGTTGGCGGCACGGCATGCCAGCACAGTGTTACAATGGCACCCAGCTTATGCTGGCGGATTGCTTCTTCGATAATAGAGGGTCGTGCCAGGTAAGAGTCTTTGTCACCATCTCTGGCAAAACCAAAATCCTGACTCCACACGACAGGAGTCTTACCAATATAACCGGCAGCGAATTGCGTGTTCTTATCTCTTGAAAGAGGAAAGTTATGTTGCCCTGATAGTGTATGTTTGCCACTCAGACTCTGTAAATATTCAAGCAATGCCTTTGTTTCGGCTGAGGCACCTGGTGTAACGGGCGCGATTTTTTGTGCTTTCACCATTGGCGCGATCATCATGATCATGACCAGCAGACGGATTCTATAATTCATACACGATGCTGTTAAACCTGGATTTTAAGGTATCAGTAATACGGCAAATGCCATAGCAATAGTTGATTGCTGTATCTTATGTTGCGTTGCCCGGTCTCATAATGGTGTAATCGGCATAGCGATGCACGGCCTGATTATAAAACGCACTACAAAGAGCAGGCGTATCAGAAGACTTATTACAGAATGTAAATGTAAGACTGGTTGTTCTTGTGGAAGCGGTTTTTGACAACACCTTTTTCCTTTACGAAATGCGCAACAATGGCATCGGAGTATTCTCTTTTGCACTTAAACCAGACGGCTTTCTTTTCTATGTTTTGTGCTTTTAAAAGTGCTGAAAGCGAAGGTTTATCATGTGCGCCTATTTCACATGCGGGTTTAATGGATTTTTCGATCTCTGTGATCTGTTCGTTGATTTCCTTTATTTGTTGTGTATTTAAAATAGCCATTTTGTATTCGATTAGTTGAATGACAAAAGTAGATCATTCCCACGAGTATGCAACCTGGCCGGCTGTGGTTGCCATTGTAATTTTTCTTTTTCTATGAGACATCACCACCCATGGCAAAAGATAAAAGTTGTGTATCATTGAAAGTCTGATCAAATCTATCCTGTGCAAAAACATATTCTCTCCAAGTCCACGTTCATGTATGGATGCCAGTGCACGAAGCGATTGTTTCTGCATAAGCACAAACCAAAGCTGCGCAACCCGCGTGATGAACAGCAACAAGCTATATTCGATGCAGGAACTTCCATAGGCGAACTGGCGCGTCAGCTTTTTAAAGGAGGCATCGATGCCTCGCCACCCGATTTCTTTTCCTGGCCGGTTTCCATTAAGAAAACACAGGCGCTTATCGCACGTGGAGAAGATATTATTTACGAAGCAGCCTTTCAATATGAAGGAGTGTTGTGTGCACTTGATATGCTGGTGAAACAAGGAAAGCATTGGTATGCCTTTGAAGTCAAGAGTACTACTTCGGTGAAGGAACAGCACATACAAGATGCTGCATTGCAATATTACGTGCTTACGAATAGCGGATTGCCGTTGCAGGACATCTCTATCATCTGTCTCAATAACCAATATGTGCGCAGGGGCGATCTTGAAATCCATCACTTGTTCACGACTGAATCGGTACTCGAAAGCGTGGTGGCGCGACAGGAATCAATCGCTATAAAAATTCAGGAACTAAAAGCCTTAGTGGCACAACGCAATGAACCTGTGATTGACATTGGCCCGCATTGTTTTGATCCATACGAATGTGACTTCACGGGCCACTGCTGGTCGCACATGCCTGAAAAGAATTCTGTTTTTGATCTGGCTCGTGGACCTGGCTGGAAACTCTATGCGGAAGGATATAAACTCCTTGATGAAATTCCCGAAGCGTATGAGATGAATGAGACGGCACGTATGCAGCTGGTGCATCATCGCTCTGGCGAGGTACATACAGACCGTGAAGCTCTTCAGCAATTTTTGAAACCGCTTACTTATCCGCTTTACTTTCTGGATTTTGAAACCATGATGCCGGGCATACCTGCCTATGATGAGAGCAGGCCATATCAACAAATTCCATTTCAGTTTTCATTGCATGTGCAACAAAAAGAAGAAGCTGCAATCATGCATTATGAATTTCTGGGCGATGGAAGAAATGATCCGCGGCCACAGTTTGTTGAGGCATTGCTTGAACACATCGGCCCATCAGGAAGCATCATCTGTTACAACATGAGTTTTGAAAAAAGCCGCATCACAGAACTTGCTGAACTATATCCGCAACATACCGACACATTGCTTGCCATGAATGAACGCGTTGTGGATCTTATGATCCCCTTTCAGCAACGTATGTATTATCATCCTGAATTTAAAGGCAGCTATTCGATCAAGGCTGTATTGCCGGTGCTCATACCATCGCTGCGTTATCATGATTTACTTATACAGGAAGGAGGCATGGCAAGTCTGGTGTATTCTCAATTGCACATACAAAATAAAGCAACCGCAGAAATTCAACGACAAGCCTTACTCGACTATTGCAGGATGGACACCTTCGCACTGGTGAAAATCCTGGAGTATTTGAAAAGTGTATGAATGAATTTTGGGCGGCAGCCGGGCTTTGCGTTACAAATCCGGCCACGCACATTCAACACACTTCGGGTTTTCCACTGCAATCCCTGCCGCTGGAGCCAACATCATGACTTTACAAAGGCTTACCAGTCCACTACAGAGCCATCACTGGCATCGTAGGTTTCAGGATTTTTCCAGTCGTGGCCGATTTTATCGGCCAGCTTATTCTCATCAAGTTCAACACCTAAACCCGGGCCTGACGGCACAAGTACTGTTCCGTCTTTTTCCAGTTTGAAAGGCTGCTTGATATATCCTTCACCCAATGACACTTGTTCCTGAACAAGAAAATTTGGAATGCTTGCTGCGAGCTGCAAGCCGGAAGCAAGGGATATTGGTCCCATCGGATTATGCGGTGCTATCACGGCATAGTAGGCTTCGGCCATGCCCGCAATGATGCGTCCTTCGGTGATACCACCGGCATGACACAGATCGGGTTGAAGAATAGTGGCTGCACCTTTTTCCAGGATTTCGCGGAAGCCCCACTTGGTAAAAATCCGTTCACCGGTGGCAATTGGTAAATGTGTGCCGCGTGCAATGTCAACCAGTACATCCACATTTTGTGGGGGGCAAGGTTCTTCAATGAACATCGGTTGATAGGGTTCAAGTTGCTTGATTAATAGTTTGGCCGTTTGAGGTGAGATAGCGCCATGAAAGTCAATCCCGATATCCATGGAATCACCTCCTGCTTCACGCAATGATGCGAAATTATCCACCGCATATTTTATAAACTTGGGATTCTCTACAGCTCTGGCGGGATTCACTTTTGCCACACCGGTTTTGATTACGGTGTAACCTTCAGCCACCCGTTTTTTCATATCTTCAGCATTGGCGGCCCTTCCATAAATGCGAACACGGTCACGGGTAGGTCCACCGAAAAGTTCATATACAGGCAGGTTCAACAACTTGCCTTTGATATCCCACAATGCCTGATCGATTCCACTCAGTGCACTCGTTAAAATCGGGCCACCCTTATAGAAAGCATGACGATAAATGGCTTGCCAGTGATGAACAACATGACGTGGGTCTTTGCCAATCAGGTATGGTTCAATTTCTTTAATGGCAGTTTGAATGGTAAGCGCTCTTCCTTCCAGCAGTGGTTCGCCAAGGCCCACAACACCGGCATCGGTATGGATTTTTAAAAAGATCCACCGGGGCTTCACCAGAAATGTTTCGAGTTTGGTAATCTTGATGGGTGTTTTTTCACGCGCCTCCAGTGCAGAAATATTGTGACCGGAAGAAGTGTCTTTAGCGGTTGTATTAAACGGTAGTGCCGCTGCTCCTGCCATAGCAAATACTTTCTGTATCATGGATCTCCGCGAAACAGTGTTCTCTTTTTTACTCTCAAAACTTTTCATGCTGAAATGGTTTGGTGGATTGATCAATCAATTTAAATGAAATACTTTAATTCACGGACGTATTTTTTGCGAGAGGTTCATGCCGGGGACGAAAAAAATGGATACCATCAGATCGGCAATGGACTGGGATCAGAGGGAGGTCTTATAAAATACTATCCTGAAAGCTTCTCCAGGCTACGATTTCAGGATCAAAATACCGGGCCTCTTCTTTTCCCAGGAAGAGTTTGTAATTCATTTTAGTCAAGCCCTCCACCACATAGCCAGGATAATAAAAAGTATATCCGTTACACTTCAGATAATCAAGGGTAAGAAGAATAAGATATTTGCCGAGGCTGTTGCTTTTATAAAGTGGATCAGAGAAATGTAGAATAGAAGTCGCAGAATTTTCTCCGACATCAAAATAACCTCCGGCAACGAGTTTGTCACGATCAAAGACTGAGATGCATTTTGTGTTGAAAATATTATTTACAGGATCGCTGGCACCGAAGAGACATTCCTGAATAGATAATGCGCCATCAAAATCTATCGATGCCCTGTATCGCCCATGAAGATCAACATGGTCAGCGCGGATAGCTTTAAAATCTTCGATGGTAAATCGAAGATCCTTGTTCCGGTTTCTGATGCGCCTGTGGGAAACATGATTTTTAATTTCATCAAGCACATACCGTAACCAATGGACCCGGTATAGTCCGTCTTGCTCAATATGCGAAACGGTGAAAATGTATTGATGCATCCGGTACCAACCCAGCGCAAGGAATTGATCCAGTTCATTTCCGCTTAGTGCTTCAGGATTGAGACGATAGTAATAGGGCTTCAAGAGTTTTTAATTGATAAAACACAAAAATAGTTTCTCAGCATTTGTGAGTAGGGCATACGTTGATCATAATAACCTTTCAATTTAAATCAAATACCATTGCAAAACTTTACCACTCGTCCCCTCTTTATTCTGATTATATTATAGTCTTCAATTTTAGTTTATATAAACAGTTAATTCAACTACTAAAACACAAAACCACAAAAGTTATGCTTACACCAGAATCAACCATGAAAACAAGTCGCAGGGATATTCTCAAAATGCTGGGACTGACGACTGCATCCGGCATGCTCGGAATTTTTGGTACCTCCGAGGCAAGGGCCGCCACCTATGAGCAGCCAGCTTATGCAAAAGGAATGGCGCCTATTAAAATCAAAAGCGTGAAAGCCATCGCTACATGTCCGCATGGCATCGAGTTAATCGTAGTGAAAGTGGAAACCACTGAACCTGGGCTATATGGTCTTGGGTGCGCTACATTCCGGCAACGGGCGCGACCTGTAATTTCTGCTATCAACGATTACCTGAATGATTTCTGTATAGGCAGAGATGCCGACAACATTGAAGACATCTGGCAAAGTGCCTACGTGAGTTCTTACTGGAGAAACGGACCGGTGTTGAACAATGCGCTGAGCGGTCTTGATCAGGCACTGTGGGATATAAAAGGAAAGCGTGCCAATATGCCCGTGTATCAGTTGCTGGGTGGCAAGTGTCGCTTTGCTGTTCCCTGTTATTCACATGCCGGTGGCGATACCATTGAAGCTGTGGCGCAGGATGTAAAAAGAATAATGGGACAAGGATTTAAATATGTGCGCATTCAGCTCGGTGGTTATGGTGCTACTCAGGCATTGGGCGGATATGGTGCCACCGGTCTTAACAAACCTGATTTTAAGAATGCTGGTTTTGGTATGCCACAAGATAATTATATGGACACCTACCGCTATCTGAGCACGGTGCCGGAAATGTTTAAGGAGGTGAGAAAACAGTGTGGTAATGAAGTGGAACTGTTGCACGACATTCACGAACGCATACAACCCAGCGATGCCATCACGCTCGTAAAAAACCTTGAACCTTACCGGCCCTTCTTTATTGAAGATCCCTTCTCACCAGAGAATAATGGTTACTTCAAATTGCTGCGTCAACAAACCAGTGTGCCTCTCGCGATGGGAGAGCTGTTCAACAATCCACATGAATGGGTTGAGCCGATGGCGGCACGGATGTTTGATTTCATCCGCATACACATCTCTCAGATTGGTGGCATAACGCCTGCTCTGAAAGTCGCCCGCATGGGCGAAGCCTTTAACATCCGCACCGCATGGCATGGCCCTGGCGATGTATCACCCGTTGGGCATGCTGCCAATGCGCATATTGATTTGAACGTCTGGAATTTTGGTATTCAGGAGGCAGTTTCGTTTTCTCCGGTGTTGCAGGAAATTTTCCCGGGTTGTCCTACCATGAATAACGGATACATGTCTGTCAATGAAGTGCCTGGGCTGGGTGTTGATGTAAACGAAAAGCTTGCTGCGAAATATCCGCTTCCTGAAAAACAGTTGAATGAATGGACGCAGGTGAGGAAGAGTGATGGAACTCCTGTGCGACCTTGAGTTGTAATTGAATAGTTTTTCTGGTGGAGTCTCCTAGCAAGGGACTCCACCGTTCGTTATTTGCAATGGAAATAAATCGTTCGGGTAATAGTTTAATTGTTGGCGAATTACAAGTTTCCGGGAAAAGCCACTTTCACCCGATTCGGGTATTCAGGAATCTCATTCGCATCACCTTGAATAAAGTCTAAATGATTCAGTTGATCTGTTCCCGGCAATAACACCAGCCAGCAGTAGTGTTCTGCATACCGGATTCTTATTTCTTGGTTTTGATAATGATCACTCCATTGGAACCTTGCATGCCATACGCTGCCGTTTCCTGTCCCGACTTCAACACCTGCACACTGGCAATGTCCGTAACCGCAACCAGGGGCTCAACATTTTCGTAGCCAAAACCAGCATTAACGCCATTGATAATAAACAATGGCTCACGTTGCCCTCCCAGCGTATTGTTGCCCCGCACCAGCACCATGGTGCCTCCACCAGATCCGCCACGTTCCGACACCTGCACACCCGGCACCCTCTTTAAATAGTCAGCGAGTGAAAGGGATGGATTGTCGGGGCTAAAGCTGCTGGAATTGGAAACAGGTAGTGTAGCATTGCTTGAGGAAGTACGCACAGCAGGGGAACATGCCGCAAGGAAAAGACACAGGATAGTAAGTTGAATTTTCATTCCCCGAAGTTACAAAAATTCTTATCTCATGTGGTGTTTCTACGCAGTCAGGGGTTGCGTTTGTTCCGCCAGCGGATCAGGCCTGAGCCGGAACTTAAACACTTTGCCGGTAGTGCCTTTACCGTCTTCCATATAAAACGGAGCACACGATGTGATCTTAATACGAAGTACGGTGCTATTTGAAGATGTTATAGTCCGTTACCATTTTTTTATACTCCGGCATGATCTTATCATAAAGAGCCTCGTCAACTTTCTTCAGTGAATTCATTAACCCGCCTATACCAGAATCTTTCAGACTCACCCGTTGTTTTCTGATGTCTTCCATTTTCTTCCGGATTGTTCCTTCCAGTTTTATCAGTTCTCTTTCGGTCATTGAAGTAATTTTTGTGATACAAAGTAAACGGATTATGATTCATTTTATAACGATCATTTGCGAATCGGTGATAATACCCACCATTTGCAAAATTGACCTCGGTGCAAGATGTTGTGGTCAGTCGACCAACAACTATGGGGATAACACCCGCCACAGGCAAATTATTCATTAATTCTGATTCAACCCGTTTGTCTTTTATTCTGATTCATCCTGATTATTCTTTGAACCACCGTGCTGGATCTGGACTTCAGGAGGGATTATAAAACCGCTATCTTTGTGCTCGAAATACACCATGAATACGAAAAAGTATTTTATACCCACACATAACTCACTGAACGAAAAAGCAGCACGACAAGAATCGCTGGTAATCAACTTTACCCTGATCTCGCTGTTGTTTGCTATCGGGTATTATATCCTGTCGTTTTTCAACGGCTTTCTCATGGCGCGTTACGTAATGATCATGGTAGCCGTGGGGTTTGTTGCGCAACTATATGCCTATAAGTTTCGGTGGCTGTCGCTGCAGTTTATCACACACTTTTTTGTTTGCATTTGCTGGCTGGTGGTAGTGGTGTTATCTCTGGCTTCGTATGGAATACATTCGTATGTACTCCCATGGATTTCGCTTATTCCGATTATGGCGCTGGTGTTACTGAGTAACCGCGCGGCATGGGTATGGAGTGTGGCGGGCATGCTCACTGTTTTAATCTTTGCCCTGTTTGAACCCGAACAACTGATGCCATCCTGGTTGCTCATGCGTTCGAATATATTACTCACAACAGCCTTGCACATTGGCCTTCTTTTTATGATCCTTACGCTCACCTATATTTTTGACCGGCAACAGTCGCTGTTGATTCAAAAAATAGAATCTCAAAACCAGGAGCTGCAGAAATCCAAGGAAGAGACATCGGCACAAAATGATGCGCTTGTGCAAACACAACGGGAAATATCCAGTCAGCGCGATACGGTATCCGAGCAAAACAAGCAACTGAAAGCGGCCCGCGAAATCATCGAAACCCAGCATCATATCCTCATTCAAAAAAATGAAGGCCTGGAGCAGGAGATACTGCAACGCACCCGCGAGCTGGTTGAATACAATCAGCAACTGGAGCAGTTTGCTTTTATTTCATCGCATAACCTGCGCGCTCCCATTGCGCGAATACTGGGTTTGGGCAACCTGCTTGCCTTGACCAGCGACTCAGAAGATAAACAGATGATTCAGAAAGAGCTGGTGCAGTCGGCCAGGCAACTCGATCGGGTAGTGAAAGACCTGAACATGATTCTCGATGTAGGCAATTCGGGCGAGAAGATGATTGTGCAGCTGGATGTTAGAAATGAACTTGAACTTATTCTGCTGAATTTTAAAAAGGACATAGTCGAAACACAGGCACAGATTACCCTGGAGGTTGACCAGGTGCCTGTCTTGAGCACATCCAAACCTTACTTCGAAAGTATTTTCACAAACCTGGTGAGCAATGCCATTAAATACCGCAGGCATGGGGTGCAGCCTCTGATACACATTCAGGCGGAATGGAAAGATGAATTTGCCTTGTTCACAATCCGCGATAACGGATTGGGTATTGATTTGAATGCATCAGGAAAAAAACTCTTTACGCTCTATAGTCGCTTTCACGACCGTGTGGAAGGCAAAGGTCTTGGGTTATTTATGGTGAAGACACAACTGCATGCACTTGGTGGAAAAGTGGAAGTTGAAAGCGAAGTAGGTACCGGCACTGTGTTTAAAGTGTATTTCAAACCAGGCAAGCTTTAAATCATAGCTGATGACCAGCAGGTGAGGTGCCATTAAAGGTAAAAGTTATACCCGACTCAGATCACCAGCTCAGTGCATGTTACTGTAAAGTCATGTAAAATAATCATTTGCTTTTCTCCCAGTTTTTGTCCGAAATGCGCCACCAGATACAAGCTTAAGAAAACCAAAATAAGAACGGGCACCAGCCAGAGTATGGTTGCCGGCTTATCCAGCATCAGATAGGAAAGCCCCAGCACCCCAATGAATAAAACGGCCAGACCAATCAGTGCATAGAAGAACACAAACATTGTCCATACAGCAGGCCGTGGACTATATAAACCCCGCAGCACGCTGCCCTTTTCCGTTTCTTCAAAGGTCAGGTTTAATTGAGGCGACCAGTAGTGCTGGTCTTTATGCGGAATATAAAGGGTAACATATCCAGGATTAACAATTCCTATACATGTAGCTTCCTTGTGCTGCAGGCCATCTTGTAGTTTCTTTTTCAATGCGGCAACGGAATACCTGGTTTCAAGTTTAAACCGGGGCCGGACCTTATATCCTGCAACGGGATGTTCTGGTATGCTACTCATAAATTAATTGTTAAGAGAGACCGCCCATTGGATTACGAGTTTTCATTGTTCTTGTAATATTGCCTGATCACTACCTTTTGCAATACGCGTTTAATGATTAATTCTGCGATTACGACATAGTAGTTATCGGTTTTATTTTCGTTTAAATACCTTTTTAACTGAGCTTCACTGATATCAATCCGATACAGCAAATTCATAAGATTAAAATCGGCATTTTTTTCGTTGCGTAATAGTTCAGACGCAATTTTTTCATGGATGCTGTAATAATCAGGTTCGAGAGCGGCAACAAATTCAGACGGAAAATTACTTTGTTCAAAATCTTTCACCAGTTGCAGTTTAAAGGCATCGAATAAATCCTTGCTGCTTAACTGATTTTTAATGTCTGGTAAATTCTGCATGAGTTATTGAGCCATCATCTGTGTGCCCTTTTACACGTGGTATATAAAGATCTGATCCATGTTCGTTTGTTCCGGTAAGGACACTATATAATGAAGGAACAACGCTGCACAAACCCACACCGGAATACTGGCGCCCATGTGTCAAAATCAGCGAAGAGTCTATTTAAAAATGTTATACTTCGCCACCATCTCTTTATACTCCGGCATGATCTTATCATAAAGGGCTTCGTCTGCTTTCTTGAGCGAATTGATTAACCTGCCAATACCAGAATCCTTCAGACTCTCCTGCTGTTTTCTGATATCTTCCATTTTCTTCCGAATCGTTCATTCCAGTTTGATCAGTTCTCTTTCGGTTATTGAAGTAATTTTTATGATACAAAGTAAATGGATTATCATTCATTTTATAACGAACATTTGCGGATCGGTGATAACACCGTATACTCCGATAACTGATTGGTTCATTCAGTTCTTACCTTCACATCCTTAAACATAAACGGATTATCACTTAGCCTCAAGGTCTTGCCACTGGTAGTCGTCACATTCTTTAATATAACTTCCCGGGTTTTTACGTATGGAAACTTCTCCTGATACGAATCGTCAGTCATCTTCGGATTAAAATTGGTGAAAATAGCAGGCCCCTGGTAATCCTCCGGATGACTGGAGTCATCGATCTTAAGATTTTCAATGGTGATCCGTTCAGGCATATAACAGGTGTAGCCGAAATCATGCTGACCGGAATAGGATCCGTTTATCAATGCAGCGCTGGTTGGTTTGCCGCCTGAGGGAACGAACGTACAGTTGCGGAAGATGAAGACTCCTTGCCATGTGCTGCCATAGTCAGATCGCAGGTTGATGAGGCTCCTTCCGCGGATGGTCGTGTTCTCCACGGTAAACGTGCCGCTGCCAATGGCATTGATGCCCATGTGCCCCAGCGTTGAGTTGCGGATGGTAGCATTGGCAACTCCCTTGTGTGCGTCAAAACGTGAAAGGATACAATTGTCATAGAGAAGATTCTTGCAGTAGTTGGAACCCAGAATTCCCCAGTACCGGTTGTCATCAATGTCGTTGGTCTGCCTGCAGTTCACGAATGATACGCTGATCGCACGGTTCACGGAAAGATCATAGGTACCCATGGTTACGGGTTCGCCTGCCGAGCCAATGGTACTGTAGGTTTTATGTCCGGTCAGGAGTGTGTTCTTTACTGTCACGTAGGCGCAGTCACTGATATTGATGAAGCCGCCATAGGGCGCACCATGATCTCCTTCACCCGTAACGTAGTGTTCCAGTCCATCAACAATAACATGCGAGCGTCTTATCGCGATGTTACGGCTATAATAGGTGTACTTCGATTCCGCTTTATTGGCAAGGGTAGTAAAACGACCTCCGGTAATTGTCAATGTCTTTTCGTCAATGGGAAGCGCAGTGATATCTGTGATCTGGTCGAAGTCCCAGATGATGGGAGCGTTCATGTCCACATTACCATTTTTATCAACTACAAAGATATCTGCCTGCGAAGCTCCATTGTCCTGGTTCAACCCAAAACGGATATAGTGCCTGACGTTGGAATTGGTGACTGTGATCAGGCTGGTTGCCGGCAAGGAGAGTTCAAGTTTTTCCTGATTTCTTTTAAGCGAAGAGGGCGCTGCCAGTTTTGATGGCTGGAGGCTGGAACTGACTTTAAATACAGAGGCGTTGCGATTTTGCACTTCGGTGTCGTCAATGATGAAGGCAGCGGTGCCGAAATCAGTGTCGGTCTGGATGATGGCAGTACGCTCCTTTCCTCCGATGTAGTAGGTGGCTCCCTCATCGGCCTTCACCATAAGATTGTGCTGATTGGCAAATGCATGAGTGGCAGCGATGGCATCGATATCATCCGTTTTGCCATCACCTCTGGCACCGAAGTCACTATAGCGCACGGATCCGATGGCCTTAAATTTCCGAATAATCCTGGGAGACACATTTACGAATAGCTCTCCTTTTTCATTGGTGCCCACCTGGGTTTTCTTTTTATTGGCCAGGATCACTACATTTTCTGATATGCCCTGGATCTGACCCTGTGCTGCCAATACACAGGCTATTAAGAAGAACATTAACAGGAAAGATCTCATCGTGATCACATTTTAATTGACTATCAAGTTAAGATAAAATCAATGGTTTATGTAAGATAAAAGATCGTTGTGTTTCAGAAGGTGAAGGTAGTGTGGTTCGGTGATAATACTGACCATGGGCAAAAATTTTATTAACATTGCCTGCACTTCATGAAATCTAAAATCCCTTTTGAATTTGTACTCGAAGAACTGGACCGTATTCATCTGCGGGTGAAACCTATGTTTGGTTGCTATGCCATTTACGTTGGTGAGAAGCTGGTTTTAATTCTTCGCCAGCGAAACGATCATACGGACGATAATGGTGTATGGCTGGCAGCACTTCGCGAGCATCATGCGAGTTTAAAAAAGGAATTCCCCTGCATGCGCTCCGTGCGCTTACTCGGCTCATCCGAAACCGCCTGGCAAAATATTCCGGCCGATGAAGATGATTTTGAAGAGCTGGCACTCAAAGCCTGCCGCTTGATTTTAAAAGGTGATGTGAGAATCGGGAAGATTCCAAAACAGAAGAAGAAGCGAATAAAATAAATTGAAACGCAATCTTTACTTCGGAAGAGAACTTACTTGCTATGTAGATTTTATTTTTTTAATCATACGTATTCATGGATCGCTCACAATTGGACCCACCTGGAAATGGGGCGAGCAACAAAGGCGGGAGAACACCACGCAAGCCAAACGTTACATGTATATGGAGTATCACAGTTACCCAAACACCGCTTTAATAGCGGCCACCGCCAGTTCTTCATCCTCTAAGGATGATAAGCCACTCACACCAATGCCCCCGATAACCTTACCATTTTGAAATATAGGAACGCCTCCACCAAATCCAGTGATGCGGTCATCGCCCCACCAGGCAGGGCTCACATTTTCATCTTGCATTTTCTTTCCCAGCTCACGGGTGAACTTGCGTTGCCGGGCTGCGGTGTATGCTTTGTTGGGTGCAATGATACCTGATCCTGCATTCACATCATCCATTCGGATGAAGGAGATCAATTCTCCTTCCGGACCTGCAACGGCTACAACAACTGACTTTCCTGAGCTGGTAGCCTCCTTCACAACATGTGCGATTAGCTGAAGCGCATCTGCAGAGCTTACTTTTCCAATGGTATTCATATGGGTGTGGTTTTGTCACAAGTTAAAAACAATCTGGAAGTTCGAGCGTGGTTGATCGAAACCGTTAATTTTAAGCAAGACAAGAAGGCCAGTGAATACGTTTCCAGGTTTTTTAGATAATTTGACAATTTTCAATTCACTTGCCATGGAAGCTAAAATCCTAATGATGGAAATGAGCTCGATTTACTAACATGAAAACACTGCTGATTACCCCTGAAGGTTTAGAAAAGTTGAAAGCTGAGTTGGATCACCTGTGGCGCGTAGAGCGGCCCGACACTACACAAAAAGTAAACTGGGCAGCAAGCCTGGGCGATCGTTCTGAAAACGCGGATTATCATTACAATAAAAAACGCCTGCGCGAAATTGACAAGCGCATCCTGTATCTGCGCAAATGCATCGATGACTTGAAAGTGGTGACCTATTCACCCTACCAGGAAGGCAAGGTGATGTTTGGGGCCTGGGTGGAAATTGAAAATGATAAAGGCTTTAAGAACCGCTTCCGCATCGTGGGTGGTGAAGAACTGATTGGCGCGAAGGATTACATCTCGATGGACTCGCCCATGGCACAAGCGCTGTTGAAAAAAGAAGTGGGCGATGAAGTAGTGGTTAAAACTCCTGCGAAGGAGTTTGTCTGGCGGATTACTAAAATTGAATACCAGCAGTAAGCGGGCACGCGGTAAATTTCCACCCTGAAGGTGAGATTCTGTCTCGGCAACGTACGGGTGCATGTATTTGCTTACACGCTATGGATACATAACCTTACGCATGGCTTTAATTTGTTGTGGGCCAATCCCACAACAACCGCCAATCATGTCAGCGCCCAAATCCATCCACTCTTTCACCATCATTTCACAGGAGGATGAATCTGAAAGACCCGACCACGTTTTACTTTCAGCATGGTAGACGGCTCCTGAATTAGGGTATACGACTATCTTTTTACTTCCTGATTTCGTTTTGAGTGATCGAATCAATTCTGAAATAAATTCCGGGGAGGTACAGTTTACACCAATAGCAAATACAGTCGGGTGATTAGCAAAAAAGGCAGCACATTTCTCAATGGGTGTTCCATCACTTATATGGTTGCCGTCCTTGCAGGAAAATGATACCCAGACAGGCTTTTTTATATTTTCTAATATTCCTGATAGCACCTTAGCTTCCCGAAAACTGGGAATAGTTTCACAGGCAAGAATATCTGCAGTTGAATTATCGAGTAAATGGATTCTTGGTGCATGAAAGTCTGTTAGCTCCTGATCAGCGATAACATAATCACCACGATATTCAGAACCATCGGCCAGATAGGCTCCGTAAGGACCAATGCTGGCAGCAATCAAAGGTTTTGTTGCCTGTGAGTTTAACGACATAAAACGGTTTCTTGCTTCCTCTGCTAATTGAACGGATTTAAGAATCAATCCGTTGGCCGAAGACTGGTCATACCCAATTGCCATGAATCCTGGCAGAGTTGCCTGGTAACTGGAAGTAATGATGCATTGAGCGCCAGATTCCAGATACATCAAATGGGCAAGAATGATCGCTTCGGGGTTAGACTCCAATAATTTCGCACTCCATAATTTTTGATTAAGATTACACCCTTGCCTTTCCAATTCATTAGAAAGACCGCCATCTAAAAGGAGTGGATAGGTAATCATCTTCTATTAACCGAAATTAATAAAACCAAATTTTTTACCAACACATAACCCCAGGCTGGCATAGACATGTTTGTTAGCTGTCATGAAAAGAGAAGGGCGTGATTTATATTTAGTTGAGTGACTATGATTGGTTTATTTTTTACGCTACTTATTTTCCTGGTAAAGGTACTTCATCAGCAACGCGTTGTCTGGATGTTTATAGAAGGTGTCAAATTCAAAATAATATCCTTCCGGATCGTATCCCACAAAGGCGCGGTACTTTGATTCGGATCCGTTGCTAACGGAGTCTTCCCGCAGTGTAAATAATGAGTTCTCCTTTGCATAGGTAAACCAGCCATCGAGATCGTCTATGATGAAAGAGACATTCACGGCCTTTTTTTCAGTAAAGCTATGCATGCCCCTCCGTTCATCTACCAGGCCTACATAACCACTTTGTGAGCCTCTGTAAATTTTTGCCCATCCCTGGTCCGCCACACGCGTAAGGCCCAGCACTTCCTGATAAAAGTTTTCCATGGCCACCATGTCTTTATAGTAAAGCCAGGTAACGGTCGCCTTGAACCCCAACCCGTTGGGGAGGTTGGGAGTTGTTAGTGTTGTAAGTTGATTCAATTGCGGAAGAAGGTTTTCATTTTCAGGATGGGCATTAAACCGTTCGAACTCCAGTAAGTAGCCTTCGGTGTCGTAAATCACAAACCCATCATGCGGGCGATTGGGTTTCAGATTATAGTCATACTTTATTTTTACATCCGTAGTTTTCAAATAGGCATGCCATTCATCCAGCTGATCCGTGATCAACGCCAGCGCTACCGTCCTGGGTTCTTCAGCGGTGTGCATTCCTTTTTTGGCGTCTACCAGAATAAGGTAAGAGTCACTCGTCATCCGGAAAATTTTTGCCATCGTGTAATCGGCCACCAGCTCCAGGCCTAACGTTTTTGAATAAAAGCCGGCCGCCTTCTCCAGGTCTTTATAATATAGGAACAGGTTGGATGCCCGCACGCCAAAATCAGGTAGCGTGCGATAGGAAGAATTTGCCGTCAATAATTTGTTGATGTGTTGTGGCGGATAGCCCAGCAATCTTCCCATCCGTCTGGCAATGGCTTCGCGAGCTTTGCCGGAATAGGTTCCTGATTCCATGAGTTTACGGGCATCCTCCTTTAATTGAAGATACTCGTCTTTGGTAGTGCCCTTATAAATCAATAGAACCTCTTTTCCTTTCGTCACCTCTGCGGGAAATAGATCGGTGACGAGCAGATCCGGTTCACGGTATAATTCCACATGATTTTGTTGGGCCACTCGGGTGGCTTCTTCTATGAGGTTATCCATTTCGGAAGAAGAAAACGGAGCACTGAGCGCCATCTTCTTCACACCGGCATTAACCATTTCTCCAAATGCACCGATGCCCCCCAACACATAGGCTGTGTCTTTGTTGGCTGAGTGATTGGTGGAACAGCTCAGTAAAACAAGGCCCATAAAACAGGAGGTGATTAACTTACCATTCATAGCTACTATTTAAATACCATTAGGAATATGT
The DNA here is from genome assembly GCA_963814575.1 of uncultured Bacteroidota bacterium. Classification (GTDB taxonomy): domain Bacteria; phylum Bacteroidota; class Bacteroidia; order Cytophagales; family Cyclobacteriaceae; genus ELB16-189. The sequence continues at coordinate 14,635 of CAWFDB010000008.1, read as the reverse complement.
TATGAGAGCCAAAGATAAGGACTTATCGCTGACCAGTTGCCGAATGAAGTGAAGCCATGAGCTATGCCCACTCATTCGTTGCTTGCTAAAGAGCAAATAATTCTATTTTTATAGACAAAATTAATCCAATGAAAGCGCTGTATTCACTTGCGATTGTACTGATAAGTTTCTCCGGTAACGCCCAGGACAAAACATTGCCTTACTATGAAATCCCTGCCTATCCGGAAATATATACAGCCGGGGGTATGGCTTCGCGGATGGTGGACGGCCTGGGGTTCCGGTTTTACTGGGCTACGGAGGGCCTGCGCGAAAGCGACCTGATATTCAAACCTAATGCGGATGCACGCTCGAGCGAGGAAACCATCGAACACATTTACGAGATGAGCATCCTCCTGCTTAACTCAACTACCCAGACGATCAATGTGCCGGGTCAAAATGTAAAACTTCCCTTTGTATCCATGCGCAAACAAACGTTAGAAAATTTTAAACATGCCAGCGAGCGATTGCGCAACGCAACCGATAAAGAACTCAACGATTTCAACTTGATTTTCAAGCGCGGAGATAAGTCAATGGAGTATCCCTTCTGGCACCAGCTCAATGGCCCTATGGCAGATTGTATCTGGCATGTTGGGCAACTTGTATTGCTGCGCAGATCTTCTGGCAATCCGTTTAATGAAATGGTGAATGTATTTATGGGCACAGCGCCCAAATGATGTTGGTGATGAGCTCGCTTGCTGGTGAAGTAAACCAACTATGGCAAGGAACCCCCACTATAATGTAAGTTAAGATCGGGCTTCACATCAGTTGGCCCTGCCTGACGGAAGGCAGGGCGGACAGGCGAATGATGTTGGCACGAATGCATTTTCAATAATGGGCATTTCTATTTTTTGGCGGAGCAACAAATCCGATTTCGTTCGGTGTTTCAACCAGATGGTGTGTTTTTGTTCAGGCGACCAGCAACAACAAGGGATGAATCCAGTTCTGATTCATGCCAGGTAAAGAATGTGGTTTTCAGTTTAATGCAATACCGATTACAAAACCTATCCATGGTTTTTTGTTATAAATCCACACACTACGATCGGAATTCATAAGATGATCATATCCGGTAGCCAAACCGAAACTCGCAAAACTTGTTTCAATAAAAGCAGCAAGTCCATACTCAATTATCATTGCATTGTATTCTTTGCTGATGGCATTGCTGGTAGTCGAAGGTCCGATGAAGGTGGTTCCCGGGCCACCAAAAATTCCAAAATCAAAACCCCTTTTGATCACCCGATAGTTATAATTTCCGAGAGGATCTTTTTTTCCTTCAATGCGATAGTAATCACGTCTACACCCGATGTAGAGTGCAACATTAAGCTCGGCAGTTAACTGGGGCTGCAGATCAGCAGTGGCTGGTCGGTATTTTAAGAATATCGTGGTAAGGTCAATGTCAAGACTTGTTTTACTAAATCGTGAAGGAATACTATAAAGACTATCTGCCTCACCAATGGGGATAGTCATTTCCAGTTTGCCAGGTTTGCCTTCCGTTAATGGATACACGGCTACATCGTTATCGGTGGTTTTGAGGTAAACCTTTTCTGACTTTCCTTTTCCTGGAGAATGTTTGTAGTAGCCACTGTTGAATCCGTGTATCGATGATTTTTCAATGACACCGCAGGAATAGAATAAGGCAATGCTGCCAGTAAAAAGTATGAGAAGCCAGTTTTTCATTTATTCCACAAAACAAATTGCATTGGCACTACTAAGATAGTGAATTAAGCTAAAGATCAGATGACTCCTTCCTTCGCTATCATAGATCACGTGTGATGTAGAATGGGTGATTCACCTCACACATTATGAAATAGCAAGAAGACCAACAAAGGCAAGGTGAATGAACGATTGTATTTCAACTCCGGAGGGGTTGCATGTTTGTAGTCCCGGCCCCGACTGGTCGGGGCCGGGGTATTCATATGTCAAAGATAAAACGCACCTCGTGTAAGTTATGATCGGGCTTCACATGATTTGGCCCTGCCTGACGAAAGGCCGGGCGGACAGGCGAATGATGTTAGCACGAATGCATTTTCAATAATGGGCATTTCTATTTTTTGGCGGAGCAACAAATCCGATTTCGTTCGGTGTTACAACTAATAGATGGTGTGTTGTTGGTCAGGCGACCAGCAACAACAAGGGAGGATGAGCGAAGCAAATATCCTGATAAAGTATAAGAAGCGTTATTCGCTATGTGGTTTTACTTTTTTCATCCTGATATTCCAGGATATCACCCGGTTGACAATCCAATGCTTTGCAGATAGATTCCAGTGTGCTGAACCGAATGGCTTTGGCTTTCCCGGTTTTCAGAATCGACAGGTTGGATAACGTAAGATCCACTTTGGCGGAAAGTTCATTCAGCGATACTTTCCTCTTCGCCATCATCACATCCAGGTTTACAATGATTGCCATGGCTTACACGGTTAAGTCGTTCTCTGTTTGTAACTCCGTTCCCTTTTTAAATACCAGAGACACAATGTAAAGTACACCCGCGAAGAACAGAATTTCTTCTCCTGCCCAGTCGATGGGTACGGAAACTCCCTGATGATTAATCAACCATTTTGCATAGCCACCGGCTATTAACGAAAGTACGCCCGCATTTAATGCGAAGTGACTGATGCGGGTGATTAAAGAGGTCACCTCGATGCTGAAGGGGTTATAAAAATTAAACTTCATGAAAATCTTAACTACCAGGTAGGCGATGTAAGCCTTCATGACATACAAGGCAATAAGCAGTGAAACCGTGCTGATATAATGATACTCGCTGTAGGCGAATAGCTCAGAAAGATTGAGCCCCAGATACAAATCACTTGCTCCTTGTTCATTCACGAAAAGACTCACGCAAAAAGAAATGATAATGGCCCCGGTTTTTATGCATAGCCCGATAAAGACTATCCAGAAAACCACATTCATAATTTTAAGTACGCTGGTGGATGTTGTTGTCATAGTTTGATGTGTTTTAATGACTCAAATATCAACCATTATTTATTGATAAACAATAAATATTTAATCTTTTTAGATAAAATGGACGAAATTGGCTTTTTATGGTTTTAGTGTCCTTGAATTCTCCGCAGAGGCTCTTGAAAAGGACTCCGTGTTCATCTGGGCGCACAGAGGAAAGATGTTGACATGGGCTCTGGTCTGACGACCCACAGCAAGTAAATTCTTTAGTTGGTCAAGAATACCAGCAGAGGCAAGAGATTGTATTTCAACCCCGGAGGGGTTGCATGTTTGTAGCCCCGGCCCCGACCAGTCGGGGCCGGGGTATTAATATGTATAGGATAAAACGCGCCACATGAAAGTTAAGATCGAGCTTCGCATGATCTGGCCCTGCCTGCCGGCAGGGCGGACAGATGAACGATGATAGAACGAAGGCATTTTCAATAATGGTCCTTTCTGTTTTTATCGGAGTAACAATTCCGATTTCGTTCAGTGTTACACCTGGCAGATGGTGTGTTGTTGGTCAGGTGACCAACAATAACATAGGGGTGGCGTGGTGATAACACCGACAACGGGCAATTACAATAAATTGAAACGCAATCCTGAGCGGGCAGCTTGCATCATCTTTTATAATGCTTGCATGAAGACATAACCTGATCGTTGAACGAAGTATGCTGTAGCGAAGGATCTCCTTAATCAGAAGTCCGTTTTCATATTAAGGGGATCAGCAAAGGGCTGACAAGTCCTTCGCTCTGACCTTTACTTACGAAGAGAACTTATTCACTATGTAGACTTTATTTTTTACAATAAATTGAAATGCAATCCTGAGCGGGCAGCTTGCATCATCTTTTATAATGCTTGCATGAAGACATAACCTGATCGTTGAACGAAGTATGCTGTAGCGAAGGACTTGTCAGCCCTTTGCTGATCCCCCCCCATAAAGAAGTCCGTTTTCATATTAAGGGGATCCTTCGCTCTGTCCTTTACTTATGAAGAGAACTTATTGCTGAATTGATTTTATTTATTTTAACCAGACCCAATCATAGTACGCTCAGGATTGGACCTGGTATTTTTTGTGAGCGTGTGGAGAACACCAGCAAGGTTAGGAGTTTTACGAATGACCCGCGTTTTGCATGACTGATTCATATGATCAAAGCATGTGGAGAGAATGCGCGATAAGCAATCGAGCAAAATAAAATTTAAGTATAGGCGTCTGACCGCTTTTTTGCTTGTGCATTAAGCGGTCTGACGCCTTAATCTAATCCATGGTTTGTGTACTTCAACTATGGTCTGTGTCCTAGAATCCATATTCTGTGTCCTTGAACCCATGGTCTGTGTCCTCACAGACCATAATAACAACGAAATAATTTAAGGTCTGTGAAGAACACCATAGTCCTTAAGTTAACGACTGTGGTAAGGCGACCAACAACAACAAATGGCGAGGGCGAGGAGGCGTCAGGTCGAAAGACCTGACGGCAATAATTATAACACCGACTACGGGCAAAGAACTCTCTCAAAGTCCCGACTTGAAAATCCTGTTCATCAGCACCCATTTTTCGCCAGGCTTAGCCCAGGGTATCGGTTGCTGAAAACCCCACATCAAGGCTTCCCATTTGGTGATGATGGGATTGCCTGCATCCATTTCTGATTTCTTTTCAAACGTAAAGTCATCGTCTGTTTCAAGTATCATAAACATGCGGTTGCCGGTTCGGAAGATTTCAATGTTCAAAATTCCGCAGTCGATGTCATGCTGGGTTACTTGCGGCCAGGCCGCACCGGGAGCATGATGTGCTTCATAGATTCGAATCGATTCAGGATCGTCAATCAGGTCAAGGGTCAGGCAAAAACGTTGCATGTATGTAAGGTGTCTTAGTTATTATCAATCGTATCAGCGAATGAAAGCTGGTGTTCCTCCTGTCTATCTAAAAAATTTTTGAAAGGCATTGATCGTCTGTACTGCGGCTGCATCCGGATCAGGCCACGGAAAAGCTTCTGCTGAGACATAGCCGGAATAACTGATTTCCTTCAATGCCGTTGCGATGGGTTGCATATTGGTATGGCCAAAACCTATAGGCTTACGGTTGGAGTCCGCGAAGTGTACATGGCCAATATAGTTTCCGGATTCCATAATGATTTGTGGCAGGCTGTCTTCCTCGATATTCATGTGGAAAAGATCGGCCAGCAATCTGATGTTTTTCAAGTCGTTCTGTTTTCAGAAATTCTGTTCCTGCTTTCAGGGTATTCAGGAGATTGGTTTCGTAGCGATTGAGTGGTTCGTAGATCAGCATGACACCCTGATCACTCGCTGTCTTTTGCAGGACTTCCAGGCCCTGAACCAGCCAATCCATGGTCTGCTCACGGTTACCGCCTGGCAGCACGTTTCCCTGCATGGAGCCGATGATGGCGGGTGCGCCAAACTGTGCACCAAATGAAATCATCTCCGAAATAAATGATATCGCCTTTTGCCGGATGTTGGGATCGGGATCGGTCAACGTTAGGCCACCATGAATGACTTTGCCTGCACCCGTTCCAACGGCAGCAAGCTCAAGTCCATAGTGATCCAGTTGCTGACGCAGATACCCTGCATCCACATCAGCACCCGAACCCGTAAAGAGTTCGACTCCGTCAAAACCCAGACCGGCTGCTTTTTTCAAACTTTCTTCCAGGTCATGCCAGAAGATCCACGGACCGGCCGACATGCTGCCGATCAGGTTGATCGTAACTGCTGATTTGATCATCTAGTCTTCGAGCTTTAGCATGATTTTGATAATTCCCTGAGGATTTTCAGCCCAGGCTTTTAAGGTGGCAGGAGCTTCACCGATGGTGACTACTTTGGAAATGACATCTTCGACCGGGAATTTACCAGCTTCCAGATAGCTGATCACCTCAGGAAAATCGGTACGGCCTACACAGTTTCTTGAGCCCAGGATTTCTATTTCTTTCTGCACAAAAAGTGACGTGTTGAATTCTACCGGGGCCTTGGCATAACCGATGCATACCACACGCCCGAGAAAGCCTACTTCTTCCACCGCAGACCGATAGGTGCCCGGACTTCCCACCGCTTCGATGATGACATCAGGTCCATCTCCGTTGGTGATCGCCTGAAGTCTTTCATGCAGGTCTTCTTTGGATGGATTGATGGTATGTGCGACACCTATTTTTTTAGCGATGTTCAGTTTGGAATCATCCAGGTCAATAGCGATCACCATGGCCCCTTTATTGACAGCCGAAGCTACCGCACCCAGGCCTACAATGCCGCAACCAATAATGGCAACGCGATCTTCCGCAGCAACCCGGCCGCGCGCCACAGCATGGAACCCCACCGTTAGTGGTTCCGCCAGTGCCAGTTCCCGCGCACTTAGTTTTTCGGAAGGGAAAAGATCCTGCCAGGGAGTGCAGATGTATCGGGTCATGGCACCGGGCCTGCGAACACCCATGGTTTTATTTGACTTGCAGGCATTGGGCCGTCCTTTACGACAGGCTACACAGGTACCACAAGCGAGATAGGGATAGATGGTGACCCTGTCACCCGGCTGGAATTTCTGATCAACTTCACTGCCTACCTCCTCAATGGTAGCTCCTACTTCGTGGCCGAGAATGTTGGGGTATTCCTGAAGGGGAAAAAGACCTTTGAAGCCATTCATATCTCCTCCGCAAAAACCAACCATGTCCACCTTCAGTAAGACTTCGCCCGGTTTTGGACTGGGTTTTTCAATTTCCCGAACTTCAGACTTTCCGACTTCGGTAAGAAATAGCGCTTTCATTTATGTGTTGAAGCTGTACACGGCTTCATAGTTAGTTAAGATTTTTTAATATGGATTACTCAGGCTGCATGTCAAGTCTCAAATATTATTCTCTGGCAGACCCTCATACCATATCCGGTTTTTTACAGGAGCGAGGAGCGTTTCGATTTTCCCCAGCAGTTCAGCGGGAATCTCGAAATTCAAAGCCGCAACATTCTGCCTGGCGACTTCAAGTTCACCCATACCAATAATGGTTGTGGCAATATAGGGATGATCCAGTGCATAGCGAAGCGCTACATCACTCAGCCGCACACCATAGCTTTTACATAACGCCTGCAATATTGGCTGCATGGCCTTCACTTCCGGTGGGGAGCGATGCCATGACGGCAATTCTCCATCTGAAAGTAAACGCTGCACCAGTGGCGCTGCATTCATGAGACCAAATCCCATCTCCTGAGAAAGTGGTACCAGTTCGTCATTGATTTCATCTTCCAGTAAGTTATAATGTGCCCAGGAGAGAACCGTGTCTGGATTGGTTTCCCTGGCGATCTGAGCCAGATACCGAACGGGCAAACCTGTGATTCCCCAAAACCGGGCTTTGCCAGATTTCACTACCTCCTTAATGGCGGGCACGGCTTCCTCGAGTATAATGGCCTTGTCCACGAATTCAACATCATGCAGCTGGAACAGATCCAGGTAATCGGTTTTGAGCCGCAGCAGCGATTCGTCAATACTCTGGAGAATTCTTTTTCGGGAGAAGTCAAAGTGCCGGAGGTCATAGCGGCCGCATTTGGTTGCGAGAATGATGTTCTGGCGTGAACCTTCCAGGGCTTTTCCAAGTCTGGTCTCGGCCAGCGTTAATCCATAGAAGGGGGCAACATCAAAGAAATTTACACCCTGATCCAGTGCATAATGAACCGAAGCAATCGCTTCTTCTTCATCTACGGGATCAAATACATTGCCCAGCGGAGCGGCTCCAAATCCTAACGTAGAAACTTCGAGACCTGTTTTTCCTAATGTTCTGTACTGCATCGGTTATAGTTGGGGATGATCAGCGGCTATTATTGAAAAACAAGATAGGAGATTTTTTGAGGAACCCCGAAAGGGTGACATATTAATAGCCCCGACATGTCGGTGTGTTAACCCGTGGTGTTAATATTTCAAAGATAAAACGCGCCACAGGAAAGTTAAGATCGGGCTTCGCATAATCTGATCTGGCCCTGCCTGACGGCAGGGCGCACAGGTGAACGATGTCAGCCCCGACAAGTCGGGGTGCATTTTCAAATTAAAGTACAACAAATGGGAGTGTGAAGAAGTGGGCGATGAAGTAGTTCTTAAAACTCCTACGGCACAGGTTGTCTGGCGTATCATCAGCATTGAATATCAGAAATAAAGTTTCACCCCGAAGGGGTGACATGTTTGTAGCCACGGGTTTTAACCCGTGGTAATAATAATATGTTAAAGATAAGACGCGCCACAGGAAAGTTAAGATCGAGCTTTGCATGATCTGGCCCTGCCTGACGGCAGGCAGGGCGGATAGATGAATGATGATAGAACGAATGCATTTTCAATGATGGTATTTTCTATTCTTAGTGGTATATCAAATCGATTTCGTTCGGTGTTACAACGGGTAGATGCTATGTTGTTGGTCAGGCGACCAACAACAACGAGGCGACCAGCAACAACGAGACGATCAGCAGCACAAGTTTCGTACAGGGGAGGCGTCAGGTCGTAAGACCTGACGGCAGCAAAAGACCTGATGGCAGTAATATGACCTGATGGTACTTAAAGAGTTTTATTTCTTGATGATTTTAATATGGTAATTCTTGTTACCCTCTTGTATGCGCAACAGGTACACGCCCTGCGATATATGCTGAACGTTCGCACGATAGATATCACCTGTTCTTTCAAATACCAGGGAGCTGGAACGCCCGGTTTGATCAACGAAGCGTGTGCCTGTTACCTCACCTTGCAGACCGCGAACCTCCAAAAAGTTTTCTACCGGATTCGGATAAACATCTACCTGATTCAATGAAGTGTTAATATCACCCGTCACAATCAGTGCAGTCTCAGCAGACACGTCACTGACGCAGTCATCTACCTTCACCTGCACAGTATAAACGCCAGAGGTCGTTGCCGATAAGGTAGAATTAACTGCCCCTGCGATTGCCGTACCATTTAAAAACCACTGGTTGCCAGCCATAGCACTTGATGTGAGTACCGTCTGCGGGTTTGTTCCACTTATCGTGATTACAGGTTTCACCGGCTTGATACAAAAACTCTGTTCAACCACCGCTGGGGCTGCGTACACTTCATTTCCATCCTGACTGGCCGTGATGGAAACTCTTCCCGCTTTAACGATGGTTACCGTTGCCGCATTGATCGTAATTTTATCTGAAGTGGTGGCATAGCTGACGGCCAGATTTGAGTTGGATGTAGCGGTCAATGCGAAAGCCGGGTCTCCGACTGTTTTGGTTGCAATCGCAGGGAACGTAATCATCGTGGGTATAACTCCTTTTTGATACACTCTTACATAGTCGACTTCCATGGTGGATTGCGTGAAGGCCGGATCAATAGCACCCCCGCCTCCTCCCATGGCAATGTTAAGCAGCAGATACTGGGGTTTGTCAAATGGCCAGGTGCTGGCATTCTTTACAGCCGGATTGTAGGTGTAAAATGCTATATCATCAATTAAAAACTGAATCTGATTTGCATCCCAGATAATTGAATAGACATGGTAGGTGGTGCTTACTTGTGAGATAGCCGTAGTATTTGTATTGACCGTTCCACCAAAACTTGAAGGGGTGTGTATGGACTGAGCGATTACATTCGGATTGTTGCCCCAATGCTCCATGATATCGATCTCTCCGCATGCAGGCCAGGTTGTTGTACCATATTGGCTGGCAAAGTATGCACCCGGTTCATTGATGTTTTTACCCAGCATCCAGATGGCGGGAAATGTACCAATTCCGGCAGGTAACTTTGCCCGAACATCTACACGGCCATACTTAAATGCGTATTTAGAATTTAATCGGGTAGAGGTGTATTGCCTGGTCAGACCCTGATCTGTAAAGCTCTCTTTTCTGGCTACAATATTTAAATACCCATTCGCGATGAATGAATTTACATCACTGTTCGTATAGTGCTGTTGTTCGTTACCGTACCAACCACCTGGTGTAGGAATTTGTGTTTGACGAAACCAATGGTCACTGGCAGGAGCACCAGTACCTGCAAATTCATCAGACCACACCAGGTTGTAGTCACTGGTAACACCACCTACATAGGTTGATGTTTGCACGACATCGTCAAATAGATACGTTGAATTTGCACTGCCATCACCTTGCGTCCCTAAGTCGAATATGAAAACTATCTTATTGTTTGAATTGTTTACTCCGGCTACTCCAGCAAAATCAAACGTCAGTTCCTGCCAGACATTAGCCGTTGTTATACCTACCGATTCCTTTTCAAACGTAGGCCCTGCTCCTTCAAATTTCAACAAGAGTTTCCTTCCGGCTACCGGAGAGAATACTTTTACTTTAATAATCTTGTTGGTGGCAAAGTTTACCGGAGAAGCCATGGTTATAAAACTTCCACCAAAAACTTCACCCGGGCTCTTAACCATTTTTGCTACGGTGGCACTGGTGTTTATTCCCTTGATTTGCGGGTTGGCAATCCTGGTTACAGCCCCACCCAGAAAATCTGTGAACGGGTAAGAGATGGTAGTGGATTCAAAATCGAGAGGCAATACCGGCTGGGCAAGCACGCAGCCAAATACTGAGTTAACGAATAACACAACGAGCATAAAAACCTTCATAAGCTTAAATTTTAAGGTCGTGTTATATAATTCTGTTTTGCATCATGTACGGAGCTGGTTTAGCCAGACTCATCGGTCCAGATAAAATGGCAGGCTTCATGATGTCAACACAAGATACCGCAACTCCAGGATATTACAAGAAACTGAACCCTCATTGTACTCCAGGGAGCCTCCGCAGCTTAGGCGCCTGACAAGACCAGTTGCACTTAAACAAATAAATTCTTTTGTTGGGCAAGAAGACTAACAAAGACGAGGGAGGAGTGTGAGTGCTGCGGTGATAACACCATAGTCGTTAACTTAAGCTTTTGTAGAGCCATGGGCTCGCTTTTATGCTATAGCAACGGATTTTAATCCGTTGCCAAAAATGATATTTCATTTGGAGTGCCATCGGCACGATTCATTTTATAATAAGTATTAACATGGTTCGAGCCTACGGCTCTCAATTTTTGTCTGGCAGTTTTAAATCAACGGATTAAAATCCGTTGTTAAAATATCTGCCGAGCCTATGGCTCTGAAAATATCAATCTATTCCTTAAGTTAACGACTATGGTGATAACACCGACCACGGGAGAAATAAATAAACTGCTTTTTAGTAACTTTCATTCATGACACTCACTCCAGAACAAAAAGAACATGCCATCGACCTGATTGAGATGGGTGAAAAACTGGAAGCTGTACGATACTTCCAGGAGGTTCTTAACATCGATGCGGAGCAAGCCCTGTTGCTCGCAGAAAAACTGGAACAAGAAGTAGAAGCCAGTCCAGCAATGCAGGAGTTAAGTCAGAAGCACGAAGAGATGAAGCGTTCGGGAGCACATGTAGGGCGCCTGGTGGGGTTGATATTCATGAGCATCGGAATGGTGATGTTGGGCGTTGTGTTCTATCTCCTCTACACCCATCAACAATTTGAAAAAAACGCACTCACCGTAAAAGGAACTGTCGTGGAGTTTCAAAGTTATGAAAGCAGAAATAAAAATAGTAGCTCTACTACCATGTACACACCTGTATTTGAATATGAGTTCAAAGGAAAAAAATACACCTATGTAAGTACCTCCAGTTCTAATATAAAAGAGTATGAGGTGGGTGAGCGGTTAGACATCCTGGTAGACCCTGAAAATCCTTCCGAAGTATTGGTGAATAGTTTTATGGAGAAATGGTTCCTACCTCTTTTGCTTGGATTCATGGGCGCATTGTTTACCGGATTAGGCTACTTAGCCTTTGCCGTGCTGGGGAAAAAATCATAGTACGCCAGCTGGCGGATCAGGTTACGCGGGTCCATCGAAAGGCACCCTGATCACCTTGCCATTTTTTCTTTCCACGTGATACCACTGAAGATTTACAACATCTCCTTTCTCAATATGTGCAGACAGTTCATCATCTTCCGGTTCCGGCCAGTATTTGTAGCGCGCATTCAATCGCCCTGTATACCAATACGCCTTCACCTCATTGTCAACGGCTTCAGGAAAAAGATCAGATACCTTAGCTTCATGGAATACGTACTTTTTCCAGAACCAGAACCCTTTGGGCCTCCTGAAGTAGGCATAGATGTCCACGAAGTACAGGCCATTGTTTTTTATCTCCCAAGTACCCTGATAGCCTCTATGCTCACCGGTCGACATGGTGGTAAGATTCCAATACTTGCCGGGGGTTTTCATCGGGTCAGAATCCTCGAACAGTGTCTCAAGAGGCTGAGCCCGATAGATCTGGAGTTTCAATCCATTAATTTTCAAATTCTCCATCGACTGGTCTGACATGGTATTAAGTTAGCAATAAAATCGCAACAGGCAATATCCATGGTCACCATACCCAACGTTACCCAGTGGACTATTTTTATCAACGCCAACACCTAAAAGATTTTTATTCTTAGCGGAGTCTCCTGAAAGGGACTCCGCATTTATATGGTGACTACTGCCAGCATTACGCGGAGTCCCCGAGGCGGGAGACTCCGCTTGGAAAAGAAGGCATTCAAAGAACCTTTGGAAAAAGTTAAATTGAAACAAGCGACAGAATAATCATTGAATTAATCTAATTGAAATATGTTGTGGTCAGGCGACCAGCAACAATTAAATTCTTTTGTTGGTAAGGAAGACCAACGAAGGCGAGGGTGAACACCGACTGCGGGCAATAGGCTGAGGTCAGGCTATCTCAGCATATCATATTTTCTATCGTAACTGAAATAATTTTTTGCTCTCTCAAATTTTGCTAATTCTTCATAGGACAAAGAATTTCTAGTGGCGAATATTTCCAACGGAATCAGGTATAATTTTTTAGGGTTCGTTGGTACTCCGTGTAAACCTACTGCTATATAGACGCGCATAGATTTTTCCCGACCGTACTTCCGATAATTATCCAGTTGGCGTGTTTCTAATTCAAAAGAATTATTCAACAGCTTTGACCTGAATTTGCACTCTACGGCAAATGATCTTTTGAAATCCTCTAACTTAAATTCAATTTCCAGGTCAGGATACATATTTGATTCCGGGTAAAAACCTTTGTGTGAAAGATCGCCATTCCAATATCGAATTTTGAAGTATTTGCGATCAAAGCGTTCGAAAATAAAGGCTTCAAACTCATCACCTTTCTTTTTCTTGATTGCTGCCTCGGCACTATCATTAGTTACCTGAAACCTTCTGTAGTCATATTGCCTTGACCTTTGCGCACGGTGGGGTTTCCACACCGGCTCACCATTCCGGTAATAAATCACATGGTTTACTTTTCTTGCCTGATTAAAGGGAATTTGATTATTGGATAACGCAGTGGTTTTTTCCGCCTTCTTACTTTCGCCAACCTTTTTATAGATAAGAACCAGGGTGATTAATGCGACCGTGGCTGAAATAAGCCACTTGATGACCGCTGCCCAGTCACTCGATGTCATTTTTGAAAAATCTCCCAACTCCAGCTCGTTGAGTTTGTATTGATTCCCTAACTCTAATTGGTAGTTAAACTTATTGTCTGTTTCAAGATCGCTTTCGCCTACGATTTGATAGGTGCTGTTTTTTTTCTGTAGTAACAGATAAGATTTGTGCTCGGTAATCATTGAACCTGAGGTGACCGTAGTGATGAAATCACATTTAATGATGCCAGATTGGTAGACGGTGTTAACCAGCGAAGAAGTTATCTCCTGATGATAGGATTTGAGGGAGTTTAACCTGTTGAGCTTTATTTGAATACATTCTGGCCGTGATATCTCTTTCGTGTAAAAAAGCAGTGAAGGCGCATATAGCTTTTCAAGGGCTTCTTGGTCTCTGGTATTGTGAGCTTCTGACCAAACTGCCACGGTTGCTTTAATTAAATTTAAATCAACCTGCTGCCTTTGAGCTGCTCCAGTGGTAGCAAATCCCAGAAGAAGAACAAGAATAAAGAAGAGATAGCGAATATATAGTACTAAGACTTCTTCTTTAAAAATTGTGCATTTTGTATCTGGATAAGTCATATCACGCTCTCTTTTGCATTATCAAATTCCGCATTGGTTGATCACAGAAAGTTGCAAACTATTTTCAGCCAAGTCATTTTAATATTATGCTTGCCGATGATTTATAATACTTTAGAGGCGTACACCTATCATAATCTTTTGCGTCAACTATTCCCCTAACGACACCACTCTCAAACAGAACCCAAACGGCTCCATAATTCATGTTATTACAATCTTCTGCTCTTGGCTTGCTACAAACCCGAATAACTTCTTCTGGCGTCATGCCGATACGCACATTTGCCACCGCCTTGTTTGTAGCGTCTTTCATTGTCTGCTCGATTTCTTCTATCTCTGACAAAATATGTTTCTCCTGTGCCTGGTAGGTAGCCAATTGCCGCTTTGATTCGATCAATTGCTGATTCAGTCCATTCAACGATGCCTGGGTTGAATTGATCTTCTTCTGTTGACCTGCCAGTTCCTCCTTCAGATCTGTGAGCTCATTACTTTTCAGAATGAGTTCGCTATTTGAACTCTGTAGCAGAATCTTCAGGCTGTCAATCGCGTTGCTGCTTTTTCTCAAAGAGAGCGTTTGATTAATCCTGCGCACCACTTCTTCAGGGTCGGCTAGTATTTCAGCTTTAATGTAATATTCGTAGCCATCCCAGCGCTCTTCCAATATTTTAGTTTCGGTGGTAC
>CAWFDB010000007.1:0-413508 GCA_963814575.1 uncultured Bacteroidota bacterium | reverse complement strand
TCCTCGCGATCCGGTCCTGTTCGGCCGGGTCTCGCGGCAACGGGTCCTCCTTGCCCGATAGGTAAAGCACCGGCGATTGCAGCAGGTCGTCGACGGAGGCCGCTCGCGGGTCGATCACCTGCCAGGTCATATCGAGTTTCCACTTCGACTCGACGTAGGCGGTCAGGTTGGCCACGTCGCCGCGGTGCTGATTCCAGTCGTTGCCCTGTCCGAGCCGGGCCTTGGTCAAGAGCACGGGCCGGCGACCCTTCGAGAGAAACAGCAGGGCGAAGCTCGTCGCGACCAGTTCGTTGGTCTCGGCGTACCCTTCGCCCTTCCAGTAGTCCGCCCCGGCGATCTCGTCGTTGACCAGGTGATTGGCGCCCTCGCGGTACCAGTCGTGCTCGCCGATGAATCGCTGGGCGGTCAGGCGGCCGACGCGCTCGACGCCGTAGAGGTAGTACAAAGCATACTGGCGTTGGTCCGGATTTCGAGTGACCGAGAAATGCCGCGCGAGCCAGTCGAACCCGCGTCGAACGGCGGCGTCGTCCGCCTTGCCTTGGCCGCAGCAGAGTATCTTCTCGCCGGTGACGCTGGCATCCGGCTGGTGGACGGCGTCGTTGACGATAATCATCGAGGCTGATGCCGGCGCAGGTCATGCTGCCGGTGCCGGGATGGGCTTTTTTGTAGCCCCAGGAGCCGTCCGGGTTCTGACAGTCCTCGAAATAGGCTTTGGAGAACCGCCAGGTGTTGGGTCGGATCTCGGCGCCGAGGCGTTCGGCCTCGTGCAGGGCCAAGAGGGCGAACTGGGTGTTGGAGTTGTCGCCGTCGGCGGAGGCGCCGCCGCCGACGCTGCCGGGATACGCCCAGGAGCCCTTCGTCGGTCCCTCGGTGATCTGGTTCCGCTCGAAGAACTCGACGTTGCGCTGGATCAGCAACATGTCCTTGGTCGGCTCGGCCTTGCAGAAGACCATGGTCTGCAGGGCGACCGAGTAGACCCTTTCGAGCCGGTTCTGCCGCAGCCAAGCCAGCGCCCGGCGGACGCTGTCGTCCTCGGGCCCCACCCCGGAATTCAACAGCGCCAGCGTACACAGGCCGGACATGTCCGCCGACCTGGTTGCCGGCGAAGTCGGTCCAGGAGCCGTCGGCGCGTTGCTGGCTCTTGAGATAGGCGACCCCCCGATCCATGGCCTCGCGGACCTGCTCGGCGGTGACGTCCGCCCGCAAAGTCGACGCCATCCCTACGATCAGCATCACGGCCGGCACAAGCCGGGGGCGTGCTGGCGACATGATCGCGATCCTCACGCGGGGTAGGTCGACATGTTTGTCATAAGCATCTTACAATTAAGAAGTTAGAACACCAGCGGTCGGCACGGCGAGGGGGGTTCTCGCCGCGGTAGAATACAATTATACGACTGCGAGCGATATGGGAACAAATACCCCCCGTGCGAGGAGGGTGTTTCGTAGGGAGCGACGAGCGGATCGAGTCCCATCACTATCCACGAAAGCGGAAAGCGGTAGGCGGAACGCGGTAGGCGGGCCGACGTGCGGCTGCCGCGGCTACTGTCGCGTCGACGGCCGAGAACGTAAACTCCAGTGCCCAGTGCAACTCGCGATCGGACCCAACCCCGCCGATGCAATCGACGGGCGTTGGATCCCCCGAACCCAATCCTTAATCCCTAAACCCTAATCCCCAACCCCCCCAATCCCCAACCGAGGACGACCCTTGTCGACCAAGCCCCGCAGTCTCGGAGACGTCCTGCAAGAGTTCAGCCAGCACCGGCGGCTGATGCAGGAAGAATTGCAGAAAGTCATCGTCGGCCAGAGCGACGTGATCGAGCAGATCTTCGCCGCCATCTTCACCCGCGGGCATTGCCTGCTGGTCGGCGTGCCCGGGCTGGCCAAGACGCTGATGGTCAGCACGCTGGCCCAGATCCTCGACATCCGGTTCAAGCGGATCCAGTTCACGCCCGACCTGATGCCGTCGGACATCACGGGCACGAACGTGCTGGAGGAGGACGAGTCGGGCCGGCGGAACTTCCGTTTCGTCGAGGGGCCGGTCTTCACCAACATCCTGCTGGCCGACGAAATCAACCGCACGCCGCCCAAGACGCAGGCCGCCCTGCTGCAGGCGATGCAGGAGCGCGAGGTGACCGTCGGCCAGGAGACCTACCCGCTGCCCGAGCCGTTCTTCACCATCGCCACGCAGAACCCGATCGAGCAGGAAGGCACCTATCCGCTGCCCGAGGCCCAGTTGGACCGCTTCATGTTCAACATCAAGGTCGACTATCCGACGGCCGACGAGGAAGAACGCATCCTGGCCGCCACCACGCGGAGCGAGAAGGTCGAGATCCGCAAGGTTCTCTCGGGCAAGGCGATCGTCAACCTGCAGAAGCTGGTCGGCTCGGTGGCCGTGAGCCAGTACATCATTCAATACGTGTCGCGGCTGGTCCGCGCGACGCGGCCCAAGGACGCCACGGCGCCGGAGTTCGTCCGCGAGCTGGTCGATTGGGGCGCGGGCCCGCGTGCCGGCCAGTTCCTGATCCAAGGCGGCAAGGCGCTGGCCGCGATGGACGGCCGGTTCTCCGTGGCCATCGAAGACGTGCAGAAGATCGCCATCCCCGTGCTGCGGCACCGCATCAGCACCAATTTCCAGGCCCAGGCCGAAGGGCTGACGACGGAAGACGTCATCGAGCGGCTGATCCGCGAGACGCCGCCGCCGGTGATTCCGAAGTATGAGAGAGGAGGTTGAGAAGTAATGGCGATCTTTGAAATCCTGGCCGATGGGTTCAAAAAGGTCGAGGAGACCTCGTTCTGCGCGGCCGGTATCCGAGAGCGCGCGGACCTGCAGCGACTACTGCGCGCTAACGTCGACGTGATTTCGCCGGAAACGCTTGGTGATCTCCGAGGAGTTCGGCGAGTGGGAAGACAGCCGTCGCCGGATTGACCTCCTGGGAATCGACAAGGATGCGAACCTTGTCGTGATCGAACTGAAACGGACGGAAGATGGCGGCCATATGGAGTTGCAGGCGATTCGCTACGCCGCGATGGTCTCGGCAATGACATTCGAGCGCGCCGTCGAAGTCTATTCGGAGTACTTGGGCCGGATCGGCAATGACCTCGACCCTCTATCATCCATTGTGGAATTCCTTGAATGGGACGAGCCTGATGAGGACTCGTTCGGACGAGGCGTGCGAATCGTTCTGGCGGCGGCAGACTTCTCCAAAGAACTGACGACGACAGTGATGTGGCTCAACGATCAGGGGCTTGACATGCGTTGTGTTAGGATCAAACCGTATGTCTACGGGGAGACAATTCTGGCGGACGTGCAACAGGTAATCCCGCTTCCCGAAGCGGAGGAGTACCGCATTCGCATTAAGGAGAAGCAACAACGGGAGCGAGCGACCCGCAGCTTCAATCCAGACTTCACGAAATACGATGTAACGATCGGCTCAGAGATCCGCAAGCGACTGCCCAAACGTGCAGCTATCTACACCGTCGTGAAGTTTCTGTGTGATTCTGGTATCTCGCCGCAGACAATCGCGGCACAAGTGCCGTGGCGAAAGAACAGCATGTTCCGGAGTGCCGATGGCACGTTGGATTCCGCGGCTTTTGTGCAACAGATGCGGCAAGAGGAGGAATCTGGCGGAAGACGCTTCGAGGAACGTCGATTCTACTACGCCGATGGTGAACTGATCCACGCAGAAGGGCGGACCTACGCCTTCACCAATCAATGGGGGCACCGCACCGTCAGCGCCATCAACAATCTGATTCAGGCGTTTCCGGAACATCCGATGACATGTGCGAAGAGCGAGGAAGAAGCATGAAAGTCACAACTTTTGAAGGCGTGATCGAGAACGGCCGCGTCGAGTTGCCCCCGGGAGTGTCGCTTCCGGAGAAGGCAAAGGTGTACGTCGTCGTCCCGGGCGTGATCGAGATCGAGACTCCGCGAACGGCGCACATTTACAGTCCGCGGCTGGCAAATCCGGCCGACGCCGTCTATTTCAGGAAGGAAGTCAAAGAGGAGGCGCAAATCCGGGACTATGATCGGCAAAAAGTGGAGCGACGCCGATCAGGGGTGCCAGATGCGTAGTCGTGTCTTGTCAATCTGCGGTTTGTTGGGGAGGACACATTCCATGTCAAACCATTCGCCCTCACGAGTTTCGTTGTTGGTCGCTGTTCCTCTGTTGCTCGCCGTATTGGGGTGCGGCCGCTCGTCTGGAGGAACAGCGAAAAGCGACGGAATCGCAGGTCAATCGTTGGGCCGACAAGCTCGACGGTCAAACCACTGAGACGGGAGTGTACGTTCGGCCGGAGAAGACCGAATTGCCCGAGCGGGATCCCTGGGGAACCTCGCTCACGGTCGCCTATTCCCAGGGCGGCCGCAGAGACGTTGGTCGTACGGTCTCTTGGGCCGGACGGCATCTCGCACACGGAAGACGACATTGCGGCACAACGCTCTGCCGTCAACCTCAAGGGCATTGGTGAGCGCATCAAGAAGAACGCGGCCGAAGCGGCGGGAGAGTTCGCCGAGGGCGCGACCCGCGGAATAATTCGAGCGCCAGGAGGGTGTCAAGGACGCTTTGAAAAAGAACGAGAAGGAAGGCACGCCGTCGCCGGAAGCCCCGCCGAAGCCGCCAACGTAATTGGTTACGTCCAATCCCCAATCCCTAATCCCTTCCCCGATGTCCAACGTCGAGCAATACCTGAAGCCCGAGGTGATCCGCCAGATTTCGCGGCTGGACCTGCCGCGCAGTTCATCGTCAAGGGGTTTTTGCAGGGGCTGCACGCCAGTCCGTTTCATGGGTTTTCGGTCGAGTTCAGCGAGCATCGCAAGTACACGCCCGGCGACGATCCCAAGGACATCGACTGGCTGGTCTACGCCAAGACCGACAAGTATTACGTCAAGAAGTTCGAGGCCGAGACGAACATCACCGGCTACCTGGTGATGGACTTGAGCCGTTCGATGGGCTACACGTATCGCCAGGAGCTGACCAAGTTCGACTACGCGATCTGCCTGGCCGCCGCGCTGGCCTACCTGATGATCCACCAGCAGGACCCGGTCGGGCTGCTGACGTTCGACGAGAAGATCCGCAGCAGCCTGCGCGCCGAAGACGAAGCGGAGCCACCTGGGCGACCTGCTTGAGCCTGCTGGCCAACCTCAAGCCCGAGGGCGCGACCGACATCGCCCACAGCCTGACGCAGGTGGCGGCGATGCTGCGGCACGCGAGCCTGGTGATGATCTTCTCCGACCTGCTGGTCGATCCCGAGCCGGTCGTCGAGGCGCTGCACCGCCTGCGGCACCGGGGCCACGACGTGATCCTGTTCCACATCCTCGACGAGGCCGAGGCGTACTTCCCGTTCGACGGCATGGTCGAGCTGGAAGAGCCCGAGAGCCATGCCCAACTGGCGCATCGACGCCGACGGGTTCCGGCAGGACTACCTGAAGGAGGTGGAGGCCTTTCGCGAGACGTACCGGCGGGAGTGTTTTCAGTCGGGGATCGACTACGTGGCCCTGGACACGAGCATGCAGTTCGACAAGGCCCTGGTCGAGTACCTGGCCCGGCGTTCGGCGCGGGGGTAGACGCGAAGACGCTTGCACTCGTTACCGACAACTGACAACTGACAACTGACCGTGTCATTCGTTCACCCGTTACTGCTGGCCGGAGCGGCTCTTATCGCCGTGCCGATTGTGTTGCATTTGATCATGCGACGCAGGCCGCGGCATTTGGAGTTCCCCGCCCTGCGGCTGGTCCAGTTGCGGCACGAGACGAATCGGCGGCGGCTTCGGCTGCGGCACTTGCTGCTGTTGGCGCTGCGGGTGGCGGCCATCGCGATCCTGGCGATGGCGCTGGCCCGGCCGAGCCTGAAGTTCTCCGTAACCTCCCTATCAACTGTCACCAACGACCGCGTTCCGCCCGCGATCGAGGGTCTGGAAATGGCGCAAAGCGCCGATCCAACAATCCCGCCGGTGGGTCCTACTCAAGCATCGGCAAGCTGCGCATGAAAGTCGGCCAGTTGGCGTCTGATACCGCCCGACTCCGACGATACTAGCTGGCCTGTTCTGTTCGGATGGAGCCAAACTCCGCTGACGGAGCTGGTGGTCGACCCTCATATGCCGTCCGGCCTCCGCTATGTTGATGGCCTCAACAACAACCTCGTGGATGGGCGCAGCACATACGGTGCAGCCGACCAGCCGCTGATCCCGCTCACGCCCCAAAATTTCGTCGACGCGGACCCCAGTATCTTCAGTGGGCAGAACGCCCAGAACCATCGCTCGTTCAAACCCATGCCTGCCGCCGACGAGCCGAAGACGAGCTTCGGCCTCGGCCGGCACATGATGGCCGGTACGGCGCTGGCGCTCGCGCTCGTCGTAGGCTGCGGCGGCTGGGCCGCCACGGCCAGCCTCCACGGCGCGGTGGTGGCGCAGGGTTCGGTCAAGGTCGACCAGAACCTCAAGGAGGTCCAGCACCGGGACGGGGGCATCATCCAATCGATGGCGGTGCGCCAGGGTGACAGCGTGCGCGAAGGTCAGATCCTGTTCCGCCTCGACGATGTCCAGAGCAGGGCCGAGCTGTCCATCATCCGCGCCCAGTTGGGCGAGCATGTCGGCCGGCGCGCCCGCCTTCTGGCGGAACGCGATAATCTCTCCACGCTCGAGTTCCCCTCCGAGCTCGCGCAGCTCTCGCCGGATGCGCAGCAGATCATCTATGGCGAGAGCCGGCTGTTCGAGGGGAACAAGGCCAACCGCGACAGCCACAAGGAGCAGCTCGAGATCTCGATCGTGCAGTCGAGCGAGGAGATCAACGGGCTGTCCGCCCGCAGGGTCGCCAAGCTCGAGGAGCTGAGGCTCGTCGAGCTCGAGCGGGCCAAGTTCACGGGGCTTTTCGAAAAGGGCCTCGTGGACGGCTCCAAGGTCTACAACGTCAACCGCGAATGGACCCGCCTGCTCGGCGAGCGCGGCGAGATCGACGCCGCCCTGGCGCGGGCCAAGCTGCGGATCAGCGAGACGCGCCTGCAGATCATCGCCATCGACCAGACGGCGCGTACCGAGGCGCAGCGCGAGCTCAGGCAGGTGGAGGCCCGCATCGGCGAGCTCAGCGAGCGGCGCGTCGCGACGGAGGACCGCCTGTCGCGGGTTGATATCCGGGCGCCCATCGGCGGGGTCGTCAACGAACTGCTGGTCTACACCGTCGGAGGAGTCATCACGCCCGCGGCTCGCCTGGCCACGATCGTCCCTGCCAACGCCAAGCTGACGGTCGAGGTCAGGATCGCGCCGGCCGACATCGACCAGATCAAGCTGGGGCAGCCCGCCCGCCTGCGTTTCTCGGCCTTCAACAAGAACACCACGCCGGAATTTCCGGGCAAGGTTGCGCACGTCTCGCCCGCCACCGCCCGGGACGGCGCGAACGGCGCGCCCTTCTATGTCGGAGAGATCGAACTCGACGGCGATGCTTCCATGCTGGAAGGCCGCAGGCTCCTACCCGGAATGCCGGTCGAGGTTTTCATCTCGACCGAGGAGCGCACCGCGCTGTCCTATCTCGCCAAGCCCTTCTTGGACCACGCATCCCGTGTGTTTCGCGAACGCTGAACAACGCGCGCGTTGGGCGAATGCCTGTAAGCAAGGAGACCGCTATGACTATCCTCATGTTCCACCTGATCTGCTGCGCCTTGTTGCTTACGATTGCCGCACTCGAGTTCGACGATGCCGAAGCGGCCGAGCGAGCCGAGCCAGCAAAAGGGGAAAAGCTGGAACTTTCGACCCTGCGCAGCGGGCGCGCCAGCACACAGGCTGCAAGGCAGAGATCAAGAGAGTTTGACGCCAGGTAGAATTTCTTTCTTCGGCCTACACTGCGGCTCAAAGCGTTTGGCGCACCCAGCACCACTCGTGTGCCTTTGCCGCCAGGGAGAAACGCTGATCGCCCAACGTCACTCCGCGCGCCGCCGAAGATCGGATGGCAGTGACGTTCCCATTGCCCGCAAGCCAGATGCGTCCAATCGGTTGACGGTTCCCGGGTTCCCGGGCTTTGCGCAGGGTTTGAAGCTGCTGAGGAGCTCGCCGCCGTGCTGCAGCAGAGCTCATCCATGTCGCGCATCAACGCGACCCTGTCCAAATCCGTTGAACAGCCCGCGCTCCCGAGATCGTGAAGCGGCGCTTTGCCGTTAGCCTTGTGAACGTTGGTGCGACTTGCTCAGATCATTCGCGAGGATGAGACAATCCAGGGCGGAGGACACGCAGCATGCTTCGACTGACCATCAACGGAACGTCGCGCGAGGTCGACGCCGATCCGGATACGCCGCTCCTCTGGGTCATCCGCGAGCAGGTCGGCCTCACCGGCACCAAGTACGGCTGCGGCATCGCCCAGTGCGGCGCCTGCACCGTGCATGTCGACGGCGTGGCGGTGCGCTCCTGCGGCCTGCCGGTCGAGCGCTGTCAAGCCGGACCAGAAGATCGTCACGATCGAGGGGCTGTCGCCCGACGCGTCGCATCCGATCCAGAAGGCGTGGCTGGAACTCGACGTGCCGCAATGCGGCTACTGCCAGTCCGGGCAGATCATGGCGGCTGCCGCCCTCCTCGCCGGCCAACCCGAAGCCGACCGACGCGCAGATCGAGCCGGAGATGACGCAACATCTGCCGCTGCGGCACCTACAACCGCGTCCAGGCCGCCATCCAGCCGGGCCGCGGCACGGCCGGCTGAGGAGGAGCGCATCATGACCAGTCTTCGACCGTCCTCCCGCCGCGGCTTCCTCGTCGGCTGCCGCCGCCGCCGGGCTGTACGCTCGGCTTTCCAGTTCCCTTCTCGGCGACGCCGCGCGCAGGCCCTGCCGTCGCTGCCCGAGATCAACGCCTGGGTGGTCATCAAGCCCGACGACACCGTCATCATCCGCATCGCCCGCGCCGAGATGGGGCAGGGCACGCTGACCGGCCTCGCCCAGCTCGTCGCCGAGGAGCTCGAGTGCGACTGGTCGCAAGGTGACGACGGAGTATCCGACGCCCGGCCAGAACGTCGCCCGCAACCGCGTGTGGGGCAATTTCTCCACCGGCGCGGCAGCCGCGGCATCCGCGACTCGCACGACTACGTGCGCAAGGGCGGCGCCGCGGCGCGCGATGATGCTCGTGCAGGCTGCGGCCTCGAGATGGGGCGTTCCGGCCTCCGAATGCAAGGCCGTCGAAGGGCGTCGTCACGCACGCGTCCGGGCGCAGCATCGACCTACGGCAAGCTGGCCGACGCGGCGGCCAAGCTTGAGCCGCCCAAGGACATCCAGCTCAAGGATCCCAAGGACTGGACCATCGCCGGCAAGCCGCTGAAGCGGCTCGACACGGCCGACAAGCTCGACGGCAAGTCAGGTCTACTGCATCGACGTCAAGCTGCCGGCCATGCTGAACGCCGCGATCCGCGACTGCCCGGTCTTCGGCGGCAAGGTGAAGAGCTTCGACGCCGCCAAGATCGAAGGCATGCCGGGCGTGCAAGCAAGGTGGTGCACGTCGGCGACAGCGCCGTCGCGGTCGTCGCCGACACGTGGTGGCAGGCCAAGACGGCGCTCGAGGCGCTGCCGATCGTCTGGGACGAGGGCCGAACGCCGGCGTCTCCAGCGACACCATCGACGCAGATGCTGAAGGAGGGCCTCGACCGCCGAGCAGGCCTTCGTCGGCAACCAGGCCGGCGACGTCAAGGCCGCGATCGCCGGCGCCGCGAAGATGGTCGAGGCGACCTACAGCGTTCCCCTACCAGCACCACGTGACCATGGAGCCGATGAACGCCACGGCGCGTCTGGACCGCCGGACAAGTGCGAGGTCTGGACCGCGACGCAGAACGGCGAGGCGGCGCTCGCCACGGCGGCCGATGCCGCCGGCCTGCCGCTCGGCAAGTGCGACGTCTACCGGCTGGATCCTGGGCGGCGGCTTCGGCCGGCGCGGCACGAGCCAGACTATCGTGCGCCAGGCGGTGCTCATCGCCAAGGCAATGCCCGGCACGCCGGTGAAGCTGATCTGGTCGCGCGAGGAGGACATGCTGCACGGGTGCTACCATCCGATCACCATGTGCAAGATGATCGGCGCGCTCGACGAGGACGGCAACCTCGTCGGCCTGCACATGCGCATTTCCGGCCAGTCGATCCTCGCCACGGTCAATCCCGCAGGCGCCTGCAGAACGGCCGGATCCGGCGACGTTCCAGGGCCTCAATGCCGGCGGCGCGGAAGGCGTGTTCGGCTATACGATCCCGAACCTGCTCGATCGACCACGCCATGCGCAACCCGCCAGTGCCCGCCGGGCTTCTGGCGCGGCGTGAACAACAACCAGAACGCCATCTACCTCGAATGCTTCATCGACGAGATGGCCCACGCGGCGGGCAGGATCCGCTGGCGTTCCGCCAGAAGCTGCTGGCCAACAGCCCAAGCATCTCGCGGTGCTGAACGCGGTCGCGGAGAAGGCCGGCTGGGGCACGCCCGCGCCCAAGGGCGTCTATCGCGGCCTCGCCCAGCACATGGGCTACGGCAGCTACGTCGCCGCCTGCGCCGAGGTCTCGGTCAGACGAAGGAGGGCAAGCTGAAGATCCACCGCATCGTCGCGGCGACCGACTGCGGCCATGCGGTCAATCCGCAGCAGATCGCAGCGCCAGGTCGAGGGCTCGTTCGCCTACGGTCTCAGCGCCGATGCTGCACGGGGAGATCACCATCAAGGACGGCCAGGTCGAGCAGGAGAACTTCGACACCTATCCCGTCGATGCGCATGGACGAGATGCCGAAGGTCGAAACCATCGTCATGCCGTCCGGCGGGCTTCTGGGGCGGCGTCGGCGAGCCGACGATCTTCGTCGCCGCGCCGGCCGTGCTGAACGCGATCTTCGCGGCGACCGGCAAGCGCATCCGCAACCTGCCGATCGGCAGCCAGGATCTGCGCAAGGCCTGACGATCGGCTGCAGCGATCAGCCATCACGGCGGCCCCGGCGCCGTCGCGGTCGCTTTCACGTCCCGCATAGCGATGCGTTGCCGCGCGTTCTCGTCGCCGCAGGCTGCCATGGCCGCGTCGCCGCATCGTGCAGCCTCGCTCGCGCGACGCCGCGGCCTGTCGCCGCATCGCCGCCTGCGGCGCCACGCGTGCCTCGGCTGCCACGCGGGCGCGGACCAGCGCTGCGAGCCTGATGATCGCGGCAGCCCCGCGACATCGTCGCAGCCATGACGGCGTTCCGCGCCGGCGGCGCGCGGCGACCGTGATGGACCGCATCGCCAAGGGTTTCGACGACGCCGAGACGAAGGCGCCATCGCCGACCTGGCTCGCGACGCGAGATGACGGACCAGTGAGCCGCCCGCCTCGACGCGCCGGCGCGATCTCCGCGCAGCTGCCTGCGGGCCTCGCGGCGGGCCCGCCGCCCTGGCTGCGCCATCCGCTGCGATCGCGCAGGGCACGGCCGCGCGTCGTGGTCGTCGGGGCGGCGGGTTCGGCGGCGCGACCTGCGCACGCGCTGCTCGCCGCGGCCGGGCTCGCCGTCACCCTGGTCGAGCCGATCGCGCGTCTACACCGCCTGCCCGTTCAGCAATCTCGTGATCGACGGCCTGCGCAGCCATCGAGCAGCAGCACGTTCGGCTACGAGGCGCGTGCGCCAGGCACGGCGTCGACGCTTCGCGCCGCGTCGCCGCGACGCGGGTCGATGCCGACGCGCGCACGCGTGCGTGCTCGCCGACGGCGGGCGCCTCGCGCTACGACCGGCTCGTGCTCGCGCCCGGCATCGACATGCGCTTCGACGCGCTGCCCGGGCTACGACGAGGCGGCCGCCGAGACGCATGCCGCACGCCTGGAAGGCCGGCGCGCAGACCCTGCTGCTGCGCGCGGCAGCTCGAAGCCATGGAGGACGGCGGCATCGTCGTGATGTCGGTGCCGGCCAACCCGTTCCGCTGCCCGCCCGGCCCCTACGAGCGCGCCAGCCTGATCGCCCACTACCTCAAGACGCAGCAAGCCGCGCTCGAAGCTGCTCATGCTCGACGCCAAGGACGCGTTCTCGAAGCAGAGGCTGTTCCAGGCCGCCTGGGCAGGAGCTTTATCCCGGCCTGATCGAATGGGTGTCGCTGTCGGGCGGCGGCAAGGTCACCTCGGTCGATGCCGGCGAGCATGACGTTGGTCACCGAGTTCGGCCGCCACAAGGCCGCGGTCGCCAACGTGATCCCGCCGCAGCGGCCGGCGCGCATCGCCGATCGTCGCCGGGCGTCGCCGACCGCAGCGGCTGGTGCCCGATCGATCCGGTGACGCTTCGAATCGCGGCTCGTGCCGGACATCCACGTCATCGGCGACGCGGCCATCGCGGGCGGCATGCCGAAGTCGGCCTTCGCCGCCAACGCGCAGGCCAAGGTCTGCGCCGCCGCCGTCGCGGCGCTGCTGCGCGGCGGGCAGCAGCCCGAGCCGCCGAAGCTCATCAACACCTGCTACAGCCTCGTCGCGCCCGACTACGGCATCTCGGTCGCCGGCGTCTACCAGCCCGCCGACGGCCTGCTCACCGACGTGGAAGGCGCGGGCGGCACGAGCCCGATCGACGCGCCGCCGCAGGTCCGCGTGCCCAGGAGGCCGTCTACGCCGAGGCCTGGTTCCGCACCATCACGGCCGAGACGTTCGGCTGAGCGTGATCGCCATGGGATTGCGGACCTTCTTGGGCATTATGGTCTTGTTCACCGCGACAGACGCCGGCGCGCAGAGCACCGCAAGCGGCTTGGCGAAGGACGCTTCGCCCTCGAACATCGCCGCGATGATCGGTTCTGACGGGATTGCGGCTTCCCTGACGGGTCTGCCGGGTGATCCGGCGAGAGGCCGGCGATCGTTGCCGATCGCCAGAAAGGCCTGTGCCTGCTGTGCCATGCCGGCCCGATCCCAGAGCAGCGTTCAGGGAGACCTGGCCCCCGATCTGGACGGTGCGGGCGCTCGCTGGTCGCAGGCGCAACTCAGGCTCCGCATCGTCGACAGCCGCCGCCTCGACCCGAACAGCATCATGCCGTCCTACTACCGGACGGACGGCCTCACTCGCGTCGCTCCGGCGCTTCCGGGAAAGCCGGTGCTCGACGGCGGACGACATCGAAGACGTCGTGGCCTATCTGGAGACGTTGAGATGAAGCGGTCAGGCGGCAGAAATCATGGCTCAGGGGAAGCTACGCGGCGCGACGTCCTGGCCGTCAGCAGCGGGACTCGCGGCGATCGTCACAGTATCGCCCGCGCGCGCCACGACGGGCGCAATGAGCAGGCGATCCGTGACTTCACCGGCGGAGGGCCGTGACCCAGGTCGGAATGGTCGCTCGACATTCCTGCGCTGGTGGAGAACGGCAACGCCGTGCCGCTGACCATTCGCGTGGAGAGCGCCATGTCCGAAGAGGACCTCGTGAAGTCGATCGCCGTCTTCAACGAAAAGAACCCGCAGACCAACATCAGCGTCTTCCACCTCAGCCCGCTGTCGGGGCGCGCGGCGGTCTCGACCCGCATCAGGCTGGGCGACTCGCAGATGATCGTGGCCATCGCGGCGATGGCGGACGGCAGTTTCCGATCGGCAACCGCCGAACTGGTCGTCACCTTGCCGGCTTGCGTCGGAAGGAGTCCGAGATGGGCCGCGCGCTGATCAATGTTCCAGCAAGTCCGCAAGGGTGAGATCGTCGAGATCAAGACCCTCGTCGCACATCCGATGGAGACCGGGCTACCGCACCGGAGCGGATGGTCGCCTCGTGCCGCGCGACATCATCCATCGCTTCCTGTGCACTCTCGATGGACAGGAGATCTTCAGCGCCGAGCTGTTTCCGGCGATCTCCGCGAACCCCTTCTTGTCGTTCACGATCCGGGCGCAGAACAGCGGCGTTCTGACCTTCCGCTGGTTCGACGACAAGGGCGGCGTTCTGGTCGAGACGGCCAACCTCGTGGTCGCATGAGGATGCATGGCGGTCGACGAAACCCGGCCCTGCGGGTCGTCGCGATCCTGTTTGCGGCAGGCATGGGCGGCGCTGCAGCCCAGATGGATGGCCAAGCAGACTCGCGCCGCTCCGGGTTTGCCGACATGAGCCGGGATAGCCAGGCCATGCAATCCGACGACAACGCCAATCCGGGCATGCTGTGGGTGGGTGAAGGGAAGGCGTTGTGGTCGACCCGACCTTCCGAAGGCGCGAAGAGCTGTGCGGACTGCCATGGGCCCGCCGAAAGCTCGATGAAGGGTGTTTCGGCGCGCTACCCTGCATTCGACCAGGAAACACAGTCGGCCATGGACCTGCAGGGGCGCATCGTGGCCTGCATGTCGAAACGGCAGGGCGCGCCTGAGTCTCGCGAAAGTCGTGAGGTGGTCGCGTTGTCGACCTATGTGGGCCACCAGTCGCGCGGCATGCCTCTGTCGCCGCCTGCAGACGACCGGCTGGGCCCGTTGAGGGAAGCGGGTCGTGAACTCTTCACCCGACGGCAGGGTCAACTCGACCTGTCATGCGCCAATTGCCACGATGCCAATGCGGGCAAACGCCTGGCCGGCAACGTCATTCCTCAAGGTCATCCCAACGGTTACCCCCTGTACCGGCTGGCCTGGCAGAGTGTCGGCTCGCTGCAACGGCGCATGCGCAACTGCATGACGGGCGTTCGCGCGGAGCCCTACGCAGTCGGATCGACCGAGTTCCTGGCTATAGAACTCTTCCTCGCGGAGCGTGCCAAGGGCATGTTGATCGAGACCCCGGCGGTGCGGCCCTAGGGGCTCGCCTCCCTGCGATACGGTCGCGATCATTCGGGATAAAGGAAGCGGCATGTGGACGTTGTTCAAACTGACGCTAGTCCTCGTGCTTGCCACCGCGCAGTTCCCGGTTGCGGCGCAGGTTGCTCCCACCGCCGAAGAGATCTCTTCCTATCGAGGCCTGCACGCGGAGGCGGCGTGGGGACGTACGGAGGGAATCCGGCAGCTCGCGCGCGCTGGAGCCAATCTCAACGCTCGCGACCAGAATGGCCGCACCCCACTTCACGTCGCCACGTTCCGGAAGCATGGGGCGACGGCCAGGGCGCTGATCGAGGCGGGGGCCGACACCGGCGCGCTCGACAATCAGCTCTATGATGCGGTGACTATCGCCGCTGTCGCGGATGACGTTCCGACATTGACCGCTCTCCTGGCCTCAGGTGCGAGCGCGAAGCTCATCACCAGCATCTATCACGGCACCGCTCTGATCGCTGCTGCGCATCTGGGGCACGACGGCGTCGTGCGCGAACTCATCGCGGCCGGGGCGCCGCTCGATCACGTCAACAACCTGGGTTGGACCGCGCTGATGGAAGCGGTGATCCTCGGCGATGGTGGCAGGCGGCACACGGCGACCGTCCGCGCTCTCGTTGAAGCCGGCGCAGACCGGACGATCTCCGACCGGTCCAGCAAGACTCCGTTGCAGCACGCTGAATCGCGCGGCTTTCGTGACATCGCCGCCATCCTCATGAGCGGGAAACAGTGATCCCCTCCTTCAGGCGGCCAACTGGCAGCACATGCGTTGACGCTGTCAGCGATCCTACGCCACTGGGCTGAGGCTTTTCGTTCGCAGTCGCTCGGTTTCGGAGGCATCAAGCGCGAGGGGCCGCTCCTTGATCACGACGGAATAAAGCTCCCGGGCCGCGCCGATCGACAGCAGGCCGGCACGAACATCGTCCAGAACGCGCTTGGGGTCCCGTTGGAGCGGGTCGCCATAGCCGCCGCCGGACGCCGTCTGCATGCTGAGGACATCACCCTTCTTGAGGTCGTACGTTCCCTTGGATTCAAGCTCGCGCTCATGCGGCGTTCCGGGGTTGAGCAGGGCTCTGGACCGGATCCCGGGCAGACCTCCATCGAGCCCGTAGGGCACGCTTTTCTGGCGGTCGCCGAGATTGGTGATGCGGCCCATGTCGGCCACGAGGCGGACGTCCTTGCGCAGGGACATGCCGCCACGGAAGCGGCCGGCGCCGCCTGAATCGGGGATCAGCTCCATCTGCTCGACGAAGACAGGTGCGTTCATCTCCTGCACCTCCACCGGCGTGTTGGTGCCGTTGGTCGGGGAGGTCGTGACCTCATTGCCGTCGCGATGGAAATGCGCGCCCATGCCGCCCACCGCCGACATCCAGGCAAGGTAGGGCTTGCCCGTGAAGGGGCTCACGGCGCCGAAGATCTTGGGGTTGTGGAAGCCCGACGAGGCAGCGATGACGCGCTCGGGCACCACCTGCGCCATGGCGCCCATGACCACCTCGTAGATGCGGTTGGCGTTGACGGAGCGCGCGCCGCTGGCAGCGCCCGGGCGCGGGTTGACGTAGGAGCCGTCCGGGGCGCGGATCTCGATGCACTGGATGATGCCGTAGTTCTGCGGCGCGCGCGGCAGCGTCACGCCCTTGATGGCGGCGATGCAGTAGGAGCGGGTGTACTGCATGTAGCAGTTCAGCCCCGCCTCGCGCTGCTCCCCCGTGCCGGCCCAGTCGCAGATGATCTTCTCGTCAGTGATGGTCAGCGCCAGCCGGAACGGCACGGGCTCGGTGCCGGGGCCGACATCGTCGATCTGGTCCTCGAAGCGCCAGGTGCCCTTGGGTAGCGCCTGGATCGCGCCGATCATGCCCTCGCGGCTCTTGGCCAGGATCTCCGCCATGGCGGCGGCGAGGATATCCGGGCCGTATTGCTCGGCGAGCGCACGCATGCGCGCCGCGCCGACGAGGTTCGCGGCGTACTGCGCCCGCAGGTCGCCGAGCACGTCCTTGATGCGGACGTTGCCCTCGATGATGCGCAGGATCTCCGTCACCGCCTCGCCGGCCTTGTAGAGCTGGACGGGGAGGATGCGGATGCCCTCCTGGTACGTCTCGCGCACGCCCACCACTTCCTCAGAGCCGGGCGCGGAGCCGCCGACGTCGATGTGGTGCGCGATGTTGACGGCGTAGCCGATCAGCCGCTCGCCGAGGAAGATCGGCATGACCATGAAGATGTCGGGCAAGTGCCCGGAGCCGATGGAGGGGTCGTTGCAGATGACGGCGTCGCCCGGCCCGAGCGTGCCGGCGGGGTACCAGTCCAGCATCTGCCGCACGGTGAAGGCCATGGAGCCGAGATGCCCGGGGCTGTAGTCGCCCTGGGCGATCATGTTGCCCTCGGCGTCGAACACGCCGGTGGAGAAATCCGAGCCTTCGCGCACTGTCATGGAATAGGCGGCGCGCAGCAGGGTGGAGCCCATCTCGGCGGCGGTGGAGATCAGGCCGCCCCAGACGACGGAGAGGGTGACGGGATCGATCGCATGCATCGCTGGCGCCTCAGTTCAGTTCGGTGATCAGGTTGCCGTGGTCGTCGACGGTGGTGCGGCTCGCCGGGAGCAGCACGATCGTCGATTCCCGCTCCTCCACGATTGCCGGTCCCTCGAGGACGTCGCCGGCGGACGGCGGTAGCGGTCGTAGACGGGACAATCCGTGAAGCCATCGGTTTCCGGGAACCACACCGGGCGCGTGCCCTTCAGCGCGTCTCCGATGTCCCCGTCATGCGCCGCGCCCAGCGCTTCCATGCGTGAGGACCGCGCCGACTGCGCTGGCGCGCAGCCGCCATTGCACGCCCACGATGCCAGAGGCACGGTCGAAAGTGCGCTCGCCATAGGCCACGGTGTAGGCTTTGAAAAAGGCCTCGCGCAGCGTCTCGATGTCCTCGGCGCGATAGGGATAGAGCGGGCAGTTCCACCGCGATCTCGTAGCCCTGTCCGGCGAAGCGCATGTCGGCGCTGACGCTGAAGCGCTGCTGTTGGTCCTCCGGCACGTTACTCTCCGCGAGCTGCTGGCGTGCGCGGGTCTCGAGATCGGCGAAGACGGCGTTGATCTCGGAGAGCGTCTCCTGCGTGAGGTTGAGCACCTGCGTGCGCGCCAGATCGAGCGAGGGCTCCGCCATCAGGAGCCCGACGGCGGATTCGACACCGGCCGAGCGGGGGAACACCACCTTCGGGCACCCGAGCATGCGGGCAAGCCGCGCCCCGTGCACCGGCCCTGCGCCGCCGAAGGGCACCAGCGCGAAGTCGGCGGGGATCCTTCCCGGCGCTGATGGTGACGGCGCGAGCGGCCTGCGCCATCTCGCGGTGACGACCTCGTGGATGCCCCAGGCGGCAGCCATCGCGTCGATGCCGAGAGGCTTGGCCACTTCGCGCCTCAATGGCGGCCTTGGCGCCCGCCGAGTCGAGCTCCATCTCGCCGCCGAGGAAGTAGGCCGGGTTGAGATAGCCGAGCACGAGGTCGGCATCTGTGACCGTCGGCTGCGTGCCGCCCCGGCCGTAGCAGACCGGGCCGGGCTCCGATCCCGCGCTCTGCGGGCCGACGGCGATCGCGCCGAGTTCTCGACCGGGCGATGGAGCCGCCGCCTGCGCCGATCTCGATGAGATCCACGGCGGGATGGAGATGGGCAGGCCGCTGCCCTTCTTCAGATAGGCCATGTCCACTTCGAACTGGCTGGTCAGCGCCGGCCTGCCGTCTTCGACGAGGCAGAGCTTGGCTGTCGTGCCGCCCATGTCGAAGGAGAGCAGCTTGTCGGTGCCCGCGGCGGGCGCGAAACGTGCGGCGGTGAGCGCGCCTGCGGCCGGACCGCTCTCGATGATGCGGATCGGGAAACGCTTGACGAGGTCGGATGTCGCCACGCCGCCATTCGACTGCATGATCAGCATCGGCGCGAGCGCGCCGAGGTGGCGCAGCTCCCTGTCCAGGTTTTCCACATAGCGCGCCACGCCGGGCATGACGTAGGCGTTCATCACCGTGGTCGATGCGCGCTCGAACTCGCGGTAGACCGGCGACACATCCGAGGACAGCGAGACCAGCAGCTCCGGCGCTTCCTCGATGAGGATCTCCTCGATGCGCCGCTCGTGGTCGGGGTTCGCATAGGCGTGCAGCAGACAGACCGCGACGGCGACGATGCCTTCCCGTCGCATCTCCTGCGCGATGCGGCGGACGGCCGCCTCGTCGAGCGGCCGCTCGACGGAGCCGTCCCACAGCATCCGCTCCGGCACGCCCCAGACATGGTGGCGCGGCACCAGCGGCGGCGGCCGGGTGGCCTCGTTGTCGTAGAGCTCGTAGCGCTTCTGCCGGCCGATGATCAGCAGGTCGCGGAAGCCTTCCGTCGTCAGCAGGGCGGTGGGCGGCCCCTTGCGCTCCAGCACCGTGTTGGTGGCGATGGTGGTGGCGTGGATCACCGCCTCCAGCTCCCGGCCGGCGAAGCGCTCGCTCGACCGCAGCATCGATGAGAGCCCGGCCAGCACGGCCTCGGACGGGTCGGACGGCGTCGACAGCGTCTTGCCGATCTCGTAACGGCCGGTCTCGCTGTCGAACACCACGAAGTCCGTGAATGTGCCGCCGATGTCGATGCCGACGCGCAATCCCATGACGCAATCTCCTGTTGTGTTTCTCTGGGGCGCTCAGGCGCCGACGGGCGTCGGCTGCTGCCGGCCGCCGAGATAGGCTTCCTGGACGGCGGGGTCCGACTTGAGGTCGGCGGCCGAGCCCTCGAGCACGATGACGCCGTTGCGCAGCACATAGGCGCGGTCCACCAGCTCCAGCGCCTGGTTGGCGCTCTGCTCGACCATGAGGATGGTGAGGCCCTTTGCCTTCCAGCGCGCGAGGATTTCGTAGACGCGCTCCACCATGCGCGGCGACAGGCCCATGGAGGGCTCGTCGATGCACAGCAGGCGCGGCTTGCGCAGCCAGGCGCGACCGAGGGCAACCATCTGCTGCTCACCGCCCGAGAGGGTGCCCGCGAGCTGGTCGAGCCGGCCTGACAGCCAGGGGAACTCGGCGATGACCTTGTCGAGATCGCGGGCCAGCGCCTTCTTGTCCTCGCCGCGCCGCGCATAGGCGCCCATCAGCAGATTGTCGCGCACGGTGAGCTCGGCGAACATGCGCCGCCCCTCCGGGATGGACGCGACGCCCGCCTCGATGATTCCGGCCGTGGTGGACGGCGGCGTCTCGCCGAAGAGCGTGTAGCTGCCCGTCTTGGGCGTGACGAGCCGCAGCACCGTGCGCACGGTGGTCGACTTGCCCGAAGCGTTGCCGCCGAGCACGGCCACCGCCTCGCCCCGCGCGACATGCAGCGACATGCCGAACAGCGCCTGCACCGGCCCATAGAAGATATCGACGTTCTTCAGCTCCACCGCCGGGCCTGAGCCTTCCGGCGAGGGCGCAGGCTCGTGCTCGATATGGCCGGGTGTCACCGTGGCGGGTGCGCCATGGGCGCGGCCGAGATAGGCGGTGGCGACTTCAGGATGCGCGAAGGCGACCTCGGGGACATCGTCGACGATGACCTTGCCCGCCGCCATGACCACGGCCCGCTCGGCGAGCCGGCGCACGATGTCGAGCTTGTGCTCGATCATCACGATCGCCATGGCGGGGAAGCGCTCGTGCAGGTCGAGCAGGAGGTCGGCCAGCTCGTGGCTCTCGGTCGGGTTCATGCCGGCCGTCGGCTCGTCCAGCAGCAGCAGCTCCGGCTCGGCCACCAGCGCGCGGGCGATGTCGAGGCGGCGGCGGTTGGCGTAGGACAGGCTGTGCGCGGGCTGGGTGCGGCGCGTCCACAGCCGGTCGCCGAAGAGCTTCAGCACCGCCTCGGTGCGCACCCGCGCCTCCTCCTCGGCCGCGCGGTAGGAGCGCAGACCGAGCAAGGCAGCCGCCGGCTCCAGCAGACCGCCGAAGCGGCGGGGATGGCTGCCTCCGCCGATGAGCCGGCGCTGCGTGCCGACGAGGACGCTTTCCTCGATGGTCAGCGCGGGGAACACGCGGCTCGTCTGGAAGGTGCGGGCGATGCCGCCCGCCGCGATCGTCTCCGGCGCACGGCCGTCGATGCGCTCGCCGCGGAAGCGGATGGCGCCGGCGCTGGGCCTCACGAAGCCGGTCACCGTCTGAACGAGCGTCGACTTGCCGGCGCCGTTGGGGCCGACCACGCCGACGAACTCGCCCTGGCCGATCTGCAGCGAGAGGCCGTCGAGAGCCTTCAGCCCGCCGAAGCCGACGGTCACGTCGTCGATGTCGAGCAGGGGGCTCGCGGGGGTACCGTTCGGAGCCAACATCAGCGTATCCCCGCAATACCCTGCGGGCGAAAGCGCAGCACCGCGTACAGGATCAGGCCGAAGAAGATCATGCGGTAGTCGGAGAAGCCGCGCAGCGCCTCCGGCAGCACCAGCAGGAGCGCCGCGCCGAGCATCGCTCCGAAGATGTTGCCGAGGCCGCCGAGCACGACGATGGCGACCATCAGGAACGAGCTGTCGAGGCGGAAACTGTCCGGGCTGATGAAGCGGTGCAGGAAGGCGAAGGCTCCCCCGGCAAGCCCGGCGCAGGCGCCCGCCACCGCGAAGGCCGTCACGAGGTAGCGCTGTACCGGCAGCCCCGCCGCGTGGGCGGCAACGCGGTCCTCCCGGATCGCCCGCCAGCTCCGGCCGATCGGCGAGGCGAGCAGCCGCCCGGCGGCGAAGATGGCGATGACGAGCAGGACGAGCACCTGCCAGTACTGCGCCGCGAGCGAGGACATCGGCACACCGGGCGCGAGCGCCAGCCTCGGCCGGGGAATGCCGAACACGCCGTTCGGTCCGCCTGTCAAACCCTGCCAGTTCAGGAGGATGAGCCAGACGAGGACGCCTAGCGCCAGCGTCGCGAGCCCGACCACGTGGCCTGTAAGCGAGGAGCACAGCACCCCGACGAGGGCGGCCAGCACGCCTGTGAAAAGCGCCGCCAGCAGGAAGCACAGCTCGGCTGGAGCGCCGTAGTTCTTGGCCACCAAGGCCGCGACATAGGCCCCGACGCCGAAGAAGCCGGCGAAGCCGAGATACATGATGCCGGCTGCGCCCGAGAGCAGCGTCAGCCCCACGCTGAGCAGGGCAAAGATGGCGATGACCAGAGCCACCTGCAGCACGTAGTTGGAGAGGCCGAGGAAGGGCAGCGCGGCGAGCACGGCCACGCCGGCGATCAGCCAGGGATAGGGCACGTTCAGCACGGTGTTGTGCTGCAGCGGCTGGCCGCCCTGGCCGATGACGATGCTGGTGGAGGGCATGACCCCCGAAGCGCCGCGGGAACCGCCGAGCGCATCGAGCCGCTTGTCGCCGAGCAGGCCCTGCGGGCGCACCATCAGGATGGCGAGCAGCAGGCCGAAGGCGACCATGTCGCGGAAGCCCTCGCCGACATAGCCGACCGCGAGCGCCTCGAGAATGCCGAGCAGAAGTCCGCCGACGACCGCGCCGGGGATGCTGGCGAGCCCGCCGAGCAGCGCGGCCGAGAAGCCCTTGAGGCCGAAGGGCACGCCCATCTGCGGATAGACGTTCTGGTAGTACATGGCGACCATGACGCCGGCGATGGCGGCGAGCGCCGCGCCGAGCCCGAAGGCGAGCTGACGCAGGCGGTCGGTCGGCACGCCCATCTGGCGGCAGGCATCGAGGTCCTGCGACATGGCGCGCAGCGCCTTGCCGGTCCAGCTGTAGGTCAGGAACACCCAGAGCGCTGCCATGATGGAGAGCGAGAGCAGCAGGATCATGAGATCCACCGCCGTCACATAGGCCGCGCCGATGACCCAGCTCTGGCCCGCGAAGGGGCTGGGAAAGCGGTGCGCCTCCGGCGTCCAGATGATCTCGGCCGCCTGGTCGATGACGAAGGTGATGGCGAGCGTGGAGAGCAGCGGGGCGATCCACGGCGCCTTCTCGAGCGGGCGCAAGGCCACCCGCTCGATGAGCATGCCGATGATCGTGGTCGCGGCGACAGAGGCGGGGATGGCGAGCCACAGCGACAGGCCGGCCTGCGTCGCCGAATAGGCGAACAGCGCACCGAGCATCAGCAGCGAGCCCTGCGCGAAGTTGATCAGGTTCGTCACGCCGAAGATCAGCGAGAAGCCGATCGCGACCAGGGCGTAGACGTTCCCGAGCACCAGACCATTCACGATCTGGCTCAATAGTTCGACCATCGGACCACTCCGTCGATCTCGTCGGCGTCGGGGGAGACGAGCCGGCATGGGCCGGCCCGCTTCGCGGCGAAAGTCCGGCGCAGGCTGCGCCGGAGCGGTCAGAGCGCTTCGTACTTGCCGCTCTTCACGACGATGTAGTTGATGTCGCGGGCCCCGAGGTCGCCCGTGCCCTCGTACTTCAGCTTGCCGCTGACGCCGTTGAGCGGCGGAGCGTTGGCGATCTCGTCACGCACCGCCTGGCGCGTGATGGGCGCGCCCTTGGCGGCGAGCGCCTCCATCGCCTTGGTGGCGATGAGCATCGCGTCATAGGTGAAGGCGGAATAGTAGTTCGGCTCCTTGTTGAACCGCTTCTGATAGGCCGCCGAGAAGGCCTTCGCCTCCGGCGCGCCGGGCTGGAAAGGCGTCGGCATCACGACGCCTTCCGCCGCGGCGCCGGCGAGTTCGATGAACTTGGGATCGTTCAGCGTGTCCGTGGCTGCGACCTTGAGGGTAGGATCAGCCTGGCGGAGCTGCTGCATGAACAGCGCCGATTCAGCATAGTGGCTGGCGAGGAACACGCCGTCCGCGCCCGATGACTTGATCTTGGTGACGAGCGGCCGGAAGTCGCGCGTCTCGGGGATCATGGCTTCGGAGAGTACGACCTCGACGCCCATCTCCTTCAGCTTGGCCGAGACCATCTGGTTGGTGATGAGGCCCCAGTCGTCCTTGAAGTAGACGATGGCGATCTTCTTCATGCCCATCCGGTCGAGCAGCATCTTCACGTGCGGCTGCACCATGGAGGGATGTGTCGGCGTGGTGCGGAACTGGTAGGGGCTGATCTTCACGTAATCGGGGTGACCGGCCGTGGGCGCGATCTGCGCGATCTTGGCTTCGGCCAGGATAGGCCCCGCTGCCATCGACTCCGTCGAGGTCTGCCCGCCGATCACCACCATCACTTCGGGATTGTCGGCAAATTTCTGGGCGATGTTGGCTGCCTCGCGCGGCACGCCGCGGCTGTCCTCGATCAGCGCCTTGAGCGGCCGGCCAGCGATGCCGCCCGTCGCGTTCTTCTCGTCGATGAACATCTCGACCGCTTCACGGAAGCGCAAGCCGAGCGCGGAACGCTCTCCGGTCATCGGCCCGAATACTCCGATCACCAGCGGGTCGGCCGCAAGGGCTCCCCGTGAGCTCATCCCGACCGCCAGAGCGGCGACGGCGGCGGCGCAAAGAATGCTTCGTCTCGTCTGCATGCGACCCTCCTTTGAGCCCGGACCACCGGGCGCCTCGGGTTCGTCCCAAGGCTTGGGTTTAATTTAGCCAATAAACAATTTGTGGGAAGCCCAATTTTTTGACACGACGCGGCACGACGACGTGGAGCATTCCGCGACGAGAGATATTAAAGCTAAAGCAGTAATTTAGACATGAATGACAATCGCTAGCAGGTGGATAGAGATGCTCCTTTTGGTTGCAAGTGCGAACGATGTGGTGCCCATTTCCGCGGCGTTGCAGCGAGGACTACTAAACAAATGGAGTTGCGCGCCGGACGAAAAACCGGTCTATAAATCCAGCATGAGCAAGACGACCCCGGCTTCTGCCCCGCCCCCGAAACGCAGCCGCGCTCCAGGTGGCCGCGACCCCGCGGCCCGCGACTTCGGCGCGCGCGACTTCGAGCTGTTTGACGACCTGCTGCCGGTGCGCCGCTACAAGCTGCTGCTGCAGACGTTCCTGAAGCGTCGCGGCTCCGGCAGCCGCCAGGCCATCGCCGAGGCGCTGGGCAACACCCGCTCCTTCGTGACGCAGATCACGAGCCCTGCCTACGACCTCGCCATACCCGCCCAGCATGTGCGGCGCATCGTCGAGTTGGCGCGGCTGGAGCCCGATGAAAAGCGCATGTTCCTCGACGCCTATGTGGAGGCGCATCCCGAGCGCGCGGCCGACGTCCTCGGTCCGACGCTCGCGGAGGGCGCGCGCAGCGTGGCGGTCGAGGTGCCGACGCTCGCGACCGAAAGCGCGCAGCGACGCCTGGAGGAGACCATCCAGCGTGTCGCGGCCGAGATCGTCGCCGGCTTCGTGGAGATGGAGCGAGAGCACGCCCAGCGCAGGCCGCACGAGGATCCGGAGACTGCAGCATGAGCGGGGTTGACGACGTTGCTGCCTGGCCGGCGCCCGATGGCGGCTGGACCATCAGCATCCTGGCCCGCGAGCCGGAGAGCGGGCGGCTGGGCGTCGCCATCGCTGCGAGCTCCATTGCCGTGGGCGCGCGCTGTCCCCTTCTGTCGGTCGGCGAGGCGGTCGTCACCAGCCAGGGCTTCGCCAATCTCAAGCTCGGCCCCCTCGCCATTGACCTGCTGCGCCGCGGGCTCGACGCCGAGGAGGTGCTGAACGCATTGCGACGGCATGACCGTTGGATCGACTACCGGCAGATCGCGATCATCGGAGCCGCCGGCGACATCCGGGCTCACACAGGCGCCATGACCGGCGCCTGGGCCGGTCACCGCGTCGAGGGCGACAGCGTTGGCCTTGGCAACGGACTGGAGAATGAAGAGCCCCGTGGCGGCGATGGTGCAGGCCTATGCGCGCGAAACCACGCTGCCGATGGCGGCGCGGTTGCTGGCGGCGTTGAAGGCCGGTGCTGTCGCAAACGCGGGCACGGGAGACATGGCGGGCGCGGTGTCCAGCGCGCTGCTGGTGCGCGCGCCCAGCGACCTCGTGCAGATCGACCTGCGGGTCGACCTCGCGCGGCTGACACCCGCCGAGGGCGGGGACGCCATCGCCGATCTCGGCAACCTGTTCAGGGCCTACGCCCCGCTGGTCGAAGTCTACGAGCGCCGTTCGCAGTCGCCTGAGCCGGGCCCCGCTGCGCGCCGCGATGTTCCGTCTCTGGAGAACCAGGAATGACCTTCACGATCGTCGCCCGCTGCCCCGAGACGCTGGATCTCGGCATCTGCCTCGCCACCAGCCCGCTGGGCGTCGCCTCGCGCTGCCCGCACATCCTGCCGGGGGTCGCAGCCATCTCCTCGCAATGTCACTCGAACTGGCGGCTCGGCCATATCGGGCTCGACCTCGCCAAGAACGGGCTGTCGCCAGACGAGATCATGGCTGCGTTGCGCTCCTATGATCGGTACTTCGATTACCGGCAGGTCGGCATCGTGACGGCCGATGGCCG
This sequence comes from uncultured Bacteroidota bacterium, assembly GCA_963814575.1. Lineage (GTDB taxonomy): Bacteria > Bacteroidota > Bacteroidia > Cytophagales > Cyclobacteriaceae > ELB16-189. The sequence goes on along the minus strand of CAWFDB010000007.1, from coordinate 387,508 downwards.
GGTCGCCGTGCACAGCCCGGTGCACGGCGCCGCCTACACCGGCCATAAGGTTGGCGAGGGGTTCGTGGCGATGGGCAACGGGCTGAAGGATCGCGGCGTGGTGGAGGCCATCCACGAAGGCTACGAGGCGAATGCCAGCCAACCCTTCGCCGAGCGACTGGTGAGGGCCATCGAGGCCGGGTACGCCGCGGGCGGCGAGCTCGTCGGGCAGCTGTCGGCCGGGCTCCTCGTCGCGAGTTCCCGTTTCGCGCGGCCGCTTCTCGACATCAGGATCGATATGGCCAAGCCGACGCCGGCCGAAGGCGGGGACGCCGTCAAGGACCTGCGTCGGACTTTCGACGCTCTGGGCCCCCTCGCCGAGTACTATGCAGACGAATGGCTCGATAACCCCACTCTGAAATGGAAGCAGTGGCTAGCTGAGCGTGCTTGACGACCGCGCGACACTGGACATGGCGGCATGGGCTGCACGGTAGAGGCGGCTCAACCCAATTCGACTCCGCACCAGGATGCGACGAACAGGGCGTACACCAGCGTGAGCCGGCGCAGACTGTCCAGGTTCACGAGCTCGTCGAACCCGTGATAATTCTCGGCCAGAGCGCCGTAGGGTAGCGCGGACATCCCGTTGGAGATGGCTCCGGACTGGGCGACCAAACCAGACACCCACGTGCCTGTCTCGCGGTTGCCGATCGCAGGATCAGGCCGTCGTCAAGCAGCCGGCTTGGCAAAGTGTGGACCCAGGAGCGCACACTGAAGCACCTGTTGCGGCTCAAAAGGTTCCGCTCGCACATGCCGGGATCAGCACAGCGACCATCGCGGACCACAGGACCGCCACTGCGCTGAGACCTGTCAGCCAGCGGCCAACCACACCCAAAGGGTCGTCGCCCGTGGGAGCGGACGCGCGCGAGGACGGCCAGTTTCGTCGCGCCGCAATGGCGAGCGCCGCCGCGGCCACACCAGTCGCTCCGAATGTCAGCGCCGCATGAGCCTGCGCTCCCTCGGGAAGGCGGCACAACAGCGACTTCGGCCGCGTATACGAGGAGGAAATGCGTCGCCCATATTGCCGGACCCGCGAGCCAAGCCAGGCCTGGGGATGTCCGGCCCGGCATGGTCAGGCCACCATCCGCGGAAAACCGTGCACGAGCATCAACCCGAAGGCCGACTGGCCGATCGCGTAGAGCCAAAGCAAGGCGCAGTTGTCGAAGACGATGCGCCGCGTGGCATCGAGCTTCCCGGCAAGCGCGCGCGCTCCTGCGAAGGCGCCCATGGCGGCGACGAAAAGCGCTATCTGCGCCTGAAGGCAGGCATTGCCGAAGACAAGGGCGCCGTAGCTGCTGGCGTCCGGCCTTAGACCATCATTCCAGTGGCCGACGGCCTCCAACACGGGGCTGGCGCAGAGGGCGGCGCAGCCAAGGACGACAACGGTCGCGAATAGCGGACCTGTCCGAGTTCGGGAGCGCAGAAGTGCGCGGGACAGGCCCAGGAGGACCGCGCTTGCCGCAAGTGCCAATAGGGACGCCCAGCCCCAGTCAAGGCCGGGGAGGCGATCGACGCCGGGCCGGTTGCTGCGGCGCAACCGTCCAAGTATAGAGGTATGCGAAGACGTAGGAGAAATAGAGAGCCGCGCCGACCGCGATGAGAATGATCATTGCCCACCAGGAGTGGGACACCGGCCCTGTCGCATATGTTGGAAGCCGGACGCCGCTTCCAATGGGGACGTCGCCGGCAGGCGCCGGATCGCTTGGCCACATCCAGATCACCATCGACACGGCGGCCAGCACCGCGCATGTCACGGCGGAAGCGACCAGCTTGGCCGTGAGGAGCAAGAAGAAGCCCGCCGTAAACAGAGCCACGTAGAAGTCGCCCAACCGGGCCCAGGCAGACGGGCAACGTATTGAGGCTCAGCCTCGCCCAGGGGAGGTCACGCAGGGTCTCGCGCCAGCCTGTGGCCGTGCCGGGGAGGAAGTAGCGTCCGTCCTTGACGTCGCGGGCGAGATTAGATTGCTCCCAGAGGGGATAACGGCTCGTGATCAGCGGAATGCTTCGCACGGCGTAGGTGGAGTTGGGCAACCACTCCAACGTGCCTGCGTTCCAGACGTCCCCCGCCGGTTCGTCATTGGTCAGACGGATATTGCGCGACAGGTCTATGATAAAGACCAGGATGCCTGCCGCCAGGATGAAGGCGCCGACAGTGGAGATCATGTTGAGCGACCCCCAGCCGAGGTGGCTCGAATAGGTGTAAACCCGCCTGGGCATGCCGACGAGACCGGTAAGGTGCATCGGCAGGAAGGCGATGTTGAAGCCCGCGAAAATCAGGCTGAAGGCCCACTTGCCGAGGCGCTCGGACAGGGGCCTGCGGCTGAAGGCCGGGGCCCAGTAGTAAATGGCGGCGAACAACGGGAACACCATGCCGCCAAACAGCACGTAATGTAGATGCGCGACGACGAAGTAGGTGTCGTGTGCCTGCCAGTCGAACGGCACGATGGCGACCATCACGCCCGTGAGGCCGCCGAGCGTGAACATAAAGAGAAGCCCAGCACGAAGAGCGACGCGGCCGTCATGCGCAGCCGGCCCGAAGCCAGCGTTGCGATCCAGGCGAACATCTGGATGCCGCTTGGGATCGACACCGCCATGCTGGCTGCCGAAAAAAAGCCCAGCGAGAGGGCCGGGATGCCGGTCGTGAACATGTGGTGGACCCACAGCCCGAAGCTGAAGAAGCCGGCGCCGACCAGCGCCACGACAATCAGCCGTAGCCGACGCAGCGTCGTGCGGCGCCATCGTCGGCACGATCATCGAGACCATGCCGGCCGCCGGCAGGAAGATGATGTAGACCTCGGGGTGTCCGAAGAACCAGAACAGATGCTGCCACAGCAGCGGGTCGCCGCCGTTTTCGGCGATCGAAGAACGGCCAGCCGAAAGCTCGCTCGACCTCGAGCATCAGCGTCGCCAGGATCATCGGCGGGAAGGCGATCACGATCATCACGGCGAAGACCAGCATGGTCCAGGCGAAGATCGGCATGCGCGCAAGGCTCATGCCCGGGCGCACGGTGCGCAGGACGGTCACGATGACCTCGATCGCGGTGGCGATGGCCGAGATCTCGATGAAGCTAATGCCGAGCAGCCAGAAATCCGCGCCGATGCCGGGCGAGAAGCGGCGGCCGGTCAGCGGCGGATACATGAACCAGCCGCCGTCCGGCGCAAGGCCGAAGAACAGCTGGCGATGATGACCGAGTGCCGCCGAAGATATAGACCCAGAGCCCAAAGGCCCCGAGCCGCGGAAAGGCAGGTCGCGCGTGCCCAGCATCTCCGGCAAGCAGCAGCACCGCCATCGCCTCAAAGCAGGGATCGCGAACAGGAACATCATCACGGTGCCATGCATCGTGAAGACCTGATTGTAGGTCTCCTGCGACAAGGAAAGTGTTGCTCGGGCACGGCGAGTTGGACGCGCATCAGCAGCGCAAGATGCCCTGCCAGGAAGAAGAACAAGAGAGCCGTTCCGAGATAGAGGAGCCGATCGCCGTGTTGTTGACAGCGCTGAGAATGCGCCAGCCCTTCGGGAGGGCCCACACGGCCTTCAAGCGGTCGAGTTCGCCGGGAGGCCGCGGCAGCCCATTCGGAAGCGGCGGGCGCTGGGCAGGAGCACCAGTCATTTCAGGCCGGAGAGGTAGGCCGCAAGGGCGCTGAGCTCGGCGGCGGAAAAGATTTTGAAGGGCGGCATCCGGTTTTCAGGCTTCACATGCTGGCCGTCCGAGATGAAGCGAGCGAGAGACGAAGGGTTATTGGGGAGGGCGCCAGCCGCGATCGACCGTCGGCCGCCCACACGACTGAGGTCCGGCCCCGCCTCGCCACGCGCACGTGTGCCTCGGACGGTGTGGCAGCCGCCGCAGCCGGCTGCCAGGAAGATAGCGGCGCCTTGATTCTCGATCTCGTCTGGAGCGCCACGGCTCGGCGCAGATCCGCCGGCCACCCAGGCATCGAACTCGTCCGCCGCCATGGCCACGACGTCGAACGCCATCAGGGCGTGAGGGCCGCCACAATACTCAGCGCATTGGCCCGAATAGCACGCCGGGTCGTTCGGCCCTGAGGGTGAGCGCATTGATGCGTCCGGAAATTATGTCGAGCTTGCCTGCGAGGCTCGGGACCCAGAAGCTGTGGATCACGTCACTGGAGCTGAGCAAGAATTGCACTTTCCGGCCGACCGGAATCCTGATCTCGTTGGCCTCCGCGAAGCCCGCGCCGTCCTTTCCGCGATAGGCGACCCGCCACCACCATTGTTCTCCAACGACCTCGATGGTCATCTCGGGATCGGTCGTCGCGAATGCACGCATCATCATCGCCGAGCTCGCCAGGAGGCCCGTGAGCACCACGACAGGGAAGGCCACACCCCCCACCCAGATGCTAAGCCGGTTCGCAAGGAGCGACCTGAGCCCCGGGCCGCCCCAGAGCGCCGCGGCCACCAGGGCCATCACGATGACAAAGATGGCCGCACCACTCGCGAACAGCGCCATGCTGAGCCGCTCGATGGCGACAGCGCCCGAACCTGCGGGGTTCAAAGCGGACTGTTCGTCGGACCATCGCGTAAAGTCGAGGGCTTGTCGCAGCCAGGAGCTGTCCGACATGGTCATGGCGCGCCTCCATCCATCGCCACCTGATGGTTAGCGGAGGCGAAGTAAGCTGCGACGTCCTCGATCTGCCGGGAAGTGAGCCTGCGCGCGATGGGGGCCATGATCGCGTTCGCGGCCGTAGTGCCTTTCGGCCCCGACTGCCAGGCTCGCAGTTGCCCCGCAAGATAGCGGGCGCTCTGGCCAGCCAGCCGCGGGTACACCGGAAGGGCGCCTGCTGCATGGCATTCCAGGCACGCTGGAACGTCGCTTTCGGCGTCGCCTTCGCGGGCGAGCCGGCCCCCTCGCTCGATCGCGTGCGCAGCAGCCGGCGCAACTTTGGCCGGCTGTGGCCGTGGCAGGCTGGCATAGTAGTCGGCAAGCTTGCGAAGCGTCCCGTCGGGCAATCCGGCGACAGCTGTCTGCATCACCCCGCTATGGCGTTCACCTGAAGCGAATGCGCGCAGGGCGGCAAGCAGGGCGGGAGCGGACTGGCCATGCAGCCACGGCGTGAGCGTGCTCGGCGGCCCGCGCTCCAGTCCGTGGCATCGCGCGCACGCTCTTCCACCGTCCGGACTCATCTCGCCGCTCGCGATTTCCTTGTCGCCCGGTCGATCGAGCCGGGCCTCACCCAAGGCGAGAGCCTGGTAAGATTCAGGTGTCATGCGAGGCAGGAGCCTGATGAATGCGACAACGGCCCAGACCTCGTCATCGCGGTCCTGCGCCACCCATGCGGGCATGCCGGCGTATTTCAGCCCGTGCTTGACGACCCAGAAAAGTTCCTGGTCGCGCCACTGCCCGACTCTCTCCGCGAGGTCCGGCGGGGGCGGCAGCATCTGTTGCACGACCGGGGCGCTCGGCGCGCCTGGCGAGCCATGGCAGAAAGCGCAGCCGGTGAAATAGTGGGACGCGCCCAATCGAACGAGATCCGGATCATCCAATGGGGGAGGTGGCTCTCTCGAGGCGTGAGTCCGGACGGAGTGCACCATTCCAAAGCGTAGGAACCAGTCCGTCGCCGCAAGGTGACCTTTGCTGGCCGCGACGTTGTAGAGGCCGGACCAAGCAAAGATCAGCGCGCCCGCCGCGGCCGCCACGATGAGCGAAGCCAACCCGGCTGCGAAGCGCCAGGGGCGCGTCTTGATCCACAGCAGGAGCACCCTAGCCGGATGCAACGGACCGACCCTTCCTGACGACCGAAGGATCCTCCTGGAGGGCCAGGAGGCGAGCGATCAGGGCCACGCCCGCAACGAGGTAGCTCAGAGGACAAGCAGTGACCATCAGCAGGCCAGCGAGGTGTTGGTCCTCGAGGCTGGATGCCCCTGGCGCGCACAAGCTGACGGCTCCTCGCAACTGGTAGAGGTCCCGCGGGGCGAAGATCAGCAGAGCTCCGAGCAGGCACGACAACTTGCCAGTGAGCGCGAGCACGACCGGCGCGGCCCAGCCGTCCGCAGTGCTGGGATGGAGCAGAAGTGTCCAGAACGCCAAGGCTGCCGCGGTGAGCAGAAATACCATAAGCGGCGTTTCGAACCCCGGAAGCGTGGTCGCCTGCTGGACCGAGGGGACATGCCAAGCCCACAGCAAGACCATTTGCGCGAGCGCCGCTAGCCAGACCCACCGCGGTCCGCAAGGCATTTTCAAGCGCGCCGCAAGACACGCCCCCAGGAGCGGAGCAGCGACGTTCATCAGCGCCAGATGCTGCATCATCCGGAACGAGACAGGGCCCATATCCACCAGCGGAAGGGTGACAGCGCCAGCGATGACCACCAACAAAGCGCTCGCAAGCGGGGCGATTGTGCTGGGACCCGGCTGACTTACCGGCTCGCGGCGGTCAATGAGCGTACGTCCAACGTCACGGGCTGTCGCAGCAGTCATGACGCCGCCCGTGACAAGGGGTCGTGAAGCACAGGGCATTCTGAAAAGTCATGAGAGGATCGAAAGGCAGCATCCCGATCGCCGTCATCGCCACGTCCTGAAGAACCCGGCCGAAGGTGAGAAGCGGCCCCGACTTTCACAGCATCGGCCTGCGCCGAAGCTCGATCCAGTTGCTTCGCGCCAGTTTCCATGAGCGCCTCCGGAAACGAAACCGAAGCGGCGCGGGATCGTTCCATTTCCACGATCAGCGCCGTGGGTTTATCCGCACCCGACCAATCATCGGAGGTCGATGTGCGCATTGTCCAGAAACCCGTCGGCCCCTCGACGCATTGATGAGGGGATTGAACTCCACCGATGCGGGAGGAATGCCTGTGGCCGTGCCGTCCGACCCATGGGATCGAAAGCCCCTTCATCCTCTTCACGCGATGCTCCTCGCGTTTCCGTTCCCTTTGTTTCTGGGAGCGTTGCTCAGCGACTTCGCCTACCAGGCGAGTTCTCACATTCAGTGGGCGAATTTCTCGTCATGGCTCATCGCCGGGGGGCTGCTCGTGGGAGCCTTCGCTGTCCTTTGGGCCTTCGTCGATGTGTTTCGCAGGAGCGCAGGGTCCAGGGGACGTCGTGCAGTCTTCTTCATCGTGCTGCTCGCCATGTGGGTGCTCGCCTTCGTCAACGCACTCGTTCACGCGAAAGACGCTTGGGCGACCATGCCGGAAGGCCTCTATCTGTCGGCGATCGCGACGCTCCTTGCCTTTGCCGCAGGCTGGATCGGCTATTCGGGGTTCCAGGCCGGAGAGGTCAAATGATCCGCTCGATGCTCGTGATCGGGGCCGTTGGCCTCTCCCTGTCCGCGCAGGCTGACCAACATGAACCAAGTCAGTACGGCCCAAATCCGAATCTGCCTCAACCGGAGCGCGGCCTCCTGCCTTCCATGAAGATTCCCCGGCCAGCCACGTGGGAAGGTGAGCTGCCGAAAGTTCCGGATGGCTTCACAATCAAACCGATCGCCCAGGACCTCGCGATTCCGCGCCAGACATTGATCCTTCCGAATGGAGACATTCTGGTCGCCGAGGGTTCGGGCGGCTACGCGCCGTCGCTGCGGCCCAAGGACATCATCGCAGGCTTCATCAAAAGCCTGGGCAAAAGCCCGGTGAAGGGCGGCGATCGCCTGACTTTGCTGCGCGATGGCGACAACGACGGCGTCTACGAAACGAAAGGCGTCTTCGCCGACAACCTCAACGCGCCTTATGGCCTGGCGATCGTCAACGGAAAGATCTACGTCGCCAACCAGGACGCACTGGTCCGCTTCGACTACCAAGACGGCCAGACCCAGGCGAGCGGACCCCCGACGAAGGTGGCCGACCTTCCATCGGTGATCAATCACCACTGGACGAAGGCGATGACCGCCAGCGCAGACGGGCGATATCTTTATGTCGGCATCGGCTCCAACAGCAACATTACCGAACGCGGCATAGACGCCGAGGAAGATCGGGCGATGATCTGGCAGGTCGACGTCCAGTCCGGAGCGCACAAGCCCTACGCGACCGGGCTTCGCAATCCGACCGCGCTCGCCATCCAGCCGGGAACAGGTACGCTTTGGGCCGTGGTGAACGAACGAGACGAGATCGGCCCCGACCTCGTTCCCGATTACCTGACATCTGTGCGGGAAGGCGGCTTCTACGGTTGGCCCTATAGCTATTGGGGCCAGAACGTCGACACCCGCGTACATCCGCAGAAACCGGAGAAGGTCGCCTCAGCCATTCGCCCGGACTACGCGCTGGGATCGCACGTGGCTGCGCTGGGCGTGGCCTTCTCGAATCCGGCGATGGGCGAAGCTTTCGCGGATGGCGTGTTCGTCGGCGAGCATGGCAGTTGGAACCGAAGCGTTCCCGTCGGCTACCGCGTCGTCTTCGTTCCCTTCCGAAACGGACAGCCGGAGGGCAAGCCCATCGACTTCGTTTCCGGCTTCCTGGTCGACGACGGAAAGGCGCGAGGCCGGCCGGTCGGGGTCACGGTTGATCCGCGCGGTGCAGTCATCATCGCGGACGACCTGTCGAACACCGTCTGGAGGGTCACAAGGAACTAGCGCCTGGAATGGCGTCAAGGTCATGGATATGGCTGTCGATCCCGGCGTCACTCCGCGCGCCAAGCGCTCTACTGCGGCTGACGCGATCGACCTGCCAGAGCGGTGAAAGGGCTGCGCCCTAAATGCTTCGAACCGATCCACGCACGGCGAGCGTGGACTGCAGAACCACATGGCGGGTGTCGCTCGTGTCGCCCTTGATACGGGAGAGCACGATGTTGGCGGCAGTTTCGCCAAGTTCCAGAAGGGGCTGGACGACCGCGGAAATTCCCGGCTTGGCGAAACGCATCCAGTCAAGATCGTCGAAGCATATCAACGAAGCATCTGTCGGGATGGTCATCTCAAGTGATGTGATGGCATCCATCGCAGCCGCCGACATCAGTCCGTCGGCGGTGAACAGAGCACTCACGCGTCGGCGCTTTCCCAGAAGCTTCAGTGTTTCAATCTTTCCGGCAGCGACGGAATACTCGCCCACGCGCGCGATGAACTCAGGATTGACGGCAATGCCAGCACTTCGATGCGCATCCAAGTAGCCGTAAAGGCGCTGCCAGCTTGGAAACAGCGACGTTGTTTCAACTTGCCCGGCATCGACGGCACTAACGAATGCTCCAACCCCTTCGTATGCAGAGCGCTCCAGTTCGGCAACGATGCCGATGGAACGATGCCCGGCAGCAATCAGGTGTGCGACAGCGTTACGCGCCGCCCCACGGTTGTCGACCGTCACCGAGTCTGCCGGCAGGCCGGCGACGATGCGGTCGACCTGGACCACCGGGCAGCCGCTTTCGATGGCTGCATGAAGGTGCGATGAATTCAGAAGGTCGGAGGGCGCGACGATCAGGCCGTCAACTTGCTTTTCGAGAAGCAGTTGGACAGCTTCTACTTCCCGGTCGGACCGTTCATCGGTGTTCGTCAGGATCACTCCGAAGCCTTCCGTCCGTGCAATGTCCGAAATGCCGCGGAGCATGCTTGCGTAAAACGGGCTTTGGATATCGCCGGCGACAACGCCAATGGTCTGTGTGCGCCCCGTGATCAGGCCACGGGCGAGAAGATTGGGCCGATAGCCCATCATCTCAGCGCTCTCGCGAACCCTGTCGCGGACCTCGTTGCTCGCGTAGCCGTAGCCGCCAAGAACGCGGCCAGCAGTCGCCGTGCTGACCCCAGCGTGTCGGGCCACGTCGGTGATCGTGATCTTGTCGGAGCGCTTCTGAGCCATGGGTGCACCGCAGTCGGAAGGCGTGGTTACACGCTCACATGCGCCATTGGCTAGTGAGGCCCGAGCTGCCCTACAGCAGCAGCCCGTATCGCAGCCCGTCATAGATCGCCGCGTGGACGTTGCGGGACTGCGATCGCATCGCCGATCCGCAGCAGGACGAAGCGCCCGTCGGATTGCGCTCAGGAAACGGAGTGCCGGCCATCGACCATGCGCCTCGTAGTCGACTTCGCCGCCGTTGATCGAGTAGGGGCGCAGCGCGAAGTAGAGGTCGTCCAGCGGAACCGTGCCGTGCTCGACGACGACCTGGTCGACGCGCCGCTCTTCCGCTGCTCCGGCGCGTAAGTCGGACGACAGCGTCGCGACGAGCGCGTTGCCGTCGCGGCGAACGGCCTTGACGCGGCGTGTTGATCGTCAGCCGCGCGCCATGCCGACGTAAAAGCCTGCATGTAGGGCACGTGGTTGATGCCGCCGATATCGGGCGCGAAGAAGCGCTTCGGCGAGTCACGATTTCGAGGCGCGAGCCGGCCTTCGCGATCAGCTCGGCGGCCGTCATGCCGGGATGGGCGCCGTTGTCGTCATAGACGCAGCACCATCTCCGGCAGGCTTGCACTGCACCCGACAGGATGTCCCAGCTCGAGACGACGAGATCGTCGCCGGCTCCAGCGGCGGGCTCTGCGGCAGGCCGCCGGTGGCGACGATCACGACGTCGGGTTTCCGCCAGCACGTCCCCGGCCTCGGCCCAGGAGTTGTAGCGGATCGTCGACGCCGAGCCGCTCCAGCTCGGCCAGCCGCCAGTCGACGATGCCGATCATCTCGCGCGCCGCGGGTTCTGCGCGGCCAGCCGCACCTGCCCGCCGGCGCTGGTCGGCGGCCTCGCAGCACCGTCACCTGGTGGCCGCGCTCGGCCGCGACCCGCGCTGCCTCCAGCCCGGCCGGGCCGGCGCCGACCACGACGACCTTGCGGCGGGCGTCCGCGGCTCGGCGCGATCACGTGCGGCATCGTCGCTTCGCGCCCCGTCGCGGCGTTGTGGATGCACAGCGCCTCGCCGCCTTCGTAGATGCGGTCGAGGCAGTAGGTCGCGCCGACGCAGGGGCGGATCCGATGCTCGTCGCCCCGCCAGCGATCTTCCTGACGATATGCGGATCGGCGATGTGGGCGCGCGTCATGCCCACCATGTCGAGCTTGCCGGTGGCGATCGCATGGCGCGCGGTCGCCACATCGTGGATGCGCGCGGCGTGGAAGACCGGGAACCGCGTCGCCGCCCGCACCTCGCCGGCGAAATCGAGATGCGGCGCCGACGCGCATGCCCTGCAATCGGGATGACCTCGGTCAGCGCCGCGTCGCTGTCGATATGCCCGCGGATGACGTTCAGGAAATCGACCTTGCCGCGACGCGGCCAGCGCCGCGCGATCTCGACCCCTTCCTCGCGCGACAGCCCGTTCTCCAGCATCCTCGTCGGCCACCATGCGGATGCCGACGAGGAAATCCGGCCCCACCGCCGCGCGCACGGCATCGAGCACCGCGCCAGCGTGAAGCGCAAGCCGGTTGTCGAGCGCAGCCGCCATACTCGTCGTCGCGCCGGTTGGTGGCGGGCGACCAGAAGCTGTCCATCAGATGGCCGTAGGCCTCGAACTCGATCCCGTCGAGGCCGGCCGCCTGCATCCGCTGCGCCGCCGACGGCATAGTCGGCGACGATCCGCTCCAGATCCCAGTCCTCGGCCTCCTTGGGAAAGGCCCGGTGCGCCGGTTCGCGCACCGGCGATGGCGCCAGCACCGGCAGCCAGTCGCCCTTGTTCCAGCCGGTGCGGCGGCCGAGATGGGTGATCTGGATCATCACCTGCAGTCGTGCTCGTGGCAGTCGTCGGCCAGCTCCGCCAGCCAGGGCACGATCGCGTCGTCGCACAGGCGTGCAGGTTGCCGAAGGCCGGCGGGCTGTCGCGCGATGACCACCGCCGAGCCGGCGGTCATCGTCAGCGCGATGCCGCCCCTCGCCTTCTCGGCGTGATAGAGGCGATAGCGCGCCTTCGGCATGCCCGTCCTCGGAATAGGCCGGCTCATGCGCCGTCGACATCAGCCGGTTCCTGCAGCGTCAGGTGCTTCAGCCGGAACGGCGTGAGCAGCGGATCAGCGGCGTGCGTCATGCGCTTCGCTCGGCGACTGCCTTCAAATACTGCGCCGTGAAAAGGTCGAGGTGTCCGCCCCCGACATTCTTGAATACGGTGATCTCGTCGTCGCTCGTACGGCCCTGGCTGCGACCCGAGCAGAGATCGTACAGGTCGGCCCTGACATTCGACCAGCCGATCCGCCCGCGCTCCACGGGTTGGCACAGGTCGCCCGCTCCCTCCATGCCCGAGCGCGTATCGACGAAGATGGAGCCGCGCGCCATGGCGTCGTCGTCGGCCTCGCGCATCGTCGGCAGGTAAGCGCCCACAAGGTCCAGATGTGCTCCGGGCTTCAGGAGCGCGCCCTTGACCAGCGGCGCTTCCGACATCGTGACACAGGAGATCATATCGGCCTCGGCAACGGCCTGATCGAGGTCAGCGACGGCGTGGATCGAATAGCCTTGCCCGGAATGGGCCCGGGCCAACGCCTCTGCCCTGCCATGCGTCCGGTTCCATACCAGCACCCGGTCGAGCGAGGGACGCGCGGCGCGGTGCGCCTCAAGAACATGCGGCGCCAATCCGCCAGCGCCGACGATCAGCAGGACGCGGGCGTCGCCCCTTGCAAGAAAGCTTGCGCCAAGCGCCGAGTCCGCCGCGGTCTTGCGGAAGGTCATGGCGGCGCCGTCGGCAGCGAGCACTGGTGCTCCGGTTTTTCCATCGAAGACGGCGACGAGGCCTTGCACCGAAGGCTGAGGTGGCGAGAGCGTCAGATTGTCGGGAAACACGCCGACCATCTTGACCGCGATCACCGAGCGGGCCTGCCACCCCACGAGCACAACGAACTTGTTGTCACCGCCGGCGGGATCGTCGCGCACCATGTGCGCGGCGTCTGGTCCCGGCGACCGATGCGCCTCCCGCAAAGCCTCGATCAGGCCCGGATAGGCCAGGAGTGAGTGAACCGCATCGGCATCATGGAAGCGCATGATCTAGAACAGCAGGTTTGGGAGGAAGGTGACCAGGGGCGGGCAGAAGGTCAGAACGAATAGAAATGCGATGAGCGTGATCATGAACGGCAGCATCTCGATCGAGAGGTCTTCGATCGAGCATTTTGTGATGGAACACACGGTGTAGATCACCGTGCCAACCGGCAGGACTGATCGACGCGATCGTCGTGTTGAAGACAACGATGACGCCGAAGTGAACGGGATCGACGCCGAGCTTGGTCGCGATCTGCAAGAGAAGCGGCGCAAGGATCACCAGGAGTGCTATGCCCTCCAGGACCGTGCCCAGCACGAGCAGCGCCAGCATAATGATGGCGAGCACGACGTACTTGTTGTCCGACACCGTGAGGAGCGCCTGGACGATCTGCTGGGGCACCTGTTCCAGGGCCAGGATGACGCCCAGCACGCCAGCCGCGGCGACGATGAACATGACGCTGGCCGTCGTGAACGCGGCTTCTCTCAGCAAAGAATAAATGTCCACGAATTCGAAGCCGCGGTAAATGAAAAGCCCGATGGCAAGCGCATACAGCGCCGCCATTGCGCCGAGCTCCGTCGGCGTGAACCAGCCGCCGCGAAGACCGACAATCAGCATCACCGGCATCGCCAGCGCCCACAGGGCGGCGCGGAAGCGAACCACGACGTCCTGCCGCTTCATCCGCCGTTCGCGCGAGGGCGCATAGTTTCGACGAACGGCGAGGTAGCGGACGGTCGCCATCAGGACCAGGGTACACAGGATGGCAGGCACGATACCGCCAAGGAAAAGTCGGCCGATCGACGTATCTGTCAACAGCCCGTAGATGATCAAGCCGAGGCTGGGCGGCAACAACGGAGCGATCACGCCTGACACCACGCTGATCGCCGAGCCGAAACCGTTGGAGTATCCCTGCCGCCGCATGATGGGGACCAGCGAGCGCGCATCGATGGCTGCGTCGGCGTTGGCAGAGCCCGACATGGCTCCGATGAACAACGAGTTCAGCACGCCGACCTGCGCGAGGCCGCCGCGCCAGTGGCCGACAAGCGCTTCCGCAAGGCCATACAGCCGGTCCGCGATTCCGCCGCGGGCCATCGCCGCGCCGGCGAAGACGAAGAATGGCACCGCGAGCAGAGGGAAGGATTCCAACGAAGACGACATGCGCTGCGCGACGATGCTCGCCATCATCGGGTTCTCGACGAAATAGAACACCGAGGCGCCCAGCATCACGAAAGCGACCGGAACGCCAAAAACAAGCAGTGCAAAGAAGACGAATGACGCAAGGATCACGGCAGTGTCCTTCCGGCACGCTCGCCGCGGAAGAGGTGGACCATGTCGCGCCACTGCACCACGATGATGAGCGCCATGGAGACGAGCAGGCCGGCCGAGACGATCCACTTCGGCCAGCCGAGCGCCAGGAACCGCGAGTAACGCGCCGTGCCGATCTGCATCCAGGCGGAATACATGATCGCTGCGCAGCAGACGATCACGATCGCCCGCGAGCCAAGCCGGCAGTAGACCGGCCAGCGGCCGGGCAGACGATCGACGAAGTAGTCGACACCGAAAAATTGGCCGTCGATGGCCGCGCCGACCAGCCCAAACCAGACAACGCCGGCGAAGGCCAGCATGGCGATTTCATGCGCCGCGTGAAAAGGAACGCCGAACACGTTCCGGGCGACGATGTTGGCGGTGACCACGATGATCACGATGGCGAGCAGGACAACCGGGACGACTGTTCCGATGATGGCCAGCATCGTGTCCAGCAGTTTCATGTGCTTACCTGGCCATCATGGCATACCGGGGGTGACTGCCGCGCCCGATCCCTTACTTGCCCGCTGCTGCGGCAAGAACCTTGTCGTGCAGCCCGGCCGGCCATTTCGGGAAGCTGGTGTAGAAGACGGCCGTCGCCTTGCGATAGGCCGCGATATCGGCGTCGTGGAAGGTGACGCCAGCGGCTTCGAACTCCTTGCGAATGGCCGCCGCCCGGTCTGCGGAGAGCTTCGAAAGCTCCTGGCCGCCCTTGCGGAATTCATCGAGCAGAACCGTTCGGTCGCCAGCAGAGAGACGTTCTTGAAGGTCGCCTCGCTCATCACCCAGCCGGTGAACAGATTGAAATGGCCGGTCAGCGTGATGTGCTTGGAAACCTCGAACCATTTGCTCGCCCGCAGGCCCGTCAGCGGGGACTCCGCGGCAGCGACGACGCCCTGCGACAGCGCCGAATAGACCTCCGCCGCCTCTACCGTCGTCGCGACGACGCCGAGTGGCTCGAAAGTCTTGATCCACGTTTCGACCGGCGGCACGCGCATCCGGACGCCCTTCAGGCTCTCCGGCTTGCTGTAGCCGGCATTGCCAATCATGTGGCGCGGCCCGTCGAACCAATTGAGCGACACGATCCTGATGCCGGACTTTGTAGCCAGCTGGTCGTACCAGCCCTGCAGGAGCGGAGAGAACGCGAGCCGTTCACCCTCCTCGTTATTGGCGACGATGAAGGGGCCTTCGACGACGGAGAGTTCGGGGACGCCGAACGTCGCCATGAACGAAGCCGAGGTGTAGGTGATCACCGGCTGGCCTTGGCTGGCCTGCTCGAGCGAGTCGTTGGTGGTCCCCAACTGGCCTGAAGGGAAGAGCCGGAAGGTGACGCGCCCCTGGGTGCGCTCGGTGATGCGATCGGCAACCTTCTGAACGACGACCAGGGATTCTGTCGTTGGCGGATTGACAGATGCGATCCGGATGGCGGTGGGCGACTGGGCCTGGGCCGCTGCCAGCGTGGCCGCGAAGGCACCAGACAAGGCCGCGCCGGCCAGCGTGCGGCGTGTGATCTTGGAAAAGGGCATGCCATCCTCCTTCGCTCGGTTTATTCTGCCTTTATCGGGCGTTTCACTGATGTCTTCGTCTGCATCGTCTCGTCAGTAGTTCGTGATCTTCTTCATGTAGCGACGCGCTTCAAGCATTGGCTGTTTTCGCAGCGCGGCAAGTTGGTAGGCGAATACCCAAAGTACGTCGAAGAAAATCAACGGCACGAAGAGTTCTCGGAAGGGGCCTTCCAATGCGTCGAGATCCAGGTCGGCTGCATCGAGCACCATGATGTTGTGCGGATCTCCATAGTGCATCAGGAAATCCCGCGCTCGCTCCTCCATCCGCCTGGTCGGGCCGACCCCGAGCAGCGCGATGAAGCGGGCAGACTTGTCCACGACTTCGAAGGGGCCGTGGAAGAACTCATTTGCATGGATTGCCTGGGAGTTGATCCATTGCATCTCCATGAGGACGCAGATCGCGTAAGAGTAGGCTGCTCCATAGTTGGGTCCTGCAGCCAGCGTGTAAACTGCGGGCGCAGTAGCAAAGCTGTCGCCGTAGACCGTGAGCTTCTTTTCGAGTGCTGTCTTGGCCTTGTCGATGGTCAGCTGCAATCCGGCGAGGCTCGCCTGCAGCGTCGGCGACAAATCGGCCTGGCCGCGCTGCGCCAGAAGTCCGACGAGCAGTGAGTAAAGGACAGCGTAGTTGCTGTCGGCGGCATCGATGCTTTCGCCGGTCGTGTAGTGAGCCCGGTACGCAACCGAGTGATCGGAAGCGGAGGCAAGCGGCGAGGCGAGGTCGAGCGACATGGCGATCGTCGCCGCGCCCCGCTCACCAGCGAACTTTGCCGCAGCAACCGTTTCCTTCGTCGTGCCGGTTTGAGAGCACAGGATCACGAGGGCCGTCGGCCCAAGCCGAGCCGGTGCACGGCAGATGAACTCGTCCGCATTGAGCGCATCGCACGGCAAATCGCGAGCCCAGCGGTCCATGAGATACTTGCCGGCGACCATGATGGAGTACGAACCGCCACACGCGACGAGGAAGACCTGCGACAGGGGTCTGTTATCCAGTGCTGCCAGCGCAGCCGCGACATCAGCCTTGATCTGAGCGCCCATGACCCTCCTCTCGACCGTGCCCGAGCCGTCTCACAGCTCGGTCGTTGACGGTACCGCATGAGTGTGCGAACGTTCTCATACGTTGTCAATCGGAGAGTTTCGGCATGGTCCGTGTCGTCGGCGTGGGAGACAACGACGTCGATTGCTATCTCGCCAATGGGCACATGTACCCGGGTGGCAATTGCTTCAACGTGTCCGTTTTTGCGCGACGTTGCGGCGTGGGAGCCGCTTATGTCGGTGCGGTGGGCAATGATGCAGCTGGGGTTTTGATCCGGAACACGCTCGAGAGTGAGGGCGTCGACGCAAGCCATCTTCGTGCGGTGGCGGGGCGGACAGCTTATTGCGTGATTGAGCACCACGGCGCTGACCGCCATTTCGTCTCGTATGATCTCGGCGTTTCTCGCTTCGAACCCAGCCTTGGCGATCTGGACTTCATCGGCGGCCATGACGCCGCGCATGTGTACCAGCATGCCGGCCTGGACGACTGGCTCGGCGCCTTGTCTGCGGTCACCCGTCTTTCATACGACTTCTCGACCCGCGAGGAAGCCGACCACCGCGCACGTGTCGCCCCTCACTGCTGGCTTGCGTCATTCTCGGGTACGGGAAAGTCGACTGCCGAGATAAGCGGCCTCATCCATGAAATGCACGCGGCCGGCGCCCGGTGGGTTCTTGCAACGCGGGGAGCCGAAGGCGCGGTTCTCTCCGGCGCCAACAAGCTCCACGAGGTTCGCGCCGCCCCGGCAACGGTCGTGGACACGCTCGGCGCGGGCGACAGTTTCATCGCCCGGGTCATGGTGGGGCTGCTTCGGGACGAGCATCCGGACAGCTTACTCAGCGCCGCGGCTGCCGAAGCCGCTCGGACGTGTGGATACTTCGGAGCAGTGGGTTATGGAGTGCCGTCGACCGTGGATCTGCCGATAGGAGACACTGGCTGAGGCAATTGTCTCCGCATCCAGCGTTGTTTGCACCCCGGCAAGAGGGCTGCCATCAGTCGAGCAGTGGGTCGCAGCGGAAGCCCTGTCCTGAGCGCGTAATCCGGCTCAGCGAGGGAGACGGAAAGTGGGAACTGCAACACATCGTTGCGGTGTCACAGAAGCGCTCTAGAAACGACTGGCGCGTTCTCACGGCGTGCGCAGGGTCCACGTCATCCTTCATCCAAAGTTCCGGGTAGCGCGCCTGTAGCGGCGAATGGATGAGGTCACCCGTAATCACACCATCGTCACGGGCCCGGCCAAACAGGACACTGAAATGGTCCGGTGTGTGGCCGGGTGTCGGCATCAGCCGGACATGGTCGTCGAGTTGGTAGTCACTCTGCACGAAGACGTGCCGCTGGGCCTCAACGATCGGCAGGACCGAATCCCTGAAACGGCAGCACCGGCTGCTGCGTGTTTCGCTCTGCCCAAAAGTTGAACTCGGTTTCGGAGAACATGTAGCGGGCGTTCGGGAATGTCGGGACCCAGCGGCCGTTCTCGAGTTGCGTATTCCAGCCGACATGATCAACGTGGAGGTGCGTGCAGAGGACTATGTCGATATCCGTGACCTGCAGTCCCGCCGCAGCGAGCGCATTCAGATAGTTGTTGTCCGACTTGCGGTCAAAACGCGGATGTATCGATGCGCGATCCTTGTCGTTGCCAATACAGCTGTCGACCAGGATGGTGTGGTGTGGGGTCCGAATGACATAGGACTGGAAGCAGAGGACCAATCCATCCTGCTCATCCAGCGCCCCGGCCGCCAGCATCCAGCTCCGGTTTTCGCTGAGCATCTCGGGCGAGAGACTGGGCAGGAACGTGCGGGCCGGGCGGATGGGGCACTCGAGTTCGACGATATGATCGATCCGAATCTCGCCGAAGTCGAAACGCGTTCTCATGTAAGCCGGCCTCCCTCGATCCCGCCGCTGATGCAGGTATAGGCCGCTCAGAACGCCACGTCTCTCACAGCAGCGGGAGGACCGGTCGCGGCCAGCGCACAAGGACAGGCGCTACGGCGGACGTCGCCAGCAGGAGCCCCGCGCCGCTGGGCGCGAGGCCACACTCGAGAGCGATAGGCCAGCACTCACCGCTGTGGCGGTTCGGTCTGGCCGGCTCAGGCCAAGTAGCGCTTGAACCAATCCGTCGTGCGGCTCCAGGCCAGCTTGGCGGCCGCTTCGTCGTAGCGCGGCGTGGAGTCGTTGTGGAAGCCGTGGTTCGCGCCCGGGTAGACATAGCGCCTCGTAGGTCTTGCCGCCGCCCTTCAGCGCCGCCTCGTAGGCGGGCCAGCCGGCGTTGACGTCGTTGTCGAGTCTCGGCATAGTGGAGCAGCAGCGGCGCCTTGATCCGCGGCACGTCCTCGGCACGCGGCTGGCGGCCGTAGAAGGGCACCGCCGCGGCGAGTTCCGGATAGGCGACCGCCGCCGCATTCGCCACGCCGCCGCCGTAGCAGAAGCCGGTGATGCCGACCTTGCCGGTGGTCGTCGTCGTTCTTCAGCAGGAACTCGACGGCGGCGAAGAAGTCGTTCATCAGCTTCTCGGGATCGACCTTCTTCTGCAGCTCGCGGCCCTTCTCGTCGTTGCCGGGATAACCGCCGACCGAAGTCAGGCCGTCCGGCGCGAGCGCGATGAAGCCGGCCTTGGCGACGCGACGCGCCACGTCCTCGATGTACGGATTGAGGCCGCGGTTCTCGTGCACCACCACCACGCCGCGAACCTTGCCGGCAGCCTTGGCGGGCGCACCAGGTAGCCGCGCACCGTCGCCGTTGCCCTTGGGCGAGGGATAGCTGATGTACTCGGCGACGATGTCCGGATCGGTGAACTTCACCTGCTGCGCGAGAGCGTAGTTTGGGCTCATGGTGGCAAGTATCGCGCTACGCAGTCAGGCCGCCAACAGTGAATTTGCCGGCGCGGTCCAGGAACTCGCGCTTTGTAATCCGGCCGTGAGCATAGTAGTCATAGAGATCAAGAAGTTCCTGAGGGAAATCCTTGGCTGTCAGGCGTGCCATCAAACGACCTCTTCATGGTTCCTCGGACGAGCCGATGTTAAAGTGGCCATGGCAGCCTGTGTGCTCACAATTGCGTCAGCGGCGAAGCCAAGCTTCAGTGTGAGAGGGGGCCTTTTAGTCGGGCTATCCATCGTCGCAGTTTCGATCGCGCAGCCGCCGCCGCGGCAGCCGACCGGCCGCTCCAGGAGTGAGGTTGATTTGCGTCAACGCCAGCACGCCCAGAGCAGTTGACTTTGCCCCGCAACCAGTGGGGCAACCATGAAGCCGAGAGACAGTTCACGGACCGGCAAAGCGGGTTCCGGCGGAGCATCGGGCAAGCGCAACGGCGTCAGGAGGCCTGGAAAAGGAGCCGCTGTCGATGCCGTAGGCGCGGAAAGACAGGCCACGGACCTCACCCCGGACTCGATCCGCGTGCAGGAAGTCGGCGAGAACATCAAGGACCGCCAGGAGGCGCAGGTCATCGCCGTCAGGGCCATCCTGGCCGATCCAGGCGTGCAACCTGCCGACAAGGCGCAATCGCTGGACATCGTGATCCAGGGAGCGGCCCCTGACGACGCCGAAAAGCTGAACGCCGCCCTCGGCCGGCCCTCGTCCGGAAAGCACCTGCGCAAGACCAGCGACGAACTCGCCGACGACTGGCGGAATGGCGGATATCCCTTCAAGTACAAGATGCTGCGCCGCGACTACGAGGAACAGAAGTTCCTGCTTCAGGCGGAGATGCTGAAGCTCCAGAGCTGGATCAAGGACACGCGGCAGAGGCTGATCATCCTGTTCGAGGGGCGCGACGCGGCCGGCAAGGGCGGCACCATCAAGCGGTTCATGGAGCACCTGAATCCCCGTGGCGCGCGCGTGGTGGCGCTCGAGAAGCCCAGCGAGATCGAGCGCGGGCAATGGTACTTCCAGCGTTACGTCCAGCACCTTCCCACGATGGGTGAAATCGTGCTCTTCGACCGCAGCTGGTACAACCGGGCCGGCGTCGAACGGGTGATGGGCTTCTGCTCCGAGGCTGACTACGAAGAGTTCCTGCGGCAGGCGCCGGAATTCGAGCGGAACCTCGTCCGCAGCGGCATTCATCTCGTGAAGTTCTGGTACTCGGTGAGCCGCGACGAGCAGCGCCGCCGCTTCCGCGAGAGGCAGGCGCATCCGCTCAAGCAATGGAAGCTCTCGCCCATCGACCTCGCCTCCCTCGACAAATGGGACGACTACACGCGGGCGAAGGAGGCCATGTTCTTCCACACCGACACGGCGGACTGCCCGTGGACCGTCATCAAGTCCGATGACAAGAAGCGAGCCCGTATCAACGCCATGCGCGTCGTCCTGCACTCGCTTCCCTATGCCGGCAAGGACTCCGCCGTCATTGGCAATGTCGATCCGCTCCTCGTGGGCCGCGCCAATGTGATCCACGAACGGGGGGAACACGATCCCACTTCCGGCCGCTACAAGGCCGCAGGGAGAGCGTGAACCGACGAGGCCGGGCATCCTTCACGCACCGGCGCGCTCTCCCAGGACCCGCTCCGTCATAGCCACGGCATCATCGACGCTGTAGCCGCAGCGCTTGACGAGGTCATCGGCGCCCGCTGTCTCCAGCAGGTCGCGGATGGCGTCGCGCCTGCGCGCCAGATCGCATCGTCCATCGACTGGATGAGGTCCTTGATGTCCATCCGGTCGAACGGGGTGATGAAGGTGCGACGGACCGAAAGCATGATCTCCTGGGTGATGTCGTCCGCCGTTTGTTGATGCTCGACGGGGTTGCAGCCGCGTGAGCCTGAAGCGTCAGCACGTCCTCAATCGCCGCCGCCGGCCGTCACAGTACAACGCCGCGTGCTGCCTTGCGGGCGAGCGTGGCCCCGAGATGTGAGCCGGCGAACTCATCCGGAAACCATTCTGGCTGCCGTCGGTAACGAACGCTTCCTGCGCAAATTTCAGCCATCGGCTTGTTTGTGAGGAACGTTGCGGCCGTGCTCACGTTTGGAGGTTCGAGCACACATTCGGGCGGTCTGACATGCACATCCGGTACGGCTTCGATATCGAGATCTCGCTCCCGCAGGAAACGACCATCGTTACGATGATGGACGTGCACCCTGAACGGCAGCGCGATATCGTCGGGCAATCGACATTCCACACTGATCCAGGTCGGGGAGTGGAGAGCTTCGTCGATGGCTTTGGAAACGTCGTCCGCCGGGTGCTGGCTCCGGCCGGATCGTTCTCGATGACGCTCGATGGCATTGTCGCCGATTTAGGCGAACCTGATCTTCAGGCTCCCGAGGCCGACGCCGTCAGCCCGTCCGAGTTGCCGTCGGCGATTTTCCCGTTCCTCACAGGGAGCCGCTATTGCGAGACCGATCTCTTGTCGGGGTTCGCGTGGAGCCAGTTCGGGGCAATCGCGGGCGGGTGGCATCGCGTCCAGGCGATCTGTGACTTCGTCCACGGCCACCTTGCCTTCAGCTACCCGAATGCGCGCTCGACGCGAACCGCGGCTGAGGCGCTCAACGAACGGACTGGCGTGTGCCGGGACTTCACCCATCTGGCCGT
Organism: uncultured Bacteroidota bacterium; assembly: GCA_963814575.1. Lineage (GTDB taxonomy): Bacteria > Bacteroidota > Bacteroidia > Cytophagales > Cyclobacteriaceae > ELB16-189. The sequence goes on along the minus strand of CAWFDB010000007.1, from coordinate 365,256 downwards.
CACGCTGTGCCGCTGCCTCAACATCCCGGCGCGCTACTGCAACGGCTATCTCGGCGACATCGGCGTCCCGCTGGATCCGGCGCCGATGGATTTCAACGCGTGGTTCGAAGTCTATCTCGGCGGTCGCTGGTACACGTTCGACGCCCGGCACAACACGCCCCGGATCGGCAGGGTTCTTCTGGCCAGGGGACGGGACGCCGCCGACATCCCGATGTTCACGTCGTATGGGCCTCACACGCTGACGAAATTCGTGGTGATCACCGAAGAGTGCGAAAAGCCGTCGAGGCGCCTCCTGGCAGCATAGGCAATTCGAGCCTCTGCATCCCTGTGCAGTCGGCCTTTCTTGCAACCATGGCAATTGGCAAGGGCGCGCGATGACCCTTGGTGGTATCGGCGCGAGGGCGCGCGCTCAGTTTCATGATCCGTTGTGGTGGGGAGGTCGGGCCGGCGCTTGTATCGCTGCCGAAAGAGCCTAGCCTGTACCGCAATGGAAAGGCGCGCCCACGATGGATCTCGTCCAGATCATCTACTCGTCTCGGCCCTTCGGCTTCGACAACGCCCTGCTGAACGGCATCCTCTCGGATGCCCGCCGAAACAATGCGCGCGACGGCATCACCGGCGCGCTGATCTGCAGGGCGGACCTCTATCTGCAGCTGCTCGAAGGGCCGGCCGATCTGGTTGAGGCGGCCTTCTCGCGCATCCAGCGGGATGACCGGCATCTCGAGGTCGAGAAACGCTTCGGCGCGCCGGCCGCACAACGCCTGTTCCCGCAATGGTCGATGCGCGACGACCCTGCGCGATCATGGATGTGGACGCAGGCTGAAGTCGCGAATGGCGTACTGTCCACCGTCTCGCCCATGCAGTTTCTCGCTGTCTTCGCGCGGCTCGCCGACGAGCTTGCCTGAAACTTCCGGCCTCGACCGAAACCGTCGCTGCGCTCTCCGTGCCAGGTTGAGCTGTCCCGCTTACCCGGATTATCTGGACCGGAATGGCCAGTCGAACACCCGCGTCGAAAACAGGGTTGCCCAGGCCAGGACGGGCTGCAGGGCCAAGCGGGGGACGTGGTACCACCAACTGGATGGCAGCCCCGCCACCTCGATCCCCTCAAAGGCATGCTTGATGTTGGCCGGGAACACGCAGACCGCGTAGAGCGCCAGCATAATCCCGGCAGCCTTATGCAGCCCCGGAACGAGTAGCCCTGCCGCGCCGGCGAGCTCGCAGATGCCGGTGAGCAGGACCACTTCGGGTGGCCAAGGCACCCACGACGGCACGATCGGCAGGAACGCGTCGGGCGACGTCAGGTGCACCACGCCGGCTGCGCCATAGAAGATCGCGAGCGCGATCCTGACGGCGGCGCGGCTTCGCAGATAGGTGCCGGGACTGTCACGCATGAACGAACTCCTGCGCCCTAAGTCAACATGAGCTTAGCTGTATCGAGGTTGTGAGCTTGGTCTTTGCGTCAGGATTGGTTTCGCGAGTTGCGATCGGCACGTCGAAGACATGGCAATCGATGGGACGAAAACGGTCGATGGGCCGCTATTAATCTGCGGCTTGACGTTTGTCTTCCGGCAAGAAGGTGAGATGATGCAGATACAGCCTACATGGAAGCGCAGGGTTGGCATCTGAAACCTTGATTTAGCGGCTTATCCTTCCCTAGGTATGCGGCTTGGCCCGGCGCGAGAACAAGCAGCGTGAAGAGAACAATTTCGGCGAGCGATGCCCACAGCCTCGCGGACAGATGGTCCACACTGGGTCTGGTCATCGGCCTCGCGTTCTTCCTGATCAGCGGGGCCTCGGCCTACTGGAACATCCAGAACGTGAACGCCAGCGAGGGGGCCATCCGCCACACCCACGCGGTGCTCATCACCCTGAACGACCTCCTCTCCGCGACCCAGGATGCGGAGACCGGGCAACGGGGATACCTGCTGACCGGGAACAACCGTTACCTCGAGCCCTACAGCGCCGCCGTCACAAGCACTGCGGACCGGCTGAAGTCGGTGGCGGAGCTGACGCAGGACAACCCGGTCCAATTGGCCAATGTCGCCACCCTCAAGCGCCTCATCGATGCGAAGATGAGCGAACTCAGGGAGACGATCGACCTGCGCCGCACCCAGGGCTTCGAGGCCGCGCTGGCTGTCGTGGAGACCGATCGCGGCAAGAACGCCATGGACGCGATCCGCGCCCAACTCGGCGCCATGGGACGCGAAGAACTGCGCCTGCGCCAGCAGCGCACGGACGAGATGGACGCGGCGTCGAGAACGGCGATCACGGGTGGCATCGTCACCAGCCTGATCGGCGCCGTTCTGACGATCGCGATTTTCGTCCTGCTCCTGCGCAACAGCCGCGACCGCGCCAGACAGCAATGGCTCGACAGCGGCCAGGTCGACCTCGCCAGCGCCATGATGGGCGACAAGTCGATTACCGAACTCGCCGATGCGATCCTCGCTTTTCTCGCGGAGAAAACCAGCAGCCAGGCGGGCGCTCTTTTCAAAGGGGAGGGCGGCACGTTCAACCGCGCGAGTACACTCGGCGTGCCGGCGGACGCCGACGTGCCCGGCGCGTTCAAGCTGAACGAGGGTCTCATGGGCAAGGTGGCGGCGGACGGCCGCCTCATGGTGCTGAATGACGTGCCGGCCGGGTATCTCACGATCGGCTCGGCCCTCGGGCGCGATACGCCCCGCCACCTCGTCATCGCCCCGGCCAAGGCCGATGGCGTGGTGAACGCCGTCATCGAACTCGGCTTCTTCGACCCGGTCGACGACCGCGTGGCCGAGTTCCTGGAGGAGTCCTCGGCGCCATCGGCATCGCGCTTCGCTCGGCGCGCTTCCGATCGTTGCTGCAGGACGCGCTCGAGGAAACCCAGCGGCAGGCGAGGAACTGCAGGCGCAGAGCGAGGAGCTGCGCGTCTCCAACGAGGAACTCGAGGAACAGGGCCGCGCGCTCAAGGAATCGCAGGCGCGGCTCGAGCTGCAGCAGGTCGAGCTGGAGCAGACCAACACCCAGCTCGAAGAGCAGGCTCAGACGCTGGAGACGCAGCGCGACGAGCTCGAGACGCGCCAGCGCCTCGCTGCAGCTCAAGGCGCGGGAGCTGGAGCAGGCGAGCCAGTACAAGTCCGACTTCCTGGCCAACATGAGCCACGAGCTGCGCACGCCGCTCAACTCGCTCCTGATCCTCGCCAAGCTGCTCGGCGACAATCCGGAGGACAACCTGTCCGACGAGCAGGTCAAGTTCGCGCAGACCATCGAGTCATCCGGCAACGACCTGCTCACGCTGATCAACGACATCCTGGACCTCTCGAAGATCGAGGCGGGCCAGATCGAGATCCAGCCCGCAACCGTGTCCCTGGAGCGGCTCGCAGGCGACATGCAGAAGCTCTTCCAGCCCGTCGCCAGCGAGAGCGGCCTGACCTTCGAGATCGCGTTGGCGGACACCTGCCCGCGCACCATCGAGACCGACCGCAGCGGCTCGAGCAGGTGCTCAAGAACCTGCTGTCGAACGCGCTCAAGTTCACCGAGCGCGGCGCCGTGCGGCTGCGCGGCGAAGCCCGTGGGCGAGGACAGGCTGGAGCTGGCGGTGGAGCGACACCGGCATCGGCATCGCCGGGATCAGCAGGGCAACATCTTCGAGGCTTTCCACCAGGCCGACGGCACCATCAGCCGCAAGTACGGCGGCACGGGCCTCGGCCTGTCGATCTCACGCGAGCTGGTGCGCCTGCTCGGCGGCTCCATCATGCTCGACAGCAAGGTCGGGCGAGGCAGCCGCTTCACCGTGACGATCCCGCATCGCTCTACGATCCCGCGGCTCGTGCCGGCGCGCGAACGGGGCGTGCCCGTCCCCGTGAAGGCGCCTCGGCGCCGATGGCCCCGCCGTGCCGCAACGGCACGCGAGGTGGCGCGGCCCCCTTCGCCGTGGGCGATCAACGACGATCGCGAGGCGCTCGGCGCGGCAAGCGGGTTCTCCTGATCATCGAGGACGACGAGGTGTTCGCGTCCGTCCTGTCGCGATCTCGCGCGCGAGATGGGTTTCCAATGCTCTTGTCGCCGGCACGGCGCAGGAGGCCATCGACCTCGCGCACGAGTTCACGGCCGAGCGCGATCGTGCTCGATCGTCGGCCTGCCCGATCAGTCCGGCCTCTCCGTGCTCGACCGGCTGAAGCACGACGACGAGACGCGGCACATTCCCATCCACGTCATCTCGGCGGCCGACCACAGCCAGACGGCGCTTGCGCTGGGCGCGGTCGGCTATCTCGCTGAAGCCGGTCAAGCGCGAGCAGTTGGTCGACGGTGCTGGCAGGGCTGCGAGGCCAAGCTTCGCCCAACGCATGCGGCGCGTCCTGATCGTCGAGGACGACGAGGTCCAGCGCGATGCGCATGCGCCAGCTGCTCAAGTCCCACGACGTCGAAACCGTCGGGGTCGGCACTGCGGCGGAGTGCCTGCAGCAGCTGCAGGAGCAGACCTTCGACTGCATGGTGCTCGACCTGTCGCTGCCGGATGCGTCCGGCTACTCGCTGCTGGAGACGCTGAGCCGAGAGGGCGACCTACGCCTTCCCGCCCGTCATCGTCTACACCGGCCGCGAGCTTTCGGCCGACGACGAGCAGCGGCTGCGCCGCTATTCCAACTCGATCATCATCAAGGGCGCGAAGTCGCCCGAGCGCCTGCTCGACGAGGTCACGCTGTTCCTGCACCAGGTGGTGTCCGAGCTGCCGGCCGAGCAGCAGCAAGATGATCCAGAAGGCGCGCAACCGCGATGCGCGTGCTGGAAGGCCGCCGCATCCTGATCGTCGAGGACGACGTGCGCAACGTCTATCGCGCTCACCAGCATGCTCGAGCCGCGCGGCGCGCAGGTCGCAGATCGCCCGCAACGGCCAGGAGGCGCTCGATGCGCTCGAACGGCTGGTACCGAGCCCGCCAAGGCCATCGACCTCGTGCTGATGGACGTGATGATGCCGGAGATGGACGGCCTCGACCGCCACGCGCGCAATCCGGCAACGACCCGCGCTGGAGGAAGCTGCCGATCATCACGCTCACCGCCAAGGCCATGAAGGACGACCAGGAGCAAGTGCCTCGAGGCCGGGCGCCAACGACTACATGGCCAAGCCGCTCGACGTCGACAAGCTGCTCTCGCTCGTGCCGCGTATGGATGCCGCGCTGGAGTGACGCACGCTCGCCACGACCGTCGAGGACATCGAGATTGAGCTCGGCTGCTGCTGGAGGCGATCTACCAGCATGTACCACTACGATTTCCGCAACTATGCCCGGGCGTCGCATCAAGCGGCGGCTCGCCCAGGCGCGCGACCAGCTCGGCTTGGCAGCCATCTCGGCCACTGCAGGACGGATCGTGCTGCACGACCCGGCCATGCTGCAGCGCCTGCTGGACTACCTCACCGTGCAGGTGAGCGAGATGTTCCGCGACCCCTCCTACTTCCGGGCGCTGCGCGAGAAGGTGATGCCGCATCTGCGCACCTATCCCTCGCTGAAGGTCTGGGTGGCCGGCTGCAGCAACGGCGAGGAGCTCTATTCGCTCGTCATCCTGCTTCGCGAGGAAGGGCTGTTCGAACGGACGCTGTTCTACGCCACCGACATCAACCCGGCCGCGCTGAAGGCGCGGAGGCCGGCATCTATCCGCTCGACCGCATCCGCATCTTCACCGAGAACCACCAGAACTCCGGCGGGCACTCGTCGCTGTCGGACTACTACACCGCGGCCTACGGCCGCGCGGTCTTCGACAAGTCGCTGCGCAGCCAGGTCGTGTTTTCCGACCATAGCCTCGTCACCGACGCGTGTTCGGCGAGATGCACCTGATCTCGTGCCGCAATGTGCTGATCTATTTCGACCGCAAGCTGCAGGATCGCGCCGTCGCGCTGTTTCGCGATTCGCTGGCGCGGAAGGGCTTTCTCGGGATCGGCTCCAAGGAGAGCCTGCGCTTTTCCACGCATGCGGATGCTTTTTCCGAGTTCGTCAGGGACGAGAAGATCTACCGGAGGAAGGAGTCATGACGGCCAGGGCAATCGTCATCGGCACGTCGGCAGGCGGCGTTCAGGCCTTGTCCCGGATTCTCCCGGCGCTCCCGGAGAGGTTCCCGGCGCCGGTCCTCATCGTCATTCACGTGCCGCCCCGCAAGGGAAACGCGCTGATCGAGCTGTTCGAAAAGAAGTGCGCGCTCGTCGTCAAGGAGGCCGAGGACAAGGAGCCGCTGGCGGATGGCGTCATCTACTTCGCACCGCCCAATTACCACCTCCTGGTCGAGGCCGGGAGCTCGGTGGCCTTGTCGTCCGACGAGCCGATAAATCACTCCCGGCCGGCGATCGACGTCCTGTTCGAGACGGCGGCAGACGCCTACGGCAAGGCGCTGACGGGCATCATCCTTACCGGGGCCAATCACGACGGGGCGGCGGGCCTGAAGGCGGTGGGCGAGGCCGGCGGCGTCGCGATCGTCGAAGACCCCGCGACCGCCGAAGTGGCGACGATGCCCGCCGCAGCGCTCGCGGCCTGTCCCTCGGCGCGGGCCATGGCGCTCGATGAGATCATCACCTTTCTGCAAGAGTCGGCAGCTTCATGACGGCATCAGATGAACCCATCCACGACCTGCCTATCCCGGTCCTGCTGGTGGACGACCTCGATGAGAAATCTGCTGGCGCTGAAGGCGCTTCTCCAAAGGGAGGGGCTGGAGTTCCACACCGCGCGCACCGGCGAGGACGCCCTGGAGCTCATGCTCGTCCATGACTACGCGCTCGCTCTGCTCGACGTGCAGATGCCCGGCATGGACGGGTTCGAACTCGCCGAATTCATGCGCAGCAACGAGCGGTCGCGGCATATCCCGATCATCTTCGTCACCGCGGGCTCAGCCGACGTGTCTGCGACGGTTCCGTGGCTATGAAGCCGGAGCCGTCGACTTCATCCAGAAGCCGATCGAGGCCGATGTTCTACGCTCCAAGGCGGACGTGTTCTTCGACCTCTATCACCAGCGGCGGCAGGTCATCGCGCAGAGGGACGAGCTCGCAGCCATGACCGAGAGGCTCCAGGCGGCCGACCGGCAGAAGAACCGCTTCCTCGCGATCCTCGGCCACGAGTTGCGCAACCCGATCATGGCGCTCAGTTCTGGACTGCATCTGCTTGCGCAGCGTGAGGGGACCGAAGCCGCTCGCGAGATCCGCAGCGGCATGGCCCGCAATCTCAAGCACGTGACGCGGCTGGTCGAAGACCTCCTCGAGATCGCCCGCATCGACCAGGGCAAGATCTTGCTGCGGAAGGAGCGCCTGAATTTCCAGGACGTCCTCGCCTTCGCTATCGACACGGCGCGCCCCGCAGTCGACGACGCACGTCATACGCTGCATAGCCACGGCGCGGCGGGCGGTCGGGGCGGCGGCCCGGCACAGGGCGGTTCCGCCGCAGGGGTACCATCCCGGACCCAGGGAGGGGCTCCCGCCGCTCGCTCCGTCACGCTCGCATCCCCGAGGTCGGAATGCCACCGTCTGCTCCGCTGCCCCCCTTCCCCACCTTCGTCATCATCGGCGCGCAGCGGTGCGCGACGCGGGCCGTGGCTCAAGGTGAACCTCAACAAGCACCCCGACATCTACGCGCCGCCCTACGAGTTGGACTTCTGGGCCGATCGGGAGCGTTGGGCCGCATGGAAGATGTCCGGCTACCGGCGGAAGTTCGAGGGGTGGAACGGGGAGGCCATCGTGGGTGAGGCCTCGCCGTCGTACATGTTCTACGACACGTTCCCGTTCCAGCTGCTCGGAACCCGGGTGAGATGATGTGCAAGCAGATCCCGGACCTGCGGCTGATCGCGCTCGGTGCGGGACCCGGTCGACCGGTTCGAGTCCGCGGTGCCGGCACTACGTGAAGAACAAGATGCTCCCGCCGGACTTCGACGTCGTCGCCGACTGGCAGAACCCCGCGTGCACTCACCCACCTGCACATCCTGAAGGCGGGCCAGTACGCGGCGGCGCTCGAGATCTACCGGCACCGCTTCGGCGACCAAGCCCGGATCGTCTTCTTCGACGACGTCGAGACGGACCCCGCCGCGGTGTACCGCCACGTGCTGCGCCACATCGGTGCCCGCGACGACGTCGTCCCCGGTGACATCGACCGTGTCCTGTTCGGCACCACGACGTCGGTCGTGGTCGCACCCCGACCGTCGACCAGCGCAACCTGATCCGATCGATCTACGTTCCGAGCATCGAGGATCTCGAGGCCATGACCGGGCGGGACCTGGCGCGCTGGAAGGCGCCCGACACCTGAGCCGCGAGGTCGCTCAGCGCAGCAGGCCGGTGCCGGCCCGTTCCGAGACGAGGCGCCGGGCGAAGTCGTAGAGCTCGACGTCGAGGGCGTTGTCCTCGACGATCCGGTCGACGAGGGCGGGCGGGACGTCGGTGGGCGCGGTGGTGTTGGCGACCACCGGTTCGCCCAGGTCCCAACCGAAGCGGGCCTCGAGCTCGTCGCAGAAGCCGTCGAAGTCCTCCTGCAGCCCGACGACGTCGACGGTCGCGAGCTGCTCCTCGGCGCGGGCGAGCCGGTCGGGGGTGAACTCCACGTGGGTCATCATCCCCGACGTCATCTCGTCGGTGGTCAGGGAGAACATCTTCACCATGTGGTTGTGGACCATCCCGTGGAAGCGGAGGGGGTCGTCGTAGATCTCCTCGAGCGGCTTGTCGCGGTCCTCCGCGACCAGCAGGCGGTGGTGGCGGAGGTACGACAGGGTCCGCTCGACCGGCTCGCGGAGCACGGTGAAGGTGGTGAACTCCACCGGGAGCAGCTCGGTCGTGCACAGCGGGAAGTGACCTGCGACGACGTGGATCTGGTCGCCGCGGACGGCCCAACGCGCGACGAGGTGGTCGGCACCATCTGCGGCGCGACGGTGGTGAGCTCGCCGTCGGTGTCGTCGGGGTACACCGCCTCCCGCCCGAGCTGCGATGGAGCCGGGTGAACAGCGACGTCCCCGCCGTCTTCTGCATGTGCACGAAGAAGAACCGTCGGTCGTCGGCGGAGGGTTGGGAGGGCGGCCCGACGGGGGACATGGCGGTGCATCGTAGGGCGACGTGAGCCGTACCCGGCGCTCGGGCATCCCGAGGTGCAGGAGTAGTGTCGGCGCCATGTCCCGCCCCGGCGCAGGGTTGCGCCTCGGATTCGTCGAACCCCACCTGCGGCGCTACGGCGGCATCCGGCGCATGGTCGAGTTCGCGAACCGGCTCGTCGCCCGTGGCCACGACGTCGACCTTCTACCTGCCCGACGGCCCGAGATGTCGTGCACGCTGGATGCGCGTGCGACGCGCGCGTCAAGCCGATGCGGCCGGGCTTCGACGACGCCGCTCGACGTCATCGTGTTCAACCACGAGCCGCAGTGGCACCTCCTCGACCGCTTCGCCAGCGCCCGCCGCCGGGTCTTCTACGCGCTCCACTACGCGCCGCCTCTACGACAAGGAGGGCAGCTGGGAGAGCCTGCGGGCCCCGGTCGACCTCCAGCTCGCGAACAGCACCTGGACCGCCGATCAGATCGCGGCCGAGACCGGGTCACCGCCCGACCGTGCGTGCTCGGCGGCGTCAACCGCGAGATCTTCCGGCCCGCCGGCGGCCCCAAGCGCTACCCGCTCCTGTGCATCGGCGACGAGCGGCGCCCCGTGGAAGGGCACCGACACGATCCACGAGGCCGGCGACCTCCTCGGGCGTGCCGCGTCGAGGGGTACGCCGCCAAGAACCTCGACCAGGCCGCGCTCGGCCGTGAGTACGACGCGGCTCGGGTGTTCGTGGTGGGCAGCTGGTTCGAGGGCTTCTGCCAGCCCGGCCTCGAGGCGCTCGCGTGCGGTGTCGCCGCTCGTCACCACCGACAACGGCGGCTGTCGCGAGTACGCGATCGACGAGGAGACCGCGCTGGTCGTGCCCGCCGCGCGACGCCGCCGGCGATGGCCGACGCGATCGGCCGCCTGCTCGACGACGACGAGCTCGCCGGCCGCCTCGTCGCCAACGGGCTCGAGCTCGTCGACGCGCGACTTCGACTGGGAGCAGCGCACCGACGAGTTCGAGGAGATCCTCGACGGCGTGAGCGCCGGGCATCGGCCCTGCGCCGCGTCCGCCACCCCGGCCGCCGGACCCCGAGACCCGACCTGTCGGTCGTCGTGCTCGCCGTGGGACAACCTGCGTCGTACACGCAGCAGTTCGTCGAGTCGGTCCGCCGCAACACCGACGTGCCCTACGAGCTGATCATCGTCGACAACGGCTCCGAGTGGGAGGCGGCGAACTACGCGGCGGCCGCCGCCGACATCGCGCGTGCTCAACGACGAGAACCGCGGCTTCGCCGATGGGCATGAACCAGGGCCTGCGCCGGCCCGCGGTGACGTTACGTGGCGTTCTGCAACAACGACACGGTCATGCCCGAGGGCTGGGCGTCCACCTGCTCGAGACAGCCCGCGCGCGCACCCGCGACGCCGGCGATCGTCGTCCCGGCGGTCACCGCGGCCCGCAACGACCGCAACGGTGCGCACCGAGCCCGGCGACGGACATCGAGGTGCTCGCCACCGTTCTCGGCGCCACCGGCCGCGGTCGATCTACCTCATGCCGGCGGACATCGTCCAGCGACGCTCGGCGGCTGGGGCGAGGAGTACGCGCATCGCGAGCGGCGAAGACGTCGACCTCGCCTTCAAGGTGTGGGTCAACGACCTCGACATCGTCTACGACCAGCGGGTGCTCGTCGAGCACGTCGGCAAGGGCACCGCCTCGCGGCTCGACGACTGGCGAGGCGCTCTGGGACGAGAACCGCCGCCTGTTCCTCGACGAAGTGGATGGGCGACGAGCGAGGTGCCCCGCCTCGACTCGCTGCGACGACGGACCCGCTTCGCCCGCAACCGGGCCACGGCCGCGGCGGTCGCCGAGTGGATCTCGCGCTAACTTCCGGGCCCGCGATCGTCGGCTCGGCCTGCGCACGCTCCTCGCCCAGACCTCGATCGAGCGCCGGGCCCGCGACGCCGCGAGCCGGCGAGCCAAGGCGTTCAAGCGGCAGTCGTCGCCCGAGACGATGCGTCGTCTCCGGGCGATCCTCACCAACCTGCCACCCGGCGTCGAGCAGGATCCGTCGCGCTGTCCGCAACGAGGGGTGAGTCGCACGTGAGCCGACCACGTCCCCTCGTCGCACCGCCGACCGACCCGCCGCCGCTCCCCACCTTCCTCGTGATCGGCGCCCAGAAGAGCGCGACGCGGTGGCTGCACCGCGACAACTTCGGTGCGCACCCCGACGTGTTCACCGCCCGGGCCGAGCTCTCGCAGTTCGACCACGAGGCCCGCTGGTCGCTGCGCGGCTCGACTCTACCGCTCGCAGTTCGCCGGGTGGGCCGGGGAGCCCGTCGTGGGCGAGCTCGACCCCCGGGTACCTCATGTGGTGGAACCGTCCCGCCGAGGTCGCCGAGCGGATCGATGCACGTCGTTGCCCGGCGTCCGCCTCATCGCCGTGCTGCGGGAGCCCGTGACCGAGCGCAGTCGGCGCTGGTCCACCACATCCGTGCCGAGCGGCTGCGCCCGGGTGTCCGGTTGCCCGAGTACGTCGCGGCCACCGATCGACGCACCGACCGGCTCGGCATCGTGTCGGGTGGGTGGTACGCCTCGAGCCTCGAGCCCTACCTGGAGCGGTTCGGGGACCGGCTGCTCGTCGTCCTCCACGACGACGTGCGGGACACGCCCGGTGCGGTCTACGAGCGGGCCGCGACCCACGTGGGCGCCGACCCGGCGTTCGTCCCCGACGACCTCGAGGTGGTGCGCAACAGCCGGGCGCAGGCGAAGGACTCCGAGCGGACCGATGCCGCCGCGGCGCCGCTCGATCCGGGTGGGCGGGAGGAGGTCCTGGCGCAGTTCACCGCCGAGAACGCCCGGCTCGAGGCGCTCATCGACCGCGATCTCTCGGCCTGGTCGGGCGGCTGATCCGCCGGGGCCCACGCCGCAGGTTCAGCGACGGTCGCGCACCCTCGGCGCGCGCCCGTCGGGCGAGGGTCCGGGTGGTCGCCACCACCCCGCCGCGCTGCGCGATGCGGACCCGGACGAGCGACACGATGGCCCGGTTCGACAGCGTGGGCTTCACGTTCAGCTCCGGTCCCTGGGGGAGCCCGGCGATGGCGTCGAGGCCGACGGGGTGGGGAACCGGGAGCCCGCGCAGGGGGACCCGCTGGCCGGCGAGGACGAGGAACGGCGGACCCGACGGTGCCTCGAGCACCTCGAGCGGTGGGCCCTCGGGCAGGCGGTCGATGGCCTTGTCCGACACCGCGCGCCACGGCCCGACGAGCCGCTCGAGCCCGGGCATCAGCAGGCCCGCTTTAATGCGGCGCCGGTGGCCGGCCTCGACGAGGTACGCGGCGCCGGCCGGGCTCTCGATGATCGAGAGGCTGTCGAACGGCACCCGCTCCGGCTCGAACTGCCAGTTCCGCGCGGTCTGCGCCCGCCGGGCCGCCGCCTCGGGGATGTTCCGGGAGGTGTCCAGCGGTCCCTGAGCTGCTCGAACGCCATCGACGTCCACATCCATCACCTGCGGGCCATCCTGGGGCCGATCCCGGATGCACCCGCCATCGACACCGTCCGTGGCATCGGGTTCCGGTTGCGGGCCGGACCGCCGCCGACCGGGGCGGCATGGGCGTCGTTGAACGACAGCGATTTACGCGCGCTTCATGGAGCCACGCCTAGGGTGCTCGACATCGGACGCGTCCAGGCGAACACCCTCGATCACAGGAGGTGATGGTCATGAAGCGCTTGAGTCTGATCCTCGCGATGGTCGCCACCATTGCATTCGCGGGCCCGGTGTCCGCGAACCACGAGATCTTCAAGGCGACCCTGCTGGAGCCCGGCGTGCACGGGACGATCACGGCCACCCTGAACTACAACCACACCGAAGGCACGATCGCCTTCAAGCTCGACGGCATGAAGGACGGGGACGCCGCGATCGACGTCAACGCCGGTCCGTGCTGGAAGAACGAAGGCAACATCGTCCTGGTCTGGGTGACCGACCGCGACTTCGTCAACGGTGACTGGGTCGGGACCCGGACCCTGCCGGAGGGCTCGGCCTACTACTTCAAGGACGGGATGCGCGATCACCACCAGGTGAGCGTCACGGTCCGGAACGAAGGCCGCGCCGAGTGCCGCCTCTTCGAGCGGGTCCATCCGTGAACCTGGGTCTGCGGTGCCCTGCGCCGTAGGCCGTCCGGGTGGACACGAACCGATCCGCCGCCATCGGTGAACCCGCACCGAGCGCGGCGGATCGGTGTCTGCGGCTCGACCCCGATCCTCTGGCGCTGACCTCAGTTGGCCTGGTGGCCCACGTTGCCGTCGATGGTGAGGCCGCCGTCGACGTAGAGGTCGGCGCCGGTCACGTAGCGTGCGGCGGGGGACGCGAGGAAGACGACGGCGTCCGCCACCTCGTCGGTTCACCAGGAAAGCGTCATCTGTTTGATGCAGGCCGGAGCGAATCACGAGGAAATAAGCTGGATTCCCGCCATTTCATACTCTGCACCGATGATTCACATGCGCAGACGATCTCTCATGAAGGTCACATGAACCGGGCTTTCCGGCATGCGATCGTGGAAGGTCTCGACCCGATGACTGCCATCCAGATGTGCACCATCAATACTGCGGAACATTTTGGCTTGACACACGAGCAGGGGTTGATCGCTCCGGGTCGTTGGGCGGATATCCTGCTGGTGAACGATCTGCGTGATTTCCATGCTGAAATGGTGATCGCCCGGGAGGTGATCGCCCAGAAAGGTAAATGGACTTCAGAACTGCCATCCTTCCCTTATCCCAGATGGGCAGCCAATTCCGTCCATCTCAAGCGCGAAAGTTAACCGGAAGATTTCAAGTTGATCGTGAAAAACAAAAAGCCGCCGGTTACCGCGGATGTGATCGGCATCGTTGAAAACCAGGCTCCCACCCGGCATTAACATTCGAGATGGAGTTGGAAGAAGGTGCAGTCAAAGCGGACACACTTCGTGATATTGCCAAGGTTGCGATCGTGGAGCGTCACAAAGGCACAGGCGCAGTCACTCTCGGACTGGTGCATGGCTTCGGGTTTAACCGCAAATGTGCTGTTGCCTCCACAGTGGTGCACGACAGCCATCAGATGATCGTTGTTGGAACGGATGAGGGTTCGATGGCGGAGGTAGCTGCCAATAGTCTGCACGCATCGGGGGAGCAGATGCTTGGCGCAGTAGTGGGTGGATTCGTTTCAGGAGCAATAGCCGGCAGGCTGAAGTTGAAGGTAGAACATAGCCCGAAAATCACTTCGAACAGAAGACTAGTCTTTGCACTGATGGGAGGAATTTTGTTCGGTGTTGGCTCACAACTTGGACGAGGTTGCACCAGCGGCTCTGCACTCAGCGGAATGGCTGTTCTTTCTTTTGGTGGCATCATCACCATGATGGGAATTTTTGGCGGAGCTTATGCACTCGCTTATTTTTTCAAAAAACTGGATTTAATTACCTCACCTTATAAAATAGTAAATGAATATGGGCCCTTTAGCAGTAAATGAAGTCATCTCGGCAAACACCAACTTTTTCCTTGCATTTGTCATAGGAATCGCGTTTGGGTTTGTGCTTGAGCAATGTGGATTTTCATCAGCCGGAAACTAGCCGGACTATTTTATGGTTACGACATGGTGGTGTTAAAAGTATTCTTTACGGGTGGCGTTACCGCTATGCTCGGTCTTCTGTTTTTCAGCCTTTTCGGATGGGTTGACCTGGATTTGGTTTATGTGAATCCAACTTTCCTTACTTCTGCCATTATCGGTGGTCTTGTAATGGGTGCGGGCTTTATTATGGGTGGTTATTGCCCTGGAACCAGTTTTTGCGGAGCCGCGATTGGCAAGATTGACGCCATGGTTTTTATCGGTGGTTTGTTAATCGGAGTATATCTCTTTGCGTTTGGATATCCTGCATTCGAAACTCTTTATAAATCCATGGATATGGGTACCCCTAAAATTTCTACCATGCTTAATATCAGTGATGGCGTTTTCGCATTCATTATCGTGATTGTTGCATTGGCAATGTTCTATGCAGCGGAATGGATCGAGAAAAAATTTCACAGGGAAGAGTATTAGAAACTAAAAATTGTGTGTTGTTGTTGATTAAACTGAAAGTAAAAACATAAAGTATGAAGCCTTTACATTTTCTCACGTTAGTGCTGATCCTCCCCGCGTTGATCATTGCCATGGTACCACAAAATACAACACGTCCCTATAAGTTAACACCGGATCAGATGCTTGTCGAAATCCGAACCGGTACTCAATTTATAAGCCCTGATGAAGTTGCCGATAAAATAATCCAGAAGGATCCATCCATTCAATTGATCGATGTGAGGAATCCGAGAGAATTTGATATGTACAGCCTTCCTGGAGCTATCAATATTCCATTGGAGAATATCCTTTCGGAAGAGAATGCTGATCTGCTTAATCAGGGTACCAAAATGAATATTTTCTATTCTAATGGTTCAACGGAAGCTAATGAAGCCTGGCTCCTTACGCGTCAACTTGACTACCAGAACAATTATGTTTTGGAAGGAGGTTTGAATTACTGGATGGAAACGATTATGAGTCCAACCAAACCTGGCAACGCAGTATCAAATGATGAGATTGCGCGCTATGATTTCCGCAAGGCTGCTTCCAGCGCCTTGGGTGGAGGAAGTGCAACCTCAATCTCACCGGTTACAGCACCTTCTACATCAGGAGCAAAGAAAGTTGTACCTGTTAAGAAGAAGAAAAAGGCAGCTGGCGGTTGCTGATCAATTACAGTTGATTACTTCTTTTGATTAAGCGCGAGGAGGTACTCATCTCTAGTATTAATGTTCATGAAAAATGGCTCCTTAAAGAGTGGGTGATTTTTAACATTAATCCTTAAGTGGGGAAAATACTTGATAACATCCTGAAGTTTGATAACACCCTGATGCACTACTTCTAACCATTTTGTTTTGCAGGAGGTGGCATACAAACCAAACAGTGGTTCTATCCTGCCATGATCCGGTACAACGATTTGAGAGGAATCAGCTGATGGAATCAAGAAGTCAATAGCATCCGAAGAAATAAAGGGCATATCGCAACTGGTTATAAAATTATATTCAGTTGTGGAATGCCCGAATGCTGTATAGATGCCACCCGCTGGTCCTATATCGTTTAGTACATCCGGGATTACTTCAAGGCCAAATTTTTTATATTCCTGATTATTGGATACGATTACTACATTATTAAAAACAGTCTGTAGTTTTTCTATACTGTATTCTATCAGGCATTTGTCATTAAGGCGCATCAACCCTTTATCAGTTCCCATGCGTGAACTTTTACCACCAGCCAGAATGTATCCACCAATTTGACTATTTCTGTTATTCATGTTTTGCTTACTCGAAAAATACAAAAAAGGACTTGAGGCTTCTAACGATAATTTATTTCCCAAACAGAAGATATGTCGCTAAGTATCCGTAAAATAGGTAACTCAGGATTAGTGAAAATCAAGTCGTTTTATTTGCTACTCCCAGATGGACACTCAAAATTTTCAGTAATCACCGTGGAAGATATGTATGCTTTGTCGAAGGCACGCAGATCATTTTCATCTGATTGGGTTCGGTTGGTTAAGGCCACCCATGCGCAAGCGTGGGCGGCTTTTACATTTTTAGGACTGATCTGAGGCAATTCATCCCAGAATAAAATTTGACACATCTATATTGTAAATTCTTTTGATCTGAGGAAATATCTGAATACTTCATGTGTTTTTTCAGGCAGTGCAATATAACCTATTGAATGACCCAGGAACCGGAAATTGCAAATCCACAAAAAAACTTCCATCTTAGAAGTAGGCTCTCTTCACGAATAACCTGCAAGATCAACCAACTACCGAGATGCAATCCAAAGCCATAACCGTAAACGAATACATCGACTCACTTCCTGATGACAGGAAAAAAATCATCACCGACATCCGTAAAGTGATTCTTAAGAATCTGCCGAAGGGATTTGAAGAAACGATGCAGTATGGAATGATCAGTTATGTGGTTCCGCATAAAACATATCCGGCAGGTTATCATTGCAATCCCAAAGATGCCTTACCATTCATCAGCCTCGCTTCACAGAAAAATCACATAGCTCTTTACCACATGGCGGTCTATCAGGGAGTCTTGCATGATTGGTTTGTAAGCGCCTGGAAAAAGTCATCCGACAAAAAACTGGATATGGGCAAATCGTGCATTCGTTTTAAGAAGTCAGAAGACGTCCCTTTGAAATTGATTGGTGAATTGTCAGGAAAAATTACACCAGAGCAATGGATTGAAGTCTACGAGAAAACATTCAAAAAATAGCCGAATGAACAGGAGCCACTATTTGTGGAATTGAACGGGTAA
The DNA here is from genome assembly GCA_963814575.1 of uncultured Bacteroidota bacterium. GTDB lineage: Bacteria > Bacteroidota > Bacteroidia > Cytophagales > Cyclobacteriaceae > ELB16-189. Next base: position 347,908 of record CAWFDB010000007.1, on the reverse strand, counting down.
CAGCGATTAACTGATTTTCGATCCGCTTGCAGCCTCGGATATGATTTTTATATAAACTGCAGTTTCAATTTTCTAAAAGATTTCTATATTTAATAAACCCTCAAACCCTTCAATTATGGACTTCCAACCAAACTACCTCGCTATTCTCGTTGCTGCCCTCTCAACTTTTATGATTGGCGGACTATGGTATTCACCAGCTTTATTTGGCAAAGCCTGGATGAAAGAAAATGGATTTACAGAAGAAAACATGAAAGGCCGGAACATGGTAAAAATTTTCGGCACGGCTTTTATTTTAGGATTAATTGCTTCCGCCAACCTCGCTATGTTTATCGGTGCTGAGAGTGATCCGGCCATGGGTGCCCTTTGGGGATTTTTAACAGGTGCCGGATGGGTGGCCACTTTTATAGGTACACATTATATTTTTGAAAACAGATCGTTACGGTTGTTCCTCATCAACGCAGGATACAGTATTGTGGCTTTAACCGTGATGGGTGTAATTCTTGCAGCCTGGAAATAATGAAAAGTTTCGTCTGTCTTTGTATCTTCCATTCTTAAAATATACATATATGCAATGGCGAGGACGAAGACAAAGCGGTAATGTGGATGACCAGCGTGGTAGTGGTGGGGTGGCCGGGGTTTGGTGGATTACCAATAAAAGGTGGCCTGGGACTGGTGGTTGTAATCATTGTCATCAGCCTGATTACCGGAAAAAATCCGCTATCGCTCCTGCAGCAAATTCCGCTTGATAATGGACCATCGGTTTCTCAGTCTGCACCCTATCAGGCTACTCCCGAAGAGGAAGAGCTTTCCCAATTTGTAAAAGTAGTATTGGCCGATACCGAAGATGTGTGGAATCAACTGCTCAGCGATTATCGTGAGCCAACGTTGGTTCTTTTCAGCGGAAGTGTGCAATCTGGTTGTGGTTCAGCCGATGCTTCTACAGGACCTTTCTATTGCAGTGCCGATGAAAAGCTCTATATCGATTTGAGTTTTTATGACGATTTAAAAAATCGTTTCGGTGCGCCAGGTGATTTTGCACAGGCCTATGTGATTGCTCACGAAGTCGGTCATCATGTTCAGCATCTGATGGGCATCACTGATAAAGTGCACGCCATGCGCGGACAAGTGAGTGAAGAAGAATATAACAAGCTTTCTGTCAAGCTGGAACTGCAAGCCGATTTCCTGGCGGGCGTTTGGGCGCATCATGCCAACAACATGAATCAGATGATTGAAGAAGGTGATTACGAAGAAGCAATGAATGCCGCCAGCGCCATTGGTGACGATCGTTTACAAAAACAAGCACGTGGTCATGTAGTTCCGGATTCATTTACACACGGCACTTCTGAGCAACGCCAGCGCTGGTTCAACAAAGGGTTCAAGACAGGAGATATTGAACAGGGTGATACATTCAACACAAGCAATTTGTAGCAGCTATTTTGTTGGGTAAGATGCATGGGTGTATGTATCTTTGATTCCGATGCAAACAAGCTGATCTTTATTTCTCGCCATTGGCTCAGATTTTACTCTTTGCAGTAGCAGGAATACTCTTCGTTGCGTTGGCGTTACTTACCTCTCGGCTTAATTCGACCTAATCGCCCAAATGCTCAAAAACTTACTTCCTATGAAAGTGGTGAAACACCACAGGGTATAGCGTGGGTTCAATTCAACGTCAGGTTTTATGTGCTTGCGCTTGGTGTTTCTTTTATTTGAAGTGGAGATTGTTTTTCTTTTTCCATGGTCAACTGTTTTTGCCAACACAGAATTAAATAACCAAACTGATGGTGACTGGGGTTGGTTTGCTTTCTTTGAGATGTTGATTTTTATTGTAGTGCTTGCTGTCGGCCTTGCTTATGTATGGCGCATGGGCCACCTCGACTGGATCAAATCAAAACCCCAAATCTCAAACTATAAATCTCCGGTACCCGCTCATTTCTATGAGGAGATCAACAAGAAATTTGAAAACACAACGCATCCAAAAGAATAATACGAACGATGAAAGGTTTGCTCGATCAGCAATTTGAGAATGGAGGCGTGATCATCACGAAAGTAGATGACTTGTTGAACTGGTCGCGTTTATCTTCTTTGTTCCCTATGACATTTGGTCTGGCTTGTTGTGCGATTGAATTTATGAGTACAGGAAGTACGGTGTATGACATGGACCGTTTTGGAATGGTGCCACGTGCTTCTCCCCGTCAGTCGGATGTGATGATTGTTTCAGGAACCGTCACATTTAAAATGGCCGATCGCATCAAGCAATTATATGAGCAGATGTCGGAGCCGCGCTATGTGATTTCGATGGGATCGTGTTCAAATTGTGGAGGACCTTACTGGCAACATGGTTATCACGTAGTGAAGGGTGTTGATCGGATTATTCCTGTGGATGTTTATGTTCCGGGTTGTCCTCCAAGACCGGAGGCATTAATCGGTGGAATTCTAAAGCTCCACGAAAAGATCAGAAGTGAAAGCCGCATGAAGCCGACTGCCATTGAGCAATTGATGAATAAAGATTCTCAACATGTCTGAGCGAAGAGAGAAATTGTTATCCGTTATCCGAGAAGTATCTCAGGAAGAGATTACAGAGATTCCCAACTCAACGCCTTTTGGAGTAATCGTAAAAAAAGAAATCATCCTGTCATTATGTGAGCGACTTCATCATGATTCGGAATTATATTTTGATATGCTCTCCTGCATTACTGGAGTTGACAATGGAACAGAGGCGGGAACGATGGAGGTGATCTATCATTTGTATTCAATCCCATTCAATCAGTCGTTTGTGTTGAAGGTAATTTTAACGAGGGAAAATCCTGAATTGGAAAGTATTGTATCTGTCTGGAAAACGGCCAACTGGCTGGAGCGTGAAGTGTATGATATGTTTGGAATTACTTTTAAAAATCATCCAGACTTAAGAAGAATTTTATTGCCTGCAGACTGGAAGGGCTATCCACTTCGGAAAGATTATAAACACGAAGAGTATTATCGCGGAGTCAAAATTGATTACTAATCAAAAATTGACAATGGATAATGGACAATTGACAATGAAGAATGCAGAGAATGCTCTTAAGCAGAAGAGCTATTCTTTTGCTTTGGATATTGTCAAGCTTTGTATGTCGCTGCAGGAAAAACGAGAGTTTGTTTTGTCAAAGCAATTACTGAGAAGTGGAACTGCTATTGGTGCACTGGTTGAAGAAGCAAACCAGGCAGAATCACGTGCAGACTTTATTCATAAACTATCGATCTCCAACAAAGAAGCGAATGAAACTCAATACTGGATCAGATTATTGATAGATTCAGAAGTACTTGATTCAGTGAAAGGACAGGTGCTCTTAAGCAGTGCAAAGAACTCATTAAAATACTTACAGCATCAATTAAAACTTCCAAACTTAAACGTTAACCCATTGTCCATTATCAACTGTCCATTGTCAATTATATTAATCCATTGAAAGATCAACAGTATAAATATAGCATAGATAATCTGATCGACTCTGAGCCGAACAAGTTCAAGGTAAGCGAACTGAAATCGGAGGAGATGATTCTGAATCTTGGACCGCAGCATCCTTCCACACATGGTGTGTTGCGTTTGGAGGTATTGTCGGATGGAGAGATTGTGAAAGATGTAATTCCTCACATCGGTTATCTGCATCGTTGTTTTGAGAAGCATGCGGAGAGTCTTCCCTATAATCAGGTAATTCCTTTTGTAGATCGCATGGATTATGTAGCGGCCATGAATTCAGAGCATGCTTATGCCATGGGAGTGGAGCGGATGCTCGGCATAAACGATCAGATTCCAAAACGCGTAGAATACATTCGTGTGTTGGTTGCAGAAATGAATCGCATAGCCTCTCACCTGATTGCAGTGGGAACCTACGGACTTGACCTTGGAGCCTTCACACCGTTTTTCTGGATCATGCGTGATCGTGAGCATATTCTGAGATTGCTGGAGTGGGCGAGTGGTGCCAGAATGCTGTATAACTATATCTGGATTGGAGGATTGTTTTATGACTTACCCGTTGGGTTTGAACAACGTTGCCGTGAATTCATAAAATACTTCCGTCCGAAAGTCAAAGAACTGGAAACCATTTTGGTTGATAATAAAATCTTTATCGATCGCACGGCTAATGTTGGTGTGCTTCCACTTGATCTTGCCATTAACTCAGGAATAACCGGCCCGATGCTTCGTGCTTCAGGTCTTCGTTTTGATTTACGAAGAGTGGATGGTTATTCCGTTTATCCTGAACTTGAATTTGAGATTCCTATAGGAAAAGGTGAAATGGGACAGGTGGGAGATTGCTGGGATCGCACTTCGGTAAGGGTGAAAGAGATTTATGAATCTCTTAAAATAATGGAGCAATGTTTAGACCGGCTTGAAGGTGATCATAAACGCACCCGTGAGTTTGATCCGCAGGCTATTGTTCCGAAAAAGATCCGCCCAAAGGCTCAGGAACTATATGTGCGTGCTGAAAATCCGAAAGGAGAGCTGGGTTTCTATTTTCGTGCTGATGGAAGGAACGACATCCCTTTTCGCTGTAAAGCAAGAGCCTGTTCATTTGTTAATCTTTCGATATTGCCGGAAATTAGCAGAGGTGTTTTAATAGCAGATCTTATTGCCATTTTAGGATCTATCGATATTGTGTTGGGTGAAGTAGATCGTTAAGCTTTATGATCAAGATTCTTTCGGCTGCTCAAATTAAAGAACTGGATGCTTACACGATCCAGCACGAACCCATTGCCTCCATCGATCTGATGGAGCGTGCTTGCAGGGCTTTTACAAACTGGTTTGTTGAGCATTACGATGCCACCCATCGTATAGGAATAGTTTGCGGCACAGGCAACAATGGTGGTGATGGATTGGGTATAGCCAGAATGCTGCATGAATGGAATTATCCCGTGAAGGTCTGGATAGTTCGCGGAGGTGTTAATGAAACGAGTGATTTTCAAATCAATCTTCAACGCATTGAAAACAGAATTCCGTTAGATGAAATTTCATCTGAAGTAAAGGAAGATTTTTTTGCAGATCGCACGATTCTGATCGATGCAATTTTTGGTTCAGGTTTATCGCGACCGGTGGAAGGAATTTATGAGGAGGTGATCGCGTGTCTCAATTCTACAAAGACTGTAAAGATTTCAGTGGATATACCTTCTGGTTTGTTTGCCGACAAACATTCTGCGGGTGAAGTTTTCAGGGCTCATCATACCGTGTCATTTCATTTGCCCAAACTTGCTTTTCTGATGCCGGAGAATAATCTCTACACAGGTGAATGGCATCTGGTAGATATTGGCCTTAGCAAAAAAGGATTACAGGAAACTCAGGCGTCATACTACCTGACTACATTAAAAACGGTCAGGAAAATCCGCAGGCCCCGCAATAAATTTGATCACAAAGGAAAATTCGGGCACGCTCTTTTGATAGCTGGAAGCACTGGTAAAATGGGTGCCTGTGTTCTGGCTGCCAGGGCGGCACTGCGCTCTGGCCCTGGCTTACTTACTACACATGTTCCCCGGAATGGATATTCAATAATTCAGATCGCTGTTCCAGAGGCGATGGCCCAACTCGATCAGTCCGAAGATTATTTTACTGATCAAAAAATTGCCGGTGAATTTCAGACCATTGGAATTGGACCTGGGTTGGATCAGAATTCAGATACAAAAAATGCACTGGGCAAACTGCTTGAAAATTTTGGAAAACCGATGGTGCTTGATGCCGATGCGTTGAACCTGATTGCGGCCCATTCAGAATTACAACTTCTGATTCCGGCAGGAAGTATCCTTACTCCGCATCCCAAAGAGTTTGAACGACTGGCAGGAGAATGGTCAAATGATTTTGAACGCCTTCTTAAGCTTCAGCGATTCTCAAAAAAAATTAATTCTGTGATTGTTTTAAAGGGCGCTTACACCACCATAGCATGTCCGTCTGGTAATGTTTATTTTAATCCTACCGGCAACCCGGGCATGGCTACCGGAGGAAGCGGTGATGTGCTTACGGGAATACTTACAGGATTACTTGCACAGGGTTACACATCAGAGGAGACTGCCATTATGGGAGTTTATGCGCACGGCCTGGCAGGCGATCTGGCAGCCAGGGAAATGGGACTGAGCGCGCTTATTGCAGGGGATTTGATTGATTTTTTGCCCGCTGCCTTTAAAAAACTCGACTAAACGACCGCGTCCGGCACTTTATTTTACTTTCCTTTAAACTTTTGGCGTACATCTTGCATCTAATATTCAAGAATGAACGTAAAAGGTAATAATATGATCTCAAGAAAACTCTTTTTAGCCTTTGCATGCATGCTTCTGACTGCCTTGACAGCATTGAGTCAGATAAAGGAGGAGTCTTTTTTTCAGCGCACTCCAGACCCTGTTAAATCGGTAGAGATATTTCCCAATCCGGCCACTGAATTCATCAGCGTAAAATTTGAAGCCCCGGTTGCAAAAAAAGTAAGGCTTTCTGTTCATAATGTGATCGGCAACACCATGGAACTTGAAACTGAAATGGTGGATGAGCATGAAATCAAAATCAGGGTAAAAGATCTTGCCACCGGCTATTACCTGATCTCTGTAAAAGACGAGCATTTGAATTTTGGCAACACCTACAAGTTTCTTAAGCGGTAAACACTCAATTTTATTAGTGAACTGATTTACTTATTTTTCTGATTCAATAAAGAATCAGTTGAGTTCATTAATTCTTGCTATCGACATTGGCACCACAAGCACAAAAGGACTGGCAGTAAGTTCCCTGGGTGAAGTTTTGGCAAGTCATCAGATTTATTACCCTACTTCCTATCCTCAACCCGGTTTCGCAGAGCAAGACCCGATCGAAATTTATCATGCAGTGCTTGAAATCATTGCAAAAGTTATACATAAGATTTCGGGTAGTCATCACATCAAGGGCATCAGTTTCAGCAGCGCCATGCATAGTATTCTGGCGGTTGATTCAGCATCTGATCCGCTTACTTCTTTAGTAATATGGGCCGACATAAGAAGTACACCTCAGGCGAAAATATTAAGAAACTCTTCATTGGGAAAAACACTGCATCATGAAACCGGTGCTGCGATTCATCCAATGTCGCCCTTATGTAAATTGATCTGGTGGAAAGAGCATAATCCTGAATTAATCCGGTCTGCTAACAAGTTTCTTTCGATAAAGGAATTTGTGATTAGTCGATTGTGCGGTGAGTATGTAGTTGACTATTCCATTGCTTCTGCCTCTGGGCTGTTTGATATTCACACACTTCAATGGCATAAAGAAGTAATCAGGTTAACAGGTGTAAGAGAGGAGCAATTCTCCAGACCAGTTCCGCCAACATTCAAATGTTCAATCAAACCGGAAATACAAAAGCAGTTATCATTGCTGGACGTGCCCGTAGTATTGGGAGCGAGCGATGGATGTCTTGCACAGTTGGGAAGTGGTGCAATGCATAAAGATGATCTCACGATAACGATTGGCACCAGTGCAGCGGTGAGAAGAGTATCCAAAAAAAATCTTGAGGATCCTCAACAGAGATTATTCAATTATTTTCTTGATGAACATACATTGATCAGTGGCGGAGCATCAAACAATGGCACCGTGATTATCGATTGGTTCAACAGGGAGTTCAACAGTACATCTCAGAATCTGCCAGCGTTTGTAAATGATACCACTTCGATTGCTCCCGGAAGTGATGGATTGATTGCACTTCCTTATTTACAAGGCGAGCGTGCCCCGATCTACAATCCGGAAGCACGTGGAGTATTTTTTGGTGTATCCGTGCGTCACACACCCACCCATTTCAAGAAAGCATTACTGGAAGGAATCTGTTTTGAAATTCTCAGCATCGTAAGGAGTGTAGAGTCCGTTCATGGCCCATCAGATAAAATCTTTGTGAGCGGAGGGTTTACCTACTCGGCAGAATGGGTGCAATTGCTAAGCAATGTACTGGGTAGAGAACTGATTCAATCGGAAGTGAATGATGCTTCGGCTATCGGTGCGGCCATGATCGGCTTTGAAGCTTTTGGTATTTCCTTTCAACATCAGGTTGGCGAGCGGAAATTATTTAAACCGGATCCTGCGTTAAGCAAATTATATCACAGGCAATTTGAGCTATTTGAATTGCTGTATAGGCAGCTGGAACCTTTGTTTGGTCAGATTTCATAAGTGGTAAAGTATTTAAAAAGAGCATTATTTAATCCGATGCCAATACTAAGGCAAAGCATTCTTTCAGGATATGTGAAGAATCATTTACTTTGGTGGTTTATAAGTTGGTATTAAATCGAAACTAAACCTGAATATCATGCAGATTGGCCTTATCGGACTTGGTAAAATGGGTTATAACCTTGCACTGAATTTCAAAAGCAAGGGACATAACGTAGTTGCCTTTGATGTGAACAAATCCGCCATGGAGAATATTGCGAAAGAGCAAATTACTACAGCGCCTACCATTGGCGAATTGGCCCTGGCAATGGAAGGAAGACGTGTCGTGTGGATGATGGTGCCTGCCGGTAATGTGGTGGATGTAGTGCTTAGCAATTTGAAATATCATCTGGCTCCTGACGACATTGTAATAGATGGTGGCAACTCTCATTACAAGGATACACTGACGCGTGCTCGCGATCTCGAGAAACTGGGTATACATTACTTAGACTGTGGCACCAGTGGTGGGATAACCGGTGCCAAGCATGGTGTATGCACCATGATTGGTGGAAAAAAGGAAGTCTTTGATTATTGCGAATCGATATTCAAATCGATTTCTGTTCCTGACGGATATCTCTATTGTGGCAAGACAGGCAGTGGACATTTTACAAAAATGGTTCACAACGGTATTGAATACGGAATGATGCAGGCTATAGCTGAAGGTATGGAAGTATTGCATCGTTACGATGCGGATTATGATCTGGCTGCTGTATCAAAAGTATGGAATCATGGATCGGTAGTGCGCAGCTGGCTAATGGAACTCACTCAGCGTGCTCTCGAAAAAGACAAGAACCTTGAATCCATTAAAGGGGTCATGCACTCATCTGGTGAAGGAAAGTGGACGGTAGAAACAGCACTCGAAATGGGTGTGCCCACTCCGGTAATCACCATGTCATTGCTGATGCGTTATCGTTCACAACAGGAAGATACATTCTCCGGAAGAATTGTTGCCGCACTCCGCAATGAATTTGGCGGACATGCCGTAGAGAAAAAAGAATAAAAGAAATTACTTTCCTTTCGTTTTATCCTTCACCCATTCGCGGGCATTCACGAAAGCTTCCATCCATGGAGAGATTTCATGCTGTTGTTTTCCTGCCGGATAGTAAGGCCAGTTCCACGCAAAGAGTGATCGCTCAATATGTGGCATGATTGCCAGATGTCTTCCATCATTGGAGCACAACGCTGCCACGGAAAAATCTGAATCGTTGGGATTGCCAGGATATTCCGGATAAGTATAGGTAGCCGCAACTTTGTAAGACAGATCAGCAGGCAGTTTGAACATACCTTCCCCATGCGCCAGCCAGACACCCAACTGAGCGCCTTCATAACTCTGCAACATCACCGAATTATTTTTTGGTACGGTTACATTGATGAACGTAGATTCAAATTTACCTGAACCATTGTGATGCATTTTTGGGTGCTGATCCATCGGCATCTCGCGATATACCAGTCCAAGTTCCATCATCAACTGACAACCATTACACACACCAAGACTTAATGTATCCGGGCGATTATAAAAATTATCCAATGCCGCTTTTGCTTTTGGATTGTATAAAAATGCACCGGCCCAGCCTTTGGCCGAACCCAGTACATCGGAGTTTGAAAAACCTCCCACAAACACAATCATGTTCACTCCCGAAAGATCTTCGCGACCAGACACCAGATCAGTCATGTGCACATCTTTCACATCAAAGCCTGCGAGGTATAAGGAGTAAGCCATCTCACGATCGCCATTCACACCTTTCTCGCGGATGATGGCCGCCTTTAATCCACCTGGTGTTCTGCGTGATGGATCAATTCCATAAGTTGAAAACTTTCCATCAAAGCGTGGTTGAAATTTATATGCAAGAGGCTGTTTCGAAAAATTATCTCTTCGCTTTTCCGCATGACCTTTTGGTCGTTGAATCTTATCTAATAAGTAGGAGGTGTGAAACCACTTTTGTCTCAAATCATCAATTGACAGTTGACAATTGACAATTGACAATGTGCGGGTTTGAGTTACGGTGCCGATGTTCTGATAACCAACTTTATGTTTGTCTAACACATTAGTTACTTCTTTTAGATTGGCAACTTGAATAACGATGCCTGGGTTTTCGCTGAATAAAGTCTTGATAACATCTTCACTGTTTTTCAATGTGATATTCATTCCCACTTCCGGTGCAGGGAAACACATTTCGAGTAATGTAGTAATCAACCCGCCAGCCGAAATATCATGACCGGCCAGAATCAAATCCGTGCTGATTAATTCCTGAACGGCAGCAGAAGCAAGCTTTGAAATAGTCAGCATCGGTGATGGTTGGCGTTTCTTTACCCAACGCATTTACCACCTGAGCAAAACTGCTTCCTCCTAATTTTAAGTTATCCTTTGAGAAATCGATGTAGAGAATGATCGAACCTGTTATTGGTTTTACATCCGGTGAAACTGTTTTACGAAGATCACTCACTTCACCGACAGCCGAAATGATTACCGTGCCCGGTGAATAGACTACTTCTCCACCTGGATATTTCTGTGTCATCGACAACGAATCTTTTCCGGTCGGGATATTGATTCCAAGCTGACAAGCAAACTCGCTGACTGCTTCAACGGCCTGATAGAGTCTTGCATTTTCACCTTCATTTTTTGCCGGCCACATCCAGTTCGCGCTGAGTGATACACCTTTCAATCCGTGTGTGAGTGGTGCCCAGACTAAGTTGGTTAATGCTTCAGCAATAGCCAGTCTGACTTCCTGCAAGCAGCATTTACCATGGCCGCTGCGGGTGCATGACCAATAGATGTTGCAATGCCTTTGTGGCTCAGAAAATCAATCGCCATCACCGACACGTTGTTCAACGGAAGTTGAATCGGTCCGCAGGTTTGTTGTGTGGCTACTTTACCACTTACCGAACGATCGACTTTATTCGTTAACCAGTCTTTGCATGCAACGGCTTCCAGTTGCAAAACCTGTTCGATGTATTCCTGAAGCTTGGATGCATCATAATGCAGGTCTTCAAAAGAAGAAACATTTGTTTTATCAGTAAGAATGGTTTTCGGAGATGATCCAAACAAGTGACTCACTTCCAGATCAACGGGCGCAATGCTTTTATCTTTATTGGCGAAAACAAAACGATGATCACCGGTTGCATTTCCAATCACATACATCGGTGCGCGCTCACGTTCTGAAACACGTTTTAGAATTTCTACATCTTTTTCATGAATGGCAATGCCCATGCGCTCCTGCGATTCATTGCTGATGATTTCTTTGGCCGATAACGTTGGATCTCCAACCGGAAGTTGATCAATTTCAATCACACCACCGGTTTCTTCCAGTAATTCACTGAAGCAATTCAAATGACCACCGGCTCCATGATCGTGAATGGATACAATCGGATTTTCGAATGACTCTACCATAGCGCGGATCGCATTCATCACGCGCTTTTGCATTTCAGGATTGGAACGTTGCACGGCATTTAATTCCAGAGCATTGCCAAACTCACCCGTAATCACGGATGAAACGGCTGCACCACCCATACCAATGCGATAATTATCGCCACCCATCAGCACAATTTTATCGCCTGCTTTCAGGTGTTCTTTCTGGCTGTCTTTTTCTTTTCCAAAACCAACACCACCGGCTTGCATGATTACTTTATCGAAACCAAATTTCTTGGCGTGTTCAAAGTGCTCGAAGGTGAGCACGCTTCCGCAGATCAAAGGCTGACCAAATTTATTTCCGAAATCACTCGCACCGTCCGATGCTTTAATCAGAATTTCTGCCGGTGTCTGATACAACCATTTACGTGCTTCAAATTTTTTCTCCCACGGTCTTCCGTTTTCCAGTCGCGGGATAAGAAGTCATGTACACGGCTGTTCCGGCCAAGGGCAATGAACCTTTTCCTCCGGCAAGACGATCGCGGATTTCTCCACCTGAACCGGTAGCCGCACCGTTGAATGGTTCTACGGTTGTCGGAAAGTTATGCGTTTCCGCCTTGAGCGAAATCACGGAATCAAAATCTTCTATTTTGAAAAAGTCAGGAATGTCTTGTCGTGTTGGCGCAAACTGCTCTACACGCGGACCTTTGATGAACGCAACATTGTCTTTGTATGCCGATACGATGTAGTTTGGATTTTCTTTCGAGGTTTTCTTGATCAGTTGAAAAAGCGTTGACTCTTTTTCTTTTCCATCGATGATGAATGTGCCGTTGAAAATTTTATGGCGGCAGTGTTCGCTGTTCACCTGTGAGAAGCCGAACACTTCACTGTCAGTAAGTTTACGACCGAGTTTCCAGCTCACATCATTCAGGTAATCGATTTCTTCCTGACTCAACGCAAGACCTTCTTTTTCGCTGAAGGCTTTGATGTCGTCAATGTCAAGAATGGGCTCGGGGGTGTGGTGAATGGTGAAAAGGTCCTGATCTAAGTCCCGGATATAAATGTTGCAGCATCCGGTCGTGGGTGGCAGATGAGCTCTCTACTTTAAAGAATTCTTCAATACGCTCAATGCCCGAGATGCCCATGGTTTGTGTGATTTCTACAGCATTGGTACTCCACGGGGTAATCATTTCCTTACGTGGACCAACAAAATGACCGGTCAGGGTTGATTCAGTCAAGGGCCTGGCACCGCTAAAGAGCCAGACAAGTTTCTCAATGTCAGCAACTTGTAAAGACTGATTCGTTCCAACTGCGAAAATGACGTTGGTGGGAGAGCTGAAGAATAAAATCATGGAATGAGGCCGTGTTTTCAGGCGCTCAAAAATAATACTTAAGGTCTTTGCTTTTGCTTTTTAATGCCGGGTTTCTCACCGCTTTTTATTGAAGCTGGTTCTTTCCTGGAAGTCAGGATTGAATACTGAATTTTCGGTGAAGGCTCAATTTTGCTTAAATCCAATCCGCCACAGTCCGCGAAGTTGATTGTCTTGATAACCAATGGCTTTGTCTCTGGCATACAATACCTGTATCAGTGAATCATTGCTGAAGGTAATGTCTTTTCCGGGCACACCGTGGCAATTGAGACACAGACCCTGTGTGATGATGGGCTTGTAGAAAATTACGGAATCATCTTTTACCACCAGTTTTGGCAAGATTTCATTGCCCTCGCTAAGGTCGATGCCAAATCCTTTGATCAGATACTCTTCCATTTTATCTGCTTTGTTGCGAGGATTTCTGTTTTTGTCACTTACCCGCTTGATAGAAACCTGATGGGCAGCTGCCAGCGAATCAGTGATCGGGAAGGCGTGCTCGTTGCAATAGCGCAATGTGCTTTCTATGCTTCCATCCGCAAGTGATTTTTTAAGCGCTCCGCTGATGGTTTCAAAAGAAATTTTAGCAATCATATTTCCTTTGATGATAAAGGTGGTGTCCGGTTTTTCGGTGGTTTGTTCCCTCGGTGCTTTGCTGCATGATGCCAGAAACAAAACCAATAAGAGATAAATGATATTTTTCATATCGGTAGAAATTTTTGCAAAGTCTGTCAATCTTGAATCTTAAATGCCCTCTGTCGCATCGCTTCATACACTACAACAGCGGCTGCATTTGATACGTTCATCGAATCAATTTTTCCCAGCATGGGGATGATGATGTTGGCCGTAGCATTCTCTACCCAGAGATCCGACAACCCCGTTGCCTCTGTTCCCATCACGATGGCAGAAGATTGCGTGTAGTCAACTTCATGATAGGGGTGAGATGCTTTCAGATAGGTGCAGAAAATACTGACCTTATTTTTCTTAAGCCAGGCGATGGTTTCTTCTGAAGTGGCAGAAGCAATTTGTTTGGTGAATACACAACCTACACTCGAGCGGATGACATTGGGATTATAGAAATCCGTTTGCGGATCGCAGATAATAACCGCATCTACTCCGGCTGCATCCGCAGTGCGTAAGATGGCACCCAGGTTTCCTGGTTTTTCTACAGCTTCTAAAATAAGGAGTAAAGGATTCTTACTCAATAAGATGTCCTCCAGCCGGTGAGCTTTTTGTTCGGCCACTGCCAGTATACCACCGGTGCTTTCGCGTATCGCAATCTTATCAAATACCTCACGCGATACCGGCACCAGTAGTTTATCATCGCTCAGCAGATCACCTGATTCCGTCTGATCAAGAATTTCTTCACAGAAAAAGATGTTGCCGATTTTATAACCTGCCTCCAGTGCCATGCGCACTTCCTGAGCGCCTTCCACAATAAACAACTGTTGCTTTCTCCGTTCACGTGGTTTCTCGAGGGAGAGCAGGCTCTTGACTTTTGGATTCTGGGTGCTGGTAATTTTAATGTGCATATCGTATTCAATATTCCATATTCAAAATTCAAAATCAAAGAGCTGACTTAAGTCAGATACAATTTATTATGCCTGGTTCATGTAAGGCTTGGCAGAGCCGTAGGCTCGGTTTATTTTGTAAGGATGGACTTCAGTCCATCCTTCAACATCAAGCAAAACAGGAGAGCTGTAGGCTCGGTGCCTATGATATCCCATTTGTTACCAAATATGTCTCGTTCCTGACGGAACTCAATGGTTTGTCAGATATTTAAACGGACCTGCCTGACCGGTAGGCAGGCTGAAGTCCGTTGTTACAATATGAATCGTTCCTACGGAACTTGCATCAGACTTTTCATGAGAACATGAGTGATTTTGAATTTCAAATACAGAGGCTTAATCTTGATTAAATTTTGAATCTGAAATCTTGAATCTGAAATTACTATACCCCGCCTCCTGGAAGGACTACGAACTACTCGACAGTGGCGACTTTGAAAAACTGGAGCGCTTTGGAAAAGTTGTCCTCATTCGTCCTGAGCCACAAGCCATCTGGGAACGTGTGTTAACGGAAGGCGAATGGCAGAAACAGGCACATGCCCATTTCACGCGTGAGCAGAAAGACAACTTCCGCTTTGGCGAGGAGATAAAAGGAGGCTGGAAGAAATTAAAAGCGATGCCGGATAGCTGGAACGTTAACTACCAGAATCAATCACTCGATATCACGTTGCGTCTTGCGCCCACCGGTTTTGGTCATGTGGGCATTTTTCCTGAGCAGGGTGAAAACTGGAATTTCATTTTTGATACCGTGACGAGCTGGAATTCTAAAAAATCACGCGTACTTAATTTATTTGCCTACACCGGTGCCGCTTCCATAGTGGCACGATCGGCAGGGGCGGAGGTAACACACGTTGATGCTTCGCGCCCCGGACTCAACTGGGCCAATCAGAACATGCAACTCAATCAGCTTACCGATATACGCTGGGTGTATGAAGATGCGCTCAAGTTTGTGAAGCGTGAGGTGAAGCGCGGTAATAAATACAACGGCATTATCATGGACCCGCCACCGTACGGCCGCGGACCAGAAGGCGAGAAGTGGACCTTGCAGGAGAAGCTGAACGAATTGATTTTTCATGCCAGCCAGTTACTCGAGCCAAAGAATTCTTTCTTTATCCTTTCCATGTATGCTGTAGGATTATCTCCCCTGGTGGGATTGAATGTGGTGAAAACACATTTTGATATTTCTGAACCTGAGTGTGGAGAATTCTTCCTCAAATCAAACACCGGTCGTGATTTGCCGATGGGTACGTTTTTGCGCTTCGCGCGATAGAAATATATTAACATGAATACTAACTTCTGCTTGTCGCGCATTGCTCAGGATAAGTCCAACAAAACCATCAGGTTGTTTAAGAAATAATTGGGTTTTGAGTTAATGATAAAGGGCCCCGATTCATCGGGGCCTTTTGTTTTAAGCGAAATTTTATATTCCAGCGTGGGGAAGGTTTTAGTTACCCGAAAATGTATGTTTCAGATTGTCGCTTTCATGTGAGGTATCGTAAATTTGAAATACCAATTCGATTGTTCTCGAATTAAGTCACTTAATTCGGTTTGAGGGAAAGGGCCGGCTGGGGAGCCGGCTCTTTTTTTGTGCCTCTGTATTAGTCATTACTCATGATGCTTCCAGCAATGAACAAAAAAAGTCAAACCCAATCCTGAGCATACATTAACCCAAAAAAGTCATTGGACTTTTTTGCACTACGTGCTGACGATTGAAAATGAAGCAGTTGAACTTTGGTTCTAAAAGTAATTATTCCTTCATTTTCAATGTCAGGGTTAATCCCTGACGTTTCAGTCAGGGTGTGACCGAAGCGTCATCACCTGACAATGCGGAGGGTACCAACAGCATTTTAAGTTCAAATGACAATTCCGGGATTAACCCACCCTTCATTCAACCCGAATTGTCCGCACTTTACGGGATCGAGGCTCTAAGGCCGCGATGGCAGGTTGACGCTGGTCAACACAGGTTCAATAAAAAGTTTCCATTGAACCGTCAATCTAATTTGAAATCAACCAGTGCGACTGCCCTTTTGCTGAAGAATCCCATCATGCGAAGGTTGCTTTGAGATAAGTATGTGATAACGTACATCTATTCGGGGTATCCTTTGCTGGAGTCGGTTTGTTTTGTGATGATGCTTTCAATAATTATTCCGTAAGTATTGAACAGGTCATCTTTCAGCGCTCAGGATTGCTTTTCAAAAAATCAGCCTGATCCTGAGTGGACTGACATTTCAAATATTGAATAACTCGCAAAGGACTTTCCCTTTTCTTACTTTGCGCTTCTAACTCAAACCGTATGAAGCAATTTTTACTTTTATTCCTGATAGCCCTGCCATTGTTAACTCATGCACAAGCCGGCTACTTCTATCCAGCAGCAAAAAAAATCAATAAAACTATTCCAACACCAGAAGAGTTTTTAGGATACCCAATCGGTTCGCACCACACACGGCATGACAAAATCTTGGAGTATATGAAAACATTAGACAGACTGTCGGATCGCTTTGTTGTTGAAGAAATTGGCAGCACCATTGGCCATCGAGTGCAGGTGGTAGCCAAAATTACTTCACCTGCCAATCACGGTCGGCTGGAAGAAATCAGAAAGAAGAACCTGGAAGGCGCAACGGATATTCCGATGGTCATTCAACTCGGATACAATGTACATGGTAATGAACCCTCCAGTTCGGAAGCTGCCATGATCACCTCTTATTATCTGGCAGCCAGCGAAGATGAAGAAACAGTGAAGTGGCTCAACGACATGGTGATTTTACTTGACCCGGTTTACAATCCCGATGGCCGCGACCGTCATACACACTGGGCCAATATGCATAAAGGAACACCATTTGTTTCCGATCCGAATGATCGTGAACACAATGAAGCATGGCCCGGTGGCCGCACCAATCACTACTGGTTTGATCTCAACCGTGATTGGTTTCTGGGGGTGCATCCCGAGAGCAGAAACCGTATGACGTTCTTTCATCAGTGGAGACCGTATGTAATGACCGACCATCATGAGATGGGATCGAACTCCTCTTTCTATTTTGATCCGGGAAAATATACCAGCAACAATCCTGTGGTGCCTGCCTATCTGTACGATGTAGTGCATCCTAAATTTGCTGAATATTTTGCGGAGGGATTGAACTCGATTGGTTCTTTGTATTTCACCAAAGAGGCGTATGATAAACTATATCCCGGCTATGGTTCCAGCTATGTAAATTTTTATGGCGGTATCGGAATTTTATTTGAACAGGCAAGTTCACGCGGGCATGTGCAGGAGACAACAACGATACCCTTGACGTTCGCTTTCACCATTCGAAATCAGTTTGCGGCCTCACTGTCAACCATTCGTGCATCGGTGGCAGAAAAGGAAATGCTCCGCAAGCTCCGCAAGGATTTTTTCAGCACGGCTATGACTCAGGCAAAGGCAAGTCCCATCAAGGCGTATGTATTTGGTGAAAGCAAAGATGCTACACGAACCAATGCGTTCATCAATCTTTTACTGATGCATCAGATTGACGTGTATGAATCTGGTCAGAATATAACGGCAGGCGGCAAGACCTTTGAAAAGGGAAAATCATTTATTGTTCCAACCGAACAAACCAACTACATCATGGTGCGTTCTGCTTTTGAAAAAGATATTACCTATCGCGACAGCACGTTTTATGATGCATCTACCTGGTCACTGGTGCATGCGTTCAATATGCCGCATGCCGAAGTGAAAGGAGCGTTTGCAAAAGGTGCCCGGGTGCAGTCCACTTCCAGCACCATCATGCCGGTTGTCAAAAGCAATTATGCGTACCTGATGGACATTACGGATTATAATGCGCACCTCGCGATCAATAAACTGCAATTTGCCAATGTGATTGTGCGTACCAGCTTTAAACCGTTCAGTGTGATGACGAATGGTGTGGAGAAAAGTTTTCCGCATGGATCCATCGTGATACCTGTTCAGCAACAGAATATTAATTCGGATGAATTGTATGCTGCCGTGAAACAAGTCAGTCAGTCAGCAGCCATAGATATATATCCGGTGGAGACTGGATTGAATACCAAAGGTGTTGACCTGGGTTCCGTTTCTATACGCACGATTAAAAAACCAAAAGTACTGATGCCTGTTGGTCCTGGGGTTTCAGGTTATGAGGCAGGTGAAGTCTGGCATTTGCTCGATCAGCGCATTGGCATGCCTGTTACCAAAGTTGATCTGGTAAATTTCCCTCGTGTTAATCTGAGTGATTACAATGTAATGGTGATGGTAGGTGGAACGTATTCTGCTGAGAAGACGATGACCGATAAAATCAGGAACTGGGTGCAGGCAGGAGGAACATTGATAACGATGAAGACGGCATCCGAGTGGGTGATTAAGCAGGGCATTGCGAAAGAAAAATTAATCGCGATGGATACGATCAAAAATGCAAAGCGAATCAATTTTGAAAATGCAGCGGATACAGAAGGAGCAAGGCAAATCGGAGGATCTATCTTTCAGGTGGATCTCGATAACACCAGTCCGATTGGTTTTGGTTATACCGATCGCAAGGTTTCAGTATATCGCAATGGACGCACCTATTTGCAGCCTGGTAAATCACCGTATAACACAATTGCTCAATATACCGCATCACCGTTGATAGGTGGATACATTCACAAAGCGGAAATCAAGAAAATAGCCGGTTCCGCAGCGGTCTTGTTTTCTCCGGAAGGGCAGGGACGGATAATTCTTTTTTCAGATAATCCAAATTTCCGCGGCACCTGGTACGGCACCAATAAAATGTTTTTGAATGCCTTGTTTTTTGGATCGTTGATTTCATTACCAAATAATTTTGGTGAAGAAGAGTAGTTCTCCTATGGCGGATCAATGAAGATGTGCCGTTCCTAACGGAACCCCGATTGATTTAATTTTTATATCAACGGACTGTGCCAAAGGCATCCCTTCAGGAAAGTCCGTTGTTAAAATATCAATCGTTCCTACGGAACTTGGATTGCATTTATATCTCGTATTCGATTTCATTTTTTAAGCGAGTTCGCACGAGAACTTTAAGAGCCATAGGCTCGGTTAATTTTATAGGGATGGACTTCAGTCCATCCCCAGCATCAAAAAAATATGAAGAGCCGTAGGCTCGGAACCTATGTTTGCCTGCAGATAACCCAACGATGTGCCGTTCCTAACGAACTCGATTGCCTTATTTATTTCTCCTAAAGTCTGTATTACCAGATCCTGTGTGAATTAACATTATCTAATTAATCCGAATACAACTATTTTTGATTTTCACTCATCTTGCAAGGAAACCAGCGCGTGTTGATTCGATTTGTATTTTTCATAGCATCCATGTTGCTGGCGGGCGCGGTAACTGCTCAGAAATTATATACAGGCATCGTGGTTGATTCTGCCAGGCTTACAAATTTGCCTGATGTACACGTGTCTGTGAAACATGCCGGAAAAATCAGCAGTACTTCCGCAAACGGAAGTTTTATGATTTATGCCTCCCCGGTGGATACATTGATATTTTCGTCAGTAGGCTACATTACCCTGGAGCTACCCTTGTTTTTTGCTGAGAATACCCTTTTTGTGTTGCTGCGCGAGGACCGGATTTTTCTGAAAGAAGTGATTATCAAATCTACCCGGTTATATCCCAATAAAATTGAGGAACGGACAAAAACGTCACCCCGCACCATGACCGGACTGGATGGCATTGTTTCACCTTTCGACTATTTCTGGAGCCTGGAGCGTGAAAAAAGAAAGCTGTCAAAAATCGTTGCAGAGAACAATCGTATTCAAACTTACCGGCAGGTCATTACCGATCCTGATGTGAAGCAAATTCTGATGAAAGAGTATGATGTAGATGAAATAACATACTATCAGACACTGGTGCAGTTCAACCAGCAGCAAAGCCATGTTCATTATTTTACAGATCCTGATGCCATCATGGAAGCACTGCATTCTTTCTTTGAAAAAAACCAAACGGGCAAATAGCAGGTTTTGTTAATATGGGAAAACAGATTTCAGGGCCGTAAATCCATAAAATAGAACTATCTTTGCGGCCTTAAACTGAAAAAAGCAGAGGAAAGCACAATTTATGGAAGTTAGCAAGATCAGAAACATCGCGATTATCGCCCACGTTGACCACGGAAAAACCACCCTGGTGGACAAATTATTGCACGCAGGCCACGTTTTTAAAGATCATGAGCACCCTGGTGAGTTGATTATGGACAGCAATGACCTGGAACGTGAGCGCGGCATTACCATTCTGGCAAAAAACGTATCTGTACGCTATAAAGACTATAAAATCAACGTAATTGACACTCCTGGCCACAGTGATTTTGGCGGAGAAGTAGAACGCGTACTTAATATGGCTGATGGCTGTCTGCTTTTAGTGGATGCCTTTGAAGGTCCGATGCCACAAACCCGCTTTGTATTACAGAAAGCATTGCAATTAGGCTTAAAGCCAATTGTGGTTGTAAATAAAGTGGATAAGAAGAATTGTACTCCTGATGAAGTGCATGAAGGTGTATTTGACCTGATGTTTGCCCTGGATGCCACCGAAGATCAATTAAATTTCCCTACGTTTTACGGTTCAGCCAAGCAAGGCTGGATGAGTTCGGACTGGAAAACAACCAACCACTGATATTACTGCCTTGATCGAAGGTATTATTGAACATATTCCCGCTCCTAAAATTGATGAGGGAACCACGCAATTGCTGATCACTTCATTGGAATATTCTTCTTTCGTAGGTCGTATTGCCATCGGAAGAATTCAGCGCGGAAGCGTGAAGGCAGGACAACAGATTGCTTTGGTGAAGCGTGAAACCGGAGCCATTGTAAAGACACGCATCAAAGAAGTATATGTGTTTGAAGGCTTCAATAAAATAAAGACAGATGAAGTGAAGGCAGGAGAAATTTGTGCCCTGGTAGGACTGGAAGGTTTTGAAATCGGTGATACGGTTTCTGACGTTGACAAGCCTGAAGCATTGAAATCTATTGCGATTGACGAACCTACCATGAGTATGCTCTTCACAATCAACAACTCTCCGTTCTATGCAAAAGAAGGAAAGTATGTTACCTCGCGTCACATCAAAGACCGTCTTGAAAAAGAACTTGAAAAGAATCTTGCGTTACGTCTGGGTGAAACCGGATCAGCAGATAGCTTCATGGTTTTTGGTCGAGGTGTTCTTCACTTATCGGTATTGATTGAAACCATGCGCAGGGAAGGCTATGAACTTCAGATTGGTCAGCCTCAGGTAATCTTCCGTGAGATTGACGGTGTAAAGTGCGAGCCTGTAGAAGAATTGACCATCGATTTACCTGAAGTTGTTGCCGGTAAAGCCATTGAAACCGTTACCCAGCGTAAAGGTGAAATGCTGAACATGGAGCCGAAAGCTGATCGCATGATTTTGAAGTTCCTGATTCCGTCAAGAGGAATAATGGGCTTGAGAAATTATCTGCTGAACGTGACAGCCGGTGAAGCTGTGGTAACACACCGCTTTAAAGAATATCAGCCATACAAAGGAGAAATCCCTGGCCGTATCAATGGTTCATTGATTGTGATGGAGCAAGGTGAGGCAATCCCTTACAGCTTGCACAACCTTCAGGATCGTGGCAAGTTCTTCATCAACCCGGGTGAGCCTGTGTATGAAGGACAGGTTATCGGTGAACACAGCCGTGGTGGTGATCTGGTTATCAACGTTACCAAGACCAAGAAATTGACCAACATGCGTGCATCGGGTTCAGATGAAAAAATGAAAATTGCACCTCCTCTCAAGCACACGCTTGAAGAGGCGTTGGAATATATTCAGGCTGATGAATACGTGGAGGTTACTCCTAAATCAATTCGTCTTCGCAAGATTTACCTGAACGAAAACGAGCGCAAGCGCTTCGGTGGTAAGCAATAATTAAAAGATTATAAAGTTCTTATGAAATCGCGACTGTAATTCATTTGTTTGGAAGTGCAGTCGCGATCTTTCATATTTGCTGATCTGCTCTAAACCAGGAATTAAATATCGATCAATGGTTAAGAAATTAATAATTCTTCTGGCTGTCAGTTTAACGGCACTCTCTGCCTATGCGCAGAATCCAAAATTGAAGGCGATGGAAACGGAGGCAGACACACTGATGAGCAGGGAGGACTTTGCAGGTGCCGTCAGACTCTATACAAAAGTTATTAACACCAGTAAACTAAAGGAAAAAGCCGATTACCGGGCGCTCTATAAAAGAGGCGTGGCCTATTACAGCCAGGGTGATTTCAAAAATGCAGTCAGTGATATGGATCGTTTTATTCCCCAGTATCCAGAAAGTTATCAGGCGAGAATCTTGCGCGCACTTTGCTATCGAGAACTGGGTGAAACCGATAAACAGCTTGCTGATGTTGAAACGGCTCTTACATTGAGTGGTGGCGACCCACAGATATTAAAATGGCGTGCAGGTTTATTAATTGAGAAGGAAGAATTTAAGCAGGCTATTGAAGATTTGCTCATTGTGCGACAACTTCAGAATGATCCGGAAGTAGAAATTAACCTTGGCTTTGCCTATTATTCTGTAGATAAAAAAGACAGCGCCCTGATGGCCATCAACAGGGCAATTGAACATAGAGGCGACTTTTCTTCCTGCTTATTTATACGGCACTTCTTTTTCACTGGAGGGGGCGCAATATGAACTGGCCATAAGCTACGTTAATATTGCACTCATGCTTGATCCTGCGAATTCAACCGCCTGGTTTTATAAAGGCGTGGCATTGATTGAGTTGAAGAAGGAGGATGAGGCTTGCCGGTGTTTGCGCAAAGCATTCTATGCCGGGCAGGATGATGCCGGTGATTATCTTCAGCAATATTGCTACGGGATTGAAGATTAATCAATTAGGTTTATTGTAAAACTTGCACTCCCGATCCTAACTCTGAACGGTTTTTGTATTTTTGCGCATGCCAGAACAAATACTAATTCTCGATTTCGGATCGCAATACACGCAGTTGATAGCCCGAAGGGTACGCGAACTGAATGTGTACTGTGAAATACATCCCTATAATCATATTCCTGCAGTCACTTCTTCCATTAAAGGTGTAATCCTTTCCGGAAGCCCATGTTCGGTACGAGATGCAGGATCACCCGATGTAGACCTAACACTTTTCGGCAACATACCCGTGCTTGGGATCTGCTATGGAGCACAGTTGATGGCTCATAAAAATGGTGGCACCGTATTGCCTTCACAGATTCGTGAATATGGCCGCGCGTTGCTCACCACGGTTGATCATCATAATGAATTGCTGAAAGAAATTTCGCTTGACTCGCAGGTGTGGATGTCGCATGCGGATACAATTGCCAGCATACCAGACACCTTTGAAATTATTGCAAGCACACCATCTGTAAAGGTAGCGGCTTTTAGGAAAAAGGGAGAGCACATTTATGGAATACAATTTCATCCTGAAGTAACCCACTCACTCGAAGGCAAAAACCTGTTGAGGAATTTTGTAGTTCATATCTGTGATTGTGCGCAGGATTGGACACCTGATCTTTTTGTTGAATCAACCGTTGAAGAATTAAAAACTAAACTTGGTAATGATAAAGTCGTGATGGCGTTATCAGGTGGTGTAGATTCAACAGTAGCTGCCATGCTCGTTCACAAAGCCATTGGTAAGAATCTCTATTGCATTTTTGTAGACAATGGTTTGTTGCGCAAGAATGAATTTGAGCAAGTGCTCACTTCCTATAAGGGCATGGGTCTTAATATCAAAGGCGTTGATGCAAAGGATAAATTTTATGCAGCCCTGAAAAATCTCTCTGAGCCTGAGGCAAAACGCAAAGCCATTGGCCGCACCTTCATCGAAGTATTTGATGAAGAAGCCCATCACCTTGAGGATGTAAAGTGGCTGGGGCAAGGTACCATTTATCCGGATGTCATTGAGTCAGTCTCTGTGAAGGGTCCATCGGCAACCATAAAATCACACCACAATGTGGGTGGTTTGCCGGAAAAAATGAAAATGAAAGTAGTGGAGCCATTAAATACCTTATTCAAAGATGAAGTGCGCCTGGTAGGAAAAACCCTGGGCATTGATCCTTTGATTTTAGGAAGGCATCCTTTTCCCGGCCCTGGCCTGGGCATACGTATTCTGGGTGAGATCACCCCCGAGAAAGTGCAGGTGCTTCAGGATGCCGATCATATTTTCACCACGGGTTTGCGCACCCACGGTCTCTACGAAAAAGTGTGGCAGGCGGGCACCATTCTGTTGCCGGTTTACTCGGTAGGCGTAATGGGAGACGAACGTACCTATGAGAAGGCGGTGGCGCTGCGTGCGGTGGTCAGCGTTGATGGAATGACCGCTGACTGGGCGCATTTGCCGCACGAATTTTTAAGTGAGATATCATCGGACATCATAAATAAGGTAAAGGGCGTTAATCGCGTTGTATACGATATCAGCTCCAAACCACCGGCCACCATCGAGTGGGAGTAGCGGCTTAATTTTTGATTTGCTTATATTGGATCCCTCTTAGCCTTATGATTCAGTTAAATTCAAAGAAAATATCGTCATTGTTTTTGTCGCTTGTTCTTTCGCTTGCCGTAATCACGGCAACGGCTCAGGATTATAAACGACAATACCGCAGCGCCAGGGATTTGTTCACCGAAGGTAAATACAGCGAGGCCATGTCCGGGTTCAAGTCTCTCTCCGTTTACGATAAGGATAATCCTTATAATGAATATGCTTCTTTCTACTATGCGATGTCGGCATACCGGCTTGGGTATACTACAGTAGCCAAAGACATGTTGCTTCAAATCAAGAAGGGTTATCCTAAGTGGGATCAGATGGATGAAGTAAACTATCTGTTATGTAAAACATATTTTGATCAGCAGGAATATTTTCAGGCTCTGAATGTAATGGATCAGATCAGGAATCCGGCTTTCATGAGTGATCTGCAAAAATTAAAGAAGGTTTACATTTCTCAGATTGAAGACCCGGAAACACTTGCGCATGATGCTGGAAGAACATCCGCAGGATGCAGAAATAGCTAAAGTTCTTGTGCGGAGACTGGGTCAACAGGATTACCATCTGCAGGATAGCACACTGATTAATTCTTTAATCGTTCGATACAGTCTCTCCAGAAAAGAGTTGATAAGCCAGGGAGCGATTCGTCCGGTAAAAAAGGACACTATGCGTGTGGCACTGGTCATGCCTTTTCTTGCCTCAACACTTGATCCATCGCCTGTAAAAAAACGCAATCAGATAATCCTTGAGTTATATCAAGGCATGAAGCTGGCGGTGGATACACTTGCCAGATCAGGGATACACATTTCATTGCTGGCCTACGATAATGAGCGTAACATGGACGTTACAAGAAAAATTCTAAAGGAAAAGGAACTCACAGGCGCTGATTTAATCGTGGGTCCATTCTTTCAGGAAGAGGCTAAACCCGTATTGGAGTTTTCACTTGCCAATAAAATCAATGTCAATGTTAATCCACTTTCCAATAGCTCTGATTTCGTAAAGGTTAATCCTTACAGTTTCCTTTTCCAGCCCAGCCATGAAACCATTGGCAGGAGTGCTGCGGAAATTGCAGCAGACCTGACAAAAAAGAAAAATTGCTTTGTGTATTACGGTGAGACATCAAAAGATTCGCTGATGGCCGCTAGTTTTATTTCAAGAGCAAAAGAGCTGGATATCAAAGTGCTTTATGCACAGAGGATAACCGGAGAAAATTCCGCATCTATCTTATCCAGGCTTTCTACCGCTACCGAATATGACGAGTGGAAAAATCCACTTCAGTTTTCAGTAAAAAAGGATAGCATCGGATGCATATTTGTTGCTTCTTCCAACGAGCTCATCTATTCAAAAGTGATCAACAGTGTGGAAACGCGAAGAGATTCTACCTTGGTGATTGGGCAGGAGGCATGGCTAAGTGATGGCTCAATAGACTATGCACGCCTGGAGCGAATTAAGATTGTGCTGGCGGCACCTAATTACAAGTCTATGGCAAACCCTGACTTTCAAAGTTTCAGAAAACGCTACATCAATAAGCACGGAGTTTTGCCAACCGACTATTCATCCGCAGGATTTGAATTTATTATGGTAATGGGCCACATGATGAACCGGTTTGGTGTCAATTTTCTGCAGACCATTGGCGATAGCACTTTCATTGAGGGAACACTCAGTGGTGGTCTATCACTCTCTGCGCAGCGCGATAATCGGATCGTACCATTTGTATCCATGAAAGGTGGCCAGCTGGTGAGAGTGAAATAATCCGGATAGGTTGGTGGATACCAGGAATGAAAATGACAGCGATCAGCAATAACCTTCTTGTACCGGAAAGCAGAGGTTTCAACTACTTTTACTATTTTTAGATAATTCTAAGAAATACATGAGAATAGCTTCATTAATACTATTTTTAAGCCACCTCGGTTTTCTCCCTTTGTTTGCTCAAGATCAGGTTAAGGAACAAGAAAATAAGGGGGAACCTACTTATGAAGAGATTTATGATGACCCATATGCCATCAATAAATTATTTATAGGATTTCAGCCTTTCTACGGAGAATTATTTGCTACCAACATCAATGCAGGATTTGGTTTTGAAGCTCACTATTTTCATAAAAATAAATTTGATGTAAAAGCTCATTTCAGAAAAACCTACAGTAGTAAATTTTACGACTTTAACAGAGAACTTGCAGCACGGAACAGCGTAACAGACAATAAGCCCGAAATATTCAATTATTATGAATTGGGAGGCACCTATCATATAAAGGACTTTGATACGAATTCCAAAACCCGATTGGTCCTGCGAAAACAAGGCACTACCATGAATCAACGGGCCGCCAGCATACCCACTACCACTGAAGTGACAGCAAGGATCAGAAAGATTTTTGGCGCAAGGGCGGGGGCTATCATATGGAACAGCACCGCTGATGTAACCAGAGCTCTTGAAAAACAGGAACTCACGAATACTGATCTTGTTACTGCTGAGAATGTTCCACTGCCCAAAACCTATGTGGACGCCAATGGTGAAACCCAGGATTTAAATCCTTTCAGTAATTTGTACTCAACCACCATTTACGTGGGTGGTTCCTTCACCCGTATACGAAACATGGCAGTAAGTTTCGATGACTACGAGGAAGGTATGGACGATGGTATTTTTACTTTTTTTCTGGATATCATGCTTGCTCCTTCTCTTAAACTCGATCCGGTACTGTATAACAATGATGAGTATTATACGAATGCAATTAAATTAAATAATCTTGGCGTGCGTGCCGGTATTGACGGCAAGTTCAATCGGAAAATCGCATGGGCGTATGGTGGAGAAATTGGTTACAGACCTTCCATAGAGGGCCGTGGTTTTTTTGCTTTGATGAAAATTTCTTTTCCGGTATTTAGCACAAATCTCCAGAAGAAAGGGGAGGATTTAAACGAATAAAAGTTCACGCATGTGGTGCATGACATACTGATCACCCACATTAAATCACTTATACAGGTCAGAGATCAGCCGCCTGATCTCGTTAAGGGTAAATCCATGAGCGAGTTGCCCTCTCTGCAAGATTCATTTTTAATATTATCCAACGGGCTGATTCATTCCTTTGGCTTGATGGAAAACCTCCCTGCCGGTATCACCGCACATCAAACGATTAATGCTTCCGGAAGATTTGTTTTGCCATCCTTCGTTGATTCGCATACCCATCTTGTTTTTGCTGCCACCCGCGAGGAAGAATTTGTCATGAAAATAAAAGGCGCCACCTATGAGGAAATTGCAGCCCGCGGAGGTGGCATACTTAACTCAGCAAAAAAACTTCAGGCCATGTCAGAAGATGAGTTGTTTGAGAAGTCGGTGCAGCGGGCGTGGGAAATAATTCACACAGGCACGGGTGCCGTGGAAATAAAAAGCGGCTACGGCCTCACCACCAGCGATGAATTAAAAATGCTGAGGGTAGCGCGAAGGATAGGAAGCGAAACTCCCCTTACCGTAAAGACTACTTTCCTCGGAGCGCATGCCGTGCCGCATGGCATGAATAAGGAATCCTATATTGCTCAGATTTTAAATGAAATGATTCCGGCAGTGGCGGAAGAAAACCTTGCCGACTATATCGATGTATTTTGTGAGCAAGGTTTTTTTTCTGTAGAGGAAACAGAACGAATTGTGGAGCAGGGAAAAAAATATGGAATGACTCCACGCATTCACGCCAATCAATTGAATCGCTCGGGCGGAGTTCAGGTCGGAGTAAAAACAGGAGCCATCAGTGTTGATCATCTTGAAAACATGGGTGATGAAGAAATTCGGTTGCTGCAGACCAGCGCCACCATGCCTGTGTCACTTCCTGGAGCGGCATTTTTTCTGAATCTTCCGTTTACGCCAGCACGCAAAATGATTGATGCCGGGTTACCGATTGCCATTGCCTCCGATTACAATCCTGGCAGCGCGCCCAGTGGCAATATGCCACTCATGATTTCCCTGGCGTGCATTAAAATGAAGATGACACCCGAAGAGGCAATCAATGCAGCTACCATCAATACAGCCTATACATTGGGATTGGCCGGGACCCATGGAACCATTACCCCCGGAAAGATTGCCAGTGTATTTATTACGGAACCAGTTTCATCACTGGCTTCGATTCCCTATAGCTTTGGCAGCAATCCGGTTAGTCAGGTTATTTTGAATGGTAAATTAATTGACTTATAATCATCGAAATTTAAATGTGTTTTTATGGTAGCTGAACATTATATACAGTCATTACTTCGCGATGTGCCCGACTTCCCCAAACCGGGTATCATCTTTAAAGACATCACGCCATTGCTGGCAGATCCGGCAGCTCGAAAGAAGGTGGTTGAAGAAATGAGAATTCAATTTATTGCCAGGAATATACAGGCAGTGGCTGCCGTGGAGGCGCGTGGTTTTATATTTGGATCACTCCTGGCCGAAGCATTGGGTGTGCCGTTTATCCCTGTGCGAAAGACTGGAAAATTGCCGTATCATAAAATTCATGAGGAATATTCACTGGAGTATGGCACGGCTTCCATTGAAATGCATGTGGATGCTTTTAAGCCGGGTACGCGTGTGCTGATTCATGATGACTTACTGGCAACCGGAGGCACCGCCATTGCAGCCGGCAACATGATTGAACGACTTGGGGGTGTTGTTGCAGGCTATTCCTTTATAATCAATCTGGCATTTTTATCTGGTGAAAAATTGCTCGCGGACAGGTTTGGTGTAAAACCACACTATCTGGTTACCTACAATTAATCAGTTTACAGAAATTCATGGGAACATTTACGATTAATATCTGTTTTTTATCTTAGATGAGCGATTTGATACGTATACCGATGTTTCCCTTATCCATTTTTCCTTTACCGGGAGAAATGGTTCCCCTTCATATTTTTGAGCCGCGCTACCGACAACTGTTGGAAGATGCTGAAACCAGGGATATATCATTTGGCATTTATTACAACCATGTTTCCAACACGGAGAGGCTTGGGGCAATGGTTAAACTGGAGAGTGTGATCAAGCGATATAAGACAGGTGAGTCGGATATTATTGTAAAATGCACAGACCTTTTTACAATGGATAAACTTTATAAAACCTATAAAGACAAGCTTTATCCTGGCGGAGAGGTTACTTTGTGGGAGGTGGATAATCTGAAGCCTATGAATGATTCACTAAAAGATTATTTCAGTCAATATCACACATGGCTAAAAATCACCCATTCAGAAAAAGTTGTGTCTTTATATGATGTGGCCAACGAATTGAGCCTCGGCTTTGATGACAGGCTGAAGTTTGTCATGCTATCTGGCGAAAAACAGGAATCCTATCTGATCAACCATATCAAGTATCAAATACAACTGATGCGTCAGGTTGAGAACTCACGGGATATTTTTCATTTGAATTAATCAAATTTAAAATATTTCACATTTTTTGAATCCATAATCATGGTGTTGCCGTTTACTGCACACTTGATCATAAAATTCCCATTTCTGTTTTCATTAAAAATATTTAGCATAGTTAAATAACGACTATGCAACATTTCGTAATGGTGGTGCGTCCTAATTGCAAATATAAAACCATATGAAATGAGCATAACCAGAACTATACCCAGCGGTATGTTACTATGAGCGAATTCCATGTGGCCAAACTTTAACAAATAAATATTAACACATGAAAAAAATCAGCTTGTTATTCGTGGGTGTACTGTTTTGTACACTGGTGTTCGCAAACGGAACAGATGAACCAGCGTCCTTCATCATCCGTAGCAGTGACCAACTCTACGGGTTCTTCATTGTTTAAGTTGTATTATTCAGCCTATATGGCAAACGATGTAACGGTATCAATTTACAATCAATCGGGCAAACTCCTTTTATCGGAGAAGATGAAGAAAACCGATGGCTTTATCCGCCCTTATAACTTTGAACGCCTTGATGAGGGTAATTACACCATAGAGGTTGAAAATGATGAGGGCAGGCATATCGAGAAAGTGCACTACAGCGCAGGAAAGATAGATAAGCTTATCAATATTGTAAAGCTTGCAGATGAAGGTAAGTATTTACTCACGGTGGCTTCCAAAGGGGCAGACAATGTAACTATCAATATTTACAACACCAGCGATGAATTGATTTATAGTCAGGAACGATTTGTTGAAAAGGAATTTGCCGAAGTGATTAATTTAAAGAACAGAAAAACATTCACCATTGAGGTAACCGACAGTAATGGCGTGTTGAAAACATTGAAGTATTAACTGAACCATCCATTGAGGCGTTATATTCATAGTGCAAACGTTATAGCTATTAACGGAAAGGGTGAAGAGACTAACAACATCAGTTTTGACCATTATTTTAGCCGGCTTTAGTAAATTACCCATACAAATACACCGCAATCGATTTTTTAATTAAAAAATCAAGTTTACTTACAGCGAACGACCATTTGATTTTGTACTCACGTTATTTGTATCGAAAACAAAAACAAAACAACTATGAAAACAAAGTTAATGGTAAGTGCTCTTTTATTAGTAGCATTGGTAACAGGCATAGCTGTAGCAGCTGATCCTGTTGGTCCTAAAGTGGTTATCGTAAACCAAAAGGAGTCGGGTGTGTTTAAGGTAATTTATGAAGGTGTAAAAGCCGGAAGGGTTAACCTTGAAAATTTCAGATGAGGATGGTGCCGTTCTCTTCAATGAGACAATATCAGGAGTAAGCAGTTTTATGCGTCCTTTGAATTTCAAAGGAATGGCTACCGGTGAGTACACCATTGAGGTATCTGATGTTTATGGAAAGAATGTTCAAATTGTAAATTATACCATTGAGCAATCTACTCCAGCGGTTCATGTATCAAAGATTTCCGGTGACAACAGGTATCTGCTTGCCGTTGAAAATGAAAAGGAAATCAACGTCAGAATTTTTGATGGCCTTAACAAACTGGTTCATGATAAGAACCTGGTGGTCAACGGAAATCTCGGTCTTGTTTACAACCTGAAAGGTGTATTGGGTGTTCCTACCTTTGAAGTAACGGACAATTCAGGTAACACTAAAGTAATCAGGTTCTGATTTGAAATATCTTTAATTTAATAGAGACCCGCAACTGCGGGTCTTTTTTTATATTATTTCTTTTGTTTTGCCTTTTCCTTTTCCTGTTCTTTAAAATATTTCTTTGTCAGGAAACTGTGTTTTAGGGCTTCCATATTTTCATCAAACTTGGCGGTTCCTTTATTCAGGTTGGAAATAGTTTGCTTCAGGTCTCTGGCCATCACGGTGTCGGCAACCAATGCATTCAAACTTCCTTTCTCGTTATTCAGTTGCGCAAGAAAGTGTTTAAGACTGTCGGTGCTTTGCTGTATGTTCGTGGAGGCGCGTTGCAGTTCCGTTATCGTTGCAATTAATCTGGTGGAGGTGACTGTATCTTTGAGAAGATATCCGGCAAGGCCTTGACCACTTTTTATTTCCGTGGACATACTTTGTATATCGGTCAGTATTTGATTGGTTTTACCCGTAGCCTGTTGCACATTAGAAATTGACTGAGATAAATTTTTGCGCAACATGGTATCATAGACCAGATAGGATAATGTGCCCTTGCCATGTTGAATGTTTTCTACAACATCCAGTAAGCTGCGTGTGAGCATGGCGGCATTTTCATTGGTCATATTTAATGTCTTCAGTATGTCATCGGTTTTCACCCGGCTATAGGATTGAAGTAACGCATTATTCTCAACGATAGCGGCCTCACCCTTTCCAGGGCTGATATTAATAATCATGTTGCCCATTAATCCATCAGTGCCAATCGTTACCAATGCGTTGGTTTTTATGTATTGCCTGACACCTTCCCGCACCCGTATGATTACTTCTATGGTAGAATCATTCTGGATATTTACACCCATGACTGATCCGATATTGATTCCTGAAAATCGCACATTATTTCCCGGTTGTAAACCATTCACATTACTAAAGACCACTCGCAGCCGAAATGTGTTGCTGAACATGTCTTGTTTCTGGCCGATCAGGTAAACCGCAATAGTGAACAGGATGGTGCCGGTGATCACCATGATCCCTAATCGTATTGTTCTTCCTGTTGACTTTTCCATATAACAAAATTTAAATTAACTGAAAAACGCTTTCACCGGTGGATCTTCATTCACTGCCAGATCATTATAAGTTGCTTCTGCATAATTTTTTCCGTCATGCAATATTACCATCCGGTTGCTGGTAATGCGTGCACAGGCAAGATCGTGTGTTATCACAATGGAGGCCGTATTATAGCGATGTTGAATTTCATTAATAAGCATCGATATTTCTTTACCTGTTACAGGATCCAGACCACTGGTGGGCTCATCATACAAAATAATTTTTGGTCGCAGGATAAGCGTTCTTGCCAGGGCAATTCTTTTTTTCATGCCGCCTGATAATTCTGACGGCATCATATCAATTGCATTCAACAGCCCGACATCTTCCAGCGCTTCCTTTACCAGTCGTTCTGGATTGTATTCATCACCTAATTTTTCTGGGTGCCTGCGGAGTGGAAATTCAAGGTTTTCACGAACGGTCATGGAATCGTATAACGCGCTCCCTTGAAACTGAAAGCCTACGTCACTGCGAATGGCATCCAATTCCTTTCTGGATAATTCTGGTATACTGCTATTCAAAACCTTCAGGATTCCCTTATTAATATTTTCAAGGCCAATGATGCATTTGATCAATACAGATTTTCCCGAACCTGATTTCCCCATTACAGCCACATTTTCTCCTTGCCATACTTTGAGGTTAAATCCTTTCAGCACATGATTTGTGCCGAATGATTTATAGAGATTTTCGATATCTATGATCGGTGGGGCGGTATAGTCGATGACCTGAGACATGATTACAATTCATAAAATATATCGCTAACCAATACTGCAATGAAGTCAATAATAAAGACCAGCATGGAACTCACCACCACTGCCTGGTTGGCAGTAAGGCCAACGCCTTCCGTTCCTTTGGTCGAAGTGTAACCTTTGTAGCAACCTACTATGCCGATGGCAAATCCAAAGAAAAAGGATTTGATGATAGAAGGGAGAAGATCTCCGAAATTCAGATATTCAAACACCCTGCTGAAGTATAGTTGAAAAGTTACACCACCTTTTAGCAATTCAACCAGCGCTGATCCGCCAAGGGAAATGATATCTGAAATGATAACCAGGGTAGGGACCATCAGTGTGGTGGCGGTTACCCGGGTTATAACCAGATACTTGAAAGGATTGGTACCGGAAACCTCCATGGCATCAATCTGTTCAGTTACTTTCATGGATGCCAGTTCTGCGCCAATACCAGATCCGATTTTACCAGCACAGATTAAAGCGGTAATCACGGGACCGATCTCACGCACAATGGAAACACCAATCATGGCCGGCATCCACGACACAGCTCCGAATTCAACTAATGTGGGCCGGGTTTGCAGGGTAATTACAATGCCCATGATAAACCCGGTGGTAGCTACAAGGGTAAATGATTTATTACCAATGAAATAGCATTGTTTCAGAAGTTCCTGAAATTCATAGGGAGGGAAGATGACTTCCTTGAAATACCTTCCGGTGAAACGACTCATTTCACCGGTGTTCAGAAAGAATTTTTTTAGAACCTTTATCATATTCTTTTCACTTAAAAGATAGATAAAAAGTGTAACCACAGGAATGACAATTGTCATCTGATTACCTTTCAATGGTCATAAAATAAGTATAATGCAATTACATATTCCTGCGATACTGCCCACCTACCTCAAATAGTGCTTTCGTGATCTGACCCAGTGAGCATACCTTTGTTGCCTCCATCAGTTCAGCAAAAATATTTCTGTTTTGAATGGCTGCCAGCTGTACTTTATCCATTTCACTGGCTGCTTTTTCTCCCTGAAACTGATGCAGGTTTCGCAGCATCCTGATCTGATATTCTTTTTCCTCTGCAGTAGCGCGAATAACCTCCTGAGGCAAAATGGTGGGAGATCCCTTCGAACTCAAGAATGTATTCACACCGATGATCGGATATTCACCCGTGTGCTTCAGTGTTTCGTAGTACAAACTTTCTTCCTGAATTTTTCCGCGCTGATACATGGTTTCCATCGCACCTAATACGCCTCCACGTTCGGTGATGCGATCAAACTCGGTAAGCACCGCTTCCTCCACCAGGTCAGTAAGTTCTTCGATGATGAATGATCCCTGCAAAGGATTTTCGTTTTTGGCGAGTCCCAATTCACGGTTGATGATCAGTTGAATCGCCATTGCCCTGCGCACACTTTCTTCGGTAGGCGTGGTGATCGCTTCATCATAGGCATTCGTATGCAATGAATTACAATTGTCATAAATCGCATACAATGCCTGTAAAGTTGTGCGGATGTCGTTGAAGT
Source organism: uncultured Bacteroidota bacterium (assembly GCA_963814575.1). Taxonomy (GTDB): domain Bacteria; phylum Bacteroidota; class Bacteroidia; order Cytophagales; family Cyclobacteriaceae; genus ELB16-189. Next base: position 312,666 of record CAWFDB010000007.1, on the reverse strand, counting down.
CAATTTCCTGTGCGTGCAAGGATCTTCCAGATGTTTGAATGTGATACTTCAACATCTGGCTACGGGCATTGGCGCCATATTTATTCTTCATCGCCTTCGCCCAGATTCTTCTCGCTACCCGACCGATCACCGAATACTCAGGATCAATACCATTCGAAAAGAAGAACGATAGGTTCGGGGCAAATTCATTGATGTCCATGCCGCGGCTCAGATAGTATTCCACGTACGTGAACCCATTGGATAATGTAAAGGCAAGTTGGGTAATGCGGATTAGCTCCGGCTTCGGCAATATGATAACCAGAAATAGAAACGGAATAAAAGTTTCTGATTTTCTGATCGATAAAATATTGCTGCACATCACCCATCAGTCGCAAAGCAAATTCAGTAGAGAAGATACAGGTGTTCTGTGCCTGGTCTTCTTTTAATATATCAGCTTGCACGGTACCGCGCACTTGTGATAAGCTGTCAGTTTTTATTTTTTCATAAACATCCTGAGGTAAAACCTGATCTCCGGTTACTCCAAGTAACATCAATCCAAGACCATCATTGCCATTGGGCAGCGGACCTTGATAGGAGGGACGTTCACCATCATGATTTTTATAGATCTCATTGATTTTATTTTTTACTTCTGCTTCCAGTCCATTTTGTCTGATGTATAACTCACACTGCTGATCGATGGCTGCATTCATGAAGTATCCCAGTAACATGGGTGCAGGACCATTGATCGTCATCGACACCGAAGTCTTTGGATCGCATAGATTAAATCCGCTGTATAATTTCTTAGCATCGTCTAAGCAACAAATGCTCACGCCCGAGTTACCAATCTTTCCATAAATATCAGGACGGTAATCAGGATCATTTCCGTAAAGTGTAACTGAATCAAACGCTGTTGATAATCGCTTGGCGGGCATGGCCAGACTCACATAGTGAAATCTCCGGTTGGTTCTTTCCGGTCCGCCTTCACCGGCAAACATGCGTGTAGGATCTTCACCTTCGCGCTTGAACGGATAAATGCCTGCTGTGTATGGAAATTCACCGGGCACATTTTCCTGCAGGTTCCATTGCAGCAAATCGCCCCACGCTTCATATTTTGGCAAAGTAATTTTGGGTATTTGTAAATGCGATAGTGATTCAGAATGTGTTTGAATTCCCAGTTCTTTATCGCGCACTTTGAACTTGAACAGCGGGCCTTTGTATTGCGCCACTTTTTTTGGCCACTCTTCTATCAGCTTCCAGTTTTTCGGATCGAGATTGAGTTTCAGCCGATCGTATTCGGATTGTAAAATTCTGATCGTGTCCGCATCCTGTGCAAACAACTCCATCGTTTTTTGCATCGCATATAATTTCTGAGCTACTTCTTTTTGCTCCATTACCCATCCATCGTATTTACGATTGGTTTCAGATATTTCACTCAGGTAACGGGTACGCTGCGGTGGAATCACAAATACTTTTTCCGACATCTCGCGCGTAATTTCAAACGTGGATTTCAGATCAGCTCCAGTCTTCTCCACGATCTTATCAATGAGATGTTTGTACAGTTGGTTCGTGCCCGGATCGTTAAACTGCGAAGCAATCGTTCCATACACCGGCATGTCTTCTGCCTTCATATCCCACAATTGATGGTTGCGCTGATATTGTTTCTTCACATCACGCAAAGCATCCAGTGCGCCACGCTTGTCAAACTTGTTGAGTGCAATCACATCGGCAAAATCAAGCATGTCAATCTTTTCGAGCTGTGTAGCCGCACCGTATTCAGGCGTCATCACATAGAGCGACACATCGCTGTGATCCAGAATTTCGGTATCACTTTGTCCGATGCCTGATGTTTCAAGAATAATCATATCAAAGCCAGCAGCTTTCATTACCTGTATCGCCTCTTTCACATATGCCGACAAAGCAAGATTCGACTGACGCGTTGCCAGTGAGCGCATAAATACACGAGAGTTGTTAATTGCATTCATGCGTATGCGATCGCCCAGCAAAGCACCACCGGTTTTTCGCTTCGATGGATCAACCGAAACAATCCCTAATTTTTTATCCTTGAAGTCAATCAAAAACCGTCTCACAATTTCATCCACCATAGAAGATTTTCCTGCTCCACCTGTTCCTGTAATTCCAAGCACCGGAATATTCGATGTTGCTGCTTTCTTATTAATCTCTTCAAAAACAGCTTTATGTTTATCGTAATAATTCTCCGCACCCGAAATCAATTGCGCAATCTTCACATAATTATCTACTGTCAATTGTCCATTGTCAATTTTCTCCCCCGTTGCATAATCACTCTTCTCCACCAGGTCATTAATCATTCCCTGAAGTCCCATCGCACGACCGTCATCGGGAGTGTAAATGCGGGTGATGCCGTAATCCATCAGCTCTTTGATTTCTTCCGGAAGGATCACACCACCACCACCACCAAAAATTTTAATGTGGCCTGCACCTTTTTCCTGCAGCAAGTCATACATGTATTTGAAATATTCATTGTGCCCGCCCTGATAACTGGTCATGGCAATAGCCTGTGCATCTTCCTGAATAGCGGTGTTCACTACTTCTTCCACACTGCGGTCGTGGCCGAGATGGATTACTTCCACACCCGTTGCCTGAATGATCCTGCGCATGATGTTGATGGCGGCATCATGACCATCAAACAAGCTGGCTGCAGTAACAATACGCACTTTATTTTTTGGCTTGTAGGGAGGTGGTGCCTGATGGCCTGCGAGGCTTGAAGAGGCAGTTGGTGATGAAACGGTTTCAGTACTCATGAGCATAGATTAAACAATATCAAAAATACAGAGAAGAAAAAGATTAAGCTAACAGATGGTAGCAGGTGTTTTTGGATGTTGGATTGATGTTATATATTGATGAATGATTAACATTGTCATGGAGTCAGCTTTTCAATAATCGGATCTTAATGAAGGCATGAGAAATATGATCACCGCACGATTTGCCACAAATGCCTTATTAATCATCTTTTCTCTTGTAATCATCTTTCATGTGCTGGTGCTTTCGGGCATCGTTCCCTTTGACATGGTTTGGGGAGGGAGATTGCAAAGCAAAGAGCAGATGATAACGTTTGAACTTATATCAATCGCAATCAATATCATGATGCTGGCGATCGTAACAATTCACGCAGGTGTGGTAAAGGTGAACATCAATAAAAAGGTACTGAAAACAGCTTTATGGCTGATGTTTGTTCTTTTCCTATTCAATACTTTAGGCAATCTGCTGTCTGAAAATGTAATGGAGAAAATCATTTTTACCCCAATAACGATTTTGCTCTCGGTTTTTTGCCTACGACTGGCAATTGATTAAATGTGAAATGGAAGAAGTTTAACTTTTCTCAAAATACCAGCACCATGGAATTGCTTATTATTTTAATATTGATTCTGATTAACGGGGTTTTATCTATGTCAGAAATGGCACTTGTGTCATCTAAAAAAGTCAGACTTGAGTCGGCTGTCAAAGCAGGAACAAAAGGAGCCAGGGCTGCACTTGATTTGTATTTATCGCCAACACGGTTTCTTTCTACCATTCAAATTGGAATCACCCTGATAGCGCTGTTTACCGGAATTTACAGCGGGGAAAATATTACCGCTGATCTGAAGGTTTATCTGATTCAATTTGAAGTCTTGCGTCCGTTCGCAAGTGGATTGGCGGTGGTTATAGTCTTGATATCGATCACGTTTTGTTCCTTGATACTGGGCGAACTTATTCCCAAGAGAATCGGAATCACTAACCCAGAAGGAATTTCAAGTTTTGTTGCACCGTATATGAAGTTCCTTTCCACGGCTGCATTTCCCCTGGTGTGGATTTTAACAAAAACATCAGATGCCATCTTCAAAATTCTAAAAATAGAATTACATAAAGTGAAAAATGTTACAGAAGAAGAGATAAAAGCAATCATCAAAGAGGGCACACTGGGCGGAGAGGTTCAGGCAATTGAGCAGGACATTGTAGAAAGAGTTTTCGCACTGGGTGACCGAAAAATCAGTTCGTTGATGACTATACGCAATGATCTGGAAATTTTAAACAGCAACGATGACCTTGCCACTATTTGCAAACGAATCAATGACGATTTACATCACATTTATCCGGTTTTTGAAGATGATAAGGATAATATTCTTGGTGTAGTTATGATAAAGGATTTATTTGTGGCGATGCAACAGGATGTTTTTAAACTTAGAAGCCTTGTTAAGCCTGCTCATTATTTATCGGAATATACATCAGCCTACAAGGCCCTTGAAAATTTCAAATCTTCTGATGTGCACTATGCATTGGTTACCGATGAATATGGAATAGTGTTAGGTATCATCACCATGGATGATATACTGAAAGCACTGGTGGGTGATGTGTCTGAATTTTATTATGAAGACTACCAGCTTTCTCAACGTGAAGATGGTTCTTGGCTTATTGATGGTCAGTACCCATTCGCGGAATTTTTAATGCATTTTGAAAAGGTAGGAAATGATGATGTGGAACATATCAACACGGTGGCAGGTCTTGTTCTGCATGTGTTGAATCATATTCCTAAAATCGGTGAAAAGATTATATGGAATGGATTGGAAATTGAAGTGCTCGATATGGATAATATTAAAATTGATAAGCTGCTGGTGAAGAAAATCAACTAACAGGAAATTGCTTTTTCAATTAACAAAAATATTTTAATTGGCTGGTTGAAGCCTCTATTCCTTCATATACGCATCGCGTATAGCTTTAAATTCAGATCCTTCTTTCCACTGTGGCCATGTATTTTCAAATGAAAGACGCTTGCCAACCTGAAAGAGCAGATGAAGATCATCAATAGCGCCATCCAGATTCCATCGTGAGGGATCATACTCATCAGAAGGTTTGTGATAATACTTTGCTACATAGTCTTCCTGTAATTGCATGCCATACTCTTTACCTTTCTCCACATGATCAGTTCCTGTATTGGTATAGAGTGCCGGTATCCCGGTCTTGGCAAAACAGAAATGATCCGAACGAAAATAATACCCGGCCACGGGGTTGGGCTCTGGGGCAACATATCGCCCAGCGAGCTCAGCCTCTTGGTTTAAATAATCTTCCAGGTCTGACTGCCCGATGCCCACTACCACAATATCTTTCATTTTCCCATAAGGATTCAATCCATCCATGTTGATGTTCGCAACGGTTTTTTCTTTCGGATATATAGGGTTCTGTGCATAATATTCTGAGCCCCACAAGCCTTGCTCTTCAGCAGTAACGGATAAAAATAGTATCGTGCGCTCAGGTTTTGTTTCTAAAGAGGCAAAAGCTTTTGCCAGTTCCAGCAACCCTGCGGTGCCGCTGGCATTATCGAAGGCTCCATTATAAATAGAGTCACCTTTTTCATCGGCTTTGCCAATGCCGAGGTGGTCCCAGTGTGATGAGTAGATTACGTATTCATCAGGCTGTTTTGTGCCGGTGATTTTACCAATCACATTATACGACTTGTCAAATTTTGTTTTCACTTGCATGGATGTTGTAAGCGTAAGATTCATGGCCTTGCTTTTGAAGCCGGGTTTTCTGGAGGCAGAAATTGTAGTTGCCCATTCCATACCCGCTGCTTCGAAGAGTTTCTTTGCTGCAGGTTGGGTAATCCAGCCTATGGCAGCGCATTTATAAATGTCCTTGCCCCGCGTGTCCAGGTATAATTGTGAAGCATTCCAGTTGTTCTGCAATACCCAGAAACCATAACCGGCCGCTACATCATCGTGAATGATAAGGCATGCTTTTGCACCCTGGCGGGCGGCTTCTTCAAACTTGTAGGTCCAGCGGCCATAATACGTCATGGTGTTGCCTTTGAAAAATGTTTTATCATCTGATCCATAACCTGGATCATTTACCATGACCACTACAATCTTTCCTTTTACATCAAGTCCTTCATAGTCATTCCAGTTATATTCTGGTGCAACTATGCCAAAGCCTGCGAAAATTATTTCTTCATTTTCAAGATTGATTTTTTCCTCACTGGTTCGTTCAGTATTGAGCACATAATCTTTAAGACCCTGCAAGGTCAGTTTTGCTTTAGCAGATTTTATAATCATTTCCGTTGCCGTGTTGGTGGTGATTTTAACCATGGGCACTTCCTGTAAATAACTGGTTCCGTTCCCTGGCTCAAGCCCGGTTTTTTTATACTGATCTTCCAGATAGGCAAGGGTGATGCGTTCACCTTCCGTAAAGGGCATACGCCCCATGAATTCATCGGAGGCCAGCGTTTTCAAATGGCTTTCAAGTCCGGCAACAGTAAAAGATGCCAGGCCATCTGCATGATCGTAGCCTTTTTCTTTGGGTGAGCAGGATATTATTGAAAAAATTGCAGCGAGAATGAAAAGAATTTTATGCATAACAGTGAAGGAGTAATTTAAAGATTCCTCAAAGTAAGAATTATTTCTTGCCTGTTGTGCATAGGACCAGTAAAACGCAGTGTATTTAGAGCCATTCATATAATATTCCCGTAAGGGAATGTTTCATCACCCGCGCTTTTACTAACTTTCTGTAAATCAATATTTATGGAAAAAAGTAAATCACAGTTTTCTATTCAACTAGTCTGTGTTTTTTATCTGGCCTTTCTTCTGGTGGGTTGCCAGCAAGGCACAAAAGAAATAAACAAGGATGATCTACGGGCCACCTTGATTGCGCGTGCAAAAAAATTGGAACTGGGCACAACCTATAAAGCGCCTCCTGGCGATGCACTTTCTCACCATACTGCAGGCTTTGCCAAAATCATGTGCTCGGCTGTTTTCATCACGGGTATAACGCCTGAGTTTGCCGCGGAAAATGTAGGTTATTTTACAAGCCCGTATGCCGAGCGCAGTAAAGTAAGCAAACCGGTTGTGGACTATGTAAAGAAATCCGTTTCCATCACCATGCCCAATGGGGTTACACGCACTGCAATTTACACAGGTGATCAGGGGTGTGTTTGCCTTGCTGAAGGAGTTGACTCTCTTTTTTACAAACCAGTAAAGGTTATCCGCAATCTTCCAGACCCCAGCACTACTCCCTGGCCGTTGGGTGATATGCTGAACAATGAACCCGCTCCATCAGAAGTTGATATGGCAAAAGTAAATGAAGCAGTGAATGCTGCGTTCACACCGGCAGAAGCCTTGACGGCAGCATTTGTTGTAACGTATAAAGGAAAAATAATTGGTGAGCGTTACGGTGAAGGAATAACGAAAGACACACCACTGGAAAGCTGGTCGATGGGAAAAAGTCTTTCAGCTACCCTGCTGGGTATCCTTATGAAAAAAGGTGTGTACACACTTGAGCAACCTGCTCCGATTCCGCAATGGCAAGGCGAAGGTGATGAGCGAAAGAAAATCAGAGTCATGGACATTTTGCATATGTCGAGCGGATTGTATTGTCGTGCGCCACAAGATCCGGATTACGATCCTTCACTCGGTTATCCTGATCATTTGTATTTGTATACCGGTGGTGTCAACTCATTTGAATATGCCGCATCACTTCCACAGCAGTGGAAACCAAACACGGTTGGTCGTTACAGGAACTCTGATCCTGTATTAACAAATTACATGGTAAGACTGGGCGTGGAGAAAATGGGAGAAGAGTATCACACCTTTCCGCAGCGTGCGCTCTTTGATAAAATTGGCATTCGCAGTATGGTGATGGAAACCGATCCCTACGGAAATTTTTTAACACAAGGATATGAGTTTGCCTCCGGCCGTGACTGGGCACGACTGGGTAATTTGTATTTGCAGGATGGCGTGTGGAATGAAGAACGTATTTTGCCCGAAGGCTTTACAGAATTTGTGAGGACACTGGCTCCGGCCTGGCTCGAAGATGGACGACCCATTTATGGTGGTTTGTTCTGGGTAAACGGAGATGGAGGGTTCCCCATTCCGAAAGATGCGTACATGATGCTCGGTGCCGGAGGTCAATCCACTACCATTATTCCTTCTCATGATCTTGTCATAGTCCGGCTTGGCCATTACAAAGGATCGAATGCGGGTGATGAGGCACTTGATAAAGCATATGCGTTGTTGATGCAGGCAGTTCCGGAAAACGTAAAATGAATCCTGTGTATCTTGAAATAATAATTACTAATTTTAAAATCATATAACAATAAACGGAAGCCGAAATGAATAGGATAAAAGAGAATGTACTTGACACGCTGGATGTGCCATTTGAAATTACCGATGAACAGATCAGCTTTTTTAAGAAGAACGGATTTATCAAAATAAAAAATGTATTGCCTGCAGACGTGGTACAGTACATGAACGAAAAAATTTCTGCAGAGGTAGACCGACTAAATACACAGCATCTGCCCATCGAGCAACGCGATACCTACGGAAAAGCTTTTTTACAGATTTTTAATCTGTGGACGAAGTCAGATTCAATTAAAGAAATTGTGTTCAGCAAGAGGCTTGCTAAAATTGCATCGGATTTACTGGAAGTAGAAGGCGTAAGAATGTATCACGATCAGGCATTATTCAAAGAACCGAGTGGTGGTCATACCCCGTGGCATGCCGATCAATATTACTGGCCATTAAGTACAGACAAAACTGTAACCGTGTGGATACCCTTGCAAAAGACAGATCTCGAATTAGGCCCGCTTGAGTTTAGTGCAGGAAGTCAGCAATTGACAGAGGGAAGAAATCTGAAGATCAGTGATGACAGTGAGCGGGAGATACAAAAGAGATTGACGCTCCGCGATTTCGAACAGGTGGTAGAACCTTTTGATCTGGGCGAAGTAAGTTTCCATACCGGCTGGGTGTTTCATCGTGCCGGCCCCAACAAGACCGACACCATGCGCAAAGTAATGACAGTGATCTACATGGACAAAGACATACAACTGAAAGAACCAGTAAATGAAAATCAAATTGCTGATTGGGAAACCTGGTGCCCTGGTGTGAAGGTGGGTGATGTGATAGACAGTCCGCTTAATCCGGTGTTGTACTCGAGATAGCCCATTTTATTTTTTAATAGAAAATACCTTTGAGCGTATCTCGGTGTGTCTTCATTTTGTTCGTCATTATTTCAAGCATCGGGCAAATCATATTTTATGAAAACAGAAAACAACAGACGCAAATTCCTCAAGCTTTCACTTACTACGGCTGCCGGCCTTGCAGCCTCTGCAATTCCTGAAAGTTATGGTGAGATAAATGCAATGAATAAACCCGTTGAAACTTTTAATATCGGTTCATCTTCATCGGCACCAAGACCAGCGGCCATACGGTTTTCTGTAATCGGACTTAATCATGGTCACATTTATAGTCAGGTGGAGTCGGTGATTGGTGGAGGTGGTGAACTCGTGGCGGTTTACGCAAAAGAACCTGATCTGCTCGAAGCATTCATTAAGCGATATCCGCAGGCAAAGACTGCGCGCAGTGAAAAGGAAATTTTTGAAGACAACTCGATTCAGTTAATAGTCAGCGCTTCTATTCCTATCGACAGGGCAACTGTTGGCATTCAAGCGATGAAGCACGGCAAGGATTTTATGGCAGATAAGCCAGGCATCATCACACTGGAGCAACTGGCTGAAGTAAGAAAGGTGCAGAAGGAAACTAAACGGATTTATTCCATCATGTACAGCGAGCGACTTGAAAACCGGGCTACCGTAAGGGCTGGCGAACTCGTGAAAGCGGGTGCTATTGGTCAGGTCATCCAGACAATCGGCACGGGACCGCACCGCATGAATATTAAAACGCGACCTGAATGGTTTTTTGATAAAGAAAGATTTGGAGGAATCATTTGCGATATCGGTTCACATCAGTTTGATCAGTTCTTGTTTTTCACCGGATCAACACAGGCAGAAGTTGTTTCGTCTCAGGTAGGCAATGTTCATTATCCACAATATCCGAAGTTTGAAGATTTTGGTGATGCGATGGTGCGAGGAAACGGAGGCACTGGTTATGTTCGCGTAGACTGGTTCACACCTGATGGGCTGAACACATGGGGAGATGGGAGACTCACGATTCTTGGAACAGATGGCTTCATGGAATTGCGGAAGAATGTTGATATAGGCGGACGCACCGGAGGCAATCATCTATTTCTCGTGGATAATAAAGAGACACGGTATGTAGATTGTAAAGATCAGGTGCTTCCCTATGGTGAGCAACTTGTGAACGACATTCTTAACAGAACGGAAACAGCGATGACGCAGGCTCATTGTTTTCTCGCTACCGAACTTGCATTGAAGGCACAGAAGCTGGCACAGAAACTGAATCTGAAAAAATAGGCATAAAGCACGAATGGATTTGAAAGGCGCAATTCAAATTCCCAGCACTGATCCGGCAACAACGTTTGAATCACCAGCCCTCCGGTCTTTTTTGCGGAAACAATCAGACACTGGAGGTTTTTTTCATTAAAGGGTTATAAATAAAAACTGATCGTGAAGAATAATGGATCTATTACATTATTTTAATACGAAGCTTTACAAATGATCAGGCCCTTCGTTTGGTAAGCAAGAATGAATACCTTTCTTAGCTGCCGTGTGTTTCGTAACTTATTGCTGAAGAGTGGCTGAAGAGGATAACATCATTTCGTGTATGGACTATAGCTGTGAGAAACCGGGACTTGTATAAAATTTGAAATCGAAATTAATCATCTGCAGATATGGATAAGGAAAAATTTCCTGGAATAAAACAGTTTGACCTTATTGGTAAGTCCGCCATCATTACCGGTGGATCTAAAGGTCTTGGTTTCAGTATGGCTGCTGGACTCGTTTCGGCAGGTGCCAGTGTGATGCTCGTCAATAGAAATAGGGAAGAAGGTGAAGCATCCGCGAAGGAATTAAAAGATGCATTTGGCACGACTGTGATTTCGTTTGCGGCTGATATTACGGACAGGAAACAAACTGAAGATATGGTTGCTTCCGCTATGGAGGCATTTGGTAAAATTGATATTCTGATCAACAGTGCCGGCATTAATATCCGCGGCCCAATTGATGAAGTATCACCAGAGGATTTTCAAAAAGTAATGAATGTGAATGTAAACGGAACGTGGCTTTGCAACCGTGCCGTGACACCGCATATGAAAAAAAATAAATCAGGAAGAATAATCAACCTGGCGAGCACACTCGGATTGGTTGGTCTTGCCAATCGCACGCCTTACACGTCAAGTAAAGGCGCGGTGGTGCAGATGACACGGGCACTTGCACTGGAGCTGGCACCATTCAATATTATGGTGAACGCCATTTGTCCTGGACCATTCCTCACGGAAATGAATTTACCTATTGCCTACACCGAAGAAGGAAAGAAACTTGTGGTTGGCGCCACCGCATTGGGCCGCTGGGCCGAACTTCGTGAAATTCAGGGAGCAGCTATTTTTCTTGCAAGCGATGCCGCAAGTTATGTCACCGGATCTATGCTTGTGGTGGATGGAGGATGGACAGCTCATTAGCAAGGTAAATGACTTTAATTTCTACACAAAAAAGGTAAGCACATAAATCAAAAGTATGGCAGTGATGGAGAGAATGACGGTTCCTAAACTGTGTGTCTGATTTCCCATCTTGATATTCATTCCCGTCATCTGCGTCATCACCCAGAAGAAACTGTCATTGGCGTGTGATACCGCGAGGGCACCGGCACCGATCGCAAGGACTGCCATCACGCGTAAATTTTCAGTGTCCAGTCCAAGTGTTGATAACAGAGGAGCAACCACAGAGGCAGTAGTGATGATGGCAACGGTAGATGAACCCTGAGCTGTTTTCAAGGCAAATGCCATCATGAATGGCAGAAAAATTCCCCAGTTAGCTGCGTTCAGATTTTCACTTACCAGTTCAGCTATTCCTGAATTCTGCAACATCTTGCCAAAGACTCCACCGGCACCGGTTATCAAAATGATGGGGGCTGCGGATACCAATGCTTCTCCGATCCATCCCGTGGAGGATAGGACTTTTCTATCAAACTTCTCAGGAAGAACGAATGACAAAAAGGCTCCTATCGTTAATGCAATAATGGGGTTACCGACAAAAATAATAATGGATGAAAAAGTATTTTCTCCAAAGGGATGTGTTGGATAAATGGCAATGGATGAAAGCACGATTAACAATAAAGGAACAACAATGGGTAATGTTGATTTACCAAAAGAAGGAAACTTTTTGATATGCGCAGTGGTATCAACATCTACCATGGGCGGACTCAAATCAAACCGGGAAACGAAGTATTTAACAAAATAAAAGCAGGGTATCAAAGCAAGGGAACTGATGATGATGCCCCAGAAGATTACAGCACCAAGATCCGCCCCGATAATTCCTGCAGCGGCAATGGGTCCCGGTGTTGGTGGAACAAGAGAATGAGTGGCGGTTACTCCCAGTGTTAAAGCAACGGTGGTGGCCGCGAATGGAACTTTACTTTTTAAAGAGAGCGACTTGTTAATGGGACTCATCATCACAAACGCACTGTCGCCAAACACAGGAATAGATAATATCCAACCCGTTATCATCATCGCCAGCATTACTGACTTTTCTCCAATCCAGGATAGTACTTTTTGAGCGATCACCATCGCGCCTCCGGTTTTTTCCAGAAAAGTGCCGATGATGATTCCAAGAAGAATGACCAGGCCAATCTTGCCAACTACTCCACCAAATCCTTCCGTGATTGACTTAAGAATTAATTCGCCTGGCATTTGCGCCATGAATCCATAAACGATAGCGCCAATGAAGAGCGCCAGAAAAGGATGAATGTCATATTTGACGATGGCCATAATGATGAAGGCCAAGGCAATTAGAATGATCAGCAGAAGCATAGTAAATTCTAAAGTAATACTTATCCACGCAAACACAAACGTGTTTCTATCCTGCCGGATGAAATACTAAGTTGAGGTATCATTTTTACAAATCAGTAAAATCATGTGAATAGCAGGAATTATAAACTAATTTGTCTTTTGAAATTTTTGTCACTTAACAACGAGAAATCAAATTCTAATATGAAAAATCTTAAAGAAAGAATTCAGCTGGGAGAAACAGTTATTGGCAGCTGGCTCAACCTTGGCTCCCATGTTTCAGCAGACATAATGGGGCATGCAGGGTTCGACTGGCTGTTGATCGACATGGAGCATGGATCTGGCTATGAAGATATGATGTTTCATCAGTTGCAGGTGCTTGCCGCCATGAACGTAACACCGCTGGTAAGAACCAGTGATGCCACACGCGGAAAGATTCAGCAAATTCTGGATTCCGGTGCGCAAGGCATTATGTTTCCACAAATTATGAGTGTGGGTGAAGCGGAGATGGCAACGAAGCTCATGTATTATCCACCACGGGGAACACGCGGGATGGCAACAATCACCAGGGCAACACATTTTGGTAAAACTGCCAGAGAGTATATTGAACAACTGGATAAAACATTGCTGGGGATCATTCAAATCGAAACTGCGCCTGCCCTCAGCGATGTTGAGGCCATTGCAGCACTGGATGGAACAGATGTATTATTTGTCGGCCCAACCGATTTATCAATTGCGCTTGGCACCTTTGGCCAGTTATATCATCCCGTATTTCAGCAAGCGTTGAAAGATGTTGCAGCAGCGGCAAAGAAGTTCGGAAAAACAGCTGGTGTATTAATGCAGGACATCAGCGAATATGATATGTATGCCGATTTGGGTTATCGTTTTCTGGCTTGCGGAGGTGATTCCGTTTTCATCATGAAGGGCGCAAATTCGCTCGTGGAAAGTTTGAAAGTAAAACAGAAAAAGTAAACAACCCATCTGTCATATTTTTGGTAGCCTGTATATTACCTAATATTTACAATTTTACGTCTATTCGTTTACGATCAGCATCCATGGTATCGTTCAACATAAATCGTTTTGCCTGCCGGTGCACATTTATTACATTTAGTTCATCGGTGATTTTATCAATCTGAAAAATGCAAAAATACCTTTTACTGAAACTCATTATTATCGGGCTGTCCGTTACCGGTATTCAAAGTTGCACTCAGCCAGTGAAATTACCTGCCGGGGATCCCGATAATGGGGGTCTGATTCTTCCCGGAAATTTTGAGGCCGTTGTTGTTGCCGATAGTACCGGGCGCGCAAGGCACATCGCTGTTAATGAAAATGGAGATATCTATGTAAAACTAAGGTATAATGATGCCATGCACGGAGCAGGCGGAACGGTAGGCCTTCGCGATACCAACCATGATGGAAAGGCTGATACCATTGCTTACTTTGGCGATTATACGGATGTGGGAGGTCTTGCCGTTGGTGTAACCATTCATAATGGCTATCTGTACACGAGTACTGTAAAACAAGTGCTACGTAATAAACTGACTCCGGGAAAACTGGTTCCTGAAAGTGAGACAGAAATCGTGCTGACGGATGAAGATGAAAACGTGGCAAAGAACTGGCATACCACCAAGCCACTGGCTTTTGATAGCAAAGGATACATGTATGTTCCTTTTGGTTCGCCCAACGATGCCTGCCAGGATATGAAACAATTCGGGCCTACAGGAATACCAGAAGGCAAAGGCCTGGACCCTTGTCCTGATCTGGAAAATTATGCGGGCATTTGGCGATTTGATGCCAGTAAAACAGGACTCACACAAAAAGATGGTTATAAATATGCCACCGGCCTCCGCAGTATTGTTGGCATGCAATGGAATCCGGAAGATGAAAGTTTATATGCCGTTGTAAACGGAATCGATAATTTCCATACCATTTATCCAAAGCTGTATTCATTGTGGCAGGCTGCCGTGCTTCCGGCTGAGTTGCTGGCGAAGGTAACAGAAGGTTCCGACTTTGGGTGGCCTTACGCTTACTTTGATCAGATGCAGGAAAAAAATGTTTTGCAACCCGGCTATGGTGGCGATGGAAAAATTACTAGGAAGAGCTGCTGAATTTGATACACCCGTCATGGGATTTCCAGGACACTGGGCACCGATGGATATTTTATTTTATCAGGGAAATCAATTTCCGGAACGATATAAAAAAGGAGCATTCATCGCTTTTCATGGATCCACCGATCGTTCACCCTATCCGCAAGCCGGATACATTGTTTGTTTCGTTCCCATGGAAAATGGTAAGGTAAATGGAACATGGGAAGTTTTCGCGGATGGTTTCACCGGAGTGGATACCGTGGTAAACACCAGCGAGGCGCGCTACA
Source organism: uncultured Bacteroidota bacterium (assembly GCA_963814575.1). GTDB lineage: Bacteria > Bacteroidota > Bacteroidia > Cytophagales > Cyclobacteriaceae > ELB16-189. Next base: position 297,614 of record CAWFDB010000007.1, on the reverse strand, counting down.
GACCCATGGGGCTTGCTGCCGGCCCGGATGGTTCATTATATATCAGCGAATCAAATCAGGGAAAAATATGGAGAGTGATGTACAAAGGTGACAAGAATAAATTTGGTGAAGCAGAACTGGCATCGATGGAAAATCGTAAATCAAGATCATATATTAAAACACCTGATGAGGAGCTCGATAATTTGCACATGGGCGATCGCCTGGAGGGAAGCATTTTATATGACACATATTGTGCAAGCTGTCACCAGCGCGATGGCAAAGGTGACAACAACCGGTTTCCTCCGCTGGTCGATTCTGAGTGGGTATCGGGTGATGAAGAAAGATTGATTAACATTGTGTTGAATGGTTATCAGGGAGAAATTAGTGTGAATGGTAAATCGTACAGTGGCATTATGCCAGCGAACACGCACCTGGATGATCATGCCATTGCTTCCATCTTAACCTACATCAGATCAAGGTTTGCCAGGAAAACAGATCAGGTCGGTGAGTTGCAGGTAAGCAAAGTGCGAAAGGCAACTGCGAAATAAGGATACGAATGGGTTTTAAAAAATATAATTGTATAAATTTAAATAACATAACTGTGAAAGCAATCCTAATACTAATGACATGTTTTATCACTATGGTAAAAGCACAAACACCTTCAGGCACATACAATCTTCTGGTTGGTACCTATAGTTCTGAGAAGAGCAAGGGTATTCATGTATACTCATTCAACACTGAAACAGGCGAATTCACAGCAAAGTCTGAAGCTGACGTAAAAAATCCATCCTATCTGGCGATCACAAATGACCGGAAACATGTGTATTCGGTCAGTGAGGGAAGTGAAGGTACCATCAGTGCATTTTCCTTTAACGCCTCAACAGGGCAACTGACTTTTATCAACAGCGCGCCATCGGGTGGCAACGGACCTTGTTACGTTTCTGTTGATGATAAAAACAAATTTGTGTTTGCGGGAAATTACGGTGGAGGAAGTATAACGGCTATTCCGATCAATGCTGATGGATCGTTAAGTCAGGATATTCAGAATATCCAGCATGAAGGAAAAAGTATTAAGCCCAATCAGGATAAACCCCATGTGCATGCTGCCGTGTTATCGCAAGACAATAAGTTTTTGTTTGTACCAGATCTGGGTACTGATAAAGTAAACATATACAACGTTGATGTGACCAAACCCAAACCCCTGTCACCGGCAAATCCTGCTTTTGCCAGTATTGCGGTGGGTGGTGGTCCGCGCCACTTCACGTTTCATCCCAATGGAAAATATGCCTATGTCATTCATGAAAATACAGGAGAGGTAACGGTATTTGATTATGCCAAAGGAAAACTGACAGAGAAACAAAAAGTCTCCATGCCGGTCGCTGGTTATACTGGCAACATACATGCTGCTGATATTCATATCTCACCCGATGGAAAATTTCTGTATGGTTCCATGCGTGCTGAAATCAACGAACTTGGCATTTATTCCATTGATAAGAATGGTATGCTGAAGTTTGCAGGCAGACAATCAACACTTGGAAAAATCCCACGTAATTTTGTAATTGATCCTACGGGTAATTTTCTACTGGCAGCCAATCAGAACAGTGACGAGATTGTAATTTTCAAAAGAGATAAAAAGAGTGGATTGCTTGCCGAAACCGGAAAAAGGATTTCGGTAGGCAAGCCCGTGTGCCTGAAGTTTGTTGCGGTGAAGTGAGATATCTGGTTGCACTTCTTATCAATGAACTCATATTCGTAATAGCTCTATGTTACTATATTAAATCTTTATAAATGGCTTCGACATCAAATTCTTTACGCGTGCTGGTAGTTGGTTGTGGTAACATGGGCGCTTCTCATGCCACGGCTTATCACAACACTGAGGGGTTTCAGATTTGTGGAATTGTGTCCACAGGAAAAAGTAAGGAAGTGCTGAATCAAAAACTGGGTGGCGGCTACGACTTGTATAGCAGCTATGAAGAAGCACTTGAAAAGACCAGTCCTGATGCTGTCTGCATATCCACCTATCCGGATACCCACGAAAGTTTTGCGGTTAAGGCATTTGAAAAAGGATGTCATGTGTTTATTGAAAAACCCGTGGCCGATTCTGTTGCCGGTGCGGAAAGGGTAGTAGCTGCAGCGGTAAAAGCAAACAAGAAACTCGTAGTAGGATATATCCTGCGTCATCATCCCTCATGGGAAAAGTTTATCGAATTGTCGCATCAGCTTGGCAAGCCATTGGTGATGCGAATGAATCTCAATCAGCAAAGCCATGGTGTGATGTGGGATGTTCATCGCAGTCTGATGAAAAGCCTGAGCCCCATTGTTGATTGTGGTGTCCACTATATTGATGTGATGTGCCAGATGACGCGCAGCAGACCGATACAAGTTAGTGCCATTGGGGCGCGTCTCACCGAAGAGATACCCGCGGGAAATTATAACTATGGTCAGCTGCAGATTCGTTTTGAAGATGGATCGGTAGGATGGTATGAAGCGGGGTGGGGACCCATGATCAGCGAGACAGCTTTTTTTGTTAAAGATGTAATTGGTCCAAAAGGTTGTGTATCGATTGTTGCCAAAGATGCTGGCGGAACTGGTAAATCAGATTCTGTTGAATCGCATACGAAGACAGAGTCATTGAGATTCCATCATGCCGACCTGGATGATAAAAATAATTTCACTAAACCGGACACCTGGATAAACCTGAAAGATGAACCCGATCACCAGGAATTATGCAATCGAGAGCAGCGGTATTTTCTAAAAGCTATCAATGAAGATATGGACCTTACTGATCATATGCAGGATGCTGTAAACAGTTTGCGCATAGCTTTTGCGTGTGATGAGTCTGTGCGAACCGGACAGGTAGTTTCCCTTATTTAAAGTCTGATTCGAGTAAATAATCCATACCTCCTTTGACGACCGTAAAGAATTTCCGATGGATTATTGTCTCATTGTTGTTCTTTGGAACTACGATCAATTATCTCGACCGACAGATAATCGGATTGCTAAAGCCGATTCTTGAAAAAGAATTTGAATGGACCGAAACAGATTTTGCACGCATCGTCATGGCCTTTTCAGCAGCTTATGCGATCGGACTTCTGGTTGCGGGATGGTTCATTGATAAAGTAGGCACTAAGGTCGGCTATGCTTTTTCGGTGGTATTGTGGAGCGTTGCAGGGATGCTTCACGCTGTTGCGAGAAGTGTTACCGGATTTGGTCTTGCAAGATTAGGGTTGGGATTAGGCGAAGCAGGAAATTATCCTGCGGCAATGAAAGCCGTGGCAGAATGGTTTCCAAAAAAAGAACGGGCTCTGGCCACTGGGTTATTCAATGCAGGAACAAGCGTAGGTGTTATCGTAGCCTTGTTGATTGCTCCGTTGATACTGGTTAACTATGGGTGGCAATCTGTTTTCTGGATTACCGGTGCAATTGGTTTTGTCTGGCTGATATTCTGGTGGTGGCTTTACGAAATACCTTCAAGACAGAAGTATCTGACAAAAGAAGAACATGATTATATAACAGAGGGACAAGACACCCACTCACACACGTTGAGTGGCACAACTTCCGTGAAGTGGCACAAGCTGTTTTTACTTCCCCAGACATGGGCCTATATCACAGGAAAATTTTTGATTGATCCCATCTTCTGGTTTTTTCTGTTTTGGTTGCCTTCCTACTTCTCGTCCATATTCAGTCTCGATTTGCGCAAGCCCAGTCTTCCATTGATGATTATTTATGCATCAACGACTATTGGCAGCATTTATGGCGGCTATGTTTCATCATGGTTGATCAGGAAAGGGTTACCCGTGTTGAAGGCACGCAAAACTGCGATGCTTATTTTTGCTGTGATTCAACTCTCCATCATTGCGGCACAGTTTGTAACCGATCTGTGGGTGGCCGTAGCATTGATCAGTATGGTGATTGCCGTGCATCAGGCGTGGGCGACCAATGTTTTCACCACTGCTTCTGATATGTTTCCGAAAGAGTCGGTGAGTTCTGTGGTTGGTATTGGTGGAATGGCGGGTGCTGTGGGAGGCATTCTTTTTCCAATGCTGGTTGGATATTTACTGGACACCTATAAAGCCAGTGGAAATTTAGTAGGAGGTTATAACCTGATCTTTACGTTGTGTGGTTCCTTGTATCTGATTGCATGGATCATTATCCATTTATTGACGCGGAAAGTTCATCAGGGATAGATTTTAGTTACAAGACTCAGAATTCCATTGTACTCTTTTCTGTTTTTTGGTAATAGCCTCAATGATTAATGAATTCAAACGCATAATTTTAATTTCATACTGTGGTAACGATGATTAATTCAAGAGCCGCTATCGCTGACGGAAAAGGAAATTTCTCCATTCAGCAAATTCATATTAATGACCCTCAGGGAGATGAAGTGCTCGTGCAGATAAAATCTGCCGGAATTTGTCATACCGACTGGGATTCACAATCGTGGGGCAAGCCATTAATTATGGGGCATGAAGGTGCCGGAGTAATCGTAAAAGCCGGGCCTGGTGTTTCCACTTTGAAGGAAGGAGATTCCGTTATCCTCAATTGGGCTGTGCCTTGTTATCAGTGCTTTCAATGCAAGGAAGGCAATCAGCATTTATGCGAAGTCAACTCGGCAGTGGTGGCAGGAAATAAAGTAAGTGGAGGTCACGCGCGTTTTGAAGCAAGTACACTAAATGGTATTCCGGTTGAGCGCGCTTTTAGTCTGGGCACGATGGCTGAATATGCGTTGGTGCGCGAATCAGCTTGTGTTAAGATTGTGGTGGATATACCATTTCCTTCGGCTGCGATCATCAGCTGTGGTGTGATGACAGGCTATGGATCAGTTGTGAATGTGGCGAAAGTAAAAGCAGGTTCATCAGTAGTAGTGCTGGGAGCCGGTGGTGTTGGTCTAAATGTGATTCAGGGCGCAAGGATTTCCGGAGCATCAAAAATTATTGCCATTGATATAAGTTCTTCACGTCTTGAGATGGCAAAAGAATATGGTGCTACGCATACCATTCTGGCTTCAAAGGAAGATGAAGGTCTGCTCGAAGCAGCCAGGGAAGTACACGTTCTTACACACAGGGGAGCGGACTATGCTTTTGAATGCACGGCTATTCCATCATTGGGGGCAGCTCCGCTGGCGATGGTAAGAAATGCTGGAACTGCTGTGCAAGTGAGCGGCATTGAGCAAGAGATCAAAATAGACATGCGGCTTTTTGAGTGGGATAAAGTTTATGTCAATCCGCTTTACGGAAAAGCAAGACCACAAATTGATTTTAAAATTTTGCAGGAACTTTATGCCAGTGGCCAATTGCTGCTCGATGCGATGGTAACCAGAACGTATCCGCTCGATCAACTTCAGAATGCGTTTTCAGATATGCACAAAGGATTGAATGCGAAGGGTGTGATTATCTTTTAATAAAAATACTATGTCGAAATTTTTTACTACTGAGATTTCCAGTCCTGAAAATGAATTTGATGGTCTGCGGTTCATAACCGTAAAAAGCAAAGCCTTAAAAAGACGGGCCGACATCACCGTTTATGTTCCTGCGAATGTTAACGTGAATATTTCTCTCGATGTAGTCATTCTGCTTCACGGAGTATATGGATCACACTGGGCGTGGGCTATGAATGCAGGAGTACATAAAACAGCCAGCCGGTTGATTGAGCAAAGTAGAATGAGACCGATGGTGCTGGTGATGCCTTCGGATGGTTTGTATGGAGATGGCAGTGGCTATCTGCCTCATCAGACAGAAGATTATGAGAAGTGGATTACTGAAGATGTGGTGGCCGTAGTGAAAGAACAAATTGCAGGTGTAAATGATAAATCAAATTTCTTCATCACCGGTCTTTCCATGGGAGGATATGGTGCACTGCGGTTAGGCGCCAGGTATCCGTCTGTGTTCCGATCCTTCTCAGGTCTTTCGTCCATCACAGAATTTTCACAGCTGGCATTGTTTCTTGAAGATGGTGAGTATAAAAAAATAGGTGACCTGGTTTTGAAGCAGGAAAATGTACTGGATTGTTTGCTTTCAAATAGAGAAAAGCTTCCACATTTCTACTTTGATTGCGGAACGGAAGATATCCTGATTGAATTCAACAGGAAACTCCATCAGGATCTGGTTGATAATAATATTCTACATACCTATGTGGAGCATCCAGGATCACATCAATGGATTTACTGGCAATCACACATCGAAGATTCATTGTTGTTCTTCCATGGATTTACATCATCAACAGAATGAACTGTAAAATCAGAATTCAGAAACCACGACTCTTGCTTCGCTATCAAGTTTGTTTTGTTGCTGACGCTTTCTTTTAATGTGAGATCGATACGAAGCCCTTCAACTGTTGTAGATTTAATTGATTTATTCGTGTAAAGGAAATTCAAAGAATTTGTTGTGTTGGCTTCCTGTCTATTTATTTTATTTTTTCTCTCCGCTCCTTTACTTCGCGCCACGTGGTAAGTATTATTCCTTCTTGCTGAATAAACGTCTTAAGTGCCGGATCCATCATGGCAAGCAGGTCGCCTTTGCGTATGTGGCCAGAACCCGAAATGTGAGGAAATACTTCGGTAGGATTAGTGCAATGCATAATTACCATCGTTAAGCCGGGCTTTAGTGACCTGATTGTTTCTATATAATTTCGGGTAGCATATTTCTGATGGTCATTATCTGAGCCTCTTACTGATGCCGGGTATTCCCAGCCATAACTCACATTATGCAGATCATCCAGCACAGGAAGTCCGGCATCCCATATTCCTTTTCCTGTTTTTTGAAATTCCATTTTCGTGTTTTCGTCAAATCCGGTTTGCTTCAATATCATGGTACTGTGACCGGCCGGGAACATGACCGGAATATTTTCTTCGATACCAACCTTAATATAGCGCTGAAGGAATTCTGGTGTAGCGAACAAGGTACCCATGTGTGAATCAAGGTGCGTTGGTTCAAAGCCCATGGTTCTGGCCCGATCCAGTTGCGCCATGATTTCTTTCTCAACTTCATCAGGCGTTGCGTGTTTCACCACATCATCTACACCAGGCCACAATGCGCCTTCAGTATCTACCAGGCCAGGCACCGTATTTTTTCCTGAAAGTGGACCCCAGCGATACTCTTTCCATTCGGATGTCAGGGTGAGGTGAAGCCCGGCATCTATTTTCGGATTTTGTTTTAGATAATGGACAAAATCTGGTACCCAGGGCGTGGGCATCATCACGCTTACTGAGGTTGCGATGCCTTTGTCCATGGCAAGTCTTACACCTTCATTGGAATCCAGTGACATGCCCGCATCATCAATATGAAGGATCAGCACTTTTGCGCCTTTCGGAAAGCCAAGTTTTTCAGCATAGGTTTCCTGGGCTTGAGCATGTGTTGCAAGTGAAATGTAAAGTATAATCAGTGTAAGGCGATTCATCATTGTGTAATGTAAATAGATTTTTTTATTGAGTATATCCATGGAGTTTTTCATTTCATAACAAACGGTCAATAAACATACATATTCTTCCACACGGTTTTCCTTTGAGATGGAAGGGGCAGGCTCCGCACCGGGCAATGCCGCAGCTGAATTTAGTTCCTGTGACACCACATTATTCGTGGATAAACCACTGCAGCGAAGTACGCGAATTTGCCTCGACTTCGTGATCAAACCATTTATTAAGAGTGTCATCCTAGGTGTGGAGGCAGGCTATCTTCAAAAAAAGGTCGTGATTTGGATTTTCGATTGAAAAACCCAATCAGATTATCATCATATACGTTAAATGGTAATCTGCTTTTCGACAACCTGAATAACTTAATTATATTTGAGTAAGGCCAGACTCAGGCTACCAGTTATACAAATCCGGATGGCAAATCCTGAATCGGTGAATCAGAACTTCAAGCGACCTTTAACATGTTAAAGTAAGATAAAATGGATACGATAAGTACTTCTTCAGCACAAAGTGCACTAAAAGATGAAGTGAAGAGAATTTTTAAACTCCAAAAAAGCAATCAGCAAAAAATTGCCGATTCCACAGCCCATGATCGTATAAAAAAACTCGATCGTTTGTTCGATGCAGTATCAAGGTATCGCACCGAAATCCAACAGGCATTGTATAAGGACTTCCGAAAGCATCCGAGTGAAGTAGATATTGCTGAAATATATAAGATCACTTCAGACATTAAACATACCCGCTCACACCTCGCAAAGTGGATGCGTCCGAAGAAGGTGCCTACACCCATGTCACAGATCGGTTCGAGTTCATATATTTATTATGAGCCCAAAGGTGTTGTATTGATTATTTCCCCGTGGAATTTCCCTTTCAACCTGACTTTCGGACCTATGATTTCGGCCATTGCCGCGGGCAATTGTATCGTACTCAAACCATCAGAATATACTCCTTATGCTTCCGCACTGATGAAAAAAATCATCAGTGAATTATTCGATGAATCAGAAATAGCCTTGATTGAAGGTGACGTTGAAGTTTCCACTGAACTATTGAAGATGCCATTCAATCATATCTTTTTCACAGGAGCACCAGAGATTGGTAAGGTGGTGATGAAAGCAGCGGCAGAACATCTTGCATCCGTCACACTTGAACTGGGAGGTAAGTCACCCACCATCGTTGATGAAACGGCCAATCTGAAAATGGCAGCACAGCGAATTGCCTTTGGAAAATGGGTGAATAACGGGCAGGTATGCATTGCCCCTGATTATGTTTATGTTCATCAATCGGTAGCAGATGAATTTTTAAATAATCTCAAGACAACGCTAAAGGCATATTATGGTGAAGATGCGTCCATTTCTGAATCGTATAGCCGTATTGTGAACGATAAACATTTCAAACGAGTGGAAGGCTATTTTCAGGATGCCTTAGCGAAAGGTGCTGTAGTGGAGTATGGTGGAAAAACAGATTCTTCGCAAGATTTTTTTGGACCAACAATTATGTCTGGTATTTCTGAAGATTCTGATTTGTGGAACAAAGAGATTTTTGGTCCCATCTTACCGTTGGTCATCTACAAAGATTTGCAGGAAGTAATTGATAAAATCAATAAAAAGGAAAAACCACTGGCACTGTATATTTATAGCAAGAGTAATAATAATGTGGAAAGGATTATTCATAATACCCGGGCTGGGGCAACCTGTGTCAATCATACCGCCATTCACTTATTCAACAACGATCTTCCTTTTGGTGGTGTCAACAACAGTGGCATTGGCAAAGGAAATGGATTCTTTGGTTTCGAATCGTTCTCAAATCCGCGGGCGGTGCTAAAGCAATGGTCGCCCATGAGTGGCGTGGATATGATGGTACCACCTTATACGGAAAGGAAGCAGAAACTGATTGATATGACGATCAAGTGGTTTTAATTATGTATAGGTAAACAACCAATAGCAACTGAACTCATCCACGTAAGTGATACGCTTTCGGTTTGGTGAATGCACGCAGCCCGGTATGTGATAATGTTGCGCCTATTCCAGAATGTTTACGACCACTCCACGGAAGTGCGGCACTCACCCGGTCGCAACAATTCCAGTAACCCGTGCCGCTATCGATCTGGTCTAAGATTCGTTCTGCGCGCTCCTGGTTTTTGCAATATACAGCGGATGTCAATCCATACTCTGAGTCTTTCATAAGCTGAACTGCCTCCGTATCATCTTTCACTTTCGTGATGCCGATGATAGGACCAAAGGATTCTTCACGCATTACATTCATGGTGTGATTTGCATGTGTGATTACCGTAGGCTCAAAATAAAAACCTTTGCCTTCCATACGCTTGCCACCGGTTTCAACGATGCCTCCTTTTTGTACGGCATCCTTTACCTGGTTTTCTAAAAACGGAAGTTGTTCCTTTCTGCTCAACGGACCAATGTACACGCCTGCCTCCACCGGACTTCCAATCTTCCACGATTTAACCTCGTTAACAAACTCCGTTACGTATTGATCATAGATTTTTTCATGCACATAAATGCGTTCCACAGAACAACAGCTCTGGCCGTTGTTGTAAAATGCACCATCGGCCGTGCCCGCAGCCACTGCTTTTACATCGGCTACATCATCGGCTACATACAACGGATCTTTGCCTCCCAGTTCCAGCTGGCAGGGCACCATCTTCGGAGCTACTTTTTCATAAATATATTTTCCGGTTTTGTAAGAACCAGTAAAGAAGTATCCATCGAATGGTAATTCCAGCAGTAACTCACCCACAGTACGTGCGCCTATGGCAGTGTGAAATGCATTGACAGGAACACCTGCCTCCTTTAATAACTTTTCAATTTCCAGTCCTGTCAGTGATGAATACTCTGATGGTTTATACATCACGGTGTTGCCCGCGAGAAGGCCAGGGACAAAAACATTCACACCCACGAGATAAGGATAGTTCCATGCAGAGATATTGCACACTACACCCAGAGGCTCGTATGAAATCCGTTCGGTTAAATCTGGAGCGCTGCTCATGATTTCATCTGCGAGATATCTTTCAGCATTTCCAGTGAGCCACTTTACGCGGGCACGAGCACCGTTCACTTCGTTGCGCGATTGCTGCAAGGGCTTTCCTACTTCTGAAGTAAGCAACGCTGCGAGGTGTTCAATATTTTTTTCGAGTAAATCTGAAAACCGGTTCAGTATTTTTACACGTTTGCTTAACTCAACTTTTTGCCATACTGGCTGTTCCTTGCGAAGCAGATCAAATTTCATGTTCACAGATTCCTTTGAATCTTCCACTATTTCTTTAACGATCTCTTCGGTGGCCGGATTAATAATTTTCATTCTGTATGAAGTTAAATGTTTTTCACTTTTTCCAGGAAGTCCTTCCTGATGTTTGCAACAAATGGACTGTTTTGATCAGCCATTAATTCGGGATGCCACTGCACTAAACTTAAATAGGATTTTGCTGATGGATTTTTCCATTCCAGACTTTCAATGATACCATCGGGCGAAAAGGAAGTAGCGACCAGATCTCCGGCAACGCGGTCGGCACTCTGGTGATGCATGCTGTTTATCTGCCCGGCTTCGATACCAACCAGCTTGTAGAAATCACTGTTTCTGTCGATCATCACCGAATGATTTCTGGGTGCACCCTCTTTTTTTCCATGATTGAATTTTCCGAATGCTGGAATATCAGGAATGAGTGTGCCTCCAAAAAATACGTTGGCAATCTGGAGACCGCGACAAACACCAAGTACAGGAGTTTTATTTTGCTGCGTATATTCCAGTATTTTCCATTCAAACGCATCCCTTTGCTCATCCATATAATCCTGCTGACACAATTCTTTGTATTCAGGTTTATGATACAGTTGCGGATGAACATCTTCGCCCCCGGTCAGAAATATGCCAGTGCATTTTTTAATTTCGTCAAAGTTGTTGAAACGATAACCAAGTCTGATTATTTCCACTTCTGGGTAATCGCTTATCCAGCTGGCATATTTCTCATAATATCTCCCATCTGTAACACCAATGATCAGGTTGCCCATAAAATTTAGAGCGCTTTGAGGTATAGTTGTTTGAAATCTTCGCGGCTTACCGGCTTTGGATTATTCGGATGAGCAAAATCTGCGATAGCGAGATCAGACAATGTTTCAATGTGTTCAGCCTTCACACCAATGGCGCTGAGTTTGTGCGGGATGTTGATTTTTGAATTCAGTTCAAAAAGATACTCAACAACAGCCTTGCCTGATTGTTCTTTTAATCCCAGCGTGGAAGCAATGCGTTTGAATTTATCTTCAAATCCTTCTATATTAAATTCCATCCCGTAAGGAATGTTCACGGCATTGGCCAGGCCATGATGCGTATCGAGTAATGATGATAGCGGATGTGCCAGCGAGTGAACAACGCCCAGTCCTTTCTGAAAAGCAACGGCACCCATCAGTGAAGCGATAAGCATTTTACTGCGCGATTCCAGATCGGGTTTGTTAACCGCTGTTTCCAGCGACTGGTTGATAAGTGAAATTCCCTCCAGGGCTATGCCTTCGCATAATGGATGTGGCATTTTGGCAACGAAGGCTTCCATGTTATGCGTTAGTGCATCCATACCCGTGGCGGCAGTTATAAATGAAGGCAACTCCATGGTTAACAACGGATCGGCAAATACAATTTTCGCCAGTAACTTTGGTGAGAATAGTATTTTTTTCTGATGGGTTTCATCATCAGCGATGACTGCACTGCGCCCCACTTCACTTCCGGTTCCGGCCGTGGTGGGAATGGTAATGAAATGCGGAACATCGTTGGTTACGTACACATCACCTCCAATCAGATCATCATATTTAAATAAATCTTCGCGATGGTTTACACGCAGCACAATAGAGCGGGCTACATCCAGTGCAGCTCCGCCACCAATGCCAACGATACAATCACGATCTGTATGATCGTAAGCATCGGTGCCTTTATACACGTCCGACTTCACCGGATTTTTATGAATATCGTGAAACACCTCAACTGAAATGTTTTTGTTTTTTACGCTGTCAACAATTTTCCTGAAAAATGGCAGCTGGGCAACGGTAGGGTCAGTAACGATCAGCGGTCGCGATAAATTATTCCTGATAAGGTAGTCTGCCAGTTCAGCGCTTGAACCTGCTCCAAAACGGATTGTTGTTGGAAAGTTGTATTGATAGATCTTGTCGAATGTCATGAGTGATAGATGATTTGGTTGTTCTTATTAAATTATTTCAAAGTATCGTCTGTATTCCCAGTCGGTCACCGACTTGAGGTGTTGTTTCCATTCCCACTCGCGTGTCCCTGCGAAATGATCAACAAACTTATCTCCCAGTATTTCTTTTGCAACAGATGAATTTTTCATTCGCTGGGTGGCTTCATGAAGATTACCCGGCAGAATGCCATTCGAGAAATCGCGGTAGCCATTGCCAATAGTGGCAGGTTGTTTCAATTTCATTTTATTTCTGATACCATAAAGTCCTGAAGCCAGCGCTGCGGACATGGCAAGATATGGATTGGCATCAGAGCCGATCACTCTTGTTTCAAGACGGCATGATTTGCTTCCGCCCGCGAGCACACGTAATGCAACAGTTCTGTTATCGGTTGCCCACGTGAGTGTAGTAGGAGCCCATGCACCTTCTACCAGTCGTTTATAACTATTGATGGTTGGCGCATACATCGGTAAAAGTTCTGGAAGGCAGTAGAGTTGACCGGCTATATAGCTTTTCATCACTTCACTCATGTGAAGTTTGTCCTTTGGATCAAAAAATAAATTATTTTTTCCTGCCTTGTCCCACAAACTCTGGTGAACATGCCCGCCACAACCAGGAAGATTTTCGCTGATCTTTGCCATGAAGGTGGCGATGATGCCATGCTTATAGGCAATTTCTTTTACAATGGTTTTAAACAACGTAGCGCGATCGGCTGCTTCAATAACGGATGAATATTGAATGGCGGCTTCAAGTACGCCAGGTCCAGTTTCAGTATGAATTCCTTCAATTGGAATATCAAATTTCCTCGATAGTTCGAACAGGTCTGTAAAAAAAGGATTCTCCAGGGTGGTGCGCAGGATAGAATATCCAAACATGCCCGGAGTAAGTGGCGTCATATTTTTATAATTCTTGTCCTGAGCGCTCTGAGGCGTTTCACGAAAATTAAACCATTCAAATTCCTGTGAGAAAAAAGGAGTGAAGCCAGCTTTTGTGGCATCGGCCTGAACTTTCTTCAGCAATTGTCTTGGACAAACCCATGCTGGTTTTCCTTCATGGTCAACTATTTCTCCCAGGAAAAAAGGAATATCATTCTCCCAGGGGATTTTGCGAAAGGTAGAAAAATCGATACGTGCAGGAGCATCAGGATAACCTGAGTGCCAGCCGGTATAATTTCCATTATCGTAGGCAACATCACTTGCATCCCAGCCAAAGATGACATCACAAAAAGTAGTTGCGCCATCGGTGAAGCCAAGGAATTTTTCAGCTGAAATATATTTTCCCCTTAAAATCCCATCAATATCCACATAGGCAAGTTTTACCTTTCCTGAAGGATGTTTTTTTACGTAATCAAAAATTTCTTTCGTGTTCATAGGCTTTCAACCTCTTTTTTTCAGGGCTTTAAATATCCCATAACTTAAACCAATAATCAAAAAATAAATTCCCGCAAGCTTCACATTATAAATGGTCATGGCTACAAACGAGAAGATTGCTATCGCCAGGGCTACTATTGGAAAAATGGGATAGAGAGGAACGCGAAAAGGTCTTACGAGATTGGGTTCAGTTTTGCGAAGGCGCATCATGGATAGCATAGAAAGAATATAAAGAGAGAGGGCCCCAAAAACGGCAATGGTAATAATCTCACCTGTCTTGCCAGAAAATAATGCCAGTAGTCCCAGCATCATATTCACAATCAATGCATTGGCAGGTGTTTGAAATTTAGGATGCACCTTACCGAGAAAGGCAGGTGCATACCCGACACGACCAAATTCATAAGTAGAGCGTCCCGCTGCGAGCATCAACCCATGAAAGGAGGCGATCAGGCCAAAAAGACCTACTACTAAAAGTAATTTGTAACTGAGGGAACTGGAGTCGACAATCATCCCCAGGGCAAGGGGAAGGGGAGAATCGGAAGTAGTGCCATCGGCATTGTAAACGATGGCTTCCCAGCCGGCAACACCTACCGAACTAAAGAAGGTGATAAGACACAAAGCAACCAACGTAGCAATGGCAGAGCCAAATCCAATTAATATGGTGCGCTTCGGATTGATGGCTTCTTCGGCCAGGTTGGCAACTCCTTCTATGCCCAGAAAAAACCAGATGGCAAAAGGTGTAGCGGCCAGCACGCCAGCATAGCCGAAGGGAAATGCATTTTGCTGTAGGTTGCTGAACTGAAATTTTGGGAAGGTCATACCGCTAAAGAACACGAGGGCTGCCACTGCGAGGATGGTAATCACCAGTTCGAAAATCGCGGCCGTCTTGACACCCGATATATTTAAAGCTACAAAAATGAAATAGGCGATTACAGAAAATACCAGCACGGGTATATCTGGAAAGAAGATATTTCCGTAGGAACCAATCCCATAAGCAATGGCGGGCGGGGCAAAAATGAATTCTATATTCTGCGCCATGCCGGTGATGAAGCCAACATCACGACCAAAGGCACGATTTGCATAGTCAAAAGCACCACCTGCCTTGGGAATGGAACACGCCAGTTCGGTATAACTGAAGGTGAATGTGATGTATAATATAATGATGAAGAATACCGCAATGGCCAACCCCAGTGTGCCGCCCTTTTCAAGACCCAGATTCCATCCGAAATAGTTACCTGAAATTACATAGCCTACGCCAAGGCCCCACACCATGGCAGGTGTGAGCGAGCGTTTCAATTCTGCAGTCATTCAATAGGTTGGTTTGGTTTACGGCTTTAATAATAACCATATTGTTGATCAGATTTACAAGGATTGTGTTAAACGACTTAAAATTTATCCAGGTGAATGAGTATGTTTAAAAATGCCCTATGTTGTTAGTGATTATGAGTTAAGTAATCAGCATAACCGCTATATATATCTTATAGCCCCAATGATAATCTTTCGCGGTGAATAACGGAATTCGTAAAAGGAATGTATGCTTAATCGATTTTCAGGTCGCGGGCTTTAACACGCACAATTTTCCCGTCTCTGGAAACAACTAAATCGCCATCTTCTTTTTTAGTGCGTTCAATGAGGCGTTTAATCGCTAACTGAACGCCCTCTGTTATTTTTTGTACTAATTGATCAGATTCTGCAGTACTCATTTTTCCGTTCTGAATTTTTTCCAAAGGTCGTGATTATAAATGTAATTGTCCATATCAGAGTTTCCTCTTGCAATGAGTATGGGAATCTCATGCGAATTATCATATACAAGCCAGCCATTGCAGATGTTTTTATAAAGGGTGAAAAAGTTTTGTAATCCTCGAATATACCTTCGCTCGATTATGGCAGGTGGAATATTGTGACCTCCATTTTCAACTCTAGCCTTTACACGAGCTTTGGCAAGTTCAACAGACTCAAGCCAGAAATAGATTAGTACTACTGAATAACCTTTCTTTTTAGCATCCAGGATCAGAGGAGCATAACTTCTGGTTGCGAGTGTTGTTTCAAAACCGAAATCGTTCCTTGATTTCAGTAACTCCTGGATGCGATTCAGCATAATTCTCCCGGCTTGAAAGGAAACAGTTTCGGGTTGAAATGGAGATAGTCCGCGGGCAATTTCATCTGCATTTACAAATTCTTTGCAGTTAAGCATTTCGGGTAAGACCGTATAGGAGGTGGTGGTTTTACCAGCTCCATTGCAACCCGCGATAATGTAAAGGTTTGGCATTCATGCAAATTAATCAAATCGTATTAAAAGCCACCCTCCAGTAAAATTTACTAATAATGGCTATGCCCTCAATGCTATCCAACTTCGAATACGACATTTGCGATAATGCGGAAGGTCTTTGTCTACAAAAGGATCAGCATGCCATCGTTTATCCAAGTATTCGAACGAAATTTTAATCAACCTATGTCACAACGTTAACCTTTGCGGGCCGGTAATCTAATTTGTGAAGGTGTTTCAATAAATAAACTCAATTTTAAATCGCTGCCTAAGCAAGCAGCGTATAACACTGTCTTGCAATCTCCAGCTCTTCATTGGTGGGCACTACCAGAATTTTCACATGAGCATCCACTTTGTTTATTTCATAAATACCTTTTCCTCCGGCTTTATTTTTCTCCTGATCTGGAAATATGCCAAGATATTCCAGCTCTTGGGTAGCAAGTTGTCGGGTGAGTGAGTCATTCTCACCAACGCCAGCGGTAAACACCAGTGCATCGAGTCCATTCAACACAGCTGCAAAAGTGCCGATGTATTTTTTGATGTGATAGGCATACATCTCATAGGCAAGTGCTGCATCTTTATTTCCTTTATTGATTTCTGCCTGCACATCGCGCATGTCGCTGCAGCCGGTGAGGCCAAGCATACCGCTTTTTTTATTGAGGATGTTATTCACATCATCCAGTGAATAGCCTAATTGTTTTACCATGTGAAAGATCACCGACTGATCAATGTCACCGGTGCGTGTGCCCATGATCAAACCATTCATCGGGCCAAAGCCCATGGAAGTATCAACGCATTCACCGTTCCTGACTGCACACATACTGCAACCATTTCCAAGATGAATGGTAATTAGCTTAGCATCTTTTTTCTTGAGATAATCCGCTGCCCGTGCAGAAACATATTTATGACTGGTGCCATGAAAGCCATAATTGCGTATGCCATGTTTCTGATAAAATTCATTGGGAATGGCGATGCGGTAGGCGACAGGAGGGATCGTCTGATGAAATGCCGTATCAAATACTGCAACTTGCCTGGCGGATTTAAAAACATCTTCCGAAACTTCAATGCCCAGGTAGTTGGGAGGATTGTGAAGTGGTGCCAATGGGAAAAGACTTTTGATTTTATCCTTCACGGCATCATTGATGATGATCGTATCTGAAAAACTTTCTCCACCATGAACTACCCGATGACCAACTACCTCAATTTCATCCGGACTGGAGATAACACCGATTTCCTGATCAGTAAGCAATCGGGCTGCTTCTCTCAAACCGGTGGCATGATCGGGTATGGCAATTTGTACTTTCTTTGATTTGCTATCGCCATTCACAAATGTTTTGTGCGTGATCACCGATCCTTCCAGACCAATCCGCTCAATCAACCCTGAACAAATCATTTCTGCTTCCGGCATGCGAATCAATTGATACTTAATCGAACTACTTCCCGAGTTTATTACAAAAACATTCATCTTATCTATTTATAGTATCTTATACTTTGTTGCCTTATGCTTTTGCCTATGCTGACGATACATGTCAGCATCCTGACCGCAAGCGTCAGGACTGCCTACTGTTATTGTTGCGCCTGAATAGCCGTGATCACCACCGTATTAAACACATCATCAACCGTACATCCGCGACTAAGATCATTTACAGGTTTATTTAATCCTTGCAGCATCGGACCAATCGCCAGAGCACCGGTTTCGCGTTGTACCGCTTTGTAGGTATTGTTTCCGGTATTCAGATCGGGGAAGATAAGTACGCTGGCTTGGCCTGCTACTTCTGAGTTCGGCATTTTCTTTTTGCCAACACTTGGATCAACTGCTGCATCATATTGAATCGGACCTTCCACTTTCAAGATCAGGGCGTCTTTGTCGTACGATCTCCGTTGCCTTGCGAACTTTATCTACATCTTCACCCTCACCAGAAGTTCCAGAAGAGTAGGAGAGCATCGCTACTTTTGGTTCGATGCCAAACATCATGCTGGTCTCTGCTGATGAGATGGCAATATCTGCGAGTTGTTCTGAAGTGGGGTTGGGATTTACGGCACAATCACCAAATATGGATACACGATTAGGCAAACACATGAAGAACACCGATGAAACAGTATTGATGCCGGGTTTGGTTTTCACAAATTGCAAAGCCGGGCGTATGGTATGTTGTGTGGTATGTGCTGCACCTGATACCATACCATCGGCTTCACCTTTAAATACCATCATGGTGCCAAAGTAAGAAACATCATGCATGAGATCTCTCGCCATTTCCAGCGACAGACCTTTTGCTTTACGCAGTTCACATAATGTTTCAGCAAATCCCTCCAGTTTGTCGGATGTTGCTGGATTGATGATTTTTATTTTACCATAATCCAGTGTGAGGTTCAATCGTTTTGCTGCCGCTTCAATATTTTCCCTGATGCCAAGGATCGTGATGTCAACTACATTTTGTTTGATCAGCAGATCAGCCGCCATCAATATGCGGTCATCATCTCCTTCAGGCAATACAATATGTTTCTTATGTTCCTTCGCGCGCTTCACAATCTGATACTGAAACATGCGGGGTGTGATGCCATGAGTGCGGAATGCAATGATTTTACGTTCGATGGTTTTGGTGTCCACATGCTTATCGAACATGCTTATCGCCAGTGCAATTTTTTCCTTATTGTCGGAAGAAATCCGGGATTGCGTGTTGGCTACGTTGGTTACAGTTTTAAAGGTTCCGGTAGGCACTGCGATAATGGGCACCACGGCATCAAGCCCTTCAATCAGTTTTGATATGGTAGGTTCTGGCTCCAGACCGCCAGTGAGAATCATGCCGGCTATTTTCGGATAGTTCTTGGAAATGTTTGCCTGCAAGGCTCCGATGATAATATCACCACGGTCACCAGGCGTCACGATTAATGTGTTCTTGCTTAAACGGGTGAGACAATTATGCAACTGCATGGCACCAACAATCGAATTATCCACCTGATTGGCTAACTGATGTTCTCCAAATAAAACTTTGCCGCCCACCGATTCAAATATTTCCTTCATGGTGGGATTGCCGAGATCTTTATTCTGAGGAATAGTAGTAACAATGATTACTTTCGGTAGTGACTTTTCAAGCAAGGTTTTAATTTCTTCTTCTTTTTCCGGATCAATTTTATTCGCCACCACGGTAAGTATCTGCACACCTTCATCAAGAAAACTTTTTGAGGTAGTTTCGGCTATGTCTGCAATTTCCTTTACTGATTTATCTTTCACCTTTCACGATCAGCACGACAGGCAATCCTAAGATTTTTTGCGATCGAGATATTTCCATCAAATTCCAGGTTAGTGGTGCCGCCCATAAAGTCTGTTCCTTCCACCACTACAAAATCATATTGCTCCTGCAGCTTTTTAAATTTCTCGATTACCGTATCAATGATGAATGCTTCCTTGCCTGCGTTTTGATATTTAACCACTTCATCGCGGGTAAAGGCAAACATTTCTTTGTAGGGAGTTTTCAATTCAAAATGTCTGGCAATGGTGTCAAGGTGGGTATCAATTTGGTTGCGTTGCGTGCTGATAACCGGTTTGAAGTATGCGAGATTTTCGGTTTTGCCTGCCAGCAAATTCATAAGCCCAAGGGCGATGATGGATTTACCGGAAAAGGGTTCAGTGGTGGTGAGATATATCGCGTTAGTCATAATTCAAAGACATATTAAAATGTGAACTGGCAAATCTATGTATTTGAAGAGTGTTTTCATTGATTTACCTATGGTTTTGAATCCTGTTTCAGAAAATATATTTCCTCAATTTTACGTTCGTTCCGAAACTATGACATCTGTCATTGAATTGGATTTTTTGTACCTTTTCGAAATCGATTGAAATAATTCTGCCATGATATCACGAAGAAGTGTCCTGAAATCACTTGGCCTCACGGCCTTATCATCTGCCGGCATTTTCAGCTGGCTCCATGTCTTCTCATACTACTGAAACAATCGACTTACCCGAAGCCAATGATCCGGCATTCTGGCAAGGTGTAAGGGATCAGTATATGCTTTCAAAGGAACAGGTATTTTTTAATACGGGTACAGTGGGAGTGATGCCACGGGTTGTGGTAGATCGGGTAACGAAACATACGAATTATCTTGCCACCAATGTGGCCGACTGGGCATACAAAGATGATAATGCCGAACGGTTTATCACCGGATACCAGCATTTGCTGTTCATCCGAAACAAAGTGGCTACACTTTTAAACTGTGATGCAAAGGCAATTGCACTTACTGACAACACTACCAGCTCCATGAGTTATATCGCACAGGGTATGCAACTGAAGTCTGGAGATGAAATTATCACCAGTAACCAGGAGCACGGAGGTGGCATATCTTCCTGGAAAGTGCGCGAGAAACGAGATGGTGCAGTGGTGAAAATTGTTGATCTGCCAAAACCGATACATAGCAACGGGGAAGTTATCGATATCATCGTAAAGTCATTCACTCCTAAAACCCGGGTACTGATGTTGTCACACATTATATCCGGAAGTGGTGCCATACTTCCCGCAAAGGAAATCTGTGCGGAAGCAAAAAAGCGTGGCATCTTTACAGTGCTTGATGGAGCACAAACAACAGGACACATTAAAGTGGATCTGAAGGAAATTGATTGTGATGCCTATGTGGGTTGTTTTCATAAATGGATTGGTGCGCCTGCGGGAACAGGTTATATGTATGTTAAGCCTGAGTACATCAAAGACATCTGGACAACGGTAGCCAGCTATCGCTGGGATAATCATGAAGATGAAGGATTCCGTTTTACACAACGCGGCACCGGCAACTTTTCGATGATAGAAGGACTTGATGCGGCATTGGATTTTTATATGAAGATTGGTCCGGACCGCGTTTATGAACGAATAAAGTATTTAGGTGATCACCTGCGCGAAGGGTTAAGAAAGATCAACAAAGTAAAAATCTTTTCACCGGAAGATAATACGATGTGTTCAGGCATCACGGTTTACAATGTTGAGGGATACACAGGCACTCAGCTTCAGGATATTTACTGGGAAAATGCGACGATGAGGCCGCGTGCTTCAGGTGAAGTGTTTGGTGTGCGCCACTGCACCCATATTTTTAATAGTCCCGAAGAAATTGATAAGGCGTTGAGAATTGTAAAACAACTAGCATCATAAGAATGATTTATCACATAGCAACTGCGGAAGAATGGAATTTGCATCTCACCAACTCAACGTATGAGCCAGATGCGTTTTCGAAAGAAGGATTTATTCATTGCAGCACCAAAGAGCAGGTGCCAGGTGTGCTGCAGCGGTACTATGCAGGCGGTAAGAATTTAATGTTACTCCATATTGATGAAAACAAACTAACGGCTTTGTTGAAATATGAAGAGGCAACGAACAAGGAATTGTTTCCTCATGTTTTCGGTCCGATTAATAAGGATGCGATTGTAACTGTTGAAAATTTAGGATAGCAAGGTGACCTTGTTATGCCAAGTTGCTTGAACAAGATCATTATTTTTTCGCCAATCGTTTCATCAACGACCAGTATTCTCTTCCATAACTCACCAATATTTCTTCACCGGCTTTGATATTTCGTGTGGCCTCAATAAAACATCGTTTACCTTCGCTGACAAATTCAGCATTGTTTCGGATACCTTCCAGCCGGACCAACCCTCCGGCATCATTGGCATAACGGGCCAGTGTTTTTACCGCTGCAAGTCCATTAATCACAACGTTTCGGTTGATATACATCAGGTAGCCATTGATGCCATCCTGATCTTTCACTTCGCGCCAGCGGTTGTATTCGGCCTTTGTATTCAACAATACGGGTGCCTTTGGGAATGTCAGTTGATGTAAACAGTCCTTTACCGGCTTGTGGCAAGTGTGATTTTTTTACACGGAGATTTTTTTCAAGAAGAGGCAAAGCATTAGGTCAATTAATCACAGGTTTACTCTTTTCTACGACTGAAGATTCAAGATCCTGGTATAATGAATTGATAATCTTAACACTATCAATAATATCTTTTAATTCCAGCAGTAATTTGGTTTGCAGCAAACCCATGCGATTTCCGATTTCATCCTTTTGCACATCGATGATAAGATTATCGAGCGATCGATTCAGCAATGCATTCAATGAGTTGAATTTTTCATCTGCTTCAGCAGTGCGCGGTTTATTTGTTTCAATGATCTGGATATTGATGTTGATGTATTCACTGACCATTTTTTCCAGTTCAGTCAGCTGTTCGGCATGTTTGCGTTTGGGTGAAGAATGGTGATTGGTAACATGCACGAAGATGAGATCACTCACGAGTTGCACACTCTGGTTGAGGTCTTGCATGGCATCAAAAACCAGTATATAAAGACGACCGGTGGGCAGGTTGCCTTTGGTCATCTTGCGAACGAGTTTCATCATCTTTGAATCAAACTTCATCGTTTTGCTCCTTCAACTTTGCAAGTTCGGTTCTTGACTTTCTCAGGATGTCAGTCTTTTCACTCATCAAGGCTTTAAGACTATGTGAGGTTGATAATTGAACGATTTTCAAGGTTTTCACCGTATTGATTTTACTTTCACTTAGTGCCAGCTGAATATTAAATTGTTTTGATTCCAGTAACTTGTTTTCATCTTTCTCTTTTTCAGCTTCGCGGTTGAACACAACATGACTGCGTATGAGCAGAAAGGCAGCAACAGCTGAAAGCACAAGAGGTCCGGCTTGCCCGGTCTTATACATAATGAATGCGAGCAGGCCGCTCGATAGCAATGCAACCACAGCGGTAATAAGCCATCCTGCAATGACATTCATAACTCCGGCAACCCGATATACAGCACTCTCTCGTCCCCAGGCCTGATCCGCGAATGACGAACCCATGGCTACCATGAATGTAACAAACGTAGTGCTGAGCGGAAGTTTATTGGCAGTGCCATAGGCAATCAGGGCACTCGCCACCAGCAAATTAATACTTGCCCGTGATTAAATCGAATGAAGCTGCATCCTGGGCAGCAACTCCTGAGTGTTCTTTTTCAAATCGGGTTGATAATAGTATAGACCAGCTCCTGGGCATTAACATGTCCATTTTACGGCCAAGCCATATGGCACTCCCCACCAATGAACGGGAAACGATGTTCGGTTTAAATCGTTCATCGCCTTCATCCTGCCTGCCTAGCGATACTTCCGTTTCAGTTACTTTTCTACTCTTGGCATTAAACCATAATGTGAGTACCATCACTAATCCACCTAAGAGTAACAGCCAGTAAGGTGTAGTGATTTGTGAACTCAAAATTTCCATGGTGTATTCATTGGCAGGAATGCCCGATGCAGACCATTTTTGAAATGATACCAGACCGGCTACAGGTACACCAATGAAATTCACGAGGTCATTGCCGGCAAATGCCATGGCAAGCGAAAAGGTGCCCATCAATACAATTGCTTTCAACGGGTTGATATCTTTCCACCACATGAGTACCTGAACCAGAATTGACCAGAATACAATGGACACTACCATGATTTGCCAGGTGTTGCCCATGATCCATTTAATCTGATCATCAGTGACAAGTGAACTACCTTTTATTCCCTTTATCAATAGAAAATAAATAATGAACGAAATCGCGAGACCACTGAAAATAGCTCCGTATCTCTTTAAGGTCTTCTTTAACTTGAAAGAGAAAATGAGACGTGCAATATGTTGAATGATTGAACCGAAAATGAATGAGAGGAAAACGGATAAAAATATGCCGGAGATGATGGTTATGGCACTTGAGTAATTAATGATTTCTTTCCATGTTTCAAATCCCTGGCCGCGATCAAAAGAAATCATCAACCCAGTCACCAATGCTGCTCCTAATAATTCAAATACGAGTGAAACAGTTGTGGAGGTAGGTAAACCCAGTGAATTGAAGAAATCCAAAAGGAGAATATCTGTAATCATGACGGCAAGGAAAACGATGATTACCTTATCGAATGTAAAAAACCCGGGATTAAAAATTCCATTGCGGGCAATTTCCATCATGCCACTGGAAAACAATGAACCCAGAATGATACCAAGACTTGCCACTGTTAAAATTACCGGGAAGGGTGCCACTTTTGATCCAATGGCAGAGTTCAGGAAATTAACAGCATCGTTACTTACTCCAACAATAAGATCCACAATAGCAACGGCCATGAGGATGATGACAACAACTAAATAGAAATCCATGATGGTTCAGGTTCAGGTCGAGGGTCAAAAATACCCTTAAAATTGGATTTTATAAAAGAAGTATCTTTATGAGATTATGAAGGATTTCAAGAAATATTATATCATAAATGCGCCCCCCAGATCAGGTCTACCTGGCCCTGACCAATGAGGCAACTTTTCAATTATGGTCGGGGGATCAGGCTGATATTCAGGCAGTACCGGGTGGGGAGTTCTCACTCTGGGATGGCAGTATTGTTGGTAAATTCATGGAACTGGAGCCTCCCGGTAAAATTGTTCAACAATGGTATTTTGGTGACCAGCCGGAAGAGTCGGTCGTTACCATAAAATTACACCCTCATGCACTGGGAACTTCTGCAGAGTTGCGCCACACCAATATACCCGATGCTGATTATGACGATATTATTGACGGATGGAATGAGACCTGGTTCCGTTCGCTTCAGGAGTTTTACGAATAACTGAACTAAGATTTGCTGCCTGCTGATCAATGGAAATGATACAGGAAAACCAGCAGGCCGTTGAAAGCGGGTTTAGGATTGTCTTTGATTTCCAGGGCTACGTCTACTTCAAACTTGGTAATGCCGCGTAGGTTAGCGATAGTATGTAGTCGGGCACGCAGACGAACCTCATGATTTACCAACACTGGCTGATTGAATTTCAGTTTTTCAATACCATAGTTGATCATCATTTTGATGTTTCTGAACTCGGCAATCTGGTCCCACAAATGAGGTACTAACGAAAGTGTGAGATAGCCATGCGCGATGGTGCTCTTGAAAGTAGTTTCGGCTTCAGCTCGTTTGGGATCGGTATGAATCCATTGATGATCCAGTGTGGCATCAGCAAACATGTTAATTTGTTCCTGTGAGATTTTGAGATATTCCGATACACCGAGTTCTTTGCCACGGTAGGTCTCAAATTCTTCAAAACTACTGATCACCAAAGCGGCCATAAAGCGATAATTTCTTTTGAACTTCGTACAATATAAAGAAATTCGACAATCAAAAAATAATGTATTCCTGGATTGGCTTAAGTATTGACCTACAAACATTTCAATCCACCACCTGAAAGATTACACGATATGAAAATTCAAACAGTATTTTTAAATGGGTTTCTGGTAATACTTTGTCTGATGACGGTATTGTGGATTTTTAGTGTGATCCTCAAAAAAGCAAGTATTGTTGATCCCTTCTGGGGACTGGGGTTTGTGCTCGTGTCAGTTTATTATCACGTAAACTCTACCGGTGATGTATTAAGAAAATCAATGGTGTTTGCCCTGGTAATTGTCTGGGGAATTCGATTGTTCACGTATCTCCTCTGGAGGAATTATGGAAAGCCAGAAGATTACCGGTATGTAAAGTTCAGAAACGACTATGGAGCCAATAGATACTGGTGGGTGAGTTTCTTTCAGGTGTTTGTGTTGCAGGGGATATTATTGTGGCTCATCTCAGCTCCTTTGCTTGCCGCTCAATATTATGGTGCAGATCGTCCCTTCGGATGGCTGGATGGAATAGCCATTATTTTCTGGTTGGTAGGTTTTTCTTTTGAGGCAGGTGGTGATTATCAGCTTACAAAATTTAAAAACAATCCGGCCAACAAAGGCAACGTGCTGGATACTGGTTTCTGGCGATACACGCGTCATCCCAATTATTTTGGTGATGCGTGCGTGTGGTGGAGTTTTGCTTTATTCAGTATGGCCGCAGGAAGTTATGTGCCGGTGCTGGGCAGTGTGCTGATGACTTTCTTGTTAGTAAAAGTCTCTGGTGTTTCCCTCCTGGAGAAAACATTAAAAAACACAAAGCCCAGATACGAATCGTACATTCGCAACACGAATTCTTTTTTTCCGTGGTTTCCCAAAAAGTCCTGAGTATTGATAGATATGAAAATTCAAGTATGTGGCGCAAAGCCAGGAGGCAGCATACCCGAGCCTCCTGTTAAAACAAAGCCGTCAGTAGAACAAGAGGTGCTTGCTTCCATAGATCCGGCAACACTTGAAGATTCATTTGTGTATGTGCATTGTTATTTCGACAATCAATCAGATGACATGCTCATTCGCATCTGGCGATCTACGTTTCTCATCGACCGTGCATCGGGTTCACGATCGGAATTGATTCATGCCGAAAATATTTCATACGCACCGCAGTGGACGATGATCCCCAGAAAAGGAACCTTTTCATTTCTACTTATTTTTTCCGCACTTCCAAAAGACTGCGTTGTTTTTGATTTACTTGAAGATATTCCGCAGGCAGGTGGATTTTTCATACAGGACATCAAACGCAATCAACTGGATGTCTATCATGTGGATGTTTAATGAATAAGCTATGAGCCATGAGGTTCGAGCCGTGAGCTACGAGAATCTGCTCACAGCTGAAAGCTCATAGCTCGCAACTATTTAACTGTTATTAGATTTAGTTTCATCTTTGCCGCTGTGATTTACCAGTATCCGGTTTTAGAAATCATTCCTTCATTGAAGCAAGCGCTTTTGCAAAATCCCGTAGTGATCTTGCAGGCTCCACCCGGTGCAGGAAAAAGTACTGTGCTGCCGTTGCAGTTGCTGGATGAACCATGGCTGAAAAATAAAAAAATGATCATGCTGGAGCCAAGAAGACTCGCAGCGCGGTCGGTTGCTTTGCGCATGGCCGAAGAACTTGATCAGGAAGCAGGAGAGACAATTGGCTATCGCGTTCGTTTCGAAACTGTGGTGAGCAAAAGCACACGCATTGAAGTAGTGACCGAAGGAATTCTCACACGCATGATTCAAACGGATAACTCACTGGAAGAAGTTGGGCTGGTGATCTTCGATGAATTTCATGAGCGGAGTCTGCAAGCCGATCTCGCGCTGGCATTGTGTTATCAGGCACAGCAATTATTGCGTGATGATTTGCGCATCCTCATCATGTCTGCCACACTGGATGGAGAAAAAATTTCTTCACTCTTTAATCGTGCTCCTATCATCACGAGCACAGGCAAACAATATCCGGTTGCTTTCAATTACATCCCATCCGAAAAAGATGTTCATGTTTCTGTAGCGACAGCGAGAGTGGTGAGAAAGGCATTGCGTGAGCAGTCGGGCGATATGCTGGTGTTTCTTCCTGGTGCAGGCGAAATACAACGTGTGATGAAGTCACTCGAAGAAGAAAATGTTTCTGCGCTGGTAGTTCCCTTGTATGGCGATCTTCCTTTCAAAAAACAGCAGGAGGCAATTCTTCCACATCCGCAGGGTATGCGCAAAATTGTGCTGGCCACTTCCATAGCAGAAACCTCGCTCACCATTGAAGGAATCACTACCGTGATTGATTCCGGTTATGCGCGTGTGCCGCGATTTGATCCACGCAGTGGTCTCACGCGACTGGAAACAGTACGCGTTACCAGAGATGCAGCCGATCAGCGCGCAGGTCGTGCGGGCAGATTAGGGCCTGGCGTATGTTACCGGTTATGGTCAGAAGCAACACATCACATGTTGCAGCCATCACGGCAACCAGAAATTCTCGAAGCCGATCTTGCATCACTGATGCTGGAGTTAGCCAACTGGGGCATACAAAATCTGAATGATCTTTCGTGGATCACCTCACCACCCGAAGGAGCTGTAAAACAAGCAAGGGAATTATTGCATAACCTCGAAGCATTGGAAAACAACAAGATCACAAAAAGGGGAAAAGAGATGTTGAAGTTGCCAACACATCCGCGCATTGCGCACATGTTGCTTTCCGTTACCAAGGCTGCCGATGTATGCCTTGCTGTAGATGTTGCATCGTTGATCGAAGAGCGTGATCCTTTGCCAAAAGAATCCGGTGCCGATTTAAGTCTGCGTGTTGAAGTGCTCAGAAAATGGCGAAGAGGCGATCGTGTTTCCGCTGAACGGAATGTACTGGAACGCATCGAACGACTGGCATCATCATGGCGAAGGATTTTTAAATTATCAGAAGAAAACACTAATCCTGTAGATGCCGAAGTTGGAAAGCTGGTGGCCGAAGCCTATCCCGAACGCATTGCACGACAACAAGACAAACAAAGTGTTCGCTATAAACTTGCCAATGGAAGAATGGTGCGTTTGCCCGATCATGATCCGCTCATGCGCGAAACCTGGCTTGCCGTGGCTCAACTCGATGCCGGAAGTGGAGAGGGAAAAATATTTATGGCAGCGCCATTGAAGGAAGATGATCTGCTTCATCGGGCAACAGAAAGTGAAGTAGTGAAGTGGGATGCTGAAAGGGGAATGATTACCGCCAACCTGGAAAGGCGAATTGGTAATGTGGTTTTATCAAGTAAACAATTATCAAAAGTTTCAGAAGAGCAGCGCATCAGAATTTTATGTGAGACCGTGCGTGAAGAAGGTTTGAAACTATTAGGCTGGGATGATGCGCAACGCGAATGGCAGGCACGTGTATTAAGTGTTCGCACCTGGAGACCAGATGAAAACTGGCCCGATGTAAGCGATGAAAATTTATTGAAGACCACCGAAGAGTGGCTTGCACCGTATCTTATCAATGTTTCAAAGCGCATCGACTTTCAGCGACTGGAGTTGCACAACATTGTTGTCAGGACTACTTTCGTGGGAGCTCAGTGCAAAACTTGACAAACTTGCACCTGCACGATTGCAGGTACCGAGTGGCTCCTTCATCAAACTCAATTATTTTAATGATGGTCGTTCACCGGTGATGGAAGTACGCCTGCAGGAAATGTTTGGCTTGCTCGAAACGCCCACGGTGAATGAAGGACGCACAAAAATTTTATTGCACCTGCTTTCGCCAGGTTATAAACCCGTGCAGGTAACACAGGATTTAAAAAGTTTCTGGCAAACTACCTATCATGAAGTGCGCAAGGAACTGCGCATGCGCTACCCCAGACATCACTGGCCCGAAGATCCGTGGACCGCGGAGGCAGTGAGAGGCGCAAAAAAAAGATCACCTCATCCCTAACCCTTCTCCTGTAGAGGAGAAGTGGAACTATTCTACCCTCCCCGTGGGAGAGGGCCAAGGGTGAGGTGCTTTCTGATCTCCATCAATATTCGAAATATTTCCAAAACCTCTCATTCCTGAGCCGATTACTTTCAATCCAGGATTCCAACTCTTCAGTTCTAAATTGATCATACTGAATATTCTCCGGTGTAAATGAATTCCACCATCTACTTCAATAACCAGTTTCGCTTCATGGCAATAGAAATCAACGATATATCTGGCTATCGGATGTTGCCTTCTGAATTTCTGATTGCTGACTTTTCTATTCCTCAAATTTTGCCAAATAATTTTCGCAGGTGTCATTACTTTCTTCAACGACCGTGCATTCTCAAATATCTTCCACGAAGCATCCGCATGAAATGGCAACCCCATAACAAATTAACCAAATTGACTAAATTTCCCTAGGAGAGTGAAGGGCCAGGGTTCCGCTCGTAAATTTCCACTTCCTATAAACCCAGAAATCCCTACCTTACTTTCTAAATTTCCAATCGTATTTTTAAACACATTAACATCATTTGATATGGCATCCTATTCAATCAACGTAAATGGAGAGAAGCGCACCGTGGATGTATCACCCGATACACCTTTGTTATGGGTGCTTCGTGATAGTCTCGGTCTTGTAGGCACCAAGTATGGTTGTGGTATTGCGCAGTGCGGAGCATGCACGGTTCATTTCAATGGCACAGCTGTGCGTTCATGTTCGTTGCCGATTTCCGCAGTCAAGGAAGCAAAGATTACCACTATTGAAGGACTTTCGAAAGATGGCGATCATCCCGTGCAACAAGCATGGATGGAAGTCGATGTGCCTCAGTGCGGTTACTGCCAGGCAGGACAAATCATGCAGGCTACTGCGTTGCTGGCAAAAAATCCCAAGCCTACCGATGAGCAAATCGAGACTGCGATGAATGGTAATATCTGCCGCTGTGGCACGTACCATCGTGTGAAGGAAGCAATTGTATTGGCGTCATCAAAACTCAATAAATAATCACCTCGTATGGAGACTTTAACATAAAACAAACAGACGTGATTTTCTAAAGTTGGGTCTGGCTGCAGGCGGTGGCCTGGTGCTGGGATTTCAGTGGAGCAGTTCTTCTGCTTCGGCATTCAGTGTTGTCAATGAATCAGCGCTGGCAGCGGGTGATACGAATTTCAACAGCTACCTGTCAATTTCTTCGGATGATGTAGTCACTATATTTTCTCCCAATCCTGAATTAGGTCAGAATATAAAAACTTCTTTCCCCATGGTGGTGGCAGAAGAACTCGAGGCCGACTGGACCAAAGTGAAAGTATTGCAAGCTCATCTGGATACAAAAAAATATGATCGTCAGCTTACCGGTGGCAGTGGTGCTGTTCCGCATTCATGGGAACGTCTGCGCAAAGCAGGTGCAACGGCAAAACACATGCTTACAGAAGCGGCTGCAAAAAAATGGGGCGTATCTGCTTCTTCACTGAAAGCAGAGAACGGAAAAGTAATAAATCCCGCCAACGGAAAATCATTTACCTATGGTGAACTGGCCAATGATGCAGCATTGATTCCGGTGCCAACAGATGTAAAGCTTAAAAGACCGAAAGGATTTCAAAATCATCGGCACTTCCGTAAAGATCATTGATAGTAAAGAGATCGCTACGGGCAAGCCACTGTTTGGTTTGGACTTCTATCGCGAAGGAATGTTGAATGCCGTGATCACACGTCCTGAGTCATTTGGAATGAAACTGAAATCAGTAGACAGCGCTGCCGCGAAAGCTATGCCTGGTATTGTTGATGTAGTGACATTCAAAAACAACGTGGCCGTAGTAGGTAAAACAACCTGGGATGTGTTGAAAGCGCGCAAGGCGTTGAAAATTGAATACGAGAAAGAAGGAAACATAGAAAGCACTGCGGACCACGATCGTCTCTTTAAAGAATTACTGGATAAACCAGATGCTACAGTAAGACGCAAGGATGGAGATGTGGATGCTGCGTTTAAGACTGCAGCCAAAGTGATCAAGCGCGAATATCAGTGTCCGTTCCTGTCACATGCACCCATGGAGCCGATGAACTTCTTTGCGCATGTGCGCCCGGATGGTGTTGAGCTGGTGGGTCCTTCACAAACTCCCGATCGTGCACGTAACGCAGTGGCTACCTTGCTGGGTGTAGCGCCTGAAAAAATTACACTGGAGTTAACACGCCTCGGTGGAGGCTTTGGTCGCAGGTTGCAGGCCGACTATGCAATGGAAGCAGCAGAACTTTCGAGCATCATCAAAGCACCCGTGAAAGTAACGTGGACACGCGAAGATGATATGATGGGCGGAAGCTATCGTCCTGCGGTGCGCTATCGCTTTGAAGCTGCACTGGATGCCAAAGGAAATATGACCGGCTATAAACTGCGCGGTGTGGGTATCAACTCGGGCAACCCTACGCGTGAAGATAACTTCCCGTCAGGATCAGTAGACAATTTATTGATTGATTCCCATGAACATCAGTCACCCATCACCACCGGTGCATGGCGTGCTCCGATTACGAACTTCCTGGCATTTGCCGAGCAGGCATTTCTGGATGAAGTAGCACTGGCTGCAGGAAAAGATCCCGTGCAGTTCCGTCTGGAATTACTGGATCGCGCGAAGGCAATCTCCGGTGGGCGCCATCAAATATGATATCGACCGCATGAAGACGGTGATCAAACTGGCCGCTGAGAAATCAGGCTGGGGCAAAAAGAAAAACCTGGCACAAGGTTTCAGTGTATATTTCTCACACCGCTCGTATGTAGCGCAGGTGGCCGAAGTGGAAATGAAAAATGGCCAACCCGTGTTGAAGAAAATTTATGCTGCTTCCGATTGCGGTATTGTCATCAACATGAGTGGCGCGAAGCAACAGGTAACCGGAGGTATTGTGGATGGCATGGGCCATGCCATGTATGGACAAGTCACCTTCAAAGATGGTGCAGCCGTGCAACGTAACTTCAACAACTACCGCCTCATCCGTTTCAAGGAAGTGCCGGAAGTAGAAGTGCACTTTGTTGACAATGGTATTGACCCAACCGGACTGGGCGAGCCAGCCTTGCCACCAACAGGAGGCGCTATCGCCAATGCGATCTTCAAAGCTACCGGCAAGCGTGTATACGACCAGCCTTTTAACTTGCAGGAAGAAATGAAAGCTGTGAGGTTGGGTGAGAAGATGTAGATACTAAGTCGTCAGTCCTAAGTCGTGAGACCACGCTAAGTGGTCAAGACGACTGACCGGATGATTTAATGAAACCTCCGCAGTATGTGCTGCGGAGGTTTTTTATTTACAGGATTTTGAAGGTGGGTGAGGGGAAGTGTTTATATTGGAGTATGATAGTTATGGGGATATAAGCAATAATATCTTATATCGAATTGTTGGGCGCAATAATTTATTTTGATGAGATTGGAGTTAGAATTACAGTACGCTGAGTTTCATCCTGACCAAGTTGAAAGAGTTGGACTCGTGGACTATGACCAAGCAATTAAAATTATTCATTCTTACCCTTGGGACAGGGAATTTGCAAAGATTGAAGAGAGGACAAAGGAGGACTTAACCTCGACTGTTCCAAATGTTGCCATAAAAAATAAGAACAAGGAGATTCTAATCGTTTCCGCGAGGGACATAGACCATTTCATTATTGAGTTCCTCAATCCAACCCATCGTGGAGAATTAATTATACCTATTAACTCTTATGACAACAAGCAAGGTTTAACCGTAGATGATGTTGTTTCAAAGTTTTATGAGGGGACAATTAAAAAGGTATTTAAGCTGAAGCCAATAACAGCAACTGCGACAAATGACATTGACGTATACAAGCTGAGAGAGTATCCTCTGTTTATGTCCGGACTTACAGTTGGAATATTGACCTTGATATTAATTTTTGACTTTTGGTCAAATGGACTGACTTCCAAAGCACTACCAGCCATCTATTTAGTCGGTTTCATTATTTTCAGTATGGGTTTTTCAGCAATTGTGACTGTGCAATATCTTTTGAACGATTGGGGCAAAGAAGTTTCATTTGGACAAGAAGGGGTAACAATCAATCAAAAGGGAAAGGAAATCAAAATAAAGAAAAGTGACATCGACCAAATTGCTGTCATAGAAAATGATAACCATCGCACCTTAAGGAACTATAAATATGCAAGGATTAAGACTAAAGACGGCCAAGCGTTAATTGTTACATCTTTTATTATGGAACCAATGGACCTTGTAAATAAATTAAGAATCAATCACAAAGAAGAGTCCGTTTACCTCCCGACAATTAATTTTGACATTCAATCAGAAAAGGAAAAAGACAAGATAAAACGGGACAGAGAGAAAAGGAAGACCGAGTTTCTTGAGAACTTTAAAGATTACGAGGACTCAAAACTCAGACAAATAATTGGAGACAAGAAGGGCTACGCGGAATATGCAATAGAAGCTGCGACCGAGATATTAGAGAAGAGAAAATAAATTACAGCGCCCAACAGCATGTTTCTGAAAGAGGGCCTAATTCAGAAAATAGGACATGCCTAGCAATGGTGATAGATCACCTCTTTCTTTCAGGTAATTTAGTAAGCTTTCTATCGAGATGTAAACCTAAGAGCAATGGTGCCGTGACGAGTTGATTTAAAGTTTTATCTTCGTTCCACGTTTGGTGTCGGGGATAGGACGCGGCTTCGGAAAGGCACCACTGCAGAAACACCAACGTTAGGAGCAAGGCTATGTTGGACATCTAATAGTTCTAGAAACGTCTGACTCCTTACCATTCAATAAATCGATAAAAATGAACCATGTTACCTATAGATTGGAATCTGAACTTGACTTTCAAAGCATCACGTTATCTTTGAATGAATCAAGGATTTCCTACACAGCAAGAAAATACTCGGACTCCAATTTTCCTTCCCTTGACTTACAACAAGGATTCGGGGACGTAACCGTGTCGGTTAACAGCGAAATGGAACTGCGCTCAATGATTGAGGAATTGACTGGCACAAAACCGCAACGAGTAAAGCAGTTTGTTAGCCAAAATGGTGGTAAAGGAGTGAGTACTCGACAAATTCTTTTGATTTCGTATGCGGTCGTAGTAAGTCTTATATGTTTACGATACTGGTATTTAAACTATAGAACTTCGGAAAACAAGAACAGTACATTTGAGTGGAGCCTTGATGCTCAAGTTCTGATAACGAAAAGGAAATCAACTGGTATGATATCAGCGAGGTCTATAGACGCCAACTTTGACCAAAATTTTGAGTTGACAATGTCGTATTCCAAAGAGGGTGTTCGGATTGTCGAATCGAAAGACTTGAACGAAGATGGCTATTATGAGGAGACATCTTTTTATAACTTAAAGGGGGAAAGAACAGGTGTTCAGTTCGACCGAGACAATGATGGAATTACTGAAGAAGTGATAATTGTTCTGAACAACGGAGATACATTGAAGCTCTATGATTCGAATAAAGACGGTACTCTTGAGATGCAAAGTGGGACCAACTAACCGACCAGCGCCTAACACAATGTTTGCGCAATGGTGGCGGGGCATCAAGGTAAAAAGTATATTTATTTTATAAAGTTTATTTCCCAGCGGAGTCTCCCGCCTCGGGGACTCCGCGTAGAGTGAAAGATAAGATTCATAATTAGAGAATAATTTGAATGAAAGCAGAACTTTGAATTAGATAAGAAAAATTATAGAGCACCAAAAGCCAAACATTAGAAAACGAAAGATTGTATTCATTATAATCACATGTTATAGGGATTAGTTTACAGGAGACGTGGAGTCCCGAGGCGGAGACTCCACTGAGAAATGCAAACGGTGCATCTGCAGGGAACTCTAAAAATATCACGCTTATCAAAAATCTTTACAAACCCATTTAACACTTAATTGCTTCATGCTTTCTTTTCGGATAACAAATACAATTTTACCAGCCACGTTATTGATCATATTCGCTGGGTTGCTGAATACCGTTGCTTTCGCACAAAAGAAACCCAATGTTCTCGTTATCATCAGCGATGACCACACCATGCAATCGATCGGTGCGTATGGTTCTAAGTTTGGCGTAACGCCACACCTCGATAAACTGGCGAGTGAGGGCGTGGTATTCAACCGGGCATTTGTTACCAATTCTATCTGCGCTCCCAGCAGGGCAGTATTCCTTACGGGAAAATTCAGTCATAAAAACGGGCACATCACTAATGGTACACGTTTTAATGCTTCGCAACCTCAATTTCATCATTACCTGAATGATGCAGGTTATCAGACCGCATGGATTGGTAAATGGCATCTTGAGTCAGACCCGCAGGGATTTGATTACTGGCAAGTGTTGCCGGGCCAGGGGCATTACTACAATCCAGACTTTATCATGATGGATGGCAGCCGCAAAAGAATCAATGGATATTGTACCAATATCATTACCGATCAGGCTTTACAGTGGCTTGATAAACGCGATACTTCAAAATCATTTTTCCTTGTGATCGGACAGAAAGCTACTCACCGCACATGGATGCCCGATACAGTTGACTTTGGCAGTACCGATCATTTGAATATTCCACTCCCTGAAAATTTTTATGATGATTATAAAGGAAGAATTGCTGCGCATGATCAGGACTTATCGATTGAAAAAACCATGTTGCTCGGCTATGACCTTAAAATGTTTGATCATGATTCTCTTGCCTTGAACGATGGCAATATCAAGAGGATGACAAAGAATCAGCAGCAGCAGTTTTTCAATTATTACAACCCGATAAAAACAGATTTTGTATCCAGACACTTAACAGGCAAAGCACTTGCCGAATGGAAGTATCAGCGTTACATGAAAGATTATCTGGCAACTACCTTATCCCTCGACCGGAGTGTAGGCAACGTAACCGCCTGGCTGAAGGAAAATAATTTACTGGAGAATACACTCGTCATCTATACTTCCGATCAGGGTTTTTATCTGGGTGAACACGGCTGGTTTGACAAGCGGTTTATGTATGAAGAATCGATGCGCACACCGCTGATCATCCGCTATCCTGAAATGATCAAGCCGGGCAGTCAAAATAATAACCTCGTTCAGAACATCGATCTGGCACCTACGTTTTTACAGCTGGCCGGATTGCCGGTGCCTGAAGATATGCAGGGAGAATCCATACTTCCCTTGTTGAATAGCAACAAGGACAGCAAAGACTGGCGCAGTGGCGTTTATTATCACTATTACGAATTTCCTGGCGAACACCATGTGTATCGTCATTTTGGAATCCGCACCAGCCGCTATAAACTGATCCGCTTTTATGGAGAAAAAAACTTCTGGGAATTGTATGATCTTGAGAATGATCCTTCCGAAATGAAAAATCTATACGGCACGAAAGCGTACAAGAAAATCAACTGACGGTCTGAAGCATCAGTTACTGCAACTGATTGCACAGTATGATGATCAGGAAGCATCATCTGTTTTAAAGAGCGGAAAATAATAAATTGAATCACAAAGATTATGTCTATGGTCATGAAAAAACTTCCTTTCATTTTTATCTTCATCTCGATCACTTCTTTTTCCCAGCCAAAAGAACGGGATGTAACAAAAACTGCAATCGAATCTTCCAGACATTGGCTCGATGTCGATTATGTGGGTGATGGCTTTATCGGTCACCGACTGGATATTCATTTACCGGCCAGTGGCCAGGCTCCATTTCCTGTGGTGATCGCAATTTATGGAAGTGCGTTCTTTTCAAATTCTTCCAAGGCAGCCGTATACAATGATGGTTGGGGGCAAAAGCTTTTAGCGAATGGTTTTGCCGTGGTGAGCATCAATCACCGTTCAAGCCGTGATGCCATTTTTCCTGCACAGATTCAGGATGTAAAAGCGGCTATTCGTTTTGTAAGAGCCAGGAGTCAACAGTTTTCGCTCGACAATTCTTTCATTGGTATTACCGGCTGGTCGTCAGGTGGTCATCTGTCAGCACTTGCAGGTACTACCAACGCTACCAAATTGAAAACGATCAATGGTCTTGATATCGACATAGAAGGAAGTCTGGGAAATTATACACAAACGAGTAGCGCAGTCAATGCGGTGGTAGACTGGTTTGGACCCACCGATTTTCTGATTATGGATAAATGCGGCAGCACGATGAGTCATGATGATGTGAACTCACCGGAGTCATCATTGATAGGAGGAGCCATTCAGGAGAATAAGGGCAAGACTGCACTGGCAAATCCTGTCACCTATGTGGATAAATTGAATCCACCCTTTCTGATTTTTCATGGTGATAAAGATCCGCTGGTGCCGCATTGCCAGAGTGAACAGCTATTTAATAAATTACAATCTGCGGGAGTATTGAGTGAACTGGTGATTGTGTCTGGTGGCACGCATGGCCCGGGGGTTATGATTGATAAATACTATGATCAGGCGATTGCGTTTTTTAAGGATGAGTTGCAACGTATAAAAAAATAAATTGAGCGTATGAGAAAATTAGCTGGAACATCAATCAAGATTTTCTATGAGTAATATTCCCTTTCACACCATCGACTGGAGCACCGTTCCAAAAACAGAACACATTGGCGAAACGGGTACTTCCTTCTGGCAGACACTTCAATTTGAAGGACTTCGTGTTCGCATGGTGGAATACTCAGCCGGTTATCTGGCTGATCACTGGTGCCAGAAAGGCCATATTGTTCATTGCCTTGAGGGAGAGTTTACGAGTGAAATGGAAAATGGTGATCTGTTTACGTTAACGAAAGGCATGACGTATATCGTTTCGGATAATTTAAGTTCTCATCGTTCGGTTTCTGAAAACGGAGTGAAGCTGTTGATTATTGATGGGGATTTCTTAAAGTTACATTAAATTCGATTTTATTTTTTTTTCCACATTTGGTTTTAATCAAGCAAGTTTTTAATCACAAAAAAAATGTTAGGTGATGGATTTCTAAAGCAAATGGGTGATACGCTTAAGTATAACCGTGAATTGCTGGGAAAGAAGAAATCTGCACGCGAGGTATATAAAGAAGAAGTTAAACAAAGAAAGCTCACCTATGAATCGTATGACCTGAAAGAAGTAAGGGCCAGGGTGGAGAAACGTTTAAAACGAAATAAATGGAACGAATTTGCTAGTCGAACTATAGCCAACGTATTACTTTTAGCTATTGGATATGGAATATATTGGGCCATACAATCATGGGCCTATTTTGGTATGACCGAGAAGAAGCCTATAGATGGTTCTCAGTTTTTCAAAACGGTTATATACCATCAATCCAATGGAATTGATTTGCGTGTTGATTTCTTTCACCACGGACCTAAGGCATCTGAAACTTTTTTTAAAGATGGATTGCGTCATCAAAATTCTGAAAGTTATTACGAGTCGGGTGAACAGTTTCGGTCGGCATTATATTATCGCGATACACTGGTGACGGAATGGTATTTCTTCAAATCCGGAGACACTATTAAGAATTTTCCGGCCATTCTGAATAATCACATACATCATGTAGCCTTCAAGGATTCCCGTAGAAAGAGAAGAATTGAATTCGATTTTTATGATGGGAAAGTAATTCCAGAAACCTATAAGGAATACGAAATCAGGGAATAGGGCAGCGTACATCTACGGTCTGGGTTATATTAGAGATGAAGCCATTCAGGACAAGAATCTACCTTTCACATTCGAGTCATTTTTTCGGATACGTTTTCAATGGATTAGGCATCTCAGAAAATAAGCATGCCCAGCGAAGAAAGTTGGTATAATAAATGTTGGATATTTAGTTCGTGTACCTCATATTGAAGAAAATACATTATTCCACCGTCTAAAAAGAATCTAATTATGAACACATCCAAAGCTTCATTAAAAGGCATCTCTCTCATTGTCTTTATACTTTTTTCATTTGCTTTTATTATTAATGTTGATGCCCAGACAGGCGTTGGCGTCAAACCCCCGAAAGGAGCTGAAGTCTTTTTTGATGGAAGTGAAAAGATGCTGCACGCCAAGTGGATTTACTGGAGTGGTCCGAGGTTAAAAGCGACCATGCCCATCAAATGGCAGATTGTAAAAGATCCGGTTGACAAGGGCACAGCAGTAAGTTCAAATGATCCTGCTGCCGCTGGTGGACTTTATGGCGCAGCTGATATCGTTACCAAAAAAGAGTTTCGTGATTTTCGTGCCCACGTTGAGTTCCTGATTGCGAATCCGGGAGGTAACAGTGGTGTGTACTTACAAAACCGTTATGAAATTCAGATACTGGATGGTGACTCTACCTCTCATGGTTTGGGTGCCGTTATCAACGAAAGTAAGTCTCCATATTTTGCCTACAACGGTTTGGGAAAATGGAATTCCTATGACATTGTTTTCCGTGCAGCACGCTTTAAGGATGGCAAGTTGGTTGAAAAGCCAATGGTAACCGTTTACTTCAATGGCAAGAAGGCGCACACCAATCAGATCATCAGCCAGGTGTTTGGTGGCATCAACTCGGGTATTGATGGCGGCAACGATGGAGGAAAAGGAATCACGGACCGTCCCGGTGGATTGAAATTACAAGCCGAAGGTCATGATGTTCTGTACAGGAATATCTGGATCAAGCCATTGGATTTGAAAGAGGCCAATACTGATTTTTAAAACGGTAACGGCTGGTAGATTGATAGCGTAATATCCTTTCGATACTGAAAGATCAATAGACCGGATGCCAGAGAAGCAATTGTAGATTATAATTACTAAATTAGTCGTGAACTAATTTACTATGATAACACGTTGGCTGATTTTTACGCTCATTATTTTTCCAGCTTTCCTCAGCGCCCAGGAAAATGAAACCGCTGATTTCTCTTCTCTCAAAATAAACAGTACTGGTGCAGACGGTGATATGCTTGACTTCGCCATCAGCAAGGACCAGCGGTTTATTGCGGTAGCCAACGAAAAGAAAAGTGATTAAAATTTATGAAGGTGGAACGGGCAGATTTTTAAAGCGCATCACCGGATACCATGACAATCTTATCGAAATAATTATCTCTCCTGACGGAGAAAAAATTATCACTGCTGGGTTTGATAACTCTATCGCAGTATTTGATTTGAAAACCGGAAGTTTAATCAACACGGTTATTCTTAAAAATAAATTACGATGCCTCGAGATTGACGAGCACACTCGCCTTGCCGTAGTTGGAGATAATAAAGGCGTGATTTCATTTATTGATCTCGAAGCATTTAAAATAATTTCGGAAGTGACTTCTGGAGCACCTCAGGTTAGCTCACTTGCCTTTAGTCCTGATTATAAAAACGTGGCCGTGGGCACTGGTATAGCAGTGGGTTACATGCTTAAAAAATATCCTATCCTGATCCTTGATACACAAAGCAAGAGTATAGTTAAAAAGTTAAATGGTCTTCAGGGCGCCACCACAGCTGTCCGGTATAGTTATGATGGCAATACGTTGTACTCAGGGCACAAATCGAACTCAAGAATTTTGATGAAGTGGGATATCGCTTCAGGACGTGGACAGCTCATCAACGAAATCTTCAATATTATTTCTTTGGGAGGCTATACCAGCCTTGATGTTGATAAAGATAACCGGATCATAATTGCTACAACCGATGATCGTTCCATCCAGATCTATGATCTGGTTGAGAATAAATTAATATCCAATCAATTTGCAAGCAAGGTACGGCTGCTCCGTAAGCTTGATCATTTTCCACGAAATGTATTTGGCATCAATGACGGCAGGAATTTTATCATCGGTGGATTTAATAAAAGTTTATTGTATATCTATAATGCTGAAAAGAAAGGCGTAGTGGGCTATATTCATTTATACAATGACGAATGGGCAGTCATTGCTTCCGATGGCAGGATGGATGGATCACTCGATGCGATTAAAAATCTTTCATGGCGTGTCGGATTCTATTCGATTCCGCTGGAGAATACATTTGACGCGAGCTTCACTCCAAAGCTTTTGGGTCAATTGCTCAGCGAAAAGGGGGTACGTGAGGAATTTAAAGTAGAACAGGCGGCAAAGGAAATCCCAGAGCTTAAAATAAAATCGATTGACAATAAACCCGTCAATGCAACAGGAGGTTCAATTCCTTCCATAAAGACTTCACAAAAAAATATTGTCATTGCGGTAGCCGCTGAAAAAAATGCCCATCAGATTGATGAAGTACGTTTATACCAGAATAATAAGCTTGTACATACAGTAAAAAATGCTGACGGAGAAGCACCTGGCACCATGCAATTGAAAGCAACTCTTACGGATGCGTTTGGTCAGGAAAACTACTTTTACATTACCGCACGTAGCAAACAAGGTCTTGATTCAGAGAAGACCAAGATAACGGTAGTGTATGAAGGAAAGTCTGATGAGAAGCCAAAACTCTTTCTGCTCACCATTGGCGTAAATGAATATCGAAATCCAAAGTATAACTTGAATTTTGCCGTAGCCGATGCATCTTCTTTTGAAAATGAAGTAAAAAAAGGAAGCACAAATTTATTTGGACAGGTTGTGGTAAAAAGCCTTCGCGACAGTAAAGCTACGAAGGCAGGTTTAATGGCTGCGTTTTCAGAAATTCAGAAACAGGCAAAAGAACAGGATCTTTTCATTTTCTATTATGCGGGCCATGGTGTGATGTCGGATGGTAAAACAACGGAGTCGCAATTTTATCTGGTACCTCATGACGTTACGCAACTTTATGGCAGGGATGATATGCTGAACGACAAAGCACTTTCAGCTACCGAAATGAAAGAAATTTCCAAGAACATCGGAGCGCAGAAGCAGGTTTTTATCCTGGATGCTTGCCAGTCGGCAGGCGCCATTGATGTAATTGCGTTGCGGGGCGCGGCTGAAGAAAAGGCAATGGCACAACTGGCAAGAAGCACGGGAACATTCTGGATTACCGCCACAGGTACAGAGCAATTTGCCACCGAGTTTAAGGATTTAGGTCATGGTGTGTTTACCTATTCCTTGCTGGAAGGGCTTAGCGGCAAAGCGGACAATGGTGATAAGCGAATAACGATAAAAGAGTTAAGCGCTTATATTGAAAACAGGGTGCCCGAACTTTCTGAGAAGTATAAAGGCAAGCCACAGTTTCCTTCCGGGTATTCTTTTGGAAATGATTTCCCAATTGTGGTGATCAATTAAATGCTTTTTTATTACCCGTTCATGGAAGGATTAATAAAATGATTGTTTTTTTTCAGCACGTTAACCATCTGATAATGATAGTAAAACTAAAGGATAATTATTTTTCAGAAACGCTTAAGTGGACGATCGTTGCCGGAAGTGTTTTTGGAAGCGGATATCTGATTTATGCAGCACATCATCAATGGATTATTTTCTTGCTGGTTATTTTATCATTGATTTTATTTTCGAGTAAGTATATCCTCCAAATTGATATGGATAAAAAAC
Organism: uncultured Bacteroidota bacterium; assembly: GCA_963814575.1. Lineage (GTDB taxonomy): Bacteria > Bacteroidota > Bacteroidia > Cytophagales > Cyclobacteriaceae > ELB16-189. Next base: position 255,004 of record CAWFDB010000007.1, on the reverse strand, counting down.
TCATCACTGATTCATTTTATTTTTTGTGGATCAAAACGAAATCTGAAGAAATCAAATTCACTACGTTGAATTGTATCAGACTTGATAAACAAAGGCATGTATATAACGCTACCAGTCGTGCAATGGACAGACAAGCGGATTTCAATGAATATATCAGTACGCTGGAGTATGATCACGGTAAGTCGGTAGAACTGGAAAGGAAAATGGAATATCAATCCTTAGCCGAAGAGATGAAAAGAATTGCGGAGCAGCTTAACATTCCGTTGAACAGGACATTTTGATTTTTTTCAGAAACAGCATTCTTTATCCGATCACAATTTCACCTGTCAGATACGTCCTGGCCTGGCCACTGATGTGAACCCGGTCACCCATATATTTGCACGTTAAATATCCTTTTCGGTCTGAAAGCTGGATGGCAGTCATTTCTGTTTTCCGAAGTTTCTCTGCCCAATAAGGTGTTAAGGTGGTATGGGCCGAACCGGTTACCGGATCTTCGTTCACTCCGCATTGTGGCGCAAAGAAACGGGATACAAAATCAACCTGTTTACCTTTGGCAGTAACAATCACGCCACGCACTTTCCATCTTGATATTACCTCATAGTTGGGTTGAATGTTTTTAATCTGATCTTCACTTTCAAACACCAGCAGGTAATCCGTCTTCCCTTTAAATCCTTCAATAGGGATAAAGTTAAAGCCTGCATTCATTTCACCAGACCATTGAATTTTATTCAATGTATCGGTAGGGAAGTCGAGCGTGAGTAAATGATTATTGCGGAAAACTTTTAATTCGCCACTGCGCGGTGAGTGAAAAGTGATTTCATTGCCAGCATGATGTTCATGATTGAATAACACATGGGCAGTAGCCAGGGTTGCATGTCCACATAAATCTACTTCCACAGCGGGAGTGAACCAGCGGATCACGTATTCATTCCCTTGTTTCACATAGAATGCAGTCTCAGAAAGATTATTTTCCAGTGCAATATTTTGCATAACGGTGTCGGGCAGCCACTCATCCAGCGGACACACAGCTGCAGGATTACCTGAAAATACTTTATCAGTGAAAGCATCAACCTGATAAATTCTTAATTTCATAACGAAGAGATTAATTTGATATTAAATGTATTCAGAATTTCGTTTACACCTCAAACGCACTTTTATAGAAATCACCAGCCTGCACATAGTCGATCAACTTTGTGTAAAACGGATGCGATCCCAGTGTGGCACTGTCGCCAACCATAATCAGTTTCTTTTTCGCCCGCGTCATGGCCACGTTGGTTCTTCGTATATCTGATAAAAATCCGACTTCACCTTTGTCATTGCTTCGCACAAAACTGATGGCAATGATATCGCGCTCCTGACCCTGAAAGGCATCTACGGTGTTGATCGAAATCAATTTATGCAAAGGCTCGAGTTGTGCGGATCCTTCGGCCAGTCGATGTAGCTGATCTACCTGTGCACTATAGGGTGTGATGATTCCCATCGTCAGGGTTTGTTCCAGCCACGTTTCGATTCCGATTTCATCAATCAATCGTTCAACGAGTTTGATTAGCAATGCGGCTTCTTCTTTGTTATAGCGGCTCAGGGTTTCCTTATCCTGTTCTTCAGTAAATCCACATCCTGCAGTGTCTATAAATTCTACGGGCGATTGATTGGGCCTCAAAAGTTCGTGTGCAACGGAGGGATGAGCAACCAGGCTTCCTTTATAAAAATAATCGGAAGAGAATTTCATGATGGCCTCGTGCATGCGATACTGCACCTGCAACATCTGCGAATTAGCCGGATGCTTTTCAATTCCTTTTTCAAAAAGGGTTTTTGATAAACCTTGCACGGCAGCTTCATGCGATTTAATGGTGGGTGGCAGTTGCTGATGATCTCCTGCCAGCACCACGCGCTGCGATTTCAGTAAAGGTATCCAGCAGGCTGGTTCCAGCGCCTGACCCGCTTCATCGATAAAAACCGTTTTAAATTTTCTTCCGCGAAGAACGGGATGTGATGAACCTACCAATGTACAGCAGATCGCATCGCTGGTATTGAGTAAATCATTCACGATATAAAATTCCAGTACATCGGCATCGGCCTTCAGTGAACGTGCTTCTTCATACAGTGTTCTGCGCTGTTCCTTTTCATGATAGCCAAAGTTGCGTTTGTACTTATGAGCCATGCTGCGCGCATTTTCCATTTTTCGTCTTAATGCACGGAGTTCATTGAAATGTGGATGTGCAGCAATGCGTGCATCCAGTGTTTTGCTCAGCGATTGTTCGGTTACACGTGCAGGATGCCCAATTCGTAATGCCTGCAATCCGTGTTCGGAAAGTTTTTCAACCAGCAAATCAATGGCGGCATTACTCGGAGCACACACCAGCACCTGTTTTTCATCTTTTATTGTTTGCCGGATTGCCTGCACGAGCGTAGTGGTCTTTCCTGTTCCGGGAGGGCCATGAATGAAGGCAACATCTGGTGATGAAAATATTTTTAACAAAGCTGATTGCTGACTTTCATTGAGTACGTTGCCAGTTTCCGGTTTGCCGATAACCAATAGCTGGCAACTGATAACCGGCAACCTGTTCGCCCAGTAAAATCTCCCTGAATTCCGCCACCCGGTTGTCCTCTGCTTTCATCACCGCCTTCAGCGCATATTCCATCTCCTTGTAGGTCATCTCATCAAACATGACATCCACACCGAGCATGCCAGCATCTATCCAGTCAGGTAAATCATCGCCATTGATGGTGATTACCATCATGTTATCGCGCACATAATTGATTACCCCTTGCTGATGATGTTTATTGGGAGTGCCTGATGCATTGGAGAATACGCTCACCAGTTTTCCGCTTTGAAAGGAGCTGGGTTGATCCAGCTGGTTTGTTTTTTCAACTTCAATGATGATTCGTTCACCAGTGCCAATATAATCGCGAAGCAGACGAACGGGATACCAGGTGGTGCCTTCTTTGGTGCGTTGACTAATGGATCGCAGCAATACTTTCTGGCGATATTGTTCCAGGTCGGCCTGCCTCTCTAACTGTATGAGCGTAAGTGTTTTCTGAAGCTGATCACGTGATGTCATAAATTCAATTCGCGTGCAAAGATGCAGGGCCTGACTTTGAGATAAAAGTTTACGAATCACTTTGTTAATTTATTTAACTTGTAGCCATGAGCACGCAGCAGCGACTTCAACAACTTCAAAATCTGCGAATCCGCAGAATTAATCTCGAGCGAACCATCAAAGATGTCTTCTTTATTGCCTTTGGTGTTGCTTCTGCGGGGTTTGGATTAAAGGGTTTTTTGCTTCCAAACAAGTTTCTGGATGGTGGGGTGATGGGAATATCCCTGTTAACTAATATTGTAACAGACATTAATCTCTCTTTACTTGTGGTAGTGATTAATTTCCCGTTCGTTGTCATAGCCTATACACAGGTTTCCAAGAAATTTGCACTCCGAACGATGATTGCCATTACTTTGCTGGCTCTTGTACTGGCCTGGGTTGAATTTCCAATCATCACGCATGATAAACTTTTAATTTCCGTTTTTGGAGGATTTTTTTTGGGTGCCGGAATTGGATTATCAATCCGGGGTGGCAGTGTGATTGATGGGACGGAAGTGTTGGCCATTTATTCAAGCCGAAAGACAACACTTACCGTTGGCGATTTTATACTGGTGTTTAACATCATCATCTTTTCAGTTGCTGCGTACCTGCTTAACACTGAGACAGCTTTATATGCGATTCTGACATATCTTGTTGCATCCAAAACGGTTGATTTTGTTGTGCATGGTATTGAAGAGTACACCAGTGTGATGATTGTATCTGAAAAAAGTGAAGAAATCAAGGATGCAATTATAAATAAGCTGGGAAGAGGTGTGACCATTTTAAAAGGGAAGAGTGGATATGGAAAAAAAGGTCACCGCAGTTTTGATGTGGATGTAATCTATTCAGTAGTAACCCGCCTGGAGTTGCAGCGATTGAAAACTGAAATTACCAAGATTGATCCGGATGCTTTCGTGGTAGAGAATAGCATAAATGACATCAAAGGTGGAATGATCAAGAAGCGTGCTTTTCAGGAGTAAGGGACAACGCGTCAGTAGGTTAATGCGTCAATATAGCGTTGTATGTAATCGGATTTATTCTTCCTCTTATACTGAAGGATAAAGCGAGGATGCGGCAACGGAATAATCTTATCAAAGAATTTATACTGATCATTCATCTGCTCGAGAAACTTGAAATTTTGTCCTTCCCCGAGACAGTAAGCCACACTGCGGTCTATTCCAAAGTTAAGTTGAGTTTCCATGCAGGATAAGATAAAGGGCTCCACTTTCTTTTGCAGCCGCGCATCATCATAGTAGTTCAGATTTTTCCCTTCTCTGGTAAAGCCAAGTGGTGATATAGAGCTGATGTAAATTTTTGAATAGAACTTTTCGGGTCCGCCACAAGCGGTTATCATTTCATAAATAAATGTACTGGAGAGTTCTGCTTTCTTTTGTAATTGATTTTCAACGCCACAGAATTTTTCAAGATGCACAGGGTCGGTGAAAGGAATTCCGGTAAGCCCGCCACCCAGGCGGCCCGGGTTGATGCCCAGAACCATTCTTCTTGGCGCTGAATCGCTATAATATTTTGTATAGAACTGGCTGCATAGTTGCATCGCGTATTCATCCCGGTAAGGATTTAATATGTTGACACCTTTTGGTAAAGAAAGCGTAATTTCTAAGGATGCCAGAAAGGAGAGGATTTGTTCAGCAACCAGTGGTTTTTTGTTCATATTATTCTAACAGGAATTCACTTATTTTTTTTGATTCTCCAAAAAGAATAATAGAATCTCCAGACTGAAGGGTAAAATCAGGTCCTACTTTGCCCAGTGTTTTTCTTTTTTTACGCATTACACCAATGATGTTACGGTCGTCAATAGTACGTTTCACACTGATCAATTGAATTCCGTATTTATTTTCGAAATCAATTTCGCTGATTTTGACATTCATGTATCGCCCGGGTAAATGTACTTCAGCTACCTGATATTGCTCGCATATCCTGTGTGAGTCGAGTACGTCCCGGAAGTCGAGTGTATAGGCAGTGCGTTCAGCAGAATCAAGTTCAGGATAAACGAATTCAGTGAGTCCCATACTTTCCAGAATGGCTTTTTGAAGTGGAGAAGTGACACGGCAAATTATTCTTTTTACACTGATTTGCTTGAGTAGTGCGGCAAGCAAAATAATAGTGCCTTCATTTTCACCGATCGCTATAATCACTATATCAGCTTCCTTCAAGGGTAATCCCTCTATGGCCTCGCGATTGGTGGCATCCATGGCTACCGTGTAGGTGAAACGGTTCTTCATTTTTTCCACCAGCGCATTGGATGAATCAACACCAAATACTTCATGTCCCAATTCAACCAGTTTCCTGCCTAAAGATGATCCGTAATTTCCGAGGCCGAATACAATCATTTTCATACTATTTCATTTAATGCCTAATACATAATTTCTTCTATCGGATACTGATAAACCCGATCCTGTATCTGATTTACAAGCGCAAGGAAAAGTGTAAGTACACCAACACGTCCTATAAACATCGTGAAGACAAGTATGATTTTACTTGCATCCGAAAGCCCGGGGGTTATGCCCAATGAAAGGCCTACGGTACTGAATGCAGAGAATGATTCAAAAGCGATTTTTAAGATTCCCTTATCGCCATCAAAGATTGAAATCAAAAATACCGTAGATCCGATTATCAACAAGGATAACAATATTACCGCAAAGGCTCTGTTTATCGACAATTCACTTATTTGTGTGCGATGGACTTCAGTTCTGCTTCTTCCGCGTATAACACTGCGCAAATTTAAAAAAGCAACAGCTGCCGTAGTGGTTTTAATTCCACCACCGGTGGATGATGGTGATGCACCTATCCACATGAAGAACAGGTAGATCATGATCATAGGTAATGAAAGGGTTGTCATGTCTACTGTATTGAAGCCAGCAGTTCGTGGTGTAACGGCACCAAAAAAAGAAGTGACTACTTTGCCTGTCAGGGTAGGATGATCTTTTAGAGAAGCGTTGTATTCAAAGGAGAAGTATAAAATAAAACCAGTTACCAGTAAGACGATAGTAGTGGTTAATGCAAGCTTTGAATTTACCTGTATAATGCGGGTGATTGCTTCAGGTTTTGAATGTTTGGTGATTCGCGCAATCAACGAAATGAATTTTATGCGGATGAACGAAAAAACATTGAATACGATAGGGAAGCCCATGCCACCCAGAATAATCAACAGGGCAATAATCATCTGAAGGGGATAGTTGAAGCGAAACGATTCGGTATATAATCCGGCTGACTCAGTTGAAAATCCAGCATTGCAAAATGCGGAAACAGAATGAAATACAGAAAAGAAAACTCTCTCGATATTATTACTGAACAAGGTCTTGTCTAAACTCATATAAAGCATAAACGCCCCGATGCCTTCGAAGAATAAAGTCACCAAAATAATTCTTGTTACCATGGTGATTACATTACTGACCCGGTTGCTGCTTACCATGCTTTTCAACACCATCTGATTATGGAATGAAACGGATCCGGCTGCCAGATATCCCAGCAATCCCGTAAAGGTCATAATTCCCAAACCTCCGATCTGGATGAGAAATAATATAATCACCTTACCAATCATGGTGAAATCTGTTCCGGTGTCAATGACAGTAAGACCAGTTACACACACCGCGCTGGTGGAAGTGAATAATGCATTTACCAGTGATATTCCCTGGGTAGTAGCATTGGGCAGCATCAATAATAAAGTTCCGCCAAGTATGATCACGGCAAAGCTGATAATAAAAATAAAGGCAGGATTTTGCCTTCGGTTATACACAAATTTAAGCAGGTTGGAAGCTTCGGTAAAAAACAAAAAAGTTACACCTGCGTAAATAATTAATTTATCTCTGATAAAATCAGAAGTTTCCGTCACCTCCATGGAAACAATCTTTTTGCTCATGCTGCTCAGATAGAAAAGCAGAATCACCAGGCCAAAGTTATAGAGGTGTGTTTTCCGGTTTTTAATTTCCAGCCACTCGGTAAGCAATCGGGCAATCAGCAATACCTTGAGGAAAGTGAGAATGTAATATAGATAAGAATACATCCTTTCGTCATGACTGTAAAATGTAAAGAATCCAAAGTCATAGATAATGAGACCAAATGTAAGTAGCGCGGCCAGTGGTATGAGCGTGTTACTCACGCTATATGTAGCCTGGAGCCACCCCATTAAAGTATAAGACCCTTTTTTAATTAATTGTTCTTGAAAAGATTTTTTTACCCATCGGTAAAGAATCACTAATCGGATGGGAACATATTTTCTGAAATCCATGATCGAAACAATTGCCCTTTAAAGCCCTGATCTGCTGGTTAACTGAAGTACCGGTAAAAATAAAATACATATACACCTGCAAGTACTCCTTGCAAAGTACCCCAGCAAACATCCAGTATACCAATCCATAGTGGCCATCCTTTTACAAAGGAAAGGTTAGTGAAATCATAGGTTGCATAAATGGCAAATCCTATAAACGCGCCCCAACCCACGGCAACCATGAGTCGATTATCAATGTGCAGGGCCATCATAATCACCGCACTCAATGCAATGGAAATGACCAACTGTGCAATTAATCCAAATGGGATGTTAAATATGATTTTACCCTGAGGATCTAAGTCGGCCAGATACCCCAGTGTCTGCCTGTACCAGACCGAAGCAATTACCGCAAGCCATAAAAAATCAAGGAGGACAAAAAGGATCGCAGAGGTAGCGGCAATCTTTATAAATTTAGAAGTGAAAAGAAATTCCATTATGTTTCCGGATATCGGTTCAATCTACGCACGCTTATTCATTTACCCAATAAATCGATCATCGTTTTGGTGTAATAATGTTTTTGGTAATTATTTCATTTGTTTACTTTTCACAAATAACCTTCTTCACCATGCGGATTTTACTCATTTTAACTGGTTTGTTGCTCAATACCCTTTTGCTGAGTGCCCAGACTTTTGATTTGTTAATCAAAAACGGAAAGATCATTGACGGAAGTGGTAACTCCTGGTATTATGGGGATGTTGGTATCCGTCATGGTAAAATTGCCTTTATTGGCAAGCTGAATAATTACGATGCGAAACATACACTCGATGCTGCCGGGCTCATCGTAGCCCCTGGTTTTATTGATGTGCATGCGCATATTGAAGGAAGCGAAGTGTCAGTTCCCACCGCAGATAATTTTATTTTTGATGGGGTGACCTCTGTCGTAACCGGAAATTGTGGCGGATCTAACCTCGAAGTAAACAAATATTTTAAACGGATTGATTCCATAAAGACTTCCATAAACATCGCTACGCTAATTGGCCATAACACCGTTCGAAGGGCGGTGTTGGGAGATGTTAATCGTGATCCTGATGCGGCTGAGCAGGCAAGCATGGAATCACTGGTAGAAACTGCCATGAAGGATGGCGCTGTAGGAATGTCCACCGGGTTGATTTATGTGCCGGGCACCTATGCAAAAACATCTGAGGTGGTTGGCCTTGCAAAAGTAGCTTCGAAATATAATGGTGTTTATGCATCGCACATCCGTGATGAAGGTGATAAGGTAAATGAAGCTGTCAGCGAAGCAATATCGATTGGTCGTGAAGCCAACATTCCGGTTGAGATTTCTCATTTCAAGGTTACTTACAAACCCAACTGGGGCCGCTCTGTTGAAACCCTTGGCCTGGTTGAAAGTGCCCGGCTTGAAGGGCTTGATGTTACCATCGATCAGTATCCGTATGTAGCGAGCAGCACCACGCTTGACACTACTTTGCCTTCATGGGCATTTAGCGGGGGTCGTGATTCATTGAAGTTGCGTCTCAATAATCCCGTTATCCGCAGCCAGATTAAAAAGGAAATGGTTGATAACCTCAAAAAGAAGAAATTGAAAAACTATTCCTACGCGCAGGTGGCACGCTATGCACCGGATACCACTTACAACGGAAAAAATATATCTGAAATCAATACGTTAAGAGGTAGAAAATCCAGACCTGCCTATGAAGCGGAAACTATTCTGGAAATGGTAGGTGCCATTAACCGCACACAGATGGTTTATTTTAGTATGGATGAAAAGGATCTTACACGCATTCTTCAATATCCGTTTAACATGATTGCCTCCGATGCCGGGATTGCCAGATTCGGATCGGGTATGCCTCATCCAAGAGCCTATGGCACCAATGCGAGGGTGCTGGGCCGCTATGTACGAGATCAAAAAGTGATTCGGCTGGAAGAAGCTATCCGCAGGATGACTTCATTACCCGCACAGAAATTCAACTTGCGCGATCGTGGTCTTGTGCGGGAAGGAATGGCTGCCGACCTGGTTGTATTTGATGAGAAAACAGTAGGCGATGCCGCCACGTACACAAATCCTCATGCTTACTCAACAGGATTTTCATTTGTGATTGTAAACGGAGAAGTGGCCATTGAAAACGGAAAACATACCGGTGTGCGAAATGGTCAGGTATTGAAAGGACCATCTGCAACGAAATAGTTATTCCAGTATTTTCAGGAGCTTTTGAATCGCTTCCCTGTTTTTATCTGAGTAGATGTTATTGACTATTCCTTGTTTTTCACGGGTAGTCAGCCGCCAGCTCAATGAGGCGCGGGCACTGTTGTTTCTGATGCTGTCCATTTTTTGAAGTACCACAGTATAATTTTCTGACTGATATTCAATATCGATACGATCTATGGGCAATGGCAGCCACGAGTGTGCCTGTCCGATCAGCATGTCGCTGGTGATATCCTGAAAGTTTTCAAAGTTATTATATACACTGCTTATGGGTTGTGTCATGTTATCCATAATGGTTTGCGAACTTTTTTCATTGATTTGCCGGAGCTTGGGTGAATCACGAATCGAAACAAACACAACTCCTGCCGTATTTTCTTTTATCCATTCCCTGAAGGCGTATAGAAATCGAACAGCATCAGACACGCCAAAATTATCAGAGATGCCGGCATCCATGATCTGAATAGGAGGGTTGGTGGGCAAGGTTGTGTTTGGTGTGATGTATGGAAACGTAGCGCTCATGCGCAGTGCGGATAGGAACCGAAGGTCTTCCGAATCCTGCTCTTTAAAGAAGCGATGGAAATCTATACCACTTACTTTGGCCTGATAATAATTAGTATAGTTTTCAATTTCAGAGTTCATAAATGAAACAGGCCGCGATGCGATATACAGTTTGCGTCCGTCATTGATTACCGTTGGTGTGAGAATAACCATAGGAATATTTCCCTCGGTCTCATCCTTGAGATATTCACGAATGGGTTTGTCCATCAATCCTTCCGTGATCTGGTTCAGCTGGTCTTCAAATGTAAAAGCACGGTCACGTGTGTAAGCCTTTCCGGCATATTCAAATTTGGTCAACCCAATAAAGAGATCGTTCGCGAGTAAACTGAAAATCAAAGGGTTTAAATTATCAGTGGAGATTTTTTCACGATGCACCCTGGCATAGGGATTAATCTGCTCACCCTTCTGTTCTCTCAGTTTCAATTCCCGAAAGTAACTCGCACCAATAAGACCGCCCGAAGCACCGGTTATCAATACACTGTGCTTCATCAGGTTTCCACCTGAAAGACTGTCTGCAGTTTGCAAGGCATTGAGTGTCCAGAGAGAGGCACGCTTGCCACCGCCACTCGCACAGAGGAAAACCATCTTTGGTTTGTGATCGAATTTTTTACGCCAGTTTTCCAGTTGAGGAAGCATTGCCTGCCGGTCGTGTTCCATCGTGGTACTGTCAATCTGACGCTGCAAGGCATGTATGGAATAATCTGCGGGCAGTACGCCATAATCTAATCCAAAGGCTTCGTATTTTTTATCAAAGAAATCTTCGCCCACCAGATGATTTACCAACAGAAATAAAATCAATGCAACCGTAGCGGACCATCCGCCAAACCAATACGAGAATGCACCGGACAGCATCACAAAAATGGTGAGGAAGATGATAGCGCTTGCTGCTGCAGGAATTTGAAAGGATGGATAATCCTTGAACAACCCCAGCAGGAGTACAACAATAAAAATGAACATCTCAATGACCACGATGTTAAAATGATTCTGATCAAATACCTGTATGATGGTGTTGCGGTCGTAAAAAGTGCTGGTGTCAACAGGTTTTATTCTGAGATAGCCAGTAAGGTAATGATCTACGCGTACTTGTTTTTTTCTTGCGATATCCAGTTTCCGCATGGCGCTGGCACGAGTTACTTTCACATTCTGTTTAAGCTTTTCGTCTATGCGGCACACCATATATCTGAAAATATCTTTGTTGGTGAGCCTGAAGTAAATGGAGAAAAACATGGTCATGACTATGTACCCAAGAAACAGACCGAGCAGGTTCTGCGCCAGACCCATTTTGGTTGTGTATTCATTACTGATCTGAAAGAACACAATCTGATATACATAGGTGATCAAAAAAGCAACTGGTATAATGCTGTTGTTGACGCTGAACTTTTTAAATGGATTGGGCAACGTGCCAACAAATGAAAACCGGTGGCCATCAGAAATATAGCAGGTGATGTGGAAGGCCATTGTAAAACCAGCGGTGAGCAGCCCCATGATAAAAAAACTCATGAAGCCAACTTCATTCAGATATTCGGGATCGAGAAACAGGTAAGGAATACCGAGGTATTTGCCAAAGTTTCCGGTGATCATGGCGAAAAGAATAATCCAGCACAATATGAGCACATGATTGCGCCTGATGTTATTCAGCAACAGCTGAACCGGAAACGAGTAATACAGATTGGAAATAAACAAGTAGAATTTTCTCATACCATAGGCTCTTCAAGATATTAAAATTTAACTACTAAATCGAGTTGGAATGACGAAATAAGAAAAACATTTATACCGATGGGCTTTCCATATAAATTTGTAAATCGTAGTTATAAACAAATAGTTTTTTGGCTGCACTTTTCTCCATTTATCGATCATCTGCCGGTTCAGGCAAAACCCGCACGCTGGCCAAAGAATATTTAAAACTGGCACTACGATTCAGGGCAGGATATTTCAAACATATCCTGGCGGTAACATTCACCAATAAATCAACCCAGGAGATGAAGGATCGTATTCTTTCCTACCTGAATGATTTTTCGAATGGTGTTCAGAATGACTTATCCCTTGAGCTACAACAGGAACTCAATCTGGATGCGGCTACATTTCAAAATTATGCGCAGGATGTCCGCTCAGAAATATTGCACAACTATTCGCAGTTTTCAATCAGCACGATTGACGCATTCTTTCAAAAGGTTATCCGTTCGTTTACCAGAGAGGCAGGCCTGGCAGGTGATTTCAGGCTTGAAGTTGACCAGGAGCCTGTTCTCACAGAAGTGATTGACAACCTGATCGATGAACTCGGCACCAATAAAAATCTGACAGACTGGGTGGTAGAGTTTGCCCATGAGAATCTGATGAACGATCGGTCGTGGGATGTGCGCAGAAGTTTGCGGGATTTTTCAAGGGAAATTTTCAAAGAAGATTTCAAGGCTATTGAAAATGAACTTTATAAACGAAGCGCCAGTCCGACCTTCTTTCCGGAATTATTATCTGAGTTAAGGAATATAAAGTTTTCGTTTCTCAATACGATCAAGTCAAAAGCCAGTGAGGCTGTTCAACTTATTCAGCAACGTAATTGCGAGTACTGAAGATTTTAAATATGCCAATGGTGGCGCTTACAGTTATCTTAAAAAGTTATCTGTTCTTTCGTCTGTAAACGACTTTAATGAAGAAAAGAAAGGTAAACGTGCTGAAAAGGAATATCAGCAAAGTATCAATTGGCCGAACAAAGATTCTCCGCATAAGGAAGTAATTCAACAACTGGCTGAAGACAGACTCATTCCATTGCTCAATGAAATACTGGAATTCAGGGAGAAGAATTTTTCAGTTGCATTATCTGCTGATGTAGCATTGAGTAATTTTTATGCTTTTGGCCTCATTGCGGACATAGCGCGCAAGCTGAAAGAATATAAAGATGAAAACAGCATTATGTTGTTGGCAGATGCTTCTCATTTTTTGTCGGGTGTGATCAATGACAGTGATACTCCTTTTATTTATGAAAAGGTAGGATCATTCTATAAGAATTTCCTGATCGATGAGTTTCAGGACACTTCAAGTTTGCAGTGGAAAAACTTTTTGCCATTGCTTGAACAACGGACTTGATCAGGGATATCCAAGCCTGATAGTGGGCGATGTGAAGCAGGCCGTATACCGGTGGCGTGGTGGTGATCTGAATTTGCTGCAGCGTGAAGTAGAATCGCATATTGGTGGTGGTCGCACGGAGCTGAAAAATTTAAATCAGAATTTCAGAAGCGCCAGGCATGTGGTGGAATTTAATAATGCCATTTTTAAATCGGCTGCTGAGCTGGTTTCAAAGGAAACAGGACACACCATTTCCGCAGAGGCTTATAAGGATATTGAACAGGCCACACAGAAAGATGAACTCGGTTTTGTGGAGGTGTCATTCATAAAAAAGACCGATGAAGAAAAATGGAAAGAGATTGCCTTGCGGCAGATTCCAAAGCAGCTTGAAAAGTTGCAGCAACTGGGAGCGACCTTAAAAGACATTGCCATACTGGTTCGTAAGAAATGACGAAGGCAAGCAGATCGTGGCACATTTGCTGGAATATAAAAAGTCTGCTGAGGCGAAAGAAGATTGTAAGTATGATGTGTTTTCCAATGAGTCGCTGCGCCTGGAAGGAGCGGCATCTGTGAATTTGCTGGTAAGCGCCCTAAAATATTTACTGAATACCGATGATGCTATTGCCCGGGCACAACTTGGCTATGAATATGCACGAATGCATAAGCCAGATCGTGAGCTCGCGGAAGTATTTGCGGGAATCAATCAAATGGATTTCGAAAACAGTTTGCCTGAAGGCTTTTCAAAACAGAAAGTATTCTTGAAAAAACTTCCATTATTTGAATTGACAGAATCCCTGATTCAATTTTTGATTTAGGGAAGAACGTTGGTGAGCTGAGTTACCTCCAGACTTTTCAGGATCTGGTGTTGGATTTCACTTCACGGGAGCGAAATGATCTGGGAGCTTTTCTGGAATGGTGGGAAGAAAACAAAGAAAAAAAATCCATTCAGGTTTCGGGTGAGATTGATGCTGCGCAGATACTCACCTTGCATAAATCAAAGGGATTGCAATTTAAGTATGTGATTATTCCATTCTGTTCGTGGGAGCTTGATCACAGCATGCCGGTTACCTTGTGGGTAAATTCTGAGCAAGAACCCTTTGATAAAGCGGGGCATTTGCCCGTGAGATATTCAAGCGCATTAAAGGATACTTTGTTCGCCTCTTTCTATGAAGAAGAAAGGGCCCGCTGTTATCTCGATAATCTGAATCTGCTGTATGTGGCACTCACGCGTGCCGAACATGGATTGATTGTGATGGCATCGCATCCGGAAAATGGAGGAAAACAATCTGTCAGCAATATTCTTCATCAGTCGATCGGAATTTCTGAATCACTACAGGCAGGATGGAACCATGAAACTCATATATGGAAATCGGGCGAATGGTCTTTAAAAATCAGTCACAAGAAAAGTGAAACGAATAAGCTCATACGACTGAAGGATTATTATTCTTCATCGTGGCACGGTAAACTCGTGATCAGGCAAACTTCAAAAGGTCATTTTCAGGATCCAACGGAAACTTCAAAAAGAATCAAATACGGAATTCACCTTCACACGATTCTTTCGCGAATAAAATATAAAGATGAGTTACAGGATGTACTCAATCAACTGCTTGCGGATGGCGTGATAACAGATGATGAAAAGCCAGCCATTGCCGGGTTAATGGATGAGCTCTTTGCCAACGCCATGATTGAAAGCTGGTTTGCAAAAGACTGGGATGTGCGAACCGAAGTTCCAATACTGTTGCCAGGTGAAGGGGACAGCCGGATTGATCGCCTGATGATTCGTGGCACCAGGGCAGTGGTGGTTGATTTTAAAACCGGAGAACCTTCTAAAAGTGATTCACTTCAGGTAGCCTCGTATATCGATATACTGTGTAAAATGAATTTTATTGAGGTGGAAGGATTTTTACTGTATATAAAATCGGGTGAAGTGGTTTCTGTGCCTCCTGGCAAAGTGATCAAGGTTAGCAAGAAAGATGATAGTCAACTGGGGTTAGGATTATAAAAACGTATGGAATCATTTCTTAAAGAACTCGCCCTTCAGATTTATAAAGAGAATCCATCCCTGGATGCAGTCACGGTTGTGTTTCCAAACCGCAGGGCTGCGTTATATTTCCGTAAGCACCTGAGTGAAATTATTGACAAACCTGTATTTGCCCCCAACCTGATTACCATAGAAGAATTTATTTCTTCTTTCAGCTCATGCAAAGTTCCTGATAAACTGGAGCTGATTCACCGCCTTCATAAATCCTATCAGCAAGTGAGTAAGCGCAACGGCAGCAAAGAGCGAATCTTTCGATCAGTTTTATTTCTGGGGCGATATGCTGCTGCGCGATTTTGATGAGGTTGACAAATACATGGTGAATGCAGAACAACTTTTTAAAGATCTGCGCAATCTGAAAGAACTCGATGCTGGTTATGACTATCTCACCGATGAGCAACGTAAATTCCTTACCGAATTCTGGCTGAGCTTCGAAGAAAATCTGACAGAAAATAAACAAAAGTTTCTTGACGTCTGGACGAAGCTTTTCAATCTCTATGCAACATTTAAAAGCCAGCTCGAAGCGGAAGGCCTTGCCTATGAAGGAATGATGCACCGGCAGGTAGCAGAAAATATTTCAGCGGAAGCATCCAGGAAATACAATCCGGTCAACGTAAAGTTTGCGGGATTCAATGCGCTCACCAGGGCAGAAGAGAAAATCATAAGTTATTTTGTCGAAAATGGAAGTCAGGTTTTCTGGGATGGTGATGAATATTATGTAAACAATGATCAGCAGGAGGCGGGAATGTTTTTCAGGGAATACCAACAGCATTCAGTATTGAAAAAAACATTTCCTGCAAGTTTCCCTTCTCATTTCCGGCAAGATAAAATCCTGCATGTATTTGGCTCGGCCCAACCGGCAGGCCAGACCAAACTGATGGGTCAGATTTTGAATGAGCAACTGGAGAAAGGCATGTCGACAGAGGAAACGCTGATCGTGCTGCCAGATGAAAAATTGCTGATGCCAGTTTTATACAGCATTCCCAAAGGAGCTGAAAAACTGAATGTGACGATGGGGTTTGGATTAAACAGCACGCCTTTTTACACGTTGATTGAGTTGCTGGTAGAATTGCAGATCGGGAAGAAGAAAGATCACTTCAATCACCGGCAGGTGCTGGCTATTTTAGGTCATCCGTATGTGGTGGCTGCCGATGCGGTTGTTTCATATGAGAAAAGAAAAGAGATCTTACATCATAACTGGATATTTATTCCGCAAGAGTTTCTGGTGACAGCACTCCCGTTACATCGTCTGATTTTTAGTGATACTCAAGAGGGGCTGCTTCCTTATATTACTGCCATCATTCGCGAGATCGGTTCACTGGATACGATCACCGATCTGGATAAGGAATTTGCTTTTCAGTTTATCAAGCTGATCAACCGCATTCAGGATGTGATTGGTGAACCTGCCAGACAATTTGATGATACGAGCGCTAAGGAAAGAGTAAAGTCATTAAAATCATTTCTGAGATTGCTGAAGCAACTGGTGGGTGCTCAGAAAATTCCATTCAGTGGCGAGCCATTAAAAGGCATGCAGGTGATGGGCGTACTTGAAACCCGTAACCTTGATTTTAAAAATGTATTTATACTTTCTCTAAACGAAGGCTCTTTTCCTTCCTTTGGAGGAAAGGGTTCTTATATTCCGTTTAACGTAAGGCGCGCCTATAGTCTTCCTACGGTTGAACATCAGGATTCGATGTATGCTTATCTGTTTTACCGGGTGTTGCAGCGTGCAGAAAACATATTCCTGTTTTATAATACTGAAACCAATGTGCTGGGTCAGGGTGAGATGAGCCGTTATCTGCACCAGTTGATTTTTGAAAGTGGTCTGAAAATTGAAAAGCAGGTATTGCATAATCCTGTAGAACCAACTCCATTAAGCTCCATCAGCATAAAGAAAGATGAAAACGTGCTCAAAGCTATTTATAAATTGAACGAGGGGAATTCAAAGTTTCAAGGCATATCGCCTTCGGCCATAAATTCATACATCGAGTGCAGGTTGAAATTTTATTTCCGGTATGTGGCCCGCATAAAAGAACCGGATGAAGTGGAAGAAGATATTGATGCACGCGTTTTGGGTAACTTCCTGCATGAAGTGATGGAGCGGTTTTATAAAGGTTTACAGGAAAAAAAGAATAGTAAGCTGGTAGAGCAAGCTGACTTTGATGGAACGGGTGTTATTATTGATAAATTGATTGATGATGCATTTATCGAGGAGTACAGGCTTGAGCCGACACGCAAAGTAGATTACGAAGGACAACGCCTTGTGGTAAGGGAAATAGTAAAGCGATTTGCTGACAAGATTTTAGAGAAGGATAAAATACATGCGCCTTTCAAAATGGAGGCAATCGAAAAGCAGGGATTACTTTGTACTATAAAGATTGATCATGCACCTGGCACTGTAGTGATAGGAGGTACGATAGACCGGGTAGACAGCAAGGATAATCAGTTGCGTATCGTTGATTATAAAACCGGCAGGGATTCCCTTGGTTTTGATTCTGTGGAATCACTTTTTGCACGTGATGAAAAAAGAAACAAGGCTGCCTTTCAGACATTACTGTACGCATTGCTTTATAACTCTAATCATCCGGAAACTCACGGCATGCTGTTGTCACCCGGTTTAATTAACCGTGATTATCTTTTTGGCGATTCCACAGCGTTTGGTTTGAAAATGGACAGACACAGTGTGCAGAATGCCAGTGATTTGCTGCCTGAGTTTGAATTATTCCTGAAAAATATGCTGGAAGAAATTTTTGATCCCAGCAAGGAGTTTGATCAGACAACCTCGGTAGAACATTGCCGTTTGTGTCCGTATCAGAATATTTGTTATCGGTAGAAAATAAAATTGTAATTGAATCGACTATTAAAATAAATCAATAAGGATGCAAACAATACTTGGCGCCAACGGAGTTATAGGCAGGGAGCTATCGAAGCACCTGCCTCAGCAGACATCACAAATCAGACAAGTGAGCCGCAATCCAAAAAAAGTGAATGCTTCCGATGAGCTTGTGAAAGCCGATCTTTTGAATTATTCTGAAACAGAAAATGCCGTGGCAGGAAGTGATGTGGTTTACCTTGTGGCAGGTTTAAAGTATGACTCAAAAGTCTGGCAACAACAATGGCCCGTGGTGATGAAAAACACCATTGATGCCTGCAAGAAGCATGGAAGCAAGCTTGTCTTTTTTGACAATGTTTATGCCTACGGCCAGGTAAATGGAGTCATGACGGAGGAAACACCCTTCAATCCCATTAGCAAAAAAGGAGAAGTGCGGGCCAAGATCGCGACCATGTTGTTGGATGAAATGAAAGCAAATAATCTGAAGGGTATGATCATTCGCGGTGCGGACTTTTACGGACCGGGTGCTACGTTGAGTTTGATTCATTCAACGATAACGGAGCGGCTAAAAGCTGGAAAGGGTGCGCAATGGATCGGTGATAAAAAAAAGATACACACGTTCACCTACACACCCGATGCCGGCAAGACGGTAGCCCTGCTTGGCAATTCAGAGGAAGCCTACAATCAGACATGGCATGCATTAACGAGTGCAGAGAAAGTAACGGGTGAAGAATTAGTTCGCATGGCTTATGAGATCATGAACATGCCCAACAAGGGAGTGCAGGGTATGTCGAAAACAGGAGTGCGTATTTTAGGATTGTTTATTCCGGTGCTTCGCGAATTTGTGGAGATGATGTATCAGTTTGAAAACGACTACATTTTTGACAGCAGTAAAACTTCTAAGTTCCTGAATGAAAATGCTACTTATTATCAGGAAGGATTGAGAGAAACACTGGCATGAACTCATATATAACAACAAAAAAAGTCCGGTGATGAGCCGGACTTTTCTCTTCAAACCTCTATATACAATTAGCCTTTCGCTAATTCCGCGTTAATGTGAAGTTTCACATCTTCACTTACTACCATACCACCCGCTTCGGTGATGGCATTCCAGTTTAAACCAAAATCCTTGCGATTTACTTTTCCATTGATTTCAAAACCAGCTTTTGTATTTCCCCATGGATCAACCATGATGCCGCCAAACTCCACATCCAATACTACGGCTTTGGTTGTTCCGCGCATGGTAATGTTCACCATCCAGTTTATAATCATTGCCGGAAACTTTTTTCAATGTACCGGTGAAATCTACAGTTGGATATTGCTCTGCTGCAAAGAAGTCAGGTGACTTCAGGTGAGCATCACGATCTGCCTGGTTGGTGTCGATGCTGTTAACATCAAGACTGAAGTTTACAGATGCGCCATCGAAATCTTCGGTTTCACTTTCTACGCTTCCGCTGAATTTCTTGAAAGTTCCGGTCACCGTAGCGATCACCAGGTGTTTCACTTTAAATTGTACTTCGGTGTGGGTAGTATCGATTCCCCACTTGGTTGCTGTTGCAGTTGCTGTTGACATAATGTTAACTATTTATTGTTTTTAATTTTTCTCGAATTGGAAATGCGCTTTTGCTTTTATTTCCTATTGCGATACAAAGGTAGAGCGGTGCCTGCCTCAGGCACTTGAACCAGGTTAAGAATGGTTGGGGATTGACTTGAACTAGGTTAAGATCAGCAATTGTCAATTTGGTCCATAGACGATCGACCATCGACTTGACAATTAATTACTCATTCTCTTCCTTCTGATTTTACTGAAGAATTCAGGAGTGATGCCCAGATACGAGGCAATGTATTTCAGTGGCACGAACTGTTCGAGGTGTGGATATTTTTTTTGAAAATTTTCATATCGGTCTTCGGCCGTATAAGCAAATGCTTCGATGATCCTGTTTCTGATGAGTTACCAGTGAATTCTGAAACATGATGCGGAAGTAGCGTTCAAAGACGGGGAATCGCTCCATCAGTTCTTCCATACGGATTTTCGGGAGCAAAAGAATCTCGCTGTCGGCCAGGGCGCGAGTGGTGTAGATGGAAGGTTGTTGTGTGGTAAGGCTGTGTAAATCACCTGTCCACCAGCCCGCAGTGGAGAATTGAATTACCTGGTCGCTGCCTTCCTTATCAGTAAAGTAGGTCATCAGACAACCGGAGTTCACGTGAATAAAATTGTGGGTAATATCTCCGGCCTTTTCGGCAAACTCACCTTGTTTTAGTTTTAAGGGAATTAAAATGGAAATAAAAAAATCTTCTTCCGTTCTGGTAAGGCTAACGTGCCTGGTGATGTGCGATAAAATGCTGCGGTCCATGACTGCGAAGATACATGACAATAAATGATTTTGCCATTTTAGGCAATTGTACAAATGGTTTACCTTTGATCATGGATTTAAATCGCTTTCGCGAAAAGGCAAAAAATAAGTCTTCGGAAAATAAAAAGTTTCTTCAGTCATTGAAGAAGAAGGATGCGCGTGAGGTGGACGATGCCTTTCATACCGTTCATGAAGAAGTATTTGAAGAGATTGATTGCCTTACCTGTGCCAACTGCTGCAAAACAACCAGCCCGATTTTTTATCAGACAGATATTGAGCGTGTGGCAAAATCATTGCGCATGAAGCCCGGTGATTTTATCGAACAATACCTGCGCGTTGATGAAGACAAGGATTATGTGTTGAAGTCATCACCGTGTCCGTTTCTCGATTCGGATAATTATTGTAAGGTGTACGAAAGCAGACCTAAGGCATGTCGTGAATATCCGCACACGGATAGAAAGAAAATGGTACAGATCATGGATCTTACTTATAAGAATACATTGGTATGCCCTGCTGTTCTGGAAATGGTGGAAAGGTTGAAGAAGATAGATTTATAAAATAAATGGTGATGAAACTCTTTGCAGCGATTTTACTACTCTCACTTGTTTCTCATCCTCTGTCAGCGCAAAACAGTGCCCGTAATGCCGGTGTAAAGATTGGGGTGTTGTCGCCCGGTAAACTCAACGCCATTACGGATGTGGCAGGAGTGAAGGTAGGTCATGTCACATTATTGGAGGGAAGTTCTGTCCGCACGGGTGTTACTGCCAT
Source organism: uncultured Bacteroidota bacterium (assembly GCA_963814575.1). Classification (GTDB taxonomy): domain Bacteria; phylum Bacteroidota; class Bacteroidia; order Cytophagales; family Cyclobacteriaceae; genus ELB16-189. Next base: position 233,861 of record CAWFDB010000007.1, on the reverse strand, counting down.
CCTTCCGCATGACGGCAATATCTTTCAGGAAAAAGTTCCGGCAGCGGTTTATGTTGGAAACGGTTTTGGAAAACTGGCGGGCAGCACACAGATCATTGAACTCGGCAATATTGAATCTCCCATTGTCCTTACCAACACGCTCAGTGTATCAACAGCCATGGAGGCTGTTATAGAATACACACTCAACCTGAAAGGAAATGAAAATGTACAATCTGTTAATGCCGTTGTTGGCGAAACGAATGATGGATACCTGAATGACATACGTGGACGGAATGTAAGGAAGCAACATGTTCTGGATGCAATAGCGCAGGCAAAATCTGGCGTGGTGCAGGAGGGCAACATGGGTGCTGGCACTGGTACTGTTTGTTTTGGTTTCAAAGGCGGCATTGGTACTTCTTCGCGATTGCTTCCAGAAAAATCGGGAGGTTATACGGTAGGTGTGCTCGTGCAATCTAATTTTGGTGGTGTGTTGCAGATTGATGGCGTGCCGGTGGGCGAGGAGCTGAAACAATTCTATTTAAGTGATCAGCTTATGGACAAAGCCGATGGTTCGTGCATGATCGTAGTCGCAACCGATGCACCGGTGGATGCGCGCAATCTGGAACGCATGGCGAAGCGAGCCATCATGGGTCTGGCGAAGACCGGTGGTATCGGATCGAACGGAAGTGGAGATTATGTGATTGCTTTTTCAACCCATAGGGGATTGCGGATAAAGCATGATTCAAAAGACCGGACGGAAACGATCAGTGTATTACGCAACGATGCCATGTCTCCTGTGTTTATGGCGGTTATAGAAGCCACGGAAGAAGCGATAATAAATTCCCTGTTTGCAGCAGAAACAATGACGGGAAAAGATAATCACTCAATCAAGGCGTTGCCGAAAGATGAGGTTATCAAAATTTTAAAGAAGCACCAGGCAATCAGATAACGGGGTTAATGATTAGTTTTAATTTATAATGAAATAATTCCATGTCCAGAAAATTCATCTTCATTTCTTTTCCCGTTGTATTATTAGTGGCTGTTTACTTTCTGGGCCCCACACCCGACAAACCGAAGTGGGATAGGTCTGTAATTGACTGTTCCTTCTGATCCGGCTGCCTTGGAGAATTACATTGCAACCAAGGAGAGTCAGCATAAGCTGAAACCCGACAATGAAGCGCGCATCATCTGGGCGGATAGTTCAAAAAAGAAGACGCCATTTAGTGTCGTCTATCTGCATGGTTTTTCTGCCAGCCAGAAGGAGGGCGATCCTATTCATCTTCAGTTTGCAAAAGAGTTTGGATGTAATTTATTATCTCGCCCGCCTGGCAGATCATGGAGTCGATACGACCGAGCAGCTATTGTATTTCACTGCCGACCGCTGGTGGCAAAGTTCCAAAGAGGCACTTAGCGATAGGCAAAGCGATTGGTGAGAATGTAATTTTAATGAGTACATCAACCGGTGGAACCATGGCGATTATGCTCGCGGCGAATTTCCTGATGATGTATATGCCATGATCAACATGTCGCCAAACATTGCGGTGAATGACCCGAGTGCCTGGTTGTTGAATAATCCATGGGGATTGCAGATCGCTCGTAAAGTAGTAGGTAGTAACTATCAGAATATCACCTATGATTCAGCCAGGCAAATTTACTGGAATGGTAAGTATCGGTTGGAATCGCTGGTGCAAATGGAGGAGATGCTTGAAGACAAAATGAATAAGTCCACGTTTGAAAAAGTAAAATGCCCTTCACTCACCTTGTATTATTACAAGAATGAACAAGAACAAGATCCAACAGTGAAAGTAAGTGCCATGCTTGAAATGAACGCACAACTTGGTACGCCCGATTCATTAAAGGTTGCCGTGCCCATTCCTAACGCGGGTGCTCATGTGATCGGTTCTTACCTGGTCTCTAAAGATCTGGAAATGGTGCATGCCGAAGCGAAGAAGTTTGCTATCGAAAAACTAGGTATGAAGCCTGTGAATTGAATTACTTTCTCACAAATTCCATAATCAGATGCTTGCCCAGCAACACATCCAGCGAAGTGTTTAATTGAAAGATAGCGCGATAGGTATTCGCATGGTCAGGATCTTGTCTGATCTGTTTCTTCATCGCCTTCCAGTTGAAATAATAAAGCACGGGATACCAGAAAAGTAAGAAAGCAGATGTTGAGCTTCTTCTGGTGGGGTGAATTTTCTTAAGCGCAAGTTGATTGATGGCAGCCAGCGTGCGCAGTCTCAGTACACCACTGATAAAAAGTTTGCTGAAGTATCCGTCCTTACTATTCTCCCAAGAGGTAAATGCATTCATTTCATTGGGTGCAGGTGCGCCATAATGTTCACTCTCCATCATAAACTGTGAAAAGCGACTGCGTAACGATGAACTGTTCGGTGTGGTGAGTATAAAGGTGCCACCGGGTTTGAGTATGCGTGATGTTTCCTGAAAAAGGAAATATTGGTTGGGAAGATGTTCGATGGTTTCGCAGCAGATCACCAGGTCCATACATGCATCACCGATTGGAAACTTTTCCTGCAGATCTATTTTTTCAACAGGCTGTTTTAAAAATTTATTCTGTTCAGGAAAAAGATCAAAGGCATTTACTTCCGCTCCGACCTCTTCAAACAAATGCGCGATGTATCCTCTGCCTGCTGACAGGTCGCAAATTTTTTTTGATGCGAAGTGATTCTTTATGTTGGCTGTGTACGACTGAAAGAAGAGGATGGCACTTTCGCGTGAGTGATCAACTTCCGGATGTTCTTTCATGCATTGCCCTTGAGTTGCCGGATCGCATTTTTCAAGATCTTCGGGTGTGTCGATGCCCATGGTTTCAATGCTGGTTTCTTTTACCTTGATCTTATAACCATTTTCAAGCCACCGCAATTGTTCCAGTGATTCAGCTTTTTCCAAGGATGACATTTCAAGCCTGGTAATTTTTTCCAGGATATCATTCCGGTAGGCATACATGCCGATGTGTTTGTAGTAGGCATGATGGGTTACCCACTCCACTTGTTCCATATTTCTGAAATAGGGAATCGGTGATCTGCTAAAATACATGGCTTCCGAATTTTTATTAACCACCACTTTCACCAGATTCGGATTGAAGAGTTGTTCCACCGAATCGATTCTCTTTATCAAGGTGGCAAGTTCAGTATCACCATTCAGCAGCGAAGCCAGCAAGTCAATTTGTCTCGGATCAATAAAGGGTTCATCACCCTGTATGTTGATGACATAATCGAACGATGAACTTTCTTTCGACAATACTTCGTAACAACGATCGGTGCCGCTGGCATGATGGGCAGAGGTCATGCACACCTCTCCGCCAAAATCCATAACATGATTATAGATTTCTTCGTGATCGGTGGCAACGATTACTTTCGTCAGGGATATGCTTTTTTTTGCCTGTTCGTACACGCGCCTGATCATCGACTTTGCCATCGAGATCCGCAAGCGGTTTTGCCGGAAAGCGCGTGGATGCATAACGTGCAGGGATAATACCAAGAATACTCATTCTGTTCTTCTTACTTTTAATGTGATACCCTCGTTGCCGATTACTTCAATGGCATCGCCACGTTCAACATAATCGCCACGGGTGAATGCATCATAAATCTGATCGTCAATAAGCACTTTTCCGCCAGGACGCAACACGGTGTAGGCGCTGCCTTTTTTTCCGATCAGGGTATCGCTCAACGTATTCACTGTATAGCCCTGTGATTTTTCCTGTGTGTCATTCAGTGCAATTCTTTGAAAGGCTTTTGTTTTTGTAATTCGCGCACCGCCAAAGAATAATAAAAGTACGCCTCCCGTAAGGCCACCCACGGTAGCAAATGTGGCCACGATGATGTCACCAAGCGGAACAAATTCGAAATTGAAGAAGTCATTGTTGAGCATGATGAGTATCAATGAAACCAGTGTGAGTGTGATACCCGCCACACCGGCAATACCAAATCCGGGCAACACAAAAATTTCTACAATGAGCAGAATAATACCAGTGAACAGGGCAATGATCTCCCAATATTCAGCCAGACCATTCAGATAATAGGGAACCAAATAAAGAACCAGTGCTGTGAGAGCAGCAAATAATGGAAAGCCAATGCCCGGTGTTTGCAGTTCAAAATAGATTCCACCGATGATCACAAGGATCAGAATGCCGCTGATGAATGGATTTAAAAAAATGGCAATGATTTTTTCAGATACACCGAGTTCAAACTTTTCAATTTCATACGACTCTACCTTGTTGCGTTTCAAGTATTTCTTCGATGGATTCTACTTTGGCTTCGCAGTAATTATTTTCAATCGCTTCCATGGTGGTGAAGGTGATTACTTTTCCAGCTTGCTTCAGACTGTCGATCACCACATTTTCATCCACCATACCTTCGGCAATGCGTGGATCGCGACCGTTCTCTTCGGCTGTTGACCGCATGATCGATCGCATATAGGATTGATACTTATCAGGGGCAGCTTCACCAGTGCTATTCACTACGGTAGCGGCACCAATGGTTGCCCCGGGTGACATATAGATACTGTCGCAGGCGATGGATATCAATGCACCGGCAGAAGCGGCATCGGCATTGATAAATACCCACAGAGGTCTTTTTTCATCCATCAAGCATATCCACAATTTCTTTGGCATCATTCAGGGCTCCGCCAAAAGTGTCCATATCGATGATGATATAGTCAGCATTTGTTTTTTCGGCATGTGCTAAGGGCAAGTTTCACATATCGGCTCATGCGTGGATCAATTTCCGCCTTGATTTCCATCACCATTACTTTCTTCTTTTCATTCTGGGCAATTAGCAAGATTGGAAGGAGGCTGATAAGGCAACTGATAAAAAATAGCTTTCGCATGGGTTTGTCTTATTTTTGTATAAAAATACTAAGTCTTGCCCGAATTACATTTTAAACCTGCTTCAGTCATTCTATCGGCCCCCGTCTGGAATTTCTTGCCGTTTCCGGGAAAGTCCGTGATTGTGATTGAGCAGCGCGATGATGTTGAGAAGGGTGGTTTCTTTTTCCGCTTTTGATTTTGAGTTTCAACGATTTCTTTGGCGTGATGTAATCACCAGGGAAAAGTGGTGGGTGAACCTGGCAGGAGTTAGCAAGCAATCAGGTTTTGTTGAAGGTTTTTGAAAACACTGAAAATCCAGATAAAACTTCTGTGTTATGTCTTTCCATGGATGATGGGAGTGAAATTATTCCAGATTCTCAACAAATGAAGGATTGCATACGAATGACACGGTACATCCGTTTCAATATCTGGATGGTGAACCTGACTTTGACACCGTGAAAAATTTTCTGAAAAGCAAAATGGAGCCAGCGCCCAGGCTGGGAGCAGAATACCTGGAGTATGAAGGTTATATAATCATCTCATACTATGCGGGTGCCCCTGCTGCATATGCAAACCTCCTTGCCATATTTAATTGACAGGGAGAATGTCTTTATCATGAAGAAATTGGCACGAATTTGAAAGGAATAGGCGCTAAATACATTTTTTATTCTTCTGGGTATTTATTTTTTGTGAAGAACAAAACAGAATTGGTAACTTTTCGCATTGTTTAAGCTATGATTAAAGTAATTTTTTTAACTCTCATTTCCTGGACCTCTCCCGGGGCTCCGATTGATTCGCTTCGTCTGGAAACCATCAACGGAAAACAGTTTGTCATTCATAAGATTGATGAAAAGGAAACCCTTTATTCTATATCACGAAGATATGATGTGCCGATTACCGCTATTCTTGAAGTGAATCCTGCGGCCGATGGTGGTCTGGCAACAGGTCAGATTTTAAAAGTACCGTATGTGCCCAAAGGAATAAGGCAAAGCCTCAGCAAAGCGGTGATCGCGTACACACGGTTACTGCCAAAGAAACATTGTATTCAATCTCCAGATTGTATGATGTATCGGTTGATGAAATCAAGGCATGGAATAATCTGAAGGACAATTCACTTGTCTGCCGGTCAGCAATTAATCATCAAAAAGAAATCAACAACAGTGGCCGTTGAATCCACACCAGTCGAAATGAAATCAACAACGGGCATGCATACCGTAGTCGCCAAGGAATCATTGTATTCCATTGCCCGGCTGTACGGAATCACTGTACAGCAACTGAAAGACTGGAATGGCATTCAAGGGAGTGAAGTGAAAATCGGACAGACCCTGTTGGTGGCTCAGCCGTTGGCTGGATAAAACGGAGGTGTAGGGAACAAAGTAAAGTGACTGAAATCAAAGAACCTGTTGAAGTCGTTAAACAGGAAACCCCAACGGTTAAGGACCCCGAAGAGACAACCATTACTATTTCGGAGAAAGTGATTGGCTCTGATGAAGTGAAAGAAGGAGGTCTTGCTGAACTGATTGAAGGCACGCGAAGGTAATCGTAAATACCTGGCACTGCATCGCACCGCCAAGGTGGGCACCATTGTGAAAGTAAGAAATGAGTTAAACAATCGTGAGGTATTTGTGCGCGTGACAGGCCCCCTTCCCGATACAGGTATCAATAAAAATGTGGTGATAAAAATTTCAAAATCCGCATACGATCGGCTTGGTGCCATTGATCAACGCTTCCGTGTAGAGGTTACCTACTATAAATAATTTATGAGGGCCGGGATTTTCATCCTACTGCTGGCCCTGGTCCACTGTTTCGCTAGCACAAAACCTGGTGCCCAATGGAAGTTTTGAGCAATACTATAAATGTCCGGGTTCTTACTAATTATTCAAGCAATGGAAAGATTGCACCCGGATGGATAGTCTCCTTCTACCGGCACTCCTGATTTGTTTAACACCTGCAGCATAGGCGAAGTCAGGTGTGCCCACCAACTGGGCAGGAAGATCAAAAGCTTTTAATGGTGCTGGCTATGCAGGAATTTATTTCTTTATATACGGCAGACCCAAAGATTACCGAGAATATCTTCAGGCCGAGTTTACCACTCCCCTGCAAGCAGGAGCAAAATATCGGTTGAGTTTCAATTCAAGCTTTCATCAAATTCAAAGTATAGTATTGATCGCATCGGCTTTTTGATTTCTGATTCTTCATGTCATACCATTGAAGATGGAGTGTTTCCTGCTGCCACCAACCTATCAGCGGATTAATCCGGATCATCTATAATCAGACATACAGGCTACTGGACTCGATTTGGCTTTACCTATGAAGCAAAGGGTGGCGAACGTTTTATTACGATTGGTAACTTTTCCAACGATCAGGACACCCGTTACTATTTAATAACAGGTTCACAGGCTACAGAGCCACTGTTATACCAGGGCAGCTTATTTTTTTGTGGATGATGTGAAAGTGATTACAGATCAGCAATCGCGCCACACGCACCGGTTCTCACTGGTTATCCCGAAGTGAAGACGAATGAAGATTATGTATTAAAAAACATTCAGTTTAAATTCAATGAGTATGTTCTGATTGAAACTTCTTTTCCTGAGTTGAATAGAGTTGTGGATATTTTGAAATATCATAACACATGGAAGGTGGTAGTGAGTGGTCATACCGATGACATTGGTTCAGATTCATTTAATCTTGATCTTTCTTTGAATCGGGCTGGCAGTGTGGCGGATTATCTGATCAACCGGGGCATTGATCCTTTACGGATAAAGACGCAAGGCTTTGGCAAGCAGACTCCTTTGCAAAAAGGTAATGATGAGGCAACAAGGGCAATCAACCGAAGAGTGGAATTACGGTTTTTGAATTAATGATGATGGCGAAGCCGAAGAAGTCTGTACTTGCGTTGAAAGAATTTCTTGATGAGAAAGTAGATCTTGTATAATACATCCGACTTCATTGAACTGGATCCGGTTTCGATTCCACATCAGTTTAAGAAAAAGCAAGACATTGAGATTGCCGGATTTTTTGCAGCTACCCTGGCGTGGGGGCAACGGGTTACCGTGATCAACAAATGCAAAGAGCTGTTGCAGCTGATGGATCATGCGCCACATGACTTTTTACGGCATCACACGGAACATGATCTGAAGAGATTTGAAAAATTCAAACACCGCACATTCAATGCTACCGATACGTTGTATTTCATCGAATCACTTTCTCAGTATTATAAAAAACATAATTCACTGGAAGATGCTTTTTTGCCTCTGTCAGCACGAAAGCTGATTTAACTATTGAAGCCGGGTTGATGCATTTTCATGACACTTTTTTCAGTTTGCCAGATTTTCCGAAACGTACATTAAAACACGTGTCAACACCCGCACGCAAATCGGCTTGTAAAAGATTATGCATGTATTTGCGATGGATGGTTAGACAAGATGATAAGGGAGTTGACTTTGGTATATGGAAAAATCTATCTTCCTCACAATTGGTTTGCCCATGTGATGTGCATGTGGAGCGTGTTGCCCGCAAACTTAAACTGATAAAAAGCAAGCAATTAAACTGGCAAACGGCATCTGGAACTTACTGCTAACCTTCGTTCGCTTGATCCTCAGGATCCTGTAAAATATGATTTTGCCCTTTTTGGACTGGGCATTATCGAACATTTTTAAATCAAGGCCTCTCATTGATCGAAAATATGATAAGCGGAATACAACAGTATTGAAAATATTTTTACCTTTTAAACTTGATTAAACCCCCACGTTGACATGAATTTGAATATTGACGCAGAGAAGCAAAACACGTATGACGCTATCGTGGTCGGAACGGGCATCAGCGGAGGCTGGGCCTCAAAGGAACTTTCCGAGAAAGGTCTCAAAACACTGGTATTAGAGCGCGGTCGTGATATCAAACATCCTAATGATTATCCAACCGCAACACTTGACCCATGGCAGATTCCCAATGGTGGCAAACCCACCCAGGAAGATTTGCAAAAGCAAGGTGTACAAAACAGAACGGGATACACCACGAACCAGACTACCAAGCATTGGTTTGTAAACGATCTTGAAAATCCCTACACGGAAAAAGAAGGAAAGCGCTTCGACTGGATGCGTGGTTATCATGTAGGCGGACGCTCACTTACCTGGGGCCGTCAGAGTTACCGATTCAGTGATATGGATTTTGAAGCCAACGCGAAAGATGGCATCGCCATCGACTGGCCGTTACGTTATAAAGAAATTGCTCCATGGTATGAATATGTAGAAACATTCGCGGGTATCAGCGGGCAGGCAGAAAATCTTCCTCAGCTTCCCGATAGCAAATTCCTTCCACCTATGGAGTTGAATTGCGTGGAAAAGGAATTGAAAAAATCCATGATGGATAAATTTGGCCGCATGTTAACCATTGGCCGCGTGGCTCATGCTACAGCGCCACTTACACACAATGAGAGTCCACAACGCGGACAGTGCCAGTACAGAAATCTTTGTAGCCGTGGTTGTCCTTACGGAGGATACTTCAGCAGCAACGCATGTACTTTGCCATCGGCAGAAAGATCGGGTAACATGACGTTGAGACCAAACTCAATCGTATATGAATTAATCTACGATGAGAAACTCGGCAAGGCAACAGGAGTGAAAGTACTGGATTCCGAAACAGGACAGACCACAGAATATTATGCTAAAATAATTTTCCTGTGTGCTTCTACCATGGGCTCCACATTTATCATGATGAATTCTATTTCCAATCGCTTTCAGAATGGATTTGGAAACGACAGTGGTGAACTGGGTTGCAACATCATGGATCACCACCTCGGTGTAGGTGCCAGTGGCCAGATGGAAGGATTCGAAGATCAATATTATTTTGGTCGCAGGGCCAATGGTGTTTACATTCCACGTTACCGCAACATAGGAAACGACAAGCGCGATTACCTCCGTGGCTTTGGCTATCAGGGAGGAGGCAGCAGGGAAAGCTGGGCAAGCCTGGTGGCAGAATTAAGCATCGGTGCTGAGTTGAAAAATGCAGCAACTACACCTGGTTCATGGAACCTTGGTATCGGTGGTTTTGGTGAAGTGTTGCCCGATCATTCCAATCAGGTGACCATCAACAGAGACAAAAAAGATAAATACGGTTTGCCAACATTATTGTTCGACACAGAGTTTAAGGAAAACGAATATAAAATGCGCATCGACATGGCAAACGATGCTGCTGAAATGCTGGAAGCAGCGGGTGCGAAGAATGTGAAATCACACGACAGAAAATCGCAACACGGCCTGGGACTTGGTATTCATGAAATGGGAACAGCCCGCATGGGCAAAGACCCTAAAACTTCTGTGCTGAACAAATACAACCAGGTGCATGCCTGTAAAAATGTTTTCGTTACGGATGGTTCGTTCATGACTTCGGCAGCATGTGTGAATCCATCATTAACCTACATGGCGTTTACAGCAAGAGCGGCAAACTATGCAGTAGAAGAATTAAAAAAAGGTAACTTGTAACACGATAAATTACTGATATATGAATCAACTAATCGATAGAAGAGAAGCGTTACGCAAGACAGCCCTGCTCATGGGTGCGGCTGTGTCTGCATCGGCATTGACGGGTATTCTGCAAGGTTGTAAAGCGGCACCTGAGCTTACCTACACGCCTTCATTTTTCACTGAAGATCAGGCACGTATTGTAAGTGAAGTGGCAGAGATCATCATTCCTAAAACGGATACACCTGGAGCAAAAGATACAGGCGTTCCCGGCTTCATTGATCTGATGCTGAAGGATTGTTACACGAAAGAAGATCAGGACCGTTTTCTTGCAGGACTCACCGCCTTCGAGGAAGAAGCGAAGAAGGCCTATGGTGACAGTTTCATCTATTGCAAGCCTGAGCAGCAAGTGGAGCTGGTAACAAAGATTCATGCTGCCGCTGTTGCGGAATCAAAAGAAAATAAAGAAGCCAAGCGTCCCTTTATCCTGATGGCGAAAGAACTCACGTTGCTGGGATTCTTCACCTCAGAGCCAGGCGCTACGCAAGTGTTGCAATACATAGCCGTGCCCGGATCATATAAAGGGTGCATTCCACTGGCCGAAGCAGGTAATGGAAAAACCTGGGCTACTTAATCATTGAAACCGATTAAAAACAGAAAGGCATCCACACGGATGCCTTTCTGTTAAATACAATGTCTTGTAAAAAATTTGATCCGATGAAATTCAAAGTCAGATTCTGTTTGAACTAAAAATGACAGCTCTGATTTTTTGTGATAATTTATAATTGAAAACAACATAACCATGAAACTGAAAAATCTTATTGCAATTCCATTATTTTTTTTCTCAGTCGTTCTCTTCGCGCAACAACCTCCTCCGCTTGAAGGTCGTTGGGATATCACTGTTAAGCAAGACGGCAAAGAGTTGCCATCTTGGCTGGAAGTACGTCATTCAGGAACGCATACACTGGTGGGAAGATTTGTAAGCGAATCAGGCAGCGCACGCCCTGTCGCAAAAGTAAATTTCGCTGATAATAGATTCAGTTTTAGCATTCCACCACAGTGGGAGACAGGCGATGGCGACCTTCGGATGGAGGGAACACTTTCCGGTGATACCATGGTGGGAACCATCACTTATCCCGATGGCAAAACAGCAAACTGGGAAGGACTTAGAGCACCTTCACTTCGCAGAGCAAAAAAAGCGGAGTGGGCTGCGCCAGTCAAACTTTTCAATGGCAAAGATCTGCAAGGGTGGCACACCAAAGGAGAAAACCAATGGGTGGTTGAGGGTGGCGTATTAAAAAGCCCTAAATCAGGTTCAAATCTATTTTCAGATAAATCATTTACCGATTTTAAACTTCATATCGAGTTTCGTATTCCAAAGGAAAGCAACAGCGGAATATATCTGCGGAGTCGCTACGAAGTGCAGATTGATGATTCCAGAGGACTTGAACCATGGGATGGTCATTTCAGTGGGATATATGGATTTCTTCCGCCTAATGAAATGGTAGCGAAAGCTGCAGGCGAATGGCAATCTTTTGATATTACGTTGATAGGCAGAAGAGTTACCGTAGTGGCCAATGGAGTTACCGTAATCAATGATCAGGTGATCCCCGGTATTACAGGTGGTGCCACTGACAGTAAAGAAGGAGAACCCGGCCCGTTTATGATTCAAGGCGATCATGGCCCGGTTGAGTTCCGCAATATTGTCGTTACTCCGGTGAAGTAAGTTTCAGTCAAAGTACCCCAAAATGTCATTGGACATTTTGGGGTAACATGTTGACGATTGAAAATGAAAGGCTTAAACTTTGATTTTGAAAGTATTTTTGTCTTTCATTTTTATTCTCAGGATTATCCGCGGATATGCTGATAGCAGTGATCGTTTTTTCAGGATGATCTCAGTGCTGATGGCAAGTAGGGGTTAATTGCTGTAGGAGGTTTTTCCATCAATTGATAATCGTTTCAACATCTCATTACTGATGGATTCCGCATAGGTGCCGTATGCATCAACAAGAATACCTTTTATTCCATGCGGAGATTGAATCGCAAAAAGAATTGAACTGTCATCTGGATTGGTCATGCCTTCAAACCGGTGAACTTCATCTACATGAAAATCAACAGGCTTAAGCTGCAAGTTTAGCTTTTGACATTCAAGCCACTCTGAACGCAAGTTAAAATCATGTTCGTAACCGCGCTTTCTTAAATCGGTGATGGCTTCAGAGAGGGTTTCAATTGTTTTCATATTGGTATACGTAAAAATCTGTTTAAATCTTACGGCAAATATGCTGCTTGTATATTCATAAACTCCATCAGGAGAGACAAACATCAGGGATAGAAATCAATGAATATAATTAATTCCTGCTTTGCCATGAAATAATTCCTTAAGTGCCTTAATAAATCTACTGTTGTTTTCAGGTGTTGATGTAGTTATTCGCATGAAGCCATCTCCCAATACTTTGTTTTTTAGAGCTTTCACCATAAAACCTTTTTCTGATAAATCTTTTGCGATTTTTTCCGCATTATGAGGGGCAAAGTCGGCAAGAAAGAAATAGGTTTCTGTTGGGTAGGTCCGGATGCCTGCCTTTTGCATATTATCGGATAATTCATTGGTCCATAATTTCAATTCTTTAATGCGCTGAGCGATTTTATCTGCATGTTGAAGTGTGGCAATGGCAGCGGCTTCACTGGGTCTTGCCAATGGATACGCGTCATTCTGGTTATTCATTTCCTCGGCAAGCGGCTTTGGCAGTATGGCAAACCCAATCCGGAACCCTGCCAGGCTATGTGCTTTGGACAGCGTGCGTGTCACGATGAGGTTTGAATGCGCAGGTATCAAATGAACAACTGAATCACCAGCTACACCGATAAATGCCTCATCAACCAGAAAGAAAGTGGTTGGGTATTTCTTCAGTAATCCAGGTAATGGCTTCATATCAAACGTAGAGCCATTTGGGTTATTTGGATTGACAATAACACACAGGGTTGTTCCATCGGGAATGATCAGATTAGAAAGATCGAACTTAAAATCATGCATTGGCTGCAATCGTGTTTCGGTATAGCTTTTTGCTATCTCAGGAAAAAGTGCATATGTGGGGGTTATTAAATGTACTTGTTTCCCAAAACGCAAAAAGAGTTGACGAAGAATCAATTCTGATCCTGCGTTAATATGAAGATGAAATTCATCAATCTTAAGTTGTTTTGAAATCAACTGACGCAGGGGCGCTGAAAATGGTTCGGTATAAAAATTACTATACGGCAACTGTGCTTCAGCAGCTTTAATCGCCTCATCTATTGGAGGTAATGGGTTTTCGCATAATAAAAGCCTGACTCCTTTAAATGTGCCACCGCCTTTTTCGCTGATTGTATTCATTTTTTCAATTAAATTAATAGCAGCAGCATAGGTTCACACTTTCTTCATGGTTCTGGCATTATTGCTTTTACCTGTTGTATAGTAGAATAGAATAGATCCGAATACAGCGGCAACAAATTTGTCTAGGATAGAATACAGAAAGGCACCTTCATAACCTGTTTGCATGAATAGGTAAAAAGAAAGTTCGATCACTGCTCCTGTAAGAATATAAGTCAGGATTTTAGTAAGCGTAGCGATCTGAAATTTGCTGAACAGCAGATAAACGGTGAAAGTGTAAACGAAGAATCCGATTATCTGAAAAATGTAAAATCCGCGGAACTTCATGTAGTCGTTTGTAAAGGCGAAATCAGTTCCAGGATTATTGCTTACATAAATTTTCATGTATATAAACTGAATGGCTATTAAAGTCAACTCAGTGGCCAGGCCAAACAGTATGGCTTGCTTGTAACTAAGATCACTTTTGGATTTCATAATATGACAATTTAAAGTGTTAGACAATTTTGTTTAATACTATAGGACTCATCCTTTGTTTTGATGAATTTCAACTCATTACCATGTCTCTAATGTATTAATATGATTCTTCACCTGGAATGAGGGATGTCATGAGATATCAGGACTTTAATCTGTACGAGTTCGTTTTGCTTTAAGGCTGTAGTAATAAATAATTTTATTTATGTGTAACAGCTTTTTCGAATGTTCAGTGGATGTCTCTGAGGAGATTAGTTTTATATCAGCGATATAATAAGAGTGATATAAACAATAAGAATAGTTAGCGTATCCATACTCAGTCGCTATATTTTTTTTTCGGGGCGTGTCACCAGTCCAACGGCAACAACGGCCGACATAAGTATAGATGCCAGAACAGAAAGCAGATGGGTGTCAGATATAACTCTATATAGGGAGCCATCTGCAAAGAACAAATCATTGATTGCCAGAATAAAAATACTAAAGACATTACTGCCCATAAGGTTTCCCATGGCCATATCCAGGGCACCCACCCGCAAGGCTGAAATGGAAATAACCAGTTCTGGTAAAGAGGTGGTGATCGCCAGGAACAGGGTTCCGAAAAAGGAATCACTGATTCCTGTTTTAAGTACAATATTCTCACCGAACCAGGGCAGGAACAAGGCTGCTGCGATTACAATCAATGCATGTATACTGTAGATTGCCAGTGCGTGTCTTAATTCATTGGGTCTGGAATGTACTTCCTTGACTTCTGCCGGTAGCTCAACGGGTTGCGTTTTTTCACGAAGGAATATACCCCGCATGGCCAGCAGATACACAATCACAAGCAAAATAGTGAATGGACTGAACCAAAGCAGATCATGAGTTTTCTCTGCCACTACCATGGCGGCTTCGGCTATCGCGAGTAAAATAATGCTGAACGACCTAGCTACCAGATGGCTGGGTTTCACCATTGAGGTGATTGTTTTTTACCATCGCATCAAGCACGGAAAGAATCAGCATATTGGAAGGGCAACTGTCATGATATTGCCAGCGGCCAGATCGGGAGCTATCACCAGATTGACTTAACTCAGTCCGGAAATCAGTTCAGGCAAAGAGGTGACTGTCGCCTTGAGTATCAAACCAATCCAGGCTTTGCTCTATCCGGTGAGATCGGTAATCATTTAAATAACTGTTGAAGTTGTGTCAGGTAGGTAAGCTCAGACTTATTCGTTCCCCCGAAGGAATTGGCGATGGAGGTAGCTGTTGATGATATTTTACGTTTCAAGTCTTTGGAAAAAGCAGATTTGTGTGCTTTATAATAATCTGCGAATAATTTAAATGATTCCCTGGCCGTTGCTGATTCTGCCAGCTGGTAATCAAAAGTTATGAAAATGTAATGGGCAGCATCTACTCCAAACTCATCCGTGGAATCTTCGAGTGGAAGCCAGTCACTGTCAATAATTTCTTTAAGTTTTGCAACTTCCTGGGGCTTCACATTATTATCGGCCGCTGCTATACAATAAAACAGGTTTCCAAGTTGCTCGTAAATTTTTTGATAGTTTATGTTCATATAATTTACTTTTTAAGTATCATTTTTATCCAGCAAATCATTATAGTAATAATCTATTCTTATTAAAAATAAGCAAAGGCACCATCGCTGTGAATAAGATCATGTCTGCATTCCTTTTGGTTGCCATATTCACGGCATAAAAAACTGCCACTTTCGACACCTTGGAAAAATCGATAGGAATCAGGATGGTCATATTTCAATCAGACGAACATTTTGTGCATCGGTGACTAAAATTGATCAATCAAATTTAAAAACTGAATGACCTCCATAGTCACAGTTCATGATTTTCATCACTGATCACAGAATAATCTTGATAAGATACGTTAAACGCCTTATTTTAATATCAGGGTTTTCGGTATTCACGGCAGCGTTTATTTACCCTAAAAAAACCTGGGACTAAAATCCTGCCGATGTTCGCCTCTGAAAAAGAGGCCGGAGAATAGTGCGGTCCAGGAGAATGAAGGCAAGGCCAAGATTTAAAAAGATAATTCCGTTTACCAGTATTTTTCCGTTGAACGGAATTGAAATTGAAGGATTCTGAATCCATTTGTTTTTAAATGGCGTTGCATCTACAATCAATGAAGTATTGGTGTCATCAAAAACACCGTTGGTTAACAACATCAATGCGATTCCTGAGGCAATGATCACACCGATCAAAAGAAGAAGACCTTTGCGTGGTGAAAATAAATATCTTACCGGCTGATTATCCAGTCCTTCCATTATTTTCTGGGTGAAGTTTCTGGATGGAGTTTCAAGAGTTGCTTTTCGGATGAGAAATAATCGTACGGTTTGTAATTCCTCAAGCCGGGTTTTTAATACCGCTGAACTTTGAATTTCTGCGTCCAGTATTATTTTCTCAGCAGCGTCAAGTTCGCCATCCAGATAGCGAAGGAGCTGCTCTTCTTTTGCAGATGATATTTTATTCATAACCTTATAAAGTTGCTGCTTCTTGTTTTAATATTCCTTTCAATTCGTCAGCCAGGCGTATTCTTGCCCGGTGAATGCGTACTTTGATGGTGTTCATATTTTGTCCCATCATTTCTGCTACTTCCTCCATGCTGAACTCTTTAATATAGAACAATTGTATGGCCAGCCGGTCTGCCTCATTCAGTTTATTCATTGCCTGCGACAGAAAAATCTGTTTGTCATCCTGTTCGGTTTTATGATCAGCCCGCACGGAATATTCTATTATACTGTTCTCTATACTTTGAAAAGCAGGCTTTATTTTACGTTTGTAGCTGATGGCAGTATTGAAAACAATCCGGTATAGCCAGGTGCTGAACTTTGCCTGCCTGTTGAAATTTTTCAGGTAATGAAATGCTTTAATGAATCCATCCTGGGCTGCTTCTTCTGCTTCTGGCCGATTTTCCAGGATCTTCATAGCAATGGTATAGGCATAGCTTTTATACTTGTCTACCAATGTGGCGTACAGATTACGCTCACCTGCCAGAATCCTGTCAATAAGCAAATATTCTTCTTCAGAAGTAATCACGGCTCTTTGACGCACGATTTGCTTCCGAAGTTACAGATAAATATCAAATGGCTGAAGGACGCTGATAAGGTCAATGCAGAATCACTTTCAAGATCTGATTGCCTGTTCTAAGAAAATACAATCCACTGGCGCTTTTGAGTTCCAGTTGGTTATCTCCGGCTTCCAGTTCACCGGCTTGCACAACTAGTCCCTGAGTATTATATAATGTATACTTAATCTTCATGCCACTGTTGGAAATTGTGAATTTTCCGTTGCCTGGGTTTGGATAAATTTCAAGTTGAGATTTATCAAATTCCGTGACTTCTGTAATCAGTTCGCAGCTGCCCATTATGTTGGCATCCAGCCATTGAATGCGTGTTGAAATCCAGTTTTTTAATTTAACGACTTCACCGTGGTAGGTGGTGGGAATAGCATCCACTTCGGGTGCACCATTATTTTGACCAAGAACTGTAAACGCTGCGAAATGTCTTTGTTGCGGAATGGCGAGTGCGAGTTCAATGGAATCGATATAATTGAAAATCACCTCCGTCTTCAATATAGAAGTGCGCAGGTCTTCCCAACGGCAACGTACCCGGTTGGCAAATTTCGGGTCTTGCAATAATCTTTTGAACCATCCAAAGGATAGGACATCCGCAGGGCAGTCTACAATTTTATAACTCCAACCCGAGCCATCTGTTCGGGAGAATTCATCACAGTCATTAATATTTTTCCAGGCCCAGTCAAAATCCCATACGGGTCCGGCATGCAATTTTTTCCCCTTGTCCCATCGGTCTTTGTACCAATAAGAACTTTTTTTATTTCCATCTACATTTCGCGCAAGCTCATTTAGCAAGAAATAATCTATGAATGATGACTCACTGATATATTTTGTGTATCCATTAACCGGATCATCAAATGTTGAACTGTACAAGGAAGTTTCGACTGTATCGATGAATGCTTTTATGTAATTCTTTTGCTGAACAGTAATGTTCGATGCACTGGGATATTCATATAAAAAATAAGGATGATCGGATGTGCTATGACCTACCGGATAAAATTTTGAAGCCCATCCGTTTGATCCATCGTAGATGTCGTTTTTGATAATGTAACCTCCTGATACAGCAGTGCCGGTATTTTCATTCTCAGTAAGCTTTGAAATGTTAACGCGGCCTTTATCCCGTTTAATTTTTTCGCTTAACAGGTAAATGCCGATGTACTCGCCATTAAGCAAAACCTCGCAATGCCGCTGGCGCACTCCGTAATGACCCATTTCTGAGAATATTTTATGCGCGAGCGTGTTTCGGATAAATGATTTGTCATTCCAGTTATTGAGCAAAATCCAGTCATGTTCGGCAGGCATATCCAGTATTGAAATGTTTTCCTCCAGCCCTGCAAGCAGGGTAGTGAATTTATACGATTTTTGAGGATAGCCGATGGATGAAGCACCATGTAATCCAATTTCTACGGTACCATTCCAGATGTTTGGTATGTCGGAGGTACGGGTGACAGAACCTGCTCCGTTGAATGTAATCTCCATGTTTGCAATGATTTTACCATCACTGGGAATGATAAGGCCGGCCGTATTTATTTCAACAACAGGAAGCGAGGACTCTGTAAAAGATTGTGACCACCCGTGTAGCGGAACCAGCAGAAAAATGATATACAGAGAGCTTATTCCTTTCACTATGAATGCGGATTGATGTTACTTGACTTTGAAAAACCGGCAGCACAAAGGACATCAAAATCGGAAAACATATTTCCTATTTTTCCGACTTTAGTTTCACAAATGTCTTGTAAACTTCTTCTTCCTTTATCAGGGAAGCCAACTCTTCAGAAGTAAAATAACTGAGATCACTTCTGGTTTGTATGGAAACAAAATCTTCATTCACGTTTCCGTTCTTACCGGTAATGTTTTCAATGTTCATACCGAGGTGCTTGTCAAGAAAACGATAGGCTGCGAGTCTTTTATTTATTCCATAATCGTGAACCTCACTGGCGAGGTGAACATTCTCTACCAACGATTCTTTGCCATAGAGTTTATAAATACTTTTTGCAAATGGATATTCTACTCTTTCTGTATTTCGGGTCCAGTCGTCACCATCTGAAACCAGCAGCATGGGGCGCGGGGCGGCAACGCAAGCTATTTCAGCATTCGAATAAACTTTATTTCCATCTTTATGAACGGGCATTCCGCTTTCACAGACACATCCGCCAAAAAAATGTGAGGAAACCATCACTACCGGAATGGAGACTTTCACCCGGTCATCGAGGGCGGTGAGCATAAACGTCTGGGTTCCTCCGCCAGAAGCACCGGTTACAGCAACACGTTTCGGATCGGCCTCGGGCAGACTCAACAAAAAATCAAGTGCCCGGATACTGTTCCAGGTCTGATACATCAAGGTCTTGTTGCTTTCATGCGGTACCTGAACGCTTTCGCCATACCCAACCATCTCGATTGAAAAAACTACAGCGCCCATTTTGGCGAACGCAGCACACCGTATCTGCATATCATCACGGTATCTGCCATAGTCTTCGGGCATATCCCAATGGCCATGCGGAGAAAGTATCACAGCCAGTGATTTCTTTTTCAATTTCCCTGTAGGCCGGTAAAGATTCCCCGTCACAAAAAAGCCAGGTAAACTTTCAAACACCACCGATTCGACACTGTATCCATTTAATATTTTCTTATTTCGATAGCGTGGATTGAGTGGTGTCTTTGCTGGAAAAATTTCCAGATCCATTCCTTTCCTGAGATTCTTGCGGATGCTGTCAGCATGATTTTCCCAGGCTTTTGATGTGGTCATATTCCTGAGAACATGGGCCAGTTTAGCTGCCCCTTCTTCTTCAGAGTAATAGTTGCCCTGACAAAGGTTGTTGGACTGGGCATTCACAAAAAAGCTATTCGCCATAATAAAAAGGAAAACACAATACCGGATTGTCATATTTTTCATGGTGCTATGTTATTGGTTTTTTAATGATTCTGAATAAATGATTCCGGTCTTCCTGCTGGTCCCTTTATTTATCTCATCAGAAAGAGTGTCAATTTAGCAAAACGCAGCTCAATTTTTAGGGGATGTCATTACTTTTGCTTTCATGACACGAACATTCATTCTTCTTGTAGCAGGAATATTTTCTTTAACTACCGGCTATACACAACAACAATCACTGGATAGCGGTATGCACTTCATCCGCAATGCTGAAGAACGTGAGTGGGCAGACTTTCCAGCGATTGTAGAAAAACGAAACCTGGTGATTCGTTTTGAAGGTGCAGCAAATGCAACTGGCCAGACGCTTTCCCTTCGTCAATATGACGTAAAGCAAAATTGGCGGATACGGTTGAATGATCATGATCTGGGCCCGCTGGTAACGGATGAAAAGGACATGATCACCTATTACGAAATTCCACCTCACGTTCTTCGCAATGGGGAAAATGTACTGGAGATCAAATGCAAAGATGTGGTTTCGGATGATATAAAAGTCGGGCAGGTATTTCTGGATACACGTCCGCTTCAGGATGTACTGTCAGAAGCAGTGGTCGACATAGAAATTGCTGACGGTGCAACAGGGGCATTGATTCCATCGCATATTACCATTGTCAATGAGCAGGGTGTTTTGCAAACCGTAACATCACCCGCCACAGAACATCTGGCAATGCGACCAGGCCATGTGTATACTGCCAGTGGAAAGGCTACGTTACTTTTGCCGGCTGGCATTTATACGCTCTATGCAAACCGTGGATTTGAGTATGGTGTAGATTCTGTCAGACTGAATCTTGCGCGAGGTGATCATCACGACAGGAAACTTTTAATCAAACGTGAAGTAGATACAGAGGGATGGATCAGTTGTGATACCCATATCCACACCTTCACGCATTCTGGCCACGGAGATGCAAACGACAAGGAGCGTGTGATAACGATTGCCGGTGAGGGACTTGAACTTCCCATCATCACCGATCATAACATTCACGTTGATCTAAAGCCGGAAGCGAATTCGAATGATGTACATCGCTACTTCACACCCGTTACAGGAAATGAAGTAACTACCAGCGCAGGTCATTTCAATGTGTTTCCTGTGGCAAACAATGAAGCTGTTATAAATCATAATGGATCAGACTGGAAAACACTGGCTCAAAACATCCGGCAAGCGCCCGGTTTAAAAGCCATCATTCTCAACCATGGCCGTGATGTGCATAAAGGTTTTCGTCCTTTTGATTCAACACGTTATCTCGCACCTGTTGGTATGCGCATCGATCGTGAAGAGGTTTTTGCCAATGCGATGGAGGTGATCAATTCAGGATCGCAACAGACCGATATCATGAGGTTGTTTAACGATTGGTTTGGCATGCTCAACAGGGGTTATTTTCTTACTCCTGTAGGATCGAGCGATTCACATGATGTGAGCCGGTTTATTGTAGGGCAGGGAAGGACCTACATTAAATGTGAAGATAAAGATGCTGGCATCATCCAGGTGGATGATGCAGTAAAAAGTTTTCTTCAGGGAAAAGTGATGGTGAGTCTTGGACTTCTTACTTCGATAACTGTTAACGATGTTTACGGTCCTGGTGACCTTGTTCGTGCTGCCGGTAAAGTAAACGTTTCCGTGAAAGTGATGGGCCCCGCATGGACAACTGCTGAACGAGTGTCTTTGTATGCCAATGGAAAAAGAATACGAGAGGTAATGATTGAGAAGGGTGATGTGGCAGGTTTGAAATGGACAGGTACATGGGAACTTGAATTGCAAAAACAGGATGTATTTCTGGTGGCGATTGCAGAAGGGCCCGCAGGAAAGATGCCCTGGTGGCCGATAGCGAAACCCTATCAGCCCGCTTCACCGGTCTGGCATCCGCGCGTGATGGGCGCAACATCAGCCATCTGGATTGATGCTGATAAAAATGGCGAACGCACCAGCGCCTATGCGTATGGGAAAATGATACTGGATAAATCCCATGGAAATAGTGAGAAGGTAATGAAGATGCTCAAGCGCTATGACGAAGCGGTGGCGGCACAGGTAGCGGCCCTGTTGTGGGAACGTGGAACAGATTTGAAAAGTGCTGTGGTAACAGAGGCATTATCCAATGCATCACCGGCAGTAAAATCCGGATTTAAATCGGTCATCAAAGAATTGTATACGGATTAAACCGGATGCTGACTCTTCAGGAATGACTGGCTGATTTTCTTTTCATTCTCTTTCTCCAGAACCAGAATACGAGTGCGGAAAGTCCGAGCACGAATGGCCACAGGTTAAACAGAAAAATGATGAAGGCCAGCAGATTGTCCCAGCCACCTTTCAGGGATTCAATGAACTTTGATGCAAATCCGAAATCTGTACCTATAGTTTCATAGTAGGTAACATTGAGTGTGCTGAATGCCACCTGGTTTTTAAGGTAGTTTAATCTTCCTTCCATCGATTCAATTTCTGAACGTACACTGGCAATCTGGCTTTCGATCGAAACAATATCCTGAACCGTTTTAGCCTGCTTTAAAATTTCCTTATATCGTATTTCCAGTTCTTTCTTTGTTTTTAAGCGGGCTTGTACATCAATAAACTGTTCGGTCACATCTTCGGTATTGATATTCTTGTTTTCAATTTTGATCGCAAGCGGTTCTATACGGGCAATGAGTGCATCAAACTGATCAGCAGGAACCCGTATCATCTGGTTGTATTGCAGCCGGTTTCCATAATTATTCTCACTTTCGGATGAAATGTAGGCGTTTAATCCTTTGCATATTTTTTCAATTTCCGTTTTGGTATTTTTTACCTCTTTGGTCTGAAATTCAAGTTGACCATTGCGGATGAGTTTCTTGTCAATACTTTCTGCAGGAGGGGCTGGTTGTTCAGTAGGCGGAATGTTTAATACATCTTCATATTCGCCTGAACTCCGGGATATTTTAGCATCCGAAGCTTCAACATCAAATGCCAGGTTCAAATTCTCACCTGACTTGTTTCCATCGCAGGAAAATAAAAGTGTTGCCAGTAAAAGCAGGGTATTCATTTTCATTTTTGATTGAAGGTTCATGGTTATAATTCCGCAACTCCGAAATAGTAACATAATTTAACTAAAAAAATAGGTCTGTTAACCTGGGTTTAACGTTTTGAAGATGGTCTTTATTATCAGCGCATAGGATATTCATCAGAACACATCCCAGGCTTTTATCTGTTCAATAAATATTCTCATTGAATCCGGATAAAATATCAGGCAATAGATAATCCCAAATAAAGCACCGTATAAATGAGCGTCATGATTGATGCCGTCTTTCGATTTTTTTGAACTGTAAAAGGAGTAGGCGAGGTAGCCAATGCCTAATACAATTCCCGGAAAGCACAGCACTCCGTAAAGGCAAATTTTCTGCAAGGGTAAAAACAGTATGCATGCAAAAACCACAGCCGACACGGCACCGGATGCACCGAGTGAATTGTAGTGTGGGTTGCTTCTGTTCTTTATTAAAGTAGGGACATCAGAGATGACAATACCCAGCAGGTATAATACGGTAAAATGGACAGATCCAAAACTGCCGAAGATTTCCTGAAAGATATATTCGAGCTGTGTTCCAAAAAAATAAAAGGTGAACATGTTAAAGATCAGGTGCATGTGGTCGCGGTGAATAAAACCTGAACTGATCAGCCGGTAATATTGTCCACGTGAGGTAATCTGGTAAGGATTCATCATCAGGCCATTAAGTACCTGAGGCTTTTGCATGGTATACAGGCTGATTACTGCCGTGATGATGATGATGACTATGGTGATCGTAATTTGCATTCCGAAAAATACAATTATTGCGAGAACTTCCGATTATTAAAATGACAACAGGTCGCACGATTGTCGTGCGACCTGCTGGCTACAGATTTGAGAACCTTGGTTCACTAAAATCCAAACGAAAGACCGGCTGTCAAACCAAACGAGTTGTTGTTAACATTGCCATCTGCTTTTGTAATGTCTGAAAGACCATGGGTGTATCGCGCATCAATGATAAAATACGTTTCCGTGGTAATCAGGAAATTGAGACCAAGTCCACCGGTCACTCCAAAATCAAAGCCATTATAAATGTCCTTGTATGATGCAATGGCTTCCGGATTATCGCTGCCAACTTTATTGGTGGCGCCTGACAGAAATCCGAATGAAGGGCCAACGAAAATATTAGGACGGAAATTGCCTTCCTTGTTAAGGAAAAAGCGGCCAATGAGAGGCACCTCTATGTAGTTGAGTGATTGTTTGGTATCTACCGATTCGAAAGAAGCGCCCTTTTGTGCATACAGTAGTTTTGTGGTAATCGCAAAAGTATTCAGAATACTGTATGTCAGGAAAACGCCCCCGATGGCACCGAGTTTATAATCATTTGCGCTCGCGTCCTTGCCGTACTTTGACAGACTTATGCCTGCTTCGGGTCCGGCACTCCATACCTTTTCCTGAGCCTTCACATTGAAGCTGGAAGCTACGGCAAGTAAAATTACCACTGCGGCTATTACAATTTTTTGGTTTTTCATATTCGTGTTTATTTTACACAATCGCGCAATAATTGCGCCTCGTCTTATCTTGGCAATGACTGTGATAAATCAAAGATTCGGGCGGTAATGAGTAAGCCAGCCAAGTGATCTGTGTATTATTTTCTACAAAACACGCGGATGAAACTCACACCCTAAAATGAGGCGGAATATGTCTGTTAACAGCATTAACCATGAAGTAACATGAGTGGACACACCACCTTCAGTCAATTAACTGCTTGAAGGAATTTTATTTTTTTAAAGGCCTGCTTTTATAATGCCAAAATGCAGTCTGTTTGCAAGCTCATCAGATTGAATAAAGGTGTTCAGGTATGATTTAATTTTGAATGGTAGTTCCGGAACTACTTCTTTGAGTTCTTTCATGCAAGTCTGTGCTTCATTGATCTTTCCCGCTTCTGCCAACGAAGCTGTTTTGAGTATCAGTTCCCATGGAACGCTGTGATGGTGCATTTTTTCAGCCCAGTAAACAGCCTCGTCAAATTCATTTTTTTGAAAATGATAAATACTAAGCCCAGCATTGAACCACCACTGGTAATACGGATTCAGCTGGATTGAATCGCTCAACATCGCGAAGCCACGTTCATATTCTCCTGCACAGATCAGACAGAACCCTAATCCACCAGCAATGCCAGCAGAATTGGATTTTAGTTTAATCCATTCATCAATTACATGAATACACTCCTTTTGCCTATGAAGAAAAAGATAGGCAAGACCAAGAGCCTGAAAACTATGTTGACATCGCTGATCAATTTTAAGGGCAAGTTTTCCGCACTTTACTGCTTCTTCCAGCGGGTCTGCTACATCGCAATTGAAGCCATAGAAAAAACCGGCTACGTATGTTTCTCCAAGAATGGCCCAGCCGAGTGCATAGTGCGGATCAAGTTGCACAGCTTCTTTCATGGATACTAATACCTTTTGAAAAAGTTCTTCATTCAAGTCGCTTACGAGGTGGTAATACCAGAAGACGGCATCATAAACTTTAATATCCAGTATTCGTTTGCCCGGAGAAATCTTAGCCGCCTCTCTGAAAATGATACCATGGCTTCCAGCAATCTGATTTACCACATGCCGGACAATATCGTCCTGGATGGCAAATGTATCGAGTGCTGATTTTTCCTTTTCATAGGAGCACGCCCATATCTGATGAAGGGTATTACTTTGTAAAAGTTGAACACGTATGCGAACAAAGTTACCATTGGATTGAATAGTACCTGTTAAAAGATATTTTGCATCCAGCAGTAAGCCAGCTTCTCTCAAATCGGTAACCCTGCCTGCAATGTGTTTAGATGAGTAATAGGATATAACTGCCAGTTCATTGAAGTTTGTGAATTCAGTACAAAGCTGGTCGCACAATCCATCGGCCAGTGAAAAATATTCTTTTTCATCATGAATGTGAAATGGAAGTATGGCTAATGTTGGTTTACTGAAACCATTTTTGCTCTCCGCAACAGACTGAATTGTGTCAGGCGTAATCGATTCAAATTTTGGGATGTAGCCACCCTTGGGTACTGAAATCAGAATCGGATCATTTTTCCCAGGGCCATTATAAAAATCAAACAGTGCCCTTCGTAGTCTGCCTGCATGAATTCTCACAGAGGCATCAGCCTGTGTTTCGTAACCTGCCTTTTTCGATAATACATGGGTGCCTACTGTATATTCCTTCAGTAAGTGTCCGCGACCCTTTAATGTTTCCCCGACAATGAACCTGAGAAAGCCAGATAATACGGGGGAGTTATTGAATGTCGGGAATTGTAAAATCCGGTTTAACTGATCGGTTATTTCAGCCTGGTTGATGGGTGAGGGGGATTCCATTTTACCGTTAATTAACAGGTATAGTTTGCTGCGTAAGACCGCAAATATATAGTTTCGCTAATAAATGTACCAGAAATGTGGCTTCCTCAGGAACTGCAAAATATCATACTAAAATATCCGGATGCCAAGGCTAAGATCATTCAGTTGTACCACAATGATTCAAATTTCAAATCACTTTGTGAAGACTATTGGCTGAGTACTACGTTGCTTGAAAAGTATAAGGAAAGTTCAGACACGGATATGAATTTGAAAGATGAATATGATTCGATTTGCCTGTTGCTTGAAATAGAAGTGACTGAGTTTTTAACTAAGAATTAATTTAAACCATATACCCCCATGAAATTTGAAATTAATATTCTGATTGCAGCACTTATGATTATTTATTTGCCAGTGTCGGCACAGATTGATAAGGAAGCGTTGTCCTTAAAAATATCCAAGGCTGAAGAAGCAAATCAACAAAAGCTAAAAGAGTATGTATGGAAACGCAGATCGGATGTGTTTGTTGAAAGTAAACTGATGCTCACGACCATTACCGACTTTAGCTATACAGCCGATGGCAAACTTGAAACTAAAATTGTAGATGCCGAGACTTCCATTCAAAAGAAGCCTGGGTTGAGAGGTAAGGCACAGGAAAATGCTGTGGAAGGGAAAGTAGAATATATCGAGAAGTCGCTCAAACTAGCCCTCGACTATGCATTCATGACGAAAGGAGAAATGCTGGATTTCTTTAGTAAAGCAACCGTTACGGAAAAGAACGGACAGATTGAAGCGGTGGCAGACAACGTACATGTGCCCGGTGACAGACTTTTAATCAGAATCGATCCGCAAACGAACTTGTTCACCTATAAAGAATTTACAAGTTTATTGGGTAAAGACAAGATTGACGGTAAGCTTAATTATGAAAAATTCAGTAATGGTACTAATCACTTATCAGTAACCACGCTGAATTTGCCTGCGCAAAAAATGAGTATTGATGCAAAGAATCAAGACTACACCATAAGGGTAAAGTGAAATTGAATGATAAGCCACTTATGTATTTCCTGTTTGTTCTGCAAAAATAAGTGTTGTGCACACCTGAAGCTCATTTATTACTTTGATTAACTTTATTTATCCCCAATAACAACTACTTAATGAAAAGATTAATTCTTTTAATATTTATAGTTTGTCTTTATTCGTGCAATAAAAAACAAATTGAGCAGGCTGAAATTCAAAAGCCCAATGTTTTATTAATTGTGGCAGATGACCTGGGCTTTAGTGATATCAGTCCATTTGGAGGTAACATTCAAACTCCCGTATTGGATCAATTCGGAAAGGCAGGAATTCTTTTTTCCAATTTTCATGTTTTACCTACGTGTTCACCTACACGCTCCGCGTTGCTTACCGGAAATGATAACCATGTTGCGGGCATGGGCATCATGAGTGAAATGGATTATCCGGCTTTGCATAATCTTCGGCTGGCAGGTTACTCTGGTGCTTTAAGTAATTCGGTAGTTACGATACCTGAGTTGTTGAGAGAAAATAATTATCATACCTATATGGTGGGCAAGTGGCATCTGGGTGACGATGTCGGACAAGACCCACATGACCGTGGATTTGAAGAGACGTTTATTTTAGGCACCGGTGGCGGCAGTCATTGGAATGACCGGAGGGCACTGGCACCACTTCAGAAAATGGAGTATTTCAGAAATGGAAATGAAGTTGAACCACCCCAGGATTTTTATTCTTCACGCACGTATACCGATTCATTGATTCAGTTTATAGAAAGAGACAAAGATGATGGAAAACCATTTTTTGCATTTCTGTCATACACGGCAGTTCACGATCCATTACACGCACCGAAAGAATACATCGATAAGTATAAGGGCAAATTCGATATGGGATGGGATTCTCTATGGATGCAAAGATTAAATAATTTGAAGCAGCTAGGGTATCGTGCCGCAAGATGTGAAAAGTGTATCGAATCCATCCATTCCTAAATGGAATACCTTGTCAAAAGAACATCAGGAAGAATATGCACGTGATATGGAAGTATATGCAGCCATGCTGGATTATATGGACATGAGTATAGGACGTGTGTTTGAGTATTTAGAAAAATCAAACCTGTATGATAATACGCTCATCATTTTTATGTCTGATAATGGTGCCAACGGAGCAATGGCTACTTCATACCCAGGCAATGGCGATGGAAAGTATCTGGCTTCATTTGATAACTCATTGGAGAATCGCGGACTCAAAGGTTCATACATTGAGACCGGGCCAGGATGGGCACAAGCCTCTTCGGCACCATTCCGGTATTTTAAAACGTTTACTACCGAAGGAGGAATACGGGCACCCCTGATAATTAAAATGCCAGGTAAGAAGAACAACCCGGGAACATGGAACAAAAACTTTATACATGTTACGGATATCATGCCTACCATTCTTGAAATCAGTGGAACGTCTTATCCGAATGAATATAAAGGGAACAAAATACATGAGCTGATTGGGAAATCGATGCTGCCGACACTAAACGAAAGTTCAGTGGATATTCATAAAGACCATGGAATGGGATATGAATTGTTTGAGATGAAGGCTTACATAAAAGGCGACTGGAAAATATTGAGGTTACCAATGCCAATGGGTAGTGGTGAGTGGGAATTATATGACATCGCAAAAGATCCAGGTGAGACCACCGACTTGTCGGATAGTTATCCTGATGTTAAAAAGCAATTGATAAATGCCTGGGATGAGTATGCAAAACAAAATGAAGTATATGATCATAAAGGTCATTATGACTCCTTGTATAGAAAAAACTTTTAACAAAGCTTAAATTCTTCTATCATGAATGTGATTAGTTTTTTAATCAAATTTCAGTTACTCATAATTATTAATCTGCTTGCCATTATTTCTTACGCGCAGGATAAAACGGATTCAAAAAGCCTCATCCTGACTGTCATCGAAAAAAGGCAGTTTACATTTCTTGCCCAGTCGGTAACTCCGTTGAAAGTCGGCACCCGACAGTTGACGCCAGGATATAGCTTTCGTATAAGCGGTGATACGCTCGTGTGCAATCTGCCTTATTTTGGCCGCGTATTTCAGCCTTCTCTCAGTGCTACTGATGGGGGTTTAAATTTCACTTCTTATAAGTTTGACTACCAGACCAAAGTCAGAAAGAAGGGTGGGTGGGATATCAGGATAAAGACAAAAGACTTATCCAGTCAGCTACAATTTTTCATAACAGTACAGGAAAATGGTAATGTGAATGTAAGCGTCACGTGCAACGACAGGGAATCGATCAGCTACTATGGTTCCTTAAGTTTTGGTCAAAATGAACATTAAAGTATTAACGAGGGTTACGGTTATCTTTTATTAACGCAATGAATAAAGTTATGAATCTTCCGGTTTCTCTTTTTAACTCACCTCATGATTGTTCAGGAAATGAAACTGGTATAAACAGCATTTATAATACGAATAAGCTTCTGACAAGGAGTATTCCTTCCAGGCGAATGATTCCATGGCTGGAAGTGGGATACGACCTCTTCATAAATAAAGGCCAGTTCGCCATAAATGTTGAACTGCTGGCCAGAGCCTTGGGTAGGAATAAGTCAGCGTTTTACCATTTTTTTGGAAACAGGGAAACGTATATGGAATTCCTTTTAAAGTATCATTCAATGAAAACAGATTTTTTTGTGGATGATATTAAAGCGATCCATCAGTTTGATCCTGAGTATTTATATCTGTTAATCAAACATCACCAGGTAGTACTTTTTAATAGCCAGCTAATTAAAAATTCTCACGACAAATTATGTGCACGTGCTTTACAGGAGATCAACTTGAAATTGGATGAATACATTTTACCGGTATGGTCAAAATATGCAGGCCTTGAACACGATCTTGATCTTTCAAAGAGGTGTCATACAATTATCCGGGATTATATGTATATAAAAATAACGCCTGAATTATTGAATTATACTTTCCTTAGTGCTTTAGCTGTGGAGGCAAAACTTATGATCAGGGGTCTGATTAATACTGGAAAATTCATTGAGCAGATTGAAAAGTAATTTTAAGTTTCCCGCACTTACTTAATCAGCATCATGTTTCTTGATTCTTGGCGGAATCAATTTGTAGATAACCGGAGTTACCACCCGTGACAACAGCGTTGAACTGATCAGCCCACCAATCAACACGATGGCCAGGGGTGAGATCAATGGGTTTGTTGAAATAGCGATGGGCAACAAACCGCCAATGGCTGTCATCGAGGTAAGGATAATAGGCAGGAAACGCACTTCACCTGATTCGCGGATGGCTTCTTCCAGTGGCTTTCCTTGCTCACGAAGTTGATTGGTAAAATCGACAAGCAATATCGTGTTCTTCACTTCAATACCTGCCAGCGCGATCAATCCAACGATGGCAACAAAGGAGAGCGAGTTGCCGGTGATCAGCAACGCGATCACAGCGCCAACTATACCCAAAGGAATAACGGATAATACAATCAAGGTACTTTTGAATGTTTTAAATTCGAGAATCAGAACAGCGATAAACAGGAAGATGGTAACAATGATTACCTTTTCAAATCCGGCAAACGATTCCTCCCGGCTTTCCACTTCACCTCCCATTCCATAAGAATAACCATCGGGTAAATCCAATGCTTCCATTTTTGCGATAACATCATTGACAACATTGCTAACCAGGTAGCCTTTGTCAACATAGGCAGTTACCGAAACCATTCTGATTTTATCAAAGTGATTGATGCTTAACGGTGATGCTTCCAGTCTTAAATCAGCTACCTGAGTGAGCGGGATGGCGCGTCCTTGTTGATTGTTGACATACAGATTATTAAATGCATCCAGGGTGGGTGTGCCCGCATTACCTTTTGTTAAAAGAATTTTCACATCATCACCATTTTCATCAGAGAATTTTCCAACATTCAAACCGGCTACTGCCAAGCCGCACGGTGCGGTCGATGGTGAGGGTGGGTATGCCAAGCATCTGGGCTTTTTCCTTGTTGATTGCTACTTTGATATCAGACTTCAGGTGTTCTACCGGATTGGTGATGTAAATAGTGCCTTTGGTTTGTTGAAACATGTTCTCCACCCGCGATGCAAGCGAACGTAATGTATCAAGGTTATCACCAAACAGCCGTACTTCAAGCGGTGCATTGATAGGAGGGCCTTGTTCGAAATTTTTCACTTCTACCCTGGCACCCGGAAAGGGTGTCCATTGCTGGCGAAGTTGTTCTATGAGTGATAGTTTTTCTTTTGTAGAAATATCATCATCGAGTTGAACAAAGATCTGCGTGAAGTCGGTGCGCTCATTTTCAGGAATGATGTTATAATAGATACGGGGATTGCCCTTGCCTACGTTGGTGGCAAAATATTTTATTTGTGGATGAGTACTCAACTCATGTTCTACCTGACGGGTAATGCTATCAGTATAATTTAAGTTGGATTGCAGTGGCGTAGTGATCTCAACCAGAAACTGAGGTTTCTCACTGGCAGGGAACAGACTGAAACCAATCACCGGAAACAATTGCAATGAGCCGATGAAGATGACTGCGGCAACCGCTATTGTCCACCATGGTTTTGCCAGTGCTCTGTCAAGTAATTTCGAGTAGCTTCCGTGAATAATTTTTTTCAATCCACGCATGAATATATTGCCATCGGGGTGACCATGTTTTTCTTTCAGCAAACGACTCGATAGAAATGGAATGATGGTAAGTGAAACAACCATAGAGGCAAGTACGGAAGTGATGACGCCCATGGGCAGACTGCGTATAAATTCACCGGATCCTTCAGGTAAAAACACCAATGGAAGAAAGGCGATAATAAGCGTGGCGGTACAACCTACAACGGCAAGTCCAATTTGTTGAGTTGCTTTTAATGTAGCTTCCAGTCGTGAATGGCCATCGCGCATCCATCGTTCAATATTTTCAACTACCACAATACTGTCATCTACCAGCAGGCCCAGTGCAACCACCAGGCCTACGATACTTAATTGATTGAGACTATACCCCAGGGCATTCATCAATACAATACCAATGGCGAGTGATAGCGGAATAGAGATCATCACGATAATGGCGGCACGTTGCCCAAGTGGTAATAGTGTAATCGCTACCAGAAAAATTGCGATTGCAAAATCAAGGCCTAATCCGCTTAATCGTTTGTTGACGTTATCGGCCTGATCGAAATGATGCACAAGATCAATATTCGCAGGTAATCTTGTTTTGAATTCTTCAATTACCGGCAGATACAGTTGTTGTGTTCGGGTGATGTTTTCTCCTTGCTTTTGTGCGGCTGTTATGAACACACTGCGATAGCCATTCAATCGGGTGATGTGCGTGTCTTCTTCAAATGTGTAATACGTTTCAGCTACATCACTCAGTAAAATGTTTTTATTGTTGGAAGAATAGACTATTGTGTTTTTAATTTCATCCATGTTTGCATAGTTGCCGCTGGTCTTTATGTTGAAGGATTTGGTGCCTGCATTTACATTGCCTCCGGGTATGTTGGCGATTTCACTTTGCAGACTTCCGATCACCGCTTCAAGAGGAATGCGCATCTGAGCCATTTTCTCCAACTGCAGATCGATGCGCACAATGCGATCTGGAAGGCCATGAACTTTTACTTTTTTCAGTGGTTTGATTTTCTCCAGCTGGTCTTTTAAAGCCTCACCATAATATTCCAGTTTTTCCCGTGAGGCATTTTCTGACACCAGGGCCAGCTGAACAACATTCACATCGGAAGGGGTAACTTTTCGTACTTCAATGCTGGCAATATTCTGAGGCAATTCACCACGCAGGGCATTTACTTCCCTTACCAGTTCAGAATATTTTTCATCCACATCACTTTCATATTTATATTCTACCAGCAGCACGGCCACACCATCACTAATCGTGGTTTTGATTTGTTTTATGTTTTCAAGTTCTGAAATTTTTCTTTCGAGAGGTTCAGCTACCAGCTCTTCCATATCCTTGGGACTCGTGCCAGGGTAGATAACAACGATCGGATATTGCGGAGGATTCAATTCCGGATCTTCCGCACGTGGCATGTTGAGTATGGTAGTTACACCCAATGCGATAATCATGAGAAAGATCACCAGTGTGAACTGATAGTTTTTTACAGCGTAGTCTGATATTTTCATAGTAATGCTGAGTCTTAGGTCTTGCGTCTTATGTCTTGCATCTTGTTTCCGATCAGTTACCTGATAATCTTTATAGCCGAGCCATCTTTCAGATACGCACTGCCGCTGATGATGAGTGTCTTCGCACTGTCAAGTCCTGCGAGAACTATCACCTGATCTTTTTCAATGCTTCCGATGATCACGGGTACTTTGTGTGCAGTCTTTTCATCTCTGGTTACAAACACATAGCCGGATTGTGCATCTCCATCCAGCAAAGCATCATAAGGAATTTTCCATACACGCTGTTTACGCGATCCTTGAATGGTCGCTTTGCCAAACAAGCCTGTTGCAAGGCCACTGCCAGGTGATTCAAGTGTGACTTCAACAGTAAATGATCCATTCATCGCATCGGTTCCTTCCGACTTGCGCGTTACGATAGCCTGAAAAATTTTTCCTGCCAGGGCATCTGTTGTTACGGTGGCTTTATCGCCAGCATTGATGGACGCCCACTCGCGGTCGCTCACTCCGGTTCTTAGAATCCACTTACCCTGGCCCGCACCATTGGTTTGAAATACCGTACTGCCAGGCGAAATCACCTGTCCTTCACTCGCCATCTTGCGCAATACAAAGCCATTGCTCACAGC
Organism: uncultured Bacteroidota bacterium; assembly: GCA_963814575.1. Lineage (GTDB taxonomy): Bacteria > Bacteroidota > Bacteroidia > Cytophagales > Cyclobacteriaceae > ELB16-189. The sequence continues at coordinate 199,686 of CAWFDB010000007.1, read as the reverse complement.
ACGTATCTCAGAATAGGAGCGGTTGAAGCTTGCCGCCTCCAGCTGGCGTGATGCCACTTCCATACCAGTGCGGGCATTTTGAAATTGTTCGAGTGTAGCTACACTGTCTTTATATAGATTTTCCACGCGCAAAAAATCGCGCTTTGCCTTTTCATAGGATAACTGGGCCTGGGCAACTTGCGCTTGAATCTCGGTAAGATTCAGGGTTGCCAGTAATTGTCCTTTTCGGATGGCATCACCTTCTTTCGCATATATCTTTTCAATGATGCCACCGGTTTTAAATGCAAGCAAAGTTTCATCATCGGTAGTAAATAGTCCGGAAGTTTGAATGACAGGTTCCAATTCCTGTTGGGTAACGGCCATCACGCGCACCGGAATAATTTCCGTTACAGGCGCAGTAGTTTCATTTTTTTCATTGCCTTTACCACACGACTGCGCAAACCACGCAACTGAAATGATTACCAGGAGAGATGTTAATTTCATACTGCTGTATTTTTTTCTTTAAACTTATTTTCAGGTCTTACTTACTTTCCACTTTAAACTTTATGCTTTCTACTTTTAGCTTTCTACTTTTAGCTTTAAGCTTTCCGCTTTCTTCCAACAGATTTTCACTCTAAAACATACCCAGCTGTTTCCCTTTCCAGATTGGTCTCTGCAATCAGTACACGATATTGATTGAGTGTAACGAGAAGCTGCGCGCTGGTAAGTTGATTGCGTGCGTCCACCGCTTCGATAAAGGTATTCACACCTTCTTTATATCCCTTCTCAATAAGCCGCTGATAACTTTGTGCTGCTTCCAGTTGCTTTTGTGCCGACTGATAATTCTGGTAGGCGCTTACCAAGGCATTTTTTGTAATCTGTGTACTCATATTCAATTGGCGGTTTACCAATTGTATCGACAAGTCAGTATTTTTTATTTCGAGGCGTGACTGTGAGATTTTATGAAGGTTGGTAAATCCTGCAAACAGTGGCATGTCCAGCTGAACACCGACCAGGTAATAATTTGCGTTGGTGTTATACTTCAGGTTTTCTGCCTGGGCTCCCATATCCACAAATCCACTGACTTTTGGAGACCAGAATAATTTGTTCATACTCAGGATATTTTCATTCATATTTTTTAATGTTTCAATCTGCATCAGCTCCTCACGTTTTTGCACCGACACCGGCTCCTGAATCAGGAGTGATGCTTTTAATAAGTCATTCTCAGCAGAGTAAGTTGTAATGATTGCTTCTTCAGGATTCCGGTTTAATAAAAAGTTGATGTATAGCTGCGCATTTTCAACCTGTCGTTCGGCATCGGTCAGTTGTGCCCTGATGTTTTCAATTTCACTTTCTGACCGAAGCACATAGGCAGGCAATCCTTTGCCATTGGTAAGCAATGATTCGTTCACACGCTTACCTTCAATTGCACGGGTGAGAGCACTGTGGTAAATGGATACCCCTTCGCGGGCACCGAGGTAGGTGAAGTAGGCAACTTTGATATTACGTATGAGTTCGCGTTTATAGATGGTTACTTCAAATTCCTGAAGCAGCGTTTGTTGCTGACGGATTTTACGATTATAGATTAAATCAGTATTGAAAATCGGCATGGAAGCACGGGCACGCACATCATAAAATTCCTGTGGAAGGAAGTTGGTTTTCACGTTTTCAATTTGTGGAAAGTTATCGGTGCTGGTAAGCTGGTTCAATGTGCTGTAAACCGGATTAAGCAAATCACCAACAGGAAAAGAGATACTGCGGCCACCAACACCATTGATAAAGTTGCCCAGTATATTGAACGAAGGAGAGAACATTCCATTCGCTATTTTCAAAGACAGCATTGCCTTTTCGAGGCTGATGTTCTTTTGCTGAAGCACAATGTTATTTTTTAAGCCAGTCTCGATGTATTCATTCAGCGCCTGCTGCGCATTCAATTTCACTCCAGGTAAAAGGCTGATTAATGAAAGTGTCAGCAGGGTTCTTATAAATAGTGTTCTCATACTAAACAGTGTTAAGTATATGTGTAAAAAATTTTATGATTTTAATTTTTCCAGGGTAGCAACGTAGGTTTCGTAGGCTGCGCTGATAAGATGATCCAGGTCAAGTTGATTGGCCCGCGCAATTGCCACATGGCCTAAATGCCCGCTGATTCTGAGTGTACACATTCCATGCATGGTACTCCATATTGAAAACGAAAGCATCATTTTATCCAGGTCTTTGAAGTATCCGGTATCCTGACATTCGCTAACGGTTTTCAACAAGATATCAAACGCCCTGTCACCTTCATGCCAGTCTTCAAAGCAGTTGGCTACATGCTGCAAAGGTTCCTTCATTACAAACAGAAGTTGATAAATATCAGGGTTTTGCATTGCAAATTGAATGTATGCCCGGCCCATGGCTTTTAGTCGTTCGAAGGGATTGGACACCGTATTCAGAACTTCAAAATGACTCACCAGCAATCGGAACCCATCCTGATGCAGGGCGTGTACAATTTCATTCTTATCCTTATAGTACAGGTAAATGGTAGCGGGGGAGTACTCGATTTTTTCAGCGATGGCCCGGATGGAGGTAGCCTCAAATCCTTTTTCTGTAAACAGTTCTTTGGCTGCAGTTAGGATATCCTTCTTCAGATCTTCCTTATGTCGTTCTTTTCTTTCGGTTACTCCCATATTGATGACAAAGCAAACGAATTTTAATGAACAGTGTTTAGTATTTACTGTTCATTTTTGTAAATAGCTTGTAAAGTGTTGATTTTCAGCATTAAAATTTTAGACATGTTTCGATGGCAAGATGCCGTGATAAATGAGAAGGAAGATGGTGCATAAGGTTTTCATCTTGATAATTTCCCTGAATCTTGAAGTTGAACTGTAAAGTAGAAAAACCAGGTAAAGCCAAGCTATATCTTAAATCAACTCCTAAATCATAGCAGAATCAGATTTGGGAATTATGTGGCAATACCAAGTCGAGCTGTGAGCGCATGTGCAATTGCATACGCCAGTTTTGACATCTTGAAATTGATTACCCAATGGTAATTCGTTACAGGCAGCAATGAGATCAAAAAAAAAGAGCGAATCAATTTTAATACCCGTGCTTTTAAGGAATCGTAATAAACTATCGTCTGGACAACAACGTGCCCACTAAAAATAAGGCAAAACAAAATTGGCGGAAATATTCTATTCTATTTCGTAACACGTTGTTTAAGCGATACGGGTAATCATAAAGAAAATAGTAAAAAGTGGTATTAACGAATACGTAATATTTTTAGCGTTAATTCCTTCTTTTGCTTAATTTAATCCCATAACCAAAACGCTATCGATATGGCGGATATAAAATCTCCCTATATGAGGATGCTCTCCTGGCTACTCATATTCAGTCTTATCAATACAACGGTCGGCTGTTATTATTACACATACACCAGGGAACAAAGCCCTTCTCTTGAAAAACTTGATACGCTGAAAAACAGTCCAAGTTATCTCATTGTTCATAATGCAGATCAGGCATTTAATCTCGTTAACGTTCGGGTAGATCAGCAGTCACAAACCATTACCGGAAATGTAGTAACTCTTACCGCGGAACATTATCTGTTCAAATCGACCAAGCCTGATCCAGGAAGTTCCAATCGTTATAAGAAAAAGGGCCATAGCCCAACACCTGGTGTTGTCGATGAGGTTCACTTTTATCTTAAAGATGTTGATCTCAGACAAGGTGAGTCTGTAACTTTTTCAATTACATCAATTGAAAAAGTAGATATATATGATCCCGATACGGGTGCTACTACCTCATCACACATCTTTGGTGGTCTTGGCATCCTGGTAGGGGTATTGGCCTTGGTCACAATAATAGTCATGCTTACTAAAAGTTCATGTCCGTACGTATACGTGAATAATGGCAATGAATATGTCTTTGCGGGTGAGATTTTCAGTGGGGCTATTTTTAAAAGTATTGAGCGTGATGACTACCTGTTGTTGCCTCACATGGAGGTTGAACAAGACCTTGAAATCACAATTGCCAATAAACTGAAAGAAGAGCAGTACATCAATCAACTGGGAATTATACAGGTAAGTCATCCAGCGGGCACTAAAGTCTTACCTGACCGTGCAGGTATGATTCATCATATTCAGCACCTTGAGCCCATGATCAGCGCGACCGTAGATACGCATGATATTACTACTCAATTGCAGAATTTCGATAGCACGTATTTTTCTTTTAACGCGGAAACAGGAGATCATTATTTCAATGATGTTATCATTACCTTCTCAAAACCTGAACATACTAACGAAGGTCATCTGGTGATGAATATCAAAAATTCACTATGGGGTGATTACGTATTTGGTGAGTTTACCAGATTGTTTGGAGGTTCTTATTCTGCCTGGGTTCAAAAGCAAAATAAGAAGAGTGAATATGAAAAAGGGAAGTGGGCATTTGATCAAGGGCTTGCCATGAAAGTGTATGTAGAGTCGAATGGTGAGTGGATACTTTCTGATACCGTTGATATGGTGGGCCCACTTTCATTTCGTGATTTGGTGCTACCGCTGGACTTCTCCCGTCAGCCTGGCGAAACAGTTCGTGTGAAACTCTCTGCCGGGTTCATGTTGTGGGATCTCGATTATGTAGCCATGGATTATTCAACTGATGCCGGTATGGAGATCAAATACATACATCCGTCAACAGCGCGATCAAACAAAGGTGAGGATGCACTTGCTGTGTTGAAGAACGCTGATAAAGATTTCCTCGAGCAAAAAAATACGGGTGATGAAGTAACCCTCACTTTTCCGGTAAGTAAAGGCAATGCTTCAGGAATTCAACATGACTTTATACTTCATTCACGTGGTTATTATAATCATGTACGCGATTACGAGGGCACACCGGAGATGACAAAATTGTTATCCTTCAGGGGTGAGGGAAGATTCTCACAATTCTCATGGGAGAAATACGATGAGATTAATCAAATTTTGAACGTGGCTGAGATTTCAGCATCAATTAAATAAGCTTCACTATATTCTTGAAATCATGGAGTTCAGAGAAGAGAAAAGCCCAATGGTGAATATGCTTTCGCTGAAAGTTGTTACAACTTTGATGAAAGTCCATATTTTTCTGATCGCCCTTTTTTATTTCAGGAATTGGAGAAAGACGATCGATATACTTAGTGTGCTAAAGGGACAACTAAAGAAATACCGGGGGGCAGCCGGTATTCAAAAAATTTCGAAAGTGGACGGCATGTATTATTGGGACATGTATGGAGAAGGCTGGCCTTCGTCTGCCTTTAAGCGAAATGCAAAACGTGAGTTTAATCGAGTGAGTAATCCTTCCCTAAGCCATGTAGGTATGCGCAATGTATTATTTGGCATCACTACAAAATGCCCTATGAAGTGTGAACATTGCTATGAATGGGATAATCTCAATTTGAAAGAGAGACTTTCGTTTTCAGATTTACAGAAGGTCATCGAAAAACTTATTCACTATGGTGCCGGGCAGATACATTTTGGAGGTGGTGAACCTATGATGCGTTATGAGGATATGCTCAGCGTGATAAAAAAATATAGTAAGCGCACTGGCTTTTGGATCATTACTTCCGGGTTTCAATTGACTGAGGTTCGTGCACAACAATTAAAAACCGCGGGTCTCACGGGTGTTTGTGTCAGCATAGATCATCATGTAACGGAGTCGCACAACACCTTTCGAAATTACCCGCAAGCGTACGAGATAGCGCAACATGCGGTGATGGCGGCCAATCGGGCAGGACTCGTAACAAGTTTATCACTTTGTGTCACCAGGCAGTATGCCCAGAAAGAAAACCTCGAAGCCTATGTGGCTATGGGGCGAAGATTGGGTGTATCGTTCATCCAGTTTCTGGAGCCACGTGCCGTTGGTCATTACAATGGGAAAGAGGTGGACCTTTCCATTGAACAAAAGTACATGCTTGAAGAAGTGTTCTTAAAAGTAAATACCGAAGCCGCTCACCATCAGGATCCGATAATTATTTATCATGAATATTATAAACCGACTATCGGTTGCCGGGGCGCGGGTAACGGCACGTTCTATATCGATCCATTAGGAGAAGTACATGCTTGTCCTTTCTGTCGCAAAAGTGTTGGAAATGTAGTGACTGATTCAATCGAGTATTGCGTAGATCGTTTACGGGCAAAAGGTTGTATTGTTCCGGTACCGGAAGTCGCCAAACAAAAAACGAGGGAGATGGAAGTAATTGAAAATTGAAAATTCAACTTTACATGACTAGTTTTCTACTTTTAACTTTCCAGTTTCCACTTCCCAATTTCCACTCTTTCCTACTTCCACTTCATCACAATCGAAGGATCCACCGGATATCTTCCAAATGATTTTCCATAAACAGCAAGACCCCCGTTACCTTCTGTCTTCATCCGGATAACGAGTCCGTTCCTTCCCATCCCGTTCCTGAGTTGTTTTTTTGTGATGTTAACTCTTGTGAGATATCCGTAAGAACCGGCTTCGCGTAGCTTTCTATCTTTCAACTGGTGGTGCCATGATAAAACCCCGCGATGATCAGCAGGGTCATCCGCCAGTGTGGTAGTCAATGCAGGCTCCCCATTAACCGTGATACTGATCTTTGAAGGAAATAAGGTTTCATCGGTCATAGGGTAAGAATTGGGATTGCCACTTGGTGAAGCTTTTGCGCCCAGCATATAATTCACATCGGTTTTTTCTTGCTGATCGCGGTCCTTCACAAAATATTCCTTTGCGGAAATCTCAACAATAAAATAGATCTCTTTCAGTGAATTCACATTCACAGATCTGTCCGGCCTGAAGGTATATTCAATGAATCCATTCCCTGCTCCGTTTACTTTCAGTCCGTCCAGCACGTTCCATTGTTTTAAACTCCATTGCGAAGCGGTAAATGCAGCGGGTGCCAGCGCGAGTATTTCTGTTTTAATAAGATCACTTTCAGAAATTACTTCAAAGTGCATGAAGTTGCGATGCACCACGATGCCTTTCATATCTTCGAGCACAAGCGTGAGTATCGCCAATCCACTTCGGGCTGGCATCTCCATGGTAAGCGACTCAAGTTCTTTCTGAAGGTAGGGCTGATACGCAATAAGGGTTGATCCGGAAGTTACCTGCTCAGTATCACCCATGGCATTGGTCATAGTTAATTCGAAAGAAAGCTTTAATTCCTTTCCATAATCCTTATCGGTCATCGAAGAAATCCATAGCGGTACCTGTACTTTTTCACCGCTTTTCACTGTGGTGCAGATTTCGTTGCCTGTTGAAATGTATATCGGTGCGTGCAGGTCATTGAGTTTCATACCCGGCATTAATTCTTCCATGCCGGTAAATTTATTGGTGCGATCAAATCGCCAATAGCCGTTCCACTCATTGATCACATCATGATGTTCAGTGTACAGCCATCCTGCCACTTCCGGATATTTTCTGAACGTGTTGAGCATGCGATGATAATCCCAGCTCCAGTCAACATCACCAGTGCTCCCTTCATAACCCCATACATTGCCACACTCTGAATTTATTTTTGGTTGCTTGCCTTGTTTAAAACCAGCTTCAAATTGAAACGTACTTCCTTCATATGAATTTTCAGTTAGGTTTTTCAGAAAATTTTCCCATTCCCAGCCGGGCAGATATTCATGAAAGGAGTTGAGATCTGTTTGTGTGTGCCCCGCTCCGCAGCAAATAGAGTTGTCTTCTACAAGACGGGTTGGGTCAAGCGATTTGGCGAGGTAATACATAGATGCTACCCACATCTGAGTCTGGGGAAGATACTTGCCCACGAGCTTTCCTTCTTCTTCAACATGGGTGCGCAATCCCCAGGTTTCATTAAATAAAATCCATGAGAATATGGATGGATGGTTGAAGTCACGTTTCAGCATTTCGCGCATCGTGTATTCTGCTTCCTTTTGCATTTTCGCTTCGGGGTCGCCCCAGCTGTTGGGAAGATCGGCCATCACCAGCACACCGAGTTTATCGGCCCAGTAAAGTTTGCGAGGAATCTCTGATTTGATGTGCGGACGAATGCCATTCAATCCAATTGATTTCGCCAGCTCAACTTCCTTACGCATATACTCATCGTTGGGAAAAGTATAGAAACCTTCCGGGTGATACGATTGATCAAGGGCAAGCTGAAGATAAACCGGTTTGTTGTTCACTGCCACATAGGGAAATTCTGTGCCTGGAAGATTTACTACTGAAATCTTACGCATGCCGAAATAGGTTTTCACTACATCATCACCAAATTTTACTTCTACCTCATAGAGATAAGGATCTTCCAGTGACCACAATCTTGCCTGCGGCATGGCAATGGTAAATGAGAATTTGTCTTTTCCTTTCGGAACGGTTATTTCCCGTATGAGAGGAGTGGTGGAAGTTTTTATGGAGACGGAAAGTTTCGTTTCGGATTTTGTTTCGGTGGGTAGATACGCGATAACGGTTACCTGTTCTTTGTCGATATCGGGAATGAAGTGAATGGCATCTGCATACTGTTTTCCGCGTGCTTCCACATACACGGTTTGCCAGATGCCACGTGCATTGCCGTAGCCTTGCTTTCCGTAAAGTGTAAAATCCCTGCGCTTGTCATCCGCACGTATAATTAATTTCTGTGGTTGCCCGTAATTGAGGTGTTCGGTTAGTTCGAATGAGAAAGGTGTATAACCGCCTTGATGTGTACCGAGTAATTTTCCATCGAGCCACACGGTAGTTTCCCAGTCGGAAGCACCGATGGTTAGAAACGTTCTTTTGTCTTTCCACTCTGGGCTGATGGTAACCTCCCTTTGATACCAGGCAATATCCGCCAGGTCTTTTACGCCTGATAGTTGTGATCCCCATGGAAAGGGTATGGTAATTTTATGAGAGAAAGGCGCATTGCCCTCATTCCATTTTTCAGCAATACCGAGATTGAGTGAGTCAAATTCAAATTGCCAGACACCGTTCAGGTTTTGCCATTGTGTTCTTTCAAAATCAGGACGTGGATGCTCGGGCAGTGGTATCGTCTGAGCGGAAAGTTGTCTTGACGAAATAAAACATAACACAAACAGGTAGGGGTAAAATTTTCTCATGGTTAAAAACTTGGGTTCATTGCTCTATACTGATTGCTCTATTATGGTGCTTTATAATTGTAGGATCTACTTTTTAATAACAGGTAAACGTACTACCGAAGGATATTTTTTCGAGTGATGGATCTTGTTATGAGCCACAACGCCAATGGCCTCATCGAAATTATTACCACCTGTATTCAGATTACGGTCGAAGCGCGGAAAGTTGCTGCTGGATATTTCAATGCGAACACGATGCCCCGCTGCAAAATAATTACTGGTAGACATTGGCGTGAGTTTAACCTTGTACACCTTTCCTTTTTCCATAAACACTTCCTTTTCATAACCATCGCGCCAGCGGACACGCTGAATGGTTTCGTCCAGGTTATAGGCTTTGCCATCGGGGTACACATCAATCAGTTTAATCGTTACATCAGTATCCTTCACATCTGATGAGAGATACAAGGAAGACTCAATGAATCCACTCACTTCCATACCTTCCTTCAAGGGTTCGGAAGTATAGACCAGAATATCATCACGCAATTCCATTTCTGACTGATCAAAAGCACCACCGGTTATGGCATTGCCTGTGCAACATACATTGCCACCCCACGAGGTAACAGGATTTGCCGGGTCATAGGTGAAACTATCAGGTTTGTCGGAGCCCGGTACTTTTGCAACGAGTTTACCGGTGCCATTGCGTGTGTTCGCTTTGCCATCGCTACTGAGAAAGTAATCAGTCATCACTGCGTTGGCGGGAGGCCAGGTTTCTGATGTCTGCCACACATTGCTGCCCATGGTGAAGTACTTTACGCGTGGCGTATTTTTCTTGAAATCATTTTGCTCATTTTTCAACAGCATATCAAACCATCCCCAGGTGAGCTCATCGTAATTAAGACGTGCATCGCCCATGCTGCGTTCACCCACCATCGTATTTTCAGTGGCACGTTTGTAAGCACAATGAAGGGTAGGCGCAATCACCAGATACTGATTGTCTGCAATTTCCTTATTGGAATTATTGCGCACATGATTGAACAATGCGAGGTTCGGACTGGATGATACATCGTACCATGAAACAAACCAGTAAGCCGGAACATTCAACGGCATGTTGTCATGATAAAGACCGCCTTCAAACCAGACCGGATCGTTTGGCTTTCGCCTGATCATATTTTCGTAAACTCCTTTTTGACCGTTTACATTTTTGATAATGTCCTGAACCGGCAAATGACGCAATGCCTGTGACCAGTCTACACCTGGCATTTCTGTTGCCATGTCATAGAAGCGTTGCACGCGAACCAGGTCTTCTTGTGTAATATTTTTTGGGAACGTTGGACGAAACACATCATTCTGTGTTCCATATAACCATGCTGTGAAAAGCATTTGCTGCGCACCACCACGATACCAGTTTCCCTGCTCCTGAAATGTTCCGACACGGCCAACACCAGCACCAAATCCTTGTGCTACCATAGCAGCCAGCGCAGGGTGGTTGAGAGATGCTACAGCCATTTGCCATTCTGCGGTTGATGAACAACCGATGAGTCCTATTTTTCCATTCGACCAGTGCTGCTTCGACAACCATTCAAACGCATCATAACCATCGGTGGTAGGAGTGCCAAGAATATCCCATTCACCTTCAGAAAAGAATCTTCCGCGTTCATTTTGCACCACATAGGCATAGCCACGCTTCACAGCTTCATAGGCATCTTCCAGAGTTCGTGTGTGCATTTCGCCATTACCCCATGAATTGAAGTTGTAAGGTGTTCTTGAAAAAACAACAGCCACTTTAGCGCTGCCCTTTGGCCTGTAGATATCGGTGGCAAGCCGTTCGCCATCGCGCATGGGCATCATCACTTTTTGATCGATGACGGCAATGGCTTCCAGTTTTTTGTAGATATCAATCTGCGCTTGTGATCGTAAAGAAAATGAAACAAGCAGGATCAGCAGATAAAATTTTCTCATCGGACTTCAGTTAAGGTAATTTCGATTTAAGATAAGGGATCAATTGAGAATTGACAATGGATAGTTTACAACAGGTAAATCAATAGACAATGAACCATTGACAACCGCCAACATGCCATTTCTGCTTTCAACTTTTACGCTTTCCACATTCCAATCTTCATCCAGCTACTCCTTGTACCTTCCGGCATCATGCCGTGCGATCTTGCCTCTGGTCGGTGTTTCACCTATCCTTGTGAGTACAAACGGATTCAACGAAATTTCAAATCAATCCTTCGAAACCGGATCGATCATAATATGTGCACGGTGGGTGCCAGGGTTCATGATCCAGGGCATACCTGGAGCTTCTGGTTTTAATGGAAGGCCAGTACTTTCAGCGGTTGCCCATGGAATATAAACTACATATCTGAAACTACCTTTCGTAACCACTCCGGTGGCGGCATTGTAGTTTTCTTCGGTAGCGGAATATACCTGCAGGTTTGAAGCATGTTTTGGCATCACCAGCTTTCCTGACTTTGCTTCCGCTTCACGGATGTCAAATGTTTCCTGTGTGGTTTTTCCTGCATCCTTCAATTCCCTGCCACGTGCCATAAAAGGTTCCAGGTCTTTGTGGTAACAAGACACACTGAATCCCTTTTGATTTGGATTATCGGCAAGACAAATTATTTCATTCGAGCCTTTTCTGAGTACAACAAATTCGCCCTTGGCATTATATCCATACACCATGGCTCCGGCACGCTTGTCTTCTGGCGCAGCGAGTATAGCTCCTTTAATTTGTATTTCGGCTGATGGAATCTGAGCAACCAGAACCTGTGCGCTCATTAAGGTGATGAGTAGGGCATATACATATTTCATAAGTTGTAATATTTATGTTTGAAGTTGTAGTCACCTGTAGTGATTTTTGTATCTCTAAAACTCAGAATAATCTGTCACAAATTCAATGGGTAAACGGACAGGCGGTTCAGGAAAGAAATGTACGCACAGGTAACTCATCGATAAGAGGTTGATACTTCAGGTACTTTTTCGGTGCTTTGCAAAATGAAAATAATACTTATCTGGTTTCTTGTATTGATTGTGCACGCAGGTCAGGCACAGAATATCACCGTGAATGGGAATGTAGCGGATGCCGTCACAGGAAAACTTCTGAAATCAAAAATTTCCTATCATAGTTACCCCACGGGTGGCATTTCAGGTTCATTCAATGATAGCACATATTCATTTTCAATTTTTGGTTCGGCCAAATATCAGATCACTGCAGAAGCGGAGGGCTACATACCGCGTACGGTAATTGTTGATCCGAAGGAAGCAGTTAGTAATATGATTACACGCCCTATCTTATTGTCTTCCAGAGGAGGAACCGTGGTGCTCAATCACCTCATCTTTGAACAGGGTAAGGCAGTTATAAATCCTAAATCATTTCAGGAGCTGGATGAACTGGTGGCCATGATGAAGGATAGCCCTAAAGTAGAGATACAACTTGAAGGTCACACTGACAATCAGGGAAACCCGGAAGCAAACCTGAAACTCTCGCAGTCAAGGGTAGATGCCGTTAAAAAATATATAGCATCGAGAGGTATCAGTAAAAACCGAGTGAAGACTAAAGCTTTTGGTGGTTCTCAGCCAATTTCCAGGGAAAACACAGAAGAAGCCAGGGCGAAAAACCGAAGGGTTGAGATGAGGGTATTGAAGGATTGAAAAAAGCAAGTAATTCCATTGCCTTATTTCATTTTGGCAGTGGTATTTTCATTTCTCGCTATTGAAGATTGTTCTGTTTCCCAGGCTTTCCAGTATTCTGTAAGCTGAGCAAGTTCTTCTTCGAGGCATGGATAATTCTGTAGTTTGGGTATTTTTGGCCATTGTCCCATTGCAAGGTGATAACTGCTCAATCCACCGGTCCATTCAAAATGACCAGGATCGTAAAGACTTTTCCATCGTCCACCCCAGTGCAAACCAAGCTGTTCTCCAATTACGCCTACTTTACGCCATAATTTAACGTTATCCCATTGTGCAACGGAGTCAATCATGGGAACCACATCAATTGCAAGACCATATTGATGCTTTGATTTTCCACCGCCTGAACGCGTATAATTTTTACCCATTGATTTATATTCATTCTGCTTCGAGTGGGTGCGATAACTTTCAACAACAGCCAGCTCAATCCCTTTTGCCTTACACATCGAAATCAAGGTGACAATTTTATCCCTAAAATAGGGGTGCAGTGCATCCAGATCGGCAATCATAGGCAGATTGCCACGATCCTTTCCAAAAGCGTAGTTTTCTACCATACTCCAGTTTTTCCACTCATCAGGTTCGGGAGCGCTTTCTGTTGCGGGAAATTCAAAAAGGAAGCTTTTAAAAAGATCAGAAATTATTTGTGCATGCTCCTTATTATAGGGTGCCATGACTGTTGCAACAGACTCTTTCTGGGCATATAAGGTTACAGAAAAGAGAAAAAGAGACGAAAAAACGATGTATTTAAGCATTTTTATTAAAACCAACCCCAAAGCTACAAAAAAGAAAACTAAAGCAGATTCTCTTTAGGTGCGGATTGAAGAAAGACCGCCATCTGCATGGATGATTTGGCCGGTTATCCATGACGAATGTGGTGATAGAAGAAACGATGCAAGTCGGGCAATATCTTCAGGTTCTCCGGTTCTTTTCAATGGATGTCTTTCATCAGAAGCTTTCTTCTTTTCTTCCGTTGACAGCAATCGTGCTGCCATGGGTGTATTGGTTAATGATGGCGCGATACAGTTAACGCGGATTTTTGGTGCAAACTCTGCAGCCAGAGATCTTGTCAAACCCTCAAGGGCACCTTTGGCAGCAGCAACTGATGAATGAAAAGGCATACCCTGTTGCACGGCAATAGTGCTGAAAAAAACGATGGAAGCCTGTTGTGCATTCTTTAATAATGGCAACACGCTTCTGACTATTTTAATGGCACCAGTCACATTCAGATTAAACTCGTCCGTAAATTCCTGATCGGTAATCCGGTGAAACGGTTTAAGATTAATCGAACCGGGACAATATACCAATCCATCCAGTGATGCTGGTAACTTACCTGTATCGAGTTCATCTTTGAGGATATCCAGGGTAAGATGAATATCAGAATTGGATACATCCCTTCGTGAAGCGGTGATAACCTGATGTTGATCCGTTTTTAATATACTTAATAAGCAGGCACCTACTCCGGAACTTCCACCAACAATCAGATATTTTTTTGAGTCACTCATCTTTGTGTACTTTACGTTTTTTTAACAGATTGACTGAACAATTGTTCATGGAAGAAAAAGATAGGAGGAAATTGCTGAGTGAATATTTATCACGCTTTATCAGCGACCATAAAAGAGATTTTGTAGAAAAGGTATTGAACCAGCGCACCCGACATATTACCGTGGCGCTGGAAGATATCTATCAGTCACAAAATGCCAGCGCGGTTATCCGTACTTGCGAGTGCATGGGTATTCAGGATGTTCATATTATAGAAAATGACAGCAAGTATACTGTCAATCGCAGGGTACTAAAGGGTTCTTATAAATGGGTTGATTTAATCAGGCATAAAGGTAAAACACGAAATAACACCCAGGCGTGTTTTGAACAGTTGCGAGCCAGTGGTTATAAAATAATGGCTACTGATCCTTCTCCGGAGGGCATTTCTATTCATGAAGTTTCGGTCGATGAAAAGATTGCCATTGTTATGGGCAACGAGTTGCATGGCACATCTTCATATGCAATTGAAAATGCTGATATGAAGGTGAGGATTCCCATGTATGGCTTCACGGAAAGCCTCAATATATCTGTAAGTGCCGCTATTTGTCTTAACTCACTGGTGCCGGCTTTACGTAGTTCAGAGGTAAATTGGCAATTGACAGAAACAGAAAAAGATGCGATCAGAATAGGATGGTTTAAAAAAATGGTAAGAAATGCCGAGATAGTAGAAAGAGAGTTTCTGAAATCAATTGTTTAAGTTTACCTCGTCTTTAATCTACCTGAAATGAATTTCTGGAAACGTGTGTTGAGGGGTGCAGTAATCAGTGTGGTAATATTATTAATTTTTGTAATTGCTTCTAACAGCTGGGTGATTATCAGCACACAGTCACAGGTATTCAAAGATGCGCAGCAGCTGCAAACCAGCGGAGTAGCATTGGTGTTAGGCACCAGTCACCGTCTAATTAACGGTGTACCCAATCCTTTTTTTCAGAATCGAATTGCTACAGCTGCTGAACTTTACAGGAATGGCAAAGCAGTACACTTTATTCTGAGCGGTGATAACCGATCCAGGTATTACAATGAGCCGATGGAAATGAAAAAAGCGTTGATGAAACAAGATGTTCCTGCTTCTGCCATTACACTGGATTATGCTGGTTTGCGTACACTGGATTCGATTGTAAGATGTAAGGAGATATTTGGTCAAATTAAAATTATAATCATCACACAGCCATTTCACAGTTATCGGGCGTTGTTTATCAGTAATTACTACCATATGGATGCGGTTGCCCTGGTGGCGAAGGAGCCTACGCAGCAAATCTCCACCCAGGTTTATTTTCGTGAATACCTGGCGCGAACAAAAGCGATACTGGATCTTTATGTATTGGGCACCGAACCCCGCCATTTAGGTGATAAAGAACCAATTAGTCTTTAATTCAGAATAAAAGAATCCTGCCAGTCTCTATTTTCAGTCTGCGTCCGTATAAATGCTTAAATTTGTAATTGTTTCTAATCTGTGAGCATCATCAGAATGTATTTCATGAAAGCATCCATCACGCTGGTGGCCCTTATAGCAATTTGCGGAGCACTGATGGCACAGGAAACGATTGTGCAAGGTAAGGTTACCGATGCGGCATCAGGAGATCCGCTCCCTTTTGTAAACGTTTTTTTCAAAGGCACAACGATTGGCGCAACCACCGACTTTGATGGCAACTTTTTACTGAAGTCAGCCAATGCTACCGATTCACTTATTGCTTCCTATGTAGGATACAAACCCAGAACCAAAGCCGTTGGGCGTGGAATAAAACAGACTATTAATTTTCAACTCGCGGAAGAGTCAATTGGGTTGCAGGAAGTTATTGTGTATGCAGGTGAGAATCCTGCCTTTGAGATATTACGAAATGTAGTGCGCAACAAAAACTTGAATGATAAGAGGAAATTAACCGCTTATGAATATGATACCTATACTAAAATTGAAGTTGATGTAGATAATCTTTCAGATAAGTTCAGGCAGAGTAAAGTAATTCAAAAGATATCGCAGGTACTGGATAGTATTGATCGGATAGCCGGAGATGACGGAAAGCCAATTCTGCCATTATTTATTACCGAAACCACTTCCAAAATTTATTACCGTGATAATCCTTCCTTGAAAAAGGAAAAAATTCTAAAAACAAAAGTGAGCGGACTGGGTGTAGAAGATGGCACTACGGTAACCCAGATGGTAGGTTCTTCCTTTCAGGAATATAATTTCTATCAAAACTGGCTTAGCATCCTTACCAAGGAGTTTGTTTCGCCTATTGCCGATGGATGGCGGATATATTATGAATATGATCTTACGGATAGTCTTTATCTGGGAGATGATTTTTGTTACCGGCTGGATTTTTTTCCTAAAAGTCCCCTCGACCTTGCCTTCACGGGAACTATGTGGATTACCAAAAATGAATACGCACTCAAACAGATAGATGCGGTGATGGGGGCGCAAGCCAATCTAAACTTCGTAGAAAAAATCAGATTGCAGCAGGAACTTGCAAAGACTTCATTAGGCCCCTGGTTGCCGGTCAAAAATCGTGTATTGATCGATGTGGGCGAATTGGGAAAAAATGTAGCTGGTGTGCTGGCTAAATTCTACACAAGCAATAAAAACTTTGTTATCAACAAGCCCTACGAACCGGTGTTCTATGACCGCGCTATTGAAACAGCGGAAGATTTCAGAATGTATGAGGATGATAAATACTGGGACACACTCCGTCATGAACCGCTGAGTGAAACAGAGAAAAACGTCTATCGCATGATCGATACGTTGAAAAACATTCCAATTGTTAAAACCTATACGGATATCATCAAAGTTTTAACGGATGGATATTACACCGTAGGTAAGGTGGACGTTGGTCCGTATATGAGTATGATTACCTGGAATAATATTGAAGGTATTCGTCTTCAGGCCGGATTTAAAACCAATTATAAGTACAGCAAGAAATGGGTTTATCATTTACAGGGAGGTTATGGATTTGATGATGAAAAATTCAAGTACATGGTGGGTATTCAGCACATTCTGTCGAGGAACCGATGGACAACGCTGTCTTTCAGGGCTCGAAGGGATTTAAGCAGAATTGGTATTGATGATGAAACGCTCGCAGATAATCCGCTTTTTATTGCAGCAACACGATGGGGATATTTCCGCAGAGGCTATTACAGTGATGAATATCGTGTTTCAATTCAACGCGAGTTGTTTAAGGGTTACTCACAACGGCTTGCATTCCGCACATGGAATTTTGATCCGACCTTTAATTTCGGATACCTAAATCCTGGTAATCCGGAAGAAGTGCTGAACACTTTTCAGACTTCAGAAGTAATCATTGAATCACGCTATGCAAGGGATGAAGTTTTTCTTATTGATGATAATGATCGTGTAAGTTTGGGTGCCATTAAATGGCCGGTGCTAACATTAAAATATACCAAGGGTATTTCAGGAGTATTTGGCAGTGACTTTGATTATGACAAACTCCGGTTTAATCTCACGAAACGAATAAAAACGGGACCACTCGGAGTTGGGTACCTTACACTCACTGGTGAGTATGTTTTCAATACGTTGCCTTACCCGTTACTATCGTTGCACCTGGGTAATGAATCTTTTATCTATACTTCGGTCACCTATAACCTCATGAATTATGGTGAGTTTATCAGTGATCATTTTGCTTCTGTTCAATACCGGCAATACCTGGAAGGATTTCTTTTAAATCGGGTGCCGTTGTTAAATAAACTTAAATGGAGACTGCTGGCAACTGCCAACGTGATCGCAGGAGGGTTGAGGGAATCCAACCAGAACCTTATTTCCAAATACACTCCTGATGGACAGGAAACCCTGTCCGCTGGATTTTTTACAAATGGCAAGCCTTATGTTGAACTGGGGTATGGTGTGGAAAATATTTTTAAATTTTTGCGGGTGGATTTTGTGCATCGGGTATCCTACCTGGATAATCCCGGGGCGCGTAAGTTTGGTGTGCTCTTTACCGCTCAGATCCAGTTGTAATCCCTCTATTTTTTCACAGGCTCATACTTAAAACAAGCCAATAAAAACGCCATATTTGCAGTCCAAAATTCTTAATTAATGAGTGTTGTTAAAATCACGTTACCAGATGGATCATCCAGGGAATATCCGTTGGGCGTAAAAGGAATAGAAATAGCTCAAAGTATCAGTGAAGGTCTGGCGCGAAACGCACTATCTATTGAGGTAAATGGTGAGATATGGGATTTAAGCAGACCTATAGAAACAAATGCTTCTATTAAAATATTTACATGGAACGACAAGGGTGGGAAATATGCTTTCTGGCATTCTTCCGCTCACTTGTTTGCCGAAGCACTTGAAGCACTGTATCCGGGTGTCAAGTTTGGAATTGGTCCTCCAATCGACAATGGGTTTTACTATGATGTTGATCTGGGTGACACACCCTTTGGTGATGAAGAACTGGTTGCCGTAGAAAAGAAGATGCTGGAACTCGCAAAGACCAATAGTCATTTTGTGCGAAGGGATGTTTCCAAACAAGATGCATTGGCCTATTTCACCAAAAAGGATGACCCCTATAAACTGGAATTGATTGATGGCCTTGCGGACGGATCCATCACATTTTATCAGCAGGGAAATTTTGTTGACCTCTGTCGTGGCCCGCATATTCCTTCAACTGCACCGATCAAGGCAATCAAACTGTTAAGTGTTGCCGGAGCTTACTGGCGTGGCAATGAAAAGAACAAAATGCTCAAGCGCATTTATGGTATCACTTTCCCAAAGCAGAAGGAACTGGAAGAATACCTTCATATGCTCGAAGAAGCAAAGAAACGCGACCATAGAAAACTTGGTAAAGAGCTTGAGTTATTTGCATTCTCCGAAAAAGTAGGTATGGGATTACCCTTGTGGTTACCCAAGGGAACGATCCTTCGCGAACGCCTTGAGCAATTTATGCGCAGGGCACAGATTCGTGCCGGATACGAGCCGGTAGTCACACCTCATATTGGCAGCAAGCAATTGTATGTGACTTCAGGTCATTACGAGAAGTATGGAAAAGATTCGTTTCAGCCTATAAAGACCCCGGATGAAAATGAAGAGTTTTTATTGAAACCAATGAACTGTCCGCATCATTGCGAGATCTATAAGGTTAAACCAAGATCATACAAAGATCTCCCAATCCGTTACGCGGAGTTTGGAACCGTGTATCGATATGAGCAAAGTGGCGAACTTCACGGGCTTACCAGGGTACGTGGATTCACACAAGATGATGCCCATATATTTTGCAGACCCGATCAGGTGAAAGAGGAATTTATAAAGGTGATTGACCTGGTGTTATTTGTATTTAAGTCTCTCGGGTTCGATAGTTATACTGCACAGGTTTCGCTACGTGATCCAGACAACAAAGCCAAATACATCGGTGAAGACGAATTGTGGGAGCGTGCAGAAAGAGAAATTCAGGAAGCTGCTGATGAGCGCGGATTAAAAACCGTAGCCGTGAAGGGCGAGGCTGCATTCTATGGTCCTAAACTTGACTTCATGGTGAAAGATGCCCTTGGCCGTAGCTGGCAGTTAGGTACCATTCAGGTTGACTATCAACTACCGCAAAGATTCGAGCTTGAATACATTGGATCAGACAATCAAAAGCATTGTCCGGTAATGATTCACCGTGCACCATTTGGTTCGCTGGAGCGTTTTGTAGCAGTTCTAATTGAGCATTGCGCAGGAAACTTTCCTTTGTGGCTTGCCCCGGAACAAATTGCAGTATTGCCAATTTCAGAGCGATTTAATGAATATGGACAGAAAGTTCTTGATATTCTCAAGGAGAGAGACATCCGTGGCTTTTTAGATGACCGCAATGAAAAAATTGGTCGCAAAATCAGGGATGCTGAAGTGAGCAAAGTGCCTTTTATGCTGCTGGTGGGTGAGAAAGAAGCGATGGAAAACAAGGTGGCAGTGCGCAAACATGGAGAAGGTGACAAAGGAGTTATGGACTTAACCGACTTTGTAGCCACATTTTCAAAGGATTTCGCACTCCCATCATGATTTATGGATTTTGAAAAAAAGAAAAAAGAGCGATATTTGCAGCCCTGTCTGAGAACCAGACCGGAAAACGTTAAAAATTTTAAGTAACTAAACCCATAGAGTGGCAATATTTCAAGGTGGAAACCGCCCAAAGCCTTTCGTAAGAGGCCCGCGGAGAGTAGTAGAAGAACCTTATCGTGTAAATGAGCGTATTCTTGCTCCCAGGGTAAGGGTAGTTGGCGAGAATATCAAGGTTGATGTTTATCCTACATCCGTAGCTATTAAAATGGCGCAGGACCAGGGTTTGGATCTGGTTGAAATTTCACCCAATGCTGATCCTCCGGTATGCAAGGTTATTGATTACTCTAAGTTTAAGTACGAACAGAAGAAAAAACAGAAGGAAATCAAGGCGAATGCCCAGAAGACGATTTTGAAAGAAATCAGATTTGGTCCAAATACAGATGACCACGATTTCAACTTCAAATTGAAGCATGCCGAAAACTTCCTGAAAGAAGGAGCGAAGGTTAAGGCCTATGTGCACTTCGCAGGTAGGTCGATTGTTTACAAGGAAAGGGGTGAGATCCTTCTATTAAAGTTTGCCCAGGCACTGGAAGAGTTTGGAAAGGTAGAGCAATTGCCAAAGCTGGAGGGAAAGCGCATGTATATGATGATGGCGCCAAAAGGAAAGAAGTAGTTAGTTGATTTAAATATATAAGTAATGCCTAAGTTAAAGACAAAGTCAGGAGCCAAAAAGCGTTTCAAAGTTACCGGCACCGGTAAGATCAAGCGTAAGAAGGCTTATAAAAGACACATCCTGACAAAGAAAGGTACTAAACAGAAGAGAAGACTGGGACACGCAACCACCGTTAAGAAAGTTGACGAGGGTAACGTTAAGCCAATGCTTCCTTATCTCGTTTAATCCGTCCAGTCGGATTTTTTGGTTGTCTGTTGAAGCAAGTGTTTTAGCAGACCTATGTTTAACCCGGTAATTGGCAGATAAGTGTTTTGAAATAAAAGACCGCCAACGCCAAAAATTAAAAAATTATGCCTCGTTCAGTAAACAGTGTAGCATCCCGAGCCAGACGCAAGCGCGTCATGGAAATGGCCAAAGGATACTTTGGTCGCAGAAAAAACGTTTGGACTGTTGCAAAAAATGCAGTTGAAAAAGGTCTTGTCTATGCTTACCGCGATAGAAAAGCCAAGAAAAGAGATTTCCGCACACTTTGGATCGCCCGTATTAATGCAGGAGCAAGACTTCATGGAATGTCCTACTCTGAGTTCATGGGTAAAATTAAAAAGGCTGGTATCGATTTGAATCGTAAGGTTCTGGCAGATCTGGCAATGAATCACCCTTCTGCTTTTGAGGCCGTTGCCAAGAAGCTGAAGTAATTAAGCATTACCATAAAGAAAGTAAAAGGGGGTTTATGCCCCCTTTTAAATTTTGTTACATGTCAAAATCAAAGAAAATATTCCTGGTATTTGCAGCTGTTTTCTTTGTGCTGCTTATCTATGCCAGCTACGATATTTCATCTCGCACCACCTTCCCAGGTTCAAAACCCCAACTTAAGGAAAGGATCAGAGATCAGTTCCTGGCACCTGACTCAACTAAGAAGGATTCCATTCCGACCATTAATCGGTAAAACAGACCGTCCGGCTGTTTTTAATAAAAAAATATCTGAACGGCATTTGTATTTTTTATCCGGACTACTACCTTGGTTAAAGATTAAAGCCAACTATAGACGAGATTATCCCCTGAGGTCAAGGACTTCGGGGGATTTTCTTTTATTGCCCATTCTGTAAGTCTTCTTTTAAGTATCTTGGTAGAAGCAGAGGCAACCCTTTCTTTTTTTATTCCGTCCTGCGTAAGATTCTTTTAACCTAAAACCTCGATTGACCTCATGCACCTGCTCATACAGGGCTGCAAGCGTAATGATCGCGATAGCCAGCGTTTGCTCTATCAGCATTACTATTCGTATGCCCTTAGCATTTGCGTCCGCTATTCGAGAAATATAGCTGAAGCTAAAGAAGTGGTGAATGACGGATTTATGAAAGTGTTTGGAAAAATTGATCAATACAACCAGGAATCATCTTTCAAAGGATGGATCAGAAAGATTATGATCAATGCATCCATTGACCAGTATAGAAAGGAGTTGAAGCATCAGCAACAAGATCCGGTTGAGTTTGCTAACAGAGCTTTCATTCAACCTCAGGCCATTACAGATCTTTCAAACAAGGAACTGATAGGATTGGTGCAAAAGTTATCACCTGCCTATCGGGC
Source organism: uncultured Bacteroidota bacterium (assembly GCA_963814575.1). GTDB lineage: Bacteria > Bacteroidota > Bacteroidia > Cytophagales > Cyclobacteriaceae > ELB16-189. The sequence goes on along the minus strand of CAWFDB010000007.1, from coordinate 177,224 downwards.
AGTTTTTAATTTGTATGTGATGGATGGTTACACCCATGAAGAGATTGGCAAGATGCTGAAAATATCAGCGGGTACATCAAAATCAAACTTGCTCAAAGCACGGGAGAATTTGCGGAGAATGCTGGAAGGATTGAACAGGATACCCTATGAAAAAGTTAACTGATCAGGAACTCGATTCGGTATTTAAGAATGCTGCAGAGGGCTATGAACCTGCCTTCGACCCAGCTGACTGGGATGCTATGAACGCAAAGTTAGATCAACCCAGACCTACTTTGTGGAAAAGATGGATGCCTTTTGCCTTATTGGGTTTAGTAATTTTTTCAACGGGAGTATTGGTTGGAATTTACATGAGTGAAAAACCAACGCTGAATCAACTTCCAACCGAACCTCAAGAGCAAAAAATAATAGAAGAGAAAAATATCAACGCTCTGGAAAATCAGCATGAGACAACGGAACTAACCAATCAAACTGTTGAGCGAAAAGAAGGTGAAATTGTAAAAGGTCCTGCACCTACTGATGGCAATAGGGTAAAAAGCATTATCACTGATGGGAATAAGGAAATCGAAAATAGTAATCCGGTCGTAGTTGCTGATAATAGTAATCTTGTTGATGAACAAAATTCATTTTGCAGGAAGCAAGGAACTCAAATGAATTTGAAATTATCATCGCTGTGAATCCGACAGACTCAATTGTGCAAGAAGTAATTGAAGTAAAATCAGATACTGTTCAATCTGATTCTGAGGACAAAAAGAAAAAACAATCAGCGAGTTCGCATCCGATCTTTTTAAGAGCACTTGTATCGCCTGATTTCTCGTCCATAAGTTACTCTTCAGCCACTTCGAAAGGAAGTAATTATGCATTGCTTGTAGAGTATCAGTTAACTGACCGATGGTCAGTTTCTTCGGGAGGAATCTGGTCAATGAAGAGATATGCAACGGATGAAAAGTTTACGTATGGAAAATACACGGCCGACCGGATGACGGGAGAGTGCCGTATTTTAGACATCCCATTAAATATCTATTATCGGTTCCTTCCGGATGCAAAATTTTCTTTTTCTGCTGGCGCAGGATTTTCTTCCTACATCATGCAGGAAGAAGAATACACGTACACGTTTGATCTCCCATCTGGCAGTCGGGACTTCTCTGATTATATCGAGGGAAAAAATAATGAATGGTTCAAGGTGCTCAATCTTTCTTTAGTTATGCAATATCAAATAGCTCCGCGAATACAGTTTCAGGCGGAGCCATTCTTAAAAGCTCCGCTTTCGGGTGTGGGCGAATGGGATGTTCTTTTGTCTAGCATGGGAATTTTTATGGGTCTTAAGTATAAAATAAATTAACTGATTAAATGGAAATCAAAAATCTGAGAGGCTGGTCCAATATCATTTTATGGACTTCATTATTATTTTACGTGAGTTGCTCCAGCAGTGATGACCCGGCACCGGTTGATTGCAATACATCAACGCTTGCAGTGAGTTTTACTTCTTCCGACCCAACTTCATGCGGCACCAGTAATGGTACAATTACAGCCAGTGCCACCGGAGGCGATGGTCCCTATCAGTTTGCCCTTGACGCACAGGCTTATGGATCCACTTCAACTTTTACAGGATTGGGTGCAGGCACATATCAATTAAAGGCAAAGGATAAAAATGGTTGTGAGCGCACGACCACTGTGATCTTAAAGCTATTTGGGTCAACATTGGCATCAACGGTATCTGTAACCACCGATAGTGGATGTAAAACTGCCAGTGGAGTACTTACCATTACTGCATCGGGTGGCACAGCTCCATACTCTTATAAGTTAAATGATGGCGCAGCTTCAGCCACAAACACATTTAGTTCACTGGCTGCAGGAAGTTATTCGGTTAAGATTACAGACAACACAGGTTGTTCAATTACACAGTCTGTAAAGATTTTGAGCGGCATTAAACTCAGTGTAGAGATAGAATCAATTATAAATGCAAATTGTGCTGTTACAGGATGCCATGTGGCCAATGGTGGTGCTGTTTCTTTTGCCATATTGGCTAACATTCAGTCAAACGCTGCCGGAATAAAATCAAAAACCCAAAGTGGTGAAATGCCTAAAGGCGGTACGAAACTGCCACAAGCCGAACTCGATGCCATCGCATGTTGGGTAGATGATGGTGCTCCAGATAATTAATGAGTATCAATGAAATTGAGTTTTTATATTCTGTTGTTATTGTTTTGTGTCTTCACTGCACACGGTCAGAAATATACCTTAGAGAAATCCAAAGTTACTTTTTTCTCAGATGGCGCCATTGAGGATATCAAGGCGGAGAATATAAAAACTGCAGGCCTGTTGAATATTTCAAATGGCGATGTTGTGTTCACCATTCCAGTCAAGGACTTTGAGTTTGAAAAATCATTGATGAAAGAACACTTCAATGAAAAATATCTTGAGTCTGAAAAACTTCCGAAAGCGATTTTTAAGGGTAAGTTTTTGAATCTGAATAGCGAAACAGTTGGGGAACAGGTCGTAAATGTATCGGGCAAACTCACGATTCACGGTGTAACAAAGGAGATCAGTAAAACCGGGACGATCGAGTTCAAATCAAATCAGATCATCGCCAGATCGAAGTTTGTGATTAGTCTGGAAGACTACCATATCAAGATACCTCAACTGCTGTGGCAGAATATTGCTGAGCAGGTTGAGGTTGCAGTTGAATTTATTTATAAGCCACTATGAGAATATTCATCACTGTTTTTTTTCTAGTGCCTGTATTCTGTTTTGCACAAGATGATCTCTTGAAAGAACTGGAGGAAACTGATAAATCAGAATCCGAATATGTTACTGCAACATTTAAAGGAAGCAGGCTGGTGAACGGCCAATCGGTGGAAACCCGACATAAGCGTGAAATGGAGTTTATTTTTGCACATCGTTTTGGAAGAGTAAATGATGGTATTTATGAATTGTTTGGTTTGGATCAGGCGTATGTGCGCATTGGACTTGAATATGGAATTACAGATCGGTTAGGCGCGGGCTTCGGTCGCAACTCGGTTGATAAAACTATGGATACCTATCTTCGGTATAAAGTTTTAAGCCAGCGCACTGGAGGAGGAATGCCGGTTAGTGTAACTGCATTTGGAAACATGGCAGTAAAAACATCGCCTAAGAAAGAAGATGCAGGGTATGATATTACTTTTCAGGATCGGGTGTCTTATACCGCACAGCTGCTGATCGCCAGAAAAATTACACCTGCGCTGTCGTTGCAATTGATGCCTTCCTATGTTCATAAGAATACGGTTGACCAGGCAATCGAAAATAACGATCAGCTTGCATTGGGGATCGGAGGCAGGCTAAAAGTTTCCAGGAGTGTATCGCTTAACTCAGAATACTATTACCGTTTTGATGTTCCTGAAAATAACCCATATTACAATTCACTTGGTTTTGGAGTGGACATAGAAACCGGAGGCCATGTGTTTCAACTGGTACTTACAAACACACGGGGTCTTACGGAGCGGGCGTATATAACGGAGACAGAAGGTGACTTTTTTTCTGGAGACATTCATCTTGGCTTCAACGTCACCCGCACATTTCAATTTAAAGGAGCCGGAAAAAAGTAGTTGATTTAACCTTTCTCTTTTTTACTTTTAGGTTTACGTTTTTACCTAAACCGATTTGCTTCTTTTTTCCATCATTGTTTACCTGATAATCACGGTCGTGATTGGCTATTGGGCCTCAAGTAGGGTGAAGACATCCGGTGATTTTATGCTTGCCGGCCGCAGCCTTCCGTTATTACTTAGTTCATCAGCATTATTTGCTACCTGGTTCGGATCTGAAACAGTGTTTGGTGCTTCATCAGAATTTTTAAAAGGAGGCCTCTTTGCAGTCATTGAAGATCCGTTTGGCGCAGCACTCTGTCTGGTTTTGTTTGGATTATTTTTTGCCCGCAAATTATATTCAATGAACCTGCTCACATTGGGCGATTTTTTTAAAGTCCGCTTTGGCAAACGCACCGAATTAGTAGCCAGTGTATTTATAGTTCCATCCTATGTAGGATACATAGCAGCACAACTGCTTGCCATGGGTTTGATATTGAATGTAGTGACGGGCATGGAAGTGTGGCAAGGAGTTGTTATCTCCGCACTGGTTGTTACTTTCTATACCTACGTAGGTGGCATGTGGGCGATTTCCATCACTGATTTTATTCAAAGCGTAATTATTATAGGGGGGCTTCTTGTGCTGGCAATCAATCTGTCCGTTAAAGCCGGTGGGGTTTCGGTGGTATTGAGTGAAACACATCCCGAAACATTTCGCTTCCTGCCCGATAGCAATTTTAAGGATATAGTTATTTATATCGGAGCGTGGTCGGTGTTAGGCTTGGGATCAATTCCCTCACAGGATGTATTTCAACGGGTGATGTCATCAGGTAGTGTTAATACTGCTGTTCGCTCATGCTACATAGCTGCCTTCATGTATCTTACAATTGCCTTGCTTCCACTATTCATAAGTTTATGTGTTAAGCATTTATATCCTGAATTTGCTACAGGCGATGCTCAGCTCGCGTTACCAAGTATGGTGCTCAGTCATGCTACCATGCCGGTGCAGATACTTTTTTTTGGCTCCCTTTTATCCGCCATTATGAGTACCACCAGTTCAGCAATTTTAGCTCCCGCGGCAATTTTTTCTGAAAACCTGGTTAAGCCTTTTGCCAGGGGAAGGCTGAGTGATAAGCAGTTGTTAATGGTAACGCGCGTTTCCGTTTTAGGATTTGGTATTTTAGCCACGATTATGGCAACGGTGCGCTCGAACATTTACGAGTTGGTGGGAGAGTCTTCAATACTGAGTCTTGTCTCCCTTTTTGCTCCATTGGTATTTGGATTATACTGGAAAAGGTCTACCGCTACTGGCGCGTTATTGTCTATGGTATTAGGTACCTTTACGTGGTTTGTTTTTGAGAGGATGGAGAGCAGCTGGCCGAGCCTGGTGCCTGGTCTGCTGATAAGTGTGGCGGCAATGATTATTGGTAGTTTAGTATGGAAGAATAAATAGAATAGCTATGATAAAAGTTGAAATCAACCGTATCGATCAGGATTTCAAGATGGAAGCGGTAAATGAAGCAGGAAATATAATCCATATGGATGCCGGTCCTGCTGATGGTGGGCATGAATCAGGGTTTCGCCCAATGCAATTATTGCTGGCGGCTTTTGGAGGTTGCAGCGCCATCGATCTTATTAATATACTGCGCAAGCAACGTGAGCCTCTAAATGATTTAAAGATTACGGTAACAGGGGAAAGAGAGAAGGGAGCGGTACCTGCTTTATACACTGAAGTACATGCTCATTTTCGGTTATTCGGAAATATCAATCATGATAAAGCAGAGAGAGCAGTTCAGCTATCGGTTGATAAATATTGCTCAGTAGCTAAAACATTAGAGAAAACTGCTACGGTAACGTACAGTTTCGAAATCATTAATCAGTAGACATGGAAGAAAGGAATTTTGAAACGGATGCAGTAAGAGCACAAAGTGAGCGTACTTCGTATCGTGAACATTCGGTACCACTTTATCTTACATCCAGTTTTGTCTTTGAAGATGCTGAGCAGGCAAGAGCTCTTTTTGCGGATGAAGTTCAGGGAAATATTTATACACGTTTTTCAAACCCCAACAATTCAGAGTTTATTAACAAATTATGTTTGCTGGAAGGAACAGAAGATGGCATTGCAACAGCATCGGGAATGGCGGCCATGTATATCAGTATGGCATCACTCTTGAAATCGGGTGATCATGTGCTGGCATCACGGTCTGTATTCGGGTCAACCCATCAGATACTAAATGTTATTTTTCCAAAAATCAACATTACGCATACGTATGCTGACCTTGCCGATCCGGCTTCATGGGAAAGTAAGATTCAGCCAAACACCAGAATGATTTTCGTGGAGACACCTTCCAACCCGGCATTGGATATTGTTGACCTTGAATGGCTGGGCAACCTGGCGAACAAGCACAATCTCATCTTGAATGTTGATAATTGTTTTGCGACTCCTTATCTGCAAAATCCAGCTAAGTGGGGAGCTCACCTGGTTACACATTCTGCAACAAAATTTATTGATGGACAGGGGCGCGTAATAGGAGGTGCTGTATTGGGAACAAAGGAATTGATTAAGGAAGTTCGCTTCTTTGCAAGACACACAGGGCCATCCATGTCGCCATTCAATGCGTGGGTGTTATCAAAAAGTCTGGAGACACTGGCGGTGCGCATGGAGCGTCATTGTCAGAATGCATTGCAACTTGCCAGTCACCTTGAATCACATAGCGAAGTGTTGAAAGTAAAATATCCGTTCCTTCCTTCGCATCCACAGTATGCACTTGCCCGAAAGCAGATGAAACTGGGTGGAGGAATTGTTTCGTTTGAAATAAAGGGTGGCATTGACCGGGGACGGAAGTTCCTGAATTCATTAAAGATGCTTTCTCACTCAGCTAATCTTGGTGACACCCGTTCCATAGCCACCCATCCTGCATCTACAACACATTCCAAGTTAACCGATGCCGAGCGATTGGCAGTTGGCATCACACCAGGATTAATCCGTGTTTCTGTTGGCCTCGAAAATAGTCAAGACATCATTAGTGATATTGAGCAGGCGATTACAAATAGCAAACTTTAAAATACTTTAATGATGATGCGGATGCTCCAGAAAATAACAAGGATTCCTAATAAAAGGTAAGCTGTTTTCTTGGGTATTTTACCTGCCAGCTTTGCAGCGATTGGCGCTGCAATTGTACCTCCAACCATTAGCGCAAAAATAACTTGCCAGTGAGTGGTACCGATCATGGTAAAGAATGTAAAAGCACTTGCCATGGTGATGAAAAATTCAGTAAGGCTAACAGAGCCTATCACATATTTGTGATTGCGACCATTATTGATCAGTGTTGACGTAACGATTGGACCCCATCCACCACCTCCAAAGGAATCGAAAAATCCGCCTACCGTAGCCAGCAGACTATAGTGTTTGAATTTTTTTGCAACGATGGTTGACCGAAAGGCATTCAATATAAATTTGATTCCTAAAAACAAGGTATACAACGCAATAACAGGACGAAGGTGGTTTCCGTATTTATCTCCTAACTGCACAAGTAAAATTGCACCAATTACAGCTCCTATAACCCCCGGCACAACCAGTGCTTTAAATAATTTCTTATTAACGTTGCCGAATTTGTAATGACTGTATCCCGAAACACCAGCAGCAAATGTTTCTGCCGTATGAATACTACCACTGATAGCAACAGGACTAATGCCCGTTGATAATAGCACCGTTGCACTGGTTACACCATAACCCATGCCCAACGCCCCATCTACCAGTTGTGCCAGAAAACCTGCCAGCAACATCCAGTGAAAATTATCATTTAAGGTAAGGTACCATGCTACTGAACTATCTGCCATTTGCCGCAGTGGTACGTACGAAAAAATAAAATGACCGACCAGCATCAAGGCGAATGAAACTATTGAATAGGTGGCTATTTTTTGTATGCGTTTTTCTTTCTTAAGCGAATCACTCTCAACAAGCACCTTACTGATACTATTCAATTTTTTAACCTTTTGTGCAAAACTCCCATTCAGGTTATTACGAATAATTTGCATGTTGTCGAGTACCTGATCCAGTTCATTGGGCAGCACCTGGTTAAAGGTTTCTTTTAAACGTTTGGCAATGGTGGGCGATTTGCCATTAGTACTAATGGCAATTTTCAAATTTCCTTTTTTCACCACGCTGCTCAAATAGAAATCGCACAATTCTGGTGTGTCGGCAACATTGCATAGAATACCATTCTTGCGCGCCAGTTGCTTTATGTATCTGTGTAGTTCTTTGTTATCGGTAGCAAGTATGGCAATATCTTTTCCGTGTAAATCATGATCCTCAAACTCGCGTTCAATTAACGTATAGGTAATATGATTTCTGATAGCATCCTTCAGTTCATTCCTGATGGCTGGTGCAACGATTGTTACGTTCGCATCGGGTGAAGAAAAAAGCAAAGCATTCACCTTCTCGAGTCCTACATTGCCGCCACCTACCACAAGGGCATTTAACTCATCCAGTTTTAGGAAAACAGGATATAAATTATTTTTCTGGCTGATTACTTCTGTCTCCATCAGGGAAATATTTTGTTTCGTCTGTGTAACTAAATTCAATATTCAATTCTTTCAATCCATTCTTTTGCATTTCGGGCAGCGTAGGAAATGATGATATCAGCGCCACTTCGCTTCAAAGCGGTCCAAGTTTCAAGATGTGCCATTTCCCTGTTCACAAGTTCCTGGTCTGCCAGGCTTTCCAATGCTGCATATTCTCCACTGACATGATAAGCTGCGACCGGTTTTAAAGACTGTTGTTTTATTTTTGTAATGATGTCGGTGTATAAAACTGCTGGTTTTACCATCAGAATATCAGCGCCTTCTTTTTCATCACGCAATGCCGATGCAACCCCATCATTGGCATTATAGGGAGATATCTGATATGTCTTTCGGTTCTGAAGTGCCTGATTACGATCAGGAGACGAATGACAGGCATCACGAAATGGACCGTAGAACTGACTGCTGAATTTAGCTGAATAGCTCATGATGCTAACTTCATCCTTCTCCATTGCATTTAGAATACTTCTCAATGCTGCAATCCGTCCATCCATCATATCGCTTGGAGCAATACAGTCAGCTCCTGCAACGGCCAGTTGTGATGCATAGTGACTCAGTACTTCTACGGTCTTATGATTGCTTAGTTGGGTTTTTTCTTTGTTTAAAATTCCACAATGGCCATGCGTGGTGTAACTGCAGAGGCACAGGTCAGTGGCCAGCCACACCGAATTCCCAAAAGTTTCCTTAATCTTTTTTACAACGGAAGCTGAAAATGAAAAATCAAAATTGGTTTCTCTTTTTTCAGATGGAACCGGAAACAACAACAACTTGCTGCAACCTTTTTGCAGATCTTTCTCTATGGTGTATAAAGCAGAATTTATTGATTCTACTACTACACCTGGCAATCCTTTTACTGATCTTGGTGTGGATATTGCCTCTTCAACAAATAAGGGTTGGATAAAACTTTTGTGAGAAAGTATTACCGAAGCAGTCAACTCCCGCATATGGGAGCCTGTTCTCAGCCTGCGTTGAGTGAATGGGAAGAAATTTGTCTCCATTGTTCAAATGCTTTAATTGTTGGGAAAACCAGTGGCTCAAGTCCTTCTTTTTTTAACAGAGTGGCAGTTTCGCCACCCGCGCATGCATGTGTTGCTGTAGCCTTTGCGTACTGCTTGTAACCGTTATATTGTGAATAGCTGCTCCAGAAAATAAAATCAGCGGACGAAATGCTTTTTATGACCTTTTCATCATGTGTGGCAATCAGCTCATAATTGCCTATGGAAGTGTAGCCTTTCTGTCGCCATCGCTCAGCTGCTTTCTGGTGAGTGAGTATGCAAATATCGGATGGTTGAATATTCAACACTGGCATTTTTAAAGCATCCACCAGATATTCAAACCCAAGTCCGTCTGCGCTTGCCGTTACCCATGTTCCTCGCTTAGCCAGTTCAAACCAGGTTTTTGTTCCTGAAGCGATTATAGTCTTTGCTTGTGCTAAGGGAGATTTTAAACTACGGGATGTATGTATCTCGTTGTTTTGAATGGCTTTGTAATTGGCAATAAAGACAACGGGTTGCTTGATCGTAATTTCTTCAGTGCACCAGTTGTACTTAAAAAAACCTTTCATGTAATCTGTAGATGAAAAAATTTGTTCATCTTCTAAATCGAAATCAGGCAACCCGTTCCAATGTTGAAAGCGTTTGCCATTAGTGTCCTCACCTGCAGCATATACTATGTTACCATGTTTTAAACGCAAGGTAGTTACACCAAATTTTTGCAAGCATCCAGTACCATATTTATATGCTTCGTGCTTCTCGTTATAGGATTCTGCAAATAATTCGGTCTTGTTAATCTTTTCAAGAAGCGCGGTTGCTTCTTTATTGAATTCGTGAGCCTCTGCAACAATTGCACCCTGGCAAGGAGCGGGCACACATTCAATTAACGGTAGCACCATCATTTTTTTTCCTCTCAGAAGATTATTGATTATCGGGGCATCAACCTTACTTCTCAGTAATCTGTTGAGACCTGCTGTCGCCAGAATAGTACCGTCATAATTACCCTCATGCAATTGCCTGAGTCTGCTTTCCACATTGCCTCTGATCGATCGGGTCTCAATATTTATCTCTTCAATTAGTTGTGGTAACGCTTTTCTCAAAAAAGTGATGGCTATTTCTTCGCGCCTGGGTGAGCAGGTACCAATACAAATTGATTCTCCATTTAATATCTTATCTTCTATGTCCGAATTGAAAATAACGATATCATGGGCATCATCCCGATCTACAACGGCAAATGCATTATGACTAAAAAAATGACGGGCGCTGACATCTTTTAGTGAGTGTACGGCTATGTCAGCTTCACCTTTTTGCAATGCTTCGTATATCTCCTCAGTAAAAAAATCAACACCCTCCAGGGTTGCAAGGTTTACCTGCAACTCGCGGTCGCCACGGCTGCTGCGTCCAATGATTTCAACGTTGGTCTCAGGTTGTACAGCAAGAATTCTTTGCTTTACTATATCAGCCTGCAATAAGCTCAGTCGACTGTGTCTGCATATGATGCGCACGGTTTTCATTAATTACTTCTTTAAGTTTATTAACAAGGTGATCAATTTGTTCGGTTGTGTGTCGAGCAGTAACAATGATGCGCAGACACTCTTCGCCACGGGGCACAGTAGGGTGATTTACAGGTTGAACATATATGCCGTGCTTGTGGAGTAAAGCATCGGCAATGGATTTGCATTGGATGGCATTTGCTATAACAACAGGGGTTATGTGAGAAGCATTTTTTGTATATGGGATTCCTGCTTCATTCAGGGAATGCCGGAGATAAGCTACCAGCTTGTTCATACAATGTCCGAGCGACCTGTCTTGCTGTATCTTCTCAATGCTTTTGACTGCTGCGGCACATAGTGCTGGTGGCAGGGAAGAAGTAAATATAAACCCACTGCCAAAACTGCGTATGAAATCTATCAGTGTATGTGATGCAGTAACGTAACCTCCCAGCGCACCTATTGCTTTTGCAAGGGTTCCATTGATAATATCCACATCTTGCAACAGATTTTCCTGTTCGCAGATACCGGCTCCGGTTGCTCCATACAAACCAACGGCATGTACTTCATCAATGTAGGTGAGCGCATTGTATTGTCTGGCAAGTTTTGTGATTTCTTTTATAGGCGCTGTTGAGCCATTCATGCTATAGACCGATTCAAACACAATCAACTTGGGTTGTGTGGATGGTAATGATTGCAAAATCTCGTGCAGGTGTCCTGTTTCATTGTGTCTGAATATGTGTTTCACATTCTCTACACTCCGCATGCCTTCAATAAGTGAAGCATGGTTTCTTTCATCAGAGATAAAGATTAAATCAGGTATGTGGCGGCCAATGGTTTGCAATGCAGTAAGGTTGGCCATATAGGCTCCGTTAAAAACCAATGCAGCTTCTTTTTGATGCCATTGATGAATCGTCTTCTCAAGTAGCAGATGATGGTTGGTTGTTCCTGATAAATTTCTTGTACCTCCGCTACCCGCACCACTATGATGCAATACATATGAAAATCTTCCAATAACATCTTCATCGGTACTCATCCCGAGATAGTCATTGCTGCAGAAGTTAATGACGCGTTGTGTTCTCCCATCATTCTCCATGTAGAAATATGGAAAATGCCGGGCGCTTTTATTTACATTAAGGAAATAGCGATAATTGCCCTCTTGTTTGAGTTTATTTAGTTTTTCCTGTAATAGTGACTGATAATCCATCATTCAATTAATTCAGTTGCTCTCTATCCATTTATGGTAAGTGAAGTCGCCAAACGTTTCATTTTCTTTTTTCTCGTTTGCATATACTTTGAACAACTCATCCAGTGTCTGAAGTATCTGTTCTTCATTTAGGCTTTCCCTGAACTTTGTGTTGAGCCGCATGCCTAACCGGTCTCCTCCAATGTGGAGATTGTATAATCCATAGGCAGTGCCCACAAATCCAATTTCGGCTGCAGTGCTCCTTCCACACCCATTAGGGCATCCGGTCATCCGCAACACAATATCATCTTGAGATAACTGGTGCCTGGCCAGGATAGGTTCAATTTTAGTTATTAACGAGGGTATGTAGCGTTGCGCTTCTGCCAGTGCCAGCGGACATGTATTAAATGATACGCAAGCAAGACTGCTAAGCCGCATAGGAGAGGATGCTTGAGTAAATTGTTTAACTCCGTATTGGTCCAGTAATTTATCGATGATATTTTTATCCTCTTCTTTTACGTCTGCTACAATTACATTCTGGTTACAGGTAAACCGGAAAACAGACTTATTTAATTTCGCTATTTCATAGAGCGCGGTCCTGGTGGCTACATTTCCCTCATCGGTGATTCTACCACATTCAACAAATGCCGTGTAGTGCCATAAGCCATCTTTACCCTGGCTCCATCCGAAATCATCTTTACGCTGTGTAAATGAAAAGGGCCTTGCTTCTTCAAGTTTAAATCCGATCCTTTTTTCAAGCTCGTATTTGTATGCCTCTACACCTAATCTGTCCACCGTATATTTTAACCGGGCTTGCTTCCGGTCACTGCGATTGCCAAAGTCTCTTTGCACAGTAAGAATTTCATACACTGTTTTTAAAGTCTTTTCTTCAGTGTCTGTAAAACCAATTAAGGTTGCGAGCCGCGGATAGGTGGCATCATTGCCATGTGTAAAAGAAAGACCGCCACCGATGGCGATATTGAATCCTTTTAATTCATTTCTTTCAGTAACTGCGATAAGACCAATATCATTGGTGAGCACATCCACATCATTGTTGGGAGGAATTGCTATTCCAATTTTAAATTTGCGTGGCAGGTAACGATCTTCATATAAAGGATCTGTTTCATCTTTTTTTTCTTCCAGCAATTCTTCTCCCAGCCATATTTCATAGTAAGCCCTGGTCTTTGGCATCAATAACGTACTGATCTTATCAGCATATGCATGTACTTGCTGGTGTAATGGCGAGTGAGATGGCAATGCATTGGAGGTTACATTGCGATTGATATCACCACAGGTAGCAATGCTGTCAAGCCGGGCAGCATTGAAAGATTGTATGGTTGGTTTGATATGTGATTTTAAAATGCCGTGCAACTGAATGGTTTGCCGTGTTGTGATTTTTATCACACCAGTTGAATGCTCGCCTGCAATATGATGAGTAGCAATCCATTGTTCAGCTGACAGCACACCACCCGGAAGTCGCAACCGTATCATGAACGAGTAAAGATTTTCCAGTTTCTTTTTTGCTCTTTCTTCACGTACATCCCGGTCATCTTGCTGATACATGCCGTGAAATTTTACTAACTGTGTATCGTCTTCGCTGACCTGTCCGGTGATGTGCATTGGCAAGGCTTTCAGGGATAGTGCCTCTCAATCCACGACTCTCACGTTTTATACGCTCTACAACGGATAATTGACTTGTATCTTTTTTTGACATTTTCGTCTTCAGGTTGTTTTGTCTTTTAATGACAGTGCAGGATTAATAAACATCTTTTACGTATCGCCCAAGGTTATTAAGATTATCCAGTAATTCTATGGCTTCCTCACGTGCAATTTTTTTCTGATCGCTTATGATTTCGATCAGGGCTGACTCTACATCAATACTCATGGGGTCTTTATTTCCGCAGACATAGATATAGGCTCCATGATCAATCCATTGAACCAATTCGCTGGCTTCTCTTTTCAACTCATGCTGTACATAATGTTTGTTTCGTGTATCCCGGCTCCAGGCAAGGTTTATTTTAGTTAGCACTCCCGTAGCGGCATACTGCTGCCATTCGGTCTGATATAGGAAATCACTGGTAAAGTTCCGGTCGCCAAAGAAAAGCCAGTTTTTTCCTGTCGCTCCTGTCGCATCCCGTTCGGCAACGAATGACCGGAAAGGAGCAATGCCTGTTCCCGGACCTATCATGATGATATCCTTGTCAGCGGCAGGTAATTTAAAATTACGGTTCTTATGCACATAAAAGTTCAACGAATCACCTACTTGCATTTCATAGAGGTAATCACTGCAAATGCCAGTTCGTTTCTCACCATTCACCTCAAAAACATTTTTAGCTACAGTCAGGTGTATTTCTGAATCATGTGCGGCTGGAGATGAAGCAATACTATACAAACGAGGGGTATGCGGATTAAGGATTTTTATCACTTCTTCAAACTGTTCAGTATTTTTTACAGGATAAATACGAAGCAGATCCAGCAGATCCATTCTCGTGTCAGGGATTTGAGTGCCCACAATACCGGCATATTTCTGCACCACTGAGCCTGATAAATAACAAATGCTTAAATGTTTTTTAAGCAACGTCTGTACGGTGTCAGTTACTTTGGCAGTTGATATTATTTTAGAGGAATCAATACCAGTAAAAGAAATTAATTTGTCAACCAGGTCAGATTTGTTTTGAGGATATACGCCAATGGCATCTCCGGGTTGATAATCAGTTTGATCCTCAGTGGTTATCTCTATGTGGTAGGTTTCTTTTGAGCTGCGGTTGTCATTTAAATTAATATGAGTGACAATCTTGCCTTCATAAGTATGTGTTGATTTCTTTCGTTCTGGGGCAACGGACTTAATCAATTCCGTATGTGATCTACTGCTTAATATCGAATAAATTTCTTCAAGCCATGCTGCTGCCTCGGCTTCATAGTCGACATCACATTTTTGCAAGGAAAGTAATTGTTGTGCGCCTAGTTTATTGAGTCGCTCATCTACATCCTCGGCCGCTTTGCAAAACAGTGGATAGGAGGTATCTCCCAGGCCAAGCACCGCGTATTTGAGTTGGCGTAATGAAATATTTTCCTGATGAATAAAATCATAAAACTTTTTCGCGGCCAGTGGCGGTTCACCCTCGCCTTGCGTACTGATCACGACAAACAGATGGTCTTCCTTCTCAAGATCACTTAGCCGGTATTGATCCAGTCCTGCCAGTTTCACATTGATGCCTTTCTTTTTCGCGGAAGCAGCAAAACTATTTCCCAGCTTTTTCGCATTGCCGGTTTCTGTACCATACAAAATGGTTATTTTCTTTACGGGTATTTCATTTTGATTCAATAGATGCGGTTTGCGGATGTGGTCATTTTGAAGAAGCCCACTTAAATATCCATTAACCCACACGAGTTCTTCTTTTGAAAAAGTACTTACAAATGCATGAAGTTGTTGAAGTCTTGCTTCTGCTAACATCCTGTTTGATTTAGATAAGTTGTTTAAATACAGTTCCTGTTCCAATACTTTGAAACCAATTGTACGATTCATGCAATTGTACCACTTTACCTATGATCATCAGCGATGGTGAACTAAATGTTTTACCCATGAAATCGGTTGTACATTGTGACAATGAGGTAACGTGCACGTATTGGTGAGGCGTAGTAGCCTGTTCAATCACAGCCAGTAACGTATCTACTTGTGCACCGTACTCTATCAGCTTGCCTGCGATATCTGTAGCATTGTTTGCTGACATATAAAAAACCAGTGTATCAGTGAAGTCTGCGAGTTGTTTCCATTTTTCTTGTCCGAACTGGTCATCGGAATAATACGTGAGAAACTGCACACCCTGCGAAATTCCCCTGGCAGTCAATGGTATGCCTGCATAGGCGGAAGCACCAGAGGCAGCCGTTATTCCCGGGATTATTTCGAACGGGATTTTGTTTTCAATAATATTTTGAAGTTCATCCAGTACATTACTGAAGAAAGCGACATCGCCACCTTTGAGACGCAATACCGTATTTCCCAATAGCGCATATTTGGTCATTAAGGAATTAATTTCTTTCATGGTTGCAGATGCATCACTACCGCCTTGCTTACCAGTGAAGAAAACCTTTGCATTTTTACCAGCGAAATTTTGAATGATTTCAGGATTGACCAGTCGGTCAGTTATAATTACATCCGCATCGCGCAGTGCTTTACTGAGCTTTACGGTAATCAGGTCGGAATCACCCGGGCCTGCACCTGCAAGTATTACTTTACCTGATTTTGCTGATTTAATATGTGATTCCTGAACGGACATTCTAAACAATTTATTAACGCATTATTTTAATGATTTCAGTTGTCATGTCTTGATTTTACAGGATCATGCAAGCGGCTACGGTTGCATTGCTTGTCTCGTCAATTAAGATACCACCACCATTGCCACGCATCGTTGAGTAAGGCTCATAGGGTACAGGACTAGCCGTTTTTAAGGTTACTTTAAGGATATCGTTGAGACCTGAGGCAACCGGATTAAATTGTTTCTCAAGTGTATTAACATCTAGTTTGTATTCAATTTCCCTGACGATTATCCGCACAAGTCTGCTGTTCAATTGTAAATAGTATTTGTTTCCTGGTATCAGCGGCTTACTGTCCATCCAGCATAACAATACCTGCAACTCGCTTGAAACAGCTGGTTGGTTATCAGTTTTTGAAATCATGTCACCCCGACTGATATCTATGTCGTCTTCCAGTCTTAGTACAACGCTCTGTGGTGCAAATGCTTCTTCCACTTCGATCCCATCTTTTTCTATGGCTGCAATTTTACTGTTGATACCTACCGGGAGGATTGTTACGGCATCTCCTTTTTTATAAATTCCGCTTACGATTTTTCCAGCATAGCCACGATAGTCATGAAGTTCTTCGGTTTGTGGGCGTATTACCAGTTGCACGGGAAAGCGGGCATCATTGAGATTGATATCCTGATAGACTTCAACCGATTCAAGCCAATCCAGCAAGCACTCGCCTTCATACCATGGAAGTTTCGTACTTCTGTCGACAATGTTATCACCATTCAAGGCGCTGATAGGTATATATTTTATTTCGCTTAATCCCAGGGTGCTGGCGAGGGCAGCATAATCGTTGACAATCTTGTCATAGACTTCCTGTGAATAATTCACAAGATCCATCTTGTTGATAGCAACAACGATGTGTGGAATTTTAAATAACGATGCGATGATGGAGTGACGCCTTGTTTGTTCAATCACGCCAAGACGGGCATCCACCAGCACAATCATCAGATTTACATTGCTTGCACCGGTAATCATGTTTCGCGTGTATTGCACGTGACCTGGCGCATCGGCAATTATAAATTTTCTTTTCGGAGTGGTAAAGTATCGGTATGCAACATCGATGGTAATTCCCTGTTCGCGTTCTGCACGCAAACCATCGGTAAGCAATGCAAGATCAACCTGACCGTTACCATTATTTTTTGTACTTTTTTCAATAGCCTCCAGCTGGTCTATTAAAATATTCTTGCTGTCATATAGCAAACGGCCAATCAAGGTACTTTTGCCATCATCTACACTTCCCGCGGTTATAAATCGTAATATGTCCATAGATGTATGCTGTTTAGAAATATCCATTCTTTTTTCTGTCCTCCATAGCGGCTTCGGTCACTTTGTCGTCAATCCGGGTTTCTCCGCGTTCGCTTATTCTTGTGGCCATAATTTCATTTACTACCTGTTCCAGATTACTTGCTTCCGATTCTACCGCTGCTGTGCAGGTCATGTCACCTACAGTACGATAGCGTACTCTTTTTTTCAAGATCACATCACTTTCATCGAGCCGAATAAAAGGGGACACAGCGATCAATTGACCTTCATGTTCAATCACTTCACGTTCATGTGAAAAATAAATTTCAGGCAGTGGAATATTTTCTGTGCGGATATAATTCCAGACGTCAAGTTCTGTCCAGTTGCTGATGGGGAAAACCCTTACATTTTCACCTTTGTGAATGCGGCCATTGTAAATATTCCATAACTCAGGGCGTTGTAGTTTGGGATCCCACTGGCCAAACTCATCCCTGACAGAAAATATCCTTTCTTTAGCGCGTGCCTTTTCTTCATCTCTCCTCGCTCCGCCAATGCACGCATCGAATTTGAATTCCTCAATGGCATCCAGCAGGGTGTACGTTTGCAACCAGTTACGACTGGCAAATTTCCCTTTGAGTTCCGTAAGACTTTTCTTCTTAATGGTGTCCTCCACCTTTCGCACGATCAAAGTTGCTCCAGCTTCTCGTGCCATCCAATCGCGAAAATCCAGGGCCTCCTGAAAATTATGTCCGGTATCGATATGTAGTAAGGGAAATGGGATTTTAGAAGGAGCAAATGCTTTTTTTGCCAGATGCATTAAAGTGATGGAATCTTTGCCACCACTAAAAAGCAGGACTGGACGCTCAAACTGAGCAACGACTTCACGCATTATGTGAATACTTTCCGATTCAAGCTGCTCCAGGTAATTCAATTTGTACTTGCTCATGTAATGGGTGTAATGGGGTAACCTTTATTTGCGTCCATATTCATAGAGTATCACTACTCTATTAATTCTATAATATCTACCTAATTAATAGACAAATATATTAAGCTTTATACCAAATTATCAAGTTGGGTCAGTTTTTTTGTGATTTTCTAAGTCAACAGGCTTATTTCGAATGACTTATAAGAATTTTTTAATAGGTAGGCATGGTAGGATCAATCTCTCTTGCCCAGGCCAGAATCCCACCCTTTAAGTTGTAGAGATTGGTAAACCCATGATTTTTTTCAAGCCACTGCACCATGTTGCCACTGCGCGCACCGCTGCGACACTGTACAATTACTTGTTTGTCTTTTGAAACCCTCTCAACATGATGTGGAATTTCACCCTGAGGAATAAGTTCTCCGCCAAGATTGCAAATGTCATATTCGTGTGGTTCTCGCACATCAATTAACTGGAAGCTGGCACCTGAATCCATCATGTTTTTTAATTCCTGAACAGTTACTTCTTTCATGGTATCAATGGGGGTTGAACTTGTTATTCCACAAAACTGATCATAATTGATCAGACTTTTAATTTTTGCCCTGGAGTTTTGATCAGGAATTTTTACCTGCGTGCTTTCAAACGTATGCGAATCAAACAATAACAGTCTTCCTGCCATTGATTCACCAAAGCCAGCGGCAATCTTTATGGCCTCATTGGCCTGCATGCTTCCTATTATTCCGGCAAGGACACCTAATACACCCCCTTCTTCACAATTCGGAACGGAATCAGGAGCAGGAGGTAATGGATACAAATCCCGGTAGTTGGGACTTTTCTGATAATTGAAAACAGATACCTGGCCTTCGTATCTGAATATCGAACCGTAGACCAATGGTTTATCAAGAATTACACAGGCATCATTTAAAAGATAACGCGTAGGGAAGTTGTCGGTGCAATCAACCACCACATCATAGGAAGTGAGAATGGCAAGCGCATTATCGGTGGTAATTCTTTTATCTATAATATGAAATAAAATTTCAGGATTTAACTTTTTTAACTTTTCCGCTGCTGAAGCTGCTTTTGGTTTTGTAAGGTCCTCTGTTGTGTAAAGCACCTGCCTCTGCAAATTTGATAAACTCACATGATCGTCATCAACAATGGCAATGGTGCCCACACCTGCTGCCGTGAGGTAAAGTAATACCGGGCAACCTAATCCTCCCGCACCAATCACAATTATTTTTGATGACTTTAATTTCAATTGAGCATCAGGGCCAAATCCGGGCAATACAAAATGACGACTGTATCGGATCTGCTCTTCTTTTGAAAAATTATCATCAAACTTATTACTCATAATGCGTAATTTACGATACAAAAATTTAACGTTGAATTATGCGTACAAACTATTCTACAGGTGCCAGATGGGAAGACATAGTCG
Organism: uncultured Bacteroidota bacterium; assembly: GCA_963814575.1. GTDB lineage: Bacteria > Bacteroidota > Bacteroidia > Cytophagales > Cyclobacteriaceae > ELB16-189. The sequence goes on along the minus strand of CAWFDB010000007.1, from coordinate 157,508 downwards.
GGTATTGCCGTGCTGTGAAAATTGGAAACACACTTGAAGTTTCAGGTACCGTGGCTTCAGATGGCAACAATGTGGTTGCCAGGGGTGATTTCTATGGTCAGACTAAGTTCATCATAGAAAAAATTGACAGCGTATTAAAACAGGCGGGCTTTGAATTGAAAGATGTTGTGCGCACACGCATATTTGTCACTGACATTTCAAAGTGGGATGCGGTTGGCAAAGCGCATGGTGAGTTTTTCATGAATATAAAACCAGTCACCACCATGGTAGAGGTAAGCGCTCTGATTGACCCTGATTATCTTGTAGAGATTGAGGTAAGCGCAGTGAGAGAATAACCGATCACAAAATTCGCTTCAACGCTAATTCAGAAACTGTTTCTCCAATTGCCAGCGATGAAGTTGCAGCGGGAGAGGGGGCATTGCAGACATTAATAACATGTGACTCCTCGAGGATCATGAAGTCATCTACCAGACCGCCTTCACGGTCACACGCCTGGGCACGCACTCCGGCACCACCTTCCACAAGATCTGACTCCTGTATTTCAGGAATTAGTTTTTGAAGTGCTTTTGTGAAAGCAGCTTTTGAAAACGAACGATACATTTCACCAAATCCTGTGCGCCAGTATTTTGCCGCCACTTTTTGAAAGCCCGGCCATGTAAGTGTTTCTGCCAGTTCTGAAAGATTAATATCCGATTTTTTATATCCTTCTCTTTTAAATGCAAGCACGGCATTCGGGCCTGCTTCAACACCGCCTTTAGCCATGCGTGTAAAGTGAACTCCAAGGAATGGGAAGTTAGGATCAGGCACCGGATAGATAAGATTTTTTACGAGGTATTCTTTTTCCTTTCTCAACTTAAAGTATTCTCCCCGGAATGGAATGATCTTCACATTCAAATCTTTTACTGTCATGCGGGCTACCTTGTCGGAGTAAAGACCGGCACAATTCACAACCAGTTTTGCGGAGTAGCTTGCGTTTCTGCGTTATCACAACTACGCTGGATGTACTGGTCTGTATGTCAATAACCTGTTCGCCCAGCTTAATATCTGCGTCTTTTTGCAAGAGAAGTTCACCATATTTTTCTGACACTTTTTTGTAATCCACTATACCTGTTTGAGGAACATGGATTCCCTGCACGCCAGTTACATGCGGTTCATATTCTTTTAATTCTTCTCGGGTAAGCTTCCGTAAATCCTGAAGTCCGTTTTGCTGACCACGCACATACAGGTTTTCAAGTAAGGGTATTTCTTTTTCATCGGTGGCGACCACAATTTTACCACAAAGTTCGAATGGAACATTATTTTGCTTGCAGAAATCGACCAGCAGATGATAACCATGAATACAGTTTTTTGCTTTTAGGCTACCAGGTTTGTAGTAAAGGCCTGAGTGGATTACGCCACTGTTATTTCCAGTCTGATGTCGCGCCAGTTCATTTTCTTTTTCCAGAATAAGAACTTTAAGAAAAGGGCTGGAAGTTTTTATTTTGAGTGCCGTGGCAAGTCCCACAATGCCACCACCAACAACAATGATATCGTAATTCACGTTCTTAGAATTTTACTGCGAAGCTAATGTATTCCGCAAGCAGAACTACAAAAAAACAAATCAATCTTTAGCAACATCTGGTCGAAATTTTGTGGAAAGATGTCTTGTTAAAAACAAGTGGGAGTAATTATGCACTCACCTTTTGCTGTTGTTCTCATGCAACGAATGAAGCAACATCATCATTTTTTCGGTTTCTTTTCAAATTTCATGGATGCCGAATTCATGCAGTATCGAAGTCCTGTGGGTTTGGGACCATCTTCAAAGACATGACCCAGATGACCACCACAGCGGCTGCAAACCACTTCGTCTCTCACCATACCATAACTCGTATCAGTTCCCACAGCAACAACACCTTCTTTAATAGGTTGATAAAAACTAGGCCATCCACTGCCTGATTCAAATTTGGTTTCAGAACTAAACAATTCCTGCTGGCAACCAGCACAATAGTAAACACCGGTTTCGTGATTATCCCACAAAGCTCCGGTAAACGCTCTCTCGGTTCCTTTCTGCCTCAGTACTTCAAATTGCATGGGTGTAAGTGATTTTTTCCATTCAGCTTCTGTTTTGTTTACGGCATACTGATTTTTGGTCTGAACCTTTTTGGATTTTTCCTGGCCACAGGCAAACATGGAAAGTGATAAGAGTATAATGGTTATATTCAATGGTTTCATAATTCAGATTAATAATTTTTAAGATTGGCTATAAATACAATAACCCCTCCGTCTGAGGGGTTATTTGTAACCTAAACCTAAACCTATGAGAGTTTTTGACACTCTTGCTTTACTAACGGAGGCAAGACTATTAAGTTTCATTCAGGTTGACGGTTTTAATGGTTTTCTAATTTGTGATCTACTTTTTCAATTTTGAAGCATACTGCTTGTTGAATTTTTCCACCTTGGGACGTATTACATATTGACAATATCCCTGATTCGGGTTGAGTGCATAATAGTTCTGGTGATAATCTTCCGCAGGATAAAATACTGAGAATGGTGTAATTTCTGTTACAATTCTGTTTTTGTAGACGCCTGATTTATCCAATTGAATTTTATATTCTTCCGCAATTTTTTTCTGTTCATCATTATGATAGAAAACGGCTGACCGGTATTGTGTACCTTCATCGGCACCTTGCTTATTTAACGTAGTTGGATCATGGGTATTCCAGAAAACCTCCAGGATTTCTTCATATGAAATTACACTGGGATCAAATTTTACCTGCACTACTTCGGCATGACCGGTTAATCCTGTGCAAACTTCCCGGTAAGTTGGGTTCTTAACTTTCCCGCCTGTATATCCGGAGACTACCGATTCAACTCCTTTTAATTTCAAAAAGAAAGCTTCAGTGCACCAAAAGCAACCCGAACCAAGGGTGGCTGACTGCATTTCATTATTCATATTTTTTGGTTTTATTGTTTGCGCCACCACGGCAAAGGAAGTGAAACAAATGAGCGCTAAAAGTTGAATCTTTTTCATACTCCTTAATAACCAGTAATAGAATCAAATGGTTTTAGAAAAAACAACAATTGTCAGCACGCTTACAAATACACCATTCAGTATTGGCTGTAAAATCCCGAAAGTGCCCTCGCCAGATTATTATCCAGTTCTTTTTTGGTTTGATTACGCAGAAAATCGCGTGTCATATATGGCTCCTTCGCACCACACATTTTCTTGTTTGCTTCTGATAGTGCCCTTAAATCTCCCGTGCATATCGCCCATTTGTCAGACCACCGCTCTTCGCTGATAATATCTGAATTTCTGAGTTCTGCATTACTGATGGCATCTTTAATATAGAGTGTGATGGACCCGCGTGATGTGATTGTTTTTTCGAAAGTTGTCATGGTGGCAGTAACCTTTTCATATACTGGCACCTTTTGATTGTTTACGGTTTTCTCACCCACCTTAACACTGTCCTTAAAGGTTTCAACCTTTTTGGTGGTAGTGGGTTTTCCCTCTGAATATCCATTGACAACCACCTTCACAAATTGATCTATCTGCGTAAGATTTGCATCCTGTGCCTCACGTGGCGTATAGAATTTTACAAACTGACCTGGCCTCACGCCAAAAACCACGGGTTCAAAATTCCAGTCATTGTAATTCTGAAAAGCCGGATCAACGATCACTTTCAGCGTTGCATTAAATTTAGATTGTTCAATCATTTCAATAGACTCACGATACCCGGGAAAGAAATTATTTGCTTCTGAAAAAAGAAAGTAGGCACGTTTTGCATCCTGACGGTTATTCTTAAGCATGGCCTGAATCCCGGCCTCATAAGTCTCTTCCGCTGCCTTACTTTTAACTTCTGTTAACTCATTATATTTATTGACCGGATTAGGAATGATTTTGAGGGCTCCGGGTGATGTACGGATCTGTTCATACAAGTTATTAATGCTTTCATAGTTTTGAACCGCATTCTTGTATTTGAAATTAGCATTGGATGCTATTTGATTTTGCGCATCTGTCTCGAGGTAATCGACTGCCATTTTGTAGCTGGTGCGTAATACATCCTGAGATTTTTTATGATCTGGATTCTGCCTGAGACGGGCTACGGCCTGTGATACAGCGGAATAATAATCGCCCTGTTTAAGTGCTACTTTGCCTGATGAGCATGACTCGAGCAGTGCCAGTGAAAGGAGAATTACATAGAGTAAATAGGTTTTCATAATGACGCTATAAACAAATTAAATGCCTCAATTTATAAAAATAACAAGGTGATTAGCTAAAACTAATTGGTTTGGGTGAAAAGATCAACAAGTATATCGTCAATCAGACCACGCCAGTTTCCCCATGAGTGCCCTTCATTAACTTCCCTGTAATTATAGACACAACTGCTTGATTCCAGCAAATCTTTCATTTTTCTGCTTTCAGTGCTGGTGTCGTGGATCAACCCCGATGTCATAGAGATTTTCATTTTCGGATGTGCCTGATCAGAGCATAGCGAATATATCTGGGGCCTTGTATAAAATGCGGGCGACTGGATACCAGCCATTCCAAATACATCAGGTCGGGAAAAAGCAAAATAGGTTGCGGCTAATCCGCCCATGGAATTACCCATAATAGCACGATGACGGGAATCTCCTATAACCGGATATACTGATTCAATACCTGGTATGAGTTCGCTAATAAAAAAATCAAGGTATTTTGAACTCATTGCCAGTTCCTGCATCCTTCTGTTGTTCGATCTGTCTATTGGGGTGCGATGATCAACAAATACTGCTACAACGGGTTTAATTTTTTTATCTTCAATCAGGTTATCCAGCACCGTGCTCATATTACCCATTTTTGGATGGAGGTATTCATAACCATCCGTAACATAAATACAGGGTAGTTTATCTGATCTGGAAAATCCATGCGGTAAATACACCGTATACATAATCTGATATCCAAGAATCTTGCTGTTAATAAGTACATCACTGATGAGTGTACCTTTGCTGTTGTTATGGCGCGAAGTTAAAATTTCATCCTCTTTCCATGCAGGCATGCGCAATTCAGAGTTGGGACTACCACCACCCACACCCGACCATTGCTGGAATTTGTTTTCAGGATCAAGAATCCAGTCCGTTCCGTTAATTATAATTTTGTAGTCGAGCCTTGCATCTTTTGGAAATGAAGCTTTAAGAATCCAGATGTCAGTATTCGTTGATGACGCTTTCCTTTAGTCGGAAAATTTTTCTCATAGCCCCATCCATTAAAATCGCCCATCCACTCAACTGATCGTGCTGAGCCTTCGGTAAAAGAAATACACGGAATCTTCTGCAGATCAAAGGGATTTTGATTTTCGGCACTACTGAATGCATTCCACCATTCTGCAATATTTTCTTGCCGATTCTAGTTTTACTTAATGACGTAAGTTCGGTTAAGCGATCTGTTAATAGTTGATAATTCTGAGCGGTAGCATTCAACCGTAAGGATGAGATAAAGAATATCAATACCACCTCATCATTTATCGGTTAACGTTGTTTCATATTTCCTCATCATGATCCTCGACTCTCAAACTTAATAAGCAGCAATGCTCATTGAAATCCCGCCACAAACAATTATATAAACAGGTTGTCCTCCGAATATGATGGGTTAACATGAATCCAAGAAGGTGCCGGCAACAATTTGAGGGATCACAATAAAGAAGTTAAAGACACCCATATAGTATCCCATTTTCTTTGCGGGAAGTGAACCCGATAACATGGCATACGGAATTGATAATATACTTGCCCAGGCAATACCAACTCCAATCATGGAAACCACAACCAGAAGGATCAGAGATAAAGTATAATGAAATTAGTCCGATTCCACCACAAATCAGGCAATCAAATGAGTCATTCTTCTGCTGGTTATTTTGCAATTACAGGAAGCATGAGTGCGGCCAGATTGCAGCAATTCCATTTTAAATTCCGAAAAGGAGACCAACCAGATCCGCTCCATCATTGTATGCTTGCGAGTAGGATCTGCTGAGTTAAAAATATAACTCGTTACTGCACTGGTAGTTAAATCCACATGGCAAATAGTGGCGCAACCATGAAAATAACTGAAGATACGCAGTTGCACCATGGTCTTAGGCATTGAGTTAAAATCTTTTTTAACAATTGCACAATACCAAGACTAAGCTTTGTCCTGGCCTATAAAATAGGCAGCAGTGCATGTACTACTCCGAACAGCCAAGTCCGGCACCTAAAACATACAGCTCCTTTTCAAGATGTGAAAAAGTCCACACCACAAGGGTGCAAATCAGTAAAACTGCCTAGCAGCAGCTTAAAACCGGTCATTTAAAACGGGTTCCCGATAGGATTTTTCATTTTCAATTTTCCGATGTTCACGATTTCTTAATTTCTTCTTCTGCTATTTCAATGCTTTCGGGCGGATATTCCTTGGTTGAAAATACTGTCCACATGACGGTAACAAAGAGCATGAATGAACCGATATAATAACTGTACGGACAGAATCAGGAATATTCACCTTTAACTGTTGATGAATTTGAAATATCAAACCAATTTGTTAAAAATATAGGGAAGGAAGGATGCAACGATTGCTCCTATACCTATGAAAAAACTTTGCATGGCAAATCCGGTAGTGCGTTGTGATGGTGGAAGCATATCACCAACAAATGCCCTGAACGGTTCCATACTAATATTGATGGAAGCATCCATGATCCAGAGGACACCCACGGCCATCCAAAGTGACAGGTGAGTTTGGCATAAGCATAAGTGTTACAGGAAGCCAAGCAATGCACCTACTGAAAAGAATGGTCTTCGCCTGCCCCACCTTGGATGCCACGTGCGGTCGCTGTAATAACCAATTATTGGTTGAACCATAAGCCTGTCAATGGTAGCTGCAATCCAGTACATGGCAAGCTTAGCGGTGTTAGCACCGAGCGTTTCAAAATTCTGCTTACGTTTGCATTCTGTAATGCAAATCCAAATTGAATTCCGAGAAATCCGAAACTCATATTCCAGATTTGCCAGAAGCTCAATCGTGGTTTAAAGGGTTGTTGTTGGCTCATAGATAATTAGTGTGATGAAGTTGGTTGTATAGGAGTGTCTTTGCCGGCACGATCTTCTTTCACCAGACTCCAAAGAACAGTAGAAATAGCAAGACAAACCGTGCAGATAATAAAGATGATATTTTTGTTATCTGCATCTTGAATAAAAGTGCCAAACCCAAGACTCACGATCAGTTGAGGAATAACCACAGATAGATTAAAGATACCCATGAACAACCCCATTTTTGATTTGTCTACTTTTTCAGTCATGATGGCAAATGGCAGACTAACCGTTGCAGCCCAGCCTATTCCTGCCACTCCCATGAAAATATACACAAGCATAACACTTGAACCAAAGAGGGTGATCAGTAAATAACCAAGGGCCATAAATGCAATGGCCAGCACATGTACTTTCACTCTACCCATTTTTTTAGCCATTGGTTCGAGTACTGTGGCAGGTAATATAAATCCAACGGTATTCAAAACAAGAAATGCAAGTGAGACGACTTGTCCTGCTTCATTATCTGAAGCAATGCCCATGCTTTCTTTCACATAGAAGAACATATAAACAAACATGGTTTGCACACCAAGCCAGCAAAATCCGTGTGCCAGGTATATGCGGTACAGTTGATTGAGTTGTGAGGGACTGCGTTTGACTTCTTTTATAGTATCGGAAGTATCTGTAAGCAAGTTAGGTTCGGAAATGAAGAATGCAGGAATGACTGAGAAAAGAAAAACCAAAGCTATTCCAAAATAGATGAGTTCATAGTTGCCAAAGTATGCTCCGATGGCGTACGCTAATACACCAAACATTCCGGAAACGGTTTGCATCCAGGTGTACCCTTTTGTTCTTTGCTCTCCTTCAGGTGTTACATCGGCAATGATGGAGCGCGTTGGGTTAAAACTGATGTTGATGGATAAGTCCAGGGTGAGGGCAACAATAATGGCCACTGCCAGTAAACTGATTCCAGTGAAATTGCTTATGGCTCCAAGGCTGGTGAGGGCGAGCAGGCTGATAGCTGCAATCGTTCCACCGATCAAAATGAAAGGTCTTCTTCTGCCTCCCCAGAACCAGACTTTATCGCTGATTATGCCTACCAGTACCTGGCCAATGATTCCTGCTATGGGACCGGCTGCCCATACAATTCCTACTTCGTGAATATCCAGTTTATACTGGGTGGATAAAATCCAGCTGAGCGCTGAGATCTGGACACACAACGCAAAGCCCATGGCTGTTGCCGGAAGGCTCAGAAGTGCATAAAAGGAATTCGAGAATTTTTTTTGTATTTCCAGCATCACCAGGTTATTTCAATTTTAGATTTTGAATAATCAATAACAGCCACCTTAACATTTTCTTCGCCCATGGTATCCGGATCATTGATCGGATCATACTTTTCAAGCGGAGAAAAGAATGAATGTACATGGTGTGTTAACTTTTGTTGATCACCATTGCATGATATTTCATTCACATCAGTGCCATGTAATACAATCTTGATTGTTTTAAAATCGGTTTGATAACTTCCATCTTCTGCCGAGATCAATATCTTATTCTCGCTGGCAAGATATTGAATCAACCGCTTCATGGATTTTCCATTTTGATAATCGAAGGTCTGGCCATCATCTGTGTAATAAAGAAAATCGCTTGGATCTTTTCCACAGAAAATATGAAGAATCCATTCTTTCTGTCGGATGCCCGTATGCGCGGTGGCGTACTGCATGGGCAATACACTTCCAGCTTTGATGAACACGGGAAGCCTGTGAATAGGGGAGTCAACGATTATCTCCTGATTGCCACTAAATACTCTTCCGGTATATAAATCAAACCAGTCACCATCGGGTAAAAAGACTTTTACAAGTTCCTTGTTACTTTCAACGGGAGCCACTAAAATGGAAGGTCCAAATAAATATTGATTATGATATAATCCATTGTATACGCGTGGATCATGCGTGTAATGTATTGCCAGAGATCGCTGCACGGGCATTCCGGTTTGTGATGCATCGTAAAACAGCGAATAGATGTAGGGCATTAACTGATATCGGAATTTGATGTAGTTTCTGCAAATACCTTCAACCTCCTCACCATACGACCAGGGTTCACTGTCGCGTGTGTTGATCATGCTATGTGCCCTGAAGAAAGGAGCGAAGGAAGCGATTGAAATCCATCGGGCAAAGAGTTTTGGATTCGCTTCCCCGACAAAGCCACCGGCATCATATCCCGCAAAGGCGACACCGGTAAGTCCCATACTGTTTACGATCCGCACACCGAGCAACATGTGTTCATCATAGGCAACGTTATCACCTGTCCATACTGCTGAGTAGCGTTGAATGCCAGAGAAACTTGAGCGTGTCAGATTAAAAGGTCGCTTCCCATTCATTAATTTTTTTGTGCCTTCATAGGTGCTTCTCGCCATCTGAAAACCGAACACATTTCTGCCTCTGCGCATGGTAGCTTTATTACCCTCAAAATCAAATTCAATATTTTCGGGTAAGGCATTTCCCCAGGTGGCGATTTCATTCATGTCATTCCAGAATCCTTCAACACCCAGTTCTACATAATCCTTAAACTTAGTTGCCCACCATGCCCTCGCAGCGGGTTTGGTAAAGTCGGGAAAGTGACACCAGCCTGGCCAGACCTGGCCCTGATAATTTTCTCCATCCGGATATTTCAGGAATACATCGTTTTTGATGCCATCATCATACGCTTCATAACCGGGTTCTACTTTTATGCCAGGGTCGCACATGATCACAACGTGAAATCCTTGTTTCTTAATAGCATCGATCAATCCTTTAGGATCTGAAAAGTGCTTTTCATCCCACGTAAAAATTTTATACCTATCCATGTAGTGGATATCGAGGACAATGGCATCTGCTGGAATATCCTTTTCCCGAAAGGTCTGGGCTATGGCAAATACTTCCTTATCGGGATAATAACTATAGCGGCATTGCTGATAACCAATGCTCCACAGTGGAGGTAATTCCATCCGGCCTGTTAATGCTGTATAGTGTTGGATTACTTCACCTACAGAATTTCCATAGCATAAAATAGTAATTCATTTCACCGGCATCTGCAGAAAAACTTGCGAAGCGATTATTTGAAGCACCAAAGTTGAAGAATGATTTATGGGTGTTATCAAGAAAATATACCGTAGGTGAATGGATGATGCACGCCAATATAAAATGGCATGGAAGAATACAGCGGATCCGTTCCTTTATTGTAGGCATAGGCATCTGAATTCCAGTTTTCATAAGCAGCACCTTTACGATCGAGAGGGCCTGTTTTTTCACCCAGGCCGATGAAACGTTCTCCAGGTTGTAGTTTTTTGTAGGTCGTAACCTGTTCACCAATCCATGAAGTACCAAAATTATCATCTTCATTAATCACCTCGGCCTTGAAGATCCTGAAAGGAGAAACGAACAGGCTTTTTGGAAATTATCAATTGACATGTCTGCCGTGCGAATCTCCAGAATGACTCTCCGTTTCGGTAAGTTCAAATTTATCTTCATTAGGGTTTGCGATTACCGAATAGGAGAAATCTTCAAATTGTTCATCTGCACGTAATGCTGATGCGAATGATTGATTCGGAATAAACAATAACCCTGAATTTTCCATAGGTGGTTTCTCCCTTAATACCTGTAGGTATATTTTGATAGGATAGAAATTTACCGAGGCTTTTACTGGTTGATTGCTTGAAATGTAGAAATCATTGAAAGGTTCGGGGGTTTAGGCATTCAAGTAAATTGAATTATGACCACTTAACCTAACAAAGTGACTTCAAAAGATCAGAAAACGATTGCGTTGCTACTTCTTGCCCTTCTTAAGGGAAGAGTTTCTGATTATGAGCCTTGTTTTGAGAATTTTGGTTTCCGGTTGAATTTCAAATTGATCTTTTTCTTTCATTTCAATCTGACGGATCAGCAAACGTGCTGCTTCCTGACCCATTTCAAAACCAGGCTGATCAACCGTGGTTAGGGAAGGCTCCATCAATTCACCAAAAAACCAGTTACTGAAACCCACAATGGCTACATCCTGCGGTATTTTGAGGCCTTTTTCTTTAATAGCCATCATAGCACCCATTGCCATAGGATCATTATTGGCAAATATGGCATCCGGAGGATTTGGTATCGCGAGGAGTTTCGCAGCAGCTTTCTTACCTTCTTCAAACGTGCCTGACGGGCAATTAATGACAAGGCTATCTACAACATTCATTTTATTTTCCTGAAGTGCATCGGTGTAGCCGCGAAAGCGATCAACACTGATGATAAGATTTGGAGCTCCATTCAGATGGGCTATTCTTTTACAGCCCTGTTCAATCAGGTGGTTTACAGCCTCTTTGGCACCCGTGTAGTCATCTACAATCACTTTGCTGGAAGTAGGGCTGTTGTACATCCGATCATAGAATACGATCGGAACCCCCTTTGATATGATGGATTCAATGTGATCGAAATTGGTTGTTTCCCTGGATACCGAAAGCAGCATACCGTCAACACGGCTGTTAAAAAGTGCCTTCATATCGGTCATTTCGCGCTGGTATGATTCATTTGATTGAGCCAGAATCACATTATAACCTGCCGTATAGGCAACATCTTCAATACCGCTGATCACCGTAGAAAAGAAGAAATGGACGATTTCGGGTATTATTACCCCGATCGTGTTGGTCTTTCGTTGTCTCAGATTAAGTGCAACTATGTTAGGCTGGTAATTTAGTTTCTCAGCCAGCTCATTCACTGCTTTTTTGGTTTGCACGCTGATATCCGGGTGATCCTTTAATGCACGGGATACCGTTGAAGGTGAAATGCCGAGTTCGCGGGCAATATCTTTGATGGTAATCTGATTAAATCTCATCGTTTCTAATAGATTATTTAAAGGTAACTGAAAAAGCGCAATCGGTTGCGAAACCGTTTCCATTAAATTTGTACCAACAAATTCAAAATTGACGCTTGCCTGGTGGTTTTTATAAGGTATTATTGAGGTCAAATTCCGGTTTGTTAAGTTATGCAATTAACAAATTAGATTTTGAATGTACTTATTAAAACAACAATTAAAACCCTAAACAATTAAAGTATGACCAAATTGTATCTGTTTGTTCGCAGGTATGTCGCGGTTCTTCTTGTGTTCGGAACATTGGTAAGTTTCGCACAAGACAGAGTGGTGACAGGTAAAGTAACGTCAGCAGATGACGGCTCCGGAATTCCGGGTGTAAACATTCTTGAAAAAGGAACCAGCAATGGTACGGTTTCTGATTCTGATGGAAATTTCCGGATAAGTGTAGGTAGCAATGCAACGCTTGTATTCTCATTCGTTGGATACGCTACTCAGGAAGTTGTGGTAGGATCTCAAAGCAGCTCTCAATGTTTCGATGCAATCTGACGTTACGGCACTGAGTGAAGTGGTGGTAACAGGTTACGGCACACAGGAGAAGAAGGAAATTACAAGTTCTGTTGTATCGTTGAGTGAGAAGGAATTTAACAAAGGTAACATTAATGATCCAAGCCAGTTATTACAAGGTAAGGTACCAGGACTCAGTGTTTACAACAGAGGTGGAGACCCCAATACCAATGCAACAATTCGTTTACGTGGTATTTCAACGGTGGGAGCCAACACAGAGCCATTGGTAGTTATTGATGGTGTGCTGGGTGCATCTTTATCCAATGTGGACCCTAATGACATTGAATCAATTAACGTATTAAAGGACGGATCAGCTGCAGCTATCTATGGTAGCCGCGGATCCAGCGGTGTAATCCTTGTTACGACTAAAAGAGGTTCTAAGAAAAGTGGCGCCCTGGCTGTTGAGTATAACGGTTATGTTGCTGCCGCCACACCTTTCAGACAGCAGCCTAATATGTCCGCAGGTGAGTATGTAGCCGCAGGTGGTAATGACCTTGGCGCTATTACCGACTGGCAGGATGAAATAACCAGAACGGGTGTTTCCAATGTCCATAACATTGCCATTTCAGGTGGAAGCAAAAACACTACCTTCCGTATGTCAACCAACTTCAGAAATATCAATGGTATTCTTGAAAAATCCGGTTTTGATCAGGTTAACACCAGAGCCAACATGACTCACTCAGCATTGAATGACAAGCTGAAGATTGATTTGAATATGTCATTTACAAGCAGGAATAGTAATTTCTCGTTCAATGAGGCGTTGAGATATGCAGTATTATTCAACCCGACTGCTCCGATTAAGTTTGACAATGGTGAATATTATCAGGCTATATTGTTTGATAACTTTAATCCGGTTGCTATTATTGAACAGAACGTAAATGAGGGAAAAAGAAAGAATCTTAACTATAATGCCAAGATTGATTACAGCTTCACTGATAATCTGACCGCTACGGTCAACTTTGGTCAACAGTCTGAATCCAATCTCAACGGAGAATACTATAGACGAGACTCGTTTTTCAGAGGATTAAACCGTGGTGGTCTCGCAAGAAGATATACCAATGATATCAATTTCACCCTTTTTGAAGCCTATGCCACATACGCCAAGGAATTTGGTAAAATTGATCTGAGTGTAACAGGAGGGTATTCTTTCCAGGAAGATCAGTTTCAGGATATGTTTGTTGAACTTGGAAACTTCCCCAGCGATGCCCTCGGCTATAACGCGCTGGAAATTGCAGGTGATAGAATCTCTGGTATCGCCAGTCTTGTAAACATCAACAGCAATGCATCTCCTAAAAACCAGATTACAGCACAGTTTGCGAGACTCAACCTGACGTTTGACAAAGGTATATTCTTCAACGCTTCAGTAAGAAGAGAAGGATCTACCAAATTAGGAGCGGAAAATCAGTATGGAGTTTTCCCGGCAGCCGGTGTTGGTGTGGATGTGTTGAAGTATGCGAAAATTAATAGTTTTAACGCCCTGAAGGTTAGACTGGGATACGGTGTAACCGGTTCGCTTCCCAGTCAATCTGGCTTATCACAGGACGTGTATAGGTACGCTTTTGATCTTGGAGGTAACGTTACCAAATCAAGAGATGCCAATCCTGATTTAAAGTGGGAGCAGAAGAAGGAATTGAACTTTGGTGTTGATTTTGGTATAGGCAAAAACCTGACAGGTACATTTGATTTGTACACCAGAAACATCTCGGATTTCATTCTGGAGAGAGATGTTGATCCTGCAGTATTTTCATCTGGAAGGCGAGTTGAAAATGCCGGTGTACTCAAAACAAACGGAGTAGAACTGGCCTTGAATTACAATGATATTCAACTCGGTGGCGTTCGCTGGACTCCTGGCATTGTACTGAGTTCCTACAAAACCACCCTCGAGGAATTTATTATTGACACACAGATGCGTGCTGATTTAGGTGCCCCTGGCCAGAATGGTACCTCTATGATTCGGGTTGCGGTAGGTGAAAAAATAGGACAAATCTGGGGACCTGTATTTACAGGAGTTAATGAAGCCAATGGAGCTCCAGTATTTGCCGATTTAAATGGTGACGGCAAGGTAGTTTCCAATCCTGGTGCTGCGTTGGCAGAGGATGGCGATTTCAAGGAACTGGGTCAGGGTATTCCCACTGCAGAATTTGGATGGACAAACCAGTTAACCTATAAAAACTGGGATATGAATGCTTTCTTCAGAGCTGCGTTTGGTCACAGCCTGGTGAACAACTTCCGTGCTTTCTATGAGCCAATTGATCCAGGTGCAATTAACTCTTATAACCGGATTATCACGGACAAGGCAGTTGATGGCTTAAAGTCAGCGCAGTACAGTTCATTATATGTTGAAAAAGCTGATTTCTTCAAACTGGACAACATTACACTTGGATATAATTTCAAAACTGCCTCAACGGCATTCAAAAGCATAAGATTATATGCCAACGTGCAGAACGCCTTTATAATTACCAATTATACAGGTATCGATCCTGAACCACAATTGCAGGATTTTGGAAGTACGGATAATGGTGGCTTTCAGGGTACAACACCTGATGTATTGTCGCCAGGTATTGACAGAAGAAACAGCTACTTCAATTCCAGAACCTTTACTTTCGGTATAAATATTGGCCTGTAATAAGTTAAAAAGATAAAGTGAGACATATGAAAAATTTATTAAAGTCTGCATTGATAACAGCACTCGTATTCGGTGCGTTTTCTTGTACTGACCTTGAGGAGGAAATAAAAGGAGATTTTACAAAACCTTTTACACCTGCAAATCCAGGTGTCGGTATCAGGAATAACGTTAATAAGGCTACCCCAAACGATGGCCTCTCTGGTGCTTTCTCTCGTTTGCTTAACGGAACTGCCAACCACGGTAGTTATTTTTCCATACAGGAAATTTCATCTGATGAGGCTGTTATTACCCAGAAAGGTGGTGACTGGTTTGATGGTGGTGAGTGGTTGATCATGCACAAGCATCAATTTGCATCTGCGGGTCTTGGTGGTATCAACGGGGCATGGAACGATACCTACGGTGGTATTTTCCAGTGCAACGATTTGTTGAAAGATGCCGCAATCTCTGATGAGAACAAAGCTCAGTTAAGAATGCTCAGGGCTTATTTCTACTGGAGATTGCTCGATACGTTTGGTAATGTAAAGATTGCTGTTACACCCGGTGTGGATGTTCCGCAATCTACCCGTGCGCAGGTATATGCGTTTGTGGAAAGTGAATTACTCGCGGCCCTTCCTGATTTACCTTCAGGCAGGCCACAATACGGAAGAGCAAGCAAGGCAGCTGCCAATGCTTTACTGTCAAGACTGTATTTAAACGCTAAGGTTTATAAAGGACTTGCTGCTTTCGATAATGCAGATCTGGACAAGGCAATTGCTGCCGCAGATGCGGTGATAAACGATGGTGCTTACTCTGTAACCTACGGAAATCTGCCAGACTATAAGTCGATTTTTGCTCCTGACAACGTTGAAAATCCTGAGCACATCCTCGTTGCTCCCTATGACGAATCAACGGGTGGCGGTTTGAACTTCCCTTATATGACGCTCCATTACCCAAGTCAGTTGACTTTTAAACTGCAACAACAGCCCTGGAACGGTTATTCTACGCTTGAGGAGTTTTATAATTCGTATGATGCAGCGGATAAAAGAAAAGCTAATAACTTTATCGCAGGCCCGCAGTTTGCATTCAACGTTGATCCTAACATCAAGACTCCTATTCTTGACCTTGCATTTGATAAGGCTGATCCAGATGGTCCTGAGATTAACTATACACCAAAAATCAATGAACTTTCACCAAATGGTTCACGTCAGGCAGGTGTAAGACTTGGTAAGTTCAGTTTCAAGCTTGGACAGACTGATAATGGGGATAACGACTTCCCGGTATTACGCCTTGGTGAGGTTATCTTAAATAAAGCTGAAGCTGAATTCCGCAGGGGAGTTGGCAATCCGGTAGCTGAGATTGATAAATTACGCACAAGGGCTGGAATAGGTTCAATTGGCACGCTTACCGAAGGTTCACTTTTAGCTGAACGCGGAAGGGAATTATTCCAGGAAGCATTGAGACGCACAGATCTGATTCGTTTTGGTGTATGGGGTAATGCATGGTGGGAAAAACCTGCACACAGCGATCCTAATAAAAACCTGTTCCCTATTCCCATTCAACAGATGCAGGCCACAGCTACAACACCCAATCCGCTTACGCAAAACCCTGGTTACTAATATCTGGTTAACACTTAGTTTTGTAATTTTGAATAGCGTCCAGCAAATGCTGGACGCTATTTTTATTAACAGGTGATGAGATTACGTACGATTTTCGTTTTGGTTGTTTTGTGGGGTTGTTCGAAAGATCGCTTGCCGGTTCCTCATTTGTTTACCAACATTACAAAGGAGAGTGGTATCAACTTCAGTAATGATCTCATCTTTACTGAAAGCCTTAATCCATATACCTACCGCAATTTTTACAACGGTGCGGGTGTCGCCATTGGTGACATTAATAATGACGGTCTTCCAGACATTTACTTTGCAGGAAACCAGGTCGATAACAGGTTATACCTTAATCAAGGCAATCTTCAATTCAAGGACATTACAGATGCTGCAGGCGTTGCCTGTAAAGGAGTGTGGTCAACAGGCGTGACTATGGTCGACATTAACGCAGATGGATTACTGGATATCTATGTTTGTAAATCGGGTAATCCGGATGCTCCACACAGAAACAATGAATTATTTATTAATAATGGTGACCTGACCTTCACTGAAAAATCAAAGGAATATGGTCTTGATGTTATAGGATTATCTGTTCACGCTGCATTTTTTGATTTTGATAAAGACGGAGATCTGGATTGTTATCTGCTTACCAACTCATTTAAATCGGTTGGTAACTATGACCTCGTAAAAGATCAACGGAATATTCCTGACCCTCAAAATGCTGGTAACAAATTTTTTATTAACGAGAATGGAAAATTTCGCGACTATTCTGATGAAGCCGGTATTTACCGTAGCAACATAGGCTTTGGACTGGGGATAACACTGGGAGACTTTAATAATGACACATGGACTGATATTTTTGTTTCCAATGATTTCTTTGAACGGGATTACCTGTACATCAACAATCAGAAAGGTTCATTCACTGAGTCGCTGACGGATTACTTTGAGTCAATCAGTATGGGTTCGATGGGTGCCGATTTTGCTGATCTGGATAATGATGGCCACCCTGAATTATTTGTGACGGAGATGTTGCCGGATTCACTGAACAGAAGGAAAACAAAAACGGTTTATGAAAGCTGGAATAAATATGAGTTGAATCTTCAAAACGGTTATTACCATCAGTTTCCGCGTAATGTGCTTCATAAAAAAATCAGTGAGAGAACTTATGCAGAAGTTGGAAGGCTTGCAGGACTTGCCGCTTCTGAATGGAGCTGGGGCGCCCTGCTGTTCGACATGAACAATGATGGCAGAAGAGATGTATTTATTGCGAATGGAATCTATAAAGATCTGCTCGATCGTGATTATCTGACCTATACAGGCGCGGAAGATAATGTCAGAAAGATTATCAGGGAAGAGAAAAATGCGATCGTTAAACTCATTGACTTAATGCCCTCCTCTTCCTTTCCGAATTACGCCTTTAGAAATAATGGGAACCTGAACTTCACAAACGTGGCTTCTGAGTGGGGCCTGGCAGAACCAATGTATTCAAGTGGAAGTGCTTACGGAGATCTGGATAATGATGGTGACCTGGATCTTGTAGTAAACAATATAAATGCTCCTTCAGTGATCTATCGGAACAATACGGATACAGTAAAATATAAAAGTATAAGTCTGACGCTGACTTCTCAAACAAACAACACGTTCGCGGTCGGATCACAGGTAATAGCATACAGTGGTTCGAAATCTTTTGTTGCCGATAATTTTGTAACACGAGGTTACCAGAGTTCAGTGAATCCAGTGGTTACCATTGGGTTGGGTGAGGGTGTAACGTTGGTTGATTCAATACTAATCAGATGGCCAGATCATGATTATTCGGTTATATATAATCCACCCGTTAACAAGAAGACGCAGGTCACAAAAGAAGAAAGTAAAATTCTGCCCGGTAAAACTCTCGAAAAATTAGTGGGGAGAAAGGTATTTAAAATGGATAAAATATCCGGTAATATTTTTAAGCATAAAGCAAGTGGGCTGACTGATTTTAACCGTGATCGGCTATTACCAATGATGTATAGTAACGAAACTCCATCCATGCTTAAGGGAGATATCGATCATGACGGAATAGATGAAATTTATATAGGAGGGGGAAAAGATCAGCCAGGTGCATTTATTCAGTTTCGCAATGGTAATTTTAAATTATTTCAACCCGAGGCTTTCAATAAATACGCACTGTCCGAAGAAACCAACGGGGCACTTTTTGATGCAGATGGCGATGGTGATCTTGATTTCTATATGGCAACGGGCGGAAGATTTTTTCCGAATATTTCGAATGCCCAGACAGATAAAATATTTCTCAACAATGGTAAGGGAGTATTTTCTGAATCACCTTATCCATTGCCCTTCGCAAACTTTTCAACAAGCATCGTCAGGCCTTTGGATTTTGATAACGATGGTGATCTTGATCTGATTGTTGGAGAAAGATTTGATCCATTTGTGTATGGAAAGGGAGGCAGAGGTTTTTTACTGGAAAACAATGGCGCGGGATTATTTAAGGATGTGAAGAATGAACATGCACCTGATCTGGTGAATGCAGGCATGATTACAGACGCAGTAGTTACCGATATGGATAATGATGGTTGGAGGGATATTGTGGTAATTGGTGACTGGATGACTGTAGCCACGCTTAAAAATAATAGAGGAAACTTTGTAAATATTTCAAAGGAGCTGGGGATCAGTAATCTTGAGGGATGGTGGCATGACATCGAAACGGCAGACTTGAATAAAGATGGCAAGACGGATTTTGTGATAGGTAATCATGGTTTAAATACATTTTTTAAATCAGGTGACAGGATGTATGTCAATGATTTTGATGGAAATGGTTCGTTTGAGCAGATATTCTGTACAAGCATTAATGGCAGATATTTTCCTGTTGTGGATAAGGATGAATTTCTATCACAACTTCCATCTTTAAAAAAATCATTGCTCTACTATAAGGATTATGGCAAGAAATCCATTGATGAATTATTCCCCGAACAGACACTCAAGAATTCCAGCGTATATCAGGTCAATATCCTTTCTTCCATCATGCTTCTGTCGGGTGAGAATGGGTATGAAAAAGTAGATTTGCCAGTTGAAGCTCAGTTTTCTCCAATCCATAGTCTTTTAATTGGTGATTTTGATAACGATGGAGTGAACGATTTACTGGCCGGAGGAAATCAATATCTGGTGAAGCCGCAGTTTGGAAGATATGATGCATCACATGGTTGGTTTTTTAAAGGAATTTTAAAGAATCAACAATTCAGATTCGACCAGGGGATAGGACTTGACGTAAGGGGACAGATAAGAGATATTGAATATATTGAAATTAATGGCAACAAATTCATTTTATTTGCAAAGTATGATAGTGAACTGGAAATTTTTAAAATACCCGATTAGCCTGTTGGCTTTGGGTATTGTGGTAAGTGGATGCTTTCAATCGGATTATACGAGGCTGGTGAAGGCTGAACTGGCAAAAGGTATCAGAATGGATTCTGTTTTAATGGGTATCAGGCTGGGAGATACACGGGAAGAATTCTATGGTAAGTGTTTTGATTTGAACAAACAACAGCTTGTTACAGCAGGTCCCAATGGCGCTACCGTTCAGTATCTTTTCACTGATTCGCTGTTTCATGATCAACCTGCAGCCCTGAGGCTTCTTTTCATTCCTGCTTTTGATCAGGACGATATTATTATGGAAATGAATCTGGAATTCAGTTATTCAGCCTGGGCACCATGGAA
Organism: uncultured Bacteroidota bacterium; assembly: GCA_963814575.1. GTDB lineage: Bacteria > Bacteroidota > Bacteroidia > Cytophagales > Cyclobacteriaceae > ELB16-189. Next base: position 137,195 of record CAWFDB010000007.1, on the reverse strand, counting down.
TGAACAATATCAATCGGATAAGCTAAAAGAGAAAGTGTTGCAATTTATTATGCATTGGTACAAGGGTAATGAATTTGTAATCGCAAAAATACAAGGCAGCGATGTTCCCGTTAAGGTAGATGGGAACAGAAGGATGCTGATATATATTAAAGATGAGCAAAATGTAGTAGTGAAAGTTCAGGACATCCTGCATCCGAAGTATAAGCATTCCATTACACCAGATGAAGAGAAGAAGGATTGATTTTAGTTGATGGACATGAATTTTAAGTTATCAATTGTTTTTGTTTATCTGGCAGTAGTGATATTGATTGTCAGTTGTACTAAACAAGCACCTGATAAAATCCCGGCCTTATTTACAAATCTTTCTCCCGATAGTACGGGCGTGACCTTTTCCAATAAGCTTACTTTTGATCAGCAATTTAATATCTATACCTATAGGAATTTCTATAATGGTGGTGGTGTTGGGTTGGGTGATATTAACAATGATGGTCTTGTTGATATTTACCTGACGGCCAATCAAGGTTCCAATAAGTTATATCTCAATAAAGGGAATTTTAAATTTGAAGATATAACCGATAAAGCTGGGGTCAGCGGCTTGAAGTCATGGTCAACCGGAGTAAGCCTGGCTGATGTAAATGGTGATGGCTGGCTGGATATTTACGTCTGTAATTCTGGAGATGTGAAAGGTGATGATAAGGAGAATGAATTGTTCATCAATAATGGTGATTTAACTTTTACCGAAAGAGCCCGCGAATATGGCATTGCTGATAAAGGTTTTACAACACATGCGGTATTCTTTGACTACGACCGCGACAATGACCTCGATTTGTATATACTCAACAATTCGTATCAGGCAATCGGGAGTTTTAACCTGATGAAGAATGAACGCCCTAAACGCGATGTATTAGGAGGCGATAAGTTAATGAGAAATGATGGCAATCACTTTACAGATGTAAGTGAGCAAGCCGGTATATATGGAAGTGTAATTGGATTTGGACTTGGCGCTACCGTGGGTGATATTAACAAAGATGGCTGGCAGGATATCTATGTGTCAAACGATTTTTTTGAACGCGATTATCTTTATCTCAATAATCAGGATGGAACGTTCAGGGAGTGCCTCACTGATCAGATGAAGTCTATCAGTGGAGCATCTATGGGTGCCGACCTCGCTGACATCAACAATGACGGCTGGGCTGATATTTTTGTAACGGAGATGCTTCCTCATACCAATGAACGCCTGAAAACAGTTACCACTTTTGAAAACTGGGATCGATATCAGTACAGTGTCACCAACGATTACTTTCATCAGTTTACACGTAACATGCTTCAGTTAAATAACGGTAACAATACATTTAGTGAAATTGGCAGATTAACCGGCATGGAAGCTACGGACTGGAGTTGGGGTGCATTAATGTTCGATATGGACAATGATGGCCTCAAGGATGTTTTTGTTGCCAATGGAATATATCAGGACTTAACCAATCAGGATTACCTGCAATATGTTTCCAATGAGGAGGTGGTTCGTTCAATTGTTTCCAACAACCAGGTTAATTATCAAAAGCTGGTTGATTTAATTCCCTCAACTCCGGTTCCTGATTTTGCATTTCGTAATCTGGGTAATTTATCTTTTGAAAATAAGGCCATTGAGTGGGGGCTCGGTGAGCCTGGTTTTTCAAATGGATCTGCTTACGGTGATTTGGATAATGATGGTGATCTGGACCTGGTAATCAATCATGTAAATGAAAAGGCCTCTTTGAAAAGAAATGAATCGAATATTTTATACCCTGATAATCATTTTCTGAAGTTTGAGTTAAAGGGTTCTGGGAAGAATCCGTTTGCCCTGGGAACCAAGATAACGATACGACACAACGAACAGTATTTTTATGTAGAACAAATGCCTAACCGGGGATTTGAATCATCGGTTGATCCGCGGCCGAATATAGGATTAGGTAAGATTGACTCGGTAGATTACATACTGGTTAACTGGTCTGATGGAAGCGAGACTGTTATCAACAAGGTAGCGACCAGTCAGATCATTAAGCTTGATCAACAAGATGCTGTTGAGATAAAAAAATCACAGACGGTTTCAGAGCCTGCAATTTTTGAAAAACTCACAAGCACACCCGTTAATCATAAACATGAGGAGAGTGATTTTGTAGACTTCGATCGCGATAAACTGTTGTATCATATGATCAGTGCTGAAGGTCCAAGGATTTCAAAGGGCGATGTAAATGGTGACGGTCTTGATGATTTTTACATAGGAGGTGCGAAAGATCATTCAGGTACTTTATACATCCAAAACCAGGATGGCAATTTTAAAGCAACCATTCAGCAGGCGTTTGAAAGTGATAAAATCTCAGAAGATCAGGCAAGTTTATTTTTTGATGCTGACAATGATCAGGATCTTGACTTATATGTTTGCAGTGGCAGCAGTGAGTTTTCCACAATCTCAAATGCACTTGCGGATCGGCTTTATATCAATGATGGAAAAGGAAATTTTATAAAATCTGCTCAACTGCTACCAGTAAAGGCACTGGAGAATTCATCAACGGTAAAATCTGCTGATTATGACAATGATGGTGATCTTGATTTATTCGTAGGAGTAAGAGGTCAGTCATTCTCACATGGAATACCCATGAACGGGTATATTTTAAAAAACGATGGTAAAGGAGTGTTTTCTGATGTAACATCCTCAGTCGCTCCAGGGCTTCTCAGGATTGGATTAATTACGGATGCTTCATGGGCAGATATTGATGGAGATTCAGATATGGATCTTCTGGTGGTTGGTGAATACTTGTCAGTTAAAGTTTTTATAAATGAGAAAGGTCAGTTAGTTGACAAGACTGAATCAGCAGGACTTTCACTCACCAAGGGCTGGTGGAATAGAATTGAATCAGCTGACCTGGACAACGATGGAGACATAGATTTTGTGGTTGCCAATCATGGCCTCAATTCAAGATTCAGGGCTTCTGTGGAAAAGCCGGTGAGTATGTATGTGAGTGACTTTGACAAAAATGGAACTATGGAACAAATCATTTGCACATTCAATGGCGATAAAAGTTATCCATTGGTTCTCCGTCACGATTTAATGACACAGATTCCGTCATTAAAAAAGAAGTATCTGAAATATGATAATTTTAAAGATCAGACCATTCAGGATATTTTTACAGCAGAGGAATTGCAAAGGGCTATAAAACTGGAAGCATTTGAACTTGGCACAGGCGTGCTTATCAATGAGGGGAATGGAATGTTTGTTTTTAAAAGACTTCCGGTTGAAGCGCAATTTTCTGTGATGTATGCGATTGAGATTTCTGATTTTGACCTGGATGGAAACACTGATATACTTTTAGGAGGAAATTTATATCGGGTAAAACCAGAGGCTGGCAGGTATGATGCCAGTTATGGTGTATTTCTTAAAGGCGATGGTAAAGGGGAATTTAAATCTGTTTCATCATTGATTTCAGGACTTATGCTGGACGGTGAGGTAAGGGATTTCACTATGATGAAGTCGATGGGGAAAAACCTGTTGATGGTGGCAAGAAATAATGATACCGTTTTGTTCTTTAAGACAAAATAATTTGAATCTGAAATTTATATCATTCAGCGGGTGGAAAGTATGGCTCTCGGCTGGTGTTTTTCTTTTTTCATGCTCTGCCGATAAAAAGAAGGAGGATGAAAAATTGTTTAGTTTAATTCCATCTTCCTATTCCTCTGTTGATTTTGTAAACCAGCTTACCGAGAACGAAGAATTCAATATCATCGAATACCTTTATTTCTATAATGGCGGTGGTGTTGCCATAGGCGATATCAATAGTGATGGCTTGTCTGATATTTATTTTTCGGGTAATCAGGGTTCCAATAAGTTATTCTTAAACAAAGGCGATTTTGTTTTCGAAGACATCACTGCAAGGGCAGGAGTTGCTGGCGCTGGCAACTGGAAAACAGGTATAACCATGGCCGATGTGAATGCTGACGGACTGCTCGATATCTATTTATGCGGTGTTGGTAACTATAAAGGATTTAATGGATACAATCAGCTCTTTATAAATAATGGTGACCTCACCTTTACTGAGCGCTCGAGGGAATTTGGATTGAATTTTCAGGGATTCTCCACCCACGCTGCATTTTTTGATTATGACCGTGACGGAGATCTTGATATGTACCTGCTCAATCATTCCGTTCACTCTCAGCGGTCTTATGGAAATATATCATTACGAAATCAGACGGATTCACTGGCAGGAGATCGGTTGTACAAAAATCAATTTGCTGAAACAGGAAATACTTTTTTTAAAAATGTAACGAAGGATGCGGGTATATTATCAAGTCAACTGGGATACGGTTTAGGTCTTGGTATTTCAGATATCAATCGGGATGGTTTTCCTGATATTTATGTATCGAATGATTTTCACGAAAATGATTATTTGTACATCAACCAGAAGAACGGAACATTTTCACTTCAAACTGACAAAAGCCTGGCTCATACAAGCAGATTCAGTATGGGAAATGAAATTGCTGATTTAAATAATGATCAATGGCCTGATATCATCACTACAGATATGCTTCCCCGTGATGAAGCGGTGATCAAAACTTCAGCAGGAGAAGATACCTACGAAGTTTATAAATTCAAATTAAGTTTTGGATACGGAAAACAGGTTTCGAGAAATACGTTGCAAGTCAATCGCGGTACCATTGATTCTGGCCGTGTATTTTTTTCTGACATAGCACAGGCAGCTGGCGTAGAAGCTACTGACTGGAGCTGGTGCCCGCTGGCAGTTGATTTTGATGGGGATGGATTCAAAGACATTTTCATCTCGAATGGAATTGTAAGGCGCCCGAATGACCTTGACTATATTAACTTTATGTCTAATGACTCCATACAGGAAGCCAGTAAGAACACCGACTTTATACTCGCCAATATGATGCCGGAAGGAAAAGTGAGCAATTATATTTTTAAGAACAGGGGCGATCTTTCTTTTGAAGATAAATCCATGGGGTGGGGAATTTCGCTGCCCGGCTTTAGCAATGGCGCAGCATATGGTGATCTGGATAATGATGGTGATCCTGATCTGGTCGTTAACCAGATTAATGGTGACGCCTTGCTGTATCGCAATAATTCAAAGAAGGAAAATTTTATAAAGATTTCTCTCAAAGCTGATTTGATCCAGGGAAATCAAAAAGCTGTCGGCTCAAGGGTCATTGTTACAAAGGGTGATCATACTCAGATGCAGGAATTATTTCCTTCCCGCGGCTGGTGTTCCTCGTCAGATTATGCGTTGACATTTGGTTTACCCGATGCCGGTGATTCTGTACGAGTGAAGGTTATCTGGCCAGATGGAAGAGTTACACAAAAAGCAGTTGGCGCAAAGGAAGTTACGCTGGTGTATGATCCTGCAAATAGGTTTGATGAACCCATGACTTTGTATGAGCCAGTATTGCAACAAGTATTTAAAGTTAACAATAAGCACAATGAAGATGACTTCAATGCATTTAATCGCGAGTCATTGATTCCACATATGCTAAGTACAGAAGGTCCTCCGCTTGCGGTTGCCGATATTAATCAGGATGGCCTTGATGATTTTTTTGTTGGTGGAGCAAAAGGACAATCAGGTACAATGTATAAGCAAACCGCGAATGGTGAATGGGTGGTTGTAAAATCCCTTGCTTTGGCAAAGCATGCATTAAGTGAAGATACTGACGCTGCATTTTTTGATGCAGATGGTGATGGCGATCAGGATCTTATTGTTGTTTCTGGCGGCCAGGAAGAGATGAAGGAATTTGATCTGATCACCCCGCGCCTATATCTTAATGATGGTCATGGAAATTTCACCCATGCGACATCCGCATTCTCAAGAATATTCCTTCATGCCTCTTGTGTAAAGCCATATGACTATGATGGCGATGGTGATATTGATCTGTTTATTGGGGCATCGGTAATGCCATTTTTATATGGCATGAGTCCGGTAAGTTTTCTATTGCAAAATAATGGAAAGGGGGTTTTTCAGTTTGATCCATCCTGGCTTGGGCAAAGTACGTTTGATAATCCAACGCGTGTGAGGCCTGGCATGGTGAAAGATGCTGTGTGGGTGGATGTTAATAAGGATAATCTCCAGGATCTGGTTCTGGTAGGAGAGTGGATGCCTGTGACGGTGCTTATTCAACAGAAGAACCATCGCTTTTTAAATATGACAAACACGTATGGCCTGGATAATACCAGGGGATGGTGGAATACAATTGAAGCGGAGGATTTTGATGGTGATGGTGATGATGATTTGATACTCGGTAATCTCGGGTTGAATTCAAGAATAAAAGCTTCTCAGGAAAAGCCCTTGTCAATGTATCTTGGGGATTTTGATTCCAATGGAGGATCTGATCATATCATGGTTTATTTTAATGGAGATAGCAGTTATCCGTTTGCTTCGCGTGATCAGCTGGTAAAACAGATTCCATCTCTGAAGAAAAAATTTCTTCATTACAAGGACTACCGTGATGTTAAACTCGAGGATATCATCACTCCTTTACAGAAAGGTAACTCGGCATTGATGAAAGTGGAACAACTTAAATCTGTTTTCTTAAGAAATGATGGTGATAAATTTGAGTTGATTCCGTTGCCTGGGGAAGCACAATATTTTCCTGTTTATGGTATAAAATCAAGCGACCTTAATGATGACGGAATTCCTGATGTTATGCTGACAGGAAATCTAAGTGCCACTCAGCCTGATTTTGGTTCCTACGATGCAGGCGTGGGCCTGGTCTTGATTGGTGATGGAAAGGGAAATTTTGAACCCATGCGACCCGACCAGTCTGGTTTTGTTACGCTGGGCGAAGGGCGCGATATAGCCACCATGAGAGAGGCAACTACAGGCAAGTTTATCTATCTTGTTTCCAGAAACAATCAAACCCTTTTGACTTTCAGGAAAAAGTAATTTTCAGGTTTAAATCTTGAAGCTGGTATCTCATCATAATTTGTTAAAAACTCGAAAAAAGTCAGTTTTTTAACCCGGGATGACCTGTTATAATTTGGATTTTAAAGAAGCTATTTAACTTTTGGGTTAAATGATTTAGATCATACTACAATTAAGAACAATCTTTACCTTTGTGGCAAAATTGAATAATCATATGTATAGGATTGGATTGATTGCCCTGCTTGTGTTGGTTTTTTCTTGTACATCGAATACCGGAGAGTATAAGACAAAAGTACAGGATCCCGAATTTATTCATCGGTCAATGAAAAAAATTACGGATATCATAGTTCATGATATTTTTTCGCCACCAGTTGCAAGCAGGATTTATGCCTATACAAGCATTGCCGGATATGAAGCGATTATTCCGGGAGATAAAAATTACCAGAGCCTGGCAGGCCAGCTGAAGGAATTGACTCCTGTGCCGCAACCTGAAGAAGGTCAGGAATATTGTCTGGAACTTGCCGCCACCGAAGCAATTTTAAAAGTAGGCCGTGCACTGATATTCTCTGAAGATAAGCTCGATGACTACTACAATCAGGTGATGAAGGAATTCCGGAATGCAGGTGTCCCTGATGATGTGTTTGAAAGATCGGTTGCCTATGGTGGTCAGGTGGCGGATCATATTCTCGCCTGGTCAAATAAAGATAATTACAAGCAATCACGCTCCTTCCCTAAATACACAATCGTGAATGATCCTGGCACCTGGAAACCGACTCCTCCGGCTTATATGGATGCTGTTGAGCCACACTGGAACAAGATCAGAACATTTGTGATTGACTCAGCGCAACAATTTAAACCCGCTCCGCCTACTCCTTTTTCAACCGACAAGAAAAGTCAGTTTTATAAAGAAGCGCTGGAAGTTTATGAGATAGGCAAAAATCTTACTGAAGAACAGCGCATCATTGCTTCCTTCTGGGATTGCAATCCATTTGCGATGAATGTAAAAGGCCACGTGATGTTTGCCACCAAGAAAATTTCACCGGGAGGACATTGGATTAATATCACAGCGCTTGCTTCGCGAGCCAAAAATTCAACATCGGCTCAGTCACTGGAGTCATATGTGAAGGTATCCGTTTCCCTTGCCGATGGGTTCATCAGTTGCTGGGATGAAAAGTATAGGAGTGCACTTATTCGTCCAGAGTCTTATATCAATCAGTTTATTGATGAGAACTGGGTTCCATTATTGCAAACACCACCCTTCCCGGAATATACCAGCGGACACGCTGTTATCTCTGCAGCAGCAGGCACAGCTTTAACAGATTTGTTCGGGGATAACTTTGCATTCACCGATTCCACCGAGGTTGAATTTGGTATGGCGCCCCGAAGTTTTACATCATTTAAACAAGCTTCTGAAGAGGCCGCGATCAGCAGATTCTATGGAGGTATACATTATATCCCTGCATGTGAAGTCGGCAAAAAAGAAGGAGCAGAACTTGCAGGATTGATTTTAAGTCGTATTAAAACTCAAAAGAAGTAGCCTTTTCCATTTACAGCTATTCTGCATGGAAATTTCTTTTTGCCGGTCGGGGCAATTAGTTTGCTTTTCCTATATTCACAGGAAACAAACACATGAATTTTAAACCCCAGCTCTCCTTCGGGCAGATCATCAATATGAATGTCGGCTTCTTCGGCATTCAATATAGTTTTGGATTGCAACAGAGTGCGGTCAATCCTATTTATGATATGCTGGGGGCAAGCCCTGATGAAATACCGCTCCTTAATCTTGCTGGTCCGGTAACAGGATTGATCGTTCAGCCTATTATAGGCGCATTGAGTGACAAGACCTGGCACCCACGCTTTGGCAGGCGAAAACCATACTTTTTCATCGGAGCCATGCTATGCAGCCTGGCATTGTTTTTTTATCCTTTCAGCAGTGCTTTGTGGATGGCGGTTGGGTTGTTGTGGATTTTGGATGTGGGCAATAACACTGCCATGGAACCTTACCGTGCTTTTGTTGCCGATAAACTTAATGAAGAGCAACGGCCCCTTGGTTTTCAGGCGCAAAGTTTTTTTACTGGCTTCGGACAAACTCTGGCTAATGTATCACTGTTTGTTTTTCCGATTATAATAATAGGCAAATCAGGAGCGTTGCCCAACTGGGTATACGCATCCTTTTTTCTCGGAGCCATATGTTCCATGGGTTCCATCTGGTGGAGCATGCGTACCACTCCGGAAATTCCACCTACGGATGAGGAGTTAAAGGAAATGAAAGACACTCCATTAAATGTTTTTTCTCCTTTTATTGAAATATCAAAAGCCATTGGCAGCATGCCTAAAGTCATGTGGCAACTTGCACTGGTATATTTGTTTCAGTGGTATGGATTATTTTGCTATTGGCAAAATGCTTCTAAAAGTATTGCGCTATCGGTTTATAAAACCACACCCGCCAATCAGGAGTTATATGAACAAGCTGTCAGCTGGACTGGCCTGGTGAATGGTTGGTATAATATCGTTACCTTCTTAAGTGCGTTTGCGCTGGTGTGGTTTGTTAAAAAATCGTCACCCAAATTCGTTCACTTTATGTGTCTTACACTGGCTGCAACCGGATTATTATTTTTCCCATTCATCGAAAACAAATACCTTCTTTTCCCTGCGATAACCGGATTTGGAATCGGGTGGGCAAGCATGATGGGGATTCCCTATCTGATGGTTGTCAATAACATTCCCAAAGAGCGATATGGTGTATACATGGGGATTGTCAACATGATGATTGTAATACCCATGATCCTCCAGAATCTGACATTTGGTTTTATACTGCGCGAATTTTTAGGTAATAATTCAACCTATGCAGTTGCCTTTGCGGGTGTTTTGCTGATACTGGCCGCACTTGCTACATTGCTTATCACAACTGATAATAAAAAAACACAACAGGATATCACGTTCGCTTCAACCCATTAATAATTTACTACTTATGAATCCCTACCTCGCAGAATTTCTTGGAACCATGCTTATTATCTTATTTGGTGAAGGTGTGGTTGCCGGTGTTGTATTAAAAGGAACCAAATCAGAAAATGCAGGCTGGCTTACAATCTGCATAGCATGGGGTCTTGCCGTCACCATGGGTATTTATGCAGCTGGTGCCAGTGGGGCTCATTTAAATCCAGCAATCTCAATTGCATTTGCAGCAACCGGTCAATTTGACTGGAACCTTGTTCCAGGATATTGTGCAGCTCAATTTTTCGGAGCATTCACCGGAGCTGTTTTAGTATGGTTTTATTATCAGCCTTATTGGAAGAATACTCCCGATCCTGCTACAAAGCTGGCGGTGTTTTCAACAGCTCCTGCCATACGAAATTCGTTTTCAAATTTCATGAATGAGGCAATTGCAACGGCATTGCTGGTATTTGCGATTTTGTTTATTGGTGTGAATGAATTTACCCAGGGACTTAAACCTTTGGTGGTAGGATTATTAATTGTCTCCATTGGTTTGAGTTTGGGAGGCACCACAGGTTTCGCCATTAACCCCGCCCGTGACCTGGGTCCTCGCATTGCGCACGCTCTGTTACCAATTGACGGTAAGGGTTCTTCCGATTGGGGTTATGCATGGATACCAGTATTTGGCCCCATCGTTGGAGGAATAGGAGGTGCTTTACTTTATACGTTGATTTTTTAACCAAATGTTTCAGTTGCCTGTTATTCGATAACGGTATCAGGCATCTGGCAACGAGTAATTATTATGAGTAAACCAAAATACATCATCGCGCTTGATCAGGGTACAACGAGTTCACGGGCTGTTCTTTTTAATGAACAAGGCGAAATTCAAGGTATTGCACAACAGGAGTTCCGTCAGATTTTTCCTAAATCAGGATGGGTAGAACATGATGCAGAAGAAATATGGAGTTCACAATCAGGTGTGCTTCAAAAAGTAATTTACGACAATCGCATTGATGCAAAATCGATTGCCGCCATCGGCATCACCAACCAGCGGGAGACAACTCTTATCTGGGACAGGAAAACCGGTGACCCTGTATATAATGCTATAGTATGGCAAGACAAACGTACGGCAGATATCTGTGAAGAGTTAAAAGCAAAAGGCCTCACTGATTATGTAAGAACGAATACCGGGTTGGTTATCGACTCCTACTTTTCAGGCACCAAGGTGAAATGGATTCTTGATAATGTTGCCGGTGTAAGACAAAGAGCCGAAAAAGGTGAACTTGCCTTTGGCACGATCGACTCATGGTTGATCTGGAAACTTACCAATGGCAAATCGCATGTCACCGATTATTCCAATGCATCGCGCACATTATTATACAACATCCGTGAATTAGCGTGGGATGATACTCTTTTAAAGGAGTTGAATATTCCTAAATCATTGTTGCCGGCAGTTCAACCTTCGGCATCTGATTTTGGAAAGTGGAATTTTAACGGAGTTGAGATTCCGATTGCAGGGGTAGCAGGAGATCAGCAAGCTGCATTATTCGGCCAGGCATGCTTCGAACCAGGCATGGCGAAGAATACCTATGGCACCGGATGTTTTATGCTCATGAATACAGGATCAACCATTCAGCAATCAAAGAATGGATTGATCACCACCATTGCCTGGGGACTCGATGGCAAAGTAGAATATGCGCTTGAAGGCAGTGTGTTCATTGCAGGGGCAGCCGTGCAGTGGCTTCGCGATAGTATGCACATTATCGATCAATCTAAAGATTCAGAATATTTTGCAGCGAAGGCACTTGGCTCCAATGAAGTATATGTAGTACCCGCTTTCGCTGGATTAGGCGCACCTTACTGGGATATGTATGCACGCGGTGCCATCTTCGGGTTAACACGCGACACCGGCAAGGATCATATCATCAAAGCCACACTTGAATCAATGGGCTATCAGACAAAAGACATACTCAATGCCATGCAGGAAGATTCCGGAATAAAACTAGCAAGCCTGAAAGTAGATGGAGGTGCCTGTGCCAATAATATTCTCATGCAGTTTCAGGCAGATATTCTGGGAACAGAAGTAGAAAGGCCAGAAGTGATTGAATCTACGGCACAGGGTGCAGCATACCTGGCTGGCATTCAGATCGGACTCTGGAAAAAAGAAAGTATCATCACCAGCAGACGAATTCAAAAACGATTTACTCCTGCTATGGATGAGGCGACCAGGAGTAAATTATACAGAGGTTGGCAGAAGGCAGTCGAGCGCACGATGGGGTGGATCGAATAATTTCAAATGACAGATTTCAAATTAGTTCAAATTGAAATCTTAAAAACCGGGATTGATGAATAGAAACAATAGTTTAGATAAACTCAAAAGTCAATCGTTTGATTTATTAATCATCGGTGGGGGAATTACAGGTGCAGGCATTGCGCTGGATGCTGCTTCGCGCGGATTGAAAACTGCTTTGATAGAAAAAAATGATTTTGCATCGGGCACCAGCAGTCGGTCAACCAAACTGATTCATGGAGGATTACGCTATCTCAAGCAACTGGAATTTGCACTGGTAAAGGAAGTAGGTAGTGAACGCGCGATTGTTCATCGATTGGCGCCTCATCTGGTTGTACCAGAAAAAATGTTGCTGCCATTATACGATGAGCGTGGATTAGGCTACTGGCTCACGTCTATAGGATTGAAGGTTTATGACTTGCTGGCGGGAGTGAAGCTTGAAGATCAGCGAAAGATGCTTACCCGCCCTCAGACATTAACGAGCGAGCCCATGTTGAAAGCAGAAGGCGTCAAGGGGGGCGCACTCTATGCCGAGTATCGTACAGATGATGCAAGGTTGACGATAGAGATTATTAAACTGGCAGTAAGCAACGGTTCCTGTATAAGCAATTACGTGATGGCAACTGATTTCATTTATGAGAATGAAAGAATCGTTGGGATCAAAGCAGAAGATAAAATCTCAAATCAGAATTTTACCATCAATGCAACTACAGTAGTCAACGCGGCTGGCCCGTGGGTAGATGAACTGCGATCCATTAATAATTCGAAGCAAGGAAAACAGTTACATCTTACAAAAGGTGTTCACATTGTAGTTCCGTATCACCGGCTCCCCGTAAGGCAGGCCATTTATTTCGATGTGCCAGACGGACGTATGATCTTTGCCATTCCCCGTGGGCGTGTTACCTACATCGGAACAACTGATACCGATTATACAGGTGATAAGAATAATGTGTTGACCACACGGGATGATGCTCAATATCTCATTCATGCAGTCAATGAAACATTTCCCTCTGCTTTATTAACGTTTGCCGACATTGAATCGAGCTGGGCCGGCTTGCGTCCACTTATACATGAAGAGGGAAAATCTGCATCAGAACTTTCACGCAAGGATGAAATATTTGAATCAAAGTCGGGCCTGATATCCATTGCAGGTGGCAAGCTTACGGGTTATCGCAAGATGGCTGAACGTGTAGTTGATAAAGTGATTGACCGCAACTTTTCTGATCGCGATTTAGCTAAATGCAAAACTGAAGAATTGATTTTGCCGGGTGGCGATTTTCGTGAATATGCCGATGTAAAAAAACTGGAGCTGGAACTCGTGAGCCGGCTTGATGCGCTTGACCTGCGTGGTAATGAAGCGACAAACCTGGTACATCTGTATGGCCGGCAAGTATTACTTATTCTGGATCATCTGGAGAAGAACAGAACAGAACATCCGGAATGTGATTTGATTCTCGCAAAAGCCTGGTTTGCTATACACCACGAAATGGCAGTAAATCCACTTGATTTTATCAACCGTAGAAGTGGTCTGATTTATTTCAATCATCCAAAAATTATGAGGTGGGTACAACCTGTCATTGATTATTTTGTAAGTGAACTTCAATTGTCAGAGGCTGAGAGAGATAAACATCTTGCTGATGCAAATCAGGCATTGAAGGAAGTGGTTGACTTCGGACCATCCTTGTGAAACCACACAATAAATAGAACAGAGCATTCATGAGAATTTTTCTTTTTTTACTGGGCATCACTATTCTCGTTTGCGCAGAAGTAGCCCGTGTATATTTTATCATGCCATTTCCGGGAAGCCAGGAAGATGATGTGATTGACCTGGCTTATTTTCTTCATAACAACATAAATCTGTTTCGTATTGCTGGCATGTTGATTATCGCCTATCCTGCCTATCACCTGATCCGATTCAGTCAGTCTCCAGTCAGGTGGACCGCTGTTTCATTGCTTGTATTCTGGTTATTTGTATTCTACAATTCCAATTTCCGTTTGCTTGCTGAAACGATGTTTTATCAGCCCGAAAATAAAATCCTGGTTAATGCTGGTGCAAATAAAGTTGATGAACGTGCACTTGTGTTAGGTGTGCAGATAAATAACGAAGCAAAAGCCTATCCGCTGGAAATCATTGGATATCATCATCAGGTGCGTGATACGGTGGGCGGTGAGCCTGTTATGGTTACGTATTGCACCGTGTGCCGCACAGGCCGTGTGTATAGTCCGATCGTAAATGGAGAGCCTGAGAATTTTCGTTTGGTGGGCATGGATCATTTCAATGCCATGTTTGAAGACAGCCGTACAAAAAGCTGGTGGCGTCAGGTGAGTGGTGAGGCTATCACGGGTCCGCTGAAAGGAGAGCAGTTAAACGAGATACCTTCCGAACAGATGACCTTGCAGGCATGGTTATCCCGTCATCCCGATTCATACATTTTGCAACCCGATAGTGTATTCAAAAATCAATACAAGGAACTTGAAAAATTTGATGAAGGGAAGTCAGAAAGCAAGCTTGAACGGGCCGATTCACTTTCATGGAAAGATAAGTCGTGGGTGGTGGGTGTCTCAATGGGTTTGTTTGCGAAAGCCTTTGACTGGAATGATTTAAAAAACATTCGGGTCATTAATGATGATCTGGAGAAAACTCCTTTGGTGCTGGTTTTGGAAAATGACACGGCATCCTTTCATATGTGGAGTCGCATAGTAGCAAATGATACGTTGCAGTTTTCTTACAGCGATAGTTTAAAAACATTCATCGATACAAAAACGAATTCCGTCTGGGACTGGAGCGGCCGATGCACGGAAGGAGCATTGAAAGGAGCTTCGCTTAACTCCATACAATCCTATCAGGAGTTCTGGCATTCTTGGAGAACCTTTCATCCGAATACGGAGCGATATCTACCATATACCAATAAATGATCAGAGTATTTTATAAGTATTCCTTCCGTTGCCTTCTAGCTTACTAGCTTCTGGCTTCAGGTTGTTTTAGTTTACCTGTATAAGGCTTGTGGCCCGCAGCCTGCTGCTTGCAGCCTTAATTTACCCATCAAAATTTCCCTGCACTATGAGTGAGCGTATCTGGTGGAAAGAAGCCATCGTATATCAGATTTATCCCCGCAGTTTTAAAGACAGCAATGGAGATGGTGTAGGAGACCTTCGTGGCATCATTGAAAAACTGGATTACATAAAAAGTCTGGGCGTTGATGCCGTGTGGCTCAACCCGATTTACAAATCACCCAACGATGATGGAGGCTATGACATCAGCGACTACTATTCCGTGCAGCCTGAGTTTGGCACGATGGAAGATTTTGATGAACTCCTGAAAGGTCTGCATCAGCGAAAGCTAAAACTGATCATGGACCTGGTGCTCAATCATTCTTCCGATGAACATCCGTGGTTTCAGGAATCCCGAAAGTCGCAAGACAATCCGTATCGTGATTATTATTTCTGGAAGCCAGGCAAAAATGGTGGCCCGCCCAACAACTGGCCTTCATTCTTTGGTGGCAGTGCCTGGCAACCCGATGAAGCTACCGGAGAATATTACCTGCATCTCTTTTCGCGCAAGCAACCCGACCTTAACTGGGAGAATCCTGTATTGCGCGAAGAGTTGAACAGGCTTATGAAATTCTGGCTTGACAAAGGTGTAGATGGCTTGCGCCTCGATGTGATATCAGCTATTTCGAAGCGCACCGATTTTCCAGATACTGACACGCCTGACTTTAATGAAACCATACGTAAGTATTATGCCAATGGCCCTCGACTGAAAGAATTTATCAGCGAAGCAAGAGAAAAAGTCTGGGATCATTACGATGTGATGACGGTGGGCGAGGGGCCAGGCATTACTCCGCAAAACGCGAAAGACTATCTGGATGATGATCATGGTCTGAATATGATTTTTCATTTCGGTCACATGTTTATGGATCAGGGCCCTGGTGGAAGATTTGATCCTGTTCCCTGGTCGATGAAAGACTTTAAACAGGTATTTAAAACGTGGGATGATGCCTTTAAAGAAAAAGGGTGGGGTAGTGTATTTCTTGGCAATCATGATTTTGCACGAATGGTATCGCGGTGGGGAAACGATCGCGAATATTGGGAGACAGTCATCAAAGTTGTTGATCACATTATTGCTTACCATGCGGGGTACAACTTTCATTTTTCAGGGCGATGAAATTGGCATGACCAACACACACTTAACGGCGATAAGCGAATCGAAAGATATAGAGACGCTAAATGGCTGGCGCGAGGCACAGAAAAAGGGAATTCCGGAAGCGGCATTTCTAAAGGCAGCCAACTATGCCGGGCGCGATAATGCACGCACACCCATGCAATGGAATAGCGAGGCAAAATGGAGGATTTTCAGCAGTCAGATCCCTGGATGAAAGTGAATGAAAATACATCCCGAGATCAATGTAGAAGCACAGCAAGATTGCCGGTGATTCTATTCTTAACTTATTTCAAGGTCGATGACAGCCTTGCGCAAAGCCTATCACGTGCTCACTTATGGAAGTTATCAGCCGGTTGAGGAAATCGCCCGATTCACTGTTCCTTTATTTCCGCGAAAGCGACAAAGAAAAATTGCTGATTGTTCTTAATTTTTCTGATCAGGTTACTAACTTACCCGACCGTGTGAAGCCTGTGATTGGTGAACGACTAATTGGAAATTACACGGATACCGGAAATACAGAAAAAGTGCGGGCATGGGAAGCCATAGTGTATCGATGTAAAATTTAATTGCAGGATTATTTTATGAATGAAAATCTCTGGGGAATTGATCTGGGTGGAACAAAAGTTGAAGGTGCTGTTCTTCAATCTGCTTCCGATCCTGAATGTTCTGTTTCGTGATCGGTTACCTACCGAAGGCCACAAGGGATATGATCATATTGTTGGGCAGATAAAATCGGTGGTAGATAAGATGGAAGCAGCTGTCGGCTATCGTCCGCAAAAGCTGGGTATCGCTACACCAGGTACGCTTGATCCGGGACTGGGCCTCATGAAAAACAGTAACTCCACCAGTCTTAACGGAAAACCATTAAAGGCAGACCTCGAGCGTATTCTGGGCATGGAAGTGCGCATGGCCAACGATGCAAACTGTTTTGCCCTGGCAGAAGCCAGCATGGGTATTGCAAAAGAAAAATATCCCAATGCGAAAGTGGTGTTTGGTGTAATCATGGGCACGGGTGTAGGTGGAGGTGTGGTAGTTGATGGAAAAGTAATCAACGGATTGCAGGGAATTGGCGGAGAGTGGGGTCATAACTTTCTGGATGAATCTGGCGGCCCCTGTTATTGCGGTAAGAGTGGCTGTGTCGAAAAAGTATTGGCAGGACCTGCGCTTGAAAAGTATTATGCTTCGGTAAGCGGTCAGCAGAAAACACTCAGGGAAGTGTACGATCTTTATAAAGCCGGCATCGATCCTTTTGCAAAACAAACCATGGAACGGACTGACTCATTTCTTTGGTCTTGCACTGAGTGTAGTAGTGAATATCCTTGATCCGGATGTGATTGTGATTGGTGGAGGCGTGGGTAACATTGATATTATCTATACCGATGGTGTGGTGTCTCTTGAAAAATATATTTTTAACAACCGGCTCGACACACCCGTATTGAAACCGAAACTGGGTGACAGTGCCGGAGTATTTGGTGCCGCATTTTTAGTAGCATAACTATGAAAAAAATAGCTGTAGTAGGACCCATTCCACGCGATCACATTGTGACCCATCAGGGCGATCTGATTCAGAAATGGGGTTGTGTAACACATCCTGTTATTGCCTTGTCGGCATTGAAGGTTGATGATCTCGAAATCATTCCGGTATCGCATGTGCGCACGGTTGACAAGGACAATGTGGCTGAAGTATTTAAGGGTTATAAGGGAATTAATCTGAAGCATGTTACTTCCGCCTATGACCAGGGTGATATTATCAGTCTCCGGTTTGTAGATCAGAACAACCGCCTTGAGCGACAGACGGGCTTTATGGATCCAATACTTCCGGCCGATATGTCCGGTCTGTTGGATTGTGATGTTTTTGTATTTATTCCGATCAGCGATTATGAAATTTCACTCGATACACTGAAGTATCTGAAATCAAAAAGCAAAGGCACCATCATCTTTGATGCGCATGGACCAACCACGGCCTGTCTTGTTAATGGTGAACGACAGCGGAAGTTCTGGATTGATCGTGATCAGTGGCTGCCTTTCATTGATGTATTGAAAATGAATCTTGAGGAAGCGCATGCTTCATGGTTTAAAAAAGAATATGAGAGCAAGGATTTTTCTGAGCTTGAACTGGATCGGGCAGAGATACGAAAGTTTGCAGAACATTGTCTTTCACTGGGAGTGAAGTGTGTATATGTTACACTCGATTCACGTGGATGCCTTACGTATTATAAAAAGAGAGGCGGTGTCATTGTGGAAGAACTGGTGGCATCAATTAAAGTAGATAAGGTAGTTGATACCACAGGTTGTGGTGATTCATTTGCCGGTGGACTTTCATTTGGACTGGTAAGTAAAAATAAAGATTACATCGGTGCTGCAAAATATGGCAACGCTTTTGGTGCTCTGCGAACACAGGGAAAAACATTTGAAGTATTTAAAACATTAGAGGAAACCAATAAGATTATTGCCAATGGCCATGTGTAAAATCGTATTCGGATTTATTTAAACTGGTTTTACACGCATGATAAAAGCAGCCATTTTTGATCTTGACGGTGTAATCATCGACACGGCCCACTATCACTACATCGCGTGGAAACGCCTGGCCAGTGAGTTTAACATCAATCTCACCATTGAGGCAAACGAAGCGTTGAAAGGTGTGAGTCGCATGTCGTTCGCTGGAAATCATTCTGGAAATGGGTAATATTCATCTTTCAGAAGAAGAGAAGGAGAAGTATGCCGCCAGGAAAAACGCATGGTTTATAGAGTATATTGAATCAATAAGGCCAGAAGAAATTTTTCCGGGTGTAAAGGAACTCATTCAGGCTATGAAGCGACAAAGGCATTAAAGTAGCGCTGGCATCCAGCAGTAAAAATGCACCACGCGTGATTGAACTTTTGAAAATCAGCGGATCTGTTTGATACGATGGTGGATGGCACCATGATTACCCAAACAAAACCACATCCTGAAATATTTTTGATTGGCTGCATCGAAGACTGGGGGTGCCGCCTTCTGAGTGTGTGGTATTTGAAGATGCAGAAGCAGGTGTGGAGGCAGCGCTGGCAGCAGGCATGAAGTGCGTAGGGGTTGGATCACCTGCACAATTGGGTAAAGCGAATAAGGTGATTGCGAAGACAGGTGATTTTAATGTGAATGAATTGAACGACTTGTAGAGGTGTCATACCGCACAAAGCGGTCAAACGCCTGATCATAATTTTGAAATTTAAATCTTGAACAATAGTTTTATGAAGCAATATCTCAAACAAGATGAGTGGAAAATCATAGAGGAAGGATTGAACCCTCACTACAACAAAATTTCTGAAAGTGTATTTAGTCTTGGCAATGGTCGCATGGGGCAGCGTGCCACCTTCGAAGAAGATTACTCAGGTGAAACCCATCAGGGCAGTTATGTGGCGGGCGTGTATTATCCCGACAAAACCCGTGTGGGCTGGTGGAAGAATGGCTATCCGGAATATTTCGCGAAAGTATTGAATGCACCGAGCTGGATCGATATCAAAATAATAATTGAAGGTCAGACACTGGATCTTGCACAGTGCCAGGTAGAAAACTTTGTGCGTGTGCTTGATATGAAAACCGGTTTGCTGCACCGCACATTCACGGCTACGTTGCCTGATGGCAAAAAGGTAGCTGTGGATGCAAAACGTTTTTGCTCTATGGCCGATGGTGAAATTGGTGCTATCCGTTATCAGATTACGGCACTTAATTTTTCTGGCGATATCGTGATCACCCTTTCGGTGGATGCCGATGTGGTGAACAAGGATTCCAACTATGATGAAAAATTCTGGGATGAAGTATATAAAGAAGCTCAACCCGGCTCAGCAATAGTAACAGCACAAACACGCAAAACATTTTTCCATGTCACCACTGCCATGACCTATAGGCTGGAAGTGGATGGAAAGAGTGTTGTCTCAAAAGTGAGCACGAACACACGAGAGAAGTATGCTGATAATGTAGTGCAAACAGAATTGAAGCAGGACAGACCGCTGGTGATTTATAAATATGCGGCTGTACTATCTTCAGAGAATCATGTGAAGGAGAAAATGGTTGAGAATGCAAGGAAGAAATTAAGTGAAGCCGCAGCTGCGGGCTTTGATGCCTTGTTTGAAGCTCATGCAAAAGTGTGGGCCCATAAGTGGGAAGAGTGCGACATCACCATTGATGGCGATGTAGCGGCACAACAAGGCATACGCTTCAATATTTTTCAACTGACACAAACCTACACCGGTGAAGATGAACGATTGAACATTGGTCCGAAAGGGTTTACCGGTGAGAAATATGGCGGCAGCACCTATTGGGATACTGAAGCCTATTGCCTGCCGTTCTTTCTGAGCACGGCTGAGCCAAAAGTGCCGCGCAACCTGCTCGTATATCGTTACAAACATTTGCAAAAGGCGATTGAAAATGCGCAGAAGTTAGGCTTTAAAGATGGCGCAGCGTTTTATCCGTTCGTTACCATGAACGGTGAGGAGTGCCACAACGAATGGGAGATCACCTTCGAGGAAATTCACCGCACCAGTGCCATGGCCTATGCGATGCGCGATTATGTGGACTACACAGGCGATCAGGATTACTTTACCGAGTATGGACTGGAAGTACTCATCGGCATTGCACGCTTCTGGGAACAGCGCGTGAACTGGTCATCAGACAAAAACAAGTATGTAGTACTTGGTGTCACCGGTCCGAACGAATATGAGAACAACGTAAATAACAACTGGTACACGAACTACCTTGGTGCATGGACACTCCGCTTTGCACAACATGCCATCGACTACGTGAAAGGCAGCAATCCAAAGCGTTACGCTGAGATCGTAGCGAAAACCAGTTTCAAAGAGAAGGCAGAAACTGACAAGTGGAAACACATCACGGATAATATGTATTATCCGTATGATTCAAAACGCAAAGTGATTTTGCAGCAGGATGGTTTTCTGGACAAAGAACTTATCCATGTGAAAGACCTGAAGCCTGAAGATCGTCCGCTCAACCAGAAGTGGAGCTGGGATCGCATTCTGCGTTCATGTTTTATCAAGCAAGCCGATGTGTTGCAGGGCATCTATCTTATTTGAAGATGACTTTGACCTTGACACCATGCGCAGAAACTTCGACTTCTATGAACCGATGACTGTGCATGAGTCTTCACTCTCACCTTGTGTGCACGTAATACTTGCCAGCAAACTGGGATACAAAGAACAAGCCTATCAGTTTTACCTTCGCACAGCACGTCTGGATCTTGATGATTACAACAACGACACCGAAGAAGGCTGCCATATCACATCTATGGCTGGCACGTGGATGAGTGTGGTGAAAGGTTTTGGAGGTATGCGCATACGCGATGGAAAACTACACTTCGCGCCCTATCTGCCAGATCAGTGGAAATCCTATTCCTTCCGTATTGAATTCCGTGGCCGCGTGTTGAAAGTGAAAGTGTCTGCTGAAAAAACAGAAACGGTACTTGAACACGGAGAGCCGCTGGAAGTGATCGTAAATGGCAATCCGGTGCTGTTGAAGTAGGATTCAATTTGAATGTATTGAATCTATACAGCCATAGGTGAATTGAGAAATCAGTAAAATTAAATCAAAGACTAACCTATGCGTAAGCTCAATACAATATGGGTTGTTGTATTTATGTTTGTTTTATTATCATGTCAGCGCGATACAAGATCGACTGAAAACGATAATGCAAAAATTTCATTCGAACGAATTTCATCGGAACCTACAGTACCTCTAACGGCCAGTACTTTTTACAGTAAGCTTGTAGCTAATCCTGCGGTAGTGGAATTTAAAGGAACCACGTATTTTATTTTCAGAGGACAAGGCGAAGAAGGACACGATCAGATTGGAATGTGGACAACACCATCCGATAAAGCGGATGGTATGCATTGGGAAAATCATATGCCATCGACAATTATTCCGGTATCCACGGATCCTGACTCACCGGATAGTCAACATATACTTGATCCTGGTGTAGTTGTAAAAGGGGATACACTTTTTGTTTATTACACGGCTAAATCAAACAAGCCTGATCCAAACTATTCAATCTGCGTGGCCATATCTACCGATGGCACCACGTTCAATAAATATCCTTCCAATCCGGTGATTGATCTGGCCATTGCGCCCGAAGCAGTGTATCATGATGGTTTGTTCTACCTGTTCTATCAGGAGCAAGTAGACGATCATTGGGAAGTGTTTGTGACCACCAGTAAAAACGGAATCGATTTTAACAGAGCACCAAAGCAACGGGTATTAAGTCCTTCCCGAAGACCAGGTGCGTTTGATGCGTTCAGCGTGGCCACCGTGCGCATTGTGAAGGAAGATGACTATTTCTACATGACGTATGGAGCCTCTTCAAAATACATTGATTATCCTGAAAGCATTGGTCTGGCGCGAAGCACAGACTTGATTCGTTGGGAACTGTATGCGCACAATCCTGTATTCGTGCGGGGCGATGCCGGCACGTGGGATGAAGGAGCTCTCTGGTTTCCGACCGTGCGCTTCATGCAAAACCAATATGTGATGTGGTATGAAGGAGGTGGAACAGGTTTGGGATTGCAAACCGATGAAACACGCGAAGCATCGAGAATAGCAAGGGAAGAAAACTATGGTGGATATCTGAAGACCTCCTTTTCGCAAATAGGAACCGCTGTTTTCAAAGGCAAGTTTAAAGACTACTGGAAGTAAAAAGCAATTGTATTTTATTTCAATCTTTTAAATCATTAACCCTATGGCTGGCACCATCGTAAAGTTTCTTAAGTGGTTCGCACTTACGGTAATTACGTTTTTACTCCTGGGCTTTCTGTATTTCTGGTTTATTTTTTTGGCTGAACCAAAGCCGATAGCGTCAGCCGAAGACATCAAGGATTTTGAATTGCATACCGTGGTATTGGGCGGGAAGACCGCATGCAGCGATGGATCACCCTTCTCAATCTTTACACGAAAAGGAACATCGGACAACCTGATCATCCATTTTGCAGGAGGAGGAGCCTGTTGGGATAGCGTAACGTGTGCATCGCCCATCAACCTACTGAGTGTTTTTGATGGTGATTCAAAGCAATTAAAATCCTATTACATTCCCCAGGTCTTCAGAGCCATCCCCAAGCTAATCACCGGCCTTTTAAATAATGAGGCAGCATCGAATCCATTTACGGATTGGAATGTGGTATACATCCCGTATTGCACAGGTGATTTACACATTGGAAATGTTACGAACACCTACAGCTACGAGGGCAAGAAATTTGAAGTCCATCACAACGGACGCAGCAATAGTTTAGCAGCACTTCAATGGGCGTTCAGTAATTTTAAGAACCCCGGCAAGATTTTAGTTTCAGGTGAAAGTGCAGGTGCCTATGCATCCGCTTTCTGGGCCCCCGTGGTGGCTACACATTACGAGAATAAACAAATCTATCAACTGTCTGATGCATCATTGCTTGCCTCCAACCGATGGAAGGAAATTGCGGACACGGTGTGGAAAGCAGAGAGTTTATCATACCTCCAATTCACGATCGGAAATGATATATTCGAAGATGCGCTATTGCAACGGGAAGATTCCCTGAATTACCAGATCAAACATTTGCATAGCAATACCGTTTTTGATGTAGTACTGACCAAGTTTAGTGCTGCGCTCAATCACATTCCCACTAACACAAATGATTTTATAGATGATTGGTCTTTAAACATGCGCGCCTCCATGAAACGACTGAATGATTCCGGACTTGATTACGAATATTTTTTGTCCGATTGCCAATATGATTCTGCCAAGCACGCTACACCTCATGTGCTCTCAGGTATCGATTATAACAACTGTGCAGCTGATCAAATCTCATTTCCGGATTGGTTAAAGAGAAATATCATCGAGGACAAACCCTTATCTGTTGGAAGCAAATTGTTGGGCTCGGAAATTAATTAGTTAAAGTGTTGTCATCTTTGAGGGATGTGCCTGAGAATAAGAATAATATTTTTATTTGACCTTGGTTCTTACGACCTGACGCGCACACTACCTCTTTCTAAACCATAATTCAAGTACATTTGTCTCGACTTGCATAAGTAATATTAATTTTTTAGGATGTCCCTAACCAACTTCGAGCGAATGATTCAACTGGCAGACGAAGTGTTTGCCACTAAAAGTGATCCGAATCAACTTGATATCAACGAGGAAGTACTTAATCATTTGCGCGCGATTCATCCGGCCACGATTTCTGAATATGATGATGGCAACGGTCCGGTCGCATGGATATTGTTAATTCCCACTACCAC
Organism: uncultured Bacteroidota bacterium; assembly: GCA_963814575.1. Taxonomy (GTDB): domain Bacteria; phylum Bacteroidota; class Bacteroidia; order Cytophagales; family Cyclobacteriaceae; genus ELB16-189. Next base: position 112,656 of record CAWFDB010000007.1, on the reverse strand, counting down.
GGAATTAATGAATCAATTTGTTGAAGGCAGTATTTCTGAAAAACAGTTGTATGAATTGACTCCGCTCTATACAAAATACGAAGCGCTTTATTTATGCTCTGCCATGGTGCTGGAAGAATACCGCAGAAAAGGAATTGCAAAGCGACTTACGCTAAGCGCTGTGGAGGATATATGCAACGATCATCCCATTAAATCACTTTTCGTGTGGACATTCAGCAAAGAAGGACTTTTAGGTGCTCAGTCATTGGCACGTGAAACATCCTTGCCTTTGCTCCAGCGGATTTACAGCTGATTAAGTATTCGTTTTAACGAAATTAAAAAATCTCCTAAGAGTATTCTTAGCTCGAGTGGGTGTAAAGTCTTAGAGAATGGGTGATATATCTGAGCAAAATTGTCCTCGGGTGTTTGAGTCAAAGTATTTATCTTGGGATATAAAGTTTTCTCAAAAAAAAGCGCCAATTGCAATGAACAGAAGAGAAGCTATCGTTTCGCTTGCCACAGTAACAGGCATATCCGGTTTTCAACCACTTGAAAAATCCACGCACGAGGAGAGAAACAGCAGTTTCGCTATTGATGACAATCATGTTCGCTTTTTTAATAAAGACGTTACAGAACGCTTTACCATGATTATGCTGGCCGACACGCACCTTTTCAGAGACGACCAAAGAGGCGAAGCTTATAGGGAATTCAGTAGCCGGATGGCAAAAGCTTACAACCAAACCAGGCATTTTCAGAATAACGAACCTACAAATCCTGAAGAAAGCTTTGAAAAAACATTAGCCATTGCTCAAAAGGAAAATGCAAAAATGGTGGTATTGGGAGGAGATATTTTCAGTTTTCCTTCGGAAGCCGCTATTGAGTGGGCATTGGATAAACTGAAATCAGCAAACTTACCTTATCTCTATGTGGCAGGAAATCATGACTGGCATTATGAAGGTATGAAGGGTTCCATTGGCTATTTACGGGAAACATGGATACAAAAACGGCTCTTGCCTCTGTATCAACAGGAAGATCCGATGATGACCGTGCGGGAAATAAATGGCGTTCGGTTAGTGGCATTGGATAATTCTGATTATCAGATAACCAAAGAACAGCTGGCGTTTTTCAGGAAAGAAATTACCTCAGGCAAGCCTATAGTTTTGATCATGCATATTCCACTGTATGCACCTGAAAGACCCATGGGATTTGGCTGTGGTCATCCTGAATGGTGCGCCAGAACCGATAAAAACTATGAATTGGAAAAGAGAGAGCGTTGGCCTGAAGCAGGCCATACTTCTACGACAAGGGCATTCTATAACGAAGTATTCTCTGCTCCGAATTTATTGGGTGTGTTGGCAGGGCATACACACCGGCAATCCCTTGATGTACAAAACGGATTACCGCAAATTGTTACACATGCCAATGCACATGGAGCCTATTTGAAAGTAGAATTTGTACCGGCTGAAATTAAGAAACCATGAGCCTGAATTAGTAGCACCAACGCATGACCATTATTTACCGGTCCTTTACCGCTAATACAACCTACACGCTTAGTTTATTTAAATCCCCTTATGAAGAAAATTTTATTGATAGTCACTCTTTATGTCATTTCGATATCGGTTGCTAAATCCCAGGAGAAGTTATCTTCAGACCAGCAAGCAGTTCAGAGTACCATCATACAAATGTTTGAATCATTATCAAATCGCGATTCGGTCAGCTTGAAAACTTACTGCACCTCCGATATTTTACTCTTTGAATATGGCAGAACGTGGAATTTAGATACCCTTATTAACAAAGCAATCAGAAAAAACCGTGCGGCAGATTTTAAAAGGATTAATACCATCAGATTTATTGATACAAAAGTTGACAAGAATGTAGCCTGGGCATCTTATAACAATCAAGCTGAAATATTCCAAAATGGAGCCCAGAGAAAAATAAAATGGATTGAAACCGTTATTCTCGTAAGGGAAAACAAAAAGTGGAAAATCAAGGTTTTACATTCTACATTATTAAAAGGAAGTTAAAATTAATGACCAGCACATTTGTTTCATTTTATAGTGTTGCTAATCAGGTCTATTTCAGTTGCCAATTTGAATAGCGATTGACAAAATTTAAAAGAACGGTACGCATTTACTTTGTATTCCCTGCCATTGATTACCTAATTCACATTTATCCCGTACTATTCTTACCTTTTTTATCATCAAATAATTTCGTGCGGAGTTGATTTTGGGACATCTACCTCAAGCGTTGCTGTCAGCCTCGTGCAGGTGGAAGGGTAGATTTATTTAATTACGTTTGCTCTCGTGTGCCATCCGTAGCTTCTAAAAAACATCACTGCGCAAAACAAGCGTTCTGCTTTGTTAACTCCATAGACTGAAGTAATTAACGAACAAATAACACTTGAAGGATAAGTTTTCTTGATTCTTCACATTGCGAAATTTACTTTTACTGAAATGATTCATTTAAAGAAAATATGACATGATGAATGAGAGTCCATTTCAGAAGATAACCGATGGCAGGCATTTTATAATTGATTGTTATGCAGAGATGTTATCAAGAATCCATGAGCATGAAGTAATTCCTTTAATAAAGAGTAATCCTCAAAATCTCGCAGCAATAGAGGAGGGTAATATTTCTATTGAAAAAGTGATACAATCCTTAAGTATTTACTTTCAATTGATGACTTTGGTAGAAGAGAATGCGGCTACTCAGTACCGAAGAAAAATGGAAAACCAGGAGAACATAACTTCCATCAGAGGATCCTGGGCAGAGGCTTTTCAAATCTGGAAAGATCAAGGTATAGAAGAAGATGACATGCTCAATACCATCTCACAAACCCACGTTATACCTGTACTCACAGCACATCCTACAGAAGCAAAAAGGGTAACGGTCATTGAAATTCATCGGGAATTATATTTGCTTTTGGTACGCAGGGAAAATTCATCGCTCAGCAAGCTTGAGCAAAATGAAATCAGGGAAAAAATTATTAATCTTTTAGAAAGATGGTGGAGAACCGGTGAAATTAACTTGGTAAAACCAGATATCAGAGATGAAAGGGCAAATACGATTTATTATTTAAGTAAAATATTTCCAACCGTATTGGAGCAAAGTGACCAGCAATTGAAAGGATCATGGATTGAATTGGGATTAAACCCGTGTAAAATCAATAATCCGGATTTATTTCCTAAAATCAATTTCGGAAGTTGGGTGGGTGGTGACAGAGATGGACATCCTTTCGTAACCCCTTGCATCACGCAGGAAACATTATTACTTCATAGAAATTCTGCTCTTAAGCTTATTAAATCCCAATTGGTTACTTTGTCCAGCAAACTTTCTGTTTCGGCTATTAGCAACCCAGTTCCGTTTTTATTATCAGAAGCAATTGAAAGAAAAGCAAAAGCATTAGGTGAGTCAGGAGAAAAAGCAATTCGCAGAAATCCTTATGAACCCTGGAGACAATATGTGAGTCTGATTTTATTACAATTAGAGAATACGATAGCAAAAAAAAATACAGATGCTCATGCACATTACAGATCGAGCAAAGCCCTAGCCGAAGATCTGAAATTATTGCGAGCCATTCTTATCGAAAACGGCTTGAAGGGTTTATCGGATGATTTACTTTTTCCAATAGAACGAACAGTAAATTGTTTTGGGTTCCATTTGGCAAAATTAGATGTACGACAAAATAGTGCTTTTCACGATAAAGCGATCTCACAAATTCTAAAGGCAAGTGGCAAGAAAGATTATGATTTTGAAAATTGGGATGAAGTAAAACGTGTAAACTATCTAAATGAAATTCTGGAAAGCAATTCATTGATAACGGATATAACTATTTCTTATGGAGCAGAGGCAGATAATGTATTGGATTGTTGTAGAGTAGTTAGGCACCATATCAATCAATATGGTTCAGATGGGATTGGTTCTTTTATCATTAGTATGACCAGAAATCTTAGCGATTTACTGGTGGTTTACTTTTTTATGCGCGAAACCCAGTTACTTAATACCAATATCAGAGTGGTTCCCTTACTGGAAACCATAGAGGATCTGCATAATGGACCAAAAATACTGGAAAAATTCCTGCTACATTCTATTACAAAGCAGCGGTCGTCTGCTATCGCACGTAAACAGGAGGTGATGTTGGGCTACAGCGACAGTAATAAGGACGGAGGAACTATCGCCAGTAAATGGAATTTATATAAAGCAGAAAAGGAACTTTCAGAAGTAGGGAAAAGAAATAACATGGAGGTTTACTTTTTTCACGGAACCGGTGGCACGATAAGCAGAGGTGGTGGTAAGTATCACCGTTTTCTGGAAAGCATGCCGGCCAATACAGTAAACGGCACCATTAAAATTACTGTACAAGGTGAAACCGTTGCCCAGCAATTTGGTAATCCTTTAACAGCCACCTACAACTTAAATGCGTTGACTTCTGGTGTAGCCAAACAAACCATGAAGAGCAAATTCAATTCGCCCGAGGATACCTATCCTTATGAAACCATGGAGTTTTTGGCTCATAAATCGTTCGAGCATTATAAAGATTTCATTGAAACCCCTGGGTTTATAAACTTTTATAGTAATGTAACATGTATAGACGTGCTGGAAAAAAGTAAAATTGGTTCCCGACCTGCAAGAAGAACGGGCACCAGAAAGCTAACAGACCTGAGAGCAATTCCTTGGGTGTTTAGCTGGAACCTTTCCAGGATTACAATCACGGGTTGGTATGGATTAGGTGAAGCGTTGAAAAAATTAAAGGAGGAAAAACCTGAAGCCTTTACGTTCTTAAAAAAGACAATAAACGATTGGACCTTCTTTAAGTTTTTAATGATACAAACAGAAACCAACCTGATTCTTTCTCATGTAGAAATAATGAAGCTTTATGCTGAACTTGATAGCAATATAGAAGAGAGAGAGTTGTTTATGAAGAAAATCCTTGACGATTATCAAAATGGATTTTCGATGATTGGAGAACTTTTTGCAGAATCTGCTACAACCAGAAGGGAAGGGCAATATGACAACCTGAAATGGCGGGATAGCAAACTAAAAACCCTCCATAAGCTTCACATTAAATACCTGAAGCAATGGCGCAGTATAAGTGAAGAAAACAGTATTGAAAAGGATAAGATGCTCACTAAACTTCTTAGTTTAATTAATTCCTTATCCAGTGGTTTGAAAAGCACTGGATAAAAAGATAATTGGGTCAATCGTTAGTCTTTATGTAAACAAATTGCCGCAGCTTGGCAAACAGCGAACTGTTGCCAGCAATTGGGTCGGTTCTACATCTCGCACGTATAAAGGCAAGTGATATTCATCTTGTCATAATCGTAGGCGGGTCAACGGAAGTGCCCGTAGTACAGGCTGAATTTACGAGACTCTTTCCTGCGGCAGCAGTAGCCTATGAAAATAAACTTGCCGATGCAGGGCTTGGTCTGAACTATGACAGCCAGTATAAATTTGGTGTAAGGCAAATTCTATTGGTTTCATTTCCTATCTTAACAAAATGTTAATTGACGATTTCAACCATACCCTGGAAATCTGGATTAAAGAGTTGGAACGGGTCAACTTCATCAAGCTTTATGCAAAGCCATCTCCGGCCAGTTGGTCGCTGGGCCAGGTGTATATGCATCTCATCGAGTCAACGGATTATTTTATGGATCAGGTGAATATTTGCCTGGCTTCCGCTGATCATGCAATGGAAGAAATGACACCGGAGGGGAAACTTATGTTTCAGCGAAATGAATTTCCAGATGAATTAATTGAAGGCCCGCCAACCAACGCAGCCACACCCCAGCCAGAAAGTAAAGAGAAGTTAATGCGGTCCCTCCTGAATTTAAAAACGGAGATTAATAATGCTGGCAGGTTGTTATCGGAAAATTTAAATAAAGGAAAAACAAAACATCCCGGGTTAAATTATTTTAGTGCTGATGAATGGTTTCAGTTTGCAGAGATGCATTTTCGTCATCATTTGCGACAAAAGAATAGAATTGACGAATTCTTAAAAAATCAAACCGGGAGTTGACTGACAATCTTGCCAAAAGGAAGGAGTTCTTCTCCGGTAATCGGGAACAAGTATTCCTACGGTCTGTGTCCATTACCTTGGTCTGTGTACTCATTGACCGGAATGCTTATTGTTGATCACCTGACATGTAAACAGCATTATTTCTAACTTACCAGGAATGTTGTCTTATTGATTTAAAATAGCTGGACGCAACATTGGATTGTTGAATTATGATGTTCAGATGAACAAGTAAAACATATAACCTGAAAACATCGTTACCCACCATTAAAATAACCAACGTGAGAAGTACACTTATAGTAATCGCATTATTAGCGCTTTCGTCATGTAATCGCAATTCCGGTAGAGGTGGAGAAGATCAGGCTGCAGCTGAAGTAAGGTCTGAGGTAATCAGAAAGCTAAAGGAAGTAACCCTTTCAGGAAGTGGTTATGAACTTGGCTTGCAACATGGCAAGCTTCTCAAGAATGAGATAGCGGAACTTGTTCAAAAATGGAAGGAGAGTACCCGCTCTCAACTTGGTCGCGATCCGGATGAAGTTCTTAAAGAGTTTATGGCCTACGAAAAATTCACAGAGATTATAAAAAAATATACGCCCGAACTTTATGAAGAAATAAGAGGCATATCTGATGGTTCGGGACAGGATTTCAACAGTATTTACGTTTTCAATCTGATGGATGAATTCTGGGTTTACCTTAATAATCCTGAAAAGCATCATTGCAGTAATGTTGGTGTTCCCTCTGTAAATGGAAGAATTTCTTATGTTGCCCAAAACATGGATATAGAGGAATTTACGGATGGTTATCAGACATTAATCAGGCTTGAACGGCAAGGGAACAGACCGGAGCAATTAGTGATCATGCACCCAGGGCTGATCATTCTTAATGGAATGAATGCGGAAGGCGTGGGTGTGGTGGTGAATACCATTATGCAACTGAATGCATCATCGTCTGGATTGCCGGTAGCATTTGTGATCAGGAAATTACTTTCCCTGACTGATAAAGCGGAAATTATTGATTTCATCACCAGCGTCAAGCACGCATCTGGTCAGAACTACATCATAGGAATAAGAGGGGAAGTATTCAATTTCGAGGCTTCTGCCGGTAAGGTTGTGGAGTACAATCCGGAAAATAAGAATGGAACAGTTTATCACACCAACCATCCCATTGTCAACAATGACGTGAAGCCGTGGTTCTCTGAGTTTGATCCAACATTGAAAACGGATTCTTTGCCTTTGCAATCCAATAGCTATATCAGGCTCGCTTCAGTAAAGAAAAGAATTGCCGGTAATGATTCAATTACAGATGAGACTATTAAATTAACATTAAGATCCAGCGATGATTCTGAAAATCCAGTATGCAGGCCAAATCTTGGTAATGGGTCTGGCTTTACTTTTGCATCTGTGATTATGACCCTCACCGGGAAACCAGAACTTCAGGTAACAGCGGGTCCTCCATCAGAGTCGGATTATAAAACGTATCAATTTAATTAGCATGTTGTAGTAGGGTCCTTACCCAAATTACCACAGGGGTTCAAATTAACCTGCCCCATCTTTGCTGATGGGTAAACTCTACCGGACTGTTTTTGTTAAAACCTTCGTTTTGACGGATTTCAAAAAATCATCTAAGAATATTCTTAGATACACTTCTGAAATTCTTAGACGCCAATAAACTTTATTAGCACGGACAGAATATTATGAACAGGATATTTACCTTGAAATAAAATTATCACATAGTTTTGCATATGATCTGAATTTGTATGATCAATTGACTTCTTTTTACATAATGATTACACCGGATTATAAGGAATTTCAAATTGGTAAACTGCTGTTTGCACTGGTGCTTCCTGTTCAGTTGATTATTGCCTACATTTTTGTTGAGGAAATGGGCGTCAATGCGGTGAACATTACCGGATTCATGGTTTTAAATGCTATCCTCATTTTAATTTATCTGATGTTCTATGGAATGACCACCATTATTTCCGATGATCGTATTACGGTGTTGTTTGGTATAGGACTTATTCGCAAAAGTATTTCTATCGGGGAAATTATTTCTGTTCAATCAGTCGAAAATTCGTGGTACAATGGCCTTGGCTTGCGAATCATTTCCAACGGAATGCTGTATAGCATTGATGGTAAACATGCCGTTGAGCTTAAATTAAAAGACAACAAGAGAGTTATCCGAATAGGAACAAAGAATTCCACACAACTAAGGCGGAAGATTAGAAAGAGAATGAAGGATTAATGGATTATATCCTTCCCTGGGCTTTATTTCAAGTCGTTACTTGTTGCTTGTTACCTGATCAACAAGGTTTAAATTTCAGCATATTAATTTTCCTATCATGTAATATCCTTTAAGCGGAGCCGGGAAAAGAAATTAACTTGTAAAGAATTAATCTGAAATACCCGGTTATGAAAAGAATATTCAACATTCTGATTTTGGCACAACTCGTCATCGCGTTGGGATGCAATCAACGGTCCGATAAACAAGTGCGGGTAAATGATCTTCCACGCATTGCCATTGCTGGATTAGCCATTGAGTCCAGTACCTTTTCTCCGGCACTAACGGATGAAAAAGCGTTTCATTCAAAAACAGGTGATTCTATTTTCATGACTTACCCATTTTTATCTCCCGACTCACTTGATCGTAAGCGCGCGAACTGGCTACCTGCATTACGAGGAGCGGCACTGCCGGGTGGCATCGTTACACGCGAAGCATATGAATCTCTGGTAACAAAAACACTGAGTTTACTTAAGCAGGATGGCCCGTATGACGGCCTCTTTTTTGACATCCATGGCGCTATGAGTGTGGTCGGTCTTGATGATCCGGAAGGTGATTTTATTGTCAGGATCCGTGAGGTAATCGGGAAGGAGACAATTATTTCCACCTCGATGGATTTACATGGCAATGTATCATTGCGCCTAGCTCAAAACACAGACCTGATTACATGCTATCGCATGGCTCCGCATGAAGATGCAATGCAATCCAAAAAACGTGCAGTTGATAATTTATTGTCGAGAATAGAAAGCGGCAAAGGAAAGCCGGCTTTTAAGGCGTGGATTCCTGTACCCATTTTGTTGCCAGGCGAAAAGACCAGCACTCGCGTTGAGCCAGGCAAGAGTTTATATGAACAAGTCGCACCGGCTGCCGCGCAAGAGGGCATTGTGGATGCTGCCATATGGATAGGCTATGCATGGGCCGATGAGCCACGCAATCATGCCGTAGTGATGGTGACAGGCGATGATCAGGAAAAAGTAACGAACACAGCCGAGGCACTCGCAACCAGCTTCTGGAATGTGAGATTACAATTTGAATTCATTGCGCCTACAGCTTCCTTGAAGGAGAGTCTTGACAGGGCCATAGCCAGCAAAAAACATCCATTCTTCATCAGCGATATGGGCGATAATCCAACAGCCGGTGGTGCCGGTGATGTAACATGGACGTTGAAAGAGATACTCGCACGTCCTGAATTTGTATCCGAAAAAGGACCATCTCTTATTTATGCCTCCATACCCGGGCCTGAGTTTGTTGCAAAGGCGATAGAAGTTGGTGTTGGCGGAAAAGTAGATGCTTATGCAGGCGCAGCCATTGATGCCCGCTACGCTCCGCCCATTCGATTAACAGGAACTGTGGAAGCGATAGAGCATGGCGATCAGCATGCTGAAACGGAAGTGGTGGTGAAGACTGGAAGCGTGCGTGTTGTTGTAACGAAAAAACGCAAGCCCTATCATTATGAAGCTGATTTCACGCGATTGGGTCTCGATCCGCGCAAGACAGATATTGTTGTTGTTAAGATTGGATACCTGGTGCCCGAGCTTTATGATATGCGTGCAGACTGGATCATGGCGCTCACACCCGGTGGAGTGGATCAGGACCTTCAGCGGCTTGATTTTAAACGCATCAACCGACCCATGTTTCCTTTCGATAAAGACATGAAGGATCCTGATCTTAGAGCACGACTGGTTCCTTCATCGGATGATCTATAATGAGGAGTAGTCCTGGTATGAAACATAGCCTGCTTTTCCTTAAATATGGAAGGAATTTTAAGTGTAGTGGTTCGGTTGTCTTTATTACTGTAACCAATATGAGGCAGGCTTGATTCTCTAACGATCCTTAATTTCTTCTTTCAGATAGAGATCAACACTCTCTCTCAGATTATGCAAATCAATTTTGCTTTCAATCCGTAATTTATTAATGGTTTCTTTTTCCTTTGGCGCATGGGTGCGGATCCATGGAATTAAGATTTGCTTATCATGCCAGTTGCCGATCAGCTCTGCGCTTTCAATCAGGAATGGATCCATTTTTCTTTTCTTCTTTTTTACCAATTTGAGATAGGTAATTTCCTTGATCAGTTTGCGCAAAGCATGAAGGTCTTTCTGGTTGAAACCTTCCGCTAATAAATTTATAAGTTCTTTTTCTTTCCTGCGAAGATAGGATGCGTAGGTCCCCGATTTGATTTTTTTAATCTGCTTCAGGATTACTTTCTTATTCTTCTCAACCATTTTAATATGGGCAGGTATTTTTTTTTCGAACATCGCATGTGCCTTGTGAGGCGAACGGAAGAATGCCGTATGTAATTGCGTGTAATGATCCAGTAACTCGTTGCGCAGGCCGGCATCACGGATAGTGCCGGTTTCACGAAATATGGTACGGAAAGGAATGAAATGTTTATGATCGCTGAAGTCCTTATTATTGAAATGGATTAATCGTAACAGTGCTTTTATTTTCTTGATTTCCAATCGTATCAGATGCAACTCTTCCTTTTCCTTCGTTCCCGGAAAGGATTTTAACAACGATTGCAAGCGTTTGAATCTTTTGTGTGTGAATTCTACCAGTGCATTCATGATGTGCGAACATAGATACAAAGAACCTGCAATTTTCACATCCTGTAAAATACAGACCAAAGCATGATTTATATCATTTTAATTTAAGTAAAAAACAGGAAGTTTTAGCAATAAATTCAGTGCATTATGAGCGCTAATCGCAAAACATCGCTGCAGGAACTGACGCAGGAAAAAGTTTCGCATCAACTGGCCGAAATAGTAAGTGAGATGAAAGTGGCTGAAAATAAATTCGTTTCACAACTTACCGAACTCCATGATAACTTTAAATTGAGTGGCGCCAACCTTGTCCATTACCTTGTTTTGCGCAGCAATGAAATCCGCGAAGCACAGGAGTATTTGCATCATGTAGGTCTTTCATCGTTAACCAATTCTGAAAGCCACACCCAGTTTCAACTGCTCAATGTATTGGGTTGGCTGGATCGCAGTCAACACAAAATCAATAGTGCGTCATGTAATTTTGAAACTGCTTCCAAGCTACGCATGATCCATGCAGAGCAATTACTTGGTGTCTATCCAATTCAGGAAAGACCCCACATCATGGTTACGTTTTCGGTGGAGCTGATGCAGGATCGTATGCTGGTAGAAGAAATGTTAAACGAAGGTATGTCTGTGGCCCGTATAAACTGTGCTCACGACAATCCAGAAGTGTGGCTTAACATGATTCTGGTTTTGAAGAAGGCGATTGCCAAAACCGGTAGGAATTGTAAGGTATATATGGACCTGGGTGGACCGAAGATCCGGATTAATTCAATTGCAGCGAGGCGAAAGAGTGAAAACCTGCAACTACCCGTGTGGGAAGGGCGCGAGCTTATACTGAGCTACACTGAAAACACAAATGAGGAGATCAAAAAACGAAAACGCAGAAATGCTGATACATTGTTTGTTGAACCAAAAGAATTGCTATCCATGGTTAAACCTGGTGAACATATATATTTTGATGATGGAAAATTTGAGGCAAAAGTAATGCATGTGAAAGCCGACCATGTTTTGGTGAAAATAGTACGCATTTCCACCAAGAAACCTTTTCTGAAACCGCAGAAAGGAATTAACCTTCCTGATTCAGACCTTGCCATCCTTCCACTTACGAAAGAAGATAAAAAGAACATACCATTCATTTGCGAGCATGCCGATCTCGTTGGCTATTCCTTTGTGAATAGTCCTGAAGATGTTGAGCTGCTCCGTGCAGAGATTAACAAATATGCAAAGAATAAGAGGCCTGCCATCATTCTGAAGATTGAGCGTTTATCAGCTGTGCAAAATTTGCCTGCCTTACTGATGAACGGCATGAAAGATGAAGCCCTGGGTGTGATGATTGCCCGTGGCGACCTGGCCGTGGAAATAGGATTCGAACGATTGAGTGAAATACAGGAAGAAATTTTGTGGATTTGCGAAGCCGCACATGTGCCGGTTATCTGGGCAACGCAGGTACTGGAGACGCTGAACAAAACAGGCTATGCCACCCGATCTGAAATTACCGATGCTGCCATGGGAGTGCGTGCCGAATGTGTGATGTTGAACAAAGGAAAATATATTGTGAAGACCATTAAAACACTTGATGATATTCTCACCCGCCAGCTGGGCCATGTAAACAAGAAGCGATATATCATGAGGCCACTGGGTATCGCCAAGACATTTATTCAACCTTGACTGGTTAGTGAATCGGAACTGCGCATTTATCGGAAATCCATCAATGTTTGTTTCCATGATATCCATATTCTGGGTTTAGTGCAGTTTCATTTCAGCCAGTTTATTTCCTCATGTGTATCTCTTTATTCGGATGCCATAAGCTACCGAGCCACAGTCTGGTATAACGGTTTTATTTTTAGCGGTGGTATTTTTCTGATGTCAATAGCTTTACCACAGGCGCAGGCTTTGATTGTGATTACCTGTTAGATATTGATAAAATGTATGGATCTGGCAGAATACATTGAAATGGGTAAACACTCAGTTTAAGCCTCGATTAATTCTAACACAATTTTTCTTTTCTTTATACTAAATTGAAACTGTATTTTCTATGTTTTGAAATGAATTTATCTGCCTGCTACTTTATCACAATTTGTCTTTGTTTCATTGCCAGGAATGGATATTCACAACGACTTCCTTTGGCTACCCAATCGGATTCTGCAAAATACTATTACCATGAAGGCTGGCGACAGGTAATGGATGCTGGTAACTATACCGCATCAGAAGCCGCTTATCGAAAAATGATGATGTTCGATCAGCGTTTCCTGGTGGGTCTCAGTTTGGTGGCAAGAATTACACACGATCTTACCGAACGGCAACTCATAGAGGATTTGCTTGAAGAGCGAAAGACGGAACTAAATGGCGATGAGCGGTTGCTGCTGGATAATTATATTGAGCTTGTTAAACTCACCAATCTTCGCGAAACGGATCCTGAAACTGCAAAGAGGCAAGCAAGTGTAACCTTGAAGGCCAATGAGACTAATTTGAAAATTATTGTTCATCGTTACCCTGATGAAATATATTATAAGGCAGAATACATTGAAGTGATTCATTATAATTACGGAGCACAGCAGGCGTTGGATTCGCTTTATCAACTCGCTACTACATCACAGCAAAACGAACCATTTTTACTGGGATATGCCGCGCAACTGGAAGCAGAAACAGGGAACTTTGAAAATGCATTGGGCAAGGCAAGACAATTGTCAAAACAGTCCAGGGATAAAAACTCTCCAAAGCCATATGTGGTTTACAGCTACATCTATCTGAGACAAGGCAATTTTAAAAAAGCGAGACAAAATGTTGATCGCGCTCTTAAGCGGGACCCGGGAAATATTGATGCCCAGCGGCTGAAGAAAAGTATTAGTGAAGGTCAAAAGTGATAATTTTAAATTTATTCTTATATAAACTCCATAAATATCAATGAAATTGGGGTGTGAGTGGAAAAAAATCTCCGTTGAATGTGATTTGAAATTTTATAATTTCATACCATAAAATCCTTACTTAAATTCTATAGACGGCAAAAAAAATACATAGTTGTCAGAACATAGCTACTGATCAAATCGTTTAAAAAAAGCACAAATACATTCATTAAACCCCATGAATCAAATGAAAATTAACTTCACCTCTATATTTATATGGTCTTTTGCCATTTTAGTATTGTTGTCTCCGGGGCTGACATTAGCTCAGAAGAAAAAGAAAGAAGCGCCCTCTGTGCCTGCGGTTGCCCCGCCCAAAGAGCCAGAAAAAATTAAGACCATTGCTGATCTTACCAAAGGAAGTAAAAGCATTCCGGGTTTGTTTCCGATTTATCAGGATACGGTGACGGGTTCATTAAGAATGGTGATCTCTGAAAGTCGGCTGAATAATGAATTTATTCTCTTCTCTCATGTTATGAATGGAGTGGTGGACGCAGGTGCTTTTAAAGGAGCTTATCGTGGCTCAGCGATCTTCACAATCCGGAAATACTTTGATAAGATTGAATTCGTGAAGGAGAACACGGGCATGTATTTCAATCCCGACAATGCCCTGAGCAAAGCAGCTGACGCCAACGTAAGTCAGTCGGTCATGTTAAGCGAGAAAATTGAATTGACAGACAAATCTGGCGAGAAAAAATATCTGATCAAGTGTGATGCATTGTTTCTTAAAGAGACACTTAGTCAGGTAAAACCTGCCCGTTCACCAGGCGCGCCACCAACATCCTTCGGTCTGGGTAATTTAGATAAAGATAAGACGAAGGTGGTGGCTGTTAAAAACTATCCTGAGAACAGTGATGTACTGATTGAATATGTTTATTCGCAAGAGGCACCATTGAATGGTGGAACGGACGGTGTAACGGATGCCAGAAACGTGAGTATTCAGGTGCAGCATAGTTTTGTAAGTCTTCCGCAAAACGATTATCAGCCACGCTATGATGATCCACGTGTTGGTTACTTTACCACACAGGTAAATGATATGACCTCTGCAAGTGCAACACCGTATCGCGATATGATTCACCGCTGGGATTTAAAAAAGAAAAATCCTGAAGCTGTCCTTTCTGAACCTCAACAGCCGATTGTCTGGTGGATAGAAAATTCAACGCCTGTAGAGTTCAGGGAAGTTATCAGAGATGCCGTGCTGCAATGGAATGTAGCGTTTGAAAAGGCAGGCTTTAAAAATGCCGTAGTGGTTAATATTCAACCAGATGATGCCGGATGGGATGCGGGTGATATCCGATACAATGTTCTCCGATGGACTTCATCGCCTAATCCTCCGTTTGGCGGTTATGGACCCAGTTTTGTAAACCCACGTACCGGACAAATCATGGGCGCAGACATCATGCTTGAATATGCATTTCATACCAACCGTGTCAAGTATGATAAACTTTTTCACCTCTCCAGTTCAGCCTGGCAGCAAGAATCCATTTCCGCTGGATTGGATGATGAGCGCCTTTGCTCATTTGGTGAAATGATGCAGGAAAACACGTTGTTTGGTCAGACCATTCTTATGGCTGATGGTGCCAGTGATATGGAAATGACAGGGATGAAAAAGGAAGCGTTAACTGAACTCGTCATGCATGAAGTGGGGCATACCATGGGCCTTAATCATAATATGAAGGGTAGTCAGATTTATACTCCGGAGCAACTTTCCAGTAAGGATTTTATTAAAGGAAAAGCCCTAACGGCTTCGATTATGGATTATACTGTAATCAATGTTACGCGTGATCGAAACAGTCAGGGTCAATATTATTCACCCGTGCTGGGTCCATATGATTTATGGGCTATTGAGTTCGGATATAAGCCTGTAAAAAATACGGATGCACTGACCTCATTACTGGCGCGGTCAACAGAACCACAATTGATTTTCGGAAATGATGCTGATGATATGAGGTCACCTGGAAAGGCCATCGATCCACGCGTAAATACAGATGACCTTTCCAGTGATCCGATCAGATACTCGATTGATCGTTTTGAACTGGTGAGTGATCTGATGAAAAAATTGAAAACACAGTACACCAATGAGGGGCAGTCGTATCAGGAATTAAGGCAGGCATTCTTTATCCTGAATGGACAGTATGATCAGGCTGCAAGGGTTATCTCCCGCTATATTGGTGGTGTTTATGTAGATCGTGCCATGATTGGCCAGCAGGGTGCAACCAGACCATACACACCAGTTTCCTATGCGGATCAGAAGAGGGCCATCAACGCATTGAATAAGTATGTATTTTCTCCTGATGCCTATAAAGTACCAGATGATCTTTTCAATTACCTGGCATTGCAGCGCAGGGGCTTCAACTTCTTTTCAGGTCCTGAAGATCCCAAGATGCACGCACGTGTAATCGCTTCTCAGCGTGGTGTGTTGAGTCATCTTTTGCACCACAATACGCTACAACGAATTGTTGACTCTCAGCTTTATGGAAATAAATATTCTCTTGGTGAATTCATGACGGATTTAACGAATGGAATTTTTGTGGCAGATCAGGCCGGAAACGTCAATACATTCCGTCAGAATTTGCAGATTGAGTATGTCAAAATGCTGATTGGAATATCTGCCAGTAAAGAACACATGCATGCAACCAGGTCGATGTCAGTGTATCTGCTTAAGGATATCAGAGGCAAGCAGGGAGCAACCGGTGATATTTCTACCAGGGCACACCGCGAGCACTTGCGCACGTTGATCGCCAATGCGATGGAAGAAATAAAGTAAAACTGTCTGAGATTATTTTTTCCAAGCGCCTTCCCGGATTAGGGGGAAGGCGTTTGTATGTAAAGGGTGCTTGTTTCAGGATACATTTTGTAAACCACCATTAACTAAAAATAAAAAGCCCTTCCGTAAATAAAACATATTACAGAAGGGCCTTTAAATATCAGTGAGCTATTTTCTGGTTTCCAGGCCGCTATCAATTAAATAAACCAATGTGGCTCTATGTGCTTTTGTCTGTGTGTCACCACCGGATGATGAACCTAATGATGTCTTAATGTTTTTCAGACTATAGTAGGAGGCAGATTTTGCTGATGTAGCATATTTTTTCGCAGGATCATTTACAATAGCCAATAGCCTTTGCACCAACTCTGTCTGCAAGGTTTGTCTGAATGCGTTTACGCTGGAATTCATATCCTCGCTGAAACAACCTTTCACAAGATCTGTCATGATATCCGCATCGGTGTATGTGTTGCCATATAATGTTGTAGAAGTTGCCCTATTCAGCGTTACCGGATGTAGTACAAAATCAAAAACAGTATTTTGGATGTTGGCAGCACTGCTTAATATTTTTGGGTCTTCCGTGGAACCACCGAAATTAAATCCTCGTCTTTGTCTCTGCAGGTAAGGATACAACTGGGCGTCCGCCTCAAATGCTTTTGGAGAAAAGATATACTTCGATAAAATCTTCATAGCATTTTTCTGATATTCGGAGGGAACTGGGGTAAGTGGTTTGGTAGTTGATTGTTGTTCTGGAAAACTTCGGTCTACATGTATGCCTCCGATTTGATTGCTCAGGCTCATGGCCAAGGATAATCGCTGGCTATTCAAAGCGTAATAACGCGATCTCAGATCTTCATAGGATTGACCTGGTTTAATAAATCTATCTTTGAGATGAGCCATAGCAATGTTTACCGTTTTGAAACGATCATCCGAATAGGTAACAATATCGTTGCTCATATCCCATACCATCACACGCGGATCAACACCACTTCCTGGAAATGTAATATCGGCATCATTTCCAAAAATAAGTTTGGGATCACCACTTCTGCTCAGTATTCTTTTGAGCCCTTCCTTTTCCTTGTCGCTGGCAAATTGTGAATAACCAAATTCTATTGCCCACCAGTCATAGGGTCCCGTTTTTGTTGTATAGTAATCTCCTTGTTTTGATTTATCGGAAGTAAGATTTACAAGCGAATAATCCATGACTGATCCTATCAATCCTATTTCTCTGGTAATGGATTTATCATTGAGTTGTGCAGGGCTGAGCATATTACTGGATTTCATATTATGATTTAATCCGAGTGTGTGACCCATTTCATGTAAAACCAGTTCTGTAAGAAATTGCTCTTTGAGGGTAGCGAGTTCTGCCGGTGCCGAATCAAATGCTTCAGCCATTGTCAGGGCAGAAGTTTGCATGATCTGCTTTCCCTTTCCTATGGAACAATTTAAATGTTTATTTAAATAGGGATTTACCACTTTCTCAAAGTTGTTTTTCCAGCCGGTCAATTCAGTGTATGTTTCATCCTCGAAAACGGTAAACATTAACATTCCAAAATCAAACGTGATGTCGGCACCCAGAATCTGGCCTGTGCGTGGATTAATAAAACTTGGCCCTATGGCAAAACCTAAATCGGAAGAAACCCACCGCAAAACATTATACCGGATATCGGCAGGATCCCAGCTTGCGGTGTCTGGCATCTGCTTCATCACCAAGGCATTTCTGAATCCCGCTTTTTCAAATGCTTCATTCCATTTCAGCCCAGCCTTTAAAATGGTTTCCCGGATTTCAAGTGGTGTTGTATTTTCGATCCACCATACAATGGGCTCTACGGGTTCACTGATTTGCGCGTACGGATCTTTTTTAACCAAATGCCACCGATTAATAAGATCTCTTGAGTTAGGAATGGAAGTTGTTGTCATGTCATCAACTTCCTGTGTAAAATATCCGACACGTGGATCATCGTATCGGGGCTTGTAATCGTTATCTGGAATTTCGATAAACGAATGCTGCATTTTTACGCGTACGTTTCTGGCATCGGTGATATCTTTGCCTCCAAACTTTACAGGTGAAGGGTTTTCATAAGCCAGGCTCACCACTACATCGGTATTCTTAGGAAAGGATCTTAGTGTGATGTAACTGGATTTTGATGTATTGAGATTTCCCAGATTGAAAACTGCGCCAGGCGGTAAGGATGGTGGTAAGGATGGTTTTATTGGATCTAATTTCTCAGAGATGAATAATCCGTCAGCGCTGATCAGAAAACCTTCAGCATCTTCAGCTACCACTTTTTCTGAATAGAAAATTGCTTCTGATACATCCACGTTAGCCGCTTTTGCAACAGCATTAGCAGGGTTATAGTAATAATTAGTGTTTTCACGTATGAATTGAACCTTGTCAAAGTTTTTTCTCATGCTGAATATCCAGGTTTCCCTGATCATGTTTTGATTGAGAAAAAGTTCAGGAGGGCCACCCATCGAAAAACTCTGATAGATAAATTCTTTACCCAGTTGCTTTTTGTTGATATACAATTGCACACTTCCTGTTATCGTGTCCTGGTACATGATAAACAAGCCAGGGATTTTCTTTGCACTGGCTGTCTTTTCCTTAATGGTGGGCTTTTTGTTTTTAACAGAGTCGGGCTTTGGGGCGGCAACTTCATCTGTTTTTTTATTTTTTTTACCCTGGCTATAAAGTATGGCCGGGCACATTAGCATTAATAATAGCAGAATGATTTTTGTTTTAGGTAACATATGGCAGGGGTAATGTGGAATTAGGTACGAATGTATTATACACAATATCAATATTACTAAATTAGTAGTTAATTTCCACTTAATCCTCCGGTTCACCATTTGATTTTTGATGACAACTCCGGGCACTCTATTACAAGTAAGAAACCGTGAAAATTACTACTCAGACCAATGATTTGAACTTAAACAATTCCTTACTCCTGATGGATGATTTTATAGCAGAGAAATTTAATATAAAGAAAAAGTCATAGGCATGATATTTACATGCAACGTACCATTATCGGTCCGCTTATTCCAACGCGCACCCGGATGTTGTTTATCATTCCTGCAATTGATAGTTTTGATAAATCATGAAACATCAGCTTTGCTGTTATGGAGTTAGTGATTCTGATCTTGCTTTATGATGATAACCGTTCAGGAAAAATCCGTTTACCTGATTTGCTTGCATTCATTGTGTTTTTGTCAGATCATGTAATAATGAACTTTGCATCGCATCGGTTATGGTGGCGTTCCTTGCTGGATACTTTTACCAGCTTACAATTTTAATAAGAGTGCATATTAACTATAAGGCCATGGAAAAAATTCAAGTTATTAAAGGAGACATCACGAAAGCAAATGTGGATGCCGTAGTCAACGCAGCCAATAGTACACTTTTAGGTGGCTTTGGCGTGGATGGTGCAATCCATCGTGCGGGTGGGCCTGAAATTCTCGAAGCCTGTAAAAAAATAGGTGGTTGTGAAACTGGTGAGGCGGTTATAACAACAGGTGGAAAATTACCTGCCCGGTACGTCATTCATACGGTCGGGCCGATCTGGCATGATGGTACAAACAGAGAGGCTGAAAAGCTTGCTTCCTGTTATCGTAATTCATTGCAACTCGCAATTGACAATCAGTGCAAGAGCATAGCCTTTCCGAATATAAGTACAGGTGCCTATGGGTTTCCAAAAAAGGAAGCCGCAGGAATTGCTGTGAATACGGTGAAAAAATTCCTGGAGGAGAAGGATCAGATTGAAAGTGTACTTTTCATATGTTTTGAACAGGATAATTTTGATTTTACCCGACATGCTTTGGTAAATTAAATACCCTCACTGCGAGGGCATTTTTAATAAAATTGTACATTCACGCAATATCATTTGCAGGTATTTGTATGTGATAACTAGTCTTTTACTGATCTTTACCGTATGAAGTTTAGAGGGTTTGGCATTAAGGTAGTATTGATTTTGTATATGTGGTTTGGTTTAAATCAAATCAACTGGTCTCAATCATTTACTTCTTCTAACCTTCCGGTGATCGTTATCAATACCAATGGTGCTGGCATTCCTGATGAACCTAAGATCACAGCTGATATGGGCATCATTGATAATGGTGTTGGTGTTCGAAATAGTCTTACTGATCCCTATAATAATTACAATGGTAAAATCGGTATAGAGGTAAGGGGGTCTTCATCTCAGTCTTTTCCTAAAAAACAATATGGTATTGAACTGCGCGATGTGTTGGGCAATGGCGTGAGCGCCTCACTCCTGGGTATGCCTGCTGAAGAAGACTGGATACTTTTTGCTCCTTACAATGATAAGTCATTGATGCGTGATGTATTGGCTTATAAACTCGGTCGCGACCTTGGGCGTTATGCACCCCGAACACGCTTTTGCGAAGTGGTGTTGAATGGACAATACATGGGTGTATTTGTGCTTATGGAAAAAATCAAACGCGATAATAATCGTGTTGACGTTGCGAGACTGAATCCAGAGGAAGTATCAGGTGATGATCTCACCGGAGGCTACATAATAAAAATTGATAAAGAAACGGGAAGCGGAAATGGGGGGTGGAGTTCTTCATTTGCGCCACCTAACAGAAGTGGAAGTCAACAGATTTATTATCAGTACGACTACCCATCAGCCTTGAATATTGTTACCGAACAAAAGAATTATATCCGGCAATTTGTAAACAATTTTGAAACTGCACTGTCAGGCACATCATTCAATGATCCGGTCAACGGTTATTCAAAATACATTGATGTTGATTCATTCATTGATTTCTTTATCATCAACGAAGTAAGTAAAAACGTGGATGGTTATCGGCTGAGCACTTACTTGCATAAGAAGAAAGATTCTGATGGTGGAAAATTGAGTATGGGACCTGTATGGGATTTTAATTTAGCTTTTGGCAATGCTGATTATTGTACGCAGGGAAATCCGCAAGGCTGGGTTACAAGCTATAACACTATCTGTCCCCAGGATTACTGGCTTATACCTTTCTGGTGGGATAAACTGTATTCAGATGGATTATATAGGAATAAACTGGCAGCAAGATGGAATGAATTGCGTTTGGATCAGCTAAGCACCAATCGGATATTATCCTATATAGATTCAGTAAATACGGTTTTGAATGCTGAATCACAACAGAGAAATTTTCAACGCTGGCCTGTGCTGGGTCAGTACGTATGGCCCAACTACTATGTAGGTCCAACGTTTGCATCTGAAGTAAACTGGTTGAAGGACTGGATTGTGACACGGCTTGAATGGATGGATGCCAATATGCCAAGACTTATTACAGGTATTGAAAATAATGCTGTTGATTTTTCTATTGAGATGTTTCCCAACCCATTCCTTAACGAGATTAAGGTAAATTACACTTTACAAACACCCGGTATAATTTCAGTAGAAATTTTTGATCTGTTGGGAAGGCCGGTGAAAGCAATTCAGGAATCGAGAGAACAGCCAGGCACATATCAGGCTCAGGTTCAGGTACAAAACATGCCGTCAGGCAGTTATTATTACAAGGCTACAACAGGCACCGGTAAGTCGATTACAGGAAAGATGATCAAGAGTGAGTAGTTGTTCGCTTCACGTTTAATTAAGTCTTTCAAAATTCCACAGCAGGTTATGATTATTGCATTATTGTAGGCAATTTGTTGCTCAATAAATTAGTTTATGACAACGCGCAGAGATTTTATAAAGCAGTCGGCCTATACTGGTGCCGGAGTTTTTCTTGCCTCACCCTTGTTAAGTTTTAATGGATCGCAAAATGAGAAGGTTGTCTTAGGGGTAGTGGGTACAAATAGCCGCGGATTCTTCCTCGCTAAAATGTTTGCCCGGTTGCCTGGAGTTGAAGTGGGTTTCATTTGCGATGTAGATGAAAATGTGTTGAATAAAACCATTGCTGAAATTGAAAAGGTAACGGGTAAAAAGCCAAAGGGCTTCAAAGATGTAAGAAAGCTTCTGGAAGTAAAGGAGTTAGATGCCATCGCTATAGCTGCACCCGATCACTGGCATGCACCGGCCACACTCATGGCTCTGAAAGCAGGCAAGCATGTGTATGTTGAAAAGCCATGTTCGCATAATCCGGCAGAAGGTGAAATACTGGTGGCAGCTGCAGTGAAATACAACAGGCTTGTTCAAATGGGCAATCAGCGCAGGTCATTTCCGCGCATGATAGAAGCCATGCAGGAACTGAAGGAAGGCGCCATTGGTCGCGTTTACTTTGCGAAAGGCTGGTATTCGAATGCAAGAAAAACTATCGGCACAGGTAAGCCGGCTCCGGTGCCTGCGCATCTTGATTATGAATTATGGCAAGGTCCTGCGCCACGCAGACCCTTTAAAGACAATCTTATTCACTACAACTGGCATTGGTTCTGGAACTGGGGCACCGGTGAAGCGCTGAATAATGGTACTCACGAAATCGATATGATGCGATGGGGGCTCGGTGTGGATTATCCCACGAAAGTGGTTTCAGCTGGAGGCAGGTTTGCATTTAAAGATGACTGGGAAACTCCCGACACACAAACGATCACCTATGAGTTTGCCAACAATACGGCCATGTTATGGGAAGGAAGAAGTTGCAATGATTATGATGAAGTGAGAAGTGGCCGCGGAGTAATTTTCTATGGTGAAAAAGGCACGATGGTGATTCCGGGTGGCGATGATTATAAAGTGTATGAGATGGGCAACAAACTTGTACGCGAGGTGAAAACAAATATCCAACAAGCAGATGCTACCAACACAATGGGCATGGGCGACAAACTTGACAGTCTTCATTTAATAAATTTTGTTGATTCCATACGTGGTAAGGCAACACTTAACGGACCAATTTCAATAGGGCACAAGTCAACCTTACTGCCACAGCTGGGCAATATTGCTTATCGTACCGGAAGCACCTTGTATTGCGATCCGGCAACAGGAAAAATCAAAGACAACAAGATGGCGCAAGGCCTGTGGGGCAGGGAGTATGAAAAAGGCTGGGAAATGAAACTGTAACGCATTCATTTAATTTATTCAATCAAGGAAGTTATTTTAAAGAATCATACAATGACACAACCTATCAATACTGCATTACTTTCTTACGGAATGTCGGGTGAAGTTTTTCATGCGCCACTGCTCATGGCAGACATAGGATTTAATTTATCTTCTGTCGTGCAGCGGAATTCTGATTCAGCACATCGTCATTATCCTTCCATCAAAGTAATCCGCACGGTAGATGATGTTATTGAAGATCCCGAAATCGAGCTGGTGATTGTAAACACTCCAAACGAAACTCATTTTCCATATGCCGTAAAAGCACTGGAGGCCGGCAAACATGTGGTAGTTGAAAAACCATTTACCGTGACAGTAAAGGAAGCCGATGAACTGATCGGGCTTTCCAGAAAGAAAAATAAAATTCTTACTGCATTTCAAAACAGACGGTGGGATGGTGAATACCTTACGTTGAAAAAAGTAATCAATGAAAAACTGGTTGGAAAAATTGTAGAGCTGGAGGCACATTACGATCGCTTTCGCAACTATATCGAACCAAATACCTGGAAGGAGGAAGAAGGAATCGGAAAGGGAATTCTTTACAATCTGGGTTCGCATATGCTGGATCAGGCGCTGGATTTATTCGGCATGCCTGATGAGGTAGATGCACGTGTGGGAATACAGCGGCCAGGCGGACGTGTAGATGACTTTTACGATATACGTCTTCAATACAATGAAATGCTTGTAATCATAAAATCCAGTTACCTGGTAAGGGAACAGGGACCGCGGTATATTTTACACGGCACGGAAGGATCGTTTATTGCTTCAAGTGGCATTGATCCGCAAGAGCAGGCATTGAAAGAAAAGAAAATTCCAGGAAGTGCAGGATGGGGAACGCAGGACAAAAGAAGCTGGGGAAAACTTAATACCACAATACATGGTTTGCATGTGGAAGGACAAATTGAAACAATTGCTGGTAACTATATGGGTTTTTATCACAATCTGTATGACGTTATTCGCAACGGCAAATTACTTGCAGTAAAACCAGAGCAGGCACGAGATGTTATTATTCTGATTGAGGCAGCGTATGAAAGCAATCGCCTTAAAAAAGCAATCAGTTTATCGAAGGGGAAGTAAGTTGTTATTATATTTTTTCCTATCCAAGCTATTTCTTCTGGCAACTCATAATCCACTGCACCTCACATTATCACAGCCCGGACTGTTTCCAAAATAGGCTTTGCGATTATGAATCTGGATAATTCCTTTTTCATTAAGGTTTCGCATTACCCTGATAACCGTTTCTACCCTAAGGCCGGTCATTTGTGCAATTTGTTTTCGGGTAAGCAATACCTGACTGCAGGTGGAACAAACATGGTCTTTTTTTTCATCCAGATAGGTTAAAAATGAGATAATAATTTTTTCAGGATTATTATTGGCGATCTCTTTCAGAAGAAAAAATTTGAAGCGCAAACGTTGTGTAAGTAAATTCGAAAACAAAAAATGAATTTCGGGTTTCTCAATCAAGAGCTGATGAAATGCTTCTTTTGGAAGGCGTAAAACCTGAGATGGTTTATTGGCAATTGCCGTAGCTGCATAAACCTCCCCATCAAATAAAGGGAGTTCTCCAATACTTTCACCTTTTTCTACAAGTGTCTGCAAATACTCATCGCCTTCTTTATTGAAATTGACCCATCGGATCTGACCACGAACAATCTGATGATAATATGCACAGTGATCGCCTTCAGCAAAAAGTATTTCTTCAGGCAGAAGTCTTTTATAGCTGGCACCCCTGGCAAGTAAAAGGTTGGTATCGATCATTAATTGCTCTGTGTGTGATAGTAGTAAAGATATGATTTATCCTTTTCAGATGCCAAAGACCTTTTAATTCATATGTCACCAACAATCTTTGACACCAGTGTGAGTAAATAAAAAAGTCAGGCATATAACCTGACTTTTTATTTAGGATAAGGCTATTGGTTATTCCAGCGCCTTCACTCCTGGCAAAACCTTGCCTTCAAAATATTCGAGCAAAGCGCCACCACCAGTAGACACATAACTCACCTTGTCCTCAAAACCAAATTTGGCAACAGCCGCAGCGGAGTCACCACCACCAATTAATGAGAAGGCACCTTTTGAAGTAGCTCTTACCACAGCCTCAGCGATGCTTTTTGTGCCATTTTCAAATTTCTGCATTTCAAAAACGCCCATGGGTCCGTTCCATAAAATGGTTCTTGATTCTTCAATTACTTTAGAGAATACCTGTGTAGCCTGAGGACCGATATCAAGACCCATCCATCCGGATTCGATGGTATTATTGTTGGCAATTTTCGTGTTCGCGTTTGCATCGAACTTATCGGCAGCAATCGAGTCGATGGGTAAGTGAAGTTCAACACCTTTCGCTTTTGCTTTTTGAATTAATTCTTTTGCAAGATCCAGTTTGTCTTCTTCCACCAATGAATTACCTATGCTGCCGCCCAGTGCTTTGAAGAACGTATAGGCCATGCCTCCACCAATGATCAGGTGATTTACCTTATCCAGCAGTTTTTCAATGATCAGAATCTTATCAGATATTTTTGCCCCACCCATGATGGCTGTAAAAGGTCTTTCAGCATTTTCCAGTACTTTCTTTGCATTTTCCAGTTCGGCAGCCATAACAAATCCGGCACATTTTTCCTTGAAGAATTGTGCAACAATCGTAGTTGAGGCATGGGCACGGTGTGCCGTGCCAAATGCATCATTCACATAGATATCACCATGCTTTGATAATTTTTCCGCGAAAGCGAGATCTCCTTTTTCCTCTTGCTTGTAGAAGCGAAGATTTTCGAGGATCAATACTTCACCGGGCTTAAGTGCAGCCGACTGAGCAAATGATTCCTCACCAATACAATCGGCAGCGAACTTGACAGTTGTTTCCAGTAATTTCTCTGTGGTTGTTATAGTATGCCTGAGAGAATATTTTTCTTCGGGTCCTTCCTTTGGTCTGCCGAGGTGTGACATCAACACACAGCTTCCTCCGTCCTTTAATATTTTCTTAATCGTAGGTATGGTGGCGCGGATACGGTTATCGTCTGTTACCTGAAAGCTTTTATCGAGGGGTACATTAAAGTCAACCCGGATGAGCGCTCTTTTTCCCTGGAAATTAAAATCATTGATTGTCTTCATAAAAAATGGTTATCTTTTTTGATGGAGACGAAGGTAAGAAATCAAAGCGGGAAGAAGGGGAACTCTACGGGCTATTTTTCAGCAAACGATTGATACTTCTGATTGAACAGGAGGCAGGATCTCTTTCCATTTATTACTTTCCGCATATTGCCTGATGATTTCATTTCTTTGACTTAACAATCGGGTGAGATACCTTTTCATGAACAAAATATTGGCAGCTTCACCAATAAGACCGAGTGGTGTCTGATAGAAGAAATGATCAATCATTACCGTTTCATCTCCGATATCATAAAAGAAATGATCGTGAATGATCGATGTGAATATGCCATTCACTATTTCATCAGTAAAGAAGAACGGGGGAGTGAATTTAGACAATTTCACCTCCAGGCTTTGACGTACGCCCAGGTAAGTAGCCTGCAAGAGTACACGTTGATTGAGTCCCAGCAATCCGCTTTTTACGCCACCTACAGCTATTTCATTGGTTTCCCGTGCAGATAATTTATGCAAATCGATGCTGCGTGCAAGATCAAAACAGCGATTGATCGGAGCATGAATGTTCGTGTAGAGTTCGATTTTATTCATGGGAGTAATTAATCGCCAAAACTTATTCCCAATCCCTTTGCAGCCTTTACCAGGTATGAGTTTTTATCAAGAAAATTGTATTCCCTGGTGGCTTCTTCCAGTGTTACGGAAGTGATCGTATTGTTTTTCAAGGCAACCATTCGTCCAAAGCTTTTCTCCATAGCGAGTTCAAATGCTTTTACTCCAAACAGTGTTGCCAGCACCCGATCAAATGCGATGGGAGTTCCACCACGCTGAACATGCCCCAGCACGGTCTCTCTGATTTCTGCTTTACAACCGGCATCCTTTAATTGTTGTGAAAGCTGATAAGCCACACCACCTAACCGAACATGTACTGAGCCTTTTTCTGCTTTACCCGCGGTGATGTTGCCTGCTTTTGGTTTTGCTCCTTCAGCAACAACAATATTTGCAAAACCTCTTCCTCGTTTATACCGGCTGTCAATTCTTTTAACCAGCTTATTAATATCGTAGGGAATTTCTGGCACCAGACAAATTTCGGCACCTCCGGCTATTGCAGTGTGCAAGGCAATCCATCCGGCATCACGTCCCATTACTTCCATGATCATTACACGATCGTGGCTTTCGGCAGTGGTTACCAGTTTGTCAAAACTATCGGTAGCTATCTGTACGGCAGTTTGAAATCCGAATGTGAGATCCGTTGCTGAGAGATCATTGTCAATGGTTTTAGGTACGCCAATTATTGGAACTCCTTTTTCATAAAGAACTTTAGATATTTTTTGAGAGCCGTCTCCTCCTATATTTATGATGGCATCAAAATTTAATTCGTTCAGTTTTTTTATCAAATCATCAGAACGATCTTCAAGTTTAATTGATCCATCGGGTTGAACTACAGGAAACCCTATAGGATTTCCTTTGTTGGTTGTCTTCAGGATCGTTCCTCCTCTAATATGTATGCCAGCGGTGCGTTTGCTTGTTAACCGGATTATTTCCTGAGGTTCATTCATTACCCCATTGAAGGCTTCCATACTTCCGTACACTTCCCAGTCTTTTTCTCTTTTAGCTCTTTTGGTTATGCCGCGGATAACGGCATTGAGTCCGGGGCAATCGCCTCCGCCTGTAAGGACAAGAATTTTTTTTGTCATAGATGAACACGTTGCAGAGAAGTTATCCTTCTCAAGTGAGGTAAAATGTAAATTAATAAGACGTTGCTAAAAAGGAACTAACCTGAGAGATTATTTTTTAGTTAGAAGCAGCACGGTGCAGACGGTCATTTATTGCTTTGCCAAGTCCTGTGTCTGGCACTTTCTCAGCTAAGATAATATCTATATTCTTCTTATCCAGTGCGCGAAGGCAGGCAAATAATCGTTGGGCTGCTTCTTCAAGATTACCTGATGCGGATAAAGTAAGCTGGTTTTCAGGTTGTATCTGTGAAATTTTATATTGAAAACTAAGCACGCCAATCCGATTTGTACCATAGGTCTGCATTAACTCATCAAGATTTCCAAGTTTCAACTTTTTCTTAGGTGCATAATGACTTTTAAGCTGACCAGGCGCTTTCGGGTTTGACGATGTATTGAGTTGCACACTTACCTGACCTGCCACAGATTCAATTTTTTCAATACTTAAACCACCGAGCCTGTACACAACAGGCAGTTCATTTTCAAAGCCAACAATCGTAGATTCAATTCCAACCTGACATTCTCCTCCATCCAGAATGTAGTTGATTTTATCTCCGAGTTGTTCATTCACGTGTTCGGGGTGTGTAGGGCTTATATAGCCAAATGGATTTGCGCTGGGTGCTGCGAGCGGAAAAGAAAGCTCACTCAGCAGAGCCAGGGTCATGACGTGATCTGGACAGCGCACGGCAACAGTATCCAATCCTGAAGTAACGAGATCAGGAATGATGGATTTCTTTTTTAAGAGCAAGGTTAACGGACCTGGCCAGAAATGACCTGCCAGCTTTTCGGCCTTTTCGGGAAAATATTCAACCAGTTCTTTGGCTTTTGCTATGCTTGCAACATGTACAATCAGAGGATCGAATTGAGGCCGGTTTTTTACCTTGAAGATCTCCAGTACAGCTAACTCATTCAAAGCATTGGCTGCAAGGCCATATACGGTTTCGGTAGGAATAGCTACCAGCTCACCTTTTTCCAGGAGTTGTTTTGCTATCTCAATACTGTTTCCAATCATAGCCATACGAATGCAAAGGTAAATTAATTTGCCATGATGTGATAAACACAGTATGTTGCATAAATAAGAAACAGGTTATGAGTAATAAAACGCGCTCGATATTAAAAGCCGTTGCCGTGCTGTTGGTTTTACTTGCCGTGTTGATGGAATTGAAGATGGTGATTATTCCTGCTATCGCAGTGTACAAATTCTGGCTGGTGGTAATTGCCTTTGGTATGTTGTTGATCGGATCAAAATAATTTCTCTTTCATTCTACATACCGATCTTTCCTTATTATACTTTTCAAGATCACTCAATTTAATCCATTTAACATCATAAGACTCTTCACTTACGTGAATTGAATTACCTGGATCAGCTTCAAGCAGAAATCGAACATCATAATGGTAGTGCGCTGGAAATTCTGCACGGGCTGGTATAACATGAATGTCAACATCAAAAGGGGTACTGGGATCTATGATCCTGAATTCTTTTAATCCGGTTTCCTCTTCTGCTTCTTTCAGGGCAACCCTGAGAATATTTTCATCGCCATCCGCATGGCCGCCCGGTTGCACCCACTTGTTTAATTTTGCATGATGAACCAGCAACACCTGTGTGTGCGTGGCATCGGTAATCCATGCAGATCCTGTGATATGACCAGGCAAATGAGTACGTTCAAAACAAGGTAAATCCTGTAGCAGGGAAAGAAATCGCAAAATAAAATCTTTCTCTTCCTGAAATGGGGTCTGGTAGTCGCGAAGACTATTAACCAGATCAATACGGTTCATGAACCTATTGAATAATAACGGTAGCCTTGTTGAACTTTCCCTCCTCAAGGGCACCAATCCGTTCACCTCCACCGGCATTATCCTTATCCCCTTTGTTGGCAATAACAAAGTAGGAGATGGCTTTTAGTTTCTTCAGTTTTACGATGCCTTTGCTGTCGGATACGCCCGAGAAGGCTACATTCGTTTCTTTCAGATAATCATCTTCTGTTTCAAAAAGTCTGACTTCTGCACCACTTACGGTATTACCAAGGTCATCACGAACGGTAATGGTAAGAGAAGTATTCAGTATTTGGGAAGGACCCTTTACAAATGAAAAGAAGCTGAGTGTGCTGATTAACAGAATTACGTATTTCATATTTATTTGAATTTAAGTCAAGATGCTTATTCGATTACATAGTTACATAAAGCATAAGAAAAAATAAAGGCATCTGCTTTCAGATGCCTTTCAAAAATAGTTATGTGGTTTTAGCGAAGAAGTGAAACACCACCACGTTTTTCCTGCAACCCTTTATCAGGTCTGAACGCACTTTCATATCTAACTACGTATGCATACATTCCTCCGGGCACCGGCTGTCCTGCATTATTATTATAACCTCCGTTCCATTTGAAATTACGATCGGTTGATTCGTAGACCAGTTCACCCCAGCGATTGTAAATAAGGATCTGGAAGTTGTCAGTGATAAAGAACGTGAAAATGGAGAATTCCTTATTGGCTACCTGGCCACTGGTAGGACGGAACGCTGTAGGTGCTACGATTTTGGGTATGCATTCGTTGTTTACATCAGTCTTGTCTCTTGAGACACAACCAAACGAATTGGTGATATCGACCTCATAGATTCCTTCACTGTCAGCATTCAGTACCCTGGATGTGTAGTTCAGTGTTAATTGATTCTTAAACCAGTTATATGACGTAAAATCTCCTGGATCCAGATTTACGCTGGAAGTGCCTGGATCAGGATTGTCTGGATCATTGCAAATAACTACCCGGTCAGGTAAACCACCTGAAGGAAGTGGTGCTTTGATTACCTGAATTTCTGCCTGCGCCAGACATGTGCTTTTACGGATATCAACACGATAAGTACCCGCTGCTATCTGACTGGTGGTGGCTGATGTAGCAGTCCCGAGAACAGATCCATTAAAGAACCATGCATACGTTACTCCAGTAGTATTGGTTGTCGCAGTAAGCGTAAACGGTTTATTATCATCGCAGACAGGAGTACTCGTTACGGATGCAGTTAGCGTGGTTATAACCGACACAGGGGGTTGTGGTGCAGAGCGAACAACGCATCCGGTCAGCGTGCTGACAACTTCCACCTGATAGGATACTCCGTTTTCTGAAAGTCCAAGCAAAATCTGACGGCCCAGGAGCGCAGGCTGCAGCACACCTTCTCTATACCACCGGTAGGTGAAATTACCCGATGGTGATGCTGTAAGGATTATTTCCTCTGCGCATGCATCACTTTGTGTAAATGATGGTGTAATTGTTCCTGGCACATCAACGGTTATGGTTTGCACAGCAGGGCATGAGCCCGCTGCACTGGCGGTGACCGTATAGGTAACAGTTCCTGCACCTGGAAGCAATTGTATGGTTGAAGTATTTCCTCCACTGACAATACTACCTGGTACGTTTGTAGTCCACGTGTAGGATGTTGCTCCTGAAGCAACAATGAATGGCGATGCGGCACACAAATCAGGAGATAATGTTACCGACACCGGAGCATTGGGTGCTACCACCACATTATTGATCACAATAGTGCATCCCAGATTATCTCTTACACTGATGGTGTATGTTCCAGCCGGCAATCCCGGAGAAACATTGAAAGCAGCTGAGGCACTGTTTCCGGAGGCACTAACCGCACCTGTTCCATTATTGGTAACGGTATATTGAAGTGGGAAATTAACCGCTGTAGAAGTTACACGCACCGTAACCGGATCGCAGTTGGGTGCAATTGAAGCGGCAGTTGCGGTAAATACAGCATCAGAGAGGCCAACAGAACTCGATAGGGAACATCCTGAAACCTGATCAGAAACAATGGCTGAATAGGTTCCTCCAACCTTACCTCCCAACGGGCCGATCGTTGATGGTACACTGGTCGAAGCCTTGTTGATTGAAACCCGCAGGACCTGACAGGAAATAGGAGTATGGGCCGCCTGCAGGTACAGTGTTATTAAGTTGAAGTGTAATACTTCCTGTTGCAGTGCCGCATCCTACAGGATTAGTACCACTGAGGGAAAACGAAGGAAATACATTAATTGTATAAACCTTTGCATCGGTAATAAAGCAGGTGGTTACCGGATCAGTAACGGTAACTTCATAGGTAAACACTCCTGGGCTTGTGGTATCGACTACCTGTGTCTGTGTGTTACTGGTTTGTATGATATTGCCATTTGAATCCTTCACATTCCACAGATACGTAGCACCGGGATTCAGGGCATTTAAGGCAGGCGTGGCATTATCTTCACAAATGGTAAGATCTGCACCAAGTTCTACCTGGGGTCTGTTGTCAGCAACTATGGACTGGGCAGAAGAGAAACAACCATTAACATCTGTATTCGTCACATTAACAAAAGATGGTACATTAAAGGTTACTGTTTTTGTAGTGTCACCGCTTGACCACAGATAAGTCAGGCCTGGTATATTCGTGTTGTTTGCATCCAGTGTTACTGCACCCGTACATAATGCGATGGCTCCAGGAACTGATGGCCTTGGTGGCGGATTGAATATCGTCACTTGCTGAAAAATCGTTGTGTCAAGTTTGCATCGGTTAAATAATCTCATGGAAACGGTATAGGTTCCTGCAGCCGCATAGAGGTGAACAGGCGAGGATTCTGTACTGCTTGCTCCATCACCGAAGAACCATTGAAACTCATCGATGGCATCTGTGGGTGTTCCTGATAAACCGGGTTGTGTCGCCTACGCATACACCTGCAAAAGAAAATCCAGGTCCGCCAAAAGCATTGCCTTGAATTTGTACAAAGTTTGGAAGGCCAAGACGGCTATTGGTGCCACCAGCCAGGTTGAAACCGCTCATGTTGAGAGAAGATAGAAGTGTTGTGTCTTCGGCTGCCTGAATGGTGCCCAGGGTGTTGCTACCATTTATTGCCATATAGATCTGCCCGTCAGGGCCTAACTGCAAAGCGCCAAATTCACCATTTTGTTCTATGCGTTGTTTGAAGAATGGATTATTCAGTGAGTCAAGAAAATATTCAAACAGGACTGAAGGTGTTGGAGTACCTTTTACGGTTGCAAAAATTTTATTTCCACCCGGTGAAAACTCAACACCATAAACCTGTCCATTGGGTTCTTTAAGATCAATCTTGCGATAATTGGTTAACCGGCCCGTAGCATTGTCAAGCTGAAACAGTTCAATTAAATTACTAACACCAGGTGTTGATAAGGTTACCGCCAGATTATTGTCTGGTCCTATTTTCATATAGCCTTCACCTTGTTGTGGAACGTTGAAGGAGTGGACAGATCCAATCTCTGAATACACCGGCTCACCAATACCTTGCGGTGTGATCGGGTAGGTGCGGAACGTATTGTTTCCATATTCATGGACAATCAGCCACTGAGGAGTAGCTGTTATACGTTCAGTGCTTTTTGAAAAGAGTAAAATATTTTTCTGAGTCAGCTCGCCCTTGCCACTATTTCGTTTGAGATCGAATAACGAGTATCTCACTTCATATAGAGAGGTTCCGCTGATAGCTTGTGTGGTGAAGATATAATACAAGGTTTCATCACCCGGCACAGGCACAATAACAGACGATTGTGAAGAGGCAGGATCTCCACCAATACCTCATCAATCTGGGTATGGGTTTTATCAAAAACCTTGTCACCATCGGTATAGAATATCAGATTTCCATTCCGGTCACTGATCGTAGCGCAACCTTCAGGTGCATCCATAATACTATTGCCAGCGCCAGTGCCGGTCCGGGTGGTGTATTGAAAATCGGGTTGAAATCAATCCCTGCCTTGTTTCCAAAATACCAGACATTAGACCTTGCATCCTGTATGCCATATTCTTTTACGTTCACTCCGGCATAAGCAGAGCAACCTGAGGCATCCGTTACCACTACATAGTAATAACCAACAGAGTCAGGGGTGAGTGTATTGCCGGTATCACCATTCGACCAGATTATTGACGTTGGCACACCGCCTTGAATGGTAAGGGGTACGGACTGAATAGAGGATTGCAGGGGACTGCCGTTTTATCTTTTGGAAAAGGAAGTTCGCAACTACATGCCGTAGTGTCTTGTACCAATTGCAATTGCAAGAGGGAATGCGGTAATGTTTACAGGCAATGTGGTAGTTTGTTGTTGTCCGCGATAAAATGCTGTGAGGCCGACATTGAAACTTCCGGCACTTTCGTATGTGTGTATCGGGCTCCAGCCACGGGAAGTATTTCCATCACCAAAATCCCAGCGAAGACTATCGGCATTGGGTGTAACGGTTGGGAAGAATGCAGTAGGTGAGTTCTGACAAGTTCCTATCGATGTAAAATTCACTGATATAATAACGCTGTCTTCTGGTGTGAAGGAGGGAAATTGCGTTCCATTAAAATCGGCAGCGGAAAATAATGACTGTGTATTTATTACTGCTGTTGCAACGGTATCGGTGTTGGTAAATTTGCCAACGAGAAATGGTCCACCCGAAACGGCCTGATATAAATGATAAATGGCAGCTATCAGGTGCTAGTCTGCAAGCCATAACTTCTGAATACCGGTGCAGATAGCACTGAAGTAAGGGTAATGGAAGGATTCTGATAATCATATTGCAGAACATCTGCAGTGATGCCTGTTTTCCCTGGCGTGATAAATATAAATATCGCCCGTTGGGATCCCACTCGATATCATAAATGGATTGATTGGTTGTACTGGCTGAGCTGAATTTAAAATGATACGATCAGGAGAAAACACACCCAGATCGTTATCAAAGTTTAGTATGATAGCATCTGGTATTGGGATCCTGAGGTGAAACGGCAATTTTTTGTGATGCAGGATGGTAAGAAAAATTGGCTACCGAAATCGGTAGCTCCAGACACCTGATGTAATTGTGGTTGGAAAGGTAGCTGTTGCATCAATCAGGGTTGCAGAATAACTCTGGGTTCCGTTTTGATGAGTAATCAGCCAGAAATCAGTTCTGTTTCTATGAGGAACTACGATCATTCCTTCCGACCGATTGGTTAATCCTGCAACTGCTATATTCTTTGCTAGCTTCCACCACACCGGTAGCGGGTGCCGGAAAAACAGCATTACCAAATTGAGACAGATCTACGATGCTTCTGCTGATCGAACCTCCGGTTGTATAATTGGCTGAGTTGGTGAAAATATAATATTTATTCGTCTGACCGGGTACAGGAGATAGTGCAACGGGTTGGTTTGCATCTGGTTGGCCATTGAGTCCATTTCCATTTGGCATAAGCAAATGATTCGCATCATAAACCTGCACACCATCCGTATAAAATAATAAATTGGCTGTTGCCGGATCAGTGGCCACGGCTGCACCGCCACTGTTGAATGGAAGTGCCTGATCATTTATTAACTGGGCAGCATTGGTTCCTCGTTAAACCGTATTGCCTGGGTAGAATTGCCGAAATACCAGTTGTGTTGTTTAAGATCCTGACCGAATAACATGTGGGCCGCATTAAACAAAATAAGCAATGCAAGCAAATAAAATGGTTTCTATAATAGTATTTTCCCCTCATATCGTCTGCTACTTATTTGCTTTTGATTTCATTCTGTATGCTTTCTTTTCATGATGAATTGCTTAACTATTCCTATTGACGTTTTTATATCTTTTAGTCCCCAGTCATTTCAAATCCGAAATTTAAAACGTCCTAATTACACTAAAGTATATATTTTGAATGAAATTATCGTTGGTAGCAAGACGAATCATTGCTATTTGTCGTTAAATGTTTTTTTTAATGTTATTAAAGAATTTAATTTGCTCTGATTGCACATCTGCTTAAATACTTTTGAATGCATAAGAATTGCTCTTTTTTGCTGTGTATGTATCCTGTTGGGAATGAGGTTCGGTAACTGCTCAGGATCCGCAGTATTCACAATTTTATGCAGCTCCACTCTATCTTAATCCCGCCTTTGCCGGCTCCACCAGATCAGAACCGGGTAGGAATTAACTATCGTAATCAATGGCCAGCCATCGATGCTAATTTCAATACCTATTTCTGCTTTCTATGACACCTACATTGAAGATAAAAACAGTGGAATAGGAGTGTTACTGACCCGCGATCGCGAAGGTGTTCTTGGGTTGCAATCCACAAGCCTGGCATTTCAATATTCTTATGACCTTCAGATTGCTAAAGGGACTTTCTTTTCGTCCTGGTTTTCAGGCAGCCATTTATAACCGATCCATTAACTTTGATAAACTCACGTTTGGAGATCAATTTGATCCATTGACAGGGGATGTAATCAATCCTACATCTGCAGAAGCATTAAATACCGGACAATCCAAATTTTTTCCTGACATTTCTTTTGGTGGATTGCTTTACAGCAAGCGCGCCTGGTTTGGCGTTGCTGCTCATCATGTTACTCAACCCAATCAGTCGTTGATTGGGTGAAGAGAGTAAGCTGCCCATGAAACTCTCTGTTCATTCGGGTTTAAAATTCTATTTTAAGCCAGGTGAAATGGGTGATGGATTTTATAGAAAAGAACAGGAACGAAGTGTTGCGCCAGCTTTTCAATATCGGCATCAGGGAGAATTTGATCAGATGGATCTAGGATTCTATTTCACGTTCGAACCAATCATAATTGGAACCTGGTACAGGGGAGTACCTTATAAGAAAGTAAATGGATTTACCAATAATGAATCACTTGTTTTTTCGATTGGCTTTACGAAAAAAGGAGCCAAGGATATTTTGAACATTGGATATAGTTATGACTATACGATTTCTCAATTGGGACCTGCAAGTGGAGGTGCTCATGAATTTAGTTTAGTGTATTCATGGTCTACACGAAATCCACGAAAGCCACCCAAGGATAAACTGATGATTCCTTGTCCTGATTTTTAAACTTCGACCATCACAGATTGTTTCAGGACTTGTATGTCAAGATTCAATCTTCACCACTTCCATCAATCTTGCAGAAGTTGTCCATACCAATGTGCAGCAATGCATCACCGGCATTGACTACGGGATGATTATTTAACCCAACGACATAACCTGTGGAGGGTGCTTTTACCTGCTCTTTGAATTCGCCAAAGGGATCGGTAATGGTGCCAACGATTTGATTTTTATGAACGAGTTCACCACAATTTATGGCAGACTGAAACAAGCCCTGCATGCTGGGCACGTGCCCAGGAAGAATTCCAGATAATTTTATTTTCTTCTTTTGGATCAGGTGCCCAGTCAATCATGTGTAAGATGTTTCATCAGACGAAGTGTTCCATTGATACCTTCTTCAATTGCTTGCTGATCAAATCGTAAGTGATTCACCACCTTCATAAACAATAATATTTTTTCCATGTTTGGCTGCCGTTTGCCGGATTGAATGTGGACGAAAGGGTGAGTCGATGGTAAAGGGTGCATGAAAGGCATTTGCCAGTTCAACATTCTTTTCATCCGACATAACACAACGGATCTGTGGATAATTGGTGCGCATGGCATCCACCGGTGTGAAAGTCAATACCATAATCAATGTAGGGTAATGACATCATGAGTGATATGATATGCTACCCGCGAAGCCAAGAGAACCGTTTTTACTCCCGGGAAAGGAACGATTCACATCTTTTCCATCGGGCACTTCACGTGAGTAGTTAAGAAATCCATAAATATTGATAACAGGCATACAGATAACAGTGCCTCGCTTCACGCGGTTGTGACCTGCATCAAATATTCTGCGAACAATCTCCATTCCATTTATTTCATCACCATGCATGCCAGCTGTTAGTGCCAGTACCGGGCCATCTTCAAGTCCACGATAGGCATAAATCGGAGTATCAATTTGAGTGCGCGATGGAAGTCGGGCAATATTGATTATGATCTCCTTAAATTCTCCCGGTCTCAGATGATGTTCACCTATGCTTACTTCTTTCATGGTATTTCCTGATTACCAATACTGTTTTCAAGATTGTGTAGATCACGTATCCAGTTATGCATTCACTTTATCCTTTTGAATTTTCTTTTTACCTGCATGTTTTTCCAGATATTGATAGATTTTGCCAGCGATGTCTACCTTGGTCGCGCCTTCAATTCCTTCCAGGCCAGGTGAAGAATTTACTTCAACGATGAGAGGACCTCTTTTTGAAGGAAGCATATCTACACCCGCTACGCCCAGACCCATTTTTTTTGCAGCTTCAATAGCTGCATGTTTTTCATGACGATCCAATTTCACCACGGTGGCCACACCGCCACGATGTAGGTTTGATCTGAACTCACCTTCGCGCGTAGCTTGTCTTCGCATGGCGCCCACCACTTCTCCATTCACTACAAACGCACGTATGTCGGCACCTTTTGATTCCTTGATAAATTCCTGCACAATGATTCTGGTTTTCACTCCATGAAATGCTTCAATTACGGATTGTGCCGCTTTTTTATTTTCGGCCAAGCACCACACCAAGTCCTTGTGTTCCTTCCAGTAATTTTATCACAACAGGTGCTCCGCCCACGGCTTCCACTATTCCTTCGGTATCTTTCGTGTAATCCATGAAAATGGTTTTAGGCAAACCAAGTCCTGCTCTTGAAAGAATCTGCAGGCAGCGGAGTTTATCACGAGATCGAATGAGTGCTTGAGATTCCACAGCACTAAACACCTTCATCATCTCAAATTGACGCACTACTGCGGCACCATAAAAAGTTACGGAAGCACCAATGCGTGGAATGATCGCATCGAAGTAATCGAGTTTGCGGCCATTGTACCAAACCATCGGATTCTTTTTTTCAATCAACAGAACACACTTCATGTGATCGATGATTTCCACTCGATGTCCTCTCTTTTCTCCGGCTTCTTTCAGTCGCCTGGTGGAATACAATTTTGGATCGCGGGAAAGTATGGCGATATTCATACGCCTTTTAATTTAGTTTGATACGATAAATCCTTTTTGGTCACATCAATTAAAAACCTGTTACGCAAAATTTTGCGACCCAGTAATACCGGGAACTTTAAATTTCCACGGTCGCTCAACGAAAACTCAGCCCTTATCACATAATCGTATATTTTTATTCGTGTTTTGATCACAAATCTCATTTCTGCCTCACCAAACGAATTTTTTATTTCCCGCTTTTCGAATTTTTTAAACGTGAATTTCATACCGGTAAATTCAGGATGTTCTTCATCAAGCAATACAAATTCAAGTTTCCCATTTACAACTTCTGCTGAAGAACAATGCAGACTGCAATTGTATGCACCGGTATCAATTTTTGCATGAATGTCAGAAAGCCCAAGTTCGGGTAAATCAACACGGTCAGATCTTCCTAATACCTGCATAAAAAGTTTGAAGTATGACAAGCTACTTCATTTCGCGAAAATAAAAAAGCCCCGATGATCTGGGGCTTTCACTTTTAATTTAAAGAATAGAAACTATTATTTTGATACTTTAAATGATACCGATGTGTTCTCCCACTTTAACACCACGTTGTTTTTTTCAACCGCTATTGTAAAAGTTTCAACAAAAGCAGCAGCTTTTCCAGGCTTCACAGTCACCCTTAATGCATCTTGTTTATCAGAGTAATCATAAGGACTTCCAGATGCTTGCTTATTGAATACAATCACCCATTCATTTTCGCCAGGAATTGTATACAAACCATATTTACCTTTAGGCAATGCCTTGCCTTCAATTTTAGCATCAGCACTGAATTCAATGGCAGTTACTGCATTGGCACCCGTGCGCCATACTTTTCCGTATGGAACCAGATCACCCATAATTTTCCGTCCTTTTGCGGATGGTTGCGCATAATCAACTGTAACTTTTATTCCATCAATTGAGCCTTCTGCTTTGGCAGGTGGGCTTGCCGGTTTTTTGTCTTGTGCAAGGGCTCCAATTGAAAAAATCAGGGCCAGTAAGTGTGAACAGCATGCTTACTTGTCTTTTCATAGTGTTTTGTGTGTTTAAATTAAGTTTTTCGATTGGTTTCGAATTTTAAATATCATGGATTGGAAAGATAGACATTTAAAATAATCATAACTCAATGAAAAACGAATAAGCCACCAGAAATGTTTTTCAGGAGGCTTATTTTATAATTGATTTTTGATGAATGGCTTTCTGATCAGAGGAGTTGCTCAATCTGACGTTTTAAAAATTCTGACTGAACCACGCCTGACTGGCGCCATTTGGGTTCGCCATTTTTAAAGATGATCAGAGTAGGTACACCCTGCACCCTGAATGACTGAGCGATACCCGGGTTTTTATCTACGTCTATTTTAACGATTTTTGCCTTATCACCCACTTTGGATTTAAGATCTTCCAGAATAGGTTTCATCATTTTGCAGGGGCCACACCATTCCGCTGAAAAATCTACCAGAACGGGTTTATCGCTTTTAATCAGTTCGGTAAATGTGTCCTTTGCCATATTAATTCAAGGTTTGTTCAAAAGCGCCCACCACGATAGTAGGCATCATGGTCACTTTTGATTTAATCGAGTTCGAAATCAAACAGGCAGCTTCTGCTTTTTGAAGTACCCGTTCAGCGCGCTCACGATCTTTTTCGTGAGAGATTGTAACTGTAGGTTCGAGAATTACTTCGGTCATTAAAAATTTACCATCAACCTGTTCCAGTTTACCTTTAGAGTTACAGGAAAAAGAATTGAATTCCAATTTTGAATTTTCAGCAACGGCCAGAAAAGTGGTCATTAAGCAACTGCTTACCGATGCAGTAAATAAATGCTCAGGCGACCATATGCCAGGGATTCCTTTCGGAAACTCTGGGGGAGTGGCCACCTCAATGCAACCTCCGCTCTGGGAGGGTGCATTCAGTTCCGGGGAACACATAAAACCTTTACGGTCTTTGTTCCACTGAATCTGAATATTATAATAATGAGGGGTCCATAATTATGATAGTTTATTTCTGAAGACTCATCCAGCCGCCACCGTTATATACTTGTGTATATCCTTTTGAAGCCAGTATTCTTTTTGCCATTCCACTGCGATTGCCAGAGGCGCAACAGGTTATGATTACTTTATTTTTATCGGATAAGCGACCAATGTTATTGTTTAGCTGATCAACAGGGATATTTACCGACCCACGAATGTGCCCGCCATTAAATTCACCCTTGGTGCGTACATCCAATACTACGGCACCTTGTTTTACCAGGCCAGCGTAATCTACTTTCGGACCCAGCCCGAGTAAACTTTTTAATAATTCGATCATGCTACTTTCCTAACAGATTGACTCTGTAAATAATTCACGGTAAGCCATGAACCTGCATCATGACATTCAATGCCCTGTTGCTTAAGGAGATGAGCAGCCATGGAACTGCGGCCACCCGATGCACAGCATAAAACAAGCGGGTATTGCAAAGACTTAACTTCATCGATTCGCTTGATAAGTTCGTTCACCGGAATATTAACGGATCCTGCTGCATTTCCACCTTGAAATTCTGCTCTGGTGCGTACATCAATGATTGTGCCTTCACCATTCTGAATTAATTTTTCAACCATACTATATTTAGATAATTTTATTTTTTCTTTTGAAACATATTGAAGGTAAGACCTCCCATGAGGGCTCCGTAGATGGAAGAGTTTACCGGACTTGATGTGATCGGGCAGGTGCCGCTGAGACACCCAACTTCATGCCAATACACATACCCAGCGGCTAACCCGATAAATACTCCAACTATTGTTATGAAATGACTTTTGATAAACTGCATTGGCATTGTAATTTTCCAATGCAAAATTAGAGAAGTAATGTGGGGTAGTCTGTAACCTGCGTTACAGAAGGGTAATTTTATTTCGCGACAGGATTACCAGACCTTCGTTCTCCATTTGCTTCATCACCCGTGAAACCGCCTCGCGGGCTGTACCGAGTTCATCGGCCAGTTGCTGGTGGGTAATTTTTATTTCTTTCGATTGATATAAATCAGATTTTTGTTTTAATAGTTGCAGCAATCGCATGTCGAGTTTTTGAAATGCTATGGCATTTACAGCAGTCAGTAGTTCTTCAAACCGCTTGTGGTACAGTTTGAATATAAAGTCCGACCATTCAGGAAATTTCTTGACCCATTCACTCGCTTTTTCAACCGGAATAAAAAGAATCTCAGCGTCTTCTTCCACAATTGCTTTTACCTTACTGGTTTCGTTGTGGATTCCTCCAAGGAATGACATGATGCAACTTTCACCGGGTGTGATATAATATAGTAGTATTTCATGCCCATCCGTATCAGTACGCATTACTTTCAGGCTGCCGTTTAAAACCAAGGGTATGGCCTTGATGTAGCTGTCTTCCTGCTGTATGACTGATCCGGAAGTAAATTTTTTTAATTGCCCGTAGGTAGAGACTTCGTCTTTTAAAAGGGTTTGAAAAAGTGAGTCAGTGGCGGACATAGTTTAATATCAGGAAAGTAAGAACAGAAAGATAAGAGGAAAGATCAATCCTAACAAGGCCAGCTTCCACCCACGCCCCCAAAAGCTATTTTCTCCTTTCTGTATAAACATTCCGGTAAAGGCAATTACCAGCATGGCTATTCCAAAAACATCGGAGTAATAAATCCACCACTTGCTGGTATCAACATGTAATTTCGTCATTTGACCTAGAATGGGCGTAGTGCGATACGATTCAATTTTTCCCTTTCCGCTTGAAAGATCAATCTGCACATCATTGCTGGTGTACGAGATTCGTAAGGTATTTCCATCGACAGAAAATCTTCGCAGGTTATCATTAATCTTGAATTCTTCCGTGAAGGCAGCAATGAATTGATCAGTAACCGAATCTTTTGACACCAGCGACTTTAAAATGATTTCCTCCGAATTATAAGAGTATCTCCTTGGGTGCCATGCCTGACGGTGATTGAGAAAAATTCCTGAAAGGGAGAAAGCAATGATGAGACCGAGAAAAAAGTAGGCAACATCGCGATGGGTATTGCGAGCGGTGAGTTTCATATTTATGAGTACCTGGAAAGAATATTAAATTATCGGCCAAAAGGATTCAACGCATTCAATGCACGCTTGCCGCCACCCATCTTGTTCATGGTCTTCATCAACTTGCGCATGTCTTCAAACTGTTTGAGTAATTGATTTACCTGCGGCACATTGGTGCCGCTACCTTTGGCAATTCTGTTTTTCCGACTGGCATTTATTTTTTCAGGATTTGATCTTTCTTCATGCGTCATGGAGCGAATGATCGCTTCAATGGGTTTAAAAGAATTATCGTCAATGTCAATGCCTTTCATGGCTTTGCCCATGCCGGGAATCATGCCCAACAGGTCCTTCATGTTACCCATCTTTTTGATTTGCTCCAACTGCGAAATGAAATCGTTGAAGTCAAACTGATTCTTGCGCATCTTGGCATTGAGCCTGCGCGTTTCTTCTTCATCGAACGTTTGTTGTGCCTTTTCAACCAGACTCACCACATCACCCATGCCGAGAATACGACTCGCCATACGATCGGGATAGAAGCGGTCAATGGCTTCCATCTTTTCGCCTGAGCTGATGAACTTGATAGGCTTCTCAACTACTCTGCGAATGGAAAGCGCAGCACCACCGCGTGTATCACCATCTAATTTGGTAAGCACTACTCCGGTGAAATTCAAACGATCATTGAATGTTTTAGCTGTGTTCACCGCATCCTGACCGGTCATGGAGTCCACAACAAATAAGTGTCTCTGATGGCTTGAGTGCTTCCTTTAATTTCGCAATCTCATCCATCATCTGCTCATCCACTGCCAGGCGACCTGCGGTATCTACAATCACCACACGGAAATTATTTTTCTTCGCGTGCTCGATCGCTGCTTTTGCAATTTTTACAGCGTCTTTATTTTCTGGTTCGGCATACACCTCTACGCCTACTTGTTCACCCAATACTTTTAACTGATCAATTGCCGCAGGACGGTAAATATCACACGCAGTCAATAAAACCTGGCGACCCTGACGTTTTAAATAGCTGGCGAGTTTTCCTGAAAAAGTAGTTTTACCAGAACCTTGCAGACCGGCAATCAGAATGATCGATGGATTTCCCTCCAGGCTGATGTCTTCACTTTCTCCACCCATCAGGCGGGTTAGTTCATCACTGGTGATTTTGGTGAGGAGCTGTCCGGGAGAAATGGACGTGAGCACGT
Organism: uncultured Bacteroidota bacterium; assembly: GCA_963814575.1. Classification (GTDB taxonomy): domain Bacteria; phylum Bacteroidota; class Bacteroidia; order Cytophagales; family Cyclobacteriaceae; genus ELB16-189. Next base: position 68,321 of record CAWFDB010000007.1, on the reverse strand, counting down.
TCTGGCCCATGGCCTGCTCCTTGATGTCATCAGTAACCTCTTTGGCAACTTTATAGTTAACATCCGCATCGATTAACGCTTTGCGGATTTCCTTTACCGTGGTAGGCAACATTTATTTCGGTGATCCTTCCCTGGCCCTTGAGGGTTTGAAAGGCCTTATCTAATCTTGAGACTTAAACTATCGAACATGGTATCAGTTTCTTGTAGCGCTGCAAAATTACGCTTGCCTGCTTCGTGGTGCAAATTGAATGAAGGGTTTATTGGAATAACCAGATTTTCGAAAGCTTGATTTATAGCTGTTTGATACGATTTATAATACGACTGAGGACTTTGCCGGAACATTTTAAATTCAATGCGTGGATTCATTTATTTTCTCAGTCGGATTCATGATATACGTGATCATGGAGTTGTCCTTGAGTAACTCAACTACTCTGAATCCGCGATAAGAAGTGCCCCAGTTGCCTCCAAAATGCGAATCAAAAAGATACGGTATATCATTCATGATTTTTACTCCATCCTGATCATGCTCATGACCATGAAATACCGCTTTGATGTTTCGGTATTCTTTTACCAATTCAAAAAAGGCAGGCGTATCAATGGCGTTGGCGGTCCATTTGTATTGCGGAATGTGAAGGAACAAGAAAATGTTCTTTTGTTTTTTATGTTTGATCCAGTTTGCTTTTCAGCCAAGTCTAAATCGGGCGACAGGTATTCTCCTTTTTCGTTCGAGGTAGTGAGCATCAGGAAAGTATTTTTCTTGAATGACTTTTCATAATTAACGGGCACTCCCCAGACTTCTTTCCAGTAGTCATCACTTACCATGTCATGATTGCCTTTGGTTACATAGTAGGGCATAGTTAACTGATCCAGTTTTTGTTTCGCCTGTAATAAGAAATTCTTTTTTATCATGAATAATGTCGCCATTGATTACACAACCCTGCAAGGGGAGATTGCTTATGGAAAAGATTAATATGCTGAGTAATCTGCGAGATGAAATCATCATAACTTGTATTGGGTTGTCCGTAATGACCATCGCTGGCCACGGCAAACCGAAGGACTACTTTGCTCTTTAGGGAAAGAACCTCAGCGGCTGTAAGTTCCTTGAATTCCACCACCCAGCAGCCAGGCGGTTGTTATTGAAAATGTTTTTAGAAATGTTCTCCGTGATGATTTCATAATTGTTTTTTTATATCAGATCCAGCAGCGCTGTTTGATTTTTGATTTAATGAGTGGACCAGGTTGTGTCATGGCAATATGAAGTTCTGACGGATGATTTACCAATGAAATTACGTGGGAGGCACCATACTTCTTTAGTTCATCGGAAGAGAGCGTGCACTGGCCGCATATAATGAAAATTGCTTTTTTATTTTGAGAGGCTAAAGATAAAACGTGCGCCACCACTTTACCTGAAAAAGTTTGTTCATCCACTTTTCCTTCACCGGTTATGATCATGTCTGAAGCTTTGATTTTTTCTTCAAGGCTGCTTAGCTCGCTGATGTAATCAATGCCTCGTTGGAATTTTGCGTTTAAAAAAAATCGTGCTCCTGCACCCATTCCTCCGGCAGCGCCTGCTCCGGGAAAATTCAAATCATCACCATACACTGATTTAACTAAATCCGCAAAATGTTTTAATCCATGATCCAGTTCTTTCACCGTTTCAATTGTGGCTCCTTTCTGCGGACCATAAACATGCGCAGCGCCTTGCGTTCCGTAAAGTGGATTATCAACATCACATAACACAGTAACGTTGACTTTGCGCAAGCGGGCATCAACATTCGTATCATCAATCAAATCAATTTCAGAAAGTGATTGTCCAACTGGTGATAGGGATTCTTTTTTTTTGTTGAGGAATCGAAATCCCAGAGCATGTGCCATGCCTATGCCTGCGTCATTGGTGGCGCTTCCCCCGATACCCAGAATGATGTTGGTTACACCTTCATTAATCGCATCGAGAATCAACTGGCCAGTGCCAATAGTGGAGGTGTATAAGGGATTGCGTTCAGTTTCTTTCAAGAGTTGCAGTCCGCTGGCGGTTGCCATTTCTATAAATGCAGTCGTGCCATCTTGCGATAATCCATAATCGGCCTGAATAGGTCGGTGAAGAGGATCAAGCACAGTAGTTTTTTTTACCCTGCCCTTACTGTTTTCTACCAGTATTTCAAAAGTGCCTTCTCCTCCGTCTGCCAATGGAACTTTCAAGATTTCACTGTAAGAATCTAATTCCATCAATGCTTCACTCACTGCTTCGCACACTTCAGAAGCGGAGAGTGATCCTTTAAATTTATCGGGTGCAATCAATATTTTCACACGAACTGAAATAAAATAATGGAAGTAATTAATGTAGTGATTCTTCGTGCCAGTTTTCGCACTCCCATCAACGAGTTTTTACCAATCATGAGTACATAGGTCAGAGATGCAGCGATAAGTGAGAAAAATGCGTGGAGATTAAGATATCGCGAAAGCAAAATCATCCCAGTAATGGAAATGATGAGCGCAAAACTTATTTGAATCAAACTATTGTTCATGCCCTGAACGAATAAAAGGGAAAAGCTTCTCCTCCCTTGAAAACGCTTTTATCTTTTGGCAGCTCCAGGAAGCCATCCACTTCTTTAAGGTTTGCAAAATCTCCTGATCCGCCACCAGCATTTGCGTAGGCCATCAGTCTGCCTTGTTCGTTTACGGTTTTTACCTGCAGGAAATAAGTAAGGGGAGGCTTGAATTGAAAATCCTCAGATAGTATGGCGAAACTCTTTTTAATATTTAATCCAGTACTTTTTTCAAGCCACGGTTTTATAAATCGGTAAAAGCACATGTACGTTGAAACGGGATTGCCCGGCAAAGCAAAAACCGTGTGTGATGCACTTTTTCCAAACCATAACGGCTTGCCTGGTTTCTGACTTACCTGGTGGAAAAGTTTTTGAACACCCAGTTGTTCCAGTGTCTTTGGCACAAAGTCATACTTTCCTTTCGATACGCCACCGGAAAGAATAATCAACTCATAGTTTTCGAAAATCTTTTTGAGTTCGCTGGCAAGGGATTGCTCATTATCGGAAATATGAAACTGATCAGCGTGATGATCCATCTGTTTGAATGCAGCCTGCAACGCATAGGAATTTGACTTGCGTATTTGCCACGGAAGAGGTTGTTCGTCAATGCCCACCAGTTCATCACCGGTGCTGATGATGGCTGTTTTGGGTAATTTAAAAACATGGACATGACTTTTTCCAACAGACGCAAGCAAGGCAATTTCTGCCGGTGATATTTTAAGACCTTCAGACAGTAACCGATCACCCTTCCTGCAATCCTGACCTTGCGCATGGATGTTCTGACTTGGTTCAATGGTATCTGTGAAAATCTGAGCTTTTCCATTTTGTATATCAAGATCTTCATAACGAATTACAGTGTCAGTTCCTTCGGGTAGCATAGCGCCCGTCATTACTTCGATGGCATTATGAGAGTCTTGAAGTTTTTGTGGAGGCATTCCTGCCGCCTGAATTCCCTCGAGTGAAAATGTCCGTTGTCCGTTGTTGAAAGTTTCATAGCGAATGGCAATTCCATCCATGGCTACACGGTTGAAAGGAGGAAAATCGCGATCGGCTTCGATAGATTCTGCCAGCACGTGGCCCGTGGCACCTTCAATTTCAATCTTTGATATTTCTGGGTTTGAACAGATTGCCAAGAATTATTGATTCCGCTTCCTCAACGCTTACCATGTTTTGTTTAGATTTGAATAATGAAAAAACAATTTACGCATATTGATGCTACCGGCAACCCACAAATGGTTGACGTATCTGAAAAAAGATATTTCCAGACGAGTTGCCAGGGCACAAGCTGTGGTTCAGTTAGGAAAAGAGATTGTTTCTCAAATGAAAGGTGATGAACTGATTACAAAGAAAGGTCCGGTCTTTCAAACGGCTATTATTGCCGGTGTGATGGCTGCAAAAAAGACACATGAACTGATACCATTTTGTCATCCGCTTTCGCTGGAAGATTGTAAAATCCGCATCACGGTAAAAAAAAATAAAGCGATCATCGACACGGAAGCGATCATTACCTCTAAAACAGGAGTGGAGATGGAAGCCCTGACAGCGGCCTCCGTAGCGGCACTCACCATCTACGACATGTGCAAGGCTTTGTCGCACAACATGATCATTGAAGAGATAAAACTGATGGCGAAGAGTGGCGGAAAGAAAGATTTTAAGAGAAAAAATAACCAGTGAGTACTTCTCAGCCGTTTTTTTTCAACTGCCTGTTTTTTCAATAATTTACTCTAATCATCAATTTCTTAATCACTTACAGGGCGTATGGTTAATTGATTCTGTAACTATTTTTTTACGCAAACGGGTGAAATCACTTTTTGTTTTATTCACGATGATTTCGTAAAACTTTTTCAAATCAATCCTCGTAATTTTGGTAGTCTATAAAAAAAATGGCTTATGAAATCATCAGGAAAAAATCTGTTACCAGAATTTCTTTTCAATTCGATCAATCGTGATTTGTTGTTGGTTATCTCAACTGGGTTTATCATTGCTGTTGCCATCATCACGTTGATGGTGATGATTATCAGTCAGTTCTGATTAAGGGTGGGCCGATACCCAGTGTGATCCATCTTCAAAGAATTCTTTCTTCCAGATGGGAACCGTTTCTTTCAGGTTGTCAATGATAAACTGACAAACTGCAAAGGATTCCTTTCGGTGGGGTGTTGATACGGCAACTACAACGGCAATTTCACCAGGCATGAGAGTTCCCGTGCGATGGCTCACCGCACATCCTAACAGGTGCCATGTTTTTCCTGCCGTATCAATAATCTTATTTATTTCAGAAACAGCCATCGGTTCATAGGCTTCATACTCCAGTCGAAGCACTTTTTTTCCTGACGTCTGATTGCGTACCGTGCCAATGAATGTATTGATTGCTCCTGCCTCATGCAGGGAGGCAGCCTCAATCACTTTTAAAATATCTATGGGTTTGTCGGTTATTTCAATCATTACTGGTTTTTCTTGAGTACTTAGTCTTTTGTCTCATTTCTTTCTGATTCTTCATCCGCCACTTACGGGAGGTATCAGGGCAATTTCATCGGTTTCAGAAAGGGTTGTTTCGTCAGCGGCATAATTTTGATTTACCGCTATGAACAATGAATTTAACTTATTCAATGCAGGAAACCGGGCCGAAAGTGTCTTTCTTAAATCGGCCACTGAGTTGCCTTCCAGCTCTAAAGTCACTTCCCGGCCACCGAGAATGTCGCGCGAAATACCGAACGTTTTTACCTTAATCTTCATTTAACAAATATACACAGTACTTTCATTCGGGTTATTTGAATGATCATTTCTATCTTTCGAACATAAATGGCAACATCACAACTTTTTGATAATCACGGCAGACCCATCAACTACCTGCGCCTGGCGGTAACGGACCGGTGCAACCTGCGTTGCTTTTATTGCATGCCTGAGGAGGGCATAAAGTATATGCCCAAAAAAGAGTTGCTCAGCTTTGAAGAAATTGAACGACTCATCACATTAATGGCCTCGATGGGGATTTCAAAAATCCGGTTGACCGGTGGCGAGCCTTTCGTGCGAACTGATCTGATGAGTCTGCTGAGAAATATTGTTCATATCAACGGCATTAAAGACGTTCATCTTACTACGAATGGAATTCTCACGGCTCCTCATATAGAAGAACTCAAAGCGCTGGGTATTGCCTCCGTAAATTTAAGTCTGGATACGCTCGACCGAGAACGATTTAAGACCATCACGCGAAGGGATGAGTTTGAAAAAACCTGGGACACCCTTCAGCAATTTATCAGGCATGGTATTCCGGTAAAAATCAATGCGGTGGTCATGGATGGAAAGAACATTGATGACATTCTGCCTATGGTGGAAATGACCAGATCGCTTCCTGTCTCTGTGCGGTTCATTGAAGAGATGCCGTTCAACGGTGAGGGAAGTCATCACACTTCGTTGCCATGGACCTACAAAAAAATCATAGGCCTGATTCAGGAGCGTTATCCATCACTGATAAAATTGCAGGATGAGGCACATTCAACTTCTTATAATTATCAGGTTCCTGGTTATGCTGGCAATGTAGGCGTGATAGCAGCATTCAGCCGCACGTTTTGTGGCACGTGCAATCGCATCCGCATTACAGCGCAAGGTGTTTTGAAAACCTGTTTATATGACGATGGTGTTCTCAACATCAAAAACCTTATGCGCGAAGGGAAAAGTGATGCAGAAATCAAAATAGAATTGCTGAAGGCACTTGGCAACCGCCCACGCAATGGTTTTGAAGCAGAGGAAAGAAGGAAAAGTGGTGCACCTGCTATCGAGTCGATGTCAACCATAGGTGGATAACACGATGGAGTTTTACCTGCTCTTGATTTCATTTTTTTTTATTGCACTCATTTATTCTTCGGTTGGTTTTGGCGGAGGCTCGAGTTATCTCGCCCTCATGGCGCAGCCTTTCTTTGGTTTGCTGCCCGAAGTAATCAGACCTACCGCCTTGCTATGCAATATTGTGGTCGTTACCGGTGGGACAATTATTTTTTACAAGCAAGGTAAGCTGTCGTGGAGAGAAATCTGGCCATTCCTAATTGCAAGTGTGCCCATGGCGTTTGTTGGTGGCTTCTGGAAACTGCAGGATTCGGTGTTCTTTATTTTACTTGGCGTTACCCTGTTGGTTGCTTCTGCCTTTCTTTGGATACAACAGGATGCGAAGCGTGTTTCCTCCTTGCGGATTGATAACACGATCAGCAAAACTGCTTTGGGAGGTGTTATTGGTTTCCTTTCGGGATTGGTAAGCATAGGAGGGGGGATTTTCCTTGCTCCCATTTTGCATTTTTTAAACTGGGCCGAAGCAAAGAAGATCTCCGCTTTAGCGGGCGTATTTATTTTGGTTAACTCAATCAGTGGTTTAATTGGTCAAGTCTCACGCGGTTTTCCGATGATGGATTGGCAACTCATGATTTTTCTATTGCTTGCTGTCTTTATGGGTGGACAGATTGGTTCACGATTGGGTTCAGGTAAATTTAAACCTGTCTATGTGAGACGAATTACTGCTTTGTTAATTTTTATTGCATCGTTAAATATTTTAAAAGATCATTTATGAAAAGCATTCTGTCTGTTGTATTCGTTTGTATTTCTGCGCTGGCAATTTCTCAAAATAAGGTGAACCCTGTGATTAAAAGTTATGGTGGCATTTTCGAAATCCCGTATGCTGACGAGAAACCGGATCCAGCAATGGATTATAAAATAATCATTGAGATCGCGACCGCGAGTGACAAGCCGGACTCAACCAACTGGGCTTTGTATAATGCGGCCCGGTTGATAAACCTGCACGTTATGGGAGGGGTGCCAAAAGAAAAACTACAAGTAGTGCTTGCCATTCATGGGGGAGCTGCATTTTCCGTAATGAATAACGAAACATACAAGGCAAAATACGGAGTAGATAATCCGAGCCTTAAATTATATACAGAACTTGAACAAGCAGGTGTAAAAATATTTGTATGTGGTCAATCTCTGATTGCCAGAAAGATTGATCGTTTTAAAATGGCGCCCGAAGTAAAGGTTGCCACCTCCGTGCTCACAACCCTGACAACTTACCAACTGAAAGGATTTGCCGCATTGAAGTTCTGATTTCTGAGACAGGTAAGTAATATGCTTTTAGTTTTTATAAATACATGGTTATCGTTGAATGTCTTTTGGGCAGAGCTACTTACCATCTGAGTATCCCGCCTCGGGGCCTCTGCACAGCGTGAAAGATGAAACGTGTAAATAAAAGTGAAAGTGTGAAAATCAATATTGAACTAAAGTGAGCGCCAAAAGACAAATATCTGAAATCCGAAGGATTGTACTTCATCAAAACAGTAACCCGATAGGTGCGGAGTCCCCGAGGCGGGAGACTCCGCTAAGAAAGTGTTGTTTCAGGAATAGTAAAAGATGCGTATAAAGAGAACCTGAATCGAGAAAAAATAACAGTGGTGAAAAATATTCTTAATGCTAAAACGTATTATTTTGTATGCAATCCTTTGCGCAGCTTTATTCGAACTAAAGCCGATGTAATACGCTACGGAATAGAGTCGATTGGATAATTAATTTTGGTTGTTGGGGCAATTGAGTGGTTAACATATATTACGTTACCTGATATGTATTTGGGTTTAAGATTCGAAATCAAAGAGAAATTAGAAACATTCAACATGTTTGGAATACTAGTATGATGCTTGAGAGTTTGTCATTTTGAGCAAGCCTATAATGTTTTTAAGCGTTACAAAGTATTTCGTGGAAAATCATGATGCTTTGTATTAGGTAATTAGCTGGAATACATCTCTCGCCTATGCATGGTGTTCTTCAAAATCATGCAATGCAAACGAAGATGTTTAGATGAGTCTTATGCAAATAATGAAAATCGAAAGAAAATTCCTTGAAGTACGATTAGTTCTACTCTTATTTTCATCACCAACTCTGCTTGCCCATCGTGGGATAGTTATCCTTCCCAGCGGAGTCTCCCGCCTCGGGGACTCCGCGCGATGTGAAACTGTGTCTCGTCCTTAAATAAGTTTACGGTTTATATTATAGTCCTGCATCAGCTTTAAAATGTGGCAGTTTATTCAACAGGTTACAAAGACGATAAATACTAAAAAGTCAGTTAACCTAAATTCCTTAATCCTTCCTATTTTGCAGGTCTAAGTTTTATAGAATGAAACAAATACGATTCTCTGAGCATGTGTTGCCGCACCTCATCGCGGTGGTGGTTTTTCTGGTGGTCACCATGCTCTTTTTCAATCCTGTTTTTTTTGATAACAAATCGATATCGCAAGGGGATATTCAACAATGGAGTGGATCATCCAAAGCCTTGCGCGACTATCGCGATGCTACCGGTGAAGAAGGTCTGTGGGCGGGTTCCATGTTTTCAGGTATGCCTGCCTATCTCGTCAATCTTCAGTGGAGTGATGGGGTAGTGTTAGGACTCAAAAAGGTGCTCTCGGTTTTTCTGCCTCATCCGGTAAACGTAATTTTTCTCGCCTTCCTTTGCTATTATATTTTACTGCTCTCATTCAAGGTAAGGCCGTGGTTTGCCATAGCGGGCGCACTGGCCTTCGGCCTGTCTTCGTATATGATCATCGGGCTTGGCGCTGGCCATAACGCACGCATTGGAGCAATTGCTTTCATGCCGTTGATCATCGCAGGTGTTCATCTTGCCTTTAGCGGAAAAAAAATACTGGGTTTTGGTGTAACAGCGCTTGGGCTTTCGCTTCACTTGCGTGAAAATCACTTGCAGATCACTTACTATACCATTTTGATAGTGCTCGTGTATGGACTGGTACAGTTGATCTATGCCATACGGGCAAAAGGCGTTGCCGCAATTTTTTAAAACACTGCTCATTCTTGTGCCCGCTGTGCTGATTGCCGTGGGCACTTTCTTCGGACAGTTCTGGGCGATTACCGAGTACACAACTTTCTCTATTCGTGGTCCATCCGAACTGGTAAAGTCCAATGTTTCGAAAGATCAGAGCGGGTTGTCAAAAGAGTATGCGTTTGCCTACAAGTATGGTATCTGGGAACCGATGGCATTGTTCATTCCCAATTTTTATGGTGGCACGAGTACAAATTACTTTGTTCAGGATCCTGAAACTGAATCATACAAAGCATTGTCACGATCGGGCGATAATGAAACGGCCAATCAGCTGGCGGGATATACTTCTGCTTACTGGGGGCCGCAGGGTTTTACAGGTGGTTCCTACTATGCCGGAGCCATTATTTGTTTTCTGTTCATACTCGGAATTGTTTTTGGTGAGAAAAAGTATGTGTGGTGGCTTGTGCCGTTAAGTGCATTGAGTCTCATGTTAAGCTGGGGTGATAGTTTTTCGTCATTCAATTATTTCATGTTCGATTATTTTCCTGGTTACAATAAATTCAGGTCTGTCAATTTTGCACTGGTGATCATACTTTTCTCAATGCCTTTGCTGGGTTTACTGGGCCTGGAGAATTTACTGAAGGAAGGATGGAATACATCAACACAAAAGAAACTGATCTGGCCTGTTGCACTTACGGTTGGCGTGAGTCTGGTGCTGATTATGGCTGGAGGAATGGGAAGTTTTCTAAAACCCGAAGATGCGCAACTTCCTCCATGGTTTAAAGCAGCATTGAAAAGCGACCGGCTTGGCCTGATGCGCGCTGATGCATGGCGTGCTATTTTGTTGATACTTGTTTTCTGCGCGGCACTGTTTGCCTTGCTGAAGAATTTTATCAGTAAATCGATACTCTATCCATTCATGGCTTTGCTGATTGTGATTGATATGGGTTTTGTTGCCAGCCGGTATTTTCCCAAAGAGAAGTTTGTGCGCAAGCGCGATAACACCACGTTCACACCAACACCGGCCGATCAGGAAATCCTAAAAGATAAAAGTTATTACAGGGTGTATGATTTGCAAAGTGCATTTGCCGATGCACGCACTTCCTATTTTCATAATTCAATAGGAGGCTATCATGGAGCAAAAATGAGACGCTACCAGGAGTTATACGACTCTGGAATTATGAAAAACACACAGCTGATTTACAGTGATTTTCAACGGGGTGCTCCTCAGTTTAATCAATACGGCATACTCAACATGCTGAATGCAAAATACCTTGTGTACGGCACTGACAAGGAAAATGTAATTGCCAATCCGCTGGCGAATGGACCTGCCTGGTTTGCCAGTGAACTCGTTCTCGTTAATAATCCCACGGAAGAGTTGAAGAAGACCACCGAAGTGAACACCAGGGAAGTAGCTGTCATTGATAATTCGAAATGGAAACTGAATAATCAAACGATATCCCGTGATAGTCTGACATCAATAAAAATTATTGAAAGCAAACCTCCTTACCTGAAGTATGAATCGGAGTCAGCTGTAGCCGGACTGGCAGTGTTCTCAGAAATTTACTATCCAAAAGGATGGCATGCCTTTATTGATGGCAAGGAAGTAATGATCTTACGAGCCAATTATGTTTTGAGAGCACTCGAAGTTCCTGCCGGCAAGCACACGATTGAGTTTAAGTTTGAGCCGAAGCCCTACACAACAGGCAACAAGATTACCATGGCATCAGGCTGGATTCTTTTGATGGTTGTCATGGGGAGTCTGTGTGATGAGTTATAAAAAGGAATAATTTTTCATTCATCTTTCAATACATCAACCGGATTGGTCATGGCAGCTTTCATAGAATGATAGCTTGTTATCATCATAGCGATCAGTAATGTTCCCATTCCCACTATGGCAAAGACCCAGATAGAAGGCGTAATGCGATAGGCAAAATCCTGCAACCATTTTTGCATGATCCACCACGAGAGTGGCGCTCCAATCATAAATGCAATAATGATCAATCGTGTATATCCTTTTGATATCAGTGCAAGAATGTCAAGCACGGAAGCTCCTGATACCTTTCTGATTCCAATTTCTTTGGTGCGTTGCTCCAGCGTGTAGATGATCATACCTAATAAACCTAGGGCAGCAATCATGATGGCAAGGGTTGCGATGATGGTCAGGATTGTGCCAAACTGCTGTTGCGTTTTAAATGTATCCGCAAAAGCCTGATCGATAAATTCGTATTGAAGCGGTGAATCTCCGGCATGTGTTTTCCACAGGGTATTAAGTTCCGCCAGTGTCTTTTCCCACGACTCACTGCTTTGAGATGCGATGCGAAGGGCTATGTATCCTTTGTCACCGGCTCCAAACAGATTTTTTGATTTACTGTGAAAAATCGCCATGGGTTCTATAGGATTCTCCAGTGACCAGTAGTTAAAATCTTCTACGATGCCGATCACTTCAAATTTGATTTCGCCACCAGGCGATTCAATCTTTTTTCCGATGGCTGTTTCATCTGCAGTCCAGCCGATGCGTTCAATCGCAGCTTTGTTAAGAATCACCCGCTCTTCGTCTCCGGGCATGTCTTTTGAAAAGTTTCTGCCGTATTTAAGTTTGATATCCAGCGTAGGGATAAACTGTTCATCACCGGATGTATAATTGAGGGAGAACGTCTGATTGTTCATTCCTTCTGCACTGAATTTATCGCCACCCCATACTTTTGGAGGAACGGAAGAACACCAGCTGGCACTCACAACACCGGTTACATTCATCGCAGCCTGTGTCATGCTTTCTGTGTCTTTAACAAGCTCAACATGATTAACCACCAGCAGATTTTCTTTGTCAAACCCAAGATCTCTTTCGGAAACATAAGTCAATTGCTGAAACACAATTCCGGTGCAAACCATCAGAATGATTGACACGCTGAATTGAAAAACAACTAAACCATTTCTGAAAGCCTGTCCTTTGCGGCCTGCTTTTAATTTTCCTTTGATCGCTTCCACCGGATGAAATCCCGTAAGGAATACCGTAGGATAACTGCTGGCAATCATTGCCATCATAATAATCAGTCCGATCAATGATCCTGCCAATCGTATGTCGCTGGTCAGATTAAACTCAATCGATTTGCCTGTGATCAGGTTGAAGCCAGGCAAAAATAGCTGGGTAATCGCCAGCGCAAGTATCAGGGCGATCACACAGAAGGATAAGGCTTCTAAAAAGTAATTGAGACTCAGTTCTTTTTTACCCAGTCCAAGAATTTTCCGGATGCTGGCTTCTTTCACCCTGCGCGTGAATTGCGCGGTTGAAAGATTCATAAAGTTTACACACGAAAGCAGCAGGATAAACACCGCAATACCAATCATTGAATACACAATCTTCTTGTTTCCGGCTTCATTCAACCGGTTATAAACAACCTGATCGGGTAAGTGAATATCCAGCATGGGTTGCAGAAACAACTCCCACTTTTTTCCTGATTTGATATATTCTTCATAGGAAACATTCATAATGCGTTGCAATGTTTCTTCCGCATACTTGCGTGGAATAACCGCCAGCTTCGTCTTTGTGTTTTCTATATCTGTATTTTCTTTAAAGCGGATAAAGGTTTCAAGTTGTGTCCATACCCAACTCCAGTGAAGTTTTTCTACCATTGGAAAACTACTCATGGAAAGCAGCACATCGAATTCAATGTATGAGTTTTCGGGTGTGTCTTTTACAATGCCGGTAACTTCATAGGTTTGTTGATTTTCTGCAGTGCCAAGGCGAACGAGTTTTCCCATCGGGTCTTCATCACCAAAATATTTTTTAGCCGTGGATTCAGTCAGCACCAGTGTGTTCGCTTGTTTTAATGCCGAAGCAGCATTTCCATTCATCAGTGGAAAGTGAAACATCTTAAAGAAGTTGGTGTCGGCTGCCAGAATTTTCTCCTCTTCAAAGGTGGTCACCTCACCCGAAGGATCTGTGTATGAAATAAAAAAATTGCCCGGTGTATGAATGCTGGTGACGAGTTCGGCTTCTGCCAATTCTTCCCGTAAGGCTGTGGCTACTCCTGGTCCGGTAGATCCAAATTGATGATCATCGCGTTCCCCCCAGATGAACGTCTGGTTTACCCTGTAAATACGTTCAACATGAGGATGAAAACGATCATAACTGAACTCATGCAGTACATAAAGGTAGATGAGAAGCGCGCTGGATATGCTAACCGTAAGTCCCAGCAGGTTTATGAATGAAAAAAGTTTTTGTCTTCGGAGATTTCGAACAAACAGGAGCAATGCATTTTTCAACATAGTTTGGTAAGTTTTGCCGTATCATGTCAAAGCATGTACCAATGAAGATAATGCTGATTCAGGTTTCTTTTAAACGTTTTGGGTTTCTCATCTGTTCGCTGGTGAAGAGATATGTCCGGAACCGGGCGATGATTTTGTGTGATCAAAGTTCCTCGTACCGATTGAAAACTCTATTTTAGACCTTTAAATTTTGAGATGACACTCGTACAAACAACTGCTTCCATTTTCAGAAGTAAATTCGGAAAAGAACCTTTACTGGTAATTGCTCCCGGAAGAATCAACCTGATAGGTGAACACACCGATTATAACGATGGCTTTGTAATGCCAGCCGCAGTGGATAAGCAGTTTGTCTTTGCAGTCGCACCAAATCAAACGAATCAATTCAATTTATTTGCTTTCAATTTTAATGCTTCTGTTTCCTTTACGTTATCGGATTTAAAGGCAGGAGGCGAGTGGTTTCACTATCTGATGGGAGTGATCGATGGCATTCAAAAACGCGGTCATCATATTGGTGGTGTGGATTGTGTTTTTGGTGGCGATATACCAGCCGGAGCGGGAATGTCATCGTCTGCTGCCTTGTGTTGTGGTTTTGGATTCGCATTAAATCAGATGTATGATTTGCATCTCACCCGACTTGAGCTGGCAAAGATTGGTCAGTATGCGGAACACAATTTTGCTGGCCTGATGTGTGGCATTATGGACCAGTATGCCAGTCTGTTTGGTAAAAAAGATTCTGCTCTTCTGCTGGATTGCCGCAGCCTTGAACACGAATATCTTCCTTTCAATTTTCCGGAATATACCATCCTGTTGATTGATACAAAAGTAAAACACTCGCTGGCATCATCGGCTTATAATGACAGACGGGCAGCCTGTGAAGAAGGTGTTTCCATACTTCAAAAATCAAACCCTGCTATTCTCTCTTTGCGTGATGTAAGCCTGCATGAACTTGAATCGATTCAAACACAGGTGACCGAATCAGTATTCAGGAAATGCCGGTTTGTTGTAAATGAAATTGAACGCACCCGAAATGCAGCAGCTATGCTGAAGGCAAATGATCTTGATGGTTTTGGTAAACTTATGTTTGAAACCCATTGGGGTTTGAGCAACGAATACGAGGTAAGTTGTGCAGAGTCGGATATGCTCGTGAGTATGGCTTCTCAGTTTCCAGATGACGTGTCTGGCGCGAGACAGATGGGTGGAGGATTTGGGGGTTGCACCATTAACCTGATCAGGAAAGATGCGGTTGAAAAATATTCTGAGAAAGTCAGGGAGAAATATGTTGCTACTTTCAAAAAAGAACCTGATTTTTATTCGATTGAGCTGATGCAAGGTGTTCATATAGAATTGTAAACCGAAGCTGTGAGCATGTAGTAACTGCAAACCCAATTACCCAAACAACTATGAGTTTATCTACACTTGACATTCTTGTATTCGGAGCTTATTGCGCCCTGATACTCGGCATTGGCCTCTGGGTCTCGCGCGATAAGGATGGAGTACAAAAAAATGCTGAAGATTATTTTCTGGCGAGTAAGTCGTTACCCTGGTGGGCGATAGGTGCTTCGTTGATTGCTGCCAATATTTCGGCTGAACAATTTATTGGCATGTCGGGATCGGGTTTTGCCATGGGGCTGGCAATTGCCAGTTATGAATGGATGGCCGCTATCACCTTGCTGGTGGTGGGCAAATTCTTTCTGCCCATCTTCATCAAGAAAGGTATTTACACAATACCTGAGTTTGTAGAGAAACGATTCAGCACCAACCTGAAAACAATTCTGGCCATATTCTGGATTGCCCTTTTCGTATTTGTCAACCTGACAACAGTACTCTACCTCGGTGCACGAGCCATGGATACTGTGATCGGAACAGGCGATGGAAGTCTGATGATCTATAGCATTCTCGCGTTGGGCTTATTTGCAGCTGCCTATTCACTATGGGGAGGCCTCTCGGCAGTGGCGTGGACAGATGTGGTGCAGGTGGTACTTCTTGTCTTTGGCGGATTGGTAACTACCTATATCACTATTCAGGAAGTTTCTCCTACCGGAGGTATTATCGATGGATTTGTTCATGTGTACAACACGGTGCCAGGTAAGTTTTCCATGATCTTATCGAAAGGTGAAATTATAACGCCCGATGGGAAAGATGCATGGTGGTCGTTGCCAGGTTTATCTGTACTCATAGGAGGTATGTGGGTTGCGAATATTTACTACTGGGGATTTAATCAGTATATCATTCAGCGAACACTGGCGGCCAAGAGTTTAGAGGAATCACAAAAGGGAATTGTGTTTGCAGCGGCTTTGAAAATGATCATTCCGCTTATTGTAGTTGTTCCAGGTATTATCGCTTATGTAATGAATGCTGATGCTTCAGGCCAGTTGACTCCGGAAACACTCGATCCCAGTTTCCTGAATAAAGAAGGTGGGGTTATCAATGACAACGCGTTCCCCTGGCTCGTAAGGAGTTTTATTCCTACAGGCATTAAAGGATTGGTACTGGCTGCATTGGCTGCCGCTATTGTATCATCGCTTGCCTCAATGCTCAATTCAACGTCTACCATTTTCACGATGGATATCTTCCGGCCATATATCAATAAAAATGCTTCTGATAAATTAACGGTTAACGTAGGTCGTATCAGCGGAGCGGTAGCCTTGATAATTGCGATGATCATTGCCCCCATGCTTGGAAATTTAGGACAAGCCTTCATATTTATTCAGGAGTATACAGGAGTTGTCAGTCCGGGAATTCTGGCTGTCTTCCTCACAGGATTATTCTGGAAACGCGCTACTAACAATGCAGCTATCTGGGGTGTAATTCTTTCCATACCAACAGCGCTTTACTTTAAGGTTGCTCCGAACGGCTGGTCAGATGCAGCCATTTTTGTGAACATCCCTTTCATGGATCAGATGTTCATTACAGCGCTGATCTCCATTGCGATTATCCTGGTGATCAGTTACCTCGAAGGAAAAGGTAAGGTGAATGAAAAAGGAATTAACCTGACAGCAGAATTATTTAAAACCAGTCCTGCATTTAATATTGGAGCAGCAATTATTATGATCATCTGCACACTGCTCTATACGATCTTCTGGTAACACAAAGCTTAGAATATTTATAAAACAAAAGCCACGGAATTACCGTGGCTTTTGTTTTAAGTAATTGATTATTCATGCTACCCAAACTCAGGCCCACAAATCAGATACTGTCTGTCAATATTGCCAGGAAAAGGATTGTTGTGCTGAAACATTCTTACAAAATGACGTTGCTGTACAAAACCAATAGAGCTTAACCAGGATATCAACTCTTGTTTGTCATTCAACACATCGGCTACCATGGGTTTGTTTTCAGAATCACTAAGGAGTTTTCCAATAAGAATTTGCAGCATCAGCAGCAGAGGATGCCATGACGGGGCCGATCTGATTGTATTTTCTTCCATCTCTGCCAAGTATAAATCCGGCAATGGAATTATTTCGTTTCAGCATCCATGCCTTTTGCGGATAGGTTTTCACAAGCGACTCAATAAGCGAAGATCTGTCTAGCACCGAAAACAAGTTTATCGTAAGCAATTATTTCAGAGATGTCTTTTGCCTGAACCGGTTCTGTTAAGGCATCACCTCGCGGTGAAATGTTTTTCAAGGAATCGCAGGTCATTCTTGTGATGGAATATTCATCAATGAAATGATACTGTTTGTAAACTTTCTGCCCTTCAGGTGTTGCATCCAGTTTAATGGATTTGCAGTGTTGTAATTTTTTGAAAATCCCTGTCAAGAAGTATTTTGCTGATGCCATGCCCGCGGTATCTTTTATCCACCAGCACCATGTTTATCCAGGCAACATCGTTTGAATAATTCATGGCTGCGGTTGTTCCGATAATTTCTCCATGATACTCCGCCAGCAGGCAAGCATTTAGAGGATTTTCAATGATCAGCTTCCAGTCGGTTTCTGTCTGGTTCCAGCCTTGTTCGGTGGACAACCTCATGGCCCCGTCCAGGTCATTTAATTGAATTTCCCTGATTGTGATTTCTTCTTTTTTCATTAACCGTTTTATCAGGGTTCAGAAACCTCTACGGATCAAGTATTTACGAATCAAACGGGTTGCTGCTTTTTGACTGGAAGGAACGATATCGCTATGGTGCCAATTACTGCAAGCACAATCAACGCAGAAAATCCGGTCGCATAGCTGCCACTTTTATCGCGAAGCCAGGCAGCGAGCATGGGCGACAATGCTTCACCCAATCCATCGGCTGCAATGATGAGTCCCATCACGCGCCCCATCACTTTAACGCCAAACAACTCAGCGGCCATCAACGGAATGATCATATAATCTCCACCGAGGGCCATGCCAAAGAAGAATGCAAATACATAGATGACGCCTGTTGTTTTGGCAGCAAAGAGGAGAGGGTATTGAAAGAGCTACCAGTGCATAGATCATGATCATTACAAATTTCTTCTGGATTTTATCGGCCAGCCATCCCATCAAAAGACGACCGATGATACTTGCTCCCAGCACAATGGATAATACATTGGCCGCTTCCTGCTGTGAATATTTTAAATCGATACTTAAAAATAATTTCAAGTTCTGACTGGTTCCTGCAACGGCACCGATCGAACACATGCTGCCAATCAGAAGAAGGTAAAATGAACTGCGTTTTAAAATATCAGTAAACGGTACTTTAATGGGTTCCTGTTTAACGGGTGTTGCCACTCCTTCCGGATTTTCTTTTACGAACCATACCATAGGAAACGCTACCGCTATCATGAGAATACCTAAACTCAACAAACCACCACGCCATCCAAATTCCATATTAAGCGCTTTTGCAATCTGCGGAACGAGCATACCACCAATACCAATGCCGAGATAGGCTATCCCCATCACTTTGCCACGCGATTTTGTAAACCAACGCGAGATTAATACCTGGTTGGGAAGCGGGCCTCCAAATAAATATCCGAGTGCATTGAATAAATAAAACAGATAGAAATGCCAGAGTGAAGTCATCATGCTCAGGCCGATTAAGGCGATGCCACCCATAACGATACCGGCCAGCATTAACTGACGCGGACCATACTTATCAATAAACCATCCAGCAATAAATCCGAAGATAGGTCCGATGAGTACTTTGCCCAATGCACTGCCCGAAGTAACGGTGGCACGCGTCCATCCAAAATCTTCAATCCAGAAATCATAGAAAAATGGTAAGCCATAAAACATGATTCCCACCAGGGAGAATAAACTCAGGAAGGCGGTTGCTGCAACATGAAACTGGCTTTTGTTAATTTTTTCCTCCTCCATAGATTTTTTAGTAAAGACTATTTCGAAATTATCCGTGTTAATGATTTCAATTCCCTAACTGCTTGACGGCTAAATAGGCCATTAACCCTGACCCCAGGGCAAGGGCATTTTCATCGATGTTAAAAGAAGGCGTATGTAATGAAGAAGAAATTCCTTTTTCCTTGTTGGCGATACCCAACAGATAAAAACAGGAATCGGCCTGTTGCGAATAATATGCAAAGTCTTCCGCAGCCATCCAGATATCAGTATCGATTACATTTTCTTTTCCAATATATTCTTCCGTAAAAGTTCTGAGCTGGCCGGTAAGCTTTTCTTCATTGATGAGAAACGGATAACCACGATTGATGGTAAACTCACAACGGCCACCCATTCCTTCGGCAATAGAGGTTGCCATTTTTTTCATTCGCGCATGCGCTTCCGTTCGCCAGGTTTCATCCAGGGTTCTGAATGTTCCTTCAATATACACGTCATTGGGAATCACATTGAAAGCACCATCTGCGATTACCCTTCCGAATGACAAAACCGTTGGAAGAGATGGATTGGCTGCCCGACTTACAATCTGCTGCAAGGCAACCAGGATCTGTGCGGTAATCATAACCGGATCAATATTCAAATGAGGTTGTGCGCCATGCCCGCCTTTGCCAGTTACTTTAATGGAAATCTCATCCATCGATGCCATGAATTTTCCTTTGCGGATGGCCACCTTGCCAGCATCCACCACAGGAGAAACATGTTGTCCGATAACAGTATGTGGTTTCGGATTACTTAAAACTCCTTCGTTGATCATGAGGCTTGCGCCACCCGGAAGTTTTTCTTCTCCGGGTTGAAAAATAAGTTTCACCGTTCCGCCAAACTTGCTTTTCAGTGATTGCAAAATTTTTGCCGTGCCAAGCAACGAAGCAGTATGTGCATCATGTCCGCAGGCATGCATAACACCTGTGTTGAGTGATGCATAATCAACCGCATTGGATTCTGTGATTGGCAAGGCATCCATATCCGCGCGCAACGCGATCACCTGATCGGATGATTTTTCTCCTTGTATCATGCCAACGATGCCGGTGTTCGCCATGGGTTTCCAGGCAACACCTATTTCATCGAGTTGTTTTTTTACAAAAGCAGCGGTTTCAAATTCATGAAACGATAATTCAGGATGTGCATGTAAATGCCGTCTGTTTGCAATGAGCGAATCCTGTAGGGCATTTGCCAGTTGCTTTATTTCGTTCAACATGCTGCCTGATTTTATTTATGTTGTCCGTTAAGAAATTGTTTGACGAATGCATCATCCGTTAATGAAGAATACATTTTATAAATCCGGTCTATTTCATCTGCCTGCCCTGGTGAAAGTTTTTCTTCGGGGTTGAGGCACCAGATACCTTCCATCAATCCTTGTCTGCGCAGCACTTCATGAATGCCGGCAATGCATCCTTTAAATGAATTGGCAGAATCAAAGATGGCTGCGTTCATATCGGTTACGGCAATTCCCTTTGCCAGTAAATTTTCTATTCCGGAATTTTCAGAAAGGCATCGTTTTATCTCGTGAAAAAGATCAACGGATGATTTAGTCCATACCGCCCAGTGACCGAGCAATCCACCCACAAATCTTTTTTCTACTTCCACACTGTTGATGGTAAAGCGATACGGTGTTATCAGATCAGCAACTATATTATCATCGTTGCCGGTATATAAGGCAATCTCATGCTTTCGCGAAGAAGTACACACCGCTCTTACTACATCCAGTGTCTGATAGCGATTGAATGCCGCTACTTTGATAGCATACACATTTGGTATCGCTGCAAATTTTTCCCAGAAGCCATAACTGAGTATTCTTCCACCAACGGCAGGCTGAAGATAGAATCCGAATACAGGAATGATGTTTGAAATTTCTTCAACCCGTTTAATGAGTTCGTCTTCAGAATAAGCTGGAAGTCCGCCCATACTCACCAGACCAAGATGATAGCCATACTTCGTTGCAAGCTCAGCTTCTTTAATAGCCTGATCTGTTGGCCCGACAATCCCTGCCACTTTTATGAAAGGCTTTTCTGATTTTGCTTTTTCAATTTCATCAGCAGCCATTCTTAAAACCGGTTCCAGTAAATTTATTGATGGTTTCCTGATTTCAAATTGAGTGGTATGAACACCAACTGCTACACCGCCCGCACCACTTGCCATATAATACCGGGTAAGAAGTCGTTGCCGGTTTTCATCTAATTCAACATGTTTGTTCAGGGCGAGGGGATGTGCCGGTATTACCGTGCCCTGTTGCAATACATTATTTATGGTACTGGCTAATTTTTTCATTCCATTACTTTTAAAACTTTCCTTCCCGTTCCTGGAAGTGGGTTGGTTTATTCATGGTTTTGCCACCTTGCTTTACCCATTCTCCGAGTAATCCAATCATGTTTTTAAGAGGAGTTCTGGGATAACCAAACAAACGAAATGATTCCGAAGCGTTGCTTAATAATGCCGTTGCGTTTTCTTCATTTTCAAACCGGGGTATTTTATTCATCAGCTTCCCGAACTCTTCTGCTATCCATCTTACGGATGCTGTTTCCGGTCCGGTTATGTTTAATAATTTTAGCGGGCACTTCACAATGGTGCAACGCCCTTAACGCCATTTCATTCGCATCCGCTTGCCAGATTACATTTACATTTCCCATGCGCAGGTCGATCGGTTTTCCCGTGTCAACGGCTTTCGCAATATCCATCAACACACCATAGCTAACATCATTGGCATAATTCAACCGATAGATCAATACTGGTGTATTATTCTTTGTTGAGTAGTATTGAAAAAGACGTTCCCTGCCGAGGCAGGATTGTGCATATTCTCCAACCGGTTCTGGCAGGCGATCTTCCGTAGCGCCACCCTGGGCAACGGGTGATAAGTGATATACATTGCCTGTGGAAAAAACTACGATGCGTGAGTTCTTGTATCGCTGGGCAACACGGCCAGGCAGGTAACTATTCATTGCCCACGTAAAAGACTCTTTGCCGGTGGTGCCGAATTTCGTTCCCGCAAGGTATAGTACATTTTTAGCATCAGGCAGGGCCTGGAGTTGGTCATCTTCCAGTAAATCGGCACTGATGGTTTCGATGCCCGCCTCATTCAATTCATCTTTTAAACCTGGCTCGGAAAATCTGGATACACCAATGACTTTTTTATTTACGCCCGCTTTATCTACGGCCTGCTTCGCCAGTTTTGCAAGGGCAGGTCCCATCTTTCCGCCAACACCCAGTATAAGAATATCACCTTCCAGGCGGGCGATGTCGGCAATTAAATCACTGGAGGGCTGTAGTGTTTTTTTATAAACTTCTTCTATGTTTTCCATGGGAGATTATCAATTCGGACAAGACAAGGCTTGGTTTTTTTATTCAAGATGTGAGATATAGTATTCACATCAAAGATTAAAGTACTTCTTTACGGGTGGTTTTATGGTTATCTGAGTATTTCTCCTTAAGGAATCTGATGCAGGAAGAATCATGGATAAGTGAAGGAAAGCCTTGCAAGCCTGCCGATTTATCTTCGGTTTCTGAATGTGAGGGTAAGCCGGAAGTCCATCATTTGTAGCATAGCTTGAATATACATAGCCAATGTGATGCTTGTGAATGACCTGCGTCTGGGTATTTATAAAAGTAGCTTCCATATCACCGGTGCGGTTGGGTGGTGAACTTGAATGATGACCATCGGGCACATCGGTATTCATGTAGCTGACGTTGCCGCCCTGGGTATAGAAGGCGCTGACGTTAATA
Source organism: uncultured Bacteroidota bacterium (assembly GCA_963814575.1). Taxonomy (GTDB): domain Bacteria; phylum Bacteroidota; class Bacteroidia; order Cytophagales; family Cyclobacteriaceae; genus ELB16-189. The sequence continues at coordinate 45,679 of CAWFDB010000007.1, read as the reverse complement.
AACACTACGTCTCTTCGCAGCTTTTTAAACACCGAGGAGAGATCATATTTGAATCCTCCACCCACCGAATAAATCCAGGTCCCGTCTTTTTGAAGCAGATCAGTTTCCACTGGTTCGCAATTGTCAAAATCATCGGGATCATAAATATTCAAACTGGTGTTAAACCATGAATAACCTGTTTTCAATCCAACATAAGGAGTTAACTTTTTGCCGGTGATCAGATTATAACGCCACGAAGCCAGCAGATTCGTGAAGGAATTGGAAACGTCTATATCCATATCAGCAGTGGAGCCATCGCTGAACGTATATTGCTGGCGTGTTTTATCATGACCATAAATACTTAAATTCATTTCGGCACCCAATGCATACTTCTTCGTTGGCGACACAAAATATAAATCCAGAATGCCTCCGTGCCCCTGGTTGATATTCTGTTTCATTTTGCCGGTGGGGGAAGTATAGACATATCCCAACGACCACTCGCGGGTCCATTGTGCATAGCTGGTTTGTATGGACACTATGAGAATGAGCACTGACTAATAGCTTTTTCATAGGGAATATTTCGTTGGTTAGGGAAGGTACAAAAAAAATCCAATGGCTGGTTTAATGGCATAATTACCTGAACTGATTTTCAGGCTGAGTATTTCGTATTTTAGCGCCATGCAGCTGGAAGAAAAAGTGAATGAAGTAAAACAGGTGTTTGAAAACCTGGATCAACAGATAGAGGCGTTTCAATCGGCCACCACGCTGCATTGCAAATGGGGGTGTGGCAAATGTTGTTTCAAGCCCGATATTGAAGCCACCATCCTCGAGTTTCTTCCATTTGCGTTTCACCTTCATCAGACCGGCAAGGCAGAAGAGTGGCTGGATAAATTGAATGATTCAGATTCTTCGATATGCCACATCCTGAACCCGACACAGGCCAGCGCGGGGCTGTGTTCTGAATATGCACACCGCGGATTGATCTGCCGCCTGTTTGGTTATTCTGCCCGCACGAATAAGTATGGCAGGAAGGAACTCGTCACCTGTCAGATCATTAAAACGGAACAGGCCGGAGCCTATGAAAAAGCCGTTGAACAAATTGACCATGATTTACCGGTGCCGGTGATGAATCAGTTTTATATGCAACTGCATGGTATCGATTTTGAATTAACGAAAGATTTTTATCCGATCAACGAGGCTATAAAAAAAGCCATCGAAACGGTGCTTCAGTATTATGCATATCGCATGTAATGGATTTTTTATTCCATAATTGAGTTAAAAAGATGCTTATTATCGCTGTTGAATGGCTAGTTTCAAAACTGCCTGCCCCAGCTTTTTAACTACCTGTGAGGTATTGACTTTCGGTGAAAGGGGAGGGGCAGTTTGAGATGCCTGCGGTTCGGGATCGTGCAGCCAGGTGGTGATGGAAATGATAACAGCCACCAGGATTCCCAGTAACAGTAAAAGGTCTCTATGGGATGTTTTCAGTTTCACGTGGTGGTCATCTCCAAAGAAAATGCCACAGACAAAATCCTACAAAACAGCAGTATTTATCGCATTTTAATTTCCTCTATGTACAAATCCGAACAGGATTTTGTCTCATTTACGAACGGTTTATATATTTCTGGTTTGCCGGCCTATTCTTTGCTTATTTAGAATGGAACTACTTTTCTTATTAAATTTGTTGTGTTTAAAAATTACGAATCTCTGCAAGCATGAAGAAATACCTGGTTTTAGTATTCGCACTGATGATGGCTGGATGGCAAGTAAAAGCTCAACAACCGGCAGAATCCAAATCTGATTCACCTGTAAAGTGGATCACCTTTGAGGAGGCTGTGGAGAAATCCAAAACGGAAAAGCGCAAAATTTTTATTGATGTGTACACCGACTGGTGCGGCTGGTGCAAGGTGATGGATAAAAATACCTTTACTGATCCGCAAATTGCCAAGACTGTTAAACGAAAAGTACTATGCTGTAAAATTTGATGCTGAGCAAACAGCTGATGTGGAATTTCGGGGCACTACCTTCAAATTTGTTCCTTTTGGAAACAAAGGAGCTCACCAGTTGGCAATGGCCCTGCTGAATAACCAAATGAGCTATCCGAACTTTGTTTTTTTAGATGAGGAGTTTCGTATCGTGCCTATATTTGAAAACTCTACTTCCGTTGCCAGGATATCGCAAGCCTGAAGAGTTTCATATTTTCCTGAGTTTTGTTGGTGGAGATTTTTTCAAGAAGACCAACATTCAGGAATACCAGAAGGAATATAAATCACCTTATGTTGTGAACCCTGCCTCCAATACCAACGGAGGTAAGTAAATAAAACTTCTAAATAAAAAAGCCTTCATCACGAGATGAGGGCTTTTTTTATGTGTGAAGAAGATAACAAATCAGTGCTTGTTGTCTTCCTTTTTGGTGGTCTTGTTAAAGTCAATATAACCCATAGCTGCTACGAAGCCGATGATCACGGCAACGATGGTTACAAAGATATTGGCTCCGTCTGCTACATTTTGTTCGAACATAAAATTGATGTTTAACTAATTGCAAATTTAGTATTTATACGCACAACGCCAAGCCTCGTATGAGGAGTAAATTAAATTGCCAGCTCTTCCCGGTTACTTTTCAAAACATCAATGATGAAGCTGATATGATCTGCGAGGTCAACACCGAACAGTTCTGTTCCTTTATACACTTCATCACGCTCCACCTTGGCAGCAAAACCCTTGTCTTTCAGTTTCTTGATTACGGATTTGGTTTCCAGGGAGGTTATGCCATCCGGGCGCACCTGGCAGCAGGCTACAATGAATCCGGTAAGTTCATCGCAGGCCAGCAGGGCCTTGTCAAGCATGGTGTCATAAGTGATATTCCACTTGGTGTAGTGGGCGGATATGGCATGGGCAATTTTATCTTCGCCCAACGATCTCATTTTTTCAACGATAATGTGTGGATGCTTTTCTGGATAGGCTTCATAATCGGCATCGTGTAAAAGTCCGGCAATGGCCCACTGGTCTTTGTCCTCGCCAAATTTTTCAGCATAAGCTTCCATCACCAGTTCGATGGTGCGCATATGACGTAATAAACTCTGACTTTGCGTAAGGGAAGTGAGAATGATTCTGGCTTCTTCGCGTGATATCATTTGAACTTGATTGATCTTCGTTTTGAATAGAATAAATTGATACCCCCAATTAACACTGCCAATGGAGAGAATCACAAGGGTAATAATCATCCTGGTTTTTTGTAGTTCCAATGTTTTAATCTCAGATTCGGCCTTTGACTGATTCCAGTTCCTTCTCCTTTTCCTGCAAATCGAGGGCAATATCCATCTGGGCTATTTTGCGTGAACTCTCTTCGCCATATACTTTTTCACGGGCCACATCGTAGCGAACCATGGTGTCATAGGCTTCTTTCATTTTTCCCTGCTTGAAATAAATGAATGCACAGGCTTTTTAAAATGGTAGGTTCATATATATATGCCTCCAGGGTATTACTGAGAGTGAGCGCACTATCCAGATACATTTGTGCCATCTTGAATTGTGATCCGTGTGCATAAACTTCACCAAGACTCGTCAATACATTTAATTTGAGAAGAAGGTTATTTTCCTTTCTTGCAAGTTTCAGTGATTGCTCATAAAAACCGGCAGCACTTGCATAATCTCCTTGTTTAAAATACAAATTTCCTATGTTGTTGAGCGGATCGGCAAATACATTTCCTGTTTTCTGACTCAATTCAAAAGCCTCTTTGTAATAATTAAGTGCCTCATCATAGCGTTGCAGTTCACTATTCAAATTACCAAGGTTATTCATCGAGCCGATAATTTTTACCGTGTCATTTAACTCCGTGAACAGTAAATGTGCGATTCCTCCAGATACTTCATGGCTTGCTCGAAGTTCTTTTTAAATGAATGGATATTACCAATATTATTTTTTGAGGTGGCAATTCCTTCCTTGTTTTCAATGGCCTCATAAATCTTGAGCGATTTCATATAATATTCCAGTGCATTATCCAGTGCGCCATGGTTTCTATACGCGACACCCAGATTATTGCAGGAAGCAGCAATTCCTTTTTTGTCATCAATTTCCGTGGCAAGTTCCAACGCCTGCTGCGAAAATTCCATTGCTTTTACCGGGTCTGAATTAATATGTTCCCTGAAAAGTTCGTTGAGGGTTTTAACTTTTAAGTCACCTTGTGTGGTCGTCAGTACCTTTTGAAGACTATCTGTTTTTGACTGGGAAAATGAAGCGGTGAAGACAAACAATACGACAACGTGAAATAGGATTTTCATACAGGCTACTTTTAAAGACTTTAAATTTAAGACTTTATCTGTGATCCGTAAATTTTACCCCGGGTATATCCAGCCATGGCAGGATTTAAATAAAATGTTAATCTTTAAGGAATTTATACAAATTATGAAATTCATCGTATTATTAATCTTGCTTTTTCCGTGTATTGTTCTTGCACAATCTGGTGCAGAATCACAAGCGATCATGAAACCGATAAATACCCTTTTCTTGGGAATGAATCTTGGAGACAGCGCCATGGTGCATTCTGCCTTTACCGAAGGGGCGACTATGGCAAGTGTAGGTAGAGACAAAGCCGGAAAAGTAACTTTAAAAAGGGAATCCTCGATTGCAGGATTTTTAAAGGCAGTTGGATCTCCACACAATGAACCATGGAGTGAACCCATCTGGGATGCCCGTATTGAAGTTGATCGCGATCTTGCCCAGGTCTGGACCCGCTACGCCTTTTACCTTGGTAAAAAATTCAACCACTGTGGGGTTGATGCTTTTCAATTGGTAAATCAGAACGGAGACTGGAAAATATTTCATTTAACGGATACACGACAAATTGAAAATTGTAATGTTCCTAAATCAATAAGCAATCAGTTTAAATGATTTTTTTTAAGATTCTCTTCACGCAATAATATCCATATGAAATATCTGCTGACAGGTCTTTTTATTTTTAGTTTATCAGTTTTAAAAGCTCAACCAATTACTACTTTTATTTTGATTCGTCATGCCGAAAAAGCAAATGATGGCACTAAAGATCCTGATCTTAACGAGAAAGGAGTGAAGCGGGCTGAGTCATTGGTGAAATTAGTAAAGGAGACAAAGCTTGACGCGATATATTCCACTTCCCTTAAGAGAACAAACAACACGGTGGCGCCATTGTCAAAGGCCAGGAATATTTCAGTACAAAGTTACAAGGCCTTTAAGAGTGAAGAAATTGACATGATGATCAAGAAGTATAAAGGAGGCACCATCCTTGTTGTAGGCCATTCGAATAATATACCGTGGATCGCCAATTACCTTACCGGTACTGAAACCTATAAGGATTTTGAAGATGGGGATTATGACAATTTGTTTATAGTAACTGTGGTTGAAAAAGGAAAAACAGCCAGGGTTATTCAATTGTCATATTGATTGCAGCCAATTATTTTTTAAATTAGTTTCTCCAATGATAATTTCAGCCTATGAAATATTGGCTTGCCAGTATTTGTTTTTTCGTGGCTTCACACGCGTGGTCTCAGCAAGCTGAAGAGATACGCAAAAGCATTTATTTTGGCGGAGGCAGTTATGAAATAGATGATTATCAGATGCAGATGCTTTCAAACTGGCTCGATTCGATTCCGAATCTGCTCGATAAATATCAGATTCAGTTAATCAGTCATACCGATCCCATCGGAGGCCGCGAATTCAACGAATGGCTTTCTAAGATGCGAAGCCAGTCGGTCTATGATCTTCTTCTTCAAAAGGACATTCCCGATCAGTTTATCACCGTCAAAGACTGGGGGCTTGAGAATCCTGTTTATTCCAATCAGCACTATCGTGGCATGCGCATGAACCGCAGGGTAGATGTGATCTTGTACCCTTTGGTTTATTGAGCTTGCGGCTTGTTTTAATATCCGCTTTCGGACACCTTTTTTCACTTACGGACGATTTCAAATGCAACTTATATCGATTTTACCCGTCTAATCGGGTATTGTGTCCTGGCATGTAATTGGCAAAACACGAAAAGCTAATTGTCAAGGTTCATTCATTTTAAAGCCATTTTCATGATTCTTTTAAAAAACATTGACAAGTACATTGATTCACGGTTTCAGCGGACTTTTATTCTGAAGGGTGTTGACCTGGAGGTTAAGCAAGGTGAGTTCCTCACCATAATGGGGCCAAGTGGTGCAGGCAAATCTACGCTGATGAACATTATTGGGATGCTCGATGAACCCTCGGCAGGTGAGTATTACTTTTTTGATGAGCCGGTGCATAAGATAAAAGAGAAACAGAAGTCGGAGATGCACAAAAATTACATCGGCTTTATTTTTCAGGCTTATCATCTTATTGATGAACTCACAGTTTATGAAAACATTGAGACTCCTTTGTTATATAAAGGTGTGAGTGGCAGTCAGCGCAAAAGTATGGTTGCCGAATTGCTCGATCGTTTTAACATGGTGGCCAAGAAGGATTTATTTCCTGAACAATTATCAGGAGGCCAGCAGCAACTGGTGGGCATTGCCCGTGCCATTGTAGGGGAGCCTAAATTATTGCTTGCCGATGAGCCTACCGGAAATCTTCATTCCGACCAGGGAAAAAAAATCATGGACATCTTTCAAAAATTAAATGAAGAGGGAATAACCATAATACAGGTTACCCACTCGGAAGAAAATGCAAGACGCGGCAAGCGGGTTGTAAGAATTGCAGACGGTGCCATTGAGTCAGACGAAAAAGTTAATTAAGAAATAGCATGAAGCAGTTAGTATCCCTCACACTTCTTTTAATAGTTTTCAATGTGAGTGCACAGGAGAATTCGCAACCAATGAAGCTGACATTCCAGGATGCGGTTACTATCGCATTAAAAAATAATATTACACTGGGTCAGCAGAAAAATCAGTTGGAGGCGAGCCAAATGCAAAAAACCTCCAGCATCATGGCAGCTGCTCCCAGCATCAACATCAATGGATTTGCTCAACAGTTTAATGGTAATTCATTCAATCAACAACAAGGCGGTGTTGTAAATGGAGTTCGGGATGCTATCAATGGTTCGCTCGATGTTTCAATGCCTTTGTTTAATGGGTTTAATGTTGTTAATACCATCAGGCAGTCAAGTAGCCAATTTGATGCTCAAACCTATTTTGTAAAAAGAACAACGGAGGATGTTATCAATACGGTATCAGGCCAATTCTTACAGGTACTACTGGATATAGAGTTACTTAAAATTGCCAATGAGAACTTCGAGGCGCTAAAGGTTCAGCTCGAGCAGATTACTGAGCAAGTCGCTGTGGGAAGCCGTTCACCGGTCGATCAGTACAATCAGGAAGGCCAGGTTAAAGGTGCGGAATTGCGTATGCTGCAAGCAGAAATAAATCTTACCAATGATCGCGCCACACTTACGCAAACATTACTACTGGATCCTTTTATAGACATTGAAATTTATAAACCAAATTGGACAATTTCTGACATGGAATTGATTGATCCCAAAGTAGATGAGATGTATGCAGTAGCCCAGGTTAACCGAGGCGACCTTCAAAGAGCTATTAAGAACGAAGACGCAGCACGCTACGGATTATTGGCTACCCGCGGTTTGCTGGCGCCTTCCATTGGAGCATTCTTCAGTTACGGATCTGCTTATAATTATCTGTATGATGTGCCTGATTCAGTTCTTGCCAATAACCCAGAAATCAATCGTTCCTTTAACGATCAGTTCAGGAGCGACAATGTTTATAAGAGCTATGGTCTTCAAATGAATATTCCAATTTTAAATGGATTTCGAGCCCGCAACCGCACGGTACAGCAGAAAATAGCTTACCGCAATACTCAACTCGTAAAAGACAATACCCAGATTCAAGTGAAAACAGATGTGCTTCGTGCGGCTAAGAATTTTCAGGTTGGAAAGAAAGCCTATACGGTGAGTGAAGCACAACTGGAAGCAGCTCAAATGGCATTTCAACTTGAGTCAGAGCGATATACATTGGGCATAACTAATTTTGTTGACTTTGCTCAGGCCAACCGCACATTGGTACTTGCACAGACTGAAAAAGCACAGGCGGAATTCCGGTTAATTTTTCAAAAAGTACTGTTGGAATATGCTACGGGCACCCTAAAAATCGAAGGCATCCAATATTAATCCCGGAATTGTCATTCATTAGAACTTAAGATGAGACTGAAATAAATGACGAATGCTGTCGGTACCCTCCGCATTGTCAGGATAACAATGAAAATGAAGGAACACTTAATTTCAGAATCAAACTTCAACTCCTTCATTTTCAATCGTCAGCACGTGGTGCAAAAAAGTCTAATGACTTTTTTGGGTTAATTTCGAATCTGGAAGTAACCAAATTTTACTACATTTGCAGCCCCGCTGATTGGCGGGGCTTCTTTTTGTTGGTCAATCAGAAGAATTATAAACCAAAATTTGCAGCAGAGGCCCACCTGTTGCATGTAAAAACGGGCAAATTAATTATGGCGAAAGCTCAAAAAGATCAAAAAGAGAAGTCAGAAGAGCCAAAAAGCAAAGCCGCCAAGCCGGTAATGGACGATGCTCCTGTAAAGAAAGCCGTGAAAGGCGCAGCAGCAGAAGAGCTTTTTGAAAAAGACGAACTCACAGAATTCAAACAAGAAAAAAAAGCGGAAGAAGAAGAAGGCATAAGCCGTATGATCCGCGATGTTTCAGCCCGCAAAGCGGCAACACAATCAACCATCACAACCGAGAATTTCGATTGGGATGCGTATGACCGCAAAGGATTTGGTGAAGGATATTCTACCAAAGACCGCGATGCTCTTTTGAAGCAATATGAAGGCACCGTTACTTCAGTAAATGAAAGTGAACTGGTTGTAGGTACCGTAGTAGGTATCAACGATCGCGATGTAATCTTGAATATTGGTTTCAAGTCAGATGGTCTTGTGCCACTGGCTGAATTTAAAGACCTCACCAATCTTAAAATTGGTGATGTGGTTGACTTATTCATCGAAGAGCGTGAAAACGCCATGGGTCAGTTAGTATTGTCACGCAGAAAGGCCAAGTTGTTGAAAGGATGGGAGCGTGTGCAGACTGCTCTTGATAAAGACGAAGTGATTGAAGGATTTGTGAAGCGTAGAACCAAAGGTGGTTTGATTGTAGATGTATTTGGCATCGAAGCATTCTTGCCAGGTTCACAGATTGATGTGAAGCCAATCCGCGACTTCGATATCTATGTAAATAAGAACATCGAAGTGAAAGTGGTGAAAATCAACTACACGAACGATAACGTAGTGGTTTCTCATAAAGTGTTGATCGAGAAGGATCTTGAGCAGCAGAAGGCAGTGATCCTTACCAACCTTGAGAAAGGTCAGGTGCTGGAAGGTGTGATCAAGAACATGACCAACTTCGGTGTATTCATCGACTTGGGTGGTGTAGACGGATTACTCCACATTACTGACATTTCATGGGGTCGCATCAGCCATCCGGAAGAGATGTTGAAACTTGATCAGGTGGTGAAAGTGGTTGTTCTTGACTTCGATGAAGATAAGAAGAGAATTTCATTAGGCATGAAGCAATTGACTCCTCATCCTTGGGAATCACTGACTGCTGATATCGCAATAGGTTCTAAAGTGAAAGGTAAGATTGTGAATGTTGCTGATTATGGCGCATTCCTTGAATTGCAACCTGGCGTAGAAGGGTTGATCCACGTTTCAGAAATGAGCTGGTCACAACACTTACGCAATCCACAGGACTTCTTGAAAGTGGGTGATGAGTTAGAGGCAGTTGTATTGACGATCGATCGCGATGAGCGCAAGATGTCATTAGGCATTAAACAACTTACTGAAGATCCATGGACAAGACAAGATGTATTGGCTAAGTATGCAGTAGGCACCCGTCATAAGGGTATCGTTCGCAACCTGACCAACTTCGGATTGTTCATCGAACTGGAAGAAGGTATTGATGGATTGGTACACGTTTCAGATTTGAGCTGGACCAAGAAAATCAAACATCCTTCAGAATTCATTAAAGTAGGTGAATCACTGGACGTTCAGGTACTTGAACTGGATGCTACCAACCGCAGACTGGCGTTAAGCCACAAGCATCTGGAAGAAAATCCATGGGATACATTCGAAACCATCTTCACCATTGGCTCTGATCATAAGTGTACGATTATCAGCAAGAATGATAAAGGTGCTGTGTTGGAGTTGCCTTATGGTATCGAAGGTTTCTGTGCTGCCAAGAATCTTGCCAAAGAAGATAACAGCAAAGCAGAAGTTGGAGAAGCATATGAGTTTAAAGTTCTTGAGTTCTCTAAAGACGACAGACGTATCGTGTTGAGCCTGAAGGCTACATGGTCTGCCGAAGAAGAGAAAGCAGCTGCAGCAGTCCTCAGGCGGCAGCAGGAGCCAAGAAGAAGGCAGCCGCTCCTAAAGGCAAGAGCATCGATAAGATCAACCAGGAAGCAGAGAAATCTACCCTTGGTGATATCGAAGCATTGAGTGCGTCTGAAAGAGAAGATGAGTGCAGCAAAGTCAAAACCTGCTGACGAATCTAAATCTGAATAATTTATAGTGTAGGTATTGGTCATTCACAAGTTGATGATAACTTTGAATGCCAGTACCTGAACTGGTTCCGTGGCCGAGTGGCTAGGCTGAGCTCTGCAAAAGCTCCTACAGCGGTTCGAATCCGCTCGGAACCTCCAAAAAAGCCCCATTTCATATTGATTTGGGGCTTTTTTAGCTTCGTTTATCTTATTTATTGATTAGTACTGCCCGTGGCATTAATTAATTCGTAGCCTTGACTTTTGTCCCCGTAGCACTAACCTATATTTAGAAAAGTTGCGATTAACCGGCCGAGGTAGGACAGGATCCGCAGTTAGATCCGCAAATGACACGACTTAGATCATGATGAGTACACAGGATACTTTGCCCCCCGGAACAATAGGAAGACGGCCTGCTGTCAGTCTCCCTGAACAGCCTCCACAACTCTGGAAATCGGTAAAGCCGAAGAAAGCATACGATGCGATCATTGTAGGCGGAGGTGGCCATGGACTTGCAACAGCTTATTACCTTGCCAAAAATCATGGCATGACCAATATTGCGGTGCTGGAGAAAGGCTGGCTCGCAGGAGGCAACACAGCCCGTAACACAACCATCATCCGCTCCAATTATCTCTGGGATGAATCGGCAGCCATTTATGAACATTCACTCAAGTTGTGGGAGACCCTGGAGGAGGATCTCGGCTACGAGATGTTCTTCAGCCAGCGTGGTGTGCTTACACTCGCACATTCAGTTAGTGATGTGAGGTCGAAGAAGCGGAATTTCTTTTCCAATGCCTTGAACGGTATTGATAGTGAATGGCTTACACCGGCTGAGGTGAAGAAGTTGGTGCCCATCATCAACATCAGTGAAGATGTACGCTACCCGGTGCATGGCGGAACCTATCAGCCCCGTGGCGGAATTGCCAAACACGATTGGGTGGCATGGGGTTATGCAAAGGCAGCGAGCGACCTTGGCGTGGATATCATTCAGGGCACCGAAGTCACAGGTTTTGACATCCGTAACAATAAAGTCTGTGGTGTACACACCTCGAATGGAAGCATAGCAACTGACAAGGTTGGTCTTGTGGCAGCCGGTCACTCTTCTTTACTTGCCAATCTTGCCGGATTCTCCATACCGATCCAGAGTCGTCCGCTGCAGGCACTGGTTAGCCCGCTGCTGGAGCAAGTACTCAACACGGTGGTTATGAGCAGTGCCGTTCATGTATATGTAAGCCAGGCCCACAAGGGTGAGCTGGTCATGGGAGCCGGAACTGACACTTTCAACTCCTATGCGCAACGTGGTGGTTTCCATGTGATTGAACACCAGCTTGCAGCTGCGCTCGAATTGTTCCCAATCTTTTCCCGTGCACAGGTTTTGAGAACCTGGGGGGGTATTGTTGACATCGCCCCAGACGCATCCCCAATCATCGGGCTTACGCCCGTTGAGAACCTATTCATCAACACCGGCTGGGGAACTGGCGGATTCAAGGCCACACCTGGTTCGGGTTGGGTTATGGCCCATACGATGGCGCACGGTAAACCGCATGAATTGAACCGCCCCTATGATCTCAATCGCTTTGTAACAGGACATCTCATTGATGAACACGGGGCTGCCGGGGTGGCCCACTAAAATTACTTTTATGATCTATATTCCTTGTCCCCATTGTGGGCTGCGCAACGAAACCGAGTTCCATTACGGGGCTGAGGCCGGTGTGGCCTATCCTGATCCCACCAGCTTGACCGATAGCGAATGGGCGAACTACCTTCACATCCGTTCCAACCCTAAAGGCTGGCTTGCGGAGAGGTGGGTACACTTCGCGGGTTGTGGACGCTGGTTCAATCTGTGGCGCAACACGATTACCCACGAAATCGGGCCTGTTTACCTTCCGTTCACACCACAACCTAAAGCGCCCGGCAAGATCGGGCAGGAGGGCAACATGGTATGAAGACGGTGTCATTTAGTTTCGATGACAAGCAGTACGTTGGATACCAGGGTGAACCGCTGGCGGTAGCCCTGTTGCGCAGCGGCCTGCTCCACATCACAAACAGTACCTACCATGGACGGCCGCGTGGTATTATGGGGTTGGGCGTTGAAGAGCCAAATGCACTCTTGCAACTGTTATCTGGCACACAGGAATCGATGCTTCCAGCCACTACGGTTGAAGTGTCGGAAGGACTTGCGGCTCGCAGCCTGACTGGAATAGGCTCACTGCCTGAAAGCCCAGATGAAGCCCGCTACGACAAGACCAATCGCTATGTTGACACGTTGGTCATAGGTGCCGGTCTTGCGGGACTATCAGCAGCAAGTGAGCACCTGAAGGCAGGCCGTGAGGTTCTGTTGATTGATGACCAGCCTGAACCAGGAGGTCATCTCCGGCACCTGGGGCTGGAATTGCCATCTTCCCTTCAGGATGTTCTCATTCATAAAAATCTACTTTATCTGCGCAGGTGTACTGCTGTGGGTTTGTACGACCAGAATTATGTTGTGGCCATCGAGCGGAGAAGTGACCACCCTGGTAGTTTCGCGCTCGACCAGCGTGCGCTTATCCGGGTCTGGCACATCCGTGCCGATCGGGTCGTACTTGCACCAGGTGCCTTTCAGCGACCGTTGATCTTCTCCAACAACGACAGGCCTGGCATTATGCTCTCCCATGCAGCGGCCACTTATGTTGCGCATCACGGAGTGCGAATTTTCAAGCGTGCTGTGGTTTCCACGGTTGACAATCAGGGATACCGCGATGCTGTCCGGCTTCACCATGCAGGTGTTGAAGTAAAGGGCATTTATGATGCACGTGCCACGGCAGGAGGGCCAGGTGTCCTTGCTGCAAGAGCGGCTGGTATACCGATCCACTTCCGAACCGCTGTTCTCGATACATCTTCGGAAACTGACGCAGATGGAGTTTTGCGAAACGTCACCCTCCGGAATCTTGATACGGGAGAAACATCTACGACACCTGCCGATCTCCTGGCGGTCTCTGGAGGCTGGACCCCGATCGTGGATCTGGCGACACACATAGGCATAAAACCAAAGTGGAGTGAAGAGCATGCAGCCTTCCTTGTAAACGAGTCAACTGACCAGCTCCAGACGGTCGGTATGCTGGCAGGTGACTTTGGTGGAGACGATGATCCTTCTGTGTTCTTCGGCCCGTTGCTGAATGCCGAACAGGCCCGTCACGCCTATATTGACTTGCAGCGGGATGCCACGCTGCACGACCTGCAACGCGCTTTGGGTGCAGGGTTAAACAGCATTGAGCATATCAAACGATATACTACCATAGGCACAGCGCATGACCAGGGTAAGACCAGCGGCATGCTGACTATTGGGGCACTTTGCCATCTGCACGGTGAGGTGGAAGACAAAAAGAACAGCCTGCCCGCCAAGCGCTTCGCATGGTCACCTGCTGATGTAGGCACACTTTCTTTCCGACCGCCTTATGTGCCCGTCACATTTGCCGCACTCGCGGGGCGTGAACGCGGCCCGCTTTCTGATCCCATCCGCATCACACCTCTCCATCAATGGCATGTTGAAGCCGGTGCGGTGTTCGAGGATGTGGGCCAATGGAAGCGACCATGGTACTTCCCAAAGGATGGAGAACGCATGGACGATGCCGTAAGGCGTGAGTGCCTCGCGGCAAGACAGGGTGTGGCGGTAATGGATGCCTCAACCCTCGGAAAGATTGACATCCATGGGCCGGACGCAGCGACTTTCCTCGACCGCATTTATACCAATGTCTTTTCAACATTGCCGGTAGGGCAGTGCCGCTATGGTTTGATGTGCAAGGCTGACGGAATCGTCTTTGATGACGGTGTCACCACCCGCCTGGGTGAAAATCATTTCCTGATGACCACCACGACCGGAGGTGCTGCAAGGGTACTGGCGTGGCTGGAAGAGTGGCTGCAGACGGAATGGCCCGACCTGAAAGTTTATTGCACCTCGGTGACTGAGCATATTTCGACAATCGCACTCGTAGGCCCGAAAAGCCGGAACCTCTTGCAGGAACTCGTTACCGGAACCGATCTCTCCAAAAGCGCATTTCCCTTCATGCATAGCCGTGAAGCTACCATCGATGGTATACCGGTACGCATCGCGCGCATTTCATTCTCAGGCGAGCTTGCATTCGAGATCAATGTAGACTGGGGTCATGCCCGTCATATCTGGGAACGACTCTGGACCCTTGGCCGTCCTTACGACCTGACTGCCTATGGTACGGAGACCATGCACGTGCTGAGGGCAGAAAAGGGTTACATCATTGTCGGGCAGGATACAGACGGCACTCAAACGCCCTATGACCTGAACATGCCCTGGATCGTATCCAAAAAGAAAGAATTTATAGGAAAGCGATCTTTCCAGTTACCCTACCTGAAAGCCACGGGTAGATTGCAGCTGATCGGGCTGTTGCCATCGATCCATGAGGAGGTCATTCCAGAGGGAGCATACGTCACTGAACAAACGGCACAACGACAAGACAATGGCAAAACCCCACATATTGGTTACGTTACGAGTTCTTACCATTCACCTGAGCTGGGTCGTTCTTTTGCGCTGGCACTGGTGGCCGATGGCTTGAACCGGATGGGTGAGGTGGTGGCCATGCCCATTGGGAATAAAGTACTCTTTGCTACCATCTGTGACGCTGTTTTTATTGACAAAGAGAACATCAGACGAGACTCTTGAAACCATGAACGAAATGATCGCCAAAGGAAGTCCTCTCGGAGGAGTACAATATGGAACAGTAGCCACGGTGGCCATTAAGGAGATACCCGGTATATCTGCCTTCGATCTCCGGGTAGCGCCTGGCACAGCAAGTTACGCTGCAATTACCCAGGTACTTGCCTTGCATCTGCCTGAAAAAACTGGCCAGGTGGGAGGTCGTTCAGTAAAAGGGGAAAGTGAAATACATAGTCTGTGCCTGGGGCCGGACTGGTGGCTTATCGTTGGATCACCGGAAACCGAGCAGGTCCTTGCGCCTTTGCGTTTGCAGAGCGAACATCATTTCAGCGTGGTTGATGTCAGCGGGCAGCGGACTACCATTGAACTTGAAGGACCAAAGGTTTGTGAGGTGCTTGCCCATCTCTGGGATCAGGATCTCCGGGAAAAAAGTTTTCCTGTTGCCAGTGTTACCCAGGGGCTCATGGCGAAGGCACCGGTGATCGTCTGGCATATTGCCCAGTTTCGTTACCGTGTCATGGTTAGAAGTTCTTTCGCGCTGCACGTGTGGAAGGCGCTGGTAGACGCGGCAGAGGAGTGGGTGTAGGCTTGCATATTTCCTTATCACATTAAACGGAATCTCCACGCTTCAAGGTATCGACAAGTAAAGTTCAATACGTTTCTTTGATTAATAAAATGTATCCTGTGGTACCCTTCTGATGTTGTTTTAAAATAATCAAAAAAATAGTCAATTTTATTTAACCAGTTTTTCTCCCTTATCCTTTACCTTTTTAAGGGCATCAGTTACGTCACCTCCGGTATAATGTACATAGGCCAGGAAGGCAAGAAGGACAATGATGACAAATAGGACCAGCTTGATGACCCGCTTCACGACCGAATAGAGGAGCACCATCACAATGATAACGGCAATAGCAATATAAACAGGGTTTGATAAAATATTTTCGAGCAGTTGTGGCATGTAATCCTACGTTTTATTGAACAACAGAAAAATCTATGTTTGTGGTAATCGAAACTACAATAATCAGTTTGAAATTAAAACTGTTCTCAGGAGGTTGGCAAAAAACAAAGATGGGATTGAATTGATTTATTAAAATTTTAACCGCGATGAAACAGTTAGCAAGTGTTCATATTATATTGCCAGTACTATGAAATATATCTTTCTCACACTTTCATTATGTCTCACTTCCCTGTTATCTTCCGCACAGGCAACCTTCTCTACTTCATCATTCAAATTAGAATTGAATAACAAGGGCCAGGTGACTTCACTCCTGGATGTAAACGGGCAACAGGAATATTTATATCCGGACACGGCATCGGTTTTACTTCGTTTGAAAACCAGGGGCAAGTGGGAACTTCCTGCTTCCATGAGTTATGATCGATCAAAGCAAATTCTGTCTTTTCGTTTTCCTTCACAAGTCACTATTGAGGTGAAGGCAATACTAAACGATACTTATATTTCATTCGAAATTACTAGGAGCAAAACCCATGGATAAAATTGACAGGGTTCTGTGGGGTTCGTTCGCTACCTACCATTAATAAAACAGTGGGAGAGATAATTGGTGTGGTGCGAAACGACCATTTTGCCATTGGAATTCAAGCACTTAAATCTTAAAACGATCGGTGGATTTCCTTTCAATGATGAAGGTTATGAGGTCTCAAGAGGTTCCACGGCTTTGCCAAGGAAATGGGGCAGTGTTCTTCAGGCCTATAGCATCAACCGCGCAGTGCCTCGCAATATTGCCGTATGGAATGGTAACTTTCAAAATATGCCCGTCGTGCCATTGCCCAATGAAACTGTGCTGGGTTCAAAGATTGCACTCTTCGGTGTGCCTGAAAAAAAAGTTCTTGAAACAATCGGTAAAATAGAACTGGCGGAAGGCTTGCCTCATCCCATGTTCAATGGTGAGTGGATCAAACAATCACCGCAGCTGGGACGGTCCTATATCATCTCGAATTTTGCAGAAGACGAAGTGGATGAAATGATCATCCATACTCAACGCGCTGGTTTGATGTCGCTCTATCATGAAGGTCCGTTCAAAACATGGGGTACATATGAATTTAATCCAAAATATTTTCCAAATGGGAAGGATGGCGTTAAGCAGGCGGTAAAAAAAACAAAAGCCGCAGGATTGCATTTTGGTGTACATACGCTCACCAACTTTATCAACACCAACGATCCGTCTGTTTCACCAGTTCCGGATGAACGTCTTGTAAAAACAGGAAGCAGTAAACTGATGCTCTCGGTTACCGCAATGAGCAAGGAGATTGTAGTGGCATCACCTGAGTATTTCAATGATGAGAAGAATAACACGTTGCACACCGTTCAGATTGGCAACGAGTTGATCCGGTATAGAGCTGTATCCACAACGGCTCCATTTACTTTGATGGATTGCCAACGTGGTGCGTTCAACACCAGGGCGGCCGCCCACGATAAGGGGAGCGTAGTAGTCGAAGCTGCTGGATCATCCCTATGAAGTATTCTTTCCCTCAATTGTCATGCAGAATGAGATTGCTAAAAATCTCGCGTTGCTGTGTAATGAAACCGGCATTGATCATCTGGATTTTGACGGACATGAAGGAGGTCAGGCATCTGGTCAGGGAGACTACGGAATTGAAGCTTTCTCGAAAACCTTTTATGATCATGCAGATCATTTCGTAGTCAACGGAACAAGTAACTCAAAACATTTCTACTGGCACATGAACACCTATTGCAACTGGGGTGAACCATGGTACGGTGGTTTTCGGGAAAGTATGCAGGAATACCGGATTGCGAATCAGGCATTGTTTGAAAGAAACTACATGCCCAATATGATGGGATGGTATTTAATGACTGGCCACCACATCCCTTTCAGAGATGGAGTGGATGCTTGCCAGGGCGGCAGGCTACAACGCAGGCTTCGCCATGGTGCTGCGTGTACGCGATGCACAAAAGAATCCAGATCGTGATCAACTGCTCGATGCCATTCGCGAATGGGAAACAGCAAGACGCATGGGAGCATTTTCTGCGTCACAACGTGAGCGCCTGAAAAATCCAAAGAGTGAATTTCACCTGGAAAAAATAGCGGATCAGGAATGGCGTCTTTATCCCTTTCATTATTCAAATCAGTTCACACATGAAAAAAAGGATTTGCAACCCGGAGAACCTACCACTCAAGTTGGAATTTTATTAATCCTGATGATGCGCAGCCTTTACAATTTACACTTGAAGTTACTGGCCAGGGTGGAGGCATTGTAAATCCGGTTTTAACCCTGGATCAATTCGCTGAACTGACACTTCCCATTTCTTTGCAAGCGGGTGAACGCCTGGTGATGGATGGCTCCACGATACGGATCTATGATGCAAAAGGAAAACAACGCACTTCGCTTGACCCAGAGAATGTTCCTGTGCTTGGCAAAGGAAATCATACCATGAAATTCAAAACGACATATAGTGATGATGAAAATTCACCGGGTGTCTTAATAAATTTCAAGACAAAGGGTTCTGGGGAGGTAGTGAAAGCCAGGTAATGATCATGACGCGTTCTTTGATTTTGTAAAACATAAATCAATCTACAATGGAAAATCAACTTTCAACCAGCATAAAAAGTCTTCAGCATGTAGGCATCCCGGTTTCAGACATTGCTGTCTCAGAAGTTTTCTATGGTCGCTTTGGTTTTAAAAATGTGATGCAATCAATTTTTACTATTGAAGGAGAAACAGGCACTTGTATCATGATGAAGCACAAGGATATAATCATTGAATTATATCAAATGCCTGAAAAGCAATTGCAGGAAATTAAAACCAGGAAAAGCGGTCATATTGATCACATCGCATTTGATGTAGATGATATTGATAAAACCTTCTTACTTTTAAAAGATGCTTCCTTTGATATTCAGGAAGAGCAGCCGGTGCACCTGTCCTCCTTCTGGAGTAATGGGTGTAAATATTTCAATATTCTGGGGCCAGATGGAGAGCGGCTTGAATTCAATCAGATCTTGCTGTAGTTATTTACAGTTTTTCTGTGATCAGCAAGGTTTTTAGATTTTCAAGGGAATGAGGTCACTCCATATTTTAAGATATCAGCAATGAAATTATTCAAATCCATCGTCATCATGACAAATGAACGGGATCTGGATAACAAACATCATTGGGCAAGCGGAAATCCTGGATGAATTTAGCGCATCGACTTAAAGCTCACCATTTTTATGCAAGCGTTCATTTCAGATCATCGATACCCTACAAAAATTGACTCAAGAAGCCATGAAAGGAAGGGCATAAGTTTTTTTTCAAAATTAATTCTATGGCTGGTCAGGAAAACGGAGTCGGAAAGACGGATTGATTTTTTCGGAAAAGATCCTTTCCATTAGTCAGAACATTTCGCCTAACCTGCGTTTTATAAAGTCTGCCATAATTTCCTTCAGGAATTTATTTTAACGCGTAATTGTCCGTAGAACTAAAATGATACTGAAAAAATGACGAATACTGTCAGTGCCCTCGGTATTGTATGGATTAACCCTGACGTTGAACATGAAGGCTGACTTTCCTTCAAAACCAAGGCTAACCTTTTCATTTTCAATCGTCAGCACGTAGTGCAAAAAAATCGGTAGACTTTTATGGGTTTAAATCTGGCAGTTATGTTTGGTTCACGATCATTAAATGTGCGCCATTCATGTGAAAACACGGTATCATCCCGTATTTTTTTCTATATATTCATGCAATGAAAAAACTTTCATATCTATTAATGGTAAGCGCTCTGGTGGGAGTTGCATGTACCACTGAAAAAAAACAAGTCAATATGCAGGAAAGTAATGTGAGCAACGTTCCATCTCTGAGTGAAACCGTAGATACACTCACCAATAAAAATGGAATGATGGTGACCATTATGCCGTATGGCGGTAAAATTGTTTCCTTAATGGTTCCTGATAAAAACGGAGTCCTGGGCGATGTGGTGCTGGGATATGATTCTGCAGAGCAATACATTGGTGGCAATCCATATTTTGGTGCACTGATAGGCCGTTATGGCAATCGTATTGCAAAAGGAAAATTTATCCTTGAAGGGACTGATTATCAACTGGACACCAACAATGGGGTGAATGCTTTGCATGGTGGCCGCGGAGGATTTCATAATGTGAACTGGAGACTGGAAAAATCCGGAACAGGAAATATGGCTGAACTTTATTATACAAGTAGAGATGGTGAGGAGGGCTACCCGGGTAACCTGAACGTGAAGGTAACGTATTCGCTGACTGATGAAAATGAACTGATGATCGATTACGAAGCCACCACCGACAAAACAACGATAGTAAATCTGACTCATCATTCTTTTTTTAATCTGGCGGGAGCAGGCAATGGTACCATTCTGGATCATTCATTATATATCAATGCTGACAAGTTCACACCGGTTGATGACGGCTTGATACCTATCGGAGAATTAAAGAACGTGAAAGGAACTCCTTTTGATTTTATCAAGGCAACTAAAATCGGTGAGCGAATTGATGCAAATGATACACAATTGAAAAATGGTAAAGGGTATGATCATAACTGGGTTCTCAACCGGAAACAAGATGGATTATCACTCGCGGCTATTGTATCTGAACCTACTTCAGGCAGAGTGATGGAAGTATGGACAACCGAACCTGGCCTTCAGTTTTATTCCGGAAACTTTCTGAACGGCAATGACATAGGAAAAGGAGGGAAGAAGTATGAGTACCGTTCAGCTCTGTGTCTCGAGACACAGCATTTTCCTGATTCACCTAATAAGCCTTCCTTTCCAAGTACTGTGCTAAAACCAGGTGTGGTTTATAATCATAAAACCATTTATAAATTCAAGGTTCAGTAAATGCAGACCGGATGAAGTTAAAATATCCGATTAATGCAAGCAAGGGCTTGACTGCCCCGGTAGTTGTAGCACTGATGTTTTATTATGAGAATTTTTCGACCTCTGCATGGGTGTATCTTGCACTTCATGGTAGCTATGGAATAATGTGGCTGTTAAAAGACAGGATTTTTCCTGACAGACAGTGGGACAAAGAGGTTTCGGTTCTTTATGCTGTTTTCGTTTTTGTTGTTTTAGGGTTCTATTGGATAGCTCCGTTTATACTGATCAGCCAGTATACAGTCACGCCTTCTTATTTAATGGGCATTTCCGTTTCCATGTGCATGATCGGAGTGATGCTTCACTTTGGAAGCGATGCCCAGAAATACTTCACGCTTAAGTATCATCAGGGGTTGATAACCGAAGGTTTTTTCAGCAGATCCAGAAATACAAATTACCTGGGTGAACTGATGATTTATTGCAGTTTTGCCATTCTCACAGTAAGCTGGCTAGGATTTTTGGGAATTGGTTTATTTTTTTCAGGTGCTTTCATACCCAACATGATAAAAAAGGACAAGTCGCTTTCCCGATACCCAGGATTTAACGCTTATAAAAACCAATCCGGATTACTCTTTCCTCGTTTGTTCAGGAACCAATAATCCATTCATGAGAAATCATGTTAACTGCCAGTTATACGGATAAGACAAGTACAATTGTTTTGTGAATCCATTTCTGCTGATAATTTTTGATCGCAATGAACAACAAGCATCCAATAAGTATGATTTTTAAGGGTTGATCGGCCAACGGAATATCACTGAGAAACGAATTGTCCAGAAGAACAATCCCAATGAGATCATCAACCCCAGAAATTGCCTCCTGAATTTTTGAAAATTGAACCGCTAAAAGTCGGTGCCCTGATCTTCCGAGCTAAAAGGAAAAAGCAATCGGGCCAATATAAAAAGGTTGATTGGATTCAGGACCGTAAACAAAAAAGTGTGTAACCTCCACTGGGCAAGATTTCTTAAATCATAGAGTGTCTAACAGTCTTGTGCATTCAGAAAAATAACCGTTCCATAACAAGTTTGGCCAATATAAATTCATGAGACCCCACTGACTATTTATATCTGCAAAGCACGCTGCAAGTTGTGAAATTCCCACCCTAAGATTATGGAAATGAGTACACTTACATAGTCTCATGGAGTCATTTGGTCTCAGGCATGGAAACAGGCTAAATTTATACAATTTAAACTGATTCTAAATAGCTATACTTTCATAAAATCAGATTGTTATTTGCAAAATTCTGGCAGGTCAGATGGTACTTAAAATATTATTGTAGAGAATTAAAATAAATTTGAAATAATGCATTCACAGTGTAGATTTGTGCGATTCCGCAAAAAAGCCGTTACCTAAACGCTTCACGATGAAGAAACGATTATCTGATTCCGTTAAATTCTTAGCACTCGCATTAGTATTCTCACTTACCCAAAGTTTAAACTCATTCGCACAGGAAATTCCGACAGACCCTGCTATCATCAGTGCAGGTGAGGTGTTGTTTAATGGCAACTGTAAGTCTTGTCATAGGGTTAAACAAAAATTAGTAGGTCCTGCTTTGGCAGGTGTTGAGACCCGTGTACCAAGTATTGACTGGATTTACTCTTGGGTACGTAACCCGGCAAAAATGATCGCCAGTGGCGATGATTACGCCAACAAAATCTACAATGAGTATAATAAAAGCCAGATGACGGCTTTTACCAATTATACCGATGAGCAGATCATGAGCATTCTTGCCTACGTAAAGGCAGAAGCAGAGAAACCAGATGCCCCGGCCGCTGGAACACCAAGCACAGCGGGAGCATCAGGTGAAGCAGGAATACCGAGCGCATATATGAATGTCATACTCGTGGGTATGATTGTTATTCTTGTTTTATTGTTGATTATTCTGGGACTTATCATTAATGCACTCAAGAAATATCTTGATCAGAAGGATCTAAGTGAAGAAGATAAGGAAATTGTCAACTCACCTTATACAATAGGTTCTATTTTCCGGAGTACTGGTTTTGTTTTTCTTGTAGTATTCGTTGTTGCAGCCGTCTCCTTCAAAACGGTGATTGATGGTTTATATACAATTGGCATTCAAAAGAATTACCAGCCTAAGCAACCCATTGCATTTTCGCATAAGATTCACGCAGGGCAGTATGAAATAGAGTGTAATTATTGTCACACAGGTGCCCTAAAGGGAAAGCAGGCTAACATTCCCTCACCAAATATCTGTATGAATTGCCATACTCAAATCCGCACCGGTACAAACACAGGTGAAGGGGAGATAGCAAAAATATATTCAGCCATTGGTTATGATGTAACAACGGGTTCATATACCGGCAAGCAAAAGCCTATTGAGTGGGTGCGTATCCACAACCTTCCAGATCTTGCATACTTTAATCACTCACAGCACGCGAATGTTGGCGGTATTGCATGTCAGACTTGTCACGGACCTATACAGGAAATGGATGTAGTGAAGCAATATTCTCTTCTTACCATGGGATGGTGTATTGATTGCCATCGCAAGACCGATGTGAACACAAAAGGCAATGCCTATTATGACAAACTGCTTGAGTTGCATAATGGTAAAAAAGCCATGAAGGTGGAAGACATTGGTGGACTTGAATGTGCTAAGTGCCACTATTAATAATTAATCATTTTGACCTCGACTGGATTTTGAATCTATGAGCAATACAAAAAAGACCTACTGGAAAGGTTTACCCCAACTAAAAAACGACCCTGCATTTGTTAAACATGCAGATAAGGAGTTTGTGGATTTGGCTGTGCAGGAAGATCCTGGACACTCACGCAGAGACTTTTTGAAGATGATGGGTTTCAGTGTAGCTGCAGCTTCTTTGGCGGCTTGCGAAGCTCCGATTCGTAAAGCTATTCCATATGTAAATAAGCCAATTGATGCTGATCCTGGCATCCCTAATTATTATGCATCCACCTATATGAATGGTGGCGATTATTGCAGCATCGTAGTAAAGGTACGAGACGGACGTCCTATTAAAGTGGATGGAAACAGTCTTTCAAAAGTTACAATGGGTGGCACCAATGCACAGGTAGAAGCTTCTGTGCTTTCTTTGTATGACAATTATCGACTTCGTGGACCTAAATTGAAAGGAGAAGTCGAGTGATTGGGATACTATTGATAAAGAAGTAATTGCAAAACTTAATGAGATCGCTGCCAAGGGCGGTCAGATCAGAATTGTAAGTAATACCATCCTCAGCCCAAGCACAAAGGCTGCATTGGAAAAATTTAAAGCTAAGTATCCTTCCACCAAAGTGGTTCAATACGATCAGGTATCGAATTACGGAATCGTAAAAGCGAATCAGGAATCATTAGGTGCTGCCATCATTCCTTCCTATGATTTCAGCAAAGCAAAAGTGATTGTAAGTGTAGGCGCAGATTTCCTGGGTAACTGGATTTCTCCTATTGAGTTTACAAAGCAATTTGCTGTTAACCGCGAACCTCACTGAAGAAAAGCGTGACATGTCTCGTCTTTATTCTTTTGAGTCAAATCTTTCATTGACCGGTGCCAACTGCGGATTATCGTTCGATGATTAAACCTTCTCAGGAAGGAGCAGTGGTAACTCAACTCTATAATATACTTGCTGGAAACGGAGGTAAAAGTGAGATAGCACATCTGGCAAAAGCCGCAGAAGATCTTAAAGCAAATCAAGGAACATCGCTTGTTGTTGCCGGATCAAATGACAAGAATATTCAGATCGTAGTAAATGCCATTAACAATTTGTTGGGCAATTACGGCAATACCATTTTACCTAATACGCCTGTTAATTTCCGTCAGGGAAATGACGAGGAGATGAATGCTTTCATTGCGGAAGTAAAAGAGGGAAAAGTGGATGGTGTGATTTTCTATAACTGTAATCCGGTCTACGATCATCCAAAAGGTGATGTCCTGGAAGGAGCACTAAAGAATATTTCTCTTACCGTTTCTACTTCTACAACACCTGATGAAACTGCATCAGCCTCCGCATACATGGCACCTGATCATCATTATCTTGAATCATGGAATGATGCAGAACCCAAATTAAACTCTTTCAGTCTTTCACAACCGGCAATTACGCCATTGTTCAAGACCCGTCAGGCACCTGAGAGTTTTCTTGTTTGGGCGGGAGAGGCGGATACTGAATATTTCAGCTTCGTAAAAGAATATTGGAAAGGCCGTTTCTTTTCTACTCAAAGTACCATCACAGATTTCCAGTCGTTCTGGGATAAGTGTTTGTATGATGGGGTTTTTGAAGTAGCTACCGAAACAAAAACATTTACTTTCGCAGGTAATGTAGATGCTGCTCTTGCTGCGGTTTCATCAGTGAAAGCAGGTGGAGAATTTGAACTGGTAATTTTTGAGGGCTATGGAGTAGGTAATGGTACACAGGCTAATAATCCTCTTCTTCAGGAATTACCTGATCCTATTACGAAAGCAACCTGGGATCATTATGTAACAATCTCATTAAAAGATGCTACGGCCAAGGGTATTGAAAATGATGCAGAAGGAAAAACCCAATTGGTTGATTTAACTGCCAATGGAAAAACTATTCGGGTAGCCGCATTGGTTCAACCCGGTCAGGCACCAGGCACATTAGGTGTTGCTGTCGGATATGGAAGAACCAAGGTTGGTAAAGTGGGTGAAGGTATTGGTGCCAACGCCTATCCTTTGGTAGGTGCCGCTGGTGAAAGTTTGTCATTTAGAATATCAAGTGGAGTTACATTAGCAAAAACTGAAGAAGCCTTTCAGATAGCGCAAACCCAGATACACCAGACGTATATGGGGCGTCACAGTGTTATTCAGGAATCAGTACTTAGTGAGTTTAAGAAAAACCCATCAGCCGGTCGTGAAAATCCCATGGTAACCGATTGGGAGAAAAAGGTAGATGCAGGTTCTCTGAGTATGTGGAAAGGCCATGAATACAACAACCATCATTGGGGAATGTCCATAGACCTAAATACCTGTACAGGTTGTGGTGCTTGCGTAGTGGCTTGTAATGTAGAGAATAACGTAGCGCTTGTAGGCAAACAGGAGGTAATCAACAGGCGCGAAATGCATTGGATGCGTATTGACCGCTATTACAGCAGTGATGCAAATCCTGAAGATTACAAGGCTGCGGAAATTGCTTCGGAAAATCCTGAAGTAGTATTTCAGCCTATGCTTTGCCAGCATTGTAACAATGCTCCATGTGAAACGGTATGTCCGGTTGCAGCAACTACCCACAGCACGGAAGGTCTTAATCAGATGACGTATAACCGTTGTATCGGTACACGCTATTGTGCCAACAACTGTCCTTATAAGGTAAGAAGATTTAATTGGTTCAAGTATCATGATAATCAGCAGTTCTATCAGGCTAACCCTGCTATGAATACTGATTTGGGAAGAATGGTACTTAATCCTGATGTTACCGTACGTTCACGTGGTGTGATGGAAAAATGTTCATTCTGTGTGCAACGCATCCAGAATGGAAAACTTACTGCCAAAAGAGAACGCAGACCCATGCAGGATGGAGAAGTAATTACCGCGTGCCAGGCTTCTTGTGCATCCGGAGCAATTGTGTTTGGAGATATGAACAATCCTGAGAGTAAAATCAGCAAGCTTCTGAAGATCACCCTGGATGAAAAAAATCCTTATGGAATCGATAAGAAAATCGGCAATCCGAGAGCTTATCGTGTGCTGGAAGATATTGGTGTGAAGCCAAATATTTTCTACCTCACCAAGATCAGAAATAAGGATAAAGTAAAAGAGAACGCATAAAAGTTTATTAATAGAATTTGATCCGCAACTAAAGTATGCAAGCAACTTCATCGATACGCGAAACACTCATAACAGGTGGCAAGACGGTACGTGATGTATCCGAAGACATCAGCCGCCAGGTAGAAGGCAAACCTTCCCGCTTGTGGTGGATGGCTTTTAGTATTTCACTGATTCTCTTACTGTTTGGTGTCTACTGTCTCGTCACTGTATTGTGGGAAGGTATAGGTGTATGGGGATTGAATAAAACGGTAGGATGGGCGTGGGATATCACCAACTTCGTTTGGTGGGTTGGTATCGGTCACGCAGGAACATTGATTTCAGCTATCCTTTTACTGTTCCGTCAAAAGTGGAGAATGTCGATCAACCGTGCTGCAGAAGCGATGACGATCTTTGCGGTGATTTGTGCTGCTACTTTTCCGTTGGTTCACATGGGTCGATTGTGGCTGGGTTTGTATTGGGTGCTTCCATTACCAAATACCTGGGGTTCACTTTGGGCGAACTTCAACTCACCGCTTCTTTGGGACGTGTTCGCGATCACCACCTACTTCACTGTTTCATTGGTATTCTGGTATATAGGTTTGATTCCTGACTTTGCCGTTATACGCGACAGAGCGGTTCGCATGGGGAATAAAACCCGCGCATCCGTTTATAATGCTTTGAGTTTTGGTTGGGATGGAGCAGCAAAAACATGGATGCGTTATGAGTCAGTAGCCTTGATTCTGGCGGGTCTTTCAACACCGCTCGTACTTTCTGTTCACACCATCGTATCCTTTGACTTTGCAACGTCTATCGTTCCGGGCTGGCACACTACTATCTTTCCTCCTTATTTCGTTGCAGGTGCAATCTTCTCAGGTTTCGCCATGGTGTTGACTCTCTTGATTGTTACCCGTAAGGTGTTCAAACTGGAAGATTACATCACGATCTATCACATTGAGTTGATGAACATCATCATCATCATCACCGGGTCAATTGTAGGTATCGCTTATATTACTGAATTCTTTGTAGCATGGTATGGTCAGGTGCCTGCTGAATATTATGCCTTCTATAACCGTGCCACCGGGCCTTATTGGTGGGCATATTGGTCAATGATGACATGTAACGTAATTTCTCCACAGCTTTTCTGGTTTAAGAAATTGCGCACCAATATTGTGGCAACATTTATTTTGTCAATTATCGTGAACATTGGAATGTGGTTCGAGCGATTTGTAATCATCGTAACGTCAATTCACCGCGATTATCTTCCTTCAAGCTGGTCGATGTTTTATCCAACCATGTATGATGTGGGTGAATACATATTAACATTTGGATTTTTCTTTACGGCCTTCTTCCTGTTTGCAAAATTCTTCCCTGTAATTAACATGGCAGAAGTAAAAAGTATTATTAAATCGTCTTCCGAAAAGAAGCATTGATAGATTATGAGTAACACAAGTGAAAAATTTTTAGTGGGCATTTTTGACGATGAAGATATATTGCTTCATGGTGTAGAAGGCTATCCGCGAAAAAGGAGTAAAGATTCATGAAGTTTATACTCCCTTTCCTGTTCACGGTCTTGATGAAGCATTGGGATATAAGCGTTCAAGATTACCAATTGCTGCTTTCCTTTTTGGTATGACCGGTACCATTCTGGCACTAACCATGCAGATATGGATGCTTGGATACGACTGGCCGATGATTATTGGTGGTAAGAACTTTGTGTCGCTTACCTCCCTTTATTCCGGTAACGTTTGAATTGACTGTTCTTTTATCGGCATTGGGCATGGTGGGTACTTTCTTTATTGTAAGTGACATGAAGCCATATAAAACTCCTCGTCAGTTTGATTTAAGAAGCACTGATGATAAGCATGTTATGGCTGTTGATCTTGCTTCAAATAAATTAAGCAAGGATGACATCAGCCGTATTTTGAAAGAGAACGGAGCATCGGAAGTAAATGAAAAGAACTTTTAATACCATGCAGCGTATGCGTTATATACTTTTACTAATTGTAGGAATATCCGCAGCCACATTCCTGGCTGGTTGTAAAGCAGGAGGAGATAATCCAGGAAAGGAGTATGCTCCTAACATGTATCACTCGGTAGCCTATGAACCGTTGTCACAGATTACTGATAAGGATGCCGGTGCTTGGGTGAATTCACTTGGATAATGGGAGAGGAGAGTATTACAATTCCAATGAATACAATCCTTATAAAATGAATATGCGTCTTCCGGCTCCCAATACGGTGAGAAGAAATTCAAATGGTTGGCTGCCTTATCGTGGAACCAATGACACCACGGGTTTACGTCTATCTAACAATCTTGTTAATCCTTTTGAGGCAATCGCCTGCTATACTTGATCAGGGTAAAGTTTTGTACGAAAGTAATTGTAAGCATTGTCATGGTGCCAAAGGTGGTGGTGATGGAAAGGTTGCGGATAAATATCCTGGTGTTGCCAATCTTAACAGTGATGCCATCAAAGGTGTTACTGAAGGTCACATATTTCATGTGATCACCTATGGAAAAGGCTTATGGGCGCTCATGGCTCTCAGGTTAGCGAGGAAGATCGCTGGAAGATCGCCAAGATATGTAAAGCAGTTACAGAAATAATTTATACTCATTAGATACAATTCGAAATGGTAGCAGACGAACAGTACGTTTTTACAAGCCGGATCCAAGAAGAATTTAACTATTCTGTTGGTTGCAGGTTTGGTTCTTTTTGTGATTGGTGTGTTTATGGCAATGAATGCTGGGCATGGGCACGAGGGTGATCATGGCTACAACAGAGGTTTCAAGAAATCTGGTTGCAAGCACAGCATCGGCAGCGGTGGCAGAGGAAGCAGCAAGCGAGCATCATGGAAGTCCGATATGGTTAAAGAGAGTATATACTTCCCTCTGGCATAATAATATTTTCTTTGCTGGTCTCGGGATTATAGGTTTGTTCTTTGTGGCCATTCAATATGCAGCTCAGGCTGGATGGTCAGCTCCAATAAAGCGTATTCCACTCGCTATTGGTCATTGGATTCCGATTCGCAGGAATACTCACATTGGTAATCTGGTTTGTTGCCAATGGTGATTTGTTCCATTGGACACATCACGACTTGTACGATAAGGCATCTCCTGATTATGATAAAATATTAGATGCAAAGAGTGGATATTTCTTCTGGTTGAGTCATCCCGGAGGGTTTCCTACATTTTACATCCTGAGAATGGTATTGTTTTTTGGTTTGTGGTATTGGTTCTTTACCGTTATAAAAAAGAAAATGCTTGCTGAGGATATCGAAGGTGGGACTTCCAATTGGTTTGGCGCAAGAAAGTTTGCCGCGATCTTTCTGGTATTCTTCGGTTATAGTTCGTCAGTAGCTGCGTGGGATTGGGTAATGAGCATTGATCCGCATTGGTTCAGCACCATGTTTGGATGGTATGTATTTGCGAGCTGGTGGGTGGCAGGATTGGCCATGATTACACTGGTGGTTGCAAACCTGAAAGATGCAGGATATTTGAAAATGGTGAATTCCAATCACTTGCACGATCTTGGGTAAATTTATTTTTGCCTTTAGTATTTTCTGGACATACATATGGTTTAGTCAGTTCATGTTGATATACTACGCCAACATTCCCGAGGAGACGGTTTACTTTTTACAGCGATCTAAGAAATGCGCCATATTCCTGGATATTTTATACCAACCTTATTTTAAACTTCGTGTTGCCTTTCTTGTTATTAATGACGAGAGATGCGAAAAGACACATGTCTATGTTGAAGGTTGTCTGTCCAATAGTTATCGTTGGTCATTGGTTGGATTTCTATAATATGATTACGCCTGGTGTTATGCAATTTAATGGCGGCATTGGATTGCTGGAGATCGGTCTTGGATTAATTTTCCTTGCGGGATTTCTTTTTGTAGCATTAAATGCTTTATCAAAATCTCCTTTGGTTGCAAAGAATCATCCTATGATGGAGGAAAGTTTAAATCATCACATTTAATTGAATCACGAATAAAGAATCTATTATGATGAGTTTGATAATCAGTTTAGGGGTTGTTTTGGTTCTGGCCATCTTATACATGGTATTCAGAATTGGCAACCTGGTTGGGTTGGTGAAGGGAAAGAAAGATGATTCTGCAACTTCATGGAATAATATTAATGCATACCTCATGATGGTATTCATGATCGGTAGTCTTGTTTTGTTCTTCTGGTACTCATTTGTTCACTTTGACAGTTATGATTTGCCAGTAGCCTCTGAGCACGGTGTGATCACTGATAATTTATTCTGGATCACGATGTTGATAACGGTGATTGCTTTTGTAATCATCATCAATTGTAATGTTCTGGTTCACATTTGCCTATCGGTATAAGGAAGGTAGAAAAGCAGAATTTTTCTCTGACAACCATCAGCTTGAAATTATCTGGACAGTAGTTCCTGCCATTGTACTTGCCTTGTTGATCTTTAGTGGATTAAGAGCATGGAATGATATCACTGGTCCTGCATCAAAAGATGCTGTTGTGATCGAATTAATTGGACAGCAATTTTTATGGACAGCTCGCTATCCTGGTGTAAAGGACAGTCAGCTTGGGAAATCATAATTATAAGATGATTGATGCATCGAATGAATTTGGTCTGGATCTGAGTGACAAAAATTCATTTGATGATTTTAAATCGCTTGAACTTCACTTACCTAAGGGAAAGGAGATTCAGCTTGAAGATCAGAGCTAAGGATGTTTTGCATTCAGTATTCCTTCCTCATTTTCGTTTGAAAATGGATGCTGTTCCGGGTATGCACACCACTTTCAAATTTGTAGCTACCAAGTCAACTGCTGATATGCGAGAGGAAACAGGTAATCCAAATTTTAATTATGAAATGGCGTGCACAGAAATTTGTGGCAAGGGTCACTTCTCTATGAAGTTTCCGGTGTTTGTTCACGACACGGTAGAAGATTATGAAAAGTGGATGGCTTCGCAGGAAGCCTGGTTGAAACAAAATCCTGAATACTTACAAAGGGTTCCTGTCGAATTAAGAGAAGCAGCGATGATCAAATCAGGAATTCCTGCTGATAGCAAGGAAGCAATCATGGCATCACCGGTAACTGTAACGTTAAACTAAGAATTTAAGCAACATGGCAACAATTGATTTACATACACACGCAGAAACACATTCTCATACTGAACATGGTCATGATGAGCATCATCATGGAAATTTCTGGACTAATTATGTGTTTAGCGAAGACCATAAAGTAATTGCAAAGCAATTCCTGATAACCGGTATGGCATGGGCACTTATCGGAGGTATATTATCTGTCTTATTCCGTCTTCAATTGGGATTTCCGGAATCAGATCTGTCATGGTTAAAACCTATTTTAGGAGGTTGGTTAACTCCGGAAGGAAAAATTGACCCTGAATTTTATCTGGCATTGGTAACCATGCATGGAACCATCATGGTGTTCTTTGTATTGACGGCAGGATTGAGCGGAACTTTCAGCAACTTCCTTATTCCATTGCAGATTGGTGCACGTGATATGGCCAGCGGTTTCATGAACATGTTTTCCTATTGGTTCTTTTTCTTATCCAGTGTAATCATGTTTACTTCCTTGTTTATTTCGACAGGACCAGCCTCAGGTGGATGGGTAATTTATCCACCGCTTAGTGCATTGCCACAAGCCATGCAAGGATCAGGTTTGGGTATGACTCTCTGGTTAGTGGCCATGGCATTGTTCATTGTGAGTTCATTGTTGGGAGGTATCAATTATATCACTACCGTTATTAACCTGCGCACTAAAGGAATGTCATTCACCAAGATGCCTCTTACGATCTGGGCATTCTTTTTTACTGCAATCATTGGTGTTTTGTCTTTCCCGGTTCTTTTTGCTGCGGCTTTGCTATTGATTTTCGATCGTAGTTTCGGAACAAGTTTTTATTTATCAGATATTTACATTGGAGGAGAGGCACTTCCCAATCAGGGTGGTAGTCCGATTTTGTTTCAACACTTATTCTGGTTCTTAGGTCACCCTGAAGTATACATCGTATTATTACCTGCATTGGGTATCACTTCTGAAATTATTGCGACCAATTCGCGGAAACCGATATTTGGATACAAAGCCATGGTTGGTTCAATGTTGTTCATAGCAATCTTGTCTTTTGTGGTGTGGGCCCACCACATGTTTGTAACAGGTATGAATCCATTCCTTGGATCAATCTTTACGTTATTGACATTGATTATTGCAGTGCCATCGGCTGTAAAGATTTTTAACTATGTAACCACCTTGTGGAAGGGTAATATCCTGTTTACACCAGCCATGTTGTTTTCTATCGGTTTGGTTTCATTCTTCTTAACAGGAGGTATTACGGGTATATTCCTTGGTAACTCTGCCATCGATATTCAGCTGCATGATACGTACTTTGTGGTAGCTCACTTTCACCTTGTAATGGGAAGCGCCTCTTTCTTTGGTATGGTGGCAGGTGTGTATCATTGGTTCCCTAAAATGTTTGGCAGAATGATGGATGAACGTCTTGGATATATTCACTTCTGGTTAACCATTGTAGGTGTGTATCTGGTATTCTTCCCTATGCACTACATTGGTATTGCTGGTTTCCCAAGAAGATATTACAGCTGGACTAACTTTCGAAACGTTTAGCGGATTTGCTGATCTGAATATGCTGGTAAGTATTGCTGCAATAGTTACCTTATTTGCTCAGTTTATTTTCCTGTTCAACTTTATCTATAGTATTTTCAGAGGCAAAGTTGCTTCTGCTAATCCATGGAATTCAACTACGCTCGAGTGGACGACTCCACGCATTCCTGGACATGGTAACTGGCCTGGTGAAATTACCTACCGTATATCGTTGGCCATATGATTACAGCAAACCGGGTGCAAAAGAAGATTTTATTCCTCAGCATATTCCTTATTCAGAAACTCCTGAATCCAACCTGCCTCATGAAAATGAACTCGTGAAGCTGGAATTGGATAATGGTTCAGCAATTGTTGTAGAAGACAAAAAGCACTAAGCGATCCTTATTCAGTTACGTGAATTATTCAGCGACCAAAGGATTTTATAAGCTATGCTTATCTACTTTGGTCGCTGTTTATTTTTTGATCATGGTGGGTGGCATTGTACGCACTACGGGATCAGGAATGGGTTGTCCGGATTGGCCAAAATGTTTTGGTCAATGGGTTCCACCTACTTCGGTGAATCAATTGCCTGCTGATTACAAAGATCAGTATGCTGCCCTACGGGATAAGAAGAATCAAAAATTTGCCACGTTATCTCTCTGCCATTGGGATGGATGAAACAGCAGACAGGATTCTAAATGACGAGTCGATTCTGGTTGAGGCTGATTTCAATGCACAGAAAACCTGGATTGAATATTTAAACCGATTGGTAGGGGTGGTTATTGGTTTTCTGATCATTGCTGTATTTGTTCGTTCAATTTCTCTATTAAAAGTGAATCCTTTCTTCTTCTGGCTTTCACTGGCAACACTGCTGGCTGTTATTATTCAGGGTTGGTTTGGATCTATTGTGGTTTCAACCAATCTGACCTCATGGACGATTACCATTCATATGTTTCTGGCTCTGGTTATTGTGGCAATGTTGATTTTACTTATGCATAAATCGTCAATTAATGAAGTCGAAAATTGTTCCGTTTCATGTTAAGTTTTTATTGATTGTCTGCATGTTTTTGTTGCTTACCCAGGTTTTACTCGGTACTGAAGTAAGGGCTGCCATTGACAGTGTTGCTGAATCCGGGGAGATTCGTGGAAAGTGGATTTCCCTTATCTGGCCTGATTTTGTTGTTCATAGGTCGTTTTCGTGGATTGTTGTGCTGTTGCACGCTATTTTTATTTTACGTCTTATGAAA
Source organism: uncultured Bacteroidota bacterium (assembly GCA_963814575.1). GTDB lineage: Bacteria > Bacteroidota > Bacteroidia > Cytophagales > Cyclobacteriaceae > ELB16-189. The sequence goes on along the minus strand of CAWFDB010000007.1, from coordinate 11,115 downwards.
ACTACCGGCAATAATGCTTTATCCTTAAGCCTTGTACTGTTAATTTTGCTCACGATTTTGTCAGGGGCAGGAATGGGATATTTTTCGGTTCCGGCATTCCTTCAACCAATGCATTTACTGGTTGCTACCGTAACATTCGGACTTCAGTTTTTATTGTTTTTGCGACTTAACACAAGTAGAGAAACTGTGTTAGATAAATAACTATGATTCAGAGATTTACAGCATGTAAGTTCAGTTCATTTGGTAGCTGCCAAAAGCAAGGGCCTTTATTGAGTTGTTAAAGGTGAGGCTTTCCTTGCTGGTGGCATTTTCCTGTGCATTTGGATATGCCTTGGCTACACGCGGAAGTGTAAACTGGGAAGTTTTGATCATGCTTACCCTGGGAGGATTTTTGTTGTCGGGTGCATCAGTAAGCATAAATCAAATTCATGGAGAAGGATCTCGACAAGGTTATGACACGTACGAAGAACCGACCGCTTCCTACTGAGAGACTAAACGTGAATGAGGCAATTTTATTCATTGTTATCATCATGATCATCAGCGTTGTTATTCTCTGGATTTACACCAATCTCCTTACGGTGATCCTTTCATTGGTTTCCATGCTGCTATATAGTTTTGTTTATACACCCTTAAAGAGGGTAGGACCTATTGCTGTTTTTGTAGGTGCTATTCCAGGTGCGTTGCCTCCTCTTTTAGGTTGGGTGGCTGCAACAGGAACTATCACCTATGAGGCGTTAATTATTTTTGGCATTCAATTCATCTGGCAGTTTCCACATTTCTGGGCAATTGCGTGGGTGGCCGATGATGACTATAAAAAAGCGGGATTTAAATTATTGCCTTCGGGTGGCGGAAAAGATCTCAATACCGCGATTCAGATTATGATTTATACCTTATTTCTAATCCCATTGGGATTATTGCCGGCTAAATTTGGAATAACCGGTCTGGATTCGGCTATCGTTGCCACGGTTTGTGGAGTAGCATTTCTGGCACAGACATTTTCGCTTATGAAAACAGGAAGCAGGCAATCTGCATTGAGAATCATGTTTGGTTCATTCCTGTACTTGCCAATTGTTCAGATCGCCTATTTAATGGATATAATTTAAACAATGGAAAGGATGGAGAAGTCGATTTCAAGTGAGTTTAGAATTGTAGAAGAGCCGAAAAGGGTCCTTGGCCATGAATCCAAAGAAATTTGCGATGTGGCTGTTCATCGGCAGTGTTGTAATGTTATTTGCATCCCTGACATCTGCCTATATTGTGCGTCAGGCTGAGGGCAACTGGTTATATTTTGAATTACCGGGCATACTAACCGTCTCAACGGCAATAATTTTATTGAGCAGTGTAACCATGCAGTGGGCTTATTGGTCTGCAAAGAAAGACAATTTGCAAATGGTGAAAATACTTGTGTCTGCTACCTTTTTACTGGGTATCCTTTTTCTGGTTCTTCAGTTCTATGGATGGAAGGATCTCGTTGCCAGCCAGGTATATCTGGTAGGAAATCCGTCAGGATCTTTTCTCTATGTGATTACGGGTCTGCATGGAATGCACATTATCAGCGCCATCGTTTTTTTAATTGATCGTGCTGGTGTCAGTTTTTCGCTTCCGGGTTCATTCGAAAAACCTTCTTCAAATAGAAATGTGCACTACTTACTGGCATTTTTTAGGAGGTCTTTGGCTTTATTTGTTTGTATTCCTATTATTGTATCGATAAAAAATCTTAACCCTAAACTATGTCACACAGTTCAGCCGCAACCGTATCTGAAAAAAGTTTATGGGATGGTGGAGCATCACCAATGGGAGCAAGCTACGGCAAGCTCATGATGTGGTTCTTTCTGCTATCTGATGCATTTACTTTTTCGGGACTACTAATTACATACGGATTGGTTCGTTCATCTCATCCTGCTTTCGAGGGGCTGCCCGATGCATTTGCATTTTCAACAGAATACTGGCCTGTTCCTGAAAAGGTTTTTGAAGCAGTTCCTTTCCTTCACGGATATTCATTGCCGCTGGTTTTTGTCGGTATCATGACTTTTATCCTGATCATGAGTAGTGTTACCATGGTACTTGCCGTTGAAGCAGGACACCGGATGGATCGCAAGGCTGTTGAAAAGTGGATGCTCTGGACGATCATTGGTGGTCTTACTTTCCTTGGCTGTCAGGCTTGGGAGTGGACTCACTTTATTGTTGGTACTGATACACCAACGATTGTAAAGGATTTTGTCAATGGACAATGGATTACAAAAGAAGTAACCGGTGCTTCCTTAAAAATCAACCAATATGGTCCTCAGCCTTTTGCTGATTTCTTCTTCTTCATTACCGGATTTCATGGTTTCCACGTATTTAGTGGTGTAATGTTCAACTTCCTGATTTATTATAACACAGTAACAGGAGTGTATGAGCGAAGAGGTCATTATGAAATGGTTGAAAAGGTGGGCTTGTACTGGCACTTTGTGGATCTGGTTTGGGTATTTGTATTTACATTCTTTTATCTCGTATAACTATGGCACATCATTCAGAAGAATCTCAGGTAACTGTTTTGCCTCCAGACAAGGAAAAAATTAAAAAACTCTGGACCGTGGCGGGCATCCTTGGAGCAGTTACAGCTGTTGAATTTGTAATTGCATTTACGATGTCACATGGATCAGCCAAAACAGCAATCTTCGTGATTCTCACTATTGTCAAGGCCGGCTATATTGTAGGAGAATTCATGCACCTTCGATATGAAGTTAAAGTGTTATTCTGGGCTATACTGATCCCTACATTATTTATAATCTGGATGCTGGTTGCCTTTGTTTACGAAGGCATGCAGATGCCTGTATTTTAGTTCTGAAATATTTAAATCGAAGGAAGGCTAAAGTGATGAACTTTAGCCTTCTTTTTATGTTGAAGGTTAGTGTATGAAGAAAATCATTTTGATCCTCGGCCTTTTACTTCCAATAGGAGTATTTGTTTTCCTGGGGCTTTTTGGCAAGAATGAATTTTCAATACCTGTGTATTATGAAAATGGTGTAGATAACATTCCATCGTTATGCACCCGTAACTATAAATCTCCCTATGTTTTATCTGATTCTTTGCTTAAAGCGCTGGGATGGAAAGGTGGCGCAGTATTATTGATGGGTAATTCTTCACATGCTGCACAACCCTGGTTGGCACGCTTGAAAAAAGAAACGGGAACCGATGTGCAAGTTATTTCTCCTGCCACAGTATCAGAAAACCATATTGAAATTTACGCTTGTGATTTGTTCCTGGAGGAACCATGGACTACCGTACTCGTGGATGATCAACGGAGAATCCGTGGCTACTATGCTCCTGAAAGCGGGAGGAAGCTGACCGTCTTATCGTAGAATTGAAAATTATGTTAAAGCAGTATTAAGTATGATCGAAAATAAAGAGCCCTATAAGAATCTGATCATTGTACTTTCTGTCGTTTTACCATTGGCTGTGGCTGCACTCTTTGGTATCAAAATCCCGGGTTATGATTTTAGTTTTTTGCCTCCGGTTTATGCAACCATAAATGGGATTACTGCCTTATTACTGATAATTGCAGTTATTGCCATTAAGAATAAAAAAAAGAATCTGCATGAAACGCTGATGAAGACCTGCATTGTTCTGCTCAGCATTATTTCTGGTCATGTATGTCGCCTATCACATAACCAGCGAATCAACTCCTTATGGTGGCGAAGGAGTAATCAGATATGTCTATTTCTTTATTTTGATAACACATATTGTGTTATCGATAGTAGTGGTTCCATTTGTGCTTTTTACCTTTTCAAGGGCACTTTCGGGTAATTTTGAAAGGCACAAAGCATTGGCTAAATTTACTTTTCCGATATGGCTTTATGTTGCCGTTACAGGAGTAATTGTTTATTTGATGATTAGTCCGTATTACTCTTAAACATCTCTGAAAATGAATAAGTGGCTCGCTAAATTTGTGATTTTGGTTATTGTCGTCTTTGGATTTTCTATTGAAGGGAGTGCTCAATGTGCCATGTGCCGAACAACGCTTGAAAATAATGTGAGCAATGGAGATATCGGAATTGCTGCCGGAATCAATTTTGGAATTTTATATTTATTTGCAGCACCTTACACTGTGATTGCACTGATCGCTTTTTTCTGGTACAGAGACGAGTAAAAGAACGCACAGAATGAAAGCAAAGGCAGTCTTGGCAGGGTAAGTGTCCTCGTTGTGGTGAGGGTAACATATTTGTTTATCCAGTTTCCAGAGTCTCAAAGTTTTCTGAAATGAATTCCCACTGCTCCAGTTGTGGAGCGCCATTTGAACCTGAACCAGGTTTTTATTATGGTTCCTTATTCGTTAGTTATGCATTTAATGTTGCCATCATGGCCATAGTATGGGTTGCACTATATTTTACAATAAATCCACCTGATTGGGTGTATGGTGTTGCCTTGGTGATGTTTTCATTGTTGTCTATTCCCTTTAGTTTTCGATATTCACAGGATATTATTTCCTTTACTGGTTTGGCGGTATTGGCCATAAATAGAGTCGTTATTCTGGAATTGCTTATTTTTAAGTAACCACCTAAGTATGCTTAGAAATCGTTTTGTGTTTTTTTTAAGCCTTTCCCTGCTGTTTGCCATTGGGTGTGTCCTTCTAAGCTACAGAGTTGATGATCGCGATGAGCGCACTACTTCCATTGAAAAAAGATTAAATGCCATAATTAATGGTGTTGAAAGTGAGGCGAAGATGATCCTCAGCAATCCTGATTCAATAACGTGGTATGCCTTACACAACTCCTTTTATTTAATCGATAGTGGTGAAATTCGTGCATGGAGTAAAAACCAGTTTGTCCCTGATTTCAGGGGTATAATTAGCCCTTCAGACTTTCAATTATCCCGAAATAATACAGGTGATTTTCTAATAAAAAATTGGGTAACAACAGATCGCAACGTTTTGGTGGCGGTAATTCCATTGGTACGTAAGTATCCAATATCAAATCGTTATTTATTTCCCGAATGGAATGATGGAATATTTGACGGACTACGTGGATCAGTCCTTGATATTGCTGGTGAGGAGGGCTCTTTGATTAATTTGAAAACTCAGGGTTTATTCAGATTTCAATTTGACACTATTAATTCAGAAGGTAGTTATGGTGTATTTGTGCTGGCCACTCTTTCATTGTTCTGTTTTTTGGCAGCTATTTATTTTTTAGTCAATGGTCTCTACCATGCAAGAAAATTTGCGATTGTATTTATCGTTCTGGCAGTTGCCCTGGTGATGCTCAGAATTATTATGGTCAGTTATGATTATCCTGCCCGTTGGATTATGTCATCCGTTTTTGATCCTCAAAACTTTGCATCTTCCTATTATAATTCATCGATCGGTGATTTGTTTCTCAATTCAATGGTTATTCTTTTCCTCTGCGGATATATTTTTTTCACTTACCATCATTGGTATCTCACAAAGTTTGTCTTGAACTTAAAGGGCTGGAGTCGGTTTGTGACAGGATGCTTTTTAATTACACTTTCTTTCTTCGCATTCCTGTATCCCTTTCTTTTTGTTGAGACAATTTTCCATAACTCATCGATACAGTTGGACATAACAGATGCCATTCAGTTTGACTGGTTGCGCTCTTTATCGTGGTTATCTGTTTTGGCAGGCAGTTTCAGCAGTTTCTTTATTGTGCATGTATTCATCAGGCTTGTCAGGTCATTATTTTTTACTCCATTTCAATTTGTGGTTGCACTGGTGCTGGCAGGTGGACTCTTTATTTTTTATTTCCTCATGGCATCACGCGATTACTGGATTACTTTGCCAATAGCTGCGATGTTCTTTGTTGTCCTGTATCTGTCAAATTTTGCGTCTTCTCTTCGTAAGCTGGAGCCACTTACGTTCATTTATTTTTTTGTTTCCATTACTGCTCTTGGTATTCAGCACGGATTAAGTGTAAAACATTTTGAAGAGGAAAACCGTGCTGAATCTCAATTTAAATTTGCATCAGATTACCTGATAGGCCGCGATGTGCTAGGTGAATATCTGTTGAGCGAGAGTATAAAACGTATTGGACAGGATGCATTTATCCAGAGCAGGATAACCAATCCTTTTTTAACCAAATCAGCCATTAGACAAAAAATAAAGCAGGTTTATTTGAATTCATATTTTGACCGGTATGAGGCAAAAATATATTTATATAATTCTGCCGGAGAGCCGATGGACAACACTTCTCCTGAAACACTGTCAGTGGTTACCGAGCGCTACAGAAACACTTCTCACACTACCGATTATGAGGGCATTTATTTTATTCAACCTTCCGACATCGATTCGAATAAAAGATATCTGTCAATTGTTCCTGTTTATCGTGCGGACCTGATTATTGGATTTGTTTTAATTGATCTTTCCCTTAAAAGAATTATACCACAAAATGTATATCCGGAATTACTGGTTGACAGACGTTTTACAGAATTTTTTGAGAATAAGGATCGAAGCTTTTCTTTTATCAAAGGCGGCAAGATCCTAAGTAGTTTTGGTACTTTCAATTACGATCGCGACTTTGATTTCTCTATTGCATACAATGCTGAATTTTATAAATCAGGCATTACTTCATCTGGTTTTTTCCATACCGGTGTGGAAGATGTTTCCGGTCAGGTAGCAGTAATCACATCTGCGGCTTATCCGTTTTTTTATGTGCTCACCAACTTTTCTTTCTTTTTTGTATTGTGCGTACTACTGTTGGTTATAGCCATGATTGTTTATGGTATGGTGTCCCTGGTGAAGGGACATAAAATGAATTATGCAACCAGGATACAGCTATATATCTATCTGGCATTTTCATTGCCATTATTTGTGGCTACCATCACCACCCTAAATCGCGTCAGTAAGTCTGCTGAACTGGAATTAAATCAGGATTTTGAAACGAATGCACGTCACCTCGGTGACGGAATAATTTCTTATGTGTCTGATTATTTTAATGAGATAATTTCTAAAGAGGAATTTGAAAGCGTGCTTAGCGACAGAGCGAAAATCACCAATTCTGACATTACATTCTACGATGGTAAGGGAAGATATGTGGCATCAAGTCAGCCGTTGATTGTGGAAAGCCAGATTACATCAGCCTTAATGAACAGGCACGCCTGGGAAAGGATAACACAGGAGGGAACAAGTTCGATGATTGTGGATGAGAGAATTGGTTCACTGATTTTTAATAATGGTTATGTAACTCTTAAATCGCCCGAGTCTGGTGCATTGCTGGGAATTCTAAGTGTACCGTTTTTTAACTCTGCGAATTCGCTGAAGGATACACAAATTAATGTGCTTTCGAATTTCCTTACCGTATTCACATTGATATTTATCCTGTTTTCTTTTCTATCCTTTTATATAGTAAGCTCTCTCACATTTCCATTGCGTTTTATTACCCGGATATTATCCAGAACTACTTTATCAGGAATTAATAAGCCATTGGAATGGAAGTCGAATGATGAGATTGGCATGATGGTTTCGGAGTATAATAAGATGGTTTCGAATCTGGAGCAGAGCAAAATTGAACTTGCCCGGAGTCAGAAAGAAAGTGCATGGCGCGAAATTGCCAGGCAAGTGGCGCATGAGATTAAGAATCCACTTACCCCAATGAAGCTGACACTTCAACAGATGGAATATCAGGTTAAGATGCATAAACTGGACGATGAAAGGGCGCGAACCTCAATAAATACATTGCTGACGCAAGTTGATATCCTTAATGGAATCGCATCGTCTTTCAGCGCTTTTGCGCGTATGCCGGCACCCATTCTTGAGCGAATAGATCTGATTCCTTTATTGAAGAAGTGTGTCAACCTGTATTCTGATTATGAAGGCGGTGAAGTCGTTTTTAATTCCACTTTGAACTCTTCATTTGTCATGGGAGACGAGCAACTGTTGAATCGTATCTTTTCCAATATTATTTTGAATGGATTGCAATCCGGCCATGGTGACAAGGTGTTGGTTATGGTTGAATTAAACCGTAAAGATTCTGACTATCTGATTCAAATCCGAGACAATGGAAAGGGGATTGAGCAGGAAATGATTGACAAGGTTTTTATTCCATATTTCAGTACCAAACAATCCGGTTCTGGATTAGGTCTTGCCATATCCAAACAAGGCATTGAGCAGAGTGGCGGTGCGATATGGCTTGATACTAAAGCAGGTGCTGGCACTACCTTTTATATAAAGTTGCCTGGTGTTTTTTGATACGTGCTTTTATAGAAATGAAACGAAGTTATGATATTCAGGTAGTTCTGTCTTTTAGATTCTTCATGATCTTATTGGTGAATACAAAATCATCAAGTTCTTTCACGCCAGAGTACATGATTTCCTGATTGGAGCCTTCCCACAATTTCTCTCCCTTGTATAAGAACATGATTTTTTCACCTATACCCATTACTGAATTCATATCATGGGTAACAACCACGGTGGTAATATCAAATTCGTGGGTAATTTCCATGATTAGTTCATCAATAACGATGGATGTCTGAGGATCCAGTCCTGAGTTAGGTTCATCACAGAACAAATAATTGGGGTTGTTAACTATAGCCCTGGCGATGCCCACTCGTTTTTTCATGCCTCCGCTTATCTCAGATGGCATTTTTTTGTTCACACCTTCAAGGCCTACACGACTGAGACAAAAATTCACTCTGTCCATTTTTTCTTCCTGCGGCATCCTGGTAAGAATATCCAATGGGAACATTACATTTTGTTCTACGTTTTTCGAGTCGAAAAGAGCGCCTCCCTGAAAGAGCATGCCAATCTCTCTCCGGATTTCCGATTTCATATCTTTATCAGCTTCAGTGAAATTCCGGAAGTCATAAAAGACATTACCCGTATCGGGTTGAAGTAGACCTACAATGCATTTTAGCAAAACACTTTTGCCGGTTCCACTGGAACCTATGATCAGGTTTGTTTTTCCTTTTACAAATTCTCCGTCTATGCCACTGAGAATAGTTTTGTCTGCAAAAGATTTGGAGATATTATTGATCTTGATCATATGACTTTACAAAAGGAGATAGGCCAGGAAATAATCAGCCAGTAAAACTGCGATGATGCTGGTAGTAACAGCCTGCGTACTTGAAATACCAACCTCCAGTGCTCCACCTTGAGTGAAATAACCCCTGAATGATGAAATTGAACTAATTAGAAACGCGAATACAAAAGACTTGATTAATGCAAATGAGATAAAGTACTCATTGAAACCATACCTGATTCCATAAATATATTCGGTAGGAGTGAGGATTTCCGTAAGTGTACCTGCCAGGTATCCGCCAAGCATGGAACAAACCGCAGCAACGATTACCAGCAATGGAAACATCATGAGTGAAGCAACAATTTTAGGCAGCACGAGGTAAGAGGCTGAATTGATCCCCATTACTTCCAGTGCGTCTATCTGTTCGGTTATTCGCATAGTGCCAAGCCCACCAGCCATGCTCGAGCCGACTTTACCGGCATAGATGATTGCCATAATAGTTGGTGCCAATTCCAGTATGGTCATTTCCCGCACAACTTGTGAGATCACAAAATTGGGAACAAATGGACTCACCAGGTTTGCAGCGGTCTGAAGTGTGGTCACGGCTCCCATAAATGTGGAAACCAGCATAAACAATAAAATCGACTTGATGCCGATTTGAATGCATTCCTCCAGCGTTAAATGGTAATAGGTTCTGAATGTTTCGCGCCTCACTAATAGCGATCCTAAAAAAATCATGTAACGGCCAAAACTCTTCATGTAGTTAAGTTCAAATGCTATATTGCTCAAAGATAAAATATTTTCTCATGAACAAATTAGTAGTAGTAACCGGTGGCTCAAAAGGTATCGGGCGAGCCATCATAGAACGTTTTGCCAGAGAGGGGTTCGACATAGCAACCTGCTCGCGAAAGCAATCAGATTTGAATGAGTTGAAAGAAAACATAGAGCGTGTTTATAAAGTAACGGCATATACTTTTGTGGCTGATGTTACTGACAAAAAGCAAGTTCAGGGCTTTACGGATTATGTAAATGCATTAAATCGTCCGGTAGATGTGCTGGTGAATAATGCGGGTTATTTTGAACCCGGCCAGATCACGGAAGAGCCGGATGGCCTGCTTGAAAGAATGATTCACAGCAATTTATACAGTTCATATAATACAACCCGTGGGCTTATTGGTGGTATGAAATCACGAAAGGCGGGTCATGTATTTACGATTTGTTCCATCGCTAGCATTAAGGCCTATCCGAATGGAGGCTCCTATGCCATATCCAAATTTGCGCTGCTTGGCTTTACAAAAGTGTTAAGGGAAGAGCTTAAAGGGTTTGGAATACGGGTTACCGCTGTGCTGCCGGGGGCAACCAAAACAAGTAGCTGGGATGAAACTGATCTTCCAGACAGCCGCTTTATGAAACCGGAAGATATAGCCGAAGCAGTTTATTGCGCCTATTCACTTTCCAGTCATACCGTGGTAGAGGAACTGCTGTTGCGCCCCCAATTGGGAGACATTTAAGTTTTTTAAGACTTCGAACAAAAGAGGTTTCAAAGGGTTATTTTTGTATTAAAACTCAACCTTGTGAATAGTCCGATTATTCAAATACAGCAATACTGCAACAGCCTCGTAAGTTATAGCCGCAGGAAAACCCGTGTGGTTAATATCGGAGGTGTGCCTATGGGGGGCGATAATCCCATCAGAATTCAATCTATGACCACCATAGACACCATGGATACCAAAGGGTCTGTGGATCAGGTTATCCGGATGGTGGACGCAGGATGCGAATATGTGCGTATTACAGCCCCGAGTTTAAAGGAAGCCCAGAACCTGGAGGTCATTAAAAAAGAACTGCGCGCCAGGGGATATGCCGTTCCCTTGATTGCCGATATCCATTTTACGCCCAATGCTGCTGAGCTTGCAGCACGCATCGTTGAAAAAGTGAGGGTGAATCCCGGGAACTACGCAGACAAGAAAAGATTTGAGGAGATTGAATATACCGATGCTTCCTACCAGGCAGAGCTGGATCGCATACGCGAAAAATTCACTCCACTGGTAAAGATTTGCAAAGAATATGGAACGGCCATGCGCATAGGCACAAACCATGGTTCCCTTTCCGATAGAATCATGAGTCGCTATGGCGATACGCCACTTGGAATGGTAGAGTCTGCCCTGGA
>CAWFDB010000006.1:0-166054 GCA_963814575.1 uncultured Bacteroidota bacterium | reverse complement strand
GCTCCTGGTGCAGGGAGCGGTATTTTCACAAACGATCACCCGAGGTCCTTACTTGCAGAAGGCCACACCAACCTCCATAGTCATTCGATGGTATACCAGTACGGATGTGGATAGCAGAGTCACGTTCGGAGAAGAGGCGATTTGTCACAGAGTCGTACAGTTACGGGCACAAGGACAAACCATACGGTAACGTTAACCGGACTGACACCCTATACCAAATATTATTACAGTGTTGGAACGACCACGACAATAATTCAGTCTGGTGTTCAGAATTATTTTTTAACATCACCGCTTCCCAATGCTGAGGACAAATATACTTTCTGGGTTACCGGTGATGAGGAGATGGTCCACACGTCAAAGAGATGTGCGTGACAGGTACTATAATTATATAGGTGATAACATTACCAATGGCTGGTTACTGCTGGGGGATAATGCTTACAACGATGGAACCGAGACAGAGTATACCAATAACTTTTTTCAGATATATCAGGATAATATCATGCGAAAAACACCCCTGTGGCCCGCTACAGGTAATCATGATTATGATGATCTAGTCGCTCGGCCAGCGAGATCATGACATTCCTTATTTTGATTTTTTTCTGATCCTCCAGCCAGCGGTGAAGCTGGAGGTATTCCATCGGGGTCGGAAGCCTATTATTCTTTTGATTACGGAAATATTCACTTCGTAGCACTGGATTCGTATATCATAGAAGGGTATCCAGCCAATAATTATCGATTGTATGATATAGCAGGACCCCAGGTGCAATGGTTGCGGGCCGATCTGGCAGCGAACACAAAAAAATGGACCATCGTATATTTTCACCACCCACCGTATTCGATGGGATCACATAATTCAGATACAGAAGGTCAAATGCGACTGATCCGTGAAAACATTGCTCCTATACTTGAGCAATATGACGTTGACCTGGTGCTGTCTGGTCACAGCCACAGCTATGAGCGCAGCAAGCCCATGAAAGGTCATTTTGGTTTAGAGGCTACTTTTAATCCAACGGTACACCATCTGAGTCAATCCAGCGGTAAATATGATGGAACAGCAAATTCATGTACCTACATAAAAGATTCACCTGCTTCAATCGGTGGAACAATCTATGCCGTGGCGGGATCTGCCGGCAAGACAGATTACGGACAAGCCGGAAGGTTTCCACATGATGCCATGTATTTTGGTGAGGACGTAAGGGGAGGTTCACTCATTCTTGAAATCCAGGGAAACAGACTGGATGGTAAATTTCTGCCGCATAACAGTAATGTTATTCTGGATAAATTCACCATCATGAAAAATGTGAATAAGGTGACTAACATTAACCTTACTCTGGGTGAAAGTGTGGATCTTGAAGCTTCGTGGCCTGGTCAGTATTCCTGGAGTTCGGGCCAGTCGTCACGCAATATTTCAATAACACCTTCCACAACAACAACCTATACTGTTTCTGATCAGTATACATGTATAACGGATACCTATAACGTTAATGTAGCAGGCGCCTCCACAACTATCGATATCTCATCACTGGGATTCTCGGAAATTTGTGCCGATGCGGATGTAAATATTTCGTATACGGCAACAGGCACGTTTACTGCCGGTAATATATTTACATTACAACTGAGTAATTCATCCGGTAGTTTTGCATCACCCGTCAGCATCGGCACACGCTCCGGTAATATTTCCGGAACAATCAATGGTATTATTCCAGGCAATACAATCGCAGGAAATAATTACCGGTTACGTGTCGTGTCTTCCAATCCGTCATTCACAGGTTCACCATCAGGGACTTTTATTGTTAGGGCCTTGCCGGTAGTCAGTGCCCCGTCACAGGTTTGTACTGGTAGTACGATTACCTTAAGCCCGACATCAGGCGGAACATGGTTAAGCAGCGATAATACGAAGGCTACGGTTACGAATGCCGGAGTTGTGACAGGCATTGCTGAAGGCAGTGTCACCTTCACCTTTACCGCCACAGCGACAGGTTGCAGCAATACAACTTCACCTGTTACGGTTAATTCACTTCCAACAGCATCCATCAGTTATTCAGGCAGTCCATACTGCGCAACGGGCACAGCGAGTGTAACCCGTACCGGACAGGCGGGCGGCACTTACAGTTCCACGTCAGGACTTTCGATAAACAGTTCCACCGGAACTATCAACCTGGCTGCGAGCACAGCGGGTACGTATCAGGTTACATACAGTTTCAGCAGTGGCGGATGTTCAAACGCAACAACAACGAGTGTTACGATCAACGCGCTTCCGTCAGCCTCGATCAGTTATTCAGGCAGCCCGTATTGTGCAGAAGGCACAGAGAATGTAACCCGCACCGGTCAGGCAGGTGGTACTTACAGTTCTACGGCAGGACTTTCGATAAACAATTCTACGGGAGCCATCAATTTAGCTGCCAGTACAGCAGGTACGTATCCTGTTACCTACACTTTCAGCAACGGTACCTGTTCAAATACAACCACAACAAGTGTAACCATTAACGCGCTTCCTGCAGCATCCATCAGTTATTCAGGCAGTCCATACTGCGCAACGGGCACAGCGAGTGTAACCCGTACCGGACAGACGGGAGGCACTTACAGTTCCACGTCAGGACTTTCCATAAGCAGTACCACGGGAGCCCTCAACTTAGCTGCGAGCACAGCGGGTACGTATCAGGTTACATACAGTTTCAGCAGTGGCGGATGTTCAAACGCAACAACAACGAGTGTTACGATCAACGCGCTTCCGTCAGCCTCGATCAGTTATACAGGCAGCCCGTATTGTGCTGAAGGTACAGCGAGTGTAAGCCGCACCGGTCAGGCAGGTGGTACTTACAGTTCCACGTCAGGACTTTTGATAAACAGTTCCACGGGAGCCCTCAACTTAGCTGCGAGCACAGCGGGTACGTATCTTGTTACTTACAGCTTCAGCAATGGCGGATGTTCGAATACTTCCAATACAAGTGTGACGGTTAACGCTTTGCCGGTGGTGAGTGCCCCGTCACAGGTTTGTACTGGTAGTACGATTACCTTAAGCCCGACATCAGGCGGAACATGGTTAAGCAGCGATAATACGAAGGCTACGGTTACGAATGCCGGAGTTGTGACAGGCATTGCTGAAGGCAGTGTCACCTTCACCTTTACCGCCACAGCGACAGGTTGCAGCAATACAACTTCACCTGTTACGGTTAATTCACTTCCAACAGCATCCATCAGTTATTCAGGCAGTCCATACTGCGCAACGGGCACAGCGAGTGTAACCCGCAGTGGTCAGGCGGGCGGCACTTACAGTTCCACGTCAGGACTTTCCATAAGCAGTACTACGGGAGCTATTAATTTATCAGCAAGCACAGCGGGCACGTATCCTGTAACCTACACTTTCAGCAGTGGCGGATGTTCAAACGCAACAACAACGAGTGTTACGATCAACGCGCTTCCGTCAGCCTCGATCAGTTATTCAGGCAGTCCGTATTGTGCAGAAGGCACAGAGAATGTAACCCGCACCGGTCAGGCAGGTGGTACTTACAGTTCTACGGCAGGACTTTCGATAAACAATTCTACGGGAGCCATCAATTTAGCTGCCAGTACAGCAGGTACGTATCCTGTTACCTACACTTTCAGCAACGGTACCTGTTCAAATACAACCACAACAAGTGTAACCATTAACGCACTTCCAACAGCATCCATCAGTTATTCAGGCAGTCCATACTGCGCAACGGGCACAGCGAGTGTAACCCGTACCGGACAGGCGGGCGGCACTTACAGTTCCACGTCAGGACTTTCGATAAACAGTTCCACCGGAACTATCAACCTGGCTGCGAGCACAGCGGGTACGTATCAGGTTACATACAGTTTCAGCAGTGGCGGATGTTCAAACGCAACAACAACGAGTGTTACGATCAACGCGCTTCCGTCAGCCTCGATCAGTTATTCAGGCAGCCCGTATTGTGCAGAAGGCACAGAGAATGTAACCCGCACCGGTCAGGCAGGTGGTACTTACAGTTCTACGGCAGGACTTTCGATAAACAATTCTACGGGAGCCATCAATTTAGCTGCCAGTACAGCAGGTACGTATCCTGTTACCTACACTTTCAGCAACGGTACCTGTTCAAATACAACCACAACAAGTGTAACCATTAACGCGCTTCCTGCAGCATCCATCAGTTATTCAGGCAGTCCATACTGCGCAACGGGCACAGCGAGTGTAACCCGTACCGGACAGACGGGAGGCACTTACAGTTCCACGTCAGGACTTTCCATAAGCAGTTCCACGGGAGCCCTCAACTTAGCTGCGAGCACAGCGGGTACGTATCAGGTTACATACAGTTTCAGCAATGGCGGATGTTCAAACACGACAACAACGAGTGTAACGATCAACGCGCTTCCTGCAGCATCCATCAGTTATTCAGGCAGCCCGTATTGTGCTGAAGGTACAGAGAATGTAACCCGTACCGGTCAGGCAGGTGGCACTTACAGTTCCACGTCAGGGCTTTCGATAAACAGTACCACGGGAGCCCTCAACCTGGCTGCGAGCACAGCGGGTACGTATCTTGTTACTTACAGCTTCAGCAATGGCGGATGTTCGAATACTTCCAATACAAGTGTGACGGTCAATTTACTGCCTGCTACCCCATTGGTATCCAATGTTGTTTATTGCCAGAATGCAACAGCGACAATCTTAACGGCAACTGCGTTAAGCAGTCATACCCTTCAATGGTATGGTACGAACGCTACAGGAGGTATAGCCAGTACTACAGCACCAACTCCTGCAACTACAAGTACAGGAAATACAAGTTATTATGTAAGTCAGCGTAACAATACAACCGGATGTGAAGGAGCAAGGGCGGCTATCACTGTTTCAGTTACCCCGCTTCCTGTGTTGCCAACGGTTTCTGATGTTGTCTATTGCCAAAATGCAACAGCATCAACTTTAACAGCAACAGCGTTGAACGGTCATACCCTGCAATGGTATGGCACGAATGCCACAGGTGGTACAGCCATTACTATAGCACCGACACCATCTACAGCATTCCCATCTACAACTACCTATTATGTAAGTCAGCGAAACAATTCAACCGGATGCGAAGGGGTAAGGGCGGCTATCACTGTTTCAGTTAACGCGCTTCCTGTGTTGCCAACGGTTTCTGATGTTGTCTATTGCCAGAATGCAACAGCGTCAACTTTAACAGCAACAGCGTTGAACGGTCATACCCTGCAATGGTATGGTACGAATGCCACAGGTGGTACAGCAAGTACAACTGCGCCAATACCATCAACAACTTCATCAGGCACAACCAATTATTACGTAAGTCAGAGAAACAATACTTCCGGATGTGAGAGTGCAAGGACAAACGTTACTATAACGATTAATTCTTTGCCTGCTTCGCCATCGGTATCTGGTATTTCCTATTGCCAGAATGCAACCGCGGCAACCTTAACGGCAACATCGTTAAGCGGACACACCCTTCAATGGTATGGAACGAGTGCTACAGGTGGTACGGCAAGCATATTGGCACCGACTCCATCTACAACATTCACAGGTACAACCACCTATTATGTAAGTCAGAGAAACAATGTAACCGGATGTGAGAGTGCCAGGGCAAGCATCACGGTAACAATAAATTCTTTACCAGCCTCGCCATTGGTATCTGATCTGACCTATTGCCAGAATGCAACTGCGACTATCTTAACGGCCGGTTCGTTAAGCGGCCACACTTTGCAATGGTATGGCATGAATGCTACAGGTGGTACGGCAAGTACAACAGGACCGACTCCCTCCACGACTGCAACCGGAGTAACAACCTATTATGTGAGTCAGCGAAACAATACAACCGGATGTGAAGGAGCGCGAGCAGCAATCACCGTAACAGTTAACACACTTCCTGTTTTGCCATCCGTATCTGATGTTTCCTATTGTCAGAATGCAACCGTGACATCCTTAACCGCAGGTGTGTCAAATGGCCACACATTGCAGTGGTATGGCACGAATGCTACAGGGGGTACAGCAAGTACAACGGCTACTTTGCCATCTACAACTTCTTCAGGTATCATAACTTATTATGTAAGTCAGAGAAATAACGCGACCGGATGTGAAGGAGCGCGAGCAGCAATCACCGTAACAGTAAACACACTTCCTGTATTGCCACTGGTTTCCAATGTGGCCTATTGCCAGAATGCAACAGCAACATTCTTAACGGCAACTGTGTTGAGCGGTCATACCCTTCAATGGTTTGGTACAAATGCTTCAGGCGGCACGGCAAGTACAGCCGCACCGATACCATCTACGATTTCCTCAGGCACAACCACCTATTATGCAAGTCAGCGAAACAATTCAACCGGATGCGAAGGGGCAAGGGCTGCTATTACCGTAACAATAAATCCACTTCCTGTTGTACCATCGGTATCTGATGTTTCCTATTGTCAGAATGCAACAGTGACAACCTTAACGGCAACTTCGTTAAGCGGCCACACTTTGCAATGGTACGGTACGAATGCTACAGGGGGTACCGCAAGTACGACCGCACCTGTTCCATCAACGACTGCAACAGGAGCAACCACCTATTATGTAAGTCAGCGAAACAATTCAACCGGATGCGAAGGGGCAAGGGCTGCTATTACCGTAACAATAAATCCACTTCCTGTTGTACCATCGGTATCTGATGTTTCCTATTGCCATAATGCAACAGTGACAACCTTAACGGCAACTTCGTTAAGCGGCCACACTTTGCAATGGTATGGTACGAATGCTACAGGGGGTACCGCAAGTACAACCGCACCGACTCCATCTACAGCTGCAACAGGCTCAACTACCTATTATGTAAGTCAGAGAAATACCGCGACCGGATGCGAAGGACCCAGATCTGCTTTAATGGTTACAGTGAACGGGTTGCCTTCATTACCATCGGTATTCAATATTGCTTATTGCCAGAATACTTCGGCAACAGTTTTAACGGCTGTTGCATCAAGTGGTCATACGCTGCAATGGTATGGCACGAATGCCACAGGCGGCACGCCAGGCACAACGGCACCGACTCCTTCAACAGCGGCAGCAGGTTCTGCCAGCTATTATGTAAGTCAGAAAAATAATATAACGGGATGCGAAGGAGCGAGATCAGCAATCATGGTTACGGTGAATCCACTGCCGGCATTGCCAGTCGTATCCGGTATTGCATATTGCCAGAATGCAACGTCTACATCGTTAACAGCTTCTGTTTTAAGTGGTCATACCTTGCAATGGTATGAAACGAATATCACAGGTGGCACGGCAAGCGCCATTGCACCGATACCTTCAACCACTTCCATAGGCACAACTACCTATTATGTGAGTCAGAGAAACAATACTACCGGATGTGAAGGTGCACGGGCAGCAATCGCTGTTACAGTGAACGCACTGCCTGGATTGCCATCGGTTTCTGATGTCAGTTATTGTCACAATGGTGTGGCCGCATCGCTATCGGCTGTTGCATCAGGTGGGCACACCCTGCGATGGTATGGAACGAATGCGACAGGTGGCACTGCCAGTACAGTAGCCCCAACACCATCTGCTTCTACCCCTGGGGAATTTGAATACTATGTAAGTCAACGGAACACGGCTACCGGGTGCATTGGAGCAAGAGCAAAAATTACAGTTGTCATCAACGAACTCCCAGAGGCCCCGATAGTTTCTGATATTGTATACTGTAAGGACTCAAATGCAACTGCATTAACTGCTACTGAATTATCCGGGCATACCCTCAGATGGTACGGAACGAGTGCTGCGGGTGGCAGTTCAAGCACTGTGGCACCAATACCATCAACAACGATTATTGGTACAACCAGCTATTATGTAAGTCAACTCAATTCGGTCACAGGCTGCGAAAGTAAAAGGGCCAGAATTAATGTATTGGTTAATACACTTCCTGATGCGCCTGTGGTATCGGATGTTTCCTATTGCCAGAATACCATTGCTGCTGCATTGACAGCAAGCGCAGCCCCTGGTCATATTTTGTTGTGGTATTCGAATGAGACCGGTGGAAGTTCGGGTAGCATGGCACCCATACCTTCAACATCACTAACCGGCACAACCAGTTATTACGTAAGTCAACGCAATACAATTACCGGTTGTGAAAATGAAAGTGAACGCGCAAAAATTACTGTAACGGTAAATTCATTGCCTGTATCACCTGTCGTTTCTGATATAACGTATTGCAAGAATGCGGTTGCATCCTCTTTAACGGCAACGGCAGCAGACGGACATACATTGCTTTGGTATGGAACGAATGCTACAGGTGGGTCTCCAGACATTACGGCACCAATACCTTCAACAACTGCAGCGGGAGTAACCACTTATTTTGTGAGCCAGCGTAAATCCGTAAATGAATGTGAGAGTGAACGTGTAAGTCTTGAGGTGACTGTCAACGCTGTGCCAGTACCGGTCATCACTGCTAATGGATTGGGGACAGGAAATGTGCAGCTTAGTTCATCCATTGCCGGTGGAAACCAATGGTTTAAAGATGGAAGTGCAATTGCAGGTGCTACAACTCAAACATTTGCAGTGGTGGATGATGGAACCTATCAGGTTAATGCTATCGTTGAAGGTTGCGTCAGTGATTTATCAGAACCATTCGCTGTGCTTGTAACCGATGTAAAGGATAGCGGGCAGCCTTTTGGATTGTATATATTTCCCGTTCCGGCACGCGAGACTATCAGAATACAAATTACCGGAGTAAAGGATGATGAGATTTCTGATATGATGGTTATTGATATGGCAGGCAGAGTAATCAGTAAACAAAAGGTAAGAGGACAATTGGGAACATTACTCATCGAAGAGTATCCGACAGGTGATTACTTTATACGGATAACCAATAAATCCTTATTGTTGCATGGCAGATTTGTCAAGTATTAATACTTACAGAAAAGAAGGTACAAAGCAGACACTCTTCGATCTTACTTGACAGGAGGCATGGATGGCCGAACTTCAATTTTGCTGGGTAATGTGCGTGGATTCATTTTCAATAAATCGGCTACCAGTTCACCAATATCTTCAGGTTGAATTTTCCAGGAATCTTCTGGTGCAGGTACATGTCCGTTAAAATGAGTGGCCACTGAACCCGGCATGATCGTGCTTACTTTAATTCCGTAAGCACGAAGGTCCATCATTACTGCCTGCGAAAATCCAACCAGTCCGAACTTACTGGCATTGTATGCGCTGCCGCCTGCAAAAAAATTGGTGCCGGCCAGACTGGAAATGGTAATGATATACCCTTTCGATTTTTTTAATTCTGGAAGTGATGCTTTGATACTATAGAAAACTCCGGTGAGGTTAGTGTCCATGGTTTCATGCCATTGCTCAGGTGTCATCGATTCGATCGAACTGAAGTATCCAATTCCTGCGTTGGCAATCAGTGCATCAAGGCGACCCCATACTTGCACAATTTTATCGATAGCCATTTGTTGCTGATCATATTGACGTACATCTGCAATAACTCCAATCACTTGTTCCTTGCTCAGTTCCTTCAGTCTGTTCACTGCTTTATCAAGTGAATCTTGTGTGCGACCCGTGATGGCAACATGCCAGCCATCTTTGATAAGTGATTCAGCAATACCATAGCCAATACCTTTACTTCCTCCGGTGATCAGTGCCGTTTTCATATCATTTTATTTTATTGATGCAATATAATGTATTATTTAAAGTATAAAGATGAACTCCAGATTCACCCGATTGTGAAAACGATTAATAGATAGTTTATTTCATAATGCGAATAAAATATTTTAAACTATATGAAGTGTATTTATTTTAGCGCATACCTATGTTTTTTCTATACCGCGAGTGCACCATTGCCTCTGGGATTGCATGAATCGTTTAATTCCACATCAGATAACTGGCGGATAGGGGAAAGCGAAAATTATTCCATGAAAATGGAAGGTGGCAAGTATGTATTCACCACAAGGGTGAAGGGACCGATACTCAATAGTGACGCTTGCATTTAATCTGAGTAAAGATTTTTCCCTGGAGGCAACAATTGTACAAAAATCAGGAAGTAAAAAGGTACGTGGTAAGACTAATACGGAAAGGTCGGATCGGGGGTAAATGAAATGGTCACGCTAAACCCGTTGCATCAAATGACATCAGTGAAAACAGAGGGCGAAACCTAAGGGTTAAGTTTAAGATTCTGTGTAAGTAAATCTGCTACTGAATTCCTGCCAATTCTTTATTTATTTTGAGAAAGTCATCTTGCTTTTCTTTGGGAGTTGGCAGATTTGGTTATTTTGACAAATAATTTTCAGGTAGTTAGCCGTTAGCCCCTTATTGTTAATTTCAAAGGCAACGGCAAAGAACTAAATTATCAGCAAGTTATGATTGACCAAGAATGTAAACAATTGCCGAAGTAAATTGTCAAACAAACAACTTATTAAAAAAGTATTATAGTTTGATTTTCAAGGTTACCCACCTCAGTTTTTAACTTATTTACTCGAATTAATAAAACCTGAACATCATAGTATTGTTAATCCATTATGAAGTCGAAAGTCTTATTGGTAGTTATTTTTATTTTCCTTCATGGACTAGTATGGTCACAGACTACTTTTTTCACTTTAAATTCTGTCTGGAAATATAAAGATGATGGTACCGATCAGGGCACAGCATGGCGGGATGTTGGATTTGATGATTCTGGATGGTTAAGCGGACCAGGTAAGCTTGGATATCGTTATCCTGCTGGTGGGCCCAACAATGTCGGTATTGTTACACCGGTTAAATGCGGAAATGCACCCTGTTCAACTTTTTCTACCAAATACATCACCTACTATTTCCGTAAGCAGATTACTATTCCTGATATCAGCATTTTTCGAAGTTTTTTATTTGAGATGTACCGTGATGATGGGATTGTGGTTTATATCAATGGAACGGAAGTATATAAAAATAATATGCCGGCTTCGCCAATAACTCATACAACACTGGCTTTGGCATCTTCATCTGATGATGGAAAATCTGTACTGACAGTAGCATTAGCAAATGCTGCCAGTCTTTTGCAATCTGGAAATAATACAATAGCCGTTGAAGTACATCAAAGTTCAACTGCCAGTCCTGATCTTGTATGGGATATGGCGTTAACAGGTATACCAATTGGAATCCCGGTCATCACCCGTGGTCCGTATTTACAAAAAGCAACTTCTGCCACCATGCTTGTTCGATGGTATACTGATATCGCCACGGATAGCAAAGTGATGTATGGAACTGATCCTGGTAATTTATCACAAAGTGTTGTTGTGCCCGTCAACAATACAAACCATTCGGTACAATTGACAGGATTAACTCCATACACAAAATATTACTACAGTATTGGAACAAGTATAAACGTAATTCAATCTGGAGAAGATTATCATTTCAGAACATCACCACTTCCTGATGCTGAAGATAAATATACGTTCTGGGCTATTGGTGATGTTGGAAATAATTCGGCACGACAGCAGGATGTACTTGATCAATACAATAATTACATAGGCAATGGCATTACGGATGGGTGGATTTTGCTCGGAGATAATGCCTACACCAATGGAACAAATCCTGCCTATACCACTAATTTTTTTGAAATTTACCAGCGGAGCATCATGAGAAAATCCGCCTTGTGGCCCGCCACCGGAAACCATGAGTATGCCAATAGTCTTGCCCGACAGAGAGATCATAATGTTCCATATTTTGAAATTTTTGATCCTCCCTCAAACGGTGAAGGCGGAGGAATCCCGTCAGGATCAGAAGCCTATTATTCATTTGACTACGGAAACATTCACTTCATCGCACTGGATTCCTATATTATTGAAAGAATTTCAGGAGTTGATCACCGGTTGTTTAATACAAATGGACCGCAGGCAAAATGGTTAGTAGAAGACCTGGAAGCAAACACCAAGAAATGGACGATCGTTTATTTTCATCATCCGCCTTATTCAATGGGTTCACATAATTCAGATACAGAATCTGAACTGGTCAATCTACGATTGAATATTATTCCCATACTTGAGCAGTATGATGTTGATCTTGTTCTGACAGGTCACAGCCATAGTTATGAACGAAGCAGGCTTATGAAAGGTCATTTAGGATTAGAAGCCACATTTGATCCGCTGATCCATAATCTGAGTCAGTCCAGTGGTAAATATGATGGAACGTTAAATTCATGTTTGTACACCAAGGATTCACCGGCTACTTTAGGTGGTGGTATTCATGCAGTGGTAGGTTCATCTGGTATGCTGGATCCTGGACAAACAGGTCCTGTTTATTTTTTTCCTCACGATGCACTGCCGTTTGCAAATGATCAAATTGCTGGTTCCCTGATTTTAGAAATTGAAGGAAACAGGTTAGATGCGAAATGGCTTGCAACAAATGGAAATATTCTTGACAAATTTACCATTATGAAAAATGTTAATAAGGTGAATAATATCAATATCAATGCGGGAGAAAGCATTACCATGCAAGCTTCCTGGATTGGACAATACACCTGGAATACTGGACAAACATCCCGCACGATTTCTGTTACTCCATCAGAATCGGTAACCTATTCGGTTACTGACCAGTACGGATGCATCACCGATGAATTTAATATAACCATTACTCCGTTACCTGTAGAACTTACCAGTTTTACTGCCAATGTGGTTGATGATAAAATTATCCTAAACTGGAGAACGGCCTCTGAATTGAACAATGATTTTTTTGAAGTGCATCGGTTTACTGCTCCAGAACAAGTTAAAACACTTGGCAGAGTTCGTGGTAACGGCACCACCGCAGAGTCCGTTAATTACGAGTTTGTAGATTTTTCACCCATTAGGGGCATGGCCTATTATCGCTTAAAGCAAGTTGATTATGATGGAAGATTTGAATATAGCAATGTCATTCGAACCGAATATGATGGTGGTCGTTCAGTGAAAATTTTCCCCAATCCTGGTAGCGGTGCGATGTTGAGTTTACATGTGGGACTCGAGGAAAGTCCACTCCATATAGCCGTGTTGAATGCCCAGGGAGAGAAGATTACTACTTTTTATACTGATTCAACTTTTACTTCTGGAATTCAGGAATTGAAATTTGACCCACCACTCTCTTCAGGTCTATACTTTGTTCAAATTAGAAGTAATACCGGCATCATCACCCGTAAGTGGATTGTTGAATAGTGCGCATCAGAGCGCAAATATTTTAAGACTTAAAGGGATTGCCTACCGTACTCAAATCATAATTTGTCAATACCTCTCTGATCCTTAATGTATTTTGTTACCGTGCCAACAGGTTGTATCCATACCTTGCTGCCAGGTTCATTTACATATTCCATGAGTTGTCTCAATGTCTCCACACGTGTAGTTTGCGCGCCAGTTTCATTGATCTCATGTCCGCCAAATACGAGCCAGGTTCCCTTGGCCTTTGCCTCATTGATCATAGGCAGCAATTGATCAAATGTTTTTCCGTCAATCTCAATGCAGGTGAGTTGCGAGAAGTTACAATGCATCGGATCATTGGGGGCTTCATCCATCCATCCCCTGCCTGACTGGAACAGTTCTGCCACCATGGGGACATAACTTTTTGTCTCTACGCCACTTCCAATAAATTTCTGGCCGCATGGATAGGCAAAAACCTTTGTGTCTACCTGAAGCAGTTCTTTCACTTGTCTTGTACACTCCGTCAATTCATTTCTCATTCTTTCCAATGTGAAATCTTCGAGCGCATTTTTTCTTGACCAGGCAAAGTTGCCCGTGCATGGGTGCGTAAGTGAATGGTTGCCAATCTCATGGCCACTTTTTACGGCATTCTTCCAGCCCGATAGTTGTTTTTTTACGGAAGAAGGCACCACATAGAAGGTAGCCTTTACATTATATCGATCAAGTAGTTTTGTGCCAATGAGCACCTGGCTTTCCCGTGCATCGTCAAAGCTCAGACTTATCGCCATTTGTTTTCCTTCAGGCCAGGTGAAGGATGATTGTGCGTTGGCTAATGCAACGAAAAGAAAAAAAACAGATGATAATAGGATTTTCATAGTGCAAGGCTTTGAAGTAATAAACGATCGTTAATTTCCTGAAATTTAATATTTTATCAAGTTAATACAGGATTATTGAATGGATCCCTATTATATTCAAATAATTACTTCCCGGTGTAGCATAATTATTTATCAAAATGATATTAGTTTTTCAAAATTGCTTTAACTAATAAATCATTCTAAAATGTAATTGAGGTAACCCTCACAAGGGTTTTCCTTAGGTTTAATTTTGCACGGATTTCCAATTACCAGCGAATTATCAGGCACATCAACATTGACAAATGAGTTCGGAGCAATTAAAACATTTGATCCGATGTTGATTTTTCCAACGATTGCAGCTCCTGCTCCAATCCAGACTTTATTTCCAATGGTAGGATTGCCCTTCAATTTGCCTCGCATTGTTTGCCCGATGGTTACACCCGGTGCGATGTTACAGTTTTTGCCAATTTTCGCTTTTTCGTTGATTATGATACTCCCGAAATGTCCGAGATACAAGCCCTCACCAATATCGGTTGAGGCAGGAATCTGAAATCCGTACTTGTAACTATATCTGCGTCTCAGAAGATTAAAAAGTAGCCAGCTGATGGAGTATTTTGTACTCCGTGAGGCTTTTCTTACTATAAACATATATCGGAATCCCGGAATGGAGAGTCCTTTAAAAAGGCCTTTTAATCCAGTTAGTTTATGGTAGCGGTAAAGATCCGCCTTTATTTCTCTGGTCATTTTTCTTAAGGAAGACTTCCTGCTGTGAATTGAAATACAAAACTATAGGATTTTTAAATAATGATTAGAAATTAATTAGAATAAAATCGGAATATTCAATAGGAACTCAGTTTTACCCGTTAGTTAACTTTCATTCTTCTTCCTGTTTTTAACGCTGGTATGATTAACGTTAGTCTGCCTTCGCGGTAACTTGAATGAATTTTAAATCATGACTTTGAAATTGATAATTGGATTCTGTCAGGTTGCAGTTTCGGTATAATTCAAGTAAATAATCAGGCAAGGTTAGTAAACACAGCTCCAATCTGAACTTGAAGATTGAGGTAAGTCAAAAAAAAACAGTCACGTTTGTGACTGTTTTTTTTGCTCCTCCTTTTGGACTTGAACCAAAGACCCTCTGATTAACAGTCAGATGCTCTAACCAGCTGAGCTAAGGAGGAATTTGGGACTGCAATATTACAAGATTGCCTCTGAATTATCCAAATCAGGGCGAATAATTATCAGATTCCATTAAGATTTCCTTGTATATGTAAATTCGGTTATTAACTTTGTTTTACAAAGTACTTTTATGAATCAGAATAAAACCTACCAGAAAGACATCGAATCCATCCGTGAATTGATGGAGCGGTCTGTGAAGTTCTTATCCCTCAGTGGCTTATCAGGTATTCTGGCCGGTGTATATGCGTTAACGGGAGCCGCAGTGGCTTACTTCATCATTCAGGATCCGAACAATACGTCATCCTACAGTTACCGGACAATGGAAGAGGCTCCTGTAATTTTTAAACTTTTAGTGATTGCTCTTCTGGTGTTGATTATTTCTTTAATCACCGGCTGTTTACTGGCTTCAGCGAAAGCAAAAAAACTGGGATTGAAAGTATGGGACGCTACGAGTAAGCGATTAACGGTCAACCTGGCTATTCCGCTTATCACAGGAGGCTTGTTTATTTTGATATTACTGATAAACGGCTATTACGGAGTTGCTGCACCTGCATGCCTCGTCTTTTACGGCCTGGCCCTGATCAACGCAAGTCAGAATTTGTTTGACGAAGTGCGCTATCTGGGTTATTGCGAAATTATACTGGGACTGGTATCTGCACTATTACCTGGATACGGATTATTTTTCTGGGCTGGTGGCTTTGGTGTGCTCCATATAATTTATGGGGCTGTCATGTTTAAGAAATATGACCGATGAAGAATCCGTTTGAGAATCTGGACAAAACACTGGAGCACCGTCTCCGGCTTCAGATTGTTTCTGTTTTGGTTGCCAACGACTCGTATGATTTTAATGCACTCAAGGAATTGCTGAAAGCAACTGACGGTAATCTGGCTACTCACCTAAAGGCGCTGGAGCGGGAGAAATACATTTCCGTAATCAAATCTTTTATAGATCGGAAACCCAACACCCGTTACAAGATATCTGAGCGTGGGCGAAATGCATTCAAAAAACACCTGGATGCCCTCGAAGAGTTAATTAAACAACAAAAGAAATAATTTTTTTACCGATATACTTTTAAATGCAAAGTACTTTTAAATATACAATCATGGAAACAAATACACACAACCTCATCGAGCGCTTTAATCAATGGATCACAGAGTCGGTTATGATTAAATTATTTTCTATCGGTTTTATGATGCTCATCCTGATGATTCCTGCTTCATGGATTGAAGACCTCATCATCGAACGACAAACACGCGCAGACGGTGTGGTGCGTGAGGTATCCGATAAGTGGTCAGGGAGTCAGACCTTGTCAGGTCCTGTATTGGTAATTCCTTATACAAAAATTCAAAAGAGCAAAAGGCTGGATAACGGAAAGCAAATTGAAGACATCATTGAAACAAGGCATAAGGCATATTTTCTTCCTGAGCATTTTAATGCTACCGGTAAAGTAAAGCCTCAGGTATTGCATCGTGGCATCTTCGATGTGGCCGTGTATGAATCAGAAATTTCTATGGAGGCACAATTTGTATCACCTGATTTTACATCCTGGAATATTCCTGATGAACAGGTCCATTGGAACGAAGCGATGCTGGTGAATGGTATCTCAGATTTGCGTGGTATTGATGCAGAACCGGTAATAGAAAGTGCAACAAAAAAGTATACAGCGGAGCCCGCCAGCAATATTGGAATTCATATCAATCAATTCGTGGCCAGTCAGGTCTCGGATAAAGAGCAGGCTGTCAATACAGAAAATATTCCACTTGGCAGTGGCATCGTGGCTCCATTGGGTTGGAATACACGCCAGGATTTCACAGGTAACTTTAATGTGCGCTTAAGTTTGAAGGGAAGTGAAAGTCTGTTTTTTGTTCCGGTCGGGAAATCTACGCAGGTGAAGTTAACAGGACCATGGTCATCACCTGGTTTTGAAGGCAAACTCTTGCCTTCCGAACGTTCAATTGATGAAACCGGGTTTGCTGCAAAGTGGAAAGTACTCGCATTCAACCGTCCTTTTTCTCAAAGGTGGATCGATCATGAACAATCGCTGGGTGGCTCTGAATTTGGTGTACGTTTGCTGATTCCTGCCGATCAATACCAGAAAAGTACACGCACAGCCAAGTATCATGCACTCATTATTATCCTGGCATTCACTGCGTTGTTTTTAGTGGAGATTACAGCCAAGATTAAGATACATCCCTTTCAGTACATCCTGATCGGTGTGGCGCTTATTGTTTATTACACACTCTTGCTTTCCTTGTCGGAACATACCGGCTACAATGTTGCCTACGCGATATCTTCCATAGCAACTACGGCATTGGTAAGTATTTATGCCTCTACATTCTTAATGCGAAGACAAATCACCTATTTATTCGCAGGTCTTATGACTTTTTTCTACGTATTCATCTTTGTGATCATACAGGCACAGGATTTTTCAATGCTGATCGGAAGTATCGGATTGTTCCTGATCATAAGTTTGCTGATGTATTTTTCACGGAATATAAAATGGTATCAGAACCAGTAGAATTAATCATTAAACCAACCGGGCTTTTGTTTAGAAGCCCGGCTGGTTTAATTTTTCAAGAAGAAGTTTGCCACACTTTTGTCTAAAAATATCTAAATCCCTAATCAACTTGTATTCTTCCAGGGTCTCCTTATATCAGGTTTTCATCAACCTGTCTTATTCAAACAGTGGTTGATCTCAAATATGACAGGAATTACTTCTTTACAATGTCACATTACGATGCACGTGATGCCGATGGCGAAATACGTTCAAGTCTAATGACCCACAAAGATTCAATCAACTATTATTGTTTAAAGCTCTATATAACAGGCGACCGACCTGGATTGAGCCGGAAAAATTAGCGGATTGTAACTCTGGAGTTGACCCTTTTGTTATAAATATTTGAATGCGACCTATAAAGACGGGAATTTGAAATACACAAAATTTGATCGTGTTTTTTTCATGGGCAACGTGTTACTATTTTGTTACCCTGAAGGATGCTTTCAGTCAGGCTGATGTCTGATTAATCTATTCTTAAATTACCGGGATATTACGCGACATCCAGAATTTGTACAATCTTTTAACCGTTCATTAACGAACTGCTGAACCAGGATTCAATGTAAACCCACACTTTTGTGCCGCTCATCAAGAGAATGCTTCCGGTTAGATTATCAGGAGTATGTTTTAAGAGAGTTTTCATTAAAATCACTAATATTTTTATTTTACAGTAAAACCAAACCTATGAATCCAAATTTACAAACCAAAAACAAACATGACATGTTGCGACTGCCAATCAGAGTCTTCATGTTGTCGATGATGTTGTTTGCCAGTCAGCTGGCAATGGCACAGTTTACCGTATCAGGAAAAGTAATCTCAGCAGACGATCAAAGTCCGATACCGGGTGTAAATATTCTGGTAAAAGGCACTTCTTCCGGAACCATCACAGATGCAGCAGGTTCCTTCAACATTACAACCAATTCATCCAATGATGTGCTGGTGTTTTCTTTTGTTGGATACATTACCCAGGAGGTCCCCATCAATGGAAGGGCTTCCGTGGAGGTTAGTTTAGCGGCCGATACAAAGCAGCTTTCTGAAGTTGTAGTAACTGCGTTAGGTATTGAAAAGGAGAAAAAAGCGCTTGGGTATTCAATACAAAGCGTTTCTGGTGAAAGTTTAACCACCGCGCGTGAAACCAATGTTGTTAATCAACTGGCAGGAAAGATTGCAGGGGTTTCAGTTATTGGCAGCCCATCGGGCATTGGTGGCTCGGCCAGGGTTTCCATACGTGGAGAGCGGTCTGTTGATTTAAATAAAAATCAGCCCCTATATGTTATTGATGGTGTGCCCATCAGCAACAGTTTAACCGGTGCTTCAGGACGAGGCAATATGGAAGTAGATTTTGGCAATGGCGCCAGCTTTGTCAATTCAGATGATATCGAATCAATGACCGTTTTGAAAGGTCCGGCTGCAGCAGCGTTGTATGGTTCGCGTGCAGCCAATGGTGTAATCGTAATCACCACGAAAACAGGTAAAGGAACCAAGGGCATCGGTGTTGAAATAAACTCAAACACTACTTTTGAAACGGCACTTCGTTTACCCGATTATCAAAATGTTTACGGACAAGGAAACGGTAATGGTGGCGATTTTGCTTTTGTAAATGGTGGCGGTGCAGGGTTAACCGATGGTGTAGACGAAAGCTGGGGTCCTGCTTTTACAGGTCAGTTATTTCCGCAATTTAATTCTCCAAGAACACTCAATGGTGAGCCAATTCCTTTTCGCGGTGGTGATCTGAATGCCCCTTCAGGAAGTGTAATTACACCTACACCATGGGTAGGTGATCCTGATGGCATTACAAATTTCTTTCAAACGGGCAGGACCTTAACCAATAACGTAGCCCTGGTTGGAAGCAACAAACAGGGAGATTTCCGTTTGTCATTTACCAATCTTGACCAGACAGGTATAGTGCCAAACACGGATTTACGCAGAAACACAATCTCTTTTGGTGGTGGATATAATCTATCTGATAAATTCTCAGCACGCGCTTTTGTCAGTTACATCAAGAGCGAAAGTGACAACCGTCCTTCCATTAGCTATGGTACCGAAAATATCATGTATCTGTTAAATTGCTGGTTGCCACGTTCAGTGGATATGAGTGATTTGGAAAACTACTGGATGCCAGGCCTGGAAGGAAGACGTCAGTTTAACTTTAACTACAACTATCATGACAATCCTTACTTCACCATGTATGAAAATACAAATGGTCAGAATGTAGATCGTATGATTGGAAATGTTTCCTTAAAATATAATTTCAACGATTGGTTATCCTTGCAGTTGCGCACAGCAACGGATTTTGCCAATGAGCGCAGGCAATATCGCAGGGCATTCAGCACACAACGTTTTCCTTTTGGACAATATCGTGAAGCCAAGATCGTGACCGAGGAGAGAAATTCAGATTTCCTGCTTACGTTTAATAAGG
Source organism: uncultured Bacteroidota bacterium (assembly GCA_963814575.1). Classification (GTDB taxonomy): domain Bacteria; phylum Bacteroidota; class Bacteroidia; order Cytophagales; family Cyclobacteriaceae; genus ELB16-189. The sequence goes on along the minus strand of CAWFDB010000006.1, from coordinate 145,949 downwards.
AGATCGTTCCTTCGACTTTAACCTTAACGGCCTCACTGGGAGGAAACCAGTTACGCCAGAAATCAGAGTATCTGGAAGTAAATGCACCGCAATTAAATATCCCGGGTATTTATAACCTTACCAATTTCAGGGCGCCATTACAGTCATCACAGACGGATATTGAAAAGCGCATTAACAGTCTTTATGCTTCTGTTCAATTGGGTTATAGGAATATATTGTTTCTTGACCTGACCGCCCGCAATGACTGGTCAAGTGCACTTACCTTGCCACAGGAATTGAAGGATGCAGGAATTGGTTCAGAGGATAACTCATATTTTTATACTTCTGCAGCGTTAAGCGCTGTTATTTCAGATATGTTTGAGGCACCAGAATTCCTTTCTTTCGCAAAGTTGAGAGGAAGTGTTGCTCAGGTAGGAAATGACACGGATGCGTTTACGTTTACGCAATCATTCAATCCAAGTGATCCTTTTGGAAATTCACAGATTTATGGTGAAACTGACCGTTTGGCTAACTTCAGCCTGAAGCCCGAAATCAGCACCTCTTTCGAAATTGGTGCGGATTTGAAATTCTTCAGAGACCGTATTGGCCTTGACGTGACTTATTATACTACCAACACACAAAATCAGATTCTGAACATTCCTCTCTCGATCACCAGTGGATATAACAGCCGGGCGATTAATGCAGGGGAAATCAGAAACTATGGTATCGAGGTAATGTTGAATACTATCCCTGTGAAAATGGCCAACGGCTTTCAGTGGAATCTGGATGTAAACTTTTCAAGAAACCGTAGTGAAGTAGTAGCCTTATCAGACGGGCTTACCAATTTTGTTATGGCGAGCCGCAGTGTGAGTATCGAAGCACGCGTTGGTGAGCGCATGGGCGATATGTATGGAATTGCATTTGCCCGGGTTCAAAATACTGACCCTACAAAACCTTATTACAGTGCCAATGGTCAGTTTGTAGGAGAGATGGTATTCGAATCAAATGGACGCCCTGCCCGCACAACCGATCGAGTTAAGCTTGGTAATTATAATGCGGACTGGATGGCTGGTGTTTCCAATACCTTCTCATATAAAGGTTTCAGACTTGGCTTCTTGTTCGACATGAGATATGGTGGCGAAGTGTATTCGCATACTCAGACGGTTGGTCGCGAGGGAGGAATTATTGTTGAAACACTGGAAGGCCGTGAGAATGGCTATTATCCTCAGGCATCTGTGTCAGCAGATCCGTTGTTATTGAATGCACCAGAAGGCACTTTTGTGATCGGTGATGGTGTTGTCTCCAATGGAGATGGAACATTCAGTGAGAATACACGCAGGGTATTACCTCGTCAGTGGCATTCAGCATGGACGGGAGGCAGAAACATTGCAGAAGGTGTTATGTATGACGCGTCATTTGTTAAACTTCGCGAACTACAAATCGGATATACATTCCCTGATAAGATGTTTGCGAAAACACCTTTCAGAAGTGTGAACATTGCTTTTGTTGGAAGAAACCTTGCCCTATGGACAGATGTTCCGCATGTTGATCCTGAAGTAATGTCTTTTACCGGTGGCACGGCATTGCCAGGTATTGAATACATGTCAATACCTTCTTCAAGAAGCTACGGGGTAAACATCGGACTCAAGTTTTAATTCCACAATACGATATATCATTAAAAGTATATATGATGAAAAATAATAGCATAAGAAGAATCACCCTGGTGTTCGCAGTTATGTTTACTGTGATGGCGTGTGATAAAAACTTCGAAGAAATAAACACTAATAAAAACGTACCGACCGCAGTTACGCCAGATTTATTACTCGCGGGTGTTATTCGCAATACGATCAACAATCAGGTAGGTGATGCCTGGGGTATCGGCAATATTGTGGTGCAGCATACGGCAAAAATCCAGTTTGTAAACGAAGACCGATACCTGTGGGGAGAACAGAACGGTATCTGGAATACGGTATATGGCAATATGAGAAATCTGCAAAACATAATTGATTATGCAGAGGCTGCAGTACCCGTTCAGAATAACTACCTGGGTGTTGCTTTGATCATGAAGTCATGGATGTTTTCACTCGCTACAGATGCCTATGGAGATATACCATACACAGAAGCTACGAAAGGCAAAACAGATGGTATCTATCTCACAACCTATGATACTCAGGAAACTATCTATGATGGCATTTTGGCTGACTTAAAAAAGGCAAATGAAATTTTGGGTACAAGCGCTGAGACGTTATCTGGTGATTTGATATATGGCGGAGGAACAGGTTCTATTATTAAATGGAGAAAGCTTGCCAACTCCCTACGCTTGCGCTACCTATTGCGCATTTCCAACAAAAAGGATGTTAGCGCTGAGATGAATGCAATTTTAAGCAACCCAGCGCAAAACCCGATTTTTGAAAACATTACTGACAATGCCGTTTTGGTTTATCAGGTATCAGCGCCTAATCAATGGCCACTGTATACAACAAGGGTTGGCTCATTTGATGAGTTCAGGCTTAGCAAGACCATGGGTGATGTATTGACTTCTTTTAATGACCCAAGACTTGCTGTATTTGCCAGACCAACACAAGTATCAGTATCGGCTGGCACCCCGGTGATTACAGGTATTCCCAACGGCCTTGAAGATACGCAGGCGTTGAGTTACAATGGTGGCCCCCAGAATATTTCCCGCGTTGGTTATACATTTGCATGTCTTGTTTGTAACGATACCGGACAGGCACCTCCTGTGGCCAATGCATCAAGAGGGTTGTTAATGACCTATGCAGAGTTGCAATTTATTCTGGCTGAAGCGCGTGAAAAAGGTCTTGTAACTACAGGCAATGCTGAAACCTATTATACAAATGGAATTCTGGCCAACGTCCTTTATTACAAGAGTATTGTACCTGCCGATTATGGAATTAACCTGGATTTACCGGCAGACTATTTCACACAAACAGGAGTAGCCTATACAGGTGATACGACAGAGAAACTGACTAAGATTGCCACTCAAAAATGGATAGCATTGTTTTTCAATGGACTCGAAGCATGGTTTGACTGGCGCAGATCTGGTTTGCCAGCACTTACACCAGGTTCCAGCAATCTTAACAACGATAAGATTCCTGTTCGCTTTGTATATCCATTATCAGAACAATCACTTAACGGACCTAACCGCGCAGCAGCGGTATCACGACAAGGAACTGATGACATAAATACACCTGTCTGGTGGGATAAAAATTAGTACTACAACATGTTTATTCCGAGGCCGAAAGGCCTCGGTTTTTTTACATTTATTACATTTCGATAATCAGAAACCAATGAAAATAAAATTATTAATTACTGCCGTACTTCTTTCCTGCTTCTCTGTCGCAATGAATGGACAGTCACAGAAAAAAACGGAAAATGTAATATTGATAACCTTAGATGGTCTTCGCTGGCAAGAAGTTTTTAATGGTGCTGATCATCGGTTGCTGGCCAAAGGCAAAGACTCTGTGAAACTGAAAAATATGTATTGGGCAGAATCTACGGAAGAAAGGAGAAAACTGTTGCTTCCTTTTTTCTGGAATGTAATTGCCAGGCAAGGTCAGTTGTACGGCAACCGCACAGAAGGAAATAAAGTAAATACCACCAATAAAATGTGGTTCTCATACCCTGGCTACAACGAAATTCTTTCCGGCTTTGCCGATGACGAACGCATTAACTCCAACGATCATGTGAATAATCCAAACCAGACGGTGCTGGAGTTTTTACATAAGCGAAAAGAGTTTCAGGGCAAGGTGGCTGCCTTCACATCGTGGGACGCCTTTCCATGGATCATTAACACCACACGGAGTGGTATACCGGTCAACTCAGGTTATATGAAGGAAAATAATAATCCGAATGAAAGGGAAAAACTCATGAATGAACTCATGTTTCAGCTTCCCAACGAATCGGGAGGCACTCGCCCGGATGCATTTACATTTCATTATGGATTTGAATATCTGAAGAAAAACAAGCCGCGTGTTCTCATGCTTTCTTTTGACGAAACTGACCACTTCTCTCATGGTGGCGATTATGAAAAGTATCTGGCATCTGCAAAATATACAGATGAGTTTATCAGCACCCTGTGGAACTGGGTACAAAGCCAGCCTGCCTACAAAGATAAAACTACATTGATCCTCGCCACGGATCACGGCCGTGGCGACACCGGACCAAACGACTGGCGTGACCATGGAAGTAAAATGCCAAAGGCAGATGAAATATGGTTCTCGTTCATGGGTCCCGATGTGCCTGCCCTCGGTGAAGTGAAAGCAGATCAGCAATTATATCAAAGCCAGATCGCTAGAACGATGTCTGCCTTGCTCGGTGTAGAGTATGTAAGTGAGCGGAAATCCGGTGATATTATTCCATCGGTAATTAAAAAGTGATCCGGCTTTATAACTTTAGAATTCAATCTTATCAGCTATGCGCATATTATTTTTAATACCCATCATTCTTCTGGCAGCCTGCAAAACAAAAGAGGAAACCCCTGCAACCTGGATCGCCACCGCACCGGCAGGCGATCAATACACACTCATCAACCGTGAAGGGACTACCGTGATTCCCAATGGTCGTTTGCTTAACCCAGTCGGAAAGCAGATTACCGTTGCGCCACATCCGTTTGGCCTTACCTTAAGTCCAGATGGTAAAACAATTATTACTTCCAATTCAGGCACAGGACCTTTTTCAATTTCTATTATCAAGGATTATAACAGTGAAAGTCCGCAGGTGAAGCAAATCCCGGAATCGGCAAGCAAGGAAGAGGGATTGCTTGAAGCGGTGTTTATGGGCCTGGCGATTTCACCTGATGGAACAAAAGTGTATGTGGCCGGTGGTCAGCAGAATAGAATTTATGTATTTGATTTAAACTCGTATAAAAAGCTCGGTGAGATTTCGTGCAATGTATCATTTGACGATCAGGATTACAGCGATGGCTATATCGGTGATATGGTATTGAATAAAGAAGGTACACTTTTGTATGCAGTAGATCAGATTGGTTTCCGCATGATGGTGATCGACACGAAAACGAACAAGGTTATCCGCAATGTGAAAACCGGTCGTTATCCTTTCGGAATTGCCTTGTCGCCAGATGAAAAAACCGTGTATGTCGCCAACGTAGGCATGTTTGAATACAGTTACCTTAAATCGCTCGATAAAAAACGATTGAAAGAAACGGCTGCCAAATTTCCTGTTTCTGCCTATGGTTCAAAAGAAATGATAGAAGGTATTAAAAACGATTCCATTGAAGCAGCAGGTCTTGGTGACCCGAATGCACCCGAATCTTTTTCGGTGTGGGCAGTAGATGTGAGTAAGGAAAAGCCTGAAGTAGTTTCAAAAGTTAAAACCGGTGTGTTGGTAGGTCAGGAAGTAGAAGGTATTCCTGCTGTGGGCGGATCGAGCCCTAACTCCATGGTGGCTACCGATGATTTTGTTTTTGTAAGCAATGGCAACAACGATAATATTTCGGTGATCGATGCAAAGCAAGGAAAGGTGGTGAACAGCATTGAATTGAAACTGGATGAGCGTCTTGGAAGTCTGAAAGGTGTGATTCCTTTTGGCCTCGCCATTTCACCAGATCAAAAGAAATTATTTGTAGCAGAAGCTGGTATCAACGCAGTGGCAGTAATTGATGTGGCATCGCAAAAAGTACTTGGCCATATTCCAACGGGTTGGTTTCCATCCAAGTTGAAAGTAACCCCGGATGGAAAACAAATCATTGTGTCCAATGCAAAAGGATTTGGAAGTGGCCCGAATGGTGGAAAGAATTTTACACCTGCGGGAAGTGGAAGAGGATCGGATTATATCGGCTCATTGATGTTGGGCACCGTTTCTGTGATTGATATGCCTGCTGATGATCAACTGAAATCGCTGACAGAGAAAGTGATTGCTAATAATTTTGCCTTTAAAGAAGTTAAGGCATCTGATGATAAAAATCCGATTCCGGTTTTTACGAAAGAAAAAGAATCGCCAATCAAATACATTGTATTTATTTCTAAAGAGAACCGCACCTATGATGAAGTGTTTGGTCAATTGAAAAATGGTAAAGGGGATTCATCGCTTGCCCGATTTGGAGCGAACCGGTCATTTACCAATAGAAAGAAGACCGCTTCACTGGAAAATGTTACGGTAATGCCCAACCACCTTGCACTTGCAAATCAATTTACATTCAGTGATAATTTTTATGTCGATGCTGATGTTTCGGCCGATGGCCATCGCTGGCTCACCAACACCTATCCCAACGAATGGATGGAGACAACTCACCCGGCAGGCTATGGAGGAGGAAGAAGACAGAAGGAAGAATCAACCGCTCCTGGTAAGTTCGGTATGACCGGTGCATCGGGTGCTATCTATCCGGAAGATTATAATCAGCATGGTTCTATGTGGGAGCATATGCATCGCAACGGAATTGAATTTTATAATTTTGGTTTTGGCGTTGAGTTCGATGCCGGAGGTTTTGCCGACTCCACATTCAAGCAGGGTGGTGTGCGTTACCTGGTAAATTATCCTATGCCCGGACCCTTGTATGATCGCACATCACGTATTTTTCCAACCTACAACATGGCCATTCCAGACCAGTACCGGGCTGACATGTTTATCAAAGAGATTAATGAGAAGTTTATAGATCAGAAAAAAGATCTGCCCCATATGCTCACACTTCAACTGCTCAACGACCATGGTGCTGGCGAGCGTGCCCATGCGGGTTTTCCATTCACCGAAAGTTACATGGCAGATAATGACCTGGCCCTGGGCCGGGTGGTAGAATACCTGAGTCATTTACCCCAGTGGAAGAATATGATGATCGTGGTAACCGAAGATGATGCGCAGGGTGGCAGAGATCATATTGATGCACACCGCAGTTTGCTGATGGTGATTTCTCCCTACGCAAAAAAGGATTTCAATAGCACTAAGCATTATAGTTTTGGTTCTATTTTCAAAACCTTCTGGAATGTGCTCGGTATCCCATACCTCAATCAATATGATTTTGGTGTGAATGATATGGGAGACTGCTTTACGGCAACACCAGACTTCACTCCGTATAATGCCGTGCCTGTAGATGTGCGTGTGTTCGATCCGCAAAAAGCACTTGATCCTTTCGATGAAAAATTTGACTGGGAGGCGTTGAAAGAATCGCCCAAGCTTGACGATCCGGATGAGATTAAGAAAGCAAGGGAAAAAGACAAGCGACTGGAAGTGAATCATTGATTTCAGGCTATTGATTTTTCATTAGTGTATTTTAATCTTGCAACGTCATGCAAAAACTATTTCTGCTGGTTGTTCTCTTCTCGTCAATTTCAATACTGACAGAGGCACAAAGAAATAGTTTTGGTCTTACGATTGGAACAGGTAATGGTTTTATTGCCCAGCAAGCATTAGATGGAATTCCGGGTCTTGAATTGAACCGGTCGTTCAGCATAGGCATTCAGTATAACAGGATCTTTAATGACAGATATATTTTTAAAACCGGCCTTACGGGATATAAAAATCAAATCTCAGTAACGCCAGCGTTTTATCCTGGCGTTGACATGACTCCATCAAAGAAGATAATCATGGCGATAAATCCTTACATGAATCTTCACGGGATGATTTTAACGGATAAGGAAAATTACCCAGAACGTATCGTGGACAGTGGAATTAAAGTTGGCATAAGAACAAAATGAAATGGAGTAACACTGATGCCGGTTAATCACTTAGTAAAAACAGGAATGACCAGAATTGAATTATTGATTATGTAATTTTTCCCTAACCCTAACCTCATGAAAACAAAACTCTATTTTATTGCCGGGTTACTTTCTCTGGTATGGATCATATTCTCCTGCGCTGAAAAGAAGACTGATCAGAAAGAACTGGAATCAATGGTAAAGCAGCTGGAAGAAAGTCGTGTGATGCTTCCCAATGGCTGGTCACTGAGTCCTGCAGGCTCATCAATTCCATTGGGTGATTTTCCAATGAACCTGGTGGTTTCACCTTCCGGAAAATATATGGCCGTTACCAACAATGGCCAGGGAAAGCAAACGATCACATTGATCGATCCGGCCTCAGAAAAAGTGCTGGATGAAGTAGAGATTAAAAAATCATGGTATGGCCTGGTATTCAATAAAGATGAAAACCGTTTGTATGCGTCTGGTGGAAATGATAACATGATCGTGATCTATTCAATCAGTAATTCAAGGCTGCAGAAAACGGATTCTATCGTGCTGGGCAAACCATGGCCGGTAAAGATTTCGCCCACAGGCATTGCATTGAATGATGCCACAGGAAAATTATTTATCGCCACCAGGGAAGACAGTTCACTGTATGTGGCGGATATCGCATCAAAACAATTTACAAAACTAGCACTGGGTCATGAAGCGTATGCCTGTGTGTTGAGCCCTGATGGAAAAACGTTGTATGTATCACTCTGGGGTGGTGATAAGGTAGCGGTGGTGGATGTGGAAAATAATATACTTCATGCGGCTATTCCCGTGGGCAGCCATCCCAATGATATGACGTTGACAAAAGATGGCCGTTATCTTTTTGTTTCACAAGGAAATGATAATTCAGTGTCAGTGATCGACACAAAAGAGGAGAAAGTAATAGAAGTATTTTCTTCCGCCTTATATCCGGATTCGCCAGCAGGAAGTACGCCTAATGCCGTTGCCTTGTCGGAAGATGAAGGGTTGTTATACATCGCCAATGCAGATAATAATTGTCTTGCCGTTTTTGATGTGGAGGAGCCAGGGAACAGCAAAAGCGTAGGATTTATACCTACCGGCTGGTATCCGACTTCGGTAAAAGTATTGAATAAGAAAATCTGGGTTACCAATGGAAAAGGAAGCCGTTCTCTCCCGAATCCAAAAGGTCCTAATCCTTATCAGGCACGCACGGATTCCACCCAATACATTGCCGCTTTATTTAAAGGCACATTGTCGGTTATTCCTCAGCCGGCAAGCGATGTGCTTTCGGTTTATTCATCCTCTGCCTATAAGAATAGTCCCTACAATAAAGAAATTGAAAAACTTGCAAAAGGCGAAGAGGGCAATCCAATTCCGCGTAAGCCGGGTGATCCTACTCCGATCAAATATGTATTCTATATCATAAAGGAGAACCGCACCTACGACCAGGTGTTGGGTGATATGCCTGAAGGTAATGGCGATTCGTCAATTTGTTTATTCCCTCAGAAGGTAACGCCCAACCACCATGCACTGGCACGTGAATTTGTGTTGCTCGATAATTTTTATGTGAATGCTGAAGTGAGTGCCGATGGACATAACTGGTCAATGGCTGCCTATGCCAATGACTATGTAGAAAAAGCCTGGCCTACCAGCTATAGTTCACGGGGAGGTACATATGACTATGAAGGGTCACGTGAAATTGCTTTTCCAAAGGATGGTTTCATCTGGGATTATTGTCAGCGGGCAGGTGTGAGTTACAGAAGCTATGGTGAATTTATTGATGAAGGAAAAACAAAAGTAAAATCACTCGCTGGGCATTTCGATAAAGATTTTCCTTCCTATGATCTTTCCATTCCCGACATGATCCGTTTTGAAAGATGGCGTCATGATTTTGATTCTCTGGTTGCCATTGGTGAACTTCCGAGATTAAGTACTATTCGCTTACCTAACAATCACACCGCAGGTGCAAAGGTAGGAGTGCCTACGCCACGCGCGATGGTCGCTGAAAATGATATGGCTCTTGGTAAAATGATAGAGCATCTCAGCAAGAGCAGCGTATGGAAAGAATCGGCTGTGTTTATTCTGGAAGATGATGCGCAGAACGGACCCGATCATGTGGATGCGCATCGCTCTATTGCTTTTGTGACGGGTCCCTATGTAAAGCGAAATCAGGTGATCAGTCGCATGTACTCAACGGCTTCCATGTTGCGCACCATGGAGTTGATTTTAGGATTGCCTCCCATGAGCCAGTATGATGCAGCGGCTACACCCATGTGGGAATGTTTTACGTCAGCGGCAGATGTAACTTCTTATCAATGGAAGCCTGCCACCTACGATATAAAAGAAATGAATACGCAACTTACTTCGATCGCAAAGCGTTCAGCAGAATTTAATCTGGCGGTGATGGATGCAGCTCCCGATCTGGAATTTAATGAGATCATCTGGAAAACTATTAAAGGAGTGGATAGCACTATGCCATCTCCGGTGCGGAGTGCGTTCATCCTTCATTTTGAAGAAAGTGAAGAAGAGGATGATTAGAAGATCCTGATATTTTAATGGAGTTGTTTGATAGCATGTATATGAAGTTATTTTTTACTTGTTTATTAGCCCTGTTCACGCAGGTCATTTCAGCACAATCGATCACCGGAATTATTACTGACGCCACAAGCAAAGAACCCATCGAAGGTGTTCATGTTCATTTACTCAATTCATCATGGGGTACGGTCTCTGGAAAAGATGGTAAATTTTTGTTACAGGATTTTCCTGAGGGAAAACATACGGTTCGTATTTCAGCGGTAGGGTATTCTACTATAGAAAAGGTTGTACAGCAGGATGGTGATCTGATTATCTCATTGGAGCCGACAGCGGTCTTGTTGAATAATTCTGTAACGGTAACTGCGCAACGCACCGAACAACTCGCCTTTGATGTATCGCAATCAGTGACGTCACTCAATATGGCTGAGTTGCAAAAAAAGACACCACGCTCAACGCCCGAAGCCTTGATGAATGAGTCGGGTATATGGGTGCAGAAAACAAATCATGGAGGGGGTTCACCGATTATCCGTGGCCTGGTAGGCAATCAGGTATTGCTGCTTGTTGATGGCATACGACTTAACAATGCAACCTATCGGTATGGTCCCAATCAATATTTGTCTACCATCGATCCTGGAATGGTTGATCGCATTGATGCCATTCGTGGCAATGGTTCTGTATTGTATGGAAGCGATGCGTTGGGTGGTGTAGTGCAAGTCCTTTCAAAGACTCCGGTATTCAGTCATGACGGATTGAAAATTTCTGGTGATGTAACGGGCCAGTGGATGAGCGCAGGCATGGAAAAAAGTGTTCGTGCTGAAACCGAAATCAGCAATAGTAAAATTGCTTTTATCGGAGGTTTTTCTGCCCGCAATTTTGGTGATATCCTCGCTGGCGGAAGTTTAGGTGTACTGGTGCCTACCGGCTACAACGAAAAATCAGGTGATGCAAAATTGCTGATTCGTACCGGATCATCAGGCATCATCACGGCAGCCTTTCAACAACTTACGCAACGCGATGTGCCCCGTTATGATCAGGTGGTGCAGGGCGGATTTTCATTGTATAATTTTGAACCGCAGACCAGGCAACTGAGTTATGTGCGTTGGGAGACTTTTTCAAAGAATCCATGGTTTCAGTCTTTCCGGATAACGGGTTCTTTTAACCGGTCGATTGAAGGAATACATTCTCAGAAAAATAATTCCAGTGATTACAAAACACAGCGTGATGAAGTGAACACAACGGGCTTGGTGGCTGAGATTATTTCAAATCCGCTTCCAGCATGGAACATCCAGTCTGGTATAGAATATTATTTTGATAAAGTGAATAGCAAGGCCAGCACCGTAAACCTTAATTCCAATACGGAAACTATTCTTCGCGGATCGTATGCGGATGGATCTACTGCCTCCAACCTTGCCTTGTTCACCAACCATCAGTATGATCTGAATAAATTTCAGTTTTCTGCTGGCGCACGGTTTAATGGAGTTACCGTGTCCGTTCAGGATAATACGTTTGGTGATCAGAAAATTACACCTGATGCCATAGTGGGAAATCTCGGTGTGACGATGAGACTACAAAATAGTATTCGCGCCTTCGTAACAGCCAACACTGGTTTTCGTGCACCCAACGTGGACGACATGAGTAAATTCGGAGCGGTGGAGAGCGGGGTGTTTGAAATTCCAAGCGAAGGGCTTTCACCTGAAAAGTCAAGGAGTGTGGAGGTGGGATTGAAATTCAATCGAAAGAAATTTTCAGGAACCATTGCCATGTATCAAACCAGTTTATCGGATCTGATCGATCGCGTACCGTCTACGTATCTCGGAGAACCAACGTATGAGGGCAGAACAGTATATCAAAAACAAAATGTTGGCGAAGCAAGGCTGAGAGGGTTTGAAGCGGAAGCAGACGTTCAGCTTATGAAATCATTAAGTGCTTTTGGTAACATCACATACACCTATGGAGAGAACATCACTAAACAAGAGCCCATGCGCAGAATACCTCCGTTGTTTGGCAGAGTCGGATTGCGATATCAGCATACTTCGGGCCTCTGGTTTAAGGCTGAATGGGCTGCAGCCGGAGTGCAGGATCGTCTTGCTGCGGGAGATAAATCAGATGTACGCATAGCAGTACGTCTGGAAGACGGTGTGATGCCATCATGGAATATTTTAAATCTGTATGCCGGTTATACGTGGAAATATATTTCTGTTAATGTAACAGGACAAAATCTTTTCGACCAGGCTTATCGCGTATATGCTTCTGGTATCGATGGCTACGGCAGAAGCATGGGTGCATCACTGAAAATAAGGTTCTGACAGCGTACGTAATTTATTGCTTGGATTTACAAATGAGATGATGTTGTTTCATTGGCTTGTCAATGCAATGCGTTTATTATATACTATATTCATCACAGGCCTTCGTGCTTGAAATCTCAAACATGACAAAGTAGGATTAATTATCTTTCATCATGCAAAAGTTATCTATCCTGATTTTTCTGGTGCTGCCTGTTTTCTATGGACAGTCTCAGCACCTGGTCTCTCCTGATAAACATATATCGGCTACCCGATGGCAAGCGCGATGGATAACTTCGAAAGAGAACCCCAATCACTTTGGAGTGTATCATTTCAGGAAATCATTTTCGCTTGCGAAAAAACCAGCTTCGTTTATTATCCATATCTCAGCCGACAATCGCTACCGGCTTTTTATTAATGGAAACTATATAACAGATGGCCCACAAATCAGCGACACGCGTCACTGGCGATTTGAATCACTGGATATAGCTTCTTTTTTGAAGCAGGGATCAAATACGATAGCCGTGCAGGTAGTTAATTATGCAGACGTTGCTCCGGTATATATCATGGGCAAGCGCACAGCTTTGATTGTGCAAGGCGATGATGCGGTCTCTTCTGTAGTAAACACTGATAAATCATGGAAGTATCTTGTGAATACATCCGTGACACCGATTGTGTTTAAGCCTGGAGATGCTTCGATATTTTATCAATACTATGCAGCAGGCCCGATGGAAAAAGTAGATGGATCACAATATCCATGGGGATGGGAGTCTTCTGAATACAATGACAGTAACTGGAATGAAACAACCGAAACAGAAACAGGCGCACCGTTTGGTGTTGTGGGCTTTGGCGATGCCACATGGGAACTGGTTCCACGCTCCATTCCTCTTATGGAGTATCGTTGGCAGGCAGCTGGTATAATCAGAAGGAGTGAGGGTTTAGTTTTATCTGAAAAGAAATTTCCAATTACTATTCCCGCTGGCACCACGTGTTCTGTGTTGATTGATCAACAACAATTGACTACTGCGTATCCTGAATTACTGGTTTCCAAAGGAAAAGGAAGTCAGATCAAAGTGACTCTATGCTGAAGCGCTTTTCAGTGACATAAAAAATAAAGGTCATCGTGATTCCATTAATGGAAAATCCATTCATGGCGTGTATGACATCTTTCAACCCGATGGTGCATCGGAAAGAAAATTTACAACGCTGGCATTTCGCACCTTCCGCTATGTGCAACTAGACATCACTACAAGTACAGAGCCGCTGACCATTGAAAAATTCGGAAGTTGGTTCACGGGTTACCCGTTTGAGAAGAAGGCTTCGTTCACGGCCAGTGATCCTGCTCTTTCAAAAGTATTTGACATAGGCTGGCATACGGCACGGCTGTGCGCTTATGAAACGTATGTCGACTGTCCTTACTGGGAACGACTGCAGTACGTAGGCGACACACGCATTCAGGCATTGGTTTCTTATTATGTTTCAGGAGATGACCGGCTTGCCAGAAATGCGCTGGAGCAATTTCACTGGTCGCTTGGCTATGACGGACTGACCTATAGTCGCTATCCTTCATCATTGCCACAATATATCCCCAATTACTCCCTGGTGTGGGTCACGATGGTACACGATTACTTTATGTATCGCAATGATCCTGAGTTTGTGAAATCATTTCTTCCGGGTATCAAGCGGGTGCTGGAAAATTTTGAACAATATGTAGCGACAGGATAACATGATGATGGAGCAACCGTACTGGGATTTTTTCGATCATACTTTTCCTACGCATAAAATTGTAGAGGAAAGTACTTCAAAGCGACTTACTACCAATTCATTGTTTTATGCTTATACACTCAGCCTTGCTTCTGAAATATTCGATTTTTATAAAGAGCCACAGCTTGCTCAAAAATATTCGTTATTAAGTCAGAAGTTAAAAACGTCTGTGAAGCAGAAGACATGGGATGCCAGCCGTAAATTATATGCCGATACACCTGATAAAAAACATTTCAGTATGCACAGCAACATCATGGCGGTGTTATGTGGCATGGTTCCAAAGGATGAGCAGCGCGAATTTGTAAAGCGTATCGTGAATACAAAAGACATTACGCCCACCACCTTGTATTTTGATTTCTATCTCGCCCGGGCCATGAATCAGGCACAGACCGGAGATCTTTACATGGATTTACTTTCTAAATGGAAAAATTTATTATCACTGGGACTCACCACTTTCCCGGAAGGAGTGGACCGCAGTGAATGTCATGCCTGGAGTGCGAGTCCGAACTATGAAATGCTCGCCACGTTTGCAGGAGTGCAACCATCAGCTCCTGGTTTTAAAAAGGTACTGATAAGGCCACTTATGCAATCACTGGACAATGTGAAGGGAAGCATTCCACACTGGGCTGGTGAATTGCAGGTTGATTTTGTGAAGACGGGTAAACAACTCTCAGGAAAGGTAATTCTTCCCAAAGAAATCACTGGAAGACTCGAATGGAATGGAAAAGTGATTGAGTCTGAAACCGGGTGAGAATAAGATTTCGGTTATGTGATTTTTTAAACCACAAAGACACAAAGTCACGAAGGTTCACTAAGTTCTTCGTGTTACTTTGTGTCCTTTGCGCATTGGTGGTTTAAAATATTCATAGTCATTATTCCTTATCCAAAAACGGATAACGATAATCCGTAGGAGTAACAAACGTTTCTTTGATCGTGCGCATCGATACCCAGCGCAGTAAATTCACTTTTGCACCTGCCTTATCATTCGTGCCCGATCCTCTTGCACCTCCAAATGGTTGCTGACCTACTACCGCACCGGTAGGCTTATCATTGATGTAAAAGTTACCCGCTGAGTTCACCAGTTTCCTGGTTGCCATCTCTACGGCATAGCGGTCTTTCGCAATAATAGATCCTGTGAGTGCATAGGGCGAAGTATTGTCTACCAGTTCGAGTGTCTGTTCAAAATTATCTTCGTGATATACATACACCGTTAGTACCGGCCCGAATATCTCTTCGCACATCGTAACGGAAGAAGCATCTTTGCTTACAATTACCGTTGGCTCGATGAAATACCCTTTCGATTTATCATACTTGCCACCGGCAATAATTTCATTCATTGGATTCTGACGAGCCAGCTCGATATAACCGGTTATTGAGTTGAACGCTTTCTCATCAATGACGGCATTAACGAAGTTTCCGAAATCTTCGGTCGGGCCCATCTTAAAGCTATTCAAATCTTCAATCAGATATTTTTTTACATCCTCCCACAGATTGGATGGAATATAACACCGTGAAGCTGCTGAACATTTTTGTCCCTGATATTCAAATGCACCACGTGCCATGGCAGTAGAAACTTCTTTTGCGTTAGCGCTCTTGTGCACCATAATGAAATCCTTTCCACCGGTTTCTCCAACGATGCGTGGATAGGAGCGATACTTCTGAATATTATTACCAATCGTTTTCCACATGCCCTGGAACACACCAGTGCTGCCCGTGAAGTGGATGCCGGCAAAATCGCGGTGATTGAAAATTACTTCACCAGCATCAGGACCTGTTACATACACCAGATTGATTACGCCATCGGGCAAGCCGGCTTCTTTCAATACTTGCATGATCACATTGGCTGCATAGATCTGTGTGTTGGCAGGTTTCCATACAACCGTGTTACCCATCAATGCCGCACTCGTAGGCAGGTTTCCTGCAATGGCGGTGAAGTTGAACGGAGTAAGTGCAAATACAAAACCTTCCAGTGGTCTGTATTCAACCCGGTTCCATACACCTGGTGATGATTCAGGCTGGTCGCGATAAATTTCACCCATGAAGTGAACATTGAATCTTAAGAAATCAATCAGCTCACAAGCGGCATCAATTTCTGCCTGAAAGGCATTCTTTGACTGGCCCAGCATGGTGGCCGCATTTATTTTGTAACGATAAGGTCCGGCCAGCAAGTCGGCAGCTTTAAGAAATATGCTTGCACGGTTTTCCCAGCTCAGACCTGACCATAATTCTTTTGCAGCCAGCGCAGCATTGATTGCTTGCTCTACATGACTTTTGTCTCCTTCATGAAAATAACCCAGCACATGCTGATGATCGTGTGGTGGAGAAAGTTTTTTCTTTTTATCAGTGCGTACTTCTTCGGCTCCGATGTACATAGGAATATCCAACACCGATGTGCGTGCATCGGCCAGTGCTTTTTTCAATGCAGCACGTTCCTTACTGCCAGGAGCGTAGGATAATACAGGTTCGTTTTTAGGTACGGGTATATGAAAGAATCCGGTAGACATATGATTATTATTTTGTGAATCTGCGAAGGTTCAAAATTAGCTATTAAGTGGCGTTTAAAGAATTTCCATTAGCTGTTTCAGATCATGAATTTCATACCGGGGTTTTTCCTGGTGGCTGATTTTACCAGGATTGAAAAACACAGTATCCACCGATGCATTGTGGGCACCGCCAATATCCGTAAGCAGATTGTCGCCAATCATCACGGCTTCGTGCGAATGAAAGCCACCCTCAGCAAGCGCAAATTCAAATATTTCCTTTGATGGCTTTTTATGCCCGGCACGTGCCGAGGTCACTACATTTTTAAAATAGTGTGTAATTCCCGATGACGCCATTTTGGTGTATTGGATTTCTTCAAACCCATTGGTGACGATGCTCATCGGATAGCGTGGGTGCAGATAGTCCAGTACTTCTATGGCATTGGGCAGGAGACTTGATTTTTTTGGTGATTGTGCCACGTACTCATCCGAAAGTTTCAGTGCCAGCGTAGTGTCTTCAACACCTAACTTTTCCAGGATGCCATGAAACCGTTCAAACCTGATTTTTTCACGGGTTATTTTTCCAAGATCATACAGTTCCCAGAGCCTTGTATTGATTTCCACGAACGTGCTATAGAAATCTGCAAAGGAGGAAACACCCCGATTTTCTAATTCGTGTTGATGATATAATTCCTGAAGAGTTGCGTGTGAGTTTGTTTCGAAGTCCCAGAGTGTGTGATCAAGATCAAAGAGAATGCAGCGGTACGATTTCATCAGATAATAATAATTTTTCAGAGGTCAGATGGAATATCCATGATCAACAATGTGAATGTTATCTTTATGTTGATGGATATTTCATGAAGAATGGCTGAGTGGTTTAATTTGTAGTTTGTTGAGTGATAACTCGCGGTTGCTGTAAAGAGTTTCGAAAACCTCCTGGTCTTTTAGCAGATCAGGATCCTTGCGCAGGAATTGAAAGATTTGCCTGGTGATGTCAAACACTTCATCCTTAAGCTGATAGAACACCCATTGATTTATTTTCCGCGAAGTGAGGATGCCAGAATTTTTGAGATACAAAAGATGCCGCGAGGTCTTGGTCTGTGTAAATTCAAGAATATGCTCAAGGTCGGTAATGCACATTTCGCCATTGGTAAGAATGAGGTTTAAAATGCGCAATCGGGAGGTATCTGAGCAGGCCAGGAAAATCTGTGCACCTAAATCAATATTAAAATGTTTTAATCGCATATAAGGGTCTTGAAACCACTGTTTTAGCAGCCGTGCAAGATAGTAAAAACCGTTGGTGGAGTAAGGTATTTTGCATTAGGCTTGAATGGGTTGAATCTATATCTTTGAAAAATAATTATTGCATAGTGAGGAAAATTACGGGACTGATCGTGTGTGTAGCTGCCCTGCTTGTGTTTTCTGCAACAAGTACGCAAGCCCAGAATAAAAGGCGTATTATACAGTTGTCAGGGATTGTCAGCGACAGTGTGCAGGTATTACCTGGCGTGCACGTTTATGTGCCGAAAGCGGGAAGAGGTACCAGCACCAATCCGGCCGGTTTTTTTTCCATGCCCGTGCTGGAAGGAGACAGTATTGTGATCAGTTCAGTCGGGTATAGGCGCCAGCATTATATTGTTCCCCGCAATGCCAATGATTTCTTAACGATCATTGTTGAGATGGTATCGGATGTCACCTACCTGAAGGAAGTTCAGATCATGCCATTCCCGACCGAAGAGGTTTTTAAAGAAGCTGTACTTGCCTTAAATATACCGATGGATCAGCGTGGATACGACAGCCGCAATTTGAATGCTGAGTTGCTCGCCCTGATGCTGAAAACCACCCCGATGGACGGAGCCGCCAATTATAAATATTATATGGATCAGTGGTCTACGTCCGCACAGGATAAATTTCAACCCCGCACCAATCCTTTCCTGAACCCCTTTAATTGGGCCAAATTTGTGAGGGATCTGAAAGCGAATAAGAAATAGTTTATAAAAAAAGCTGTTCATGTCAGCTTAGTCGAGATGAGAGGATTCCCCCGATATATCGGGTCGGCCTCCACGTCCCTAATCCCGAAATGTCGGGACGCTAACCGGCCCCGACTTGTCGGGGTACATCTTCAGATTCATATAAAATATTCAGAAAATTGTCTCTTGATAAAATCTTTATTCCTGGACTTCTTCAGGTATAATTCAAAATCTCTGGCCTCCTTTTCTGTTTCAAAGGATCTGACAAAAATGAATTTCCATGGTCCACGGTTTCTCGTTGAAACATTTAATCCTTTATTATGGCCATCAAGCCTTCTATCAAGATCAGAGGTCGATCCATGGTACCATTTTTGAGTCGATCGTGATTCTATTATATAAGCGAAGTACATAAGCACAAAGAGCTGCTCAAGAGCAGCTCTTTGGTCGAGATGAGAGGATTCGAACCTCCGGCCTCCACGTCCCTAACGTGATGCGCTAACCGGGCTGCGCTACATCTCGATTTATTTTCTAACCGGCCCCGACCTGTCGGGGTACATCTCGATTTATTTTCTAACCGGCCCCGACCTGTCGGGGTACATCTCGATTTATTTTCTAACCATCCCCGACCTGTTGAGGTACATCTCGAAAACACAGGATGCAAAAATAATAAAATTAGCTTTCTAACAAATAGATTTAAATACTCTCAACGACCTGGTCACCGTTTGCATTTCTAATCAACTCCCCTAATTATTTATATTCAGCAAAGGCAGTAGTATCCTGAATGTGGATCCTGATTCCGTCTCGGATGATACGTCAATCGATCCATTCATTTTTTCTATTGCTTTACGCGCCATATACAATCCAAGGCCACTGCCTTTTGATTGACTGGATGCCTTATAAAACATTTGAAAGATTTGTTTGATAAATTCCTCTGAGATACCCAATCCATTGTCTTGAATACTTATGCAATAGTGACCCGGTTTTAATTCAAGACTACTGATTATTTCCAGGGGTCTATCGGGACTGTAATAGGTGATGGCATTTTGGAGAATATTGCGCAGCGCGATGGAGAGAAGAAAATGATCCGCTTTGATTACTGAATCCAATGATTTCTTTTGAATTGAATACTGAGCATCGAATGAGGATAGAATCGTATCAATCATTTTTTCCAGGAGCAAAGGCTTCGGATCAGGGTGGTGATCATTAACCCTCGTCAGTTCAAGCAAGGACTCATTCTGTAACTGCAGTTGATGAACAGTATTTTCCAGGTGGTGAAAAGTTGATTTTTGTGCCAATGATTTTTCTTCAAGTTTAAACAGGTGACATAAGCCCTGAAGCGTGGTGACGGGTGCCTTAAGGTCATGGGATACTTTGTAAAAAAGAGTATCCAATTCTCTGTTTTTAGTTTCTAAATCTTGCTGGTAGTGTTTGGATTCATCAATGTCCTGAATAAGGGCAATCAAATGGGAATATTCACCCTGAATACGAACACCAGAAACCGTGAGCTTTGCCCAGATGATTCGCCCATCTTTGCGAACATATCGCTTTTCATACGTGTATTCATTATAAAGGCCTTCCCGCATTTTTTCATAAAGGTTGACGTTGGTTGGGATATCTTCTTTATAGGTGATGTCCAGGAAAGACTTTGAAGCCAACTCTTCACGATCGTAGCCTACGATGTCACAAAATCGTTGATTGATTAATAACCAATTGGATTTTCTATCGATGATGACAATACCGATAGGGGCAAACTCAATAATTCTTTTGAAGTTCTCCTCGGTAAAAATATCTCCCCTCAGCGCCATAGAAATTCAATGTGAATTAAATATAGTTTATCGTGCTAACATTTCCTTGTAAAATGTTAAACGATTTAGAACACCATAGATCTCAGAAATATTTTTGGAACAAAAGGAAAAAACTTCTCACAAAAAAGGGAGCCAGAAAGCTCCCTCCTCATTTATATAAAATAATTTCCTAACTAAGATACCGGGCAATTCCCAACTCAAGGCCTCGTAATTCAGCCAGGCCTCTCAATCTTCCGATGCCCGTATAGCCTGGCAATGTTTTTTTATTGTTATTAAGATCATCCAGCATCTGATGGCCGTGGTCGGGTCGCATGGGAATTGATTGCCCGGTACGTTTCATCAATAAAACAATCTCCCGTACAACCGCAGGCATGTCAGTATCTCCATCCAGGTGATCGGCTTCATAGAAATTTCCATCTGCATCGCGTCTGGTATTACGCAAATGTAAAAAGTGAATATGATCGCCTAACCGTTTCACCATGCCTGGCAAATCATTGCTTTCCCTCACACCGTATGAACCCGTGCAAAAACATAAACCGTTGGCTTTCGAAGGCGCAGCTTCCAGCAGTTCTTTTGCATCTTGTTCAGTGCTAACGACTCTGGGCAAACCTAAAATAGGGTACGGAGGGTCATCGGGATGGATGGCCATTTTAAGGCCGAGTGATTCTGCGGTTGGAACTACTTGTTGCAAAAAGAAAAACAAATGTTCTTTTAATTTCTTCGCGTCAATGTGAGCGTAGGTTTTTAGTGCAGTTAGAATTTGTTCTTCCGTAAAACGCTCTTCACTTCCTGGCAATCCAAGTAAAGCATTGTTGTAGAGTGTTTCCTTTTCAACCGCAGTCATATTTTCAAAGCGATTTTTTGCTTTGCTGATTTCTTCAGGTGTATAATCTTTTTCAGCACCAGGTCTTTTCAAAAGGAAAAGATCGAAAGCAACAAAGGCTGATTTTTCGAATCGCAGTGCTTTGCTTCCATCGGGCATCGTATAACGCGGATCGGTGCGCATCCAGTCTAGGATAGGCATGAAATTATACGTCACTACTTTTAACCCGCAGGCAGCAACATTTTTTAGACTGGTTTTGTAGTTCTCAATCCATTTTAAATAATCACCCGATTGTTTTTTGATTTCTTCATGTACGGGCAGACTTTCTATGACGGTCCATGTGAGTCCTGCATCTTCTATTTGTTTTTTGCGGATATTGATTTCATCGACTGTCCAGACTTCTCCTACAGGAACATGATGCAACGCAGTTACTACTCCTGTGCATCCGGCCTGACGGATATCCGATAAACTCACGGGATCTTTTGGCCCGAACCACCTCATTGTTTCCTCCATTAAAATCATAGCTCTATAAATTAACGTCTGTTGAATACATAATCTTTTAGCAAATTTAGTTCAATCCGTTTTATAATCTTGGTATAGTCAATCCACCATCCACCATGATTACCTGCCCGGTAGAGTAAGGGAAATTACCAACAGCCAGCGAAGCAACCACGCTGCCAACATCATTGGGTGATCCCCATCGTTTTTGTATGGTGAGTCCGCCTTCAATCAGTTTGTCATATTTTTCTTTTACACCAGAGGTCATATCCGTACTGATAATTCCCGGCCGCACTTCAAATACAGGAATATCAAACTCACCGAGGCGAACGGCAAACAATTGTGTGGACATGCTAAGTCCTGCTTTCGAGATGCAGTATTCTCCACGATTAACGGATGCCACCGTGGCCGAGATGGATGACACATTAATGATGCATCCCTGAAATGCAGGGTCTGATTTCTTCTGTTCAATCATCCAGTTGGCTGAAAGCTGTGTCAGAAAATAATTTCCTTTTAAATTGGTTGACAATACATCATCGAAACTCTCTTCCGTTGTTTCCAGCACATCGCGTCTTTCTTTTGGAGCGATGCCGGCATTGTTCACCAGCACATGCAATCTTCCAAAATGATCTTTCACTTTTTGAATGATTTTTTTTCTGTCTTCGGTGGATGAAATACTGCCCTGACAATAAATAACATTTGCACCTGAGCCCTGCAATGATTGAATCACGTCAACAACGGCCGATTCATCGCGCACACCATTGATGGCAAGATCAAATCCATTTTTGGCAAGATGTTGTGCAATGCCTAAGCCTATCCCACGACTACCTCCCGTAATCAACGCTACCTTTTTCATTTCAAGTTATCTTTTTCACTCTTAAATCTGACTACCTATTGCCCACTGCCTACTGCCTACTATTTCCCTACTACTCTTACAACTCAGGCACATCCACCCAGCAACGTTTGCTCCAGCTCTCAATACCTTTTTCTGCCAGTTGAACTCCGCGTGCGCCATCGCGCAAATCCCATGGGAATGGTTCATCTTTCACAACATGTTTAAGGAATAATTCCCATTGCACTTTAAATGCATTGTCATATGATTCCTGTTCAGGAACTTTCGACCAGCCTTCAAGAAAATTAATCGGTTGAGCGATGTCCGGATTCCAGACAGGCTTCGGTGTGTTGCCGTAATGTTGAATGTAGCATTCGCGTAACCCGGCAACAGCGGATCCTTTTGTTCCATCTACTTGTAATGTGAGCAGATCATCACGTCTTACGCGAACGGTCCACGATGAATTGAAATGAGCAATGATTCCATTCTCCAGTTCAAATGTAGCGTAGGCGGCATCATCGGCCGTGCATGTATAGGGTTTACCCTGTTCGTCTATTCGCTTTTTAATGTGCGTGGCACCAAGACACGAAACGGCTTTTACTTTTCCGAAAACGTTATCCAGCACATAGCGCCAGTGGCAAAGCATATCAACGATAATACCACCATCATCTTCTTTTCTGTAATTCCATGAAGGCCGCTGTGCCGGAATGGTATCTCCTTCAAACACCCAGTAGCCAAACTCACCTCTTACGGAAAGAATTTCACCGAAGAACCCTTGTTGAATAAGTCTCTTTAATTTCAGAATACCCGGTAGCCACAGTTTATCCTGGACTACACCATTTTTAACTTTTGCATCCACGCAAAGTTTATGAAGTTCTAATGCAGTCTTTGTGTCAACGGCAATGGGTTTTTCACAATAAATATGTTTGCCTGCTTTCACCGCTTGCTTTACTGCTTCGGCTCTTCTTCCGGTTGTTTGCGAATCAAAGTAGATAATGTTGTTCGGGTCAGCGAGTGCTTCATCCAGACTGGTGGTCATTTTTTTTACGCCCGACATAGCGCAAAGTTTTTCGAGTTTGTTTTTATCGCGGCCAACGAGAATCGGGTCGGGCATGATCACTTCTCCGGCACCAATTTTTACTCCGCCTTGTTTCATGATTTCGGCAATGGATCGCAACAGATGCTGGTTGGTTCCCATCCGGCCCGTTACGCCATTCATGATGATTCCTACGTTATGTACTTTCATTGTATTGATGTATTCAGTGTTGATAATTGTTTTCTTTGTGACTTCGTGTATTAGTGGTTCAAAACTGACTTGGTCAATTATGAATTTTCTTTGTACGCTTTAATAATTTTATTTAAGAACACAGATTGATCTTCGCTCCAGAATTTGTTTGAAAATATTTCTACTTCATAGAAACCATGGTAGCCTGTTTCTTCAACCCACGATCTGATTTTCTTAACAGGAATACACCCTTCGCCCATGAGTCCTCTGTCCCAGAGAAAATCGCTGGTAGGAACATTCCAGTCGCAGATATGAAACGCAAACAAGTGATTATTTTTTCCACACCGTTTTATTTCCTGTTCGAGATATGGATCCCACCAAAGGTGATAAACATCAACAGCAACGCCAACGAGTGATGAATTTATTTCACTGGCCATATCGTTTGCCTGCTTCAGTGTATTGACAGCTGATCTCGTATCTGCATACATGGGGTGCAACGGTTCAATCGCCAGTTTTACGCCAGCAGCTTTCGCCTCCGGAAGAATTGCCCTAATGCCTTCCTTAATTTGCTCACGCGATTCTTCCAGAGGTTGATGAGGATCAGAACCACAAACCAACACTATCATGGGCGCACCTAACTCAGCAGCCTCTTCAATGGCTTTCCGGTTATCGTCCAGTGCAGCTTTTCTTTTTAATGCATCGGTAGATGGAAAAAATCCACCACGGCAAAGTGAAACAATCTCCAGGCCTGAATCGCGAAGCATCTGCCCGGTTTGTTTTATGTTTCTGCCATTCAGTGCATCCCGCCACACGGTGATGCCTTTCACACCGGCTGCAGAAAAATGCTGGGCCGCAGTTTCAATGCTCCACGGTTTTGTGGTGATGGTATGAATGCACAGTTGTGAAAGATCGGTTAGCGGCTTTGCACTCATTACACACAATTAAAGAAGGTATAGTATTTTTTATTTTCAATGATCCGCTGCACATACAGGCAAACTTCACGCGCGTGATAATCGCCCCACATGCTGGACTCACCATTGGGGATTTTACTTCCTTGCGGAACATAGTCCCATCCGTTAGGTCGGTGATAAATGGAATGCAGAATGAGTCCCTGGTGATCTGACTTCGTGCTTAGATAAGGTTCGTCAAGCAATGTGTTCAATACGGTAAGTCCGGCTTGCACATATTGTTGACCTGATGGATCGTTCTTATCGAGCAGGTATTTTCCAAGTCTCAGTAAGCCCTGTGAAGCTATGGCTGCGGCTGAACTATCCACAGGTTCAAATTCATTGTAAGGATCGGCAGGTTTATTCAGATAGTCATTCAGTTTATGAAGATCAGGTGCGCCAGTATCCCAGTAAGGAATCCCGTCTGCCGGAGTGTGTGCTATGTAGAAATCACATGTTGCCTTTGCTGCCTTCAACATAAAGGCTGAAATATTTTCTTTTCCGCCCAATGCAGTGAGATCATTTTCATTGCTTGAATCAAGCCATTCCAGTTCTTCAGCAAAGCCGCACATGGCCCAGGCAAGTCCGCGTGTCCAGGTGGTGAAACCCGTGTAGCCTTGCTGTGAGTTGGGGCATCTGAAATTTCCATCTTTTACATTGAAGACACTTTCATGGGCTGTTCTTCCCCACACATCATACGTATCACGACCTTCTCCATAATATACAGAGTAATCTGCAGTGGCTTTCATGTGTTGCAGGGCACGCTCCAGCAGATTGATTTTCGCATCGCCTTCTGCCTGAAAAACATGTCCAAGTCCATGGCTTACCATGAGGGCACGGCATGATCGTATGGTGTCAACAAACAGGGAATGGGCGCCATTGAAAGAGTGGATGAATCCTCCGTTTTTAATTACCGTCCATCGGCTTGCCTGAACCGCTCCTGAAATTTTCAGTGCGAGCTCATAAAAATTTTTCTCCCACTCATTAAAAGGAATTCTGTCCTCTTTCATAAGGCGAAGGAGGTTTCCGTAGGTGCTCACATTATTAAAACCATGATCATGAACACCGATATGGCTCACATGCGGTGCCATTACTTCGAGTGTTTTTTTACGGCCTGTTTCCAGGAAGCTTTGCTCACCGGTGGCATCAAATTGCAGGATGGATGAGCCATATTGAAAGCCTTGTGTCCATTCCGTCCAGCCGCGGGTGGAATATTTCCCGGCCACGGTAAACACAGGCGAACCTTTCGTTACATCGTAGTGCTTTTCAATCAGATTTATTTTTTCGCCAGATAATTCCCAGAAACGTTTTAGTTTTGGCGAGAGTTCGGCAGGCTTGAGTTCAGAATTAATTTTGATCATTTATATTTTTGGTTGCCAAATTAAATATTCTCACGATATCTTCATGACGAAAACAGACTTCCAGGCCCTTATTTGTTTCGCAGGGGTTTATGTCTGGTGAATAAGTCTTTAAAGTAATTCTAATTTATGCTACCGGCTCAACCGATTTACCAATCTATTCACCAGCTTCCGCGCTCGTATTATCCGGTGAAGATACTTCAATTTGGCGGTGGAAATTTTTTACGCGGTTTTGCCGACTGGATGGTGCAGGAGTTGAACCGCAAAACTGATTTCAATGCGGGTGTTGCTGTTGTTCAGAGCATTTCAAGAAGCGAAGCATTGCAGGCTCAACAGGGTGTTTACACTGTTCTTTTAAAAGGTATTCGCAATGATGAATTTGTCAGTGAGCGCTTTAAAGTGGATGTCATTCAACGGGTGATAAACCCTGCCGATGATTTTAAATCCTTTCTTGATGAAGGGTTGAATCCTGATCTTCAATTCATTATCAGTAATACCACCGAAGCGGGAATACAGTTTTCAGCCAGTGATGAAAATGTAAACGTACTGGCTCAGACTTTTCCGGGAAAGCTGACGCAGCTGCTGTTCACACGATTCAATAATAACCTGAACAATGGATTGGTTATTCTTCCAACGGAACTCATTGAGCAAAACGGAGAAGAGCTTAAATCAATGGTTCAAAAATATGCCCGCCACTGGAATTTGCCATCAGAATTTAGTCTTTGGCTTAATGCCAATGTTACGTTTTGCAACACATTGGTTGACCGGATTGTGTCAGGCTTTCCGAAAAAATCAAAAGAGATATTATTTGAAGAACTTGGCTATAAAGATGATCTCGTTGTTGAGGGCGAATGGTTTCACCTCTGGGTGATTGAAGGGCCAGGATGGATGGAAGAAGTTTTACCGCTGAGAAAAGCGGGTTTCAATGTGATATTCACCAATGACTTAACGCCTTACCGGGTGAGAAAGGTGAGAATACTAAACGGATCCCACACGGGCATGGCAATTATCGGACAGATTATGGGTTTGCAAACGGTGCGCGAAGCTATCGATCATGTTGAGCTTGGAAAATTCATGCGAAGGCTGATCTATGATGAAATCATACCGCACATCAAAGGAGATATCCATGAACTGGAAGATTATGCGGATGAAGTAATAAACCGGTTTCGCAACCCCGCTATTGATCATAAACTCCAATCCATCACGCTCAATTCTTTTTCGAAATTTAAAGTCAGGGTTTTACCATCTCTTACCGATGATATAGAGAGAAATGGCAAGGTCCCCGAAAGATTGTCGTTCGTCTTTGCAGCATTGCTCTATTTTTACCGTGGCTCTGGAGAAGGAAAGCAGTTTGTCTTGAAGGATAGTGAAGATGTTATCAAATTGATGAAAGATGCATGGGTTGATAATGATTCTTCCGAGTCGCAGATTAGTAAACTGTGCCAGCAGGTTATGGCGCAACCGATATGGGGAGGTGATCTGACGAAATATCCACAGTTAACAGCGAGAGTAAGTCATCACTTATATTCCATAGCTTCGCTGGGAATAATGGAGAGTTTAAAACGAATTGAGGCTGGTGTTAAAGTTTAAATCCAATATGAAGTCTTCTATCTTTTCTTCAGTCATTTTTTGTGTTGTGTTGTTTTTTTTGATCTCTTGTGGCAGGTCGGGTAAAATTGATACTTCGTACATATCAACTGATTCAACAACCATTCTGGTTGGACAGCAGAAATTTTCGCAGAACTGTGCTTCTTGTCACAATTTCAGACAAGATGGTATCGGTCCGCAATTAGGTGGCGTTACCGGCAAGGTGTCCGGTGACTGGCTTAGAGAATTCATTAAAAATCCTAAGCTAAAAATTGAGGCCGGAGATAAGAGATCCGTGGAGTTGTTCAATATGTATAAAACGCAGATGCCTTCGTATAGCTTTCTGACGGATGATGAGATCACAGCCATTCTTTCTTTTATTCATACCAAAGAATCGCCTGATGCAAAGAAAGCTTACCTTGATCCAAATGCGTTGGCCGATGCTATTCCGGAAAAAATACCGATGTCGGATATCGTGGTGGAGTTAAAAGAGTTTACACAGATACCATTTTCTGGTGATGAAAATCCCAGAACACGCATCACCAAACTGACGTATCAGCCCAATACCGGTAAATTATTTGTTGTTGACCTGCGTGGGAAATTATATTTTCTCAATGGCAGCAAACCTGAGGTGTATCTCGATATGGCCAGTGAGAAACCGGATTTCATTCATACGCCCGGGCTGGCCACCGGATTTGGCAGTTATGCTTTTCATCCTGAGTTTTCGAAAAATGGTTTGTTATATACCGCTCATACTGAACCTGCCGGCACTGCCAAAGCGGATTTCGGTTATGCTGATTCAATCAAGGTTGCGTTGCAGTGGGTGATATCAGAATGGAAAACAAAAACACCCGGGGCATTTCCATTTGTGGGTGAAAGCCGTGAACTTTTCCGCATTGACATGGTGAGCCAGATTCATGGCGTGCAGGAAGCAACGTTTAATCCATTGGCAAAACCAGGTGATGAAGACTACGGACTTCTTTATATTGGAATAGGTGATGGCGGCAGTGCCGAAAACGGATATCCGTTTCTTTGCCGCGGCAATGAAAATATCTGGGCCAGTGTAATTCGCGTTGATCCTAAGGGGAACAACAGTGTAAATGGTAAGTATGGTATTCCTGATAACAATCCATTTGCGAAAAACGAAAATCCCAATACTGTAAAAGAAGTATTTGCGATGGGATTCAGAAATCCGCACCGCATCATGTGGGATCAGCAGGGTAGAATTTTTGTGGCGAACATTGGTCATAACGATATTGAATCGTTGTATCTCATTCATGCCGGCAGCGACAGTGGCTGGCCGATACGCGAAGGATCTTTTTTGATTGATCCATCGCAAAACATGTTCAACATCTACCCGCTTCCTGCGGATGATGCGAAAAACAATTTCAATTATCCAATTGCCCAATATGATCATGATGAAGGCAACGCGATTGCCGGAGGCTTTGAATATACGGGCAAAGCCTTGCCGGAACTGAAGGGCAAGTTTGTGTTTGGTGATATTGTAAAAGGAAGGATGTTTTATATTGAGATGAAAGACATTAAACCAGGGACACAGGCACCTATAAAAGAATGGCAGATTTCTGTTGATGGAAAAATCACAACGCTTTCCAGACTCTGTAATTCAACCAAGGTAGATGAACGTTTTGGGGTTGATATAAACGGTGAACTTTATCTTACTACCAAACCCGATGGTAAGATTTACAGATTGGTAAGCAGTTCAATTCAAAAGTGAGTAATGTGTGGATGTCTCATATTCCTGACTTTTTTTACTCCGCATTTGCATTCAAGACTATTCCTATTTTATCCCGCTAAGATTATCAGCGCACAACTTATCCTGAAGGGATAAAACCTGTATGACCCGCAGGTTTGAATAACTTCCTGTTTATAGTCCATTTACCTGGTTTGATCCCAGCTTAGCTTACGGTGGTGTCTATCATCTGCATGGAAACCAGTGCATCTTCTGGTGAACATGGGTTGTCACCTTCGCCACGAAAATAGCGCACTACTCTATCGATCATGTAATGCTGAATATTGGGTGGATTGGTAAATTCTATTATCTCTGTTCCGCTATTGGTTTTTATTTCAAGTTTGGCTCCGGTAAAAAATGAGAACTTCAACGTTCCCTGGTCACCGATAATCTCACACGAATCCGTTACCGCTGTTTCGCTTACATTGAATGCCCACACACCATGGAATATAATTTTACCGGGAAATACTGCTTCAACACTGGTAACATCCGGTGCTTCATATTTTTTATCCTGGTTCAACGACCGGCCACGCACATCCAGTGGTTTACCAAAAAACCAGTACATCAGATCCAGCTGGTGTGGCGACAGATCATGAAAATATCCACCACCAGAAAGTGCAGGGTTCACGCGCCAGTTGTCGGGTGTTTTAGTAATGATATTTTTATCAGCAGATTGAAGTGTGTTAAGGTTGATAAGCTTTACATCACCAATTCTTTTTTCAGCCAGCAGTGCTTTCACTTTTTCAAATAAAGGCAATGCCCTCCTGTAATAGGCACCGCTTGCAGGAACCTGAGTTTTTAATGATTCATGATGAATACGCAGGCATGAATCAGCATTGAGTGCCAGTGGTTTTTCTATGTACACCGGTTTGCCCGCTGCCATGGCTTTGATGGCATACGCTTCATGTTGCGCAGGAGGCGTAGCGATATAAATTGCATTTACTTCAGGATCGTCAATTAAAAGCTGGGCATCGGAATAGTACTTCGGCACATGATGACGGGATGCATAGTCCTTTGCCTTTTCTGCATCGCGCCTCATCACTGCTACCAGTTTTGAATGGGCAACTTTGGAAAAAGCGGGACCACTTTTCAGTTCGCATACATCGCCACAACCGATGATTCCCCAGCGTACTTCCTCTTTTATAAATTTCATAAAGCCTTTGTGAAGTTACTCATTATGTAAGTTTTGCAACTTTGTGTTTCTTCGTGACTTCGTGACTTTGTGGTTCCAGTTCCGTATTGAGTTTTGAACCACAAAGTCACTAAGACACAAAGCTTCACGAAGAAATATTTCAGCAGAATTTCTTATACTTTTTCAGGAATAACATAAGGTGCCCTGTATGCCCTTCCCAGCAGTTTGTTTGCTTCGTCATCTCCAGGGAATGTTTCAGTCTTCGGATCAAAAGTAAGCACACATCCTGTGTGATTTTATTTTTATTCTTCACATCGGAGTGCTTGAAATTATTTTCTGGTTTTAGTCTGCGCCTGTTCAATCATCGCATGGAAAACATCATATTGTTCGATTAACGCTTTTACCCTATCCGCAGGTTCTGTACGACATTCAAGAAGAATCCATCCTTTGTAATCCATATTGACAAACATATTCATCAGTTGCTGATAGGGATAAGCGCCAACATTAAGTTCACGCACATGAACGGTATCACCTAACCTGTTTTTCACCAGGTTGAAATTATGTTCCAGTCCATCTCCGATCAGATCTTCATCATTGCAATTCCAGCAGACATAAACATTGGGATTATTCGCAACATCCATAATGGCTTTGATGTTGGGCAACTCCTGGGTTTCGAAGCCATGTACTTCGAGCCTTATTTTTTGTCCGTGCTCTCCGGCAAATTTTCCAACTTCATTGAGTGACTTTCCGATTTGCTCAATGGTTTTTTCACGGGGCACATCTTTGTGGAATCCATTGGGTTTTACTTTCACGCCAGTGCCCCCGATGTCTGCGCTTAATCTGATAAAGTCTTTTGTTCCTTCAATGGATTTCCTCAGCAGATCCTGATCTGGAAAGTCGTATTGCTGGTTGGTGCCCATTCCCACAATTTTAACGGGGCTGTCGGAAAATATTTTTTTTACTTCCTTTCTTCTCGCTGCTGAAATAGTGGGTTCAACTCCGTGGGCATGTTCAACACGCAACTCCACGCCATGGATCTTTGCTGCAGAACAATTTTTTATGAGCGTGGGCACATCCCAGTCTTTACCCCACTGATACGTGACTAAACCCAGTTTCATGCTGGATTTTGCCGCTGGTGGCATCATAAAACCATTGGCCATAAAAGCCCCGCTTAGTAAAGCTAAATCCCGAATAAAAATTCTCCTGCTTTTTTTAGAATTGACCATAACGTTGCTGATTCAGAATTTATGTTATAGAGGGAAATTAAGATATCTATATGAGAGACGCAATTTCCCTTTACAGACCCTTATATTAGTATGAAAAATACACCTGTGCCATGTAAGGATAGGACACTTAAATTGCGTCTTCAAACTATATTAGGGCCGGGCCTGTACATTAACATTAAACCTGAATCAACCGATGATAAAAAAACTGACCTTCCTGATTCTCCTTTTTGCTGTTGCCGGCCAGGGTTTCTCACAGGGAAAAGTAGAGTGGGAAAATCTTTTCAACGGAAAAGATCTGAAGGGATGGAAGCAATTGAATGGCAAAGCAAAATATGAAGTTAAGAACGGAGAGATCATAGGCACGACTGTAGCGAATGAACCCAATTCTTTCATGGCAACGGAGAAAGACTATGGTGACTTCATACTGGAGCTGGAATATATGGTTCCGCAAGGCATGAATTCAGGCATTCAGTTTCGCAGCTTGAGTAAGCCCGATTATAAAGATGGTCGTGTTCATGGATATCAATTTGAAGTAGATCCTTCCGACAGGGCGTGGACAGGTGGAATCTATGATGAAGCCCGCAGGGACTGGTTGTATACGCTGGAATATAATCCTGCTGCCAAGCCAGCTTTCAAAAAAGATCAGTGGAATAAAATTCGTCTTGAGTGTATCGGCACCAGTTTGAGAACCTTCGTGAATGGTGTTGCCGCTGCGCATGTTATCGATGATGTAACATCCAGTGGATTCATTGCTTTGCAGGTTCATTCTATTGGTAAGGATGATGAACCGGGCCGTCAGATCCGTTGGCGCAACATTCGCATTCAGACAAAAAATCTGAAGCCATCACCACCAGATCAGGTGTTTATCGTAAACCTTATTCCCAACACCGTTTCGGAAGCAGAAAAAAAGAACGGATATGTTTTGCTGTGGGATGGTAAGTCCACTGCAGGATGGCGCGGGGCAAACAAGACTTCATTTCCTGAAAAGGGATGGGATATAAAAGATGGTACAATAAGTGTCAGCAAGTCGACCGGTGGTGAATCAGAAAATGGTGGTGATATCGTTACGGAAGGTCAGTATGGTGCCTTCGATTTACAATTCGAATTTAGATTGACAGAAGGAGCTAACAGTGGACTGAAATACTTTGTAACAGAGAAAGAGGGAAACAAGGGATCAGCCATTGGCCTCGAATATCAGGTGCTGGATGATGCCATCCATCCTGATGCAAAGGAAGGTGTGGTGGGTAACCGAACACTGGCTTCATTATATGATCTGATACCATCCATCAAGGTGCAGCGCGGCCAGCGAAAAACCGGAGAATGGAACTGGGGACGTGTTGTAGTATATCCGGATAACCGGGTTGAGCATTGGCTCAATGGATATAAGGTAGTAGAGTATCAACGTGGCACACCCATTTATAATGCATTGGTTGCCCGCAGTAAGTACGCACAATATGAAAATTTTGGTATGGCCGAAAAGGGAAGAATTCTATTGCAGGATCATGGCGACCAGGTTTCATTCAGAAGTATTAAAATCAGGGAATTAAAATAAATCATAACTATTATTTGAACATATACATTATGAAAAACACGAGAAGGGATTTCATCAAAAAATCTGCGATGGCAGCAACAGGTACCTACCTGGGTTCACTGGCGTTCAGTCCGAAAAGTTATGCGAATATCATTGGTGCCAACGACCGCGTTCGCGTTGGTGTGGTTGGCTTTTCAGATCGCTTCCGCGCTTCCCTGATGCCGGCCTTTGCCGATCATTATAAAGAATTGAATTTTGATATCGTTGCGGTATCCGACATATGGAAAAAAAGACGTGAAAAAGGACAAGCTATGCTCAAAGAGCAATTTGGTCATGACATCAAATCATTTGTCAACAACGAAGCATTATACAGCGCTAAAGAAGTGGATGCAGTGATCATAAGCACAGCCGATTTTCAACATGCACTTCATACCGTTGAAGCTGTAAAGGCCGGATGTGACACGTACACTGAAAAACCTTTTGCTGAAACCATGGAAGATGCCCGTGCCGCATTGAAGGCGGTGAAGGAGACAAAGAAAATTGTTCAGATCGGTTCGCAGCGCAGAAGCGGAAGAAATTATCATGAAGCAGCGAGCTTTGTACAGTCAGGTAAGTTTGGTCCGATCACCATGGTTGAACTTTCCTGGAATGTAAATCAACCAGGTCGCTGGAGAAGAAAAGAATTGGTAGAACAAATAAAAGAAAGTGATACGGACTGGGTTCGTTTCCAGATGAATCGCCCTAAGGAGGCGTGGGACCCACGAAAGTATTTAGAGTTCAGATTATTCTGGCCATACTCTTCTGGTCTGGCCGGCCAGTGGATGAGTCACCAGATCGACACGGTGCATTGGTTCAGCGGATTGAAGAGTCCGAGAAGCGTGGTTGCCAACGGAGGCATTTATGTATGGAAAGACGGACGTAAAAACTGGGATACCGTTACGGCTGTGTTTGATTATGGACCATCGAATGATCCTGCCAGTGGCTTCCAGGTAAGCTTCGCTTCACGCATGCACAATGGTGATGAGAAGCCAGCTGAAATTTATTATTCCAATGGTGGCGAAATGAATCTGAATACCAACATGGTATCGCCAACAGGCGGCTTGCGCGAAAATTTTGCGAAGTCCATGGGCATGAGTGCCAACTTATTGCCTGAGAAGAATCTTAATGTGGTGGATGAAAAAGTTGTGACTTCGGCAAACACCGGTAATGATCCTTTGACATCCAGTCACATGCGTAACTGGATGGAGAGTGTGCGCAGCAGAAAAGAACCAAACGCTCCTGTTGAAGCGGGTTACTCACATGCTATCGCCTGCATCATGGTAAATGCCGCTGTGCAAACAGGCATGAAAGCCACCTTTGATGAAAAGACCCAGGAAGTAATGGCGGGAGGGAAAGTTTTCAAATACTGACCGATTGATAACGATGAATCGAATACATAAAATCGTAAAAACAGGGGCAATCATGTCCCTGTTTTTATTCGTAATAACTATGGGCTATGCACAGAAGCCGGTAAAATTTGTAACCGATGAAAAGAATAAAAAGGTAGATGTAATCATTGACGGTAAGTTGTTTACTTCCTACATCTATCCCAGTGATCTTGACAAGCCGGTGTTGTATCCGATGTATACGGCAAATGGAACCGTGATCACGCGCGGATTTCCGAGAGATCCCAGACCAGGCGAACGGGTAGATCACCCGCATCATATTGGCTTGTGGTTTAACTATGGCGATGTGAATGGTCTTGATTTCTGGAATAACTCCTATGCAATCCCTGCCGACAAAAAAGATAAGTATGGAAGCATCTTGCATCAAAAGGTGGTGAAGGCAGAAAATGGAAAAACCAGAGGCACACTGGTTGTTCAAACCAACTGGATAGACAGCAAGGGTTACATTCTGTTGATTGAAGAGTCGACCTTTGTTTTTTCAGGCACAGAGAATCTGAGAGCCATTGACCGCACCACAAAACTTACTGCCCAGCAGGAGAAGGTGGTATTTAAAGAAACCAAAGAAGGCATGATGGGTATTCGCCTCGACCGTGCCTTTGAAGAACCTTCTACGAAGCCAGAAGTATTTACCGATGCAACAGGAAAACCAACTACGGTTGCTGCGCTTAATAATGAAGGCGTGAACGGAGTTTATAAGAATAGTAAAGGCGATGAAAAAGGAAATGTATGGGGCAAACGTGCCGACTGGGTTTCACTTTCGGCCACCAAAGGAACGGAGCCGATAACCATTTCTATTGTAGATAATAAAAAGAACATCGGGTATCCCGCTCACTGGCATGCACGCGGTTATGGATTGTTTGCCGTGAATAACCTTTCATCAAAATCATACGTGCCAACCGATGAGGAATTCATCAATACATTGAACCCAGGAGAATCCATTGTTTTAAAACACCGGATACTTTTAAATACCGGAAAGTTTTTAAGTGATGATGAAATGAATAAACAGTTTTTAGATTTTAATAAGTAGGAATATACATGAAGCACTTATTCTCAGTAGAAAATAAAATTGTAGTAATCACCGGAGGAACCGGAGTATTGGGTTCCGTGATGGCCAAAGGCCTGGCCGAAGCGGGAGCTCACGTCATCATCATAGGACGCAGGGTAGAAGCCGGTGCAAAAGTAACTGGAGAAATTCAGCAGGCCGGTGGCAAGGCATCATTCTTTCAGGCGGATGTATTAAACAGAGAAGAGCTTCAGCAGGTGAAGGAAAAGATTCTTTCCACCGCAGGCACGATCGATATTCTCATCAATGGTGCAGGAGGTAACATGGCGGGTGCAACCATTCCGCCAGATAAAACTTTTTTTGATCTCGACACGAAAGGCATTTCAACAGGTTGTTGATTTGAATTTACTGGGCACCGTGTTGCCCTCTCAGATTTTTGGAGAGGTGATGGCGGCAAACAAAAAAGGGATCATCATCAACATCTCATCCATGTCTGCCTTCAGGCCAATCACAAGGGTAGTGGGTTACTCCGCTGCCAAAGCGGCCGTTGATAATTTTACGCAATGGCTGGCGGTTGAACTTGCCAAAAAAGTAGGTCAGGGCATTCGGGTAAATGCGATAGCGCCAGGCTTCTTTATCACCGAACAGAACCGTGCCTTGCTCACTAATCCTGATGGAACACTCACGGCAAGAGGAAATGCCGTAATCAATCAGACACCCTTTGGTCGCTTTGGTGAGGCCGATGAACTGGTAGGAACCCTGCTGTTTCTCTGTTCAGATGCATCGAAGTTTGTTACCGGTGTAGTGGTTCCTGTCGATGGTGGATTCAATGCGTTTTGTGGAGTTTAAAAATTGATTTAAAGAATTTTAGAATTACGAACTATACTGGTTTTATGAGCGCTACTAAATTTTTAGACGAAGACTTTCTTTTACAATCCGATGAAGCAAGGCAGCTTTATCATAATCACGCTGCCAGATCAGCGATCATCGATTATCATAATCATTTATCGCCTAAGGATATTGCTGAGAACCGTCAGTTCTCAAACCTGACAGAAATCTGGCTTGAGGGCGATCATTATAAATGGAGGGCGATGCGCATCAATGGCATCGATGAGCGCTACTGCACAGGACAAGGCAAGCCCGGAAGAGAAGTTTATGAAATGGGCCGAGACGGTACCCAACACGATGCGCAATCCACTCTATCACTGGACGCATCTTGAATTGAAACGATACTTTGGTGTGACTGAACTTTTAAATTCCAAAACCGCAAAATCCATTTACGATCATTGCTCGGCACTGCTGCAAACCGATGAATTCAAAGTGCATGGATTGTTGTCGATGATGAAAGCGGAAGTAGTTTGCTCCACGGATGATCCTGCCGATGATTTGAAATATCACGAAGTAATGGCTTCATCCAAAACAATAAAGCTGTTCCCGACATGGCGGCCTGATAAGTCTTATTCATTTGATGATGTAGTTGCCTATAAAGGTTATCTAAAAAAATTATCAGAGGTGTCTTCGGTAGAGATCAATTCGCTGCCGTCATTATTCAAGGCGCTGGAAAACAGGGTTGACTTCTTTCATGCACATGGTTGTCACGTATCGGATCACGGCCTGGAAACACTTCCGTTTAGTAAGATCTCGTTGACTGAAGCAGAGAAGTTGTTTACGAATGTGTTGGGTGGAGCCACACTTTCTGTTGATGAAAAAGTGGGCCTGCGGTTTATCATCTTGAATCAGCTGTGTCGTTTGTATCATGCCAAAGGATGGGTACAACAATTTCATCTCGGAGCGCTTCGCAATAACAATACGCGCATGCTGCGGGATTTGGGTGCGGATACCGGCTTTGATTCTATGGGAGATTTTTCTCAGGCATATTCTATGTCAAGATTCTTTGATCAGCTCGATAACAGCAATCAGCTGGCAAAAACCATTCTCTATAATTTGAATCCTGCCGATAATGAATTGTTTGCTACCATGACGGGTAATTTCAATGATGGCACCACGCCAGGTAAAATGCAGTGGGGAAGTGGCTGGTGGTTTCTCGATCAGAAAGATGGTATGGTAAAACAATTGAATACACTCTCCAACATGGGCTTGCTTTCGCAGTTTGTTGGCATGGTAACGGACTCACGCAGCTTTCTTTCCTTTCCGCGACATGAATATTTCAGAAGAATACTCTGCAACCTGATTGGTGAAGATGTGAAACGTGGCGAATTACCAAACGACATGCAGCACCTTGGTAAAATGGTGGAAGACATTTGCTATAACAATGCAAAGGCGTATTTCAGTTTTTGATTTAGCATGGTGACTGATCCCGTCAAAATAATAAAATCATTATTTCGCTTCATTATTCTATATTTAGTATTCGTGATTCATTACATCTAATCTGCCATGCATGGAGAAATTATCCATAGGTAATACTGTAAAAAACTATCGCTGGACGATATGTGGTCTGGTTTTCTTTGCCACTACGGTTAACTATCTCGACAGGCAGGTTATCAGCTTATTAAAATCAGTTCTGTCGGAAGATCTTCAATGGAATGATGGCGACTATGCCAACGTTGAGATCGCATTCAAACTGGCGTATTCTTTTGGTATGTTGATCGCAGGTAGATTCGTTGATAAGCTGGGAACAAAAAAAGGATATGCAGCGGCTACAACTTTGTGGAGTATGGCCGCCATTGGTCATGGCTTTGCGAATTCTACCTTGGGCTTTATCGTTGCCAGAGCCGCGCTTGGTATTACCGAAGCCGGAAATTTTCCTGCTGCTATCAAGGCAACCGCAGAGTGGTTTCCGAAAAAAGAAAGAGCCTTGGCAACTGGAATTTTTAATTCAGGTACCAACATAGGCGCCATCGTAGCACCGCTTACCGTGCCTTTCATTGCACTGGCGTGGGGATGGAAGTGGGCATTTATTATTACCGGTGCCATTGGTTTTATCTGGCTGGTCTTATGGCAGGTGTACTACACACATCCTGCTGATTCTAAAAAGTTAAGCAAGGAAGAATTCGATTACATCCACTCGGACATCGAAGATGAGCAGATTGAAAAGGCCAGCGAACATGAAAAAGTATCCTGGTTCAAACTGTTGGGTTACAGACAAACCTGGGCTTTCGCGATGGGTAAGTTTTTGACTGATCCGATCTGGTGGTTCTACCTCTTCTGGCTGCCAGACTTTTTACAAAGCGAATACAAGCTGGGTCTTGCACAAATAGCAGTGCCTGTTGCCGTGGTGTATCTGATCTCTACCTTGGGAAGTATTGGTGGTGGCTATCTCCCCATGTTTTTCATTAACAGAAACATGCCTGCCTTTAAAGCCAGAAAAACTTCTATGTTCATTTTTGCCATGTGCGTGATGCCAGTGGTGTTTGCCCAGTATGCTGGTGAGGTAAGTATGTGGCTGGCCGTACTGGTTATTGGAATCGCAGCCGCTGCCCATCAGGCGTGGAGTGCCAATATCTTTACCACCGTATCGGATATGTTTCCTAAAAAGGCGACCGCTTCGGTTACTGGCATTGGAGGCATGGCCGGTGGAGTAGGAGGCATAGTTCTTACCTGGGCTGTTCAGAAGAACCTCTTTGTTCATTACAGGGAGATTGGTGAAATAGAAAAGGCCTACTTCATTATGTTCCTGATTTGTGGTTCTGCGTATCTGGTTGGCTGGCTTGTAATCCATCTGCTGGCTCCTAAAATGAGTAAGGTGAAATTGTAATATTTATTTACATGAACGATGAAGTGTCATACTCTGAAAGGAGTCATGGCATTTTTTCAGAAACATGATAAAGGATGAATTACAATAAAATCAGTTTTCCATTTCCACCATCGCCTTGATCACTCCGTTTGCCGGATTAAGCCAGCTTTCAAATTGATCTTTAACCTGATCGAACTTTGCACGATGTGTAATGTAGCTGGCAGGATTGATCAATCCTTTTTCAATGGAATCAATGACATGGTTAAAATCTTCACGCGTGGCATTGCGACTGCTCATCAAGGTAGCTTCACGCTTGTGAAATTCCGGATGACTGAAACTGATCGATCCTTTCTGTAACCCAATCAATACATAACGCCCGCCATGAGCGAGAAGACCAAATGAATTATTGATGGCATCAAGATTTCCGGTGGCATCAATCACGACCGTGGGCATATCACCTTTCGTAATGTCTTTTATCTGTTCTGTAATATCAGGTTGCTGTGCATTGATGGTGAATGGCACACCAAGTTGTTCCTTGCAAAATTTTAAACGTGATTCAACACGATCCAGTGCAATCACCTGCCCTTGTGCTATTCTTGCAAATTCCATGGTGCCCAGTCCAATCGGCCCGGCACCCACGACCAGTACAAATTCTCCAGGTTTAACATCCGCTCTTCGGATGCCATGCGCTCCGATTGCCAGTGGCTCAATGAGTGCGAGTGAATCCAGTGATAAACCTTCACCATGAACGAGTGCGTAATCCGGCACGGACAAATACTCAACCATGCCGCCATCCATATGTACACCAGCAGACTTTTAAGGTAGCGCAGCAATTGGGTTTACCACTCCGGCAGGCAATGCATTTTCCACAGTTAAAATAAGGAATGAATGTAACAATGTCTCCTTTTTTAAAACCCGTGTTGCCATCCGTTTCAACGAGCTCACCAGCCAGTTCATGGCCCAGAATTCTCGGATATTCAAAATAGGGTTGAGTGCCTTCGAAAGCGTGCAGATCGGTTCCGCATATTCCGATCCGTTTGATTTTTATGATGGAATGATCTTTCTGCAGCGTTGGGCTTTTCAACTTCACTATATTCAAAATGACCCGGTGACGTGCACGTAAGAATTTTCATCACCTTATGATTACAGATTTTATGTCATTACTTCTGTTTCGCGAGTTCCAGTGCTTTCGTAGTCGTGTAGTATTTGGCGATCATGTTGGGAACCTCCCACGATGGCAGATTTCCTTTCTCCAGATACTCAAGAAATTTTTCGGTAACACGGCCAAAGTGTGCTTCATGACCTTCCTTGAATTCTTCAGCAACGGTCACTTCCCATAAATCTCCTGCTTTGGCTATGCCAATGCCCGGATATTTTGATTGAAGTTTTGCAACCTGGTCATTCAACACAGATTCAATGTTATCATCCTTCGCAAGTGACTGGATGTATAAGGTTGGTTTATACTTCTGTTCTGCTCCTTGCTTGATAATCAGATTCGCTTTGGTTCCGCGCATGATGGAGTAGTGCGTATCGCCTGCACCTTCGGGTGCCTGATAATTCCAGATAACAGAAACCTTTGCGTGTACATTTTTTAATTTATAATGGATCTCTCCATTTGAATAGACATTTAGCATCGTGTCCTTCTCAACATCTTTTTTCAGGTAATCAGGAAAGTCATTCAGTCTGGTAATCGCTTTAAACTCACTCAACGTCATGGCCGTGGGTGTGCGCACGGCTTTGTTTATCTGAATGTCTTTCTGATAATCAATGATCTGATCGGGGAAACATTCCCATTGCACCAGATCAATGAGGTGCGTGGTTACATCAACAATTCCTTCTCCCTGTTGCGATACATCCATGAACCACGGTGGCCGGGTGAGAATATTTCCGGAAACGTATTTGAAAAAATGATGAACACTTTCTTTGGTCACCGATGGATTATCAGGTGTGCCTTCTTCCAGTGTTCCGAAAACATCGGGCAACAAAGAAAACTCACGCTGCAGCATGGTGGTGATTTCATAACGCTCGGTCATGATATCGTATAAGAGCAGCTTATTTTTTTCAGCCTTGTCGAAGGATTGTTTTAATGTTTCAAAATCTTTCGCATCGATGATCATGGGCTTATCCGCCAGCACATTGAATCCTGCATCCAGCGACTTTGAAATGTATTCTGCTTTTTTCAGGTTGTTGCCGGAAATCACCACCACATTTCCTGCCTTCTCTTCCAGCATTTTATCGAAGAAATTTTCTCCGCTGTAAACCACTTCATTCCATCGGGTAGGATGATTCTGCCCTTGTGTTGAATCCATTGATCCTGCCAAGATGCAGCTGGAGATCGGGACTGTCGGGTGCGTATACGTGCACCGTAGAATCCACATTGGCATACATCGACTTTTGAACCAGGGCAGCATGAAAATGTCCGGGGTCAAGGGTTACGAGGCGAACAGATTTTTCGTTTTCCACAGGAGTTGATTTTTTGCAAGACGCAAACAGTACAGTAAATACGCTGATAACAATGAGAGACTTTAAATTCATTTTTTGTAACTGTTTATTTTTTCATGAAACTGGAAAGCTCATAACCGGCACGCTGTGGACGCGAAAGCATCTTGTTGGCCTCATCGTCATTTTTGAATTTCTCCGTCTTCGGATCCCAGTATACTTTTCTGTCCAGCTTCATGGCGATGTGATGCACCAGACACGTTGAGCAGGAGCGGTGTGCTTCCTCTACGGGTGCAATGTTTGGTTTTTTATCACGTATGCTCTCCAGCCAGTTGCCATGATGATCCTTGCTGACGATAAAGTGAAATTCATTCGGACCAATTACCGACTTGATGATTTTCGGATCACTGGCATCCAGTGGTTTCGTGCCATCATTATTAACAACCGGATCACTGGCTGTTGCCTGGTAGTTTCCGCGTGTAACAAAAATCCAACCTTCGCTGCCTTCAAATTTTATTCCGTTGGGGAGTTCATTGCTCACAATCATTTTCACTCCGTTTTCATAGAGCGCTTCGGTTCTGAAAATACCATGCACATCCCACAGGCCACTCTTGGGAAACTCGGCATGGCCCCATACTTCAACCGGACCCGAGCGTTCCATACCCATACCCCAGTGTGCTGAGTCGATATGATGTGAACCCCATCCTGTTATCATACCGGCACCAAACTGCTCGCACCGCAGCCATCCTGGTCTGTCATAACCAACCTGAGGATGTACTCTTTTTTCGGTGTAATAAACTTCGGGTGTTGATCCCAGCCACATATCATAATTAAGATTGGATGGAATTGCCATAGGTGGTTCTTCATCTCCTGACGGATCGCCTGGCAAACCAACCTGTACGGTTTTCAATTGACCAATTCTTCCATTGCGCACCAGCTCTGCTGCATAGCGAAATTGCTCCCACGAACGTTGCTGGCTCCCGATTTGAAATACGATGCCTTGCTTCTGAACATAATCACTAACAACCCGACCTTCGGAGATCGTGAGTGATGCAGGCTTCTGCATGTAGATGTGTTTCTTTTCTCTTGCCGCAGCAACAGCAATCATGGCATGCGTATGATCGGGTGTGCTGATGAGCACAGCATCGATGTCTTTATTCTTTACCAGCTCACGGAAGTCATGATACTCTTTTACGCCATCATAGGGTTTTCCGTTTTTCTTGGAGTAATAATCATTGACCAGCTTCTTTCCATCGGCTGCTCTCTTTGTATCGAGATCACATACGGCAACGATTTGCGCAAAGTCATGTTTCCATACGCCAGGCATATCATGATCCCGTGAAATCCTGCCAAGACCAATGGCGCCAATATTTATTCTGTTGCTGGGGGCATACTTTCCAAATACACGTGGAAGGCACCAGGGTGGGAATGCCAAACATCAGCGATGAAGCCACAGCCCCCTTGAGGGATTTTTGTATGAAGGATCTTCGTGAGAGATTGCGATTTGCTGGCTTTCTTCATTGTTAAAGGTTATTAGTGAATAAACATAACACATTAAAACTGAACAGGCTCATCTTTCAGTTTCGAATAAGCCTTCGAATAATCTTTAGGCTTGAGCTCACTGGCCACAAATTGTAAACCTTGAAACATATGATTGATAAAAACAGGGTCATCGTAGTCTTTTTTGTCGTGCCCCAGTGCGGTAATCCATATCATGCCGCCATCAAATTTCTGATACCACGCTGCCGGATACAGTGACAGATAAGATCCGGAACTGGCTTTGATTTTTTCTGCATCCGATGCATCCAGCGATGTGAGGTCATGAACCAGCACCGTTTTTATGCCAGGATACATTTCCTTTTGAAAATAACACTCATCTTCTTTCTCCCATACTTTAG
Source organism: uncultured Bacteroidota bacterium (assembly GCA_963814575.1). Classification (GTDB taxonomy): domain Bacteria; phylum Bacteroidota; class Bacteroidia; order Cytophagales; family Cyclobacteriaceae; genus ELB16-189. The sequence continues at coordinate 102,085 of CAWFDB010000006.1, read as the reverse complement.
GCACACCGGTCATGGATGGATGGCCGGGATCAATGACGCGAAGCGTGTATTGCTGGAATTTCGGATGCCATGCGAATGTGCCACCCAGCATCATTTTAAACCAGGTCCAGTTTCGCTCGGTGCCCACTACGGAATGCAATCCTACAAATCCGCCTCCGGCCTCGATGTAATGACGGAACGCCAGACGCTGTTCATCGGTATCGAACACATCATTGTTGGTGCTGGTGAAAACAAGCAGCGAGTATTGTTTGAGATTATCGCGGGTGAACACGGATGGATCTTCCGATACTTCGGTCTGAAAGCCGTACTGTTGTCCTAATTTTTTAAAGCTGGCTACCGCATAGGGTATGTTGTCATGAACATATCCTTTGCCATTTTTTGTGTAGACAAGAACCTTTATTTTTTTCCAGTTGACCTTCACATCTTTTGAAGGCTGACCATACACTGCGAGAATGACCAGGCAGCTAATAAAAAAGGTGATTGATTTTTTCGTGATTGAAGTAAACGTCATCGGGCAGGTATTTCTCTCGGTTATGGTATTAATTTCTTATCGGTCTGTTTTTCAAAATTTCAACGATCAGGCATTCGGAAAGCATAGCCTCACCGCACAAATACCTCGCTGAAAGCACCCATTTTCCGTCCCGGACTTCTGTCATCTGGTATGACGATGGTGTTATGGTAATCCCTTACAAGCTAACGCAGCCGCAGTGATATTTCAAATCATTTGCGTTTTCTGACTGGGTAAATTACATGACCGGAGGGGTTGTTGAAGTGACAGGCGTCTGACCGCTTTTCGCTGAAGCTTAAAGCAGTCTGACGCCTCTATCATTGGCAGGGTCTCACGAATTCTTCAATGCGGCATCCAGCCGTTCGGTAATAAACTCCCGCTCTAATTGAGATATGCCTGAATTCTTTTCTTTTATCTCCGCATTGATGCGGGCGAGTTCTTCTATCTCCGCCATCGAGAAACGATGCTCTTCTGCTTTTAGAAGATTATCGTAAGGGCCTTTGGATGATATCAGTTTCACAAAAACCGGGGCTGTCTCCAGGGCGATAAACAACAGGATGATAAACCACTCCGCCCACCACATGGCATTGTTTTGCTGGGTGAGTCTGCTCATGGCTTCAATCCGCGCAGCAGGGCCATCGGTGTTGGCTTTGCTGATGGCAGCAATCTGAGCCGTTAAGGTAGAATCATTTTTATTTACCCTGGTTTCCAGCGAAGCGATCCTAATTTCATTGTTGGTTTTTAGTGCAGCAAGCTCTCTTTCAGCGGCATCGGCATTTTCCTTTTTGATTTTATAAATCGGGCCGAGATTTTTCTTTTTGCTTCCTCCGGTGCCATCGGCTTCTTCACGGGCAATGCGCACGAGGTCGTCACGTTGCAATGTTTTGGACTGGATCTCTTGTTTCAGCGCGGTGATCTCTGACTTTAAACTATCCTGTGTTGACGTAAACCGCAGCTTCACTTCGGCTTCCTGCCGGGCCAGCTGCTGCTGATTCATGATGATCAGCTCTGCGTTGATTTCCTTTTCAAAAATTTTCAATTCGAGTGGCTTCGCTATCACCACCGAAATCAGAATGGCGAGTAAAATCCGGGGCGTTGCCATCAGCAGTTCGCGGCTAAACTTTCCTTCCTTGCGCATACTTGATACGATGAACCGGTCGAGGTTGAAAATCAGCAACCCCCATATCAGACCACTGGCTGCGGCAATCCAGACGTTGTCGAATACGGTATACAGCGCATAGCCACCCGCGAGTGCTGCAAACAAGCCCGTGAAAAACACGGTGGCTCCAATGCCTGCGTACTTGCTTTTTTCGGTAGGACATTTTTTAAGCGTGGCGATGTCCGCTCCGGAGCATAGCCAGAAAAATGAGGTAATGGTTTGCATGATTCAGCTAACGGGCCTGTGAATTGAATATTGCGTCTGCCAGGTTCAATTAATATGCCATGGTGCTGAAAGCGGTTTCGGGCCGGATTCGATCTCTGTGTTGACTGGCATTGTGCAGAAACGAACATACAAGGCGTTCGATACTGATCAGTGACCGCAGCGTCATCACCTGGCAATGATGACGGTGCGATTATCATTCGTCATTTTTCCACGTAACATCGCGATGCTCATGACAATGCTGGGATTAAAATGGTATATTGCTTTACCTGATAAAGGGATTAAAAAGGTAGTTATGAAACTCATATATTTTTTGGTTTTTGTTGCTGTTTGCATGCCGCCCGTCAAACCAGCTGAGTGAACTGGTAGGGGCATCCAATGAAAGACCCCTGCTGGGAACGGTCTGGCTTTTATTCGAACTCAATGAAAAGGAAATCGGTCTGCCGCAAAATCAAAAACCCGTTTTTGTTGTCTATGAAACCAGTGAAAATACGGTAAGGGGCTTTGCCGGATGCAACTCCTTTACAGGAACTTTTACGCACGACCGGCCCACGATCAGCGCAACCCTCGCATCCACACGCATGTATTGTGATAGCATGATGGAGATTGAAATGGAGTTCATGAAGGTGTTGAGTACACCCACGAAATATCACATGGAAGAAAATCATTTGTTCCTGAAAATGGATGGAAAGATTGTAGCGAAATTCAGGGCTGAAGTGAAAACAGCTGGCATGAAATAATTTCGCACACCCTGGTATTTCTTAAATCACCTTACGCCATGAATAAGATATCTTCTGCTGAGTTTAATTTTAAAAACAGGCGTCATCTTTTCGCAAAACACCCTCGTGATCAATGCCGATCTCGGAAAAGAAAAAATAAGCAAACACATCTATGGTCATTTCTCAGAACACCTGGGCCGTTGCATTTATGATGGCTTCTATGTAGGAGAGGGCAACACAAAAATTCCCAACACACAAGGCGTGCGCAATGATGTGGTGGATGCCTTGAAGAAACTGAAAGTACCCAACCTGCGCTGGCCAGGCGGATGCTTTGCCGACACCTATCACTGGAAAGATGGAGTAGGTCCTAAAAAAGATCGCCCTACCATTGTGAACACCTGGTGGGGTGGCGTTACCGAAGACAACAGTTTTGGCACGCATGATTTTCTGAACATGTGTGAGCTCATCGGTGCCGAACCCTATCTGTCTGGCAATGTGGGCAGCGGCACCGTGCAGGAATTTTCTGACTGGATTCAATACACCAACTTTGATGGTGTGAGCCCGATGTCGAAGTGGCGCAGGGAGAACGGGCGCGAGAAACCGTGGAATGTAAAATACTGGGGAGTAGGAAATGAAGCATGGGGTTGTGGCGGCAACATGACTGCCGAGTATTACGCCAACATCTACCGGCAGTATGCCACCTTCATGACCGACTGGAACAAAAGCGGCCAGCTGTTTCGCATTGCTTCCGGTGCCAACTCTTCTGATTATCACTGGACCGAAGTGCTCATGCGCGATATTCCACACAACCTGCTCGAAGGCGTTGCCTTGCATCATTATTCGGTCATCGACTGGAATAAAAAAGGATCGGCAAAGGATTTTGGTGAGCAGCAGTATTTTCAAACCATGCAGCGTGCCTTGCTGATGGATGAGTTGATTACAAGGCATGCGGGCATCATGGATAAATATGATCCCGCTAAAAAAGTGGCCATGGTGGTGGATGAGTGGGGTGGATGGTATGATGTAGAACCCAATACCAATCCCGGTTTTCTGTTTCAGCAAAACACCATCCGCGATGCGATACTGGCAGGAGCCACCTTAAATATTTTTCATAACCACAGCGACCGTGTGAAGATGGCCAACCTCGCGCAGACGGTAAACGTGCTGCAGGCTGTTGTGCTTACGGAAGGAGAGAAGATGCTGCTCACACCTACCTATCATGTGATGGAGATGTATAACGTGCACCAGGATGCCACCTTGCTGCCGGTGGATTTGAAATGCAATCCGTATGCGTTGGGTACTGAAAAACTGCCCGCGGTTTCTGCCTCCGCTTCCCGCGATGGCAATGGACTCATTCATATTTCGCTTGTGAACATCGATGCGAAGAACAACCAGGAAATCAGCGTAGACATCCGTGGTGCGAAAGTGACCACCGTAACCGGCCGCATACTCGCCAGCGAAAAACTGCAGGACTATAATTCGTTTGACGCACCACAGAAAATAAAGCCCGCAGCATTTAAGCAGGCCACACTCAGCGGCAATACCTTAAAGGTTACGTTGCCGGCCCACTCGGTGGTGGTGCTGGTGTTGAAGTAAGAGGCTACGTTTCACCTTTGAACTATCAGTCTTTTGGGAACGGATGCACAACCCCGATTTTAAACCCCTCGAATTCGAGGGGTTTAGAAAACAGGCAGGGTCAAAACAGCTTCATGCTATTTGAAAAGGTATAATGGGTTGCCTATCTTTAGAAATAACCGATACGAAGTTTCGTGTATATAGCCAGCGGGGGTTGTCTTGGCGAAGGTTTATATCGGGTATATACTAGTTACCGGAAATTCTATTGGCTACCGTGCAACTTTGAACAGACGGGCTTTGAACGAACATTTTGAACACAACAAGGGACAACAACCGACACTGCTTCTAAAGGCAACGCTTCAAAATAAATTTGTAAAAAAAACCACCAGCTTCAACGCACAAAACGTACTTTCATTTTTTTTTGCAACGCTACAAACCCAACACGAAAAAAAATGAAAGAGTGTTTTCTCCACCCCTTTTAAAGACAGTGCAGCTATCTAACTTTTGGTAATTGATAATCTGGATGTGCTGCAAAAAATGCAAATAACTGTGCTCCATCGTGAAAAAGATATTCTTTAACATAGCTCAACTCTCTGAAAATATCACGGTGACAATGACGAAATTTTACTTTATGACAAAACGGACAAAGAGCAGTTCTTGCAGGGTTGTAGCCAAGTAAGATTAAACGAAACATCTCAAGTAACTGCTTTGGATTTTTTGCCTTGAGTTTACTTTGATAGTATTCCATTTTCCCGAAAACGCCATGTGAGTATTCACCATATAAATAATACCCTTCTCTGATTCTGAAAGTTTGATTTGCGAAATACGGTATTACATAGTTTTTAATAAAGTCGGTTAATTGAAGTCCATTTTTACAAATAATTTTTGCATTTGCAGGATAATCAATGCAACAAGAAAAATCGGTTTCATAGATGTGCCAGTCGGCATTATGAGGGAAGGCATCTGCTGTTTCAAATAGATCAGGAAAAGAATAAGGGTAGCTATCTCTACCCTTAATTTCTATTTGATAAGTATCCCAATGTTTGCCGTTGGCATCAACAATATCTAATTCACCTTTGAGAATTTTCTCGCCATCAAGTTCAACAATATTTAGCTTATTGAATATTGTAGGAACGGTGATAATATCATTCTCAAATTTTTCATTCTTCATTATTCAGCGTATGGCTTTGTAGTTGGTGGTATCATTGCACCCAAACCAGCAGATGAGTTTGAAGTTTCATCTTTGTCCTCTCCCAACGGAAATCTATCGCTTAAATGTTTACGCCATAATTCAGTTGCCTTGCGAATATTTTTTTCCATCAATGCCTTTGTTGCATCGTCAATGAATTTGGCAAGGCAATCCATGAAGTAATCCTTATGTGCGTAATCTTTCAACAGGTTTTCGCCTTTCGGTGTTGTAGGACGGTTACACTCAAATGAGATTTTCAATTTCCGCTGAATAGCAAGCAAAGTTTCCTTCAGTGAAATATCATCACGGTCTTTTCTGTAAACAACATTTTCTGTAAACAGAATGGAAATAATTAAACCCGTTGGCATCGGTTTACTTTCATTTTCAAAATCTTTTTTATCGCACCATCCTTTTCCAAATCGCACCAAATCTCTAAGCTGTGGCTCTTTATCTGCTCTTTCATTGAACCATTCTGTAAATGCCTTCGGGTCACTGTCAATGTAACCATCCCTCTTATGAGCCAGTTCGGGAACGCTTCCCTTCTTGTAATAAATCGGCTGGTCAATATTATGACCATCAGCAAACAAAGTTCTAACACATGTATTTTTATCTATCGGGTCAGTATTCGTATGACCTTTCACCGCTTCATAAACCCAGTTGTGATATGTGGTAGGCGTGGGTCTATCAGCAACATTCTTATCTCCTTCAAAATAAATTCCGTCATCTACATCATAATAAAGAACAGTAATTTCCTCATTTCTTTCTTTAATTTTTCTTGGAATAGGATTTATGATAGTGTCCATTGACATTGAACCCTGACCACCAAACTTTGGTTGAGTTTCATCGGGCTTATTTTCCTTAAACCACTTTCTTACTTTGTTGCGAAGTTCCTTTCTTGAACCGTTCAACTTTTTTCTACGGGCATCAGTCAATCTGATTTCACCGTTATACTTTTCAAAATGTTCGTTGCAATTTGCCATAGTTATTAAATTAAAATTTGCCTTGAAGGTGATTTGAAATAAGACTGCCTTCCATTTCACCCCTTGTTTGTATTTGGCGATTCGTAAAGTAATGCCCCATTAAACTGTTACTGTTCCCATCTTTACCTGGGTGAAACCGAAGTTTGTTTGCCCCTTCATGGCAATCCAAACCACCGTTTTGTTTTGTGCCGCTGTTCAGGTAGAACAGATAAATATCAAAGAACCCATCTTCGTCTTGCTTAATATCTTCCACCAAACTTTTTGAAGATGTTTTTTCATTTGCCCCATCACTGAAATAAGTGTGCACTTTTATTTTGGAAGCCGTTTGCACTACTTCAATGAAGCAGGGTTTTTCACCATCAACACAGTTCCATTTAAACTTTACCTTTCCTTCATATCTACCAGCCATATTTGGAACTGCCATTAGCAGATTGAAAACAGGCAACTTCCAAAGCACCTGATTGTATAGAAGAAAAAACATTCCAAGAATACTCACAGTAGTTGGCACTCTGAAATGACTTCCTTTGGATAGGTATTTTACCATTAAAGGGTTTATCCATTCACCAACACAATAATCAATCAAGCCCGACAGGACAATGATTGAAATAATAAGCGGAGTGATTTTGTAATATTTGAAACTCATCTTGATTTTATTTTTCGGAAGCCCAAATTCAACCAAAAACATTACCAACAGAATAGTGCTGACAATGTGGCAGAACGAGGGCTTTCATATAGGTATGCTAAGAATCAAATTAAATTTGCCACCGAGTGGCAAATATTTTTCAGACCTTAGCATACTCTTATAGAAACAGTAATGAATCTTGCCGAAGCAATAGAGTCAGAGAATATGGATGAAATCATAGACAGAATGAATGCCTATGCCATATCCCGTTTAAAGTCCGTTGGAGAGAAAACCTTCAACGGCAGGTCTCCTGTGGACTTTGTAGGCGACATCATTTTAAAAGTGATGGAAGGAACAAGAAATTGGGATAGTGCAGATTGTTCATTCAAGTTGTTTCTTTTTGGCTGTCTAAAAAGCGACATCTCTAATTTTTTCAAAACATTAAAAAATAAGCATACCAACGAGCTACCCGAGATTCCAGTAAACGGAAACTCAATCAACATAGAGGAAAAAAGAAAACAAGTTACGGAACTACTTAAACAAGCAGGTGCAGACGATGATGAACTTACCGTTTTTGAATATTGGATGGATGGTATTTTCAAACCAGCCAACATTGCAAAAGATTTAGGAGTTGATGTAAAGGAAATTTATGTAATCATTAAACGGCTTGAACGCAAAAGAGAAAAAATTGAAACGCAAGCAATCACTATCATATGAACAACGAACTCAAAAATAAAATTGACGAAGCTTTGTTCAACTTCTATTTGGAAGCCGACAAAGACACAATCAAGGATTCGCTGAAAAGTGATATTCAAGATATGGCTGAATATGAAAAGAAGAAAAAACAAATCATCTTTTTAGCGAAAGCAACAGCAAAGAAGAAGCACAACGAGTATTTACTTGCACTTGCAGAAAAATTTAAGCAAGCACTTCAATTAAATATTGAAAAGCCAATTGCAATTCTCAAACAACTCATTCAAGGAAATACTTCGCTTGCTTTACATCGGAACCTTGACAAACTTTCTAAAGAAGAAATTATTGAAATCATTAAGGACAAAAATCTTGTTCAACTTTTAGAGCAATTAGACGAAAATGAAAAGAAGCACTAATGCTTACATACAAGCACAAAAACTTTTAGCTGATTGCGGTTTAGACGAAATCACAGATTTGCCAATGGATTTATTTGTTGCAGGACTTGATGCAATGCTTATAGAAGAAGAACTGAAACATTGCGATGGCAAAATAATATTTGGTGAGAGCAAAGCAGTTATCAAAGTCAATTCACAAATTCAATTTCCTGAAAGGAAACGATTTGTTGCAGCACATGAAATCGGACATTTGATATTGCACAGAGGAATGAAATTGCCTGATGATGTCTTTTCAAACTTCAATATCATTTCAGGAATGGAAAAGATGCTGAAGAACGGAACACAAGAATTAGAAGCGAATGAATTTGCAAGCGAACTTTTGATGCCTGATAAATTATTTATGAAAGAAGCAAGAGGCAAAAAGTTTTCTCCACTTTTGATAAAGCAACTTGCGGAAAGATTCAAAGCGAGTTTGACTGCAACAGTTTTTAAATATCTGCAAGTAGATAACCTTCATCCGATTTGTCTTGTGTTTATTGAAAACGGTAGAGTGAAGTATTGGAAAAAATCTGACGAACTAAAAGTTTGGCTTGGCGATTACACCCGACTTGCACCGCCAACCGATTCAGTGGCTATGGAATATATTCAGAAGGATTACGAGTTTATTTACAAAATGGAGGAGAAAGCTCAACAAATAAAAAAGTCTACTTGGTTTAACCTGAATGAAAACAATGACGAGGATTCAGATTTTTATGAGTATTGTATTCCAACAAGGAGATACAAAACTATTTTGAGTATTATTTGGGAAGATTAATGCCAACATTTGACAGCAAACACTATTTGCTGTCCTTCGTTTGACTTCAAACATTTGACACTTTTATCAATTTGCTGTCTTTTGTTGGATTTTGATTATCTTTGCAATCTAAAGCAAAAAAGACCTTGGCAAAAGATTTCATAATAGAACGACTTAAAAAGGAATTCAAAGGAAGAGAATCATTTTCCAGAGAAGAACTCTTTGACTTCTACCGACATTTTGAACCTGAGTTGAAAGAGACGACTTTCAGATGGAGAATTTACCATCTCAAAAACAAACAAGTAATCACTACAATTTCAAGAGGACTTTTTACGCTTTCATTCAAGCCAGTTTTCAAACCTGATGTTGAAACACCGAAAGGAAAATATTTTCAAAACTTGAGAAGCAATTTCCATCACTTAAACTCTGCATTTGGTCAACAAAAATCGCCCACGAGTTTATGCTCCATATTCCCGGAAAATTCATAACGATTTTACAAGTTGAAAAGGAAGCCATTGAACCTGTTTACAGTTTTCTTAAAGAACAAAATTTTCGGAATGTTTTTATTCAGCCCGAAGAAAAAGAAATTGAACGCTACATTTATGAAACCGAAACAGCAATTGTATTACAGCCAATAGTTTCAAAGTCTCCAACTCAAAAAGTAAAAAATGTTGCGACTACAACGCTTGAAAAGTTGATAGTGGATTTGTATTGCGACAAAAAACTTTTCGCTGCTTTTCAAGGAAGCGAATTTGTTCATATCATCAACAACGCTTACAAAAGATATTCAATTGACTTCACTAAACTTTTTCACTACGCAAAAAGAAGAAGGAAGGAAACTGACCTTGTAGAATTTTTTTCAGACAAAACCGATATTCCAAATAGTATATTGAATGATTGACATTAAATCACTTTCAGCAGAATGGATTGCTGAGAAAAGAAATAAATACAGCAAAGACCCTAACTTGATGGAAAGTATGATTTATGCTTTGTATCTGTTAGAGCAATTGCAGTTAACAGGATTAGATTTTATCTTCAAAGGTGGAACAAGTTTGATTCTTCTAATGGAAGAACCTAAAAGGTTTTCAGTTGACATTGACATTATCATAAGCCCGAAAATTAAAAGAGAAGAATTAGAGAAATATCTTTCAAAAATTGTTGATACAAGTGCATTCACACGAATGGAATTGGATGAAATGAGGAGTTACAATGGAGATATTCCTAAAGCACATTACAAGTTTATTTTTAATTCAAACTTTCGAAGTAAAAATAAAGAGGGAAATGTAATTTCTAATCCTGAAAGAGAAATCCTACTCGATGTTCTCTTTGCAGACAACCATTATCCAACAGTTATTGACAGAGCATTAGAAACAGAATGGCTGTTACAAACTGGCAAACCAGTAATTGTTAGAACTCCTGACATAAATTCAATTACAGGCGACAAGCTCACTGCATTTGCACCAAATACGACAGGTGTTCCTTACAACATGGAGAAGGAAAAGGAAATAATGAAGCAACTATTTGATGTTGGTTGCTTGTTTCATTTACTAACCGATATGGAAGTGTTCAAAAACTCTTATACTGAATCAGCTAAAGGAGAAATCGCTTACCGACCAGAAAGGAAAATTGAATCAATAGAGCAAGTTCTAAGAGACACTATTGAAACAGGACTGCTAATCGCAAGAAAGGACATCCTTAAAACAGATGATGAAAAAGCTAAGTATGGAGAAATAAATATAGGCATCAATCAATTCAGACACTTTGTTTTCCTTGGCAGGTTTGACATTTTAGAAGCACAGGTAGCCAGTGCAAAAGCCGCTCATTTAGCTGCATTTGTTTTGACAGACCACAAGGAAGCATTAAAGAAGTTCAGCAAAAAAATTCCGTTGGCAGACTACTTAATAACAAATCCTGACTACAATTACTTGAACAAGAGATTAAAATTTGTGGCAGAGGGAGAAGCACTTTTTTATTGGTATCACACAATCAATTTACTTTATCCAACGAATGAATAAGAAAGCCAACGCACAAAAAAATACACTCTTAAAAAACGCACAAGCCAACGCTGAAAGCACTTTTTTTAAGAGAGTTTTTTTTTCGCCACCTAAAAACCCACCCTTCCTTTTTTTACAAATTTATTTTTCCCAACGCATGGGCTTTGTGGGTAATCGGATGGACATCGCTTGTAATATAAATCGCTTCTTGGACAGTTTCTGCGGACTCGAAACGGCAGCACTTCGGACAGACATAAGGGCATCCGGTAACAGCCCTACCCAAAAGGCGGGGTTTCGTGTTCCAAAGATAGTTTTGTGGTTAATCAAACTTTAGATTTCAAATCAACTCTACACATCACCGAGAACATTAACTTTACAAACTGACCCAAAAGAATAAACATAATGTTTGAACAGACCTTCAAGAACATAGATGACATATTGCACAAAGACGCTGGCTGTGGCAGTGAGCTGGATTATGTAGAGCAAACCTCGTGGGTGTTGTTCCTCAAATATCTGGACGACCTGGAAAAAGACAAAGCCACCGCAGCAGAACTTACGGGTAAGAAATATAAAGGCATCATTGCCCCCGAATACCAGTGGAATGTATGGGCCATGCCAAAGCTTGCCCACAACGGAGCCGATGGTGACAAGGAAGGTAAACTGGATCACCATAAAGCATTGACCGGTGATGATCTCAAGGATTTTGTTGACCAGAAACTATTTCCCTACCTCAAGAATTTTAAAACGGATGCTGAAAGTGCCGACACCATTGAATATAAGATCGGAGAGATTTTCAGCGAACTGAAAAACCGGATACAAAGTGGTTATAACCTGCGTGAAGTTGTTAACCTGATCGATCAGCTCCGGTTCAGGACAAACGCTGAGAAACACGAAATGAGCCATCTGTATGAAGGCAAAATACAGAACATGGGAAATGCTGGTCGCAATGGTGGTGAATACTATACCGTGCGGCCGTTGATCAGAACCATTATAAAAGTAGTTGATCCTAAAATTGGTGACAGCGTATATGATGGCGCTGGCGGTAGTATGGGTTTCCTGTGCGAAGCCTTTGATTATATGCGCCACAGCAAAGGAAAACTTGAAAAGCTAACAACAAAGGATATTGAGGTTCTACAAAAGCGTACATTCTACGGCAAAGAGAAAAAAGGACTGGCGTATATCATTGGTATCATGAACATGATCTTTCATGGTATTGAAGCACCCAATATCATTCACACCAACACTCTCGCTGAAAACCTGGCAGACATTCAGGAGAAGGACAGACACGATATTGTATTGGCTAATCCTCCGTTTGGTGGAAAGGAACGAGCCGAAGTGCAACAGAACTTTCCGATTAAGACAGGTGAAACCGCTTACTTGTTTTTACAGCACTTTATTAAAATTCTAAAAGTAAATGGCAAGGCAGGTATCGTTATCAAAAATACTTTTCTGAGTAATACCGATAACGCTTCGATCTGTTTACGAAAACATTTACTGGAATCCTGTAACCTGCACACCGTACTGGATTTACCAGCGGGCGTATTCACAGGCGCAGGAGTGAAAACCGTAGTGTTGTTTTTTGAAAAGGGGGTATCTACTAAAAAGGTCTGGTTCTATCAGTTGAACTTAGAGCGAAACCTCGGCAAGACCAATGCCCTGAACGAAAAAGATCTGGCCGGATTTGTAGCGCTACAAAAAACAAAAGCGGATAGCGAAAACTCGTGGTCAGTTGATGTGACTTCGATAGACTCTGTCACCTTTGACCTGAGTGCGAAGAACCCCAACAAGAAAGAAGAAGCTGCACTTCGCCAGCCCCAGGAAATCTTAGATGAAATGAAAGCCCTGGATGTAGAGAGTGCGGAAATCCTGAATTCAATTATGGAGTTGCTATGAGTAAAGAACTCACCTTTTCACCTAAGCAAATTGAAAATCGGATTTTCACTATCCGGGGTGTTCATGTAATGATTGATAGTAGCCTGGCTGAAATGTATGGGGTGTCAACAGGAAGGCTTAATGAGCAGGTAAAGCGGAATATAGAGCGGGTTCCTGATGATTTCATGTTTCAACTTACCGAAAAGGAATGGCAAGACTTGATGACACAAAATGCGATTTCAAATCAGGAGAATTCTTTAAGGTCGCAAAATGCGATCTTAGAAAGTGGCAGAGGAAAGCACAGGAAATATCAGCCCTATGTATTTACTGAACAATATGGAGCATCTTTAAAAGACCTCGGCAAGAAATGGTTTGCGTTTTCTAAAATGAATAAAAGCTTCAGTGGATGGTATCTTAAACTCAATTTTAGAATTGATATGAACATCCGACAAGATCAGTTACCTAAAGGTTGGGAAGTAAAAACTCTTGGTGAAATCGCTGACGTTGAATACGGATTTACTGATAAATCAACTGACGAAGGCGATTACAGGTATGTTAGAATTACAGATATTGATAATAATGGTGAGTTGGTTTCAACAGATAAAAAGTATCTTAAACATTCGAAAGAAGCAGAAGGATTTTTAATTCGTGACAATGATTTACTTATGGCGAGAACGGGTGCAACATTTGCGAAAGTTCTTCTATACGAAGATTTAGAACCCTCTGTATTTGCATCATACCTAATCAGAATTAATTTCAAAGAGAAAATCGAGAATAAACTCTATTGGTACTTTACTAAGACAAAATCTTATTGGGATCAAGCGAATAGTTTAGCATCTGGTGCAGCTCAACCTCATTTCAATGGTGCAGCTGTTAAGCAAGTAATATTTTCTTATCCTAAATCTAGTCCCGAGCAACAACGCATCGTAGCCATATTAGATGAAGCCTTTGCCGCCATAGCCAAGGCAAAAGCCAATGCTGAACAAAACCTTAAAAACGCCAAAGAACTTTTTGAGAGTTATTTGCAAGGGGTGTTTGAGAATAAAGGTGAGGATTGGGAAGAAAAGACCTTGGGAGATGTTATGTAAACTGACTCAGAGGACATACTCGACCCAAAGCCAAGATATTTCCAAAAGAACAGTTTCAAGGATATGATAAGTGATATTTCTCATACTAGAGATAACAACATGATTACTTTAAACAAGAGATATGGTTGACTGAAAAGGTTCAAAGCAAAGCAGATTTGTAGATAAACTTAATGATGTTTATAATCGCATACAGTCAGACTCAACATACAGGGTAGGTTGCTTGGTGCATTTACAGTAGATATGTAAAGATTTTCAATCATATGACGGATTACTGATGTTTTAAAAGCTAAAGACGACAATTTTTGAACCAATATTTTCTATTGAGTTATATGATGAGTTTAATAAGCAATTATGTAAAAGTTCAGAAACGGGAGCTCATTCCCGAACATGTACAGATCTGAATATTTAAAAGAATCATTTTTATTTCTTACCCGCAATCTAAAAGATCAACAAAATTATCGTTCAAAAACTCGATGCCTTATCAGTCAAAACCAAAAAATTAGAAGCCATCTACCAACAGAAAATAAATGATTTAGAAGAACTGAAAAAATGCAATTCTTACAAAAAGCATTTAGTGGTGAATTAAAAGTCAATAATGCAAGTAGCTAGTATGAACGAAGCAGAAACCAGAGCAGAACTAATAGATCCCAAGCTTAAAGGCTTGTGGTTGGGGTGTTGTAGAAGGTTCTAAAATCCTTCGTGAATACAATATTACCGCTGGTAAAATACAAACAGGTGGTGTTAGAGCAAAAAAACTCACTGCCGATTATGTATTGGTTTACAAAGGCATAAAACTGGCAGTTATTGAAGCCAAAAGTGATGAATTGGAAGTTGGCGAAGGTGTTGCACAAGCAAAACAATATGCTGAAAAATTAGAACTTAGAAACCACCTATTCCACCAACGGTAAAGAAATTTACAGCATCTGCATGAAAACAGGTGCAGAAGGTTTAGTTTCTGATTACCTTACTCCTGATGAACTTTGGAATAAAACCTTTGCTGATCAAAACGAATGGAGAGAAAAATTTGCTGCTATTCCGTTTGAAGATAAAAGCGGCACTTGGCAACTACGCTACTATCAGGAAATAGCAGTAAACAATACCTTGGAAGCAATTGCCAATAATAAGGACCGTATTTTGTTAACCTTAGCCACAGGTACAGGAAAAACAGCCATTGCTTTTCAAATTGCCTGGAAACTATTTCAAACCCGTTGGAATTTAA
Organism: uncultured Bacteroidota bacterium; assembly: GCA_963814575.1. Classification (GTDB taxonomy): domain Bacteria; phylum Bacteroidota; class Bacteroidia; order Cytophagales; family Cyclobacteriaceae; genus ELB16-189. The sequence continues at coordinate 87,057 of CAWFDB010000006.1, read as the reverse complement.
AACGTGACGGAAGCCGCAGACCACGAATTTTATTTTTAGCCGACAGAAATATTTTAGCTGATCAAGCTTACAATGCTTTTTCAGCATTTCCTGAAGATGCTTTGGTGCGGATAAAACCAAATGAAATAAGAAAGAATGGCAGTGTGCCAACCAATGGCAGTATTTTCTTTACCATCTTTCAAACCTTTATGAGTGGTACAGATGAAGAAGGAAAACCTGCTCCTTATTTTGGTGAATATCCACCCGACTATTTTGATTTTATCATTATAGATGAATGTCACCGTGGTGGTGCCAATGACGAAAGCAACTGGAGAGGTATTTTAGAATATTTTTCACCTGCCGTTCAGTTAGGTTTAACTGCCACACCCAAACGAAAAGACAATGTTGATACATACAAATATTTTGGTGAACCTGTTTATATCTATTCGCTTAAAGAAGGTATCAACGATGGTTTTCTTACACCATTTAAAGTAAAACGCATTAAAACAACCCTAGACGATTATATCTACACCAGTGATGATCAATTATTGAAGGTGAAATTGAAGAAGGCAAACTTTATACTGAACCAGACTTTAACAGAATCATTGAAATAAAAGCAACGAGAAGCAAAACGAGTTCAGATTTTTATGGATGATGCCAATCAAAATGAAAAAGCAATTATTTTTTGTGCCACACAAGATCATGCTGCCGCAGTCCGTGATTTGGTAAATCAATACAAGAAAAGTCAACAGACCCGAATTATTGTGTTCGTGTTACTGCCAATGATGGAGAAATTGGCGAACAGTTTTTAAGAGAATTTCAGGATAATGAAAAAACAATTCCAACCATTCTAACCACTTCACAAAAACTTTCCACAGGTGTTGATGCACAGAAATATTCGCAACATTGTTTTGATGCGACCTGTTAATTCAATGATTGAGTTTAAGCAAATTGTAGGGAGAGGCACACGTTTGTTTGATGGCAAAGAGTTTTTTACCATTTATGATTTTGTAGATGCCTATCATCATTTTGCCGACCCTGAATGGGATGGTGAACCAATTGGATAGACGCGGTGAAATGTCAATATCCGTGTGTTTGAGAAAACCTCCCACCAACAAAGTCCTGAATTGTGGTCAAAGCCTTGTATTTGCTGAAAGAGCCACCAGCACCTGCTTAAATGTGGACAAACGCCTTGTGTTTGTAAAAAGAAAGTAAAAATAAAATTGCGAGACGGAAAAGAAAGAGAAATTCAGCACATGATTTCAACTTCGTTTTGGAGTGCTGATGGTAAACCAATTTCAGCAGAAGAATTTTTAAATAATCTGTTTGGCGAATTGCCCAATCTATTTAAAAGTGAAGAAGAATTACGAACACTTTGGAGCAATCCAATAACAAGAAGAACCTTGTTAGAAAAATTAGACGAAGCAGGTTTTGGAAAAGATGAATTATCTACTTTACAAAAACTTATTGATGCAGAAAAAAGCGACTTGTTTGATGTGTTGGAATATGTATTTAACAGTGACATCAAACCAATGACCAGAGAAGCAAGAGTTGCAGCAGCCCAGGCAACTATTTTTGCGCTTCTCAACGACAAACAAAAAGAATTTATTGAATTTGTATTGAGCAAATATATTGAAACAGGCGTTGAAGAACTTGACCAGGAAAAACTACCAATCTTGCTCACCAACAAATATCAATCGTTAGAAGATGCCAAAGAGATTTTGGGTGATGTAGCAAATATCAGCAGGCTGTTTATAGAATTTCAACAACATTTATATAAGCAGAAAGCAGCGTAATGACAGGACAACAAAGACTATTGCCAACGCAGAGAAGTCATACACAGTGGCAAAACCGCACAGACCAACGCTTGCCAAAGAGTATACTATTGGTAAATATTTTCCTTGTTAGCGTAAATGATACCTCTCTTTGAAAAGTCATTTGAAAAATTGGCAAGCGAAAATTAAAGAAGCAGAAATAAAGTAATCAACTAAATCAAAAGTTTATGACTTACAAAATCGGGACAAAAGAAAAACCTATGGTGTTAAAAACACCTCCCTTGTCAAGTGAATACACGATGCACGTTGATGAAAAAGACGGCAAAGAAGTTTTGGTTTGCACGGTTGGTAAAACGGTGTTACTATACAACATCAGGTGTATTGACGACCTTCATGCAATGCTTAAAAAACATGGCGACTGGATGGAACTGGGAAGTGCTGACGAACAAAAGCCAGCCAAGGAGGGAACAGTGGAAGCGTGGGGGCGTTCGGAGAAAAACCCTGTGCAAGGTTGGTATGGATTAAAAAAGGGACTTCGTGGTCGCTTTGGTATGTATGTTCCGCCCCTAATGGAAAAACTTGGTCTTGCAGAACTGACACATGATGCAAAAGGAAATAAAATGAAAGCAAAGTAGCAGCTGCCAGGGAAGCACAACGGGTAACAGTACTTCAAAAAAATGGCGGTACAGTGGCGTCTTAATAATTGCATTCAAGATAGCTGGAGAAAAATATGAGTGAAAAAGAGAAATCATTACAACGAGTCCTGGATAAAGCGACAGACGGAAAAAAAGTATTCGGTACATCCTTCGCTATAAAAAAGGATAGCTTAACCTGGTCTGGTGCTTCCGGAAATTTATCCATTGCCAAACCTTACTTTATAGCAAGCACCACTAAGTTATTTACGACTGCCATTATTTTACGCCTAAAGTCTGAAGGCAAATTAAACCTTGACGATAGAATCAGTAACTATCTGGACACATCCATTTTAAATGGTTTACACGTTTACAAAGGAAAAGACTATTCAGAAGAACTAACGATCAAACATCTGCTTTCCCACACATCAGGATTGCCAGATTATTTTCAGGGAAAAGGAGCTAACGGAAAAAGTCTGGAAGATGATATTAAAAATGGCAATGACCAGTTGTGGTCTTTTGAACAAGCTATTGAAAGAACCAAAACGATGAAACCACTTTTTGTTCCTGGCACCAGGAACAAAGCCAATTATTCGGATGCCAACTTTCAATTACTGGGTAAAATTATTGAGCACATTACCAATACATCGTATTCTGACAACTGCACTGATTTTATCATCAGCCCACTGGGCTTAACGAAAACCTATCTCTATCATGACTATACGGATAAGACACCGGAGACACTGTATTATAAAAGTAACGAACTGCACATACCCAAAGCAATGACATCATTTGGCGCGGATGGTGGGATTGTTTCAACATCAGCCGATATGCTGGTCTTTATTGAAGCGTTTTTTATGGGTACATTATTTCCCAAGGAATACATAAGCGAATTACAAGATTGGAATAACATATTTTTCCCTATGCGTTCAGGAGTTGGTATTCACTTGTTTAAACTTCCCTGGATTTTTAATCCGACTGGTGCTGTACCCTACTTCATTGGTCATTCTGGCCTTTCAGGTGCATTGGCGTATTACAGTCCGAAAGAAAATTTGTATGTGGCTGGCACTGTAAATCAGGTTGCATACCCTGACATTTCCTTCAAGACAATGATTAAGTTAACGCAAATAGTAATGAAAAAATGAGTAGCGTTGGTGATAATAGCGGTTTGGGAAAAGTGGTGGTTCAATGCTCCCTGCACGTTCCGGTTAAGGCGGGCGCGGACACATTTGCGGTTAATCATCCGCCAGCTGGCGGACTCCGCATCAATCCCGATAGCTATCGGGATGGTGAAAATCGCCACCTTCGCCAAGCCCGAAACCGTTAGCGGTCAGGCAAGAAAACAACCTGCAAACTCAATGTCACGAAAAGTAAATTTAACTGACAGATATAGCAAAACGACAATGACTAACTTATTACCGCCAACAAAATGATTTCAAATAAAAATTTAGCAAGAATTGCAGGCTTTTGCTATTTAATTGTGATAGCTACAGGAGTATTTTCCGAAGTTTTCGTTAGACAAGCATTAAGAGTTTCAAATAATGCTTTGGCAACTGCACAAAACATTCAAGCGAATGAAATGCTTTTTCGTTGGGGTTTTGTGGCTGACCTTATCAATTTTGTAGTTGGCATACCCACAATTTTGATAATTTATCACTTTTTCAAAAAGTCAAATAAGATTCTACTTCAAATTGCTTTGGCATTAGTTATTATTCAAACGGCAATTATTGCAGTCAATTTATTAAATCAAATTACACCTTTGTTGCTATTAGGTAATGACACTTACTTAAATACTTTTCAACAAAACCAATTAGCAACACTTTCCCTTTTGTCCTTAAATATTCAAGCACAAGGTTATGGTATTGGTTTGGTATTCTTTGGATTTTATTGTATTCTAATTGGATTTGTGATTTATAAAACTAATGCAATACCTAAAATTATTGGCGTAGCTTATGCAATAGCGGGACTATGCTACTTGATAAATAGTTTTACAATGTTTCTCTCAACAGGATTTGCGAATCCGCTGTTCATTTACCTGGCAATTCCAATTTTTGTAGGTGAACTATGTCTTTGTTTGTGGTTACTCATAAAAGGTATTGACACGACAAAATTGGAAAACAAAAGATGAAAATTATTCTACTCAAAAATCCCCGAACCGCTAACACGGGTTTGGCAAAAGTGGCGGTTCAGTACTCCCTGCCCGTTCCGGTTCAGGCGGGCGCAGACACATTTGTGGTTAATCATCCGTCAGCTGGCGGACTCCGCATCAACAAATCAAGTAAATCCTGTTTCAGACGATGAGTGCAAAAATATCTATACGTTTTTTTGACGATCGCGAAGTGCGAGCCTTATGGGACGAAGAAAATGCCAAGTGGTGGTTTTCGGTCCTGGATATTGTTGCCGTGCTTACAGACCAAAACCGGGAGCTCGACCGCCAAATTTCCGCCAGTCTTTTCGAGCGGACAATGTTAGGCAACTCAAAACTCTCAACAGTGTTGAGAGAAAGTAGCCATGAGCTGACAAACACTTTCAAAGACAGTTATGTATTTGAGTTTTTGAGCTTATCTGAGCCACACAGTGAAAACGATTTACAGCGTGGACTTATAAGACAAATGAAAAATTTCATCCTTGAACTTGGAAAGGAATTCTTGTTCATTGGTGAGGAATACAAATTACAAGTTGGCAACAGCGACTTTTTCATTGATCTGCTTTTCTATCACCGTGGGCTGCAATGCCTGGTTGCATTTGAACTCAAAGCCGATAAGTTTAAGCCTGACCATTTAGGGCAATTGAATTTTTATTTAGAGGCTTTAGACCGAGATGTAAAGAAACCGAATGAAAATCCAAGTATCGGAGTTTTGTTGTGCAAAGACAAAGACAGTGAAGTCGTTGAATATGCTTTAAGCAGAAGCCTTTCACCGACAATGGTTTCAGAGTATAAAACACAACTGCCAGACAAGAAACTATTACAACAAAAATTGCACGAGCTGTTTGACATTGAAACCAATGAAGAATAGAACTCCTGCCGCAAACACGGGTTTTGCGGAAAGCGGGGTGATGTGCAAACCTGGGGCTTTGTGCTTCTATGCAAGTTCAGTGCTGGTTGTGACGACCTCACAACAAGACAGCCTCACAACTGAAAAAAATGACGTTTTTTCGTATCATAATCAAATCTAAACGTATCAAATCGTATCATTTTGTACTTACAGTTTCAAATCATAATCGTATCTTTGCGTATCAAATCGTATCAAAATGGACAATGGAGTATATAATTTTAAACTGAATATTGATTGGAAACTGATTAACTTAATTAGTGAAATAGACCGCTTTGATGCAAATTGGACAGCCATTGAACGAAAAGAAGGACAAAGCCTCAAAGAGTTGAAAAGCATTGCTACCGTGCGAAGCGTAGGGGCTTCAAACCGAATTGAAGGCAACAAAATGAGCGATGAAGAGGTTGATGTGTTGCTTCAAAAAATTGACATTACAAAACTTACCGACAGAGATTCGCAGGAAGTAGTCGGTTATTTTGAAGTATTGGATTTGATTTCGGAATCTTACGAAAACATCAACCTTACCGAAAGCCATATCAAAAGTTTACACAATAGTTTGATGAAATATAGTGCCAAAGACCAATGGCATAAAGGCAATTATAAGCTGCATAGCAACGCAGTTGAAGCCTCATTTCCTGACGGCACACGACAAATCATTTTTCAAACCACCGAAGCGGGATTTGCCACCGAAGATGCCATAAGGCAGTTGCTCAATTGGTATAATTCCGAAACTGAAGTACATCCGTTAATCAAAATAGCATCGTTTGTCTATGATTTTTTGAGCGTTCACCCTTTCCAAGACGGAAACGGCAGGTTAAGTCGTTTGATTTCAACGCTATTGTTGCTCAAAAACGGATATAAATGGATACAATACGTGAGTTTTGAACACGAAATTGAAAACCGAAAAAACGAATATTATCAGGTGCTTAGAAGTTGTCAGGCACAACGCCCCAACGAAGATGTAACCGTTTGGATGCAGTTCTTTTTGAGTTGCTTGTCAAATATTCAATCGCAACTAATGACGAAATTGAATAAAAGCGGTTTGGAAACACAACTTTCGCCCAAGGAAAAATCAATTTTTACGATTATTCAAAACCGTCCTGAACATTCAGTCGGGGGAAATTTCCGAAAAATTGGCGATACCTTCACCTACCGTAAAACGTATTTTATCAGAGTTAATCAATAAAGGATTGATTGAAAAACAAGGAAGCGGACGCAATGTGAGTTACACGATAAAATAAACAAAATGAAATTTAATAATACCAATGACTTAACAAATATTGAAAGCGATCAACTGCAAAGCGTTAGTTCAATTTTACAAACCATCATAAAATAATATTCTGAATCATCATGCGGATCATCATATTGACCATGGCATGTATTTTTTCTCTCACAGATATTTTCGCACAGGCAGAAAATGCGAAACTTAAAATCTCACAGTTAACAGGAGATTTTTATATTTATACAACCTACAATACATACCAGGAAAGTCAGGTGCCGGCAAATGGGATGTATCTTGTTACCAACGATGGTGTTGTTATGTTTGACACACCCTGGGACACCACACAATTTCAACCCTTGCTTGACAGCATAAAATTAAAGCATAACAAAAGCGTGGTAATGTGTTTTGCCACGCACTGGCACAGCGATAAAACTGCCGGCCTTGAATATTACAGGCAACAGGGAATTAAAACCTATACTACGGTGCTTACAGATGAATTAAGTAAAAAGAATAATAAAAAAAGGGCTGAATTTTTAATGACAAGTGATACCGTATTCCACGTAGGACAATATTCTTTTGAAACGTACTACCCCGGCCAGGGCCATACGGAAGACAATATTGTCATCTGGTTTAAAAAGGAAAAAATTCTCTTCGGTGGTTGCCTGATAAAAGGTGCTGATGCTGAAGATCTGGGTTATCTGGGCGATGGAAATGTAACAGCATATGCAACTACACTGAAAAATGTTGAGAAGAAATGCCGGAAGCCAGATTTTATTGTCATGGCACACAGCGATTGGAGAAACATAAATTCATTGAAGCATTCAGTAACGATGGCAAAAGAACTTCAAAAGAAAAACGCTCGCTGATATTGTTTTGGCAATATGACGGTTCAGTGCTTCGCAGACACATTTGAGGTTAATCAAAGTTTGGTACACCGCATCAATCCCGATAGCTATCGGGATGGTAAAAATCGCCACCTTCGCCATACCCGAAACCGTTACCTGTAATGTTAGACTGGCCTACCCAAAACCTTTGGTAACAGACAACAATAAAAATATTTTGAATGAATAAAGTAAAAGATCAACTAATAAATTATTTAATAGAAAAACAAAGGACGCTTTTTCTTATTGACAGTTTAGGTGCATTGTTGACTGCATTTTCTCTGTTTGTAATAGTGCGACAATTCAACGAATATTTTGGAATACCTATAACAATATTGACTTACCTTTCCGTAATAGCAATTTGCTTTTGTATTTATTCAACTGCTTGTTTTTTATTTTTAAACAGACGTTGGACACCATTCATAAGGGTTATCGGTATTGCAAATTTGCTTTATTGTGCCTTGATAATGGGACTACTGATTAAATACTATCCTCTACAGACAATAATCGGGACAGTATATTTTTTGATTGAAATAGTAATTATTTGCGGACTTGCATATATCGAGCTTAATGTAGCGACAGAAATAGAGAAAAAGAGAAAAGTGGAGCTAAACGGCTGACGGAAAAACACGGTTGGTAACAGGCGTTTGGCAATAGCAGGGGATTCGGGCTTCAATGAAAATGTAGTGCTAAATCCAGGCTTTGTACTTCTAATGAAGTTTAGTGCTGAAAATCCCTGCCTGCATATAGCTGCAAACCGTTAGCAGTAATATTCAAGAACCGACACGAAAGAATATTTTCTACATTTGAAATATGGAAGATAATACCAATTGGACACCTTCACCAGACGACAATAAGCTTAGCATCTGATTGCACTTAAATTTGGTTACAGACCGTTTGAATTGTATTACCGGCAAGGAGACAGTAGAAAAGTTTACATGGAAGCAATGAAATCTGCAGACAAAGGAGATTTTGAGCCTTTAACGACTCTGATTAGTAAAGAATTGATTCCCTTTTAACTCTTTTTCTTTGAGCAATGACAAAACAATTTCTTCAACTTTTGACAACGAAACCTGCTGATTTTCCAGCGACATGGTTGAAAATACGGTATTGGTCAGCACGTGTGCCAGGAAGTTCTTTTCTTTTAGTTGAGGATATTTATCGTGAAATTTCATTGTCCTCAGCAAAGATATGAATTGAATCAAACGAGAACAATAATAGCGAAAGAGTTCGGACCCAGGCTGAAAACCGTTAGCTGACAATGTAAAACGACAGTATAGACAACCTAGCAATAAGACTAAAAAAATGAGTAAAATTATTTTTGACAGCGGAATATCTCTTGACGGTTTTTTCGCAGGAGACAACAGAAGTCCTAAAAATCCTATGGGTGGTGTTTCAGGACAAATTCATTCGTGGATGTTTAATCAAAAAGCATTTTGGGAATATCTGGGGTTTGAAGGAGGAAAAGAAGATGGTGCTGACGGAAAATTCATTAGAGAGACAATCGCAAGAACAGGTGCATTCATAATGGGTAAGCGAATGTTTGAGGAAGGCGAAGCCAGTTGGCCAAATGACCTATATAAAGCTGATGTTTATGTATTGACACACGAAAAACGAGAACCTTGGGTTCAGGAAGGAACGACAACTTTTTATTTCATAAACGATGGAATCGAAAGTGCTTTAAATAAAGCAAGACAATCGGCAAAAGGAAAGGATATAAGAATTCAAGGTGGTGCAAACACAATTCAACAATTTTTAAATGCAGGACTTGTAGACGAATTTTTTATTCATATTGCTCCTGTTTTTTTAGGAAGCGGTATACGACTCTTTGACGGTATTGATAAAGACAAATATGACTTGCAAATTACAGACGTTATACCATCAGACTTGACAACACATCTGAAATATAATCTGACAAAAAAATAAAAACAGCGAACCGCTAACATCGGGTTGGCAATAGGGTGGCTTAAGTGATTCTATTAAACAGTTGTGCAAGATTTAACGGCAGTAATTCTATTCAACTTTTGTTCTATAAAACCGCAACATCGCCAAGCTGAAAACCGTTAGCTGTAATTTATAAACCATTATAAAATAGTATACTATAACATCATGCGGATCATCATATTCACCATGGCATTTATTTTTTCACTCACAGATATTTTCGGCCAGGCGGAAAATGCGAAACTTAAAATCTCACAGATTACAGGAGATTTTCATACAAACTACAAAAACTAAAATGACTTTATAAATTGCCTGTCATAAGACTCATGGCAACCTATGGTACTCAAATCAAACTAACCGATCATGGCAAAGAAAAATGAACAGAAGTTATCGCCAAAACCACTTGCCTTACCGGCTGGCAGGCATGACGAACTACTCAGGATATTAAAAACCCGTTTTGAAAAAAATATGAATCGCCATAAAGGTCTTGAGTGGGTGAAGGTAGAAGCCAAGCTGAAGGCCAGTAATGAAAAAGTATGGTCGCTCAATGAAATGGAAACAACGGGTGGTGAACCGGACGTGGCAGGTTTTGATAAAAAGACAGGCGAATACATTTTTATTGATTGCGTGGTTGAAAGTCCTGCTGGCCGCAGAAGTGTTTGTTATGACCGTGAGGCGCTTGAGGCGAGAAAGGAAAACAAACCTAAACATAGTGCGGAAGGAATGGCAAAAGAGATGGGCATTGAAATATTGACGGAAGATGAATACAGGGCATTACAAAACCTTGGAACGTTCGATGCAAAAACATCGAGCTGGGTGAAAACACCAACCGATATAAGAACACGCGGTGGCGCTGTTTTTTGTGATTACCGGTATGGCCGCGTCTTTCTTTACCACAACGGTGCCGAATCGTACTATGCAGCCAGAGGTTTCCGAGGCTCGCTAAGGGTTTGATCGGGATAGCATGGACAACATCTGCATAAATTGGTTCGGAATTTATTCTGGAACCATCTCCTGAAACTTCTTAATCCGCAAGGCAACATTCTCGCGGATGTTCATATAGAACAGATTCATATCGGCACGATGCCAGGTTTTGATGCGGATAAACGCGCGGCCTTTAATGTAGGGTTTATTGATCCATAAAATGCTCTGATGATTTTGTGCATCAACCGCGTGAGGCACAAACGTGAAACGATACCCTACGCCTCCTGTGTTCAATTCCTTGCCGGCAAATTCCTCGCTTGAATTCCACAGATGCGGATTCGTTGACAGCGATCCTTTAAAGTATGAATCGTAGGTTTTGGGAAAATAATTGCGGGCGAAAGTATTCCATGAAGCCCACACACCCGTTTCATCTGGTTTTTCTGTCGGACGAATCTCACTAAAGGCATCAGGAGAAATGGCCCGGCCCACGAGGTAGGCGACCACCAGTTTATGCTGTAACGCTTTGCCATTGAAAAATTCTTTCATCAACCGTTCTGCATGCTGGCTTCCCTGGCTGTGTGCTGCAATGACAATCGGCCTGCCGTCATGGAAGTGTGTGAGGTAATATTCAAATGCGGCTTTCACATCGGTGTAGGCAAGTTCCAGCGCCTGATCGCGATCTTTCCGGTTTGTTGTAATAAATGCATAGTAATGTGCCTGACGATAGTAGGGGGCATACACTCGACACGAACCATTGAAGATGCTGGCTTGATTTAATATCGCGCTGAGTTGTGTTTTATTGTTGAGTTCGGCATCGTTCACATCCGCATTCCACTGATATTGATTGGTGGGTTCTTGCGTGAAGGTGGTGGGATGTAAAAAGAAAACATCCGCTGTGGCTATGTTTTGTAAATCCTGAAGTCCTGATTTCAAAGGAACACTGTCAGCAGCATCTTTTTTATCTGGTAATGATGCCCAGTGATCAGCATTACGGTAATCGGGTGCTGATGGTACTGGTGAATTATTGAAGTCCGTCTTTATAACATAACTCTTTCTGGAGCATGAACTGACCATAAGAATAACTACAAGGAGGACGATCAGTTTTTGCATGTTGAGATTGCTATAATTTAGTTACGGTTTTCATTTATACGATATGCCATTGCTCTTCGGGCTGCCCTGCCGACATGAAGGTAGTGCGTGGCGGAATTTCCAGATAAGGATAGGTAACTTTGGAAAGGAAAAGACCTTGCGGGTAGGCAACATCCAGGACTTTCGGAGTTTCCCTGGTGATCAGATAGCTTTCAAATTCATCAACACTCAATTCTCCTTTTCCGATTTCAATAAGTTTGCCTACAATCAATCGCACCATGCGACCTAAAAAACGGTCGGCAGAAATTTGAAACCGCAAGCGGTCGCCTTTCGAATCGGCAAATAAAACAGCTGACGACACTTTGCAGATGGTATGCGGATAGATGTTGGGTGATTTGCAAAAGGCCCGGTAGTCGTTGTATCGCGTGAGCATCGATACGGCTTTATTCATAGCCTCCAGGTTCAGGTTTTTTTCTGGATACCAGGTGCTCATACTATTGAGGAATGGATCTTTGTAGGTGTGAATAAAATAGTCATACTGTCTTTGTGTGGCATCAAAACGCGCATGCTGATTATCTTTCACCGGAATGATTTCAAAAATGGCAATATCATCAGGCAGCATTTTGTTAATGCGAAACAGCAGGTCATAATCCCACTCCTTTTTTATATCGATATGAAAGAAGAACTGACTGGCATGAACCTGTGCATCGGTGCGGCCGCATCCCATTACCGAAACCGGTTCTTTCAACATGCTGGTGAGCAAGGTTTCCAGTACTTCCTGCACACTGCCTGCATTCGCCTGGCGTTGCCATCCGCGGTAATTATGTCCGTGAAACCCGGTGTGAAAAAAATATCTCAAAAGAAATGGATGATTTGAATGATAACGGATGATTCAATGCAATGAAGAGCCATGCAAACTACCGGCAGGCATACTTCCTACCCGTAAAAATAATACTATTTGTTACCAGGGACCTTATTTGTAAATTTTAATAATCTTTAAACTGCCATTTATGAAAAAGTCTCTGATATTTTTTGTTGTATTTCTTTTTTCGGTTTCGCTGTTTGCCCAATCTGGCAAAGTGATGGATAACCTGAGCATGCCCAGTAAAATCCTGAAAGGCGACCGGAAGTATGCCGTATATCTGCCACCCGATTATGAGACATCCCAACGCAGCTATCCCGTGATGTATTTGTTACATGGTGCTGGTGACGATCAAACCGGATGGGTGCAGTTTGGTGAGGTCTTGCACATTGCAGACAAGGCAATCAACGAAGGCAAGGCAACGCCTATGATTATCATTATGCCGGATGCCAACACCGGAACGCGCGGTTACTTCAATAACCTGAAGAATGACTGGCGCTATGAAGATTTTTTCTTTGAGGAGTTCATGCCCTTTGTGGAAAAGGCATACCGCATAAAAGGTGAAAAACGGTATCGTGCCGTTGCCGGACTTTCGATGGGTGGTGGCGGTTCATTCATGTATGCCCTTCATCATCCTGAATTATTTTCTTCTGCGTGTCCGCTCAGTGCATCCGTTGGCGCACTTACCATTGCCGATCAGAAAGCCAATTTTGAGCGCACAAATCAAAAAGGAACGGATGCTGAAATAGAAGCCTATTTCAAAAGACACAACGCCATCTCGCTGATCAATGAAATCAAGGATGATCAAAAGAAAGCGGTACGCTGGTACATCGATTGTGGCGATGATGACTTTTTGTTTGAGGGAAACTCACTCGTACATATTGCCATGAAGAAAAAAGAGATACCGCATGAGTTCCGCATCCGCGATGGCGGTCATTCGTGGTCGTACTGGCGTACATCATTGCCTGAAGTACTACGGTTTGTATCGGAGGCTTTTCATCAATTTTGATCATTGAGTATTATTTAATCATCATCTTTTCGAAATATTCCGGTGAATTGCCGGTGAGTTTGGTTGCGCGGACTGTATGCTAAACGATTCAATGTTTACCTTTGCAGCTGTTTACGGGAGTTTATTTGAATACGCGTGCGGAAATCATACACAACCTTTCTGGTCCTCATTTTTTTCTCTTTGCTTATACCGATAGGTAACTTGCATGCTCAGGAGCCTGAGCGTATTGCCTGGAACCGTTTGCAGGATGGGAAGTGGGAAAAATCACAGCGTCTTTTGCAAAAATCATTGAGGAAGAATCCAGGGAACCTCAAGGCGAACTATGTTCTTGCGAACTGGTTCTTTACGCTGGCTAATCCCGGTTTTCAGATTGATTCTGCATTCCGGTATGTCAATAAATCAATCCTGAATTATGACACGCTGACAAGCCGTGATAAAGAACGGGTTTTTAAATTTCCCATCGATAGTCTGATTTTGCGCGCGCTGCTTACGGAGATAGACAGCGCAGCCTTTGAGCGGGCGAAAAAAGAAAATTCAGAAGCAGGCTACCAGCGTTTTATAACGGACTTTCCTGCCGCCATGCAGATCACCAGTGCTATTGAACTCCGCGATGAAGTAAGTTTTCTGGAAGCAATGAAAGTCAATACCTATCAAAGCTATCACGAATATCTTCAGCGTTATCCGCAATCGCATCGTGCCGCTGATGCCACAGAGCGATATGAGAAATTGTTATTTGAGGATAAAACAAAATCCAGGCGCCTGGCAAGTTTCAAATCTTTCGTTGCGCAATATCCGGCAAGTCCCTATGCCGCGAAAGCACTCAGGCAGATATTTGAAATTTCTACGGCTTCAGGTGAGCCTGACGATTTTTTTGATTTTCTCAAAGCATATCCATTGGGTAAGTATGAGAAAATCACCAGTGATATTTTGTTTCACGTCTATAAAGAACGCGAGGAGGTTATTCCTTCCGCTATTCTGAATGATTCACTGAAGCACGTGATGCAACTCGATGCACGGTTCTGGATTCCGTTTTTAAAGAATGGTGTTTTTGGTTTTATGGATCAGACGGGTGTCGAACTTTTGCCGGCACAGTTTAAGGATGTGCGTGACGATTATAAATGCGGCCCGGTTGTGGATGATATTCTATCATTGCCTGATGGCTATTTCAGTCGCACGGGAAAAAAAATTGCAGATTATAATTCTTCTTTAAAATCCATTGGTGCTGGTTTTCTAACCATTAATGAAGAAGGCTGTCTGAAATTGATTCATAAATCGGGGCGTCCTGTGATTTCGGATTGTCATGAAGAATATAAAATGGTGGATGATAATTTTATTGCTGCCAGGCGAAATGGAAACTATACACTCTTTACACTCGCGGGCAGACCTCTTCCGCTCAGTGGAATAGCAGGCGTGCAAGCTGTTGAGGGTTTGATTCTGATAACCCGGTCAGGAAAAAAAATCATCAACTCCAGAAAGCAACTGGCTGAGCTGGCAGATGGAAATTCTTTTCATGATGAACTGGTATTTGATGAAGTGCTGGCGATGGATAAAAACCGGATACTGGTGCGCAACAGTGGTATGGAAGGAATACTTGACGCTGACCTGAATTATGTTGTTCCACTCAGCAGGCATACGCTCACCAAAACTCCCTTCGGATTCCTGGAAAAGGATAATGGAAGCATTACCGTTCATGGATTATCGGAAGATTTTGAAAAAAACACGTACGATAATATAGCTTACCATCGCAACTGGCTGGTGCTAACAGATGCTCAGAAGATTAAACTGTTAGATATCCCCTCAAGGAAACTGGTGGAAGAGGATGCTGACAGTGTCTGGTTTGACCGTAGCCTCACCTTTGTCAGAAAGAATACTTCCCGTAAGGTTTATGTATCAGCCACTCATTCACTGGATCTGTCAGCCGATTCCAGAATACAATTTATTCCCTCACGGGATTCTGTACAGTTCTTTTTTACCGACAGTAAAAAGAAACGTACCGTATTTACGCTGGATAAGGGAGAGCAGGTATTTTCTACCGATCTTGAACTGGTGGAATCGCTGGGTAAGGATTATTTTATTGTATCGAAAGGCTCACGTAAGGGTGTGCTTGACCGGAAAGGAAAGCCAGTAGTGCCGGTGGAGATGGATGCCATCATTCTTACGGACAATAATCATTTGTCTTTATTGAAGGATAAGAAATTCGGGTTGTTTGAATTGAAATCAAAAAAATATTATAAGCCTGTCTATGAAAGGAATCTGATTCCGCTGGATGCAAAAATTCTGATCGTATATAAAGATGGTTTTTATGGATTGAGAAAACCTGATGGCAAACCGGTAACGGAGTTTGAGTTTGCTGAAGTGCTACCATGGAGCGATTCATTGATATGGGTGAAGAAGAATTACCAGTGGATGCTGTTGAATTATTATAATCAGAAAACAGTAATGGATCGCGTAAAGGATTTTGCGTGGATAAAGAATACGGAGGAAGAGAAAATCATAAAGATTCATCGCGAAAATTATTATGGCATTATGAGTAACCGGAATAATATACTCGTACAGCCTGCCTTTACGGATATTATCAATCTGGGCACCGCTGACGATGCCTTTTATTTTACGGAAAAGCATGTAGAAGAAGCTGGTATCTTTGTTGTAGTTTATTTCGATAAAAACGGAAAGCTGGTGCGAAGGCAGGCGTATGAAGAAGAGGAGTATGAGAGAATCCTGTGTGAGGATCACTAAGGGTTCATTAATTTTTAAAGGTCAACTATTAATCAACATGAAAAGATTAATTGTTTTTGCTGGTGTCTTGTTATGTGCCCAGCTGGTTGTTGCACAAAACAAACCTAAGTTAGTGGTGGGTATTGTGGTAGATCAAATGCGCCAGGAATATCTTTATCGCTATGAAAGTAAGTTTGGAGCAAATGGATTTAAGAGATTAATGAATGAGGGCTTCATGTTAAAGAATGCGCATTATAATTATGTGCCAACGGAGACAGGTCCAGGTCATGCCTCGGTGTATACGGGAACAACGCCTTCCATACATGGAATTATTGCCAACGAATGGTATGACCGCAAGCTTGGCAAAGGAGTAAACTGTGTGAATGACTCCACTCAGAAACCGATAGGAACCAATGTTGCAGGCAGTGGTACAGTATCTCCATGGCGGTTAATGTCAACCACGATTACGGATGAGCTGAAGCTGGCCACGCAGCAACGCGCTAAAGTAATTGGGGTTTCCCTGAAAGATCGAGGTGCTGTGTTGCCCGCAGGCCACATGGCGGATGGTGCCTACTGGTATGATGGCAAAACCGGAAACATGGTCACCAGTACCTACTACAAAAAAGACAGTCTGCCGGGATGGGTAAACAAATTCAATCAGTTAAAGCTGGCTGATAAGTATTTGAATCAGGTGTGGAATACATTATTACCCATCGATCAATATACAGAAGTAGGTCCCGATGATTCACCCTATGAAGGAAGATGGAGAGGTAAAGCAAGGTCTACCTTCCCTTACAATTTAGCCGAGCTACGAAAGGGGATGGGAGAATTGAATCTTCTTTCCATGACCCCATGGGGCAACACACTGGTGGCAGATTTTGCCAAAAGTGCGCTGGTGGCGGAAGGTTTGGGCAAGGATGAAATAACCGACTTTTCTGACCATCTCTTTTTCAAGTACAGATGCTATGGGCCATGCAATGGGACCCAATGCCGTAGAACTTGCGGATACCTATCTGCGCCTTGACAAAACCCTGGAAGATCTGTTTGCCACACTGGATAAGGAAGTTGGCAAAGGTGCCTATACCGTATTTCTTACTTCTGATCATGGAGTATCTGAAGTGCCACAAGCGATGATTGATTTACGGATTCCCGCGGGTTATTTCCGGGCTGCTTTTGTAGAGGCCGGATTGAAAGAGCATCTGCTGAAATATTTTCCTAAAAAAGAAATAATAGAACTGGTTACTACTGAACAGGTATATATCAATAAAGATGCTTTTAATGGCGATCCCCGCACGGCCGGTGTTGATTTGCTCGTTGCCACAGAACTGATTACAAACTTTTTAAAATCTACTGAAGGTATTGCCCAGGTGTTTACATCTACCATGTTGGGTCAGGCAGCCTATGATGAGGAAGGCATGCGCGGCAAAGTGATACGTGGCTTTAGCAACAAGCGAAGTGGCGACATTGCTTTTGTATTGGAGTCTGGCTGGCTGGCATGGGGTGGAGTAACAGGTTCTACACATGGTTCTGCCTACACGTATGATACACACGTTCCTGTTTTGTTCTATGGCGCAGGAATAAAGAAAGGAAGTTCTTCACAGTTTCATACCATCACCGACATTGCACCTACACTTTCCGTGTTGCTGAAAATTAAATTTCCAAGTGGTGCCACAGGACAACCGGTAACAGAGATACTGGACTAACGGTATTTAGTCTGCAATAAAAAAGGGTGATCAATCAATCACCCTTTTTTATTGTAATCGAAATGGTGAATTACTATCCAAAGACACCAAACATATTCAGGATAACAATTCCGATAATGATCGGGCAAACAAAGCGGATCATAAACAACCAGATTTTGTAAGGTGGAATACCCAGGATTCTTCCGGTTTTAAAGGAAGGCATTCCTTTTTCAATTTCATCAACAAGTAAGTCTGTCTTAATAAACCAGCCGGTGAAAAGACAAGTAGACAAAACCACCAGCATCATAAAGAGACTGCCAAATAAATAATCGAAGATGTCCATCACACCGGTTTTAACGACACCGAGAAAATCTACCTGTATAACGGATAAACCTTCCACCGCACCAGTTGACAACGCTGATGGAATACCTAATAAAAATGCTGCGATGGCTACTGTCCAGGCAGCCCTTTTACGATTCCATTTTTTCTGATCCATGAAATACGCAGAAGGTGCCTCCAGCATGGAGATCGTGGATGTGATGGCGGCAAAAAACAGCAACAGGAAAAACAAGGCACCGGCAATATTGCCCAGTGGCATTTGTTGAAAAATATTCGCCAATACGGTAAACACCAGTGTTGCTCCCTGATCAGGAGATTGATTGAACGCAAACACAGCCGGAAAAATCATGAAGCCGGCAAGAAAGGCAATGGAAGTGTCCATCGCACCTACCCACAAACTTGAGGTAACGATATTCTGATTTTTGGTCAGGTATGATCCGTAAGTAATCATCATACCCCAGCCCACACCCAATGAAAAGAATGCTTGTGTTAAGGCAGCCAGAATAACCTTACCGGTAATTTTTGAAAAGTCAGGGATCAGATAATATTCAATTCCTTTTCCTGCTCCGGGAAGAGTAACACTTCGAAAGATCACAACAATCAACAGCACAAAAAGCATGGGCATCAGAATTTTCGTGACTTTCTCGATGCCACCAGAAACACCGGCCAGCACGATATAAGCAGTCATCAGAATTACTGCTGCACCAAGAGGAATTACATACGATGGGTTGGCGATGAACTCAGAAAATGTTGATTTGATTGAAAAGAGTGAAATAAAAATATAACCAACGGTCCAGCCGGCAATGGTGCTGTAATAACTCAGCACAACAAACGTAACGATCAATGGAAGTACCCCGACAAGTACCACCCAGAACTTATTACCTCCCAGTGATTGAACAGCCCCCACAGGATTTTTACCGGTCAATCGGCCAATGGCAATTTCATTGATCAGCATAGGGGCTGCTACCAGCACTACACAAAGAATATAAACCAGTACAAAGGCAGCACCTCCGTTTTCACCGGTGAGGTAGGGGAACCTCCAGATGTTGCCAAGGCCAACGGCAGAGCCCGCAGCAGCCATAATAAAACCAAACTTTGAGCCCCATTCTCCGCGATTAGTTGACATAGTATTATTGGTTGAATTCGGGTAAGATCAAAAATTATTTTCTATTTAAAAATGGTGAAGGTAGCAATGGCATAATTACCTTTTAGAGTTGAGAAGCCATCAGTGCCAGGCCTTCCTTAAATGAATGTGGCTGATATCCCAGTTCATGTTTTGCTTTGGTGATGATGAATCCGGTTTTGAGCGGCCGCACGGCAGGTTGTTTAAATGTACTGGAATCCGTTGGCTTGATGAGTGATTTGTTGAGTTTGAAAAAATCAGCGGTTTGTATGGCGATGTCATACGGGGTCATCATTTCCTCACCTGATATATTGTAGATGCCTGTTGCTTTTTTACTTGCTGCGAGAAAACAACCCATCGCTAAATCTTCCGCCAGTGTAGGCGTGCGCCACTGATCATTGACAACGTTAATGCTTTTGCCATCCTCCAGGTTCTTCTTCACCCAGAGCACAATATTACTTCGACTCATATCGGGGGTAACGCCATACACGAGAACAGTACGTAAAATAGCCCATCCAATAGTACTATTGTTGCAATGCCTGTTCTGCCGCGAACTTACTTTCTCCATAAAAATTTACTGGATCTGGGAATGGCAGTTTCGTCAAGCGGTCCATGGTGCCATCAAAAATGAAATCGGTAGACACATGCACCAGATGTGTTTGATTTTTTGCGCAGGCATCAATCAGGTTTTCTACTCCGGTCACATTCGCCTTCCAGCATAGATCATGTTCCATTTCACACTGATCTACCTGAGTCATCGCTGCCGCATGGATGATAACATCGGGCTTCAGTTCACCGATTACATTTTCGGTTTGTAATAGGATCAGTAATATCCAATTCATGAAATGAAACACCAGCAGGAAGATCTGAAATCATTCTTCTTCCGGTCGCTATGGTTTGCACATCAGGTTGCCTGCTTAGCAGTTGCACCAGCTTGTAGCCAAGCAGACCATTGGCACCGGTAATCAGAATTTTCATTTTTTAACTTCAGGATATTGATAGCCGAATTCTTTCGTGATTTTTTTGCGCGGCATTTCTTCCACCGTCACGGTCATGCGCACATCTTCGACAGGACGGTTGCCGCTGGTTACGGATATAAGAGCAATTTTATCAACTACGTCAAGTCCTTTTATTACTTTTCCAAACACCGTGTACTCACCATCCAGGTGTGGAGCGCCACCGATCGTTGTGTATGCTTCAATTTTTTCGGGTGATACTTCTCTTGTGATTTTCAGGTTGGTGAGTTTTTCAATGCGCGGAACCAGACTGATAATCTTTTTTTGATAAGCACGCATATCACCAGTGGCATACACTTCCATCAGTGAGTCCATTAACGGTTTGTTGGAAGGGTTGCCGGCAATCATCTGAAATCCCTGATTTAATTTCATATTATCAATTTTAAGATTGTCAGTATCCGCTTTATTGATCACAGTGCCCTGCACAATATAAAACTGACTGCCGCTTGATTCCTTTCCTGGATTTTGTTCATCGGGTTGACGGGCAGCAGACAAAGCACCCCGCTCATGAAAAAGGGCAGGATTGAATTCTGCGGGTATCGTATATCCAGGACTACCCATTCCCAGTGGTTGACCTGGCTGGGCATTCCTTGAATCGGGATCTCCTCCCTGAATCATAAAACCCTGCATTACCCTGTGAAACAACAGGCTGTCAAAATATTTTTCCCTGGCCAGCTTGATGAAATTCTCTTTGTGCCTGGGCGTTTCATCATACAGGATAGCCACCATGTCGCCATAACTTGTTTTTATGGTAACTACATAATCATTTTTATCACTCTTTTGTGCACAGCCTGATAGCAGGCCAAGCAGTGAGATAATCAGTAAAAGAAATTGTTTTGTCATAGAAATAAACGAATGGTTATGGATTTAATGTCTTTGAAATTTGAATGGAGAGATCGAGAAAAATCATTTTGGCGCTGCCATTCCGCTCAAGGTGATACGATGCATCACTGATCAGATGATTGATTTTTTCCAGTTTGTTTACGCTCATGATTTTACTGAAGTTCTGAACGAAATTCACTTCACTTGATTTTAACCTGCCAATGGCACCGGCTCCTGAAAATTGTAACAGTGTTTCCCGCATCATGCTCAATGCATATTGAAACAGGTTTCGCTGGCCGAGTCTGTCGGCTTCATGAAATTCTTCGGAAAAGTTTACCAGTTTGGCATAGTCGCGTTTAAAACACGAACGCATCCATTCTTCAAACCGGCTCTGGTAAAAATCCTCTTCACTGTCAATCAGTTTTACGGCCAGATTAAGATTGCCATCGGCAAGTCGGATAATTTCAATCCTTCTCGCCTCCTTAAGGGAAGGGTTTTTAAGTTGCAGGTATTCACTGATTTCCTCATCACTCAACTGCGGAACCTGAACCATCTGCGTGCGTGAAAGAACGGTTGGTAAAAGTCTTTCAGCTGCATTGCTCACCAGCAGAAAAAAAGTATTGGGTGGTGGCTCTTCCAGGATTTTTAATATTCCATTGGCTGCTGAAGGATGCATCAGTTCGGGTTGCCAGATGATCATCACTTTATAGGTACTCTCAAAAGGTTTCAATGAAAGTGTCTTTATGATTTCACGTCCTTCTTCCCGTGAAATCAACGGCTGCTTGTCTTCTCCTCCATAGAAATTCACCCAGTCGTTGAGGTCACCAAAGGGTTGTTCAGTTAAAAATGTGCGCCAGTCTTTCATGATCTCCGCCTTAAAACGATCTTCATCTTTATCGTTCTTGATGTTGTTTAGGGGAAATACAAAATTGGTATCGGGGTGAATGTGCTTCAGACTTTTGCTGCACGCAGCGCAAATGCCGCATGAATCATTTTCTCCTTTATTCTGACAATGCAGGTAGGTCGTATAGGCAAGTGCCAATGGCAGATTTAAAGCTCCGGCTTTGCCCAGGAAAAGCTGGGCATGTGCCATATGCTGATTGCGCACAGAATCAATAAGGGTTGCTTTTATATCAGAGAGGCCAGGGATATCAGAGAACTTCACTACTTGCTGTTTTTTATATTTATCAATCTCATCATGTTTTCTTTTCCCACACGCGGTATTTTGCTGACTCATTAAAAACATAAGTCATAATTTCCTGATCTGTTTCAGTTAACGGAAGTGATCTTCGTTCCATTGCTTTTGCTGCTGTTTCCATGGCCTTATCGAATTTAAAGGTGGTGAACCCGGCAGCCCCACCCCATGAAAACGATGGAATAAAATTGCGCGGATAGCCATCGCCAAAAACACTGGCGCTTACACCCACTACGGTTCCGGAATTAAACATCGTGTTGATACCGCATTTACTGTGATCACCGAACATTAATCCGCAAAACATAAGTCCGGTGTCTTTGAATCCACCTTTGGCGTAGTTCCAGAGTTTAATGTTTTCGTAATTGTTCTTGAGGTTCGATGTGTTGGTGTCGGCACCGATGTTGCACCATTCACCAATCACTGAATTTCCAAGGAACCCATCATGAGATTTATTGCTGCAACCAAATATCACGGAGTTGCTCACCTCACCGCCAATTTTTGAAAAGGGTCCAACGGTAGTATCGCCCCGCACTTTGGCACCCATATTTACATGTGAACTTTCGCAAAGTGCGAAGGGTCCGCGGATGAGTGCGCCTTCCTGTACGAAAGAATTTTTTCCCAGATAGATAGGTCCGTTCTCTGCATTCAGCAATGCTGCCCTTACCTGAGCGCCCTCTTCAACAAAAATATTTTCGGGTGAATAAATTTTAGTATGAATGTCTGTGATCCCTGCTGATTTTCTTCCGCGTGTTATCAATTCAAAATCTGCCCTTATCTCCGCACCATTGTTTTGATAGATTTTCCATACCTGATCGATGAGCGTAACCGGATTAGTAAATTCAGTGATGGCTCCGGTAATAACTTCGGGCACTTCATCATCGGGTGTGCGCACCGCCAGAATCATTGTTCCTTTTGAGATCGCATCGCCAGGGGTCAATGTATGTATGGCAGATAAAAGTTCTGCATTCGGGCACACCGCACCATTGATCCACAAATTGTCGGTGGTGTACTGAACAGGGAATTTTTTTGATAGATAGGGTTCGGTAGAGAATGAAGGTTTAACCTTCAGATATTTTTCCCACTTTTCAGAAATGGTAAGAATGCCAACCCGGATATCCGCCACGGGCCTGGTGAATGTAAAAGGCAATAAATCCTGACGGATAGTGGGGTTATCAAAAAGGATTACATTCATGCCGCTAAAATAGGTTGATCATAAGCCTTTGACAAATTACCATTACCAGTCATGCAATAAAAAAGGCCTCTTTTCAGAGACCTTTTTTAAGCAAAACACGCTAAGAAGAAATATTTTATTTCTTTCCGTATTTCTTTTGGAATTTCTCCACACGACCTGCCGTGTCCAGAAACATCTTTTTGCCCGTGTAGAAGGGATGTGACGCTGAGCTTACTTCGACCTTTATTACCGGATAGTCCTTGCCGTCTTCCCATGTGATGGTTTCCTTAGGAACTGATGTTGAACGACTTAAAAACTTAAAATCGCTGGTTGTATCCCAAAAAACCACTTCTTTATACTCTGGATGAATGCTATTTTTCATATTCTGCTTACTTAAAGGACTGCAAAAGTAGAAAAACAGTCTCTAAATACAAGTCATCTACCCTCAAATTTGCCAATAAATTCTTAAGATTGTGCGTTTGCTGCGGAGCCAATATTGAAAGACTCGCATTTGAACCCTTTCGAAAAGCAAAAAACAGAAGGTTTTTGGGTATCAACCGCTGTTTTTGAACTAATTGAATTAAAATGAAGCATATATTTTTCGGT
The DNA here is from genome assembly GCA_963814575.1 of uncultured Bacteroidota bacterium. Lineage (GTDB taxonomy): Bacteria > Bacteroidota > Bacteroidia > Cytophagales > Cyclobacteriaceae > ELB16-189. The sequence continues at coordinate 63,021 of CAWFDB010000006.1, read as the reverse complement.
ATACTATTCCTGGCCTGGTTCCATCAGCTGAGCGCCCAAAGCACCAATGCTACTCTCAACGATGACTATTATCACTGGATCGACCGCTATGAGATCAAATCAGGAAAGATTGTTCCGGGCTTCTTCACTTCCGTGAAACCCTATAAGCGCGATGCCATCGTCCAGTATGTAGATACGCTGGAGGCCGCGGGTTTTTTTACTTCCCGTTCCGATCAGTACAATCGCGACTACCTGAGAAACGACAGCTGGGAGTGGAGCCAGGCTGAAACCAATGAGAGCAAGAAACCATTTCTGAAAAAATTATACCGCAAGAAATCTGACCTGGTGTATGTAGACATTCCTGAGTTTGACCTGCACGTAAATCCGGTCTTGTACCTCGGTGCTGGTAGTGATAACCGACTGGATTATCCGGTGACGATAAATACCCGAGGAGTTGAAATACGTGGTATGATTGACCGCAAGGTTGGCTTCTATACTTTTCTGGGTGAGAACCAGTCTGTGTTACCTTCTTATGTTGATGAACAGATGTCGATAAATCCCGTGGTGCCTCACGAGGGCTTCTGGAAAGACTTTAAAGAAAATGGTGTCGACTTTTTTCAGGCACGTGCCTATATCGACTTTAATATCAGCAAACATATTTATCTGCAGTTTGGCAATGACCGCACTTTTATTGGCAATGGTTACCGCTCTCTTATCTTTTCAGATTATTCACCACCAACTCTTTTTGTGCGAGCCAATGTGAAAGTGTGGAAGATCAATTACATGTATCAGCTTAACCGGATGGCAGCTGATGTCAAGTCTTCCGCCAAGTCGCGATATCCTGAAAAATTCATGGTGTTTCATCATGCCAGCATTAACATCGGCAGGAAGTTGAATATCGGAGTGTTTGAATCGGTGGTCTTCAGTCCTAAAGATTCAACCAATAACAATACGTTTGATCCAAGCTATCTCAACCCTGTAATTTTTTATCGTGCCATTGAGCAACAATATGGCAGCAGCGATAATGCTTTGCTCGGTATGGATTTTAAATGGAATGCGTTTAAAGGCGTTTCCATTTATGGTCAGGCGGTGCTGGATGAATTTGTGCTGGATGAAATCACAGCAGGCAATGGCTGGTGGGCGAATAAATTTGCGCTGCAGGGCGGCATAAAATATATTGATGCATTGGGCGTCTCTAACCTTGATCTGCAAATGGAAGCAAACGTGGTAAGACCCTATACCTATTCACACACAACGCAATACGGCAGCTACAGCAATTACCGCCAGTCGCTGGCGCATCCATTGGGCGGGAATTTCAAGGAGTTGATTGGCATTGTCCGCTATCAGCCCTGGCCCAGATTAAACCTGATGGCCAAAGCAGGTTATGTTAACATTGGCCGTGACGGAGAAGGTGAAAACTGGGGAACTGATATTTTAAAGGGAGGCCAGACCCGCGAGCAGGAATACAACAATACCATAGGGCAGGGTGTAAGCAACACGATTGTATCGCTGAACATGACTGCCTCTTATATGCTGAAGCACAATCTCTTTTTAGATGCCAGTCAGATTATCCGGCAGAGTAAATCCGACCTTTCATTTTATAATAACAACACATCCATTACTTCAGTAGCTTTGCGCTGGAATATTCCACAACGGCTGTATGATTTTTAATTAGACTTAATGAATACCTTTTTCCGGATTCTTTCTTATACCAATAAACTCAAATCACGGTTAATCTTATTTTTTGGTTTCTCCATATTAGGTATCATTTTCGGAGCCTTCAATATCGTGCTGGTAATGCCCATGCTCGACACATTGTTTAATCAGACAAAAGTGACCACCGTTCCGCCTCTGCCGGATTTTCAATTATCCGTTAATTATATCGTGGGCGTATTCAATCATTATTTCCTGCAGGTTGCCATATCACAAGGATCTGTGAATGCCTTGCTGTTTGTGTGCGCCTTGATCGTAACATGTGTTATCCTGGCAAATACATTCCGATACCTTGAGCGTGTGATGGCCACAAAAATACGTGTCGATCTGGTGAAGAATATCAGGATGGATATTTTTAAAAAAGTGACACAACTGCATATCGGTTATTTTAATAATGAAAGAAAAGGTGATCTGATCTCGAGGTTTACCAATGATGTGAATGAAGTTGAGAATTCTGTAATGAATAGTTTAAAAGCGGTGATGAAGGAACCCATCACGATTGTAGTTTACTTTTTTGTGTTGTTCACCATTTCACCGCAGCTATTCCTGTTTACCCTATTGGTTTTGCCTGTAACCGGTGGCGTGCTGGCAGAGATCATAAAAAGATTGAAAAAGCAAGCCACTCAAAGCCAGGAATCGCTCGGGAGGATATTGAATATCCTGGATGAAACCTTCAGCGGCATGCGCGTAATCAAGGCGTTTAATGCGCGCAATTTTGTAATCGATAAAATTGAAAATGAGAGTGGCTATTATCGCAAAACGAGTAAGTCCATGTCTTATAAAAATGAACTGGCATCTCCGGTGTCAGAGATACTGGGAGTGTTGATTATTTCCGGAATTATATTTTTTGGCGGCAACATGGTATTGAGTGCTGAGTCTACACTAAAACCGGCAGCCTTTATGACTTTCCTTGCCGTGTTCGCGATGATCATACAACCAGCCAAGAATTTCTCCAACGGAATCACTTCGCTCCAGCGCGGTACTGCTTCTGCAAAGCGGATTTTTTCTTTAATTGATCAGCAGCCTGTAATAACGAGTAAGCCCAACGCCATTGAATTAAAATCATTTGAGAAAGAGATTGAGTTTAAGAATGTAAGCTTTGCCTATGACACCGAGCATGTACTAAAAAATATAAATCTTAACATTACGAAGGGGAAAACGGTGGCCCTGGTCGGACCTTCGGGCGGAGGCAAGTCAACACTGGCTGATCTGGTGCCACGCTTTTATGATCCGGTAGAAGGAGAGGTTTTAATCGATGGCATATCGCTCAGAGATCTTGAACTCGAATCATTGCGCAGGCAGATTGGCGTAGTTACCCAGGAGTCGATACTTTTCAATGATACGATTTTCAACAACATAGCTTTTGGCATGCCTCAGGTGAAAGAGGCAGATGTGATTCATGCAGCCCGCATAGCCAATGCCCATGATTTTATCATGCAGTCTGAAAACGGTTATCAAACCTATATTGGCGAACGCGGATCTAAACTCTCGGGCGGCCAACGTCAGCGATTGAGTATTGCCCGGGCTGTATTAAAGAATCCACCCATACTTATTCTCGATGAAGCTACATCAGCACTGGATTCAGAATCGGAGCGGCTCGTGCAGGACGCACTATTTAACCTGATGAAAAACCGTACCTCTATTGTAATCGCCCACAGGCTTAGTACAATTCAACATGCTGATGAAATTGTTGTGATTCAGAATGGAGTAATATCAGAGCGGGGTACTCACGAAGAATTAAGTAATCAAAACGGTCTGTATCGCAAGCTGGCGGCCATACAGGGGGCCGAACGATCACACGTATAGTGACATCATAGGGTGTACTGTTTTTAAAGATATTTCACTTTTGCTTTGGTTGAAAAACTATAAGTTTGTTAATTAATGGAAAATTAAATGAATCAACGCAGACGCATCTTCTTCGTCATATTTGGATCCTATCATCTGGTGACATTATTTTTAATTCTTTTCATTGAAGCGCAGAAAGAAGACTTAGGCTTGCTGTACGGACTGTATTCAAAAATATGGATGATGCGCTATGGAGCCATACTGGGTGTACTCTTATTCATAGTTGATTTTATCTGGAACTGGATTGAAACAAGAAATGCCGAACGTGAGAAGGAAATCATACGGCATGAAAACAACACACTCAAAGCCAGGGTTTACGATCTGCAGCAACCTCCTGCAGGAGACGTTAAAGAACAATCATCGGGCGCAAAATCATAGTTTGTTTTTATGAGTTATATCTCCATCATTTCAAAGGAGCTGAATCAGGCTGCTGAAGTTCTTCAGGGATTTCTGAATGACGAAGAGAATTTAAAGAATATAGAAGCAGCTGCAAAGGCAATTGCTGATTCTGTAAAGCAAGGAGGTAAAGTGATCTCTTGCGGCAATGGAGGTTCTCATTGCGATGCCATGCATTTTGCTGAAGAACTAACCGGCCGCTATCGCGACAATCGTAAAGCGATACCTGCCATCTGCGTAAGCGACCCAAGCCATATCTCCTGCGTAAGCAATGACTTTGGCTATGACTTTGTCTTTTCACGTTACCTCGAAGCGTTGGGTAACAAAGGCGATGTGCTGTTGGGAATAAGTACCAGCGGAAACTCGGCCAACATCATCAAAGCAGCACAAACTGCCAGGGAGAAAGGAATGAAAGTAATTATCCTTTCAGGAAAAGACGGAGGTAAACTCGCTCCGCTTGCCGACATAGAATTACGCGTGCCTCATTTCGGTTATGCGGACCGGATTCAGGAAGTTCACATCAAAATCATTCACATCCTTATTCTGTTGATTGAGAAGGAAGTGATCGGTTAAACGATCAGGTTTCTTCGCAAAGATTCCTATCTTCGATATAATTTGAAATTTGAAATTTTGAATTTGAGATAAGATGGTAGCCAAAACTTTTGGAAGTGCTGTACATGGAGTAGATGCCCGTTCCATCACCGTTGAAGTAAACGTGACACAGGGAAAGGATTTCCATATGAGCGGACTGCCAGATACTGCGGTGAAGGAAAGTCAGCACCGCGTGGAGTCGTCTTTCAAGAGTCTGAAGTTTTTTATGCCGCGCAATAAGGTCGTGGTCAATCTCGCTCCTGCTGATTTACGTAAGGAAGGAAGTGCCTATGATCTGCCCATTGCACTGGCCGTGCTGAAAGCGTCAGGACAGATTGATGCAGAGAACCTCGATAAGTATCTCATCATGGGTGAGCTTTCGCTCGATGGAATTCTAAGGCCTATAAAAGGGGTGCTGCCCATTGCCATTCAGGCGCGCAAGGATGAGTTTAAAGGATTTGTGTTGCCAAAGATGAATGCGAGGGAGGCAGCCATTGTGAATAACCTCGATGTGATTGGCGTGGAAACCTTACAAGAGGCGATTGATTTCTTTGAAGGCAAAAAACAAATTCAACCTTTGCGGATTGATACGCGTGAGATTTTTCAAAGTCGTGTAAATATTTATGATGCCGACTTTAAAGATGTGCAGGGTCAGGAAAATATCAAACGTGCCCTGGAGATTGCAGCAGCCGGTGGGCACAACGCCATCATGATTGGTCCGCCTGGTGCAGGTAAAACCATGCTTGCAAAACGATTGCCTTCTATTCTTCCGCCACTTACATTGAACGAAGCACTCGAGACAACCAAAATTCATTCAGTAGCTGGCAAGGTGGGTGCCGATGCAACACTCTTAACCACGCGACCATTCCGGAGTCCGCACCACACGATTTCTGACGTAGCTTTAGTCGGCGGGGGAGGCAATCCACAACCTGGAGAAATTTCCTTAGCGCATAATGGTGTTTTGTTTCTGGATGAACTCCCTGAGTTCAAGCGCACAGTGCTGGAAGTAATGCGTCAGCCGATGGAAGAAAGACGCGTTACTATTTCACGCGCAAAAATGTCGATCGAGTTTCCGGCAAATTTTATGCTGGTAGCGAGTATGAATCCTTGTCCGTGTGGATATTATAATCATCCTGAAAAAGAGTGTGTATGCGCACCGGGCGTAGTGCAGCGTTATCTGAGTAAAGTAAGCGGTCCGTTGCTTGATCGCATTGACTTGCATGTGGAGGTGGTGCCGGTGAGTTTCGATCAGATGACTACACAGCGTAAGAACGAAACGAGCGAAGAAATCCGGGTGCGTGTGGTGAAAGCGAGAGACATACAAAGCGAGCGTTTCAAGGATCAGAAGAATGTATACTGCAATGCCATGATGCCAAGCAACATGGTGAAAGAAATTTGTGTGATTAACGATGCGGGCCGCACGTTATTGAAAACCGCCATGGAGCGTCTGGGACTTTCTGCCCGTGCCTATGATCGCATCTTGAAAGTATCCCGCACCATTGCTGATCTGGAAGGAGCTGCTGAAATTAAAATAGAACATCTCGCGGAAGCAATTCAATACAGAAGTCTGGATAGAGAGGGTTGGGCGGGGTGATTTTATTTATGTTTAATACTAAGTAGTATGGAGAGTGATTACTCAATTTCATTAGACGTATCCTAAACGACTTACATGAATTCTTTTTTATTCCATTGTCTGAAAATAGTAATCATTGTTTTTTTGTCTCAGCCTGCATTATCTCAACAACAGGTGATGGAACAACCTAATATTGTTTTGTTTTTAGTTGACGACATGGGCTGGCAGGATACTTCTGTTCCTTTTTATAAAGAACAAACCAGTCAGAATAAGAAATTTTCTACACCCAACATGGAGCGGTTGGCTGCTAAAGGAATGAAATTTACTCATGCCTACGCAAATCAAAACTGCACGCCCACTCGTATTTCAATCATGACAGGGATGAATGTTCTCAGTCATCATGTTACCACCTGGACACTAACCAAAAATGAAAATTCAGAACCGGATGTTTCAGGCATTCGACAACCTGCCTGGAATAAGAATGGCTTTAGCCATGTACCCGGTTATGAAAATTCTATTTATGCCACCGCGTTACCAAAACTGTTGATAGATAATGGGTATTCCACCATCCATATTGGCAAAGCACACTTTGGTCCCTTTGATACACCAGGTGCAGATCCAAAAAATCTGGGCTTTGAGATAAACATTGGAGGTACTGCAGCAGGACATCCGGCCAGTTATTATGGATTAAATAATTTTGGAAACAGTGCGGATAAAAAAAATATAAGAGCTGTGCCTGGCCTTGAGAAGTATTGGGGAAAGGATATCTTTTTAACCGAAGCCCTTACCCTGGAGGCGTTGAGTGAAGTGGATCATGCAAGACAAACCAAAAAACCATTTTTTCTTTACATGGCTCATTATGCTGTACATACCCCCATTGTGGCAGATAAAAGATTTGTTCAGCAATATTATGATATGGGCCTCGATACGATTGAAGCTAAATATGCTTCCCTGGTGGAAGGCATGGATAAAAGTCTGGGAGACATTATGAATTACCTGGATGAAAATAAACTTACAGAAAACACAATTATTATTTTCATGTCTGACAATGGCGGATTAAGTGATGTGGCCAGAGGAGAGCCCCGAAATGTTCATAATGCACCTTTGCGGTCTGGAAAAACAGCGGGTTACGAAGGCGGTATACGAGTGCCGTTAATTTTTTACTGGCCGCATGTTACACCTCCGGCATCTGTAAATGAAGATAATGTAATGGCAGAAGATCTATTCGCTACCATTGCTTCACTGGCGGGAATTAAGAAACCATCTACCATACAAAAAGTGAACGGTATTGATTTTTCAACATACGTCCTTAAAAATAAAAAACTCCCATCGCGGTATCTTACCTGGCATTATCCACATTCACATCTGGGGCGGCATAAAGACGTGCAGCCCTTCAGCATCATCAGGGATGGAAGATGGAAGCTGATGTATTTTCATCTCGACAGCCATTTCGAACTTTATGATACAGAAAGCGATATTTCAGAATCCATCAATTTAATCGAAACAGAAATCAAAAGGGCAAGGGTTCTGGCAGATACGTTAGGGAAACGATTAAAGGAACAGAAAGCACCCATGCCAATATTAGAGTCAACCGGCTCGGTCGTTCCTTATCCAGACGAAATTATAATATCGCCAAGATGAAACCAGTATCACAGTGGCTGTTTTGGAAAATTTTTGAATTGCTTTAACAAAGTATTGCTTTCCAGGATTTCTTTCAACGCATGCTTTAGCAAATTATTAAAGGTAGGGTGCTCTTTGCTTCTGCCTAACTTCTGATTCATCATAGGATTGATAACTCTTTGCCCGTATTCTAAAAACCATCTTTCATAGGATACGGTTTCTCCTGATTTAATATAGGCGTTGATCATTTCATCCATCAAAGTTGTAGGAAGACCTACCCGCTGGAAATGCGGCAACACCAGTTCAATATGTTCCTGTCGAAACACCAATTGAATATCAACGTCTATTCCCTCAACCCGGATTGGCTTATTCATCGGTTCAAAGATAATATGGTATCAGGATTGTTTACTAAAATCACGACCTTACAATATTCCGGTTTACAGCAGATTATTCGAACTGCTTTTCCGAATAGTGAGTTGTTCGATTATGATTTTAATCAATCGGAGAGTCAGGAGCAAGACTCCGCGAGGAATTGGAACGCTGCATACTCATTTTATTTTTTACGCATAAAAATTTTGGTGATCATGCCTGCCTGATCCAACCCCGCTGAAGTAGATTCAATTTGATAGCCCTGGGCCTGGAGTTTGTTAATTGCTGACAGGGTAATATCACCCGCCTCATCGTGGTCTTCTGGTTTCATGCCTGGAAACGGGATAACTTCACGCTTGTTATTACCATAGTGGATATGAACACCACGGTCGGGATAACTCGGAATTTCATACACTTCCACCAAAATGTAAGGCGAGTCAGGTGCTTGTATTGTGGCATTGAAACCTGTTAAAATTAAAAGGGATACCGTAGCAGCAATAGCCAATGTTAGTATTATGCGTGTTTTCATGGATTTTGGGTTTGGTTAAATTATATAGTCTAATTTACTAATAGATTTTATAATTCAATTTCAGCTAATCCGCTGTTATAGGGCTCGAAACAAGATTTTGTTAAGAAGTGCGTTACTGACAATACATGTTGATCAAATAATAAATAAGTAATTGATATTGTAAATTCTACTGATCTCAACCCGTAAAGCGGTCACTCATCAGTTTGAAACCTCGCATTAAAATATTTTAGCCGTACTTGCGTTCAGGTTGTACCGTATTCATGATTCAAAGACTATTCAGTAAAGTATTTGCCTTAGGTAATAGTTTCCTAATTTTCTTTAAGAGGCAGTCACGCCCCGGTAAGTTACTGGTTGTGACTGGTATACTGAGTGGTTTGCTCATTACCTGTATTGCATTTTTGTTTCTGCTGGTTTTAAGTGGCTTGCTCGGCCGTATTCCCAGTCGTGAAGAATTAAGGCTTGTTGAGAATCCGGTAGCCTCTGAAGTGTATGGCGCGGATAGTGTTTTGCTGGGCCGTTACTTTATTCAGGAGCGGTCTGATATTCGTTATAATCAACTTCCTGCACATGTTGTGAATGCATTGCTGGCAACGGAAGATATCCGCTACTATGATCATAATGGAATTGACTATCGAAGCCTCGGTCGTGTGTTGTTCAAAAGTATTTTGTTTCAAAACGATGCTTCAGGGGGAGGCAGCACCTTAACCCAGCAGCTTGTAAAGAATTTATTTCCGCGCAAGCGTTACTGGATGTTTTCACTTCTCATCAATAAAATGCGTGAGATGGTAGTGGCTTCGCGAATGGAGAGCGTCTATGATAAGAACACATTGCTTGCGCTTTATTTAAACACCGTTCCCTTCGGTGATAATACGTATGGCATTGAATCGGCTGCCCAACGATTCTTTTCCGTGCCCACTTCGGAACTTTCTCCTGATCAGTGTGCTGTAATCATTGGTATGTTGAAGGCTACACATTCATATAACCCCCGCATTTTTCCAGCACGGTCAAAGGAACGAAGAAACGTTGTTCTTGAACAAATGAAAAAATATGACAAGCTGCCATCACCAGTAGTTGATTCATTAAAATCATTGCCGCTGATATTGCAGTATAACAAGATTACCCATCACTCAGGCCTGGCACCCTACTTCCGTGAATACATCCGTAGTGAATTGCTCGCGTGGTGCCGTGATCATACCAACGACCGGGGCGAACCCTATAACCTTTATACCGATGGATTAAAGATCTATACAACTATTGATTCGAGATTACAAGGCCATGCTGAAGCAGCAACCACAAAACAGATGGCATTATTGCAGGATCGTTTTATAAAGCATTGGGGAAAAACAGATCCCTGGCATAGGCAACCGGGCGTGCTGGAAGAAGCAATCAGAAAATCAGATCGGTATAAAAATTTGAGTCAAGCCGGAAAGTCGCATGAGGAAATTATGCAGCTTATGAATAAGCCCATTATGATGAATGTTTTTACCTGGCAAGGTGAAAAAGAAGTGGAAATGAGTTCGGTGGATTCGATCAGGCATTACTTAAAGTTTCTGAATGCCGGATTGCTGGCGATGGATCCGCAACTTGGTGCAATCCGTGTTTGGGTTGGAGGTATCAATCATCACTATTTTCAGTTCGATCATGTAAGGGAAAGCACCAGGCGACAAGTAGGATCAACCTTCAAGCCCATTGTTTATGCAGCTGCCCTGCAAGCGGGTGAAGAGCCTTGTGACTTTATTTCAGCAGAAAGAACAACCTATGCGGGTGCAGACGAATGGACACCTTCAAATACTGAAGATAATTATGATTTAAAATATTCGATGGAAGGTGGATTAACCTATTCGGTAAACACAGTCGCTGTTCATGTGCTGGAAATGGCAGGTATTGACAGAACGGTTGAGTTGGCGCAGAAAATGGGAATAACGAGTAAACTGGATCGGGTACCGTCTCTGGCGTTGGGCACACCCAGTATTTCGGTTGCGGAAATGGTTACCGCCTATTCCTGTATTGCAAACAATGGTCGTTCCGTGAAACCTTATTATTTAACGTCCATTGCTTCGCGCGACAATGTAACGCTTGAGAAATTCAGTGTCGTAAAAGGCGAGCAGGTGCTGACAAAAGAAAACGCACGAATGCTGGTGCATATGTTACAGCGCGTTGTTAATGAAGGTACGGGAGCCGCCATGCGATCCAGGTATGGTGTTCATAATGACATGGCAGGAAAAACCGGTACTACACAATCGAATGCCGATGGATGGTTTATGGCAATCACACCAAAGCTGGTGATCGGATCGTGGGTAGGCGCAGATGATCCGCGCATCCGTTTTCGTTCCACCTCCCTTGGTCAGGGCGCAACTACAGCACTGCCAGTCGTAGCTGCTTTTTTTCAACAGGTAAATTCCGACCGGAAATTTACAAGACTCAGTCAGGCACGGTTTGCTCCATTGCCGGCTGATCTTGAACAAAGACTTTCATGCGATCTCTATAAATCAGATACCAATGTACTTGAGAAAATTTTTGGTAAGAAGGAAAAAGAGTCTACCCGTACTTTTGGTGAAAAGGAGAAGAAAAAAAAGAAGGGGTTTTTTAAAAGATTATTTGGCACATAGCACGAAAAAATTTTACTCATTGAAATGAGTAAAATAGTGGAAAGATACCGACTTACTTGTTAAAGAAATTCATTGTCCGCTCAGGCCCAATGGTGCAAAACGATTTTATCATTTCTTCCGCTTTGTCCATAATGGGTGGCAGTTCTTCAAATTCTTTTGGTGTGAAATTGCTGAGCACATAATCGATCTGCTGGCCCTTGTTGAATTCACTGCCAATGCCAAAGCGCAGTCGTGTATACTCCTGACCACCTAAAATAAGTTCGATATTTTTTAATCCATTGTGTCCGGCAGCACTTCCTTTGGTTCTCATTCTCAATGTGCCGAATGGCAGGGCAAGATCATCAACAATTACCAGCAGGTTTTCCTTAGGGATCTTTAATTCCTGCAACCAGTAAGCAATGGCCTTGCCGCTCAGGTTCATGTAGGTGTTGGGCTTGATCAGGTGCAGTTGCTTTCCTTTGAATTTCAGTTCTGCCTTGTCAGCCAGCCGTTGTGTGGTGAAATCGATTTTATGATTGTCGGCAATACGGTCAAGCACCAGAAAGCCGATGTTGTGGCGGGTTAATTCATATTCCGGTCCGATGTTTCCGAGCCCAGCTATTAAATACTTCATAAGGAATACTTCATCAATTCAAATAAACAAAAAATCCCGTCCCGATAAGGATCGGAAGACGGGACTTTTTGTATTGGGAAAGTGATTATTACTTTTTCTTTTCGTCTTTCTTGGGGGCTTCAGCTTTTTTAGCTTCAGCGGCAGGCGCAGCAGCGGCAGGTGCAGCAGCAGCTGTTTCATCTGCAAGTTTCGCAGAGCGTGGTACTTCTACCACAGCAATTGAAGCTTGTTTTGGATCAAGTAATTCCATGTTCTCCAGGATTACATCACCTACTTTTACAGAATGGTGAAAATCAAGCTCTGAACAATCTACGTCCACGTGATCAGGCATGTCTTTAGGAAAAGCGAATACTTTCAATGTATTACGCTTCTTAACCAAAGCACCACCTTTTGAAACACCGGGAGCCTGACCAATCAGACGCACAGGTATTTCCATTTTAATTTTGCGGTCTTCACTGATGCGAAGAAAATCTACGTGAAGGATATTTTCACTGATCGGGTGAAACTGTGCTTCCTGTAAAATCGCCTGACACTCTTCACCTTCAATATTCAAATGCACAAAGTGCGCTTCGTTGGTGTAAATCAGATCGCGGAATAAAATAACGGGTGAATAAAAATGGATTTGTTCACTTCCACCGTATAACACGCATGGTACATTTCCTTCATGACGGATTCTCTGGGCGTCCGACTTGCCGAGATTTGCTCTTCGATACCCTATAATCTCGATGGTTTTCATAATTGTGATTGTTTAATTTATAATTAGTTATTTATAAGCGAATGAATAATGAGCTGATCGATTCATGATCGTGAATCTTACGGATCGCCTTGGCGAATAAATCTGAAACAGTCAAAACTTTAATTTTTGGTGTTTCATGCTTTAAGGGGATTGTATCCGACACAACAAGTTCTTCCAATACAGAATTATTAATGGTTTCGTAGGCATTTCCTGAAAGTACAGGATGGGTGCAAATTGCGCGCACCGTGCTGGCTCCTTTTTCCTTTAACAAACCGGCTGCTTTGCAAATCGTTCCGGCTGTATCTACAAGATCATCAATAAGAATCACGTCCTTTCCTTCTACTTCGCCAATCAATCGCATGGATTCGATTTTGTTGGCTTCTTTTCGGAATTTGTCGCAGACCGCGAGATCAGCACCAAAAAATTTTGCAAAACTTCTGGCCCGTTTGATTCCACCCACATCGGGAGAAGCAAACATGATATTTTTTAGCCCCAGCGACTTCAGGTAGGGAACAAAAATGTAATTACCATCAAGGTGATCTACCGGTATATCAAAAAAACCCTGAATCTGGTCGGCATGTAAATCACATGTCATGATTCGGTTTGCACCGGCAGCAGAAAGCAGGTTTGCAATTAATTTAGCTGCAATGGCTACCCGGGGCTTATCTTTTCTATCCTGACGGGCGTAGCCGAAATAGGGGATAATAACATTGACATTCAGGGCGCTTGCTCTTTTTGCCGCATCAATCATCAGCAACAACTCCATGAAGTTTTCTGCCGGAGCAAACGTTGACTGCACAATAAATACATCATGACCTCTTACCGATTCACCAATAAATGGCGACATCTCTCCATCACTGAATTGTTGATAATTAACTGTAACAAGCGGTTCGCCATAGGCATGAGCAATCCTTTCCGCCAGGTAGGTGGTAGCGCGACCAGAAACTATTTTTACTGCCATACCTTTTTTCTTTAAAAATCAAATCCCGGCTTTTAAACCGGGATTTTTGTTGCCCGACCAGGGCTCGAACCTGGACTTTCTTGAATCAAAATCAAGCGTGTTGCCAGTTACACCATCGGGCAATCATTAACCCCTTAAAAAAGGGTTCGCAAAGGTAGAATTATTTTTTAAACCCCAAAAAGGTCATTTGACTTTTCGGCCTCTCTGTTTTATAATAAAAACCATCAGGTTTTGAGAGGCACCAGGATTACTTCTTTATAATCAATGAAATGAGAGTTAAAAAAATATCTTATGATGGCTGGGAGAAGAAATATTTAAAACCGGATTTTTCTGTTTGGAGAAGAAAAATCCGGTTTTCTCACATCAGAGGTCGTCTTTTATCTGAGCGGTGTGTACCTTCCGTAAAACCTTCCGCCATAAACCGATACTTATCCAGAATGGAAATTACAGCATTTCGCAGATGGCGCTCGCTGTTAAAATTAATACCACCATACAAGGTAGTGGCGTATCCTTGCCAGATAGACCGGTTTTGTCTTCTGTCAAAGAACTGGATGAGCAAGGTGCCCGTTTTCATGTCCAACTTCTTTGAATCGTAGTCAATATTTTGATCCTGGGATTTTACCCAATCTTCTATCTCGGGTTGATTATACCCATTAAAACGAAGGCTGTCGCCATACATTTTAAACCCTACGATGAGGTGCGGTTTGTTGTCTGTTTGTTTGTAACCAAGAAATTTCATCCTTGAAATAATCGATTTTTCTATTACTTCGTTGGTCATGGTAGTATCCTCAAGACCAACCGGATGCATGATTTCAAAGGTTCGGTATTTTTTGAAGTTTCCCTTGTAACTATAATCATACTCCACGGGAAGTTCCTTATAACCAAGGCAGGACGATAGAACAAGAAGGATTAAAGCCGGAATGTAAATTTTTTTCATAAGCGAGATCATTATCTAATGAAAAGGTAGACTAAAAATGACTTACAAACAATAACATTTATTAACAACGCTTGAGTTCGAATTGTTCAAAAAATAGAACTTCCAACACTTTCTGCTATTTTCGGATCTCATATTGAGCCATGCCAACATACAATCAGACCATTGGAGCCAGGTATCACATTTATAACAGCCTGTTTCTGCAACTGCCTTATCAGAATATTTTCCGCACAGGCACGCTTTTGCCTTTGTTGCAGCAGTATTGTGAAACGGGCTTTGAAGAGGGAAAATCGGCTATTGAAATTCTTAATCAGTTTTTTCAGGATTTTACACCAGGCACCGGTCAAGGCGAGCAGTTTGACCTGCTCTTCAGTTTTATCCAGTATATTGAGCGGCAGGTAGCCTTATTTGATTCAATCGAGGATTCCGCCTTTGAACAAATTAATGACCTTACGGGAAAGGGTACCATTGCTTCCTTGCTTTTACATGCAAAATTTGAGCATAAAGAAGAACTGCTGGCAAAGCATCTGGAAGAATTTAGTTTGCGGCCGGTACTTACCGCTCACCCGACACAATTTTATCCAGGCCATGTGTTAGGTATTCTTACCGATCTTGAAAAATCGATTCGCTCGAATGAGCTGGGGCACATAAATCTCCTGCTTCAGCAACTGGGCAAAACCGGATTTATCAACGACACAAAACCGACACCGTATGACGAGGCCATTACCTTGTGCTGGTACCTGGAAAATGTTTTCTATCATGCCATTCCGGAAATCATTGAAAAATTTGCTGCAGGTCTTGATATACCGATTTCGCAATGGAAAAATAACCGCCTGATGGTTATTGGATTCTGGCCTGGTGGTGATCGGGATGGAAATCCATTTGTAACCAGTGAAATCACTCTGAAAGTAGCAGCCCGTCTTCAGGAATCTATTCTGAAATGTTATTATCGTGATGTTCGGATTCTGCGCAGAAGACTTACTTTCAAAGGTGTCGATAAAATCATGATCGACATTGAAAGAAAAATTTATAACTGGGTATTTGGCACTGAGAAAGGATATAATCATGTGCATGAGTTAATACACGATCTTCAGTCAGCAAGAAAACTACTGGTTGATGATCATGGTGGTTTGTTCCTGGATTTACTGGATTCATTCATATTAAAGGTGAAACAGTTCGGATTTTATTTTGCCAGCCTGGACATCCGGCAGGACAGCCGTAAGCATGATTATGTATGGTTGCAGATATTGAATGAATTATCGCGCGAAGGAAAATCCATCTCAGGTGATCAGTTTGAAAAATTAAACCTTCAGGATCGGATTAAATATTTACTTGATCTGAATGTATCACTTGACAACCTTACTACAGAAGATCCACTGGTCATTGAGACATTAAACAGTATCAGAGCGATTGCTGCCATTCAAAATTCCAATGGCAAAACAGGGAGCCATCGTTATGTGATCAGCAACTGCCAGAGTGCGTTGCACATCATTGAAGTTTATAAACTGGGTCGGTTACTCATCGGAACCGTGGAAGGACTTGAACTCGATGTTGTTCCGTTGTTTGAAACCATTGACGATCTGACGCATGCTCCGTCAATTATGGAACAACTCTATCAGGTTGAAGAATACAGGAATCATTTGCAACAGCGAAACAATCACCAAACCATCATGCTCGGATTTTCAGATGGAACCAAGGATGGTGGTTATCTCAGGGCTAACTGGTCTATATTCAGGGCAAAGGAAAATCTTACATCGGTTTCGCGAAAGTATGAACTGAAGGCGATCTTTTTTGATGGAAGAGGGGGACCTCCGGCCCGGGGTGGTGGAAACACACACGACTTTTACGCCTCATTGGGTAATACCATTGAAAATGAAGAGGTGCAGATTACCGTGCAGGGCCAGACGATTAGTTCCAACTTCGGGAAGGTAGCATCTTGTAAATTCAATCTTGAGCAACTTTTATCGGCAGGTCTTGAGGGCGCTGTATTTAAGCATCCCGAAAATCAAATGACCGATGAGGACAAAGGGTTGCTTGATAAACTGGCGGATGCAGGCTATGAGGCTTATCTTGGATTGAAACATCATCCTAAGTTTGTTCCATATCTTGAAAAAGTTACTCCGCTGTCTTTCTTTGGCGATACCAATATTGGTTCACGTCCGGTGAAGCGCAATGCTTCAGACGGATTAAAATTTGAAGACCTGCGGGCGATTCCATTTGTAGGCTCATGGGCTATGATGAAGCAAAATATTCCAGGTTTTTACGGAGTAGGCAGTGCGATCAGGAGACTGGAAGATCACGGAGACGGAGAAAAGCTCAAACAGTTATATAAGAACTCGTTATTCTTCCGCACACTGCTGGGCAATAGTATGATGTCGCTTACCAAAACCTATTATAACGCAACTACCTACCTGGCAAGCGATCCTGAATTCGGTGAGTTCTGGAAGAAAATGTTTGCGGAATTTAAGCTATCAAGTGAAGAGGCATTGAATATATCTGGCCTGAACGAATTGATGGGGAACAATCCAAACATCCGTGACTCGGTGCGTCTTCGCGAACGGATTGTCTTGCCATTGATTGCAATTCAGCAATTTGCATTAATGAACATACGAAATCTGACCGAAGAGAATAAGATGTATGAAATTCGTTACCGCAAACTGATCATCCGATCCATGTTTGGAATCATAAATGCGGCAAGAAATTCAGCATAGAAATAGTTCGTTGGATAAAGAGACTTTTATTCTTCTGCTTTCAGCTGAATGAAAAGTATATTTTAATATTAACGGTGATGGTAGCGTTAGTAATCTCATTATTCTCCTGCCTTCAGATAATTGTCAGACTGTCTGAAAAAATCAGTAAAGCATTTTAATTTATTTTCTATATATTGATTTACTGTGACCCCTGAATCATTAGTCAGTATCATGGTATTGATATATGAAATTTATCAGCAATGACTGATTTACTTTATTGAATTCCCCAATCTAAATTCCCCATTTTATGATTGATTTTAGAAAATTTTTCCTGGTTCTTTTTAGTGTTGTCTTGCTGACAAGCTGCAGTAGGTCGAAGCCAGATGATGAAAATAAATACAGCGGACAGGTTTTTACGGATAATATCAGGACCACACAGGCACGAACACCGGAGGAGGAGATGGCAGGGTTTAAAATTCCTGATGGATTTGAAATACAACTATTCGCGTCAGAGCCGGATATTCAAAAGCCGGTTAATATCGCTTTTGATGCTAAAGGCCGGATGTGGGTAACACAATCTTTTGATTATCCATTACCTGCTCCAACCGGCAAGGGTGCTGATCGTATATCGATACTGGAAGATACTGATGGTGATGGCAAGGCAGATAAATTTACGCACTTCAACGACACACTGAATATTCCTGTGGGTGTTTACCCCATGAATGATGGCGCTATTGCATTCAGTATTCCGAATGTTTACAAATTCATGGATGGAAACGGTGATGGCAAGGCTGACGGCAGCAGCAAAATGGTTGGCCCGTTTGGATATTCAGATACCCATGGGATGGTGAGCAATTTCATCCGGGGTTATGATGGCTGGATTCACGCCTGTCACGGCTTCACAAACCTATCGGTGATTGCCGGAACCGATGGAGACTCAATCAGAATGGTATCCGGCAACACCTTCCGGTTCAAGCCTGATGGAAGTCGTGTGGAACAAACTACATATGGCCAGGTAAATCCATTTGGACTCGCCTATGATGAAAACGGCTATATATATTCGACAGACAGCCATAGCTCACCATTGCATCAACTTATCAACGGTGGCGATTATCCGCATTTTGGCAAGGTTGAGATCATGGCTTTTGGTCCTGATATGAAACCCCTGGAGAAAGAAGCAACTGCCTTATGCGGCATCGCTTATTATGCAGACACAAAATTTCCAAAAGAGCATCAAGGCAACTTATACATAGGTGATGCATTATATTCAAGAGTTCATCGCTATTCATATGTAAATAATGGATCGACTCCGATAGGCAAGTCGGAAGTTGATTTGATCATGAGTGAAGATCCGTGGTTCCGTCCTGTGAATGTAAAGCTCGGTCCCGATGGAGCTATTTATGTTGCTGATTTCTATAATAGTATTATTGGTCACTACGAAGTGCCATTGGGTCATCCTAAGCGCGACAAGAGCCGTGGCAGAATCTGGCGCATTACCTATAAAGGTCAACATCATGATCGTAAAGATTTATCCATTGCACCCCTGCAAGATTTACTGAACGCCCTGGATCACGATAATATCGTAATCCGGCTGGCGGCCACGGATCAGCTGACTGACAGGATTGGCTCCAGCTCAATCGCTCCGGTTAAGTCAATGCTTGCAAATAAAAAAACCACAGCTCGGCAATATGTTCATGGCTTGTGGGTATTGCAAAGGTTACAAGCACTTACTCCTGAACTTATTCAGCAATCGGCAATTCATTCAAATGATTTGATAAGACTTCATACCATGAGAATTCTTGCAGAAGAGAAACCTGACAACGAAAAAGTGTTTCCTATCATATCAGCAAGTCTCCATGACAAAGACCCACACGTGCAACGGGCTGCTGTTGAATTGCTGCAAAAGTATCCATCAATGAATGCCGTTGAGTCTGTGTTGAGTATTCTTCATACTACTCCGGCTTCTGATACTCACCTTACTTATACCGCTCGCTTATGCCTGCGCAATCTCTTGCGACAGGAACCATTGATAAAACAAGTTGTGGCGAAGCAATGGACTCCAGAGGAAATTGTCTTTATAGAAGGAACATTGGTGGATGTGTATTCACAGGAAGCGGGAATATTCCTCGCGAAAAACGTAAAACAAAATCCATTGCCGAAAGAAAAGATGGCGCTGGCCTGGCAACAGATCGCACGGTTTGTGCCTGAACTGGATGTAGATGGTATGATCAGTAATGTTAGGGAAGACTATGCGGATGATGTTGATATGTCTGCTTCCGTTTTCAAAGGTATCAGGCAGGGTATAGCACAACGGGGTGGAAAGGAAAGCGCTGCCTTGCAGCAATGGGGCGCTTTGATTGCCGAAGGAATTTTGAAAAAATATCCATCAGGCACAGGCACTGAGGAAAAAACAGTTCTTCAACAAAAAGATGGTGCTGATCTGGCCGGGGATTATAAGGTGAAGACATTGGTTCCTGCCTTAAGTGCATTTCTGAAAGAAGAATCATCAGATCATGTTGATGTTAAAACTTCTGCATTAACTGCGTTGTTGAAAATCTTACCTGATCAAGGCATTGAAATGGCCGGGGCATTATTGCTAAGCGACTCTACACCTGTAGATTTCAAAAAGAGGATCGCGACTGCGTTGGCTAAAGTTCCGGGGCCTGCTGTGAACAAAGTACTGGCACAGATAAAAAATGCTCCTGCTGATTTACAATCGGCTGTTGCGGTAACCCTTGCGAGTTCTGCCTCGGGAAAGAAATTGCTTTTTGAGAAAATCCGAAAAGGTGATTTACAGGCGCGCATCCTCATTGATCCGCGAGTGGAAGAAAGGATGATGTTGAATATCACACCCGTTGAACAAAAAGAGTTTGATGACTTAACGGCCAACCTGGCAGAGGTGAATAAAGAAAGAGATGTATTGATAGAGGCAAGGTTAAAAGCATTCAGTTCATTCAAGCCTTCTACTATTCAGGTTGATTCAGGGCAACAGATTTATAACAAGTATTGCAATTCATGTCATAAACGGATTGATGTTCCATCCATTGGCCCGCAACTCACGGGCATGGGCGCCAAAGGAGCTGCAGCGCTTGCAGAAAAAATAATAGACCCTAATAGAAATATCACCGAGGCATTCCGCAATTACACTATTCATTTAAAGGATGGAAAAGTTCTTTCTGGAATCTTCAGGAGGGAAGAAGGCGCAGTGCTTGTATTTGCAGACCTTTCGGGAAAAGAATTCATGGTGCCGAAAAAAGAAATTGTGGAAAAGAAGATTTCCCGGTTCACCATTATGCCAGACACATTTGGTGAAATAATTTCGGATAAGGAGTTTAACCTGCTTCTTGCATACCTGCTAAATTCCTAGTGAAAGCATTCTTTGAGACAAAAAAATATTATCATGCAATGCACAACAATAGTATTACTTGTTTTGATCACAATTCCTTATCAGGCTGCTGCTCAGACTGCCGGTAATGAAGTGAAATTCAAAAAGTATCACCTGTGGGATGAATTTTATTCAGAGGGTGCCACGGTAGCCGATGTAAACAGAGACGGTAAGATGGATATTATGGCAGGTGCCCGCTGGTTTGAAGCACCCACCTGGAAAGCCCACGACATCTGGAAACACAAGAAGTTTGATTACACAAAAGGATACAGTGATTCCTTTTTGAATTATGCCATGGATGTGAACGAAGATGGATGGCAGGATCTTATCTGTTTTGATTTTCCAGGAAAGGAAGTCTATTGGTTTGAAAATCCGCAAGGACAGGAAGTACTATGGAAAAGATATCTGATCGACTCCATTGCATCCAACGAATCACCCATGCATGTGGATGTTAATGGTGATGGAAAAAAAGACCTCGTTTTTGGAAATGAAAAACTAAAACAGATGGCATGGTTCAGCGCCTCGGTCAGGAACAAAAAAGTAACCTGGATCCGAACGGCTATCAGCGAACAAAATTCAAAAGGAATAGGATTGTTTACACACGGGCTTGGCTGGGGTGATATCAATGGCGATGGCGTGAACGATGTTATCATCATTGGCGGTTGGTGGGAGGCACCCAGGGATATCAAACGTTCCCCTTGGGTGTTTCACGAAGCCAGCCTGGGTAAACCCTGTTCACAAATGCTGATCTATGATTTTGATAATGATGGCGACAATGATGTTGTCTCAGGATCAGCACACGACTTTGGTTTGTGGTGGCATGAGCAGGAAGTGGACAAAAATGGAAACAGAAACTTCAAAACCCATACTATCGATACCACCTTTTCTGAATTGCATAGTGTGGTCCTGGATGATATAAACAATGATGGCCTACCTGATTTAGTTACTGGAAAACGTTTTTTTTCCCATCAGGGAAGAGGCCCGGGTGGCATGGATCCAGCGGTGCTTTACTGGTTTGAGTTATTAAATGATGGAAAGCAAAAACCGGTGTGGGTGCGGCATGAAATCGACAATACCTCGGGTGTAGGCATCCAGACCGTTACACACGACATCAATATGGATGGCAAACCTGATATCGTGATCTCAAATAAAAATGGAGTTTTTTATTTTGAACAAATAAAATAGGATTCATCATTCTCCATTTTAAAATTAGTGGTCAGATCATTTCAAACCCGATTGAGATTTAATCAGATTTATTAGGTTCTAAAACGTTACCTGAACTGTCTTTTCTTCTTTGTTTCTTATGATCTTCACGGGCACCTGCTGACCTTTTTCAAATTTGCCCAGGGCATCCATGTAGCTTTGCATATCCTTTATGGTGTAGTCACCAATTTGTGTGATTACATCTCCCGTAAGGATTCCTGCTTTCTGCGCAGGTCGACCCTCCGTTACGCCATCCACCAGTAAACCAGCTGCATCAGAAGTGTAACTGGGCATCACACCCATGGTAACTTTGAATGACCGTGACGAACTCATCGATTTATTTTTAGTTGGCAAAAATGCAAGCTTTGGTTGATCATCTAATTTTTCAATAACGGTGATCACCAGTTCCAGTACTTCTTTCTCTCCAGCATAATTTATTTTATCCCAGTCATCGGATGGTTTATGATAATCGCTGTGTGAGCCGGTGAAGAAATGGAGCACAGGAATATTTTTCAGGTAGAACGAAGTGTGATCTGAAGGACCTATACCTGCTGAGTCCGTTTTTATAGTAAGTGTGGTGTTGGTATTCTTTAATAAAGTTTCCCACACAGGACTTGTTCCCGACCCACTTACAGAAATACTTTTTGTAACTGGATTAAGGCGACCAATCATATCCATGTTGATCATGTAGTTCACATTGCTTAAGTCGAGTGTTGGTTTTTCAGTAAAATATTTTGAGCCAAATAATCCAAGTTCCTCACCGCTAAAACAGATGAACAGAAAGTTGCTGGTTTCTTTTATTCTATTGGTTTTAAAATAGCGGGCAAGCTCCAGCACACCGGCAACACCAGAAGCATTGTCATCAGCACCATTGTGAATTTTTCCATGCGGATTAGCATCTAAAGAACTTCCATTCTCACCTAATCCCAAATGATCGAAGTGAGCTCCGATGATAATTGTTTTGTCGGCTTTATTGTCAAGGAAAGCAACCACATTGTGTGCTGTTCCTTCAGCCCCTGTTCCATGGGTTCCTCCCTTGAAGGGAAACTCCTGAGCGAAAGAGTTGCCATCGCCCAAAGGTGAAAGTTTTAGTTTTTTGAATTCACCTTGTATATACTCCATGGCAAGGCGCTCACCTTCGGAACCTGTCTGCCGACCTTGCAGGGCGTCATCTGCAAGAAACCGTATATGTTTCTGAATGTTTTTATCCTCAATTTTCTGTGCTATACCAGGGCTGCAGGAAAACAATACAACAAGAAACAGACAAGCGCTAATTGATTTCATACATGATATTCTTAATTACCGCGCAAGGTAAAAGTTTAAAACCTGATCGGGATACCCACCGAAGTAGTTTTTTTGACGATGTACCCTTAAAACTCTATTTTTGCTGCCTAAAAACAAGTATATGAAGGGACCAAAAATTGTACTTCTTACCGATTTTTCTGCATTATCCAGGGTGGCGATGTATTATGCCGTGAAGATGGCAGCCAATCTAAGTGCGGAGTTTACTATCCTTAATATAGTGCGACTGGAGGGAGTGCCCAAAGCAAATCTTAAACTACGACAGATTGAAAAAAACATAGCCCAGATATCGGAAGAGGAGGGAGCAAATCTGGTTAAAGAAATTACTTCACAGATAAAGGGAAATTATACGATCAGCTATAAAGCAATAAGGGCACGCACTGTTGCTGAAATGGTGCGCAGATATGTTGATAAAAATCAAACCAACATGGTGGTGATGGGATTGCAGGGAGCCTCTGCATTGAAGAAAGCCAGGCTCGGTGGCACTACTGTATCGGTTATTGATGAATGCAAAGTGCCGGTCATGGCGATTCCAGAACTTGCGAAGTACAGAAATATGGAACATATTGTTTATGCGTCCGACTTAAAGCATGTTAAGAAAGAGCTTGATACTATTGTTGAGTTTGCAAGGATATTTGGCTCTTCGGTACATATGATTCATGTAACTCCGTTGATTGATAAAAAGCTTGAGGCACAAAAGAATATGGTAGACGAAACTATTTCCAAAATGGGCTACGATAAACTCGACTTTGAGGTGATTATAGACGATGACGTCACTTCTGCAATTGCGGGGTACATTAAAAAGACAAAAGCAGATTTGTTAACTACGTTCACCCATAAGCTAAGTCTTGAAGAAAAACTTTTTGGCAAAAGTGTTACACGTAAGCTCGCATATCAAGGCACAATTCCCTTGCTTGCGGTGAAGAGGAAATGAGTATCGTACGTGAGGGGAGGTCAGGTATAACCACCGTATTCTGTTTTTATTTATGACAAAAGAGGCTGCCCATTAAAGGCAGCCTCTTTTTTTTAATTGAAAAATTCTATTTCAGATCCGAAAAATCAAATGATGTCTCAAGGAATTTTGTGGTGAATTTACCAGAACGAAAGATAGGATTATCCATCAACTTTAAATGGAAGGGAATGGTGGTTTTAACACCTTCAATTATAAATTCACTTAGTGCACGTTTCATTCGTGTAATAACTTCTTCCCTCGATTGCCCCGTTACAATCAGTTTGCCAATCATTGAATCATAGTTGGAAGGAATAGTATAACCGGCATAGACGTGGCTATCAATACGTACTCCATGACCACCGGGTTTATGCAAGTTTATAATCTTACCTGGAGATGGACGAAATCCGTTGGCAGGATCTTCTGCATTGATACGACACTCCATAGCAAACAAATTAGGATAATAGTTTGTGCCGGATATGGGCACCCCTGCAGCTACCTTAATTTGTTCTTTAATGAGGTCATAATTCGTTACTTCTTCGGTGATCGGATGCTCCACCTGAATACGGGTATTCATTTCCATGAAATAGAAGTCGCCATGTTTGTCAACCAAAAATTCAATCGTTCCGGCACCTTCATAATTGATTGCTTTCGCGCCTTTAATGGCTGCTTCACCCATCCGCTCGCGCAGTTCCTGACTTACTACAGGAGATGGAGTTTCTTCTACTAATTTCTGATGTCTTCGTTGAATTGAACAATCACGCTCCGAAAGATGGCAGACTTTTCCATATTGATCGCCCACTATTTGAATTTCAATATGACGTGGTTCTTCAACAAATTTCTCAAGATAGAGTCCGTCATTTCCAAATGATGCACCCGCTTCGCGCTTTGCATCATCCCATGCTTTCTTGAATTCCGATTCATCGTTGATGATGCGCATGCCTTTGCCACCACCACCTGCTGTTGCTTTCACAATCACCGGGTATTTGATTTCTTTGGCGATTTTCATTCCTTGCTCAATCGAATCGAGCAATCCCTCAGAGCCAGGTATACAAGGTACGCCTGCCTTTATCATGGTATCTTTTGCGGTAGCTTTATCTCCCATGGACCTGATCATCTCAGGTGTTGGTCCGATAAACTTGATTCCATATTCATGACAAACCGCAGAGAACTCGGCATTTTCAGAAAGGAATCCATATCCAGGATGGATTGCATCGGCATTCGTAATTTCTGCCGCTGAAATAATGCGAGGTATATTGAGGTAAGATTCTTTGCTCGGGGGAGCGCCAATGCAAACAGCTTCATCGGCAAAACGAACGTGTAGACTTTCACGATCTGCAGTCGAATAAACTGCTACCGTTTTGATATCCATTTCCTTGCATGTGCGGATTACCCGCAATGCAATTTCTCCCCGGTTCGCTATTAATATTTTTTTAAACATAGGATTTATTCATGATTTAAAATTATGAAAATTCAGGATTCTGAAATCCAACGATCATTCAGACACAGAATGATGAAAAGTATTAATCAGGTTCAACAACAAACAACACCTGGTCATATTCCACCGGTGATGAATTTTCTACCATCACTTTAACTATAGTTCCTGAAACTTCAGATTCGATTTCGTTGAATAATTTCATAGCTTCAATAATGCAGACGGTTTGTCCTTTCGTTACTTTATCGCCTACTGAAATAAATGGCGGTGAGTCAGGATTAGCGGTGCGGTAAAACGTACCGATCATCGGTGATTTGATTTCCACAGTAGTTTTTGAAGAGACTGCTACAGGCGCTTCTGTTTTTGTGATGACGGGTGTTGCAACAGC
Source organism: uncultured Bacteroidota bacterium (assembly GCA_963814575.1). Taxonomy (GTDB): domain Bacteria; phylum Bacteroidota; class Bacteroidia; order Cytophagales; family Cyclobacteriaceae; genus ELB16-189. The sequence goes on along the minus strand of CAWFDB010000006.1, from coordinate 37,201 downwards.
CGCAGCAGATGTTGCTGGTGCAGGCGCTATAGCAACGGGCGCTGCCATTACCTGTGGAGAAGCCTTCAATACTTTTTGATCTGGTTCACGCTTGACATGAAGCTTGAGTTCTTTTGTTTCAATGTCTACTTCATTCAATCCTGATTGAGCAATAAAATCAATCAGGTCTCTGATTTCGGAAGTTTTCATTTCAGTTTGTTTTTTTGGTTCAGAAGATCCGCTTGATGATACAACGGACTTTCCGTTACCTTTTTCAGCGGTTGTTTTTTTAGAAGCCATATTCTTATTTAACTCGTTCTACATATTCGCCCGTATCGGTCTTTATTTTGATCTTATCACCTGGGTTAACGAAAAGAGGCACCCGGATTTCAGTACCTGTATCAATGGTGGCTGGCTTTAAAGTGCGGGTGGCAGTATCTCCTTGCATACCAGGTTCGGTATAGGTAACAGTAACAACAACATGTGCAGGTGCCTCCGCGGTGATGGGATTGGTTCCGTTTTCAAATGCGATTAACAGACGTAACTCCTTCCTTGATGTAATTTACTGAATTACCCAGCAATACTTTATCAATATAAACCTGTTCAAAAGTTTCATTGTCCATACACACCAGACTATCACCATCCTGATAGAGATATTGATATTCTTTTGTTTCCACACGCAACTGGTCCACTGAGTCCCCCGGGCGAAATCGGTTTTCGACAATTTTTCCTGTTCTTACACTTCTCATTTTAACCTGGTAAAATGCTCGCAGGTTGCCTGGTGTTCGGTGTTGCAATTCTTCAACCTGCACTACTTCACCATTGTAGCGAATGTAATTTCCCTTACTTAAATCAGATACAGTAGCCATAAATTATCCTTTAATTTACAAATGAATTATATAATTTACAATTAAAATATGATGATGGGTGATTATGAATTATAGGCCCATTTTACATATACGGCACCCCATGTGAAACCGCCACCGAATGCGGCCAGAATGAGATTATCCCCCTTCTTCAATTTCTTTTCGTAGTCCCAGAGAAGTAGCGGAATGGTACCTGCTGTGGTGTTACCATAACGTTCAATGTTCATCATTACTTTATCTTCGCTGATACCCACACGACTGGCGGTGGCATCTATAATTCGCTTATTGGCCTGATGAGGAACAAGCCATTGAATTGTGTCTTTTGTTAAATTATTACGTTCGGCAAGTTGTGCTGACACATCCGCCATATTGGTAACAGCAAACTTGAATACTGCAGCGCCTTCCTGAAAAACGTAATGTTGCCTGGCATCAACACTTTCATGTGAAGCAGGTATGCGGCTTCCGCCTGCTTTCATATGCAGGTAGGCTTCACCGGCACCATCGCTGCGCAGGATGGCATCCATAACGCCTACATCTTCAGTGGTGGGTTCAAGAAGTACGCAACCGGCACCATCGCCAAAAATGATACACGTGGTGCGATCAGTATAGTCAAGGATGGATGACATTTTATCGCCCCCGATCACAATGACTTTTTTGAACATTCCGGATTGAATATAACTTGCTCCGGTGGTCAGTGCGAAAATGAAACCTGAACAAGCTGCACCCATGTCATAACTAAACGCATTGGTTGCACCAACAGCAGTAGCCACAATATTTGCTGTAGCAGGAAAGGTCATATCGGCAGTCACCGTGGCAAAGATTACACAATCAATTTCCCTGGGATCAGTCTTGGTTTTGGCAAGTAATTCCTTTACGGCTTCAATACCCATTACTGACACACCCTGATTTTCACCTTTTAAGATTCTTCTTTCTTTGATTCCGGTGCGTGAGGTTATCCACTCATCACTGGTTTCCACCATAGTCTCGAGTTCTTTGTTGGTAAGGATGTAATCGGGTACGTAACCTCCTACACCTGTAATTGCAGCTCTGATTTTGTTCATAATGGGTTTCTTGCAATGAGCATTTTAAAAAACAAATGCCCGATTGATTAAAATCAATCGGGCTTGAAATTATTTTTCTAAATGTGCTGCTTCCTGGATGGACAAGCAGAACACGAATAAATATATTTTTTTATGGTAAATGAGATCATGGCAGATTAAGCCAATACCTCCTTCTCCATTACTACGTTGCCTTTGTAGTATAATTTTCCTTCATGCCAGAAGGCACGATGTGGTAAGTGATGTTCACCGGTTGTCGGGCACACAGTCATTTGCCTGGCAGTAGCCTTATAATGTGTTCTTCTCTTATCTCTGCGGGTTTTCGAGGTTTTTCGTTTTGGATTTGGCATAACCTTGTTTATTTAACGTAACTACTTTTTTAACTTTTTTAACTTTTCCCAACGGGGGTCTACTTCTTCTTTTTTTTCTTCTTTTTCTGTTGATGTGGAATAGATGATTTTTACATTAGTATCATCTTCATCTTCATCATCGTTTATCAGGTCAGGATGTAATTTTTTTATTGGTATCGACAGTACAATAAACTCATACATAAACTGACCTAAGTCAATGGTATCCTGATCTCTTGTGATGATCACGATCTCATCGCTGATTTCCTGCGGTTCTTCACCATATTTGAAAATGACCTTTCGGTCGATTTTCAGCTTGTGGTTGAATGGTTCAAGACTACGGTCGCAAATAAGTTTTGCATGACCCGAAATCTTAAAATCAACTTCAATGAACGTTTCTCTTTTATCCAGAGTGACCTCAGCATTAAAATCCCCCTCAGAAAGCACTTCCTTTCCGTAACGCTCAAAAAAGCCATCTTTTAATTCAAAATTAAAGAGATGAACATTCTTGCTGAGCCCGATAATATTGACTGTAAAGTCTTTCAATCGATCAACCCCAGGGTTTTAAAATGAGCGCGCAAATTTATTAGTATTTATTGGATTTTATGGTTCCGGAGGTATGAATTTTATAAATCTATGGCTGGATGACTTTGACTTTATTTAAACAAAATCCTGAAAAACCTTTATTTTAAGCTCATTTAAAGGCTTTTGACTGCTATTCTCAATCAGGTAGTCAACCACATTCTTTTTAAACCCAAGCTTGATCGCAATGCCCCTGCGCAAAAATCAACTCGCTTTCAAAAATCTTCTGATCCACGAATATCAAGTCAATAGATGAAATCAGATAGTCAAACTTCTGTTCAATGGATAGGGCACCAAGGGTATCAATAGGCTCTGGATTGCGGATCAGGGAATCGACCACGTCTTCAGGGAACTGACGGTCTCTGGCAATTTTAAAGATCATCTCGCGCTCCGACTTTGCAAAGTGCTTATCAGCTTCCGCCAGTTGAATCAGAATATTAAGTTTTTTCTTTGTAACGATGTCCATAGGGTCGTGGAGCTGAAGTAAAATATTTTTCTATTTTTCTACCAATTGGGTGGTCCGGTTCTTAATAATATCTGCTGCCAGATAAATGGCCTGTCTGAAAGAGCTTTCACTGGCCTGGTTTTTACCAGCAATTGCGTAGGCAGTTCCATGGTCAGGTGAGGTTCTTACATAAGGCAATCCGGCTGTGAAGTTTACACCCGTTTCAAATGCAAGTGCTTTAAAGGCAACCAGACCCTGATCGTGATACATTGCCAGAACGCCATCATAGTTGTGGTTCATGCCTGAAGCAAAAAAACCATCAGCAGGAAACGGTCCAAAAATCAATTTACCTTTTGATTTCAAATCCATAATCACAGGCGAAATAATCTCTGTTTCTTCTTTGCCAAGCAAACCTGAATCACCCGCATGAGGATTTAAACCCAACACAGCAATCTTCGGCTTATTGATCAGGAAATCTTTTTTCAGTGAGAGTTCCATGAGCCTTATTTTAAGTTCAACACGCTCCCTGGTTATGTAAGCTGGAATTTCCTTCACGGAGATATGTTCAGTAACCAATCCTACTTTAAGGTCATCACTCACCATCATCATCAGACTTTCGCCTGCATCAAATTCCTGAGTGAGGTATTCTGTGTGGCCATGAAAAGGAAAATCAGGTCCATGGATGGTGTTCTTGTCAATCGGGCCTGTTACAAATCCGTCAATCAGACCTTCCTTTAATTCTTCCACTGCTTTTTTTAAGCAAAGCAAAGCAGCGTGTGCAGTTTGCCTGGAAGCCTGCCCCGGGTTGATTTCAATGACATCTTCCCAGCAATTCACAACATTAATGGTTTTTGAAAAAAACTGCCCTTTGGATTTTACCTGACTGTAATTAAACTCTTCGAGATTCATCAGCTTTCTGTAAAACGAAAGCACTTTGGCCGATCCGTACACAACGGGTGTCATCAAACTCATGAGCCGGTTATCGGTCAAAACTTTTATAATTACTTCAGGCCCGATACCATTGAGGTCACCTAAGGTTATTCCGATCCGCGGTTTGTCTGGGTGTATCATTTATGATGGTTGAATTCTTGTATTTCGCAATTTACATGAATTTTCTTGTTTTGGATTTATACTTTGTAGTTTCGCTCTGCGTAAAATAAACCTGGTTTATAAATCAAAGATGGTAAGGCCAAAGAAGTTTTTAGGACAGCATTTTCTGAAGGATAAAAACGTGGCGCTTCGCATTGTTGAATCACTGTTGCTTTCCAATGGTGTAAACCACGTTGTTGAAATCGGGCCGGGCACCGGAGTGCTCACACAATATCTACTGGCCAATCCTGTCATTGATCTTAACGTTGTTGAGATCGACCGTGAATCAGTTGCTTATCTTGCCGAACATTACCCCTATCTGAAGGATAGAATTATTTCTGGTGATTTCCTTGAGCTTGAAATGGAAAAACTTTTTTCTGAAAAGCTGAACATCATTGGCAATTTTCCCTATAATATATCATCTCAGATTTTCTTCAAAATTTTAGATAACCGTAATCAGGTTTCACAGGTAGTGTGCATGATTCAAAAGGAGGTGGCCGACCGGATTGCCGAAAAGGAGGGAAGCAAAACGTATGGAATATTGAGTGTGTTCCTTCAAACCTTTTACGATATCGAATACCTTTTTAAAGTTCCGCCCGGTGTTTTCTTTCCTCCCCCCAAGGTGATGTCTGCCGTGATCCGACTTGTCCGTAATCATCGGGACAAACTTGAATGCGATGAAATTCTGTACAGGAAGGTAGTGAAACAGGCATTTCAAAACAGACGTAAGACATTGCGCAACGCACTGAAAATCCTAAATTTGTCTCCCTCAATTTACAGGTTAGACATGATGGATAAGCGGGCCGAACAACTGTCGGTTGAACAATTTATTTTTTTAACCCGGGAAATTGAAAAGTCAAATGAGACTGGAAGAGTTTGAGTTAACCAAAGAATTTCGGGATCGCTTTCAACAAGCCCTGGAAGAACATGACAGTGCTTTCATCCTGGAAAGCCTGGAGGATGTCAATCCGGCTGATATCACCTCATTGCTATATGAATTCAATGGTAAAGAATCCAAATATGTGCTGGACTTATTGTCGCTTGAGGTAAAGTCGAAGATCATCAATGATCTTGATCCGGATACACGAAGAACATTTCTGATTAATAATTATGAAGCCACTGAGATAACGGAGATAGTTAATTATTTAGACTCAGATGACGCTGCGGATATTCTCAATGAGCTTCCGATAAAAACGAGTGAAGAGATCATTGCCCGCCTGGATCCTGATTTGAAATCGCAGGTAATCGACCTGTTACGTTATGATGAAAACGTTGCAGGCGGATTGATGGCAAAAGAATTGATAAAGGCCAGGGATTACTGGACAGTGGTTCAGTGTGTAGATGAAATCCGCAAACAAGCTGAGAATGTTACTAAGTTCTATGCTGTTTATGTGGTTGATGATCAGGATAAATTACTGGGTAAGGTGTCGCTTCAACGGTTGATTTTGTCTGAGCCGAAGACTATTGTCAATGATATTTTTGATGGAGATATTATTGCGGTTGAAACCTACATGGAAGACAGGGAAGTTGCTGAAATAATGAGTAAGTATGACCTGGAATCTGTTCCTGTCGTGAATGTGCAAGGACAATTGGTAGGAAGAATTACGATTGATGATGTTGTTGACGTAATAACCGAGCAGGCTGAAGAAGAGCGTCAGATCATGTCGGGTATCACGGAAGACGTTGAAGAAGATGACAGTGTTTGGCGAAACACACGTGCCCGATTGCCATGGTTGCTTATTGGTATTCTGGGAGGCATGATAAGTGCCCGGTTTATGGGATTCTTTGAAGTTGAGATCGCGAAAATTACGGCCATCGCATTTTTTATTCCACTCATTCAGGCCACAGGAGGAAATGTGGGCATTCAATCTTCATCGCTTGTAGTTCAGAGCCTGGCAAGTCCTGGGTTTGTAGATGAAGGGTTGTGGAAGAGATTATTGAAAGTTTTCAGTGTTGCCTTGTTAAATGGTTTTTTTCTTGCAATGATCGTATATGGAGTTACCTTCCTTGTATTCGGGCGGGATTCTCTCAATCTGATTGTCTCACTTGCCCTTTTTTTTGTAGTGGTGTTTGCATCATTTGTTGGAACGGTAACACCGCTTATTCTTAACAGGCTCGGATTTAATCCAGCCCTTGCCTCAGGACCTTTTATTACTACGACCAATGATCTTCTTGGCTTAGGAGTTTATTTCCTTACCATTCATATTTTTTTGTAAGTAACCATTATGCGACCCATGTAATATTTTTGGTCAGCTTATAGGGTTCCACTTTAATAATCAATCTATATTGTAATTAAATATTCATTATAGAATAGATTTTTACTCATCCCAAGCGAATACAGATGTCAGCCATTAATCGACTTAAACTCAAGGTTCAGGATAGAGTAAGTCATATTATCGAAAGACCAATACTAACCTCATCACTGGTTTTATTATTCGTTTCGATATTGGTCATCAGTCTGAGCATGAAGTATTATTTATCCGATTTTAGTAATTTCTGGCCTCAGATTTTAGTAGAAGCACATGGAATGATATTCGATATCACCATAATCGGTATTCTGATTTTCTGGCTAAATCAAAATGGTGAAATACGTCAACGCATAAGAACCTATCGTGATGAAATTGACGATTTCAGACTCTGGGAGTCGGATGAAGCCGCTTTCAGAACAGTTGGTAATATCAAGCGACTAAACAGGCATAAAATTCACGAAATTAATCTTGTGAATTGTTATCTCTCACGTACGAATTTAAATTATGTAAATCTGAAGGGATCAAATCTTAATTCTGCTAATTTGTCAAATTCATCATTGATAGAAACAAACCTGGAGAACTCACGGCTTAATCAAACCAATCTTGAAAATTCAAATCTGAACCAGGCAAATCTCAATGCTTCTTACGCAAGCGGTGCGAATTTCAAGGATGCTTTTCTCATTAAAGCCCGATTTGAAAATGCATTTCTTATCAAGGCTAACTTTAAGAATGCATTTTTAATGGAAGCAAATTTACAAGGCAGTTATTTAATGGGTGCTGATTTTGAAAATGCCAGTTTATACAAAGCGGATTTGAGGGGTGCCAAAGGACTCAGCATTGAACAGCTGGTCAAAGTAAAAACATTATACCTTGCAAAATTTGATGATGAACTGCTGGAGCAGATTAAGATTTCCGTACCGGAACTGGTAGGTGCATGATTTGAAATAGTCAATAAAAAAATTATTTTTGCAAAGGTTTAGACAACGGCCACCGACAGCGGTGGCCGTTGTTTCTTTTTTGACCATTGAATGAAGTCTGGGGAGAACGAGAGGGTAAACCAAAAAGTAAAAACATTATGAGTAAAAAGATTTCGTATTACACCAAGGAAGGATTAGACCGGTTGACAAGTGAACTGGCCAGTTTAAAAACCAAAGGAAGATCAGATATTGCCAAACAAATAGCGGAAGCCCGTGACAAAGGCGATTTAAGCGAAAATGCAGAGTATGATGCAGCAAAGGATGCACAAGGTCATTTGGAAGCAAGAATAGCGCAGATGGAGAATGTACTTAGCTCTGCACGCTTGCTGGATGAATCAAAGATTGACACCTCCTCAGTTTCTATTCTGTCAAAGGTGACGATTAAAAATAATAAGAATGGCGCAACGGTTACTTACATGCTGGTATCGGAAGAAGAGGCTGATTTGAAAGCCGGAAAAATATCCACACAGTCACCTATCGGAAAAGGTCTGTTGGGAAAGAAGCAGGGAGACAAGGCTATTATAAAAACTCCTGCTGGTGAATTGGAGTTCGAGATTGTAAATATTGAAGCTTAATTAAATACCTATGGCCAGTATTTTTACCAGGATAATTAACCGGGAAATACCAGCTTATATCATTGCTGAAGATGACCGTTTTATTGCATTTCTGGATGTAATGCCGTTGGTGGAAGGTCATGTGCTGGTGGTGCCCAAGCAGGAAGTAGATTATATTTTTGATCTTGATGATCGCATGCTCGCTGATATGATGGTCTTTGCAAAGAAAGTTGCGGTAGCAATAAAAAAAACCATTTCATGCAGGCGTATTGGCGTTGCTATTATAGGTTTAGAGGTGCCGCATACACACGTTCACCTTGTTCCGATGAATAGCATGGGTGACATTAATTTCTCGAGGCCTAAACTTTCACCATCAAAGGAAGAGCTGGAGAAGGTTGCAAAGGCAATCCTTGCGAATCAGTAAAAGGTGGCTGCTTAAAGGAAATCGATATCTATGTTGAGTGGATACCGCATCAGGAATTCCAGTGCTTCTTCTACAGTCATACCTTCAAATAGTACTTTGTATAATCTGTCGGTAATCAGGGCACGGACTTTATAGTGGTCTGCACATTTTTTCGCGATACGTACTGTATTCACTCCTTCTGCTATTTCAGTCATGTCACTTAATATGGCTTCCAGCCTTTCTCCTTTAGCCAGCCGGTAACCAACCGTAAAGTTACGGCTCATCGGGCTGTTGCAGGTAGTAACCAGATCCCCGATCCCCGCAACTCCCAGAAATGCTTTTAAATCTCCGCCTAATGCACGGCCGAGGTAAATCATTTCCACGGCACCACGACTGATCAAAAGACCCTTTGCATTTTCACCATAGCCCAATCCACTCAGTGCCCCTGATGCAATGGCAATGATGTTTTTTAATACTCCGGCTATTTCTACACCAACGATATCATTATTTTCATATACCTGAAATCGATCATTCCTAAGTAATTTTTTCCCTATCTGTTTTACTTCATTAAAATGACTGGCCACTACTGTTGCGCCCGGCTGGCGCTGGGCCAGCTCTTTTGCCAGGTTTGGTCCTGCCAGGCAACCTACACGAACCACTACACTTTCTTCCTTTATCACCTCACTCATGGTCTTCACTTGTTCACGTGTCAGGGTTGAAACGCTTTCAATGGTTTCGCCTGCTGGAAGGGTAATGTCAAAACCTTTCGTTCCGTGAATCAGGATGTGATAGGGATGCAGATAGGGCGATAGTTTTTTCATCATGTCGCGGAAGTGGGCTGATGGCACCATCGGAAAAATAACATCACATTGCGAAGCCAGATAAGCAAGATCACTGGTAGGCTCAACATGATTGCTCATGGGATAACCCCGGTGAACGCGGGTAGATAAAATGCTGCTCACAACTGCTTCATCACGGGCGTATAAAATAACCCGTCTGTTCACTGCTAAAATATTGGCGATTACAGAACCAAAATTTCCGGCACCGATTACTCCTACTGGCTTGTCAGATAAACTGCTCGAGGTCATAGCCAACCAACCTGTTGTGGTAGTAATAAAGTACGGTAAGGTCTTTGGTGATGATGTTTCCTTTTTTGTTCAGAAGGAGAGGGCGCTTGAGATGAAAGATGCCGACATTCTCAATTCCAAGCTTCAATACATTATCAGCTTTTCCTTTCAGATGCGTGGCAAAATAAACTTTCTCCTGATCATGTAATTCATAAATCTTTTTTCGCACACGCTTGAAGCTTTCACGAAACTCAGCATAATCAAGTTCAAGATCTTCTTCCGGTAAACGAAGCAGACCAAATAAATCAAGTTTGGGAAATTTACGTTGCCACAGTTCGAATGCAACAAATGCTGCCACGTGACTTGCAAATACCCGATTGATTCGATGATACTCACTTACAATTTTCTGACTAAGCATTCGCGTATATTCATCTTCACGCTGCTTGTCTTCTGAAATCTGGCCATTGGAAATGAAATAGTCTTTGGTATGAATCAGCCGCCCTTGATTGTCTATGCTATGTCCATCTTCATCTACATAGTTACCCAGCACATCAAGTGCTGTTCCGATCGAAACAGAAATGTTTGAACCTTTGGTAAAGAATTTAAAAAGAAATCTAATCAGCTGAACACTGCCATACTTATCCTGCTCAGGAAAATATTTATCCTGACCTTTTACATGAAGGTAATCTTCAATAAGATCAGGTGCCTCCAAGTACAAAATTATAATTTAGTGTTACGGGCACGATGAAGATCTTTCGCACTTCGGTGGCGTCAGGGTTTTCAAGGTAAAGATTTCGCTGCGCTTCAAGGGCCGTACTTAGTAATCCTAACTTAAGTTGTTTTTCGATCAGCCCCGAACGTGATCGGGTGCCACCCGGAAAAAATAAGCTGTGTGCCCCTTTCTGAATAGCCAGGTTGGAGTACATTTTCAAGGTTTCCAGATAGGGAAGGTTTTTCTTTCTGCGATCTACTTTGTAAGCCCCGAGGCTGTTCATGAAGTAGGCGAATATTTTAATATTAAATAAATTAAGTCCGGCACCGTAAATAAATGCTGGAAGCCCTAGTGAATGAATGACCCAGCCTATTAAAATGGAATCGAGGTTGCTGAAATGTGTTGGCACCATTACCACCGTTCCCTTCTTTGCCAGCTTACGCAGCATTTTTACTTTCCCAACAATCTGAATTTTATCCCGAAGCGTATATTGATTTCTAAAAAAGGCTCCGAATTTTTTTACACGGGCACCATTCAGCAATCGTGAAAACCAGAATTTTATCAGTTCGCGCGTAACACGATAGGAGTTGGGTTTGAAGTTTCCCGCTATTTCATTTGCATAGCGTGTAACAATGCGCTTCAGTATTTCTTCATGCGTCTTATCAGCTTCATCATTGATTCTGGAGCTTGCTTCTATTAAATCCTTTTTAACATTTGACCAGAAGCGTGAATCGTCTTTTGGATCTACCCGCCATGGATTTCGCTTGATACGATTTTGCTCACGATAAACAGTTGCCTCAATTTCATCAATCAGTTGTTTGCGTGCAGGCCGCAATTGCAATATGAGTTCGAAGGATTTACGGGATACTTCTTCTAAAAACTCCTTTCTGTTTTTACTAAGCTGATAGACTGGCCAGTCTGGAATTCCTTCCAGTATTGGTTTATAAGGTTTGTTCTTATTCTTTTTTTCTTCCAGTGTTTCTTCCATCACAAAAGTAAATCCAAATGGGAGGTCAAAGTTAATTGCAGAATTTGCATTCCACAAACCGTTTAAAATTCTTCATTTCTCTGTTTCGATTTGGAAAGGGATTGAGCCATATCATGAAAACGTGCCTCAGCTTCCTGTAGAAATTCATTGTCTACCAGCTTCTTTAGTTCCTCCTCGGAAGTTATGTCAAATTCGCTGACTTTAAATGTCTGTTCAAAGGAGCCAGCTTCCAGCTTGATCAAATATCGGTTATTCCAATTGAAAATTGTTATTTTCAGCGTTGGATGGGGAATCTCGCCAACAATTCTCATACGTAATCCGAAAAGGCAATTAAAGTTTGACGCAATATAGGCTCAAATATTAATTGTAAACTAATCCCAAATATTTTGGGTTGTTTGGCGTTCATCTGCTTGAAAAGACTTTTTCAAACACGCAAATTATCGTTACTTGTAACCTATTCTCTTTCTTAAGTGTTTTATTACGAAGTATTGATCTCGCATGGATAAGAAAGTAAAATCATTTTTGTTATTTACCCTAACCGGGTTTTTGCTTGCAGCATCGTTATTTTCAAACAACGCCAATGCAACCCATTTGCGGGCTGGTGAAATTACCATGGAGCGTGTAAGTTGTACTGCCCTTACATTTGACATTACCATCACGGTTTATACCGATCTGGGTTCACCCATAAAATTTGGCGATGGTTTGCTTGATTTTGGAGACGGAAGTACCCCGCTCACTACACCCACAAAGGAAAATATACGAAGACCTGATTTAGGCCCTGAAGTGGGTTTTGTCGAGTTCACGACTACGCATACATTTGCCGGCCCAGGTAAATATGTGATCAGCTACCTGGAAGCCAATCGCAATGCAGGCGTTCTCAATATGTCAAACTCTGTTGAAACCCGGTTTTATGTTGAAACACAGATTATTATAGATCCATTTCTTGGATGTAGCAACACGCCACGTTTGCTGGTACCGCCTATAGATAAAGGTTGCACAGGCTCTGCTTTCTTTCATAATGCCGGGGCATATGATCCTGATGGTGACAGTATTTCCTATGAAATGGCAATTCCCAAAAGAGATAAAGGAGTTTTGGTAAATGGATACAGAGATCCGAATGCAAGGGATTTTTATCTGGGACTGGATTATAATAACGCCAATGAAAATGGGGATGGACCGCCTACCTTTATGATTGATCCGACCACAGGCACCCTTACCTGGGATTCACCTGGTGCGCCCGGAGAATACAATATTGCTTTCCTTGTAAAGGAATGGAGAAAAGTAAGCGGCTTCTGGATTCAGATCGGTTATGTAGTCAGGGATATGCAAATCATTATCGATGATTGTCTTAATCAAAGACCCGAACTGGAAGTACCTCAGGATATTTGTGTGGAGGCAGGCACGATTATCAATCAGGATATTTTTGGGTTTGATCCTGATTTTGACAGCGTTAAGATTGAAGCTTTTTCACAGGTGTTTACGATAAATCCATCACCAGCCACCTATGCCCCAAATCCGGCTGTTTTTCAGAAGACAGGACCTGGTTTGGATGCTAAATTGGAATTTACATGGGCAACAACCTGCGATCATGTGAAAGAACAGCCCTATCAGGTGGTTTTTAAAGTAAGTGATAAATCTGAAAATGGCCCTACGCTCGTTCAATTTAAAACCTGGAATATTACCGTGGTTGGTCCGGCACCGAAATGGAAACCTCCTGTTGTTGATCTGGGAGCAAAGTCGGTAAAACTTGAATGGGAAGATTATGCATGCAAGGTAAATGCCTCTGGCATGCAGATATGGCGAAGAGTAGATCAGTTTGTATTTACACCTTCCGAGTGTGAAACGGGAATGCCTGATTATCTGGGGTATACAAAGATTGCGGATGTTTCAATGACAACCACAACATTTAATGATAACAACAACGGAAGGGGCCTGGCCCCAGGCGCTCAGTATTGCTATAGACTGGTTGCGGTTTTCCCATTGCCCGGAGGGGGAGAAAGTTATGTATCACAAGAGATATGTATTCCTCCTATACTGGCAGATGCTCCTGTGATAACCAACGTAACCGTTGATGTTACCGATCCTACTGCAGGCCAGGTTAGGGTAAAATGGAGGCGACCGTTTGATGCATCTCCGGTTCAGTTTCCTCCGCCATATCAATATGAAGTTTTTCGGGCTGAAGGTTTCAATGGGGACATAAGGTTAACACCGGTGTTTCCAGGCAGGAGACCGGATACACTTTGGGTAGATACCAATCTTAATACGCGAGAACTCGTATATAATTACCGTGTTGTTGCTTATGCCAGTGACGGAACTAAAATTGATACATCTCCAACAGCTTCTACCGTCAGGCTTGATGCGAGCCCTCAGTTTTTACAAATAGCCTTGTCATGGAATGCTGATGTGCCATGGTCGAACCGGACACAGGATTATCCACTCCACGATATTTATCGCGGCCCCGCCAACGCCACTGAAGGGCAGTTGATTTTGATTGCCAGTGTTGACGTCAATCAATCACAATTCAGGTATGTGGATACTGGATTGATTGAAACGGAAACATATTGTTATAGGGTAATGACGCGAGGTGCTTATGGCAATCCTCGTATAGTCGAGCCTTTAAATAATTTCTCCCAGATAATATGTGCCCGGCCGAATGATGAAGATCCACCTTGTACGCCAGCACTCGCAATTGAAGCATTGGATTGTGAAGAATATTTCCAGAATTATTCCTGCGGAGCCAATGTCTTTAGCAACACACTGACATGGAACAACCCGGCAGATCCCGTATGCCGCGAGGACATACAGGGCTATAGGATTTATAAGGCTAATTCAATTGGAGCCGAGTTTGAGGCTTTGGATATTCCTCTGGTTCGTGATACCTTTTTTATTGACGCTAACCTGCCATCATTTGCAGGGTGTTACAAGATCAGTGCGGTTGATCGTGCAGGGAATGAGAGCGAACTCAGCGACTCGTACTGTTTTGATAACTGTCCATATTATGAGTTGCCTAATGTTTTCACCCCCAACAGTGATGGCTGCAACGAATTATTCAGCGCATTTAGTGACCGTGTAAGTGTGGATGAAGATGGTATTGGTCCTTGTGGTGGTCCGATTGATTTTGAGGATTTGAAAAGGCGTTGTGCGCGGTTTGTTCAAAAAGTAACTTTCATTGTTTATAACCGGTGGGGCAAAGAGGTATACACATACGAGTCAGGCAGTGAGCGCAATATTTATATTGACTGGGATGGCAAGGACAATAATGGGAAAGAACTTTCTTCAGGCGTTTACTATTATAGTGCTGAAGTAATATTTGATGTGGTCGATCCTGCCCAGCAGCAGAAAATAATAAAAGGATGGGTGCAGATCGTGCGCTGAGTGATAAACCTGTAGTGCTTTTTGATGGAGTGTGTAATCTGTGTAACAGTTCCGTGCTATTTATAATCAGATGGGATGCGAATGCAAAACTCAGGTTTGCATCGCTGCAATCGGAATATGGCGCAGGGCAAATGAAGCGGTTTAATCTGCCCCCCTCAGCACTCAATAGCGTCTTGTTTGTTAAGAATGGGAAGTTGTTTCAAAAAAGCAATGCTGCCCTTGAGATAGCGCGTACACTCGATGGTTTGTGGCCGCTGTTATATGCGTTTAAAATAGTGCCCTTATTTATTCGCGACATGGTGTATGACTGGATTGCTAAAAACCGCTATCGATGGTTTGGCAAAAAAGAGGAATGCATGATTCCGACACCGGAGATGACAGCGCGCTTTGTCAATTGATTTATCCCTGTAATTTTGATTTTATTTTCTGAACCTGTAAACTCGGGTTTTTAAACCAATCGGATTACTATGAATGCATTTGTTTTTCCCGGCCAGGGTGCCCAGTTCACAGGAATGGGTAAAGAACTATATGAAAAAAGTACGATAGCAAAATCATTGTTCGATCAGGCCGATGCTATTTTAGGATTTAAGATTTCTGAAATCATGTTCAGCGGCAGTGCCGATGAATTAAAGCAAACAAAAGTCACTCAACCTGCAGTATTTATCCATTCAGTAGTGGTTGCATTATCACAAGATGCTATACACCCGGCTATGGTTGCCGGTCATTCCCTGGGTGAGTTTTCTGCACTGGTAGCCAACAAGACATTGTCATTCGAAGATGGTCTTCAGCTTGTTTTTAAGAGAGCACTCGCCATGCAACGGGCCTGTGAAATTAATCCCTCCACCATGGCTGCGATTCTGGGTCTGGACGACCATAAGGTAGAAGAGATTTGTTCCTCGATCACCGGAGAAATTGTGGTGGCGGCAAATTATAATTGTCCGGGACAGCTGGTAATTTCCGGTTCAATAAAGGGCATTGAAATAGCCTGTGAAAAAATGAAATCAGCAGGAGCGAAGCGAGCCTTGCCTTTGCAGGTGGGGGGCGCATTTCATTCCCCACTGATGGATCCAGCCAAAGAAGAACTGGCAGCTGCCATTGCCGCGACTAAATTCATGACACCCATTTGTCCGGTGTATCAAAATGTCAATGCACAACCTTCTGTCGATGTGGAAGTGATTAAGAAAAATCTGATGGATCAGCTAACTGCTCCTGTGCGCTGGACACAACTCGTACAAAATATGGTACGGGATGGAGCAACTACTTTTATAGAATGTGGTCCTGGAAAAGTTTTGCAGGGATTGGTGAAGAAGATTGCCCCACAGGTTGAAGTTTCAAGTCTTTAAGGATTTTACTTCCAGTAAATCCGGGCACTCGTTTAAAAGTTGTGTGTGATTTTTTTTTAATTGTGGATGAACAAAGTCAGGTGCTATTTCCACGAGTGGTACCAGTACAAATCTTCTTTGAGGTATGCCCGGATGTGGCAGCGTTAGATTTCCGGTATGGATTACAACGTCATCCACATAGAGTAAATCAAGGTCGATGATTCTTGCGCCCCATTTTTCTGTACGTTTTCGACCCATCTGATTTTCAATCGCGGATAAGTTGAGGAGGCATTCTTCAGGCGCCTTATCAGAATGAACTTTAATAACCTGATTAAGGAAATCGGGTTGGTTACTTTGTCCCCATGGTTTTGTTTCGTAAACCAAAGATTGCATGGAAATGGTGCCCAAAGTCAATTTAATGGCGTGAATTGCCTCTTTTAAATTTTCATGGCGATCGCCCAGATTGGAGCCAAGCGATATATAAACGTCATTTTTCTTCATATGAACCGAAAGATAACAAACGGTTTTATTACCTGTTTTGATTGAGTAATTTTGCAACTTCAAAAGGTACCTCATGAATTTTATAAAAACATTTTTTGCTTCCTGTCTTGGATCACTGGTTGCTTTGGGTTTGATCGTAATTCTGACGATTGGTTTTTTTATGGCTTTAGTATCTGGCATATCTGGTGATGATAAAAAAACTGAGGTGAAAGATAATTCAGTGCTTCATCTTAAACTGGATGTGCCTGTTACCGAAAACGAAATTGAAAATCCACTGGAGGGTTTGCCAATTCCCGGTGCTCAATCGCCATTGGGTTTACTTACTTTTAAAAAGGTAATCACAAACGCCAGGACGGATTCAAAAATTCAAGGAATATATCTGGATCTGAGCATATTTATGGGTGGCTATGGCGCGGCAAAGGAAATACGTGATGCCCTGCTTGATTTTAAAAGTGCCGGCAAGTGGGTAATAGCCTACAGTGAGTTTTATACTGAGCAAGCCTATTACATCGCATCCGCAGCGGATAACGTGTATTTGAATCCCGAAGGAGAAATTGAATTCAATGGGCTCTCGGTAGAAGTTACTTTCTTTAAAAAGATGTTTGATAAACTGGATATCAAGCCGCAGATATTCAGGGTTGGAGATTTTAAAAGTGCTGTCGAGCCATTCATGGTTGAAAAGATGAGTGATGAAAACAGACAACAATTGAATGAGTTGATTGCTGATCTGCATCATAGTATGCTTCAGGATATTTCGGCAAGCAGGAACATCAGTTACAATGAACTGAAACAAATTGCTGACAAGATGATGGTTACTGATACAAAAGGTGCGCTTCAACATGGATTGGTTGATTCGTTATTCTATTTTGATCAGGTGCAAAGCGATTTGCGACAGCGATTAGGTCTGGTAAAAGATGAAGAAATCAACTTCGTCACGTTGGGCAAGTACAAGAAAAGTTTTTCCTCGTATAATGCCTCTGAAAATGAAATAGCTGTTATTGTTGCAGACGGTGATATCCTTCCTGGCAAGGCACAAAACGGAGTTATAGGTTCTGATACTTTTGCGGAAGAATTGAGAAAGGCACGCACCAATGATCGGGTTAAAGCAATTGTGCTTCGCATTAATTCACCGGGAGGAAGTGCGCTGGCATCCGATGTTATGTGGCGGGAAATAGTATTAACCTCAAAAGTAAAACCGGTCATTGCTTCAATGTCCGACTATGCAGCATCGGGTGGTTATTACATGGCTATGGCATGTGATACGATTGTGGCTCAGCCCACCACAATAACAGGTTCCATTGGAGTATTTAGTGTGCTATTTGATTTGAGCAGCTTCCTGGATAATAAAATCGGAATCACCTTTGATGAAGTAAGGACAGGTGAAGTTGGTGAGTTGATTACCATCACCAGACCATTAACGAATGTTGAAAAAGTAATCTGGCAAAAAAGGACTGAAGAAGTCTACAATTCGTTCACCACCAAGGCTGCGGAAGGAAGAAATATGCCGGTGGAGGAATTGAGAAAAATTGCTTCAGGTCGCGTATGGACAGGAGCACAGGCTCAAGCACGTGGGCTGGTAGATGTGCTGGGAAATTTTGAAGACGCGGTAAGGATAGCCGCCATGAAAGCTGGAGTAGATGAGGATTATCGGTTACGGTATTATCCTAAGCAAAAGACATTCATTGAACAATGGCTTACGGAGGCTGAAGATTACACAAATACGCGGTTACTCAGGAATGAATTAGGTGAACAGTATCCCTTGTACATGAGGATAAAGAATGTGAAGAACTACCAAGGTAGCCAGACCCGGCTTCCATTTGAATTGAAAATTCAATAGGCGGGGTGGGGCAGTTTTTGATGTAATGTTTTATGAAAAAATGTAAAGTTTGCACGCTTTTTTGTTCATCGTGTCATAAGCTTGCAACTTTACTACACTTCAGAAATCAGTTCAGCGATTTCAAATACCATTGAACGGTGATTATATGTTCTTAAACGTGATTTTGTATTCTCTAAACAGATTTAATCTTACATCAGGATTTCATTATAAATAATAAAGCTGAGTCGTTTTGACTCAGCTTTATTGCTTTTCATGTGGGTTGAAAGGCAATTATTTCCACTGATCCTGATCCTGAAGGGCAAATCCACCTCCATTACCAGCTGCTACTTTATCTTCCTTTACTGAAATGATTTCAGACTTGGCCCTGAATGAAAGTGTCGCGGTTAACGTGATCAAAGCAATGCCGAGGATTATGATTGTCTTTTTCATATAATTTGCTTTAATGATTATTCTTTAATAGGGCTTCCACCTGTATTGCTTCCTTCTGTCTGAGGCTTAACTTCTTCTTCTGTGCAGGAAGTAATAGTTACACTTGCCATTGAAATAAAAAGGAGTAGATAGACTAATTTTTTCATGTTTATTTAGGGTTAGATTTGAGTATGTAAAATGAAATTATTCTTTGATCGGACTGCCACCTGTATTGCTGCCTTCCGTTTGGGGTTTAACTTCCTCTTCGGTGCATGAGGTGAATGTGGCTGTTGATAGAGAAAGGATGATAACTAAGTAAAGTAACTTTTTCATGTGTCGTTGGGTTAAGGTTTTTTTATTGTTTCGTTTACTATTAAATTGATGCACCAAATTTTGTTTGTTTGGTTGATCTATTTTTAATTATTAAACACAGAATATTGCCCAAGTACCAAAATATTATAACCTGTTTCCTATTGGTATATCTCTGGGGCAATATGATTAGTCCTTTTGAGGGATATGCGCAAAACACAAGTAGGATCGATTCTTTGAAAAATGCCTTGCAAACCGTGAAGGATACTTCACGTTTTAATGTGCTTCAGGAACTTTTCAAGTCGTATAACCAGACTGATTTTAATACAGCGCTAAAATATGCGCAGGACGCATACCAGCTAGCAGAAACCCTTGGGGACAGCAGCAAAATTGTGGAGGGAGGAAGGATGATGGCGTACTCCCTTATGGACCTGGGAAGGAATGATGAGTCAATTGTTATATTGAATAAGGTGTTGACCATTGCCGGGCGAAATCAGTTTAGGTATCCTGACATCAAGCCTAAAATAAAATTTCTTTTAAACAATGCCGCCATTGCCTATATGTACCGGGGCAATTATGATTCATCATTAAGTTACCATTTCAGATCACTTGAAATCAGGGAAGCAGAAGGTGACAAACGATCCATTGGCACCGCATTGAATAACATTGGCCTTGTATATTTTAAATTGAAAAACTATGAACAAGCCCTTCAATATTATCTGCGATCACTGGATCTTAAAAACGAGTTGAAGGATGTTTCAGATCTGGATAAAATTCTCCTCAACGTAGGGTTGTGTTATGATGGATTGAAAAGATCGGAGGAGGCTATTCTATCATTTAATGATGCCTTGGCAAGTTGTGGGAAAGATTGTTCTGAAACTGTAAGGAAGGAAGCCTATTGCGGTTTAGGTGTTGCCTATTTTAGCCTGGAGGATTTTGATAAGTCTCAGGTTAACTTGAAGGCTTCTTTGGATATTTCAAAGAAGCAGAATGATAAACAATATTGGATAAGCAATCTTATATGGTTGAGTAAAATTGAAACGCAGAAGGGAAATTATTCAATAAGTTTGAAATATCTTAATGAAGCAAAGCAATTCGAAAGCGAGACGGAGTTCACAGAGTCGTTGATAGAATATTACAGTGAGCTGGCAAAAGTCTACAATTTCCTTTCTGATTATGAGAATGCCTCTGTCTATCAGGGTAAATACATAAAACTCAAGGATAGTATTTATAGTAGTGAGCTTATCAAGAACCTTGCTAAAATTCAAAATACGTATGAGCAACGCGAGAATATTAAAACCATCAGTGAGAAGGATCGCATTCTTCAGCTTCAGAATGAACTGATCAGAAGGCAGCAAATGCAGTATTTCTTTATTGTCATCGTTACCATTCTGGCAACTGGTCTGGCATTGTTGCTTATCTGGTCAAACAGACGGCAAAAAATTCACAACACAGCAATCAATGAAGCCAGACGAATTATCACGGATCAGAATGAACGGTTGCTAAAGACCAATGAATATCTCGACCGGCAGGTGGCTGAAAGAACACAAGAACTTTTTATGGCCAACGAAGCACTCATTCAGGTTAACAGTGAGCTCGATAATTTTATCTACAGAACATCGCATGATATCCGTGGGCCACTGGTTACACTGAAAGGTGTATGCAACGTGGCAATGCTTGACGTAAAGGATGAACTGGCCCTTGATTATTTAAGTAAACTGGATATAACCTCCGGTAAGCTTAATATGATTCTTACCCGGCTTTTAATTGTTAACAAAATCAACCTCTGGGAGCTGGAGCCGGCTACCATCAACTGCGCAGGTTTCATTGCACAGATTATTGAAACACAGGTAAGTAATGGAGTTCCTGATAACATGGTGATTGATTATGAAATTGATCCTGAACTTAAAATTTTTACCGATCGGTTCCTGTTAATGCTAGTGGTCGAAAATCTGATTGATAATGCAATTAAGTTTTATAATGATTCCCCGAGAATTACACCTTTTGTCAAGATCAGAATGCAAATGGTTGAAGGGAATAACGTGAACATGTCGGTGATGGATAATGGAATAGGTGTGAACCCCGATGACAAAGATCAGATTTTTCATTTGTTTACCAGGGCATCAGATCGCTCTGTAACGGGCGGTATTGGTTTATATCTTTCAAAAATGGCTGCCACTAAGCTTGGGGGTCAGGTTATCCTTGACAATACATCTCCAGCCGGTTCTGAGTTTCATCTGATATTACCAGCCGATATTACACCAGTCATAGAAATGAGGGCACTCCAGGAAGAAAAACGGATAAAGGAAAAAGAAATGCGCGAACAACTTCTTGCAAAAGAAAAGGAATCCAAAATTGCTTAGGAACCAAGCTAAAACAAAACCATAACTCACTCCTGATATTCACGTGCATTTAGCATCTTTGTAGCCTGTTTTATAATCGATAGGTCTATGGTTAATGAAGGGAGTTTTAAGAGATACATGGTTACATCAGCCTTGCCATATGCCAATGGCCCCAAGCACATTGGTCACCTGGCAGGTGCATACATTCCCGCAGATGTTTATGTCAGGTACCTGCGTCTTAGCGGAAAGGATGTTGTATTTGTTTGTGGAAGTGATGAGCACGGCACGGCTATTCCTAATCAGGCGTTAAAGGAAAATACGACACCCACGGAAATCATTGATAAGTATGATGCATTGATAAGAGACAGCTTTCACAAACTGGGCCTCTCGTTCGACATTTATCATCGTACCAGCGAACCCATACATCATCAGACATCACAAGAGATTTTTTTGACGTTGTATAATAAAGGATTGCTGACTGAGGAAACTTCAGAACAGTATTACGATGATGAGGCGAAAGCCTTTCTGGCAGACCGTTATATCATCGGTACATGTCCAAAGTGTGGTCATCCTTCTGCCTATGGCGATCAATGTGAAAAGTGTGGAACTTCCTTAAGTCCCAGCGATCTGATCAATCCTAAGTCGACACTGACCGGAAATGTTCCTGTGCTGAAAGCAACCAAACACTGGTATTTGCCCTTGGAGAATTATGAACCCTGGCTGAGAGAATGGATTTTGAAATCCCATCAGGGTGACTGGAAAACAAACGTATACGGCCAGTGTAAATCATGGATTGATGCAGGCTTACAGCCGCGTGCCATGACGCGCGATCTCGATTGGGGAATAAAGGTGCCGTTGCCAGACGCTGAAGGTAAAGTGCTCTATGTCTGGTTTGATGCTCCGATAGGATACATCTCCGCAACCCGTGCCTTGTTTGACGAAGTGACCAGCGGCCAGTATAAATTTGCTACTCCTCAACGCGATTTTACAGGAGCTAAAAAGGAAGACTGGAAAACCTACTGGCAGGATAAGGAAACCAAACTCGTTCATTTTATCGGAAAGGATAACATTGTGTTTCATTGTATCATCTTCCCGGTCATACTGCATGCAACGGGCGAATACATTGTGCCTGATAACGTGCCCGCCAATGAGTTTATGAACCTGGAAGGAGATAAGATGTCAACCAGCAGGGGTTGGTCAATTGAAATGCATGAATATCTGGAGGATTTTCCTGACAAGCCGGACATACTGCGTTATGCTTTGTTAACAAATCTTCCTGAAGCCAAAGACAGCGAATTTACCTGGAAGGATTTTCAGGCCAAGAATAATAATGAGCTGGTGGCCATCTTTGGAAACTTTGTGAATCGCGCCTTTGTGCTCACACAAAAATTCTTTGATAACAAAGTGCCGGCTTTAGGTGAGTTGCAGGAAGTGGATCAGAAAGTACTTGATGAGTTAAAACATTTCCCTACCCGCATCAGTGATTCTATTGAAGCCTACCGCTTCAGGGAAGCTACTGCTAACCTCATGGATCTGGCTCGTTTAGGAAACAAATATCTGGCTGAAACAGAGCCTTGGAAACTGGCAAAAACGGATATGCCACGCGTAGGCACTATTCTCAATATTGCGTTGCAGGTTGCTGCCAACCTATCGGTAATGGCCGAGCCGTTCTTGCCATTTTCTGCAGGCAAATTAAAAACGATGCTGAATTTTGGAACCACAAAATGGCATCAGGCTGGTACAGGAAATTTGCTTGCAGCAGGTCATCCTCTTGGGGAAGCATCGTTGTTGTTTGAAAAGATAGAAGATGAAGTGATAGAAGTTCAGATCAAAAAGTTATTTGATACCAAAAAGAAAATGGAATTAGAAAGTCAACCAGCAACGCCGGCAAAACCTGAGGTATCTTTTGATGAGTTCTCCAGAATGGATATCCGCATAGGAAAAATCCTGAAGGCAGAGCGGGTAGAAAAGTCAAAGAAGCTTTTAAAACTTCAGGTGGATACAGGCATTGACACGCGCACCGTGATGAGTGGCATAGCTGAGCATTTCTCACCAGAAGATATCATTGGCAAGCAGGTAACTATCCTGGTGAATCTTGCGCCCCGTAAAATCATGGGTGTCGAATCACAAGGCATGATTCTGATGGCTTCTGATAAAGACGGATCATTAAAGATGTTAAGCCCGGGATCAGAAACATCACCCGGCTCTGTTATCAGCTGATACCATTGAAGTAATTTTTTAAAGAGGCATCGTAAAGGATGCCTTTTTTTATGACCACTTTTTTTCTGAAATGAAAATCTCTGCAATTTTTATTATGTTTAGTCCATGATAAATAATCAAACTACCCGCAGAGATTTTATTATGAAAGGCGTTGCCACGGTCGCTTTTTCTATGCCCGTTTTCAATATCATCAGCAGGCCGCTGCTGGAAGAGGAAATCGTTGGTCATGGCAAGTTTCGTTACCGTGTTCATAAGAGCTGGGGGAACCTCGATCCTTCAAAGACACCTGTAAAAAATTGCCATGAGATGGTGATGGATAAGAAGGGCAGGCTGATCATGGTTACCGATGAAACCAAAAACAACATCATTATTTATGACCGTTCCGGAAAATTGATCACTACCTGGGGCAATGAGTTTCCCGGTGGTCATGGTCTTACTTTATCTGACGAGGGTGGGGAAGAAGTACTTTTCATTTGCGATCCGAACTCAGGAAGAGTAGTGAAGACTACGTTGGACGGAAAGCATATCATGGAATTGCCCAATCCAAAAACCATCAATGTTTATGAAAGCACCCAAAACTATTTACCAACAGAAACAGCCGTAGGTCCTAATGGAGACATCTATGTTGCAGATGGCTATGGTTCGCAATACATTTTACAATTTTCAGCGAAGGGCGAGTTTATAAGAAAGTTTGGAGGTCCGGGCAACGAAGATGCCAATTTCAGCACGGCACATGGTGTTTGTATTGATGCACGCGATAAAAATAATATCACATTATTATGCACATCACGCGGACATAATTCCTTCAAGCGCTTCACACTGGACGGAAAATATTTGTCTACGCTTTTCCTTCCGGGTGCTTTTGTTTGCCGTGCAGTTATTGATGATGAAAATATTTATGCCGGTGTGTGCTGGTCGCGCCTGCGTTATCTGGAGCAAACCAATAATTCTGGTTTTGTCACTATTCTGGATGGAAAGGACAAGGTGATCTCCAACCCTGGTGGTACAACTCCGGTCTATAAAAAGGGGGAATTGCAGTTGATGATTCAGGACAAGCCTATTTTCAATCACTGTCATGATGTGTGCATTGACAACGATAAAAACATTTATGTATGTCAATGGAATGCAAACAAGACCTATCCGGTTAAACTGGAGCGTGTTTAGATTTTAATGGACAACCGTAAGTCCTTCAAAAAGCGCCTGTTTAGGCGCTTTTTTGTTTAAATCCAATCTACCTTGTAACAAGGGTTACGCATCCAGGTAATAGAAGTGATTAAGATCATAGGATTTAGTGAGTAGCATCATTACCCAGTTGGTGTAGCTGATCTATTTTTGGGTAAACACATTAAGTCATGCAAGACATATTACAAAGCCCGGTAACCCAGGAGATCAAGGTGCCGGTCAATAAAGATAAAGGCAAATTGAAAAAAGTATTGATCATTTGTTCTAAGGGAAAGCTGGAGGATGTATACGCAGCCCTGGTATTAGCCAATGGCGCATTGACAGAGGGTATTGAAGCAAGTATGTTCTTCACTTTTTATGGACTTGAAGCAATCACTAAGAAGCATGCGGATAACCTGCATACTACCACCGTAGGTAACCCTGCATTTTTATCTTCTATGCCAACCGTGGTTGCAGGCCTTCCTGGTCTTGAAGCATTTGCTTCCTACATGATGAAAAAAGAAATAGATAAACTTGACATGCCCCAGGTTAGTGAGTTTATTCAGATGATTGAAGAAGGTGGAGGAGAGATTTATGCCTGCAAACTGGCGGTGGAAATGTTCCATTTGAAAAAAGAAGATTTACTGGATGAAGTGAAAGGAATAATCACGGTGGGAGAGATGTATGCTTTAGCCGATGGCGAGGGCACACAGATTATATTCATCTGATTAGGTTTCGGTTGGTTAGAGCCGCCCATGCGCAAGCATGGGCGGCTTTTACATTTTAATAGATATGTTACATCAGAAGCAAGTCCTAGCCATTTTGTGAAAAACTAATACTTTGAATAATCTCCATGGTCGAAAATGATTTTGTGGGTAGAATCGGGGTAGCAACAATAGATGCGCATCTCAAAATGACCGGTATCGGTCCATAATTTGACCTGTTTAAGTATACAATTTGTGTAACCTATTTCAGGGCTAGACAGAACTTAAGAGCCAATACAACTTAAGAACAGATTTTAAAGTGATTCTCTGAAGAGTAATCCGAAGTAGATTTCAATTAATCTGAGATTAAAAATCACCTGGGTTAATAGCTCGTGTCATCCATTTTAACTTTGCCTTTGAATGTGGAGTAAACAAATACGGTGTAACCTAACACCAGTGGAGTACCAATTGCGGCTATCGTGATCATAATGCCTAACGACTTTTGGGAAGACGCTGCATTGTAAATGGTGATATTGTACTGTGGATCGATAGTAGATAACAAAATATTGGGATAGAGCTCGAAGGCAATCAGCGCTAATAGAAAACTCATCGATAGGGCCGAGAAAATAAAAGCGGAAAAATACTTTTTCTTACTGGTAAGACGGGGAATATTCGCAATTGAGAGAATGGCCAGCAAGGGCAAAAGAAATAATGCCGGATTGCTTCTCAGTTTTTCAGTAAGGTGCGGAATATAAATCAATGTATAGAGGGTCGTGATGGAATAACTGACAATAAAAAAGATCAGGCCTGCCTTTAAGAGCCGCGTAAGCTTTTCATACAATCGACCTTCCGTTTTCATGAGTAGAAAAATAGCACCATGAGTCATAAACATGGCAAGCGTAGTGATGCCTACCATCAAGGCATAAGGATTCAAAAATTCTAAAAGGGGAGTACCAGTATATTCAAAGTTTTCCCCCAAGGCAATCCCCTGCAAGACATTGCCAAGTACCACGCCCAGTAAAAACGCTAGCATAATGGAAGAAACACTATATGCAATATCCCACATCTTGCGCCACCAGAGCATGGGTTCTTTACTTCTGAATTCAATAGACACGGCCCGGAAAATAATGAACACCAGAAATAGCATGAATGGAATATACATAGCCGAAAACAAAGACGCGTAGAGAATCGGGAACCCGGCAAATAAAGCACCGCCTCCAATCACCAACCACACTTCATTACCATCCCATACGGGGCCAATGGCGTTGAGGGCAATTCTCCGGCTTTCTTCTTTTTGGAAAAACAAATGCCATGCACCTGCTCCAAAATCAAAGCCATCCAGAATAGCATATCCGGTAAACAATCCTCCCACAATCAAAAACCAAATGGTAGGATAATCTAAACCTAAAATTGTTTCCATAGGAGTTAATTAATTACCAGTGATAATCTGAGCGACATCTTGTTGAAACGGTCTGTTCTCCACATCGTTACCACCTTCCGGTCCGTGTATGATTTTTTTGTTGAGCAAGTAAATGAACAGTGCCAGCAAAAGTGTATAAATGAGAAAAAACAGAATAAGTGAAAATAGCACCTGGTTGGCTGTGACTATTTTCGAAAGTGCATCACTTGTTCGCAAATGTCCATACACTACCCAGGGTTGCCGGCCCATTTCAGCAGCAAACCATCCTGACTGATTGGCTACCTGAGGTAATATAACAGACCACATGAGTATTTTTAATAGCCAACGTTGTTCGAATAGTTTTCCGCGCCAACACATCCATCCTGCATAGAGACTGATGGCAATCAACGCAATGCCGATGCTGATCATGATATGATAAAACTGGAAAATCGCATTGATCTGTCGGGGTCGGTCTTCCTTGGCGAACGCATTCAATCCTGTAACCGGTGCTTTAAAATCACGATCCATTAAAAATGACAATCCTCCCGGTATTTTCAAGCCAGTCACATTTCCGGTTTGTTGATCTACCCATCCAAACAGATACATGTCGCCCGGGGCGGAAGCTGGGTAATGCCCTTCGAAAGCTGCTAATTTTGCAGGCTGATTTACTGCTACACCTTCAGCTGAACTGCTACCTGAAAGTAACTGAGATAATGAAAATACAATGGCTATCAACAAGCCAATTTTGATCGCTTTTTTAGAAACATCAATGTGCCGACCTTTCAATAAGTAGTAAGCATGAACACTTAACACAAGAAATGTTCCTGCGAGGATGGCGCCCTGCCAGGTATGTATCAGCCGGTCTACACTGGATGGATTAAATACCATCGCCCAGAAGTCAGTTATTTCGGCCCGTGCATTGATACCTTCACCAACAATGTGATATCCTGAAGGGGTTTGTTGCCAACTGTTAGCCACTACAATCCAGACAGCGGAAAATGCTGAACCTAAAAATACGCCCACGGTCGCAGTCATGTGCACCCAGGGTTTTACTTTATTCCAGCCGAAAACCAGAATACCCAGAAATCCACTTTCTAGTGCAAAGGCAAAGATACCTTCTGCTGCGAGCGCACTGCCAAATACGTCACCCACATAACGTGAATAAGTAGCCCAGTTAGTACCGAACTCAAATTCCATAACAATGCCGGTAGCCACACCAATGCCAAATGTAAGGGCAAATATCCGCGTCCAGAAGCGCGCCAGTTGCTCATAGGATTTATCTTTTGTAAACAGGTACAAGGCTTCCATAATTACCATGTTGAGGCCAAGACCTATGCTTAATGGCGGGTATATGTAATGAAAGGCAACAGTGAAGGCAAACTGAATTCTTGCCAGAATCTCAACGTCCATTAGGAAAAATAGTATGGTTTAAGAATGACCACCAACAATGATCTTCATGATTTTAAGATTTAAAACAATAAACCGGAAGATTTGCCACGGTATGAACTTCCTGAAAAATTTGGTGGCTGGGCCAGGCACCGTTACGAAATTGTTTTCGCTGTAGGGTTTGATGTGTATGTTATCTTTCATATCAATTTTATAACAGTTATTCTGGAATTAACCACCAGAAAGGTTTGGCTTTAGCCTTATATAAAAACAGGTAATGCAATATTATTTTAATCCAGTGTCCGGCCAGTCCGGCTTCGCCTACGGTGTAGTTAAGATCGCGACCCCAGTTAGGAAACTTTTTGAAGTCCTGAACGATAGGAAAGACTGTCATGGTAGCGGCCATACCCGTTGTGAGTCCATAGCCCGCAGATACCACACAGGCTGCACCCATTCTTGCCATAGAGGCACGGTGTCTGTGGGAGTGATCATTATTTAAAATCCGTTCGGCAATATTCAATGCGACTACTTTGCCCATTACTCCTGAGGGCATACCCGTGCGTGGTGCAGTAGGATAGAGGTTAGTGCCGTTTTTGGTCTGCATTGGTTTTGAAATGGTATGGGGTGGTGCAAACGCAATACCAGCTGCATAAATAGTATCATAGGAAGGATTCTGATAAATACTGGGCCAGTCTTCGGCCGTCCAGTCTTCATAATTCTTAGGTGAATAGTCGGCATCTACCTTCATAAAACCATTGGGCGCGAATAGATGACTGGTAATGTCTTCACCATCTTTATTATAACTTTTCATTTCAACACCCGAGAACGATGGGATCAGCATTGTGAAATCGTATTTCAATGTTTTGAATTCACCATCCAGGGTTTCGTAGTGGATCGTTTGATTCTCGATCTTTTTTACACCGGCACGTTTAATCCAAGTAATATTATATTCAGTTAGTATCGATTCACCAAAAACAGTGGTGGAAGTGATATAACCGTTTCGTTTTACAAAGGCGCCACCCATACCAAAGTCCCCGATTTCGTATTCATTGGTAAGCCAGATTAAATCTGCTTTATCGGTAAGGTTTCTTTTCCGGATTTCATCCGCAATATTGAGAATGTATTCAAAGGCAGCGCCCTGACAAGTAGCCATCGGGTTACCTGTGCCCACTACAATAGTCTGGCGTTCTCCACGTTCCATTTTACTAAAAACCTTTTGCAGATTTTCCCATGAGTGTTCTGCGTGACCAAAGGTGCAAACCGATTGTGCGTTACCCAAGGAAGGATCAAGCCCTTCCGTAGACTCAAATTTCAGTTTGGGACCGGTGGCGTTGATGAGATAATCATATTCTTCCAGTCCGGTTTCGCCTTGCTTGCCGGCCGCAGTATATTCAAAGGTCACGAAAGGTTTTTGAGTAGCGTTTCCTTCCGGGTGAATAGCCAGGGCTTTTGCCTGGTGAAATTTAATTCCTTGCTTTTTATAAACTTCATCAAGTGAAAAGGTCACTTGTTTGCTGCTCATGCGCCCAACACCCACCCAGATATTGGAGGGAATCCACTGATACTTGCTGTTGGGACTTACTACGATTACTTCGTGGTTATTTCTTAGTTTTCTTTTTAGAAGAAGGGCGGCTGTATGCCCTGCAACCCCGGCTCCCAGAATAACAACCTTTGACATCGTGACTGTTTTTGAGGTTTGATGAATGAAATCAAACTTACCTAATAAGCACCAGAATGAATGTAACTTATGTTACACTTAAGTTAAGTTTTACACTTAATCATTGTATTCATAAAATTATCATGACAACTGGCAAACACTTTGGTTAATGAGGGCTGGCCTGCTTATGAGAATGCGCCAGAGCTATTGCAAGTCAAAGCCTCCGCATTTAATGTGGAGGTTTTTTTACCAATCACGGAAGGATTGTATTTAGGTTCCAGGTGACAGATGTGAACTTAAAAGTAAATGGCTTAACCGAGATCTAAAATTTTAGTTGTTATCCGGGATTCAGGCTCCAGCCTTTTTTAGAAAAAGTGATCCTTTTGATTATTTCAGAAGGGGTGAATGTACTTGCAGGAAGCACCACGTCTGCCAGTTGAAGTGTTGTTAATTTATGTTTTGGAAGATCCTCTGTAGAATCGGTGATGAACATCAATACACCCGGTTTAATCAGCCTGCCTAGGGCCCCCGATTCACAGATAACAGGATGTCTCAAAGGATTACATTCCCTCATGAAGATATCAAATGCATCTGAAAGATGTTCATCATCAGTTTCCATGAAAAATGATTGCATAGCACCGGATTCAAGAAACATTCCACTGCTTTTTTGATTGGGTTCGATGTCCTGAAAAATCCTGATCCCGTCAGTGCTTGACCGCAGTTTTGTATTTCCGAGTGAATCATGAATATGCGGAGAAATTTTCAAGGCAAGAAGAGGACACTTATCTGAAAATTCACGGATCAGTGCACTGGCCATGTAGGTCTTTCCAACCTTTCTCCCGGAACCGGAGATGATAATGAAGTCTGGGATGTGTTTTCGATGCATAGTTAAAAGCAATGATTTTTTTTCTATAGATAAAGCTG
The DNA here is from genome assembly GCA_963814575.1 of uncultured Bacteroidota bacterium. Taxonomy (GTDB): domain Bacteria; phylum Bacteroidota; class Bacteroidia; order Cytophagales; family Cyclobacteriaceae; genus ELB16-189. The sequence goes on along the minus strand of CAWFDB010000006.1, from coordinate 6,340 downwards.
CTAAGCTAAATAAAAATGGTGACGATGGCGCATCCCCAATTCGATTCCGCTCGTTCTGGGAAACATGGGCGACGAGAGCTCACAGAAAGGAGTCTTTGAAAGCGTCAAGAAATGCCTGTCGTACGGCTGCCTCTACTCGCCGACGGCAGTGAACCTGGTTCTTAAGGGGCCGGACAATTTCGTCTGTAAGCTCTATCCGATGACCGTCCGCGAGTTGCGTTCCCACGCCGTGTTGGGTGAGCAGCGGCTGGTCACGGCAGCCTCCGGCAGCTACGCTTGGCCCGGGCGATTGGCGGCAATTCGCCTCTACCGCTACGATGCCCAGGGCGACCTGCTCGGCGAGGAGCATGAGGTCCAGGTTGGCCCGCACCAGCCGCTGACCAGTACAGTGCCGCCCGGCGGCCTGGCCATCGCCGAGGTTGCGGACCTGCACAGAGAAAATGGGCGGTAATGCATCTGGCTGGCCACTTGCCTGGGTAGCAAGTCGCAAATCATCAGGCCTGGACCATAGTCCGCGCCCCTGCTCGAGGACACTCGTTTCCAGTTGCACCGAACGCACCCATTTCCTACTGCGGAAGCTCACCCAAAACGAATGCCGCTCCGCCGGTCGCCGCGAAGTTTTCGAACAACACCAGGCCAGAAAGGAACAGGAGGCCCGGTGTGGCCGACTCCGAGAGCTCGATATCCACCAGGAGATATTGCCCGTCGGTCGCGAGATCCGTCACGACCAGCCCCACGCCCCGTGCGACACGTCCCGTTGAGAGCCGGCGGCAGGATCGACAGTAGGGTGCTGTGATATGTACTCCCTTTTGCCGGAAACCGATTACATTACCGACTGACTACCGACGATCCTGCCGTACACACTGCGGCTTGCGATCGGCGAGACCTGCCCCACGTCATGCCCCCCCGAACACGTACTCGGATTAGCTTCGCTTCCAGCTCGCCGGAAGCCCCACCACCCTCGCCTACCGGCACTATCTTCGAACGCACCCTCGACGCGATCACGCTCATCGTGTTTTACTTCAGGCTATTCTCTCGACCATCAAGACGACTGTTGCTGTTTCACTCGAGAAGAGCTACGTGCATCGCACGAGGAACCGGGAGATGTCGCGGAAGAATCTGCGTCTATGACTGCGTCTCAATCCCTCGCACGCCTTGACGTTGGTATTGGTTCGTCCCTTCCGGCGACACGACGTTTCTGCGATGCGGGAAAGTTGCTCCGTGCGCTGGCCAAGATAGCCGTCAGCCTTTTTGCCAATTACTGCCCGGACACGCTGGTCGGCCGAATCGGTTTCGAGGCTGTCGTGCGAGTTATCACCGGTGAAGTTGGCGTGCAGCCACATTTGCTTTGAAAAGACGGTTATATTCGTGCATCGGACATTTCGCCGCTTGGTAGGGGTGATAATGGCCACGCCGTTCGCCTGTGGCACATGGACGGACACTGGTACGTCTATTGAACACTCCTGGCGGGTGAATCGGATCGTTCGTGCAGTTTCCTCGACAACATGCGCATTCGAACATGTCCTGCGGTCAACAGTGGCATGGACGCGTTGAGCGACCTGGTCGACGCGGCGTCAGCGATTGGCGTAACCGCCACCGCGATCGTGTCGCTCTGCCTCGCTCGCGTCTCGACCGCCATACCGAAACTCGCTTGACAATCAAATATGTGGGCTGACAATTACTAGCGGCGCCTACTACGTTTTGGCCAGACTCGCATACGGGACGAATGTCATGGGGAGAAGAAACCAGCGAAGAAGCCGGACCTGCGGCTTGTCAAGACAAAGGTGAAGACTTTGGAGAGCCGGCCGGTAACGGTGCACGTGACGCTGAGCCATACCAGCGAGACGGCGATAACCGAATCCCACAACAGGCCACTCAAACCGAAATCTCCGGCCAAGTCACGACCGAGCAAAAAAGCCAAGCCATCAAACGAGGCTTGACAATATCACACCGACTCGCATAACCAGATTGACTCTGGTCGGTAACCGGCTCGCGTCGTGGCAGCCATCTTCAGGCGGTACTACGTCGCCCGTCCTCGTCGCTCTAGGTGATCTGTATCGCCATTTGCTACCACGTAAGTGTGTTGCGGGGCTCGCCACTGTGTGCACAGGGAGGGCGACCATTCGCGACATCCACTACTATCGCCTACAAGTGTGCCTTCTCATGGATGGCCGCACATTGGTCGGACTGTACTACCATACACCGTTGGGAGTGCGGTAGCCGAAATTGATTTTGGGAGAGACCGACAAATCGTGTCTAGCGACAGATCCCCGACGATCCCCGACGCGACCGGCCGGATTCCGACGTTTCGCCAAACCCAACCCAGACCACCGAAGTAGAGCGCGCGTCGGTGCGGCCTGGGGCAACGGATCCCACGATTTAGGTGACGGGCGGCATTCGGAAGACGCCAATCGCGGGGCACCTGGGCATGACGAACGAGCAAGAGCGTTCGGCAGCACGCGTTGAATTCATCTTGCTGAATGCGATGAACGCTCGCAGCCTAACGACATTATGCAGCAACGAAACAGTTTCTGTTTCGCGCATCTGCCAAGCGCGATTGGTGAAAGCGGTCACGTTTCGGTCGAGTGACCATAAGTCCATCATCTAAGGAACATGCACCTTGGCGTTACAATGAGTCGCATTGAATGCAGACCGGCCCACTATTGCTGTCGCGGGGGGCAATACGACATTGCTTGTGAACGCCTGTGTTTCAACACACACGAGCTAGATGTCGGACAGGACTGCTTCTCTATGGCTTTCGTATTCATCAGCCGTGATGAGTCCCTGTTCCTTGAGAGAAGAAAGCTTAACAAGCCTTTCCTCAATCCATGTCGCCGACGGTTTTGGCGACTCGGGAGCGACAATCGTCGCCACCGCCGCACATGCTGCATTGATGTCGTTGAGGATGGCTACCTCGTCATAAACAGTCACGGCCTTGTCTTCTCGCGTCAGTTTTGAATAGACACGGCCTTTTGCAAGCGTTTGTTCGCACAGCTGAGGATCGACCGGAGTTTCCTTTAGGCGGGTGAGGCTGCGTGCGTAGTCCATTTTCGCAGCCTCAAGCTGCTGTTTGCGGTATTCCGCATTCATTACTGAAGAGACAATAATCACGATGGCGACTATGAAGAACAGTGTTGCAACAACTATCATCGTACAGCACCTTTCACTCGGTGACTGCGTGGGCGGTTTCAACACCCCAGGGAAATTTAGCTCACATTTCGCGTGCCACCGAGAGGTAAGTTCGCATTTTGTTCGGCTGTGCTATCGTCTGATCTGCGGATGGGCAGCAGACCCGCGACGTGCCGAGAAAGGCCTTTCCTTTTGTTTCCCTCGCACTCGAAATGATTTCGACGGCTCGACGGGCCTCCCGAATGTCAAAGCCCAGGAAAGGGCAAAGGAAAAGCTCGGAGACACTATGCACACTCCAATGTCGCCACAAGATCCTGCAACTCATCCCGGATAGTGAGGTCCGTCTCGGAGCCAAGTCGGGATTGGCAAGCCTCGACCACCAAGGGGAAATCCTTCGCGGAAAATCCCGATGATGACGGTGAACGCTATTGATGGACTCCATGACAACTCGGAGATCCGCATCCCCAGCGATCATCTGGGCTGCACAGCGGAGCAGGCTCGATTTCTCGAAGAGCGGTAATGCGCGGAGCGCCTCCAGACGGTGAACGGGGTTTGGAGAGTGAAGCTTGACATGGAGACGCTCGAGAGATTTCTGGTTCTGTACCAATAACTGTTGGCGGTTGGCGTGGCCACGCTTGATCGCCTGTGCGAATCGCATCTTGAAGTTAGCGGACAGCAGCAAGCCCCAACTCCTACCCCGCAAGGTCTCAAACTCGCTACTCTCCAGGGCGTCGACGATATCGCAGTGGTCAATATCGACGGGGAGGGCGTCGAGAAACACCGACAAGTCATGAGCAAGGAGGCGAGGATCTCTCTTGCTTTCCAATAAGGAAATCGTGGAGGCTTCGACTCGTCGAATCAAGAGACGGTGGCTTTCCTTCTGGAGGTGCTTCCAGATTCCCTCGATTTCTTCTTCGACGACAGCCACCGAGAGTGAGCAAGCGAGAGAGTCTTCCACTGCATCCAAATTGTCGCGCCCAATTGGAAGGGACTCGTCTTCCATCAGGAGTTGGTGGTTTCCGTTGTGAGGCAAGCGAATCACAGAGGGTATGTGATTGTTCACCTCCTCTTGGATCAGGCTGCGAAGCAGCCCCCCGGCTGCTGCAAGCCGCTGAGGCGACGATAAGGGGGGCTTTGGAAAAGGGGTTCTGAAAAGGGGTTGTACGGGTGGGTTTTGAAAAGGGTTCTGAAAACGTGGGTTCCTCGCGTTTCTCCGCTGGGTTCCTCACTTGTTTCCGCTGGGTTCCTCGCGTGGGTCCGCTGGGTTCCGCATGTTTTTCTGCTGGGTTCCCCGCTAGGTTCCTCGTGGAGTCGTTTTGCACAGAACATCGATTTTGTAAAGTACGTATCGTTTCTTCGCTGGGTTCCTCGCAAAGCATTGCTGACCGGCTCGTTGCCATATCTCGAACCACCAGAAGACCGACTTTTACCATACACGAAACCATATCCGAAACCATATGCTTGCGCATTTTGTTGCGCCCTCCGACATAACAACACCGCCATATCGACGGCTGTTGGCGACCGAAGAGACTGCACCGGAAGAGAGCCTTACCCCCTCGGTTTTCCATGGGATCAGATTCCCCGTCGGAGGCCCCCAGATTTTCCATGGTATTGAATTCCCCGCCAGAATGGGGAACCTTACCAGCGAATTGACTCCACACAAAGAACAGCACGTCTTTGTAGCTGTCGGGTAAGGAACTATCCCAGACAGCTCGATAGGCTTTGACCCAGCGGGCAGTAATCGGTCGTAGCACGATGATCCCCTCCTTGCGATGACGGTGCTGGATAAACGATCTGCGTCGACTCGGCCAGCACGTGAGTGTGTCCAGGGACTTCTTGACTTGGTAGGCCGTCATCCCCAGATCCATCGCGATTCGGCTGCTCGTCTGCGCAGCGCAATGTTATCCGCATCGTGGCTGGCCGCTTCCCGCAGGTAGATCGCCAGTTTGCGGGTGGGCCAATCGAGTTTCAGCGGTCCCGGTTCCGGCCACAGGTCGCTGTCGAGCTTGAAGTAGGCGGGTTTCGCCATGGCCTTATCCTTCTTTGAGAGAAAGATGTGTGGATAAGGCACGACCCTGGGGGGTCCACCAGAGCCAAGACCCCCCAGGGCCTATCTTCACAAATACATTGAGATTTCATGATGACGCGCTCCGGTGTCTGTGTCCCATCTCATCGTCGGTGCCTATTCGACAACGAGCGGACTCCATGGGTAGTTTTGCTCGGCGACGCTATCGCGAATGGTGAGTGTCACCAGGATGGTTCGGTGGCACGTGAAAAGCCGAGCAACACCGAGCACACACCGACTTGGAGAAAACTGCACGGCGCCGACAGAAGTGCTCCTTCCATCGCGAAGGTATCTTCCTTGTTCTCCGTTGAACTCAAGATCACCTTGGCGGCTCGACGGGCCACCCAAATCTCAACAGCGAGAAATGGGTAAAGGAGAAGCTTGGAGACACTATTCACTTTCGTCGCACAGCAGTAGTCGCAGTGGGCCCTTGCTGCCGCCAACTGCATTCACCGAGTGGCGATCGGAACACGACATACCCAGGAAGTATCTTCCTGGCTTTCCCTTGAATTCAAGATCATCTGGGCGGCTCGAAGGGCGTCTCAACTCTCAAGTGCGAGAAGAGTCAAAGGAGAAGCTCGGAGACACGATTACTTCCTGGCGTGCAGCGAAGGACTAACATGAGACCCGCGACATTTACCGCACGCTGGACGGTCGCCACATCCCCGAAGAAGGCAAAGCACCGGTCTCTCCAACACAGGTACTCTCCCCACATGAAAACCGTCCAAGCCATCATTGACCTCTTTGGTGGACTCCCACACCTTCGCAACAACCCGATCAAGCTCGAAGTCGCAGGGTTCATGCCGCTCTCCATTGAGTTCATTGGAACCGGCCCCCGAGGAACTGCCGCTGGTATCAGTGATGCACTTCTACGAACAGCACGGCGACATTATGCGAGACCCGGACATGGAATTCGAAGTCGACGCCGACGGAAAGTGGTACCCCGTCTCGTATCGACAAGACTCGATTGGAGCCATGCAGGAGGCGGTCCTCCGGGATTCCGACACTGGCAAGGTGATGGTGCGACCAAAGCTCCTGCGAGACCTCAAGCGATTTGCGAACGTGTGGAGCAAAAACCTCGACGAGCAAGGCTTCTCGGAGAAGGCCCGTGAGATGGCGAGGGAAGACAAGTCTCCAGAGTAGAGG
>CAWFDB010000005.1:0-356909 GCA_963814575.1 uncultured Bacteroidota bacterium | reverse complement strand
TAAAGGCCATTTCAGAACATTGAACGTTGCAGTCCCTTCCTTGCTTCCTTTAAATACATAAACACTCAATGCTTTCTGTTTCTGATACCAGTGAAGGGAAGAACCTGGTATACAGATTTCCGGATTCTCTTTTCCAGCAGCGATAAAGAATACTTTATTCACGCCAAATACTTTTGCATCGCCATTGCCTTCAATACACAATGCTGTCTTTTCATCAACGGCTATGCTTTTTGCATCCATTCCCATATCTTTTTTCATGCGGGCAAGAAAGGCAACACTCCGACCCTGGCGTTTGCGTTGAGAGTAATGCTGATCGGTGATCATGTCTTTTAATACCGGGATGCGGATAAAACTTTTTGAAAGGCTTACTTTTTCATCATACGGATTTGCCAGTGCTTCTTCTGAAAGTACCGTGTCATGTAAGGCATCAAAAATAATATCGCTGAGTACGGCACATCCGGCACTCGTTCCGCCTATCGGTATTTTCTTTTCGTTGATCAGGTAGTCAATGGCTTTGCTTACTTCCGTGCCGGCCCAGAAGTTCACATAATTTGCCTGATCGCCACCGGCAATGAAAACAGCTTCTGCCTCACGCAGGCGTTTGCTTGTTTCAGGCAGGTTTGCTTTTTCCCTTGAATCGATGAGTAAGGTTTCAACAGAGTTAAGTGTACCCAGATTATACACATAGTCATTATATCCGGTTGAACCAGCTGCACGCAGAATCACAAAATCTCCACCTTTGGCTTTGTCAATCATCCAGCGAAAAGCTTCATCCACATCGGTGCTGCCGCCCATAAGCACGATACCAGATTCAGTTTTCACTACAACATCATTGACATCACCGGTTAAACCAATACTACTGTTCTGTTGCGCCCAGGAGCAGACTGATATGAAAAGAAGTGGAATGAATTTCATGGGTTTAGCTTTTTTTAATTAGAAACAATTTAATACAAATGTGTTCTTTAAGGAATATATCGGACTGTGATATAATTGAACCTAATGTGGAAAAAGGAAACAGCTTCCTTGATTCAATCCGCAGAAGTAACCAGGGTTTTCAATGCAGTAGCGGTGATACCCAATTGAATCAGCACCATGGAGGTGTTGGCACGTGCCGTTTCAAAAGTTACATCACCTCCGGGCGTAACATTTACCGAGTTGCGAACCACATAGTTTACATCTTCACCCCACAGATACAATACACGCAATGTAAATCCTGGGTTGGTTTGCTGCTTTGGATTGGTGTAAAAGCCGACCCCCAACCCATAATTCAATCCCGTACTTTTTACATTATTAATAACTTCAGGCTGGCTGTCGTTGAAAATAAAATCGATAACATCCTTATCGATTTTGGTTTTTGTGTTGTAAAGTTTCAGCCCCAGTAAACCATCCGCGAAGGGCGTTATTGATCCGCGTTGAAATCTTGGCCGCAATCTGGCCACACCATTCCAGGTAAAAACGTTATAGGTGGTTTTCAGTGGCGGTGAGGTTACGGTTGCACTTTGCTTATCCTGTCCATACTTAAAATAGCTAAAGTCAATTCCAAGAAGAACAGGCGATGGTTTATTTTCGAGCAACGGGCTTAATACAACACCAGTAGCAAGACCAAAGCCAAGATTGCCCAGGTCATTTTGAATTGCTTCCCGAAATTCCTTGTGTGGAATGGCCACCTGCGTGTTAAAATAAAAATTGATAAATGAAAATTTAGAAGAGTCATATTTCTGACCGTATACTTTCATCAGGCCTGCGCTTGTGAATAGCAATACGATCAAAAATTTGATTTTCATCTCATGCCAGATTATGATAAACATTTTGCACATCATCATCCTCTTCCAGCGCGCTGATGCACTCCATCACCTCATCCTGTTCGGCCTCACTCAATTCTTTGGTAGCATTGGGAATATACTGTAGTTCAGAACTTTTTGGTTCCAGACCTTTTGATTCGAGAAATTTTGCCATATGGCCAAACTCAGTAAATTTTGTATACACAATAATCTCCTCTTCCTCGCGCTGAATATCTTCAGCACCTGCGTCAATCAGATCGAGTTCCATTTCATCCAGATTCAGTTTTGCAGGATCAAATTTGAATATCCCTTTGCGTTCAAACATAAAAGCAACTGAACCGGAATTGCCCATATTGCCACCATTTTTCGCAAAGCGCAAACGGATATTGGCTACCGTGCGGGTAGGGTTGTCAGTAGCGCATTCCACTATTACCGGCACACCATGCGGTGCATAACCTTCATAGATTATTTCTTCAAAATCTTTTTCCTCCTTACTTGATGCTCTTTTAATCGCTGCATCAACCCGGTCTTTGGGCATGTTCATACCCTTGGCATTTTGAATGGCCATTCGCAGGCGCGGATTATTATCAGGATTGGGGCCTCCTTGCTTTACAGCGATGGCAATGTCTTTACCAATGCGGCTGAATCCTTTCGCCATCTTATCAAAGCGGGCGAACATTTTATGCTTTCTCTTTTCGAATACACGTCCCATGGTTCTTTAAAATTCGGATTGTAAAATTAGAAAAAGTGATGATAGTATGACACTCTTTCTTAACGGAATCCACCATAGTTAACTATTTCCTGTGAATATCAGCAGCCTGAGCTTCAAAAAAGTATGTATGGATAATTTTAAAAGTTTAATTTCAATACATCGTAACCCGTTTGGATCTATGGCACAGAAAGACAGACGCATTGATGCCTACATCGTAAAGGCCCAGCCGTTTGCCTGGCCGATACTGGAATATCTAAGGGATCTCGTTCATCGGGCTTGTCCTGATGTAAAAGAAACCATTAAGTGGGGTATGCCACATTTTGATTATAAAGGTGAGATGATGTGCCACATGGCCAGCTTTAAACAGCATTGTGCATTTGGGTTCTGGAAAGCATCCCTGATGAATGACAAAAAACGTATTGAGAAGGCCAAAGGTGAAACAGCCATGGGAGACTTCGGAAAGATTACCGGTCTGAAGGATCTGCCTTCGGATGCCAAAATGATTCGCTATATCAAAGAAGCCATGAAGTTGAATGATGAAGGCATTAAAGTTGAAAAGAAAAAACCGCTGACAAAGAAAGATATTGAAGCCCCTGATTATTTTTTAAAGGAGTTAAAGAAAAATAAAGCTGCGCTAAAGACTTTTAACATGTTCAGTCCTTCAAATAAAAAGGAATACATCATGTGGATTACCGATGCTAAAACAGAAGAAACCAGGAAATCGAGAATGACAACTGCCATTGAGTGGATGGAGGAAGGGAAACAGCGCAACTGGAAGTACATGAAAAAGTAAGGCAGCGTCTCTCTACTTTATTTCCGCTCAACCTCTTTCCATTCAGTTTGTGATATCTTCATTTTTTTATCTGTGTGAAGCGGAGTAATTTTATTCATTATGAAAAATCTACTTACACTTCTTGTTGTACTTGCTGGCATCAATTCATCTGGCCAGCAACTGGTTGACTCCCGCCAACGCGAAATTGTATTCACTTCCGTGAATGTGGTGCCTATGGATTCTGAAAAAATCATCGAAAATTCCATGGTGATAGTGAAAGACGGAAAGGTCACTGCTATCGGACAAAAACTGAAATACGGAAAAGGTGCACTGGTAATTGATGCAAAGGGAAAATACCTGATTCCCGGACTGGCTGAGATGCACGCACACGTGCCACCCAATGAGAACACTGAATCACATAAAGAAGTATTGTTTCTGTTTGCTGCCAATGGAATTACTACGATTCGCGGAATGCTTGGCCATCCCAAACATCTGGAGCTTCGCAGCATGATTAACAGCGGTGAAGTATTTGGCCCGAGGTTTTATACTACCGGTCCTTCCTTCAATGGTTTGAGTGTGAAAACTGCAGAGCGTGGTGCTGATATGGTGCGCGAACAAAAAGCTGCCGGCTATGATTATCTGAAACTTCATCCCGGATTGACAAAGGAAACTTTCTCGGCTGTTTCATCAACAGCCAACGAAGTTGGAATTCCCTTTGCAGGTCACGTTTCATTTGGAGTTGGCGTATGGCGTGCAATTGATGCAGGCTATTCTTCCATTGATCACATGGATGGTTTTGTGGAAGCGATGGTGCCGGGAATAGAAAGTATGGTTGAGCAACAAACCGGTTTGTTCGGAATGTTTGTAGCGGACAAAGCAGATGTTTCAGTGATACCGAAACTGATGAAAGAGTTAAAAGAGAAAAATATCTGGGTAGTGCCTACGCAATCACTGGCCGATCGTTGGTTTGATGCCAGCTTTACCGGAGATGATATTTCTGAAAGATCCAGATAGTAAATACATGGATAGGAAAACGGTGACGCAATGGATCGATGCCAAGAAGAATCTGATGGCAAATCCACAATTTGATGCAAAGAAAATAGAAGACTTTATTAAACTCAGACGTAAACTGATTTATGAATGTCAGCAGAATGGAGTAGGCTTGTTACTGGGATGTGATGCACCACAGATTTTTAATGTACCTGGTTTTTCAACACACAATGAATTAAAATACCTGGTAGATTCAGGTCTCACTCCTTATCAGGCATTGCTCACAGGCACGGTGAATGTGGCAAAGTATCTAAAACTTGCCGATGCGGGCACGATCAGACCGGGTGCTGTTGCTGATCTGGTGTTAATCAATGGAAATCCTTTAGCTGACATCACCAATACCAAAAAAGTGGAAGGCGTGATGGTGCGCGGCAAGTGGTTATCAAAAATTGAAATTGAATCCGGATTGAAAAAACTTGAAAAGTAAAAACAAGATACCAGTTGCCGGTCTCAAGTCGCCAGTAACCAGTAACGAATGATAACGCTCTTCACCTTCCAGCTATCCTATCTGCAAATTTCCATCGTGTTGTCAGTGGCAGTGCTCACGGGCATGGCTAAAACAGGCGTACACGGAGCCGGTATGTTGTCAGTTCCGGTACTGGCCTACGTGTTTGGCGGGCAGCTTTCCAGTGGCATCATGTTGCCGATGCTGGTAATGGCCGATGTGTTTGGGGTGTGGTATTATCATCGACATGCATCATGGCAACACTTGAAAATTTTATTTCCATGGGCTGCGGCTGGTGTGATTGCAGGCACCATTGCAGGAAGCTACATCAATGATCACATCTTTAAAATTGTGATGGCTGCGACTATTCTGGTGAGTGTAATCATTATGTTATGGATGGAAAAACTCGGCACACCTGATGCTATTCCCAAGAATAAATCCTTTGCCATCGGCACGGGCGTTGCCAGCGGATTTACTTCCATGGTGGGTAACCTTGCTGGTTCTGTCATGAGTGTATACCTGTTGTCTGTACCGCTACCCAAAAATCAATTCATCGGCACTACGGCCTGGTTTTTTCTGGTAGTTAACTGGTTCAAGGTTCCGTTTCATGTATTTGCCTGGCACACAATAAATTTAAATACATTGCTGCTGGATCTGCTCACGCTGCCCGCCATTATGCTGGGAGCTTACCTGGGTATTGTGCTCGTGCGAAAACTGACGGATACCATGTACCGGTGGTTTATTATCAGTATGACACTGATTGCTGCTTTCGGAATGTTGTTTTGATTTTTTTACAATGATCACGTTTACACGAACGATTTTCTCCGATCCTGATTTTCGCAATTTTATTGTGGCGCTGGATATTGAATACGTAGCCCGCTATCCATTTATGGCAGGCATTACAAATCCATTTAATATTATGGATGAACGTGCACGCGTGATGCTTGCCTATGACAACGAAATGCCTGTTGCCTGTGGCGCTTTTCGTCCTGTGGATGAACAAACCATCGAGATCAAAAGAATGTATACCCTGCCGCAAAGCCGCAATCAGGGAATTGGCAAGCGGGTATTACTGGAGCTTGAACATTGGGCAAAGGAACAAGGATATTCAGTATCAATTCTTGAAACCGGTATCAATCAACCCGAGGCGATTGCCGCCTATGAAAAATCCGGTTATATGCGCATACCGAAGTTCCCACCTTATGTAGATGTGAATGAGAGCATTTGTATGCAGAAGATTCTTTGATTTTTTGTAGAACAAAAACGATCAAATCAACAATGAATAATCATATTAAGAATCTGTTTTTTAAAATCCTTTGCTGACACTTGTAATATGTTTGCCCCGTAAGTCATACCTTTACCGCTCAAAATCTTTTATTTCAAAATTATGGTGAAACGTATTTACATGCTGGTTCTGTTCATGGTTGTGCTTGCCTGCGAGTCAAAGAAAAGAACCACAGGTCTCATTGCAGACTCAGCCATGGTAGTCTCTGCGCACCCGCTGGCATCGAAGGTCGGTGTGGATATTTTGAAAAAAGGAGGAAATGCTTTTGATGCAGCTGTTGCTACTCAATTTGCATTGGCGGTGGTTTATCCAGGGGCAGGAAATATCGGAGGTGGCGGATTTATGCTGGCCCGTTTAAAGGATGGAACTGTAGATGCCCTCGACTATCGTGAAAAAGCTCCATCCAATTCAACTACCAACATGTATCTCGGAGAAACCGGTGAAGCTCTTCCAGAACTCAGTCAATCGGGTCACCTGGCAAGCGGTGTTCCAGGAACGGTGGCCGGCCTTGAAGAATCTCATAAGAAGTATGGTAAACTTCCTTGGGCAGAACTGGTTCAACCTTCTATTGACCTGGCGCTAAATGGTTTTACCTTGACGGAAAAGGAAGCGGAGGGAATGCGATACATTCAGGAGGATTTGAAAAAATACAATTCAGTATTGCCGGCACAGTTGATCAATGACAACTGGCAGGCAGGAGATACCGTCAGGCACACCGACCTGGGTCATGCACTGGAACGTATCCGTGACAACGGACGTGCAGGATTTTATGAAGGCCAGACAGCAAAGGATATTGTAGAAGAGATGAATCGCGGAAAGGGTTTAATTACCTACGAGGATCTGAAAAACTATAATGCTGCGTGGCGCGCACCCGTAACCATGCAATACAAAGGCTATAAAATTATTTCTATGCCTCCGCCATCCAGTGGTGGTGTGGCTTTATTTCAACTCTTGAAATCCGTAGCGCCACAACCCATCAAAGAGTGGGGATGGAATACCGTTAAGACCGTTCATTTAATGACCGAAGCGGAGCGAAGGGCTTATGCAGACAGGTCCATTTACCTGGGCGATCCAGACTTTGTGGAAGTGCCGGTAGAGAAACTTACGAGTGATGCATACGTGAAGGAAAGAATGAACAACTTTCAGGCGGATAAGGCAACACCGAGCAGTGTAATCAAGGAAGGTGATTTCAGTTTTGTAGAATCAGAAGAGACTACCCACCTTTCAGTCATTGATAAAGAAGGGAATGCGGTATCGGTAACCACTACCTTGAATGGCGGATTTGGTTCACGCGTTGTAGTGGCAGGCTCAGGTTTCTTTTTGAATAATGAGATGGACGACTTCAGTGTAAAACCAGGTGCACCTAACATGTATGGTGCTGTTGGGGGAGAAGCAAATAAAATTGAACCAGGCAAAAGAATGCTAAGTTCAATGACTCCGACCATCGTAGAAAAAGAAGGTGAACTTTATATGGTGGTGGGCACGCCCGGTGGCACTACCATTATCACTTCTGTATTTCAAACTATTTTAAATGTGGTTGAACATGGCATGACCATGCAGGAGGCGGTGGAAGCAAAACGACTTCACAGCCAGTGGGCTCCTGATATGATCATGAATGAAAAAGGAGCCTTGAAGGAAGCGGATAGTTTGACACTTGGTTGGCATGGGCCATACGTTCAGAATGCGGAGAAGCATTGGCCGGGTGGATGCTATTCTCGTGCGCCCCGACAAAAAGCTGGAAGGTGGTGCTGATCCACGTGGCGATGACAAAGCCGAAGGCTACTAATCAATCTTGAATTTTTAATTATTCATCAGGCATCGACTTCTATATGGAAGGTGCCTGATAAAATGATTATTTCATCTTTACAATCTTTCCTGTTTTTGCACTTTCGCGTGCGGCTTCCAGAATGGATACAACGATTAAATTGTTTTCAAGCGAGCTGAGATCCGTTGGTGTCACCGTCACTTCACCACGCACAACGGCACAGAAAAAAGCGAAGGGTCCTGTGTTTGGCGCCTCCCGGTCTTTCAAAGTCACACTTTCTTCCTGCTTGTCTTTGAAGCGCATTCTCATTCTATGACTGTCATCAGAATAGATGTAACCCGTTTGTCCGTACACCTCCATATCCTTTCTGCTGAAGGGCCAGTTCCATGATGCCTGTATGATTGCCTGTGCGCGGGGATACGTTACCACGATTGTTGCTTCATCATCCACTTTCGGATAAACATCAGGCTTGAACTGTTGCGTTACCGCAAAAACGGATACGGGTTTTTCACCTTTCATCATCCACGTGGCGAGGTTGGCACCGTAGCATCCGAAGTCGATGATGGCACCACCACCATTTTGCACCGGATCAGTAAGCCACGAAAGAAACTCAGGCCCGACACCGATTTCTTTTGGTCCTTCATGTCCGTCACGGATTACCATTTTACGGACATCACCTATTGCTTTTGTTGAATGTACGAGATCATACATGGCGTGGTTGGTTGCATACCACGTGGTTTCATAATTGGTAATTAAATGGATGTTGTACTTTCGCGCGAGTTCAGCCATCCGGTTTGCATGAGCCACGCTTACTGCCAATGGTTTTTCAACCATCACATGAATACCTCTTGGTGCGCAGGCTTCCACTACTTCAAGATGTTGAAAGATACTTCCAAACGCGGAGACAGCCTCAGGCTTTCGGGCATCAAGCATTTCTTTTAATGTAGGATACACCAGGTCCATGGAAATTCCATATCGTTTCGCATAGCGTTCGGCCAGGGCACGGTCGGGTTCGGCAATACCGGTAATTTCTATCTCGCCATTTTTATGGCTCGTAAATACCCAGTTCACATGCCCGTGGGTAAGCCCTGCCACACCCATTTTCACAGGTGTTTTTGATGAGCCTGCTACTGAGAATGCGAGTATTGAAATGAGGAAGAACAAGTATTTCATAAGTAAATTTTATAGTTGATACACGTCTCAACTTACATAAAAACAACTGAACCACGAAGACACTAAGCCACAAAGGTTCACGAAGGTCTTTGTGTTTCTTCGTGTTCTTTGTGACTTGGTGGTTCAATTTATCCTTCTGTTGAACCACAAAGACACAAAGCCTCAATGGTTCACGAAATTCTTTGTGTTTCTTCGTGTTCTTTGTGACTTGGTGGTTCAAATCAGCCAACCAAAATCAGCATTCAGTATTTCTCCGTTCATCAAATTGACGTAAGACACCTCCAACAACTTTTGTTATCTTTCAATCAAGATATTTAGTTTCAGAAACCGTTAACCATATCATGCGCAAAATTTTATTTCTCGTATTCTTCCAGTTCATGGTATTAACCCTGGTGGCCCAGGATCCGCTCCGTTTTGAAAAGGAGATTAATAATTTTATCAATAGCGAAAGTAAGGTCAATAAAAAGGAGTTGATTCTTTTCACAGGCAGCTCAAGTATTGGCATGTGGAAAGATTTGAAAAGCGATTTCCCTAAACATAATGTACTCAACCGGGGCTTTGGCGGATCGCATATGTCGGATCTGTATTATCTGGCAAAACCTGTAATTTTAAATTATAACCCCAGCCGCATTTTTATTTATGAAGGGGACAATGATATCAGTTCCGGTAAGACACCGGAGGAAGTTTTACAGGTTGCTGAAAGGCTTCTCAATTTTTTACGTTCACAACTGCCCGCTGATGTGAAGATCATTTTTATATCGGCCAAGCCCAGCATTTCCCGTTGGCATTTAAAAGGGAAGTACGAAGATTTCAATCGACAGCTAAAAGAATGGACCGCCACCAGAGAGAATGTTTTATATGCCGATGTGTGGACACCCATGCTCGATGCCCATGGTGAAGTATTCAAGGATATTTTTCTCAAAGACAACCTTCATATGAACCGCAAAGGATATGATATATGGAAAGGAGTGATTGAGAAGTTTATGCCTTGATTCTTAGCTACAGATTCACTGATTACATTAATCAGTGGCAAATATCTTTCATTTATTTACCCATAGAGGGATTAATCAAGCTGCTGATCTTTCTATACTTTTCCGGGTTGATAATATATCTGAAAAACTTGTCATTATCCAATCTCTCCTGGGTTATTAACTTATCCTCATCTCCCGTCATTTTCTTGTACTTCTCGTTGATGGATTTAATTATATCACTTCAGGAGCATAGGAAAATCAATCTGTCTCACCCGTTATTCTTTAGATACTCATTTCTCACCACCTGTGCTGTCCGGTGATCTCCCGAATGACTCCAGCCGGGAGGCATCACGATATAAAGTAGTTTATTCCATAAGCCCGGTGCCTGCGCAATGTCTTTCCATAAATAATAAAATTCACCAAAATACACATCGAAGAAATTGCCCGCATTGATCTTCCTGGTGATTCCGTACTCCAGTCCTATTTCTTTTTTCTCGGGCTGATAGGTTTTAAAAAGGCGGTCCCATATGTTGAGCAGGTTGCAAAAGTTAGTATCCATGTACAAAGGATTTCTGGCATGATGCACACGGTGGTGCGAAGGGGTGAGGATCAGTTTACCCAGAAATCCCATGCGGGCATCTTTCATGAAATTTTCGCCCACGTGGATAAACCCACCCCAGGTGCCATCAATAAACATAATGGCAAAGAGCATAACCGGATTAACACCACAGAGTATGCATATCGATGTGCGGATAAAATCTGCATAGGGTGCTTCCAGTATAAAATGTGCATACGTCACCGAGAGGTTCATTTTTTCAGGAGCATGATGGGTGGAGTGCACGCACCAGAACACCCTCACTTTATGACCGAGGTAGTGATAAATGAAATGCGAAAATTCCCACACGATATATCCATAAATGAACCAGTACCACGTCAGCGATGTGCTCACCAATGCGTAGGGTTCGAATGTGCCGATGCAAAAAGCTACTATTCCAAATGAAATGTATCTTCCTGCAATCCGATTGAAGATATAAATCAGGAATGTTATTTTGTATTCTGATGCACGGAATTTTTTATTCGCGAAGGCCATGATCATCTCAAGAACTACGATGAAAGGAATCAGCGGTGAAAGTGCGGTGGTGATTCCTTTCCACGTGCGGAGTGAACTGTAATCGCCAGACTGGATCAGTTCGATTAATCCGTTTATTGAAAAGAAATTCAAAAATTCATCTTTTAACAATTCGATCAGGTAGTTCATGGGGTGGTAGGCTTGGTAAGCAGGTGATTTCAGGTTAAAATTAATCACTATTAAATATTTCAGGCAAGAACTGCGATCAGATTTTGTATGAGTGGTATTCAATTGCGTTTTATTTACCTTAGCACGCAGCACTATATCTATAACCATATTTTTATGATCAGGAACTTCGCAACAGGCGCATTGCTTTTTTTATTTCTCGGAGGATGCAATCAAAAGAAATCGGCACCTCAGGAAGAATGGATACAGCTCTTCAACGGTAATGACCTTACCGGCTGGACCGCCAAAATCCATCATTATGATGTGGGAGTGAATTTCGGAAATACTTTCAGGGTGGAAGACGGCATTATCAAAGTAAGGTATGATCAATATGGAGATTTCAATGACCAGTTCGGGCACCTGTATTACGATCAACCCTATTCACATTTTTATCTGGTAGTGGAATACAGATTCTCTGGCAGCCTTCAGCCAGGTGCACCTGATTATACCGTACTCAATAGTGGAGTGATGTTTCATTCGCAGGATCCGCGCACGATGCCGAAGGAACAAAACTGGCCCATATCGGTTGAGATGCAATTTCTGGCAGGACTTGGTGACGGCAATCCTCGCCCTACCGGCAATATGTGCTCGCCTGGCACAGAGATCGTTTTTGAAGGAAAGCAATATGAGAATCATTGTCTGAACTCAACATCTAAAACCTATGATGCCAGTGAATGGGTGAGGGCGGAATTGATTGTGCTGGGTGATTCGCTAATCACTCACATTATAAGTGGAGATACGGTATTGCAATACAGCAAACCTACCATGGGTGGAGGAGTTGTGAATGGTTATGACAGCGCCATCTGGCAACCTGGAAAACCGTTACAGTCGGGGTTCATTGCCTTGCAGAGTGAAGGACAACCGATCGATTTTCGTAAAGTTGAATTGAAGGTGCTGAAGTAGGGATTATACTGTGCGTGTTCTTTTTCAATAATCTCAAGTTGGAAATATTGATTATGAAATTACCGCACCAGATGCACCCACCCATTTAACTGCCGCCTTCTGCTTTCGGGCCGCAATACATTGAAACTTACATCTGCCGTGTAGAAATAAACTCCGCTGCTAAGCTCACGTCCATTGTTGTCATGGCCATCCCACTCAATGCTGATCGCGTTTTCATCATCGGAAGCAAAGGCATACACTTGCTTGCCCCAACGATTGAATACTTTAAAATCAATGGTTTGCACAAACCTCGGACAGCGAATGGAAACACCGGAAGTAGCTGTGCCATTCTGTAAATCCTTTACATCGAAGCTGGCACTGAAAGCATCATTGTATCCATCGTCATTGGGAGTGAACACGTTGGGAAGTTCATAGTAGGGACAGTTGTCGTTGCATACGGAATCACTCATCGGTCCTTCCTGCCCCAAAGCGTCAATAGCAGAGATACGATAACAACGTGCAAAAGAGGGAAGACCTTCATCTGTAAAAAAAGTATTATTCGCTATTCGTGTTACGAAAGTATAGTCGCCATCGGTGGAAGAGGCAGCATATATTTTATAGGCAACGATATCTTTCCGGCAACCTGATTGATCTTTCAGTGTCCAGGAAATGTTGTTGCTGAATTCGCTTTGAAAGCAATTACTGTCATTCAGAAACTCATCACAATTCACGGTTTTGATTTCTATCGCCTGCACACAAGGCAGTAAATTACTGAAAGGATAGGTAGTGATTACCTGCGAGAAATTTTCCTGTAAGGCAATTTTCGGATTACCGTAGGTGCCCCGTGTCAATATCCTGTATGAATATCGCTTGTCATCCTCAAGGGCCTGATTCTGATACTGGCCAGCATCCACGTAAGTGAAACCATTTTCGCTTACCTCTACGCTGTCTATCAAAACCATGTCTTTTTCAAGTGGACTTTCAATTGACCTGTAAATGAGGTGATAGGGTCTGCTTTGCGATACATTCGACCATGGCACGCTATCGCGCCATGTTAGCTCAATTTTCTTGACTCCTGCTATGAATGAAAGGCGTTCGGAAGACGCAACAGAAGAGGTGTCAATGGCAATCATCTCTGTTGCATTGGCTGGCTTTGCAAAGAGTACAATACGATAATTGAAAACGTTCTCTTCGGTGTTGATGCCAGAATCTACAAAGGTTGTGTCAGACACACGGCCTGACTTTATAATATCCGTTTCGCCAATAAATCCGGAAGCACGATACACTTCATATTCATAGGGTGCCGGAAACTGCGTGCTGTTGATGTTGAACGGACTTCGCCAGCTCACCCGTATTTTACCTTGAATGGAATCCGTATGCTCAACGCTCACATGCGTGATCACCGGGGCATCAGCTTCGATCGGGCCAATACATAGCTCGGTTGATACCATGCTCGGTGTGCTGGCCGGAGAGTTAAACCAGGCGATGATACGATAGCAATATTTCGCACCAACGACTAACCCGTTTCCTTTGTTTGTGTCAGTATAGGCAGTTTGTGTGGTGGGCAATTCGGCTATGAGATTATATCCCAGGAACTTTGGCAAACCGGGATTGCAAAGGCCAGGATCATAAGGATATGAATCTACCTTTCGATAAATTTGGATTTTACTTGCATTTGTGCAGGCGTAACTTTCCCACTCCAATTCACCATTGCGTTTTACGAGGTCAAGTTCCAGTTTATTCCATTTCGGTGCCGGTGCCACCACTTTGATATTCCATATTTTGAATTTCACTAGCCGGGGTCCTTTCGGTGGGCTGTCTGTAATTTTAAATACTACCTGATAGGGTTGCTGACGTACATGCAAACAATCTGTTTGCCAGCGCAAATTCAATTGAGCGAATGGATCTGAAGAAATAAAATCAGGAGGATTGGGTAAAAAGGTAGCGGCTATTTTATCAGCTGCAAAATCTATGATTTCAGAAAACACTTCAATTTTTACAGGATCATTGTCACCATCTGTGCCCTTGATCAATTCTTCAATAAGAGTTCCTGCCTCTACACAGATGTCAACAGGAATTATTAAATCCGGACGGATATTGGCACACTCTTCAACGACAATTTGCATATCGCGGGTGGTAGTGCTCAGTTTTCTATAGGTGTTGGTGAGTGAATCTTTTCGCCATTCAATAATTTTAAAAGCGATGTTGTATTCACCAACCGCTCCGGGTGCGTCCCAGGTAAGAAGCCCGGTAACCTGGTTTATGAAAAATAAGGGTGTGCCATCTTCATTTTCATTACCCGTATTGAAGTTGGTATAGAATTTTGGAGCGTTCGGAGGGGTGTAGCTGGCTAATGTGTTGCGGCTGCTGGAGGGTATGGAAAGTTCATAGGACAGACTATCGCCATCAACATCGTAGGCACCAGATGAGTGAAAGAAGGCGGATTTGAAACAGGCCTTGTCTAAAGGAATCACTGCAAGAATTGGTATTTTATTACAGCTTATTTTTGAATCAACGATAAGTTCAACAAAGCTTACATAGGGAACATCGTCAGAATTGGCAATGTTGAGTATTCCACTGCTACGGTCCCGCTCTTCATAGGCAATCTGGTACGTGCCGTCCATAGCGTAGGTATGCGTGGTGGTAAAAGTAGCAACGGCAATATTGGTGCCCAGATCTGGCCGCAGGGTGGCATCGCTGATGGGTATTCTCACTGAGGTTCCATCTCCAAAAAACAATTCGCTACCCGTTCCGAATCGTGTATTGGATAACGTGTTAAGATAAGCTACAATGGTAATTGTATACTTACGGGCAAAACTGCAGTCGGTCTCTACTTTGACATCGGCTGATCGTATATGGGTTCCTTCTGCTGTGAATGAAAACAACACGGATGCCAGTATGAAGAGCGTTGAAAAATTAATGGCAAGTGCTTTTTTCATTTTGAAGTCTGCTGCAAATAACAAATAAATTATTAACCAGTCTGTCAATTGATGTTAATGAAATGCCTTGCTGGCGTTATGTCCATTAATTTTACTGTCAGGCATAAATTTAATGTATCTGTTTCGTTTATGCGTGAAATACTAACACTTATATGATGATCATCATGCCACACAGCAGATTTCAAATATTGAAGTTAAGAAAACTACTGATCATTTTGTTGGCGGCCTTGGTTAACATCCGCAATGAAGTGATGAGCATGTGGCGAAAACCGATGTACTATCAATTCCAGACTGATCGGACGCATCCCATGGAAATAGAACATATCCTGATGCTGAACTTGTTTCTTCATCGGTCAAGGTAAACATACTCCAGAGCATTATGACCAGTGCCGAGTGGACGAGCATTCAAACCAATATGACTTCCACATATGGCTCAGCATTTGGCGTTTGCGCACTATACCCGGGTTGTAGTACTTCATTTAGATGCTGCCGATGCCCTAAACGGGTATTCATGGACGGTTAATTTGGTTAATAGCTTTAAAAATCAAATCCCTCTCTTTAAATTTCAAGATTAATCATTTAAACCAGAAGGTAATCCAACCTATGTTCGAACTTTTTTCTGACGGTCCGGTATATGAGTATCCGCAACTGATCAATGTTACCTACTCATTTCTTTGGGCTTTTGTTCTTGCTTCTATTATTGCGCTCACGCACAAGTTTACCTTCACGGGTGATTATTATCCAAGGAATTTTTTTCAGGCACTGGTATTGGGAGCGGTTGTTACAGCAATGGTGATGATGGCGATTGGCGATAGTCTTGCAAGAGGTTTGGGTGTTTTTGGTGCGATGGCCATTATCCGGTTTCGAACGCGCATAGATGATCCGCGTGATGTGCTATTCCTGTTTGCAGCGCTCAGCACCGGGCTCGCAATCGGAGTATTTGGTTATACCATTTCATTTGCAGGCACCGTGCTTTTTTGCTCGATAGCTCTGATTTTACATTACTCACCATTCAAATCATATATTCATCAGCAGCATCTTTTTTTTACGTTAAACGATAAGGGCAATTTTAATCATGCTATTCAAATCATAAAAGAAAATTGTCAGGATTACAGGCAGGTAAATGTGCAGACAACCAAGGAAAGTATAACGCGCTATCATTTCAGTATTTGTCTGAGAAATGAAGTAACCGCCAATAATCTTATTGATGCATTGGGAAAAATTGAAGGTATACAACAATTGCGTGTTGGTGTTCATGAGGTGATCAATTTTTAGGCTTATGAAATTCAACTGGTATTATTTATTTATCGCTGTTTTCTTCATATCCATGTTGGGCCTTAATGTGAAGTACTTCAGGGGAACGGGTTATACTTCAGTGGGTGTCACCTATTCAAAAGGATATAAGATCAATGCCGATAAGTCTGCCACTGTAAAATCGATAGCTGTGGTGCCGGGCCAGCAGGTGAAGGTAGGTGATTTGCTGGTTGAGCTCACCAGTTTTAATCTTGATCTTGAACTTGATAAACTTCAAAACCGGATAACTACATTACAGTCAGAACGTGCTGAAAAATCAAAACTTGCCAGCGCAGAAATTGCCTATGTAAAAGCCGACCAGGGAATAGAAATTGAAAAAATCAATGGAGCTATCGCGCAGACAGAATCAGAACTGGCTTTGAATAAAAAATTAAGTAAGGACTTTTCTGAACAAGAATCGAATCAGGGTAATCCTCTCAATCAAAAGATTGAAGCACTGCGCATGCAACGTACCAGACATGAAGAAGCAATCAGAATAAAAATTGCGGATGTCTTGCAGGAAACTGAAACAGAGGAACGCTTGCTTGATAATCAGGTTCGCTTGCTTGAACAGGAGCGTGATATGTACCTGACAGATCGAAGTAATCTACGAAAAGTGGCAATCGTGGATGGTGTGGTAGAGAGCATCTTTGTTAAGCCAGGCGAACAGGTTGCTGCCTACAGCGAATTACTTTCAGTTAATCCCGTACATCCAACTACGGTGGTGGGTTATCTGGTTGGAAAGAAAACCGCGTTGCCCATAGGCATGCAGGTGGTTGTGAAGTCTTATGAGAATCAGGGACTGATGGTACCTGGAAAAGTTATCGGCTATGGTTCGGTCGTTCCGTTACCGGAAATTTTGCAAAAGTCAACAGCAGTCACAGGCTTTGGCAGGGAATTTTTTATCGAAATACCAGGACAAAATGGTTTTGCCAACGGTGAGCGCGTATTAATCCGCTAAGAATGAAGTATCTCTTTTCATACCTGTTAATAAACTTCATCTTTCATTATTCATTTTCACAGGTTTCCATATCAGAGTTTATTGGTTCGGCATCAAATTCGCCAGAGGTAAAATCTACCGATGCCCAGATTAATTATCTGCAAAGTAATCCATACCGCCTTTCCCCCTTGCAGAGACTGGAGTTTCGCACTCAAAACCGTGAGATCATGTACACGCAACAAGAGTATGCGCTGAGGTTCAATCCTGCCAACCCATGGGAAGTGCAACGTAACAACAAATATTTTGAGGAATACCAGCATTCTCTTTCGTTCGAAAAAGAACTTGCTTTAAAAAGCGCGCTAGTGGATCGCTATAACATGGTGATACTTTATTTGTATTACTACGAATTGAAAACGCTCGCACGGGACATTGAAAAATTAACGGAGCAAAAACTTTTTGTACTGGAACGACAGAGTGCCAGCAGTTTTTTTGATCCTGATGAATATGTAAAATTGAAAGTACAACAACTTAACATCAGTGTAGAGAAGGAGGAGACCGACTTCGACTGGCAAAGTCAGAAGTCTGCGGTGAATCAATTATATCCTGAAGCTGCTGGGAAAAACATTTTGTGGGAGGGTCAGGAAGTTATTTCAATAACCAGCATAGAACGTGTGTCGGATAGTTTGAATACATTAATGATCAGCCCGCTTGAAGTAGCCTTCCGCCAGCAAAAAGTAAATGTTGCACGCAGTCAGTATAACCTTGAGAAGTCGAATATCAACCCTGGATTTTTGCAAACCTCCTACGATCGCAGAAGGGTTAATCAGGATCGCACACCATTTAACATTTCACTGGGGGTTACCATTCCGATCACCAACCCAAACAAAGACGATATGACGAAAAGAAAATTGTCTGAGATTGAGTCGGAATATGAGCTTAAAGCAGCCAGGATTGAAGATCAGGTTTCTCAGGAAATGGCCTATCAGAAGTTAAAGGAATCCATTGCCCGCTATCGCGATCTGCAAATCAAAATGGATACATTGAGTAATGGAAGTATGCAAAGAGATCTTACTTTGCTAAAGGGAGGTGATCCGCTCATAGCCTTGCAATTTGAAGCCGGCATAAACAAACTTCGTGTGCTGCAAAGTAAACTCAAACGCAACATATTTACGTATTATGTAGAGTTTCTTGCACAATCCGATCACCTGCAGCAAAAGCCATTGGTTAATTACCTTTCGGATAATCTTTCGCAGTTAAACTAAGTATGAATGAATCTGTTTAATAGTATGATTAATGACGTATGTCATTGTTGACTGCCGGTCACTTTTGTATAATTGCAATAATACCGTTACGTAATACTATTTTAATTTAATGCTGTGTTATGAAAAATCAAATCGGACTGGATGATGTAAAGTGTAAACAACTGGCTGACCTTCTTAATGAACTCCTGGCTAATTATTCAATATTTTATCAGAATACTCGGGGTTATCACTGGAATATAAAGGGCGAGAAGTTTTTTGAGTTGCATCTGAAATTTGAAGAACTCTATAATGATCTCTTGCTCAAGATCGATGAGGTGGCAGAGCGTATTCTTACTCTCGGTTCATCCCCCAACCACAATTACTCTGATTATCGCAAGGTGTCTTCCGTAAAAGAGAGCACACATGTATCGGATGGTTTGAAGGCAGTAGGAGAAGTACTGGAGTCATTTAAAACGATCATTACCTTGCAGCGTGAGTTGTTATCACTTTCTGCGGAAGCGGGTGATGAGGGCACCAATGCATTAATGAGTGATTACATCCGTGCGCAGGAAAAGCTGGTGTGGATGTATTCAGCTTTTCTAAACAGAAAATAGGAAACGGATTAATCCATCATCTGGCACGAGCGAAAATATTCTGAATTATTTTATAACCTCATAGGGGTTTCCCTGATCACGATTGTCATAAGGGTATAAAATGTAACAGATATGAAAACCCGTTTATTATTTGCAAATCTATGTTTCGTATTCATCACCTTCACTGCATCAGCGCAGGATGTTCAGTCTATTTTTGGCAGCGGAAGAGCCACTGGTGGCTATGGAGCTCTTTCCAATAAGTTCACCTACATAGGTGGAGAATTTGCCAACCTCTGTGAAGTATACGGTGGAGTCTTTATCAATCGCAGGTGGATGGTAGGTCTTTCTTTTGCCGGATCAACCAATGACATCAGGGTGCCGGTGGAATATAGTGTGGATCCGGTTAATCCAATGACGTATCAATATGGGCAAGGGGGTATGGTTGTCGAGCGTGTATTTAATTCCAACAGACCGTTTCACATTGTAGTAAGCATGTTTAGCGGTGTTGGTTTCTCAGCACAGTACGATCGCAATGAGTGGTACGACTATGATCATAATTATAATCATTCAACCTATATTCATGATGAAAACTGGTTTTATGTTTTAGAGCCGGGTGTTCAGCTTGAGATGAATCTCTTTCGTTGGATGCGTCTTAGCCCCGGTGTTTCCTATCGCCAGACCTATGGAAGTGATGGAATCGGGTTGTCGGATGGAAACCTCAGCGACTGGACTTATAACATTACCTTAAAGTTTGGAGGATTTGGAAGACGTTCTGATAATCGTAGTAATGGAAGCTCAAACTAATTGAGTGGAAAGTGGTTTATATATGAGTAACTTTCATATTTAAACCACTTTCATAATGAAATGGATTGATGTTTTGCAATACGCTAAAAATGGTAATATTCCTCCGCCTCGCAGGGTTGAAAAAAGTGATGAAGAGTGGAAGAAGATTCTTACAGAAGAAGAATATTATGTAACCAGAAAGAAGGGTACGGAGCGTGCTTTCACAGGTGAATATTGTGAAGCCCATGAACCTGGTTTATATGCTTGCCGCTGTTGCGGAACAGTACTTTTTGATTCGCGGACTAAATTTGAATCGGGTACCGGCTGGCCAAGCTTCACGACTTCTGTGGAGCCGGATGTAATCAAGTACACGAAAGACAGCAGCTTTGGAATGGTACGCGTAGAAGTGGAATGCAGCGTATGCGATGCTCATTTAGGTCACGTATTTCCCGATGGTCCGCCACCCACCGGTTTGCGCTTCTGTATCAATTCTGCTTCCATCAAACTGGTAAAATAAAAATCCATAAAATGATTTCACTTGCAACCGCATGAAAGCTTGCCCTTGCATTTGAAGGTGTGGAAGAAAAGCCACACTTTGAAAAAATCGCGTTCCGGGTGAGAAATAAAATCTTTGCCTCGATCGATGTAAAGTCAGGAAAGGTGGTGTTGAAACTTTCTGAAATCGATCAATCAGTATTTTCTGATTATGATTCATCGCTTGTTTATCCGGTGCCAGGTGCATGGGGCGACAAGGATGGACAATGGTGGAGATGAAGAAAGTTAGAAAAGATTTATTTACCGATGTATTAACAACCGCATATTGTACAGTGGCACCTGCCAGATTAACGGCTAAGTGTAGAAAGCAATTAGGAAGTCATTAAAAATGAATTAGAGATATTTGAATGCTTTCCATTGTGGATAACATGGTGGAAAACTTGTGCGTTTCTTTTTAATAAAAACTTGTGTTATTATGTATTTGAATTGTATCTTCATATCACTAATTCAAATATTGAAAATCTGATCCGGTAACAGCGGTAAACAAAAAATTATTTTCTACGGAAAGTGATTACAGAAAAGCTACTGTGAACGAATCGTGTGCATGAAAAGGGTCCTTTAGGAAAACCGGGCGTGTATTCGAAACTGAGATCGAAAGTTGAAATACTTTTGAAGCAGGTTTTAGGTTGGCAGAGTTGGATTAGCGTTGGACTGCAGCTACGGTTGCTGATCAGCAAGACGGGGGTAAATCAAGCAATTGAGTTACCCCCGTTTTTTGTTTTACAATATAGTTGAATGTCAGGTATTGGCTCAGTCAATAGTTTACTTTTTATCGGATGCTCATATAAAGTTTATTTACAAATTGTAGTCACCACTTTCTGGTCAACCTTCGTTCCATACTTTTTTGCCTGATCCAGGTCTTTGCAGGCTTCGGCTTTTTTTCCAAGACGGTGCCAGGTGAGTCCACGGTTATAATACGCCAGGCCGTATTCAGGAAAATATGTAATAGCCACGTTGTAGTCTTCAATAGCTTCAGCAAAGCGGTTTAGTTTTACCAGCACATTGCCATGACTCAGCCAGCCTTTTTCATAGTCGGCTTTTAATGTGATCACCTGGTGGTAATCGGCAAGCGCTCCGTTCAAATCTTTGCTTTGTTCTTTAATGATACCGCGGTTGAGCCAGTAATCAGCATCGGCAGGATCGAGACGTATCGCTTCATTATAATCTTCCAACGCGCCCTTCAGGTTGCCGGCTTTCATTCTTATCAATCCGCGCTCAGCGTAGGAGTAGGGTAGTCTGGGATTCTTCTCAATCGCTTGTGACAACAAGGTTTCGATATCTCCAGCACTTGAATAGGATTTTCCCAACACCGCCAGGTTGTGCCGCGCCAGACTGCTTTCCGGATTCAGCGAAAGCGCATTTTCAAAATCAGCAATAGCCTTTGCCGAATCTCCAGCTTCAAGTTTTGCGATGCCACGATTTATAAAGTAATCGGGCTCACTGGCATTGATGCTGATGGCTGAGTTAAAATATTCCTCAGCTTTTGCGTAGTTATTCAACTTCGTTTCAATAAGACCAAGATAATTTAGTATGGTGGGTTTAAGGTTATGATGTGCCGTGAAGGCTTTGGTAACGCCTCCGGCCGATTGGTCTGTCTGGAAATACACCGTGTTGGTTTCTCCTCCTTCAGGTAAATAAAGAAGTTTTAGAAAATCTTCTTTCGCAACTGCCCATTGCCCGTAATCATAACGACTGACGGCTCTGCTGAAGAGCGCTTCCTTGTCTTCCGGTTTCGATTCGAGGTAAATATTGTAATCGGTTAATGCCCCTTGCTTGTCGCCCAGACCTTCGCGCGCCATAGCACGTGAATAGTAGGCATCCATGAAATAAGGGCTCAGCCTCAGACATTCATTGAAATGGGCCAGTGCTGTTTTATATGATTTGCTCCTGAGGGCTTCTTCTCCCTTTTCGTAATAATAGGAGGCACTTCGGTTTTTGGGTTCTGTCTGGGCAAATGAATTCAGCGTCACCCCGACAAGAAGTAAAACAAAGATATTTTTATGGATTGCTGGAAATGCCATTGCTAAATGTCACCAGAAAAATTGATTTATGAAACTAACCGAAAAAGCGGAAGAACCTTGAAACATACTGTAGACTTTCTTTGTTCTGATGCCATGGAAAAGACAAAAAAATCTAAAGCCACCGCCAAACCAAAGGCAATTAGTCATGAAAAGATTGTAGCTCGATTACCGCGACTATATACTTACAGAAGGCAAACAACCTGCTTCGGTATATAAGTTTTGTAAAGACCATGGATTTAAGGAAGATGAATTCTATCAGTACTTCGGATCATTTGAAGCATTGGAGAAATCCATCTGGAGAGGATATATCGACCAGACCCGGAGCAGGATGGAGAATGATCAGGATTACCTTGGCTTTACTGCCCGTGAAAAGGTCCTTACGTTTTACTTTTCACTGGCCGAATTGCTTAAGTCAGAACGCAGCTTTGCAGTTCATCAACTGAAGTCATGGAAAAACCCTTCAGCGGTTCCCGTTTTTTTAAAGGGATTTAAAGAGTCTTTCAAGGATTGGATCAACGCTGTATTAAACGAAGGAAAAATGACTGGTGAAGTAGCAAAACGTCCTTTCCTCGATGAGCGTTATGACCGTATCTTCTGGATGCATTTCATGTTTATACTTCAGTTCTGGGTACATGATGAGAGTTCCGGTTTTGAGAAGACCGATGCGGCCATCGAAAAGTCAGTGAACCTGGCGTTTGACCTGATCGGCAAAGGAGTGCTCGACTCGGCCCTCGATTTTGGGAAGTTTCTCTATCAAAATTCTAAAAACTGATTTTACTACGTGATGAAGGTGAAGGAGCAGAATAGTATTCCGGTTGGCAAAGTGCAGCGGGCTACAAAATTTATATCAACAGGTGCCAGAATCGGAACCAACTATCTTAAGCATTACAGTAAAAAGCTGGTTAATCCTGAGCTTACCAAGGATCAGCTTCATGAGGACAATGCCACGGACATCTACAATTCGCTCAGTCAGCTAAAAGGCAGCGCCCTTAAAGTTGCCCAGATGCTGAGTATGGATAAGAACCTTTTGCCAACTGCATATCAGGATCAGTTTGCCATGGCGCAATACAGCGCACCACCACTTTCCTATCCATTGGTAGTGCGCACTTTTGAAAAGTCGATGGGCAAGAAGCCTCAGCAAATTTTCGACACCTTCCTCCACGAAGCCTCTAATGCAGCTTCAATAGGACAAGTTCATCAGGCTACCTTAAAAGGCAAAAAACTGGCGGTTAAGATTCAATACCCAGGTGTGGCCGATAGTGTAAAGAGTGACCTGGCTATGGTAAAGCCCATCGCGCTGCGCATGTTCAAACTAAACCCTGCCGAGTATGATGAGTTTATCGGAGAGGTTGAATCACGGTTGCTGGAAGAATCTGATTACAAGCTTGAGCTTAAACGCTCTGTTGAATTGTCAAAAGAATGCAAACATGTTCCTAACCTGATATTTCCCGACTACTATCCATTGCTGTCCGGTGACCGGATTCTTACCATGGACTGGATTGAGGGCAAACCATTGGGCGAAAGAATCAAGAACCGCGATATCGGTGCAGAAGAAGGTCAGAAATTAGGTCAGGCGCTTTGGGACTTTTATCATTACCAGATCCATAGCCTGAGATCGCTTCATGCGGATCCGCACCCTGGAAATTTTATTATCACTCCGGAAGGAAAACTTGGCGTCATCGACTTTGGCTGTGTGAAGGTGATACCGAAAGATTTTTATAAAGCCTATTTCCAGTTGCTCGATAAAGACATGCTGAGTGATCCAAAGCAGCGCGACAAGGTGTTTCATGACCTCCGTTTTATCTACAAGGACGATTCAGCCGAAGACAAGAAATTCTTCAAGGAAGTGTTTACACACCTGGTAGAGTTGCTTGGCCGTCCTTTCCGCAGTCCTCGTTTCGACTTTTCAGAAACATCCTATTTTGAATCGCTTTATAAGTTTGGCGAAGAGATCGGCAGCATGAAGGCATTCCGTGAATCGAAAAAGGCGAGGGGCGTTAAAGATGCCCTTTACATCAACCGAACCTATTACGGTTTGTACAACCTGCTCCACGAACTGAAGGCGGAGGTGGATACCACTTCGTATGTAGATTTCAAGTAAATCAGAAGACGGTTATCATTCCTTATTCTTTTAAAATGAAGACATAAACCCATGCATGGATATGTTGGATTTTGTGTCAGTTAATAGTTTCATACTTGATTTTATTAATCTTCTTATCACATTGAATTACAATTCATTAATATCACCTGTATAAAGTGATTTATTAATTATTAAGGAAGTTTAAAGGGAAGCGATTGTAACGAAAAAGAGAATTGCCCTGTATACCTCTAAGGCTACCTTCAGAAAGAGAATCATGGTGATTGATTTGAGGATCAGGCGCCATCCTTTTTCATGATAGAAGGTGTGACTTGAGCGTAGCACGAAGTAGAGATTGGTGACAATAAAAATCACGGTGAGTGCAGTTTCATCGAGGAATCTGCCACCTCCAATCAGCCTCATGATCAACGTAAGAATGATGGTATTGATAAACAAATTGAAGCAGGCCAGTTCCACGGCATAGCCTACATGGTCCATGAAGTATTTGTTTTTCTTCCAGTAAAGGAAGTTCAATGGAAGGGAAGAGACGACTACAAAAACCATCACCATCAACTTGGCCAGACTGGTAGTCTTCACATTATAGAGCAGGGTGAACGAGTTAAGATCTAACCCCATATTCACTATTTTATGAGCCACGAGTTCTGAGTAAAAACCTCGCAAGGGAGACATCAACTGGGTGTTTAGCGAAGCGTTGAACAGCTGGATCACCGGAAAGAAGAAGTAAATCAGATTCAATACAAAAAACAGGGCAGTAGGAGTCAGGCGCTTCACCCGCTTCCCATTGGCGAAATCCCGCGACAGCGATCCCGGGTTCTTGATCACCATCCAGAGTGCCTTTATGAATCTGCTATCCACAAAAGTAACAGCCAGCAGGATGCTGTTGAAAATGGTCTTAAATGACTTGTCTCCAGGCTCTAAAACCTTCTCTCCGCACTGATTACAAAAGGTGCCGGTAAACTCATGATGGCAGCTTTTACAGGTATGTTTTTGGTCGTTCTGGGTCATTGGGGCAGGGCAAAGTTACTGCTTTAATTGCTTCAGCACTTTGCCGCCTCGGGATATAAAACCTGCACTCGCATAAGGAAGTTGATCTTCAATTAAGGGGATCAGTTCGTTCTTCAGTTCCGGCACTTCGATGGTGATGTTGGCCAGCACGGTCATGGCAAAAACCCGGATGGCTACAGGTTCTTTGGCATCCGCCAGAAAGGTGAGACAAAGGTCTGCATGTAATGCCTTGCCAGGCTTTTGGAACACGCACAAACTGAAGCATTCGCAAGATGTTCCGCTTCACGGAATCATGGATGTTTTTCTTTCCGAGCCTGGTGAGGATTTTCCTGAAATGTGGTTTGAGCAGGTCTGGATATTGCTCAATGCAATAGCTTAATGGCCATGCTGCCCGCTGGGTTACAAGATAGGGTCCTTGAAGGAAGATATCGACCAGTTCTGAAAACCTTTTGGGATTATGGCCAACATACCTTACGATCTTGTCCTTCTGCTTTTTGGTGTGTTCTCTGAGTATTTCTTCAACCAGATTCATTTGTTTAATTACTTAAGATGATAATTCTTAAATATCTGATTATTAAAATTTTAAAATATGACGACTGACATTCTGTCTTTGTGTCTGTAAGGTATTCTTTTTCATTCAAACGCGTTTTATGAAATGAGCGTTTAGATGGCAACAGGCGTTGTGCTAACTTGCGCCCCTAATTTTCAATTTAGTGAATTATTTATCTGCAGAATCTCTCTCCAAGTCCTTCAACGACCGCTGGCTTTTTAAAGATCTTACACTCGGAATTTCTCAAGGCGACAAGATGGCGCTGGTGGGAGAAAACGGAACCGGAAAGTCCACCCTCTTAAAAATACTCACTGGCCAGATCCCACAAGATGGTGGCGTGGTTAGCATCCGTGATGGCGTGAAGTTAGGCTACCTCACCCAGCAGCCTAATGTGGATGGAAATCTGTCCGTGAAGGAAATCATATTCGATAAGAACAATAAAGTGGCTTCGGTAGTAAAAGACTATGAAGAATGCATTCATGATCCCAATGCCTCTCCCGATCGCATGCAGCATCTGCTCGAGCTGATGGAGGAATATAAAGCCTGGGACTACGATGCCAAGGTGCAGACAATCACCGGCAAGCTGGGGATTGTGGACCTCGATCAGAAGTTTGATGAACTTTCGGGTGGTCAGCGCAAGAGGGTGTTTCTTGCCCAGATGCTGTTGGCTGAACCCGACCTGATTATTATGGATGAGCCGACCAACCACTTGGATCTCGAAGCGATCGAGTGGCTGGAGTCTTACCTTTCCGGTCAGCTCATCACGTTGTTGATGGTTACCCACGACCGTTACTTTCTCGATAATGTGGCGAACGAGATCATAGAACTTGACCGTGGAAAGTTGTACAGATATAAAGGCAACTATGCCTATTTTCTGGAAAAGAAGTCGGACCGCGAGGAGATGCTAAAGACAGAAGTGGGCAAAGCCCGCCAGTTGCTGAAGAAGGAACTGGAGTGGATGCGCAAGCAACCGCGGGCACGGGGCACAAAAGCAAAATACCGGGTTGAGGCTTATTACGAAATTCAGGAAAAGGCATCTCAGAACATAAAGAAAGACAGGCTTGAGCTGGACATGCAGGAAGCCCGCCAGGGTGGTAAAGTGATGGAACTTCATCACGTATCGAAGAGCTATGGTGCCAATAAAATGGTGGATGACTTCTCCTATGTTTTTAAGAAAAAGGACCGTATAGGAATTGTTGGCAAGAATGGCGTGGGAAAGTCAACCTTCATGGATTTGCTAACCGGAGCAACCAAACCCGACAAAGGCGAAATCATTCACGGAGTTACCACGAAGATCGGATACTTCACTCAGGAGGTAGAGGATCTCAATCCGGCCCACCGCGTGATTGAAGAAGTGAAAGAGATTGCCGAATACATCACCATGGCTGACGGCACCCAGATTTCGGCTTCCAAGTTTCTGGAGACCTTCCTGTTCCCACCCGAAAAGCAATACAATATTGTGGAGAAATTGAGCGGTGGCGAGAAGAAGCGTTTGCAGCTGCTGAAAGTCCTGGTGAAGAACCCGAACTTTTTAGTGCTGGATGAGCCCACCAATGATTTTGATATTGACACCCTGAACGTGCTTGAAGATTTCCTCGAGAAGTTCAACGGTTGCCTGTTGCTGGTTTCACATGATCGTTACTTTATGGATCACCTGGTCGATCAGCTTTTCATCTTTGAAGGTGATGGAAAGATCAGACCATTCAATGGAAACTATTCTGACTACCGCACCTGGCTGGAAGAGGAGGAAGAGGCGAAAAGCAGACCCGTGGTTGCCAAGCCGGTAAAAGAAGAAGTGGTATCCGACAAGAAGAAACTTTCATTTAAAGAGAAGCAGGAGTTTGAACAACTGCAACCCGAAATTCAAAAACTTGAAAAGGCGAAGGCGGAATTAACCAGACAACTGAACAGTGGCATCAGCGACCATCAACAACTTCAAAAGCTAGCCGAGGAGGTGAAGCAGCTGGATGAAAAGATTGATTCGAAAACACTTGCGCTGGAATTATCGAGCTTATCATTGAAGCGTCCATTGATAAGTTATGACTTGTAGACCTTTCGCAACTAATTTCAAGCATCCTGTTAGGGCGATTATAAAATTCTTAATTAATAAAGTCAGGATTTGGGCGTACCTTTGTGGTATTAAAAAAGTCACAAATATTGAATCAGGCACAAGTCATCACACTCTATCAACCACTGCTGCATCGCATTGCATATAACCTTCTTCGATGTAAGGCTGATGCAGAAGATATCGTGCAGGAGACTTTTATAAAATGGTTGAGTATTGATCAGGGTAAAATTGAGAATACAAAGGCCTATCTCATTAAGGCGGTTACAAACAACTGTCTTAATCACCTGCAATCCTTAAAGAAGAAAAAAGAGGAGTATTGGGATTCCGTTCAACTTTCTGAACTGATGGTCAAATTCAAAGAATCAGACTTGGCCAATATTGATTTTGAAAAGGAGCTTTCAGCAGCATTTAAGGTAATCCAGACCAAACTCGAGCCACTTGAGCGCGCTGCCTATCTCTTAAAAGAGGTTTTTAACTACGAATACGAGGAAATTCAGAAGGTACTTGATAAAAAGGCAGACCATTGCCGTCAATTGTTTAGCCGTGCCCGCAAAAAGCTGGATGAGGAAAAGGGTAAGATGAAATTCGATCTTCCCGATACTTCAAATCTCTTCGAAAGCTTTAAAACAGCCTGTCACCTGGAAGATGCCAATGAGTTCATTCAGCATCTCAAGACTGACATTTCGAACGCGCTTCAGCAGAAAAAATAATTTTCTCAAATTCTGTCACAAAAGACCACAAAGTTGGTCTTACACTTAATTAGCCTCTTTTGGGCTGATACTAACACCTTAACCTATTCTTTATTATGAAGGAGATTTTGATTTTTTTCGTGGCCCATTGGTACCTGTCACTGTTTTTCCAGACGTTTTTTCTGCATCGCTATGCCGCTCATAAGGCCTATACGATGAGCCCGTTTATGGAGAAAGTGGTCTACATGCTTACCTGGATATTTCAAGGCTCAAATTATTTAAGCCCTTATGGATATGGTGTCATGCACCGTATGCACCACGCTTTCGCGGATACTGAAAATGACCCACATTCACCAAAATATGATGAAACCATCTGGAAGATGATGTGGAAAACGAAGACCATTTATTCAGACATTGCCAACAAAAGAATTGAAGTGGAAAAGCGATTTACAGAAGGAGTGCCTGATTGGATTTCCTTCGATAAGTTCGCCCGTTCATGGCCATCACGCCTTTTCTGGGGTGGACTATATGTAGCGTTTTATGCGCAATTTGCTACTACCTGGTGGTTATGGCTGCTGTTGCCAATCCATTTTCTTATGAGCCCTATCCATGGAGCAATCATCAACTGGTTTGCGCACAAGTATGGTTATAGAAACTTTGAAGTAGGTGACACTTCTGTGAACTTCCTGCCTGTTGATTTTTTGATGATGGGAGAAAGTTATCATAACAATCATCATAAATATGGCTCAAGACCTAATTTTGGTGGAGTACGCTGGCATGAAATAGACCCTACTTATGTGGTTATGCGCATTTTGGATAAAGTGGGTGTTATCAAGCTGGCCAGACAAAAGGAGATCGTTATGGAGAGGATAAAGAAGGCAGCTTAAGATTAATAAGAGGAAATCCGATATTAATCCATATATTTGACCCATTAAATTTTTAACAAATCACAATGAAAGAAGGAACAGTAAAATTCTTTAACGAAACCAAAGGATTCGGTTTTGTAAAAGAAACGTCTTCAGGACAAGAGTATTTCGTACATGTATCTGGTCTTGTTGATCAGATCCGCGAAAACGATTCAATCACTTTTGAATTGAAAGAAGGAAAAAAAGGTTTAAATGCAGTCAACGTTCGCGTTGCTAATTAATAAAACTATTTTTCAAACGAAAGCCATTCCACAAGGATGGCTTTTTTGTTTTACAGGTGTTATCAAGAATATGTTTGGTTGAAAAGTCAATCGGCAATAGTGAGTGTTTCTTTAGCCAATACTTTTTTCAAACGAAAGCCCCGATCACCCGGGGCTTTTTTTACTTTGCTCAATTTGATTTTTTATAATCCTTTACCGGTGGCAGCCCAGTAGATTCCGCCATAGATATGATTTTGAAAAATCTGATCGGAGAAGGTTAATGGGATATGTCCCAGTGCGGTATAAAATGCGCGACCGCCATCATAAGGATGATACCATGAAATCGGATGGAAATTTCCCATGCCTTTACCTTCATTCTCACCCCATTTTGCATTAGGGTTATAGGATTTCTCATCTACCGATAAAAGGAATTTTAAGTCGTCTGCCTTGCGCTCGCCAAACTCATACCACTCATCAGTCCACAGAAGTTTTGAAGGAAAGCGTTCCATACCAGGGAAATTTGTGTTCTCCACTTTAAGATAGGCGGTTTGATTTTTCGGATGGATTTTAAACATCATCCCAACCATTTTGGTATACCAGGGCCATTCATATTCGGTATCGGAGGCGCTGTGGATTCCAACAAAACCTTTACCTGCCCGAATGAATTTTTCAAAAGCAGCTTGTTGCTCGTTGGTCAGGATATTGCCAGTGGTGTTTAACAATATGATGACTTCATATTTTTCCAGCGCCTTGTCATTGAAGATCGTTGCATTTTCATGCCAGTCTACGGTAAAGTCATTGCGACTGGCCAGCTGACGAATGGTAGAAACTCCCTCCAGAATAGATTCATGATGGAAGCCATCTGTTTTTGTAAATAGCAAGGCTTTAAACTGCTGAGAGAAGGAAGCCATGGAGATAAACGTGAAAAGTAAGGGTAGCAATGCCCTTATAATTTTAATTCGTTGCATGATTAAAAAGTTTGTTTCCTTGAAATTAACTCTTCATCGGTTGTTGTTGCAGCAGGTTTATATGAATGGTTATTTCCAGACCTGGCTTGTGCGAAATGGGATATTCTGATTGGATAATTTAGATCAGAGATTCTATGTACTGGTAGATGCCACTGACAAAACCAATGGCAAGAACACCTGCAACACAAATACTCAATGCCAGTTTTTCATAAAATGTAGAAGGTAGTGTTGGTATGGGTGTTTCATTTTTGTCAATGAACATAGCCTTTACAACCAGCAGATAATAATAGAGTGACACGGTAGCATTCAATACCGCTATGAATACCAGTATGTAAAACCCTTTTGAAGCTGCGGCTGTAAACAAAAAGAACTTTCCAAAGAATCCGGCAACGGGTGGAATGCCCGCAAGCGAAAACAAAGCAAGCAACATGATCAGACTTAATCCTGGATTGGTAACATAAAATCCATTGAAGTCGGCCATGTTTTCCTTTCCTGTGCTATTGGTAACAATGGAAAGTACACCAAACACTGCCAGGTTTGACAGAGAGTAGATAAGCATGAAGTATACAATAGTGTTCATTCCAAGCGCATCGCTATTCACGAAGCCCAACATCATAAATCCTGCCTGGGTGATCGAGGAGAAAGCCAGGAACCGTTTCAGATTTTTTTGACGCATGGCGAAAAGATTACCAACCACCATGGTGGTGATCGATAGAAAGTAGGCTGTCATTGTCCATACTTTGGGTTGAGAGCCAAACACGCGATATAACACCATTGCCAGCGTGAACAAGGCTGCGCCTTTCGAGACGACTGAGAAATAGGAGGTAACCGGCATAGGTGAACCTTCATAGACATCGGCTGTCCACAAATGAAAGGGTACGAGTGAAAGCTTGAAGCCCAGCCCGGCAATAAAAAAGACAAGTGCAAGAATGGATAATATGCTGGTGTCAGACAGCAAAGCCATTTCTGAAAAATGAAGCGTTCCATAAACACCATACATCAATGAAAGTCCGAAAAGTAAAATGGCAGAGGAAACAGCAGAGGACATTAATAATTTAATGCCCGCTTCTGCAGAACGTCTGAGTCCTTTATCGAACGCAGCCAGTATGGTGAGAGGAAGTGTTGCGAGTTCAAGACCGAGATAAAGCATCAGAAAATCTCCTGCTGAGATCATGAAGTACATGCCGATGAGCGTTGAGAAAAGTAGCAGATAGAATGCTCCGGTCTTTGATTGGTTTTCAGGTTGGTTGAGCCAGCCGGTAGATTGTAATAAAATGATCAGGGTAGAAATGTTCAGAATATTTTTAAGCAACATGCGTAATTCATCATTGATGTACATGCTGCCAAACAGCGTGGTATTTTCAGAAGGAAAAAAACCTGTGATCGTGATAATCGTGAAAATGATAATGGTTGCATTGATGACTGCCCGTTTGTTTTCTTTTTCTGACAAGTCAGCAATAAGTTGATATAAAACCATGAAGGTCATTAAGACTTCGAGGCGCAGGATGGAAATAGTAGACCAATTCATGATTTCAGTTCGTTAGCGTTTGAATCATCTGAGCAAGGGGTTCGCGGATAAGATCTGATAACCAGAAAGGTGTTAAACCAATGATGGCGATGGCCACTACGAGGGTAACACCACTTATCTTTTCAAACCACTGCGCATCCTTTAACTCGAGATAATGACTGTTGGTAATTGGGCCAAGTAATAATGTGCCAACTACCCGTAATATATATACGGCTGTAATCACAATGGATGATATAGCCGTGATGGTAGCCACCCGATGGAATGTATCGGTGTGTTGAAACGATCCGACAAATATTGTCATCTCGGCAACGAAGCCACTCAATCCGGGTAATCCCAGTGAAGCAAGACCAGCAATCACGTAGATCACGGATAAGAAAGGAATCACTTTCATCAAGCCGCCCATTTCATTGATCATGCGCGTGTGTGTGCGACCGTAGATCATGCCAATCAGGGCAAAGAAAAGAGCCGTCATTAATCCGTGAGAGATCATTTGTAGGATCGCTCCCGTGGTAGCGGTTTCATTCATCATCAGCAAGGCAAAGAGCACAAGACCACAGTGACTAACCGATGAGTATGCATTGATATACTTTAAATCTTTTTGCCAGATCGCTCCGAAGGCTCCATACACCACGCTGATCGAGGTGAGTATAATAAATATCCACGCTAATTCATGAGCTGCTTCAGGAAGCAGATACATAGCGACACGGAACGCTCCGTAACCTCCAAGCTTCATCAGTACACCTGCGTGCAACATCGACACAGCAGTAGGGGCCGAAGCGTGACCATCGGGTGACCAGGTATGGAAAGGAAACAAGGCTCCTAAAACTCCAAAACCAATGAAGGTGAATGGAAAGAAAAACAATTGCGCATCGAGTGGAATATTAACCTTGGCAATTTCCGTAAGATCAAATGTTAAGCGGCCACCATCTGGTGCTGAGTTGAAATAGATTCCCAACAGACCTACCAAAAGCAAAGCCGATCCACCCATCAACATCAGTGTAAGTTTCATGGCTGAGTATTCTTTAGGTCCGCTGCCCCAGAGGCCAATGAGCAAATACATAGGGATTACGGCCATCTCATAAAATAAAAACATCGTGAACAGATCGAGGGAAATGAAAAACCCGAACACTCCGCCTGCCAGGATAATAAGGGAAATGAAAAATTCTTTGGGGAGGTAATCTACTTGCCAGGAAGCAAATATTCCTGCAAAGGTTACGATCGCGGTTAGCATGATCATTGCCATCGAAATGCCATCGATACCAAACTTCAGCTGGATGTTGAAAGACTCATACCACATGGTGGTGGAGACGAATAACATCTCGTCAGTATTACCTGCATTTCTTTGCTGATAAAAAAGCCAGAGCAGAATAAAAGCGAACACCAGTTGTGCGCTCATGCCTATGGCCGACACCAACCGAACTTTGGTTATATCTTTTACGAAAGCAATACCAACTATCGTTAGCAGCGGGATGATCAATAATATAAGTAGTGGGTTCATGATCGGATCACTGGTTTAAATACATGACTAGTAAAGCCAAAAGCAAAACACCGGAAGTGAAATACCAGATGTACCACTGCATATGCCCTGATTGCATTTTTTTGATGGCACCTGAAAAATATACCGTTGTGTTTCCAATCAGGTTCATCGTTCCATCCACAATGTGCCGATCGAACCAGGCAACCGGACGTGAGATGAAATTGAAAATCACTTTGTGGGTGATGAATAAATAAATTTCATCGATATAGAATTTGTGGTAGGCCATCGTATAAAGACCCTTCAGATTACTGGCGATAGATTCCGGTTTTGAATTTTTCTTAAAGTAGAGCACATAGGCAACACTGATACCCACGACAGCAATGAGAACAGAAGGTACTGCAATCATCCAGTGAAATTCAGTGTGCAATGGATTTCCATCGCTGGTAACTAAATCATGGAAAGGAACAAAACCGGAGAAGACAGAAGCTACCGCCAGAAAGATCAGTGGAATCGTCATGGTTGCTGGAGACTCGTGTGGAGCGTGATGATATTCAGGAGTCTGGTTCCAGAAAATATTAAAGTATAAACGGAACATGTAGAAGGCGGTGATGCCCGCAACAAGCCACTGTACTGCGAAGATGATTTTGTTGTGTTCGAAAGCTGCCACCAGAATTTCATCTTTACTGAAAAATCCTGAAAGTGGAGGAATACCTGCGATGGTAAGACATGCAATCAGGAAAGTAATATGAGTGATAGGCATATACTTTTTTAAACCTCCCATATCGGTCATGAGGTTGCTGTGCACGGCATGAATAACTGAACCTGCGCCAAGGAATAGTAATGCTTTGAAGAAAGCGTGAGTGAACAAATGGAACAGGGAAGCCATATAACCTAAGCCCTCCACTCCATAACCTGATACACCTAATGCCACCATCATGTAGCCAATCTGCGAAAGCGTAGAGAATGCCAGCACCCGTTTAATGTCAAGTTGTGTGCATGCGATCACTGCAGCAAACAACGATGTGAAACTTCCTATGTAAGCAATTACTTCGAGTGAATCGGGAGAAGTATAGCTGTAAACAGGAAATAACCGGGCAACAAGATAAACACCCGCTACCACCATGGTAGCGGCATGGATCAAAGCAGAAACAGGAGTGGGACCTTCCATCGCATCGGGCAACCATATGTGCAATGGAAACATGGCCGATTTACCAGCGCCACCCATGAAGATGAGCAGCATCGCCCACGTTGTAACTGACAAGCCCATGAAAACAGCGGTGGTTGGCTGTGCAATCGCAGGACCATTTAAATCGGTGAGCGTTTTGAAATCAAAGGTATTGGTGTAGAAGGAGAGTAGAAGTATTCCTAATAGAAATCCTAAGTCAGCAAAGCGGGTAACAATGAAAGCTTTCTTTGCAGCCGAAACAGCGGAAGGTCGTTCGTAATAAAATCCAATCAGCAGATAAGAAGAAACACCTACCAGTTCCCAGAAGATGTACATCTGAAAGATATTGGTGGCTACCACTAATCCCAGCATGGAGAATGTGAAGAGTGACAGAAATGCATAATAGCGGGCAAATCCTTTTTCACCTTTCATATAACCGAGACTATAGATGTGCA
Organism: uncultured Bacteroidota bacterium; assembly: GCA_963814575.1. GTDB lineage: Bacteria > Bacteroidota > Bacteroidia > Cytophagales > Cyclobacteriaceae > ELB16-189. The sequence continues at coordinate 321,285 of CAWFDB010000005.1, read as the reverse complement.
CCATCAGCGACACGGTGGTGATCACTACCAGCATCATCACCGAAAGGGGATCGAGTAAAATTCCAATATGAATGATGAGCGTGTCTGTGAATTGCAGCCACAACAAGTTGAAATGCTTCTATCGACTGGAAGCTTTCACCGGCACGATGACCGAAATATCTGTAGGCGGTAACGTAGGAGAGTAGCGTGATAATGAACAATCCTGAAGTACCGAGCATTCCGGAAAGCCCGGGTTTCATTTTATTTCCGAACAACCCAATGAACAGAAAGATCAGGATGGGGAGAAGGAGGATCAGTATTGTGTATGAGTAATTCATAGTTCAAGATTTTAATTGACAATGAACAGTTGACAGTTGACAATAATCTGATTGTTAATTATCCGTTGTCCATTATCCATTGAATTCAATATTTAAGTTCATCAACATCGTCAACACTAACCGTATTAAACTGTCGGTAAATGTTTATGATCAATGCAATAGCAATGGCAGCTTCTGCAGCGGCAATGGCCATCACAATCAATGCGAAGAAGTGTCCTTCAAGCCGGTGAGGAAATAAATAGTGGTTGAAGGCAACGAAGTTAATATTCACGGCATTCAGCATGAGTTCAATTCCCATAAGCATGGTGATCAGATTTCTACGGATGAGCACTCCCATCAATCCGACAAAGAAGACGATCGTGCTCAGCACAATCATGTAGTGGAGTGGTATTTCAGCTTGCAAATTCATACTTTCTTTTTTTGTGCGATGAAGATGGAGCCAACCAAAGCGGCCAATAGCAAGACGCTGATTACCTCGAAGGGTAATGCATAGCCCTGCACATCGGTGTTCATCAGTTGAAGACCAATGGTGCGCATGTCTGTGCCTACAGCTGTCTCTTGTGATGGTTTGAATGTAAATTGAAGGATGGTGATAGCGGATAGCGCAATGCCTGCAATCGCAGTAAGACCACCGGCCAACAAGTGACTTCCCTTGGGTGCTTGTAGTTTACTATCGATCTGACTCGTTAATAGAATTGAGAAGATAATCAGCACGACAATACCGCCTGCATACAACATCAACTGCACGGCAGCGAGGAACTGGAAGTTCATCATATAATACAAGCCTGCGATGGCTACCAGCACAAAGAGCAGGTAAATCGCTGCGCGTAAAATTCTTCTGCTGAAAATGGAAAGGATGGAGAATACTACAATCGCAGCAGCGAGTATAAAGAAAATGATTTTGGGGCCCGTCATTCTTTCATGGCTTTAGAGGATGAACCTGGTTTATTCAGCACTTTCGTGAGTTTGCCACGATCGAACACAGCATGTTCAAATTCCTGATCGAATTTCAAGGCAAACTCATCGCAGGCAGGAATGCACAGTCCGCAGAACGAACAGGTTTCCAGGTGATAAATATATTTGTCTAATATCTTCTTGGTGCGCCCGTCAGCGCCTTCTACTTTTTTGTAGATGATTTCAATGGAGCCATTGGGACATTTGCGCGCACACGTGTTACACACGTTACAGGTGTGTTTGTTGTTTTCATCGTGAATCAACATCAACTCTCCTTTGAAGTTATCGAACATCTTTAGGGTGGCCCGATTCTCCGGATATTTCTGCGTGACGATCGTACTGGGTTTTATAAAATACGATCCGGTTACTTTCATGCCACGCGCCAATGAGGTAACACCATCATAGATGTCATAAAAGTATTTGCCTATAGCTTTTATCGTTTTCAAAAGTGCCATTTCATGAGGGTTAAGAATGCGATAAGAATTAAGTTCATAAGATTAATAGGGAGGAGATATTTCCACTCCAGCGCCAGCAACTGATCGATGCGCAAGCGAGGGAATGTCCACTTAAACCACATCATCAGGTAAATGACAAAAGCAGCCTTGCCAAAAAACCAGAACACAGGCGGAATATAATCCATCACCGTGTTAAATGCTCCCCATTGAAACAAGTGGAAGGGAAGCCATCCGCCAAGGAATAATGTCGTAGCAAGGGCCGCGATGATAAACATGTTCATGTATTCTGCCAGGAAGAAGAAAGCGAACTTGATACCGGAATATTCGGTATGAAATCCTGCGGTCAATTCTGATTCGGCTTCGGCTAAGTCAAAAGGTCCACGGTTCGTTTCGGCAGTTCCTGCAATCAAGAAAATCACAAACGCAATCATGGCAGGAATGTGTCCTTTGAAAATCCACCAGCCGTCTTGTTGTGATGCAATGATTTCAGAGAATTGCATAGAGCCTGCGAAAGTGATAATCCCAAGTAACGCTAATCCCACAGACAATTCATAGCTGATTACTTGTGCACCACTGCGCATAGCACCAATCACGGAGTACTTACTGTTGCTGGCCCATCCGGCAATAAGAATTCCAATTACACCCATCGAAGAGATGGCAAGGACATATAGAACACCAATATTCAGATCAACTGCCTGCAATCCTTTCGCAAAAGGAATGGCACCAATCGCCATGATGGAAGCAACGATAACAATGAAGGGAGCGATGTTGAATAAGAGACTATCGGCATTTCGGATGTAGATTAATTCTTTCAAGAGAAGTTTAATCAAATCGGCAATGGTTTGGAAAATTCCTCCGGGGCCAACTCGATTAGGACCCATTCGGTTTTGCATGCGGGCACAAATTTTACGCTCCGCATACACCAGGTACAATCCCAACACTGCATAGAAAGCTAAGACAGCAACGCCTAGCAGTACCATAGAAACTAGCCCTGCCCAAAATGGGGAAAGGCTCTCGTTGAGGTAGCCGGTGATGGATTCGATGAATGGGGTGAAGTCGTACATACAATTATCGGTCTATGTCGGGTATAACTAAATCCAGTGAACCACTGATGGCAACGAGGTCGGCAATCTTATGACCCTTGGCGAGTTTGTTGATGACGAACAAGTTTGAAAAATTAGGAGTTCGGTAGTGAATGCGAGCAGGTGATGGACCACCATCACTCACGATGTAAACGCCTAATTCTCCACGGGCTGTTTCAACACGCTGATAGTATTCTCCTTTCGGAGCTTTCACGGCTTTCAACTCAAGCATGGTTGGTCCTTGCGGGATATTGTCAACCAGTTGTTCCAGAATATTCAATGACTCCCACATTTCCTTTATTCGAACTACGTAGCGCGAATAGGTGTCACCTTCTGGCAATGTGATTTCATTGAACTTCACAAAAGGATAAGCGCTGTACGGTGCAATCTTTCGGATGTCGCAAGAGAAGCCAGAGCCGCGACCACTTGGGCCGGTTACTCCATAATCAATGGCAACTTCTTTACTCATGATGCCAATACCTTTGGTGCGTTCGCGGAAGATGATGTTGCCGGTTAGCAACTGATCATATTCAGGAAGTTTCTTACGGAAGTAGGTAATGAATTCTTTTATGCGTTTCTGAAAATTCGGATGCACATCGGCCATCAATCCTCCGGGAGTGATAAAACTTTGTGTCAGTCTGCTACCCGTAGTCTCTTCGAAGATGTCGAGGATATGTTCCCGGTCGCGTAAGCCGTAAAAGAAGGTAGTAAGAGCGCCTAAGTCCATACCGAAAGCACACCACCATAGTTGGTGCGAGGCAATCCGTGTGAGTTCAGCTAATATGGTTCTGATGTATTTTACACGATCACTGACTTCAACACCCATCGCATTCTCAACACAAAGCGCAACCGCTTCATTGTTGATGTGGGCAGAGAGATAATCCATGCGATCCGTTAAGTGAATAAGTTGCGGATAGGTGAGTGCTTCACTCATTTTCTCAATGCCGCGATGAATGTATCCGCAATGAGGTCGTAGGTATTTGATTTGTTCGCCCTGAAGACAAACTTCAAAACGCAACACACCGTGGGTAGATGGGTGCTGAGGACCCATGTTAATGATATACTCTTCTTTATCTCTCAGGTCGAAATCAAGTAAGGTCTCTTCCATAATAGTTAGCGTTCAAAAATGAAAGAATCTTTATAGTCTTTGCGAAGCGGATAGCCCACCCACTCATCATCCAGAAATAATCTGCGCAAGTCAGGATGATTTTCGAATTTGATTCCAAACAAGTCAAACACTTCGCGTTCGAGGTATTCAGCGGCACTCCATAAATCACTCACGGTAGCGACTATCGGATTTTCCTTATCGGCAAGAATGACTCTCAATACAACCGTATGATGATATTCCGTAGAAGTAAGATGATAGATTACATTCAATCCATCTTTGCGATCCGAAGCGGTAAGACTGAACAGATAATCCATTTTAGTCTGTGGATTTTCCTTTAGTGTCTTCGCTACATCATGAAGCTTTTCTGCCGGAAGGATGAACTCCGGATACTGTTTGCTGATTCCCGGTTTTTGATCAGGAGCCAGTGCAGTAATTAAGGTGGTTAGCTCTTCGGTTTGCATTCTCCTTCTTCAGTTAATGGTTCTTGTTTTTCAGTAGCGGGCTCAACATAGCGTGAATGATCAGCTGTCGTACTATCAATATGATGACTGATCAACTCAATGCCTGCCTCTTTCGCGATGGTTTTCATTTGGATCTTCCGTTGCAATTGCATCACTCCATATAATAAGGCCTCAGGTCGGGGAGGGCAGCCAGGGATGTACACATCCACAGGAATGATCTGATCCACACCACGAACAACAGAGTATGAGTTATAATAAAACGGGCCACCTGAAACAGCACATGCGCCCATAGCGATCACATATTTCGGATCAGCCATCTGATCATAAAGCCTTTTAAGAACAGGCGCCATCTTTTTCACAATGGTTCCGGCAACGACAATCACATCAGCCTGGCGTGGTGAAGCGCGATACACTTCAATGCCAAAGCGTGCAAAGTCATGTCGCGGAGCTCCGGTTGCCATCATCTCAATTCCGCAACAGCTCGTGGCGAAGGTGAGTGGCCATACCGAGTTAGACCGACCCCAGTTGATGATATTATCAAGTGTAGAAACGATCACCGGACTTCTGGATCTTTTGAGTTCCTCCAACGTTTCGTTGTCGTTGAACTCATCGTAGGGTATTGATTTTATATCAGGTTTCATCTTGGTCATTTTACTGCCTATTGCCTATGCTGACGATAAATGTCGCATCTGACCGCTTACTGCCAACTGCCTACTTGCATTCATTATTCCCATGTCAGTGCATTTTTCTTCCAGGCATAGAGCAAGCCTAAACCCAGAATGGTGAAGAAGATGAGTATTTCAATAAATGCGGTAAGTCCAATTTCGCGCATCACCACTGCCCAGGGATAGATGAACACGGTTTCTACATCGAAGATGAGGTAGATGATGGCATATAAATAATAACCCACATGAAACTGAATCCAGGTGGGTCCTTCGGTGGGAATACCACATTCGTAGGGTTCTGATTTGACCAATCCAGGCACACTGGGGCGCAGCGTAGTAGGCGAAGGCAATAGCGCCTCCTACTAAAACGGCAGCGGTAAGAAAGAAGGTGAGTAATGCGTAGGGTTCCATAATCTCAGGTCGAAAGCGCTTATGATTTCTGCGTCTTTGATGAGTTAAAGGAACATCCTATATCATGAATGGGATATGACCAAACTTAATGAAAAAGGTGACTTTTGTCAGTTTATTTATCTATGCCATTTGCCAATGGTTCACAGATTGAATCATTTAGATCTTTAATCAGTGAATCTGTGTCAAGGAAATCAGCCCTGGCCAGTTAATAAATTCAACAACTTCTTCATCCACCCGCTTTGGGTTTCATGGTAGCACCATCGAGCATGCACCAGATTGTTTTTGCTTTGGCGATAAGCTTGCCGGATTTTTGTGTTGGTGATTTGAACAAAACGTTCGGAGCGTGCTCCATTGGATTCGCCCACCCAGGTAGTAGCGGTTATAGAATCATCTTCAAAGGCCGCGCTCAGGTAATCGATTTCATGTCGCAGCACCACCCATACATACTTTTGTTTTATTTCAGAAGAAGCCAATGAATCCCAGTGTGCGGCTGCAACCTCTTGTACCCATCGCACATACACTACATTATTGACATGACCTAACTCATCAATGTCATTTTTATGCACGGTGATGGAAATTGAAAAGTCTTTTTCATTGGGGTGAGGCTGTGACATCTGAAACTCTTTATAATAAAATGACACATAAGGTACAGTATGCAACTTATAGGTTAAAATGAGTTTGCCTAACTTATTGTACCTTGCAGAACAAAGGCCCAATGCCTTTGTTTTTTAGACTTATTATAACACTTACATTTTGACATTTCACGATTTTAAATTCCATCCGCGCTTACTTGACGGATTGGATGCCATGGGATTCTCAAAGCCAACACCCATACAGGAACAAGCCATACCGGTCATCCTGGATAAAAAAGATCTCATTGCCTGCGCACAAACCGGCACCGGTAAAACAGCTGCTTACGTACTGCCGATTCTGAACAATATTGTTGATTCCGAAAAGAGACACCTGAACACCGTGATCATTGCGCCAACGCGCGAACTGGCACAGCAAATCGATCAGCAGATTGAAGGCTTCTCTTATTTTTTAGGTGTGAGTTCCATTCCGATTTATGGAGGTGGCGATGGTGCTACCTGGGATCAGCAAAAGCGTGCCATGGAAGGTGGAGTGGATATCATTATTGCTACACCAGGAAGACTTCTGGCACAGATTGCCATGGGCACGATCAAATTTGATCATGTAGAACATCTGGTGCTGGATGAAGCCGATCGCATGCTCGACATGGGCTTTTATGAAGATATTCTTCGCATCATCAAAGAACTTCCAACAAACCGGCAAACACTATTCTTTTCGGCTACGATGCCACCGAAGATTCGTGCACTGGCAAACCGTATTTTAAAAAATCCTGTAGAGATCAACATCGCCATTTCAAAACCAGCTGAGGGAATTCTGCAACAAGCCTACATGGTGCATAATGAACAAAAGGAAAAACTGATTGATTATTTGTTGAAAGACAAACAATTCAATAGTGTGTTGATCTTTGCTTCAACCAAAGAAAATGTAAAGAAACTCGATCGTAACCTGCAGCGACTGGGCTTAAAGGTAAAAGCCATTCACTCAGACCTTGAACAGAATGAGCGTGAAAGCGTGCTGAGAGAATTCAAGAACAAACAACTCACTATTCTCATTGGTACTGATGTACTATCACGCGGTATTGATGTGGAGGGAATCGATCTGGTTATCAATTTCGATGTGCCACCCGATCCGGAAGATTATATCCACCGTATTGGAAGAACTGCACGCGCGGCAACCACGGGTACTGCGATTACTTTTATCAATGAGATGGACCAACGCAAGTTTTTCCGCATTGAAAGTCTGATAGGAAAAGAAGTACCCAAGATGCCAATGCCTGAAGAATTAGGTGCAGGCCCTTCTTATAATCCGGAAGCAAGAACACATTCTCATAGTGGAGGTGGAGGGAGTAAAGGCAAAGGAAGAAGTTCAGGGAACAAGGGGCCGTTTAAAGGGAAGAAACGCCCTGATCAACGACCGCGTTCTTAATTTTTAATTGTTCAATGAATCTGTCACCCTTTGCTCACCGAAGGGTGATTATTTTTTTAGCAGGGCGGTAATCATGTTTGTAAAATAACTTCCATAATAAGGTCCTACCCAGTTCAACGCCATCACTTCTTCTTTCGCTATTCGTTTCATAATGTTCATCTTCGGTGATGTAGCCTACATAATCACCATTGAAGCTGGTGATGATTACCTTTTTGTTTTGTCTGGCTGCTACTTCAGCAATATGTCTGACAAAAATTTCTCCTGAGAAATCACACGGGGTGCCGATAAGAACAATGTCATTTAGTTGGAGGTAAGTAAGTTCCCCCTGCAGAGGATTTACAAGCCACGAGAAAACCCAGTTGCGGAGTTTCCAGTCTTTTGTGATTCGTAATTGTGAAGGACCAAATTGAATTGGAATATGTGAAGTAACCAGTTTTATTGAATCAGTTTTTTGTAACAGTGGCGCAGTGATAATCTTTTCACTCAGTATGCTTCCAGCCTTTGCGACAAGATCAAATTCGGCTGCGTTGATACCCGCCAGCCGATGACTGCCCACCATGCCTGCCATAAACATTCCGAAAGAGTTGCTTTTCTTCATCAGTGAATCCACCACAGCAGCCGGATAATCACCAGATAGACTTTTGCTTTTTTTACTGATACTGGTAGCATGCGCGCTGAATGAAAAAAGATGCGCAGTGGTGCTGTCACTTCTTGTAAGTTTTAAGCCACGGATCCAACCGTCATATGGCGCATCTTGCTTCAAGCGGTTAGCGGCATATTCATTGGCATTCGTTTCCCAATAGGCAAGAGATGCAGGTTGAAGATTATTTTCAATTTCTTGAACGGCATCAGTAATTTTCCTGGAAGTTGCTTCCACCCACAATTCTTCATAGCCACCAAGTACAACATTGCCGACAGCACTATCATGCCAGCATCCTGTTCCATTATGTGTGTGCGTGGCACTCAGGTAAAGAAAGGGTTGTGTTTCCTTTTTTTTGAAATGTGCTGCCAGATTTTCCCTTAATGAGGGTGGAAATAACAGCAGATCAACACTGATTATGTAAACAGGTTTATCACCGGTATTCAATACCATGATTCGTGCATACAAACTGTCGTGCACGTTTTCAAAATCTGCGCGCATGCGATAGCCTGCCATAGACATAGGGTGATCAGCGGTAATGGAGACTTTTTGCCAACCTGCATAGAGGGCTGCATTTATTTCTGATTTTTCGAATTGCAAATTATTGAGCTGCGCGCTCATTTTATGATAGAAAGGCTGATCAGCAAGGGGAGTGCGGTCAATGGGACCAACAATGGAAAATAATATTCCCGTAAGGATTGACGAGGCGATCAGGAATCTTTTCATCCAGACATTCATAACAGTGCGTGATGATCAGTCTGTTCACTCTCCGGCAAGTCTGCCATCATTAACATTGCTAAAAAATGCATATGGCAAATTAGGTGTCTTTTTTTAATTGTTGCGTATGGCACGCAACAAATAATCGTAACCTGACACCTTAAATTAACCAGGACAAATCAACACAATCACATTAGGCGCTATGCAGATATTTTTGAGTTGTTTGCCACTCACTCATTTCACGAATCATAGCTTCTTCGCGGGGTGTCAATGAACTGTTTTTTTTCTGCTGAAGCTGCAGTTCTTCCAGACTGTTAAAAAACTGAAGCCTGTATTTGAAAACGATTTTGCTTCCAATTGCTTTTTTGAATTCGCGTAATGCAAGACTTTCTTCAATCCAGAATAGACTAACTTCCTGATCGTTTCCGGTGCTGCCTGGCATTACAGAATCTGAATCTTCAAGACTTTTTGAAACTTCTTCTTTAAATCCGGGCTTTCCGGTAATATATATTGTGTTCCAGCTCATATGTTATTGTTATCGAACCCACAGCCGATGTTAATTTAATTCCGTGTTTTTGAATATTTGCGGAATAAAACCCAGGACCACTTCAGTTTAAAAAATTATTATTTGTTTTCGCGGTATACAGAATTTGCTGTGAGTTGACAAGATAACGAAAGAAACCTGAATAAGTTTCAATTTACCCGTGAGCAAGAGGAAGGGAACGTAATTTTTAAATAGATTTAGTACAAGTATTATTCATTAATCCAGACCAGAAATGAAACAATTACGAGCTGATCATTCAGATATTGAATGATGGGTTCTTCCGGATCAAACTGGTTGCCATATTTTTTCCGGATGGCTTTTAATTCATCTTCAGTGATCCACTCAGTGGCAATCAGTTTGTGTGTGGGATCAACTCGTTTCTTGATGCTTACCAAAATACGTTTCATATGCTTGAGTTTATAATCAAGACTACGATTTAAAATACAACCAAAGAATGACTTTTGTCAGGAATGCCGGATTACCAATGACTGCCAATCCAGGTTATTGCACGTGTGCCCAGTTGATACCCGCCTTAATCCGGTAGAGTTGCATTTCAGAAATGCCATACTGGCTGGCGATATCTTTCATGCGTATTTTACCTGCTGCCAGTTTATTTTTAATGGTTTTTACTTTGGCAGTAGTGAGTTTATGTCCACGGCCAGTGAACTCAGCCCTGGTCTTTTTATAGTTTGGATCTTCCAGCATATGGGCACCCCATATTTCACGCGTGGCCCATTTCAGGTTTTTGTGTTTATTGTTTTCCTTATCATAATCCAGATGAATTACATACTTGTATGCTTTGGAAGGACGGTTGCAAAAATGTTCAGCAACCAGCCGATGGATAAAAAATGCTTTGCCTTTACCATTTTTACGGAGGTTTACACCTGGGTATTTTCCTATGTAACTGAACCGAAGGAAATAGCCAAAGTCAAACTCATCCCAGTAAGCAATGGCTCTGCCGAAATTGGAGATCGCGTATCGCTGACCGTCTGCACCTTTATAGCCTCTTATCGAGACCCATTTTTCGGTGGAACGAAAGGTAAGCTTATGAGGTTTGTGTCTGGTATGCATAGTGAGGTAGTTTACTGCGAACATACTGATGAGTAAAAAATAATGCCACTTATTATTGATAATGTATTGTTTGAGTGTTAAGAGTGGTGAATTTCTGCCATAAAGTGAAAATATTACTGTATCCACTGTTATTGCATAATCCCATTCCTTTTAAGATCTTGAAAAGATATTGGATAATACTAATGAAAGACCGACCTGCTGTGAACATATCAAAAAGCATACACCTTGCAGTCTCACTTGTCAGTATATGTTTTATTGTATTATATTCCTGTAATGATGCAGACAATCAAGACGACACATCAACGTTTGGGTTGATTCAAACCCGCATATTAAATACATCGTGTGCTATCAACGGGTGTCATCTTTCAAAAAATGATCCTTCTTTTTTGCAGCATGAACTGATGCTTGAAAAAACCGTTGCCTGGGCGAATCTTGTGAATGTAGTTCCAAAAAATCAAAATGCCCTGGCTGAAGACATGTTTCGTGTGAAACCATTTGACACTGAGAAAAGTCTGCTGTTTCATAAAATTCATTCAAATTCAGAGGAGCATCATAGCAGTGATTATGGATTGCCGATGCCACTGGGCCTGGAAATGCTCTCATTGGGACAGGTGGAATTTATCAGACGCTGGATTGAAGCAGGAGCTCCCAGGCAAGGTTCGGTGGTAAATGACATCAGTCTGCTGGATGATACAACACCCCAGTCCGAAAATTTTGAGCCGCTGGATCCACCTGCATTGGGTATTCAGATTAACCTGGATAAGTTTGAAGTTGCCGCCAACTTTGAACGTGAATTTTTTGTATATAAAAAACTCGGAAACAGCGAGGATATTTATGTGAACCGCGTGCAGATAAAAATGAGACAGAACAGTCATCATTTTTTGTTGTATGATTTCAATGACCAGATTACGGCAAAGCCTGCATTGGATGTCATACGTGATATTCGCAATCCGAATGGTTCTATGAACTATCCTAACATGATTCCAATGTTGAATCATGTGTATATGGCAGGTGCCCAGTCTCCCCTGATGGAATATCAGTTTCCAGGCGGTGTAGCTTTAAAATTTTCAGCGGGCGCTGCACTCGATTTTAATTCACATTATGTAAACAAACAATCCGTACCTATTGAAGGTGAGGTAAATGTGAATCTGCATACCATACCCATTTCCGATGTCAATAAGATAGCCAGAACACTGGATCTTGGTAATACAAATTTTACGTTGCCACCTAAGGAAAAAACTACCATTCGCAAAACGTTCACCATGAACGTGAGAACTCATGTCTTTGCATTGACTTCACACACTCACAAACTCGGTGAAAGATTTGTGATAAAAATAGCAGGAGGCGTGCGTGATGGTGAGGTTGTATATACCAACACCGACTGGCATCACCCTTCTATTGTCAATTATGCAAATCCGATTGTTCTTAACCCGGGTGAAGGACTTACTTCTGAAATAACCTACAATAATACTAAATCAGTGCCTGTCTATTTCGGTTTAACAAGTGAAGACGAAATGGGAATTATTTTCGGGTACTATTATGAAGATTAAGTGATCAGATCGCAAGCTTGCCTGCCATCCCAATCTTATTTTGAAGTTCTGGATTTTTATGTATTTACGCGCCAGGATTTTTTAATGAAAATCACAGCTGTTTTTATTTTGATTCTTGGCTCGGTTGGTCTTGTTTGCGGACAAACAACCCACCCTGTATTTCATATTAAGCGCACCACCAGCGCAGTCCGCATTGATGGAGTGGTTGATGAAGAAGCCTGGAAGGATGCGCAGATTGTTGATGAACTGTGGCAACAGTATCCGAGTGATACTTTATTGGCAAAGTCCCGCACTGAATTTCGGGCTACCTATGACGATGAGTTTTTGTATTTCAGCGCGATTGCCTACGACAATGTGAAAGGTGGCTATGTGATTTCTTCACTGCGAAGGGATTTCCGTGGTGCGGGTTTAGATGGAATTTCAGTTATTCTCGATCCCTTTCAGGATGTTACCAATGGATTTTTTTTTGGAGTGAGTCCTGCCGGTGTGCAGCGGGAAGGATTAATTTCCAATGGATATCTGAGGCGAGATGATATGGATCTTTCGTGGGATAACAAATGGTATTCAGAAACCAGGATCGAAGATGGATATTGGGTAGCTGAATTTGCAATCCCTTTTAAAACACTGCGGTTTAAACCTGACAGCAAGCGATGGAATGTAAAACTCTATCGCCAGGATAGTAAAGAAAATGAACGTGTGATGTGGCCACTGACCCCAAGAATTTTTGAACCCGGAAATCTTAATTATACCGGTGAAATGATCTGGGAGGAGGAACTTGCACGGCCTGGTCCCAATGTATCGATCATTCCCTACGCAGCCGGGCGTATGTCAAAGGATTATCAAAATGCCAGCCCGAGAGTTGAGAGTGCCGACTTTGGTGCAGATGCCAAAATAGCCATCACACCTTCCATGAATCTTGATCTCACGGTCAATCCAGATTTTTCGCAGGTAGAAGTAGACCGGCAAGTAACCAACCTTGATCGCTTTGAATTGTTTTTTCCTGAACGCAGACAATTCTTTCTGGAGAATGCAGATTTGTTTTCATCGTACGGGCATATTTATGCGCGTCCGTTTTTCTCAAGAAGAATAGGATTAACGCGTGATCCTGAAACCGGGCAGAATGTGCAGAATAAAATTTCTTTTGGTGCACGCCTCAGCGGAAATCTCAACAAGTACTGGCGCCTCGGTGTGCTGAATATGCAAACCGCAGAGATCAGGGAATCAAATATCCCTTCGTTCAATCACACCGTAGGCACTGTGCAGCGCAGAATTGGTACCAACTCAAATATCCGAGGCATCTTCGTTAACCGGCAGTTATTTGGCAATGATTCACTGGATTTCAGGTTAGGAGGCTATCAATATAATCGGGTTGCCGGTGTTGATTATAATTACAGTTTTCAAAATAATAAGTGGACGGGTAATTTGTTCTTTCACAAGCAATTTACAGAAGCAAAGCCACCCAATGAGTTTGCTCATGGTTACAGCCTCATCTACAATACTCAAAAACTGAATCTCAACTGGTATCATCAGATTATCGGATCGGGTTATAACCCGGCTGACGGTTATGTGCCACGTAGCGGATATAAAAGAATATCTCCTTCGGGCGGCTACTTTTTTTATCCGCAATCCCTGTTGATTAATAATCACGGCCCCAAATGGGACCTTGCCTTTATCTGGGATGATGTGTACGGCTATACAGATCATGAGCTGGCGGGTGGTTATGCGATTACATTTCAGAGTCAGGCTTTACTGGAGATCAGCTTAAAAAACACATATACCTTTTTGTTCCAGGATTTTGATCCCACCAACTCACCGGCTGAGGATAACGCAGTGAAATTACCAGCAGGTTCAGATTATAATTATACGAATACATCAATCTCCTATACTTCTGATCCGAGAGACCCATTTACATTTACATTTATTACCTATCTTGGGGAGTATTTCAATGGAAGCAGAAAAGGTATTACAGGCACTTTCAGTTATCGCTATCAACCATATGGTTTGTTTTCCCTCGATATGAGTGTAAACCGTATTCAGCTGCCTCAGCCGTATACGAGCGCTGATATTTTCCTGATAGGCCCGCGCCTGGATTTGACACTTTCCAGATCAGTTTTTTTTACTACTTTTTTTCAATACAACAGTCAGTATAATAATGTGAATATCAACTCACGTTTTCAATGGCGGTTTAAACCGGTTTCTGATCTGTTCATTGTCTACACTGATAACTACTATTACACATTTGATTACAACCGGACGTATTCAAATTTCACACCCAAAAACAGGGCACTTGTGGTGAAGTTGACTTACTGGTTAAATCTGTAAATCTTGTTTTACTGTACGAGACTGAGCACAGGCATATCCGTTTTGTAAAGCATTGTTTCTGCGATTCCAATCTGATAATTTTTCTTATTTTTTCTGTTATGGGTGGCAAGGGCCAGGATATTTGTTTTTATTTTTTTTGACAGGTTGAGTATGCCCTGATCTTTATGAAAATCATTGTGAATAAACAGCTTGTGTTTTTTTGGATTGATAACTCCCTGTAAATTTTTAATCCGTTGCTCAATGGTGTTGCTGTCGGTGAATTCTGCCGGAGTGTTGATGAAGGCAAAGTCCAGCCGGGCGTCAATAGCTGCTGCGAAATCTGTCACCGCTTTAATGGATTTCTTAACGCCAGCTTCTGCAAAATCGGAAGCAAAAAGAATTCTGTTTAATGAAACAGGTTTAAAATTCTTTTTCACAGACAACATAAGGCAGGTGGTATCACGCAGTACTTTTTGTGCTGTTGAACCGATAAAAAGCTGAGCGGATTCACTCATGCCATGCGCGCCCATCACAATCAGGTCTGTCTTGTATGCGGCTGCATATTCCAGAATGGTTTTGTAAGGAACACCGCCAAAGACACGGGGTATAACGGTTAGATTTTCAAAAACTGGCAGTCGGGAATATTTTGAAGCCTCCACTTCAGCTGCTGTTATTTTATTTTTGATCTCTGTGTTTCTGTTTTGCTGGGCTTCAGATAATATCTCCCAGTCTTCGGGTGCTTTCACTACATGGATAAGGTGAATGGTTGCATCATTTTTCTTTGCGATAAAGCAAGCTGTCCGCGCGGCACTTAGTGAATGCTGCGAAAAGTCGACAGGAATAAGTATATTTTTCATATCCTTTGGTGTTTTCTTATCGGAATAATATTAACCTT
Organism: uncultured Bacteroidota bacterium; assembly: GCA_963814575.1. Taxonomy (GTDB): domain Bacteria; phylum Bacteroidota; class Bacteroidia; order Cytophagales; family Cyclobacteriaceae; genus ELB16-189. The sequence goes on along the minus strand of CAWFDB010000005.1, from coordinate 306,098 downwards.
ACTGATTGGGTAAATTGATGATTTGAATCACGTCAATACATGATCTTTATCAACATCAACGTTAAATACTTGTTTTCTCTTAGTATGGGTTGATAGCCGGTTAAAACAAAAGCATATGAATCGTATTAAATTTTGAATAATTTTCTGTCCCGATAATCAAAATCGTTAATGAAAAAAATATTTTTACTCCTTCTTGTTTCAGGAACGCTTACCGCCCAGCCATTTACGAAGGTTGAAATTACCCAATGGAAAAAGCAGGCCGACAGGGTCACGATCATACGCGATCAATGGGGTATTCCACATGTGTATGGAAAGACAGATTCCGATGCGGTTTTTGGTTTCCTGTATGCTCAATGTGAAGATGACTTTGACAGGGTTGAACTCAATTACATCAATGCCGTGGCCCGCCTTGCGGAAGTGGAAGGAGAATCAAAATTATATCAGGATTTGAGGATGCGGCTTTTTTATGACTCAGCGCAGGCTGTTACTAACTATAACCAGAGCCCGGCCTGGCTTAAAAAGTTATGCAATGCATTTGCTGATGGGATTAATTACTATCTGTACACGCATCCTGAAACAAAACCAAAACTGCTTCATCGCTTTCAGCCCTGGATGCCTCTGCTTTTCAGTGAAGGTAGTATTGGTGGCGATGTTGAAACCATATCGGTTAACAGACTGAAAGATTTTTATGGCATGGGAAGCACTATTTCAGAAATGGAAGTTCCAGATCATAATAAGGAAGAACCTGAACCACGTGGCTCCAACGGCTTTGCCATAGCACCAGCTAAAAGTGCAAGTGGAAATACGCTGCTCTTGATTAATCCTCATACATCATTTTATTTTCGCCCAGAGGTTCATGTAGTGAGCAATGAAGGATTGAATGCCTATGGAGCTGTAACATGGGGACAGTTTTTTATTTATCAGGGGTTTAATGAGAGTTGTGGATGGATGCATACCTCAAGCCAGGCCGATGCCATAGATGAATACAAGGAAACGATCATTATGCGCAATGACTCCCTGTATTATAAATATGGAAATGAATTAAAACCTGTTAGTTCAAAGAAAATAACACTTGCATATAAAGACGGTAACACGGTCAGCTATCGCGTATTTACTACGTACTACACCCACCACGGACCTGTTATCGCAAAACAAGGAGACCAATGGATAACCATTAAGCTCATGCAGGAACCATTGAAAGCGCTGACGCAATCCTATTTACGAACGAAAGCGAAAGATCTTGTGAGTTTTGAAAAAACAATGGATTTGCAAACCAATTCATCCAACAATACTGTGTTTGCTGATGTAAAAGGTAATATCGCTTACTGGCATGGAAATTTTATTCCAAAGCGCGATACGCAGTTCAACTGGAATTTACCGGTTGATGGAAGTAATCCAGCCACTGAGTGGAGCGGGTTGCATTCAGTGAAAGAAAGTGTTCATATATATAATCCGGCCAGCGGCTGGATTCAGAATTGCAACGCTACACCGTTTACAGCGGCAGGTGAAAATAGTCCTGATAAAAGTATTTACCCTGTTTACATGGCACCCGATGCGCAAAATGCGCGTGGCATCAATGCAGAACGTGTGTTGAAAAGGGAGAACTCTTTTACACTGGATAAGTTGATTGGTGCAGCGTATGATCCGCACCTGGCAGGTTTTGAAGAACTCATTCCATCACTAGTGAATGCTTATGAAAAAGTTTCCAGGCTCGATGATGATATCATTTCTAAACTGGAAGAACCTATGTCGTTGATTGCAAACTGGGATATGAATTATGCCGTATCTTCGGTACCAGCTACGCTGGCAATCTACTGGGGCCAGGAGCTGAGAGCGCACGTTATACCGAATATTCCTGCAGGTACTGATCAGCTCAGCATCATTAACTACATGAAAGACAAAACGACTGCAGAAGAAAAAATAGAAGCACTGGATAATGTTATCAATGAACTTGAGCGTGATTATGGAACGTGGAAAATGCCGTGGGGTGAAGTGAACCGGTTTCAGCGGCTGACAGGAAAAATTACGGAAACCTATGACGATCTTAAGCCAAGTCTGGCGGTTCCGTTTGCATCTTCCTTCTGGGGATCACTCGCTGCCTTTGGTAGTCGTAAATATCCGGGCACAAAAATAATGTATGGTTATGTAGGAAATAGTTTTGTAGCGGTAGTGGAGTTTGGTAAAGAGATAAAGGCAAAATCATTACTGGCAGGAGGGGTGAGTAATAATCCTTCATCACCACATTTTACTGACCAGGCAGAACTATACAGTAAAGGTGAATTCAAAGATGTTTCATTTTATAAAAAAGATGTGGTGAGGAATGCCACAAGAACCTATAATCCGGGTAAGTAGTATGAACAATCATGAAGTAAAAATTGGCACACCGCTTTCACCTTCTGCGGTAAAGGTTATGATGCTTGGATCGGGAGAACTTGGCAAGGAAGTGGTAATGGAATTTCAGCGATATGGCGTGGAAGTAATTGCAGTGGATCGTTATGATCATGCCCCCGCTATGCAGGTAGCACATCGCTCATATACCATTTCAATGTTGGATGGTGCTGCACTTCGCAAGCTGATTGAAAAGGAAAAGCCTGATTACATTGTACCTGAGGTGGAAGCAATTGCTACAGAGACACTGGTGGAACTGGAGAAGGAAGGTTTTTGTGTAATTCCTACCGCCACTGCTGCACGACTCACAATGAATCGTGAAGGCATCCGTACACTGACGGCAGAAAAACTGAAACTCAAAACTTCACCGTATCAATTTGCCAATACAAAGGATGAGTTTGTGCAAGCGGTGAATACAATAGGAATTCCCTGTGTAGTAAAACCGATCATGAGTTCATCAGGTAAAGGGCAGAGTGTCATTAAATCTGTTTCTGATATTGATTATGCCTGGCAATATGCCCAGGAAGGAGGCAGGAGCGGAGGTGGGAAAGTGATTGTAGAAGGCTTCATCGACTTTGATTATGAGATTACCTTGTTAACGATCCGTCATAAAGATGGAGTATCCTTTTGCGAACCCATTGGTCATCGCCAGGAGCATGGCGATTATCAGGAATCATGGCAGCCTCATCCTATGAGTGAAAAAGCCTTGCACGATGCACAGGAAATTGCGCGATGTGTGGTGAATGAATTGGGGGGGCGTGGTATTTTCGGTGTAGAGTTCTTTGTGAAAGGAGATCTGGTGTACTTCAGTGAATTATCTCCAAGACCACATGACACAGGCATGGTAACCATGATCTCACAGGATTTATCAGAGTTTGCGTTGCACGTGCGCGCCATTCTTGGTTTGCCCATTCCGGTCATCAGGCAATATGGTCCTGCTGCATCATCGGTGATTCTGGTTAAAGGAAAATCCCATGATATTACCTTCATGGGATTAGAGCTGGCGCTGGATGAACCCGACACACAATTGCGCTTGTTTGGAAAACCCGAAGTGAATGGTGAAAGAAGAATGGGGGTTTGTCTTGCCAGAGGGTCATCTGTCGATGAAGCACGCTTGAAAGCGAACAGGGCTGCAGGCAATATCCGATATGTGTTATTTTAACGGTTGCTGAACTTGTGAATATGCGTCTTTTATTGAAATGATGTATATTCGTGATTAGTTAAAACGCATTCAAAGTAAACGCACCGAAGGAAATGAAAAAGCTGTTGATTACTGCATTATTACTGGTTTTTGGATTATCGTATGCCTCGGCTCAAAAGGGCAGTGTTGATAAACCACTCACACAGGAGCAGCGAATGGTTCAGAGTAATGCGAAGAAAAAGAAAGGCGGCAACAACCAGGATTTGTCAAAGAAAGTCAAACGGGCCAAAAAGCAGGATCGTGCTGCAAGAAAAACCAAAGCACCTAAAAACAGGAGGACACCCAATCGCAAATAATTTTTGCAAGATAATTATTGTGAAATCTCAGGTTGTTTTTTTGCAGGTCCTTGCCATTTGTGAATCACGACATGTATTTCTACCTTGATTGAATTAATGATCTGAAATGATAAATGTCCTGCAACTTCTGATTTTTTTTATCTTCGTTTGGCAGGAAGAAGTTCCCTATAAACCAGCGGGTGAATTTGAATTGAAAATTGATTACAAATTTAACGAACGTGCAGGTGTAGATCGCTATAAGGCAGATTTTGATGCCGACAATAAAAAAAACAGGTCAACCTCGGGCCCTTTGCCATATCTTAAACTTGAACTTAAACTGTTGCAACTTGGCAGTGATGAAGTGAAAGTCAAAATTGTTAATTCGGATGGGCATCTTATCCTAAATCGTAAAGTCACTCCTGGAATATTGATAAAATTTGATGTTGGATTTATTGACGATGTCAAAGACCGCATTTCGCCTCATGAGTTTACCGCTTCATTATACTCTGAGTCAAAGAAGGCCACAAGCCAGATCAAATTGCTTATCATGGAAGACGGCACTTTTCTTGTCAATGAAGAGAAGAAGGGAAAATTTTAGTTTTCCGTTTGACAGTCAGGATAAACCGCTCACTCATACTTTTTTATTCAAAACTGATTTTTTTTGTTACTTACCACCAAACTTGTGTGATTTATGCGATTGGCCGTTATTATATTTTATTTACTGATCACGGTAGCTGCAAATGCCCAGCGCCAACCGGGTTCTTCAGAGATTAAGCTTAAACTTCACAAACTGAATTTCCTGGGCTCAGTGCTTTATGTGGCGGCACATCCGGATGATGAAAATACAAGAGCAATCGCATATCTGGCCAATGATCGTCTCGCGGCAACCGCATATTTATCCATGACCCGCGGTGATGGTGGCCAGAATCTGATAGGTCCTGAGATCAGAGACCTGTTGGGTCTTATTCGTACGCAGGAATTACTCGCTGCCCGAAAGATCGATGGAGGCGAACAGTTTTTTACACGGGCCAATGATTTTGGCTATTCAAAAAATTATATGGAGACCTTTGAGATATGGAATAAGGATGAAATACTTTCGGATGTTGTGCGGGTGATTCGTGAATTTAAACCGGATGTAATACTCACACGCTTCCCGCCAGATGAACGTGCCGGTCATGGACACCACACAGCATCGGGTATATTGGCGCAGGAGGCATTTGATCTGACAAGTAATACCAATGTATATCCTGATCAGGTAAGTAAATATGGTACATGGCAGGTGAGCGCATTGTATACGAACACGGGTCGCTGGTGGAATCAAACTATCAATGAAAGCACACCGGGTATTTTGTCGATGAATGTTGGAACTTACAATCCACTGCTTGGAAAATCATATTCCGAAATAGCAGCGGAAAGTCGTACCCAGCATAAAAGTCAGGGCTTTGGATCACCAGGCCGCAGGGGTGATGCGCCAGAGTTTTTTGAATATGTGAAAGGTGAACGTGCTGATAAAGATCTGTTTGAAAAGATCAATACTACCTGGAGTAAGATAAAAGGTGGGGAAAAAGTAAAAGCACTTGTGGATAAGGCGGTAGCTGAATTCAAGAGTGAAAACCCTTCTGCTTCCATTCCTATGCTTTTGCAGATACGCAAAGAAATATCTGCTCTTGAAAATTCAGTGTGGCGCACCCGCAAACTAAAAGAGACGGAACAACTGATTCGTGATTGTGCCGGACTTTTCGCAGAAGCAACGGCTGGTCATTACTGGGCATCGCCTGGTCATCAGGTAACCCTTAATCTGGAAGTAATAAACCGTTCTGGCGCTTCCATATCCTTAGAGAAAATACAAAGCGAATCATTGCAGCTTGATTCAGTTTTTTCACTACCACTGAAGAATAATGATTTGGTTATGCTTAAAACTGTTAAAAACATTAGCAGCAATACAGATTATTCATCACCATACTGGCTAAAGGAAAAACACAGTCAGGGTCTGTTTACCGTAAATGATAAAAATCTGATTGGTAAACCAGAGAATGATCCGGCAATTTCTGTGAACATGAAGTTTTCTATTCAAGGGGAAAGCATGTCATTTGAAGTTCCACTGATTTATAAATGGACAGATCCCGTAAAAGGCGAATTGTCACGTCCTTTCGAGGTTGTGCCTCCGGTCTTTATTAATTTCCCACAGCCGGTATATGTGTTTGCCGATCAATCTCCGAAGAAGATCAGCGTGCTGATCAAATCAGCATCTGCCAGTTCAAGAAAGGGAGATCTGAAACTTGAATTGCCTGCAGGATGGCGCACCGAACCGGCACGCATTGCATTTGAATTGAAACAACAAGGCGAAGAAAAATCGTTTGACTTCACTGTCTTTCCTGGTCAGCAGGAGTTTGATGGATATATGAATGCTGTGGTGGAATCTGAAGGAAAGAAGTTTTCAAATTCGTTGCTCAACATCCAATACGACCACATTCCGGTTCAAACACTCTTGCCGGTGGCACAGGCCAAAGTGGTAAGAATGAATTTAAAGAAAGAAGGAGCACTGATAGGATACATCCGAGGTGCAGGTGATGATATTCCGGGCAGTCTGAGAAACCTGGGCTATGAAGTGTGGGAAATGAAAAATGAAGAGGTGACAGCTGCCAATCTGAAAAAGACAGATGCAGTGGTGTTGGGTGTGCGGGCACTTAACACCAATGACCGTATCAGATTCATCATGCCCGATTTGCTTAACTATGTGAAAGAAGGAGGAACATTGGTTATTCAATACAATACCAGCAACGATCTGGAAATTGAAAGGGATAAGTTTTCACCGTATCCTCTGACGCTTTCGCGCGATCGTGTTACTGAAGAAAATAGCGAAGTGCGGATTTTGAAACCTGCACATCCGGTATTGAACTATCCCAATAAAATTTCATCGAAGGACTTTGAAGGTTGGGTGCAGGAGCGTGGACTTTATTTTCCTTCTGCCTGGGATGATCAATTTGAAGCCGTGCTTTCCATGAATGACAAAGGCGAGCCGGCACGTAGTGGAAGTTTGCTGGTGGCCAGGTATGGCGAAGGACATTATATCTACACAGGGCTTTCATTTTTCAGGGAGTTGCCGGAAGGAGTGCCGGGAGCGTATAAACTTTTTACCAATATTGTATCACTTGGAAAGCCGAAAACACCGCCAAGTACCAAAGTAAAATCAAAAGCAAAATGACGGACGAACATAAACCACCCTTGTTTAAAAACTGGAGCACCTGGTACTGGATTGTACTGGGAGTGATGCTGGTACAGGTAATTTTGTTTTCGTGGCTAACCCATTTGTTTGCATGAACCTGATTGACTGGATTATTTTATTCGGAACATTGTTGTTCATTGTTCTTTACGGTACCTGGAAAACCCGTGGAGCAAAAAATATAGAGAGCTATCTTAAAGGAGACAACACCATGAAGTGGTGGATGATTGGTGTTTCCATTATGGCCACTCAGGCAAGCGCAATAACATTTTTGTCAACACCAGGACAGGCGATGGAAGATGGCATGCGCTTTCTTCAGTTTTATTTTGGTTTGCCACTTGCAATGGTGATCATTTCCTTCACCATGGTGCCCATTTATTACAGGCTGAAAGTTTACACTGCATATGAATATCTGGAATCACGCTTCGACCTGAAAACCCGCACTTTTGCCGCAGTTTTATTTTTGATTTTACGTGGACTTTCTGCCGGCATTACACTCTTCGCTCCATCTATAGTGCTGTCTTCCATATTGGGTTGGAATATTATCCTGACCACCATGATGATCGGAATTTTTGTGATCATTTATACCGTATCAGGAGGAACGCGTGCCGTGAGTCTGACACAGCGCACGCAGATGACTATCATTATGGGCGGAATGATTCTGGCGGGTGTCATGGCCTACAGTTTGTTGCCCGAAAATGTTTCGTTTGGTGATACCGTTCAGCTGGCAGGGGAGCTGGGTAAACTTAATATTATCACCACCAACTTCAGCCTGAGCGATCGCTTTAATATCTGGTCGGGGTTAATAGCTTCTACGTTTCTGTTTCTCTCTTATTTTGGAACAGACCAATCACAGGTTTCGCGCTACCTGGGAGGAAAATCATTAACGGAAAGCCGGATGGGATTGATCTTCAATGGGCTTTTAAAAATCCCTATGCAATTCATCATACTCTTTATAGGTGTTTTGGTATTTGTATTTTATTTATTCAATCAGCCTCCGGTATTCCACAATCAGACCTTAAAAAATAAAGTGGCTAAAACGGAATATGCCGGCACCTTAAATGAACTTGAAAGTAGTTATACATCTGTCTATCAGCAAAAGCAGGAAACTGTAAATAATCTGCTGGACGGCATCCGCCAGGAAAATGAAATTTCAATTGAGGAATCAAAAAAGCAATATTCTGTTTTGAAGAAACAAGAAGACAGTATTCGCATTGCAGTGAAAAAGACAATATCCTCTGCCGTGCCTGGTGCCAAGACACAAGATCGTGATTACATGTTTCTGAACTTTGTACTCAGCTATCTGCCTCACGGTGTTATCGGTTTGTTGCTCGCGGTGATGTTTTCGGCAGCCATGTCTTCCATGGCTTCAGAATTAAATGCGCTCGCTTCAACCACTACGGTAGATATTTACAAGCGATCATTCAGGCAGGAGGCGTCACCACTTCATTATTTACGGGCTTCCCGTTTCTTTACCATTATGTGGGCATTGATTGCCATGGCTTTTGCCATGCTTGCCAACATGGCTGAAAACCTCATTCAGTTTGTAAACATAGTTGGCTCACTTTTTTATGGTACCATACTCGGGATTTTTCTCGTTGCATTTTATATGAAGGCCATACGAGGCACATCTGTTTTTATTGCCGCTGTGATTGGTGAACTGGCGGTGTTGGTTTGCTACTTTTTCTTTTATGATGAAATCGCTTTTCTATACTATAATATTATTGGTTGTGTACTGGTGGTGGTTGCATCATGGATAGCCCACATTTTTGATAAGGGAAAGGCAACAAAAAAGGCAACGATTTAAGTCGTTGCCTTTGTTGATTCGCCAGAACGCTTTGAGTGGTCTGACGAATTACTTCAAAGATTTCTGAAGATCTTCATTCATCATCTGGTAATCACGGTTATTGGCCTTTTTCGCGGCTTCCATGGAAGCTTGTGAAGTAGCCAGTGCACCGGCCTTGTCACCCAGGCCTTTCTGAATTCTTGCCTTTTGATATAATTGCCAGAATGCAGGATTTGCATTGCCTTCCATTGCTTTATTCATCCACTCCAATGCTTGCTTCAGGTCTTTGCCATTATCCAGATAGTATACGGCAGCTGCATAGTAGTTACTTGGATTTACTTTGGTGTTAGCCTCGATTGACTTCATCACTTTTGCATCGTAATCAGCCGTAACAGTGAATTTCACGGAAGTATTTTCCCACGCAATCTGAACTTTGGCAGATTTGCTGTCCGCAGCAATGTCACCGATGTTGATGGTAAGAGTCTCCACTTTTTCAGCAAGTTTTTCTGCCTTCACTTTGAAACTGGCAGCTTCTTTGGTTTTGTCATAGCCACCGGTGTTACCACCTAAAGAGATGTCTTTATATAATGAAACTGTCCATTCAGTAGCGCCTGGCCATGAGAAGATCAAGTATTCACCTTTGGGCACCGTGGTACCTTCAACTACCACATCATCACCAAAGGTGATTATTGTACCAGCATTGGCGCCCGTTCTCCAGATTTTACCATAAGGAACAATTACATTGGCCGCATCGCCAAAAATCTTTCTTCCTTTGATGCTGGGGCGAGCGTAATCAATTTTAACATTGGTTAAACCTACTACGGTTGAAGTTGAGGCTGTTGCACTTGCCTGGGGTGTTTGAATCTGACCGTTTGCCACCAGGCCAACAGCCAGTAATACAATTACTAATACATTCTTCATGTTTGTCTTTTTAAATTTAGGCTGTAAAAATAGGATCATTTTACGCTATAAAAAACCCACCTGATCACCAGACTAATGAGTGTTTTGCCTGATTCCTTCTATACCCGTAACAATGTGACCCAGATTGCCAGGCAGTTGCTTGGAAAAAAGCTCATTACCAATGTGTTGGGTAAAAAAACCGGTGGTATTATAGTTGAAACCGAGGCGTATTCATTTCGCGAGCGCGGTTGTCATGCTTATGATAACAAAATGACCAGTCGAAATAAGGCCATGTTTGAGGCCGGAGGCATCGCTTATGTATATCTCTGTTATGGCATTCACAATTTATTTAATGTTGTAACGAACAAACAAGGCAGTGCAGATGCCGTGCTGGTGCGTGCACTGCAGCCTTGCAAAGGAGAGGAATGGATGTTGACCAGAATGAACGTAAAGTCAGTGAAGCGGATAACATCCGGGCCTGGCAAACTGACGAAAGCATTGGGTATTGACAGATCATTTGATGGTAAATTTCTGAATAGTGACGAAGTTTGGATTGAGGAGGGAGCGGATATTCCGTCATGGAAAATCGTAACATCATGCCGCATTGGCATTGATTATGCAGGTGACGATGCGTTTCTACCCTGGCGGTTTTCTATCAAGGATAGTGAATGGGTGAGTAAGTAACTTTATTTTTAATGTGTAATCTTGTGCTTTGAATTGATGATCATGAGGTATCTGTTATTTTTTATAGTTTTTATAAATTCTGTTTCCTTTTCGCAATCTGTTGACCCACTTGTAAAAATCAATTCTTCTTATGATGAGCAGAATCCTGTGGTAAGCCCGGATGGAAAAACTTTGTATATAACTATTGCCAATCATCCCCAGAATACCGGTGGTAAAAGAGATCCGGGTGATATCTGGATTTCAGTCATGGAAGAGAGCGGTTGGTCAGTTCCTGTTCATGGAGGCAGCACAATAAATAATACCACGTTCAATGGCGTGGCAGGCGTGAGCAGGGATGGAAACGAACTTTATCTGTTAAGTCATTATAAGACCAGTGGCAGCGCACCTGCCACACAAGGAATTTCAGTTTCACGCAAGACCAGCATGGGATGGTCTGTTCCTCAAAATATTACAATCCCGTATTTTATCAATCGCTCGGCTACACTGGGTGGATACTGGCAAGAGTCTCAATCCGTATTTGTTTTTTCGGCTGAGTCATATAGTACAGCTGGCGCAGAAGATTTATATGTTTCCTTCAACAGGGATGGAAGATGGAATGAATTGATTAACCTTGGAAGCGTGATCAACACACCCTTTCAGGAAATGAGTCCATCACTCAGCGCGGATGGCAGCAAACTCTATTTTGCTTCCAATGGAAGGAAAGGTGGTCTGGGTAGTTTTGATATTTACGTTTCAAACCGCCTTGATGATTCATGGACATTGTGGTCGGAGCCTGTTAATCTCGGAGCTCAAATTAATTCAGAAGGCAGAGAACTTTATTACAGGGAATTTTCTTCTCTGGGTTTTTCTTTATATACGTCAACGCGCAACAGCGATGGTTATGGTGATGTGCGCATGTTTAAAGACAGCCTCTATAGCCAACCCGTTGTGGAAGTAATAACTCCGGTTATGGAGGTTCCATTGGTTGCGATTGCCAGCAATGCGATAAAAATTTCAGGCCGGGTGACCAATTCAAAAACCGGTGAAGGCATTCCTGCGCGGTTGATCTTTCGTGCAGATTCGGTCTACACCACAAACGGAACCAATGAAGGAAATTATTCCCTGGGCCTGAAATTGGCAAAGGTTTATTCGATTGAGATAGAGGCACAAGGTTTTGTTAACCTTTCTGAGCGACTTGACATTCAGTCAATCAACATGAGCAATGTGGAGATGAATTTCAAATTGCAACCGATTGAAGTAGGTGCTGTTGTAAATTTGAAAAGCGTGTTGTTTGAATTGGGTACAACCACCCTGCTTGACGAATCGTACAGTGAACTCAATGTGGTAGTGGATTTCCTGAAGAATAATACAAGGGTAGAAATAGAATTGGAAGGTCATACTGATAATCGTGGCGATGCAAGGAAAAACCAGGTGCTTTCACAGCAACGCGTAGAAAAGATAAAATCATATCTCGTTTCAAAAGGAATAAACGGGAGACGGATCAAAGGAAAAGGGTATGGCGGATCAAGACCTATTGCCACCAGCAATACTGAAGAAGCCCGAAGACTAAACCGCAGGGTGGAGTTTAGAATTTTAAGATACTAAAACGCACTCAATATCGTTCTCCTTGTTTCTTACCAGCATCCTGTTAGGAGCTGCCTTTGCTTATAACACCAATGATTTGCTCAACGTATGCACCGGTGAATAGTTATATTCAATAACCCGTCTGTTTAAAATGGAACTATAATAGGCAATGATTGGTTCCTCCCGTAGACATCAAAAAATTGCTGGTAATTATCAAACCGGGTCACTGTTCCGGCTATTAACGTATTACCTGCATTGACACATCATTATAACCATCAATAGAATAATGAAGCACTTCAAAGATTTAAACATTGGTTTAATGAAGTTAAATCTATTAATTAACGACTTAACAAAAATATGAGCCTGCGTAAAGAAAAAGCCGCCCGTCTGAAGCTAAGTGTACTGGACCACACTATTCGTCTTATAGGAAAGAAATCATTTGATGATTTGTATGTAGACGATATTTGTGAGAAGGTTAAAATTTCAAAAGTTACCTTGTTTAAATACTTTCCCTGTAAAGAAGATATTCTTCTATACTACTTCCGGGTATGGTGTCTGAAGCGTGCCGTAGAGTTGCGAGATAAGCCAAAAGAAGGTCTGGCAGGTGTATACTTCCTTTTTGAAAAACTAAGTGAGGAATGTGAAATGTACCCCGGTATTGTTTTGAGTCTGTTTGGATACCTGGCGGATTTACGCAGACCGCCAAAGCCATTCCCGATGAAACCGGAGGAGAAAAAGTTTTTATTCCCGGATTATAAAGACATTAATTCGGTTGAGATTCTGACGCTTGATCAGTTGTTTGAGAAATTCAGTCTGGAAGCAATCTTCAGGAAGGAGATAACCAAATCATCTTCCACACGTGATCTGACCAATTTATTTGCCTCTTTGTTTTATGGTTCTGTGCTGACGGCACACTTGCTGCAATCAGACCAGTTGAAATTCTTTTTCAAGAGAAATGTCGAAATGACCGTGAAGGGGTTGCAGTAACACGATTAAAGCGTAATGCAGAAAACGTAAAGATTATTACTTCATCCTTACCATTTTAGTTCGTTTGCGTTCAAACATCCTGATATGGCGTGCGCCTACAGGAATATCAATTACATAGCGGTTGCCCTTTGCCCACATCTTATGGCTGCGTGGTTTCACTACTTTCTCGCCCGATGAGGCACAGGAAAACAGAAGCAGAGTGCTCAGTGTAACTATTAACAGGTTCTTCATTCTGAAATCAAGCTCTAAAAATAGCTTTTTATTTTAAAACCATGCGAGTAAATTGGAAATGGCCAGTCCTCATAAAAATTTACTATGGTACCTGTCATAAAACATACAAAGCGAGTCGGATTACTTTCTGCGATAGCATTGCTACTTATACTCAATCCTGAGCAGGGGTGGGCCCAGCACATCAAAGAGATAAAAATTGAAAACCAGCAGGTGGTCACCGTTACTGGTGACAATGGCAGGCAATCAGTTTTAGACCGTCCATTGGTTTCCTTTGAAGTAAACGGAAAGTCCTGGTTTTCTAATATCAGCTCTCCGTTACAGATAACTTTTAAAACAGAAATGCTCTCAAAAAAAGGCATCAAGGGTGTTATTTCGTTTATGAATACATCGCGTGATACGTTAAGTCTTTCAAATGTTGTTCCCTTTGGCAGGGATGGTAATGAAGCGTATATCACAGGCCGTGGAGATCATCGTCTCTCACGAACCCATTTGTTTTTGCCAGGCAGAAATCCAGTGAACGTAATCGTGCCCGACAATGCCTGGGAGCTGGGTTATGTCGGATTACAACTAAATGACAACCAGAAACTTTTTGGTCTTGTAAGGCGCGATTTGAATTCGATGGTAAAAGCCATCCGCAGACGTTTTGAAACGATCATTGCTCCGGGCGGATCAGTATCCTATAATTTTTATGCGGATTATTATTCTGGTGACTGGCAGTCAGGCGTTCGCGAGGCATTTCAAAAAAGATATCTCTATGATGTAGATGAATTTGATTATTCACTTTTTCAACGCAAGGATTTGGCATGGATCAACAAAGCCTATGTCATGCACCTGCTCATGGGTTGGGATAAAGAATTTTATGACGGACAAAAGGATGCGTTTCAACTCAATGATTTTATTGAGCGTGGCAAGAGACTTTTTGGTGGTGATGATGTGGTGTGCATCTGGCCCACATGGCCTACACTCGGTGTTGATCAGCGAAATCAGTTTGATATGTATCGCGATCTGCCTGGTGGATTAAAACAAATCCGTGCCGTGGCTGATGCCGCCCGGGCTCAGGGAGCAAAATTTTTTGTCGCTTATAATCCATGGGATGAAAGCACACGCAGTGAAGGGCATCTGCACGGACTGGCCTATCTGATAAATGAAACTTCCGCAGATGGTGTGGTGCTGGATACAAAAGGAGAATCAAGCCGTGAGTTGCAGGAAGCTGCTGATAAAGTGAAGCCGGGCGTGGTGATGTATAGTGAAGGCATGGCTGTGCCGAAAGATATGCAGGGCATAATCAGCGGCAGGGTTCACAATGCACTTTACTATCCGCCCTTGCTCAATCTGAATAAATTCATTCGTCCTGATTTTGCCATATTCCGGGTAACGGAAGTTTTCAAAGAACCCATTCAGCGTGAGTATGCGGTAGCATTTTTTAATGGATATGGAACTGAAATAAATCAGTTTGCTCCGGGGCATCCTGACTGGGAAGAAGAACAGTACAAATACCTCGGCAGAACCACACGCATACTGAGAGAAAACACATCCCTATTCACTTCAGATTATAATCCTCTTATTCCAACCTTGCGCGATAGTATCTGGGTAAACGAATGGACAAGCAAGGATAAAACCATCTATACCATTTTCAGTCTTAAAGCATCGGGATTTAACGGGCCGTTGTTTGAAATTAAAAATGTTTCATCAGCAAGATGGATTGATCTGTGGAAACATGAAGAGATACAGGTAAGTAATGTCGGAGATAAATCTTATGCCACAGTGAATATTGATGGTTTTGATGTTCGGGATCTGGGAACAAACAATGAAGGCAATGTTTCGTCCATCGCCAGGTTTACACCAGTATTAAATGCAAAGATCACAGGTAATTTACTGTCCGGAAAATGCATACCGGGTGCAAAAATAAAAGTGTGGAAGGGGAATCCGTCATACGATAAAGAGCCTCTGGTGATTGAGGAATCTGAAAAAAATCAATTCTCTGTATCACTTTCAAATCAGTTAAAACACTATGAGGGCAAACTGGTGGTGCAGGCTTTTCAGGATGATGAATTGATTGATGAACAGATTTTATTTCTTAAACCCGGAACGCCACGTATTCTTTCGGAAGTAATAAAAACTTCTGCCGTAGCAAAACTGCACCCGGAAATGGTGAAGATTCCTGCCGGAAAATTAAAAGTTCATTTCACCCAGGGCGATGAATTTATTCCTTATCCGAAGGAACATCTCAATGAAGAGGTATCCATGGAATCATTTGCCATGGACCGCTATCCGGTTACCAATGGGGACTTTAAACAGTTTCTGCGGGCAAGTAACTATCAGCCCACAGATACCGCCAATTTTTTAAAACACTGGATCAACAAACAGATCCCGGCAGGACAGGAGAGTTTTCCGGTAACCTATGTTTCACTTGAAGATGCGAAAGCCTATGCCACCTGGGCAGGCAAGCGACTACCCACCGAACTTGAATGGCAATATGCAGCACAGACTCCGGCTGGTAATGAATGGCCCTGGAAGCAAATCAAACCGGTAACGCGCAAAGAAACGTACGTGACAGAAACCCTTACAGTGAAAAACATGGAAGGCATTGATGCACGCAACTGCAATCTGGGCGATGGTCAGTTATATCCGGTAGGTAAATACAAGAAGGGAATGAACCCTTATGGTTTACATGACCTTGTGGGTTGTGTATGGCAATTGACCAGTGATGAATATGAGAATGGAAGTTATCGGTACATCATGATGAAAGGGGGAAGTTATTTCAAACCATCATCCAGCTGGTGGTATGTGCAGGGTGGACCGCGTGAACTTCACTATCGTCAGTTTCTGCTTCGCGTTTCCCAGGGATTTGAACGCAATGCCACGGTGGGGTTCCGATGTGTGGCTGATGTGAAATAATGTGTTTCAATGAACTAAAATAATTGATCTACCCAACGTTGTTGAGGGTCGCCTGACCGGCATCCCCGCACATCCCTGTTTCAAACTTGTATAATTTACTTTCCGGTATAATTGTCATTTCTAATTAGCCATAGAATGCTTAAGTTTCATCTTGATATTAAATCCATTTCAATATGAAACACACACGAAGAAATTTTCTGAATACCTCCGCGAAAGCAATGGCAGGCGCTGGTCTTGCCGCTTCACTTCCCTGGGAATCATTCGCGCAGGCAAAGAGTCTCATTTCAGCCAGTGACAAAATCAATGTAGGTCTCATTGGTGTCAATGGAATGGGCTGGTCTGATTTAACCTCCTTCATGAAAATACCTGAGGTAAATGTGGCAGCGCTGTGTGATGTGGATGATAACGTGCTCAACTTCCGTAAGTATGAGCTGGCTAAAAATGGTGTTCAGACAAAAACCTATGCGGATTACCGCAAGATGCTTGATAACAAAGACCTCGATGTGATCATCATCGGCACACCTGATCACTGGCATTGTCTGCAAATGGTGGAAGCATGCCAGGCAGGCAAAGATGTGTATGTGGAGAAGCCAGTAGGCAATTCCATTGAAGAGTGCAATGCGATGGTAGCTGCACAAAAGAAATACAACAAAGCCGTGCAGGCAGGGCAGTGGCAACGCAGCATGCCTCACTTTGTAGATGCATTGAATTTTATAAAATCAGGCAAACTTGGAAAAATCCGCACGGTGAAAGCATGGGCCTATCAGGGATGGATGCGCAACATCGAAGTGAAACCCGATGGACCTGTACCTGCTGGTGTGAACTACGATATGTGGCTGGGTCCCGCACCCAAAAGACCGTTTAATCCCAACCGATATCATTTCAACTTTCGTTGGTTCTGGGATTATGCCGGTGGTCTGATGACCGACTGGGGAGTGCATTTGATTGATTATGCATTGCTGGGTATGGATGCAACATTCCCAAAATCAGCAGTGGCATTGGGTGGCAAGTATGCCTATCCGGATGGCGCGCATGAAACACCCGACACCATGACTACTGTATATGAGTTTGATGGTTACAATATGATATGGGAACAGGCGCAGAGCATCAGCAATGGAAACTATGGAAAAGATCATGGTATGTCTTATATCGGAAATAACGGAACACTGGTATTGTGGCGTGGTGGCTGGGAAGTGATACCTGATGAAAAGAGAATGGAAGCGATACCTGTTCAGCCCAACAAAGGTTCGGGACTTGATCTGCACACGGTAAATTTCATGCAGGCAGTAAAGAGCCGCGACTTCAGCAAACTTACCTGTTCTATTGAAGATGGTGCACATGTAGCAACCGTTTGTCAGATGGGGAATATCTCTTACAAAACAGGAGGGAAAGTAAGCTGGGATGCTGCCAGAGGAAAATTCAACGAAGAGAAAGCGAATGCGTGGCTGGCTGCGAAATACAACAACGGCTATAAATTGCCGAAGGTGTAAATCGCTTCTTATCAGATGAGTCAAAAATTTGATTACATCGTCATCGGCTCAGGCTTTGGTGGTTCGGTTTCGGCCATGCGCCTGGCCGAGAAAGGATATTCCGTACTGGTGATTGAGAAAGGCAAGCGGTGGAACACCAGTGATTTCCCTGCATCAAACTGGAATGTGCGCAAGTATCTGTGGCTTCCTTTGTTAAAGTGTTTTGGTTTTCAAAAGCTTACTTTCTTTAAAGAAGTTTTTATCATCTCCGGTGTTGGTGTAGGTGGCGGCTCACTTGTGTATGCCAATACACACATGATGCCTAAAGAAAGCTTTTACACAAACCCGATCTGGTCGCACATAAAAGACTGGAAGGCAGAGCTGGCACCTTTTTATGAGAAGGCAAGGTTCATGCTCGGAAGTGAGAAATACACAAAAGAATATGAAGAAGATCGCATCTTAAAATCAGTGGCTGAAGACATGGGCCGCGGCTCTTCCTATGGGCGTGTTGATTATGTGGGCGTTTATCAGGGCGATTCTAAGAAAGAAAAAGATCCTTACTTCAAGGGACTGGGGCCATTACGCAAAGGCTGCACGGAATGTGCAGGTTGTATGGTGGGCTGCCGGTACAATGCAAAAAATACGCTGGATAAAAACTATCTCTGGTTTGCAGAAAACATGTTTGGCGCACAGGTGCTGGCTGAAACCGTTGTCACCAAAATAGAATACCTCAATAATACATATCACATCCATACTGAGCAAAGTACTTCATGGGCTGGCAAGAATAAGCAAACTTTTATTTCAACCGGACTCGTAGTAAGTGGAGGCGTACTGGGCACCATGAATTTACTGCTCAGACAAAAATATGTTTACAAAACATTGCCTGATCTGTCAGATAAACTGGGCGATAATATTTTAACCAACTCCGAGATGTTATCAGGCGTTGTGTCGGCAGATCGTAAACTGAATCATGGCGTTGCCATCAGTTCTATTTTCAATCCGGATGATGATACGCACATCGAGTTATGTAAATTTCCAGATGGCTCTGGTGCGATGGTAAGGCTAGCTTCGATGGCAGCAGGAAATGGAACACCCATCGTGCGAACGTTGAAAATGTTTGGCAACATGATTACCCAACCCTGGAATTTTCTTCGCTCCATATTCAATTTTAAGCTGGCAGAGACGAGTATCATTTTTCTGATCATGCAATCATTGCCCAACGCCATGCAGATGAAATTGCATAAAGGAATTTTTGGAACCAGACTCATCATGAAGAATGAGTCAGGACAAAAGGTACCAAGTTTTATTCCAATCGGGCAGGAGGCACTGTATCGTTATGCAAAAAAAGTAAAAGGTGTTCCGCATAATGCCGTTACTGAAATCATGTTTGGACTGGCTTCCACTGCCCATATTCTCGGAGGCTGCCCCATGGGTAAAACTAAAGAGGAGGGTGTAGTAGATGAACATTTTAAAGTGCACGGTTATCCCGGTTTTTATATTCTCGATGGCAGCGTCATGCCCTGCAATCTGGGTGTGAATCCTTCCCTTACAATAACCGCATTGACTGAATACGCGATGGATAAAATTCCTTTTAAAGAAGGGGTTGAAGTGAACACACTTGATCAGCGATTGAGCGCGGTCTGATTACAGATTACATACTGGTAATCTTAAATTCAACCCTGCGGTTGATTTCACGACCGTCTTCTTCGTCATCGTTGGAAACAATGGGTCGCTTTTCGCCATAGCCAATGGTGGTTATCCTGCTTGCGTCAATGCCTTTTGAGGTAAGGAACGTTTTCACTGCATTCGCCCTGCGCTCGGATAGTTTCTGGTTGAATGCTATGGAGCCAACATTATCAGTGTGTCCGGCAACTTCAATAACTACCGAAGGCTTGTCACTCATCAGTTGGGCAACTCTTTCCAGCTCAGGGAAAGATTCAGGTTTAAGAATGGCTTTACCGAAATCGAAGAAAATACTATTGAGGCTGAACAAAGCATTCTTTTCAATCTGTACTGATTCAATAGGCCTCAGACGAAATTCAAGTCGTTGCTTGCCGGAGCCCGCCTTGACATTTCTAAGATCCAGGTTCTGGCTTTCAGACAAGTGGTCTTTGGATTCGGATCTGAAACTGTAGAGGAATCCGGTTGGGAGTTTAATTTCAAATTCACCTGTTGTCGGATCTGATTGAGAAAGACCGAGGTCCTTTCCGTCTGGCAAACGCTGATAAATTATTTTGGCCCCAATGGGCAAATTGGTTTTTGCGTCAACGAGTTTGCCTGACACGGTAACCCACTCATCGGGTGTTTGCAACACCGGGAGTTTAACGCTGAAAATATCGGTATTTTCAGCAGTCATTCCCCGCGAGTAATAGGCATAATCACTATTGGCGGGTATATTGAAAAACAGATCTTCCATGGGGGAATTAATGGTCTTGCCCATGTTTTCTGGTGGCGACCAGTTGGTCCATGTATCATCCAGCCTTTTGGAAACATAGATGTCACTACCTCCAAATCCACTGAATCCTTTTGACGAGAAGTAAAGAGTTTTGTCATCAATGGATAAAAAGGGAGATGACTCTTCCGTTGCTGTGTTTACTACATTGCCGAGGTTCAGCGGTTCTGTCCACACACTGTCAGCTTTCATAAATGTCACATATAAATCACGATCACCATATGAGTCTTCTCTTTCAACTGACATAAGCAGTGCCGTGCGGCTATTGGCCAGAAAGTAATTGGCCTTGTCGTTATAATTATAATCGTTGGTAATATTCAGGTTTGTTGGTTTTGTCCATTTGCCGCCTACATTCGAACTTATTGAAACACCGGCCATGCTTTTTTCACCATCTTTTGAGTATTTATTACCCAACACCATAATTACTGATCTGCCATCGGGCGTGGATGAAACCGTATTGATAAAGTTAGGATAGCTGTTATTGAATTCTGACCCCATGTTTTTAGCAATTGTCCACTTGCCGTTTTCATCCAGTTCAGAAAACCAGATGTCTTCTTTATCTTCAGTGCCACCCATATTTTCAGGATGGCTCTTGCGACTAAAGAAAAGAGTTTTTCCATCAGGAGAAAGTATAGGGTTGTATTCGCTGACATCGCTGTTTACATTTTCATCCAGTCGTTCAACCACAATACCAGCATCCAGGTAGGCAGCAACAGGAATATCAGCGATGATCGGGTAACTTGAGTCGGTGATCGCCACTGCGTCAATTCCAAAGTAGTCTGGTATGGCGGCACCATCAAACTCTAACTTAACTGCCGCTACTTTATAAGGTGTGGTTTCTATGAATACATTTAACATGCGCCCCTTTATCGGTATCACACTGGGGTTGAAGTTATAGACAACATGTTCGGTGTTTGATTCGTCATAAACGAGTATGCGGGAAATAGCACTTGGATTATACGATTCAGCAACGGCTATTTGTCTGATGTTTAAAGGATTATCAAAACCCAGTTTTAGAAATTCCTTTTGTTTGGGTTTGTCTGGTACCCAGGCATTAGGACTTTCACCACCAGCCGGCAGCACATTTGGTTTACCCAATGCCTGCTGCGCTGAGTATTGCACAGGAGATAATTCAGAGGAGAACTGGATTACTTTGGATGCCCACTGAACAACCTGACCCGAAGTTGTAGAGAAGCAGATAAAGTAGATTGAAGCAATTAATAGTAGACGTTTCATAAAAAAATCTTTTAAACATAATCAAAAAACAGATAATCTTAATCCTCTTGTTGTAATCGATTTCAGTTTTTAAGGAAACTCTTTTACACTAATTAACTAATTGATAGTATAAAATGAATAAAAGTTACAGAGCAGTTTGAGTTTTAGTATAAAACTTGCAGAGGTTTTTTGCATAAGCCACACAGACCGCTATATTTGCAGCCTGTTTTAAAGGTCCGGTAGTTCAGCTGGTTAGAATGCCTGCCTGTCACGCAGGAGGTCGCGGGTTCGAGTCCCGTCCGGACCGCACTCAAAATCAAGTAGTTACGAGAAATCGTCACTATTTGAAGGTTGTAGAGAGCAGATTTTAGACCCCTTTAGATTAAGTTCTTTAGGGGTTTTTAATTGCACCTTGTAGAGAAACTTGTAGAGGATTTGTTACTTTGTACCATGAAGCAGAAGCAGTTCAGCGTGAGAGTGGTACTTCGAAAGGATAAGGCCTATGATTCTACCGGATTATATCCCCTGACCATCTATGTAAGGCACAATGGAAAGAGTCATTATCTGTATACCGAAAGCCGGGTTACCGAACAGAACTGGCTTGCCAAGCGTGGTGAAGGGTATCTTCAAACGAGCATAATCGTAAAAGAAATCCATGACAAGATCAACAAAGCTCTTTCTGAATGCAAAGCCAAAGACAAGGACAAGATTACCTTCGATCGATTTCGTGATGCCTACATGGGCAAGCTTCTTGTGGAACCGGAAGGTTTGAGTTTTGTGGACTTGTTTAACCAGTACATGCGCGACAACAGAGGCCGGTATTCCCTCAAAACCAATGAGGGTTATGAATACACACTGCAGCAGCTCAAGAGGTTTGAACAACAGAAACAGCTCCGGTTGTTGACACACACGCTCTCAGAGAGAGATCTTTCTGCTATCATGTCGTGGATGCTTACTGACAACAAGGGTCGTACTACGACTTCTATGCATGCCAGGAGGATTGTAACGGTATGCCGGTATCTGTATAAGAATAGAGTGCTTGCTACCGATATTGCTGCAGGCTTCAAGATCATCAAAGCCAAGGTAGGCACTCAGCCTGTGGCCAAGGCTGACTTCTTCAAGATCAGAGATTGTGTTACTACAATTCCTGAAGACTTTGGCAGAGACTTCTGGGTGTTCATGGTGTATGCCGGTGGCATGGAAGCCAAAAGCATAGTCTTGCTGAAATGGAAGGATGTCGCTGAAGATCACTTCTCTTATATAAGAGACAAAAATGCTGATAGCGTGTCAGAGTCAGTGAAGATCATTGTCGGCCGGTCTTCTTTCATCAACATGATTTTTGAAAAGTACAGCATCTCGGGTGAAGAGGAGGACTATGTATTCGGGTTCCTTAAAGAATACAGCCCTCTTGAGGTAGAGAGGGTTACCAAGAACTTAGCCAGCAGGATCACCAAGAAGGTGAAGTCTGTTGGTAAGAGGCATAAAATCAAACCACTTCCGAACTGCAAGAGAGCCAGACCGACATTTGCTGTCATGGCCGACTCTCTTGGCTTTAATGTTCAGGAAATTCAGCGGATGATGGGTCACTCGAAGATAAACCAGACTCAGGTGTACATGAAGAACATGCCTCAGCAGAGGCTGGTAGATCTGGCCAAAAGGTTTGAGACTGAGATGGGATAGTTTTCATTCTGAAATGGCTTTAGCTAATCTATCAGCAGAATCAGAACGATTCTGCATTCTTAAGTCAAAAATTACGTTCCAGATCTCCTTATAATCAGTTTCCTTTTTAACGTGCGGAAGCCACGCTGGCAATCCCATTGCCGTACCGCATACTGAGTAAATCAAGTAGGCAAGCCTTCCTTCATTTGAGCTGAATGTCACCAGCGGTTCTATGAATGATAGCACAACAAATGACCATCCCAGGTAAGGAATGAGATTCAATGCTAAAACCCATAAGGTAAATATTAACGGTTTAAATTTCATGGTTATCTCAGGTTAACGATTATTCTGGTGTCTCCGATGTACTCACTTTCTTTTCTGATCTTGCCTTCTTCCATCCACTTGATTAAGTCAGCTTTCACAAAAAGAATCTTGCCATCTCTCTTGATGTGTTCAATCTTTCTTTTGCTCGTCAGGGAGTAAAGCGTAGACTCTGAGAAGAGCGTAAACTTAGATGCCTCCCTGACGGTCATGTATTCAGGATTTTCCTGTTCGAGCTTCTCAATGCGTTGCATGAGTTCCCGGTATTGGTAGTCGCTCATAGTAAGTCCTTCTTAACGTGGTGACCGTAATTCTCGTTGCGTGTCATCAAATACATGGTGAGGTTCATTTCAATGCCATCCTTTTCTTTTTGAAGAGGAACACCTCTGTAATGCTTTTCAGTTGTAATGATATTATTTCTGAAATATTCATTCTTTTTATTCTCACTTATCATCTCGCGGTACATCTTGTCCATTGTGGCTCTGTCATCTTTAGCATACGTCACCCATTCACCACCATGTTTCAAGAACAGGTAGCAATCCGGTTTTTTAGAAACATCAATATGGCTGTCTGGCCATCTCTTCAGCGTATCCATTCATTCGGTCTGTTTATTTATCTATTTGATGGCCGATGCTATCTGATAGTTACCAAAGGTGACTGGAACCTGAAGCAAGACAGCAGGCCGGAAAGTGCTTATGGTTGGCACCTTATTCTTTGCTCAATCTGTTCCTGAAGGAGTCTGAGATGAAGAAACCAATTTTGTCCATCGCTTCAACTTTCAAGAAGAATTACAATGCTTATGGCAGCCTTCTGATTCCAGACCCTGTATACAGAGGCAACTGGCTTTAACAGGTTCCTGGAAAGCGCTGTCATCGACAAGGAAAGGTTGATCAATTCGATATTGGAGTCATTAACCTATGAACAGATTCTCAGCACCATGGACCACATCAGCTACGAGGAGATATTCTATGAAGGTGAGTCATATCGGATCTTCGATGTTAGCATCAAAACTTAAATACAATCTGAAAAAAAATTAGTCTTAAAAATCAAACAAAACAATCATCAATATATATAATGAAAATCTCAAAACGCTAAGAGAACTCTTGATGCTTAGCCAGGTTGAAATCGCTTCTGCAATGAATAATACGCCAGCTTTGCTTAACAGCATAGAGAATGGTGATCCGAGCCTTGACTGTGAAGCCTTGACACAGCTTAGCCAGCGATACCCTTCTATTAATTTAAACTGGTTTATAAAGGGGCAAGGATATCCTCTAAGGTCCGAAAAAGGGATGAACAATTAATGTTTTGTCAGAGACACGTTTGGATATGGGAGAGTATGTGGATGCTCTGATAAAATTTCTGAACAAAAGAAGTAAAATATTTCCCGTTGATCCAATAAGAGTGGATGCACCACTTTTACCAATCTTCAGGCAAGAGGAACGTTATTACCTGGTAAAAATCCAGGAAGTGTTGGATAAGGTCATCAAGTGCCAGGTATCGAGGTGTTTATGGATTGCACTGACCTCCTTACTTAACGGTAACATGAGGGGTCAGAGATTAAAGGATTGGTATTGCAGATCGCAGCTTACTTTCGGAAGAATAATCGTTTCTATGGAAATCCTGTTGTTAGTCAACTGCCGGAGGCAGAAGCCTTTAATATCCTTCTTGATACACTTATTCTTGATAAAGAAAAGCTTATCGAAGCAGTTAACAATAACGTTCCACACAGTGAGATACTAATGACAAACTACCAAAATTTGGATGGTGAGATCGAATAGGAGGGAGCCACGTATCTTGTATTTGACGTAACCAGGTGACCAGATTGATATCCCGGAAAGTGTCAGGGATATCTTAATGCTTTACAATCATATAGCAGGAAAAGTTTATCCATTAAAGTTTATCGATCTCCAATACAGTTTTAAATCATTCTGTTCAAAAAAGGATGGTGTGTCAGTCGTGTCTGAGCGAATTGATGCACTATAAGATTCATTCCGTTAAGCCAACACGGAAAGTTAGCGGTAATGTGGTTTGTGTGTGTATCCAGGAGGAGGTCCAGGATATTAACTTCTTAGGAACAATGAGATCCGTTCCAGTTCACAAAGGGAAAGGATAATTACTAACCAAGTTCATTTGCTTTAGGTTTAATCATGAAAATAAGTTGTGTCATTGGCTTCCTTCATACCTTATTTTAGAAGTTCGTTATTCCCTTTTAATTTTATGCCCTGGCAAGGTCCAATGCATTCTGATCATTAAGGTGCGTCACAGTTACCTACTGAAAAGAACGTGGAGAAATATCGATTGATGAACTTTCGTTGGTATCAAGCATGTGAACTTAATTTGAAAAGAAGCTTAAATAATCTGCAAATGCAGTAGTGATTGGAAACGGTTAATTCAGAACTCCGTTTTTATGAAGATAGTCAATCAATTCAGCAGTATTATTTACTTTGGCTTTCTTAATTAAATCATACCGGTAAGTCTCCACCGTGCGGAAACTCAGGTTCAGTTCTCCACTTATTTCTTTGGATGTTTTACCCCTCGACATTTTGAATAGTAAACTTAGCTCTAATGGGGTAAATCTGATCTTGGGTACTTTCACAATAAACCGATTCTTTATCCATCTGAAAGCTTCCCTTTCAAACTCCGTACAGAAATAATAGTTTCCTTTTGATACTGTCATTACACTCTCACCAATTTCCTCAATGAGGCAATTCTTTGATAAGAAACCCTTGCCCCCAATTTTAAGAAAGTTTAGTACAACTGGCAATGTATCAAACATTGTCAGCATGATTATCTTTATGTTCTTGTTCTTTTTTAAAAGTAATTCAGCAACTTCATATCCATTCAGGATGGGCATATTATAGTCGACAAGCATAACGTCTGGTTTGTGAACATTATACAAGTCAACAGCTTCCTTACCATTTACCGCTTCAATAAATTCTGTATCAGGAAAATGATTCTTCAAAAGAAGCAGCACAGAATTTCTAAGGATAGCATGATCGTCTGCAATAAGAATTTTTTTGAGGAGCATATTTAGATTAAAGCGAAATTGTTATTACAGATAACACATATACAAGTTGCTAAAAGCGTAACACATGAATTTTCCGAAATAGATTCTGCTGAAAGAATGTAATATTTTTATGTAAGGTATTAAGTCTTAAATGTTGAGTGGGGCCAAAAGCATCCTTTTCGCGCTTTTTGGATTAAATAATGCCTTTTTTATGATGCATGATTTTAAAATTTTTTCCAAACTATTTTAGAAAGAAGCAATATCGAGCTCACTTTATTACACGACAACAAAACCATTATTATTAGATTAACCAATATACATTCCCGGGAAATTGGCCTGTATATCCATTATTTCGAATGTGTCTTGGTTTAATATTTTACATTTATTTGGGATATGAGAAGTGGTTGAAATAAGCATGTTGGGCTTTAGGGCTGGGTAGTATAAAATCAAGCGCAGCATTCTTATCAACGTAGCATTAGTTGATAAATCCTGAGCTTTATTAACGGATCGATTTAACGTATCCATGTAATAATTTTTATGTTAATGGTTAATTATATCTTTAAAGTAGAGCTATAACATAAGTTATTACCGTGTTTATACAGTAAAGATGAGATGTAGGTAATCCTTTTATTTTGACAAGAATGGATTAAGTAGAAGTTGTTATTTGCTAATAATTCTTTGTTAACAACGCTTGAATCCCAAATCCATCATTAATTATGCTATCTAAAATTAATGTCTATAGAGGACTATGCTTCTGCATTCTGATAATAATCCCAATAGGCATGGTGGCCCAAACAGATCCTGCGGCTCAATTTAAAACAAAAGTGTTTCCACCTTCTCCAGAAGCTGCCAATTTGGGGCGTTATGGAGATAATCCTGTTTCTCTCAATAATGGGTTAGTAAACATTTCTATTCCCATTTATGAGCTTAAGGGTAAGAAGCTTTCATTCCCAATCAGTTTGAGTTATCATGCCGGGGGAGTTAAAGCCTACGATATAGCATCTGCCGTTGGATTAGGATGGACACTGAATGCGACTGGAGCAATAGGCAGAACCGTGCTGGGTAGTCCTGATGAATCGGGTATTGGAGTGTTGAATAAATTGATTCCAACACCTAGTGGCCCTGGAGAACACTTTTCATGCTTTATTGGAAATTTGGCAAACACAACAATTCCCTATGATGGGCAAGCTGATCTTTTCAATTATAATCTTGGCGGTTCATCGGGTAAATTTGTTTTTAAAAATATTAAAGCAATAGGTACCCCATTTGAAATAGCCACCATACCTTATTCTCCTATTAAGATTAATGTTAATGCTACCTTTCAAAGCTTTACCATAATTGACCTGGATGGAACAATATACCTTTTTGACAAAGTAGAGACCACAACTGTTAGTGGACAATATACAAGTGCTCCAACAACATGGTATTTAACATCTACTGTTTCGTCTGATAAGTCGGACACTATAAAGTTTACGTACACCCAGCCTATCATAGTTAATACAGCCACTGGAAGCAATAGTTTAAGCGAACGACAGGATGCTGCTGTGTCTGCTGCAAGTCGAACCACTTCTTCTCGTAGTGGCTCATTTAGCACACATCTTAGCGTTAGTATACAAAGTATTGTATCAAGTAATGGTAAGGTGACTTTTGATTACGCTACCGATAGACAAGATGCTGATGGAAATAGACTAACGACCATCCATGTTTTTCAAAGAAAATTGGGCCTATACACGGAGATTAAGCGGTTTAATTTTAACCAGAGTTATTTCACTGCATCTTTAGGCCAGAGTAGTCAGGTAGCAGGATTCGTTGTAAATGCTTCTCAACTAGATAAGAGATTGAGGCTCGACAGTTTCTATGAAGAAGGATTCGTGAATGGAGTCTCAGAAGCATTGCCTCCACATTCTTTCGAGTATGAAGCGGGACAATTCCCAGTCTATGGATCTACTGCCCAGGATTTTATGGGTTTTTACAACGGAGCGCACAGCAATAAAAATTTATTGTTCTATGATTTGGGACCTGACGCAGTAAGCCTCCAGTATGGAGCAAACCGCAGCGTTAATCCATCATATGTAAAAGCAGGCTCGCTCAAAAAAATAATCTATCCTACCGGAGGGTATTCTCTTTTTGAGCTGGAACCCAATCAAGTAATGGATGGGGTAACACTCGTGTATACAGGCGGATTAAGGATTAAATCAATCACCAATAATGATGGCCAAGGTACAGCAATGAAGAAAAAATATGTCTACACAAAATGGTATTATAACTCTAATCTTTTTAATGGAAATATGACGCAAATGGCTGGCATGTTTGTCGCACTTAATCAGCGTTGGTTTCCTACTGGAGTCAACACCTATGGAAAATATTATTATAAGAATTATGGAGAGAATCTCACATTTCAGGCAGCCTCTTCATCCGGCATGGTGGCAGCTTATGAAGAGGTTGAGGAATACGAAGTTGACGCATTGGACAATTCTGTTGGGAAAACGGTTACCACTTATAATAAGGCCGTTGATAACATACCAAGTTTAGCACCCAATTTTCGTTCGGATGAAGAATGGAAAAGAAGTCAAGTCGCGAATCGGAAAATTTATAGAGTTAATGGAACGGGGCAGTTTGTTTTAATTAAGGAAGAAATTAACATATATGATTATGCCTTAATAGGAGCCGTTAAGAATTATACTGCTACTCTAAATGACGAGGCAACCTCTCCAGGTGCGGGCATCACTTCATTTAAAGAGTGTAATACAATTAGTTCATTTAACTCTTATAACTGGATGGATTTTGATCAGAATATTTATAAGTCAAACCTCATCTCAAGCACAATCATTGATTATGATGACAATGGCTTGAATCCCAAAAGCACTCTAAATGAATTTGTTTATGGTAACTCTAAACACCTGCAACTAAGCAAAAGTACGATAGAGAAAAGTGATGGTAAAAAAGAAGTTTCAAACATAAAGTATCCACTTGATTATACGATAGGATCCTGTGATTTAACTCCTTGCTATTCAACATACAATATTCAAATTAATGATTTAACCATTCAAAAGACCACATGTGAGACTACTTATTATAATCAGTACCTAAATTACTCTACTCAAGCGAGCCAGATTTTTGCCCCAATTTGGCAGACAAAACAAGATTGCGATGAAACCTGTCGTATCAATGGTGGGTTTTCAGGGTGTTATAACAACTGCAATAATAATTACCAGTCTGCTCTTACAGCAAGCCTCTATGATGAAACCATTGCTTTAGCCAATACAGCTTTTAGTAATTATTTAGCCTGTAGTACAACATTTCAAACATCAGTTAACCAAACTGTTTTACCTCAATTAAATACTTGTGTAACTAATTACAATAGTTGTGTTAGTGCCATTTTGAGTGGAGGTACTTTAGGTAAAGACAAATCCATTCTGATCATGCAACGTGACAATGTCATAAATAGAGTTATTGAAAATTCATCTGGCTTTTTGGTTAATACAACGGAGTATGTTACTTCAGCGGCTAAGACAGATTTTAAAGTCTGGGCCAATAACACAACCGGTCCTGACGTTGTTTGGAAATTCACTTCTTCATCACCAGTTGCAAAGACAACTTTTGATCTGAATTCAACCCCTTATTACACTAAAGCAGGTTCCTTCATCAGATATGATAATGCCAATAATATTTTAGAACGTGCAAAAGACAGTGATATATCCACAAGTTATTTATGGGATTATAATAAAGTGTATCCTATAGCTGAAGTTATTAATGCCAGTGTCGATGATATCGCCCATACTTCATTTGAAGCAGATGGTACAGGTAATTTCACTTCTATAATTGGTACGGCCAGGAATACAGTTGATTATATCACGGGAAAACGAAGTTATAGTATGGCAAGCGGTGCTATTTCCAAGACAGGCTTAACGTCCGCTAAAAAGTATACAATTAGCTTTTGGGCAAAGAGTGGAGCAGCCATTTCTATAAATGGTGGTGCCACATTATCTCCTTATTCATCTACATCAGTCAATGGATGGCAATATTTTGAAACATCACTGACAAGCATCTCTTCCATTACCCTATCCGGAACTGGTATAATGGATGAGTTAAGGATTTTTCCGACTGGTGCCTTGGTGACCACTTATACCTACGATCCAATGATCGGTATCACCTCTGTCAATGATCCTAGTAATAATATTGCATATTATACTTATGATAATCTGGGGCGACTGAAATGGACTCAAGATTATAAAAGAAACATCCTGAAATCTGTTACCTATCATTATAAAGGCCAATGATCATGAAAATCCTGTGCGCAAAAACTAATGTGAAATTATTAATTACAGTATTGTTTGTCTTTACATACCCGTCAACTATCGCTCAAACAATTAATCCATCGACTGACACGATAAAATGGGAATACAACAAGGTTGAAAACCTGCTTAATGGTGAAAAACTTGATGTAAAAGGATCAATAACCAGTTATGGAGATAAACGGTATGTATGGGAGCAATATGGCTACGCTACCATCTATGAGATCGAATCCAATTCCAATAAATCCTCGTGGTCTTCTGTTACTGTTGACGGTAATATTGAGTCATCAGCAACCTGCCAGGGATTAAGTGGAGTGGTTACAATCAAGCGTTCAAAGGATCAGATTAGTATTGAACTTAATTTTGAGCAAGTTGGTAAACTTTCACCGCACCTTATTCTTACAATAAGTTCATTTTCTAAAATATAGTCGATGAAGAAAATATTTTTACTCCTTTTGTTCAAATGCCTGGCTTCTACATTTGTGAGTGCGCAGATCTGCTGCCAGACCAGTGTGACCACCGGAACCACTGTAACCTATTCTTACACACCTGGAGGGTTTTTAATGAGTCCTTATTGGCAGTTGAACAATAATAGTGCTTACGGTTCAATGGGCACTCCGTATCTAGTGGGATCTCAATACCGTGTTGATATTACATGGCATACTGCCGGATCGGAAACACTTGCCTTTTTAGATAACTTTAATTTTTTAGCTTCGATAGATATTACTATAACACAGGCTTTACCTCTTGCACCTGTTGCAAACCCGGCCACTAGTATAACCCCCATTTCATTTAATGCAAATTGGAGTTCTGTTGCTTCCGCCACAAACTATCGATTGGATGTAGCTACCAACAACACGTTTACTAATTTTGTAACAGATTATAATAATCGTTCCGTCACAGGTGGTAATGTTCAAAGTGTAATTGGACTTACAGCCGGTACAACCTACTATTATCGTGTGCGATCACAAAACGTTGCCGGCTACTCAGGTTATTCAAGTACCATCACAGCTATCACGTTGCCGGTTATCCCCGACTATAACTACGTAAAAACGATCTCTGTTCAAAAAGAAGGATTAACCACGCAGACACAAATTGACAATGCCACCATTGGAGATAAATTGGTCTCTACCAATTTTTTTGATGGCCTTGGAAGATTGATGCAAACCGTAAACATGAAAGGTTCACCCGCCATGTTAGATGTTGTACAACCTGTTGTTTATGATATATATGGAAGAGAAGCTAAGAAGTACCTCCCGTTTACCGCAAATAATGACGGAAATTATAAACCTAATGTGGGAATCATTGACGCTGTGACTGGAAATTATATTGGCATCGCTCAACCTTTTTATGCTACTGCTTCCTCCAAAGTTGCCGTGGATATACGACCATATAGTGAGACCATTTTTGAGACATCTCCACTGGATCGGATTTTAGAGCAAAGTGGCCCAGGCGATGCATGGAAACCAGATCTAATCAATGGGTATAATTCTACAGATCGGACAGTAAAAAAAGTATATGAGACAAATGCAGCCTCTGAAGTGCTACTTTGGACATTTACCTATCCTACCCAGGAATACAGCACATCAGCCACCAATGCCTTTGGAAAAATTGAGGCAGGCACAGCGGCTGCACCAATTTACTACTCTGCTAATCAACTGCGAAGAGATAGGACAAAGGATGAACATAATAATGAAGTAATAGAATACACCGATAAGAATGGTAGGGTAGTATTAAAACGTGTCCAAATTGTTTCGGGTGCAACTGTAATTAACGATACAAATTATGCTAGCACCTACTACATCTATGATGATTTTGGTAATCTGGTTTGTGTAATTCCTCCTGAGGCTGTTGTCAGGATAACACAGACAAATCCGGTATCAGAATATTTTGGAATGACGGATGCTGTAAAGAATAACTTTTTAAAGCGATGGGCTTTTCGCTACAGATATGATGCTTTAAAACGTATGGTATTAAAGCAAGTACCTGGTGCAGAACCGGTATATATGGTTTATGATATAAGGGATAGATTAATTGTTACTCAGGATGGATTGCAACGCAGCGTTTCCCCCTACAAATGGACCTTCACCAAGTACGATGAGTTAAACCGTCCGATTATGACGGGGATTAAAGATACTACCGTCTTGCTTACCCAAACACAGATGCAGTCTGCTGTAAATACGCACTTTGCCAAGACAGCTTCGAGATGGAGTGAAACTTTTGTTGGAAACGTAGCAGGAAATTTCCATGGCTATTCCAATAAGGCATACCCGGTTCGTACCACTGGGTCAACCGCAGATGCTAATAGTTATTTGACTGTAATGTATTACGACAACTATGACTTTCGTAGTTTATGGGTTGGAGTCTATACCTACCTTAATGAAAGTCTTAGTGAAGTCGCCAACGGTATAACCTATACACAACCAACTACAGAGAATGCCCGGGTTGTTGGTCAGGTAACTGGAACAAAAATGAAGGTGCTGGATGGAGGCACTTCCGGTGGATACACATGGTTGAAATCTTTGAATTATTATGATGACAAATACCGCGTCATACAATCGCTTGCCGATAACTACAAAGGAGGCACCGATCGCATTACCAGTGTGATTGACTTTACAGGTAAAGTGCTGGAATCAAAATCAACACATACAGAAGCAGACGTTACATGGAAAGATCTGGTGGGAGTAACCCAAAGAGGAAATATCCTGGTGCGGACAACAGGCACTGCGGGTGCGGCATCTGTGCAAAGTTTACCTGCCGGAGTAAATGGCTGGCTTGAATTTGTTGTTTCGGAAGTAAACACCACACGTTATGTGGGATTCAATGACACCAATCCGGATGCTACTCCAACCAATATCAATTACGCATTTAAACTTACCAATACGACACTTACGGTGGTGGAAAACAACGGTACCGCCAAAGCAACAGTTAATAATATTGTTCCTGGTGATGTACTTCGTATAGAACGTATAGGAACAATTATCAAGTACTATCGTAATGGTGTTGAGATCACAGCCACAGCCCCAACCGCTTCCAGCACCCTACTAATGGTGGATGTGTCCACGGCCTCTGCAAATGCAACCTTTGTGGGCGTTCGATCTTCATTCTCGTCCAATACAAGGGTTACTAATAGGCGCTTCGAATATGACCATGCCGGCCGTTTGTTAAAAACCTGGCATAAGTTAGATGCCAATGCGGAGATTCTGCTGGCCTATAACGAGTACAACGAACTGGGTCAGCTGGTGGATAAGAAAGTGCATAGCACGGTAAGCAATGCTTCCGATGCAAAACAAAGCGTAGACTACCGCTATAACATCCGGGGCTGGCTCACGAAGATGAACGAAAGCAACGTAAGCGCACTTGCTCCGGGAGATGTGGTAAAAGACTACTTTGGTTTTGAACTGGCCTACAACAATACCAGCTTAGGCATAGGAAACACACCACAATACAATGGAAACATCAGCGCCATGGCGTGGAGCAACAACCAGAGCCTGGGCACCAGCAAACAGAATGGCTTTGTGTATTCCTATGATCCTATGAGCCGACTCACCATCGGAACGCACAAATTATCCGCCACCGGACGGTGAGTGGACTGCAGGACAATATGAAGAAAGTATCTCAAGCTATGATTTGAATGGTAACATCAAAGCCTTGCAGCGAAAAGGACCAGGAGGTGCGCAGATTGACAATCTTACTTATAACTATGGAACAGGTAGCACCTTCAGCAACAAGCTGCTGTATGTGCAGGACAATACCACGCATTCAGCCGACAAGGCAAAAGGTTTTGTGGATGGCAATGCAGGCACAGCCACGGATTACACCTACGATGTGAATGGCAACATGACACGCGACCTCAACAAAGGCATAGGAACAACCACCGCTGATGCCACCAACCTGATCACCTATAACTTCCTCAACCTGCCCGAAACCGTAACGAAAGGAACCAACAGCATCCGCTACATCTATGATGCAACCGGAAGAAAACTTTCTCAGGTCACTACCTTTGGCGGCCAGCAAAAGATTGCAGACTATGCCGGTGAATTTCAATATGAAAATGATGCATTGCAGTTCATCAGCCACGAAGAAGGGCGCATGGCGATACCGGCACCAGATCTGTCTTCCTGCACACCGGAGATGCGGTCAGTGGCATAACCGCAGCCACCTCTACGCTGGCTACGGTAAACGGAACCAATGGAGAAAAATACATCAGCGCCACCTCCGTGGGCACCACGGCAAAGCAAGGTATGTTCCCGATCGGAGGTACGTTTACGGTAGTGGCCGGAGAGCAATACCGCATCCGCGCGAAGGGCTACCGCACCGGAGCCAATAGTGTACACCTGTACATACGCACCAACAGCACCGATCTGAACTGGCCCGGAGCAACATTACAAAACGGAGCCACAGCAGAAGCCAGTGCAGAGCAGGTTATTACCATACCGGCAGGACATACTACACTGCAGGCCGGAGTGGTATGGAACACCGTTACGGCCGGCCAGCAGTTTTTCTTAAACGACTTTGAAATCACCAGACTAACCACCAACCCAACACCCGAATATCAATACAACCTGAAAGACCATCTGGGCAACGTAAGGTTAACCTTTACTACAAATCTTGAAGCAGTGAACGAGACAGCTACCTATGAAACGGCAAGCATGAACTTAGAGCAAAGCCAGTTTTTACGTTATGATAATGCTAAAAGAATTAATTCCAGTATTTTTGATAAAACCAATGGAAGCGCTCCAACAACTACATTAGGATATGCTCAAAGGCTCAATGGCTCTGCGAATGAAAAATATGGTATTGCCAAATCACTCAGCGTAATGCCGGGCGATGTGATCAATGCAGAAGTGTATGCCAAATATGCAGATACCAACTCCGCCAACTGGACGGGAGCACTAAGCACCCTCATGAGCCAGATTGCGGCCAGCACGGCTGGCGTTGTGGTAGACGGTGCGGGCTACAGTACCAGTACAACCTCGTTCCCGGCGGGCTTTGGCACCCTGCAGACCACCAACAACAACGGAGCACCACGAGCCTATTTAAACTGGCTCATCTTCGACCGCAACTATGGCTATCTTACCGGAGGCTTTAAGCAGATCACCACAGCCGCGAGAGAAACCGGCACCGATGTAGCACACGAAAGAATATTTAACACCAGCCCCATACAAATAACTCAACCCGGTTATGTGTATATTTACCTGAGCAACGAAAGCACGAGCCTCGTGGAAGTGTTCTTTGACGATTTTAAAGTAACCCATACAAAATCTCCGGTGATACAGACGGATGATTATTATCCGTTCGGTTTAACGTTTAACTCTTACTCACGAGAGAACAGCGTTGCTAATAATTATCTCTATAATGGAAAGGAGAAACAAGATGAACTTTGTATAGACTGGCTTGATTACGGAGCGCGTATGTATATGCCAGAAATTGGTCGGTGGAGCGTAATTGATCAATTAACTGAAAAAATGAGAAGATGGAGTCCTTACAATTACACTTTTAATAATCCTTTGCGATTTATTGATCCAGATGGGATGAAGCCTGCAGATATATTTGAAGTTTATAGAGATGGAAGCATGAAACAAATAGAGCAAGAGGGGGAAGATGTTGTAGTCCTCATGGATGAAAATGGTCAAAGAACAGATCAAACAAAAACGATAGGAAATGATGCGGAATTGGTCAATATTAATTCAACGAATGGGACAAATTCTACTGTCCTTAAATTAAATGACACAGCCAAAGCAAAAGAGGCGTTTAAAATGATTGCAAACGATGCAAATATTGAATACGGATTAGTTAATTATAATAATTCACAAGGCGAATCAAAGTCAGCAATAATAACAGATGGCAAATCAAATTCAGTTAATGCCTCAGGTGTTGCTCAAGGACTTTTTGATGCAAATGGTAACTCTGTTACAGAAATAATTCACAACCATCCATCAAGTAAACCACCATCGGGATTTGATCCCTCCTGGGCTGAATTAATATCTCCGCTGTTTGGAGATGCGAAAAGCGCAACTGAATACCCTGTGAACAGTAAAGGAGATCCTATACAACGAGCTGTTTATCGACCTGCATTTAAAACTATTAATCGATATGATTCTCAAAAGTATTATCCAGGTGAAGCGTATTAGTGTTATCGTTATTTTGATGTGCATTATGACTTTTTGCTCTCATGTGAGACATTCAAGTAGTCAAAAAGTCTTTTTTTTCATTATTGATGATTTCATAATTGATTACAATTTGTTCTATCCTGACAAAAAGATTGAAGCAATATTAGCGTTTATTCAATTTGAAAATACTAAAGTAAGTCATATTGTTATTTTAGATTATCCATTGCAGCTTTTATATCGAGACATAAGAAATAAAAAAATATCTGACACTTTGGTCGCATTTGGAGTTTATAAAAACATACCCGTTAAACTTTCTATGAGTAGCGATGTTGATAGTCAATTAATGGCTTTCTTTTCTAACGACTCGTTGCTAACTATGAAAGCCCAAGAACTACCACAATACTATGATAACGATGGTAACAAAATTAATATCAGTATTGACGCGATTATGGAGTATGAACCATTCTTGATTAGTAAATATCTTATTAAGGATGAGATAAAAAAAATTGAAATGATCGATGGTAAGATGTTGAATAGAAAGTTTAGTATAAAGAATTTAAATAAATAAGGAGCGAATTCTCAACCGACACCAGCGGAATATGATAGAGTGTCTAAGCAAGACGATGGTTAGGGAGGAAATTATATTAAGCAACCACAAAACAATGTAGAATATGGCGTAAAAAAGATGGCTCAGGAAGTTTGGTAATTGGCAAAGGTACGCTATCTTCTACCGGAGGAATCATCAAATACCAATGGGATATGCAGACCCATCCAATCGGTGCATTTGCCTTAGCCCATGTTGGTGTTCTTCCACCAACATGCAACCTAAACGAAGATGGTAAGAGAGATCTCCATACGCTAATAAAAAAAGAATAGAAAATATTCCATGAAGTACAGGTTAGTTTTACTTTTCGTTTTCATCACCAACCTCGTGCTTGCCCAGCAGTGGGATAGTTTGAATTTTGTGTCTGCCACAGATACACTTTTACAAAAGTCCATTCAAAAAGCAGATTCCATTACAGGATCATTTCAATCCAAAGCCGATAGCCTTCATGCCGTTTATCAAAATCAGCTTTCCAGAATTGATCAGGCCAGCAATCGTATTCAGGCAAACATCGATAGCCTCAATCAGTTAAAACTCCCCACAGAGAAGCTCACCAGAAAACTGGATAGCCTTGTCCGCGTGAAGGATGAGAAAATAAAATCGCTCACGGGAAAAATCGATGACCTGAAATCAAAAGCCACCAGAGACTTAAATGAAATCCAGCTTCCGCCACAGCTACAGGAACCCATGCAGAAACTTAAGTCTTCTATTAATGGTTATTCACTTCCTTCATTTAACACATCGTCTCCAGGAATACCTTCGCTGGATATTCCTGAGTCAGGAAACACACAGCTGCCCAAGCCTGAGCAAGCAACTTAACATTGATACCAACTTCGGAGGCGTGACCGACAACCTCGGAAGCCTCAAAGAAATTACAGACCAGGCTGGTGAGTACACACAAGATGCGCGGCAGCTCGTGAAGGGAAATCTCAACGAAGTGAAGAGCATAGACAAAACACTGGAAGCCAGGGTAACGGGCATGGATGAATTGAAACCGCTGCAAGAAGGATCGGCTTTGCTGGCAAGCAATAAACCGGATTCCGCAGCCATGATGGATATGGCCAAAGAACAATTATTGAACGCTGCACAAGATCATTTTGCCGGCAAGCAGGAACTGCTGCAACAGGCCATGGATAAAATGAATAAACTCAAGAGCCGTTATTCAGAAGTGCAGGACATGGCAGCATTGCCGAAGCGGTTGCCCAACCCATTGAAAGGGAAAGCCATTGATCGAACGCCTCGTTCCTTCTGTTGGTTTCCAGATTCAAAAGCCTGGCAGTTTTTTGTTAGACGTGTCACCATTGCTGCTGTATAAGATCACCCCCCGTATTTCAGCAGGTGCAGGATGGAATCAACGATTCGCTATTGATGATTGGCAGCTACACCAGGATGAAAGTATCTACGGTCCGCGTGCTGCGCTAGAGGTAAAGTTGCCAAAGGGATTCAATGTTCGTCTGTTGCCGGAAATAATGAATACCACCATTCCACCCCTGATCGCCCAAAGCAAAGGAGTAGATGCTGCTTACCGCGAGTGGATACCAAGCTTGTTCATGGGCATGAAGAAGGACTTTACTGTTTACAAACAAATAAAGGGCTACTCTGAAATTCTTTATAACCTCTATGATAAAGACGGGATGAGTCCGTATGGTGATAAGCTATCAGTCCGTTTTGGCTTTGAGTTTGCGATGAAGAAGAAATCACGATAAATTGATTTTTTAGTTACCTGGATTCGACAGTGGAATGGTAGAAAAGGATGGAGGAATAATAATTGTGGCCTTCTGAACCAGGGTAATTGCAAAAGAGCAGGAGTAGAGGGTTAATCCTTTAGTTGAATTTGACATTCAATCAACCAAATCAGCAACATTAATTAGTGGTAGGAACTTATTCAATGATTCGTAATCCGCCTTTTTGATTTCTTCTATAAGAATACTCTCCACTTTGCAATGAACCTCTACCTAAAAATTATCTAGCAGGTATAGCACAGGACCTTATGAATTTTCAAAATACAATGGTGGCTACTGAATTATTCTGACCTCTATACAGAAACGTATAACTATGTTCACAGACATAATTTAATTGAACGAAAGATGGTTCTAAAGTTTATCTTCCACCAAATGCTTCACGTGAGAATTAATACTAAAAACTATTAATCTATTTTGATTTAGTACATTGAAAAACCAGGTAATGTTGCAATCTTATATGCATCTTCTTTAATTTGGCCAGATGTGCTACGACAAAGAATACCTCACCCGGAAGCAGTACGATTATGCCAAAAGATATTCCCAAGACCCTTCAGAGATTGAGAGATTACGAGAACAGTTAAGTCAATTTTCACCTACCTATTATGTTAGCGGTTTTTCTCATCCCACAGTTCCCGTCATAACCGATGATCATCCGGGTGACATACAGGGCTATTCCTGGGGCCTGATTCCTTCCTGGTGCAAGGATATTACTACTGCAGTTAAACTATCCAATCAATGCCTTAATGCCAGAGGTGAGTCGATTTTCACTAAGCCTGCTTTTAAGAGTTCTGCACTGAAGAAGCGATGCCTGATTACCTGCATCGATGGCTTCTTTGAACACTATCACTTCAACAAAGAAGAAGTATCCTTTCTTCATCAGACTCAAGAACGATGAACCCATGACTATGGCGGGGCTATGGGAACAATGGGAAAACAGAGAACAGGGTATCATTCGCCATACCTATACGATAGTAACAACGAAGGCTAATTCACTTATGGCCAAGATCCATAACAACCCATTAAGGGAAGAAGGTGATTCACGCATGCCCGTGATACTTCCAAAGAATCTGGAAAGAGAATGGCTCAAACCGATAAATGATAATGTTGATAAGGAAATGATCCAGTCTCTGATTCAACCTTACCCCGCAGAAGAACTGGAAGCCTATCCGGTAGACAGCTTAAAGGGAAAGAATGGTGTAGGGAATAGTGAGCTGGCGAAGGAGACGTTTGAATATGCAGAGTTAAATGAGGAATTTATATGAATAAGAACAGAGTGATTAAGAATGTAAGGTTATATTAAATGCGATCCATTATCAATTGTATTATTAATGAATAACTCTAAAAAATTTACCCGCAGGGAATTTGTTGGTACCAGTACCATGGCATTGATGGCTACCATGCCGGGTATTGCCATGATTATGCCTTCCAAAGATGCTATGAAACTGGCGGAAGATCATCGGGAGGAATTGATGGACTTGTTAAAGGATTTAATTCGCGTGCAAAGCATCTCGGGCGAACCAGCCACTGAGGCTCAGGCAGTGGTGAAAGCATACCTCGCCAAACTTACCTATCGCATCGAGGAAAGTGCCGATCGACCTGGTCAATACGAAAATCACCGGGAGTTCATGCCACCGGACCCATCCAGTGACGGACCGTTTGTCAATGTGGTAGGCTGGCCTAAAAAAAAATCGCACAGGCAGTTTGCCATGTTCTCTCACATCGACACCCATTCCATAGAGGATGGATGGCAAACAGATCCTTTCGATCCAAAAATGGTGGGCAGCCGACTTTATGGCTTGGGCACCTCAGACGATAAAGGTGGAGTGGCTGCCATGTTGGTGGCCGCCAAAGCTTTGGCTAAAGCCGATATTGCCTTGCCCATTGTCATGAGTTTACATGGCAAGGGCGGGGGGAGCAGAGGAAGCCTACCCGTCTTTGAGCGCATCAGCAAGACCAATCACACCATTCGAGGCGTGTTGTACGTACACCCTGCAGAGACAGGTCGTGGACTTGAGGATATTAAAAATTCAGTTCAGGGTATTCTTGATCTTCAATTATCTGTTGCCGGATGGCGCGGTGAACCCATGGAAGTGGGTAGTATTGACTCCGCGGCATGGGAAGAAGGAGGCAATGCGGTGGATGTGTGCTGGGAGGTGATCAACCATTTGCGTAGTACGGTTTTTAAAAATGTAAATGTGAATGTAGGCATGATGAATGGGGGCGACCGGATTGGGTCAGTTGCAGATAAAGCAGTTTTAACCTTCAGGTTGAAGTTCGAAGGTGATTTCACCTGGGCCAAATTGTTGGCAGATGCAAATGAACAAATCGCTGAACATTTGAAAACTATTCCTGCCTCGGAAAATGCCTATAAGGTATCGCTTAATACAATTGGTTACAGAACCAACCCAGGTGCTGCAAGCTGGGATTCAGAAAAGAGTAAAATGCTTCGTGATGCAATTCAGGATGTCACGGGCAATGCACCCAACGCCTATCCCAACCATTACGCAGGAGATATTCGTTACCCCATTCGTTTATTAGATGTGCCGGCTTATGGTATTGGCTCTTTGGGTGGCAATTTCTACGGACCCAATGAGTGGGTGGATATGGATGACTTGGTGCGATTGGTTGCCGTTCTCATTCAAACCATTACCAATTGGCAAAAGCTGTAAGTTATTTTGACCGAATAGATTCTGACTAAACATAGGTGAGCTAAACAACTCGCTGGAATTGGGTGTTACTTGTTTGTGCGTAATACAATCGTATAACTTTAAGTCCAAGCGACAAGAGCAAGTTGACTTGCCTGTAAGCTCCCCCTAAAATTGGGCCACTCAAAAGTTTCCTTTTCAGTCGAGAAGCAAAAGTAGGTGACTGCTCCATGGATGTCAAGACCAAGACGAGCGGTTGATTGTTTGTTAATTTTTTAAAGGAATCAACCGGTCTTGACATCCTCTCCGCATTCACCTGGCCGCGCTGCTTATCGATTGAAAAGGAAGTCATAGCTTCATAGTATTGCTTCTAATAATTCGACTGGTGCTCTGTAATTGAGCGATTCATGTGGCCGATGATAATTGTAATCAACCATCCACTCTTCAATCCTTTCGCGTACCTCTTTTAATGAATAGAAAA
This sequence comes from uncultured Bacteroidota bacterium, assembly GCA_963814575.1. Classification (GTDB taxonomy): domain Bacteria; phylum Bacteroidota; class Bacteroidia; order Cytophagales; family Cyclobacteriaceae; genus ELB16-189. Next base: position 263,959 of record CAWFDB010000005.1, on the reverse strand, counting down.
CATTAGCATTGAGTAATTCTTTACGAATACTGCCATTGCATCGCTCCACATATCCATTCTGCATCGGCTTTCCTGGTTGAATGTATGTTAAAACAATCTCATGCCTGCGACACCATTCATCGAGCACATGCGAGATGAACTCAGGCCCATTATCTACTCTAATCATTTTAGGAAGACCTCTAAATTCCTTAAGATATTCCAATACTCTTGTCACCCTGAGTGCAGGCAATGAAATATCCGCTTCAAGCGCAAGGACTTCACGATTGTAATCATCTACGATGTTGAGTAATCTGAATTTTCTTCCATCCCACAAGCTATCACTCATGAAATCAATCGACCATACTTCATTGATAGACAGCGGCTGAAACAGCGCCTGCTTAATCCTGGCGGGTAATCGCTTCTTGAACCTTCTTCGGATATTAAGATGCAATGCGGTATACACACGATAAACTCTTTTGTGATTCTATATAAAACCTTTTCTTCTCAATCGGTAATATGACTGCCAGAACCCAATGGCAGGATGCCTGGCAACAAGTCCTTCCAGCTCCTGTATAACAGGTGTATCATTTTTGGATGTGGGTCTATACTGATAGGAACTCCTGGGCACACTAAGCGCTTGACACGCCTGACGTTGGCTCACTCCATGTTCTTCAATCATGAACTGAACCAGCATGCCTTTCTCATCAGGCTTTAAAGCTTTTTTGCTACGGCATCTTTCAAGGCTTCATGAACCAAACTCAGTTCAGCATACATTCGCTTGAGCCGAGAATTCTCATCTTCGATGGTCTTCATCTTTTTAACATCGCTCACCTCCATGCCTCCATAGCGTTGGCGCCATTTATAGAATGCAGCTGTGGTGATTCCAAGCTCCCGGCAGATGTCTTCTGCCCTGCGACCCCCTTCATGTTCATGGATCGCCTTTACAATTTGTGTCTCTGTGAATTTTGTCTTCTTCATAGTTTTACCATTTAAAATTGAACATTTATTTTCAACTTTTAAATGGCCGAACTTCAGGGGAGCTTACAATAATATAGACAAAAAAACCTCCAAAAGGAGGTTTTTTTGTCTTTTGGGACAAATTGCAACCGAATCCAATGTATTAATAACTAAAATAATTAGTTTTAATTGCTAATTAAATTAGTATTGACAATGTTTGTGTACTTAACAGATACAGACATGAAAGTAATCCAATCTCAGCTATTCGGGCAGAAGTTCATTACCGCCCAGGACAAGAACGCACGGTTATTTCAGATCAGACAGGCATTGAATCAGCATAGAGACTTGCTGATAAACAACTTGCTTAAAGATATTCCTTATTACCTGGCATTTAAATACCACGCCTATGCAACGGAGCCCGAAGTAGAGGCAATCAAATCCAAATTACTGGAACTGAAGAGGAGAGACGTTGACTTGCTCAACTATGTCTCCATTATAAATCAAATCAAGAAAAAGGATAAGGTTAAATTAGACAACCGGGAGTTTTACAATGAAATTGATCAACTGCTAATCGGATAACCATGAAGACAATTAAATCATCTCTGTTAGGTACAAGAACCATCCTGGACACCAACGATCAGGTAATTCTGATTCAGGTATCAGGTATATTAAAGGAACATCGTGAATTGATTATCGATCGGCTGTTGCGTGATATTCCTACGTATGTGGATTACAAATTCAATATAAGACCAGACAAGAACCAGGTTACTTCAGTGAAGGAAGCGTTGATCAGCCTGAAGAAATCAGACGTTGATATCTCCTGGTATAAAGCAACGATCTTGACTGTATTTGCAAATAACAGTACCCATTTAACGAATGAGCCTTTCTACATTGAGATTGATGAATATCTCCGGCCTCTGGTGAACACAGACAAGGTAAAGTATGCAAACAATGAAATGGTATGATGAAGGAGTTCACGAAATTCTTTGTTGATGTCGCCCGGCAGAAGCTAACATTGAAATACAGTATTGTGAAATTGATATTACACACATTACCACACTTAAAGCCGGACTGGAAGGAGTTTAAACAAGAAACGGAATTATCCCTTGAAGCGTCAATGGAAAAGTACCCAGGTCTTGAAGTTATAGAACACCTGTTCATATGTTTCATTGAATGTGGAAATATTACCAGCGAAGAAATGATCCAGATTATGGATGTCCATAAAACGATCGATCTGAAAAACCGTAAGCGTGAATATGCCTACACCGAAGAGGAACTTCGCTATTATTTAAAAAGCCGGTTGATGAATCGATTGGTCTCAAAATTAAGCGCAGGAGGCGATGCGAGGCCCCTAATTCCTGATGATAATGCTGTTGTGTGTGAGGTTATATGAACTCCACCAGAAAACCTGACCATCTGGTTTGGTTAGAATATAAAAAAAAAGGGTTTTTTGACCCTTTTTTTTTGCCCCTTGAGTTTAAAAACAACATACGCTGGAATCAGATGCTTGCGTTGCTATCGGATTGCAATTCTCTTTCAAAAAACACAAGATTCTTTCTGCGCGGATTTTCCTGTATTTTACAGTAATAGATATTGTTCATATGCCGGTTGATAATTAGTTTCTGCGAAGGCCTTACACGATCATTAACGATATCGCCCTCTTTGTATTTATTTTCCATATGACATAGTTTATAAATTTCCTGTAAAACCTGGATATCGTTCCTATTCTTGTTCTGATATACCCCTTTCACGAATTTTCTTTAGACTTTTTTGCACTATATGCTGACGAGTGAAAATGATACGGTTGAGCTTTAGTCATGAAAGTAATTCTGCCTTCATATTCAACGTCAATGTTAATCCCTGACCCTTCAGTCAGGATGTGACCGAAGCGTTATCGCCTGACTATGCTGACTGTACAAAAGGCATTCGTTATTTTTTATGTCAGCTCAATTCAAATTATAAGTGTGGAATTAAAACCTAAAGCCTACTGTTCCCTGCAGCCACATATTTTTATATCGTGGTGTGGTAGATGATCCATCTCCATTGTTATTGAGATAATCCTTTCCTGCCCTGATACCCAGTACCGCGTGACCAAAATTAACATCAAAGCCTGCCACAAAGCCCAGCATATTTTTACGGATGTTATCATTTTTAAATTCCTGTATTTGTTGTGTGCTAATAATGTTGCTTGAAAACGTGTCGGTCTGCTTCACCAAATATGAAAACTGGGGTCCCACCAGTAAGTTTAAACGTGACCATGGTTTTATTGAAAGCAACAGTGGCACATCAATGAAATTGGTTGTACGTGTTATACTGTAGGAACTGCCCAATAATGTTCCGGTACCTTTAAAACCTTTCTGGGAAAATAATACTTCCGGTTGTATACCAATGAATTTACCTATGGGGATAGCGAAAAATACGCCTCCGGCAAAACCGAACTTTGCATCTGCTTCAAAAGTTTCGCCTTGTGTATCATACACGTTTGAATAGTTTGCGCCCGCCTTCAGTCCAAACATAAATTTATCACGTAAGTCCGAATCCTGCTGTGCCATGCTGGTGATAGTCGTGAGTGACATGAGCATGGTTATCATTAAAATTGATTTTTTCATTTTTTATTATTTATAAGTTTACGTAATCGAGGTTATTCAGAGAAACCGGATTTTTATTTTCTTCTGATGCTTAAAGTTGAGGAAACTCCTGCTTAACTTGATTACAAACAATGCCCCTGACATTTGTATAGTTTACAGATGTCTTGTCTGAACGAGTATTGTAAGAGTCTGTTAAATCAGACCCTTGTAATGGTAACAGAATGCTAACGCGTTGCTTTTAAATTGAACTGATATCCATTGACGATTCTGCTAGCTCTGACTGTTGAAAGTTATATTGTACTTGTATTGATAACTTGCCAGATCAGTAGGCTGCGCCTGTGTTGGAACCCATAAAACCTCCCCAATAGGAATTGGAATTTTCGAAAGCGTGGCTGTTTGTTTCAGGCCAGTGATCATTATCGAAGCCAGGCGCACCTTTCAGTGTTTCCGGGTCCTGATTTAGAATGAAGCATTCATTTTTTGCATCAACCTTTAGGAATGAATATGGCAAGGCAAAATATTTTTCTCCAATGCCAAGAAAGCCACCCAATTCGATGACGAAATATTCTATTTTTCCAGAATCCAGATCAATCATGACATCCTTAATGTTTCCCATGTGTTCTTCTTTCAGGTTATAGACCTTATCTGCCAGAATGGAGGAAGCGGTTAAGTATTTCACAGGCCTGTTCGCATGAGGTCCCTGGTGGTTCTTTCCGGTACTGTTATCTGCTTCAAACTTGTTCATAATTTTATATGGTTAAAATTTTAATATCTGCTTATTCACATTTTCTGATCTGTTTCTGAAACCTTGTCAGATCTGCAACAGGTCGTTCATACATCCTGAATGACTCCACCGATAAATTCACGTTCTACTACCAAAAACTAAAGTATTCTCCTTCCGGATATTATCCTGAGAATGATTGCTATAACTGCAATGACAAGCAGTATGTGAATTAGTCCTCCGGCATTATAGCCAAGATAACCAACAGCCCACAACAGAATAAGGACCACGGCAACGATGTAAAGTAGATTTGACATAAGTATTTGGTTTAGGTGTTTCGTTAATTAATGCTCTTATTTATATTCTGTTTGAATCGGTATTTTGTATTAGGTTCCTATCCGGTTTGTGGATAATACATGCTATCCTTTTAGTTCATAAAGGTGGGCTGCTTATTCAATACTACCCTTACATTCTGTTGCCTGATAGTTACAGAAATCAATGATTTTTCAATGATTGAAATGCCATATCGGTCGATAGCACGATGGGCTCTTATTCACGATTATGTCATGAACCCTCTTAGCTTAAATATGTGAATCATATAAGTTATGCAGACAGGAATATAACTAAACATCTTTGTTTGTCCGGCAATTTTGTATACTGAACAGCAATATTTAAAGTCAGTTATTATGAAGTCCAAAAAATATTTTCTTTTAGCTGCGTTTATGTTTGTATGGATGTTTCCAGCATGTGCACAAACGTCTGTCGCAGATATGGGTGTTCCTGTTAAAGAGCCGATCTCAATCTATCAGCAATATCAGTCAGAGTCTCACCAGCGCATGAACCAATATGAAAAAAAAATGGATTTGGTTTATACCAGTTTATCCATGGAAAAGGAAAGTGTGCGTATTGAAAATGAAAGCAAACTAATTGATCTGGAAAAGAAAGCTGCCAGCTTGCGAATGCTGATTGAAAGCTATAATCCTTCTGAAAGAAATGACTGGTTGACTTTTAAATATACTACGACAAAGGCCATAGATCAATTTGGTAAAGAAATTAAAATGCTGAAGATTGAAAAATAGTATTACGGAGTATCCGTGCAGGAGTGTATGTCAGAGATTGAAACACTTGTCTGTAAACTGTTATAAGGATGGAGTGATTTAAGTGATCCAGACAGCTATTTTCTTTTCGGGTAAATCTGATGTATTTATTTAAGTATCACCCAGCTGTTTCCCACGCATAGGCATCACGATACGTCATGATAGCTTCCAGGGAAGATTTAAGGGAGTCTTCCTGCTGCCTGATCAGTTCGCCCAGCTGGGTGTTTGTTAAATTCGCATTCGCCTTTGAATACGCATTAAGAATAGCACTTTCTGTCAGCTCACATAAGTTCAGGATGAATTTGAAATCATCATTAATAAACACCGGATTGATTTTAAGCCAGCCATTATAGATTTCATAGTCAGTGGCTGATGTATTGCAATTTGGAGACTGATTATGATTCATAATCTCTCTGGTTAGATCGGTAATGTTTTTCCGACTTTCATCAGCCATTTTTTTGAAAATATCTTTCAGTTCAGATTTGCTTGTCTCATGATCTGCCCTCTGATAGGCTTCAACTCTTTCTTTATTTATTTTTATGAGATATTCAAGCTGGTCTGTTAGCATACGTGTTTTATTCAATACATGGTAAATTCATTTCAAACTTCCTGATTTATTTTCTGTACGGCTGTTGCTGGTATTTGCTTACTGATTGCTTTTTCTTTGCCAATAGCCCTGGAGGTAAATCCTTTGGCTATGAGTGGAACAATAAATCGGGTGATCCAGCCAGCTTTCGATAAAAACCGCTGGCCCACCAGATCTATCCCGACCGATGAAATAATATTAAGCAGAGGACTCCGGTTTTCCCTGGTCTTAAAAATATTCAGAATAGGCAGTAAGTTCATCAAAGGTTCCAGCTTGCCCTTCAAGCCTGTGAACTCTTCTTTTAAAAGTATTTTTTGCTCAACTACCTGTCGCTCAAGTCGCCTGCGCTCTGCGAGTAGTTCTTCATAGTTATTAATCCTGCTCATAGATTTTCTTTATGATTGTGTTTCGGATTTGTGGAATCCATAATTTTCTGGAGGTAGCAAGAATTAATAAAAAAAGCAGTAGGTAGATTCCACCAACAATAAAAAATCCTGCTTTCATATTATCCAGATATTCTCCGAGCCACCATGCTGAACCAAGACCTGTAAAAAGCAAAACAAAAACACCAATGATAAGCGATATTACGCCTACAATGGTTATTGAAATTCCTTGCGAAGTATGCTCTACAACACGTATGGTAATCAGATCGCGGTAGGTATCAACCAGATCACTGGCGCTGTCAATCCAGGTTTCATTATTTTTTTTCTGATCCATGAGGAGTTTTCTGGTAAAATGTTTCTTCATGTTCATCCAGATCAAGCAACTCTGATGTCAGTCCTTTAATATTGAGTGATTTAAATTCTTCTGTGAGCTGTTTACCCAATCCAAGCAGACCTTTGAATTCATGCATCCAGTCAGAGGCGCTTTCCTTGATTTTCTTTTGAAGGTCGGTTCCCTTTTCAGGAGCGAGTAATATTCCAATGGCTGCACCAGCTGCTGCTGCTACTGTAATGCCAAGAATAACTTTTGTTGTCGTATTCATAGTATTATTTATTTATTCAATTTTATTTACTTCATCAATTTTCCTTTCACCCAATATTAAACCCCATGGGTGCAAGCCAGCTGCATTATCAAAAATTACCTTGAGCACAGCCAGCCCCGGTATTGCAAGAAACATTCCGGGTATTCCGCATAGCGCACCTCCAACCAATACTCCTATGATTGTAACAAGTGCGTTGATTCGGACTTTGTTTCCTACAATAAGAGGCATTCCAAAATTGTTGTCGAATAGTTGAACTACAGCAAGGATTGCACCAACCCATAATACCTTGTTGGTATCATCTGAACTTACCAGTGTTATGGTCATACATAAAACATTGGCGATCAGCATTCCCACATAGGGGATCAGGTTAAGGAGTGCCGCAAGCATGGCAAGAAATATCGCATACTTGATTCCAAGAATAAGGAATCCGGTTGTATTTAATGTGAATACGATTGCTGTTTCAATCAACAAACCAATCAGGTAACGCTGAGCTACATTGGTTGATTCGGTAAGGATGTTCTCTACTTTATGTTCTGATGCATTCTTAAATACACTGATTAAAAATTCTTTTATTGAACTTCGGTAGTACAAGATCAGAAAAGTATACAGTGGCATTAATACCACATACGTCAATAGTCCGGTGACTGACACAAAGGTGAAGCCAACGAGCTCTGGCGCATTATTTTTCAGATCCGTGACGGTTTCTTTAAAATATTTATTTTGTTCTGTTATGGTTATGTGCGTATTATGACGAAACCAAACCTGAAATGAATGGGTCACTTCATTGATCCTGCTTTTCAATGCGGGCACATCATTTATAAAACTTACAACCTGACTCGATAGTAAATACAAAATAGCTGCACCTATCACAATAGAAAGGATCAATGGCACAAGAATGGAAAATGTCTTGTTGAATCTTCTTTTTTTAAGAAAGCTGGTAAGCGGTAAAAGTACATTAGCCAAGCAGTATTGAAAATAGTATCGGTAGTATAATGGACTGACCGTAAATAAGAGCTATGGCGATAAGGAATAGGGAGATCAGGTTAAAACTCAGTTTCTGGTAGAATGGTGTATTGATCTGTGCACTCATATCGCGAAGTGTATATAGCAGTTTTCAATAATTCATATCTAATTATCATGCCAGCCAAACCCCTCATTCCTTAAATCAGATTTTACCGGGAATAACTTTCCAACCTTTGTGTTTACCAGGTACTATGAGCTAAGGTTTGATGATCACTTGTCATACTGCACGAAGCGTTAATAAAAATATACAGGTCGATTTGATGTCAACAGCGAGCAATGTGTTGTTACAGAACCTGAATGTGTAGAAATATTTCTACATCAGCGGTCTTAATTTTACTGGTTTATAGGGGTAGAAAATGGCCGATAAATTGCGCTAACAGGGAACAATGAGTTTATCCTGCACTGCCAGAATCAGTAAATACAAAATCATGACCAACTCTGTTGGGTTTATTTCGTGGCCAATGTTATCATGATCAGAAAATTGATGAAATGGATTCTTAAAGGATTAGCATGGTTATCCCTAACTGTACTTTTTATTCTGATTCTCATCATACTGTGTGTAAGAATTCCGTACCTGCAAAATAGAATAGTAAAACAGGTTTTAAGCGTATTGGAAACAAGGATTGATACCAGGGTAAGCCTGAAGAGTATATATTTAGCCTTTCCAAAAAAGATCGTGTTGCATGATTTGTATCTTGAAGATCAACATGCCGATACGCTTTTATTTGCAGGTACTATTGAAGTTGACACTGATCTGTGGAAATTGTTCAGTCAGCGGGTAGGGTTTAATTATATTCAGATTGATAATGCTGTCTTGAATATTAAAAGAGCCGAACGGGACAGTTCATTCAACTTTGACTATATCATCGACTCATTTGCAGGGGATGACCTGGATACGACCAAGACCGCGTGGACATTTGTTCCTGGCGATGTGAATTTAACACACACATCCATCAGGTTTCATGATCTGTTTGGAGGTAATGTACTTGATGCCACATTGGGAGCCCTGGATTTGAAGTTGTCGGAATTGGATCTTATAAAGTCCATTTACAAATTTTCCTATTTTGAATTGCTTGATTCGAGGTTATCCTTAAGAATGTATTCTGATCGTATGGATACAACCACTTCAAATCAGGATATTTCGACTCCGGTTTCAATCGACTTCGATATTGATGAAGCACACCTGAATAATGTCTCCCTTCATTATTTCAATATTGTGAACGACCAGAAAATTGACATCGAGCTTGGTGACTTATCTGTTCAAACCGATAAAGTTGATTTGAAAAACAGGAATGTTGAATTGGAGAAATTACAAATCGATAATTCATACATATCGTATCAAGTCAGGGAAGATAGTATCAGTCCATCGCGCCCATCAGGGAATATACTACTTGATCTTGATTTTGGCTGGCAAGTACAACTGAAAGAGCTCAAACTCTATAACGATAGTTTTCAGTATGACGTACTCAATTTGCCTTTGACACGCCAGGGAATTGACTTTAATCATCTCAGTATTCTTAATCTCAACACTTCTGTTCATGATATAGAATTGAGAGACAAGCGTATAGGCGCTTTCATTGATAATCTATCATTTAGTGAACGTAATGGTTTTTCACTTCAATCATTGACTTCAAAGTTTTGGCTGACGGATACCAGTCTCACCATGGAGAACCTGCGGGCTGAAACATTGACTTCCAGTCTCGATCTGAACATGGTAGCAGATTTTGGGTCCCTTTCGCAAGGTGATTTTAGTTATGAAAAAGCCAGATTTAAACTCAATACGCACGATTCATTCATTGCCTTGCATGACATTCTCTTTTTCGCCCCATCCATGTTGGATAGTTCATCAATTCAATTACCTGACGAGATGATGTTATCGGTTGCTGCTGATTTGAAGGGATCGTTTGACGATCTCCAGATTGATCACTTGAAATTAAAAACGCTTGACAGCACTCTCGTGATACTTACAGGCAATATTAAAGGATTGTCGGAATGGAGAGAAGCTCTCATTAATGTTAAGCTTGATCAGTTGCTAACTACCAGTCAGGACATGAAATTAATTCTTCCTGATTCTTTGATTCCCTCAGCCGTCATGCTTCCTGATTGGATATCCCTGGAAGGGAACTTTAAGGGAACAATGAATAAAGCGGAGTTCGTTGCTGATCTGGAAAGTGATTTCGGTAAAATGGACGCGGAAATTCACTATGACCTGAGTTCTGTTAAAAGTTACGATGTAAAAATGAGTGCCGATAACTTTAATGTTGGCGCACTGATGGCGCAAGAAAAGTTAGGGGCTATTACCATAGATGCTGAAATAAATGGATCTGGGATAACTAAAGAAAGCCTCGATGCCACGATAAAGGCCAGTGTTTCAGAACTCCGTTTTAACCAATATGATTATAAGGATTTTGAAATAGGTGGCTCCGTAAAAAATTCCATTTTAAACGGTATTGCATCGCCTGGAAGATAAAAATCTTGACTTTGTGCTGCAAGGTGATATTGACTTCAGTGAATATGTTCCTCTTTATAAACTGGATTTTAAATTGAAAAGTATGGATTTACAAAAACTACATCTTTCTATAAGACCACTTAAAGCAAGAGGCGCTATAGTAGTGGCATTGGCCACACGTGATTTGAAGAGTATAAATGGCACTACAGCAAATCAGGAATGTTGCCATTTATAATGGTGAAACTCTCTATAAAGTAGATTCTTTATTGTACGTATCCATCGATCAGGAGAGAGAGAGTACCATTACGATCCGATCCGATATACTTTCTGGAGATTTTACCGGCACCATTAATCTGTTTAGTCTGCCTCAAATGATCCGACAGCATATTAATCAGTACTTTTCCCTCGGAGATACTACGCTTACTGATTTTACTGAGTCTCAGAATTTCAAGTTTGATCTTACATTGAAAAACACAAAGCTCCTGACCGGCATTATTTTTCCTGAGTTAAAGCCTTTTGTTCCGGGAAAAATTCAAGGCGAATTTGACAGCGATTCAAAAAAAATGTTGATTGATATTGCATTTGCCGAAATGCAGTATGCCGCTGTCGCGGTTGATTCGATATCACTGAACGTACATTCTGATAGTTCAGCTCTTTACTATGGCTTCAAATTTAAAAACCTAACCCTGGATACACTGCATATAAATGCGCTTGCCTTTGAGGGAGAACTCACAAATGACACACTTCAAAGTTCATTCGTCATTCTTGATGCTGAAAAGAAACAGAAATATGTACTACGTGCCGATATGGAGGCCCGTAAAAACAAGGGCTTTCGTTTTCATTTAATTCCTGGTCAGGTCATACTCAACTATCAAAAATGGGATGTACCACCTGATAATTATATTGAAATAACCAATCGGTCGCTGCTGACCAGTAACTTTTTATTATCTCTTGAAAAAGAGCGAATAGGCATAGTGGCTGAAAAGGCTGACTCATCACTTAACTTTCAATTCTCACATTTTAAATTATCCAATATCACCAGAATGGTTTCAGGTGTCGTGCCTGCAAGTGGTGAACTGGATGGCGAAATTAAATTATCATGGCTGAATGATGGTTCATTTCATTCCAGGCTAAACATATCGCAATTACAAATTTTTGAAAAATTATGGGGAGATGCCATTTTAAATATTGATCACGCCACTAATCTTTATACCATTGAGGCAACCATTAAAGGAGATAGCCTTGACCTGAGTGCCGCGGGAACCTATGACAACAGTCCCGAAAAATCAGCATTCATGATGCAGTTGGCCATGTCACCTTTTAAGCTCAGTTTACTGGAACCACTTTCATTTAACCAGTTGAAAGCGCTGAATGGGTTGATGAATGGGAATATAAAAATTGAATCGATTCAAAATGTTCCGACTATAAGAGGTGATCTGACATTTAGTAATGCATCTTTTTTATCAACGTATTTAAATAGCTCATTCTCATTGCAAAACGAAACCATATCCCTTACGGAGAAAGGAATCGTATTTAATAGCTTCAGGTTGCAGGATTTACAAAAGAATGTGGCCGTTATTGATGGGTCAATTCTTACTGAAGTTTATAAAGAGTTTGATTTTGATCTTCGGGTAACCTCAAAGTCTTTTCAAGTGATGAACACCACTAAAAATGATCACCCATTGTATTATGGATTACTGAAGCTGAACTCTACCACAACGATTACGGGAAACAGTATCGAACCAAAGCTCGATATGGTGGTAAGTTTAAGCGAAGGCAGTGAGCTCACCTATGTGGTTCCGGAATCAGAAAAAATTGCGCTGGAGCAAGAGGGTATAGTCCAGTTTGTGGATAGAGATGGAACTTCCGATTTGTTTCTTGCCAATCTTCAAATTCAGGACACTACGAATACCTTATTCAAAGGAATGATTCTCGATGCCAATATTGAGTTGAATGAAAAATCCATACTCAATATTGTAATTGATCCGTCTACGGAAGACAGATTATCCGTCAGTGGCAATGGTTCACTGGTGCTAAACAGAGATGCTTCAGGAAACATGAATCTTTCGGGTAGCTATGAAATTGTGAAGGGTACCTATGACTTCTTTTTCTACAAACTTGTAAAGCGACAGTTTGTTATTGAAAAGGGAAGCTCGATCGTATGGTCAGGTGATCCACTCAATGCTGCCATGGATATTACAGCCAATTATCAGGTGCAGGCATCACCATTGGATCTTGTATATAATCAAATTGATATAAGCAACAGGGCTGAACTCAGTTCCTATGGAAAGCGGCTTCCCTTTATTGTCCGCCTCAACTTAAAAGGAAGGCTGCTGGTGCCGGATATTTCATTTGCCATCAACATGCCTGAAAGCAATCGTAATGTTTTTGGAGGAGCGATTTACGCCAAACTACAGGATATCAATACGCGTGAATCCGATTTGAATAAACAGGTTTTTGCATTACTGATACTCAGACGCTTCATAGCGGATAGTCCGTTTGAAAGTCAGTCGGTTTCCAGTGTTGGCAATACAACACGGGTAAGTGTAAGCCGGTTGCTTTCTGAACAACTCAACAGGCTTTCAGAAAACCTGAAAGGGGTTCAGCTTAATTTCGATTTGAGGTCCTATGAAAACTATGAGGGAGACGAAGTACGAGGGCAGACCAAAGTTCAGGTGGGATTGACCAAAAATCTTTTCAATAACCGGCTCGTGGTAAAACTTTCAGGCAATCTGGACATTGAAGGCGATGCAGGAACTACCGGTAACGCCTCAGATTACATTGGCGATACAGCTCTTGAATATAAACTTACTGCTGACGGCCGGTTCCGGGTCACAGGTTTCAGATTAAGCAATTATGATGTCATCGATGGCGAGTTGATTGAAACCGGCACCGGTTTCATTTACCTCAAGGATTACAACAAATTACGGGAACTCTTCAGATCCAATGCCAGTCAAAAATAATGCTAATGAAACTGTATCGCATCTGGCCAAATGAGATTTTTATGAACGCTTTCCGCATCGGAAGTATTGCATGTCTGATCATGGGGTGTTCCGCTACCCGATTTCTCAAGGAAGGAGAATCTTTTTATACGGGAGCCGAAGTAAAAGTTGTATGCGGGAAAGATATCGTTGGTCAGAAAAGTATAAAATCCGATTTAAAAAAGTTGATTACCCCGAATCCCAATTCCATGTTCCTGGGTTCACGAATTGCAGTATGGTTTTATTATGTGGCGGGCGCACCGAAAAAGGAAAAAGGGTTTCGTCATTTTGTTAAAACAAAACTGGGTTCACCTCCGGTTTTATTAAAAGATGCAACACCAGAAAAAACAGCCGGGAATCTTGAAAATCAATTAAACAATGACGGATATTTTCGTTCAACGGTAGCCTACGATATCCAGACCAGAAAGAAGAAGAGTTCTGTAACCTATAACGTTTCGCTGCATCGGCCATATATCTTGGGGGATATCAAATACACCTTGTTTGATACCACCAGAACCTTGTTGCGAGCCAATATACAGGAAGCCACATTGGTGAAACCTGGCCAGCGATATCAGCTGGAAAGACTGGAAGCAGAGCAACAACGTTTACAGGAAGTTTTGCAAAACAATGGCTTCTTTTATTTTGACGATCGCCACTTGCTGTTTATAGCAGACAGTACCGTTGGTGCCAATACCGTTGACCTGGAATTGCACTATGAACGGGGTATTCCGGAAAAGGCTACACAGGTTTATCACGTTAAAACCGTTACCGTTTTTCCAGACTATGTGCTGGGCAACGATAGTCTCACTTTGCAAAGAGACACGCTGAATGTTAACCGTTTTTCGTATATAGACGGTCAGCATTTCTTTCGTCCAGAAGTAATTACCGATGCGATTAACCTGGAGCCTGACAGCATCTACAAACGAGTAAATCATGAATATACACTGAGCCGGTTGATGAGCCTCAAGGCATTTAAGTATGTCAATATAAAATACACAGAAGATAAAACCGATTCTTCATTGCTTCATGCCCGTATATATCTCACTCCACTTCAAAAAAAATCGATACGGATGAAGGTTCAGGTTGTATCAAAATCAAATAATTTTGTAGGGCCTGGTGTTGAGTTTACATTTAATAACCGTAATTTTTTAAGAGGCGCAGAAATATTTCAGCTTAAGCTTCATTCATCGTATGAATGGCAGATCAGTCAGCAACAGGCTGGCAATCTCAATTCATTTGAGATAGGAGCGGAGGCAAGCTTGTCGGTTCCACGATTTACTCCCTTTCATATACGATACCGATCTGCCAGGTACTTACCTCAGACCCAGTTTAAAATTGGCTATGATCTTCAGCAACGTATGCAATTCTTTAGTCTTAATACATTCAATGCTGGATATGGGTTTATCTGGCGCGAAACGATGCTTAAAACACATGAACTTTTCCCCATTGATATCAGCTACGTGAAATCAAAGAGAACATCTGCTGAGTTTGATTCTTTGCTCATGCAAAATCCAACCCTTGCCAATTCATTTCAAAATCAGTTCATCATTGGTTCACGATACGCATTCACACTCAACACTCAACTTGACGAAGACATTGAAACCAGCTATCACCTTAAAGAGCGGAGAAAATATCATTTCTATCTGAATGTGGGTGCGGATTTTTCGGGAAACCTGCTCTATGGTCTTCAGTCCCTGAATAAAAATACGGAGAAGCCCTACTATATTTTTAATACGCCATATTCACAATATGTAAAGAGTGATCTTGATTTTCGATATTATTATCAACTGGACACCCACACTAAACTAGCCTCACGGTTCTTTACGGGTGTGGGATATGCCATGGGCAATTCAAGTGTGATGCCTTACATAAAACAGTTTTCCAGTGGTGGCTCAAACAGTATTCGTGCTTTTCCGGCACGCTCGGTAGGGCCAGGCACGTATAATGTGCGAACGGATACAACCGTAACAACGAGCACTTACTTCCTGGATCAGCGTGCAGATATCAAACTGGAGGCCAGCGTTGAGTTGCGCTTTGATATATACAATGCCATGAAGGGGGCTTTGTTTTTTGATGCAGGCAATATCTGGCTTTTTAAGGAAGAGGAATTAAGACCGGGAGGAAAATTCAAAACAGGTACATTTCTCAGCGAAATGGCGGTGGGCACCGGGTTTGGTCTGCGATACGACTTTAAATTTTTTGTGCTGCGATTTGATCTCGCCATGCCATTGCGCAAGCCATACCTGGAAGAACAAAACCGATGGGTAGTGGATGAAATTGACTTTGCAAGCAGTGACTGGAGAAGAAAAAATCTCATCCTGAACATAGCTATTGGCTACCCGTTCTGAGCAATATCAGAAGTGCAATGCCTGGTCCGTTGCTTTCAGACATTTACCAGTGTGGAAAATTTTCCACACTTTTTCAGATTTAATACCTCAAGGTCTGTTTAGTGATCATTAAATGGAATGTATGTCTGAGCTATTTTCCTGGTAAGGTTTTTATACAAAAGTAGTGACAATAGCCATGGTGAAAGGAAAGAAAATATTAATCATCGATGATGATATTGATTTTAGTTTTTTACTGACACAATACTTTTCCAAGAGGGGAGGTAAGGTGCTGCTCGCAAATTCGATTTCAGAAGGATTGCGAATTCTTAAACTTGTTAAGACCGATTACATTTTTCTTGATAACAACCTGCCTGATGGATTAGGCTGGGCAAAGACAGAGTATATCCTGGCAAACTATCCTGATTCAGCATTAATACTGATTAGTTCTCTGGATGTGCCAAGAACGAATACATCTTCTTTTAGTATTTTTTTTAAGCCGCAGATCAAAGATGAACTCCATAAGATGTTTGACTGAAGTCGCGTCAGCAAGCATTTTTCTTTGATTTGTTATTCAGCACGTAGATGATCTGTAAAATTTTTCCCCACGAGAATGAAAGTAATTGCGAATGAAATAGATCAACTGCTTGATCCCTTAACGTCATACTTTAAAAAGGACAATTTCACCCGTCAGGAAGTCAATAATAATCCTCCGCTTCGATCAGAGCTTTTCAGCAGAGATCAAATGAACCTGCATGCCAGACACCTTGCGTCATGGCATATCATCCGCCATCACGATTCTCCAGAATTACTTCTAAAAGCTTTATCGGAGAATGAAGATATACTCTTTGATGTAGATGAACTTTTGAATAGGAGTATACAAGATAAAAAATCGATAAGCCCGGCCGCAGAATGGCTGGTTGATAATTTCTATCTCATTGAAGAACAAATCAGGATTGGGAAATTGTATCTTCCAAAGGGATACAGTAAGGAGTTACCTAAACTTGATAATGGATTTCCAAGAGTGTATGACATTGCCATCGAAATTATTTCACACAGCGATGGACATATTGATATTCAGAGTTTAACAGAATTTGTAGCAGCTTATCAGGAAGAAAGCGATCTTACCATTGGTGAATTATGGGCAATACCCATCATGCTTCGCCTTGCCTTGCTGGAAAATCTCAGCCGTGTAGCCGCCAGGATAGCCGTTGACCGAATGGATACTGCACTTGCCAACAAGTGGGCAAATCAAATACTTTCTATAGCTGAAACGAATCCCAAAGACCTGGTGCTCATCATCTCTGATATGGCAAGATCAAAACCACCTATCGTCAGCGCTTTTGTGGCAGAATTTGCACGCAAATTACAATGGAAAGGACCTGCCTTAACGATCGCCTTAAACTGGCTTGAACAACATCTTTCTGAAACAGATAATACCATCGCCTCAATGGTATTGATTGAAAACCAGAAGCAAGCGGCTGATCAGGTTTCAGTGAGTAATAGCATAAACAGTTTGCGCTTTCTGGCAAAAATGGACTGGCGTGAATTTGTTGAGATGATGAGTGTGGTGGAACGTACCCTCCAGCAAGATATTCACGGTGTGTATCGTAAAATGGACTTTTACACGCGCGATGATTATCGTCATAAAATAGAAGGTATCGCCAGGCGATGCGACCGGCCTGAGCGGGAAATTGCCCAAATTGTTATTGATCTCGCCAGACAAAGTTTCCTCAACAATCATGGAGACGCACGAAAAGCCCATGTTGGTCATTACCTGACAAAATCAGGGATTGTACAAACAGAAAATGCAGCGGGTGTTAAGTTATCAATAAGTCAGCGGTTGTTGCAGGCATTGTATAATTCCGACTATCAAATCTATGTTTTTACCGCTATTCTGATTACGATACTTGCAGGAGGGCTGATGGCACTCAAAGCGTCAGGTGAGGGGATTCGTTCCTGGGGGCTCATCATTATTATTTTATTATCTCTTGTGAGTGTCAGTCAACTTGCAATGGCCATTACCAACTGGCTTGCAACGCTCCTGGTACGTCCTAAGCCATTACCCAAAATGGATTTTTCACTGGGAATACCAAACCAGTACAGGACACTGGTGGTTGTGCCCACATTGTTGACCGAATCATTACAAATTGAAAAGCTTATTGAAGATCTGGAAGTTCGTTTTCTGGCTAATCGTGATCATAATCTCTTATTCGGATTGCTCACTGATTTCAAGGATGCCAGTTCTGAACACTTGCCTTGTGATGAAACATTGGTTAAGGTTGCACAAATCAAAATAGAAGATCTGAATCATAAATATGGCAGCGAGTCAAATGAAATCTTTTTTCTTTTTCACCGTCCGAGATTGTGGAATGAAAAGGATAAACAATGGATGGGATATGAGCGAAAGCGCGGAAAAATATCCGATCTCAACCAGCTCCTTAGAAGTAAATCAAAAGAAGGGACCTTTTCAGTGATCGTGGGAAGTGAGCGTATCTACACCTCAGTCAAATATGTTATTACACTGGACACAGACACGCAGTTGCCCAGGGATGCAGCCCATAAACTTGTAGGACTGATGGCACATCCGCTCAATCATGCGGTGTATGATGAGAAGAAAAAACGGGTGGTGGAAGGTTATGCCATTGTGCAACCCCGTATTGCTATTAGTCTGCATGGTGCAACCCGCTCAGGCTATACGCATCTTCATGAAAATGATGCAGGCATTGATCCATACACGCTCGTTACATCAGATGTATATCAGGATGTTTTCAATGAAGGCTCTTTTATCGGAAAAGGAATTTATGATGTCGATGCGTTTGAAAAAGCGTTGAACAACCGGTTTCCTGAGAACAGGATTCTTAGTCATGATTTGCTGGAAGGATCATACGCGCGGTGCGGGTTCGCGAGTGATGTACAGCTTTATGAGGATTATCCATCACGCTATTGTATCGACATCAGCAGGCGTCACCGGTGGATCCGGGGTGACTGGCAGATTGCAAACTGGTTCTTGCCGTTTGTTCCATCTGCCAGCAATGGATTAAAAAAGAATTCAATTTCTGCTTTGTCGCGCTGGAAAATTTTTGATAACCTGAGAAGAAGTTTAGTACCCATAGCATTACTGGGATTGCTGGCAGCAGGCTGGATTATATTTACTGCTCACTGGTTCTGGACACTGGCAGTGATGGTGATCGTTCTTACGCCATCGTTGATCACATCTTTCTGGAACCTTTTTCAAAAACCAAAGGAGATACCAATGGTTCAGCATCTTCATAATGCCACCAGTATAACTTCGAGAAGTTTGCTTCAATCTGTTTTCACATTGATGTGCATACCTTATGAGGCATTTGTCAGTATTGATGCCATTGGTCGCACTATGTGGCGTCTGCTAATCAGTGGCAGGAAATTACTGGAATGGAATCCGTCAGGATCAAGTCAGAAAAAAGATGAGAGGCTGTTCGATACGTTTCTGACCATGTGGATATCACCGGTGTTATCTGTTTCCATTTTAATCTGGTTGATACAAGCCTCATCGGCTGCATTGTGGCCTGCAATGCCATTCCTCTTGTCATGGATCATATCACCGGCAGTGGTTAATTTACTGGGAAGACCATCCGTTTCCACGAAATCCAGACTGGAAGAAAATCAAAAAATCTATCTGCGCGAACTGGCCCGAAAGACGTGGCTGTTTTTTGAACAGCTTGTAACCCGAGAGGATAACTGGCTACCGCCAGACAATTTGCAACAATATCCTTTTACCGTAATAGCCCATCGCACGTCTCCAACCAATATCGGACTTACATTGCTTGCCAGTCTGGCTGCATATGATTTTGGTTATGCAAGTATTCGTCAGCTTATTGAGCGGACATCAAAAACGTTTTCATCCATGGATAAGCTGGAGCGTTTCAAAGGACATTTTTATAACTGGTATGAAACACAGGATTTAAAAACGTTGTCACCGAAGTATATATCAACCGTTGATAGCGGAAACCTGGCCGGACATCTGCTCACCCTGCGTCAGGGATTAATCGCTATCCCTAACCATAAAATAATTGACCGGAAATGTATGACGGGCCTTCAGGATACCCTGAGAATTGCCATTCAGGAAATTTCTCCCCTTGAGGTTGCTCTGATATCAGAACTTCAACATTTGCATGCCAGTCTGGTGATCGAAGACGTTAATCTTCTCACCCTGAAAAATCATCTCAGTAATCTTCGTACGCGTTATCATAAATTGATTTTGTTGGTGGATAAGGAATCTGATTCTTCACAGATAGGGTGGTTAACTTTATTTGAGCAGCAATTAATTTTGCTTCAGCAGGAAATCGTGGATTCAGCTCCGTGGTTATCGGATTCTATTCCAGAAAAATTTCTCAACTGGAATGTCGTAATCGAAATACCAACACTGACTGAATTATCACAATTGGATAAAAAAGTTAAAGTAGAACTGGGAGTTCAGCAGAGTAGAGAAAATTCAGATAATGAAAACCTCTGGCTTGATCATTTTGAGAAATCGGTGAATATGGCCGGTACGTATGCACGCGAACAGATCAAGGTGCTTCAAGAACTTATTGCCCAGTGTTACGATTTTTCAGTCATGGATTATGACTTTCTGTATGATAAATCGCAGCACTTGCTGTCCATTGGTTACTCGGTAGATATGCATCAGCGTGATCATGGATTTTATGATTTGCTTGCCTCTGAAGCAAGGCTCAGTTTGTTTGTTGCCATTGCACAGGGAAAACTTTCGCAGGAAAGCTGGTTTGTATTGGGCAGAAGATTAACGACAGCCGGCAATACGCCTGTTCTGCTTTCATGGAGCGGATCTATGTTTGAGTATCTGATGCCTGAGCTGGTGATGCCCACCTATAAAAATACGTTGCTCGATGAGATGTGTATTGGCAATGTGAAAAAACAAATTGAATATGGTGTTCAGCAAGACATACCATGGGGGATTTCTGAATCCTGTTACAATCTTGTAGATACTCATTTAACGTATCAGTACAAGGCGTTTGGCGTGCCTGGTCTTGGGTTTAAAAGCGGACTTGGTCTTGATCGCGTTATTGCTCCATATGCAACGGTACTGGCATTAATGATCGATCCTCAGAAGTCCTGCAGTAATCTTGAAAGAATGAAAGCCAGTGGGTTTGAGGGACAATATGGTTTTTATGAAGCCATCGATTATACACCCGGACGTTTATCACGCGGTCAGTCTCATGCGATTATTCAAACCTTTATGTCGCATCATCAAGGCATGAGTTTACTTTCACTTGCGTATGTTTTGCTTGATAAACCCATGCAAAAGAGATTTGAGGCAGACCTTCAATTTCAAACAGCACTGCTGCTACTGCAGGAGCGTGTTCCTAAATCTACGGGTGTTTATTCGGTTACTTCCGTGAATGAAAATCTAAGTACGGCTTTAACAACAAGTGAAATAAGGGTAATTCAAATTTCAAATACTCCTGTGCCCGAGGTTCAGCTGCTTTCCAATGGAAGGTATTTTGTCATGCTCTCCAATGCTGGTGGCGGATATAGCCGTTGGAAAGAGACATCATTAACACGATGGCGTGAAGACGGCACCTGCGACAATTGGGGAACATTCTGTTACATACATGATCGCACCCAGAAATTATTCTGGTCTACGGCCCATCAGCCTACGCTGAAACAAGCGGATCATTATGAAGCAATCTTCTCGCAGGGAAGGGTAGAATATCGCAGACGCGATAATGAAATTGAAACATATACGGAAATCATCGTATCTCCTGAGGATGATGTTGAAGTAAGGCGTATTCACCTTACCAACCATTCAGCTTCAGAGCGAACCATGGAAATCACCAGTTATGGCGAAGTTGTTTTAGCCACTTCAATAGCTGATGAATCGCATCCTGCATTCAGCAATCTTTTTGTACAAACTGAAATACGTCATGACCAGCATGCCATTATCTGTACAAGACGCCCACGATCAAAAGAGGAACATCCACCCTGGATGTTTCACCTGATGAAAGTAAGTGGTGTGTATAACGATCAGGTTTCCTATGAAACAGACCGAAGTAAATTTATTGGACGCGGTTACACACTCATGCACCCAAGAATGATTGATCAGGTGCAGCAACTTTCCAACACACAGGGTTCAGTACTGGATCCTGTCGTTGCAATTCAGTACAAAATCATGTTGCAGTCTGGCGAGACTGCTATCATTGACATGGTGACAGGTGCCGGGGATTCACGTGAATCAAATCAGTTTTTGATTGATAAGTATCAAGACAAGCAATTGAGAGATCGCGCCTTTGAGTTATCATGGACACATAGCCAGGTAGTACTTCGTCAGATTGGAGCTACGGAAGCTGACGCCCAGGTATATGGTAAACTGGCCAGTTCTATACTTTATCTCAACCCTGTTTTAAGAACGAATTCAAATGTGATTCAGAAAAACATGCGTGGTCAGTCTTCATTATGGAGTTACTCTATCTCTGGAGATCTTCCTATTGTACTGATTCAGATCACCGACTACAATAATATTTCACTGGTAAAACAATTGATCAAGGCGCAGGCGTACTGGCAAATGAATGGGCTTGCGGTTGACTTGTTTATTATCAATGAGGATCCGGGTGCCTACCGGCAGATTTTGCAGGATCAGATTCAAGGACTGATTGCCGCGATTGCTGGAAATTATGGGCAGGAAAAGAGAGGACGTATTTTTGTGAGGCCCATCGAACAGGTCTCCACCGAAGATCGCATTTTGCTGGAGACGGTGGCGCGTGTCATGATCAGCGATACACGCGGATCGCTCGAGGACCAGGTGAACAAGCGACTTGTAGTGAAAGCTTCCGTTCCAAAATTAATTCCGGAAAAAAATTATCCGTCACAAACCACCAGAATTGAACTACCGACAGATCTTAAGTTCTTTAATGGAACGGGTGGATTTTCTGCTGATAGTAAAGAATACTTCATTATCACAGAAGAAAAGAAGAGAACACCATTGCCATGGATCAATGTAATAGCCAATCCGATATTCGGAACGATCATCTCCGAAACGGGTTCGTCTTATACATGGTTTCAAAACGCGCATGAATACCGGCTTACACCGTGGAAAAATGATTCAGTGCTTGACGGAAGCGGAGAGACCTATTATTTAAGAGATGAAGAAAGTGGAAAATTCTGGTCTCCCATGGGCCCGTCTGGCTTTGGTCAAAGTGCCTACATCACGCAGCATGGATTTGGGTATAGTAAGTTTACTCATAGTGAAGCCGGAATTGTGTCCGAAGTGACTGTGCATGTTGATAAAGACCATCCTGTAAAATTTATTTCACTGAAAGTCAGTAACCGATCTGGCCGGGTACGCAAACTTTCTGCCACGGGTTATGTGGAGTGGGTGCTGGGAGAGTTGAGATCAAAATCCATCATGCACATGGTTACGGAAATGAATGCGGCAACTGGCGCGTTGATGGCTCGTAACTCATTTAATACAGAATTTCAAAACTACGTTTCCTTCTTCGATGTAGATCATTCAGGGTTCACATATACCACCGATCGCACAGAGTTTATAGGGCGAAACGGAACACTTAAAAATCCTGAAGCCATGAGTCGTACTCACTTGTCAGGAAAATCGGGTGCAGGCCTGGATGCATGTGCCGCCATACAAGTTCAGTTTGTATTGGAAAATGATAAAGAGCATACGACTACTTTTATGCTGGGTGCCGGCAATGACCTGGCCGAAGCAGTCACTACCGTGAAACATTTTCAGGGAAGTGAAGCAGCAAATTCACTTGCGCATGTGCAGCAGTTCTGGACTTCTGCACTGGAAGCCGTTCAAGTTAATACACCCGATCCTTCAATCAATATGCTGGCCAATGGATGGTTGCTTTATCAGGTTCTTTCATGCCGTCTGTGGGGGCGCAGTGGTTTATATCAGTCGGGTGGAGCTTTTGGCTTTCGCGATCAGCTTCAGGATGTGATGGCGCTTATTCATACCCAACCCTCATTGACAAGGCAACAGATTCTGTTATGTGCCTCGAGGCAATTTACGGAAGGCGATGTTCAGCATTGGTGGCATCCTACGGCAGGTCGTGGTGTACGAACACGCTGTTCCGATGATTTTCTCTGGTTGCCCTATGTCACCAGTCGCTATGTGCTTATGACGGATGATACCCATGTCCTGAATGAACTCATTCCATTCCTTCAGGGAAGGCAACTTAATACGAATGAAGAATCATATTATGACTTGCCGAATTTTTCAGGTAAAAACGGATCCCTTTATGAACATTGTAAAAAATCCATTGAACACGGCCTGCGCTTTGGTGAACACGGACTTCCCTTGATGGGATCAGGTGACTGGAATGATGGAATGAATCTGGTAGGTATAGAAGATAAAGGCGAGAGTGTCTGGCTTGCTTTCTTCCTTTATGATGTTCTTGTCAAGTTTAAAAAAATCGCAGCACTTCGTGATGATCATGACTTTGTTGCCGTGTGTGAAAGTCAGGCAGTGCAACTAAAAGAGAACATCCGTCTTCATGCATGGGATGGCGAGTGGTATTTGCGGGCATTTTTTGATGATGGCAGTCCGTTGGGATCCAACACCAATGATGAATGTAAAATTGATGCCATCTCACAGAGCTGGTCTGTATTATCTGGAGCGGGCGATGCTCACCGGTCACATATTGCGATGAAGGCGGTAAGCAAAAATCTCATCAACAGAACCAAAGGAATCATTCAATTACTGGATCCTCCTTTTGATACGTCAGCGATGGACCCAGGTTATATTAAAGGATATTCTCCTGGCGTACGTGAAAATGGTGGACAGTATACACATGCCGCTATCTGGATGGTGATGGCCTTTGCGAGACAACATGATCAGGCCATGACAGAAGAACTCCTGAACCTGATCAATCCCATTCATCATGGAACAACACCCCAGCAAGTAGATACCTACAAGGTGGAACCTTACGTGATGGCAGCTGATGTATATGGTGTTGATCCTCATATAGGCAGGGGAGGCTGGACATGGTATACCGGTTCTGCCGGCTGGATGTATCAATTAATTATCGAATCGTTTCTCGGACTTAAGCGAGAGGGGAATACACTCAGGTTTGAATCCTGTGTTCCCGGTGACTGGAAGTCATTTTCCGTTACGTACCGCTTTCTTGAATCAGTATATTATATAGAGGTAAATCAGTCATCTGATAACCAGGAGGAAGTCTGGGTGGATGGTGAAAGGCAATCTGATCAGACTTTCACATTGATCAATGACCATAAAGATCACTATGTAAAAATAAGTATAGCGTTGATTTCAAAAAGTAGTATGGCTATGCAGCCTGGTTCGTAATATTATCTATGATGATATAGCTGGATTGTGATGACCATTCCAATCGTATTATGAAGTTTGATTATATAATGAGCGAAAGAGCCATGTGCATTTCATAGATGTAGGGAGGCATATATTAAACGCATAAAAGACCGCGAACATATTTGTTCACGGTCTTTCATGATTATTAACCTTCCTTCTCTAAAGGTCGTTGGGTGACTTTTATTTTCTTTAGTCTTTTATTTCGGTGATTACGCCAGCCATATCCATATGCTGACCATCTTGCATCATCATTCGTGTTTTGTCTTTTTTAATGATGGTGCCATCGACCAGCACACTTGTTCCATTACTCATTGTAATTTCGGTTTGCATCGGTGTAATTACCCCATCCTTCACCAGCTTCATCG
Organism: uncultured Bacteroidota bacterium; assembly: GCA_963814575.1. Lineage (GTDB taxonomy): Bacteria > Bacteroidota > Bacteroidia > Cytophagales > Cyclobacteriaceae > ELB16-189. Next base: position 238,561 of record CAWFDB010000005.1, on the reverse strand, counting down.
TTCCGCCTGTCATCATGACTCCATCGGGATGAACTTTCTGCGATACAGCGATCACTGCTGATTTCTGGTGATACCGTCTTAGTGCATGAGCCTGAGCGAATGATGCCATAAAGACAAGGATAATCGCAGAACCTAAAAGAATTGATTTTTTCATTTTTGTTTTTTTAGTTAATTTATTTTAAAATATGTAAACCAAGCCACTATAGTCAGACAGTGGTGTAAGAAATGTGCCAGTTATTTTTTATGTGCTTACAAGGCTGGTTGTAGCTTATCGTGAAGAATCAGTTAATCGTTTGGGAAATAATTTATTGTAATTGTGGATTTTTATACAAGCCCAAGAAATTAAGATGAGCGTATTTCAGTTATGTGTACTATCAGTAATCGTATAAAAAAAGAAAGACCTCCGAAGAGGCCTTTCACATTCCAAAGCTGAAAATCGCTGTTACCTCTTACCCCAAAGCTCTACAATCGATTTGTCTTTAGAATCATTTTTACTATCATACCAGAACGTTACTTTTTCAATCTTTCTGTTGCTACCCTCTCAGTCGAGAATACGTCCATCGTTTGTTCTATTCATTTCTTCAGATAATTCAATCACTTTTGAATCACCATCAGCGAAATGAACCGTGCACTTATGCATATTGAGTGTACCGTTTTTCACGATAAATTTCAGCGTTTGAAAATATTCTCCGCTTTCCTGAAAATTGATCACGTCACGGTCGAGCGTATAGTCAACAGTGCGGGTGCCCAGCAATGTCCATGAGTCGAGTGATTTGTCTGCAGTTACTTGTGCGAAAGATGATTGAGCTTGCACCAGCACCATAAAGGTTGCCAGTATCGCCACTAAACTAATTCTTTTCATATTCATTGTATATTTGGTTTAACTTTCTGTAAACAGGAAGCGGCACTGTGTCATGTTAACCGGGTTAAAGAAACTTATATTTTCAATGCTTTCGGTTTGATCATTCTGCTTTCCGTCATTTTCACTAACATGATGAACCTCTTTGTTTTTTTGATCTCCTGCGGTTCATCCTCACTATTTTTAAGACCACAATTACCCGCCTTGCTCATGGGTATAGATGCGTCAGTTGCTTCGCTGTGGCAAAGGTTTATCCAATGCTCCATTTTCTGCTCGTTACATAAAAATCATATTTACATTTTATGTTACATGGACAGTATAGAAATAAGTGTACCAGTTATATCAAGGGCTTTAACTGGTTATTCTGGCTATATATTTATTTTAATGTGTAGAGCCATTTTCACGATGAGGAATATTTTCGCCAGTTAGCGTACGGGCAGAACCACTCAATCAGTTATTTTTTGTTTCTTCTTGCCTCTGCTTTCTTCTGGTTTCCCTGGTTTGCAAAGTTCTTAAGCATACTGTTCTTCAATCCATCAAGGACAGACTTGGTCCAGACATTAAAAATGAATCTATTCCGATCACGCTCAATATTGATTTCCGCTGTCTTGTGTACAGGTGACTTATCCTTATTCATGTTTGTTTTGACAAACGCATTGACAAGAAGGGTTTTAAATTCATTGGTTGTACTCTTGTTTTTATCCAGTACGAGAATATGTAAATCCTCATAGTCAACTTCAAGTTTACCCCTCGAAACACGATCGGTATAACTAAAATTAAATATCAGGTTATTCATATATCCCGATTCTACCTCTACATCTGCCGCGCTTTTCAATATGGGATTAAGCTTATCAAATGACATTTTTGAAACAGTCCCTTCTGCCTGATACGTGGCGGAACCGTCCAAAGGAAATAGAAAGGTTGCATTAATCCTTCCACTATTCATGAGCAATGCAGTTGCTTTTAATGTGGCATGCTTAGGGTCTTCATCCTTTATACGGTTGTTCAAGCCGGTTATGGTTGCGGTCAGTTCATCGAACGTTACAGTGCCTGGTTCAATACCGTTCTCTGGAAATTCCTCTACATTGATGTGTGATTTATGAATAACGATGGTATCTACTTTAATGAAGTATGGAAGCTTGAGAAAGGTTTCCATGGGTAACTCCCTGTACACCGGGAAATACGTTACCCGTTTGTCTTTAAATGAATACAAATCAAAAGAAGCTATTTCAATTTTTGAGGCAATCCAGGCCGTGTCGGCAAGCTTGTTGAAATCCATACCGGACACGGATATCCTGGGTACCGAGAGATTCAATCTTCCTATTTGTCTGCCTTCCTGTTGAGCAAATTTAAATTTTTCGAAATTTGGAATAACCAGGGTTGAATCTACGGTTATCTGTTTCGTTTCTGTATTAAAAGCCAGACTTGCGATGGTCATCCCATACATTCCCTCATGTCTGCTGATACTGATTTTTTCTACAGAACCAACGGCACTCGTACCAGAGTATTGAATTGCCGTGGTTGAATTCTTTTCAATGTATACGTCTTTCAGATTGCAGTTAAGAATAGCTGAAAAACTGACTGCTGAATCCAGGGTAACCTGGGTCTCAATAGATGCGAGCACAATTGACTTAAATTTAAAGATGGGTGCGTCAAAATTACCGGTCTTTGGAAAGATACTTTTGCTACTCCGGTCAAACTGAAATTTACCACTGTCGATTGTTACTTTGTCGAAGCTGATCGTCTTGTTGGCAAAAAGCTCATAAAGGCTGATGCCGCGGGCAGTAAGGGTTTTTATCCGAAGCGAATGCTGCCTTAGATTTTTATCCTCTGACGTAGAGGCCCATTCAAGGGATTCTACACGTAGTGTGCGGGTAAAGAGTGTAACTTTAATGGCATTTATTTTTCCATTCAGTAGTTCAACCCTGGTTTTGATTTCCTTTTCGATAAACTTCGAGAGCCAGAAATCGGTCAGGAACACAGCCAGCAGCGTAATGGAAACGATGAGCAGGAAGTAAAACGATCTTCGTGCAACGTGAAATTTATGAAAGAATGAAATTGACTTCTTCATGTACCTTGGGTCCTCAGAAAATTATTAAAACAATCACAATAATGTAAGAGAGACTATACCTGCTTATTATTTATGAATCTCTTGTAAAATTGGTGCCAGACAGGAAAGTACGCTGTGTAAATCAAAATTGATCATCATGTATACGGATGCCTGCAATTTTCATCATGCCTGGGGTGAATGGTCTACAGACACCCGGCTTCAGGCTATTTTAAGGTTGATTATTAAATGGCACGATATTCCTTCCGGGATTTGGAAATATCAATGTTATGAATGAAATGTTTCAATTCTCCGTAAGATTCCTGATTGGATATCTGGGGCTATTCGCGGTAGTGGTACTACTCATCAGAGTATTGATTCCGTTTCATAAAGTAACGGATCTTAAAAAAGAGAAACCATTGTCAAAGGTTAATATTACCATATAGCCTTTCTAATTCAGTAATAACCTCCCAGATGGCCTTAAAGCAGCGCCATCAGGTTGCCTGCGCCATAAAAACATGGGATTTCTGTAAGTATGTTCACTACTCGTGTAACATTTAAATCGGGGTATGTAGGGATATTCGCTTCTTATTTAATCACTCATCTGAACTACAGGAAAACAGATTGAATTCTGGGTTCAGGTGTGAGTTAAACAATAGCTTAAATTTTGATGCTTACCCTCTTATGCTGAAGATACTTGTAATTGATGATGATCGCGACATTTGCCTCGTACTCTCAAGGTTTCTTGGAAAAAATAATTACGAAGTCAACGTTGCCTATAATGGTGAGGATGGACTGAACCTGCTCCGGCAGAACGATTATGATCTGATCCTGTCTGACTATAAGTTGCCTGACCTGACCGGTGTCGAATTACTTCAGAAAATCAAGATACTCAATTCGGCAGTGCCTGTTATTATCATCACCGCTTACTCTGATGTAAAAACGGCCGTAGATACTTTCCGGTATGGTGCTTCAGATTACGTAACCAAACCTTTATATCCGGATGAATTGCTGATAACGATACGCGAAACTATTGAAAAGAGTCATGTCAAGGCAGCCCCTCACAACGGATCTGTTGTTCGTGAACCACTGGCAAAAAGACCGAATCATACAAACTCTTCTTCAACAACTGAGTTTATTACCGGTAAGAGCGCTCAGTCACAATCAGTGCAACGGTATATTGAATTGATAGCGCCTTCTGACATTTCGGTTATTATCAATGGCGAGACGGGCACTGGCAAGGAGTTTGTTGCCCAGTCGATTCATAAATACAGCACACGTGCAAATCATCCTTTTGTAGCGATTGATTGCGGTGCATTACCGAAGGAACTTACCGGAAGTGAATTGTTCGGACATGTGAAAGGATCTTTCACAGGCGCCATTGCAGATAAAGCAGGCAGCTTTGAAGTTGCCAACGGGGGAAGCATTTTCCTTGATGAGATAGGAAATCTTTCCTATGAAAATCAGGTTAAGTTATTGAGGGTAATTCAGGAACGCAGGGTAAAACGCATAGGCGCAACGAAGGATATTGAAATTGATGTCCGGCTGATTGTTGCCACCAATGAGAACCTTTCCAAAGCAGTGAAAGAAGGAAGACTTCGTGAAGATCTTTATCATCGTCTTAATGAATTTAAAATTCAACTGGCTCCATTGCGCGATCGGAAGGATGATATTCTTTTTTTTGCGGACTTCTTTTTGAAGAAGGCAAATATCGTCCTCAGTAAAAATGTACAGACATTCTCGGACGAAGTGAAAAACTTATCTCACCAGCTACTACTGGCATGGAAACCTCCGGGAGTTAAACAATGTAATCAGGCGGTCGGTGTTGCTCACCACCGGAGATGAAATTCAAAAGGACAGTTTGCCTCAGGAAATTATTCAAACACAGGGATTAACCAGTGAGGGTGAGATCATGCAGGAAAATATCGGTTTGCTGAAATCCATTGCCTGGACAGCAGAACGGCAGGCGATTATTGATGTGCTTGAAAAAGTGAATTATAATAAATCCAAGGCAGCAGACCTGCTCAGTATTGACAGGAAAACACTTTACAATAAACTTAAACTCTATAATATCGCGGCATAAAAAATGGTTATCCCGTTGCCGGGATAACCAAACCCAAACCTGAACCTCACTTATTTGTAACCCATATGTGGTATGGATAAAATTATCGATTTGATAAATGTGACCATTGTTAATTTAGGATTATGAAAACCAGGAACGATCATTTTCTTTCATACTCAGCGATCATGCATAACTATCAGGCCAGTTTGCCCGAAGTTGATTTGAACTTCAATGACAAACATCTGAAGAGATTAATCGCACTTTTCCTATTGAATTATTTCCACACTTGTAGCAATTAAGCAACATGACCAGCAATCAAAAGCAAACTACACCCGAGATTAACATTTACCCTCCACATATGGTAACCCTGAATGGTGCTGCAAGGGGAGCAGCTGTATAGGGAACTTGACGGGGAAACCTTCACCCACGAAATAATCAGTAAATTATTCGATCATTCACAATCTGAAATAGCTGCATTCAAGTCCGTTCGGAATGTGGAAGGTGGCATCGTTGATTTTGAATGGATGCTTGCCAATGAAACTTCTACCAATGCCATGTATTCTCAACGGCATCAGTTGATCGGGAAACGGCTGCTGGAGCAAATGCCGGAAGTATCTGGTGAGTTGTTTCCATTATACGTGAAGGTGGTTGAAAGCGGTTTATCAGAACGGCTTGAGAAAGTTTATAAATTAAAAGGCAAGGCGAGTAAGTGTGTTTTCATCACCATAACAAAATCAGAAGATGGTTTTGTCACTACCCTTGCCGACATAACGGCTCAAAAGATTCAACGCGCCCAGATGGAGGAACGTGAAACGCTGTTGAACGAAGCAGAATCACTTGCACAAATGGGGAGCTGGAAGTGGACGGAAACCAATGATGATCTTCATTGGTCAAAAGGTCTCTATAAAATGTTTGGTAAACATTCAGATGAACCGGTTTCCTGGAGCACGTTTATGGAGGATGTACATCCTGACGATGTCCACTTCATGGAGGATTTCCTGCATCAGGTGAAAACCAATAAAAAAGGAGCTGCAATTAATTACCGGATGATCGAAAAATGGTGTACTGCGACATTTTTCACTTACAGCAAAACCTCATGCACAAAGAGATACAGATATTTTTGGAGCTGTTCTGGACATTACCGAACATAAGGAAAACCAGCGCCAGCTGCATCAATACAATTTGAATCAGAAAAGGATTATCAATGAACTCGATGTGAAAGAAAAAAGATACCGCGCACTTTTTGAACGATCTATTGATCCTATCTTTCTGGCTACGGATAAATTGATTTTTCTGACTGTCAATATTTCTTTTCTGCAGTTTACCGGATATGCAGGTATTGAAAACTCATCGGTTCCGCTAAGCGTCAATCTTTTCAAATCCTGATGACTATGAAAAATTCAAGGATCAAATTATCACAAGATGGACAAATCCGTGATTTTGAAGTTGATCTGGTAACCCGTGATGGGGAGAAAAAATATTGTCTGCTGAACTGTGTATTTATTTCTGATCCCAATCAGGATAACTGTTATTATCAGGGAATCATTCATGACCTGACCCTGCGCAAGGAAGCAGAGAATGAAATGCTGCTGGCGGAGCGCCTTTCATTAACAGGAAAAATTTCCAGAACCATTGCGCATGAAGTAAGAAATCCACTTACCAACATAAGCCTGGCCCTTGATCAGCTGCGTGGCGAAATATCAACCACCAATGAGTCCGCTATTTTCTATAGTGATATGATAGAACGAAATGCGAACCGTATTGAGGTACTTATGGGTGAGATGCTGAATACTTCCAAAGAACGAAAATTAAACCTTGGATTAAATCTGGTAAGTGATCTTCTCAATGATACCCTCAAGCTTGCACAGGATCGGATTAATCTCAACCAGATTCAACTGATCACCAGTGTGCAGGATAACCTGCCAAGGGTACTGGTGGATAAGGATCAGATTCAAATAGCCTTTCTTAACATCATCATAAATGCCATTGAAGCCATGTCACCTGGCGAGGGGATATTAAAAGTGAATGCATCCTGTCAGGATGATACAATTACCATTTCAGTAGCAGACAACGGCAAAGGAATACCCGCGATGGACTTAAAAAAATTGTTTGATCCGTTTTTTACAAGCAAGCAAAATGGTATGGGCCTCGGATTAACGTCAACCAAAAATATATTCAACAGCCACAATGCGCAAATTGAAGTGACGAGTGAGTTGAACAAGGGCACTACGTTTTGCATACATTTTAAACTTGCTGGATGACCAGTCTGGTAAATATCGCTGGTGAAAAAAAGCAGTGTAAAGTTTTTGGTGCGATTCTTTTAATGGCCATCAGGTGAGCGCAGTAATACGTTCTGCAAATATGTACACATACCGTGTACATTTTACCCGATCAGCGTGACAGAACAGGTCAGGACGTGTTTAAAGGGAATATAAAGCATGGCATATAATTTTCTTATCTGAAAGTAAATCTCACAAAGTGTGAGAAACGCAAATTTAAACTTTCAACGAATTATGAACACAAAAGACCTTATTGGTGGATTACTGGCAGGCGCAGCTATCGGAGTGGCAATAGGAATATTACTGGCTCCTAAAAGCGGCAGGGAAACAAGACAAGACGTGGCGAACGGATCTCGCAGGTTAACTGATAGCCTGAAAGGTTCTGTTGACGAATCATTCGAATCCCTAAAGGGAAAATTCAATGTGGGTGTGGATGAAGCTGTTAAAAGAGGAAGAGAAACAGCCAACAACCTTGGTGAGAAAGTAAAGATTTAAATGACTCGCCTGGTTGATTGCCAGTGGCAATTCAGGTAACCTCAATTTACTTAACAAAAGGCGTTATCAGTAAACTGGTAACGCTTTTTTAATAACCCGTTTATTCAGAATTATTTCGATATCCGTAACCCTATATAAACCCACCTTATGATTTTAAGGACAGACAGGAGCACCACTGCATTACCAGAGAAGACATTGGCTGAATGCCTTTCTAAAACCAGACAGCAAGGATTCACCGAGACTTTCAGAGTGGCTGGCGACCGGCTTATTGGTATACTGCCTGGCTATTTCTACACGTCAAATCAGGTTTCTATTGTTAATTATTTCAGGTTTGAAGCATACTCACACGCGCAGGACAGCACCATTCTTTATCTGATTGAAACCAAGGATGGACGGAAAGGTACTTTACTTGATGCATGTGATGTATATGCTGATTCAATGACTTCCGATTTTGTCAACGAGATGGCATGTAGCCAATTAAAACCACGAACGGTATCGCACTAAAATCCGATTTCACCTCAGGAAATAGTACCCGCTTATTATGAACTGAAATTATGAATAAACTGAGAAAATTTAAATCATTACTTGCGGATACCTTCCATGTATGGAGAATGCGGGAGCCATTCAACGCCAGTATTATCATTGCCTACTATACTATTTTTTCTTTACCTGGATTGCTCGTTATCATCATTAATGTTGCTGGTTTCTTTTATGACAAAGCAGAAGTAGGAACAGAAATATCCTATCAGATACAACTTGTGCTGGGGGGCGATGTAGCCAGCGACATTGAATCCATTATAGGCAATGCCAGCGAGCGTGAAGAGACCGTGTGGTCATCAATATTTGGTGTAGCTATTCTGCTCTTCGGAGCTACGGGCGTTTTCACTGAATTGCAACAGATGTTGAATAAAATCTGGAATGTAGAACCTAAACCAAAGACCAGGCAAAAAATATGGGCTCTCATAATGGATCGTGTTTTCTCGTTCGGCCTTATTCTCGTTATCGGATTTCTGTTGCTGGTATCACTGGTGCTTTCAGCCTGGTTGGCAAAACTCAGTAGCTGGGTCACTGATCATTTGTCTGAATCACTGACATTCATTTTTTATGGATTGGATGCATTGCTTTCCATCGGCATTATCACCATTCTGTTTGCGGCTATATATAAATTTCTTCCTGACGCGAAAGTAAAATGGTCGGGTGTATGGGCGGGTGCTTTCCTTACTTCATTTTTATTTGTTATTGCAAAGGTTGCCTTAGGTTTCTATTTCGGACATAGTGATATTGGTTCTACGTATGGCGCAGCGGGTTCTGTCATTTTAATTATCCTATGGGTTTCCTATGCTGGCTTAATACTATTATTCGGGGCAGAGTTCACTCACGTGTATATCAATAAGGATGGAAAGGAAGATGAACCCACCTCGATCGCTGTTGCTGCCCCAGAGAAATCTGGAGAAAAATTCGTTTGATGTTTACTCTTTGTTTCGGTTTCGAATCTGGATTACATTCAATCGTTAGTTGAATACGGATACCTGTGGTTTAAAAACCTGGCTCGTTCCAAACAGATAATCCATGGAGGTAGAGAATTTAAATTCCCAGGCGGAAAGAAAATTTTGATTCCTTCCGTAATACGATACTTCGAAAGAAAACCGCGGTAATACAAGATTTTCATTTTGGGTTCGCAATCCGGCCCTGATAACAGGATATGAGGTGTAACGCGAAAATGGTGTTGAATCTTTTGAAAGAAGATAAAAATCAAACCGATAATAGAAAGCGAATTGAAACCCATACGAATACCAGGGTAAAAAATATACTGATTCCAGACCTATCGTCATACGCTGATTACCAAGAGGAGAAAGGTTATCAAGTCGCCATTTTCCTGGAATGCTGATGGTTTGATCCAGCACCCGGTTAAAGCCATTCATGTACGAGATAGTAATGAACTGACGCAGTTGTGATCGCCTCACTTTTATGAGGTCAGTAAAATAGGTTCCCTGGGCACTTAACAGCCCATCTTCGGCAGTACCGTTCTTAAAAAAACTACCTCCTGCAAATGCAAAATTAAGATAGCCGAAGCCGCTGATATATTTTCCAAATGTCGCATCCAGCTCATAATAGTTCCGGTCTGCAAATACATTTGCCTCTTTGCCTGCAGTAATACTTACTGATCCGCCAATAGGCAAGTCTTCAGTTCTTCCAAAACCACGGATACGGAGTGTTTTAAGATAATTTCTTTTTGTCACAGAAACTTTTCCAAGAAACAATGTGCGGTCAAAAAAAAATGAATTGGAATCACTGGAGATAAAAGGAGCATCAATAAAATTGCGGGTATTGGTTCGGGCTGAAAGTATAAGGTTGGTTCGCTTTCCAAACTGAAATGATCTTCCTGCCCAGAAATCCATGCTGTTTTCGGTGTAGGGCAATTGCAAAGTGTCATACTCTTCGAAATAAAATTTTTCATGTGTGCGATACAGTTCAACGCCTCCTGCATATTTTATCTCAGGTGTAAAGAAATCGCGGCCCAGCGATAGCATCGTTCGCTCACGCAGGTAATTGTTGGTGTACATTAGCTGGCCTTGCATGAAACTACCAAGGAAATTGGGATCACGTAACCTTACCTCAAATCCGTTTTTAGGAATACTGGCGGTGCTTTGGAAATAGGAGAGTTGCAATTGCTTCGCAAATCCCAGTATGTTGATATCGTAAACGTCCAGTCTGAATTTTCGAAACGATCCGAAACTTCCTGAAACACCGATGGAACCTATATCCTGTGTAACTACGACTACATCTACTTCACCATCGTTAACCTTACTGGGCGATAAATAGATACGTGCATCTCTCAGTGTCGTGAATTGCCGCAGGATCCGCTCGTTATCGGCAAGCAGATAAGGATCTACACGATCACCGGTTTCAAACAGAAGATTCCGCTCAATGATATATGCGCGCGTATCGCGATGGGTTTTGTTAATAAAAATTCCGAATCGCGATGATGCCTTCTGCAGCGTATCGGTTACAGATCCTTCCAGCAGATCTACTGCCTTAAAAACAATGGAACCGATGATCTGACCGGCAAATGGTTTGAATGGATCTTCACCTTTTTCAATAACCGAGAGCAGTTTCACTTTTGGTTTTTTTTTTCTGATGATTAACCGGTGGATATCGCCCCCCACCTTGCTGCCCGATGACCGTTTCTCAAGACTGTCATAAAAACGGGAGGATACATCATAAGGATTTTCAACTACTTTAATAATCAGCGACTCACGCTGATCAAGAAAGAAGATTGTATCGTTTTTAGTAATAAAAGTGGTGTCCCGTAATTTAACAAGCCATCCTTTTTTTACTGACATTTTCCTCGCAGGTTCATCCTGACACCAGGCATGAGATACCCCTGCAAACAGGACAATCAGAAGTAACAGAAATTTCTTTATCACCAGCACTTCCCTGTTCTAAATTCATGCTACTTTTTTTAGGCCCATGTTCATTTGTATTTGCACAGGAGTGGGAATAAAACTCCACACTCTTTAGCGCACTACTGTAAATATTGCGTCATACCATTCAGGTTATTGGTATTACACACGAACGCACCTCTGGCATGTATTTTCTAAGTGATCATGAAATTGAGGTTATGTCCATGTCAGAAAGGTTGATCGGTGTAGCCGATGTTTATCGTTTTATTATTGCCTTTTTCAAAAAAGCACTCTCACCGCCTTATGAATGGCGCGAAACAATCAATCAGTGTTTTGGTGTCGGTAACAAGTCATTGTTTCTGATAACCTTCACGTGTTTTCTGGCAGGTATTGTCTTCACCAAACAATCGCAGCCATCACTGGCATCTTTTGGTGCTGAGTCTTGGTTGCCTTCATTGGTTTCTCAGGCAGTAGTGCGCTCGCTTGGCCCGCTTATTACCGGGTTGATATGTGCCGGCAAGCTGGGTTCAAATATTGGCGCTGAACTCGGCAGTATGCAGGTGACGGAGCAGATTGATGCCATGGAAGTTTCTGGAACACGACCGTTTTCATACCTCGTGGTCACCCGTGTGATTGCCACTACACTCATGCTTCCATTGCTGGTATTGTATGGCGATGCAGTAGCACTTATGGGATCTTATCTGATGATCAATTCTTTTAATGATTCTGGATTGACATTATATTTTAATGCGGTTGCTGCTTCCATAACCTATCTGGATGTTTTTTCCTCAATGATCAAGTCTGCTTTGTTTGGATTTGCCATTGGCATCATCAGCAGTTATGCAGGCTATCATTCAGAAAAAGGTACCACAGGTGTTGGCAAGGCTGCCAATACCGCAGTGGTGATTTCTATGATCTTCATCTTTATTATTGATCTGATCATGTTGCAATTTTTGAATTTTATACGATGATAGAAACTCAATCCGCGGCAACACAAAATGCTGGCGTAAAAAATAAGATCATTGAAGTAAAACATCTGGTGAAAAGATTTGGTGATCGCACCGTGCTTCGTGACGTAAACCTGGATGTGTATGATGGCGAAAACCTGGTGGTGCTGGGCAGATCAGGTACCGGTAAATCAGTTTTGATCAAATGCATGGTGGGTTTGCTTAAACCCGATGGCGGAGAGATCACCATATTAGGTTATAAGGTGGCCTCCTTGTCGGATAGCAAGTTAAATGAGCTGAGGCTTCAGGTAGGTTTTTCTTTTCAGGGAAGCGCACTGTATGATTCTATGACCGTCCGTCAAAACCTGGAGTTTCCATTGAAAAGAAATCTTGGAATCTATGATCGCGCACAGCTTGATGAAATGGTCATGACCTCATTAAAGGAAGTAGGACTTGAACAAACCGTTAATCAAAAGCCGGCAGAACTTTCAGGCGGAATGAAGAAACGAATTGGCATTGCCCGCACGCTGATACTTAAACCCAAAGTCATGCTATATGATGAACCTACGGCAGGCCTCGATCCTGAAACATCAGCGGAAATCAATGAATTGATTCTTCAGGTTCGTGAGAAGTATAATACCGCTTCCATCATCATCACCCATGATATCAGTTGTGCACGGCAGACCTCCGATAGAATTGTGGCTCTGATTGATGGCGAAAGTAAGCGGGAAGGAACATTTGATGAATTGAAATCAGCAAATGACCAGGAGATGACTCATTTTTTTAATTATTAGAAACAAACTTAACTATGGAAAATCAGGAATTGAAGAGGAGTCTGAAATTAGGTGCCTTTGTGGTAGGTGGAATTATTATTTTCCTGTCGGCCCTTTTTTATTTAGGCAGGGAAGGCAATCTGTTCAACAAGACTTTTAGTGTCTCCGCCATTTTTAAAAATGTAGAAGGCTTGAAGGAAGGCGACAATGTGTGGCTTTCGGGTGTCAAGATTGGCATTGTGAAGTCCGTTCAGATTGTATCGGAGGGAAAAGTTATTGTAACACTTTCCCTCAAGGACAAACAAAATGAATTCATTAAGACAAATGCGACTGCCTATGTGGGCTCGGATGGATTTGTAGGAAACAAGATTGTAATAATACGCCCTGGAACGGAAGCAAACGCTATACAAGACAATGACACCATCAATGCCTTGTCGCCAACGGACACGCAGGAGTTATTCAACATTGCCAAGGAAGTGGGCGTGAATGCACGATCTATTTCTGATGACATAAAACTTATTTCCGCCCGTTTGAACAAAGGCGAGGGAGTATTTGGAGAGCTCCTGCGTGACGGACCTATCTCTCAGGATTTGCGGGAAGGAATAGTCTCTCTTAAAACGGCCAGCGAAAATACAAGTCAGTTGACCGGAGAGGCTAAAATACTAATTGATAAAATTAATGGAGGCGATGGATTGATCACCCGATTAATTAATGACAGCAGCTACGCCATCACCTTTGACAGTACCCTTCAGGATATTTCCAGCACAGGGGCGAATTCAAAAAAGATTTCCGAGGATCTGAAGGATATTATTAAACGCATCAACACCAGTGACAATGCCGTTGGTGTTTTACTGAGTGATACACTTTTTGCCCAGAAGATGAGACTCACGCTGGATAACACGGAATCTGCTACACTAAAACTTGATGAGAATATGGAAGCGCTCAAGCATAATTTCCTGTTGCGTGGTTATTTCAAAAAACAAAAGAAGAAAGAGGAACAGCTGGCAAATAAAAAAATGTAGGCGTGCTGGTTATCTACACATGAGCAGACAATGGGGAAAATACTATACACCGCATGAATGCCAATCTGAATTTATCACGTGCAGACCCCTTATTGAACACTGGCACTATTATATATTGGTGTTATTAGAAATTAATTAAAAACAAAATGAAAAAATATCTATTGGCTGTCGTGGTTGCAGTAATGTTCTTCAGCTGCGACACGAAAGAGAAAGCAATTCTGCAACATAAAATCGATTCATTAAGCGTTCAGCTTACTGCAAGTAAGGAAACAGAACGAAAGCTGGATGAGGTAGGTGCGTTGATTGACTCTATCGATGCAAGCCGCGAATCCCTGAAAGTAAAAATGGTTGAAGGAAGTTCGTATGCTGACCATGTAGCGCGGCTGAAGGACATCAACCTGTACGTGCAACAGACGGAAGCTAAACTGGATGCCCTTGAAAAGGAAACCAAAAACACCTCAAAGTCTTCCAATGCTGCGATCAGACGCATGAGGGCTGATCTTGAGAAACAAACCAGGGAAATTCTTGACCTGCAAGAGCAACTTGCCATAGCCCGCAATGAGAACACGGCTGTATGGGCAAAGGTTAATCAAAAAGATTCTTTATTATCGATGAAAGATCAGGTAATAAAAATAAATGAAGACGACATTGCCTCTTTAGAGAAAGTGGTTGTTGACACCAATTCTGAAAACAAGCTGGCGGTCGCTAATCTGTATTTTGCACAGGCAGAAGCACTGGAGCTGGCGGCCAACCGCACACACTTCGCGCCACGCAAGAAGAAGGAAACGAGACGTGAAGCACTGGAATTATATAAGCTTTCATTGTCGCTGGGCAATACAGAAGCACAATTGAGAATAGACAATCTGGAAAAGGAGTTGTCATAAAGAAACCGGTACATAACGGGAAATACCACAGCCATGCTGCTGTGGTTTTTTTATGCTTTACTGAAATTCATGAATTCCAGTGATAATGACTATTTGCCCATTAAATTCCACAACCTGCATCGGTAAATCTACAGCAGAGTATTGTGCGTCCGGTTTACTATGCCATAATAAATTCTATTTTCTAAATAGTAACGTTCAGGATCAGGGACTGTCCATAGCCGGATATCTGATTTGAATTACCCGTTTAAAGGCAATTACAAAATATTCAATCATTTCATTGATATACCAGACGATATCATAAAAGCCATCAAGCGATGAGGGTAACACATTGGGTACAAATTTGATTAGGAAACCGTGATAGGAAGGAAATACACATTAAATAAAAAGGAAGATGAAATCAGTACTTTTATTTATGATCCTGATGTCAGGATACCCGATGTCGGGTTACGCCCAGCAGGAACAGCTTCATTCTGCAGAATATAATCGCATTGAATCTGAACGCAGGATTATTTACAACGAATTGATTCAGCTCCGGGATTCTATAACTATTTCCATGCAGGCCGTTGATTCAAAAATACACAACGCCAGTCATTCACAACGTGTCAGGCTAAAGGCATCGCGCAAGGAGCTTGAAAGTTTTAAGTATACGGTGGAATTTGATCTTGCTGAAATTATGCAGACCAGACGTAATGACTGGAGTAGGGATTCTATTGAAAGGATACTGATGGCAACAAAAAATACGAGACTTGAATTTAAACGGATCTATACTTTATTATAACGGACAATACCATGATTGACAACCAGCCAAACGAAATTACGTTGATTTATCATTCGGATAAGGCAGAAGATAAAAAGGCCCGTGGTTTTATTGAAACGATTTCGGGTTTTAAAGTTAAAACGCTCGATCTGAAGAGAGATCGTCTTACCGAAACCTTACTGGCACAGATTGCCCATATGATGAGCATTTCAGTAGGATTGTTACTTGACACCACCTATAAAGATCGTTTTCAATCCATATCAAGACAGCATTTACTGATGGTTTCCGATTCTGATTTATTAACCATTATGGTAAATGAACCTGTTCTGATAAATACACCTATTATCATAGTCGGAAAGAGGGCATACTCGTACTCTTCTGCCAATGAACTGCTGATTCGAAACCAGGCGGAGGCTGAAAAAAAAACCGCACAATCACTTGAAAAAAAAATTAGTTTCTGATGCCCCAGTGAACCTGACAAAGGCAGTGATGCAATATGATTAGCCGCGGGTTTCAACCCGGGGTAAGGAGAATGATTGAAAATACGTGTCGCCTGCACCTTCTTCTATGAAAAATAACCAGTTATTACCGACACGATGCATGTGCGCCTTGATCATGGCCTGTGCATGACGCGTTGAATCTCCTAATCCTCGGTCTGTGTCCTCACAGACCGAAACTTTTCAATGCAACTCACCAAATTCGTGGTCTGTGAAGTCACAGACCACGGGTGAGGAAACATGACTAATCCTGGTTTGTCATGTTGATAATCCTGAAGGGTCCCTTCGGGCTTAATCCTCGGTCTGTGTCCTCACCATAGTCGTTAACTTAAGCTTTTGTAGAGCCATGGGCTCGCTTTTATGCTATAGCAACGGATTTTAATCCGTTGCCAAAAATGATATTTCATTTGGAGTGCCATCGGCACGATTCATTTTATAATAAGTATTAACATGGTTCGAGCCTACGGCTCTCAATTTTTGTCTGGCAGTTTTAAATCAACGGATTAAAATCCGTTGTTAAAATATCTGCCGAGCCTATGGCTCTGAAAATATGAATCTATTCCTTAAGTTAACGACTATGGTGTCCTCACAGACCGAAACTTTTCAATGCAACTCACCAAATTCGTGGTCTGTGAAGTCACAGACCACGGGTGAGGAAACATGACTAATCCTGGTTTGTCATGTTGATAATCCTGAAGGGTCCCTTCGGGCTTGATATATCAAAGATGATAAAGTGGGATTAATGAATAGATATAAAGGGTGCTTTAGCCCGATGGATTAATTTATCGTGCGGCAATTTGAAATGCACCCATTCTGTTTTTAATTAAATCCTCAATAAAAAATTGGCAATGTTGAATGGCGGATCCTGATACACGGAGGCAGCACTGACGGCCTTGGCCAATACCTGTTTGAGTTCATTGTAATTACCCGGTTTCTTGATGTATACATTCGCACCGTTGAGAAAGGTTTCTGTAATATCATTTTCAGATGCCGAGGTTGAATAAATGATAACTGAAATTTCCTTAAACTCCCTGTTGCTTCTTATTTCTTTCAGACATTCCTGTCCGTTTTTCCTCGGCATGTTAAGGTCGAGAAAAATAACATGTGGCATCGGGCCCTCTTTTTTAGCAAGATAGTCCATCAGTTGCTCACCGTCATTTACAGTACTAACCTTTGTTTTTATTTTAAGTTCTGCGAAAGCTTCTTTGAAAAGAATGCGATCCGCTTCGTCATCATCTGCCAGCAGAATGTTAAGAAATTCCTGTTCCATATTAATTTGATTTTAAGCCCGCGGGTATGTATATATTAAACGTGGTTCCTTTATTTAGCTGACTTTCAGCAGTAATGATACCATGGTGGTTGTCTACAATTTTCTTTACGATGGCGAGGCCGATACCCGTGCCGGCATACTCATCACGGCTGTGAAGTTTTTGAAAGACTTCAAATATTTTTTCATTAAACTGATTTGCAAAGCCTATGCCGTTATCCGAAACCGTGATGTGGCAGTAGTCTTTTTCCGCTGATAGCTGATCAGTAAAAGCTTGCGGCAGGGCAGGATGCTGTTTCTTTAGCGTACTGCCTTTTACAGTGGTGTTGCGTATGATGATGTGAGGCGGAATGCCTGCCCTGGAAAACTTGAGTGCATTGCCAATGACGTTTTGCAGGAGCTGGTGAAACTGAAATGGAATTACAGTCACCGTGCCTGGTTCAATGGATTCGATGGTAGCACCCTTTTCTTCGATGATGTCTTTAAATTCATCTTTTACCTGGTCAATAAGGTTACCAAGGCTGGTGCTTTCCAGGGTTTGCACGGTATTGGATAAACGTGAAAATGTAAGTAAATCTTCGATGAGGGTTTGCATGCGCGTGGCAGCATCATGAACTATATGGAAATCACGTTTACCCTTTTCTGATAGCTTTTCATTTTCATATTCGAGTATCCGGCCCGTGAACGTTTGTATTTTGCGCAGCGGCTCCTGCAAATCATGACTGGATACATAGGCGAATGCCTCCAGCTCTTTGTTTATTTTCTGCAGATCCTCGTTGGCCTGCTTCAATTCACTGGTTCTTTTCTTTACCGCATTTTCCAGTTCTTCTTTTTGTTTTCTGTGTTCCTGAATTTCGGTTTTAGCTCCTATCCATAGTATTATTTTGCCTTGCTCATCCTTGAATGGTACTGCCCGCGTAAGGTGCCACAAGTAGGTGCCATCTTTGCGAAGAAACCTGCTTTCCTGCTCATAGTTCATTTCCGGTGCTGATCGATTCGTTCCATTTCTTTTCGTCTGCTGCCCAGTCATCAGGATGAATGATTTTTTTCCATCCCTCACCGGTTAATTCATCGAAAGTCATTCCCGTATAATCAAGAAGTGTTCGGTTAAAATAATTTTTATCTCCTTTGGGCGTAGCAGTCCATACTTTCTGAGGCATTAATTCTGCCATCAGCCGGAATTTGTTTTCACTTTCTTCCAGGGCTTTTTTCGAGAGCACCTGGCTTGTTACATCAATAGCAAGATTGATGAATTCCATAAATCTTTCCATCCTTGTCACGAAGTGGCTTATAGGTATAGTTAAAATAGTAAGTCTCCAGCCTTTCCATTCTTAATAAGCGTTACTTTTTCCTCTGTTCCGGTGTAAGGCTCGCCTGTAGCGAATACTTTATCCAGTCCGGCTAAAGAAAAGGTTGTCCTTCCAGTTCAGGAATGGCTTCTATCAATGGTTTTCCAATTACTGATTTGTCTTTCCCCCAGTATCCAAGTATGATGCTGTTTGCATACTGCAAACGCATTTCACGACCATAGTAGAGAGCCGTTGCCACGGATGCTTCTTCAATAAGGGTACGGTAGCGATGCTCGCTTTCTTCTATTTTTTTTCGTGCATGCACCTGATCGGTAACATCAATCAACATGTTGATGGCTCCTTTTACTTCACCGGATAAACGAAACTCGGGTTGCGGATAGGCGAGCAGAATAGAACTTGCCTCCATCAGGACGTTCGATAATAACTTCAGCAATTTTAGCAGGTTTTCCTTCCTTAAGCGTAATGGTGACGGGGTTCTTCTCAATCGGAATAGGGTGTTCCGTCTGGATTAAACATCTGGAATACGCTGTTCCAGAGGTCCTTGCCCAGGTTCGGGTTTCTTTCCCCACAGTTTTACCGCAGCATCGTTATAAAAAACAACTCGCCCTTCGGCATCGCAGGAATATACCGCTGCCGGTAATCCTTTCACGAGTTGCCTGAATTGTTCTTCACTTTTGTGTAAAATATCTTCGGCTTTTCTCCGCTCGGTAATGTCTTCAATGGAAAGCAAAATCAGTTTTTCAGAATTGTTTTTATTGATTACTTCACGGGCATTCAACAACATGATCCGCTCACCGATGTTGGAAAATGTATGGGTCACTTCAAAATCAGTAAACTTTGATTTTTCCGGAAGGATTTTTTCAAGCAGCGTCCGCAAGCCAGGAATATCCCATTGTCTATTGCCGAGATTATAAACCAAGACACCTTCGGTTTCCACTTCATTCACACGGAATGTTTTATAAAAAGCATCGTTGGCAGTTTTTACCCGCAGGTTTTTATCCAACACCAGCAGCGGTTCGCGAATGTTGGAAACAATGGCTTCCGAATAATCGCGTGCTTCGGTTACCTGTTCATTCAAACTGGTGATTTCATGGTTCACCACCATGAGTTCTTCATTGGTGCTTTGAAGTTCTTCTTTGCCGGTTTCCAGTTCTTCGTTCAGGCTCTGTAATTCTTCACTGCTGCTCAGCAGTTCTTCATTGGCGCTTTGCAGTTCTTCATTGGCAGCTTCCTGCTCTTCGGTGATGCTGCGCATATCTTCGCGGGCTTGCTCCAGCTCCTGTTCCAGCTGCTGTAATGCGTAATTCCTTTTCATCAATTTTTGATTTAACGGATGCAGCCGTTTTTTTACTTCCGGCTACTGTCTTCTGACTTGCCGGTTCTTTTTGATCGTGAAAGAGAATCAGATAATGTGGCTCTATGGTGTTGGGCAATGGAAGAGCTTCGATCGAAATGTTATGCAGGCTTCCGTCTATCTGCAACGGGTATATTTTCTTTTATGACAGAGGCTTTTCTTTTTTTTGCTTTGTGTAACAGATTACGCAGCTCAAAAGCCAGACCGCTTTTTGCCATCTGTAACAGATTATGACTTGGCTTGCCGGGTGATTGTTCCAGGTAGTTGGCTGTATTACCCCTGAAATGCACAATGTCCATCGCCTCATTTACCACCACCCCGGCAGGTGTGTATTTGCGGAGCATAATATCATCAGCCGTTTTTTGAAAGTCGGGTCGGATAGTTTCGTTGCCTGAGCGGATGTCTACAGGGCTGAGATTCTGTTCGCTCCGCTGGCTTGTCACGTGCATAAATTTAGCGGGCACATCTTTGCGCGAAAATAGTTTATCATGTTTTGCGGCAACAGCAAAGAGTTCGGGCACTCCGCTGATGGTTTCTGTTTTGCCAAGCAGTAAAAAACCTTTTGGGTTTAATGAATAATGAAATGTGGTAAGCGCCTTTTTTTGCAGATAGGGTTCCATATAGATGAGCACATTTCGGCAACTGATAAAATCCATCTTGCCAAAGGGCGGGTCTTTTAAAAAATTATGAACGGCAAACACACACAAATCCCGAATGCTTTTATTTACCTGATAACTGCCATTGCTTTTTGTAAAAAATTCCTTCAGCCGTTGTGGTGATACAGACTGTACAGTTCTCTTTTGGTATAAATGCCAGTGCGTGCTTTTGCAATAGCAGGCTCGCTTAAATCGGTGGCAAAAATCTGCACCCGTTGATTATCGGCTAAAAATTCTTTAAAACAGATAGCCATAGAATAGGCTTCTTCGCCTGTACTGCATCCCGCCACCCATACCCGTATAAGTTCACCGGGTTGTTTATTTTTAACAATGAGTGGGAAAACGGTGTCACATAAATTATCGAACGTACTGGTATCGCGGAAAAAAGAAGTTACCGGAATCAAGAGGTCCTGGTATAAGATATCCTGTTCCGCTTTATTTTCCCTCAGGTATTTAAGATAGACAATCGGTTCTTCTGTTTTATTGATTGCCATTCTGCGAAGAATTCTTCTGCGAACGGTAGTCTGTTTGTAATAGGTGAAATCAGTTCCCTTGCGAATGCGCAACAGTGTTAGTATTTGTTTAAACAGTTCTTCTTCATGATGTGGCAGGTTCTGGAGGTCTTCATCACTTTTATCAATGCCCGGGGTAATCTCAGTTAATTTTTGTGGAATTTTCTCTGGAGGAAGAATGAAGTCAACCACATTGGCATGTACTGCGCTGTGCGGCATACCCTCATACGAAGCAGATGCTTCATCCTGCGCAAAGGTGATTCCTCCATGATCTTTAATGGCTTTTAAACCCGATGGTGCCATCGCTGCCGGTGCCCGATAAAACTACTCCGATAGCATGTGCCTGATGTACTTCTGCCAGCGAAGTAAAGAAAAGATCGATCGGCAGGTTCCGTTCGGTTTTACTTTTTGCAGGGCGCGGGGCAAGCAGCAAGACACCATCGGTCGCCACCATCATTTTATTGCTGGGGATAACATAAATATGATTGGGCTCTACCTTTAATGTCATCCGTAATTTCCAGTACAGGAATCGTGGTTACCTTTTGCAGAAGTTCGGGCAACATGCTTTCATGATTGGGATCCAGGTGTTGCACCAGCACATACGCCATTCCTGAATCTTCGGGAATAGCCTTGATTAATTTTTTGAATGCATCCAGACCGCCAGCCGAAGCACCAATACCCACTACAGGAAACAAGTTGGCGGACTTAATCGGTTTTTCAGTGAGCTTTTTATCAGGAGGTAACTTTGATGTCATGTGTTAAGTTGTATTTTTTTTAATTTTTGGTCACATGGAATTCGCATCCGATTAACAGACCATTGGGTCACGCGATCTACGTGCTCATTTCATGTGATGTTGAGTTAGGCTCGCCTGTGAGCACAAATTCTTCTTTTCCGTATGGCAATAAAATACTATGATCTTTCACCGATTTAAGTACGCTGTCGATCAGACTTTTGAGTTCGGAGAATTTATTTGGTTTGCGGATATAATAGTGGGCCGCATCTTTGAAGGTTTGATTAACCTTTAAACTCTCCATGTCATGTGCACTGGAGGTTGACAAAATGATCACCGGAAGTTTTTGCAGTCGTGTGTGGTTTTTTATTTCTGCCAGTGAGGCAAACCCATTTTTTCGTGGCATGTTGATGTCGAGAAAAAGAACATCGGGAAGCTTATTGCCTCTTTTCTTTAACAACTTCATGAGTTCTTCGCCATTATGTACGATCGTGAGGGTAGTCGTTAACGGTAATTCTTCCAGTGCTTCCTGAAAGAGGAGGCAGTCGGCATGGTCATCATCAGCCAGCAGGATATTCAGATTTCCATGTGCTGTAATCGGTTTTTTTCCCATTCTTACAATCTACATTAGAGAACATGCCTTGACAAGGTTTATCATCATTCATTTTCAAAATCTGTGATTTATGTAATAATTGCATGAATTTGCTTCATCGCAAAAGAGCACGAATAAGCACGAAGAACTTGGTGAAACTTTGAGACTTTGTGGTTCAAAAATGAAAACGCTACTCTTCCCAACCGATTTTTCTGATAATGCCATACGAGAAATAAAATTTTGCGCATGGTATGTTTAACAAACGTTATCATTATGCTCTTTCGATTACTCATAAAAATGAAGCTAACCTGGCAGGTTGTCTTACCTGGATGATGCGGGTTTGCAGATGCACTTGACGTGCAGGATGGAAACAGGCAGGATGATCATTATCATGCCGGGAGGGAACAAATATCATAGCAGAATAGTCATTTCCTGATCACATTTAAGAGTGGTTATCGGGGCATGAATAAGAACCTTAGCCAACGTTGGGGGTCTTCGTCAACATTTGTCTGAGGCTGGTGTTATCACCTGTCCACTTAGACATGCTGGTATTCTTCACCAACATTCATGATAAAAAATACAAGTTTCATGATCGTTGCTGGAGAAGAACTCCGGCAAGGGGTGGGGATGGCCCGGAATAACGAAGCCGGTTATTTTAACAGGAATACGTATGCAAGCAATACTTTGTCCTACTGATTTCTCTGAAACCGCGAACAACGGAATTGACTATGCTGCACATCTCGCCCGGTCATCAGATAAATATCTTTTATTAACGTATGTACGCCCAACCATCTGGCCAGAGGCCATTCAACTGCAGCATGATGAACTGGTGAGCACACGAAATATTTCTGAACGGCTGCATCAGCAATGCAGACAAATCGAGGAGAAGTATGATATCACATGCCTTTTCCATCTTGAAGTTACCACGGGCACCCTGGCACAGGCAATTGCGGCAAGGGCCAGTCAGTGTGAAATGATTGTGATGGGAACCAACGGTGCGGAAAATTATTATCAGCAGATATTTGGCAGTAACACGTTTCAGGTTATTGAAGAATCAAAGTGTCCGGTATTGATGGTGCCATCGGGTTGTTCCTTCAAGCCTGTCCGTCAGGTGATTTATGCCTGGAACCATGAAACGAATCCGATTTTTCTGATCGAACAGTTGAAACGATTTGTTATGCCAGCGGGCATACCGGTTCATGTGTTGAATGTGGTTGAAGAAGGACCTTCTGTAAAACGAGATCGTAAAATTGATATTCTGCGTTCAGCCATACAGGCAAGATTCCCCACAGGCAGCAACTGGACCGTTGACTTTCAGTATTCCGATGATGTGCCGCGGGCGTTGGATAACTATATGAAAACGCATGATGCCGGAATGCTGGCGTTGTCATTTCATCACCGGTCATTGATTGATAGTCTGATGGAAGAAGATGTAATCAGGCGAATGTCAGTGATTGCATCCTACCCGGTATTTATTTGCTGGCACTAAAAAAATTGACCTATATATTAAACAGAAAAATATGAAAGCAATAGAATGGATACTGGTTGCCGTAGCCTGCATGGTTATACTTCCTGTCAGGGCACAGATGAAATCAGGCGATAATATTATTATCCGCGAGCAGGTAAACAAGGATCTGTATGTAGCGGGAGGCACGGTCACCATCAATGCGCCAGTTCATGGAGACCTGATCGTGGCAGGAGGAACGATAAACGTAAGTGATACCGTTACCCAGGATATGCTGGTTGCGGGTGGCAACATCAATTTTAACGGATATGCAGGAGATGATATCCGTTGTGCAGGTGGATCGATAACAATATTAAGTGAGGTGGCAGGCGATGTGGTGGTGGCCGGTGGCACCGTTACAATAAGTAAAGGCGCGGTTATTCGCGGTAACCTGATTGCCAGTGGCGGAAAGTTGAGGGTAGATGGTAAAGTACTTGGAATGGTTTACAGTGCAGCGGGCACATTCACGCTCAATGGAAAGGTTGGCGGAGATATGGATTGCCGGGGAGGGGAGATTACCATAAACGGATTGGTGGATGGCAATTCTGTGCTGGCTGCCAGTACAATTGAAATCGGTTCGGATGCAAGTTTTGATGGTGATGTAAATTACTGGAATAAGAAGGGGGCTCCTGATTTTATCAATGCGGTGCACAATGGCAAGGCAACATATGATCCCTCACTGGAAATTAAAAGCGGAAAATTGATTTACCTGGGATTTGCCTCCGTGCTGATTGCACTGTGGTATCTGGGCACCGCGCTGCTGATGATTTTTTTGATTCAGTTTCTATTTAACGCCACCATGAAAAGTGCTGCGGGCACGGTTAAAAATGAATCGATGAAGTCGCTGGGGTACGGAATGTTATTTTTGATCGGTGTGCCCATCGCCATTGTCATTACCGCGGTTACGATTATCGCATTGCCGGTAAGCATACTGTTATTGATCGGGTATATCACGTTATTACTGCTGGCTACGGTAATTGTTTCACTGATCACTGCCCACTGGATCAATAATACCTATTATCACTATTCATGGAGCAGTGTCAGGATCGCATTTGCCGCCTTTGGTATATTCATTTTTATAAAGCTCGCTTCCTTAACCCCTGTGGTTGGCCCGCTTATTCTGTTGCTGGTGGTTTGTATGGCATTCGGTGGATTACTTCTAAATATACAGTGGAAACGAAATAAAGGACTGGCGTTAACCTGAGTGATGTATTCGTACTATCCTTGGTTGCTGACAGGAGCAATTCAATACCGTTATGATTAATATCATGATGGAGTACCTGAGTAAATGATATCCATCATTTCAAAATGGGTAAACGAACAATACTTTGCATAGTGATAAGTAATAATAAAAAGTATATTGATTTCATTCTTTAACTAATAACCTATGGAACTATTGTCATACCCCAATTCCAGTTACTTGCTGGAGGCAAGTAATGATACTTTACATGCAGAAAGCCTTGAATGGCTTAAGGAAATTGACTTCTGGAAGGATGAAATGACCTTCTTTTACAAGCTGATGCACACGAAGAAAGCTTTTGCTGGTTTTCCTACCGAAGAACTTGCCTTTATCGATAAAGAGCTCATTCGCATAAACAGTGATAAGCTGGATAAACTGCGGAAGGATGTACAAGATCACGAACAATTGCTGGCTGCAATTATTAAATCACCCACGATAATGGATCAGGAAAGATATTCAGAGACACACCGTAATCTTCTCAGGGAGATTTTCGCTGTTGCTGAATTGATAAAGGATTTTAAGCGGACGGTTTTTTCTTTTTCCAAAAAGTCTTAATGAAATCTCTGTTGTTATCATGATGTTGATGACCGGATGGGTAATGGTCTGACAGTGTCAAAATAATTGTATATGAATTATCATGTTTTATTGATCGAAGATAATGTTGAGATGGCTGAAAACATCACCAGCATTTTAGAGTTGGCCAGCTATCAGGTTAGTCATGCCAGCAACGGAAAAGATGGCGTGAGCCTGGCGAAGGAAATTCACCCCGATCTGATACTCTGTGACATCATGATGCCTGAACTGGATGGCTATGGGGTATTGCATATATTAAACAATGATCCTGATACGGCCAGCATTCCATTTATTTTTCTCACCGCGAAATCAGATAAAAGTGATTTCAGAACGGGAATGAACCTGGGAGCCGATGATTACCTGACCAAACCATTTGATGGCGTGGATCTGTTAAAAGTGGTTGAAATGCGCCTGAAAAAAAATGCGTTTATGAAAACAGGTTTGGGCACCAAGCCGGGCGAGGTAAGTTCATTTTTTAATAAAGCGCGTGAATTAAAAGAGTTTCAGAAATTATCTGCAAACAGACCCGTGCGGGCATTCAAAAAGAAAGAATTTCTTTTTATGGAAGGCCAGACCCCCAATGATCTTTTCTACATTGAAAAGGGCAGGGTAAAAACCTATAAGGCAAATTATGATGGAAAAGAGCTCATCACCGGCATCCATCTGGAGGGAGATTTTTTAGGATACGTGCCGTTGCTGGAAGAAAAATTATATAATGAAAATGCAGAAGTGGTGGAC
This sequence comes from uncultured Bacteroidota bacterium, assembly GCA_963814575.1. Lineage (GTDB taxonomy): Bacteria > Bacteroidota > Bacteroidia > Cytophagales > Cyclobacteriaceae > ELB16-189. Next base: position 212,058 of record CAWFDB010000005.1, on the reverse strand, counting down.
GATGCCCGCATTATGATCATTCCCAAATCAGATTTCCTGACGTTGATTTATTCCAGTAAAGATGTTGCAAGGAGATTCATTAAAATGCTCTCCAGCAACCTCGAAGAAATGGAAAACAGATTGCTGGACATTGCCTACCAGTCTGTGAGGCAACGGGTAGCCGGTGCATTATTGAATATCAACGAACGGTTTTCACCACACAATGAAGTTGGTATCATTAACATTACACGAAAGGATATTGCCAATATCGTAGGCACTGCCACTGAATCATTGAATCGCACCCTGGCTGATTTCAAGGATGAAGGATTGATTGAGATTTCTGGCGAAGGATTAAAAATCATCAACAAGGCAAAGCTTCAGCACATATTGCATTAGTAACGGATGTGATCAATGTCTGTATGCTTCGTGACTGATATCATACGAAGTTGTTTATACCGGTATCTATCTTTAGTAAACAATTAAAATTATATTCGATGTCAATAGTAAAAGTGATTGAAATCCTTTCTGAATCAAATGTGAGCTGGGAGGATGCCGTAAAGCAGGCTGTAGCCAAAGTTTCAAATACCATTCATAATGTGAAGTCCGTGTATATAAAAGATCACAGTGTTAAAGTTGAAAACGGTACAATCAAAAGTTACCGTGTCAATGCGAAAGTGAGTTTTATGCTGGATTAGAAGATTAGGATTGCTTGTCATGTTAATAATCCCTAAGGGAACTGAAGAAATGCTGATTAGTCCAGGGTTTTAACCCGGTGCAATCAGAATGATTGAAAGACGTGCCGCCTGCAGGTTCCCCTCTGAAAAACAATCGTGTATTGCCGACACGAGAGATGTGCGCGTTGATCAAGGCCCGCGTATGACGTGTTGAATCAACGTTGTGCCTTGATGACCTGTGTGCACAACGCATTTTTATCCCGAATTATCATTAGAACTTAGTTGAAACTGAAGTAAATGACGAAGTCGGTCGGTACCCTCCGCATTGTCTGGTGATGACACTTCGGTCACACTCTGACTGTAACGTCAGGATTACCTCGTGATGCTTGCGGTCAGACCAGGAGCGTGGAAGCTGTTTTGGTAATAGAGTGCATGCTGTATTAGCCCTGTCATGTGATTAGATCTGTATTACAATAAAAGACAGGCCTGGCAGCAAGTGACTGATAGCGCTCTTTCAGTTACCCTTGTTATCAATCTTATAAATATTGCGGAGCTGAACGGTATCACCTGTGGCATTGATAATATTGAGATCATACCTGAAATTGACCCTGCTTCCAACAGGCGCGTGATAATACAGGCTCCACATATCAGCTTCACTCATTCCGATGCACCCATGTGAAGACGCTTTACCGAGTGTTTTGATATTGGTGGTGGCATGAAACATATGACCATAGCGTATGCCATTGATCATGGGTTCCAGTGAGGGGATTACCGGCATAACTGTATAGTGGCCATCATCCCTTTTTGTTTGTTCGTATTTTTCTCCTGTTTCCAGATTGTAGAAAACCGGAGTTCTCAATGCATTTACAATTTCACCGGTGCCCTGGGGTGTTCTAAGATTTACTGTCCTCCCGACAAATTCCAGGTATTCTTCAGCATTTCTACCAACGCGCACCGGGAAGGAAAGTACGGTATCTTTTTGCTGGATCACATGTAATCTGAATTCGGGAATATTCAGATCAATGTGTGTTGATTTCAACCTTTCCATGATGGGAGCAGCGGAGGTGCTGTCAGGTATTATAATACGGTCACCTGTATGGAAAATAATTTGTTGCGACATGTCATAGATAAACTTGCCATGTGCTTTTTGCTGATAGTAATCAAAACTGCGGAGCGAATCGAGTATCCATGGATTATGGTGAACCAATACATATTCGCCAAGACCACTGCCCGACAACACCGGATATTTTCTGACGATAGTATCCAGGAAGGTGAAATATTTTTTCATGGTAATGTCTTTTTCAACCACCACCACTTCCATTGGTTTCCTGAGGGTTACATCGGTGGCAGATTTTACCTGAATGGTGTCACGCTGGTCAATATCATGCAATTCAGGTTCATGCTTATTTCCGGAACAACCTGAAATCAAGAAAGCAAACCATATAGAATGAAAGATCAATCTCATGACGCTTTCAAGTTAGGGATGCACGTCACAAGGACCTATGAGAATGATCATAGGATTATAAAACTTATGTCTTGCCTGCTGCCAGGCTGGTATGTTTAATACTTCTGTTCGAAGCGGCCGGTTTTTTCCGTGACCTTTATGCGGTATGCAATGGCTTTTACTCCGGCATTGTGCGGATGTGGTTTGGGAAGGTTATAGGCAGGTTTCATCATCGTTTCGCTGGGTTCCATGGAAGCGATCCGGTCGGTTAATGTTTTATAGACTTCCATTTTATCTTCTTCCGAATCCATTTCTTCGTATTCGCCCCATACAATTACGCTTTTCCATTTGGTTAAACCATTCATGGTATCGACTTCAAAGCATACTTTTGGATTCTTTCGCATCATACGGATTTTCTGTCCTTCGCGGGAGTGGCCATAGATGTAGCCATCCTTATAAACATAGGTGATGGGCACAATAAATATTTTATCATCGGCAAAACATCCTATCCTTCCTATTAACTCTTGCCCGAGCAATGAATCAATTTCTTCTGTAGTTAAGTCCCCGAGCATTGAAGTTTTTTTGTTTTGATGTTAATTACCCGAAGTTAATTTAATTAAAGATAAAGGCTGCGTTAAAAGTCAATTAAAAAAAACTAAAGTAAGTTGACTTGTAAGACAGCCTCAGGTCAAAAATCATGCAACAGCTATTTCTTTCTTAGCCTTCATGGAGGTGATTTCCTTTTTGGCTGCATATCGGAAATCTACTCCTGCAAGTTGAAGTTTTTCCAGCGAAAGGTCAGATATGCTTGCCGCAGAGGATTGCTTTTGTCTTTCTTCCATGTTAATGTCGGGCCTGATTACCTCCTCAATCAGATTTTGATTATTCATCACCCTATCAATCAAAAGTCCTGAAGTGGCATGACCGCCATCATCGTCTGCTTTTTTCAATCGTTATAACTTCATGTCATCATTAAAAAATAATTATTATGACTTCAGGAAAAGCATTTTTGGGCGTGATGGCAGGGATTGCCGCAGGCGTTGCATTGGGAATGTTATTTGCTCCAGAAAAAGGAGATAAGACAAGAAAAAATATTTCGAAAAAAGGAGAAGATCTGGCAAACGCGCTGAACGAAACCATTGATGAAAAATTTGAGGAACTGATGAGCGTGGTTACCGGCAAGACAAAAAAGGCAAGACCCAATGATTCGGTGAAGCCGGGTCAGTCTGAAATGGCTGGCTGATAAACAGAGGCCTGGTTCACAAATCAAGATTGCTGAATAGTGACAGCATACGCACAGCGTTTAATGTGTTGATACAGGCGTACTGTATTAACGTTTGTATATAACCATAATTAATATGTGCTTTTCAGCCAGTGCAAGTTTCGGGGCAAGCGCGGTGCTTGCTGTGGTTGGTGTAGCCAGCATACGCAAAGTTCAGACTCCTTCTCAGTTTCCGTTTGCAGCAATACCCTTGTTGTTTGCATCACAGCAATTTACTGAAGGCTTGTTGTGGATAGCCCTGCAACATCCGTCACATAATAACTGGGAGCGCGGGGCTACCTATATATTTCTTTTTTTCGCTCAGGTAGTGTGGCCGCTGCTGGTGCCCTTATCAGTTCTGCTGATGGAGAAGAGCCTCAAACAAAAAAGAATTCTCGCCCTGTTTCTGGCTTCCGGTGTGTTCATTTCCTTATACCTGGCATACAATATTTCCACATATCCCATTCATGCGGAAATCATGGGCTTACATATAAGCTACCGGTTCGATTATCCCTATTCTCTGGGCTTGCTGGGTAGTGCCCTTTATTTTATTCCTACGGTATTGCCACCCTTTTTCTCCACGGTAAAACGCATGCAGTTTCTGGGGCTTACCATATTGATCGCCTACGCATTCACCATCACCTTTTTTCCACAATACGTTATTTCAATCTGGTGCTATTTTGCCGCGGTGCTCAGTGTGATCGTATATGCCATCATGTCGGTACTTAATAAGGAATATGCCAGCGATGATGAGGGCAGACCTGTGCTTTATAAGGTTGAGTAAATCAAACTTCACTAATTCGTTGTTGCGGGTCGCCCGACCCGCAACGTTTGAGCAGTAAAATATTATGATGAAGACTTGAACGGGGCTGACCAAAAAGTCAACATATAAATCGAAGTGTCATTCGCGGCCTTGACGCCTCGGCGATCCCGTGGCGTGTGTACACATTCGGGATCTCGGCTCAAGCCCGCTGCACATAGTCGCTGCCGGAATGACACTTCGATTTATATTTTGACTTTTTGGTCAGCCTCAACCAGGTATAAATTGGTGGGTAGCAAACAATACTGCTTGTATCTGATCGCAGACCTTGGTATGCTTTTTATAAAAACAAAAAGGGTGAATAGTTAAAACCATTCACCCTTTTATGGACGATCTGTAGTTTGACGCCTTTTTTGACGGGTATATCTGCAGATGTCTTTCTCAACTAAAATCTCTCCTTGATTAAGAAAACAATTTTTCTTCTGCCTTTCAAGGCGACATAGTTTCATGCTTTTTAAAGCACTTATTTCTACCGCCCTACCTAACCGGACAAGACTTAATTTATTGATGATGTAAAGATATCATCCATGGCAGCCTGAAATCCATGACCCGAATCCTCATAATCAAAGATTATAATCATTTTGAGATCAGCGCCATCACGACTTTCATCATTGTCCGTCTTTTTTTTACTGGCGAATTTACCATCACAGAAAGAGTATGAAATCATGTTACCGGCAACGGTTACTTATGCGGCAAGCCGGTATGGTGTTCAGGTCCTGGATTAACTAAAATGAAATAGCTATGAAAACGATCTTATGCCCGGTTGATTTTACAGGATCTTCCGATCGTGTATCAAAATATGCAGCGCAGCTTGCGGCTGACGTGCAGGCAAAAGTGGTGTTGCTGGCAGCGCATCCCAGGGAAACAAAAATTCCGGCCGGAGACTGGCCCGAAGACAAGAGCGAAGTCATGGATCGCCTTGGAGAAATGCACGATCTGCTGACGAGTGAATACCATATCCCATGTGCCATGGAGGAGGAAGTGATTGTGAATAAGGTTGTGAAAAGGTTAAGCACGGCAGCCGATCATTTCGACATCATCATGCTGGGTGTGCAGCCTGGTAAAAACGGAAGTCCTGTGGCTACCACCGGGTTGAATCTTATCAGCATGATTCAGGAAACGCTGGTACCCATTTTTGTGGTGCCCGATAAATTCGGATACCAGAAAGTCAACAGGCTTTTATATGCCTTTGATTATAGGCACGAGCCAGATCCGCCCCTCATGACGTTGCACTGGCTGGCAGAATGGTTTGATGCCGAAGTGAAATTCATTTCCATTCTGCAAAGCAACACTTCTATGAATGAAAAAGACCGTATCCATGAAGTGCAGCATAACATAGACAGGCAATGGCAGTCAGGCAAGAAACTCCTGTTTGAAACCATCGTGCATGATGATGTGCCCCGATGCCTGGAGCAGTATGTAAGTATTCACGGTAAAAACGATCTGCTCGTGTTGTCAGTAAACCATCAGAACATAGTAGAACGGATTTGGCACAAGAGTGTAGTGAAACGTATGATAAAATCTATAGCTCATCCATATCTCATTATTCATAAGTGAATTGTAAACATGTAGTTTGAAGGAATAACCGGTATTGATAAAAATGAAACCGGGATTTACAATGTTTGCCATTCTAACTATATTCGGACTTTACTGATATGGTAGTGAAAAAGAAAGTCAGCATATCCCGCAAATTGCAGTTGGTAAAAAAAGCCAGGAAAAAGGCCAGCAAAAAGTTAGCATCATCTGGCAACGGTGATAATGAGGTTGCCCGGGGCAAGGTACGATCGGCCAGTGAAGAACGGGAAAGCCATGAGATTGCTTTAAAACACTCGGAAGCAAACATGCGTGCGCTCCTTGGCAACACACTACAGGCTTTTATTCTCCTGGACAAACATGCACGGGTAATGGCCTTCAACGAAGTTGCCATTAAAATCATGAAGAAGGTCTTTGGTGTAAAGGTTCAGGTGGGGGAGAATTTTAATGTAATATTATCAAAACGTACTTTTCGCAAATTCATGCCCGATTTCAAAGCTGCGTTTGTTGGAAAAACCATACAGGCTGAATATGAAATAACGGACCCTAAAGGACATCTACATTCATTTGTTTTTAGTTTCACACCTGTGCTGGATGGGTACCGGAAAGTGGAATCGGTCTCTTTCAGCATGCTTGAAATATCGGAGCTGAAGAAAACAAAAACGGAACTTGCCCATTCTGAGAAGTTGATTGATTCCGTATTTCATACTGCCGACATAGGCCTGGCGGTAGTGGACGAAAAAGGCAAGTTTGTAAAGGTGAACAAAGGATTCGCCAGACTGCTGGGTTACGGAAAAGATGAACTTGCCAGGAAGTCTTACCTGAAAATTATTGAGCGGGGCCAGCGCACGGAATTGAAAAATGCAACCGATAAATTAAGCCTGAATGAAGCACGAACCAGTGAGCATCGGGTAGTGAATAAGGAAGGTGATATCCTGGATGTATTAATTACCAGTAACCTGTTTGTTGATCAGGCAGGTAAACAGTATTCCGTAAAAACAATGCGTGATATTACGGATCAGAAAAAATTCAAGGAGTTGATGACCAGTGCAGAGAAGGCAATGCACATTGGCAGTTTTGAATATAATATGATCACCAGAAAGCTTGAGTGGACGGATGAAATGTATTCCATTTTTGATGTCGGAAAGGATTTTATACCTGACTTCAAAAAGATCACTTCACTGGTCAACAGGAAGCAGATATCCAAACTAAAAAAGCCTTACAAGGAATTAATGCACCGAGGCAGGCTGCTTGATGTTGAATATGGAATTACTACTGCACAAAAGAAAGAGAAATGGGTTCATACCCGGATTTCTCCGGTTTTGCTTAATAAAAAGGTGATTGGATTCAGGGGGACACTGCAGGATATCACGGACCGCAAGTTTGCGGAAATGGAAATCGAACGCTTGTCGTGGGTGGCCATGCATACCAATAATGCCGTTGTTATTTCGGACAGCAAAAATATAATTGAATGGATTAATGACAGCTTTGCACGGCTCACAGGTTACTCTTCCAGGGAAGTAAAAGGTAAGATTTCCATTCAGTTATTGCAGGGAGTTGATACGGACAAGGACGATTTGAAAAGAGTAAGGAATCATTTGCAAAAGCAGCAGGCTGTTAATGAAACATTGAAACTTTATACAAAGCAAGGAAAAGCATTATGGCTCAACGTTGACGTGTCTCCGATTTTTATAGAAGGTGAATTACGTTACTACATAGGTATATTTACTGATCTTACCGAACTGATTAAAGTCAAGGAAATCAAGAGGAATCAGCAATCACTCGAGCAACGGCAGCGGTTATTAAATGCCATGGCCGGTAATTTCCCTGAAGGAATAATAGGTGTAATCAACAGAAATCTACGGTACGTGTTTGTGGGTGGCACCGAATTAAAAAAACTTGGTCATGAGATAAAGGACTGGATTGGTCAGGAGTTGTTTGATAAGGTTTCACCCGAGGCAAATCAATATGCGGCTCCCTTTCTGAAAAAAGTTTTTGATGGTGAGTCGGTTAGTTTCGAAGTGGAGGCCAATAAGAATACCTATGCCGTGTCGGCTGTGCCCTTGTTGCCTGAAGATGATCTTACTACGCGTGCATTGGTTGTTATTCAAAACATAACAGAACGTAAAAAGGCCGAAGATGAAACACTGCGTGCCTTGATGAAGCAGAAAGAACTGAATGAACTGAAATCAAAATTCGTTACTGTTGCTTCCCACGAATTCCGCACTCCGCTCGGAACTATTTTATCCTCTGCCGACCTGGTAAATCAGTATTACCAGCGTGGCGATAATGATAATATGCAAAAACATATAACCCGGATAAAGTCATCGGTGAATAACCTTACCGGGATATTAAATGAATTCCTTTCGCTTAGTAAAATTGAAGAAGGCGTGGTGAGCAACGCACCTGAGGAATTGGGAGTAAAGGCTTGTTGTGAGAATTTGGTGGAAGAATTACGTGGTTTGAAAAAAACAGGTCAGCAGATATTATACCGACATGAAGGAAAAACTGACATCGTAAAGATTGACAGGCAGCACATGCGGAATGTATTAATCAATATTCTTACCAATGCTATCAAATATTCGCCACAGGATAAAAATATTTATTTTACTTCTGTTACAGAGCCTGGCATGCTATCATTCATTGTGAGGGATGAAGGCATTGGCATTGCTGATGCTGAAAAGCCTCAGATTTTCGAGGCTTTCTTCAGGGCCCATAACGCTTCGAATCTGCAGGGAACCGGCCTTGGCTTAAATATCGTGAAAAGGTATCTTAAACTTATGAAGGGAGATATCACATTTGACAGCGAGCTAAATAAAGGATCCACCTTCACGGTAAGTATTCCCCAACCGGTTAACTAAAGAATAACTACCCTGTATATTCATCATATACACGGAAAGTTGTGTTGATGAGATTGGAAGAAGCACCGGAAGATTAATCCTTATCTGCTTATTTTATAAACACCACGCCTGTGCTGATGCTGAAAAATGACTGATCTTCTAACTCACTGGTTTTGAAGGCAGCGTTATAACGCAATGCAAATTTTAATCCTGTGTTGTCACTGAACTTATAGATAAATCCGGCTTCGGGCCTAAGGCTGAAATGCCACGTATCTTCTTCCCACCGGTACAAACCCATGTCGGTGTCGCGCAGGGTGTAGGTCGTGCCAATGCCGAATCCGACAAATGGATTAAAATGATTTTCTTTCCTAAGGAAATACATGCCATTCAAATGAATCGGAATTGAGTTTGTGTAGCGGTATTGTATGCCTGATAGGGAGGCTGTTCCGTCATTATACGTGTCATATGCTTTCCGTTCATAAAACAGGTTGTAACCGACAGCAACACCTACGGCAACAGCTGAATTCACCTTTGTCTGATATTCAAATGTAAAACCCCGGAAGCTGGTTTTTTCAATGTAGGCTTTCAGATCATTCACCGGCACAGCAATGGTATATTGTAAAGACGTGTATTGTTGTGCGGTCGTGTTGATGGTGTAACCTGAAACGAGCACTGTGATCAGAGTCATTATTACAACATTTTTCATATACTCCTGAAATTATTGTTTGAGATAGGGAGACTGAATAAATGCCTGATCAATACTTTTTTTAAATCGTGCATTGAGAGAAGTTACGGTTCCCTGCAGCAATCCATTGAATTCTGCACTCCAGGGTACGATAATTTTGCCCTCGGTTGCTGTATTTTTTGCATCTACCATTTGTATAAACAAAGTACCTGAACTATAGCCGGTTCGGTACGTAGGATAATAGTATCCCGGGTAATACCAGCCCATGCCACCATACCAGCCGGGATACCACCAGTTCCAGTAATTCCAGTCATAATAATAATAGACATAGGTAGTGCTGGTGACGGAACAAAGCAGGATCACATCAGGGTTTTCGCTTTTATTTACTTCTGTCCAGCCATAGCTCATCATATTTTCGCGTAGTGAATTTATAATTACGGATGCATACTGAGAGGAAATAAATTCCGGATTGCTGCTACCGTTTTTACTTGAAAACTGGGTGCCATCGATTTTTATAATACTGTCAGGGAGCGCAAAGGTTTTGGTTTCATTGAAATTAAAGGATGGATCGTAATTGGTATAGACAATATCCAGTTCATCCACATATTCGGCTCCCTCGGGGTAGCAGGATTGCAGCAACGGCAGCGCAATAATCATAACCAGGAAGTTCAGCGCGGTTTTCATTTTTGTTTTTCTATGTAGTAAAATTATAGTCAACTGCACCTTAACGGCAATGATTGAGGTCACAGGCAAGGGATACAATAGTCACAATGTTTAAACTTGATTATGCAAGGTTTAAACAAAATCATTTTTAATGATAAAAGTCTCAGATGCTCATGATGCAGGTTATGGCTGGCTGCTGCCGTTTGTTTTTTCTTTGTATCAGCATAACTGAATTATGGTTTATAAAGAGTGGGGTAACTCTAAACGCCTTTCAGGCTAAAGCGGGTTTTTGGTTATGCAGATAGCCCGGCACAGATGCCACACGGGCGCTGTCCATGCAAATCGGAAGAGGCGAAAGTAATATTTCGCCTTTTTCTTTTTTAATGCGTGAAGTGCCGGTAATCAATCATTTCAAGACTTCTGATTTTCAGTGACATTCGCTGGTAATCGTTTTCTGACATCAGAGTGATGGCCACCTACTTTTCTGTTTCTCATCAGTAAACGATTGATGGAATAATGCTCACAGGCTTACCTTTCCTTGAGCGTAGCCGTTTCGGCAAAGGCACGGCCGCAATGACAGATCGCCTGTTTTTTAAATCAGCTTCAAAATAAAGACGTAAAAGAAAGTCATGGTTTTTTAACAAGTCCTCTCAGAATAATTAAACCATCACTGCTGAATCTACCATGATCTGATTATCTACAGCAAGTACTCCTGGTGAAGACCATGCAATTCTTTCAGCCTCTTCTTTCTCTACCCTCGACCGCACGGTACCACGGAGGGAGATCTTACTGCCCGATGTTTCCAACGTCAATGACGAAGCATCCATCGTGGCATTTTGTTTAAAGGCCTCGGTTATTTTATTTCTTAAATCTTTCAAATCAATGGATTGTGGTCTGATGGAAAGATTATTGGTAACACCTCTCACAGCAAGCAGATTTTCAACATTATTCTGTGCCGCAATTTTCTCATACTCCCAGTTTACATAACCATCCAGATACACCCACCCCTTATCCACTTTCACTTCAATCTTATCTTCGTTTACCGAGCTGTTCCAGCGCAAGGCATTTCTCACCGCCTCGGCAATTTCTGTGTCTGTTTTAGCGCGTACATTTCCAACCTTTACTTCCAGATCGGTTGCCACCACTTTTACTCCCTGCACATTTTGTGCGGCACGTTCAGCAGCCATTTTTGTACTATAGGAATCTACCAGCCCCGAGAGCGTAACCACGCCATCTCTGGCAGATACGCCAATTTGTGTGTACACATCTCTTAATTCCGGCTTCCATTTCAACTCCGCCATTACATCTTTTTGAAGATCATCATCACTTTTCATACAATATTACTTTTAGTGGTTTTTTTCTTTTCCTATAAGACACGAATCTCATGTATTGCCCAATAGTATTTTGTTTGACTTTAGTAGTAATTTATTTTTTGTAAGTGATATAAAGGTGTAGAAATTATAGTAACCATGTCGATGACGGTTATCAGTTATCGGTAAGATTTTAGTTTTTCAGATTCTATTGGTAAACACCTGACGCATAGCTTGAATAAATGAATTTCGCAGTTCATTAATCTAAATAGTATCAGTCTGCGAGTGTTATTTTATTTTTGAAAATCGGTAGCCCGCTTTGGTGACTCCACGATATTTTTGCGTTCACTTTTTTCCCGCTCCCGGGTCATCATCTGTTCCTGAAATTCCTGCTCCAGTTTTTTCATGAACTGATTCTTGCTTCCATAACGCACTCCTGCCTGGTCAAGATATTCGCCATTATTCAACTGCTCCATCTTCCCGTTTTTTTCATGATACACACCTTCAGGATTAACCGTAGCGCCACTGGTAAACTTCCATCGGGTAGCCAGGGGATATTCAAGCTGGTTATTTGCCTGATATATCTTTCCATTCATGAGGTGGAAATATGGCTCCGCCATGTAAAGCGTTAACACATGTTGTTGAAATTGTTGCTGTGTAGTAAACAGTTCACCATCGGGATCAACACATTCGTCCTCCCTGAGTTTTATTTTGTTCAGATTCCCGAACTTGAAGGTTCCGTCAGGATTTACCACAAGTCCGTTCTGCATGATAATCCGATTACGCACCAATAGCTTTTCACCGTTTTCAATTTGCCAGAAATTTCCGTTTTGAAATAGAAAGTGACATTGGTTTAAAGCCACTAACCTGAGTAACACATTTTGTTGAAATAGATTTTTTGATTTAAAAGTATTGCCTTCCCTATCAATGCATTCACCATGGGCAGGCTGAATTTGATTTTCGTCACCGGCAAGGGTATATCCTTCGGGATAGATTTCAAGGCCACTCTCGAGGCGGAATCGTGTTGTAACCTGATTTTTTTTCATGTTTTGAACATGATACATAGTGCCTTCTTCAAAAACATAGTGTTCCTGTGTCTTTGCCTGCAAACGAAGTTTTGCATACTTTATGAAATGTGATTCTGACGGGTATCGATTTCCTGCCTCATCGATGCATTCACCTTCATTTAACCGATACGCTTGTGTTGCATTCTGGCTGATACTCCCATTGGGATTCAGTGTTTCTCCGTTGGGTAATTTAACCCGCTTGATTAGTTCGATGCGTATGTTGTCGCGCAACCGATATAGTTTTCCGCGTTCATACAGGTAATGTGTTTGCTTGATTGCCTGATTACGGCTGGCAATATTTACTTTTAATCTTTCCAATGATGAATACCGGTTTCCGTCTATATCAAGATATTCGCCTTCATGCAGTTGAAATTGCTCTCCCCAGGGATTCCAGTACCGGCCATTGTTACTTACAATTGATCCATCTTCAAGTTTCAGTTCTTCTTTAACCGGAATGTGATTCTGCTTCTGAATTCTTACCACTTTGCCATTTTCACAAATCATATAATCATCCGGATTCAGTTTATCTCCTGGACTTGTTTTGTTCTGTGCCAGTAAAGAAACTGCCATCATCAAACCAATTATTAAACAGATAAAATATTTCATACTTTTTTCACCATCACTTGATTTTGAACTTCTTTTCTCACTGGCAAATTTCACGTTGAATCACGAGTTATTCAATGATGAAAATGCCGGTAAGGAATGATTTACATCACAACCGGATAATCTCCATGTGATAGGTTATTAAAAGTGATTGAGATTTAATTAATGACCATCAGGATCTTTTACGTGTAAATAACTTTCAGCTGGATTTCATGTCATTTCCAGGATGAAGAACAGATATCATTTGTCAGTATAGACATTTGTCTTTGGTTGGTCAGTTTTTTCTTTGCTTTATGTAGGCCAGCAGGTCGCGCAGCGTGCCGATCTTTCCATAATCTTCTTCCGGTGTCTGAATGCCAAACTTTTCGTCCACACCAACAATAAACTGGAGATAATCGAAAGAGTCGATCGTTAATGTTTGACGAATGTTATCACCTGGATTCAGTTTTTCAGGCTCGGTATCCGGAGCAATATTTTTCAGCAACCGGACCAGTTGCTGCTTCATTTCTTCTTCGTTCATAGCTGAGCTGGTTGTTGAAGGTAATTTTTAACAGCTGTGAGAAACTGGCTTCCGGTGTTGCCATCCGTAGCTCTGTGGTCCGCAGATAGACTTACGGTTAGTATTGATCGCACATCAAGCATTCCTTTTTCCGCCCATGGTTGTTCAGTAATTCCGCCAAACCCAACCAGTGCCACCTGCGGTGGGTAAATCACACCGAATACGGTTTCAACCGAACCTTCTCCAAGACTCGTGATCGTAATGGTTGAGTCTGTCAGCTCGGAGCTGCGCAGTTTCAGTGCGCGCGCCCTGATGATAATGTCGGATAAGGCATGCATTAGTTCATCTGGCGTTTTTTTATCCGCATCGTGAATGGCAGGAACGAGAATGCCGCCTGTGCGGAGTGAAACCACGAAGCCAATGTTAATATCCTTCTTTCGCTGGATACCGTTTTCCCACCACGCATTGAGGTCCGGAATATCTACCAGCGCTTTCGCGACTGCTTTTATCATCAGCACAACGGGAAGGAGACGATCCTTAACGGCCCTTTGTTTATTGGCTTCCGCGATCCATGTCAATGCTGCGGTCATATCAACCCTGGTCTGCAGATAGTAATGAGGAATCTCGCGGTTGGATTTGCTCATGGCTGCGGCAACAGCGGTGCGGATGTTTTCCGAGACCGATTTTTCAGGCGTTGCTGCTGGCGCCATCTGTTCCACAACCGCTTTCTCTACATCTTCGCGTGTAATGGCTCCATCGGGTCCGCTTCCTTTTATCTTCAACAAATCAATTCCCTTTTCTTCAGCAATTTTTCTGGCAAGGGGAGAAGACCGCACGTGATGAACCTCTGTAGTGGGTATTTTTTCTTCTGTTGGTTTTATTTCTTTTTCTACCGCTGCTTTTTTTGAAGGCACTGCGTGAATACCGGTTTTTGCTTCTGCTTCAGTTAAAATATAAGTCATCACCGTGCCAACAGGAACCTTCTCGTCCATCTTGATAAGAAGATCACCCACAATACCTTCATCGAACACTTCAATTTCGATAATACCTTTTTGTGTTTCTACTTCCGCGATGATATCGCCCCGCTTCATGGTGTCGCCCGGTTTCACTTTCCACTCGCGGAGGAAACCACTTTCCATATCAGCCCCCAGACTGGGCATTTGAAACTCAACCATGACCAAGTATTTTTGTGGTAGCTTCTATGATCTGATTCTTCTGTGGTATTGAAGCATCCTCAAGGTGTTTTGGATACGGGATTGGAACCTCAATGCCGCATAGCCGCTGCACAGGAGTGTCGAGTTCATAAAAACAGTTTTCCGTAATTCGCGCACTCACTTCCGATGAGATGCTCACCGACTTCCATGCTTCTTCCACGATCAACGCGCGATGGGTTTTCGTAACGGATTCGATGATTGTTTTTTCATCCAGCGGCCTCAGCACACGTAAGTCAACCACTTCAGCATCGATGCCCGTCTTTGCCAGTTCAGCAGCAGCATCCAGGGCTTTATAAACACCGGCTCCATAGGTAATGATCGAAATATCTTTTCCGGTCCTTCGTATTTTTGCATGTTCTATATCCACAGGCTCCATGCTTCTGGGTATAGAAGCTTCCATGTTTAGCATGGCCGTATATTCAAAGATGATAACGGGATCAGGATCCTGCAGTGCGGTGAGCAGCATCGTGCGCGCATCTTCATGGGTTCCTGCAGAAAGAACTTTCAATCCGGGGATGTGCGCAAATAATGGTTCCCAGCTGTGTGAATGTTGCGCGGCAAGCTGACGGCCAATGCCACAACCCATACGAATGACAACAGGCACGTTAAATTGTCCGCCAGACATGTGTAACAACGTGGCCGCATTATTGGCAATCTGATCTAACGCCAGCAAGCTGAAATTCACCGTCATGATTTCAACAATCGGGCGCATGCCACCCAATGCGGCACCAATACCGGCACCGGTAAAACCAGATTCTGAAAGTGGCACATCCATGATACGGTCGGGGCCGAATTCCTGAAGCAATCCTTTGCTCACGGCAAATGCACCACCATAGCGCCCCACATCTTCACCCATCAAAAATACTTTTTCATCTTTTTGCAAGGCTTCACGAAGAGCCTGTTTGATTGCTTCCCGATAGGTGACCGTGATCATATTGTTGAATTTAAAATTCAGCTCTTATAAATACTTCACGTTATCTTTTTTACGCTCATGCACAGGTGGGTCTTCATCGCCATAACCAACAATAATTGCCAGCTTGATTTCCTCTGAAGACGACATACCGAGTACTGATAACTTATCTGTTTTCTCCAGCAGCTTCGCAAACCCGATAGGGCAGGTGTCCAGTCCAAAAGATTTAGCGGCCAGCATCATATTCTGACTGCACATGCCAATGTCCAGCGCTGCCCATTCGTTTTTCTTAGGGCCGGTAATAAAAATCACTACGGGTGCATTGTGGAAGATGATGTCGGTTGTCTTTGTACTATCCATACCATGCGCCCAGCTCAATACTTTATTGGCTACTTTAACAATGGTGGGTGACAATTCTCTGATTTGTTTCTTATCCGTCATCACATAAAATTTCCACAGCTGCCGGTTCATGGCTGAAGGTGCCATTCTGCCAGCATCAATAATCTGTTCAATCAAAGCTTTATCAACGGGCTGATCTTTATACTTTCGAACAGCCCTTCTTTGATAGATTGTCTTTAGTGTTTCATTCGTTATCATGGCTGTAAATTATTTTGTTCATTTATCATGTGCCTGTCGGATCCATTCCAGTAATTCCTGGTCGATGTCATCTTCACTCATCACATCCACATAATAAAGCCAACGATGAGCCGACATCGGGACGAAGTGATTAAGCCTGCTATTTTTAATCAGCTCACTTAAACTAAAATCAACACGGATTTTATTTTTGAATATTTTAACAGCTGCAAATGTGAACGTACTGACGAAATGAATACAGCAGGGTAATGATTCAACTTTAAATGGCCCGAGTTCTTTTTTCATGACCATTCTTAATTTATCATACAGGATTTTTCCTTCAGGCTTTCTCTCAAAGTGCTTGATCAGTGGATAAATCCTGCACGAATGCGACTGTCCCTGTCGTTCAAACTTTCGTTTGCATTTTGGGCAGGTCCACAATTTCTTTTTTTCAGTCAGCGTTTTCACTGTAAACATATTTTGTAAGATTCTCAATTGATTCCCACGATCCGGCTTCAGCAAATTCCACGGCTCGTTGTATTTCTGCTTCCGCGGTGCTCTCCATTACTTTTATTTCATCATCAGATAATAAATTATGCTGGTTAAGGTACTTTATGAAAGCAGGTATGGGGTCACGTTTTTTCCATTCTTCCACTTCCTGCTTATCGCGATAGAGTTCGGCATCGAACATGGAATGTGCACGGAACCGGTAGGTATTGCAGATCAGAAAAAATGGTTTTCCTGTTTCGCGTATTGCATCAACTGCATGCCGGGTTGCATTCAGCACGGCTATCAAATCCATGCCATCCACGGTAGCGGAAGAAATTCCATAACCTGCGGCTTTTTTTTCCAGATCGGTAACAGCGTGTGTGAATTTCAAAGCCGTGCCCATGGCATATTGATTATTTTCACAGACAAATAACACCGGCACTTGCCATAGCGATGCCAGGTTCATGGCTTCATGAAATTCTCCTTCGGCAGCAGCACCTTCTCCAAAAAAGCAACAGGTGATTTGATCCCGCTTCATTTTCTTATCGGACAGTGCCAGGCCAACTGCCACAGGAAGATGACCTGCTACAATGGCATTACCGCCAAATAATTTTGTCTTTGCATCAAATAAATGCATGGAGCCACCGCGGCCTTTGCTGCAGCCTTCCTGTTTGCCATACATTTCCGCCATGATAGCGCCAGCATCCACACCACGAACGAGTGCCTGACCGTGTTCGCGGTAGGTGCATAGGATGTTGTCTTCCGGTTTCAAGGCATGCAACACACCGGTAGCCACAGCTTCTTCACCAATGTACAGGTGAAGAAACCCACGGATTTTTTCTTTGGTGTACATCTCAGCCGACCTTTCTTCAAATCGTCTGATCAACAGCATCTGATATAAAAGCTGTTTACCAGATGAACTGTCGATCTGTACTTTACCAGGTTGTATTGCGGATGGATCCATTATTATGGTTCTAAGGTTGACAAGTCTCCTTCGGGCAAGCCAAGTTCCCGTGCTTTTAAAAGTCTTCGTAATATTTTTCCGCTGCGTGTTTTGGGAAGTTCGTCCACAAACGATAATTCTTTTGGTGCAACGGCAGGGCCGAGTTTTTTTCGGGAATGGGCAATGATGTCCAGTTTCAGATTTTCATTGGGCGTATGGCCGGGCTTCAATACAATAAACGCTTTTACGAGTTCACCTATCAAGGGATCAGGTTTACCAATGACTGCAGCTTCCGCAACAGCGGGATGTTCCATGAGCGTGCTTTCTACTTCGAACGGGCCAACCATATGACCAGAAGTTTTAATGATATCGTCTGCACGGCCAACAAACCAGTAATATCCATCGGCATCGCGCCATGCAAGATCACCGGTAATGTACCAATCGCCATGGAAGCATTTCTCATAACGTTTTTTTTCGTTCAGGTATGATTTAAACATCGATGGCCATCCGCGTTTTAATACGAGATGCCCTTCTGTGCCTGGTTGTGTAATGATGTTAAATTTCTTGTCTGTTATTTCTGCGATGGCTGCTTCCACACCAGGCAGTGGCTTACCCATAGAACCCGGGCGCACCTCCATGTTGCGATAATTGGAAATCATGATGCCGCCTGTTTCCGTTTGCCACCAGTTGTCGAGTACGGGTACACCAAAAGTTTTCTCACCCCAGCGCACAGCTTCGGCATGCAATGGTTCGCCTACACTTAATATCAGGCGCAGATGTTTCAGGTTGTATTGTTTTGCCGGTTGTATGTTCATGCGCATCAGCCTGCGAATGGCGGTAGGTGCCGTATACCACACCGTTACTTTATGGGTTTCAAGAATTGAATACCAGCGTACGGCATCAAATTCTTCTTCATCAATAATACTGGTTACTCCATTCACGAGCGGGGCAACAATGCCATATGATGTGCCGGTGACCCAGCCCGGATCGGCCGTGCACCAATAGATATCTGAATGATGAAAATCAAGCACCAGCTTTCCGGTTACCAGGTGTGTCAATACAGCGCGATGTACATGAAGGGCGCCTTTGGGCATGCCGGTGGTGCCGCTGGTAAAATGCAGTAAGGCCGCATCGTCTGGTTTGGTAGGGGGAATGGTAAATGCCGATGATGCTTTTGCCATCATCAACGGCAATGACAATACCTGGCTGTTGATGTTTTCATGGGCATCGGTTATCAATACATACCTGAGACCGGGCAGTCGGTCAAGTAGTTGCTTTATTTTTTTTTCATACAGGTCTGTGGTGGTTACCAGTATTTTCGCATCGCCACGGCTCAGGCGCTGCCACACCGGCTCAGGACCGAAGGCTGAAAAGAGCGGACAAAATACCGCGGTCTTTTTTAAGGTGCCCAACGCTGCCATGTATAATTCCGGAATCCTGCCGGTTAATGTAAACACCGTTTCACCCTTCACCACATCCAGTAGGGTCAGAACATTGGCAAATCGGTTTGATAATTTAAAAAGTTCGTTATAGGTATAATCTTTTACCAGACTATCTTTCTGTATCCACCGGATGGCCACATGGTTTTTTAATGCACCCGTTGCATGACGGTCAACAGCTTCATGGGCAATGTTTAATCCTTTTCCGCTAGGTAAGCCATTAAGGTTTTGAAATTCCTGTTCCCAGCTGAATTTTTGCAGTGCCGAATTGTAATCGATTAAATTAGGTTCTGTATTAATGGTTTGTAAGCTCACCTCGCGCATGTATAAATGTATCTTGCCATTAACCACATTCCCAATGACTAAAGTCTTGATAGTCTTATGACATTGCTCATGCTATCGCACCTATAAGTTTTTTGAAACTGAAGTGGATTTTCATCTTAAAATTCTTACTGTATTTAATCATCTTGTGCGATGATATTTCTCATGACAAAGAATTGATTGTTGTGATAGATTTGAGAAAATTTATACCGATGATTCCTATCCGGATGATCAATAAAATCAGTGGTCTGCTGTTGATCCTGTTTTCTGTTACGGTGGCTATACCACTTGTCATAAAAACCATTCAGACCAGCGGAGGTACATGGGGTTTTGGTGTTATTGGCCTTGGTATATTGATTCCACTGAGTGCCTGTATTTTGTTTGGAGTAGCCGCGTTGATGATGGATGAAAAGATTCAATGGAAGATTTTTATTGCTGCCCACGGCATTACCATTACAACAGGAATTGCAGGCTTGTTCATATTTCCGGTTTACCCGCAATTTCTTGCCATCGTGCCAGGCATACTCGCCATGATTTCCGTTTTTGACAGAAATAATTTCAGGTATTACCTGTTCGCCATGATTGCCCTGGCACTGCTTGCCAATATACTATTGCTGAAATGGGAAATTGAGTTTGGGCGCGTATTGCCATTGCTTCAATTATTTGATTCTTCTGATGCTATCCCGTTGGATTAATATTTTTACATTTTTATAGCATTCCTTTTTTCTTTTTCAGATGAGTACGCACATTGGTGATGATGCTCATGAACAGCGCTGCAAAGAAGAGCAGTGCCGTAAAAAAGTTAACAATCTGTTCTGAGATGGACACTGAAAATAATGTAACAATTAAAAATTGAATATAGGAGTTGAATGGATTCGAATATCCGAGATAGTCGCGGATTTGCCAATGCCAGTCGGTTAAAAAGCAATAACCGAATCCATAAAATATACCAAGAACAAACCATGAAAAGGCAGTTAGTCCCAATGTGATCAGATTCCACTTCCGCAAAGGCTTGAAAATCCAGCCAAATAGATTAAACAGAATAAGACCAATGTGAAACACAAAGAAAAACACATCAGCTATTCTAAATAAATCGTTCATCACAAAATGCAGTTGTATGATACCAGTTCATAGTGATATGGTCCGTGATGCAGATCATAGCAAAGGCGGACCAAGATCATTCGAAACGTTATCAGTAATATAGATATTTGATTGGTGATTAAATACCGATTATTATGAACACGCGCATTATTCCATTTATTTTTTTTGCGATTCTGTTTACTGCTGTCCGTTGCAGCACCTACACAAATGTCTCGTCCAATTATGACCGGAGCATAAATTTCAGTCAATATCAGACCTTTGCCTGGGCTCCCGACAGTGGGGTAGTGGTGCCTAAAGATCTTGAGGCCTATGACAATGATATTGTCCGTAACAATGCCAAGAACTACATCACCCATAGTCTTACTTCACGTGGTTTTCTTGTAAACATCGACTCGCCCGACCTGGTATTGAATCTGGTTTTACTGAATGAGAAGCAGGAGAAGATAATTACCTATAATACGTATCCTTCCTATCCCTATGGTGGATATTATTATTACAACCCGTATTATTTCCCTTACTACTATCCGCACTACCGGTATTATACCTGGTTTGGCTGGGGACCACCCCTCTATGATGATCGCACCACCACTACAGTAACAAAAACCTATGTGAAAGGAACCATCACGCTTAATATGTATGACCGTAAACAGAAAAAGTTAATCTGGACAGGAAGCGCTGAGGGAAATATCTATGATCCGAAATACATTCAATATGATGTACACCCTGCCATCGACCGCATCATGAAGAAATTTCCTATTAAAGCAGTGCAGGATCCAAAATTGATCGAAGAGTTGAAAGTCAAAAACAAGGTGGTAAGAACAACTGATTTTAACCGGTACAATGGCAGCCGTTCGCTTCATTAATTGGCAATTATTTCATCACGTTGTTTATGTTATTGATAGATACTTCCTGAATTGTGCATATTTTCTAATTATGGCTTAGCGCAGATTCAAATTTTCTGACATTGATTTTATCAACCTGTACTTTACTTTGTTTGTCAATTTTCAATTCTAAATCGCTCCATACATTCATGTAATTCATAAACGCCTGATAAGGCGATGGGTAAGGACTGAAATAGTTCTGAACGCTTCCATCATGTCCTTTTTTGGTTGACATATAATAGATGTGATCGCTCGTTTGCAGATAGCGCCAGATACTTAACAGCCTTGGGTTGCCACTACGTATTAAGGGTTCTTCCATTTTGTTCAAGGTATCGAAGGCATCTTTCTGCATGCCGTTGCAAAGCCGACAGATCACGTACTTCAATCTGCCCATGATATACTTTGAGGCGCATGGATGTGATCGGCAGGTTAATAGCTTCTTTATCTGATTTCTAAAAAGATGTGACACCGGGCGTGTGTAGGGCATAATGCCTGATTGAACTACCCGCTTACCTACAGGGCTTATTTGTTGCGTTACATAGGGTAATAATTTCTTCCTTGTTGGATTATACTTTAAAATATTCCATATTGATTTTCTATTGCATAAAATTGTCTTGATATTGCCAGACATATAGTGTTAATAGTTAAACAATTGTTTTAATAATCTGACCCCACTTTAGTTCCTGAGTTACCCGGCTCGAGATTCCCCCTAAGTAATCAGGTTACCCCACTTTTAATGAATTTGAATGAGGATTTTTACCATCCTGGTTTTACTGTTTATTGGATTTGCAGCGAAAGGGCAGGATATTCCCCTGTTCAGCCAGAAGCTTACCAACTCGTTTATCTATAACCCTGCCATGGCCGGCATAGGTCTTGGATCACTGACATTTTCGCACCGCAATAACTATTCTGGCGTAAAGGGCGCACCTAATAATAATTTCCTGAGTTTTCACACACCGTTTGCCAATTACAGGTTTGGCTTCGGGGCCAACATGTTTCAGGAGGAAGTATCTTCCTTGAAATCAACCTATGCCAGCGCGGCCTTTGCCTATCATATCAACATCAACAAGTTTTCATCCTTGTCATTTGGTGTGTCTGGTGAGTATAACTCATCGCGGCTCAGTGATGATGTAATAGCCCAGAATAATGGCAGCGACCTGATACTGAACCGCTATGCCGGTGGCGTAGCCCAGCCTGATTTTTCTTTTGGCATTAATTATCAAAACCGACTATGGAAAGCCGGCATTGCAGCAAACCGGTTGTATACCGCGTGGTTTGAAAAGGATTCTGTTAAAAATCTGGCCAATTACTACTCTGGTTTTTTACAGGGAACGATTCCGCTGGAAGGCGTTCGCAGTGTGATTGAACCATACTTCGCGTACAGGAAATTCAGTGAGTCAAACAACATCTTCGACATCGGTGTGTTCTATACCTACGACAAAAAAATAACGGCAGGCGTTGCCACGCGCAGCGGCAGTATACTTAATGGTACGCTGGCCTATAAGCTAACGCCAAATCTGCTGGTGGGCTACTCACGTGAAATAATCATGGGCAGCGTGGGCGGATTCACAGGTAGTTCCAATGAATTTGTGATGCGCCTTGATTTTGCTGACCGCGCCAATAAAAGAAACTTCCGCGCTGATTATAAAAGCGCCATGACCTACCGGAAGAAAAGCGTTACCAACCAGAGTTTAAGCCATTCACGGTCTTCCGCCAGCCGCAGCCCTCAGCAACTGCACAAAGCCCAGAAAAAGCTCGCACCCTATTCGCCCAGCACACGGTATCAAAATACAAAGAAGCTGAGCAGCAGTAAGAAGACCAACGTCAAAACAAAATCACCAGCCAGCAGAAAATTCAAGACCAGCTATAACAAGTATGGAACCAATAAGAAAAAGCAGGGGGGCGGTGCATTCAAGAAAAACAAATACAATCCGGTGAAGAGGAAAAAGCGGTAATCCTTGAACTATATCCTAAAAGGGAAATTGCATCGGATAAAATCAAACTGAAATTAGTATTGAGAGAAATAGAGAGTTACATGAAGAAATTAAGTTTAGGGTTGTTGTTTATGCTTGTGTTCGCATTTGCTCATGCGCAATATGTGGCTAAGCAGACATTTACAACCTCTGGATCATTTATTGCTCCTGCTGGCGTAACCTCAATGACCGTTGAGGCTTGGGGTGCAGGTGGTGATGGAAGTGGAACATCTTTTACGAATTCTGCTGGTATTGAGATATATGCTGAGGAAAATTATTCAGCTGCTGCTACAGGCGCAAACTTAAGGCTATACACAACTCATCTGGGAACAAGTAGCAGGTTGGAAAGAATGAGAATTGATGCCACAGGTAATTTAGGCACAGGGGCTATTACGCCTGAGGCACCTGCTTCAGCTTCTCTGTACCCAAATTCAATCGTTACATCCAACCCCAAAGAGGAGGGAAACTGGGAGTTACATCACGTGGAAGTTCCGGTTGGAGCCAGAAAAGCCGAACTCCGGGCGGGAGCTGTCGGTATGCTTGAACTGGCTTGGGAAGGCGGAAGCACCCCTGTCGTGGCGCAGGCTTCCTCCATAGACCTTTTGGTAGGCTCATCCTTACAGGAGTTGGTCATAGGCGACCTGGGTGCATTTTCTGCCCAACAGTTAAGGATAAGACCTCAGACAAATGCCCTTTCTCCACTGAAAGTACGGTTTTCAACCTCTCTTGACCTGGAAGACCGCGACCTTTTTATTGAGGCAAGTGAAATATTG
The DNA here is from genome assembly GCA_963814575.1 of uncultured Bacteroidota bacterium. Classification (GTDB taxonomy): domain Bacteria; phylum Bacteroidota; class Bacteroidia; order Cytophagales; family Cyclobacteriaceae; genus ELB16-189. The sequence goes on along the minus strand of CAWFDB010000005.1, from coordinate 188,063 downwards.
GTGGATGAAGATATCAGAACCACAGGCAGGCTGGAATTCAATGCCGTTTCTCCCAATGGAGACGGTCGGCTTTGGCTAACAGGTAGTCTTCAGGCGGCAGCAACCAGTCTGTTTGCAGAGCAAAAGCTGGAAGTGAGCGGTTCAGTTCAGGCACTGCCTGATGGAAAAGGTCGTATCTATCTGCTCAGCAGGGGTGAGGTTCATCTTTTGGAAGGGACTCTGGTAGATGCCTCTGGAACTTTGGGCGGAGGGACCATCTTAATAGGCGGTGATTTTCAGGGCAAGGGCCAGGTAGCCAACGCCCAGAGCACCTTTGTTAGTCCTAAAGCCATCATCAAAGCCGATGCCTTGGAGCAGGGAAATGGCGGAACTGTAATCATTTGGGCCGACCAGACCACCTTGTTTTACGGTCAGATTTCGGCAAGAGGCGGTCAGCTTGGAGGCGATGGAGGTATGGTAGAGGTGTCTGGCAAAGGCGATTTGGCTTTCCGGGGCGAAGTAAATAACAAAGCATGGGCAGGAAAGGACGGCACCCTCTTGCTTGACCCGACCAATGTATTTATAGCGACAGGATGTTGCGGATCCGATGACGTGGAGTTAGGTGATAACCAGATATTAGCGGCAGATGGTGGTGCTGTGGATTTCACTATTTCTCAGGATGTTGTAGAGGCTTTGACAGGAGCCGTCATCATTCGGGCCAACAATAATATCACTATCCAGACTGGGTTGAGCCTGAGCTGCACCAGCTTTACCCTGGAGGCAGATGCTGACAACAATGGTTCTGGAGATGTATTGGTTCCTTCTGCTACTGACCATATCCTGACCAATGGAGCGTCTTTGAATATTTCAGGCGCATCGGTGCAATTGAATCAGGTAGAAAATGGGGGAGCAGGTCAGTCAAACATTTCCATCACTGCCAAAACCGGCTCAGTGACAACGGATTATCTGTGGACTAACAACAGCTTTGGGAATAATGCCGGCACTATCACCATCAATGCTGTCGGAAACATAGTTGTTAATGGCGCTTTGGATGCCTCGGCAGGTGGCGATGGTGAATCAGGAGGTAATATAGTTGTCAATAGCTCATCGGGTGATATTACCATCAACGGGGATGTGTTGTCCCGAAACACGGCTTCGTCTAGTGCTGGTGCCGGGGATATAAATATTACCGCTCCAGGAAATATATCTTTTGGGGGCGCCGCGATCAATGCCAGCTCAGTGAGCAACCAAGGTGACATCATCATTACCTCATCTACAGGAAGTATTTCTGGGACCTCCACCTTGGTAAGTACCACCAATGGGGTCTCAAGCAGCACCTCACCCATTTTGATTCAGGCAGCTACAGGCATCACTGGGTTCACCAACCTGTCCACCTGGCGGTCGCCCATCAGCCTTACCACTACGGGTGGCAATATTTCTACAGGCAACCTCAGTTCCACGGGTGGAGCCATTACCGTGCAGGCCACTTCTGGAAACATCACTTTGGGGATAGTGGATGCCGATGACGAAGGAGCAGGGAATATTACCCTTACCTCCGGGGGAACCACCACGGTCACTTCCATCACTTCATCTGGTTTAACAGGTGGTGGTGGAACCATCACAGTGGTTACCGGAGGAAACTTTGACATTGCGAATGGCACCATACTTGCCAATTCTTCATTAACAAGCCCAGGCTTTATCGATATCACTGCCGGTGGTAATTTGCTGGCCAGTGCTGCATCCGTATTGGACTTTAGTGCCACTTATGCTGATAATCCAGCGGCTGGAATTGTGCTGGACATCGCAGGAAATATCCTTGACCCTTTGGCTTTGAACGCAAGTGGCTTTGGAGGGGGAAATGTAACCATTACCACTTCGGGTACAGGCCTGGTGACCTTGACCAGCATCGATGTTTCGGGTAGCCCGCTGCCAGGGGGGAGCTTCACCGCCAATGTTGGAGGTGCCTTGCAAGCTCCTGGTATCAGCACCGTAGCCACCAATTTTGGTAATGGAGGGGCTATTTCAATCACCGCACTGGGTGATATTACCCTAAGTGGAAACCTGAATACCTCGGGAGTAGATGATGGTGGAACGATTTCAGTAGTTTCTATCGGGGGTAATGTAACGGGTATAAATGCCTTGTCTAATACCTCTGGTGTCAGCTATAGTGGAGGCAGTATCAACATCACTGGACAAACTGTGAACATGGGTACCTTAACCTCGGAAGGCAGGAGCGTTTCCGCTTCAGCCACTGCTGGCAACCTGACCACGGGAAGTGTCAACTCTGGCAACATAGGTGCCGGGGCCATAAACCTAACTGCCACAGGGGACATCATTGCCGGGGAAGTAAATGCCTCTGGAGGCAATTTGGGGGGAACTATCACTATTAACGGTACCAATGTAACTACGGGCAATCTATCGGCCAATGGGGGTTCGGGCACTGGTGCAGGCAATATCAATGTTACAAGTACTGGCAACTTTGCGACTGGGACTTCATTGGGGGCGAGCTCGCCTCAAGATGGAGGCAATATAACACTCTCAATTGGAGGTAATTTATCTTCTTCTGGGACCATCTTCTTCGAGGCCAATGCCAATAGCAATGGCGCGGGTGGGGCTTATGACCTTACCATAGGCGGGCAGGTACTCAACCCTATCTCTTTGGTAGCCACGGGTTTTAACTTTGGCGGAGCACTTACACTTGATGTTGGGGCTGGGACTACCAACATAACTAATATTGTTCTTACAGGTGATTCTGGTTCAAACGGGGCAACTGTGACTACCGGAGGCAGCTTGAACATCTCCGGGAATATCCAAACCCAGGCAACTGGTGCTAATGGGGCTGGAGGTCCTGTGAGCTTGACTGCTGCCGGGACTATTTCCGCGCAGGCAATAAACCTTAGTGCCCCTGACGGGGGGGGGAATTTGAATATCTCCGGTACCTCTGTTTCGATAGCGGGTGTGATTGATACCAAATCCAACGGCAGTTCAAGCGGGGGAAACGTAACAATAACCAGTACGGTTGGAGATGTAGTTGTAAATCAGATTGACGCGAGAGGGACAGGATCGAATGATAATGGAGGGTCTGTAGAGGTGATCACTGCCAACAACTTCCAGGGGACCAATACAGTGAATAGTATTCTGGCCGGAGGAAATGGAAGTGGTACAGATGGAACCATTAGCATTACCTATGGCAGCAATAACATTTTTGAAATAAATAACTCCGTTCAGCCTGTCAACGGGACCAGAGGTACAATCTCCACCCGTGGGGGTACTTTCACGTCCAACCCAGGGATAGATTTAACCTTTAATAGTTCCCAGTCAGGCATCACCATCCTGAAAGCCATTTCTTTCTCCACCGGTTTCATCACTACCTGGAAGACCGATAATGCAGGAGTCTCAGCGAGTAATCAAATCACCATACCCACCACGGGTGGAGGTTATAACTATAACGTTAACTGGGGCGATGGGCAAGTAAGCACAGGTGTAACGGGAGATATTACACACACATATGCCGTGGCTGGCACCTATACAGTCTCAATTTCGGGAGCCTTTCCAAGAATCTACTTCCATAAACTCGGAGATTTTCAACAAGATTCTAACCGTAGAGCAGTGGGGCGATATACAATGGACAAGTATGGCTGAAGCTTTTGAAGGATGTACCTTTACTTCGGATAAATGCCAGCGATGCGCCTGATCTCTCTCAGGTAACGGAGTATGTTCCGGATGTTTGATTATGCGTCAAGCCTTCAATGATCCGATCGGTGACTGGGATGTGAGCACTGTCACTGACATGTTAGGCCTGTTTGCGAATACACCTTTTAATCAGGACTTAAGTACCTGGAACGTAAGTAATGTTCAGAATTTTTATGCCATGTTTTACAACAACACGGCATTCAATCAGGACATCAGCAGCTGGAATGTAGGCAGCGGAACTGATTTTAGTTTCATGTTTGCCTATGCAGCCAGTTTTAACCAGAACATCAGCGCCTGGAACACAGCCAATGCTACAGACATGTCGGTCATGTTTGCCGGTGCAACCGCCTTTAATCAAAATCTGGGAAACTGGAATGTTGCCAGTGTAACGACTATGGCTACTATGCTGGAGTTTTCAGGCCTTTCCACGGCCAACTATGATGCAGCGCTTGCGGGATGGGCCTCACAAACACTACAGCCGGGCGTTATTTTAGATGCAACAGGATTGACTTACTGCAATATCGCAGCGCGAAATACACTCACATCGGCTCCTAACAACTGGATTATTACGGATGGAGGGCCGGGTTGCCCGGTGATTACCAGTGTTTCTTCATCAACAGCAGATGGCACGTATGGAGTGGGAGCGGTGATACCAGTAACAATTGCATTTAGCGAAGTGGTCAATGTAACGGGCACGCCCTCCATCACGCTGGAGACAGGCACGACAGATCGGGTTGTAAATTATTCAGGTGGAACTGGAACTGCTATACTTACTTTCAATTACACCGTTCAGTCTGGTGATGTTTCGTCTGATCTGGATTATTTAAGTACAACTGCGCTTGTACTCAATGGAGGAACAATTAAAGATGCTACCAGCAATGATGCGATATTGACTTTAGCGATTCCAGGTACTGCCGGATCGTTGGGGGCTAACAAGGCAATAGTCATTGACACCACCCCATCTACTGGTTTCGTTACCACCTGGAAAACCGATAACCCAGGCACCTCCGCAAGCAACCAGATTACGATACCAACCAATGGTTGTTGCTTTAACTACACCGTTAACTGGGGTGATGGGCAAATAAACACGGGCGTTACAGGACCCATCACGCACACCTATGCAAGCGTGGGCACATATACCGTGTCTATCAGTGGAGCCTTTCCAACTATTTATTTTAATAATGCCGGGGACAGACAAAAATTCTATCCATCGAACAATGGGGAGACATTGCCTGGACAGACATGTCAAATTCCTTTTATGGATGCAGTAATTTAACCTACAACGCTACCGATGCCCCCGATCTGACCAGCGTAACTTCTTTGTTCAGAACATTCGAGCTGGCCAGTTCCTTTAATGGTGACCTGAGCAATTGGGATGTGAGTACGATCACAACCATGTACTACCTGTTTCAGAATGCAACATCCTTCAATGGAAATATTACCAATTGGGATGTAAGCAATGTACAAACCATGATCGCCCTGTTTGCCGGGGCTGCTTCTTTCAACCAGGACATCAGCGGGTGGGATGTGAGCGGTGCTACTGCAACGGAGTCTATGTTTAACGGAGCCACCACCTTTAATCAGGATTTGAGTGCATGGGATGTCTCCAACATTTTCAATATGAACCTCATGTTCAACAATGCTACCTCTTTTAACCAGAGTCTTGGCAGCTGGAATATTTCCAATACAACGATTTTCAATAGTATGCTCAGCAATTCAGGTCTTTCTGGTGCTAATTATGATGCTACGTTGACAGGATGGGCTACCCTGGATGCAGGAGAAACACAAATACCTGTTGGAGTGAGTTTAGGTGCAGATGGTTTAAGTTACTGTTTATCAGCAACAGACAGAGCTACACTTATCAACACTTATGGTTGGACTTTCAGTGGAGATACTTCATGCCCATTGATCACCAGCGTTTCTTCAACTACAGCCAATGGCCCCTATGGAGTTGGGTCACTGATCTCCATTACCATTCAATTCAACAAAGTGGTCAATGTGGTTGGAGGCATACCCACCCTCACATTGGAAACAGGTACCACAGACCGACTTGCAAATTATATAGGAGGCACAGGTACCAACACCCTCATTTTCGATTATACCGTTCAGCCTGGTGATGTTTCGTCCGATCTGGATTACATAAGCACCACAGCACTCGTATTAAATGGAGGAACAATTAAAGATGCTACCAGCAACGATGCGATATTGACTTTGGCGGCACCCGGTGCTGCTAATTCGTTGGGAGCCAATAAGGCAATTGTCATCGATGGAATTGCCCCTGTCGCTCCTTCCATTCCAGATTTAGATGTCTCTGATGATATCGGCTTATCAAATACCGATAACATAACAAGTCTTGATGCAAGTCTTACCTTAACAGGAACAGCAGAAGCTGGAGCGCTGATCACCTTTACAGAATCGGGTCTCGGTATTTTGGGAACTGCAACAGCAATCGGTGGTAACTATACGTTTGATTTTGATATTGGCAGTGGAACTTACACCATAACGGCAACCGCACAGGATGCAGCCGGAAATATAAGTCCGGCATCTGGCAGTTTGATTTTAACAGTAGATACCGGAAACCCTGCCGTAACCATTAATCAGAGCGTTGCGCAACCAGATCCTGCCAGCATTGTTCCGGTTTCCTTTGATGTTGTTTTCAACAAAGCGATCAACCCGGCAACATTCACTGACACTGACATCACCTTGGGAGGAACGGCTACGGGCCAATCTGTTTCCGGCAGAACCACTTCAGATAATATAAACTGGATATTGACCATATCTGCCACAGGCAGTGGAATTATAATACCTTCTATTGCAGCGGGTGTCATTGAGGATGTTGCTGGCAATACCAACAGCTGCCAGTTCAAGCACGGATAACTCTGTTACATATTGTTCAATTACAGCTCCCGTTGTTGGCATCATCACACAACCTACCTGTACAGTACCTACGGGCAGTGTTGCCTTGAGCGGATTACCAGCCGGAGCATGGACGATCAATCCGGGAGCGATTGCAGGAAGCGGAGCGACTACGACATTAACATTGCTTACACCGTCAACCACCTTTAACTACACGGTAACCGAAACGGCTACAGGTTGTACATCAGCAGCCTCCGCGAATGTGGTGATCAATGCAGTACCGGTTGCAGCTACACCCGTTGTAGGTATCATCACACAACCTACCTGTACAGTACCTACGGGCAGTGTTGCCTTGAGCGGATTACCAGCCGGAGCATGGACGATCAACCCGGGAGCGATTGCAGGAAGCGGAGCCACTACGACATTGACATTACTGACACCATCAACAACCTTTAACTACACGGTAACCGAAACGGCTACAGGTTGTATATCAGCAGCCTCCGCGAATGTGGTGATCAATGCAGTGCCAGTTGCATCAACACCGACAGTCGTTGGCATCATCACACAACCTACCTGTACAGTACCTACGGGCAGTGTTGCCTTGAGCGGATTACCAGCCGGAGCATGGACGATCAACCCGGGAGCGATTGCAGGAAGCGGAGCGACTACGACATTGACATTACTGACACCATCGACAACCTTTAACTACACGGTAACCGAAACGGCTACAGGTTGTATATCAGCAGCCTCCGCGAATGTGGTGATCAATGCGGTGCCAACATCAACACCTCCAGTCGTTGGCATCATCACACAACCTACCTGTACAGTACCTACGGGCAGTGTTGCCTTGAGCGGATTACCAGCCGGAGCATGGACGATCAACCCGGGAGCGATTGCAGGAAGCGGAGCGACTACGACATTAACATTGCTTGACACCGTCAACCACATTTAACTACACGGTAACCGAAACGGCTACAGGTTGTATATCAGCAGCCTCCGCGAATGTGGTAATCAATGCAGTACCGGTTGCAGCTACACCCGTTGTAGGCATCATCACACAACCTACCTGTACAGTACCTACCGGCAGTGTTGCCTTGAGCGGATTACCAGCCGGAGCATGGACCATCAACCCGGGAGCGATTGCAGGAAGCGGAGCGACAACGACATTGACATTGCTTACACCGTCAACCACATTTAACTATACGGTAACCGAAACGGCTACAGGTTGTATATCAGCAGCCTCAGCGAATGTGGTGATCAATGCAGTACCGGTTGCAGCTACACCCGTTGTAGACATCATCACACAACCTACCTGTACAGTACCTACGGGCAGTGTTGCCTTGAGCGGATTACCAGCCGGAGCATGGACGATCAACCCGGGAGCGATTGCAGGAAGCGGAGCCACTACGACATTGACATTACTGACACCATCGACAACCTTTAACTACACGGTAACCGAAACGGCTACAGGTTGTACGTCAGCAGCCTCCGCGAATGTGGTGATCAATGCGGTGCCAACATCAACACCTCCAGTCGTTGGCATCATCACACAACCGACCTGTACAGTACCTACCGGCAGTGTTGCCTTAAGCGGATTGCCAGCCGGAGCATGGACGATCAATCCGGGAGCGATTGCAGGAAGCGGAGCGACAACCACATTAACATTACTAACACCGTCAACCACTTTTAACTACACCGTAACAGAAACAGCTACAGGTTGTATATCAGCAGCCTCCGCGAATGTGGTGATCAATGCAGTACCGGTTGCAGCTACACCCGTTGTAGGTATCATCACACAACCTACCTGTACAGTACCTACGGGCAGTGTTGCCTTGAGCGGATTACCAGCCGGAGCATGGACGATCAACCCGGGAGCGATTGCAGGAAGCGGAGCGACTACGACATTGACATTACTGACACCGTCAACCACCTTTAACTACACGGTAACCGAAACGGCTACAGGTTGTATATCAGCAGCCTCAGCGAATGTGGTGATCAATGCAGTACCGGTTGCAGCTACACCCGTTGTAGGTATCATCACACAACCTACCTGTACAGTACCTACGGGCAGTGTTGCCTTGAGCGGATTACCAGCCGGAGCATGGACGATCAACCCGGGAGCGATTGCAGGAAGCGGAGCGACAACGACATTGACATTGCTTACACCGTCAACCACATTTAACTACACGGTAACCGAAACGGCTACAGGTTGTATATCAGCAGCCTCCGCGAATGTGGTAATCAATGCAGTACCGGTTGCAGCTACACCCGTTGTAGGCATCATCACACAACCTACCTGTACAGTACCTACGGGCAGTGTTGCCTTAAGCGGATTACCAGCCGGAGCATGGACGATCAACCCGGGAGCGATTGCAGGAAGCGGAGCGACAACCACGTTAGCATTATTAACACCGTCAACCACTTTCAATTATACCGTAACAGAGACAGCTACAGGTTGTACATCAGCAGCCTCCGCGAATGTGGTGATCAATGCAGTACCGGTTGCAGCTACACCCGTTGTAGGCATCATCACACAACCTACCTGTACAGTACCTACGGGCAGTGTTGCCTTAAGCGGATTACCAGCCGGAGCATGGACGATCAATCCGGGAGCGATTGCAGGAAGCGGAGCGACAACGACATTGACATTGCTTACACCGTCAACCACATTTAACTACACGGTAACCGAAACGGCTACAGGTTGTATATCAGCAGCCTCAGCGAATGTGGTGATCAATGCAGTACCGGTTGCAGCTACACCGATTGTCGGCATCATCACACAACCTACCTGTACAGTACCTACGGGCAGTGTTGCCTTAAGCGGATTACCAGCCGGAGCATGGACGATCAATCCGGGAGCGATTGCAGGAAGCGGAGCGACAACGACATTGACATTACTGACACCGTCAACCACCTTTAACTACACCGTAACCGAAACAGCTACAGGTTGTATATCAGCAGCCTCCGCGAATGTGGTGATCAATGCGGTGCCAACATCAACACCTCCAGTCGTTGGCATCATCACACAACCTACCTGTACAGTACCTACGGGCAGTGTTGCCTTGAGCGGATTACCAGCCGGAGCATGGACGATCAATCCGGGAGCGATTGCAGGAAGCGGAGCGACTACGACATTAACATTACTGACACCGTCAACCACATTTAACTACACGGTAACCGAAACGGCTACAGGTTGTATATCAGCAGCCTCCGCGAATGTGGTAATCAATGCAGTACCGGTTGCAGCTACACCCGTCGTTGGCATCATCACACAACCTACCTGTACAGTACCTACGGGCAGTGTTGCCTTGAGCGGATTACCAGCCGGAGCATGGACGATCAATCCGGGAGCGATTGCAGGAAGCGGAGCGACAACGACGTTAACATTATTAACACCGTCAACCACCTTTAACTACACCGTAACCGAAACAGCTACAGGTTGTATATCAGCAGCCTCCGCGAATGTGGTGATCAATGCAGTACCGGTTGCAGCTACACCAGTCGTTGGTATCATCACACAACCTACCTGTACAGTACCTACGGGCAGTGTTGCCTTGAGCGGATTACCAGCCGGAGCATGGACGATCAATCCGGGAGCGATTGCAGGAAGCGGAGCGACTACGACATTGACATTACTGACACCGTCAACCACCTTTAACTACACCGTAACCGAAACGGCTACAGGTTGTACATCAGCAGCCTCAGCGAATGTGGTAATCAATGCGGTGCCGAACATCAACACCGATAGTCGTGGTATCATCACACAACCTACCTGTACAGTACCTACCGGCAGTGTTGCCTTGAGCGGATTACCAGCCGGAGCATGGACGATCAATCCGGGAGCGATTGCAGGAAGCGGAGCGACTACGACATTGACATTACTGACACCGTCAACAACCTTTAACTACACGGTAACCGAAACGGCTACAGGTTGTATATCAGCAGCCTCAGCGAATGTGGTGATCAATGCAGTACCGGTTGCACCAGCGGCTCCGACAGCATCTGTTACCACACAGCCTACTTGTATTATTGCGACAGGAATAATCACGGTAACTGTTCCGGCCAGCGGAGCAGGAGTTTCCTATACCGTAACGGGAACCAGTCCGGTAGTTGCACCTCAGAGCAACGCAACGGGAATTTTCTCAGGACTTGCTGCCGGAAATTATAATGTTATCACGACAGTGAATGGTTGTATTTCAACCGCAACCGCGTTGACAGTTGATGTTGCACCGGGTGCGCCAGCTACACCAGTCGTTGGCATCATCACACAACCTACCTGTACAGTACCTACGGGCAGTGTTGCCTTGAGCGGATTACCAGCCGGAGCATGGACGATCAATCCGGGAGCGATTGCAGGAAGCGGAGCGACTACGACATTGACATTGCTTACACCATCGACCACCTTTAACTACACGGTAACCGAAACGGCTACAGGTTGTACATCAGCAGCCTCAGCGAATGTGGTAATCAATGCAGTACCGAATCCTCCAGTCATAGCGGGATCATCCGCACAAATTGTTAATGCGACTCTTAACTCCTCCAACGGAAGTATAGATGCTACTAATGCTGTGTCAGGAGGTAGTGGCACGTACACGTATCAGTGGTATACAGGTACAACTACTTCATCACCAATCGGAGGGGCAACAAATGCTACATTATCTGGTCAGCCAGCGGGAGATTATACACTGGTAGTTACCGATCAGGTTAGCAGTTGTGCTTCTGCACCGCAGGTCTTTAAAATAAATAGTATTGCTCCACCTGCTCTAATCAGCATCAACTACCAGACACCGGCAACCAGCCCTACCAATGCAACAAGTTTGACTTTAAGGGCCACCTTCAGCGAAGCCGTAGTAAATGTGGATGCAGATGATTTCACTATCATTGCAACGGGTGTAACAGCCGGAGTTAAAACAGTAAATTCAGTTAGTGCTGCCGTTTATGATGTAACATTTCCGGTTGTAGGAAGTGGCACAGTTCGAATTGATGTGTTGAGTAATGCATCTATAACCAGCGTTGCGGGTGTTGCCTATGCTTCTGACTTTACAACGGGTCAGGTTTATACACTTGATCAGACACCACCGGTGTTCTCAGCAACCGGTCCGTCATCAAATACGACCGTAAGCAGTGCTCAGGTTTCTTATACGCTTTCAGAAAACATCTCGCTTGGAACCATTACATGGACAAGAACAGGAGGAACGGCTGATGCATCAAGTCCACATGTGCAAGCGCTGGCGGGAAATGAACTTACATCAGGGCCACATCCGAATATAACATTAACGAATAGCCCGGCACTGATGCCGGGTGCGGCTTACACCATTGCCTTTGCCGGAAAAGATCTGGCGGGTAATTCATCAGTTACAGTTTCAGAAACAAATGTGACTTTTACACCAGGTGCCAGCAACGTTTCAGATATTATTGCAAGTAACAATTTCAGTTACCCTCAGAATATAGATTATGCCTCCTTCCAGGAAAGTGCTGATATTCAAAACTCCTCGACCAGTTTACCTGTTGCCAGATTTGAAATACGCGATGGTGGTGCTGCCGGTCAGGACAGCGATCCATTTCCAACAATCGTAACAAGTATTACCATTGATCTTGGATCTGAATTTTCACTGATCAGAAGAATTGCTTTGTATAACGGTTCTGGTGACACCGAACTTGCAGGAGCAGACAAAAGTATTTCCAGGTCAAAGAATAACGTTTCACAGGCTTATCTATTTCGTGTGAGATGATGGTACAATTTCATTTACGATCCGCGTAAGCTTTAATGATAAGGTGTCCGATAATAAACAGTTTTCGTTTACATTTCTGCTGCCACAGCACAAGCGGCAATTCAGGATTTGTCAACGGCCAATGCGGGCGGAGCAGCGTCTTCAACATCAGGTAATACTAACCGGATTGAAGTCATAGCATCAGTTCTTGATTTTCGTTCAACAACCTTCCGATACGTTTGCCAACGGCAGTGATGTCACCTGCTGTCACACTGGAAGCAACCGACCTAAATGGAAACCGTGACCTTGATTTTTCAGGATCGGTGAGTCTAACTTCACAGGGATCGTTAAGTTCGAACCCAACAGTAGCGATGTCAGCAGGCTTTGGTACAAGCACGGATATTATTTTTTCTGCGGCAGGCACCAGCCTTACACTTTCTACATCCAATAGCGTTGGTCTTACGAACGCAACGAGTGCTGCATTTGATATATTTGAAGATACTGAGGGAATAACACTTACGGTTAACTCATTCATCACACCTAATTCCGGAGATGAAGAAAACAATGTATTGTATATTCAAAATGTTGAATTCTTTCCAGAGAACACGGTTAAGTTGATTGACCGCTGGGGTATACCGGTAAAATCCTGGACAAATTTTTCAAATTACGGAAGTACCAGTGCTGAACAAGCTGATTTTGATTTTACCAGCCTTAGTATCGGTAGTTATATCTGTATCGTTGAATATATAAATGGTATGAATGGAGAGAAGAAAAGTGAGACTCAAATGATTACGGTTCTGAAGTAGTTAAGGAGTTCATTTCGCATTAAAACAAAGGAGCCTTCAAATGAAGGCTCCTTTGTTTTTTATAGTTCAATAAAAATACTTACCAGGTGGTGGCATTGATATTTTTTGCCGCCTTTAGGATATCCCTCCGGCTTACCTGACCCATGAGCACACCATTGTCAACGATGGGTAATCTGCGGATGGCTGTATTCAAAAATTCGTTTGCTGCTTCTACTACATCACTTTCGGGAGATAGTGTTTTTACCTTCGCAGTCATATAATCCGATACCTTACGGTTGCTCATCGGTAAATTGTGATAGGCCTGATCCACCATTACCTTAAGGCAGTCTTTCTCGGAAATTATACCAACGAGTTTTCTTTGACTGTCAAGCACGGGCGCACCGGATATTCGTTTGTCAATCATGATCTCAATTACATCCCGTATATCCTGATCTGGACTGAATGTGATCATGTCACCGGACCTCACCATATATTTGGTGACCAGTTCATACTTTGGTTGTCCGCTTGCAAGTTCCTCTTTCGATTTCATTTCAGGTTTAAAATTCATTTGTTTGAAGGTTTGGTTAGGTATTTTCCAATATGGGTAAACAGGTTCAAGATAAATATAAACCATTTTACTATTACAGGCAAGTCACAATCTCTGATTATCAATGGGTTGAAATTTCCACTGCGCTGTTATTTAAAAAAACGGGCATACTGTAAGAGCATATGTTTAATCACTACATTTATAAATAAAGCCTGAAATCATGATGTATTCTGTGTTTGGTTTTAATATTCCGGTTGATATTATTGTTGCCATCCTGGTAGGCAATTCCATTTTGCTGGTCTTTGCCTATGTTGGATTCAGGAATTTGAAACTTCAAATCAGGGAACTGAAAAATGAATTGAATAAAATCAAGGATAAACAAAAAGAAATAAGGGAATTACAAACTGACATCTGATTAAGGGAATTTCAAAATTGTATTACTTTTGCATACTATAAACAAATCAAGGGCACATGAATCTGTTGGATTTTGAAAAGCCCATCGCTGAACTGGAAGGAAAGCTTGCCGATATGAAACATCTTGCAGATGACAGTGATCAGTCGGTGAAAAAAGCTATCCAGGCGTTGGATAATAAGATTACAGACCTCAAAAAAGAAACTTTTGAAAACCTTACGGGATGGCAGCGTGTGCAACTATCGCGTCATCCCGGACAGGCCATATACACTCGATTACATCTACGAAATCACCACCGATTTTATTGAATTGCATGGCGACCGCACCGTTGGTGATGACAAAGCCATGATTGGCGGACTCGGAACCATTGATGGCCAGACGTTTATGCTGATTGGTCAGCAGAAGGGCCGCAATACCAAACAACGCCAGATGCGCAATTTTGGCATGGCCAATCCGGAAGGATACCGCAAAGCCCTTCGCCTGATGAAAATCGCGGAAAAGTTCAACAAGCCAATCGTTACTTTTATTGATACACCTGGTGCATTTCCTGGTCTTGGAAGCTGAGGAACGTGGCCAGGGTGAGGCCATTGCCCGCAACCTGAAGGAAATGTTCATGCTGAAGGTTCCGGTGATTTGCATTGTCATTGGAGAAGGTGCTTCTGGTGGTGCCCTCGGAATTGCCATTGGTGATCGCGTTTTGATGCTGGAGAACACCTGGTACTCCGTGATTTCTCCAGAATCATGTTCTTCCATCTTATGGAGAAGCTGGGATTATAAAGAACAGGCGGCAGAAGTCTTAAAACTTACTGCAAAAGATATGCTCACCAATAAACTGATTGATGGAATCGTAAAGGAACCACTGGGTGGTGCCCATACCGATGTGAAGGCGATGGCTGCGGAAGTGAAAAAGGTTATTCTTGATAACTATGATGGATCTCGCTAAACTGTCCACACAGGACCGTATCAGCCAGCGCATTGATAAGTTTTGTGCTATGGGCGTGGTGAAGGATTAGTAAAAATTCCAGATTTAAAATTCTAAATTGAGGTCGCGCTGAGCGACCTCTTTTCATTTATACAGGGTGGTGAATGCGCCACTGATTTTGAATCTTTAATTTTGAATCCCTAATGACTCTTCACGTTATCAATACCGGCTTTTTCAAACTTGATGGGGGTGCCATGTTTGGCGTAGTGCCTAAATCGATATGGCAGAAAACAAATCCGGCTGACGAAAATAATCTTATGCTCCTGGGCTATGCGTTGCCTGCTGATAGAAGATGGAAAACAATTGATTCTCATCGACAATGGTCTTGGCGATAAACAAGACGCAAAATTTTTCAGTCATTATTATTTGCATGGCGATGATTCGCTGAATAAATCGCTGAACATCGGCTGGCTTCACAACGGGTGATATTACCGATATGTTTTTAACGCATCTTCATTTTGATCATTGTGGTGGAGGAGTAAAGAAGAGAAGGCGAGAAGTTAATGCTCACGTTTCCGAATGCAACGTATTGGTCAAATGATGAACACTGGCAGTGGGCAACTAAACCCAATCCGCGAGAGAAGGCAAGTTTTCTTTCAGAAAATATTTTACCCATGCAGGAAAGTGGTCATCTGAAATTTATGGATGCAAACAGAGAATCATCCTTTTTCTCAGTTCGATATTTTTTATGCATCAGGCCATACCGATCAAATGATGATTCCTAAAATAAAGTATAAGGATCAAACCATTTGTTTCATGGCTGATTTACTTCCTTCCGTAGGGCATATTCCGTTGCCGTATGTGATGGGTTATGACACACGACCATTGATTACCCTGGAAGAAAAGGCAGCATTTTTAAACGAGGCTGCCGATCAAGAACTATATTTTATTTCTTGAACATGATCCGGTGAATGAATGCTGTACCGTAAAGACATACCGAAAAAGGTGTGCGGCTGGATAAGACATTTAGTCTGAAAGAAATTTTATGAAGACAGGGATTGTTTTATCGGGTGGTGGTGCACGCGGTGTTGCTCATCTTGGAATTTTGAAAGCACTGGATGAACTGGGGGTTACATTCGATTGCATTTCTGGAACCAGTGCCGGAGCACTGGTTGGTGCATTGTATGCACACGGTCTTAAACCTGATAGAATTTTTGAGTTGGTTAAAAGTGTAGGCTTATTTAATTCTGTTCGGCCCGCATGGGCAAGAACCGGGTTACTTAATATGGATGGAATAAAAGAATTACTTCATAAATATATTCCGGTCAATAATTTCAATAACCTGGCAATTCCATTAACGGTTGCTGCAACAGACATTCGTAAAGGACAGATTCATTATTTTTCAGAAGGTGAATTGATACAAACCGTAGTTGCATCCTGTAGTATTCCGGCTCTTTTTAATCCGGTAAGTTTGAATGGCAACTTGTATGTTGATGGTGGTCTCGTGGATAATCTCCCTGTGAAACCGATACGTAAACTGTGCGACTTTATTATAGGATCACATTGCAATCACATCAGCAATGATGTGGATGTAACCAATATCAAACTGGTGATCGAGCGAAGTCTGCTGGTCGCTATTCATTCCAATACTGAAATAAGTCGTGGCATGTGTGATGTGTTTATTGAACCTCCGCGTATGGATCGCTTCAGCAGCATGGACCTGAGCAAGGCGCAGGAGATTTTTGATTTCAGTTATCGTTTCACAAAGCAAAACTTTCTGCCACATCATTTTCAAAAAAACACCGCGGCATGACATCACCTGAGGACTTTAAACGACAAATTCTCCAGGGTATTCCCGATGCACTGCCTGAGCGTATGCCTTATGATCATTCCGTCAATCATGCTCCCCGCAGGAAAGATATACTTTCTGTCTGAGGAGAAGAAGCTGGCGGTACGTAATGCGCTGCGGTATTTTCATCCGAAACACCATGAAGTGCTTGCGCCTGAATTTTATAAAGAGTTGCTGGATTTTGGCCGTATTTATATGTACCGGTTTATGTCCGGAGTATAAAATGCATGCCCGGGCCATTGATGAGTATCCACATAACTCGCTGCAGGCAGCCGCTATTATGCTGATGATTCAGAATAATCTGGATCCTGCCGTGGCACAACATCCGCACGAACTGATTACCTATGGGGGCAATGGCGCTGTATTTCAAAACTGGGCGCAATATTTACTCACCATGAAATACCTGGCCACCATGACGGATGAGCAAACATTACACATGTACTCTGGTCATCCGATGGGTATTTTCCCATCGTCAAAGGAAGCTCCACGGGTTGTGGTAACCAATGGTATGATGATTCCCAATTATTCAAAGCAGGATGACTGGGAACGGTATAATGCTTTGGGTGTAACGCAATATGGGCAGATGACGGCCGGTAGTTACATGTATATAGGGCCGCAGGGAATTGTGCATGGCACCAACATCACGATTCTCAATGCGGGAAGAAAAATTTCAAAGCAAGGTGAAGGACTGGATGGTAAACTATTTGTGACTTCTGGTCTGGGTGGTATGAGTGGCGCACAACCCAAAGCAGGAAATATAGCCGGATGTATTACGGTAGTTGCGGAAGTAAATGAAAGAGCAACTCAAAAGAGACATGCGCAAGGCTGGGTGGATGAAGTTGTGCTGGATGTAAATGAACTGGTGAAGTCGGGTGAAGGAAGCAAAGATCAAAAAAGAAATTGTGTCCATCGCCTATCAGGGAAATATTGTAGACGTATGGGAAAAGTTTGACGATGAAAATGTTTTTGTTGATATGGGTTCTGATCAAACCTCTTTGCATAATCCCTGGGCAGGTGGATATTATCCTGTGGGATTAAGTTATGAGCAGGGCAATGAACTTGATGAGAACCAACCCAGATGAATTTAAAAGTAAGGTACAACTGTCGTTAAGAAGACAAGCACTCGCAATCAATAAACACACGGCAAAGGGTACCTACTTTTTTGATTACGGAAATGCATTCTTACTGGAAGCTTCGCGCGCTGGTGCGGATGTGATGGCCGATGATGGAATTAATTTCCGTTATCCATCCTATGTTCAGGATATCATGGGGCCTATGTGTTTTGATTATGGCTTTGGTCCGTTCCGCTGGGTGTGTACTTCAGGGAAATCAGAAGACCTGGATTTTACGGATCAGCTTGCTGCGGAGGTGCTGGAAGATATGTTAAGAGATTCAACAGATGAAATTCAATCACAATTGAACGATAACATTCATTGGATAAAATCCGCAAAAGCAAATCGACTTGTGGTAGGATCGCAGGCGCGTATATTATACGCAAATTCAGAAGGAAGAATAAAAATTGCCGAAGCATTTAATAAAGCAATCCGATCAGGAAAGATTGGTCCTGTGGTTTTGGGTCGCGATCATCATGATGTGTCGGGCACGGATAGCCCTTACGGGAAACTTCCAATATTTATGATGGTTCACGCTTCACGGCTGACATGGCCATTCACAATGTAATTGGTGATTCATTTCGTGGAGCCACCTGGGTTTCAATTCATAATGGTGGAGGAGTAGGATGGGGCGAAGTAATCAATGGCGGCTTTGGTCTTTTACTCGATGGGACACCTGATGCGGATCGGAAATTAAAGAACATGCTTTACTTTGATGTGAATAACGGTATTGCACGAAGAGCCTGGGCACGAAACCAGGGCGCGGTCAACACCATTGAAAAGGAATCGGATACGATTAAATTTACCATGCCATATCTTGCCGATGATAATTTACTTGAACAATTGATCTGATGCTGCGTCCGCTTTACATATTGATTTTTAAGTTACTGGGCTGGAAGATTGAAGGAGATTTTCCTGGACACATCAGGAAATACATTGTGGCAGTTGCTCCTCATACCAGTAACTGGGATTTTCCACTGGGTGTGATGGCCCGTAGTATTCTTAGAAGAGAAGATGCCCATTTTCTGGGTAAGAACTCTTTATTTAAACCACCTTTCGGCTGGTTTTTTCGATGGCTTGGTGGATATCCGGTTGATCGTTCCAGCAGTCATGATGTGGTGCAACAGGTGGTGGCTATTTTTAATGCACATGAAGATTTTATTCTGGCACTTGCTCCTGAGGGTACACGAAAAAAAGTAGACAAATTACGTACAGGTTTTTATTACATCGCGAAAGGAGCAAATGTGCCTATCGTGCCGGTAGGATTTGATTTTTCAACGAAGACGAATTGTAATTGGAAATCCTATGATGCCCACGGATAATTTCGAGAAGGACATGGAAACCCTTCTTGCGTTTTATCGTACAATGAAGGGCAAGAATCCGGAACTTGGACTATAAGCGAACGGATAGTCGTTTATAATGTCATTCGATCGGGTTAATGTTTTTATATTGTATTCAGATGAGGGATATTTCGGATTAACAAATTTTAACCAAACCTTAAGTAGTATGAAAAAAGTATTTTTCTTAGCCTTTTTTATGATTGCTGGAGTAACAGCAGGATTAGCTCAATTCAATCAGGGAAATTTTCTGGTAGGAGGCAGCAGTAGTCTGGGAATTGGATTTGATACTGAAAAAAGCAATTCAAACGGATCCACCTCAACGGATGGTAAAACAACAAGTTTTTCATTGCAACCTGCAGCTGGGTATTTTTTTATGGATAACCTTGCGGTAGGTGCCGGCCTTGGTCTAAGCACATCTACCTATAAGCCGGATGGTAGCGATTCTAAATTTACGTCATCATCCATAACACTGTCACCTTTCGCTCGTTATTATTTTGATAAAATTTATGTGCAGGGTGCATTTCAATTCGGATCACAGAAATCAGAATTTTCAAGCGGAAGCTCATCCGAAACAAGTAAGGAGGCAATTTCAGGTTGGTCATTGGCCGGAGGATATGCAATTATGCTGAATGAATCAGTCGCATTGGAACCTCAGGTTGGATATCAATCCATCGCATACAAAGACAAGGATTCTGACAATAAGGACATTAGTTCGGGCTTATTCATCCGATTAGGAATCTTTGTTTATTTGTCAAAGTAGAGTGTGAATGGTAGCTTTGGTAACTTTCGGAACGCTTCTATAATTTTATGGCAGGTAATTTGTTCCGTTCATGGCTATCAACAATTAAAACTCCATTATGAAGACAATTAAAATTTTTATCGTATTACTGATCTCAGTAATAGCAATAAACCAGACACAGGCTCAGGTCCAGGCTTCCCTGGGTATTAAAGGAGGTGTGAATTTTGCGTCACTGGATGTAACCAATGCACAGGCTACCTGGGACGGTAGAACAGGATATCACATTGGTGCTTTCGCACTTTTCAAGGTAACGGCATTTGCTATACAGCCCGAATTGATTTTTTCTCAGCAAGGATCAACAGTAAAATTTAATGGACAGGATTTTGATGCCAATTTCAGTTATGTGAATGTTCCTGTTATCGCTAAATTTTATTTACCACTGGGATTAAATCTTCAGCTAGGTCCACAGTTTGGTTTTCTTACGAGTGCTGAATCAGATTTTAATCCTGTTAATGCTCAAGGCGGTACCGATTTGAAAGAGTATTACAAAAATTCAGATGTAAGCTTAGGAATGGGTATTGGGTGGGATCTGCCATTTAAACTTACTATTGATGCCCGATATAACCTGGGGCTTACCGAGATTAATGACAACGCAAGTCTTACAGCCACCAAGAACCAGGTGTTTCAGTTATCACTTGGTTACAAATTATTTAAATTCGGAAAGTAATATTTCGATTAATCCTTTAAGTAAAGCCATCGTTGTGATGGCTTTTTTTATTTCCTTTCCGATCAACTAATTTCGCTCCGAATTTTGTCTATGACCTATCCGGAAACGCTGAATTACCTGTATCAAAACCTCCCAATGTTTCAGCGTGTAGGGGCAGTGGCGTATAAGAGCGATTTAACCAATACACTGGCTTTATGTGAGGTACTTGGCAATCCACATTTGAAATTTAAATCGATACATGTTGCGGGCACCAATGGGAAGGGAAGTTCATCGCATATGCTTGCCTCCATACTTCAATCGGCAGGATATAAGACAGGTTTGTATACTTCTCCACATCTCAAAGAGTTCACAGAACGGATCAGGATAAATGGACAGGAGGTAAGTAAAGAATTTGTTATTGATTTTGTTGAGCGGATCAAGCCTTCGATCGATAGGATCAAACCGTCATTCTTTGAAATAACCGTGGCCATGGCGTTCGATTATTTTGCGCAGCAAAAAGTTGACATTGCGGTCATAGAAGTTGGGCTTGGCGGAAGGCTGGACTCTACCAATGTGATAACTCCTCTTGTTTCATTGATCACCAACATCAGTTGGGATCATGCTGATATACTTGGGCGACACGCTGCAAAAAATAGCGTATGAAAAAGCGGGTATTATCAAAACCCATGTGCCTGTGGTGATCAGTGAATATCAGCATGAACTCAGACCTGTATTTATAGAACAAGCTTTAAATCACAAATCCAGACTCATCATGGCCACGAGTTATTATCAGGCACATAGGAAGTCTCAGGGAATATTTGAAGTATCTCATTATCCATATGGTTTTACGGTTAAGCTTGATTTAATGGGAATCTATCAGGAAAAAAACCTGCCAGGTGTACTGGCAACTGTTGAAGTATTAAATGAAAGTGGATTCAGTATATCGGTTAGTCAGATTCAGGATGGGCTTGGCAAGGTAACTACTCAGACCGGATTAAAAGGCCGGTGGCAAACCATTGGAACCGATCCATTAATCATTTGCGACACCGGTCACAACGAAGGTGGTATTCAGGAAATTATCAGACAGATAAATGAACTTGGTTTTAACCAGTTGCATATGGTATTGGGAATGGTGAAGGACAAGGATGTTTCCAGGATTTTATCCTTATTGCCGAAATATGCAAAATATTATTTCTGTCAGGCAAACATACCACGTGCCATGAATGCTGAAGAACTGAAACTGAAAGCAGAGCTGGAAGGATTGAATGGCATCATAGTAAAGAACGTTAACGAAGCAATCGCAGAAGCAAAACGAAACAGTTCAACGGATGATTTTATTTTTGTCGGGGGAAGCACCTTTGTAGTGGCAGAAGTGGAAAATCTATAATATTTGATTGTTGATGAAAAGTAAACTCAAGCGCTTTGAAATAATATCAGGGAGGGAAAATGTGATCGAGCCGGGGAAAGATTTATTTCAGACCATAAAAGGTAACTGGAACAAGGTGTATTTTAAAAACGAGAATCCGATAACGGTAGAGTTTGCCTGTGGTCGTGGAGAATATTCTGTTGGTATGGCCCGCGCCATGCCAGGTAGAAATTTTATTGGAGTTGATAAGAAAGGTGACCGCTTGTGGAAAGGAAGTACATGGGCCGTGGATGAGCAACTTGCCAACGTAGCGTTTTTACGTACTGATATTTTATTCATCGAAAGCTTTTTTGATCAGGGTGAAGTGGATGAAATCTGGCTCACATTTCCTGATCCCCGTCCGCGCAAGCGTGATGCCAAACGAAGATTGTCGAGTTCGCGATACATCGATATGTACAAGAAACTTCTTCGCAAAGGTGGCTACTTCAGATTCAAAACTGATAATACAGACCTCTTTAATTTTACACTCGAAGAGTTGTCGATGAGAAATGATCTGATCGACTTTGCCAGTACCCACGATTTGTACGAATCTGAATTAAGGCCTGAGTGTTATGATATCAAGACTAAATACGAAGAGATGTTTGCGGCTCAGGGTGAAAAAATAAAGTATTTGAGATTTCGCTTTGCGGATGAATAGGTAATTAGTCCACAACCTCGAGTTCTTCCAGAATTGAAGAAAGTTTTTCAAAATCCTTAAGCCCTGGTTTAAGTTCATTTTCTCCCGCCACATTGATACCTTCTACAGGCAGTGCGAGTAAACTACCTGAATTTAGTGAGTCAGTTTGATTGATTAGAATTCTGAAGTTGCCGGCAATATGAGCAAGTACTTCTAAATTCGGAATGTCTGGTTCCATCACCAGATACTCGATCTTATCTTTAAACATAAAAAGCTCATTTTTTTGTTCATCCCAATCGGATAATGAAAGTCTGACGAGCCATTTCATGGTAGGCAATTGATCAATGAGATTCAATTGATGTGGAGCTATCTCCAGCATTGACACGTTATAATTACCGATAGATTCGATTGAAGATTTTTCTGATAACTCCAGTATAAACGCAGGTCCGGTTACCCAGTCAGTAATCTCTTTGAAGGTAACAGGATTAACAGCATCGGCAGGAAATCCCAGCCAGTCTACGCCCATGCCGGCACAATATCGCGCATCGCTAAGGTTGGTTATATTTCCGGCTTTTACTTTGGTTTTGAGTGACATGGCTCAAATATCAAAAAGAAAAAATAACTTTGAAATGAAATTGCCCATAATGAAGAAAGGATTACTTGTTTTCTTGATATTCAGCACGTTGGTGTCTTCTTGCTCTGAGGATGAGCCGGTTGTTCCTGATATGGGCTTTGAATACTATCCTCTCAAGGTTGGCAGGTATTATATCTATCAGGTGAATGAGACCAGCGTCTCTCAGTCGGTAGAGACAAAGACTTCCTATGAGCTCAAAATGACTATTACCGACTCCACCGTTAATGAAAGAGGATTGACAACTTACATCTTGGTTCGTGAGAAAAGAGCCAATCCCTCCGCAGGCTGGCAGAGTCTGGATACCTGGTCGGTTAAACTTATTGATAACAGGATTGTTCAAAATGAGGCAAATGTCATTTTTGTCAAGCTTATTTTTCCTCCATCTGTGAATTTAGGATGGGATGGTAATCAATTCAACAACCTTCCAGATAATGGAAATCTTTTTGATGAAAGCGGAAGTGAACAATATTATATTGCTAACCTGAACGAAGCCATCAGTTTGTCTGCTGGTTTTGAAACGGATAATTCCCTTACCGTTATTCAAAATGATTTTTCAGATGAAATCGTTGGAATAGATGAGCGAAAGGAAATTTATGCCAGCGGAGTTGGATTGATTTATAAAGAAGTAAGACAACTTGAATATTGTACAAGTTCTGCGAGTTGCCTCGGACAACAAAAGATCGATAAAGGAGTTATTCTTATACAAAGCCTGAAAGAGTATGGCAAGATATAGGATCATTCTTCTTTCT
This sequence comes from uncultured Bacteroidota bacterium, assembly GCA_963814575.1. Taxonomy (GTDB): domain Bacteria; phylum Bacteroidota; class Bacteroidia; order Cytophagales; family Cyclobacteriaceae; genus ELB16-189. The sequence continues at coordinate 163,987 of CAWFDB010000005.1, read as the reverse complement.
TCATAATCACTGCCTATGCCGCAGAAGCGCAGACAAATCAGTATTTTATTTTTTTTAAGGATAAGACAGGTACGCCATTTTCAATTACAGAGCCCTCCCAATTCCTTTCTGAACGAAGTATCGCTCGAAGGCAAAAGCAAAACATCGCTATTACCCAGGAGGATCTTCCTGTCAATCCTGCCTATGTAAGTGAGGTTAAATCGGCAGGTGCAGTTCCTTATTTAACTTCACGTTGGTGGAATGGTGTGCTGGTGGATGCAGATGCTGCCATAGCCGGTAACATTAATGCCCTTCCATTTGTAAATGGAATGGTAATGATTGCACCAGGGAAGAAAAATACAAGCGGACGGGAAAATTCAAGACGCCAGAAGAAGAATTCCAGTGCCGACCAGCCTGTAAATCAAATTCAACTTCAGCAAATCGGACTTGATGAAATGCATTCTATGGGTTATCGCGGTGAGGGTATACGAATAGCTATTTTTGACAGCGGTTTTCTGGGTGTTAATCTGAGTGCACCATTTTCACTGCTCTTCTCTGAAAATCGCATCAAGCAGACATTTAATTTTGTTAGCAACCACACAGGAGTTTATCAGGCGGATAATCATGGCACAGAAGTACTTTCAGTAATGGCAGCCATTACTCCGGGTGTCTATACCGGTGGCGCCCACAAGGCTGAGTATCTCTTATACCTTACTGAAGATGTAAGCAGCGAATATCGAATTGAAGAATATAACTGGACGTTTGCAGCAGAACGTGCCGATAGTGCTGGCGCAGATGTGATCAATTCTTCGCTGGGGTACTATGAGTTTGATGATGCAACCATGGATTATTTAAAATCTGACCTGAATGGTAACAAGGCGGTGGTCACACGCGCAGCGCGCAAGGCAGTAGAAAAAGGAATGATCGTTGTAACGAGTGCAGGAAATGAAGGTGGAAATTCATGGAAAACAGTTACACCTCCGGCAGATGCCGATGGAATTCTTGCGGTGGGATCTGTTAACTCAGCCGGTGCATTAAGTGGTTTTAGTTCACTTGGGCCAACAGCCGATAACCGTATTAAGCCTGATGTAGTCGCTATGGGATCTGCAACCAGTGTAGTCAAGTCAAATGGAGTACCCGGCACCGCCAATGGCACATCCTTATCCAGTCCATTGATCGCAAGCCTGGCGGCAGGTGTATTGCAGGCGTTCCCTACCCTGGGCGCGCAGCAGATTTATGAAGCCATTATCAACTCTGCAGATCAGGCATCCCGTCCTGATAATTTACTGGGCTACGGATTACCACATTTCAGGGCAATCAATAATTATATTGAAAGCCTGGAGGAAGAGAAATCAATCAGCATCTATCCTAATCCTGTTTCGGGCGACAGCATACAGATCAAACTAAAATTAGTTTCAGACTCACCACTTCAAATTACTATTTTTGATTCGCAGGGAAAGCTTGTCGAGGAATTCAGTGAGCAAATCAACTGGTTAAATAATCCTTTGACGTATGACCTTTCCAGGCTGCAGGCAGGGTTGTATCTCATGCAGGTAAAGACCGGTAATCAGTTCGCTACTTTAAAATTTGTGAAGCTATAATGTAAGGTAGCATTCAACAAAAGGATGCTATATCTTTGTGTAAATCAAAAAAATATTCAATGCCTGTTATTGCTCCTTCTATTCTGGCTGCCGATTTTGCCAATCTTGAACGTGAAGTTTCCATGATCAACGAAAGCATGGCAGACTGGATTCATGTAGATGTAATGGATGGAGTTTTTGTACCTAATATTTCATTCGGGATTCCGGTAATAGAAGCCATTAAAAAGCACGCAAAAAAACCACTGGATGTTCACCTGATGATTGTGCAGCCTGAGCGATATGTTGAAACGTTTCAGAATGCCGGAGCCGAAATTTTAACAGTTCATCTGGAGGCAAGTACACATCTTCATCGAACCATTCAACAAATCAAAGCTGCCGGAATGAAGGCGGGTGTCGCCATAAATCCGCATAGCGGTGTAGCGCTGCTCAAGGATATCATTGCTGATATCGATCTTGTCTGTGTGATGTCTGTAAACCCTGGTTTTGGAGGCCAGAAGTTTATAGAAAACACCTATCGCAAGGTGGCTGAATTGAAAAAACTGATCGAAAGCCAGCATTCCGGTGCACAGATTGAAATTGATGGTGGAGTGAATCAGCAGAATGCAAAACCATTGCTGGACGCAGGAGCCAATGTATTGGTAGCCGGTAATTTTGTATTTTCATCGCCTGATCCCAGACAAGTAATTCAGCGTTTAAAGAATATCTGAAACTGACTCTGGCCTGAATTTTGGATTTTAAACTATTCAAACTTTCGATATGAGATACCTGATCATTTTAATTCTCATGACTTCGCTCTTTGCCTGTGCCCGCAAAGTGTCAAGAATTGATCCTTCTCAGCAAATTGATTTAAGCGGCCGCTGGAACGATACCGACTCCAGGCAAGTGGCTGAAAAAATGGTTTCCGATTTTCTGAGCAGTCCGCAGTTTAAGGAATATGCTGCTACACCTGGCAGAAAGCCTGCGATAATTGTTGGGCAGATCAGAAACAAAACCAGTGAGCATATAGATGCCGATAATTATGTGAAGAAGTTTGAACTGGCCATATTTAATTCTGGCCTTGCTGATCTTGTGGAGTCCGATGTTTTTCGGGATAAATTAAGAGAAGAGCGTGCGCAACAACAGGATTTTGCTGATCCTGCCACCATGGCAAGATGGGGTAAAGAGACGGGTGCCAACCTGATGTTGTTTGGAGAAATGACTTCTGAAACAGACGTGTATAATAAAGACAGGGTTGTCAATTACATCACCACACTATTTCTCACTGATGTGGAAACCAACAAACGCATCTGGTATGGTCAGAAAGAGATTAAAAAACACATTAAGAATTAAATCAATTTCTACACGATCGTTGACCTTGATCCGTCATGGGAATGTTTAAATTTTCCGGTTTACGATTAAAGTGTCTGAGTGCTTTTTTCTTTTTAAGTTCCTGTGCTACTTACTATCATTCAAATTATTCGTTTAATCAGGAGTTTGAACGCGGCAATCTGAATAGTGCGTTGGCCAGCCTGCAAGCCAACTCATCAGACGCCAATGGAAAAAAGGAATTTCTTTTTTATGTGAACAACGGGCTGGTTTTATCCATGATGGGCCGTTATGATGAAAGCAATGAATACTTCGAGAAAGCATTTTTGTTCGGGGAAGATTACCGTAAAAATTACCTCAATGAAGTTGCTTCCTACCTTACCAATCCGATGGTAACAACCTATAAAGGTGAAGATCATGAACACCTGATGGTTTTGTATTACAAGGCCCTGAACTTTTTAAAACAGGGTAAAACAGAACAGGCACTCATAGAATGCAGAAGGCTGAATATTCGCCTGCAACAACTCAGCGACCGCTACGAATCGGAAAATAAATATAAACGTGATGCATTTGTCCATACCCTGATGGGCATCATCTATGAGGTAGATAAAGATTACAACAATGCCTTTATTGCCTACCGAAATGCGGTGGAGATTTATGAAGAAGATTATTATAAATTGTTTCACTTATCTGCACCCGAACAGCTAAAGAAAGACTTGTTGCGCACAGCATTTCTCAGCGGCATGACGGAAGAACTGGAGCGGTATAAGCAGGAATTTGGAATGAATGATTTTGAATTTCAAACTCTGGAAGGAGGGGAGTTGGTTTTTTTCTGGCATAATGGATTGAGTCCCGTGAAAGCCGAGTGGGGTATTACGTTTGTAGTAACCCGAAGGGACAACTGGATTTATTTTACCAATGCAGAACTCGGTTTAACCTTTCCCTTTCGCATAGACAACTACGATGAAAGGGAAAAAAACGGTCTTAATAGTCTTGAATTTTTCAGGGTTGCTTTTCCCCGGTACATCGAACGGCCAGCCTATTTTACCAATGCATCGCTTTCTCTTCAGGATAAAACAGTTTCGCTTCAGTTAATCGAAGATGTAAACAAGATTGCCTTTAAAAGTCTTGAGCAGCGAATGTACCTGGAATTGAGTAAAGCACTGATCCGGGTTGCGTTGAAGAAAGCAACTGAATATCAGGTTAAGAAAGAAGACAGAACCCTGGGTACGGTGCTTGGGATGATTAATGCGATTACAGAAAAAGCCGACACGCGAAACTGGCAGACCCTACCACACAGTATTCACTATGCGCGAGTGCCGTTGGCGGAAGGTAAAAATGTTGTTAATTTCCGATTGCAGAAACATTCACACGAGGCCACAGAACAGCAGTTTACCTATGAAGCAAAGAAAGGTCAGCTACTCTTTCCACACTTTTAGTTCGCTGGAAACCGGATATCCGCAATATGGCTATTGAAATCATCCGGTTTTGTCATCCATGTTTACCTGATTATATTTAGCGTTTAAATTCCATTACCCTGAACTACCGTCTATATATTTATCTTCCGGTAATACTGCTTCTTTTTATTGCTGATGCCGCTCAAGCTCAGGATGAAGAGAATCCTACATTTCCGCTCGAGACGATCTATGCCAAGCGCAAAACATATCCTATGCGTACCATTCTCAGGAATGTGAAGTTCAGCGCAGGTATAGGAGCAGGTAACACGTTTTTCAGGCATGAACTGGATGGGTTTGGAATTATTCAGCAGACCGGAAAGTCACCCATGGTTTTTCCATCGGGGGCGACTCCTTTGCCCCGGTATTCCAATTGGGTAAACGAAGTAGTTGAAGATGCAACTCCTGCTCTGCCTGACAGCTACCTGATCAGTTCAGATACTGCCCGGCTGGGCTTCAAGGGAAATGGCTTCAATATTCCGATACATCTTTCCATTCATTATGAGATAAAGAAGTTCAGGATAGGCGTTGGATATGGATTTGAACCCATGTTTATGAGCGATTTCAAACCAACTACATTCACAGATAAGATCGGAAAATTTCAGCCCGGCAACTCCTCAGGTGTAATGAAAAAGTACTATGGCATGCTTGGTTATTCCTTTTATCGGATACAGAATTATCTTTTCACTGGTAACCTGCAAATCGGGGGCTATCAGCCTGGAAAGAACTTTGCCAGGGAGCTTATTCAAAAAGGTATCAATGTAAACCTGGGTGTTACCGTAGAGCGGGAACTTTCAGAATATCTGGAGATTGTTTTTAAAGCCATCCCTCGATTTCAAAAATTACACCCTTACCGTGCCGGCCAGTGGCGACAAGACAATAAAACATAACATCAATTCTGCCTATATTCAGGTAGGTCTTACATATTCAATTCCTGAGCTTCCAAAATGCTTTCACAGCGAATGTAAAATTCAGATGAACCATGCTCATGGCAACAAAGAATACCGCAGCAGGGTGCATCCGTTCTATAAAAAACAGAATCCCAATTACGGAGAAAATTATCCGACACTTATCAAGTACAAGGGTAAAAACAAAAGGAAGCTTAACCCTTTTTAAGAACGATTTTTACCCAACGGCAGTCCGTATTTTTTTCTTTGAAAACCTTTATTTTCTGAGTATCTTTTTAAACTCGTTTTTGCTTTATTTTAGTTACCTTGCAGCCTCGTTTTTAAGGCCGTTTAAAGACCTTTTAAAGCGCATTTTTAACCTTTATATACTACGTGGCAGAAGACAGCAGTTTACCCCCGGCAAGACAGAACATTATACCCATCAATATTGAAGATGAGATGCGTGGAGCCTACATCGATTACTCGATGTCGGTCATCGTTTCGAGAGCGTTACCAGATGTGCGCGATGGTTTAAAGCCCGTGCACAGAAGAGTGTTGTACGGAATGCTCGACTTAGGTGTCAACTACAACAAACCCTATAAAAAATCGGCCAGGATTGTAGGAGAAGTATTGGGTAAGTATCACCCACATGGTGATTCATCGGTTTATGATACCATGGTTCGTATGGCGCAGAACTGGTCATTACGATACACACTCGTTGATGGTCAGGGAAACTTCGGTTCCATTGATGGTGATTCACCGGCTGCCATGCGATACACCGAAGCCCGTTTGCGCAGACTGGCAGAAGAGTTACTTTCAGATATCAATAAGGAAACGGTAGATTTTCAATCCAACTTTGATGATTCATTGACGGAGCCAACCGTATTGCCAGGCAAGGCTCCTAATTTGTTGATGAATGGATCATCAGGTATTGCCGTAGGAATGGCCACCAACATGGCTCCGCATAACCTCAGGGAAATTGTAGATGGTATCATCGCATACATCGATAACAGGGATATCACCATTCCTGAACTGATGAAGCATATAACAGCACCTGACTTTCCTACAGGAGGAATAATTTATGGTTACCGGGGTGTGCAGGAAGCATTCCTTACGGGAAGAGGCAGAATTGTTGTTAGAGCGAAAGCAGAGATCGTTACTTCAAGCACAGGAAAAGATCAGATCGTAGTTACCGAAGTTCCTTACATGGTGAACAAGGCGATGATGATTGAAAAGACAGCCGCCCTGGTCAATGAGAAAAAAATTGAAGGTATCAGCGATATACGTGATGAATCGGATCGTGATGGATATCGCGTAGTATACGATCTGAAAAGAGATGCCATACCGAATATTGTATTGAATAACCTGTTCAAGTACACACAACTTCAGTCTTCTTTCGGTGTGAACAATGTCGCTCTTGTTAAAGGAAGACCGCAGACCCTCAACCTCAAGGATTTGATTGTTCACTTTGTCGACCACCGCCACGAAGTGATTGTGCGCAGAACAAAGTATGAGTTGAATGAGGCTGAAAAGAGAGCACACATACTGGAAGGATACCTGATCGCACTTGATCATCTGGATGAGGTGATCACATTGATACGCAATTCAAAAGATCCTGAAGTTGCCAGGGTAGGATTGATGGCTCAGTTCAATCTTTCCGAAATTCAGGCTAAGGCAATCCTGGAAATGAGATTGCAGCGTCTTACAGGCCTGGAACGAGACAAAATCCTGAATGAGTATAAGGAAGTAAAAGCGCTCATAGATCGACTCAATGAAATCCTGGCCAATGAGCCGGTGCGCATGGGCATCATCAAAGATGAACTGGCGGAAATAAAAGAAAGATACGGAGATGAACGCAGAACACTGGTAGTACATAGTGATGACGACATCACCATGGAGGATATGATCCCCAATGAAGAAATGGTAATCACTATTTCCAATCAGGGTTATGTAAAACGCACTTCACTGTCAGAATACAGAACGCAGGGCAGGGGAGGTATCGGATCAAAATCGGCCACCACCAAGGAAGATGATTTCACTGAACATCTCTTTATTGGTCCGGCCCATAATTACCTTTTGATTTTCACTGAATCAGGCCAGCTCTACTGGAAGAAGGTGTATGAAATTCCCGAAGGAACCAAGACCTCCAAAGGAAGAGCCATTCAGAATCTGCTTAATATCCAGCCCGGTGACAGGGTAAAGGCTGTATTGAATGTGAAAGGCCTGGATGATCCTGATTATATCAATAACACGTTTGTCATTCTTTGCACTGAGAAGGGAACCATCAAGAAGACTTCGCTGGAAGCATATTCAAGGCCGCGGGCAAATGGTATTACCGCGATCAGCATTAACGAAGGAGACCGTTTGTTGAATGCCGCTTTGACGAATGGAACCAACGACATTATCATTGCCAAGAGTGAAGGCAAGGCTGTTCGGTTTAAGGAGAGCGATGTGAGGCCCATGGGCAGAACAGCTACCGGTGTGAGGGGTGTTACCCTGGAAACGGATTCCGACAAGGTGATCGGTATGGTTTGCATCTCCCGTGAAGACGCCAATCTGCTCGTAGTTTCTGAGAAGGGTTATGGAAAACGCTCACTGGTAGAAGACTACCGCATTACCCGCAGGGGGGGCAAGGGAGTGAAGACGATCAATATCACAGAAAAAACTGGCAAGCTTGTTGCCATCAAGGAAGTTGTAGACAATGACGATCTGATGATTATCAATAAATCAGGAATCAGTATAAGAATCAGTGTCGCTGAATTGCGTGTAATGGGAAGAGCCACACAGGGTGTACGACTGATAAAACTAAATGAAGACGATGCCATCTCATCCGTTGAGAAAATTAAAAAGATTGAGGGTGATTTAACTGAAGAAGAAATAACTATACAACCAGAATAACAAAACAGAACAAACAAACTTGAACTTAAACCTAAAATTGAAAATGAAAAAAATAGCAATCATGCTGGTATTATTGATTCCCTTCGCTGCAATGGCTCAGAAGGAAATTAAACCCAGTTTACCAAATGCCGAGAAAGCTTTACGTGCCGGCAAATTTGATGAAGCAAAAGCCATTATTGATGCCACTACCGCCAATCAGGAATTCATGGTAGATAAGAAGGGTGGACCTTCAAAAAATGCCGCAAAGGCATGGTATTTAAAAGGTATTATTTATGCAGGCATTGATACAACTACCGTTGAGAAGTACAAGTCACTTGTTCCAGACGGTTTCCCAGTTGCAAAGGAAGCATTTGAAAAATCCAAGGCGATTGATCAGGGTAAAACGCCATCGTTTGTAAATGACGCACAAGGGTTCCCAATGATGAATGAGCAGGTAAGTTCTTATCTCGCGCAGAATTATTTCAATTCAGCTGTCAAATATTATCAGGATGATAAGGATTTTAAGAAGGCATTTGAATACACCGAACGCACACTTTATTTCATCCCCGATGACACAACGATCATGATGAATGCCGGTGTATTTTTTGGACCTTCTGCAGAAGAATGGGATAAGTCAATAAATTATATAAATGAATATCACAAAAAGGGAGGTGTCAATCCTGATTCCTATATAATGTTGTTCAGCATTTATCGTGATAAGAAAAAGGACAATGAAACTGCGCTTAAGATTTCCCAGGATATGGTGAAGAAATTCCCAAACAATACAGAGTTTCCCAAGTATGAGCTTGACATGTATGTTAAAATGAACCGCTTGCCAGAAGCCAAGGAAGTAATGTTGAAAGAGGCAAAGGCAAATCCAAATGACAAGGAAGCAAGATACTTTTTAGGTGTAATCAGCTTCGAATTGAAAGACAATGCTGAGGCTCTCAAGTGGTATGAGGAAGCTATTAAACTTGACCCTAATTATTTTCAACCACATATTGCCATGGCAGAAATATTTTATCTCGATGCAAAATCAGAGAAAGACAAAATGAATCAGCTTGGTAACTCAAAAGATGATTTGAAGAAGAAAATTGATATTGATCAGGTCTACCAGGATAAGTTAAAAGTAGCACTTCCTTATTGGGAGAAATGTGAGAAGATAAATCCCGATGATCCAAAATTACTGGATGTACTTTATCTGATCTATACGGATCTTGAAATGACTGCCCAGGTAACACGTATTGAAAAGAGAATGAAAACGCTGGGTCTTTTAGACTAATTCGAATTTATTGAACACAAACAAAAAAGAGGCTCGCAGCCTCTTTTTTGCTTTACATTAGTGTGCTGGTTTCAAGCATATAATGCTTCCTTCTGGGCATTGATCGGTTCACTGGAGATATACTCATCATAGGTCATAAGCTTATCAATATGACCATTGGGCGTAATCTCAATTATCCGGTTGGCTACAGTTTGTGTAAATTCATGATCGTGTGACGTAAACAATACCGTGCCCGGAAAATCTTTCAGCGCGTTGTTAAATGCGGTGATGGATTCCAGATCAAGATGGTTGGTTGGTTCATCCAGGATAAGCAGGTTCGCACTGGCAAGCATCATGCGTGAAATCATGCAGCGAACTTTTTCACCCCCTGATAACACACTGCATTTCTTGAAAACTTCCTCACCTGAGAATAACATTTTGCCAAGGAAGCCACGAATGTATACTTCATCCTTATTTTCATCGTCAGCAAACTGACGCAACCAGTCAATCAGGTTATCATTGGACTGGAAATAACTTTCATTATTCACTGGCAAATATGCCGGTGTGATGGTCTGACCAAACTTAAATTCTCCGGCATCTGGTTTCAATTCACCAGCCAGTAGTTGAAACAGAGTGGTTATGGTAAGACTGTCTTTGCCAAGGAAAGCGATTTTATCACCCTTGTTTACGTAGAAGTCCAGTTTCTTAAATAAGGTTACGCCATTTAATGAATGTGTAAGATTTTCAACATGCAGAATCTGATCACCTGCCGTGCGCTTTTGTTGAAAAATAATGGCTGGATACTTACGGGTAGAAGGCTGAATATCGTCCAGGTTAATTTTCTCCAGCAGTTTTCTTCTGCTTGTTGCCTGCTTTGATTTGGAAGCATTGGCGCTGAAGCGCATGATAAATTCCTGCAACTCTTTCTTCTTTTCTTCAGCCTTTTTATTGGCGGATGATCGCTGTGATAGTGCCAGCTGACTGGATTGATACCAAAAGGAATAATTACCTGTAAACAACCGTATTACCTTGAAATCGATATCTACGACATGCGTACACACGGTGTCCAGGAAGTGACGGTCGTGAGAAACTACAATCACTGTATTTTTAAATTCCAGCAAAAAGTCTTCAAGCCAGCTTACGGTATGTATGTCCAGGTCGTTGGTAGGTTCATCCAGGATGAGAATATCAGGATTACCATAAATTGCCTGTGCCAGCAGCACCCTTACTTTTTGCGCGCCACTTAATTCCTTAACCAGTTTGCTCTGATCTTCTTCTGGAATACCTAATCCGCTAAGCAACGAGGCCGCATCTGATTCCGCATTCCAACCATTCAGTTCGGCAAATTCTGCTTCCAGTTCAGATGCCTTGATACCATCTTCTTCAGAAAAATCGGGCTTGGCGTAAATCGCATCCTTTTCTTTCATGATTTTCCAGAGTAGCGAATGCCCCATCATTACGGTATCAATAACAGGGATTTGGTCAAATTCATAATGATTCTGGCGTAAAACTGCCATCCTCTTGCCTGGGTCGATCGTGATTGAACCACGGGTAGGATCTATATCGCCTGATAGAATCTTTAAAAAAGTTGATTTTCCGGCACCATTCGCACCGATTACCCCATAGCAGTTGCCTCCAGTAAACCGGATGTTTACTTCGTCAAAAAGTACCCGTTTGCCGAATTGTAGGGAAATATTATTTGCTGCAATCATTGAAAAGTAAAATAAGCCGCAAAGGTACGGAATAGGTCGCAATTTAGAATAGTCAACTCCTGAAATGATATTTTAGGATCGCCAGATCATTCTTGTGTGTGTGGTTTCATTGACAATTATCATGTGAAAAGACCTTATAGTTGTTGATCTTTAATCGCAAATACTTCTGACCTTAAATGAGAGCGATTACTTTAATGGATTTCAACGAAGCTGTATTGATCAAACAAGAAAACCAGGTATTGCGCCTGGTGCGAAGTGGCAATGAGTATTTTAGCTTACTGGAACAAATTATTCTTTCTGCCAGCAATCGTATTCACTTCCAGATTTATATCTATGAAGAGGACGAAACAGGTAAGCAGATTGCCAATGCATTAATAGCAGCTGCACGAAGAGGTGTGAAGGTTTTTATGGTCGCAGATGGTTATGCATCTCAGAATCTTTCTGCCTCATTTATTAAAGAACTGGAGTCAGCAGGCATTCAATTCCGATTTTTCAATCCACTTCTGAGGAGTAAGTATTTTTATTTTGGAAGAAGAATGCACCACAAAGTGATTGTGGTGGATAGCAGTAAAGCTATGGTGGGAGGCATAAACATCAGCAATAATTATAACGATACTGTTGATAGTGCTGCGTGGCTTGACTGGGCATTGTATGTGGAGGGTGAGGTGGCCGCAAAACTGGAGAATGTATGTGAAGATCTGAGGAAATTTGAAATTCTGGAGATAACAAAAACCAGATTAAGCAGAAAAAGACTAATGCTACCAGATCAACCGGTCGTTGCACGGATCAATGACTGGGTACGTGGCCGAAAGGAAATAACGGCCACTTACCTTAAGATGCTCAGAAATGCAAATTCCCATGTCACCATAGTATCAAGTTATTTGCTGCCCGGAAAATTGTTACGAAGGAATCTTCGTGTGGCAGCAAGCAGGGGTGTAAAAATCAGGCTTGTTATGGCGGGTATGTCAGATGTAGCCACAGCCAAATATGCAGAACGATACATGTACCAGTGGTTGCTGAGAAACAACATTGAAATTTATGAGTATGAGAAAAATATCCTTCACGGAAAGATGGCCGTGTGTGACGGGCAATGGCTTACACTGGGTTCATATAATGTGAATAACATCAGCGCCTATGCCAGTATCGAACTCAATCTTGATGTTCACAATCCTGATTTTGCAAAGCAAGCTGAGCAGCATATTGAAATGATTATTAAGAATGATTGCAAGCAGATAACAGAAGAGCAATATAAAAGTAATGCCACGTTATTGAATCGTTTCCTGCAGCGAAGTGCCTATGATATCTTCCGGCTTAGTTTATTTCTTTTCACCTTCTATTTCAAGCAACGGGAGTAGTTCTATCTCGTTCCTTGGATTCGTTTTATCATTGATTTTGCAGTTTCCTTATTCCAGTTGGCTAACCGGCCGCGCTGCATCACCAGCAGATTATCATCGGGAAAGTTAAGATGGAAATGAAAAGCAAATCGTGCGTTGGGAGTATGCCATCCGGTGATCTGACCAAACCGCAAATCATTAAATACCAGTGTATCCGCCTTGTATTCGACCGTATAGTATCCTTGAGAGAATTTTTTTAGTTGCCGAAGATCATGATCCGCTTCCATTCCTTTCAGGAGGTGTTCATTTTTTGGAACAAAATTCAAAGGGATAGAATCAGTTTTGTCAAAAACTGAACGATAACCCAGGTAATATCCGGTATCAACTTCAGCCACCACAAACCAAAGCCAGGTATTGAATGGGGTGGGGGTGGTGAAATATCGGTTATAGTGATATGTGTTGTTTCTGCAGAAGATTTTTTACTTCATTGCTCACGATGTATTTGTTGATAAGCGCATAAACCAGAAACGTAGCACTGATAAGCAAACCAATTGTAGCCATCCTGGTGCGATATTTATTGCGTGCAGGATATAACAGCAACATAACTGACACCGCAATCAGTATAGAAGAATAAAAGGGATCTACCACAAAGATGGTGTGGAAGGAAATCCGGACATCGTCAAAAGGTATGAACCAACCCACACCATAGGCATTAAACGCATCTACAAATAAGTGCAGGCTAAGTTGTATAAGGAAAAATACGAACCATCCGTTGCGGCTCACCCGTTGTTGTTTGTCAAGTTTTATTGCAACCCAGCAAAACAGGAGCGTGAGCAAAACCATGCAAAGTATAGAGTGTGTGAACCCGCGATGGGCCAGTACATTGTCTGCAGGGGATAGCCACAACGATGCAAGAAAATCAATGTCAGGAAAACTGTTTGCGATCGCTCCGATAATCATGGCTCGCTTTCCAAGCTTTTTACCCAGCAGGATTTCACCTGCTGCTGCACCTAATGCGATATGGGTAATTGAATCCATTGAAAAATTGATCTGTTAAAATATAGATTTATCTGATTGTTATGTAATGATAAAGATCATAGATCTTGATGATAGCGATCGTTTGGAAAAATTGTAATGCAAATTATGTTCGTGTTGCCCTAAGTTCGGGTAATAAAATGTAATAATATGGATACACGTGATAAAATCATTGAAAAGCCCATCCTTGTCAATCTTTCAGATAGACTGATGGAAGCTCAGCGCGAACTGGATGAACTTACCTTGCAGCTTGCTTTGGGAAAAGCTGAAGCAAAAGAGAAATTTGAAGAAATCAAAAAACAATTCAATACTCGTTTGTCTCACCTGAGGAAGACACTCACTACTCAGAAAACAGGAGATCTTACCAAAGAGATAACTACAAGGCTGGATGAACTCGAGAAAGTACTGAATGCGGGTAAGGTGGAGGACAAAGAGATGTTTATAGCTCAGAAGAAATTGATTTTGAAATCATTGTATGCTTTTGAAAACGAAGTAAAAAAAAGACTTCCTGAGAATCTGGACACACAACACTTTGCTCATGAGATCGAGAACTTCAAATTGAAACTGGAAATATTGAGGTTGAAGTTTGCTTTAAAGCGTTTTGCTATCCAGGATGATGTTAAAACCAATATGGATGAGGCCCGCAGAAAAATTTCCGGATGGATAGACAAGGCGCGCGAAAAAGTGATTGCTGGTGAGAAGAAAATTATTGAAATCCAGAAAGGCGTTAAGAAGACTTATAACAAAGCAGAAAAATCATTTAGTTGAAACATCAGTTGGTGATATTCCCAACCCCGGCTTCTGAGTTCATTCAATTCATTAGGAGTGAAAATCAAGCGAAGCCGGGGTTATTTTTTTTGTCAGTCCGGAAGTGCTTTATCTCATCAGCACGCTAAGACTGGAACGTTGCCCTCGTATTCCGATAAAATAGGCGACAAGTCTGCGACCTTAGATAGTAGCCACTAAAATCCATTGGTATTCGTTACGATTTTATTATTTAGTCCTGCCGGATTACAATATCTTTAAAAAATATTTTGACTTCTTATATGAGACTATTTTGGATAGGCAGATCCGTTTCGTTTTTGTTTCTGGTGATAATTCTTTTAGTGGCTTCCTGTAAGAAGGATGAAATCGAACCTGTGGTTACTGAGCAGGGAATTTTTATCAATGAAGTGTATGCTGCCGGAGATGACTGGATTGAACTTTATAACGATCTTGAAACAGCAAAGGACCTTACTGCCTATGCCATTTACGATGATGCAACCCGAAAATATCTGTTGCCTTCGGGCACATCAATACCCGCCAGGGGATTTCTCATTCTGAATTGCAATGATGAAGGTATTGGTTTGAATACCAATTTCAAACTCGCCTCAACAGGCGAAACTGTTTATCTGGAAAATAGCCTGGGAACGTTGATTGATAAGGTGGAGTTTCCAGAACTTGACAATGGTCAGTCTTATGCCCGCTTTCCAGACGGATCAGTATCGCTGGCGATAACGGGTAATACAACAAAAGGAATATCGAATGGTACCAGTCAGGCCCCGGCCGTAGCAAAAGTTAATCGCAGTCCGCTGGTTCCTTCCATCAGCGAAAGTGTAACCATAGCAGCGGAACTTGTATCCAATAACAACATCGCCACAGTAAAATTATTTTATCGATTGAATAATGCTTCCTACACAACAGTTTCCATGACACTCTCGGGTTCCTTGTATCAGGCAATAATTCCTGCGGCAAATACAACCGGTAAAATGGATTATTATGTTGAAGTGAAAGGTACCAATGATAAAGTAAGTTATAGTCCATCACAGGCACCTGACAAAACACACAGTTATCTGCTTAATACAGATCCATTGCCACAACTGGTAATCAATGAATTTATGGCATTTAATACTTCCTGCTGCCCGGATAACGCAAGTGGCACTCCTGAATTTGATGACTGGATTGAAATTTATAATAAAGGCGCTACCGCAGTGAATATTGCAGGCATGTATTTATCGGATGACAAGACCGATCCGTTCAGACATAAAATCCCATCTGATAATCCAACATTAACTACGATTCAACCTGGTGGTTATCTGGTTTTGTGGGCCGATAATACGCAAGGTCAGGGACCTTTGCATCTTGAACTGGCCCTCGCCAATGCAGGCGAAGATGTGGCTCTTTTTTATATTGATGGAAGAACCATTGATTCCTATACGTTTGGTGCACAGAGTGAAAATGTCTCGACAGGAAGAACTACCGATGGCGCTTCAACGTGGAAAACATTCAATACTCCTACGCAAGGAAAGACGAATCAGTAAGATGAGTCTATCAAGAAGAACACATTCACTGATTCGATTGCTTTTTTTTATTTCAGTATTTTCTGTGCAGGAATTGTATGCGCAGAATTCAGTAAATCACTGGGAGACGGTAGTTTATGACAGTATGATATGGCGCTATAAAAGTAATGCAGATCCTGGTGCCGGCTGGAATACCACTTCTATTTAACGATCAAAGCTGGCTGCAGGGAAAAGGTGGCATTGGCTATGGCGATAATGACGATCGTACAGTGATTGGCAATACGCTTTCCGTTTTCCTTCGCAAGAAATTTACCATCACCAATCGCGATAAAATAAAGGAGGTGCTGCTGCATGTTGATTATGATGATGGATTCATCGCTTACCTGAATGGTGTAGAAATTGCGAGGGCCGGTATGGGCAACCAGTCATCAGTACCTTATACACAGGGTAGTGCAGGTCTTCATGAAGCATTGCTTTACCAGGGACAATCCCCCGAAGGTTTTACACTTACCGCACAGCAACTTGATTTACTTATAGACGGAGAGAATACACTGGCAGTACAGGTGCATAATGAAAATATCACTTCATCGGATCTGTCATCGAGTGTTTTTTTATCGGTGGGGATAACGGATAATACCATTTCCTATTTGCCAACGCCAGCCTGGTTTGTAAAGCCACAGTCATTTGAATCATCCAACCTGCCGATCATCAGCATAAGTACCAACGGACTTTCTATCAGCGATGATCCGAGAATAGTAGCCGATATGGGCATCATCGATAATGGACCGGGCAATCGTAATAATGTGAATGACGCATTCAATAATTACCAGGGGAAAATCAGCATTGAAATAAGAGGAGAGTCCTCACAGGGTTTGTTTCCGAAAAAATCCTATCGCATTGAAACCCAGGATGCCGCAGGAAATAACCTGAATGTTGCTTTGCTTGGAATGCCACCTGAAAACGACTGGGTATTATATGCACCCTATACAGACAAAACCTTCTTACGAGATGTACTTGCATTTAAACTGGGTCGTGATATGGGAAGGTATGCACCACGTACCCGCTTTGCTGAGCTGGTGTTAAATGGAAATTATCAGGGCATCTATGTACTCATTGAAAAAATCAAAGTGGATAAGAACCGCGTAGATATTGCAACATTGAATCCGGTTGATATTTCTGGCGAAGAACTTACAGGTGGTTATCTCTTGCGGGTTGATAAACTGGACGCCAATGATTATCCAGGATGGCAGGCTCCTCCATCTCCACAACTGGCAGGAGAAAATCAGATTACATTTCAATATTATGATCCGAATGGTCAAGATTTGATGGAGGTACAACGAAATTACATCCGGAACTACATGATACAATTTTCAATCATCCCTCACCAATCAGGTTTTGGAAATCCCGATACAGGTTACAGACACTATCTGGATGTATCCTGCTGCAATAGATTTTATGCTGGTGAATGAAATTGGAAAAAATGTTGATGGTTATATTTTCAGTACTTATCTCTATAAGGAGAAAGACAAGCAAGGTCAATTGGGTAAACTTGTGATGGGCCCGCTGTGGGATTTTAATCTTGCCTTTGGCAATGTTGATTATCTGGCATAATGCACAGGTTGCTCCTGGCTGGATGTGGAATGATCAGTACACGGATGTTCTGGTTCAGACGATTGATTCAGGATCCCTACTTTGCTCATTCTATGAAATGCAGATGGCAGGAATTACGAAGCAGATTGCTTACCAATGAGTACTTCACTAATGCCATTGATTCCATGGCAACGGTTTTGCAGGAAGCACAGGTTCGGAATTTTCAACGATGGCCAGTTTTAGGAATCTATGTCTGGCCAAATCAATATGTCGGGCAAACGTATCAGGACGAAATTAATTTTCTTAAGCAATGGACCCTTGCGCGTCTGGCATGGATGGATCAGAATATGCCTGGCAACTGTGAACTTGTCACTGCTGTAAATGAAGATCAATCGGAAATGATTAGTGTTTTTCCCAATCCCTTTTTTAAATCAGTCACAATCCGTATGAATGATACATCTGGATTTGATCAGATTCATATTCATGATGTGATGGGTAAGGAAATGTTCGCTATCTCTTTTTCAGGAAATGAATTTGTATGGAATGGCACCTCTTCATCGGGCAACCCAGCCTCGACAGGAATTTATTTTGTAACGCTTATCCGTTCTGGAAAAGTAATCGGCAGGGAAAAAATAGTTCTGCTTTCAGAACAACCTTAAGTTGTTTGATCCGTATGAGTTGTTAAAAATTTTGATTTTCCTGTCAGAATATTTCAAATAATTGTAAATTGACTTAACCTCACTTCCCACTAACCCCCTTTACAATGAAAAAACTATTGAAGTATGTTGGCTATTTTCTGGCGGTAATAGTTATCGCAGTAGCCGGTTTACTCTCCTATGTAAAATTTGCACTGCCTGATGTAGGCGAAGCAGAAGATTTGAAAATTGATTACACCCAGGAGCGTATTGAACGAGGACGTTACCTGGCAAACTACGTTACGGTTTGCATGGATTGCCATGCTAAGCGTGACTGGTCAAAATTTTCTGGTCCACCAGAGGAAGGAACCCTGGGAATGGGTGGTGACCGATTTGATCAGAGTGTGGGTATGCCGGGTGTGTTCTATGCAAAGAATATTACGCCTGCTGGCATCAGTCGTTATACCGATGGAGAATTGTTCAGGCTCATTACTTCTGGTGTCACCAAAGAGGGCAGGGCCATGTTTCCACTGATGCCTTATCCTGAATTATGGACGCATGGACAAGGAGGATATCTACAGCATTATATCCTATGTACGTTCTCTTCCGGCTATAGAAAATGTGGTTCCTGATTCTGAACCTGATTTTCCTATGAATTTTATTATTAATACTATTCCGCAAAAACCAGATTCATCAGACAAGACCAGAAAAAACTGATATGCTTGCCTACGGTGCCTATATGATCAATGCCGCAGGTTGTGGTGAATGTCATACTAAGGTCGATAAAGGACAGATTATTCCTGAACTTATGTTTGGTGGCGGTCGTGATTTTAAATTTCCTGATGGCTCTGTAGTTATGTCGGCCAATATTACACCTGACAAAGAAACAGGTATCGGATCCTGGACAGAAGAAATGTTTCTTCAGCGTTTTAAAGCATATGCCGATTCAACGTATACTTCGCCTTCCGTAGCGATGGGTGAGTTCAATAGTATTATGCCGTGGACGATGTATGGAAAAATGGATGAAGATGATCTTGCCGCTATCTATACCTACCTGCGATCGGTGAAGCCGATTTCAAATCCGGTAATTAAGTTTACACCGGCAGCGAAGTAGGCTACTTTTAAGAAACATGAAAGGTGTGTGGCTTCGTGAAGAGGTCATACGCCTTTACTTTTGCGCGATGTTTTTCTTCCGGTCTCAAGCACCCGCATGGTTTCGCGCACGGCAATGGCAGGTAGTCCGGTTTGTTGCTTCATAAATTTCTCAAGTGGAGTGCGATGATGTTTAACCATGCTGCGAAGAACCCAAGATATTGCTTTGGTAATCAGGATTTCTTTTTCGCTTTTAAGCCGTTCCACATTTTGCAGGGCAATGGAAGGCAAACGCACATCGTTTGATTTACGAAGAGGGGAACATAACAACACCAATGAAGCCCTGCGCTTTTGAATGTTGTTGCTTTTTGAAAACTGAACCAGTAATGGCTTCCATATTTTCCATTGCGAAAGAATTTCTGAATCGGAGTAGCGGCCCGTGCAAAGCGAATCTACTTCAGCCCAGCCCTCAACATAATTCAGCCACGTGTTAAATAATTTCGGATCGAACTTCCGTTGATCGGGGGTGGAGTTATCAAGCAGAATGCCCACCATGGTTTTCTCTGTGGATGATTTTCCTTTGATGAGGCTTGTCAGTAATGATGAGAATTTTGAAACTGGTAAATCTCTATGAGCCTTCATCCATTCCTTTGCAATTTTTCGAAGCAGAGGTATGCTGATCGGGTAGCGGGGGTGACTATTGCCGAGGTAACTGTTAAGAAAAGTATGTTGGGTTGGCTTTCCCGAATGATGCTGAATTTGCGCGAGAATTTCTTTGTGAAGAGGATTCATGGTTTAGCAACTTGTATTGGGTAATATTACTAAACAATTTTTGGCAACGCATTTAACACCATGAAAAAATGCCCGACAGGCAAGCGGTTATATCACAGTGAGCAACTGGCAGAAGATGCGTTGATTGAAGCTCACATTCATTTCGATTACAGGGCAGGAGGTGGCCCCGTTGCAGTTTATCAATGCGATGAGTGCAGCGAATATCACCTCACTTCACGCGGACCGATGAATGCCCGGCTGGCATCACAAATCGCGGACGGTACGATAAAAAAACAAAAAGAAGCCGGTCGCTGGCAGGGTAAGTTTAAGTATAGATAGTTACAACGATCAGCCGGTTCTCTGTTGCTATTGATTTATTTTGATTCCACTACTTTTTTAAAGTTGTCCAGAATGGCTTGCCATCCGTATTGTTGAAGTTCCAGAGAATGTGTTTGTTCGGCATCGAAGGTTTCAACCACTTTTGTCTGGTGGTTCTCAGAAAAGAAATCAATCGTTACTTTTCGGTCATCGCCCAAGCGAGTAGGAGATATGCTTATGCAGGATTACATTTTCATAAACACCAGCAAAATCAAAACCCATGCTGCCGTCTTTCGCTTCCATCCGGTATGAGAATGTGCCGCCAATACGTAAATCATTTTCTGCTTTCGTGGTATGCCAGTCATCCGATGCTGTGTTCCATTGAATGATATCAGCCGGGTTGGTCCAGGTATTCCATACGCTTTCAACCGGTGCATTGACAAGCGTGGTTACTGTAATCTTGGTTGTCTCCATGTGTAAAATTATCTTTTATTGTTTTTCGTAACGTGTACCATCCAATACACGATGTCCCGTGTCACGATTTATTTATTTTTAGTTTATAAAGGTACAATTTATTGTTTGTTCAGAACGAGCCTTCCTGCCAGGTAGCCCATAGGAATGTAGGCTCCCACCAGATCAACAACAGTAAACCACAAGGGGGAAGGAAGCATGACGATGTTGGTAATTCCTCCGGCAAGAAAAAATACACCGATGCCCAGCGCAATAAGCATTTTGCTGTTTGCCGCAATGAATGCAGCCAGCGAAGCGCCTGCAAATGTGCCGAGGGCATGGGCTAAAAATGGTAAAAGAAAATGCTTTGGCTCAAATAAATGCATCACTGCTTTTAATCCTTCCACCGTGGTGACATCAGCGCCTGCGGGTGGTGGAATAATGGAGCTACTGATCATGATGATTCCCATATTCACGATACTGCCGCCAGCAACACCGGCTATCACGGCTAAGATATTTTTAAGGATTGGATTCATATTTATTGTTGTCTGGGGTTGGCCACTGAGTAAATCTAACCAATCATTTTCACCGTTCAAATGCTGAAATTGCTTTGGTGGGAAAAACAAACGGAGATATAAAAAAATATTACTTACTGTTTTTATAAATATGTTTTTTCAACCCGCTGAAAAATTCGCGCGTAGCGAGAATAATACTATACTGGCCTGGGCCGGAAAATTTAAGGTCATGACAATTTGTTAACGTTTTTCGGGCTTGGCGCAGGTGGTGATTATCACTATCCTGATAGCTATAGGGATTGATGCGGAGTCCGCCAGCTGGCGGATGATTAACCAAAAATGTATCAGCTCCCGCCTGAACCGGAACGGGCAGGGAGCACTGAATCGCCACTTTTGCCAAACCCGTGTTGGCCGTAGTTGCTATTTCCTTCGTCATTTCAATAACGATTTTAATTTTATTATTTTTTTTATCAAGACAACGGGCAATGGCTTGTCGTGATAAAAATGTAAACTGTCTTTAGTTTTTTTTGCTCTATATTCTAAAATTTCATCTTCAATTTCTGTCAGATTATATACTGGGTAAAATCCAATATGTTTTTTGTATGCAGCGAAGTATAAATGATATTTGCCAACTTTAAAAGCTGGCATTTTGTAACGAATACTCTCTTCGGTGTCTGGTAACACTTCAAAAAATAGTTGTCGCAGAATTCCAAGTCTTGATTGAATTTCAGGCTCAAACTGTGATATGTAATGTTCAACTTCGTTCATAGTCCCTTGTTTAATGAAAGTCCTGCTTTCATTAACACATCATGTAATTTTGGAATAGAACTTTTTCCCATTCCGTGCAAAGCCAGAATGTCCTTTTCGCTGTATGTAGATAGTATCTCCAAAGTTGTAATTCCTTCTCTTTCCAATGCTCGTCTGGCGGGTGCTCCAATTAGTGATAAAAAATTGTCTTTAGGTTTTCTTTCTTCTTCACAAATAGGGCAAGTCGGACAGTCAGAACTTTTATAAAATTTATGTCCGTTTTTACAAGTTTTTAAAGTCTGGTTATTTACTGTCATTTTGTTTCGAATGTGTCGTTTTACAATGCCCGCTAACGTCTAGCTATTAGCCGTTGTTTTGGCCTTGAAAAATAATAAATAAAACAAGGGCTTATAGCTTTTGTTGGGCGCTGGCCGTTCAGTCGATTGTTTAATGAAGTCGAGTCGTTGCCATTCATGGAGTCGAATTAGTCAAAAGCTGCTTTCTTGAGATACGAATATAGGTCAGACGGAACAGTCAGCGCTCCGTAAATGAATTAGTTGGCACTCGAGCGCCAACTAAGAGCGCAACTAACCTAAGGTTTTTTATGATTTAGGGAATTTGCAATCCTATCCTGATAATCTTTAAGCAAGTAGGATAGCCGGTTAAACTGGAATGCCTGGAGGACAAGCGATTCATCTTCGAACGTAAGCTCTGGGGCTATGTAAACAATAAATGGAATAAGGTTTTTGTTTTTCTTAAGATATTCCGGTGTTGTTACCGGATGTGTAATAAGGCCAACCAGTTTTCCGTTGATCAAAACTTCAAGCGTATTGAGGCTAACCATACTGGATTGAACCAGTAACTGTTTGCCGGAAATTGTGCCTTCCATTTTTCCAAATGGGCAAAATACCCTTCCCAGCGAACGGTTATAGTTTGACAAAGGGTTATTAGTTGGGTTTTCATTTCTAAAGGTTAGCACCCCATTTTCTTTTTCATCTATTCTTTTGACGAGCAATTTCACGGGCCCTCTGGCCCCCGTTCCGAGCACCACGCTGTTATCGGCATACACCAGTCCCTTGATAAAATAATTGGAATTAGAAATATCGGGCATATCAATTCCAATCATGAAATTTCTTTGAACCCGATAAGAGCGGTGAACATTTTCAACTCCAACGCCAAAGACGATGTCTGTGATTTTTGTTTCTGCAAAATTGAGTGCGCCATTTCTAGTGCTGCCAATTCGTGAAAGCATAATGGGCCTGTTTTTCGTGAGGGTATAAAAACCTTGAACCTTAAGCTTGAATCTTGTTTTGGCGAAATTGACTGGCGCCAGCAGCCGATAGGCAATAGCTTTACTCGTAAATGAATCATAATTATTTACCGTTGGCCGCTCGGCTGCACGTATGGTTAGCTTATTACTTTCCTCAAAAGCAAGGTTTACGCTCTTCTTAAAGGCATCGTGCAAATCGGTTACAGAAAGAAAAAAGTTCTGCTTCAGTTCTACGCGATTGATCATCAGGTCTTTTCCATCGAATGACTGGGGTGGGGTTACGGCTATAACTTTGCCAGACTGGCGAACGATGGATTTTCCCTTTGTATCTTTCAGGATAATTTTTGAATCAATTTTAATGCTACTCTTTCTTCCACTATAAACCTCAGCAATCTCAGACCTCACTTCAACAATATAATCGTAATCGAGCTTTTTGGCAGCTATCAACTCCCTGTAATAATCCTGATAAGAGCCAGCCGCCTCACTAAAGGAAGATGCCAACCGGACATCCATAAACGTGATTTTTTTTCCGTTCGGGTATATCATTTTTATATCGCCCAATTTTTTTCGGAGGCTATTTTCAAAGGTTTCGAAGAATGTTCGGTTAAAGACAGAGTCTGAGAAATTGTCTGTTAAATACTCATCATAATTATTGTTTACAATAATGCCCGCTACAACAATACTTTTTTGACTCCAGGCCGAACTAAAAGAGAGTAGTAGACTGATGAGAAGCAGTTTCTTCATAAATAGAATTTAGTTGATGATTCATCAATTATGAGGCTAAAATGAAGTGTAAGCAGTCAATCAGGCACACATTCCCCGCTAAAAATTGAAGTAGGTGCGTGTGGATCACATGCTAACAGCAATGTAACAATAAATGAAAAGGTGTATGCTGTGGATTTCATACGCTAAGTTTTACAAGTATTTAGAAACACTTTATTGCCATAAGGTTGGAAGAGAACAAAAAAAAATGTCGTTCTGTTTCTGGGTAATCCCTTTTTTACGTAGAAGCGGTATCTTTGCGCCAGAGTGGGGCGTTCTGTCAGACCGATTAATTGTGAACGGTCATTGCCGATTTACAAAATCTTTTTGGACAACTGTTACTAAGTCCACTGTTAACATAAATGTCAGGCGGAACGTCCAGTGTACCATAAATGCGTGCTAAAAATCTAACGTTTTTGTCCACGAAAGCGTGTCCCCCGTGTTGCTACTTGCCCGCTGCACTCCAGCATTTCTTATTTTTCTTTGAATTGTCGAGCGAGCAGGCGCATAGTCCACGTGTTGAAATGTTAATTTGAAACATGTCCAAGTAGGGTGGGGATTAAAGTGTTGATTTTTTTATGAGTCCAATTTTTCGAATTCTTGTTTCAGATACCTAAAAAATTTGGCGCTTCGCGCGATTATAATTTATAGGTTGGGCCGGATTGTTGTCGGTTGGGATAAACTTTGTTTGAAGTCGATTTGTCCACGTTTTATTTGAAACACATCACTGTCGCGGACGCCTTGCGTGCAACGTTTTGCACCTATACGCAGGCAGGGATTTTTAGCACTGAACTTCATTAAAAGTACTGAACCTGGATTTAGCACTTCACTCTCATAGAACCACTAAACCCCTGCTTGCGTGTAGGTGCTGTTAGCTGATGTTATTTTATTGTTTACAGAGCTCAGTCAAAGGTTTATTGTAAGTTTCGTTTTTCCAATTCTTTTTTCAGTTCTTCATATCTCTTCGGTTTCTTTAATAATATATAAATCAGGAACAAGGGAAGTAAGATAACAAAGCCCCAAGCGTTTGCGGCAGCACCATAAATAATTATTCCGACCAAAAACCCAATAAAAAACGCATCTATGATGGGTGATGGTTTGTTATTTTTTGCTACTTCGAGCAATTCTTTGTCGGTTAATTGGGATAGTTCTTTTTGGTTCATCTACTTTATTTTTTTGTTTATTTACTTGCAATGACTTTATAATATCAGCTAACGGTTTCGGGCTTGGCGTAGTGGCGGATTTTCACCACAAATGTTCACATGAAGAACGAAAGTTTGTTGAACCACAAAACTATCACACGAAGCACTAAACCGCCAATTTTTTGTAGATGCTGTTATATGCCGTTTTTCTTTCCATTGAATTGTTTTGGTTTCTGATTTTTGTCTGCAAGTTCCACGATTTCTGCTATTCTTTTCTCCCTTGTTTCCTGTCGTTTTGCGAGAACAAGCCACTGTAAAATGTTCCTTTTGTCAGACCTGCTTAAACTTATAAAGTAGTGTTTTGCATTAGGTTTTTTATTGAACTCTTTTTCTAAGTCGTCTGGAATGATAAGGGCCTCTGCTTCATCTAAGATTGTCCAAGAGCCATTTTGTTTTGCTTTTTCTATGATTTCAAAACCTGCTTTTGTCATCTGACCTTCTTTTATCAGTCGAGCAATTTTTTCCTTGTTGATTTTTGACCAAACGCTTTTCTCTTTCCGTCTTGTAAAAAACTGCATATATCTTTCTTCATCCAATGGTTTTGATTTGCTGTCTATCCAACCAAAACATAATGCTTCGTCAACTGCTTCGCTGTAGATTACTGTCGGAAGGGTTGATTTCTTTTTGTAATACATAAGCCATACGCTTTGTTTTTTGTCGTGATTGTTTTCAAGCCATTCACGCCATTCTTGTCGGCTTTTTGCATAAAATGTTTCTATCTCTTTTTCCATTTTATTTCCTGGCTTTAACTTGTTTCCAAAAAACTTTGTAAAGTCTAAAATACTCAAGGTTGGCAAAATTGCATAAAATCCCCAAACTACCCGTAGTAGAAAAAATACCCAAGCCAATGACTTTCCTGGTATAGAAGAAAAGGTAATATTCCCTTACGATGTTGGAGTTACGTTCTGAAGCATTTGCATCACGTCCCAACACCAAATTCACCATAGTTAACTGGCACATTTAAAGTCTTTGCGTAATTCGAAACAGTTCTTAACGAGTTGGCAATAGAAACGCTTCCAGGCCATGATGCATTGTTTCCTGTTTGTCCACAAAATGCCCAAGGGTCATAAGTGTGAACATGAAACGCCAAATAACTGTCTTCGCCCACCGCCTGGAAGACTTGAGATTGATGGATATACATCATCTAATTGATTATGATTTCCCATTCCATTTGTGGAAACCATAACTAACTCGATTAACTATTTAAACCACCTGTTGATCTGATTGCGTCATAACCAACCATATTTATTTGTCGGGTTAATGCCAATGCACCACCGCTTGATGGGCTTGCTCCACCGTTCCAATCACCAAAAACCCCATGTGGTTCATTTAAAACCTCAAAAACAAGTAAGTGAGAGTAGTCTTTGAAGTGGGTTGCAATTTTCTAATATTTGAAAGTCCAGCTATGTTTTATACATTTTGTTATGGGCTGGGGGCTTCTCATCAGTTATTCTCGTTATAACCAAACTTTTACTTTGCAACACTTCTTTCCACCAACTCTCTCTGTCGATTATAATTTGGTCGTCAGTTGTTGACTTGTAAATGTCGAGTATTGAATATTTAAAATTCTGTTTTATGTGGTCAATTGTCAAGGTTTTTAGTCCTACGTTTCCACCGTGTCCTGTTTTCACATAAGCTCTCCAACGTCCTAAAATCATATTGGCTCCATATGCGGAACCAACATACATTTTACCATTCGACATGTCAGTCATAAGGTAAACTCCTTTCTGGTTTTGAAGAGGTGTTTTCCAATTATCTTTTTCTAAGACTCTATTCATTTCGACCCATGTGATATTTACCTTTTCATAACCTGGGAATAAGTCATTGTCAAAAGTGTCGGATAATATTTGTGATACGTAACAGTCGTCTATAACCGTTTCGGCATTACGAATCATTGTCAGGATGCTTTTATCATCCTTTATAGAAATGAATTTTACGTTAAAGATTAATTAACCAACCTCCTTTTTAATTCATAGCTTTTTTCCAATCTTCATGGACTTAACCACCGTGCCATGAATAAAATTATTCTGTTTCTTTTAATCTTAATCAGTATTTCCTGTTCACGCCAGGAGAGAAGTACCACTATTCCATTTACAGCTGGAGCAGCTTCGGCTCCCATCAATCCGCCCGCGGGCGCATACATTGCCGGTGACAGACAAAACAGGAAGTTCACTGCCGTGCATGATAGTTTATTTGTAAAGGCCGTTGTCATCAACGATGGCACATCTTCGCTTGCCTTGCTAACTTTTGATTGCATCGGACTGCTCTATACCGAAGTACAACGAATTCGTGAGCGCACGGCTGCCATCAGTACATTTCCAGTGGAGCGCATCATCGTTTCATCTACGCATACACACTCCGGTCCCGATGTAGTGGGCATCTGGGGAAATGATTACCAGCATACCGGTGTTGATACGGCCTACATGAATTTTGTAGTAAACACCGCGGCAGCGCAAATCAAACGCGCTGATGAAAGCAGGAAAGAAGCTTTGATCTCCACCGGAGAAACTACGTTTGGCGAACCGTGGGTACAAAACATATGTAACGAAGAGATCGACCGGTCAGTCACGGTTATGCAGTTCAAAGACAAAGCCGGAAAAAATATTGCGAGCCTTACCAGTTTTGCCTGTCATCCTACTTTTATGGATGCCCGGTTTACCGAAGTATCAGCTGATTACCTGAATGGATTTTACAAACAACTGAACGGACACTGGCAGGGAGAAAATCTATTTCTTCAGGGACCGATTGGCGGATGGGTGCAACCTGTGGATGGTGAAGGTTCTTTTGAAAAAGCTGAACGCAGGGGAAGAGAACTCGGTGATGCGGTAATCACCTGCATGACCACTGCACAACTACTTATGTCAACAGCGATACAATTCAAAAGTAAAACAATCCGTTTTCCTGTTGAGAATGAAGCGTGGAAACAACTGGCGGCCATTGGCACGATACCGAGAGAGATTCAGGATTCAGTTACTACCGAGATCGCCTGGTTCGCGATAGGTGATGCACAGTTTGCCACACATCCTGGAGAAACCGCACCGTACTACGGGCTTGAAACAAAAAAGCTGATGAAGACAGGTCCGCGCTTTGTGCTGGGCCTGAGCATGGATGCGTTGGGATATATTCTGAAACCAGTCTTCTTTGAGGATAAGACGATTCCTCACGCTGAATATCTCACCAGTATGTCGGTGGGCAGGCAAACGGGGCCGGTCCTGATGAAGTCACTGGAAGGGCTGATAGAAAAGTAATGGATCTTTCTTCACCGTGTCTTCTACGCGGAGTCTCGCCCCGGCCACTCCTCGATTGATTCTGAATGAGAAAAAACTTTATGACACAAACCATTCAGCGAAGACTCCGCTGGGAATCTTTGTCATGGTAAGAATACTTGCTGAATTACTCTTATTTAGTCTGCCGGATACGACATGCACTGGCTGAAAGTTTTATCTGACATCAATTCCACCCTGTCTTATTAATGATAATTCTTTTCGTCCAGGTTTGTTACTTCTTGACTTTCATTTAATGATTTTCATTTTCTGTTCCGGATTGATGTTATTGAAAAGGCCTTTCAATATGAGTACACAAACCAGTAGCATTGCCAATGAAAGTGATATTAGTAAAAACGAAATGATAACTTCCAGCGCGGGTGCACCTTCCTGACCGCCAGCCAGCGGCATCATCTTTCCAGCTCCGGTAATTGCAGCAATCAAAACGGCAATAAAGTTGGCAAACGCTCCGTATATAGTTAACCAATACGTGACAGCAAGCCATTTGTCAGATAACGCCAGCCGGTGCCAGATAAGTCCCAGGACCACTAAAAAAATACCATTGATTACTCCTTCAAGATGTGTTGATAATCCCATCCTTGCATTTGCCATGGCTGGAATAGCCAGGCCGGCCACCAATCCTAATAGAAATAAAAGAATTCCATAAAAAATTAGTTTGTCTGACTGGAGTTTTTTTTGGTGTTAGGTTTTCCATGGTTCTGAATTTTATGTCAGGATGAAGAATAGAAAATCAATTTAACACTTCCCATCATAATTCAAAAGGCTCATAAGTGCCGGTTTTTCCTTTGGGACAATACGATTATTTGATTTTGTAAAAATCTGATTTTTTATAGAGATGCATTTTTTGAAAAAAAATATGATGACATTAAGTATTGATTTATCCATCTGTGGCAGATAAGAATAAAATTTATTCATCGCGATCTTAAAGGAAAGTCCTCATTGAATCTGAATGAGAACACCCATTGTATTTCAAAAACTGCACAAAGTCATTTGACCAACGTGTACTGCTAATGTATTTTTTATTCTCCATCAGGCGCTCATATAAGAACACCACGATAACAAGATCTCTTAAATAGAAGAATACGAGTTGCAATCCTTACGGAAAATATCCAGCTATCGGACGCAGCTTTTTACTTTGCTACTTTTTTCCAATCTTCCTGAAATTTAATTCACCCCATTACATGAATACCATCTACCCTTGATAAAATGCTCGGCATCGATTATCCGGTAATCGTAGCACCTATGTTTCTGATCTCCAATACCAAGATGATAAAGGCTGCGCTGGCGAACGGTATCACAGCTGCTTTTCCCGCGTTGAACTATCGCACCGATGACGAATTACGCGCTGCCATCAAAGAAATAAAAGCATTTTCATCCAAACCATTTGGTGTAAACCTGATTGTTAATCAATCGAATCTCAAGTATAAAGATCAGTTAAAGACACTGATTGAACTGAAAGTAGATTTTATTATTACTTCGCTTGGTAATCCGAAAGAAGTGATTGATCAGTGTAAGCCATTGGGTATAAAAGTCTTTTGTGATGTGGTCGATCTCGCCTATGCAAAAAAAGTAGAAAGTCAGGGTGCGGATGCGGTGATTGCCGTAAACAATCGCGCAGGAGGACATGCCGGAAAAATTTCACCCAAAGAACTGGTTACCCTGCTTACAAAAAATTGTAACATACCGGTAATCTCGGCAGGTGGAATTGCCCATGGAAAGGATTTAAAGGATGTAATGGACTGGGGTGCAGCAGGCGCTTCGGTAGGCACGATCTTTATCGCCTGCGATGAAGCCGATATATCACCCGAGTACAAACAAGCGATGGTCGATTATGGAGAGAAAGATATTGTGATGTCCACCAAGCTTTCCGGTTCGGCATTAACGGTGATCAATACTCCGTATGTTCAGCA
The DNA here is from genome assembly GCA_963814575.1 of uncultured Bacteroidota bacterium. Lineage (GTDB taxonomy): Bacteria > Bacteroidota > Bacteroidia > Cytophagales > Cyclobacteriaceae > ELB16-189. The sequence goes on along the minus strand of CAWFDB010000005.1, from coordinate 133,717 downwards.
GATGGGTACGAAAGCAAATTTTTTAGAGCGTCTTGCTGAATAAGAACAAGACGTCTGAAAAAATATGTGAAGATGATTATTGCTTACCGCGGAATGAAGCAAGTTGAGAAAGCGGCCTTTGGCGCTACGTATAAAACGGTATGGTGTGCCGGTCCGGCAATTGAACATGTTCATAGTATCCGTCCATTGGGTGAGATTGTAAAGACGTTGACGAAGGAATATGATGAGGCTGTTCGGAATTCCTGACAAGCCTGAGTCAACTATTTTAATTCATTGTTGACCGGCTTATACTGTATAGTAAGCGTTGAGTGTGCAACAAAGTGAGCGGGTACCTGCTGCGGGTTGCGCGGCAAATAAAAGTATCTCCTGATTATCCTCCGCAGTCCGCATAGCCTGGCATCTTGCGTTTAACCTTGCATTCCCGGGGTTTTAACTGTTGATATTTCTCTACACAATGTGCAACGATGAGTCATTTGCTTATGACCCTTGTGTTTCATTAAGCGGCCTGCACCACACTCACACGACACAGTACTCCAGTTGAAGACAAACTGAGTGGTGGCATGAAAATGGCCCGTTACTCAGCGTCTGTGATCAACATATCCCGTAATTGACACGATGGGTCATTCCATAAATGATCAGCGTGGCAGTTTGACCATGAATCAATTAATGAGATACCTGAATTAATTATGAAACATAATGTAAGAAGTTTAATCGGTTTCACCCTGGGTGCAACAGATGGAGAGATTGGAAAAGTAAAGGAATTCTATTTTGATGATGAAACGTGGACGATACGTTATCTTATTGTAGATACCGGCAACTGGCTATCTGGCAGGGTAGTGCTCATTTCGCCTGACTCAATAACAACACCCGACTGGGAAAACAGAATCTTTCCGGTCAACCTGACGAAGGAACAAGTAAAGAACAGTCCGGATATAAATTCTGACCTGCCCGTTTCGCGGCAAGAGGAAATTAAACTGCATGCGTATTATCCCTGGGTTGCCTATTGGGGAGGCGGCTATTATGGTGGCGGCAACGGACCGTTGACTAGTGGCTCAGATCCACTTGCTATCGGCATGCCCTTCGATGAATTCACAAAAAAATCTGCTCAGGAAGATGAAGATGCTGACAAACATTTGAGAAGTACGAAAAATGTTACGGGCTATAAAATCAACGCAACCGATGGGGAAATTGGTGATGTTGAAGATTTTATACTGAGCGAAGACAATTGGAAAATTGACTTTCTGCTGGTCGACACGGGTACATGGTTGCCCGGCAAAAAAGTACTGATCTCTCCGAAATTAATTGACAAGATAGAATGGGAAAGCGCTACGGTCAGTGTAGAAACTTCGATTGTCTTTATTCAAAGCAGTCCGGAATATGATCCTTCTCAATTAATTAATGTAGTTAACGAAACGCAACTTCATGATCACTATGAAGACCTGGTCGCTCACAATGATTAAGGGTTAAATAATAATCCCGGCAAAATAAACGAAAACATTCATGGCACTTATTTCAATCATATCCTCCAGTGTGCGAGATGGCCGTAACAGTCATCGGGTAGCGCTCTTTCTTCAGCATTATATAGCAGAAAACAAGCTGGCTGAATCTGAGATCATTGATTTAAAAGCGTACAAGTTTCCGGTATTTGATGAGCGATTGCGATTACAGAAAAATCCATCGGAGCGGATGGTTCAATTTGCTGAAAAGATAAAATTATCGGATGGGATCATTATTGTCGCACCAGAGTATAACGGAAGTATTCCGGCAAGTTTAAAAAATGTGGTTGACTTGTTGTATGATGAATGGCACCACAAACCTGTCGCCATCTCCACGGTGTCAACCGGTGCGTTCGGTGGTTCGCAGGCGCTGATCACATTACAATTTGTATTGTGGAAAATGCATGCGTGGACCGTACCTGCCACGCTGCCGGTCGCCAACGTAACCGAAATGTTTGATGAAGATGGAAAGGCGATCAACGGTGAAAAAACGATTCAACTCACGGGTGTTTTTATCCGCGAATTGTTTTGGTGCATGGAAGCAAACGAGCGAATGACCACCTCATTAATGTTAACGAGTGAATGAACGAAAACTAAAATATGATGACACCACAAGTACTTACCCGGGAATTGATTCACGAACTTATTTCTGCAACAGAATTACCGTGCATCTCTCTTTATATGTTCACCCACCGCAGTCATCCTGAAAATATTCAGGATACGATCCGGTTTAAAAATCTTGTCAAACAAGTGAAGGAATCCTTGTCAGCCGACTACCCGGCTGTAGAAATTGAAAAATTACTGGAGCCATTCAATAAACTGGCAGCGAACAGAGATTTCTGGAATCATGCCAGCGATGGCCTTGCCGTGTTGTGTTCACCCACACGTTTTGAAGTGATCCGTTTACAGGTGCCCGTTGAGGAGCTCGTGATTGTCGCAGACCGTTTTCACACCAAACCGCTGCGGCATTATTTACAATCGGCAGACCGCTATCAGGTATTGGGCTTAACGATGGATACGGTTCACCTTTATGAAGGCAACCGGCATTCACTGGTTGAAATCGATTTGCCCGGTGATTTTCCAAAAACCATGGCAGAAGCGCTGGGCGAAGAATTGACGGAGAAGCATTCTACGGTAGCTTCCTATGGCGGGGTAGGTGGCGATAGTGCAAATATGCATCATGGTCACGGAGGTAAAAAGGATGAAGTGGATAGTGATGCCGAGCGATTTTTTCGCGTGGTGGCTGACGCTGTTTATGATCGCTATTCCAGGCCAGGTGGTTTGCCGCTGATACTGGCAGCGTTGCCTGAGCATCATTACTTTTTTAAGCAAGTGAATAAAAATCCAGTGCTGCTTCCAGATAGCATTGAAATAAATCCGCAATCTGTTTCAATTGAAAAACTGGCGCAACTATCCTGGGAGGTGATGGAGCCCGTCTATTTACAAAAGCTGGAAACACTGGCAGGTAAATTTAATCAGGCAAAATCGGGTGGTTCAGGCAGCGACAATATTGATGAGATCATCGTAGCAGCCGAAGCCGGCAGGGTGGATACCCTTTTTATTGAAGCACACCGGATCATTGCAAAGCGATTACGAAACATCAATGGCACTTTTAAAGTGCATGATGTAACACAACCTGGGTTAGACGACCTGCTTGATGACGTAGGCGAGCTCGTGAGTAAAATGGGGGGCACGGTAGTGATTATACCAAAAGAACAAATGCCCGGAGTTACCGGACTTGCAGCCATATTTCGATTTTAATTTATAAACATCCTTTAACATAAACACTATGATCATTCAATTCAATACAGATAAAAATATAAATGGAAATGAAGAATTTACTGCTCCGTATGTAACGCAGATAGAGGAAGAGCTGAGCAGGTATAGCCATCAGATTTCACGCATCGAAGTACATCTTTCTGATCAGGATGGGAGCAAAAACGGATTACATGCCATGCGTTGTATGATGGAGGCCCGTGTTGAGGGACGAAAGCCTATTGCCGTTAGCAATCAGGCTGACACCCATGACCAGGCAGTTGGCGGAGCTCTTGATAAATTAACGGCATCACTGGATACCATGCTGGGTCGGTTGGGAAATCATTAAGTATAGCATCACAGATTCATCAGGAAGATTTTTGATCACCAGGTGAAAACCTATTTGCTTGCTGATCGTTCTGTTGACCTGGCTGTTTCGTATCTGCAAAAAATTTTTGGGGGGTGCTATTATTACCAGGCGTTGTTAAAGCAGGCACTGTCGAATGAAATTATACAGGAATTTGTTAGCTTGTCCGACATTAAAATTTAGCTGTCATGGACGAAAAATCACATTGGAATCGCATCGCACCAGACTATAATGATGAAATCTTCGATGTATTTCACAGTGACAAGAAGAAAAAATTACCAAAATATTTTAAGAAACACGCAGGGCTGGCAAAAACCGCCATCGACTTTGGTTGCGGAAATGGAAAGTCATTTCCTTATATGACTCCACTGTTCAAACATATTTTAGGCCTTGATATTTCAAGAGGTTTGCTGAAACAGGCCAGGCAACGAGGTTATAGCAATGTCGACTTAAAACAAGCTGACCTGACGAAAAAGAATCTCTCATTAACGCCTGTTGATTTTGCTTTTTGTTGCAATGTGATCATGTTTCCGGTAATCAAAAAGAATTTCGCCATGCTCAGTAACATTCACCGGGCGTTGAAGCCAGGAGGCACTGCGCTAATCGTATTGCCATCACTTGATTCTGTTTTCTTTTCATCCTGGCGGTTGATTGATCTTTACCGAAGGGAAGGAGTGAAGCCTGCTGATATTTCTGCGAGTGAGTTTCATTATTTTAAAGGCACCAAGCGTGATATTCTTCAAGGTATAATTCATATCGATGGTATTCCCACAAAACATTATACTGATTCTGAAATCCAGGTGATATTCAGGGAAGCAGGATTTACAATTACCCGGATTGAAAAGCTTGAATACGACTGGCATACGGAACTATCCTCTCCACCTGAGTGGCTGCAGGATCCCTATCCGTGGGACTGGCTTGTAGAGTGCAGAAAGAAATAATTAATAGTTGACAATTGACAATGAACAATCATGAACAATTGACAATTTTATTTAAACCCAAAAAAGTCATTTGACTTTTTTGCACTACGTGCTGACGATTGAAAATGAATGAGTTCACGATAAATTCCAAGGGAAGACTTGCATTCATTTTCAATGTCAGGGTTAACCCCGATAAAACTTACTGTTTCAGTAAGTTCTCATCGGCCCGAAGGGCAAAATTGTCAATCCTATTGACAATTTTGGGTTAAACTGATTTAATCACTGGATTATCATAACACAAGCTACAATAAACCATTGTCAACTGTCAACTACTTCAAACGAATCTTAACTTTAAATACAGCCACTATTTCTTATACTTCTCAAACCAGATCATAATTCTTGGCGATACATCCATAAGTAATTTTGGTTCCTGTGGTCCGTGTGGTGTGCGCGGGTAAACGATCATTTCGGTGTCAACTCCCTTGCGCTTCAAGGCATTATAGAATTCCTGACCTTGTGCCATTGGAACACGTAAGTCATTGGCTCCATGAATTACCTGAGTTGGTGTTTTAGCGTTTTTAATCTGATAGATAGCGGAGTGCTTTTCATATTCTTCGTATTCCTCCCAGAATTCTTTGCCACCGGCATGAGCCACGAGATAATCAGGAATGTCTGTAGTGGTAACCATGCTGATCAGGTTAGGCAATCCTGCACCCATACTGGCTGCATTGAACCGATCGGTTTGTGTTACCACCCAGCTGGTCATGTATCCACCATAACTCCAGCCCATTACAAACTGATTGTTGCTGTCGGCAATACCCAGGGAGAGCACATGATCCACACCAGTCATTAAATCCTCATAATCGCCAAAGCCCCAGTCGCGCACATTGGCAGTAACGAAATTCTTTTCCATAGCCTGTGCTTCCGCGCGGATTGGGCCTGAGCATAATATATCCCTTTTGCGCAAAGTATTGGGTCATATAAATTGAAGGTGCTCCGGTATAGGTCTGCGAGAACACCCCTGCAGGACCACCATGTACCTGTAAAATGATCGGATACTTTTTCCCCTTTTCATAGCCGACCGGATAGGTGAGTAGTCCTTCGATTGTTAATCCATCTTTCGATTTCCATGAAATCAGTTCTGTTTTTCCCAGTGCAGGAGGGTCGAAGCTGGCGTTGGCATTACTTACTTTTTTTGCGCTCTCGCCTTTGAGTCCGGCAGTAAAAACTTCTTTGGGTGTGTTCACATCCTCAAAGGTGTAACTGATACGGTTGCCCGACTTGCTCACTGAAAAAGCGTTGCCTGAACCTTTCAATGAGGTGAGGATCGGCAACTTTGTATCGGAATAAGCCAGATAATCACCTTTGGGTATTTTTACATTGCTGCCCGATGGAAGTGCGAGTAATACCTGTGAGGTTTTATAACTTTCTGAAATGAATAAATGAGTTCCGTCTTGTGCCCACGCTACAATGTTTGCATTGCGGTCTGGTGTTTTTTGTAGTTCAATCAAATCCCCACCGGTTGCGGATACTTTATATACATCACTAAGGCCTACACGTTCGGGCTGTCCTCCGGAAGATTGAAAGGCAATCCATTTTCCATCAGGTGAATACCTGGGACTGACATCCACACCTGGTCTTTTTACCAGTGAGGTAACTTTACCGCTGTCGGCTGGCACCGTGGAGATGTCAGATTCCAGAAGCGGCATCATTGATAGCTGGATTTGGCGCATAGGAAAAAGCAATGGTAGTGCCATCGGGTGACCAGTCAAATCCATTAACATGATAGGTGCCAGATGTTAATTGTCTCGTACTGCGCTTACCTGTTTTATCAGGGGAAACAGAAATGGTATAGAGATGATCATATTTATAGTTCTGGTCCACAAGAATCACATCAGTTTTCTCCTTCTTCATTTTCTCTTCTTCTTTGGTATCCGGATCTTTCATCAGGTAGGCAGATGCGCGTTCCATCGGGTGACCATTTGAAGGAAGCGACACCGGTTTTCGCATCGGTAATCTGTTCCGCTTCGCCACCCATCACTCTCACCACAAATACCTGGTTTTTGTCGCCCGCGCGGTTGGAAAGGAATGCGATTTGTTTTCCATCGGGAGAAAACTGAGGCGCGGTAGAAGATTTCTCACCACGGGTATATTGCACATCAAAAGAACCATCGGCCGCTGCCACCCATATCTGACTGTTGTATTCTGATTTTTCTCCCTGCCATAACGGGCACGCTGACCACGTAGGCAATATTTTTTCCATCCGGTGAAATATTGGTACTGGTGATGTTTTTGTACTGCATGATTTTCTCTGAGTGTCCATGTGTTTTGACTCGAACGATGGCAGGCAAAACAGTAACAGCAACGGAAGGAGAGTGCTAGCTTTTTCATAGTGACGGATTTGTGGTGCTGGTTCGGAAAAAGAACACATACAATGCATAAAGAACTAAATAATTGACCAGTGAATCAAAATTGGTGTTGGGTGGTATTCATGGTAAACCATGTACGATAGTAAGGTTTGAATTTAATGGTAGCGTAGAACAAGCTGATTCGAGTCAGGTGAAATGGAAGGAGGAAAACAATCACCATTCCTGAAATTAATCATTATTTCAGAAGTGATTTTTCTTTAGATTCGCACCCGAAATTTTAACTGCATATCCTATGAAATTCTATCTGCGAATCGTGCCGATTCTGCTTGTAATTGCCACCATGGTCTGTGTTTCAGTCATGTAAAAATGAACCACCTACCGATCTTACAAAAGAAAGTATCATACCCAAACCGGTAAGCGTAACAGCCACAGGTAAAGCTTTTTTGTTAACTGAAAAAACCGTGATCTATACTCCGGAAGGAAATGGTGAACTGGCACAGGTAGCCCGTCAGCTATCCACTCAGCTTAATTCAATCACCGGGTTTACCAATGCCATAGGTTCTGCCAATGAAACTCCTGCTGAAGGTATTTATCTTACCATTAATGGAAATGATTCAGAGCTGGGAGATGAGGGTTACAACCTTGTCATTGAGGAAGATCTGATCACCATCATTGCCAGTAAACCAGCAGGCGTTTATATGGGTGTGCAGACTTTACTTCAGATTGTGCCACTGGCACCGGATGTAAAGGGCGCAGAGAAAAATAAATTCCGGCTGGCGGCAGGTACGATCAGGGATTATCCCACCTATGCCTGGCGGGGAGCCATGCTCGATGTTGCCCGTCATTTTTTTGGTGTGGAAGATGTAAAGCGCACCATTGACCTGATCAGCTATTATAAAATGAATGTGCTTCATCTTCACCTGAGTGATGATCAGGGCTGGCGCATTGAAATCAAATCGTGGCCAAATCTTGCCACCCATGGTGGCAGCACACAGGTAGGCGGAGCTAAGGGTGGCTACTATACCCAGGAGCAATACAAGGAAATTGTTGCCTATGCACAAAGTAAATACATCACCATTGTTCCTGAAATTGATTTGCCGGGCCACATCAATTCAGCGCTTGCTTCCTACGGTGAATTGAATGGAGGCACGATCGTACCTGCTGAAGGTAAATTCAGAGGTCCTGCGGTTACCCAGGGTATTCTTGATGGAAAAAATAAACCAACGGAACTATATACAGGTATTGAAGTGGGATGGAGCACCTTGCGGCTTGAAAAACCAGCTACTTTTAAATTCGTAAATGATGTGTTGCGTGAATTGGCTGAGATCACACCTGGTCCTTATTTGCATATTGGTGGTGATGAAGCACACGTTACCAAAAAGGAGGATTACATCGAGTTTGTTAACCGGTTTACTGAGATTGTAAAAGCCAACGGAAAGCAAATGATTGGCTGGGAAGAAATTGGCCAGGCCGATCTTGATGATAATGCGATTTTGCAACACTGGTCTGCTGAAAAATATGCTCAGGAAGGTGCACGTAAAGGGGCCAGAATTATCATGTCACCATCAAAGCGTGTATATCTTGACATGCAGTATGATTCAACCAGTCGCCTGGGCTTGCATTGGGCTGCCTACATTGAAGTGGATGACTCCTACAATTGGGATCCTGCCACACAGGTTGACGGCATTGAGAAAAATCAGATCATGGGTGTAGAAGCTCCTTTATGGAGTGAAACCGTGGTAACCATGGATGATATTGAATATATGTTGTTCCCTCGTCTTCCTGGTGTAGCCGAAATAGGATGGTCACCATCAGAAGGCCGCAGCTGGGATGAATATAAAGTAAGGCTGGCGAATCACGGACCTAAGATGAAAGCAAAGGGAATTGATTTCTATCGATCTTCGCGAGTGCCCTGGGTTGATTGATTGTTTTAACATGAACACAGAAGGCCCCGGTTGTAAAATCGGGGCTTTTTTATTCCCTCGATCGTACGAATACAAATTCATTCACTTTACCATTACCAGAAGTTTGCGCTTTTAAGGTATGACCTATAAGTTGGTATGAAATCTTCTTCGGATAATCATGTTGAGGATTTTCACATATGAAAATATTGGGGCCAATCGTGGTAAACACAAAGCGAACAGGGTTTTCATTCTCATCAATATCGGCCACATAATGAATTTCATTTCCTGCAATAAAAATCTTCAGTTTCTCCATAAACACGGTGTCGCTTCCCTGAAGCGTAGCTCCTTTGCCGGTGTATTCATACTCACCGGTCTTTCTCCATGACTCAATCGATGTGCGTTCTGGGCTTTGAATGTTTGACCTTGTCCATGTTCCTTCCAGCCAGGAGAGTGAATTAAAATCTGACTTGGTTTTATCTGATTGTGCAGAGACAATGGTGGTCACCAGCAGAATCAGTGAAAGTGAAATGACAGGTTTCATATTCTTTTATTTTGGTGAAAGTTTCGTAATCTACTCGATATGTGTTGGATGGCATGGCTATGTGAAAAGCCAATTGCCCGGATAGAATAAAGCAAAAAATCAGCCATGCATGTAATTTATTGATAGGTTTATTGTAAAGTTGTTGTGATGAGAACAGAATAGTCATGATTTTTATCATCCTTTTACTGATTATTCTTTAGTATCATTGGATAAGAAATGAGACTGTTTTTTTTTGATTGTAAAAAAATATTCAGACAAATTCCACAGGTTCTTGATAATTAACAACAACAATGAAAATTCAAAAAGAGATAACAAAAGCAGGTGTATTTGTTTTATTTGTTTTACTGTTGGCTGGATGCCGGGTAGAGACCAAAGAATCCTATGATCACACAATAGATTTCAGCAAGTATAAGACCTTTTGCTGGATGACCGGATGTGAGTTCAAATTCAATGGACCTGAATACCTTAACGACAGTTTGCTACGGGAAAGTTTGAAAACATCCATCATTAAGGAACTTGAAAGTAAAGGACTTAAGGAAGATTCTAATAATCCTGATTTACTGGTAGGATTTACCATTACTGTAAAAGATGAGCAGGCAGTTATCTATCATCGTGCGGAAGATTCACCTATTTACTATCAGCCGCTTGAAACAGAAAGGGAGGTTGTCAATTATTTAAAAGGCACCGTGATCATCGGCTTGGCGGACAGAGCTGAAAGTAAAATGGTTTGGCAATCGGTAGCGGTAAGTTATATGGAGCTCAATCCTGATTTTTCAGAAAAAAATATCCGCAAGGGAATTAAAATGGTGTTGAGGAATTTTCCACCAAAGACAGAGATTAAATAGTAGGCAAAGGCATAGGCAATAAATGATCCGATGGATTGGCTACTTTTTGTTTGCCTACTGCGTACTTCTTCCAAGTTCAATTACCAACTATTGCCTCTGCTTCCATCTCAACCAGATATTCATCTCCGATTAATTCAGCTTTGACCATCGTATTTACCGGCTGAATGTCTTTGAACCGCTCGCCATGGGCTCGGGCAATAGGTTCCCAGTCATCAATATTTCGAATGAAGATACGGGTGCGAACTACCTGGTCTAAGGTGCCACCGAGTGATTGAATAGCACCTTCAATTTTATCAATTACATAATGCATCTGTGCAGCTGGATCATTGCCGCCAATAGCTTTAGGGCCATGTGTGGCTGTAGTGCCTGATACCAGAATCCGATTCCCTTTTTTTATGGCACGGCTGAATCCTGCAAGATCTTCCCAGATAGTGCCGCTCAATGCTTTGGTTCTGCCGTCACTTCCCGCAAAGGAGGGATAAGGCGCAGGAAAACTATCTACGTGATGGCTTAAATCTCCGGAGGCAGTAAGGAAGGGAGGCTTGCGATACTCATCACCACAATCACCAGGAATTGTGGTTAAGCCAGCCAGACATTGTGCAATCTGTTTCTTACTCTCTTCATCAAATTGGAAAGAAAATAATTTTTCATTGTCCTGAATATGTTCACTCTTTCCCAGTCGTGCACCAATGATGACTCCCCCTACAACGGGATTCTCAAGGATGTATTTGCTGGCGATGTTGGCAATACCCACGTTGTATTTCTTAGCGATGCTATCCAGCGTTTTTAATAAGGATTGAAATTTATCCCAGCCTCCGGCAGCATCAATGAAACGTTTGTATTTCATCTGCGACCATGTGAGAGATTCATTCAGTTGTGGCTCAGGTTTATTCAACCATTTCTCAGAAAGAAAACCTCCGGCCACCGTGCCGAATGCAAGAAGTTTCACGTTGTGTTTTAAACATAGCTCACTCATCTTTCCCGCTGCGCGCTGATCGAGTAATGAATAACAAACCTGGTTGGAGACTACATCAATGCCACTGTTCACGACAATCTGTAAATGGGCCGTATCAAAATTGGTAAGACCGAGGTGCTTAATCAAGCCTTCTTCTTTCAGCTGCTGCAAATAGAACAGACAATCCAGCCACGATGGATGTGCATAATTCCAGGCATGGAATTGCATGAGATCGATTTGTTCTGACTGCAATCGACTTAGTGCAAGTTGCACGGCTTCGCGAACTGTTTCTTTTGTTATTGGTCCGGGCTTAGGCACCCACTTGGTAAACAATTGCGCTTTGCCTTTTGAATACTTTGTTTTGAATACACCTGATATTTCTTCGGCAGAACCATAATGATCGGCCATGTCGAAGGTAGTGAAGCCCGCTTCTGCGTAAGCATTCATGGACAATGCGGCTTGTTCGGCATCCACTTTTTTTCCATCTCGTTCGAGATCTGCAATCTGCCATAATCCCGTTAACGCACGACAAATGATAAGACCAGGAGCGAGTTCAATATATTTTGATGATGTATTCATATGTGAATTAAAATCTTGGTTAAAGTCATTCAGGAGGCAATTCGGAAAATAATTTTTTGGTGTCAACGCCAGATTTCTTGAGTGACCTCCATTGCGTAAAGAAGATCACACTCGCCACGATCATCACAATGATCCACACCGGGGTAGAGTGGAAATACCACGCTCCAACATCTGCGGTAACATCTTTTGTGATATGGATGATTAGAAAACCAGCAAGAGCGATCGTACCCAGACCGGCCAGCACTTGTTGCACGTAGCGCGACTTGAACACTTTTATTTGGGATGCCAATGCGGGATTATGCCTGGGTAACATCAGTACAGAAACACACATCAATAAAAAATTCACCAGCATGGAAGTGACCATAATATCAATACCCAAAAAGAAATCACCGGCAAAGTGACTGCCCAGAATTCCAAGAGAGGCCATTGCACCGCTTGCTAAAATTGCCAGATGTGGTGTATGAAACTTAGGATGAACTGCAGCCAGACGTTTAGGAAAGATGCCATCTTCGGCCCACGAAAACATCAATCTGGAAACAGCAAGAATCATGGCTGGCAAATCATTGGTTAGCGCCACCGCAGCACCAAGCACTATCGCTACTGCCCAGCCGGAAGGAAGTATATAACTTAATAAACCGGGTGCTGTTACATCTTTGGTCATTGCTTCCTGTGCAACAAAGTTCCAGGGAACAGTATGATATACCGAAAATGTGAAAAGAACATAGAACAGGCTTACACTGAAAATTGCAATTCCGATAGCGCGGGGAAGTGAGCGATCAGGATCCTTTGCTTCACCTCCGGCTTGCGCAATAGAGTCGAACCCGATGAAGCTGGCAAACAGAAGCGCAGAGGCAGAAAGAAATGTGTTCCAGTTAAAGTCAGCGGTGGTCGCTGGCACCGTTCTTCCTTCTTTGCTCATTAAAGCGGTTGCAAAATCTTCCTGCGTGTACACCAATCCGGCAACAATGACAATTCCTCCCAATACAAACATCAGGATCATAAGGGGTACTACTGTTTTCTCATATGATTTCACTCCGCGAATGTTAATCACAACAAACGTCCATAGAATTAACAAAGCAAGGATCACCCGTACCGAACCAGTATCAAGGTATTGAGCGAGATCAATCCAATGCATGGCCGAAGCGATGTCGCGCAGAAAGGGGATGATCACATAGGAGACCACACCAATCACAATTGACAAACCAAACCATTGCGAAAAGCTGGCAACAAAGCCGAGGTAGGGACTTAAGGATCGACTGGCATATAAATAACTTCCACCCGCTCGTGGCATGGCCGATGCCAATACGATGTAGGCAAAAGCTGCCAGCATAGCGGGCACCGCTGCAAAGAGAAATGCAGGAAGCACGTAGGGTCCAATGCCGGGCACATTTCTTTGAATCATAAAAGGCACCACATGGATGGAGGCACCAATCATCGAACAGATTCCCGTGGCGGCCAAACCAAGTAAACCCATCTGCCGGTTGAGATTGGTTCCTTTTATTGGATCGCTTTTACTTTGCGCAGTTGACATTCGGTTGTGTAAAAGCGAAAAGTAAATCATTTAAGAAGTAATCGCAATCCGTTTAAAAAAACAGCAGATGTTTTGTTGTTTATCTCTTTGTGTATCTTCGTGCCCTTGAGCCCCTCTCTGCCGACATGCAGGTTCGTGGTTCAAATTGCTTATTCAAATCAGAATAGTTATGAACGAATTGGAATCACAGTTATCCCTTTCAGGTGAAAGAGCAGAAGTATTTGCTTCCGTTGCTTCTTATTTATCAAAAGCTGGCTTCACGGTTGTGTCTCAGGATTTTACCCGCCCATGGGGAGGATTTTTTGTGTTAGATGAATCACAAGCCCAGGCATTTAGTAAAAAGTATTTTCCCGATGTAGATTTCTCATCGCTGAAGATCAGCGGAAAACTGAGTCCGAAAATATTAATGGTGGATGCCAGCAAGAGATTGTCGTGGCAATATCACCACAGGCGTGCTGAGATCTGGAAATTAGTTGCCGGTCATGCCGGAGTTGTTACGAGCGAAACGAATGAGGAGGGAGCCGTGCACGAATTGAGAGTGGGAGAGATCATCCGATTGAAACAAGGGCAGCGACATCGTCTGGTGGGGCTTTCGGGTGGCTGGGGAATGGTGGCTGAAATCTGGCAGCACACCGATGTCAAGCAATCCATCCGATGAAAGTGATATCGTGAGGGTGCAGGATGATTTTGGTAGATAATTATGTAAATCAATAGACAAATCCTGTAACGACTTTCATTCGTATCATCCGTTATTTGTATTAAAATTAAATGATATGGAAAAGACAAAATTCAAAACCAATATTAAGTGCTCTGCCTGCGTGGCAAAGGTGACACCTTACTTAAATGAAGTAGCCGGTGAGAATAACTGGCAGGTAGATCTGGTAGATCCTTCACGCACGTTAACAGTACAAGATGCCGATGAAAAGAAAATAACAGAGGCACTTATTAAGGCTGGATATAAAGGCGAACGTTTAGGTTAGGCGTCAGACCGATCTAAACGGTTAGACGCATAAAAGTTTAATTAACAACTTGTTAACAGCTTTTTTATTACATTTGCCAAGTCGATGAAATTAATAAAGTCCATAGTCTCCTCCATGCTCGCCCTGCTGGTGCTTGTTTCTTCAAGCAGCTTTATGGTGAACATGCACTTTTGCGGAGGACATGTTCAAAGCGTTTCATTGATCGAAGATGCTGCCTCATGCCCCATGGAAGTTCAACTTCCTCCGTGCCATAAGAAGATGGCCATAAAGAAGTCAGGATGTTGCGAAGACAAGCATGTTGCCTTTGAAGGCAAAGACTTTAACACACAAGTTCAGGATTTTTCGATGCTCACCTGGCAATCCATCAACTGGGTTGCTTCACTTCCGATGATTATGGAAGTGATCCAGGTTAATGAAGCACTCGCGTACTCAAATCATACTCCCTACAAACCACCTATTGTCGAGCGCGACATTCCTGTGCTCGTTCAATCTTTCCTTATTTAATTCATTGCTGATTTCTTTGTAAGCATCCATTAAAACCAGTGGATAGAGTCTTACTACTTGTGTCTTTCTACTTGATACTATTCAGCTATGATAGAAAATTTAATCTCTTATTCTCTTCGTAATCGCTTTCTGATCCTGATGGTTGCCATCGGATTATTTGCGTGGGGCGTTCATTCTGTCCGCGTTAATAAGATTGATGCCATCCCGGACCTTTCTGAAAACCAGGTCATCGTATTCACTGAATGGATGGGACGCAGTCCGCAGATTATTGAGGACCAGGTAACGTATCCGCTCGTCACCAACCTGCAGGGACTTCCAGAGGTAAAGTATGTGCGTGGCGCTTCCATGTTTGGAATGAGTTTCGTGTATGTCATTTTCAATGATGATACCGATGTATACTGGGCACGTGAGCGGGTACTTGAGCGACTTAACTATGCAACACGATTATTACCGCAAGGAGTAACACCAACGTTGGGACCTGACGGAACAGGGGTAGGCCATATTTTATGGTACACGCTCGATGCGCCTGGAATGGATCTTGGGGAGCAGCGTGCCGTGCAAGACTGGTATGTAAAATTTGCCTTACAGAATGTGCAGGGCGTAAGTGAGATCGCTTCCTTCGGAGGATTTCAAAAGCAATATCAGATTGCCTTAAATCCAAATAAACTTTCTTACTATAATCTCTCTGTACCCGAAGTGATTCAATCGGTGAGATCGAACAACAATGAAGCAGGTGGTCGCAAATTTGAAATGAGCGACATTGGTTATATCATCAAGACGACTGGCTATCTCAAGTCGGTAGAAGAGATTGAAAACATCGCTGTGAAAACAGTGAACTCCGTGCCGGTGAAGGTAAAAGAACTGGGTTCGGTGCAGATGACCGGTGAAGCACGCCTGGGAATTTTTGATCAGGATGGTGAGGGGGAAGTAGTAGGTGGTATTGTGGTCATGCGCTATGGTGAGAATGCTGATGAAGTGATTAAGCGTGTGAAGGCAAAGATGGAAGAAGTATCCAAAGGATTTCCGGCAGGAGTGAAGTTTAATGTGGTCTATGATCGTAGCGAGCTGATTGAAGAATCGATTTCATCCATCAAGACTACACTGATTGAAGAAATGATTGTGGTGTCACTGGTGGTCATTCTCTTTCTTCTTCACTGGCGCAGTGCCATCAGCATCATCATACAAATACCCATTACCATTGCAACAAGCTTTATTTTATTGAATGCTTTTGGTATTTCGTCCAACATCATGTCCCTGACGGGAATCGTGCTGGCTATCGGTGTGATTGTCGACAATGGTATTATCATGTCTGAGAATGCCTACAAGCATTTGTCAATGCGCTATGCTGAATTGAATGGACCAATCCCGGATTTAGAACGGCTATCCATTATTGAGAAATCATCAAAACAGGTTTCGCGTGGTGTGTTTTTTTCTACCATCATCATCATAACTTCTTTCTTACCAGTGTTTATGCTCACGGGCCAGGAAGGAAAATTATTTCATCCCTTAGCGTACACCAAAACTTTTATCATGCTGGTGGATGCCATTCTGGTAATCACACTGGCACCGGTGCTCATTTCTTTTTTCATGAAAGGAAAATTCAAGGATGAAAAAGCCAATCCGTCTGAACCGCTGGCTGGAGAAAATTTACGAACCCGTTCTTCGTGTTTGCATGAACTGGCGTAAAACAACGATTGGTGTGAATATTCTTGCCCTTGCCATCAGTCTTCCGTTGTTGTTCAGCATGGGCAGTGAGTTCATGCCGCCATTGGATGAGCAGTCGATTCTTTTCATGCCCGTTACATTACCGGATGTTTCCAACGAAGAAGTGAAGCGAATCCTTCAGGTGCAGGATAAGATTATTAAATCAGTTCCGGAAGTAGACAAAGTGCTCGGTAAAGCTGGTCGTGCAAGCACGGCCACGGATAATGCTCCGCTTTCGATGATTGAAACCATTATTACACTCAAACCAAAATCAGAATGGCGTGAAGGCATCACCAAGAAAGATATTATCAATGAGTTGGATGCCAAACTACAAATACCGGGTGTAGTAAACGGTTGGACACAACCGATCATTAACCGTATCAACATGTTGTCAACCGGTATTCGTACTGATGTGGGAGTGAAAGTGTACGGACAAAATCTTGATAGTATTTACGCCCTTTCCGAAAAAGTAAAAACTGCACTGGAAGGTGTGCCCGGAGTAAAAGATCTCTATGTCGATCCGATAACAGGTGGAAAGTATTTAACAATTGATGTGAACCGCGAAGCCCTGGGGCGCTATGGATTAACGGTGGATGATGTTAACCTGATAGTCGAATCAGCCATTGGTGGCGCACCGATTGGTCAGACGATTGAAGGAAGACAACGCTTTTCAATCAGCGTGCGATTGGCTCAGGATTATCGGAATAGTTTATCGCAATTGCAGCGCATTCCAATAAAGACTCCATCCATGGGAATGATTCCACTTTCTGCAGTAGCCAGTATCCGTTTTGAAAACGGACCACCCATGATTGTTTCAGACAATGCCTTGCTTCGTGGTGCAGTGCTTTTCAATGTACGAGATCGTGATTTGGGCAGTACGGTAAAAGAAGCCATGGAAAAACTGAATGCCGAAATGGGGGTGATGCCCAATGGTTATTTCCTTGAATGGAGTGGCCAATACGAAAACCTGATTCGAGGCAAGCAAACCTTGATGATCATTTTGCCGGTGGTGTTGCTGATCATTTTCATCTCACTTTACCTCGCGTTTAATTCATTGCGTGAAGCATTCTTTAGTTTGATTACGGTGCCTTTTGCACTCATCGGTGGAGCATACATGGTGTATTTCTATGGAGTGAATTTATCGGTGGCAGTAGCTGTTGGTTTCATTGCGCTATTTGGTATAGCCGTAGAAACCGGTGTTGTGATGGTGATTTATCTCAATGATGCCATGAATCAATTGGTAAAACTTCGCGGTAATTCCAGTGAAACCATTTCACGCGAAGAGTTGAAAGAGTTTGTGATTGCCGGTGCAGCCAAGCGATTACGACCAAAATTAATGACGGTATCGGTTGCCTTGTTTGGTCTTGTGCCAGTGCTATGGGCAACGGGTGTTGGCAGTGATGTCATGCAACCCATCGTGTTACCCATGATTGGTGGTGTGCTCACATCATCTACCCACATATTATTAGTTACACCGCTCATCTTTTTGATGACGAAGGAATTTGAATTAAGAAAATTCGGAAAACTTGATGTACATGAAAAGAAACATTGAAATCAGAAGTAAGTTGATAGTTGACAATGGACAATGGACAATGATCAGAATGAATTTATTGTCCATTGTCCATTGTTCATTGTCAATTCTTATCATCTTGTTAGTTACACTCTCCAGTTCTGCTCAAGTGATCAGTCTCGACAGTGTACTGTCAGCCATTGATAAACAAAATCCAATGCTGCAGGAATATGATAGCAAGGTGAGGGCGATGAACGCCTACACGGAAGGAGCAAAAGGCTGGATGGCACCCATGGTAGGGGCAGGACCATTTTTCTATCCTTACCCCGGACAAACATTAATGGATGAACGTGATAAGGGAATGTTTGTCATCAATGTAGAACAGGATATACCTAACCCTGCAAAATTGAATGCCAGGAAAAATTACTTTGCTTCCAGGGCCGCAGTGGAAGAGAAAGGTCGGTCTTATCAATTTAATCAACTCCGTGCTGAGGCTAAGGAAAACTATTATCAATGGCTGGTGCTGGAAAAGAAGGGAAAGGTGTTGCTGGAAAATAAGCGCATTGTTGAACTTATGCTGAAACTTGCGCGTATTCGCTACCCCTATAATCAGGGGAGTTTAGGAAATATTTATAAAGCAGAAGCCCGTTTACACGAAGTGGATAACATGATCCTGATGAATAGTGCGGAAATCGAGGATAAAAACTACCGGCTTAAATCGTTGATGAAGCTTTCGGAAGAAGTAACCTTACAGGTAGATACCACTACGCAAATTTCGTTTGATGCCAATACCATTTTTTATGATACAGCTGCTTTGAGTGTTGACCGTAGCGATGTACAACAAATCAATCGCTCCATTGAAGTCATGCGGCAAAATCAAAACTGGCAGAAGACGCAGGCTAAACCTGATTTCAGAATTCGCTATGAACACATGCAACCAATAGGCAATATGGTCACTCAGTTCTCACTCATGGCGATGGTATCAATTCCTATAGTTCCATGGGCTTCAAAAATGTATAAGTCTGAAATTGCGGGTATGAATTATGAGATTGAGGCCATGCAGAAGGGGAAGGAAGCAATTTTGATTGAAGCCCGTGGTATGTTGTCGGGCATGGCTTCGCAGCTCGTACGCATGAAGCAACAACTGGAGAATTATAATCAAAAGATCATTCCGGCTTTGAAGAAGAACTATGAAACCTTGTTGATCGCTTATGAAGAGAATCGTGAACAGTTGCCCATTGTGATTGATGGCTGGGAAGCGATGAACATGGCTCAGATGGAATATTTGAATAAGATGGAGGATTATTATTTAATGATCGTGCGCTATGAGAAAGAAATTGAGAAATAAGTTGACAGTTGACAAGGTACAATTGACAATTGGAGGAATGAATTTATTGTCACATTGTCAATTGTCAATTATTCATTCTACTAATACTACTGTTTAGCTGCACAACGAAAGATAGTTCACACGAACATTCAGATACCTACATCTGTCCCATGCACCCTACAGTAGTTTCCGATAGACCCGGTGTTTGTCCCGTGTGTGCGATGGATCTTGTTCGCAAAGGTCAGACCTGGTGAAGAAGTGAAGATCACTGAAGATCTGGCCAGGTTGATTAAGTCGCCCAATGAAGTAGTGCTGGCTTCTGTCAAGACTGCTAAGGCTGAGTATAAATCAATGCCGGTCACGCTAAACTGATTCAGGGTGTAGTTACCTATGACACGCGTAACATCTTTACAATCCCCGCACGGGTGGGAGGAAGACTTGAAAAAGTATTGTTGAAATATAATTATCAGCCCGTGCGTAAAGGACAAAAGGTGGCGGAGATTTACAGTACTGAATTAGTAAATGCGCAACGGGAATTTGTATACCTCATTAAAAATGATGCCGGTAATCAGCTCCTGATCGATGCAGCGAAGAGTAAATTGTTGTTGCTGGGTGCTTCTGAAAAGCAAATCGATCAGCTATCTAAGACGCTGGAGGTAGCCTACACGTTTTCGATTTATAGTCCGCATGATGGTTTTTTAATTTCAGATGATCAACCTGCTCCTGCGGCACCTTCCAATGGAGCGATAACAAGTTCTGGAGGAATGGGTATGGGTGGCTCTGGAAATACGGCAAGTTCATCATCAGGCACATGTTCCTTCAGTCACTGTTTCATCGTTTGTGCGCGAGGGAAGTTATGTGGCTTCGGGACAAACGTTATTTAAGATAGTGAATACTAATTCACTCTGGATTGAGTTTAATGTTCCGTTGACTCAGGCATCACAGATTAAAGTAGGTGATAAGCTGGAGTGGATAGATAAGGACAAAACCAAACCACTTAAAATTGATTTTGTTGAACCGTTCTTTTCGGAAGGTGAAGATTTTATCAAGTTACGTTGCTATTATAAAGGTTCGGATGTTTCCGTGGGTCAATTGGTGGAAGCAACTATTAACGCCCCCTCGGAAGCATCGTTATGGATACCACAACATGCACTCATTGATCTCGGGCTTGATCAAATTGTATTTGTCAAAGAGCGTGGCCTGATGAAGCCCAGAAAAGTAAACGCTGGATTGCGCACGGGCGAATGGGTTCAAATCATAAGTGGACTGGCATCATCAGATGAAGTGGCTGTCAATGCTCAATACCTTGTGGACAGTGAAAATTTTATTAAAACATCCAATTGATATGAGAGTTTTAATCATCAGTATTTTATTAACTGGTTTGTTTGCCTGCTCGCAGGATGACAAACAACCTGAACAACCTGCTCCCATGCAAATGAAGGTAGTCAGCAATGAGTTGATGCTTTCCGGGAGTCAGATTAAACTCGCCAATATTACCACACAGATTGTGAAGAAACAGGACATCGGTCAGACATTACCGGTAAATGCCAGGCTGGTTGCCAATGAGGAATTGACTGAGGTGATCAGTTCTCGCGCCACAGGCCGAATTGAAAAGCTTTTTGTTAAAGAAGAAGGGCGTAAGGTGAACAAAGGTGAACCGCTATATGAACTCTACTCCGAATCACTTTTAACATTGCAAAAAGAATATCTGCTTGCGCTGGAACAGTATAAAACGATGAAAGACGTGGATAGCCGTTATGAAGATTATCTGAACTCGGCCAGGAAGAAACTTTTGTTGTATGGACTTACCGATAAGCAAATTGATAAGTTATTTACGACCAATGACATTCAATCCCGGATTACTTTCCTCGCAACAACTTCGGGTGTTGTAAAGGAGATTAAGGTTGCTGAAGGACAATATCTCAATGAGGGAGACGTACTCTATCAACTTGAAAATATCAGCAAGTTATGGGTGGAAGCAGAACTCTATCCATCAGAATTACAGTATGTGAAAACAGGTGATCTTATTTCAGTACGTGTGTCAGGATATGATAATATAACCATCGAAGCCACGGTTACATTTTTGAGTCCTGAGTATCGATCCAACTCTCAGGTAACTGTTCTCAGGGCTTCGCTGAACAACCCAACGCTGCAATGGAAACCGGGTATGCAGGCGCAGGTACTTTTAAAGCATTCAGAGAAGACATCGCTTGCTATTCCAACGGATGCGGTAATCCGCGATCAGTCTGGCGCGCACGTGTATATTCAAACGGCAGATAATACCTTTGTACCGCGAATGGTAAAGACCGGTGTCGAGAATTTTGATTCTGTTGAAATTATTGAAGGACTGAAGGAAGGAGAGATCGTGGTAGTAACCGGGGCCTATCTGCTTTACAGCGAAATCATTTTAAAGAACGGAAGAGATCCCATGTTGGGGCATAATCATTAAATCAAAACTAAATTAATACATCAAATTAAACAACTATGAAAATCAAGTCCTTATTTATTGCCACACTCTATAGTGCGGTTACTGTTTTAGCCTTGAGCAATTGTTCTTCAAAGAAAGAAGAAACTGCCCAGCAAGAAAGCCATGATGAATCAATGCACGCAGCCACGGAAGAAACTCCCGCACAAGCATCGGCTCCTCAATTTCAGGTGGATGCTACCTTTCAGCAACAACTCAGTGGAGTGTTTACTTCCTATGTTTCATTAAAGGATGCTTTTGTTGCCACTGATGTTGCACAAGTAAAATCAGCGGCCACTACCGTACAGGAATCAATTTCAAAAGTGGATATGATGTTATTAACCGGAGTGGCCCACAATGATTGGATGACGTATCTGGGTGGACTTGAAGTAGCGTTGAAGGAGATTCAATCATACGGATGACATTGAAGCACAACGCACTTCCTTCAGCAAGCTTTCTGACAATATGTATAAGAGCATCAAGGCCTATGGTTTGGGTGGAGCGACTGCCTATTATGAATTCTGTCCCATGGCATTCGATAATCAGGGAGGATACTGGTTGAGCGATGTATCTGAAATTCGCAATCCGTATTTTGGTGATAAGATGTTGAAGTGCGGATCGGTGCAGGAGAAATTAAATTAAAATGATTCGTTCATTTTTTATTCTTTTTCTGATAGCGCTGGCCGGTTGTTCTTCCGGAAAGAAGGAACAACAATTTGCCGTTATGGCGTCACAGATTGTGCTCACCGATTTAAATGGTAACGAAGTTGATTTAAAAGATCACGAAGGCAAAACGATCTTCGTCAACTTCTGGGCTACCTGGTGCCGGCCGTGCATTCAGGAGATGCCTGGTATTATGGCACTGCAAACTCAACTTATAGGTAAGAACATTGAATTCTTTTTTGCTTCCGATGAAGAGATGGAAAAGATTCAGAAGTTTATTGAGAGCAGGAATATGGTTTCAAATTTTGTAAGGGTAGAGAATCCTGAATCATTGGGCGTTGATGCTTTACCAACTACATTTATTTTTAATGGTGATGGAGAACTGGTATTCTCAGAGGTAGGCTACCGGAAGTGGGATGAACCCGCAACGATTGAAATGGTAACAAATTTAATCAATGAATAATCGTAGGCGTCTGATCGCTTTGAGCGGGCTGACGCCTACTACCTAAATTTAAACCTATGAAAAGCAAGTACTTCCTGATCATTCTGATAGTCGTTCTGTCCGGTTGTGCTATAAGTCGATAAGAAAACTCAAGTCAGAATTTGTGATTAATTATCTGGATTCTCCCTCTCAATCTCCCAGTGGTGAACCGTATTTATTTACCGACCATAGCAACAACACTTTTTTGTCCTGGATTGAAGATCGTGGATGGAAAAAATATTTTCAAATTCTCCAGACTTAAAAATGAAAAATGGACAGAGCCGAGAGTGATAGCCACCGGTGAAAACTGGTTTGTCAATTGGGCTGATTACCCGCTAATTGCAGCGAATGGAAAGCAAATCATGGCTCACTATCTCGGCAAGAGTGGTGAAGGTACTTTTGCCTACGATGTGATGTTAACTACTTCGCAAGATGAGGGCAAAACATGGAGCGAGCCTAAAGCTGTTCATGATGATGCAAAGCAAGCGGAGCATGGTTTTGTTTCCATATTACCTTATGGTGAGAACTTTTTGGTTGCCTGGCTCGATGGACGCAATACGGTGATGGAAGGCATGGAAGATCATGCAGGCCATCATGGACAGATGTCAATGCGTGCTGCCATCGTGGATAGAAACGGAGTAAAGAGTAATGAGTGGGAGCTTGACAATCGCACCTGTGATTGCTGCCAGACAACCGCGGCATTAACCGACAGCGGGCCTGTTGTTATTTATCGCGATCGTTCGGATGAAGAAATCCGTGATATGTCCATTGTACGTTTTGTTGATGGTGAATGGACGGAACCGAAGAATATTTATGCTGACAACTGGAAGATTGCCGGTTGCCCGGTGAATGGTCCTCGGGCAGATGCGATTGGAAACAATTTAGCGGTGGCCTGGTTCTCATCCCCGGAAGGAGATGCCCGTGTGCGTGTTATTTTTTCTAACGATGGTGGCGTAACGTTTGGTGAGCCTGTAAAACTAGATGAAGGTAAAGCAATAGGCAGGGTAGATGTGGTGATGCTGGATAGTGATAACGCCATGGTAAGCTGGATGGAAGGAGCGGAGATCAAAGCCATGAAAGTAAATCGCGATGGAACGAAAGGATCATCCATGAATATTGCCTCTACTTCCGATGCACGTTCGAGTGGATTTCCTCAGATGACAAAATCCGGAGACAAATTAGTTTTCGCATGGACAGATGACAAGGAGAAGCTCATCAAGACTGCGTTTATTTCCCTTTGATTTTATTTTCTATTATAATTTCAATTCACTGAATTGCTTTATCCTGATAAATCAGGGTTAGATAATTGTGCGAATCCGGTATTCTTTGTAATTAACATTCCGGATGAGTGACAAATCAAAACAAATTGGACTGTGGACAACCACCTCTCTGGTGGTTGGCAACATGATTGCCTCAGGCTTATTTATGTTGCCGGCCACATTGGGAATTTATGGTGGTATCAGTTTAATAGGCTGGCTCATATCAGGAGCCGGTGCGATTTGTCTGGCATTGGTTTACAGTTGGTTGAGTAAGCTTCAACCATTGGCTACGGGCGGACCCTATGCCTATACGCGCGAAGGCATGGGCAACTTCGCAGCATTTCTGGTAGCATGGGGTTACTGGATTTCAGTGTGGTGTACAAACGCGGCCATCACGGTTGCTTTCGTTAGTTATCTTTCTGCATTCATTCCGTCATTAGGAAGTAATCCGATACTTTCGGTGGGCACAGGCTTAGCGGCCATTTGGTTTTTAACATGGATCAACACAAGGGGAATCAGGGAAGCGGGCATTGTTCAGGTAATTACTACCGTCTTAAAAATTGTTCCGTTGCTGGTAATCACAATAGGAGGTTTGTTTTATTTGAATTTGGATAACTTCGTTCCGTTCAACGTAAGTTCACAATCCAACCTTTCCGCGATCACCAGCACCACCACGTTGACGTTGTTTGCCTTTCTTGGTCTGGAGTGCGCCACCATACCATCTGGCAACGTGAAGAATCCAGAAAAGACAATTTCGCGTGCCACCATCATTGGCACGTTGTTAACCACTTTTATCTATATAGCGGGTACGGTAGCCGTGATGGGAATTATACCACCTTCCATATTGCATGAATCACAGGCACCGTTTGCGGATGCAGCTGCTTCCATATGGGGAGAAGAGGCTCGTTACCTCGTGGCAGGTGGTGCCTTGATCTCTACTTTTGGCGCACTCAATGGCTGGATCCTTGTGCAAGGTCAAATGCCAATGGCCGCGGCACGCAATCATTTGTTCCCACATGTATTCGCGAAGGAAAATAAAAATGGAACTCCGGCAATGGGTATTGTGATTTCCAGTGTGTTGGTTTCGGTACTAACCATGATGAACTTTAGTAATAGCCTTGCAGATACGTTTAAGTTTGCCATTTTAATGGGAACGTTGACCTGTCTGGTAGCCTATCTGTTCTCCATCGTTGCATTTTTTATTATTGACAGTAAACAGCCTGGAATACGATGGGGAAAAATGCTCGTTGCGTCACTGGCATTCATCTATTCCATGTGGGCGGTGATTGGCTCAGGAGAAGAAATTGTGTATTGGGGTTTTATCCTGCTGATGGCCGGCCTGCCGTTTTATGCTTTTATTCAGATTAAAAGAAAATCGTCACTATGAAAACCACCTATCAATCCGATTACGGAAAACTGAAAACCGTTTTTATTAAAAGACCTGATGCAGCTTTTGTGGATGACATCCGGATTTCATCGCAATGGAAAGAATTGAATTTCCTTTCGAAACCTGATCTGGCGAAAGCACAAATAGAATATGCTGAGTTTGAAAAACAATTAACGAAACATGGTGCTGAAGCGCTAAGCTTACCATATGACTCATCGGTGACCATGGATTCCATCTATTGTCGTGATGCAGCCATCGCTACAAATTTTGGTATGATCATCTGCAATATGGGTAAGCCTGCGCGCAAAAACGAACCAGTCGCAGAACGAAAGGCGTTTGAAAATAATCAAATTAAAATTTTAGGTGAGATTACAGCTCCCGGCACGGTGGAAGGTGGTGACGTAGCGTGGATCGATGAGCACACGCTGGCGGTTGGTCATACGTACAGAACCAACTGGGAGGGCATCCGACAACTCAAACATTTACTTGAACCGCACCATATCACTGTATGGGTGGCCGACATGCCACACTATAAAGGTCCATCGGATGTGTTTCATTTGATGTCGGTATTTAGTCCGGTGGATAAAAACCTGGCTGTGGTATATTCTCCGTTGATGCCGATCTCATTTCGCAACACCTTGCTGGAGCGTGGTTTTTCTTTTGTGGAAGTACCCGATTCAGAGTGGGATTCTATGGGTTGCAATGTGCTGGCCATCGCACCGCGTGAAGTAATTATGGTAAAGGGAAACCCGGTCACAAAACAAAGACTCTTGGATCGGGGTTGCATCGTGCATGAATATGAAGGGCAGGAGATCAGTGTGAAAGGTGGTGGTGGTCCTACTTGTCTTACCAGGCCGCTTGAGCGATACATTTAACAGGATAGCACAGGCATGGGATTCTCACAGGTACCCGATTGTATTTTTATGGTGAGGCCAGCCACTTTTGGTTTTAATTCCGACACAGCTTCTACCAACGCTTTTCAGCAGACAACTGCAAATGACGAGAATATTCAGGATGCTGCACTTGCTGAGTTTGATGCGGCTGTTGAAATAATCAAGAACGCAGGTATTGAGTTGCAGGTAATGGACGATACACTTTTTCCTCAAAAGCCCGATTCCATTTTTCCCAATAACTGGATATCCTGTCATGAGGATGGTAAACTGATATTATACCCGATGATGGCCCCCAGCAGAAGACTTGAAAGGTGCCAGCAACATATTGATATGTTAAGTAAACGGTATGGTCACCCGGAAATCATCGACCTTACCTTTTATGAAGTACAGCATCGGTTTCTTGAAGGCACCGGAAGTATTGTGTTCGATCACCCGAATAAAATTGCCTACGCCTGTCGTTCGCTCCGTACCGATGAAGCAGTACTTCATGATGTGTGCACCAGGCTGGGTTACACACCTTTTCTGTTTGATGCAGTGGATGAAAACGGTAAATCCATTTACCATACCAATGTGATGCTTAGTGTTGGCGAAAAGGTGGCGGTGGTGTGTCTGGATTCGATCTGGAGCGAATCGGATCAGGAACGCCTGCTCGGAAGTTTTGCATCCACCGGTCATCGTGTGGTTTCAATCAGTTATCAGCAGATGCGATCTTTCGCAGGTAATATCATTGAAGTTCAAAGTAAAAAAGGAAAGCGATTTAAGTTGCTATCTGAAAAGGCACTGGAATCATTACTGGATGGACAAATTAAAGAACTGTCCAGGTATGTTGAACTTCTTCCTGTAAGCATTCCTACCATAGAAAAATACGGAGGCGGGGGCATCCGGTGCATGGTTGCGGGCATCCACATGAAGACGTAAGAAAATTTTAATTGAAATTATTAACTTTCACGCAGGTTGAACTTGAAATTTACTCTATGGATTCATTCTCACATTTTTTTGAAGTGATGCCCTTGTGGCAAAGAGGAAGTTGGGTGCTCTTGTGTTTGACTTTTTTCTGGTTACTGGAAGGTGGCATCCCCTTGTTTTTATTCAGCTACAAAAGATGGAAACATGCCGGTGTTAATTTCGCGTTTCTCGGTAGTGCGCTTATCATTAACACTATTTTTGGTATTGCCACGCTGGGGGTGTTTCGCTGGATCCAGACCAGTCAAGTCGGCATCATCAACCAAATTGACATGCCCGTCTGGCTGGGATTTGTATTGTGCATGCTCGCATTTGATCTGGTGGCACAGTACATGGCACATTACATGCTCCATCGCGTGAAGTGGTTGTGGAGGTTTCATATGGTTCATCATGCCGATACGCATGTGGATGTTACCACGGGTCCCCGTCTGCATCCAGGTGATTTTATCTTGCGTGAGATGTTGTCGCTGGCCGTTGTGGTAATCATGGGTGCCCCCCTTGCCTATTACCTGTTTTATCGTTTTTGCACCATCTTCTTTACTTATTTCTCTCATGCGAACATTGCATTACCTAAATGGATGGATAAATCACTTAGCTATATTATTGTTACTCCCAACGTTCACAAGTTTCATCACCACTTCGAGCGCCCGTGGACGGATACCAACTTCGGAAACATCTTTTCCATATGGGATCGTATTTTTGGCACGTTTGTTTACGATGATCCTGGGAAAATTCATTACGGGCTTGATGTGCTTGATCCGAAAACGGATGAGGACATCAAGTATCAGTTTAAGTTACCCTTCAATAAATCTATAAAGACAGACGATTAACTTTTATTGAAATTTATACTGTCGCAAATAGTTAGGAATTATCAATTCATTCAATCACTTTTGATTTATTAAGATAACATCATCTTAATAAACCACTACATAGCGTTATGAGCTATCCTGATTCAAGCCCGGTATCAATCGATACTTCCCATTCTGAACTGGCAGAGAAAAGAACTAATACCATCACCCAGCACCGATCTGTATTTTCAAGAGTGAATCTTCCAGCCGGTCAGGTTATTGCTGAGTTTTCCGCAAAGAAAACCTATTCGCAGCCCAGTTATTTAACCGTTCAGATCAATGACCAGGAACATATTGAATTGTGGCCGGAGTATCTGGAGTGCACGAATCACAGTTGTGATCCCAATTGCTTCTTTGATACAACATCTTTTAAATTCATTACCCTCAAGCCGGTAAAAGCAGGAGAGGAACTTACTTTTTTCTATCCATCTACAGAATGGAATATGGACAAGGCATTTAATTGCTTTTGTGGCAGTGAGCAATGTCTGGGCACCATTCAGGGTGCCAGCTATCTATCAGATGATGTTATCAGCAAGTACCGGTTTTCTGATTTTATACATGATAAACTAAGATCTCGGATTTAGTCAGATGTAAGACACTTGTTTGTGTTATCAAGCAGCCTTGAATCCATTATCCTGCATTAAATTATTTCATAGCAATCGGAGCAGCGAGCAACCTATCCGGGATATCAAATGCATCAGTCAACGGTACGGCATCCTGCCTGATCTCCCAGCAAAGCTGATTCACTGATTTTCGGATGGCTTTGGTTTTCACACCTTCCATATAGCCTTGTTCCAGATACCAGCCTTTGTTTTTGTCAATCTGCGACAAGGCAAAGAGATCACATAGTTTTTTCAATACCGCTTTGCATCCGGCATCTTTTGTATTTTCAACCTGTGTTATGAATTGTTCAAGGATGATCCGCTCGATGTAGGCAAAACTTACCTGCACCAGATGATGCTGACACACATTGAATGCATCAAACGAATCCATGCCGCTGTCGATGTGGCGCTTCAGGCGTTTTGCTGCGGAGGTTAAAATATCACGTTCTCGGTATTTAAAGGCTTGCAATTGAAATTCAGGATCAAGTAAATGTTCTTCGCTGGTGTTCCTTACGGTGATCGGATTCATTTCTGTAATACTCGTTTTTGCCTGATCAGCTACGTAATTCAAAATCGAAAACACATTCATGTTGCCGAACTCCTGCTTAAATTCTGTGAGTCTGCTCTTGGCTACCAGTTGCATCAATACGGTGTTATCACCTTCGAAGGTCGTGTAGATGTCGGTATCATTTTTAAGCGCATCAATTCTATTCTCACTTAAATATCCCTTGCCACCACAAGCCTCACGACATTCCTGCAATGTTGCGGTTGTATTCCATGTTGCAAATGATTTGAGGCCGGCAGCGAGCGCTTCAATCTCCTGCATATCCTCTTCTTTGCGGTTGAGAAAACGGTTGGTAAGATATTGCAATGAAAAATGAAGTGCATAGGTATTCGCCAGTAATGGCATCAGTCTTTTCTGATGTGTTCTGTAATTCAGAATTGGAACTTCTGTTCCGCCTTCCGGACCGAATTGTCTGCGTTGATCACCATAGCGAATGGCTATCGTTAATCCTGATTTTGAGGCAGCATTTCCTGAACGGGGAATTCCAATTCTTCCACCCACTAACGTTCCAAGCATCGTGAAGAACCTGCGGTTGTCACTCGCAATCGGACTCACAAATTTTCCTTCTTCACTCACACCGGCAAAACGATCGAGCATGTTTTCATGTGGTATTACCACGTGGTCGAAATAAATCACACCATTGTCAACACCATTGAGGCCCATCTTTCTTCCGCAGTCTTTGATCGTCACTCCGGTGTGAAGATTTCCCTTCTTATCCCGCAAGGGAACAATAAATGCACTTACGCCATAATCTTTTCCATCCAACATTAATTTGGCAAACACGGTAGCCATTTGTCCGTGCAAAGCCGCATTGCCGATGTATTCCTTGCGGGCCAGTTCATTGGGTGTATGAATTACGAATGTCTTCGTTGCATGATCATAGGTAGCCGTAGTTTCTATTCCTTTTACGTTTGATCCGTGATTGGTTTCCGTCATGGCGAAGCAGCCGGGTAGTTCAAGCGTGCCGATGTCTTTCAGATATTTTTTATGATGCTTCTCTGTGCCAAGGAAATAGACACTCATGCCCCACAAACCAAACTGCACTCCGAATTTGATCACCATGCTCAGGTCATGATAACTGAGTGTTTCCATAATGGCGAAGTAAGAGCCATATCCCCTTGACCTCCATATTCCTTCGGATAGGCGATGCCGCCATAACCCTGTTCAGCCAGGAACTTACACCATTGCAGCACTTTCGTGCGATAGAGTGTGAGATCACCGGGACCGATGTATTCAAACTCAGGATCGGAAAGCAGCGTTTTTACTTTGCGGATGATGGCTGCATTTTCTCCATCCAGTATTTTAGTGAGTTCATTCGTGTCAAAATTCTTTTTGGTTGCCTGCGTGGACGTGATGGTGGCATGAGCGGATTGAAAACTGTAGGCGGCTTCATAACTGATAGCCCCAGTGTGTTTTCTATTTTTGCCAGCGATGTTTTTTCTTTTTCAAGTTTGAGGCTGATGGTGCCATCGCCATGAAGGGCGGCCAGTTTCATCCCCAGTTCAACAAGACTGTTTCCGGTAGAGCCATTCGTTACTTTACTAATCAGCTCGCGCCAGGCGATGAACTCATCAGGTGAGGGCGGACTTGCCGGATTGATTTGCTCCAGTAAAAAACTGCGCTCCTCTTTATTTAACCAATCCTGACTTTCAATCAATCCTTGCAACGTGGCGATCTCACTCGGTGTGAGGACAGCATCAGACCACACGGTGTAGAGAATGGGAAGAAAGACATACAGGTCAGCGTTCTTCTTTAACAGGGGTGACGTTAGCATAAAAATGTGATTTAGTCCTTGATAAAAATACGGATTTATTAATAGGGATTTCCTTGCTATCGAGGAGAGATATATTTAAATGATCTTTTGTTAATTAATAAATCCTCACCCTGTTTTCCTTGCCTTTTAGTGGCAGCGTATCCTTGGAAATGGTGTTAAGATCAATTTCTTTATCATTCACCATTACCTTCTTCGCATTTTTAACATCCACAATAATTGTCCAGTCCGCCAGTTGTTGTTGAACGAGATATTCCTTATGGTCACTTTTCTGGCTATATACCATACTGATGTAATTATTGCCCACTTTCACATTTTCAACAGCGGCATCTTTCCATAACTCCGGCATACGGGGAGAAATGTAGACACTCTTTTCATAAGCCCGGGGTTGCAGGCCAAAGAAATATTGAATGATGGGAACGGCCACACCATAAATATTCCATGCCTGAGTGATCATACCAAAATCCGGTGATACTTCATACATCGATCCGGGCAACGCATAACTGAATGACTGATGAAGCTTCTTTATATAATTCAAGGCTTCATCAGGATTTCCATATCGGGCTGCTGCAATGGCCTGAACACTCGTAGGCAATGTCATGACGGCACCGATGTAGGAAAATGTTTTCTTCCTGGATTTCAACACTACGCTGTCGGCTTCTTCGGTGCGATCAATTCCCGTAACAAAAACTCCAAAAGCGTTTTCATAGGTTTTTGCTTTTATCATGGCGGCTTGTGCTTTGGCTGAATCAGCTACACCAGTTTCGAGGGGTGTATTGACTACCCAATTGTGATAAATGACATGCGGAACACTCTTGCCTTTTGGATACTTCTTCATCAGCTTTTGCGTGTTCTTTAATTCCTCTACTGCCCAGGTTTTATCAAGCGTATCCGATCTGATCAGTGCAGCTTCAAGAACAGGTGTTGCTTCTGCAACGGTGCCCCTGAAATCACCAAAGGAATTTTCACTGGACTGCCACCATTCTTCATTGATTTTTATTTTTAATTCATCAGCCATGCTTTTGATAATCATCTGCCGCAGTGTTCTCTCCGGCAACACGGGCCAGTCCGGCAATACTCACCAGTGCCTGTTGTGTATACGTAGCCACATCAATCATTTCAAGTTTTGATTCCAGACCGGGTATTTCCATCATGCCACTGCCATTTGGATAATGATTGCCGTCAGGATCTTTTTCCACGAGCAACCAGTTCATTCCTTTTTTAAGATTTGGGTAAATTTGTTTAACAAGTTCCTTATCACCGGTCCATGAATAATAGTTGTAGACCAGCGTGATGAACTGCGCGGTTTCATTCACGTTTCCCTGATTAAAAACTGCCCCATTTGTTGACACTTCGTGAACGATGCGTCCGTTGTTGTTGGTGAGTGTAGATAACTTATGCAATAAAAGAATTGTATTCTTTACCAGTTTGTGATCTCCTGTTGCCAATACTCCCTGCAGGGAATAGGTGGCATCTGCCCCAAACCACCACGGATAGTCTGGCAATCCGGCAGAAAGACCTTCGCCTTGTTCTGGTACGTAGCGTACGAGCCAGTCGGTATTATATTTCAGCCATTCATACATTTTCCCGATGTCCTTATCCGGAATGGTGAGGAGGGAGGCATTGTTGATGTCTTTATAACGATTTATTTTTTGTTTTAACTTTTCATGCCCCTTCGTTTTCAATAGCTCATAATTCGAACGAAGGGATTCTTCTGACTGATAGGAGCCCGCAATAAAAACCGGAACGATCACTTCTGAGTTTGGTTCTATGGCAAGTGACCAGGTGAGTGTTGCATTTTTACCTGATCCTTTTCTTTCTGCTGGCAGACATCCAACAGTATCAGTTGATAAGGTTGATGTCAACGATGATCCAAATAAAACATACCATGGATTGTTCTTATCCTTTGCCATTATAGCTGATAAAGTCTCATCATAGGAAATTGAATCTTCTGCATCCAGCATATAGGTTCGTTCGCCCAGCCATGTGGGCCGCAGATCGGTCATACCAGTGAAAGAAAAAACGATTTCCTTTTTTTCGGTTCCATGATTGGCAATTCGGAATTCGACTATCGCGCCCTCAACGCCATCGGGCACAAATTGAGTGCGGTCAACATCTATGTTTTCTTTTTCCCAGACAAAGTGATGACTGTTGGCCATAGGATAGTTGATGAACCGTTCTGCTTTATCGAGGCAAAAGAAATTATTACTGTTTTGAATTTTAATACTTGTGGCAAAACCATCCATCAGTTTAATGGGATGATCCCAGATGCCACCCATCTCGCCCTCAACGTGCCAGCCCAATTCAGGAAAACTTCCGTCCTGATGTCCTACTAAATAAACCCGGTCTCCGGCTGTTACAAAAGGTGAGGCGAGGTATTGAGGTTTCCCTGCAATGAACGGAAGTCCTGATACTTCCTGATACAGGTTCTTTTCTGTTTTTTTTTCCGGAGAGGAACAAGCGGCAAGCGCCAGAAGAACAAGTATGGAATGGGTAATGATTTTCATGATTCAAAATTAATGGTTCACTGTGAATGGACAGTCATTAAAATACCGTGGGTACATACGAAATTATCAGAGCGGCATCTTCAACATAAAACTAATCCTTATATTCGAAATTCTTTACACCTAAACCACTATGCAAAATTTCAAAAGGCTGTCTGTTATCCTTACAATTTTTCTCGTCATGCTATGTTCATCTGCCCAGGCACAAAACAAACAACCTGACTGGGTCAGGCTACAGGATGAAACCATGAAACATTTTCAGGCTATCCTCAGGATTAATTCCAGTATTGCAACCGGAAGTGAAGCTCCCGTTGTTGATTATCTGAAATCTGTGCTGGATAAGGAAGGGATTTCCACCAAAGTTTATTTCAATGACCCCAGACATCCAAACCTTGTGGCACGGATAAAAGGAAGTGGAAAGAAAAAGCCCATCCTGATCATGGGCCATACCGATGTAGTTAGTGTGGATTCATCCAAATGGATACATCCACCATTTTCAGGAACGCGCGAAGGTGGCTACGTATATGGCAGGGGAGCGGTAGATGATAAGGACAATGTTGTGGCAGCGCTGATGGTAATGCTTCAATTAAAGCGATTGAATGTAGGGCTTGATCGTGATGTTATTTTCCTGGCCGAGTCTGGTGAAGAAGGCAATACCCGGGTTGGCATTGAATATATGGTGAATGAACACTGGCCGGAAATTGAAGCGGAGTTCTGTTTTGCTGAAGGCGGAGGTGTAAGCAGGAAGGAAGGTAAAGTATTATACGCTGGTATTGCCACTACTGAAAAAGTTCCTAATGGTGTTAAACTTATTGCCCACGGACCGGCAGGTCACGGATCGGTACCACTTCAGAATAATGCCGTTGTTCATTTATCTCAGGCAATAGCGAAAATAGCAGCATGGCAAACACCCATGAGGCTAAATGAAACGACAAGAAGTTTTTTCACAAAACTTGCCACGATCAGTACCCCAGTTGATGCTGCCCGCTATATGGCTCTGGTAAATGGAACCGGTGCCGAAGCAGCGCAGGAATATTTTGCTGCCCGGGAACCCCGCATTTATTCCACCTTGCGCACGTCTATTTCTCCCAATATTATTAATGGCGGTTACCTGGTGAATATAATCCCGAGTGAAGCTGAAGCCACATTAGATGTACGAGCATTACCCGATGAAGATATGCAGGTTTTACTGGCTGAAATGAAACGAGTGATTAACGATTCACAAATTGAGATCGTAACAACCAACAGGAACGTAAGACCCGCAGCCCGCCCATCACGTCTCGATACGGAGGCCTTCGTGACAACAGAAAATGCTATCAGGAAAATCTATAATACCATTTCACTGCCTACCATGTTGACGGGTGCTACTGATATGGCTTTCCTTCGTGCAAAAGGTGTGGAGTGCTATGGCATCGGGCCCATGACGGATGCCGAAGATGGCCCCAAAGGTTTTGGCGCACACAGCGATCAGGAAAGGATACTCGAAGACGCATTGCATAAATTTGTCCAGTTCAACTGGGAAATCATTTTTAATATCGCAAAAGCGAACTAAATCATATTAACTATTTCACTTATTTCCATATGAAACTAAAGCGAAGAGACTTCATAAGCGTTTCTGCTATTGCGGCAGCTTCTGGTATTGCCACAAGCATCAGTTCATGCGCATCCGACAATGTAAAGACCGAAGAAAAATCATCTGTAGATGCTATACAACCGATGACCAGTGATGTTATACCCATCTCCTTGCAGGAAAGGAACGCAAGGATTGAAAAAGCACAGCGGCTAATGGCAGAAAATAAAATTAATGCATTGGTGCTGGATGCAGGATCTTCGCTGAAATACTTTACGGGCATCAGCTGGGGGCCGAGCGAACGAACCATGGTGGCGATTATTCCTGCCCAAGGCGATGTAAAATATATTTGCCCTGGCTTTGAAGAAGAACGCTTGAGAGAATTAATAAAAATAGGAACGGAAGTCTATGCCTGGCAGGAAGATGAAAGTCCTTACAAACTGATAACGGATACATTTAAGAAGGCAGGTATAACTTCAGGCACTATAGGAATAGAAGAACAACTTCGCTTTTTTATTTTAGATGGGATGCGGAAGGAAGCATCACACTTGAATTTTGTAAGCGGTGATCCTGTTACTATTCCATGTCGCCTGATAAAATCTCAGGCAGAGATTGCTTTGATGCAGAAGGCCACTGATATTACCATTGCCGCCATGACCATCGGTATCAAAAATTTAAAGGAAGGCATGAGTCCTGCCGAATTCATAGCTATCGTTACAGATGCGCATATAAAAATGGGAGCCGAACCAAATTTTGCTGATGTCAATTTTGATAAGGCTTCAGCCTTCCCTCACGGAAGCGTTCAACCACAAAAACTGAAAAAGGGTGATATTGTTTTAATGGATTGCGGATGCAAGGTGGAAGGTTATTGCTCTGACATCAGCAGAACAATTGTATTTGGTGCCGCGCCCACAAAACGCCAGCAGGAAATATGGGATCTGGAACAAAAGGCACAGGCTGCCGGCTATGCCGCGGCTAAAATCGGGATGGCACTGTGAAGAAGTTGATGCTGCTGCGCGTAAGGTAATTACCGATGCCGGTTTTGGTCCTGATTATAAATTGCCGGGCTTACCTCATCGCACAGGACATGGCATTGGCATGGATGTGCATGAATGGGGCAATGCGGTGAGAGGTAATAAATTGCTCTTGCAACCAGGTATGTGTTTCAGCATAGAACCAAACATTTCCATCGTGGGTGAATTTGGTGTACGTCATGAGGATTGTGTTTACATGACAGCCGAAGGACCAAAATGGCTTTCACAACCTGCCATTTCCATTGATCAGCCTTTTGCAAAAAGTTAATATTAGGTGATATTATGAGGTTTCTCACTACAGTTCTTCTTGTTATTGTTTCTTATGTTTCACCAGCGCAATCTTCAAAGATCAACCAATACATTTTTGATCAAAAGAATCAGCACCGCTGGTTGAATCAATATAAAGACTTCTTATCCATACCCAATGTATTGGGAGATTCCATTAATATTGTCCGCAATGCAAATTGGATTAAAGATTTGCTGGTGAAGCATGGAATCAAAAGTCAGTTACTTCAGTCAGGCAAAGCTGGTTCAGCGCCTGTGGTATATGGAGAAGTGATTACACCAGGCGCCACAACTACGATTGCTTTTTATGCTCACTATGATGGTCAGCCTGTGAATCCAAGCCAATGGGCCGAAGGTCTTGCTCCGTTTAAGCCAACATTATTGACAGATCGTCTGGATAAAGGCGGAAGGATCATTTCTTTTCCCAGTGACACGGATGTAATTAATCCGCAATGGCGTTTATATGGTAGAGGATCTTCGGATGATAAGGCTGGTGTATTTGCAATCATTACAGCGTATGAATCAATTATCGCTTCAGGGTTGAAACCAACTGTAAATATTAAATTCTTTTTTGAAGGAGAAGAGGAAGCAGGATCCAGATACCTGTCGGACATCTTTATAATAAACAAGGATCTGTTGAAAGCTGATCAATGGATTATATGTGATGGTCCGCGCCACATCTCGGGCAGGAAGCAAGTACTGTTTGGTGCACGGGGTGATGTTAATGTTGATGTAAAACTTTATGGGGCCACACGACCTTTACATAGCGGCAACTATGGAAACTGGGCTCCTAATCCAGCGATGCGACTTGCACAGCTTTTAGCAAGCATGAAGGACAAAAGCGGTATGATTACCATCAAAGGATTTTATGATGATGTAACACCATTAACGGCCACAGAGAAAAAGGCATTGAGTGAAATTCCTCCCGTTGATGATATTTTAAAGAATGACCTGAAGGTGTCACAGCCGGATGGCGCTGGGAAATCGATGACCGAACTACTCACACTTCCGACATTAAACATCAATGGCATGCAAAGTGCCAATGTGGGTGACATGGCTGCTAATGTTATTCCCACCGAAGCGACAGCCGTAATTGATTTAAGACTTGTTGTGGGTAATGATGTTGACCGGCAGGAAAAAAAAGTAACGGATCATATTCGCAGTGAGGGATATCATATTATAGACCATGAACCCACTGATGAAGAGCGCATGAAGTATCCGTTGTTGGCTAAAGTAGTGAAGCGAGGAAATGGATACAATGCCCAACGCACTCCGATGGATCTTCCGATTGCCCAAAAAGCCATTCAAGCTATTGAAACAACGATTGATTATAATATGGTCAGAGTCCCTTCTTTGGGTGGAAGTCTTCCACTTTATTTGTATGAGCAATTGTTGCAGACAAAACCCATCACCATTCCTATTGTCAACTACGATAATAATCAACATGCTGAGAACGAAAA
This sequence comes from uncultured Bacteroidota bacterium, assembly GCA_963814575.1. Lineage (GTDB taxonomy): Bacteria > Bacteroidota > Bacteroidia > Cytophagales > Cyclobacteriaceae > ELB16-189. Next base: position 95,681 of record CAWFDB010000005.1, on the reverse strand, counting down.
TGTAATATTGCAATACTTATGGGAAGGAATTGAAACCATGGCAGCGCTCATGCGAATGTAGCTATCCAATAGAGCTAACTCTTACGACCTGATGCACAACTTTATTTATTCAACATCCTGTTCCTCAATGGCGTCTTTGTGACCTTCCACTAATTCCGTTTTGATTTCATTGTCATAATCCTGTTCATTCTTTTTAAGAAGTATTGGGCTCGCACCGGTTATACTTATACCTGAAACTGCCAGCAGAATCAATAGTCCCAGACCAAACAGTCGCAGGACCTTTTTTAATGTTTTCATTTTAAATAATTGATAAAGCATTCGCAATGCTTATCAGGCAAGGCCATGCTTGAATTAAAAATAAATTTTAGTAAAAGAGGGAGATTATCCTTTCAGGAGAGAAAGGTCTTCGTCATCGTTTTGGGCTGATATGCCTTGAACGAATTTAATCATTGGCGGTATTATATGCTTCCCGCTCATTTTCCATTTCAGCACAGCGATTTGTGAGTGCCGGGTAACTCGAGTGTTAAATAATAAATCAACAGAGAAGCTAACCGGGTGCTTCGAAGTAAACCCTGAATAGGCAAAAAGTGATATTTTTTCAGGCTTTTGATTTTGAGAAGTAAGTGTTACCTCAGTCTGTTTGAGATAACGTAAAGGATTGGCTATACTGTTTCCACCATCCGTCAGGCCTGGACTTAAAAGTAAAGCAAGGAATATCAGCCAGGTCAGGTGAGTCTTACAGGATATTTCGGGGATGACTTTCACGAACGCAAGATACAATTAATGAATTGAAATCATGTTTTTTACTGTTAATTCCTTTAAGCTGATCTCATTGAGCAAAGATTCTTCAAGAAGTCTGGCCCACGCATTAAAATAGACCACAACATCTTCCTTTACATTATGCCTGAGATACCTTTTGTCAACGGGTAAACTTTGCAGAACAGTCGGATCAGAAAGTCGCTCCAGGTGTCTGAGTTCCCCTAACGTAAAACCAAATTTGACAAGCTCATCAATCAGATCATCCATAGGAAGTCCGCTGGTAGGACAGTAATCGTTCAGTTGTTCCGACCAGTCGCCATGTCTTTGCATTGCCCTTCTATGAATATCTTCTTTGGAAAGGGAGGATATTTCCTGGGCAAGAAAGCCACAGTTGCACAAGCCCATATGCCCCCACTGGTACATGTTACTCTGGGCGATTTTATGGGCGGTTTTTCTTAAAGCCTGAATGAGATGGAAACTTATCTTAGCCATAGGTAAAAAGTAATATAAATATAAACCGTTCTTTTTAGATTTTGTTCCGTTGCCGTGATGACTTTAAACCCATTCACTTTCTGTGGTCATCAGCTACGATCTTGATTTTGGTTGTAATCAACCAGGTGTAGGGTCAGCCCGGGAAAGACATCCACATTTGTGTTACTTTTCTTTCTGTGAGGCCACATAAAAAAATGCCTTTTTTGTATTTACCATGGAGTTTACTAATATTGCGGACAATTATTTTAATCCATGGGAAGAGGAGATAAAAAAACAGCAAAAGGAAAGAGAACCATTGGTTCTTTTGGCGTATCCAGAAACAAGAAGAAAATCAAGGCTCAGATGAAGAGAAATGCTTCAACGAAGTCTAAAGTTGCTGCAGCCGCAGCTCCTGCAGAAGTTAAGCCAAAGAAAGCAGCTAAGAAAAAAGCTGACGCATAATTACGATGAGATTAACAATGGTACATATGGCCTGGTGGTGGCACAAATCGAACTTCGATATGTGAGCAGCCTTGCTATGTAACAACCAATTTGCCGAAGGCCCGCTGTTCACAGTGGGCTTTCTTATTTTACAGACTTTTTTAAAACCGATACAGACACAGAACCATGACTTTGCAACTCAAGACTTACTCCCGGAAAATGCTGGCGGATACCCTCACTCCGGTGAATATCTACCTCAAGCTGAGGGACATATTCGCAGGCAGTATCCTGCTCGAAAGCTCGGATTACCACGGCCATGAAAACAGTCTTTCGTTTATTTGCTGCGACCCGATTGCCACGTTTCAGGTTTTTAAGGAACAAGCTGAAATATTAATGCCGGGCAAACCACCCAGGAAGGTTACCATCGGCAAATCCGGCCAGGTAACTTACCTGCTTGAGGAGTTTAAGAATTCATTTAAGCCCGATGCTTCAGTAAGTTCCCGATATCCGCATGATGGTCTCTTTGGATACATGGCCTATGATGCCATCCGGTATTTTGAGCAGGTGCCCATTCAGAAAACACGAACCGATTTACCTGATATTATTTATTCGCTTTTCAGATACGTTATTGTAGTAGACCATTTTTACAATGAGTTAACGCTGTTTGAGCATGTTGTTGAAAAAGATATGCACGAAAGCACCCTCGATCGGCTTGAACAACTGATCAACAACAATCGGGTAACTACCTTCCGGTTCAACCGCACCAATGATGAAGTTTCCAACTACACTGATGATGAGTTTCTAAACATCATTGAAAAAGGAAAGCAGCACTGCTATCGGGGAGATGTATTTCAGATCGTGCTTTCGCGCAGATTCACGGCTGGTTTCAAGGGCGATGAATTTAATGTCTATCGCAGCCTGCGTTCAATAAATCCATCACCGTATTTATTTTATTTTGATTACGGAAACTTTAAACTTTTTGGTTCCTCGCCCGAAGCACAGATTCAGATATCAAAGGGCAAGGCTCACATTTATCCAATTGCCGGCACTTTCAGGCGATCGGGTAACGATCAGGAAGATGCTTTGCTCGCAGAAAAATTATCAGCCGATGTGAAAGAGAATGCAGAGCATGTTATGCTGGTAGACCTGGCCCGCAATGACTTAAGCCGCAATGCCAGTGAAGTACATGTGGAAGTATTTAAAGAGATTCAATATTATTCGCACGTGATTCACCTGGTGTCCAAAGTAACGGGCACGTTAAATCCGGAAGCATCGGTCATTCAGATTGCTGCAGACACATTTCCTGCCGGCACGCTTTCAGGAGCGCCCAAGCATAGGGCGATGACGCTGATCAATGAATATGAAAACATAAACCGCAGTTTCTATGGTGGCGCGATCGGCTTTATTGGTTTTGACGGATCGTTTAATCATGCCATCATGATCCGTACTTTTTTGAGTAAGGATAATGCATTGATTTATCAGGCAGGAGCGGGTGTAGTGGCCAAGTCATCCGCGCAAAGCGAATTACAGGAAGTGAATAATAAATTAGAAGCCTTGCGTAAGGCTATGGTGTTAGCTGAAAAAATTTAATATGAAGATTTTAGTACTCGATAATTACGACTCTTTTACCTACAACCTGGTGCACCTCATCAGAGAGAACGGGTATGCGGTGGATATTTTCCGCAATGATAAAATATCACTGGAAGATGTGGCGCGCTATGATAAAATCTTGCTTTCACCAGGGCCAGGTATTCCTGATGAAGCGGGTATTATGAAGCAAGTGGTGCATGAGTATGGTCCTTCAAAAAGTATTTTGGGAATTTGTCTCGGTCATCAGGGCATAGCAGAAGTGTATGGTGCCTCTTTATTTAATATTCCGAAAGTCCTTCATGGTGTTACGTCCCTTACGGAGATTACAGATCAGGATGAATATCTGTTTAAGAATGTGCCTTCACAATTTCAAGCCACGCATTATCACTCATGGGCAGTATTGCCAGAAAGCATCCCCTCGGTGTTGAAAGTAACCGCAGTGAATGACGAGGGAATGATTATGGGATTGCGTCACCAAAAGTATGATGTGAAAGGATTACAATTTCATCCCGAATCAATCATGACACCCGAAGGACCCAAAATGATAAAAAACTGGTTAAATAATTAAATCAAAATTTTATTGATTCCCGACTTACAGACTCTATTAACTTTCCGACTTCTCTATGAAACAGATATTAAATGAATTGATTGACAATCGGTCGCTCACCAAGGAGACAGCTCACCGCGTGCTGGTCGAACTGACTTCTGGTAGAATTAACATGAGTCAGACCGCAGCCTTCATGACGGTGTATATGATGCGCAGTGTTACGGTAGATGAATTGCAAGGCTTTCGCGATGCCATGCTGGAATTATGTTTGCCCGCCCGTTTTGATCAACCGGTGATGGATGTATGTGGTACGGGCGGTGATGGAAAGAATACCATGAACCTGTCGACACTTTCATCGTTTGTCGTGGCAGCTGCAGGACAGCCCGTGGCGAAGCATGGAAACTATGGCGTGTCTTCAGCGTGTGGATCTTCCAACTTGCTGGAATATTTTGGGTATAAATTCACCAATGATATTGATGAATTGAAACGAAGTCTGGATCGTGCCAATATTTGCTTTATGCATGCTCCATTGTTTCACCCTGCTATGAAAAATGTAGCACCTATACGCAAAGACCTGGGTGTAAAAACATTTTTCAACATGCTGGGGCCGATGGTAAATCCTTCGTTTCCAACCCGTCAGCTGGTAGGTGTTTTCAGTCTGGAGCTGGCCCGTCAGTATGGATACCTGTATCAGAATACCGATAAGGATTTTTTGATTCTTCATTCGCTGGATGGATATGATGAAGTGTCACTGACGGGTGCGTTTAAATTTTTCTTTAACGAAGGCGAACGTATTGCCACACCGGCAGAGCTTGGATTACCCACTATAAAATACGAAGACATTAAAGGTGGAAGTACCGTGCAGGAATCGGCCACCATGTTTATGAATGTGCTGGAAGGAAAGGGAACGGTGGAACAAAATGCAGCCGTAATTGCCAATGCAGCGATGGCACTATACTGTGTGAATAGAAGTGAAGGGATGATGAAGGCGGTAGAAAAAGCCAGGGAAGCATTAACGTCTGGCAAAGCGCTGGAATCATTTAAAAAATTAATGAATCCATAGTATATGAATATCCTGGATGAAATTATTCAATACAAGCGCATTGAAGTAGCGGAAAGAAAGAGTTTGTATCCGGTTAAACTGCTGGAGCAGAGTATTTACTTTCAATCACCGGTAGTATCGCTGAAAAAGTATGTACAGCGTGAAGATAAGTCTGGTATCATTGCTGAGATAAAAAGAAAGTCACCATCCAAAGGTGATATCAATCCTGATGTTTCAGTGGAAAATACTTCCATAGGCTACATTCAGGCAGGTGCATCGCGCATTATCCATACTCACTGATAAAAAGTTTTTTGGTGGTTCCAATGAGGATCTGATCGTGGCTCGCAGGTTTAACGCTTGTCCCATCCTTCGAAAGGATTTTATAGTGGACGAATATCAGATCATCGAAGCAAAATCGATCGGTGCCGATGCCATTCTTTTGATAGCTGCTGCGCTTGACCCAACCGAGATTTCTGTTCTTGCCCGATTTGCACACTCGCTTCAGCTCGGAAATACTGATGGAAGTTCATAATGAAAAGGAACTGCAGGACAATCTGGAGGCTGAGGTGGATTTGATCGGAGTGAATAACAGAGATCTGAAATCATTTGTGATGGATATTAATATTTCGAAACAACTGGCGGAGTTTATTCCCGATTCAGTAGTAAAGGTTTCTGAAAGTGGAATTGAGAATACAGACACGATCATTGAACTGAAGAAATATGGTTATCAGGGCTTTTTAATGGGACAGAATTTCATGCAACATAGTCGCCCGGAAGTGGCTTGTAAGGAATTTATTGATGAGCTGAATGGAAAAGTTAATAGTGGTAAGTAGTAAGTTTAAAGTTTAGAGTAGAAAGTTTAAAGTTGAATACGGGGTTAAATTCATGGATTTAAAAATAAAAATATGTGGTATGCGCGATGTGGAGAACATCAGGGCGGTAAGTGCCTTTCAGCCAGACTACATGGGTTTTATTTTTTATGAGAAGTCGCCACGGTTTGTGGGTCATGATTTTGTCATTCCATCTGAGGTTCCCGGGGAGATCAATCGGGTGGGGGTTTTTGTAAATCATACCAAGCAATTTGTTACAGACACGATGAATAGGCTTCAGCTTGACTATGCGCAGTTACATGGTGATGAATCCGTAGAGTATTGTGAAGAACTGAAAGAGCACGGTGTGAAGATTATTAAAGTCTTTCGCGTTGATGAAGATTTCGATTTCGGAACAACAACTCAATTTGAAACGGTTGCGGATTTTTTTCTGTTTGATACAAAAGGAAAGCTCTATGGTGGAAATGCAATTCCTTTCGACTGGACTTTATTAGCTCAATACAATCAGGCATTGCCATTCTTTTTGAGTGGTGGAATTCAATTGGGGAACATTCAAAAGTTAAAAGATATCCTGACATTAAATATTCATGCAATAGATATTAATAGCGGAGTGGAGGACAGGCCGGGTTTTAAAAACATAACTAAAATATCAGAAATCATTAACCAGTTACATATATGAAGTTCGATGTGAATGAGCAGGGTTACTATGGTCAGTTTGGGGGAGCCTATATTCCTGAAATGTTGTATCCCAATGTAGAAGAGCTAAGGGAAAAGTATTTGTCGATTATCTACGAACCTGAGTTTCAGGCGGAGTTCAATAAGCTTTTGAAAGATTATGTCGGTCGCCCGACACCGCTATATTTTGCAAAGCGATTATCGGAAAGATATAAAGCGAAAATCTATTTAAAGCGAGAGGATTTATGTCATACCGGTGCGCACAAAATCAATAATACCATCGGGCAAATTCTTCTGGCTAAAAGACTTGGCAAGCAAAAGATCATAGCCGAAACGGGCGCAGGTCAGCATGGTGTTGCCACAGCAACGGTGTGTGCCCTTATGGGAATGGAGTGTATTGTGTACATGGGCAAACTGGATATGGAACGTCAGCGGCCTAATGTAGAACGCATGCGCATTCTGGGAACGAAAGTAGTGCCGGCACTCTCGGGCAATATGACATTGAAAGATGCAACCAATGAAGCGATGCGTCACTGGATCAATCATCCTACGGACACACATTACATCATTGGTTCTGTGGTGGGGCCGCATCCTTATCCGGATATGGTTACACGTTTTCAATCGGTGATAAGCGAAGAAATAAAAATTCAATTGCAAAATGAAATAGGCAATCCCTATCCCGATTATGTACTCGCGTGTGTAGGCGGTGGCAGCAATGCGGCAGGAGCTTTTTATCATTTCCTGTCGGATGAACATGTAAATTTAATTGGCGTGGAAGCAGGAGGAAAAGGAGTAGATTCTGGTGAGTCAGCTGCCACAACCGCATTGGGTAAACCAGGAGTTTTGCATGGCAGTAAGACGCTGTTAATGCAGACTTCAGACGGTCAAGTTATCGAACCGTACTCTATTTCTGCGGGTTTGGATTATCCGGGCATTGGTCCTTTACACGCACATTTATTTGAAGTGGGCCGGGTTCAGTTTCTGAATGTGACAGACGATGAAGCTATGAATGCCGGAATTGAATTAAGCAGAACGGAGGGAATTATTCCAGCCATTGAAACCGCTCATGCCGTGGCAGCATTGCATAAACTTGAATTGAACGTGGATGATGTTGTGGTGATCAATCTATCTGGGCGTGGGGATAAAGATCTTGAGACTTATATCCGCTGGGGAAAATATTAAATGCAAATATGAAGACTGCAATGAAAATAATGATTTCCGTTTTTGTGCTTCTGATTCTTGTGAGTTGTACGCAAAGTAGAAAAGCTGAGGTGATTGATAGGGTTGCCTATCAGGTTGAGATGGACCAATGGCACCAGAAACGGATTGAATATTTGAAAAGTCCTGATGGATGGCTTAACCTGGCGGGATTATTCTGGCTGAAAGAAGGAATCAGTACATTTGGAAGCGATGATAGTAACGATATTGTTTTTCCTCAAGGCAAGATACCATCAAAAGGCGGATTGTTTCAGTTACAGAATGGTGTTGTCACAATAACTACTTTGCCGGAGGTTGAAATTTTTTCTGATAACGACCTGATTAAATCAGGTATTATCTTTCATCCTGATTCAACCCGTCAACCGAAACTTTCTCATGGAACACTTCAATGGTTTATCATTAAGCGGGATAACCAGTTTGGTATTCGTTTGCGTGATTTGAAGAGCACTACCGTTGAAGAATTTCAAGGTATAGAAAGTTATGAGGTCGATCCTGAATTTCGTAGAGAAGCAATACTCGAAATTCCATCCTATCCAAGGAAAATCGAGATCACCAATGTGTTGGGGCAAACCACCGCACAAAATTCCCCGGGCACCCTGGTGTTCACCATGAAGGGTAAAGAATACAGATTAGATGCACTGGAAGAAGGGGATGAACTATTTGTGATTTTTGGCGATCCTACCAACGAAAATGAGACCTATCCATCAGGTCGTTATTTGTATGCAAATAAACCAGGCCCCGATGGAAAAACCATTCTTGATTTTAACAAGGCTTTCAATCCCCCTTGCGCATTTACGCCCTATGCTACTTGTCCTTTACCTCCATCACAAAATGTACTTCCGATAGCCATTACAGCCGGAGAAAAGAATTTTAAAGGTTACAATCATTGATATGAAAAACAGAATTACAGAGCTCTTCGAAAAGAAGAAAAAAAATATTCTTAATATATTTTATACAGCTGGGTTTCCTGGTTTGAATGATACGAAACGTATTGCGGAATCGCTTCAGGCATCAGGTGCGGATATGATCGAGATTGGTATTCCATTTTCAGATCCTATTGCTGATGGACCAACCATTCAGGAGAGCAATAAAATTGCCCTTGATCAAGGCATGAATGTAGCCTTGTTGATTGATCAGGTAAGGGCATTACGATCAACCGTATCAATTCCGGTTGTGTTGATGGGATATCTGAATCCCGTAATGCAATACGGTATGGACAACTTCATGCGTGATGCTGTCGATGCAGGGGTAGACGGATTGATCTTACCTGATCTTCCTTTGGATGAATATGTGAATAACCATAAGTCACTTGCTGAGTCGTTGAATCTCAGCTTTTCATTTTTGATTTCACCAACTACCTCTGAAAAACGTATTCGGAAAATCGACTCAATAAGCAGTGGATTTATTTATGCGGTGTCTTCTTCCAGTACAACAGGTGCGAAGCGGGAATTTTCTGAAGAACAGATTTCTTACTTCAAAAAACTTCAATCGTTTGGTTTAAAAAATCCATTTCTGATCGGATTTGGTGTTTCAAGTCATCAGACTTATTTGCAGGCATGTAACTATGCCGCGGGTGCCATTGTGGGTAGTTCATTCATCACCGCACTGAAAGAGAGTAATGATCTGTCGTCTGATATCAAGTCATTTGTTCAAAAAATAAAATCCGATACAAAACAGGATTGACGAATAAGTGTGGATAACATATTCATTAATAGGTTGCCAGGCGTGATTGGGAAATTGTCGTATTTTCAGTTTATAAAATGTCGATTTCAAGACCATAAGAAAAACCCTGCTATTAACAGGGTTCTTCTTTCACGTTTAGCTATTGAAAGGTTATACATCATATTCTAATTACAGGTAGGTTCTTAAAGAGCCTCAAAGATTGTGTATGTTTCAATAACTGTTTTTACTTTGCCACCGATCACTTTAATTAATAGCAATTTGTTTTTTAGGTGGAACTTTGCTCAATACTTTCTTGCCCAGATGCAGTTTCAGAATTCCATTTTCATAACGTGCATCAATTTTTTCTTCATTTACATTTTCAGGAAGCGTAAATGATCTGGTGAATGAGTTAAAGCTGAATTCCTTCCGCGTGAAGTTCTTCTTAACTTCTTCGGTCTCAACTTTATTCTCTGCAGAAATAGTCAATAACCCATGATCGATGGAAATATTGAAATCCTTCTTGTTCATACCAGGTGCAGCCATCTCTACAACAAATTCCTTTTCTTCCTCAATGATGTTTACAAGAGGAAGAGGTGGAACAGAAGCCATCTTCAACAAATCGCTGTCAAAGAAGCGGTCTGTGTCAAAAAAGTCAGTCATCCATCTTTCATTTAATAATGATGGGAAATTCGATTTTTTCACGAGTGTCATAATTCCCTCCTTTTTTTAATACGCCATAAATGTAAGCTGATTGAATACCGGAAATCAATGATAATTGTCGGATCTTTCAATGATTTTTGTTCGATATGGACATTGTATTTTCTGTAAAATACGCAAGTCTGAATATGACGGTTGATAGTACGATTAATTCAACAATACAGTTATTCCAAGCTGATATCTGGCATCGATCCTTTTCGGGTTTTTAAATGTTTTATATTTGTTTGATAGCTATTTGAAAAATTATATCAGTGAAAGATCAGGAGAATCACGAATTTGTTCAGAATGACATTTTGTTAAAGGCATATAAATTGATGCTTGCGGCACGTGCGATGGCTGAAACGTATGAGCGCAACAGGGAAGTATGCAGTAAATATGTTCACAGCACATCGAAAGGTCATGAAGCCATTCAAATTGCTACAGGACTTCAATTAACAGGTGAGGATTTCGCTTCACCCTACTATCGTGATGACGCGATGCTATTGGGTATTGGACTTTCTCCTTATGAACTTATGCTTCAACTGATGGCTAAGCGCGATGATCCGTTTTCTGGTGGTCGCACTTATTATGGTCATCCTGCGCTTAAACGTGAAGGGTTTCCAGTAATACCCCATCAGAGTTCGGCTACGGGAATGCAGGCCATTCCTGCAACGGGTATGGCTCATGGAATTTCTTATCTCTGGTCTCAGGGTCTGTTAGCAAGTGAAGCAAGGCCAGTTGTTTTATGTTCCATAGGCGATGCATCAGTTACGGAAGGTGAAGTAGCAGAGGCATTTCAAATGGCTGTATTGAAGAAACTTCCTATTCTCTATCTGGTTCAGGATAATGAATGGGGTATTTCAGCTACAGGCAATGAGATGAGGGCGATGGATGCCTATGAATATGCCGCGGGATTTAAAGGACTGGAACGAAGGGCAGTTGATGGATCGGATTTTATAGCGAGTTATTCATGCATAAAGGAAGCTATTGAATATGTTCGTATATCACGCAGTCCGATTTTAATACACGCTAAGTGTCCTTTGCTGGGACATCATACCTCAGGAGTACGAAAAGAATGGTATAGAGGAGATAATTTACATCTTCTTGAAATAGATGATCCTCTCCTTAAACTCGGGAAGGTTTTACTGGAACGAGGTATCGGAAAATCGCAGCTGGATGAAATAAAGAAGGAAGCAGATGAGTATGTAAATTCAGATTATGTGAAAGCACTTCATTCTGCAGATCCTGATCCGGCTGATTTTGATACCTATGAATTTGCACCAACACCAGTGCTGGAAGAAAATGGAAATCGCATTCCTGCGAAAGGAAATAAAGTAGTTATGGTAGATGCAGCCCTTCATGCGATAGAAGAAATTCTAAAGAAGCATCCGGAGGCGTTGTTTTATGGTCAGGATGTGGGCGCGAGGTTAGGTGGCGTATTCAGAGAGGCCGTTACCCTCGCACAGAAATATGGTGATCATCGCGTGTTTAACACACCCATACAGGAAGCTTATATTATCGGATCAACAGCAGGCATGAGTGCAGTGGGCGCCAGGGCGATTGTGGAGATACAATTTGCCGATTATATATGGCCAGGTATCAATCAGCTGGTGGAAGAATTATCAAAGAGCTGTTATCTTACGAAAGGAAAATTTCCGATTCAATCATTGATACGTGTACCAATTGGTGCGTATGGAGGAGGAGGTCCGTATCACTCTGGAAGTATTGAATCCACCTTACTCAACATCAGAGGCATCAAGGTGGTCTATCCATCGAATGCGGCAGACATGAAAGGATTGATGAAAGCATCTTTCTATGATCCCAATCCGGTGGTGATGCTGGAGCATAAAGGGTTGTACTGGAGCAAGGTGCCGGGCACCTCTGAGGCAAAGACCATTGAGCCTGATGAAGATTATATTATTCCATTAGGGAAAGCCCGCATTGTGCAAGAAGCAAATCAGGAAAGTATGCTGGCAGGAGAATCACTGGTAATCATTACCTATGGTATGGGTGTTTACTGGGCCCGTGAGGCAGCGCTTTACTATAAGGATCAAATTGAAATCATTGATTTGCGCACACTTAATCCCATTGACTGGAGTTGTATTACCGATGCCGTAAAGAGGCATGGAAAAGCCTTTGTACTTACTGAAGAACCGCTGTTAAATTCATTTGCTGAATCCCTGGCTGGCCGGATTTCAAAGGAGTGTTTTCAATGGCTGGATGCTCCTGTCTGGATGCTGGGAGCTTTTGATCTCCCGGCCATACCATTAAATGTTGAGCTTGAAAAAATGATGATGCCTTCGGCTGAAAAAGTAAAATCAGAAATTGAGTTGCTGTTGAAATATTAGGGAAGTACAGAATCTATATTCTTTCTTGGCTTGGTTTTTTTAACATTCTTATTGGTGCTCTTGCCCTTCAATCCTTCATGTAATTCTTTATTAAGCGTGTAATCAATGGAGAAAGAAATTATTTTTTCATTGGCACGCATGTTATCTCTAAAACCCAGGGTGCGGTTAAATGCACTACCGGTATTTCCATAAAATGTATGACCGGAGGTAAAGCGGACCTCAAAAACAAACCGCTGCAACGCGGTGGTGGGAGCGTCTACACCTACGCCAAAATCAAGACCAAATAGCCATCGGTTTACATCGGTAAGATACATGGTGTTGAAATCAGGTGCATCGGGTATTTCAGGCGCTTGTGAAAATTTTATTTTATAATCATACGCACCCCCTGTTGAAATTTTTGTAATGCCATCATCCGGATCAACGTACTTTCCCCCTGTGGTTATTGTACCCTTTCCGTTCAGCCAGTAACTTACCTTAGGGCCGACATTAAAGAACCAGGTACCACGTACATCCGTGCTCCATTTCAGTGGATACGATTTACGCAGCAACATGGAGCCATCCAGGAAATGATAATTGGCTTCATTAACCCAGGTTTCTTCGTTAAACTTGATTTTTCTTCCACGCTGCGAAAATCCTGCTTCCGTCTGGAAGGAGAAGTTTTTCTTTAACGGGAAATTGATAAGGCCCGCGAAAAAGTATCCCGGCTTCCATAAATTGGTAAACGAATCCTGATCATCTTTATCTCCAAAGGAACTTACTGATAAAGTGGCACCTGCTTTAGCACCTACGGCAAATTTCTGGGAGTAAGAGAAGTTGGTTCCTGAAAGAAAAAGAATCAGGATAAAATATTTTGAATATATGCGGTAAACGCTGGGCACCATATTTTACTGAATCACCAAGTTACTGTTTTCTTAATTTTTAAATCTACAAATTATTATACAAGACATGTCATCACGGTTTTTTACCAATATGACGGACACTCCAATCCCTGATGAAACTTTGTTATTTTGAATCGGTAATTAATCATGATTTCATGTGTTCCATTGGAATAGGTCCGGATATCTGATGACGTGAAATCATAGGCATAACCAACATGAAAATTTTCATTCAGTTGAAGTTCAAACAATCCTATAAAAGAGTCAGCGAGCCGGTAAGAAACACCAATACCCACAACATCATAAAGAACGGTTATCAACGTAGCGTCAAAAGTTAAAGGAGCCTTGTCTTGTACACGCACAAGGGTAGAAGGTATAAGTTTGACAGTCTTGGATAATTTTTTAGTAAAACCTCCGGTGAAATAATAGTAACGATATCTTCTCGCAGAACTTTCAAAGGCCGTTTGAACATTCAGGATTTCACTGTTCAGGAAGTAAGGAACGGATAATCCCAGGTAAGCATTTTTATTTCTGTAATAGACTCCCGCGCCAAAGTTGGGATTGAATGAGCGGAAGACTCCGTACTTATCATCTTCTCTTGAAATGGTAAGTGTATAATCCGACCGCAATGTGTTAAACCCTCCCTGAACCCCGAATGAAATAGAGGAAGATTTATTATATCGTGATAAGGGTAGCCTGTAGGAATAGGCGAAGTAGAGTGAAGTCTCGTCATGAATACCAATCTGATCCCTTCCTGCAATTAGTCCGATGCCTACCCGGTTTTGTTTGAATCCCATGTGGGAGGTAGCCGTAAATGTTTTGGGTGCACCCGCAAAGTTTACCCATTGATTTCTGTAAACGGCAGTTGAACTCAGCTGAACCTGAGTACCGGCAAAAGCAGGATTCAGCAACAAGGGATCAAACATATACAACGACTGTATCGGACGCTGCTGACCGAAGGTTGAAAAAGCGATCGTAATGAACAGCAAAAATAATGGTAGTAGTCTTTTCATCATCTTACTAATTCAAGGTAACCGGTAATCGGTTTTGAACCGTTCCGTTTGTCAATTATATAAAAGTAGGTACCATCAGGCAGTTTGTCTCCGAGGAAATATACTCCCGTCTCTCCAGTTCCCCTGAAAACCACATTCGAATTATCGTAGCCGTCCGCCTCATATACTTTTACTCCAGAACGGTTGAATACTTTCACATTGTTGCCGGGGAAATTTTGCAAACAGTCAATGATCCACACATCATTATTACCATCACCATTTACAGAGACCAGGTTATAGGAAAGAATTTCTGTTTCAATTTCAACCGATGCTGTGCCTTCGCAACTTTCTGAAGTAATAAATTCTGCCGTGTAGAATCCTGCTGTTAGGTTAAAGGTTTCTGGTCCCCGACCAACAATGGCGTTGGTGGCATTATTATACCAGGTGATGTCAGTGAGTGTTACTTCCTCATTATTGATCAGCTCAAGTGAAACTACTCCGTCAGGGTTGAGGCAAAGCGCAGGCTTGGAGGTCAGTTCAACAATGGGCGAAACCCTTGCATCGTTAACATTGACGGTAGCTGGCAATGAAACACATCCTGTAATTAAATCAGTTGCGGTTACACTATACGGACCTATGTCGCGATCGAAATAATCATGACCAGTAAAATCGGAAGCAGGTTTCGTGGTTGTGCCATTATACCAGTTAAAGGTATGAGCAATGGTAACACCATTCACGTTGGCAGTCACCCATCCATTAGGCAACACGCAGTTGGTTCTGTCTCTTATGACCTGGGCAGTTGGTGCCGGAGGAAATACTCTTCCATCAACGATTTTATCACTTTTTTCACTCACACATCCCGTTAATTCCCGTGTCACCCTCACCGTGTAATCACCGGCAACAAATCCAATCATCCGGTTGTTGTTGACCACCACAGGAGTTGCGGGTTCGATGATTGCAGCACCGGTATACCAGTCAAAAGTATATCCTGCTATCTGGTTCCCATCAGCCGTAGCTGCCAGCTGACCATTTGCGATGGTATCATCACAATTGATATTCGGATTTTCAGGTACGATATCGATCACAGGCCGGTCTCTTCCGTCGAGCACCTCAATTGCTTTGACCGAAATACAGCCAGTGTTGTTATCAATCACCCGCACCGTATAAAATCCTTCTTCAAGATTATTGGGTGTTGCGAAATTCTGGACAAACCCAGGTACATTCGGAAGGTTGGGAATATCGGGTTGTGCAGGCAGATTCTGATTGCCTTCAAAATTGCCAGTATATAAATCAGCCGTAAAGTCCAGTGTAAATGGATAGGCAGGATTTATGTTCACAATTCCCGCGAATACTGAGCCGTCTTCACCGATACACAAGGTGCGTTCTGAAGCACTGAGCGCAAGTTGTGGTTGAAACTGTGGTGTATTATCAGGCACGATATAAATGGCTTCTCTGGTGCAACCAGTCAGGCTATTGGTGACAATCAGAGAATAGTCTCCCGATTTCAAATCAGCAATGCTATCCGTTGCTGAAGGGGTTGCCGGAGTAAGCGCAAAGTTGGGAGGATTTGCAGTCAGGTTAGAGAACCATTCGTAGGTATAAGCCGGATTCAGGAAATTCGGATTATCACCGGTAACGACTGCTTCCAGAACACCCGTTCCAAAGGCTGTCTGATCACAGCTTATTTGTGGTGTTGTTAGCGTGATTTCGATAGTCGGATAGATGATATCCTGAGCTTTCAATTCTACCTCTGTTGGAGCAGACTTACATTCTGTACTTAAGTCTTTAACGAGCACATAATATTTGCCATTGGCAAGCGGTGCAAAGAGCGGATTGACATTGGGGTCAATCGTACCCGGGAAGCCACCAATATGCCATTCATATTCAAAGGCCGGTGGATCGATTGCCGCACCCGTCAGGGTAGGGCCACCGCCAACTGAAATACCCGTTACCTGTGCACTGCCATCACCAATACAGGTTGTAGGTTCAAATTTGTCAACCGTGATGATATTCGGAAGGCTGATGTTCAAGTCAATATTTACGTTCACACCAGTGGTGAAGCTACATCCCGTTATCGTGTTTACAACAGACAGTGTATAGCTACCTTCAGGTGAGTCCTCAAGCTGACTTTTATTATTCGCAGGTTTTGTCACGAGTATTGATCCGGGTAATCCTGCACTGTTAAGTTGCCAGTTAAACTGATAATCTGCTTGTAACGGATTGGTAGCATCAACGAACGGATCTGTTTCGGTTGCAGTAGCTACGACAACACCGTTTGGAAGAAGTACACTGCAACTGGAATTTGGAGTAAACGCGAACTGAAGTCTTGGATCTTCACTCAGGTCTTTAATGTCAACTTTAAAGGGAGCCGATTCACAACCTGATCCAGGGTTTAGCCCTGGTCTTTTCTTCACACTGACAAAGTAAGAACCTGCACTGACCGTAGGGAGGTTATTGATATCAAGTACATCGGCACTTTGTGTGGGTGGTATAACGATCGTGTTTACATCATTGCGTGCCCAGGTAAAATTGAAAAGGGTATGGTCACTTTCTATCACACCGCCTACGAGAATATCATTGGTTCCTACCGTAATACTACCATCTGGGTTACAGATTAACTGATCCAGCGGAGTAGCATTGGTGATCAGGATTGGTGTAGCCTGTCTGGTGATTACCGTTTGAGCAAAGCCAAAGCAACCGGATGCATTGTTGCGGATGGATATGACATAGTTTCCTTCACCAAGGTTGGGGAAGTTATCATCCACATCAAGTCCGTCACCATCACCAGAACCATTGGCAATCGGAGAGGCAGGAGGCGTTGCCCAGGTATAATCATAGGTAAGTGTTGGAGCAGATCCGGCACTCGTAACCTCTACCTTGACGGAGCCTTCAAAGTTGGTATCGCATGACGTGTTGGATAGCGAAGTTAATGTCACGGTCGGGTCAACACTCTTGTCAAGAATGTCAACTCGGAAAGGAGCCGACTCACAACCTGAGCCAGGATTTAGCCCTGGTCTTTTCTTCACACTGACAAAGTAAGAACCTGCACTGATCGTAGGCAGGTTATTGATATCGAGTACATCGGCACTTTGCAACGGACCTACTACAATGCTGGTCTCATTGCCGCGTGTCCAGGTGAAGTCAAATCGCGTATGATCAGAATCAACTACTCCACCTACATTAATATCGTTAGGGCCCACGATTATACTTCCATCGGGGTTACAAATGATTTGATCAAGATGGTTCGCATTGGTGATTACTATTGGTGTAGCCTGTCTGGTGATTACCGTTTGAGCAAAGCCAAAGCAACCGGATGCATTGTTGCGGATGGATATGACATAGTTTCCTTCACCGAGATTAGGGAAGTTATCATCCACATCGAGTCCGTCACCATCACCAGAACCGTTGGCGATCGGAGAAGCAGGAGGCGTTGCCCAGGTATAATCATAGGTAAGTGTTGGAGCAGATCCGGCACTGGTAACCTCTACCTTGACGGAGCCTTCAAAGTTGGTATCGCATGACGTGTTGGATAGCGAAGTTAATGTCACGGTCGGGTCAACACTCTTATCAAGAATGTCAACTCGGAAAGGTGCCGACTCACAACCAGAACCGGGGTTTAATCCCGGGCGCTTTTTCACACTGACAAAGTATGCATCTGCACTGATGGCAGGCAGATTGTTGATGTCAATTACATCGGCACTTTGCAACGGACCAATCACGATATTGGATACATTGGAGCGTGCCCAGGTGAAATTGAAAAGGGTATGGTCACTTTCTATAACACCACCTACGATAATATCATTGGTGCCCACCGTAATGCTTCCATCAGGATTACAGATGAACTGATCTGACGGAGTAGCATTGGTGATCACGATCGGTGTAGCCTGTTTGGTAATTACCGTTTGTGCAGAGCCAAAACAACCAGAAGCAATATTACGGATAGTGATTGCATAACTTCCATCGCTCAGGTCAGGGAAGTTATCATCCACATCAAGTCCATCTCCATCTCCGGAAGCGTTTGCAATCGGAGAGACTGCAGGTGTTGTCCAGACATAATCGTATGTTAGTGTTGGTGCAGAACCTGCATTGGTTACTTCTACCTGAACAGATCCTTCAAAGTTGGTATCGCATGACGTATTGGAAAGCGAAGTCAGTGTCACGGTTGGGTCCTCACTCTTATCAAGAATATCAACACGAAAAGGAGCCGACACACAACCCGATCCAGGGTTTAGTCCCGGACGTTTCTTTACACTGACAAAGTAAGAATCGGCACTGATAGCTGGCAGGTTGTTGATGTCGATTACATCGGCACTTTGCAACGGACCGATTACAATGTTGGTAATATTGCTTCTCGTCCATGTGAAATCAAATCGTGTATGATCCGAATCTACTACACCACCTACGAGAATGTCATTGTTGCCCACCGAAATGCTTCCATCTGGGTTACAGATGAACTGATCTAAAGGAGTAGCATTGGTGATCACAATAGGGGTAGCCTGTTTGTTAATTACCGTTTGGGCAGAACCAAAGCATCCGGATGCATTGTTACGTATCGTAATGGCATAGTTTCCATCGCTGAGGCTGGTGAAGTTATCATCAAGCCCAATTCCGTTACCATCTCCACTGGCGTTTGCTATCGGAGTTGCCGGTGGTGTTGTCCAGGCATAATCATAGGTGAGTGTTGGTGCAGATCCAGCGCTGGTAACTTCCAACTGAATGGAACCCTCAAAGTTGGAATCACACGAAGTATTTGAGAATGGATTCAACCGGACAGTCGGATCTACACTTTGATCGAGAATGTCAACACGGAAAGGTGCAGATTCACAACCTGATCCAGGACTGAAACCAGGACGCTTCTTCACTTTAACAAAGTAAGAGCCGGCTTCAATGGCCGCAAAGTTACCTATGCTAAGTACATCTTCATTTTGTGTGGCAGGTATAATAATCGCATTTGCATTATCTTTTGCCCAGGTGAAATCGAATCGGGTGTGATCGGTATCAATCGCGCCACCAACAACAATATCATTGGCACCCACGGTAATATTTCCGTCAGGATTACAAATAAATTGATCCACAGGGCTTGCATTGGTTACTACAATAGGAGTGGCTGCTTTAGCTATGGATGTCTGGGCATTGGCAATACAACCTGATGCATTATTCTTTACCTGTAAAATGTAGGAACCATCTTTTAACCCTGTAAAATTATCATCGGCATCAAGTCCATTGCCATTACCTGTACCGTTTGCAATAGGCGAGGCAGGTGGTGTGGTCCATACATAGGTATAATCCGGAGTTGCTACAGATCCTGCATTGATCATTTCAACTTTCAATGAACCTTCAAAGAATCCTGCAATCTCACAAGATGTGTTTGCAGCAGGTGTTAATAGTGCAACAGGAATTACACTTTCATCCTCGATATCTATTTTCAATGGAGAACTCAGGCATCCTACACCACCGGTTGCACCGGCATTTACTTTTGCAGCCCTTACCCAGTAGGAACCGGCAGTTACCTTAACCGATGGTAATAGGGGCGGTACGTTTGATAATACTTCACCACCTTTTACGACAGGGTTGTTATCTCCATTGGCAGTTAAAATGTTGGTATTTAATGTGGCATCGGTAAACCATGAGAATTCATAGTCTGACAGATTATCATTGCAATCAGGATCAGCGCTGTCAGTAAGTCCGTCACCATCATCATCGATTCCATTACCACAGATTTCTGTTGCACCGGCAATGGCCAGTTTCTTGATTTCAATCAGCGCATTGATTTCCAGTAATGGATCGCAATAGAGTGCAGGCAGCACAGCAACATCACCACTCAGGTCAGCCACTTTTGGATTCCACGGAACAGTAAAGGTTTTCGTCACATCACAACCCTGTGATGATACAACGGTAACGGTGAAATCGCCATTCGCCAGATTCGGAATGTTCACGATGTCACCGCTGTTGCTGGTGAAACCGCCTGTTGAGAAGACAGGCGCATTGCTGCCATCCACCACATCGACTGAATAATTCTGAAGTCCTGGACTATAGATAATCGGAGGTGGTGGAGGAGGAAATCCGGGATTGAAGGGATCGGCAGGATCGGTTGTAAAAGTAATTTGCAATGAACCATCTCCGGGCGCGCCAACACAACTGGTGTTAAATGTACTCGATACAGCATTTAAAATAGGAGGTAAGGCTTCGCGCATTTCTACCAATACAGGTGATGAGTAGCAACCGGACCCGATATCAGTAATATCTTCCTGGGCAACGATGGTATAAATACCTGGGCCAAGTCCGGTAAATAGGTTACCCGAAGCTAATGCCGGATTGATAGCAGGGAAAGGTGTTGCCGGTACCGGATCCAGTGTCGGAGTAAGTGTCGGGTTGCTGCCAGGAATCAGCCATACTTTATACTGGTCTGCGGTAAAGCCTGCAGGTAATAAAAGATCAACGCCAACTTGCCCATTTTCCCCAAGACAATCATCAGGCTTTATGTCAGCAACAATAATGACCGGTTCATCCAGGAAAGGTAGATAGGTAGTGAGATATTCTTTACAGCCATCATCGCGTGTTGCCACCACGGTATAGGTACCGGCAGGCCGGCCATACAACGTTGGCCCTGTGTTGGCACCAGTTGGTTGCTGATGACTTGGTAAAGGTTGACCGGCCGGAAAGGAAACACTTCCATAAAAATTCAATGGATCTACAGGGAGCTCTGTGCCATTGAATGATACTACCGGACTGGTATAAAAACTTGGCGGAGGGGTCTGCAGCCCATTCGTTATGGAACCGGTATACCATTCAAAAGTGAAGCCTGTTGTAACGGGTACTCCGGCATCATTGATATAAGCAGTGATAACACCTTCATCTGCCGCACAGGATGCAGGTCTGAAATTCACATTGACATCAATATCAAACAATGGGCCCGGGCCGTTTATTACATCTGTAAAATCGGGTGAAATACATTTGGTGATAGTGTTTGTGGTGAAAGCCGTGTAGTTGCCTACAGGCAATGGAATTCCAGTGCTGAATTCATTCAAAATACGATCAGTTTCTGACAAAGGAGTACCTGAAATGATACTGCTGCCTCTGAACCAGTTAAAGGAATAAGCAGCATTGATATCCGCTATGCTGAGCTCATCTCCCGCATCACTGTTATCGCCATCGTCATTTTTATCAATGAATACTTTTGCCGTTACGAAACCCGGAGTATTACAGTCAGTCACATCAGTTGCAACCAGTTCAATCCGGGGTATCCTGATGCGCTCTGGCAGAAATACACTTTGTGTATTGGTGCATCTCGTTGCAGTGCGCTCTACGGTAACGGTATAAAAGATATTTCCATTTAATCCGGTAATGGATGCCGTGGCTCCAGCCGAAGGTCCGGCCGGATTTAACGGGTTGCCATTATTAACCCACGAATAGTTATACCCTGCGGTAACTGCAGTTCCGCCACCGATGCTGGTTTCGTTGATGGAGGCACTGAGTCCTCCATTGGGACTATTGATGTCACAGGAAGTCTGATTGATTATATCAACATTCACCAGTGGTATGTACAGGTTATTATTTACAAAAACCTGTACCGGGTCAGAAATACATCCAACATCAATTCGTGTTGCACGAAGTTCATAGGTGCCTTGATTAAGCTCTGTTGCCGTTGAAGTAGTGGAGCCATGTACCCAGTTAAAGGTATAACCGGCTGTTGTTTCAGCTGCTCCCTGGTAGGTGATCGTGTTAACGAAAGCTGTTCCGTCAAAAGGGGTGCTGCAGTTTTTATTATCAGTTGAACCGAGTGTTAAAACAGGTAATGATTGATTGTCCTGTATTTCTACGATGGATGTATTCTGGCAACCATTGGACTGATTGGTTACGCGCGTGGTAAAGAAAGAACCAATGCCACCCTGTCTTCCTTCGAGGATTCCATCATTGGCTCCGGCAATTTGTGTGGTCGTGGTGTTTCCTGCAAACCACTCGAATGCATAGGGTGCAAGAACTCCTGAAGGATTAGGTACCGGAGTGGTATCAATCGTTGCGACCAATGCGTTTCCATTGGGAAGCAGTGGGTCGCAATTGGTGGAAGGAACGGCACCCATTACAATGGCTGGCAAGCTGGAAATATTAAGCACCTGTGTATTGACAGGTGTTGAAACACAACCTGAAGGCAAGTGTGTAGTTACGACCGAATACCGGCTGCTGTCGCGCTCCGTCAATAATGGTCCAGTGAAACCTGCCAGCAAGGTATTCGTCTCATTGTCTCTCCATACAAAGGTATAGTTGGCAATGGCACCAATTTGATTGGTAACCGTAGCGCTTACCGTGCCTGTAAATGGTTGGAATGGATTAGTTAATGCCGGGTTACAAATTGCATTAGGCGTTGGTGCCAGGGTTACCTGTGGAATGATGCGGTTATCAGGCACTTCAACAATGGCAGTATTCTGACAACCATTGGATTGGTTCGTTACCCGTGTGGTAAAGAAGGAACCAATACCCCCCTGGCGAGATTCAAGTATGCCATCATTGGCTCCGGTAATGATGGAAGATGTATTGTTGCCGGAAAACCATTCAAAGGCATAAGGAAATAAAAGCCCGGAAGGAGCTGGAACAGGGGTGGTATCTACTGATGCAACCAAGGCATTTCCATTTGGAATAGCAGGATCACAATTTGTTGATCCAATGGTACTCATTACAATGGCAGGCAAGGAGGTAGTATTCAGAATTTGGGCATTCACCGGAGCAGAAATACAACCGGTAACAGTATGAGTGGTAATGACGGTGTAGCGGCTGCTGTCGCGATTGGAAAGATTAGGTCCTGCAAATCCGTTGAGTAAGGTGTTGGTTTCATTATCTGTCCAGACGAAAGTATAATCAGCAATGGCACCGATTTGATTCGTTATGGTAGCGGTTGCTGTGCCTGTAAACTCCTGAACAGGACTTGTTAAAGCAGGGTTACAAATAGTATTGGGTGTTGTTGCGAGTGAAACCAATGGGATCACACGATTGTCCGGCACTTCTACAGTAGAAGTATTCTGGCAACCATTCGTCTCGTTAATCACACGCACCGTGAAGAAAGCACCAACAGCCCCTTGCCGGTTTGCAAGTATAGCTGCTGTTGCGGTGGCAATGGGTGAAGTCGTATTAACCCCGGTGTGCCATTGAAACACATACGGTACTCCGATACCTGCACCATCTACATCTGATACCTCTGCCTGTCCATTGGCTAAAGCAGGGTCGCAGTTGGTTGAGCCAACCGCGTTTGATGCGATTACAGGAATCAATGAATTATTTAATACCTGTATATTGGCGGGAGGAGATACGCAACCGGTTGAAGTATGCAGGGTGGTTGTTGTATAATAACCTCCATTGACATTGACAAGGTTTTGACTCGTTGAAGTACCGTTTACCGGATCGGTTACCTGCTGGCCGTTGTGCCAGGTGAATGTATAATTTCCAATGGCACCGATTTGGTTGGTGATGCTTGCAGCCACTGTTCCGTTAAAGTTTACTGCTGGGTTGGTGAGCGATGGATCACAAATTGAGTTGGGAGTTTGTATAAGCGATACATTGGGAATGATTCGGTTATCGGGTATTTCTACAGTGGCTGTATTACGGCAACCATTGGTTTGATTGGTTACTCGTACTGTGAAGAAAGCACCTACACCACCCTGGCGGTTTGCCAGCGAGGCAGCTGTTGCACCTCCAATTGGAGAAGCGATATTTGCCCCGGTGTGCCATTGAAACACAAAAGTTGCACCTGTGCCGGCACCATCCACATCTGATACCACCGCCTGTCCATTGGCCAGTGCTGGGTCGCAGTTGGTTGAGCCAACCGTGTTTGAAGCGATTACTGGAATTAATTGATTATTCAGTACCTGTACATTGGCAGGAGCAGACACACATCCGGTAAGGGTATGTACGGAAGTAGTGGTGTAGTATCCTCCATTAAGGTTGACAAGGTTTTGACTCGTTGAAGTTCCGTTTACCGGATCGGTTACCTGCTGGCCATTGTGCCAGGTGAAGGTATAATTTCCAATGGCACCGATTTGGTTGGTGATGGTAGCTGCAACGGTTCCGTTAAAGTTTACTGCTGGGTTGGTGAGCGATGCGTCACAGATCGAGTTGGGAGTTTGAATAAGCGTAACATTGGGAATGACTCTGTTGTCCGGCACTTCTACCGCGGCAGTATTGCGGCAACCATTGGTGAGATTGGTAACCCTCACTGTAAAGAAAGCTCCGACTGCCCCTTGTCGACCTTCCAGAATACCATCGATGGCACCGGCAATTGGTGATGCAATGGTATTACCGGTAAACCACTCAAAAGCATATGGCGCAAGTATACCGGTTGGACCAGACACCGGATTAGTATCCACGGTTGAAACCAGTGCCTGCCCGTTAGGGGCCGTGGTACAATTGGTAGAGCCAATGGCATTCATAACGATTACCGGTGGTGCAGATAAATTCTTTACTTCTCGCGTTTCAGGCAAAGACTTGCATCCAAGACTGAGCCGTTCTGCAGTAACGGTATAATAACCTCCGTTTAGCTGGGTAAGTGAAGGGCTTTTGTCATTGGCAACGGCAATAGTTGGGTCCGTTACCTGAGAACCGTTATGCCACACAAATTTATAATCTGAAAAATCAGTAACAGCCACTCCCTTGAAGGTTACACTGGCAGTTACTGATCCGTTGTAATTTGTTCCGGCAATACCAGGATCACAGATAGTGTTGTCAGTGGGTGCAAGTGTAACTACCGGTAAATTCACATCTTCGGAAATGATGAGTTTCTCCGTTGCTGAACAATTCAAGGCAGAGGTCACCTTCACGGTATAGAATATTCCACCCCCAGCTACCTTTTCGGCAACACTGCCTTTTACGCCTGAAATTGTTGTATGAAGGTTGGCAGGCAGTGTATTATCTCCCCTAAACCATTCAAATGTAAAGTCGGCTGTATTTTGAGGCAAACCATTGATCAGCACACTGGCAGTGAGTACTCCATTTGGATTTGCCGGATCACAGGATGTCTGAGGTAAGGTTTCAGTAATCACAGCAGTTGGTAAAATGGTGCTGTTGGTGATCTCAACAACCGGACTTTGATTCGAAATACATTGAGTGGAGATCCTGATTACTTCCAGCTGGTAAAATCCAATCGCCAGCCCTGTACGCGTAGGGCCGGTTCCATTTATGGCAGGGAGAATACTTCCCCGGGTACCAGCAACATTGTTATAAAAATACCAGTTGAAGGTGTACTCAGCAGGGTTTTGAACAACCCCTGATAACAAGGCCTGGGCTGTAACAGATCCGCTTTGGGGAATAGAACAATCAATTACATTTTGTAACACAGATGCCTCAGCATCCGGCTCGATGGCCTGATCCAGCACCTGTGCATTGGCAACAGCTGTGCAACCATTGCGGGTAACCACCACCGTATAATTATCGCCTTTCAATCCATCAGCCACAGAAGTGGTAATACCCAATGATACGGCATTACTAAACCACTGAAAACTGAAACCGGTATTTCCTCCGTCAACCTGCGCCTCAACTTTTCCATTGGGTGGATTACACTGGGTCTGGTTAAATGGAATCACATTCACTGTTGGGATGACAATTTCAAGCGTTATGGTTTCACTTACCGGTGCCGCAACACACCCTTTTTGTGTATTGGTAACCACCAGGGTATAGGTACCTTCAACCAATCCGGTTATTACAGGACTTTGCCCACCCTGGCCTGCAGGGATAGGATTAGTGGTGCCTGCGCCAGCATACCATTGAAATGCATATGGACTAAAATCAAACACTTCTGTTGGGCCGATAAATACACGCGCCCGTAATTCACCGGCATTTGGATCGGTAACAACACACTTGATATTGTCTTTGAATTTATTGATCTGCGCTGTAAAAGGGGAGGGTGTCACCAGCACCTTGTAGACGTTGTTTTCAATCGTACATTCTTTGGTTGACTGGCCCGCAGCTGCTATAGGAAGAACAGAACCATCATTATAAAGCGCGATGAACATATCGAAGGTTTCACCACTACCATTGAAGGTGATCGGATTGGAAAGTACACTTGCTCCTACCTGCAGATCAGTAATGGTAATCGTTGTATTGTGAAGTCTGATAGCGCCAGGCAGGCGAGGGTCACCTTTGAAAAAGCTTACCGGAACAAGATCACTAATGGGAATATCGCCAATATTTCCATAACGGACCTGAACAGTGATATCCAGGTTTCCACAAATAGGTGGAGTGACTATTACGGCTGGTTCTACAACCCCATCACCATTGGTATCTACGCCAGGAAAATTGGGGTCATCACCGCTAAAAGTAAGGTCGGGTGCCGGAAATACCGGGCAACCATTGGCATTTAAAAAAGGTACCTGGTTTAGGAAAACGTTCATGGGACGCTGAGGTCCTGGCAATCCATTGGCACAATTTCCTGTACCAAAGACCGTACTCTGATCCAGCTGGGGAAACGGAAGGGTAAGATTATCATTGATATTGACTACAAAGTAGCCTGGCTGATTCCATACTTTTCGGGTTGGCAACCACGTGTTTCCATTGGTATAATAAATGCGGATTTGACCAAGCGCCTGTTGCTGAATGTCATCATTGATATCAAACTTGGCGGTTGCACAGGTAACACAAATATCGGTTGCTCCATCGCCATTAACATCGGCAATAATAGGACCTTCCGTATAGGTATGAGACTGACATACTACTGACCATAATAAATTCTGACCGGTAGCACCATCAATGACATTGAGTGATTGTGAATCCCGATAGACCATTTCCGGTTGTCCGTTATTGTCGAAGTCGTAAATAGTGGCCGTTAAAACACCTGATCTGGAATCATTTATTGAACGATAGCCAATGATATGATTTGCTCCGGATGAAGACAGGGTTGAAGTAGGATTTTGAGTCCATAATGAAACAATTTTATCCGCTGCATTGGTAGTAAAGCAAAAAAGCTGATTTCCGGCAACCAACGTAAAGTCTGATTTTCCATCGCCATTGGCATCACCGATATTCACTCTGCCTGCACCCCAGATCCAGCCGGTCGAATAACTGGTAAAGTTCGGGTCAGCCGCTGCAAGGCCAAGTTCAGTACTGTTGGGTGTTAGTACATAATCTACTTTATTTTTGGCAATATTCCAGTAAAAAACAGCGGTTCGTCCTAAACTTGAATTCAAGGCTCCTGAAATAATCACGTCTATAGATCCATCCCTGTCAATATCTGCAACACTGGTACTGCTGTGCGTGTCTACCCCATATTCGGCCGGGTCGTTCATTAACTTTACAAAGCATTTGGTAGCCGGGAAATCAACATTCATATCCTTCACAAGAGTCAATCCGGCAGGCGTTGCGGGATTACGGTTAGTCAGGGAAGGAATTGAAAATATTCTGGTGCCACAAACAAGTTCCATTCTGGCATCTCCCTGCACATTAACGGCAACGGGCGCAGAGGTAACATCACTATCCCAGTTGGTTGTGTTGAGGTGGGTTCTGCTTCCATCACTGGCCAACAGTTTTCCGGTTTCAGCCGCATAAATCCGATCTCTTAAATAGATTTCTGCCAAGCCGTCACCATCCATATCGGCTACTCCAAAAATACCTGGGCGATTGGTGCCGAGGGGTACAGGATCATATAATAATTGCAATCCGTTTGGATCAGGTTTGGTCCAGGTCAGAGCCAGTAAGTAAAAGCCTGTTGGTGCACTTTTTGGATTCCCCTTGCGGGCACTCACAATAGCAAATATTTCTCCTTTCTTATCAGGGTTTTGATTGGCAGCTCTCTTGATATCTACAATCAATACTTCATGTTCAAGCAACAACCGGTCAGGATCAGCTACCTTTCCATCGACATCGGTAAAACCCGTGAACAGGCTTTTCTTTCCACTCAGGTTATAGGAAGCATTGATGGTTCCGTTGGGATTTACTACCCTGACTTCATTATTCCATTTCGAAGTAATTACCGTTTCAGGAACACCATCTCCTGTAATGTCTCCTGCAGCAACTTTTGATTGTGTGTCAGCGGTATTTTGCTGTGATTGGGCAGGAGCACCGATTCCGGCAAAGACATTTCCTCCCGGAGGAACAAGGCTGCAATTGGATGTGCCAGGGCCTACAAAAGTAAGTCCGAAATACTGTGCGCAATCGCTGATATCAGCTGCATCAACTCGTCCATCACCATCGTTATCAATATTATCAAAACAATTACATCCCTTTTCAACAGCCGGAGTGAAACTACATCCCGTTGGGCAGGCACCACCGTTAACAGTACTGCGTGGATCGCAATTGTTATTGGTTATAGGAGTCTGCGCACTTGAATTGTTTATACTGATAAGAGTGATTAAAATGAAAGAAAAAAAATAAAGAATCTTACCGGTCAAAGCTTTTTGATCACACATCATCACTCAATCAAAATAGTTATCGTACAATTAAGACAGAACCAGTAACAGGCGGCTGGTCAGGGCAATTCAATACATAGTAATAGGTGCCGTCAGGCACTTGTTTTCCTTCATCAGAAATCCCATCCCATCCTCCAATAGGAAATCCTTTCTTTTCAAGAACCTTTCGCCCACGGCCATCAATAACATTCATGGTGCACTCTTGCCTGTCTTCAATATCGGGTATTATCCAGAAATCATTTTGCGAATCTCCATTGGGTGTGAATACGAGCGGAATATTGTTGACCGCATTGCCAGGATCGCAGTCTGTTTTTTCTGAAATGATAATGGATGCGGAACTTTCACAACCATTCGGATCAACCGTATTTACTGAATACTCGCCTGGTAAGGTCACATTTATGAAGGAAGTTGTAGCAGCCGTACTCCAGTTGAATTCAGCGAAAGTGCCTGTAACGGATATCGAAGATATTCCTGTTCCGTTTGC
Source organism: uncultured Bacteroidota bacterium (assembly GCA_963814575.1). Lineage (GTDB taxonomy): Bacteria > Bacteroidota > Bacteroidia > Cytophagales > Cyclobacteriaceae > ELB16-189. The sequence goes on along the minus strand of CAWFDB010000005.1, from coordinate 66,667 downwards.
GCACAATTCGGATTGGGTAGCTGATAGCACGGGTACAGTACCCGCTGCAATAGTAATACTTTTAGTCACCGTGCTGGTGCAACCGGTGACACCGCTATAACTCACTGTTAATTTAGGACTAAATGCCTGTGCGGTTGAATAAATGTGGGTTGGATTTTTCAACACACTGGTTGAATTGTCACCAAAGTCCCAGGAGTAGATTACTGCGGTAACCTTTGGATCTGATATCGTTACGTTATCAAATGGTACAACACTACCAACACAACTTGTTGCATCAATGGTAAAAGCTGCTACGGGTGTTAAATAGGTTACAACCGTTACGGCACCGGTTTCCTGTGAGCAACCCAACACCGTATTGCTGACTTTCACTTTATATGCGCCATCAGAATTCACTACAAGTGAAGGTGATGTCTGTCCACTGATATTTACATTGTCTTTCATCCATTGATAGCTGTATCCGGGTTCTGTATTTATGGTGAGTGTAAGAGATTGACCTTGACAAATTGCGTTACCAGCCACGGAACTTGAAATGGAAAAACTGCCGAAGGTTACGATGTCGACATTTTTAGCTACACTATTGCTTGAACAATCACCCACTTTTACCGTGAGGGAATACAAGCCTGCATTCGCTATGGTTGCCGCAGGTATTGAAATACTGGAGAGATTAGAGGTGAAATTTCCAGGTCCTTTCCATGAGTAAATGGCCCCGCTCACCGTAGGTGTAGAAAGTGTGAGTGCACTGCCAGCGCATATAGGCGCATTGGTGGTTATAACAGGATCAGCAGGTACAGTTCCTGCGCCTGATTGAATGATCACCGGGGTTGAGGTTACTGAACATGAGGTACCTTCTCCTTTGGCAGTTACCGTGTAGGTTGCGGCTATGGAAACATTTGCGAAAGGGTCGGTACTGCTTTTTATGACACTGAATCCATTACTCCAATCGAAGGTCACTCCGGGAATTGGGATGGTTTCCAGTTTAATGGTCTGTGAAGCGCAAAGGGAGAGCGGAAGTTCATTCAGAATCTGAGGCTTGTGGCAATTTTTATTCCTCAGGATATCCATCGAAAACGGACCCGTGGTTCCGGTGAAAGAAGTGAACGCGATATCTGGTTTTGCATCTCCATCAAGGTCTCCGGCCCGTACGAACCAGTTATTTTTTACAGTAGTCAAGACCACTTTGGTGAATCCAACCGATGCAACATTTCCATTGTGAATAAAGGCATTCAGCGTTGCAGCTCCTCGGCTTGGGATGATAAAATCAGGAAACCCATCACCATTCAGATCACTGACATCAACACCAAATGGCTGGGCATCTGTTGTGAGTGTTATTGGGGTAGCTGAAAATGCAAGGGAAGTGCTGGTACTTTGATTGATAAATACCTGCGCCTGGGAAGTAAAAAGACTGGTGGCTACAATATCCAGTTTTCCGTCTTTATTGAAGTCAGCAGAAGTAACATCATTAAACTGACCGGCAACGGTAAGTTTGGATACAGTGAAGCTGAAGGCCGAAGCGGAACTCGTATTTTTTAATAGAAAAATATCTGGGTTTTGATTACGCGTGGCAACGATATCAGATTTTCCGTCTCCATCAAAGTCTTTCACTTCAAGCGCCAGCGTTTCAGAAGCACCTGTTACAGTGATCTTTACCGGTGTGCTGTTGATGTTTAATATGCCCCCCGAACTTTCATTGCGGAATATATATAATTCACTGCTGGAAGAGTTTGCTACAATGATTTCAGGCTTTCCATCACCATTTAAATCGGCCACTTCTACCTGCCTTGCAACATGGGTGGCATCAAGAATCCGTGTGACTGGAGTTGCAAACCCAGGGCTGCCAATAGTACTGGTGTTCACTAAAACAAAAACACTGTTTGCCGTTGATCCACTTCTTGAAGCTACCAGGTCAGGTTTCCCGTCTCCATTCAAATCACCAACTGCCAGGTGTCCGGTAGGTGCATTGATGTTCAGGGAAGGAATTGTTGTGTTTGAAAAAAGGATGTTTCCAATGGTGCTCTGGTTAAGGGCAAGCGCCATAGTGGTTGCAGTATTTTCAAATCTTGAACCAATTAAATCAGGCTTGTTGTCACCATCTATATCGGAAGAGATGATGTCAAAAATCGCATTGCTGCTTGAGATACTTAGAGGTGCATTGAGTTTTGCCGGATCAAATCCTTCTCCACTGAATACCGGCATAAACCTGGTTTTTGACTGGGCTGATAACCGGCTTGTCAGGTTCACTACAGTGATCGTTGCCAGCCTTGCCTGTGCCGGCACTTCAACTTCTATTGAAAAATCAGTGGAAGTTACGATCGTACCCCTGACATGATCAAACCAGACCTGCAGTTTTGTTTTATCTGAACTGAAACCGCTACCCATCAATAATATCCGTAAATTCGGGAAATTACTCTGGGGTTCAATTTTCTGAATTACAGGTACCTGCGACCAGGCAGTTGTAAACATGAACAGCAAGATGACAGGAAGAAAATAAAATCTCACTTTCATAAGCTTAATTCTGAATAGTTAGTAACCAGGCGTTTTTTAACATGGGTTTCTTTCGGTAAATATCCCGTTGTGCTTTTGTTTCATTAATATCATTTCCTGAGAAAATGTGAACATACCAGAGATTCTTTTCTGTAAGGAAACCATAACTGGCGTTTAAGCCTGAATCGACAAGCTGCCTTGCCCAGTTCCTGGCGTTGGTTGAGGATCCAAATACACCAGCGATAACATAATTTCCGGCAGCCAGTTCCTGCGAATGATTTCCACGCGTAAAGGTTTCGTGACGTTCAACAGGTGTCTTGGGAAGTTCTTTTATTTCAGCTTTTGCAGGCACATTGGGTGTCTCCTCCAAAATAACAGGTGGAGTTTTGGCAGGTTGCCCTGCAACAACACTGGCGGCAAGCAATCTCTCAATTTCTTTCAATTCCGCTTTCGGATATTGCTCTCCTGGTTTAATCACAACCGCATCAGTATAATATATCTTCGCTATTTTATAATCTTTAGCTTTGAAAGCAGCATCGCCTTTCGCAACCGTTTCTTTATATTTTCTTTCCAGCGCTTCTGCTTCATTACTCTTTCCCATCAAGGCCTTGATCTCTGCAATTTTTTCTTTTGGATATTTTTCATTTGGATGTACACTGCTGGCAGCCTCATAATCAATCAAGGCTTGCTCATAACTTTTTGAAGCGAGCTCACTGTTGGCCTGGTTAATTTTCGCGTCATAAAAAATTGCTTTATCGGCCTCACTGATTTTTGTTTTAGGATAACTATCTGCCGGCTTATACTTCAGGGCTTCCTGATAGGCGACTTTCGCATCTTCATAATGCTTTGCAGCAAAGGCCTTATCGGCTTTGGCTATGGCTGCATTGTATTTTTCAGTTAACTCCTGGGTTTTGGTTTTCTTGCTCAACTCCGTGTGCACAAAAGAGTATACAGTTGGGACAGGGGTGCTGGTTTTATTCTTGCTCTTGTTTTTATTCTTTGATGCGCCACCGAGCAAACTGAGATGAACCTCATAGGTGGGAAAGCTTAATTCATTAATGCCTGTGTTCTTTAACGTATAGGAGCCTCCAACGGCAAACATTTTATTTAATTTTATTCCCCCGAATGCGGAAATACCAAATTCCTGTTTTAGTGATCCGCCAAGCCAGACAAGATGATTAAGGTGTACAACGCCCGCAACTTCATATTGTGATGGCAGCCCATCATTGATACGGTAAACCACATAGGGCTCAAAAATATGCTTGCCACTTGCGAAATAAAATCGGTTTGATGCATGCAACACAAAAGCTTCAAATGGTTTCACTTCTGTTATGTTAAAGGCATCTTCACTAACATAGGTGGGTGTAAACAGATTAGGCATGGCAATGCCCATGTGAAATGATTTTAAATGAAGGGATAATCCTGCATTGCCAATGATCGATGCATTTTGATTTAATAAGTTGATCAGTGCCGGATCTGTTCCTATATTCTGACTTTGTAGTTTATTCAAGTCTACGGTATTCCATGAACCTCCGCCTGAAAGGCCAAAGCGAATATATTTTGCTTCGCCCAATGGAACCGAGTAAGCCATGGTAAGCAGCAAACCTGAATTGGAAAGCAGACCACGTCTATCATTGGCTGCATTGAATCCCATACTCAGACCTGACTTGAGTGGAGTATGATAACTCAGATTGACGACTTCAGGTCCGCCATCAATACCAGACCATTGTTTTCGGTATGCAAGAAAAAGTGCACCGGTACCATCGATACCTGCATACGATGGATTTAATGAATAAGGGTTGAAAAAAAACTGAGTGAAATTACTTATATCCTGGGCGTAGGTCAGATTGAAACAAAGGAACAATACGAATGGAATTATGTATTTAGCTTTTCGCATATAGTTGCAGTCATAGCAAATCTACAAAAAAACATACAACACTGAGTGATTGTCTTACCCTCATTTTATTCGATCCTGATTATACATGAATGGTAACCCATATTCATTTTACATTAGGAAATAACTAAACATCTTGATCAGAATGGATAACCGATACCCACATTGTAAATAACAGGCTCGCTGTCGGTTCCAAATGGTTGAAAAAATCTAAACTTATTTAAAACAAATCGATCACCCTGCTCGCGGCCAGGATCATACACTTTCATTCCTACATCCAGGCGAAGCACAAGAAATGAGAAATCAAATCTCAAGCCGAACCCTGTACCGATTCCCAGCTCTCGCATAAAGCCTTTATCAAATTTGGAAGAACCTTGCCAGTTTGCTTTTGTAGGTGATTCACCACCTTGTTGTAATTCCTTAAAAGTCCAGACGTTTCCTGCATCAAGAAAGATTGCACCATTTACAAATCCAAATAGTTTTCTTCTGAGTTCAATACTTCCCTCCAGCATAATCTCACCGGGTTTCTCAAAACTGTAATCAAACAGACCATCAGCTTTCGGATTAGAACTCAGGGTTGGTGGCACTGTGCCTATCCCCAGCCTTCTTGGCCGCCAAGCTCTTATACTATTACTGCCTCCAACAAAAAAATACTTTTCATAGGGAAGTACCTCATTGTCGCTGTATGCGTAGCCAACACCCGTATTGACCCTATATGCTACTAAGGTATTTTTATCTATTACTTTTGATCTTCGTACATCGAGATTGAATCTTACATATTTATAAAGTTCAAGACCAAGATTGGTGATGTATGCAGGCAGGGCTACATTAAACAGGGTGCCACCGGTTTCTGCCTGTGCACGAATATAAAGTGAACTCCGCTCGGTGTTGCCATAATTATTGGGATTCCAGGTAACACCAAAAATCACACTGCTCACAAACGAAGGCTTGAATGAATTACGCAGATTATTACCCTGATTTTGCTGCAGGTTAAGAAGCAGGGAATCAAATGCTGGAAGGAGCGTTGACCGGATTACGTTTAAGCTGATTAATGTTAATGAATAACGGATCGTTTGTTTTTTTTCCCATATGTAAGTGTCTGATAATGTCGTGATAGATCGCTGGTATTCTGGGCGGTCAGTATAGGTATAACCGGCAAGCAGACGTGTGCGGGGGTTGTATTTACCTAACTGATAGGCTTTCTTTTCTTTAAAGGGAAATAGAAACTGAGGGAAGAGGATGCTTCCGTTTATTCCTGCTTCTGTGCTTGTATAAATGTTGCTGAAATCTGTGGCTGAGGCGACACCTTCAAATCCAAATCTACCGTTGAGTTCAATAATTTCAAGCCCACCGAATACGTTTCGCTTTTTAAAACTGGTGCTTATATACGGACCAGGAAATCCCTGTGTCACAGTCACACCTGCTTCGTTCGACCATGAATAACGATCCAGCGGACTGGAGAAAATGTTGGTAATAAACTTACCTCCTGAAGTATCATAATTAATGTTAATGAATTTGAATGTATCAAGGTTGGCCAGCTGGCGCTGTGTATTAAATGTATTGGATCGGCTATAGAGGCTGTCTTGATGAATGAACACACGCTGACCAAGAATCTTTTTACTGTACTGCTTCTTATAATAATGGTAGGTGATGTCGCGATATGCCTCTGATATCCTTTTGATATGATCATTGGCGTTAACAGCTGCATCGGTTGTGAAAATGATTGAATCAACTTTGAATTTTTGATGTGTGCTTCTTCTTGGTGGATTTTTGATCTCTATTCTCAAAGCGATGCCATGATTGGCAGAGTAACTGGTGTCAACTGAAAATTCAATGTACTGCCTGGTAAAATCATAATAGCCCCGATCTTTCAGGAAGAGATCAATACGTTCGCGCTCTTTGTTTAATTTATCCTGATCATACTGATCATACTTTCTGATCAGACTAAGATTTTTTTCTTTAAGCAAAAGTGCGAGCACCTGTTTGTCGGGTACCTGATAAAATAGGGTATCGTAATGGTAGGCACCCCCGGGCGAAATCTCATACGTTACACTTACCCGTTTTTTAAATTCTGTGGTTTTGAATGAAACGCTGTTTTTAAAATATCCTTTCGTAAATAGATAATTTTCGATTTTGTCACGGGTCATGCTTACGCTGACAGAATCAAATACCGTGGCAGGTTCACCCCATTGCATGCGGTTATTGCCGTTATCTATTTTTTTTGTAATAGCATCCGACTTCTGTTGTTTTTTATACTGCAACTGAGAGATTTTCGATTGCTTTTTTGTGGCTGCTATTTTCTTGTCAAACTTTTCTTCAATTCTTTTTTTCTTATCGATATACTCTTGCTGCTCATAATGTTTCTCTCCCCAGTGATGCATCCAAACCAGGGAATTTATCGGGAGTCCTAAAAGCCTCCGGTTCACTTCTTTAACATACAGATCAGGGAGTACAGAAGAATTAAAACCCTTAGGAGCATCAATTTTTTGGCGATACAATAACTTTTGGTTTTCTTGGAGATAGCGGGTGCCCAGACAACTGCTCAGCAGCCAGGGCAGAACTATAACCAAAACAATTCTTTTTAACTTTTTCACAATGATCTCCAAAGCCAGTGTAAAGTATATCAAATCATTGCAAGTAAAGAAATACCGGATACAGGAACAACGCTTTGTGGTGGAGGGTGCCAAAAGTGTAACGGAGCTCCTGAACTCAGATTTTATTACCCTATGGGTGGCTGCATCGCAGGAGTTTATTGATCAGCATGAGAAACAACTTCGAATGAGTGGGGCCGAGGTCGTGACCGCTTCCTATGAACAGTTGTCTTCATTGGGAAGCTTTCAATCAAATGACGCAGCCCTTGCAGTAGCACAAATAAAACCGAATGGGCCGCTTTCAATAGGAGATGGTGAGATTGCCCTGGTGCTTGATTCGATCCGTGATCCTGGTAATCTGGGTACGATCATCCGCACTGCAGACTGGTATGGAGTAAAAAATATCATTGCATCGGAGGATACTGCTGATTTTTACAACCCTAAAGTGTTGAGTGCCAGCATGGGTTCGTTTTGCAGGGTGGCACTGCAATACGTTTCACTGGTTGAGTACCTCACCGCGGTGCGCAAACCAATATATGGAGCATTCGTAGACGGCCTGGATGTGCACACACTTTCTTTTTCCAATGGTGGCCTGGTTGTTATCGGTAACGAATCGCACGGGATATCCCCTGAAGTTGAAAAACTCGTAAGTCAGAAGATCACCGTGCCCCGCTATGGAAAAGCAGAATCATTAAATGCAGCCATCGCTACAGGAATTGTGCTGGATGTGATTCGGCAATCAAAGAAATGATTGGCTTTCCATTGCTGCTTCCTCCGAGATCTTTTGAGCGTTTTCCTTTCCTAAATAACGATCTATCAGATAGTGGCCCAGATAGATGAGTGGCGTTAATAGAATGGCAACAGAGAATTTATAAATGTAGTTGGTAATGCCGATGGCTATGATCTGCTGGCCAGAGAACACACCAAAAAATGCAATGTAAAGCACCACAAAGCTGTCGATGAATTGTGATACCAGGGTAGATCCTGTAGCCCTTAGCCATAGCATTTTTTGTCCGGTAAGTTTTCTTAATTTCTGGAATACGAATACATCCACAAGCTGACTAATCAGGAAGGCTGCCAGTGAACCAATGATAATCCGTTGTCCCTGGCCCAGGATTTTATTGAAAGCAAAATCCATATTGAAATAATTGCCTTCAGCATCCAGGTTATTGGCATCCAGCCACCATTGGGCAGGAGGGAGTTTTATGGTGAAAAATATTACAATAAAAGAATAGGCAATAAAGAATGCTGCCAGGTAACTGATCCGTTTCACTCCGGGCTTTCCGAAATATTCATTGATGAGATCAGAAGTGATAAACACCACGGGCCAGATCACCGCGCCCGCAGTAAGATTGAAGTCCATTGTGAACCCCATGATATTCAAATGGGCAGGTTGAAAACCCAGCGTATTTTCACCGGAGAAGATTTTCACTCCAATCAATTCCGCCATGATGGCGTTTGTGAGAAATATTCCTGCAAGGATTACAAACAACCGGTTTTTTTTTTGTTCAAGTGTCATTGGCCAGCTTCAAAAGTAGTTCCTTCAATGGCAAGTTCAGTGTTCGGAAAAATTCCCCTGGCTTCCAGCAACATGGGTTCCAGTTCACGATAGCGTGCAGAAAAATGTCCGATCAGTAATTTACGTACACCAGCTTTCAGTGCAATGGTGGCGGCTTCTGCTGCCGTGCTGTGCTTTGTTTCTTTCGCTTTTTCCTTCTCTTCTTCCATAAACGTTGCTTCATGGTATAAAAGGTCTGCCGATCGGATTTGTTCAATCATATTTTCATTCAATGCTGTATCTGAACAAAATGCATACGACAAAGGAGTTTGTGGAGGGAGCGTGTAATCGCTGTTACGATATAAAATATTACCATTACCGTCAAGCACATCAGCACCGGTCTTCAGCAAGGCAATGTGTTGAAGCAGCATTCCTTTTTGTAATTTATCTTTATTGATTTTTCTTGGTTTCGGTTTTTCGCGAAACAGGAATCCGGCACAATCCAGTTTGTGTATAAGTGGAATGGTGTGCACGGTGAAGGTTTCATCTTCATGAATGAGTTGAGCCATAGAAGCATCAAACGCATGAAAAATAATGTTGTAGTTTAGTGATGATCTGGAATACTTTAGTTGTAACAGGATTATTTCATCCAATCCTTTCTGGCTATGCAGATGAAGGTCATTGGTTCGTCTTTGCAGATGCATGGAAAATAATAAACCCATCAGCCCAAGGTAATGATCGCCATGTAAATGACTGATGAATATATGATCAATTCTAATAAAGGGAACCTGATAACGCATCAGTTGCATCTGGGCACCCTCACCACAGTCGATCAGAACATGCCGGTTTTCAATGTTCAGATACTGAGAGGTAGGAAACCTTCCCCAGGCCGGCAGGGCCCCGCTCGATCCCAGTATGGTAAGCTTAATACTCACGGTATATTATCTGGTTTGGACCTAATAAAAAAGCCTAAGTTATCTCAGGCTTTAGGTAAGAAAACGGCACGAAGACTTTTAATCTTCGTCTTTCATGTCTTTTTCGATCTCATGCATGAAAACGGTATCGATACCTTCTTCTACCGTGGGCAATATATTCAATACACTGTCCAGCTGAGATATCTTGATGAGTTTCATGGTATGATCTGACAAACGGGCCAGAACAAATATACCATTGTCTTCCTGCAAAATCCGATTGCCTACGAGCAGCGCACTCAAACCCGATGAGTCCGTATACTTTACTTCTGATAGATCTAAAATGATATTGCGCACACCCTCAGCATGCAGGGTAACCATTTCTGATTTTAATTGTGGCGCAATACTGGAGTCTAACTTTTCTTCGTTAAGGCGGAGTAGTGTATATTTTTCTTGCTTGTCTACTGAATACTTCATAGCGGGATATTACAGGGGCTAAAATTAACTTATTTTATGTAATTAACGATACTCTGTTCAATTCGTTCGGGCAAGGTTTCGTAATTAACTGGTTCAAGGGTCTCTCCGGTCATCTGTTGATACAGTTCCTGATAGCGTTCGGATATGGACCTTACAATCTCATCAGTCATTTCAGGTACTTTTTGTCCTTCTTTCCCCTGAAAACCATTTTCAATCAACCACTGTCTTACAAACTCTTTCGAAAGTTGCTTTTGAGGTTCATTCTTATGTTGTCTTTCCTCATAACCTTGTCTGTAAAAATACCGTGATGAATCAGGAGTATGCACTTCATCAATCAGGTAGATGGCACCATTATGTTTTCCGAATTCATATTTCGTGTCCACCAGGATCAGACCTCGTTCGGCTGCGAGCTGGGTTCCTTTTTCAAAAAGCCTTAACGTGAATTTTTCCAGTTGCAGATAATCTTCTTCACTTACGATGCCCCGTGCAAGAATTGCTTCCCTCGAAATATCTTCATCATGACCAACATGGGCTTTGGTGGTAGGCGTGATGATCGGTGTTGGGAGTTTATCATTTTCCTTCAGTCCTTCTGGTAACGTCACTCCGCAAAGGGTTCTCTTCCCGGCTTTATATTCACGTGCGGCATGGCCTGCGAGGTAGCCCCGCACCACCATTTCAACAGCAAAAGGCTCACACTTGAATCCGATGGTCACATTCGGATCGGGTGTTTTAATGACCCAGTTGGGAACAAGATTTTTCGTGGCTTCAAGGTTGCGGGCAGCAATCTGATTGAGCACTCGCCCTTTATCAGGAATGGCTCGCGGAAGTACCACATCAAAGGCCGAGATGCGATCGGTGGCAACCATGGCCATAGTGTCGCCAAAGTAATATACATCCCTTACCTTGCCGCGGTAAAAACCTGTCTGGCCTTTGAATTGAAAGTGTGTTTCTTTGATTGCCTGCATGGTATTTTGCTAATGACGCAAATTAGCTAAGGAAGTTTTTACCCTACAACTTCCTGTTGCTTTATTTCTCTTCCACCAGCAATCCGGCTTTGTAGATGTTTGTCCGAACTAATACTCCCGATTCATTATACTCTTTCCATTCATTGTGCTTTTTGTTGGCGATATAGCTTCCCTGCTCCTTAATATTGCCATTTGAATACCAGGAGGTATAGAGTCCGTGCAGACGGTTTGATCGGTATTCTGCCTGCGAAAGCAATTTTCCATCTTCATAGTAATTTTTTACGATGCCATGAAGCAGGTTAAACTTCCAGTTTTCTTCTGTGGCTTTCATTCCACTGGCGTGATACGTGGTGCGTATGCCATTCAACTGGCCGTTCTGATAGGTCTCTTTTGCTGATAGAGTTTTTCCATCCTGAAAATAATATAGCCACGTGCCGTATGGCCTTCCATCGCGAAAGGTTTTTTCAGACAGCAGTTGGTTATCCTCCCTGTACTCGGTCATTTTGCTTTCTGCTCCGCCTCCCGATATCTGTTCTCTTACTTTCACCTGGCCATTTGAATAATAATCGTAGTTCGTTCCTATCCGACTACCTTCCTTATACTGATATTTATGTCTGATGGTGCCATCGGCATAGTATCCGATATTATCGCCATGCAACCGCGAATTCATGAAATGTCCTTCCAGTAGTTTATGTCCCTCCTGATCATAATACATGAAGTCGCCTGTTTTTTCACCTTCTCTGATGGTGTATTCCATTTCCAGTTGTGAGTTGGGATAGTACAGCCTGTAAAACCCGCTCACAAAACCATCCCGGTAGTTGGCTTCGGTTTCAATCCCTCCACCTTCATAATAGGTTTTGGAAATTCCGTTGGGTTGCTGATTCTTATAATTAATCTCCTTCTGAATCTTACCGGAAGGGTAATATTCTTTCACAAGGCCATCAGGCTTACCTTTTACAAAACGCCCCTCTTGTTTTATTATACCTGTTGGAAAAAATGATTTAATGCTGTCGACCAATTTATTATTTTGATAAAAGGCCTGTTGTATTGGCTGGCCATGTTCATCATATACCTCCACGGTGCCATGGCGCATTCCATCTTCGTAGCTGATCTTGCGAATGAGTTTACCGTTTTCATGATATTCATAGAAGGTGCCCCATCGCACACCATTCTTAAACTCACCTTCAATGGCGAGGTTTCCATTTGGAAAGAACTTGCGGTATTTTCCTTCCATGGTCTGACCATCTTGTGCAGAAACTAAATAATCCTCATGGATTCTCATCTGCATTGGATCATGGTATGTCTTGATTTGTTTTTGGGCAAAAGCAACTTGCCCGATCAATAAAAAAGTGAAAAGAATAACTCTGAACATCGGTAGTTTAATGAAATAGGGAAACGAACAAAACCAACCCTTGTTGTCCTATACTTTTTCGATAACGATGGCTGAAGCTCCTCCGCCACCATTGCAAATGGCAGCAACACCAATTGACGTGTTATTTTGTTTCAAGACGCTTGCAAGCGTGATTGTGATCCGTGCTCCAGAAGCTCCCAGCGGATGACCCAATGCCACAGCCCCTCCGTTAACATTTACTCTATCCGGATCAAGACCCAGTTTCATATTATTGGCAATGGCTACAGCAGAAAAAGCTTCATTGATTTCATAATAGCCTACATCACTTTTTTCTATGCCTGCAATCTTCATCGCTTTTGGAATAGCCAGTGAAGGTGTGGTGGTGAACCACATCGGGTCCTGCGCGGCATCGGCAAAGCCCAGTATTTTTGCAATGGGGGTAAGGCCAAGTTCTTTTGCTTTCTCTTTGCTCATCAGGATAACAGCCGCTGCTCCATCATTAATGGTAGAGGCATTGGCAGCCGTTACGGTACCGTCTTTTGTAAACACGGCCCGTAGTCCGGGAATTTTGTCAAAGTTTACATTTTTATATTCTTCATCTTCAGCAAAGTGTGTCACTTCTCCTTTGCGCCCGGTAATCTCAACCGGTATTACTTCATCTTTAAATTTTCCTGCTGCCCATGCTTCAGCGGCCCTCTTATATGAATGTATGGCAAAGCTATCCTGATCCTGTCGGGATATATTCATTTCCCTTGCTGTGTTGTCGGCACAGACACCCATGGCGCAATGGTTGTAAACATCGGTCAGACCATCATGAGTTAAACCATCCAGTAATTCACCATTTCCATACTTGTATCCATAACGCGCCTTCGAAAGGTAATAGGGAATGTTTGACATACTTTCAGCACCGGCAGCAACCACTACATCGTTGTGTCCCAACATGATGGATTGTGCCCCCACCATAATAGCTTTCATTCCAGAAGCACATACTTTGTTGATCAGTGTGCAGGGAATTTCATAACCAAGTCCTGCGCCTACAGCAACCTGCGTGGCTGGTGCCTGACCGAGGCCTGCTGAAATTACATTTCCGAAAAATAATTCCTGAATCAATTTTGGATCGAGACCAATTCTGAATATCGCACCTTTCACAGCAATGGCGCCCAGTTGAGTAGCAGATAGACTAACTAAACTTCCGCCAAAACTTCCAATGGGAGTGCGCACAGCAGAAACAATGTATACTTCTTTCATAGCAGGTTATGTTTTACAAGTCAAGATTCAATAGTTAACTAATTCGCGTTTATGTTCAGTAATACGATCATAACGGGTTTTAAACCAGGCGTATGGAATTTTGAATCTATTACCAGTCCGGTTTGCCTTTGTCCTTTGGTTTGGTAGCCTTGCGCTTGTTCTGTTGCAGGTATTGAATTTCCTGATTCTTCATAGCCTCCAGAATCATCTTCGCCTTTTCTTCGCTCATTTCCATTTGCTTCAGCTTATCTGAAACAGAAGGAGGAATATCTTTCTTGTCTTCATTTTCCTTCTCTTTTTGTTCTTGTTCTTTCTGTTGCTGTTCTTTTTCTTTTTTCTCTTTCGATTCTTTGTCCTGCTTTTCTTTCTGCTCGTTATCCTTCTGCTCTTCTTTATCTTTTTGATCTTTGTTTTCCTGATCCTGTTTATCTTTTTGATCCTGTTTATCTTTATTCTGATCTTGCTTTTGATCTTTATTCTGCTCTTTCTTCTGATCCTCGTTTTTGTCTTTCTTTTCCGGATCCTGCTTTTTCTGATCTTCTTCCTTTTTCTTTTGCTCTTCCAGTTTCTTCTTCACCATTTCATAGTTATAACGCGCATCTTCATTGGTGGCATCGGCCTTCAATGCTTGTTTAAAACTGGCAAGAGCTTCTTCAAATTTTCCCTGCCGGTTGGCAAGCACACCCATTTGCTGATGTGCTACCGATCGGATTTTTGAATTGGTGCTCTGAGTAAGGGGCTGATATCGTTGAAAGGTATTAACAGTGTCATTGGCTTCAAAGTAGGCATTGGCAAGATTGAGCCGCACTTCGTCTTCGGTTACATTAAGTGAATCTACGAGGTACGTATATTTTTCAATCGCCCTTGTAAAGTCCCCTTTTTTATAGGCTTCCTTCGCCTCTGATTTCAACGAATTGATTTTACCGATCTTACCTGGATCAACCGTGAAGGCAAGCAATACAAATGCGATGAGCAGTGACTTCATATGGTTATTGTTTTTACACTGATCAGAATATCCAGTGCCAGCAGTATAAGGGCGGCCAGCAGAAAGTAATAGTAGCGGTTGGCTGAGGCGTCAATAACCCGGGCATCGCGCATCTGACCTTCTATTTTACTGATCGTGTTGATCAGTTTATTCACATCGTTGCGTGATTCATTGATTTCAAAGTATTCGCCATCGGTTTTGGATGCCAGTAATTTAAGTGAAGATGTATTGAGTTTTGATATCACGGTGTTGCCCTGTTTATCGGTTTTATACCCTCTACCAGCCATAATCTGACTCCCCTTTTCAGTGCCAACCCCCAATGTAAAAAGTTTATATCCTTTATCTTCCACTTCTTTTGCTATTTCATTGGTTTCCTCGCCAAAATCCTCGCCATCACTGATCAGAACGATCACTTTCGACTTTTGTTGGTTACTGGGCCCTTCATTATCCTCGAGCTTTGACAAGGCCATGCGAAGCGGGGGAGCAAAATCAGTGCCGCTTGAAGGTACCAGGCTGGTGTTCATGGTCTCAATAAAAAGATTAATGGCATTCTGATCATAGGTGAGCGGACATTGCATGAATGCCTCCGAAGAAAAAATTATAATGCCAAGGCGATCTGAGCTGAAAGCATCTGCAATCTTCTTCATTTCAAATTTCACTTTCTCCAGCCGGCTTGGCTGCACATCATAGGCATCCATCGATTTGGATAAATCGACACAAATCATAATGTCTTTTCCTACCGATTTTATTTCGCGCTTGCTTTCTCCAAAGGTTGGCCCAAGCAATGCGATGATCAGCAATGCCATGAACACGGTTCGTAGGAATAACTTAATAAAGATGGATTTGAAGGGCGTGTGAAGGGTGCGGCTTATTTTTATGATGCGACCAAGATACAGTCCGTAACCAACCAGGAAGATTACGATCATCAGTCCTTCCATCCACCCAAATTCACCAAACAGACTCATAAGTTAAAATCCTGACAAAGTTATAAAATCAAATGTTCTTCATTCAAATTTGCAATTGCCTTTTGGCGCAAATTAAGCCATATCTTCGAAAAGTAATGAATCATAAAATGAATGCAATCGGAATTGATCTGGGTGGTACTAATGTCAAGGCGGTACTAATCACTCAAAAAGGAGAGGTTTTGGCCAGGGAAATCATTTCTATACGCAATACCGACTGGCGGGGCGCAGTATATGAAGCCTTTGCAAATATCCGGGCAGTAAATGCAGAAGCTTCATGTACCGGACTGGCAGCACCAGGTTTGCCAGATGACAATAACAAGCAGATTAATTACATGCCGGGCCGGCTGGAAGGACTGGAGCGATTCAACTGGAGTGAGTTCCTTAAAGAAGATGTGCATGTGTTGAATGACGCGCACGCAGCGTTGCTGGCAGAAGTTAATTTCGGTGTGGCTCAGGGGCTAAAGCATGTGGTTTTGCTGACATTGGGAACCGGTGTAGGAGGGGCAATTCTCATCAATGGAAAATTGTATCAGGGAGTAAATCAGCGGGCAGGAAGTATTGGGGATATATCGCTCAATGCTGACAGTGAAGAAATAGGATTTCTGCAAGTGCCAGGCACACTTGAAGATGCCATAGGGAATGAATCCGTCCCCAGGCGAAGCAATAATAACTTCAAGACCACGCGAGAACTTGTATCAGCGTATGCGAACGGAGATACTTATGCTAAAGAAGTATGGTTGAGGTCTGTTAAAAAGCTGGCTGTGGCATTGTGTTCGCTCATAAATATTATCGCACCTCAACAAATTATTTTAGGTGGTGGCATCGCACAAGCTGATGAAAATTTATTCAAACCTCTAGCGGAATTCATGAATCTATATGAATGGCGCCCTGACGGAAATTCCACACCTGTATTGAAGGCACGCTTCAATGATTTTGCCGGAGCAATTGGCGCAGCCTGCTTCGCGTTGAACCGGATCAGTAAATAAAATCCTATTGAGATAAGTGACTTGCCGCGGCCATATCAAGCATTACATAACCATGCGGAATCAGTTGAGCAACGCTCACCGGAATTTCTTCAGTGGGTGGTTGCGTTAATCCTTTTGAGATGATCGCTGCTTTCTTTTCTCCATTGGCCATTATAATAGGTAATTTTGCTTCTCGCAGATGACGAAGACCCAGGGTGATTCCCAATGACAATGAAGTGGGCTTATCGAAATATTTTTGTCCTACGGATTTTGTTTCTTCCGCCAGTGTACTGATGTGCGCATAGGAGTCGAATGATGTACCAGGTTCGTTCATTCCGATATGTCCGTTTGTGCCAACTCCAACGAGCATGATATCCAGCCCACCGTGATGTTCAATGAGAGAATTGATCCGGTTACATTCCTTTTTCAGATCACTGTTTTGCACGTTGAAGAATGCAATCTGATGAGGTTGAATTTGAAGTGGTTCAAAGCAATCTTTCCTTAACATGGTAAGGCATGAACCCGAATCTTCTGGGTCGATTCCGATCCATTCATCAAGACTTAGAAATGTACAATGGCTCAGATCCAGCCTGTTGTCTTTTATTTCCCTGGCAAGTTCATGAAAAACACCTACAGGCGTATGACCTGAGGCAAGACAGATGAAAGAAGAGTTTTTATTTTTTATAAATGCTCTAATCAGTTGAGCCACAGAGGCAGAGAGCGAATTGTAATCGGGAAGAATTTTTATTTCCATAAACTTTCTGATTCAATGAAGACGATGATCGATTTGGTGTAGACGTAAAACATCAAAAAAAAAGGAAAAACTGGCGGTTTACTATTATTCAGCAATTATATTTGCACTCCTTTTTTACAAGAAAAGTACCAATCAAATACTTTTTTAATGTTTAAGGAAAGTTTTTTGGAGAGGTGGGTGAGAGGCTTAAACCAGCAGTTTGCTAAACTGTCGTACGGGTTAAACCGTACCGGGGGTTCGAATCCCCCCCCCTCCGCTCTCGTTCTTTTATGATTTTATAGCTCAACGGGATAGAGCATCCCGACCTATGTCGGGAAGGTTTTTCTATCAGAGGGTTGTCAGAAATGAAAGTATCCAGGTCTCATAGCTCAATTGGATAGAGCATCCCGACCTGTGTCGGGAAGGTTTTTCGTCAGAAATGAAAGTATCCAGGTCTCATAGCTCAATTGGATAGAGCAGCTGCCTTCTAAGCAGCAGGTTGCTGGTTCGACTCCAGCTGGGATCACAAAAAAATTGGTTGTTGAATATGTTTTTATATCTTCGCGGCCTTATTTGGTAGTTCGGGGTGTAGCGTAGCCCGGTATCGCGCTTGGTTTGGGACCAAGAGATCGTCAGTTCGAATCTGGCCACCCCGACAAAATGCCTCACAGTAGTGGGGCTTTTTTGTTTTCAATGAAGTGCATTTCATGCCTGGCACGATGCTCTACATCATAGTTTCCTCAATAGCGATCCCGTCAATGCTCCGAAGCCACCTATAAGTCCTCCAACCAAAACGGTGACTACAAATGAGTTAATTGGCAGAAGTTGATTAAGCTTGACGGTGAGAATAGAATCTGTCACCATACTGATATAGGTCGCGAGTCCCGAGCCAAAGTATTCCAACACCTATAAATCCTGCAGCAAAAGAAGGGAACCCTTTTTGATCAAAAAGAAATGCAACAACGAATGTACCGATTGCGAGTGTCCACCATGGAAGAAAGTATTGAAGCACCGCACATAAAGTAATTGTTAATAATATCTGAACCAGAAATTTCATTTGATTGGTGTTAAGGTGAGGGAAGTGACTATATCTTTCATTTTACCAGGATCAGACTCAAACTGAAAGGGAATATATTTACCGTTTGCCCATGCATTCAGCAGTTGACTGTAATAAGGACTTCCCGGATTTCCCGATTGACCTCCGGGATATATACCCCATGCCTTTACTTTGGTTTTTTCAAGGCTCACCACCATGCGCCAGCTCGGTCCATTTGTTTTTGTTGTTGCATTGATGGCGTCACCGGTTCCTCCATTTTCTACGTGATAGCTAAGGGCAGGTAGTCCCTGTAACAAATGTCCAATCATCGTGTCTTTATAATCTGACCATGCCGGTTGTTTTCCTTTTTCAGTCTTCCATTTTTCTATTATGTCAACGCTCTTTACAAACGCGATGTTGATCACTTCCCTGGCAGACTCTTTTTCAGGTGTCCCTCCAATGTCGAAGAAGTTGAAATCCGGTTTTTCCTGGATCAATTTAATGGTTGTGTAATCAGTGGGATAGTCCAGTGCAACCTGACTGTTTTTAATTTCATCCCAGATAAGGGAATACAAGGCACGCCACCAGGCATCATAATAGGATGCGCCTTGTGAACTCTTATCATTTTCGTAATCCCAGCCGCCTAGGATCCGGTACGCAGCGCGTTGAGGTTCGTTGAAACCTGCAGTATCAAGAAGTGAGATAAATACAGGAAGGCTTTCCGCGGCTTTCAAATTGAAGTTGTCGGATTGCATCTCCATCATGTCGCGCGGAGTAATTTCACTCATTTCTGAAAGTAATTTATTAATCTGCGGTTACGGTAAGCCTCGTAGTTGGTGGATGTTATGTAATAGGGATACGTTTTGTCTGCCGGATACTGATTGGCTGAACTAACAAAACCCCGTGAAGGATTTTTATACATCACGTTCTGATCATTGGGTATAAAGGCTTAGCCATTCGGTAGAAGTCTTTGTTCCATCCAGCAGATATTTGCCTTCCTCTTTTCTTCTTACGGGAAACTTACCCTGAATGCGCATGGCAATATCACCACTGACGGAAGCAAATACAAAATTCTGTGCCGGAGAAGCATAGTGATCAAGTGCTTTCAGGTAGTCATTATGATTTTTGGCCCGGTTCAGTTTAAAAAATGTGAGTACTTCTTCGGATGGATCGTGAGCTACCCACCGGAAGGCATAATGATTTCTCTCCTCTACACCATGAAAGTTTTCATCATAAAGTACAGGGCCATGGTGGGTATAGGTAACGGTATCATAAAATGGATCTTCACCTTTCATGATAAATTTTTCAATCACCTTGCGGGCAGGCTTCCATGTGCCGTCACTCAGGTATTCATTTCTGCTTTCATCCTTAAACTGAATTTTATACCAGTCCACCAGGTCACGCTGGGCGTTGGTTACACCCCAGGCAATGGAATCATTAAAGCCGCTGATCACTGTGGGCACTCCCGGTAAGGAGGCTCCCATCACATTCACATCAGGAGATTGCAAATGGATGATGTACCAGATGGATGGAAGGCTTAGCTTAAGGTGAGGATCATTGCACAGAATTGGAGAGCCCGTTTGCGTTTTTGAATCCACCCACTGCCCAGTTGTTGCTGCCCACGCCTTTGGCCGGTTTCTCATTGGGTTTGATATTAACCAGTTCGTCAGGCAACGCAAGCGGAACGCTATCGAGGGTTATAGGTTTGAATTTCCAGTTACCGGAATTATCCACAATAGGATCACCAGTGTTTTCATTGTCAGGCCAGAGCAAATCAACCATATCCTTACCAAGCAGCTTCAAGGCATTGGTCATCTCTAAATCCTTGTCCCCGATATTTAATGTCTGTGCCATGGATTTCAGGTGCAATCCGAATTTCAGATTTGTCCAGGGTTCGGGCTTGTAATTCAATAGTTTGTATTCCAGTGGAAGATCATCATCATCCAGTGATTCAATGTACTGATTGACACCATTGGTATAGGCTTCAATCATGGCCAGTGCTTCGGGATTTTTTTCTGCCGACTTCAATGCCTGTTCGGCAGCATATACCATTCCCAGTCTGCGTTGTCTGCGATCATAATCCAGGGCAGCGGCGCCGATGATTTCACTTATCCTTCCTGCAGCCGCATGGGTTTGAAATTCCATCTGCCACAACCGGTGCCTTGCGGTTACATAACCCTGTGCCATATACAGGTCGTTCATTATTCCTGGCATAGATATGCGGTATCATCACACTGTCATATAATACAACCACCTTATCTTTCAATCCTGTTAATTTCAATTCCTCATTCCTGATGTCTTTTGTTTCGGCATTTTGCCATACACCATGAAAAGGATCCAGGAATTTGCCGAGCGCGGGAATCGGCTGACCAAAGTTCCATGTATTGTTGAGAAAGTAAACTAAACCAAGGGTGATGAGGGCAGAAATACTAACCTTTACAATCTTCATGGGGTGACGGATATTTTCCTTAATTTTCGACATTATTTAAGAAATTTCGCAGCAAATGCCTGTAAAAGAAGTGCTGGGTAAATACACCCGGGAGCAAATCAGGAAAGCATCCCAGATCAAAGCCATTTTTTTTGACGTGGATGGGGTACTCACCGATGGCAAAATCATTTTTGATGACACCGGAAGCGAGATCAAACAATTCAATGTCAAGGACGGATATATCATCAGTCACCTTAAAAAGGCAGGTATATTGGTGGGCATCATCACCGGCCGGGAATCAAAGGTAGTTAGCAACCGTGCGGCTGAATTGAAACTCGACTTTTGCCATCAGGGCATCATGGATAAACATGCTGTATTTGAAAAACTGATTCAGTTTCACAAACTCAAAAAAAAGCATGTTGCCTATATTGGAGATGACATCAATGATCTGGCAGTGCTTCGCGATTGCGGACTTTCAGCCTGCCCTGCTGATGCACTTGACTATGTAAAGAAAGAGGTGGATATCGTGACCTCCGCCAAGGGAGGGCAGGGTGTGGCCCGGGAAATCAGTGATTTGATTCTCGCTTCTACCGGTACATTGGAGAAGATAATAAAGCCCTGATTCTGTAAAAAAACTGAATCGGATTACGATTAACCATCAACGACCAAACCGTGGAAACATTCAAAGACAAAGTATCCATCACAGACAAAATCACACTCGGAGGAGATCGGATGGTGCTTTTTGCAGGCCCCTGTGCGGCAGAAAGTTATGATATCTGTATTGAAACCGGTTCGCACCTAAAGAAATTATGCGAAGAACTGGATATAGAATACGTGTTCAAGGCATCCTACGACAAAGCCAACAGAACTTCTTCCGGTTCTTACCGTGGTCCTTCCATGGATATGGGGCTGGAGATTCTCGCCATGGTTCGCAATGACCTGAAAGTGCCGGTAGTCACCGATGTGCATGAATCCTATCAGTGTGCTGAAGTCGCTGCTGTGGTGGACGTGTTGCAGATTCCTGCCTTCCTCTGTCGCCAGACAGATTTGTTGATAGCAGCCGCCAGAACAGGCAAGCCTGTAAAAGTAAAAAAAGGTCAGTTCATGTCACCTGAGGATATGCAATATGCCCTCGAAAAGGTGAGAGGAGAAGGTAACAATAATGTCTTCCTCACCGAGAGAGGGAGCATGTTTGGTTATAATAACCTGGTCGTGGATATGCGGTCATTGCCGATAATGAGACAATATTCCCCGGTTGTGTTTGATGTTACCCATAGTATCCAAAGGCCGGGCGGACTGGGAGGGAAGAGTGGTGGAGATCGTCAGTTTGCCACCTATCTGGCAAGGGCTGCTGCCGCAGTTGGTGTTGATGGATTTTTTATTGAGACCCATCCCAATCCAGGAAAAGCACTAAGTGATGGTCCCAATATGGTACCACTCCATGAAATGAAAGACTTCTTGATTTTGCTAAAAAAATACTGGAACCTTACTCGCGACACACCTACGCTATAATTTGAGTACCGCAGTGGTAAACCAGGGTATTATTACTTTTCTGGTTACCAATTTGCGTTGAAGGGTAATTACAGTCGATTTTTATTCCCAGTTCATGTTAAGATGAAAAGGTTTTCATGATCGGGTATTAAAATCTGCCGTAGAAAATGACGTTATTTACCAAAATATTGCGCCTTGAAAACTAATCGTTTACTTACCTTACTGTTGTTCCTGATCACTTTCAGCTGGGATGTTTCAGGTCAGCCTCCGTCTCAGACTCCAATGACCAGGGGTAAAATCATTACACCGGCATCAACCAGCATCATGGACCCCAATAATGATGGGTTTGTTTCGAAGACAACTTCAGGGTTTTCCAATGATGGCGAATATGTGGGTGAGTTTGAGCTAAAAATGTTTGGACTCCCCAAATTGGGTGGTGATGTAACCGGAGATAACACTGGACAATCTTGTGGTATCACCGACCTTATTCCTGATAAAAACGGTTTTTCCGTATATGCTTTACGCGATGCTTCCAATAACCTGATTTTCAGATTCAGAGTTGGCAAAAATAACCCAAGCGTGGAAGGTTGGACAATCTTACTCGATACCGATGGCCTTTTTGGGGCCAGTGACCCAAATACCACCACCGATAACCCCGGTTTCGAAATAGACCTTACCCTTGTCAAACGGCAGAATGCCGGTGTTTTTATTTATAATATTGATGGCATTGACAAATGTAGTCAGCCATTGAAAAATTATCCGCTCAGCAGCAATTTTCAGATTTCGGTTGCCGATGAGGTAAGTTGTGGTGATGCTGACTTTTTCTATGATTTCTTCGTTCCATTTAATGAAGTCGCTGCCTTGTTTGGAATTAATGCCAATACAGGCCTTCGCTATATGGCGGTAGCCAATGTTTCGGCAACCTGTGGCCTGGATGGCAAGATTGCTGACATTTCTGGTGTGGATTATGACGATTATAAAGATTGTGTTACCTGTGCCTTTACAGACATCATTGAGTCCCAATGCCCAACTCCTGTAATTGACTTATGTGATACCTGCCTCGGTTTCAATGCTTCCCTGCCTGCAAAGCCAACAATCAATGAACCAATCCGTGCAGGACAAATCGTAATTTCTGGAAGTTCAAAGTCGGGACTGTTTATTAAAGTTTCCGTATTCGCCCGGACCGGAGGAACAGATCTGGCCCCCGTATGGAGTGTTACTCCACGGGAAGAAAAGGTAATTCAGGTTACCTTGGGTTCTTTCTGGTCAGTAACACTCACTAATCCTCTGATTGGATATGACAGAGTAGTCGCCAGGGCCCAGTTGAATGCCGATGGCACTGGATGCGGATCCTCCAATGGGAATTCAAGTAGCAGTACCTCTGTTTCCGTAACGAAACCAAATACACCACCAATCGCTAATAGTCAGCAGGTCGATGTTATTGAGGATACTCCAAAAGACATTGTGTTGCTCAGCAGCGATCCGGATGGTGATGTTATCGATTATTGCACGATTGTAACCTACCCCCAGCACGGTGTTCTAACCGGAACAGCTCCGAATCTGACCTATACTCCGAACCTGAATTACAATGGTCCGGACAGCTTCACATTTAAAGTGTGTGATGGAATATTTTATTCCAATACTGCCACGGTTACCATTAACGTTTTACCTGTAAATGATGCGCCCGTTGCGAATAATCAAAATCCTACTACTCCTGAAGATACCTCCTTGCCGGTAACCTTAACGGCTACTGACCCAGATGGTGATGCACTTACCTATAGCGTGGTAACTCCTCCAGCCAATGGGGTATTGACAGGCACAGGTGCCAATCTGATCTATACACCCAATTTGAATTATTTCGGTGTCGACAGTTTCACATTCCAGGCAAGTGATGGAGTTCTGACATCAAATATTGCCACCATCACCATCACGGTTACCCCTGTAAATGACGGACCGGTGTCGAATAATCAGACGGTGGTTACCAATGAAGATACTCCGGTAGCCATCATTCTCTCCGGTTCTTCTGATGCGGAAGGAAGCCCATTGGTCTATACGATTGTTACACCTCCGGCCCACGGTACCTTATCGGGATCTGGGGCGAATGTAACCTACACGCCTGATACCAATTACAATGGGCCAGACAGTTTTACCTTCAAGGTAAATGACGGTACTACGGATTCAAATGTAGCTACGGTTTCTATCACGGTTTTGCCTGTAAATGATATTCCTGTTGCACTGAACCTGGTCGTTTCTTATGTTCTCAACACACCGGTGAATTTCGTGCTTAAAGCAGTTGATCCTGATAATGATCCATTGACATTCAATGTGTTGACCCAACCCGCCAATGGTGCTCTTTCCGGAGCAGCTCCAAACCTGACCTTTACGCCCGCCACGAATTTTAATGGTACCACCAGCTTTACCTTTCAGGTGAATGATGGCACTGCCAGTTCCAATATTGCTACTGTGACATTCGTATTAGATAATTTAATCAATGATGTGCCAGTATCTGAAAATCAGACGGTTATTGTTATTGAAGATCAGGGTAAAACGATTGTGTTGGGCGCTACTGACCCCGATGCGGCAGATGTTCTCACCTACCAAATTGTATCGGGTCC
Organism: uncultured Bacteroidota bacterium; assembly: GCA_963814575.1. Lineage (GTDB taxonomy): Bacteria > Bacteroidota > Bacteroidia > Cytophagales > Cyclobacteriaceae > ELB16-189. Next base: position 42,033 of record CAWFDB010000005.1, on the reverse strand, counting down.
GGCTCATGGAACATTAAGTTGCACCAATTGCCAGTCACCCATATACACACCCAATCAACACTACAACGGACCTGATAGCTTTACCTTCAAGGTAAATGATGGCACCGTTGACTCCAATATTGCCACGGTTTCCATCACGGTAACACCTGTCAATGATGCCCCGCTGGCTGGTAACCAGTCAGTGATTGTTCAGAAAAACATCGCAAAGCTTATCACTCTTGCAGGTAGTGATGTGGAAAATGATTCAACAGGAATACAACTCACATTTACCATTATTACTCTTCCTTTACATGGCACGCTGAGCTGTACGGATTGTTCAAATCCTACCTACACACCCAATACGGGTTATATCGGTCCTGACAGTTTCACCTATACCGTAAATGACGGAACGGTTGATTCCAATATCGCCACGGTGTCTGTTACGGTGGTGCCTGTGAATACTCCTCCGAACGTACTGTACAATGGGTTATCCGCTGATAACGTAGTGTTGACTACTCCTGAAGATACGCCTTTGAATTTCTGCTTCGAGGTGAATGATGTTGAAGGTGATGCGATTCTGCTGAGCGCTATAAATATGATCTCCGGTGGAGGAACGCTTGTGGCTGCTGCCAGCGGACCAAACCAGCTATGCTTCCTGTTCACACCTGCACTTAACTTTAACGGTACTGCTGTATGGGAAATCAACGTTTGCGATGATGGAATTCCGGTAGCATGTGCCAAAGCTACCGTTAGAATTGAGGTGACGCCTGTTAATGATGCTCCGGTAGCCAGCAACCTTACTGTTGACGTGCTCGAAGACACACCAAAGGTGATTACACTGCCTGTCACCGATGTGGATGGTGATCCGCTCACCTTCACAATCATAACAGGACCTTCTCACGGAACACTTTCTGGCAGTGGACCTGATATTACCTATACACCTAACCCTGAATATAGTGGTCCTGATAGTTTCACATTTACTTCCAATGACGGAACGGTTGACTCCAATATCGGAACGGTAACGATCAACGTAATTCCTGTAAATGATCCTCCGGTCATTACTGATATACCGGTACTTACAACGCCTGAGGATACGCCTTTGCAGATATGCCTCGGAGTATCCGATGCGGAAGGCAATACGATAACCTTCCAGACTCCGGTCGTGGTGTCAGGTGGTGGCACGATTACGCCAAGTTCGGAACTGGATTTCTGCTTCGACTTCATGCCTGCAAAGGATTTCAATGGTGATGTGTTCGTGAAGTTTACAGTATGCGACAACGGTAACCCTTCAAAGTGTGCCGAGGTTACGGTTCAGGTGATTGTCACTCCGGTAAATGATCCTCCGATTGCGGTAAACGATAATATCACCGCGCAGGGTTCTGTAACCACCGGGTCGGTGAATATCCTGGCCAACGACATTGATGTGGATAATGATGGTCTGGTATTAACCGTAACGCCACTGGCGGGCCCTTTTCACGGAACGGTTACCATGAAACCGGATGGCAGTTTCGAATACAAGTCAAACCCGGGCTTTACCGGTGCCGATTCTGTCCGCTACAAGGTTTGTGATACTGGTACGCCTACTCTGTGTGATGAGGGTGTAGTATTTATTGAAGTAGAGGCTGCTCCATTCAAAATATATAACGGCCTTTCTCCGAACGGTGACAACCGTAATGACTACTGGCGAATCGATGGTATTGAGTCTTTCCCGAATAACCGTGCCCGCATATTTGACCGGTATAACAACCTTGTTTTTGAGACCACGGGTTATACTAATGATGATAACAGCTGGCGGGGCCAGGTAAATAACAGCAAGAGCCTCCTCAGCGGGAATTTACCAGAGGGAACCTATTTCTACTCACTGGATCTGGGCGATGGATCGGCCGTGTACAGTGGTTATATCGTATTAAAAAAAGAATAAGTGATGAGAGTGGTATTTATAACCGGTATTGTTGTTCTTTTCTTTTCGTCCCTGGCATCAGCGCAGCAGAATGCAACGTATTCACAATACATGTTTAATCCGCTTGCGATCAACCCTGCCTATGCTGGCAGCGATGAGGCGTTGAGTGTCACAGCCCTGGGAAGGTTCCAGAACGTTGGACTTTCCGGTGCGCCCAACACACAGACTTTTTCTGCGCACACACCACTGGTCAACGATCGGGTGGGACTGGGCTTGCTGGTGATTAATGATGAGCTCAGTGTGATCAGCCAGACGGGTGTTCATTTTTCATATGCCTATCGTCTTCCGATAAAGAAGGATAAGTCCACCTTGTCTTTTGGTTTGCAGGGAGGTATGAGCATGTACAACGCGCAATATTCGAAACTGGATTTATTTAATAATGCCGGTAATGGCACACCTGATGATATCTTTGCCGCGGATATCCGCGATGCAAGACCTAATTTCGGGGCAGGGATCTATTACAGCACCCAGACCAGTTATATCGGATTATCCATGCCCTCTATGCTCAATAACGTGTTTGAACGGGGCAAGGATTTTTCCACCGTATATCAGAATGTGCCGATTATCCTTACCGGTGGCCATGTGTTTACGCTCAACCGTGTTCTCAAACTGAAACCCAACTTTCTTTTCAAGGTGGTGGATAGGCAACCGGTAGAGTTCGACCTCAACGCGAACATGCTGTTTGATGAAGTGCTATGGTTTGGCTTTTCCTATAAATCCTCGAAGCAGGTGGTCATGATCACACAATTTAAAATCAGTGATCAGTTTCAATTCGGATATTCCTACACCATCTCGGCAGGCCCCATCCGCACCGCGGAATTAGGATCGCATGAAGTCATGCTGAATTACCGGTTCTGGTTCAATAAAAAAGGTGTTGTGTCACCACGTTATTTCTAATGAAGAAGATCCTTATTTATACGTCACTTTTATTTCTGCCCGTTTTAGCCTTTTCGCAGAGCACCAACATAAGCACAGCCTTTCATGGCCGCATTAAGAAGGCGGATATCTACTTCAACCACTATGCTTACCATAATGCACTGAACCTGTATCTGCATGCGCATGACCGCGATACGGCAAACATTTACGTTATGGACCAGATTGCAGAGTGCTATTTCAAATTGCATGATCCTGTTTCATCCGAATTCTGGTTTAGAAAAATCATCGACAAGCCCAATCTTCATCCTCAGGCAAAATTTGAATTTGCCGAAGCACTCTCCATGAATGGAAAATATGAAGAGTCCAGATACTGGTTTTCAGAATACCTGAAAGAAAATCCCGACAACCGGATTGCAGCAGATAAAATTGCTTTCCTCAACAATCTCAAAGCCTACGAAACCGACTCGTTGCGGTTTATCGTAACCGGTGTGGAATTCAACACCGATCACACTGAATACGGAGCCCACTATTTTCATGACGGGTTGGTGTTTGCCTCCTCCCGCGATCTGGACTGGTACCTCAAACACTCACCATTCGATGCGGTAGACCGTGAGGAATCTTTGCTGAATATGTTTTATGTTCCCGGAAAGGCCCATGGTGACCACGGTATAGTAGAACATCTGCACAGGGAACATATCAAATCCGTGCTGCATGAAGGCCCCATGGCATTCTTTAAAAACGACACCCGTGCCGCCTACACCCGTACCAACATAAAAAATGGCAAGCCGGTGTACGACAAAAACCACAAAGCGCACCTGCAGATTTATTTTGCCGATGTAGCGACACTTTCTACCATGACAAGCATCACACCGTTCGAACACAACAGTGGTGACTATTCGGTAGCACACCCCTCACTTTCGCCCGATGGCTCCATTATGTATTTCAGTTCAACAGCCCCCGGTGGCTTTGGTGGCTCCGATATTTATTTTTCAACTTATGTAGACGGAAGATGGACAGCGCCAGAAAATCTTGGCCCTGAAATCAATACACAGGCTGACGAATCGTTTCCATATTATGCCAATGACTCAACGTTATACTTTTCTTCCAATGGGCACGGTTCGCTGGGCGGACTCGATATTCTGGTCAGCTACAAAAAGACTGGCAAATTCCAGAAGCCATTGAATTTTGGCGGCCCGCTGAATTCACGTTATGATGACTTTTCGCTGGTAACGGATTCCATTGGTCGTGTGGGTTACATTTCGTCAAACCGCCCCGGAGGCATGGGCCTGGATGATATTTATTATTACATCGCCACCAACTTCAAACTCACCGGAAAAGTGCTTGCCGAAAAAACGGAAGAACTGCTTGAAGGGGCAACCGTGCAGGCCATCGACACAAAGACCGGTGAAATACTGGATTCTGATGTTACCGACAGTGATGGGGTTTATGGCCTAAGTCTGCCGTTCGACAAGGACTATAAAATCGTGGCAGCAAAAGAAGGATATGAAATGGTCAACGATGCGAACTTCTCCACGCAGGCCAGACCGATGGGCCAGGATTCACTCAATCTCAGCTTATGGAAAAAAGAACTTTTTGCGAAGGGGCGCATCTTCAGTAATGAAACCCAGCAACCGCTCACGGGAGTCACAGCGAAGTTGTTTAATCTCACCGATAACAAGCTCGATTCCCTGGTGCTGAATAATTCAAGCGAGTATGCCTTTCCATTGCTGCCAGACAAAAAATACCGGCTGGAATTCAGCAGACCAGAATATGTAACGAACAACCTCAACTTGAATACCGCGGGCATCCGGAAGGGAAATCTGATCAATGATATTGTGATGCAGGGTGAGTCAATCGCTAATACGGTGATTTTTTTCGACTTCGATTTGAGCAACATCAAAGAAGAAGCAATCGCCCAGATGAAGCCGATTGTAAATACGCTAAAGAAATTTCCGAAAGCCAGGCTTACCATTGGCGCCCATGCCGATGCGCGTGGAGATATTCCTTACAATCAACGGCTGTCAGACAACCGGGCCAGCAGCACCGTGAAGTTTTTCCTATCGCAGGGCATCTCGCGCAAACGAATCACGGCCACAGGCTTTGGCGAATCACTGTTGCTCAACCAGTGCAGTGACGGTGTAGACTGCGATGAAGTTCAGCATCAGGAAAACCGCAGGGCCGATATCAAGGTGGTGCTGAAGTAGGATTTTTCTAACTAATGACCCCGTGGTTCTTGCTAGCTGATCAACAAGCGTTCAGGATTTCAGCATAGCATTTTATTTCATCAGTGTTGCGGGTCAGGCGACCCGCAACAACTCAGGCATTGCCATCAGATCATTGCCAATTGTCAATTGGCTCTTATCAATTTCCCCACCCGCCAGTTTCAAATTTTCTTATCTTTGATATAATGGCAACCGAAATCACCGACATCAATCAACTTGATTTAACGAAGAGCTATACCTATGCCGATTACCTCACCTGGCGGTTTCATGAAAGGGTAGAACTGATCATGGGCAAGATTTTTAAAATGTCTCCGGCTCCCTCAAGCCAGCATCAGTACATAACTGTGGCCAGTATGTGCCGGAATGTATCAGTTTCTAAAAGGCAAACCCTGCAAGGTATTTCCTGCACCTTTTGATGTGTCTCTGCCCGATGCATCAGGTATCAGTAATACCGTACTTCAACCCGATATCACGGTAGTATGTGATCCCGCGAAAATATCCAATCAGGGGTGTCAGGGAGTTCCCGATTTAGTGGTTGAGATTATTTCCAAATCATCCGTAAAGAAAGACCTGCACGAAAAATATACAGTCTATGAACATGCTGGAGTGAAAGAGTACTGGATCGTAAATCCCAACGACCGCTCGCTCATCATTTTTATCCTGAATGCAACCGGAAAATATCAACCTTCCAAACCACTCACCTGTGGCGACAAAGCACACAGCACGGTGTTACCCGGTTTCGAACTGGACCTAGATGAATTATTCATTGATGTAGTGGAAGAACCTGAAACAGTTTATCCGGAGGGAACAATCAGACTCTGATTGCTCGCTTTGCTTTGGTTGATAGCAAAGCAATTCACTCAGGAAGGATAATTAGTATACACTTTTAAAAAATACCAGATAATCAAAAAATCAGATCCCTTGGTTCTTGTTGGTCGCTGACCAACAAGCGTTCAGGTTTTCAGCATAACATTTTACATCTGCAGCGTTGCGGGTCAGGCGACCCCGCAACAACTAATGGATCCCCCAAATCGAAGCACTTGCCGGAAAACGAAAATGAACAGAATATCCTCCGATTAATGGGATCCTTCAGCCGATGGGCTGACAAGTCGCTCTGGTAGATTTCAAAACTAAATAACGTTTGAGTTAAAGCTCTTTTACCAAATGAGAATTGTTGATTACGCCCGTTCCCCAAAGGGGTCTCTTGGACAGGATTGCTGCCAGGCTTTTTTGGCATACCCTTGGTTCTTGCGGTTCGCTGATCAGCAACCATTCAAGACTTTATCAAAACATTTTACTTGCCCAGCGTAGGAATATTAGGTTCATAAGTAAGTTCACGTATTCATCAAACCTGTACTGCCAGACTTTCCGTCTTATTGACTTTCATCTATATTTGGATTTTTGATTCAATGCCATTCACTCAGGTCATAACATTACTGGTTGTTTTCTTCCTTGTACTGATGTTGTACAAAGAGTGGATCAATCCTTCGCTCTCGTTTTTTATAAGCGCCATGGTGCTGTTGGTGGCGAATGTAATCACCCCGCAGGATCTGCTTAAGGGATTATCCAATCAACAGATTATTGTAATCTTTTTACTGGTACTGGTTACGGCTGGCATTCGAATGATTTTCGGTAGTGGTTTTTTTACAAAGCTTTTTAATCAGCAACTTACGCCCAAGGGATTTCTCATCCGGTTGATGTTATTCACATCGACCATATCTGCTTTTTTGAATAATACACCCATTGTTGCATTTATGATTCCCTACGTGAAAGAGTGGTCAGAAAAAACGGGTAATTCATCTTCCAGGTTTTTGATACCACTTTCCTTTGCTACCATTTTAGGAGGCATGATTACGGTTATTGGAACTTCTACCAATCTCGTACTCAATGGGTTGGTGGCAGAGTATCATCTTCCCCTGCTTGGATTTAAAGATTTTCTTTTCCTTGGCCTGATAGTTACAGTAGCTGGTCTGATCTATTTGTTTTTTATTGGCTATCATCTTTTACCTGCCCATAAAGAGAACCTGGACGCTTTGCGTCAAAATCTAAAAGAATACATTGTTGAAACCCTTGTGTTTAAAGGATCCCCGTTAATTTCAAAATCTGTGCGCGATGCAGGGCTCCGCAAACTACAGGATATTTTTCTTGTTGAAATTTTGCGCAATGGAGAAATCATATCTCCGGTTGCTCCTGAAGAGGTTCTCCAGGAGGGTGACTTTTTATTCTTTTCAGGAAATACGGATTCTATTTACAAACTTATCAGCGAAGACAATGGTCTGAGTATCCCCAGGCAGAAGAATCTTGAAGAAGAAGGACAGTTTAATTTTGTTGAGGCGATTATTCCTTCCGGATCTGATTTAACGGGTGTTCGCATTAAAGATTCAGATTTCAGGAATCGATTTAATGCCTCCATTGTGGCGATACATCGGAATGGCAAGAGGGTTTCAGGTAACGTAGGAGAGATGCATCTTTCTGGTGGCGATTTTTTGCTGCTGCTTGCCGGTGATCAGGTCAGAAACACACTGGATAACAAGGATCTATTTTTTCTTTCTGTGCCAGAGCGGATTAAATCCGTCAAACCCTGGTGGTATCCCTTGGCGGGTGTTCTTTCATTTGTGATTTTGATTTTGGGCATTACCGGCATGATGCCACTCTTTACCAGCTGCCTGATTTTACTTACCGGTATGATCTTTTTAAAAATATTGAATATTGCCGAAATTAAGCGCAACCTTGATCTTGGATTACTGGTGGTACTGGTTTGTTCATTGGCCATCGGAATTGGCCTTGAAAAATCCGGTGCGGCAGAACTCATTGCCAGTGGTATTATAAATTCCGTTAAATCGCTGGGGCCGGTCGCAGTGATTTCCGCCTTGTTTATGGTTACCATTATCCTGACATCGCTCATCACCAATGCAGCAGCGGTATCCATTATGTTTCCGGTTGCCATGTCTATGGCAGAGTTGCTACAATTGCCCTATACTCCGTTTTTTGTAGCCATTGCCTTTGCTGCTTCAGGCGATTTTATGACCCCGATAGGGTATCAAACCAACCTGATGGTGTATGGACCGGGTAATTATTCGTTTCGGGATTTTATAAAAGTGGGAACGCCTTTGACAATAATTTATGCTTTAATTTGCATCCTGTTCATAACGATTTATTACAACCTATATTAACAGTTATTATATTGAACAATTTATTTCCATTCGAATCCAGGATAAATAAGGAAGAGCGTTACCGCTTACTGATGCAACACCCGAGGGTGATCTGGTTCACCGGTTTATCCGGATCTGGTAAATCTACCCTGGCTACCCAGCTTGAGTTTCAGCTCTATGGGAAAAATTTTAAAACCTATTTGCTGGATGGTGATAATGTGAGAAGTGGTTTGAATAAAGACCTCGATTTCTCTGATCATGCCCGCAAAGAAAACATAAGACGCATCGGAGAGGTATCAAAGCTTTTTCTGGATGCCGGCCTTGTTGTATTATCCGCTTTTATTTCACCATTTGAAGAAGACCGTAATCTGGTTCGTGAAATTGTGGGATCAGAAAACTTTATTGAAGTTTTTGTGGATTGTCCGCTGGAAGTTTGTGAACAGAGGGACACAAAAGGCTTGTACAAAAAAGCACGTCTGGGTCAGGTCAGGAATTTCACCGGCATCACCTCCGCTTACGAGCGCCCCTTAAATCCAGCCATCACCATTAATACCCATCTGCAAAGTATAAATGAATCCCTGACTTTGCTGACTGAATTTATCATTCCACGGATTTCCTATTCATGAATCAATATTATCTGAGTCATTTAAAAGAACTTGAATCGGAAGCCATCTACGTTATTCGTGAAGTGGTGGCCCAGTTCGAAAGACCTGCGTTATTGTTTTCGGGTGGCAAAGATTCAATAGTGCTGGCATATTTATCGCGCAAAGCATTTTATCCAGCCCGCATTCCTTTTCCGCTCGTGCACATCGACACGGGGCATAACTTTCCGGAAACCATCGAATACCGTGACTGGCTGATCAATGAACTTGGTGTGCGCCTGGTAGTAGGTTCTGTGCAGGAAAGCATTGACAAAGGTCACGCTAAAGAAGAAACGGGAATCAACGCAAGCCGTAATGCCTTACAAACCATAACCCTGCTGGACACTATCGAGCACAATAAGTTTGATGCCGCCATGGGTGGAGCCCGCAGGGATGAAGAGAAGGCACGAGCCAAGGAGCGCTTCTTCTCACACCGCGATGAGTTCGGACAATGGGATCCAAAAAACCAACGCCCCGAGTTGTGGAACATTTTCAACGGCCGCAAACATCAGGGCGAACACTTCCGGGTGTTTCCGATATCCAACTGGACAGAAATGGATGTATGGCAATACCTATACGCAGAAAATATTCCGATACCCAGCCTTTATTATTCACACAAGCGTGAGGTGATCGTTCGCGATGGAACTATCCTTTCCACATCACCGTGGTTGAAATTAAAACCAGGCGAACAACCTGTTCAGATGACGGTGCGCTTTCGCACCTGCGGAGATATGCCCATCACCGGGGCGGTGGAATCAGATGCCGACACCATGGAAAAAATTATCATCGAGGTAGCCGCTTCCCGTAAAACCGAGCGTGGCACACGTGCCGATGACAAACGTGGCGAAACTGCGATGGAGGACAGGAAGAAGAGTGGATATTTTTAATGGTTACCGGTTTCAGGTCGCTGGTTTCCGGTTGGATTTTAGCAGGGTTGTCAAGTAGGTTATACTGGTTGCCAGTTACCAGTTGCCGGTCGCCAGGTGGGTTTGTGTAGATTATGAAATTAGGTTTATAATGAAAAGCTATAGGGATCTGGATATTTATCAGGAGTCAAAGCGATTGGCGATTGAGGTTCATAAGATGGCTATGTCGCTGCCGAAGTTTGAGTTGTACGAAGAGGGTAGTCAGATCAGGAGATCTTCGAAGTCTGTAGCATCAATGATTGTTGAAGGATTCGCAAGAAGGAGATATAAGGCAGATTATATAAAGCATTTGATTTACGCACAAGCTGAATGTGATGAAACCATAGTACATCTGGATTTTTTGTTTGAAACTGAATCGCTCACCGATAGGATAAAGTATGACCAGCTCAAGGGAGAGTACGACTCACTGAGCAGAAGAATTAATAAATTTATTCAATGGGTGGAGGAGAATTTAAACTAGTTACCGGTTACAAGTTGCCTGTCTCCGGTGACCGGCCTAATGGGGAAACTTCAAGGTTGATAAAACAAAAATGATAGATATGTATCTGCTTATTCCAAGGTACACTGTTCTGACTGGCAACCGTAGACCGGCAACGTGTAACCATATCCAATCTTCCAATTTACACAGTACTACCGGCAACCAGAGACTGGCAAACCGGCAACATTTTTAACGTGGTCAGGAATTTAAAATTTAGAATAAACTAACCGGCAACTGGTAACCGGAAACTAACTATGGAACAACTATTACGATTCACCACAGCGGGCAGTGTCGATGACGGAAAGAGCACGCTGATTGGAAGGTTACTGTTCGACACCAAATCGATCTTTGAAGATCAGCTTGAAGCCGTGCAAGCCTCCAGCAACAGAAAAGGTTTCGACTATGTTGATTTATCTTTGCTCACGGATGGATTGAAGTCAGAGCGGGAACAGGGAATTACCATTGATGTTGCGTATCGTTATTTTGCAACTCCCAGGCGCAAGTTTATCATTGCCGATACACCCGGGCACATTCAGTATACACGCAATATGGTTACCGGTGCCTCTACGGCAAACCTGGCACTCATTTTAATCGATGCACGCAAAGGATTAATTGAACAAACCTTTCGTCATTCATTTCTTGCCTCGCTGCTCAAGATTCCGCACATCATTGTGTGCGTCAACAAGATGGATCTTGTAGACTATAAAGAAGACGTTTACGAGAAAATCGTTGACGAGTATAAAGCTTTTTCATCAAAGCTGGAGGTACATGACATTCAGTTTGTGCCCATCAGTGCGCTACTTGGAGATAACGTGGTGAACCGTTCTGAAAAAATGGACTGGTACCAAGGCGCCACACTTCTTCACATGCTGGAGACGGTGCATATCGAAAGTGATTACAATCATATTGACAGTCGTTTCCCGGTTCAATATGTAGTTCGGCCTCAAACACACGGGCACCAGGATTTCCGTGGTTATGCCGGAAGGGTTGCCGGTGGAATTTTCAGAACAGGTGATGAGATACTGGTATTACCTTCCGGATTTACATCGAAAATAAAAACCATAGAATCTGGTACTGAACAGTTGAAGGAAGCCTTTGCGCCCATGTCGGTAACGATTACCCTGGAAGATGAAATTGATATCAGCAGGGGAGATATCATTGCCAAACCCAACAATCATCCAGGTTCTGACCAGAACATTGACCTGATGCTTTGCTGGATGAATCAGCGGCCGGCAAATCTTAATTCAAAATTTTATCTGCGCCACACTACGCATGAGACGAAAGCCGTGCTTAAGGAAATTCAATACCGGCTGGACATCAACTCTCTGCAGAAAGTAGAAGGGGGTGAGCAACTGGTGATGAATGACATTGCCCGTGTGAAACTGCGCACAGCCCAGCCACTTATTTTTGACAGCTACCGGAAAAACAGGATAACAGGTAGTCTCATTCTGGTTGATGAGGGCACCAATGAAACCGTGGCCGCGGGAATGATTATTTAATAGGTTGCCGGTTTCCGGTCACCAGTTTCCGGTCATAAATTTCCTCAACAGGCATCCGGTAACTGGAGGCTGGCAACAAATAATTAAACTAATTTATAATCTAAAGTTTAATCATAAAATGGACCAACTCTTACAATTAGCCATCAACGCCTCCGAAGCTGCATGCAAGGAAATCCTTGTGGTATATAACTCAGGCGACTTTCAAACTGAAGCCAAAGGTGACAATTCTCCCCTTACACTGGCTGATAAAAAGGCACACGATGTGATAGCCTCGATATTGCGTTCTTCCAGCCTTCCTGTATTGAGTGAAGAGGGCAGGAACATTCCGTACGAAGAAAGAAAACAATGGGAAAGATTCTGGATGGTAGATCCGCTGGATGGCACGAAAGAATTTTTAAAACGCAACGGTGAATTTACGGTTAACATAGCCCTGATAGAAAATCAAAAGCCTGTGATGGGTGTAGTAGCAATTCCGGTTACCGGTGATGTCTTCTATGCACAGCAAGGATCGGGTGCGTTTGTGAAGCGTGGCGGAATTGTAAGTGCGTTGCCTGAGCGATCAGCATTTGATTTAAAGAAATCAGGAGTGCGTGTTGTCGCCTCACGCTCGCATATGAGCGAAGAAACACAAGCCTTCATTCAATCACTCACTGAACCTGTACTTGTATCACAGGGAAGCAGTTTAAAGTTTATGCTGCTGGCAGAAGGAAAAGCAGACGTATATCCGCGCTTTGCGCCTACGATGGAGTGGGACACGGCTGCAGCCCATGCCATCGTGAATGAAGTGGGGATTTCTGTACACCAGAAGGATACATTAATTCCATTGCTTTATAATAAATCTGATTTATTGAATCCGTATTTTATTTGTCAGTAGAAAAGAGTTGCCGGTCACCAGTCTCCGGTGGGAGGGAGAATATCGATGAAGCCTCAGGCACATTCACTGATTTTTTTAAAGGCTACAATCGTTCCCGGCTTCCAGTCAGCGGTGGATTGCTTACCCCGATAAAAATTCGACTCCCATCCTGTCCGAAGGGGTCCTTTGGATAGGATTCCCGACAAGTCGGGATGAAACATGCTGCCAGACTTTTTTGTTGCCCCTTAAGTTCTTGCTGGTAGCTGACCAACAAGCGTTCTGGTTTTCAGCATAACATTTTATTTCTCCAGCGTTGCGGTCAGGCGACCCACAACAACTAATGGCTTTGCCACTTTCCACACTGACTACCGATTACAGTTGCCTGATTCTGATCATATCTTTTCTTATCACGGTGAAGGCGTTTTTTAATTCTTCCTTTCTTTCTGTTATAACACGCAATACTAAATCAGCTTTTTCGGTCGGTTTTAATTCTTCAATCCGAAGTAAAATTACCCCAGCACTTACTTTTTTGAGGCGATAAACCAACTCACCGAAATCTTTATCGGATGTAATTAATAAGCGCCCCTCTTTTTGAGCCGTTTCTAAAACATAGGAATCTTCTTTCGAAGGAAATTTTTCAATTACTGCCAGGATGTTGAAATCGTGCTGCCTAAGTAATTGAATGATCGGAAAATCAACACTTTCGTCAGCGAGAAAGATCATACTGCAATCGGGTATATTTTATCTCCTTTCAAAGATTCCGCTGCGAAAGCTAATGCAGCTCTGATTTTTTCCACCGAAAGTGTTGGGTACGCCTGAAGGATATCGGAGAAGGTCATTCCATGCGAAAGTTTTTCTAAAATAATTTCAACGGTAATCCGTGTTCCTCTAATGACCGGCTTGCCAAACATGATATGAGGGTTTATTTCTATATAAGAATTAATGTCCATAATATTTTTTTGGATTTGTTGTTCGCCTTTGCGAAGATACATAATTTGAAAGACAGATGTTACGTTCAACGGACCATTGAAGACTGCCTGTGTTTCATCCCGATTTTGTCGGGACTGCCTTCTTGATTCCTTTGTTCTTGCTGGTAGCTGACCAACAAGCGTTCTGGTTTTCAGCATAACATTTTATTTCTCCAGCGTTGCGGTCAGGCGACCCGCAACAACCAGGAGACTCATAAAAAAATTGAGTATTTTTGATGAAAACAATTAGTATGGTTATCGAACGCACAAAAAAGGAAGTGATCATCCGACTGCCCGGTAATTTCAACGTTGATGATTTACAGGATATGGCAGACTGGCTGGCATTTAAGGAACTGGCCAGTAAATCAAAGGCTGTTCAAAAAGATGTGGATGATCTCGTCAGGAAAATTAAAAAAGGACGTTGGGCTAAAACGAAAGCGAAACTTGACCTATGAGAATTGTGGTGGATACCAATATTGCATTTAGTGCTATATTGAATACCAATAGCCAGATTGCGAGAATATTTCTACAACCAAAAACCCGGTTTAATTTTTATTCTACTGAACAACTGCTCGCTGAAATAGAAGAACATAGAAGCAAACTCAAGAGAATATCAAAACTTAATGATATCGATTTAGCGAGGAGTATATTCCTGATCACACAAAGGATAAGGTTTATTAACATCGGCCTCATACCTAAAGAAAAATACCAGCACGCAGAATCACTCACACACGATGTTGATATTGACGACACCGAATTTGTCGCCCTCACAGAACACATCAATGGAAAATTCTGGAGCGGAGATAAGATTCTTCGTAATGGTCTTTTAAAGAAAAGGTGGAACAAATTCGTGAGCACAGACGATCTTTATAAAATCATGATCGGTAGAGGAAGATAAGCTACCGTGTTAAGACCCGTAAGCGCGCGATTGAAACATCAACATCAGGGCAGCCAGAAAAAAGCTTTAAGTTCTTGCTGGTAGCTGACCTGCAAGCGTTCAAGTCTTTAGCATAACATGTTATTTCTCCAGCGTTGCGGTCAGGCGGCCCGAAACAACGAACGGCACCATCGCATTGTCAACTGTCAATGGTTAATTATCCATTATCACTTGTCATGCCCTCAGCCTGCCCACTGCCTACTTCCCATTGCCCATGTTTCATCCTGACCATCAGCGTCAGGACTGCCTACTGCCAACTGTCTACTGCTAATTTTGCCAATTGCCTACTGCCTGTTGCCTACTATTCTGTATATTTACCCCCCTAATTCATTACATCTTCAATGATCCGTAGTTTATTCTGGCTCCTTACCATCGCCATTCTCATAACTTCCTGCGTTCCAAATAAAAAGTACGTATTACTCCAGAAAAATGATGTAAACAAAAAGGACCTTCCCAAAGATACGATCCTCCGAAGCTACCAGTTACAGCTCTCCAATTACCAGATACAACCACAGGACTTGCTTTCGGTGAACGTGCAAACCATTACCCCTGACGAATACAATTTTATTAAGGAATTCAATCCGGTGCAGGGAGTCTGCGCATTCCCATGAATGCGGGTGGAGGAATTTTATTATCCGGTTACCTCGTGGATAACGAGGGAATGGTGGATTTTCCGGTGATCGGCAAAGTGAAGATGGCCGGCCTTTCGGTCTTTGAAGCCGAGATAAAGATGAAAGAGGTACTCGCCACCTACCTCCGCGACCCGATCATCCGCATACGTCTGCTCAACTTCCGCTTCACCTTTGTTGGTGAAATAAACCGGCAGGTCACCTCCTTTAACCCACGTATTTCCATGGTTGAAGCCATTGCGTTAACGGGTGGACTTCCTGAGTTGGCCGACCGGCAGAATATCAAAATCATCCGCCAGCGGGGCGACCAGGCAGACGTATATTACGTGAATCTGCTTGATGAAGCATTTGTTAACTCACCCTATTTCTACCTGCAACAAAATGATATCATTGTGGTTTCTGCATTGAAGCAACGCCCGTTCCGCATGTATTGGACGGAGAACATCGAGCATCATCCTCTCAACTCTGTCCGTGGTGTTGTTAATGGTCACCCTAGCCCAGAATTAAACTCATGGAATACAACGAATTCGAAGAAATACCGAAGCCTTCCGTCTTTCAGCTTAACCCGGCCAGGGTGCTCGACCGCGTGATCCGGTTCTGGTATGTGATTGTGGTGTCGGTCATTCTTTCTTTGGTGGTGGCCTACCTGGTCAGTCGTTATGCCACCCGCATCTACCCGGTAACGGCCTCGATCATCATTCGCGAAAGCGAAGAGAACATGGGAGCCAAGTTTTTGTATAACAACTCCCTGGTAAATCCTTATCGTAATTACTTCAATGAGTTCTACATCATGCGGTCCTATCCGCTCTGCAACACGTGGTGGAAGAACTGGGCTTTGATGTCAGTTATTTTGTGGAGGGCGACATTAAATCGGTGGAGCAATACATGGCTAATTTTCCCGTTCAAATCCACCCGGCCCGTGGTTTCAAGCTGCCCTATGGCAAGAGCTTCCTTTTCAAGGTGACTTTCCGAAGATGAATTTTCGTTAAGCTATCCGGAGGAAAATAGCAACCGAAAAGCGGTACCGCTTCAATGACACCATCCAGCTAAATGGCTCGCGTATTTATTTTGCAAAAAACCAGAGCGTAGAACCCTGGACGCAACGCGACTACCGGATCAGATTCAATGACCCCTACACAATCGCTAAACAGTACTGCGAATAATCTCGTGTTAACATGGGCTGAAGCGGGTGGGGCAGTGGTCAATCTCTTCATTACCGGTCCGGTGCGCGAAAAGGAAAAGGATTTTCTCAATAAGTTTATTGAAACCTACCAGCGCTATGACGTAGATAAAAAGCAACTCATTGCTTCCAAGTCCATTGAGTTTCTGGATCGCCAGGTGAGCAACATCAGTGACTCATTGCGTTTTTATGAAGATCGTATTGCCTATAACGAGCTCACCCATGATTATACCCGCGAGCGCTCCCTGACCAAGATCACGACCATGGGCGAAACGCTCGAAAACCAGGAATTGCAACTGCGCCTGCAGGACCAATATTTTAAATACCTGGAGGAATACCTGCATGATGCCAACGACTTCGACCAGGTCATCCTTCCCTCGGCTCTCGGCATCACCGATCCCATCATGGCTGGCCTGGTATCAAAACTGGTGGATATTCAATTTGAAGCCCGACTGCTCAAAGACCAGCTGCAGAACAATGCCAATCCGTTGGTGCAGGATACTAAAGACCGTATCACCCAATATAAAAGCGATATCTATGAGGCCATCCGTTCGGCCCGTGAGATCATGAAGGTAAACCAGCGCCTCTACAACCAGCGCATCGAGAGAATTGCAAAGCTCGTTAACAATGCCAGCGAACCCGACAAAGCTATCTCCAATGTGAGGCGCAATTATAAGCTCCTTGAAACGTTGTATGCTTTTCTGATTCAAAAGCGGGCAGAGGCCGCCATTTCCCGCGCCTCTACTACCTCTGATATCATCATCGTGAATCCGCCCGAAGATGGTGAAGCCATTACCCCTAAAGTGAGCAAGAATTATGCCTTCGGTTTAGCGGTTGGTCTGTTGCTGCCGATTTTGTTTTTTGCGTTGTAGCTGAGTTACTGAACAACAGGGTGCAAAGCCGTGAAGACATTGAAGGAGCAACCCGTGTGCCCATTATTGCCGGCATTGGCCATAATCCGGAAACGGACCCGATGGTAGTGATCACCAAGCCACGCTCGGCCATGGCCGAGGCTTTCAGGGCGCTGCGTTCCAACCTTAAGCTACTTCACCGATAACCAAAACCACCAGGTGTTTTTGGTCACCTCCTCCATTCCGGGTGAAGGCAAGTCATTTACCAGCTCAACCTCGCGTCAGTGCTGGCTTTGTCCGGCAAGAAAACCATTGTGATCGGTGCCGACTTGCGAAAGCCCAAACTTTTTGAAGAGCTCAATCTAAAGAATGACAAAGGGCTGAGCCAGTACTTGTCGCACCTCGCAACACTGGAGGAAATTATACAGCCTACGGGCACAGAAAACCTGTTCTTAATGCCAGGCGGCCCTATGCCGCCCAACCCCAGTGAATTGCTGATAAAACCTGAAATGACCGCGCTCATTCAGCAGTTGAAGCAGCAGTTTGATTATGTCGTGCTCGATACGCCCCCGGTAGGCCTTGTGACGGATGCGTTAGCGCTAGCGGCCCAGGCCGATCATATTTTGTTTGTGGTGCGCCAGAATTATACCCCTCGTGCCATGCTGCAAGCCCTGGAAGAACACCACCAGCGGGGCAGCTTTGTTAACGCCAGCATCATTTTCAATGATGTGCGCAAAAGCGGTATGGGTTATGGCTATGGGTATAGCAGCTATACTTACTATGGCTACGGAAAAAGGCTCTTACTTTGGCCGCAAAGCGAAGTCGGATGGGAGCGGGTATTATGTTGAATAGGTGACAATTGTCAAATGACATTTGACAATTGTTCTGCCTATGGGATGTCATTCCACCAATAGGTCGGACGCAGTCCAATCAAGCCCGGCACACCTCCTATGAAATAAACGTATTCCTTTGAAATGTCATGCCGCCTGCCCGCCCTTTGGCGGGTCAAGCGAACATGGAAAATAGGTAAACGCATTCACTCGTTACATAATTTGCGTAATTGCATAATGGTGCGAACCGGCATCCCGTGGATGGCGGCACGCGCTATCTTCTAAGATTGCTCTCGAACCGTTGCCTCATCTTTCCATAGCGTTGTTCTCCACGTTGCTTGCATGGGATACCGGATCGCGTATTGAAGTCTAAAGTAGGGTGTTAGTCTTCGGTTAACTTGTCCTCGCCAAAGGGCGGACAGGCGGTATGACAGCCTTGATGGAAGGGCGCACGCTTACTACTAAATGTCATTCCACCAAAAGTCGGACGGAGGCTGCTCACCCTGAGAGTTCCGGGCTCAATCTGGAAGAATTGATAATTGTCCCTCGTCAATTGACAATTTTTTGTACCCCAAAGCGCCTCTTACCGCTCCACTTATAACTTTACCGAGTAATAATTTTACTCATACAAATCTTTCTACTATTTTTGAGGCGTTCAAATACTAATTTCTTACGTCTTGCTACCAACAACTTAAGACCCTTGCTAGACACCCTCATTACCTCCAAGACTCGTATCAAGATGCTGTTGAAGTTCTTCACGAACAGCGCATCAACAGCCTATCTGCGCGGGTTGGCTGAGGAGTTTGATGAAAGCACCAACGCCATCCGGCACGAGTTAAACAATCTTTCAAAAGCAGGCTACCTGGTTTCTAATGAAGATGGCCGCACCATATTGTACCGGGCAAACACCGCACACCCTTTATACAATGAAGTAAAAAACCTGGTGCACAAATACCTGGGCATTGACAAGATCATTGAGAACATCCTTTCCCGGTTGGGTGACCTTGAAGCGGCCTATATCATTGGCGATTATGCGATCGGCAAAGACACGGGCACGATTGAACTTGTACTGGTGGGCGAGGTGAACCGTAAGTATCTGAATAAACTCATTGTAAAAGCAAGGAACTTACTTCATAGAAATGTAAGTGCAGAGATAATTAGTCGTGAGCAGTACCTGATTCATGCAAAGCGCCTGGAGAATGCGCTATTGATTTGGGAAAGCACATAATGGGCAGTGGAAAATTGACAATGAATTACCAGTAACTGACAACTAAGAACGAACAACGAATTTTGAATGACTGAAAATAAAATCATAGCAGAAGAAAAGTGGGACCTGGTTATTTCCGGAAAGAAGAGTCTGTTCTCTCTACAATTAAACGACATCTGGCGCTACCGCGATTTGCTGTACATGCTGGTGAAGCGTGACTTTGTCGTGATGTACAAGCAAACCATACTCGGACCGTTGTGGTTTTTTATTCAACCCATTTTAACGGCACTGGTTTACATCATTGTCTTCAGTCGCATTGCTGGCATTTCTACTGATGGTATGCCGCCCGTTTTGTTTTACCTCAGCGGCACCATTGTGTGGAATTATTTTCAGGATGCCTTCACCCATACTTCCACTACGTTTGTTCAGAATGCCAACCTGTTTGGCAAGGTATATTTCCCGCGCATTGTTGTGCCCTTATCCAAAGTGATATCCGGGTTGCTTAAGTTTCTAATTCAATTCCTGTTGTTCATTGGTATTTACATTTTTTATATCCTCAACGGCTATGACCTGCAACCCAACTCGGCTATATTTTATTTGCCGGTCATGATTTTGCTCATGGGCTTGCTGGGGCTCGGGCTGGGTATCTTCTTTACCTCGCTCACCACCAAATACCGCGACCTCGTTTTCCTCATTCAGTTTGGCGTGCAGCTGCTTATGTATGCCACCCCGGTGATCTATCCGCTATCTTCCGTGCCTGAAAAATACAGAATGTGGATTTTGTTAAACCCGATGACGCCTGTGATGGAAGGTTTCCGCTCTGCCTTTTTAGGCACCGGCACGTTTCAACCCGAACAATTGGGTATTAGTTTTTTAGTGACGGTGGTGATCTTCCTGCTTGGCCTGGCGGTGTTTAATTATACGGAGAAGGATTTTATGGATACTGTTTAAGGTTGAGGGTAAGAATAAGGTTAAGGTTGAGGCTAAGTAAAAGACAGTGAATAAGTATAGGGACTTTACGGAGACTGCGTTTTGGAATCATGCTATGGAGATTGCGCAGGCGGTTTTTTTGATGACGAATGAATTGCCGAGGAAAGAGGATTATGGATTAACCTCACAGTTGAGGAGGGCTTCCGTGAGTATATCCGCCAATATTGCCGAGGCATTTGGAAGAACTTCCAGTGCCGACAAAAATAAATTTTATGACTATGCCAGAGGCTCCGCTTTTGAAACCAAGAGTTTACTTTTATACGGTGTCAAAGTAAATTATTTTCAAGAACCAGAAACAATGAAGTTGATCGAACTAATTGAAACCACCATCCACGAAATCAACAAAGTAAAAGTCACCCTAAAACACCCCTAACCCCTCAACCTTAACCTCACCCTTAACCTCAACCTCAACCTTAGCCTCAATGGAAGTAATCCGCGTAGAAAACCTAAGTAAACTATACGACCTGGGGGCAGTGGGCACCGGCACGTTGAGTAAAGACCTCAACCGCTGGTGGGCGCGTGCTCGGGGCAAAGAAGATCCTTATTCGCGTGTCGGGCAAATTAACGACCGCACCAAAAAGGCAGGCAAGGATGACTCAGTGTGGGCAGTTAAGGATATAAATTTTTCTGTAGACCAGGGTGAGGTGCTGGGGATTATTGGCCGCAATGGTGCCGGTAAAAGCACCTTGCTCAAAATCATTTCGCGAATAACCGCACCCACCACAGGTGCAGTGAAAATAAAAGGCCGCATCGCATCACTGCTCGAAGTGGGCACGGGCTTTCACCCGGAGATGACGGGCCGTGAGAATATTTTCATGAATGGTACCTTGATGGGTATGACGCGGAGGGAGATTCAGAGCAAGCTGGAAGAGATTGTAGAATTTGCTGGAGTGGCTCTTTACATCGACACCCCCGTTAAGCGCTATTCTTCAGGTATGCAGGTGCGTCTGGGGTTTGCGGTGGCAGCCTTTTGAGCCGGAGATTTTAATTGTGGATGAAGTGCTTGCTGTAGGTGATGCAGAGTTTCAGAAGAAAGCGATTGGAAGAATGAAGGAAGTTTCCAAAGGAGATGGAAGAACTGTTTTGTTTGTGAGTCATAATATGGCAGCAGTAAAACAGCTATGTAATCACGGTATTAGTTTAGTAAATGGTGAATTATTTAAGGAAGGTCCAATTGATGTAATAGTAAATGATTACTTAATAGGTAATAATAAAGACGCTTTCTGCATCCGGTCAATTGATAATAGTATTAATGGCCAATTCAATAAAATTCATTTTTTTAACGAAGAAGGAAATAATACTAATAGTTTTATAGGAGGAACCAATCCCTACTTGATTATCGAATATTCAGTCAAAAAAGATTTTAAAAATTTTAGTATCGGAATGGTGGTTGCTGACTCGATCGGTGTGCACATTTATTCCTCATCAGATACTGATGTTAATGATCAATTATTTGATGATAAGAAACCTGGAAATTATAAGTACAGAGTTCCATTACCACTTTTTAACCTTAATACAGGTAATTATTCAGTAAAACTATTAATGGGAATAACTAACAACGAATTGTTTGATAGTGTTGAACTTAATTTCTCAATTGAACACAATAACTTTGTTAATACAGGCGTGAGACCAGGGTTAATGATTGCGCTGAATAAATGGGAAGTTTTTTAGACTACAAAATTTATTACTTCTCATAATTTCTTTAAATTTATGAAAATGAAAATAAAAATTAACGAATTATTTCGTAAAAAACCACGAATTGATTTTGCTGTTGCAAATGACAAATTGATGGAATCAATAGCTAAATCAAATCGTGAATTTCTTTCTAGTATTCCTAAGTGGCTGAGTGATGAAGTAGCAAAAAGATCCTACTATAATTATGGCATTCCTGCTTCGATTGTTGATTTGATTGATTTGGAAATTGGAAATGAGATCACATACACGGATCTATTGGTTTATTATTCTTCTCGCTATTTAAAAAAAATTAACTACCTAGAATTAGGTGTCTCTGTTGGAAAGAACTTTTTTCAAATAGTCAACCAATTTGAAAATGCCAATATTACAGGATTCGATATTGAGAATATAAATGAGGTTTTGTCTGATAGATTTGAATATGAGAGTGGAATTGAATGGCAAACAAATACAGATTCTCTTAGAAAGGAGAATTCGTCAATGACAACTTATAAATTTAAAACAAATAAAGTCAACTATTTGGCTGGTGATATTTGGGATGAGGGTTCATGGGAGAAATTAAGCGGTAATAAGTTTAATCTAATTTTTTCAGATGCTTTGCACGATCCTAAGGCTTTATTATGGGAATATAAAATGTTAGAGAAATATGAACTTATTGATGTTGATTTTATTTTTGCTTGGGATGATTTAAATAGTGGCCTTGAGAAATCATTTGAAAAAATTGCTATCGATTTAAAAAATAAGAGAAACTTCAATTTTAATAATATTGCTTTGATAAAAATAAATGGATGGCTTGGGAAAAATTACCCACTCAAACATGATGTAGGTATAGTCAGTAACTTTTCACTAGACTAAAATGAGTATTTTTAGCCCTATTACTGGCTCAACAAATATTCGGATTGTTAATACAATATCAACCAGAGTTATTATTGATTTATATAAAGCTGATTTCGATGTGAATGTGACCAGATTCTTTAAGGACACAGACACCATTCAGGTTTGCGAGTGCTGTGATTCCGGGTATTTATTTTATTATCCCTTCAGTATTTCTGGGGGACGAATTGTTTTACGATCAATTAAAAATTCAAATGCCCGTGAGGTACAATTCACCTTATTACCCGGCTTGGAAATGGGAGTTTGATATCTGTCTGCAAAAGATTAAGATTACTGACAAGGTCTATGAAATAGGGTGTGGTGAAGGAAACTTCTTAGCAAAGCTTAGGGAAAAAGGTGTTCAGCAAGTTTATGGGGCGGAACTAAATCAGAATTCGGTTGATGCAGCTAATGCAAAAGGCTTGGTGGTCAGAACGAATTCTCATACAAGATAAAGCAAAGGAAGTTTTAGGAGAGTTTGATGTGGTTTGTGCATTTCAGGTGTTGGAACACATTGCAGAAGTAAAATCATTTCTTGATGCGAGTTTGAAGATATTGAAGGTTGGTGGTAATCTAATGATTGCCGTTCCCTACAACAATCCTTACCTATTTAAGAATGATATTTTTAATACACTGAATATGCCGCCTCATCATATGGGATTATGGAATCAAACGGCATTCAAAAATCTTTCTAGAATATTCCCCATTAAACTCGATCAAATAATCATTGAAAGTCTGCCTAAAAAGGGATATGACTTTGATAGATTTTACACAATAAATAAAGACATTTTGTACAAGCCTCATTATCCATTTAAATCTTTATTTGATAGATTGTATTTTAAGTTTTTGAAGAGATATCATTCTAAGTATTCCGGAAAGAATATTATTGCCATTTATTCCAAGATTTGAGATTTATTAAAAATACGTATTGTCAATGGTAGTAGGACATGGGATGATAGGTAATGGATTTAGTCATTATAAGTTTAATGATGAAGTAATAATTTTTGCGTCTGGAGTTTCCAACTCTAAGGATAACTCTATCTTAAATTTTGAGCGTGAAAATGATTTATTAGTTGCAACCTGTAAGCAATACAGAATAAATTGCTAGTCTACTTCAGTACGTGCAGTATTTACGATCCGGAGCAAGTTCGCTCACCTTATGTTAAGCACAAGCTAGCTTTGGAGGAAATTATTAAAAACTATGGCCTACCCTATATAATTTGCCGTGTATCAAATGTTGTTGGGGCCACCTCTAATAAGGCAACAGTTTTTAATTTTTTGATCAATAACATAAAGGAGCAACAACGCTTTAAATTGTGGAAAAATGCTTCCCGAAATATTATTGATTTAGACGACCTGGTAAAAATTACTGATTACTTAATTAACCATCCTGCATATCATCGAAGAACAATTAATATTGCCAACCCATTAAGCTATCCTGTTACTTCGCTTGTTCAAGAAATTGAGTTATTCTTTAAAATAAAGGCAATAACGGAAGTTATAGAGCAGGGTTCTTTTTTCTCAATAGATATTGATGAGATTTCTGATATTATTAGTTATCTAAATTTGGAATTTGACGATTTTTATATTAGAAGAATTCTAAAAAAATACTTTGCCAAATCATGAAAAGGTATTTAGTTAGTTATTCAACGAAGGGATTCTATAATCGGCACGATGAGCTAAATCAGTCAGCTAGAAAATTTGGAATTAATAATCATCTTAAATTCTACGATAAAGACTTGATGCAAACGGAGTTTTATAAAAGGAACAAAAGTATCCTTGATAATCCAAAGGGAGCTGGCTTTTGGTTGTGGAAGCCGTACTATATTAATGAAGCACTAAATTTGATTAATGACGGTGATCTTTTATTTTACGTAGATGCGGCCTCAATATTTATTGATAATCCCGAAAGGATATTTAGGTTAGCCGAGACCGATGAAAAAGGAGTTATTACTTTTGATGCGAGGCCATTGACCAACCGGCAATTCTGTAAAAGAGATGCTTTTATTAATCTGGGGTGCGACATTCAAAAATACTGGGACTCTTGGCATGTAATAGCTACTATGATTTTAGTAAGAAAGACGCCCTTTGCCAGTTCGTTTATTAATGAGTGGTTAGAGGCGTGTCAGAATCCTTTTAGTATTGTGAATAATAATGATAGCATGGATTTTAAAACTGACCACGAGGAACTCTCTGGATTCATCGACCATCGGTCGGATCAATCGATTCTTTCTATTTTGGTTTCTAAACATAATTTGGAAACATTCAGAAACCCATCAAAGTGGG
Organism: uncultured Bacteroidota bacterium; assembly: GCA_963814575.1. GTDB lineage: Bacteria > Bacteroidota > Bacteroidia > Cytophagales > Cyclobacteriaceae > ELB16-189. Next base: position 17,004 of record CAWFDB010000005.1, on the reverse strand, counting down.
GCAATTACCTAAAAATGGAAGCATTTAGAAAAGAAAATGAATTTGCTGGATACCCATTTAATTTGGAGAAGACAATAAAGAGCTATAGTGAAACGCCAATGGAAAATTCATCCTATGGAACAATTTTGGAAATTAATCGTGGCAGGGATGTTGAAAGTAAGTTTTTTAAAATCATGAAATTCTTTAAATAAAGTCAGATGTTGAAAAGGATAATGAATTCTCTTCTCAGGAGAAGAACGTCTTATATTTCTTATAGTAAGACATCCTACTCCCAATGCGGTGAAGATTTATTGGTTCAATACATATTTAATTTAAGAGGTATTAGAAAGCCATCCTACCTTGACATTGGAGCTAACCATCCATACTTTATTAGCAATACGGCATTATTTTATCGAAAGGGTTCTCGTGGGATTAATATTGAAGCCAACCCACTTTTACACGATGCCTTTATGAAGCATCGACCAAATGATGTCAATCTGAATATTGGTATCAGCGATAAAGAAGAGGAACTGGATTTTTATATCATGTCAGATAATACCTTAAGCACCTTTTCAAAGGATGAGTGTAATCAGTTAATTGCTAGTGGAAAAACACTGTATAAAGTTGAGAAAGTTAAATTGACCACCATCTCCAATATCTTAGAACAATATTGTAACGGTGTTTTCCCGGATTTTCTAAGCATTGATATTGAAGGATTTGACTTTCAAATCTTAAAATCCATCGATTTTAGTAAATCATCGCCTAAAGTTATTTGTGTTGAAGCAGCTGAATATTCACCTACAGGAGCAGGTGCAAGAAGAAATGAGTTGATTGATTTCTTGGTTGGCAAAGGTTATTATGAATATGCCAACACTAACTTAAACGCGATTATGGTGAAAAATGAATTTTGGTTTATTTAAATGCAATCACCCTTTTTTTCAATAATTATACCAACTTATAATTCGGCAATATCGCTTGGTTTTACTATTGAAAGTATACTTGGTCAGACCTATACTAATTATGAAATATTAATTATCGATGGTGGATCAAATGATGGAACTGTAGAGGTCGCTAATCGATTCTCGAAAGGATTTATAAAAATTATAAGTGAAAGGGACTTGGGGATTTATGATGCTATGAATAAGGGAATCACAATGGCCAAAGGGGAGTGGCTTTATTTTTTAGGCAGTGATGATCAGCTTTTTGATAACGATGTTTTGCAGAAAGTCTTTCAGGTCACCCAGTCTGGTACTAATAAACTTATTTACGGTAACGTAAAAGTAGTTGGTGATACTGGTTGGGCCAAAAATGAGACCATATATGATGGTGAATTTACGTTAGAGAAACTGCTATTAAGAAATATCTGTCATCAAGCTATATTTTATCATAAGTCTGTATTTAAGGAAGTTGGTAATTATAATATTCATTATACTATTTGCGCGGATTATGATTTTAATATTAAGTGTTTTTCCAATTATCAGTTTACTTATTTACCAAAGATTATTGCTTATTTTAATGGGGGAGGGTTTAGCACATCTAAACGCGATAAGGTATTTGGAAAAGAGCAATGGATAAATATTGTTACCTACTTTAGATTTCGATTATTTGAGAATAGTTTTGAGCTGCATAAGGCTAATTTACTCTCAGTGGCAAAAACTATGTTACATAGAAGAAAATATTACCTTTTTATATTAGCGTGGTCTGCGTATTTATACCATCGTATATTTTCTAGGAAGTGAGCGGGTAATCAAGTGCAATTAACGCGCGAGAACGCGTGCAATGTCTTAAAGCTGAATAAATGAAGGAGTCTTATCTGCGTTTGATCGCCTACTATCTACCACAATATCATCCGATACCAGAAAACGACCAGTGGTGGGGCAAAGGATTTACGGAATGGACCAACGTGACTAAAGCGAAGGTGTTATTTAAAGGCCACTATCAGCCGCGTCTTCCGGCCGACCTGGGTTTTTATGATTTGCGCATTCCGGAAGTGCGTGAGCAACAGGCCCAGCTGTCTCGTGACTATGGCGTTCATGGCTTTTGTTACTATCACTACTGGTTTGGCGATGGTGTGCAGTTGTTGGAAAAACCCATTAAGGAAGTACTTGAATCGGGTAAGCCCGACTTTCCGTTTATGTTTTGCTGGGCCAATCATAAGTGGAGCAGCATCTGGATAGGAAACGATAGTCCGGAAGTGCTGGTCGATCAAAAATACCTGGGCAAGGAAGATCACGTCAAGCACTTCATGTACCTGTTACCCTTCTTTAAAGACAAGCGCTACATACGCATTGATGGCAAAGTGGCCTTTCAGATTTATAAGCCCACCGATGTTCCTGATCTGAATGACTTCGTTGCTGTTTTCCAGGAACTTGCTAAGCAACATGGTATTGGCGAGATCTATTTTATCGGAGGCAATTGCACGGATGAGCAGGCTAAGCAGTTAACCGCACTCAATGGCTTTACTTCTAATGAACATGGAGCACTGAGACAAAATACAGACCCTCGTTTTTTTCATGACCGTAAATCGTTTTTGGGTAAAGTAGAAACCAAGGTGAGAAAGGTGTTGGGTTACAAAGACTTTTATCATTTGAAGAAGCCCATCATTATTAATTATAAAACAGCCATTATGTACTTACTCAATGATAAACCCAGGGCTTACGATTATTTTCTCACGGTGGTTCCGGATTGGGATAATAGTGCGAGGGCGGGCAACAAGTCACTCATTTTAAAAGACAGTACCCCCGAGTTGTGGGAGCAGCATCTGCGTGAGGCGGTAGCGATCACGAGCAAACAAACAAATCCTGAAAAGAAAATTATATTTATCAAGTCGTGGAATGAATGGGCCGAAGGAAACTACCTGGAGCCAGACCGTAAGTGGGGGCATCGCTATCTGGAGGCAGTACGAAAGGTGTTAAAGGAATATGCTGTTTAGTAAGCCAAAGAAGAAACTGAAGAAGCAGGAAGCGTTATTCACGGAAGCGCTGAAGGAAGCAGGCTATGCCATACAGCCGGGCGATGTGAGGATTGATCATGAACTGGCGCGGTGTTATTATCAATCAAAAGACTATAACCTGATTTTCCCTTTGCGGTTTTTGCGCTTATCGCGCCAGCTTAATTTCATGAAGACGTACGACTATTGTTTTCGTGGGTTGCAAACACCCAGGCGCGATTGGGTTCGTCAGTTTGAAGGTGAGCGTTCTAAAATAACGTTCACCGATCAGGGCAGAAAAATCGAGAAGGATTTATTTGACACGGCATACTACCAGGAGATGGCCAGCAGTAAGTTTACGTTGTGTCCGGCCGGTGATTTTAAATGGACCTATCGTTTTTTTGAGGCGGCCATGTGCATGAGCATTCCCATCATAGAACCGGGTAGTGATCATGATCAGTTTGCAGGATTTACGTACTACTATGCTACCCCCGGGGGGAAGGGTGCAGTGAATGAATGGAACGCAGCCGTGGCTTATAAAAACTATCGTACTTTTTTAGAACGTCATACCTTGTTAAATCAATTTATCTTTTTCAACGACCGTGAGCTTTAATCTTTTTAAGCGCCTTTCCAATACGATCAAGCTATTTGATAAGGAACACTATATCGGGGTAAAGTATTCACGCTCGAAGGAGACGGAGAAAAACTGGGGCGATGCATTGAACGGGTATTTAATACCCCGCATATCCGGCAAAACCGTTTTGCATCATTCGGAATATTTCAACCTCGGGCTCGTGCCTACGCTGGGTGGCATTGGCAGTATTTTAGATAGCAACCGCGTGAGGAATTTAATAGTGTGGGGTTCTGGTCTTAAGAAACCCACCTCCATGATTCATGTGAAGCCGTCCAGGGTGCTGGCCGTGCGCGGAGCACTCACCCGAAAACGCCTGATGGAACTGGGCATGGCATGTCCTGAAGTATATGGAGATGCAGCTTTGGTGTTGCCAAAGTTTTATCAACCAGCCACCAGAATAATTAAATATCGGGTAGGCATCATTCCTCATTACATTGACAAAGACAACAGCCAGCTGGATTTTTTTCGGCAGCAACCTGATGTTTGCATCATTGATGTGATGAGTGGGATCGAGGAGTTTGTGGATCAGCTTTGCGCGTGTGAAGTAATCGTATCCAGTTCGCTGCATGGGTTGATTGCAGCCGATGCCTATGGAATACCACGGGTGTGGATGAAGCTATCCGATAAAATTGCCGGAGGTGATTTCAAATTCATGGATTATTTTTCGAGCACGGATATACACGAAGTAAAATCCATATCACTCTTGCAGCAGGATGTGCCTGCCTTATTGAAAGAAGCCGTGCGCCCCTCCAGGTTGGCAGACATGAACAAGCTGCTGGAAGTATTTCCCTCATGAATAAAAACCAGTGTATAAACTGGGCATGATACCCGCTATTGATGGAGCAGTTTTAATCAATAATTGAGTAATTTTATGCTTTACTATCCGATCCGATTCTACGATGCTGGCCATAATCATCAAAACGTTTAATAGGGACATCACGCTGCTGAACACACTCAGAAGCATAGAAAAATTTTGTCAGGTTAACTACAGAATCTATATCCTGGACGATAGCCCGGTCATTTCAAAACAGAAGCAGGCGTATTATACAAAACTGGAAGAGGAAGGCCACTTCATCAAGATCAGCAACGAGCGGATTTCAGTAACCGCGGGAAGGAATTACCTGGTGTCTCAGATCCGGGATGAAAAGTATGTGTTAAGAATTGATGATGATTTTGAGTTCAGTGAAGAGACCAACTTAGGCGCTATGATCGAAATCATGGAGCATGATACGTCTATCGGCACCGTTGCCAGCATTGAAAAGCAAGTGGGGAATGGTAAGGGCATTTTCACCGGGCAGATCAGTCCCAAGCAGGGGTTTACGTTAATCAAGGATCATACGCTAATCAAGAAGAATATACCGGTCACACATTGGAAGTTTCTGAAGTCGGGCAAAGGGTATCGTATGCGCTCTGTGATTTCTCAAGAAACTTTTTGATGATACGCGCCACGGTTTTTAAAACATTGAAGTGGGATGAAAACATTCCATTTCATGGTGAGCATGAAAAACTTCATGCTCGAGGTAAACAAAAACGGATGGAAACTGGCCTTCACGCCTGACTCCATTCATCTGCACCGGGAAGACCTTTCAGTGAGTGAACGCGCTACCTATAAGAAGGACATTGATCAACTGGGAGCGGTGAACGTTTCTGAGGAATATTTTTTTGGTAAGTGGGGATTCACTAAGCGTAAGGATGAATATCCTAACGATTATTTATTGTGGCGGAAGATTAGTCGTGCGAGGCATCGCTTGCAATCGCTGCTTACTAAATGATTCCTGGCCTATTGCTTACTGTATTAAATTCTATCGTTCTCCAGCTTGAATAACCTGCAATACATTTCCTTCTCGAACCTCACCGGTAACCGTGCCAACACCGTGCATGTGCTGGCGATGGCCAAGGCGCTGTCGGAACATTTCAAGTTATCGGTGATTGGTTTTCGTTCGCAGAAGATGCATTCCAATAATCAAACATACCAGGTGCAGGCGATACCGGTGGTTCCGGTAAGGGGATTTTCGGTACTTTATTTTTTATATAGTTTTCTCATTACGCTGATCAACGGCAACAAGATTGCCTACAGTCGTTACTTGTTGGGTGCTTACATAGCGCAACTGCGTTCTCGGTCGGTATTCTTTGAATGGCATCGCGATGAATGGAACGATAGCCGACTGAACAAACTGATCGTCACCCGCATGATCAAGTCTGCACGGGTAAAGGGCATGGTCTTTATTACGGATGCATTAAGAAAGGAATTTGAACGTGCTTATCCAGCGAACAAAAAACCGTTGCTCGTGTTGCCGGATGCAGCATTTGCTGTGGCTGCAGTGAGCAAAAGCAAGGAGTTGACAGCAACGGATTTAATAAATGTGGGTTATGTTGGCAGCTTTCAGAAGGGGAAGGGGCTTGAACTCATTGCACCCCTTATCGGGTTTATGCCCGATGTGTACTTTCATGTTGTGGGTGGCAGTGAGCAGGAGTGTAGCGCGCTGCAAACGCGGTTTGCTGCTTCGCATAACGTCACGTTTTACGGTTCTGTGCCCAAGGAAAAGGCCGATGCATTTATTGCCGGGTTTGATGTGTGCCTGCTGCCTAATCAGGTGTCGGTCAGAACCGGAAAAAAGGGTGATATCGGTCGATTTACCTCCCCGCTGAAGATGTTTGAGTATATGGCCCACGGAAAGCCAATAATTGCCTCTGATCTGCCGGTATTACATGAAGTTTTGTCGGAGGATTTTGCCATTTTTGCTAAACCTGATTCCGTACAGGATTGGATCAGCGCCATCAACCGTGTGAAAAACGATAAGATCCTGCGTGAACAGTTGGGACGCAAAGCCGAGCAGGTTTTTGCTGCCCGCTACACCTGGGAAAAGAGAGCTTTAATGTTGAAGAATTTTATAGAAGCAAACGTATGAATGTAGCGATTATCACCGCCCGTGCGGGCAGCAAGTCCATCATCAACAAAAATGTGTATGAGGTAGAAGGCAAGCCCCTGGTGTATTACCCGATTCAGGCATCGCTGGAAGCGATGAAAATTGACAAGGTATATATCTCCACCGATGGTGAAGCGATTGCCGAAGCCGGTATAAAATATGGCGCTGAGATCATTCATCGCCCTGAAGAGTTGGGTGGTGATCACATCAACCATGGCGAAGTGATCAAGCATGCCGTAGAGTATGTGGACGCACGCGAAAATAATCTTGAAAATGTAGTGCTGCTGTTGGGCAACACGGTGATGATCGATGGCAAAATCATCGACCATTGTTTAACCCAGCTGGACGAACGTCCGGATCTGGATTCGTGCATGACCGTATGGGAGGCACAGGATGATCACCCGCTTCGTGCCATGTCCATTAATGACGCTGGCATACTGGAGCCGTATGGTGACAAAACCAGGAACGTTTCTACAGAACGACAATCGTATCCCAAAGCTTATTATTACGATCAGGGTGTGTGGGCGTTCAGAAAACAAACCGTGCAGAGTCGCGATGGCGTGAGCCCCTGGTGGTGGATGGGTAAAAAATCATTGCCGATCATTCGCACGTGGGTAACAGGAAGAGATATTCACACTCATTTTGATTTAGGTATTTCTGAATGGTGGCTGAGGAATCTTCCGGATGTGAAGGAGAGGATCAGGAATTCTCCGTGGGAGTGGTAGGGTGACTGGCCAGGTTTAAGGTTGGATCAACATATAAAAGTTATAATTGTCATGAAAAAAATCTTAATCTCTACGTCCTCGTTTGGTGTTGAAAGTAGTGAGCCTTTGCGGTTGCTGGAATCGGCTGGGGTTGAATTCAGTCTCAATCCGCATGGACGGAAATTAAGCAAGGAGGAGACTATTGCTTTACTTCAGGATAAGGACGGTGTGATTGCAGGTACGGAGAGTTATCCGAAAGAGGTGGTTGAAAAATTATCATCCCTGAAAGTGATTTCACGTTGTGGCGCAGGCACGGATGGTATTGATAAAAATTTTTTAAAGCAGTCGGGCATCACGTTGTTGAACACACCCGATGTACACATCACCGCGGTGGCAGAACTTACCCTGGCGGGATTGCTTTCCTTGTCCAGGAAAATTGCTCTGAATCATGCTGTGATGATTTCCGGTAAGTGGGAGAAATTCATGGGTACAAATATTTCTTCCAAGACGGTGGGCCTCATTGGTTTTGGCAAGGTAGGCCAGGCGGTGGCACGGTTGCTCTCGGGCTTCGGGTGTAGCATCCTGGTGTATGATCCCTATTTTAAAAATTCACCTCCGGCTGGTTGTTGTGTGGTGACAAGCCTGGATGAAATCTGGAAACAAGCCGATGTGATCAGTCTTCACATCCCCAGCACGGGTGAGACAAAAAGCCTCATCAATAAAGAAGTATTAGCCAAGGTAAAGCCGGATGTCATACTGGTAAATACATCGCGGGGCGACCTGGTCGATGAAAGTGCCTTGTATGATTTTCTGAAAGATCATGCCGGGGCCGGGGCCTACCTGGACGTATTTCAACAGGAACCCTATAAGGGACCATTGACTACCTTGCCCAACATCGTATTAACACCACATGTGGGCACCTTCACCCGCGAAACCCGTGTGAACATGGAAGTGGAGTCGGTAGTGAATTTGATCAACTATTTCAAAAAATCATGAGCAGGATTTTAGTTACCGGTGGCGCTGGCTTCTTAGGCAGTCATATCGCAGATGCACTCACCGATGAAGGGCATGAGGTGACCATCCTTGATATGAAGCCTTCTGAATATCTACAGGGGGGCAAGCAGAAAATGGTCACGGGCAGTATCCTGGATGTGCATTTTCTGAGTGCGCTATTTGCAGAAAAATTTGATGCGGTCTATCATCTCGCTGCACTGGCTGATCTCAATGAAGCCAAAGACAAGCCGCGCCAAACCGTGGAAGTAAATATATTGGGAACGATCAACTTGCTGGAGGCATGTATCAACAGCGATGTGAAGCGTTTTATTTTTGGAAGTTCTGTCTATGTATATAGTACGCATGGCGGTTTTTACCGGTGCAGCAAACAGGCCTGTGAGAATTATATTGAAGAATACAGCAACCGCTATGGGTTGTCATTTACGATTCTGCGCTTCGGTAGTTTGTACGGTACCCGAACGAATGAATCCAATGGCGTTTACCGGTTATTGCACAAGGTGATGAATGGAGAGGAAATTATTTATCATGGCTCTGAGGATGACAAGCGCGAATACATTCACGTGCAGGATGCTGCGCGTTTGAGCGCCCAGGTATTGGATGAAGCGTATGCCAACAAGCACCTGACGTTAACCGGTAACGATCGCCTTTCTATCATGGAGTTATTTAAGATGTTTGGTGAGATTTTAAATAAGGAAGTAAAAATTAAATTTGAAAACCAGCACGGTGGGGCGAGTGGTCACTACTCAATAACTCCTTACACGTTTACGCCCAAACTCGGAAAAAAAATAATTGCCAATGAATATGTGGACATGGGTCAGGGCCTGATCCAGGTGATTGAGATGATCCATAATCGTAAACACGCCTAGTGTATGCAGCAGTTACCGAAGGCAATTTTTTTTGATTTTGATGGTGTTATTCTGGAATCGGCCGACATAAAAACAGAAGCCTTTATAGAACTTTTTACTTCGCATCCGGAACATCTGCCGGCTATCAAAGAGTATCATTTGCAAAACCTGGGCGTCTCGCGGTTTAAGAAATTTGATTGGATTTACCAGAACTTATTTAATCACACATTATCGGAAGAGGAGATGGCTGCCCTGGGTGATGCCTTTTCAAAGATAGTTTTTGATAAAGTAGTGCAGTCACCTTTTGTTCCGGGCGCGCAGGAGTTGCTGGAGTTCGCTCATAAAAATATTCTTTGCTTTGTCGCATCGGGCACCCCCGAAGAAGAACTGAAACAGATTGTTATTCAAAGAAAATTGTACGGGTATTTCAGAGAGGTATGTGGCACTCCGCGCACCAAATCTCAAATCGTGACCGAGCTGTCATCAAAATATAATCTGATGCCAGATCAGTGTTGGTTCATAGGCGATGCCAACACCGATCATGAGGCCGCAAAAGCAACCGGCTTATCCTTTATAGCGCGCAATACGGAGGTGATGCGTGAGTATTGGACACAACAGGAGAATATCTGGTTGGTGGATTCCCTTCATGAAGTCAAAGACCGGTGGATAGCCCATGAACGTTAACCGATTTAGAACAACTGCTGGATTGTTTCAGTTTGTTACGGATCATTTCTTTGAGGCCGCAAAGCAGGCAATCAACAGCAAAGGGAAATTTAATGTGGCGGTGTCGGGTGGTTCTACACCGGTGCCTTTTTTTAAAGCGTTGGCCAGCCAAGCTGATTCGTTTGAGGGGTGGCACAACGTGAATTTCTTTTGGGTAGATGAGCGATGGGTCCCTTTACAAGATCCGCAGAATAATTTCGGTGAAGCCATGCGTGCAGGATTGAATAAGGTGCCTGCTATCTTTTATCCTTTTGATACCACGCTGGAGAGCCCTGAGATATCCAGTAAACATTATGCAGAGCAAATTAATCATGTTGGGGAGTTAACAGGAGGCTTGGATTTAATTTTGCTCGGTGCCGGCACCGATTCTCATACCGCTTCGGTCTTTAGCAACAATTTGACGGAAGCAAAGTCGGTCGAAGCAACCTTTGTTACGCGTCATCCGGATTCCGGGCAAATACGGCTGAGTCTTTCGTTAACGACCATAGCAAGCGCTGCAGAAGTATGGTTGATTTTGACGGGCGAAGAAAAACGAAACGTACTGGAAAGTTTTCTGATGGAACCCAGGCAAGCCAATACCCCGGTTCAATTTGCTATCTTTGCCGCCACCAATCCCACGATCGTTACGGATATCCATGGCTGACCAGGTAAGGAAGAAAATTGTTATTGTCAGGACAACCATGGGGCAGGGGGGAGCTGATCGGGTAGCTTCGATTTTGATGCACTACCTCGACCGCAGCCGATATGAAATTTCATTGTTGTTAATGAAGAAGGAAGGGGAGCATTTAGCGCATGTGCCGGCAGATGTTCAAGTATTTGAGACGCAGGCATCCAGTCTCTGGTTCTTTCTTCCCTACCTGCGCAGCTATATTAAAACCTATTCACCCGATGTCATTTTCTCGATTGATGGAGGCGCCAATATTCCATTGGCAATTGCCTCTTTTCTCAGTCCGTTCAGAAAGTGGAAAAGTATTGTCTCCGAACGGAATATATTATTTCCACCAGGCAAGAATAAAGTGAAGCGTGCATTGATGGTGATGGCCAAAGCCTTTTTTTACCGGTTTGCCAATGTGCTCACGGCAGTTTCGGAAGGTGTGCGAACCGATATGAAAAGATGGCTTTTCATTTCACCTACGAGGGTCAGGCTTGTTTATAATCCGATGATTGAACCACAGATGTTAATGCAGTCAAAGGAACAAGGACAACATCCGTGGTTTAGTGAAAACCGTGATGTTCCGGTGATTGTACATGCCGGCCGGTTTGTTCATCAAAAGGATCATGTCACGTTGATAAAGGCTTTTGCGTTGGTTAGTCAGAAGACACCGTGTCGGTTATTTTTATTAGGTGATGGTCCGTTACAAAATTCAATCAAGGTGCTGGTGGAGGAGATGAAGCTGGACGATGTTTATTTTGCTGGCTTTGATCTGAATCCATTCCGGTATTTTTCTAAATGTGATGTCTTTGTTTTGTCTTCACTGCACGAAGGCATGCCGGGTGTTTTGATTCAAGCTATGGCGTGTGGAGCACCCTCGGTATCTACCAATTGTCCATCGGGTCCTGATGAAATTATTGATCGTGATGGGGAGAATGGATTATTGGTACCGGTTCAAAATCCGGAGTTACTGGCATCAGCGATACTCAGTATTTTGACCAATAAATCGTTGGTAGCCACCTTGCGCAAAAACGGGCCGCTTGCGGTAAAGAAGTTTAGTGTTGATGAAGCCATACAGAGTTATATTGCGGCCATCGAATCATGAAAGTAATTCACTTCTATATTTCCAATAACAATCATCACTGGCAAATGATGAAGCCGGTGATGCAACAATTACAGGCGAAAAATATAAAAGTTGTTTTGGTTTCGTTGTGTGAATTCAGGCGAATGGAGACACCTGACAAGGAGCTCAACACATTGGGAATTTCAGTTATAAAATTGGCCAGCCTGAAGTTTAAGGGAGCCACTACGTCTACAGGAAAAACACACATTGGAGGCAACAAGGCTTTTTTACGGAATGCACTTCGCTATGCGATCTGGTTGGGTAAAGTAAAAAACAGTTTGATCCGGGCCAATCGCGAAAGACCTGATTTAGTGGTGGTGCCTAATGATATCGCCTACCCGTTTGACAGAATCTGTAAGTGGTTAAATAGAAAAAAAATCCCATTCGTGCTGCAGCAGGAAGGAATCCGCTTTCCATTGCCCAATGAAGAGGGCATGATTCAATATGGTACGAATGGCGCAAAGGAAATACTGGCCTGGGGTGAAGACTCCGCGAGTTATTTCAGGGGCCTTGGAATAACCTCGAAGGTAATCGCTGCAGGAAATCCGCGCTTTGATAATTTTTTTATGAGTGAAGGAAAGTTCGCTGCAGAGAAAAAAAATTTACCGTTGGGCGAGTTTAATATTCTTTATGTTTCCAACCCGGTGGATGATCAGGGCTTTTGTACCCATGAAGAAAAGATCAGGTTGTTCAAAGCATTTCTGAACGGCATCAAAGGATTGATTCAGGCGCATGACATAAAAGTATTTGTTCGGTTGCACCCGCGTGAAGACATTCAATCCTTTAAGGCTGCCTTGGATGGTCTAGTGATTGACCGTGTTGTGTGGGCGCAGGAATATTCTTTGTTTGACTACCTGGAGCAAATGGACCTCACCGTCATTCTTGCTTCAACGGTGGGCCTGGAGTCCATGATGATGCATACACCGGTAGCCGTGATTAAACTGCCTGGCCATGGCTATGTGTTTAACTATGTGAGTTCAGGTTGCGCCATCGGTATTGATGTGGACACCGAATTTTCTGACAGCGTATGGCGCGCGTTAACGGTTGATAAAATCAAGCTCAAAGAAAAGTCCTTAACTTACGTCAATAACCAATTGTCGCATAAGGGTACCAGCGTTTTATTTATCTCCAATCATTTGCAAGACTTGATTCATGCCACCGCGTAGCCAGCAAAACGGATCGTTGACCGCACCTGGTTGCTTTACGCCTGGTTTTTATTCTTTATCCTCAACCCATTCCTGGTTTTAGGAAGCGGATTACCCCAGCCTGGCCGACTGGGTGATGGCGATCGTGTTTATCTATATTTTCTTTATGGGAGTAAAGCCATCATCGGGCCTGCAAACTGACCTGATTGACAAACACAGAATGTTCGTGATCTATGTAACGATCGTAAATTCCCTCTGGTTCTTCTTCATCGATCAATCGATGGAAAAGCGTTTTCCAACATTCGTACATTCGTTCTTTTATATTTTTAATTTTCTGGTTCTTCGTTCCATCCTCATTCTATCCCGTTCATTCAGGGATAAGTTTTTGTTATACACCATTTACGGTATTGGGCTGGGCATGATTTTACAAGTGTTTCTGGCCTTTGCTATGGGCAGTACAGGGTCGCGTAACTCGCTCTTCTTTAATAATCCCAATCAATTGGGCTATTATGCCTTACTATCAGGTTCCCTATTTGTTTACGCGGTCAAGCATGTTAAAGTGCCTACCTATTTTCAGTTGGCCAGTTACTTTTCATTTTTTTTCCTGACGTTGCTATCCTCCTCTAAAGCGGCATTGGCAGGATCAATCATTCTGATTACGCTGGCCGTTTTGAATCAAGGTCTTTTTAGCATACGCCAGTTTTTTATTTTAGGCATTGCTATCGTGATAGGCGCTTATTTTGTTTCGCAAGGAGAACTGGGTTCTAATCTTTTCAATTATTCCCTGAAGCGGTTTGAATTGATTGGTCAATCCAAGGATGATTCTTATGAAGGGAGAGGCTATGATAGGATTTTAAATGATCCGGATTATATGGTGTTGGGAGCCGGTGAGGGAGGTTATCAACGATTTGATACCTTATTAGATGCGGGTGAAATTCATTCGTCTTTTGGAACACTCATCTTTTGTTATGGTATTATCGGGTTTGTTTTATTTATGCGATTTTTATTTGCAGTATTTAAAGGAAGTTCATTTTTCGAGTTGCTCTACTTTCTTCCGGTGTTTGCCTATAGCATCACGCACAATGGTTTACGCGACACATTGTTTTGGGTATTCCTGGGAGTAGTGTATCTATTGAATGAAAAAAGTGGTCGCCCGTTTGAAAACAATACGAAGATTTCCGCGCCAGATCAAGAATCGTTTTCCGGTTAAGTTGAAGCCGGAAATCAAAATTGAAAATAATCTTCAATAACAAAATTACAATGTAAATCCTGAATGGATTTTGAAATGAAATGATGTCAGACTTGAAAGCCAGGATCCAAAACAGCATTTTCAATCATAACAAATCGAGTAACTTGTCAGGCTCATGGCTGAAAGATATCCTCGTTCGTAGTACTATTCCAGGAAACGAGCAACGTAGCAGGGTCCTTCTATCGGGGGGATACTTCAGCCGTGAGGCTGACACGTCTCCGCCAGTTGGCGGATCCCCAAAGGCGTCCGTTGGACAGGATTGTTAAGTTTATTTTATTTTTCACATCAGACCGAAGTACCAGCGACTGACATGGTCATCAATTTCAATGGTTACTCCTTACTCCTTACTTCTCCACTTCTCACTCCTTCAATTCTCACCTTGTCCATCCCCAATCTCTTCCCAAATTGATTAGCTTTGCCTGCATGCACGGGAAACCGCGTCTGCTTCGCATCACCACCGTTCCGATTTCCTTGAAGCTATTGCTGAGCGGTCAGTTTACTTATTTTCCAGAACAGGGTTTTGATGTGCTGACAGTAAGCGCGGATGGGCAGAGGTGAAAGATCTGCAAGCGTGAGGGCATTCCTACACCAGGTGGTGCCCATGACGCGGAGATCACACCGTTAAGGACCTGATCTGCCTATGGAAGTTGATCGGTTAATACGGAAATTCAAACCCGACATTGTGCATACCCACACTCCTAAAGCAGGCTTACTGGGAATGATGGCTGCATGGATGTGCAGGGTGCCAGTGCGCATACACACAGTGGCAGGGTTGCCCGGGGGAAGACGAAAGGAGTTCAAGCGGTGGCTGTGCTGAAAATGACAGAACGAATCTCCTGCTTCTGTGCCCACGCGGGTTTACCCCAATTCTTTGGACTGATGAACTACATGTGCGGGCAATTGTCCATGGTTAATTGTCCATTGTCCATTATTGGAAGAAGGTAAGCAAGCAATGGTATCGATTCAACATACTTTTCACGGACGCCCGCATTGATGGACGCTGCGTATGGGTTAAGAAGTCACCATCAGGTACCCGATATGGCGATCGTGTTTCGTTTTGTTGGCCGCATCGTGAAAGACAAGGGCATCGTTGAACTGGTGCAGGCATTTAAAAAACTTTCATCCTCCGCTGACACACGCCTGATGCTGGTGGGATCATTCGAACAGGAGTTGGATCCGACTTCCGGCAGAAATAATCCATTACCTACAGCATGACGCCGGTGTGATCATGGCGGCTTTCAGCACGATGTGGACCGATGGGTCGCTTGCCTCCGATGTTTTTGTGTTTCCCAGCCACCGCCAAGGTTTTCCCAATGTGGTGATGCAGGCTGCGTGTCTGGAAGTGCCCTGTATTGTTTCGGATATCAACGGATGCAATGAAATCATTGAAGACCAGGTGAGCGCATTGATTGTGCCACCGAAGGATAGCGCTGTCCTGCATGATGCGACGCTGAAGATGATCACAGAAAAGGAGTTGCGTGCATCCTTTGCTGCGAAGGCGTGAAAGTTTGTAGCAGAAAATTTTGATCAGCAGTATGTGTGGGGTGAGTTGCTGAGGAGTATTGAACTTTCTGACAGAACCCCTGATCGTGTTTCTCATTCTGAAGCCATCGGAATCAGCTGCGCTGACTTCATTGCAGAAGAGTTAAGACACATTCCACCACGAAGCAGTCATCCCGGGCAGCTGGATAATGGCAACATAAAAACCACTTTAAATAAATATTAATCGACTGAATTCGTAGCACAGCGCGACCCGGCATCTCCTTCAGTATAGTACGTACTTTCTACGAAGTGATTTAATTTAATATGTGAATAGTATTTCAGAATACTACCTGCGCGTTACTTTAAGGAGATCGCGGGTCGCGTAGTTAAGCTTTGTGTAGATGTAAAGCCTTGGTTAACCCGCCCGCGATGACATCGTTGCAGGACAGTTCAGACACAATCCATGATGAAGCAGTCATTGCCGCCTGTCCGCCCTTTGGCAGGGTCGCGTATTGAAAATTGTGGTTGATTTTAAACCTGGCTGTCATTCCAGGCAAGCTGGACGATTCAGGTAAATAAGTTAATCTTTTTTAATTTAAGTGTATTTCCAAAGATCGCCTGGCGCGACCCGCAATCCAGTTAATAATAACACCAGACATTCATATCTCCGTGATCAGAATAGACTCATTGATCCAGCTTTTCAAACAACTCAAACTCCTTTGGGTCAAACCATTTTTCACTAAGGTCTTTCCATTCAGGATTAACACTGCCAATGAATTCCTCCTTCCTCTGCCATGATATTTTTTCAATTGTTTCTCGCGATGAATCGCAAGCTTGATTTCTCCGAACTCTTCATAATAAACTAAATTTCGGCAATTGTATTTTGCCGTGAAACTACCTTTGTTTCTTTTTACTTTATGATCGAATATGCGATTCTCAAGACTATTGGTTACGCCTGTGTAAAGTACCGTGTGCCGATCGTTTGTCACGATGTAGACAAAATAAGTCATTTTTCAAGTTAATGAGAGATAGAGGGCATCTCATAAATATCTTTGAAGTTTTCCTTTATCGGGATTGCGGGTCGCGTATTGAAAATGGGTGTAGTTATAAAGAATCGGTTAACTTTCCCGCAATGACATCGTTGCAGGAGAGTTCAGACACAATCCACCACGAAGAAGTCATCCCGGCCTGTCCACCCTTTGGCGAGGCAAGCCGGATAATGGAAATTTTTAATCCAATTTATTAAAAGTTGAATAAACTGAATTCGTACGGTGGCGCGACCCGGGATCTCCGTCTATAGCGCATACTTTCTACCAAGTGCTTTTACTTTGGTATAAGTGAATACTATTTTACAGCACCGTATGCGCGTTATTTTAAGGAGATCGCGGATCGCGTTTTGAAAATCAGGTTGAGATTAAGTTTGGGTTAACTTGTCCGAGATGACAATTCAAATATAGTGTGATGATGTTTCAGAGAGAGGTGAGACCAGGCACGAATTAAATCAACGCTGTCATTCCTGCCTGTCCGCCCTTTGGTGGGGCTGGCTGGATAATCTTTGTGAAGAAATCCATATATTTAAATTTAAATTAACTTCATTG
>CAWFDB010000004.1:0-8652 GCA_963814575.1 uncultured Bacteroidota bacterium | reverse complement strand
AACGTTTCAACAATTTGTTTTCAACCCCAAAGGGGTGACATATTTGTAGCACCGGGTTTTAACCCGGCGTTCTTCACACGTATTGGCGCGGACAGATAAATCATGTCAGCAAGATGATGGCATTGCATAGGTTGTGATCAGGCGACCAACAACAACCAGGGCACTATCAGACTAATTCCCCTTGGGCAATGTCGATTTCGTAACTTTTTCCCAGTTGTAAATATTGAATGCAAGGCGTTACCTTTGCCCCTGTTTTATACCAAAACCTAAATCAAAAAACCAATTATGTTAACATTCAAAAAAAGACTGGCAGCGATTATTTTCGTGACCTTATTTTCGGCTGCTGCTATTGTCTCTTGTGGCAAACAGGCTGCTAAAGAAGAAGTAACCACTGAACAACCTGCTGATTCAACCGAACATCCTTCAGATTCTACGGAGCATCCTGCAGATTCAACCGAACATCCTGCCAAGACTGAGCATCCTGCCAAATAACGGATACTTCAGTTACGCAGGGTTCGTGGATCGCTTAAACGAAAAAGTAGTTTTCGTGGCAGCCTCTTTGCCGTTGATCTCCAGTATTGGATAGGCCAGAAAATTGACCGGTCCTGATGCAGGACCAGGCTCCACCTGGAGATCGCGGCCCCGGCTGAACTCAATCCGGTTGGCCGGATGATGACCAAAATAATAGGTGGCGAGTGCGGTGTATTTATTCGCTTCACTGATATCCACTGGCCACCATTTTCCGTCTGCATAAAACTCTGCCCAGCAGTGATAACCATCGATGCCGCCTTCATTCCTTTCGGATGGTATAGACGCTCCTACGGCAAACCTCGCAGGAATGCCGGACGACCGGGCGAGTGAAATAAAGAATGAATGGAATTCGGTACAATTTCCGGTTCGCACATCGCAGGCATAATTGGCATCGCCCTTCCCATAGTTTCCGTATTTCATGTAGCGCATATTGTCAATGATGTAATCATACAACGCCCTTGCTTTCATGATGTCACTTTCATCACGTCCCATGGCAGCTTCTTTGGCAATGGTGGCGAAGCGACCTCCTACCGGCATCAATCGGTTATCTGCCAGGTATCGTGCATCCACTGGGCCTGGTTCTTCCAGCGGCCCCCGTTCCATTCGTTTCACCTGATATGAAATCTCTATGGCCTTCTGACTTTGCGGAGAGCCAGGCTCGAGATACATAATTGTATTGTTGAACTCTTTATCCTTAAGTAACTTATAATCAATGGGTAAATTAATCGATATTATCTCTACCGTCTGGTAGTTGTCAGTGGTTGCGATCGGAATCCACAGCTTTGCATCACCTTTGATTTCGGGCAGCTCAACGCGGTAATAAAATTCAAATGAATCGCTTCCTTCAATTACACCGAGCAGGCTGGTGGAAGCTTCCTTCACGGGAACGCGGTTCCACGTTTTATCTTTCTTCTGTTTCCATGCATAGAAAGGCTTGCCATTTAATTTGTGAACACTGGTCTCGGTTACATCCATCGCCCCAGGTTCTCCATCAAGAAAAAAATCTACATCATACACATCACCGCTTTCATCGACAAGATCGACACAGGCAAAATGACTTTTCGGCCCGAGGTTAGCCAGGTATTCGGTATGGACGCGCACCAGCTTCATGCGAAAGTCCTGCCCCCGATCGCTCACCTGAAAATAGCCACCGTTTTCGTCAGTCTTCTTTTGGATGAAGGTTTTGATGCCTGCTTCAATTTCAGCAATGGAAACTTTGTTGGCATGGTTCTTTTGTTCCTGAACATTCGTTTCTTTCTTCCCGGAGCAAGAGGCAAGTGCAAACACAAAGGCAATCAGGATAGCGACAACTGTTAATTTTCGAATCATAGGGTAAAGATAACAACTCACGAAAATGAAAAATTATGTATTCACTTTCGAAGATAAAATATTCAAGGCATCCATAAATTTCATGGGCGTGCTCAAGGGGTCATAAACTTCCAGGTGAACCCACTATAACCGAAGACGGTTTTTCCTTTTGGCACACTCACGTTTCCTTTCAGCTTTCCTTTTTTATCTTTTACTACGGAAAGTGCAATGCGGGTGAAGGCACCTTTCTCATAGTCGAAGGTGACGCCATCATCGTCATAGAGATTGTAGCTGCTTTCTTTTGTCCGTAGTGGCGCACCTCTACGGGAAGTTTCTCTGTTCCGATTTTTGAGACTGCGGGCATCATGGGAATTATGCCTCCATCGCGCACATAAACCGGTATGATGTCCAGCCCTGGAGTAGTGGTGATCACTTCGCCTTCGCCCACCAGCTTGCCGGTATAAAAGTCGAACCACTTGCCGGGAGGCAAAATCACCTGGCGTGTCTGCTGCCCCGCAAACAATGGCGCCACCAGCAAATCTTCGCCTACCATAAACTGATCTTTGATTTCTTTCTTCACCGCGATGGCATACGGATTATCGGTTGAATTCAACGCTGCATCCATAACCGCAGCGTTATCCATAAACCCCGGCACAAGGTTCATGGCTTTGATAGGTGGTGTGCCATAAAAGGCATAGTCGGCATAGCTCGTGTATAAATAGGGAATCAATTGCATCCGCAGGTTGGCGATAAACTGCACCTGCTTTTCCACTTCGGGAAAGGACCACGGTTTTGAACCATCGGCCCACGCATTGATCATCGCAAGCGGTGAGAAGCAAACGGTTTGCATGCGCCTCAGCCACTCTTCTGCCGACTTGGAGCCTCGCACCTCGGGTGTCCACAATACGCCAATGAACGAACTGTTGATCAGGGCAGTGATGAAATCGGGGTGACTGTAATAATCATTGTAAATCACATAGGGAAAGGAAGTGGCCCCCACGTTGGAAGCTCTCACCAAGCCATAGGTGCGTTTGTTTTGCTTACGGAATAAATCATAGGTCATTTTCTGCATCATCACGGCATAGGTCTGCCTCATTTGTTCTGCTGAATGACCGGAAGGAAAACGGGCGACATCGGGCCACAGCCACTCATCATAACCATCATTTTCATCCATCTTAAAACCACTCACGCCTTTGCTGAGTACATGCTTCGCGAAATGATCTGATATGAGTTTCTGCGCTTCGGGTATGCTGTAGTCGGGCACTACTCCCGTCCACACTGTGTGTGTTGCCGTGAAGGGCAAGATGGGTTTATATAATTCGCTCTCCGGAGAAATGAAAGGATTCATCCATAGGTTGGCATACACACCTCGTTGCTTTAAACTGTCGATCAGTTTTTCGGGATTGGGGAATCTTCCTTTATCCCACTCATAGGTGCATGGATAGGATCTGCTCTGCCAGCCAGGCTCCAGACCGATCACCGTAAGGGGAAACTGATGTTCGGCATATTCCTTCACTTCTCTCATCACGTCCTGGTCGCTGTACAACGTTGGTGTGCGATGCCAGAAACCAAGTCCCCATTTGGGTGGCAGGGTGCCTCCGCCATTAAATAAATTATATCTGCGTACGGCATCGAGCATGGTGGGGCCGCCAAACACAATGATCTCCACGCCTTCTGCGGGCACGAGCATTTCAATGTTGTCGGAGTAAGGACTGGCATCCCAGTACTTATCCGTATTGCGGTCACGCACAACGGGAGGATTCTTACTGTCTCGTTCTACAGCCGTGCCCACCCATACATCGATATAGCGGGCCGAGTTGATCAGTACGCCATAGCCATTGGATGAAACATAAAATGGCACAGGAGCATGACTTCTTCCGTTGTCCTCCTGACCATAGTGGTCCATATGCAGGCGCAGGATTCGACCCCGTTGCTGAACGGTTTTGAAGTTGAGGCCCAAACCATAGATCTGTTCGGTCTTATCCAACGGAAAGTGGAGATATACTTTTCCATCCACCACGGAAGCGCGTATTTCTTTTTCGTTCAACGGAAACACGGCAGACTGCATGCCTTGTAATGCTTCTGTTTTGGGTGGCACGCCCGACACGGAATAGAAATTAAATGGATCAGGCTTGCCCACCTTTGCACTCCACACACCCGGAGCGATGGACGACCAGGAAAGTTTTGACTGAGCGCGTAAAGCGTGCTGGCCCGCGAATGAAATGATCAGTAATATTAAAAGGGTATGTTTTGATGATGCTGACGCCATATGGTTGGAGGATTGTGAGTGAACAGTTTGGTACCTGAATGTTTTTCATATTCTTACCATGAATTAGCAACCACTTATATCAAGGTTTTTCTGGCAGGTTGGTAAGTGGTTATTATTGGATTCCTTCAATTAATGTGAAAGTGCCATAATTCAGAACGGACCAAGATATCTATTTACCATAGGTTTTCTATGAGCCTTTATGTTTTTCGTGAGCTACACTCTCCATGCTCATGTCTCCCATTCTAAAAAAAATACTGATATCGGTTCTTCACTATTTTACTGGATTTATTGAAAGTACATCTTCCAGGAAGATCGTATGATCAATCGTAAAACTTCCTTTTGCTACTGTTTTTTATTTACTTGAATTATAAATTCAAATGACTTACTTGTCCCGATAGCTTAATCTGTAGTTCATTTTCTGTGTGTCAAGTCGGTCATTTTTGTTTACTTTAATGATTTCCGGAAAATATGAAACGAGTATTATCTGCCCTATCCTTTCTCTTGTTCTTGCTGATCATCTTCAACTGCGAAGAAGAAGTTAACAGGCCTGTGATTAAAACGACAGATGTTAGCGACTTAACCACAGAAGGAGTTACCCTTAATGGCAAACTCATCGTAGGCGCTGGTCAGGAAATCAGCGACTATGGTTTTGTCTGGTCCGTTAATACTGACCCTTCAATCTCCCCCGCCTCTTTTTCTTTTTCCTTTAATGAAAAGCCTCCTGTAGGAAGTTATCAGCATCGGGTAACCGATAACCTGGTAAAAGGGACTCAATACTTTGCCCGCACTTTCATCAAAATAAACAGTCAGCTTATATATGGCAATACAATAAAATTCATTGCACAGGGTTCAGCCACTCCGGTTATTTCAAGTTTCAGTCCAAAGTCAGGTGGATCTCTGGATGAAGTGGTACTTTCAGGACAACACCTGGGAACGAGTTTAAACACGAGTTCCGTCACCATCGGTAATGCGATATGCAAAGTGCTTTCTGTAAGTAATGAAGAGATCAGATTTCAGGTGCCAGCTGTTTATAACTCCGGAAACTATCCGATCAAACTCAATGTGGCTGACAAAATGGTGACATCTTCTGAGAATTTTTTTCTGGAGGGGCCAGTTATCCAGTCGATTTCTCCAACGAGCGGACCAGCAGGAACCATCGTTACCATTTCAGGCTCTGGCTTTGCGACCGAACTGGATAATAACCTGGTTTATTTTGGAGATATACCCGCCAGCATCACATCCGCTACGGCCACGCAACTAAAAGTTATTGTGCCTTCAAACAATACTGCAGAAAATAAAGAAGTGTCAGTCGTGATAAATCAAATCAAGAATATTTCACCTGTTCCTTATACGTTAACGGGGCCTGTTATAATTTCCTTCACGCCAACATCGGGTGAAACGGGAACACGCATCACAATTAACGGCTCCGGATTTTCTACCAATCCGTTAGAAAATACGGTAAGTATAAATTCACTCTACTATATGTATGGCACCGTAATAAGCGCTACGGCAAATCAATTGGTCGTGGAAGTTGATCCTGTCTCTTATTCCGGCAATGAATCTCAACTGACTCACCCGATACAGGTGGAGGTAAAATCAATTATAGCTTACTCCAGTAACTCGTTTACGATTGAAGGTCCTTCCGTTACTTCAATTAGTCCTTCATCACAGTATGAGGGCAGAATCATTACAATCAATGGTAATAATTTTGATCCGGCTGGAGATAACCGGGTATACTTTTCCAACTATGAAGCCAGGGTAATTCAATCTACTTCAACATCGCTTACTGTTGAGATTCCAATCGGTGATCAAGGTCTCCCGGCCCGAAGTCAGGTAATCGTCAGTAAAAAAAATATTCCTATCGCCTTCCAGACGAATACTCCATTTTATCTCCATGGCAAAAACTAAGTGATTTTCCGGGCGGGAACAGGTATGGTGTCAGCACATTCACGATTGGTCAATATTCGTATGTAACCATGGGAATCATTTACGATACGGGTGATAGTAAAGATGTCTGGCGTTTTAATTCAGCAAACAATTCATGGGTTAAGATGGCAGATTTTCCTGGACAATCCAGGGCATTTGCTTTTGCATTCGTGATAGGAGGAAAGGCATATGTAGGTGGCGGTGGCCATTACCGGTATACTTCCTGGGATCTGATATCAAATCTCTATGATTTATGGGAGTATGATCCTGCCAGTGATTCATGGACACGAATGCAGGACTTTCCTTCAGCCAATATTGCGGGAAAAAGATTTCAAGCCACAGGCATTGGTCAGTACGGATATTTCGGAGTCGGCAACAATTTTTACCGGTACGATCCCTCGGCCAATCAATGGACGGTTTCAAATTCATCCAATACTTTTTACGATGGTGGTATTGCTGCAACCATTGGAGGTAAAGGATATTTTGGACTTGGCGTTAATTATTCAGGTTTACTTGAATTTAATCCCGCAGGAAATATATGGAGGCAGTTGGCCTATTCTTCAATTGCATTACAACCTGGATGGGCTCTGCTATCAAGCTTTGTCTTGAAAGATCAACTATATGTTGGCAGTCATGACCAATTTGCAAGCTATAACCCGCAATCCGATGAATGGACTGACAGGCCAAATATTCCGGTTAATTTGATTTATAAAGGGGCATTCGCAGCCGGTAACAACGGCTACATGATCACCGGTTTAAACGGTACGCCTTTTCCTGTTTTCTACAGCTATAATCCTAACTATTAATGGAATGAACCGGTCAACGAAAGTCAACATTATACTGATCTTACCGTTTTGGTTGGTGGTTGACCAAATGGCATTTGCGCAGAAAATTGTCATCAATAGTCGTGATGAATTTTCAGTTGCAGTCAGTTATTGTCTGCCCACCGGTAGTAAAATTACTGACGGGGAACCTGCCCTGCTTGCCAATATGAAACCGGCCATGTCCATTGAAGGCAGGTACTTAACTTCTCTGCCAAAGAAATTGCAAATAGGACTTACCGGCAGCTACACCATGTTTGAGGGATGGGCGTATCCGAATAATTTATGGCTTAAAAATGCCTCAGTTTCTTTCTTATCCATAGGTCCCACTCTTGCTTACCGCACGTGGTCTTCAACCAAATCATTTCAGAACAAATTAAATTTTTATGGTGCCGTTACATCAGGTGTATCTAATATAGAAGTCCTTACAACTGCTGATTCTGAAGTGAATAGTGATGATAAGACTGATTTGCTGGAAGTAAGTTCAACCCGACTGTTCATTCAAGCTGAAGCGGGAGCTTATTATAATATTTCTCACAGCCTGGCACTGGTAGCATCCGTTGGGTACAGGCACACCGGTTCAGATTCACAGGTATTTACGGATAAAAGTTATTCTTTTCTTTCACTCAGACTGGGAGTCGTAGCCCGGTTATTTAATGATAAGCGTTATAAATTTTTGAATTGATGTGCATGGTTTTTACAAGAAAAGTCAATCTGATATTTCTCTTATCAATGGGTGTGATCCAGGGGTTTTCCCAATCGAAAATGGACTATTTAGGAAATCCCAGTGCGATTGTACTGGCTATGGAAATAGATGAAGGCAGAAAGTATATAATGTCGGCTAATGCTACCGAAATTCAAATATGGAATTATGAATCGAAGTCATTGGTGCGAAGCTGGCCATCGCCTGCTATACCTGCCATTGACTTTAATGATAATTTGCTGGCAGGTGTTTCCAGACTCGGAGAGTTGTTCATCTGGGATATAGATACTGGTGATCAGCGCCTGTATACAATTTCATCAACGCCTCTTTCGTGTTTAACCTGGATTGATTCCTTATGGATTGTAGCCGCGAGCGATGATGGAATGCTCTACAAGATAAACAGCGAGACAGGTGAAATAAATGCTTCTGCAAAATCAGATCAATCCATTTCAGCATTATCGGTTGGTTTAACTAATTCCTTTTTAGCTGGAAATTCTGTAGGTGAGCTGGAACTTTATGATGCCACCAGTCTGAAATTGAAAAAATCAATTAAAGCGCACAAAAGCTGGATAAGAGAAATTCATTCCATTGAAAGCGGTAAATATTTTCTTACGGCTTCTGACGATAGAGCATTAAAAAAATGGAACACACCAGATCTGAGTGAATTAAAGACCCTCCATTCTGAAGGTTGGATAACTTCTGTCGATTATTTCGTGGATGAAACAAATGGAGGTGTTATTCGTGCAACCGGTACAGGGAGTGGAAAGATATCCGTGAGTACCAATTTTGCAAATTATCATGCAAACACCCATGCTATCGTTAACCGGATCGTTCTGTTGAAAAATATCATACCCGTCATTCAAGTAATTGTTGCGACTCACGGAGGTGGTATTCAGATATGGAGTGGATCGAAAATGAAAATAAAGAGCAAGTTTTGATATTGCTATGGAAAATCCTTTCGAAACTTCTGTATTTTACTCAAGCGATTTATTGATAAGTTCAGAACCTTCACACACCGTTGGCCGGATCAAAAACCACACAAGATTCAGATCAATGCCAGTCTAAAAGAGACAAACAACCATGGCGCCAAGCCC
>CAWFDB010000003.1:0-23573 GCA_963814575.1 uncultured Bacteroidota bacterium | reverse complement strand
TTCCATGCCAATGAGAAAGTATGAAATTGAATCCAAGTCAAAGAATAACTAACCTCGACACCCCATACTATTATTAAGGTTTTGCTCCTCCTCAATTTCCTGATGCTTTTTTACCAACCCGTAGATGACTCTTTTTCTGTATATTTTTGCCTCCATTCAAAATGTCATCCATGAACACATCAAAATTCAATTGCGTATTCTTTTTTCTAGTATTGGTTATTTTCACTGGTTGTAATTCATCGGGCGATAACAAAAGCCACACACAATGGGAAGTTACAGGTGGCAGCAAGGAAAACATACGCTATTCATCTTTAACTCAAATCGACACAAGCAACGTTGCCCAGCTGCAAATAGCATGGACCTATTATTCTGAAAACAGGGACAGCACCCGCTTTGGTGTCATGGAATGTAACCCGATTATTATTGATACGATCCTGTATGGTGTATCGCCAAAATTAAAACTCTTTGCCATTCATGCGCTCACCGGAAAAGAACTCTGGACTTTTAATCCGGCTGATTCCATAGCGAATAAAACCTGGCATCGCAGCAGCGTGAATATGAACCGTGGTGTAACGTACTGGGCCGAAGATAATGACAAAAGAATCATCTACACAGTTGGGCCTGTTGCACTCGAAGTAAATGCCCTCACAGGCAAACTGATTTCTGATTTTGGAATTGATGGCGGCATCAACCTTGCCAATGGCCTGGGTCGCGATTCAACGAAAGTATTTATCGCTCCCACTTCTCCGGTGATGGTGTATAAAAACTTATTCTTCCTGAGCGGACTCGTTGGAGATGAAACGCCTGGCCACATACGCGCTTTTGATGTGAAAACCGGAAAGCAGAAATGGATTTTTCATACGATACCTTATCCTGGTGAAGCCGGTTATGAAACATGGGAAGATACTACGGCATACAAACACATGGGATCTACCAACAGCTGGGCAGGATTTAGCCTCGATGAAAAAAGAGGAATCCTCTTCGCCCCCACAGGCAATCCTACCAATGATTTTTATGGAGGACAACGTCTGGGAATGGGACTATATGGCAATTGCCTTCTTGCGATCGATGCGGAAACCGGAAAACTGATCTGGCATTTTCAAACCGTTCACCACGATGTGTGGGACATGGATATTCCTGCACAACCTGCGCTCATCACGGTCATGCATGAAGGAAAGCTGACCGATGCGGTTGCCCAGACAACGAAAACAGGATTCATATTTTTATTCGAAAGAGAAACGGGCAAACCGCTCTTTCCCATTGATGAAATACCGGTTGATACGAAAAGCCCATTACTGCAAGAGAAGTTATGGCCTACGCAACCCGTGCCGCGTTTACCCAAACCTCTGGTGCGGCAATCTTTTAACCTCTCCGATTTAAATGACATCGTAAGTGATTCCAGCTATCAGGATATCAAGAAAAGATTTCTAAGCTATCGGTCAGGAAATATGTACAACCCTCCTTCCGTTGAAGGAACTATTATTTTGCCTGGCTATGATGGTGGTGCCGAATGGGGCGGTCCTGCGTTTGATCCCGAAACAAAATTACTGTTTGTAAACACCAATGAAATGAGCTGGGTGCTGAACATGGTTGAAAATAAGCGCGACAACAATAAAATCAGAACAAACCTGGAAGCAGGTGTGAATTTGTATTCACAATATTGCATGAGCTGCCATGGGCCCGAGCGCCTGGGTGGTGGAGATTATCCATCGATCGTGGGTGTTGAACATAAATACACTACACAACAGTTTATTGAATTGCTTACCACAGGCCGGAGGATGATGCCGGGCAACAACAGCCTCACTATAGAAGAAAAGAATGCCATCGCTTCCTATATCCTGAACCTGAAGACTGAACAGCAAAAGCCATATACCGGTCCGGTTAAAAAAGAAGACGCACCCCAAAAATCATTGTACGACTTCACCGGTTACAATAAGTTTTTAACAGCCGAAGGTTATCCTGCCATTAAGCCACCATGGGGAACGTTAAGCGCAGTGAATATGAACACGGGAGAACTGGTATGGAAAATTCCGTTTGGTGAATTTGAAGAACTAAAGGCGAAAGGTATTCCGGCCACAGGCCGCGAAAACTATGGAGGTCCTGTGGTGACAGCCGGAGGTGTGTTGTTTATCGGTGCTTCATCTGACGGAAAATTCAGAGTCATAAATAAACGGACCGGAAAAATACTCTTTGAAACCGATCTGCCTGCTGCCGGTGTGGCCACTCCTTCCGTCTATGAAGTGAATGGCAAACAATTCGTTGTCATCGCATGTGGTGGCTCAAAGTGGGGAGGCAAATCAAGCGATGCCTACGTGGCGTTTGCCTTGCCGGAGAAATGAATCGATAAGTAGGCAGTCATAACCATTACCTGTTGCATTTAATTCTATTTGCCTAAATCCTTTTTCAATACTTAGCTGAACGTACTTTGTGAATCCATTTTGTCTTAAAACAAGGTATGCCATGAAGATAAGGCATGGTTAGCGCTTTATCCCCATGGGATCAACCTTACGCAACGTGAGATCGTTTCAGTGCCTATAACTTAAATCTTTTTATAGGTTGAAACATATTTACAATTGCCATCCGCCTCACTTTCCTGTGCAGTGACTACAAGGGTTGTACCGGTAATTACGTAGGTGACTTTTTCAATATCCCCTAAAATGTCAATACTTATCGTATTGCCACTAACGGTATAGGGTAGCGAAATTCCGAAGAAATTTATCGTTGTTGCAGAAATCACCAGGGTTTCACAACCCGTGGTACACGTTGTGCTTTCATTTTCAGTCGGATCCGTGCATCCGCTTGCTACATAGCTTACCTCTGTCCAGGAATTCACCAAAGATGCATTCGGTGAAGGATCATCATCTTTTTTACATCCTGCAAACACAAGGGGCATTAACACAATTAATAAAATGAATCTGAAGTTTATCATACATGTGTTTTTAATGGTTTGGTCAATATTTGATGATGTAAATGTAGCCGTATTAGCCTTGTCCTCAACATCAAACACTGCCACTTACAGATTTTACTTTGGCATGTATTGTAAAATATCCATGGAGTGCACACCTTAATGGCATTTCCCGCAAATGTTCACAGAAACAATTATTAAATTTTGCCAGTTCATGAGAATGTAAACTACACAACCACTGTCTGCTGCGATTTATTTGAAATTCAACCAAGCTGTGAAGAACAGTCAGTTCTATTGTAGTCTGACGTGGTGGGAAAGTCATTATTTGATTTTGTGTAAACACCATCAGTGCATGTAAATTATAATTTACCTATGAAGGTGGTATGACGCGTTACTCTGTCAGATGACCAGGTATGAAATAGAAATCAGGTCAAAACTTAACTGGTTTCCACTGATTTATCGGTAGTCTTCTTCCAGCGTCTTGAGAAAAGTATTTCATCTCGTTCCCGGCCACTCCCATTGCAATAAATCATCACTCCATGCAATGCCCAGAGAAGCATTCTTATCAAAGTCTCCTTCCTCTTCTGTCTT
The DNA here is from genome assembly GCA_963814575.1 of uncultured Bacteroidota bacterium. Lineage (GTDB taxonomy): Bacteria > Bacteroidota > Bacteroidia > Cytophagales > Cyclobacteriaceae > ELB16-189. The sequence goes on along the minus strand of CAWFDB010000003.1, from coordinate 20,077 downwards.
CGGTCCTGAGCCATGAAAAAACATCACATACTTACCGAACTTCTTATCTTCCTTGAGATTGATTACTGTGCCCGCTGTAATACGTCCCTTTGCCCAGCTCCATTCATCCTGGCCTAATCTGATTGGCTTTCCCCAGTCTTTCCAGTCGATAAGATCGGACGAACGTTTTATGGCTATACCATTCTTAGGAGAATGAATCAATATGTATTCATTATTCTCATTCAATACGCAAACATTTTCACCTGATTCGGTGCGGCCAAAAAATTTCCAGTTGAGCAGATCATAACTGTATGACATGCTTACGCCATTCTGTTTGTAAAAGCACCACCACTTTCCTTTTTCATCTTTGTCCTCCAGCAAATAAGGATCAATCATTCTGCCCATGTCGGCTATTTCCACATCAGGACCTTTTACTTTCATGACTTCAGGAGCGCTCCATGTGTCAAGATCATTACTGCGCATGATATAAATCCGTGAAGCACCTGTTCCATATCGTGGCTGCTGATCTTCTGTGTAGTCTGGGCGAGGATAAGTCTGCAGGCATAAGATCCACTCATCCTTGTAGCGCACGATATTTCCCGGACTTGAAAAATCCAGTGCCTGATCACGCGGTGTAATAATTTTTTGAGGACTCCATTTTTTCAAATCTGCCGAATGGCTCATGGCCGTATAGGAATATATTTTTCCTTCTTCATTTCTCACGAGCGTGAAAAACAGATAAAACATTTTCTGATGATACAAGACAGCCGGATCGCGGTACGCAGTATTTTCATCACCTTTAAAAATAACCGGAGATGATAATTTACTTAGTCTGTTGATCTGAGCACTTGTCGGATTAGTAAAAATCAGTAAAGAAAGGAGCGTGTAGATTCTGAAATATTTATTCATTACAAAAAATGATTATAAACGCCCCTCTCCTTTCTACTTCTTTTTCATTGGCTGATCCTGCGTTGCATCCATTTTTTTGATCTCACCAAAGAGTGCCTTGAAAGCTTCCACATAATCACCACCGCGGCCGGTGTCTACTTTCTTTCTGCCGTAGTATTGATCAATGAAATCTTCTGAACTGGTCCATGTAGTATGAAGTATACCATGATAGTTGTCTTTCACTTCAGGTGTAGCATATTTTTTTGCATCAACCATTATCTGCAGTTGTGTTTTGGTTACATCAGGAAATCGCCATGGGCAAGTGACCACTTTAAATCCTTTTAACGCAAAATATACGGCAGTCTGGTCTGGTCGTTCATAATGCCAGTCATTGATCACCACATCTTTTGGAATCATATCGATTGCACGGTGTGTATTGTTATAGCTTGCTTCCCAGAGACCAATGCCCGTAGTTTTACCATCGAGCAGGCGATCACCCCAGATCCATAATTCAATATTTTTTTGTGCAAGATGATTGCGAACCTTTGTTACTTCTCCAGCAAATAATTCAGCCTTGTCTCTTCCCTGGCATCGTGGGCATTTGTCATCGCCAAGGTAAAACACTTCATCCATCCCGGCATGAAAGGCATTGGCCTCAAATACCTGCACGATCTCATCAACCACATCAAAAACTACCTTGTGAACATCCGGATGCAACGGACAATAGCTAAGGCAATACAATCCCCATTCATTCGGCCACTTCAGTTCTGTTGACCCTCCTGTGGTGGGTACGTGTGGTGTTTCATTGAACTGCGGATAGGCTTTCAGAAGTTGACCTACTTGCTGAAACCAGGATTGATGGCCTAAAAGATTGATCTGAGGGATGATCCTGATGCCACCATCACGACAAGCCTTTACTATTTTTTTTACATCCTGTTCCGAAAGCGGATTTTCACCAATAAGTTCTGGACGGGATTTAAATTTGTAGCCAAAGTCAATCAGGATTACAAGTGTATTGACCTTTAACGGCACAAGTTCATCTTTGATGAATTTAACAAACTTATCAACGCTTTCCGGTTTTGGTGAAGACAGGCATATGCCGCGTACAGGTAAAATCTGATCGAGTTTTTCCTGAGCCAATGTGCTGAAACTGATCAGTACAAAAATAAAAATCAGAACGGTTGAGTTTTTCATAGGTATATATGGTTAGTGAAACATCTTCTTTAAGAAATTATATATTGACCTGCCATTGCCTCATAGAAGAAAAAATCATGAATTTCATTTTTGCATAAACCATCTGAAACGTTGGCTTGAATTGACTAAAGTTTAGAAGGATCAAACTCCCAAAGGTCTTTCAACAGGCCAGGTCCATCTGATCCGATTCCATATCCGGTTGCATAGTAAGCTTTCCCATTAACGACAAATGTAACAGATGCAAACCGGGCAGCCCCTGGAAAATCTTCAAGCTTTGTCCATGTGTCTGTGTTTGGATTATACATCCAGACATCTCGCAATACACGATCAGAGTTGACTCCCAAAGTCAGTCCACCCAGTGTGTATCCCAGACCATTAATTGAAAACCCGGAAGATTGTTCACGAGCTGATCCTGGAAAATTATTCAATTGCTTCCACTTATCCAGTGAAGTGTCATAAACCCAAAGGTCCTTGAGGTATGTATTTCCAACTGATCCTGTTAATAAGTATGCCTTTTCCCCCACTGAAAAACCAGTTGCTTCAGTGCGGGGTGTTCCAGGGAAATCGGCTTTTCTGCTCCACGAATCACTAACAGGATCGTATTGCAAAAGACTATAATCAAGCTGACCGGCACTGTTATTACCTGAAGTAAAATAGCCCCTTCCATTTATGGAATAACCAACGGTTCCTTTTAATCCAATTTCAGGATCAGCAGTATTAATCCACATATCATTTGTCGGATCATAGCTGGAAACTTCATTTCGTACTCCGAAAAAATCCCCCGTGCCAACATACGCTTTGTTGGAGATAACAAATGCCGCTGCATTATCAACCGGGTCCCCTCCTCCAAAACTTACAAAATAGAAAAACGTAGCTACCGATGACCATGTATTATTTCTCGTGTCGTATTTCCATGTATCTGCAGGTCCGATTAGAGAAGCCTTTGTACCAAGGCCTATGTATCCGTAATCACCAATACTATAGGAAACGGCATCCATTCTTTCATTACCTGGAAAATCGGCTAATCTCCTCCATGGGCTTACAAAGTGAAATAACTGACTCGCTATAACATATTGCTCAGCTACATCAATCCTGACAGGTACATCACTATCAATTAAGCTGGTTGGTAATTTAACAATCAATTGACTGGAGGATGAACTGATTACCTCAACTTCACGATCTCCAAATTTAACAAGTTGATTTTTTTGAATCGGGTTGAAGTTGGCGCCATGGATTGTTACTTGTGAATTGCTCTTTGCATTATCCGGTGTAAAGCTTGTTATCACAGGAGGCTTCAGTGAAAACGGTGTAACAAATATTGTGGAAAGATTATCTATGGTTAATGCCTGAACCGTAATGACAGCACTCTTCGTTAACAAGCCATCCGGCACTTTCACCTTTAGTTCAGTAGATGACGCGCTTATTACAGACGCTTGAACGGTTCCGAAGCTGACAATATTATCATTTATACCCGATCCAAAATTCTTACCTGAAATAGTTATTGTATTTCCCCACGTTGCGGAAAGAGGACTCACCGTTGAAATGACTGGTTTTAGTATTTCAAAGGGAGATGAAGACGTTACAACCTGATTTGCGATGGTAATCGTTAAAGGATACTTGCCCGGATTAATGCCACCCGGTACTTTTAGTTTAAGAACAGACCTGGAAGACTCCACTACACTTAAAATCTTTCCATTAACCTCAACTTTATTACTGGTGTTAACCGGATTAAAATAATTACCGTTGACTGTAATCTCAGTGTCCTTAGTACCAGCTATTGGAGTGAAATTAGTTATTACCGGTTTATACATTTTGACATTCCCGACTGATGAAACTGTCTGAACACCGGCTTTTATCAATACTGGTGATTCCGGGATAACCGTTTCATTTGATACAACTAATTTTAACTGTGTAGAAGAACTCTTGCTTGCTTTAACATCTTTGCCAAGGAAGTTTACAGTTATTAATTCCTTCATTGGAAAATTAGTACCATTTATAATTAATGTATCGCCAAATGTTAATTCATTGGGGGTAAATGATGTCATGCTCATGGCCTTGAGAAGAAATTTATTTTCAGATTTTGCCACAGCCTGTCCCAGCATCAAAGACACTTCGTTTTCACCTACAACTGTAGGTGTAGGAACAATACACCATATACTATCTTTTGTTGCCTTCACCAGCGTGGCGGTTTCATCGCCAAACATAACACGGTTACTGCTTATCACATTACTAAATCCTGATCCTGTCAATAGTACTGTATCCCCTATTACACCTTGCTTAGGTAAAAAATCATCTATCTCTGGTGCACTGCTGCCAAGGCTAATAAACTCAATCTCCTGCCCATAGACAATAATATTGCTGGTTCTGGTAATTGCATACGCTTTCACATAGTACTTTTTGTCTTTAGTCAGATTCCGGTTGGCAATTGCTGAAAAAATTCCTTTTTCCGATATTTCTCCTAACGATATCTTATCGGAATTTTCCAAAGAAGGTGCAGGCAGATTAGCATATACAAAACCATGATCGGCAATACCCAGACTGCCTGCATTAAGAATCTCGGCATTTAGCGTAGCCCCATTCGAATTAATGTCGCTTACCTCACGGGTGTCAATAACCGGATACGATCGGCTGGTCACTTCATCCTCACTACATGTAAATAAAATTGCAGTGAATGTGAAAAGCGAAATAGCAATAATAATTTTTGAATATGTCATCAAAACTTTATATTAAAAGATAACTTTGGTCCAATAAAGTCAATCATCAATCATGAAAGTTATAAAAATATTGTTCTTATTTATATTTCTATCGTCATGTTCTTTTTGTGAAGTAGTTGCTCAAACTACTTTCCTAAAAGGTTACTATATCACCCATCAGCAAGACACCATTCACGGGTATATTGATTATCATGCAGAAAAAAGAAATTTTGATGTCTGTTTTTTTAAAAAGGAGCTGAACTCACCTTCCTTCAGGCTTTATCCCGGTGATATCAGTGGTTTCGTAGTCGATGATAAAGTATTTTACGAAACCCGGTCATTCATAAGTAAAAAGAAAAAAACAGACGAAACGGTTTATGGATTCTTCAAAGTAATTGTAGCAGGGAAACTATCATTGTTGCAGTACCAAACGAGATTTTTTGCAAAAAACGAAACCAATGAGATTTTTGAAATCACAAAGAACAAAGAAGTAAGTGAAAACAAAATTAAATATGATTACTATGGTCAGGGAATGCTTAAAGTGTTAATGAAAGATTGCTCCGAGGTGATGAATGCTATGCTGGAGAAGGAATTTAAAACAGATCCGAATTTCACTTACATCTTCATAACCTTTTATGAATGTACAGGTCAAAAATATAGTCAGACAAAAGAAATAAAACTAAAAACTCAGTTTAATTTTGGACTACAAGCTTCTGCCATTGCAACTGATTTCAGGATGACTTCAACATTGAGTCAAGCCAGATTTGAAACTGACTTCGCGGTAGGATACGGTGGATTCACATCGGTTTTCCTGCCCGCATTAAGTGATCAGATTCGTTTGGTTATGGAAATCGCTTACGGAAAATATAGGAATTATGCCTATTTCAGTACGGTTGAAAGCAACAATGATTTATTTATTGATTACTCTTTACTGAAAGCACCTCTGCTGATAAGATATAGTCCAAATCGTTTTTTTATTGAAGCAGGAATTCAAAATCATTTTATTCTTGATCAGAATAACCGATGGCGCATAGAAAACATTCAGCAAAATATTGTAATAACAAGGCCAGGTGATTTGCCACCGTTCAATAACTATAACATCGGGTACGCGGTTGGTGGTGGCATTAACTATTACCTTTCAAACCTTACGCTAAGGACTTCACTGCGATTCTCCAAAAATCAATTATTGAGCCATGCTTATCAACCGGTTATTCAATCCGTTGAATTACTGCTTTCGCTTCAATTCAAATAAAACTAAATGCAACTCCCGTGATGTTAAATCACTCTTTTCGCATCTTAGAATAAATCCTGGTTTTCTCAATCCACTTTTCTTAACGAGCCAACATTATCTTTCACAATAACATCTTGTCCGTGTTCGCCCCGGTCCATGATAACCTGCTTGAGCATTCCATTAAACAATACATTGTCTTTTACGATTGAACATTCAAGTCCTTTTATCACCATGCCATAGTCAGGCGAATAGGTTCCCTTTCCACCATCATCACGACCTGAGTTCATGGCATTTCCAGTGAATACAATTCCGCGTGCATATTCAAAACGGATATGTGCACTGTCAAACTCATCTCGCTGACCCCACTCTGGTTTGCCGCTGCGGTATATGACATTTCCCGTCATGGCAATCGTATGACAATTTCTGTTGCCCTCGCCCGGCAGCAGCGTGATTCCACAACGTCCGGATCGGTCGATATAATTACCGGTGATGTTATAATGACTACCGCCCTGAATGATTATCCCACCCTCGCGATTCCATTCAATCCGGTTACCGGTTAATGTATTGGAAGCATTTTCATCATAAGCAGCAAAACCTGCTTTACCATTTCCTGAAAACCAGTTGTCCAGAATAAACCCATCCCAGCCTCTCACACGCAGGCCGCAACCTGCGTTGGCATAGCAATGACTATGTCTTACACAAAAACACCAGATACGTTCTAAACGAATACCATCACCGGTAAAATGTTCCACCCGGCACATATCGATCTTGGGAGTATCTTCCTGTTTGCCATAATCTGGTTTGTCTACCAGAATGCCATGAGCACCGCCTTCGATATCACCACCATGAAGACAGAGACCGAAGAGATAAGCACCGAATGCTCCGGTAAGATTGATTAAACATTTCGAACCTCCTTTGAAAACGAGCATGGTGCCCATGCCTTTTCCATAACCTGAGGCTGGCAATCCGTAAACACCAATACCTGCCGGCACTTTCAATTCTGAACACACATACTTGCCTTCCGGAATGAACACAGATCCATTGGATAATGCCGCTGCGTTCATGGCTTTTTGAATGGCATCGGTATCATCGGCTATGCCATTTCCCTTGGCTCCAAAGCTGATCACATTGAACATCCCTTTATCATCTCTGGATTTCTGGTCTGTTCCGGCATTGGCGGCAGCTGCCACAATAGTTGAAGCTGCTGCAATACCTCCCATCGTTACAAAATCCCTTCTCGAAAATCCTGATTGTAAGTCCATATATTTTTCGATTTAAAGTAATTCGTTTTTAGTTCACCATTCATCTTGTTAAATATAAATCACTTATTCACATTCAAGGAGAATCAATTGTAAACAAAATGGACAGTAACCTCTCCCTCATTTTCCGCTTTGGCTCTTATCCATTGAGCTGAGAAGCCAGGTTCGAATACATGATACAGATAACCGCCAGCGGGGATGGTGATCTTCTTATATAGGTTCCAGGTATCGTTGCTCAGGTAATCAACTTCCAGGTTTATGCTTATCGCTTTATTACTGTGATTGGTGATGTGAACGGTTTTCTGATCAAAGCCATTCATAAGAAACGGGTCGGAGGCCTCTCCTGCTTTCACTTTTGTTTTGTACCACGGACCACCAATTCCTTTAGGCTTTCCAAAGCTCCAGAGTTCATCAATGTTTCCAAACCATAATCCAGATTGTGGCTGACCACTGGAGTTGTCGGCCTGGTCGCTGGCCATCACAAATAATCCGCGCCACGATACAAAGTCGGGAACCATACGGAGATGGTTGCTGATTGGTCTTATGCCCATGATGTTTCCACCATAACTCACGGTAGGCAGCTCATAAAAAATACCATGCAAGTCCATGAGGTAGCGTTCGGTATTTGCTTCGCGTATACGCATCCATTCAGTATTCCACGCATGGTCGTAGGCGTAGCTCGCTTTCGGCAGGCGGTACGTTCTCCACTTTTTGTTTTTATAAAATTTCAAGATGGCCGATCCCTGATCCCATCCGGTGGCATAAATCGGATTGCCGTAGATTTCGTCAGACCAGTTTTTGCCGGCCACTTCTACATAAGGATTCTTATCTAAGATCTTCCAGGTTTTCCCATCCCACTCTGCGAGGCGGCCGGCTGCTCTCGCACCAAGAAAATCATTCTCATAGTAAGAATTATTAGCCACTACCACCCGGCCATCCTGGGTGAAGGCACTTTTAAAATGCACCTGTGCCGAAACCGGAATGTCCAGTTCTTTCACCAGATCGGCCAGCTGTTTACTCTTGAGCGTGTACACATTCGTTTCAAAAAGCAATCCCTCCATGGTAAGATAGTACACCATTGAATCAGGCTTGAATAAATGCTTTACGGTGGCCGTGAGCCGGTGTCTTTTTAGTTCTTCGATCACGCGCACGTTACCCGATGTATCGATGACGTACGGACCAATCATAGCCTGATAGGATGCATCATGTACATAGCGATTTGCATACGTGCCTGTGTAGCTTGCAGGATGTTTACGGCTGCTCATGTCGGCACTGATTTCATAGAGCCCAACACCAGAGCCTTTGATGTGTGCCACATATCCTACCGCCCATAGTTTATTGGCCCACGGCAACAATGCCCCGATGCCTGCCTCGGTTCGGTTTTTATGATCGGCAACGACAGCCATCTCAGGGAAAACACCTTTGATCTGAACTTGTGCAATAGCTAATTGAAAGAAAGTGCCCGCTATTATGAGCAGAAGTATACGTTTACTCATGGTGTGCAAACTTTCAGGAAATTTAATAAATGTTGGCAGGCTTTAATCACCATCCATAAAGGATTGAGTTAATATCTTTACCATCACAACACGATGAGCAATCCGTGAAAGTTGCCTGTTCAGTTGATGTTAAAACGATAACGCAACGAGTTCTCCGGGATGTCCTGGTGCTCCGACTGCCACAACGATGTATTGCTTACCATTGACCGAATACGTCATCGGTAATCCGCATTGATTTGCTGGCAATTCAATTTCAGAAATGATTTCACCAGTTGCTTTATCGTAGCATCTGAACTTATTACCACCACCGCCATCAGAACCATATAAACCTGCTCCTTCACCGGCAAACAAAAGTGTTTTGGTAACCAGCATGCCAACGCGATCAGGTAATCCGGTGCGGGGAATTTCAATGCCTTTCAATGCGGGAATATTTTTTACCCAGTCGGGTGTATCTGCATTGGCAACCATCCAAAGATGATTACCGGTATTCAGATCAATCGCGGTGATTCTTCCATAGGGAGGTTTTACCAATGGCAAACCATACGGTCCGATTCTGGAGCTACCCATATAGGCAACATAATCCATGTCCGACAGATGAGGAGCGGCTTCTAAACTCATTGGCCTTAGCACAGTACTTGACGAAACATATAGAATTCCGGTTTCAGCATCGAGTACACCTCCTTGCCAGTTGGCTCCACCCACAGCATCGGGGAGCATTAACGTGCCCAGGTTTTTTGGTGGATCGTAAACACTGACTGGCGTATAGAGGGGTCCCTTATTAAACTGGCTTACAATCTTTAACGCTTCCTTTTTTATCTCAGGAGTAAAGTCCACAAGAATATCATCCGAATAACCTTGCCTGTCAAACGCTGCAGGCCTGGTTGGAAAGGGTTGCGTGGGCGATGTCCATTCTCCTTTCACATCACTTGGTGGCACAGGTCGTTCTTCAATAGGCCATACGGGTTTTCCGGTTACCCGGTCAAACACGAATGCAAAAGCTTGCTTCGTAACCTGAACCACTGCTTTGATGGCTTTTCCTTCCACCACGATATCCGTTAAAATGGGTGGAGCAGGCAAATCATAATCCCAGATATCGTGATGAATCAACTGATAGTGCCATACTTTTTTACCTGTCCGGGCATCAAGGCAAACCAGGCTCTGAGAAAATAAATTATTGCCTGGTCTGTGGCCGCCATAGAAATCTCCTGTCGCTGCTTCCAGTGGAAGATATACATAGCCAAGTGCAGGATCAGCCGTGAGCGGTGCCCATGCTCCTGCGTTGCCGGTATACTTCCAGCTCTCCTTTTCCCAGGTTTCATTGCCTTCTTCTCCTTGCTGTGGTATGGTATGAAAAATCCATAACTGTTTACCTGTCTTCACATCATAGCCCATGATGTCGCCACGTACTTGATTTTTCGATACCGGTGCCAGCCCCACCGGAAAACTTGCACCCATGATGATGACATCATTCACGATAATGGGTGGTGATGTTGAACCAATCGTTGCCGTAAGCGGATCAACATGTGAACCTAACCCTTTCTTTAAGTCCACCACACCGCGATCTCCAAAGTCGGGAATCAACTGACCCGACTGAGCATCCAATGCAATCAATTGAAAACCGGGCGTGATATAGATTACACGATCTTTTCCTTTTTCTGGAGCCGACCAATAGGCAACTCCTCTCCCAGAATTCTGGCGCGGCACATACGTCATCCGTTCTTTCTCATCATATCTGAACGTCCATAACGTCTCACCATTTTCAGCATCGATAGCGGCTACCGCTCTGCTCAATCCTGCTGTGGTATATAACACCCCGTTCACCATCAAAGGCGTTGCTTTAAAATAAAACTCTGGGCTCGATCCAAAATTGTCTGTCTTCCAACGCCACGCAATTTTCAAACGCTTTGCATTTTCTTTGTTGATCTGATCCAGCGGAGAATAGCTGGTACTGGCAAAATCACCTCTGTGCTGCAGCCACTCGCCTTCAATGGTTTTTGGTTTTGTCTTATGATCTTTAGGAATAAACTGCAAGCTCACCCGTGATGGTGCCGGAGGTGTTCCCATTAAAATATTTTGCAATTCCTCTTTGTCGGATGACAAAGCAATTTTTCCTGAAGGAAATTCACTGGCATCAAGAATAAATGCCAGGAGAGAAGTATATGATTCATCATCAAGTGAATGAGGATTGTTTTTCGGCATGGTGGTCTTTGTCAACTCAAACAACTCAGCCAGTGTTTTCTCTTTCCAATTGGTAACAAATCGATCACCGATCAGCGCTGTGCCACCTTCTGTTCCCCGCAAATCGCGGCCATGACACGCTATACAATGAGTGGTATAAAGAGCGGAACCCAGTTCCACTTGTTCTTTTGTAAAAACTCCAGCGTTGGCTGTTACATCAGCTACTTCAGTGGAAGTCTTTTCAGGTTTTGCACATGAAAACAAAAGGGCTGCTATAAAGAATAATATAGAAATGCTTTTCATCCATTCAATGGTTATCAATCATACTTACTTATAAATTTAATACAATATCATGTCACCCTGATCTCACTCCAAAGAAGAGGGACATTACAATTTTTAATATGTTTTTGTTAAATCCTTCTGGAGTCCGGTTTTCAATGGCAGGAGGTGTTGAATTCTTCTTGGGATTGGTTTCCGCAACGCTACTTCTTTCACCATTTTTTTTTTGCGTATCACATGATCCAGTAAATATATTACATCAACTAATTGTCTTGCCCTGTGATCTCTTTCATATTTCCTTTACCACCCTGCAAGGATTTCCAAAGGCTAAAACATTGTCGGGTATGTCTTTAGTCACTACTGAACCAGCCCCAATGGTAACATTATTTCCAATGGTCACGCCAGGTAAAATTATACTGCCGCCACCAATCCAGACATTATCTCCAATCGAAACGGGCGCTGATTGCGTTTTACAGAAAATCATACCTTCATTACTGTTGGGAGAAACTTGAATTCTATCGCTCGCTTTTATGGGATGAAATGCACAATATATCTGGACTAATGGTGCTATCAATGCATTCTTTCCAATGGTAATCCTGTTACAATCAAGAAAAACACAATTATGGTTTATTTCAGAGTTATCACCGATGTAAATATTCTCTCCGTAATCGCAAAAGAAAGGTCCTGCAATCCAGAGATTTTTTCCTCTGCCTCCTAAAAGCTGATTCAATATTTCGTCTAAACGTTCTCTGTTTACAGAGTCAGTATTATTGTACTCTTTTATAAGTGCTTTTGCCTTATGCCAACGCGTGATCAATTCTACATCCCCACAATTGTACAACTCTCCTGATAACATCTTATTCTTTTCTGTCATAAAATAATGCTGATGTTTAAATTTATAAAGTGTACAGTGGCGGGTTTTTGAAATCCTGTCTGACTTCCATGATCAAACGAAGATAAAGAAATTATCGCTTACAATTCGAAGCAGGGTTTCCTGTTACTGTGAAGTTACGATAATAAAATGCGGAATCCTGGGGAGGAGAATACAACGGGAAGGATGTCAGTAAATTTTTCTTTAAAGCTGTTTTCACTTTTTCGATAGAAATGAAATTAACTAACTCCGCAAAATCTTCTCCATCTTTCTGCCTTTCGCCAACTCGTCTACCAGCTTGTCTAAATACCTGACTTTTTGTGTTAACGGGTTTTCGATTTCCTCTACACGATAACCACATATTACACCCGTAATGAGATTGGCACCTGAATTTAATGTGGCATTTTGAAAGAATGTTTCAAAAGATACTTTCTTATCCATCATGTCTTGAAGCTTCTTGTTGTCAAATCCTGTAAGCCATTCTATGACCTGATGCAATTCTTCTTTTGTTCTGCCTTTCTTCTCCACTTTTGTGAGATACATAGGATAAACCGAGGCAAGGGTCATTTTTGCGATACGCTCATCGTGTGTACTGGTGCTTTTCATATCAGCAAGTTAGTCTGATTTATTTAGTGTTGTCAGTGATGTAGGGTGTTGCTCTGTTTAGGTAATACACATGAGCGAAGATAAAAACAAATCGCTTATTCATCACACCATTCTAAGAAGTGTCTCCTGCCTTGAAGACACTGCGATAATAATAGGTGGAGTCCCGAAGCGCATATTCCGTTGGAAAGGAGATTTGTGTTATTGATAAAATTAAGTTTCATATTATTTGTTGGAGAAGAACTCCAAAAAAGGTGGAGTGAAGTGTATCACGCTTCAGGAACGCTGCGATAATAACACACGGAAGTCCCGAAGCGGAGAAATCGCGGGGAATGGAGGTTTGTGTTTTTGATAATATATGAGTTTCATATCATTTGTTGGAGAAGAATTCCAACAAAGGCGGGGGTGCATGGATGCTCACGATGAATTGTAGCTTTTTCATAATGTTAAATACTTGTTTAAAATATTTTCACGAATTGATAATATCCGTCAGTCATACTTAGCTGTCGTTTAACATAGCCTTTACCGTTACCTGCTGCTATTTTCCTGGTAATCTGTTAAAGGAGGTTTTGTGTTTTTAATTTCAGAATTTAGCCTGTACAGAATAACAGCAACAATGAACATCAAAAAAATGTATGTCATATTATCAATCGCTGGCGAGGCTATGTATTCCTTTCCTGAAACTAACGTAATGATATTCATGCTGATGAGTGGATTGGTGATGCTGTTTCCCACGGTATGTAATAGTACAGCGGTCCAAACTGTAGCACTTCTGATTCTGATTTCTCCGTAAACAAAAGCGGTAACGATAATTCCAGTAAACATCAAAGGAAATGCTACCCACAAACTTACCTGAGAATAAGAGCGAATCATTAAGTCGAGAAAAGGCACGTGCCATAAAGCCCAGATAACCCCCACGATTAAATGATTCTTAAAACGACTCATTCCCATGTTATCAATTTGCGGAGTCAGATAGCCACGCCACGTAAATTCTTCAAAAACATTCTTGACAAACAAAGGAATAACTGAGGCCAGGGCAGCGCCTGGCAATACCGAAAATGAATTGGTAAAATCAATAGTTTCAGTGATTTTGCCAATGATTAATATCAAGCCAATGATAATCGGATACAACAAGAATGAGATAATATACCAGGGCCAGCTTTCGCTGAATTGTAACTTTACACCCAACGACCTCCAGTCTTTATTTATCGCTCTGAAAATAAGCATTAAAATAAATGGAGATATAAGCCAAAAAATCATTCCTAAGCTTTGACTATTAAAATCTTTTACAGACGGATCAGACCATCGGCATACAAACCCAATGACCAACATCATGGCAGTAAATAATACAAGTTGATTTTTGGTCATTCTATTTTAATAGTAAGCATTAGAACACTTCAAGGTATTTTTTTTACGATTGACTTTGTCTGTTTCATAACAAAATTATCTGAAGAGCACGAAACCCTACCCATTGCCACTGTGCTGTTGTATTCAGTGCTTCTCATCATATCAAACTACCTGTAAATTTATAACAATTAATTGAGGTGGATCGGTGATAACACTGACCACAGGCAAAATGCACTATTTGAGTTTTTACCGTTTAAGGTATGCGTTGCCATTATGATATCGCCCTTGCAGGGCTTCTTCATGCTCTTTCGCTGGTGAATAACACAGGGCTGCACCCTGTGTTAAATGATAACGCCCTTTCAGGGCTCGTATCAAAGCCCTGAAGGGGCGATATCTGCCTGCGATGGTCGCACGGCCATCGCGCAGTAGGTAACAGAAAACGTATGCCAGCCATGAAAGGGCGAAATAAAATCATACCACAGTCACTTCGTAAAAAAATACATTCACACAGACTCTTTAACGACAAGAGGTGCGGACCTCTTTCTTTTTAGAGATTTGTGTTATTAACAGAAAGTGAGTTTCATATTATTTGTTGGAAAAGAATTCCAACAAAGGCCTGGAATTCCAGGGCGGAGATCTCGCTGGAAAGGAAAATTAAATTAGCGGGTTGTATTCCTGTAATGTCATTCACCTCACCGGTTATTTACTCTATCACAAGTCGTGTGACAAAAGTCTGACCTCCCGAGTTGACCTTCACAAAATATATCCCTTTCGCAAACGAATGTGTATCCCACTCCACCAGCATAGTGGTGTACTTCATCTGCTTTACTATCATGCCTCGCATATCAAGGACCTGTACCGTTGCGTCATCAAACTGCTCAAGTGAACTTATGTCGAGCAGCACTTTACCAGATGCAGGATTCGGATACAGGTATGGTGAAGCCAGCCAGGGATCGTTTATTCCCGTTGGCGGAATACAGGTAACATCCATTGACGGATCCTGTAGCGCAAAAGTTTTAGTATACTCAACAGGAAGGTAACACGCATAGCCAGGAATAACGGATACGTAAGCAGACATCTTGTCTTCTGTTCTCACAATGATCTCATTCGCTGAGGTCTCAAAAGATCCGGAGTTCGATGTAAAGCCTTCTGGAAAAATCCAACTGAATGTTTCAGCCTCTCCGGCTCCTACAGCCTTTATCACTATATCGGTATCTGTACACAGTTGCTGGCCCGTTAACTGAACATCAGGAAACACGGTGGCCTTATAAAGAAACGCTGTATAGAAACCGCCACCAATCGCCATGAAACATCCAACCGGTTTATCATCCATAAAACCTCCCGTCACATAAATATGATCCTGTGTATCAAAAACCATGTCATTGACCGAAATCTGCGAATTTAAAACCCGTTTAAAATCCCCGTCAAGATCGGTTACAAGTAAATATGTGGATTGGCTTGATTCGGAACCTGAAGCATATTGATCATCGTATTGGTACCCGATACCAATAATGTTTACTTCCAATAAGTCGGCACTCATCTTGACTCTCGTTACCGCTGCATCCAATCCATGAAAAGGCTTCGCCCATAAGAAAGTTCCGGCACTGGTAAGTTTGGCAAAATACCCTGTCCGATCCGTCAATACATTTTTCTCAGTCAGGGTTATATCATCAAATGTTGCATTGGTGCGAAAATGTCCGGTGATATAAATATTGTCATCACCATCAATCGCAATATCTCCCCCCCGGGCATAACTATCGCTCACATTCCCACCATCAACCTGGTTAGACCATTCATACGTACCGGCCTGATCATATTTTAAAATAAATGCACTGTAGTAATTGCGCGCGCGCAACGTATTCCCAGAGAAAGTAATATCTCCTACAAAACTTCCGGTTACAATGATATTATTCGTAGATGAAATCTGGATATCATCTATCTGTGGGGTAACACAACAGGTTATGTAGTCGATGGGTACCGACCAGAGAATTTCGCCAGCGGGTGAATACTTTCTGATAACCAGGTCTTCCAGGTTACTCCTTCCGCCTACGATAACATTGTCGTTGTGATCTACAGCTACCGACTGCCCCTGACCGAAACTATTCCCATATTGCTTCACCCAGATCAGAGCTCCTGATTGATCGATCTTACCCACAAACGCACCACCATTTGCCGGATCTAATGTTTCACCAAGGAAATCACCGCCACTTGCCATAATACCAGTAAGGAGAATATTACCCGAATTATCAATGGCAATGTCTGATCCCTGATCCCAGTCATCGCCTCCCATTTGACGCTTCCATACTATTTTACCTGCTGCATTAAACTTTACAACCAGAATATCATCAACTCCATTGGATTGCACCAGATCTCCTTCAAATAATGATCTTCCCCGTAAAAAATAAAGCACGTAAACATTGCCATCCTTATCAACAACCATTTTATGAGAATTTACACCTTCCAATGGGTTAACATCTTCAGTCTGCTTTAACCAAAGCACTTCTTGTGCATTGGTGGTATTTACCACAACGGAAAATAAGATGAGGAACAGATAAGTTTTGATCGTGAAGCAGTAATTCTTATTCATGTGACATATGATATAGATGGGGGTATAAACTACTTAAAAACTCAATTCGTGGTAATGTCTCTTGCTTTTGGGACGCTGCGATAATTCTATGCGGAATCCCGAAGCGGAGACACAGCAGAGAAAGAGGCGGGTCGGGCCATAATTAACTTCTCTTACACTTTACTTCGTCATGCAAAACGAACTCGCCAGATAAATTAACGTGCTCGGTGATTTCTCATCTATTCTCAATGTCAGGTTATTTCGTTTCTCTGGGTCAATTACTGAAGCCTTTAATTCTGTATCCGCATATTTCCACGCTTCTTTGAATTGTTTTTTTATTTCTTCCGCTTCGTTTGCTTTTCCCTGTCCAGTTAAACTTTCCATTAGTCCATTTAACGCAAAACCATTTTTCGGCCAGAATGCCAAATCTTCTTTATAAATTTTTTCAGCATGTTCATAGTCCTTTGTCGTTAGTAACAGGTTGCCCAATATGTGACGCACTGAGAAAAACCAATCGGGAGGTTCGTTGTAGTTAAGGTTATCCTCAATTTCAATGGCGTCTGTAAGCAATGATATTGCCTCGTTATATTTTCCATCTTTTACATATAATTCTGCCTCCAAAACTTTTGAGGAGATTTTGCAAACTTCTGTTACTTTATTTATCCCCCAGTTTAATTGTTCGGCTATTGACGGTGACTGGCTTAGCTCATTCACCTTCTTGAGTTCATCTTTTGCTTGTTCAATTTTGTCCAGATTGACATAAGCCATACCTCTGGCATAATGCCAGATGGCGGTTGGGTAAATTAAATCATCTGTTGGTTTGGGCAGAGCCAAAATCTTTTCCCACTGACCAAACTTTATCAAGATATGGTTAGGAATCGTCAGGTAGTGTTGGGTCATTTCAAATCCAGGCTCATGAAAATATTTTTTATCAACAAGACTGGCTGTCTTATATGCAGCTTCAATGGAACGCGCACCGCGCCCCTCAAATGCTGCTGTCGCAGCAAGAAAATGATAGTTGTGTGGATAATACATTTGTGGGTAATATCCTTGTGACTGGCATTCGGCTATATAAATACTATCTGCAATCACTGCGGCCTCGTTGGCAATTGACCCTTCATGATAATCACCGGTATTGATGTAAATGTGAGATGGCATGTGAACCAGATGTCCGGCTGATGGCACAAGCGTTTTAAGTCTTTCCGCACTTACCAACGCTTTGGTAAGATCAGGGCCGGCTTCTGACGCATGGAGATAAAGATGGTTTGCCAACGGATTGTTTGTGTCAATTGAAATCACTTTTTCGAGAAGTGAAACAATTTCTGGCGTCCAGGGTCTTGGCTCACCACCTTTGTGAGTGTAATAATCCCAAGGGTGTAAATTTATTATGGATTCTGCATAAAGAGTTGCAACAAAAGAATTATCAGGAAACTCCATGTGTGCCTGTTTCATTGAGTTTGAAAAACCTTCAGCATCGGTTAGAACGGTATCCTGTGGAAATTTTACCTGAATTGCTTTTATCACAGCCTTCTCCCATGCTGTTGCATTTTCGCTGAAAGCAACCGCTTTCGTAACCGCATTCCTTATATCGTTCACCATTCCCATGTTACTGGTTGAGTTGAGGTTTGGTCCCAACACATAGGCGATTCCCCAATAGCCCATGGCAAAAGTGGAATCTTGTCTCACGGCTTCTCTAAATGATCGCTCCGCTTCTGCATGGTTGAAACTATTTGCCATAATTATTCCCTGATTGAAGAACATCTGTGAATATTTTGACTTTGTTGTCACAGGAACACTGTAGTCCCCAATGTTCTTCAAAACGGGAGCTTCAAAAGACGGTCGGTTTTCTTTGCAGCCTGTTGCCCACAGAAATGTCATTAGTGAGATGAAAAAGATTTTAATTGTTTTCATATGTATTGGTTTTGGTCAAGTCGTTTTAGTTTGTCCAGTTACTCTACTCTGTGCTATGGCCTGCCCGTTTGTTTGTGTTTCCGCACTGGTGGGTTTTAAAAAAAGTAACCAGCCCACCATGTAACCAAACGTTGAACGAAGATAAATACTTATCGCTTACTATGCTAAGCTATGTTTCCCGCTTTGGGTGCGGTGCGCTGATTGCGGAGTCCAGAGGCGCAGACTCCTTTGGGAAAGGGTTTGTGTTATTGATAAAATATGAATTTTATATTATTTGTTGGAGAAGAACTCCAACAAAGGCGGAAGAGTTATTCACAAAATGAATTAAATGCTTTTTGATTCTATGAAACTCTTAGCTTAAGAGTAGTTGTGCAACAGCTACTTTTGTTGGCAGTAGTAGGCCCTTCGCCTTACTTCGTTAGGAAGTGTGTCTATTGTCCTTACATTATTAGTTCAACAAAGGATTGCCAGGTCGTTGTCAACGGCAAATATTTATATCCAAGCACCCCCAAAGCATAAATAGAAAAACAAGTTACTGAAGGAATTACTGTATTACCTTTTTGTCTTTGAAAAATCATTAATAGAAAAAAGAAAAGTAGCGTGATAAAAAAAACGACATACTCAAAAAAGCCCGTAAAAGGTTTTTCAAAATACTTCAAAAGCTGTCCCATAACCCGGTCAAACGAGGGTCCAAGTAATGTGAAAATGGCAGCCACCATATATGTTGCATGAAACAATACTCTTTTTCGGTTAATGATTGCAAGTGTGTAGAAAACAATTAGCCAAATAAAATCAATCAATGCCTTTATCTGGTAAGCTGCAGCATATTGGTAGATTTCGTCATTGGTAAGGTTGTATTTGTTACGTATCTCTGCACCGCTTAGTCTTTCTAATTCATGGTAGTAGCTATACCGAATCATTAAATAAACTGCAAAAAAAACCAACGGCATTATCCAATAGCTTATTCTTCCAACGGTTTTGTGCCATGTTGTTTTTTTTAAATGAATAAGCAGTGGCTGTGTGAGCGCCAAAGCAATCCACAAAGTCATAAAGAAAGCGTGCAAATGAAAAACAGATGGTAGGGTTTCAAATAGTTTTGAAAAATAAGTGGGCCAAAATCCAATAAGCGTTAAAGGAATCAGCAGCATCAAAAACCAAACGAGCCTTGGGAATAGAATTTTGTTCATACTGTTTGCAATTCTATCGTTGGTTTGACATGTATTTCGGACATTCCGAGACCTACTCTAATGAAAAATGTCAAG
Organism: uncultured Bacteroidota bacterium; assembly: GCA_963814575.1. Taxonomy (GTDB): domain Bacteria; phylum Bacteroidota; class Bacteroidia; order Cytophagales; family Cyclobacteriaceae; genus ELB16-189. Next base: position 320 of record CAWFDB010000003.1, on the reverse strand, counting down.
GCACAGATGTCGTAATTTTTAATCTAGTCCGGTGTTCTAAATTTTCTTAAAGTCCAAGATGTCCCGGAGCCGTTTACTTATCCACTGGGGAAATCTTTGTTTTTAGTGTGTCACTCGTTAGATGACCAAATTGTCCGGGGCCTATTACTGCCAACAATTCAACATAAGAATTAATGGCCTATATCCCTTATTACATCCCCAATATAAATCCATTGCACCAAACATCCTCGTACTACTTATCTTAGGAAAATCACCCATTCTCTAAGACTTTACACCCCTCCGGGCTAAGAATCAGTTTGGTGATTTTTGCGGTTTCGCTA
>CAWFDB010000002.1:0-784587 GCA_963814575.1 uncultured Bacteroidota bacterium | reverse complement strand
GTTGGTAAGGCGACCAACATGAACCCAGGGGCTTCAAAAAAAGAAAGATAAAACTCAGAGACAGGAAATCATAAGAGCAGAACTACTTAAAGACTTGCGACTCTAAACGTTCGCGGCAAGCGGGTGCGGACAAACAATTAAGAATAAAAATGTAACTTTAAGGTATGAAAACATTAATAGTAAATATACCTGACACAGTCGACTTTGACGACAAAGAAGCCCTGATGGCTATAGCCTCAAAACTGTATGAGAAAGGTAAGCTTTCCGTGGGACAAGCCGCTGAACTCGTTGGACTCTCCAAAAGTACATTTATGGAAATTCTAAGTAATTACGGAGTATCAGTTTTCAATTACCCATCTTCTGACCTTGACCGAGACGTTGAGAATGCAAAAGGTTATAATAGCTGATACAAGTTGTATAATTCTGTCGACAAGTACTCGAGAGAACTAAAGCTTCTCACATACTCATCCTTGGTCAAATCATTTCACTCCAAGAAATTGCTGTATAGTTCGTACTAAGAGATTCGCCTTGGTTACCATTGTTGGTCGCCTGACCAACAAGATTATCCAACAATACCTATATCTCTTCACATATGTGTAAAATCCAAATTCATCGCAGCCTGTCATAAAATTTGGTAGTTAAGATTCTACACAGTTTTAGATGTTGGTCAGGCGACCAACATTAACCCAGGTCTCAATTTATTTCTTCGCAGCGTTAAAAATCACGGGACACTCTGGAGTAATATTAACGCTACAATACCTTAGTCAACATCTGATATCCTTCAATCCACTAATAGTGAGAATCGAAATTACTAAGTTTAGATTCCCTGACGTTCCGGTTTCGTAATAAGAACTTTGCCGAACTCAGGTGAGGTATGACGAATCCGCTTGCTTGCTTACACTAAATTCACAAAACTGGCTGGGATTACGGTCGTTGTGTCAGCCTTCGTTATTGTTGGTCGCCTGACCAACATCCCAACAATCCCTATAACTCTTCATCGATACGCTAACATCCAAATTCACGTAGCCTGTCATAAAATGTTGGTCGTTAAATCTACATTAACTTTTGGTATCTCCCTCCGCACACTCATAGCCTAAATTTACATTTCTGCTTCAAATAGGAATAGTTGAAAATGATAAGTTGATTTACTCATTCGCGCAGAGTTCTCGAAACGAGTAACTCTGCGAAGAAAAAGGAGTTTTAGAATGTTGGTCAGGCGACCAACATTAACCAGGCCTCCGTGGTGAAGTCTTTTGTGCTCTTAACTTATTGACATTGTTAGGGCCGACCTGTTGGTAGAAAGATGCAGATTATTCCTGTAGGGACGACATAGTAAGGCTTAGGCCTCGTTAGTGTTAGAAATGTTGGTCAGGCGACCAACATTAACCAGGGTCAGATCCACCAACATTAAGGCCGTAGTCATAATTCAAGTTTTTGTTCACAACGTCATGTAGCCGTGTTATGGTTTGATGAAATTTTCGTGATGATTTCTTAATAATAGACCCGGTAGAAAAATAAAGAAGATTCAACTTGGTCTGGCGACCAACATTAACCCAGGGATTCCTTTCCGCAGGCTATTTATTTCCCGTTCTGTTTTGTTTAACCTTCTCTTCCAAACTCTATAATTACCATGCACAAATTTGCCAAAAGCAACTTTTTGCCTGCCAATCTTCGTAGAAGCTTGGCCAACTGAAATGATTTCTCCGCTGCGTTACCCTTAGTTTTACAAAGAAAACAACCCTTACGTCACGGCTGACTAGGATCCTGATAAAAGTCATTTTTTCTAATTTGCTTTAATCAATATCTTAGCAACAAGGAAGTGAAGTAGTGAGCTTGTTTTATAGAGTGCAACTATTTCTTTTAACCACCCTTACAACAAAACATTTATGAAAAGATCAATTTTACTTTCAATCCTGATGGCCTTTCTGTGCTTCGGTGCCGTGGCGCAGAAAGCCGCACCGAAGAAGGCCGCGCCTCAGAAAGCCGGTGCAAACAAAAAGCCCAACATCCTGGTCATCTGGGGCGATGATGTGGGTGTACACAACATCAGTGCCTACAACCATGGCATTATGGGTTACAAAACACCCAACATTGACCGGATCGCCAAAGAAGGCGCAATGTTTACCGATGCCTACGCACAACAAAGCTGTACCGCAGGACGTGCTGCTTTCATCACAGGCCAACATCCCTTCCGTACCGGTTTATTAACGATTGGTATGCCAGGCTCTGAACATGGCATCCCGGATTTTGCACCTACCATGGCCGACCTGTTGAAAGAGCAGGGGTACACTTCAGGTCAGTTCGGTAAGAACCACCTGGGCGACCGCGACAAGCACCTGCCTACCGCGCATGGATTCGATGAATTCCATGGGAATTTATATCACCTGAATGCACAGGAAGAGCCTGAAACCTATTACTACCCCAAAGATCCTGCATTCCTGAAGCAATACGGTCCACGCGGAGTGATTCACAGTTACAGCGATGGAAGGATTATTGATACCGGACCACTTACCCAGAAGAGAATGGAGACAGTGGATGAGGAATTCCTGAGTTCTGCTCAAACCTTCATGGAAAATGCAGTCAAAGCTGACAAGCCATTTTTTGTTTGGATGAGTGCCTCCCGCATGCACGTGTGGACCCGGCTGAAAAAAGAAGCCGAGGGCCGCACCGGAATTGGAATCTACCCCGATGGCATGGTGGAACATGATGACCACGTAGGTATTCTTCTCGACAAATTGAAGGCACTGGGCATTGATGAGAATACCATCGTGGTGTATAGTACCGACAATGGTGCAGAGAAGGGCACATGGCCCGATGGTGGTATTACACCATTCCATGGCGAGAAAGGAACTACCTGGGAGGGCGGATTCCGCGTTCCCCAGATGATCCGTTGGCCGGGAGTAATAAAGCCAGGTACCATTTATAATGACATCATTTCGCACGAAGATTGGCTGCCTACCATCCTGGCTGCTGCTGGCGAACCTAATATTGTTGAAAAAGTAAAGACGGGGTACAAGGCAAACGGCAAAGACTGGAGAGTGCATTTAGATGGCTATAACATGATGCCCTATTTCAAAGGCGAAGTGGCGAAATCACCACGCGAGCAAATTTTCTATTTTGGCCAGGCTGGGGAGTTGAACGCCATTCGATGGAAAGATTGGAAAGTACATTTTGCAACCTTCGATGGTAACATCGCCACTGGAGTTCGTGAAGTACCCAATTGGCCTTTGATTATCAACCTGAAAGCTGATCCGTACGAGGTAATGTGGGAGGAGTCCCCGATGTATTTACGGTGGTACGCGGACAACATTTGGTTGTTTGTCCCGATACAACAAGAGCTCGGTAAATTCTTAGCTACCGTTCCGGAATATCCATTCCAGGAAGGTTCGAGCCTGAGTGCAGCCGGCATTAACTACAATTCGCTAAAAGCGATGAAAGCATTGAAGATGTTGGAAGAGCTGCAAAAGGGCACACCTATTCAGCACTAATCCATCAACTGGTTAACAGGTTGTCTTAAATGTAAAACTAAAGAGGTGTTGGGGCTGACTAAAAAGTCAAATTATAAAGATTGACTTTTTAGTCAGCCCACCCGCTTTATTCCTGGCCGGAGGCAAGTTAAGCAGCTATTGATTGCACATGTTTTGTCTAAACGTCTCTGCCAAATTCTATACTTAACATTCACACATTTGCCAAATCAATTGTTTTCCTGCCAATCTTAAGCCAGGAATGGCTACCTGCAATGGTTTCTCCGCTACGCTACCCTTAGTTTTACAAATGTCCCTAAGAGTAACTGGATCGCCTCCTTGCAGTGGTCAATTACAGTTATACTTTTGAGGCAGCTTTATATTTAAGGATTAATTGAACCGAAAATTTATAACCCTCTGTTTTTTATGATATCACTGCGTAAGATTAAGTATCTAGTGGGGTGGATATGTATAGCTCAACTTTTTCCAATCTTTGTTTATGCTCAGGCTTTAACTAGTATTCCAACGACCTCGGGCTGGGGTGGGTCTATCCTTATGGGTTCAGGATATATCAGTATTCAAACTAATTTAATCGCAAGTGGCCCAGTATCATTGGGTCGACCATCAGGTTATAAAAATATTGAATCCATTTTTTCTTCTCCGGTAACAAAGTCATATTTGGGCACCGCTTTTTCCTCAGAAATTAATTACACCTTCGCAAAATCGAAGACACAATTGTTCTTAGGAAACCGCGTGGAAGATCTTATTCGGATGGATATTCCTTTTAGCCTTGGAGTTCGGCAGGAATTGAAGGATTCCAGCATCCTGGCTTTTCAGGTCATCACTACCCCTAATGTAAGTCTTTGGAAGGATCCTTATGCTGAAAATGTAGACCGCGAAAGCACAAATATTATATTGCCAGGGGTGCGCTTAACATGGGGCAGAATCTTTAAAACAGGACTTGAGTTGGCGGCCTCGTATCGCTTTTTAAATTTGGATGCGGAAAGAAGTGGAGAAGCTCTCATTCAACAAAACCGATTGAATCCTGATCTTCAGCACTTACTGAATAGAGACGGTAAGCTGTTGAGACTTCAAGCCCTGTATGTCCTAAAAATAAACCGTCACAGAATTGAGCCCTTGATTCAATACAATAGTGAAATTCTTGATGGCGCAGCCATGGCAACCAAAGGGTATGTTTTCAGGGTAAATTATTTATATCCAACCCGTAAGGTGATCTTTGATGTTAACTTAAATTTTGGAAGCCGTAAAGCCCAAGCCGTTAATCCAATTTATAATGAGCGTTTTGATGCTGTTCGTTACGGAGCTGTTTTTGCCGCTTTCGTGCCTATCAAACTGGGCAAAAGCAATCGCTGGAGTGTGTTCACACTGGCTGAGTATCTAACGGAAGATTCTAATATTAACTTTTATGATGCTGAATCTTATGCCATTATAGTTGGCTTATCGTATCGGAATTTAAGACGTTGATATGCCAGTCATAAATCCACCCGCTATGCATTGCAGTAATAAACCTCTTTATGCGGAACGCAATAAGAGTATAAGCGGGCATTTTTCCCTGGTTACATTCAGTCTCATCATTCTCTTTTTTACTTCAGTCCAAACTGCATTTGCACAACCCGAGCAGAAATTAGGTAACTGGATAGGAGCCACCAGTTCGATGCGGTTCAGTGAAAACTGGAGCCTGTTCTTACAGGGCGAGTTGCGTACGTGGGAGATGGCCTCGAATCTTAATGAACTACTTTGGCGCGTAGGTGGTATATACCAGATTAATGAAAAACTGTCGGCAGCCGCAGGCTATGTGCGCGTAGACACCTGGCCCTACGACAATGAGCCGTATAGAAAGTTTTATGAAAACAGGTCTTATCAGGATTTTGTGATTAAATCAAAATGGGTTAAAGGTATCGCGATCCAAAATAGATTTCGACTGGAACAACGATGGATAACGTTTAGGAATGATGGCGTGGAGTATTCGAACCGAATTCGATATATGCTGTCATTCAATATTCCGATTTCGCAAAACACGGAAAAGAACACCAGTAATTATGTGGCCGTCTTTAATGAAATCTTTCTTGATTTTGATCGATTTGATTATTGGTTTGACAGAGAGGCAGGCAAATCAGGGTTAAATCAAAATCGTTTGTATGCGGGTGTAGGTCACCGGTTTTCTTCCAACTCCGCATTACAATTGGGTCTGCTATGGCAACATCGGCCCAACAGTGATTTTTATAGGTTGGTTCTTGGATACTCTCGAAATTTCGATTTCCGAAAACTATGAATATTATAAAACAGTGGTTCTTCATAAATACTAAAAACCAGGAACAATGGATAAGATACTAAATGCCATGCGTCACTTAATCATATTGCCGGTCATAGGCTCCGTTATTTTAGCGATAGGCGCAGCCATGTTGGGCATTGGCAGGGTAATCACAGGTGTAATCTACCAATTTTCCAAATGGGACTTTTCGGCTTATACTGCCAAAGTTGTTTCAATAGCCATTATTGAGATAATTGACCTGTTCCTGGTTGCTACGGTATCATACATTACTGCGGTGGGCCTTTACAAATTGTTTATTAATAAAGATTTTAAACTCCCTGGCCTGATAAAAATTGGAAACCTGAACGACCTGGAATCTAAGATAATCGGAGTTATTGTAGCTGCCTTAGCCGTTGCGTTTTTAGGCAAAGCGGCCTCCGGAGAAGATGGAACGAATCTATTCTATTACGGTGGCGGTATTGCATTCGTAATATCTGCGCTGGCGCTATTCTTAAAATTCAATGGCGGTACAAGCGAAAATGAGGAAGGCAGCCAGAAATAAAAAAATAATAGATACAACAGCATTGAACGATACGAGGAAACTATTGAATAACGTAAGAATGTATACCCTAAATGTTTAGACTAAAAAAATGAAAATGAAAAAACTGTTATTGATTGGGCTGCTCTTTGTTGCGGTGAGCTGCGACTCTGGCCCGGACGAAGGTGAAGCAAACATTGAAATTGTAAAGAAGTACATTTCGGCTGTTGAATCGAAGGATTATGCAGCGATGGAATCTTTACTGGCTGATAATTATATCGGCATCGGTCCCTCGGTTAATGATTCCACCTCTAAACCCCAGGCATTGGAAAACTGGAAAGATGAGTCAGCGGATTTGTATGAAAATATTTCCTATGAAAAATCCCGCTTCATTGCGGTGGAAGAGGACGAAGGAGATAACGCGGGCCAATGGGTAGCCAATTGGGCGCTTGTAAAAATACGGTATAAAAATGATGGCGGCTCAGCAACGCTATTGGCGAATACCATGTATAAGCTCGTCAACAACAAGATTGAAAAGAGCTATACCTTCTACAACGAATCAGACGTGCTGGAGCAACTTGGGTACATCACCATTCATCCTGACGATTTATACTAAAACCAAAAGTGTAATGAAAAATATAGTAGTTTTATTAGTTGTGATAAGCACTTTCAATTTTGCTTCGGCACAAGACAATCAGAGCCTGGCCGGTGGGCTTGGATTATTTGTTTTTCCGGCCAAAGGGCAGGATAAAGAGACGCAAAGTCTGGAAGAGTATGAATGTTACATGTGGGCCAAAGACCAAACAGGAATCAATCCACTTAACCCACCTGAAATAAAAGCAGCACAAGTTGACCGATCAGCGGATGGCACTGCGGTTGTAGGTGCCGCCAGGGGCGCAGCAGCCGGAGCAGCCATTGGGGCTATCGGAGGCAATGCGGGAAGAGGAGCTGCAATAGGTGCTACCGCAGGCGCGATGCGGGGCCGGCAGGCAAAAGTAGTGGGTGATGAAAGGCAACAGCAGGCCAATGACCGGGCTGCAGCCGCTGCCAGTAAGGCGCAGATGGATAATTTTAAAAAGGCATTTAGTGTGTGCCTCGAAGGAAAAGGATATACAGTACGTTAATCAATTTTAAAATCAGTAAATAAATATGAAACAATTATTATTAATCACATTTGCTCTTGCTCTAATGGTGTTCGGTTCAGGCTGTTCGGGCCTTAAAGTTATCTCAGACAAAGACAACACGGTTGATTTTGCAAAAATCAAAACCTATCAGTTTTTAGGCTGGACCGCTGAAAGCGATAAAATACTGAATCGGTTTGACAAGGAGCGAATCGAACAAGCCTTTTTGACATCCGGCTCACAAAGAGGACTGAAGAAGGTGGATTCAAATCCAGATGTACTGGTGGCATTATATGCGATCGGTGAACAAAGAACTCAGCAAACTGCCAATACCACCACCACGGGAATGGGAGGAATGGGAGGTATGGGAGGTATGGGTATGGCTGGAATGCGTCACCCTGGCATGGGTGGATGGGGCGGCATGGGCATGGGCATGTCACAATCTCATACCGTTATAAACGAAACGCGTTTTATTGAGGGTACCTTAATGGTTGAAATGTTTGATCCAAAAGATAAAAAGTTGATCTGGCAGTCGCTTGGGAAACAAACCGTAAGTGAAGATCCTAAAAAAAGAGCCAAGGATATTCCTAAAAAAGTGGAAGCCATCATGAGTAAGTATCCGGTAAAGAAAATAAAATAGCCGTACTAAAACGTAATGACCAGATCAGTGAGTAACGAGCTATTGATTCTGAAATGAACCTAAAAAAGTCATTGGACTTTTTTGCACTACATGCTGATAATTGAAAATGAAGGAGCTGAAATTTGATTCGGAAAGTAGGTGTTCCTTCATTTTCAATATCAGGATGGACGGAAAATGTCATTTATTTCAGTCTCACCTTAAGTCCTAATGACAATTCCGGGATGAATCGATTAAAAGTTTATCTGGTATTCACTGTCTGTGCGCTGACTGTAATTTGCGCGAAGAACAAAGCTTTTGCCCAGGCAATTGATAATCAGTTTTGGTTTGATTATACCCTTAATGCACCCATCAATAAAAAATGGTCTTACGGTGGTGACATCGGCATGCGGGGGCTGGTTTCCAATTATGAATGGAATCAAATAATTATCCGACCCGTTGTAACCTATAAGATAAGCGATGTTTTTGCTGCTTCTCCGGGCATAGCCTGGTTTGGAACCTTCAATAGAAACATTGGTAACGTCAATGAGTTTCGGATGCATCAGGATGTTACTGCCCGGTGGCCTGATTTAGGGTTTATTCAATTTTTCTATCGCGTGAGGGTAGAGGAGCGTTTCTTTTTTTTTGAAGATGACCAGATAGCAAACAGATTCAATATAAGATTAAGGGGATTGATAGGAGTTGAAACAAGTGACATTTATCTCTTCGAAGCCAAACGCCCCATTTATTTTCAGTCGATCTTCGAAGGATTTATAACTGCAGGCCAGAACGCAGAAGAACTATTTATAAACCAAACGCGATTTCATTTGGCCTATGGTCACAGACTCTCCAGTAATTTCAGGTACGAACTTCATTATATCAGACAAGGTTCAAGATTGTATGTAGATGATGGAATTGATATTGGTCAAAATATCTATCGCCTGCGTTTCTTTCATAGGATTCCGAATAAGGCAGATAAGTGATTTTTACTCAAGGAACAATCATAGAGCAGTACCATCATGACGATGATGACAACAAATGGAAATATCAAAAATATAGTTGGCAGGCTGTTGCAATACTTACGAGAATTCTAAACTTAAACTGAATCTATAGTCATGAATTTGCTGGACAATTTTATAATCAAAACACAAAAAATATTTCTGATTGTTTTCGGGCTGCTAACATGTTCAACGCTGCTGTTCGCAGTTGATATGAGTCTCTTTTCCATGCTGGTGAAAGGGGTTGAATTCACCGAGGCCAGTGTTCCTGCCTTGCGCCACTGGGGGATTATGGTATTTGGAATCGGAGCTTTGCTGGTGGCTGCTGCGTTTTATCCGTGGCTTAGATTTTCTTCCATGGTTTATTCAACTTTTGAAAAGGGCTTCATGATTTATCTTTATCTCTCAAACCGTGACGCAGTATGGGGTGCAGGCTACCAAACGATGTTTATCGTGGACACCATCATATGCGTGTACAGTATTTTGTATTTCATCAGCAGTGAGGGCCGACCTGGTAATTGGAATAAGAAATAGATGAATGGATGCACGGAGAGTTTGTGACCCTGGGTTAATGTTGGTCGCCTGACTGATGTTAATGTTGGTCGCCTGACCAACATTCTACACTTTCCCTCTCCGTTGTTGGTGTTCTGATGCTTCCATCCATTTCATTAAGAAACAATATACTTCATTATGATAATTCTATTTTAAAATCTGCATCAGGCCTGGGTTAATGTTGGTCGCCTGACCAACATTCTACACTTTCCCTCTCCGTTGTTGGTGTTCTGATGCTTCCCCCATTTCATTAAGAAACAATATGCTTCATTATGATAATTCTATTTTTAAAACCTGCATCAGGCCTAGGTTAATGTTGGTCGCCTGACCAACATTCTAAAACTTTGTAAAATTGTCTGATCGATAAAGTGTGCAGTACACAGGAAAATAGAAATAGCTATTTTTGAAGTGTGCAAATCGACCCACATCCAGTTCAATTTTTTACAGCGGTATGCTATGATTGGCGTAGGATACTTGAATCTGACCAGGCAAAGAATTTGATTATTGATGCCCTAAAGCACCGGGTGACAAAGGGGCAAATAAAAGTGTGTGCATTTGTCATTATGCCCAATCACATTCACCTTATCTGGCGAATACAAAAAGATTTTCAGCTGGAGGAAATACAGCGTGACTTTTTGAAGTACATAGCGAAGGAACTTTTATCAATGATCAAAATGGAGCGAGGCGAACAAGGATTGGAAGATTTATTTGTGGGGTTGAAGGATAGGAAATTTCAGGTATGGAAAAGGAATTCGATGAGTATTGACTTGATACATGATTGGTTTTTTAAACAGAAATTTAACTACCTGCACAATAACCCGTGTCAGCCGCATTGGCAATTGTCAGATCATCCCGAAGACTACAAATACAGTTCGTCTAAATTTTATGCAACCGGCTACGATGAGTTTGGCTTTCTTACTCATCATGAAGAGATATAGTGGATTGGGATTTTTGATTGTTGGGGATTGTTGGACAGGCGACCAACAATAACGAGGGGGGTACACCTTGTACCCATTACCCCCTCGGTGTGTACCCGATGCGGGAACGCTTGAGTCCGGTCAGGAACTGGTGAACACCGAAACATTCTCGAAGCGCTCCGGTCAAGTCGGTTGCTGATTGTTGTGTTAAGTGCTGTGTTAACTCACTTTTGTTCGTGAACGTCTCTTTTGTTCTTTCTTAATTCGGTTAATATTTTTTGCTTTCTTTAGTTTGTCCGCCTTAATAAAGTCGCTAATCATTTTTCTTTCTTTCTCTGTCAGTGGCCTGGGGTCAACTACAAAGTCCACGTTTAAAGGTTCTTTAATCAGTCCCATATGTCAGTCGTTAAAGTATTTGTCTATAAGATTTAATGAAGTCTCAGGTGTAATAACCATGAGTCTACCTCCAAAGTGCACGGCACCTAATGATTTAATATAATGCTCGATTAATTGAGTTTTTGAGTTAAACGAAAGGTATCCACCACCACCTCTTTGGTAGGAAACCCGACAAGCGAAAGCCACTAAATTTCCAGGAATACCTAAATAGGCTTTATCTTTTCCCTTATTGAATGGTGCACTTTCAATTAAATGCATGTAGACATGGTCGTCTCTAAAGGTTATGCTAATCAGTCCCTGGATGTTAGCGCTTCCAGAAATCGTCAGTTTATAAACCTCCTTTTCTGGGGCCTTCAGTTCGGATTTCCAGTCAAATAACCAACCATTTTTCTTAGTTATTTCCTTTACTTAGTCCCTTGTCAGTAAGGAAACATCGGTTTTAAAGCTGTCCCCGGTTTTTACATTTTCAATCGAGTTTGTCAGTTTATCTACAACAAAGTCGAGGTGGGTAATCTTTCCTTTTTTCACTCTACAATTTACAAAAAAATCACCTCTTATTTGGTGTGGTTTTTCTGTCCCGCGGCATTGCATAAATACGCTGCAGTATAAACTTAGTACGTTAGGAGCTAATTCCTACATTTATTGGTCATGCGACTTTTCAGATCCCGAAGACTACAAATACAGTTCGTCTAAATTTTATGCAACCAGCCATGATGAGTTTGGCTTTCTTACTCATCATGAAGAGATACAGTGGATTGGGATTGTTGATTGTTGGGGATTGTTGGTCAGGCGACCAACAATAACGAGGGCAATTGTCAGATCATCCCGAAGACTACAAATACAGTTCGTCTAAATTTTATGCAACCGGCTACGATGAGTTTGGCTTTCTTACTCATCATGAAGAGATATAGTGGATTGGGATTGTTGATTGTTGATTGTTGGGGATTGTTGGTCAGGCGACCAACAATAACGAGGGGGTAAGTATAGTGTTTGGAAGAAAAGTTAAGACAAAACAGGATGAGCAGTCAATAGCGGTTTAACTAGCCTCCGTAAAGGAATCCAGGCTTGCTTTGTATTCCGATGGAAAAACCCCTTTGAATTTTTTGAAAGCATTGGTAAAGGAATTGCGGTTGTTAAAACCACATTCCTGGGCAATCGCTTCAATCTTGAAATTCTTCCAATCGCCCGAGTCCAGTTTCTGTATGCAGAATTGGATTCGTTTTTGATTGATAAGATCAGAAAAGCCCCTGTCGGTATATTGGGCGATACATTTGGATATCTGATACATCGGAATGCCGATATCCTTGGAAAATTCATGGATGGTTAAGCCCGGCTTCAGAAAAAGAAGGTCGTTATCCAGTCCCTGATCAACCACTCTTTTAATGTCTTCCAACTTGTGATCTTCCGGGGCCTGCCTGTGACCGTTTTCGCCAACGGCTTGTTTAGGTTTCCGGGATTTCCCTGGTGCTTTGAATGGCTGATGGCCGTGCAGGATAGATGGGTACAAGAGTAACAGGAAGGAGGAGAGCACCAGCCAGGTAGCTCCGGTTGTATGAACCATATGATAAGTCAACGCTTTGTCAATCCAGATAAAGGTTAGGTAAAAAGGGAGCCAGAGACCTGCCTGGAAAAAAAGATAGACAATAATCCAGTTTTTCCAGACCCTTTCAGCGTTTGAAAGGGTCGTCTTCTTTTTAAGCCACCGATGCAGCATGAAGCATTGTGCCAGCCAATAACCACTTAACAAAATCACGCGAAACGTCTGGTGGAAACCGGGTCCAAAAAACCGGCTATTACGCAATTGTACAAACAGGTTAAGGTCATTGATCTCCTGCAGTATGAAAGCCAGTTTTTGTTGGTTAGTCAACATGAATATGGGCCAGAAGTCTACGAGGTATATCAGGGCGGGAATGAAATGCAGGCTGTCATACCACCTCCAGCTTCTTTTTTGGGTATAATAAAATACATATAAAAAAGGTAATGGAGCAAACAACAACCCCAAAAGACTACCTGTTCTGAACAAAAAAGGCCAATGAACCAACAATTTGGACACCACGGCAAAACTGACCCACATGGCCATGGCACCTGTTATTTGACCTAAGGCTAAGGGTAGGTTGGTAGGGTTTTTTTTGATGCCAAAATAAAGTATGACTATGCCGGAAGCAATACCCAAAATGGTGGCAGCCAAATGTATAAAGGTGGCGAAGTCAAAAGGTATTTGCATAAGTCTCTATCTCTGATCATTCCCCAATACATAGAAAAGGTCAGAAACATGTTAAGATGGGAACAAAGTATGGAATTTCCCATTTTTGAATACCTAAAAACTTTTAATGGTTTTTGTTAAAGTGCGAATGCGGTAAACTTCCCCTTCCCAGCGGAGTCTCCCGCCTCGGGGACTCCGCTCGTTGTGAAACATAAAACCGGTATCTTGAACAATCAATTGCATGAAGCGATAAGAAATTGAACCTAATCCTCGGTCTGTGTCCTCACAGACCGAAACTTTTCAATGTAACTCACCAAATTCGTGGTCTGTGAAGACACAGACCACGGGTGAGGAATCAGAAGGTGTGTACTTCATTACTATTACCTGTAATGCCTGGTTGCCGTTATTCGAACTAACCCATGGTTGTGATATCATTTACAATTGGTTTGATGTCTTAAAGCGCAACGGTCATTACCTTACCGGGTATGTGATTATGCCCAATCACTTACATGCATTGATTGCATTCTCAAAAACAAGCACATTAATAAACACTATCACCAATGAATAGGATTTGTTTACGGAAGACGCGGAGTCCCCGAGGCGGGAGACTCCGCCAGGAAGAGTATTTACTTGAAGAGATAAAGGATTGTTGGTCAGGCGACCAACAATAACGATGGATATTATGAGCCCAATAACTTATTCATTGTTATCAAGGGTATAAGGGAAGCTTAGAAAAAACTGCCAGCGTGAATTATTACTGGAGGCCAGGTCCGGATTTGAAAATACTTCCTGGGTAGAGAGATTATACCGTGCCTTGATGTTCACCCCTTTACCGCCCCGGGCCGAAGCGAGTGAATAGGCAAGCTGGATAGGAAAGCTGAAATTTGTCTTTTTCATGTACGGTTTAATATCACTCGTGATTACGATGTTCTCCCCGCTGGACAGGCTGCCCGCTGTCTCTTGTTTTCCTGAAGTAAGAAAACTGATCTGCGGTCCGGCAGCTACTGAGAACCGTTCAGCAAAACGATATTGTATTAAGGCCGGCACATCGATGTAATTGAAAATGAATTCTGATTCAGGATTCAGAACGTTTACATCGGTAATAATAGGCATAACACCCTTTGCACCACCACGCGACAGCGGTTTGAATTCAGGTGTGAGTGACCATTTCTCATTGAGTTTTATGAAGGTTCCCATTCCAAAATTTAAACCAGCCACTGGTTCTTTTTGTTCGAGGCCGGGCAGTGTTGAAACACTCATCCCCATATCGATAGTGAGGTGGAATTTTTCTGTGGCCAGTTTTTCGCCAAAGAGTAAGACCAGAAGAGCAGCCTGACCATGGCAATAACTTGCTGTGAGCAGGGCAAACACGCCTGTGATAAGAGATATTCTTAAAAATTTCATAGAGTATATTTATTACTTTTATTTTTTACAGGTTGAAACCAAATCGTATGTTAGGACCAAAGGTGATCATATCATAGCGAAAGCGCTCAGCACCGGAACCATTATCGTAATCAACACCGATAGCACGATAGCCAACAGAAGTCTGAAAGAGTTTGGAAAACCGATAGCCCACATAACCCTGAGCCCTGATGTTAATGTTGGTCGCCTGACCAACATTAACATCAGGGCTTTTTTTAAAAGAGTCAATTGAAACCATTTTCAATTGACTCTTTCTATTGTTACTCTACAGTAATCAAACAGGACAATACATCACCAATGATTTTTCCTTTAACAAGTTTCCAAACTTTACAGGGTGAAGCCAAATCTTATAATTAAACAGCAATTATGCAATATCATTTCTATCACATATTGCAACTATATGCTATTTTTCCTTAAGGACATCCATAATATTACTCATGTCAAAACTTTTTGCCCCCTGCACTGGTGGATATTTCATTAATGTGCCAATATGTTGACTAATCTTCTCACCCATTGGCGCAAAAATCCAACTCATTTTTTGCAAAACATGACCGGATACGTCCTTGTTGGTATAAGATTCATTGGGGTCCATACGAAGGTTCATCACAAGAGGTGCACCTGTCCACAGTGTTGGAGCATAATAATCTTCCTTAGTACTAAAATGAATTTTCCATTGATCCATTCTTACGGCCATGAGCTTGGACTCGAAGTAATAAAAGAAATCGCGTCTTTTTGACTCATTGGTTTTACCGGTCCAATAGTCCAAATTGTTTACACCATCAATGTATTGATTCTTTTGGTTCATCACATCAGCAGCTACGTCTTTTACGCCTGCAATAGCAGCAAATGTGGTAAACATATCCATGTGTGACTGTATGCCGTTTAGTACCGTACCGGGTTTTATTTGGCCAGGCCACCTTACCATGCTAATTACCCGTACACCTCCTTCGTAAGTAGTCATCTTTTCACCACGGAAAGGTGTGGTGCCACCATCTGGCCAACTACTATTCTCGGGGCCATTATCGGTACTATACCAAACCACTGTATTTTCTGCAAGGCCATTCTTATCAAGAAAATCCAGGATGCTTTTTACATCCGCATCGTGCTGTAGTAAACCGTGTCCATAAGTATCTGATTCGCTGGAATATTTATCGGCAGCATGACTCCAATGCTTAGGTAAGCGAGTGTACAGGTGCATACGGCTGGTATTTAGCCAAACAAAAAATGGTTTACCATTCTTTTTTGCCCGCAACATAAAGTCCATAGCCTTTGTATTCACTTCCGCACTATCAAACAGCTGCATTCTTTTTTGTGTAAGCGGACCGTCATCCACAATTTTTTGTTTACCCACTTTGCCAAAGCGTGGATCTACCGTTGGATCGTCAGTTTCAGTTGCCCATGAATGGATAACGCCACGGGTGCCAAACTTTTTTTCATATTCTTTAATCCCACCAGGATAATTTTTAGCCAGATCCTGGTAATCCCGTTGCTCTGATTCTTCCTGCGTGTTTAAATGGTAGAGGTTACCATAAAATTCATCGAAGCCATGTGCAGTTGGTAAATGACTATTTCTGTCGCCCAAATGATTTTTACCAAAATGACCTGTTGCATACCCTTGTACTTTCAATACTTCAGCCAGGCTTGGAGACTCCGCTTGCAGGCCCAATGCATCACCCGGAGAGCCAACAGTTGTCATTCCACTTCGAATAGGATACTGACCGGTTATAAAAGCAACCCGGCCGGCAGTGCAACTTGGCTGTGCATAATGGTCGGTAAACATCACACCCTCTCTACCGATACGATCGATGGCAGGTGTTTGATATCCCATTGTGCCGAGGCCGTAAAGGCTTACGTTCTGCCAACCAATATCATCGCCCCAGATTGTGAGTATGTTGGGCTTGTCTGTTTTGAGTTTGGGGCTTGCAATTACCGTTTTGTTTTTGGGTGTTTGTGCCATAACTGTAAGTGCTATGGCAAAAAACATCGTACTTAGGATTAGTTTTTTCATAATTATATAAAGTTCAAGGTTATTCAAGGCTAAATACACCATTCAGCTATATTAAATTTACTTTTTGTATACTGCCTTTCACTTCATAGTGTGCCATCATTTATCTATTTAATCAATTCCAGAATCTTTTACAGGTTGAAACCAAATCGTATGTTAGGACCAAAGGTGATCATATCATAGCGAAAGCGCTCAGCACCGGAACCATTATCGTAATCAACACCGATAGCACGATAGCCAACAGAAGTCTGAAAGAGTTTGGAAAACCGATAGCCCACATAACCCTGAGCCTGCCAGGTAAAGTCTGATCCGATACCAAAGCCACCGATGTCACCCCGCACGGTAAATAACCACTTATTATCAATTTCATGAGTTAATCGGGTAATGATAATCGGATCAACCCAGGTACGCGAAAGAGAAGCACTGAGGAGTTCTTGTGTTCCGCCCCCAATCGTGTTCCGACTTATATTCACCTCAGAATTGATACTGTTTAACCTCATCCCAACTCCGGCTTCCAAAAAGGGAAGCACCCGGTATAAGCCAGCAAGCTCATAGCCAAGTTGTTTTGCGGTTACTTCGCCTGAGTTAATGATAATGTTAGGTGTAACATCCTGCTGGAGGCTCATATATAAAAAATCGGAAGTGATGGCCCACTTATCCGTTTTCGCTTCCAGATACAACATGGCGCCAAACTGAAGTCTGCTAAAAATGTCCGAGACATTGGCATCAACATTCACACTGGGTAAATTACGTACCCCCGTCTCTCCCGTCATGTTTGGGAACATAACATAGGGTTCAATAAGAAATTTCCATTTTTTTTCCTGTGCGAAACTACTGATATACAGGAGGCTAAAAATGAGTAGGGCGATTGTGTTTTTCTTCATAGTTCAAATTTGTTTACGTTTCATTGAGAGCTTTCTTCAGTTAAGCAGGGGTGATGCAACCCGATCAGGCCGAACGCGGTTGTTTTTATTGTTTTGTTTTACTGAGAAAATTCGTTTGTAAACCTAAGAGTTGCGTAGGGGATAAACCATCGCAGGTAGCCATTCCTGGCTTAAGATTGGCAGGAAATAATCACGCAATTGTCATTAGAACTTAAGTTGAGACTATAATAAATGACGAATGCTGTAGGCAGCCTCCAAAGAGATATAGTTATTGTTGGTCAGGCGACCAACAATAACAAAGGCCTGAAGTGTATGGCAGCATTTGCCGCAAAATCATCAATGCCATTGTGCGCTCACTTCTTGGGTGGCGCGTAGTTGTCTGGCGCGCCCATCGGCACGTTGGGATACCTCTGCACACTGGTTTGAAATTCGACAATGAGTGGGATCATCGTAAACTGGAGCCAGCCGTTGTAAGGCTCAGCAACCCCACGCTCCTCGCGTGGGTCGCGAATGAGATCAACGACCTTCGGCACCGTTGAATACCGTAAAACCGGATCGATCTTCCTCTCTGCCAAAGCGTAATGCATTTTCCAGTTCCGCCACTTTACTGCCCTCAGGTCGTCCGCCACGAAAATCACGAAGCCCTCGCGGCCGGACTTCTCGCGTTTGCCGAGAAGAAAGTCTCCCACGTTCACGCCATCAAAGGCACGGTCGTTGGGAATATTGGCACCAGCGATTTTGGCCAGCGTAGGAAAGATGTCAACTTGATGCACAATCTCGTTACTAACCCGACCGGCAGGCACCTTGCCCGGCCAACGGATGATGAATGGCACACGAAGGCCACCCTCCATTGCCGTGAAATAAGTGCCCGCCCAAGGGCCACTCCAACCGCTGTACTGACCGGTGCCGTTATCGGGGTCCTCGACCCCGTTGTCAGCTGTCAGGATAACCAAGGTGTTCTCCTCCATGCCGAGCTCCTTGATTGCGTCAAGTATCTGCCCCACATAGTTGTCTGTCTGTACCAACATATCAGCGTATTCACCATGCCCGCTCTTGCCCGCGAATGCTGGGTGCGGTAGTGTTGGGTAGTGCGTTGCTGTGAGCGGTACATAGGCGAAAAATGGTTTTCCGGCATCCTTGCTGCGCTGCATGTAGTCGATGGTCCTTCGCGTCAGTTCCGCATCGATGATCCTACGCTCGTTGAGATCGTATAACTTGACCTTCTTTGGCTCGCTGCCCTTGCGGCCCTCCATGATCCAGGGCTTGACAGCCTCGGGGACCAGCACGTCACCCAATATCGAAGCACGTTCCATTGTCTCCTTGTCCACCCAAACTGCTTCGTCAGTGCTGTTTGGGATGCCATACCATTCATCAAAGCCTTGATCGGTGGGAAAGCGACCAGCCGTTTGACCAAGGTGCCATTTACCGAATGCTGCCGTGGAATATCCCGCGCTAGACAGCGCCTCTGCGAGCGTGATTTCCCATGGTGTAAGGCCATAAAGCAAGGTGCCAATGGGCACGCTTTGCGTACCGCTACGGATTGCGTGGCGGCCGGTGAGCAGGGCCGCGCGGCTCGGCACGCACTGCGGCTCAGTGTTGAAGTTCTGAAGTAGCATGCCCTCCTCCGCCAGCTTGTCAATCCGTGGTGTCGGAGCTCCACGCAAAGCCCCGCCACCATAGGCGCCATAATCTCCCCAGCCCGTATTGTCAGTGTTGATGATGATTATGTTTGGCTTCGTCTGCTGCTGGGCTTGCGCCAACAATGTCCCCTCAAATGAAATCACTACCGATGCTGTCAGGAGGAGGATTACTGATTTTGTTTTGGAGATCATGGTTTTTTTTAATTTAAATTTCAAAATCTTTATTGTGTTTAAAATAAGGTTAGCATGTTCAGCCTTCAATATTAGGGGCATCATTGTAAAGATTTTACTGAGGCTTGCCATTCTTGGCTTAAGATTGGCGCGAGCAAGTGCTGTTTGTACTTAACAGGAAGAAAAACAACGCTGGTTTGAAAGGCAAGAACCCATTAAAAAGAGATTTATTATAATCGCTTTAGCTTCCAGTCTCTGAGGTGGTCTGGCTTGCCCTGTAAAGTGATGGTGAAATTCCTTTATACTTCTTGAACGCATTGGTGAAAGAATTCCGGTTGTTAAAGCCACATTCACTGGCAATAGCTTCTAACTTTAAATTCTTCCAATGGCCGGAATCCAGTTTCTGTATGCAATATTGAATGCGCTTTTGGTTGATAAAATCAATAAACCCCATGCCGGAGAAATGGCTGATGCATTTGGATATTTGATAAACCGGAATGCCAATATCTTTGGAAAATTGATTGATGGTGTAGCCCGGATTGAGAAACAGGGCCTCCTTATCAAGCCGCTTGTCTACCAGGTTAATGTTGGTCGCCTGACCAACATTCTAAAACTTTCTAAAATTGAAAGATCGATAAAGTTTGTTGTGCACAGGAAAATCGTATAGATATTTTTGGATGATTAGTATTTGACTTTCTTATACATCATGAAGAGATATAGGGATTGTTGGTCAGGCGACCAACAATAACAAGGGTCAGTCGACCAACAATGACGTCTCGCATCATTTGCTATTTTTCTATCATTTTATAAAAAGCCCCATATACGTTCATACAACCAAAAGGAAGCAATGCTGCCAATGGCATAGGGCGGTACTTTTTCGATCCATTTGGGCCAGCTCATTTTTATTTTACCAAGTAGCCAAATTGCGAGTAACGCAATCAATACAAAAGCCAGTTGCCCAAGTTCAACCCCAACATTAAAAAACAACAAGGCCCAGGGAATATCGGTTTGAGGTAATCCCAGATCTACCAAAGCACCTGCAAAACCAAAACCGTGTAATAATCCGAATGTAAATGCTACCACCCATGGATAACGTACGGTTAATCCCTCGTGGCCATTTAAGTAATGAACTAACTCAACAGCTAAAAAAACAATACTCAAGGCAATGACCGCTTCAACAGGAGCTCCCGGGAGACCAATAAAGCCGAGAGCAGCCAGTGATAATGTTATACTGTGCGCAACGGTAAAGGCCGTAATGGTTTTAATTAACTTTCCAAATCCTTTAGTGATTAACAATAATGCGAAAACAAATAAGAGATGGTCGATACCGAGGAGAATATGTTCAATCCCCAATTGTAAATATGTTTTGATGACGCTGAATCTATCGGGTGTAACAGGAATTAAATAACTTGGATTGGACGGTGTAACTCGTGATGAATACTGCACGCCATCACTTTTTTTAATGGATACCAATACTTCAATGAGTGTTTTATTCAAACCATCAAAGTAAAGTTTATTCCCTTCTACTCCATTTTCTATCTTCACTAAATAGGTTCTGCGGAGGTTTCCAGGTAATAAATTTGATTGTTCTTCAATAATTTCCCAATCCTTGGGAAGCACCGGAAAGATTTTTGGTATAGCGTTTCCCAACGCTGGGATTTTCCATACCACTTGATACGTAGTATTACTTTGCTGCGTGATGCTAAAATAGGCGGGTCTCACCTCATGGGCTGACACTGAAAGAAATGTCATCAACAAAATAATAGTAATACTAAAATTTTTCATTGAGTTCATTCTTTAGGTTCATATCTGCGACATCAATTACTACGGTGTAGTTTTTCAGGAGGCTGGTAATCAACTCCTCCTTGAAATCGTTAGTCGCATCAAAATTATAATCAACAGTTACTTTTTCACCAACATCTTCAAAGGTATAATAGCCGGCTTCTTTTTTTCTTTAATAAAGACAATGTGAACACCAAAACCGGAAGTAACAGGTCCTGTCCATTGTCCTACTGCTAACGAATCTAAACGTTGAGCAAAAGCAGAACCCAGATCGTTTGCTATTTGATAGCTGCTGGCATCGGTATATTCACCTGGGAATAAAAGTTCATCGCCCAGTGTTTCCGGGGATTTTGAAACCAATGCATTCATGGCATCCGCCCGTGCATCGGTCCTTTCATCAGCACTGAAATACACCTGCCTTAAGGTATACGAAGGATCCTTTTTATAATTGCTCTTGTTTTTTTCATAGTATGCCATCAACATTTCTTTGGTAGGCTGTAATGATTCTGCCAGACCGTCAGAAATGAATTCCATTTTTTGAGCCAAACGTCTTTTTACAATTTCATCATTATGATCCAGCTTCATGACCAAAGCTTCTTTATATAAAACTTCTTGCTGGATGTACTCATCAATCAAGCTTTCCAATTCTTCAAATGTGGGTTGCCTGTTTCTTTTCAATTCCCATTTGGCAACCAATTCATTCACCAGATTATCATCGATGACAATTTCACTTTCATCTCTTTCTGTATTCAACATTCCATATAAAAGAAATAAGAAGGCTCCAATCAGTAAAAAATGTATAAAAGGTTCTTTTAAAATTCTTTTCATAGTTTATTTATTTAAAAACAGGAAGAAGAGTTACTAATCCTTCAGTATCCAACTCATTACCTGCTTCCCCATTCATTCGGGTTTCTGCAAATATTAATCAATTACTTGAATTCCCATTGGCGTTTTTAGTAAGGGGATTTTTCCTCGATTGAAAAGACTGGAGGCAATGACTTCTTCCATCTCTCGAGTTGACGGCAGGTTTGTTTGCTCAGGATTTCGCTTTCATTCCTTTTGAATTCTTGTTACTTCCATCTGCACCATGTATCACAAAGGTCTCAATGAGCATGGTGCAAGCAAGAATGGATAGTAGGGCATCTCTAAAAACTCCGTTTGTCCTTCTCTTTTTGGCGAAAGATCACAAGGTTTTTAGAGATGCCTTTCTATTCTTTATATTCCTTTTTTATTTGGTTTTGGGTGTATACCAAATAGGTGATGTATAGGCTCTTTCCTGTAGTGTTAATGCAGCAGCTGTCGCACCTTCTGGTAATTTTCCTCCAAACACTTTAAGGTCGAAAGCCAACCAGGATGGTGTTGGTATTTCAATTACACGTACATAATAAAAAGCGCGTTGTGCAGGATTAAAATCAGGATCCTTCCAGTAGGCTCCCAATACCGGGTCTCCAATGGAGTTGGAGTAACTCAGATCATCCATATTAATGGTGTTTCCCACCGGAGGGTATTTCCCCTGTGCATTTGCTTTACGATCATTTGAAACGGCAACATCATAGATTTTCTCTTGTGTTTTTCCATCTTTATCTACCCATCCTTTTATAATCTGAACACGATCCAAATTTGCACCGTCTGGATCACGAACTGCTTTAATGAGGAAGTTAGGTGCTTTGTTGGCAGGCGCATCCTTCAGGTCGCCACCCATGGGCACACCGTTAGCATAGCCGTTTTCTGCAAAATTTGACCGATTTAGATCTTTTGGACCAAAGTCCCAGCCTGCAAATACGCGAACCCGGATTCGGGTACCCGTAGTGGCATATACTTCTTTTCGTGCCATGGCATCCCATAATGCTTCACGTGTATTTTCCCGTGACCACACGGCTGCAAGACCACCTGCAGCTGCTTGCCAATGCTTTATATGTTTTGTTTTGTCGGGGTTTGTGCGTGCAACAACAGTCTCGTCAAATCGGTAATGTGGATTTGCACTGGGTTCTGCCATACTAACCTTTCCGAAAAAACTATTTTCTTCAGTACTTGAAATCGAAGTGTGGGAATCGGTAGATCCAATCATGCCAAACTTAAATGGGTTAGTTCCCAGTTTCTCTTCATAGACCAACCCTCGTTTTAACGCTTCTCTCGCATATTCTCTTGGATACATGTCAGGAGTTGTTGTTGCTGCTCCCAAGGTTCCGGTATCCCATGTATAAAAATCAGCAAACTCATCATTCGGAGACAACAGCGGATGAGCTTCTCCATCACCTTTAATTTGAGTAACCTCATAAATGGGTTCCCAACGTATGCGATTTTTTGCATAATTCGCGTCTATGGGTTTCTTAGTCGTTAATGTAACATCATCGAACATAAGGCCATTTGACATATTACCGTTATGGGGTATTGCCAAAACCTTTCCACCCGTTTTTTTCTCATAGCTATCCATATATTGCCACAATTGCTCCGGATCGGTTGTATCATAAGAGGAGATGGGTATGATTTGACCTGTTTTTTCGGCATTATCTCTAAATAACACGTTTCGATGCAGGTTATTTCCGTCAGGCATCGATGTCCATTCAAAACCAATAATAGCTGTAAATAATCCTGGTGCATTATATTTATCTGCAATCGCATTGGATCGTTTCCACCATGTTTCTGCCATAGCAGAACCCGCGAGTTTATCTTCTTGCGCATTCACTTGCTTGATCCACATATCAAAAGCTTTTTCTGGGTCATTTGCCTTTACAGCATCGTGAATGGCTTTCCCCCATTCGTTTTTTAAAAGAACTGGGTCCGATTCTGCAATAGCAGGAGCGAGTCCTAAATTTTCAGCATGATCAGAAACCACCAGAAAATCCAGCGGTCTGGATAATTTTACCTGAAGCCCATTGCTGGAAGTAATTGTTCCACCACGTGCGAATCGGTATGCATCTTCTGGTCCACGAATATTACCAACCATTCCTGCATCGGTAGACCAGGAGGTGTGTAAGTGGGTGTCTCCAAAATAGACGTTGTTAGGAAAATCCTGCTGCGGGAAAGGAGAATAAACCACTTTCTCTTTACCTGGAGGCGGTGCATCCTGAAGCAAACCGGATTCTTTTTTAGGAGCAGGAGCTTTCTGCACCCCGGCCTTCTTCGCCCCGGCTTTCTGCGCCACAGCACCAAAGCACAACAAGGCCATCACAATTGAAAGTAAAATTGATCTTTTCATACTGTTTTTATGGTAATAGGTTAGAAGTAACAAAAGGAAATAGTTGCATGCTAAAAGGGTCACTACTTCACTTTCTTGTTGCTAATGTAAGGGCAGCATCGTGGAGAAACCATCGCAGGTAGCCATTCCTGGATTAAGATTGGCAGGAAATCATCCCGGAATTGTCATTAGAACTTAATACTGAGACTGAGACAATGACGAATGCTGTCGGCAGCCTCTATAGAGATATAGAGATTGTTGGTCAGGCGACCAACAATAACGAGCGGAAAACAATTGCTTTGGCAAATTTGAGAATGGTGTGTGCAACGTTTGGAAGAAAAGTTTTGACAAAACAGGATGTGCAATCAATAACGGCTTAACTCGCCTCCGAAAAGGAATCCAGGCTTGCTTTGTAATCCGATGGTAAAACCCCTTTAAATTTTTTGAACGCATTGGCAAAGGAATTGCGGTTGTTAAAACCACATTCGTGGGCAATTGCTTCAATCTTGAAATTCTTCCAATCGCCCGATTCCAGTTTCTGCGCGCAATAGATGATTCGTTTTTGATTGATAAGATCAATAAACCCCAAGCCGGTATAATGGGTGATACATTTGGATAGTTGATACACCGGAATGCCAATATCTTTGGAAAACTCATTGATGGTGAGGCCCGGTTTCAAGAAAAAGAAGATCCTTTTCCAGTCCCTGATCAACCACTCTTTTTATATCCTCCATCTTCTGATCTCCCGGGTCACTGACTGTGCCCGTTTTCACCAACGGCTAGTTTAGGTTTCCTCGATTTCCCTGGTGCTTTGTATGGCTGTTGGCCGTACAGTATCGATGGGAACAGAAGCAAAAGGCAGGAGGAGAGCACCATCCAGGTAGCTCCGGCTGTATTAACCATGTGATAAGTCAGCGCCTTATCAATCCAGATAAACGTAAGGTAAAGAGGGAGCCAAAGGCCTGCCTGGAAAAACAAATAGATAATAGCCCAGTTTTTCCAAACCTTGCCTTCGCGTGATAGGTTGGTCTGCTTTTTAATCCACTGATGCAATATCCAGCATTGCGCCAGCCAATAACCACTGAACAAAATCGTACGGAACGTCTGGTGAAAACCCGGGCCAAAAAACCGACTTTCACGCAATTGTGCATACAGGTTTGGGTCATTGATCTCCTGAAGTATCAAAGCCAATTTTTCTTGGTTAGACAAAGTGAAGATCGGCCAGAAGTCTACCAGGTATATCAGGGCGGGAATGAAATGCAGGAAGTCATACCAATTCCAGGTTCTTTTTTGGGTATAAAAACGCACATACAAAAAAGGAAGCGGCACAAACAACAACCCAAAAAAATTACCCGTTCTGAACAAAAACGGCCAATGCACCAACAATTTGGATACAATGGTAAAACTGACCCAAATGCCCATGGCAAGCGTTATCTGACCAAAGGCTAAGGGGAGGTTGGTGGGGTTCTTTTTGATGCCAAAATAAAGTATGACTATACCGGAAACCATCCCCAAAATGGTAGCCGCCAAATGTATAAATGTGATGAAATCAAAAGGTATTTGCATAGCTATATATCCCGAATCATCCCTCAATACATTATGACTGGTCAGAGGTATATTAAGATCGGAACAAAGTACGAAATTCCCTCTTTTTCCAAACCCAAAAGCTCTTTAAGTTTTTTTTAAGTTGGGAATAAAGTGTGTGCATTTGTCATTATGCCCAATCACATTCACCTTATCTGGCGAATACAAAAAGATTTTCGCCTGGAGGGATTGGATTGTTGGTCAGGCGACCAACTATAACGAGGTGACGAAGTCAAAAGGTATTTGCATAGCTATATATCCCGAATCATCCCTCAATACTTTTGGTCAGGTCAGAGGTATGTTAAGAACGGATTAAAGTACGAAATTCCCCATTATTACATACCCAAAAGCCCTTTAAGTTTTTTTTAAAGTTGGGAATAAACTGTGTGCATTTGTCATTATGCCCAATCACATTCACCTTATCTGGCGAATACAAAAAGATTTTCGCCTGGAGGGATTGGATTGTTGGTCAGGCGACCAACTATAACGAGGTCATTAGACTTAAGATGAGACTATAATAAATGACGAATGCTGACGGCAGGCTTCTAATAGATATAGGGATTGTTGGTCAGGCGACCAACAATAACAAAAGGTGCCTATAATTTTAAGTCTCTTGCACTATGATAAACAGTCAAAATGTCTATTTGGTCTGCAGAAACTATTTCGTAAATGATTCTATAATTTCCTTCAATCAGTTCTCTTAGGTTTTCTTCATTTTTCTCAGGAACGATTCTTCCTGCTTGTGGATAGGTCTTTAATATTTCAGGTCTCTCAAATAGTTTTTTAACAGTCAGCTTAGCGTATTTTTCTGAATTCTCCGCAATGTAGTCGCCAATGTCACCAAGGTCAGTAATTGCTTGGTCAGTCCAAATCAATTTAACCATTTGCTCAACTTTGCTTTGGCTTGTTCCTCTGTATTTACTTTTCCGTCCCTCACGTCTTGACGTCCTTTTTCAATTTTTTCAATGATTATTAGTCTTTCAATAATCTCGTCAATTGAAAATTCGTCAGGCAATTTATTTATTGATTCAATTACTGTCGTCTTTCTCATAATGTCTGAAATTTATCCCCAATTTAGTCAAAATTACTGTCTCCTGGAACCCGGTCTGGCACTTGCCAGCAACGAAGGGGTTTATGAAATCGCTACCAGCCTTTCAATAAACCAGTACATCGCCAATGTGCCAATTACATAAGCAGGTGTTTTATAAATCCAACGCGGAAACTGAAATGAAAATCGACTGATGGCAGCCATCCCCAGTAACATAACCAATACAAATGCCAACTGTCCGATTTCAACCCCTACATTAAAAAGAAACAACGCGAGTGGAATATTATTTTCAGGCAGGCCTACATCTTGAAGAACACTGGCAAATTTGTTAATGGTAAGTATAGTGTTTGGAAGAAAAGTTTTGACAAAACAGGATGTGCAATAAGCGGCTTAACTAGCCTCCGAAAAGGAATCCAGGCTTGCTTTGTAATCCGATGGTAAAACCCCTTTAAATTTTTTGAACGCATTGGCAAAGGAATTGCGGTTGTTAAAACCACATTCGTGGGCAATTGCTTCAATCTTGAAATTCTTCCAATCGCCCGATTCCAGTTTCTGCGTGCAATAGTGAATTCGTTTTTGATTGATAAGATCAATAAACCCCATGCCGGTATACTGGGTGATACATTTGGATAGTTGATACACCGGAATGCCGATATCTTTGGAAAATTCATTGATGGTGAGGCCCGGTTTCAGAAAAAGAAGATCCTTGTCCAGTCCCTGATCAACTACTCTTTTTATATCCTCCATCTTCTGATCTCCCGGTTCATGACCATGCCCGTTTTCACCAACGGCTTGTTTAGGTTTCCTGGATTTCCCTGGTTCTTTGTATGGCTGTTTGCCGTGTAGTAGCGATGGGTACAAGAGCAAAAGGATGGAGGAGAGCACCAGCCAGGAAGCTCCGGTTGTATAAACCATATGATAGGTCAGTGCTTTGTCAATCCAGATAAAGGTTAGGTAAAAAGGAAGCCAGAGGCCAGCCTGGAAAAACAAATAGATAATTACCCAGTTTTTCCAAATCCTGTCTTCGCTCGCGAGGTTGGTCTGCATTTTAATCCAACGATACAGTAACACGCATTCAGCCAGCCAATAACCACTGAACAAAATTGTTCGGAACGTCTGGTGAAAACCGGGTCCAAAAAACCGGCTTTCACGCAATTGTGCATACAGGTTTGGGTCATTGATCTCTTGCAGAATCAAAGCCAGTTTTTGTTGGTTGGACAAAGTGAATATCGGCCAGAAGTCTACCAGGTATATCAGGGCGGGAATAAAATGAACGAACTCATACCACCTCCAGCTTCTTTTTTGGGTATAATAGAGCACATACAAAAAAGGGAGTGGAACAAACAATAACCCAAAAAAACTACCCGTTCTGAACAAAAACGGCCAATGAACCAACAATTTGGATACAATGGTAAAACTGACCCAAATGCCCATGGCAAGCGTTATTTGACCAAAGGCTAAGGGGAGGTTGGTGGGGTTCTTTTTAATGCCAAAATAAAGTATGACTATACCTGAAACAATCCCCAAAATGGTGGCAGCCAAATGTATAAAGGTGACGAAGTCAAAAGGTATTTGCATAGCTATATATCCCGAATCATCCCTCCATACTTTAGGACAGGCCAAAGGTATGTTAAGAACGGAGTAAAGTACGAAATTCCCTATTCTTCCATACCCAATAGGGCTTTAAGTTTTTTTAAAGTGTGGGAATAAAGTGTGTGCATTTGTCATTATGCCCAATCACATTCACCTTATCTGGCGAATACAAAAAGATTTTCGCCTGGAGGGATTGGATTGTTGGTCAGGCGACCAACTATAACGAGGGGAGTTCCGGAACATTCTAACGTAAAACACTGCCAAAAAAGGTATCCATAAATGAAAAAAGGAAATTGAAACCAGTTTCAATTTCCTCCAATCTTTGTTTCAGTTAACACTACCCGAAAATTAGGGTAGTCAACATGTATAACTCACCAAAATGCATGTACATTATTCCCATGCATTTTACTGTTGTTGAATGTAAACTACTTCACCAATTCGAAGTCGCCCTATTGTTGTTGGTGACGTGGGACGGAACACCAACAACGGATAGAACTTACCAATGCCCAGATGATGATTCTCTTTGACGAACGAATGGACCAACATTAATAAACCCTGGATTTTATGGGGTATAAATTCCTGGAATGGGTGTTAAAAATAAACGTGCTACTTTTAATAGCACGTTCATAACATTCCAGTCCGTTGAGTTATCCCTTCATCGGTTGACGCAGTTTATTAAAGAGACCTGCATAATGTGAAAGATTGCTATTTTTCCTTAAGTACATCCATAATATTACTCATGTCAAAACTTTTTGCCCCCTGTACAGGTGGATATTTCATTAATGTGCCAATATGTTGACTAATTTTCTCACCCATTGGCGCAAAAATCCAGCTCATTTTTTGCAAAACATGACCGGATACATCCTTGTTGGTATAAGATTCATTGGGGTCCATACGAAGGTTCATCACAAGAGGTGCACCTGTCCACAGTGTTGGAGCATAATAATCTTCCTTAGTACTAAAATGAATTTTCCATTGATCCATTCTTACGGCCATGAGCTTGGACTCGAAGTAATAAAAGAAATCGCGTCTTTTTGACTCATTGGTTTTACCGGTCCAATAGTCCAAATTGTTTACACCATCAATGTATTGATTCTTTTGGTTCATCACATCAGCAGCTACGTCTTTTACGCCTGCAATAGCAGCAAATGTGGTAAACATATCCATGTGTGACTGTATGCCGTTTAGTACCGTACCGGGTTTTATTTGGCCAGGCCACCTTACCATGCTAATTACCCGTACACCTCCTTCGTAAGTAGTCATCTTTTCACCACGGAAAGGTGTGGTGCCACCATCTGGCCAGCTACTATTCTCGGGCCCATTATCGGTACTATACCAAACCACCGTATTTTCTGCAAGGCCATTCTTATCAAGAAAATCCAGGATGCTTTTTACATCCGCATCGTGCTGTAATAAACCGTGTCCATAAGTATCTGATTCGCTGGAATATTTATCGGCAGCATGACTCCAATGCTTAGGTAAGCGTGTGTACAGGTGCATACGGCTGGTATTTAACCAAACAAAAAATGGTTTACCATTCTTTTTTGCCCGCAACATAAAGTCCATAGCCTTTGTATTCACTTCCGCACTATCAAACAGCTGCATTCTTTTTTGTGTAAGCGGACCGTCATCCACAATTTTTTGTTTACCCACTTTGCCAAAGCGTGGATCTACAGTTGGATCATCAGTTTCAGTTGCCCATGAATGGATAACGCCACGGGTGCCAAACTTTTTTTCATATTCTTTAATCCCACCGGGATAATTTTTAGCCAGATCCTGGTAATCCTTTTGCTCTGATTCCTCCTGCGTGTTTAAATGGTAGAGGTTACCATAAAACTCATCGAAGCCATGTGCAGTTGGTAAATGACTATTTCTGTCGCCCAAATGATTTTTACCAAAGTGCCCTGATGTATATCCTTGTGCTTTTAATACTTCAGCCAGGCTTGGAGACTCCGGTTGCAGGCCTAATGCATCACCCGGAGAGCCCACGGTTGTCATTCCACTGCGTATAGGATACTGACCGGTTATAAAAGCAACCCGGCCGGCAGTGCAGCTTGGTTGAGCATAATGGTCGGTAAACATCACACCCTCTCTACCGATACGGTCGATGCCAGGTGTTTGATATCCCATTGTGCCGAGGCCGTACAGGCTTACGTTCTGCCAGCCAATGTCATCGCCCCAGATTGCGAGTATGTTGGGTTTGTCTGTTTTGAGTTTGGGGCTTGCAATTACCGTTTTGTTTTTGGGTGTTTGTGCCATAACTGTAAGTGCTATGGCAAAAAACATTGTACTTAGGATTAGTTTTTTCATAATTATATAAAGTTCAAGGTTATGTGTGCCATCATTTATCTATTTAATCAATTCCAGAATCTTTTACAGGTTGAAACCAAATCGTATGTTAGGACCAAAGGAGATCATATCATACCGAAAGCGCTCAGCACCGGAACCATTATCGAAATCAACACCGATAGCGCGATAGCCAACAGAAGTCTGAAAGAGTTTGGAAAACCGATATCCAACATATCCCTGCGCCTGCCAGGTAAATAACCACTTATTGTCAATTTCATGAGTTAATCTGGTAACGATAATCGGATCAGGCCGAACGCGGTTGTTTTTATTGTTTTATTTTACTGTGAAATTCTTTTGTAAATCTAAGAGCAACGAAATGGAGAAACCATCGCATGTCGCCCTTCTTGAACTAAGAAGGGCAGGAAAATAATCCGGAATTGTCATTAGAATTAAGATGAGACTGAAATTAATGACGAATCCTGACAGCAAGCGTCAGGATTGTCAGGATTATCCCTGACATTGAAAATGAAGGAAGACTTACTTTCAGAATTACACTTCAACTCCTTCATTTTCAATCGTCAGCACGTAGTGCAAAAAAGTCTTATGACTTTTTTGGGATAATTTGATTTGGCTAATTTGTGATGATGAAGAGAGATTTTGGAAGAGAAGTTTCGAAAAACAGGATCGGCAGTAAATAGCCGACTAACTTGCATCAGGCAATGAATCCGTGCTTGGTTTGTATTCCGATGGGGGAACCCCCGTAATTTTTTTGAATGCATTGGTAAAGGAATTGCGACTGTTAAAGCCACATTCCAGGGCAATAGCTTCCACTTTAAAATTCTTCCAATTGCCAGAGTCGAGTTTCTGCACGCAATAGATGATTCGTTTTTGATTGATAAGATCAATAAACCCCATGCCGGTATATTGGGTGATACATTTGGAGATCTGGTACACCGGAATGCCGATATCTTTGGAAAATTCATTGATGGTGAGGCCCGGTTTCAGAAAAAGAAGATCCTTGTCCAGCCCCTGATCAATCACTCTTTTTATATTTTCCAACTTATGATCTCCCAGGTCCGGACTGTGCCCGTTTTCGCCAATGACAGGTTTAAGTTTCCTTGATTTCCTGGGTTCTTTGGATGGCTGTTGACCGTGCAGGAGCGAGGGGTACACAAGCAACAAAAAGGAGGAGAGCACCAGCCAGATAGCACTGGTTGTCTGAACCATATGATAGGTCAACGATTTGTCAATCCAGATAAAGGTTAGGTAAAAAGGAAGCGCTAGGCAAGCCTGGAAAAACAAATAGACAATTACCCAGTTTTTCCAAACCCTTTCTGCGTATGAAAGGGAGGTCTGCTTTTTAAGCCACCGATGCAGTATGAAGCATTGTGCCAGCCAATAACCACTGAACAAAATCACGCGG
The DNA here is from genome assembly GCA_963814575.1 of uncultured Bacteroidota bacterium. Taxonomy (GTDB): domain Bacteria; phylum Bacteroidota; class Bacteroidia; order Cytophagales; family Cyclobacteriaceae; genus ELB16-189. The sequence goes on along the minus strand of CAWFDB010000002.1, from coordinate 752,491 downwards.
AACGGCTGGTGGAAACCGGGTCCAAAAAATCGACTATCACGCAATAATGAAAGCAGGTTCTGGTCATTGATCTCCTGCATAATCAAAGCCAGTTTTTGTTGGTTAGTCAACATGAATATGGGCCAGAAGTCTACCAGGTATATCAGGGCGGGAATGAAATGCAGGATGTCATACCACTTCCAGCTTCTTTTTTGGGTATAATAGTGCACATACAAAAAAGGGAATGGAACAAACAACAACGCCAAAAAACTACCCGTTCTGAAAAGAAAGGGCCAATGCACCAACAATTTGGACACAATGGCAAAACTGACCCAAACGGCCATGGCAAGCGTTATTTGAGCTAAGGCTAAGGGTAGGTTGGTAGTGTTTTTTTTGATGCCAAAATAAAGTATGACTATACCGGAAACAATCCCCAGAGTGGTGGCAGCCAGATGTATAAAGGTGACGAAGTCAAAAGGTATTTGCATAGCTATAATCTCGAATCATCCCTCAATACTTTAGGTCAGGCCAAAGGTATGTTATGAACGGATTAAAGTACGAAATTCCCCATTATTCCAAACCCAAAAAGCCTTTAAGTTTTTGCCACGTTGTGAATGTGGTAAACTTCTGGAGATAGGTAGTTCTTTTCAAAAGTTTAGCGTTGGTAATTTTAAATCGATACGCATAACTTTTATGTTTAAACAGGGGTACGCTTTCGATTCTGTCCTTTGCGTTTTTACATGGCGAAGAAGAATTTGATTGAATCATTTTTCCCAGCGTCCATTTGTCATATTCTTTAATGATATGACCGATCTTGAGTATGAGTTGATGTGGCCGATTGTGATCAGGTAAGTATTGCAGGTCAGGCGACCAGCAACAACAATTGATCAGGTAAGAGTTGCAGGTCAGGCGACCTTCAACAACAGTGGGCATGCGACCAGCAAAAACCGATATGAATGTGATCGTTTGTGATTCAGCAATGTGATTCTTTTATCATTGCGGAGTGAGTTGAAGCTTTGTTAAATCAAAATCCTTTTCTTTTAACCGGGCAAGGATTTCCTGATAGGTATCTTCACTCATCGATGGTGTTCTTGAAAGTATCCACAGGTAATTTTTATTGGGATGGCTCACTACTGCATAGCTGTAATCTTCAGCGAGGTCGATGATCCAGTATTTTCCTTTGAATGGCCAGAAGAATTGAACCTTCAATTTTGCATTGCCTGAATTTTTTTCAACAAACGCTTTTCCTTTTATAGAAGATGGTTTACCAGCAAGGCTGCCTTTGTTGCAATGGTTTTCCACGATCACAAATCCTTTTTCGCTTAGCGTATATTCGGCCGTAGTGCCATGACAACCTTTTTGAAACCGCTGTGGATAGGATGCGATCTCATACCACTTCCCTGCGTATTTTTTCAGATCCACATAAGGAACGGTTTGCAGCATTTGTGAATTTACCTGGCCGGTTATCATAAGTATGAAAGCAATGAGTAGGTATTTGAATTGATTTTTCAATGTCAGTTTTATTTTGATATCACCTTGATGAGCGATCCCTTATTCAGATTATCGGTCAGCAGCATTCCATTTAAAATGGCCAGTTCTTCAAATTGTGCCTGTGGCATATTAAAATTCTGAAGGGCTGCCTGCAATGTCATTTGCTGAGGTACTGTTTTTATACGGATCACGTCAGGTTTTTTGTTTAGTTTTTCCGAATCAGTCAGTTGTTTGAAGTTGCGTATCGTAGAAAGGAATGATGATTGAAAATTATTGAATTTTGATAGTTCTGAAATTCCCATCAGGCTGTAGATATTTCCCTCATATTGAATGAGCCCGGAGAGTAACCGGATGGTACCCTTTTCCTGTTTCTGATCTGCGATCATCAGGATAGCGTTTAAGCCATTGATATTTTCTTTTTTCGATTCAACCAGCGTGAGTTTAAATTGTTCCAGTAGCTGATTGGCGGTTTCTTCCAGCGTACCTTTCCCCGCAAGGGTAAACATCAGCAATGCATCTCCGCTGGCCGGAGCCATCTGTACCTGTTGTGGTGTGTTTTGCAATTTCCAGTCACCGGGAATTGAAAACTGAAACTTCATGCCCGGATGATAAAACATATTGTTCTCTACAAATCCTTGCCTGGGATCTTCGCCAAAAATCAATCCTTCAATTCTCTGTAAATAGACCTCTCTGTTTATTTTAGGATTGGTCAGTTTCAATTTGGTTTTCCACTCACTGGCCAGCTTTGCCACCGTGGTGTTTCTTTCTTCGGGCGATGGGTGAGTAGACAGGAACTCCGGAATCTTTTCTCCGCCTCCGGCTTTATCCTGGCGCTCGAGTGTCTTGAAAAACTCCGCCATTTCGGATGCATCATACCCAATGCGGGAAGAATATTCTACACCGAGTTTATCCGATTGCCGCTCGGCATCCCTGCCAAAACTCATCATGGCCAGCTGCATGCCTGCCGAAAGTGGCTCTACAAATTGTGAAAGCTCAGGCACCAGGATAATACCGGCAATAATTCCGAGCTGACCGAGCATGGCATTTCTTTGCTGAATCACCGAGTGACGTGCTGTGATGTGGCCGATTTCATGGCCGAGCACACCGGCAAATTCTGCTTCGTTGTTAAAATGAGCCATGATGCCCCGCGTGAAATACACGTAGCCTCCCGGGACGGCAAAGGCGTTTATAACCGGTGAATCCACGATTTTAAATTCATAAGCGAGTTTGGGGCGGTGCGAAACCTTCACCATTTCCTGACCTTTTTCATTGATGAATCTTTGCAGGCGGGGATCTTCATAGGAGCCAAAAAATGCAATGATTTCCGGATCGGCTTCCTTGCCCATGGCAATTTCCTGACCTTCACTCATCATCACAAACTGTTTCCTTCCCGTAACCGGATTCATGGCGCAGCCTGAAAGAAATAGTATTGCGAGAACAAAACCAATGGATGTTATGTATGCAGGAGTTTTCATGATTTTTGATTTTTACGCAGTAGCATCGATGCACGGCTTTTGATTTATCAATTACCGGATTGCCATATTTGATGCCAGTATTTTTGTCTGGAAGCAGCTCGCGTGATTTCACTGTTAATACAGAAAACAGGAAATATAATAGCAGCATGAAAGGATACCAGGTGAGAGAACGCTGGTATCCTGAATTGAAACATGTGAGATACAGGTAGTGGTTATTACCCGTGTCTGATCACTCATAATTCCGCTTACACTTTTCTTCCTTGAATGGCACCGAGCAGAATTGAAACAACCGCTATGACAAGCAAAATGTGAATCAGACCACCTGCACTATATCCAATAAAGCCAATTGCCCAGGCAATCACTACGATCACCGCGAGTATATACAATAGATTTCTCATAATTTGTTTGTTGTTATTTTACATGAGTAAATGTAACGTCACTTTAAACAGGGAACCATGACCATGATCAAATATCCTGGTGATCATGATCATTGACAATTTTGTGATGTAAGCTTATTTTTATTTGCCATCTAAAATTTGCTCTCGGGCAGCGAGCATAATCATGAGGCTATTGGTTTGGTAGGGATTTCAGTTTTAAATCTTCACCAACCCGGATAGTGTCAGGAGAAACAGACTTTTTCTTCCTCGCGGAGTCAATTGGTTAAAAATTTTGAATGCTATAGTATGAATTCACAAAATATAGTGAAGGCTGTGTTCTGTAATAGCACGAATAACCTGGCGAAAAATGCAATTCAAATCACACGTTAATAATTATCCTGCAAACCCAGCATCAACTGGAACATCTGTTGCGCCTTCCAGAAAGTTGGCCTTAGGTTTATAAAGTCTGAATTTAGGAGCGTCTTTAAGTTCGGGATAGGACTCCAGGAATAATAGATTTGCCCCTTGAATCGGATGTCCTTGATGCGAGAAATATCTTCCTGGGTAGGCCACGCTTTCAATGGCGTATACTTCTTCGCCATTGATTACTTCTACTTTGTGAAAGATAAATCCGCTGGCATTATTAGAATAGTTCACTTGTTTCAGACCAACTTTCTTCTGTAATGCCGGTAAGTCCTACAAATGGATTATTCGCCACAAGCAACCAATTATTCTCAAGCACTTTGGATTTTATTAGTTTTCCTTTTGCTGCCGCGATGGCACTGGTAGTGGCGGGCCTGTACACTTTTATGACCAGATAGTCTCTGTCTTGTGCAACGTTTTCTAATGTATAATCATCTGACAAGGTATAACTTCGTCTGAAAGGAGAGTTTGACATTTAAATCGATTACCCTGATTTGTCTGGCAGATTCATTTGTATAGTAATAAAGCAATCCTTCAATTGTTTTTGATTCTACAGTAATCTTGTCATCATCATTATTACAACCTGAAAGTAAAGGTGTAAGTGAACATGCCATGGCAAATAAAAAGTAAACGTATTTTTTATTTTTCATATACAGATAATTTTATCGATCATAAAAATATAAAAACACTTGAAACATATCCACACATGATCATTGGCAATTTTATGATCTAATTCAATTTTAATTTGCTTTAAAGAAAATCTGCCCTCAGGCAGAAAACGAAGGCCACAGCAACCTGATAAAAACCGTTATCATTTCAGGTAATAGTAACTCCTGGGACAGATCCGTGTGCTACATGATGAAAAAATGTATTTAATTTTATTTTCCTGACTCAATAATTTCAAACATTTCCGGATTGCGGGTGGAAATGTTAACCGGTAGCGTTTGTCCAATGCTATAGCGACTATTAAAAGTTTTAAACCTTTGAATAACTTCCTGGCTGCCCAGCTTATATTTTATGGTAGCATACACTATTTCGCTTGATTTAATAGTTTCATATTCAAAATCAACTACTTCGGCAGTTGTTTTTATGCCATTTTTATTAAGTTCATGGCGTAAATAATTTTCTTTTGCATAATCAACAATTAGTACGATTGAGATAACCCCCATGCCAGCTCCAACAATTATGAATATCAATTTTGCAGCATTCGATTTCTGATTTGTATATTCTTTGGCATTGAGCCAGAGTATTGAAATGAATAACAGGGAAATAATGATTACGGTTAATCCAATCTCAAGGTTATTCGATTGATAGCCAAATGACTGATAGACTGCCAAATAATACCCAGGTAATAGCAGGATCAATGCAAATACTGATAAAAGTATTCTTTTCGCTTTCGATAAGGAAGCTATATTCATGTGTATGCCTAAATTAAGTTAGCGCTTATTTTGGGTGGCAAAGTTCATAAGTATCACTAAGTTAAAGAATTCATCATTGAATTTAAACACAGACACTTATTTGTAAGGGATTAATGACTTTAGGATTCTTGAGGGAAGCGGTGAGCCAGGCGCAGGGCCTGAGGCCATCAACATATGAAATAGTATTCATGATTATTTTGTTTTGCTGGCGCCAATGATTTTTGGCAAGCGGCTGTTAATGTGATTAATTTCTTATTTGATGTTTTATTCTCCTGTGGAAGTGCTTTTAAGAAAAACCTGTAATCCAGTTGCCCGTTCCAATTCGGTTTCAGTCTTTGTTCTTCGTCTTTATCGCTGGAAACGGTTGAAGTGTTATGGTAACTCCAGTCCCCTGTATTGAAATTTCTTTAATGACAGGTGAATTTATTGATAGCTTACAAATTGTACCCGCCTTTTCGTAGATAGAACTTTGAAATAGAATTCCTGAATTAAACTTGTTGTAATTCAATGCCAGAGGCAGCATAATGATTGCGCCAAGAAAGATTGTCGCCATTGTACCTTTATAAAACCATTTGCTGCTTCTTCTGTGTTTTAATCCCAGCAGAAAAAAGATCAGTATGGCTGAAAAGGTTATTCCCGTAAAATTGGTGACAAACAATAAAAAACTTCCGTTCGCTAAAATATAATGTCCCTGTTCAAGCATTATTCCGCAAGTGCAAAGTGGAGGAACTAAAGCCACTGCAATTGCAACACCTGCCAGTATGCTGAATACTCACTTCGGTAATAGCCATACGCGCCTGCAGCGCCTGCCAGTAAAGCTATTCCAAGGTCACGCAAATCAGGCGATGTTCTGATCAAAATTTGCTGATTGGGAGTTATATCGGGCAGCGTAAACCCTATGAGGTATGCCATCAGAATAGAACTCAACTGTGCCAAGTATAATAATGCCCAACATCCGGAATGATTGTGATTTTCCAGCCTAACGCAATAGCACCGCCAAGGGCTACAATCGGTTGTCCCAAGGGTGCTATAATCATTGCACCAATAATCGTGGCTGATGAATCCTCCGAAAGTCCCAGGGAAGCGAGGCCTACACTTAAAAAAAGCATTAGCGCAAATGAATTTTGCCAGTCATTCTTGTAGTGAAAAAATAGCGTATTGAAAACAGAGGATCTTTCTTCAACTGGAACGTCCTGAAAAAAGAAATTCCTTTCAATGTATATGTCTTTTTCGTTCGGGGCTATTTGCATAATGTGTTGATTTCGTTTTTGATTATAACGGTTTGCGGGCTTGACGATGAGTGGAAAGAGAAGCACACATGTTTAGATTTGCACAAAAGTTCAATCGCAAAACTGCCGTTGAATTTATTACTGAACCCGCCATTTCGCCAGACTGCTGTTAGTGACTGTGCTTCTTGTGTCCAGGTTCATATATTAGTCGTAAAAAAGTGCTAAATCTTTCATTTTCTCTACTTACAGGAATACCTGTTACAATACCAATTAATAAGTTGTCAGTAATTCCAACTCTCATTTGTGGTCTAATTGTCATATCAAAATCTCCATTTTGAATTGTTTTGTTAAATTCAATTCCGATAAAATTCTTTGTCCCTGAAATCATATAATGAAAGTTACTATTGATTTGCCAGCTTGTCTGTAAGGAATTATCAGAAAAACGGTGAATAAAAGCTGGTCCGGTATATAGTAATGCGTGGAAATTATTTCCAAATCGTTTAGCAGCTATAAAAAATGGATTGTATACATTTCCTGTAAAAAAATTTTCTTTACCATACTTGTCAAATTCGGTTAATTCAAATTCATGAATGTAACCCAAAGCCATACTTGTCTTATGTTTTTCAGATACATAAAAAGAGTATTGAGCCGCTAATTTAAAACTGTTTAGTTTGTTACCTGGTGCTATTGCGTTTCCGTTGGTTGGATAATAGATTGAAAAAGGCAATTCCACTTCCAGTCCAAGTCGGTCAATAGGTGCCCATTCATATTCTACAAGTGCAGTATATTTATCAAAAGTGTTGTTGTCTGTTAACCCAAGTCCAACGTTCCATTCTTTTTCACCTTTTCTTGCTCCTAAATCTCGTATAAGGTCAATGTATAAAGGTTCAGCGTGTAGAACTTTGTCGGGTGTCTTTTTGTTCTCAACTTCTTCAATATAAAGGCTGTCTTTTATCTCTTTTATTTGTTCTTCTGTTTGTGCTTTGGCACTGGTAACTGCTATTACAGTTAGAAGGGTCAAAACGATTTTATACATAGTTCATTAATTTATTACGTGTTTTACACGTTAAATTTCTATTTTATTTTCTTGCGGTTTGTCTGTTCAGCATTGCCACTAACGGTTTGCAGATTTGCGATGGGCGGGATTTTTACCACTAATGTTGATGCGGAGCACACAGTTCAAATATAGTACAAATGTGTCAACGAAGAACGTTATCCGCCATTACGCCAAACCGATGTCAGCGGCAGTTTTTCTTTTCTTACGCCATCTGGCTAATCCAATAAGAAATAGTATAATGAAGAGTATTCCGACTACCGCAATTGTTATTGTCTTTTCTAATAACATACTAAAAAGTAAAGTGTCTACTTTTCCAGTTTGCAAATACACCCAGTCACTGGCAATCCTTGTAGCTAAATCTGGATTACCTGTTTCCAAAACTATTATTCCGTCACCTGTAGCTGGATTAATTCTTAATGCAGTGTTTATTGGAGGAGTGCTTTTCCCGTCATGTCCAAAAATGTCCTCGTTATCTTCTATATCAATGTAAAGCATACTACCTAAACCATAAATCTCTTCGCCCATCATGTCCCAATGCCCTTCTCTCAATAACTTCAAAGTTTCAGGCTTTAATTGTTTCCTGCCAATTGGTTCACCGTTCTTTCCTTTAAGAAAAAATTGAAAAAATGTTTCTAAATCAGCTAATGAAGTATAAAGTGATGTTGCTGCTAATGAAGTGTAGTAGTAATGTGGGGCAGTTGTTTTATCTGCATTGTAGAACTCACATAATCTGCTATTTAGTGAATCGTTTAAAATGTAAGTGCTTCTGTTCATATTCAGTGGAGTGAATACATTGGAAGTCATAAATTCGTTAAAGGACTGTCCGCTTGTTTCTTCCACTATTAATTGTAAAAGCGTAAAACCTCCGCCTGAGTATTTCCAAATGGAGTTTGGTTCTATACCTACACGTACTTCTCCGCTAATTCCCCTGTCCGCATCTTTTGCCTTGGTAAGTGAAGATTCAAGAGTTTGTACAGAATCTCGCTTTTCAAAACCGTTATAACCAAGTCCATCAGTCAAACCAGCAGTGTGACTTAGTAACCTTCGGATTGTCACCTGCTCATTATTAAATTCACTTGGTGGCAGTTGCCATCGTTTTAAATAGCGACTTGCCGGAGTGTCTAAGTCAATTTTTTTAAGTTCAACCAATTTCATTATTCCTACAGCAGAAACGAATTTTGAAAGGGAGGAAACTTGAAATATTGTGTTCCTGTCAATTGGTTTGTTGTGAGAAAAGAAAATCTCTTTATCAACTTTGCCATCCTTCATAACTGCCATTGCAAAGTTTCCTACAAATTCTTTTTCTGTAGACTCTTTGACGGCAGTAATAAATGATTCTGTGTCTTTGTTTTTTGAAATTGGGTTGTGCCACCAACCATTTAAAAGCCCGTTTAGTACGAGTACACTCCAAACAATTGTCAAAATAAAAGTTGTGATTGCATATTTGATAAATCTCTTCATAGTTCCTTATTGTTTTTTTATGAGTCCACTATCTCTCTATCGTTGTCTGGTTCGGTAAAATTGCCGCTAACTCGCTTATAAGGATGATTTTTAACATCCTTTAAAAATAACCGTTTTAGTTCATAACTAATCAAATGGGCTTTTTATATCCTATATGCTTTGACCACAATAAAAATGACATAAATAGGATGGCCTTAAAACTACCCTTTTACTTCTTTAGTCGGCCAGCAGTGTTTATTTTTATGGATGATAAAACATATCCCCACCCTATGATAGAAAATCATTTTAGTCAGGCGCCATATTCTTTACATGCCACTAAACCCGGTTATTTCTTTTTGATTGTTATAGTAGTTACTCTTTTGTACGGCTGCGCAGATAAGAAACAAACGCAGGCAGATTACAAAAAATACATCGACACCACCGTTTCTGTATATGGCAAATTTGTAGCTGTAAAACTACCCGTGACCAAAGGGGTATCAATTTCAAATCCCGTTCAGATTTCTCCTGGCCCTGATGATGTTTTGTATGCAGCCAATCAGTCGGGAGAAGTTTATGCGTTGCGCGACACTGACGATGACGGCCTTGAAGATATGGCCGATCTATATTGCAACGTAAAAGATTATGGACTGCGCTCACCCGCTGGGTTCGCTTATAAGGGTGATACCATTTTTATTGGTACAGCACAACAGATACGGGCATTTCGGGATATTGATAAAAATGGAAAAGCAGATACCAGCTGGATGGTTTTTGATCAGATTCCGTATAGTGAACATCCCTATGAATGGACAACAGGCTTAAGCTTTGGTCCAGACGGATGGTTATATTTTGCGCTTGCCTCCGACTCATGGAACGCGGCACCTTCAGCTGATCCGAATGGTTATCGCGGTGCCATTTTAAGGATCACACCGGATGGAAAAAAAGTGGAGCGGGTTGCTACAGGCATCCGGTCAGTCTATGGAATGGCATTCAATAAAAATGGTGATTTGTTTTTTGCTGATAATGAAGGTGGGGGAAACCCAACAGAAGAATTAAACCTTCTTATCAGAGATGGATTCTATGGACACAATAAAAAGAAATACAAAATTTATTCTGCCCTGGCGCCTCAATTTAGTTTCGAAACAGAGGTGGCTCCATCTGGAATTGTTTTCAGTAAAGCGGATAATGATTTTGGAGGCGGCCATGATAATATGTTTGTTGCCTATTACGGACCGGGTGAGCGCTGGACAAGAGGTGCCGTGAGTCGTGTGGAGATTGTGAGGTCTGAAGATGGTAATTATTCTTACCATGAAATTCCACTGGCCGACATTCCAAAAATATCTGATCTCGCTTTTGGCAAGGATGGGAATTTGTATCTCGCCAGCCATGGCAAGGCGGACTACTGGTATAATGTGGTGTATGAAAACCAAGGAAGCTTTTATAAGCTGATTTATGATCCTTCACTTCCTGCTATGGACGAAAAGACCAGAGAAAGAAAAAATAAAACCTATTCTGTAAATTCCATTGAGGCAGGTAAACAACTATTTGCTGAGCGTGCGTGTCTGGGTTGCCATCAGGTGGATGGTGTAACGGAACTACTGGGCCCCAATCTGAAAGACCTGGGAAAACGAATGTCACGTGAGGAAATCATGGAAGAGATTATGAATCCATCTGAACGAATCAAGCCGGGCCTGATGGCCATACGCATTACTAAAAAAGATGGTAAGGTTGTGATGGGACGTGTTGTAAGCGCAGATGAAAATAAACTGGCACTGATGGTAGTTGGAAACCATGTTGTTACGATAAACCGTTCGGAGATAGACAGTACAGAGGAAGTAAAGGAATCACTGATGTATAAAGGATTACTCAACGGCATGACTGATGAACAGAAGAATCATTTACTGGATTTTCTGGTAAGTTTGAGCGACTAACTGAATTTTATCTTCAGTTTTTCTTCAACTTAATTTCGTTTCACTGAATCATATTCATGTAGCACTTCAAGGCTTTTAATTGCCAGCAGAAAGTAATGGGTTTAACTGGCTGGTGATGAAAATAAAAGGAGAAGTTACAACCATGCGGCAGTTGTAAAAGTCTTGCTTATTTTCGTTTCATCATTTTCAACTTCTTCCTGCGGAGATATTCAATTATAAAAATTAACGATCCATATCTATGATCAATAAAGTTTTTGGTGCGATGCTGCTCATTCTTCAGTTTCAAGCCGGCAGCGCGCAGTCTGGTAGTAAAATTCCGGTGGGGGACATTCGTGGTCCCTTTGTGTGGAAGAGTAAAATCTATCCGGGCACGGAACGTAACTACTGGCTATACATTCCAAAGCAATATGATGCATCAAAGCCAGCGGCCACGATGGTGGTGCAAGACGGACTATCGCGCGCCACAGGGTGGAAGCTGCCGGCAACACTGGATTCCCTCATCGCACTGAAAGAAATTCCGGTGATCATCGGAATATTTATCGATCATGGCCGGGTACTTTCACATGGTAATGATAACTACCCGCGTTACAACCGGAGTCTCGAGTATGATGCCATGGGCGATACGTATGCACGGTTTCTGCTGGAAGAAATATTTCCTGAAGTGAGCAAGACCTATAACCTCAGTACCGATCCCAACGACCGGTCCATTGCCGGAGCGAGTTCTGGTGCTATCTGTGCTTTCAATGTGGCATGGGAGAGACCCGATCAGTTTCGCAGGGTGCTCAGCACGATTGGCACGTATGTCGGGCTGCGTGGTGCCGATGAATTTTCTACCCTCGTGAGAAAGACGGAAGCAAAACCATTGCGTGTGTTTTTGGCCGATGGCACGAATGATCTCAATATTTATGCAGGCGACTGGTGGATGGCCAATCAAACTATGGAACGTGCATTGACATGGGCCGGCTACGAAGTAAATCATGCGTGGGGCGATGGTAGTCATGACAGTAAACATGCAGTCACCATCATGGCCGATGCATTGAAATGGTTGTGGAAAGATTATCCCCAGCCGGTGCAGACTCACAAGAGCGCAAATACGCGATTGAATTTACTGGCAGAGGGTGAGCCCTGGAAGGAAATACAGATGTCAAATATTCAGGTAAATAAATTGGCAGTAAATAAGTCCGGTAAACTCTTTTTTGCGGATAAACTATCCGTATACAACATAGACGACAACGGAAAAGTATTTCCATTCGCAAAACTGTCTGGAACGATAGGGGGAATTTCATTTCATGACGATGGCCGATTGTTTGCAGCCGATCTTGACAAGCAAAAAATTGTAGCCATTGATGCAAATGGAAAAGTAAATGACGTAGTGAAAAATGTTCATGCCGGTTTTTTAACGGTTTCCAGCAAAGGCATCTACTTTACTGAAACGACCCAGAACCGTGTAGGCTTTTACAGCTTCTCGAAAAAAGAAACTTCTTATGTGAATGCTCCGGGCAACCCGACAGGCCTTGCCATTTCTGCTGAACAAACTTTTTTGAACGTAGGCATCACCAACAGCCCATTCAGTTTTTCTTTCAGAATTGCAGATGATGGTCATCTGGAATACGGACAGGAGTATGTTCATTATCATATTCCCTATGGTAAACTTGTTCCGGGCACCACCGGCATGGCAACAGATTCTGAAAACCTTCTGTACTCAGCCACCACACTGGGTGTGCAGGTGTCTGATCAGCTCGGGAGAGTCAATTTTATTTTTTCAAAGCCTGATGAAGGCGCTCAGGATGTAAAGATCGGTGGAAAGGAATTCAATACTCTCTATGTAAGTTGCAAAGGAAAGTTGTTCAGCAGAAAAATCAATGCGAAAGGAATTTTATCGATTCTTCCTGCGGTGAAGCCGCCAAAGCCTGGCTTGTAGTGTTAGTCGTCATGACCACTCAAAGTGGTCAGATGACTAACACGGGTTATCGCTTCACGCTATAGCTAATGATGCCACCCTTTCAGGGCTTGTTCTTGACTCTTGAGTTCTTTATCTAACACAAGGCTGCACCTTGCGTTGGTGGATGTCGCCCCTTCAGGGCTTGAGTTAGTGCCGCGAATGGGTGATCTGTGATAACTCAGGGCTTGATATCGTCTTTTCATTGCCAGAGTCAAAATCGCGAACAGATGATCTCTGCCAGTGATGGACGCCAGGCCATTGCGCAGATAAAAGAAGATGCAAACAAGCCCTGAAAGGGTGTAATAAAATCCCTTGCACAGTCACACATAAAAAACACATCCACATAAGTAAGTATTCCCATGGCAGGGATAAGCATGAAGACTATGCATACTCTTTAACGAGAGTAAGTGTGGACTTTTTTGTTGTGAGTGTTTGTGTCTGTGATAAAGGATGAGTTTTATATTGTTTGCTGGAGAAGAACTCCGGCAAAGGCGGAGGTGAGGCATAACGGTTTGCATCCTGGCAAGTGCGGGATTTTTAGCACTCAAGTTCATGCCAGGCACAAATGTTTCTGCAAGGCACGTCAGCCTGCCTTTTACCAAACTGCTGTCAGGCGTTCGTTATTTTTCTTCGGTTAAATTTGTCCTTTATAATTTGGGTCAAAATCTACCATCCATTCAATTCCATATTTGTCTCTAAACATACCAAAGTATGAACCCCAGGGGCTGTCGGCAATAGGCATTTCAATTTGTCCGCCTGCCGAAAGTCCATTGAATAATTTGTCAGCTTCTTCTTTACTTTCTGCACTGATTACAATTTTGCTTCTGTTCTCATTTTCGTTTGTTCGTCCCAGTATTTCAGGTACATCATTAGCCATTAAAATACTTTTACCGATTGGTAAAGCAATGTGCATTATTTTATTTGCTTCATTATCGGCTACTGGAAATTCAGCACTTGCCAAATCTTTGAAGCGCATTATTTTTGCGAACTCTCCGCCAAATACTGATTTGTAAAAGTTGAATGCTTCTTCTGCATTCCCGTTGAAATTAATGTGTGGATTGATAATTGCCATTATTTTAATTTTTATTTGTTATTGAACTTTTATATTTCAATTAATCTAATTCTTCACACTCGTAACGAAAATTTTTCAGTAGTCGTGGTTTTTCAATGTATTTTCGGTTTGTAGTGTGTTGCTGTACAATGATGCCTAACGTTTTCGGGCTTGGCGATGTGGCGGAGTTTTAGCACAAATATTTCATAGAAGCACTTCAGCAGGCATATTGCCAAACCGATGTTGGCAAAACGTTTTACTTCTCCATAATTAGTGTAGGTATATCGCTATATTTTATGAATAGTAAACCATCAAATCTTTCTTTGGCAATAAACCTTGCCGTATTCCCACCACTTTCCATCCCCAATAAAGGTTCATTTATAAAATCATCTTTTATATAGCCCCGTAAGTCCAAAACAAATCCATCTCTTTTATATTGATTTAAATGATAAGCAAGGTAATCCTTATCATTATGCTCAAAGTCAAAACTTCTATTGTAGTCAAGATTTTTACCGCTGTATACAACAGCTCCCAGTGAATAATATTTGTTGCCATAGGTCTTTTTTAAGCTGTGTCCCATCCAATTCACGCTGTTGTTTGGTTTGGGTTTATTCTCGATATGACTATTTTGTGCCCAAATAATTATTTTTGTTTCAGGACTTTTTTCTTTGAACCACTTAATAGTTTCAAACAATGATTTGTCCCGAACATTGGCTGAAATTGGCCAGCCCATCATACTTCCGAATTCAATTTTTGAGTAGGTATAAATGAAAATTTGATTGGATTTTCTGATGGCATTTATTTCATCAAGTGTTGTTCCGGATTTCAATAGCTTTTGTTCATTTTCGTTCAATATTTTATCATACAAAGCCAAAAAAGAAACGAATTCATCTCTTTGTTTGTAAAAACCTATTGTGTCTTTGTCATTTTCAAATTGGTAGAGTTTGTTGAAATTTCTTAATTCTGATTTTACAGACTTTGCAAATAAAGAGTCAATTGGTTCTGCCATTTGAACCATTCGTTTTACTAAAAAATTTTGTTGCGGTTGACAATCAAAACCTTGAACCCTCAATTTTTTATCTTGAGTTTTGACATACTCCATCAATTCTACAATTTCCTTTGAATGATAGTAAAAATTTGAAGTGAATGATAATGTAAAATCTTCAGTTGATAAATAGTCAAATTGTTCCCAGGCTAACGCACCATCTCCAAACCCCGATTCAAAAAGAATTAAATTATAGCCTAATTCCTTATGTAAGAATTTTACCAGATCTGTTTTAGCCTCAAAAACGTGTCCTAGTCCGTGAGTGTTTTCACCCAGTGCAATGATCTCAACATCTTTTAATGTTTCACGCAGTGCGGATAAATTTCTAAAATCTCTTAAATCTGATGTAAATTCTATGCTTGAATCAAAAAAAGTCTGGGCTTTACAAGAAGTAAAAAGAAATAGTAAAATTAGTGTTAGATGTGTTTTCAATTGGTTTTATTTAAAATGTTTGCTAACGTTTTGCAGCTACCCGAAGGGCGGGACTTTAACCACAAAAATTTATGGGGAGCACAGAACGTTCGGCTACCACTAAACTGTCTGCGCCCGCCTGAACCGGAACGGGCAGGGAGCACAAAACCCGCCTATTGCAAATGTGATGTTCGCGGTTCGTACTTCTCTGGCAGTCAAAAAATTCATTATTTTTTTCTTGATTTTGCAAGTAGTCGTAATATCTCAACATACAACCAAATGATGGTAACCATAAGTCCAAATGCACTATACCACTCCATGTATTTCGGTGCCCTGCCTTCTACTCCTTGCTCTATGAAGTCAAAGTCAACCACCAAATTCAGTGAAACAAGAACAACTGCAATCAAGCTAAAAATTATCCCGCCTGTCGTATTTTCATGTATGAAAGGTAATTCAACTCCTGCGAATGAAAGTCCTAAACTTGCAAGGTAATACAATGCTAAACCGCCAGTAGCAGAGGCAACGATAAGTTTAAAGTTCTCTGTCGGCTTGATTATTTTCAATTTGTAAATGATAAGCAACACAACACAGATACCAAAGGTCAGTAAGAGTGCTTGCATAACTATACCGGGAAGCTTATGATTCAAAGCGGCAGAAAGTCCACCAAGACAAAGCCCTTGAAGCATTGCATAGAGTGGAGCCAGGTAAGGAGACCAGTCCATATTGTAAACGATGATGAAAGCAAGAATTAAGCCTCCAATCGTTCCTGTCCAGAAGTAAGGCATAATTGTCTCAAAGTCCAAAGTCGAGGTAAATAAGTTCCATGTATAAAGTGCAGGAATAATAACTGCAATCAAAAGTATTTCTGTCTTATTTACCGTGCCTTGCAACGTCATTACGTTTTCTTCTCTCCTGGCAACTTTCTCAATGTCTTTAAATGTGTCTTTGGTAAGTGCAGGATTTCCAGATTTGAATAGAGCCATATTGGTATGTTCTTAGTTTGTCAAGTTAGTTTCTCGCAGACTGTTTCAAGTTAGCCCAGTTGTCATAGAATGAACTCATAACGGGTTTCGGGCTTGGCGAAGGTGGGGAAATCGATATTCAAATGTTCAATTTAGTCCTAATGCCCCAATTTTGCCAAACCCATGTTATAGGCAGGCATTTTTTTTAAGGTTGTTTTGCAAGTCTTTCAATTGTCAAACCTTGAATAATAATACTAAATAAAACACAAAAATAAGTTGCTATTAAAAGTATATTTTTTGTTTCGCTGTTGGGAAGCGAAAGGACTAATGCCAATGAAAGCCCTCCACGTAAACCACCCCAACTAATAATTTTCGCTTCTTTGTTAGTTAATTTTAAAAGTTTGGGAAATACTAAATGTGGCAGATAAACAATTATAATTCTTGAAAGCAAAACAATGAAAATGGAGATTAGTCCGACCAAAATATATTCTGTTTTAAATTCTATCACGATAAGAACGAATGCAATTAGAATAAACAAAATTGAATTTAGAATAACGTCAACCAATTCCCAAAATTTATGTACATACTCTTGTGTTATGTCGCTCATGGCCATGTCTTGTCTAAAATTACCAACCATTAAACCCATTACAACCATTGATAATGCTCCTGAAATATGTATAAAATTGCAGAATGTATAACCGGCCATAGCAAATGCAAGTGTTAAAAGTATTTCCGTTTGATAATGGTCAACCGATTTTAAAAGTAAATGTAAACAGTACCCCATTACAAGTCCCATTAAAATACCACCAACTGCTTCCTGAAAAAATAAAGTTCCAAAATGTGAAAAACTAAATGACCCTGTGTTTAGTGTATCTAACAAAGCAATAAATACAACTACTCCGACACCGTCATTAAATAAACTTTCTCCAACGATGGTATATTCTGTTTTTTTTGGAACATTTGCTTTTGTCAAAATCCCCAATACTGCAATGGGGTCTGTCGGTGAAATTAATGCTCCAAAAATTAGACAATAAGTAAAATCAATTTCTGCGTTGAAGATTTTAGTAAGACCATAAAAAAGCGAAGCAATGATAATTGTAGAAAGCAAAACACCACCTAAGGCAAATGTTGCAATGGGTCTAATTTGTTTTTTGAGATCGTTCCAATTGGTGTGCAATGCACCTGCAAAAAGTAAAAAGCCTAATAAAAAATTGAGGACTATTTTGTCAATGTTAGCATGTTCGATGTACGATTTAATTTCTTCAATTGGAATATTCAGCCATAATTTTGAAGTAATTACCAAGAGGGATAGGATTGTCGAAAGAAAAAAAAGTCCAATTACAAATGGCAATTTAAAAAACCGTTGGTTCACGTAAGCAAAAGAAGCCGAAAGGCAAATTAGAACCGTCAGAGCAAGATATATATTCATTGTTTTTATTTTAAAGTTACTAATTTGTTGGCTGCTCAATATTTGTAGGGTGTCCGCTATGCTTACCTATAACGGTTTCGGGCTTGGCGAAGGTGGCGATTTATACCATAAATGTTGATGCGGGCAACCAAATTTTGATTAACCACAAATGTGTCTCCGGAGCACTGAACCGCCAATTTCTTGTAGGTGCTGTTATAAGTCGTGTTTCATCTTGTCTTTGCATTATTTTCATTAATTAGTTTTTGTTAAGTCATTCATCAATTTGGTAATTGATTTCTTTACACTATCAGATAAAGTGTCTGTGTAATAAGATTCCGTTAGGGTCTTGATTTCACGGGATAGGTGTGGTTGCTTTTTTGAAATTGTAGCTAATGTCTTAAATGCATTATAGCGAAGGGAAGGATTTTTACCTATCTGTTCCCAAATTTTTGTGCAGGAGTCAAACAATTGACCTTCATATTCGTCATTTAATACCATTCGTTGTAAAATCATCAATAACTCTCTCTGCTGATTGTCTTTTCGTTCGGGTAAAATGTCAATTATTTTCTTTAAATGTTTGCTTACCCGTTTGTCGTTTTTATCCATACGGCTCCACAAAAGCCATGAAGCTCTCCAAGAATATGGTTGTTTGTCTGCGATGGCTAATTTGATAGCTTCAGTAAAATCTTCTGGATGAGATTCCATATAAGCAATCATTTCAGCTTTATGCGAGTTAGTCAGTAGATGCTCCAATTTTGTTTCTATGTGCCTGGTCATTTATTAATCTTAATTGTCTTAACATGGCTTATAACTTGTTTATAAGAATGATTTTATCATCCTTAGCCACCTGAATTGGTGTGCCAAGGATGATTTTTGCCATCCTTTAAAAATAGCTGTTTTATGTCATAAGTCATCAAGTTGGCTTTTTGTATGCTATATGCTTTGAGCGCAATAAAGCAGTGAGCCCCAACACTGGCCCAATCGCCAAGAGCATATAGATAAACTGATCATGTATGTCATCAGCGAGCAAATTAAGAAACTGAATACTCACAATCGTAATCGAAAACCCAATGCAATTCACAATAGTGAGCGATGTGCCTCTTGATTCTGATGGCGCGCTCTGGGCTACCAGGGTGGAGAAGAGTGGTGAGTCGGCAATGACAACGAGGCCCCAGAAGAATAGAAAGGCAATCAGTACTGCAGCGGATGGAGCAAAGAGAAACAGGGGAGATGCCAGGCAGCAAAGGCACGATAGGAGTAATGCGAGCGTGGCTAATTTTCTGGCTCCATAACGTTGAGAAAAAATGCCGCTCGTCACGCAAGCCAGTCCACCGGAGGCAATGATGAGGAAGGATAATAACGGAACGTTGAGATTGCTTTGCGGATAGCGAACGGTATAAGCGGTGAGCATCACTGGTACAAAAGCCCAGAAGGTGTACAACTCCCACATGTGACCAAAATAACCAAATGAGGCCGCACGAAAATCAGGTTGCCGGAATCCTTTGATGAACGCCATCACATTTAACTTCTGACTGAACTTCCGGTAAGGTCCATCGGGAACGATGAGTACAATGGAAAGTCCGCCAAGCAGTGATAAAGTTGTTGTGGCATACAGCACATATCGCCAGGGAAAGTCTGATATAAAGTTTTTCAAAAGATGCGGGAAAGCTGTGCCGATTACCAGTGCGCCAACGAGAAACCCCAGTGATTTTCCAAGTCCGGCCTGGTAATAATCCGAAGCGATCTTCATCCCCACAGGATAAATGCCTGCGAGGAAAAATCCGGTCAGGAAACGGAAGAGTAAAATTTCAGTAGTATCGATACCATCGATGCTGATGCCCAGATTGAAAAGTCCTGCAAGTATGGAGCTCACAAAGAAAACAAGGGACGGAGAGAAGCGGTCGGAGATGGTGAAGATGGCAAAGATCAGTGTGCCGCTGATGAATCCGAACTGGATGGCGCTGGTGATGTGGGCGAGAAAGCTTTCATCAAGATGAAGATCATCTGCCATCTCATTGATGATGGCATTGCCCGCAAACCACAGCGAGGTGCAGAGGAATTGCGAGACTACGATGGTGGGGAGGATTTTCTTCATTGAATCTGGATTATTATTCGTTAGTTTGTCGTCTGTCCACTTTCAGTGGTCTTGACGTCTAACTAACTACCCGCACCCTTCTGGTCTGGTTTTCTTCCCCAGTCGGGCAGATCGATATTCAGGTCATCATGGGTTGCCTGCATTTCTTTTTTCAACAGCGCCTTCATGGTATTTACTTTTTTCTGAAAGGATTTTTTATCCGCCAGACTGGTGGTTTCCCATGGATCTTTCTTCAGATCAAAAAGCTGGGTATGCTGTTCTCCTTTCACATTGTAGACGATCAACTTAAAACCATCATCTGTTTTAATGCTCCTGCTCCAGTGACCATAAACATGATAGATGGAGTTTCTGATTTTTTTTGTCGGGTCTTTGATAACCGGCATCAGGCTTTTTGCTTCCACGGTAGATGGCTGCCTGATTTGAAGATAATCATAAATGGTTGGCGCGATGTCGCTGAGGTAGGTAAAACTATCTGTTGTTTTATTCTTTGGAATTCCAGGTCCGGCTATGATCATCGGCACGCGCATGCTATGCTCATACAGATTTTGTTTTCCAAGAAGACCGTGCTGTCCTACAGCAAGTCCATTGTCGCCAGCAAAAATGATCAGCGTGTTTTCCCTGAGTCCATTCTTTTCCAGCGCCTCCAGTATGCGGCCTACCTGTTCATCCATTTCACTCACCATCCCATAATATAATGCGATCTCTTTTTTCACATCGCTCTCGCTGCGCGGATGGGAGAGAAGCATTTCATCGCGCACGCGCAGGTCTCCGTTATTGAACGGATGCTGCGGCAGATAATTGGGCGGCAGTGTGATCTTTTCGGGATCATACATGGCGCGGAATTTTTCAGGAGGTGTTCGCGGATCGTGTGGCGAAGTGAACGCCACATAACAAAGAAATGGTTTTGATTTCGATTGGTCACTGTTTAAAAACCGGATCGCTGTTTCAGCATACAGTGTTGTACTAAAGGTATCTTTCTTCATCATGGCAGATGGGGGATAGAGACCCGTTTCATCATAATGATATACGTTGGGCTGCGCCTGGCCTCCCTCTTTTTCAAAATGCATTCCACCAAAAAAGATATTGTCTCCGGTGTTGAACATTCTGTTGTGAGATGCTTTGTCGCTATGCCATTTACCTGTATGAAAAGTAGTGTAGCCTTTGGTTTTTAATACTTCAGGCAGACCGATGAGGCTGTCTGGAATAATGCTGCCATCACGGGGAAGCCGGTTTACATAGCGGCCCGTCATGAGCATGGCACGGCTTGGAATACAGATTGCACCCTGGTGTCCGCCCATCACATGGGCTTGTGTAAATGTGAGGCCTTCACGTACAAGCTTGTCGAGACTGGGCGTGTAAATTTCTTTGTTGCCCGATGCGCCTATGGTATTATAGCTCTGGTCGTCACTGAACAGGATTAAAATATTTTTTGCCTGCTGTGCCGATACGCTTGTTGTAAATAGAAAGGCAATCAGGAGGGATAGAATTATTTTCATGAACCAGGGTATTTTATATAAAAATATACTTAAAAGAATAAAATCCCATAGCAGGTATAACACGTCAGGTGAATGATATAAACTGATTTTGTACGGGATGTAATATTTCCCTTATTTCGTATTCATGAAAAAAGCGATTCCTTATTTATTGCTGGCGGTATTGTTCGTCATTGCCTTTTTTGTAAAGCAGTATCGGGAGAGTGAATACAATGACCGTGAACAAAGCCCATCAACCGACACACGAAAGAGTAATAAAGGTTCAACCGAAGCACGGAACAACCTGGATGTTTTCCGTGATCCTGATGCTGAATACTTCTTCACCAAACATGCCCGTTGCCGCATGGAATGCAGAAGCATCACCCAAAAGGAAGTAAAAGAGATTGTGCGCATGGCAGATGTGAATTATAACAAAAGTGATCTTGATGCGGCACAAGGACCGAAGTATGCTCTGGAAGGATATACCTCAAAAGACAGACAGCATGTTCGTATTATTGTTGCACCCAAGCAAAAGCATTTATCGATCGTAACAGTAATTGATCTTGATAAGGACTGGGAATGCCCGAGTTGTGATTGATTAGCGGGCTACAACGAAGCCAGCGCGTTGTCAAGATCACCAATCAGATCATCAACGTTTTCTATACCCACCGAGTAGCGGATTAAACTTTCAGGTATACCAAGATGCTTCCGTTGTTCTTCGGTGAGTTCAACATGGCTGGTCGTTCGTGGTGGTCCGGCCAGTGTGCTCACCGATCCTAAACTTGCAGCGAGGTGAACTAACTTCAACGCTGGTAAAAACTTTTCTACCAGCGCATAGCTACCATCAAGCGCAAAACTCATCATGCCACCAAAGCCCGACATTTGTGTTTTTGCTATCGCATGGCCTGCGTGTGTTTCAAGACCGGGATAGAATACATCCTTTACCCTGGCATGCGCTTTCAGATAGCGGGCAATTTTCAGCGCGGAAGAATTTTGTCTTTCAATACGCAACTCCAGCGTTTTCATCCCCCGCGCAATCATATACGCAGGATCAGCCTGCAAGCTTGCTCCATTGATTTCACGAAAGTGAAAAACCTTTTGCACCAGTTCTTTTTTTCCTGCCAGCAATCCACCCATGGCATCTGAATGTCCGCAAAGAAATTTTGTGGCACTGTGGATGACAAGATCTGCACCAAGCTGCAACGGGTTTTGATTGATCGGTGTGGCAAATGTATTATCCACCACCACCACAGCACCTACCTTCTTTGCCGCAGCGGCCAGTCGTTTAATGTCAACTACCTTTAATGTTGGATTGGTTGGTGTTTCAAGATAAACCAGATCACAACCCTTTGCGATTTCAAGCTCCAGTTCTTCATGATTGGTTGTATCGCAGAGCGTTACCGAAACATGATAGTGCGGCAGAAAATCAAGAAATATTTTGCTCGTGCCACCATAGGTGTCTTTGAGTGAGACTACCCGTTTGCCGGCAGTTAGAAAAGCAAACAAGGTATTGCTGATCGCAGCCATGCCCGTAGAAAATGATGTAGCGGATTCTGCGCCTTCCAGCACACGTATCTTTTCTTCCAGCGCACCCACCGTAGGATTGGTATTGCGACTATATATAAAACCATTGGATTTTCCGGTAGACACATCGTGC
The DNA here is from genome assembly GCA_963814575.1 of uncultured Bacteroidota bacterium. Lineage (GTDB taxonomy): Bacteria > Bacteroidota > Bacteroidia > Cytophagales > Cyclobacteriaceae > ELB16-189. The sequence goes on along the minus strand of CAWFDB010000002.1, from coordinate 729,631 downwards.
CATTCCTGCAGGTCGGTGTAGGAAAATGCCACGCTGTTTACAATGGGTGTGGTTACTGCGCCTTTCACATTCAGGTCACTTTCGCCCGCCCACACAGCGGCAGTACCCTTTTTATAGTTGGTTTGCTCCATAGTAACTTAATTCAATTCCGTATCCAGACTTATCGGTAATACTACCAAAATATTCCAACTAATTTTTAACACAGCGATGAATGGTAATCACCATCTGCCTTTCGGTTAGAATCTGGTATGAAATCAAATTTCAGATATGTATTTACTGAATTTGAATTTTAATCTGACCGCGTGCATGTGCATTCAACACAAGCGCAGCGCATATGATGATCAGGTTCTTCATAATGTATTGACCAACCAGTGTGAATGCGTATGGTGAGTCAGTGAATGAAATATCTGTAAAGAAAAAGAGTGGTACAAATGTGCAAATCATATGGATCAGCAGAATATAAAACACGGCCCGCTTCCATACTCCAATAATCAGAACCGCACCCAACAGTGTTTCCCACAGCGCAAGTAAAATGATCGATACGTTGTTTGGAATCAAACCAAACGTTATCAGCCAGATTGTATCCTTGGCCAGCTGATCAGCCGGACTCAGGTTGGGGTAAAATTTGAGCGCACCGAACCACACATAGATGATACCAATGCTGATGCGCAATAGATTCATTGCGTTCTTTGTGAGCCAGGTGTTTACTTTGTCCATAGGGTCATATTTTAAAGCCTCAAAGCTAAAATCTTATCCGACTGATAAAATATGATTTAAATCAGGTTAGTCAATTTTATAGATCCCATTGAAGAAAACCCTCCAGGCTCTTTTTGCGGAAGCAATCAGACCCTGGAGGGTTGGTTATTCAAACTATGTTGCTGGCCTTCACCCATCATGGCGAATTTGAAATCCCTTATACCTGCTCTTGAAGTTATAATCGATGATATGGAATTTAAAAGACTTCTACATTCGAAATCACAGGACAAGCCTTCGAATCTGTTATGTTGATTCTGAGTTTAGTGGTCTCTATGGGTTTAAGTTTAAGAATGCGCTTGTACCCAATGGTAGTTGCCTGGGCAACCTTCTGCCATTGGTTATTCACCTGAACTTCTACCGTGAATGACTTCACACGTTGCCCCAATTGAATGTACTCCTGAAGCATCACATACTTTACTGTTTGTGCCTCTCCCAGATCGATTTCTATACTTCCGGTAGTTACTTCATCATCGGTAGCCCAATAGGTTTCTTTATTTCCATCCACCAGATTTTCAGCTGCATACTTAATGTTGTCTCCGCGCCATGAGTCTGCGGTTACTTTCTTATTCAATGCGAGGTTGGTTTTAAATTCTGTATCCAGCATTTCGCGAAAGCCCTTCAAAGAAGCCACATCTTTTTCATGCACCAGTCCGCGTCTGTCAGGAGGTATGTTTAATAATAGGGTAGAACCTCTTCCCACGGAAGTGAGATAAATATTGAATAGCTGTTCAGGAGTTTTAACCTGTGAATCTTCTTCTGCATGATAGAACCATCCCTTGCGGATTGATACATCTACTTCAGCAGGAATCCAGTGTGTTCCATTTTCAGAACCTTCGTTCAGTAATTTTTCAATACCGGACTTACCGGCATGCAACGTATCGGGTGTAATCGTATTCCAGTTGGTTTCTCCGGCTACACCGCGTTCATTGCCAACCCATCGCACACCCGGTCCTGCATCGCTGAAGAAAAGTATTTCCGGTTCCAGTTCTCGCACCAGTTGCAACGTTGCCGGCCATTCGTAATAGGTTGATCCTTTTATACTGCGCTTCTCACGCTTGCCACCGTAATAACCATCGCCACCATTGGCACCGTCAAACCACATTTCAAATACAGGACCATAGGTGGTGAAAAGTTCTTTGAGTTGATTGCGATAGTATTCGAGGTATGCCGGTGATCCATAGTCAGCATGGTTGCGATCCCATGGCGATAGGTAGACACCAAATTTCAATTCGTATTTTTTGCAAGCCCGCATCACATCGCGCACCACATCGCCTTCTCCGTTTTTCCACGGACTGTTCTTTACTGAATGCTCTGTGTATTTGCTTGGCCACAAACAAAATCCATCGTGATGTTTGCAGGTGAGTATCACTCCTTTGAATCCGGTCTCTTTAAAGGTGCGTACCCATTGATCAGCATCATAATCTTCTGATGGCGTGAAGATGGATGGCTTCTCATCGCCATAGCCCCATTCTTTTCCGGTGAAGGTGTTGGTGGTGAAATGAACGAAGGCATTCATTTCCATTTCATGCCATGCCAGTTGATTTGCAGCAGGCACAGCGGAAAGAGGAGATGGTGGTGCTGGTTCTTTATTCGAGCAGAAAGATAAAAATAGAACGCAAAGAAAAAGACAAATGATCTTCATGGTAATTTGAGTTTAAGTTCAAAGCGGTCTGACACCTAATTGGGTTAGGGCATCAGCAGGATTAATCACTGGCAATTTGCATGTTTTATTTTGACATACATAAATCAACGTTTGATCTGGTTTCGCATCGCGCCCGGCCAGCAATGACAGTTCACTTTTATCGCGCGTGCCTAAGGTAACAGTAAAGGGTAAAAAGTTTTGATGTATTTCATGCCGGTAGGTTAGGGCATCTTCTCCGGAGATAACTACTTCACTCATACCATGGATTATTTCAGATAATACAATTCCCCAGTTCGACATATAGCCGGGTTCAGATTCGATCAATCCGGCAAGTAGTGAAGTCATTTTTACGGATTGATCTTTCCATTCTTCTTTGTCGAGCAGAATACCCAACGTGTGAAGGTTGTGGGCCATCACCGAGTTGGATGCAGGGATAACGTTATCAAAGATTTCTTTCTTCTTCGCGATGAGTTGCTCGGCAGAAAGTGAAGAGAAATGAAAGAAGCCTTCTTCTTTATCATAGAAATGATTCATCACATAATGACACCAGTTCTCTGCTTTATGTAGCCAGTTTTCATTAAAGGTGACCTGATATAATGACGTGTAGGCCTGAATGAGATAGGCGTAATCTTCCAGGAAGCCTTCGGTTTCGGAGTGCTTGTTTTTAAAGGCGCGATACACTTTTCCATCTGCCATCAGGAAGGCTTCCATAAATGAGATGTTTTCCAGGGCGAGCAATAAAAATTGCTCATCACCAAATGCTTTGTATGCATCGGTCAATCCCTGAATGGTCATCGCATTCCATCCGGTAAGAATTTTATCATCGAGGCCGGGCCGGATTCTTTTGCTGCGCACAGCCAGCATTTTTTTCTTTAGCTCTTCTAAATTTTCGGGTGCAATCTGGAGTTCGGATTCATGACCTCTCTTCAAAATATTTCTGCCATGTTCCCAGTTGCCTTCTTCAGTGGTGTGATAATATTTCGTGATGAGTTCAGCCTGGTCACCCAGCACTTCTTTTATTTCATCGTCAGTCCAGGTGTAGAATTTTCCTTCCACGCCTTCGCTGTCGGCATCCAGTGCAGAATAGAATCCACCACCGGGATGTGTCATTTCATTTTTTAGCCAGCCAGTAGTTTCGTAAACTACTTTTTTGAAGAGTTCATCTTTTGAAACGGCATAGGCTTCGGAATACAGACTTAACAATTGTGCATTGTCGTAAAGCATTTTTTCGAAGTGTGGCGCAAACCATTCGGCATCTACCGAATATCTGGAAAATCCGCCAGCGAGCTGGTCATAAATTCCTCCCCAGGCCATGTGCTTTAGCGTGTGTGTCACCATCTGTAACGCATCCTGATTTTTTGTTGTGGAATAGTAGCGAAGTAAAAAATGCCAGATGGAAGGCATCACAAACTTTGGAGCCTTTTCAATTCCTCCCCAGGTTTTATCAAAGCGTGTTTCAAGGATGCTGAACATGCGTTCAAGACTTTCTTTTGTAGAAACAACTTCATTTGCTTTCGCGAACCGGTTGAGGTCAGTGGTTTGTAAATGATTTCTCAGATCTTCTGCCGACTCATCGATCTCAGCCCGTTTCTGTTCAAAGGTCTTATGAATCTGAAGTAACAACTGCGCCCAGTTTTTTGGAGGAAAATAGGTGCCACCAAAAAATGGTTTTTGATCGGGAGTAAGAAAAACATTCAACGGCCAGCCGCCACTTTGCCGCATAGCCTGCACGGCTTCCATGTAAATGTGATCGATGTCGGGTCTTTCTTCACGGTCTACTTTAATGCACACAAAGTATTCGTTCATGAGATCGGCAATGTCTTTATTTTCAAAAGACTCGCGCTCCATCACATGGCACCAGTGGCAGGATGAATAACCGATGCTTACTAAAATCGGTTTGTCTTCGGTCACCGCTTTCTCGAGCGCTTCCTTTCCCCATTCAAACCAGTCCACCGGATTGTGTGCATGTTGTAACAGATAGGGTGATGTTGATTTTGCAAGGCGGTTAGACATTGGTATGAATTTGTGATTGAATGGTTTTCATTTCTTCTTCTACCGGAACAAGGTCCTTAAGTCCTTCCAGTTTGTGCAGCAGATCTTTTAAAAAATGTTGATGTGCTTCTGAGTTGGGGTGATAGGGCCTGTGCTCCATTGCCTGCCTGATGGAATGCCATTTTTCGATGAATGTTTTTACGGAAGGTTCGAAATACTGATCGCTGAACTTGTGACTGATGTAATCGATGGCTTCTTCGGTAGGATGAATTTTGTCGCGATCATAAAAGCGGTAATCGCGAAGATCATCCATCATGATTTCAAAGGATGGAAAATATTCAACTTCTTCAAACTGATTTAAAATGGTATGACAAGCCAGCCGGAGGGTAGCTTTGCTCACGCTGTTGAGGGTGAGCGTATCTTTGATGTGCCGTACAGGGCTTACGGTGATGATGATCCGGATGTCAGGCCGCGCACTTTTAACCGCGGTATAGAATTGCTTAAATGAATCCGTTATTTGTTCCGGGGTCAGCAGTATCTTTTCAAATTCAATATCCGGAACTTTATGGCAGTTCGAGACAATGGTATTTTGTTTTTTGTGACGATATGCCCAGGCTGTTCCATAGGTCAAAATCAATAAATCTGTTTTCTTAAGGAACTGATTTACCTGTTGCTGTAACTTTTGCAGGGCAGCTTTTAGCTCATCTTTATGAGCCGATGACCATTGCGAGTGGTAATCAAAGTGATGCCATATTCCGCGATGTTCTGCAAAGAGCCGGTTGTCCAGATCAAGAGACAAAGATTCAATCAGGCTTTTGTGTATGGAGACCGGATTATAACTGGTGCCAAAGGGATTTACCAGGACATCAAATTTGTTGTTTTGAAGCCACTGCCCAAACTGATCAGCAAAGCATGAGCCGGTCGTAAGGATATGATCTTTAAGACTGACAGGGTGTGCTGCGGGACAGGTAATTTCCGTTCTGAACGTATTGGCTTTCATACCGATTCATCACCACATTCATCAGCAGATTTAGGATACTGATGAACCTGTGAATTTTTATTGAAAGATAGCAGGTTCATGCGGGCCCTTAATTAACTTTGTCAATCTTTTTATGAATGCTGATATATCCCGGCTTACTAAGATTGCAGGTAAAAAATCCAGGCTGATTATCGGTCTGATGTCGGGCACTTCACTGGATGGGCTTGATGTGGCATTGTGTAAGATTTCCGGTTCCGGACTTTCCACGAAAGTTGATTTGCTTAATTTTCAAACCGTTCCCTATACCGGGGAATTCCAGTCGCGGATTCTCGACGTTTTTGCCAGACAACGGATTGACTTTCAGTTACTCTGTGAGCTGAATGCTTCGCTGGCAATCAATCATGGCAACATGATTCTGCAATGCCTGAAAAAATGGAAGATCAAACCTGAAAAGATTGATATCATTGCCTCCCATGGTCAGACTGTTTTTCATGCTCCCAAGGCGATCACACCAGGGGCAAAAGTAAACTCCACCCTGCAGATAGGTGACGGTGATCATCTTGCGGTGAAAACCGGAATAATTACCATCAGCGATTTCAGACAAAAGCATATTGCCACAGGCGGAGAGGGTGCGCCTCTGGCCGTGTATGGCGATTACCTTCTCTTTTCCAGAAAAGGTGAAGATCGTATCATGCTCAACCTGGGAGGAATTGGAAATTTTACATACTTGCCCGGATCTGCAAAATCTTCAGAGGTATTTGTTACCGATACGGGCCCGGCCAATACATTACTTGATCAAACCGTAAGACTGTACCGGTCAGATATTTCCTACGATCAGGATGCTACGCTGGCGATGAAAGGAACGTATAACAACAATCTTCTGAAAGCACTGATGGCTGATTCTTTTTTCAGGTTACCTTTTCCCAAAACGATTGGCCCTGAGTTGTTTAATATGGAGTATGTCTATAAGGCACAGCGAGCCAGTGGCACGCAAGATTTGTCGCTGGTAGATTTGCTGGCAACGCTCACCCGGTTCAGCGCAGAAACTATTGCCGTTGCGATAAAAAAAGTAATTAAAAAGAAAAAAAGTTTTAGATTGTTCCTCAGTGGCGGAGGTGCACATAATCCACTCATGATTCAATGGGTGAACGAGTTGCTTCCATCAGTTCACTTTTACAGAATGGAAGATCTTGGTATTTCCGGTGATGCAAAAGAGGCTGTATTATTTGCAGTGCTTGCCAACGAAACCCTGGCAGGTGGTAAGCTTGATTTCGGCAGCCGATCCCGCATTCCATCCGTTTCCATGGGCAAAATATCATTTACCGAATTAATTCAAATAAATAGTATGAGTCACCTATCCGTTACCGAAAAAATCCCCACCCAGATTTTCAAATCTTCGGAGGCAGCATCCGTTTTTGTTGCCAATGAGATTGCATCTCTTATCCGACAAAAGCAAGCCGAAGGCAAGCCTTGTATTTTAGGCCTGGCTACCGGTTCAACACCCACGCGGGTTTATGCCGAACTGATAGCACTGCATAAAAAAGGGTTGAGTTTTAAAAATGTGATCACCTTCAACCTGGATGAATATTATCCCATGAACCCAGGCTCACTGCAGAGTTATGTGCGCTTCATGAATGAACATCTTGTTCAATGAGATTGATATCCCAAAAGAGAATATCAATATACCTGATGGCACAATAGCAAAAGATAAAGTGGCAGAATATTGCCGCAGCTATGATGCAAAGATTGAAGCGTTGGGTGGTATTGATCTACAGATTCTGGGTATTGGCCGCACCGGTCATATTGGATTTAATGAACCTGGTTCTTCAGAGAAATCGCCAACGCGTATGATCACGCTGGATCAGGTAACCCGTATTGATGCAGCGAGTGATTTCTTTGGCGAAGAGAACGTGCCGAAGAAAGCCATCACCATGGGTGTTGGTTCTATACTTAAATCCGAAACGCATCATTATGATGGCGTGGGGTGAAGGCAAAGGGCCGATTATTCAAAAAGCAGTAGAAGGTCCGATCACCGATCAGATACCTTCCACTTTTTTACAGCATCATAACAATACTGAAGTAATTCTCGATGAAGCTGCCTCCTCGAAACTTACCCGCATTAAAACACCATGGCTGGTAGATAGTGTTGAATGGAATGAATTACTCATTCAAAGGGCAGTGGTATGGTTGTGTCTTCAATTGACAGAAGCCCGTGCTGAAACTTACCAACCATGATTACATGGAACATGGTATGGGTGATATCATCACAGAATATGGTTCGGCCTATCAGGTAAACATCAAGATATTCAATGCACTTCAACATACCATCACCGGATGGCCAGGCGGCAAACCCAATGCCGATGATTCAGCAATCGTCCGGAGCGCGCAAAACCATTTCCAAAACGCGCAATTATTTTCAGCCCGCACCCTGATGATGATGTGATTTCAATGGGTGGCACTTTCATTCGCCTGGTTGATCAGGGTCATGAAGTACATGTTGCCTATCAGACTTCTGGTAACATTGCGGTGTTTGATGATGATGCAATTCGCTTTGCGGATTTCGTTCGTGATTTCAATCACTCATTTGGTTTGAGCAAAGAAGATGGTGATAAATTCTATCAGAAGATTGTAAGCGATATTAAGAATAAAAAACCCGGTGAAGTTGATAGCGCAGAAGTAATGAGGATCAAAGGATTGATTCGCAGGGGAGAAGCAAAAGCAGGTTGCCGCTATACGGGTATACCTGATTCACAAGCTCACTTTCTTGATATGCCATTCTACGAAACGGGTGCCGTGAAGAAGAAACCATTGAGTGAAAAAGATATTCAGATCATTGTTGATCTGATTGAAGAAATAAAGCCACATCAGATTTATGCGGCCGGTGATCTTTCTGATCCTCATGGCACACACCGCGTTTGTTTGTCGGCCATCTATCAGGCGATTGATCGTTTGAAGAACAAAGACTACATGAAGGATTGTTATGTATGGCTCTATCGTGGTGCATGGCAGGAGTGGGATATCGATCAGATTGAAATGGCAGTGCCACTTAGTCCGGATGAACTCATGCGCAAGCGCAGGGCTGTATTCAAGCACCAGTCGCAAAAAGACAGTGCCGTGTTTCCGGGCAGTGACAAGCGCGAATTCTGGGTGCGTGCCGAAGATCGCAACCATGCCACGGCAGACGCCTATAACTTATTGGGTCTGGCAGAGTACGAAGCGATTGAAGCATTTGTGAGTTATCACTTTTAAGTATTCTGTTAACGGGTAGCAGACACCTGCTACCCGCCAGCTTACTTATTACTTTTCACTTTTTAACTTCCCACTCCCTATGTCTTCCCTTCATTTTGTTTCCTGGAACGTAAACGGCATTCGTGCAATCCTGAAAAAGGAATTCGTTGCCAGTGTGCGTGCCATGGCTCCCGATGTGATCTGCCTGCAGGAGACAAAAGCAGCAAAAGAAGAGACTCTCTCCGCACTGGAAGCTTTGCCTGAGTATACGTGCTATGCGAATTCTTCGAAGGCGCGTAAAGGGTATTCTGGCACTGCAATACTAACAAAGCATGAACCCCTTGATGTTACCTATGATATGGGCCTGGAAGAATATGATCAGGAGGGAAGAGTGATCGTGGCAGAGTTTGCCACCTACTTCATCGCGACTGTTTATACCCCCAATTCAGGCGAAGGACTATCCCGTCTTGAGTATCGACAGAAATGGGATGATGCCTTTCGTGAATATATGCTCTGGTTGAACCGGAGAAAGCCGGTGATCATGTGTGGTGATTTTAATGTGGCTCACCAGCCCATTGACCTTGCTCGGCCTAAAGAAAATTATAATAAGTCGGCAGGCTATACGCAGCAGGAGATTGATGGTTTTGATAAACTGCTAAATGCCGGCTTTGTGGATACATTTCGTCATCGCTATCCAGATACGGTAAAATATTCCTACTGGAATTTTGTCACTAACGGTCGTGCCAAAGGGGTAGGTTGGCGAATCGATCATTTTATGGTGCCGGAGAGAATAATAGCGCAGGTAAAAGAGGCATTGATCTACAACGAGTACCACGGCTCTGATCATTGCCCAGTAGGTTTAAAGATTGTGATTTAAAATCGAAATGATATTTTAAAAATCGAAATGATATTTTAAAATGAGAAAGTATATAATCTTCTTTCTGTTGGCACCGGTTTTCTTATGTATCTTTTCATGTAAGGATAGTGACGAGACTGGTGATCCTGTAATTCTATTGAGCAGTATTAGTCCAGAAGAAGCTCCATTTGATGCCCTGGTCACTTTAACGGGCCAGAACTTTGGTGTAAGTAAATCTGATGTTGAAGTCGAAATCAATCTGATGAAGGCTGAAATCATAACGATAACCAATGAAAAAGTGATTGTAAAAGTGCCTATCGGTGCAGGCACAGGCAAGGTCGTTGTTCGAATAAATGGAAAAGTAATTGAGGGACCAGAATTTAAATATATTCTCACTCCGATTGTTTCTTCTTTGGTAGGATCACCGACCAGTAGCTATAAAGATGGTACACTTTCTACGGCAGGATTTGGAACACCCTATGGTTTAGTATTTGATTCTAATGATAACCTATATGTGTGTGACCGAACCAATAATTCAATACGGAAAATTACGTCAGAAGGGATTTCAACTGTAGCGGGCAATGCTCAGGCCACAGGCGGGTTTCAGGATGGAAATGGAGTGAATGCAAAATTCACCTGGCCGGTTGGTATTAAATTTGATTCCGAAGAAAATCTGATTATTTCGGATTTGTATAGTATTCGAATCATGAACAAAAGTGCTGACGTAACAACTATTGCAGGATCCCTGTCATTAGGATTTAAAGATGGAATCGGATCGGATGCAGCATTTACTTCAGCTGAAGGAATTGCAATTAATCAAAATGATGAACTATTCATTGTTGATAATGAGAACAGTAGTATAAGAAAAGTAACCAAGGCAGGAGCAGTAACAACGCTGGCAGGGGATGGCACAAGAGGTTTTCAGGACGGGGTAGGTACACTTTCGAAATTTTATGAACCTTATGGAGTAGCATTGGATAAATCGGGCAACTTATATGTTACCGACACATTCAATAACCGAATTAGAAAGATTACGACTGATGGCACCGTTACTACCTTTGCGGGAGATGGCGTTGAAGGGTATAGGGATGGATCATCAACCACGGCCAGGTTTTATTACCCCAGGGGAATAGCGTTTGATGCGGATGGTAATCTGCTTGTTGTTGAAAGAGGAAATCATTGTGTGAGAAAAATCAGTGTTTCTGGTGAAGTAACCACATTGGCGGGAGACGGAACTCCAGGTAAAGTTGATGGCAAGGCAATGAGCGCCAAGTTCAAAGAACCCACCGATATTGCAATAAATTCAAAAGGTGAAATATTTATCTCCGAACTCGGGAATAAGATGATCAGGAAGATTGAATTTAAATAGGCAATAAGCCAACTATTAAATGGTTTTGTGTTTATTAATTGGTCGTATTGGATGACCGAATACATCCCTGGACAGCGGCCCTTCAAAGGAAAGGCTTTATGTTTCAGTTCATAGTGACTTCTGTTGCTATTCTGATTATTGTTTCCCTTCTGCCGTATTTTTTCCATTCAATTATTGGCTCCAGGCCGGGTACTTTCATCAATGATTTTGTATTGAATGCCTTTACGCCACAAGATCATTCGTTGATTATTTTTGGTTTGATCTATTAAGCGCTGATCATTTTACGTCATTGCATAGCATTAATGCCACTTTCGATTTTATTGGGATTAAAGTGCTACTTGTTAGTCACGCTATTGCGGATGATAACCAGGTATCTGTTTACGCTTGAACCCCCAAGTGATTATTCCCGTGCATGATCCTATTGTGCATGCGATTGCCTACGGAGGGAATGTGTTCAATAAAGATTTATTTTTTTTCTAAGCACGTGGCCATGCTTACCTTATTCATAGTGCCCGAAGTGCGACCGTTCATAAATAAGTTAATGATCGTTAATATTTTAATCGTTACCGGATTGATACTTCTCCAACGCGTTTATTACAATATTGATGGGATAGCAGTTCCCCTCATTATGATTGGGGTGTTTAAATTCACAAAGATGAATTTTCTGATTCGTGTTAAGAAAAGACTATGCCAGGGCTACCCGGTCAATCTGAGCGCCAATATTTTTTAATCGACCTTCAATATCCTGATAACCACGATCAATTTGCTCCACATTAGAGATCTCACTTTCTCCTTGTGCTGAAAGGGCTGCAATCAGCAAGGCAACACCTGCGCGTATATCTGGCGATGACATTTTTATACCACGCAGAAGCTGCTTTCTGTCAAGTCCGATTACGGTAGCGCGATGAGGATCGCACAAAATAATCTGGGCACCCATATCAATGAGTTTATCTACAAAGAAGAGGCGGCTTTCAAACATTTTCTGATGAACCAGCACAGTGCCTTTTGCTTGTGTAGCAACGACTAAAACAATACTTAACAAATCTGGAGTGAAACCGGGCCAGGGTGCATCTGCTACAGTAAGAATTGAACCATCAATGAAGGTTTCAATTTCATAATGTTCTTGTGCGGGCACATGAATATCATCTCCGCGAAATTCCATTTTAATTCCCAGTCGTCTGAAGATTTCAGGAATGATACCAAGCATATCAATGCGGCAATTCTTAATAGTGATCTCTGATTGTGTCATGGCAGCGAGGCCAATGAAACTTCCAATCTCAATCATATCGGGCAGAAGTGTGTGCTCAGTGCCACCGAGTTTCTCTACGCCTTCGATCGTCAATAGATTAGAACCTACACCGCTGATCTTCGCACCCATACGATTGAGCATCAGGCAAAGTTGTTGCAGGTAAGGTTCGCACGCAGCATTATAAATCGTAGTTGTGCCTTTAGCCATCACGGCTGCCATGATGATATTGGCAGTGCCTGTAACGGATGCTTCATCCAGCAACATGTAACATCCCTTCAAATGTGATGCATCGATGTTGAATAAATTTTCGTCCGCGTTGTAATTGAATTTTGCTCCGAGATTCTGAAAACCGATGAAGTGTGTATCCAGTCTTCGTCTGCCGATTTTATCGCCACCTGGCTTGGGAATATTTGCTTCACCAAATCGCGCGAGTATAGGACCCAGTAACATTACCGATCCGCGCAACGCGGCAGCCTTTCTTCTGTATTCAGGAGTTTTTAAAAAATCAATATTTACATCTGATGCAGTAAAGCGGTATGATCCCTTTTCAAGTTTTTCAACCTTGCAGCCCAGATCGCCCACCAGCTCAATGAGCTTGTTAACATCAACGATGTCGGGTACATTATGAATGGTAACAGGTTCGGATGTAAGCAAAGGCACACAGAGAACCTGAAGGGCTTCGTTCTTTGCTCCCTGAGGAGTGATTTCTCCCTTCAGCCGAAGTCCTCCTTTAATCTTGAATGAACTCATTGATCTCTTCTGCGATGTGGATTGTGACGATTCTTTTTGTTGAAAGGACGGTTACCTCTTGGTGCGGTTGTCTCCACCACCCTGAGGTCTTGAAGGCTTACGCTGTTCGCGATACAATTTCTCGAATAGATTTTCCTCCCGAACTTTATCCAGACTTAATATAAGTTTTCCTTGTGACAGGATGGCGAGGTCTTTTACAATAACAGAGTCATCCAGTGTTTCTTTGTTCCAGGCACTGTAGAAAGTCTTCATCAGTTTGCCGAGGTAGATTGCCGCTTCTTCGAGTTCTTTTGGATCTTCCTTTTTAACGGCCTCTTTTACCAGCTTCTCAATATTTTTTCCGTAATGCCTGAAGCGAACATCGTTTTGAGGATATTCCATCTTACGCGGCTTCTTGAAAAGAATCGTTCGGTCAGGAGTTGTATAGGGATTATCTACATCAAGATTAAAATCAGCCATGATGTATAAATCATCCCACATGCGCTGTGGATTTTCCTGTGCTTCTTTCGCTACCGGTGCCAATTGTTTGATTAACTCAATCAGCGTAATGGCCAGTTGCGTTCTTTTTTCTTTGTCAGGTACGGTGCGTATGTAGTTGACCAGTTTTTGAACATTACGACCATATTCTTTTAAGATGATATGTTCGCGTGAGGTATTGTATTCTCCTATCATGAAATGCTAATTCTCGTGTATTTTTAGCTTGGCAAAGCTAAGCAATAAGGTCTTCTCCCCAAAATCAGCAAAATTGATCATCGCCTTGCGTTCTGAGCCCAATTGCTCTATTTTCAGAACCGATCCGAAGCCAAATTTCGGATGTTCTACTTTCATCCCATCTTTTAAGGCACTGGTGTCACTCGGTGCAAAGTCGGCCGATGGCTTATAGGCTGTCGCTTTCGCCACGGGTTGTGAGGCTACAGTCTTCTTCATGCCACTCACAAAGCTCTTGGCGAAATTCGGATTTGGTGTAGACTCTACCGAGGCGAGCTTCTTACTTACTTTGATGAAGCGACTGCTGATGTCGTCCAGGAATCTGCTTGGTTCACAATTTTTCAACCGACCAAAGCGGTAGCGCGTGAGTGCATAGGAGAGAAATAGTTTCTTTTGCGCGCGTGTGATGGCAACATAAAAGAGTCTTCTTTCTTCTTCCAGTTCAGACCGGCTGCTCAACATCATCTGAGAAGGGAACAAATCTTCTTCCATGCCAACGATATACACGTTCTTAAACTCGAGTCCCTTGGCCATGTGAATGGTCATCAAGGTTACCTTGTCGGGATCGTTATCCTTGTCTTCATCCTGCCCCGTAAGCAACGAAACCTCCTGCAGAAATGCGCCAAGACTTTTGTCTTCCTTTTCAGGATCATCAACGTATTCCTTAATGGCGTTTAGCAATTCCTGCACGTTTTCATAGCGACTTAATCCCTCTACGGTTTTGTCTTCATAGAGTTCTTTCATCAGTCCTGATGATTTGGCAATTTCTGCTGCCGCATCATAGGCATCTTTATTCTGAATTTCTATACCGAAGCGTTTGATTTTAGTAACGAAGTCATCAATGAGTCCTGATGGCCGGCTGCCTAAAAATGAAGTTGCATTTTGAAGCACTTCCCAGATTGAAATAGCATGATCATTGGCAGCAACTACAATTTTATCAATGGTTGTGTCACCAATGCCACGCTTGGGATAATTGATGATTCTTCTGAAGGATGCTTCGTCTTGCTGATTAAGTGAATAGCGCAGGTAGGCAAGCACATCTTTAATCTCCTTGCGTTGGTAAAAGGAGAGGCCACCCACCACTTTGTATTTGATATTCATCCGCCTCAGCGCTTCTTCAATAGCGCGTGACTGGCTGTTGGTACGATACAAAATTACAAAGTCACTGAACTTGTATTGCTGCTGCATCTTCTCTTCAAAAATTGAAGTAGCCACCAGCTTACCCTCTTCATTATCAGAAACTGCTTTGATTAATTCGATCAGGTTGCCTTCCTCATTGGCGGTCCATACGTTCTTCGGAAGTTGAGCTTTATTTTTAGCAATCACCGCATTCGCAGCTTCTACGATGGTTTGCGTAGAACGATAATTCTGCTCCAGTTTAATGATGCGGAGATCAGGATAATCTTTTTCGAAATTCAGGATGTTGGTAATATCGGCTCCGCGAAACGCATAGATGCTTTGTGCATCATCACCCACCACACAGATATTTTCCCGCACCGATGCCAGCTTACGGATAATAAAGTACTGACACAGGTTAGTATCCTGAAACTCATCCACCAGAAGATAATGGAAGCGGTGCTGATACTTATTTAAAACTTCAAGATGTTCCTTGAAAAGCTTATCCGTGTTGAATAATAAATCGTCAAAATCCATGGCTCCCGACTTAAAGCACCGCAGTGAATAGGCTTTGAAGATGTTTCCGATTTCGGGGCGCATGTTTGCCATGTCATCGGCTGTCAGAATCGGATTGGATAAATATTCTTGCCATGATACCAGACGGTTTTTGGCCGATGAGATGCGATTATAAACCACATTTACTTTATACTGAGTTTCATCCAGTCCCATTTCCTTTATCACACTGCGGAGCAATGACTTGGAATCGTCTGTATCGTAAATGGTGAAGTTGTTGGGATATCCGAGATGGTGTGCCTCAGCCCTTAATATGCGCGCAAATACGGAGTGAAAAGTTCCCATCCATAAATTCCGGGCATCAGGGCCAACCATCTTTTCAAGGCGCTCACGCATTTCTTTGGCGGCCTTATTGGTAAAGGTGAGCGCCATGATATTGAATGGGTCAACATTTTGACTTTGAATCAGATGAGCTATGCGAAGGGTTAGTACGCGTGTTTTACCTGAGCCTGCTCCAGCAATGATCATGCAGGCTCCCTCCGTATTCATCACACCTTCACGCTGTGGCTCGTTCAGGCTATCTAGGTAATTCATCATAAAGCGTACGCAATATAGAGACACTAAGTGAATGGATAAACATCAAATTGAAGGCTTGGAGTAATCGGAAAATACGGGTTCAATTATTTATTTATTGGTTTGCCCAAGGAGGTTGATTTACTTTGAGTTATGGATTTCAAGATCATTAAAAGAAATTCTGTTTAATTATATCGTGACATCTTATTTTTTAAAGACGGATAAAATGGAATCATTGAAAAGCAGCTGGTTTCACACGTTAATGAACAGGTATCCGATGTATTTTGGTACAGGAGGAAAAATTCTTTTCTGGGCTTCTGACTTTTCAGAAGGGCATCTCAGGCTTCGTCTCAACATTTGGAATTGTAACTATGCGGGTACCATTTTCGGAGTAAGTATGTTTTCAGCGGCAGATCATTTCTAAAAGGTGACGTTGCTTAAATCGTTGGGTCTTTCATTCGTGTGATGGGATAAATAGGCAAACATAAAATTCAAGAAATCCGCCCGTACAACACTGCATGCTAAACATGAAGTAACGAACGAAGTACTTGAATAAATATAAACAAGAGTGAAGGAGCATCGACACATTACCTATAATTTTTTAATTCAATGGATTGATAAAGTAGGTATAGTAAATGCAGAAATAGAGAGACATTGTTACATTGCTGACAAAGAATTTTATAAAAACAACAAAGGTGATTCGTAAAGCGCTAAATTGGAATTTAAAACCGGAAGGAAATGATTAAAGTAGGCGATGTATTGGTTTCGGATGACATCAAAGATGTTGAGTTTGTTTGTCATCTGGAGAAATGTAAGGGAGCATGTTGTGTAGAAGGAGATTTAGGAGCACCGCTCGAAGAAGAGGAGTTGCCTGTGATGAATGATATACTTGACAAGGTGAAGCCCTATCTCACACCGGAAGGAATAAAAGCGATTGAAGTGCAGGGAACCTATATTCTTGATGAAGATGGAGATTACTCTACACCCACCATAGCGGGGAAGGAGTGCGCCTATGCTCACTATGACAAGGAGGGAGTTTTGAAATGCGGCATCGAGCAGGCATACCTTGACGGGAAAATTGGTTTCAAGAAACCTATTTCATGTCACTTATATCCCATACGCATTACCAAAAATAAAAAAGGCTTTGAGGCTGTGAATTATCACAAGTGGAGCATTTGTTCCGCTGCTTGTTCCTATGGCAAGTCACTGCAGGTTCCTTTGTATAAATTTTTGAAAGATCCACTGATAAGGAAATATGGTGGAGCCTGGTATGATCAGCTGGTGGCTGCAGTGGAACAGCCTGAATAAAACTTTGTTGGTCACTAAGCAAGCGTTCAAATAAAAAGGGCCTTGCTGTGAAGCAAAGCCCTTTTTGTTTTGTATGTTTTAACTTATTCAGCTACAACATTCACATTGATTGTGTGCTTCACTTCTTTGTGAAGATCAAGCGTAACGGTGTAAGTACCAATTTGCTTAGGTTGTTCTTTGAAGTGGATCTTCTTGCGATCAACATCAAAACCTTTAGTCTTAAGAAAGTCAGACACCTGAACCGCAGTAACGGCACCAAAAATCTTTCCGCTTTCACCGGCTTTTGTTCCGATTTCAACAGTAAGTTCACCGATTTTCGCAGCCAGTGCTTCAGCATCTTGCTTTAATCTTGGCAGCTTTGTGAGCAGCCTGACGAATGTTTTCAGCAATCAACTCTTTTATTGGAATCATTGGCGATGATGGCTACTCCTGAAGGAATCAAAAAGTTTCTTCCATATCCAGGCTTTCACTTTTACCGTATCATTTTTGTAACCGAGTCCTGTTACGTCTTGTTTCAAAATTATTTCCATAATTGTACAGGTTAAGGTTATTTTAATGAATCAGCTACATAAGGAAGAATAGCAATATGACGGGCTCTTTTTACTGCCTGTGATACTTTCTTCTGAAACTTCCAGCTTGTTCCGGTAAGTCTGCGAGGCAATAATCTTACCCTGCTCGTTGATAAATTTCAAAAGGAAATCAGGATCTTTATAATCGATGTACTTGATTCCGTTTTTCTTGAAGCGGCAGTACTTAGGTTTAATTTCTGCGCGCTTGATGGGTTCGTTCATTAATGTCATGCTTTCAGCGTCCTCCTTTCTTGGGTTTTCGGTTCATTTTTTGGTGCGATTGAATTCGCCTTTGCGTCTGCGTTCGTTGTAGATAACAGCGTGCTTGTCCAGCACCGTTGTCAAAAAGCGCATTACTGATTCGTCTCGTCTGTACTCGGTTTCGAGTGTGTTGATCAGGTCGGATGAGTTAGTCGTAAATTCGATAAGGTTGTAAAAACCGGTTGACTTGTTCTGGATGGGATAAGCCATCTTTTTAAGTCCCCATTTTTCTACATTGATAACATCAGCTTTGGCTTTTGTTAACACCTTCACGAATTTCTCGACAGTATCCTTTGCCTGATCATCAGACAAAACGGGATTTAAAATGAATACCGTCTCGTAGTTTTTCATGATTTGATATAATTGTTTAAAAATGAGGTGCAAAAATAGGGAAATTGACCGGATGTGCCAACAAATCCTGAAAAATAACCACAGAAAAGGCTTTTCTTACTCGTTTAGCCCCCAATCATAGTCCAGATATGCGATTTTAGCGGTGGGCTTGATTTTTATCGGAGAGTACCTATTGATGAAGGTATTTACAGATCCTCCATTTTTGGTAAAATCCATACTATACCATTTAAAAATCATACTCAGTTGTGGTTTATCAGGGGATATTTTGTTTCGGAAAGGATCGGCAAGAAATGCCTTGGTCTGACGGGTAAGTTGCGGGTCAAGTTGTTTAGCTTCAAAAGCTTCATTGAGCAAAGCCGGGCATGATTTACTTGCGCAGACCAACGCCATGTGTACGCGCGGTTCATCAAACTTCTTTCTCAGTATCCCATGTTCGATATGGTTCAGATCCATCTTTTCCTTGCCGATGGTAATGAATTTGATATCCCATGGCGTATTGATAAAAGGAATTTGAATGCTGCTTCCGATATCCTTGATGCTGCGAACCGGATAGTATTTGATAATGAGTTTTATAGTGAACGCGTTGTAGGCATTTATCCAGTAGGCCATCTGCTCTTCACGGGTCCATGTTTTTTCATCTGGTGGAGTTTTACTCAACAAATTCAAGTATTGATTAAGGGCCAGCGAATCACTAATGAATCCCTTATAATTAACTTTACCTTCGGCCGAAACGTATTTTTTAAGCAATGCATTAAATCCCTCATGGGTAATTTTACTTTGTGGATAGGCTCGAAAAATTCCAGCCATAAGTACAATAAAGATCAAGAGCACTTTTTTCATAACCACATTATTATCTTCTAACCCAGCATTAATGTAAAACAAAATTAAACGCTAATGTTTACTAAAAGCTACGTTTGTCTTTATGTAGACAACTATTTATTATAAATCGAACGGATTTCCGAAATCAGAATGCTGTTTTAATTCTATAAAATCGTGATATCCGAATATAGAAAGAGGGTTCCTCACATGTAATAAATTCCATGAACAGGCTTATTTCTGATGTTCTTCATGAATTATAAATTATAAACTGTTATTTTTCGGGCTTTGATTGTTTAGAGTTAAGGTATCTTCATAAAAACCGCTCCCCGGGTGGGGCTTTTTATTTATGATTAGTGCATGTGGGAATAAAAACGAATAAATAACATCTCTTGAGGAAATGAGCTATCAAATCAACGGAATACAACAAATTGGTTTAGGTGTTGAAGATGCGGAGCAGGCCTGGACATGGTACAGAAAGTCATTCGGAATGAACGTACCGATATTCAGGGATCATGCCACGGCTTCACTTATGAAGCGATATACGGGTGACGAAGCGCATGAGCGATATGCCATACTTGCGATGAATCTGGAGGGTGGAGCAGGTCTGGAGATATGGCAATATACAAGTCGCAAGCCAGTGGATGTTTCAAGTAAAATTCTTCTTGGTGATACAGGTGTATCAGCAGTTAAAATCAAAGCCCGCTCGGTTAAGGAGGCATATACTGATCTGAAGTCAAAGGGTGTAAACTTGTTGGGTGAACCTGTTGCCGGTCCGGATGGTCGCATGCATTTCTACCTTCAGGATCCTTATTCAAATCTTATTGAGGTCATTGAATCTGTAAGCTGGTTTCAGCACAGGAATAAGAATCTTGGTGGTGTGGCTGGATGTGTAGTTGGGGTAACCGATATCGACAAGGCACTTGAATTATATCGTGATACCCTTGGATTCAGTGAAGTAGTATATGATAAGTCCAGGCAGTTTGAGGATCTTTCGAGTTTACCTGGCGGTAAACACACATTCAGACGTGTTTTACTTCGTTCATCAGCATCAAGAAAAGGTGCTTTTGGAAGATTGCTTGGGCAGCATGAAATCGAGTTGATACAGGTGGCCGAACGAAAGCCGGAAAAGATATTCCAAAACAGATGGTGGGGTGATAAAGGATTTATTCACGTCTGCTTTGATGTTTCTGACATGGATTCGCTTTCTGCATCTTGCCAGAAGGCGGGTTTTGAATTTACAGTGGATAGCAGAAATTCGTTTGATATGGGTAAGGCAGCAGGACATTTCGCATATTGTGAAGATCCTGACGGCACATTGGTAGAACTCGTAGAAACCCATAAGATTCCTATTGTGGAAAAAGCAGGCTGGTATCTTAATTTGAAAAAGAGAGATGCTTCAAAACCACTTCCAAACTGGATTTTAAAACTTCTCTCACTGAATAGTATAAAGGATTAATTACTTCACGTCAAACTGAGTCTGGCCCATCAGATAGCCATCAGTATAAATTTCAACCTGGTAGTTTCCTGCTGTATACTCAGAACCTTTGTCATAGATAAATACCAGTTTCTGACCGGTGTTGTCAAACAGGATTTCCTGTGAAGAAGTGTAAAATTCTTCCTTTCCATTCAGCATAAAAGTGCCTGATCCTTTCGTTGTATCAAAAATGGGTTGCCCGTTCTCATCAATCACCCGGATAAGTATTTTCTTACCTTCAATTGGTGCCACTTTATTTTCACCGATTGTGAATTGCACCTTGATTTGTTCAAGTTGCTTCTTGCGGAAAGGTGGTTCCTTTTCCCTGCCCTTGGAATTTACTGAAACCAGCACAACGTTCTCCGCTTTTAACTGTGATGCAATAGCCACTTTGCTTGCCAGTTCTTCTTTATTTTTAGTTACCCGGTTGAGTGAATCACTCAATACGTTTTGTTTGGTTTTCAGATTTTTGTTTTCAGAGAATAACTCTTTGTTGACCGACTGTAGCTTTTCAATTTCATCATCTTTCATTTTGAGTAGTTCCTCATATCCTGTAAGACGATCTTTCAATTCTTTAATGTCTTTGGTTCTGCGGGCATAGCTTCTTCTCAGCTCTGCATCAACTTCTGCTTTAGCTTTTTCAAGTTCGGCTACATCACCACCCAGTTTTGATATCTCTGCGATCTTCTGGTCAAGTTCGATTTTTACATCATTCAGTCGCTGCATGGTGGTTGCCAGATCTTCCGTTGTGGTTGCCAGTTCTTCTTTGACTTCTACCTTCTCTTTATAATCGAGATAGATTTTGATGCTTTGTACCAATACAATAATCAGGAGAAGAGCAATAATCACACTGGATTTATTGCTTGCTTTTTTTGGTTCGGCAGGTGTATTTACTTGACTCATAGTTTTAAAATCAGCTCATAAAAGTAGCGTTAAATATTATTTTTTCAATGTCGGTTAAACCGACCAGGTGTAATGCTGCCGATTGAGTGCCGGATCGAAGAATAAAATTCCGCATCTGAACAGGTCCGTGCTTCCGTAAACGAGCTGATGATTACGCAGTTCCTGCCAGGCCTGGTTCATTTCTTCGGAATGGTGAATATCATCCATTACAATTACTCCTTTGTCTGCCATTCTTCTTGAAAGTAAATTGAAATATCGTAGGGTGGGCTCATAACGATGATTGGCATCCATCAGCACAAAATCAATTTTAGCAGGCGTCAATAAATATTCTGATAGTTTTATGTCCAGATTACCCTCAATCAGGCCGATGTTTTTTGTATTGAAATACTCAAAATTCGTTAAAGCTATATTGATCATCGATGCGTTGCCTTCAATCGTGGTCACATGTGCATTCTTTTTCAGTGCAAGATAAAGTGTTGTGATTCCCATCGAAGTACCTAACTCAAGGATGTTCGATGCATTGGTATACTGAATGATCCGGTTATACAATCGGCAATAGGCTGCCGGACTCAGGCTTGTTGCGGCAACTTTTGAAATTGACCTTGACTCATTTTTAAAATGTAAAGAACTGGCTCCGAGGTCATTGATGGTTACTTCGCTGGGATTTGAAAGTAATTTCTGTCTGATCTGTTCGATCGCTTTAAATTCCTCTTTATTCGGATTGTCATTTTTTATCGCCTGGTTATAGAATTCGTAGAAGTAAGGTGAGTGTATCGAATGTTCGTCAACAACATCCAGCCAGTGATTGAAATATGATTTAAGCTGAAAAAATTTAGACACGTTTCAGGAGTTTTATGTGCCTATGGAATGTGTGCTGTTAAATGAAAACCCTGAAAAAATGGTGAGGCTAATTAAGGCGTATGGGCGCTATCATCGTAAATTCAGGTACAACAACTACAAATTTAATACCATCAACAATGCGCTCCATCTGATAGGTGCCTGCCATTTTGCCAATACCTGATTTGAGATTGCAGCCTGAAACATATTGATGATTCTGACCTGGCTCAAGCACCGGTTGCTGACCCACTACACCGTCACCTTCAACTTCACGGGTGGTAAATCCGGCATCATGAATATGCCAGTGCCGCCTCAGCAGTTGTATGGTATATTCACTTTGATTTTCTATAGTAATGCGATAGGTGAACACATAGTGGTACTGGCTTGGACTTGAGTACGATGGCTGGTACTCAGTTTCCACACTTACCTTGATTCCTTGTGTTATTTCCGTAATCATGCTTTCAAAAATATCAATTTTTTCTATTTTTCAACCTGGTTAATAAGTTCATTAACCGAAAATTAATGTAATGAGCCTGCAAGTAAAAATCGCTCCTTCCTGGAAATCAAAGCTGGAGCATGAGTTTCAAAAGCCTTATTTTGAACAAATTATCCGGTTTGTCAAGGATGAATATCAAACCAACACGGTATATCCTCCCGGCAAGGAGATATTCAGGGCGTTTGATTGCTCGGATTATGATCAGGTAAAGGTAGTGATAATCGGGCAGGATCCCTACCATGGCCCGGGTCAGGCAAATGGTCTGTGTTTTTCGGTTCGTGATGGTATAACAATGCCTCCCTCTCTGAAGAATATTTTCAAGGAAATCTATAGCGATCTGGGTAAACCCATTCCAAAAAACGGAGATCTGGAACGATGGGCAAGGCAAGGCGTATTGCTCTTAAACGCAACGCTCACAGTCCGTGCTTCTTCGCCAGGATCGCATCAGAATAAAGGATGGGAGACTTTTACCGATGCGGTGATCAAACAGATTTCTGATCAGAAAAAGAATATTGTGTTTTTGTTATGGGGAGCCTATGCCCAAAAGAAAGGCGAAATCATCGATCGCAACAAACATCTTGTTTTGATGTCAGCTCATCCTTCGCCATTTTCTGCCGATCGTGGTTTTTTCGGATGTAAACATTTCAGCAAAACCAACGAATATCTGAAGAGTAATGGAATAAAAGAGATTGACTGGTGATCCTTATAAAATGGATACCTGATGCTTGATATTGAGAAGGCCTCAATTCAGGATCAGGTATCCGATATCTGAGATTTATTCTACCAGCTTGAAGAATCTGCTCCAACGGATTTTATGTATGAAGTCGGCATACTTGTCTATAGAAAGCCAGATGAAGAATCCCTTGCCAACAATATGATCTTCGGGCACAAAGCCCCAGTAACGTGAGTCCAGTGAGTTGTGGCGATTGTCGCCCATCATGAAATAATAGTTCTGATTGAAAGTATATTCTGTTACTTCTTTTCCCTCTATGGTGAGCTTGCCATCTTCAATCTCTACAGTCTTATTATGATCGTATTCTCGAATGGTTGTGCCGTAAATGGCCAGCGTTGAATCATTCACAGGAATCTTCATGCCTTCTTTGGGTATTGTAAGCGGGCCAAAATTGTCACCATTCCATGGCGTATACTTTGCGCCTGGGAAAATTCTCATATCCGGGCCTTCCCCGGTACGGTAATCGTCACTGACGGAAACGACATAAGGCAGTGTTTTTAATTCATCTGCTTTTGATTTTGTCAAAAACATCTGATAGACGGCTTTATCATTTTCTGGTCGTCCCAGATAAGAATAATCATCAGGGTCTAATTCAAGTTTTGATAGATTCCGTTCGTTGATTTCATCTTTTGCTGTAACAAGATAACTATACTGCATCTCCGGGGGATTACTCAAAGGCTCTCCATTGATGAATACTTGCTTGTTTTTAATTTCAAGCACATCACCCGCAACAGCCACACAACGTTTGATGTAGTTGGTCTTCAAATCGATTGGATAATCCTTTCCTTCATTAAGATCTTTAGGAGGCACATTGAAAACAACCACATCTTCTCTTTTTACATGACTAAATCCTGGAAGTCTGTAAGTGGGGAGCTGAACCCAGTCAACATAGGAGGGGATATTGGTAAACCAGATTTTCTGATGAGTAAGTGGCAGTTGTAGAGGTGTACGTGGTGTGCGGGTTCCGTAATGAAACTTACTCACAAATAAAAAGTCACCCACCAGCATTGATTTTTCCATGGAAGGAGTTGGGATGGTGTAAGCTTCCATAATCAGCCAGCGAATCAAGGTGGCCGCAACTACGGCAAACAAAACGGCATCCCACCATTCGCGCAATGCTGATTTAGGTTTACTTTCCTGCTCTTTGCTGCTTTTTCTCCCAAAACTTCCAGTTCATAGTGTTATAATAATTAAAAACGTGCAAATAAAATGATTTTTGACTTAGAAAGGGTTAGAACTGTAAAAAATCATCCATGGTATATATCCCTTTCTTTCCTGCAAGCCACTCGGCAACCATTACTGCACCCAGTGCAAAACCTTCACGGGAATGAGCTGTGTGGGTGATTTCTATATCGTCCACTACGGATGCGTATTTCACTACGTGTGTGCCTGGTGCCGGATCTATGCGGAATGAGTTAATAACGAGTGCTTCATTATTTTCGGTTGCCCCAAGGCTCCATTCTTTTTTCCTGGATAGATTTTTTATCACACCCTCTGCAAGTGTAATAGCAGTTCCGCTGGGTGCATCTTTCTTTTGGGTGTGATGGGTTTCATCAATGGAAACTTCATATTGGCTATAGCGATCCATCAATTTTGCAAGCTGTTCATTCAATTTGAAAAACAGATTTACACCAAGACTGAAATTGGATGAATATAAAAGAGTGCCATTTTTTGTGAGACAATGTTTTTCAACCTCATTTTTATGTTGTAACCATCCGGTAGTGCCGCAGACTATGGGTATTCCTTTGTCGAAGCAGGTTTTTAAATTATGAACCGCAGCTTCAGGTTGGGTGAATTCGATGGCAACATCAGCAGGGTTGCCAAAGCTGTTGAAGTCGTCACCAACATCAATATGCCCTGCTATTTCATGACCACGTGATACGGCAATTCGTTCAATTGTCTTGCCCATTTTCCCGTAGCCAATCAATACTATTTTCATTACTGTAATTTAATTGATTAACAGGTTTCCTAAAATTTTAAAATCAGGGAAATGCCCGTGTTGCGACCTGTCATCATTGAATTTTCCATCATGGGTTCA
Organism: uncultured Bacteroidota bacterium; assembly: GCA_963814575.1. Classification (GTDB taxonomy): domain Bacteria; phylum Bacteroidota; class Bacteroidia; order Cytophagales; family Cyclobacteriaceae; genus ELB16-189. The sequence continues at coordinate 704,111 of CAWFDB010000002.1, read as the reverse complement.
ATCCTGACCTGCATTTTAGGATTAACATCAAATTCTTTAAGGTGAGCATCCACATGAGCATCTACCAGTTGCAAAAAATACCACATACCGTTAAGTATGAGAAAGAAGTCCCGTTCGCGCCTGGCCTGCTCCATACCTGATTTAAGCTGGTCTTTTGTTAATGAACTTGGGCTAAGATTCTGGTCTGGATTGTTCACCAGAAAAAAATATTCTTTACGGTATTCAAAATATAAATCATTATAGAAGTCGGTAACATAAATCAGGAATGCGAATCCTCCGTATACCAACGGTATCTTCCAGTATTTTTTATTGTAAAACTGACCTGCTCCCGGAAGCACCGCTGAATACATCAATGCTTTGCGCGGATCGAAACGCTTGGATACGATTCAATTTCTATAATTTGCTTATCGCCTGAGATGAAGGTAGTATCTGCAGATGGATCCAGTTTGTTGGTCAGTGAATCGTTTTTGATTTCCTGCGACTGGCAAAATTCTGCTGTTACAATCAGGAGCAATACAAGAAAAAATGTACCACGCATTTTATACTTTTAAAATATCCAGAATCCTGTTGAGGTCTTCCACTGATAGAAATGGGATGCGAATCTCGCCCTTGTTTCCATCACTCTTAACATTAACTTTCGTGCCAAAATGTGAAGAAAGACTGGATTGCAACTGGGTGATTTCTTTTGAGTGAGAAGAAGTGGTAACGGCAGTTGTAGGTTGAGCTGATTCTTTAGACTCGGACATAAGCTGACGAGCCAGTTCTTCGACCTTTCTCACAGAAAGATCTTCTGCGAGTATCTTTTTAAAAATATAAAGCTGCGCGTCAGGATTATCTACATTTATGATTGCTCGGGCATGGCCCATGGATAACCGGTTGTCTCGCAAAGCAATCTGGATATCCGGAGGTAGTTTGAGTAAACGAAGGTAGTTGGTAACCGTAGATCTGTTTTTTCCAACGCGATCGCCCAGTTCTTCCTGTTTTAAATTACATTCAGTGATAAGCCTTTGATAACTTAGTGAAATCTCTATTGGATTAAGATTTTCACGCTGTATGTTTTCGATCAGCGCCATCTCAAGCATCTGCTGATCATCGGCAGTTCTTACGTAGGCAGGTACGGCCTTTAATCCGGCAAGTTTTGAGGCTTGAAATCTTCGTTCGCCCGAGATCAACTGGTATTGATGCGGTGCAAGTTTGCGCACGGTAATCGGCTGAATGATTCCGTGTACTTTGATTGATTCAGCGAGTTCTTTTAAGGCTTCCTGATCGAAATGCTGCCTGGGCTGAAATGGATTAGTTTCAATTTCATCCAGGGGTATTTCATTAAGATTTTCATGAGTAGTGGACGTATGAGAACCGACAGGATTGGTTACATCAACTTCGAGCTTTTCTTCGTCTGGAGTATCACTTAACAGTGCACTAAGTCCCCTTCCCAATGCTTTCTTCTTGCTCATTTTGACATTCCGTTTTTATCCAGTATTTCATGTGCCAGGTTGAGATAACTGATGGCTCCTTTACTTTCTGCATCATGCACGATCACCGGCAATCCAAAACTGGGTGCTTCACTGAGTTTTACGTTGCGCGGTATGATGGTGGTAAATGCAATATTCTTAAAGTGCGTTCTTACTTCTTCCACCACCTGATTGCCGAGGGAAGTGCGGGAATCATACAGTGTGAGCAATATGCCTTCGATTTCCAGCTTTGGATTCAGCCGTGTTTGAATGATTTTTATAGTGTTCAAGAGCTTACCAAGTCCTTCCAGGGCAAAGTATTCGCACTGTACGGGTATCATGACAGAATCAGCTGCGGTAAGTGAGTTAATGGTGATTAATCCCAGTGAAGGAGAGCAGTCAATGATAATAAAATCGTACAGATCCTTAATCTTCGCGAGTGCAAGCTTCATCTTTTCTTCACGATGTTCAATATTTACCATTTCCACTTCCGCACCCACCAGATCGATGTGTGATGGAAGCACATGGAGAAATTTCAGTTCATTTTGAACAATTACATCTACCGGATTCACACCATCCACCATGCATTCGTAAATGCCTTTTTTTACTTCTTTGGGATTGATACCTAACCCTGATGTAGAGTTCGCCTGGGGGTCTGCATCCACCAGCAATGTTTTGCATTCCAGAACAGCCAGGCTTGCTGCCAGATTTATTGCTGTTGTAGTTTTACCCACTCCTCCTTTTTGATTCGCAATTGCGATTATTTTACCCATTTTCAGGACTTCGTGATTGTTTAGCTAAAAAAATAACCCCGAAGTAATCGGGGTTACAAATATAGGGTAATGTACGGATGAACCAATGTGCCTGAAAATCGAATTTTCAGGGTTTTTCAATACCCGGTTACTTCTTTTTGGATGCTTTTCTTGCTTCTTCACTGGCTTTCATCGCCTGTTCCAGTTTGCTCATGAAGCTGGATTTTTTACCGGTTCCACCGCCCGCAAGCATTTTCTTTTTGTGATCTTCCATAACGGCCACAATTTTATCCTCATCTACAAAACGCTTGATTATTGCCTGCTGTGCGAACGTCACAAGGTTTGATACGAAATAATAAAAACTCAAACCAGCAGAAAAATTATTAAGTACAAACATGAAAATCACCGGCATAAAGTATGACATGGATTTCATCGGGCCTTGCACGGAACTGATCTGATTGTTTTGCCAGGTATAAATAAGGGTGGAGGCAGTCATTAATAACACAAACAAACTCACGTGACTTCCATAAAATGGAATGGTAAAGGGAAGGTTAATGATCGAATCATAGGTTGACAGATCCTCTGCCCACAAAAACGGTTGCTGCCTTAATTCGATGGAAACCGGAAAGAAGTAAAACATGGCAAAAAGTATAGGCATCTGTAGCAACAGTGGTATGCATCCACTGAATGGATTAACACCTGCCTGCTGATATAACTTCATCTGATCCTGCTGATTCTGAGCCATGTTCTCACCATTCTTTTCCTTGATCAGATCCAGCTCAGGTTTCAATAATTTCATTTTTGCCATGCCCAGATATGACTTGTAGGAAAGGGGCAACAGTAATATTTTTACGAACAGTACAAGCAGAATTATGATGATACCATAATTACTGATATACCCTTCCAGAAAATTGAAAATCGGTATGATAACAAACTTGTTGATCCACAACATAGGAGGCCATCCCAGGCTTAAGTTTCGGGAAAAACCTTCGGATACATCAGGTAGAATACTGTAATCATTTGGGCCAAAGTAATATTGAAATGATGCCTTTTTCGATGCAAGATCCTCAGGGGAAATGATAGAGTTCTATGTTTGCTTCTTTTACAACACTGGAATCATTGAGATTAGCAAATGTTTTTATCTTCGCCACCGGCAAATGAATTTTTTGCAATGATGGATGAAATGAAAAATTTCTGACGAACGGCAACCCACCTGACTGGGCTTTGCGAGGTCATCATTCTCAAGGTCAGTCGAGGTTTCAGATAGTCCATCAAAATCACCATTCACATCATAATAATTGATCGTTGTTTTGGTGCGGCTATCGTCAATTGCTTTTTCCTGTAACGGCAATTTTATTATTCCAGCGGTAGGTAAGATTTTTTCCACTTAGGGAAATTCCACTTGTTTGAATTTCATATCCGATCTGATAACCGGTGGGAGGGATTGAATAAATATGTTTGATATAGCTGCTGCCACCGGTTTTTGCAGACAAAATCAATAGTGTTGTATCAGCTCTTTTGGAAGATTCCATCTGGTAATACAACTTATACAAGTCAATTTCCTTTCCTTCATAATTGGCAACCAGTGAGAATTTATTGTTTCCGTTTTTTGCAGAGGAATAGTGGTTTTTGTGAATAGGTTTTGAAATTCTTGAGTTCAATGTCTTTTAGATAACCTTTATTGGACAAGGTTATACGCAAATCATTATTTTCAATATTAGTCTCTGTCTTCATTGCCAGAAAGGAAAGAAGAAAGCGAACCATATTGTTGTATTGATGTACTGTCGATTTTATCGGATTGAACGACAGCATCAACGGCAGTTGAACTCTTCTGCAAGTGGTGATGTGACTTGTGCGGGCTGTGCATGTTTCTGGTTGAGGAGTTGGTGCAAGAAAATTAAAATAAATTAAAAGGAGTACTGCGATGAGCGTAAGTCCGATTGCTGAGTTTCTATCCATGAGTTATATTCTGAACGAGTTTTATAAAGAGAAGTCTGAGATTACGAATTTGACTTTTTATAGTTCATCGCAGCTTCAACAAATTTTACAAATAAAGGATGCGGATTTAATACCGTGCTTTTTAATTCCGGATGATATTGAACACCAAGAAACCAGGGATGATCCTTCAATTCAATAATTTCAACCAGATTGGTATCTGGATTGATACCCACTGCCTTCAAGCCTGCTTCCTCCATTTGTTCCAGGTATTTATTATTAAATTCATAACGATGCCGGTGTCTTTCCTGAATGGAAGTATCTCCGTAAACGTGATATGCCTTCGTTCCCTTTTTGATTTTACAGGTATAGGCCCCGAGACGCATGGTACCACCTTTACTTGTGATTTTTTTCTGCTCTTCCATCATGTCGATAACAGGATGGTTGGTCTTGGGATTTAGTTCCGTGGTACTGGCTTCTGAAAGGTGCAGCACATTGCGGGCAAATTCAACCACAGCACATTGCATACCCAGGCAAATGCCCAAAAACGGAATTTTATTTTCGCGTACAAATTTTATAGCCTGAATTTTTCCTTCAAGGCCACGTTCACCAAAACCCGGTGCCACCAGTACAGCATCAAGGCTACCGAGAATATTTTTTACAGTGTCTTTGTGAATATCTTCTGAGGAAATCCATTTGAGATTTACCTTACAGTCATTCTGAGCACCCGCATGTATAAACGCCTCTGCAATAGATTTGTAGGCATCAGGTAAAGTAACATATTTACCAACAAGGCCTATGTTCACTTCATTAATGGGATTTTTCAGTTTTCCTAAGAATACTTTCCACTGCTCAAGATCAGGTTCGTGTTTTGGTGTAACTTTTAATTTTGAAAGTACACGCTCATCCAGTTTTTCTTTTCGCATGAGCATCGGCACATCATAGATCGTATCAGCATCAATAGCTTCAATCACAGAGTTCAGGTTCACGTTGCAGAATAAAGCCAGCTTTTTACGAATCTCCATGGAGAGTGGATGTTCTGTGCGGCAAACCAGTATGTCAGGTTGAATGCCGTATGAAAGTAGTTCCTTTACAGAGTGTTGTGTGGGCTTGGTCTTTAGTTCTTTGGCAGCACTTAAATAGGGGATAAGTGTAAGGTGAATGACCAGTGCATTGTTAGACCCCAGATCCCAGCGCACCTGACGAACGGCTTCCACAAAAGGTAATGATTCAATGTCACCCACGGAACCACCGATTTCTGTAATAATGAAATCGTATTTACCACTGTCGCCAAGCAAGAATATGTTTCTTTTTATTTCATCGGTAATGTGCGGCACCACCTGAACGGTTTTGCCGAGGTATTCTCCTTTTCGCTCCTTCGTGATTACGTTATTGTAAATCCTTCCGGTGGTAACATTATTTGCCTGTGAGGTAGTAATGTTAAGAAAGCGCTCGTAATGCCCCAGATCCAGGTCCGTTTCGGCCCCGTCATCAGTTACATAGCACTCACCATGTTCGTAGGGGTTTAACGTGCCCGGGTCAATGTTAATGTAGGGATCAAATTTTTGTATAGTTACTGAAAAGCCTCTGGCCTGTAATAACTTACCCAGAGAAGCTGATATGATGCCCTTTCCCAATGAAGAGGTAACACCACCTGTAACGAAGATATATTTGGCAGAAGACATGCTTAATCCCGGAAATTTGGTCGCAAAGGTAGGTAATTGACCCTCTATACCTACGCTCACTTTTCAAAAAATATCAGATTTATGGGCCAGACGGAAAAAAATAAACCAAATCAAGATTTTTGCTAAAACACCTTTCTCCGGATTTTTGTGCATGACTTACCGGGTCAATTGGAATCCTTTGTTTACCTGACCATCACCTGTAATTTCTAATAATTTAGTCCTTACCTTTAACCCCGTTTAAAATACATGGCAGGGTAACCGGGGAAATGAACTTCAAGAGCGAACTAGACAGTAATCAGATATTTGAAGTGGTTTCAGCTGCATCGCGCAAACTGGGCCTGGATACTTATGTGGTTGGTGGGTTTGTAAGAGACCTGATCCTTAAACGGCCTTGCACAGATATTGATTTTGTTTGCATAGGCAGTGGAATTCTGCTCGCAAATGAAGTTGGTCAACACTTAGGCAATGCTCAGGTTACTGTTTTCAAGAATTTTGGAACGGCAATGATCAAACATGATGAATTTGATCTTGAATTTGTCGGAGCAAGAAAGGAATCCTATAGAAATGAATCCCGAAAGCCTATTGTAGAAGATGGCACCCTTGCAGAAGATCAGCAACGCAGGGATTTTACTATTAATGCCATGGCCATCAGTTTGTCTGTGTCTTCCTGGGGTCAATTGATAGATCCATTCGGTGGCGTTGAGCACATAAGACAGAAACTTATTAAAACACCGCTTGATCCCGGAATCACATTTTCTGATGATCCACTCAGAATGATGCGCGCAATCCGTTTTGCTGCGCAATTGAATTTTGATATTGATGCAGACACCTATGAGGCCATCATTAACAATACGCACCGTCTTTCCATTGTTTCCGCAGGAACGCATAATCGATGAATTGAATAAAATCATTTTGTCACCAGTCCCGTCCTATGGATTTAAGTTGCTTTTTCAGTGCGGCTTGCTGCAACAGTTTTTTCCTGAGATGGTGGCCTTGCACGGTGTGGAGTATCAGGATAATAAGGCGCACAAAGATAATTTTTTTCATACGCTACAGGTACTCGATAATGTTGCAAAAGTATCGGATGATCTCTGGTTGCGATGGGCCGCCATTCTTGCATGATATTGCCAAGCCTGCAACCAAGCGATTTGATAAAACAGTGGGATGGACTTTTCATGGTCATGAGGACAAAGGAGCACGCATGGTGCCGGGCATTTTCAGAAGGCTCAAATTGCCATTGAATGAAAAGATGGAATTTGTAAAGAAGCTCGTTCGTTTACATCTCCGACCCATTGCACTTGGTGAAAGAAGTTTCAGACTCTGCCATCAGACGATTGCTTTTTGAAGCTGGTAATGATATAGAAGCACTTATGATATTGTGCAAAGCGGACATCACTTCAAAGAACAATGAAAAGGTGGCGAGGTATTTGCGAAACTTCGAGCACGTTGAAAAGAAGATGATTGAGCTGGAAGAAAAAGATCAGGTGCGAAATTTTCAACCACCCATCACCGGTGATGAGATCATTAAATTGTTTAATCTTTCTCCGGGGCCAATCATTGGTGAGATAAAGGAAGAAATAAAGGAAGCGATCCTGGATGGGATAATTAAAAATGATCGGCACGAGGCGTATGAGTTATTAATGTAAATTGCCCAACGCAAAGGTTTGGCGATAAGTGAAATCAATTCTTAAGTGATTATAAATTAAATTATATGAAAATGCGTGTATTATTCTCTCTCGGCATGTTGTTATTTACTTCCGTTGTTTTTTCACAGGTGCAAAAGCAGCCGGCAAAAACCGAAGCAAAGCCACCCGTAAAAACAGAAACCAAACCAGCATCCACTCCGTCAGACACAAAGAAGCAGGAAGTAAGTCCGCTTACAGAGCACTTCTACAAAAAATATATTACCGCTGTGCAATGGAATGATTTTGATGTAGCAAAAGATGCCTTGTATGATCTGATCATTGAAAATCCGCAGAATGATTCGCTCATATTACAGTCTCGCTTACTATTATTATGAAAATCAGAAGTATGTTCCTGCAGTGCTGGTTTCTCAGCAATTGCTTGCCCGGAATCCTAAAAACGTAACAGCACTGGAGATTTCAGCAGTAGGTTATGAAACCATGGGTGTACCTGATCGTGCATTGCAAAATTATGAGAGCCTTTATCTGCTCACCAATAATATCGGAACATTATATAAGATGGCCTTTTTACAATATGATTTGAAGCGATTTACCGAAAGCCTTGCCTCCATTGATATACTCCTTGCCAATAAAGAACTTGATGCCGCCAAGGTTGTTTTTAATGATGTGGAAAATAAACCCAAAGAATATCCGATGAAGGTTTCAGTTTTAAACCTGAAAGGTTTGGTGCAACTGGATCATTTTGGAGATAAGGCTATGGCCAGAAAAACCTTTGAAGAAGCCCTTGCTATTTCCCCGGATTTTGTAACGGCAAAGCAGAATCTGGCTAAAGTAAAATAAGCATGCAACCTTTTGCCTGCCCGCTGGTCTGTAGGCTAAGTTAGTTTTTCTTGGAGGCTCAGGCTACACATATTCATCAGGAAATAATTGATCGGTGCCGCCTGGGAGATCGGGCAGCGTTCTATGAATTGTATAAATTATATAGCCGAAGTATGTACAATGTCGGTTATCGCATCGTTAATGATGAAGTTGAAGCGGAGGATGTTTTGCAGGAAGCATTTATAAGTGCATTTAACAGTCTGCAAAGCTATCGGGGTGATTCAACCTTTGGTGCCTGGCTGAAACGTATCGTTATTAACAAAGCCATCAACCATCTTCATAAAAAGAAGCTGGAGCGAATGCCTGAAGATGATCGGTGGGATGTAAAAGAGGAGGAAGAAGTTGATCCGCTGGAAGGCTATCCGTTTACAGTGGAGAAGGTAAAAAAAACAATTGAACTTCTTCCGGATGGGTACAGATCAGTTCTTTCCATGTATCTTTTTGAAGGATTTGATCATGCTGAGATCGGAGAGGTACTGGGTATTTCAGAGTCAACCTCAAAGTCTCAGTTTAACAGAGCGAAGAAAAAATTAAAGGAATTACTTGAATCGAACTGATATGAAAGATTCACTCAGAAATTTTATCAGAAGACATCGCGAAGAGTTTGATGATAAACAACCTGCCGATCGTGTATGGAGCAGGATAGAAAATCATCTGCCAGGTAAAAAAATATCGCTGTGGAGTAATGTGCATGTGTGGAGAGCGGCCGCTGTTTTGTTTTTATCCTTGTCGGTCTATTTAATGATTTCACGCTCGGGCAATCAGGCAGTGAATGCGGACCGGGCCAGGTTACAGATTGAATTCTCAGATCTGGAGAAGTTCTATAATGAACAGATTTCTGATAAAATTGAATTAATCAGTAACATTCAGGAGTTTAACGATGAAGAGACTTTTACCCAGGATATTAATAAACTGGATGCTATGTATCAGGTGTTGCGTGAGCAGATGAAGGCGCAACCGTCAGAAAAGATAAAAGATGCACTGATTCTTAATATGCTGGTTCGCATAGATTTACTCAATCAGCAGATTAAAATTCTTGAAGAATCTGAAAAGAAAACTGACGAGGTGGCGATTTAAAATTCCTCTTCGTTTTTGAATTCAAACTGTTCGGTATTGGAATCAACAATATTTCCCTCTTCACACTTAAGCACACGTGCTGGGAATTTACGTATCAACCCATAACTATGAGTAGCCATCAAAACAGCAGTGCCGCTTTTATTTATCTGCTGAAACAATCTTAATATTTCACTGGCTACTCTCGGATCAAGATTTCCTGTAGGTTCATCAGCAATCAGTATCAATGGTTCGTTTATCAGTGCCCGCGCTATCACTACACGTTGTTGTTCACCACCTGAAAGTTGATGAGGCATCTTTTTTTCAACGGAACCAAGCCCTACCTGCATGAGTACTTCGGCAAGCCGGTTCTTCATTTTAGCACTGTCTTTCCAGCCCGTTGCTTTCATGACAAAATTCAGATTTTCACCTACCGTGCGATCAGGGAAAAGCTGAAAATCCTGAAATATGATTCCAATTTTTCTTCTTAAGAGTGGTATCTGACTATTTTTGATTTTACGTATATCGATGCCGGCTACGGTTACATCACCAATATGCAAAGGTAAATCAGCATACAATGTTTTAAGTAATGAAGATTTGCCTGATCCTGTCCTGCCTATAAGAAATACAAACTCACCCTTTTCAATTTCAAAATTGATATTGTTGAGTACCGTACTGTTATCCTGATAAATACTCGCATCTTTTACTCTTACAACTGGGTCGGTTGAGAACATGTAATCAATTCAATATTCGTGTGAAATTCTTCAGGTCAACGATGCTGGTCATGGATAGCTTTATCAGTTTGTCTTCTTATGATCGGCCAGGAATTTCTCAAGTCCACTGTCAGTAAGTGGATGTTTCAGTAAAGCCATGATGACATTGAGAGGACAAGTTGCAACGTCTGCACCTATTTCAGCGCATTTAATGATATGAATAGTATGTCTGATGCTGGCAGCCAGAATTTCAGTTCCATACCCATAGTTATCGTAGATCAACCTGATCTGGGCGATTAAATCCAATCCGTCCTGTGAGATGTCATCCAGGCGGCCTATAAAAGGAGAAACATAACTTGCTCCTGCCTTTGCCGTAAGCAGCGCCTGACCTGGTGAAAAAACCAGGGTGCAATTGGTGCGAATTCCTTCGCTTGAAAATTTCTTGATTGCTTTAACACCATCCTTGATCATGGGCACTTTTACTACGATCTTATCATCGATTTTTGCAAGTTCCCTGCCTTCCCTGATGATACCATCAAAATCAGTGGCGATAACTTCAGCGCTCACATTGTTATCTACAATATTACAGATGGCTTTGTAATGGGCCATAATCTTTTCTTTGCCACCAATGCCTTCCTTGGCCATGAGTGATGGGTTGGTAGTTACACCATCCAGTACCCCAAGGTCATAAGCTTCTTTTATTTCATTAAGATTGGCGGTGTCAATAAAAAATTTCATCGAAATAATGGTTTATCAGGTTGCAAAACTAACTCAAAAAACGAAAAAACCTTCGCGGTTTTAGTTGGGAGAGGGGTAAAAAAAGTGGCAAACCGAACATCGCACCGCTACAACTGCCTACCCTTGCTACCTTCCGGTCCTGGGGGAGTTCAGCAGGAGCTGGTCGTGCCGATTTGCCGGTGCAAAACTAACAAAAAGAAGTTCATTATGAACAAATCGCTAAAGCAATCCTGATAAATAAATATTGAACTCCAGCGCATTCACTTCGATGAACCCATCGTGTTTCAGGTCGTCAAATATCTGGTCATCAAATTCCAGATCACGGCTTTGTAATTCCCCATTTTCATCAATTTGTAATTCAGTTCCAGTTAAATGAATTGGATTTACTTTAACCAGAATTTTTCCACCTTCTATTTCTTTTTTAAAGTACTGATGTACAATGTTTTTGTCTTTGGCCATAGCAATGTCGAATACGAATATACGGATTGAATGACTGTACAGGAATAATATTTGTTCATTGTTTTAAAGTATGTATCAACATGAATGGGACTCATTTGTTTCATTAGGTTTGGCAATCTTTTATAATACCTTTATAAACATACTTCGACTGAAATTGAAATAGCTGAAGCTTCATGCATAAGGAGAACTCTTTCACTGCGATTCGGCTAAGTGAGTTTACTTTGATCATACCGGGCTTGCCAGCGTTTTGATAAGGAACGAAAGGCAATCATAGCGCTGATCATCACCAATGCCGTTGCGATACCAACAGCAGGACCAAAGGGAATTCCGGGTATACGAACAATTACTTCGGATACAAATGCAGCATAAAGGCCAAATACTGAATAGTACATAAATGAGAAGTGATACATTAGCCATTGAGGTGAGCGCATCATCACCGGAATCATACCACCTGCTAATGTTGCAAGGCTTACCAGTGCAGCGGCATGAAAGGGACCGAACTTGCCAAACAATCCAAAAAGAACAAAGGCTGTTCCATTCAATATCAACATAAAGATACCATAGGCATAACCAATCATTTTATGAATTCGGCTTCCTTTAGCCAATGCCAAAACCAGTGTGCCTGATAATAGACTTAATAGCGAAGCGATTAAGTGAATCAAACCTGTGGGGCTGTGAACGACATTCTCCATTTGAATTTCTATTACGTGAAAGTTATTTCAATGAATATCCGAAGATGAGGCTGATTTGAAATCCACTAAAGGAATCCGATACTGAATTTGTTAACCCTGGTGCTGTCCATTCATTTTTGGAGAAGGCCTGGTTGTAGGTTCCCTTAATGGCTAAATATTGTTGACCAGGTAAATCGCGTTCAATTGTTATCGCGGTATGCATAAAGGCGCCTCCTATGGAAACAAGACTTGTATTAGGCTGGTTGTTCATTAAATCGCCAAGCGAGGTGGTGATGGTTCGGATGGCACTAACACTACTGCCACCCCAACCTAACCCCAGGCTTGGTACAAGCCGCCATGAATTACTTCCGATTATATATCCGGCATAAAAGTAGCCCCAGCCTCCTTGTAATTCTGTAGTGGTACTTTCCCTGCTGGCAGAACCAGAGAAGTAATAACCCTCGCCACCAACACGCAGATGCTTATGTTGCCCGTAGCCACCAGTTCCAAATCCAATGGCCATTGGTACTTTATGAAACCCTGCTTGTGTTAAGGTACTGTTCAGGTTGGAGAGGGAGAATTGCTGAATTCCCGGAGTCAAATAGACCGAGCCTGTTGTAGGTTGACTTTGTGCGAGGGCAATGTTTGCCACGAAGAGAAGAAATAGGATTGTTGGTTTCATAATAAACAAGTTTATATTGTAAACTATAAGTGTAAAAAAAATTATGTTTTGATATATTCCTTTAATGAGTTCACATAATCTTCAAAGGCTTTAAGACCTTTCTTTGTTATCCGGCAAGTCGTTAGCGGTTTTTTACCCTTGAATGATTTTTCAATAGAAATGTATCCGGCTTCAGAAAGTTTGTCCAACTGCACACTCAGGTTTCCGGCTGTTGAGTTCGTCTTTTCCCTTAGCCAGGTAAAGTCTGCAGACTCAACACTGATCAATAAAGACATCACACCGAGCCTGAGTTGTGAATGAAGTAATGGATCGAGGTCCTTCATGGCTATTCGGAGCGTTTTAAGAGATAACCGGGTATGATATACCCAACGGTAACGGCAATTGATGCCAGTAAAAATTGTGTCTCTGAATCGGATAGAAAACTCAGAACTCCAAAACCCCAGAAGGTTAGGCCACCGTACATCAGGGGCTTAAACTTTAGCATGACACCTGAAACAAATGTTGGTACAGCGCTTAGGGTAATGATCAACGGATTTAACTGCCAACCGATCTGATTACCAAAAATCCAGAAGATGAAGCAGGTAGCACTGAAACCTATCCACACCCATTTGTAAATCGTATCAAGATGGGTGGACACTGTGGCTTGTTGGCCCTGCCGGATGCCGTAAACAATAGAAATAACCGCAGCCACAATAGTGATAAGAAACATATTGTAAGGATTGGCTACCTGAGTATATTTCATAAGAACATAAACCCCTGCATTGGCAATCACGATGGTCCAGCCCCATAACAAAAAGTAAAAACTATTCTTCTGCATGTTCCCCTTGGCTTGCTGAATCATGGAAGTAATTACATCCAGACTTTCTTTGGGTGTAAACTCATTTTCGGTACTCATAATAAATTCGGTTTAATCAATTTTAAGACGATGCTACTGGTAACAAAAATCTTTAACGCATTAAATATAAAATAGTTTATAATATAAACCTAAAATTAAATAATACTCAAATTAACCACTCAAAAGGCCTTTTTTTCACTCCTCCAACATTTCTTGAATCCGATGGGGCAATGGTTATATTGCAATTACCTAATCCATATTTTATGAAGAAATTCTTTTTAGCAGGTGTTCTTTGGTCGTACTGTTTTGCTTCAATCGCCCAAACGGAAGTTCAACAAGTTGAGAAGCTAAAAGCAGAGGCTGCTCTCGAAGTTGAAAAGTATGCAACGCTCGGCCAGCAGATTAACGACATGTTGTTCAGTTTTTCGGAATTGGGCTTTCAGGAATATGAAACATTCACCTACCTGACCAGTTTATTGGAGAAACAAGGTTTTAAAATTCAACGAGGTGTAGCGGGAGTGCCTACAGCATGGATCGCCACCTGGTCAAGTGGAAGTGGTAAGCCAGTGATCGCACTGGGTTCAGATGTAGATTGTATTCCTAAAGCATCTCAGAAGCCAGGCGTAGCCTATTTTGATCCTATTGTAGATGGTGCTCCGGGCCATGGTGAAGGTCACAATTCAGGACAAGCCTTGAATATTATTTCAGCCCTGGCCATGAAAAAAATTATGGAGCGCGAGAAAATTTCGGGTACCCTTATGTTATGGCCCGGGGTTGCAGAGGAATTGGTGGGTACCAAAGCCTACTACGTAAGAGCTGGATATTTTAAAGATGTTGATGCTTGTATTTTTACTCACGTGGCCAACAACCTGGGTGTTGGCTATGGTGATTCAGGAAGTAATGGCCTTGTTTCTGTACGCTTTAATTTTGAAGGAGCTGCTGCTCATGCTGCCGGTGCTCCATGGCGTGGCAAGAAGTGCATTGGATGCCGTTGAACTCATGAACATAGGATGGAATTTCAGACGCGAGCATTTGGAGTTAACGCAACGGTCGCATTATGTGATATCCGATGGAGGCGATCAGCCCAACGTGGTGCCTTCGAAAGCTGCAGTGTGGTATTATTTCAGGGAGCGCACATATCCTAATATTAAAAAACTTTTTGATACCGGTGTGAAGATTGCCGAAGGTGCCGCGCTAATGACTGACACAAAATTTACCTATGAAATTTTAGGTTCCGCCTGGCCCGGTCACTTTAATAAAACCATTGCCGAAGTCATGTATGAGAACATGAAAAAAGTGGGATTACCAAAATGGTCTGAACAAGATCAGTTGTTGGCTAAGGCTACGCAAATTGAATTGAAGGCTCCTAAAGTTGATGGATTAGCCACGAAGTTGGATACGATAAGTTTACCAAGCCCCACGGGATCTGTTAATGTTATGGGGCGTCAGTTGATGTCAATGGGTGGTGGCTCCGATGATATTGCCGATATCAGTTGGACAGTACCCACCGTTGTTTTGCGATACCCATCAAATATTCCAGGCTTGCCGGGTCACCACTGGAGTAATGCCATCTCCATGGCAACACCGATTGCTCACAAGGGGATTGTATATGGTGCCAAAGCGGAGGTGATGACGATTCTGGATATGTTATTGAAACCGGAAGTACTAAAAAATGCCTGGGAGTATTATCGCACCGAACAAACTAAAGATTTGAAGTACACTCCACTGGTGGGAGAGAAGGATAATCCGGCCATCACATTGAATAAGAAAATAATGGAAGAATATGCACCCAAACTAAAACCATTCTATTACAACCCCGCTAAGTACAAAACATATCTGGATCAGTTGGGTATTGTTTATCCTACGTTAAGGCCAGATCAAAAAGAAGCTGTGCAAAAGTTAGCAGAAAAGAAGTAAGTGTGCTGAATAAAATGACATAAGGTTAATTGACTAATTTGCCATGTAATTTATCAAGTCATGTTTACAGGAATCATTGAAGAAATTGCCGGTGTTGAGCAGATCGTTACGGAAGGTACCAACAAGCATTTTTGTTTTGATAGTCCGATTGGTCAGGAATTAAAAGTTGATCAAAGCGTTTCTCACAACGGGGTGTGTCTTACCGTTACCAAAGTTGACGGAAATCAACATTGGGTAACAGCCATTGATGAAACGCTCAAGAAATCAACACTGGGATTATTGACTCCCGGAGATGAAGTAAATCTGGAGCGTTGCATGATTGCCAATGGTCGCTTTGATGGTCATGTTGTGCAAGGTCATGTCGATCAAACAGGCACGTGCATTTCTGTGGAGGATGCCGGTGGTAGCTGGATTTTTAATTTTGAGTATGATTCATCATTTGGAAATATAACTGTCGAGAAAGGATCCATCTCCATAAACGGAGTAAGTCTTACTTGTTTTAACAGTAAAGACAATGGATTTACGGTCGCGATTATTCCCTATACGTTTGAGCATACAAATTTTCATCAGATCAAAGCCGGTACTTTGGTAAATCTTGAGTTTGATATCATTGGAAAGTATGTTAAGCGATTATTAAATAAATAGCTGATCGGTTTTTCTGATTTTATTTTGTTATTTTTATTTTCAACCTAAAAATTATTATCATGTTAGATCAACTTGTAAAACTGGTAGAGCAAAATGCGGGAGATGCTATTGTTAAAAATCAGGCTATCCCAAATCAATTCAACAATGCCGCTATACAGGAAGTGGCAGGCTCAATATTCAACACGATGAAGGGGCAGGTGGCTCAGGGAAACCTCCAGCAGGTAGTTTCAATGTTTCAGGGTGGTGCCAGTCAAAATGCATTGGCAAGCAACCCCATGGTGAGTCAAATGATTTCTTCCGTTGCTGCTAATTTCGCTTCCAAATTTGGAGTTTCATCGGCACAGGCACAAAGTATTGTTTCCAGCCTGTTACCCACTGTGATGAATCAGTTTATCAAAAAGACCAACGACCCAAAGGACAATTCTTTTGATCTTACAAACATGATGAAAACGATGAGTGGTAATAACAATATTGACGTTGCAAGTATTGTTGGTCAGCTGGCTGGTGGGAATGCTAAATCAAATCCCTTGGGAGCTTTAGGCGGCCTGGCAGGAAAATTCTTTGGAAAGAAATAAGCGGTGCTAATTCAATAAAAAACTCCATCAGGCAACTGATGGAGTTTTTTTGTATCGGTTCCTTAAATATTCAGATGCTTTGAATCCAATCCATCCGCAAAGTAGTCCGATTGTACCCCCTGCCAGGATATCTCCAGGGTAGTGAACACCCAGATAAATACGTGTATAGGTCATTAATATGGCCCAGATAAAAATCAATCCTATCCAACGGTATACGTTTCGCAGGTATAGCCAGACAAATAAAGCAACTCCCAACGTATTGGCTGCATGGCCGGAGGAAAATCCATAGAGTCCCCCACGATATCCATCTACATGATGCAAGAGTCCTTCAAAGGCCGGGTCATGAGAAGGTCTCAGCCTGGCAAAAAAGGGCTTCATCAGGGTTGAAGTAATCTGGTCGCTAAGCAGAATGGTGATAGCTGCACCCAATAAAATAAACCAGGCCTCTTTCTTGAAGTTTTTGAAGAGGAGGAAAATCAGGAATGCATAAAGTGGAGTCCAGAAGAATGTTTTGGTAATGAGCAGCATCACCGGGTCGAGCAATGGAGTATGAAAACTATTCAGGAAAATGAGAATTTTTTTATCTATTTCGATCAACTCCTCAATCATTGCCTTTTACGTGTGTTGTTGTCTTGAATTTAACTGTCAAATTCGCTTACAAAGGTAGCCAGAATTAATCATTTTATTTTTTAGATATGCCTACTGAGAGCTGGCTACTGTTTTAGTTGTAATTCCTACACTTAAAATGGTAAATTGGAAGTTTAAGGATTGATAAATTATGAAATATGATCTCATTGTAATAGGTGGTGGGCCAGCCGGATATGCAGCAGCTATGCGTGCATTGGATTTCAAGAAAAAAGTTCTTCTAATCGAAAAAAACAGGTTGGGTGGAGCAGGTGTTACCAATGGCGCCCTTTCTTCTAAAACGTGGTGGGAACTATCACGGGAGGCCTCAGCATTTCGCAGAAGTTTAAAAAGATATAACATTCCTATTCCTTCTATCAGTTTTACTGAAGTTCAAAATGAGGTTCGCAAAGCCGTACATGATCGTAAAACCATGCTCGAAGAACATTTGCAGGAGTTGCATAATACCACGTACACAAATCTGCTGGATTTTAAAAAAGGTGAAGCCAGGGTAATCGGTCAGTATGAGGTGGAAATTACAGTGGGGGCAAAAAGAGAAATTGTAAAGAGTGATTATATCATACTCGCAACCGGTAGCAGGCCACGTTATCTGCCAGAATTGCCCATTGATGAAAAGCATGTACTCACCAGTGAGGGTATTGAAGATATGACTGATTTTCCTGAGAGCATGGTGATTGTTGGGGCAGGGGTAATAGGTTGTGAATATGCTACCATTTTCAGCGGCTTTGGTCGGACAAAAGTACATTTGATTGACAAGGGTGATCGGATCTTGCCATTTGAAGATGAAGATGTGGTGCGAATCATTGAACGCAACATGGAGAATAACGGAGTGTTGATTCACCGTAATTCCAGATTGACCAGCATGCGTGTGGTGAATGAACGGGTAGAATACGAACTGGAATACACTGATGGCAGCCGTGAGATATTTAATGTTGAAAAGGCATTGGTCTCTGTGGGTCGGGTGCCCAATCTTGAAGACTTGTGGGATGATAAAGTCGGGATTGATATTTCGAAACGAGGAATTCATAGTAACGACACGCAAACCAATGTTTCCAATATCTATGCGGTTGGTGATCTTACAGCCGATATATCACTTGTAAATGTGGGCGAGCTGGAGGGGCGCTATGCCGTTGAGAAAATTTTTGGAAATCCGGAGAGAAAGCTGGTCTATGAAAATATCAGCACAATCATGTTTCTTAGTCCAGAGGTTGCCGGAGTCGGACTCAATGAAACGCATGCCAAAGAAAAGGGAATTGATTACAAGGTTGTAACACTCGAGTATAGCACCATACCCCGTGCTATCGCCAAACGAAATACCCAGGGTTTCATAAAATTGCTGGCTACCTGTGACGATCACATGAAAATCCTGGGTATGAAAGTAGTTGGTAACCAGGCCAGCAGTGCAATTCAGGCGGTGGCAGTTCTCATTTCAATGGATAAGGGTATCGAAGAGCTCGCAGAATGTGTTCATCCTCACCCGAGCATTACGGAAGGAATTCAGGAATGTGTTCGTATGCTAATGGGCAAATCATTATTTAAACCTACAGCGCTTCGCGGTCGGTTGTCTTGTCGCAGGTCTGTGAATGGTGCCTATGAGGATATTGTATTCTGATTTACCTGATGGTGACGACTTGATTTTTTGTGATCAATTTCCAATGATACCAACCGTGCAATCATAACAGCAGGATACAACATGCCAAACATCCCTTGAAAAATTACCAGTGATTGGGCAACACTTGCTACAGGAACCACATCGCCATATCCCAACGTTGTTAAGGTTACGAAACTGAAGTATAAAAACTGTGAAAAACTATGATCTGCGATGGTACTTCTGCCTGAGAATTCAAAACCAGACGGAATAATTTGATATATCAGATCATAAAGGGTTGCCCAGATAATACCCAGTAGAATATAAATGACGATTGCAGCCTGAACCCTGTAAAAGTTTACTGCCCCTTCCTTAAATACATGATGCGAAACCAGATACACCAATATGCTAAAGAATGCGATAGAAGAAATGGATGTGAAAACATGAAGCCAGAAAATGGGAAAGGCCTGAGAGAATATCCGGATTATCAGCGCCATTATTCCCAATGAAATGAAAAAAGCTTGTTGTTTCCATCGGGTTAAGACTGCGAAAATCCCAGACAGAACGATCAGGTTGAAAACAATATCGCGCACAATAAATTCAATCCAACCATTTCCGGAAAAAGTCATCCATAGGAAAAGGCTTAATATCAGGTAAAATAAAAGGGCCGTTATACTGCGATCATGAGTCCAGTATTCACGGTTTTTACGAACAAGGTTTTTCATATTGTCTTTTATTATAAACTTAAACCAACTCCTTTAATCTTCATATGACTTCTGTCATCTATTTTGTTTACACTTGCCTTATTAATGGAAAAAGCAGAACTTTCACCTGATGAGAATATTTGTAATATGTCTGTTGGCAAGTGCGATATCAGTTTCATGTTCTGTTGAGAAGTTATACTCACTGCAGCAACATAGCAAGAGTCATTCCTATGAACAGATTGATTTTCATGAAATCATAAAGCGGTATATGAATAAAGAGCAATCAGGTACCCGTGATATGGAAGGTATCTATTCAGTATCCCTGGTAGTCTATAAAAAAGGGAAGGGAGTTCTTTCGTCAGTAGAAAAGGAGAAAATCTGGGAGCGAAAGGAAAATTATATGCAGGTGGCTATATTGAAGGATTCTGATAGATCAAACCGTGAGTATATAGAGATTCCATTGGATAAGAAATACTTACCCAGCTATTCTGTCCGAGGTGAATTCAGCAGAATGGCTGAGTCAAGTATTTTAATTTATAATCATTTTGAATCAAAGGGCAGGACAACGGCCTATACGTTTACCTATGACAGAACCAAAGAAATGCTGGAAGGTGTGCGTAAAGAAAATAGCGGTCAGTTTGAATACACCTGGCAGCTCACCTATATAAAGTTGCAACAGAGCCAGGTTGAAAGTACCAGGAAGTAATACTAATAGAATTCTGCAATCTGATCCATCGGTTTCCTTTCAAGCTTTGGCACATAGGTTTCCGGATGCGGATATCCAACCGGAATTAGCAAAAATGGTCTTTCATTTTCGGGGCGATTGAGTATACGCATAAGAAAGTTCATCGGGCTGGGTGTATGGGTGAGTGCCACCAGACCTGCATGATGTATGGCAGTGAGTAAAAAACCGCATGCCAGCCCCACCGATTCATTCACATAATAATTATTTCTCTTTGTGCCATCAGGCAATATATCATATGCTTTTTTAAAAACTACAATAAGGTAAGGTGCGGTTTCCAGAAATGGTTTTTGCCAGTCGGTTTGAAGAGGCTTTATATCCTCCAGCCATTCTTCACTCATACGACTTGCATAGCTTTCGTGTTCTTCCTTTTCAGCAGCCTTTCGGATCTCGGATTTTATGCTTGCATTACTTACGATACAAAATGTCCAGGGTTGTTTATGTGCACCTGATGGGGCAGTAGATGCAGTGAATACTATATTTTCAATTACTTCCTTTGGAATTTCTTTATCTGAGAAGTCACGCACCGTTCTGCGTTTATTCATCCACTCATAAAATACCTTGCTGCGAAAAAGCATTTCTTCCTGCGAATAGGTTTCAGGTTTATAGCGGATAAATGGATAGCCATCCACCATCTTTAACTCTTCGGAATTCATATATGAAATATTTATCCGAAAAGATAAAACAATCCTTTATGAACAGGGAGAGGTGTACGGATTATTTTGAGTGCCTTTGTCTTAAAACAGACAACACGTCTTCCAGCTGATATCCTTTAGCTGTGAGCAGAACGATATAATGGTACATCAGATCCGCTGCTTCGTTGAGAAACAGTTCTTTGTTGTTGTCTTTTGCTTCGATGATAAGTTCTACGGCTTCTTCACCAACTTTTTGAGCTACTTTGTTTATGCCACTGTCAAATAACTGGTTGGTGTAGGATCCTGCTTTTGGATTTTTCTTTCGTTCCTGAATGATCGCCTCCAGGAATTCCAGTCCTGAAAAACCGTTGACTTCGTTGAAACAAGTATCGGATCCAGTGTGACAGGTAGGGCCCTCGGGTTTCACTTTGAAAAGAAGGGTATCGTCATCGCAATCAATTTTCACATCGGTGAGATGTAAATAGTTGCCTGAAGTTTCACCTTTTGTCCATAGACGTTGCTTCGTACGACTATAAAAGGTTAATCTTTTTTCTGATAACGTTTTATCAAGCGCTTCGCGGTTCATGTATCCAAGCATCAGGACAATATTTGTTCTGGCGTCTTGCACAATACATGGAATGAGGCCCTGCGTTTTATCAAAGTTTAGCTTATCTATGTCTATCATGGTTGCTTATACCCGAACAGGTACCCCGTTATTTTGCAGATATTTTTTCAAATCAGAAATGGTAAGTTCACCAAAGTGAAACAGGCTGGCAGCGAGTGCGGCATCGGCCTTACCCAATACAAACGCTTCCAGGAAATGCTGCATGTTTCCGGCACCTCCTGATGCAATCACAGGAATGCTTAACAGCTCATGAAGTTTTGCCAAAGGATCAATCGCAAATCCTTGCTTCGTTCCATCATGATCCATACTCGTGAACAGAATTTCACCGGCTCCCCGCGATTGACCTTCCTTCGCCCATGAAAAAAGTTTTTTATCAGTAGGCTTTGAACCTCCATGTGTATGCACCGTCCATTGGTTACCAATTTTTTTTGCATCGATAGCGAGCACGACAAATTGCGATCCGAACGCTTTGGCCAATTCATCAATCAACGCTGGATTTTTAACAGCTGCCGAGTTGATGCTTACTTTGTCGGCACCTGCTTCGAGCAGGGGAGCAACATCGGCCACGCTGGTGATACCACCGCCCACCGTAAATGGTATGTTCACATGAGTAGCAATTTCTTTGACCAGGGATGCAAAGGTTTTTCTTTTTTCGTTGGTGGCAGAGATATCGAGAAAAACCAGTTCATCAGCACCTTGAGCTGCATAGGCAGCACCCAACTCAACGGGATCACCGGCATCACGGATGTCAACAAAATTCACCCCCTTCACCGTGCGGCCGTCTTTGATGTCGAGGCAAGGTATGATTCGTTTGGTCAGCACGGTTTATGATTTATGAGTTTTGGAATGCCTTCAGATCGGCCAGTTTGAGTTTGCCTTCGTAGATGGCCTTTCCAATTATCACACCATACACATGCGTGTATTTCAATTCTTTCAGATCTTCGATGGAACCAACACCACCACTGGCGACAACTTTTAATTTTGGAAATCGATTTACCAGCTTTTTATAGAGACCAAGGTTAGGTCCTTCCAGCATGCCATCAGTACCGATATCGGTGCAGGTTAAAAACTCAAGCCCTTTCTTTTCAAAATCATTAACGAGATCAAACAATCTGAATTTCGTGTCTTCGAGCCACCCATTGATTGAAATATTTTCGCCTTTCACATCAGCACTCAATACAAAGTTTTCGGGGCCATATTTTTTGAGCCATTCAGAAAATTTTTCTGGTTCTTTTACGGCCATACTGCCGATATTAATCTGGTGAACACCCAGGTCGAGTAACTGCTCAACTTCTTCATCGGTTTTTACGCCACCTCCAAAATCAACACTCAGGGCTGTCTTTTCGTGGATCTCACGGATCACATCCCAGTTAACAACCTTTCCTTTTTTTGCACCATCCAGGTCCACCAGGTGCAGACATTCCAGGTCTGCGTTCTGAAATTCCAGGGCTACTTCTACCGGATCTTCGCGATATACCTTTTTCTTTTTGTAGTCACCCTGAGTGAGTCTCACACACTTTCCATCAATAATGTCAATAGCCGGAATAATACGCATCATTTAAAAATTTGTCCGATTTACGATATGTTTAGAAAACTTTGCAATACTTTTTCACCTACGGTCGATGATTTTTCAGGATGAAACTGTACTGCATAGAAATTGTCTTTCTTCATGGCTGAACTGAACGGTAATATATAATCAGTAATGGCCGTAGTATGTGTAGATACAGGCACATAATAGCTGTGCACAAAGTAAACATATTGGCCGTTAACACTGGCATTAATCCAGCCATTAGTAAGGGTAAGCGAATTCCAACCCATATGAGGAACCTTCTCTTTATTTAACGGTTTGAACAGTTTTACCTGCTCTTCAAAAATACCGAGACAGGTTGTGTTGTTTTCTTCGGAATAGGAACACATTAATTGCATGCCAAGACAAATACCAAGTACAGGCTGTTTTAGTTCCTTTATTACCTTATCGAGTTTGTGATCCTGAAGATATTTCATGGTGCTGCTCGCTTCACCAACACCAGGGAAAATCACTTTGTCAGCTTTCCGGATTTCTTCATGGTCATCTGTGATTGAAAAATCTATTGATAACCTTTCCAGCGCAAAAGCTACCGAACGGATGTTCCCGGCATTGTATTTAATTACGGCTACTTTCATGTCAGAATTTGATCAGTTTCTTTCATTCTTCTACTCTTCGATTCTCCCATTCTTATCACAATGTTCCTTTAGTACTCGGTAACTGATCGTTGAAAGGGTCTTTCCGCACAGCCATCTTAACAGCCTTCGCAAATGATTTGAAGATCGCTTCAATCTTATGATGTTCGTTGGTGCCTTCCGCTTTGATATTCAGGTTGCATTTTGCCGTATCCGAAAACGATTTGAAAAAATGGAAGAACATTTCTGTGGGCATCTCACCAATTTTCTCGCGTTTAAATTCTGCTTCCCATACCAGCCAGGGTCTTCCTCCAAAGTCGATAGCTGCCTGGGCAAGGCAATCGTCCATAGGCAAACAAAATCCATAGCGTTCTATGCCTCGTTTATCGCCCAATGCCTTGATGAACGCTTCACCAAGTGCCAGTCCTGTATCTTCTATGGTATGGTGTTCGTCAATGTGAAGATCGCCCTTCACTTTTATGTCAAGATCAACCAGGCCATGTCTGGCAAGCTGATCAAGCATGTGATCAAAAAATCCAAGTCCGGTATGAATGCTGGATTTACCTGTTCCATTCAATTTTACTGAAACTCTGATATCGGTTTCTTTTGTGGTTCGTTGAATGCTGGCTGCCCGCGCAGGAAGCACGGCTTCATAAATTTCTTTCCAGTTATGGGTGATCAGCGTACATACGGACTCAAGTCCTTTTTTAATAATTGTATCCTGAAGACTTCCATCATTCAACAGAATGGCAGTGGCACCAAGATTTCTGGCCATCTCGACATCGGTGATCCGGTCGCCAATCACAATGGAATTTTCTAAATCGTAATCACCATTAAAATAATTGCCCAGCATTCCAATACCCGGCTTTCGCGTGGGTTTATTCTCATGGGGCAAAGATGGATCTATGTGTATAGCCTCGAAATGAATTCCTTCACCGGCAAAGGTATTGATGATCATATTTTGAACAGGCCAGAAGGTTTCCTCAGGAAAACTTCCTGTGCCCAGACCATCCTGATTACTGACCATCACCAGTTCAAAGTCTGTTTCGCGTGCGATTTTTCCAAGCCAGGTAAATGCACCTGGAACGAATTTTAGTTTATCGAGGCGATCAATTTGAGGATCTTCTGCTGGTTCATTGATCAACGTGCCATCACGATCAATAAATAATACTTTCTTCATACCTGTTTTAATTCGTTCAGAAGTATTTGATTTTCCTGCTGGGTACCTATGGTTATTCGTAAACAATTATCGCACAATATTACATTCGAGCGATCTCTGACGATGATTCCTTTTTTAACCAGCGATTCATAAACGTGACGTGCATTTTCAATTTTCACCAGCAAAAAATTTGCATCAGATGGATATACTTTTTGTACAGAATCAATTTTGGTTAATCCTGCATTTAACTTTTCCCGTTCGTTTATAATTTCAGCCACCCACCTGTTTTTCCTGATATCAAAATGCAATTCTTCCAGGGCAACTTGTTGCGATAAAATGTTGATGTTATAGGGTGGTTTAATCTTGTTCAGCACGGCTATGATGTCAGCGCTTGCAAAGCACATGCCCACGCGAATTGCTGCAAGCCCCCAGGCTTTTGATAAAGTCTGCAGCACCACGAGGTTGGGATATGTTTTTAATAAGGGCACAAAACCCGGATAGTTCGTAAAATCAATATAGGCTTCATCTACTACAACGATACCATGAAAAAGATCAAGTACTGTTTTAATCTTTTCGGGATCCAGTAAATTTCCTGAGGGATTATTGGGACTGCAAAGAAAAATCAATTGGGTATGATCGTTCCATGCCTCGCGCAGTACGCTAAGATCAATATCAAAATCTTCCGTTAGGGTAATATTCCTGATTTCAACGTTGTTGATCTCTGCACTCACAGTATACATTCCGTAAGTAGGTTGAGGTATCACTACGTTATCAAGCCCTGGTTCACAGAACGCCCTAATCAATAAATCGATTGGTTCATCGCTGCCATTGCCCAGAAATATCTGATCAGCCGGAATTTTTTTAATGGTTGATATTCGTTCCTTTAACTTCAGCTGATGCGGATCAGGATAGCGATTGTATTGCGATGGATTGGGATTTTCATTCGCATCCAGATATACAGAGGCGATTCCCTGAAATTCATCCCTTGCTGAGGAATACGGTTTCAAATTCCTTACATTCTTCCGGACTAGCTTATCTAATTCAAACATAGTATTATTTTCTTCTTACCCTCACTGCCTCGGCATGACCTTTTAGTTGTTCTGCTTCGGCCATTTCCTCAACAATTGGACCAAGTAAGTCAAGGCCGGCTTTCGTTATTTTTTGAATGGTGATGTATTTCATAAAGCTTTCCAGCGAAACCCCACCAAATGCTTTGGCAAATCCGTTGGTGGGCAGTGTGTGATTGGTGCCAGACGCATAATCTCCTGCGGCTTCTGGTGTATACGGCCCCAGGAAAATGGAACCAGCATTGACAATCTGATCAACCAGTTGATCGCTGTCAGTAGAGTTAATGATCAAGTGTTCGGGTGCATATTCATTAACAAAATCAACCAGCTCGCTTTTTGATTTGAATACAATCGCCAGGCTATTGATCAGTGCTTCCAGTGCAATTTGCTTTCTTGGTAATTGATCCACCTGCAGTTCGATTTCTTTCAACACAGATGATATTAATTCAGGTTTGATAGTTACCAACACCACCTGACTGTCGGGGCCGTGCTCAGCCTGAGATAACAAATCGGCCGCCAGGTAAGATGGGTTTGCGTGTTCATCGGCAATCACGAGTACTTCAGAAGGACCAGCAGGCATATCAATGGCAATTCCTTCCTGACTGATGATCTGCTTTGCCTTGGTTACATATTGATTGCCCGGTCCGAAGATTTTGCTTACTGATGGCACCGTCTCAGTTCCATAGGCCATGGCTGCGATGGCTTGTGCACCTCCCAGTTTAAATATCTTCTTCACTCCGGTGTGATGTGCTGCAAATAAAATGGCAGGATTTATCTTTCCATTTTTATCAGGTGGCGTGCAAAGTACCACCTCTTCACAACCTGCAAGGCGGGCGGGTACGCCCAGCATCAACACCGTTGAAAAAAGTGGGGCAGAGCCACCGGGAATATAAATGCCAACCTTCTGAATCGGAGTTCCTTTTCTCCAGCAGGTTACGCCCGGCATGGTTTCAACCACCGTTACCTGACGGATTTGTGACGCATGAAAAGTTTCTATGTTTCTGGCTGCAGAAAGTATTGCTGTTTTAAGTGATGGTGGTACGAGCGCAATGGCCTGATCGATTTCAGTCTGGGTAACCTGAATGTTATCAATACTAACCTTGTCGAACTGCAAGGTAATTTCCTTCAATGCTTCATCACCGGATTTACGTACACGGTTGAGAATATTTTTCACAGCACTTTCTAAAAACTCAAGTTCGATCTGGGGCCGTTGACAAAGGGATGACCATTGTGAACGGACGGGGTTATCAATTATTTTCATACAATCAGGCAATCATTTTTTCAATAGGTATCACCAGTATCCCTTCAGCGCCACATGATTTCAATAAATCTATTTTTTCCCAGAAGTCATTTTCGTCAACCACCGAATGAAGTGATGACCAACCCTTGCGGCCCAGCGGCATAATGGTTGGACTTTTCATACCCGGAATCACGCTGGTAATTTTATCAATCGCATCATTCGGGCAGTTCAGCAAAATGTATTTGTTGTTCCTTGCTGATTGAACAGACTGAATTCGAAACAATAGTTTATCAAGAATCTTTTTCTTTTCGGATTCGAGGTTGGGTGTGGCGATAAGCACAGCTTCAGACTTCATCACCACTTCTACCTCTTTCAGGCCATTGCTTAATAAAGTGCTGCCAGTACTAACGATATCACAGATGGCATCGGCCAGGCCTATACCCGGAGCGATTTCAACAGAGCCGCTGATTTCATGTATTCCTGCTTCAATATTATTCTTCGCGAGAAATTGTTTTACAATGGTCGGGTAGGAGGTGGCAATGTTTTTACCGGCCATGGATGAAATTCCTCCATAGGTTTCTGATCGTGGAATGGCAATCGATAAACGGCACTTTGCAAAATCAAGCCTTCTCACAAGTTCATTCTTCTTTTGCTTTTCAATCATCACATTCTCACCCACAATACCCGCATCGGCTACCTGGTCTTCTACATATTGTGGAATATCATCATCACGAAGGAAAAGCAATTCGACAGGAAAATTGGTTGCCTGTGTTTTTAGCTGATCTTTTCCATTGCTGAAAACCAGACCACTTTCCTTTAAAAGTTTAAGAGATTCCTCCTGAAGTCTTCCTGATTTCTGAATGGCAATCCGTAACATACTACTCATATTTTTTATCATTAAAAAACAAAAAAGGCCTACCAGTTGTTGGCAAGCCTTTTATTAATTCTTTTATAAATCAATTAAAACAAAGACGAGCCGCTCACGCTGGTTGCATGGTGATGATGGCCGTTGATGTTTTGTGTGTTATTCATATTGGTGGTTCAAAGGAAAAGAGAACTTTTAACTATTCAAAATATTAAATGACAAAAGGCTTTAAAAAAAGCAAGTCAGCTAACAGACGTTAAGAAACCAGTTCACATTACGACTTATTCACTTGAAATGCAATCAACGAAACCGATTGCACCAGGACCTTTTTTAGTTTATAATGGAAATTACGGGTATTGGATTTTAGTGTAGACATATTTTGTCCTGTATCTATGTACTACTTTGCTTTATCTTTACAGTATTAACGTGTCTGGTAAAAAAATGAATTTGTGAGCAACCATTCGGCTGGTAACCTGTTAAAATCTGCGAGATGAAAAAATGGATGGTCTTTGTGTTGCTGGCAGCCTGTTCTGATGGTAAAGAGGCTAAACTTCAAAAGTTTTTATTGAAGGGGAATCTTGCATTTAAGGAGCGAAACTTTGAACAGGCAAGTTATTATTATGGCGAGGCCATTAAGTTAGAGCCGTGCTATGCGGATGCGTGGAATAACCTGGGCACTGTTTATTTTGAGCAGGATCGTTTTGACCTGGCTCATGATAATTATGAGAAAGCCATTGAGTGCAAACCGGATTTTATAAATGCTATAATTAATCATGCCAATACCAGCTACGAGTTAAAGGAATATTATTCTGCCTTGTCCGATCTTGATAAAGTGGAAAAACTTAAACCTGACACTGCCTT
Source organism: uncultured Bacteroidota bacterium (assembly GCA_963814575.1). Taxonomy (GTDB): domain Bacteria; phylum Bacteroidota; class Bacteroidia; order Cytophagales; family Cyclobacteriaceae; genus ELB16-189. The sequence continues at coordinate 675,187 of CAWFDB010000002.1, read as the reverse complement.
GATTTATTTTACACGAGGTCTTGTTTATACTAAGGTGCGTGATTTCGCTAAAGCACTTGCATCATTTGAGAAAGCATTATCCTTAGAGCCCGACAACCTGGATGCCCGTGTAAACCATGCCACAGTGCAATATTATATGAAGGAATATGATAAGGCCCGGCTTGAGCTCAGCGAATCAATAAAGCTGAAACCCACCGAACCAAATATTTACAATACACTGGCCTTGATTGAAACGGATGCTGGTAATTATACTGAGGCGCTTCAATGGGTGGAAAAGGCATTATCTTTGTCACCGCGTGAAGCTTATTTCCTTAACAATAGGGGATTCATTTATCTTAGTATGAAAGATTTTGAAAAAGCTGAGTCGGATGTCAATGAAAGTATTGGCCTTGATCCCTACAATGCCTGGGCTTACCGCAATAAAGGAATTCTGATGCTTGAGAAGAAGGATTACCCCAATGCTGAGCGACTATTAAAGCAATCAGAAGATATGGATCCTTTCGTTGATAGGATTTATTTTTACCTCGGGCATGCCTACTTGAACAATGGCAAAAAAGCACAGGCTTGTGAGTCGTTTATGAAGTCAAAAGAACATAGCGATGGCCTGGTTACAGCAGATTTATTGAAAGGTTGTAAATGAACTTCATTGAGGTAGTTGGTAAACTCGAGCAACGTTTAAGACTTCCTTTGCCCGGACCTGAAGCTCACGAACCATTGCGTGCTGTGCCATCAGGAATCATTAAACCCAGGTTTGAACATTTCTCTCCGCCAAAACCTGGTGGTGTGTTGATTTTATTATATCCTGAAGATGGAGCAATTAAATTTCCTTTAACTAAACGCCCGGATTATTCAGGCGCTCATGGCGGACAAATCAGTTTGCCTGGAGGCAAGGCAGAACAAGACGAGAATATTATAATGACTGCTTTGCGGGAAGGCGAGGAAGAGATTGGCATTGATCGCAGGAAAATAAAAGTGATTGGTCAGCTCACGGATTTTTTTGTAATACCCAGTAACTTTCTGGTAACACCGGTTATAGGTTATGTAGAAGATCGTCCACAATTTATTCCCGATCCCAAGGAAGTAGTGCGCATACTGGAAGGGCGGCTGGATCAACTTGTCAGTACCGATGCGGTTCAGACAAAGGAAATAATAGCGGCCAAAATGTATCCTATGATCGCCCCTCATTTTGAAATTGAGGGTGAGGTAGTGTGGGGGGCAACAGCGATGATATTGAATGAATTAAGGATGATTTTGCAGGAAATAAGGTTATCAGGTTTCAGTTCTTGAAGGGATCTGATCCATGTATAATTACACGTCTTTCTGACCCGGTTTTTCTTGAAAAGAGTTCAAGTAAGTAATTATATAATATTTCATACCTGCTGCATACCGGTTTTGTCTTACTACCTGATTTCATATTGTTTTTTCATTGTTATAGACCCCTTGTTAATAATCGTGCCTGGTTTAATTAACTATGGGACAATAAACGTGATGCTGATGTAGCTATATTAATCCAGAAGTGAGACGTGGCCTTTTCAGTTTCTGGAGGTTCAGCCGTTTATCTGTTCGTTCTGTGATGGTGAACCTGATTTTGCCTCTTAAAAGCCTTTGAAATAAATTTCATTGGCTCAGTAATAATATCTGCTGACCTTCACTACATGAAAATCATTAGAATCAGTCTCACGTTATTTACTGTACTTGTTTACACTTCATGTCAGAATAATAAGGAAGAAACGACAAATCCATTCATACAACAAGAATACTGGCACGACCAGGCGCTGAAGGATATACTTCCTCACTGGTCCGCTCATGTTATTGATTCGGTAAACGGATCTTTTTATACAACACTGGATGCCGACTGGAAACCAGATCATGATACAGTTCGCTTTCCCAGTATGATTGCGAGACACCTGTTCAGCTATTCGGTAGGGTATATGCTCAGCGGTGATGAACAATATATGGTCATGGCCAGAAAAATGAAAAACTACTTGTTGCAATATGCATGGGATAAAGAATACGGTGGATGGTTCGATGCACTGAGTCCGGATGGGCAGGTATTACGGCCAACAAAATCAACATTCGTACAACTCTACGTGATTACTGGTCTTACATTGTATTACGTTGTTACCCATGATCACGAGGTGCGAGGTTTTATTGACAAGTCGAATGACTTGCTTGAAGAAAAAGTATGGGATCGTGAAAATGGGGGATACTTCGATAATCTTAATCAGGACTGGACCCTTCAGAATGATGCCAAAACGATCAGTGCACAACTGGCCCCGTCATCGGGTTATCTGTTGTATCTGTATCTGGCTACGCGGGAAGATAAATATCTGAAACAATCGGAAAGAATTCTGGATACCATTATGGAGAAAATGGTTGACCCTGAAACTGGATGGGTACTCGAAGCGTTTGACAAAAAATTGAACTACCAGCACGGAAAAGGAGATGAAACCGAAATCAACATTGGTCATAATATAGAAGTTGCCTGGACGCTGTTGCGGTTATATATGATCAATCAACGGGAAGACTATCTTGCTCAGGCAAAAACACTGGCAGATCGTCTGCATCAATACGGATTTGATTCAACGAAAGGGGCATGGTATGCTACCATAGGAAATCAACAATCTGAAAAGCACAGTGACTTCACCTACTGGTGGATACAGGCCTATGGACATATGTTTGATCTTTGTCTTGCCCGGCTTTATCCAGATGGTGGTTATGTTGCCACATTCAGTAAAGGTGCTGCCTTTTGGGATGCCTCTTTCCTTGATAAGAAAAGAGGGGATACTTATCTGGGTGTTACATTAAACGGAGATGTGACAGATGATCACAAAGCCAATCAGTTCAAGGCTTCATATCACAACATGGAGCATTGTATGTTGAATTCACTTTACTTGTCGTGCTGGATAAATAAGGAGCCTGTAACTCTGCATTTCAAAATAACCAACAGCACAGAAGGAGAGATCCTTTACCCGTTGCCAGTTGAAATGCTGGATGCGACTGTGAAAAATGTCACTATTAATAACGAACTGTATTCAGATGGCTCAACTTCGGCAGACTTTGTAAAACTTCCTGCTCTTCGCGAAGGTAAAGTATCCATTACATTGTCCCCTGAATGATCGTTACACAAGATATGAAAATAAAAAAGCGCCCATCAGGCGCTTTTTTATTTTCATCAGAATAACTTCCTGTTGATTTCAGCTTACTCCAGAAACCTTGGCGGCATAGGCTTCCAGTTTTCCAAGTTCCTGATCAATCATCCACAGTCCAACACCATCTTCACCAATCATGGTAAAGATTTCAACTGCCCTGCGGGCGAGTATTTCTTCTTCGCGTTGTTCGTTCACAAACCATTGCAGAAAATTAAAAGTCGCAAAGTCTTTTGTTTTTAAACTCTGATCTACAATATCATTGATGGATTCCGTAACCGCTATCTCGTGCCTCAGCACATCCTCAAACACTTCTTTCAATGAAGTGAATGTGTGCTTGATCCCAGCGATTTCAGGCTGCAAGGCGTGACCGCCAGCGGCATTGATATAACGGAATATTTTCAGCATGTGACCGCGTTCTTCTTCTGAATGGTTGTACAGCAAGGTGCTGGAATGTTCATAGCCTTGCGACTCGCACCAGCTTGCCATAGAAAGATAGTAGGCGGAAGATTCACCTTCCATGATGATCTGTTTGTTCAGTAATTGCTCCATCTCTTTTGAGAGGGAACGTGTAGGTGTAATTACTTGCTTGGTCATAGTTTAACTGATTTTGTAAAGAAGGGATCCGAAAACCCCATTCCTTAAATAAGAGGAAATTTTAACTATCGTTTCTTGGCTTTTTTTGTCGCCTTGTTTTTAACAGCACTTTTCTTCACGGGCCTGGCAACTTTCTTCACCACCTTTTTAACAGGGCTTTTCTTTGCAGGATTAGCGGCTTTCTTTGCTGTTTTTTTCACTGGCTTAACAACTTTCTTCGTTGCCTTTTTGGTAACTGCTTTCTTTACAGCCTTCGTAATTTTCTTAAGTAGTTTCTTAACCACCTTTTTCACTGACTTCTTCGCGGCTGGTTTAACAACTTTCTTAACAACTGTCTTTTTTGGAGCTGCTTTTTTCTTTGCTTTTGGTTTAGCAACAGATGCTGAAGCGGCAGCAGCTTTTGCATTTCCCATAGCATTCAACGCAGATCCCGCCTTAAACCATACAATCTGATTCTTATTATAAGTGTGGTTTACCATAATAGAATCCTGAGTTCCATCACTGTGATGAATCAATAGGGTGAGTGGTTTATCGGGGCTAAAGGAGGTTAGGCCAATGATATCAAATGAATCGTCTTCTTTAATCTTGCTTGAGTCTTCCTTATTGGCAAAGGTCAAGGCCAGCATACCTTGCTTCTTCAGGTTGGTTTCATGAATACGGGCAAATGATTTTACCAGGATTGCGCGCACACCTAAATGGCGTGGCTCCATGGCAGCATGCTCACGCGATGAGCCTTCTCCATAGTTTTCGTCTCCTACTACTATAGAACCAACTCCCTGGGCCTTGATAGGCGCGTTGAACTTTTGGAACTTCATCATATTCACCGGTTAAACCGTTCTTCACACTGTTGATTTTCTCATTGAAGAAGTTGGTCGCACCAATCAATAAATTATTTGAAATGTTATCGAGGTGACCTCTGTATTTCAGCCACTTTCCTGCCATTGAAATGTGGTCGGTAGTACACTTGCCCTTTGCTTTGATCAGCAAACGCAAGCCCTTAAGGTCAGTACCTTCCCATGCCTTGAATGGAGCCAGCAATTGTAAGCGCTCTGAAACAGGACTTACTTTTACCTGAACTTTACTTCCATCTTTAGCAGGTGCCTGGTAGCCTGGATCTTTTACGTCAAAACCTTTTTTAGGAAGTTCATCTCCGGTAGGAGGATCCAGTTTCACTTGCTCACCACGCTCGTTGGTCAGGTAATCGGTAAGGGGATTGAAATTCAAATCTCCGGCAATAGCCAGCGCAGTTACCAGTTCAGGTGATCCGACAAATGCATACGTGTTAGGGTTGCCATCGTTACGCGACTGGAAGTTTCTGTTAAAGGAGTGAACGATGGTGTTCTTCTCTTTTTTATCAGCTCCAACACGGGCCCACATACCGATACAAGGTCCACAGGCATTGGCAAATACTTTCGCTCCGATTTTTTCAAACGTTTTAATAAAACCATCGCGCTCAATCGTATAACGCACCTGTTCTGAACCTGGCGTAATAGTGAATTCTGCTTTCGTTTTTAATCCTTTGTCCGACACTTGTTTTGCTAAACTGGCAGCACGCGCAATGTCTTCATAAGAGGAGTTGGTGCATGAACCGATAAGTCCTACTTCAATCTTGGTTGGCCACCCGTTTTTGGCAGCTTCTTCTTTCAATTTTGAAATTGGAGTTGCCAGGTCTGGCGTAAACGGACCGTTGAGATGTGGTTCTAATTCCGACAGGTTGATTTCAATAACCTGATCAAAATATTGTTCAGGATTTGCATATACTTCTGGATCTGCCGTGAGGTGTTCTTTAATTTTGTTAGCCATTTTAGCAACTTCCGTACGACCGGTAGAAACGCAGATAACGCTCCATTGATTCATCGTATCCGAATGTTGAAGTGGTTGCACCAATTTCTGCACCCATGTTACAGATGGTTCCTTTGCCGGTGCAACTCATCGAAGTTGGCACCTTCACCGAAATATTCAACGATAGCTCCGGTTCCACCTTTTACAGTTAGTATACCTGCAACTTTCAGAATCACATCTTTGGCAGATGTCCAGCCATTCAACTTTCCGGTAAGTTTTATACCGATCAGCTTAGGGAACTTTAATTCCCATGCCATGCCTGCCATTACATCCACGGCATCGGCACCACCTACCCCAATGGCCACCATTCCAAGTCCACCGGCATTAACCGTGTGTGAGTCAGTTCCAATCATCATACCTCCTGGGAAGGCATAGTTTTCAAGAACCACCTGGTGGATAATTCCGGCACCGGGTCTCCAGAAACCAATACCATATTTATTGGAAACAGATGAAAGGAAATCAAATACTTCCTTGCTCTCTGTGTTGGCAACAGTTAAATCGTCTTTGGCACCCACCTTGGCAGTGATCAGGTGATCGCAATGTACGGTAGAAGGAACCGCAACTTTTGGTTTTCCGGCCGACATGAACTGAAGCAAAGCCATTTGCGCAGTAGCATCCTGCATAGCCACGCGATCGGGAGCGAAGTCTACATAGGATTTACCCGCGTCCGAAGTTCTCAAGCTTCTGATCTGCATGCAGGTGCGCAGTAGAGAATTTTCTCCGATAAAGTGAGTGGTTTGCCAACAACCTTTCTGGCTTTGGCGATACGGCCGGGCATTGCTGCATACAGGGCCTTGATCATGTCTAAGTCGAATACCATAAATCGTTATTTTTCGATGTTTTATGAGGTGCTAAGCTACTAAATTTTTATGTTGAATATGGAGGAATTATTGAGGTTTTTGACTGTGCTTGTGGAGCCTGACATACTGCCATAGATTCAATCGATTGGTAAACTGAAAAACCCCGACTGTGGGCGGGGCTTTCGATTTTATTTGCTGTTGATGTAATTCAGAAATTCGCGCTTGAAGGTTTCTTCATTAAACTTACCGCCAAAAAAGGCAGTTCCGGTTTTACTGTTTGTATCGCCAACACCGCGGGAAGCAACACACATATGATTGGCATCCATGACCACGCCTACATGTTCGGTGCCAAGAATGCGTTGCAGCTCTTTGCCGATCTGAACAGTTAAACGTTCCTGCACCTGTGGACGTTTGGCAAAATACTGAACAATGCGATTGATCTTCGATAACCCAATTACTTTGCCACTGGAGAAATACGCAACGTGAGCTTTTCCATAGATCGGCACAAAGTGATGTTCGCAATGTGAATAGAACGTAATGTCCTTTTCCACCAGCATCTGATCGTACTTGTATTTATTTTCAAAGAGCCTTGCTACCGGTCGGTTCTTTGGATTCAATCCGCTGAACACTTCCTTCACATACATCTTGGCTACTCTTCGCGGAGTTCCATTCAGACTGTCATCAGTAAGATCAAGTCCAAGTATTTCCATGATCTCGCGAAAGCGTTTTTCAATTTGCTCAACTTTCTCATCATCGCTCAATACAAAGGCATCTTCACGCAATGGAGTATTCCATGAAGTGACGATGTGGTCATCATCAAACTCTTCATCGAGGGGATTAATGGGCCGGATATTCAACGAAATTTCTTTCTGTCTCATAGAGTTTGACTTTAAGGTCGTACTGATTGTCTATTTGTTGCCTCAATATCCGCCAGATCACAACGGCAATGTTTTCTGCAGAAGGATTCAGATTTTTGAAGTATGGAGTATCTAAATTAAGATTTTTATGATCAAAATGTAATAAGAACATGTTCTTTGATAAGATCACTCAACACCTTCATATCAAATACATAACCCGTTTCTGGATCAGGAGTTCCGATAACGTCACAATTAATTCATAATTATGACCGTGATAGTTGGGATTGTTACACTTTCCGAAAACAGCATCATTCTTTTCATCCGTCCAGGCCGGATTGTACAAGCGATGTGCTGCGTTGAAATGTTCTTTACGGGATACGGCTATTTTCATGTGATTCTATCTATAAACCCTGAGGTTTGTAAATGGTTCAGCAATTCTGATTATTAACTTTAAATTTAATTGAAAAGACGGAATAACAAATGATTTATCACCTTGGGTTGTTTCGAATGCCGGTATGAAGGACGTTCATGTACGATCCATTATTTCAAGTGGGGGAAGTCTTTACACAGCTACTCGCTCTGGGGCATTCAAATCAACCGATAATGGAAATACATGGAATGCAATGAATTCTGGATTGCCAAGTACTTACCTATCCGATATCCGGTCTATCGGAACGGACCTTTTTGCTACATCTGTTTTTCGTGGTGTGTTCAGATTACCAGTCAATAGTGCTAATTGGACGAATGTAAGTGAAAGTACAGGCGGGCCGCTCGGTACAACCGACCAATTAAATGCAATGACTACGATCTCAAGTAAACTCTATGTTTCGTATCAACAGTCTGTTCACCAGACTTCAACGAGTGGAGGTAGTTGGACAAAGGGAGGTCCTGGTATTATTGATGGATTTTATCCCAATCTTACATCAGTTGTAAGCACTAGTGACAATACTCTTTTTGCTGGAAGTAGTAAGGGAGTGTTCCTTTCAACAAATGGTGTTAATTGGACGCTTACTTCCTTAACCTCTGATATTCGTTCATTATATTCGAGTGGCACAGAGGTTTATGCCTTGACTTGGTCTGGGAATATCTTTCGCTCCGTCAACAGCGGTGTAACCTGGACGAATATTTCTGTCTTACCCATATTGAATATTAACTATGCCTTTACCATTGTTAAAGTGGGAGGAAGTTTATTTGCCGGCACGAATGGTAATGGTGTTTATCGTTCGTCTGATAATGGCGCAACATGGCTGGCATTAAATGAAGGATTATCCAATAAGTACATCACTTATGTTACCGTCATTGGAGATACTTTCTTTGCCGGAGCAGAAGATGCGGGACTATATTCCCGCCCACTTTCAGAACTAAATGATCTCACATCTCCCGTCATAACTAATACGACAGTTTCTTCAGTAGCCAATGGTGCTCCGGTAACCATAGAAGCAACTATGACCGACCCAGAGAATACGGTTAATGAATATTTCATCGAATACAGAAATCTGGCCACAGGAAGCGCAGGCGGGTTGACAAAGAAAGACCTCACTAAAAATGGTAACACGTATTCCTCTCCGGTTTCTGCAGATGAGATCGGCCAATTAGGACTCGAATATAGAATAACCGCTTCCAGTTTTGGAGGAACAAACACCACTGAGTTCAAGACCATTAAGGTAGATTACCCAGATGGGTTAACGGTTCCTTATTCTTCGTTTGGCACTGATCTTTCTAATTACCGAATCGTTGCAGTTCCGTTAGTACTTGAGAAGAATAAAGTATCTGAAGTGTTTGATGAGTTGGGTGTTGAAGATAACAAGAAATGGAGGATGTATCGCTATGATGAAGGGAATGCAAGAACCAGGCAGTGGAGTAGCAGTGATAAAATTAATCCTGGGCTTGGCTATTGGTTAATCGTAGGTGATGAAGCAAATTTAAATACTAATGGATCTTCAAAAGAAATTACCTCCGGAGCGGGAACCGCGGTCACTTCCTCATCAGATTCACCATTCGAAATTCAGCTAAAGAATGGATGGAATCAGATTGGCAATCCTTACAACTATGATCTGAAGTGGTCTGATGTACAAGATGCGAATTCAGGATTACCGGGCCTAACTATTTGGACGGGTAGTTATATACCAGCGGCTACGCTAAAGAAAATGGAAGGCGGCCTTGTACGAGTTAATGCGGATATGAAATTGAAGTTCCCTACCAAAAGTGCTTCGGGTAGTAGAGTTGGTGGAGATCCACGACCAATCAATTACGCTCTTAATTCAATCAGTTGGGAGGTTCCTCTACTCGTTCGGCAGGGAGATCAGGTGAATAAAATTTCTGGCATCGGTATGAACGAAAAAGCATCCGATGGATTCGATCCGTATGATATGTTTAACATGCCACGCTTTTTTGATCGCTACCTGGAATTGCATCATACCAAGAAAGACGGATCGGATATTTATTCCAATGATGTTGTGCCCAGATCCGATCAGTACGAATGGGAGTTTAGGAGTTCATTAACTTTTAGCATATTGTTGATTGTTTTGAAGGGTAAATTTTTATTATGACCAACATTGGTATCATCATACTATTACTGGCAGTGGTTACGGCACTGGCGCAGGTTACTGATAAGGTACGCATTCCTTATCCTATCTTACTTGTGCTGGCAGGCATAGCCATCGGAGTGATCCCAGGATTACCTGTATTGACACTGGATCCTGATGTAGTGTTTCTAATATTTCTTCCACCCGCCTTATATGCGGCAGCATGGAGTACTTCGTGGCCGGATTTTAAGCAATCCATCAGACCAATTTCGTTGCTCGCAATTGGCTGTGTATTATTTACTACCGTGATTGTGGCCATCGTGGCACATCATTTCATTCCCGATTTCGGGTGGGTGGAGGCGTTTGTGCTGGGTGCCATCGTTTCGCCACCAGATGCAGTAGCAGCAACTGCGGCAACCAAAGGGTTAAAAATCCCCAAACGCATCATTACTATTCTGGAAGGAGAGAGCCTGGTGAATGATGCAACAGGTTTGATTGCCTACCGGTATGCAGTTGCGGCCGCAGCTTCAGGTACATTCATTTTCTGGCTGGCTGGTATTAACTTTTTTTATGTGGCAGGTGTCGGCATTGTGACTGGAATTTTTGTAGGATATTTATTTTTCTGGGTTCATAAGATCACTCCGAATAATGCCACCACAGACACAACGTTCACATTGCTTGCTCCCTACGCTGCGTATTTGCTTGCGGAAGAGTTTCATGCCTCAGGTGTTTTATCAGTAGTGGCCGCAGGGTTGTTTTTAAGTCCACGTTCATCCGAAGTTTTTTCGAACAGAACGCGCATCCAGGCCAATGCTGTGTGGGATACGATGATCTTCATACTCAATGGGGTCATTTTTATTTTAATCGGCCTGCAACTTCCCATCATCATGAATCATATTACAAGTGATTCCATGGGTATGCTGTTCTGGTATGGAACAGTGGTTAGCATTGCTGCGGTGGTAGCGCGCATCATCTGGGTATTTCCAGGTGCCTATTTGCCTCGGTGGTTCAGTAAATCTATTCGCGAGCGAGAATCAGACACGAACGTAAGAGCTGTATCGATCATTGCATGGTCGGGAATGCGCGGTATTGTTTCTTTAGCTGCCGCTTTGGGACTTCCATTAATGGTTTCTGAAACGAAAGCATTTCCGAATCGTGATCTCATTATCTTTCTTACATTTTGTGTAATATTCGTAACGCTGGTGTTTCAGGGAATGACACTGCGAAAACTAATTGAATGGCTCGGTGTGAAAACGGATGACCGTCATCTTAAGGAAGAAGAGAAAATCCGTTTGAACCTCGCAGCTTCGGTAATTGAACACATCGAAGAAAATTATTCATTGGGAATGAGTGATGCTGTGCTCAATCAGATTAAATCAAAATATGAAATCCGCATACAGCGAATCAGAAAAGATGAATCACAAGAGCAAATGACGGCAGGGCAAATTGCAGAATTGCACCGGATACAATATGAATTATTGAATCGTGAACGGGAATTGATTTTACGTTTACGGAAAGAAGGAAAAGTAAACGATGAAGTGGTTCGTAAAATTGAATACGAGCTGGATCTTGAGGAAGCAAGACTGGAACTGGATAGTGAATAATAAATTATATTTAAGTGGAAATGTGTTGCGATGAAATTTACATTTAAAGAAAACACAAAATCACTCACGCTGGGAGCAGAGCTGGAATTTCAGGTGTTGGATAAATCAACCCTGCAACTGACACCTCGCGCCAGGGAAATCATTGACGCGTTAAACAACAGCAAAATTATCAGGGAGTTTTTCCAGAGCACGGTAGAAGTTATCACTGGAGTGTGCGAGAATGCTGATGAGGTGGATCAGGACTTCGCAGCATCTGTGCGAAATATAAAAGACACGGCACATTCGCTGGGTTTAATACTTGCCTCTACAGGCACCCATCCTCAGGCGGATTACCGCGAACGACTGGTCACAGATTCACAACGATACAAAGAGCTGGTCGATCGTAATCAATGGATGGTTTTGCGAAGGGCAGTTTATGGCATGCATATTCACCTGGGCATGAAAACGGGTGATGAATGTATCGCCTATAATAATTTCTTCCTTCATTTTGTTCCACATTTAATTGCTTTATCTGCCAGTTCTCCCTTCTGGCAAAAATACGATACAGGACTGGCAGCTTGCCGGCTTACCATGTATGAGGCGATGCCAACAGCAGGTATTCCCTATATTGTCAACACCTGGGAAAGTTTTCAGAACCTGATCAAATTTCTGATGCGTTCCGATTCCATTCGATCGATGAAAGACTTATGGTGGGACATCCGGCCAAGTCCGACAATCGGAACACTGGAATTACGCATGTTTGATGCGCCCGCTACGCATCGTGAAGCGATGGGCATCATTGCATGGGTGCATGCACTGGCGTATTGGTTTAAAGATCATCATGAAGAATGGAGTAAAGCCAACCCGGCTTTGAAGCACTGGATTTACAGAGAGAACAAATGGAGGGCTATCCGCCATGGACTCCATGCCTCCATCATTGTTACCCGCAACGGACGCACCCAGGATTTACGGGAAGACCTCGGGAACTGGATGGTGAAACTGGAACCGTATATACGGTTGTTGAATTACGAAAAGTATATCGACATCATACCGCACATTATCCTAAAAGGAAATAGCTCCGAGCGGCAGAGGAACGTATTCATGGCGACTCATGATTTACATGAAGTAGTACGTTTTAATGTTAAGGAATTTGAACAAGGGGCACCCATCTGGAATTGATATTTATTTTCATGACTGAAAAGAAAAAAGTTTGTGTAATAGGTGCGGGACCATCAGGCATTACCGCAGCGAAGAATTTACTGGATCAATCCTGTGAAGTAGTGGTGTATGATTATGGAAAGGAAGTGGGCGGCAACTGGGTGTTTAGCGATACACCTTCGCACTCGAGTGTTTTTGAAACTACACACATCATCAGTTCGAAAACACTTTCGCAGTATGATGATTTTCCGATGCCTTCAAACTATCCCGATTATCCTTCTCATAAACAACTCGCTGCATATTTCCAGGAGTATGCGCGTCATTTCAATTTGTATCCACACATTCAGTTTGATACCCTGGTGGTTAAATGTGATCGGGATGCCTCCGGAAAATGGCAGGTGACCACACGCAAAGATGCCATCACAAAAACAGAAACATTCGATGCGCTTGCCGTATGCAATGGTCATCACTGGAAGCCACGCTATCCTGAATACAAGGGGGCTTTCAACGGAAGACTCATGCACTCACACGATGTGAAACGATTTTCTGATTTCGCTGGTAAGCGGGTGCTGGTGATTGGTGGTGGTAACTCTGCCTGCGATGTGGCCGTGGAGTCATCACGATTTTCAGAACGTATAGACATCAGCTGGCGCAGGGGTTACTGGGTGATTCCTAAATTTATTTTTGGTAAGCCTTCCGATACAGTGGGAGGGTTGCTCCGATTTCTACCGTCTTTCATCTGGAGAAAATCAACCAGCAAGATGATCAGACTTATCCAGGGCACAAACGCTTCTTATGGGCTTCCCGAACCGGAAGAGGATTTTGGGTTTCATCACCCCACGGTGAACAGTGAATTGTTTTATTTTATGCGCCACGGAAAAATCAATCCCCGTCCTGATATCGATCATTATGAAGGATCAAAAGTATTTTTTAAAGATGGCAGCTCAGATGACTATGACGTGATCTTTGCATGCACGGGCTATTATATTTCCCATCCGTTTTTTGATTCTACGTTCATTGATTATTCTCAAGGCGATGTTCCCTTGTATCTGCGCATGCTTCATCCTCAGATTGAAAATCTGTATTTCATTGGTTTGTTTCAGCCGCTGGGTTGCATCTGGCCAGGAGCGGAGTTGCAAAGCAAACTCATGGCAAAAGAGCTTGCCGGAAAATGGAAGCGGCCGGATCATGTGGCAAAACTTGCGGAGCACGAAGTGACGCATCCTGACTTTAATCAGATTAAAACGCCAAGTCATACCATCACGGTGAATTATCACGCGTTCAGAAAACGTCTTCTAAACGAGTTGAGAAAGAGTAGTTGATATCGTGAAACCAGGATATATCACAGTGTTGGGATTATTTTACGATCCGCACCCAGGCAGCTTGCCAATACATGGATGGATTGGTGTCTCTCAGCAGTAATGTGTCGCCTTTAAGTTGAAATTTTCTATAGTATGTTTTTCCGGTTTGTTCTGGTCTTAAATTGCCGGTCACAACATGTGTTACCACCTGATTCTCCCAATCGATAGTGTAAGCGCCAAAGTACGCATCGTAGGTGTCTATAAGTGTTCTGGCTTGCTCCATAGTCCACGTATTTTTACCAAAGCCAGTTCCGTAAGTTACCCCGTCATGGCTCATGATGGTGTCATTCATAATCGGGTTCCGGGTACCGTAACACAACCATTGCACACTCATCTTTCCCTCGGGTGTATAAATTATCAAGCCTGAAACAGCGGTATCTTGAAGGACTACTTTTCCCAGGCTGTCAACTTGCTGGTCGGCCACTAATTTCCAGCTACCCAAAAGTGAATCTGGAGCTCCCTTTAATTTTTCTGATGATGAGCTACAAGCGTAAATAGTAACTGATGCAATGAAGGTCAGAATCAGGAGTATTCTCATAGGGAAAATGTTAATTTATAAATATACTAAGTAACAGAGTCATGGTAAGTATCATTTTCTCCTGATCAAAGTTTGTGTGGGCATAAAAAAAGGAGAGCTTAACTCTCCTCTCTGTAAAGTATTGTAGGCTTTCTAAAGTGGCCTGATCCAGATGTTTCTGAACTGCGTTTTATTGTTGTGATCCTGAAGTGAAAGTACATCTTCACCATGCGCTGATTTATACATATGCAATCCGATATAGTCGGTTGTTCCATTGATGGCAACGTTATTCTGAATCAGAACACCATTGTGAAATACGGTGATGCGGGCAGGGTTATCAATTCTTCCATCTGCCTTAAAGCGAGGAGCACTGTATACTATATCATAGACATTCCATTCAAGAGGACCTCTCATCGCATTTACCAACGGTGCATGATCTTTATAAACGCTTCCGGCCTGTCCATTGCGATACGTGCGGTTGTTATAGGAATCCAGTATCTGAAGTTCATATCGATCCTGGAAGAATACACCGCTATTTCCCCTTCCTTGTCCGCCACTTTCCACTACATCTGGCGCGCTGAATTCAATGTGCAACTGGCAATCACCGAAGGTCATTCTTGTCTGAATATCTCCTGTGCCGGGCACTACTTCCATATGATCGCTGTTTACAATCTTCCAGGGAGCAGGCTTCGTTTTATCTTTTTTACTCACCCACCTGTCAAGGTTTTTTCCGTCAAACAAGATGATCGCATCTGAAGGAGCTTCACCGGGTGTTTTACCCGGAGTAATCACTTTTACTTCGGGTTCCCAGATTTCCGTCATCTCAGGTTTCATGGGCATGGGTGATACTTCTGGTGGTGTATCGACATATCCCTTTTGTGCTGATAATTTCGATACTGAAAATACTCCAATAAGGAGAATCAAGAGTAAGATTTTTTTTGATTTCATAGCGTTCAGATATTTGATTATTGATTACCAAAAATATTGCCAGATAAGTTGACTTTTCGATTCTATTATTAATTCGGTTTGGATTCTATGACAGCGGTGATAAATGGAAATCTTTTACCAAATAACTTACGTGTTGGTGATGGATACAATAGAATAGGTTTCAAATAGGATCACAGATTCACCTGATTTGCAAAAAAACTGTTACTGCGTAGGAAAATGTACGCTTACGGTATCATGCATCGTATACAGTCGGTATTGTTTGCCATCGTAGACTAAAATGGGGCTCGATTTATTTTCCTTCATGATGGGGTTATTCTCGTACTTGTTCCAATGGATCAAGTCTTCTGAGATTGCCACACAACTGCTCCATTCATGCCAGTCTTCCCAGGCGGTCGCATGATAATAGGCATAATATTTTCCCTTATGCTTGATAACCTGATTTAAGGCAACACCGTATTTATCATAGTCTTCAGGTCCTGGTTGAATTACAGGTTCATCTTGTATATTGGTCCAGCGTTTCAGATCGGTGGATGTTGCCAGCCAAATGCCAAGATCTTCACGTTCATAAAATAAATACCAGCGATCATCTTCTTTCCAGGCTGTGGGAGTTCCATAGGCACCTTTTGTCAGGGGTTCTCCATGAACGTACCGTATATCCAGTGCTCCTTGTTCGGTCCAGTGAATGCGATCTGTGGAAGTCAGCAAATGGGCGATGTCGCCTTTCCCTTCAGCAAACATGTAATAGGTACCATCAGACTTTATTACCATTACATCCTCAACCCAGCCAGCATCATAGATGGGATTGTTCTCAAAACGTTTCCATACGATGCCATCGTCAGAAGTAGCATATCCAAGATGCATCTCAGCATCGGGCTGATCGCGAAAGCCTGTATACCACATGTGATATTGGCCATCCTCATAAAGAATAAATCCGCGTTCACGGATTTTCTCGTCCCAGGTGTTTACACCAGTTCCTGTAAAGACTGGATTTCTTTTATCGGCTGTGAAGTCAAGAATTTCTGATGGATAATTCAGTGAGTCACTTGTTGAAGTATCTTCTTTTGGCGAGGAAGTATTTTTAACACAACCCATCAACAACAGAAGCAGAGAAAAGAATCCAATAATTGTTTTCATTTTATTTCGCTCGATTAGAATTTAACGCGTTAATCTCTTCTTGTATTTTCTTGGCTTTCACTTTTGCTTCGCGCATTGGAAGTCCGGTTTTCATTCCGGGTCGCTGATGTCCGGTGCTCGTGAGCCATGTATCTTTCATCATCAGCTGGCGCTGAGCGATGAGTGGCAGGATTTCGTCTCCATTCGGAATATGAGAAAGTGCATCCGTGATACTTTCTGCTGCCGAGATATTTTTTTCGCCCAGATATAGTAAAATCTCTTTCGATATTAACCAATGACCATTCTTTCCAGGATGTACACCATCAGCAGCCAGCGCAAAGGTTGAATCTTTTTCAATGTGATTTTCCAGGTATGTTTTCATCGCACCGTGAATGTCCACGACATTCCACTGCGCAATACTGTGTTGGGTTAGTAACCAATCTGAATAAGTATCAAGTACGTGGGCATATCCTTCATGACCTCCTTTGCGTTCATCGAAAACTGGCGGTGTCAGGTGAATGATTTTTTTTACTCCTGCTTTCTCCAGTTCATCGTGAAGCCAGTGGATGCCTTCCTTGAATTTTCTGAAGCGATCTTCATCCAACGGCATATAGATTCCATCGTTCATTCCATAGCAGGCGAATACCCAGTCTGGTTTTGTTTGTTTCAGAACACGCGCGAGTCGTTCATGCAAGTCGGGCCTCGGAAATTTTCCATCGGCATGACCCGGTTCTGACAAACCTGAAACGGTCTCGCTGGGAAGTCCAACATTGATAAACTCCACGCGCAATGCCGGATATTGAGCAGCAAAATAGGCTTCTATATTGGTTACGTATTCACCCGCATATGTGATGCTGTTTCCGATAAACAAGATGCGCTTCACATTGGCAGGAAATGGATTCGTGCTGTGTTGTTGCGCCATCGTACAATAATGACCCATGAAAAGCACGATGCTGAGTATAAATTTGATGTAGTTCAATTTGCGTTATGATGAATGTGAGAGTTTATTTCTTCCTTTTTTTAGTAAGCCATTTTTGTGCTTTCCAGGTGAGAAGAGAGGAACCTGTTCCAATTAATGCACCCGCCAACACATCGCTGGGGTAATGAACGCCCAGATACATTCTTGAATAACCTACGGCTGCCGCATAGCAATAGGCAGGAACAATTACATACCACTTGGGAAATGCCAGTGTCAATGATGTGGCTGTAGCAAAAGCAAAGTTAGTGTGCCCGGAGGGAAAGGAATAACTGCCAGTTTCGGTTTTCTCGTAAATGATATCCGGGTAGGTGGTAAATGGCCGTTCCCTCTGAACGGTAACTTTCAGGGTGCTTGAAATAACTCCTGCCACTAAGAGAGAAACTCCGGCTTTGTATGATTTAAGTTTTAACTCCTTGTTGTGTGTTACATGCCCCACCACAAACATAGAAACGGGTGTTGCCAGACTAACAGGCGTAACACTGTTTGAAACAAATTCCCAGGCTTTGTCGGCAGATGCATTGGGAGCTGAATTGATCTTGTCCAGTAATTTTAAATCTGTACTTTGAGCCAGTAAAATAGAAGTGCTCAAGAAAAGAAAGGCAAGATAACTCAGAAATTTATGTTTCACTTTTGTGAGATTACTGTTGATCATCAGGAGCCACGCGTATCCGCAATAAAAGTAACGAGAAAGCTTGAGTTATCTGCCATGAGGTTCATTTGAGATTAAACATTGTCCAAAGATCTGCACGGATATATAAGATTCTGATAGCCTCTGATCAATGAATGTCTTTAACAACCTGTAAGCTTCAGCATGGCTTTTGTTTCCAGTGTTTTTTGCCTTGCTAAAGATTCCCCCAGATAATGCTTCACGCTTTCTACTCCTCAATCACAAACCAGGTATAACCGTTAGCTTCAATACTAATTGTCAACTCTGCTTCATAATTGCGGGTAAGGGTATAACTCTTTGCTTTTCCCTCTTTTTCGGTAATACTTGCTTTGCTGGTCAATCCGGTATAATACAAAGGTAATTTGATGGTTCGGGTAATTTTTTCATTCGTGGGATTATAGAACAGCGCGAATCCTTTTTGTTTCAGTGATGGGTTTACATGGAGAATGCCATCCCAGTCGCGGCCATCGGCCCTTCGCAAGTGAATGATATCGGAGTTGAGAATGTCTCTGTATTTTTTATACCACGAAATGGTTTTGATCACCACTTGCTTCGTCTCTTCGGTATCATACAACCTCGGGCCCCGGTAGCAAGCCTGCACACCGGCTCCATAATATTGAATCATCAATTGTTCATAATCATTAAGATGATCTTTTAAAGGTTCGAGCACGGCCTCAGGTCCGCCACCCTGATATTTTGTCAGCGGTACAAATCCCCAACCCATGGATGGCGTTTTTTCAAACGTGCCATCGTAGATGTTTTGCCGGTTGATAATTTTCTGCTGCTCACGCGAAAGTGAAAAGTTTACCTCACGATAGCCGATAGCAATCTTATGAGTGCCATCTAAAAAATACCAGTCGGGTGCATTGATATACACGCCATGTTCATTCAGCCAACGGTACAATTCTTTTTGTATTTCCATCTGCTTCCACTGGCTGTCATCGAGGCCGGTATGACCAGGATGAGTAGTTGACCCGCATACATCACCGGGGTATGGACCATCATTTTCCCAGATATCAAACGAAGTCTGTTTATAGAACTCCTTGATCTTATCGCGATAGGCAAGTCCCCACTTGCTGCCAAAACATGGAGCGTTTCCGAAGAAGGCTCCTCCCGGCTTTCCGGTTTTTGCATCGATCACATCATCTTCATCACTGATCTTGCGGCTGCTGAACAACGAATAGCCGCCAATGAGTATTCCTTTATCATGCGCGTATTTTGCGAGACCTGCCCAACGCTTGATATTATCAGGTGAGTTATCTTCCATATTGAGATGACTTCCAAAACTTAAGATCATGGCTTCATAACCAGTGACTGCACATTGGTCGATAGCCGTTTTCACTTCTTCATCATTCTTGCTCACCAGGTGCATGAAGATTGGATTCTGTGTTG
Organism: uncultured Bacteroidota bacterium; assembly: GCA_963814575.1. Classification (GTDB taxonomy): domain Bacteria; phylum Bacteroidota; class Bacteroidia; order Cytophagales; family Cyclobacteriaceae; genus ELB16-189. Next base: position 655,699 of record CAWFDB010000002.1, on the reverse strand, counting down.
TCCACGGAGCCACTGTGCGATACATCTTGCGGACGGCAAGTCCTCTGCGCTCGCGGTCGTAACTATCCATGAGGAGTTCATGTGTGCGCACTGATTTAAATGTTTCTCCAGGTTTAAGCATAATTCCTTTTGCCTTTTCGGGATAGATCTCCAGCACACAGGGCGTTTCATAATTGTAATTGACTTGTGATGTATAGAGTGAATCAATTTTCCAGTGCGTGGTCTGGTCGCTGATGTCGTAACGCATGGCATTGTTGAAAGCATAGTTGGTTTCAACATAAATACCATGTTGTTTTTTCATTTGATCGGGTGACCCCACTACGGCACTTTCTTCTTCTACGAGGCCAAGGATTTCATTGACTACGCGATCGATCTTGAATGTCTTGGCTGATTTATTTTCCAACGATACCCACTTCACAATTAATGGAATACCATCATACAATTCATAGTGTACATTTATTTTCAGGTCTTTCAGTTCGGGAAGGGGAGACCTGAATGATAACGTGAGTACTTTCCCTGAGATATTTTTAGCATCAGGTAACCAGGTCTTCGGTTTCCAGTTGACAAAAGGTGTAATTTTTGTGACGGCAAAATCTGTAAACACAAAATCATTTTTGCCTGCTTCAAAATGATCTACCCACGCTGGCAACAGATAGGCCTTTTCTTTCTGCCCTATTAATCCGCCAACATCATAAGTACGTCCATCGATGGTGATCCGTGCTTCGGGTTTTATATCGCGCAGCAGTTGCTGGCCGTTGCTCATGTTGGTATAATCGATGCAGGCTACATTGGGTGTCGTTCTGAAAACCCGTTTCACCAGACCGTTGAAAAGAATCAGATTCTTCTTATCGGCAGATTGATAAACTTCAGCGCGGGTCGTAATTGGATTTACGAGCCAGTCTTCAGGGACAAATAGATTTAACTGATCAGGCCATTGGGGTAGTGGATTTTGCTGAGCATGAAGATTGAAACATACTGCAAAAAATAAAATGAAAGGAATTCTTGTCATACAGTAATATTAAAGCAAAATAGCAAATGTAAAAAGACCCTCACCCTGTCTTCATTCTTCAGACATCCCTCTCCCCAGGGAGAGGGTAAAGGTTGAGGTACTTTCACAAATAAGATGTATTTGGAATAATTTATAGCAGAATAATTTTTAAAGAACACATTATGAGACTAAAAGGCAAAACAGCCATCATTACAGGTGCGACCAGTGGCATGGGCAAAGGCATGGCAGAACGATTTGTGAGCGAAGGAGCTTCGGTGATTTTAAGTGGACGCGATGAACAACGGGGTATTGAACTTGAAAATCAGCTGCTGCAACAAGGAGGTCGGGCAGTATTTGTTGCCGGAGACATTACTGAAATTTCGGTGAATGAAAAACTGGTACAAGAAGCCATTAATCATTTCGGAAAACTGGACATCGTGGTAACCAATGCAGGTAAGCTTGGGTTGGGATCTGTAACGGATATCTCCTTTGAAGAATGGAATGAAACCATCAGCACCAATCTCAATGCGGTGTTTTATCTGAGCCGCTTTGCGATTCCTGAAATGCAAAAAAATGGTAGGGGCACACTGCTGGTGAACAGTTCTATTGCAGCGTTTAAAAGTTTCCCCAACCATGCAGCCTACTGTGCAAGCAAAGCTGCACTGATCGCCCTTGTGAAAGAAATGGCACTGGATTACGGACCCGTTATCCGCGTCAATGCAATCTGTCCTGGGCCAGTAGATACACCTTTGATCTGGGATTCAGCAAAAGCATTTGAAAACCCCGAAAGCATCGTGCAGCAAACGGCAAACAACACGTTGATGAAGCGCCTTGGAAAACCGGAAGACATTGCCTCACTGGCGTTGTTTCTGGTTTCCGATGAAGCCTCGTGGATCACAGGTTCATCTTTTACCATTGATGGTGGAATACTTACGAAATAATCACAAGACGTCAGACCGCTTTGAGCGCTTAGACGCCTGACTAAATTTTATTTTTATGGACCCAAAAACATCCCGCAGACAGTTTTTCAAAACAGCATCGGCAGCAGGTATGTCTGCGTTGCCATTATCCGCTTTAGCTGATTCAGAATCTTTTGATCAAGGCATTAAATTAAAAATCATTTGTGTGGGAGGTCATCCGGATGATCCGGAAAGCGGATGTGGTGGCACACTCGCTAAATTTTCTTCGGCTGGTCATGAAGTAAAGGTCCTGTATCTCACACGCGGTGAAGCAGGCATTGAGGGAAAGTCACATAGTGAAGCGGCAGATATCCGCACGAAAGAAGCAGAGGCAGGCTGTAAAATTTTAAATGTTAAACCTTACTTTCTTGGTCAGATAGATGGTGACACAATCGTCAGCACAGAGTGGATCAACAAGGTTACAAAGTTTATGAGCAACGAAAAACCGGATATCGTATTCACACAATGGCCCATTGATTCACATAAAGATCATCAGGCTGCGAGCTTCCTTACCATGCAGGCATGGACACGGGCAAAGAAAAAATTTCAGATTTACTTTTATGAAGTTTGCGCAGGCAATCAAACAATGTCCTTTCATCCCACCGATTATGTTGATATCTCGAAAGAACAGGAAACCAAACGCAAGGCGTTGTATTGTCACGTAAGCCAGGATCCTCCGGGCATCTATGCCTGTGGTCATGAGATGATGGAAAAATTTCGTGGTGCAGAAGCAGGAGTGAAAGCAGCGGAAGCATTTGTAAGACTCAATGGTAATGATACTACGTCCACAATTATTTAATAACGCGAAATTGAGGCAGACTTAAAAACGAAAAAAGGGCCCGTAGGCCCTTATGATTTTTCCGATGAGAATGGATTAACAAAACTCGTCAAACACTTCTACCAGGTGCTCACCAATCATCTGTGCATTGCGGCCTTCGATGTGATGACGCTCAACAAAGTGAACTAATTCACCATCCTTAAATAGAGCGATGGCGGGTGAAGATGGAGGATAAGGCAACGTGTACTCACGTGCTTTGGCAACCGCTTCTTTATCCACACCGGCAAATACCGTGGTGAGATGATCTGGCTTCTTTTCACTATGCTGAAGCGCCCATTTGATTCCCGGGCGTGCAGCGCCTGCGGCACAACCGCATACAGAGTTGATCACCAGTAAGGTGGTTCCTTTGTGGTCTTTTAACTCATTATCTACTTCTTCAGATGTTTTCAATTCTTTAAAGCCAGCTACCGTAAGGTCCTGGCGCATGGGGGCTACTAATGGTTCTGGATACATATTATTTCAGATTTAATATTTCAAGTTTAAAATTGTTTCAGAGTCAAATATCAAAATTCAAGTTTTATAATGCGACATGCCTACTCAACATGGTTATTTATTCTTTCGTTCAAGCCTTCATTTTGAGATATGAAATCCTTACTATAAAGTTACATAAACCCCAGTTCCAGTTTGGCAACCTCACTCATCATGTCCTGTGAATAGGGTGGGTCAAACGTCAATTCTACTTTCACACTGTTGATTCCCTCTATTTCATTTACTTTTTGTTCCACCTCTACCGGTATCACTTCAGCTGAAGGGCAGGAAGGAGACGTGAGGGTCATCAGAATAAAAACATTATTTACCGGGAAAACACTGATCTCATAAATGAGGCCAAGTTCATACACATCCACGGGAATTTCAGGATCATAAACTGTTTTTATTGCAGCAATCACCTTTTCCCGAAGGTCTCCATGAGGTATTTCGGATGTTTTTGATTCACTATTTTCTGAACGGTCGCTCACGATGCTATTTCCTTTTGGGTTTTAAATGCCAGTGCGTAGAATTTCATTTGCTTGATCATGGCCGCAAAGCCATTCGAGCGCTGTGTGCCAATGAATCGTTCCATACCGATCTTATTCATGAAAAAAAGATCTGCACTTAATAAATCTTCAGGTGTTTGTCCATTGAAAATCCGGATTAGTAAACTCACAAGGCCTTTGGTGATGGCCGTGTTGCTGTCTGCCTCGAAATAAATCTTGCCATTTTCCATACGCGCGGTCATCCATACTTTCGACTGGCAGCCTTTAACAATATTATCTTCCGTGTGGTCTTCTTCTTTCAATGCCGGAAGTTTCTGACCCAGTTCCATGATATAAAACACAGTCATCTCCATGTCTCCGTCTAAGAGGGAGAATTCGCTGATGATCTCGTCCTGGATTTGAGTTATGGTCATTTACTTCAGAAATTTAATAATTCGTTCGATTCCTTCCGCAAGCTGATCAATTTCTTCTCTTGTGTTGTAAACCGAAAATGAAGCACGAACGGTTCCTTCAATTCCAAAGCGATCCATCAGGGGTTGTGTACAATGATGTCCGGTGCGTACGGCAATGCCCCGGGTGTCCAGCATCTGACCAATATCAAAATTATGAATGCCTTCAATGACAAAGGATTGCACACTTACTTTTTCACTTGCTGTACCAACCAGTTTCAAGGCAGGAATGGCTGATAATTTTTTAACTGTATATCGGAGCAGTTCAGATTCATGCACTGCTATATTTTCTTTTCCAAGTTCATTGATGAAAAGGATGGCTTCCTTTAAAGCAATGACATCGGCAATGTTGGGTGTGCCGGCTTCGAATTTATAAGGGATATCGTTGTAGGTAGTTTTTGTAAATGTAACGTCTTTGATCATTTCTCCTCCACCCATATAGGGAGGCATCTTTTCAAGCAGTTCTTTCTTTCCATATAAAATGCCGGTGCCGGTGGGCCCATACATCTTATGTGATGAGATGCAATAGAAATCACAATCCAATGCTCGCACATCGATATGTAAGTGGGCAGAAGCCTGCGCTCCATCAATTAAAACCACGGCTCCGTACTGATGGGCAGCATCAATGATTTCTTTTACAGGGTTGATGGTGCCCAAGCTATTGGAAGCATGATTGACCGCAACGATTTTCGTTTTGGCAGAGAGAAGTTTACGATAGGCATCAACATCAATTTCACCAATATCGGTAACGGGTATAACTTTCAGAATCGCCTTTTTCTCTTCGCAGATCATCTGCCACGGCACAATGTTGGAGTGATGCTCAAGGCCAGAGATAATTACCTCATCACCTTCCTTGAGAAATGCTCTTCCAAAGGATGAAGCTACCAGATTGATGCTTTCTGTAACGCCACGCGTAAAGATGATTTCCTCCACATGCTTTGCATGAATAAATTCCTGCATGGCATGACGGGTAGCCTCATAGGCTTTGGTGGCTCTTTCTGCCAGCGTATGTATGCCACGGTGTATATTCGCGTTGTCATTCTCGTAATAATGCGTCAACGCATCAATAACCCGTTGCGGCTTTTGATTGGTGGCCGCGTTGTCGAGGTATACCAGTGGCTTACCATTCACCTGCTGGTTCAAGACCGGAAACTGGGTTCTGATCTTTTGTATATCCAATCGGGTGGCAGCCTGCGTGGTCATGATTAAAAGTTCTTGTGAAGCCGTTCGGAAATCAGACTATCTAAATATGATTTCAGTGTTTGATTTTGAATAGGAGCGAGCACTTCAGCAGCGAAGGCATACAACAACATGGCTTTGGCGATGGGTGCAGCAATACCGCGTGAGCGCAGGTAGAACAAAGCTTCTTCATCCAGCTGCCCAGCTGTGCAACCGTGTGAACACTTCACATCATCTGCCCAGATTTCAAGTTGAGGTTTCGTGTTTACGGTAGCAAAATCTGAAACCAGGATATTCCTGTTCGACTGAAATGCATTGGTCTTTTGTGCATGAGGACGAACAAATATTTTTCCATTAAAAATGCCTTTCGAGTTTCCATCCATAACACCCTTATACATTTCATTGCTGAATGAATTGGGTTTTTTATGATCAACTACCGTATGGTTATCAGCCAGGGTGTTTCCACCAAGTAAATACAAACCGTAAAAATGTGATTCACAATTTTCGCCATCGATAACGATAGACAGGTTATTTCGAACCAACTGACCATTCAGAGTCAAGGTGAATGTATTGAGAAGGCTTGAATCAGATTGATGAATAACCGTGTTGGCAACCTGATAACTTTTTCCTGCATCATTCTGAATCTTGCAATATTCGAGGTGTGACTTTTCTTTAACAATCCACTCTTCGGAGAAATTGTGGAATACCGGATTTTCTCCGGTTGAATCAAACTTTTCAACCACACTCAATTGACTGCCTTTTTCAAGGATGCCCAGAATGCGTGTATGAACAATTGCCTGTTCCTGGCTTGCATCATTAAAATGTAAAAGGAAGATCGGTTTTATTACGCTGGTATTTTCAGGGACATGAATGAATAAACCTTCTTGCCACATGGCAGCGTTCATGGCTGCGAAAGGATCGCTTTCTGGCGTGAGCACTTTGTCAAACCATGTTGTTATCTCATCGCTATTGCTTTTGAACGCTTTGCTAAGTGGTATTATTTTTACCTCACTTTCCAGGCTCACAATCTTTGAAAGTAATGCTGAATAACCGACCATTCACAAACACAAGAATGTTCGCATTCAGATCGGGAATCAGAAAATTATCAATCGAATCAATGGTAGAAACAGTCGATATCGTATTCCAGTTAAAATTTTTCTCAAGACTTTTTGTAATCGGAGTGAAGCGATATTCTTCCTGCTTGCTGCCGGGCAAGCCCACTTTTTCAAAATGGGCAATTGCCTGTGCACGATGATCTCTGGCTACATCAAAATTTTGTTGATGAAAGGCTTCAGTGATTTCGTTTTTGATATCTCGGGTAACGGTCGTACTCATATCAGGCAACAGCTACTTCATTTTTAATCCAGTCGTAACCTTTGGCTTCAAGTTCAAGGGCCAGTTCTTTGCCACCTGATTTTACAATCTTTCCTTTATACAGCACGTGTACATAATCAGGAACGATATAGTCCAACAGACGCTGATAGTGCGTCACCACAATCGTTGCATTATTCTTATTGCGAAGTTTGTTTACTCCATTCGCAACAATACGGAGTGCATCAATATCAAGTCCCGAATCAGTTTCATCTAAGATTGCCAGCTTGGGTTCAAGCATCGCCATCTGGAAAATCTCATTGCGTTTTTTTTCCCCACCCGAGAAGCCTTCGTTGAGTGAACGGCTAAGTAATGATTGATCAATTTCAACCAGCTTCATTTTTTCCTTCATCAATTGAAGAAATGAAACTGCATCCAATGCCTGCTGGCCACGATATTCACGAATCTGATTCAACGCAGTCTTCATGAAGTTGATGGTGCTCACGCCTGGAATCTCTACCGGATATTGAAATGCCATGAAGATGCCTTCGCGGGCACGATCTTCAGGTTCCATCTCCAAAAGGTTCTTACCCAGGAAATCAACCTCACCACCGGTTACTTCATAATCTTCTCTTCCTGCCAATACAGAAGCAAGCGTGCTCTTTCCAGAACCATTCGGTCCCATGATGGCGTGCACTTCACCGGCATTTACTTTCAGATCTATTCCGTTAAGGATTTGTTTATCACCAATTTTGGCTTGTAAATTTTTTATCGTCAACATTTCTATTCATAATTCTTATATTTTGATCCAGGCATATTATCCAACACTTCCTTCCAGCGTCAAGGCGAGAAGTTTTTGTGCTTCTACTGCAAACTCCATGGGGAGTTGATTCAATACTTCTTTGGCATATCCATTTACAATCAACGCTACAGCTGATTCTTCATCAATTCCACGCTGCAGGCAATAGAAGATCTGATCTTCACCAATCTTTGATGTTGTCGCTTCGTGTTCAATGCGAGCTGAATTATTTTCAACATCGATATACGGGAATGTATGCGCACCACACTGATCACCCATCAACAATGAATCACATTGTGAATGGTTTCTTGCATTTGTAGCACGCTTCATCACATGCACCTGACCGCGATAGCTGTTTTGTGATTTACCGGCTGATATTCCTTTACTCACAATACGTGAGCGGGTATTCTTTCCTATGTGAACCATCTTGGTTCCTGTATCTGCCTGCTGATAATTGTTGGTTACAGCAACAGAATAAAATTCACCCACTGAATAATCACCTTTCAAAACACAGGAAGGATATTTCCATGTTATGGCAGAGCCGGTTTCTACCTGTGTCCATGAAATCTTTGAGTGATCTCCAAAGCACAAGTCCACGCTTGGTAACGAAATTGTAAATTCCACCTTTACCATTTTTATCTCCGGGATACCAGTTCTGTACAGTTGAATATTTAATCTCAGCATCCTTCATGGTATACAATTCCACCACAGCGGCATGCAGTTGATTTTCATCGCGCATAGGTGCGGTGCAACCTTCAAGATAGCTTACGTATGAGCCTTCATCGGCAACAATCAATGTTCTTTCAAACTGACCGGTGTTGGCAGCATTGATTCGGAAGTAGGTAGATAATTCCATCGGGCATCGTACACCTTTCGGAATGTAACAGAATGATCCGTCTGAAAATACAGCTGAGTTGAGGGCGGCAAAGTAGTTGTCGTTCATCGGCACTACTGAGCCGAGATATTTCTTGATTAGTTCGGGATGTTCCTTAACGGCATCACTGAATGAACAGAAAATAATGCCGAGTTCACCAAGTTTTTCCTTGAAGGTTGTTGCCACGGAAACGCTGTCGATGACAGCATCTACGGCAACTCCTGTTAATCTTTTTTGTTCTGTTATTGATATGCCGAGCTTTTCAAAAGTCTTTACCAATTCTGGGTCAACCTGATCAAGGCTTTCAAGTGCTGCTTTTTTCTTAGGTGCCGAGTAATAGATAATGTCCTGATAATTGATAGGAGGGTAGTGTGACATTCGGCCACTTCGGCTCTTCCATTTTTTGCCAGAGGCGAAAAGCTTTCAATCGCCACTCCAGTAGCCACGCGGGTTCGCCTTTCTTGGCAGAAATGAATCGAACTGTATTTTCATCCAGACCTTTTGGAGCTTCGTCTGCTTCCAGGTTTACTGTCCACCCGTGCTCGTATTCTTTGGAGGTAATTTCTTCAAGTACCTGATTGTCTTTGCTCATCGTTGCCTATTTAGACTAATTTCAAATAATGCTCAAAAGTACAACAAAAGTAGTTGTTTAAGGTTCTGAAAACCTTGAATTTTCTTTATTCGGACAGTTTTAGATTTCGATCCAGGCTTTCTTCGAGTGAGATCATGGTTTCGGTTCGTTCAATTCCTTCTACCTGCTGCATTTTGTCATGAAGAACCTCTTTCAGGTGGTTGGTATCACGGCAGTGGATTTTTACAAACATTGAATAATTGCCGGTGGTATAGTGTATGTTGGTAATCTCCGGTATGTTTCTGAGTTTGGCAAGGACCATATCATATAAAGCGCTCTTTTCAAGGTAGATACCGATAAAAGCTGTGATGTCATAGCCAAGTTTAGCGTAATTGATACGCAATGTGGTTTTTTCAAGAATTCCGGCATCTTCCATTTTATTCATCCGCACATGCACCGTTCCCTGCGATACATTCACCTTTCTGGCTACTTCAGTATAGGGCCTCTTGGCATCCTGCATCAGGATTTCCAGGATTTTCAAATCAGTATTGTCAATTTCAAAATTTCGGCTCATATTAAAGTTATTATTTTTTAAAATTATCAATAAAATGAAAGTATTATTAAATATTACATAATTATTTTAACTTTTTATTGACATTATATCATATCAACTGTTTCTTTGCTGAAGAATTTACAATGTAGGGTGTTGAAATAGGCAGACAAGCCCTCCGATCTCGGGGGTGGAGACAACAGGAAAAATTTCGGGTAACACCGGGACTAACTGCTCCGTGGAGGTTCGAGACCTTCCTCTACAGCGATAGTAAACCGTTCTTTATCAATAATGTAGGGTGTTGAAATTGGCAGACAAGCCCTCCTGTCTCGGGGGTGGGGAGCAAAGGATAAACACAGGGTAATGGGTTGACCACTAAAATGTTTTCTTATGTCCTGCGGCTAACTTCCCCGTGAAGGTTCGAGCCCTTCCTCTACAGCAAAGCCTCATCTGGATAAAACCGGATGAGGCTTTTTTTATGCCTTAATCTTATCAAAATCAATACATATTGCATAACAAACGATTGTTTTAGGAAGCAATTTTGCCCTACATTAGAGCTTTAAACTTACCTCGTATGCAAGATTTTCCCTGGTTCAAACATTACCCTGCCGGCACACCAAAAGATATTGGTCCCCTCGAATATTCTTCGCTCATCGAATTATTTGAAACTGCCGGCAAGAAACATGCTGACCGCATTGCATTCGAAAACATGGGTATAACCCTTACCTTCAGACAAGTCGATGAACTTTCTACACACTTTGCGGCCTATCTTCAAAATGAACTGGGATTGAAAAAAGGAGAACGCATCGCTATTCAAATGCCCAACTTGTTGCAGTTTCCGATTGCATTTATCGGTTCATTGAAAGCAGGATTGATCGTAGTGAATACAAACCCACTATATACTCCGCGTGAGATGGAGTATCAGTTTAAAGATGCAGAAGTTTCGGCCATCGTCATTGTGGCCAACTTTGCGCATAACCTTCAGACTATTCTCGAGAAGGTTCCCGCCAAACATGTTATCATTACCAACATGGGTGATATGCTCGGCACCGTGAAAGGCGCCATTGTAGATTTTGTTGTGAAGCATGTCAAGAAAATGATTCCCGAATACTCGCTTCCCAAAGCAATCAGTTTCAAGTCGGTGTTGAAAAGGGGAGCTCAACTTAAGTACACACGTCCACAAGTGGATGTGGAAGAGGTGGCAGTGCTTCAATACACAGGTGGAACTACGGGCATTTCAAAAGGAGCTCAGCTCTCACATCGCAATATCATTTCTCACAATATGATGATCACCCATTGGTTCAAGCCGTATATGGCGGAGGATCATCATGACCTGGTAATTACGGCCATACCGATGTATCATATTTTTGCCCTAACCGTAAATGGTGTGCTGATGTACTCTTCCGGAGTGAAGAATGTGTTGATCACCAATCCACGGGATATTCCTGGTTTCGTAAAGGAATTGGGCAAGCATAAGTTCACCATTATTACCGGTGTGAATACACTTTTCAATGGTTTGTTGAACAATAAAGACTTTAAAAATCTGGATTTCTCGCATCTGAAAGGTGCCGTTGGTGGTGGCATGGCCGTACAGGATGCAGTCGCAAAAAAATGGAATGAAGTAACGGGTAAACCACTCGTTGAAGGATATGGGTTAAGTGAAACATCACCGGTGTTATGCTGCAATCCGTTGGACGGTAATCATCGCAGCGGAACGATTGGCATTCCAATGCCTGGCACAGAGGTGGCTATTTTTGATGACGATGGAAACCAGGTACCCACCGGTGAAAATGGTGAAATATGCGCCAGAGGCCCTCAGGTGATGAGTGGCTATTGGGAAAAAGATAACACAGGAGTTTTCTTTCCCGGTGAATGGTTCCGCACGGGCGATATCGGATTTATGAATGAAGATGGTTATTTCAAAATTGTGGATCGCAAAAAGGATATGATCAAAGTATCAGGATTCAATGTGTATCCTAATGAAATCGAGAATGTTATTGCCAGTCATCCCAAAGTGCTGGAAGTGGCGTGTATTGGTATACCCGATGCAAAATCTGGAGAAGTGATCAAAGCATTTATTGTTAAACGGGATCACTCCTTAACCCTGGATGAATTAAAAAATTATTGTCTTGAAAACATGACCAATTATAAGGTGCCCCGGTATTTTATTTTCAGAAACGAGTTGCCTAAAACAAACGTGGGTAAAATATTACGCAGGGCGCTGAAGGAAGAGGAGCAGGCAAAGGCTGCACAGGTATAATTAATGTATTGAAAGGTATTTCAATTCTGTTGGGTGGTGTATCTTCGCGCAAAAATTCTACATAATGAATCAACGTAAATACACAGGACTTGTATTAACAATCCTTTTTCTTGCCGTATCTATTTCGTACGCACAACAACCATCTGTTGCAACGAATATTGTTCACTATCCAGCAGGAGAAACATTTCAAAAATGTTCGTCAGCTGACTTTTGGTGGCGACAATGCCGAGGCATACTGGAGTTTTGACAGCAAGATGGTGAGTTTTCAATCGAACAATAAAGCAGTGGGGTCTCAATTGTGATCAGATTTTTTACATGCCAGTTGAAGGAATGGATTTGAGCGTAGCCAGAACGAAACCTCCCATGATCTCCACAGGATTGGGTCGCACTACCTGTGCATACTTTATGCCGGGTAACAAGGCGATACTATATGGATCTACTCACCTGGGTGGAAAGGAATGTCCGGTAGATCCTGGGCGCGCTCCAGGCGGAAAATATTTATGGCCCATCTATGATTCGTTCGATATTTTCGTGGCGGACCTGAAAGGTAAAATCAAGAAGCAATTAACCAAGGTTCCAGGATATGATGCTGAGGCCACCGTTTCCCCAAAAGGAGATAAAATTGTATTCACCTCAACCCGCAATGGTGATCTTGATTTATATATCATGGACATCAATGGAAAAAATGTAAAACAGATTACCAACGAAGTGGGCTATGATGGTGGCGCTTTCTTTTCTCCGGACGGAAAGAAACTGGTATTCAGGGCATCGCGACCTAAAACCGAAGAAGCCAGGAAAGAGTATCTGGATTATCTGAAGAAAGGTTTGGTTGCACCTACTGATATGGAAATCTATACCTGCAATGTTGATGGCTCTGATCTTAAACAGATAACGAATTTAGGCAAGGCCAACTGGGCACCTTTCTATCATCCTGCCGGAAAGAAGATCATATTCAGTTCCAATCATAAAAGCACCCGGGGCTTTCAGTTTAACCTGTATATGATCAACGAAGATGGCACTGGCCTCGAGCAGATTTCCTATGATGGTGTGTTTGATTCTTTCCCCATGTTTTCACCGGATGGGAAGAAGATCATCTTCTCCAGCAACCGGAATAACAACGGCACACGCGACACGAATTTATTCGTAGCAGACTGGGTGGATTAAATCAGGTTATCGATTCCGAAAAATTTCTCAACGATAATCAACACTGACAGAACTCCTAATAAAACAGGTGCTACCCAACGTATGCTGAGGTGTAGGAAGGTACGGGTTTTTGATTGCATATAGCTATCATTACCTTGTGCCAGCTCAGCATCCATGTTGCCAATACCCCACTGACGGGATATAAATATGCACATTAAACAGCCGCCTACAGTGAGGCAGATGTCACTCATGTCGGCAATAAAAGTCAAGAAATCCTGTCCGCGATAAAAAGTGAGTTTATTGAAGGCAGGCATCATTCCCTGGCTCACCATGCTTGGTAATCCAAGAACAAAAATCAAAAGCGCCAGGAACCACACTACATTTTTTCTTTTTAGTTTCTTCTGATCCACTAAATAAGCAACAGGAACTTCAAGTAATGAGATGGTTGAAGTAAGAGCAGCAAAACAAACCAGCAAGAAAAAGGATCCACCAATAATGCGACCCAGTACCGAACCCATTTCAGAGAAGATCTGCGGCAGTACGACAAAGATCAATGGAGGACCGGAGGTTCCGATTTCTTTTGGATCAATATTGAGTTTGAATGCAAGAAAATGTACTAATGGAAATACCATCAATCCGGCAAAGAATGCCACCGAAGTATCCGCAACGGAAATGACTATAGCCGATGAGGTTATATTCTCTTTTTTACTAAGATAAGAACCATATGTAATCAAAGCACCCATACCGAGTGAAAGCGAAAAGAAAGCCTGCTTCAAGCCATCGACTACAGTCTTTATTTTTAACTCATTAAAATCTGGGATGAGGTAAAACTTAACACCGGATAATGCATTGGGTAACGTAAGTGAGTAAACAATAATGCCAATTAAAATTAAATACAAGGAAGGCATCATGATCTTGTTGGCAGCCTCAATACCTTTCTGAATTCCCTGAGAAACAATGATGGCCGTAAGTGCCATGAATATCAATGAAAAAATAAAATTGGAATTTGCTAAACCTGCCAGTGAACTCACATCCAGAATATCATTCACATAGCTTCCAAAGAAACCACCAAAATCCTGGTGACTGAGCAAGTCGCCAAATGATATGTGAAGAAAATATCCAAAGGCCCATCCGGCCACTACATTATAGAATGAGAGGATGAAAATACCGGCCATGATTCCAAATAGTCCGAGGTATCCCCACTTTCGTCCTCCAAATTTATGGTAAGAACCATAGGCATCACTATTGGCAGAGCGGCCGATGGCAATTTCACCAACCATAACCGGGTAGCATAATAATAGAATACAAGCGAGGTAAACCAGGAGGAAGATTGCGCCTCCGTTGGATCCAGCCAGGTAAGGAAATCTCCAGATGTTACCAAGACCAACAGCAGAACCTGCCGCTGCTAAAATGAAACCTATCCGACCTGAAAAATTACCTCTTTGTGACATGCAGTATAAATTGAAGTGCGCAAAATAGACCTTAAACTAAAATTATCAAAAACGCGTTTTAACAACGTTGAATGTGTAAGCTTCAAACTTTTCAGATGAAAACAATCATTTAGCTTGAAAAAATACGAAATTCACACCTTCATATAACCCGGTATTTTTTAACCTGTAGCATGGAAGAAATCAAGAAGCTGACCACGCAAGAGAAAGCATTGAGGATCAATCTGAGCAGGGCCATTTATGGTTCCTTTGCAGAGATTGGTGCAGGACAAGAGGTGGCTGCTAATTTTTTCAAGGTAGGTGGTGCTTCGGGCACGATTGCCAAAACCATGTCGGCCTACGACATGAAATTCAGTGATGCGATTTATGGTGTTTGTGAACGATACGTTTGTGAAGACCGTCTCATTCAAATGCTGGATCATGAATACAGGTTATTGCCTGAACGACTTCCTCATCGAATTCCGGAAACCCGTTTTTTTGCATTCGCGGATACCGTTGAAGTTTTGAATTTTGAACGCACCAATCACGGTCATGGATGGATTGGCCTTCGCTTTCAACTTTTACCTGAAGGGCCGGTGAATGATTGTGTCGTTCATGTTAAAATGCACGACAATGATCCGTTGCAGCAACAGGTTTCGCTGGGTATTCTTGGCGTGAACATGATTTACGGTTGCATGTTCATGAAAGATCCTGAACAAATTATCAATTCTCTGCTGGACGGACTTACTTCCAAGCGTATGGAGGTGGATATGTTCCGCCTGAGCGGACCTGATTTTGTTCATCTTGATAATCGATTCATGGCGTTGAAGCTGGTTAAGAATGGACTCACCAAAGCAGCTATGTTCGGTCCGGACGGAACGGTAATGCAACCATCAGAAGCATTATATAAGAAAAATGTACTGGTATTGCGTGGCCGATTCAGACCCGTAACTCATGTAAATGTTGACATGCTGCTTGCTTCGCGCAGACATTTCAAGAACGAGCCGGATGTAGAGCGTTCCACGAATTGTAGTGCTCACTGAATTAACTCTTGAACGATTTAAGTTCGAATGGAGAGATTGATGAAAAAGACTTTCTGCATCGTGCTGAAATAATTTGTTCATTGGGGCAGACCGTATTGATCTCTAATTATTTTGAATACTACCGGTTGGTTGACTACCTGTCGAGAATAACCAGAGGAAAGAAAATAGGATTGGTGTTGGGGATTTATGCACTTCAAAAAATATTTGAAGAGAAAACCTATGAAAATCTGAGAGGTGGCATTATGGAAAGTTTTGCATCCTTATTTGGAACCAACGTGAAACTCTATATCTATCCTTCTTTGCGCCACCTGGACGGCACAGAATTGTTTACACTTTCAGATTTTGAAAAAGATTTACCGGATAAATTAAAGTCTTTATTCCGGTACCTGATGGAAAACAATAAGCTGGAAGATGTTCGCAAAGCCAACGTGAGCAACCTTCATATTATTTCTGACAATGTGCTGGCTATGATCAGAAGTGGAGAACCGGGATGGGAAAGATTTGTTCCGTCCAAAGTGGAGGAAGCCATCAAAGAGCAAGGATTATTTGATTATCCTTTAACGAGTAAGGATAATCAAAATATGGAAGCCCGTGTTTAGAGTTTTCCTTCTGCTTTCATTCTGCTGAAATAGGACTTTGCCTCCTTCATCACTTTAGGAGCGAGCACAAATCCAGATACCATAGTTGGGATGGCCATCAATGCATAGGCTACATCAATGATATTGATCACCAGATCCATGGACACCACAGCGCCAAAAATGATCGTGATTAAATAGAAGTAATTGTACCACTTACTGGCCGGCACGCCAATCAGAAAGGAGAGTGCTTTACTTCCATAATAACTGTAAGAGAACAACGAAGTAATAGCAAAAAAGAAAGCACAGAGCAGCAATAGATATTTTCCAATGCCTGGCATGGAACTATTGAAGGCGGAGGCAGTGAGTGTTACACCATTCGAATCAGAACTTTGCCATACACCCGTTACTAAAATCGCCAGTGCAGTAAGTGTGCAAACCAACAGGGTGTCAATGGCAGGACTTAACATGGAAACTAATCCTTCACGGATAGGTTCTGTACTTTGTGAAGCACCCAACGCCATAGGAGCCGTACCAATGCCTGCTTCATTTGAAAACGAAGCTCTTCTTACACCCAATACAATCAATCCACCCAGCATTCCACCCAAGGCCTGTTCACCATGATAATTCTCGGCAGAAAATGCATCCGTAATGATCAGCATGAAATAATGAGGTACCTGATCAATATGAATGATGAGAATAGCGAGCACGGAAAAGAAATAAATAACAATCATGAGTGGAACCATCTTGCCAGCCCATGTTCCGATGCGTTGTATTCCTCCTATGATTACAATACCTGAAATGATCATGAGGATAAATCCAATACCAAATTTCAGTGTACTGATTTCCATTCCCACAAATTGAAATGACATGGCTTTCAATTCTTCCGAGTTGATTCCAATGTCAATAATGGCCTGCGTAAGTTGATTGGCCTGAAAGATGGGAAGACACCCGATCATCGCACAAAGACAAAACAAAACGGCCAGCGGATACCAGCGTTTGCCCATCGCTTCACGGATTACATACATGGGGCCACCCTGTATTTCTCCTTCTGAATCTTTTCCCCGATACATAACTGAAAGTGTACTGGTGAAAAAGTTGGTTGACATACCGACAAAGGCAGTAACCCACATCCAGAACAAGGCACCGGGTCCTCCGATATGAATGGCAAATGCAACACCTGCAATATTGCCCATACCTACGGTTGATGCAAGTGCAGTAGATAATGCTTCGTAGGCACTGATTTGCCCCGGATCGTTGGGGTTGTTAAACTTGCCTTGTAAAATGGCAATGGAATGTCCAAAATATCTGTAGTGAATGAATCGTGAATAGATGAAAAAAAAAACTCCTCCTAAAATCAAAAGAAATAAAATGGGAGTCCATACTCCGGTGGCAATAGCACTGATTAATTCACTCATCAATACAGTGTATTAAAATAGGTTGAAAGTGGCTAAAGTAGGAAATAAATTCAGTTCAAACTAAGTAGCTTATGTGAAACGCCCATCCAGTTACATAATTCCCAAAGTGTTCGAGCACCAACATTGGCATCCCATTCATCATGACCCGGAGCCACTTCACATAAATCAAAACCAATGATTTTTTTTCCCGACTTCACGATTTGTTTCAACAGGAAGGAGATTTGTTCCAGTTCAAAACCTCCGGGCACAGGTGTGCCGGTGTGTGGGCACAAGTTTGGATTCAATCCATCAATGTCAAAGCTGATGTAAATCAAATCAGGAAGTTCTTTGATGATTTCTTCACATTGATTAGCCCAGCTGTTGCCTTTGATAGTGAGCTTCTTTCAATATCGGAATCAAAAAATGTTTTTATCCTGCCACCGGCACGTTGCATCATCTGCATTTCCTCATCACAAAAATCACGGATGCCCACTTGAACAATTTTTACTACAGCAGGAAGTTTTAAGGCATTGAACATGATTGATCCATGGGAATATTGAAATCCTTCATATGCCTTTCGTAAATCAGCATGAGCATCAATCTGTAAAATTCCAAAGCGATCATATTTTTCTGACAGTGCGCGAAGAAATCCGAGTGGTGTGCTGTGATCTCCGCCCAGCAGGCCAACCAATTTTCCTTCACTGAACCAATCGTGAACAGGTATTCTTTATATAGATATTGAGATTTTCACAAGCCTCATTGATTTTATCGGTAATAATATTGTCTGATTCAGACTCTTTACTGATATCAAGTGATTGAATATGACTTTCCGCAAGCAATCGTAAATTTTTATTTTCTTCGTAAAGTTCATCTGATACTGGAAGCATGGCGATGCCAAGTTTCCAGATATCCTTGATTTCCCGATGAAACAAATCAATTTGTGAGGATGCCTTAAGAATCGCATGCGGTCCCAATGCTGTGCCAGCTGGTATATGAAACAGTTACTTCCCACGGAACCGGAACAATAACTACCCTTGCATTTTCTGATAGTAAATGGAAGTCCGAATAGATTTCCTTTTATTCCAGGACCGTTGGGGTCAAAATAGCCTTCCGGATGGTTGTATCGATCCATACATTAATTATAGGAGCGGATAGTTCAATGTACATATACCGCATCCTTCAGTGACTTGAGACCACCGTTCATTGAAGGTTAACACGCTTAGTTCACAAGGTTGCATGGTGTTCTTTTGTGTATCTGAAAGGTAGTTAATTCAATTCAAGTATGGTAGGATTATGTCCTACCATGAATAGCTGTTCTACCGAATCTGATGTTTGCCTGAATCAGCGTTAATAAATTTCTAATGTCTCCTGAATATATCTTTTCAACATAACTGAATCTGATGAGCTGGGATAATTTATTTCGCAGCGCAATTAATTTTGCTGTTGCCTTCGCGCGTGCAGGCATCACTCGAAATAATCAGATCTGCATGATAATTTGATGCATTCAGATATTTTCCAAGTTGCAGTTGCCTGCTATTATGCCTGCTGGTTTTAACTCACGCTCTTTATCGGAGTTATAGATGCTGACTGTCATGAGTTTGGGCATGTCTAATAAAAAATAGATTGTGTGGCATGGCACTTAAAATTCAAAATTAAAGCAAAAAAATTGTTTGTGGTTATTAATTACTCTCGATCAATGGATTACTATTTGGTTCGCAAAATCGTGGTTATCAAGTTAATCGGTCACTTTTTACGTTTTGTGAAAAAGCACAATTTGAAATTCAAATCAGCCGCTCAGACGATGCTGTAAGTTTGTGTTTTTAAAAAAATACTGATATTTGAAGCCTCCTTGAAAGAAATAGACATGTCGAAAAACTTAGTAATTGTTGAGTCTCCCGCGAAAGCGAAAACGATTGAAGGCTATCTCGGAAAGGATTATAAGGTGACCTCCAGCATGGGGCACATGCGTGATTTGGCGAAAGGAAATGGTGCCATCGACATCGAAAATAACTTTGAACCTACCTACGAAGTATCGCCCGATAAAAAGGAAATCATCAAGAAGTTAAAAAAACTTTCTGAAGATGCCGAAATGGTTTACCTGGCAAGTGACGAGGACCGTGAAGGAGAAGCCATATCCTGGCATTTGAAAGAAGTACTTGATCTTAACTGATAAGAAGACGCGCAGAATTGTTTTTACGGAGATTACCAAGAATGCCATCCTCAATGCGATCAAAAACCCACGCGGCATTGATATTGATTTAGTGAATGCACAACAGGCAAGACGATTGCTGGATCGACTGGTTGGTTTTGAATTGTCTCCTATTCTCTGGAAAAAAATCAGCACCGGATTATCGGCAGGACGTGTTCAATCGGTAGCTGTTCGGCTCGTGGTTGAGCGTGAACGTGAAATTGAAAAGTTTGAAGCAAAATCTTCGTTTAAGGTTTCTGCTATTTTTGATTTAGGAAAAGGTAAGCAACTGGTTGCTGAACTTTCTGAAAAATTCACCAATGAAAAAGATGCGCTGGCATTTTTGGAATCCTGCAAAGGAGCAAAGTTCTCTATTGGTGATCTGGTAAAACGACCAGGTAAGAAATCACCATCACCTCCGTTCACTACATCAACATTGCAACAGGAAGCTGGAAGAAAATTAAGTTTCTCTGTTTCGCAAACCATGATGGTGGCTCAGAAACTGTACGAAGCAGGTAAGATTTCCTACATGCGTACCGACTCTGTGAATTTATCAGATGAAGCAGTGCAGGGTGCTGTGAAACAAATTCAATCTGCCTACGGAAAAGAGTTTGTTCAAACACGCAGATTCAAAACAAAAACATCGGGAGCACAGGAAGCACACGAAGCGATTCGCCCTACCGATTTTTCGGTTGATGAATCCAGGCATGGATCGCAACGCACAGCGACTTTATGACCTGATCTGGAAACGTGCCATCGCATCACAGATGGCCGATGCAGAACTGGAGCGTACAACGGCAACGATTACCATATCAACCAACCCAAGAACACTAACTGCCTCTGGTGAGGTGGTAAAGTTTGAAGGTTTTCTAAAAGTATATCTCGAGTCGAAAGACGATGATGATGAAGATGGCGAAAGCAGCAAAGTACTTCCTCCATTGCTAGTAGGTCAGGCGTTGGATTTAAATCAGTTGTCAGCTACGGAAACATTCTCGCGTCATCCGGCAAGGTATACGGAAGCAAGCCTGGTAAAGAAACTGGAAGAGCTAGGTATTGGTCGGCCTTCTACGTATGCACCTACCATATCTACTGTGCAGAAGCGTGGTTATGTAGTGAAAGAAGGTCGCGAAGGAGTGGAGCGTAAATACAAGGTGCATGTGCTAAAGTCTGATAAGATTAAATCAGAGACAGAAACCGAAATCACCGGTGCCGAAAGCAACAAATTATTCCCGACCAACATAGCCATGATCGTGAATGATTTTCTGGTGGAACACTTTCCGGATATCACCAACTATTCGTTTACTGCCGAAATAGAGCAGGAGTTTGATGAGATCGCGAGTGGTAAACTGAAGTGGCAAAAGATGCTGGATCAGTTTTATACGCCGTTTCATAAAACAGTTTCAAAAACTGAACTGGTGGAGCGTTCTTCGGTACAGAATAAGAGTAAAGAATTGGGTGTTGATCCAAAGTCGGGCAAGAATGTATATGTGAAGCTCGGTAAGTATGGTGCCTACATTCAGGTGGGTGAAAACCCTGACGATAACGGAGGTGAGAAACCGAAGTTTGCCAGCTTGCGACCAGGGCAGTTCATCGAAAATATCACACTGGAAGATGCGCTGGAACTCTTGAAGATGCCGCGCGACATGGGGCAGTTTGAAGATAAGCAAGTGAATGTAAACATTGGTCGCTTTGGTCCTTATGTGTTGCACGATAAAAAGTTTGTATCGATTCCTAAAGGGGAAGATCCCTATACGATTACACCAGAGCGTGCCGTAGAATTAATTCAGGCCAAACGCGAGTCAGATGCCAACAGATTGATTAAAGGCTTTGCGGAAAATCCAGATATTCAGGTACTCAATGGTCGTTTTGGTCCGTATATAAAGGCAGGTAAGAAAAACGTCAAGATTCCGAAAGGAAAACTTCCTGAAGAGTTGACCCTGGAAGAATGTTTAACACTTGCAGAAAATGCACCTGAACCCAAGGGCAGATTTGGTCGCTTCGCACGTAAGAAGGAAACACCTGACGCTGCAGCGCCTGCTCCAAAGAAAGTTGTTGCAAAGAAATCTGCACCAAAGAAAAAGGCATCTCCGGTAAAGGCCGCTGTCAAGAAGGCGGTGGCTAAAAAAGCACCTGCAAAGAAGGCCGCTGCTAAAAAGGTGAAGAAGAAATAGAAGATCGATTTTTACAACTATTAAATTTTAAATCGCTTCGACTTCCGGGGCGATTTTTTTTATGAATTGGTTAAGCTGATTTTTGCATACGTAATCAGTATGTTTCTAAAGTGTTTTATAAACATAGATGTGTAACTTTGGTATAAAATAATGAATTGAGAAACGTTAATTCTGATGCTTACCTGGCGGATAATTATTTCCAGTGCAATCGTAGGATTACCTGTAAAGAAAAAAACCTGAATCAATAAAATTTGTACACGACCGTCATTAAACCATTACTTGATAAATTCAGTGCACTGATTGTTTTACTTATTTCAAGTCCTGTACTACTGTTGGTTATATTATTACTGGCAGTATCGAATAAAGGCAAGGTATGGTTTGTGCAACCAAGGCCTGGTAAAGATGGAAAAATTTTCAAGGTGATTAAGTTCAGGACGATGAACGATGCACGCGATGAAAATGGTGAATTGCTATCCGATGAAAAGCGACTTACCTGGATAGGCACGATCATCCGTAAAACCAGCCTGGATGAGTTACCGCAACTTTTTAACGTAGTGAAAGGAGATATGTCGGTTGTGGGTCCGCGGCCTTTATTGATAGAATATCTTCCCCTTTATAATCAGGATCAAAAAAGAAGACATCACGTGAAACCCGGCATTACCGGCTGGGCACAGGTGAACGGACGCAATACAATCAGCTGGCCGCAAAAATTTACCTATGATGTATGGTATGTCGATCATCTATCCTTTGGGTTGGATTTAAAAATCTTATTTTTGACAATTGCAAAAGTGTTTAAGGCGGAAGGCATCAGTAGTGCTACTTCAGTAACAATGGAGAAGTTCAAAGGGAATAATTGACAATGAACAATTGACAGTTGACAATGTGGGGAGCCTGAATTGATTTAACAGCAACCAAAAATCAGGAATAAATTGAACGGGATTAAAATCATATTGCAAGGAGGTGGAGAGCATGCGAAAGTGGTGCTTGATTGTTTGCTTTCTCAGGGTATCGAGGTGCTGGCATTGTTTGATCCGAAGTACGATGGTGAATTATTAGGTGTTGGGCAGCGGGGTGTATATGATCCGTCTTTTTCTCCAGATGCAAGGGCGATAATCGCAATTGGAGATAATGCCTTGCGGAAAAAGGTGGCCACGAATACAAAGCATGCGTTCATTAATGCCATTCATTCATCATGCATTATTTCCACACATGCTGGCTTTGGAGTAGGCTGCATGATTTTGCATGGTGCCATCGTGCAGGCACATACGATAATCGGTAATCATGTTATTCTTAACACAGCATCAAGCATAGACCATGATTGTGTGATCAATGATTATGTTCATATCGCTCCGCGTGCGGTACTATGTGGAAGGGTAAAGTTAGGGGAAGGAGTATTTATTGGTGCCGGAGCGGTGATACTTCCCGGAATTTCGATAGGAGCATGGGCAACGGTGGGGGCAGGAGCGGTGGTGACGAAAGATGTGGGTGAAGGCGTTGTGGTAGTAGGGAATCCAGCAAGGGAAGTGAAAAGCTTAAAGCCAAAAGTCTAAAATTATAACGCAAAGTGATTATAGTTAAAAGGGTAAAGTGATGATAGCTTGAAAAAGAAAATCTCGATATATGGGGCTGGTGGATTAGGCAGGGAAATACTCTCCATGCTGAAAGCATTGCCAGCGTGGGAGGTGACAGGTTTCTATGATGATGGAAAAAGTACCGGTGAACAAGTTGGTGATGTACGCGTACTCGGGGCTATGAAAGAGTTACTTACTTCATCAGAAGAAATTCATGTTGTAATAGCCATCGGCAATCCGAAAATCAAAATGCAGCTCGCTGAAAAGCTGTCAGCCAGTCCGCACATTCATTTTCCTGTGTTAATTCATCCGCATGCCTTGATCCAGGATACAGCTTCCGTGAAGATTGGAAGCGGCACAATTATCACAGCCGGGGTCATTCTCACTGCAGATATTGTCATTGGTAAACATGTGCTGGTCAATCTCAATTGCACCGTGGGTCACGATGTGCTAATCAATGATTATTGCTCAGTCATGCCTGGTGCCAACATTGCTGGCGAAGTGAAAATGGGCAAGGCAACCCTGATAGGTTCAGGAGCGAATGTATTGAACGGAATTAATATTGGCGATCAAAGCCGCATAGGAGCAGGAGCGGTGGTAACCGGAAATGTGGATGAAAAAACTACCGTAGCGGGTGTGCCTGCGAGACCATTAAATTCAAACTGATGATCAGGGAGTTCAAACCCACCATACTTTTTCTTGTAAAATTCTTAGGTATTTACCTTGTTGGAAATCTGATATACGGTGCGTGGATAACGCACTGGCATCCGCAGCCGGACCCTGTAACGCATTGGGTTACTGAGCAGAGTGCCTGGGTGTTAAACATAGTCGGACAGGAAGCGGTAGCACATGACTATCCGAATAAACCCACGACCTATTTGCAATTACGGGAAAATGCAATCGTTTCGGTGTATGAAGGTTGTAATGGTATTAATGTTGTCATTGTTTTTCTTGCATTTTTGTTCGCCTTTGGCCCGTATATAAAAGCCATGGTCTGGTTTGCTCCATTGGGTCTAATCGTGATTCATGTCGCTAATCTTGCACGCATTGTTTTATTGTTTCTGGTCTCCTTATATGAACCAGGATATCTATACTTCACACATAAATATTTATTTACGGCATTTATTTATCTTTTTGTGTTTCTGTTATGGATCGTGTGGGTAATGAAGATCGCCAGACCAAAGTCGAGACCTGATGAACCAGCAACGTAGCATCAGGTTTATAGTGGCAGCGATTTCAGTGTCAGGTCTTGTGCTGGTATTCTTGTTTCAACGCCTTGATGTGGCCATACTTTTTGGTGCTGAAGATAACTTCTGGCGTTTCATCATTAATCGAAGCATCCGGTTTCTTGTTAATGATGCATTGGCCGTCATGCTGATTTATGCATTGTTTTATGAGCGTAAGTACGTATTGTTTGCCGTGTGGGTGCAATTGTGCGGGATGGTGTTTGTTCTGATCCCTTACTTCATTCTCAAATTCAATTTCCCTGGGTACAACGGTCCGCTGGTTTCTTTCCTTCACAGACTGGTATTGAACCCCACACTTTTACTGCTGTTGATTCCTGCATTTTATTATCAAAGGAGATATCGCTGAACAACGGCTGCTATTTTACCAGTTTCGGGTATCTTGAAACCAATAACTTGTAGCTATCTTTACAACCATGTCAAATTCAAAAATATGGCTTTCATCACCTCATATGGGTGGTGATGAAATCAAGTTTGTACAAGAGGCTTTTGATACGAACTGGGTATCACCCGTAGGGCCGAATATTAATTCATTTGAAGATGAACTCACTCAATATGTTGATATGAGTCATTGTGCAGCATTAAGTGCTGGTACAGCTGCCATTCACCTTGCATTAATCATATTGGGTGTGCAGAGGGATGATGAGGTTTTGTGTTCCGGTTTTACTTTCTCAGGAACCTGTAATCCTATTGTATACCAGGGTGCAAAGCCGGTTTTTATCGACTCGGAATTAACCACCTGGAACATGGATCCAGACTTATTGGAGGAGGCAATTACCGACCGGATTCAGAAGACAGGTAAAAAGCCAAAAGCCATTATTGTCGTTCATCTTTATGGTATGCCTGCACAGATGGACCGAATTATGGCCATCGCCCGGAATTATGATATCCCGGTAATTGAAGATGCTGCAGAGGCATTAGGTTCTGGTTTACACGGACAAAAGTTAGGTTCGTTTGGTGATTTATCGATCTTGTCTTTCAATGGAAATAAAATTATAACCACTGCAGGAGGAGGTGCATTGCTATCCGGTAATGAAGCATGGATACAAAAGGCCCGCTTCCTGGCCACCCAGGCACGTGACCCTGCTCCGCACTATGAACATTCAGAGATTGGTTACAATTACCGGCTTAGTAATATCTGTGCCGGCATTGGCAGAGGACAATTAAAAGTATTGGAAGAACGAGTGAAACAGCGAAGAGCGGTTTTTAATTATTACCAGTCACATCTCGCAGGAGTTAATGGTATTGGTTTCCTGCAAGAGCCGTCTGGTTATTTCAGCAATCGCTGGCTGACTACCATACTTGTTGATCCTTCGAAAACCAGCG
Organism: uncultured Bacteroidota bacterium; assembly: GCA_963814575.1. Taxonomy (GTDB): domain Bacteria; phylum Bacteroidota; class Bacteroidia; order Cytophagales; family Cyclobacteriaceae; genus ELB16-189. The sequence goes on along the minus strand of CAWFDB010000002.1, from coordinate 629,862 downwards.
GAATAACACGGGAAGATATCAGACTTGCGCTGGAGAAAGAGAACATTGAAAGCAGACCCTTGTGGAAGCCGATGCATCTTCAGCCGGTTTTTAAAAATTATGAATCGTACACATCCGGAGTTTCGGAAACATTATTTGAAAAGGGTCTGTGTCTGCCATCTGGAAGTAATTTACCGGATGATGATTTGCATCGGGTTACTGCCATTATCATTTCTTTATTTTAAACATTAAACTTAGATTCATGGTCACTAAAAAAATCCTCCCTCCTATGATATAGATTTGATATGTCAATGAGTTACAAATCAGATTTACAGTGCATTAAATGGTTTATAACGTGGAAATTGATTAGTTTTGTCGTTGGTTGAAATTTCATATTATGACTAGAAACGTGTGCAGGGTTAATCATCAATTATTTTTACTGTTTGCCTTACTTCTCTTAGCAGGCACATTAAATGCTGCAACGATTACCACCACGGGAAGTGGGAACTGGAGTTCGACCACACCAAATGCACCTTGGCCAGGTGGCATCATACCTGCACCGGGTGATGATATTATTGTAGGTAACGGTTTTACGTTAACGGTGGATGCTCTTGGCGCTCCCCGTACTTGTAATTCCCTTTCTGGAGGGAATGGTTCAATTATTTCACTCAATGCAGCTTTAACTATTAACACAGACCTTTCCATTGGAGATGGTACGACATTTAATGCAAACAATACCTTACAGGTCACCGGTTCAACAGCCGTGGGTGGTGGGGTTAGCGGAAGTATAACATTTACTACTACAGGGACTAAGACATTTGTCGGCCTGGTGACGATTAACAACGGTGCCACCTGGAGCAATGCAACAGAATCTGTTGTATTCCGTGGCGGCATCACCAGTAATGGTACTTTCACCGCGGGCACAGGAGTTCAAACCTTTAACACTAACTCACAGACAATTACAGGCACATTCGCAATACCACGTGTGACGGTAACGGGTGGGGCGGTTGAACTGACTAATACCAATACCCTCACGGTGAACACATCCCTGAGCGGCACTGGTCGTATAATACAGGTGGGAGGAGCAACACTGAACATCGGAGGTACGAGCGCGATCAGAAATATGACGGCCGATGCTGCTGGCAACACGGTAAACTATACGGGTGCTGACCAGACGGTTAAAGGTGTGGGATATGCGAACCTGGTTTTGTCCGGCAGCGGAACGAAGAGTCTTCAGGCCGGCACGACATCTATCACGGGGGATCTTGTATTGAGCGGAACTGTTTCAGTGACCGGAGTTACGGGCCTGACGATAGGAGGAGATGTTACGATCGGATCAGGCACTTCATTTACGGCCGGCTCGTTTACACACACTGTGGCCGGAGACTGGACTAATAATGGAACTTTTACCGGCACAGGGAGTAAAATAAACTTTAACGGTGCAGCACAGAATATAACAGGTGGTTCTACCACGTTCAATGATTTACAACTGAATGGTAGTGGCACCAAGACACTGAGTATGGGGCCAGGGACCACGATTTCGGGTGTTTTTTCAATTGATAATGGTGCGGTTGCGAGCTTGAGTAATGCGAATACCTATACCTCCAATTCACTTTTTCTGGGAGGAGCGATTCAGCAGGCGGGTACGTGGGGCAGCTTATCTTCATCACCGCAAGCGACTAACAAGACGGATATCTACTTCAGTGGTAACGGATTGGTTACCGTTGCAACTGGAGCTTTCAGCTACTATTCGATATCAGATGGCGATTGGAATTTGAATACGACCTGGTCAACCACAGGTTTTGGAGGAGTGGCAGCAACGGGCACCCCCGGACCGACAGATTATGTATTTATCGGGGACGGTTTTGCTGTTACCGTTAGTGGGTCAGAAACCTGTAGTGCATTATTATATGATGCGGGCACCAGTGTAACCAATACCTTAACGATCAATCCAGGTGGTAGCTTAACTGTGGCAACAGTTACTATTCCCCAGGCAGTGACCTCTGGATCGAACATATTAGACGTTGGAGCAGGTACACTGAATGTTGGTAATATTGATTTTACAGCCTCTGGCAGTGGGGCAGATCATCAGCTGGTCCTGTCAACAGGCACGGCCACGGTCAGCGGCAACATAACCGGTATCGGGTCCAGCAGCACGATCCAGTTTACAGGAGCGGGGTTATTGCAGGTAGGCGGTTCCATGTTTACCTCAGCGAATGGCACATTGACTTCGGTTGCAGGCAGCACGGTAGAATATAACGGGGCGGGCCAGACGGTTCAGGCCCTGGGTTATGCTAACCTGACATTGTCTGGCAGCGGCACCAAGACACTTGCAGGTGTAACAACGGTAGGAGGCGATTTAACGGTTGGCGATGGCGTGACCTTTACCGCGAACAATACGATATTAGTTACCGGTGCTACCACTGTTGGTGGTGGTGTTAGTGGGACGCTCTCATTTACGACAACCGGCACTAAGACATTTGTTGGCCTGGTGACGATTAACAACGGTGCCACCTGGAGTAACACATCAGAGTCTGTTGTATTCCGTGGCGGCATCACCAGTAATGGTACTTTTACCGCGGGCACAGGAGTTCATACCTTTAACACTAACTCACAGACACTTGCAGGCACATTCGCAATACCACGTGTTACGGTAACGGGTGGGGCGGTTGAACTGATCAACACCAATACACTTGCGGTGAACACAGCCCTTAGCGGCTCGGGTCGTATAATACAGGGGGCAGGATCAATACTGAACATCGGAGGCACGAGCGCGATCACCGGCATGACGGCCGATGCTGCTGGCAACACGGTAAACTATACGGGTGCTGACCAGACGGTTAAAGGGGTGGAATATGTGAACCTGGTATTGTCTGGCAGCGGAACGAAGAGTCTTCAGGCCGGCACGACATCCATCACGGGGGATCTTGTATTGAGCGGAACCGTTTCAGTGACCGGAGTTACGGGCCTGACGATAGGAGGAGATGTTACGATCGGATCAGGCACTTCATTTACGGCCGGCTCGTTTACACACACTGTGGCCGGAGACTGGACTAATAATGGAACTTTTACCGGCACAGGGAGTAAAATAAACTTTAACGGTGCAACACAGAATATATCAGGAGCATCAACCACATTTAATAATTTAACACTGTCAGGATCGGGCATCAAGGTTTTTGGAGTTTCTACAAAAATCGATGGTGAATTGTCTATCAGCACTGGTGTTAAGGCGGATTTAGGAGCCATCACCACGCATATAGCCAACACGCTGATACTAAATGGTGCTTTGCAATCAGCATCAGGTACTTGGGGCAGTTTAAGTTCAGCCGCAATTAACAAGGATAATACTTACTTCCTGGATCCCAGTATAGGTGAAATAACGATAGCCGTTGGTGGTAGCAACTACTATTCGATATCAGATGGCGATTGGAATTTGAATACGACCTGGTCAACCACAGGTTTTGGAGGAGTGGCAGCAACGGGCACCCCCGGACCGACAGATTATGTATTTATCGGGGACGGTTTTGCTGTTACCGTTAGTGGGTCAGAAACCTGTAGTGCATTATTATATGATGCGGGCACCAGTGTAACCAATACCTTAACGATCAATCCAGGTGGTAGCTTAACTGTGGCAACAGTTACTATTCCCCAGGCAGTGACCTCTGGATCGAACATATTAGACGTTGGAGCAGGTACACTGAATGTTGGTAATATTGATTTTACAGCCTCTGGCAGTGGGGCAGATCATCAGCTGGTCCTGTCAACAGGCACGGCCACGGTCAGCGGCAACATAACCGGTATCGGGTCCAGCAGCACGATCCAGTTTACAGGAGCGGGGTTATTGCAGGTAGGCGGTTCCATGTTTACCTCAGCGAATGGCACATTGACTTCGGTTGCAGGCAGCACGGTAGAATATAACGGGGCGGGCCAGACGGTTCAGGCCCTGGGTTATGCTAACCTGACATTGTCTGGCAGCGGCACCAAGACACTTGCAGGTGTAACAACGGTAGGAGGCGATTTAACGGTTGGCGATGGCGTGACCTTTACCGCGAACAATACGATATTAGTTACCGGTGCTACCACTGTTGGTGGTGGTGTTAGTGGGACGCTCTCATTTACGACAACCGGCACTAAGACATTTGTTGGCCTGGTGACGATTAACAACGGTGCCACCTGGAGTAACACATCAGAGTCTGTTGTATTCCGTGGCGGCATCACCAGTAATGGTACTTTTACCGCGGGCACAGGAGTTCATACCTTTAACACTAACTCACAGACACTTGCAGGCACATTCGCAATACCACGTGTTACGGTAACGGGTGGGGCGGTTGAACTGATCAACACCAATACACTTGCGGTGAACACAGCCCTTAGCGGCTCGGGTCGTATAATACAGGGGGCAGGATCAATACTGAACATCGGAGGCACGAGCGCGATCACCGGCATGACGGCCGATGCTGCTGGCAACACGGTAAACTATACGGGTGCTGACCAGACGGTTAAAGGGGTGGAATATGTGAACCTGGTATTGTCTGGCAGCGGAACGAAGAGTCTTCAGGCCGGCACGACATCCATCACGGGGGATCTTGTATTGAGCGGAACCGTTTCAGTGACCGGAGTTACGGGCCTGACGATAGGAGGAGATGTTACGATCGGATCAGGCACTTCATTTACGGCCGGCTCGTTTACACACACTGTGGCCGGAGACTGGATAAACAACGGAACTTTTGATGCGTCAACAGGAACGGTAGCCTTTGCAGGTACAGCTGCTCAAAATATTCAAGGTACATCGGCAACAACATTCAATAACATCGCTATTAATAATACCGTTGCTTTTGTAAATGTTCAAAGTGATCAGAATCTACGCGGAATATTGACCCTTTCTCCGAATGCATCTTTTGATGCTGATGGCACTTCTAACACATCTATATTTACCTTACTATCAACCAATGATTCTCCTGCTGAGGATGCCAGTATAGCTGAATTGCCCGTTACGGCACAATTTGAAGGAGATGTAATCGTACAGCGTTATTTCAGTGCAGCCGATGATACGGACCGATTTATTTCTACGCCCATATCAAATGCGACAGTCTCACAACTTCAGGCGGCCTCACCGCTTGGGTCTTTTCCGGTAACAGGTGGTTTCCCAGGTTCATCTTTTCCTTGTACAGGCTGTATTAATAATGGTCATTCATTCCGCTACTACACAGAGTCGGTCGCAGGAATAATTAACAAAGGGTATACAGCTTTTATAACTTCCAGCGCGACCACCTTGGTGCCAGGTGTTGGCTACGATTCTTACATGTGGAACGGTGTATCAAACACCATCGTGAGTTTCAAAGGTACAATCAATAGAGGTGCAGTTAACCTCGGTGTGTCGGGAGGAATCACCCACACGGCCAATGGTGTTCCTTCAGCGGATGGTTATAATCTGGTGGGCAATCCCTACCCGTCTGCAATTCAATGGAATAATGGTGCAGGATGGAACAGGACCAATATCGATCCAACTATCTTTGCATGGGATGTAGTGGGTGGAGTCTGGCGTTCATATAACGCGGATACACAAATTGGTGACATTACTGATGGAGTTATTGCCACGGGTCAGGCTTTTTGGGTGTATGCGTCAACCCCTGGAGTCGGATCCATTACGATTAATGAACAGGCCAAATCGAATACAGGTTCTGGTACTTATTATAGAAAAGGAAGTAATTCAATGGCTTCGTTAACCATGTCACTCACTTATCAGGGTGTAACCGATAATGCATTTTTGTTAATTAAAGAGAAAGCGACCCTTGGTTATGATCTTGGATTAGATGCCCCTAAACTTGAATTAGGTATTGAACGTCTGTCTGTTTCGTTCATGGATCAGCAAGGTAATAAATTGGTTCATTATGCGGTGAGTACTTTACCGGATGCTCATGATATTCCAATTTCGATATTCGCACAAACGGATGGAGAGTTGTCACTGAGTTTTAATGCCACTTCTGAATTCCTTGGCTTTGAAGATTACTACCTGGTTGATAGTTATTTAGGCAAGACTTCAAAAATATCCGAAGGGGCCTATTCATTTACAATCGATTCTAAGACACAGTCAGACCGGTTTTACCTGTCAAAGAATCCAAATATTGGTGAAGAGCGTGAATCTAAGTTATTTTTGAGTTGCTACCCAAATCCGGCATCAGAGCGTTTCACGGTAGAGGTAAATTCTGAAGATGTTCAACAAATCCTGTTGCTTGATGATCTGGGTAGGGTACTTGATACTATTGTTTTCAAGACAGACAAAGGTGTTTCCAGGGGAAATGTGAACATGACGTTCTTTCCTCAGGGTGTTTATATAATAAAGGTTAGTGCAGCAGGCAGAACCTATATTGAGAGAGTGGTTAAAAATTAATTATACCTTAAAGGTTGGGTAACTTTATGAGATATTTAAGAATAATATTTTTTATTTTTTGTTTAGGGTTGGTCGGTGTGTCACCTGGTTATACGCAGCCTCCAAATGGTCCTGGTGTAGGAGGTCCTGGTGGTGGACCTCCTGGTGGTGGTCCTGGTGGTGGTCAGCCAGTTCCTATTACAGGTATTGAATTATTAGTGGGTGCGGGAGCATTACTTGGCGCAAAAAGAATGTTAAAATATAGTAAATCCAAAATCTGATCCTTTTGTTCTCCAGACTCATCAACAGGCTTACCATTCTTCCCCGATGGGTTATCATCATTATTGATGTGATTGTAATCACGGTTGCCACTTCCCTCGGATATTTATTGCGTTTTAATTTTAACATCAAAGAGATGTTAAGTTTTAACCCGGCCAATGGCATTTTTCTTACTGTAGGCAGTGGGATATCGGCCATACTTTTAACCAGGAGCTATGCGGGCATTGTACGCTATACGGGCGTTGAAGATGGTTTACGCATTATGTATGCATCGCTGTTGAGTCTGGCTTTCTCGTCTATGATTAATCTCATGTATTACTATAACATGGGAAGAAACGTAATACCGTATTCCGTTTTATTGATTACTTTTTTTACTTCCTTTTTGCTTCTGTTTTATTACCGGCTGTTGGTAAAAACAATATTCATGTATTTCAAAGGAGAGGTGAATAAACGATCCAACGTGGCAGTTTTTGGTGCCGGATCTTTGGGGATAATTACACGCCACATTCTGGAAACAGATAGTAGCAGTAAATTCAAGGTGGTAGCATTCTTTGAAGATGACATTACCAAAACCGGAAAGGTAATCAATGGAATTAAGATCTATCATTCGCGTGAGCTGGCTGAACAGATTATTGATTTGAATCTCACTGAACTCATCATTGCCGTGAAGGAGCTGGCTCCGGAACGTAAAGAGGAGATTGCAGAAATATGCCTGAACAAAAAAGTTAAAGTAAGAATTGTGCCTCCTGCAGAGAAGTGGGTGAAGGGAGAATTCAGGGTGCAACAATTAAAAACAATAAACATTGAAGACTTGCTGGGCAGGGACACCATAAAGCTGGATGAGGCAAAACTGTTTGCAGAACTGGGACATAAACGTATATGTATTACCGGAGCGGCAGGCTCTATTGGTTCTGAACTGGCAAGACAGGTGATCAATTATCATCCTAAAAGTATCATACTGATTGATCAAGCCGAGAGCCCATTATATGAAATTGAAAAGGAATTGAGGGGATTGCTGCCAGATGTGAAACTTATGGTTTTTATTGCTGACATTACGCATGAGCCTCGCATACGAAGCATTCTTAATGAGTTCAAACCGGAATTCCTACTCCATGCGGCTGCCTATAAGCATGTGCCCATGATGGAAAGCAATCCGTCTGAAGCAGTGGTTACAAACATACTGGGAACGAAGTTACTGGCAGATCTGTCAATCGAATTTGGTGTAGATCGTTTTGTCATGATTTCTACTGACAAAGCTGTGAATCCAAGTAATGTAATGGGTTGCTCCAAGCGTATTGCTGAGATATATGTACAGTCTCTTCAACATCGATCAAGCAAAGAGCATGAGAATCGCACCCACTTCATTACTACCCGTTTTGGAAATGTGCTGGGGTCTAATGGTTCAGTAATACCAACCTTTAGAAAACAGATTGAGAATGGGGGCCCGGTTACTGTGACCCATCCAGATATCACGCGTTATTTTATGACCATACCAGAGGCTTGCCGGTTGGTATTAGAGGCAGGCATCATGGGTAAGGGAGGAGAGATATTCATTTTTGACATGGGCAAGCCGGTGAAAATTGTGGACCTGGCAAAGAAGATGATTCGCCTGTCAGGTCTTGAACCTGGTAAGGAAGTAGATATAATATTTACCGGACTGCGGGAAGGAGAGAAACTTTACGAAGAGTTGCTCAATGATAAGGAAAACACCATACCCACACACCATGAAAAGATAATGAAGGCCCGGGTGGATCAATTTGATTACAGCTATATCAACTCAATGGTGTCTCTGTTTCATGATCTTGCCCATGATAAGAATGAGTTGAAAATGGTGGCGCTCATGAAGGAGATAGTGCCTGAATTCAGGAGTACCTATTCCAGGTACGAGGTGCTATATCACTAAATATAATGCAGTCAAGGAGATCCATGTGAATTAACTGCATTCCCAGATTAACAAATACTCATCTCATTTTGGCAAATAGGATCGCTTGTCCACCAATTAGATTGCTTAAAATTCCACAAATCAGTGACTTATAAAATATAGTATCAACTTGGTATACTTTTTACTCTAGCGGGAATTATTTTTGTATGTCTTTAATTTTGGTAAAATCATGAACAGGCTATTTGTAGTTACAGCGTTGCTTTCTACTTTGTCCTTTTGGACAATAAGTAATGAATTATCCGCCCAATGTCGTTCAGCCAATGGTGGTGGTTTTTGGCACCAGTCAGGTTCGTGGACTAATTGTGGTGGAGCGAAGTCCATCTTCCATTAATAATGCCGTAATAACTACGGGCAATCCAATAACAATAACGCAAAACAACACTTCTGTCAATAATCTGACTATTGAGGCAAGTGCTTCCCTCGCTGATAACAATAATAGATCCTTGACAGTTGGGGGTGACCTAATAGTAGATGGCACTATTTCAGGCACCCTTGCTTTAACCCTAAGCGGCCTGAACAAAATCATTGGAGGCAACGGGAATATTGCCAGTTCATCAGCCGTAACAATTACGGGGGGAAATAAAACGATTGCCTCCGGCAGTAACCTTTATGTTTCAGGAAGCATGGCCATTAACGGGCCTTTTACGATTACCAATAACGGGAATATCACGATTGAAGGTAACATCACAGGTACATCCAATTCCAGATGTTTGGACCAATGCCGTAAATTCTACGTTGAATATTGGTGGAACAACTTCATCTCCTCCGGTTTTCCCTACATCTAATACAGGTACCTTCAATGCCTCAGCAACAGGCAATACAGTTAATTTTTATCAGGGTTCTTTAACGATTTCTACGCCAAGTATTGTTTCAACTTACCCAACCTACTATAACCTAACCATTTCAGGCAGTGGCACGAAATCTTTGCCGAATAATACTACGATTGCTGTAAACGGAGATCTTACTTTAAACTCTACGTTAAGTGGGGCTAGCGCTACAAGAATTCTCCGGCTACGCGGAAACTGGACGGATAATACAAGCTCAACCAATACAGGATTTACAGAAGGCACCGGAACAGTAATTTTTGATGGCACCGGTGATCAACATATTATCAAGAGTGTTACTCAGATTCTTAATAATACAATAATTGACAAGCCGGGTGGCACACTTTATCTCAATACTGATGTGAAAGTGGGCTCCAATAGCAATACCACCAGCACACTTACCATGATCAAAGGAAATATTAATTGTGGAGATCACACCTTGACGTTAGGTAAGGGCACATTGACAGGAACCCAGTATACCGGTGTTCTTTCATATACCTCCGGAATCATCATTGGTAAATTTGAGAGGCATATTGAAAGCAGCTCATCACCCGGAGGCGCAGTGTTGTTTCCCATTGGAACATCCTTGCAATATCGTCCGGCAGAAATGCTTTTTACAAGTGTTGATCCCGGATCTGTGATCATTGAATTCAACGCAGCTTTTCCCGGGAGTTTAGGTTTAGCCGGTGGGCTACAGGATACGCCAGACGCAGTGTTTTCATACAATACTTTCCGGGATGGTTATTGGACGCTGACGGATGCCAATGCGCTGGCCAATGCAGCGTATAATCTGAGCCTTACGGGTAATGGTTTTACGATCAATCCCCCTACGGTCGTCATCGATAACAATACACGGCTGCTTAGGCGGGCAGATGATTCAGTGCCCTGGGGCTTTTCGGGCTCGCATGTAACTTATACATCCGGTAATAAAATAAGCCGATCAGGCCTCACGGTATTCGGACAGTTTGCTTTTGGCGATGACACGAATTGTTCATCGCCCCCGCCTCTAACTTTTACGGGTGCAAACAGTGTTTGTACCAATACGACTAATTCTGAATATTTATTGACATCTTTCACAAACACGAGCACATATAGCTGGACGGTTAGTGGACAGTCGTCTTTCTCACTTACCGGTAGCCAGGCGGTAAATAACTCAGAGAAAATATCAGTGAATTGGGGGGCAAACCCTGTGGTGGGGAGCGTTAAAGTTTATGAGACGACTGCTGCCGGATGCTCAGGTCCTGAGCAAACACTATTGGTTAATGTTCAGGCATTACCTCCTTCCGTAGTAACGGGAACTACCGAGGTGCCGGAAAACAATGATATTTCAAACCCAAAGCCAACGGTTACCTATACAACTCCTTTGGAATCGTATTACACAGAATATGAATGGACAGTGACTGGAGGAAAAATAGTGTTCAATTCTGTGGAATATTCCAGTTTGACTACTGTCGGAAATTCCGTTGATATTCGCTGGGAAACTGTTGGAACAGGTAAGGTATGTGTTAAGGGAAAGACGGCTTCGTGCGGAACCTCCACATCCAGCACTTGTTTAACAGTTAATATTTACAATTTAATCTATACGGTAGGTTCAGGAAATGGAAATTGGGCAAACAATAACAATGCTTTGTGGAGTTGTAATTGTATACCAGCATCAACAGATAATGTGATGATAACAAACGGAAGAACTGTAACTGTTACTAACGCAAATGCAAATAATGGTGTTACAGTGAGGAACCTGATCGTTGCAGGTACACTAAATACCGGAACAACAATTGGAAGAACCATAACGGTAACCGGTCATCTTACTTTCATTAATGGGACTATTGGTGGCAACACCAACTCGTTGATATTGGCCCAGGGCACTACCTTAAATCCATTTATTGATGGTGTTGGTACATTATTAGGTGCAGCAGCACTTTCTATTAATTCCAGCAGGAAAATACTATCATCTGCTACTATTACAAAATCATCGGGAGCTGTTGCTATCGGTTCATCTGCTTCCAATATTACTGTTACTAACTTCGGTACCGTTACCCTTGGAGGTAGCCTAACCGGTAATGCCAATGGTACAAGTGGATGGACCAATGAAGTGAACTCAGTATTAAATTTTAATGGTACAGATATCTTTAGTATCGGTGGTGGTATGTTAAATGCATCATCAACCGGCAACCTTATTAATTATGGAGGTGATGCAGCTCAAACTGTAAAGGCGACTCAATATTATAGGCTTTCATTTTCCGGCCTCGGCTCAAAAACACTTCCAGGTGGTACCATTTCTATCCTGAATGATTTTACAAATGATGCTACTATGGTGGCGGCAGGAACTGTGGATTTTAATGGAACCTCTAATATTTTGGGAGATCAGCCACCGAATTTTTATGGTCTGAAAATTTCAGGATCATTGAATTCATCGGCTTTAAATATCAATGTAGCCGGAAATTTTGTTGATGACGGAATTTTCAATGCCAATAATGGCACTGTAACTTTTAATGGGACGGTAGCTTCCAATATTGATGGTAATGCTGCGGTCACTATGTTTAACAACCTGACAGCTAATAATCCTGCCGGAGTATTTATTGAAAAAAAAGTAGATTTATCAGGTATACTAACATTGGGTGCCGGTGCTTCGTTTGATGCAGATGGTGACGAAAATACTTCTGTATTTACTTTGTTATCGACCAATGATGCCCCAGCAGCAGACGCAGGTATTGCTGCGTTACCTGATATTACAAAATTTACGGGCAATGTAACGGTGCAACGTTACTTCAGAGCAAAAGATAATACGGATCGATTTATTTCTTCTCCTATTTTAAATGCCACGGTGTCACAACTTCAGGGTGCAACTCCACTTGGTTCTTTCCCGGTCACGGGCGGTTTTCCGGGTTCATCCTTTCCCTGCACAGGTTGCCTTAATAATGGTCATTCATTTCGTTATTATAAGGAATCCGCTGCAGGTATTATAAATAAAGGATATACACCTTTTATAACTTCAGATGCCACAACCCTGGTGCCTGGTGTTGGTTATGACTCATGGATGTGGAACGGAGTATCAAACACAACAGTGAGTTTCAGAGGATCAATCAATAAGGGGGTCATTAGCCTTGGTCTGTCAGGAGGAATCACTCATACCTCCAATGGTGTCCCTTCTGCGGATGGTTATAATCTGGTAGGTAATCCTTATCCTTCAGCCATTCAATGGAACAATGGTCCGGGTTGGAGCAGGACCAACATAGATCCACACATCTGGGCGTGGGATGTTGTGGGAGGAGTTTGGCATACCTATAATGCTGATACACAAGTTGGAGACTTGACCAATGGAATTATTGCCAGTGGTCAGGCATTCTGGGTGTATGCATCCACTCCAGGTGTTCCCGGAGTCGGTTCCATTACGATTAATGAACAAGCAAAATCAACTGCAGGCCCTGGCACATATTACAGAAAAAGTGGTTCTTCACTGGCTACGTTAAACATGTCCCTCAGTCATCAGGGAGCTACCGATAATTCATTTTTGGTAATAGAAGATAAGGCAACCCTGGCGTATGATCCGGGATTGGATGCCCTTAAACTGGAAATGGGTTTTGAACATCTGTCGGGTTCATTTATAGATCAGGGAGGCAATAAACTTGTACAATATGCAGTAAATTCCATACCAGATGATCAGGACATTCCGATTTCGATATTCGCACAAGCAGAAGGGAATTTGTCACTGAGTTTTACTTCCACGAATGAATTCCCAGGGTTTGAGGAATACTACCTGATTGATTCCTATTTAGGAAAATCTTCAAAAATATCTGAAGGGGCCTATCATTTTACGATCAATTCAAACGCAAAGTCAGATAGGTTTTATCTTTCAAGGAAACTTTTGGTTACTGAAGTGAGTGAATCCAGGGTAATGATGAGTTGTTACCCTAATCCTGCAACAGACCGTTTCACGGTGGAGATAAATTCTGAAGATGTTCAGCATATTTTATTGATTGATCATATAGGCAGGGTGCTTGAGGATATCTCTTTCCAGACCGATATGGGTGTTACCAGGGGAGATGTAAAGATGAATGCCTTGCGCCAAGGTATGTACATAATCAAAGTGGTTGCAGCGGGTGGAACCTACATTCAGCGAGTGGTGAAAAATTAATAGGATTTCTTATTAATTAATTGCTTATAAGGCTTATCTCATTCGCGCAATTGATAAGGTGAATACGATACCTAAACTTATGAATAGATACTAAAGATATGTTTATCAATACGATCACACTTATATTAACTCCTTAGTGTCCTTAATAGCAGTAATAAACTAAAGATGGTTGCCCTTATGAAAGAGATTGTGCCTGAATTTAGAAGTACCTATTCAAGATATGAGGTATTGGATAAAGGTTAATTCAGATGATCGTTGCTCGTTAATAATTATTGGTTTTTTAGCTGTGCCTTTACCACCGTATTTCAGTTTATTCGGTAAAAGTAAACCTAGACATATTAATCTTCTCGATAACATCACCAAGAACAATATGCGTGATAAGTTATCTCTAAAAGTCCTGATTCTTAAAGCAAATCTGATGTATCAAAGATTAAACAATAGATGTAGATTGTGAGGCTTACACTCCTCATAATGTCTCTTCCTATTTATCTCCTTCTTGGATACCTTCTTTTAACCGTCATTAATTTACGGTCATTCATACCAAGATCTATTGGTAGATAGTATTCCAGTTTGATATTGAGCAGCATATAAGAATCGTCCTGTTTGGGATTTCCACGTACACCTTTTCCGGGTGGAAGCGGATAGTCAGGATCTCTTTCCCTTCTCCGGTCAGACAATGCCCTTGAGAGATCACTTTGAAGTATGGCAGGATCAGGGTAACCTCTTCCGCTCGCATCATCAATGTAATCCGTAAAGACTTTTCTCCATCCGGCTTCAATGGCGATGTTATAGAGCATGCCTTGCCTGAATTTTAATCCAACCCCATAAGGAATCACGAATTGAAAGCGACTGTATTTCACACCTTCAGTCTGCAGTGGTTGCAAGGCAATTTTATCACCCTGGTATTCGGCTTTTGGATTCATAAACATTAATCCTATACCGGTCATACCATAGATATTGAAGAAAGAACGTTTGTAGAATTTCCGGTCTACTTTAAACAAGTGAAGGAGTCCAACCGTATTTAATTCCCAGTTATTTGAAAAGAAAGAAAGGTTTCTTTCCACACGGTCATCATCGGCATCGGCATCGGTTCCCTGTAATCTGAAATAGGTTAATTCAGCTCTTGTGCTGAGACGATTACCCAGGAAATTTGGGAGCAGGAAAAATCTGAGCACCCACATTAAAACTTGGTTTAAAATCAATGTTATCACCCGGATTCTGGAATTCACCTAAATAGGTGGAAGTGCCGGTTCCAAATGAAACTATTAGATCGTGGTCTTTTCTGATTGCATAAAAAGCCTGAGCCATGGTTTCTGTTACCAGAAAAAGAATAAAAACGAAAATCAACAGGCTTTTTTTACTCATGCAGTCTATTCTTCAATGTGCTAAAATAAGGAAAATAAGGCAAACGGAAAACCCTATTAGCCCAATACCTCACCGACTTTACTGGCAGCATCTTTCAGTAAAATGGCTGAGTATACTTTCAGTCCGGATTCCTTGATGATTTTGGCGCCTTCTTCTGCATTGGTGCCCTGTAAACGAACAATTATGGGAACAGGAATATTACCTACCTTCTTGTAGGCTTCAACCACGCCAGATGCTACACGGTCGCAACGGACAATGCCTCCGAAAATGTTTATCAGGATTGCTTTTACATTAGGGTCTTTCAGGATGATTCTGAAGCCGGCCTCAACCGTTTCGGCATTGGCACTTCCGCCTACATCGAGGAAGTTTGCGGGCTCACCACCCGAGAGTTTAATGATGTCCATAGTGGCCATAGCCAGGCCGGCTCCATTCACCATGCAGCCTACGTTGCCATCCAGCTTCACGTAGTTAAGGCCAGACTTTCCCGCTTCTACTTCCAATGGATCTTCTTCTGAAAGATCGCGGAGTTCTTCGAGATCTTTATGACGATACAAGGCATTGTCATCAAGATTTACCTTGCCGTCAACGGCCATGATTTTATTGTCTGATGTCTTCAACACCGGATTGATTTCAAACATGGAAGCATCGAGGCCTATGTAAGCTGCATATAATGAGTTTACAAACTTCACCATCTCCTTGAAAGCGTTTCCTTCCAGACCTAACGAGAAGGCAATTTTGCGTGCCTGAAAAGGCTGTAGTCCGATGGAAGGATCTACCCATTCCTTTATAATTTTCTCAGGATGTGTGGCCGCCACTTCTTCGATGTTCATTCCACCTTCAGTAGAAGCCATGATGACTGGCTTGCTGGTGGCGCGATCAAGCAATATACTCATGTAGTATTCCTTGGGCTCATTCTCACCTGGGTAATACACATCTTCCGCTATTAAAACTTTATTGACTTTTTTTCCGGCAGGTCCGGTTTGTATGGTTACCAGCGTTCCTCCTAAAATTGCTTTTGATTTTTCATAGACTTCATCAGCACTTTTGGCAATGACAACACCCTTTGAACCAGTCTCTTGTACGGTTCCCTTGCCACGGCCACCGGCATGTATCTGCGATTTCACTACGAACCACTTTGAACCTGTTTCGGCATGCAACTGCTTGGCAGCGGCCACCGCTTTATCGGGAGTGTCGGCTACGATGCCTCGCTGAACTGCAACACCATATTTTTTTAGAATGTCTTTTGCCTGATATTCGTGGATGTTCATAAAATAAGTTTTGGTGGCAAGCTACTTTTTTTAAACCTTTAATTCAAGAATTTAATACATACAGATGCTGAAAGCCGAAGGTTTAAAGAAGTCATACGGATCGTTGCAGGTCCTGAAGGGTGTGGACATAGAAATCCATAAGGGAGAAGTGGTGTCGATAGTAGGCGCTTCCGGTGCAGGCAAGAGTACGTTGCTACACATTTTGGGTACACTGGATAAACCTGATGCCGGCAAAGTGGAGATGAATGGCATGAATGTATTTGGTCAATCTTCGAAGGGACTATCGGAATTCAGAAACAAGAACCTGGGTTTTGTATTTCAGTTTCACAATCTGTTGCCAGAGTTTTCGGCCATTGAGAATGTGATGATCCCCGCACTCATCGCACACCGTGAAGAGAAGAGCGTGAAAAAGAGAGGCAATGAATTGCTTGAAATACTGGGACTCAAAGACCGGGCTGAACATAAACCTTCAGAACTATCAGGCGGTGAGCAACAGCGGGTTGCCGTAGCAAGAGCACTCATCAATAATCCTGTGATTGTCTTTGCCGATGAACCCAGCTGGTAACCTCGATTCAAACAATGCAAGGGAACTGCATCAGTTGTTTTTTAAATTGCGTAGCGAGTTCGGTCAGACATTCGTTATAGTTACACACAATCAGGAACTTGCCACCATGACAGATCGGAAGATTGAGATTAAAGACGGGAAAATTAATTAACAATTGACAATTGACAATGGGCAGTAAGCAGTAGGCAATGATTCTTGCACATCACTTACTTAAGGACAATCATCATCAGTTTAATAATAGCAATTTGCTCTACTGATCTTCGATTGAAACAGATCTAAGACTGCCTACTGCCTACTTTTTATCAACCGTGCGACAAAACCTCATGCTCAGCCTCTTCAACTTCCACATGGCCTTTTTCATTGATGGAAGTAAGTACAATTTTCTTCAGTTCATTAATGAGCAGGGGATCATATTTTGCAGCTACCCGAATGTAGTTCTCCGTGAAGCCATGCATGAAGCCTTCTTCGATATCATTTTCAAAAAGAACAGTATTTGTTGTGCCGAGATGTTGCTCATAAAAATATCGTCTCTTTTTATCAGACAAGCTATGCAACATGCGTGAACGTTCGTTCCTTTCTTTTTTCGAAACGATATCAGACATCGTTGCCGCGAGCGTGTTTTCCCTTTCAGAATAGGTGAAGACGTGCAGATAGGAGATATCGAGTTCGTTCAGGAATTGATAGGTCTCTAAAAAGTCTTCATGTGTCTCTCCAGGAAACCCAACAATCACATCAACGCCAATACAACAGTGTGGCATGAGTGATTTTATTTTCTCAACGCGACTTGTGTAGACCTCACGCTGATAACGTCTGCGCATGAGTTTCAGAATCTTATTCGACCCGGATTGTAACGGAATATGAAAATGAGGAACAAATCGTTTTGAAGAAGCCACAAATTCAATGATATCATCAGAAAGCAGATTGGGTTCGATGGATGAGATGCGGAAGCGATCAATGCCTTCAACCTCATCCAGTGCTTTTGCAAGATCTATAAAACGCTCTTGGCGATCTCCATCCTGTAAACCAAAATCTCCCGTATTAACTCCTGTAATGACAATCTCTTTTACTTCTGTCGATGCAATTTCTTCAGCTGTTTTGATGATGTTTGAAATGCTATCACTGCGACTTGATCCCCTGGCCAATGGAATTGTACAAAACGAACAGGAATAATCGCATCCATCCTGCACTTTGAGAAATGTGCGGGTGCGGTCATGCATGGAGTAAGAAGTATTGAATGTATTTACCTTTTCAATATCAGGAGGCAAATACTGCTGGCTTCTCAGGTCTTACAAAACCATCGAGTAATTCTACCAGTCTGAATTTTTCTGCTGCTCCCAATACGGCATCCACACCGGGTATTTCTGAGATCTCTTTTGGTTTTAATTGAGCATAACATCCGATGATGGCTATATAGGCATTGGGAGAAATGCTTCGCGCTTCACGCACGATTTTATGACATTTTTTGTCGGCATTCTCGGTTACCGAGCAGGTGTTGATGATGAAGATATCCGGTTGCTCATTAAAGTCGACCTTCTGATAGCCCTTTTCCTCAAACTTTCGTGAGATCGTAGAGGTCTCCGAATAGTTGAGTTTGCAACCTAATGTATAGAAAGCTACTTTTTTCATGAGGAAGCGCAAAGGTAGGAGGTTGCAGGCAAAGGCGCAAAGGAATGCAGATGTTGCACGCAAAGGCGTAAAGGAATGCGGTCTTGCACGTAAAGGCGCAAATAGCGCTAAGGAATGCATTGTCTTTAAAATAATCCCTATGTAATGTTTCTTTACATAATCCCTATGAATCAATTGTGCCGGCATAACATGGTTTTGCTTTGCGTTCTTTAAGCTTTGCGTTCTTTGCGCGCAAACCCTTTTTGATTAATGCACCAACTCTTTTTCGATCGCTTGAATCTTTGAATCCAGTGCTTCACTTACTTTCTTAAACTCAGCTTTTGAATTCAGCTTTGCGTTTACGCTGATATAGAACTTAATCTTCGGCTCGGTACCTGAGGGGCGAACGGATATTTTACTGCCATCTTCGAGATAGAATTGCAGCACATCTGATTTCGGTAAACTGATTGGTGAGGAAGAATTACTTACCAGATTCTTTTCTATCTGAGTTTTATAATCCAGCACGCGCACTACCTTACTTCCGATGAATTCCTTCGGTGGATTATTCCTGAATGTCTCCATCATGGCTTTGATCTGCTGCTCACCTTCAGCGCCTTTGCGCACGAGATTGATTAACCCTTCCTTGTAATAACCAAAGTCGATATACATCTGGATCAGCCAGTCGTAGAGTGTGTGGCCTTCATCTTTAGCGGAAGCTGCCAGGGCAGCAAAAAACGCACAGGCTGATACGGCATCTTTGTCGCGCACAAAATCACCAACCATATAACCATAACTTTCTTCACCGGCTGCGATAAACTTCTTTTTCCCTTCCATCTCGCCCATCAATTCTGCGATGTACTTGAATCCCGTAAGCGTGTTGTAACAATCAATACCCAGTTTTTCAGCAATGGTATCCACGAGTTCACTGGTAACAATCGTCTTGGCGATGTAGCCGTTTTTACGATCATCTTCACTCAGGTTTTTCATGATGAACCACATCATCAGGCTGAAGGCCTGGTTGCCATTTAACAGAAAGAAATTTCCATCATCATCTTTAATTCCAATGCCAACACGATCTGTGTCCGGGTCGGTGGCCATAACCAGTTCTGCATTTTCTTCTCGTGCTTTTTTCAGCGCCAGTTCCATGGCAGATTGTTCTTCCGGATTGGGAGAGTGGACCGTAGGAAAATTCCCATCGGGCACACGCTGTTCTTCCACCACCTTGAGATTGTTAAAGCCCAGACGCTTCAAACATTCGGGCACCATGGTGATGCCCGCACCGTGAATACTGGAATACACCAGAGGAATATTTGCCTGGCGGGCGATACTCGCTTTTCCAGGGATGAGTTTGTTTACTTCTGCATAGTAGGCATCTTCTACATCCTGGCCGATCATTTTAATTTTAGAAGAATCAGCTTGAAACTTTATGTTTCCAAATCCTCCTATTGAATTAACTTCATCAATTACATTTTTATCGTGGGGAGGCACGAGCTGCGCACCATCACCCCAATAGGCTTTATATCCGTTATATTCTTTTGGATTATGCGAAGCAGTGACCACTACGCCCGAATGACACTTTAGAATAGCGAATGGCAAATGACAGGAGCGGAGTGGGACGTAATTCCGGAAACAGATATACCGTGAATTCCATTGGCAGAGAATACATCCGCAGTGATTTGACGCAAAATATTTACTGTTGTTCCGGCTGTCATAGGCAATAGCCACTTTGATTTCACCCGATATCGTTTTCTTAAGGTAATTGGCCAGGCCCTGTGTGGCTGCGCCTACCGTGATATTTATTCATGCAGTTGGATCCAACACCCATCACACCCCTGAGTCCTCCGGTACCAAATTCAAGTTCCTTGTAAAAACTGTCGATCAATAGTTTAGGATCTGGGTTATCTAAAAGTTGTTGAACACTTTTTTTTGATTCAGCATCTATTACAGAACTGTCTAACCATGTGTGTGCCCTTTGCTGGGACTGAGATAATAAATTCATGCGTAGTTGATTTAATCTGTTGGTGTAACTATTGATATTTAAAGATTTCCCCTTAACCCTTGTTCCAGTTCGATGGCTTCAAAAAGTGCTTTGAAGTTTCCCTTGCCAAACGATTTTGCTCCGTTGCGTTCGATGATTTCAAAAAACAATGTTGGGCGATCTTGTACGGGCTTGGTGAATATCTGTAGTAAATATCCTTCTTCATCGCGGTCGATCAGGATATTCAATTTCCTGAGTTCTTGTAAATCTTCATTGATGTGGCCAACGCGATCCAGCACATCATCGTAATACACATCGGGTACTTTCAGGAATTCAATTCCGCGTTTACGCAATTCACCCACCGTGAAAAGGATATCATCGGTCGCGATGGCAATGTGCTGCACTCCGGCACTGCGATAAAAATCGAGATACTCTTCTATCTGTGATTTCTTTTTTCCACTCGCAGGTTCATTGATTGGAAACTTGATGTAACCATTGCCATTCGAAACCACTTTCGACATCAACGCGCTGTATTCAGTCGAGATATCTTTATCATCAAACGTAATAAGCAATTTGAAACCCATTACATTTTCGTAGAATTCCACCCATCGGTTCATCTGACCTAGCGCTACATTGCCTACGCAATGATCGACATACTTGAGTCCGATCGGATGAATCTGAAGCGAACTCTTTACAGGTTTATAGCCAGGCAAGAATGGTCCCTTATAATTTTTACGTTCGACAAATGTGTGCCAGGTTTCGCCATAGGTTTTGATGGACGCCATTACGACTTCACCATATTCATCACGCAAGGTTTTTGGGTCGCTGGCAGGTTCTGCGCCACGTGAAGTTGTTTCGTGAAATGATTTTGTTGCATCATCTACCCATAATGCCAGTACTTTCACACCATCGCCATGCTTTTTCACATGCTCTGAAATTTCAGATTCGGGTAGCAGGCTGGTGGTGAGTACAAAACGGATTTTATCTTGCTGCAATACATAGGAGGCACGGTCTCTGATTCCGGTTTCCGGTCCGGCATAGGCAATCAGTTCAAAGCCCATGCAATGCTGATAGAATAACGAAGCTTGCTTTGCGTTTCCCACATAAAACTCTACATGGTCAGTGCCATTGATGGGAAGGAAGTCGGTAGTCATCTCCTTAAAATTAAGTTATCAAATTTAACCCAAAATTGTGATAGAATTGAACAATTCATGGAACCGGTTTTTATTTCGTCTGTATTTCTACAATCTTTACGAAAATTTCGATTATGGACGTAAAAGCACTGGACAAGGCAATTCAGGAAATTGCATTGAGAAGAAACGAGTTGAAGAAAATTGATTATAGCAACCCGAAATATGATGAGCTGGAAGAGGAACTTCATGATCTTGAAGATTCACTCCATGTGAAGTTTGGTGATTATCTGGAAGAGATTCTTCAGGATGTGCATGACAAATACTGCCCTGATACCGATGTATTGTTTCCAATTGCCTACCTGGCAAAGTCCTATATTGTGAAAGGACAAGATGAATTTTCGGTTGCCAATACGGAAGGTGTATTTGTGGAAGTGGACTCCATTCCCGGAAAAGATACGCGCCTGGTAATTGTACCTAATCCTGTCCGTGTAATTTTAAACGTAGGCAAAGATCAGCAACAAGTGGTCTGGACAGCCAAGATAGTTCAATCTGTTTGTCAGTAGCCTAATTTATTTCTCACTTTCTGGAGCAGATTCCGGGCTATAAAGCGTGCTTTTTCTTCACTGTGCTCGAGTTGTTTTTCCAGATCAGCCAGGTTGTTCATGTAGTGATTAAACCGTTCCCGCTCTTTTGCATATTTCTGAATGATCAATTCAAAGAGTTCTTGTTTGGCATGACCATAACCAAAATTTCCAGCAAGATACTTTTGCTTTAAGGATTCGGTTTGTTCTTCTGATGCGATCAATTTATAGATCGCAAACACATTGTCTGTATCAGGATTTTTTGGAGCCTCCATCGGAGTGCTGTCGGTAACAATCGACATGATTTGTTTTCTCAGTTCCTTGTCGGGAAGGAAGATGTCGATGATATTTCCATACGATTTGCTCATCTTCTGTCCGTCAGTGCCAGGCACGGTCATCACTTCTTCCTGAATGCTTGCTTCCGGCAACACAAATGTTTCGCCATACATCACATTGAAAGAATTTGCAATATCGCGTGCCATCTCCAGGTGCTGGCGCTGATCTTTCCCTACCGGCACAAAGTTGGCATCATATAAAATAATGTCGGCTGTCATCAGCACCGGGTAGGTGAATAATCCGGCATTTACATCGGCCAGCCGATCTGATTTATCCTTGAAGGAGTGCGCATTGGCCAGCATGGGGAAAGGAGTGATGCAGTTGAGATACCAGGTAAGTTCACACACTTCGGGTATCCTGCTTTGCCGGTACAACAGATTTTTTTCCACATCAAATCCGAAGGCAAGCCAGGCCGCAGCTACCGCATTTACATTGGCGACACGCTGTGCAGCATCTTTAATGGTTGTGAGTGAATGAAGGTCGGCAATAAAAAAGAATGATTCATTGCCGGGTTGTTGAGAGAGTTGGATAGCCGGAATGATAGCTCCCAGTAAGTTGCCGAGGTGAGGTCTTCCGCTGCTTTGTATTCCTGTTAAAATTCTTGCCATAACAGTGCAAAGAAAATAAACTATTATTCAAAGATGCTACCTCAGCGATGGAATTGTTTCATTGTGGAATTATTTTGTATGTAAAATAGTTTGAATAAAAAGTAATTTTGTGGTTGATATGAAAGCAATTGGGATTTTTTTTATTTACCTGTTGTGTACGGGTACAACTTTTGGTCAATTGGCTGAGCCTCTTTTCTTCAAGGAAAAGATTCACGACTTCGGTGAAATACTCGAACAGCAAGGTAATGCTGACTATGAATTTGTATTCGCCAACAACAGTGGGCGACCAGTGCGCATTATTTCTGTGCAGGCTTCCTGTGGTTGCACTACTCCCGCCTGGACTAAAGAACCCGTAGCACCAGGTAAAACCGGTTTCATAAAAGCCAGCTATGACCCGAAGGGGCGACCGGGATATTTTAATAAATCGTTGACGGTGACCACCGATTTATCGGGCAATCCGGTGACCCTGCAGATAAAAGGTAATGTGGTTGATCGGTTAATTGCGAAGGAGGAATCATTATCAGCCGCCAATGGAAACCTAAAGTTGAAAAACAATTCCTTTAATCTTGGAAAGGTCTATGTTAACAAAGAAACAGCATCTTCAGAGTTTACTGTGGTAAATGATGGGAAGGAAAAAATTGATTTTAACGCGGTAATCGCTCCGGGTTATATACAGGTAATTACGCCAAAGTCTTTACAACCCGGAGAGCGTGGCATCATCAAAATTAAATATGATGCGAAAGCAAAAAAGCAATACGGCTTTCAGTCCGACAATATTGAATTGAAAACAACTGACACTGCAAATCCAGATAAATCATTTTCTGTTTATGCCACTATTGAAGATTTTTTTCCTCCACTTTCTGCAGAAGAGTTGGCCAAGGCACCAGTTCTTATGCATGGATCAATATGAAATTAATTTTCAACGCGTAAAATCAGGCCCTGATGTAGATAACACGGTAATACTCAGAAACAGAGGAAAGAAGAATCTTGAGATCAGATACATTCAGAGTAATTGTTCCTGTGTAGTGGCAAATCCGGACAAGGAACTGATAAAACCAGGAGAGACGGCCACACTTTCACTAAAATTTATTACGCAAGGAAGAGGGGGATCGCAGAATAAGGCGATTACCATTTACACCAACGATCCGCGTAATCCTGTTCAACGGATCACCATCACAGGCTATATTGAAGACTGAATCAGGTTGCTGACAATGCTGGAAGCGGCATGACCATCACCATACAAGCCTTCCTTTATTTTAAAAGATCTAAAGTGATTGGTTTTAAATTGTGAGAGAATTTCTTCTTTGTTCGCACCGGCAAGCACGTTCGCGCCATTTTCTACCAGCTCCACCCATTCGGTTTGATCACGCAGCGTGATGCAAAACTTTTCAAAGAAGTAGGCTTCTTTTTGCAGGCCACCACTGTCCGTCATTACCAGCTGACAGTTTTTTAGCAGTGCCAGCATATCAAAATATCCAACTGGCTCGATGATGTGTGCATGGAGCGGAATGTTCTGATTTTCAAGAAATGCTTTGGTTCGTGGATGGAGTGGTAAGACAATTTTTACTTCCTGATTTATTTCATTGAAAGCTTCGCAGATAGCTCTCAGCCGCGCTGGATCGTTGGTGTTTTCCGCACGATGTAACGTGGCCAGCACAAAGGGTTTCCCTTCAAGATTTTGTGTGCGGAGTACGGTTGCGTGTGTGTCAATTTTTGACTTGATAATATTTCACGGCATCGAACATTACATCACCCGACCAACACTACCTCACAATCAAAATTTTGAAATCCTTCCTGATTCAGATTATTGATGGCGGTTTGCGTAGGGCAGAAGAGAATCTTGCTGATCCGGTCGGTGAGAATGCGATTCACTTCTTCCGGCATTTTCATTTCAAAGCTGCGCAATCCTGCTTCCACATGGGCAACGGGTATATGCAATTTTACCGCTGCAAGTGCTCCTGCCAGTGTTGAATTGGTATCGCCATACACCAACACATAATCTGGCTTTTCTTTCATCAATACCTCCTCAATTTTCTCAAGCATGCGGCCCGTCATGGCACCATGATTGAGTCCGCTGATCTCCAGGTTATAGTGAGGATGCGGAATTTCCATCTCATCAAAAAATACCTGACTCATGTTGTGGTCAAAGTGCTGACCGGTATGAACCAGTAATTCCTCAATGCCCGCTTTCTTAAACTCACGTGAAACGGTTGCCGCCTTCACAAATTGAGGGCGGGCTCCAATAATGGTAATTACCTTCATTAAAAGAATGCAGGTATGCCGGTAATCTGATTTCCTAAAATCAACAGATGGATATCATGCGTTCCTTCATAGGTGACCACCGATTCAAGATTCATCATGTGGCGCATGATCGGATACTCTCCGGTGATGCCCATGCCACCATGAATCTGCCTGGCTTCACGCGCAATCTCTAATGCCACGTGTACGTTGTTTCGTTTTGCCAGTGAAATCTGAGGTGTGGTGGCTTTTCCTTCATTCATCAATACACCCAGACGCCAGTTCAAAAGTTGTGCTTTTGTAATTTCGGTGAGCATCTCTGCGAGTTTTTTCTGCACCAGTTGAAATGAACCAATGGGTTTGCCAAACTGAATGCGTTCCATGGCATAACGTCTGGCAGAATCATAACAATCCATGGCAGCACCAATGGCACCCCAGGCAATTCCATAACGTGCTGAATCCAGACACATCATAGGGGCACCCAATCCATTTTTTCCAGGCAAGAGATTTTCTTTTGGAACTTTCACATTATCGAAAACCAATTCACCGGTTGCGCTTGCACGGAGTGACCATTTGCCATGTGTTTCAGGTGTAGAGAAGCCAGGCATGCCTCGCTCCACAATCAATCCATGTATTCTTCCTGCTTCATTTTTTGCCCACACCACGGCAACATCTGCGCGAGGAGAATTGGAAATCCACATCTTGGCACCATTCAGTAAATAATGATCGCCCATATCTTTGAAGTTCGTAACCATGCCGCTTGGGTTCGATCCATGATCGGGTTCGGTCAAGGCCAAAGCACCCCAACCATTCGCCACTGGCTAATTTTGGTAAATATTTGTTGCGTTGTTCTTCGCTTCCGAATTTATAGATCGGATACATCACCAGCGAACCTTGCACCGAGGCGGTTGAGCGCATACCCGGAGTCACCGCGTTCAATTTCCTGCATGAGAATTCCGTAAGAGATATAATCCATGCCACCACCACCATATTGCGTTGGAATAGTAGGACCAAAGGCACCAATCTCACCAAATTTTTTAACCATCTCGTAAGGAAAATGTGCATGTTGTGCCCAGTCTTCCACATAGGGAGAAATTTCACGCTTTACGAAGTCACGGATGGAACTGCGAATGAGTTTATGTTCCTCCGTAAGCAAATCATCAATACCGTAGAAATCAGGTTGCTCGTAACGATCTTGTTTCAGTGATTTTCTGGCTTTATAATCAGCAGTAGTGGATGTAGATGACATACAAGTTTTGGTTATTCTTTATGAATGGGTCAAATTTACATAAGATTAACAATTCTATGGACAAATCTTCTCTGGATCCTGCGCTCATTGAACAGTTAAAAAAGCTGCAGCAAAAGTATGCGGTTATGGGGCAGGACCTTTCTTCCTACCTGGATGGTTTACTATATGCAGATTACCTGACCTACTGGGATTATATCCACCTGGACACACTCCTTAGTTTACAAAATCCAAAGACTCAGTTTCCGGATGAAAAAGTGTTTATTATCTATCATCAGATAACGGAGTTGTATTTTAATCTGATCCTGTGGGAAATTGAGCAAATTGCGGCTAAGGAAAATATTGAAGAGAAGTTTTTTGTTGAGCGACTTACCCGCATAGTCCGGTATTTTGAAATGCTTGAAAGTTCATTCACCGTGATGGTGGATGGCATGGAAAAAGACCAGTTCCTGAAATTCAGAATGTCATTGTTGCCAGCTTCCGGATTTCAATCAGCACAATATCGTCTTATTGAAATTTGCAGCACAGATCTGATAAATCTGGTTCATGTCGAATTCAGGGAGGCAATGCTGGAATACAGTGATATCGGGCAACAGGTAGAGCAGTTGTACTGGCGCAGTGGTGCCACGGAACTTGCATCTGGTAAAAAAACTCTCACACTTCAACAGTTTGAAGAAAAGTACAGCAAGGGGTTTAAGGAAACCGGAATGAAATACAGGGATAAAAATCTTCGGAAAATTTATCTACAGCACTTTCCTGATTCACCTGAAGTAAAAAAACGTCTCAGGGAGTTTGATCAGCTTGCCAATGTTTTGTGGCCGCTGGCCCATATGAGATCGGCAGGCCGTTATTTGCAGCGTGATCCGGAAAACATAAAAGCAACCGGTGGCACCAACTGGCAAAAATATTTACCTCCGCGTTTTCAAAAAATCATGTTCTTTCCGGAACTGTGGAGCGAACAGGAAAAGGAAGAGTGGGGCAAAGCTGCCGTAATGCGGGCACTGCAACAATAAAAGAATCACTTTTCAGGATTTCTTATTTTTATAAACCTGTTATACCTGTGAAACAAGGAATGCTGATAGGTTTGCTCATGGTTGCTCCCCTGGCAGTTTTTGCCCAGGGATTCACCCGCTATTCCTATCATGATCCTGAGAAAAAAAATCTGAAAGAAGTCTACCAGGTAAAAGACACCTAAAAAATATTCTTCAGGGCAAATACATCTCCTACTTCTTAAATGGCAACGTGGAGTCAAGAGGTCAGTTTGCTGACAATGAAACTACTGGAGTATGGGAGTTTTATTATGAAACCGGGAAACTGAAAATGCGCGGAATACTCAGGCAAAATTCAAACTATGGTGTATGGGAGTATTTTTATGAGAGTGGTCTGAAAAGTATGGAAGGCACAATTGAAAATAAAAAACGTGTGGGTGTGTGGAAAGTATTCTATGAGAGTGGGGAATTGAAAGAGAGCGGTGAGTATGTAAACAACATACGCACAGGACTATGGAATACCTATTTTGAAGATGGAACAAAGCGTGGAGAGATAGAATACTCAGAAGACCATGGCCGGTATACCGAATATTATCATTCAGGAAGAGTATTTGCTGAAGGGCCAAGGGTTGGTTTGAGAAACGTAGGTCACTGGCGATTCTATGATGAGGGGGGCGTATTGCAAAGCGAAGGGGAATATGTCAATGGCAAGAAGCATGGAGAGTGGAAGAATTATTATGCCAGTGGAAAGGTTTCCTCTAGAGGAAACTATGAAAATGATGTTGCCACAGGCGCATGGAAATATTTTTTTGAAGATGGAACGATCAGTTCACTGGGTGAATTTGCCGGTGGAAAGAAGAATGGCTACTGGATAGCATACAATACGGCAGGTAAAACTGAAGAGCGAAATCACCTATAACGGTGGCAGTGGGGAATACCGCGAGTATTATTCCAGCGGAAAATTAAAAGCTACAGGATTAATCAGTGATGGAAAAAACCAGGGGTTGTGGAAATATTTCTATGAAGATGGCAAACTTGAAGGAGAATGTGAGTTTGACAAGGGCAAGGGAAGTTATAAAGGATATTTTCCTTCCGGATCACTTCAAACAAAAGGAGTGATTGAAAATGATTTACGCATTGGCACATGGGAATTATATGAGGAAGATGGAAAACTTACAGGATATTATAAACCGGTTTATGAGGGCAATAAGAACCTTGCCAGTGAAATCAACACCATTGCAAAAGCTCAGTACTAAAGTTACCAGCGCTTCGCGTAAAGGGTTCTATTATTTTGATTCTCATTACCGCGAGTACAGAGGTGTAATCATTCAGGGTAATCCACTTATGACATTTGCAGGTTCTTTTCCTATGAGTATTGAATTCTATAATGAAGAAAGACTAGGTCATGAATTTGAATTTGAAGCCATTCGCGATCCGTTTTATACTGCCGATGCTCAGGTTCCTAAAGACGAAGTATTCGATCGTGGATATGCTATTGCGATCAAACAGAAATTTTATAATCCCATAAAAACAGGTATGTGGTATTTTGCCCACGAGATACGATTTACCAATCTCAGTCACTTTGCCAATATTGACTTTCCACAGGCGCCAGGTAATACGCTGACTGCGACTGCTTCAGAACAACGTGCTGAGTATGGTGTTTTACTCGGTATGCGTCTCATGCATAATAACCGGGGCGATGGTTTTACAATTGATGCCAACATAGGGTATGGAATTGGCTACCGGAATTTTTATACAGAGCCACTATTTTCAGATGCGTTTCATTCGGTTAATCAAGATAAGCTATCACAGACATTCCGGTTTGGTTTGAATTTCGGATACTCCCTTTCTTTTGATGGAAGGCGATGAGCTCAGGATGATATAGTGTCGTTTTTTCGATTACTTTTGCTTACTAATTGAGAGGATAAATACCTTTCCCATGCATAAAACCATTGAAGTACAACTAAGCCCACAGGAGGCTTATGATGAACGTTTTTTCAAACAGGCGCTTTCGGATAAACTCCATATTCCTGAAGACAGCCAGCTGTTGATTAACCCGATCAGAAGATCAGTTGATGCTCGAAGTAAAAACGTCTCAGTAAAAGTACTGGTTGAACTAATTCCTGTTGAAGAATCTCATCCGACCATCACGTATCAAAAAAATTATCCGGATGTAAGTAAAGCCGATCCTGTGATTATTGTTGGTTCAGGCCCTGCCGGATTATTTGCTGCCATACGATTAATCGAGTCAGGGATAAAACCAATCGTGCTTGAAAGGGGTAAAGATGTGCAGGCACGAAGGCGCGACATCGCGGCAATAAATAAAGATCATATTGTTAATGCAGAATCAAATTATTGTTTTGGCGAAGGTGGAGCAGGCACCTATTCGGATGGAAAATTATATACGCGTTCAAAGAAAAGGGGTGATATCAGACGTGTGCTGGAGATATTGGTGGCGCATGGCGCAAACGAAGATATTTTGTTTGATGCGCATCCGCATATCGGTACCAACAAATTACCCAGACTTGTTGCTGCCTTGCGCGAAAGTATCAAGCAAGCGGGAGGTGAAATCCATTTTGAAACAAAAGTTGTTGATTTCATTATTCAAAATGGAGAAATGCAAGGCGTGAAAACGAATGATGGCACAACCTGGAAAGCAGCTTCTGTTATTCTTGCCACGGGTCACTCTGCACGTGATATTTTTCAGACACTTCATCAACATAAAATTAAAATAGAGTCAAAACCTTTTGCGTTGGGTGTGCGTGTTGAACATGCCCAGCAATTGATTGATCAGATTCAATATCATTGCCCGGTCGATCGCGGTCCTTATTTGCCGGCATCATCCTATTCACTGGTACATCAGGCTAAGGTGAATGGACAGGAGCGGGGTGTGTTTTCATTTTGCATGTGCCCCGGAGGATTTATTGTTCCTGCGGCCACAGCACCCGGTGAAGTGGTGGTAAATGGCATGAGTCCATCACGAAGGGATTCAAAATATGCCAATTCTGGAATCGTAATGTCGGTAGAAGAGTCTGACTTTGCAGCGTATTCAAAACATGGCCCTTTGGCAGGAATGTATTTTCAGGCCGCTGTTGAGCAACTGGCATGTCAGTCAGCAGGGGGCACACAGACGGCACCGGCTCAGCGTTTGATGGATTTCGTTCAAAAGAAAAGCTCATCCGCATTACTGGATACGTCCTATCAGCCTGGTTTGGCTTCGATAAAGATGGATGAAATACTCCCTGCCTTTATTGCTGAAGGTCTTCGTCAAGGTTTTAAGAACTTTGGCAGCAAAATGAAAGGTTACCTTACGAATGATGCACAGATAGTGGGGGTAGAAAGCCGCACTTCTTCACCGGTAAGAATTCCACGGGACAAAACAACGCTGGAACATGTGGAGGTAATGCGGTTGTTTCCTTGTGGCGAAGGTGCTGGCTATGCCGGAGGAATTGTTTCGGCAGCCATGGATGGTGAGCGTTGTGCAGAAGCGGTGGCCATGAAGTATATGAAGAAATAATGAAAACACCTTTTATGGATAAAATGGTTAATACAAAGAAGACAGTAATTATTGGGGCCACTCCCAACCCTTCACGATATGCCTTTGTTGCGGCAGGTATGCTCGGTGAGTATAACCATGAGATCGTACCCGTAGGAATAAAAAAAGGGGAGGTTTATGGTGTGCCTATCCTGGACATTAATCAACGCCCACAGATTTCGGATGTTGATACTGTAACACTTTATATTGGTCCGCAGCATCAGCCTGAGCATTATGAGTATATCCTCAGTCTCAAACCCAGGCGTGTGATTTTTAATCCTGGAACGGAAAATCCGGAATTCGAAAAAATGATTGAAGAATCAGGGGCAGAGGCAACTGAAGCATGCACCCTTGTATTGCTCAGGTCTGACCAGTATTGATTTAATCTTTCGGATAGAAGGCGATTACTCCAACGCAAATCACTTTCCACTTGCCGTCCTTTTTTTCAAGAACCCTGATCTGAGAGGTTTCATCATGGTCGATATTATCATTCACTCTTTGAGTATAATGCACGTAGGCACCATTTCCATAAACCCGTATATCATGCCATTTGCGGTCTATGGTAATTTTGGATGACTGGTGCGCAACATCGATGGGCCTGTTTGATATCTGGGTTTTGAAATAGTCTTCAAATGATTTGGAAATATTATCCCATCCTTCAATAAAGCTGGTTCCTGTTGAATCGGAATATGACCAGTAGGCATAGGGAACCTTCATCCAGGTGTCTTCCCAGTCTTTGCGATTCACATTGAAAAATGACTGGGTTTCTTTTTCAAGTACCGCTTTTATGGCGGCAACTTCTTTAGAATCCTGTGCCGTAGCACCATGTTGAAATAACGAGTAGTAAACTAATGATGAAGGGATATTTACAGGTTTTCATAGTGTGTGTGTTAAAGAGGTTTTCTATTAAAATTCACTCATCAAATACGTCCGGAATTCAGTGTGGGTATTTAGCGATGGCGCCCACACAGATCAACTTCCATTTTCCATCTTTTTTTTCAAGTACCCTTATTTGGGAAGTTTCGTCACTGTCTGGTTCATCGTAAATTTTTTGCACAAAATGCGCATATGCACCATTTTCAAAAATCCTTATTTCAATCCATTCATGGGAGATCTCCGCTTTTGAGGGCTTTGCATTTTTAAAGTAATCCGCATAGGTCTTATTGAGATTATCCCAACCTTCCACAAAGCTTGTACCGGTAGAATCAGAATACGACCAGTAAGCATACGGTACCTTCAACCAGAGACTTGACCATGTATTGTAATCTACATTCATAAAAGAAGCAGTTTCCTGCTCAATAACAGCCTTTATCGCATCTTTATCATTTTGTGCCTGCACAGTGATATTCATTAACATCATCAAAGCCTGTGCTATGACGATTTGAATAATTTTTTTCATGACAACGCTGCGATTCAAGACTTTAACAATATAATTAAAAACTTCAAAATGCATAACGTACTACCTATTATTAATCTTTTAAAAAGTGACTTAAATCATAGACAGTGATTCAATCAATTGATTAGTTTAGTATGTACTTAACCCATAACCTTATGCTCACCGATGAAAAAATTATCCAGTTGAAATCACTCACTGTAAAACCGGGCAAGAAGATTAAACTCAAGGATTTTTCAACAACCTATAAAGGAAAAACCTTGACCAAAGCCGATTCAGAACTGATGTTGGAAGATGGAAGGAAGCATCTCGCAGAAGTGCAGGACGAGTTATATGCTCATAATCGTTACAGTGTATTGATCATTTTTCAAGCTATGGATGCGGCAGGCAAAGATGGTGCTGTAAAGCATATCATGTCAGGATTTAATCCATTGGGTGTGAAGGTTTATAGTTTTAAGGCACCCAATTCTGCAGAACTGGATCATGACTACTTCTGGAGACATGAACTTGCATTACCCGCCCGTGGTGAGATTGCAATCCATAACCGTTCTCACTATGAAAATGTACTGGCAACAAGAGTTCACCCTGAGTGGATTTTGAATGAACATCTTCCTGGTGTAGACACGGTGAAAAAGATTGATGCAAAATTCTGGGAAAGTCGATTTAAACAAATCAGGCGTTTTGAAAAGAACCTTTCAGATAATGGGACCATCATAATGAAGTTTTTCTTGCATGTTTCCAAAAGGGAACAGAAAAAGCGTTTTCTTGAGCGCATAGAAGATCCCGCCAAAAACTGGAAATTTTCACTGTCTGACTTAAAAGAACGAGCTTTTTGGGATGACTATCAGAAAGCTTATGAAGAAGCATTGAGTTCGACCTCTACCGAAACTGCGCCCTGGTTTGTAATTCCAGCCGATGATAAATGGTATGCCAGGCTGGCCATTGCTGGAATAATTACACGGCAGTTCGCCAGACTTAAAATCAATTACCCGATTGTCTCTCAGGCTCAAAAGGAAGAATTACAAAAAGCCAAATTGCAATTGATGAGCGAAAAGGACGAAAACGTTAACGATAAGAAGGGTAAGAAAAAGAAAGTGAAAACCACTTCGAAGTCTTAATCGGAGTGCACAATTACTTCCTTTTTGCGAAGCTGCTCTGTCAGTATGGGTAGCCTTTCCCTGGAAGGGCTATCCCATGGATTGTTTATCAGTACCAATAGTTTCAACTGGTTAAGCGTTGCCAGGTGATCAGGTAATTCTGTGATTTTATTGCTTGATATATCAATATTTTCGATGTTATTTAACTTAAGTAAATCAATAGGTGCCTGAGTAAGGTAGTTATTGTTGATTCTGAGCACCCTCAGATTAGTGAGCTGGCCCATGCTTTTTGGCAGGTCACTCAGACGATTGTTCGACAGATACAATTCCCTGAGGTTTGAAAGTGATCCAAGGGATTCCGGCACACTTATAAGTTTGTTATTTGACATGTACAAAACCTCCAGGCTTTTGAGGTCGCCAAGCCGCTCGTCAATTCGCTCAAGCAGGTTGAAGTATAAATCGATTTCTTTCAATCCCGTCAGCTTGTATATGCCATCGGGTATGGAGGTAAGTTTATTGTTGTAGAAAGTAAGCTGCTCAAGTTTTGATAAGGTTGATATTTCGGTTGATACTTCTTCAATAATATTGAAACTCACAGTTAGTTTTTTCAGTTCAGGATAGCCTCCGATTGATACAGGTATTGTTTTGATTTTATTCTTTTGCAAGTCAAGTTTTTCAAGGGATGATGATGGTTCCATTTTCCCATCCTGCAGGGAAAGGCTGTTGTTGCCCAGAAGGATTTCTTTCAGAAACCTGTTGTCTTTAATTCCAACAGGGAACTGCGTGAGCTTATTATCTGCCAGGTCAAGCTTTTCAAGGCTGGTAAATTTTTTAAAAGATCCGGGAAGTACATTTGGGTTATCACCCCGTATTCCGAATGTTTTTATACTTTCTGATTTACTTAATCTGATTGCCTTTAATGATTTGTTATTCAGGACATAAACACTTTTTACTTTTGGAAGTTTATCAAGCTTTGAAAGACGTTTTATTCGTGTGTTTACCAGTTCAAGCGATTCAAGATTCCTGCATTTAAGTACTTCTTTTGGCAACCGTTTTACTTTAGTATCTGATAAACTTAGCCGGGTGATCTGATCAGTATTCGTAACCCGTAAAAGGCTATCATATGGTATAAAATCACTTGAGGCAGCATAGGTTTTTACGGTACCGGTAATACCTCGCTGGGCTATGGCACGTATTTGTTTGAGTACGCTGTCGGCAGAGAGGTTAACTTGACCGGACATAATTTTTCTAAATGTTGCCTGACTGCTGGTATATGCAATTGAGTCATGAACCGAATTGAAAATGGGCACTTCACTTATCTTGAAACGATGCTGGGAAACACACGATATTGTTATGACCATGAAGATTTTCACCAGGACAAGAGATCTCATAAAAGGGAGGTATAATCCGAAAACTACCTATTCACAAGGTCAACTTCAAGCATTGTATTTCCAATGAAAAAAAGGTAAAAAAATACTTCAGTTTTTTGCCTGATAAATACCTTATACGCCTACAAAAACCGTATTTTTGAAGGTTATAAAAAACCACAATGAGCGAGCTAAGTCCAAAGAAGGAAAACAATTATTCAGCAAGTAATATTCAGGTACTGGAAGGTCTTGAGGCGGTGCGTAAAAGACCTGCCATGTACATCGGTGATATCGGAATAAAAGGTCTTCATCACCTTGTCTGGGAGGTAGTTGACAATTCCATCGATGAAGCGATGGGAGGCTACTGCGATGAGATCCATGTTACCATCAATGTAGACAATTCCGTAACGGTTGAAGATAATGGCCGGGGCATTCCTACGGATTTGCATGAAAAAGAACAGCGATCCGCGCTGGAAGTTGTCATGACCGTGCTTCATGCAGGAGGTAAGTTTGATAAAGACACATATAAGGTATCCGGTGGGTTGCATGGGGTGGGAGTGTCCTGTGTGAATGCACTCTCATCGATGTTGCATGTTACCGTCTACCGTGATGGAAAGATGTTTGAACAGGAATATCAGCGTGGAGTTCCCCAGTATCCCGTCCGCATTGTTGGTGATTCTGACAGGAGAGGTACTACCGTTCATTTCAAACCAGATGCTGAGGTATTTACCTTAACGACAGATTACAATTACGAAACGGTTGCTTCCCGTCTGAGGGAGCTTTCATTTTTGAACCCCGGAATCAAAATCAACCTTAAGGATTTGCGCGACAAGGATGAGAATGGAGTGCCTAAAGGTGATTCATTCTTATCTGTAGGTGGATTGCGTGAATTTGTTGAGTATCTTGACTCTACACGTGAGAAACTGATTCCAACACCGATTTATATTGAGAGTACAAAAAGTGAGTTTCCAGTGCAGATTGCACTGGGTTATAACACTTCATATAGTGAGAACCTGGTTTCCTATGTTAATAACATAAATACCCATGAAGGAGGAACTCACGTAGCAGGTTTCAGAAGGGCGCTAACGCGTACCCTAAAGAGTTATGCGGATAAATCAGGCTTACTCGAAAAGGCTAAAGTTGAGATCAATGGTGACGACTTCAGGGAAGGCTTGACTGCGGTGATTTCAGTGAAGGTAGCTGAACCTCAGTTCGAAGGACAGACTAAAACCAAACTGGGTAACTCTGAGGTAATGGGTGCTGTAGATATTGCAGTAGGTGAAGTTTTACAACACTTTCTCGAAGAAAATCCGAAAGAAGCCAAGCTTATTGTGAGCAAGGTTATTCTTGCTGCACAGGCTCGTATAGCGGCCCGCAAGGCACGGGAAATGGTGCAACGTAAAAATGTTTTATCAGGAACCGGCTTGCCGGGTAAACTGGCAGACTGTGCAAGTTCAGATCCTGCGGTTTGTGAACTATATCTGGTGGAGGGTGACTCTGCAGGAGGGTCTGCCAAGCAAGGACGCGACAGACATTTTCAGGCCATATTACCATTGCGTGGCAAAATCCTTAATGTGGAAAAGGCTCAGGAACATAAGATCTATGAAAATGAGGAGATCAAGAATATGATCACCGCACTGGGTGTAAGCTTTGGAACAGCTGAGGATAACAAGGCACTGAATCTTACCAAATTAAGATATCACAAGGTCGTTATTATGACGGATGCTGATGTGGATGGAAGTCACATCCGCACCTTGATTTTAACCTTTTTCTTCAGGTATATGCGTGACCTGATTGAGCAGGGTTATGTCTATATCGCATTGCCACCGCTCTACCTTCTGAAGAAAGGACGGGAAGAACGTTATTGCTGGAATGAAGATGAACGCGATGTAATCATCAAGGAACTCAGCAAAGGAGGTAATGAAGACAGTGTAGGCATTCAGCGTTATAAGGGTCTCGGAGAAATGAACCCGGAGCAACTCTGGTCTACTACCATGGATCCTGCAAGACGCACCTTAAAGCAGGTAAACGTTGAGTCAGCGGCCGAAGCAGATCATTTATTCTCCATGCTGATGGGAGATGAAGTGGCACCCCGCAGGGATTTTATAGAAAAGAATGCGAAATACGCCCGGATTGACATATGATTGGGGAGCATTCCGGTTTTGGTGAACATTCGGTAGAAAAGCCTCAGGATCTGATTAACAAACAGATTTTTGAAAGCAATTATATTAGCCGTGATCTTAGCTGGCTGAAGTTCAACTATCGGGTACTTGATCAGGCCAAGCATATCGACCGAAGTATATTTGACCGGTTGAAGTTTATGGCGATTACCGCCTCCAACCTCGATGAGTTCTGCACCATTCGACTGGGAAGTTTATACAACTATATTGATTACGGAAAGGAACGATACGACTATAGCGGCTTGCGCGAGAATCCGTTTCGTGAATTCCTGCTGAAAGAGGTTCATAAATTTGTTCAAGATCAGAACGATTATTACATCAGAAAACTCAAACCAAACTTTGAGAAGAATAATTTTAGAATAGCTGAATATGATTCCCTTACGGTGGATCAGATGGTGAAAGTAAATCAGTATTTTCAGCAGACGATCTACCCGATGCTCACACCGATGCTGTTCGACAGCTATCATACCTTTCCGGTCTTGAAGTATAACCGATTGCTATTTGGTGTCATTACAAAAGCCCCTCTGGATGTAAACAACCAGCAGCGGGTATCATTTATTCAGGTTCCCAGTAATATTCCACGGTTTTACGAGATCGTGAGTGATGAACATTTCATATCGTTTGTACCGCTTGAGGAGATTGTACGTTACAATATTCATCATCTGTTTAGAAATGTTGAAATCGAAGCAGTAAATCTATTTAGAATAAACAGAAATGGAGATTTTACACTCGAAGAAAGTGAAGATATCGAATCCAACTTCTTGCTTGAACTGAAGCGGAAACTTCAAACCCGAAGAACAGGCAGGGTAGTTCGGCTTGACATTGAAGAAAATCCTGATCCATGGCTGGTCAGGTTGTTGAAAATTCAGTGGGACCTGGACGAACAGAATATCTTTCATATTCCTAAAGAGGGGATGATTGATTTCACAGGCATTAACCAGATAATCGCTCATAAGGAATTTAAGGATAAACGGGCACCATTACACCCGCCCCGCACACCTGTTTCTTTTCCTGAGTTTGGCGAACGTGATATTTTTGAAGTACTGAAAGAACGTGATGTGTTACTGCATCATCCATATGATTCCATGGATCCCGTGCTTGAACTTATTGAGAAGGCTGCGGATGATCCATTGGTGCTGTCTATCAAGATTACGATTTATCGTGTTGCAAAAGATTCACGGATTACTGCTGCGCTTTTTCGTGCTGCCGAAAACGGAAAGCACGTAGCCGTATTATTCGAAGTGAAGGCACGCTTTGATGAAGAGAACAACCTTCGCGAAGCTCAGCGTCTGCAAAAGGCTGGTTGCTTTGTTATTTATGGTGTGAGCAGTTTAAAAACACATACCAAACTATTGTTGATTGTTCGTAATGAACCCGACCGTGTCTACCGGTATGTGCACCTATCCAGTGGAAACTACAATGAGATGACTTCGCGGTTTTACACTGATGTTGGCCTACTGACAACCAATGAGACTTATGCGCATGATGTTTCAGAATTTTTCAATGTAATTACCGGCCATTCACAGCCATCGGCCTACAGGAACCTTATTACATCACCCCGTGATATGAGGATTCAGCTATGTAATCTCATTAAACGTGAAGCTGAAAATGCGCGCCAGGGATTGCGGGCCGGAATAATTATAAAGGTAAACTCTCTGCAGGATAAAGAATTTATTGAATCACTGTATGAAGCGTCCCAGGCGGGTGTTTCCATTAAGCTGATCATTCGCGGTATGTGCTGCCTGCGTCCGGCAAGAAAGGGATTAAGTGAAAATATTGAAGTGATTTCAATTGTAGGAGAATATCTTGAGCACTCACGTATTTACTATTTTCATAATGCGGGTAATCCTAAAGTATACATTGGAAGTGCCGATGCCATGGTAAGAAGTTTTGATCGCAGAATTGAATCATTGTTTTTCCTGGAACAGGACCTTCTAAAAAAACAGGCTATGAATATTCTGAGGTATAACCTGAAGGACAATGTAAATGCCTACACCATGCGGGAAGATGGTACGTATGTAATTAAAGAGCAGTATGGTGAGCCGCCATTTAATATTCACAAAGAGTTCTTTGAGGTAACTCAGGAGACGATTAAAGATGTGAGTTTGTTTTAGAAGCGGCCGGTTTTGAATTCAATCTTTTTCTGAGATACATTCTTCTCCATCAGATGCAGTAAGATACCATCTTTCAAGCCAACATCCGGAACAAGTATAGAGCTGGCGTGGGCCCATTCCATGACATTGAGATAGATGCCAGTGGCGGGAATTATGACATCAGCACGGTCGGGGTTCATCTGCAAATCATAAATACGCTCATCCATGGTATATCCTTCAATCATCTTCCTGATTTCCTTTATCTTTTTTATGGGTAAGGCATGTCCTGGTTTTTTCTTTGCCAGTTCAAAAATCTTACTGATGTTTCCTCCGGTACCCACTGCGATTACTTTGCCGTATTCTTTTTTCACATTATCCCGAACCCATTTTTCCATATCACTCCACATAACAGGAGAATCATGATGCTCCAGCACGCGCACCGAACCCACTTTAAAGGACCGGGTTTTGATTTTTATACCCTTTACAAATAGGTTAAGTTCTGTACTACCACCACCTACGTCTATATGCAGGTAGGTTTCGCTTCCGAGATAAGAGGCGATAGCCCTGTTGATCATTTCGGCCTCAAGAAGTCCGTCAATAATATTTATGGTTACACCAATTTCATTCTTCACTTCATCGGCAAGTTCCTGTCCGTTTTCTGATTCGCGCATAGCAGAAGTGGCACAAAACATATAGTCATCTACTTCATAGAGTTCAAGAAGCAACTTATACGTCTTCATTAGTTTTTTAAACTTCAGCTTGCTTGCGTCACTGATGCGATGGTTGCTGAATACATCATGGCCAAGGCGGAGCGGGAAACGAACGTATTCTAATTTTTTAAACTGAAGCTTGGTGCCTTTATCGTAGATGGTAGAGATTTGAAGGCGGATGGCGTTTGAGCCTATGTCAATTGCAGCGAGTTTCAACGTAAGTGGTTAGTGACTAAAAGCACTGCAAAATAAGCACATCGGATCTTTATTTTTAACTTCTTAATGCTTTTCTTTGCATTGCTTATCCAGAAAGACTGAGGGAAAGGGCCCG
Organism: uncultured Bacteroidota bacterium; assembly: GCA_963814575.1. Lineage (GTDB taxonomy): Bacteria > Bacteroidota > Bacteroidia > Cytophagales > Cyclobacteriaceae > ELB16-189. The sequence goes on along the minus strand of CAWFDB010000002.1, from coordinate 589,715 downwards.
TTGACGTCTTAGCAACCTTGCTGATAACTTGGTGCTAACTCCCTTCTGCAAAGAACAATCGGATGCGGAAAAGATAGGCGGCCTCTCATCAGGGCTCTTTCTGGAAAGAAACTTAAATCAGAAAGAGTGAAGAAAATCGAAGAAATTTTAAAGGAAAGAATTCTGGTGCTCGATGGTGCCATGGGCACGATGATTCAGCGTCATACACTGGAAGAGGCTGATTTCAGAGGCGAGCGTTTTAAAGATCATAAATATCCGCTTAAGGGTAACAATGATTTGTTATCGATTACCCAGCCTGATATCATCAAGGATATACATCGTCAATATTTACTGGCCGGAGCGGATATCATAGAAACCAATACATTTAGCAGCACATCCATTGCCCAGGCTGATTATCATCTTGAACATGTTGTGTATGAGATGAATTTTCAATCGGCAAAAATTGCGAAAGAAGTTGCTGTTGAAATAACCAGCCAACAGCCCGACAAACCTCGTTTTGTAGCAGGCGCACTTGGACCTACGAATAGAACCGCTTCCATGTCACCAGATGTAAATAACCCTGGCTACCGTGCCGTTTCATTTGATGATTTACGAATAGCCTATAAGGAACAAGTGAAGGGATTAATGAATGGTGGTGTTGATGTTCTTCTTGTCGAAACTGTTTTTGATACATTGAATGCAAAGGCTGCCGTGTTTGCCATTCAGGAATATTTTGAAGAATCTGGTAAGCAGGTTCCTATTATGGTATCAGGTACAATTACCGATGCGAGTGGTCGCACACTGTCGGGTCAGACAACCGATGCATTCCTGATCTCACTTTCACATGTTCCATTGTTGAGCATTGGTCTGAATTGCGCGTTGGGTGCATCGCAATTGCGTCCATACCTGCAGGTGTTAAATGAAAATGCGCCCTTTTTTGTGAGCGCTTATCCGAATGCCGGTTTGCCCAACGAGTTTGGTCATTATGATCAGACACCAAAAGAAATGGGAGAACAGATGGAAGAGTTTTTGAAAGAAGGACTTGTCAATATTGTTGGAGGTTGCTGTGGCACTACACCGGATCACATCCGTGTAATTGCAGAGGTTGCCAGGAAATATAAACCAAGGGAGGTAGTTCAAAATGCATAAGCCATTAAAACTAAGTGGACTCGAAGCGGTAGTAATTACGCCAGGTTCCAATTTCGTCAACATCGGTGAGCGCACTAATGTGACGGGCTCTGCAAAATTCCTTAAACTGATTAAGGATGATAAATTTGATGAAGCACTCAGCGTAGCATTAGACCAGGTGCGGGGTGGTGCCCAGGTGATTGATGTGAACATGGACGAAGGTATGCTCGATTCAAAAGCGGCAATGGTCCGTTTTCTCAATCTTATGGCATCGGAGCCTGAAATCTCTCGCATTCCAGTAATGATTGATTCCTCCAAGTGGGAAGTTATTGAAGCGGGCTTAAAATGTTTGCAAGGCAAGGGAATTGTAAACTCAATAAGTTTAAAGGGTGGTGAAGAAGAGTTTTTAAGACAGGCTAAACTTGTCAGAAGATATGGGGCTGCTACGGTGGTCATGGCTTTTGATGAACAAGGTCAGGCTGATACGTATCAGCGCAGGATTGATATTTGTAAAAGGGCGTATGATATTCTGGTGAATCAAATTCACTTTCCTCCTGAGGACATCATTTTTGATCCCAATATTTTTCCGGTTGCAACCGGAATTGATGAACATAGAAATTATGCGCTTGATTTTTTCAAAGCAACAAAATGGATCAGAGAAAATCTTACTGATGCTCACGTAAGCGGAGGAGTCAGCAACGTTTCTTTCAGCTTTCGCGGAAATCAGAAAGTAAGAGAGGCTATGCATTCAGCATTTTTATATCATGCCATTCAGCATGGTATGGATATGGGAATTGTAAACCCAACCATGCTTGAAGTATATGACGAAATCCCAAAGGATTTACTGGAGCGTGTTGAAGATGTATTGCTTAACCGCAGGGAAGACTCAACAGAACGCCTGCTTGAATTTGCTGAAACCGTAAAGGGATCCGCAAAGAAAAAAGAACTGGATGACGAATGGAGAAAGGGGACCGTTGAGGAGAGAATCAATCATTCCCTCATAAAAGGCATTATTGATTTTATCGATGCCGACACGGAAGAAGCGCTTCAAAAATACGGTAAACCATTAAACGTAATTGAAGGTCCGCTCATGGCGGGAATGAACGTGGTGGGTGATCTGTTTGGAGCAGGAAAAATGTTTCTTACCTCAGGTAGTAAAGAGCGCACGCGTAATGAAAAAATCAGTTGCCTGGTTGACTCCCTTTCTGGAAGAAGAGAAAAGACAGAGTGGTAATGAAGGTCAGGTTGCAGCAAAGATACTGCTGGCTACCGTTAAGGGTGACGTACACGACATAGGGAAAAACATAGTCGGAATTGTACTGGCCTGCAACAATTATAATGTAATTGATCTGGGAGTCATGGTGCCGGCCGAAAAGATTCTGGAAGCTGCAAAACGTGAGAAGGTAGATGTCATTGGCTTGAGTGGATTGATCACACCTTCACTGGATGAGATGGTTCATTTTGCCAAAGAGATGGAACGTGAAAAGATGGATTTACCCTTGTTGATTGGCGGAGCTACCACTTCCCGCATTCACACGGCTGTAAAAATTGATCCGGTTTATTCAGGCCCAGTCATACACGTACTCGATGCTTCAAGGTCAGTTCCTGTTGCAAGTGAATTCATTAATCCTGCTACCCGTGAAGCATTTAAATTAAGGGTGAAGCAGGAATACAAAGACCTTCGCAAAGATCATGAAGGAAGACAGCAATTGAAGAACTATATCCCGTTAGATGAAGCGCGAAAAAACCGGACTAAGATTGACTGGTCGCAGGTTAAGTTCACGAAGCCTGCATTTACAGGACGAAAGGAACTGGTAAGTTATCCATTGGAAGAGATACGGAAGTACATTGACTGGACACCTTTCTTTCAGACCTGGATGCTGGCGGGAAGATATCCGGGCATTCTTAATGGATCCCATTGTTGGCATTGAAGCAAAGAAATTGTTTGATGATGCCAATCAGATGCTGGATGAAATTGTGACTAATAAAAGTTTACAAGCAAATGGCGTGGTTGCCTTTTATCCGGCAGTAAACAGGGGAGATGATGTTGAACTTGTCACGGATGAAAATAAATCGAAAGTAAGCTTTCACTTTTTACGACAGCAAAATAAGAAAGCGCAAAACCTACCCAACTTTTGTCTCGCAGATTTCATTTCACCCAAAGAAGGTCAGGATTACTTTGGCATGTTTGCCGTCACTACAGGTATTGGACTGGAGTTGCTGATTGAAAAGCATAAAGCCGGTCATGATGACTATTCTGAAATAATGGTAAAGGCTCTTGCCGATCGTCTTGCCGAAGCATTTGCCGAATGTTTGCATGAAAAAGTTCGAAAAGAATTCTGGGGTTATGCGAGTGATGAAAAGTTGACAACCGAAGAATTGATTACAGAAAAATACGCGGGCATTCGTCCGGCACCAGGCTATCCTGCTTGTCCTGACCATACTGAAAAGAAATTGTTATTCGAATTACTCGATGCAAATAAGGTAGGCATAACACTTACTGAATCATATGCGATGTATCCGGGGGCTGCGGTTAGTGGATTCTATTTCTCAAATCCGAATTCAAAATATTTTGGACTTGGAAAAATTGAAAAAGACCAGGTGGAAGATTATGCCAGAAGAAAGGGAATGAGTATACAAGAGGTAGAGAAGTGGCTTGCACCCAACCTATCATTTAATTAATCAATCTGATAATTTGAAGATTTGAAAATGTGTGTTCAATCTTCAAATTTTCAAATCAACGAATTTTCAAATTAGTATTATGAAAGTTGTAGATCATATTAAAAACGCCAAAGGCAAAACCGTATTCACCATTGAAATATTACCACCCTTGAAAGGTGAAAATATCAAGAACCTTTTTGACAACATGGATCCTTTGATGGAATTTAAACCCCCGTTTATTGATGTTACCTATCATCGTGAGGAATACGTATATAGAAAAAAGGAGGGAGGATTACTGGAAAAGATTTCAACCCGTAAAAGACCCGGCACTGTTGGAATTTGCGCGGCCATTCAGAGCCATTATAAGGTGGACACGGTGCCCCATATTATATGCGGAGGATTTAGTAAAGAGGAAACAGAGAATGCGTTGATCGACCTTCACTTTTTAGGTGTTGACAATGTACTCGTTCTCCAGGGAGATGCCATTAAAAGCGAAAACCGATTTGTTCCTGAGCCGGATGGGCACAAATATGCCTCTGATTTGCTTGAGCAGGTGGTGAAGATGAATAAGGGAATTTACCTTGATGAGGAACTTGAAAGTGCGGCTCCTACCAATTTTTGTATTGGCGTTGCCGGGTACCCTGAAAAACATTTCAATGCTCCGAATTTAAAAAGTGATCTGAAGTATCTGAAGCTGAAAGTGGACATGGGAGCGGAATACATTGTTACTCAGATGTTCTTTGATAATAAAAAGTATTTTGATTTTGTAGATAAATGTCGTGAAGCGGGAATTCACGTGCCCATCATACCAGGGATTAAACCATTGACAGGCAGAACTCAACTTACTGTGTTACCTAAAACATTTCACATCGATATTCCCGAGGAATTGTCTGAAGAAGCTGAGCGATGCAAAGATAATGCTTCCTTGAAAGAGGTAGGGATTCAATGGGCAATACATCAATCAAAAGAATTGATACAAAAGGGAGTGCCAACATTGCATTTTTATTCCATGGGTAAGTCAGATCCGATTTACCGGATAGCAAAGGAGTTATTCTGAAAGATCATACAAAATGAAAAGGACCGGTTGATTATCAATCGGTCCTTTTTATTGTAGAAAATTTAATCTTTACGGAATCGGAAGTTCGTTGGCCACATAATTGTTAGGATTACATAAGGGAATTGTAGATTTCCATTTCGAATTAATCGATTCAATAAACTTGTTCGCCAGGAAAGCATATCCCCTTGAGTTAGGATGAATTCCATCGGTAGAGTATGCACCAAATGGAGGTATGATACTGGCTGAAAGACTGGAACCTCTTATACTCGCTGGAGCGGTCTTTAAATCCTTTAGGATTTGGTTTACATCTGCCAGCACCAATCTGTCACCTGCAGCATCAACTTGCGATTTGATATGCGCATTAAATGCATCAGTACTGTTTTTAATCTGGGTAATTTCCGAAGGGATCAAAACAAATTTGTCAGCGAGTGGCTCTGAAACTCCCCGTGCACCAAATGCGCCAGGTGTACCCAATACTGAAGATGTTCCCAATGGAATTAAATCAGTTGATGCCGTTTGTCTTGCCAGTGCATAAGGAATCAGTCCGGCATATGGGCCAGCCATATAAGGAGTTAAATCAGTGAGGGTTTCATCATTAATCAGAATGGCATTCTGGCCAGCTTTATATACCAGTTTTCTTTTAGCGGCTTCATCAGCGGTTATAATTAAATTAGCTACCATGCCATCTAAAAATGCGTTGTAATTATTAGCAAGGTTTGTGGTAAGAACGCCAGCTGTTCCAGCATCAAGTGGAATAGCATTGTATGGAACCAGTGAGAAGTGTGGCAGGCTTGTAATATCTGGAATATTTATTACCAATCCTTTTGTGTTGGCATTGGCTCCCAGCACTGTGCTCAATGCCAGGGTATATGCCCCGGCAAAATTTGGTGTAGGGGTCAATGGTCTTGTAGGATCAGCCTGATCAGCACCGTTAAGTGCATAGGCAAGAACATCATCAGCGCCAAGCTGGAAAGTGAAAAAAGTTCCGCTGTTTGCAATCGCTGCGGATGCATCAGAAATCATGCTTGACCCAGTAGTTCCGTCCGCGCTTGGGTTGGCAGCGAATCTGGCGAAATAGGGATTGAAGAATGGGTTTGCCAGGGAAGCCGGACCGCTTGTAGCTGCCGCCAGCGACAACTGGATACTGATGCCATACGCTCCAAAATTATTAAGCTTTGCTTTATCACCGCTATAGGAGATAATAGGATTGCCTGGCGTTACTGGCGTTGGTGTAGGGCTTGTTAAACCTTTTAGCCGAAGGCGACCTGCACTACAGGTTAAAGGATTATAACAACCATTGACAGCATTGATATCAGGTTGATTGAAATCTCCACCACCAACTACCTTCATCTGAGTTGCCATGATGGCAGGAAATGAGGCCTGCTGGGCAGCGTCATAGAGTGCTCCGTTGGCAAAACCCGCGGTAAAAGAACTTCCAATGGAAACCATTTTTGCAAAATCTGCCGTACCTGATGTTGGCTCTGCCTTTTCAGGAAAGTCATAGGTACACGCACCCACGATTAAGATCGTGAGAAGCGATATTAAAAATTTATTTTTCATAGTCATGATCATTCTAAGGGTTATTTCATGAGTTGATCGAAGGTGAGGGAAACATAATAGATCGCTCCAAGTGTCGGGCCACCGTAGTTCAGCACATAGCGTGTGTTGTTAAGGTTTGAACCACCGATTTTAATCACCGACTTCATTTCCTTTAGGCGATAGCTCAACTGGGCATCAATAGTGCCAATGGCAGGTACTTCACCCTGGGCAAACGAGGACTCCCACAAAAATGCATTTTGCCAGCGGTATGAAACATTGAATCCAAACTTTTCTGTCACCTTACGATTTCCAAAAGTAAAATTGTATTTGTGTTCAGGGGTATTAAACTCTGCGAGGAAGCCATCAGCTGCGAGTTTTTCAGCGTCACTTAACTTATTCCAGTTGTAATTACCTCCAATTTTATAACCTTTGGGCAGGCTGTAATCCAGACCAATGGCAAAGCCCTGGGCAGTAAGTGTGCGGTCAATGTTGGTAGGAATGGAAAATGTGTTCTCCTTTCCGATAGTTGTAATCGGTGTAAGCAAGGTCTGTGCATTGCGTATATTTTGCTCTGTGCGTGGATCAAAATTATAGGTAGGGTCTGTAGGCATGCCCTCGATATCAATAACACCGGAAGCCTTACGAACGAATTGCGCAGCAATGAAATCATTGTAGGTATTGCGGTAATACACCAGGTCAAGTAAGAATTTCTCACCGAGTAATCCTTTATATCCTACTTCAATGGATTTAACCTGCTCAGGTTTTACCGGAGCAATATTGGTAACAGGCCTTAATAAAGCCAGGTTTTTTGGATCACCGATGGCAGTTGGGTTACTTGAGTTTGCCGCAACAGCTGCCGTGTAGCTAACCACTGATCTGAGGTCATAAGCATATTCCAAGGCATTCCTTGCTTCAGCGTATTGTGGCAGACCACCAATAAGGCGGGCACTAACTGCGTTCAAATCTATGTGCTGGTTCTGTGTGGTGGGCATTCTGAAACCAGTCTGATAAGAGACCCTGATATTCTGTTGAGGTGTGATAGAATACACGCCCGATATCCGTGGGTTGATCTGGGCATCAAAGTTTTCATTTTTATCCCAGCGAACGGATGCCGTTAACTTCAGTTTGTCGTTAATGATTTTTTTGGAACCCTGCAGGTAGGCGCCCATTTCCTGTATGGTAATATCATTTCCGACTGTATCTGCGAAGATCGTTCCATTGGAATTTAAATCATACAGACGATAGCTGCCACCTACCATCAACTCCATGAATTTGATTTGATTTTTGAAATTGTACTGGCCTTCTACATGGTATAATTTCGTCTGGTCATTGAAAAGAGAACCAGCAGGAATTACTTTAGAACGTGCATCAGTCTTGGCTTTTTCAAAAGCATCTGTTCCGGGAAGCAATCTTCCAACATCGGCCCTGCTACGGCCAAATGTATGGGCACCTTCCTGTTGGGCGGTGGAAGGAGCAACTGCAGGATTGTATTGACCGGCACCTGCAAGCCCGGCAAGATAGGTCAGATATCCTACGGAGTAATCCGTATACCATTGTGAATTTGATTTCCATGTATCATTGATGAGGATACCTGTTAAATCAGCGATGTATGAATCGCCAGAGTCTTCGATGGTGGTATATCCCCTCAGAAAGAAGTTACTTCCTTTTAATTCAAGTTTGTGTTGTTGAATATTAAAATCCTTTAAAGAGTAACGCTGAGCGCCCGTATACACGGATGTACCCGATCCATAGTTGAGAAGGTAAAGTAATTCCACTTTGTCAGTAATTCTATAATTTAAACCGACATTGGCCTTCAGATTTTTTGCGCCATAATCAACCAGGAATTGCTCGTTGTATGGAGTTCTTGAAACAACCTGATCGGGTAACCATTGTGTAAACGGACTTAATGGAGTTCCTGCCAGCGCTGGTGTCAATGAAATCTTCACAAGACCAAGACTGTTTGCTACTTCATCACCATAGGCATGAACGCGGTCTGCTCCGGGATTAGTACCAAAACGGGGATTTCCGTTTTCATCAAGATTCCTCTCAGGGTTTTTATCCCTCAGGTTAGTTCCATACCAGTCAGTAGCCTGGCTATATGAAACTGCCAGTTTAAAAGCAAAACGGTTGTTGAATGCTTTAGCATAACGCAAAGCACCTTCCCACATGGGTTGTGCTGATCCAGGGCCAATAGGTCCTGGCTGGCCTCCGTTATCCAGATTTGAAGTGCCTCCATTGGTATGGTTCATACTATATTTTGCAAAGGCACTTAATCCCTGGTATTCAAACGGACTCTTGCTGTTCACCAGCAAAATTCCATTGAATGCATTTGGACCATATAGTGCAGAAGCTGCGCCAGGAATAAACTCAACACTTTCAACATCCAGTTCTGAAGGGCCATTTAAATTTCCAATTGGGAAGTTGAGTGCAGGAGCCTGTGTGTCCATCCCATCAGTAAGTTGCACAAACCGTGTGTTACCAGTTGAGTTGAATCCCCGTGCATTGATAATCTGAAAGTTGATACTGCTCGAGGTCATATCAAGCCCCTTCATGTTCATCAAGCCTTTGTAGTAATTATCGGAAGCAGTATTCTGAATTTCCAGAATCCCCATCTTTTCAATTGTTACAGGTGATTGCAGTATGCTTTCTTCCATTCTCGAGGCGGATATAACCACTTCCTGTCCAAGTAATGTCTGTTCAATCATGGATACATCGAGGCCGGTTGTGTTGGCATCTTTCACCTGAGTCTCCTGTGTGCTATAGCCTATAAAAGAAAAAACAAGGGTAAACGGAGGAGCCATGTTTACCTTGAGATTATACTCACCGTCCGTATTGGTAATGGTGCCTATAACCCGACCTTTTACAACTATGTTAACACCGGCTAAAGCATCTCCGGTCGCTCCGTCTGTTACCTTACCCGAGACGGAAGTAGTCTGTGCCATGAGTGTCGCTGTGCTACAGAGCCAAAAGAGTGCGGCAATCAACGCCTTTCTGTAGAGTATGTTCATAAGAATTATGGGTTTAATTCTTAAAACTACAAGAAAAACCTAATAAACAAACGATTGCTTGGTTGCTTTTTTCGCAAACGGTTGAACCGATTTTTGTGTATTTTAATTATCCTTTTGGGTCCTTTCGGATCATTTCTACAAGGCGGTCACAAAGTGCATTGATTTCACTGGAGATTCGCTCATCACCTGTTGCGGTGAGTGCGCTTTGTGCAATTCCGCCAAGGCACTCGATATAAAACCGCTTCATTTCATCAATTGGCATATCCTTGGTCCACAGATCAATACGCATGGTGTTTTTTTGCTGGCTATCCCATAATGAAATGGATATTGACTTGGTTTCTGACGGTGTGTCGGTTGGTTTATCGGTGGCATCCCAATGTATTCGTTCAGGTACGTTATGCGGGTCCAGTTCTACCGTGAATTGTATGTTTGACTTTTTCATGTTGCAAATTAATTCAATCCATTATGCTGCTAAAACTTTGAATCGCTTTATTAGTCGGTTCCTTCAAATAATCATTTCAGGTATTACACCTTCTATAATCAGTTTTCCTTCAGTTGCATTTATAATTTCTTCAACACTTACTCCGGGCGCACGCTCGAGCAACCTGAAACCACCCTGTGGTAACACATCCAATACGGCCATATCACTTACTATTTTCTTAACGCATCGGATTCCCGTAATAGGCAAGGAACATTTCTTTAATAGTTTGGAAGATCCTTCTTTACTGCAATGTTGCATGGCAACAATAATATTTTTGGCTGAGGCAACCAGGTCCATTGCCCCACCCATGCCTTTTACCATTTTTCCGGGAACCTTCCAGTTGGCAATGTCTCCATCTTCAGAAACTTCCATTGCACCCAGGATGGTAAGGTCTACATGCCCGCCCCTGATCATAGCGAAGCTGTCAGCCGAATTAAACAAAGCTGAACCCTGCACCATGGTGATGGTCTGCTTACCGGCATTGATCAGATCAGGATCTACTTCACTTTCTGCAGGAAACGGTCCGATCCCCAACAGACCATTCTCAGATTGCAGCACAACGTTTAATGTTGAAGGAATGTAATTGGCCACGAGTGTTGGAATACCGATGCCAAGATTGATATACATGCCATCGTGTACCTCCTGGGCGATTCGTTTTGCAATACCTGTTTTATCCAGCATGATTGATTTGAAAATTTGATGACTTGAAAATTATGATTTAGATGAACTGATGATTTTTGAATTGATGCGGATGATGCTTTTTACTGATAGGTTGACAGTCTTCAAATTTTCAAATCGACACATCTTTAAATTTTTGAAGTTGTTCTTTGTTCAATTCTCTTCTCATAGTTACTGCCTTGAAATATCCGTTGAACATAAATGCCTGGCGTGTGTATGTGATTGGGATTCAATTCGCCAACGGGTACAAGTTCCTCTACTTCGGCAATGGTTATTTTGCCTGCCGTGGCCATCATCGGATTAAAGTTGCGAGCCGTTCCCCGATAAATTAAATTTCCTGAAGTATCTCCTTTCCACGCTTTGACAAGAGCAAAGTCAGCGCGCAACCATTGCTCAAGCAAATAGAGTTGGCCGTCATATTCCCGTACCTCTTTACCTTCGGCAACTTCAGTGCCTACACCGGCTGGAGTATAAAAGGCTGGAATTCCAGCTCCTCCGGCACGCACTCTTTCTGCCAGTGTTCCTTGTGGAATTAATTCAACTTCCAGCTCACCAGACAGAAGTTGCCTTTCAAACTCGGCATTTTCACCAACGTAAGAGGAGATCATTTTTTTCACCTGCCGGGTTTTCAACAGCAATCCAATTCCAAAATCATCAACTCCGGCATTGTTTGAAATGCAGGTAAGGTCTTTCACACCTTTTTTTAATAATGCATGAATACAGTTTTCAGGGATGCCACACAAACCAAATCCACCGAGCATGAGCGTACTGTAATCGGAAATATCGTGCACAGCCTCATCTGCTCCGAAAACAACTTTATTGATCATAGTAAATTCTTTGAGACAAATCTCAGACTCATTTGGGCAAATTCCTAATGGTCGTGATTCAGGCCTGACCAAGCGCTATCAAAGTAGCTTCTTTGTCTTTGTATAACTGTTCTTTGAGCGACTCAAGATCTTGAAATTTCGAATCCATGCGAAGTAGTTTTATAAATGAAACCTGCAACGATTCACCATAAATCTCTTTTTCAAAGTTGAAGATGTTTACTTCTATGGATCGTTTTGATCCGTCTACGGTTGGTCTGGTGCCTATGTAAAGCATGCCTCCATATTCACTGTTCTCATGCATTACCTTCACGGCATAAATCCCCTCAACCGGAATCAATTTATCGTGCGAATCAAGATCGATATTAGCGGTAGGGAAACCCAGTACACGACCTAACTTATCACCCTTTATAATGCGACCTGTTATTGAGTAAGGGCGACCCAGAAAATGAGTGGCTGAGTCTATGTCACCGACTCCCAGCGCTTTTCTGATTTTAGAGGAACTTACGGTAATATGTTCGATGTCCTGCTGTGGTATTTCTTCAACTTCAAATCCGTAGGTAGGACCGTTGAGTTTTAGTTGTTCAAAACTTCCTTCCCTGTTTTTACCGAACCGGTGATCATAACCAATCACAAGCTTTTTTGTACCGATGGTTTCCACAAGAATTTTTGTAATAAACTCTTGTGAGGTGAGTTGTGAAAATTGTTTTGTGAAAGGTATTCTGATTAGATGATCAATATCTTGCTGCCGAAGTAATTCAGCCTTTTCTTCAAATGTGTTGAGCAATTTTAATGTGAGATCGGTTGGTTGCAAAATCATGCGAGGATGTGGCCAGAATGTTATTACCACACTTTCTCCATTATTTTTAATGGCGGATTCACGCAACCGTTGAAGGATTTTCTGGTGACCAAGATGAACGCCATCAAATGTACCACTGGTTACCACACCATATTTTAAACGGGAAAAATCATCCAGACTATGATAAATCTTCATCCCATTAATGGATTTACATCGTCAATGGCAACAGCATCCTTTAAATAAAATTCTCCGATTCTTGTTCGACATAATTTTGAAAGATAGGCACCGACACCCAATTCGCTTCCAAAATCGCGGGCAAGACTTCTGATATATGTTCCTTTTGAGCACACAATTCTAAAACTTACTATCGGTAAGTTTATAGCAGTGATTTCGAATAAAGAAACGGTTACCTCACGGGGGTTTAATGTGGGTTCCTTACCTTTTCTGGCAAGTTTATAAGCACGTTTTCCATCCACTTTTACAGCAGAGTGGATAGGGGGAATTTGCTGGATAACTCCGGTAAATTTCCTGGTTGTCTCCAGGATAATTTTTTCAGAGATCAATGAAATGTCTTTTGCCTCTGTAACCGGTGTTTCAAGATCATGTGATGGTGTGGTCTGGCCAATAATAAAATTACCTGTATATTCTTTTTCCTGAGCCTGGAATTCATCCACCCTCTTGGTCATTTTTCCTGTGCAAAGGATAAGTAACCCTGTAGCGAGAGGATCAAGCGTGCCGGCATGTCCGATTTTCTTTATTTGTAATTTATTTCTGAGTTTATTGACTACGTCAAACGAAGTCCATTGCAGTGGTTTATCAATAAGGATAATCCTGTCTTGATTAATTTCCATTATACTATTCTTAAATCAACACCAAGTAAATACAGTGTTAGAATGATAACTCCGAGCACAATCCTGTAATAGCCGAATAACCTGAAACCATGTTTCGTTAAATAAGCGATAAATGATTTGATAGCGAGGATGGCAACAATGAAAGCCACGATATTGCCGATAAATAGGGTAACCAGTTCATGCTCACCAAATGTAATTCCACTTTGGTAAAACTTGAGAAGTTTATAGGCGGTGGCAAGAAACATGGTTGGCACAGCGAGAAAAAAAGAAAATTCGGCAGCAGTTTTTTTTGTTAATTTTTGGGTTAAACCTCCGATAATTGTGGCTGCTGATCTGGATACTCCGGGTATCATGGCGATAGTTTGAAACAGTCCAATTTTAAGAGCTGTAACATAAGTAACGTTGGTTTCTCCATGTTCTTCCGTTTCATGAAACAGCTTATCAATAAAGAGAAATAAAACCCCACCAAGAATCAGCATTACGGCAACCACTTCAATTCTTTCAAGCATTTGATCAATGAAATCATTAAGTAAGAGCCCAAGTACAGCAGCAGGGATAACTGCTATCAGTAACTTAAAATAGAAGTCAATGGATTGAAAGAATCGCTTCCAGTAAAGAATGATTACAGACAGGATTGCGCCAAACTGTATAGCTATGGTAAATGTTTTTGTGAAAGGATCTGCGGCAATACCGAAAAATGATGATACAATGATCATGTGGCCTGTTGATGAGACGGGCAGAAATTCTGTTAGCCCCTCAACGATGGCTAAAATGATCGCTTCAAAAATTGACATGAAAAACTATTTTTCCTCTTTGGGAGAATAAAGTATGGCAATGATTTCCACAATAAATCCAGCCATAACAATGATCGGGCTTAGTGTGATACCCATAAATCCAAATCCGTAAGGATCAGTATCCATCGACATGATACCAAATCCCAATGCGAGTAACACAACTCCCAGGATCATTAGCTGATAATTTCTCTTTCCGAATGGTAGCTTATTCATATTTCAATACAATTCATCCAATGATAATTTCAAATATTTACTTACAGCTCTGTATGTACTTCCAACTGCAACCAGTATTCCCAGTATTATCAATGCACATAGTAAAACCAAAAGACGCTCGTTGTTCTGAATCAATGTCAGGTCTTCTACCTTTCGTGTGGCAAATATTAGGAGCGAGGCTAAAAGTCCGATTGCAAAAACACCTGCCATTAAACCATGCAGACCGGCCCTAATTAAAAATGGCCGTTGAATAAAACTACTCCTTGCACCCACCAGCTGCATACTGCGAATTAAAAAGCGTTGAGAGAAAAGCGCGAGCCTTAAGGTGTTGTTAATAAGCAAAACAACAACAAAGAGTAGCAGTGCAACCAGGCCCATTAGTATGAGACCTATTTTCGTGATATTTTTATTGATAGATTCTATTACGTTTTCGACATAATACACTTCATAGACACCTCCGATTTTTCCTACTTCTTCCTTGATCTTCTGCATATTCCCGCGATCATGGAAGTTTTCATCAATCTTTACCAGATAGGCATCCCGTAAAGGATTTTCACCAAGAAATTTCTTAAAGTCTTCTCCGGTTTCTTCTATAAATTCTTTGGCTGCCTGATCTCTTGATACAAATTGTATTGCATTTTCACTCTTTGAAACGAAGGGCTTTGATTCAATACTTTTTTCTATCTGACCTCGCTGATTTTCAGTGATTTGATTTTTCAGGTAAACCTGAATTTTAACATTTTCCCTGACCAACCGCTCAAGTTCCTGGGAATATATAACCAGGGATCCAAAAACTCCAATCACAAAAAGCGCCAAGGTTATACTAAAAACCACACTGATGTATGGATAGCTACCGAGGTTCTTTTTATTTACATTATACTTTTTGACCGGATTGCTCATGAATTCCAAAGATACATATGATTTATTCTAATTTGAGTGCTTCTGGACTTAAAATGACCTAAAAGAAAAACCCTCCTTGAAGGGGAGGGTTTACCAATTTCGACTTCTTTCATTTAGTTGGATCTGAACTCTATGAGTTTTTGTATGAGATTCGGGTCTGATATCTCTTTCAATACGGTAACCTCCTTTTTAGAATCATCCAGCAAATAGTATTTTGACTTGTAAAATAAAAAAAGTGACCGGGTGTTCTCAGCGTTAACTTCAATAATTTCATAAAGTCCGTTATCAAAATCACCATACAATATCAATTTTCCATTGGCAAACTGGTAGTGAGATTTAAGCTTCCGTTCAGATGAAATTACATTGACAGTAATCCTGGAAACAGATATCGTGGCATTGTTGGCAGTTGCTTTTTCAAGGATCGAGTTCATTTTCGGTAAACTCTTCAGTGGGATCCATTAAATCAATAACAGGCTTGGTCTCTTTTGAATTGGTTACATCATTATTTTCTTCCGCACTTACCTTAGCTTTCTTCTCTTTTTTATCAACCACACTAATCTCCGTGTTTAATTCGGTTGATATACTATCAATTAAAGTTTCTGAGCTGTTTTTTTCCTCCTGCCGGATGGAGTCAACCATTGACGATGTTATCTGCTTTGGATTGAAACTGATATTATTTTCGAAATAAAAATAAACTGCAGTAGCAAGTACGGCAACGCCAATCAGGCCAGCGGCAATCCGCAACGGGGAGAGGTAAATAGTAGGTGTGGATACGGGAACTTTGTTAAGCATTGCTTTCAACTCTGCAATGCGTGCAGTTTTAAGACCATGAATAATTTCTTGTTGTAATTCCAGGTCGGCTTTTAAAGCCGGATCAGAATTGACTTGCTTCTCAAAAGATTTCCGATCCTGCTCATTGAGCCTGTTCGTCAGATAATCATCAATTAATTCAATATTGCTCATGCTATTTTAGTCTAAAAAATCCCGCTCAGAATATTGGGCTTTCACCAGTTCGTCTAATTTTTGTTTACACTTGTATTTTTTTGTCTTGGCTGTATCGGTGTTGGCGAATCCCAGTTTTTCAGCGATTTCCTGCATCGACATATCATCAAAGTAATAGTACATCAAAACTTTTCTGCAGGTTTCACCCAATTGGTTAAGACACTGCGCAATAATTTTATTTCTCTCCGGACCATCGTGATCCATACTAACGGAAGAATCTTTTTCCTCGTTTGAGAGCCTCTTTTTCCTTTCCAATTCCTTTCTCCACAGGTTTTGACAGATACTGTAGATATAGGTACTCATTTTGGCAGTCATTACCAGGTTGCCCGATCTGGCCTTTTGCCAGAAAACTACCAGTGCATCCTGATATACATCACGCGCTTCTTCCTCAGTTCCGCTATTGTTGATAACCAATTTGGTCATCATTCTATAGTATTTCTTATAAATGACCTCCAAGTGCCTTCTCATCACCGTTTTTGATACGTTCGAAGACCTCCTTTTCGTCCATTTCTAAGTTCGACTTGAATACTCTGCAACGTCACAGTTGGTAACCTTTAATTAACAATGGCCTAATATTTTAATTGGGTAAGGTCGCGAATTTTTCGATAAAAAAACTTAATTCGCTCTTTTCCAGGTTTGAGTTCTGTAAAATGGACCCCAAGGTATCCTCGCAATTTAAGGTCAGATTCTTCTTTCCAGATCTTACAACGATAAACTTTGCCGTTTTTTGGATCCAGGATAGTTCCATCTGAGAATTCGTCCCCAGTCTTTTTCATGTCTTTAAGGATTTCCATGCCAATGATCTTCTTATTGAAACGCGGGTCATCAGTATCACATTCGGTGCAAACCGGATCCGGATCTTCGGATGACGTTCTGAATAGCTTTACAACTTGACCATAATATTTGCCACTTTTTTCAAATACTTCTACGATGGATTTTACTTCATTTGTTTCATCATCAAATGATTTCCACTTTCCGGTAATTTCTGATTGAGCCAAATACATTAGAAAAAAGGAGTAAAAAGAATAGCGTGAATGATAATTTTTTCATGTCAGTAATTTACAATACTAATATAACAAAAAGAGTCATGCCCGCAGGCATGACTCTTTCATATTAAATAATGATGAACTGTTAATTTTTTGTTATATCAACAGGTGCTTCAGATGTTGCTTTTACAACCACTTCAATTTTTTCTTTTCTTACTTCTTTGGAAGAAGTGGCAGGCATCATCTGGTACGAGCAAAGGAGCAATTACCAATGCCACTACCGACATAAGTTTTAAAAGGATGTTCAGTGATGGACCAGAAGTATCCTTGAATGGATCACCAACCGTATCACCAACTACAGCAGCCTTATGGGGATCGGATTTTTTATAAAACATCTGTCCGTTGATCTCAACACCTTCTTCAAAACTCTTTCTTGGCATTGTCCCAGGCACCACCAGCATTGGACTGGAAAATTGCCATTAATACACCAGTAACAGTAACACCTGCCAGAAGTCCACCCAGTGCTTCAACACCCAAGCCAGGCATGAAAGCAACTGCAACAGGAACAACTACTGCCATCACACCAGGTAACAACCATTTCTCTTAGCGCTGCCTTTGTAGAAATTTCAACACACTTGCCATACTCGGCTGAACCATCAGCATCATGAAAAGTCTTTTGTTCATCTGCTGACCATTCATTAACAGGCTTGTCGCCATTCTTCTTCATCAAAGCAAGCGCTGCTTTTAATTTTGGAATGTCATTGAATTGTCTTCTTACTTCTTCAATCATGGCCATTGCGGCACGTCCTACGGCACCCATGGCAAGAGCTGAGAATACGAACGGAAGCATACCACCAATGAACAAGCCTGCCATCACGTTTGCTTTAGAAACATCAATCGTGCTGATCTTTGCTGTGGTCATGAAAGCACCGAACAATGCAAGAGCAGTTAGGGCTGCTGATGCAATGGCAAAACCTTTTCCGATAGCTGCTGTAGTGTTACCTACTGCATCCAATTTATCGGTACGTTGACGAACTTCTTTAGGAAGATCAGACATTTCAGCAATACCACCGGCATTGTCAGAAATTGGTCCATAAGCATCAACGGCTAATTGAATACCAAGATTTGAAAGCATACCAACGGCAGCGATAGCAATACCGTAAAGACCTCCAAAATGGAAAGCACCAATGATTGAAGCTGCGATGATCAGAATAGGCCACATGGTTGACATCATACCAACACCAAGACCTGCAATAATATTGGTAGCAGCACCTGTCGATGACTGTCTTACAATAGAAAGCACGGGCTTTTTGCCCATAGCGGTATAATATTCAGTAATCAATCCGATTGCTACACCAGCAACTAAACCAATTACTGTAGCAATGAAAATACCCGTTGAGGTGTAAAGATTTCCTTTCTCAGGATCAGCCCATGCATAGAGGGGATCCTGGAACCACCACTCAGTTGGAAGCATCCACTTGATGATGAACCACGAGGCAACAATCATAACAACAGATGAAACAATTTCACCCATGTTTAATGCGGCCTGCGGGTTGCCTCCTTCTTTAACTTTCACAAAGAATGTTCCGAAGAAAGACATCACAATACCTACTCCGGCAAGAACCAACGGGAGTAGAACGGCTGAAAGTCCATCAAAATTGTCGCTGAAGCCAGGTACCATAAAGGCAGCTCCCAACACCATAGTACCAACGATTGACCCTACATAGGATTCAAATAAGTCGGCACCCATACCAGCAACATCACCTACGTTATCCCCTACGTTATCCGCAATGGTTGCTGGATTCAAAGGGTGATCTTCTGGAATACCTGCTTCTACTTTACCAACCAGGTCAGCACCAACATCGGCTGCTTTTGTATAGATACCACCACCCACACGTGCAAAAAGAGCGATCGATGATGCTCCAAATGAAAATCCAGTAATGATGGTAATAACTTGATTCAGACTTGCTTGCGAATCAACTCCGTAGATTTTTGAATAAACAATAAAGAGAACACTAAGTCCTAAGACACCAATACCAACTACACCCATACCCATTACAGATCCACCGGTGAAGGCTACTTCAAGCGCTTTACCAAGACTTGTTCTTGCTGCATTGGTCGTTCTCACGTTGGCTTTAGTGGCCACGCGCATTCCAATAAATCCTGCAAGTGCAGAACAGAATGCTCCGAGCACGAAGGAAACACCAACAAGAGGCGAGGATGTTTCGCTGTTGGCCGTAACGGCAAGCAATACAGCAACGCACGCAACAAAAATCGCAAGTACTTTATACTCAGCTTTCAGAAAGGCCATTGCACCTTCTGCAATGTGGCCGGCAATTTTTTTCATTTTGTCTGTGCCGGCATCTTGTTTAGCCACCCAGGCACTTTTCCATACAACATAGAGCAACCCCATAACTCCAAACAGGGGAAGTACATACAATAAATTTTGCATACAGATTATTTAGTTATTAACACCAACATTGCCCGAACTCTATCGGGCAGGGCTTTAAAAAGCACCGCAAAGATATAAGAACAGGTAAAAAATTAAAATATTTAAAATTTAGAGATGGAAGCCCCCATTTCAGACTGAAAATAGCCTTCTCAATCCGGTCCAGAGTTGTTTACGTGCTGGTTCATTTTCAAGAAGCTGAGTCAGGCTGTCTGAACAGATATAGGATAGCCCATCCGACTCAATGATCTCGTAACGGGCAATCCCGGTTGTAGCCTCTCCGAAGTATATGAGTTTATGGGCCTTTCCGATGAATGAATTGATATCTGGAGTTGTTTGAGAAACGATGGTTATTGAGTCTAATGAGATTTTTAAGGCAGAAATGATTTTGGAAAGTAACTCCCGCTCTTTCTCTCCAAGCTTTTCCCAGGATACATCGATTACTACTACAAGTTTAGGCCTGATCTGAAAAATTTCTTCCTGAAAAGTGGTTGCAAATACTTCCTGATCCATTATTCTTTTATATCAAAAATTGATCGTAACTCATTTGCTTCTGATGGCTTCATTCTACCCGCCAGAATTAACCGAAGTTGCCTTCTTCGTAAGGCACCATCATACAGTTCTTGCTCTTCCTCATTTTCCGGTTCAATTGCAGGCACTTCAACGGGGCGGCCATCTTTATCGACCGCTACAAATGTAAAGTAAGCTGTGTTGCTGGCTACTTTTTTTCCTTCCGGGATATTCTCGGCTTCTACATCAATACGGATTTCTATGGATGAATTAAAGGCGCGGGTTACCTTGGCTTTTAAGGTTACTACATTTCCCAATTGAATAGGGGAACGGAATGAAATGTTATCAACTGATGCTGTAACTACCGTGCTGTTGGAATGTTTCTGTCCGGCAATAGCCGAAACAATATCCATCCAGTGCATCAATCTTCCTCCCATCAGATTGTTCAGTGTATTGGTGTCATTGGGTAATACCAGCTCGGTCATGCTCACCAATGACTCACGTGGATATTTTTTCTTTCTTGTCATATTTCAACCGATGGAGATTAACTACTAAGTGTTAGTTCGTTTTTAATGTTTACAAAAATCACAAAAAATCTTTGCAATACATCAGGTCAATTTGCTTCTTGCATGAAATAATTATCAAGGTGCTTATTCAGAACATCAATCATTCCATTCTTCCGATCTCAATTTCTATTGAGTTCACCACGATTACAATTATTACGGGGTAGCTCCCGACATATCTGCTTCCCCCATACATTGTTGTGTCCTTAAGTAAAAAACGGTTGAAAGTGATTTCAACACTAATCAATTTTATATCAGCTAATTTATGAATGTTTTAAAGTTTGGTGGCTCCTCAGTAGCCAATCCTTCAAGAATAAAATCAGTAATTGATATTATAAGTCCCTATTTGAAAAGGGAAAAAATTGCGGTTGTGTTTTCTGCATTTGGTGGTGTAACTGATACGTTGATTTCTTTGAGTACATGGGCACTGGAGGGGAAGTCGGAATATAAAGACCAGCTTCAATCATTCGAGCAACGACATCTGGAAGCTGTTCGTGAATTGATAGGTATACAGAGGCAGAGTTCTGTTATCGCCAATGTAAAATTTACAATCAATGAACTTGAAGATGTATTGCATGGGGTTTACCTGGTGAAGGAGAGAACTACCAGAACCCTTGATTATATCATGAGTTTTGGTGAGCGGCTTTCAGCCTATATTATATGCGAGGCTATGAAGGAAAATGGCTTGAATGCCGAGTTCCTTGATGCGCGTAAAGTAGTGCGCACCGATAATCATTTTGGGTATGCACGGGTTGATTTCAATACAACCAATAAATTGATTCAAGATTATTTTGCAAGTCATGAAGCACTTCAAGTGATCACCGGTTTTATCGGGTCATCCGAAACCGGAGAGACTACAACGATAGGAAGGAGTGGTTCAGATTATACGGCAGCAATTTTTGCAGGCGCGTTAAAAGCATCCTCACTCGAAATCTGGACCGATGTAGACGGAATGATGACGGCCGATCCCCGGAAGGTTAAAAAAGCTTTTACGGTGAAGGAGATGACCTATCATGAGGCAATGGAATTATCTCACTTTGGCGCCAAAGTGATTTTTCCGGCCACCATGCAGCCAGTGATGATAAACCGTATTCCGATCTGGATCAAGAATACATTTAATCCTGAATTTGAAGGAACTGTCATTCAGGAAACGTCCAATAACAAAAGTCTGATCATCAAGGGAATTTCCTCGATGGATAAGATAAGCTTACTCAATGTGCAGGGAACCGGTTTAATGGGTGTGGTGGGAGTATCCATGCGATTGTTTGGAGCACTTGCCAGTCAGAAGATCAATGTTATTTTAATTAGTCAGGCATCTTCCGAACATTCGATATGTCTGGCTATTGAAACCAATAAAGTAAAGCAAGCCAAAGCCGCAATAGAAAAAGAATTTCAGTATGAGATACGGGGCAGGGAAATGGATGAAGTACTTGTTGAAAACGACCTCGCCATTGTTGCCATTGTAGGTGAAAATATGAAGCACAATCCAGGCACCAGTGGCAGGATGTTCAGTGCGCTTGGGAAAAATGGAATCAACATAAGTGCAATCGCACAGGGTTCTTCTGAGTTAAATATTTCAGCTGTTGTGCATGAGCAGGATATTGCAAAAGCATTGAATGTTTTACATGAAGGATTTTTCCTGTCCGACCGCAAGATATTGAATGTATTCCTGGTGGGTACGGGATTGATTGGTAAATCATTGCTATCCATGATTGATAAACAATTTCAGCATCTGGCATCTCAAAATCACCTGGAGGTGAATGTGGCAGGAGTTGCCAATAGCAGGAAGATGTTCTTTAATGCGAATGGCCTGTCATTGAAACATGCAGTAGAGCAGATGATAGAATCAGGTGAGGCCATGAGCATGAATGATTTCTTTGGAAATATGATCGGGCTTAATTTGTCCAACAGTATTTTTGTGGACTGCACTTCCAGTGAAGAAGTGGCCGGATATTATGATTCGATTTTATCATCCAATATTTCCATTGTCACACCAAACAAAAAGGCAAACTCAGGGCCCTTGGTACGCTATCAAAAACTGAAGTCAATATCCCTGAAAAGAGGAGTGAAGTTTCTGTATGAAACCAATGTAGGAGCAGGGCTTCCTGTTATCAATACGATGAATGATCTGTTGTTGAGCGGTGATCGTGTTTTACGTATTGAAGCAGTATTGAGTGGCACCTTAAATTTCATTTTCAGTTCCTTTACGGAAGGTAAAAAGTTTAGTGAAGTGGTGAAGGAAGCGAAAGAGAAGGGATACACGGAGCCAGATCCGCGAGATGATCTGAACGGTATGGATGTGGCGCGCAAGGTTCTTATACTTTCTCGTGAAGCAGGACTTCAGCTGGAATTGGAAGAAATAAAAGTTGAGAATCTTGTGCCCGTTGATTGTCAGGGTGATTTGTCAGTGGATGATTTTTTCAAAAAACTTTCTGTACATGACAATGAATTTGAAGCGATGAGAAAGCAAGCTGCCGAAAGAAATGAAAAACTCAGGTATATGGCTGTGCTGGATAATGGAAAGACCACCATTCGCCTGGGTTCTGTTAATGATCAGCATCCATTTTATTCACTTTCGGGTAGCGACAATATAATTTTACTGACCACGGAACGCTATCATGACCGCCCTATGGTAATTCGGGGGCCAGGTGCAGGAGCTGAAGTAACGGCTGCCGGAGTTTTTGCAGACATCATCAGAATCGGTAACTACTCAAATTAAATCTATGTCGCAATTAAAATCAGTCAGGGCATTTGCACCTGCAACGGTGGCCAACGTGTGTTGTGGATTTGATATTCTTGGATTTGCAGTTGACTTTCCAGGTGATGAAGTAATACTGACTCTCCGTTCTGACTCTGAAATAAAAGTAACGGCTATCCATGGAGATGGAGGCAGGCTTCCCCTGGAGGCAAATAAAAATACTGCCAGTGTTGCTGTTCATTCATTGTTGAAAGAGCTGGGGAGCAATCAAGGTGTTGATATTGAATTATTCAAAAATCTTCCACTGGGAAGTGGTATGGGATCAAGTGCTGCCAGTGGCGCGGCTGCACTTGGTTGCCATGAACCATCTTTTAGGCAACCCATTAACGCGTGAAGAGCTGGTGCATCATGCGATGGAATCAGAGCGCGTAGCCTGTGGATCAGCACATGCCGATAACGTGGCTCCTTGTATTCTTGGTGGCTTTGTACTGGTAAGAGAATATGAACCACTGGATCTGATAAAAATTCCGGTTACACAAAATCTGTTTTGCACACTGGTTCATCCACATCTTGAATTGAAAACTGAAGATTCCAGGCGTGTATTGAAACCTACGCTACCCTTGAAAGATGCCATTACACAAAGTGGTAACATAGCAGGACTAATGCTTGGTCTTCTGAAACCTGATTTAGATTTGATCGGCAGATCATTGAAAGATGTAATTGCCGAGCCAATTCGCTCAGCATTTATTCCTGGTTTTGATCAATTAAGGAAAGAAGCAATTGATGCGGGCGCATTGGGATTTGGTATATCCGGATCTGGACCTACCGTATTTGCCATTAGTGTCAGTAAGGAGAAAGCACAGGCAGCTGGAGAAATTATTAAACAACAATTTCTGAAATACCAGTTGGAGAGTGATGTGTTTGTTTCTAAAATTAATATGGAAGGTGCAAGAATTGTGGAGTCTTAATCAGTGGGTTCACATATATTGGTAAGTCATCAAATTTTAATTGAATTATCTGAATGAAGTATTATAGCACAACCGATAAGAGTCATCGTGTTACGTTAAAGGAAGCTGTCCTGGAGGGATTGGCTCCCGGACAAGGACTTTACATGCCGGAACATATACCGTTGTTGCCAGCATCTTTTTTTGATTCGCTTTCGTCACTGACGTTTCAGGAAATTGGAATGCATGTAGCAAACAAACTGGTTGGAGAGGATATACCTTCTGCTGAGCTGGAGCGGATTGTAAAGCACACCATTCAGTTTGATGCACCCATTATAGAAATTGAAAAGGATATTTTTGCGTTGGAGTTATTTCATGGCCCCACGCTGGCGTTTAAAGATTTTGGTGCCCGTTTCTTATCGGGCTTACTTGGTTTTTTTGCCAATCAACAGGAAAAGGAAATCGTCATTCTCGTTGCCACATCGGGTGATACAGGTAGTGCTGTGGCGAATGGTTTTTATAATGTTCCGGGAACAAAGGTAGTGGTTCTTTATCCTTCAGGAAAAGTCAGCGACATTCAGGAAAAACAATTCACTACGCTCGGTGGAAATATCACTGCCCTGGAAGTAGACGGAACCTTCGATGATTGTCAGCGAATAGTAAAGCTTGCCTTTAGCGATGAAGAACTGAAGAGTAAATTATTTTTAACCTCAGCCAATTCAATTAACATCGCGCGATTGATTCCACAGTCATTTTATTATTTCTACGCCTGGTCACAATTACAAAATAAAACTAAACCGGTTGTGTTCTCGGTGCCGAGCGGAAACTTTGGCAACCTTACCGCAGGACTTATTGCAAAGCGAATGGGATTACCCATCGATAAGTTTATTGCAGCCACCAATTTAAATAAAATAGTGCCTGATTTTTTCTCTTCGAAAGTGTTCACTCCAATGTCATCGGTTTCGACTATAAGCAACGCGATGGATGTTGGCAATCCAAGCAACTTTCCAAGGATGTATGAATTATATGGAAATGATTTTGATTCACTTTCTGCTGATGTTGTCAGCTATTATTTTAATGATGAAGAGACCCGATCAGCAATGCGTGAAGTGTATCACTCCAGTAATTATGTGATGGATCCTCATGGAGCTGTTGGATATTTAGGATTGAAAAAGTATCATGAAAGAGAATGCAAATATTACAGGAATATTTTTGGAGACTGCACATCCTGCGAAATTCAGAGAGGTGGTGGAAGAAACTATTGACAATGAAATCAGTTTAACTACCTACGTCTGGAAGAATTTATGTCTGGAACAAAGCGAAGTATTAAAATTTCATCTCAGTTCAATGATTTCAAATCGCTACTTCCAACCCTGATCTCCTAAAAGCGGCACAAAAGCGAAATTGTCGAATTCTTCCTGAATCAATTTGCCATTTTTTTTGGTAATGCGCAGCATCTTTTGCTTTTCACGATTACCAACCGGAATAATCAAAATTCCATTCTCTGCCAATTGTTCTGTTAACGCAGATGGCACAACGGGAGCTCCTGCTGTTACAATAATTTTATCGTAGGGAGCCTTGGCAGGAATCCCTTTTGATCCATCACCAAAGAAAAAGAAAGGCTTATATCCAAGCGAGGGCAAGAAGTCCTTCGTGTACTCGTAAAGTTTACGGTTGTATTCAATGGTATAAACTTTTGCACCCACTTCCAGGAGTACAGCCGCCTGATAGCCTGATCCGGTGCCAATCTCCAGCACCTTGTCACCCGACTTAACCTGAAGCTTCTCTGTCTGGAATGCTACCGTATAAGGTTGCGAAATGGTCTGTCCTTCCCCAATTGGGAAAGCTTTGTCCTCGTAGGCATGGTTGAGCAGGGCATTGTCAAAAAATGCATGGCGGGGCACTTTTCCGATAGCTGTCAAGCACTCTTTCGTCAGAAATGCCCTTTTCCCGCAGTTTTTTCACCAGTTTGTTGCGAAGGCCCCGTTGTTTGTAGTTATCCTCAGTCATTTCCTAAAACGCCATTTTGACGCAATAAAGGCCATTTTTTCAGGCGAAACAAAGTTTTATAAAATGTTTAGGAAAATTGAAACTCAAGTCCCTACTTTGGGGTTCTCTTTAGCACAGTGAAAACTATTTTGCCATAGCGTTACTGTGTAAACCTGACCCTGACAGTAGGAGTGGTAATCACCACCCACTACTGCAAGGGCGGGTAAATTAAATCAATCAAACATTCTTATCCAGCGTCTATTCAGTGATAACCATGAATTATAAAGGATATCCTGTACTTTAGTTAGACAATTTCATTACAACAGATTGCTAACCTTTGGATTAGGTCATCTTTTTTGCGATTGCTTTGCAATTTTTTTGTGCTCTTTCCTTTTTTTCGTCTGGTCTGTTTTGAGATCGGTAAAATAATGAAGTGACAAAACCAGCTCACGACTTCGTACCCTCAGTTCATCTTCATAAAACAGTGCACCCGGTAAACCGAATTCACCCTTTCCGTATCGGCTCAAGAAACTCTGGCCAAAGGCATAACGGAAATTAACCATGACTTTGTGGTCTCCAAATGGTTCAAAAATTAATCCTGCGGAAAGGTTAAGTCCAAGTTGAATTCTGTTCGCCTCTTTAACATTCATTTCATCCACGTTGATTGACGAAGAATCATTCCTGAATGTAATCTTATAGGGAAGGTCGTAGTTTGGTGGATTAATAATATTTTCATTCAGGTCGTCATGTATTAAAACACCTTTGCCCCCTAACCAGTAACTAATGGTTGGGCCTACGCCAAAGTACCACTTGTACACTTTATCTTTCCCTAACCTTGCCTTGAATTCCGCTGTATATAATATAGGTACATCGATATATCTGTATTTAGAATTATTTTGGGTAGTTGGTTCAATGATTCCTTCCAGTGATTTACCTTTTTGGGTATATAAAAAAGAAGTATGAAGGAAATATCGTTTATGCGCCCTGAATGAAACGCTTGCGCCAGCATGAAAATTAACAATCGGTTTTAATTTATAAATATCATTGTTACTCTTATCATCAAAAACCATCCAGTTGACTTGACCTACCAACAACGGGACCTACCAGGATTTGTGCCCGAGTCCCTATGGAAATAGAAACGAAGAAAAAAGCAATGAGTGTTACTATATTCGAACTTAGGCAAGAACCTGGTTTCATAAGTTAATTTTGCGCAACTATAAAAGTAAGGGAAATGAATATAACAAACTTAAATAAATTATTTTTTGATATGGTAAGCAGATTTTAAACACTATTTTTAATTTTTGCGGGTTTTATTACATCAAATTTTAAGTTTGATTACTTAAATTATCCAATTAGCAGTTACCAGAATAACCAATCAGATAAATGTACCGAGTAACCATATCATTTTGATTTAAACATATATATGAAAATCCCAGAGCACTATAAGAACCTCAGGTTTATGAAGTCTCATTTCATAATGACGTTTACCTTCCTACTTATTGCACTAAGTTCAGTGGCTCAAGTAAAGGAAATTTGTAATAACGGGATCGATGATGACTTTGATGGATTTATTGATTGCTATGATGGTGACTGCGCGAACGAGAGCGCGTGTGACGGCATCTTTTTAGGCAACGATGCAAATTGCAGTGTGCCTCCCCCTCAGTTTCCTGCATTTACCATGACGATTGATTTTAAATCTCCACCAACGTTCAATCACCTCGCACGAATGGTAATCGGTGACCTTGATAGAGATGGGATGCCGGAAATGGTTGGTATGAACCGTTACACAAAAAAATTATATGTATTAAATGGAAACGATGGATCAATTAAAACTGAGGTAACTGTCACGTGGGAACCTTATTGGGAGGTTGCCATTGGGAATCTTGATAATGACAATTGTGCGGAGTTATTTTTTATTGGTTATCAAAATACAGGTGCAGCGAGGTGTTTATTTGTATCGCCTATGATTGTAATTTAAATTTTCTTTGGAAAACGGCTCAACGCCTGCCTGGTGATCCGATCAATTTTGGTCTTGCCGATTTTGATGGAGACGGGTTGGTGGAAGTATATGCCAAAGACGAAATTTATGATGCTCAAACAGGCATTCGTATTGTTAAGTCTACAGCGGCAACTTACAACAGGATCAATGGTGGTCCGGTAGCGGTTGATATGGTTGGTACTACTGACCTTGAATTGGTTCTTGGTCTCAGCATATATCAGGTAAATCTTGGCAGCCGGGGTGCTGATGCTGGGTCACTCACATTACTGCAAAGTAGAAATGAATATTTTATTCGAAATGAATACAATGCAACGAGTGTAGCTGATTTTAATCTTGATGGTTTCCTTGATGTAGTTGCTTCAGGGTCAACGGTGGGTCACAATGTTAATACAACCATTTTTTACTGGGATGTTAAAAACAATCAATTAAAAACGTACCGTGATCTTACCAGTGGTTATGGAGCCAATGGGTGGAAGAATGGCACAGGCCGGGTTAATATAGCAGACCTTGATGGCGATGGACAGCTAAATATATCATACGTTTCGGGAAAATATTTATATGCACTTAAAGAAGACCTCACTTTACACTGGAGGATTATTATCAATGAAGAGACATCTGGTTACACAGGTTGTACCCTCTTCGACTTTAATGGAGATGGAAAAGCGGAAATTGTTTACCGAGATGAACGGTTTTTATATATAATCGATGGCCTGGATGGATCTATTTACAGTCAGGTAAACTGCAGCTCCAGAACAAACCGTGAATATCCAATTGTTGCAGATGTTGATGCCGATGGTTCTACTGAAATCTGTGTAACCTGCGCTGTTGACGATGTGTCAGCTGCCGATTTCAATAACTTCGTTAACAATAATAATGCACTAAGGACACCAGGTCAGGTCAGGGTATTTAAGTCAGCATCAGAGCCCTGGGTGCCGGCACGCAGGGTATGGAACCAACACGGATATTTTGTCGTGAATATCAATGATGATTTGACTATTCCCAAAATTCTTCAGAAACATCAAATTGTATTTTCAACAGGAAATTGCACACAAGGACCGAACCGACCACTTAATAAATTCCTTAACCAGTCACCTTTTTTAAATTCGGATGGATGTCCAACCTTTGCTGCTCCAGATCTCGCTTTTTCAATTGATCCAACCGTTATACCACCCACGTGTCCTGATTTGAATTTTACTGTTTCATTTCAGATCACAAATCTTGGTGATGTAGGATTAAGTGGAAATATTCCAATTACCTTTTATACTACAAATCCAACCCGGCCTGGTGCTACAAAGTTAAACACGATAACCATCAGCCTCGCTAATTTAAAACCAAATGATTTATTCGATGTGGTAAATGCAACCGTAAATGGAATTGGATCTGATTCGCTTTACGTAGTGCTGAATGATGCCGGCACAACTATCCCTACACCAATATCGTTACCTAACACAACTTTTTTTGAATGTGACTATGATAATATCAGAGGCGTTAAGGTAATACCCAAGCCGGTAACGATCACCGCGCTCGAGGCTTCGCCAAACGAAAAATGCGCTTCACCGGATAATGGGGCAGCAAGGGCATTCATTCCTATAAGTGGTGGGGGAGAGAATACTGCTGATTATAATTTTTACTGGTCTATAGGATCAAATGCAAAGCCGGTTGCGAGCGCAGATTTCACAGGGCCTATTTATACTGGGATTGCCGAAGGTACCTATACTGTATACGCCATTCATAAAACCGCGAATTGCAATAGCGATACTGTCCAGGTTGTAATCAATGCTGTTACATCAATAGTGCCCCCAATTACAGTGATTGTAACAGATCAGACACAATGTAACCCGCCAAACGGAAAACTGGAAGCGCTCGTTGAGGGAGGTAATGCTGGATATGCTTTTGAATGGTTCGATAATGCAATATCGCTGGGAATAACTACATCTGCTGCCAGCGGATTAATTGGTGGAAATTACACAGTTCGTGTAAGTCGTGATGGTTGTGTTGTTACGGAAACGCGTTTTGTGAATGATAATGCTCCTGATCCGGATGTTACTGCCGCAGCCACTCCAGTTATAAATTGTCAGGATCCAAATAGCGGAACAGTTTCGGCAACAGTGACAGTAGGAGGGGTTGCGGCTTCACCGGCAGACTTTACATTTGCCTGGTATTTTTATGATAATGCAACCTCCACAAGAGGAAGTCAATTACCGCCAGCAAATGGCACAGGACCAACCCGCACAGGTTTGGCACCCGGTTATTATCAGGTCGTTGCTACCGGCATCAGCACCCAATGTCCGTCATCTCCGGTGGTTGTTGAAGTCAAAAATGAAACTGTGAACGCGTTGGTTAGCATCACTCCTCTCACACCTCAAACCTCGTGTGATCCGGCAAATCCCAACGCAAGTCTGCAGGCAACGGTCACCATTGGTGGAGTTGCCCAGAATCCTTCGGATTACACATTTGAATGGTTTATAGGACAAAACACACTTCCAGCTAATCTTCATACATCTGTTGCTGGAGTTAATGGAAACGTAGCCGAGAAAGTAAAAGGTGGTGGGCAATCCTATACAGTAAAAGCGACATCCTCCTTAAACTGTGTTTCAACAGCTGATACGGTAGCTAATGAGTTGATTATAAATCCGGTTGTTACACTTGTTACGACTCCAAACAATGTCTGTGATCTTTCTTTGGTTTCCGGAGGATCACCGGCAACAGGGGGTAGTGTGACAGCATCTGTCAGTTTTGATGGGAATCCTGTAATTGATTTCACCAATTATAAGTTTGAGTGGTACAATGGTTCGCAGGCAACAGGGCCAAAAAGAACAGAAACAATATCTTCGCTATCGCCTTTGGGTGGTGGTTTTTATACAGTGATTGTTACCCGTACGGATATATCCTGTGCATCAACACCAAAAACTGCAGAAGTAATTAATGCTACAGCGTTGCCGGTAATTACCACCAGTGCAATAGGATCAACAAACTGTGTTCCTGCCCTGGCAAACGGACAAGCCCTGGTTACCGATGTTGATGGTGCCGGAACATCTGCACCTTATGAATTTAAATGGCATACGGGTGCCAATACTTCTGTTCCTATTGTTGGAGCCACTTTAGCTACTCTTGCCAACAGGCAAGGTGGAGCGGGTGCATTATTTACTGTGCTTGTCACGGACCAATCCAACGGCTGCCAGAATACAGCCACAGTACAAATACCCGATAATAAATCATTGCCTGTGTTAACATTAAAATCCACTGACAATGAGAATTGCAGTGCTCCGTTTAACGGAACAGCTTCTGTTAATACAATTCTCTATAAAGGGTTGCCGGAAGCACCCGATGGTTATTCATTTGCATGGACACATGGTGTAACAACCTCAACGTCCTCAGGATTGAATGCTGGTGTTTATGAATTGCGGGTTACCCGTATTGATGTGGGATGTGTTTCGAGTCCTGTGCAGGTAAATGTTGGCAATAACCTTTATATACCGGTAATCAATGTTGCGATCACCAATCAGACTTCTTGTGATGCTACCAGTCCCAATGGTATACTTGCGGCTTCTCTTAATGAAACAAGCATAGGTGGATCTGCTGCCGAAACATCGGGTTATACCTTTAACTGGATCAATGCCGGAAATCCATTGGCTGCGGGAGGACCATCAGTTGGAAATACATCTTCCATCAGCAATCTATCTGGAAATCTATTTTATACCCTGAATGTTGAACGTACCGCTACACGTTGTCAGAACGCTCAGAGTGTTTTTCTGCCGGAGCGTGTTAAATTACCGAGGCTTGAATTGGTAGCCACAGATATTGTTGATTGTAATACACATGGCTTTGTCACTGCGCGGATTTTTATTGACAAGAATAATGATGGTGACTCAAATGATCCGGGGGATGAGCTAACTGCAGCTGAGATTAATTCTGACTATTCTATTCAATGGTTCCGGGGCAGTAATACTTCAGGGACTCCTCTATCTGAAACAGACAGAATCTTAAATGAATT
The DNA here is from genome assembly GCA_963814575.1 of uncultured Bacteroidota bacterium. GTDB lineage: Bacteria > Bacteroidota > Bacteroidia > Cytophagales > Cyclobacteriaceae > ELB16-189. Next base: position 557,669 of record CAWFDB010000002.1, on the reverse strand, counting down.
AAGTGCAGGCGTACCATTGCCAGCAGGAAACTATACGGCAATTGCAACAAATAATGTATCCAGGTGTAAAACATCCGACTTCACTGATGTAGTCAACGGTCCTTCTGGTCCTCTATTCAATGTTACTTTGGAAATCAATAACAGGCCTGCTTCCTGCGCGGATTCGGATGGTGTGATAACTGCTTTTGTAGATAGTGGAGGCGGGGTACCTGCTCCCTTTAATAATTTTACATTCCAGTGGTTTCAGGGTAATCCGACTAATGGATTAGCTGTACCTACACCCAATTTTTATACCGATCCACAAGTTCAATTTGTTCAGCCTGCCCTGGCTGTTGATCCATCCTCTTTGTTTGGTAATCCATATCCGGGATCACCGGCACCGCAAGCGCCCACAAGTGTCAATACAGGTCCAACTTTATTTGGAAGACAATCTGGAACGTATTCTGTGGTAGTAGAAAACAATTCTACCGGATGTAAAGAATTTAAGACTATTTTCCTTCCTTTCATTCAGGAGCCCGTCATCATCCTGGCAAGAATAAAGCCTGATGAATGTGTTGTCAGTGTTGGTGAGATAGAGGTAGAATTACAGGCTCCATTCCCTGCCAATAATTATTTTTTACAAATTTACCCATCTGCAAATCCAGTACTCAATACGGGATCAGGTGGAGATACACCACTGGCATCCATTGTAGCAGCCCCATTAAATAATATATTCGCTGGCCTTGAATCGGGTATATATACCATTGTTGCGCGGGAAAACCCAGGTATTATTAATTCCGGATGTTATTCTTCACCTGTTTTGGTTCAGCTGATAGAGGCATTACCTCCCATTGTTGATGTAACAGGTTCAGGTGTCAATACAACCTGTGTTGCGAGTCCTCTTGCAGGAGATGGATCTATTCAGATAAAAATAACCACGGATTCGAATGATCCATTCAGCGCTTCTTATCCATTGCCACCACCACCAACCATCCTTCAAAAGGGCCCGCCACCATTTGTCACCTATTCAATTGATGTAAAGGATGCAGGCAATGTGGCTGTTCCGGGGTATCCAACAGGATCTACTTTTGTTGATGGCAATACAGAAAATATTCCCGGCCTGCGCGGAGAAAAGTATACCATCACTGTTACTTCATCCAAACGATGTGTCACTACAAAAACCTTTGATATTCCGAACTCGCCACGGGTAGCTGATCTGAGTAGTAATGTAACCATGTTACCGGCACTGGCATGTGATCCTGCGCTGGAACTCAACGCATCTATTGAGGTAAAAAACCTATCCATTCCAAGTGTGAACCCCAATGAAGATTTGTCACTCTATGAGTTTAACTGGTTTACGGATGTCTCACTTACCACCAGTATCCTATCAGCCAATGGCGATAATACAGTTGCAAAAGGGGGTGAGATTTTATCTAATGTTGGAGCACCTCTGCCAACCCCTCCAGGTACCAGGGTTACAGCGGGATCTTATTGGGTAAGGGCAACCAAGGTATTGGCTGGAACGACCGGAGGATTAGGTTGCCTGAGTGCCCCACTGAAGGTTGATATACTGGATAAAAGTATTAATCCTGCCGGAACCTTAACGCCTGTTGCCAACACTGCATGTGATCTTACTTTTGAAGGATCGGTAACAGCATTGATTACCAGCCCAGGATCGGTAATAACCCCTGGCTATAATTACACCTGGACTACACCACCTGCTTCACCGATTATCAATGGAACTTCCAATGGTGACGGATCTGGTGCCGATGATATATTTACCGGATTAAGTGATGGTATTTACACCTTATCATTCAGGAATAATGCATCAGGATGTGTCGGATCTGTTGAAACAACCATTGTAAAATCAGACACTCCGATAATTATTACCAATGCCACCCCCACAGATCAACTCATTTGCAACCCGGATGGAAGCATTACAGTAGGTCCCAATGATATCCTTGTTGGCGGTGTAGTGGATAATAATCATACGAATTTTGACTTTACCTGGACACGTGGTGATGTATCTACAGTTGTTCGAGGACCTCTTCAGGATGAAGATGTACTGGATATCAATAATCTGCCGACTATCGGTGCCGGTACCTATTTTGTTAAAGTTAAAAAGCGTGCCGGATTAAATCCTGGTTCCGGATGTGAATCAGCACCATTTAAAATTGAAATCCTTGATAAGAGCAGGGTTCCTGATATCTCTTTCACGTCAATCATTCCAAATTCAAGTTGTACACCTGTAAACCCCAACGGGTTTTTACAGGCAACAGCATCAGAACGGGCAGGGCCGGCAGGAACCTATACTTTTAACTGGACATTTAACGGTGGCGCTTTACCTCCAGTAACTTTACCAGGGGGCGCATCACCATCAAGCCTGCTGACAAATGCAGGTGCCGGTACATATATTGTTGAAGCTACAAATACGAATACCGGTTGTAAGTTTAATCAGGAGCACGCACTGGAAACGAACCTGGCATTAAGTCTTCCGAATATTGTTGATGTAACCTCTGTTAATCCTGTTACTTGTTTACCTCAGGGCAGCGTTCAGGTCGTATCACTCACAATAGGTGGAACAAATACGTTTACCAATCCCCCTGATAATCTGGATACTGATTATGATTACCAATGGTATAAGAATTCTTTTCCAGCAGGGCTTCTTGCTGGAGAACAAAACAGTACACTCGCCAATCAATTGCCGGACAAGTATTTTGTTACGGTAACCAATCTTACAACACAATGCGTATCAGCGCCTGTTGAAGTTTTGATAGATGATACGGATATTGTTTATCCTTTGATCAGTATACAGCAGATTTCACCTCAGGTTTTATGTAGTGTAAATCTGGGATCAGGTGCATTACGTGCTACAGCTGATGGAAGCGATGATACCGATGCGAATTATAATTTTACCTGGTTTCCAAACCTTACATCAAGCGGATCCTCATTTGCATCTACAAGTACCATCAATAGTTTACTCGCAGGTGATTATTCTTTAGAAGTTCGTAATGTTTCCACAGATTGTCGGGCATCAGCTATATTCATACTTCCTGAGAATAAATTTGAATTCCAACCGGTGCTTGCCTTATCAAGCAATCCCTTGACTGAATGTAATACCAATGATGGTTCTGTATTTGCAAGAGCTGTACTCTTTCCGGTGAATGCTGATCCGGCAATGAATTATCCGTTCGCCTATGATTATACAGCAGATATGTATGTTGGAAATCCACCTGCCAATTTGAACAATCCGGAATTTCCTGACATGCCGCAGGATGCCAACAATCCATTTCTTACTCAGAATCACGTGATAGAAAATTTAGCAAATGGAGTTTATACAGTGCGCTTAACCGATAATAATACAGGTTGCTTCACCATTGATTCAATACCGGTCGATGACCTGAGAATTTTTCCTCAGCCTGTTGTTACAACCATTGCTCCGGTAACAAATTGTGATCCTGCCAATCCGAATGGTGTTGGGAGAGTTTTGGTTGATGGTGGTTTTGTTGGCTTTCAGTTTGACTGGTATGAAGCAAGTGTTGCAGGTGGAACGCCCGTGTATATCGGGACTGAGTTTGGAGAATTAAAACCAACACCCGTTGTTTATACCATTCAGGCTACAAACCTGGTTACAGGCTGTACAGGTATAGCCCAGGCCAATATTGTCAATGGCGCCTTGCCAATACCTTCTCCCAGGATTGATATACTTTCTCATGTAACAAGCTGTATATTTAATAACGGTGCACTGTCTGCATCTGTTGGTGGCAACACTAGTAATTATGTATTCGATTGGTTTGATGGAACAGCTGAGGTACCTCCACCTGATTTTGTTGGTGAGATATACAATAACTTAGCAACCGGAACTTATTCAGTTATGGCAACCAGCCGAATCACTGGATGTAAATCTCCCCTGGTCAATGAAATAATCATCGAAAAGAAGGAGTTTCCCGATTTTGATTTTGTAATTCAAAGTGCATCTTGCGATCAGGCAAATGGGTTCGCAACCATTTCCTTTATATCGACTCCTGGTAATAATACTGTAGAATGGATCAGAGATAATCAGGTTATTGCCACAGGCCCCAATCTGACTGACGCTTTTTCTGGTATTTATTCGGTAACTATTGTATCTGAACTGGGTTGTTCAACAACGAAGGACCTGGCAATTATTGCTGATATCAGACCAAGGAATGGTATTTCAAGAAATGCTGATTCACAAAATGATTACTTTCATATCGATTGTATTGATCAGTTCGTGAACAATAATGTGAAGGTTTACAATCGTGCCGGAACCAAGGTATATGAGGCAGATGGATATGACAATGCAAACGTATACTTTGATGGAGGATCAAATAGGGGATTAAGTCTGATGGGTACTGATGTACCTGATGGCACTTACTTCTTTATTGTTGACAAGCGAGACGGTTCAAGGCCATTGACTGGATATCTTGAAATTGTAAAATAATGACAATGACATTTAAAAAAATTATTCAGGTATTTATTGCTGTCTTTATCCTGTTAAGTATCCATGACCGGGTAATTGCTCAACAGTACCCTGTATTTTCGCAATACTACTTTAATGAACTGGTTATTAATCCCGCCTATGCAGGGAACCATGTTCAATTAAGTTTAACCTCCACATATCGCAATCAATGGGTAAACTTCCCTGGGGCACCCCGCACGTTGTCAATCAGCGGCCATACTTCGTTATATGATGGTAAAGTGGGTGTTGGGATGCTTGTTAATCACGATGTAATTGGAAGTTATGCCAATCAAAATGTTTATGGATATTACTCCTATAAAATTGGTTTTAAAAAATCTGCACTTTCTATGGGGTTGTCGGCAGGCTACAATTTTGTGGGTGCTGATTTTTCAAGGCTTGATTTATTAAATCCAGGGGATGCTTCCTTTGCTGCATTAAATTCGTATAAACCAAACTTTGGAGCTGGTTTGTACTGGAATTCAGCAAGATCTTTTATTGGATTTTCTGTGCCCTTTATACTTAACAGTACGTTAGTTTCCAATGTCGCTGATGTTGGTGCAGCCTTGCAAGAAGCCCGTTATTACTTTCTTCGGGCTGGGACCATTCAACCGGTAAATCCCAGAGGGACACTCAAGATAAACCCTTCATTTTTAGTGAGGGCCCAGGAGGAACAACCATTAAGTGTAGATATAAACCTGGGCTTCATTATTCATGACATTGTTAGTACAGGGTTATCATTGCGTAGTGGTGATGCATTGATTGCATTTATTGATTTAAAACTCAGCCAAAGCTTTCACTTCGCCTATTCGTTTGACATGACAGGCTCAAATCTTAATAATTTCTCAAATGGGTCTCACGAGTTTATGTTAAACTACCGAACCCGAATCAGGTCTGTACATAAAAACGTTGAATGTCCAGACTATTATGGTTATGGAATAAACGGTCGACCCAGATATAAGAAATAAAAAGCTCGCAGAGAGTTAGTTTCCTATTAATACAAAAGGAGCCCAGTAATATGGATTGGAATACTTTTCGGTACTTATTAATTGTAGTTTTGCCTCACGCAAAGCTTTTGAAAAATTCTCATCCCTGGTTTGTAAAAGTGTCTTGTAGAATGAGGTCATCAGATCAGCTGTAGATTCATCAGCGACACTCCAGAAAGAGACCATGATGCTTTTTGCACCTGCGTAGGTGAGCGCACGTGATAAACCAATAACTCCTTCACCTTTCGAGAGTTTACCTAAACCTGTCTGGCAAGCAGAAAGCACTGCAAGTTCGGCATTCAATTGAAGATTGAATATTTCTCCCGAAAACAAGTTACCATCATCGTTACTTCCACTATTTAAAAATATCCTTGATAATTCAGGTTCTGTTTCATCGACAATACCATGCGTGGCAAAATGAAGATAATCATATTCTGAAAGATTGGATGTCTTTATATTGGTCTCGTTTGCGTCCTGAAATTTGACAACGCGAGCAGTAGTACCAAATAAGGATGCTATAGTTGTCACTTCTTTTTCTGTGCCGGGCAATTCATTCAGGTTGTCTTTTTGTGGAAACGTAACCGGGGCACATAAATAGATCGAACTGGCATCTTTACGGGAAGTTTCTCTTGCATTCTGCAGCATCAAAGAAGTTGAAAATTCATAACTGATGGCATATTTTTCAACTAAAAAATTGACCTTATCAAAATCTGTAATTCCTTTCATTCTGAATGGAAGCGCTTCGAATGGAAGAGTACCCAAACGACCAGACGGAACAATCACAAGTTGTTTGATTGATGCAGGTAACCGGGGAACCAATACCTGGCCAAGCGAAGAAGACGATTTTTGATAGGTGGTAAAATTGGAATAATATAAACTGTTGTTAAAACCGCGTACCTGCTTATCGAAATCATCAGGAAGGGTGAGGTTGCTTATCTTAAATTGCTTTTTGGTAATGATAAACTGATAAATGCGTTTGCTCTGTTCTGCAACAAAAAAACTAACGATGGCAGTTTCTGCGTTCAGGGAATTTTGCAGATTAACAACTGTTGGAGTCGACTGATTAAACTTAAGGTTATAGTAGTTGGGATATTCTTTCTCCAGCTTTTTAATAAAATTGTTGTATTCCTGATTGGAAGCAAATAGTTCTGCTCTTATTTTTTTCTCTTCATCAGCATCAGGCTTGAGTGATAATTTTTGACTCAGCAAGGTAATAGTCGCTTTCAGATTTTTCTCTTGCTCCAGCAATTCATTGGGTATACCGGAAAATGATTTTGCCTGTGCTTCCGCGATTGATTCCTGAAGAACCGCTGATTTACTTTTTTCCGCAAAGTAGAAGGCCTCTTCTTTAAGTTTTTTCGAGTCGAATGTAACCTCACTCATGGCGTGGGCTATTCTTACGGCATCTTCATAGACTTCATTGGCTATTTCTCCCAATGCGATTTTATCACTCTGGTCTGTGCTCTGATGCCTTATATCGTCAATCAAAGAATCACACGAATGAAGACAGGATAATGCCAGACGAAGGTCTTCAAGTTTCAATGTTGCACCATAATATTGAGTTTCCATGGCGCGGGCTTTATAACGCAGCGAATAAAGAAGTCCGTTTCCATTATAATATTCATTAATGGAAGGGTTATGAATTATATTTTCGCTTGAGAAGGATGGCGAATTTGCAATTATTGCTTTCTGGAAATCCCCAATGGCATCTTTATAATTCTTCTGCTCTAATTTAAGAATGCCGAGCTGGTTATAGGCATTGGCGATGTCGGGATGTTTCTGGCCATATGATTTTTTGTAGAGCGCAAGTGATTTTTCATAGTAATCCAATGCCGCTTTGTAGTCCTTCATCAAACTATAGGTTTGCCCAAGATAGGAGAGAACCAATGCCTGGTTTGGATGACCATTCGGATATATTTTTTCCCATAATGTTCTGGCACTCTCAAAGTTAACGATGGCATCACCAAATAATTCAAGCTTACGATAGGCAAAGCCAATGTTCGTGTTCGCGATGGCAATTTTTGGATTATTGTCTCCCGGAATTTTATTATAGGTTTCAAGCGCTTTCTCCAGATATTCGAGAGATTGATCAGGGTCTGTTTCGAAATAAATTAATCCGAGATCATTATAAGATGCAGCAACCTCTTCGCTCGATTTTCCAAAAAGTTTTTCACGTATTTGAAGGGCGATTAGATGATTCTCTTCTGCCTGCTTGTATTTTCCTGTGCTTCCGTAAACCAGGCCAAGGGTAGACAGACATCGGGCTCCCTCGGGGGTCTCAAGTTTGCGTGCAGTTTGAAAGCGGTTTAGTGCTTGTTGGAGATTTTCAAGGGCCAGTTCATAACGACCTTTATTCAAGAATAGAAAACCTTTGCTCGTTTGTGTGATTGCCTTTTCAAATTCAGAGCCCTTATCGGTCAACGTATTTAACAATGCTTCTGCCTTGTCATATTCGGTGATTGATATTAATGAATCAGCTCTTTTTATTACCACCTTATGACTTTGAGCAAGCGTAAGATTACAGAAATTGAAAATCAGATAGAATACGGCAAGGTATCTCATCAGAATCGGTAATTATAGGTAATAGATGTAACCATCTCCCGGGTAAGGCCATCTGGATTTTTATCACGCTGAACAATTTTGTGACCCCATAAAATTTTCACACCCGAACGGACATTGAAATTATACCCACCTGTAACAATACCTGAAAGCGCCAGACCTTTTGCTCCATCGGGTTTGATTTCGACACCTTGCAAATCGGTTATACGATCGTTGGTGATTCGGTAGATGGGAAGAAGACCCGCACTGAAGTTGAAACGGGAGAACCGGAAATTTCTTTCTACACGAAGCATCACATCAATACCCCGTTTTAATAAATTAGACTGACTGTATGTTTCAAGGTATTCCGGGCTCGGATAGTCCGGAAAATCAGACCAGTCGAATGTGTTTTGATTGATGTGTTTAAAAGGAATCTGAATTCCAGTGGCAAACAACCATTTGCGATTTATTAATGAAAGGCCTGTAATAAAATCATAAGTACCCAGACTTGTCTGATAATACATGGGGAGTGGTTCACCTGGAAATAAATCTGAAGTAAGATCAGATTTATTGGTTGGTATTTTTCCGCCCACGGAGAAGTTAACATCAAAACGATCAGTATTGATCAACGACCTCGTGTAGCATAGTGACAGATCACTTACTCCATCAGTTTTACCAAGATTTCCATTTCGCACAAGAGTATAAGGTACTTTGATCTGAAAGGATGATTTTGAGTTGAGACTGAAATTAAGATCGGCAGTGGCCACATAGATAACCGGTGTTGTGGTAGTCGTGCCCCTATAGAAACTTAATTCCATGGAGCGCAGCTTCAATTCTATTTTCTTATTGTATGGCTGATCGGGCTTCATAGCGCCCATCGTGCAGAAGCCTGCATCGCTGCAACCTTGTGACAGGGCGTTTGCCGATTGGAATAAAACAAAGAGCAATAAAAGTAATGTTTTCATAAGATGTAATTGCTAATATAGGAATCACTGAATCAAAGTTCAACATCTGGTAATTAAAAAGTCCGGGTAAGGCCGGACTTTCATAATTGAAGAAGGAACTGCTACATTCCGAGTGACTGGTTTTCGATGGAAGCCAGTTCAATGATTTTTTCGTATTCTGCAGGATTCAGATCATTGAAGAAATAGTAAACAGGGTTGGCATGACTTCCATTTACAAACACTTCGTAGTGAAGGTGAGGGGCTGTTGAAAGGCCTGTATTGCCTACATAACCAATCAGATCTCCGCGTTTTACTTTTTGCCCCTGGCGGACTGCGAATCCATGCATATGGGCATATCGGGTGCGATAGCCAAATCCATGATCAATTTCGACAACTTTGCCATAACCGCTAAAACTTACATCTACTTTGTCTATGGTGCCATCGGCTGTTGCATAGATTGGTGTACCGATAGCAGCTGCAAAATCAATTCCAGTGTGCATTTTTTTTACTTTATAGATGGGGTGAATGCGCAAACCGAATCCGGAAGCCAAGGCAATAAGTTGTTTATTGGCTACTGGCTGAATGGCCGGAATGGCAGCAAATAATTTCTCCTTATTTTCGGCCAATTCCACCACTTCATCCTGTGATTTTGTTTCGATATAGATTTTACGTCTCAGGTTGTCAACACTTTCACTAAGCTTAACAATAATATCCTGATGAATGATGTTTTTCTCCTTCACATCTTCATAGCGATCTATACCTCCAATACCTGCCTCGCGAATGCTTTTATCAATAGGTTCAGCACCCAAGCACTACCCGATAAATATTATCATCACGGTATGCCATATTCTCAAGTTGTTGCTGCAGTTTATTAACTTCCTGCATTAGATTTTCATAATAGAACTCCATTTCTTTCACTTCATTCTTTAATATCAGCTCTTTGGGTGATTCAAAGTATGAACTTGAAACAAGTAATATTCCTGCAGCCATGGCGAGTGTAAGAGAAAAAATACCAAGTGCATTGAGGATAATGTCACCCGTAGTAGTTTTTATCCGTTCGTACTTACAAGTCTCGGTATCGTAGTAGTATTTTATTCTTGCCATAAATCAAACCATAGGATAAAATAAAATATTATCCGGTAACCGGCCTGAATACTTTTATGATCTCATGATTACAATCCAGGACTGGCCCTTCGAGTAATTCAATGCAATACGGTATGGCAGGGAATACAGCATCTAAACATTGCCGGATCGCTTTTGGTTTTCCGGGTAAATTAACTATCAATGTATGATTTCTTATACCTGCCGTTTGCCGCGACAAAATTGCCGTAGGTACATACTTCAGACTTTCCGTCCGCATCAGTTCACCAAAACCAGGCATCATCTTATCGCAAACAGCTTCTGTGGCTTCTGGAGTTACGTCTCTTTTCGCGGGGCCGGTACCGCCACAGGTTATGATCAGGCAGCAATTTTTATGATCTGCCATATCCTTCATGGTATCCTCTATAAGCAATTGCTCATCAGGGATGATAGCATATTCCTTCTCCCATGGGGAAAGTAAATACTCATTTAGCGTTTGAACAATGGCCTTACCGGGAAGATCTTCATAGATACCCTTGCTGGCCCGATCTGACACGTTGATGATTCCAATGCGAATCATGCGGGTTGTGCTGCTTTAAATACAATCTTTTCTGAGCGTCCTTTTTTAAAGACCTGTCTTCCTTTATTGATTCCTTTGCGCATTTCTTTTTGTTTTTCCAATGGCAAAGCTATTGTTTCGGCACACTCTGCTGAACAACAGCCGGTATATTTCGCTGCACACTCTTCACACTGAATAAATAAAAGATGGCAACCATCATTCTTACAATTGGTGTGAGTATCACATGCATTACCGCATTGATGACAAACACTGATGATGTCATTTGAGATCCGTTCACCAAGTCGCTCGTCAAACACAAAGTTTTTTCCTATGAATTTATTTTCAAGGTTCTGATCCTTTACTTCCTGTGCGTACTTGATGATGCCTCCGTTAAGTTGAAACACATTTTTAAATCCAATGTGCTTAAACCACGCGCTTGCCTTTTCACATCGAATGCCACCGGTGCAATACATCAACAGGTTTTTATCTTTTTGATTTGCCAGTAAATCTTCGACCACTATTAATTCTTCACGAAAAGTATCAACATCCGGACAGATTGCATTTTTAAAATGCCCCACTTCACTTTCATAGTGATTGCGCATATCCACAATTACCGTGTTTGGATTTTCTGCCAGTTGATTAAACTGCAGTGCGTCTACATGAACCCCGCAATTGGTAACATCAAAGGTTTCATCATTCAATCCATCGGCCACAATTTTATTTCTTACCAGAATCTTTAATTTGAAGAATGATTTACCATTATCATCAACGGCAAGATTTAGCCTTACCCCGTTTAAAAAATCAATGCTGAATAGCTGGGTTCTGAAATTATCAAGTTGATTGTCGGGTACACTAATCTGTGCGTTTATGCCCTCTTTGGCTACATAAATTCTGCCCAGCACATGAATCTGATCGAGTAGCGTATAAAGGTCATTTCTAAAAGTTTCAGGATCGGAAATGTGATGATATTTGTAAAACGAAATGGTTGTTCGCTGTTCGTTACTTAGTTTAAGCCTTTCCTTCAGTTCCTTACCGTTGATTCTATTGTAAAGTGCCATTGAACTGTAAAATTTAAAGCACAAAGGTAAAAATTATCGACTTCTTTGCCAAGACGATCGATAAGCGACCGATCAAATCAGTTGGCAGCGGGTTTCAGCTCGCCTTTCAGCAGTTTGTTATAATCTTCGCAGGATAAAACTCCTTTGAGATTACAATATCCACATGTTTTATAGGTATTGCTGATATAACTTCTTTTAATTATTACGGTGGTTCCGTTGCAAACGGGACATGTTACTTTTCCGGTTGGACCGCAGTCAATGTCGTAGTCTTGAGCAAATACCTGCATGGCCTGTTTACTCTCCAGTTCTTTTTCTTTCAGAAGTTCAATTTCAGCTTTCTGTTTTAAAGTAATGGTTTCCTGTGAGAATTGACCTGAAGTGCCTTTTAATTGAATGTATTTATTTAACCAGTCCACACTTTGTTTGTACTTACCTAAAAAGTATGAATTCTTTCCGAAGTAAAAGGTGATATCGGAAGGCACACTCTTTACCGATTTGAGGATAGTGAGAAACATTTCATCCGCCACTTCATAGTTACCTTCATTCATTATGATTACTGCTGAATCCAGTTTCATATTAATAGCGCGCTGACGATCTGCCTGACGCTGTATTTCCAGTTGTCTGATTTTCTCTTTTTCTGCTTCACTCTGAGCGATTACAGTGACCGTTGTGGCGAGCAAGAAAATCCAGATTACAAATCCTTTTTTCAATGTGTTCAGCTTTATTTTATTAAATCTTCCTTTGGCAAATCAAGCCACTCCAGCACGGAATTACAAAAAATATCTTCTTTAACTTCCATGGGCAATTCCATCGCTTCAATAAACTTTCCTATTTCCAGATCTCCCAGTGGAAAAGGATAATCTGATCCGAGCATTACTTTTTTACTGCCTTGCATTTTCAATACATATTCAAGCATCAACGGATCATGGGTGATACTATCAACCCAGAATTTACCGATATAATTTCTTGGGTTTACATTGTTGTCAATCGCTACCAGGTCGGGCCTGCAGGCAAAGCCGTGTTCAATTCTTCCTATGGTAGGTAGAAAGGAACCACCGGCATGGGCAAACATAACGCGTAGTTTCGGCAATCTTTCAAAAATCCCGCCAAAGATCATGGAGCACATGGCACGTGAAGTTTCAGCGGGCATGCCTACCAGCCATGGAAGCCAGTAACGCTGCATGCTTTTTTCACCCATCATGTTCCATGGGTGCACCATAACGGCCAATCCTAATCGTTCGCACGCCTCAAAAACCGGAAAGAATTTTTCTTCGTTAAGATTGTCGTCATTGATGTTTGATCCGATCTGAATTCCTTTGAGTCCGGTATTTTTTATCCGTCTCCAGTTCTTTTACAGCGAGGTCAGCATCCTGCATGGGCACGGTGCCCAGTCCGACATAATGCTTTGGATATTTTTCAGATAATTTGGCAAGATGATCATTGAGAAATTTAGACAGGTCGAGGCAATCCATTGGCCTGGCCCAATACGAAAACATTACCGGGATAGTACAAACCACCTGCACCTGTGTATGGAATTCTTCATATTCCTTAATTCGTAATTCGGGATTCCAGCAGTTTTCATTTATTTCCCTGAAAAACTGGTTGCCGCGCATCATTTTAGCGAAGCCCTTTTTATGGTGCTGCAGATAAATGAAATCGCCATAGCCGAATTTCTCACTCCAGTTAGGCATTTTCTTTGGGAGGATGTGCGTATGAGCGTCAATCTTGAGCATTGGTAATGGCTAATCCCGTAAAGGTAGAAAATTAGCATTAGTTATCGTGTGCGATGTATTTTGAGGAGCAATTTTTTCAACCTCCTGCTGATCTTCATGGATGGACATTTATCAACTATCCTGATCATAGTTACCTAACTCAAAATTACATCTGGAAAGTCTAAGGCACCTAAAAACTATTTTAATGTTTGGTTCCTGAAACAAAATGTGCCTTTCGATTTATTACCGGAAATGAGCGAAGAGGACAACGATGGATGAAGAGTATTTAATATTCCCCTCCGATTACGCGTTTATTCAGCTCCGGATCTTTTTCAAATACGGGAAGTCTTGTTGGTTTACTGGATAATCCAACCGTATCTGAAAGGGTTTTAAGAAATAAAACGATGTCTTCTTTTTCTTTTCTGGATAGTTTAAGTGAATCGAATGGTAAGGTTTGATTTGGAACACTATAGTTAAATCCGACACCACCTCCTTTATGATAGAATTCTACAACTTCTTCCAGGGTAGTATAAATGCCATTATGCATATAAGGTCCGGTAAATTCAATATTACGAACCGTAGGTGTTTTTAAGGCATGCATATGCTCATTGAAATTTGTCACGGAATATCTTCCGATATCACTGGCTAAAATTTTATTGTTTGAATCTTCAGGCGTGCCAATCACCTCAAATTCAGAATCACGGTAAAACGGTGGGACTGTACCGTTAAACAGTGGAAAAAAATGACAACTACCACAGAGTGCTTTTCCGGCAAATAGATTATATCCATTTATCTCGCGTTTTTTCAAAATGCTTTTATCTCCAAGCAGGTATTTATCAAATCTGCTATCCAGTGATATTAAAGTTTTCTCATATTCTGTGATAGCTGTTTGTATCGAATAAACGGTAATCGCAGAATCAGAACTTCCTTTAAATGCATTTCTAAAAAGATGTGTGTATTCGGTGCTTCCATGTAATTTATTTACAACCTCTTCTAAACTGCTTTGCATTTCAATTTTACTATGCACCACATCCCTGATTTGATCTTCCAGTTCATACACACGGCCATCGTAAAAGAATGCTTTCTGATAGATGACATTTAGCAGCGTAGGTGTATTGCGTGTTAACAGGTTTGTTTCTCCAAATTCCGTGTTTTTCGAAAATCCATCGGTAAATGCCTTACCTGGATTGTGACAACTCGCACAGGAGCGCTTGTTGTTTCCAGATAGTACAGGATCGAAAAATAATAATTTCCCTAATTGAGCCTGAAGTTGGATGTTGATAGTATCATAATAATAGTTTGAGAAATACTGTATGTTGATATTTTCTTTCCCAAATAAAAAGCCTTGTTTTAACTCTAATGCCTGGTTTCTATTATTGCTCCAGGGGAGTTCGCACAAATTATGAAACTGAACCAGTAATTGGTTCAGTGGATTTATATAGGTTGTAATAAATATTAAGCGATTGAAACTGTCATAATCGGGATTTCGAAACAGATAATTTTTTGCTTTTGAGATTTCGGTCATGAGCATTTCATAGGATCGATTGATTTGTTCACTTTTACCCGTGTAGAACTTAAATGCTTGTATAACATTTTCTATTCCCTCCAGGCACCATGCTGATTCCTTTACATTTGTTAGTGAAATGGTGGCATCATAACCATTCAAATTCATGGCTGAAATACGAAAAAGTTCCAATTGACACATCTCCAGCAATTGACTATCCGATATTTTAACTTGCTTATAATATTTATTAATCGTGGATAATTGTTCAATCAATAAATTATACTCTTTATGTAATGCCAGGGTATCCAGCAATTCTGATGAATTGAAAAGCAATTCCTCAATACGCTGAAACCCTTGTGGTAAAAGAGCTTCACTGCTCAATTCAATGTCAACTTTAGGAACTAAAGGTCCATTGATAAAATTTTTAGCTTCACGAGGCGAATAGTACTCTATAAAAAATTCAACATGTTTATAGTGTTTTCGGGCATTGTTGTAGTTATTTTTAAGCTGAGGTAAGTTGTTTAAATACAATATGGAAAGTGATAATTCTTTTTGCGAATTATTTATTTCTTCGTTTAACCAGTTTCTTACTATTTCATTAGCTGAATTTTGCTGGAATGGGAGTTTCCAGTTTAACTGAATTAGGGCTAAAAAAAATAGTGTTCCAACACCGATTACTTTTCTCATTTCAGTTTAACAATATTACTGATGCCTGAGTTATATTAATGCGCTATAACATTGGAAATTTTGCATTAATTTATTGACCTCCTTGTATTTATAATGCCCAACCAGCCCTATACTCACGCTTCACAAACTGATTAGCATCCTCGAAGTTGGTAATCTTCATGTTCCTGGCATCCCATAAGAGTTTTTTCCTGCCAGGAAATCCTTTATCAGTTTTCATGGAATAACTTCTGATAGCGAGGTTCCCCATCAAGACAGCTTCGGTAAAAGGTCCGGCATATTCGAATGGTGAACTGAGTTCCTTCTTGCCATAACCTGCCAGGCAGGCATCCACCCATTCAGTATAGTGTCCCGCTTCTCCTCCTTGAATTCTTCTTATAGACTGTTTTGGAAATGTTACGTCCTTCATTCGCGCGGTAGGCAGAAGCACTGGTCCCCAATTATAATTGCCCATCAACTTACCCTTTGTTCCTTCAAAGATGTAACCATTGCCCAGATCACCACCACCCATCACTTCATCGGGCAATAATTCTTCAGGGCGTTTAGGAACGAGTCCGCCATCCATCCACGTTAACGTGATGTTTCCTTTTCCGTCCGTGCGGGGAAACTTCATGTGAATGATGGAAGAAGCTGGGCAACTTTCCTTGTAATCGGCCATTTTAAAAAAATCAGACCACGCGGTGGTTGTGCTGCATTCAACCTCCGATGGATAGTCGATCGGCAGAATCCGGAATGCGGGGTCCATAATATGACACGCCATATCGCCAAGGGCACCTGTTCCAAAACTCCACCAACCGCGCCAGTTGAAAGGGTGATAGGCAGGGTTGTAATCAATTTCCTTTGCAGGACCGAGCCATAAATCCCAGTCGAGTTCTGCTGGTATTTCATGTTTACCAGCAGGAGCGGGTATGCCTTGCGGCCACACAGGGCGGTTCGACCACGTGAGTACGTTTGTTACATCTCCGATTAATCCGGCATCCACCCATTCTTTGGTTGTGCGCACATAATCCGCGGAAGCAAACTGGTTTCCCATCTGGGTTACCACCTTGTATTTCTTCGCGGCTTCGGTAAGCATGCGGGCTTCATAAATATCATGTGTTAAAGGTTTCTGAACGTACACATGCTTGCCTCTTTGCATGGCAGCCATGGCAGCTACGGCATGGGTATGATCGGCCGTGGTAACAGAAACTGCATCAATGTTGCTGGATTCTTTGTCCAGCATTACGCGAAAGTCTTTATAATATTTTGCTGATGGAAAATTCTCCCTTGACTTAACCGCTTGCCGGTCGTCTACATCACAGAGGAAAGCAATTTTTGCTTTTGGATTTTTTGCGATTCCACTCATGTCTACAGTTCCTTTTCCGCCTACACCAATACCGGCAACATAAAGCGTATCACTCGGAGCGAGGAACCCATTGCCACCTAACACAAAGCGAGGAACTATGGTAAACGCTGAAGCGGCCAACACCGATTGCTTAATAAAATTCCTTCTGGATATTTGATTTTGAATTGGGAAGCTTTTGTATTGACATAGTAATCGGTTTTAAAATCAGTTTTAAAAATTGTACCTGCTTAGAAATTAAAACAGGCAGCCCCACATCATACTATGATATACCGACTGCCTGTTGTCAACTACCTATCGCTTGTAGCCTACCTTTACATTACCATCCGGTACGGTATTCACGCTTTACAAATTGATTGGCATCATCAAAGTTGGTGATCCTCATGTTTGGTCCATCCCATAACAGTTTAATGAAGCGGCCAGGATAATCGAACTGATCGGGTCTTCCACCAACACGTGGCTTGCGGATGTCATAACTGCGTATGGCAAGATTGCCCATGAGCAATCCTTCTGTAAGGGGTCCTGCCAGATCAAAGGAAGATGACAATTCTGAATTTCCATAACCGGCGATGCAACCTTCAACCCATTGTGCATAATGGCCCTCATTACCGCCAGCAACACGTTTATAGGTTTGTAGGCACGCTAACTTCCTTCGTTCGCGATGTTGGCAATAGTTGAGGATTCATTCCATAGGTGCCACACATCATTTTCCCTTTTGTGCCGACCATGATTACGCCATTGCCACCATCACCCATTATTTCATTGGGTCCCAGTTCTTCTGGTCTTTCTGGTTGAATGCCGCCATCCATCCAATGGAATTTTACTTTGGGCTTTCCTGGGTTTCCTGGAAACGTCATGATTACGTGTGAAGAAGGAGGGCAGCTATCAGGAAAATAGCCACGCTTGAATTCGTCTACATAAACACTGCCTACGCTACACTCTACTTCCGATGGATAACCCAAGTCCCAGTACACGGAAGGGTGGTTCAATAATATGACACGCCATATCGCCCAAAGCGCCTGTGCCGTAGTCCCACCAGCCGCGCCAGTTGAAAGGCACAATCTTCTCTACATAATCTTTGGCAGGGGCCGTGCCAAGCCAGAGATTCCAGTCAAGTTCTTTTGGTATTTCTGCTTTCTTATCGGACCACGGAATTCCCTGTGGCCACACGGGGCGATCTGTCCAGCAATAAACGGTATGCACATCGCCAATGGCTCCGGCATCATACCATTCGCGCATTTGCCGAACACCATCACCTGATGCACCTTGATTACCCATTTGGGTAACTACTTTATATTTCTTTGCTGCTTCGGTAAGCATGCGCGCTTCATGGATATCATGAGTCAATGGCTTTTGCACATAAACGTGCTTGCCCAGTTCCATGGCAGCCATCGCCTGTATGGCGTGCATATGGTCGGGGGTAGACACAGAAACAGCATCCATGCTTTTATGATTTTCATCAAGCATCTTGCGATAGTCTTTGTAGTATTTTGCTTTCGGAAAATTCTTTACTGTGTTTGCTGCTCTGCGGTCGTCAACATCGCAGAGGAAAGATATTTCCGCTTTGCCGCTTTTTGCAAAGCTGGCAGATGTCACTTGCTCCTTTTCCTCCTGCACCAATGCCGGCTACATAAATTTTATCACTCGGAGCGACAAAACCATTTCCACCCAGCACATAACGGGGAACGATGGTTACCGCTCCGGCAGCAAGGGCTGCTTTCTTAATGAAATTTCTTCTGGAAGTCATACACTTAACAGCGTTAACAAATTGAGATGAAAAATTTATTTCTAAGAGTCGAACTTAACACTTTCGGCAAGGGTCCGTTCATCATACTTTACTCCATATTGATCGAGTACATCCTGAGGAACACCATCCCATTGATTGGGTTTGTTTCCTGCATAGCCTAAATCTTTGATTCCGATTTCGCTCGTGAAAAATCCTGTGGCAGTAAGGTCACGCAACTTATTGAAGAAAGCCACACCTTGATTCATTTCAGGTTTTGCTTTTTCAGGAAAGGCAATTTCATCGATCATTTCAATTTGCTGTGCAGAGCTGCATGATGCAAAATCAGCATTGAATCGTTTCATGCATTGAATGTCCAACCATTTGAGACCGCCTCGCATCGGCACCTGATGGTAGGGCATGTCTTTTACAATGAACTCAATAAATTCAGGCACTTTGGCATCCGTAGCTGAACCTGAAACATCATCTTTAGGTATGATGATATCAACCAGAATTCTGATGGTTTTCATTTCATGTTCATCGAAGAATGTTTCGCTGAGTAATTTATGCTCACGCGCCAGTTCGTCCGGAGTTCTGTCGAGGGTAAACTTGCGGAAGTTCCGGTTCACTTCTTAGCGGGCGTTTCGCAAGATTGCAAAAGAGCAGTTGCACCGATGGATCCAACTGCTAGTGTTTTTAAATATTTTCTTCTGTCCATAGTAGTAGTTAGTAGTAAGACGTTAAGTAGTAAGATCTCGTTATACGATTTGTCTTATGTCTTATCGTCTTAAATCATTAAGTCTGTTAAATATTCTGTTTCTTTAATTCATCAATAATAAATTCACTTGCCCTCATCGATAGTGCAAGGATTGTCCATGTAGGATTTTTATCTGCCTGCGAAACAAACGGACCTCCATCCACAACAAACAAATTCTTTACATCATGTGCCTGGTTGAATTGGTTCACAACTGATTTCTTTGGATCGTCTCCCATTCGTGTAGTGCCCACTTCATGAATAATGCGGCCCGGAGCGGCAAGTCCATAGTCATTATGAGCTCCATCGTTATGACCATGATGTAATAACCCCACCCATTTTATCAATGATCTCGGCAAAGGTTTCCTTCATGTGTTTTGCCTGTTTCACTTCATAGTCACTCCACTTGTAATGGAAGCGAAGAACAGGAATACCAAATTTATCTACGGTAGTTGGATCGATCTCGCAATAGTTGTCTTCGCGTGCTACTGCTTCACCGCGGCCAGACATTCCAATATGGGCGCCATAGAAATAACGATAATCATCTTTTAATGAAGCACCATAACCACCGGCTTCTTTTTGTTTGCCATCACGGCCAGGATACTTTCCATTTGTATTTTGCATACCGAAACCGAATCCGTAGCCAGGCATTCCCATGCCACCACCATATTCAATATGATATCCCCTTGGGAAGTCAAGTTTTTTATTATCAAGCCACCATGGCGTATACACATGCATGCCACCTACACCATCTTCATTGTAGCGCTTGCGACCCACTAATTTAGGAAGAATTCCACCCATGGATGCACCGGTTGAATCATGCAGATATTTACCAACCACGCCACTGGAATTGGCAAGGCCATTGGGAAATTGTGTAGACTTTGAATTCAGAAGTAAGCGGGCAGATTCGCACGCACTGGCTGCCAGCATAACTATTTTCGCATTGACTGTATATTCCTGCTTGTCGTCTTTATTTACAAATGATACACCGGTTGCTTTGCCTTCTGCATTGGTATTTACCTCACGCACCATGGCATTGGGAATCACATCTACATTACCCGTGTTCATGGCGGGTTTAACAAGCACAGAAGAAGAAGAGAAATCTCCATACACGGTGCAGCCTCTGTTACATTGGGAGCAGAAGAAACAGGCACCTCTTTCTTTATTGATTGGTTTTGTCAAAATAGAAAGTCGTGAAGGGATAACAGGAATATTCAGGGTTGTGGCCTGCGTCTTTGATAAAGAGTTCGTGCAGGCGTGGCTTTGGAGGTGGAAGAAAAATACTGTCGGGATCGTTGGGAAGGTTTTCCTTTGATCCGAACACGCCAATCAGCTGATCAATTTTGTCATAATAAGGCGCAACATCTTCGTAGCCGATCGGCCAGTTGTCACCCAGTCCATCAGTATCTTTTCGTTTGAAATCTTTGGGTCCGAAACGCAATGAAATTCTTCCCCAGTGGTTGGTGCGTCCTCCCAGCATGCGTGACCGGAACCAGTCGAACTGGGTTCCATCTTTTCGTGTGTAGGGTTCACCTTCCAGTTCCCATCCTCCATAGGCAGCATCAAAATCTCCGAAGTGTCGATAGGGTGAACTTGCACCTCTGCGTGGAGATTCCCAGGGCCACTTCAATTGGGTAACATTTTTTGCGGGATCGTACATAGGGCCTGCTTCAAGCAACACGACTTTAATTCCGGCATTTGCCAGTACGTAGGCTGCCATGCCACCACCGGCACCGGAGCCTACGATACATACATCATAATCTTTCGGAGTTTTTTTAATTTGAAAATCAGACATAGAGGGAGTTTAATTTAACTTCTCTAAATGTAGATTTTATTTTCAGAAATCAGAAGAAAGAAATCTGTGATCCGTAAAATGAAAGGAGGAGTGGTACTATTTCTTTTTAGGAACCGGATCATATCCGCTGGTTCCCCATGGATTACATCGTGCAATACGTTTGCTTCCTAACCAGACACCTTTTATTACACCCCATTCCATGATCGCTTCTATCGCATATTGTGAGCACGAAGGTGTATGCCTGCAATGGGCGCCCAGCATGGGAGAAAGTACTGCCTGATAGAGCCGGATAGGGATTATAAATAACCGCTTAAAAAACATATTTTGTTGTAATGTTAAATTTAAACTCTTTGCGGGCAAAGAAAGTTCGAATTAATATTCATAATATTCGCAATGACAGATCAGTCTCAAATAATTTTACTAAACATGAAATCATTAATGTTATTCGTTGCTGCATGCGGCATATCATTCAATGTGTACTGTCAGACTCCGGTTGGTGTATTTGAAAACCACGTTGATGTTGGAAATCCCAAAAAAGCAGGCTCAGCTGTATACGATCAGGTTAGCCAGGAATACAGGTTAACGGGAAGCGGTTATAATATCTGGTTCGGAAGGGATGAATTTCATTATGCCTTTAAAAAAATGAAGGGTGATTTTATTGCTACTGCCAACTTTGAATTTGTTGGAAAGGGCGTTGACCCACATCGTAAAATAGGATGGATGGTTCGTAGTAATACTGACGACAATTCAGCGCATGTAAGTGCAACCGTTCATGGAGATGGATTAACGGTGCTTCAGTGGAGAGCTATGAAAGGTGCTTTCATGAGAGATCCCGAAGATGAGATACGGTTTTCAAAAAGTGGTCCTCAGATAATTCAGATTGAAAGAAATAATGGTACATATATTTTGAGGGTTGCCAATCCTGGGTGAACCATTGCAGGTGGTGGGAGAGCATAAACCGGCAGCTATCGGTGATGAAGTGCTTGTCGGTCTTTTTATTTCTTCCCATAATGAAAGTGTTGTTGAAGAAGCCAGGGTATGGAATGTTCGGATCAGCAAGACCGTGCCTGATAATTATAATGCCTACCGTCAGGGATATATTGGAAGCCGTATGGAAATATTGAATCCATTTAACGGTCAGAGAAAAGTAATTCACGAATACACAGGTTCTTTTGAAGCGCCCAACTGGATGCCCGATGGAAAGCACTTACTTTTTAATCAGGAAGGATCGCTTTATAAAATGAAGATAGAAGGAGGGACTCCTGAAAAAATCAACACCGATTTTGCCAATCGTAATAACAACGATCATGTAATTTCTTTTGATGGAAAAATGCTGGCGATCAGTCATCACCGCGATGGTTTGCCGGGCGGTGGTTCAACGGTTTATGTGCTCCCATTGGCAGGAGGCACACCTAAACAAGTTACTGAAAAAACACCTTCGTATTTACATGGCTGGGCACCCAATGGAAAGGAAGTGGTTTTTGTTGGGCAGCGGGAAACTAAATTTTATGATATCTACAAAGTCACTATCAATGGAGGCACCGAAATCAAGCTTGACCAGCAATGATCGATATCATGTAGATGGTCCTGAATATTCTCCTGACGGAAAATTCATTTATTACAACTCCAGTGAAACCGGCACCATGCAAATCTGGCGAATGAAACCGGATGGTTCAGCGAAAGAACAAATTACGTTTGATGAATATAACGACTGGTTCCCGCACATTTCTCCTGATGGAAAGTGGATTGTGTTCATATCTTTTCCGAAAGAGGTTGCCCCGGGAGATCATCCCTTTTATAAGAGAGTGATGTTAAGAATGATGCCGGCATCAGGTGGTGCACCTAAAGTGATTGCCTATTTATATGGAGGACAGGGCACCATCAATGTTCCATCATGGTCACCGGACAGCAAGTTTATTGCGTTTGTAAGTAACTGATAAAAATATGCCTGGATGATTTTAATCAATTGTCCAGGTCATTTCGCCATCCTTGCCGTCCATTATTTTAATGCCACGTTGTTTTAATTCATCCCTGATCTGATCGGATAATGCATAGTTGCGATCCGTACGTGCTTTCTTACGCAGTTCGATCAATACATCAACCACACCATTGAGCAGATCATGATTATGCTCTTCTTCTTCGCGCAAGCCAAGCACTTGCTCCATAATATTGATGTAGGTGGATTGAAAGAATTCAAATTTTACTTTATCCAGGTTTTGCAGGGAGATGTTTCCTGATTTGATATCATTGATCCGCGAAGACATTTCAAATAACACTGCGAGTGTCTTTGCCGTGTTGAAATCATCACTCATGGTGCGATGGCATTCTTCCGCGAGTTTTTGAAGTTCATCAGAAATTTTTTGTTCTGATCCTTCCTTGCCTTCGTGAACAAATTTCTTCACTGAATTTAATGAAGCCACTAATTTTTTATAACCCTTTTCGGCAGCGCCTAATGCTTCGTTGGAAAAATCAAGTGTGCTGGAGTAGTGTGATTGCAACATAAAGAAGCGCACGGTCATAGGACCAAAGCCTCGTTCCAGCAAAGCATGATTTCCTGCAAACAATTCACGTGGCAGAAATGAATTGCCAAGGACTTGCTCATCTTTTGCCCATTAACGGTAAGCATATTGGAATGTAACCAGTAATTCACCGGGCTTTTTCCATTGGCTCCGGTTGCCTGTGCAATTTCACACTCATGATGAGGAAATTTCAGGTCCATGCCACCGCCATGAATATCAAAGGTTTCGCCAAGATATTTAGTGCTCATGACCGTACATTCGATGTGCCAGCCAGGAAATCCATCGCCCCACGGTGAAGGCCAGCGCATGATGTGATAAGGTGACGCTTTTTTCCACAGGGCAAAGTCAATTTTTTCGCGCTTTTCATTCTGGCTATCCAAAGCCCTTCCGCTTTCAATTAGCTCTTCGATGTTTCTGCCTGAAAGAATTCCATAATGATGACTTTCATTATACCTGCGCACGTTAAAATACACCGATCCATTGGTTTCGTAAGCCAGTCCCTTACCGATCAGTTTTTTAGTGATTTCAATTTGTTCCACAATATGTCCGGTGGCACTTGGCTCGATGCTGGGAGGGAGGATATTGAATTGGCGCATCACTTCATGAAACCCTTCGGTATAGTGCTTCACGATTTCCATAGGCTCCAGCTGTTCAATCCTCGCTTTCTTGGCTATTTTATCTTCACCTTCATCAGCATCATTTTCCAGATGGCCGACATCGGTAATGTTCCTGACGTATCGGACTTTATATCCGAGGTATCTTAAATACCTCGAAACAATATCAAAAGTGAGAAAGGTGCGCACATTGCCCAGGTGTACATCATTGTAGACCGTTGGACCACACACATACATGCCGACATGTCCTTCATTTACTGGTTTAAATGACTCTTTTTGTGAGCTTAAAGAGTTGGTTATTGATAAGGGATAGTTTTCGTAAAGCTTCATAAATATAATACGGCCAAAAATACAGTAAAAAATATAGAACAGGCGACTGTAAATATTTTGTCGTAACGCCCTGATACCTAATATGTGTTAGGATCACTGGCGTATTAAAATAAAGTGATCTGAAAATTTAGAAAACGAATTCACAATCGGTTTCTGAAAAAAAATATATTCATTTTCTTTTTAAAAATTAATAACAATCCATTTACTTTATACCGATAGTCCATTATATGACGTGTTCTGTATTGGTTTATTAAACATTTTTTTTACAAACAAACCTCTAAAACAATTTTATGATGATGAGAAAACTCTACAAAAAGTTGAGTGCAACAGCAGTCATGCTGCTTATGCTCGCATCGGTGGTCCTGGCACAGGATCGAACTGTTTCCGGAACAGTATCCGATGGAAGTGGAAGTGCTATGCCGGGAGTGAACGTAGTGATCAAGGGCACCTCAAATGGTACCACTACGGATGCAAGTGGCAAGTATTCGATTTCTGCCGGTAGTGATGCAGTACTGGTATTTTCATTTATTGGTTATGCTTCCCAGCAGGTTACTGCTGGTAATCGTACTACCGTAGATGTAACCATGGCTGAGGATGCTCAGCAATTGAGCGAAGTTGTTGTTACCGCACTTGGTATACAGCGCGACAAGAAAGCGCTCCAGTATTCAGTAACATCTGTTAGTGGTGAGAATTTCACCCAGGCCAGGGAAAATAACCTTGGTAATTCCCTTGCAGGAAGGGTTGCCGGTGTGAACGTTACCAAAGTTTCTTCAGGCCCTGCCGGATCTTCACGTGTGGTGATCAGGGGTGCAAAGTCTCTTGGTGGAAATAACCAGCCGCTCTATGTAATTGATGGTATCCCTATGGATAACAGCAATTTTGGCCAGGCCGGTGTATGGGGTGGTTCTGATGAAGGCGATGGTCTTTCCAGTATCAACCCTGATGACATCGAATCTATTACTGTATTGAAAGGTGGTAATGCTGCCGCTTTGTATGGTTCAAGAGCTGCCAATGGTGTAATCAACGTGGTTACCAAAAAAGGAAGTTCAAGCAAAGGACTTGGTATTGAATTCAATTCCAACTATGTATTGGAAACCGTGAATGACCTTCGCGATATGCAACAGAGTTATGGAAGTGGTGCCATGGTTGGCGCTACCCTGGATACCCGTGTGGCAACAAAAGCAACTACTCTTACCGACCTAGGTAATGCATTTAACGGCAACTGGTATTCTCAGGCATGGGGCCCTAAGTATGATGGCAGCGATGTTCTGCATTGGGATGGAAAAGTTCGTAAATACAATGATGCCGGAGACAACTGGGATCGTTTTTATAACACCGGAAAGGCATTTACCAATAGTATTGCATTCACAGGTGGTTCTGAAACTCAGAATTTCCGCGTTGGTATTTCCAATTTGAACAGCACGGGCATCATACCCAATACTGGATATGACCGATTAAACCTGTCACTTTCAGCTAACTCAAAGTTTGGTAAGAAAATCACCCTAGGTGCCAAGATGTTATATTCACATGAAGATGTTAAGAACAGACCCAATGTTTCCGATTCACCTGGAAGTGCTGTTCAAGCTATGTGGAGAATGGCTGGAGATCTTAACGTAGAAGACATGCAAGGCGATCCTAATAAACTTGGTGCTGTTCCGAGCTTAGCCGATCAGGCAGCGAGTGGAATTACCATTTTTGATGGCAAAATACCTGGTGAAGAGATGCAAATGGGTAATAACCTGTGGGGACAAAACCCATACTGGGCTGCTCATCAGTTCAGAAACGATGACAAAAGAGATCGTTTTATTACTTCTGGATCGCTGAGATATGATATCACTGATTTTCTTTACATACAAGGTCGTGGAGGTCTTGACTCATACACTCGCAGAGGAACTGGTTTGACCCCTCAGGGAACAGGCTTTAACCGCGGTGGTGGTATGACTGAAGATGAAAACCGTACGATGGAATATAACCTTGAATATATCGTAGGCTTTAACAAAGCATTTGGCGATTTCAATGTGAATGCATTCTTCGGTGGCAATAAAATGTACAGAAAGAATGAATATATGGCTGCGCAAGGAAATGGTTTTAACGTTCAATTCTTCCCGGCTATCAATAACTCAAGAGACAGGAATTTTGGATATGGTTTCTCTGAACAAGGAATTAACTCCGTGTTTGGATCAGCTGAAGTATCCTATAAGAATTTCCTTTTCCTTACCGCAACAATGCGTGAAGACTGGTTTTCTGTGTTGAATCCTGAGGTAAACAATATCACCTATCCTTCTGTAGGAGCAAGTTTTGTATTTACTGATGCAATCGAATTGCCTGAGGTACTGAGCTTTGGAAAGATAAGAGCATCTTATGCCCAGGTGGGTAGCGCTACAATCGGGCCATATTCTACACTCAACACCTATTCATTGATCAATCCACACCTTGGAAGACCAATGGCTGCATTTTCTTCAGCCGGTGGCTTTAGCGGAAACCTTCCAAACCCTGCGCTTCAGCCAGCGGTTATGGAGGAAATCGAATTCGGTTTTGACTTAAGATTGTTCCAGAACAGGTTAGGCGTTGATTTCACTTACTACAATCAGACAACAACCGATGATATCCTGAATGCGAATATTTCAAGAGCTTCAGGCTTTGGTTCAACATCGGTTAACCTTGGTGAAATGAATAACAAAGGTATTGAGATTTTACTAAGTGGAACACCTGTCAAAAAGGGTGATTTCAGCTGGGATGTTTCCTTGAACTTTGCCAGAAACAGAAATGAAGTAGTTAGCCTTATTGAAGGAAACAATGAATTGATTGTTGAGGAGCCAAGAACGAGAACGGTTTTTGTTAAACACATCGTTGGCCAGCCTTTCGGTGTAATAACAGGCTTGAAACAACTTACTTCACCTGATGGTCAGCTTGTTTATAATGCTGATACCGGGGAGCCAATTCAAACTCCAACATACCAGTTCCTCGGAAATGGAGTGCCTGACTTCACTGGTGGCTTGAATAACAACTTCACCTATAAGGGAATCAACCTGAGCTTTTTGATTGACTTCAAAGCAGGTGGTGACATTTATTCTGGTACCAACGTTCGCCTGACCGGTTCCGGTTTCCATCAGCAGACATTACAAGGACGTGCTGGTGAAGCACCTCTTGTTCGTACAGGTGTTTCTGATGCCAATGGAGATGGTGTTTATGAGCCATTCAACAAGACGTATTCGCCAGGTGCAGCTGCAAACTACTGGGGTCAGTTGAGCAACAGGGCTCAGGAAAACTTCATGTACGATGCATCTTTTGCCAAGCTTCGCCAGCTTACCCTGGGATATAGTCTTCCAAAAAGCTTATTGGCCAAGACAGCTATCAAAAACGCGACCGTTTCATTCGTAGGTCGTAACCTGGCAATTCTTTTCAAGAATACGGAAAACATTGATCCAGAATCCAGCTACAGCAGTAGCAACGGACAAGGTCTGGATTATTTTGGCGTGCCTCCAACCCGTAGCTATGGTTTTAATTTGAAGCTTGTATTTTAATTAATAAAAAAATGAAGATGAAAAGAATATATAATACACTGCTCACAGGCCTGCTCACCATACTGATGGTTACAGGTTGTGATACAGATGCGTTGCACGACCTGAATATCAACCCTCAGGCACTGAATCAGATAAACATGAACTTTTTGTTTACCCGTGCCCAGCTTGGCGCGGCATCTGGTGGCGATGTTGGGGATAACCGTTTCATTGACTGGAGAACCAACATTGGTTTTGCTGGTCATGCGATACAACAACTGGCAACAACAGGTACTTCCCTGATTGGCTGTGGAGATAAGTATTGCGATTATTTCGAACAGAACGATGCCCCATTTGACTTTATCTATGGTGGTCAGCTTAATGGTATCTCTGAGATTCTGAAGCAGACTGGCCCCGGTGGTTTTGATGAAGGTAACAAGAATAACATGCGTCAGGCTACCCGTATCTTAAGAGCATTCTTATTTCAAAGGTTAACTGACTATTACGGAGCGGTTCCATACTTTGAGGCATCTCAGGCTACCAATGTAGGAGGTGCATTTTTTCCAAAGTATGATAAACAGTCTCTCATTTACCCTGAATTGTTAAAGGAGCTTGATGAAGCTACTGCTGCTTTCACGGCTGCTGATGCTACTGATGGTTTTGCGGCCGCTGATCTTTATTACAGTGGCGATGTTACCAAATGGAAGAAGTGGGGTTATTCACTCATGCTGAGAATGGCGATGCGCGTATCCAATGTGGATGCAGCTTTGGCTAATACCTATGTTGCCAAGGCAGTTGCCGGTGGTGTATTTACCAGCAATGCAGACAATACATGGGTGCCTATGGCACTTACCCCAAGTGAATGGACTAACCAGAATGGTATTTCACGTGCGATGTATCCAGGTGATGGAGGTCAGGCGAATAACTCATTCTTAAGCAAGACACTTATTGACTGGCTTAAGGGTACAGACCCCGCAACGGTTGCTGATGATGATCCAAGACTAATGATCTTTACCGGTGGTATTGCTGACTGGTCAGCATCTGCCTGGACTGTAATAAATAATAATCCACTGGAGCAAAGAGGAATGCCCAATGGCTATGATCAGGCTGGACTTAATGCCCTGGAAGGAACAACTGCAGACAACAACACCCGTTATTCAAAAGTTAACTGGCTGATGTTTCAGGATGATGAACCTTATATGTTAATGAATTATGGCGAGGTTAAATTACTGCTTGCAGAAGCTGCTCAACGTGGTATCGGTGGTGTTTCAGGAGCCAAGGCACATTATGATGAAGGCGTAAAGGCATCCATGCAGATGTACACTCCCTATGATGCTTCATTATCTGTTTCAGATGCTGCGGTTACATCGTATCTGGCGACTTATGAATATAATGTTCATAAACCAGCATTGGAGATGATCGGTGAGCAACTGTGGGCCAACAAATGGATGAACTGGTGGGAAGCATGGTCTGACTTCAGAAGAACAGGATTTCCTAATCTGACGCCTACCAATTTCCCAGGAAACGAAACAGGCGGTACAATTCCTGTAAAGCTTAAGATTCCTGAGCGTGAAGTAAGTGGTAATAAATTCTTCAATGAGACAGGTACACTGCCTAACCTGTATACTACCAAGGTATGGTGGGATGGAGGTACTGAATAATTGAATTAAAACTTAGATTTTAACATGGAAGCCGTCCCTGCATGGGGACGGCTTCTTTTTTTTACGCAGAATGGTAGTAGGAAAATATGACTGGTAAGTCAGTGATAGTAAATGGCTGCCTGAACTGAACACATGGAAGGAGTTTAACGCTTTTGTTCTGCACAAGATGATTTGTGCATCAAGCATTGAAGATTGTGCTTTGGTAAAACCAAGCAGTTTATATGAAAAATCAGCTATGGCATATTCGCATTATTTGCGTGTGCATAGATTACGCTTTTTTAATTGTATGAGTGGGAGAATATTGAGATGGTTCAATCAGAATGAATTTAGCAGGTATATTAACCTGAGTATGGTAATACTCATCCTGGTTTTGAAGTCGCCATCTTCAATCACAACAAACTTTCTATGTAAATGGCGTTTGGTTGTTCAAGGATAAAAGTTTGATACAACCGGTCTGCTGGCCGAATGGCTTGAATCGGAATTAACAGGATATCAAGTTCCTCTCAAAACAAGTTTACCTGCCAAAAACAAGCAGGCTGGAATTGTTTCTGGCAATGAAAATACGGTAGGTGTTTTTGTACCGTATGAACGCTGCATCGCGCACTTCACCTTCAACGATAAGCCCTGAACGATATGGAGATTGATATGTATAGGTTTTATTGGGTCCTCCTTTCAGGAACACACCTTTGCCTGCATCATGCCTGCCTACCTGCGGCTTCAATGAATAGAAGTTTCCACCCAGCCAGATATCAGTAATGGAGTCACCATCAAGATCATCGGCTATAATTCCATAAACAGGTGATAGTTGTGCTTCCATGGGAAGGGGCGTCAGCGAAAGTTTCTTGCCATCGTTCCAGAGGATAGCGCTTTCAAGGGTGGTTGTCTCATATTTCAATGCGGACTTACGAAGTGATTCATTAAACAGTGAGTCATAGGTTTTGGGGGCGTAGTTTTCATATTTCAGGATTGATTTGCGCAAGGCCGGCAACTGTGATGTAAGTTCATTTTTAGGCGCAAAAGGATAGGAGATGGTATCGCCCGGTGGGTACCAGTTGATAATGAATTCGCTCTTTCCGTTGTTATCGAAATCATTGACAAACATGGTAAGTGGTTTTGAAGGGGATGCTTTGAATTTACTGTTGAGCCCCCAGTTTCCCAATACAAAATCCATATTTCCATCTTT
The DNA here is from genome assembly GCA_963814575.1 of uncultured Bacteroidota bacterium. Lineage (GTDB taxonomy): Bacteria > Bacteroidota > Bacteroidia > Cytophagales > Cyclobacteriaceae > ELB16-189. Next base: position 526,727 of record CAWFDB010000002.1, on the reverse strand, counting down.
ATCCAGGTCAACGGCATGCACACGTGTCCACCATCCTTTGCTATTCGGAATTATGGTTTGACTGGTCAATCTGCCATTCTCGTTTTTGAAAATTTTTATGTCGCTCCAGTCTCCCACAACGATCAGGTCAGGATCACCGTCAGAATCAATATCTGCCCAGCTCGCATCGGTTACCATACCCACATTTCCCAACTCAGGTATTGCCATGTCTAACCAGTAACCTTCATCATTTTTCAGCAGAAAGCTTGTTGGTGGCAGCCCGTAATTTCCGGGCACAGCGCGTGCTCCGAGAAAAATATCCATCTGACCATCGCCATTATAGTCACTTACTTCAAGCGTAGAAAAGTTACCGATCACGGGCGGTGAACGTTTTGGGTCTGGTGTAAAATTTCCCTTTCCATCATTTTTGTAAGTGCGAACCATATAACTGGTTTTATCCCAGCGTGTTTCATTACCGCCAGATCCGATCATGAGGTCCAAGTCATGATCACCATCGTAATCAATAAAAGCACCACAGGTACTTTCGAAAAAGGCGTCATTTTTAAAAGCACTGGTAACTTTAAATGAAAACGTACCGTCAGCTTGCTGAATAAATAGTTTGTCAGGATCACCCGAAGCGCCCAACAGTATAAAATCTTCACGCTTATCATTATTCACATCGCCCATTACCAGTCTTGGGCCTTCTGTGGAAAGCATTCCAAGAAGAAGAATTTCCTGATCAAAATCATTGGTAGTGTTTTCAACATGCCGGGCTTCTCCATGAATTACCTGTTTGCTGATTTCTTTAAAATCAGGGTCAGGGTTTTTGATTGCTGGCGGCTGGCTGTCAATGGCATTGTTGTAGTCGAGCGTAATAAACTGGTTCACTTTGATGTCTTTTAACATCTGGATTTTTTTGTCGGGCCATATTACGGTTACTTCATTGATGCTGTCACTTTTCCCTAATCCAAATAGCAATGAAGGTTCTATGCTACTTTCGAATCCGCGTGTATTGAAATTTTCGAGCACCAGGGTTTTATCATTTGTTTTCACGGTAACGTGTGCACCAATTCCAAATGGATTTTTCGATGGCCCTTTGAACTTTACCTTTAAGAAGTGGTTATCTGATTTTTTATCGGTTTCATTTCGATATAAAAATGCGGGTGAGTTAAGGTTGTTGACCACCAGATCCTGGTCACCATCATTGTCTAAATCGCCATAGGCTGAGCCGTTGCTGAAAGAAGGTTTTGAAAGACCAAGGCTACTTGCATTATCTGTGAATTTCAGATTGCCGGTTTGCCGGAAGGCATAGTTGGAAAGTGGCTGCGATGGGATTTGAGCAATCAGTGATGGATAATCCATTTTTCCATTGGCAATTTGATTTTCAGCATCCGCCAGAAAATCTCGGAAGTCCATATACATGATGTCCCTGTAAATTCCATTGCTCACAAAGATGTCTTTGATACCATCATTTTCGAAATCAAAAATCAGTGCACCCCAGCTCCAGTCGGTTGCGGCAACACCAGAGAATAAGGCAATTTCCTGAAACTTGCCTTTACCATTATTAAGGTGAAGGCAATTCTGTATCATCTGGTAATGAAAGTTTCCCCTGTATTTCAGATCTTCAAGATGATAGGGATCGAAGGCGATAGTTGTTTTCAATCGCTTGTTATCTGCGGGCAACATATCGGTTGAAAAAATCTCTGGCGTGCCATCATTATTGATATCGGCAATATCAGAGCCCATGCTGGAAACAGAGCAGTAATTCATTCGGTCGATGAGTTCTTCCTTGAATTTTCCATTACCCTGATTGATGTACAGGTAATCCCGTTCCCAAAAGTCGTTGCTGATGTAGATATCGGGTAGATGGTCTGCGTTTAAATCGCTGATAGCCACACCGAGGCCGAATCCGATATCGCTGCTGTAAATTCCTGCTTCACGCGTTACATCCGTGAAGATATTTCCATCATTGCGCATCAACTTATCACCGCCAATGTCATTCGCTTCTTCTCTTACCTTTTTGTACAGCTCAATTCTTCCCGGATCTTTAAAACTGTTGTTGAGAATGTAACAATCCAGATCACCATCGAGATCATAATCAAAAAAAGCGGCATGGGTTGAATAGCCGAGATTATTCAGATTATATTGTTTAGCCTGCTCTGAAAAGGTAAGATCACCATTGTTTATGTATAAGTCATTTTCTTTATCGGCACCATCTACATCGCCAGAATTGCACACATAGATATCCAGCAAGCCATCTCCATTTACATCGGCCATGGTTACACCGGTGCTCCAGGGTTTTGAGCCACCTACACCAGCTTTCTCTGTAATGTCTTCAAAAACGAAATTGCCCTTATTGAGATATAGTTTGTTTTGTTTTTGATTCGCGGTAAAATAAATATCGGGAAGAGAATCGTTGTTGATATCGCCAATGGCAACGCCACCGCCATTGTAGAAATTGCGGTAGGTGAGGATATTGAATTTTTCACCATCAATTACTTCATTGACAAAATCAATTCCTGATGACTTTGCATCAATCAACGTAAATAATTCTGAATTTTCTGACGATTTACCTGAAGATGATGGATTGTCCGAACAACTGAATAAGGCAGATATAATCAAGATAAAATAAATTAGCCTCACGGTGACATGTATTCGATCAGACTGCTTTTTAAGAAGAAGATTATTTTCTTCTGATGAATTTCTGTGAAGCATAAATTTTATACTCATGCTGTCTTATTTATGCAAAAATATTCCATCGCCACTGGAACCCATATAAGCTCCCCATCGAACTTCTTTTTTGATTTTAATCGGTGTTTCTATCCGTTTAATGCTCGTTCCCAGGAAGGAAAGCAAGCCACCAATGCTATAGTACTGACAATTCACAATGTCCAGATAACCATTGTCATCAAGGTCTCCGATCCACGGTGTTGAAAATATGTTTTTATAGCCAACAGCCTGATCAATAATCTGTGTTGATCTTTTCTTGAAATTCACGGCTATGAGTTTGTTTTCAATTTCCTGAATGGATTTACTGGTAAACCCCTGCGCACAATCAAATTCATTGATACTGATAATGGCTTCATCGGTTCCATCTCCATCCAGATCGTAAACTACCGGAGAAGAGAATCCTGTGCAGCCAATGGAATCCTTGTATGCGATTTCTCCGGTTTTTCCGTTCAGCATAACCTGTAACGATCCGGTATTATTCGGCCATTCACCCTTGCTGACAAAAGTGAAGAAATCAGGAATATCATCATCCGTAAAGTAACCCACTGCAAAGCTGTTGCTGGATTCGGTATTCTTCACTTTTTGTTTCCAGAGTTGCGCGTAGTTCTTTCCGTCAATGGCAAAAGCCGTACTGGCATGCGATATTGCGATAATGTCCAGGTAGCCATCACCGGTTATATCGGCCAATACCGGTGGGGCAATAAATCCATGTGTTTCCTCTGTGGCAATGATGCGGGCATTGGAAAGTTTACCAGCCATAAAATCTGAGAGGCTGGCTACATAAAGATTCCCTGAAATGGTTTCGCCTCCACTGCCGAATACAATCATGTGGTCTGTGCTGTCAGGTTGTGAGAAACTCACGGGTGACATGTAAGATTCTTTTCCATCGGGCATGGTATCAGCAGCCAGAATTTTTCCTGTCTTACTATCAAATAACATAAGCACACCTGGGTAGCGGTTTACTTCTGAATAGGGGTTGGCTTTGGAATTTCCACCATTCACAGTAATCAGATCACGATGTCCGTCATTATTTTGATCGGGAACCAATACACTGTTATTGAAATTAAAACGGGCATGTTTTAAAATCGAGTCATTTTCAAAAGCATATTCATATTGCCATACAATCTTTCCGGTCTTGCCATCCAGCGCCCAGAAGCGGGGTGATCTTCCTCCGATAAATACTTCAGGCACATCATCCCCGTTGATATCATAAAATGAAGCGGAACCATATACCTGGTCTGTGGATTCCTGTTGCCAGAGGAGTTGACCGGTATTCCCATCAAGGGCTATTATTCCTTGAGCGCTTTTCTTATTTTCATTTTTCCCCGCACCCATAATTATATCAAGAACTCCGTCCTGGTTTAAATCTGCGACACGCGGGGAGGACTCAGAGCCAATAACCGGCAGTGAGTTATTCCAGATTACTTCGCTTTTCTTTTGTTTGCAACCAGTAAACATGAGGCCGGAGACCATGAGAATCGCAATCAGTGCTACCGGTTTATTGATTTTTTGAGTTGACATTCTATGAGTGTGTTATCTATCGTTGAGACTTTGATCAAGGTTTTTTGACCGGGTTCAAAGATATAATAAATGCCCCTTGCGTTGGCCATAAATCCTTTCTATTTGCCTGAAGGATTTAAAAAATCAGCAGTCCGAACCGGAAATTTTAATACAGTCTCATTACACAAAAATTTATAGAGAATCTGTAATATTGAATCACCGTCTTGACCCACGTGGTTCCTGGCAGATTAATTGTTTACGAAGATGAGTATGTGGAATCGGGTAATTTTAATCCTGGCGATTTATAGCATTGGCAATCAGGGAATAGCGCAGTCCGTAAATCTTTTTGAATCGCTTCCTGCATCCAGTACAGGCATTACTTTCAAGAATGTTCTTGATGAAACACCAACCTCTAATGTACTTACCTACGAATATTTCTATAATGGAGGTGGCGTAGCCGTTGGCGATATTAATAACGATGGGCTGGAGGATATTTATTTTTCGGCCAACATGAAGCCCAATGTGCTTTATCTCAATCAGGGTAACATGAAATTCAAGGACATTACCCTTTCAGCAGGAGTATCAGCTGAACAAGGATGGAAAACAGGCGTGACCATGGTGGATATAAATGGTGACGGCTTTCTGGATATTTACGTCAGCCATTCCGGTAAAGGAGACCCTGAGAAAAGAAGAAACAAGTTATTCATCAATAATGGAGACCTTACATTCAGCGAGCAAGCCAAAGCCTATGGTTTAGATGATCCGGGCCACAGCACCCACGCTACTTTTTTTGATTACGATCTGGACGGTGATCTGGATATGTACCTGCTCAACCACAACATCTCTGTAATCCGCGAGGTAGAATTTGAGGCAGTTCGTAAGACCAGGCATCCTTATGCAGGTGATAAATTTTTCAGGAATGATAATGGCAAATTTGTTGATATCAGTGCACGCGCTGGTATAAAAGGAAGTCCGTTGGGATTTGGTCTGGGAGTAACCGTAGCCGATATCAATCAGGATGGCTGGCAGGATATCTATGTTTCGAATGACTATATCGAGCAGGATTATCTATACATCAATAATCGTAACGGAACCTTTACTGACCGCATGACGGAATATATGCAGCACATATCCTATTTTTCTATGGGCAGTGATGTAAGTGATATCAACAATGATGGATGGGTTGATATTTTCACCACCGACATGTTGCCTAAAAGCAATAAGCGCCAGAAATTATTATATGGTCCTGAAAACTACGAACACTATGCATTGATGGTGTTGAATGGTTTTTACTTTCAGAACATGCGTAACATGTTTCATCTGAATAACAGCCAACGGAACGTACAGTGAGATAGGGCAGTTTGCCGGTGTAAGTAATACCGACTGGAGCTGGGCTCCCTCTGTTTGCAGATTTTGATAATGATGGCCTCAAGGATCTCTTTATTACCAATGGCTATTACAGGGATTATACCGACCGTGATTTTCTGAAAAATAAAGGTGATTATTTCTTTGAAAAGGCAAAGGTCAAGCAAAAAGCGGATACGTTTCATCTTGTCAGCACCATGAATTCCACACCGGTTCATAATTTCATGTATAAAAATAAAGGTGACCTTACCTTCTCAGATCAGAGTGAAACGTGGGGATTTGGCAAACCTGGTTTTTCAAGTGGTGCTGCCTATGTGGATCTTGATAATGACGGTGACCTGGATATTCTGGTTAACAATCAGAATGAAACAGCATCTGTGTATAAAAATCTTTCGCGTGAGAAACATCCTGATCAACACTATGTTCAACTTACCCTTCAGTGGATCTCAGAATAATAAAATGGCTGTAGGCGCAAAAATTTATGTTTATACAGGAAACAAAATCCAGTACATCGAGAAAATGCCCACCCGTGGATTTCAATCTTCGGTAACACAGAAAATCCATATTGGTACGGGCACGTCAGCTAAAATTGATTCGATCAAGGTGAAATGGCCTTATGGCAATGAGACTCTGCTTAAGAATATTGATGCTGATCAACACATTGAAGTGTCTGAGTTGAAAAGCGAACCGGGAAAGAAGAGTGTTGCTTCAGAAAATAAATCAACCTGGTTCACCAAGGTTGATACTAAGATAAACTACGCGCATATCGAGCCTGGCTTTAATGACTTCAAGCGGCAGCCTCTGATATTAACGATGTATACGGCCTGTGGTCCTGTTCAAAAAACTGCAGATGTTAATAATGATGGCTTGCAGGATGTTTATGTTGGTGGAGCTCAGGATAATCCAGGGCAAGCTATATGTTCAGAGCAAGGATGGAAGTTTTAAGGGATTGATACTGGATGGTAATCCTGCCTTTACGGATGCGGATGCTGTATTCTTTGATGCCGACAATGATGGTGACACAGATCTGTATGTGGTGAGTGGTGGGTATAATGAATATGAGCTCAAAGATGCTGCGTTGCAAGACCGGCTTTATATCAACGATGGCAAGGGTCAGTTTTCAAAAGCATCAAAAGCGATCCCTGATAATATACGGGGCAGCAAATCATGTGTTCGGCCTGTTGATTTTGATGGAGACGGTGACCTGGATCTTTTTGTTGGCGGCAGGGTTGTGCCGGGGCAATATCCGGTAACGCCAGAAAGCTATCTGCTGGAGAATAAGGGCAAAGGAATTTTTGAGAATGTTATTCAGGCAAAGGCCAGGGAACTTGCCCGCATTGGTATGGTAACCGATGCCGCCTGGAGTGATTTAAATGGTGATGGACTTCCTGATCTTATTGTGGCAGGTGAATTTATGGCTATTGAGGTTTTTATAAACAAGGGAGGGAAAATACTGGAACGGGCAACTGCAAACTTTTTTGATAAACCTTTATCAGGCATGTGGAATAAACTGACTTTATTCGATTTTGATAATGATGGTGACGATGATATCGTTGCAGGAAATTTTGGTTTGAATTCACAATTGAGCGCAAGTGATAAAGAACCGGTATCTGTTTTCTATAAAGACTTTGATAAGAACGGTTCGGTTGATCCGATCATGACGGTGTATATTGAAGGGCAGGAATATCCGTTTGCCAGCCGAGATGAATTACTGGATCAGATGTATAGCATGCGCAGCAAATACACCAACTACGCATCCTATTCGGAAGCAAAACTTCAGGATATATTTTCAAAGAACGGATCTGAAAGATGCGAAAGTGTTACGGGCAACAACACTTGAGACAATTTATCTTGAAAACCGAAATGGTAAGTTTATCCGTCATCAACTGCCGGCGAAGCACAGTTTACACCAGTCTATTCCATTACACCCATTGATTACAACAAAGATGGAAAGATGGATCTTTTGCTGCACGGAAATCAAAGTTCTATCCGCATTCGCATGGGTGTTATCGATGCGAGTTTTGGTCAGTTGTTTGAAGGAGATGGCAAAGGTGGCTTCCGGTATATATCGCAGGCAGAATCTGGACTTACTACAGTAGGGGATGTGAAATCATGCAGTGTGATTACCATCAATAACGAAACGTATTTGCTGGTTGGAATCAATAATGTTGGTGTGGAGATGTATAAACTAAATTCAAAATGAAGCGGGTCAATTGCTTCCTGACAGGGTTGCTTTTATTGATATCAGCAATTGGTTTTGCCCAAAACCAGGAGGCTGCAAAGGATGATAATATCTTGTTTGCGGAAAATGTTTTTCACCTTTCAGAAATCATGCTTCATGACGTTGCCAATCCACCGGCAGCCAGTCGCTTTTATGCATATTCATTGCTCGCTGCCTATGAAGTTGCCTTCGGAGGTAAGGGCAAGCAGGCGCCTTTAAATAATTTGTTTAAGGAAAAACTTCAAATTTCTGGCTGCAGCAAAACCAAAGAGTATACTCACATCATTTGCAGCCATCTATGCCATGCTCGATGTGGGCAGGCAGATCATGCCATCCGGGTATTTACTGGAGAAGGAGCAAAAAAAGCTCGTTGATTTTTATACGGTTGAAAAAGGAATTTCTCCCCGTGTGATTAAATCCAATATCCGTTATGCCCAGGAAGTTTCAAAGCAGGTGATGGCTTACGCTAAAAGTGATGGTTACAACAAGCTCAGCACGTACAGAAGATATACGCCCAGCAAGCAGGAGGGAAGATGGTATCCGACACCACCAGAATACATGGGAGCCATTGAACCACAGTGGAAAACCATACGACCATTCTTTATTGATTCGGCCGCTCAGTTTGCACCCGATCCGCCAGCACCATTCAGCACGAATCCAAACAGCAGTTTCGTTCTGCAGATGAAGGAGGTCTATGATTACTCAAAGCAATTGACCAGTGAGCAAAAGGAGATTTCAAATTTCTGGGATTGCAATCCCTTTGCCGTGGATTATTCAGGCCACATGGCTATCGGATTAAAAAAGATTTCGCCTGGCGGGCACTGGATAGGAATAACTGGAATAGCCTGCGCACAGGCAAAGCTTCCGGTCGATTCTACGATTTTCATTCATACCATGGTAGCCCTTACCCTGCACGATGCGTTTATCAGCTGCTGGCAAGAGAAGTATACAAGTGATCGCATCAGGCCTGAAACGGCTATCAATAAGTATCTTGATCCTGCATGGAAACCATTACTTCAGACACCACCGTTCCCGGAATATACCAGCGGGCATAGCGTAGCATCCGCATCGGTGTCTGTCATTCTAACTCATTTCTTCGGAGATAATTTTGCCTTTAACGACACATCGGAACAATTTTTTGGTTTGCCCGACCGGCAATTTTCATCTTTCAATCAGGCTGCTGCAGAAGCTGCCATATCCCGGATGTATGGGGGCATTCACTTTCGTGATGCGTGTGAGGAAGGTGTTAAGCAAGGGAAGAAGGTTGGTAATTTTGTGTTGGATAAATTCCTTTCAGCAAACACGAAGTAATTTAGTGTAATTATTATTTTTTCTTCTGAACAGGAAAAATCCCATCATAATTACTTCCCATATACGATCCCCATTTGATTTCTGATTTAACAGGAATGTCAGTAGCTAAACGGATTATCCGCACGCCATCGAACGAGTATGTCTTTTTTATGTTGGTGCCGTGACAATAGACAATATCCAGTAAACCATCATGGTCCATGTCTCCGATCCATGGTGTAGAGGAGAGGTTACTACCAGGAAATCCTTCCCATGGTTGAAGAATTTCATTGGTCTTAAAGTCAACGATCACCAGCATATTGTGAAAGGTCTTCCTCTCCAGTTCATCAAATATCAGGACGTTGAGATTCATGATGGCTTCGTCAACACCATCCTCATCGAGATCGATTACTACAGGCGTGCTGGTCTGGTAACTTCCCAGTGAATCCGTGTAGGCGATTTTTCCGGTAGCACCATTGACCATAAACTGCTGGCTCCAGCCCAGATCGGGCCATTCGCCAACGGCATAGGTTACAAAGAAGTCAGGCACGTTGTCACCTCCGGTAAAAAAGCCCGGGGCCACCGAGCTGTAAGCCTCCGTCTTTGGCATTTTCACAGACCACATTTTCTTGTAATTATTTCCATCAAAGGCCATCAGTTTTCCCTCTACGGCATTGACAACTATATCATGAGTGCCATCATTATTGACGTCAATCAATACAGGTGGAGCGATGTAGCCTTTATCGGGGCTCTGATCCAGTTTCTTTGCATTCGTTAAATCGCCTTTCATGATTTGCGATAATGTTGTCGCGTAGAGATGCCCACCGATTGTTTCACCGCCAGAACCGAAAATGACTTTGTAATCTTTTCCATTTGCCGTGGGAAGCGCTGCCACCGACATGTAGGTCTCCTTACCATCAGGCATAGCGGCTCTTGCCAGTAGCTTTCCGGTTTTTCCACTCAGCACAACCAGATTCCCTGGAAAACGGCCTTTGGCTACGTTTGGTGCTATCAAAACATTGCCACCATTGGAGACTAAGATATCTTTCATACCATCACCATCCTGATCGGCAACGAACTGTGGGTTATAGAAATTAAACCATTTTATCCCTCCCTGCGAGCGATCGAAATTCCAGATTACCTCTCCGGTTTTTCCGTTGATAGCCATCAATTGTGCTGAGCGACCTCCTATGAAAATTTCGGGTACATCATCGCCCGTAATATCCATGAGTGATGCTGACGTAAATAGGTGATCGATGGATGGAACTTTCCACAACATTTTTCCAGTGGAGCCATCGAGTGCGATCACCGCAGAATCGCATGAATGAAATTCTACCCGGCCTGTACCAAAAATTACATCGCCAATGCCATCACCATTCAGGTCGGTAACCCGGGGTGACGAGAAGATCCCAATGCCATCGAATGTAACAGTCCAGTCTTTTGTATTTTCAATGGCTTGTGAAAAAGCCTGACTGCAAATGAAAAACAAAGCCAGGGTAGCAATCCGGTAACGCATAGTTGTGATAGACAAATAGTTGATTTAAAAACAAATTATTATGTATGAAGTTTACGATTACACACTGATTAATCAATAAAGGAAAAAGTACATGTGAGCAGCAATCATAATTAACCATTCAAAATTATAATATTATCCTTTATATAAAACCGCTTTTTTTATTAACTGCTATTGGGTTTCTTATGTACTTTCAAGTCTATCAGAAAAGCGAAAATCATGAGAAAAAAATCAATTTATTATTCTATTTTATTCTTTGCATCGGTAGGCATCGCAGCATGCACCCAGCAGAGCAAAGAGACAACATCAGAACCAGCACAATTCACTTCATTTACAATCAAGCGAGGAACCAATATCGCCCACTGGCTGTCGCAAAGCAAAAAACGAGGAGAGGAGCGGGCAACATTTTTTACTGAAAAGGATATTCAGTTTATTGATTCAGCCGGGTTTGATCACATCCGTTTGCCAATTGATGAAGAGCAGATGTGGGATGAACAAGGCAACCGTGAGGAAGAAGCATTTGCACTTTTAAAAAACAGCATGGAATGGTGCAAAGATGCAGGCGTAAGAGTAATTGTAGATTTACATATTCTGCGTTCGCATTATTTTAATGCAAAAGAAAAGCCACTGTGGACAGTCCCTGCAGAGCAAGATAAATTAATAGCGCTGTGGAAAGATTTGTCTTCTTTTCTGAAAGACTATCCCAACGGAATGATTGCCTACGAGTTCATGAATGAGCCCGTTGCCGATGATGCTGAAGAATGGAACGTGCTTCTTGCGCGGGTTGCAGATTCCATTCGCTCCTGGGAACCGGAACGTGTGATGGTTATTGGATCAAATCGCTGGCAGTCGGCCAGTACATTTGATGAACTGAGGATTCCGCCCAACGATCCCAATATAATTTTAAGCTTTCACTTTTACGAACCGTTTTTCCTGTCGCACTACCAGGCATCGTGGACTGAGTTAAAAGACTTTACCGGTGATGTTAATTATCCTGGTCAGATCGTTTTAAACAGTGATAAGCCAGAACATAAAGAAGTATTTAACCGGGAGAAACTCGTTGAGATGATGCGCAAGCCAATCCATCTCGCTGATAGTCTCAAGCTCCCATTGTATTGTGGCGAGTTTGGAATCATTGATAAATCTCCAAGAGGTCCGATGGTCGCCTGGTATAAAGATATGGTCTCCATCTTTGATCAGTATAATATCGGTTATGCCAACTGGAATTATAAGGCAGGCTCTTTCGGAATTGTTGATATGGATATAAAACCTGATGAAGAAGTAGTTAAGATTCTAACAAACACAAAGTAACGTACACAAACCAAAATGTTATTGACATGAGAAAAACCCATAGACTATTTACTTTCCTGTTCTTGTTATTTTTAATTCAGGTGGAAGTTTCGGCACAGCAGAGCCTTGATGCTTTACTTCCCGTGAGGGGCTTTGCCATTGCCGCACCCAAACCCAGTGAGGTTGACCGGTTTATAAAATTTATTAATGAAGAACTGGCACCAAAGGGTATCAATACACTGGTACTTCGGGTTGATTATAATTATCAGTATGAAACGTATCCTCAGTTGAGGGATTCCATAGCATTGTCAAAGGCCGATGTAAAGAAAATGGTGGATGCGTGCGCGAAAAAGAAAATCAGAATCATTCCCCAGGTTAATTTACTGGGTCATCAGTCGTGGGCAGAAAAGACCGTTGGCTTGTTGAGAAAATTCCCTGAGTTTGATGAAACACCCCATGTGAAAGTGCCAGCCAAATACGTGTGGCCCAATGAAGATGGATTGTATTGTAAAAGTTATTGCCCGCTGCATCCTGATGTGCACAAGGTAGTCTTTGCCGTGGTGGATGAAATCTGTGATGCTTTTAAGGCAGACGCATTTCATGCAGGCATGGATGAGGTATTTTATATCGGTGATGACAAATGTCCGCGATGCAGTGGTCGTGATAAAGCTGAATTGTTTGCGGGTGAAGTGAGCACAATCAGAGATCATCTGGCATTGAAGAACAGAGAATTGTGGATCTGGGGTGATCGCCTGCTCGATGGAAAAACTACCGGTTTAGGTATGTGGGAAGCCAGCATGAATAACACTCACCGCGCTATTGATATGATTCCAAAAGATGTAGTGATCTGCGACTGGCATTATGAACGACCTGATCAGACCGCTGTGATATTTGCGATGAAAGGTTTTCGCGTATTGACTTGTCCCTGGAGAAGGCCTGAGGTAACAACGGCCCAGGTGGAAGATATGGTGAGGTTCAGAAGGTCTGCAGTAAATGGTGTAAAAGACAGATATTATGGCATGCTGCAAACTGTATGGATGGGATGTGGCGCATTCATGGATGGATATTATGGTATTAAAATGGAGATGTCTGAGAGAAACAGGGAACTGGCAGCCAAATCAATTTCTGACTGGGATTCATTCCGGGCGATGGTTAAAAAGATTGATGAATTGAACCAGGCATCAAAGTAATTTTAACCGTATTAACTTCCCGATCAAATTGAACAGGTATATAACGGTCTTTCTTTTTGCCTTTGGTATTTCAATTTCATTAGCTGGACAGAACGCCAGACTCATTGATAAAAATGCAACGCGTGAAACAAAAAGGTTATTTACTAATCTTAAGTATGCTTCAAAAGAACATATTCTGTTTGGACATCAGCATGCCACAGAATATGGTCACGGTTGGTCAGGTGATGAAGACCGATCGGATGTAAAATCAGTAACAGGTTCTCATCCTGCCGTGATCGGTGTTGATATCATGCGGTTCTCTGTAGGATCAGCGGAAGCGATTGCCATCGCAAAACAGGAACTCAGGAAAAATGTAGAGGCCACCTATAACAGGGGTGGTGTAACAACAGTGGCGTGGCATTTTTTTAATCCGGTATCGGAGGGAGGGTTCTACTGGAAGGATTCTGTTTCATTGCCTGCTGTAAAATATATTATACCTGGAGGTGAGGCTCACGGGAAATATAAATTGATACTCAACGATGTGGGCGACTGGGCGAGCAGCCTGAAAGGAAATGATGGAAAATCAGTTCCGGTAATTTTCAGACCGTATCATGAATTTGATGGCGGATGGTTCTGGTGGGGCAAGCCACATTGCACCCGTGAAGAATTTATTTCGCTATGGCGCTTCACCGTTTCGTATCTGAGAGATTCACTGGGCGTTCATAATTTCATCTATGCGTTTTCGCCCGATAATAAATTCATCAATGAAGAACAATTTCTGGAGCGCTACCCGGGCGATGAATGGGTGGACATGGTAGGCATGGATAATTATGCTGACATGGGGCGCAACCGTTATGCCCTGGACACAGCCGCATTGAAACTAAAAGTCATTTCAGATTACGCGAAACGCGCAGGCAAGCTTGCTGCCTTTACCGAAACCGGACTGGAGTCAATACCCAACACTGCCTGGTGGACGGAAGCATTGCTGCGAACATTAAAATGGTATGATATACAACTCTCGTATGTGTTGGTGTGGCGTAATGATATCAAGAAGCCCTACACATTATTACGCGCCATTTCCTGGTCAGGTAAGCGTACCGGATTTTATGAAATTCTATGACGATCCCTACACCTTGTTTGAAAGCAATCTGAAAGGCATTTATAAAAGAAAGGTCAGGTTTAAACAATAAAAAATATTTTTTATGAAACGAAGAGACTTTATCAAGAACACCGGTTTAACGGTAGCGGCCATGAGTCTTGCCGGCACTGAAACACTTGCCAGTGTTGAAAAAGCTAAGATGAAAATTCCAAAATGGAAGGGATTCAACCTGCTTGGATTTCTTTAGTCCGAATCCCATGGGCCAGCGGATAAAAACCACCGAGGAACATTTTAAATGGATGCGCGACTGGGGATTTGATTTTGTGCGCATTCCGATGGCGTATCCCAGCTACCTGAAGTTTGACAGAAGCAGAAATATCTTACCGGAAGAAGTATATAATATTGATAATGAATCCGTTGATAAAATCGACAGTCTGGTTGATCTGGCGCATAAGCATAAGTTGCATGTCAGTCTCAACCTGCACCGCGCACCGGGCTATTGCATCAACGCAGGGTTTCATGAGCCCTATAACTTATGGAAAGATCAGGCTGCCCTGGATGCATTTTGTTTTCACTGGAGCATGTGGGCGAAGCGTTATAAAAATGTAAGCCGCAAAAAGATCAGTTTTGATTTGCTGAATGAGCCCAGCATGATTGATGATATGAACGACCAGCACTCGAAAAAAAGTGCCGTTCCTGGTGAATCCTATCGTAAGGTGGCCATCGCTGCTGCGGAAGTAATCCGAAAGGAAAATCCAAAGCACCTGATTATTGCCGATGGCAACAGTGGGGGAAATTATGTGATACCAGAACTGGTGGATCTTGATATCGCGCAAAGTTGCCGGGGATATTATCCCGGAGCGATTTCACATTACAAGGCACCATGGGCAAATAAAGATGTGAATAATCTCCCTGAGCCAAAGTGGCCGGGCCGTGTTGGTGATAAGGATTTCAGCCGCGCCATGCTCGAAACATTTTACCAGCCGTGGATTGATCTTGCGAAGAGTGGAGTAGGTGTGCATTGTGGTGAATGTGGATGCTGGAATAAAACGCCACACGATGTTTTCCTTGCCTGGTTCGGTGATGTGCTCGATATTCTAAGCGAAAATAATATAGGCTTTGCGTTGTGGGAATTTATCGGATCGTTTGGTGTGCTTGACAGCGGAAGGGAAGATGTAAATTATGTAGACTGGTATGGCCACAAGCTCGATAAGAAGCTGCTGGATTTGATGATAAGCAAGTAGAAATAGAAGGAAACGGCAAATCTTGTTTTGATAGCCCCATGGGGGCGATATTTTGGTAACTTGAATGAAATAATTGGGTAAGCCCCAGAGGGGCGACATTTTCTTATGCCAAATACATATTCACAGATAACTATCCATGCAGTATTTGCAGTAAAATACAGAGAGAACTTTATCACTAAAGAATGGCGTGATACTTTGCACCAGTATATTTCAGGTATTATTACTAACAAAGAGGCTACATCTTTAGCAGTAGGGGGATGGAAAGATCATGTGCATATTTTGTTTGGAATGCCCGTCACTACTTGCCTTTCAGATTTCATTAGTGTTGTAAAGGCGAATAGTAGCAAATGGATTAATGAACAACACTTTCTTAAAGGTAAATTCCAATGGCAAGAAGGTTATGGCGCATTTTCTTATTCAAGAAGTCAACGAGATACGGTAATTAAATACATTATGAGTCAGGAGGAACATCATCGGACAAAAACATTTAAGGATGAGTATTTGAAGATGCTTACCGATTTTGAAGTTACTTACGAGTCTAAATATTTATTTGAATTTTATGATTAATCAAAATAAAATGCCGCCCCGCTGGGGCTTGTTAGCAAAAATAACCAGGTCGTTTACCAAAATGTCAGCCCTCCGGGCTTTGAATAAATACTGATTAAACACCTGATAAAAAATCTATATAGCATCTCAAAAAAATAATAACCAGCCAAAAATATTTATACATTCGTCACGAGATTAAATTAATCACTATGTCAATCATTTCTAAAAAAACAAAACAGAACAATGCTTCGACAGGTATTGTACTGATGCTCTCGATTGGAATTTTTATTTCAATCCTTTCAATGCAATCCTGCCAGAAAGCTGAACCGGATGAGCGTTTGAAAATGGCGGATGTGATTGAAAATTCCATCAAGACAGAAATGCTTAATCTCTGGTATCCCCGTGCCGTAGATACCGTATATGGTGGATTCCTAAGCACATTCACCTACGACTGGCAGCCAACCGGAACGCAGGATAAAATGATTGTTACCCAGGCTCGTCACACCTGGTCTAATTCAAGAGCCGCCATGCTCTATCCAGAAAATCCGGTCTATAAGAAAAGCGCACAACATGGTTTTGAATTTTTGCGTGATATGATGTGGGATAAAGAATATGGCGGATTTCATAATCTCGTTGACCGCACCGGTAAGCCGATTCAGGAGATGAAAACTGCGTATGGTAACTCATTTGGTATTTATGGACTGTCTGCCTACATCATGGCAACAGGGGATACAAGTGCGTTGAATCTCGTGAAGAAGGCGTTTGCCTGGCTTGAGAAATACAGCCATGATCCTGTAAAGAAAGGTTACTTCCAGCATCTTGAACGTGATGGTAAAGTAATCGTGCGGCCCGATACGATTGCTTCCACTTCTGATCTCGGCTATAAAGATCAGAACAGTTCAATCCATTTGCTCGAAGCTCTCACAGAATTATATCAGGTATGGCCCGATCCGCTGGTGAAGGAACGCCTGGCAGAAATGCTTTCACTGGTGCGTGATACCATTGTAGATGATAACGGTTCGCTGGTGCTCTTCCTTCAGCCCGACTGGACTCCTGTTTCATTCAGGGATTCTACGGTTGATGTGATCATGAAACATCACAATCTCGACCACGTCTCTTTTGGCCACGATGTTGAAACAGCTTATCTGATGATCGAAGCATCTCACATACTCGGTCTTGAAAACGATACGAAGACGCATACCATCGCAAAGAAAATGATTGATCATTCCCTTGAAAAAGGATGGGATAACGCGGTAGGTGGATTTTATGATGAAGGATATTATTTCAGGGACAGCACCGATATTACAATTATCAGAGACACCAAAAACTGGTGGGCGCAGGCCGAAGGTCTCAATACATTACTGCTGATGGCTGATCTGTATCCTCAGGATGAACACATGTATTATGACAAGTTCAAACTCATGTGGCAATACATCGACACCAACCTGATCGATCATGAACATGGCGACTGGTATTCTGGTGGCGTGGATAAGCAACCCGAAATGAAAACAGCCCTCAAGGGTAACATATGGAAAGGGAACTATCATCAGTTTCGTTCCCTCGCCAATTGTGTGAAAGCATTACGAGGAAGTAGTGAAAGTCACTAACTGATTTTTACTTTTCCTTTAGAGGCCACGGAGCGATAGATAGCTTCTACAACACGGATATCTTTTAGTCCTTCTTCACCCGGAACGAGCATGGGCTTTTTGTTCATGATGGATAACGCATCGTCATCCATTTGCTTTGCCTGCTGATTGGGAATCTGGGTATTGATGATGGTGCCATCGCTGGTTTCACCTTTGTTGCCGCTGTATCCCTGGAAAGGAGAAAGTTTATACCAACCTTTTGAACATTTTACATTGAGCGTATTCATACTTTTTCCGAAACTTGTTTCACACTTTGCAGTCACACCATCTTTAAATTCCAGATCGAAGTTCATGGTTTCTTCCACTTCGGTGTAAATCTCAGGTCGGGTAGTAGATGCATAGGCCGTTACCGCGATAGGTTCCAGGCCTGTTGCATAGCGTGTGGCATTCAAAGGATAAACACCCATGTCGTACATGGCGCCACCACCCATTTTCTTTTGCTGCTTCCAGTGATTGGTGCGGCCATCAAAATAACCGGCTGCGGCTTCTACTGAAATCACTTTGCCATAGGTCTGGTCTTTGCGGAACTGAATGATCCGTTGTGTATTGGGTTCGTGATGCACACGATAGCCGATGCTGAGGGTAACCTTGTTTTTGTTGCAGGCATCGATCATGTTCTGACATTCGGTTACCGTCATGGCCATTGGTTTTTCACACCACACATGCTTGCCCGCCTTGGCTGCACGAATCGTATATTCCATATGCATGGATGGCGGCAACACAATGTAGATCACATCAATGTCGGGATTGTTTGCTATCGAATCGAAGTTGCCGTAGTTGTAAATATTCTTATCCGACAGTTTGTATTGTTGTTTCCACTTTTCTGCCTTGGCGGGAGTTCCGGTTACAACGCCAACGAGTTCGCAGTGTTCAGTAAGCTGAAGGGAGGGAGCCAGTATATCCGTGCTGTAGTAACCTAATCCGACCAGTGCAACACCAAGTTTTTTCTTGTTTTTTTGAAAAAGGATACTGGCAAATGACGGGTTTACCAATGTTATACCGGCAGCTCCGGCCAGTGTTTGCTGCATGAATTTTCTCCGGTTAATCATATCAGATATTTTTTAGGTTATTGAATTTCTGTAATAAATGAATGTCTTAAGATAGCTAAAATACAGGAAAGACTAAACCGGATTTCCGTCTGGCTGCTGCCAGCATTGATTGACGGTAATGAATAGAACAACACTATGAATTTTAATTATTCATTATCTTGATGCGTGAAATATTCATTGATGATCTGCATGAACGGTTTAAAAAATTATGGAATGATATTCTTCCTCATTCTATTGGTAATGGGTTGTAAATCACCACAGGAAAGCAAACCGGTTAAACCGAACATATTATTGATCGTGGCTGATGATCAGGGTTGGGGAGACGTTGGCATCCATGGCAATGAGATCATCCGTACTCCTACACTCGATTCGCTTGGGAGCATTTCAGTAAGGTTCGAACGGTTTTATGTGTCGCCCGTTTGTGCGCCAACGCGGGCAAGTTTATTAACCGGAAGATATCATCTCAGCACAGGTGTTTCGTGGGTAACCAAACGCATGGAGGTGATGCGCGAACAGGAAGTAACCCTGGCTGAGTTATTGAAATCGAATGGCTACCGTACGGGCTTATTCGGCAAGTGGCACAATGGTGCGCAATATCCACATGATCCGACAGGCCAGGGATTTGATTCCTTCTTTGGATTTTCTGAAGGGCACCTTAATAATTATTTTGATACGAAGTTGATGCGAAACTTAAAAGAAGAACAAACCAAAGGTTATGTGGCCGACCTGATCACCACTGAGGCGATCGACTTTGTTTCGGAAGAAGGACCATTCTTTTGTTATCTCGCATTCAATACTCCGCACAGTCCGTTTCAGGTTCCGGATTCCTATTTTGATACATACAAAGCAAAAGGACTTGACGACCGCACCGCAGCCATTTATGGAATGGTTGAAAACATGGATGACAATATTAACAGGATACTTCAGGCTTTGGCAGCTCAGGACAAAAGTCGTGAGACCATTTTTATTTTTATGAGTGACAACGGCCCCAATGGCGTTCGGTACAATGGAAATCTGAAAGGAATAAAGGCACACGTAGATGAAGGAGGAGTGAGGGTTCCGTTTTTTATTCACTATCCGGCAGGAGGAATTGAAAAGAAGATGGTACCGGATAAGTATTTCGGTGCGCACATCGACATACTTCCTACCCTGGCTGAATTGGCGGGCATTGGCTCACCCGATGCAAAACCAATCCATGGACGAAGTCTGGTTCCGTTATTAAAGGAGACTTCACCGGTATGGGAAGATCGTTTTTTCTTCACGCATCAGGTGGTCAGGAAATTTGAGACCATTCCTGGAGCGGTGAGAACCCAGCAATACACATTGACGATGACTGCAGCCGACACCGCTCTCTATGATATTCTTGTTGATCCTTTGCAGAAGCAAAACATCGCTACTGAAAATAAGGAGTTGGTGGAGAAATATATTTCCGGATATCGCCAGTGGTTTATACACGAAACTTCACAGGGAATTCAACCTGAGTTTATTCAGACTGGCCACCGGAATATTGATGAAGTGATATTGCCTGCACAGGAAAGCGTCATGTATGGCGGCCTGACTTTTCAGGGAGATGGCTGGGCCAATGACTGGATTATCAACTGGAAATCGCCAGGAGATTCAGCGGTGTGGACCGTTATTGCGGTAGCGCAACAACAATACACGTTAACATTGAGTGGCGCTGCAACCCACGCATCTCAATTTATAATTGCAGTAGATAATAAAGAATATCCCATCGAGATCACCTCAGCGTTTGAGGCGCCCATCATTCCCAACCGTGATAAGTTTCCCCGATCTGAAGTGGAGGAAAGGGAATGGAAAAACCTGGGGTCCGTTGAAGTTGAATTACCGGAAGGAATTCACCGTATAAAACTCATTCCGGAAAACACGAGGGGAAGTGTAGAACTTAAGGCCATTCATTTGAAAAGCAAGACTATTAATTAAGGTTATAAAAGATGCGATTTCATAGCGATCAGTTTCCATAGCTGATTTCACTCACTTTTTTCTGATTCAACCTAAGTCAGCTGATAATTTCAAGGTGTTGTTTTACTTTTTATTTTCAATTTCTGATATTTAAAAAACGTGATTTTAGGATGTTCCAGGCCTATACGAAACAGCACAGAATGTTTACCTGACATAAATCATAAAATGACCTGATTGCTGACAGTACGGAAGGGGGGTAATTCGGCTAATTTTCGTTCATAATTCAGATTAAAACTCAATCAGATGAAAGCTAAAACCCCCTATATCAATACCGATGGCAACTCGGCCGTTGCCAATATTGCCTACGGATTCAGCGAAGTCGCAGCCATTTACCCCATCACACCTTCTTCCGACATGGGTGAGAAAGCAGACGCGTGGGCGTCAGAAGGTCGTAAGAATATTTTTGGTGAAAAGGTAGACGTGGTGCAGATGCAATCGGAAGCGGGTGCTGCCGGTGCAATTCATGGTGCACTTTCTGGTGGCGCCATGGCGACCACCTTCACGGCATCGCAAGGCTTGATGCTGATGGTGCCCATCATGTTTAAAGTTGCAGGTGAAATGATCCCAACGGTTTTTCACGTTTCAGCGCGCTCACTGGCATGTCAGGCATTATCCATTTTTGGCGATCACTCGGATGTGATGGCAACACGCGGAACAGGCTTTGCCATGCTATGCTCTAACAACGTGCAGGAAGCTCAGGACATGGCAGTAGTATCGCACCTGGCAACCCTTGAATCACGCATTCCATTTTTACATTTCTTTGATGGTTTCCGCACCTCACACTCCATACAAAAAATTGTACCTATTGGCTATGATGAAATCAAGTCAATGCTCGACATGAAGTTTGTGGAAGATTTTCGCAGGCTCGCCTTAAGGCCGGAAGATCCGGTTTGCAAAGTAGGCGCTCAAAATCCTGATGTGTATTTCCAGGGAAGGGAAACGGTAAATAAATATTATGATGCCTGCCCGGGTATTGTGAAGAAGTACATGGAATTGTTCGGAAAGAAAACCGGTCGCAATTATAAACTCTATGAATATGTTGGTGATCCCAATGCTACCAGCATCATTATATCAATGGGCTCTTCCGCAGAAACCATTGAAGAGACAATCAATTACCTTACTAAGAAAGGGGAGAAGGTAGGAGCGGTAAAAGTGAGGTTATACAGACCATTTGCATTGGAAGATTTCCTTTCCGTGATTCCTGCAAGCGTGAAGAAGATAGCAGTGCTTGATCGAACCAAAGAACCCGGTGCCCTGGGCGAGCCGCTCTTTTTGGATGTGGTGGTTGCCTTGCGCACCCGTCCTGACATTCATATCATCGGTGGCCGTTATGGTTTGTCTTCAAAAGAGTTTACTTCGTCTATGGTGAAAGCTGTATTCGATCATCTTGATAATAACGGATGGCATGGTTTCACAGTGGGTATCAATGATGATGTTACTAACCTTTCCATTCCGGTAAAAGAAGAAATCGATACTGAACAAGAAGGAATAGTGCGTTGCAAGTTCTGGGGATATGGATCAGATGGAACCGTAAGCGCGAACAAAAATTCGATCAAGATCATTGGAGAAAGTACTGATCTGTTTGTGCAAGGTTACTTCCAGTACGACTCCAACAAATCAGGAGGGTACACCGTTTCGCACTTGCGTTTTGGCAGAAAGCCTATTCAATCAGAGTATCTGCTCGACAAAGTTGATTTCGTTGCCTTGCACCGTCCGCAGTATATCGGTCAGTATGATATCCTTGAAGGAATCACACAAGGTGGCACCTTCCTGATCAACAGCAGTCAGAAGCCTGAAAATATCTTCCGGTTGTTTACCCGCGACATGCAGGAAACCATCTGGAAAAAGAAAATAAAAGTATATGCCATTGATGCCTCCAAGATCGCGAAAAGCGTGGGCCTGGGTGGAAGAATTAACTCAGTGATGCAAACAGCTTTCTTTAAAGTTTCAGGTGTGGTACCTGAGCAGGAAGCAATAGCGCTCATCAAGAAATACATCGAGAAACAATTCGCCCGTAAGGGAAAAGAAATTGTGGAGATGAACTGGAAAGCCATTGATGTTACCTGCGAATCCATTATACAGGTTCCGATTCCAACTGAATCTGAGAAGTTTGCCGAGATCTCACATGTGGTTCCTGAAAACTCCGGTGAGTGGGCGGACAAAGTAGTTGATCCAATCCTTAGACTGAAAGGAGACAGCATTCCCGTATCGCGTATGCCATTAAATGGTGCGGTGCCTACCGGTACCAAGAAACTGGAATATCGCGGTGTGCCCGGCAATCCTGCCGCCTGGATTGAAAAACTTGATTTTGTTAAAGAAGCGAATGTATCTGAACCCTATATTGAATATCCTCCAAGCTGTTCTGGTTGTGGTGAGGTTCCATATATACACATGGTTACTCAGATGTATGGCGATCGTATGCTGATTGCAAACGCTACAGGTTGTACTTCGATATACGGAGGCACTTTTCCGACCACACCTTATACCAAAGACAAGAGCGGCAAAGGTCCGGCATGGGCAAACTCCTTGTTTGAGGATAACGCAGAATTTGGTTTTGGAATGCGCCTGGCTGTTGATGTAAACCGCAAGCAATTAAAAACAAATGTTAATACACTGTTGCCGCTGCTCAGCAATGTAGCCTTGCGCCACGCACTTGAAAAAGGATTGACTCTGTTTGATTCCGTAACACGCGAAGCAAGAGATCATGCCGATGCGATCAAAGCACTGTTGGGCGAAGAAAGATTGAGAAGCAGCGGTAATAAGGAAATCCGCATTCTGCTTGATAAAGTGATTGAGTTACAGGATTATTTTGTAGACAAGAGTATATGGATCCTCGGTGGTGATGGCTGGGCTTATGACATTGGTTTCAGCGGCCTGGATCATGTCATGGCATCCAACAGGAATGTAAACATACTGGTAGTGGATACAGAGGTGTATTCCAATACGGGAGGTCAGGCTTCAAAATCCACACCACGCGGAGCCGTTGCCAAGTTTGCATCGGATGGCAAGAAGCTTGGAAAGAAAAACCTGGGCTTGATGATGACTTCCTATGGAAATGCTTATGTAGCAGTTGTAAACATGGGTATGGATCGTGAGAAAACCGCACTGGCTTTTGTAGAAGCAGAGAAACATAATGGACCTTCACTCATCATCGCTTACTCTCCTTGCATTGCACATGGTTACAACATGCAGCAGGCGAAAAAGCAATCTGAAAAAGCAGTGAAATCTGGCTACTGGCCAATGTACCGCTTCAATCCAGACCTGCGTGCAGAAGGAAAGAATCCATTTACATGGGATGTTCCGGAAACAGAACATGTGGCATTCAAGGATTATCTGGAAGAAGAGATCCGCTACAAGACACTGTCACTCTCGAATCCGGTAGAGGCAGAGCGACTGTCAGCGCTGGCCATAAAGGACAACGAGCAAAGGTTCAAGGATTTAAAGCACTTATCGGAAATATAATCACTCTAAACACTAAGCAACATGGTAGATTTAAAAACAAAATACTGCGGATTGACATTAAAGAATCCGATTGTGGTTGGAGCCAGTAACCTTGTTACCGATGTAGATAATCTTGTTAAGTTAGAAAAAGCCGGAGCTGCCGCGATTGTCTATAAGTCACTGTTTGAAGAGCAGATTCAACTCGAATCGCTGGAGATGGAACAGTCTTTTGAGGCTCACAGCAACTGGGATGCAGAACATGATTCCTTCTTTCCAGCATTGAAACACGGTGGTCCTGCTGAGCATTTACTGCGACTGCGCCAGGCACGCAATGCGATTTCCATTCCCCTGATCGGAAGCCTTAACTGTGTTTATCAGGATACATGGCTGGAGTATGCACAAAAGATGGCGGAGACGGGCATTGATGCACTGGAATTGAATTTCTATGCCAGCGAAATTGATTTTGAATCTGACGGAGCAGGTATTGTTAACAGTCAGATTGAAATTTTGCGCGAAGTACATAAGGCAATCCGTATTCCGGTAATCGTAAAACTGAGTCCGTATTACACCAATACCCTGTCAGTGATTTCCAAAATGGATAAGGCGGGCGCTTCAGGATTTGTTTTATTTAACCGGTTATTCCAGCCCGATATTGATATTGACAAGGAAACACACCATTATCCATACAACTTCAGCAGCGAAAATGACAGTCGGCTTGCCTTACGCTATGCGGGCTTGTTACATCAGAAAATCGATGCTTCCATCATCAGCAATACAGGTATTTTTTCTGGCCACGATGTAATTAAAATGTTACTGGCCGGGGCCGATGCCGTTCAGGTAGTTAGCACTATTTATAAGCGCGGAATTAATTATATTGAGAGCATGCTTATTGATATGGAAAAATGGATGGAGAAAAAGAAATATGGATCAATAGCTGATTTCAAAGGCAAACTTTCGAAGGAAAATATGATTGATCCGTTTGCATACAAACGGGCCCAGTATGTGGATATATTAATGCGCTCAGAAGTGTTCATGCAGTATCATCCCAAACGTGGCGAACTGCAACACGGACTTGACGATAATTTAGATGACTAAACAATTAACAATTATAACTATGGCAACAATTGGAATTTTTTACGGCTCAACAGAAGGAAACACTGAGCGCGTAGTAACTAAAATTCAGGAACTGCTGGGAGGGGAATCCGTGGCTGCACTTCACAATGTGAACTCTGCATCCGCAGATGACATGCAGCCTTATGCCAATCTTATTCTGGCATGTCCTACCTGGGAAATCGGACAACTGCAGGAAGACTGGGATACATTTATTGATGAACTGGCTGATGTGGATTATGCAGGTAAGAAAGTAACCTATGTAGGGCTTGGCGATGCCGATGGCTATCCTGATACGTTCCTCGATGCAATGGGAATCATTCATGACCGCATCAAAGACAAAGGCGCAACATTCGTAGGGGCATGGCCAACCGAAGGCTATAACTTCGAAGCATCCAAAGGTGTGGTGGACGGAAAATTTTTAGGCCTTGCTATTGATGAAGACAACCAGAAAGATCTTACCGCTAAAAGGGTGGCAGAGTGGGTTGCGTTGATCAAGCCAGCATTCCAGTAATATAGTTTATGGGAGACATTCGGTTTAAGAAGCCCATGTTTCCGGTCAGCGACCAGTTAAGAAATTACCTGGTCGCTACCAACCGCGAAATTGAGGTTCCTATTGGATATCAGGATTTATTACGTTTCAATAGTTCCATTACTCTATTTGATAAGAAGGGAGTCGACACACTCTGGGAAACACTGATCTATTCAGAATCAGACCGGCAGTATATCCATGAGGACTTACGAAAGGTGTATGCGCTCCTGAAAGTAGGAGGTGATCTTTCTGTGATTGAACACCTGTATATCGATCGGGTAGATTATTGTCTCTATGCCAACACACATCCCATCCGGGTGCGCATTGTAAACAGGCTGAACGATTTGTTTGATTATTTCTATATCAAGCAGGCCGATGCTTCGCGTGTCTATGGCATGGAGCTGGAACATCTTCTTTCTCCCAACAAAATCAATTACGTTACCAAAGGAGATACGTTTATTGAAGAACACATTCAGGGCATACCAGGCGATACATTTATCCATCACTACCTCGTTGAAAATCATGAATACAATCCGCTGCGTCTTGCCAAGGAGTTTGTGAAATTCAATGAGCGCAGCCTCGTACAATTACTGGGGGATATGCGCAGGGATAATTTTGTGGTAGAGATGATTCCTGATTTCGATGAGTTGCATTTCCGGCTGCGGTCTATCGACTTCGATCAGGAATGTTATGAAGGCAGCAGCCGCATTTACATGCCTCAGTATTTCAAAGAGAATAATCCGATTATCAATCTTGGCTTTAAGTCCATGTCGCCCATACTTGAGCTTCAATACCAGAAGGAAGAGCGCATGCGGTTACGCAACCGCGTGGTAACCTCTTATGGCCAGCTCAACTCCCTGCTGCGCGCGATGGCTGCCGATACCTTGTCTTCGCCTGAGAATGTTATCCAGCTGAAGAATGAACTCGCTGAACTCTATCAGGATGATAGTTTCCTGGCGTGCAATTCCATGGGTGCCATAGTAAAGAACAGCATTCTCCTGCTGGAAAAATATCCGGTGAGGAAGCGTTCAAAATCAAAACCTGAACTGGCATGAATGCGGAAATCAGTTATATGGAGCACACAGGCCTCGTGACTGATTCACAGAACGGTCGCATCCGGATTTCACTGGTGGGCTCTGGCTGTTCTGCGTGTCATAAAAGCCTTTGCATGCTGGGCGATTCAAAAGCCAAAGAAGTAGAAATTCCTGCCAGGGATTATGGATTTAAATCAGGCGATGAAGTGATTGTTAAAATCAATCCGTCATCGGGATATAAGGCAGTGGCGTTGTTGTATCTCGTTCCATTTGTGCTCATGATTATTTCACTCGCAGGCATGACGCAGCTGGGCTATCACGAAAGTCTTGCAGGATTAACTTCCTTGTTGATCCTGGTTCCGTATTACGGCTTTATTTATCTTCTGAAGAATACGTTAAGAAGTCAGTGTAGCATTGAAGTAGAAAAAAAATGAACCAGGTAATATTATATACGATCATCAGCCTGACTGCCATCGGAATTGTGGCTGCGGTGGTGATCTGGTTTGTATCAAAGAAATTTGCAGTTCAGGAAGATGAACGCATCGGTGCTGTGGAGCAGGTGCTTCCAAACACCAACTGTGGTGGCTGTGGTCAACCCGGTTGTCATGCGTTTGCCCTTGCCGTAGTAAATGCCGGTGATCTCTCCGCACTTCACTGCCCCGTGGGTGGCAATGCGGTGATGAAGCAGGTAGCTGATATTCTGGGAATCAAGGCCGTTGAAAAAGATCCCTACATAGCTGTGGTGCGTTGCTCAGGTTCCTTCGAGTATCGCAAGAAAACCAATATCTATGATGGCACTGGCTCATGTAAAATTGCGGCTGCCTTATACAGTGGCGATACCGCCTGCGCATATGGTTGCCTCGGCATGGGCGATTGTGTGGAAGTGTGCGACTTCGAAGCGATGTATATGGATGAGAAAACAGGATTGCCTGTGATCATCGAAGACAAGTGCACGGCCTGCAATGCGTGTGTGAAAGAATGCCCGAAAGATATTCTGGAGTTGTGGCCGAAGGGAAAAAAGAATCAACGCGTGTATGTAGCCTGCCTCAATGAAGAGAAGGGAAGTACCGCGCGTAAGGAATGTGCCGTTGCCTGTTCGGGTTGTTCAAAATGTTTTGAAGCCTGCCGGTATGATGCCATCACCATGGAAAATAACCTGGCACACATCGATCCTGAAAAGTGCAAGCTTTGCATGGAGTGTGTGGAAACCTGTGATGTTCACAACATCATTACTGCCAACGTAACAACGGAAAAAGTTCATTCCGCCACCGAGCAGCGCTTGAAGCGCGAAGAGCGGGAACGCAAGAAAAGAGAAGCAGAAAAATTAGCGGCACAGCAAAATGGCAATGAAACTACACCACAAGCTTAAGACGTTCAGTATTGGCGGAGTTCATCCGGATGACAATAAGATCAGTGCATCTTCACCGATCACATCGTTGGCGTTACCCAAGATGGCTACCATCCCTATCATACAACACATCGGGGCACCGGCAAAAATTGTCGTGCAGCGTGGTGACAATGTGAAGGTAGGTCAGATCATTGCCGTGCATGAAGGATTTGTTTCTTCCAATATCCACGCTTCGGTGTCAGGGAGAATTGGGGTGATTGAAGAAGTGATGGACAGTTCTGGTTTTAAACACACGGCCGTTTCCATTCGTGTGAAAGGCGATGACTGGGATGAAAGCATCGACCGCACCGAAGATCTCATCGAAGAAATTAAACTGGAGGCGAAAGAAATTGTTACGCGCATCATGGAAGCCGGAGTGGTGGGTATGGGTGGCGCAGCGTTTCCTTCGCATGTGAAGTTGAGTGTACCGGCTGGTAAACATGTCGATCACTTATTGATCAATGGCGTAGAGTGCGAACCTTACCTGACGGCTGATCACCGGCTCATGCTCGAGAAACCAAAAGAAATTATAGTTGGAATAAAAATCCTGATGAAAGCGCTGGGTGTTGACAAAGCCATCATCGGAATAGAAGATAATAAACATGATGCCATCGAATTATTTCAGGAACTCCTGAAGAATGAAACGGGCATTACCGTAGAAGCACTGGAAGTACAGTATCCACAGGGAGGAGAGAAGCAACTCATTCAGGCGTTGCTCAATCGTGAAGTGCCTTCGGGTGGTTTACCTGCTGATGTTGGCACTGTGGTTCACAATGTGGGAACAACCTATGCCGTGTATCAGGCGGTTCAGAAAAACAAGCCGTTGATTGAGCGGGTAGTTACCGTTACCGGAAAAGATGTAAAACAACCATCCAATTTTTTAGTACGCATCGGCACACCGGTGATCGATCTTTTGATTGCAGCAGGAGGAGTGCCCGAACACACCGGCAAGATTGTGAGCGGTGGCCCGATGATGGGCAAAGCCATTGCTGATCTGGATGTGCCGGTGGCAAAAGGTACTTCTGGAATTTTGCTGATACCCGAAGAAGAATCAAAACGCGCAGAGATTTACAACTGCCTGCATTGTGGCAAATGCATTGAAGCGTGCCCGATGGGCCTTGAACCTTATCATCTGTTACTGATGTCGAAGAAGGGCAATAGTCAGCGTGCCAAAGAAGAACATATACTCGATTGTATTGAATGTGGTTCGTGTTCATTCGTGTGCCCATCCAACCGACCGATACTGGATTATATCCGGTTGGGAAAAACCCAACTCCGAAAACCGAAGAAACCATGAGCGAAACACTACTCACCGTTTCACCATCACCACACATACATACTGAGCTGACGGTGCCTCAGATCATGCGGGGCGTCATCCTTGCCATGGTTCCTGCTTTGCTATTCTCAGTTTACAATTTCGGATTGGGTGCCGTGTATGTTACCGGCCTGGCTGTAATTTTTTGTGTGGGTATAGAATACCTGATTGCAAAATATCTGCTCAACCGTCCTGCTACCATTTACGATGGCTCTGCCGTGATTACCGGTATCTTACTGGCGTTTAATGTACCCAGCAATCTGCCGTGGTATATCATTCTGATTGGCAGTGCTGTATCAGTAGGCATTGGTAAAATGAGTTTCGGTGGACTGGGTAATAATCCATTCAACCCGGCGTTGGTGGGCCGTGTGTTTTTGTTGCTGTCATTTCCTGTGCAGATGACATCGTGGCCCACGCAAGGAGCAACGTTTTCACTGGATGCCGTAACAAGTGCCACTCCGTTGGGAATTTTAAAAGATGGTTTGCGCAATGGTGAACCGATTGATTCTTTAATGGCCCAGATGCCATCGTATACTGATTTCTTTTTTGGATTGCAGGGTGGAAGCCTTGGTGAGATGTCGGCCTTTGCTTTGTTACTTGGTCTGGGATATATGCTGTATCGAAAAATCATCACCTGGCATACACCGGTTTCGATGCTCGCAACGATTTTTGTAATGACAGGAATTTTCTGGCTGATTGATCCGGCAAAATTCGCGAGTCCTCACTTTCATTTGTTAACAGGTGGTATCATGTTGGGTGCTGTGTTTATGGCTACCGATTATGTAACGTCACCTTTCACGCATCGCGGAATGCTGATCTTTGGTTTCGGCATTGGTTTGATTACGGTATTAATCCGTTTGTTTGGAAATTATCCGGAAGGAGTATCCTTTGCGATTCTGATCATGAATGCCTTTGTGCCCATGATCAACCGCTATGCAAAAGAACCGCGCTATGGAAGTAAGACAAACAGATAGGCTATCAGGCGTCAGACCACTCAAAGTGGTCTGACGCCTGATACAAGAAATATAATTATGGCAACCATTAAATCCTCATTCGTCAATCTCCTGCTCACGCTCACCATCGTGACGCTGGTTGCTGGCTTGTCGCTGGGGTATGTATATCAATGGACGAAAGAACCCATCGCGCAGGCGCAAATGGCGAAGCAATTGAAAGCCATTGAATCTGTGGTGACGGGTTATGATAACAATCCGGTGCTCGAGAAATATAAAGTTGCTACTCCCGATGGTAAAGACAGCCTTGAATTTTTCCCTGCCAGGAAAGGAGAGGAATTGATTGGTATGGCTATCAAAACCAAATCGGGCAAAGGATACAGTGGCGACATCTTTATCATGGTAGGATTTAATATGAACCGGTGATATTCAAAATATTTTTGTCATTGAACACAAGGAAACTCCCGGGCTTGGTTCTAAAATGACTTCACCTTCTTTTGTCAATCAGTTCCTTAACAAGAATCCCGGACAGATGAAACTGAAAGTAAAGAAAGATGGTGGCGATGTAGATGCCATCACCGGAGCTACGATCAGTTCGCGGGCTTACTCAGAAGCGATACAGCTGGCGTTTGATACCTTTAAATCTTCGATGGAACATGGCACAGGCAATCAGTAATAAAGAAAACTTCTTGCGGGGCATCATCAAAGAGAACCCTGTGTTTGTGTTGCTGCTGGGATGTTGCCCGACACTCGGTGTAACTTCTTCGGCAGTTAATGGACTGGGCATGGGTGTGGCTACTGCCTTTGTGCTGGTGATGTCCAACCTGGCGATAGCCCTTGTGAAAAATATAATTCCCGATAAGGTGCGCATACCCGCATTCATTGTGATCATCGCGGCATTTGTTACCGTAGTGCAACTGTTGATGGCCGCCTATACACCCGCACTCAATGAACAACTTGGTTTATTCATTCCACTCATCGTAGTGAACTGCATTGTGCTGGGCAGGGCAGAAGCGTTTGCTTCGCGCAATACCGCAGGGGCCAGTATCCTTGATGGACTCGGCATGGGCGTAGGCTTCACACTCGCGCTGGTGTTGCTCGGCACCATTCGTGAATTGCTCGGCAACCTTTCCTTCTTTGGATACAAATTCATGGAAGCTGATGGCATGCTGGTGTTCATTCTTGCACCGGGCGCGTTCATCACGCTGGGTTTTATCATCGCCATCATGAACTGGATGAAAAACAGAAAACGTACGTCAACCCATTAATCTGGCAGTATGGAATACCTCATCATTATCATATCGACCATCTTCATCAACAACATTGTGCTGGCGAAGTTTCTGGGCATCTGTCCGTTTCTCGGTGTATCAAAAAATACGTCCACGGCTGTGGGCATGGGTGGTGCCGTTGTTTTTGTGATGACGCTTTCTACCATCATGACGTATCTCGTGCAGCATTATATTCTCATCCCCATGGGCATTGAATACATGCAAACCGTCACCTACATTTTGGTGATTGCATTTTTAGTGCAGGTGGTGGAGATCGTCTTGAAGAAAGTGAGTCCTGATTTATACCAGGCGCTGGGTGTCTATCTTCCTTTGATTACAACCAACTGCACGATCCTGGGTGTGGCGATACTCGTGATTCAGAATAACTTCAACCTGCTGCAAAGCGTGGTGTTTGCCATTGGCAACTCGCTGGGCTTCACGTTGGCCATTGCATTATTCTCCAGCCTGCGCGAACAACTCGACACAGCCGATCTTCCCGAATACATGCAAGGTATTCCTGCAGCGTTGATCACCGCCAGCATTCTGTCGATGGCCTTTATGGGATTTGCAGGACTGGTTTAATGGTTGGTATATTTTATTGATTTCAACTCAGGTTTGTAAATCATTTTTATTTGCCGGATTTTGCACACGTCTATGAAAAATCTGATTCTCTTTTTGCTTTTGTTCATCTCCCTGCCGTTGAGTGCACAGGTTCCCTTCACAAAAGGCGTGAACCTTACCGGCTGGTTTCAGGCTTCATCGCCAAAGCAGATTCAGTTTACAAAATATTCAAAAAAGGATTTTGAACGCATCAAATCGCTGGGCTGTGATGTTATCCGGTTGCCCATCAACCTGCACGCCATGACAAACGGATCGCCTGATTATATTCTTGATCCACTCTTTCTTGAGATGCTTGATCAGGCAGTAACGTGGGCCGAAGAACTTCAGATCAATCTTATTCTCGATAACCATACGTTCGATCCTGCTGCCAACACCGACCCTGCCATTGGCACGGTGCTCATAAAAGTATGGACACAAATGGCAGAGCATTACAAAGGCCGCTCGGGCTACATTTTTTATGAAGTGTTGAATGAGCCGCACGGTATCTCCGATGCGCTCTGGGGAAGCATTCAGCAAACGGTGATCGATGCCATTCGTCTGGTGGATAACGCCCACTATATTGTGGTGGGTGGTGCCGGATGGAACAGTTACAACAACCTCGGCAACATTCCGGTCTATGCCGATACAAAACTGATTTATACTTTTCATTTCTATGATCCGTTTGTGTTCACCCATCAGGGTGCCAGCTGGACAGTCCTTCCATGGTGCCATTGAGTGGTGTTCCGTTTCCTTACAATGCCGCCACCATGCCTGCAACACCTGCATCGCTCAAAGGATCCTGGATAGAAAGCGCCATCAATGCGTACAACGTGGAAGGTACTGTGGCGAAAATAAAATCACTGATTGATATTGCCGTCAACTTCAGCACTGCGCGCAAGGTGCCTGTGTTTTGCGGAGAGTTTGGTGTCTACATTCCCAACAGCAGCAACACCGACCGCGTATACTGGTATGATGTGGTGCGAAAGTATCTCGAAGAAAAGAATATTCCCTGGACCTCGTGGGATTATCAGGGCTCATTCGGATTATTCAAAAAAGATTCCAATGAGTTGTTTGACTATGACCTCAACACAGGGCTGCTTGGTGCGCTCGGCATGACGGTGCCACCGCAGTTGCCGTATATCAAACGACCGAAAACATCGGGCTTTGTTTTGTATGACGATTTTATCGGTGAAGGGATTTTTGATGCGAGCTACCCGGGTGACGGCACGCTCGATTACTATAACAACGAAGCCCCGAAGGAAGGAATAAGAAATATCTACTGGACGGGTGTTGCCCAATACAATGCCATTGCGCTGGATTTTAAACCCGACATGGATTTATCTCTGTTGAAGAACAACGATCATGTACTGGAGTTCTGGGTGAAAGGTAATACACCTGATGCCCGGTTTGATATCCGCTTCATCGATACCAAAACCAGCGCTGCCGACAGGCCGTGGCGCATGGGCAAAACCATCGACAACACACTTGCTGTCTGGGATGGTACCTGGCAGAAAATAAGTTTGGCACTCAAAGACCTCGAAGAGAAAGGCGCGTATGACAACGCATGGTTTCCTCCCGAAGGAAAATTTGACTGGCAGGCCATTGATCGCTTTGAAATGGTTGCCGAGCATCAGGCATTGAATGGAATTAAATTCTGGTTTGACGACCTCCGTATCAGTGGCGATGACGTGCCGTATGAAGATCCCGTTACGGCCATAGAAGAAGACGCTTCCGCGGGTTTTATGGTATATCCCAATCCGATGGAGCAACGTGCCGCCATTCAGTTTACACTCACGCAGAGCGGGCAGGTAACCCTGGGCATATATAACACACAAGGGCAACGCATACACACCCTCATCGATGGCTATTTGGCCGAGGGCAATCACACCACAGCATGGGAGGGAGCCAGCGCCAGCGGACTTGCACCGGCTGGCGTGTATCTGGTTGAGTTGCGCACGCACAACCGCGTGGTGGTGAAGAAGCTGATGAAGATATTCTGATCTGATAAGAATTTTAAAACCTGGTTTTAGCGAAACCGTAAAAATATCTGAGAATATCCTTAGGCAAAGGGCTTTAAAATCTAAGTTTAAACGATCTTAACTTGAAATCATTAATCGGGTTATTTAATTATATTGAACCTTAATCAGTCCCGCTTTAAGCTATGCCCCTTAGTCTTAATGAAATCCGTAAACGAGCAACAGAGTTTTCCAGAGAATGGGAAAATGTTTCAGACGAGCGGGCAGAAGCACAGACTTTTTGGAACAACTTCTTTAATGTATTTGGAGTTTCAAGGAAACGCGTAGCAAGTTTTGAAAAGCCGGTAAAAAAAGCAGACGGTCATCAAGGCTATATTGATCTTCTGTGGAGAGGTATTGTATTAGTAGAACACAAGAGTAAGGGTAAAGACTTAAATACAGCGTATAAACAAGCCCGAGAATATTTTCCTGGTCTTAAAGATGAAGAGCTTCCATCATATATAGTAGTCTCTAACTTTCAGGATATAAAACTATATGATCTTGAAGGCGGCACAGAGGCTGAATTCAAACTGAAAGACCTATATAAAAACATAAACTTGTTTGGTTTTATTAGTGGCTATCAGCAACGGGTTTATAAAGATCAGGAGCCTGTGAACATGAAGGCTGCTCAACTCATGGGTGGGTTGCATGACGCTTTATTAGCCAATGGATATCAAGGTCATGAGTTAGAAGTAATGTTGGTGCGCTTGCTGTTCTGCCTATTTGCTGAGGATACCACAATTTTTGAGAAGCAGCAATTTACCGAATACATTGAGCTGCGGACTAAAGAGGATGGCAGCGATTTAGGCATTCATTTGGCTCAACTTTTTCAAACGCTCAATACAGCCGAAGATAAACGACAAAAAAATTTAGACGAACAGGTGGCCGCTTTCCCGTATGTAAATGGTTCACTCTTTGCCGAGCCTCTCAATCTGGCTTCCTTCAACAGCGTTATGCGTAGCAAGCTCCTGGTATGTTGTTATTTTGACTGGAGCGTAATTTCACCGGCTATTTTCGGTTCTATGTTTCAGAGTGTGATGAATCCAAAAGAGCGTAGAAACTTGGGCGCTCATTACACCAGCGAAAAGAATATCTTAAAAGTAATTCAAGGCTTATTCTTAGATGAACTAAGAGCCGAGTTTGAAAGCATTAAAACCAATAAGGGCAAGCTGGAAAAGTTTCAGGATAAACTTTCGAAGCTGAAATTCTTAGACCCTGCCTGCGGAAGTGGAAACTTCCTGATCATTACCTACCGCGAATTGCGATCACTGGAGCTTGAAGTACTCAAATTACTGTTCAAAGGTCAGTTTGTAACTGATGTAAGCACATTAAGCAAAATTGATGTCGATGCTTTTTATGGCATCGAGTATGAGGAGTTTGCAGCGCAGATTGCACAGGTGGCTATCTGGTTGATCGATCATCAGATGAACATCCGCTTGGCTACGGAATTTGGTGAATATTTCAAGAGGCTTCCATTAAAAAAGAGTGCAACGATTGTTCATGGAAATGCTTTAAGAATTGAGTGGCAAAGTTTACTTAATCCACTTAATAGTTTTGATATTGAGACAGAGCATGCTAATATTTATTTAGTTAATGAGCCTGTTCCTGAATTTAAAGAAGTAAATATAAAGGCTAAGACATACCAGGATTCATGACGGGCCAATGCCGGCATCTAAAGCCAAAGTCAACTTTGATTACATACTTGGAAATCCACCATTTATTGGCTATGCATGGCAAAGTGAAGAGCAGAAGAAGGATATGGCATTGGTTTTTAATGGAGTTCAGGGTGCTGGAGTTCTTGATTATGTTGCTGCTTGGTATCTTAAAGCAGCAAAGACAATTAAGGACACAAAAAGTAAAGTTGCCTTCGTTTCAACCAATTCTATCACGCAAGGAGAGCAGGTAGCAGTTCTTTGGAGCGAGCTAATTAAGAATGGTGTTAAAATATTCTTTGCGCACAGAACATTTAAATGGAATAATGAAGCCAAAGGTAATGCGGCTGTTCACGTTGTTATTGTGGGATTTACAAATTTCGAAATATCCAATAAACGGATCTTTTCATATCAAGACATTAAAGGAGAGCCTTTAGAAATCAAGGTTAAGAATATCAATCCATATTTGGTTAATGCAGCTGATGTATTTATTCAAAAAAGAACAACTCCAATAAGCAAAGTTCCCAATATCTCAAGAGGGAGTGATGCTATTGATGATGGTAATTTCTTATTGGCTCAAGAAGAGAGGGATTTGTTGATAGAGAAATATCCACAAATGAAAAAGTACATTAAGCCTTTTTTAATGGGTAAAGAATTCTTAAACAACATACCTCGCTATTGTATTTGGCTGAAGGATGCTGACTTGTCAGAAATCAGAAAATATCCGTTAGTCTACGAAAGAATTGAGAACATAAAAAAATTTCGAGAGCAAAGTAAAAGACCTCAAACCTTGAAAGCTTCAAAGTTTCCTTACTTATTTGGAGAAGAACGTCAGCCCGAATCAGATTACTTAGCAATTCCTAAGGTTTCATCAGAAAATAGAGATTATATACCAATTGGATTTTGTACAAAGGACATCATCTGTGGTGATAAGCTATTCAATTTACCAAATGCGACACCTTTCCACTTCGGCATTTTAACATCTAAAATGCATATGACCTGGATGAGATATGTTTGCGGGCGTTTAAAGAGTGATTACAGTTATTCCAACACAATAGTTTACAACAACTTCCCCTGGCCCCAGGATTTAGCCAAGCAGAAAATTACCGGAGTAGAAAAACTTGCAGCACAGGTCTTAAAAGTTCGGGAACGCTATCCTGAAAGTTCGTTGGCCGATCTATACGACCCGCTCACCATGCCTGCCGATCTCGTTCGCGCTCATCAGGATCTGGATAAGTTTGTAGATACTTGCTACCGCCCACAACCCTTCGAAACAGAAATGCAGCGGATTGAATACCTCTTTGATCTTTATAAGGTGTATTCCCAACCACTTTTTGGTGTAAATAGTAATAAGAAGAAAACAAAGAAGTAAGGGTGGAAAAGAAAAATAATTCCAATGCAACTTCCTAGTGTTATCTCCATCGGACTTCTGCAGCAGTGTCCCCATAGCAGGAGACATTACCACGAATTGAGTTTTTAAGTAGTTTATACCCCCATCTAAATCATATGTCACATGAATAAGAATTACGGCTTCACGATCAAAACTTATCTGTTCCTTATTATATTTTCGGTGTTGCTAAATACCACCTATGCACAAGAGGTGCTTTGGTTAAAGCAGACTGCGGATGTTAACCCATTGGAAGGTGTAAATTCTCATAAAATGGTCGTTGATAAGGATGGCAATGTTTACGTGCTTTATTTTTTACGGGGAAGATCATTATTTGAAGGAGATCTGGTGCAATCCAATGGAGTTGATGATATACTGGTTGTAAAGTTTAATGCAGCAGGCAAAATAGTATGGAAGCGTCAAATGGGAGGCGATGACTGGGATCAGGGATCAGACATTGCCATTGATAACTCGGGTAATATTCTCCTTACTGGTATTATGGAAAGTGGCGGTGATTTCCTTGGTGAAACATTAGATCCGGCAAATGGTGGTGCGTTTGTGGGTAAGATCGATCAATCAGGAGCTCTGATCTGGGTGAAGCAATATGGGAATAGTTTCGGTCAGGGGCAGTCGGTAGCTGTAGATCACAACGACAATGTTATCGTAGGCGGAAGGAGTAACCTGGAAGACCTGGTTATCAGAAAGTATTCACCCGCTGGCGAAATTCTCTGGTCGGTACCCATCGACTACATAACCTGTTGTGTTACCCCACAGGTAGATGATATCCAGATTTCATCTACCAATAATATCATTGTAACCGGAAGTTTTGTAGGAGATATTACTTTCTCGGGGAATACATTGCGCGCGCGCAATTACTACAGTGCATTTATTTTAAAATATGATCAGGCCGGTACGTATGAATGGTCTAACCAGGTTGATGGTGGGAATGTGAGCGATAGTTATGCCCGGGGGGGAGATCTTGCGATTGATGGTGATGACAATATTTATATCACCGGACATTTTCGCACCAATGCAACATTTGATGATATAACCCTGACTGAGAAAAATGTATTGACGGATCGGACAGGGTATTTTGCCAAACTTACCAGTGCCGGAAATTTCTTATGGGCGAAGCCTTTTCATGGTTTGGATGCAGCGGTAACGAGAGTCAAGATGAGTGCCGACTTAAAGGAAGTAAACATTATTGGTATCGGGTACCAATACGATGATCAATATGCTTCAGGATCCGAATCAAGCCAATCTACTTATTTACTTGTAACCGATCTTGACGGGGATTTTAAACGGGTTTTAAATTCGCAGATTTCGGTCAATGATATGGTTTTTGATACACAGGATCATATTTATGTGACGGGAGGTTTTATGGATGATAAACCGGTTGGATGTTTCATGGCGATTGTTGGCGGTTTCTATACAGCCTTTCTATATAAGGCCACCGTGTTTCCTGATGTTCAGTTAACGGGCCAACAACTGTGTACAGATACCGATATAGTGATAAAGGCTGTAGGAGCCGGAGAGGCTGAAACATTCAGCTGGATTTTTCCAGAAGGATTTACATCGAACTCCGGATCTTTTGAGACCTCAGCAAATGAGATCATTGTGAGAACAGAAGACAAGATGTCTGCTTACGTATCCGTTATTCCCGGCTATGCGTGTTACCTTCCTGTTGAGTATACTAAAACTTTTGCGCTACAGGATCCGTCAATGGATGTTACCTGTATTCTGCCAACGGGAATAAACGATCCCTGGCTGGCTTCACCATACCTGTATCCGAATCCTGCATCTGGTAATGTGCTGCTCGACATAAGTTCACTTGAGCAGTTTGATGACGCAACGGTACAGGTCCTTGATATACGAGGCA
This sequence comes from uncultured Bacteroidota bacterium, assembly GCA_963814575.1. GTDB lineage: Bacteria > Bacteroidota > Bacteroidia > Cytophagales > Cyclobacteriaceae > ELB16-189. The sequence goes on along the minus strand of CAWFDB010000002.1, from coordinate 487,539 downwards.
TGATTGTAAAGCAGATGAAGTCCACCACTATGCTGGTGGAGTGGGATACACATTCGTTTGCGAAAGGGTTATATTTTGTAAAGGTCAACTCGGGAGGTCAGACTTTTGTCACACGACTTGTGATAGAGTAAATAACCGGTGAGGTGATTGACATTACAGGAATACAACCCGCTAATTTAATTTTCCTTTCCAGCGAGATCTCCGCCCTGGAATTCCCAGCCTTTGTTGGAGTTCTTCTCCAACAAATAATATGAAACTTATATTTTATTAATAGCACAAATCTCTAAAAAAGAAAGAGGTCCGCACCTCTTGTTGTTAAAGAGTCTGTGTGAATGTATTTTTTTACGAAGTGACAGTGGTATGATTTTATTTCGCCCTTTCATGGCTGGCATACGTTTTCTGTTACCTACTGCGCGATGGCCGTGCGACCATCGCAGGCAGATATCGCCCCTTCAGGGCTTTGATACGAGCCCTGAAAGGGCGTTATCATTTAACACAGGGTGCAGCCCTGTGTTATTCACCAGCGAAAGAGCATGAAGAAGCCCTGCAAGGGCGATATCATAATGGCAACGCATACCTTAACGGTAAAAACTCAAATAGTGCATTTTGCCTGTGGTCAGTGTTATCACCTATCTACCTCAATTAATTGTTATAAATTTACAGGTAGTTTGATATGATGAGAAGCACTGAATACAACAGCACAGTGGCAATGGGTAGGGTTTCGTGCTCTTCAGATAATTTTGTTATGAGACAGACAAAGTCAATCGTAAAAAAAAATACCTTGAAGTGTTCTAATGCTTACTATTAAAATAGAATGACCAAAAATCAACTTGTATTATTTACTGCCATGATGTTGGTCATTGGGTTTGTATGCCGATGGTCTGATCCGTCTGTAAAAGATTTTAATAGTCAAAGCTTAGGAATGATTTTTTGGCTTATATCTCCATTTATTTTAATGCTTATTTTCAGAGCGATAAATAAAGACTGGAGGTCGTTGGGTGTAAAGTTACAATTTCAGCGAAAGCTGGCCCTGGTATATTATCTCATTCTTGTTGTATCCGATTATCATTGGCTTGATATTAATCATTGGCAAAATCACTGAAACTATTGATTTTACCAATTCATTTTCGGTATTGCCAGGCGCTGCCCTGGCCTCTGTTATTCCTTTGTTTGTCAAGAATGTTTTTGAAGAATTTACGTGGCGTGGCTATCTGACTCCGCAAATTGATAACATGGGAATGAGTCGTTTTAAGAATCATTTAATCGTGGGGGTTATCTGGGCTTTATGGCACGTGCCTTTTCTCGACTTATGATTCGCTCTTATTCTCAGGTAAGTTTGTGGGTAGCATTTCCTTTGATGTTTACCGGAATTGTCGTTACCGCTTTTGTTTACGGAGAAATCAGAATCAGAAGTGCTACAGTTTGGACCGCTGTACTATTACATACCGTGGGAAACAGCATCACCAATCCACTCATCAGCATGAATATCATTACGTTAGTTTCAGGAAAGGAATACATAGCCTCGCCAACGATTGATAATATGACATACATTTTTTTGATGTTCATGGTTGCCGGTATTCTGTACAGGCTAAATTCCGAAATTAAAAACACAAAACCTCCTTTAACAGATTACCAGGAAAATAGCAGCAGGTAACGGTAAAGGCTATGCGTCCCCAAGGCGGGAGACACTGCTAAGAATTGTGTGATGAATAGCCTATCAGTTTTTACCTTCGCTCAACGTTAATTTACATACACAGGCAATCCTCTTTCCCCCGCCTTTGTTGGAGTTCTTCTCCAACAAATAATCTGAAACCCAAATCTTATCAATAGCACAAACCTCAATCATTATGGAAAAAAGATTTACTGAATACATTACAAGGCCACCACAAGAGAACAATGGCAGCTGGCTGAGGAAGAAGCATGAAGAAAGACCGAATCTATTCGCGCACTGGCAGTTGGTATATCCATGATGTCGAATACATTTGTGATTAAACAGGAAGAGCCGTATGAAAGGAGACTTTCACGTGCGGTTCTGTGAGAACCTAAGGGTGAAACTCCCTTGGGTGACTCGACTGGTCAGAATTGGGCCCATGGACAGGGACTTGTAAACTGAAGAATTCAGTCTACAAAAACTCCAACGCTTGCTTCTACGCTGACAGTTTACACTCAGTGACAAATGACAATTCCGTAGACGATGGAGAAAAAATTTTAAAACAAATGACTGATAAAAAAATAGGTATCTACAGACAATTTATGACGGTGATCAAGATTTCGGTTTCGCTCAAAGTATCGATTACGAACGAAGCCCAACTGGTGCCTAACTGACAAAATGGACATATCAACTTTTTAAAATTAAATTTGAAGAACGATCTAACCAGACTGGGGGCGAACAATTTTTGAAATTTACTTATTGATTAAAGTACCACTTAAAATACAAACAAAATAATGAGGTTAGCCATAATATTTTTTGCCTTAATCGCAATATCATGCGAAAAGATGAGCCAGCCAAGAACGAACCACCACTGCCTCAACGGCTTGGGGAAAAGAGTTTCACAATTGGCAATAATACTTATCCCGTTAAAGTAGAAAAGGCTATTGGCCAAGGATTTGTCGTCATTGGGTATGCAGATAATGGTGGTTATTTTTCCCCATTTCTCATTTCTTTAACAGATTCGCTTAAGAAAGGAGAGCAATTATTTCCTGCCTTTACCCTCCAAGCTCAGGGCATGGGAATAGCTAAGCTTAGTAATTCCTATTTGCTGCTTTCAACCTACGCAGGAAGTCCTATTACTTCTGATAACAGCATTTATCTTACCAAGGTGTCAACTGACTTGAGGATCACCTGGGAAAAGTCATTATTATCAGGAGTGATTTCGACCGGTCCTAATATTTGTTCGGCATTTGGTGACTCATTTATCATAGCCTCCCAGCAATTCCTCACACCCGATGGTAAATTTTATACTCATGTAACCAAGTTTGATGGTGAAGGGGCTCCGGTTTGGCAATCCGATTTATTTCCAGGTGCCATCAGCCAACCAGAAACTGTATTCAAGATAGAGGATGGTAGCTATGCAGTAATCGCTGATAGTATTACAGATTGTCTCAGCTGCCCTCAGGACCGTGTTTCTGTCCCGACTGTTTTGATTTTCAATGAAGATGGAAAAGTTACATTAAAAAAGAAATTGGATAGTAATAATGATAGAGGCTGGCAAACCAAGGCCACCACCGATAATAACAAAGATATTATAGTGGCATACGAGCCGGGATATCAAGATGGTAATGCATACCAGAACCAAATGGTTTTAATGAAACTTAGTAAGACAGGCAATATTGTATGGCAGACATACCTTGTGAAGGTGGTAAACAGGTTAGTTACCGATATTGTTGGATTTAATGAAATTAATGATTTGACAGTTGATTCACAGAATAACATTTATATAATCGGAGTTCAGGTAGTTCAATCACAACTCGATTGCTTATAGCAAAATTTAGCCCAGAGGTCGCTCTTATCAAGAAAGAAACATTTCTCAAAGACAAAGAGTGTCATGGGATGTCAATTAAATTTGTTTCCGAAGGCAAGCTAATAGTAGTGGGTAATAAATTTTCTCCTTACCAATTGTCGGTTTTCTACATCAATGAAGACCTGGTAATGTTGTAGCGATAATGATGACTTAGCATGGTGAGAAAAAATCCCTTGAACAAGAGTTCCTGAAGAAAATTGCATGGCCCTCATGAACCTCCACCTTTGTTGAAGCTCTTCTCCAACAAATAATATGAAACTCATATCTTATCAAAAACACAAACCTCTTTTCCCAGGCGATGTCTCCGCCTCGTACCTCTCAATGTTATCATCGCAGCGTCCCGCGCAGCGGGACACATTCAGTGAATGGTGTGATGAATAAGCGATTAGTTTTTATCTTCGCTCATGTGAATTACCTAAACAGAGCAACACCCTACATCACTGACAACACTAATAGAATCAGACTAACTTGCTGATATGAAAAGCACCAATGCACATGATGAGCGTATCGCAAAGATGACCTTCGCCTCGGTTTATCCTATGTATCTCACAAAAGTGGAGAAGAAAGGCAAAACAAAAGAAGAATTGCATCAGGTCATAGAATGGCTTACAGGATTTGACAACAAGAAGCTGCAAGACATGATGGATAAGAAAGTATCTTTTGAAACATTCTTTCAAAATGCCACATTAAATTCAGGTGCCAATCTCATTACGGGTGTAATATGTGGTTATCGTGTAGAGGAAATCGAAAACCCGTTAACACAAAAAGTCAGGTATTTAGATAAGCTGGTAGACGAGTTGGCGAAAGGCAGAAAGATGGAAAAGATTTTACGGAGTTAGTTAATTTCATTTCTATCGAAAAAGTGAAAACAGTTTTAAAGAAAAATTTACTGCCATCCTTCCCGTTGTATTCTCCTCCCCAGGATTCCGCATTTTATTATCGTAACTTCACAGTAACAGGAAACCCTGCTTCGAATTGTAAGCAAGAATTTCTTTATCTTCGTTTGATCATGGAAGTCAGACAGGATTTCAAAAACCAGCCACTGTACACTTTATAAATTTATACATCAGCATTATTTTATGACAGAAAAGAATAAGATGTTATCAGGAGAGTTGTACAATTGTGGGGATGTAGAATTGATTACGCGTTGGCATAAGGCCAAAGCACTTATAAAGGAGTACAATAATACTGACTCTGTAAACAGAGAACGTTTAGACGAAATATTGAATCAGCTTTTAGGAGGTAGAGGAAAAAATCTCTGGATTGCAGGACCTTTCTTTTGCGATTACGGAGAGAATATTTACATCGGTGATAACTCTGAAATAAACCATAATTGTGTTTTTCTTGATTGTAACAGGATTACCATTGGAAAGAATGCGTTGATAGCACCATTAGTCCAGATATATTGTGCATTTCATCCCATAAAAGCGAGCGATAGAATTCAAGTTTCTCCCAACAGTAATGAAGGTATGATTTTCTGTAAAACGCAATCAGCGCCCGTTTCGATTGGAGATAATGTCTGGATTGGTGGCGGCAGTATAATTTTACCTGGCGTGACCATTGGAAATAATGTTACCATTGGGGCTGGTTCAGTAGTGACTAAAGACATACCCGACAATGTTTTAGCCTTTGGAAATCCTTGCAGGGTGGTAAAGGAAATATGAAAGAGACCACACGGCAAGACAATTAGTTGATGTAATATATTTACTGGATCATGTGATACGCAAATGAAAAAATGGTGAAAGAAGTAGCGTTGCGGAAACCAATCCCAAGAAGAATTCAACACCTCCTGCCATTGAAAACCGGACTCCAGAAGGACTTAACAAAAACATATTAAAAATTGTAATGTCCCTCTTCTTTGGAGTGAGATCAGAGTGACATGATATTGTATTAGATTTACAAAAGATGATTGATAACCATTGAACGGATGAAAAGCATTTCTCTATTATTCTGTCTCGCAGCACTGGTGTTTTCATGTGCAAAGCCTGACAAGATCTCCACTGAAGCAGTTGATGTAACGGCCAACGCTGGAGTTTTTACAAAAGAACAAGTGGGACTGGGTTCCGCTCTTTATACCACTCATTGTATAGCTTGTCATGGCCGCGATTTGCGGGGAACAGAAGGAGGAACTGCGCTGATCGGTGACCGTTTTGTTACCAACTGGAAAGAGAAAACACTGGCAGAGTTGTTTGAGTTGACAAAGACCACCATGCCGAAAAACAATCCTCATTCACTCGATGATGAATCATACACTTCACTCTTAGCATTCATTCTTGATGCCAGTGAATTTCCTTCAGGAAAAATTGCTTTGTCATCTCACAAAGAGGAACTGCAAAATATTTTAATGGGAACACCTCCGGCTCCATCACGGGTAAGCTTGCGATTTATTCCGAAAGATCTATAACACAAAACCACCCACGATTGAAGGCGAATGGCTGCAGCACCGGGGTGATTATGCAAGTACCAACTATTCTCCGCTAGATCAGATCAACAAAGAAAATGCAAAACATTTAAAAATTGCCTGGCGGTGGAAGACAGACAATTTCGGACCGAGCCCAGAGTTTTATTTTAAATCAACGCCTTTGATGGCGAACGGAGTGTTGTATACCACGGCAGGATTAAGCAGAGCGGTAGCCGCCATCGATGCTGTGACTGGTGAAACATTATGGACGTTCCGATACGATGAGAAAGAACGAAAGACGTACGTGCCGCGTCAGAATTCTGGTAGAGGTGTTGCCTATTGGTCGGCTCCAGAAAAAGGAAAAGATCGCGTAATCTATATCACGCCCGGTTTTCAATTGATTGCATTGGATGCTCAGTCGGGACATTTGATTCCCGACTTTGGAGATCGCGGTGTGGTGGATTTAAAGAAAGGGTTAGGTTCACACGTTGATCCGCTTACGGCAACGATTGGTTCAACATCACCACCGATTATTGTGAATGATGTCATCATCATGGGCGCAAGTTTTCCGGTGGGCCTGGCACCGGTTTCAAAAAATCAAGTGCGAGGTGACATCATGGGCTATGATGTGAAAACAGGTAAACAGTTGTGGATTTTTCATACCATACCACAACACGGAGAAGAAGGCAATGAAACCTGGGAAAACGATAGCTGGAAGTATACCGGCAACGCAGGAGCATGGGCACCGCTCACGGCCGATCCTGCACTTGGCTATGTATATCTTCCGTTGGAAGCAGCGACCGGAGATTTCTATGGTGGCCACAGACCCGGCAATAATTTATTCTCTCAGAGTCTGGTTTGCCTCGATGTCAGGACTGGTAAAAAAGTATGGCACTATCAATTGATTCATCACGATATCTGGGATTATGATTTACCCGCTCCTCCCATATTGACGGATATCATCGTGGAAGGAAAAGCCATCAAAGCAGTGGTTCAGGTTACGAAGCAAGCTTTTGCATTCGTGTTTGACCGGGTTACCGGAAAACCCGTGTGGCCTATTGAAGAACGACCTGTGCCGCAAAGTGATGTGAAAGGAGAATGGACATCACCCACGCAACCATTTCCAACCAGACCGGCAGCGTTTGACAGGCAAGGATATTCGGATGATATCCTTGTGGACTTTACACCTGAGATAAAAAAGGAAGCGTTAAAGATTGTAAGCTCAGTTTAATAAGGGACCCCTCTATACGCCGGTTAGTGTTTACGATCCACCAAAAAACATGGGCACGTTAATGCTCCCCGATGCAGTAGGTGGTGCCAACTGGCAAGGAGGTGTGCTCGATCCGGAAACAGGAATTCTATATGTTTCGTCAAGTACCGTGTTAAGGCCAATGAGTTTAGAGGCTGCTCCCCATCTGTCCGACATGGATTATGTTGCCTATATGGGTAGCTCCAGAATCGGACCGTATGGTTTGCCATTGGTAAAACCTCCCTATGGAAGAATCACCGCGATTGATCTGAATACCGGTAATCATCTGTGGATGGTCGCCAATGCAGATACACCCGATTGGGTAAAAAATATTCCTGCCTTAAAAGGCATTGAAATTCCGCGCACCGGATTACCTGATCGCGTTGGCATGCTGGTTACCAAAACACTTTTGTTTGCCGGTGAAGGAGCTGGTTTATATGGTTCTGATGGCGGTGGTAGTAACAAGTTCAGATCCTATGATAAAGCAACTGGTGAAATCATTTCTGAAATTGAATTGCCGGCAAATCAATGCGGATTACCGATGACGTATTCGGTCAATGGCAAACAGTATATCGTGGTTGCAGTCGGAGCACCAGGACATCCCGGAGAACTCGTTGCGTTATCGTTTTAACATCCACTGAACAGGCAACTTTCACGGATTGCTCATCGTGTTGTGATGGTAAAGATATCAACTCAATCCTTTATGGATGGTGATTAAAGCCTGCCAACATTTATTAAATTTCCTGAAAGTTTGCACACCATGAGTAAACGTCTACTTCTGCTCGTAATAACGGGTACCTTCTTTCAATTAGCTTTTGCGCAAGTTCAGATCAAAGGTGTTTTCCCAGAGATGGCTGTCGTTGCCGATCATAAAAACCGGACCGAGGCTGGCATCGGTGCATTGTTGCCATGGGCCAATAAACTTTGGGCAGTGGGATACGTGGCACACATCAAAGGCTCTGGTGTTGGGCTCTATGAAATCAGTGCCGACATGAGCAGCCGTAAACATCCTGCGAGCTACACGGGCACGTATGCAAACCGCTACATTCATGACGCATCCTATCAGGCGATGATTGGTCCGTATGCCATCGATACATCGGGCCACGTGCGCGTGATCGAAGAACTAAAAAGACACAGGCTCACGGCCACCGTAAAGCATTTATTCAAGCCCGATTCAATGGTGTACTATCTTACCATGGAGGGATTGCTTTTCGAAACGAATGTGTACACACTCAAGAGTAAACAGCTGGCCGATCTGGTGAAAGAACTGGACATTCCGGTTTCGGCACAGGTGCATTTTAAAAGTGCATTCACCCAGGATGGCCGGGTGGTGGTAGCCAATAATTCTTACTATGAAAATGATTTTATGGGTACGAGGGCAGCCGGGCGACTCGCAGAGTGGGATGGGAAAACCTGGAAGATCTTAGATAAGAATCCTTATGTAGAAGTGGCCGGCAAAAACTGGTCTGACGAAACCTACGGCAACCCGATTTATGCCACCGGATGGGATCAGGGATCGGCCATCTTGAAATTTTATAAAAACAAAAAGTGGAGAACGTACCGCCTGCCGAAAGCGAGCTACGCCTACGACCATGCGTGGAATACTGAATGGATGCGCATACGTGAAGCGAATACCGAACGCTACCTCATGGACTTGCATGGTATTTTTTATGAGTTACCAACCGTAAGTTACGGTGGAAACATCATGGGCATAAGACCGATCAGCAATCATCTCCGTATGGTTCCCGACTTTGTATCGTGGCGCGGATTATTTGTGATGGCCAGCGACCAGGCCGACAACTCCAGTGGTCAGCCACAATCTGGATTATGGTTTGGAAACATTGATGAACTCTGGAGCTTTGGAAAACCTAAAGGAATTGGTGGTCCGTGGTATAAAACAAAAGTGAAAGCAGGAGAGGCCTCCGACCCGTTTCTTATGAATGGCTTTGACCAGAAAACCGTACACATCACCAATCACAGTAATAAAGCGATAAGCATAAACCTGGAAGTTGATTACCTGAGCAACGACACCTGGAACCTGTATAAAAAGATCACCATCCCCGCTGGCGGTTATCAGTATCATGTGTTCGAACCTGGCTTCTCAGCTCAATGGATAAGAGCCAAAGCGGAAAATGAGGGAGAGGTTACTGTCCATTTTGTTTACAATTGATTCTCCTTGAATGTGAATCAGTGATTTATATTTAACAAGATGAATGTTGAAATAAAAACGAATTACTTTAAATCGAAAAAAATATGGACCTACAATCAGGATTTTCTAGAAGGGATTTTGTAACGATGGGAGGTATTGCAGCAGCTTCAACTTTTGTGGCAGCTGCCGCCAATGCAAGAGCAGACCAGAAATCCAGAGATGATAAAGGGATGTTCAATGTGATCAGCTTTGGAGCAAAGGGTAACGGCATAGCGGACGATACCGATGCCATTCAAAAAGCCATGAATGCAGCGGCATCATCCAATGGATCTGTGATGATTCCGGAAGGCAAGTATGTGTGTTCAGAATTGAAAGTGCCTGCAGGTATTGGTGTTTACGGATTGCCAGCTTCAGGTTATGGAAAAGGCATGGGCACCATGCTCGTTTTCAAAGGAGGTTCGAAATGTTTAATCAATCTTACCGGAGCATTCGGTGCTTATCTCTTCGGTCTCTGTCTTCATGGTGGTGATATCGAAGGCGGTGCTCATGGCATTCTGGTAGACAAACCAGATTATGGCAAACAGGAAGACACTCCGAAGATCGATATGTGCCGTGTCGAACATTTTACCGGTGATGGTATTCGTTTAGAACGCATCTGGTGTTTTTGTGTAAGACATAGTCATTGCTATGCCAACGCGGGTTGCGGCCTGCGTGTGAGAGGCTGGGATGGGTTTATTCTGGACAACTGGTTTTCAGGAAATGGTAAGGCAGGTTTCGCTGCTTATGATGAAAATGCTTCCAATACGTTAACTGGTAACCGGATTGAATGGAACCGCGAAGGTGGGATCATCATTCAGGGCGGTAGTCATTATAACATCACCGGTAATTATATCGACCGGTCCGGACGTTGTGGAATCACATTGTTACCTGGTGAGGGCAATAGAAATTGTCACACAATTTCCATGACGGGAAATGTTATTTACCGCAGCGGCAAACCAGAGTGGGGTCAGCGAGATGAGTTTGACAGTGCACATGTCCGTTTTGAATATGCACGTGGCCTGGTATTCACCGGAAATGCCATGAACTCAGGTCGTGATGATGGTGGAAAGGGAACCTATTCGCCTGACTATGGCATGGTGATAAAGGGACTTGAATGTTCAATCGTAAAAGACAATGTATTGTTTAATGGAATGCTCAAGCAGGTTATCATGGACCAGGGTGAACACGGACAAGATGTTATTGTGAAAGATAATGTTGGCTCGTTAAGAAAAGTGGATTGAGAAAATCATGATTCGTTTTAAACTGTTAAAAGAAAATCCAATTAATAAAAACTTTGAGAAGATGTTTTACTAACCAGATATACCTATGAAAAACTCAACCGTTCTGATTTTTATTTTAGTGTTGATCAGTTTCAGCACATTGGCTCAGGAAAAACTCGATCAGATTTTACCTGTACGCGGCATATGCCTGTCTTCACCAAAACCGGAAAGCGTTGATAAGTTTGTCAAATTCATCAAGGATGAACTTGTGCCGTTAAAGGTCAATACACTCGTAATCCTGATTGACTTTGGCTACAAATTTAAATCCCGCCCCGAATTGATTGGAGAAAATCCGCTTTCGGAACAGGATGTAAAAAAAATAGTAAAAGCTTGTCGTGATGGTGGCATCAGGATCATCCCTCAGATCAATCTGTTAGGCCATCAATCCTGGTTTCAGCAAGTAGGTCAACTTCTAAAAGCATATCCACAGTTCAACGAAACGCCAGATGTGCCCACTGCTGGGGGATCAACAGAACTGAAGTGGCCGAATGAATGGGGATTGTATTGCCTTAGCTATTGTCCGTTGCATCCGGATGTTCACAAGGTGGTTTTTGATGTGGTTGATGAGATCGTGCAGGTATTTGAGGCCGATGCCTTTCATGCCGGGATGGATGAAGTGTTTTACCTTGGCGATGACAAATGCCCACGATGCCAGGGAAGAGACAAGGCTGAATTATTTGCTGGAGAAGTAACAAAGGTTCGCAATCATCTTGCACAAAAAAATATTGAATTATGGATCTGGGGTGATCGCCTGCTCGATGGTAAAACTACGGGCATTGGTCTATGGGAAGCAAGCTATAACAATACACACCGCGCCATCGATATGATTCCAAAAGATGTGGTGATCAACGACTGGCATTATGAACGACCAGACCAGACTGCCGTATATTTTGCGTTAAAAGGATTTAAAGTGGTCACTTGCCCCTGGCGATTTCCTGATGTAACCAAAGCACAACTGCAGATAATGGTCGATGCAAAAAAATATGCCACACCTGAAGTGAAAGACAACTATCATGGCATACTTCATACTACATGGACCAGTGCAGAAGATTTCATTGATCAGTTTTACGGCAGAAAGAAAGTAGACACCGGCCGTGGTGGTGATTATGTGGAAGCTTTTAAGGCACTGTTTGGTGAGATCAAAAAACTGGATGTAAACCAGGAACAGCAAATCAAAAAGAAGTAGACAGGAGAGGGGCGTTTATAATCATTTTTTTTATTATGGGTAATCATTTCAGGATATACACGCTCCTTTCTTTATTGATTTTTACTAATCCGACAAGTGCTCAGATCAACAGACTAAGTAAATTATCATCTCCGGTTATTTTTAAAGGTGATGAAAATACTGCGTACCGCGATCCGGCTGTCTTGTATCATCAGAAAAAGTTTTATTTGTTTTTCACCCTTGTGAGAAATGAAGAAGGAAAAATCTATTCCTATACGGCCATGAGCCATTCGGCAGATTTGAAAAAATGGAGTCCAGTAAAAATCATTACACCGCGTGATCAGGCGCAGGATTTTTCAAGTCCCGGAAATATTGTGCGCTACAAGGATGAGTGGATCTTATGTCTGCAGACTTATCCTCGCCCAGACTACACAGCAGATCAGCAGCCACGATATGGAACAGGTGCTTCACGGATTTATATCATGCGCAGTAAAGACCTTGAAACCTGGAGTGCTCCTGAAGTCATGAAAGTAAAAGGTCCTGATGTGGAAATAGCCGACATGGGCAGAATGATTGACCCTTATTTGCTGGAAGACAAAGATGAAAAAGGAAAGTGGTGGTGTTTTTACAAACAGAATGGCGTAAGCATGTCATACAGTTATGATCTGCTCAACTGGAAATTTTTTGGCCGCACCGAATCAGGTGAAAATGTTTGCGTATTGAATGAGAATAATGAATACATCTTGATTCATTCTCCTAAGAATGGCATAGCCATAAAACGTTCGTCCGATCTTATCAACTGGAAAGACTGGGGAAAGCCAATCAGATTAGGCCAGGATGAATGGAGCTGGGCTAAGGGGAGAATTACAGCGGGCACAATAATCAATCTCATGGAAGACAGGAAGTTCGGTAAGTATGTGATGTTTTTTCATGGTTCAGGACCGAAGACAGAAGAGGAAGGAGACTTCGACAAGAATGCTTCACTGGGCATTGCCTGGAGTGATGATTTATTGCAATGGGAGTGGCCGGGAACGAGATGATATACTATTCGAAAGACGATGGAAGAAGACTACCTATTAATCAGCGGAAGCTAATTGTGTTTTGACCTTGTTTCCATTTCATACTTTCTCATCGGCATGGAGTCAATCAACCCATAGAGTTGGTGCAAGGTTACAGGCTTGTAGGAAATAAGTTTTTCGCCCTCATCACTTCAACTCAGAATTATCATGAGAATCATTTAATTTCTCAACCCTAAACGAGGATTTTTTACCTACCCTAGATTCACCATCGTTCAGTTATTTAAATAAATGACTGGAATTTGAATACGCCAATAACAATTATTTCGGTACTATTGTACTTTCCTTCCTCACTTAGCTTTATACGATACAACGGAATTTATGAAAATCAATTCAATTTCAAAGCAAGCGCTTCTCACTTTATGCCTGACTCTTGCTTCATTCCATGCAATGTCTCAAGACTATAAAATCGTTAAAGAGGTTAACAATGCATTTGTTGATCACAAAGAGAAGCATGGGCTACTCATAAGAAATATGACTATTTGTTGTTTCCCTCGAGTAATCTGTCAGTTAAACAATCCGGTGATAAGTTAACAATGAACAACAAGAATGATAAACATTATGCATTCGAAGAGCCAACAAATGAATGCCGGGAATATAACAATGGTAAGATTTCGATGCTCGTAAAATCACTTTCGGATGACCCCACCAAGTACTGCGGCATGGCAATAGAACGCGGAAGCGATGCTTCAACAATCACGTCCACATTTAAAAAAATAACCAATGGGCCTACGGATGCATATTACCGAAAATTCTTTTTTCTGGTTAATGGCAGGATGACTTCGGCTGTTAAAAACTTATTGTAACCGGTGAAGTCATACAATGATTTTTGGGGTGCGTCTTCTTTTTAACCGGACCGGTATATGGCTTTTGCTGTTCAGTCTTCAGGTTCAGGATATAGGAAGCGATGGCATTCTTTTCTTCTATAGTGAGGCTGTTGTTGCCCGGCATCATCCTCCGGCCTGTGGTAAGCAATTCAATAAACTGTTGTGTATTGTATTTATATTCAACACCCACGATCGATGGATAATCTCCGCCACCCAGGCGCTCGGGACCATGGCAGCTCATGCAATATTGTGAATACAAATTCACACCTGCTTCCATGTTTGTTCTGATTTTATTGTTGTCACGCTTATTTTCAACCATGTTCAGCACCCAGCTCATTTCATTGGTGTTTACAAACAGTAATTTTGTTTCGGGATCAAACGCAGGACCGCCCCATTCGGCACCACCATCATAGCCAGGCAAAATAATAGTTCCTTCAACGGAAGGAGGGTTGTACATATTTCCTGACCGATAGCTTAGAAATCTTTTCTTGATATCCTGATAGCTGGAATCACTTACGATGTCATTTAAATCGGAGAGGTTAAAAGATTGCCGCACCAGAGGTTTGGGTAAACGCGGCACGGGTTGCGTAGGCCATAACTTCTCTTGCAGTAATGGGCTTTTCGTATCAACCGGCATTTCATCAATGGGAAAGAGCGGTTTGCCCGTTTCTCATCCGAATAAAAATATGAATCCTGTTTTCGTTGTCTGGGCAACCGCATCGGTCATCTTTCCTTCATGCATAACGGTGATGAGCGCAGGTTGTGCAGGAATATCCATGTCCCACACATCGTGGTGAACGGTTTGAAAATGCCAGATCAGTTTTCCTGTTTCCGCATCAATCGCAAGAAGGCAATTGCCATATAGTCCCATTCCCAGACGTTGTCCTCCATAAAAATCATTGGTAGGATTGCCTGTGGGGGCGAAGAGGATTCCTCTTTTTTCATCGAGGCTAAATCCTGCCCAGCTGTTGGTAGATCCCATGTGTTTGTATGCCGTAGTATCTTCCCATGTTTCATAACCGGCTTCACCAGGATAAGGTATCGTATGAAAAATCCATTTCAGCTTTCCTGTTTTCACATCAAAAGCGCGGATGTGGCCAGGCGTTTCATCTCCAACGAGTCCGCTCAGGAAGAATAAGTTTTTATACACCATCACCGGAGAAGTGGGGGCGATAAATACTTTCGTTGAATCGCGACCCAGGCCATTGGCAAGGTTGATGCCGCCATCAATTCCAAAATCAGAAATCAGTTTGCCTGTGAGGGCATTTACTTCGAGTGCAACAGGCCCAACTGTGTAGATGATTCTTTTGTCATTATCTTCGGCCCAGTACGTTACACCACGGTTCATATTCACGCTGCTGCGATGCCAGGTTTTATTCGCTATGGAATCAGCCGGATTAAAAGTCCAGAGTTCTTTTCCGGTGAGCGCATGAATGGCAAAGAGTTTTAATTTTGGCGATACACCATACAGGATCGTATCAATAATAATCGGGTTACATTCCATGACACCAAAGCGGGTGCTGTCCCTGTTTTCAGAATAATAGGTCCATGCTATTTGCAGCTGGGCAACGTTGCTTGTGTCGATTTGAGTTAAGAGATGAATAGCGTATGTTTTCCTTGCTGCCACCTGTAACTTCCCATTGTGTGTGGCTTTTGTTAACGCCCGATGAATTACAACCAGTGAAAATAACCAATACTAGAAAAAATAATATGCAATTGAATTTTAATGTGTTCATGGATGACATTTTGAATGGAGGCAAAAATATACAGAAAAATAGTCATCTACGGGTTGGTAAAAAAGCATCAGGAAATTGAGGAGGAGCAAAACCTTAATAATAGTATGGGGTGTCGAGGTTAGTTATTCTTTGACTTGGATTCAATTTCATACTTTCTCATTGGCATGGAATCAATCAACCCATAGAGTTGCAGCAAAGTTACAGGCTTGTCGGAAGTTAGTTTTTCGCCACCATCTTTTCCGGTCAGAATCAGCCAAAAGCCTTTTTTGTTTTTCATCAATTGATCATAGCGGTTTTTATCAGAGGCGGGGGTAATGACGTTGACGATAATATCCCTGTCAGCGAGGCCAGCTGAATCCGTACCAAATATTTTTAGCTGCTGTTTCAGGTCAGCATTTTGAGTGTGCTCTGCCAGCAAGAGTATTTTCCTTTTCGAATAATCCTGTGCGACTGCAGCAGTGGACAACAGGATCGTTGTAACTAACATGAAATAGATGGACATCGGGAGTATTAAAATATTCTGCTTTGCTAACAATACTCAAACACAAAAGTTTTCCATCATCGTTTTTTAGCGTTCTCGTCAATGTATTTTGGCAATGCTGATGTCGCGGAACCGATGTAGTGAAAACGCTCCGCCCATTCAAGCTGATACGGTTTGCCCACTTCTTTATCAGAAGGAATGCCACGCAGGTTTCTGGAATCCATGTCCAGCACAAAGTGTTTGATATAATTCCGGTTTGCTTCGGTGTCACTGTTACCTAATAATGGAAGATACTTTCCTTCTTTTTCAAGTATCTTTCTTAGCGCGGCACCGGCTTCGCCTGCAGGCCCTTGTGATACATTGACGAGGTTAGCGTCAATCTTTTGTTCGATGGTTCCGGTGATATCTACAATACGGTTTACCAGCTGTGGTCCGCGTGCAAAATAATACCGTTCTATCACGGCATGAGGTTTTAATCCTGCTTCAAAGTGTTCGGGATAATCGCGGCCTCCACCGGCCATCCATCTCGCTGATTCTACTGCCCGCGCAGTTACGTAGTGATCAGGATTTTCTTCATAGTGTCCCCATGGATCATAGGTAACAATCGTATCCACTTTCAATACCCTGAACAGGAAGATGAGTCTGCCGCGTATATCCTGCATGCTGTAGTTATCCATCATGTGGTTGCGATAGCCGAGGTCAAATACTTTTTTTAACCCCAGCATTTTTGCAACCGCCAAGTTATCTACATGGTTGTTTTTGATTACATCACCCACGGTTTCTCCGCGCCCGGCATGATCATCGTTGGTGGTGCGGATAAGATAACCTTCATATCCCTCTTTAATTAATTTGGCAACCGTGCCTGCGGCAAACAAAGAGAGGTCATCGCAATGTGGTTGAATCACAGCGAGTACTTTTCCTTTATGCGGCAAACCCTCACGGGCTTTTTCGATGAATACATCACTGGTAATTTCAGATTGTTGCAGGCTGGCATCCGTTCCGGCATGGAGGGTATGCGGAGCAGATATGAATGAAAGGGCTATACCTTTATTGATAAAATCTCTTCTTTCCATAGGATACATGTTTGGTCTAACCAAATATATTTATAAAAGAAACAAACGATACGGAAATTATAAGAGAAAAACAGAGTCACTTAAAATACATGTATTGATAATATATCATCCGCTGATCGGATGCTGCAAAGTTAATCACGCACGGTAACAACAGGAACTACGAAAGGATGAGGATCTTATTCAATAATTACCTGAAACAAATTCCTGTGTTTTCTCTTTTGGATAGATTTTGAGATACGACAATTTCCAGGTTATCGTCTTTCGGTTATACATTTCTGAATGCTCACCTTCGATTAAATCAAGAGAGGCTGTTGCCATGGAAAAATCACGGACTGATCCATCGGGTTCCATGTGCTTGTAAATATAGGCTTCACCTGTTGAAAGCGTACTCATCTCACCCACGATAGGATATTTATTGGCTACATGATAGCTGAGTGAAACTTCAATGAAATCACGTTTAGCGCCTGGCCAGTCTTTGAGAATGGCAACGCGGGCATAGTTATCTTTTCGTTCTATTACCTTTACTTTATGCTGACCAGTTAAAAAGGATTTGCTTGATTTCGTGATCACACACGAGACAGAATAGATTCCTTCGAGTTTATTGAAGTTGCCCGTTTCTTTTCCGAGATACCGATGCATTAAATCCTCAAAATCAACCTCCTGATAATTTGATTTTTTGAAAATGGATTTTGATCTCAATTGCGCGAATGTTCCTTGCGCGAAAAGAAACAGGCATAGGAACGTGAGTGTTTTTATTTTCATAGCCTCAACTATTGGACTATTATAAAAATAAGGAAAATTGCTCCTCAAATAACCCTGGTGAGAATTTTTATTTCGGAAGGTTATTGCTCATTCGTTCGAAAAGATGCTGTAGAAAATTTATAATAAAGCCACAGATTCACAGATTTTAACTATTTCCATAATCTGTGGATCTGTGGCTAAATACCAAATGTTTAAAAAAACGATTCGGTGGCCAGCAATCAAATCTCCCAGTAACTTCCGCCCAGCAGTAACTGTTCCAGATTGCCTATACCTTTTGTTTCCACTTCGTGTTGAATCTGCTCGACCACACGATCGTCATACGAACTGCGATCGTCCAGGTTTTGCAAAATGCCCATCGGGCGAGGTAGTGTTTCAGAATAGGTCATGTTGGCAAGAATGAATGCGAGGGTGGAGTCTTTTTCATTGTGCACCAGTAAATCGTTGATGCTGTGGCCGCCCTCGGTTAACTCAACAATTCTCGGTGTAAATCCATCCATGATAATTCCTTTGTCTTTTTTCTTGCCAAACACCAGTGGCTGTCCGTGTTCAAGCCATACGGTGTGATCTTCGCGCGATTCTGCATTGGTGTATAAATCAAACGCACCATCGTTGAAGATGCGGCAGTTGGTATAGATCTCCACAAAAGAAAATCCTTTGTGCTGATGGGCTTTCAACAACAGTTGCTGCAACTGGGCACGGTCTTTATCGTGGCCGCGTGCTACAAATGAAGCGCTTGCACCCAATGCCAATGCCACCGGATTGAACGGATCATCCAATGCACCCAGCGGTGAAGATTTGGTAACCTGACCGCGGTGTGAAGTAGGAGAGTACTGACCTTTGGTAAGGCTGTATACTTCGTTATTGAACATCAACACATTCATGTCCACATTTCTGCGGCACGCGTGAATGAAGTGGTTTCCACCGATACTCATGTTGTCACCATCACCGGTAACCACCCAGACACTTAAGTCAGGGCGCGCAATTTTCAATCCGCTGGCGATCGGTAATGCTCTTCCATGAATGCCATGAAAGCCATAGGTATCGATGTAGTACGGAAAACGTCCTGAACATCCGATGCCTGAAATGAATACGATTTTTTCTTTTGGTATTCCCAGTTCAGGCATAAGCCGTTGTGCAGGTGACAATACCGAGATGGCTCCGCAGCCTGCACACCAGCGCACATCCACATCGGGCTTAAAATCCTTGGAGGTAGTGTGTGCATCGCCCTTATGTGGCATTTCTATGATTTGATCTATGATTGTTTTCATGTTATTTAATTCCGGTTTAATTCATTTATTTAAGCTTGCCTACTGTCAATCTGCCTACTGCCTTTTATTCCTCAAAGGTCAACAGGTATATCTTGCCTTGATTTATTTGCTTCCCAGTTTTTCAGGTTCTCCAGGGAGAGGAGCACAGTAAGTTTCTCTTCCAGTTCCACTGACTTGAATGGTTTACCCTGCACCTTATTGATGCCAATTACAGGTTTCAGGTATTTAGCCTGAATCAGATTCTTCAGCTGGCCCAGGTTCAGTTCGGGTATTACTACACGATCAAATTTATGAAGCACCTCGCCCAGGTTTTTCGGGAATGGATTCAGATAGCGTAAATGAGCATGAGAGATCTTATGACCTTGCGACTGCATCTTCTCAACAGCAATTTTTGCAGCACCATAGGTACTTCCCCAGCTCAGCACCAGTAAATCACCTTCCTGTTCGCCAACTACTTCCAGTTCAGGAATATCGTTGGCAATGTTATCCACTTTCCGCTGGCGCAGTTCAACCATTTTCTGGTGGTTCATCGGATCGGTGCTTACCACACCGCTGCCGTCTTCTTTTTCCAGACCGCCTATGCGGTGTTCCATACCTTGCATTCCTGGAATGGCCCATTGCCGTGCTAAGTGTTTCCGGGTTGCGCAGATAGGGTTTGAATGTGGCTGCATCGGGTGCAAACTGTGGCGCTATCTCAGGCAACTTATCGATCTCAGGAATGCGCCATGGTTCTGAAGCCTGGCCGATGTAACCATCCGTCAGCAACATTACAGGCGTCATATACTTCAATGCGATGCGCGCGGCTTCCATGGTCATATCAAAACAATCGGAGGAACTTGCTGCTGCCAGTACTGGTAACGGTGCTTCACCATGTCGTCCATACATGGCTTGCATCAAATCACTTTGTTCAGTTTTGGTAGGCAAACCGGTAGATGGTCCTGCCCGTTGCACATCAACAATGATTAATGGCAACTCGGTCATGATCGCCAAACCAATGGCTTCTGTTTTCAATGAAAGACCAGGACCACTTGTCGTGGTTACAGCCAGGCTTCCGCCAAAGGCGGCACCAATAGCGCTGGTGATTCCGGCAATTTCATCTTCAGCCTGCAAATGTTTTACTCCGTATTTTTTATAACCGGAAATGGCATGGAGAATATCGGTGGCCGGTGTTATCGGATAGGAGCCAAGGAAAAGCGGAAGATGTGCTTTTGTTGCTGCTACCACCAGTCCCAGTGCAACGGCCTGGTTGCCGGTGATGCTGCGATACTTGCCCGGAGCCAAATTGGATTTATCAATGATATATTGTTTTCTGAAATCGGGATTCTTTTCGGCAAAATTCCATCCGCCCTGCAGCGAGTGAACGTTGGCTAAGATCACATCTTCTTTGCCTTTGAATTTTTTGTTGATCCAGTTCACGGTATTTTCCAATGGCCGGTTGAAAAGCCAGTAGGTGATGCCCAGTGCAAAAATATTTTTGGTGCGCTGAATCAGTTTGGAAGGAACATCTACTTCAATGAATGCTTTCTTGAGTTCTTTCGACATGTCGATGCCAAAGACCTGGAATTTTGCAAGGCTTCCATCTTCGATCGGATTGTTCGTGTAGCCGGCAAGCTTTAAACTTCTTGCATCAAAGCCTTCGGTGTTAACGATGATAATGCCTTGCTCGCGTACATTGGCGAGGTTAACTTTCAGTGAGGCTGCATTCATAGCCACCAATACATCTACAAAGTCTCCGGTGGTATGAATGTTCTTCGTGCCAAAGTGAACCTGAAAGGCGCTCACGCCATACAGCGTACCCTCAGGAGCGCGTATCTCTGAAGGATAATCCGGAAACGTGTTTACTTCATTTCCTGCAAAGCCTGATGTATCGGAAAATTGAGTTCCTACCAACTGCATTCCGTCTCCCGAGTCTCCGGCAAACCGCACGGTTACTTCTTCCAGGTGTTCAATGAGTTTATTCATGGGGATGTATATTAAAATTTCAGTAGTATAAGATTCCGAAATTTGCAATTATCAATCCATGACTAAAGTCATGTCTGATAATGATTATTTGATTGATTTGGCAGTGACTTTTAGATTATAATATTGTCAGCGGGCAGACTTTCAGGCGTTTTTTAAAACTGTTCTTTTGTCTAAGCAGGTTTTATTGTCAATATTGAGACTTAACCAATAATCTAAATAATGAAATTACCCATAGTAGTAATTGCGGCTTTTCTATTGACCATGGAAGTTAATGCCCAGAAAATGGACGGCCTGGACAAAAGTCCGATGGATATGGCGTATTATCCTGATAATTTTGCCCACGACCGGAAATTTGCCCCTAAACTGATTGGCGATATGCCAGCGATGGTGAGGGTTACATATAGTCGCCCGGCAAAAAATGGGCGTGAGGTATTCGGAAAACTTATACCATACAACGAAGTATGGCGCACCGGTGCCAATGAATCTGCCGAGATCAAATTCTATCAGGATGCAACCATTCAAGGCAAAACCATAAAGGCGGGAACCTATTCCCTTTTCACCATTCCCACCGCCACTGAGTGGAAGATTGTTTTAAATACTGATCTGGATTTCTGGGGAGCGTATAGTTACAATGAAGCCAATGATATTTTGCGTGTAAATGTGCCCGTCAAAAAATCGAAGGAGATAATTGAAACCTTCTCTATCAAATTCCGAAAGGAAAAAGATAATGAGGCAATCATGATGATGGGGTGGGATACTACCCTGGTGGAAGTGCCCATTTCATTTTAGGTGATTCAAATATTGAAAGCCGGTGAGAGACTGTCATAAAATCCTATAATAAATTGAAGGTCGTTCCGGGCCTCACCCCGCCAACGGGGAAAGGGGCGGACAGAATCTCGTAGAATGAACACTCAACGAGATCACAGCCCAGGGCGTGATGACAAACATACTTTTGAGACAGCCTCATTTTCAGGTTACGAAACGAAAGTGAAAGGAGCGAAGGACTAAAGATCCTCGCTTAATTATTCTGTAATTTTTTTATACCGGCCAGAAATCAGGTAGTAAACACCAATTGAAAAATACTCATTGTTCACCAGCGTGTATTCATCATTTTCCAGATCCGTTTTGAAGGTAGAGTAATTGTATTGTAACTGCAGTTTCAGGTTTTGGTATCCACCTCTGATGGTAATGCCGGGTTCGAATACAAAGGTGTTCTTGTTTCTTTCAAAGAAGTCATCTGATTGTTGCGACTGCTGCGGATCATCCAGGATGGATGAATGTGAAGTGAATGTAACCAGGCCAATGCGTGGCGTCAGGATGACATCAACATATTTCGAAATGTAACCGATGGATGGTTGTACAAATGGTTTCAAAAGTTTCACGTCAAGATTCTCTCCGAGCTGGTTATTTTTGATGGAACCACCACCCAATCCCGTAAATACTTCCCATGCAAATGGATGTGATTCAAAGACACCATATTTACCAAGTCCGAATTCCAGGTAGGAACCTTTGCTGTCCCATTCACTGGCGGCAGAACCAAGATAGGAACCCTGCTCATTCCAGACCTTTCAGGGAATAAAAACTTCCCATCACGGCAATGCTGTTACTTACTGCATAGGCAGCCTGTATGGCCACGCCATCGGCATCCGTATTATTTCCAAAGCTTGCTGCATATCCCGCTTGAAGAGTCACTTCACCCTTTTCTGTAAACAGCGGTACATTTTGCCCCACGGTGGAATATAATACGGGGTTGCAGGATGAAAATAGTGCGGCTGTTGAAATTAGCAGAATCGGTAGTTGATTTTTAGTTTTCATAACCAATACAAATTTCAGTATGGAGAAACGTACATGTATCCAGTAAGGCCGGTAACCACATATTTTTCACCTGACCACACGATGTCGGTTAATGTGTTTGCCGGAATGTTCAACGTTGTATTTCCTTTGTTGTACCAGTCAAGAGGATTATCAGAAGCGTAAATCGCATCACCAACACCCACGGCCAATCCAATACCAATATATTTTTTCCCGGTATAGGTTATACGCCTCATCCGTTCTGTCGTGTTGTCGTTAACGGAAAGAATTGTTCCGTTTAATGATGACGCAACCAGATAGCCAGATACCAGTATAAATTGAGTGCCATTCCAGTAAACATCACTTATACCCGTGTATAGAGAGAACCCACTGGGCTATGATCTGTCCAGGTAATACCATCGGGCGAGGTGATTAAAACCGGATTGAAACCACAAATGCATTTCGGGCGTGCGACAACAAGGATCCGATGTCTTATCCCCAACTGCCATGAATAAATTTCCAGACCACGCAATACTTTTCAATTCACCACCTGCAATGGCAAAGCTGTTCTTTGTTCCAGGTGATACCATCAGGTGATGTCAGTATAATCGTTTTATCCAGCACGGAATCGCGGCCCACGGCAACATACTGTTGGCCCGACCAGCTGATGCCATATAGATTTTCATTGGTATCAGAGGAATAATTTTTTATCCACGTGATGGCATCGGGTGAAGTCAGAATGGTGCTGTAATTGCCAACGGCAACATATTTTGTTCCTGCCCATGTGATTCCTGAGAGCGTATTGGTTGTGCCGGATTGCTGTGATGTCCAGGTAGTGGCATCTTGTGACGTAACGATTACACCATCATTACCCACTGCAGTAAACTGGCTATTCGCCCAGCATATTTTATTCATCCGCCACGAATCGTTGGCGAGTGGTTTCTTTTTCCAGTAGATCATGCGGTCGTCAAGCACTACGTTGACAGAACCAGCAAGCTTATTGGATGCATTTCCTTTTGCATCAATCAGCCAGATTTCAAAAGTATAATTAGTAGGAACTACTGGCATGACAAACTCGATAAAACCTGTAATGATTCCGCTGCTGGCACCGGTGTTTCCCTGGATGTCAACGGTAAGGTCTGCACCGCCAGAATTGGTCATTCTCAATTTAACTACGCCACCAGCTGCATTTTGAAAATTAATGGTACCTGTAATTGTAAAAGTGTTAACATCAATTTCGATTGGAATTTCTGAAGGATTGTAAATAAGATTTGAAATGGTAAATGTGCCTGGAGGTGTTGGTGGATTAGGCGCAGGTTCTTCGCTGTCTTTGTTACAACAAGAAAAAAACAGGCTGATCGAAAACAGGGTCAGTATGGTAACCCACTTCATCATAGAATAAATGTATCACATGATGAAGTGATTTGAAATGATTTCAATCATTCACTGTAAAGCCGAACATCATTGAAAAAACAAATGGCTGACTTACTTAAAACTGATAGACGACTGCATTGATATTCATGCCTGCACCAACAGAGGCAAAGACAACTTTGTCTCCTTTATTGATAACCTGACCTTCTAATTTTCCGCGAAGCATATAGTCGAGCAGTGTGGGGATGGTGGCTACCGAACTGTTTCCAAGCCATGAAATAATCATGGGCATAACACCTTTGTTGGTAAACTCCAGTCCATATAATTTAAACAACCGGCTGAGAATGGCTTCATCCATTTTTTCATTGGCCTGATGAATCAAAACTTTGTTGATTTCCGAAAGATGAATGTTCGCTTTGTCGAGAGCAGTCTTTACTACATGTGGCACATGGTTCAAGGCAAATTCATAAAGCTTGCGCCCGTTCATTTTAATAAAAATGTCGCTGTCGCGGGATTGAACATCGTAGCCATGATCCATATTCAATAACATAGCATGCTCACTGGCCCACGTCTGTGTCTTGTGCGAAAGAATTCCTTCACTTCCTTCCCGGCCTTCAAGAATTACCACACCGGCACCATCAGCATAAATCATGGAGTCGCGATCGTGAGGGTCAACTACACGCGAAAGTGTTTCCGCACCAATCACCATGCATCGCCTGGCATCTCCCGATTTTATATAGTAGTTCGCCTGTATCACACCTTCAAGCCAGCCCGGGCAACCGAATGGTAAATCATAGGCAACACAGTCAGGATTTTTTATCTGCAACAGATATTTTACACGCGATGCCAGCGATGGCACAATATCTACACGGTTGCTGTTGTGGGCAACATCACCAAAGTTGTGAGCTACAATAATGTAATCGAGTGATTCTTTATCAATACCTGAATTCTCCAGTGTATTTTGTGCTGCCAGAAAAGCCAGGTCAGATGCCTTCTGTTCAGGCCTGGCATAGCAACGCTCTTCAATACCCGTGATGTCCTTGAATTTTTCAACGATGCTTGCCGTATCTTTCTTAATTGGAGATCCGTCCTTCTCGAAAAATGTGTGAGATAGAAAATCGCGGTTGCTGATTTTTATTTCCGGAACATAACTTCCGGTAGCTGCAATGACAGAATGAATGGTGGGAGCGCCCATAACAGGAAATGCGATTAAAATTAGCCTTAGGTTTAGATGTTTCCAAGATAGGTGCTGGTGATAACGGGCGCAATGATTTTTATCAATTACTTTTATTAATTAACGATCGTAAGGTTGAGTTTTGTTTGTTTAATTTACCAGTCGATTTCTGAATAACTTCAAATAGCGGGTCGATTAATTACTTTAATAAATAATGATATGAAAAAATATTTTTACCTCGTGTTGTTGATGGTTGTGTTGCATTTTGGTTATGCTCAAACTGAATCACCCAAAAAAGAAAATACTCCCATACCAGAGGCTGATGTTTCTACTACACAACAAAGTGTAAAAATCAATGGTGTGTTGATTCCGTTAACTGCGCGGGCCGGTACGCTGCAACTAAAAGATGAAAACAATGAACCCATAGCCCTGTTTGGATTCACCAGTTACACGAAAGAAGGTACTAATTCGAGAAGGCCGGTTATGTTTGCCTACAATGGCGGACCCGGGTCATCATCCTTCTGGTTACATATGGGAATTCTCGGACCGAAGCGAATTGTTGTGAATGATCCTGGCTACACACCGGCAGCGCCTTACCAGATTGTGAACAATGATTATTCGTTACTCGATGTAGCTGATCTGGTGATGATTGATCCGGTTGGTACGGGTTTAAGTGTTCCGGTAGGCAAAGCTAAATTTGAAGATTTCTGGGGAGTGGATCAGGATATTCGCAGCATAAGTTTGTTCATCAGACAATATCTGATTGAAAACAACCGGATGAACTCACCGAAATTTTTACTGGGCGAAAGTTATGGAACGTTTCGCAATGCTGGTGTGATGAACCGGTTACTGAATGAAGGTATAGCTTTGAATGGCGTGATCATGGTGTCGGCAGTTTTTGATTTGAGAACTCTGCTGTTTCCACCCAATGATGATTTGCCATATGTAGTTCATTTTCCAACGTACGCAGCTACTGCCTGGTATCATAATAAAATTGCAAACAAGGCTGCGAATCTTGAAACATTCATCGATGAGGTCCGGAAATTTACGGAGAATGAATACACACCCGCGCTGTTTAGAGGTGATCAGTTAACCGGTGATGAAAAGAAGCAGGTGGCGACAAAGTTATCAGGATATACCGGTGTTTCAGCTGACTTCTGGCTCAAGGCTGATCTGCGGATTGAAGCTGATGAATTTTTTCAGGAACTGTTACGCGATGAAGGCAATACCGTAGGAAGACTGGACTCCCGTTTTAAGGGAATCAATCAGGATGTAATTGGTCAGCGTGCTGATTACGATCCACAGAGTCATGCTATTTCACCCGCTTACATAACCGGCTTTCTCAATTACTTCTATGGTGATTTGAAGGTGAATAAGAAGCACCAATACGCAACTACGGCTGGCACCCGGCCAGGGTTTAAGTGGGACTGGAACCATACAGGAAACCTGCGATGGAACGCCACCGCGGCCATCAATACAGGCATCGATATGGCCACCGCAATGACACGCGATCCGAATGTGAAGGTGTTGATTCTAAACGGATATTATGACATTGCTACGGTATTCTATGGTGTTGAGCACAGCATCAACCACCTCGGGTTGCCGAAGGAGATAAAGAAAAACATCATCATGAAATACTACGAGGCGGGCCACATGATGTATACCCATCAGCCTTCAATGGAAAAGTTTAAAAAAGATGTGACTGAATTTATTACCGCAGGTTCAAAATAGCAGAAGGGTAGTGCGGGGCTGAGAAAATATTTACCTGGGGAAAAATTATTTTCCTGAATGATTTATGTCATAAAATTTCTCCGGTAAACCTGGTTAATTTAGTTATTGAAGAAATGAGGCGGTTGGAGATTATTCAATTAAATCGAAAACCATGAAAGCATACACCCGCATTCCCCCTAATTACGGACTAATCAGTCTTATCCTTACATCAGTACTTTTCTGGCTTTGGGCTATTGTCATTCTATTGTGATCAGAACCATGTGCGATCCCGATTGGATACATCCCATAGATTTTTACCGGCAACCTGTTGAATGGGTAAAAAAGGGATTATCCTGAGTTTTTAGAATTTGATTAGAGTGTAAATTTAATCATCTGCTAATCAGTTATTTAAATTCAGTACCTAAACCTAATTACTAATATAGGGTTACTTTATAGTAATAATTATTTTGTTATTAAATCATAAGTTTTAGATTTGGGCAATATTACCTCATTATCAGTATATTATAAGTGTTGACTCCCCTAAAACAACTTATCATGAAGGCTCAAACTACGCGCATTCCCCCCAACTACGGACTAATCGTGATTATCATTTCCCTGGCTATGTTCTGGTCATTTATTATCAAGATATTCTTTGGTCATCAGATTAAGGAATGGATATTTTCTGCGATATCATCTATTCTATAATTTCGGGTATACCCCGCCATTTCATTTACCTGTTCTGAGGTGTAGTGGTCAGGAAATAGCTGTGCCTTAAACCTGTACTGTCTTCATGACTTCTGTTATGCTTAGTTACAGTACGGGTTAGCCCACATTTACTTCTTGTATCTATTTGATCATACTCACAAACGTATCGTCAGGGGTTTCATTAAGGCCTGGGCTTATTTTAGCAAGGCCTTCATATTTGCCTGTTGCATTTTTTCACTGATTGACCTGCTTTCTTTTTGTACCCGAAGGTATACTGAGAAAGTAATTCAGATACTGGATTCAACATCAAGTAGGTACTGTAAAGCAACCAGCCATGTCCTTTTAGCAAGTTTATTCAACGGAATAAAGCATTATGACCGTGTTGCCTGATGGCTTAACTTTACACATTCGTTACAATCAACGCAGCTATCTAACTATGGATTATGATTCGGATCTTTTACCTAAACCATCAGGGCGCTCTTACCCTGGAGAAAAAGCCAAAGGAACTTCTGCCTGACGATTGCGATCGGATGATCTGGGTGGATCTCCAGTCATCAACCAATGAAGAACAGAAACTTGTACAATCCACTTTTCAGATAGAATTTTATACACCACAGGAAGCCGCTGAAATTGAAAGCAGTTCCCGTTATTTTGAGGACGAGCAAAACATAGAAGCCAATAATGCCTTTATTGCCGAGCGTGATAAGACTTATTTCACCGAGCAGGTTTCATTTATATTAAAAAGGGAAATCCTGTTTACCCTGCGCAATGCCGATATAAAATCATTCGGTCATACGGTGCGTAAACTCCGCACCAACAGACAAGGCTCCCATTTAAAAGGCATTCAGATTTTTTTACTGATCCTCGAAACCCAGATCGATTATGATGCGGATTTTATCGAACATATTTCCAGATTAACCAATGCCATCAGTAAGAAACTGATCAAGGAAAAATCATATGGAGAGGAAGTTCTGATCAACATTACGGAACTTCAGGAAAACACTATTCTGGGAAGGGAAAGTATCGTAGATAAACAACGGCTGGTTTCTTCCTTGCTGAAAAGTCATGCCATCAGTGAGTTTGAAAAGGACCGGCTGCGAATCGTGATAAAAGATATCAATTCAATATTACAGCATACCGAGTTTAGTTTCGAACGACTGGAGTTTTTGCAGAACACGTTTCTCGGTCTTGTGAATATTGAGCAAAACACGGTGATCAAGATATTTACTGTAGTGACGGTGGTGTTCATGCCACCCACGTTGATTGCGAGTATCTATGGAATGAACTTCACCACAATGCCTGAACTTCGCTGGACGTTTGGTTATCCGCTGGCGATTCTGCTGATGATCATGTCTTCCATGGGATTTCTCTGGTATTTCAAGAGAAAGAAGTGGCTGTAATTCAGGGTTTATCTTTCGCGATCTCGACAATATCCTTTACCTCGAGCACTGATTTTTTGTAATCATTCTTTGTACAATGAATCATGGCGAGGCCGACTTCTTTCAAAGTACTTACATGCCTTGGGAATAATCTGCGCAAAACCGGATATGACCAGCTTAATGCAGCATACATCTTCAACGTATTTTTTAGTCCCGGAGTCGGTTGAATATATCCCGGGCGGAAGGCATATACTTTCCTGAAAGGCAATTTCATCAGATCATTTTCGGTTTTCCCTTTAACCCGCGCCCACATTACCTTTCCTTTTTCCGTGCTATCGGTAGCGGCACCAGAGACATAACAAAACGTCATATCAGGATTGAGTTGCGAAAGCTGCGTTGCCATGTGCATGGTAAGGTCATAGGTAAGTTTTCTATACGCAGGCTCTTTTAATCCCACCGATGAAACGCCCAGGCAAAAGTAACAGGCATTATAACCGCTCAGCTGTGAGAGAACAGGAGTAAGGTTGAAGAAATCAGCATGCATGATCTCTTTCAGTTTTGGATGGGTAACACCACACGGTTTCCTGTTGATTACCAGTACTTGTTCCACATCGGGATGGTTGAGACATTCGTGCAACACACCTTCACCCACCATGCCGGTAACTCCTGTGATAATGGCTTTTATTTTCATATTTGGTTTTAGCATTGTAATTACTGATATCCCTGATAAGGGTGACGTAAAGCCGGACGATTTAGTGCAGCGTGGTAACTTTTGGTCAGACCCTATGCCATTAGCGAGATAGAACTGATCAGTATAAATGTGTTGGCTATCGGAATTTATCTATTTTTTTAACTGCTCGAACTTGGTTGGTTCGGCTTTTTTTGGAAACATGTTATTGGTGATGTTTACATCGGCTGTTGCCGCCTTAGGGTCAATGACAATGTTGGTCACCTCTTTGTCTTTGGAAAACACACGGGTTACTTCATTTTCATTTCTGCGCCAGATTTCTGCGGGTAGTTTTTCAATTTCTTTCGTTCCGTCTTTATAGGTCCATTCAATGATTACCGGGCTGATGAGCCCGCCATTATTTTTGAATTTCAACTGATAAAGATTCTTGCCATCCAGTTTTTGTTTTACCGCATTGTCATCAAGGCGGCTAAGAAAATCTCCATAGGCGGCATCGGGCGTGTTGTTGATGGTCAATGGCATCGGACCACTGCTGAAATCGAGATTCTTTTGCTGGTTTTGTGAAGCGGTCAGATCACCCGATTTTACTTTAACTTTGGTTTCAGGATCCTGTTTGCCTGCCTGGTATCTATACCATTTTACTTCACTCAGTTCTACATCAACATGGTCGGTTCCATAAAACCAGCCTCGCCAGAACCAGTCCAGATCCACGGCAGATACATTTTCCATTGTGCGGAAAAGATCAGCAGGGCGTGGGTGCTTGTATTTCCAGCGGTTGGCATATTCTTTAAAGGCGCGGTCAAAAAGTTCAGGCCCCATAATGGTTTCGCGCAAAATGGTGAGCGCCACGGTTGGTTTGACATAAAAGTTATTTCCAAAAGCATTAAGCTGCTCATTGTCGGAAGTAGTCATGACGGGGCGCATAACATTTTTATCCCCTTTCATAAAGGGCACAATATCTTTTGGCTCTGTATGATGAAACTGCGGATAGCGATCGGCTTCCGTGCGTGTTTGCAAAAAGGTATTTAAGCCCTCATCCATCCACATCCACTGGCGTTCATCACTGCTTACGATCATAGGAAAATAATTATGACCTACTTCGTGTATAATGGTGCCAATCATTCCGGCCTTTTCACGCTCGCTCATTTTACCTTTCCTGGGTCTGCCACCATTAAAACTGATCATGGGAAACTCCATACCGATGTTGGATGTATTCACTGAGATCGCTACCGGGTAAGGATAATCGATGGTGTATTGTGAATAAATTTCAATCGCATTTTTTACCGCTTTGGTAGACTCTTCAAACCATACCGGCTGTCCTTCCTTAGGATAGAAAGACATACACAACACGGTGTTGGTGGGTAGTTTCACCGCCTGCACATCCCAGATAAATTTGCGTGAACTTGCAAAGGCAACATCGCGCACATTATCCGCCTGAAAGCGCCATGTTTTTTTTGTTTTTGATCTGGTCTTCTCGCGTTCACGGGCTTCTTCTTCGGTAACAATCAGCATGGGTTTGTCGAACGATGTTTTTGCTTTTTCAAAACGTTCGAACTCCCGGGCGGAAAGTACTTCTTTCGCATTGGTGAGCGAGCCGGTGCCGGCAACCATGTGATCGGCTGGTACAGTCAGATTAACCTTATAATTTCCAAACTCCAGTGCAAACTCTCCAAGTCGCTGAAATTGTTTGTTTTGCCATCCCTCAAAATCGTCAAACTGACACATGCGCGGAAACCAGTGGGCGATCAGGTAAACGTTATTATTGTCTTCCGGAAAATGCTCGTATCCTTCGCGTGACAGTAGAAACATGCTGCGGTCGGTGATGGCGTAGGTCCATGAAACATTGAACGTAATGCTTTCGCCTGACTTAATGGGTACTGGCAAGTCAATGCGCATCATGGTATTGTTAATGTACACGGGCAGATTCTTACCGGATTTATCCGTTACCGAGTTGATGGTGCATCCAGCCTCAAACTCAATCGGACGAATCAGGTATTGCAATACCTGGGTATTGAGTGTGTCTTGCAATCCTCCGAATGCACTGCCGAAATCTTCGTTCCCTTTTTTATTTACATTTTGATCCAGCTGCAGCCAGATAAAACTGAGCGTTTCTGGTGAGTTGTTAAAGTAGGTGATCGTTTCCTTTCCGGTGAGCCGGTTGGTGGTCTCATCGATTTCTGCATCAATTACATAATCAGCCCGCTGTTGCCAGTATTTTGCACCAGGTGCACCCGAACCAGACCGGTATTCATTGGGTGTTGGAAGCAGGTAATCAAGCTGCTCGAATTTTCCCTGCCATTTTTTTTGCTCCTGTGCAAAGGAAAAAAGAGTCATAAATGACAGCGCTAATACGGGTAATATTTTCATTCGGATTTTAATAGGTATCCAACAAAGATAATATTGTATGCAACCCGAAAACAAAAATTTAATTAACCCAAAAAAGTCATTGGCCTTTTTTGCACTACGTGCTGACGATTGAAAATGAAGCAGTTGAACTTTGGTTCTAAAAGTAATTATTCCTTCATTTTCAATGTCAGGGTTAATCCCTGACGTTTCAGTCAGGGTGTGACCGAAGCGTCATCACCTGACAATGCGGAGGGTACCGACAGCATTCGTCATTTATTTCAGTCTCATCTTAAGTTCTAATGACAATTCCGGGATTAAAGCATGTGAAACGATACATGCCGGGTGTGTTAATTGCCTTTGTTGTAACTTTTATCAGTTTGTCAGGTAATTATTCCGTGATTTTGCAACGGTTGCTTCTTTGCACAGTCCTTTGCCTGTTAACAATAAATAATTCAGCGTGCTCAAACATTACCTCTTACTGATCTACCGCAATATTGTACGAAATAAAAGCTATTTCGTTATCAACTTAACCGGACTCACTGCCGGCCTGGTGTGCACATTGCTGATTTATTTATGGGTGAGGGATGAGTTGCGTATGGATAAATTTCACGAAAAGGATGCACGACTCTTTCAGGTGATGGAGTTTCAGAAATATGCCGATGAGATCATGACCGTAACATCCACTCCCGGTCTGCTGGCTGAGACTCTAAAAGAAGAGATACCCGAAATTGAATATGCCACCACCACCACGTGGGTCAATCCGTTCACACTTTCAGTCAAAGACCATAATGTGAAAGCGAAAGGCTATTATGTCGGGCAAGATTACTTCAATATTTTCTCTTATTCACTAACAGAAGGCAATCCCGATCAGGTGCTTAAGGATAAGTTGTCAATTGTAATTTCCCGCGAGCTTGCCCGCTCGTTGTTTGGCACTGATAAAAATGTCATTGGCAAATCGGTAGAGTTGCAGCATGAAAAATCCTTTCTGGTTTCGGGAATATTCGAAGGCACACCCGCCAGCTCTTCGTATCAGTTTGACTTTGTGCTTTCATTTGAAACCTTCAAAGATGAAAACGAGTGGGTGACCGTGTGGGGCAACAACGGCCCTTCCACGTTTGCTGTATTAAGAGAGGGGAGCGATGCGAATGCAGTCAGCGAAAAAATCAAAGACTTTGTGAAGGCAAGAAACGAGAAGTCGAATGTAACGTTGTTTCTAAGTCCTTTTTCAGAACGTTATCTGCACGGTCGCTTTGATAATGGTAAACAGGCAGGCGGACGAATTGAGTATGTACAATTGTTTTCCATCATCGCCATATTCATTCTCATTATTGCCTGCA
Organism: uncultured Bacteroidota bacterium; assembly: GCA_963814575.1. GTDB lineage: Bacteria > Bacteroidota > Bacteroidia > Cytophagales > Cyclobacteriaceae > ELB16-189. The sequence goes on along the minus strand of CAWFDB010000002.1, from coordinate 454,049 downwards.
TTAATTTCATGAATCTCTCCACCGCCCGCGCATCGCGCAAAGCGAAGGAGGTAGGTATCAAAAAATCGCTGGGAGCACAGCGCCAGTCCCTGATTTTTCAATATCTCAGCGAGTCGTTGCTTACTTCTTTTCTGGCGCTGCTGGTGGCGTGGGGGATTGTCTGGTTTTCTCTTCCCGCATTCAATCTGATTACTGAGAAACGCATTACACTTTCGATTAACGATGTTGAGTTACTCGCCTGGTTTTCAGGCATTGCCCTGCTGACGGGTATTATCGCAGGAAGCTATCCTGCCTTATATCTTTCTGGCTTTAAACCGGCTGCTGTATTGAAGGGAGAAGTGAAAGGTTCGATTGGTGAATTGTGGGCGCGAAAAGGACTTGTCGTGTTTCAGTTTTTCCTTTCGGTAATTCTCATTGTGTCGGTGCTGGTAATTTACAGGCAGATCGATTTTGTGCAATCAAAGAACCTTGGCTATAACAAAGAGCACCTCATTCAAATTCCGATTGAAGGGAAAGTGGAAGGCAATGTGAATACTTTTCTGGATGAGGTGAGAAAAATACCGGGTGTAGCAAGCGCTTCCAGTTTAAGTCACAGAATGCTGGGCCGCAACAGTAACACCAGCGGACTAAAATGGGAAGGCAAAAATCCAGACGACCTGATTCTCTTTGAGAATATCAGCGTGAACCATGGATTGATTGAAACAATGGGTATGGAACTGGCAGAAGGGCGTTCTTTCTCTGAGGATTTCAGCACCGATACATCGAAGATTATTTTCAATGAAGCCGCCATCCGCATCATGAATTTGAAAGATCCGGTCGGCAAAGTAATCAAGTTGTGGGATGAATATGATCTTGAGATCATTGGCGTGGTTAAGGATTTTCATTTTCAATCCATGCATGATGTTGTAAATCCGCTCTTCTTCCGGTTGGCACCTGACGATACCTGGAACATTGCCATTCGTATGGAAGCAGGCAGCGAAAAGGAAACATTGGCCGCGCTTAGTAAATTCTATTCTAACTATAATCCTGGTTTTACTTTTGAATATAAATTCCAGGATCAGGAGTATGCTAAAATGTATGCGGCTGAGCAACGAGTGGCCACCTTGTCGGGATATTTTGCCAGCATGGCGGTATTGATTTCATGCCTTGGCCTTTTTGGTCTGGCCACTTTCACTGCGGAGCGTAGGTTGAAGGAAATTGGAATACGAAAAGCGCTGGGTTCGTCATCAACGGGCATTGTCATGCTTCTTTCTGGTGACTTCACAAAAATGGTTCTGCTTTCTGTCGTCATTGGCATTCCGGTAAGTTACTGGCTGTTGAGTAAGTGGCTGGAGCGCTTTGCCTTTCACATCGAATTATCCAGCTGGTATTTTATTGCAGCAGGGATTATTGCCCTCGTTATCGCATGGGTAACGGTGGCCTGGCAAGCGATCAAAGCTGCCAGTGTAAATCCTGTAAAATGCCTGCGGACAGAATAATGCTATTGTAGAAAAGCTGACTCAGGATTACAAGAAACCTCTCTCATAAATAGGTTTGCGATTCATTCATTTAAGACTTAAACTGTGATCTTAATTCAAAAACATGATCGCACGTTTCGTCTTTTTGTGGATAATGCTAATTACAATTTCCACTTCAGCACAGTCATTATTACCATCACACTATCAGGATCTTAAGTATCGCCTGATCGGGCCGTTCAGAGCAAGTCGCACGGTTGGAGCCGTAGGCGTTCCTTCTCAACCCAATGTGTTTTACATGGGTGTGAATAATGGCGGTGTCTGGAAGACAGATGATTACGGACGCACCTGGAATCCCATTTTTGATAGTGTACCTACCGGCTCGGTCGGTGACATTGCGGTGTCTCCGTCAAATCCATCGGTCATTTATGTAGGCAGCGGTGAAGGTCTTCATCGTCCGGATCTCGGAGTTGGTGATGGCATGTTCAAGTCCACTGACGGTGGAAAGAACTGGCAGCACATTGGTCTGAATGATGTTCAGCAGATTGGTCGTGTAATCGTTCATCCGGCCAATCCTGATGTGGTGATGGTGGCTGGTCTTGGTCATCCTTATGGACCTAATGAAATGCGTGGTGTTTACAGAACACGCGATGGTGGAAAAACATGGGACAAAGTTTTATATATCAATCATAACACGGGAGCCATTCAGGTAGAGTTCGATCCCACCAATCCTGAAATCATTTTTGCCGATATGTGGGAGCATCGCGAAGGCCCTTGGGAAAATGCTTCCTTTCAGGGAACCAACAGCGGACTTTATAAATCGGTTGATGGCGGCAACACCTGGAAGAAACTCACGCAGGGATTGCCAACGGGTGAGCAAGGACTTGGTAGAATCGGTTTTGGTATATCGCTCAGCAATCCGAAAAGAATGTATGCTACGGTTGATGCGAATGAACATTCAGGAATATATCGCAGCGATGACGGAGGAGAAAGCTGGAAGCGTGTAAGTACCGATGGAAGAATTTATGGTCGCGGCAGTGACTTCGCTGAAGTGCGCGTGCATCCGAAAAATCCAGATGTGGTTTATTCAGCCAATGTTGCAGCGTATCGTTCCGATGACGGAGGATATACCTGGACATCCATCAAAGGCGCTCCCGGTGGCGATGATTACCATCGCATCTGGATCAACCCATTGCAGCCAGACATTATGTTGTTTGCTGCTGACCAGGGGGCAGTCGTTACCGTGAATGGTGGCAAGAGCTGGAGCTCGTGGTACAATCAACCGTCATCACAATTATATCACGTAAGCACCGACAACCAGTTTCCATACTGGGTATATGGCGGCCAGCAGGAGAGTGGCGCGATCGGAATAGCAAGTCGTGGCAATGGCGGCCAGATTTCATTCCGCGACTGGATGGGCGTTGGTGCTGATGAATATGCCTACGTAGCTCCTGATCCAAAAAATCCAGATATCATTTATGGTGGAAGGGTTACACGCTTCGATAAGAAAACCGGTCAGTCACAAAATGTAGCACCTGAGGCATTGCGTTCTGGAAAATACCGGGTGGTGCGCACGTTGCCGTTGATGTTTCATCCGGCTGATCCTGATGCGTTACTCTTCGCAACCAATGTATTGTGGAAGACCACAACCGGAGGACAACAATGGGAAATCATCAGCCCCGATCTGTCGCGCAGGCAAACTGACGTGCCTGCCAGTATTGGCGATTTCCGCACAGAGAGTTTAAACACCATGAAGCAGCGCGGAGTAATTTATGCGCTGGCACCTTCACCACTGAAGAAAGAAATTATATGGGCAGGCACCGATGATGGACTGGTGCATGTAACCACGGATGGCGGCAAAACCTGGAAGGATGTAACACCACCTGCCCTCAAATCATGGGATAAAGTTTCGCAGATGGATGCAGGGCATTTCGATGCGAACACGGCTTACATTTCAGTGAACGCCATCCGCAAAGACGACATGAAGCCGTACATCTATCGCACACATGATGGAGGAGCAACCTGGAAAGAAATCACAAAAGGACTACATGATGTTGGTCCGGTGAATGCCGTGCGCGAAGACCCAAAGCAACCGGGTTTACTCTTTGCCGCCACCGAACGTGAAGTTTATTTTTCAACAGATGACGGAGAAAACTGGCAATCACTACGAAGCAATATGCCCGCAACATCGGTGCGGGATATTGTTATTCATGAAAATGACCTGGTGGTGGGTACACATGGCCGCTCTATATGGATCATGGATAATATCAGTCCGCTGCGAAGCATGGCAAAAATAACTTCACAGAAAGCATATCTGTTTCCTCCGATGGTTACGCCCCGCGTTCGCTTCAATGTATTTGGAGATACGCCACTGCCACCCGATGAACCCACCGGACAAAATCCACCTGACGGTGCTATACTGGATTATTATTTAAGCCAGCCGGCAGGAGAGGTTCGTCTTGAAATCCTTTCCAGGACAGGTGAAGTGATTCGTCAATACAGCAGCAAAGACAAACCTGAACTGGTTGATTCCGTTTTTGTACAATATCCCATGTACTGGATACGGCCCCATAAAACCCTTTCTGATGAAGCGGGGCATCACCGGTTTGTATGGGATCTGCGCTACACCGAACCACAGGGAGCACCACGCCAGCTTTCCATAGCTGCGGTCTATAAAGATACTCCTACGGGACCGCAAGGTCCGTTTGTACATCCGGGCACCTATACCGTGCGACTTACAGCCGATGGCATTGTTACGGAACAACCGGTCACCATTAAACTCGATCCTCGTGCAACCTTCAGCGAAAGCGATCTGCAACTGCAGACTGAATATTCACTGGCCTGTTATAAATCGTATCAGGAACTGCAGGCTATTCGTGAAGCGATCGACAAGAAGTTACGTGATCCAAAAGCGAAATGGGCAAAAGGTAAAAAAGACCAGGTAATCGCTTTGCGCGGATCAGGTGCACCCGACAATCCGGATGTGATGTATGGAAGCATATCGGAAACACTTCTTGAACAGGAGACCATTGTGGGATTGCAGGATAAGTTTTTGCACATGATGACTATTTTTCAAAGTGCCGATGTGAAACCCACTGCACAAGCCATGCAGTCCGTTGACAAACTGAAACTCAGGAAAGACGAAATGGTAAATCGCTGGAAGACACTTAATAAATAACCCATGGATTTAGTTTACTTGCCTGAGTTGTTTTTGGTCAAAAAATAGTATGAATTAGTAATTGTTGCGGGTTGTAGTTGTTGCAGTTCGTTGTTGTTGCAGGTTGCCTGACCTGCAACGATTGAGAATTAAAATGTCCGCCCATGTTGGTGTTGCGCAAGGCAACAGCGCGTTGGCTCAACCAGCAAGCAAGTTGAGCCATGTGTAACGCAGAGTGGTGTAAGTTCAAGCTCGTTGGTGAAACCGCCCACTTACCACGCGCAACACCAACAAGGGCAAGGTTCAGGATTTACTAAGACGCGGAGTCCCCGAGGCGGGAGACTCCGCTGGGAAGGGAAATGTGTCCGCAGGGGACATCGGAAAATTTGTAGTAAGTGGTGGTATGGTATTTCTCGGACCAGTCGGAATTATTTATACAGCAGCCGACATATACTTTGGCTTTACAGGCAGTAAAATTTCAGTTACTGATAGAATTGGTTATGGACTTGATTATTCAATTAAAAGGGATTAGAGTAAATGTTTAAAATTTTCGATTATATATTTTACAGGGTGACCAAGGCCTATTTCAAGATTGATGGTAGGACTGGGGCTACAGGTGTTGCAGCTGTCTCCCTAATGCAAATTTTAATTCTTCTCAATCTCTTTTTCTTTGTTTTAAAATTCAAGTTTGGTTCAACATTTATATCTATTGAATATCGACGATTAATTTCGATGATAATGGGTTTAGTATTCACTTCAATTTTTATTTTTAATGGAATAAAATATCACAAAAAGTTCTCTACACTTAAATCTCGCTGGGGAAACGAAAATGCTTTTAGACAAAACTTTAGAAGTTTGCTGATAATAATTTCATTCTTGATATTAATTTCGTTAATAGTGTACATTGTAAATGTTATGCAAATTTAATTGCACCAGAGTACCTCACTTATTGGCTTGAGCGGCTGTAGCGGAGAGTGTTAATGTTTTTTCAAATAAAGGACACACGTGGATAAATAAACCAGAACAGAGGCCAATGATCACATATCAATGAAACCCATCTCCACGATCATATTGATTCTCCATTCCCAGCGGAGTCTCCCGCCTCGGGGACTCCGCTCATGGTGGAAAATCTCGTCCTAAAATAAGTTTACAGTTTTTATGATAATCCTACAATAGGTTTACAATGTTAAATGTTATACAGAAGACTTGAGCGCTTGTTGGTCAGCGACCAACAAGAACATAGGGTACTTCAAAAATCATCATTCATTATTCGATATTCATTATTCAAAAAGCAGAATGATGAATGCAGAATGACGATTTCAGGATGATGAAGGTTGTGAAACAAAATTGAGTGAGTTTGGTCAGTATTTCAACCACGCAATCATTTCATTTTCAGGCATGCCGGCAGGATATAAATCATATATGTACAGCGACAATTGTCATTGATCGGATGATCTGAAAATTCTTACTTTATGAAGCGTTGATTTAGTTATGGGTTATAAATCCGATCGTTATGAAAAAAATAATGGTTCCCACCGATTATTCTGATTGTGCCGACAATGCCATGGATGTAGCCAAAGTGATTGCCGCCAGAAGCGGAGCCGGGTTGTTCGTTATACACATGGAGGAAGTCGTGCCCCAGGTTGCCCATGTTTTGAATAAGACTGCTACCGTAGAGAATCCACATCAGGTGGGTCATGCACGTCTTCAATTACAAAAACAGGTAGATGCCCTTGAGAAAGAAGGATTGAAAGCGAAAGCAGTGTTTGTTCCGCATGAAGGGAAAGAATCTATTGAGGACTATATCAAGCCCTATGGAATTGACTTATTGATTATGGGTTCTCATGGGGCAAAAGGAATCCGTGAAGCTATTATAGGATCGAAGACCCAAAAGGTACTTCGGAAAGCTTCTGTGCCGGTGCTGGTGATCAAGCGGCCAAACAAGCATTTCAATCCGAAAAGAATCATCTTCGCGTCAACATTCAGGGGTGACGTAAGAAAACCGCTAAAGGAGGTTGCCGAATTTGCCAGATTATGGAATGCGGAGCTGGATCTGGTATTTTTAAATCTGCTGGCTCATCTGATTGAGGAAAATGAAGCGAAGCGAATCATGGCTGAGCAACTACTGGAATCCGTTCCTGATATCAGGTATACATTGAATATCAGTGAAACCAATGATGAGGAGTGGGGCATAAGCAAATTTGCCAGAATTGTAGAAGCGGATGTAATTGCTGTTGTGTATGATGCACAAACCGGATTCAACAGGCTGTTTAATTCCAGTGTTGCTGAAAAGCTGATCAACCATGAGGAAATTCCAATACTTGTAATGACTGAATAATATTCTATGAAACCCGTTAATAATAAATCGACATTGATTTTAGTGCGCACCATTGCCATGATACTGTTGGCGCTGGTAGGTATAACTGCCATGTTTGGAGGTGCAGCACTTATCCTCGATCCTTCGGGCCATTCTATGCGATTGAGCACCGATGGCCTGGCAGGTACTATGTTTACGAATTACCGTGGTCCAGGCATCATTTTATTTCTCCTGATAGGGGTGCTTGGTTTATCGGTAGCTTTGCTCACGGCTGGCAATTATAAAAATAGTCCTGTCCTGATTTTTTATCAGGGTGTTATTTTAACCGGCTGGATAATGGCGCAAATCTATCTCTTGCCACAAACGCATTTTCTGCAAGCCGTATACGGCATATTCGGTGTTATGCTCATGCTGCTGGGCAGCTATCTTTTACTGAAAAAGAATCATCTCAAGACACTGTATTGAAACACAACTGATCATCAGGCAAGAGCCTGCGTTACGGTTCTATCATCATCTTCCTGGCAGTGTTATCAGGGTGTATGTACCCATACGGTAAAATGTTGTTTTATTTCCCTTGGCATCAGATCAATGATGTCATGCAGTTCACCGGCAGAAACATAGTCGGCCAGGGTTTTCATCACCGCTTCAATGGCATCCGTGGCTTCTTCAACGCTGGAGAAATCGCGCCATGCAGCAGCGCCATCTTCTTTCATTACCTCTGCACTGAAATCTTCAATGGTTTTGATCCGGGTGAATTCCTGGTTCAGTTTCCAGCCGTCTACATACACGGCTTTAATAACCATGGGCAATTGTGATATCAGCTGAAGGGATTCTTCGATGGATATGCGATTGCGCAATGCCCTTAATACACTTTTTAAAACCCGTCCTGCGCGATCACGATTTTCAACGTCACCCAGACGAACGGCCAGCTTATTTAGAAATTCATTTCCTTTGGCTGCATACTTTTCAAAATTCAGTGCCATAGTCGTTAGTAGTTAAATTCGACAATCATTTATTTTTATGATCTATGCTTTTTGCATCGCTTGCTAAAATGAACGATAGACAATGATGAGCAAGAGAACCAGCAGCACAACGATCATTATTATAGTATTTCGTTTCATAATCGCTTATTAAATCTTTTCAGCAACCACTTCAGTGGTTACTTTTCTCATCAGCCTGGTAACGGTTTCATCGCTTACCTCCTGGAAGTTTTCATAATACTGGCCCACCGCGTAAAAGTCTGCAGCGGTGTAAAGGCAAATCACTTCATCTGCGGCTTCCTTAACTTTCCTATGCGCACTGATGGACGACACAGGTATTGCCACTACTATTTTATCAGGCCCGCCTTTCCTTACATGTTCAATGCAGGCAAGCATCGTATTTCCTGTGGCAAGACCATCGTCTATCAGTATTGCAATTTTTCCCGTTAAGTCAGCAGGTTTTCTGCCTTCCATGAATACCTCGTATTTGTCCTTCATCACTTTCCGTAACCGCGTGATTTCACTTTGAATGTATTTTTCTGAAATCCCCTCGGTATCTGTTAAGAGAAGTTCGGTTGAACTTACCGAGCCTATGGCGTATTCGGGGTTGACGGGGTGGCCAATTTTCTTAACCAGTACTACTTCGAGTGGCAGTGATAACTGATGGGCAATGGTATAACCTACGGGAACTCCACCCCGTGGAATAGCCAGGATAATCGCGTTCTTCCTGAGATATTTTTTTAATTCACGGGCGAGAAGAAATGCTGCGTGGGTGCGATCTTGAAACATCATGGCCCTTGTGTTTAATTTTGAAGATCAATTGACTCATCTTTTTTGCCTGCACGATAGGGATATTTTGAAAATATCATGTTCACCGCATCTTTCATGCTCTTTTCCATCTTTTGCGGATCACTGTTTTTTAAAAAATTGGTAACCCAACCGCGCCATACCAGACTATTCGTTGTGGCATCCATAAAATCTACTATCAGTGTTCCTTCACGATACTCATACATGGTTACCTCCGTGCTCATCCAGTAAGGTCCGTAATAACCATATGGATCGGTTCGCAACATCGTTCTATCATTGATAATGATGTGATAGTGTATGAGCAATTCTGGATTTTCTGAAAACCGGTAATTTCTGCTTTCCAGCTGATTGCCTACTGCATACTTAATCCGTTTGTCATTTAATTCATTGTAATAAAGCGGATTATTCCTTTCCTCAATTTCGGTTTGTGTGAGCCAGCCAAACGTCTCGTATTCATCCAGGTTCGCAGATTTGTCATAGTCGGTAAATACCTTGCTCGTTGACCCGCAACCCACCAGCAGCCATGAAATGATGATAAGAGAAAACTTAAAAAATACGGATACGGTGGTTTTCATAAACTTACACCAGAATTTCAGTGTCGATTTTTATTTCGTTCACAACATCTGTTACACCTGGCGCAGACCACGCGGCATTCTCAGCTTCTTTTCTCTCGGCCCAGGATCGCACAGTTCCGTGCAAGGTTATTTTTGTGCCCGTGGTTTCAATGGAAATATTGCCCGCATCAATGGTGGCGCTCCGGTGGAAGGCTGCCATGATTTTGCTTTTAACATCTTTGGCATTCACCGTAGGTTTCAACGAGATACGGTTTATGATTCGTGCCACGCCCACAATATCTTTCACGGCATTATCAGCTGCCTTTTTCTGATACTCCCATTCGGCCGTTCCGTCCAGATAAACCCAGCCGTCTTCAACTTTTATTTCGATGAGGTCTTCATTGACTGCACTGTGCCACTTCAATGCATTTTTTACAGCTATTGCAATATCGGTGTCACTGAGTTCACTTTTACCGGGAATAACTACTTCAATATCTTCGGCAACCACCTTTACACCTGCTACCCGTTGTGCAGCCTGTTCTGCGTTTAATTTTTGTGCGTAGTTGTTCACTCTTCCAGAAAGTGTCACCACACCGTCATCAACGGTTACGCCAATCTTAGAGACTACCTCTGCCAGCAAAGGTTCCCATTTCAATTCGTCTGTAACGTCTTTTTGTAGCTCCTGATTCGTTTTCATAATGCAATTCAATTGTTTTGATGTAGTTAACTCACTCAAGTTCTTCATCGCTCACATCACGTACAAAGTGATCTACCGGTTTTGTCATCCGTTTATTATCCTTTTCCTTTTGCTTCCGGATCTGATTTTCAAGATCAACACACACTTTCTCGGCAGCTATTTCATAACTCGCACCATGTTCTCTGGCAAACAAGTCGTTGCCCGGAATATGTAATCGTCCATCAACCACATACGATTCCTGTTCTCCGCTTTTCTCTTTTTTTAACACGATGTCGCAGCGAATCATACCATTAAGCATTTTCTCAAATCTTTTGAACTTGTTCTGAATAAGTTCTTCTTTTTCGAGGCTTACTTCTTTTTTCGGGGATTGAATGATGTAGTTCATAAAAAAATAATTTAGAATTTTCCTTTCTGCTCCATGTCCTTTGCTCTTGAATAAATTTGCACTACTTACCTAAAAAATAAAATGACAATCGTCATGCTTTACGAAAATATTTGATGCGTGATTTTGATGATTGTATCGATTAAATAGTAAACCGCGAAGCCGCCAGGGCACCAATTGGTTTTGCGTTTGTTCAGGACATTTACTCCATTGCTTCCTGAGGTTTTCTGATTTTACCTTTGCGTTCTTTGCGTCTTTGCGGTGAAAAAAAATACAACCAAGGCCCTGCGTGGATTTGTGTGCATCCTTAAAATTTACTCTACATGTTAATGGACTGATACACATGTTGAAAACGTTTCGTACTGAACAATTCTGATTTTACCTTTGCGTTCTTTGCGACTTTGGAGTTAAAAAAATTACAGCCAAGGCCCTATGTGGATTTGTGTGCATCCTTAAAATTTACTCTACATGTTGATGGTCTGATGGACTTGTTGAAGACTTTCGGTTTTGAACAATTCCGAATTTACCTTTGCGTTCTTAGCGCCTTTGCGGTTAAAAAAATTACAACCAAGACCCTATGTGGATTTGTGTGCATCCTTAAAATTCATCCACTTTCTCAATAGCCTCATATACTTTCTTCAAACAATCATGACTGAACGTTTCCAGTGACTGAATCGTAACATCCGGTTTCATCAACGTAATTTCCCTCTCAATGAACTCGTGCTGCAAGGCGATACGCTCTTGATTGATCAATGCCTTTCTCTTTTGATAATCTTTGCAGATCCACCGATGAAGTTTTTCTGCCCTCCACCACAATGAATCATCTTGGTTTGCTGATGGCTGCTTGAAATCATTTAACACATTCGTACCAAAGTAAAAAGGAATATAAACGGATAAGCATGGATGTGAAGTGCCCGTAAGCCAGATCGTGTGAGGTAATGCTGATCGTATTTCAGCTACCATACTTCCGGTTGTGTTGCTCGGATTAAGTAAGCTGGTGGCATGCATGCAAACCGATCCTGTATTCGCTCTCGATGGTTTGAAGTCGGCATCGTCCAGATTATGCGTTTGTAGCATCCGCATGCAATCAGTACTAGTTAATTCACCCAAATTCTGCCTGCTCAAAGAAGTAGTACACGCTTGTCGGGCTGATGCTCTGCCCATACGTGTATAAAACCAATCACTATACGCGTTTTGAAAACTGAATGGAGTTCCTTCCTTCCACCAACCTTTACTCTGTGAGAATGATTTTGCGTGAATGCTGAGCTTATCCGCTTCATCAATGCTGAGTTTGTTGGAAATGCTTCGGATGTCTTTTACTTTTTCAGCCGCCCATTCTCTTCCTGCGGTTTCCAGCACCCAGGCATGTTGTGTGTCGGCAATGAGAAAACTGTTGTGGTAATAAAAGTTTTTGTTCTTGTAACCACCACTGGCATCTTGTCCGTATTGTTCCAGCAACGTAGTAATGCAAGTGATTGCTTCATCAGCAGTTTTACATCGCTCTAGAGCAAGCCTCAATAAATCCATTCCCGTAAGGCCGTTGTTATGCTTTTCGAATTTCACTTTCGTGAACACAGCTTCATTGCCAATAACAAGTCCGTGTTCATTGGCGCCCATCTCCGCACCCCACATCTGAAATGGTTTTGAAAGAATACATTCATAGGTTTCAGCAACCTGTGGGATTTCAATGTAGGTGCAGGAAAGTTTTTTATCTGTATGAAGCTTATGCGGAATATGAACAATAGCCTGCGCCTCATCCGGCTCACGATCCGAATTCTTGGCAAGCAACAGGCTGCCTTTTTTAGTTACTGACGGAAGCGCCACCAGCGTATCACACATGACTTTCTATGTTTAACTTTCAACTTTCTACTTTTAGCTTTCCGCTTTCAACTTTCCGCTTTTCACGGCTTAACAATCTCCAGACTCTCAAGATGCTTATTGATAGCATTTATTTCATCTGCACTCAATCCAATCTCACCTGCTTTTGCATTGGCCACGGCCTGCCCGGCATTTCTTGCTCCAACCAGTGCGATGGTAATTCCGGGTTGTGCCAATGTCCAGCTTAACACCAGCTGACTGAGTGTAATACCTTTCGATGTTGCAATAGGTTTTATCTTATCGAGAAATTGATTGGTGCGTCTTATATTTTCATCACTGAAGTATAATAGATTGGCACGATGATCACCTTCTTCAAATTTATAACCGGGCTTCATCTTTCCGGTTAGCAGACCGCGTTCCAGCGGACTGTAAGCCAGAATTGCTTTTTTGTTTTTAATGCAATGCGGAACTACTTCTTTTTCGATTTCCCTTTTCACCATGCTGTATGGTACCTGGTTGGAAACGAGGTTTAAGGTCTTATCCGCTTCCACCATTTGCGCTACGTTGTAATTACACACTCCGGCATGTCTTACCTTTCCCTGATCGATCAGTTTAGCAACGGTCTCCATCGTTTCAGAAATCGGAGTGGTAGAATCATTCCAGTGAATCTGATAGAGATCAATATAATCGGTCTTTAATCTGCGTAAACTGTTTTCACATTCCTGAATGATACTTTCACGCCCCGCATACTTGTACATGTCGATGTCGTGCCCATCGTTGTCTTTGCTTTTGAAATGGAAATCTCCTTTTTTCAAATCCCAGCGCAAGCCGTATTTGGTGATGATCTGTACTTTATCGCGCGGAATGCCAGCCACTGCTTCGCCCACAATTTCTTCGCTTAAGCCCTGTCCATAGGCAGGAGCGGTGTCTATCGAAGTAACTCCAAGTTCAAAGGATTCGCGTATGGCATTTACTGAATCCTTGCGCTCCGTGCCGCCCCACATCCAGCCACCAGCAGCCCACGCACCAAAGGTGATCACCGAGAGTTCTAAATCTGAATTACCTAATTTTCTGTATTGCATAATTTTATAATTGTATAGTTACGATTTGATCCATTTACTATTCCACCTAAGTCATTAACCTTTCAGCTTTACACTTTACACTTTACACTTTCTGCTTTCCGCTTTCTGCTTTGCGCTTAAAAACACATATTCCAAATTCCCGCCCTTAACGAATTCCCTGCTTTTAATAATTTCCCATCCTTGATAAAAAACAGCTGACCATCCGTGCCCAGATCCCATAACTCACCATGAAGAAATACATTCACTCCAACGGCAGCTTTCGTATTCTTTATTCTTCCGGGAAGCGCATACTTTACCCATGCTTCCTGTTCTTTTAGTTTCTGCACATCCGTTGAATCAACATCATCAGGCGTTCTGATTCCATCATAGCCCTTCCAGCTGGCAGCCATCGTGTTGTTGCCGGCACAATAGGAATTTACCAGTATCACTTCAGCATTCAACTGACTGATGCGGTCATAACTTTCGGGATACCAGGAATCGGCACACACCAGCACCGCAGTTTTGCCAATGGACAAATCAAAGACGGGAAGTTGTTCGATGGGGTAGGCGGTGACGAACGGAATCTCACTGCTGATTGGAAATGATTTTCTGATCACCTGCTGATCAATTTCACCATTGGGGTAAAAGATAAAACTCGTGTTGTAAAGCGGCTGAGAGGAATCAATGAATATTTCATTATTGCGAACAGAAGGCCCAGGCAGTACAATTGAACCTGAGTTAATCGTAACCTGGTAGCTTTTAGCCAGCTCTTTAAAGGTATCACCATAGATGCCAGCCATGGATTCACCTTTCATTCTGAAGATTGACGCAGCTACCTGATCACTTTCATTTTGATGCTGAAGAAAGGCTTGCACAAACTTTACAGGATTGCTCAATACCATGATCGCCATGGCGCCTGTTACCGTTTTGGCTTTGGCAACGGAGGACTTCTCATCGCTGATCACCAGCCAGGTGCCGAGGTATTCGGGGAGAAGCACCACGGTGTTTTTGTTGAAATACCCGGCTTGCTTTGATTCCTCGAAGTAGGCTTTCATTTTTTCATAAAAGTGGCGCTGACTCAGGTAGTCGGTGGTCACCATGTGAGGTTGTATACCAACAACATTTCGCTGGCAGATTGTATCTGCATAAACTACCTCCTTTACATCCAGGGCAAGATCAGGTTCAGTCCATTCCGCCTGACGGCCGATACGAATCCAGGCCATCCAGACGATCAGAATCACCACAATTACGAGAATGAATTTTCTCATTTAATTTTCTTTCTTAAGTATCTCACTGGCAGCTCGTTCACCGGCTCTTACTGCACCTTCAATATAGCCGTACCAGACCTCCGAAGTTTCGGTTCCTGCCCAGTGAATTCTGCCTGTTGGTTCTGCCAATGTATTCTCAAAATTTGTCCATGCTCCAGTAGGATAGATGGCGGCATAACAGCCCTTGCTCCATGCTTCATCTGCCCAGCAATGGTCAATATATTGAATCGGTTTTGAGGCGGTTTCACCAAAGTATCGGGTGAAGTTATCCAGGGCAATTTTCTTTCTTGTTTCCTCATCTTCCGAAAAGAAATCACGCGCCCGGTTTGCAATACAAAAGGCAAGGAGCACACCATAACTGCTGTCGGCAGGCGAGGAGTCGAACAAAGTCTGAAAAGGTGCATGCTCATCCGTTACCACCTGGCCGCTGTAACCCTGTTCGCGCCAGAATGGTTTTTCATACACACCCAGCACTTTACCTACGATGCCCATCGAAAGCTTCTGAATCAACTGACTTTTATACATCGGCAAAGCAGGAGTAAAATCAATGTCCGAAATCAAAACAGGCGGGATAGCGATGATGATGTTCTTTGCCTGGTAAGAAAAATGATCTCCTTCAACGGTCACATGATTTTCGTGCTGGACAACCCGTTTCACCGGACTATTGAACCGGATGGAATCTGAAAAAGGTACAGCTATCTTTTCAGCCAGTGTTTGCATACCACCTTTGATGCGATGCTGCTGCGCGCCATCCTGTATGCTTAAAAGATTATTCAGATTCGTACCTGACCGGATATAAAAAAGTGCATGTAACAGCGAGACTTCATTGAGCTCACAGGCATAGACGGTTTCAAGTCCGGCACGAACTACTTTATAGCAACTGCTTGTATAGCTGTGCTTTCGCACGAAATCTTCCAGGCTTACACGATCCCATTCCCTGGCTTTTGGGGCTGCCCATGGGGCGTTCAATGAAATCTGCTTTGCCAGGCGTTCCAGCTTTTTCAATACGTAATCAATGTTGATTAATGAGGCTACATCCATCTTGGGAATCAGGCCTGTGTAGGTTTTGATGGTCTTGTTCAGATCAATGATGTTCCTGCCTTCATTATAGGTTTCATACCAGCTTACATTGTATTCACGGGCAAGTTCATACATGCGGTCTTGCGTGGGACCAATCCACTGACCTCCGAGATCTGCATATTTTCCATCGGCAAAATGATGCGTGTGCGTTCGTCCTCCCAGCCGCTCGCGTGCTTCCAGTAATATGAATTTCTTACCGGCATTATGTAAAATGCGCGCAGCGGCCAAACCTGAAAATCCGCCACCGACAATGATCGAATCGGGTTGTTCTGTCATAGCTTCATTACTACATCAAATATACCGTGTTGATGAAGAACACCAATATAGAACGGGCTTAACCTCTGATCAACAATCGTTGATCGCGGATTATATTGATTAGCTTTGCAAAAAAACAAAGACACATTGATACCCATCGGCCAGCATCAGGATTTAATCATATTACGTCACACCACTGTAGGCCTGTTTCTTGGCGATGAAGAGGGTGATGAAGATGTATTGCTTCCCAATAAATATTGTCCTGAAAATTTTGAAATCGGGGAGAAGATCAATGTATTTGTGTATCGCGATCATGAAGAACGGATCATAGCCACTACACTGAAGCCAAAGATTTTGCTTCATCAGTTTGCCTTCCTGCGTGTAACATCAGTCAGCAATGTGGGTGCCTTTCTGGACTGGGGCCTGGAGAAAGAGTTGCTGGTTCCGTTTCGTGAACAACGCCAGAAAATGGAGGAGGGAAGATGGTACATTGTTTACCTCGATCTGGATAAAAAAACCGACCGGTTATATGCCACCAACAAAATTGAGAAGCGACTTAAAAATGATCCGCTTACCGTAAAAGAAGGAGAGGCCGTGGACGTGATGGTGATGAAAAAGACCGACCTCGGTTTTTCAGTGATAGTGAACCAGCTACACGAAGGTCTGATCTTCGAAAGCGACATCTTCACAAAACTCAACATAGGTGATAAAATAAAAGGCTATGTAAAGCAGATCCGCGATGACAATAAACTTGATATCTCGTTACAACCAATAGGATTTGAGAATTTCAATGATCCCAATTGTGAATTGATTCTTAAAAAACTCACTGCGCAAAAAGGATTTTTACCGATAACAGATAAAAGCACACCTGAAGAGGTTTACAAGCAGTTTGGCATCAGCAAGAAAGCATATAAAAAAGCGATTGGCACGTTATACAAACAACGTAAGATTACCCTTGAGCCCGAGGGCATTAAGCTCATTTAAACCGGTTTAGATTACCTGGTTGTCAGGGTGTTGATCCCGGTACGTACTTTATTGCAGGTGTTGTTGCAATGATTATCCGGGCCACTTATTAGAATAAAAATTGTGATTTAATCCATCATCCTTCCCCAAAAACAGACGGTCATTTTCCCGTCTTTTTAAATACAGCCTTAATTGAATATTTTTGCCGACTTCAAAAACTCCTTTAGGGTGAATTAAATTATGGCTGACACTTCCGATTCGTTGATTACTGCCAGTAAACTGCAGATTCATTACTGGTTTAGCGATAAGTCGCATACCATGGATGCATTGGTTCATAATAAATGTGAACGCGAATTGCTGGAATTAATAAAAGCAATTGCCACCGCTTGTAGTACCGATATTAAACTTGAAACGGAACCATCCGCCAAAGGGGGGTTGAAAAGCTGGATCACACTGGTCGCCAGATCGGAAAAGAAAACCTCGCTTGCAAAAATTACCCTGGTAACCTTGCTGGCTAACGCAGTGCTGGCAACCCCGATGCACACCTCTGTCAGTCTCCTTGCAGAACTGCTGGCCGATAACCTATTTGCAGATAAAGAGATTACCGAACAGCAAAAGGAGCAGCTACGGCTGGTTATCGCCCATTTGAAATCAGAGGCGGAAGGTAAAATACCAGCGCTCGATCAAAGCAACCTGATTAAAAAAAGAAGGTCGAACTTTTACGATGCTTTATCGAAATACAAAAAGATAAAAAGTATTTCCGTAGTCATTACTGATTCTTCGAGAAAGCCCATTACCGAGGAACAAATGATGACGCGCGAGGGATTTAAGTCTTTCATTCTTAAATCGGATCAGCTTGAGCCGCTCGTTTTTGAAAACGTACCTATTGAAATAATTTCTCCCGTGCTGGCCAAAGGAAAATATAAATGGAAAGGCATTTACAATGGGGCACCGATTTCCTTCAGTATGAAGTCAGATGAATTTATATCGCAGGTACAATCGGGTAAGGTTGAGTTTAAAAGCGGAACTACCATCAATTGCACGCTGGAAATAGAAAAGAAGATTAACAGCGAGGGACTAGAAAAAATCACCAGCTACAATATCATTCGTGTTGGTAGTTATTCCGAAATCGGTAAACCGGCAGACATACCTGAAGGCAAACCGCAGAAGCAAAAACCAGTCGCACCAAGAAAACAGCTGGACTTGTTTGGAAATTAGAGCGATGGAAATAGGAATTGATAGTTTCGCCTCCAATATGGGCAGCGATGGTAAGCCCACAACAAACAATAATGCACAGGTAATAAAGGAATTGCTGGAGCGGATTGAGCATGCCGATGATTCGGGACTTGATGTATTTGGAATAGGCGAGCATCACCGTAAGGAGTTTCTGGATTCGGCACCTACTGTGTTGCTTGCCGCTGCTGCAGCACGTACTAAACGCATTCGCCTTATCAGTGCCGTTACCGTGTTGAGTGCGGCTGATCCTGTGCGTGTATTTCAAAACTTTGCCACACTGGATCTGGTGTCGCAAGGTCGTGCCGAAATGGTGGTGGGTCGTGGTTCATTCATAGAATCATTCCCACTCTTTGGTTATAACCTCCAGGATTATGATGCACTTTTTGCAGAGAAGCTGGAACTCTTGCTCACGATCAGCAGGAATGAGGTTGTTAACTGGTCTGGTAAATTCAGACCTGCGCTAAAGAATCAGACCATCTATCCCCGGCCATTGCAAAATCCGTTGCCCATCTGGCTTGGCGTAGGTGGGACACCTGAATCATTTATACGAGCCGGTGTTCTGGGTCTTCCCTTGATGATTGCTATCATTGGAGGTGAAACCCATCGCTTCCGTCCATTGGTGGATCTCTATCGCCAAGCCGGAAAAGAAGCTGGCCATCTGCCTGAAGCGTTGAAGGTTGGACTGCACTCTTTGGGTTATGTGGCCAACACTACGCAAGAAGCCGTTGAAGATTATTATCCGGGTTATGCAGAAACATTCACACGCATTGGCAAGGAGCGAGGCTGGCCACCCGTTACACGACAACGTTTTGAAGCACAACGTGGTCCGACAGGTGCTTTCCTCGTGGGCAGTCCTGAAGAGGTAGCTGAGAAAATCCTTCGGCATAGCGAAGCACTTGGTGGTATTTCAAGGTTCTCTTTCCAAATGGACAATGCAGGCTTATCGCACGCGCAACTTTTACAAGCGATAGAATTGATAGGGTCACGGGTTGCACCATTGGTTAATGGATAACGAAGCGGAGTATTCATTACATTTTGATCTTAAACTTCCCAGGTGAATTTGCATGACGATAAATATTTGCTTCGGTTTTTTTTATTGAACTTCTATAGGTTAGTGACTACACTCAAGTCAGTTTAATCGGAGTAACCAGAGTCAATAATTATTCATAAATTACTCATTGAAGCTTAAACCGTGAACTTTCAATAATCCGCCCTGACCAATGAAAAATCTCCTCATCTGCCTGATCATCGTATCAATCTTCATTTCGTGCACACAACAATCAGCAAATGAAACCACGCAGGCAAAGGTCGTTACGCTTTCCAAAGAACAGCTTAAAGATAAAATCATGGGAGGATGGGCCGGGCAGACCATTGGAGTAACCTTTGGTGGTCCCTATGAATTCCGGTTTCAGGGGGCATTTATTGGTGATTATCAGCCACTGCTCTGGTATGACGGGTATCTGAAAAAGACCATGGAAAATACTCCGGGCCTTTACGATGATCTCTACATGGATCTCACGTTTGTGGATGTTTTTGAAAAGCATGGCCTTGATGCTCCGGTTGATTCATTCGCCAACGCCTATGCTCATGCCGGCTACGCGCTATGGCATGCCAACCAGGCCGGACGCTACAATATTTTAAATGGAATTGGTGCACCGGCTTCAGGACACTGGTCGAACAATCCTCATGCAGATTGCATCGACTACCAGATTGAAGCAGACTTTGCTGGTTTGATGAGTCCGGGAATGCCGAACACGGCATCTGAAATCAGTGATAAAATTGGCCACATCATGAACTATGGCGATGGCTGGTATGGTGGTGTTTATGTCGGTGCGCTGTATGCACTCGCATTTACCTCGAATGATATTCCATTCATTGTGAGCGAAGCGCTCAAGACGATTCCTGCGCAAAGTGAATTTTATCAGTGTATCAATGATGTGATTGGCTGGCATAAACAATATCCCACCGACTGGAAACAAACATGGCTGGAAGTAGAAAAGAAATGGGCCAGTGATATCGGTTGCCCGGATGGTGTTTTTCATCCATTCAATATTGATGCGAAAGTAAATGCTGCTTATGTGGTGATGGGTTTGCTGTATGGCGAAGGCGACTTCACGAAAACACTGGAGATATCTACGCGTGCCGGGCAGGATGCTGATTGTAACCCATCTTCTGCGGGAGGAATCCTGGGAACGATCATGGGTTATGAAAATATTCCGGCTTACTGGAAAATGGGTTTGAAAGAAGCGGAAGACATTGATTTTAAATACACGACCATTTCATTGAATGATGTGTATGAGATCGGATACAAACATGCGTTGCAGAATATTGAAATGAACGGAGGAAAGATTGAAGGTGAACAGATTACATTTCCATCCCAAACACCCATGGCCGTGAAACTTGAAAAGAGTTTTGATGGTCTTTATCCGGATAATAAAATTCCCGTCACCTGGTCGGAAGCTAAAGATGAAATCAGTTTTGAATTTGAAGGCACCGGCTTTGTATTGAAGGGCAGTGCTTCCCCTTGGGCAAACACGAGCGACTATGTATTCAATACTGAATTATATCTCGATGATGAACTGATTGAGAAGCCGCTGATTCCTGTAAATTTTACTACAAGGCGCCACGAGTTATGCTGGAAGTATCAGATCCCGAAAGGAAAGCATACCGTGAAACTGAAGATTTTAAATCCTTCGAAAGAACACACCATGTATTCTTCCGAAGCGATTATTTATTCTGATCAGCCAGTGGATGGTATGCAGGTGAATATTGATAAGGCAAAGGTTAAGTAAACTGTTAATAAAAGATATTTCCATGATTGATATAAATCGTCTAACGAGATTATTATTCACATTCATCACTCTTTACATATCGGTCTCTTGCACAAAACCCCAGGCGCCACTGGAAGCAGAACAATGGAACACCACTGAATTGGTTTATAATTCCGATAAAACCTATACCAATCCCTATACGGATGTTGACATGTGGGCGGAATTTATAAATGAAAATGGGGAGACTATGTTACGTCCGGCTTTCTGGAATGGTGGCAATGAATGGGTAATCCGTTTTGCACCGCCCGATGCAAATTCATTATGGACGTGGACAACCTACTCAACCTCCGATGATAAAGGATTGGCCGGCAAGAAAGGCTCCATAAAGTCCGTTGCCTACAAGGGAGATAATCAATTGATACGGCATGGACTGTTAAAAATGTCTCCGCAAAAGCGAAATGTTGTTCATGCAGATGGCACACCATTTTTAGTGGTTGGCGATACACCCTGGAGTATTCCGTTTCGGGCCACAGCCAGTCAGGTGAAAATTTATGCGGATGACCGCATGCAAAAAGGATTTAACACCGCACTGCTTATGTCGCTGCAGCCCGACCGATATGCCGAAGGCCCCAATAAACGTGATACGGTGTATGGATTTGCACGCGCATTTGATGACTTGCCCGATGGACATTTAAATGATATCAATACGGATTACTTTCAATACGTTGATTCACTGATGACCATACTGGTTGAGCACGAAATCGTACCGGTGTATCAGCCCGTGTTTCATGGATTTGGCTGGAAGGGCAAAACGGTTTTAGGAACTACTGCTGACCCGGATGAATATGCCCGCTATTGCAAATACCTTGTTGCACGATTTGGCAGCATGCCTGCGATGTGGCTCGTGAGTGGTGATGGAACAGGCCTCGATCCAGGTGTTAAACCAGGTGGTGAAGCCATCGAAAAATGGGATAGCTATCAGCAGCCAACAGGTATTCACTACAGTCCTGCTGACAATTATTTACCCGACTGGGCACAAGGTGATAGCACAAAAGCATTTCATCAAAACCGGTCGCATCATGCAGAACCCTGGCTTGATTTTCAATGGGCACAAACGGGTCATGGCAGTGAACATGATTACAGTAAAGTTGAAAGAATGTACGACTACACACCCACCAAAGCTTCTATGAATGGCGAGCCCACCTATGAAGGTATGGGAGGAGGCAAACTGGGTTTAGGCTGGTGGCAGGGAGTTGACGCATGGAATCAGTTAATGCATGGTGGAACGATGGGCGTAGTGTATGGAGCTGCGGCCTTGTGGCAATGGAAAACAACCAGTGACGAACCGGGTTGGGAAACATGGACTGATCAGCCTCTCTCTTGGCGCGAGTCAATTGACCTTGAAGGAAGCACGTACGTAGGATTTGTTACAAAAGCTTATCGCGGTTACGATTTTACAGACATGGAGAAGCGATGGGATCTTGCCGATGGCAAACCCTTGCTGGCGAAAGAAGGCAAGTTTTATATTTCATTTCTGGAGAACGGTGGTGCGTTAGAAATTAAAAATTTACCAGCGGGATTATCCTGGCATTGGTTCAACCCTAAAACCGGGGAGACTGCTGGCGATGGTAAAACTTCAGTTAATCAGGTATTTGAATCTCCTGATGGAAACGCATGGGTGCTGATCGTAGGAGAGAAGAAATAATTTATTAATGATCAGCGCCTGATAACTTCTTGAATTCTGTGTGCTTGCTGGTAAAAGTATTTGCCGGCACAATTCAGAATGAATTTTTCATTATTGAAACTCCATGATCTCAATCTTCCTGAAATCAATCGGATGACTATTGGATTGAAGAGAAATATATCCGGATCGCAAAATATTTTTATTGTCTTTGATAAACGTTTTACCAAACTCATGTTCCGGATTGTAGCGTGGGTTTTCGAATTGCAGGATTTCTTCTCCATTCACAAAGTGCCTGATTGTATTGCCACGTACTTCAATCTCAATCGTCACCCACTGATCGCCATGAAAAGTTCTTTTAACTGTAGCGGGTGTGCAGAAGGTTTCATTCTTTTTTCCATTGACATCTACAATCGTTCCGGGAGTACAAATCTCGCCAACAGGTCTATCGTCTTTGCCATTGCCACCATGCAGGTTGTATTCAATACATACCGGAAAGCTTTGCGTTAATCCAATCGTTTTGGGTGGTTGTCCATGATATTGTATGCCACTATCGCGAAAGCCCCATGAAGGAGCTCCCGGTGCGGTTTCACCAACAAAGCGATATTCAACTTTCAACCGGTAGTTTGAAAATTCCTTGTCGTAATAGAGTGCACCAAATGTATTGTCAAAACTTTTGTATTGATCGTAGCGCACACTCAGAATACCGTTCTCCACGCGGAATGTGTTACCAAAATTTTCACCCAACGGATGTCCCGCCATTTTCATCGTCCAGCCATTCAGGTCTTTTCCATTGAACAGGGGTATCCATTTTCCTTTTACATTACGTGGAGTAAATGAAACAAAAGCGGAAATAACCAGGATGAAAAAGACAGACCGGATCATAATAAATTGGTTTACCTCACAATATTATAAAACTCAGATTACAATTATCTTAATAAGACGATATTTGAGACCGGAAAATTCAAATAATTCAAGTGTATGAACAATGTGTTTGCGATTCTATTAGGTTGCCTGGTGATGATTTTTTCTGGTAGTTGTAAAAAGAATGAAAGCAACGTATTATCCAGTGATCAAATGGATACGATTCCTCACAACCGGATCATTGGCGGGCTCATGGTAAAAGGTAAGGTGATTGACGATCAGACCCGCTGTTCACATTATCATACCGAACTGGATATCATTGCAATAAAATTCAAATGTTGTGATACGTACTTCCCTTGTTATTCGTGTCATACAGAAGAAACCGATCACAAGGCTGTTACCTGGGAAATTAATGAGCGTGATGAGAAAGCAATTCTCTGCGGTGTATGCGGACATGAACTGTCGATCACGGAGTATATGGAAAGTAACAACACCTGTCCGCGATGCCAGTCATCTTTTAATCCAAACTGCAAAAAACATTATGATTTGTATTTTACGATGAACTGACAAATCTCAAAATGCGGGATTAAATGAAAAGGCAAGAATGCCCAGATTTTTTTCAGTGAAGCATTCTTTTTAAAGTCTTTTCAATCTCAATCATCTCGGCACAGCCTGGTTTGATAATACATTGTTCTTTGCTGCTGGATCCGATCATGGAAATCAGGCCGCTTGTTTTCATCCGGTCTTTCATGTGGCTGGCAGAATTATCCAGTGCATTATCAAAAAGTACTTTCAATTCCTGAAATTGAGCCTTTGTAACAGTTACATTTCTCGGTTCACCACCACTGTACAATCCGGTAGAACTTTCCTCTGGTTTTACGGGCACAAATCTTAATTCCGTTTCTGACAACAGGTAGAGATTGGCGTTGCCGTCAGCGTATTCATATCGGACAGATTCATTCATACATGAAATGATAAGTAAGGTCAGACAGGGTATAAGATTCTTCAATTTCATTTTTTATATATACAAGCATCTGCGATCAGATGACACGTATTACAGGCATATTCATTTAAGCCTTTACACTTCTTTCAATCTCTTTCAGGTTTTCGATCTTTTTGTTTCTCAGGAATCCGTTGATGTCTTCGAAGTGCTCACGAACGCGCTTGTTTCCAAACTCAAAAACTTTGTTGGCAAGACCAACCAGAAAATCACGATCGTGAGATACGAGAATCAATGTGCCATCAAATGCCAGCAGCGCATCTTTAAGGATGTCTTTTGTTTTGATGTCTAAGTGGTTGGTAGGTTCATCAAGAATCAACAGGTTCACAGGCTGAAGTAAAAGTTTGAGCATGGCGAGGCGTGTTTTTTCACCACCAGAAAGCACCTTTACTTTTTTGTCGATGTTATCGCCACTAAACATGAAGGCACCAAGCAGGTCTTTAATCTTTGCGCGGATGTCTCCTTGCGCAATCTGATCGATCGTTTCAAATACAGTGATACTTTCATCCAGCAGGGCAGCCTGATTCTGGGCAAAGTATCCGATCATCGAATTATGTCCGAGTTGCATTTTGCCGTCATAATCTATTTCGCCCATGATGGCTTTGATCATGGTAGACTTTCCTTCTCCGTTCTTTCCGACAAACGCTACTTTTTCTCCGCGCGAAATGGTAAGTGAGGCATCCTGAAACACAACATGATCGCCATATTTTTTAGTGAGGCCTTCCACAATCACCGGATAGTTGCCAGAGCGTGGAGCAGGAGGGAACTTCAGATTCAACGAAGAAGTATCCATCTCATCCACCTGCACGATCTCAATCTTCTCCAGCATCTTTACGCGCGATTGTACCTGAAGTGTTTTGGAATACGTGCCTTTGAACCGATCGATGAATCCTTGAATGTCGGCAATCTCTTTTTGCTGATCATCAAAATGTTTTTGCTGCTGCTCGCGTCTTTCTTTACGCAGTTGCAGATAGTGCGAGTAGTTGGTTTTGTAATCGTAGATGCGGCCCATCGTTACTTCAATGGTGCGGTTGGTAAGGTTATCTACAAATGTTTTATCGTGACTGATGACAATAACCGCTTTGGCACTGGTCTTCAAAAAATCTTCCAGCCATTGCACCGATTCAATATCCAGGTGGTTGGTGGGCTCATCGAGCAGGATCAGATCAGGTTTTTGCAAAAGTATTTTGGCGAGTTCTATGCGCATGCGCCATCCACCGCTGAATTCCTTCGTAGATCTTGTAAAATCGCTACGCACAAAACCGAGTCCCATCAGGGTTTTCTCAATTTCTGCGTCAAAATTTATTTCTTCAATACTGTAATATTTCTCACTGAGTTCAGATACCTGTTCAATGATTTTTGAGTATTCGTCCGACTCGTAATCTGTTCGCGTTTCCAGCTGATGGTTGAATTCGTCCATCTGCTTTTTCATATTCATGATTTTCGAAAAAGCCTTTGATGTTTCTTCAAAAACGGTGCAATCGTCTTCGGTAAGCAGATGCTGTGGCAGATATGCAATGATCGCATCTTTGGGAGCCGACACTTTGCCCCGGGTAGGCTTGCTGACACCCGCGATAATTTTGAGTAAAGTGGATTTTCCTGCGCCATTCTTGCCCATAAGGGCTATACGGTCATTTTCGTTGATATTGAACGTGATGTTACTAAAGAGAGCTGAGCTGTTAAATTCTACCGTTACTGAGTCTACTGAAATCATTGCTTTTTAAAATAAGGGGGCAAAGATATTATATTTTTTGTTTTGCGATGGTGGCATTTTTCACCAATCCATTATGTTGAATACCTTCGTATCTTACTACCCATATTAAACCTGCTGATGGAAGAAATTATAGAACAACTCAGGGCAAGTATTCAGGATGAATTTTTCTCTAAATCGGAAAGAAAATCCCTGAAACAGCTTATTACAGAAAAACCGTTGGATGAGCATCAGCTTAATTTTGTGCGAAGCAAAATCTATGAACTGGCAAATGAAAAAGTCACTCCTTCAAATTACAATTTCATTCTTGAATGGGTTAAAAGTGCTAATAATACATTGATCAGCCATCCTATGCCATCGACTTCTGATGCCTTTTTCAGTCCTGGCGAAGCATGCCGCACGGTGATCATCAACCAAATTAAAGCAGCCGTAAATAACTTACAGATTTGTGTGTTCACCATCAGTGATGATCAGATTACGGATGCCATCATTACTGCGCATATGCGGGGAACAGAAATCAAAATCATTACCGACAATGATAAATCACTGGACGAAGGCTCTGATATCGAACAAATAGCAACGCTGGGTATTGCAGTGAAGATGGACAGAACGCCTAACCACATGCATCACAAATTCATGGTAGTGGATGATAAATCGCTGATCACAGGAAGTTATAACTGGACACGCAGTGCTGCCAGATTTAATCATGAAAATATTCTACTCACAAAAGATGGCGGAGTTGTGAAATCATTTCTGAAAGAATTTGATCAACTTTGGAAAGTGATGGAAACCTATTAGGGATACCATAAAATTTAACTACCCTGACTATCTGTGAGTTTTTTAGAAGTATCCCATATCAGCAAAAAATCGAATGACCGTGTCATTCTGAGTAACATTTCCTTTCAGCAAAAACAATTTCAACGGGTCGTTATTGCCGGTGAGACCGGATCGGGAAAAAGTTCATTGCTGAAAATTATTGCAGGCCTGATGCAAGCCGATGCAGGAGAAGTGTTGTTGAAAAATGATAAAATTAAAGGACCTGATGAAAACCTGGTGGCCGGACATCCGCAGATCGCCTATCTATCACAACAGTTTGATCTTCCTAAATTTCTTCGCGTAGAGCAGGTGCTGGAATATGCAAGCTCCATACCTGAAAAAGAAGCCGCTTCAATATTTTCGGTTTGCAGGATTGATCACTTAGTAAATCGCAAAACCGACCAGCTTTCTGGTGGTGAAAAACAACGCATCGCCATTGCACGGTTGCTGATTGGAAAGCCTTCGCTTTTGCTACTGGATGAACCGTTCACTAACCTGGACATGGTGCTGAAGGGAATTCTGAAAAAAGTAATCGATGAAATTGGTAAGAAACTGCGCATCACCTGTATCATGGTTTCGCACGATCCTGCGGATACACTCGCATGGGCGGATGAGATCATGGTGTTGAAAGATGGAAATGTAATACAGCACGGCACTCCCAAGCAGATTTACCGGGAGCCGGTAAATGAATATGTAGCAGGATTATTTGGCACGTATAATCTTCTTACCACAGGTCAACAAAAAATTGTAGGTGTTAAGAATCCAACGGGCATGAGACTGGCGCGGCCTGAGGAGTTCAGGATCAGGAAAAGTAAAACTGCCAACCGGTTTACTATAGAGGAAGTTAGATTCTGCGGCAACCTCTGTGAATTGAAAATTACCTATCGGCAACTAATATTGTGGGTCACTACTACACTTGATAAATATAAGGTTGGTGACCGGGTAGAAATTTCTCTTATGGGTTCGCGGAAAAATTAACATATTTACAGCATTGAACTAACTATTAATTATCTATAAATCTCAACAACCGATGGCACAGGAAAATACCAGTTTACCAAGGGTAGCATATTTTTGTATGGAATATGCCTTGCAAAGCGACTTTAAAATGTATGCCGGAGGATTGGGCATCCTGGCCGGTGATTATCTAAAGGGAGCAAAAGATCATAACTATCCCATGGTGGGCATAGGTCTTAAATGGAAACAGGGTTATACCGATCAGCGTATCACCGATAAGGGAAAAGTACTGGATACGTATCCTATCTACAAATATGATTTTTTAAAAGATACCGGTGTGACGGTTTCCGTTACTATCCGCAATCGTGAAGTAAAATGTAAAGTCTGGTTGTGCGAGGAGTTTGGCAACGCACCAATCTATTTACTGGATACGGATGTTCCTGGCAATGAAGACAGCTGGATTTGCGGACAATTATATGGTTGGTTTGGTGAAGAGCGTATTGCCCAGGAAATGGTATTGGGTATTGGTGGTGTAAAGGCATTGCGTGCCCTGGGTATTAAAACCGATGTGTATCATTTCAATGAAGGCCATGCACTGTTTGCAGGATTTGAGTTGATGCGCGAAAAACTGGCAGAAGGAAAAACCTATGATGAAGCATTTGCCGCCACCCGCAATGAAATAGTATTCACCACACACACACCGGTGGTGCAGGGAAATGAATCACATTACATCGATCGGTTATTGTATATGGGTGCTGATAATGGCAGCTTCAGTAAAAAGCAATTAAAGCAACTGGGCGGCTCACCGTTTAACATGACCGTTGGCGCGTTACGCTTGTCACGAAATTCAAATGCAGTAGCGCAACTGCATGCAGTTACGGCAAATAAAATGTGGAACAAGGTAAAAGACCGGTCAGAAATTGTGGGCATCACCAACGCCATTCATAAACCTACCTGGGTAGACAATCGCATGGTGGAAGCAGCAAGCAATGGTGGTGATCTGTGGAATACACATCTTGAAAATAAGCGCAAACTCCTGGAGTTTGTTAAAGAAAGAACGGGTGTTCAATTGAAGGAAGATTCCTTGTTGATCGGCTTCTCCAGAAGAGCGGTGCCTTACAAACGCAGTGATTTTATTTTCAGCGACCGCCCGAAAATTGATGAGCTGTTCCGAAGCGGTAAACTTCAGATTATCTTTTCAGGCAAAGCACATCCATTGGATGATCGCGGAAAAGAGATTGTAGAGAATATCGTTGCCTTGACAAAGGAATATCCGAACTCCGTGGTATTTCTTGAGAATTATGATATGACGATAGGCTCGATGTTGGTGCGTGGCAGTGATGTATGGTTAAACAATCCACGCAGACCACAAGAAGCAAGTGGAACTTCCGGAATGAAAGCCGCCATGAATGGCGTATTGAACTTAAGTATACTGGATGGCTGGTGGCCGGAAGCTTGTCAGCATGGAGTGAATGGATGGCAGATTGGTGATGGTTATGAAAACAAGAAAGAAGAAAAGCTGGATGCCCACGATCAGAAGTCGATGTATAAAGTATTACTTAATGAAGTAGTGCCATGCTATTATAAAAACCGCGCCAAGTGGATTGATATGATGAAGCAAAGTATACTCAGTACAAAAGATCAGTTTGCTGTTAAGCGAATGCTGGAAGAGTATTACGAGAAACTTTACAAGACGAAAGGATAAATCAACGGTTATCTGATTTTAGTCAATCTCAAGATTAAACCACTGGTTCAATTGTATTTTCAGGTTATCATTTTCCTTTAAAGGATGATATTCATTGGTGTGCGATGAATATTCGTACTGATCCATCCAACGTTCGGGATGCAAGGCAATTTTTTCAATGGCATCGGCAATGAAATGCACCTCTTCAAGAGTCATCACCGGATGCAGTGATAGGCGCACCCAGCCCGGTTTTTCAGAGAGATCACCTGAATCGATGCGGGCTGTTATTTTCTTTGAGTATTCCTGATCAACATATAACAGATAATGACCATAGGTGCCTGCACATGAGCAACCTCCACGCACCTGAATACCAAAATGATCGCTGAGTACCCTTACGATGAAATTGTAATGAAGCTGGTCGATATAAAAAGAGATTACGCCCAGTCGATCTTTATGATTGGGAGCAAGAATGTTCAGTCCGGGAATTGTTGATAATCGGGCAAAGGCAACATCGAGCAGTTCAGCTTCGCGTTGTGCGATTCGGTCAACGCCAATTTGCTCTTTTAATTTGATTGCCAGCGCTGCACGAATTGTCTGGAGAAACGCAGGTGTTCCACCATCTTCACGTGTCTCGATGTCTTCAAAGTAATGATGTTCACCCCATGGGTTAGTCCATGAAACAGTTCCGCCACCGGGCATGTCTGGTATCTGGTTGGTGTATAACTTCTTGTCGAAGATCAGTACGCCTGCACTTCCTGGCCCACCCAGGAATTTATGTGGTGAAAAGAAAATAGCATCCAGTGATTCGGCAGGATTTTCCGGATGCATATTCATATCTGCATAAGGCGCTGAGGCAGCGAAGTCTACAAAGCACAAACCACCATGCTCATGCATGATACGCGCGAGTTCATGATAGGGAGTAAAGATGCCCGTTACATTCGAGCAGGCTGTAAATGATCCGATCTTAAATTTGCGGTCCCTGTATTTTACGATTTCAAGTTCAAGGTTTTTCGTGTCTACCAGCAAGTCATCGCCTGGCGGAATAACAACCACATCAACTTCGCACTCAAGCCATGAAGTCTGGTTGGAGTGATGTTCCATGTGCGTAAGAAACACCACGGGTCTTTCAGAGGCTGGTTGTGAGTAAAAAGGTTTCACTTTTTCAGGCACATGCAACCCAAGCATACGCTGAAGTTTCGCGATAGCGCCTGTCATGCCACTGCCCTGGGTGATGATAACATCTTCATCGCTGGCGTTCACATGTTTTTTAATGATTTGTTGCGCCATTTTATAGGCGAGTGTCATGGCCTCGCCACTATGGCTGGATTCAGAATGGGTGTTGCCCACCAGCGGACCGAATTTATTGGTTAATATTTCTTCAATAGGCTCATACAGCCGTCCTGATGCAATCCAGTCTGCATAAAGTAATTTTTTCTTTCCGGATGGCCCTTCGAAGGCATAATCATGACCAATTATTTTATTGGCAATTTCCTGAAAAACGACTTCATTATTTTCTGTGGGGATGAATGGGGCAGTTGTTTCCATGACTAAATAATCAAGTGACAAAGATAGTTGATAGAATGATACCCTAAATCAATCAAGGGTATTTCAAATGGGTACAACAGACAAACCCAGAAAGGGCGGAATACATCTTTCAATGCCTGATTCTCCCGTTATTTATTGCACTCACTCACGATGGCAACATCTAAGGCATTATCTTAAACCGAAATCAACCATTACAAATTATAAACGAACAACCAGAGCAGGATGATGGGAGCAAGGTATCTGACCAAAAATCGCCAGACGGTAAACTGCCATTCGCTTTTCAAATTCATTTCAGCAAAAACAACTTCTTTGGATAAGATCCATCCGGCCAGTACAGCCATCAGAATTCCACCGACAGGCATGAGCAGATTGGAGCCAAAGTAATCGAGTAAACCAAAAATGGTTTTTCCTTTCAGCACGCTGATGAAATCAAGCGGAGTAAAATCGGAGAGGTAGTTAAAGGAGAATACGGTACCCAATCCCACCAGCCACAAAACAATTCCTGAAATAATCGTGATCCTTGTTCTGCTGCTTTTGATATTTTCTTCTAAATGTGAAATGATGGATTCCAGTAATGAGATGGAAGATGTGAGGGCAGCGAAGAATAATAACAAAAAGAAAAATGATCCAATGAATCCGCCACCAGGCAATTCACCAAACGTGACGGGCAAGGTGATGAAGATGAGTCCGGGGCCTTCCGTAGGAGAAAGGCCATATTGAAACACAATCGGAAAGATGGCCAGACCTGCCAGCATGGATGCAAAGCCATCTGAGAATGCAATGATGACCGCTGATTTTATTACGTTGGTTTTGGGTGGCATGTAGGCACCATAGGTAAGCATCACCCCGACACCAATGCCGAGTGAGAAGAATGCCTGGCCAAAAGCGGCTAACACAACCTGGGGTGTAATTTTTGAAAAATCGGGTGCAAATAAAAAGCTCAATGCATCCATGAATTTGCCATAGATCATTCCGTAAACCACCAGCAACAACAGAATCACAAACAATGCAGGCATCATCCAGCTAATGGATTTCTCGAGACCATCTCTGAATACCTTTGGCTACAATCCAGACTGTAGCAATAACGAAAATGCCTTGTCCGATCATCATGCGAAACGGACTATCGAGTAATTGTTGATAGAAAGCATGTTGCACCTTCGTTATCAAGATGATTCAATGAGCCCGCCAGTGACGTGACTGTATAGTCCAATGTCCAGCCGGCAATCACAGAATAAAAACTGAGAATAAGGAACACGGTAATCATCGCCACCCACCCAAAATATTTCCAGCCGGTGTGAATGCCATCTTTGTGATGCAATGATTCTAATGTTCCAACCATACTTTTTCCACCACGTTTGCCGATGACCATTTCAGCAGCGAGAATCGGAACGCCCATCACCACCAGTGATAGCAAGTAGATCAGGACAAAAGCACCACCACCATTTTCACCTGCGAGGTAAGTAAACCTCCAGATGTTGGATAAGCCCACCGTGCTGCCAATGGAAGCAAGCAGGAAAAGATAATTGGATGACCAGGTTTTGGAAGAGGAAACTTCAGACATATAGTTACAGACTCAATTTAATATTACAGGTCTACCTGGTTCAGGTTGTAGCGCATGATGCTGCCGTGTGGCCCGTCTTTGATGCGCTCAATATCAAACACATCTCCGGCAGGACCTTTTCGTTGCGAAATAATTTCTTCAATGGCAGTATAATCAGCAGGTGTAAGGGAGAACTGAAATACGCCTGCGTTTTCATGAATATGTTTTGAATCACGGGTGCCGATAATTACTCCGCCTACCTGATCGCGTTCAATAATATAACGCGTAGCGACATTGGTGATACTCACTTTGTGTTCAGTGGCTATCTTATGCAACGTGCGTAAAAGCATTTGAAATAAATTCCATCCGCCAAACTCTTCAATCATAAGTTTATACTTTACCAGTGATCGGTTTTCGTAGGGAGGTTGCGGTTCATCCACACCGAGCCATCGTTCACTGAGAAATCCTCCGGCCACGGTACCATAACAAAGCAGATGAATATTTTTTTCCTTGCATAAAGCGATCAATTCTTTTTCAGGACGATTATCAAGCAGCGAATATTGCACTTGTAGTGTTGTGACTGGCACACCAGATTCTACCATGGCGCGGGTAGCTTGTGCATTGAAATTGGTGCCAGAAATCAGTTTGATTTTTCCGGCCTGCTGTAACTCTTTAAGCCAATGGGCTGTCTCCATCCAGCGTGGAATAGAATATGACCACCAGCTGAATTGCACCATGTCCAGTTGTTCAACACCTAAACGTTGCAAAGAACGATCAATCACCTTTTCTACATGTGATTTAGTAATCCGTGAAAGCATATCGAAGTCAGGAACAAACTTGGTGAGCACCTGCACATCGGATATTGAACCGAGTCTTCTTTTTCGTTCGGCTAAAAACTTTCCAATGAGTTCTTCTACGCCTGTATAAATATCCGCACAGTCAAAGGTAGTGATGCCTTGTTCGACCGATGCAAACATATCTTCAACCGCATTTTCTTTCTTATCATCACTATGACCTTGCGATAATTGCCAGCCGCCTTTGATGATTCGTGAAATGGAAAAATCTGGTGCTATTTCTTTTCGTTCGATATTCATTCTTTTTCGATCCAGTCGTTTTGTTCAGGTAAAGGGACTATGGTAGTAGCTGATCGATTATACATGCGCTTTCCGATGCGACTAATTTTGAATCGCCCACCACAATGAGGATCAGGACAGGCGATGATATGATCCGTTGCCATCCAGTCATATTGATTTAAAGGTCGTTGCTTGGGTGTAAGTAAGGGCAGGAGTGCTGCCAGAGCATACAGAGAAAAAGGACGTTCCGTTTTGAAGTGAAGATTTTCTCCACGCACTTCAAAAGCATCACCCAATTGGTGGCTGCATACAAAAGGCTTGTCTCCTTCAATAACTTCAACCTTCAGGTCGTAGAAGTGAAATGTGGCTTCGCTCATAACGTTATTTTTATTGGATGTAAGATAACAGTTTCATCGATAGCGAACTCCTTCTTTGAAAACCATTCGCACATGATCCAGATTTCTGATGTTTTCAAGAGGGTTTCCTTCTACTACAACAATATCTGCCAGCTTACCTTGGGTGAGACTACCAAGTTTTTTCTCCTGTCCCAATAACTCAGCACCTCGCAGTGTTGCAGCGATGATTGCATTCATAGGCGACATCCCCAGCTTAACATAGATTTCCAATTCATCGATGTGATTGGCTGCTTGATGATAATTCAGTCTGGTGCCACGATCTGTTCCCATGGCGATGGGTACGCCTGCATCGATCAATGTTTTCAGGTTTGTATTGAATAAGTCATCGCTGCGTTTAAAACGATTCGCCAGAGCTGGATTTTGTTTTAAGGCATGTTCAACACCGCGGATTCCTTCTTCCAGCATTTCGGCAGGCACATCGCTATGATGATCATCCGTGCGAAGCAACGCAGGGTTGCTGTAATAACGGGCGTACACATCAAAGGCAACCTTCAATGGAATGGCATACGTTTTATGTTTCGCCATTTTACGGGCAAGTTCGGGCGTGATTAAAGTATCGGCTCCGGTAACTGTTCCGGAAACAAATTCTGGATGTTCGATGGCATCCGAACCGGCATCAATGGAAGCTTCAACGCTCGCTGGACTCATCGCATGCGTAGTGGTGCGCAAGCCCAAACGGTGAGCTTCTTTGATCAACTCCTTTAGTGTATTGAACGGCATGGTGGCAGGAATCTCGCCTGTTGCTGAGAAAGCGGAAATTTTGATGAAGTCAATTCCTTTAGCAGCATAATCACGAATAATCTTTTTACCGCTTTCAACATCATTCACAGGTTGACTGAGCGCCTCACTTGCTCGAGTGATGAGCTTTTTATCAATGCCTGACGTCAGTAGTTCTTCTGAATTAAGTAGTTCAGTAAAACTTCCATAGTTGAGGATTAATCCGCAAGTGAAAAGTCGTGAGCCTGCAATGTCTCCATTATTGGAGCTTTTCTTTAATTGAAGCATGGGTTCCACAGGACCGAACGTATCCCGGATAGTGGTGATGCCTTGCCTTAAATCAGCAACCAGATTTCGCGCACCGATTTCGTATAATTGATCATACTTTAATGGCCAATAACTTCCGTGATCATATTGTCCATCGAAGGTAACGTGTCCATTGCTTTCAATCATGCCAGGAATAACGGAATGACCGGAAACATTAATACGGATGGCATCGGCCGGAATTTTTATTTTATCACGATGGCCAACGGCAGTAATGATACCTGCTTGGAAAATCACCACGCCATCTTCGATTACTGTGCCATCTGCGGGGATAACTCTTCCACCAATCAGTGCAAAGGGTGGGGCATTCTGACCAAATAAACCAGGGCTAATGCTGACGAGTAAAACGATATAAAGTAATCTCATGGTTGTTTTATCTGCGAATCCATTGACCGGGTGTTTTACCCGTAAGCTTTGAATCTTTTATAACAAATTCTCCATTGATCAACATCTGCTCAATGCCTTCTGCATATTGCCTGGAATTCGTATAGGTGGCTTTGTCCTGAAGCTTAGCTTCATCAAAGATGATTAAGTCTGCAAAAGCACCTTCAGAAATTCTGCCTCGTTGAACTTGTTTAATCTGATTAGCCGGCATGGAAGTCATCTTATTAATTGCTTCTTCCAGGGTCAGTACTTTCTGTTCGCGAACATACCGTGCAATCACCCTCGGAAAAGATCCATAGGAGCGAGGATGAGGAAAAATATTTCCTCCTGGTTTTACAAGATCTCCATCTGTTTCAATCATGGAATACGGATACTTTAATATGTTAATCACATCCAGGCTCATCCATTTCATGATAGATGGCCAGGAAGCCTCCCTTGAGTTCAAGATCGATGATGGCCTGTATTCCACCATCGAGATTATTTTTATAGCCTTTGGCTTTCACATAGTCTTCCAATGTTTTTCCATTGAACGAAGTGTCGGATGGAATGCTGTTGAATTGAATGCGCCATAAGTCTTCACCGGTTTCATCTTTCATGATGATGTCTTTCATCTCCGCTTCGATTCGCCTGCGAAGCTTCACGTCCTTCAACCGCTTAGCTAATTCGGCAGTTCCACCATCCAGCGCCCAGGGTGGAAACAAGATGTAAGAATAAGTATTGGCTGCTGTGTAAGGATATACATCTACGGTGATATCAATGCCTGCCCTTCTGGCGGAATCAACAATTTCCAATCCCTTACTGGCTAATCCAAACTGCGCAACTCCTGCTGCTTTGAAGTGATTGATTTGTGCGGGCATGTTTGCTTCTTTGGCAATGCGAATGGTTTCGCGAATGGAAGAAAGTAATCCGCTTCCCTCATTGCGCATGTGTGTGATATAAATGCCATCATACTTTGCAGACACTTTCGATAGTTCAATGATCTCTTCTGTAGAAGAATAAAGACCGGGTACGTAAATTTGACCTACTGAAAAACCTAAAGCACCTTGTATCATCGATTGTTCAACATAATACTTCATACTATCGAGTTCGTCTTTGGTCGCAGGTCGATTTTCCAAACCAATCACTTTCTTTCTGGTCCAGTTTAAACCGGAAAAGAAAGCAACATTAGGAGCTACTGTTAAGGAAGCGGCATAGGCATCAATCGGGTAGGGCTGATCGCCACTGTGAAGGCTTGCGCAAATGGTGGTGATACCTTGCCTTAGAAAATTTTCCGGCTGAGGGAACTCATGAATGGTGGTCTGAATGTGAGCATGGCTGTCGATAAATCCTGGTGAAATAATTTTTCCTTGAATATTGATAACCGTATCAGATTTCGATGGATTGATTTTCTTATTTGTAATAAGTACAATTTTATCACCTTTGATGGCGACATCACCGATAAAACGAGGATTTCCTAAACCATCCACGATGGTTCCATTCGTGAATACGATATCATATTCAAGGTCGGAGTTATTGCAGCCTATAATGGCAAGTAAAAGTAAAACGTAAAGATGCTTCATCAGATTATTTTTTTAAATGCCACCACATCTGCGGTAATCTTTTTTCTTCTGGCCAAACTTCATCGAGATTATCGCCATGGTACAGTTTCCCGTTTTTCATCACATACTTAATGGTGGTGGTATTCCGTATATTTTCTAATGGATCTTTATCCAATATCACCAGGTCGGCCAATTTACTCACTTCAAGACTGCCCAACTCTTGCTCGAGCCCAAGCGTTTCTGCACCAAAACGTGTAGCCACTTTCAGAATATCGTGTGGAAGCATTCCTCCATCGTTCATTAATTTCATCTCCCAATGATTAGAGAGTCCTTGCATTTCACCATGGCTGCCCAATGCGACATGACCACCTGCTTTTAACAGCGCATTCGTTCCATTTGCTGCCTCTTTATAGTTCATGTCTTCATCGGCAAACCATAGTATTCGTTTTGCCGAACTGAGAAACAAATCTTCAGAGAAAAAATATTGAATCTTAGGATTATCATAAGGACGTTCTTCAGCCAACACCCGGTAAATGGGAAGAGCCGCACCAAATGCAACAAGCAGAGTAGGAGTGTAAGTCGTGCCTGTTTTGGAAAAAAGTTGAATGAGGTCCTGATACATCGGTTGGGTAGAAAGTGTATGTTCATTACCAGCACTGCCATCCAGAAAATGGGTGATTACCTCTTTTGCATCTCCACCCGCTTCCGTGGTAGGCATCATATCAAGCTCCCGACATGCCTGAATCAGCCATTGCCTCTGTTGCCGCGTACCTGGCAAATAAATTTTAAGGTATGATGTTTTATAATTGTCGTGATAAATGCGGACTAACTTACGGGCATCTTCCAACGACAGGATGTTGTGACTTTCTCCTATCGATGGGCCTGTAGAAAAAATCCGAGGACTGGGTACCTCACCGGTGCTTGCCCAATCGGCATAGCCAAATAGGTCTGGATTATTTTGTGGATCGCGAATAGTGGTAATACCATAAGCAAGATTTGAGTAGGTGCTGGTAGATTCTGGTTCCCAGAGTTCTTGGCGAGTTGACCAATGAGCGTGTACATCGATAAATCCGGGCACAACTACCTTACCTGTTAGATCAAGTATTTTAACCCCAACTGGCAATTTTACTTCTCCTTGATTGCCAATGGCAGTGATTCTATTGTTCGTAATCACAATATCTGCTTTGTTAATTATTTCATCACCTTTCATGGTTATGGCCTTTGCACCTCGTAACACCAGGGTTCCCATCGTACGCTCGCGTGGTAATTCAATTTTAACCGAAGTCGTTTTAATAATACCATTCGTTTTTTGCGAGGTAGCAAAAATCGTATTACCAACGATCCAACCGAAATGTTTTCCTGAGGCAGACCAGGTGAATGTTCTGGGCAACCATTCCGATACTAATTCGAAAGAAGATTTGACGGCAAAGTCGAGTTTATAATTCTCCTCAGCGGGTGCGGGTACTTTATACAATTTGTCATATTGTAATGCCAGAATATGAGCACCGTCCCCACTTATTTTATAAGTGCACGGACCACCTATGAAAGGATTAGCACTTGCAGAAGGAATCTGAAAATGATTTTTCTTATCCGTGCCATCTGGCTTGACAGAAATCAAGCCTTCCATGGCAGAAAGATAAACCCTGTCCATCTTGTTTGTGAAGTGTGGGTAGCGAGCATTGTTAGCGCGGGCAAGGACGGTGTAGCTACCGCCTTGTGCTGGCATCTGAACGATTTCCGTATCCGGTGGGCGCATCATATCTTGTTGTGCCGGGATTTCAGGCAGGGAACGCATCGATCCTAAAGGTGCGTGTAATGCCAGAATCATAGTTCCATCAGGTGACCATGATGGATCCATCCATAGTGCGGGTAATTCTGTAATACGAACCGGGGCAGAATCTCCCTTTGAACTTACTTTCCATAGATGTCCACCTTCACTATTCCAACTTGCAAACACAATCCATTTTCCATCGGGTGACCAGGCGGGCATAAACTCACGAGGTGTTGGCGTATTCGTAAGGCGTTTGGTTTTTTCGGTAGCAAGATCAATGAGATAAATTCTGCCGAATGTTGAAACGGCAGCACGACCATCATCGGAAATCGACAACTGCTCAAGTATACGTGCCTGAACCGGCCCCTCCTCAATACGTTTTTGAACGTGTATGCGCTCTGGAACCTGCATTGAGACTTTTGCTGTGAACGGGATGATCGTATCTTCTTTCGTAGCCAGATTTAATTTGTGAATCTTACCGCCAAAGGCTGCTATGATGAATTTGCTGTCGGGCGTAAAATCATAATTTGGCAACAAATCCCGTGAAGCCCGTGCCTCTAATTCACTGCGCTGCGTCTTCTCGATTAACCAATACTCATTTCCTGTAGAAAGCTCACGACATTTCAAGCCAGCTAAGCCTCTGTTTTCTGCTCCGTATACTAACCATTTTGCATCGGGAGAAATCAACGGCTTCATCGGGTTGGTTCCTCCCAATGAAATTCGATCTCCTGTATTGGAAATAAGGTCATGCTTTATGATGAAACTTACGGCACCCAGGCGCATACCATAAGCGCGCGGTCGTAATGACGTGTAGTACAACGTTCGACCGTCAGGGAGAGCATGAACTCCATAGGGGCCTGGTGCTGGAGAAGAAATAAGCATAGCAGCAGGTCCATTTGCATTTGCAACCATGCGAGAACCATCACCAGTAGCAATATCAAAGCTCCATAACTCTGCCTCACCTTTGTTGGTACCACTCATTCCACGGCCATCCACAACCGTTACAAAGATCGTCTTGTTATCCGCTGACCATTCTGGTGAAAGCATGAACCGATTGTTGAGCTTAGAAATATTTTGACCGTTCGAACCGTCCGCATTTGCTATCCAAATATTGTCGGCACCGCTTTCATCGCTGATGTAGGTGATCCGCTTACCATCCGAAGAAAATCGTGGTTGCGATTGAAAAGCCAAACCAGTCGCAATAGGTTTGGCAGTACCGCCTTGTAGTGGAAGGGTGTATAGGTCACCCACCAACTCAAACACAATGGATTGCCCATCCGGTGAAACATCCAACGAAATCCATGTTCCTTCGTCCACAGTATATTCAATTTGCCGTATGGCTTGAAGGCCTGGTACAGATTGACTACTTACCGTACTAGAACCTACAATAAGCATTGTGAGAATGAGTACGAGTTTTTTCATTTCGTTTTGTTAAAAATCAAATTCCTGATTCTTCTGTCCTGCAAAAGGAATCCGTTTACTTTTCCATCGGTATTCCGTGTAAACACAAAACCCAGCCCTTGTTGACCGAATACATCCTGACTCACAACGGACATAAGCGTTGGCGTGGCATCACCTTTTAATGACCATGAAATAGAATTTCCAATCACTGAGATCGAGTAGGTAGCACCAACTTCTTCGCTGAAATATTCACCACTATATTCACTTAAGTTTTTGATTGATGTTTCATCAAAAGGCTTCACGGAAGTAGCTTGGTACGTTTCAATTCGTTCGCGAATGGTGATAAGGCCAGGTTGTTTTTCAAAGTTAAACTGTATGGCAGGTATGTCTTTTCTAGCGAAAGAGGTTTCGCTTTGAACGACAAGTTTATAAGATTCATTGTTCCATAACTGTGTGACCAAAAGACTGTCGTGATCCAATGCAATAGTGTATCGTTTATGAGGTTGGCCAATCACTTCGAATACTCCCCTAAACTGACCTAACTTTTTTACACTCAGCTTCACCGATTTGTTTTCTTTTTTTTTAGATGGCGTTGAAGCTACAGAAGGAGCAAGTAGGTCCAGTAAAATAGGCGTCTTCAAATGCAGCATGGTTCCTGGATTATTTGCCAGCATAACTAATGACGTATGCAAATCAGGTAATCGAAAAAAGCCAGCCATAAACCCGCCCCACTTACCACCATGTTGTTCTAATCGATGCCCATTATGTTTTTCAATAAACAAGCCTCCAGCATAGTTGATTGTATCTCCGTTCGCAAGTATAGCTCTTTCACGGAGTCGGGAAAGCAATGGCTGACCACCTACTTTGGGATTATAAAAATTATTGTCCCATAAAAAAAGATCTTCTACGGTCGTATAAACTTGTCCGTCTCCGCCAATAGCATGATTGTAATAATGTTGTTTTTCAAACTGACCACTGGAGTTCTTTGCA
Source organism: uncultured Bacteroidota bacterium (assembly GCA_963814575.1). Taxonomy (GTDB): domain Bacteria; phylum Bacteroidota; class Bacteroidia; order Cytophagales; family Cyclobacteriaceae; genus ELB16-189. Next base: position 412,840 of record CAWFDB010000002.1, on the reverse strand, counting down.
TAGGCTGTGGCGCCATTCTTCACCACCCGATTTGGGTTTTCCAGAATAAACGTACTTTTCATTCCAAGCGGATCAAAAATTACTTCTTGTGCAAATTGGCCAATCGATTTTCCACTCACTCTTCGCACCACAATGGCCAGCAGCAAATAGCCTCCGTTATTATACATAAACTTCTCGCCCGGTTTAAAATTTGGTTCTTTTTGTCGTGCCATCATTTCCAACCCCATCGATTCAGTAAAGCTATTTCCAATTGGAATACCGGCATAGTCCATGATCTCTGCATAGTCTCTTAGGCCGCTTGTATGATTAATCAGATTTCGCAGAGTTATTTTGTCGTTATGGTAGACTGGTATTTCGGGTATAAACTTTTGAATAGGGTCATCAATGGAAAGCTTACCCTGCTGCTCTAACAAGAAAATGCATGCAGCCGTAAACTGCTTGGAAACCGAGCCGATATCAAAAACTGTTTTGGAAGTGATGGGTATATCATAATCAAGATTGGCCATCCCATAACCCTTGCTGAAAGAGATATTTCCATCTTTGTAAATGGCCACCACAACACCAGGTGTGTTCTTAAATTCAAAGTACAGTTCATCAACTTTTGATTCCATTTGTGCGAAAGCACACGTTGAAATGAAAAGAGGTAGAATAATTGCCCATAATATCTTAACGATCATCTTCGCATTTCTTTATTTTACGAAAGTAAAAATTAAATTTACCGGACGTGAAAAACATTCTGTGAACGGCAGCATATTACAAATGGTTTATCAACATGAGGAAAAATTTCGATGCAATCGTTTTGGGTGTGGGCTCGATGGGTTCGGCAACGTGTTATTATTTAGCGGGCCGCGGTTATCGTGTGCTGGGGCTGGAACAATTTGATATTCCGCACGATCAGGGTTCACACGCAGGCCAGAGCCGCATCATCCGCAAAGCTTATTTTGAGCATCCTGATTATGTGCCCTTGTTGCAACGGGCCTATCACAACTGGAAAGAGCTGGAAATCAAAACGAATACACAGGTCTATTTTCCAACAGGACTTTTATATGCCGGAAAGCCCGATGATATTCTGATCAAAGGCGTACGCGAATCGGCAGAGAAATACAATGTGAAGGTACAATCACTTTCAGCCGCAGAAACGAAAGACCGGTTTCCTCAATTTCAAATACCTGAAGGATATGATGTGTTGTTTGAACCTGATGCCGGTATTTTAACTCCTGAGCGGGCGATATTACTATTCGTTGATCAGGCTATTCGCCAGGGCGCAACCATCCGCACCAAAGAGCCAGCACTGGCATGGAGAAAAGAAGGAGAGACTATCTCTGTTACCACGGGAAAAAATACATACACCTGTAAAAAGCTGATTATCACTGCCGGTGCATGGGCAGGCAATATGATTCCAGGTTTTTCAAATCAGCTTAAGGTAACGCGTCAGGTTATCGCTTGGGTCAATCCGAAAGAATCTGCAACTTTTGAACTCGGAAAATTTCCTTGCTGGTTGATTGATGATCATGCGCGAAACGGTATGTACTATGGTTTCCCGGTTTTGCCAGTCGGAGAATTTGGTCCACCGATCGGGTTAAAGGCAGGGTTTCACTTTCCGGGGCTGGTTTCAATCCCCGATGTCGTAGATAGAATTCCATCACAGGAAGATGAAGACGATGTAATTGATGCCCTGCACAAATTTCTACCTGACGGATATTCATCCACGCACACATTGAAGACGTGTCTTTATACCTATACGGCAGATGAAAATTTTGTGATCGACTTTTTACCCGGCTACGAGCAGCAGGTTGCCATAGCTGCTGGTTTCAGTGGGCATGGCTTCAAGTTTGCCTCTGTGGTGGGAGAGATCATGGCCGATTTGGCTATGACAGGTAAGACGGAAATGCCAATCGGGTTTTTATCTGCCGAACGATTCCGTTCATAAGTAATTCCATTTCTTTTTTCGATATTGGAACGATGAAAAGAACTGTGCGCATTGACATTATTACTTCACTTTTGTTTTTGCTGACGATACTGATGTCTCACCAGATGAAAGCACAGTTTCGGAATGAACCAATAAGTGAACTGGATGCTTCTGACCCGGCAACTATGAGAAGCCGTTTTAATATGGACTTTGAATCGTATTTTTTTGTGGGCGAAGCGAAACACTACTCTATGCGTTTTGGTTACGATTATGGTTTACAAAATCAGAAACACTTATTTGGTCTATCTCTTCCCATAGTGCATGCCGTTTATGCGGCAGACCTGGGCGGATTTGAAAATACTACTGGGGTAGGTGATCTGAAGATGCGTTATATGTTTGTGCCGTATCAGCAAGACAAAACATCGGGGCTGCAACGTGTTTCTGCCTACATGGAAGTGACTGCGCCAACCGGTGAGTCGCTGTTGGGACGGGGAGCTGGCACATGGGTATATCGCCCGGGCATGATTTTCACTTTCAGGCCCAACCCTTATGTGGCATTCTATCCAGAAATAAAATATCAGTTCTCAACGCAGGATGCCAATATTTTAAGTGGTGATGCACCTGACCCGGAAGATCCGGGCGTAGATGGGCCCATCAGTAACCTGTTGGTTTCTGTTCCTGTAGTTGCAACGGTTACCAGCTGGAATGGCTGGGTGGGCATGAATACATCATATATTCAATCGTTTTCGGAAGAGACGTATTATCTTTTTCTGCGCCTTGATTTTGGTAAAATGATTGGCGAAAAAACATCGGCGTCGCTCAACATTTCCAAGTTCATTGCAGGACAGCCCCGGTTAGATGTACTTGTGCAGGTCAGGTTTCAGTTTTTTATCAGGTGACAGGCAATATGTTTTTTTTGAGCATACTTGATACCTTGCACCTCAAAGTTCATCTTCCTGAATTACTGAAGTACTCATTGATTTTTATTTAACGGATTTTTCATTTCAAAATCAATAAATTTGTAAACAGACAGTAAAGGATTATGCCCATAGATGTTCAAACTTCCGTTCCTGTTGTAGACGGTACAACGCTCACCCGCGAAGAATTTTATAAACAGTTCTATAATCCACAAAAACCAGTCGTTTTGAGGGGTTTATGGAAACAATATCCTGCCTACACGAAATGGACCATGGATTTTTTTAAAGAAACCATGGGTAACATTGAGGTGGGATTGTTTGGCAACCGCAAAGAGGATCTTTCAAAAACCCTTCAGGTACCCAATGCGAAAATGAGTTTCGATGAGTATCTGAACTTAATCGAACGTGAACCCACTGACCTTGCGGCTGTTTCTTTTTCCGGTTTTTAAGCACAAGCCAGAATTGTTAAAAGACTTTGGCTATCCAGATATTGTGAAGGGTTATATTAAAATACCATTCATGTTTTTTGGTCCGGCAAAATCCATTGTTCGCATGCATCAGGACATCGACATGAGCAACGTTTTTTTAACACAATTTCATGGAAGAAAACGAGTATATCATTGTTTGCACCTGATCAGTCCGAATTATTATATCGCTTGCCTTTTAATGTTCACTCCACGGTAGATGTTGATAATCCAGATTACGAAACCTATCCTGCGCTGAACTATGTGAAGGGGATGAGTACTATCCTTGAACATGGCGATACGTTATTTATGCCAAGTGGTTATTGGCATCATATCGAATACCTTGAAGGAGGCTTTGGCCTTTCGGTCAGAACGATAGCCAATACCTGGCGACATGAAGTTTGGAGGCTTATGGAACCTGACTGTTCAGCGCACAACGGATAATGTAATGCGTAAAGATCAACGGACGAAAAATGGTTTGATTATAAGAAGAACCTTGCGCAACAAGACGGGCGATAAAGGCCATGGAGCAATTTGCCTGAAACTACCCTTTTATCAACTCTGCCTTCTGCTTTACATTGACATGAAATTCTGCTAATCGCCTTGGTATGCAAGCGGGGATATAATTTTGTATCGCGAAATCTTGATTTGCTTTTATAAAGAGTCAGGTGGGATACCTCAGTAAATCCATCCGGATGTTTCATCAAGACTTAATCCACTGTGATCCTTCAGAGGCACCCCTGCCATATAGCATAATTTTATGACATGCTCCTGGTCATTTACTTCAGCGACTTCATGGGCCACAGCAATATTTAATAGTCCCCAGAGCAAGTCTGCAGATTCAGAATCAGAATTTGTCCATTTTCCATTCCCGCATAAGGATCATTCAGGTAATTAACTGACATGTTTTTATTTTGAGTACTGAACCCAAAACTAACCATTTCTCCATTCCAGGCTTCTTTGGGATGTATGGACCTGTAGGTGTTCCATACAGAATTCAATATCTATTCTCTATTACAGATAAGATGTGAAAATGCCTGCGATATGAAGTCTCTTCAGCGGCAGCATTGTAGCAAACAGCCTGCATCCTGGTGAAGCCCGACAGATTATCCAATCCATTGTTTATCAGGAATTTCCGTACCTTTTTTTGCTTATTTTCTCGAAATCAATCTTCATTCAGTAAAATCTTATTGCTGCAAAATACTTAAATAACAATAATCCAGGCCATCTTTTTTATCTTATGGAATCAGCGAGGTATTCATTATCGTTTAGTCATTAGAAAATTTTATGTGGTACTTTAAATCACCTGGGTACTCCAGGTAAAAAACAGGTATCACGAATGTTCATAAACATTGGAACTCCCTGTGTCCGAATCGTGTTATATGAAAGATTTTTGCATATAAAGTATTATTAAGCCTGGCGGCAAGCTTCGGCAAAATGAAAAAAAATATTCCACAGGAAAGTCGTATCTTGCAAGCTATTGTTATACCACTACGCTCATCTTTACCCCAATTCATGCCGTTTACACTGGTCAGTTCAGAACATCAGTTATCTGTTTTTCGGGTGTCAGATGTGCAATTTCAACCGTTAACTACCTAATTAATTTATAAAAATGAGACAACTCAAGATCAGCAAACAGATTACTAACCGCGAAAGTCAATCCCTGGACAAGTATTTGCAGGAAATCGGAAAAGTGGATTTGATCACCTCGGATGTTGAAGTGGAGCTGGCTAAACGAATTCGTGAAGGGGACCAGATTGCACTTGGAAAAATTGACCAAGGCAAACCTGCGTTTTGTCGTTTCTGTTGCCAAGCAATATCAGAACAATGGACTTACCCTGGGCGACCTGATTAATGAAGGAAACCTTGGCTTGATCAAGGCTGCCAAACGTTTCGATGAAACCCGTGGTTTTAAATTCATTTCCTATGCGGTATGGTGGATTCGTCAATCCATTATGCAGGCGCTGGCCGAACAATCCAGAATTGTACGCCTTCCATTAAACCGGGTAGGTTCATTGAATAAAATCTCCAAGACCTTTTCTGATCTGGAGCAGAAATTTCAGCGTGAACCTTCTGCCGAAGAGCTCGCTGAGGTGCTTGAAATCAGTCAGGAAGAAGTAACAGATACCATGAAGATTTCCGGTCGTCATGTTTCCATGGATGCACCATTTGTAAATGGAGAAGAGAACAACCTGCTGGATGTGCTCACCAATGAAAATGATGTAACACCAGATTCGGCTCTTATGATTGATTCTTTGCGCAGAGAAGTGCAGCGCGCCCTGGCTACACTTACCCAAAGAGAATCGGACGTAATTGCCTATTATTTTGGACTGAATGGTGAAACCGCCATGACACTGGAAGAGATTGGTGAAAAATATAACCTTACCCGTGAACGTGTGCGTCAGATTAAAGAAAAAGCAACACGCAGACTCAGACTCAACTCACGTAGTAAAGCATTAAGAACTTACCTGGGCTAACAGTAGTTTGCACAATATCTTACATCCCTGCGGTCTTGAATAGCGCAATATTCATGGGGATACTTTTTGTTCTCGGATGCACGGTATGCATTGTAATTCTTTCAACTGCTTGTTGTTTTTATTTCTTACCGACAAAGGTCCAGATAGGGCAATCAACATGATTGACCACATCTTCAGTTACACTTCCCATAAACAAGTGGGCAAGTCCTCTCCGGCCATGGGTACCCATGGCAATCATATCAGCCTTTATTTCATGAGTAAAATTGATGATGCCATCCTGCTCACTAAAATCATTTCGGGTATTGAGCGTGTAGTGACTGAGATCATAATGTCTGGCAAATTCTTCCAGTAAGTCCATCTCTTCCTTCGTGACCGCAGCATATTGCCTGGGGTATTCACCAGCAATAAATGAAGTGTTGCAGAGAAGAAGAATTGTAACTCCTTTACCGTGAAATCAATTCATCCTGATCCAGGTGCAAGTGTGGTTGGGAAAACAATATTTTTAATCTTTGAAATATCAAATGATTTTCTGATTGCCAACACGGGCACGGGAGAATACCGTACCACCTTTTCTGTATTGGATCCTATCCAGTATTCTTTCAATCCACTTGCGCCACGGGTACCCATTACGATCAGATCAATTTTATGATCTTCAGCAAATCGTTGAACCATAAAAGTTACTGATCCCCGAAGTATGCTGAAGGTGACTTTATCTTTTCGTGCATACCGGCTTTTTATGGTTTCAAATTTATTGATGGCATCTTCTTCAAGGTATTTTAATGTACTCGGATCAACGTATTCGGGTGTTGCCCCAAAGGAGGTTTCGTACATAAAAGGTAAATCAATAATCTTTAAAACAAATACTTCTGCATGAGCTTTTTCGGCAAGGTTCAAAGCGAATTCATAGGCATGAAGTGATGATTCCGAAAAATCACAGGGTACAAGGATTTTTTTCATCTTGTTTAAAATTTAAATCTGAATATCTTCTGTGCTCTTTATCTATTTTTTAAAACTCTTCTTTTCAAACGATGATCCTATGGAAGAAAAGTATAAAAAGCAGTAGCTTTTAGCTATGACAGTCATCTTGTTTTACAATGATCATTATCATCGTTAAATAAAGTATAAATGAATGATTCAAATCATCTCACTATCTGATAATGATCATTCGTTTGTAAGGAATAAGATTGAAATTTTAGATAAGAAAAATGAAATAAAATGCCTGAAAAACCAGTTAAACCACAAAGAGGAGGCTACGGAATACAGTGGCTCTTTTTAATTCTTTTCGTCTTGCTGGTGATATCCTTTTTCATTGGCACTGCCACAGCACCAAAGGAAATATCAGGAAAGGAGTTTGAAATTAATCTTCTTCAAAAACAAGTGATTGAAAAAATCAACATTGTTAACAATGAGGTCGCTGAAATATTTATCAAGAAAGAGCTGGCTTCCCATCCGGAATTCAAAGATGTGATGAGTGTACGTTTCACGGATAGTATTAATCCAGGGCCACACTACCAAATGAATATAGGCTCAGCGGAAACATTTGAAAAAAAACTCGATGAAGCTCAACGTGATTTATCTGCCACTGAAAAAATCAATGTCAACTACATAAAAAGAAGTAACTGGCTACTTGATTTCCTGCCATGGTTATTACCTGTTTTTTTAATACTCTTTACGTTCAGGTATTTTTCACGTATTGGTGGAGGTGGTGCCCCTGGCGGCAGTTCACTTTTTTCTTTCGGTAAATCCACTGCCCGTTTGCTTGAACAGGGTAATAAAAGCACGGTAACTTTTGATGATGTTGCCGGCCTGGAAGAGGCAAAGCAAGAGATTAAAGAAATAGTTGATTTTCTTAAGGCCCCTAAACGATACACCATGCTCGGAGCCAAAATTCCCCGGGGTATTATCATTGTTGGCCCACCAGGCACAGGTAAAACCCTCCTTGCAAAAGCCGTGGCCGGTGAGGCACAGGTTCCATTCTTTTCCTTATCCGGGTCTGAGTTTGTTGAAATGTTTGTTGGTGTAGGCGCATCACGTGTGCGTGATCTTTTCAAACAGGCAAAGGAAAAGGCTCCCTGCATTATTTTCATTGATGAGATCGATGCCGTTGGAAGATCGAGAGGCAGGAATGCATTTTATACGGGAGCCAATGATGAACGCGAAAGCACCCTAAACCAGTTGCTTACCGAAATGGATGGCTTCGGTACCAACAGCGGAGTGATTGTGCTGGCGGCAACCAACCGTGCTGATATACTTGATCCTGCTTTGCTGAGGCCTGGTCGTTTTGATCGTACAGTATATCTTGAACTCCCCAACCTTAGTGAGCGTCAAGCTATATTCAAAGTTCATCTCAAGCCGATTGTATTATCCGAAGAAGTGGATGTTGACCTGCTGGCATCTCAAACACCTGGTTTTTCGGGTGCTGATATCGCCAATATATGTAATGAAGCAGCGCTCATTGCCGCAAGACATAATAAACAACGGGTGGATCGGCAGGATTTCATGGATGCCATTGACCGTATTGTTGCAGGCCTGGAAAAGAAGAGCAAAATCATCTCACCTGCAGAAAAAAGAGTGGTTGCCTACCATGAAGCCGGCCACGCTGTTGCCAGCTGGCTGTTGCCTCATATTGATCCGATTGTTAAAGTGTCTATCATTCCGAGAGGCAAATCGCTGGGTTCTGCCTGGTATAGACCTGAAGAACGTCAGCTGAAAAATCTGAGTGAACTAAAAGAAAGTCTTAGCGCATCCCTGGCAGGCCGTGCCGCTGAAGAAATTATAATCGGAGAAGTATCATCAGGAGCACTCGATGATCTCGAAAAAGTGACAAAGCAAGCCTATGCCATGGTGGCCTATTACGGATTTGATCCGAAACTCGGCAACATAAGTTTTTATGATTCTTCAGGCCGGCAGGAAGGAGCATTTCATAAGCCATATAGCGAGGAGACGGGGAAACTTATTGATGAAGAAGTTCGAAAACTGATAGAAGATGCTTATAAGATAGCAAAAGACATTCTCTTAAAAAATAAAGAGAGTTTGATAAAAATTGCCGAATTATTGCTGAAAAAAGAAATCATTTTCAAAACTGACATTGAATTCATTTTGGGAGAACGCGTTTCAGTATCGCAATCCGTTGAAATTATTCACTGACAGGTATGGATGAGAGTTTATAATAAATCCAGCAGTACAAAATTAATAATTAAGGACACCGTGCGAATCAGTTGGATGCGAATACACACATATAATACTATGCGCAAAGTCGGCTATAACGTACCACCTGATCAAACCAATATGCGTAACTTAATTTGATCACATCTGATCCATGGTATCAACACCCTGTTAAATATTCTGAACTTGTATGTCGTCCGTCTTTCATTCAGTTCTAATATCGTAAGATGAGTGCAATATGTTCATATTTCTCCAGTTGGTTGTCTTCGGTAAAAACAACCCGTCCCCCTTTATCGATAACCGTTTCAATTACCTGATCGACCACGTCAGGCAGTGTGGTATGGCTGGCGGCCGGAACATGCAGACTTATCTGCTTACCGTCCTCAAGTGTATATCCAGTTTTCCTGAAATCCTTCTCCACCAGTAATACATTACCCTTACCTGCCACAGCAGTTGACCAGACTTCCCTTATTCCAATGGCCGTTTTCCTGGTTCCCGGAAGTTCTTCAAGGCTATCAATCATCGATTGTATTTCGTTCTGCATAGCGTCATAATAAGTTGCACGTGCTCTTTCAAATAGTTCAACTTTATTTTTATAAATTCCTATAATGCGTCCTTTTATTCTCAGCGTTCTATCGCCAGCTGCTTCGAAATCAGTAATTACTTTTTTTGATCCGTTAATAAGAAGGTTTCCTGACTTAATGTTTTGTTTGAGATTCTGATGTATGCCTCTATAAAATGGTTCCAGTCTGAGTTTACCAATAACACTTTTATCTTTTTCGAAACCTTTTCTGGCATATCCGAATGAAGTTCCCAACGTAGACCGGGCATAGGCATAATCATTGACCACGCTCATCGGAAAATGGGTATTTGTAATTTCCCTAATCTGTGTACCATCATTTAGGAATAAGCTTGCCTGATTCTTTGTTAATTTCAATATATAATAAGGGCTTGAAAATTGTTTGAGATAATGAAGGTCCCGGGTCTCAAACGATTTTTCAATGATGATTTTTTCCTTTACGGGAAATGGAAAATGCACCATTTGTGTAATGTCTGGTGAAACATAAATACCGAGGCCATCCTGGGCATGAACAGGGTCAAATTCATCCAGGAGTTTATCGATAGATTTGACCATCAAATTATAGGTGTCAATGGGTGGTTTTTTTTTGTCAAGCAGGGTCCGGGCATGAATTACTGATTTTTTCAATATCTCACTATTCATTCTGCGATCTGGGGAAGTGCGGTGGGTAGGAATGATAACCGAAACACACCATTCACTTCGCTCTTCAATCAAGGCCTGGATTTCTTTGGGATTCATAATTTGAGATTTTAATAAAATGAATTTTAACCACCTGAACATTCATTGGTTAAAGCTAATCTTCAAGTGGAATCATAAGCGATGACATTTGACCTAATCTTGCTGGATTTTCATCACTCCATTTACTTTTCTGTACTGATTTCAATCATTTATAATCTACTGATTTAATTTATTGTATATCCTGACTTTTGTCATATTCTAAATCGTTATTTGGTTGCATCTTGGGATGTTAGTTCTAAAATGGATTTTTTTAACAGCTTAGTTACGATTTATAAAGGCCGCCAAAAAAGATGACTATGACCAAGACCATTTTGCTTATTGAAGATAATACCGAAATGAGTGATAATATTTCGAGTATTCTTGAACTTGAACAGTACAACGTAATCACTGCTCCTAATGGAAAAATAGGAGTAACGATGGCCAAACAACTTCATCCCGATTTGATACTCTGTGATATTATGATGCCAGAACTTGATGGGTATGGTGTTTTTCACGTATTGGGAAAAGAGGATGACACCAGCTCTATTCCATTTATCTTTCTTACAGCCAAAGCCGATAAGAGTGAGATACGGACAGGTATGAATCTTGGTGCAGATGATTACATCACCAAGCCATTTGAAGGTTCTGAATTGCTGAAAGTGATCGAAGTCAGGTTGAATAAAGGTGATAAACTGAAAAATATCTATCGTAACGATTTAAATGTGGTATCCGAATTTTTTAATCAGGCGTCACGAGAGAATGACCTTCATAAATTACTGGAAAAGAGACATACCAGGCATTGCCGCAAAAAGGATTTCATATACATGGAAGGGCAAACGGCCAATGACCTCTACCTGGTTAATAAAGGCGAAATAAAAACTTTTAAGATGAATGCTGATGGGAAAGAGCTCATTACGGGTTTTCATCAACAGGGTAGTTTTCTGGGATATACTCCGTTGCTCGAAAACAAGCCATATACTGAAAATGCAATTGCCATGGAAGATACCGAGATCACCATAATTCCAAGACAGGATTTTCTTTCTTTGATTTATTCCAGTAATGAAATGGCTATGCGATTCATTCATCTGCTTACCAGTAATCTGGAAGATGCGGAAAATCGTCTTCTTCAGATCGCCTACCAGTCGGTCCGTCAGCGTGTGGCTACTGCCTTGTTACGTTTAAATGATCTGACAAAACCCAATCATGAACATATTATTTCTATTGGCCGTAAGGACATTGCCAATCTGATAGGCACAGCCACGGAATCATTAAACCGAACGATTTCTGATTTCAGGGATGAACACCTTATTGCCATCAATGATGGCGGCATAACCATATTAAATAGACCAAAGCTCGAGCAACTGGCTAGATAATAGTTTTAAAAAGTATCATCATTGGAATGTTCAGATACCGCATATACACTTAATAGTTAAGGGAATCAAAGCGATGAAAAGAGAATTAGCTTCTGAGGATGTTCGGAAAAAATTTGATATAGTCCGTGTTAACGAATTGATTTCTTTGCCGACCGGGTCAACGGAAATTATAATTGGACAGGAGCGGGCGGTAAAGGCATTAAAATTCGGGTTGGGTATTAAAGCGGAAGGCTATAACATATATGTTTCCGGCATTCATGGAACGGGGAAATTAACTGCTATTAAAAATTTTGTTGTGGAGCCGGCAAAGAAGGAACCTTCGCCAGATGATTGGTGCTATGTCAATAATTTTAAAGATCCCTATGAGCCGACCCGTTTATGCCTTCCGGCCGGAAAGGCAACACCATTTAAAAAAGATATCAAGAACTTGATTCACGATGCACGTATTGTTTTGACAAAAGCTTTTGAGAATGATGATTTTATTAAGCGCAGACAAGATATTACTGACGCATTAGTACTGCGGCAAAATGAACTATTTAATGATGTTTATGACCGTGCCGCAAAAGATTCCATCCGTATTAAGGAAACACCAGTTGAAATTCTGACAATACCATTGAAAGACGGAAAGTCAATGACGGATGAACAATTCAACAAACTCAGTGAAGCCGAGCAGAAGGCAATCAGAAATGCCCAGGATAAATATATAGATGAGATCAAGGTCGTGGTAAGGGAGTCGCGCAGACTTGAAAAGGATGCGACTGAAAAGATTGGCCGCCTGGAGAATGAAGCAGCAACCTTTGCAATCAGTTCGCTTATTCAGGAAATGAGGGAAAAGTATGTTTCTGTTCCAGATGTATTGAAGCATTTGACGGAAGTAAAGGAAGATATACTGGGTAATCTGTCCGGCTTTCTAATTTCAGACAAGACCAATGTGATTCCGGATACAAGCACTAATAATTTTATAAAGAGGTATGAAGTAAATGTACTGGTTGATAATGATTTATGTCAGGGGGCTCCGGTGGTCATTGAACCACATCCCACCTACAACAACTTGTTTGGAAGGGTGGAAAAGGAATCTTACATGGGCACATGGGTCACTGACCTTACACTAATCCGGAGAGGTTCGCTGCATACCGCTAATGGTGGATACCTGATCATACAGGTTGAAGAATTATTTAAAAATGTTTTTTCGTGGGAAAGCCTGAAGCGTGCTTTGAAGAATAAAGAAGTAGTCATTGAAGAAGCTGGAGATCAATGGGGATTTATTACTACCAAGACATTGAAACCTGCACCCATTCCCTTAAAGGTCAAAGTGATTTTGATCGGAGACCCTTTCTTTTATCATTTGCTGTATGCCTGGGACAGCAATTTCAAAGAACTGTTTAAAGTTAAAGCAGATTTTGACAGCACAATGAATCGTACAGATAAAAATGAAGACGACTATATCCGGTTCTGTGATGAAATATGCAAAAAGGAAGGACTTGCCCAGTTGAATAAGGAGGCTGTTGCTAAAATAATCGAACATGGTTCGCGCCTTGCCGAAGATCAGGGTAAGTTAAGTACACGCTTCAGTGAAATTGCCAACATTCTGCGAGAAGCTAATTATTATGCATCAGTAGATAATTCTGTTCAAATTCAATCGTCACATATCTGTAAAGCGGTAGAAGAGAAACTGTACCGGTCTAACCTGATTCAAGACAGGTTAAATGAAATGATAGCCTCAAGGCAAATTCTGATTGATATTAAAGGCAAAAAAGTGGGGCAAGTTAATGGTTTGTCAGTCATTATGCTTGGTGATATTGAATTTGGAATACCCAACCGGATAACCTGCAGTACGAGCCTGGGTAAGGATGGTATTATTGCCATTGAGCGAGAAGCTGAATTAAGCGGACCTATCCACACCAAAGGTGTTATGATTCTGACCGGCTATCTGACAGAAAAATATATTCAGGAAAAGCCAATCAGTTTAAACGCGCGACTGGTTTTTGAACAGAGTTATGGAGAGATTGAAGGTGACAGCGCTTCCAGCAGTGAACTTTACACCATACTTTCAGGCCTCTCTGGGTTACCCATTCAGCAGGGTATTGCTGTAACAGGTTCAGTAAATCAGAAAGGCGAAATTCAGGCGGTGGGAGGAATCAATGAAAAAATCGAGGGCTATTATGAAATATGCAAGATACTGGGACAAGAAGAAGGACTAGGCGTAATTATTCCTTCGGCAAACATCAGAAATCTCATGCTTAAGGAGGAAATTCAGGAAGCGATCAAACAAAACAAATTTAAAATCTGGGCCATTGATACCATTGATGATGGTATTGAAATTCTTACTGGTGTGCGTGCAGGAAGCCCGCAGGAAGAAGGATCAGTTTCTTTTCTCGTAAATAACAGACTTAACCAGTATGCTGATAAAATGAGAGCCTATGCTCTTGAAGAACTGGAAGACGCTACCGAAAATTAAATCACTACCATTTTCAAGGGCAGATATTGTAAAAACCATTCTGCTGAAAGTTCAGCCACCTGTTCAAGTGCACCAGATTCTTCAAACAAATGGGTGGCACCTTGCACGATCTCAAGATGTTTAATACCTCCCAATTTTTCCAGTGCTGCCTCGTTCATTTGGATAACTTTAAAATCAAGTTCACCGACAATAAGTAGGGTAGGAGACTTTACCTGAACAAGATGCCCTGAAGCAAGATCAGGTCTGCCACCGCGCGAAACAACAGCCCTTATTTTATGGCCCAGCTCTGAAGCCGCAATGAGTGCCGAAGCTGCTCCCGTACTTGCTCCAAAATATCCGACCGACAGATCTTTGATCTTCTTATGTTTCAGTATTTCCTGAGTAACCTGCACGAGTCTTTTCGATAAAAGTTCAATATTAAAACGTTGGTTATAATCGATGTCTTCTTCCTGAGTCAGCAGGTCAAATAAAAATGTTCCGATTCCTTTTCGCTGAAGTTGTTGGGCAACAAAATTATTACGCGGGCTAAACCTGCTGCTTCCACTTCCGTGGGAAAAAATTACAAGTCCATATGAGTTGCCCGGAAGTACCAGTTTACCTTCCAGCTGTACACGATCAGTCTGGATTTTTAATGTTTGTCGAATCGTGTCCATCAGCATTTCGGATATTCATTTATTTCAGTGTTGGCTGAATGATATTCATGCTTAGTACAGGTATGTCAGATTGAAATGCAAGCGTCTCAGTATGGCCTATCATGTATCTGGGTTTCCATTTTCTGTTGCGGGTAATTAATGCAAGCCAATCCATTGGGTTATCTTCAATGAACTGTAGAATTCCTTCCGATATGTCTTCGTGATTGTAAATCACCTTATGAAATTTCAATTCTGGATATCGAACTATAAAACTATCCATTAAACTGTTGATCGTCCTGGTATCCATGAAATCGGCAGGGTGATTGACAAACATCAGGTAAACAACTGATTTCAGATCGATGGCCAGTTTCCTGATTTTTTCAAATGGCTTGTAGACCTCTTTATTGAAGTCAGTAGCGAAGACAAGTTTTTTCCACTTACCTGGTTTGTAATCTTTTTGTATGGTCATCACCGGGCAGATAGCTTCTCGTAATACTTTTTGAGCCGTAGATCCGATAAAATTACGATCAGTTGTTTCCTTGCCATGAGATCCAATTATGATTAAATCAGTTTTTAATTGTCTGGCCCTTGATACTATTTCCTCATAAGCCACACCGTAGGTAATTATTTGTGAGACACTCACTTTTCTGAATACATTGCTGTTCATCAGATGATTCAATTTTTTCTCTGCTTCACCTATTCTGGCAAGGGTATCCGGATAATCCTGTCTTTTGGCAGGTGGCAAAGATTCCCATTTTGTCTCTGTGTAGATGTTATGCAATAATATAATTTTTGCGTGTGCGGCAATAGCTATCGGAACAGAAGTATGGATAGCATGAAGAGCGCATTCGGAAAAATCAGTGGGTACCAATATCGTTTTCATTTTCTTGTTTTTGAAAACAAGGTAGTTTTATGATTAGTAAATAGCACTGACTGTCATCATCATGAAGCGATGATCTTTGTCAAGATAATTGGTAGATTAATCCCTAAAGAGTAACTTTAAGCAAATGAAATATTTATGAAAAAGATTCTGGTTCCATGCGATTTTTCGAATACTGCCATTCAGGCATTTCAGTTTGCTTGTCAGATTGCTTCCATCAGTAAAAGTGAATTATTTCTTTTGAACGTGATTGAATTACCATCTGTACATGGTTCATCGTTAGTGCCAATACAGGCTTATGAAAATGCTTTTCTTAAAGACGTGAAAATAAAAGCTCACCGGAACTTTGAGAAGATAAAGGAAAAGTGGGGTGGAAAGGTTAAAATGCATTTGGTGGTAGAGACTGGGTCGGTAAAGGAAGGCATTGGAAAGCTTGTTGAAAAAAAGAAAGTTGATCTGGTAGTAATGGGCACGCATGGGGCAAGTGGTATAAAAGAATATACGCTTGGGTCGAACACCGAGAAAATTGTTCGCTCTTGCAAAGTTCCTGTGATCGCTATAAAGAAAAATGTAAAAGCGACCACAATCAATAACATCGTTTTTCCAACTAATCTTACTATTACAAATAAGAACCTGTTAACTTCTATTAAGGAATTACAAATTCTTTTGAAGGCGCGACTTCATATTTTATATGTAAATGTGCCATCCAGGTTTATACCTGATCACGCAACGGAAAAACGTTTAATAGAATTTGCCAGGGTAAATCAGTTTAAAAATTGTTCCATTCATATCTATAACGATCTTGATGAAGAAAGTGGAATTATAAATTTCTCCTCCAGGTTTAAAAACAGAATGATCGCCATGTCTACCCATGGAAGAAGAGGAATCAATCACTTGATGACAGGAAGCATTGCCGAAGATGTGGTAAATCATATCGATTGTCCGATATGGACACTACTCTGATAAAATGTAATGGACGGAGACTGTCAACAGTACGTTTTGTGATAACCGGAAGGTTTTATTATTGATGCAGTGTACTAAATTGAAGAAAACAGAAACTACGTTTACGGTCTATTGTTTTATAATTTTACCGTCTTCCATCTCTATAATCCGGTTTGTATTTTCCGCAAAACCAGTATCATGAGTTACAATGAGAAGTGTTTGATTGAACTCCTGGGACATTTTTTTAAAAATATCAAATACTATCTGACTGTTTTTTTTATCGAGGTTGCCGGTAGGCTCATCGCCCATTATGATGAGAGGATCGTTGATCAACGCCCTGGCAATTGCCACACGTTGTTTTTCACCACCTGAAAGTTGATTTGCTTTTTTTAAGGCAAGGTTATGGATACCCAGTGTTTTTAATTTCTCCATGGCACGGTGTTCCACTTCTTCTTCTGAATATTTGCTCAACTTCAAGCCCGGTAATTTTACGTTTTCCAACACGGAGAATTCATTAAGCAGATAATGGAATTGAAACACAAAGCCTATCTTCTCATTTCGAACACGGGCAAGATAAGCTTCAGTTTTTCCCTTTGTAGATTCCTGATCTATTAAAAGATCTCCGTCAAAATCAGTATCCATGGTAGATAGTATGTAGAGCAGCGTAGATTTGCCACAACCAGATTTACCAACTACGGATATAAAATCACCTCTGTTTATACTAAACGTAATGTCTTTGAGTACCTGAACATGTACCGGATCATGAAAAAATTTATTTATTCCTTTCGCTTCCAGAATTATTTTGTTCATGCTACTTTCCTCTTATAATAATTACAGGATCAATACGGCTTGCTTTGCTGGCAGGAAAATAGCCTGCCAGATAGGTTGTCACCAGCGAGAAAATAAATCCTATCATATAGAAAACAAGATCATAATTTACCGGATAGGTTTTAATAGTAGGCAAGGCAGCTGTGCGGAAAGGTATACTATCGATACCCAGTGACACCAGAAAACCTAAAACCAGGCCCGCCAAGCCGCCAGATACACCAATACTCAAAGCAATTAAAATAAATATGCGGTTAACATCTTTACCTGAAAAACCAGTAGCTTTTAAAATGGCGATTGAATCCATTTTGTCGTAGATCATCATATTGAGAATATTATAGATGCCAAAACCCGCTACAATCAAAAGTGTAATACCTACCGCATAAGAGATTAAAGATCTTACAAAACTTCCTGTTTCAAATTGTGAATTGGCAGTCTGAATATCTTCTGCATCAGATTGAAAAAGTTGAGCGTATTCCTTTGCCACAGCTGGTGCCCAGTCGATATTTTTAAGTTTGACCTGTATGTCTGTGATGTAGCTATTTCCTTCTCCCAGAATTTTCTGGGTGGTGCTGATGGAAGCATAGCTTTGTACTTTATCAAACTCTTGAATACCTGATTGAAAGAAACCTACCACCTTTAGTGAAAAGCGTTCTCCTTGCGGTGTAGTAACCTGTATAATATCCCCCACACTGGCCAGTAATTTCTGGGCCAGGCCTTTCCCCAGGATTATGCTGTTTGCAGTATTTTTTATATTAATTGAATTACCCTCAGTAACATAGTCGCTGAAATTGAAAAGACGGCTTTCTGTCTCCGCATCAATCCCATTGATGATGCCGGTAATGTCTATGGTGCCGGCATTAAAGAAGACCTGAGCCATGATTTTAGGGGCCACGCCCAATACCCGATCATCGTTCTGGATGGCTTTCAGAATGGCCTGGCTATTATAAATTTCCTGACGGCTGCCAGCAGGTTTTATTGAGCTTATAAAATTATGGCTGTTTTTGAATTGACCGGTGCGATTGATCGGTTGATCCTGATTGATTTTGATCTCATTGAATATGCGAACGTGTGGTGTTCTGTTTAAGATCAGGCCATCCAGCAGATCGTTTAGTCCATTCATAAATCCCAGCAGGGCTATGAACATGGTAATGCTGAAAGTGACTCCAACCGCAGCTACCAGTGATTGCTTCCAGCGAGCCAGTAGCAGTGAAACAGCAATTCGGGAAATTAACTGGTAGTTCAATTGACAGGCATTAGAATAAGATCTTCACGGGTAAGTCCATCGAGTATTTCCACTTTTTCATAATCCCTCAAACCGATGGTCACCTTTTTCTTTTCATTTTCTCCTGTAAGCACAAATGAATCATCTATCAGGTAGGAGCGAGGTATGGTGAGGGCATTCTTCTTTTCCTGAATAACAATGTTGGCTTCAGCGGTGAGGAAAGGGTAGAGGACAGAAGGTCGAGTTATGAAATCAGCTTCCACGGTAAATGATTTCGATCGTTCATTCATGACCGGATATATTTTGGTCAGACTGGCTTCAAAGACTACTCCCTTGTAACTGTCCATACTGATAAACACCTTTTGCTTTTCCTTAACCTTAGCGATATCATATTCATCTACCTGCATTTCCAGAAAGAATACTTTATCATCACCAATAAGGGCCACCGGACTCTGATTTGTGATCAGTTCACCAACTGATTTTAAAATAGAGTACACTTTTCCATCTACTTCACTTTTGATTATGTATTCGTCCGTCATGGCACTGTTAAGCTCAAATGTATTTTGAGATTGACTGGCCGTGAGCTCTAATTGACGTTTCACATCATTATAACGAACAAGAGATGATTGATAGCTGTTAACTGAATTTTTATAGTTCAATTCTTTCTGCTCGAGTTCTACACGCGTACCTATATTTTTCTCCCATAGATTTTGCTGACGTTTCCATATCGATGAATCTGTTTTCATTTTTGCCAGGGCGAGATCAATGGCGGATTTTAATTCATCAAGTTTTTCCTTGTTTGCACTGAGTCGGGCATAATCGGCAGCCAGCCGGGCATTCTGCGTGCTCAGGGCCGAAGTCTTGTTAAAAATTCTCATGAGCGGAGTTCCCTTTATCACGGTTTCACCTTCCGATACATAAATCTCCTTTACAATACCACTTACCGTTGAAAACACCTGATATTGATTTTTGCTTTTAACTACCCCGGAGGCATATACGGATTCAGAAATATCTTCTACGGTAGGTTTTATTTTTGTTGGATCCGAATGACAAGATAAAAGCGTGATATGAAAAGCAAGGCAAATAAATAACCTCATAGGGGATGGTTCTTTTATTTACAAGTTCAACATTAAAATAACACCAGCCTATGACTATTATCATGGTTAGTGATCATAATTTTTGTTGAATGACACATTCAAAATGGATGGAAGAAGGCAAGAAAAAACCCATTTAGGTTCAGGACTTTGTAAAGAAACAATGAATTACGTACGCGCTATCGGTTAATTTCAACACCTCAAACTGAATTATTCAACGGTTCGGCTATTTCTCAGGAAGATATATTTCATGCGCAGGTATACGCAGAGGTTTGTTTTCTGTGGACCCAATCCTGTGAACCTTGCCTTAAGCCCGATAGTAAAATCACCTTTAACTTATTAAAAATGAAATTCAAATTACACTGCTGATCCTGCACCACCTTCCGATGTTGTGAGGGATACTAATAGCCTCTGTTTGGAAAATTTCTACGGTATTTCTGTTGGCAATTAATTCCAATATAGAATTAAGGTTCATTTCAACGCCTCAATATGTCGTTTCATCTTTAATATTTACCATTCATAAGCAAAGGTTATTGTTTGTGATAAAATATTAGAATATTTATCTGATAATGAGATAATTACTCGTGAATATTAAACTACCACTTAAATACATTCCTGACCTCAGGATTGTATTTGTTGCCTTGCTTTATTACTTATCTGCCCGTTTGGGTTATTTTTTGTCATTTGAGGGGACGAATGCCTTACCATCATGGCCTCCATCAGGAATTGCTTTTGCGCTGATCATACTTTTAGGTAGGTCTTCATGGCCTGGCATTACCATTGGAGCCATGATCGCTAACCTGTTGGCCTACTGGAATAATCAGGAGCTTTCACAAAACACGTTGATAACAATCTCAAGTTTCATTGCGATAGGTCAAACTCTGGAAACCCTGGCTGGTAACTTTCTGGTGAAAGTCTGGATAAAAGACGACTATCCATTTAAAAGCACAAAAGATACTTTCCGTTTTCTCTTCGTAGCGCTGTTCATGAGCATAATTGGCGCAATCACAGGCACGTTAAGTTTATACTTTAATGGTGCTATACTTTCTGGCGCATTGATTCAAAATGGTTTTACCTGGTGGGTGGGAAACGTAGTGGGTATCCTGCTATTCACGCCATTCATACTGGCTATAGCTAACAAGAACAAAATTAATTTCCACTCTGAAAAAATTATGGAGGGTGGAATCTTTGTTGCGAGTATTATAGGCGTTTACTTCATGTTGCGAATGGGGTATTTCAACTCCACACTCATTAACTCCCTGCCTTATTTATTAATTCCATTCTTGCTGTGGCTGGCCTTTCGCTTTGATTTATTAGCCGCCATTACGGGTACATTGGTGGCTTCCCTGATATCCATTTATTTTACTATTCATAACAGTGGTCCTTTTATTCAGACAAACACCACACATTCCATGTTGCTTCTTCAGATATTTATTGGCGTAATCAGTATTTCAACCATCGTATTGTCTGCTACAGTGGCTGAACGTCTGGTTGCTCAAAATGAATTGAAGTTATTCAATGCCAATCTGGAAGAGATGGTTCAGGAAAGAACCAGGGAATTAAACATCGAAATTATTAACAGGAATGAAACTGAAAGTAAGTTACTCACCACGAATAAGGAACTGATAAAGCGTAACGCAGAGCTGGATAATTTTGTCTATAGTGTTTCGCATGATTTACGGGCACCCATTGCATCTGTTCTTGGATTGATAAATCTTGCGAAAAGGGACAAGGACCCTTCTATGAAAAACACGTATCTCGACAAGATTAACAACAGCGCACTTCAACAAGACAATTTCATCCTGGAGATTCTGGATCAGTCAAGGAATTCAAGACTGGAGATCAAGAAGGAGGAAATTTTGTTTCAACCATTGATTGACGAGACTTTTAATCAATTGAATTTTGCCACATCAACGGGTGTTGAAGTTGAAAGGATCATTAACGTTAATCAAACGGGGACTTTTTATTCTGATCGCTGGAGATTAAAGGTAATTCTCAATAATATCATTTCTAACTCTATTCGCTATAGAAATGGAAGAGATCCTGTAATTAATGTCCATGTGAAAATTGCAGATCGCAAGGCATTTGTTGAAATTGAAGACAATGGAAGAGGCATTCCAAATGAACACTTACCTAAAGTGTGTCAAATGTTTTATCGTGCCACTGACGATGGAGCAGGATCTGGTCTGGGTTTATATATTGTAAAAGAAACCATTGATAAATTACAAGGATCAATCACTATTGAATCTGAAGAAGGCCAGGGAACTACGGTGAGACTTGTCATTCCGGAACTTCAGTAAGCGAAAAATCGATTTAAAATCTAAATTCACTTTTCTTCTCAATACATATTTCTTCATTCGTTACCGGATGAAAAAAGACAAGTTTCCACGCATGCAGTGCTATACTATTGGGATGATATGGAACGGTGGAACCATAAAGACTATCACCGATTACAGGACAGCCGAGGTGCGCCAGCTGTGCGCGGATCTGATGATACTTGCCTGTATGAAGTTCAATGGTCCAGAGAAACTGATTCTTTTCAGCATCGGATATCTCATATCGGAGCAGTGCTTTTTCTGAATATTCAATTTCATTTTCATAAAGAACAGCTTTCTTCTTTTCCTTACGATGCCAGTGTTCCAGCGTGCCGGTTATTGATTCCGGTGCCTGTGCTGTCAAGGCATGATAATACTTCCGCACTTTCCGTTCTGCGAATTGTTCACTCAGGTTCTTGAGCACCGATCGTTGCTTTGCAAATAATACAATACCACTTACCGGACGGTCGAGCCTATGAATATGTTGCGCATATACTTCTTCCTGTGAAGATTGCTTCGATTTCAGATACTGTCTTACCTGATGTAACAAGTTGGGGTGTCCGTTGCGATCGGGTTCCACCATCAGACCGGCAGGTTTGTTGATCACCAGGATTACATCATCTTCATAAAGAATATAATCGGGAACATGGATGATTATGGACATACGGTCTGGTTAAGTAATGTTTCGCAAAGGTAAGAGAAGGAAATCAGTTATATGAAGTTATGCCAGCGCAGCCGTGTATTTCTTTCTGTATTCAAGCGGATTGTAATTGGTAAAGGCTTTGAATTGCCTGTTGAAGTTTGAAAGCGTGTTGAAGCCACTATCATAACACACTTGAGAGATGTCCGTCTTCTGGGTGATGAGTAGTTTGCAGGAGTAACCGATCCTGATCTCCGTTAAAAAATCGGAGAACGTTTTGTTGGCGTGAATTTTAAAATACCGGCTAAACGAAGTGGGACTCATGTGAGCGATAGCGGCAACTTCACTCAGACTTATTTTTTCACGGAAGTTTTTCATCACGTAAGCGTGCACGCGATTCATTCTGTCTGTTTCACTTTCCTTCAGGGAATTTGAGTATCCTTCGCTGGCGAGCAATTTATAGTCAGATGAATTAGCCAGTTTATTTAACAGATTAAGTAATAGCAGAATGCGGTCAAAGTCTTCGGCTTTTAATAAATCCTGAATTATTTCACTTGCTATGTATGCCGTGTTGCCATGGATTTCCATACCTCGTCTGGCTTTCTGAAAGAGATGTTTGATTTTGTACATCTCATTTTTATGAAGGAAATCTTTCCCCAGAAAATTTTCAGGAAAGTAAATGACAATACCTTCCGTGATGAGTTCTTTATCTCCAGTGAAATATTCAAGATCACTTTGCCAGAGATGAGGAAGGTTGGGACCAGTAAAGACCAGATCTCCTTTTTTGAACGGACTAACGTGGTCACCAATAAACCGGGTTCCCGTTCCTTTCATTACCATGAACAACTGATATTCGGAATGAAAGTGCCAGTTGGGATCAAAGTGTGGTGCCGTTAAATGCTTCACCTCAAAGGCATGATTTTCAGAGATGGGAGATTTTTGAAGGGCTGGTTTCATGGTTCAAATAGATTGTGCTATGAGATTGTTTTCAAAACCAGGATAAGTGAATTTTATTGATGAATGGTATTTATTTATCATTTTATACTTCTTATTTAGCTATTTGATGTCAAAATAAAGTCATTATTTGATAAAATACAGTAAACGGTTGCGGAATTTTAAACAGAATTTACAAGTTCAAACCCAACACCCTATATGCGATTCCTGCCCAGAATTTTCTCTCTTTTATTGATTGGTTTTTTAATCACTTCATGCGACAAGCCTTCAAAAATCCTACGGGATGATTCAGGGCGACTGGAGATTCTTTTTTTAGGACACAAGAGCGAGCATCATAATTCATCCATGTATATGCCTTTGCTCGCGTCAACGCTTTCAAAAGAAGGAATAAGTTTTACCTATACTGAGAATCCTGCCGATCTCAATGCAGACAATTTAGATAAGTACGATGGATTGATGATCTATGCGAATCATGAACAAATAACTCCCGAACAAGAAACTTCACTGCTTGATTTTGTTGACAAAGGCAGGGGATTTATTCCAGTGCATTGTGCTAGTTTCTGTTTTCAGAATTCACCAAAGTATATAGAGCTGGTGGGCGGTCAGTTTATGAAACACGGAACTGATTCGTTTACGACATCCATTATAAAAAAGGATCACGTTATCGTGAATACGTTAGATGAATTTTCTACCTGGGATGAGACGTATGTGCATGATAAAATGGCAAAGGACATCACGGTTTTGATGGAGCGCGTTGAAGGCGATCATCACGAGCCATGGACGTGGATAAAAGAACATGGAAAGGGAAGAGTGTTTTATACTGCATACGGACATGATGAGCGCACCTGGAGCAATCCTGGTTTTCAGCAACTGATGAAAGAAGGAATTCTCTGGGCTGTTGGCGATGAGGCGAAAACAAAATGGGAAAAGTTCAGGAAAGAAATTCCTGCACTGGTTTATCGTGATGCAGAAGGTATTCCCAACTATGAAAAAAGAAATCCGGCTCCGAAATTTCAAGAGCCATTATCACCTGAAGAATCAGCGAAATTAATTCAGGTTCCTGTTGGATTCGATCTGCAGCTTTTTGCATCTGAACCGGATATCATCAATCCTATTGCCATGGAGTGGGATGAGAAAGGAAGACTCTGGGTGATTGAAACAGTTGACTATCCCAACACGGTGCGCGATGACAAAGGTGTTGGCGATGACCGGATTAAAATATGTGAAGATACCGATGGTGATGGTAAAGCTGACAAGTTTACCGTGTTCGCAGAAAAACTGAATATACCCACAAGCATGGTTTTCTCCAATGGAGGAATCATTGTTTCACAGGCTCCGCACTTTTTATTTTTGAAAGATACCGATGGCGATGATAAAGCCGATGTGAAGAAAGTTCTTATCGATGGCTGGGGCACCTTTGATACTCATGCAGGACCATCCAATCTGAAATACGGATATGACAATCAGATATGGGGTGTGGTGGGTTATTCAGGATTTGAAGGAACGATAGCGGGAGAGAACAGAAAATTTGCTCAGGGAATCTATCGGTTTAAACCGGATGTATCAGGTTTTGAATTTATGACCAGCACCAGCAACAACACCTGGGGACTGGGTTTCACTGAAAACAACGATGTGTTTGCTTCTACAGCAAATAATACCCACAGCGTATTCATGGGCATTCCCAACAAGGCAGCACGCGGAGTTGAAGGAATACAACTGGGTGGCAGTACCAAAATTGATGGACACTATGCCATGCATGCCATCACCGATAAAGTAAGACAAGTCGATGTATTCGGTGGATTTACTGCAGCCGCGGGCCATAACTTTTATACAGCTCGAAATTATCCAGAGGAATTCTGGAATCAGGTTGCCTTTGTGTGTGAACCTACCGGCCATCTTGTACACATGGCACGCATCGAAAAAAATGGAGCCGGCTTCATTGAAAAAGATGGATGGAATTTGTTTGCCGGTGCTGATGAATGGGTTTCACCTGTTGATGCGAAAGTAGGACCCGATGGTGCTGTCTGGGTGCTTGACTGGTATAACTTCATCATTCAACATAATCCTACACCAACTCCGGAGCGCGGTGGATTTGAGGCTGTCAATGGAAAAGGAAATGCCTATGAAAATCCGCTGCGCGATAAATCGCACGGTCGTATCTGGCGCGTGGTAAGCCGGGAAGCAAAAGACTATGATCCAATATCACTGGATAAAGAAGAACCAAAGAAACTTGTCAAGACACTAAACAATGATAATTTACTCTGGAGAATGACTGCACAGCGGTTGTTGGTTGAAAGAGGCGACCTCGATGTGTTGACCGATTTATATGATATCGTAAAAAATGAGAAGACCGATGAATCAGGTAACAACTATGCTGCGATACATGCGCTGTGGACCATTGATGGATTAGGCGCTGTAAGCAAAGATGATAATGCTGAAGCGATCATCACGAATGCGTTGAGTCATCCATCAGCGGCTGTAAGAAAAGCAGCTATTCAGATACTTTCAAAATCACAGTGGACGGAAGAAGCAGTTACTAAATCAAATGTGCTCAATGATAAAGATCCGAATACACGTCTTGCTGCCATTCTTTCATTGGTGGAAATTGCACCATCCGAATCACTGGGTCAAACACTCTATAAATTAAGTCTCGATGAAAGTGTGAAGAGCGATGAGTGGTTATCGAAAGCAGTCTTTGCTGCAGCGGGTCAGCATAAGAAAGGATTTATGGATTCATTTCTTGCTGCCAATCCCACGTATGATCCATCCATGTTGAAGGAAAAAGCCCGTGAGTCAATAAACATTGATGACAGCAGCTGGAAGTCCATGAAAGTTGCCCAGTACATGGAGAAGGCAGGACTGAATATCGATGGTGTGGTGTGGTTTAGAAAAGTGATTGAACTTCCTGCCGGTGCTGCTGGTAAAAAAGCAAGCATTTCACTGGGCCCGATTAATGATTCAGACGTAACCTTCATTAATGGTTTTAGAATTGGAGCAACGGACAGAAAGCCAGGCGAGAAAAGAAATTATGAGATAGCAGCAGGCCTGTTGAAGGCAGGTAAAAATAGTATTGCAGTCAGGGTGGAAGATCTTGGTGGCAATGGTGGTATTTATGGAACGCCTGAAGAATTGTTTCTTAAGGTAGGAGGAACTAATGTTTCCCTGGCAGGTGAATGGAAATATGAGGTGGAAAAGGAGTATGGCATGCATCAAAGTTTATTTAAGGATATTTCCGTAGGGGAATTGTTTACGAATACCTTTTATAACCAGATAGAATCTGCGGAAACAACAACTACGGCTAATGCATCGGTCACTGTAATTAAGATCAAAGTGATTAAGAATGAAATGAAGTATGATTTGAAATCATTTACCGTAGAAGCAGGAAAAGAGGTAGAGATCATTTTTGAAAATCCAGACTTCATGCAACACAATTTAGTGATCGCTCAGATTGGTGCTCTGGAAACGGTTGGCAAGGCAGCGGATAAAATTGCATCAGATCCAAAAGGAGCGGAGAAGCAATATGTTCCGGATGTTCCAGAAGTGCTCTTCGCTACTAAACTGGTGAATCCACAACAGACCGTTAAACTGAATTTCGTTGCTCCGAAAAAGGAAGGCGATTATCCTTTTGTTTGCACATTCCCTGGCCATTGGTCAATCATGAATGGAACAATGAAAGTTGTAACTCCTAAATCACCTTTATAGCATTGTAATGAGCTTGAATGTAAAGTTTGGTGTAAGCACATGGTTGTGGACATCGCCATTCACCACGGAAACGGTTGAATTGTTTCCAAAAATAAAGTCGATGGGATACGATGCCGTTGAAATTCCGGTAGAGTATCCGGAAAAGATTGATGGTAAGAAAGTGAAAGAAGCACTTCGGCTTCATGGTCTTGATCCGATTGTATGTGGCGCATTTGGTCCGTCACGGGATCTTACTCATGATGATCCGACCGTTCATGAAAACTGTTTCAGCTATATCCGGCAATGTCTTGATCTGTGTAATGAATGGGACGCGAAGTTTCTGGCAGGCCCAATGTATTCAGCAGTAGGGAAAGCCAGAATGGTTTCGCCAGAGCAACGTAAAACAGAATGGGATAGAGCGGTTACAAACATTCATAAAGTAAGTAAACTTGCCCACGAACGAGGACTCGAGATAGCATTGGAGCCATTGAACCGGTTTGAGTCGGATATGATCAATACTGCTGACGATGTCATGCGGCTTATTCATGATGTTAATCATCCGGCTGCTAAAGTTTTGCTGGATGGTTTTCACATGGCCATTGAAGAACGTAATATCGAACAAGCTATTACTTCGGTTGGAGACAAGTTAATCCACATTCAAGTTTCAGAAAATTACAGAGGCACGCCTGGCACAGGACAGACTCCGTGGGATTATTTTAAAAAGGGATTGACAAACATTAACTACCAGGGCGTTGTATCTATAGAAAGTTTTACACCAGAAATAAAAGAACTTGCCGGTGCGGTGTGCATCTGGAAAAACCTGGCACCAAGTCAGGATGGATTTGCACAGGATGGAATTAATTTTTTAAAGAAATTATTAAATGACTAATACGATGAGCAGTAAACAAATCAATATCGCAATTGTAGGACTGGGCTTTGGAGCCGAGTTTATTCCGATTTACAAAAAATATCCAAACGTTAACTTAATGGCCATCTGCCAACGCACCAAATCGAAAGTAGATGAAATTGGTGATGCGTTTGGCATTGAAAAGAGATATACCGATTATGATCTGTTATTACAAGATCCCGATATTCATGCAGTACATATCAATACACCCATTCCCGATCATGGCATACAATCCATCAAGGCGTTGAAAGCCGGTAAGCATGTGGCGTGCACAGTTCCCATGGCAACCACCGTTGAAGAATGTGAAGAAATTGTTCGGCTCACTAAAGAAAAGAATCTCACGTACATGATGATGGAAACCGTGGTGTATGCACGTGAGTTTCTATTCATGAAGGAGTTGTATGAAAAAGGAGAGTTGGGTAAAGTTCAATTCATTAAAGCCAGTCACCAGCAGGATATGGACGGATGGCCCAATTACTGGCCAGGACTTCCACCCATGTTTTATGCAACACATTGTGTAGGACCTGTGCTGGGCTTGCTTAGGAAAGATGCGGAATATGTTTCCTGCTTTGGTTCAGGCACGATCCGCGAAGATCTGCAGAAACATTACAATTCACCGTATGCTGTGGAGACCACACATATCAAGTTGAAAGATTCAGATCTGAGTGCGCACGTTTATCGTTCACTGTTTGATGTGGCGCGACAGTACAGAGAAAGTTTTGAAGTATATGGATCGAAGAAAACCGTTGAGTGGCCATTGATTGAAGGTCATCCGCTTGTAGTGCACACTGCTAAAAAACCAGAGCACGAAATCCCAGAAGAAGTTCAATGCCCAGACTATGCCAAGCTGTTGCCAGAACCCATTCAACGCTTTACAACAAAAGGAGTATACGATGCTGATGAGCATCAACATCTTTCATTTACGCAAGGTGCCGGGCATGGTGGATCTCATCCACATCTGGTGCATGAATTTATCAGTGCACTAAAGGAAAACAGACAGCCTTATCCCAATGCCACGCAATCCGCCAACATTACGTGCGTTGGTATTCTTGCCCATGAATCAGCAAATCAAGGAGGAAAAATCATACCGATGCCGGAATTTACATTTTCAAAGAACGGGTAACGTAGTGATTTGATTCAGATTGGGGATACTGACTGGAAGCAGCAAATTTTATGTTTAGCGGTTTCATTTAGTTTCGGGTTTTGGATAGTTTCGCATACGTGCAATCCAAAATCTTATAACTATGAAAAACGGCATTTTGATCACCCTGCTTTTAGCGATAACCCAGTTGCCATTGTTCGCGCAAGCAAAAGAGGAATTCAATGTTATCGCCTATTATTCCGCAGGTCCGGAAAAAGTGGATAGCCTACCTGCGAAAAAACTAACACACATCATTTTCAGTTTTTGTCATTTGACCGGCAATAAACTTACTGTTGATAATGCGCAGGATTCTCTCACGATTAAAAAGCTGGTTGGATTAAAAAAACAGAATCCAAAATTGAAAGTATTGCTTTCACTCGGTGGATGGGGAGGATGCAAATCCTGTTCAGATGTATTTTCAACCGAAGGAGCCCGTAAGGAATTTGCCCAATCCGTGCTGGCGCTGAATCATTATTTTAAGACCGATGGTATTGATCTCGACTGGGAGTATCCAACTATTGAAGGTTATCCTGGACACCCGTTCAAACCAGCCGATAAACCTAATTTCACTGCCTTGGTGAATGAACTCCGTAAGGCACTTGGAAAAAATTATGTCCTGACTTTTGCTGCCGGTGGATTTCAGGAGTTTCTGGATGATTCAGTAGACTGGATGGCTGTAATGAAAAATGTTGATTGGGTAAACATTATGTCCTACGATCTGATCAATGGTAATTCCAGCAGCACAGGGCACCACACAGCCCTGTATTCAAATCCCTTGCAAAAGGAATCTACCCATAACGCGGTTCAATATCTTATTAACCTTGGTGTGCCCTCAAACAAAATTGTGATCGGTGCAGCCTTTTATGCAAGGGTATGGGAAAATGTTTCATCGGTGAATAACGGATTGTATCAGATGGGAAAATTTAAAACCAGTTTAGGGTTTAGAAAATTTTCAACTTCATTATCGAGCTTTCAGCAATACTGGGACGATACAACTCAGGCACCTTATGCGTATGATGCCACCAATAAAATGTTTGCAACCTTCGATGATAAAAGATCGCTGGCGTTAAAGACAAAGTATGCCATGGATCAAAAACTGAATGGTATTATGTTTTGGGAGTTATCGCACGATACGTATGAAGATGGTCTTGTGGATACCATTTTTAAAGTGAAGACAGGTAAATAAGCTGATTGTAATCAGGGGTTATCTAATAATCCTTGACAGAGAATACTGACAATATCAAGTTGAAGTGACTCTCCAGTTCCACAACGTACCATGGATGGTGTTTCAGTTACTCCTGGATAGCATTTTCAAAATCAAGGTTACTAAGTTTTCTGACAAGTAAGCATAATGTAATAAATGGTCATTGGCTGGAATAAAATCTTCATGCCAATGATCGATTACTTACTGGATTAGAGTAATTCATTTTGAAGGATCGGAATATAAAGGCGGTATATATCTCAATTTTAATAATGTTTGTATGATTCATCGCTGGTTGACGGGATTTATTATTTGTATAGCTGGTTTACAAAGCCTTGCCCAGAATTATACATCCTCCTCGGTATTCGCCCATAACGATTATGAAAAACCGATTCCTTTCTATTCTGCCTATCACCTTCAGGCGGGATATATCGAAGCGGATATCTTTTTACAGGACGGGCGCCTTATGGTAGCACATACCCGTTCAGAGATCGATACAAACCTTACCCTAGACAGTCTCTATTTAATTCCTCTTCAAAGAAGCATCAGAAAAAATAAAGGCTATGCTTATGCAGATCAGCAAAAATCACTCACGCTGATGATTGATCTTAAGACCGATGGAAATTCAACCATGCAAGCCCTGGTGAACACGCTCAACCGATATCCTGATTTGATAAATGCAAACAATCTGAAAGTAGTGATCAGCGGGAATGTTCCTGATCCTGCCTCATGGGAGAAAATACCTTCATTTATTCACTTCGATGGTCGTCCTGGCATTGCATACTCACCTGCCCAGCTTGAACGTATTCAATTAATCAGTACATCATTTCCTGTGAAGTGGAATGGGAAAGGAGTACTTACCACTGAGGATAGGGATAAAATAACAGCATTACGTGATGATGTGCATGGCAAAGGAAAAAAAATCCGTTTCTGGGGTGCACCCGATTTTGAAAATGCATGGATTCAATTCATGAACCTTCAGATTGACATTATAGGATCCGATCAGATTTCTATACTTGTCCCGTTTATTAAGGATTTATCTAAAAACTCATACGCCAATAAATTAATTCATGCAGTTTATCAACCAATATATGCCTACGACAGGTTAGCAACACCAAAGAATATTATTCTATTAATAGGCGATGGCACCGGACTGACACAATTATTTAGTGGATACACTGCCAATCATGGAAACTTGAATTTATTTGGTATCAGGGATATAGGCTTTTCATTGACAGCAGCATCCGATAGTTATATTACTGACTCAGCGGCTGGTGCCACAGCTATTGCCACCGGATTAAAAACCAACAATCGTTTTGTGGGAGTTGATTCAGCAGGAAATAGATTAATATCTATTTCAGATCGGCTGAAGGAGAAAAAATTTAAAACAGCAATCATTAGTAACGGTGACATAACCGATGCTACACCAGCCTCCTTTTATGCCCATCAAGCTGAGCGTAGTTTGAGTGAAGCTATAGCCTTGGATTTTTTATCCACAGATAATGATATCCTGATTGGAGGTGGATTGGCAGCATTTAAAAACAGGAAGGACAACCGTGATTTATTTTCTGAACTTTCCAGCAAAGGTTATGTTGCAGCTGAACATTTTGAATCACTGGAAACCATTAAAAGTGAAAAGTTTGTATTATTGGATGATTCCGCTGTCCGTTCTAAAAAAGATGGTCGTGGTGATTTCCTGGTACTTTCGATCAGAAAGACACTTTCTATCTTTTCTCGCAGTAAGTCGCCTTTTTTTATTATGCTGGAAGGAGCGCAGATCGACTCGGGCGGTCATTATAATGATCTTGAATATGTAATCCGTGAAGTGCTGGACTTTGATCAGGTTGTGGGAGAAGCCATGAAATTCGTTGATGAAAATAAAGAAACATTATTGATTGTTACAGCCGACCATGAAACCGGTGGACTTTCATTACTTGACGGAAATCTGACCAAAGGGTTTGTACTTGGAAACTTCAGTACCAATGATCATACTCCATTAATGGTACCGGTTTTTTCATATGGACCTGGCGCTGGTTATTTTACAGGTGTATATCCCAACACCGGTATTTATGAGAGGTTGATAAAACTCGTTGAGAGAAATAAGAAAGATCAGCTAAAATAAATTGATAGTTTAGCGTGATGCAATACGCATCTTAGGGTTTATCTGTAATAGACCACATTACAATCAGGATGTCTTGATTTGAATTTTTCAATTTCCTTGCTCGAGACTTTAGTATTATAACACCTTAACGATTTAAGAGGAAGCTGATCAAGTTGATCAAGTTTACTCACATTCGTATTGGAACAATCCAGATATTCAAGGTTTTGCAGTTTCTCAATTCCGTTTAGTTTTTTTATTTGCGTTCCTGCACAATTAAGCCTTACCAGTTTTCTCAATTTCGATATCAGGGTAAGATCTTCTATCGGTGTATTCGAAATATCAAGATCTTCAAGCTGTGTTAGTTGATCAAGTTGATCGATTTGCTTAATGGGGCTGTTGGTAGCATGTAATGATTTCAATGATTTTATGTTTTCAATCGGAGAGAGTGATGTCATGGCTGTTCCTGAAAAATGAAGTTCCTTCAGTCGAATAAATTCACTTAATGCGGACACATCTGTAATGGGCACATCTTTAAAGTGTAACGTCTCTTTTTCCACGAGGCGATGAAGATTCTCCGTTGTATTTTCATTTTTAGTGCCGATCTGATCAGTAAAAACATCTTTCCATGGTTCTGACAGATTGCTCCACCATTGATTCAATCGATCAGTCTTAAATATTAAGGTACACGAAGAATTATTTGTTAAAAATTCCATGGCCGAAATGTCTTGTACATTGGTGTGATCGGCATAGAATATTTCCAGGCTGGGTATGTTTAACTCATCAATCTTTTCAATTTTACTATGATCAGCTATTAATACTTTTAACAAAGT
This sequence comes from uncultured Bacteroidota bacterium, assembly GCA_963814575.1. Taxonomy (GTDB): domain Bacteria; phylum Bacteroidota; class Bacteroidia; order Cytophagales; family Cyclobacteriaceae; genus ELB16-189. Next base: position 379,412 of record CAWFDB010000002.1, on the reverse strand, counting down.
GAAATGATTGATTAACGCGAGATCTTTTATTTCAGTCTCGCTGATATCCATGTATTGGATATCTTTATGTGCATGTAAGGGTGATAAATCGTTGATTTTGGTTTTATTCGCGATAATAATTCGTAATCGCAACAGTTTATTCAATGGATCAAGGTTATTAATCCTGGTTTCTCCACTCAGGTTTATCGAATCCAGTAATGGAATTTTGGCCAATTCTTCCTTGGAAGGAATTGCTGAAATTTTCGTGGTTCTGATAAAGATACGATGCCAGTCATCTGGAAGAGTTTCCCACCAGGCCTGTAAATCCCTGGAATCATAAATGACAAGCACTTTCTGATTCACAAGCATAAAAGAATCAGCTTTTTCTTTATTGATCCCGGTCTGGTCGCAATATATTTTTTCAAGAGAAACGAGTTTTTGTAGGGGAGTCAAGTCCGCAATGGCTGTGTAATTTATCCGCAGCAAAGTCAGACTTGTTAAATCTTCCAGTACATTAATGTTTCTGATGCCAGTACTATCCAGTTCCAGTATTTGTAAACCTTTCAGACCTTTGATCGGATCCAACTCTTTGACAGGTGTTCCCGATACATTTAGTTCTGTTAATTGCAGGAGTGTTTCAAAAGGAGACAGGTCTGCGAGTCTCGTTTCACTCAGGTCAGCCTTATTTAACGAATTAAGTTGTGCAATGGGGGTAAAGTCATTTACCATCGTTCTGCTCATCTTCAGGTTGCGTAAGCCTTGCAATTTCCCCAATACTGAAACATCCTCAATAGCAGTCTTGTTTATATTGAGGTATTCGAGTCTGGCAGCATATTTCAATGGTGAAAGATCGCTGATCTTCGTATCCGACAGATTCAATTCAACTAATTCAGTGAGGTTGCGGATAGGAGTCAGATCGGATATTCCTGTGCTTGAGATATCAAGTGTTTTAAGATTATATAGCAGCGAAAGAGGCTCAAGTGATTGTATGTAAATATTCCTGCTTATGTCAAGTTCTGATATCGAAGTCATATCTTTAACATGATCAAGTTGCACACTGTCCGTGATGTTAAGTTTTCGCTTAAAAACCTTTTGCCATTCATAAGACAAACCGCTCCACCAATTCATCAGGGCTTGTTTATCATCATATTGATTGGTGTAGATACTTACAATTTTGAGATCATCATCTGCCGGATTGTAATTGATCTCGATATAACGCTTCAGGGTTTTGTTTACGGATTTTTGTTCGGAGGTTATCCCTGTCAGGTTTCGGGTAGTTGTCACCTTATAAAACTGCAGCCCGCCTGTTGTTGTGCTGCTCTCAATATTTTCAATGGTAAATTCAAACCTCACGTTGGTGAAAAAGAAATTCACATCTTTAAGATAGGCAACTATGTCTTTGTTTGTGATTACTTTTCTTTCTTCATCAAGGTCATCTTCCACCTGAACTTTCGAATCACGGAAAATCTTTGCATAACTTTCGGTGATCAATACTTCTTTATCCCGCACGGGTGTACCACTGCTTCCCAGCGTATTTAACATATACTCCAGAAATGATATGATATCCTTTACTTTTTTTTCATCAGCAACAGTATCAGTTTTTTTTACTTCTGTACTTTTTGTGACTGCTGGTTTCTGGGCAGTCGGCTTTGTTGTTTTTTTCTGGGCAGATACTGTACCCGATAAAAGAAACAATAATGAAATAAGATAGGCACTAATTTGTTTCATTATACAGATATCTTCTTAAAAGATTCTTTTCAGAATCATTATTTAGTTTGACAAGATTCGAGATAAGCCATCCGGTATTATATCCCGGTCTGTTAAAATTTGATAATTCAAAATACCATCCCTGAAGTTGAAAAAAATGAAATTTTACATCGCTGACTGATTTAAATTTCAGGTTCCCTTTTTTCATCTCATACAAAAAAACGGATAGATGATCGGGAACGAATTGTTTTACCGTGAATTGGCTGATACTATCTCTATGATCAAACGCTTTGCGAAGATTCATGAAATCCAGCTCATGACTAAGTGGATGCAGAAATCGGCCCACTTTAGTAGTGTCGCGTATAAAATATGGTTTGAAAAAATCTGAATATACTTTACGGATTACCCATTTATAGCCCAGGTGATCCTTTTCAAGTTCCATGAACAATGTCATAGGCTGATCCTTACCATTCATCGTAAACACGGTATTCACCTCTGAAAACCAGTTGAGCCCGTGAAAATCCAGAATAGATAACTCTCCTTTGTCTACAACATGCTTCGTAAATTCAGCTTTGAGTGATGGACTAATACCACGATTACTTTCATCGAATAATATCCCTAAATAACTCTTTCTGAGTTTAGTGTTACGGTATTGTTTGTCGTTCGGATAATATCTGTTTCCCTTCTCATCTTCTTCACCATTAAATCTTCTGAAGAATTGATTTACCTGTTTTGACTGGGCATAAAGTTTACTTTCATCTTCCATATCACCGACAATCTGCGCATGCAGACCCGAAGGAGTCAGGAAGAGTGTAATTATTAAAATATGTTTAAACTTCATGTGGTTGGTTATAGTTCAAAAAATTCTACAAGTTAAAAGCGAAGTGTTTACACTTATTGTTTGAATCTTGTAGTCTAATGCATGAAGTAAAACTCAGGTGGTCGTTTCCGTTACCCTGATATCACCCAGCATGACATCCCAGAATTCAATCGTTCTTCCTTGTATCTGGGTTTTTTTCCGCTCAACGTATATGGTAATATCTTTTTTGGTAGTGTCCTTGTACTTCATTCCATCGTCAGATTCACCTTCAAAGCGTTGATAAATAGTAATCACTCCCACGTATCGTCCATCTGGCTGTCTTTCAAGATCACTGATATAATGTATGTCGTACCACTTAATGGTAACCCGGTCATAGTTCAGCGCCATCAAACGTTCAAAGTACTTACGCACCTTATAGTAATTTACTTCCTTGCGGTTAAGTGATGATACGCCCATTTCACTGTCTGGTGCAAAAAGTTCTTCAGCGCGGTCCATTACACGTGTAGCTTCTGAGTAAGCTGTTTTCTTGTTACCTATAATGCTGATGTATTTACTCAAGTCGCGTACTTTCTCAAGTGCGAGCGAGTCAATAGCTTGCTTTCTGGCGGGACTAATTTCAGCGGTCTGGGCAAACAGTGATCCTGTCATTACCAGCATTATGAGTGATGTGAGCAGGTATGTATTACTGATTTTAATCATGATTCTTTTGTTTAATCGTTAAACTTTTCAGTTGAAATTATTAACCAGAAACTATAATGTTTTCTTTAATTCTATTTCTGTGATTTTTCCCGCACCGTCAAACTTCAGATCAGAAATGGTATTGGCATTCTTCTTCTGATCTTTCAGATAATTCAGGTAATCTTTAATCGTGCTAGGTCTGTCATAATCCTTTTGATTATTTCCATACTCGCTAATGACAATCAGCACGGGAGTTTCAGGCGAAGCGAACATACTAAGCGCCTCATTGATGCTATTATTCGCAGATGCAACATTGCCAGCATTTGCTATTGCCTCAAAATATTCAGTCAATCTGGCTTTTGGAGTGGCTGCCTTCATTTCAGCTTCTTTCAATCTTCTCCTTTCCAGTTCTTCTGCTTCCCTTTTTTTTGCTTCTTCCGCTTCCCTTTCTTTCTGTTTTTTAAGAGCAGCCTCCTGTTCAATTCTTGCCTTCTCTTTGTTGGCTGCAGCTTCCATGGCCAGTTTTTTACTCTTGCAGCCAAATACGCCAGTCATTAAAATAATTGATAGTACGACCAGTTTTGACGAATGTCGGATGTAGTTCATCATTTTTCCGTTTTTAAAATTTTTATTTATCAGTTAATAACGAATAGCTCTGCGTTAAACGCATGCAGTCATTCAAAAAGTTCGCTTTTAAACTTATTTTCCTTAATAATACCATACCAAATATAAATAAAATTAAGGCGGAAATTAAGTAACGTGCAGATATGAACTTCAAAGGGAGGGCTAAAGCTTTAAGTGGTAAATAATTAATTAATTAATAAAGTAATTTGGGAATCATTAATTCTGTTCTGAATTCCATGCTGATTTGAAGAAGAATTAAGTATCTTTCTTGTTAAAATTTAAAATCTTTCTAACATGAAAACTTTCTTTTTTGCATTCATTTTTCTGATTAGTAATATCGCTTTTGCACAATCAGAAAAAGAGGTTGAGATGGCTGTTGAAAAACTCCGTTTAGCCATGATTGATCCTACACAGGATACGCTTAAAAAATTAACATCCACTGATCTTTCTTACGGACATTCCAATGGATTGATCGAAAATCAGATTTTATTTATGGAAGCGCTCATTTCGGGCAAATCTGATTTTAAAACGATTATCATTAGTGATCAGACAATCAAATTGAATGGAAAAAATATTGCTATTGTACGACATAAATTTAAAGGTGAACTGACAGCTGCTGATGGGAATATCAACACGGTTAACCTCAGTATATTAATGGTGTGGATTAAGGAAAAAGGAGCTTGGAAACTTCTTGCGCGTCAGGCTGTCAGGGTTTGATCTTTTCAGTTTCTTCTTCAATAGGTGGCCTTCGGTGCCAGTAAGATGCAAGTATTGAGCCGGTGATATTCATCAACGGACCAAATACGGCAGCTGCGAGCCCAACCGTTGCAATCTTGCCCATCTCTTTGGCAATGCCTGAGGCGAGTCCTCCGTTTTGCATACCCACTTCAATGGCAATTGTGCGGCTGTCACGCTCATTCATTTTAAACAACCGGCCTGTCCAGTATCCGAAAGTATATCCGAAAAGATTGTGGATTAATACTAGACCGATAAGCACAAAACCAATTTCGAGCAAACTGTTTCTTCCTGCCGCAGTAATGATGGTAATGATAATGCCGATTCCAAACATAGAAACCAATGGCATGGCTGCATCCAGCCATTTGGATTTGCCATGCAACAATTTATTGAATATCAGTCCGGCCCCAATGGGAAGTATAATCATCTTGGCAATATCCCACATCATATTCAGCATATTGATTTCAACAAAAGCACCTGCGAGTAATTTCATAAGGAGCGGTGTGACCAGTGGAGCAAGCAATGTCGTTATGGAGGTGATGGTAATGGACAGGGCAAGATTTGCCTTCGCCAGGTAGTTCATGACATTTGAGGCAAGTCCGCTGGGAGAGCAACCGATCAGAATAATACCTGCCGCAATCTCCGGTTCAAAACCACTGAGGTTTGCCAGCGTAAATCCTAATAATGGCATAATAATGAACTGAGCTCCAACACCGATAAAAACAGCCTTTGGCGTTTTTACAACAGCCACAAAATCATCTACACTCATGGATGTGCCCATGCCAAACATAATAATCTGAATCAAGGGTATGATTAACACCGTCAACTTAAATCCATTCAGTTCCACGAAATTAGCCGGATAGTAAAGTGCTGTTGTAACAGCGGCAAAGATCAGTATGGAATACGTCAAACCTTTTAAATTGTCATAACCCCGGAAGCCAATTCCCATGAAAAAGAAAAATGCTATTATAAATGGACCAGCCTCGGGTAATCCTGAAGTAAGTATGATGATGGCAGAAACGGCTAACAGTATGGCCGCTATACCTAAAGCAATTTTATAAAGGCTGGAAGTTTTCAATGGTTTGTGAAATTTAAAATTGGGCAATCATTAAACACGGATGATTATCAGAATTACAATGGCTAAAAATAAGCATCTCTTCAACATGATAAAAGAATTACCACGAAGAAGAGATGCTGTGTGTTATTGATAATTAACTGTATGTTCTGTCATGAGAACGTTTCGTATCCCATTCTGTGGTAGGAGCAAAATAGGTATTATCACGTTTATCGAGATGATTTTTCACTACTTCATCCACCAGTTCAATTCCTAATCCAGGAGAGAGAGGCACGGGAGCGTATCCTTTTTCAATTATTTTCTTTCCATCGGTCATCTTCACCATACTTTCCCACCAGGTAACGTCCACGGAGTGATGTTCTAATGCAAGGAAGTTCTGGGTAGCGGCAGCGCAATGAACATTGGCCATAAAAGAAACCGGAGTACCAGCCTGGTGCATTGCCATCGCTATTCCTTTCTCTTCAGCATAATCTCCTATGCGCTTCGTCTCCAGAAGACCACCGGAAGAAGCAAGATCAGGGTGAATGATATCTACGGCATGAACGTCAATAAGCGGCTTGAAATATTCAAGCAGATAAATGTCTTCACCTGTTGTAGTTGGTGTTTCAAGCGCATCGGTAAGCGTTTTATGCTGCGCTGTATATTGCCATGGCACCATATCCTCAAGCCATGCCAGTCTGTACTTTTCAAGTGATCGGCCTAACCGAAGACAGTTGTTCAGATCCATGTGACCATAGTGATCGGTAGAAATTGGAATTTCATATCCAACCATACTGCGTACATCATCAACGATTTTAGCAAGTATTTCCAATCCTTTTTCAGTTACCTGAATTCCTGTAAAGGGATGTTTGGTGTTTGCATAGGACATATAATTCCCTTGCCACTGGCTTCCACCTTGCTTCAAAATTTCCTGATTCACAAGAGTACCTGGAATATCCCTTAATTTATTGATGGATACGTCCATCTTCAACCAGGTATAACCTTGATCTTCAGTTCTGTACTTAATGCGTTTCAATTGTTCTTCAGGATTGGCAGATTCAGGAGTATCGGCATATAACCTTACCTTGTCTCTATATCGGCCACCCAGCAATTGCCATGCAGGAACATTGTAGGCTTTGCCACATAAATCCCATAATGCCATTTCAACGGCACAAACACCACCAGCTTGCCTTGCTTGTCCACCAAATTGTTTTATGATCTTAAATATCTTTTCCACATTGCAAGGATTTTCTCCAAGGATACGGCTCTTCAGCATGAGAGCATATCTTGGATCTGCAGCATCCCGTACTTCACCCAATCCATAAATTCCTTGATTGGTATCAATACGAATGATGGCTGTTCCACCCATTACGCCAGTAAGGCAATAACGCATGTCCGTGATTTTTAAATCGGATGGGGCAGAGGCCTTCTGAACTTTTGATGTTGTCTGTGCCATCGTATCTTCGAATGACATTCCAAACATGGTAGTAAGTGCCATTCCACCCAAAGCTGTCTTTTTCAAAAAACTGCGTCTGTTATCGGGTGTGGCCGGGCTATCAATTTCAGCTTGCCGCGCAGCAGCAGCATCCTGCTCACGCTGTTTGTTTTTCCTGATGATTTCCTGAAGTACATTTTTCATATCGTAATAATTTTGTTTAGGTATTTAGGCTTAATTTAAAAAAACATTTATAACAATTAACATTCCATTGAACGGAGAATTATTTCTTTTGTGCAACTGTGAATTTTCAACCCATTAATTTATCACGAATTCTCCTGCGTTTTTTAGTATTTTGATTTACGGTCTAATTCTTCAAGGAAGGGTAATTGCTTTCTGATCCATTGACTATGATTTATCAGTTACGGTTTGTTTCCTTAAGGTCTTATCACCGTTCCATCCTTTTTGCGAACAATCCAGTTTGATTTTGTACCGATTGGATATTTAGCGGCTTCCTTCTCATTGATATCGACACCAATTCCGGGCACTTCATTGACTGACATGTAACCGTTTTTCATAGTAGGGCAACCACTGAATACCTCGAGCATTTTATCAGAAAAACTTACTGCCTCCTGAATGCCGAAGTTCCAGACGGCAAGATCGATGTGAGCATGTGCTGAGTGACCAACGGGAGAAACATCACCAGGTCCGTGCCATGCAGTTCTAATGTTAAACCATTCACCCAATCGGGCAATTTTCATGGCAGGAGTAATGCCTCCGATCTGCGATACGTGAACACGTATGAAATCAAACCATTGATTAACCATAGGCATCTTAAACTCATTGATGTTGTTGAATAATTCTCCCATAGCAATAGGAACAGAAGTACTTTGCCGGAGTTGTTTAAACCATTCCATGTTTTCTGGTGAGAACGGATCTTCAATAAAAAACGGATTATATTCTTCCAGTTTCTTAATCATATTAATCGCATTCATGGGCTGCACACGCTCATGAATATCATGCAGTAATTCAACATCTTCGCCACAACGCTTACGCACTACCTCAAATATTTTAGGAACTGATTTCAGATACGTATTTTCATTCATGTAACTATCGGACTCTGCACCAAATCCTGCATCTTTAAAGTCAGCCTTATCGTTCAGTGCTCCCACATTACCATATCCGCCTTGTTGAATCCTCACATATTTGAAACCACGATCCATGATACCTTGTACACTTTCGGATACTTCTTCGGGTGTTTTTCCGTTGGCGTGGGTATAGCAGGGAATTGCAAACCTCGATTTACCACCGAGTAACTGGTATACTGGCATACCCGCACGCTTACCTTTTATATCCCATAGAGCCTGATCCAGTCCGCTCAGAGCATTATTCAGCACCGGACCGTTGCGCCAGTAGGAACTTACATATACAGAGTTCCACATGTCTTCGATATTATCCACATCCTTGCCAGCACAAAAATCATTTAAGTAACTGTTGATAGCAGTAACAACAGCCACTGCGCGCTGTGTGAAGGTGGCACATCCCAAACCATAAAGACCGGGTTCAGTGGTCTCTACTTTTACAACGATAAGGTTTGATCCCTGAGGTGCTGTTGCAATTGCTTTGACGCTCTTGATTTTTACAGGAGCCATTGCTCTTGCATAGGAGGGGGGTTCATACGTTGCCGCATTTGCTTCGGCACCACCAAACAAGCCTAGAAGGCTGGATGCAGAACCAATCCCCAGCATTTTAATAACATCCCTGCGTTGAGTTGAAAATTTATTTTCTGATTTATTCATGGTTTTATATTTTATGGTAATATTAGATTTGAACTAAAGATATTTTTTTGGCGAGATTAGAACATTTGGTATTGCTTTCATTTTAATCGAAAAAACTTTTGTCTTCAGCTGCCAGATATTTTTTTGCAGCCTTCACATTAAACTCTACACCAAGTCCAGGTCGGTCCCATACCTCAATGTGTCCGTCTTTTACAATATTGTCTGGCATCCCATCAATGATGTCATACCACCACTCCTGAACTTCTGTGGAGAACTCAAATGCGATGAAGTTTTGCGGCATGGTAGCGGCCACGTTAACCTGGGCAGCATTTCCTATCAGCCCATCAAAGATGCCATGCGGTGCCATTTGAATTCCATGTAGGTCCGCATATTCGGCTATCCACTTTAGTTCGGCCATCCCGCCAACATCAGCTACATCAGGACCAATTACCCGGATTGCATTTTTTTCAATCAACTCACGAAAATTTTGCCTTAGATATATTTGTTCACCGGTATGAGTGGGTACCGTAGTACTTCTGGTAAGTTCGAGATAGTCATCCGCATTGACATAGGGCCTGTAATCACCGGTAAGCATATCTTCCAACCACATAAGATTGTATGGCTCGAGTACTTTGGCCAACCGTATCGCATCAGATAACATATGACCTGGTCCGAGATCCAACGCGAGACCAATACCATCACCCAGTACTTTCTTCATGGCTTCAACGCAAGCTACAATCCTCTTCAAGCCTTGTTCTGTAAGTGTGCCCCGATTGGCATGAGGCTGGTTATTCGGACCTGCAGGGTCGCCATAGAAAAAATTAGGAACTTCCTTTCCCATTCGGCTATGAAAACCAATGGGCATTTTAATAATGGTGAAACCCTCCTTGCGCTCTTTTACTTTTGCAGCTGCTTCAGCATAATCTTGTGGTTCTACTCCAACACGGTAAACCCCTACACCAGTATGATATACCCGAACACGATCGCGAATCTTTCCGCCCAGTAACTTATAAGCAGGTAGTCCTGAAGCTTTCCCTGCAATATCCCACAGTGCCATTTCAATTGCACTCACCGCACTGCCGTAGGGTTTAAAGCCACCCATACGCCTGATCTTCATCATGCAGCGTTCTACATTTGTCGGATCTTCGCCTATCAAATAATCTTTATAGAAAAGAACAAAGGGCTTGAGATAGGACCTGTTGTTTTCTGCCTGGCCATAGCCGCTGATTCCCTCGCTGGTGGTGATACGAATGACAGGACTGCCTCCCATAATTGCACAACGGAGATCTGTGATTTTTATCGCTGGTTTTGCTACTTGTCTGTTTTGCGTTATGCCTTCAGCCGACCATGATTTACCAAATGCATTGCCACTGAAGAGACCCATGGCCAGCCCACTTATAGATGCTTTGGTAATAAATCCCCTGCGAGTCGTAGTCAGTGTCTTTGGTGAATTTTCCGTTATCAGCTCCACAATTTTTTAGTTGGTTATTTTTGTTTGCCTATTAATTCCTAAAGACATGTTTTGATGGTAATGAATGTGCCTTATTTCGTCTTCCTGCTAATCGAAGAAATTTTTGTCTTCTGCTGCCAGATATTGTTTTGCTGCCTTTACATTAAACTCTACACCAAGGCCGGGTCTGTCCCATACATCGATGTGACCATTTTTTACTATTGGATCGGGTAATCCATCGATGATGTCGTACCACCATTCAGGAGAAGCAATAGCATATTCAAATGCGATAAAGTTCTGTGGCATTACGGCACCTGCATGCACCTGAGCTGCGTTACCAATCAGTCCATCAAAAATGCCATGAGGCGCCATTTGAATTCCATGCAGGTCAGCATATTCTGCAATCCACTTCAGTTCAGCAATACCACCCACATCTGCTACATCAGGCCCTATTACACGAACTGCATTTTTCTCAATCAGTTCCCTGAAATTCTGACGCAGATAGATTTGTTCCCCTGTATGTATAGGCACGGTTGTGCTTCGGGTGAGTTCGAGATAATCGTCTGCATTGACGTAGGGTCTGTAATCACCGGTAAGCATATCTTCCATCCACATCAGGTTATATGGTTCAAGTACTCTGGCAAGACGAATGGCATCTCCCAGCATATGACCAGGGCCGAGATCCAATGCGAGCCCAATCTCGTCACCCAATACTTTCTTCATGGCTTCTACAGAAGCTACGATCCTTTTCAATCCTTGTTCTGTCAGAGTACCTCTGTTTGCGTGAGGCTGGTTGTTGGGGCCTGCGGGATCACCATAGAAAAAATTGGGAGCACCTGCACCCATCGTGCTATGGAAACCAATCCCCATCTTGATGATTGTGAACCCTTCTTTGGAAGCTTTCATCTTAGCAACTGTTTCAGCATAATCAGCAGGTTCAACACCTGTTCTCGGGAACCTGGCCACTCCGCCATTATATACCCGCACGCGGTCGCGGACTTTGCCGCCAAGTAATTTATAAACTGGCAACCCGGCTGCTTTACCCGCAATGTCCCAAAGGGCCATCTCAATGGCACTCACAGCGCTTCCCCAAGGTTTAAAACCACCCATGCGTCTTATCTTCATCATGCACCGCTCAACATTGGTAGGATCTTCTCCCATCAGGTAATCTTTGTAGAAGAGCACATAAGGTTTTAGATATGGCTTTGAAGTTTCTGCCTGACCATAGCCACTGATTCCTTCACTTGTTGTAATACGAATGACAGGACTGCCTCCAATGATAGCGCACCTTAGATCAGTGATTTTCATCGCTGGTTTTGCTGAAGGTCCGGTTTGTGCTGGGCCATCTTTAGCCATTGATTCACTGAAGGCACTATTACTTAACAACCCCATTCCTAAACCGCTTATTGACGCTTTGGTTAGGAAATCCCTGCGGCTGCTGGTGCGTGTTTTTCCTGAATTCATAAATTTATGTTTGGTGGTGAGGGAAAAAAACAGCTCTATACATACTTCGTTCTGTATAGAGCTGGTTTCTTTTTTATACTATCATTTTGTCTTTCAACATCTTTCAGGATGGGATTTATGGTTTATCCCACCATACTCTTGTATCCAGTTTGTTTCCTCCCTGACGGGTAATGGCTTCCTGAACATTGGCAACATTGATTCCTAACTCTGTATCCGGATAGGTAAGCTTACGAACGAAATCACCTGTTGTAATTTCCTGTGCCGGATAAGGATTTTTTGTAAGTTCAGGGAAACCACTTCTGCGAAAGTTTGCAAATGCTTCTGGTCCATTCAGGAAGGAGGCAACCCAATACTGTGTATTGATGTCTCTGAGGGCATTGTTGATATCCAATGGATGATCAGCTATATAAGTATCGATATCTACAGTTGCAATCGCGGAAGCTGCAGAATACTGGGCCAGCTCAAGCATATGAGCCCGAATGCCTTCTGAATACAAAGCTGCTGCATCGCCCGAAGTCCAGTTACGAACTACTGCTTCTGCCAGTAATAGTTTGGTTTGTGCATTAGTGATAAGAAAACTGGGGGCATCTATTTTTCCCATCCTTGTGCGGTCAAGTTGTGAATAGTCATAGAAACTTGCCAGACCATCGGCAGTCGCTCTGGCGATAATAGTTCCATTGTCAAAACCCATTGGCATACCTATCTGTACGGCAGGATCTGTGTTGGCAGTGGCAGCAGTTTGGTTTGGACCACTTTTGGCTCCCACATACCGTACAGCTATTGCTTTAAGTCTCGGGTCATTGTTTGTCTTAAGAAATTCTGTAAAAGGACCTGCCAGGTAGTAGTTATTCGCTTCAGGTCCGTTTACAAACGCGCCCAGGGCATTCGTGTATGCTACTGTATGACGAACAACTGCACTACCAGCATTTGTCTGAATTACTCCACCGGCCACCGCTTTTGTTACATACTGTTGTGCCAGTGCCTGATCGGCTTTTGAAAGCCGCATGGCTGCCCTCAACATCACAGAATAGCCAAAAGCCTTCCAGGCGGGAATATTACCAGAATATAACACATCACTGGTAACCAATGGTTTGGTGGCATCCAATGCAGCAGTAGCTTCTTCCAGTTCTTTTAAGATATCCTTATAGATAGCTTCCTGAGGATCATACTTCGGAAGGGCTACGCCCGAAATAAAACCCTTGCCTGCATCGAAGTAGGGGATATCACCGTACGAGTCCGTCAAAATCATATTTGCAAAGGCACGCAAGATTCTGGCAGAATGATAGAGGTTGGTTTTTTTGTCATCCTCTTTGGTTGTCTCTAAAACTGAAACCAGGGACTTCATCACATTCTGATAATAGCGTACCCAGTTGCCACCATTTCTTGGCTTGTTGTCCTGATTGTAATTTCCTCCTCCCAAAACGCCACCGAAAGGAGTGACAATTTGTTGAACGATAGGAATTTCAAAAACGAGAGCTTCAAGGGGATAGGAAGTCTGAATAACGGCATTGTTTAACAAGAAGGCCGGATCCAACGTAATGGGTTGCGTCTTATTGACATTGAGTTCATCAAATCCGCTATCACAACCTGGCAGTAAGCAAAACGTTGTGATGAGAATTAAAATATAGGTTGTTATCTTTTTCATTTTATGATTAGTTATAGTGTGGTTAAAACTTAACATTTAAGTTGAATCCAATATTTCTGCTTGTTGGTAATCCGGTGTTCTCCAATCCAACATTTCTATCAGAAACATCACCAAATTGTTCGGGGTCAATGTTCGGTACCCATTTTTTAAGCAGGGCGACATTATTGGCAACTATACTTAATCTCACACCTCTTACGAAATTGTTTTCGGGTAAGTGCTTAGTGAAATCATACGAAAGTGCAATTTGTCTCAGTTTCCAGAAGCCCGCATTGTAGGCAAATTCTTCGCGTATGCCGCGTGTATTTACCGTTTCAAAATAGGTTTGATGAGGAGTTCTGGCGGTATTGACTTCACCTTGCTGATTAACACCATCACCAATTACATAACCTTCTTCGCGTCCGTTCAATGTTGCCTTATGCAAGCCATGTCTCCAGGCATTGAAATTAGTCTGAGAACCCAAGAAATGTCCTAATTTGAAATCGATCAGGAATGAAAAGCTTATACCCTTGTAATCGAAAGAATTAAAAATGCCACCAAAATACATTGGCACTGCGGTTCCAACACGGAGAGGATTTGGACCACGCAATGGCTGGCCGTTGGCATCAAATACCTGTCTGCCCTGTGCATCTCTCAAATAGGAAGTCACATACAACCCGCCAACCTGTTCACCTACTACCTGGCGGATTGAATTGTTGCCAGGATTGCCACCCACTATGATCTCATTAACACCAGGCCCCAGATTCAACACTTCAGAGTCATTAATGGAACCATTAAGATTTATATCCCATTTAAAATTCGCAGTTTGCACCGGTGTTCCTGTCACCATTAATTCGAAACCGGTATTTTTACTTTCACCAACGTTGATCAACTGACTGGTAAATCCTGAAGCATCAGAAATCTGTGCCTGAAGAATCTGGTCCCTGCTGATTTTGTTATAGTAAGTGAAATCAAACCCAAGTCGGTTTTCGAAAAATTTCATCTCGGCACCTACTTCAAATTCAGCAACTCTCATAGGCCTTAAGTTAGCGTTCGGAACAGTGCCTGATGGAATCGTGCCCACGGGTTGCAACCCGCCAGTTGGATTAGGGAACAAATTATTATTTACGCCAAAGAAAAGATTGTTTGAATAGGGGGGTACATCGCCATCACTTCCCACTTCAGCATATCCTGCCCTGACTTTTCCATAAGAAAGCCAGGCTGGTAAATTTTCAAATGCCTGAGAAAAAACAAAACTTCCATTCACAGAAGGATAAAGAATACTTCTGTTGGCAGGCGCTAAGGTTGAAAACCAGTCGTTGCGCGCTGTTATGTTTAAGTATAGATACTCTTTATACGAAATTTCAGCAGCACCATACAGGGAATTGAATTTCTTTTCCTGCAAATTATAGAATGGCTCTTTGATGCCTCCGTTCATAACGGTATAGAGGTCTCTTACTACAAAGTTTTGAACGTAGGTGTAATCCTGATCAAACCGTGAGTAGCGCTGGTTGCCACCAAAACTTAAATCAACACCAATGTTACCAAATTTACGTGTTGCCCCTACCAGGAAATCAGCATTTAGTTCACGGGCACGGATCACTTCCTTTGTATAGGTTCCATTTACAAAACCCGGAGGTGCGGCTGGATTTGAAGCCCTTCCTGTGGGGTCATTAAATTCCCGGTCGCGGGAATAAAAATCCTGACCTATACGACCTTGCACATACAACCAGTCATTAAAATTATACCGTGCGGTTATATTACCGAAAAGTCGGTCGCGTACAAGATTCTCAAAACGATTATAAACAGACATGTATGGATTAGTCCGGTTTCTAAACCGCGACCACACGTACTCATTACCATTTGGATCTACGCGCTTGTCAAATAAAAGATCCAATGGCATAGAGTTGGACATCGTGTAGACCACTACCGGAGTACTGATGTCTTGCCCGCCTATAACGATTGGGTTTTTATTCTTTTCGTGGGAATAAGCGATGTTTCCTGAAAGTACTAACTTTTTGGTAATATTTTGATTGAAACCCAGGTTGAGAGTCTGACGGCTATATTCTGTGTTGGGTTGAATACTTTTATTATCCATATTCGCCAAGGAAAGATTGAAACTTCCGGTTTCACCTCCTGCGGAAAGTGATACCGTATTGGTAAATGTACTTCCTGTCCTATAGAATTTGGATATGCGGTCTTTCACGGGTTCATAGGGAACCGTCACACCATCAAATAAAACCTGAGTCATGCCTGGCTGGAATTTTTCACCAAAACTCCAGACTCCGGATGTCGGATTGGCTGTAGTGGGACGAACACCAAATTCTCCCTGGCCATACTCATATTGATAATCGGTGAAATCCAGTGGAGTATCTGTTGTGTAATTAGAATTAAATTCTACACCATATCCCTTCTGTTTGCTTCCCGATTTTGTAGTGATCATAATAACACCATCCTTGGCACGTGATCCATAAAGGGCTGCAGCAGCACCACCTTTCAAAACCGTCATGGATTCAATATCATCTGGATTTATACTTGAAAGACCATCGCCACCATCCGTAGCACCGGCAGCCCCACGACCGCCAAAATCACCACCTACACCAAAGGTTGTATTATCAATTGGAACACCGTTAATTACAATCAGAGGACTATTCTGACCTCCGAAAGATGATTGTCCCCTGATACGAATCTTGCTTGAACCGGATGGCCCTGTACCCATAGGCGTAATATTTACACCGGCCATTTTTCCCTGCAAGCCATTCATAAAATTCACAGTTCGGTTTTCTGTAATCTGACTGGGTGTTGCACTTGAAGTTGCATACCCCAGACGCTTGGTTTCTTTCTTGATACCTAATGCAGTAACTACAACTTCTTCAAGCGCTGAAACGTCTTCCTTCATAATTACGTCTACGGTAGTTCTTAAACCAACGTTGACCTCCTGAGTAGCAAAACCAATAAACGAGAAAACCAAAACGGCATTTCCATCAGGTACTGATAATGCATATTTTCCACTTGCATCAGTGGATGTGCCTGTTGTGGTTCCTTTCACCAGCACATTGACACCAGGAAAGGCAGTTCCTTTTTCATCCGTTACGTTTCCGGTCACCAGAATATCCACATCATATCCTTTTTTTAATATTGAAATAGAGGAGAGGTCAATTTCAGATAGGCGGTTATTTGACAGCGAAGAAAAATTCAGTGAAACATCAGGCATTTGAACCAACGATGCACTTTGAGTCCATCGGGTCTTTTGATGATTTTTCAAGGAAATAATAAAAAAATCCGATCCTGCCTTTTCATACGTAAGGTCAGTGTCATCAAGCAGCCTGTTGAGGGCTTCTTCTATGGTCAAAAAATCATGTGTTGATTTTTTAACTGTTTTATTTGCCACCCAATCATCTTTATAAGCGATAGAAACATTGAATTTTTTTTCAAGTTCGCTCAATTCATTTTTAAGGGAATGTGAATCTACCTTGATAACGCGGGTAGAATTCTCTCGGTTAGTGGAGGCATAAACCTCACCATACTGTGCAAAGGTCTGATAGAAGATTACACTACAGACACAAATTAACAAGTATTGTTTTCGCATAAGGTAGTTTGGTTTTAGGTTAATTTATAAATTCAAGTAAGGGTTATTCATAGAGTAAAACTTTATTGTTTTCGCGATTGATTTTTAAGTTAAAAGCCAGGGCTATATGGTTGACAAAACTTTCCTCATCTCCAACGGGCATAGAACCAGAAACTGTCTGCTTTAGCATCTTTTCGGATTCCACATTAATTTCTATACCATAATTATCCTTTGCCATTTGTATCATTTCAAGTAATGATGTTTGATTCAAAATGATTTTATTGGATGTCCAGGCAGCATAGCTATCTGGGTCAACCTTTCGCTTGCTGAGTTTGTCTTTTTTATACTCCACCAGCTCTCCTGGCTTCATCAGGATTTTCTTTTCCTTTTTGTCTTCCGGATAACTGAGCGCAATTTGTCCTGTATTAAGTACAACCTTTGTATCGGTCTTTCGGTGATATACATTAAAAGTGGTACCCAAAACTTCAACAGACACACCATCACCAACTCTAACCTGAAAGGGTTGATGGTTAATAGTATGAACGACTTCAAAAAAAGCTTCGCCTTCAAGTGTTACTTCACGGATAGGTTTGCTTTTCCAGTTCTTGCTAAATACGATGCTTGAGTTTGAATTTAATATCACCGTAGAGCTATCGGGCAATACAATTGTTTTGGTTTCACCATAGGTTGTTTCATACCGAATCATTTTATTGTTGTTGAACACAAATAAAAATGAGACTATAAGTAAAGCCATGCCCGCAGCAGCAGGTAGCCACCATCGGTTTGAATAGGTCTTCTGGTAAAATGTTTTATTTGTTTTCGAAGAAGTTTTAATGTTTTCCCATAGGGTGAGATATTCTGCTTCTGAAAGTGAATAGTCAGGAAACCTTAATTTATTCAGTAATTCAATTGCAGTCTCAACCTCCGCTGATTTATCTGGATTTTTTTCTATCCAGGATCTCCATTGACGATTACTTTCTTCGGTAGGTTCCCAGACCCATTTCCGAAAGTTTTCGTCCATTACAAAATCATTGGTAGAAAAATGGTAGTAGTCCTTCACTATAGATTATTCGGTTATAGATATAGAAGAGAGCCTCGCAATCGATTTCTAATCAAATTTCATCACAAATATTTCATGAACAGGGTAATGAGCATCAAAATTACCTGATGGGACTCCAGTCGTGGATGAATTTGAATGACCGGTTTTTGTCGGAAGAATTAGTACTGAAGGCCCAATTTGGCCTTAATTAATTGATTTTGGTGTGTAATTGATGTCAACCACTTCGTCAAGTCACCTCTTTAGAGGTTCTATAATATTATTATTCCCCACAATCGATTTCTACTTTATTTATCAACAATTTGAATTGAAATAAAGGGATATTTAGTATTTCCTCAACTTTTCCTTCAGAATGTCAAGTGCTTTCGATATCAGATTATAGACTGATTCCACACGCATTTCCATGATGGATGAAATTTCATGGTAACTCAATTCATTATAAAACTTAAGGTAGATGGCTTCACGCTGTCTTTTGGTCAGTGCATTAATGCTCACCTTAAGCATCGCAAGCTGGTGGTATTTTGATTCGTCTTCTATTATAGAATCTTCAAGAGGTGGGATAAACTCAAAAACACTTTTAGGGTTGGTCTGAAAGGGAACAGAGAATTTACGCTTTGCAATAAGCCGTCCGATTAACAATCTTCTGTAAGACTTAAAGAGGTAATAATTAACAGATCCCGCTACTCCCAATGTCTCTCGCCTGTACCATAACCGGGTAAATAATTCCTGTAGACAATCCTTAACAAGTTCCTGGTCATAGCAGCTATGCATGCCATAGGCATAGAGCCGATTTACGTGACGATTATAAAGCATCGAAAAGGCAAGTTCATTACCTATTTTAAGACCTGCCCAAAGTTTATCATCGTCAAGAGGCTGTATTCCTTTTTTAGGAACATCGCACTCATTTTCTGTAGGTATATTGTCAGCGTTGATCAACATTAAGGAAAATTTGAAAGATCATTTGTAGCCAGTTCATTTAGACTTATTTCATATCTGTTAATCTTAAATTAAATACGGTGTTTTCAAGATGAATGTGTCAACGCCTTTCACCACTAACTTAAAAAGTATAGTCGGTGCTTTTTACTTTATATCATTGTAATCAATGTTGTTTTTGTTTCTTAATAATTTTAAATGTTATCATCAATTTGTTCATTATTTCCTGTACGGTTGACTAATAGGAGAGTACTATATATATCATAAGACCTTTGGTTATTCCTGCATACTTGATTTACAGATTGTAAGTTTGTGAAAATGGTTTATTTAACTGTATGTAAAATTTGAGTTTGAAAGAAAATGGAATCAGCATATGCCTGAATTTTATTTTATTTTTCACCTTCAATTACATTTTACCTTAAGTTTTATCATTCAAAGAAGGGTATACCTGGTGTTGCATATTTGCGCATTCCCTCTTCATTGATTTCTACACCAATGCCAGGTTTCTCTGAAAGTGTAATGAAACTGTTATCTACCATAGGGCCTTCAAAGGTTACGATTTCCTTGAACATAGGGTCGGTGTGGAAATAAATTTGCCATTCCAAAATCATAAAGTTAGGTACCGATGCACAAACGTGGCATGAAGCCATCGCACCGAGAAAGGAGGCTACCATGTGAGGCGCGAAAGGGACATAATATAAATTGGCAAGATTGGCTATCCGTTGTCCTTCACCAAGGCCACCGGCTTTCTGTAGATCAGGCATGATGATATCCACCGCACCAATCTCAAGCATCCTTCTGAAACCATGAGCGAGATAATGGTTCTCACCCGCACAGATTGGCGTGCTGGTAGAATCAGAAATCTTTTTATAGGCTTCTACATTTTCAGCAGGAATAGGTTCTTCCAGCCACATCAGGTTAAGATGCTCCATTCGCTTTGCGATGGCTTCTCCTGTCGGAACATCATAACGTCCGTGCATATCAAGACAAATATCAACGTTGGGTCCAACAGCTTCACGTGCTGCGGTTACCTGGTCAACCATTCTCTTTAATTCACCTGGGCTTGCAGTCCAATTGTATTTGTCATATTTGGTAGGATCATTTGCCTGGTCAAGATCAAACTTGATGGCATTGAATCCCAGTTTTTTTGCGCCTAATGCTGCATCAGCAAAATCTTTGGGTGTCGGTAACTTACTTTGATAAAGGGCAGTATCACAATACACTCTTATTTTATCGCGAAATTTTCCACCCAGTAATTGATAGACCGGTAAATTCAATGCTTTTCCAGTCAGATCCCATAACGCGGTCTCTACAGCGGTAAGCACCGATATAAACATACCCGATTGTGCACCTTCAAAAAATCCTGACCTCCGGATATCCTCAAACAAACGGTGAACATTGAGCGGGCTTTTTCCTTTTATTCTTTCACCAAACATTTTTACCAGATGATACGTACCCGGTGTAGCATCAACACCTTCACCACAACCCCAGATTCCCTGATTGGTATACACCTTCACAAAAAGACTATGTCCATTTCGGATATAACCACATTTTATATCTGTGATTTTCAAATCGGAGGGAGCCGAAGACTTTGGCGTATTTTCGATAGCAATTTCGAGACCTTGTCCAAAAGTTGCCATGGGAAGCATGGCGGCAGTAATAGCTCCCTTTGTTATGAAGGAACGTCTGGAAGTATTGTTTGAAGTTGGTTTCATGATTGTGTGGGTTAGTTTTACCAGGTTCTGGTTTTAAGTAATTCCTGGATTTGATCTTTAGGAACAGGGAGTTCATCGATATGATCATTCAGCCATTTGGAAAAATCTTTTTCGATATCATCCGACCACCGGTTATCAATTTGTGCGGCCGTGTATTTCTTCTCACGAATTCTCTGATGTCCAAACATATCACGTAGTCGCACAATCTCTGATGTCTTCACTACTTTCTCAGCCAGATGGGGTGGTATGAACATTACGGCACCATCCCTTGCCAGTACCACATCGCCCGGCATCACCGTAGCACGACCAATGCGGGTTGGTTGATTGATCCCTACCAGCGTAGTATTCAGTTCGCCATCAGGGTTGTTTAAATGATGGGATGGGTGATATGACCTGTAAAGTGATGTAAATGATTTCATTTCCTTTAAACCGTTTATATCACGGATGGCTCCATCATAGATAATCCCGTTACCGGAGTTGGTAAGTATGGCCATCCCCACATTGTCACCAATGGTGGGTCCATCTTCATGCGCTCCGAACTGATCCACCACATACACATCGCCTTTCACAAGTAATGCCACAGTCCAGGCATTCTGAGATTTTATCCTGCCGTCTATGGTGTGTCCTCTTTTGTCAATGGCACGATGAATGTCAGGGCGCCCGGGCATAAACGTGGCAGTGACTGCACGACCCACCAATACACTATCAGGATTGATGGACTGCCAACCCTCATCGTATTGATGTTTGTAGTTATCGCCTTTTAATACAGCCCATGCTTCTTCGTGTGTTACCAGTTTCATTCTTTTCAAAATGGCATCAGGCACCTTGGGTCGTCCGTCAGAAAATCGTTCTCCTTTCCACTCAGGTGTAAGAAAAACAAGTTCTTCTTTTGAAATCTGTTGTGCGTAGCCGTAGGATGTAAGTAAATATGCAACCAGAATCAGAGGCAGGTAGTTTTTTATTATTATGATAGTTCGCATAATCAATTATAGGATTACTTATAATCAAGCTTAACAAGAATAATAGATATTATCACACCATTTGTAAATCAATCAGGCCGATAATAGAATAGTTATAAATTGAAAGGGCAACCATCAGTCGCCCTTCCAATTTAAAAACTGCTAACAATTATTTATCCCACCATACCTTGGTAGCTAAGTTATCAGGACCCTGTGCAGCAATAGCTGCATTTACATTTACGCTGTTCACCGAAATTTCAGAGTTGGGGTAAGTAAGCCGGTTAATGAAATCACCGGGTACCTCACTTCCAGGATATGGATTTGGCGCCAGTGCAGGGAATCCGCTACGTCTGAAATTTGCAAAGGCTTCCGGTCCGTTTAAGAAGGAGGCTATCCAGTATTGCGTATTTATTTGCTCCAGTTCTGTTCCTGCACCCAAAGGATTGGCATCTACATAGGCAGTGAGGTCAGCAGCAGAAACTGTTGATAAAGGATCATACGTTGCGAGCTGATTCATGTGCTCAATTATGCCGGCAGAAAAAAAGGCTTCGGCTGTTCCGGTTGTTATCCAGCCTCTGAATCTTGCTTCTGCCAGTAATAAATTTGTCTGGGCGGCAGTTACAATGAAACCAGGTGCAGCCAGTTTTGTCATTCTTCTGCGGTCAACCTGGCTGTAATCATAAAAGCTGGCAAGTCCATCTGTTGCCGCTGCTGCAATGGCACCATTATTATCCAAACCCATTGGCATACCAATCTGGTCGACTGCCAGGGTAGTTCCTATTGCCGGAGTCTGAGTAGGACCAGATGTGGCACCTTTATATCGTATGGCTATTGCTGATAATCTAGGATCACTGGTGGATTTGAGCGCATCAACAAAAGGTTTGGTGAGGTAGTAATTGGCTGCTTCCGTTGAGTTCAATGTATTACCAATAGGATTGGTATAATTGTTGTCGTGCCTTATAAATGCATTGTCTGCATTCGTTGTCATCACACCACCATTGAAGGCAGCGGAAACGGCCGCCTGTGCTTTGCCTGCATCGGCTACACTCAACCTCATACCCGCACGGAGCAACAAGGAATAACCGAACTTTTTCCATTTTGCAATGTCTCCACCATATAACACATCGGCTGTTTCGATACTACCGGCAGGATTAAGAGCAGCTGATGCTTCTGTCAGTTCCTGAATGAGTTTCGGATAGATATCCTGCTGGGAATCATAAGTTGGAAAGAATATCTGGGTGTTGTATCCATCACCGCCATCGGTGTAAGGGATATTTCCATATGTGTCGGTCAGAACCATAAAGGCATAGGCCTCCAGTATTCTTGCCATATTATATAAGTTGCCTCTCGTCTGGCTATCTTTAGTCCGCGCAATGACGTCCTTGGTATTGCGGATAACGTTACGGTTGTAGTTTTGCCAGTTAGCCTGGGTGGAAGCACGATTGTCCTGATTATAATTGGCTCCGGTCAATACACCTGAGTTTGGTGAAATGACTTGCTGGACAATTCCAATCTCATAAACGAGGGTTCCTCCTGGTATTGTTGAGGCAATCGTTGCCCTGTTTAATATTATGGCAGGGTCGATACTGGTGGCTGCAGTTTTACTTGTATTCAAGTCATCAAAACCTTCATCACAGGATGTGGTAATCATGATGAACGACAGCGCCATTAGATAAAAATTAAATATCTTTTTCATGTCTATCGTTTTAAAATTTAACATTCAAATTGAAACCCATGCTCCTTGTGGTAAGCAGACCCGGAGACTCCATTCCAACTACGTTGTCTGAGCTGTATCCAAAACTTTCCGGATCGATATTATCCACCCATTTTTTTAGCATGAAAACATTGTTGGCAACCAGATTCAGGCGAAGACCTTTGATAGGGGAGCTGGAAGAAAAGAATTTTGTAAAGTCATACCCTGCCGTGATCTGGCGCAACTTCCAGTAGCCACCATCATATACAACAGGCTCAATCAGTGCCTGTGATCTTACTATTTCCCAATATGCCTGCACGGGAGCAACCACGGTATTGACTTCACCATTCTGATTAACACCGTCACCAACAACACCGCCTTCTCTGCCTTCCAGAGTCATTTTGTGTAATCCGTGACGCACTGCGTTAAAGTTTGTTCCCGACAACATCATGTTGCCCAACTTAAAGTCAATCAGGAAAGATAAAGTAACACCTTTGTAATTGAACGAGTTGGTGAAGCCACCCACCCACTTTGGTAAAGCACTACCATAATTAATCAGGTCGGTGGTTCTCAAAGGAAGACCATTGGCTCCAAATATTTTTTGGCCTTGTGCATCACGTCTGTAACCAAAACCGGCAATCTGCCCCATTTCTTCACCAACAATCTGTCTTAATTCACCATTGAATACGTGAGTACCAACGGTAATCCTTTCACCTGGTTTGTCAGTCAGCAAGCTTAATACTTCAGTGATATTATAAGCTCCGGCAAAGGTAAAGTCCCACTGAAAATCGGTTGTCTTTACAGGAACAAGATTCAACATCATCTCAATACCTTTGTTCTGGCTTTGTCCGCTGTTTATACGCGTATCAATAAAACCTGATGCATCTGAGATTTGAGCCTGTACGATTTGATCGGTTGTAATTTTACGATATACAGCCACATCAAATCCTATGCGGTTATCAAACATTCTCATCTCAAGACCCAGTTCTGTTTCTGCTGTTCTCATTGGTTTCAGATTGGGGTTCGGAACTGTTGATCCTGATGAACCACCGACAGGTTGCATTGCGCCAGAAGGGTTGGCGGCTAAATTGGCATTAACACTATAGAATAATACATTTGAATATGGAGGTACGTCAGTATCACTACCTACCTCGGCATAAGCAGCTCTGAATTTTCCTAACGACAACCAGTTGGGAAGGGAATTAAACGATTCAGAGAAAACATAACTTGCAGAAACGGAAGGATACAAAATGCTGCGATTGTCAGGTGACAGCGTAGAGAACCAGTCATTGCGTATAGTTCCATTAAGGAAAATAAACTGTTTGTAGTTTACTTCGGCAGAACCATAGAGGGAATTAACAGATCGTTCCGAAAGATCATACAACGGATCTTTGGCTCTTCCATTCTGTACCGTATATAAACCTCTTACAACAAAATCGGTAACCTGCACACTGTTTAAATCAGAGCGCCTTTGCATCTGATTTCCACCTGCGGTAACATTTAATCCTATGTCGTTGAATTGTTTGGTCGCTGATATCAGGAAGTCTAGGTTGGTTTCCCTGAATCTACGTGAATCCTGTGTAAATAGTCCATTTACAAAACCAGCCGGTGCTGCAGCACGTGAGGCCTGGCCGGTAGGGAAGTTGTTATAGTCCTGATCTCTTGACCAGTAGTCCTGACCAACGCGACCTTGAACAAACAACCATTTAGTGAGATCATATTTAACCGAAATATTTCCAAAAATCCGATCCCTTCTGATGTTCTGAAACTGATCAGCCAGGGTGAAATACGGATTGGTTCTATTCATGAAGCGAGAGTAAATATATTCGTTGCCCTGAGCGTTGTATTTATTGGCTTCCAGTACTTCAAGAGGCATTGAGTTTGACAGTGCCATCAATGAAGTTGGAATGGAATTATCCTGATTGGCAATATTGGGTGCATTTTGGTTGTACTCGTGGGAATAGTTGATATTTCCTTTGAAGCTTAATTTCTCAGACAGGTCGTAGTCAAAACCAAGATTGATTGTTTTTCTTGTATAGGTATTGTTTGGCACAATTCCATCACTTTTCATATTGGCAAATGACAGATTAAGTCCACCTTTTTCACTATTGGTTGAGAGTGTAACTGTATTGGTCACGTTCTGACCATTGCGATAAAACTTTGTAAGATTTCCTTTTTGTGGTTCGTATGGAATGTTTGGGGTGTTAAATAAAGTGTGTGTCATGCCTGGCTGAAATTTTTCACCGAAAGACCACTGACCTGATGTAGGATTAGGTGCAGTTGGACGAACTCCATTCTCACCCTGGCCATATTCATACTGGTAGTCGGTAAAATCAAGTGGTGCTTCGTTAGTGTAGTTCAGATTGTAGGTTACACCAAGTCCCTGGTCTGTTCCTTTTGATTTGGTAGTAATCATAATTACACCATCCTTGGCACGTGATCCATACAATGCTGAAGCTGCAGCGCCTTTCAACACAGTCATGCTTTCAATATCATCAGGGTTGATACTTGAAAGACCATCACCACCGTCAGAAGTATTACCACCGCCTCTCACACCAACGGCACTATCAGAACCGGTATTTCCTTGATTTACACCGAAATTAGTATTGTCGATGGGCACACCATTCACAACGATCAAAGGACTATTCTGTCCTGAAATGGATGATTGACCGCGGATACGGATTTTAGAAGTACCGGCAGGTCCTGTTCCAAGTCCTGAAATACTCACTCCGGCAATTTTACCTGTGAGGGCATTCATCAAATTTGGTGTACGATTCACAGTAAGCTGGTCAGAACTTACTTTTGAAGTAGCATATCCTAAACTCTTACTGGATTTCTCGATACCCAATGCGGTTACCACAACTTCTTCCAATGCTTTTACATCAGCCACCATGGCAATGTCAATAGTTGTTTTTGAACCCACTGCTACCTCTTGCGTGAGATATCCGATAAATGAAAATACCAGCACCGGATTTTCATCTGGCACGGACAGGTTGTATCGGCCATTAACATCCGTTGACGTGCCGATGGTCGTTCCTTTCACAAGTACGTTCACACCCGGGAATGGAGCACCATTTTCATCCGATACTTTTCCTGATACCGAGATGTCCATATCTTCTGGCGTTTTCAGGATTGATGCAGATACTGAATTAGATTCTGCGAGCATAACGCGGGAAGAATTCTCTGTTTCGGCAGAAGCATAAACTTCACCTTTTTGGGGAAAGGCCTGATAGAATATCAGACTACAGACGCCAAATAACAAGTAGTGTTTGCGCATAAGGTAGTTGGGTTTTAGTTTTAATTAAGTGAATCATAGCATAAGTAAATATGGTTTATTAGGTCTTATGTTCAGCGAGTAATTACGATAACCTTGTAGTAAATATATAATATTTAGCGATTTCTACAACAGTTTATACGCCAACGGAAGTGACAGTTCTTCATCTTGTTAAAATTAGATTTGAACTCATTTTACTACAGTGAATCCGTTACCGGATCTGTATAGTTAAAATCTGTATCCATAAAATCTGAAAGTATCAATATCTTAAAATTCATTGATTCAATTATTTCTGTGTACGTTTTGCCCTGGTAGAATTTCGCACTATCAGTTTTGAATTTAACATAGTGTTTTCGCGCAGAAAGTGATGCCGTTTTTTTTCCACCAGTTTAAATAGTATTGTCGCTGCCTCCCTTCCCATTTCATAGGCAGGCTGAGTAATCGTTGTTAATGAAGGATTTAAAAA
Organism: uncultured Bacteroidota bacterium; assembly: GCA_963814575.1. Lineage (GTDB taxonomy): Bacteria > Bacteroidota > Bacteroidia > Cytophagales > Cyclobacteriaceae > ELB16-189. Next base: position 352,402 of record CAWFDB010000002.1, on the reverse strand, counting down.
GGCAACGGTCTGTGAATTGGAAAAACAGATTACTTTTATATCACGTGGGATTTTTAATTTTAATTCCTCACATATTTCATAAGTAGAAATGGCAAGTTTCTCCACGGAAGCAAAGATGCCATCTGGCCTGTTTTTTCTTTTTAATAATTTTCGAATAAAATTACCATTTTTTTTATCATCACCGGTGCAGGTTAACATCAGGCTATTGTCCCGTTCTATTTTATTCTTCTTTAACGCTTCGAGATATCCACTCATTCTTTTTTTGCTGATAGAAAGGTTTTGTGATATTGACAGAAAGGCGATTCGCTTGCAACCATTTTTAATCAGGTGATCAGTGGCAATGAAGCCGCTGTTTTTATCATCCGTAGTAACTTTGGGCGCATCAATATGCTCCACAACCCTGTCGAAAAAAACAAGTGGCATGTCTTTTAATTCTTCCAGATGTGCCGTGCTTGTGGTCTGCTCTGATAGCGATATCATTATTCCATCCACTCTTCCATTCTGCAATAGTTTGATGATCGCCACTTCCTTTTGCATATCCTCATGCGTAAGGTAAATAAGTACATGATATCCCTTTTCCTGAGCAATGGATTCAATACCGCTGATCACCGGTCCAAAAAAATCATTGGCTACTTCAGGAACCACCACTGCAATCGTTTTACTTTTTTGTTTTCGCAAACTGCTGGCAAAGGGATTAACCTGGTAATTCAATTCTTTTGCTTTGGCGAGTACTGCTTTTTTTGTACTGGCGCTTATTTCATGGCTGTCACGCAGCGCTTTTGAAACCGATGAGATTGATAAATTCAGCTCTTTGGCCAGTTGTTTAAGATTCATAGTAATGAATTATAATTCCAGTAATCTTTTGGAAAGAGGTAGGTAAATGTGGTGAATATTATTTTTGTTTCAACGAAAATCTACGAAAACGATGTAGTAGATAAATATCCCGCAAATGTTCATATCCGCTTTTCTTACTTCTAATTTTAAGAAATCAAAATATGATGCGATGACTCTACGGATATTCCGCCCTGCCAGCACCTTTGTTGCACCATGCTATTTTGAAAGTATTGGAATATGATGGATGTAGCAGAACATGTTGAGGAAGAGAAGGTCAGAACCCTTCATCCAGGTGGGAAAGAAGGTGTATTGATTCCGAAAGCGGTTTACGATTCAATTCGTTCCGCCATCGTATCAGTACTATATATTCATCATCAGTTAACCTTTAGTGACTTGTTGGAAAATTGCCGGCAAAACACGCATAGTCTTCCTGTTGAAATCTCCTGGTTGATCCTTCAGGTTAAATTAGATCTTGAATCCAGGGGGTTGATTAAATCTTTTATTCCGGCTGGTCAACGCGTGATGATGCAAATTAAACTTACCCGATCGGGACAGAATCAACTGCCCATTGAGTTTCGAAAGAATATCCTAAATGAAAATAAATTGAACAAGCAGATTAGAAAGGAGATTCTATCAAACAGTACACGATCATTTACGAAATGAATCGTTCAAAAAAATAAACCGGGATTACAAGGTACACGCACTAAGCAATTATACACTTACTAAACGCACAAAAAGTTAAAATGGAAAATGAAGTTACCTTTCTGTTGATTAACAGATTGTTTGAAGCAATTGAAAAACTGATACCACACTATATGGAAGATCCAGCGGACAAAAGTATTTCCAATGGAAATGTCGCTGCATGTATTATTGATGATCATGGCCGGGTGCATGGAAAAATGTTTGGGACAAATAAATCAAGATTACGAAGATCCTACCTGGTGGCCTGGACAAAAGCCAGTCAGGTATGGCTCACCGGTGTAAAAACCGGAGAATATGAACGAATGGTGTTCAATAAAGAAGTAGAAGAAAATGCAAATGGCATTGAAGCACCTGACTTGATCGGATGGGAAGGTGGCCAGCCGCTGACCACGAAAGATGGAAGCAGACTTTCTGTTGGCTTCAGTGGTTTCAGGGGTGTAACGGATCTTGAAATAATGGTGAAAGCACTTGCCGAAGCTGAGCACGTTTAAATAATAATGAGTACAACTAAATTTAATTGAGATGCCATACCTAGCAAATCCAGATCGCTATCAATCCATGGAATACCGCAGATGTGGTAACAGTGGTTTAAAGTTGCCAGCCATTTCTCTTGGACTCTGGCATAACTTCGGTCATATCGATAAATTAGATAATGCCCGTGCTATCTTACGGACTGCTTTTGATCATGGTATTACCCATTTTGATTTAGCGAATAACTATGGTCCGCCTGCCGGTTCTGCAGAAGAAAACTTTGGAAAAATATTCAAGATGATTTTATCCCTTACCGTGATGAACTGGTTATCTCAATCAAAGGCTGGCTGGGGAATGTGGCCCGGGCCTTATGGAGACTGGGGATCAAAAAAGTATCTGGTGGCAAGTCTTGATCAGAGTTTAAAAAGAATGGGACTTGAGTATGTAGATATATTTTATCATCACCGCCCTGATCCGGAAACACCGCTGGAAGAAACCATGACTACCCTTGACTTAATGGTGCGACAGGGAAAAGCGCTTTATGTAGGTATCTCAAGTTATCAACCGGCTGAAGCTGCAAAGGCAATTGAAATATTAAAGGAACTGGGAACACCTTGCTTAATACATCAACCAAAATATTCCATGTTCGATCGTTGGGTTGAAAACGGATTGTTGAATGTGCTGGAAGATAATGGAGTCGGATGTATCCCTTTTTCTCCTTTGGCTCAGGGGATGTTGACGAGCAAATATTTAAAAGGTATTCCTCAGGATTCAAGAGCATCCAGCCATCGTGGCAACGGAGCAATTGATGAGGATCAGGTTTCGGAAGATAAGATTAATAAGGCACGGCAACTTAACGTGATTGCAGAACAACGCGGACAGAACCTGGCACAAATGGCACTCGCCTGGATATTGAAAGATAAACGCGTAACTTCTGTTCTGATCGGTGTGAGCAGACCCGAACAGATATCAGATTCTGTTCGTTGTCTTGAAAATTATTCATTTACAAGTGAAGAGCTTGGCAAGATTGATTCAATTTTAAGTTAATCTGAAAAATGAACAGTCATAAATTCATATCATGGAAGTTGTGCAGCGCACATGTAATGTTACTCAGCATTACCTTTCTCTGTTTCACTACAACGGTATCATGGGCACAAAAAAAAAACACGGAGAAAGGAAAAGTACCCGTCATCGCAGCACTTAATGCCTATTCGTTCAGTGATTTGCTGATGGCTCGCGATACACGCAACAAACAACAGGTTTACACCTTATTCAATCTGCTCGACTGGTGTGCTACTCAACAAATCAAAGCTCTTGACCCAACGGCTTATTTCTTTCCAACGTATCCAGCAGTTCCATCTGATGAGTACCTGAAAAAATTCAAGGACAGAGCCGCAGAACTGGGAATAGTAATCAGTGGCACTGGAATACGAAATAATTTTGCTTCACCCGATCCTAAAGTACGCGCAGAAGGTGTTCAGCTTGCCAAAGACTGGATTGTAGCCGCATCAAAAATGGGCGCGCCCATTGTGCGTGTGTTTTCAGGTGAAATTCCAAAAGGATATGAAGACCGATGGGAAGAGGTTGCCGGATGGATGATCGAATGTTTTAAAGAATGTGCCGAATACGGAGAAAAATATGGAGTTAAAATCGGCATCCAGAATCATGGTGATATGTTGCAAACTGCAGAGCAATGTATCTATGTTATGGAACGTGTTGATTCCAGGTGGGCAGGACTTATTGTGGACACAGGCAGTTTCAAAACACAAGATCCATACAAAGATATTGCAGCAGTAATTCCATATGCGATTAACTGGCAGGTGAAAGAGAGCGTTTTTGGTATTGGAAGCGAAATACCTACCGATTATAAACGCCTTGTTCAGATCATAAAACAGGGTGGATACAAAGGATATTTACCTGTTGAAACACTGGCTGTGCGCGGCAAATCCTACGATCCGTTTGCATTGGTTCCAGCCATGCTGAACGAATTGAATGCGGCTATTAATGAAGTCTATAAGTAAGTAATCAATCAGTGAATGACTTTAATCATACTATTGATGTCTTGTAATATGTAAATAGCAACCAATTAACCAGCATGAACCCAATGAACCATAAGCTTACGATCTCAGAGAAAATCGGTTATGCTCTTGGTGATGGGGCCGCCAATATTGCTTGGCGGGGAGTATCTACCTTCTTATTTATTTTTTACACGGATGTCTTTGGGATAGCTCCCGCTGTGGTAGGATTGCTCTTTTTGATCACCCGATTCAGTGATGGTATTACCGATGTTATCATGGGCATTATCGGAGACAGAACCGATACGAGACATGGCAAATTTCGTCCCTGGATATTATGGACCGCCATTCCGATGGGAGTTATTCTATCGTTGCTGTTCACAAGTCCCGACTTGAGCCAGGCAGGTAAAATTGTGTATGCATACACCATGTATATCATCTTCACCCTCGTCTATACAGCTAACAACATTCCGTATGGTGCATTGATGTCTGTGATGACAGGCGATGATAAGGAACGCACAAGTCTTGGTTCATATCGCATGGTTGGCGCCTTTACCGGTGGCATGCTTGTGCAGGGGGCGTTATTATTTTTGGTGACTTACTTTGGTAATATCAATCCAGACATTGATATCAGTAAACTGGATACAAAAAAATATGAAGTGACTGTTTCATCACCTGAGGATGTAGATAATGTCAACATTAAAACCAAAAATGGTATTGCCCTGTTTTCGTGGGCCGGTGCCAAGACAAACGACAACGATAACGTTCCTACCCAGGGAAAAAGTTTTTCAATGAAAGCGGAAAAGAAATATTCTTTCATTGTCAGCGGAGAAGAAAACATCGACAGTGAAAGTATAACTATTGTCGATCAGAGAAGAGGGTATAGCAATTCCATTTATTTGTTGTCTGTGTTCTTGACGTTAGCCTTATTTATAACTTTTTATACAACAAAAGAACGGGTTAAACCACTTCAAACTCAGGAAAGTAATTTAGGTAAGGATTTTAAGGATTTAATCAAAAACAGACCCTGGATTATCCTCTTGATTATCGGATTACTATTTCAGGTTTATAATTCTATTAAACAAGGTATCGTTGTAATCTACTTCACGCATTATTTGAACAATCAACTGCTGTCTGCATCCTATATGGTTGCGTTGATGCTGGCTTCCATCGGAGGTGCGATGATCACTGCTCCATTGGGAAAACGATTGGGAAAACGAAATCTGTTTATCTACGCTTTCCTCTTTTCAGGCTTTGTAAATGCGCTGTTTGTTTTTTGCAGCCCTGATAATACACTAAGCATTTTCGGGCTCGGTATAATTTCTGAGTTTGCTGCGGCCATCTTCCCGACATTATTTTTTGCCATGTTGGGTGATGCTGCTGATTACTCTGAATTTAAAAATGGACGAAGAGCAACCGGACTTGTTTATTCAGCAGGTTCTTTTTCAACAAAGTTTGGTGGCGGTGTTGCTGGTGCTATCATTGGATTTGTCCTGGCCGCATTTCATTACAATGGGCAGGATGACGTTGCCATTCAAGGTGCTGTTCCTGGCATTGTTATGCTCATGAGCTGGATACCTGCTATTGTAGCATTGATCGGTGCAGGAGTAATGGCCCTATATCCGTTAGATCAGAAAAAGATGGATGCCATTACCATTGAATTAAATAACAGAAGGGCTCACGAATTAACGCAGCAAAAATTAACAACACTATGAAGTTTGGACATTTCGATGATCAGAACAGGGAATATGTAATCACGAATCCTCAAACTCCCTGGCCTTGGATAAACTATCTCGGCAACGAAGATTTTTTCTCTTTGATATCTAATACGGCAGGCGGATACTCCTTTTATAAAGACGCAAAATTCCGCAGACTTACACGTTACCGCTACAACAATGTGCCCATGGATAATGGCGGTCGCTACTTTTACATCAAAGATGAAGAAACCATCTGGTCACCAGGATGGAAACCTTGCAAGACACCGCTTGATAGTTACGAATGCCGGCATGGAATGAATTACACCTCCATTCAAGGGATAAAGAATGGCGTTACTGCTAAAGTATTATTTTTCGTCCCGCTGAAAACGTGGGCGGAAGTACAAAAGCTGACGTTGACGAACAACACGTCATCGATAAAGAAATTAAAACTGTTTTCGTTTGCTGAATGGTGTTTGTGGAATGCCGCTGCCGACATGGAAAATTTTCAACGTAACTTTTCTACGGGTGAAGTGGAGATTGAAGAATCGGTCATCTATCACAAAACGGAATATAAGGAGCGCAGAAATCATTACGCGTTTTATTCTGTCAATACTCCCATTAATGGATTTGATACGGATCGTGAAACTTTCTTCGGTCTTTACAATGGCTTTGATGAACCACAGGTGGTTGCCTCAGGAATTCCAGCCAATAGCGTGGCTCATGGATGGTCGCCCATTGCATCGCACTGCATTGAAGTGGAACTTCATCCAGGCGAATCGAAAGATTTTGTTTTCGTTCTGGGATATGTTGAAAACGCTGAAGATGAAAAATGGGAATTTAAAAGCATTATCAATAAAACAAAAGCCAAGGCAACGATAGCCCGGTTTGACACGGCTGAAAAAGTTGATGCCGCCTTTGATGAGTTGCGTGCTTACTGGGATAATTTGTTGAGTGTATACCACGTGCATTCAGGCGATGATAAGCTCGACCGCATGGTGAATATCTGGAATCAATATCAGTGCATGATCACCTTCTGTTTCTCACGCTCTGCTTCCTACTTTGAAAGTGGCATTGGCCGGGGCATGGGCTTCCGCGATTCAAATCAGGACCTAATTGGATTTGTACATCAGATTCCAGAACGTGCCCGCGAACGAATCATCGATATTGCGTCCACACAGTTTCAGGATGGCGGTTGTTATCATCAGTATCAGCCTCTTACGAAAAAAGGCAACAACGATATCGGTGGTGGCTTCAATGATGATCCCATGTGGTTAATTCTCGGAACGATCAGCTATATCAAAGAATCGGGTGACTTCACCATTCTGGATGAGAAGGTTCCGTTTGATAACGACATGAGCGTGGCCAGAACATTATTTGATCACCTTACGGTGTCGTTCGATCATGTTGTGAACAATCTGGGCCCACACGGATTACCCTTGATTGGCCGTGCCGACTGGAATGATTGCCTCAACCTGAACTGTTTCTCCAGCGATCCCAACGAATCATTCCAGACCACTGAAAACAAAACGGAAGGAACCAAAGCAGAATCGTTGATGATTGCTGGTTTGTTCGTTGTCTATGGCCGCGAGTATGTTGCACTTTGCAATAAGCTCGGTAAAACAATGGAAGCCTTGCGTGCCCAATCTCATATTGATTCTATGATTAATGCTGTAAAAACACAAGGGTGGGATGGTGACTGGTTCATTCGTGCCTATGATTATTACGGCAAGAAAATCGGCAGCAAAGAAAACGAAGAAGGTAAAATATTTATCGAATCGAATGGATGGTGCACGATGGCTGAAATAGGCAAGGAAGAGGGGATGTGTGTAAAAGCACTGGATTCTGTTAAAGAAAGACTGGATACTGAATATGGAATTGTATTGAACAACCCCGCATTCACTAAATACTACATCGAATACGGAGAAATTTCAAGTTACCCTGCAGGATATAAAGAGAACGCTGGCATTTTCTGCCACAACAATCCGTGGATTATGATTGGTGAAACACTCATAGGCCGTGGAGATCAGGCATGGGAATATTATAAAAAGATTTGTCCATCGTATCTGGAAGATATCAGCGAACTGCACAAGACCGAACCGTATGTATATGCACAGATGGTAGCAGGAAAAGATTCCTTTAAGCCAGGTGAAGCAAAAAATTCATGGTTAACTGGAACTGCTTCCTGGAACTTTTATGCGATTACCCAATATATCCTCGGCATAAAACCTGATTACGATGGATTGATTGTTGATCCGTGCATACCTGCTGACTGGAAAGGATTTAAGATTACCCGAAAATTCAGAGGCGCAACATATCAGATTGAAATTCATAACCCGAATAGAAAGTCAAAAGGAGTTAAGGAAGTAGTTGTTGATGGTAAGCCGCAATCATCAAATCTGATTCCTTTGTTTGGTGATGGACTGGAACATGTTGTAAATGTAGTGCTGGGATAAATATCTCTTTGTTTTTATTACCGGTATTATGTCATAGTGTTTTTAATTCTTTAAGAAATTAATGTATGAGAAATCTATTTCTACTCTTTGTAATCGTGTTTGGTTCGATTACCAATGAACTATTTGGCCAGACTATTTCTGCCAAAGAGCAGAATATTAAAATGGGAAGAGGAGTGAACGTGATTGGGTATGATGATGCCCTTTGGAAAGACTACACAAAAGGTCGATTTCAGGAAAAGTACTTTAAGATGATTAAAGAAGCTGGTTTTTCACACATACGTGTAAACCTTCATCCATTCAAACATATGGATAGCAAATATAAAATCAATTCAAAATGGCTGGAAACACTCGACTGGGTTGTTAAAAAAGGAGTAGAAGCAAAGCTCATGGTGATTCTGGACATGCATGAATACAATTCGATGGCGGATGATCCTATTGCAAAAAAAGAAATGTTTATGTCCGTATGGAGGCAGCTTGCACCAAGGTATAAGGATCAACCAAACGATGTCGTGTTTGAATTGTTGAATGAACCCAATCGGAAACTAAGTGTCGAGTTATGGAATCAATACCTGGTTGATGCGATCAGGATAGTTCGCGAAACCAATCCAAACCGCACACTGATAATTGGTCCGGGCAACTGGAATGGTATTGAAAGTTTATCAACCCTGGTGTTGCCAAAGGATGATAAAAATATTATCGTAACGGTTCATTTCTATCACCCGATGCCCTTTACTCATCAGGGAGCTCCATGGTCTAAAGACAATAAAAATCTAAGCGGCATAACATGGACTGGCACTCAGGAAGAGAAAGATTTGATAGAGACAAAATTGAAGGTTGCTGCCGACTGGTCAAAAGCAAATGAGCGTCCCATATTTCTGGGTGAGTTTGGTTCATACGATAAAGCTGATATGGATTCACGTGCCAGGTATACTGCGTTTGTTGCCCGTACTGGCGAAAAATTTGAATTCAGCTGGGCTTACTGGCAGTTCGATAAGGATTTTGTTCTGTACGATATAAATAAGCAGGAATGGGTTATGCCTATCAAAAAAGCGTTGATTCCTGAGAACGAAAAAAAACCGGTTAGATCATTTATACCGGCAGACTATAAAGGCAAGCCCTTTGTTGATGCAGTTCACGCAGCGGGTCCACAAGTCATTCCTGGTAAACTTGAATGTGCTTTATACGATATGGGTGGCGAAGGAGTGTCTTATCATGATTTCGAAACTGAAAACAGAGGTAACGGTGGACTTAACCTGCAGCCAAACCATCAGCGTCCACATGCTACACCATATGAATGGGAGTTCCGTAGAAATGAAGGTGTTGATGTTTCCTACGCCAAAGATTTTGCTGATTTCAATCATACCAGAAATTATTACATTCCAACCGTCAATCAATTCTATATCGGCTGGACAGAAGATAACGAGTGGCTTAATTACACCGTGGATGTGAAAGTAGCCGGTACTTATAAAATTGATGCCTTGTATGCCAACAATGACGCAACCATCACGTTCGATGTCGATCAGAAGTCAGCCAGTACCTGCAAACTACCATTGAAAACAGATGATTTTCATAGCTGGAACAAAGCTGAAATCGGAGAAATAACCTTTACTGAACCAGGACTTCACCTTTTGACCTTCCATTACAATAAGGGAAATAACTTTGCCTGGTTCGAATTTACATTAGTTGACAAACAAACGCAGGCATTGAAATAGAACGTAAATAGATGTAACAATGGTAATCTGTTTTGTGAAATAGTCACCTTAACCATTACTATAATGTTTTACAATTCTTTACTGAGTAAACAGAATTAAATTAACCTTCTTTTTCTTATAATCGCCACGCTTATCTGTTAATTGGTATTCAATATAAGAATGTCAGATTGGTATCATAGGTTGACCAATCAACAATGTATTTTAATCGCAACAAGCAGCTTGTTGTCATCACTATATTGTGATGGGAAATGCCATACGGGTTTTGAAAGATTCCCGATGGATGTCCGATACACAGACATTTGGAACAATATTCACGATATCCTTTTCAGCCATTCTGCTGTTTGTACTTAGACCTGGGGTGAGAGTAGTTATAATAACTGTATTATGCGATGAGGTTAGCAGAGCCGTTTTAGTTCACTGGCACTTCAGAAGTCACGCAGCCTGAAACTAACTCGTTCCGATTAAAAAAGCCTGGTGCATCGATGCAGCCTTGATGCGCGTAGTGAAGTATACTAAGTGGTATACTATAAAATTCCATTACCTGATAAAATACATATTGATATTCCTGTTCCTGACGGTAAATATTTGCCAGATCATCTCTTCCCCTTCAAAATATATAAAAGCAAGAATTCATTGCACCGAGGTGTAATGGGTGTAATAAAATAAAGTGGTTTAAATGAGAAGGGATTGCGCATTTAAATGTCATCGGGTGCGATCATTTTAATGAAAATTTAATGTTTAAACAAAAATCGAACAGGGTTGTTAAACACCATAATTATTACCCTTACCAAAAATCATTGTCTGTATGTTGGATGTTTACTGGGACCAGCACCTCGTTACCCGTGCCACTCAAGGTCGTTCGAAAGACGACTACGTGCAACTACCGGATCATCATCTTAATGAGACGTTGAATACGGCCTACACATATTGTAGCAGGGTTACCGCAATTCACAGTAAGTCATTCTATATGGCATCTGGCCTTCTGCCATATGAAAAAAGGAAAGCGATCAGGGCACTGTATGCTTTTTGCCGCACAACAGACGATATTATTGACCTGCAGGGAAAAAACCGAGAGACAGAACTTGAACTTTGGCGCAGGCACGGACTAAGTTCAAATCCCAGAGCCAATGATCCGGTATCCATTGCCTGGGCAGATACAAGACAAAATTTCAAAATACCCACCTGCTATGCACACCAGTTGATTGATGGTGTGAATATGGACATACATCACGACCGGTATGAAGACTTTAATTCCCTGGCAGATTACTGTTATGGAGTAGCCTCTACAGTTGGCTTGATGAGCATGCACATTATAGGATTTACTACTGAGGAAGCAATCCGATATGCCGTGAAGCTTGGCGTAGCATTACAATTAACCAATATCCTCAGGGATATTGCGGAAGACTATAAACTGGGAAGGGTTTATCTACCACAGGATGAACTCCGAAGTTATGGCATTACTGAAAGGCATTTCAAGGAAGGATTAATTGATGATAAGTGGAAAGCCTTCATGAAGTTTCAGATAGACCGTACCCGTAGTATTTATGAAGAGGCATGGCCTGGTATTCCGTTGCTACATCCATCGGGTCAGCTATCAATCGCAGCGGCCGCCACATTCTATAAGGGCATTCTCGGAAAAATAGAAGAAAATAATTTTGATGTATTCAACACACGTGCATGCATTGGCAAATCAAACAAATTGAAAATGCTTCCAGGGTTGTGGTTTAAATACAGTTTATTATCTCAATTGAAGGTTCAACTCAACAATAAAAAGTAGCAAAATGACCAAAAAACAAAAGGAGATCATCGTTGTTGGTGGTGGTTTTGGCGGACTTTCCGCAGCAATACGCCTGGCATCTTCAGGGCATAACGTAACCCTCTATGATAAGCGTGATAAACTGGGTGGACGCGGTTATCAGTACGAAGTGAATGGATTCAAATTTGATGGAGGGCCAACGGTAATTACGGCTCCCTATATGTTCGATGAATTATTTGCACTCGGCAACAGAAAGCGCGAAGACTATTTCGACTTGATAGCCCTGGATCCATTCTATCGAATCTTCAATGAAAAAGGAGAGGCATACAACTATTTTCGTGATATCGATAAAGCCAAATCAGAAGTAGCCCGTTTCAGCCCTGGTGATGTGGAAGGATTTGAGCGATTTGTAAACAGCACGGTCGAAGTCTTTAAGCGTTTTCATCCGTTAACCGAAAAGCCGCTATTGAAATTCACTGACATGCTGAAGATCATGCCCGATATGATAAAGACGGGTACGTATCTCCCCATGTATCATTATGCAGCAAAATATGTAAAGGATGATTTTATTCGCAGGATATGTTCCTTTCATCCTTTGCTGGTGGGAGGAAATCCTTTTGATACGCCTTCCATTTTCGGTCTCATCATTCAGTTCGAAAAAGAATGGGGAGTTCATTATGCACGCGGTGGCACAGGAGCCATTGTAGCTGCGTTGGGTAAATTGCTTGCCGAATGTGGCGGCACGATAAGACTCAATACAGAAGTAGCAGAAATCCTGATCGAGAACGGTCGCGCGGCAGGCGTTCGTCTTGAAGATGGAGAGATACATCGCGCAGATGCAGTGGTGTCCAACGCAGATGTTGCCTTCACATACAAGAATATGATATCGGCCAAAAACAGACCGATGAAAGTTGATCTCTATTTTGATAATCTGCAATACAGCAATTCACTGGTGGTGATCTACTTTGGCACAAAACGCAGATATCTTGACACTAAACTCGCACATCATAATATTATCCTTGGCAAGCGCTACCGTGGTCTGCTCAGAGACATCTTCAACAAAAAAATATTACCTGATGATCTCTCGCTATATCTTCACATGCCAACCATAACAGACCCGACTATCGCGCCAGAAGGATGCGAATCATTCTACGTGCTTTCATTGGTTCCGCACCTGGATGCCAACATCAACTGGAAAGAAACCGGCCCCGAATACAACAACCGTATCCTGTCATTTCTGGAAGAAAACTACTTACCAGATCTCAAAAGCAATATCATAGCACAGCACAGTATCGACCCAGTACATTTCAATACCACTCTGAATAGCCATAAGGGTGCTGCTTTTTCAGTAAAGCCATCATTAACACAATCCGGGTGGATGAGGCCACATAATCAATCATCTTTCTATAAAGATTTATATTTTGCAGGCGCAGGCACACACCCGGGTGCAGGTGTGCCGGCAGTAATTGCTTCAGGTAAAATTGCCGCGGAACTGATCGATCCCAATGCTGGTCGTATTCCAGAGTCGGTAAAAGAAAACCGCAAAAGTGTAATCCTGGGCTGAACAGAAAAAAGCATTAAGAAATTAAAAACATGACCGATCAACAGCCTAACTATTATCAAGCCGGCTTTCGCCAGAACATGGAAGAACGTTCTATCGATAATCTTCCTGTGAAAGGAGCTATTCCCGAATGGCTTGAAGGCAACCTGATACGAAATGGTCCTGGTATGGTACAAGTTGATAAACCCATGCGTCATTGGTTCGATGGACTTGCCATGCTTCATAAGTTCTCAATCAGCAAGGGCAAGGTGAGTTACTTAAGTCGTTATTTAGATTGCAAAGCCTATCGCGAAACGAAGCAAAACGGTAAAATCACGTATTCAGATTTCGCTACAGATCCGTGTCGTACGCTATTCGGAAAAGTGCAGACCGTTTTTAAGAAGGACCCAAAAATTACTGACAGTGCTAAAGTGAATGTGGGCAAGATTGGTGACAAAACTTTTGCGCTTGGTGAACCGCTCATGCAAATTCAGTTTGATCCTGAAACGTTGCAATCACTGGGCGTTTTCCACTTTGGTGAAAATCCAGGAAACCGGATGACAACAGCGCATCCTCACGTAGATGCAGAGGAAGCATACAATCTTGTGGTGCAATATGGGCCCATCAATTATTACGTTATCTATTCAATCCGCGATCAGGTAAAGAAAATTATTTCTATACCTGTGCGCGAACCTTCCTACATGCACAGCTTCGGCATGAGTAAGCGGTATTTTATCATTGCTGAATTTCCACTGGTGGTTCAATCCCTTAAGTTTGTCTTCCGACTTCGCCCTTTCATTGAAAATTTCAAATGGAAGGCGAATAACGGTAGTCGCTTTTTTATTATCGACCGGGCAGACGGCACGTTGAAGGCCACCATAAAGACCGATTCGTTTTTTAGTTTCCATCATGTAAATGCATTTGACGATGGTGATGACCTGGTGGTGGACATGGCCACTTATAAGGATGCCGGCATCATAGAAAACTATTACATGAACCGTTTGTCAAGAACAGACCAGCAGTTGCCTTTCGGCAGAATGGAGCGATTTGTGTTGAATCTGAAAGACAAAAAATTAAGGGAAAGAAAAATCATTTCAGAAATCTGTATCGAACTTCCCAGCTTCGATTATCAACACTATCATGGAAGAAGCGATTATCGTTTTGTTTACGGTTGTGGCCTGCATCCAGATCGCACCAACGAGTTTTATAATCAGATTATAAAAATCGACATGAAAACCGGTGATCATATAGCCTGGCATCAGCCTGATTATTATCCAGGCGAAGCTGTTTTCATTCCTCATCCCAACAGGAAAGAGGAAGATGATGGTGTTTTGCTCAGTGTCGTGTTAAATGCAGAACAAGGGCATTCTTTCCTGCTGATACTGGATGCCAGAACATTACAGGAACACGCCCGGGCTGAATTACCTCATGCTGTACTCTTCGGATATCACGGTTCATTCTTCGGAAAAAAGGAAACTACCATTCAATGAAATCATTAATCCTGATCTGTTTTATACTAACAACCATTTCCTCATTTACTTATGTGAATGGGTTTGAAGCTACTTCAAATGGGAATATTCAGATAAAAGTCAGTGGCCTGAAAAACAAAAGCGGCCAACTCGGAATCTTAATCTTTACCAGCAAAGAAGGATTTCCTTCCGACTGGCAAAAGGCTTATAAACAAATACTGATACCGGTTACAGGAGATAAAGCAGAATATACCTTTACAGGTTTACCATACGGTAAGTATGCTGTTTCAGTGATGCATGACGAAAACAAGAATAAAAAACTCGATACCAACTTTATCGGAATACCAAAAGAAGGGTATGGAGTTTCCAACAATGCAACAGGATCCATGGGGCCGCCAAAGTTTGAAGATGCCGCCTTCAATCTCGACAGGGATATTATTTCTACAGATATTAAAGTGAACTATTAAATGCATCATCAAAATCGCAAAGGGCTGTTCATCTTCAGAAAGCACTTTCTTAAAGTACTGCACCTGCTACTTTTCTTTTCCTCCTTGCTACCTTCACAGGCTCAGCAACCAGGAAAGGGGTATGTGAAAGGAAAAGCTTTTGATGAGGAGTCGAAAGAACCATTACCTTTTGCCAATATAATTATCAACGAAACGGGTCATGGAGACCGGACTGATTCTGCCGGTTATTTTTTTATTGGCCCGATTCCTAAAGGAATTTACACGCTCAAGGCAAGTCATATCGGCTATGATAATAAAGTACTAAAACAAATTTCTATAAGTTCTGGCGACACCCTTGTCCTTCAACTTAATCTAAAACCTGTCCGTACTACCCTTGATGAGGTTACCGTGCAGGCTGCACCATTCAAAACCGGAATAGATATTCCGCCATCATTGCATAGCATGGTTTCGGCAGAAATTCAACGCAATCCTGGAAGTGATAACGATATTTCTAAAGTAGTGCGCATGTTGCCTGGCGTTACCACCATGTCTTCCTTTCGCAATGATCTTATCATACGGGGAGGAGCGCCCAATGAAAACCGGTTTTATCTTGATGAAATAGAAATACCGGTAATCAACCACCTGGTTACACAGGGAGCTTCGGGGGGTGCCTATTCGATCATCAACTCATTGCAGTTACGTGAGGTTGATTACATGAGTTCATCGTTTCCTGCCAATCGTGGAAACGCATTGAGTTCTGTTTTCAATTTTATGATGAAAGAACCCACCATGGATAGTTTGTCGGGCTCCGCTATATTGGGTGGAACAACCGCAGGTCTTACCCTGGAAGGTCCTGCCGGAGAGAATGTCAACTACTCTTTTTCTGTCAGAAGATCCTATCGGCAATATATTCTTAAGCTTCTCGATTTCGCCTTTCTGCCCGTTTATAATGATATGACATCACGGGTGAAAGTCAAGTTGTCTCAGAAAAGTTCTTTAACCTTGCTTGGCATAGGTGCCATTGATGAATTCACATTGAATCAAGATGTCAGTAAGAATAATGAGATACAGCGCTATCTGGTAGATAACCTTCCTTACAGCGATCAATCGAATTATACATTGGGAGCCGTGTACAAAACCTATTCCGCCAGATCTATTTTTACTGTAGTGGGTAGTCGTAGTGGATTGAAGAACAGTGCGGAGAAATACATGAACAATGATCCGTCCTCGGATCAGAATTTAATTCTGAAATATAAATCATTTGAATTTTCAAACCGGGCAAGGGCAGAGTATGCTTTTTCCAATGATCATTTTAAAGTAATGGGTGGTGCTGGTATCGAAGACCTGTCGGGAACCTATGACGTATTCAACAGGATTTATAATCAAAATGGGCCTGTGAATGTCGGCTATGTTTCTGATATACGATTTCAGCAGTATGGTTTCTTTGGCCAGATAAGCAAAGGATGGTTCAACGATCGTCTGGCGCTTACTGTGGGTAGTCGTGCAGATGGAAATAACTATAACCAGCAAATGAAAAACCCGCTTGATCAGGTATCGGCAAATGCCAATTTATCGATAGGGTTTTCATCAACTACCGCCTTTAATCTTGGTGTAGCAAGGTATAATCAGATGCCTCCAATGATGACACTTAGTTACAGCAACTCAGGTGAACTTGAAAATAAGGATGCAGCCCGTTACATAAAAACCAATCATTACGTTGCCGGAATAAAATGGGACACACCTTTTTCCAGCAGGCTAAGTTTTGAAGGCTTCCTGAAAACATATCCGAGTTATATGCTTTCCCTTCGCGACAGCATCAGCCTTGCGCACATGGCCGCAGACTTTGGCGTCTTTGGAAACTTCCCTGTAAACTTCAGTTCTGAAGGTCGTGCCTATGGGTTTGAATTGTATTACCAGCAACGGATGTTTAAGGGCTTCTATGGTATATTATCTTACACATTGAGCTGGAGTGAATATAAAGATAAAACAGGTTTTTTTGTTCCTTCTTCATGGGATGCGCGCCATATCGTAAGCTTTAATTTAGGCAAGCGTATAAATCAAAAGTGGGAGGTAGGAATCAACTGGCGCATGCAGTCACCGTTGCCATTCACACCATTTGATACAGAGCTTTCTTCATTTCGCAGAGTATGGGATATCAATAATCAGGGAATCAGGGATTATGCATTGCTCAACACAGAGCGTGGTAAATCAACCAACATCATCAACATGAGGGTTGATCGGATTTATAAATTCAACAAATGGTCACTGAATGTTTTTCTCGATCTGGAAAACATAACTGCCGATACGGATAGTCAGCAAGCCCTCATACTGGATCGTAAAACGGATGCCAATGGAAACCTTACCGATGAAGGCCTGATACTAAACCCTGACGCGCCCTATGAAGAACAAAAGTATCGCCTTAAATATATTGCCAACGGTCAGGGAGCTTTTATTCCAACATTTGGTTTTATCGTGAAGTTTTAGGTTAGGTGAAAATGTGATTGAACACCCGATAATTTCTCTGTAACCGGAAACTGTTTTCTATAAGGTTTCAACTAAAGAATTTTCCTTCTGATTAAAATATCCCATCACCGGATTTTTTTAAAGAGTTGGCTACTATTTTGATTAAAGTCAACCACATTGATAAAATGATTGAATCTTTAAGGTGTGCATTGGCTGGAAATCACAAAAACGCTTGACAGAAACCTAATTTCGTCTTTTCTTAGTTCCTTTAATTTCATCTGAAACAATCGACAATGCCGAATAAATTATGGAAGCGTTTAATTATCGCGATAATACTGACGCCTGTTCTGATGTTTTGCGTAACCATAAGCCTTGTTTACTGGAAGCAAGATGCTATCGTACAGGAATTAATCTCCACCGCTAACAAGGACTTCCAGGGCACACTGGAAATTGAAGACAGCCACGTTTCTCCTTTTGCCAGTTTCCCCTATATATCCATCGACCTGGATCATCTTACGGTTTTTGAAGACAAGAGAAAGTCGGGAGAACCATTGATGGATGTTACTGATGTTTACCTTGGCTTTGATCTGTTCACGCTGTTGCAAGGAAAAATTGAAATAAGGTCACTGAAATTTAAAGACGGTTCTATTAAACTGGTGCAGCATGCAGATGGAAGTTACAATATTGTCAATGCGCTCTCAGGCAAAGAGGAGATTCAGGATGCCGGTGATGAGTTTCACATGGATATAAAGTCCATTCAGCTGGTAAATATCGACTTGCTGAAGATCAATGAAGAGAATAATATTCTTATCGAAGCTTTTATTGATCAAGCCAGGTCACGGTTTAAAAGCAGCGGCAGTCATGTACTGGTTTCTCTTGACAGTCGCTTCCAGATGAATGTAATGGTGGGAAAGGACACCACCTTTGTTAAACATAAACATTTTGAATTAAGCACTCAACTCGACTTCTTCAATGACACGAAGATTCTTACCATTCAGCCATCTGAATTGAAACTCGAGAAGGCTCTTTTCAAGATGGGCGGTACCATCGATTTTGATGATGATATGAATCTGGACATTAAGTTTCATGGCAACAAACCCAACTTTGATTTATTCCTTGCTTTCGCTCCTGAGGAGCTGACACCAGCACTCGAACGCTATGATAATGCAGGAAAAATTTTCTTTGATGCTTCTATCACTGGTAAGTCTATCAATGGACACAATCCAATGGTGGTGGCCGACTTTGGCTGTGAGGATGCCTTTTTCAATAATAAGATTTCGAAGAAAAAATTAGATCAGCTTTTTTTTAAAGGACACTTTACTACAGGTGATCTTGGTAACGCCTCTACCATGGCATTCTCTCTTCAGGATTTTAGCGCACGGCCAGAAGCTGGCATTTTCAGTGGAAATTTACACGTTAAAAATTTTGATTCTCCTGAGATTGAAATGACGTTGCGATCGGAATTTGAACTCGACTTTCTCGCGCAGTTTCTTGAAATACAGGATCTGCAGGATCTGAAAGGTTCCGTTGCGCTAACCATGAATTTTCATGACATCATTGATCTGACACAACCTGAAAAGAGTATCGAAAAACTAAATGAATCCTATTTCACTGAACTCGAAGTGAAGGATCTTTCCTTTCGCACATCTTCCTATCATCTCCCCATTCATGACATTGACATCAAAGCTTCCATGGACGGACATGAGGCTATTATTGAGCAATTTAAATTGAAAGTCGGTGATTCTGATGTATCGATCAGGGCAACGATAAGTGATTTGCCTGCCATTCTTCATCACACCTTAAATCCAGTAACGGCCAGTATGGTCATCAGTTCTTCCTTGCTGGATGTAAAACAACTTACCAGCAAGGATACGCTGAAACACAGACCCGTAAATGAGAAGATCACCGACTTGAGCATGAAACTGAAATTCAATAGTTCTGCCCGGGCTTTTACTGAATCACCGAATCTACCTGTAGGCGAATTTTTTATTGAAGACTTATTCGCAAAACTTCAAAATTATCCGCACACGTTGCATGATTTTCATGCCGATGTATTTGTGGATAGCCTGGATTTTCGTGTCGTGGATTTTACAGGTATGATCGACAAAAGTGATTTTCACTTTAATGGCAGGTTGAAGAATTATGATCTCTGGTTTCTGGATCAACCGAAAGGGGATACCAGGATTGAGTTTAATCTCACATCTGCTTTGCTTCAGCTGGAAGACCTGTTTTCCTATGGCGGTGAAAACTATGTGCCGGAAGATTACCGTCATGAAGAGTTTAAAAATCTGAAAGTACACGGCTTTGCAGATTTACATTTCAATAAAGGACTCCGCTCGGCCGATGTAAACCTGGATCAGATAGAAGCCCAGATGAAAATTCATCCTATGCGCTTTGAAAAATTCAAAGGGCGTATTCACTATGAAGATGATCACCTGATCGTTCAAGAGCTGAGTGGGAAACTCGGCAAGAGTGAGCTTTCCGTTAATCTGAATTATTACACCGGTCCGGATTCAATCATCAGAAAAAGAGATAATCATTTTTCCCTTAGGGCAAGCAGGCTCGATTTGGATGAGTTGTTTAACTACAATCCACCACCGGCTGATAAAGCCATGAAGCCAGAAGATCATGAAGCTGTATTTAATATATATGATGTTCCCTTCAGTGATATGATCTTCGACTTCGACATCAGACATCTGAATTATCATCGCTACTTGCTGGATGATTTTTTTATGAAGGCACGTACAACAAAAAGTCATTATCTGTTTATAGATACGATGTCGATGGCAGCAGCTGGTGGAAAGATCAGACTCAAAGGTTATTTCAATGGCTCGGACAGAAATAAAATTTATTTCAGCCCAAACATGAATGTAGAGGATGTAGATCTCGATAAGTTGCTTTTCAAGTTCGAGAATTTCGGTCAGGATCATCTCATATCTGAAAATCTACACGGAAAGTTAAGCGGAAGGATAACCGGCAAAGTGCATATGCATGCCGATCTGGTACCCATTATTGATGATTCCGATATCCATATCGATATGCAGGTAGTGCAGGGGAGACTCGAACACTACAGTGCCCTGGATGCGATGTCAGATTTTTTCAAGGATAAAAATCTGGACCGTGTACGATTTGATACTCTTAAGAATCAACTTGATTTAAATAAAGGTATTCTTTCAGTACCTGCTATGACGATTAATTCTACCCTGGGCTTTATTGAAATATCAGGAAAGCAGGATATTGATATGAATATGGAATACTATGTGCGTGTTCCATTAAAACTCGTAACCCAGGTTGCTTCGCAAAAATTGTTTGGAAATAAAAATGAAGGTGATAATGGGGAAGATGAAATCCAGTACCGTGATGAAACCAAACGTCAGCGTTTCATCAATTTAAAAATTTCGGGCACTCCTGACCTGTACAAGATTTCATTGGGAAAGGATAAATCAAACTGATTGTTTCATAAGATTGATGAGCAGAAATGTGATTTAAATGACTTAAGTACTATTTGTCCTTTATGTTCTTTTTAATTCAATCGTTATTGATTCAACTGACAGATACAGGCGTTATATTGTCAGACTTAGGTTGCATTATCAAACCTGTTTGGTTAATTTAAACCCAAAAAAGTCATTAGACTTTTTTGCACTACGTGCTGACGATTGAAAATGAAGCAGTTGAACTTTGATTCTGAAAGTAAGTCTTCCTTCATTTTCATTGTCAGGGTTAACCCTGACAATGCGGAGGGTACTGACAGCATTCGTCATTTATTTCAGTCTCATCTAAGTTCTAATGATAATTCCGGGTTAAAATTTCAACGTACTAAATTCATCCGCTATGCAATTGAATGTAAACGGGACGGAGTATTCGGTTGAGGTGAGTGGCAGTACCAGTTTGCTGGCCACACTTCGCGAACACCTTGATCTGACAGGGAGTAAATACGGATGCGGTGAAGGTGTATGTGGTGCCTGCACAGTTTTGATTAATGGTGTGCCCGTGCGCTCCTGTATTACGCCCGTGGGCAGTGCTCAAAATAAAGAGATCACAACCATTGAAGGTCTGGAACAGAACGGAAAACTTCATCCCGTACAGGAAGCGTTTTTAGAAGTCGATCCCTTTCAGTGTGCATACTGTGCCTCAGGAATGGTGATGAGCACCGTGGCCTTGCTGAATAGAAACGCAAATCCTTCACGGCAGGAGATCATGGATGCTATGCAAGCAAATATTTGCCGGTGTTGCACGTATCCTGCTTTGGTGGATGCGATTTCTGAATCCATAAAAAAATAACACAGTATGAAAAGAGATGACTTTTTAGCCTCAGATCAACATGCGTTATTTGAAATACCATTAAATACTTCATTAACAAGGCGCAGATTTTTTAAGGTGATGGGCAGTGGTGTTGCAGTAGCTCTTACCGCGTCTGATCTGGTAGCATCATCGGCAATGGAAGACAAAAATCTGCTTGCGGAGGATTCTATTGCAGCCTGGATTCATATCCATGAGAATGGATTGATTACTGTATATACCGGCAAGGTAGAAGTAGGGCAAAATATCCGCACATCACTCACGCAAGTTGTTGCAGAAGAACTACGCGTGTCAGTAAGTGCCATTGAAATGGTAATGGGCGACACAAGCCTGACTCCCTACGACAGAGGTACTTTTGGAAGTCTCACTACGCCAAACATGTCGCCTATATTAAGAAAGGCGGCTGCATCATTACGACAAGAACTTGTTGAAATGGCTGCTAAACAGTGGAAAACACCGGCATCATCACTAAAAGCACAAGACGGAAAAGTGGTTCACTCCAATGGAAAAACTTTTACCTACAACGAACTCACGAAAGGAAAAAAAATTCTAAAACCAGTAAATGATAAAGTACTGCTAACACCACCTGATCAATGGAATATAGCAGGAAAATCCATTCAGAAAATTAATGGACGTGATTTCATTACCGGCAAGCACAAGTATGCTTCCGATCTCAAACTTCCGGGTATGGAGTATGGAAAGATCTTGCGTGCACCTTCTTACGGTGCTACCCTGGTTTCGGCAGATACCTCAAAAGCCAGGGCACTTCCTGGAATCACGGTGGTAGAAGAAAAAGACTTTATTGGTGTGATCGGCCCGGATTCTCAAACAGCTGAAAGCGCTCTTTGGGAAATCAAAGCCCAATGGAAAACAACACCTCAACCTTCACGGGATACTATCTTTGCGTATTTGAAAGAGAAAGCACAATCACCACGATCAGAAAATAATCAAGGAAACGTGGCGAAGATCTTTTCTGAATCGAAAGATGTACTCACTCAAACATTTCATATTGATTACATCGCTCATGTTCCATTGGAACCCCGCGCAGCATTGGCACAATGGGAGGGAAGTAATCTTACGGTATGGACCGGTACACAACGACCTTTCGGTGTGCAGGAAGAATTAGAGAAGTTGTTCAACATACCGAAAAGTAATATCCGCATGATCATGCCCGATACTGGTTCAGGTTATGGAGGCAAACATTCAGGGGATGCCGCACTTGAAGCAGCACGACTATCTAAAGCAACTGGAAAACCAGTAAAAGTGGTGTGGTCACGGGAAGAAGAATTCAAGTGGGCGTATTTCCGGCCTGCGGGAGTGATTGAGGTAAAGAGTGCCGTCAATAATGAAGGCGTGATTACCGCCTGGGAATTTCATAATTATAATTCCGGTCCGGCCGGACTACGCATTCCGTATCCCATAGAAAATCAGAAGGTAGAATTTCATCCGGTAGATTCCCCATTACGACAAGGATCCTATCGCGCATTGGCAGCAACGGCTAATGTGTTTGCCAGAGAATGCCAGATCAATGATATGGCAACCCTACATAAGCTGGATGCTGTTGAGTTTCGTTTAAAAAATCTGAATGATGAACGATTAAAAAATGTGCTTAAGTCAGCTGCGGAAGCTTTCGGCTGGAGTAAGCCAAAATCAAAAGACCGTGGTTACGGTATCGCCTGTGCTTATGAAAAAGGAGGCTACATCGCGACTGCAGCAGAAGTTGAAGTAACCTCTGGAGAAGTAAAAATACTACGTATTGTTGCAGCGTTTGAATGTGGCAAGATCATTAACCCACGACATTTAAAAAGCCAGGTATCCGGTTGCCTTCTGCAGGGATTGGGCGGTGCAATGTTTGAGGCCGTAGATTTTAAAGACGGAAAAATAATCAATCCATCGATGGCCAATTATCGTGTGCCCAGGTTTAAGGATGTGCCTGAGATAGAAATTGTTCTGCTCGATCGTGCCGATATTTCTTCAACCGGAGCAGGGGAGGCTCCCATTGTTGCATTGGCCCCGGCCATCCGACAAGCCATTTTTGATGCTGCAAATAAAAAGTTAAATCAATTACCGTTAGTACCCAATGGATTGAAGACTTAGTGATTTAGTTGAAGTTGGTTTGCGAATTGATACTTTGTTCGTTATGCAAAAGTATTCATCTTAATGCGACACTAAAACCTGATTAATGGTCTGTAATTTCAATCTTTATGAACAATTCTTCGTGTAAAGCATTAGTAATCTCGTATGAATGTCGCGGCCAGGTTTACCATAATTATTTTCATTTTCATATTTCAATCCCGTGTTGGCTATGCACAAAAGAAATTCCTGGGCTTTAGTAGTCTTGATGATACCGTAACCGTTGAAAAGGATGGCTTTTTTCTCCTACCATTACTTTATTACACACCTGATACCCGATGGGCCGCTGGTATTGCCGGAGTTTATTATTTCAGGGTACAACCTAAACAGGATCATGAAAAGGTAACACGTGTATCATATGCACAATTTCTTGCCGACTATACACAGAATAAGCAAAAGGATGTGTGGGGTGTATGGAATATTTTTACACGGGATGAAAAGTTTTTGTTCAAAGGCGAAGTCCGCTATCGCGATTTTCCAGATCGGTTTTATGGCATTGGTAACAACACAAGCAAAAACAATGAAGAGCGGTATACATATAATCAGGTAAGTATAAAGAGCCTTGCTTTAAAAAAAATCAGACCTTCCCTTTTTGTCGGAGTCGATTACCATTTCGAATCTGAATATGGATTTCAATACACGCCTGATGGCGAGCTTGAACAGGGCACGGTTACCGGCTACAATGGAGGTATAGGTTCTGCCCTGGGCTTTGTTGGTATTTATGACAGCAGGGACAATGCCATCAACGCACGCACCGGTAAGCTCATTGAAGTGTCAACGTATTTGTATACACCTGTATTGGGCAGTAACTTTTCTTTTACCAACATCAATGGTATTTATCAGCACTACTGGTCTTTCAAAAGAAATCATGCACTGGCCCTGCAAACAAAAGTAAGGTTAACCTATGGTGAAGTTCCCTTTCTCGATATGTCGGTTGCAGGAGGTGACGATATGCTGCGCGGATATCCGAAAAACAGATTTCGTGACAATCATTTTATAGGCTCACAACTGGAATATAGATTTCCTTTATTCTGGAGAATTGGAATGGTTTCATTTATAGGTATAGGGGATGTGTTTAATTCTGTAAGTGATATAACTACTTCCACATTAAAATATTCCATTGGTTCAGGGCTTCGTTTTGTTGTTAATCCGGCTGAGCGTTTAAACATTCGTTTTGATTATGCGATTGGTCGCGAAGGTGGTTATTTTTACTTTTCTGTCGCGGAAGCATTCTGAGATTTTCCTTGCGTAAGGAATTGGTTACGATTCTGATTTAGTTTAGGATTAACATCTGCAATACACAAATGCAATTAAGTTTGATGTAAAAATCAGAAAGCATTTATTTTGATTCCAAAAAACACACAAGGATATTTCTATTGAAGGATCTCGGTTTAAATTGGGATATTAACTTGTGGATATACACAAAACATGTAGAAAATAGTACACAGTTCCGAATAGTGACAATCCCACGGTAACTGCCACTCTGGTTAAATTTCAGGTACATTTTATACTGGCATGTTATTTAGAAAGCATTGTAATGAATAACCAAATAACTATGAAAAAGAGTTTAGAAATTTTTGCTTTGGCTGTTGCCCTTATGGTTGCACAGTCATGCGGAACAAAATCAGAAAACACAAGTGAAGAATCAACAGCAGTTGAAACTGCTGCTGTTACCAGTTTAGACGTTGAGGTAAGACGTGCTGAGGAGCGTGCCAAACTACAAAAAGATATAGAAGTGTGGGAAGCGAAGAGAGAAATTGCGCTTGTTGAACTTTCTAAGATCACACCTACCTATACAGATGCCAAAGGCAATATAGTCTATAACAAGGCAGAGGTTGAACCAGTATTTGGTGAGGGCAGAAATTCCCTGATGAAATACCTCAATGAAAACCTGGTATACCCAGAAGTGGCTAAAGATAAAGGACTCGAAGGAACCATATTTGTTGACTTTGTTGTGGCCGCTGATGGAACGGTAAGGGAAGCGGAAGTGACTGAAGCTACCAGCGATGAAGTGGACCAGCTATTTCGCAATGAGGCGATCCGTGTGGTTAATGCCATGCCTAAGTGGACGCCAGGCCGTCAGCATGAAAAACCGGTTGATGTAAAATTCAGCTTACCGATTTCATTTCAGCTTAACTAAGAGTTAATAACCTGTTCTCTCAGAAAAGACGCGAGTTATTATCGCGTCTTTTTTTTGTATAACGTTCAGCAAGAGATCAAAGGCTTTTCTGCCTGATTCTTTTGCCTGTGATTCGAATAAATTTATCTAAACTGTAACATTTTGATGCTGTTTCTTCTTTAATAATCAGGCTATTCAGGGTTATGAAAACAGACCACGCATATTTGGATAAAAGCAGGCTTCTTGGCGATCTTGAGGCTGATCGTTTGATCAAAGATCTTTTTAATAGAAAAGGTCAATCTGAGCTTTATGCAATATTAAAACTTTCCGAATCTCAAATTTCTGAATTAAATCAAAGCAGTCCGGTTAATTCCTTTTTGTTATCGGCAAGAGCTAAGCCTGAATGGTACAATGAGAAAAAACTATCAGGCGGCCAGCAGGTTTATAAGTCATATGCCTCGGAAATCATGACGTTGCTTGGTGTCATGGCTTTACCCTATTGCTATGCTGCCTCTCCAGGCAACAAGGCACTCTACCTTTCTGATAAAATGAGGCAATCGCCAGGGCAAACGATTACTTGATACGGCACAGTTCATCATCAGTGTTTCAACACCAGGAAGTCTTGCATCCGGGCAGTACGGTCACATACATTTGAACAAGACAAGGCTCATTCATGCCGTGGCAAGATATTATGTAAATAAAAGTGGGTGGAATCTGGAATGGGGTGTTCCTATTAATCAGGAAGATATGGCAGGTACCAATCTCGCTTTTTCACTGGTGATTCTACTCGGTTTGCAACAATCTGGCATTGTGCTTTCAAATAAACAAAAAGAAGATTTCATTTTTTTATGGCGCTATATCGGATACCAGCTGGCCATTGACGAAGAATTGTTACCAGCCAACTTTAAGGAAGCCTTTCATCTGGCACAGATCATCAAAGAAACGGAATTTCAAAAAATCTGATGAAGCTGTTGAACTTACCAGGGAATTACTTAACTACTATTATTCAGTGGCTCCTGAAAATCAAAAAGACTTTGTTCATGCACAGGTCAGATATTTTGTGGGATCCGAAGTGGCAGATTATCTCGGGTTGAAACCAGCATATGTGAAAGATAAGGTGATTGGCTTAATAAGCTCTTTTAATATGTTGCAAAATCTATTTTCGGTGCACACCAATAGCTATAATACGATGATGGCTAATCATCAGTTATTAAAATTGACTATAAATAAAAAATCTGGTTATGCGGGCAAATAGACAACTATGTAACGCAGCAGGAATAACTTATTTATTCTTACCTACTTTTTAATAAATTCCGATCGCTCACCAGTATACGTCAGCGTAAGATGATGCATGGCCCGGGTGCAGGCAATATACAACATCCGCTTATCCACATCGGTTTGATAATTGCGAACGGAAACAAACGGAATGATTACTTCATCAAATTCCAATCCCTTTGCCAGGTGAGCGGTGGTGATGATCACGCCTTCTTTAAACGAAGTACTGTCTGCCGTAAGCAGATAAATAGTGGGTGATTTCACTTCACGATAAACAAAGTCTGCCTGCTGCTGCGTTTTGCAGATGATGCCCATCGATGGGTGTTTCGAGTTTTTGAAATCAGCAATCAATTTTTTTATTTCTTCGATTTCTTCTGCATTGCTGCTGAAACCTTTCACCACCGGTTCCTGTCCATGTCGTTCCAGAGGAATCAGATCCGGATTGCGCGATATGCGTTGGGCAAAACCGCTGATCTCAAACGTAGAGCGATAGCTTCTGAAAAGTTTCACGGTATCGCCATGCGGAAAAACACGTTCAATACTTTCAGATGAAGAAGCACTGTAGGGATTTACGGTTTGATTCACATCACCGAGGATGGTCTTCTTGCATTTGAACAAACGTGACAGCACCGAATATTGAACAGGTGTGTAGTCCTGCATTTCATCCACCAGCAAATGTTTGACATGATCATAGGTTTGCGCGCCTTCCAATCGGATCTTGCAATAGATCAATGGAAATACATCGGCATATTCGAGTGTGTCTCCATTCATCATTCTGAATAATTCCGGTTTGCCGATCCAGGTGTAAAAATCTTTGTAGAGATCCAGTACATTGTTCGTCTTGAACATGCGCGGCACGGCTTGCCAGATCTGATTTTTTTCATGACCAGTCAGTTTGCGTTGCACTTCATTTCGCACATGTTGCTGATATATCTTTTACCACTTCCGGTGTGCGCTTTAATAGCGGTATGCGATGATAGGCTTTGAATCGTTCGAGGATAAACGGAAATGGAACAACGACCTTACCCACGCGCAATTCGGTGAACGTGAAGAAATTGTTTTCCAAATGAATGATGTATTGATTGAGCTTACTTAAAAACTCAAACGATGATTTAAACTGAATACGTTCAATAAACTTCGGATCGGGTTTCTCCAGCAAGGAAGATACCTGTTGAAAGAAAGTCTGAAACTTAAACTTATCTTCAAGCACTTCCGTGGCCAATTCTTCCATACCCATCTCAGGGATTTGCTCTTCACCCAATTCGGGCAACACATTTGAAATGTAATCGGCAAATACTTTGTTGGGTGAAATGATCAGCACATCTTTCGCGGCAATCTCATCCCGGAAACGGTATAACAGAAAGGCTATGCGATGTAATGCAATGGAAGTCTTACCAGAGCCTGCCACACCTTGAATGATCATGACCGGTGCGGTCTCATTCCGGATAACGGCATTCTGATCACGCTGTATGGTGGCGACAATGTTTTTCATTTTGTCGTCACTGGACTTGCTTAACTCTTTTTGCAAAAGATCGTCATGAATGTGCACATCGTTTTCGATCATGAACTCCATCGTGCCTTCCCGGATTTTATATTGTCGCTTGCGTGCGATCGTTCCACTGATTTTTCCGGATGGCGTTTCGTACCACGCTTCGCCCAGTTCAAAATCATAGAACATGGAAGAGATGGGCGCACGCCAGTCGTAGATCAGATTGGTCTTCTGGGTTTCATCAGTGAAGGTGTGAATGCCGATGTATACAGGATTAGTTTCTTCACCTGCCACAAAATCAATACGACCGAAATAGGGTGATGCACTCAGTTTCAGCAATTTCTTTTTTCGCGCTACAGCCGATTCGCCTGTAAAGGCCATGCGGTTGATGGACTGCCCGGCTGCAACCATATCGGCTTCATCCATGCCAGATTGATGCTCATAGATATATTCTTTATTCTGCCTGAGTTCTTCTGAATACTGCCTTACGCGGTCATCGGTGCGCCTGATGGCATACAGTAACTTTTCTTTGATCTCTTCCAGGTATTCCCGCTCTTCTTGCTCTGTGATATTCCTCATCTAACCTTTTTCCTCTGATAAATAAAAGGTAAAGGTACGGCCTTTCGGTTAATTTATTCTGAAGGAAATATTCATGGAGAAGGGTTGGCTGAACCAAAATTCATGAGTAAGGCGCAATATTATTTGCCTTGGCTTTTATGCCAGGGACATTGGTTGTGAATCTTCAAAGGGCTTTAGCCCAATAGACCATATGTTGCAATACTCTGATTTGATTTACATCGAATGAAGTTACAATAGGAGCAAGGTTATTTTTTCTCCAGTCCAGCTTCCATCAACAGGGTCAACAACACAAACTTGATTCCATCGCTTCCTTTTTCGTTCAACCACCATTCTTCGAGTGAATGTTCATGATTGCTTTTTCCTCCGGCACCTATGGTGATGGCAGGAATTCCATTGGCGATAGGTGTGTTGGAATTGGTTGAACCAATCGACAGCTTTGGCGTAGTACCAAAATATTTTGATGCTGCCATTGCCCGTTGCACGAGTGCTTCTTTTTCTGGTGTGGCACCCGAAGGGCGGAAACCAATTTGCTCAATCGCGAGCGTTAAGGCAGGACCTGTTTTTAAACTTGCATTGTATTCATCCAGACCGCGCTTCAAATTAGTTTTAAATATTGAATCAATCTTTTTCAACTGGGTAGGACTCTCCGAACGCATATCCACTTCGGCCCATGATTCAAAGGGAATGGAATTGACAGAAGTACCGCCACCTGTGCGCCCCACATTAAAACTGGTTTTTATTCCGGTGGATGTAAAACGAGCAGCTTCATCAGCGAAGTAATTAATTCCCTTCGCTATGGCATGATGCGGATTGCCCGCGCCAAAGGCACTCCACGAATGACCGCCCGGTCCGTTCACAATAACTTTATATCGCACCGAACCCAGAGCACCATTGATTACATGATCAATGTTGGTACCATCAATAGCAATCCATGAATCAATCCTGAGCTTACTTTTCTCCACGATATATTTCACACCTTTCAGATCGCCAAGACCTTCTTCACCCACCGTTCCCACAAAGAGTACATCATCAGTGGTTTCAATAGTTGCTTTTTCAAGCACTTTCAAAACGGTGAGCATCGCAATCAGTCCTCGTGTATCATCAGAGATGCCAGGTGCAAATAATGTATCACCTTTTAATTTTACAGTTACATCTGTTCCCTCCGGAAACACCGTATCCAGGTGAGCATCCAGTACCACTGTTCTGCCTCCTTTTTTTCCTTTTCGGAGAGCCAGCACATTGCCTGCCGGGTCGATCCATACTTTAACCGGACCTGTGGCTTCCAGCATTTTCTGATAGTATTGAGCACGCACAGATTCTTTAAATGGTGGTGCCGGCACCTCATTGAGTTCAATATGTTCTTTACGGGTAATGGGTTCCAGATTATCAATGATAGTGAAGGCTTCGCTGATCTGTTTGTTTTTTATTAATGCCTGAAGCTGTTGTGTATAGATGTCTGCTTTAGGTTCTGTTTTCTTTTGGGCAATTATGGATAATGGATAGAGAAATAAAAGGGTGAATACGATGGCAAGGAGAGAGGAATGATTTTTCATGGTATGATTCAATTGATCGATATCTTTTTTTCAATAGTACAAAAAAGTGTTGATCCATAACACGATTTATTTAGTTGAAATTTCAGCTGTCAGTGCCCGATATCTGAATCAGGCATGATCTTAGTCATCGCAGAAGAAATTCCGGTCATCTACATTACGCACTGGATAACAAGAGGAGAGCTATCCGGAAAATCAAGTGATAATCCCGATATGAGTAAGACTAGTTCACGCCCTTATCTATTTAACAGACGCATCGATTCTTATCTTACGCGGGTATCGGATTCCTATGACTTCACCATACACTTTTTCAAGGAAGCGTTTTTGCCTCCTTTTCACTTTCGCGAAATCATCCGGCAATGTTTTGAGATTGGTTTGAAGTCGCTTTCGCTGATTACAGTAACCGGATTCATTACCGGTATTGTATTCACGAAACAATCCCGCCCTTCCCTGGAAGATTTCGGTGCCACTTCATGGCTACCTTCTTTAATAGGCATTGCCTTCATCAGGGCTTTAGGACCTTTGGTAACATCGTTGATCTGTGCGGGAAAGGTGGGCTCCAGCATAGGAGCAGAAATTGGCTCGATGAAAGTTACCGAGCAAATCGAAGCCATGGAGGTATCCGCCATTAATCCATTCAAATACCTGGTGGTTACACGTGTATATGCAACCACACTCATGATTCCTGTGCTGGCCTTGTATTGTGATATGGTGGGACTTTTTGGTTCCTACATCAATGTTCATTCCGAAGAAGGTACCGGTATCATCAGCTTTTACCAGAATACATTTTCATCCGTTTCCTTTCTGGATATCTATAGCTCTGTATTCAAATCTGTTGCTTACGGTTTTACGATCGGCATAGTGGGATGCTATAAAGGATACCATGCCACCAACGGAACGCAAGGCGTGGGAAGGGCCGCCAACCAGGCCGTTATTGTTTCCATGTTTCTCATTTTCATTGAAGAGGTAGTTATCGTTCAGGTCACCAACTGGATCAGGTATTTTTAAAATGAAAGAGCCACGCAAACATCAGATCAAAAGGGAAGAACCGGTGATATCCGTCAAAGGACTGGTGAAATCATTCGATGAACTCGATGTTTTAAAGGGTGTTGACTTCACTTTATACAGGGGTGAAAATGTGGCCGTGCTGGGCAGATCCGGATCTGGAAAATCAGTATTGATCAAAATCATGGTAGGACTGCTCAGGCCCGATGCAGGAGAGGTATTCGTACTGGGCAAGCAAGTCGACAAACTCAAAGGAAGAGAACTGGATGCGTTACGCCTGAGGATAGGATTCTCATTTCAAAGCAGCGCCTTGTATGACAGCATGGACGTTTATCAGAACCTCGCTTTTCCATTAACGATGAACAGGAAAAACTTAAGTAAATCAGAAGTAGAACATGAAGTGCAGGAAGCGCTAGATGCCGTAGGCCTGGCTGAGAAAATCAATGAAATGCCTTCTGAACTATCGGGTGGACAAAGAAAACGCGTAGGTATTGCACGCACGTTAATTCTAAAACCTGAAATTATTCTTTACGATGAACCTACCTCCGGACTTGATCCGGTAACCAGTGGCGAGATCAATGATTTAATCCGTGAAGTTCAGGAGCGATATAATACCAGCTCAGTGATTATTACACACGATCTGACTTGTGCGAAAAATACAGGTGACCGCGTAGCCATATTACTGGATGGTACATTTTCAAAAGTGGGAAGTTTTGAAAGTGTTTTTACCAGCGATGAAGAACAGATAAAAAGTTTTTACAATTACAATTTTATTATACCAAGCCATGCGTGAATCTCCAGATAAACGTGCCGTGATCGTTGGTCTTTTTATTATTATCGGATTGATTTTCCTCACCGGTGGTATTCTCATGGTGGGCAATCTGCATGAGACCTTTAAGAAGAAAATAAACATCGTTGCTTTTTTTGATGATGTGAATGGATTGCAGACGGGAAATAATATCTGGTTCTCTGGTGTGAAAATAGGTACCGTAAAATCCATTCATTTTCGCAGTAGAACAGATGTAGAGGTGCGTATGAGGGTCGATGTAAAGACCCAGGAGTATATCCGACAGGATGCGAAAGTAAAAATCAGTACCGATGGCCTTATCGGAAATAAAATTCTGGTCATTTATGGTGGCAGTGAAAAATATCAGCAGATTAAAGACGGTGACACGCTGGAAGTTGAGAAAACTTTTTCGCAGGAGGATATGCTCAAAATATTGCAGGAAAGTAACAAGAACTTAAATTCCATCACAGGGGATTTTAAAATCATCAGTAAGAAACTGGTAGCGGGTGAAGGCACCATTGGAAAATTGTTGAATGATAATTCCTTATATGATAATGCCAGTAATGCCATCCGGTCTATTCAACAGATGTCTTCCAAAGGACAACAAATGCTCAATAATCTGAACACGTATACCGCACAATTAAATGAGGAAGGTACACTGGCTAATGATCTGGTTACAGATACTGTTGTCTTTAATTCTATCCGCATGTTTGCACAACGGTTGAAACAGATTGCAGACACCACAGCTGTGCTCGTGACACAACTCAAAACAATCAGCAGTGACACCACTACGTCCATTGGAGTATTGATGCACGACAAGGAAGAAGGTGTACGCATAAAAGAGACACTCAAAAACCTGGAAAGCAGTTCCAGGAAGCTGGATGAAGACCTTGAAGCAGCTCAATATTCCTGGCCGTTGAAAAAGGGAATTAAAAAGATGGAGAAAGAAAGGAAAAGCGATTCACTGAAAAATGATCCGAAGTAGAATTGATTTGACCAGATCTTAATTCGATTCTTTGCACATGGCGTAGTCTCACCTAAAACCAAACCGGTATTCATGCTACGCACAAAAGTTCCTTGTGTATTACTTGTAAAGCAACCTTCATTTTCGATGAGCTGATCTATTTAATAAGGACAAATCAAACGAATGTATTTTGATGATTTGTTAATGAGATTCATAATTTTATAAATTGAATCTTTTAAAATCCCAAGGATCCATTCGACCATGAATACTTTCTTCTCTCCAGCACCTGTACGACTTCATAAAGTTTTAGCGGTATTAAGAATAATCGTGGGCCTGCTTCTCGTGTATCATGGACAGGAAGTGTTTAATCCTGAATTGATGAAAGGCTATGCCGAATGGGAAATGTTTAAAGACAGACCAGCCACGTTAATGGTTTATGCCGGCAAAGGTGCTGAGTTGATTGCCGGGGTTTTGTTCTCCCTGGGTTTGTTTACACGGATCAGTTCATTTATAACAATAGGCACGTTTGCTTACATTACTTTCTTCGTTGGCCATGGTCATTTTTGGTACGAAGACCAGCATCCGTTTATGTTCGTTTTAATTGGTGTATTGTTTCTCTTTAGCGGACCCGGTGCATGGAGTCTTGATGAGCGATTTTTTGGTAAGAGTGATGTGCATGATTAAGACTTGTCAGCTTGCAGGTCAGGCAACGTGCAAGAACTACGGCTTTTTAAAATCCCTTCCACGTAAACCTGATTCCTTCCATTCGAGTAACTGATATCAATCATAAAATGCTATGATTGAACACATATAAAACCTGCTGTGTTCTTTCAAAATTAGGGTGGCGTAAAAAGTAATCTGATCATGGAAGAGAGCAGCAAAGTCATGCCGGTTAAGGAAAAAAAACCGAGGGGAAAGGTTGAAATTGATATTCAGAAATGCAAAGGTTGCGAACTCTGCACCGTGGCCTGTAAAAAACAGTCCTTGTCCCTTTCCGACACGATCAACATAAAAGGTTACCACTACATCATTGCCAATAACGAAGCATGCAACGCCTGCATGGATTGTGCATTGGTTTGCCCGGATGCAGTAATCACCGTATACAAATTACACCGCGATAAAAAGCGTGTGGATATCACGCCACCCGATATCAAGGAACAGATTAAAGCCATGGTGTATCCTGAAAAAATAAATGGATTATGACAGACGTAAAACTCATGAAGGGAAACGAAGCACTGGCTGAAGCCGCCATTCAGGCCGGCTGCGATGCTTACTTTGGTTATCCCATTACCCCACAATCGGAAGTACTCGAATACCTCGCGCGCGAAATGCCAAAGCACAACCGGATTGTGTTGCAGGCAGAAAGTGAAGTGGCATCCATCAACATGGTGTATGGTGCAGCGGGTGCAGGCTTTCGTGCCATGACCAGTTCCTCATCGCCTGGCTTTAGTCTGATGCAGGAAGGAATCTCGTATCTCGCAGGAGCAGAGCTGCCCTGTTTGCTGGTCAATGTAAACCGCGCTGGTCCGGGGCTGGGAACTATACAACCCGGACAAGGCGATTATTTTCAAACCGTAAAAGGCGGTGGTCATGGAGACTACAGAATGATTGTACTGGCACCAGCCTCTGTTCAGGAAATGGCCGATTTTGTTTTCTTAGGTTTTGATCTGGCCGATAAATACAGAAACCCCGTAGTGATTTTATCTGACGGAGCTATTGGTCAGATGATGGAGAAAGTAGAATTCAAACCATACACTAATCCGAAGGTTGATAAATCATCATGGGCTACCACAGGCAAACCAAAAACCCGTGAACGTAATTCCATTACTTCTTTATTTATTCAGCCCGAAAAAATGGAGCAGCATAATCTTAAGCTCGAAGCAAAATTCAAATTGATGCGGGAGCAGGAAGTGCGATTTGAAGAAATGAACACAGCGGATGCGGAATATCTGTTGGTGGCCTATGGCCTCAGTGCACGGATTTGTCAGAAGGCCATGGATATTGCACGGGAGAAAGGAATTAAAGTGGGATTGTTAAGACCCATCACGCTGTTCCCATATCCGTATCAACGGCTGGAAGAACTTGCCTCACACGTTCATGGAATGCTGACCGTAGAACTCAACAGCGGACAAATGGTAGAAGATGTAAAACTGGCCGTGAAAGGAAAAGTGCCTGTTGAATTTTTCGGCAGGATGGGAGGGATGATTTTCACTCCGGAAGACATCGAACTTCAATTGGAAAATTTAATGGCAACACATCATGCTAACTGAAGAAAAAGTATTGCCCGCAACTATACTGAATACGCAAACAGCCGGTTTGCCAGCAAGAAGAATATGAAATGGTGTATCACCGGCCATCTACCATGGTGGATGTGAACATGCACTATTGCCCGGGTTGTGCCCATAGTCTTGTGCATAAACTGATCATGGAAGTGGTGGAAGAAATGGACATACAGGATAAAACCATCGGCATCGCGCCAGTAGGTTGTTCTGTATTTGCCTATGACTATATGAATATTGATATGCAGGAAGCAGCACACGGAAGAGCTGCTGCCGTGGCCACTGCAGTGAAAAGACTGATGCCGGATAAATATGTGTTTACCTATCAGGGCGATGGTGACCTGGCCGCCATTGGTATTGCAGAAACCTTGCATGCCATCAACCGCGGAGAAAATATTCTGATCGTGTTTATGAACAATGCCGTGTATGGCATGACGAGCGGACAAATGGCACCCACCACACTGGCGGGAATGAAAACCACTACCAGTCCGCTGGGAAGGGATGTGGGTTTTTATGGTTCACCCATCAAAGTCTCTGAACTGATGGCACCACTGCCAGGTGCCTATTATGTTACACGGCAGGCCGTAAACAGTGCGCATGCTGTGCGTAAAACAAAAAAAGCATTGCTGAATGCATTTAAATATCAGCAGTTGCATAAAGGAACTTGTCTCGTTGAAATTATTGGCAACTGTCCTTCCAACTGGAAGATGACACCACTGGAAGCATCAAAATTTATTGATGATGAAATGGTGAAGACATTTCCGCTGGGAGATATTAAAGTGCCGGGGGAGGAGAAAGCGGAAAGCTAAAAGCATAAAGCAAAAAGAGTAAGGTGAATTTAAATCAGATACAACAAGATCTGGCTTTCAGCTTTAAGCTTTCAGCTGAAAAAGAGTAAGATAAAAAAGTCAATATGAAAATATTAGAAGAACTCATCATTGCTGGATTTGGCGGACAAGGTGTATTGTCGCTCGGCATGACACTGGCGTATGCAGGCATGCTGGAAGAAAAAGAAATTTCGTGGATGCCATCGTATGGTCCTGAAATGCGGGGTGGCACGGCCAACTGCATCACCATACTTTCTTCAAAAAAAATCAGTTCACCCATCATCTCACAATTTGATTCCGCGATTGTTCTGAACCAGCCTTCCATGGATAAGTTTGCTGCCAAAGTAAAACCCGGCGGACTGCTGCTCTATGAATCCGGCAACATCTTTAAACCAAGCACACGAACCGATATTGAAATTATTGGAATACCAGCCACCACCGAAGCCAACAAGATGAAGAATGCAAAAATCATGAACATGATCATGCTGGGTGCTTATCTTCAACTGAAGCCGGTAGTAAAAAAAGAATCCATCCTCGAAGCCTTGAAAAAAGTATTACCCGAAAAATATCATCACCTGCTTCCGGTAAATAAACAGGCACTGGAAATAGGAGAGTTGTTGGTTAAACAACTGAAGGAACAGTCCGTAGTTATGCAGTAGCTTTTCATTGGTTGGTACTGCTTGCAGGTCAGGCGACCTGCAAAAACTAAGCATGTCGACTAATCTGCAACGAGACACTTTAGTCTAAGTCCCTTCGCTAAATAAATCTTAGATGTTGTTATAAGTCGCTTATACTGGTTGCAGGTCGCCAGACCTGCAACACACACCTTTCTTCTTAGCTGTTCCTATACTTCTGTTGCAGCCAGTTCTTTGGTGCAGAAAAACCAATCGTAGCATTTAACACCTTGTGCTTTGCTTTCCATACGGTCTTTTGCAACACCACACGATCCGGCAGTTGGCACAATCACATCATCTCCGGGGCGCCAGTCGGCAGGAGTAGCGATGCTATGCTTATCCGCTGCCTGCATGGCAACCAGTGCGCGCATCAATTCATCAAAATTTCTTCCCAATGATAATGGATAATAGATAATCGCTCTGATGATTCCCTTGGGGTCAATGAAAAATACAGCCCTTACTGCTTTGGTTGAACTTTCACCGGGTTGAATCATGCCATATTTCTTAGCTACATCCATAGTGATGTCTTCAATCAATGGAAACTTTACTTCTACATTTTTCATTCCCTTGTATTCGATCTTTTCTTTAATGGTACGCAGCCACGCGATGTGACTGTATAAACCATCAACCGATAATCCAACTAGCTGACAATTGCGCGCATTGAACTCTTGTTCCATTTTTGCAAACGTCATAAACTCAGAAGTACACACAGGTGTGAAGTCTGCTGGGTGACTGAAGAGAATTACCCATTTACCGTTATAATCACCAGGGAAATTGATATCACCTTGTGTTGTGATCGCTTTAAATTCAGGAGCCTTATCACCAATTCTTGGCATAGCTACTACTTGTCCGTTTGATTCCATATCTCTGTTTTTAGAATGTAAGAAATTGTCAGACATGTCTGACCTGACGGCACGAAATTCGGTAATTGATAATTACGAGTCCGTGATATGGGTCACAGAAGAACGATGATTCTTGTCAGGCAGGAAACCGAGGTGCTTCGATTCATGATTGAGTAGGAAGCTTGCAAGTAAGGCGACCTGCAAGAATCAAGTGTTGCCTGATCCGCAACGAGACTCTTATCGTCTGAGTCTCCTCGCATAATCAATTATATATATTGTTGTAAGTCGCCTGGGGTTGTTACATGTATTGGGTTATTGCAGGTCGCCTGACCGGCAACGATCAACACGTAGCTATAGTCTACGACTCCTCACTATAATAAATCTTATAATATTTTCTTCCGTCTTTCTCTGTTCCTTTCTCAATCAGTTCTTTGTCGCCATGGATGTAGATGTGGAAGTTCTTATCGAGCTTGAGCACGCTTTTGAAAATGCGGGATTGTTTCTTTACGGCCTGGTCGGAGATATCAAACTCTTCGAGCTCGTTCAATGAGTTTTCGTTGCGGTATTCCTTGTCAAATTTGCGGAAGGAGTTGATCACGCCTTTGTCTTGCAGGACTTCGTTTTCAAATTCTTTTTTATCGAAGGTGTCATGCTCTTTGAAGTAGGTGATGGAGCGGTTTAATAAATCGATCTGATCGGTTTTGGTCACATCAAATTCATCGGGCATTTTGGTGGTGACGAAATCCTTGGTGACGGACAGGAATGTTTTCGTATGATTGAAATCATCGGAGGCAGGCTTGAGTTTCAGGAAGTGATCTTTCCAGTATTGCGCATCTACCGATTTCCTGGTGTCCACGATCATCACTTTGTAGCCGTCTTCTTTTTCTACATTCAGGATCAGGCAGCCTTTCTCCAGTTTGTCGGAGCTTACGCCATCATCGGAGGTTATTTTAAAGCGGTCTTTCTTATTCTGAAATTTCAGGAACACTTCTTTGTTCTCGCTTTTGAAGATGCCGATGGCCGTGATCTTCTTGTTCTCGTAATTCACATTATTAAACAAACAGACACACAGTTCGCCTCCCGACACTTTGGGGTGTGTAGAGTGTTCATATAAATGCTTCGCGATCTCTACCGAAAAATCCAGGAACGCATCCCGATCGCGGAATATTCTTTTGCTGTAGGCATAGATTTCATTCAGGTTAATATCCGTGGGATGATCAAAGTGGTAGCTTTCCGTACTTTTAAACGGACTTAAAAAGTATTTTAACAAATGTTCATTGGTATCTTCATCCTCAACATCAGCGAGTTCATGGAAGGTTTTGAATTTCTCGTCACGCAGTTTGTTGCCTACCCAATGTACTACCAGTTCGCCTAATTCGGCTGAGGAAAAGTCTATCATGGTTTAATACCTATTTTTTAAATTTTAGCAATTAAGTCAATCGTTCAACAGTATGCTGATCCAGCAAATGAACGTTGAAAGAAAATTCCTATTTGATTTTCTCCCTCACCCTAAACCCCTTCTCCTCAATTTCCTTCTTCGTCATCTTAATCACATTCACATCCATCATGATCTTGCTGAGCGGTTCATCAATGGAATCGGTAGGTACAGATACGATGGCGTCAATTACATCCATGCCTTGAAACACGTGGCCATACACGGTGTATTTATTGTCGAGGCGGGCGAGGCCGTTTTTGTTTTGCACGATGTAGAACTGGCAACCGGCAGAAAGCATTTCGGGGTTGTCATCACGGCCAGCGGCAAAGGAACCGTAAACGTGTTTGATGGAGTCGTTGAACTCGGGAGCTAACAAATACGGTGAACCGGCAAAGCCTTCGGGAGTATCGGGACATCCACCCTGAGCGACAAAATCTTTGATCACGCGGTTGAATGAGAGCGTGTCCCAGTAGCCTGCGTTGGCCAGCTTGATGAAGCTCTCTTTGTGGTGTGGGGTTTCATCGTAGAGCCAGATCAGCACTTCGCCTTTTTCGGTTTTGATTTGTCCAATGTCATAGAGCGTTTCTGGTCTGGAGCAGGCTATGGCGGCCAGTAAAAGGAAAAGCAAAAAATTCATCTTCAACATATAGTTATGGTTTCAGGTCGGCAGGTGCAAGATAAGAACATGACCCTATTCCTGCCGAAATTCTTTGCGGGTAGTTTCAGCCGTGTTGTCCGCTTATATATTTTTTCAAAACCCATTGGCCCGTTCTTCCTAACTTTTGTGCATGATCCATTGTCAACTGTCAATTATCAACTATTAAACCCTATGCAACACTTCCGTTCTCTCGTCCTGTTACTATTCATTTCGTCAGGGCTATCCGCGCAATCTACGTTGCCACGCAGCACGCCAGAGGCAGAAGGAGTTTCTTCACAACACATCATCCACTTTCTTGATTCAGCTGCGAAGAGCGATCATGAGTTTCACAGCATCATGATCCTGCGCCATGGCAAGGTGGTGGCCGAAGGGTGGTGGAATCCATACAGTGCCAGTCTGAAGCACACCATGTATTCGGTGAGCAAGAGTTTTACCGCTACGGCTGTTGGCTTTGCGGTATCAGAAAATAAACTTTCAGTAGAGGATAAAGTCATTTCATTTTTTCCGGAAGTAACGCCTTCCTCAATCTATCCTAACCTCGAAGCATTGCGTGTGAAAGATCTGCTCAGCATGAGTGCGGGGCAGATTCCTGATCCGTCCTTCAAGGTTAACACCACCGAAAACTGGGCGCGTGCATTTCTTGCTACTCCCGTAGTGAATGAACCCGGTTCGCAGTTTCTCTATAACTCAGTAGCCACCTACATGCTCAGCGCCATCGTGCAAAAAGTGACCGGGCAAAAGATCATCGACTATCTGAAGCCCCGGTTATTTCAACCGTTGGGCATCGAAGGTATCGACTGGGAAGTGGATGGCCAGGGAATCAACGCAGGAGGTTGGGGCCTGCGTCTGAAAACCGAAGACATGGCTAAGTTCGGCCAGCTCTTTCTGCAAAAAGGAATATGGAATGGTAAACAAATTCTGTCTTCCTCGTGGGTAGCAGAAGCTTCCACCATGAAGATCATGCAGAAGCCCGATGCACCGCAAGCCGAAAAAGATTCCAGCGACTGGTTGCAGGGCTATGGATATCAGATGTGGCGCAGCCGTCATAATTCATATCGTGGCGATGGCGCCTATGGACAGTATATTCTTGTGTTGCCAGCACTGGATGCCGTGATCGCCATCACATCCGAGACATCGAACATGCAGAAAGAACTCAACCTGGTATGGAAATATCTCTTGCCCGCCTTTGCAGATAAAAAATTACCAGCCAGTGTAAAAACCTATAAGCAGTTGAAGGCAAGACTCGCGTCACTTGCGTTGCCAGTGCCTGTCAGTCCGACTACAGCCACACGTGAGTCAGCCGTAGCAGGCAAGACATTCGCCATCGTTTCGAACGACCGCAGACTCGAAAGTTTTAAACTTGATTTTACAAACGGAGTATGCCGCTTAACGCTCAACACCGATTCACTCGTTCATGCGATCGACTTTGGATCGGGCAAGTGGGTGAGGGGTGAAACTACGAAGTATGGACCTTACCTTGTGGCCCGTGCGAAGGCTAACCGCACGGGGCTTGCGCCATTCAAAACAGATGGAAGCTATTACTGGGCAGATGAGAAAACGGTTGAGTTGAAGTTGCGCTATACGGAGAGTCCGCATACAGAAACAATCCGGTTCACCTTCGATGATGCGTATACCACGATTGCTTTCAAAAATTCATTTAACGCTTCCACGAATGAGTTAAAAGCCATACCGAAAATTGAACGCGCCAATGCACCAAGGTTAATTGTGCGTGGCGATGATATGGGTTTCTCTCATGCTGGCGATCAGGCGCTGATCAAATCCTATCTTCAGGGAATTGAAACCTCCATTGAAGTGATGGCACCATCACCGTGGTTTCCAGAAGCCGTGAAAATGCTGGCACAAAATCCCAGGGTAGATGTGGGTTTACACTTTGCCATCACGAGTGAATGGGACAATGTGAAGTGGCGTCCGTTGACAGATTGCAAGAGCCTGAAAAATGAAGACGGATATTTCTATCCGATGATTTTCAAAAACAAAAACTATCCAGGGCAGTCCATAATGGATCATGGTTACAAACTGGAAGACATTGAAAAAGAGTTAAGGGCACAGATTGAACTCGCGCTAAAATATATTCCACGGTTGAGTCATGTTTCAGGCCACATGGGCAGCACTGGGTTTACACCCGAAGTGAAAGCACTTGCACAGAAGATTGCAAAAGAATACAACCTGCCGATGGTTGACATTGACCGCGAAGGCAATGCCATTCAGTCAGTACGATTTGATTTCAACCGCAAGTCAACCGAAGAGCGGATAGCGGGTTTCATTGCCATGCTCGACAAACTGGAAGATGGCAAAACGTATGTGTATGTGGAACATCCCGGCCTTGATAATGAAGAGATGCGGGCCATCCACCACATCGGTTATGAAGATGTGGCCAGCGGCCGCCAGGATGTAACGAATATTTTCACGAGTGAGAAAGTGAAGGAAGCAATCATCCGCAAAGGAATACTGCTGGTGAGTTATAAGGATGTGCAGGGGAAGTGAATGGGTTTCTTTTTGCAATTTTTTACGGATGATGCGGAGTCCCGGGGCGGAGACACCTTTGGGAAGGTATCATTAAGGAAATAAAAAACCCGCCAGGAAGCGGGTTTAAATTAATCAAATTGTGTCAGGCGCTATTTCTTCTTTGCAGCAACCTTCTTTGCAGGTCTGGCAGTAACCTTTTTTACTGATTTCTTTATTGGTGCTGCTACTTCAGGAGATGATCCTCCAAGAATCTGATCAGCGTGATTTTTTGTATCCACTTTTTCAATGACTTCAGAAATCATTCCCTTTTCATCGATAACATAAGTTACCCGGGCGGTGCCCATATACTTTCTGCCGTACATGGATTTTTCAATCCAGGTTCCATACTTTTCATGTACTGTTTTATCTGTATCTGCCAGCAAACGGAAGGGAAGTTTCTCTTTTTCAATGAACTTGCGATGCGATTTCTCATCATCTGTGCTGATGCCGAACACTACATATCCAGCCTTTTGAAGTGCCTTATAATTATCACGTAAACTGCAGGCTTCCGCAGTGCAACCGGGTGTCATATCCTTTGGATAAAAGTAGAGAACTACTTTTTTTCCTTTTAATGCGGCAAGACTGACTGCATTACCATCCTGATCGGTGGTTTTAAAATCTGGTGCTTTTACTCCCGCTGTAAGTGCCATGGTGGTTATAGGATTTTTTGTTTATAGATTTTTTCATTGCCGGCATTATCAACCACTTTCAATTCAAAATCACCTTTCAGTGGTTTTGTCCTGTCAAGCTTTTCGGATTTGATATAACCCGTTTTATAATCATAAACCATTAACAACCACTCACCATTTATGTTTGCTTCAAAATATGAAATTCCGGAGAGGTTATCCCGTATTTTCAAACGGGCAGAAGTTGCGTTTATATTCAATGGTGTAATGGTGGGTGCATCGGTATCTTTTTGAATAACAAATTCTCCGAAAGATCGTGTTGTAAAATTAACCCGATTGTTACGCCATTCGGCCGGAACATAACTAAAGGAATTTCCTTCCCTGCGATAGACACCAAGGTCTTTGGTTACAGTATAGTTGTAGCGGGGTTTTACTGTTACGTTGATCGGCTGATGCAAGGGAACCTGGCGGCTTCCAATCCTAAAAGACTTCTCTTCCTTGCAGCGAGTCATAGGAGATTGCCAGAAACACGGTATCGTAAAGCGAGTGTTCCGGAAATTCGATATCAAGTAAATCGCTATAGTACGTGTAACTGGTTTCTGATGGAATGCGATCCTGAAAAGAGTAATTGATTGATCCCTGACATGTGGAAACAGAATCTGGCAAATACTGACGAAGATCAACCAG
Organism: uncultured Bacteroidota bacterium; assembly: GCA_963814575.1. GTDB lineage: Bacteria > Bacteroidota > Bacteroidia > Cytophagales > Cyclobacteriaceae > ELB16-189. Next base: position 308,090 of record CAWFDB010000002.1, on the reverse strand, counting down.
GTAAACCGATTGATATTTTCCTTTATAGGCATAGGGTACTGATGTTGGTTTGCCTTTCTCCCAGATTACCAGTTCATCTTTTCCACTATGGCAGGTTTTCACTGAAAGCCGCAATATGTTTTCAAAAAAATCACTTATCCAGGGTTTGCTCAACGCACCCGGAAGCATTGTTTCTTCAACAGGATTTGAGGGCTTTAATGTGAAATTGACCTTACTGACATTTTCATCGAAATCTTTAAGTAAAATTTGAACGGGAGTTTCCTGGTCTTGTACTACAATTCCCGTTTTTTTCGGCACTCCCGGATAGTAGTCCAATTGATTGCCATCATCAATATACAATTTGTTATAGCGTGCACCGCTGGTCGAAAGCGTCTTGTAGTCCATTACAGTGAGTATCCTGCGGCTTTCATTCAGATCGATTTTATCGATGGTTTGTGTAAACACGGTTTGATCATTTACGCGCATATCGATGTAATTGATGCCGTAACGAAAGCGTGTATTCTCCATCTTGTCATGGGCCAGTATTTCTACACCTATATGGCCGCTGGCCAGAATAGGATAGGGCAAGGAATAGCTGGTTCCGTTTCTGACAACGGAAAATTCGAACCGACCAAACTGATCGTTGATTCTTGATTTACTATCCAGGGTTTTCAATGCAACCTTGAAAACCAGTGGTGCCACATTATCCTTTACTTCTTTAAAACCATACACCAGTGGATTCAGCGCTTCATTATTTTTATTTCTAACTTCAAAATGAAGATGCGGGCCGCCTGAACCTCCCGTATTTCCAGATAACGCAATCACATCACCACGTGAAACAGGAAACTGATCCGGACTAAACAGCAGATCAATTTCAGAGACTTTACGCGCATAGCGTTCTCCTCTCACAAAATCACCTACAGCTCCTTTAAATTCTTCCAGGTGTCCGTATAGGGTTGTGTTGCCGTCAGTGTGGGTAACATAAAGCACATTGCCATAACCCCCTGTGGTGCATGTGGCACGGGAGATAAAGCCATCTTGAACTGAAAAGACAGGAACACCGATTCCACCGGGGGTATCGATATCAAGACCTGCATGAAAGTGCGTATTGCGCAGTTCACCCATAGTGCCGGTAATAATGGAAGTTGAACCGGGCTTGATGGGAAACAGGTAATTGCCCACTGCATTGCCTGCTAAAAGAGTCTTGTCAGGACTGAATTGCGCGTAGGTGTTTCCGTAAATAAATAACAGACTGAAAATTACAACTTCACTTAACCTCAAACTCCAGTAACTTTTCATTTTCTATGTATGCGGATAATTTGTTTCCAATGGCTACGGGGCCTACTCCCTTTGGAGTGCCGGTAAAAATCAAATCACCAGTGCGTAGCGTAAAAAATTTAGACAAATACGATATTATATAATCAAACGGAAAAAGTAACAGGCTCGTATTTCCCTGTTGCTTTAACTGTCCGTCAATCTCTAATTTAAAATTGATGTCTTTTATGTTTTTGAAATCACTTACGGGAACAAACTTGTCAGAAATGGGAGCGGAGCCATTAAATCCTTTCGCAATATCCCAGGGCAATCCTTTCTCTTTCAGTTTTTGCTTGAATGTCACGGGCGGTAAAGTCGATACCTATACCGATCGCATCATAATATTTTGATGCAAATTTCTCTTCTATATTTTTTCCCTCTTTGCAAATCCTCAACACCAGTTCCACTTCATGATGAATGTCCTTTGAAAAATCAGGATAGATAGAAAGGCCCATTGTTGCGTATAATGGCGGTATCGGGTTTCGTAAAAATAACAGGCTCGTCAGGACGCTCATTATTCAGTTCCTGTATATGTTCGGCATAATTTCTTCCTATCGCAAAGATCCTCATATAGACATTTTTCTTTTATGCAAATTTATGAACAAACTAAGGTCAAATGCTCAATTTGTTTCAGAATTTTGAATTTATTAATAATTGGTCTTATAGCTTTGCACTACTAATGACAAATAATATGTTCAGGAAAATTATAGTGATTATTCTTGCCTTAACCATGTTACATGGATGTGCTACTGTGCCGGTTACTGGCCGGAAGCAATTAAGCCTGGTATCCAGTGGCGAGATCAACCAGATGGCAGCCCAGCAATATCGGGAAGTAATTGCAAAAGGTCCGCTTTCAAATAATGCGGAGCAAACCCAGCTGGTAAAACGGGTGGGTGTGAGAATACAGAAGGCTGTAGAAAAATACATGGCTGATAAAGGAGCAAGTTCTCAGCTGGCGGGATTCAACTGGGAGTTTAATTTAATACAGGATGATAAAACCGTGAATGCATGGTGTATGCCGGGAGGTAAAGGTGGCTTTTTATACAGGTATTCTTCCGATCTGTAAGGATGAATTGGGTGTTGCCGTTGTAATGGGTCATGAAGTTGCCCACGCTATTGCCAATCATGGCGCTGAACGTATGAGCCAGGGATTGCTGGCAGAATTTGGCATGAGCACGCTGGGTGCAGCGATGGGACAAAACCCATCAGCGACACAACAGATATTTATGCAGGCTGTTGGCGTTGGAACGAATGTGGGTATGTTGAAATTTTCAAGAAGTCATGAGTCAGAAGCTGATCATATGGGATTGATTTTTATGGCGATGGCCGGGTATGATCCTGCCTCGGCACCTAAGTTCTGGGAGCGCATGGCGACATTAGGCGGTGGGGCAGCGCCTCCTGAATTTTTATCAACTCACCCCTCACATGATACCCGGATCAAAGATCTTGAAGGCTGGATTCCTGAAGCAAATCAATATTACAAAAAGTAAATTTGAACAGTTTGCGTGCAAAGAGGTTTTGAATAGACACCAAAACCAGTTTGTAAATTTCTTATGGTAGAAGCGTATAACTTCCTTGCTTCGTGGCAGTTATTTCCTGAGAAGGGAAGCTATGAATTAGGTCTCAGGCCAAAATCAGGTATTTATAAAATTGAACTTGGCGGCACAGGCAAACAGCTGAATATCAGTATGAACTGGGTCTCACTGGAAGATCAGGCATTTGCTTCGCAATACTCAGTAATTCCTGATGGTGAACTAAGAGAATTCAATGACAGCGATTTAGGTGAATCGATAAAATCTGAGTTTACAGGCTCCCACACGTTTGAAACAAGTTTCTTCAAAAATGAACGGTTATCACTCCATGTCAGGCATGAAATTACACCCAAGGGATATCTCAAGGTAACGCAAACGCATCATCATGAGCTGGAGAAAAAATACACCAATGAAGAAATCTATCACAAGCAGTTAAGTGTCCTTCCTTATTCAGCATCGGTTTCCGGTGCAGTTATAAAGCCGACTGAAGCTGGGAGTGATCCGCCATCAGGCGCTAAGTGCCATGGAGGAGCAAACCAATATGCAACTTACGCAGATCAGGCAGCAGATTGAATTACTGGCCATACAGGCAAAGGAAATTCAAAAAAGAAAAGAGTTGTCGATGATCATTTACGATTCAAAAATCAGTTTTGCTCCGGTGATCGGTCAGACTTATTATCTCTACGAAAAAGATGATAGCACACACCTGGTTTCAATGATCAGCCCTAAGGAATGGGGAAAGAAAGCACCTTATAAATTTCTGGCAGCGGTGAAATTACTGGCCGACCATACCTGGAAGGAAATCTGATAAAGATAGTATTATTTCATCAGACTGCTCAGTTTTATCTCTGTGAGTCTCCGTTTGGTATCCAGGGAGAAGTCACCATTCATCATCCAGTCATAATAGGAGGGTTCCTCTTTAAAAACAGTGCAGTACGGGTTTGTTCTTATGCTTACCAAAATTGAACACAGGTTCACCTTTATCGTTTTTAACCATTCTGCCTGCTAAATCAACCATATCGGTAGCGGTAAGTTTATTCAAATCATCCATGTCATTTTTGATAACTCCCACCTTGTTTCCGAGCCCATCGGTTACTTCCTGATTTTCATAGCGTTCAATCTGGGCGTATAAAACATCCATGGTTGCCTGGGTATCGGCTTCGGCTGAGTGGGCATTGATCATATCCTTTGCCGCAATAAAATTTAAAAGCGGCCGACAAGGGTTCGCTTCTCCATCAGGTGAAAAATCTTCTGGGCATCGATCAGTTTTTTCCGGCTGTAGTCAAATTCAACACCGGCACGCAGAAATTCTTCCACCAGCATAGGCACATCAAATTTCAGAATATTAAAACCGGCCAGGTCAGCACCCTCAAAAAACTTCACATAGTCTTTGGCTATTTCCTTAAAGGTTGGCTTATCCGCCACATCTTCGTTGGTAATGCCATGAATGGCAGTTGACTCAGGTGGAATAGGAATAGTTGGGTTTACGAAATTACTTTTACGAATCACCTCGCCATTGGGCATTACTTTGATAACGGCAATTTCGATGATGCGATCTTGTGTAATATTGATACCCGTAGTTTCAAGATCAAAAAAGCAAAGCGGTATTTTCAGATTTAAGTTTCATGGAAATAAAAAGGAGAGGAAATAAATTAATTAGAGATGACTTAGGAGGCTTGTATTCGGCTAATGGCCTTATAAAAATTACCGCTGCTGATTCCTATCTTTTTAAGAAACTCTTTGGCAGCACTAACACATTGAAGATCAAGATCGCCACTTAAGTTCTACCGGAAATCTCTCTTTGGTGCTGGAAATCAAAACTGTTTTTCCTTCGGCTATGTTCGTGTTTATAAACTTCATAGGCAATTGCCTGAACATCAGGTCGTTCCTTTGATCCGATCTTATTCAGCGCAGGTATGAATCTTCGGATATATAATGGTACCTCCTTTAGGAGTTGCATCAGCCAGTGATTCAAGACCGGTCAATTTCCTCACTTGAAGCATTATTGCCCAGAATAATGATATGATGTTTGTAATCAATAGGTTGATGGTACCATTATTCAAGATAATTAGCTGGTGAATCTTTGCGAATTGATATCAGGTATTCCTGAAGATGACTAACATCAAATTTTCGATTATGGAACCTGAGTGTGTGGATAATTAGGGATGTAATTAAATCACTACCTCCTCCAACAACTAGTATTCGCTGTTTATCAATGGATTGCTGATAAATTTCTGTACCTGTCAAGTAATGTTATAATATTAAAGGCTTAAATATAAAGTAAAATGTTTGTGCTTTAAAAGAGTTGATCGCTGAGGGTGTAATAATTTAATTACAAGGTCGATTCGAATTTATTAACAATTTCACATGTTTGAATGTAGATAACTTGTTGAAGGTAGTTTAAATCTTAAGGGTACGTTTGTTGCCCTTAAAAGAAACTACGTACAACAACCACGAAGTATGGAGCAACGATCAACGCCAGTGAGGTTAAGTTCTGTGATGAGCGGAGCCGGAAGTAAGTCTAAACTTTTAGTAAGAGATATCTCTGAAAGTTTAGGCAAACTTCCGCCTCAGGCGCTTGATCTGGAAGAAGCCATTCTGGGTGCTCTCATGCTCGAGAAAAATGCACTCACTGCTGTAGTTGAGTTTTTACGTCCGGAACATTTCTATACTGAGCAACACAAGGAAATCTACAATGCCATCATCGACTTGTTCAAAGCATCTGAACCGGTTGACATGCGCACGGTGGTTGCCCAGTTACGCAAAACCGCTAAACTGGAAGTGGTAGGTGGCGCCTATTACATTGCTGAGCTAACTTCCAAAGTAAGTTCAGCTGCCAACATTGAATATCACGCCCGTATCATTATTGAGATGGCCATCAAGCGTGACTTGATTCAGATCGCATCACAGATTCATCATGATGCCTATGAGGACACCACCGATGTGTTTGAACTTCTCGACAAAACAGAACAAAATATATTTCAGATATCCGATTCCAACCTGCGCAAGAATTACGACAACATGAAGTCACTCATGTTTCGTGCGATTCAGGAATTGCAGGAAAAGAAAAATCATAAAGATGGATTAACCGGAGTACCCAGTGGATTTTCGCGACTTGATCGTGTTACTTCGGGCTGGCAGAAATCAGATCTGGTAATTATTGCTGCCCGTCCTGGTATGGGTAAAACTGCTTTTGTGGTTTCCGCCCTGCGCAATGCAGCGGTTGAATTTAAAATTCCAGTGGCCATATTCTCTCTGGAGATGGCATCACTTCAGCTTGTGAATCGATTGATTTCAGCTGAAGCGGAACTGGAATCAGAAAAAATCAAGAAGGGAAATCTGGCTGAGTTTGAATGGCAGCAACTGGTTCACAAAACTACCAGCCTTTCAAGCGCCCCGATATTTATTGATGATACGCCTGCTCTTTCAATTCTTGAACTACGGGCCAAATGCAGGAGGTTAAAAGCTGAACATAATGTTCAATTGATTGTAATCGACTATCTACAGTTGATGAAGGGAGAAGCTGGCAGCGGTAACCGTGAACAGGAGATTGCATCAATTTCGCGAGCCTTGAAGGGAATTGCCAAAGAATTAAGTGTGCCGGTGATTGCACTTTCGCAATTGAGTCGTGGTGTGGAAACACGGGGAGGTGATAAGCGCCCTCAACTTTCTGACTTGCGTGAATCAGGTTCTATTGAACAGGATGCTGATATCGTTATGTTCCTGTATCGCCCGGAATATTATAAGATTTCAGTTGATGAAGAAGGTATGCCTACCCAGGGTATGGCCGAAGTAATTATTGCCAAACACCGGAATGGCTCATCTGGAAAATGTGAAGTTGAAATTCATTGGTAAGTACACCAAGTTTGCCGATTATGATGCACCGGATGGCCTCACACCAATGAGCAGCATTACACGCGAAAGCAGGCTCAATACATTCCGTGATAGTCCGCCACCACCCGGTGCCGATGATGATACTCCTTTCTGATCATTGTATTTAGTTGTATTATTTTTATTCATTGCTTTAGATATTTTGTTTGCCTTCGTATCTTGAATAACTATGAAAGCACTTTTACTCTCCAGCCCCGGGGTTATTGAATTCAAAGAAGTACCTGTGCCAGTTGCCGGCAAGGGACAAGCACTGATTAGAATGAAAGCCACGGCTCTTAACCGCAGAGATGACTGGATTCGAGAAGGAAAATATCCGAATATTCGATTTGGAGTTATTATGGGCTCAGACGGAGCCGGTATTGTTGAAGCCGTTGGCGATGAAGTTGATCAACCATGGGTAGGACAGGAAGTTGTTATTAATCCAAACATCGACTGGGGGCCTGATCCCGAAGTTCAATCAGGAAAATATACGATTCTTGGCATGCCGGTAGACGGCACGTTTGCAGAATACGCTGTTGTTGCGATTGACCGACTACACCATAAACCTTTTCATCTTGATTTTCTGCAGGCAGCTGCATTACCAATGGGTGGCCATCACCGCCTTTCGTGCATTGTTTCGCAAAGGCGAATTGAAAGCAGGACAGAATGTATTGATTTCAGGCTTTGGCGGTGGCGTTGCACAATTTGCTTTTCTCTTTGCGCAAGCAGTAGGTGCCAATGTGTATGTTACCTCCGGAAGCAGTGAAAAAATTGAAAAGGCATTGAAGCTCGGAGCCAAAGGAGCGTATAACTACAAGAAAGAAGCTACTTATCCCGATCTGTGGAAGACAAAGGGTGGATTTGATCTGGTAATTGACAGTGCCGGTGGAGATCAGTTCAATAACTTTATTAAGATACTTAAACCGAAAGGTAAAGATCGTTTTCTACGGAGCCACTAATGGCTTGCCTGCTAAACTCGATCTATATCGCATGTTCTGGAATCAGCTTTCCTTGCTAGGCACCACCATGGGTAATGATCACGAATTCAGCGAAATGCTTGCGTTTGTAAGTAAACATCAGATCCGTCCGCTGATCGATTCTATACGTCCATTTTCCAAAATCGTGGATTCATTTCCTGATATTACAAAGCCCAATAAAGTAGGCAAGATTGTGTTTCAGATTTAACGCTCCAGATTTTGTAATAGCATTCTGCAATTCCGCAGTGCTTTCAAATCTGATTTTCTTCTGGCCAGGTCAACACCTTTGTTCAGAATCTCCATGCCTTTGTATCATTGGATGTTTCTGCATAAAATGTCCCTGCGGTATAATATACAGGCAAATAATCAGGGTAATCGCTCAATACTTGGTCAAACAATTCAGTGGCTTTAGCCGGATTGGTTTGAAGATACTCCAGCGCAAGGGCATAATAGTTAAACGGATCGGCAGGATCTTCTGAAATGAATTTCTCCAGCAAATCAATACGTGAATGATTCATCCGTTTTTTAAGTTTTATTAGTGCCTTAGTTAAGATTTTATCTTATATCTTGAGGCCAAATTTAGGCCCAAAAAGGCAATAGTTTGAATCTCATTTTATTAGCAGTCTCTATGAAGATATTGGTTTGTATTTCTCACGTGCCTGATACCACCTCAAAAATCAATTTTGTTGAAAACAATACAAAGTTTGATACTTACCGGTGTTCAGTTTATCATTGGCCCTTATGATGATTACGCGCTTGGCAAGAGCCATAGAAATAAAAGAAGCAACTCCGGGCACAACCGTAACCGTGATTAATGTAGGTACGGTTGAAACAGAACCAACCATAAGAAAAGCATTGGCAATTGGAGCAGACGACGCGATTCGAGTAAATGCAGAACCAACTGATTCCTTCTTTGTTGCTGAGCAAATTGCAGAACACGCAAAGGGTTTTGATCTGATCCTGATGGGAAGAGAATCAATTGACTATAACAGTGGTGTAGTTCATGCCATGGTCGGCGATTTGTTGGGATTGCCATCGGTATCTCCGGTGATGAAACTGGAAATAGATGGAACGAAAGTCAAAGATGAGCGTCGAGATTGAAGGAGGCAAGGAGCAGGTGGAAGCAAGCCTACCTCTGGTGGCCGGATGTCAGGAGCCCATCGCAGAATGGAAGATCCCAAATATGCGAGGCATTATGTCGGCCAGGACGAAACCATTGAAAGTGGTTGAAGCGAAAGCTACAGCATCACAGGTGTCACTACAGAAAGTTTGAATTACCAGCGCCAAAGGGTGCAGTGAAAATGATTTCAGCAGACAACGTAGGCGAGCTTGTTACAAGACTTAAGACCGAAGCGAAAGTACTTTAATTCAAAACGTAAGAATCATGTCAACATTAGTATTCATAGAAATATCAGAAGGAAAAGTCAGGAAGTCGTCACTGGAGGCTGTATGTTATGCGCATGCCATGGGAGGATCTGTTACTGCGGTGGTTTTAGGTCCGGCCGATGAGCGCCGAAGTACAATCATTGGGTAACTATGGAGCACAAAAAGTATTGCATGCTAGCCGATTCCAAAGCTGGAAAAGGGAATTGCCCAGGTTTATGCATCCGTGTTGACTCAGGCTATGAAAGATGAAAATGCTGATATGCTTGTTCTTGCGGGTTCATCATTGAGTACTCCCGTTGCCGCAAAGGTTGCAGTAAAGACAGGTGCCAGTTTTGCTGCCAACGTGGTTGAGTTACCTGATACCTCAGCTGGTTTTGTTGTTCGCAGAAGTATCTATACCGGGAAAGGCTTTTGCCCATGTAGAATTAAAGAATCAGAAGAAGGTAATTGTCATTCGTAAGAATGCGGCTGAAGTAAAAGAGGTTGGTGGAAATGCTGAGATTGTTTCTTATTCGCCAGTCTTAAACGACAGCGATTTCAATACGACCAATCTATCAACTGAAAAAGCAACAGGTGATGTTTTACTTCCTGAAGCAGAGATAGTTGTATCTGGCGGAAGAGGCTTAAAGGGTCCTGAACACTGGGGAATCCTGGAAGAACTTGCAAAAACACTTCACGCTGCCACCGGTTGCAGCAAGCCAGTATCAGACATGGGCTGGAGGCCACATCACGAGCATGTTGGGCAAACTGGAGTGAAGGTAGCCCCGCAGTTATATATCGCGATCGGAATCTCAGGAGCAATCCAGCATCTTGCTGGTGTAAATTCATCAAAGTGCATTGTTGTAATCAATAAGGATGCAGACGCTCCTTTTTTCAAAGCAGCCGATTATGGTATTGTTGGTGATGCGTTTGATGTCATTCCGAAATTAACAGCGGCCATAAAAGCTGCTGTTTAATAGTGTTTATTTTTAATTGTTGGGGTTTCATAACTTTTTTATAAATTCAATTTTTGAGTGGCACCGTTGAAGAAGATAAAACTTGAAATACTTGGACTTTCATCCAGTCAATCGCAGACTGGCTCTTTTGCATTAGTATTGGGCGAGACAGAAGGCAACCGCAGGCTTCCGATCATCATAGGCATGTTCGAAGCTCAGGCTATTGCCATCGAAATTGAAAAGATCATTCCCAACCGCCCAATGACCCATGATTTGTTCAAGTCATTTTCCAATGCATTCCATTTTCATGTTGAAGAAATCGTAATTTCCGATTTGAAAGAGGGCGTTTTCTTTGCCAAGATTGTATGCTCCGATGGTTTGAAGAAAACCGAAATTGACGCTCGCCCATCGGATGCCATCGCCATTGGATTGAGATTTGATTCTCCCATTTATACCTATGAAACTATCCTTGCAGAGGCTGGCATTGTGCTCACTGATCAGGAAGAGGAAGAAAAAATTGAGCCTAAAGCAGAAGCCAAGACCAGGGTGAAAAAAGAATCCGCTAAAAAATCCGGTGGAGAGGATTATAAAAATTATTCAGTAGAAAAGCTCAATGATTTGCTCAAAGATGCCATAGATAAAGAAGACTATGAACGGGCTGCCAAAATCCGTGACGAGCTGAGCAAACGTAATTGAAATTTCCAAATAGTTTAGACAGATGGATTATTTACGAGGCCTGGGCGGCCTGATTTTTATTCTTGGTGTGGCATTCATTCTGTCGGGAAACAGGAGAGCAATTGACTGGCGACTTGTTTTCATTGGTATTCTCATTCAGTTAACGTTTGGATTGATTATCAGTAAAGTTCAGTTTGCCCAGACAGCCTTTATTTACATCAGTGAAAAGTTTGTAATTTTTTTAAGTTTTGCCGCCAGGGGTGCTGAGTTTCTTTATGGTGATCTGGCAAAAAACAGTACTGGAAATCCAGACGTAAAACATAGTCTTGGATTTCTCTTTGCTTTTCAGGCATTGCCTACAGTCATCTTCTTTTCTGCTGTTACAGCAGGTTTATATTACCTGGGAGTATTACAAAAAATTGTATTTGGATTTGCCTGGATCATGGCCCGAACGATGCGTTTATCGGGAGCAGAAAGTTTGTCGGCAGCAGCCAATATTTTCATGGGTCAGACCGAAGCACCTTTACTGGTAAGACCCTTCATTCCCCGCATGACGAAATCCGAATTAAACTGCCTTATGGTAGGAGGTATGGCTACCATTGCGGGCAGTGTGCTGGGCGCTTATGTTTCCTTTCTGGGAGGAGGAGATCCTGCACAACAAGCAAAGTTTGCCACGTATCTGTTAAGCGCCTCCATCATGAATGCCCCGGCAGCTATTGTACTTGCCAAGATATTTATGCCGGAGACTGAACCTGAAAAAATTGACCGGGCATTGAAAGTCAATAAGGAACAAATTGGCGTAAACCTGATTGATGCCATGGCGAGCGGAGCAGCCGATGGTTTGAAGCTGGCACTTAATATCGGGGCCATGTTACTGGCTTTTATTGCAGTTATCTATGCATTGAACTGGGTGCTGGTGGATTTCATCGGGTCGCTTACAGGCCTTAATGATTTTGTAGTGCAAAACACCAACGGAGCCTATCAGGGATTTTCATTACAGTATATTTTAGGGCAGGTATTCAGGATTTTTGCATTTTGTATTGGAGTCAGCTGGGATGAGTCATTATATGTGGGAAGTTTGCTTGGACAAAAAATGGTAATTAATGAATTCGTTGCTTATCTTGATCTCGCCAATATGAAGGCTGCGGGTATACTAAGTGAAAAATCCATTCGCATTGCGACATATGCATTGTGTGGATTTGCAAATTTTAGTTCTATTGCCATTCAGATTGGTGGTATAGGAGGCATGGCTCCAAACAGACAAGGCGACTTGTCTAAACTTGGACTTAAAGCGATGCTCGCAGCATCGCTTGCAACCATGATGACAGCAACTATAGCCGGAGCAATATTTTGATTATGAAGATTATAAATTTCATTCTTGCACTCATCTTTCTTTTGTTTGCCTTTGTTCAGATAAATGATCCTGATCCTTTTTTATGGATACTTATCTACGGGAATGTGGCTGTTCTTTGTGTATTAGCCATGTTCAGATTGCATTACAGTTACTGGATCTGGGCTACATTGGTTTTTTATTCCATCTATGCTGTTTTACTGGTGAGCAGCGCGTGGCATTGGTTGCAATCTCCTGACAGGTCATTACTTTTCGATGACATTGCGAAGATGCAAAATATTTATATAGAAGAAACCCGTGAATTTCTTGGATTGATGATTTGCATTTCTGCAATGGCTTTCCATTTGATATCACGCAGAAATCATAAAGCTGTCGGATAATTTTTTCGGGATTTAAGTTCTTTTGCCCAAACTGAAATGGGGTGATCTTTCGTTTGGGGAGCAAATATTTTCCTTCTGACATAGCAAACGTTTTCTGTTAAAAGTCTTTCACACCTATCTATTTTTTGTGCATTTTGGTGTGGGTATACTATATTAATTATCTTTAAGAAAATGAAAAAGTCAGGTTTTGTCTCGCTTTTGCTGCTTTTGGGTTGCGTAACGCCAAAAGATAAAATTCCCGATTCAACTATCGTGCAAAGTCAAGGAAAGAAAATGATCGTTTATCAAATGATGACTCGGTTGTTTGGGAATCAAGATTACCACCAATAAACTGTATGGCACTATTGAAGAAAACGGAACAGGTAAATTTGCCGATATTAATGAGATTGCTTTAAAAAGTATAAAGGAATTGGGTGTTACGCATGTCTGGTATACAGGTGTAATCGAACATGCACTTGCTTACTGATTATACAAAATTCGGAATCCCCCTGGATGATGCGGATGTGGTAAAAGGAAGGGCAGGGTCTCCGTATTCAATCAAAGATTATTATGATGTTAATCCGGATCTCGCAATCGATGTTAAAAACCGGATGAGGGAATTTGATCAACTAATTGATCGCACCCATGCACAGGAACTTAAAGTAATAATTGACTTTGTGCCCAACCATGTTGCAAGGGCTTACAAAAGTGATGCAAAACCTCCGGGCATTCAGGATATCGGAGAAGGCGATGATTTATCAATCTCATTTAAACCATCCAACAACTTCTATTATTTACCAGGCCAGTCCTTCCAATCTCCGAAGGATTATAATTCGCTTGGAACTGAGTCTTTTCCAACAAAAGATAAAAAGTTTGAAGAGACGCCAGCGAAACTAACCGGCAATACAGAGGAGTTTACAGCATCACCCGGAATAAACGATTGGTTTGAAGCAGTGAAGCTGAACTATGGTGTTGATATTCAGGGTGGACGTAAAACTTATTTCGATCCGATTCCCAGCACATGGATAAAGATGAAGGACATCCTGGTCTTCTGGGCTAATAAGAAGGTAGATGGCTTTCGTTGCGACATGGCCGAAATGGTGCCGGCAGAATTCTGGAGTTGGGTTATACCGCAGGTGAAGGCGGTAAATCCTGAGATAATTTTTATCGCTGAAATTTATAATCCAACGCAATACAGAAACTACATTGATCAGGGAAAATTTGATTTTCTCTATGATAAAGTTCAACTCTATGACACATTGCGTTTGTTGATCAACAAAAAATCCAGCACTGCTCATATACATGGTATTCAGCAAAGTCTGAATGGGATAAATCACAAGATGCTTCACTTTCTTGAGAATCATGATGAGCAACGTATTGCATCGCCTTTTTTTGCAGGTGATGGATGGAAAGCAGTTCCTGCCATGGTAATCAGCGCGACCATTGATCAGGGGCCTGTCATGATTTACTTTGGACAAGAAGTTGGTGAACCGGGTGCAGGGAGCTCCGGCTTTTCTGGCGATGATGGCCGTACTTCTATGTTTGATTACTGGGGAGTGCCGGAACATCAGAAATGGATGAATGGTGGAAAGTTTGATGGAGGTATCCTGAGTGATGAGCAACTGGCATTGCGCCAGTTTTATGGCGACATACTCACCTTTGCATCCAATAGCAAAGCCATTTCGAATGGAGCATACTATGACCTTACCATTACCTAACCTTTCGGAAGGAAATATACCTGATGATGTACATGTTTTTGCAAGGGTTCATGATCAGGAGAGACTTGTTATTCTCTCCAGTTTTGGAGATAAAGTGAAACGGGTAAAAGTAAAGTTATCGGATGAGGTTATTCAGGCATTTCAACTTAATGCTGAAGAAGACTACATTGGTCATGATATGTTGCGCAGCAGTGTTGATGTAGGAATTGACAGGTCAAGGTCTTTTGAAGTGGACATTCTTCCTTACTCTTCGTTCATTTTTAAAATCAAATAATTCGCATGAGGAAAATCAGGACCGGGATTCTCTTTATTGTTTTTTTATTTCTTTTATCATGTGGTAAAAAATCTGAGAATGTTGCAAAATGGCCATACGGTGTAAACTATGAAGTGTTTGTGCGCTCTTATGCAGATAGCAATGGCGATGGTATAGGTGATTTGAATGGACTTACCAGGAAACTGGATTATCTCAAAGATCTGGGAGTAGGAGGTATCTGGCTGATGCCCATTATGCCTTCACCCACCAACCACAAATACGATGTGGTAGACTATAACGCCATTGATCCTGAATATGGAACTATAGACGACTTTAAACGTCTTGTAGAAGAAGCTCACAAGAGAGACATTCGTATTCTGATAGATTTGATTGTGAATCATACCGGATCAGATCATCCCTGGTTTAAGAGCGCGATGGAAGGAAAAAACAGCCCCTACCGCGATTATTATGTATGGGCCAATAAGGATTCTATTCGTGACCAAATATCAAAAAAATCAATTTCACTGGATTCGGATAACATCACCCAATGGCATGCTGTAAACGGAGATACTTTATCGGAACATTACTACGGATTCTTTTATGGAGAAATGCCAGATTTAAATCTGGATAATCCAAAAGTAAAACAGGAGTTTGTCGAAATCGGAAAATACTGGCTGAATGAATTAAAGGTGGATGGGTTTCGGCTGGATGCTGCCAAACATATTTTTCCAACTGACAGGGCAACTGATAATCATGCATTCTGGATCTGGTTCAGGGAAGAAATGCAAAGGATAAAACCGGATGTATATCTGGTAGGCGAAGTATGGTCAAAAGCAGAGGATGTGGCGCCTTACCTGAAAGGCCTTCCTGCACTGTTTAATTTTGATATGGGTTATGCGATCACAAGCGTAGTCAAGGCAGGAAAAGACACCATAGACCTGATCGGCAAATACAAGGCGATCAATGATTTTTATCACAAGAACAGTGGTGAATTTATTGATGCAACGTTTCTTAAGAATCATGATCAAAACAGGATACTCAGTGAACTGAGTGCTGATCTGAATAAAGCCCGTGTGGCTGCTGGTATTTTATTTACGTTACCGGGAACTCCCTATGTATACTATGGTGAAGAAATTGGAATGATTGGCATGAAACCAGATGAATATATCAGGGAACCTTTTATCTGGGAGTTCGATGCGAAGGACAAAGCTCAAACTTCCTGGGAAGATCCCAGGTATAGCAATGATGAAACCGTAACACCATTATCCAGACAAAAAGAGGATCCATCATCATTGTATCATTTCTACAAGAAGTTTATTAACTACAGAAATTCAAGCAGGATACTTACTTATGGGAGTATCACTAAAACCCCGGTTAAAATAACTGAGATTGTAAGTTTTATCCGTGAGCTGGATGGCAGCCACCTGTTGGTATTGCATAATGTTTCTGATGTGGAGGTTACCATCAGGTTAACAGACGACCTTGCCGGATTTAAAACCATTGAGTTCGATTCTGGTAATTCGGCATCTGTCAGGAATAGCGAAGTGAAGTTGCCTGCTTATGCTTCAGTAGTTTTAAAATAGTTTTCATGTGTAATCAATCATATCGATAGATGAGTAACGGTAAAAAAAGAGTAATCATTGAGAATGTTCAACCTCTGGTTGATGGCGGTTTGTATCCTGCCAAGCGCAGCGTGGGTGAGCTTGTAAATGTAAGTGCCACTATTTTTGGCGATGGTCATGATCATATCAGGGCGGAGTTGCTTTATAAAAGAAAAGACGCATCGGATTGGAATACATTGGAATTATTACCAACCCTCAACGATGAATGGACTGGTTCTTTCAAGGTGGAAGAAAAGGGAACGTATGTATTTACAATCAAAGCATGGATTGATCACTTTGATACCTGGTACGATGGATTTAAAAAGAAAGCCCATGCCAAAGTAGATGTTGCCGTTGAGTTACAGGAAGGAGCTATATTCCTTCATCGGCTCGCGGGTAAAAACAACCAGGAATTGTCGAAACTGGCGAAGAAACTTGAAGATAAACACCACACTTTTGATGCGATAAATCTTGTTCTCAGTACTTCATTTGCTGATATGGTTCATCGTCACCCGTTGAAAGAAAATGAAACCACATATGACAAAAAAGTTGAAATTTATGTAGAGCATAAGAAAGCCAGCTTTAGTGCATGGTATGAATTTTTTCCGCGATCATCCTCACTCGAAGCGGGCAAGCATGGCACGTTTCAGGATTGTATTAAACTCTTGCCACGCGTGTCTGCCATGGGTTTTGATGTGCTTTATTTTCCACCCATTCATCCGATAGGAAAAATAAACCGTAAGGGTAAAAATAATAACGTGCGTGCTACGAAAGGTGAACACGGTTCGCCATGGGCTATTGGCAGTGATGAAGGTGGGCATAAAGCAATCCTTCCCGCATTGGGTACATTGGATGATTTCAAAAAACTCATTGGCGAAGCAAAAAAAATGAACATTGATGTGGCTATGGATATTGCCTTTCAATGTGCGCCTGATCATCCTTATGTGAAAGAACATCCGGAATGGTTTAAACAAAGACCTGATGGGTCTATACAGTATGCAGAAAATCCTCCGAAGAAATATCAGGATATTTATCCATTCAACTTTGAGACAGATAACTGGAAAGAGTTGTGGGAAGAACTGAAGTCGGTGTTTACCTGGTGGATGGAGCAAGGTGTTACCATTTTCAGAATAGATAATCCCCACACCAAACCTATACCTTTCTGGAAATGGGTAATTGAAGAAGTACATAAAATAAATCCGGATGTTATTTTCCTTTCGGAGGCATTTACAAGGCCGAAGATCATGGCGTCACTGGCGAAGGTCGGGTTTACTCAATCCTACACATATTTTACCTGGCGGGTTTCGAAACAGGAACTAATGGATTATGTGAATGACCTGGTCTATGGTGCTTCCAGAAATTATTTCCGTCCAAACTTCTGGCCAAATACCCCTGACATTCTTCCATACCATTTGCAACATCAGGGTGAGAATAGTTTTATTTTACGATATGCATTGGCGGCTACCCTTTCATCCAACTATGGAGTATACGGTCCATCTTATGAGTTCTATGAAAATACGCCTATAGAAGGAAAGGAAGAATATTATAATTCAGAAAAGTATGAAGTAAGACAATACGACTGGAAGCGTACCAATCGAATGACGGATATCATGAGTTTACTCAATAAAATCCGTAAGGAAAATGAAGCATTACATTCCACCTGGAATACTCAGTTTTGTAATATTGAGAATAATCAGATAATTGCTTACCTGAAAGCTACTGATGATCTTTCAAACATTATTCTGGTGGTAGTAAATCTGGATCCTCACGGAACGCAAAGCGGATACATTCAATTGCCTAAATCAACTTTAAAGCTCGGTGATAAAATCAACATTAAACTTCATGACCTGATTACGGATGAATACTATACATGGACACAGGAATGGAACTTCGTTGATTTAAATCCACATAAAATGCCTTTTCATTTATTTAAAGTAGAAATTCACGAGTCAAACATGTAACTATGGCAGCACCAGCAAAAAGTACCGATCCGCTTTGGTTTAAAGATGCCATTATCTATGAAGTAAGTGTTCGTGGGTTTTATGATAGCAATGGAGATGGCATAGGAGATTTTCCGGGACTCATTCAAAAACTTGATTATCTGGAAGACCTGGGTATCAATACGATCTGGCTTTTACCATTTTATCCATCACCACTAAAGGATGACGGATTTGATGTAACGGAATATTGTGATATCCATCCTGATTATGGAACGCTGGCAGACTTCAGACTTTTTTTGAAAGAATCACATCGCAGGGGAATTCGAGTTATTACCGAATTGATTCTAAATCACACATCCGATCAGCATGCCTGGTTTCAAAAATCCCGTAAGGCGCGCACAGGGTCGCGTTATAAGGACTATTATGTATGGAGTGAAACTACTGATAGGTACAAGGAAGCACGAATCATGTTTTCTGATGAAGAATCATCCAACTGGACATGGGATAATGAAGCTAAAGCTTATTTCTGGCATCGGTTTTACCGGCATCAGCCTGAATTGAATTTTGAAAATCCAGAAGTACAGCTTGAGATGATTAAGGTAGTAGACTTCTGGATGAAAATGGGGGTCGATGGATTCCGGCTTCCATCCGTTCCGTTTTTGTTTGAAGAGGAAGGTACGAATTGTGAGAACTTGCCACAGACACATGTTTTTTTAAGACGATTGAGAAGTCATATTGACAAACACTATGAAGACAGGATTTTAATAGCGGAGGCGAACCTGTGGCCGGAAGATGCTGCAGAATATTTTGGTGAAGGCCAGGAGTGTCATATGAACTTTCACTATCCACTCATGCCCCGTTTATTTCTTGGATTGCGCACTGAAGATAACTATCCGATCATAGACATTATTGAGCAGACACCTTCCACTCCGCCAAATAGCCAATGGGCATTATTTCTCCGTAATCATGATGAGATTGGACTGGAGATGGTGACCGAAGAAGAGAAGGATTATTTATTTAAAGCGTATGCGAATGATCCTCATACAAAGCATAACCTCGGTATTCGAAGAAGACTTGCTCCTTTGCTCAATAATGACCGAAGAAAAATTGAATTACTGTACACCATATTGTTTTCACTTCCAGGTACACCTGTATTATATTATGGAGACGAGATAGGCATGGGTGATAATATTTACCTGGGCGACCGGTATGGTGTGAGAACACCGATGCAATGGAATATGAATATCAATGCGGGTTTTTCCTCTGCCAATCCGCAAAAGTTATATCTGCCCGTTATTTCAGATCCTGCTTATCGTTACGAATCCGTAAACGTGGCAACCCAGGAAGAGAATCCTTCATCGTTGATGTGGTGGATTAAGAACGTGCTGGCTATGCGAAAGCGCCTGAATGTTTTTGGTCGTGGTGATTTGCATTTTATTGACAGCTCAAATTCAAAAGTACTTTGCTTTGCCCGCAGTTATGAAAAGCAGAATATTATTGTGGTTGCCAATCTCTCTCAATTTTCCCAGGCGACAACGCTGAACTTAAAGTCATTCAAGGATTGCGACATCACGGAGGTGTTCAGTCAGAATAGATTCATGAGTGTTACCGATGGAGAGTATCCAATCACCATTGGTCCGTACGGATATTTCTGGTTTCAGGCAGATGCTTCTGAGAAAAAAGATGCAGCGGGTACCGCGAATGAATTGTTTTTATACAAATCGGATCTGTCATGGGAACGGCTTTTCGCCAACTACAACGAAGTACGTGTGCTGGAGAGAAAAATCCTTCAGCCTTTCATGAAAAAGTGCCGATGGTTTGGTGGCAAGGCCCGCGCTATCAGCAAAATGAGTATTCATAAAGTCATTCCACTGAAAGTGGAAAAGGATACTCATTTTTTATGCATCATTGAAGTACACTATGTGCAACGACTGCCTGAATTGTACTTCCTGCCAATGTCATTTGCTCCATCAGATACCCTGTTTGACAAAGTAGAGTATACTACCATGAGCGTAATCAGCAGGGCTGAGATTCAGGGGAAAGCAGGTTTTATTCTGGACAGCAGCTATGATCGTACCTTCCGTGATTTTCTTTTCACCGCTATGGATCGGAAGGTTCGCATTAAAGATGATGAAGGAACACTTGAATTCAATTCAAGTGTGTTTGCAAAACTCAATGCCGACAAGGTTGAATCAAAAATCTTAAAGGCTGATCAAAGCAACACGGCCATCATTTACAACGATCAGTATTTCTTCAAGTTCTATCGCAAAATTGAGCAGGAGATTAATCCAGATCTTGAAATAGTCCGGTTCCTTTCGGAGAATACAACTTTTCGCAACGCACCAAAGTATGCGGGTAGTGTTGAATATCGTGATAACGAAGGCAATACTACTGTACTGGGATTATTGCAGGAGAAAGTTGAGAATCAGGGAGACTCCTGGGTAATGACGATTGATTCGGTTGGTCGCTTTTATGAACGCGTAATGGCAAAGGCCAAGAAGGAAAAACTTCCTAAACTGATTAATAAGGCAGCAATAAAATTTGAAGAAGCGCCTGAACTGATTCAGGAATTTATAGGAAGAGGATTTTACGAACGTGTGGTGCGTTTAGGTCAGCGTACTGCAGAGATGCATTTGGCATTGGCTTCCGATCAGACCAATCCGGCTTTTACGCCAGAATATTTTACAGCAAATTATCAGCGGTCACTTTATTCAACATTACGGAAGCTTGCGCGTGATCGGTTTAAACTACTGGAGCAATCGATTGACAAGTTGAATGCTGAAACACAAGTATCTGGCCCGTAAAGTACTGGCAATGGAAGATCAGGTACTGGAATGTTTCAGTGAAGTTTACAAGACCCGTATTAATGCAATCAAAACAAGGATTCATGGTGACTATCATCTCGGCCAGGTATTATTTACCGGTAAGGATTTTATCATCATTGATTTTGAAGGAGAACCAGGATTTAGCTTTAGTGAACGAAGATTAAAGAAAAATCCGTTGAAAGATGTGGCCGGCATGATGCGCTCATTTCATTATGCTGCCTTTGGTAAAATAATGCTCAATGAAAACTACCGCGAGAAGGATATTGAGTTTCTGGTTCAATGGGCGTGAACAGTGGCAGCATTATGTTAGTAGGTTCTACCTTGGTGCCTATCTTGAAAAAATGGGGCTCGAAAGCAACTTGTCTCATCAGGATGAGGTATTGATTAGAACCTATCTTACTGGAGAAGGCAATTTATGAATTAGGATATGAACTGAACGGAAGGCCTGACTGGGTAAATATTCCGTTGACGGGGAATTTATTATCAGATGACTCAATATTTCGAAGGACAGGAAGAATCTAAAAAGAAAAATTAAAACTATGGGCAAAAAAGCGATTTCTAAAATAAAGTCTGAAGAGCCGGATAGCTTTAGCCTTTTTACTGATTTTGATATTCATTTATTCAGATCAGGAAAGCATTTTAAACTTTATGAAAAGTTTGGTGCACATATGGCCACATTTAAAAAGCAGGAGGGTACCTACTTTGCCGTGTGGGCACCTAATGCCCGGTCAGTTTCTGTTATCGGAAATTTTAACTATTGGAATAATAATGAGCATAAACTTTCACCGCGCTGGGATGAATCTGGAATCTGGGAAGGATTTTTTCCGGGAATAGGTAAGGGTGAAGTATATAAATATGCCATACACTCAAATACCGGTGAGTATCTTGAGAAGGCAGATCCGTTTGCCTTTTATGCAGAGATAGCACCCAAAACAGCTTCCATTATCTGGGATCATAACTACAAATGGAAAGATAAGGCATGGCTTGAATGAACGGAAGAAACAGGCTGACAAAGTAAAGCCATATTCAGTGTATGAAGTTCATATAGGTAGCTGGAAAAGAAAGTTTGATGATGGAAACCGTTCACTGAGTTATAAAGAACTGGCCATTGAACTGGTCAATTATGTTAAAGATACTGGATTTACTCATGTTGAATTTCTACCTGTTATGGAGCATCCGTTTTTTGGGTCATGGGGATATCAGCTTACCGGATATTTTGCACCAACAAGCCGCTTTGGAGCTCCTCAGGAATTTATGGAGTTGGTGGATGCTTTCCATGATGCGGAAATCGGAGTGATACTGGATTGGGTGCCTTCGCATTTTCCGGGAGATGCCCACGGACTATATAATTTTGATGGAACAAATTTGTATGAACATGCAGATCCGCGCAAGGGATTTCATCCGGATTGGAGCAGCTATATTTATAATTATGGTAGAAATGAAGTAAGATCATTCCTGATCAGCAACGCACTGTTCTGGATTGATGTATACCATGCTGATGGACTTCGGGTAGATGCAGTAGCCTCCATGTTATATCTCGATTACTCCAGAAAAGAAGGAGAGTGGATACCCAACGAACATGGCGGAAATGAAAATCTTGAAGCCATTAGTTTCTTAAAAGAATTCAACGAAGTGGTATATGGTAATCATCCCGATGTAATTACCATTGCGGAAGAATCTACAGCCTGGCCTGGTGTTTCAAAACCTACCTATATGGGCGGCTTGGGTTTCGGTCAGAAATGGATGATGGGTTGGATGCATGATACGCTAAGTTACTTTAAGCAGGATCCCATTCATCGCAAGTATCATCAGAATGAAATTACGTTCAGTGTCATGTATGCGTTCACAGAGAACTTCATGTTGCCGCTTTCGCACGATGAAGTAGTGCATGGCAAAGGTTCTTTGCTGGGCCGCATGCCGGGCGATGAATGGAAAAAATTTGCGAACCTTCGCCTGATGTTTTCATATATGTTTACTCATCCGGGAACGAAGCTCATATTTATGGGTGGTGAGTTTGGTCAGTCTTCGGAATGGAATCATGATCAAAGTCTGGATTGGCATTTACTGGATTACGCTCCGCATCAGGGAGTACTTACTTTAATAAAAGATCTGAATCACTTCTATAAATCAGAACCTGCCTGTTATGAATTTCCTTTTGATGAAAAAGGGTTTGAATGGGTAGATTATTCTGATCATGAAAACAGCGTGATGGTATTTATGAGGAAAGGCGAAACAGCGTGAAGATACGCTGATGGTTGTGTGCAACTTTACTCCGGAAACAAGGCAATTGTATAGAATCGGAGTTCCTTTCCGTGGCACCTGGAATGAGATTTTCAATTCCGATAATTTAAAGTATGGCGGAAGCGGAGTTCTTAATCCTGGATTGTTGTACACCACACCAGTAAAATATCATAGTAAAGATTATTCTGTATCGATAACATTACCACCTTTGGGTATTTCAATTTTAAAATTGAATGAGGAGATGGCAGAATTTGATATAGAATAGTAATTGAATTATTAGACAACTACTGGTCCTTTTTAGCAAAATGGCAGATTCACCAAATAAATACATTTGTATTCACGGGCATTTTTATCAGCCACCGAGGGAAAATGCCTGGCTGGAAGTTATCGAAGTGCAGGATTCAGCACATCCCTATCATGATTGGAATGAACGCATTACTGCGGAATGTTATGAGCCGAATGCTACATCGCGCATTTTGGATGAAAACAATGTTATTAAAAATATTATCAATAATTATTCACGAATCAGTTTCAATTTTGGTCCTACCTTGCTTTCATGGATGGAGTCCTATGCCAGTGAAACCTATGAAGCCATTCTGGAAGCTGACAGACTAAGCATGTTGAATTTTGGAGGACATGGTTCTGCAGTAGCTCAGGTGTATAATCACATCATTATGCCGCTTGCAAGCAGGCGGGATAAAGAAACTCAAATCCGTTGGGGTATTCGTGATTTTGAATCACGCTTTAAGCGAAAACCAGAAGGCATGTGGCTGGCTGAAACAGCAGTAGATACAGAAACGCTGGAGATTGCTGGCCGAGAACAACATAAAGTTTACCATCCTGGCTCCACGGCAGGCGAAGGCGGTAAGAAAAATTGGCGCGAAAGATTGGAGAGAGGTAAATGATCGGTCGGTTAACACTAAAAAAGTATACCAATGTAACCTGCCCAGTGGCAATTCTATCGCTTTATTTTTTTACGATGGCGATATCTCACAAGGAATTGCCTTTAATGGTTTATTGAATGATGGTAGACGTTTTGCGGAAAGGTTACTCAGCCCGCTGGATTTTCAGGATAACGAATCTCAAATCGTTCACGTTGCAACTGATGGAGAAACCTATGGTCACCATCACAAGCATGGAGAAATGGCACTGGCATTTTGTCTGGATTATATCGAGAAGGATGATCGTATAAAGCTTACCAACTATGCGCAGTTCCTGAGTTTGAATCCTCCTGTTGATGAAGCCAGGATCATTGAGAATAGTTCCTGGAGTTGTGTTCACGGTGTAGAACGCTGGAGAGCAAATTGCGGGTGCAATAGTGGCAAACCAGGATGGCATCAGAACTGGCGAAAGCCACTTCGCGATTCGCTGGACTGGCTGCGTGAACGTGTTGCTGTAATCTTTGAGCTTGAAGCATCCAAAGTAGTTAAAGACCCGTGGAAGGCTCGTAATGAATATATCAATGTAGTCTTAAAGCGGAATGATGATAATGTAAAGCGGTTTTTAAAGGATCATGCATTAAGCGATGCTCATCCCAATCAGGTGTTACGCATTATGGAAATGCAACGACATGCTATGCTGATGTATACAAGCTGTGGCTGGTTCTTTGATGAGATCTCGGGTATTGAAACCATACAGGTAATGCAGTATGCCTGCCGGGTAATTCAATTGGCCAATCAGATATGCAATGATGATCTGGAACCTGAATTTATTCAACGACTTTCAGACGCACCGAGCAATGTCTCTACCTATGAAACGGGAGATCAGAGTCTATAAAAAACTGGTACTTCCTTCACGCACCAATTTGCAGCGTGTAGGGATGCACTATGCAGTAGCCTCCATTTTTGAAGATGAACCTGAATCACTGACTGTTTTCAACTACAGCACCTCCAATGAGGCATTTATAAAAAAGGAAGCCGGTGAACAAAAACTTGTATTGGGTATAACGAAAGTTAAATCGCTCGTTACCCGGTCAGAAAAGAAATTTGCATTTGCTGTTATCTATCTGGGTAAGCATAATATCATCGGAAATATTTCGCTGGATATGGAACCTGATAAATTTGCCAGTATGCAATTCAGAATGGTGAAAGCTTTTGAAGAAGGCAGGCTGGGTGAAATGATTGGGTTAATCCAGACGTATTTTGGCCCGGATAAATACACCATCTGGCACCTGTTTCAGGATGAAAAGAGAAAAATATTGAATATGATTTCGCAGGAGAGTATGGCAGAGCTTGGAGAGCTCCTTGCGAAGAAGCTACAATCGGGATTATCCTCTTATCAATGCATTGTCTACTAACAATATCCCAATACCACCGGCATACAAAACAACCTTTGAGTATATTTTAAATGCTGATTTGGTAAAAATATTTCATATCAGACAAAATCAACATCAAGGAAATGGAGCGTATTGCAGCCGAGCTCGATCGGTGGAGTCTGAAGATTGAAGATCCGGATAAACTATCACGGATGGCAGGAGAGAGTATTTATAAAGAATTGAAGCGAATCAGCAGCGAAAGAGAAAATGTCAGACGAATTCAAAGACTAAACCGGATGTTTCCCTATTCTGAAGAAGTTCAACCTGGAACCCAATCTTCATAAAACCCAAAATCTTTATTTTGAGATTGCGATGGAGAACAAAAAGAAAACTTTAACTGAAAAGGAAGTTGAATGGGATAGACTATTTTAATCTTCTCGGTGTTAATCTTGGAGTAAAAGTAGAGTAGTACTTTCAGGCAAGTTCTGTTTTTACCTGCATCTTATCCAGATAATCCCATACCAGACTGCTTGCACCCAGAATAGGAGCGGCCTGATTTTGCATGGCTGAAGGAAGTACTTTTATTTTTCCTCTGAAAAGAGGCATAAGATTCGCTTCCATGTGTTTGATGGTAGGTCTGAAAATTAGATCACCAGCCATTGATAAACCACCAAACAGGAAGATTGCCTCGGGATCAGTGTGTACAACGGTCTCAGCCAGTTTCATTCCCAGAATCCTGCCGGTGTATTCATATGCTTCCTTAGCTACTACATCACCACGGTTGGCAGCTTCCGTGATCATTTTCGTATTAAGATCTTCAAAACTGATACCTCTTAATTCACTTGGCTCAAGGTGATCGGCCAGTAATTTATATACAGTTCGCTTGATACCCGTTGCCGATACATAGGTCTCAAGACAACCCCGCTTACCGCAATTGCAATAACGTCCATTGGGATTCACAGAAGTATGACCAACTTCTCCGGCAATACCATGATGTCCATTCAATAATACTCCGCCACAAACAAAACCACTTCCAAGACCGGTGCCCAAGGTGATCACCACGAAGTCTTTCATGTTTTTGGCATTGCCGTAAATCATTTCACCTACGGCAGCGGCATTTGCATCATTGGTGAGAATACAGGGAACACCAAATTCTTCTTTAAACATTCTGGCCAATGGCAGCACCCCTTTCCATTTCAGGTTGGTTGCGCGTTCAATGTTTCCTGTATAGTAATTTCCATTGGCAGCACCTACACCAATACCCACAATGCGCGTATCGGCTGGAAGTTCGGCAATCCCTTTACGCAGCGCATCGGCCATCGCATCAAAATACTCCTGAAACTGTTCGTATTGAGTGGTTGGAATGTTTCCTTGATGTAATACATTCCCTGTCCGATCTACGATACCGTATTTCGTATTGGTTCCTCCGATGTCGATGCCGATCGTTAAATCTTTCATGGACTGATGGTGTTAGATGGAAAGAATTTTTGCAATTCGTCAATGATTCACTATCAATCTCATGTATGTGATTGATGATCGTATTAAAGTTGTTATAAACGATTACATTATTCCGAATGCCAACCATGACATCTTTCTCGCCTTTTAGTAAACCTTCAACCGCAGCAATACCCATCTTACTCGCCAGCACGCGATCAAAATAAGTAGGCGTACCGCCACGCTGAAGGTGGCCAAGTATGGTTACTTTAATATCAAAATAATTATTGCGTGCAGAGAATTTTCTGGCAAGTTCCATGGCACCTCCCAATTTACTTCCTTCAGCCACTACAATCAGACTTGACTTCTTATTGGTCTTGCCTCCTTCATCGAGTTTACTAAAAAGTTCTTCGAGCGTTATTGATTCCTCTGGAATAATCGTGGCTACTGCGCCTCCTGCAATTCCGCAGTTAAGTGCAATGTACCCCGAATTACGACCCATCACTTCAATAAAGAAAAGGCGGTTGTGTGATATCGCTGTATCGCGGATTTTATCGATCGCCTCTACAGCGGTGTTGGTAGCCGTATCATATCCAATGGTATAGTCGGTTCCTGCCAGGTCATTATCGATAGTGCCAGGAATACAAATGGAAGGAATGGAAAATTCTTCATAAAATTTATGAAGCCCGGTGAATGTTCCATCACCACCAATTGCAACCAACGCATCAATACCATGCTTTTTAAGATTGGCATACGCTTTTTCACGACCTTCTTTCGTACGAAACTCTGCACTTCTTGCTGATTTTAAAATCGTGCCTCCACGCTGAATAATGTTACCTACTGAGCGAGCACCAAGTTTCACAATCTCTCCGCTAATCATGCCTTCATAACCCTGCATGATTCCGTAAACTTCTTTCTTGTAATAAATAGAAGCTCTGACTACAGCACGTAATGCGGCATTCATTCCTGGAGCATCACCACCGGAGGTAAATACTCCAATCTTCGAAATTGTTGAATTCATTCTTTTAGTAGAAGCGTCAAAAATACAGTTAAAAGAATGTTTTGCAAGAAGATTAAAAGTTATTCAGATTTCAATCGTTTGAAATAATTGATCAGTCCATTGGTAGAAGCATCATGTGACGTAATTTCATCAGGTGATGTGAGTTCCGGAAGAATTTTCTTTGCCAGTACTTTGCCTAATTCCACACCCCATTGATCGAAACTGAAAATATTCCAGATGACACCCTGAACAAAAATTTTATGCTCATACAATGCAATGAGCGTTCCCAATGTTCGTGGTGTAAGTTTCTTGAACATAATGGAATTGGTGGGGCGATTACCACTGAATACTCGATAAGGAAGATGAAATTTAATTTCTTCTTTACTCATTCCGAGCCTCAAGGAGTTCCTTCTCAACCTGTTCTACTGGTTTTACCAAGCATCAATGCTTCGGTTTGTGCAAAGAAGTTGGATAGTAGTTTATCATGATGATCACCAATTTGATTATGACTGATAGCAGGAGCAATGAAATCACACGGTATTAATTTTGTGCCCTGGTGAATCAGTTGATAAAATGCATGCTGTCCATTCGTGCCAGGTTCACCCCAGATAACCGGGCCAGTTTGATAAAGTACAGGTTGTCCGTTGCGATCAACAGATTTACCATTGCTTTCCATATTTCCTTGCTGGAAGTAAGCAGCAAAACGATGCAGGTATTGATCGTAGGGAAGAATTGCTTCTGTATGTGCATCAAAGAAATTGGAATACCAAATTCCGAAAAGTGCAAGAATAACAGGAATATTTTTTTCAAAGGGTTCATTCTTAAAATGATTGTCGGCATCATGAGCTCCTTCCAGTAATTCTTTAAAATTATCATAGCCGATGGTACAGGCAATAGATAATCCGATGGATGACCACAATGAATAACGGCCGCCTACCCAATCCCAAAACACAAACATATTTTCAGGCGCAATGCCAAATGCGGTAACTGCTTTTGTATTGGTGGAAACCGCTACAAAATGTTTTGCCACATCACCTTTTCCCGATGTCTTTTCAAGGAACCATGACTTTGCAGATTCTGCATTTGTCATGGTTTCTTGTGTGGTAAATGTTTTAGAGGCAATGATAAAAAGAGTGGTTTCTGGATTTAAGTTTTTTAATGTTTCTGCAATGTGAGTGCCATCTACATTCGAAACAAAATGAGGTGTTATACTTTTATGATAAGGCTTTAATGCCTCGGTTACCATAAGAGGACCAAGATCAGAACCACCAATTCCAATATTTACGATATCGGTGATTGGTTTTCCGGTATATCCTTTCCATTCTCCGTTGATTAACTTGATTTGAAAAATGCTGCATTTGTTCAAGTACAGCATTTACCTGAGGCATTATATTTTCGCCATCTACGTGGATAGGAGTGTTTGAAGTATTACGTAAGGCGACATGCAGCACTGAACGATGTTCAGTCTGATTGATCTTATCGCCATTAAACATGGCATCGATAGAGTCCATTAATTGAACTTCATGAGCAAGATCCAATAGTAAATTCATTGTCTCTTCAGTGACGATATTTTTTGAATAGTCAAAAAGAATATCATTGAGCTTAATTTGAAATTTTTCAAATCGGTGCCGGATCTTCTTCAAATAACTCACGCATATGCGTGGCCTGCATGGTAAGAAAGTGTCCGGTTAGCTTTTGCCAGGAATTGGTTTCTGTGGGGTTGATGGAGGGTAACATAAATCAGGTTAATTGGTAATAATCAATTTGTCTGTACTGAAATTATCTGTACTGAAAAGGATCGCTTATAAAATTAGCTGGAAATAATTATTGATGAAAAATGATAATACGAGTATCCTGCCGGATTAACCGCCAACTACCTTTTTCAGGTTTTCGATCAATCCTTCCCACAGATCCTGCAACTCCTCCATATCATCAAAGTCAGAGTAATCGAATACTTTAATAAATGTTGTCTGGGTAAGCTCATTTACTTCCAGGCGTAATTCAAAATAAGAAGGATCTTTTTCATCTCCTTTTGTTTCCGGAAGATATTCAAATCGAGCAAAGTGATTGGTGCGATGTGCAGTCATTAATGCTTTATGTTCCTCATGATCCCAGACAAAAGTGAAAACTTTTTCAGGACTTATTTTTACATTATCTGCAAACCATTCTGATAATCCACTGGCAGTCTGTATATAAGGATAAAGCATTTTTATCGAAGCATGAATCTCAAAATCAGCAGCAAATAGTTTTTTAGTTCCCTGTGTCATAGTCGGCTTCGTTTCGATTTTAATTTAAAGGATTTTTTGTTTAACGACAAATTAAAAGACAAAATCCTGTATTCGTAAAATAATATTGAAAATTGAAATATGTTATAATGTAAGTAATAATACGGGGCAATCATTAAGATCAGCTGGTAAATTATTTATTTATTGAACTATCTGTTCTGCTAAAGATTGTGGGTATACAAGGCAAATTAAATTTGTATCGTTATAATGGCCTCCGGGCGACATGATGGACTATCAATCCGTTGGGGGGTTCGGATTTGGTATCGTTCACTTTGACTTAATTAAGGCATGAATAAAACATTCATGTTAAAGGTTTTAGCCTGCATAGTTGAGCAAAATAAAAATTGGCTATCTGAATCAAATGCATATACTCTTTTCCTTTTTCAGCATTGTGGGCAGCTAATAGGGCCTGGAGATTTGAACTGTATCCGATGTAAATCTTATCATAGTTTGCGCTGTAAAGAGCGTAGACTGTGAAGATTGATTTTCGATCTGATGTTAAGTTTTGATTAGTAATCATCAAGTAGCGCGGGGGGGAGTTGAACCCCCGTCCGCCAGCTGGCGGATATGAATCCACTAATCTGATGATTTTATAAGATTCCAGATGAACGCTCTGCCCTGAGCAGATTTGAGTTGTTTCTCTTTCTGATGGGCTTCTGCTTTACTTGAATATTCCTCGGCATGGATTATTTTCCAGGGACGGAAAGAGTGAGTGTAACCTTTTCCTTTTTCAGCATTGTGGGCAGTTAATCGGGCCTGGAGATTTGAACTGTATCCGATGTAAATCTTATCATAGTTTGCGCTGTAAAGAGCGTAGACTGTGAAGATTGATTTTCGATCTGATGATAAATTTTGATTAGTAATCATCAAGTAGCGCGGGGGGGAGTTGAACCCCGTCCGCCAGCTGGCGGATATGAATCCACTAATCTGATGATTTTATAAGATTCCAGATGAATGCTCTGCCCTGAGCAGATTTGAGTTGTTTCTCTCTCTGATGGGCTTCTGCTTTACTTGAATATTCCTCGGTATGGATTATTTTCCAGGGACGGAAAGAGTGAGTGTAACCTTTTCCTTTTTCAGCATTGTGGGCAGCTAATCGGGCGTGGAGATTTGAACTGTATCCGATGTAAATCTTATCATAGTTTGCGCTGTAAAGAGCGTAGACTGTGAAGATTGATTTTCGATCTGATGATAAGTTTTGATTAGTAATCATCAAGTAGCGCGGGGGGGAGTTGAACCCCCGACCTTTGGGTTATGAATCCAACGCTCTAACCACCTGAGCTACCGCGCCATTTTTATTTTCAATTTCTTATCTTTTAACCGACCCCGTCCGCCAGCTGGCGGATATGCATCCAACGCTCTAACCACGTGAGCTACCGCGCCATTTATGATAAAAGACCAAAATCAAAAAAAACATTAAATCGTTTCGATTAAACGATTGACGTGAACCTGATTTTGAGGCGCAAACATACAAACTTTTCTCATTATCAAAATACAACCATCACATGCTTGCGATATTTTATTAAAAAAATAAATGGCCTTGTTTTTGACATTATCTTTGCATCGATTGATTATGAAAAAGATTGATAAGCTGGTATTAGCTTCATTCCTGGGTCCCTTTATTCTCACTTTCCTGGTTGTGGTATTTATTCTCCTGAATATCCACATGCTCAAGTATTTTGATGATATCATAGGGAAGGACCTGGGTTGGGACGTAATCGGTCAGCTGCTTTTTTATTTTGCCATATTCAATACACCGGTGGCTCTTCCACTCGCAGTCCTGTTATCATCATTGATTGCATTTGGAAATCTTGGTGAACATTTCGAGTTGACTGCTATAAAGAGCCTTGGCATATCACTGGTGAGAAGCCTGGGGCCGATTTTCGCATTTGTTTTACTGGTTACGGTGGGTGCATTTATTGTAGGCAATTATCTCGTGCCGAAAGCAGCACTTGAAGCCTATAGTTTACTATATGATATAAAGCAGAAAAAGCCCGCTCTTGACTTACGTCAGGGGGCATTCTATAACTCAATACCGGATATCAGCATAAAAGTGGATGAAAAACTTCCTGAAGACGGTGTTCTAAAAGGCATTACCATTTACGATCACCGGGGTCGAACTGGTAATAAAGAAGTTACAAAGGCTGATTCGGGCAGGATGTATACCTTCATGAATGACCAGTATTTAAAACTTGAATTATTTAATGGTAACAATTACATAGAAGGTACAGGATCAGGTACCGATATTTCTTCAGGTCAGGGTAGTGAAGAGACATTCCGGAAGACTGAGTTCGCCCGAACACAAATCGTATTTGATCTTTCTTCCTTTGGTTTAAATCGTACTGACAAGAAGTGGTTTCAGAGCAACCGCATTATGCGCAACATGCAACAGCTCAGGTATGATATGGACTCAGTTAAAACGGAAATCAAAACACAGCAAATTTCCATCTATACAACCAGTAATCAGGTGTTTAATTACCATCTTAAAAAGGATAGTATTGTCTGGCCCGACAGAAATAAAAGAATTAAAACGAAAACGTGATTCCGTTAATATTGTTAAATATAAAGCAGAAGGTTTAAATAAGCCGATTGTTAATGCTAATAGCGGTTCAAGACCAGAAAATGTTTTGATTTCCAATCAGGTAAGGTCGCTTTCTGACAGCCTGTACAATAAACCGTTTACTCACAATGAAATCAGTGTAGCAACCAATCAGGTTCGGATAGTTAAAAGTCAGCTTTTTAATGCCAACGAACAGATAAAATCCCACAAAGACAGATTTATTGAATTTGAGGTGCAATGGCATAAGATCCTTGCAAATTCGATTGCCTGTATAGCTATGTTCCTGATAGGGGCACCATTGGGATCGATTATAAAAAAAGGTGGATTGGGTGTACCTGTTCTCGTCTCTATACTATTTTTTATTGTTTTTTATGTTCTTTCACTCATGGGCGAGAAATGGGCCAAGCAAAGTATACTTACCGTAGGTCAGGGTATGTGGCTGGCTAACACGGTACTTATGGTTATTGGACTACTGTTCTTAAACCAAGCCAGGGCTGATGCCCGTCTTTTTGATGCAGACTTCTATAATGTTGTCTTTGATAAGCTGAAACGCAGATTTACCAAGGCTGAGTAAATGAACTTTGATATATAACTTGCATTTTAGTTCATATAGGGGTAGTTTTGCGCGTTAAAAATAGAATAAGATAAACTTTACAAGAGATGTACCTCAATTCAGAAAAGAAGCAGGAATTGTTTAGCAAACATGGCTTTGCTAAGAAAAAGAATGATACGGGCTCACCAGAGTCGCAAATCGCATTATTTACCTACAGGATTAATCACTTGACTACCCATTTGAAAGGTCAAAGAAAAGATTATTCCACTCAGACAGGTCTTTTAAGGTTGGTAGGACAACGTAAGAAGTTGCTCAACTACCTCCAGAGAACCAATATCGAAAGATACAGATCTATATTAGCTGATCTGGAACTAAGAAAATAATCATTCACATCAAGCAAACAGGGAATCGGTGAGATTCCCTTTTGCTTTTTTATAAACTATCTGAAAAGCGTTGAATTGCACGCTTTTCTTAACAACTCATACCTAATGAATTCAACTATTATAACTAAATCCTGTGCCCTTCCTGATGGACGGAAGATTACTATTGAAACCGGAAAACTTGCCCGTCAGGCCGATGGCGCAGTTGTTCTGCGCATGGGTGATACCATGCTGCTGGCTACTGCCGTAGCTTCACAAACCGCCAAGGATGGCGTTGACTTTTTACCAATGTCTGTTGACTATCAGGAGCGGTTTGCTTCAACAGGCAAGATTCCGGGTGGTTTCCTGAAACGTGAAGGAAGACTTTCTGATTATGAAATCCTGATCAGCCGTTTAGTGGATCGTGCAATACGTCCACTTTTTCCGGATGATTATCACGCAGAAACCCAGATAGCGATTCAATTAATTTCAGGAGATCTGAATGCGTTACCTGATTCACTGGCTGCATTTGCAGCATCAGCTGCACTGGCTGTTTCTGATATTCCATTTCAAGGACCAATTTCAGAGGTTAGGATTATAAGACTTAATGGTCAGCATATTATCAATCCAACTCTGGAGCAAAAAGAAAAGGCTGATTTCGACTTTATCGTAGCGGCTTCCATTGATAATATTCTAATGGTGGAAGGTGAATGTAAAGAAATAAGTGAGGTAGAAATGCTTGAGGCGCTAAAACTGGCGCACGATGCCATAAAGGTACAGTGTCAATTGCAGCTTGAGCTTGCTGAAGCGACTGGAAAAACCCAGAAGCGGGTGTATGAGCATGAAGTGAAGGACGAAGCTTTCAAGGCCGAACTTTTCACAATTCTTTACGATAAGGTGTATGATGTAGCCCGTCAGCAACTCGCCAACAAGCATCAGAGATCAGAATTATTCGGTAAAATCGTTGAAGAGTACCTTGCTGCATTACCGGAGGACACAACAGTGAATAAGGATCTTGTAAAGAAATACTATAAGGATATTCAGAAGACCGCCTGCCGTAATCTTGTTCTTAATGAAAAGGTTCGTTTGGATGGCCGTAAGACTAACGAAATCAGACAGATAACGTCTGAGATTGATTACCTTCCATCCGCTCACGGATCATCTGTGTTTACACGAGGTGAAACCCAGTCATTGACCACGGTAACATTAGGTACGAAGCTGGATGAGCAAATGATTGACGGTGCCATGTTTGATGGAACCAACAAGTTCATCTTGCATTA
This sequence comes from uncultured Bacteroidota bacterium, assembly GCA_963814575.1. Classification (GTDB taxonomy): domain Bacteria; phylum Bacteroidota; class Bacteroidia; order Cytophagales; family Cyclobacteriaceae; genus ELB16-189. The sequence continues at coordinate 273,409 of CAWFDB010000002.1, read as the reverse complement.
TAATTTCCCTGGATTTTCAACGGGTGAAGTGAAGCCTAATCGTGGACCTGGCAGAAGAGAAGTAGGTCATGGTAATCTGGCCATGAGAGCCTTGAAACAAGTGCTTCCCAATATGACCGAAAGCCCGTACACCATCCGCGTTGTATCTGATATCCTTGAATCAAATGGTTCTTCATCAATGGCTACGGTGTGTGCTGGTTCACTCGCATTGATGGATGCCGGTATTAAGATTTCATCTCCTGTGTCTGGAATTGCTATGGGCATGATCTCTGATAGCGCATCAAAGAAATATGCCATCCTTTCCGATATCCTGGGAGATGAAGATCACCTGGGCGATATGGACTTTAAGGTTACTGGTACTGAAAAGGGAATCACTGCTTGCCAGATGGACCTGAAAGTAGAAGGATTAACCTATGATGTTCTGAAAGAAGCATTGGATCAGGCCAGGGAAGGTCGTCTTCATATCCTGAATGAAATGAAGAAAACCATCGCTGAATCCAAGGCTGATTTAAAGCCGCATGCTCCCCGTGCTGTAACCATTAATATCGAGAAAGAAATGATAGGCGCGGTAATCGGGCCAGGCGGTAAAGTAGTTCAGGAAATCCAGAAGACTACGGGTGCTACTATTGTAATTGAAGAAGTAGGCAACAGAGGTATCGTTAATATTTTTGCTACCAATCAGGATGTGATGGATGCTGCGGTTAAGCGTGTGAAAGCAATCGTAGCCATTCCGGAAGTAGGGGAAGTTTATGATGGCGTTGTTAAGTCAATCATGCCTTTCGGTGCCTTTGTGGAATTCATGCCAGGTAAAGATGGTTTATTGCATATCTCTGAAATCAAGTGGGAACGTCTCGAAACGATGGAGGGAGTGATGGAAGTTGGAGAGCAGGTGAAAGTAAAACTGGTGGAAGTAGATAAGAAGACTGGTAAATATCGTCTATCTCGTAAAGTGCTATTGCCGAAACCCCCAAGAAAAGAAGAAACAGCTACGGCTTAAATTTGCGAATACAGCTTTTTGGAACTAATTTTTCGACTTTACGTGTTTAGAATTTAACCACTAGATAGCGCAATGAGACAATTAAAGATCAGCAAGCAGATCACCAACCGCGAGAGCCAGTCGCTTGATAAATATCTTCAGGAGATTGGTAAGGTTGATCTTCTTACACCCGATGAAGAAGTTGAGCTCGCTAAGAGAATTAAAGAAGGTGATCAGATTGCCCTTGAAAAATTGACAAAAGCAAATTTGCGCTTTGTGGTTTCTGTTGCCAAACAATATCAAAACCAGGGACTTTCCCTCGGAGATCTTATAAATGAAGGAAACCTCGGATTGATTAAAGCAGCTCAGCGCTTTGATGAAACCCGGGGTTTCAAATTTATATCCTATGCCGTATGGTGGATTCGCCAGTCTATTCTTCAGGCACTGGCTGAGCAATCACGTATTGTTCGCTTGCCATTAAACAGGGTAGGTTCATTGAACAAAATTTCTAAAACTTTTTCTGAGTTAGAGCAGAAGTACGAACGCGAACCTTCGCCTGAGGAACTGGCGGAAGTCCTTGAAGTAACTACTGCTGAAGTTGTGGATACCATGAAGATATCGGGTCGTCATGTATCTATGGATGCACCTTTTGTTCAAGGTGAAGAAAACAGTTTACTCGATGTACTGGAAAATGACAGCGAAGAGACCCCCGATTCTGGATTGATGTCAGATTCTTTGCGTAGAGAAGTTCAGCGGGCATTATCCACACTTACACAACGAGAGTCAGATGTAATTACCTTATACTTCGGTCTTAATGGTGAGCATGCGATGACACTGGAAGAGATTGGCGAGAAGTTTAATCTGACCCGCGAGCGCGTGCGCCAGATCAAAGAAAAAGCCATTCGCAGATTACGTCATACATCAAGAAGCAAGGCTCTAAAGCCATATCTTGGTTAGTATCATGCATTTTAAAATCAAAATCGGGGTCTCATTGCTATGAGACCCTTTTTATTAACAATTTTTAAAAACTGATTTTATGGAAGAGGGAAAAGTAAAAGTGTTGATTATCGGTTCCGGACCGGCCGGATATACAGCTGCTATATATGCTGCCAGAGCAGGACTAACACCCGTACTGTATACGGGTGGCCAGCCTGGCGGCCAGCTAACTACCACCAATGATGTAGAGAATTTTCCTGGTTACCCGGAAGGAATAAATGGTCCTCAGATGATGATGGATCTTCAGAAACAAGCAGAACGATTTGGGACCAAAGTGAATTACGGACTGGTTACCTCGGTAGATTTTTCATCTCATCCTCTTAAGGTTGTTGTAGATGAAAAAGATACCATCATGGCAGAGACCATCATCATTGCAACAGGAGCCACTGCCAAATATTTAGGCATACCTTCCGAAGAGACCTATGCAAACCGTGGCGTGTCTGCCTGTGCAGTTTGTGACGGTTATTTCTATCGCGGTAAAGAAGTAGCAGTGGTGGGAGCCGGGGACTCTGCAGCGGAAGAAGCCACCTATCTTTCAAAGCTTTGCACCAAGGTTCACCTGATTGTACGAAGAGATGAAATGAGGGCATCTAAAATCATGCAGCAGAGGGTGTTAAATACTCCAAATATAGAGATTCACTGGAATACAGAAACTGATGAAATTCTGGGGGATGATCATGGCGTGAATGGTGTTCGTCTTTTAAATAATAAAACAGGAGAGAAGAAAGAAATTGCCGTTCAGGGTTTTTTCCTGGCAATTGGGCACAAACCAAATACTGACATCTTTAAAAGTCAATTAGATATGGATGAAGCCGGATACCTGAAGGTGCAACCCGGTTCTACATTAACCAATGTAGAAGGAGTTTTTGCCGTTGGCGATGTTGCTGATCGCGTCTACAGGCAAGCAATAACTGCTGCCGGTAGTGGATGCATGGGCGCACTGGATGCCGAGAAGTTTCTGGCAGCCAGGGAAATGGAAACGGTTCATTAATAAACTGAATGAATATCAAACTGGATATACTGGTTTTGGCGGCACATCCTGATGATGCTGAACTCGGATGTGGTGGAACTATTGCAAAACATGTTGCATTAGGTCATAAAGTTGGCGTTGTTGATTTTACGCGTGGTGAATTAGGGACACGTGGTACCGTGCAAACGCGCGATGCTGAAGCAGCTGAATCTTCAAAAATATTGGGGCTTTCTGTTCGCGAGAATTTGAATTTTCGTGATGGCTTTTTTCAAAATGATGAATTTCATAAAACTGAAATTGCAAGGGTAATCAGAAAATATCAACCTGAAATTGTATTGGCCAACGCAATCTATGACAGGCATCCTGATCACGGAAAAGGAGCGGGATTAACGTTCGATGCATTTTTCCTTGCCGGGCTCATTAAAATTGAAACTACTGATGAAGGCAAGAAACAGTCTCCCTGGAGACCGAAAGTCTTGTATCATTTTATTCAAAGTCAATATATTCAGCCTGACTTTATTGTGGATATTTCAGAATACTTGAGTACCAAGATGGATTCGATCAGGGCTTTTAAAACACAATTTTACGATCCGCAGAGTAATGAGCCCGAGACCTATATATCCAATCCATCATTTATGAAAATGCTCGAATCCCGGGCGCAGGAGTATGGTCATGCCATTGGTGTTAAAGCGGGTGAAGGCTTTACGGTGAGAAGAAGTATTGGTGTTGATCATTTGTTCTCGATTAAATAAATATTGCCACAGATTTACAGATTAAGATCAGTGCATCGGTAGATATGTCTTTTTACGGAGCCAGTCTACGGATTGTCCAGCTATCATCCGCTTTGTAATAAACAATACGATCGTGTAGGCGGCTTGGTCTGCCTTGCCAGAATTCTATCTCGAAGGGATCCACGGCATACCCTCCCCATTGGTGGGGTTTTGGTATCAACTCTTCGTCTTTAAACTTTTTCTCCAGTTCTTTTACACGTTCCTCAATCAGAGAACGTTCTTTAATCACACTGCTTTGCGGAGATGCCCATGCACCAATCTGACTTCCCCTTGGTCTGCTTTGAAAATATTTTGTGGAAGTGGCCTCATCAACACGATTACTTATCCCTTCAATACGCACTTGTCGTTCCAGTTCAGGCCAGAAAAAAGTAAGCGCGCAAGCTGGATTATTTTCAAGTTCCTTTCCCTTGTGACTTTGATAGTTGGTATAGAATTGAAATTTATTATGTTCAATACCCTTCAATAATACAATGCGGGCAGAAGGTCTTCCTGCTTCCGTAACAGTGGATAGTGTCATAGCATTGGGTTCCAGTACTTCCGCTCTCAGCGCTTCATCAAACCACTTCTCAAATTGACGAATAGGATCTTTTCCTACAGAACTAATTTCCAGTGTTTCTTTCGAGTATTCTTTTCGGAGTTCAGAGAGGGAAATCATGATGTCGGTATTTTTGTCAAAAATTAGTAAATACAAAGTTTGCTTCTCACAAAAACCTTCTCTTTCTTAAGATTTAATTACAAAAAGAATCAGTAATTGGTGTAAAGCGTTCATTAAACTGAAAAGGATATGGAGTTTTTTGAATATCAGAACAAAATTCATCTGCAGAAGGGAAGATTATTGTTATCAGAACCCTATCTCGCAGATCCTAATTTTGAGCGAACTGTAATTTTGCTGACTGAGCATAATGAAGATGGCTCGGTAGGTTTCATTTTGAACAAGCCATCTGAAACCCGTGTAAGCGAGGTGATGGACGATTTGAAAGGACTGGATGCGCAAATCTTTATTGGCGGGCCTGTTCAACAAGATACTCTGCATTTCATTCACCGATACGGACAACTGGAAGATGCCATCGAACTTGAAAACGGAGTATACTGGGGAGGAAATTTTGATCAGGTTTTAACCATGATAGATACAGGAAAGTTTTCACTTACTGAAATAAGGTTTTTTCTTGGTTATAGCGGTTGGTCACCTGAACAGTTGAATGAAGAACTTAAGCTTAATTCATGGATTGTCAGCGACCGGGTTTCGCAGGAAATAATCTTTGAGACATTGCCCGATCAGATGTGGAAAAAGGCCATGAAGGAGCTTGGTGGTCGTTTTTCCGTTTACTCTAATTACCCGGCCGACCCCCGGATGAATTAAATGATTTTAGTATTTTTACCGTCCCTTTAAAGGGATTTATGATGGAAAACGAAAAAGAGGTGAACCAGGTGAAAGATCTGGCAGCAGGGGAGGAAGGTTCCGGTTCTGCATTTATTGCAGTGGATGAAAGGCATTCTGAAAAAGACACCGCGATCGATCATGAGGAACATATAATTCCTGATTTTACCCAGTTGTCGAAAAAGGAACTGGTTGAAGTGGTGAAAGAACTTGCAAAGAGTGATGACCTCAAAAAGCAGGATGCAATTCTTAAGGAAGTAAAGCCTTTGGTTGATGAAATCAGGGCGCATGAAAAAGCTGAGGCGTTGAGCCGGTTTAAAAATGAAGGTGGCGTGGAAGATGATTTTGAATATCGTCTTGATGAACTTGATCATACGTTTGATGCAACCATAAAACTTCTCCGTGACAAGAGAAATCAGTTTTATAAAAATCAGGAAGAGAAAAAGTCTGAAAATCTTCTGAAGAAGAATGACATCCTTGAACAACTTCGCGCATTAATCGATGGCGAAGACAATCCAAACTCCTTTCAGGTATTTAAGAATCTGCAACTTCAATGGAAGCAGACAGGTCCCGTGCCGATGTCTAACCTCAAGACCTTGTGGGCCAATTACAATGCGTTGATTGATCGGTTCTACGATCACCGCTCTATTTATTTTGAATTAAAGGAACTCGATCGTAAAAGAAATCTTGAAGCCAAACTTGAAATCTGTGCAAAGGCGGAAAGACTAAGTGAAGTGCCTTTGATTAAAGATGCTGTGCGTGAGTTGAACGAGTTGCATCATGAGTTTAAACATATCGGACCTGTGCCCAGGGAAGATCAGGAGAATGTATGGCAGCGCTTTAAGAAAGCTTCAGATGATGTGTATGCAAAAAGAGACACATTTGTTGCAGGATTGCAGGTAGAGTTACAAAAGAATCTTGAAACCAAGGCGCAACTGCTGGCCGACATTGAATCATTTGGTTCCTTTGTAACTGACCGAATTAAAGACTGGAACCAGAAAACACAGCAAATTCTGGAACTGCAAAAGCAATGGGACGCAGTAGGTGCTGTGCCACGTGCAAAAGCAAAAGACCTCAACAAAAAATTCTGGAGTGCTTTTAAAACCTTCTTTCATAATAAGGGTATATTCTTTAAAAAGCTTGATGAGGATCGGGGTAACAATTTGAAAGCCAAGCAGGAATTGGTGAAGAAGGCTATTGAAATTAAGGAGAGTGAAGACTGGTCGAAGACATCGCAGGAGCTGATGGAACTTCAGAAAAAATGGAAAGAAATAGGACCTGTGCCAGAAAAGCAACGGGAAAAAATCTATAAGGAATTTAAAGAAGCGTGTGATTTCTTTTTTGAACAACGCAGGGGCACCCAGGAAAAAGCAGACCATGAACAAGATGAAAATCTAAAAAAGAAGGAGGCGCTTATTGAAGCGTTGCTTCAGGCTGCGAGGGAAGGAACAGGAACACTGGAAGCATTGCAGCAATTTCAGGTTCAGTTCAATGCAATTGGTTTCGTTCCAAAGAATGTTATGTCCTCGGTAAAAAGTCGTTTCAGCGAAGCAACCTCAAAATACATTGAGTCAATTGGAGGTCTGAATGCTGATGAAAAAGAACGCATAAATCTCGAATCCGAACTGACCAACCTGCGAAACGATCCTCAGGGAGAGCGCAAACTTTACAATAAGGAGCAGGCTTTGCGTAAGCAAATCATCAAAGCTGAAAATGATCTGGCTGTGCTACGCAACAATCTTGAATTTTTCGGACGTTCAAAAAATGCTGAGAAACTAAAAGAGGAATTTAACGGCAAAATTGAAGAAGCGCATCAGCATCTGATTCAGCTAAAAAATCAATTAAAACTATTGAAAACAGTTTAAAAAGACTTGCAAAACCAAGGTCTTACCTTATTTTTGCACCTCGTTTAAAAGCCTCTTTAGCTCATCCGCCAATTGGCGGAAACTGACTTGTAATCAGTAGGTCAAAGAGAAAATAGATAAAAAGCCTCCTTAGCTCAGCTGGTAGAGCAACTGACTTGTAATCAGTAGGTCGCTGGTTCGATTCCGGCAGGGGGCTCTTAAAATCAGGCAGTTACGTAAAGTGACTGCCTTTTTTGTTTTATTATGTATATACTGTCTTACAGTTCATTCAATCTTTATCTCACATAAATCTTCGGGTCCGAATCATCCGTGTCATCCATATTCTCAACATATCCCGCAGGGGCAGTACATGCCTGAAAAGGTTTGGCCATGTTGCCATAGCCGTCACCGTCTTCGTCCCTGTAAAAGGTTGTAACAGCACAATCACCTGCTTTAAGGGTCTGATCCATGGCCCTAAGCAGTGACAGATCACCTCGGGCATCACTTGAAATCTCCCAGATCATGACTCCTCCGAGGGTGTTCTTCGCGAGTTCGGTTTTTCTTACGATCATCGGAATGCCGTTATAATATTTCATACCCACCGAATCGCGGTAGGCGAGTGATGTATCGGCTTCTATGATTTCACGGTAATCGATATACCGCGCAGGTGGTGTAAAATCAAAACCATAAAATGGTACTCCCAATGTGATTCTCTCCGCAGGGATCTTCAGATCAACGGTCCAGTATTGGATGGCTTCCTCGGCATACGACCATGGTGAATGAGGGCCGATATCATCGGGTCTCCAGATACCGGTCTTGTCATAGACCATCACATTTATAAAATCATATGCCTGAAGTGCTTCCGGGTGAACGTTATGATGAACGCGCGTAGCTCCGAGTGCGGAAGTAATTCCTTTGCCTTTCGAGTGGAGTGCTTCTTTAAGTTCCACAACAAACGGATTGTAATTTACACCGGTATAGGGCAGGAGGTTTCCTTCAATATCTACATCTACGCCATCGAAGTTATTTTCCTCTACGTAGTCAAGTATGTTGCCGATAAATCGTGTCCGGTTTTCTGGAAGAAGCAGGTTCTTCCAGATGATGGTATCGGGTTTGCCACCACCGGCCAGCGAAATAAAAACTTTTAATCCTGCATCATGTCCTTTTTTGATTACAGGCTTCACATCATAACCGCCATCAAACACAAGCTTGCCTTCCTGGTCAGGATTCGCGAAAGCCAGGTTCAGATAGGTCAGTTTATCAATCTCCAGTTCATCGAGCTGATCGAAACTCCCACCTCCGAGGTATCCCACTACTTTAAACGTGGTGTCAGGTTTATAAATATCAGGCCCCCAGGTTTTGTCTTTCTTAGTGCAGGATGTACAAAACAGCAGACTGACTGAAAGGAACAGAAATGATTTAAGGATCATTGATTTCATAGGCAAGGTTATCTGGTGAGAATTATTTATTCAGTTGTGTTTCATATCAAAGATACAAAAGGAGAAACAGTTGTTTTATTTTCTGATGGTTTGCTATATACTAATTTGTGCGTGTCTAAAAATGGTGTGTATTGATGGTTGTTGCGGGTCGCCTGACCCGCAATGTTTGAGAAATAAAATGTTATGTCGAAGAATCGTGCGCTCGTTGATCAGCATTCTATGACTTAAACCAATTTAAAAGTTCAATACTTTGGGCAGAGAACCTTCATACTTATGACAGTGCACAAGTGATTATGAATTATTCAGTTCAACCATCCCTTCAACACCACTTGAATGAAGTATTTTCCTTTCTTACAAATCCGAATCACGCGTAAACCGAACGATGATGAATATCCTGTAAAATCACTAAATTTAAAATTAACCTTGAACTGATCAAACCGGATCCATGTGACTACTTCAGCAACCCCATTCGTTAAACGGATTTCATTTTTTGTTTTCCTTCTGCTGGCATCGCTGTGCCTGATGGATTGCCGTGAGAAACACACCCCACCATTGCCAGAGCTGGTTGACTATAACTTTGATGTTAAGCCTATTCTGGTGCAAAAGTGTTACCTCTGTCATGGACCGGATTCTGGCAGCAGAAAAGGAGGGCTGCGGCTTGATACGTTTGAAGGTGCCACCGCTGCATTAAAGGAAGGAGGACAGGCCATTACTCCAGGGCATCCTTCCGGCAGCAAGCTGGTGGAAAGGATCAACAACAAGGATCCTGAGCTGATGATGCCACCACCCGATACAAAGCAGGTCCTTACTGAAAGAGAAATAGCAGTCCTCACAAAATGGATAAAACAAGGTGCCGACTGGAAACCTCACTGGTCTTTCATTCCTCCGGCCGCTCCTGATCTTCAGGGATTAACCAAAGGTGAAAATGAAATTGATTTTCTGGTTGCGAAAAAGATTACGCAAAGCGGACTTGAGCCCGCCCCGGAGGCAAACAAGAATTCACTCATCCGGAGAGTTTCCTATCTGTTAACAGGATTGCCGCCAACCCGTGACGCACTTAATATGTATCTCGCAGATAACAGCGTGAACAGCTATGAGAACATGGTAGACCGGTATTTAAATTCTCCGCGCTATGGCGAGAAGTGGGCGAGGAACTGGATGGACGTGGTACGATATGCGGAGACAAAAGGGCACGAGTTTGATTATGCCATCACAGGAGCCTGGCGCTACCGCGATTACCTCATCCGTGCGTTTAACACAGATCTTCCCTATGATCAATTTGTAAAAGAACAACTGGCGGGCGATTTATTACCGGCACCCAGACGGCATCCTGTCACCAGCACCAATGAATCCCATATAGGAACCGTTTTCTATACCATGGCGGAGGGAAGTCACAGCCCGGTGGATGTACGCAAAGATGAAGCGGATCGCATCGATAACATGATTGATGTGACCACGAAAACATTTCAGGCGCTAACGGTTTCGTGTGCGCGTTGTCACGATCATAAATTCGATCCGATATCAGCTGCCGATTATTATTCGCTTTATGGGGTGATGGAAAGCAGTCGCTTTTCTCCTGTGGCTGCAAGCGTAACCCTCAGTGAAGAAAAGAATATTGAAGAGGTGCGCAACATAGATTCCTATTTGCGAAAGATCGTGGCGGAAAAATGGAATGAAAAGGCAAACGTAGTGTATGCAAAGAAAAATGGTACTGCTACGAAAGCGAATCTCATTCACAACAACTCAAGTGAATACACCTTGCTGGGTGATTTCCGGGGCAGTGATTTTAACGGCTGGAAAAGTGATGGTCTGGCATTCGGACAGAAAACGATTTTAGGAAATCCTGTTTTCAACAAGCAGCATGAACTGGTGCGGCTGGCAAGCGGAAAAGCTTCGAGCCGCAGTATCGGCACAGGTATTTCTGGTGCCCTGCGTTCTCCCGATTTTATCATTGACAAAAAGTTTATTGGCGTGCGTGCCGCTGGCAAAAAAGCTACCATACGAATCATCATCGATAATTTTCAGCTGATCAGTTATCCGATTTACGAAGGCATCGAAAAACGCGTTGACGATGAAGCCGCACAAAATTTCATCTTCGATGTTTCCCTGTGGAAAGGTCATAAAGCCTATATCGAAATCATGCCGGGCCAGTTTAATGCGCATGTTTTCAGTCTGGCAAAAGATGCGTACGTGGAAGTGGACTATGCCATCGCATACAATGAAAAATGGATGGACCCGGTTCGTGATAAGCAAGATTCCTATGCATTGGAAAAATCGGTTGAACAATGGAAAACCTTCACCGCCACACCACAACAGGTTGACAGGCTGAATGAATTGCTAAAAACACAGGCACTTCAAAAGACAATTCCGGACGTAAGCGAATCATTAATCAGGAGGCAGCAACTCGCTGATGGCGTATACGATTCCACGTTCTATAATGGCATTCGCGATGGCTTTGGCAGGAACAGTCCGGTGTTTGTCAGAGGCAGTCACAAAGAGCTGACAAGCCCGGTGCCCAGGAGATTTCTTTCTGCATTGCCATCAAAAGATAGCGTTTTTCATTCTGCAGGAAGTGGTCGTATGGAACTCGCTGATGCGATCGCGGATCCTCAGAATCCCCTGATGGCGCGTGTGATGGTGAACAGGATATGGTATCAGATTTTTGGAAGAGGCATTGTGGAGACGGTTGATAATTTCGGATTGCAGGGAAAGCTTCCTTCGCATCCGGAGTTGCTGGATTATCTGGCGATCCGGTTTCAACAGGAGGGATGGTCGGTAAAGAAGATGATCAGATACATCGCCATGTCATCCACATTCAGAAGATCAACTACGGCTGCGGATGGTGTTGAAAAATCCGATCCGGATAACCTGTTGCTTTCACACTTTCCTGTTCTCCGTCTGGAAGCAGAAGATGTGCGTGATGGTCTTCTTGCCGTTTCCGGAAGACTGGATACTGCCATGTTCGGTCCACCGGTGCCTGTTCATATTACCGATTTCATGCAGGGCAGGGGAAGGCCGCGCGAGTCAGGGCCACTGGATGGTGCCGGCAGAAGAAGTATCTATCAGGAGGTGAGGAGAAACTTCCTGGAGCCGTTGATGCTCGCGTTCGACAGGCCGGTTCCGTTCACCACATTCGGCAAACGGAATACGACCAACGTTCCTTCGCAATCCCTGATCCTGATGAATGATCCTTTCGTCATTCTTCAAGCGGAATTGATGGCGAAAAATCTTCTTGACCAGAATAAGTTGAGTGTTGATGATCGATTCAAGATGGATCTACCAGCGAGCATTTTCCCGCGATCCATCTTCAGGTGAACTGGAAAAAGCAAAGTCCTTCATTGTAGATCTTGCCCGACTTCACGCAGTAAAAGACCAGGATGTACTGATGTCGCTGGACATATGGAAGGACTACTGCCACACGATTTTTAACTCAAAGGAATTTATTTACCTCATCTGACCGACATGGGAGCAAAGCAACACATCATTCATAACCCGATGAGCCGCAGAGAGATGCTGAGCCTATGTAAAACCGGTTTTGGTTCTCTGGCCCTCATGGGATTATTTGGTTCCTGCAGCCGCCAATCAGATGCTCAAACTATACTGAAACAACTTGGCCAGCTTCCTCATTTCATACCGAAGGCGAAAAACATCATTTTCCTGTACATGGATGGAGGCGTATCGCAGGTGGATTCATTTGATCCCAAGCCACGCCTCGATAAAGAAAACGGAGAAGATCCCGGCAAGAAGTTTACGGTAGATGCCACACAATTCGGCAACGTGGGCAAGATCCTGAAAAGCCCGTGGCAGTTTAAACAGTATGGTGAATGCGGCATGCCCGTGAGTGAATTGTTTCCACACATTGCCACGTGTGTGGATGACCTTGCACTGATTCGTTCGATGGTTTCCAACTTTCCGGAACATACCAATGCCAATTATTTTCTTCACACTGGCAGCGGCCTTCAGGGCAGGCCGAGCATGGGCGCATGGGTTAACTATGGTCTGGGCAGTGAGAATAACAATCTCCCCGGCTATGTAGTGCTCGATGGTGGCCTGACACCTCCTGGCGGAATGGATAATTTTAAAAATGGATTTCTTCCGGCCAGCTATCAGGCTTCTATATTGCGCACTGGCGCTGAGCCTGTGGCCAACATAAAACCCAGCGAGTCATCGAATGATCTGCAAAATCAAAAACTGGATTTTGTAAAACAGATGGACAACAGTTTGTTGGGAAGCATGGGGCAGGCAGATGAAATCGAAACGGCCATCAGCAATTATGAACTTGCGTTTAAAATGCAATCTTCAGTGCCTGAATTGACCGAATTCTCCAGCGAAACCATTGCCACAAAAAACCTTTATGGACTTTTTTCGGATGACCCACATACAAGAAGTTATGGTCAGCAATGCCTGCTGGCAAGAAGGCTGGTGGAAAGAGGAGTGAGGTTTATTGAACTCACCTGTCCTCAGGTAGGCAATGGAGCAGACCGATGGGATCAGCACTCAAACCTGAAAGACGGACATGAACGAAATGCCCATGCTGTTGATCAGCCGATAGCGGGGTTGTTAAAAGATTTGAAAGTACGCGGCTTGCTTGATCAGACACTCGTGGTCTGGAGTGGTGAATTCGGACGCACTCCCTTTGCCCAGGGAAAGGATGGCCGTGATCATAACCCGTCTGCGTTCAGCATGTGGATGGCCGGTGCCGGTATTAAAGGCGGAACCATCTATGGCCAGACCGATGAATACGGATATCGTGTTGTTGAAAACAAAGTAACCATCCACGATCTTCATGCTACCATGCTTCATCTGCTGGGCATGGATCACACCAGCCTCACATTTCCTTTCAGCGGTCGCAACTTCCGCCTTACCGATGTGCATGGAAACGTGGTTAAGGATGTGCTGGCCTGAGTAGTGATGTATATTCATATAGCTTATAATCTGATAGTTAAGACAATTCAATTCAATGAAATTATTAAATAAAATACTATGTGCTGCATTGCTTTTGTATAGCAGCTTAGTTGCTGGTCAGCAGCCAGTACGTCATTCATTTTTTATTGCCGGTCCGCAGTTCACAGGCATCATTGGCGAACAGGGAGAAGAAATCTGGAATTCAGGAAAGGCAGGAGCACGGGATGGCTACGTATTGCCAGACGGAACCATGTTAATCTGCTGGGCCGATGAAGTGCGAGGGTATGATAAAGATAAGAACGTGGTGTTTACCTATTTACGCAGCTCTCCTGAAATGGAATTAGGCACTGCTGTGCGACTGGAGAATGGAAACACATTGATCACAGAATCAGGAAAAAATCCGCGGCTGGTGGAAGTGGATCGTGATGGCAATGTAAAGGTATCGGTGCCCTTGCTGCCTGAAACGGATAATGCTCACATGCAGACACGGATGGCTCGCAAACTGCCGAATGGAAACTACCTCGTGCCGCACTTGCTGGCATTTGCTGTAAAAGAGTATTCGCCTGATGGTAAAGTGGTGAATGTTTTTAAAACCGATACGCCTGAGTTTGGTGGAAGGGAATCAGAGAACTGGCCGTTCACCGCTATCCGTCTTGCCAATGGAAATACATTGGTCAGTTTAACGCACGGCAATAAAGTGGTTGAATTTAATAAAGCAGGAAAGGTAGTGTGGAAAGTAACCAATCAGGATTTGAAAGAACCTCTGTTTGCAGATCCTTGCGGCATTCAACGGTTGCCCAATGGGAATACCGTGATTGCTTCTTACGGAGCGCAAAAAGGAGTCAGGATTTTTGAAATCACAAAGAAGAAGGAAATCGTATGGCGCTATGAAGGATATGGTGCGCATGAATTACAAATACTAACCACCAACGGAGTGCCGCTGAAAGGCCCTATTCTGAAATAAGCATCATGACACTTATTGATAACGTCATGCTATGCAATAGTCACAACCAGAAAATACGTTTTATCAGTAGTTGAATAAAAGAGATGGAAGAAGTTTCGGACATAGTCATATTCATAGGGAGATTTCACCCGCTGATGGTGCATCTGCCGATTGGATTTTTAACACTTGCCATCATTCTTGAACTCATTTCTCACCGTACCGGGTTTGAAAAGTTTGCTACGGTATTACCATTCATCTGGCTGCTCGGAACAGTAAGCGCCACGGTGGCTGTTGTATTCGGCTACATGCTTTCGCTCGGTGGCGGATATGATGAAGACACCATATCGTTGCACAAATGGTCAGGTGTTGGTATCGCGGTTATTTCGTTTGCCTGCTATGTTTTAAAAAGGAAACAGGAAGCAACTTCGAAATTGCAAGTCAGGAAGTTTTACCAAGGCATGGTTGTACTTGTGGGAATAGGTCTTTTATTCAATGGACACCTGGGTGGTTCCTTAACACATGGTTCAGAATACCTGGTTGAATTTGCTCCAGTGCCCATTCAAAAGCTGGCTGGTCATTCTTCTGCGGATCTGCCACCGGGCAAAAGAGTAACCTCACTGGATTCAGCAGATATTTTTGCTGACGCGATAACGCCCATCATAAATTCCAAATGCATCAGCTGCCACAACAAGGATAAAAAGAAGGGAGACCTGATGCTCACTTCCTGGGGTGAGATAATGAAAGGCGGTAAATCAGGACCCGCTGTTGTTGCCGGAAGTCTGGCCTCCAGTGAGCTTTACAGAAGGATCACCCTTCCGCGCGATCATAAAGAGTTTATGCCCTCCGAAGGCAAAAAGCCCTTGACGGAAGAACAACTTTCCATCATTGAATGGTGGATTGAAAAAGAAGCACCGGAAAAAGGGGTGATTACTGATCTCGTGCCTGATCAGAATATGAAAGCAGTATTTGAAAAGTTCTTTGGCCTGGGCAAAGACAATGAACAGGAAATGACAGCTACGCCTGCCGATACAGCGGTTATAACTATTTTGAAGAAGCAAGGATTCATCATCCGCCAGATCGCGGCCAGCAGCCATGTACTGGAAGCCCGGCTTCATGAAAACACATCCGGCAAGGTATCATTGAAATCGCTGACAGGAATAAAGGATCAGCTGGTCTGGCTTCAGTTAAACAATTGCGGAATCACCGGTGAGGATCTGCAAACCATTGGTGAACTCTCAAACCTGCGCAAGCTGAATGTGAGCAGAAATCCGGTTTCGGATAAGGGCGTTCAAGCCTTGCTGGGTTTATCCAAACTGGAGTATCTCAATCTGTATGAGACGAATGTTTCGGATAGTATTTTAGCACCCTTGATCGGGATGCCGCGCCTTAAAGAACTTTATCTGTGGCAGACCAAAGTCAGCGATTCCGCAGTAAATAAACTGAAGATCAGTAAACCGAATCTGAAGATTATATATCAGACTCCTTGAGATGTTGAAAGCCTGATTATTTTATCAGTTCATTATCAAAGAAATCAAATCGTTTTGCAGTAGTGAAGATTGTGCTGGAAAAAGATCCTTCTGAAAGGGGAATATTATTTTATGTGCAGGCATAAAAAAACAATGGTTATGAAATTAATGAAAAGTAAAATAGAAATCTCCTGTCAGTGAGTTATTCTCCCACGGCATTTGATTACCCGCAGATTCGCTCAGCACATCTATCCGTGACTTCTTGAATACTTCTTCCAGTGTGAGTCCGGGCGTATTAATGTATTTTAACAGTTTGGAAGTATAGAGTCCATTTCTCGTCTCTCCATCAGAGGCAACCGCGCCTGGTGCTGTTGCAAATGCAACGATAGAACCTTGTTTGGCTCCCTGCGGTGGATCCATTTTCGTTATACCTTTTTCGTCAGACCGGGAAAAACTTCTGAACGGATTATTTCGGCATGCATCGAGGATGATAATGTTAATCCGATTGTTCGAATATTCCATCACACGCAGCACCGTTGACGCGCTTATACACTCCTCTGCAACCTCTGCTTTAAGTTCGATGTCGGCATCAAGAGGAATTAAATAGTTAACGCCATCCACTTGCATACCATGGCCAGAGTAATAAAATAATCCAACCCCACCTTTGTTTATCTCGTTTCCAAATTCGCGTATTGCATCACGCATTTCTGTGCGGCTGGCATCTTTTCGCATGATTACATGAAAGCCCTTTTCGCTTAGCAGCGCTGCCATATCCAATGCATCATTTACGGCATTTTTCAAAGGCCCGCTTTTATAACTTCCATTGCCTATAATCAAGGCCGTTTTCTTTTCGGTTTTGTAAAATTCAAAGTTGGTCGTTACCGATAATGAAGTGGTGGTGGTTGTATTTTCCGATGGCGAAATGTTGAAAGTGGCAGGCTTGCTATAACCCTTAATCACCTGTTGTGCGAGTACAGGACTCACCACTAAAACAAACAACCAGATCTGAGCAAGTCTAAGCATAGGGGAGATTTTCGAAATGAAATTTAGTCAAATTCATTTCAACTGATACTTAATTCAGTTAACTTTAATATCCATCCCTTATAAAATATGAAAAACCGCGCTTTGGTCTGGTTACTCGTGTTCCCTTCTTACCAGGGTTTACAAGCTCAGATCATAGCTAATGTTATACCAGAGGCCGTAGGGAATAAAATCATTGTCAGGTATGACATAGAGAATTCAAAACCCGATCAGCTCTATGAAGTATCTTTATACTTTTCAAAAGATAACTATTCAAAGACTTTACCAAATGTGAGTGGTAATGGTGTTGGTGGATCTGTTGCTCCCGGAAAGGACCGTGTTATCATCTGGGATGTTCTCAAGGATGTTCAGGAACTTACCGGTGAGTTCGCTTTTGAAGTTCGTGCGATGATGAAATCAAAAATGGTTGATGAAATGCCAATGACCAGTGTTCGTGACTATTCAGTGAATGTTAAAAGTAAAGACGAGGCATTTCCGCTGATATCGAATACACTCATTGATTATATCAATGAAGCGAAGGATTTTAAAGATGCCTTTCAAATGCTGGGTGTGCAGTCGACCGAGAGCCGGCAGGCACTTGCAAAACTTACCGATGCTACGGAACAATACAACAGGGCTTTTGAAAAGTTAAACAAAGAACGGCTGACGTATGAAAAATATGTGACTTCTTTCTGGGATAGCCCGGTAAAGTCCCTTGAGTTCAAATCATTGCTGGACTATGCGATCGGTGATTTACATGGTGTAAATATTCTTACGCTCAATCAAAAACTGGCAGTCATCAATGATATTGCCAATGGCCGCGCAAAGCATATTAATGACCTGAAAAAACAATTGGGAAAAGATATCAGTGAAGAGGTATTGAAACTGGATAAGCGACTGCAAGAACTGGAACGGAGAACCAACCGGATTCTTTACGACCTCAGTCAGAATTGACATGGTCTGCAGGACGCATGGTTGGGTTTCGGTCGCACATCATAATCAATAGAATTTATAATTTCAAAAAACATTGCATTATGAAACTTTTCAAATCACTACTCCCCCCTCTCATATTGCTGTGGCTGGCACTGGGATTGTCAACGTGCAGCGAACCAGAGAAGCCAAAACCTGAGATCACTTCAGTTAGCCCGGTTCAAGGTCCGATTGGAACACCGGTTACGATTACGGGTAAAAATCTGGCGTCATCTGAATCCGTTTCATTTGGCAGCGTAAAATCTTCGATTGCTTCCAGCACTGACACGAAAATTGAAACCGTGGTGCCTCCAGGTCTTTTACCCGGCACACTGTCTGTTTCAGTTAAAACCGATCAGGCAACATCAAACAGTATATCTTTTTTAACCTTACCCAGTGAACCTGAAATTACTTCAATAGTACCTGCCAGGGCATCTATAGGAATGGAGGTGACCCTGATCGGTAAAAACCTTAACACTGCTTCAGCAGTTTCATTTGGACCAAACACCGTATCAACGTTCATTTCGAAAAGTGATACTGAAATAAAACTGGCCGTACCCGTGGGTCTTGTCCTGGGCGCACTCGATGTTACGGTAACGACAGAAGGAGGGATTTCGGAGAAGGCAACGTTTACTGTTGTCGGTAAACCAACGATCATTTCACTTTCTTCGACCATTGGTCCTGTTGGAAAAATTGTTTCTATATCAGGTACCTTTTTTGAAGAAGCGAGTATTGTAAAGTTTGGAGAAGGTGTGGCGACCTTTGACAGAAAGAACGCAGCGCTCATTGAAGCGACAGTTCCCGCCACGGCAACAACAGGAAAGGTAACCGTTACAACACCCGGTGGTGTAGCGGTGAGCTCAGCAGACTTTGTAGTGAAAGATGCGCCAAAGATTACGAGTTTCACACCGGCCAGTGGCATTGCGGGAACGGTAGTCACTATCAATGGTTCGAGTTTCGATGCAGGATCTTTAGTGGTAAAATTCGGAACAGGTACTGCATCATCTCCTGTATTGGTGAGCCCGACAAAAATTACCGCTACCGTACCTGCTGGCGCAACCACCGGAAAAATAACGGTTCAGACCGTTGTGGGATCTGCACAAAGCATTACTGATTTTACGGTGATAGGAAGCCCGGCCGTTACAACTTTTTCGCCTGCCAGTGGCGCGATTGGAGCGGAGATTACAATCACAGGGACAAATTTTTTCAATGTAAGCAACGTGAAGTTTAACACCACGACAGTCACATCACCAAACTTTACCGTGGTTTCATCCACACAAATAAAAGTGAAAGTACCCGCTGGCGCAGCCACCGGTAAGATTTTTGTCACAACACTTGCGGGCATTGGTGCATCCGCAAATAACTTTACCGTCTTACTTCCACCAGCGATTACTTCGTTCAGTCCAGCCAGTGGCGTGCAGGGTAGCAGCGTGATTATAACCGGGACTGGATTTTCCGGAACAACCGCTGTTTCATTCAATGATGTAAATGCCACAATTTCTGCAATCACATCAACGCAAATCACCGTTACCGTGCCGCCCAATGCAACCAGTGGAAAAATAAAAGTGACCAATGCACTGGGTACCGCTACGAGTGTTAATACATTTTATGTCACTCCGTTTATTTCAACAATCACCCCGACATCAGGAACATCTGGTTCTACCATTACCATAACGGGAACCAACCTGGCAGCTTCAAAAGTCAGATTCAATTCAACGGAAGTAACACCAGTGACAAATTCCAGTACAAGCATTACAGCAGTTGTTCCTGCGATTGCCAGCGGAGCCGTAAATGTTACCGTAGTTAATCAGGGGGGCACATCAAACAGCAAAACGTTTACGATTGCATCACTGGTAGTGCTCGATGAAATTGTAGCTACGGCAAATATTACAGAACAGTTAATTCTGCTGAAGGGAAGTAATTTACTGGGAGCCTCTAAAGTATTGTTCGGAACGGTTGAAGCGAATGTACTAACAAACACTTCCAAGGTGGTAACTGCAATAATACCAGCTTCGCTACCGGTTGGAATCCATAGCGTGAAAGTGGTAACATCCAATGGTACATCGAATGGTAAAAATTTCGAAAGGTTAAGTGTTCAAAATCCAAACACAGGCGATGTGAACATGGTTAACGGTGCCTTTGTAGTAGCTCCACCAGGAGGATATGTGCCTCCGGTTACGAACCAATGGACCAATACCTTTGATCCAAGTCAGCGATTTGTTTTGAGTGAGAATAGTTTTGGAGCACCTACCGGAACCTTTACGGTGGAGTTTACCATTAACTTCAATGCGGTTGCCAGCGGTAGCGGAATCTATGACAGGCCCAATAATTATATTGAGTTTACGCTGGCAGGGATACGATACGTTGGAATCTGGACTCCGCGTAGTCAGTTCAATAACGGGTCTGATGATATTTGTCGCTATCACATGACGTTGATATCGGCTCAGTCGGGTAAGCAACTGGAGTTGTCGGTAGAAGTTTTTGGAGCTTGCAATTAATATGAAACGAATATTTCTACTGAATATCGTTCTGATTTTTTTGGTTGCAGGGATTACGCATGCGCAATCGAAAAGAAGAAGTTTATACGATTCGATGCTTGTTGGCGACCGGATTACACCCGCTGTTTCTTCTGTCATGATGCCAAAAAGTTATACTGAAATTATTCTTTCAAATTCAATGCTGACTACCAATGCATTATACAATTCAAAAGGTGAATCCATAAACCTGAGCAATCGTTACACCTACCTGATCAATACATTGCAGGTAACCCATGGTATTACCTCATCGGGTCGTTTTAATCTGGGTTTGGATTTATCCTACCGCACGGGTCGATCAGATTCGGATCCTGCCAGTTCACCGATGAAGGTTATGGGCAACAGCAGCGAAGGATTGATTGATTACGAACGGAGTTTTACGTCCATTGGCATTCGCGCGCGGTATGTTCCTACACGAAACAGAAATTTTGTTATTCAAAATACTTTTGTTGTGCCACTAAGTTCTTCTGATGCGGAAGCTGTTTTTTTAGGAGATAACCGATATTCTTTCAATACACAATTTTTATACACTCAACTGCTGGGACGAAAGTTTTTTTTATTTGGTCAAACTGATTTTCTGATCCGGTTTAAAGACGATCGGAATGATATTGATTACACCATGCCACTGAATGTGTATGCTACGTACCTTCTCAATCGCCACTTTTTTCCGTTTGTTCAATTGGGCATGGTAAATTCATGGAGCGATGTAACCCGTCAATCGTTTTCCTATGGTGTGGGCTTACAATACCAATTCAATACGATGTTCAACATCAATGCTTTTTATAACGATGTTTTTGCCGGAAAAAGCAGCAATCAATGGAATGCCTATAATCTGGGAATACGTGTCGTTTTATAAAGCCACTGCCTGGTAATTGTGGTGTCGATCTTCCTTGCTATCAAGTTCTGAATGTATGGTAACAGCAGTACTGCCGATTGGGTACATCGGATAGATTTTTTCTGATCGGAACTGAAGCAGGAAAAAATGATTCAACGGACCATTCATAAATAATTCACCGATTTTCGAAAATCGAATTCATATCTTAACTGAGAAAAGTTAACCGTCTATGAAAAGGATTTTTTTGTCATTTAAGAAAATAGCCACCACTTTTCTTTGCCTGTTTATTTCAATGGCAAATGCCCAGAACCCGCAAGTTGATTTTCCTTCGGGCAAGGAAGAAGAAAACCTGAACGTATTTCACAAGTGGCTTCGATGGAATAATCCAGGCGGTCTTTTTATCAATGACCTGGTACGACAGGCGTCTGGCAAATATGATGAAAGGGATGTTCAAATCTCAAAGCTTTACACCGTTGGGGACTGGATAGAAAGGCAGGATTGGGTAAGGAATAAACTAGAGAAATCATCGGGTCTTTCCCGGAAAAGTCACCGCTGAACCCGCGCATAACCGGTGTTATTAAAAAGGAAGGATACCGGATTGAAAAGATCGTATTTGAATCATACCCTGATTTCTTTGTCACGGGTTGCATTTACATTCCGGAAAAAATAAAAGGCAAAGTGCCCGCCATACTCAACGTAATCGGACATAACCAGGAATCCTTCCGGAATGAACTTTATCAGGTAATCAATGTAAACCTGGTGAAGAAGGGCATGATCGTTTTTGCTATTGATCCTCCGGGGCAAGGCGAGCATGTGCAATTGTATGATGAACGTGTAAAATTCTCTGCCGTAGGATACTCTGTGGAAGAGCATTGTTATGTTGGGAATCAAACCTTTTTATCTGGAACCTCCATTGCGAAACATTTTATCTGGGATGGCATACGTGCAATCGACTACCTGATATCACGTAAAGATGTTGACCCTTCAAGAATTGGAGTGACAGGTTTTTCAGGCGGAGGAACCATTACAACCTACATCGCTGCTTTTGATCAAAGGGTAAAAGTTTCCGTTCCCTGTAGCTGGTCCACGGCTTCGCGCAGGCAACTTGAAACCAAAGGAGCCCAGGATGCAGAGTCAGAGTTGTATCGTGGTCTGGCGGAAGGGATAACACTGGAAGATCTCATTGAGGTGAGGGCACCGAAGCCTACCCTGATGACATTTACTTCACGCGATGAATATCTTACCCTGCAGGGTGCACTGGAGGCCTATGATGAATCGAAAAAAGTATATGAAGCATTTGGACAGAAAGACAATCTTCAATTTTCTGAAGATGACTCAAAGCACTGGATGACATTGAAAATCCGAAATGACATGTATGCATTCTTTATGAAACATTTCGGTTTAAAGGGTGATGCAATGGAAACAACAGCTGAAATCCTTCCTGAGCATGAATTGAAGATAACTCCTACCGGGCAGGCATCCACATTCCTGGGTGGTGATGTCATCTTCGATATCAACAAACGGGAAGCTGAAATTCTGATCAGTAGTCTGAATAAATCACGAAAGGATATTGCTGAACATTTGAGTACCGTTGCCGGAAAAGCAAAGGAAGTTTCAGGCTATATCGAGCCTGTAAATTACGAGGCTGCACCATTTCTCAACGGACGATACCGGAGAGATGGATATTCGATATCCAAAGTTGGTATACGAGGTGAGGGAAATTATGCCATTCCCATACTTCTTTTTATTCCGGATAAATTCACGGGTAAGCTGCCGGCCTTGGTATACCTTCATCCCGAAGGAAAAACGGTCGATGCCATGCCGGGTGGAGAAATAGAACAACTGGTGAAGAGAGGATATGTTGTAGCGGCACCTGACCTGCCTGGTATTGGTGAACTTGAGAATAAGATCAGCAGATATGCCGAAGATTATACAGCCGTACTACTCGGCAGGAGTATTCCAGGTATTCAGGCCGGGGATATTGTGAGGGTGGTGGAATTTTTGAAAACAAGGACGGAGGTTAACCCTAACACCATTGGTGCTCTGGCATTCCGCAACATGGGGATTCCGCTGTTGCATGCAGCTGCTTTTAATACTTCCATTCAACATGTAGTGCTGGTGAACCCGCTTATTTCATTTCGCTCTGTCGCTATGACCCGGTTACACAAACTCGGTTTGATATCCCGTCCGGATGGAAACTACTGGCATCCTTACGATATTGACTTTAGCTGGGGAGTGGCTGGGGTATTAACCGCTTATGATCTGCCTGATCTGATCGGAAGTGTTGCTCCCAGAAAAATCATCCTTGCCGGGTTGAAAGACGCAACGTTGGAAACCGCATCCGAAGCACTCATCAATGAGGAAATGGCTTTTCCACGTGCCGTATTTAATTATAAAGAAACCGTGAATAATCTCATCATTAAATCTTCCAGTGAAAGTCTGACAGCGATGGTGGATGAATGTTTCCAATAGGTTTCGAAGAATCGTAACGTACAATTTGATACTCTAAAAATGTTAATCCATTCCAGTTTTGTAAATTCATACCAGCAACAAGAAGATTGAAATATGAAATGAGCTTAAGGAAGGCTATACCCAACGGTATGTTAATCTGAGCGAATTCCATGTGGCCAAACTTTAAAAAATAAATATTAACACATGAAAAAAACAGATATTTCCAGACGCAACTTTATCCGCCATGCGGCTATCACAACCGGTATGGCTTCCATTCCGTCATTCGGGATTTCAGGAAACGTAGATCCTGTTGAGAGGGTTCCGTCTTCGAATCATGAAGTATGGATTGCCGGTATTTCACAAATGTGGATAAGAACCGACACCGCAGAATCCATGACTGAAATAATTTTTGAAAAGCTGAAAGAGGTTGTTGCCTTTCGGCCCGACTTTGTATGTCTGCCTGAATTATTTCCGTTTCAAAATATTTCAAAAAATTATTCGCTTAAGGAAATGCTTTCCATATCAGATAAAGTGCTGGAGCAATTTTCTGCTTTTTCAAAAAAGTATCAATGCTATACGGTATGCCCGGTGTATACTTCTGCGGATGGCAAAATTTATAATTCATCTGTTTTTCTGAACAGGCAAGGCAAACGAATCGGTGTCTATAATAAAATTCATCCCACTGAAAGTGAAATAGAAATGGGCATTGCATCCGGTGCATTGTTTCAACCGGTGATAGAAACCGAATACGGCCCAGTAGGTTCTCAGATTTGTTTCGATATCAACTGGAATGATGGATGGGCCATGCTTCAGAAGCAGAATCCAAAAATTGTATTCTGGCCATCAGCCTATGATGGCGGAAAAATGATCATCTCAAAAGCGTGGACACATCAGTTTATCATTGCCACCGCTACCAACCAGAACAATTCAAAGCTGTGTGATATATCCGGTGATATCATAGCCCAGACAGGCATATGGAACAAGTACGCATTTTGCGCTCCGGTCAATCTTGAAAAAGCATTTATACATGTATGGCCCTATTCGAAGCGCTTCCCGGATATAGAAAAAAAGTATGGCAGGAAGATAAAGATTAGCATTTACCATGAAGAGCAATGGGCCATCATTGAAAGTCTTTCACCTGAGATATTCGTGAAGGACATTTTGAAAGAATTCGAAATTATAACTATGGCTGATCATATTCTCAGCGGAGAAGTTGCCCAGGACAAAGCGAGGACATAAAATGTTATTTCAGAGGATGTGATCCGGTTCAAAATTTATTTCTTCTTGCTTATGCCAATACAATAAGCCGCCTGAGTATAGGGATAAATACCTTTTAATATGGTATTGTATTGATCTGAGCCATTGCTGCGATGGTTGACTTGTTGCCTTGCTGCTTTAAAAATCGTTTTACTATTTTCTCCGGATTTATAAAACACGGAGAATGCTAATTATTCAGGATGGACTTAAAAAGAAAATCCCCCGAAGTCCTTGACCTCAGGGGATAATCTCGTCTATAGTTGGCTTTAATCTTCACGAAGATGTACCTATTGATAAAATAAATAAAATCCAATCCGGCAAAGTGCGATTATAAAAGATGAATGGTATGTTAAATAATGAAGAGGTAAGATAGGAGTAAGAAATATCAATGAATTTAACTTAAAAGCCCTTTGATAAATTTATTGTCTTAGTTCTGATTTTTATTGCAAAGTTATTTTGAGATGGGTGTAAAAAGAAAATCCCCCGAAGTCCTTGACCTCAGGGGATAATCTCGTCTATAGTTGGCTTTAATCTTCCGAAAGGTTGCAATTAAGAATTAAATCTGCAAGTAGATACTAAATAAAAATGCGAATGTTCAGATAAACCAACAGTATACCGGGTTGACTTGTCAGTTTTTCATTGGATGACAGAGTGATAGCCAAAATCTTTTTTCACACACTTGTAAGATTCATGTACCATTGATTTAATAAATTAATCCTTTGATACTGTTGAAGCTTTTTCTTCGTTAGTCTTAACTACTTAGTAGTAAGGTGTCAGAAATAGTAATCACCTGACTGCAATGGAAATTCACTTTTCACATATCCATTTTTATTTCATTCAATAAACGTAATCCGGTAATAGCCTGCGCGTAAATTCACCGTGGCGGAAGATCATAAAAATTTATGATCTTGATAAAACACAAAACGGCTGGACTACCTTTTCTCATGCCGATACAAAAAGCTGAAAATATACTGATGGAACAATCATTGGAAGATTACAACTTAAGTCGGGATGCACATTTATTTTAATTGTACGAGTGGTGCCAGGTGAGTCTTGGAAAACTGTGTCGATAACAAAATTGGGTGGGAGGGATGGTATGCAACCGTAGATGAAAAATATACGCTGCCTGAACACACAAAAAAAAGAATGTAAATTCAATTCACTACGTGATCAGAAACAACCGAACTAAAAATTGTTAACGCACACTCAGTCTTTGAATCTTAACCAAACAAGGGAGAACTAAGATAGCGGTCGCCACGATCGCAGGCGATGAATACAATCACACCAGATTCAATTTCACTCGCTATCTGCAAGGCTGCATACAAAGCGCCACCGCTACTCATCCCTGCCAGAATTCCTTCTTCCCTGGCAAGGCGTCTCGTTAATTCAGTTGCACTCTGCTCGCTTACATCTACCGTGCGGTCCACCCGGCTTGGTTCAAAAATTTTAGGTAGAAATTCAGGCGTCCATCTGCGGATGCCAGGGATTGATGATTTTTCAGTAGGCTGGGTTCCTACGATTTGCACGGCAGGGTTTTGTTGTTTCAGATAGCGTGACACGCCCATGATGGTACCCGTGGTGCCCATCGCGGAAACGAAATGAGTTACCTTACCTTGTGTGTCTTTCCATATTTCTGGCCCGGTAGTTTTAAAATGCATCCCATAATTATCAGGGTTTGCAAACTGGTTCAAAATGAAATATCCTTCTTCAGCGGCCATCTTTTCTGCCAGCTCCCGTGAATATTCAATCGTTCGTTCGGCAGGCGTGAGGATTACTTTTGCTCCATAGGCTTCCATGGATAAAACCCGTTCGCGGGTAGAGTTATCGGGCATGATCAGCGTCATCTCAAGGCCCATAATACGGGCAATCATGGCCAGGGCAATTCCGGTATTGCCGCTGGTTGCTTCAATCAATTGGTCGCCTGGTTTTATTTCACCACGATCCAGGGCTCCTTTAATCATACCAAAGGCAGCGCGGTCCTTTACGCTTCCCCCAGGGTTGTTTCCTTCGAGTTTCGCATAAATGGTTACCCGTTTGTTTACCGGGATGCACTGCAGCTGCACGATAGGTGTATTGCCAATAGTATCTATTAATTTCATTTAGATTCTGTCTTGTTGATTGTTGAATTTTTATCATCACTTACTTCATGGACTTCAGTGGCATGATAGTAGATTTTCGAATAGGGGGGAACACTCCTCGTGAGCCACACATTACCGCCAATGACGCTGTCGTGACCAACTACGGTATCGCCTCCGAGAATGGTTGCCCCGGCATAGACCACCACATTATCTTTAATGGTTGGATGGCGCTTTATGTCGGCATCCTCCTTGTTGATGCTGAGCGCACCAAGGGTAACACCCTGGTATATTTTGACATGATTTCCGATCACACACGTTTCACCGATTACCACGCCAGTACCATGATCAATACAAAAAAAATGGCCGATTTTAGCACCGGGATGTATGTCGATACCGGTTTTGTTGTGCGCATGTTCGGTTATTTCACGGGGTATTCCATGAACGTTCATGACCTGCAAAGCATGTGCGATACGATAGGCAGCGATGGCGTAAAAGCCAGGATATGTTCTGATCACTTCAAGCTGAGTCTTGGCGGCCGGATCACCGCTGAACATAGCTGAAACATCTTCAAGCAACCGGGCATGAATGTCCTGAAGTCCTTCGAAAAACTGATTCACAATTTGAGAAGCACCATTCTCGCTTCTATTATGCGGTGTATGCACTACAAGCTGGGTAAGTGTATTCCTAAGGCTTTCAATATAGTTTTCGAATTCACTTAACGATTGAAATTTCTGGCGTGAATGGTCAGCAAACAAGACACCGAGTATGGCAACAAAAAATTCAGACACATCTTCCGGTGACGGGCAATCCGGATTTTCACTTTGTGATTTATACAACTGATCTATAAACGATTTATTCATACGTTTTGATGATTAAAGCAACGGTACAAGATAGGGGATTAATCGATTTTATTTACTCACAATTTTCTTAAATTATTTAAGATCGTTGCTCGGATGCTGTTCAAACAAAGATAATAACTCCCTATGGCGAAAAGAGCTTCGATAGTAAACCATATTTTAAACACACCCGAAGTTGATGATTGCCAGAATTATCTATCTTGTCGTGTTCTGGTTAGCGCAAGTCGGCCATTCACAAACATTATTAATTTGCTCAAAGAGATAAATTTATTCTTACTGTGTTGCGGCCTCCTGAACACCGCGATGGCACAGCGCATTGTTGATTTCAGACTTGATGGTACTGAACAGGGAAAACCACTTTCTGCCTATCTTCCTGAACTTGAAAAAAATCAATCTTGCAGGTTCTATTTTCTTCCCGAATGGGTCGATCAGTATACCTTCAATGAAAGGCATAAAAATCAAACATTGGGTGAGGCACTGGATGATTTACTGGAGGGATCCGATCTCTACTATTTTTCCATGTATCCCAATGTGGTGGTCATCGTTAAAGATCCCACACAAGCTATCCTTCGAAGGAATGCCATTCAAACGGCCATCAAACAGAATAAGAAGATCGTTCAATATTCTTTTGGTGAACCCGGTAAATCAAATAAAAGTCAGGTGATCATTTCTGGCAAGGTGGTGGATGCAAAAACAGAAGAACCATTATTGCGTGCAAACATTCAGGTTGGCAACACGGCTACCGGCACTACCACGGATGAGTCAGGTTACTTCACTTTAAAACTGAATCCGGGTTTGCATGTTCTCAATATCAGCTTTATTGACTTTGAAACGAAAGTGGTCGATCTCATTGCCTGGGACGATGGCCGGCTCAACATTGAAATGGAAAAAGCTGCCATCTTGCTGGAAGAAGTGATGGTGATTGCGCAGGCTGAAAGAGAATTGAAAACCAGCCGGATCGGGGAGGTGCAGCTTACCATGAAGGAGTTAAAGCGTGCTCCATCCTTTTTAGGTGAGGCCGATCTGATCAAACAAGTACAGGCGTTACCTGGCGTAACGACCGTAGGCGAGGCAGCATCGGGTTTTAATGTGCGTGGTGGGAGTGTAGATCAAAACCTGATTCTTTTTGATGGTCTGCCAATGTTCAACAGTTCTCATGTGTTTGGTTTCTTCTCTGCCTTCAATTCAGAAGCCATTCAGAATGTTTCATTCTATCGAGGTGGCATTCCTGCTGAATATGGTGGTCGGGTTTCATCCGTTCTTGATATCCGCTCCCGCGATGGTAGTTTTGAAAAGTGGGGTGGCAATGCAGGCATTGGTCTTTTTACCAGCAACGCGATGATTCACGGTCCGCTCAAAAAAGATAAAACATCTATGGCGGCTTCTTTCCGTTCCACGTATTCCGACTGGTTGGTGCACAGCATACGCACCAATTATGCCGACTTAAGAAACAGTACTGTAAGGTTCTATGATGGCACCGCCAGACTTACGCATGTGTATAATAAAAATACCCGGCTATCGGTTTCATCCTACTTCAGCAAAGATGGATTTCGCCTAATGGGCGACACCACCTATCAATGGAAAAGCTTCCAGCTTTCCGCAAAAGTTGATCATCAATTATCCGCCCGGCTGAGTTCAGAGTTTATCGCAGGCATCAGCACCTACGGCTATAATGTATTGAATGACGAGCAACGCACAGCCTCCGATCTATCTTACCAGATTGCTACGACCATGCTCAAGGCAGGTTTTCATTATCAGCAGGGCAAACACAGAATCAATTTCGGATGGCAACTCCTGCACTACCGGTTTAATCCAGGAACAGTAAAGCCAGCTTCATCGATCAGCAATGCCAGAGATGCAGCACTGGATAAACAATACGCCATCGAAAACGCATTCTTCGTCAATGATGAATGGTCTGTAAAAGATAATCTCTACCTCGAAGCCGGACTACGATTGCCCCTGTTTATGTCATTCGGTCCTGCTTCCATTAATACATATCTGGAAGGAATGCCACTTGAAATCACCAATGTGAGCGATACACTTCATTACGGCAGGGGAGAGATCATCAAAAGTTATCTCGGTCTTGAACCCCGGCTTTCAATGCGATGGAATTTGGGACCGGCAGCATCTTTAAAACTGGGTTATAACCATATGTATCAGTTTCTGCATCTTGTCACCAATTCAACTGCTGTTACTCCTGTTGACATATGGCAACCCAGTGGTTATTATTTCAAACCTCAGCAGGGCGACCAGGTTTCCATCGGTTATTTCAGGGATTTCAGGGAGAAAAAATACAGTGCCTCGGTGGAGACTTTCTATAAACATGTAAAGAATGTACTGGATTTTAAAGATGGCGCACAGCTGATCATGAATCAGCATCTTGAAACCGATTTGCTTCAGGGAAAAGCATATTCATATGGTTTGGAGACCTACCTTTCTAAAAATACCGGGCGACTTACAGGCTCTATCAACTATACCTGGTCACGGGCATTTCGTTTGATAAAAGGTGCCACAGCCATTGAGTCTATCAATAGCGGAAATAAATATCCGGCCAGCTATGATCAGCCTCACGTAGTGAATGTGGCATGGAAATACAATTTGTCGCGCAGGTATTTCTTTACGGGCAACTTCACCTATCGCACGGGGCGCCCCGTGACGATTCCATTATCAGTTTTTACATTTGAAAATAATATTGTGGCTTATTTCTCTGCGCGGAATCAATTTCGAATCCCCGATTATCACCGGCTGGATATGGCACTGGTTATTGAAGGTAATCATAGGAAAACCCAACGGGTGAAGGGTACATGGATCTTTTCAGTTTATAATGTGTATGGCAGAATGAACCCGTATTCAGTATTCTTTAGGAGTACAGGGAATGGTGTTCCGAAATCCTACCAACTCTCCATCATCGGTACGGTTATGCCTTCCATCAGTTATAACATAAAATTCTGATGATGCTATCAACCTTTTTTCATAACGTTAAATATCCGTGGCTGATCACGTTCATGGTGCTGATGGCCTGCGTAGAACGGATTGATTTTGAAGTTCCTCCGGCAAAGTATCAGATGGTAGTTGAAGGAATGATTACGGATAGCACCGGACCCTATACTGTTACGCTGTCAGAAGCGATGAATGTCGATACGGACACCATAGTTCATGTACCCATCACCAGGGCCACGCTTACACTATACGATGATCAGGGAAATTCAGAATCACTAACAGAGACAAGTCCTGGTACATATGTTACTCACGGACTCATACAAGGAAAAGTTGGTCGTGCCTATCATATTCGCATAGAAACTTTAGCAGGAAATATTTTTGAATCGGAGCCCGATTTACTCTTCCCGGTAGGAGAACTGGAGGCTATCCGGTTTGAATATGAAAAAAGAACGGTGGTTAAATCCTTTGGTGAAGTGGCGGCTGATGTATTCAACATTTATGTAGATGCCAATGCGGGAACAGAAAAAGAAAACTATGTACGCTGGAAGTTTACGGGAATCTATAAAGTGATCACCGAACCGAAAGAACATAATACCTGGAATCCTCCGTACCTACCTTACAGGAATCCTTTTCCTTGCAGCGGATATATTTTAACAGGCGGTGCTCCTGGTGGATTGCTTGTGCAGGTGGGAGATTGTGAATGCTGCACGTGCTGGGCAAAACATTTTGAAACCAAACCACAGCTTTCCGACATGCAACTGATCAGCGGTAGTCAATTCAGAAATGTGAAAGTGGGAGAGGTGCCCATCAACAACACCACCTTTCACGAAAAGTATATGGTGGAAGTAGATCAGATGAGTCTTTCCCGGCAGGCCTTTGAGTTTTTTAAACTCATTCGTGCTCAGAAGGAAGGATCATCCAGTTTGTTTCAACCACCTTCGGGTGAAATCAGGGGAAACATAAGGGCGGTGAATAACACGGATCCGGTTATTGGACTTTTTTACGCAACGTCATTACAAAGGAAGTCAATCTTCATTCAGAAGACAGATGTACCCTATCTGCTCACACCGATAGAATTTATTACCTATCCGTGCTATGATTATTTCGAAAATGCATCCACAACCAAACCCGCAGGATGGGAATGAGGAAGTCTATTTTCATTGGATTGATTTCCTGTTGCTTCATCATTGAAAGCAGGGCACAACTATCGTTGAAGGATATAACACGTAACTATTCTGCCTACCAGGCTAAGTGGAGCAGAATTAAACTGCAGCTCGTTTTCAATCAGGATAAGTATACACCGGGTGATACCGTTTTTTTTAAAGCCTACTTGCTGAATGAAGATCTCACCCGCGTGACCGGCAAACAATTGGTTGATGTGAACCTGGTAGATTCGAAAGGCAAATCGATCGTGCAATTGAAATTTCATGTGACCGATGGTCTGGGGCTTAACCAGATGATTATTCCCAGTTCATTGCCTGCCGGAATGTTTTACATCACAGCCCATAATAACTGGATGAAGAATTTTGATCCTGCATGGATTTTCAAAAAGAAAATTGCGATAGTAAAGGAGAATGAACTAGTAGAATTGGAGAAAGCATTTCTTCACATAGCTGCTGAAGGTGGACACCTGATCAGTGATGTGCCAAACATATTAGGAGTCTATACCAATCGTAAAGCAGCAACCGTTCAAATTACCGATAATGCAGGGCAGGAGGTGGGTCGAGTTGCTACGGATGGCAATGGAACGGGTTCTATTATTTTTAAACCTTCATCCTCTGTACGGTATACAGCGCGCGTTATGGATGACACCATTGAAGCTGCCCTTCCGGTAGCAGATCGTGATGGTGTAGCCTTGCAATTAATACCAGGCAACCGGGATGTGCCCAATAAAATCGTTTTGACTTCGGCAGTCTCTTCAGTGTATCAGGGTAAAGAACTTTATGTTGTCATTACTGCTAGAGGTAAAATTCAATTTACAGCGGCAGTGAAACATAACCAGCGCGACTTCGCTGGAAGTGAAAACATCGGATTTACCCGATGGATTAGCAAGGGTTTCCGTTATTGAAACATCGGGCAGCGTATTGGCAAGCCGGGATTTTTATAACGATCATGATGAAGTGGTTATGGCTATTCAGTCGGATCAGTCACTGTATCATACGCGTGATAAAATCAAGCTGGATATTTCCATTACTGATCGTGAAGGGAAGCCGGTGGAAGGGGAGTTTTCTGTGCGGGCCATACAGGCAGGTTTATTTAAGGACGAAAGGAGTACTACTTTCCGTGATGAACTTTTACTCTCTGATGTAACATTGCCCTATACGATTAATCGTACCGATGAGCATTGGCAAAGCAGCCTTGATAATTTTTTGATTACTGCCAGAGAGGAAATGCCGTGGGCAACTATTCTATCCGGACAACTCACTGTTCCTTCTTATTTGTTTACCAATGTAATTGAGAAAAAGGGTACCGTATATTTTGCAGATACGGATACACCGTTGCCGGATCTCACACAAGTTGTCTTTTATATGCAACATAACAGGCAGTTCATCCAGACGTTTACCACGGATCATGGACGAGTAGGGTTTTCCATTCCTGTATTTAATGGGGATGATGAATTCTTTTACATGGCACAACTTCTTAATGATGATCAGATTACGGATGTAAAAGTTATTTGGGATGATGATTCATTTCCCTTGCCAGCATCTCCGGCAGCAAAGGAGCAAAGCGGTACCGATTTATATGCTGCCTTCATGGAGCGAAAACGATTAATCGATGAATCATTTGGTGTATACCGCCATCTTCATGATGCGATCAGCAAGGAAATTAAAGATACCAGTGATGACTGGGCGGCTGACGTATCGATCAATGTGGAAGATTATGTTCCTTTTCCTTCCATGCAGGAACTGATCAAGGAGGTGGTACCTGCCATGTATAGTCGCCAGACGAAAAGGGGAGATATTGTCAGGGTAAAGCTACTGACACCTACCGTGGCTACGACTGGACCTCTGTACATTATTAACGGTATTGCTACACGAAACACTGCTTTTTTTCTTTCCCTGAAACCATCGGACATCAAGACTTTGAAAGTTTTGTATAGCATGAATACACTGAAGAATACCGGATTATTGGGTAAGTATGGTATAGTGATCGTAGAAACCCGGGAGAATAATCTTCGTGAACCATTAAATATTGATAGTAAGGCAGTTAAGGGTATTAGCATGCCTGCTGAGTTGAATATGTTCAACCTTCCGGCTTCGAATATTTCAATACCTGATTTTCGTTCAACGTTGTATTGGAATCCATCTGTTAAAACCAATGCCAATGGTAAGGCTAGTATTGAATTTTTCAATTCTGATGATGTTGGGAAATTCAGATTTTTTATTGAGGGGATGACAACAGGCGGGGAGCCATTTTCATACACTGCACCGGTTGATGTACAAATCCGTAATAGTGGAAATTGAACAAGAGAAGGGTATATTCAGAAACATACTACTTAACATAATATAAATTATATAACTCTTTAGCGCTAATACTGATAGGTATCTCGAACTGGCGCACAGTTCTAACAATCTTAGCGTTTTAAATTACCCAATTGATACTACAATTTTGCCTTTGTGATCAGCCGTTCCAAAATACCGCATTGCTTCAGGCACATCCTTCAGCTTGTAGCTATTGTCATCGATCACGCATTTCAAATTCCCAGCTTCATAAAGCTTGGTGATGTACGCCAAATCCTTGTTTGGCTTCAGCGCCACAATGCTCACCTTCTTTTTGCTTACCATGTTAATCCATGGCATAGACAGGAAGATTTTTAAGAGACGCGATAGATCTCCTCCTACGGTGACATACATGCCACCAGGATTTAGTGCGCGTAGGTAATCGGAAATCGGTCTGTTGGTTTTGGCATCCAGAATCAGGTCATACGTCTGACCGTTTTTAGTGAAATCTTCTTTTGTGTAATCTATGCATTGCGTTGCTCCCAACGATTTCAACAGCGCTAGTTTCGCTTCTTTGTCTACAACCGTTATGTCGTTAACCCTGAGTGATTGAGCAATCTGGATTCCGAATGTGCCTACACCACCGCCTGCTCCGTTGATCAAAAGTTTTTGCCCAGGTTGGAGGTTTCCCTTATCAATCAACCCTTGTGCGGCCAGCAAAGCAGCCTGTGGTATGGCTGCAGCTTCTTCAAACGCCATGTTTGCCGGTTTCAAAACTAAGGCATGCTCAGGAGCGCAAACATATTCAGCAAAACCGCCCCATCTCCCACTCAAGTCACCATATACTTCATCGCCAGGTTTAAACTTTGTAACACTTCTCCCAACGGCTTCAATTCGTCCCGCTATGTCAGAACCAATGATTTGCCTCTTCGGTTTGAAAAACCCGCTCATCAATCGATTAAACATATCGGGCTGGAGCAACGCAAAATCCCAATCGTTAACCGATACGGCATGCACGTTTACCAAAACCTCATTATCCAGTGGCACGGGTTTAGGTACTTCAGCTAACCGAAGAGATTCCGGTCCACCGTATTCAGTGTAAATAACTGCCTTCATGTATGAAATTACTTTTTCAAGGACGTAGGGTACTTATTTTTATTGTAAGTGTCCCTATCATGTTTATCAGCATCGCGACACATTGTGCAGGCCGGGCTTCCCTTCCCGCCTCCAAAGCCTGCAAAAGAGTGGCGCTGCCTCCCGATGCTACGATCGGGGCAGCTGCCACACCTTAACATTATCTAACTATTGCATTCTTTCATAATAGGAATCAGCTCGCTCGCTTATTCAATTCGTCAGACCCATCAACAGGCTAACCAATACATTTGGCCAACGTGATCATTGAGTAAAACCAAGAAACCTGTAGGCTGGCTCTAAGGATCGCTCAAGTAGCTATGGATAGCATTAGTCAATATTCAAAAAAGAATACCCTTTAGATTGAAAATTGGTAATCGTAGTTCTGGCAGACAGGGCTACTTGAAGTTCGCGCGCCAGTGAATTTTTATCGAGGCCCATGACAGCAAGATTTTGACCGCACACATAAAACGTTACGCCATTTTTATGTAATTCATTGATAAAAGCAAGGTTCGGATTTTTCATTTTGTACTCCTTCTCAAACGCTTCATCCTTTAAAAAAGATTTAATAGCGGGGCCGTGAACAATAACCACCATGTCTATCTTTTCTTTTGGTGTACCATTTACAACATGAAGGTTAAATGTCCGGCCAATATCGGTGATTCCGTAATTGATTTTTGTTGAATCGAGCGGTACTGCTATCATATCAATGGCAATTTTTTGCACTTGATTTGGATTGGCGCCAAGCACGGCATGCTCAACCGGCACAACACCCATAAATGCATGGCTCTTCATGACCGGATACACTCCGCGTTCCGTCATCGTTTTGATAATAGCGGCTATATTTTGAGAGAAGCTTAATGAGCAAGAAAAGATAAGTAGTACGGTAAGTAGAAAAATCCTTTGCATAGCGTTTGGTAGTTTAGCCTTAAAGATAATCTAATCTTAATCGTTCAATATGATGAATGGGTGTGTATTTTCAATTTAGCATAGAAGTACTTCTCTTTATTTAAGATGCAGTTTAATGCAGGACAATGTGGATTACCCGAGGCCACCATGTCAATCCTCGCCATAGCGAAAATGCCGTTTAACAAAATCAATAAAAGACTTATCAACACTTCTGTCATTACCTGGTAAGCAACCCTGCTATTTCCTCGTTACCCTTATTAACTGCTCCTGGCAATCGTAAACCGCTTTCCGATTTCATAGACCACAATACTCAACACCGCATAACTGATTAATATACCCCATTCGCTGAACCCAAGCGGAACGGTGTGCAACAAGGTGTTAAAGAATGGAATGTACACCGCTATCAGGATCAGGCTCATTCCTAACACCAATGTTGCCAGTAAATATTTGTTATCAAATGGATTTAGTTTGTATACCGGCAACCGGAAGCCGCGGATGGCAAAAATGTAGAAGAAGGTATTCATGCCCAGGGCAACAAAAGTCACGGTTCGCGCAAATTCCAGATTACCGGTGGTCTTCCAGAAATAATAAAAAATGACAAAGAGTATGGTGTCCATCACCAGGGCATAAAACAAAATCAGCTTTTTCATTTCGTTGCTGATGAGAGGCTCGTCCTTTTTTCGTGGCTTCCGTTTCATAAGACCTTCATCAATTTCATCAAAGGCAAGCGCCATGGCAGGCAATGAACTTTCGGCCAGTTTTATCCACAGAATTTGTGCGGGTAGCAACGGTAGCGGTAGTCCCAGCAATACGGCCCCTCCTACTACGATCATCGTAGAAAAGGCATCGGTGAGGAGAAACAGCAATACTTTGCGGATGTTATCAAAAATTATTCTACCCCTTCGCACAGCCTCGACAATGGTATTGAAATTGTCATCCAGCAAAACCAGGTCTGCCACATCTTTTGAAATATCGGTACCACTACCCATGGCCACACCAATATTGGATTTTTTCAGGGCTGGCGAATCATTTACTCCGTCACCGGTCATGGCCACCACTTCTCCGATGTGCTGGAAGGCGCTTACAATTTTGCTCTTGTGTTTCGGTTCTACGCGTGCAAAAACCTTGATGTTACCCACGCGTTGTGATAATTCTTCATCCGAAAGTATATCCAATTCCGCACCTTCAATCACTTCGTCTGCGCGCACCTGCATACCCAGTTCATTGGCAATAGTGGCTGCAGTTTGTTTGTGATCGCCTGTAATCATGACAGGCTTGATGCCCGCTTCACGGCATTGCTGTATGGCATCGACCACTTCCGGCCTGAGCGGATCCCGGAATGCCACCAATCCTGCAAAAATAATATCCTTCATGTCAGCCGGTGAGAATGGATGCTCACCTGGCTCATATATATTCTTAAATCCAAGTCCGATTACCCGCAATCCTTTTAAGGTTAATTCCTGATACGCTGTTTTGATTTTATTTATATCCTCTTGCTGCATCGGGAAGGCGGTCCCTTTGCTA
The DNA here is from genome assembly GCA_963814575.1 of uncultured Bacteroidota bacterium. Taxonomy (GTDB): domain Bacteria; phylum Bacteroidota; class Bacteroidia; order Cytophagales; family Cyclobacteriaceae; genus ELB16-189. The sequence continues at coordinate 235,756 of CAWFDB010000002.1, read as the reverse complement.
AAATAGAATTCTGAAAAGGAAAGTATTTTCTCAGGCGCCCCTTTTGTGTATATGATTTTTAAAAGTTGTTTCTCGGGTGAGGCGTGAAGCGTGGCCATGAATTTATGTTCTGACCCAAAGGGGATTTCTGCGACTACCGGTGATTGCTCAAGTAGAGAATTCCGGTCAATGCCGAAATCATGACCTGCCAGCAGCAGCGCCCTGTCGGTGGGGTTGCCGCTTGCAATCACTTCTCCACCTTTGTTGTGAATAAACCCCGCGTTGCACATCACCGATATTTCAAGTAGTTTTTTTATGTCGGGATGCATCGATGCCTGAGAAGGTTCACCATGTTGAATGGCATCGTACGCAATAAAGCTATCGGTGCGCATTTCTCCACGGGTGAGTGTACCGGTCTTATCGGCACAGATTACAGTAACAGAGCCCAGCGTTTCAGCTGCCACCAGTTTTCGCACCAATCCGTTTTTCTTCACCAGTTTATTCATGCCTACAGTGAGTATTACGGTCATGGCAGGAATCAATCCCTCGGGTACTGCCGACACCACTACCGCCACCGCGGTCATAAACATTTCCAATAAGGGGATTCCGGTAAAAATGCCAACGGCAAAAATGATAATGTTAATCACCACCAGAATTATTCCTAACCATTTTCCAAAAACCAATAACTGTACCTGTAACGGTGTTTGCTCCTCTTCAGTGGACTGCACCATGGTAGCGATGTTACCGAGTTCGGTGTTGGTTCCTGTTGCGGTAACAATGGCCCTGGCATTTCCACTGGCAGCCACGGTGCCTGCATAGATCATATTTTTTCGTTCTGCAAGCGGAGTGTTTTCGGGTAATGCATCGAGGTGTTTGGTTAGTGGCAACGACTCGCCTGTAAGTGAGGCCTCAATGGTTGAAAAATTGCTGACCTCGATGAGTCGCGCATCTGCAGGAATCTTATCGCCCGATGAAATGAGGATCACATCGCCAGGAACAATTTGTTCGTGAGAAATAGAAACGGGTGTTCCGTCACGCAGCACCTTCACATCGTAGCGGATAAGTTTATTCAATCGCTCCAGCGCCTGTCCGGCTTTGTATTCCTGGAAAAAGCCAATCACACTACTCACATAAATTACAACGGATACGATAATGGCATCTACCCAATGTGAAGTCAACACACTGATAACGAACGCAGCAAAAAGAATGTAGATAAGCGGATTCTTAAATTGCCTGAAAAAAAGCGCCACAGCTGAAAGTTTTTTCTTATCGGGCAATTTGTTCAGGCCATGCGTTCGGATTCTTTCTCTGGCATCGATGCCATTCAATCCTTGCTTTCCGGTGTTCAGTAATTGCTGAACTTCTGATATGGGTAATAGATGGTGGTTCATATAATTAGTGGAAGCTGTATAAATTCTATTTACGTTTTAAGAAATAAGGTCAACATCAGGCCTATGTATAATATCAGAATGATGAAGGTGTCCTGACTCAAACGCCAGAGTTTCTTTTCAGGTCGAGTGACTAATCCGATCGCAACAACAGCGGTCATGATCATGGATACCAAAACAGAAATCAGGTGTGTATCAGAAATGACCTTATACAATGGCCCTTCGGTATAAAAGAAATCATTGATGGCAAATACAAGGATATTAAAAACATTGCTACCCAATAAATTACCCATCGCCATATCCAATGCTCCTATCCGTAAGGCTGAAATAGAAATGACCAGTTCAGGCAAGGAAGTGGTGATAGCCAGAAATAGCGTTCCAAAAAAGGAATCACTCATGCCTGTTTTTTGTGCGATGTTCTCACCAAAATATGGCAGAAACAAGGCCGCTGCAATAACCACAACCGCATGGATGCTATATATCGCGATGGCACGCATCAGGCCTTTCCCATTTCCAGCCGAATTGCTTTTCTTATCCTCTTCCGAAGGGTTAGCTTTTTCATGTAAAAAAATACCACGCATGGCTGCCAGATAGAGTAACACTATAAGAACGCTGAACGGGCTAAACCATAACAAATCGGGTATTTCAGATGCAAGTAACACAGCAACTGCGGCTGTGCCCAACAGAATAATGCTGAACGATCCGGTAACCACGTGACTTGTTTTAACCAGAGAGGTAATTGGCTTTTTTACCATTACATCAAGCACAGAAAGAATCAATAAATTAAATGCACAACTACCCAGGATATTTCCTGCTGCCAGATCAGGAGCTTTCACTACAATGACTGCACTAAGACCGGTGACAAGTTCTGGCAACGAAGTAACTGTTGCCATCAGGATTAAACCAATCCAGGCTTTACTCAGTCCTGTGAGATCGGCTAACCGATTGCCGTATTTAGAGAGTTGCGTACCACTTAATGTGATGAGCACTGTACAAAAAAGAAATCCGGCAATGTCGGTGATCATGTTAAAATACTTTTAATCCTTTCATCAACTACCCCATTACGTATAAAGTATTCAGTTATACCTGGTTTAACCAAGTGTTGTCCTATTAAAAGTCAGTAAAGGTAAACGTGCATGAAAAGACAACTGGCGGGTTACACTTTTGCCAAATAGCCTTTCATAAAAAACAAGTTTGTGTGTGAACATAGCCAGCATATCTGCCTTTTGATCCGCAACAAAAAGATCAACCGCATCCGCAATGTGATCATTCCTGAACACCTTCATGGATATCTTTGAGTATTTGCTTTGTTTGACCAGATCAGCAACCGTCTTTTTGATGTCTATTTTATTTGTCGAACTGGAAGGGATGATATGAAGAACCCGGATGGATGCCTTAAAAATACCGGCAAACCTGACCAGTGTTTTTATCTCTTTTGAGATATTAGTCATATCACTGGCATATACAATTTTTTTAATCTGCTTAAATTCGGTTTCACCCGGCACAGCAATTACAGGTATGCTGCTGTTACCAATAACAGATGCCGTGTTGCTTCCCATGATAACTTTCTTCAATCCTGATGCACCCTTGGTACCCATCACAATCAGATCAACTCGATTTTCAACAGCATATGTTTCTATCCTTTCTTCTACCGGATAACCATTGATGTACTCATACGTAATTTCCAGTTTACCTTTTATCTGGCTGCGGACTTCCTCCATGAGTTGATCTGCATCCTGCTTAGCCATTTTTATCATCTCATCTTCCAGTTTCTTCCACTTAATAGAAGTTGCAGCCGAGGTGTTCATCGTAATCACGGCCAGCACAATAACGTTGGCCTTTAACTTTTTTGCTATTCGTGCAGCATATAAAACCGCCACTTTAGACAGTTTTGAAAAATCGGTAGGAACGAGAATGGTCATACTATTTTGTTTTTAAATCTGGGTTATCAAAATCTTCTTACATAACTATTCTTTCTAAAAATCATTATAGCCAGATTCAGGCTGTCCAGCATGAAAGATAAGAAGCGGTAAACAGGCCTGATAGACCATTTTTTTTGAAAGACTGGAGCCAAAGAGTTTTTCAAAAACACTCCGCTTTCGCATAGACAATGCAATGAGATGAGCTCCCACGGAGTCTACAAAGTGATCAATACCTTTTTGAGTATTTTCATGATGCATCACATAATAGAAGGGCTGTTCTATGTTGACCTCTTTCGCTATTGCCTTTGAAAAATCTTCGATCAGATCACGGTCAGATTTTAAATTTTCCTTTGAAACATGAAGGAGGATAAACTCGGCTTTCAGGCGCCTCGCTATTTTATTAAGCTCTTTCACGGTTTGTATATCATTGTCTTCATAGTCAGTAGCAAATACAATTTTTTTAGGTAATGCCAGTGTAGTATTCGCGGGCACAGCAAGCACTGGGCAGATGGCCCTTTCCATGACAGAAGCCGTATTACTTCCAAAAACCATTTTGGCAAGTCCACTTGCTCCCAGAGTGCCCATCACTATCAAATCTGCCTGACTATTTTCAGCTTCATTAACAATCTCTCCAACCGGGCTTCCCATTCTTACCCGATGCTCACAACTTATTCCATATTCTTCTGAGAGTGCAGAAGAGATAGTATGGAGCTTTTCCGTTGCTTCACCTATCATTCTGCCTATCTCTTCGGTAATCAATGGATAAGCAACATTTCCCCTGGTAACGGGTGGGGTATATACATGCAGTAAGATCAAATTTGCATTCATGACTTTGCCCAGTAATGAAGCATAGTTAAGCGCATGATCAGCATTGGCAGAAAAATCAGTCGGGATGAGAATTTTCATAATGATGCTTATTAGTATTATTTAACTCGCGATTTAAGAAAGGTGAGCAAGGGAAGTTTTATCTGATAAACAAGTTCTTCCGTTTTACTTCTTACAAAGAGCTTATCAAATAAACTTCGTTCTTCAGGAAACATGACCAGTACTTCTGGCTTATGACTTTTCAGATACCGTTGTAATTGTTCGATAATCGTTAGCCCTTGCCTTTCTTTTTGTACGATGACTTTCAGCTTTTTATATTTCACCTGTTTCTTTAACTCCTTCTCATCAATGATTGGTTTAGCATTGCCTAACCCAAACTTTAAATTGAGAACTTCAATTACCGCCTTCTCCTGCATAGCTATAGGAGCTACACAGCGTAGTTCGTTCACAAGGTTTTTGAGGTCTGAAGCATATACTATCGTTTTTAGTTTTTTATAACGATACCGTGGTGGGATTGCCAGTACAGGAGCCTCGGCTTTAAAAATGATCTCTGAACTGGTACTTCCAAAAAGTTTTAATCCGGTAGCCCCGTGGGTTCCGACTACAATCAGATCAGCGTTGTAGGTTTTCGCAGCAGCTACTAAACTTTCGGTTACAAAAATCCCGTTTTTGGCTTCTACTTTAACTCTTTTTGCATTCTTTTTGAGCTGAAGATCGCGATGGATTTTATCCACCAGCCTTTCGAGTTTTTGCTTTTGACTTCTCTCCTCTTTTTTCTCAAGCTCAAGAAATGCTGCTTCACTTATTGTTGGGCTGAATTTTGGCATGCGCACAACATGGAATACCATGAGCTTGCATTTGATTGATGAAGCATACTGGATCGCAAACTTCACGGCATTGTTCCCTGTAGTAGAAAAATCCGTGGATACTATTATGTTTTTCATTTGATTAGGGTTTTTATTTCATATTAAATCCAAAAGTATTTTACTTCTCCATCGCTCACCCATTTGTCGCTCCTTAAGAGATTGGTTAGCCTAATTGAATAGAGCGAGAAATCAATCGGAACTAAATTATTTTTCATGACTCATTAATTTTTGTCATTAAAATCGGCTATCGTATTAATCTTACTCATTACTGTTGTATAGAATTCATTAAGTGGAAGTTCTATTTGAGGATGGAGTGTTTATTACTTTAAACACCAGCTCCGTTAAATATTCGGTAATACCATTCACATCGTTAATCGGTATTTCAGTAAGTGATGGAAGATGATGGGCAAAATAGCGCTGATCATATGAGCTTTCAACTACTGTCGAAATCAACGCAGTAGGAAAACGATAGTCAGGGTTTATTTCCCTCACGATGCCTGCCACTTTTTTACAAAGTCGTTTATAACTTAAAAATAATCCCTCCTTATTTTCTTCATCCACTTGTTTGGTCAGATAAACTTTTTGCGATTCGGCTATCACAATTCTGTAAAGAGCGGCCTCATCTACCTGTGGAATGCGTGATTCCTGTTCAAGCGGTGAGGTCAGTAGTTGGAGTGCTATCCTAAGTCGCTCCTCGGGAAAATTTATATTGGCTGTAGCGATGGTGATGCGATACTCCATCCAGGTCCAGTACCAGGTAAGGTGATAAACCAGCAGTCGGTGTTTATTCTCAAAGTAACGATAGATGGAGGCTTCCGTACACGATATCTTGTCAGCCAGTTTTGCAAAAGTGAAAGATTCAAAACCAAGTTCATCGATTAACTCAATGCTATGCAGTATGATTTTTTTTCCAAGATCAGATGAACAAGGATCTTTGGTATAGACCGATTCATTAATCTTTATCTGAATATGGTTAAAGTTTTCCATGGTTTGCATTGGTTGATTTTATTGATAGCTTCTTTGGTATGGGTTCTCATCCTTTAATGTTTACAATACTTGAAGGCAATCATCTAAGTTGATTTGTTGAAATTTATTTTCTCCACAGTAATGTTTTTGGTTTTAGCATTGCTTTCATAATCCTTGATTAACTCAACGACATCGTAATCAATTGATTTAGATTTCGAACAGTCAATAACAACTTTTGAATTGGCAGGAATTGTATCCAGTATGTTTTTCACGCTTGCTTTATTAAAAAAAGAGACCTCTTCGGCTAAAACAAGATGATGTACTTGTTGCCCATTTTCAGTCGTCCTGGTTTCCTTCATGTGATACGAATTGCGATAGCTATGTCGTAAGGTGTAGAAAATACCGAAGAGCACACCAATGGTAATTCCCGTTAAAAGATCCGTCAGAAGAATGCCGACTACTGTTGCCGTAAACGGAATAAACTGTTCCCAACCTAATTTAAACATCTGCTTGAAAAGAGAAGGTTTGGCAAGTTTATAACCTACCATTAATAGAATAGCCGCCAGGCTGGACAGTGGTATCATGTTCAATATACTGGCAATGGTTAACGCACCAATTAATAAGAACACACCATGAAGGATGGCAGACATTTTCGTTTTACCACCGAATTCAATATTGGCAGAACTGCGAACAATAACCTGAGTAATTGGCAATCCTCCAATTAAACCTGAAATCACATTTCCCAAAGCCTTGTGCTTTCAGTTCTCTATTCGTTGGTGTAACCCTTTTATAAGGATCAAGTTTGTCTGTAGCCTCAACACAAAGTAAGGTTTCTAAACTGGCAACGATTGCTAATACAATGGCTACCTTATAGACTTCAACATTGGTAAGAACCGAAAAATCAGGCATTGTAAATTGACCTAAAAAACCCTCTAAACTTTCTGGTACTGGAATTCTTACGACCTGGTCGGCAGCTAAACTAAAATTTAATGTTTCCTGCTGATAAAGATGGTTCATGAGAATACCCATGATCACCACGACCAGTGGTCCATTTATCATTCCGAAAATCTTATGCTTTTTCGTCAGTATCGTATCCCATATGATCAGTATGGCCAATGAGAGGATGGCGATAATAACGGCCCCTGGTGTAAAAAACTGAAATGCCTTGATAATTTCTGAGAACGTATTTTCTCCATCAGCCTGAAAGAAAGAGAAGTCTCCTTCCGTATCTTTATCCCAACCTAATGCGTGTGGTATTTGCTTAAAGATGATGACCAGGCCGATACCCGTAAGCATTCCTTTAATCACAGAGGAAGGAAAGAAGTAGGCAATAAACCCGGCCCTGGCAAATCCCATAATGAGTTGTATAATTCCTGCCAGCACAACTGCTGTTAAGAAAGCTTCCCAGGAACCTCCAAGCGATGCGATGGATGTTAAAACGATGACTGACAGTCCGGCTGCAGGCCCACTAACACCTAATGCTGAATCACTGGCAGCGCCTACCACAATACCTCCTACAATACCGGCAATAATACCGGCAAACAATGGCGCGCCAGATGCTAAAGCGATGCCAAGACATAACGGAACGGCAACAAAGAAAACGACTATACTGGCAGGAAGATCATGTTTGATATCTATAAAGGCACTTTTCATAACTTTTATTGATAGCCAAGCTTCATGTGATGTTAGTAAAGCTTTCTTTCAGCAATAGTATTACTGTCATAATAGTTAAACTATGATAAATGTCATGATTACTACCGTTTGATCTGGAGGCTTTAATAAAAGCGTCTGATTCAATATTATTCCCCATTAGAAATTCCTTAAAAAATCTTATTCGGGTTAGATTGTTTCGTTTCTATTGGCTCAGTTTTGATTTGCCAGATAATAGCCAAGGCCAGGGAACGGCCGCTTAGTTGGGGGTAATTCGTCTGAAGGTTAGCCAGGAAAGCTTTTGTTACAGATAAGATCAAAAAGGAAATGCAACCACTATCCGGCTGCAACTTCCTTAATTGCGGCAGACAAGCCTACCCACCTTCAAAACCTCCCAAAATGTTTCAACCCGCAACGCGGGCAAGTATCGCTTCCGTGTTCGGATGAATGATGTAGATTGAATTATTGAAAGCCCACGCAAAAAAAAGCTTTCTATGAACATTTCAGTAAGCCTCCCGCGAGGCGCGGGACCAAAGCTACTTAACATAACCTTCCTTAGCCGACAGGCAGGCGCATAAACATTATAGAACTATAATGTAGTTTAATTAATCGTTTGGCCTGGGTAAGAATGACCACCAGTATAACCGCTGCCATGAGTGCCTTACTGCCGGTTACATTGGCGGGAACACCAGAAGCCAACGATTTGGGCCAGACAGAATCAACCCGCCATACAAGTAAGCAGAGACCAAACACCCGTTGACACATGGAATCATTTCATTAGCTTTCAGTAAAATATTTATACTGTGTGGCATCTCGTTGATCTTACCAGTGTCCTGCATCGGGCCCATCTCTCTTACCTGGTTATCATATTTACATTACTGATCACCGGTTGTTCACCCGAAGCGGAGTTACCAGCTTTGGTTCCTTTCCAGTTGGTATCGGTAGGGGAATCGAGTTACATACTGGAAGCTCAATCGTCAATTACAAAGCAGTTTAGTGTACGGGTACTTGCCCGGGATGGCCAGCCTGTGCCACAGGTTACCGTATTCTTTAGCGTAAGCGATGGATCGGCCCAGCTATCGAACAGTACGATAATGACCGATGCACAAGGCATTGCCACCGTTGAGGTGACAACCGGATCCAAGGTGCAACGAATAGAAATCGAGGCATTCGTTCCGGCACTGGAAAATCCTCCGCTCTTGTTGATATTGGATATTGTGGCGCAGATGCCCGCAGCCATTCAGCTGGTTTCCGGAGATATGCAGGAAGCCGTGTCCATGACTGCTTTGCCGGACTATCTTCAGGTCAAAGTAGTGGATGCTTTTGGCAATGCGGTAAAGAATATCACCGTTGATTTTTCCATAACCTCAGGAAACGGAAGCATCGATTCCAGTTTGTCCCGATTCCAGTCCAACAGCGATGGAATAGCCTATGCCAAATTTACAGCAGGAACGCTTCCTGTAAGTAAAGTAACTGCAAGTGCGGGGGGCTCCTTCCCTATTGCCTTCACCGTGTTTTCATTGCTACCTGTTACCTTGAATCCGGTCGTCTCCACGCAATACGCTGCGGATCTTTCGTGGTCCAAATCAGTCAATTCCTCGTTTGCATATTACAGAATTTTAAGGTCCCCGGGATACACGGTTAATTTTACAGAGGTGGGTATCATCAGTGATCCTGATGTCACCGTATTTGCAGATGAAGGTGCGGATATTGGAAGAGTCTATACCTACAAAATCCGTGTTATCTCGGACAAGGGCAATCATGTAGACAGCAACGGGCGGATGGGAGAACGTGGTGAGTCGATGGACCTACAAAACGAATCTGATATTGCGGATGTCATCATGAACAGGGACAAGTCTGCCATCTATGTGGCCAGGCTATTGAGTAGGCGTGTGCTGATGATATCCACGGATACTTTCCAAAAAACAGACAGCATTGAATTACAAGACTCGCCTTATGCGCTGGCGGTTAGTTCTGACCAAACAAAGTTATACGTGGCCCTTTACGGATTACCCCGATTTCAAGTCATCGATCTTGCCTCCAAGACAATGTTAAAGGATGTCGACCTATCGGCCGTGATCGGGGCCAACGCTATTGTAGACCTCTATGCTGCGGCCAACGGGCAGCTGTATGCGTCTTCCTATGGAGGCTATGTGGCCAGGATTGATGAGTCTGCCAACTATGTTGCCAGCAGGGTAGCCAGCGATAAATTCTTTTCGTCAGGTGCCCCAACGTTTGTCGCAGAGCATGGAAATTACCTGTATATGGAAGAAAGTTTGCTGACTCCCAACTCACTATTCAAGATCGATATGTCGGTTGCCGATTCCCCCATTGTAATGGAGGATGTTCATGGTACGGTAAGTGGTACTCGTGGCTGTGCGCTTTCTACTGATGGCGCAGTGCTCTATTTAACCAGTGGCCAGCTGGTCAGTACAAATACCTTGAAACCCATTGATCAATGGAACAGCTCTACGTTATACAGTCTTCAGGTGTCCAATCAGAAACTCTTTGGTTGTTTTTATGGTGGCAGCTTTGAACGCTGGAAACTGGACCGTCTCGACCTCGTGACACAAAGTATTGAGAAATCTATTCCGTTGGGATTCAACAGTCCCAGGATCTTCCTTTCGGCTGATGCGTTGAGTGTGTTCCTGGTATCCATTCCTATCGCCCCCTACTACACCGTACGTATTTTTAAAGTCAATTTGTGAAAGTAAAGGTTATGCGCATTTCCTCGGTTTTTCGTCTCGTGGTTGTGTTGGTGATGGTGATCTCCTGTACCGAAGACGAGTCTGCTTTAGTACCAGCATATATGGACGCGGTTAGTCCAATAAGCGATAACATCTATTTAAGTGAAGGACCTTATTTAATTACGGTTCGGGTGACGAATAAAGATAAAAATCCGCTGCCCGGCATCGAAGTCATGTTTAAGTTGACGCAAGGTGATGCAGCGCTCACGACAACACAGACCACGACAGATGCTAATGGTGTCGCCTACACCCACATTAAAGTCAATCCGAATAGTGCACCGATTGTGCTGGAAGCCAGCGCTTCAGGACTTTCAGATAAAGTAGTGTTTACCTATGGTGTATCGAAGTCACACACTTCGCTGATACTCATTACTGACGGAAATAACCAGGATGTTGGTGCGGGTCTCGAGGCAAATAAACCCTTGAAAGTTAAAGTGATGGACGACTTAGGAACGCTTGCGGTAGATGTATCCGTGAAATTTGTAGTACTGATGGGCAATGGACAGGTTGCTTCCGAAGTAACCAAGACTGATCAGAGCGGACAGGCCTCAACCACCTTTATTGGTTCCACTTCGACTCTCGAAAACACGGTAGCTGCGGTGATAGGGACTGATTCCGTATTTTTTAATCTGGAAAGTCTTTACATCAGCGCCTTGTCATTTACAAGTACCAGGCAAAGCATCGAAGTGAAATGGTCGAAGAACAAGGCCACCCGGTTTCAAAAATATAGTCTTCATCGGGCAGGATCGGATGGCATATACAAACCGATCGCTGAGTATACCAATGTTTCTGACACCGTGTACACCGATTCATCCCCGGACTTGATGGTAAACTCTTTCTATATGTACAAAATCGTTGTCCATACGCTGACGTCTTCGGTAGAGAATGAAGCAGGCACCTTATTTGGAGAATTAGTACAACTTCAGGGACGCACCGTTGATTTTGAAGTGGATGAATCCCGAAACCAACTGTACGTTTCATTACCCGAGTTGAACGAGGTTCATGTTTATGATCTCATTACCCATGAACTGAAGGATAAGATAACGGTGGGTTCAATGCCTCATGGTATCAGTCTTAGCCATGATAAATCAACCCTGTACATAGCCTTATATGGTTCTGGAGGTGTTGCTTTTCTTGATCTAAACAACAAACAGGTTACTCAATTGGATGTGTCTGAAAAACTCGGGGATCTCAAGGCATTTGATGTGATGGAAGCTGCACCTGGAAGAGTTTTTGTTACCGGCAGCCCTGAGCAATATGGCATTGCCTTCGTAGTGGTGATCAAGACCGATGAAAATAACCTTGTTGAGCGATTCATGCCGCAAGTCGTTCGCTTCCACCCTGCGCTGGCTGCTGATTATGGCAAGTATTTTTATGTGATCGATGGCAATCGGTTGTACAAATTGGACCCTTATGGCACCTATACTGATCCTGCACAGGAGGCCGACTATGTCTTTTCATCATCCCGGCAATTTCTGGTCATCAATCCTGCAGGCACTAAACTTTATTTGGATTTCGAGGCATTGAATACCAACCCGGTTTCAGCGGCTGGAGTGATCGGGGCAAACGTTCCGGCACTAAGTCCTGACGGCAGTGTTGTGCACTACCATGGCGCTACATTGATCAGGTCATACGATACATCTACCTTACAAAAAGTAAAAGAAACAGGCTTCTTTGTCAATTACCTAAGGAAACTGGAGCTGACCTCGGACAACACTACATTTATTGCATTGGGTGTTGATTATAGCTCCGAGGGAGATGTTCTGTACTTTATTCATAACAAATAGCGCGGATGTAATTCTGTTTCGCTACATGGTTCTGCGCTCTGCCAAACACCCAACGTTTATTGAATGCGTTCCTTCTTCTTCATTTTACCAAACATGATTTTTTTGGATAGAAGTCGAGTCCTTATGTCATTCAAAACAATTTCAACTGATCGGTTTCGGTTTCGTTTTTAGGAATAACGATGCCTTCAAAGTTGGAAAGGCCAACCCCCAGCAAGCGGATTTTTTTGTCGGTGAGGTCGGTGCCGGCAAGCAATTGATGGGCGGTTTCGGTGAGCGCTTCCACCGTGGTCACAGCCTTGTCAAACGATTGACTTCGGGTAATCTGTTTAAAATCGTGATACTTGATTTTAAGCGTAACGGTTCTCCCCTTCAGCGATAACCGTTGTACCCGGTTGAATACAATTTCAGAAATGCTTTCCAGGGCTTCCTTCATTTCTTCCAGCGTGGTGAGGTCATGGGCAAAGGTGTCTTCGGCACTGACGGATTTTGTTTCGCGATCGGGTTGAACAGGACGATCATCGATGCCACGCACAATCTTGTAGAAAAATCTGCCGGATTTCCCGAAGTGTTTCACCAGATGCTGTTCCGATAATTTTTTCAAGTCGGCACCGGTATGTAAACCCATGGTCTTCATTTTCGCGGCTGTTACTTTTCCTACCCCGAAAAACTTTTCAACCGGAAGCTTCTCCATAAACGATTCAATCTGCGAGGGCCCAATGAAGGTTTGCCCATTGGGCTTCTTCAGGTCGGTGGCGATTTTGGCTACAAACTTATTGATGGAGATACCGGCCGATGCCGTGAGTTGCAGCTCGGTATAAATGGCCTGACGGATGCGTGTGGCGATTTCAATAGCCGAACCGATGCCTTGTTTGTCTTCAGTAACATCGAGAAAGGCTTCATCCAGTGACAGGGGTTCGATAAGGTCGGTGTAGCGTTTGAAAATTTCGCGTATGCGGCCCGACACTTCTTTGTAAGCGCTGAACCTTGGATAGATAAAAATTAATTCGGGACATAGCTGCACTGCTTTTTTCGATGGCATGGCCGAGTGTATGCCAAACTTCCGTGCTTCATAGCTGGCAGCGGCTACCACTCCGCCCCGTCCCTGCGGACTGCCACCGACTACAATTGGTTTGCCCTTGTACTCCGGGTTATCGCGTTGCTCCACCGAAGCATAAAAGGCATCCATGTCGATGTGGATGATTTTGCGAAAGGGAGTTGGTGTTGTCATGCCGGGACAAAGATTGGCAAAATCTATCATGCAGGCTACTCACGTTCACTTCTGTCATCACCGTATTATCTGCAGCCAACCTTTATACTGTTGTTTGAGACAAGCATGTTGCATCTGAAAGAAGTATACACCTTCCTCCAAGCCCGAGCCATCCCATTCGTTTTTATAATTCGAATTATTATAAACCGATTTGCCCCAACGATTAAATATTTCTAATGATAACTCATCCATCCCGGGCTTAATACTAAACAGGTCGTTTTCCCTATCGTTGTTTGGGGTGATTACGTTGGGGATAAAAAGTTTCTCATCAACCAAGGGGTTAGCGGCAACGATAGCGCTGGCTACTGTTCCGCAGTAATTAGATACTGTAACATAATATTCCCCATCGAGGGAGAGCGAAATGGTTTGTACTCCCTCGTCAAATTTCCGGGCATCCCTAAACCATTCAATATTCTCCGTTCCATCCGTGGTTAGTTCAAGATCGCAGCGTGATTTTAATATCTCCGGTCCGATCAGCGGATTGGTTAGTTTTATGGGATAACTAATCTCTTCTGTTTGGTGACATACATTTCTGGCATACACCGATAGAAGTCCTGATCCTTCGTTTTTTAAGGTGAGTTGTATGTGGCTATTGGGTGTGGTAATCGTTCCGGTCTCGTTCATCATGGAAGGAACTTTCCAAACATATTCGGAAGCGAGATCTGATTTGGTTACTTCAAAAATTTCTTTTTGTCCCCGATTACAAAACTCATCTTTTGTATTGATAAATGCTATTGGTGGCGGGGCCTTGATCATTTGTATCATAAAACCCTCTGATGGTTCCCCGGTGAAGCATTCATTCCTGCTCTTTGCTGTGACAGTACCTTTGTCGAATTCACTGGAAATGATTGTATCAATATACGGTTCGATGGTAACCAGTGTATTTTGTTTTGACGTAATTCCAATGGGAAGTTCCCAAACATAAGAAGTGGCATGAATAGATGTAGTGCTGTTAAAACGTACTTCTCCTCCATTACAATATACTGATTGACCAGATACGATAACTGGCTCGGGCGCAAACTTCATGCTTATTTTGTAGGGATTGTCGGTTTGATAATTATAACATCCCTTCCTGATCGCCACGCTCACTTCACCCCCATCCGCAGCAGCTGGAACTGACATGGTTATATGATTAGCCTCCTGATAGGTAATAAAAACTCCGGGAGGTGCAGTCCAGAAATATTTAACGGGTTCGGGAACTGGTGATGTAGAAAGTATAAGGGCTTCTCCATCACATACGTTATCTAGACCAATTACAGGCAGTAAATATACAGGAGGCAAATGACTATATTTAGTGATGAACATCTCATCCCCTGCCGACCGTAACGTGTCGCAACCAAATACAATCTCATCACTAAAGTTACCGATCGTATAAATATTCCCTGCATCGTCTATGCTGCTGTTATACGCAATCCTATAGGACACTCCGCGAGGTACCCCATCACTTACCAATGCTGCTCCGAAAGAAGCATCTGAATTAATCTTGAGCACAAATGATTCTTCCAGGCCTGTTCGCATTATTTTATACTGGTCGTATGTGAGATAGTTATTGCATGTTCCTGAAATGTAAAGATCACCCATGTTGGTTCTTTTCAAACTTATGGGGTGCCCTCCCACGATAACATTCGACCAAACCGTATTTCCATTGAAATCCAGTCTGGCGATAAACCCAGAAAAAAAGTCGCTTGAATTAATCTCTATACTTCCGCCTAATGTGGCATGCCCTGGTGCTATTCCGGTAAGATAAATATTGCCGAACTTGTCCACGTCAACGTCACTGCCTATGCTTGTTCCTTCCGCTTCTTTAACCCATAAAAATATACCTGTAGAAGAAAACTTAGCAATGAATAAGTGCACGGGCGCGGGGCTCTGAGACCCTGGAATCCCCAATATTTCAGTTCCTATTTGTAAGCTATTATGAAAGTATCCAGTGATGATAAAGCTCCCATCTTTATCAATGGCAAGACCACCTATGCCCGGTGAATCGAAATTATCGTCATGGGTAATCTGATACTGGTGCGTCAGATTTCCCGTAGTAGAATACCGGTTGATGTATAATCCAGAGGTTGGAGTACGAGGTGATCCAGCGGGGTTGCCATTAGAATATATAACGATAGAGTTATCCAGATCTATCTCTAATTTAGATTGCTTACACAACGTGCCGATCCTTTCGCCCCAGGTCCACAAACTAGTGTTCGAGAGTGATTGTATCCATCTCAGACTTCCTCCACTGTCCATCTTCGCCAGAAAAAACCCTGGAACAGCCTGTCCAAAAACTGTTCCCTCCAAATCATAGAGATAACCTGCAAAAACAATGTCTCCTTGTCTGTCAACCCGAATATCCGTGCCGTAGCTGTAGTTTTTATCTGTGCCGAATTCTTGAGACCAAAGCAAATTGCCGTTGGTGTCATATTTGCGAAGGAATATTTGCAACATGCTAATGGTTTGTGTTGGATCCTGATCCCATGGAAAAGATTTATAGTAACTGCCAATCACATAGAG
Source organism: uncultured Bacteroidota bacterium (assembly GCA_963814575.1). Taxonomy (GTDB): domain Bacteria; phylum Bacteroidota; class Bacteroidia; order Cytophagales; family Cyclobacteriaceae; genus ELB16-189. The sequence continues at coordinate 219,857 of CAWFDB010000002.1, read as the reverse complement.
GTTACCGTCTGCATCCAGATCACTTTGATTTACGATAGCACCAGAATTTTCAGGGAAATCGGAAACTTTTGCCCAGAGTAAGTATTCATCAGTTTCCTGGGCATAACCAGTGGCGTAGGCAATAGCAAATAGGAGGAATAAACAAAGAGATCTTTCGCGGGTTTTCTCAGACAGCATATGCAGTGGCTAAAATAAAAAATTTCCCTATACAAAAGGGACTTTTTGCGGGATAGTGAAGAGTACGGTGGAATTACTATACCAAAACTATTTACGATAACGCTTAGCCATCATTAGGTTCTAATTCAGTTAAAATCCCTCCATGGATGTGACCACTTAAAATTTTCCTGCATCCAGGATGCAACCTTTGCCAGTTGGGCTAGTATCTAATTGGTAGTTGGAAACTCATCCGGCTTCACAGTTCCATCACATCAAACAACTAAATGATGTTGTGGATATTCGCTGCTGCTTCAGGTGGGGCACAAACGATCACACTGGCTACCGTTAGCTTTCAGGCAGTGAAAGCAGCCCTGGAGAATCCGGTGAACAGCCTGAGAACGGAATAGAAAAATGCATCCTGTAAAGAGTCATTCCTTAGAAGAAGCCTGGATATCATTGTTCAGCATCCACCCTCTCTTGCCACCGCGAACACTACATTGCCGGAGACAAATAGTGTAAACACTTTTCGATCATCCGGGCCTGGATTCACATTCCAAACGGTGCTGATTTTGATTTTGCCTTTCTCTACACCATCATGAACCATCTTCCATGTTTTGCCATAGTCGGAGGAACGGAATATGCCATCCGGGTGACCGCATATTAAATAGTTTCCTATTTGCTTAATGGATGAAATGTTCATAGAAGGCGGCAGCCCTGAATCGATGGCTTGCCAGGTTTTTCCACCGTCCATTGAAATACGTATTCTTCTGGATTGGGTAGCAGTATTATATGTTATCGCAGCAAAGCCACCTTCAATGCGTTCCACATCAATGCCCACACCGCCTTCACTGATTACCCATTCCCAGTGTTCTCCCTTATCGGTGGAGCGCATGATACCTTTTAGACCTGTGCCCAGGAGCACACCTTCTGCTTCCACGATTTCCATCACCCAGCCTTCATTTTGAACTTGTTTCCAGCTGCGTCCGTTGTCTTCAGATTTGTAAAGACCATTATCGCGACCTAAGAATAATGTACCATCTGCGGCTTCAAAAATGGTTCGCATCAATGACTTTTTGAAATTGGTAAATACCGGCAACCAACTGTCGCCAGATGATTTTTTCTGATACACGTTGCCTTTATAATTATAGGCCATAACTCCGGAACGATTGAAGGCAATCGAATTAGATTGCGGATCAAGACCCTGCACTTTTTCCCAGATGGGAGTCTTAAGATTACTCTTACTGCGATACATTACATCCATCATCCGCAAATAGAGATCAGACTCTCCGGCATAAAAGCTTTCAGGCAGTTGACTATCGGGTAAACTATGGCTTATGTCTTCCCAGGTCTGCCCGCCATCTTTTGATTGTAGAATAACGTTTGCTTTTCCAAGGTCAACATCACTTGCTGCGGACCAACTCGTTGTGGAAGCCTTTAAAATATTTGTTGGAGATGATGGATTTTCAAGAACCAACTTAGACGAAAAGACGCTCAACACACAAAACAATAAAGACAGATGTAGGTAACGCATAATAGATTTGGTTTTAAATTTTAAAGAACAACTACTGACATTTTTTGATTACTACTATTTTCTTTTTGATCTCGTTACCGAAGTAGCGCAAGGATTCACAAGCAAAAATTGCTTTACCTTTGCGCACTCGAACGTACGCAACCGCTTCGCTTTTCATAGTAAATGAATTGTAAAAAAAATGTAAATGGGTGTAAAATCTTCTTTTAGGGGCTTTTTTAATCACAATTTAGTGGTGGTTCCACGCATATCCATCGTCATACTTACCGTACTTTTTATTGCCTCGTCTTTTACAAAACGTACCGACCGCGACTTACGGGCGAAGCAAGTAAACCTCATTATCCGTCAAATTGGTGATCGGTTGCTGCTGCAGTCGGGAGACTTAACCTCACGTGTATTACCGGTTATTGAGATTAAAGAAGGCACGTTTCTGCTCACATTCGAAAATAAATTGGTCTTCAATAATGACTCGCTCATAGCGCTGACGCAAGGCTTGCTTCCCAAAGAACAGTTCCCATCTGGTTACGCTGTTACAGTACATGATTGCGAGAAAGTCGGTATCGTTTATGGTTTTCAAGTAAATAATACCACCCCGGATGTGCTGCCTTGCAAGGGCAGAAATCAAATGCCGGGATGTTATACAATAGAAATTGCCTTTCCCGATTTTTATAAAGACCTGGAGCAGAAGAAAGCTGATATTGATCCACTGAGGGAAGAAGGCAAATCGGCTGAAAGGGACCGCCTGGAAGCCAGCCCAAAACGTAAGGATTTGAATTTGTCAATCACTGACAATCCGCTTTTCATTATGGTTGCTGGCGGCATGCTTTTGGTGTTGGGTGTTACTTACTTGATTGGGCGTTTTAAGAAAAATGTAACACCCGCGCTCGTTGGGCATCAAGACCGCAGCATAGTCACAGAGCCACTTCCAGAAGGGGCAGCTATAGGAAAATTCTTGTTTGATATCCAGGGTCAGCGTTTATTATTAGGAAGTGAAGTGATTAGCCTCACAGAAAAAGAGTATAAGATTCTCGAATTGCTTAATAAGAATTTCGGTGAACTGATTCTTCGCGAAACGTTGATGCAGGAAATCTGGATCAATGAAGGTGTCATCACCGGTCGCAGTCTGGACATGTTTGTATCGAAACTTCGAAAAAAATTAGGCGGTGATCCTGAGTTGAGAATTACTAATGTCCATGGAAAGGGGTATAAGCTGGAAACCGCTTGAACACAAATTGATACAGTCGTAGATGAAAAGGTGGCGCTCGTTCCCCTAGTTTTGAATTAGCAAGTGCACTTCTCTCCCACTTTCACAGCCTACCAAAATGTTTCATACAGACATAGTGGTCGGTAAATTGGGAATACTTCCAGTTGCTGTGTTCAGAGAATCCTGCTCTCACTTAAGTACAAATCCAGGTGGAATCGTTGCTTCTTTTTTCACCACTACTATACCGCCCGAAATGACATACAAATCTGTTTCCTGATTGGGAAGATGCGGACCACCAATAAGCGTAACGTTATTTCCGATTTTACAGCTCTTATCCAAAATGGCATTTTCAATATGACAGTCCTCCCCTATACCCATCAATATTTCGCCTGGCCTTGCCGCTATGTCTTTCAACGTTTCGTAGGCGTCACTTCCCATCATATACGTCTTGATAACAGTACTTCCTTTTCCGATTCTTGATCTCACGCCAATAACCGACCGCTCAATTTTTGCAGCATGGATGATGGCGCCATCCGCAATAACGGAGTCATTGATTAACGTGCCTGATATTTTAGAAGTCGGAAGAATTCGAGGGTGAGTATAAATGCGCCTTCTATTATCAAACAGGTTAAAGTGTGGTATCCCATCGGTGAAGCCCAGGTTAGCCTCATAGTAGGAACGAATATTTCCGATGTCTGTCCAATATCCTTCAAACTGATAACTGAGTACTTTATGTTTACCGATGGATTGTGGAATGATTTCTTTTCCGAAGTCATTCGTACTTGGATCATTCATCAGTTCAACCAGCAAATCCCTGTCAAACACATAGATACCCATGGAAGCCAGGTATAAGCGACCTTCTGATTCCATATAGTCACTGACATCAGATTTCCATTTCAGGATTTCTTCAGCATTCGGTTTTTCAATAAAACTGGTGATCATGCTTTCATGGTCGGTTTTCATGATACCGAATTCTACGCCCTCTTCTGCTTTTACCGGCAGGGTAGCAATGGTAATTCTGGCACCACTGTCAATATGCCGCTGAACCAGCACATTGAAATCCATTTGATACAACTGATCGCCTGAAAGAATCAATACATATTTAAACTCATGATTGAGAAAGTGGTGCATGCTTTGACGCACGGCATCTGCTGTGCCCTGGAACCAATTCTTATTGGACATGGTCTGTTCAGCAGCCAGCAAGTCAACAAAAGCACGACTGAACAAACTAAAATTGTAGGTGTTCTTGATATGTCGGTTGAGTGAGGCCGAATTAAATTGTGTGAGCACGAACATCCTGCTGATATTCGAATTAATACAATTGGATAAAGGTATGTCTACCAATCGGTACTTACCTGCAATAGGCACTGCAGGTTTGGAACGTTTCGCTGTTAATGGATACAAACGCGATCCCTGGCCTCCGCCCAGAATGATCGCTATCACGTCATCGTTAATCATGATTCAGAATTTTTTTATATAAAGTCTCTGTTTGCCTGGCGATCGCCTTCCAGTCAAAATATTTTTCTACTCTTTTCCTGCCATGGGCGCCCATGGTTTCTCTTAATTTTTCATCGGCCATTAGTTTATTAATACCTGCTGCCAGATCCCGTGAGAATTTGTCAGGATGAGAAGCTTCAAAGGGTGCCATCTTATCTTGTTCAAGTGGCACCAGAATTCCAGTTTCTCCATCCACTACCACCTCCTTGATACCACCCACACTACTTGCCACGACTGCTGTTTTACACGCCATCGCTTCAATGTTGATAATACCAAAAGGTTCATAGATGGAAGGGCAACAGAACACAGCCGCATGCGAATACAATTGGATCGCTTCCTTTTTACTTACCATTTCGGCTATCCAGATCACATTACTCCTGTTTTTCTGAACTTCTTCCACGCTTAGTTTCATTTCGCGGCCGATCTCTTCGGTGTCAGGTGCACCGGCACACAATACAATCTGCGTTTCACTATTTATATATTTGATCGCATTTACCAGATGGATAATTCCCTTTTGTCGGGTGATGCGGCCTACAAAAAGCACATAGGGTTTTGCTTTATCTATCCCGAATTTGTCCAACGCGGATGAGTCATCCGTTACGGTGTATTCATCGAGGTCAATGCCGTTATAAATTACACTAACCTTTTTTTCATCTACACTAAAGTATTTCAATACATCCTGTCTGGTTTCCTGTGATACAGCAATGACCGCATCGGCCATTTCGATAGCTGTCTTTTCAATCCAGGATGAAGCGTCATATCCCCTGCCCAATTGTTCCCGCTTCCATGGCCGGAGTGGTTCAAGTGAATGAGTAGTTACAATAAGCGGTGTGCCATAGCAGAGCTTTGATAAGATGCCCGCAAACTGTGCGTACCAGGTATGGCAATGCACGATGTCGGCATTCATCACCCCGCTATTCATTTGAATGCAGGTACTCAGGGTTTTAAAGATGGGAGCCAGTTCAGGTTTTGTATCACTTAGTGACAGTGAATCCGAATTGAATCCTGAAACCCGCAACTGTTCTGCTTCATTGTCCTGATCGCCAAAACAGCGCACTTCCACTTCCATCAAACGGGATAGTTCACGAGCCAGGTATTCCACATGAACACCGGCTCCGCCATAAACATTGGGTGGGTATTCGCGTGTGTATAGAAGTACTTTCATGATGTGCTAATTCAAGTAGTTATAAAAAAGTAACAGATACTGTTCGATCCTTCTCAAATTCATTTTCCTGATCGACTTTATGTTGCTTTAATTCTAGTCATTTCATAAATAAGATACAATGATTATGATCAGGAAACGGACTGTCCGATATCAGATTAACAAGGTCTTGATAACTTATTGTGAAAGTAAAACATAAAAATGTATTCAAAGTTAAGCGATCACTCAATATATGTGAGGTGTATAAATTTAATCTGTCAGCCCGAAAGACTTAACTGCAACAAAGTTGCCTGTCATAAATGGCATCCTTTCAATACTCCAGAATAAACTTGGCAAGATTCTGCTGGGTTTCCAGCTTGAATTTTTTACGTAAACGATATCGGGTTACCTCCACACCCCGCAATGAAATGGCCATGAGGTTGGCAATTTCTTTCGTATCCATTTTAAGTCGCAAGAAAGCACACAATTTTTGTTCTCCTGGAGTTAGGTCAGTAAACTGAGTTGTGAGTCTTTTCAGAAAATCACCATGAACCCGATCGAAGTGGTATTCGAATTGTTTCCAGTCTTCCTGTACTCTAAGCGAGGTATCAATTTCTTTGATAATGCGCTCAAGGGCACGCTGCTTATCTTCTACCTTGTCCGTGATTTTTGCTTTTCGAATTTCCTCCTTGATGCTTTCCATAAATTCATTCTTCACAACCAGGTTCATGGTAGAAGCGGCCAGAAGATTATTCACATGTTGTAATTCACTTTTTATCTGTTCTTCTTTTAATTCCTGAAGTTCCAGTTGCTTCTGTGCCAGCTCCTTTTGCCTGGCCTGTTCCAGTCTCGCTTGTTTTCCTCTGTAATATTGCCGCTGGAAGCGGTAGATCTGGTATAAAATAGAAATACCAAAAACGAAATAAATTATTCGGGCAAAAAGGCTCTTATAGAATGGCGGAGTTACGATAACCTGTAAGGGCTGACTGGTTACGATTTCTCCACGTGTATCGAATGACTGAACCTGGAATGTATACGTCCCGACTTTCAGATTGGTATATTCTTTCAGGCTGGTATTAGTCCACTCTCCAAAACCCTCATCAAAACCACTGAGGTGGTATCGGAATTGTTGATTGTTAACATCTTTAAATTTGAATGACTCGACTACAAATTGTAAAATCCGTGTACCCTCGGTAATCCGAATAGGTTCAAGTTTTTCGGGCCTTACGTGAAAGGGCAAACGGGAATACAAAACGCTATCCTCAGCCACACTGAATACCCGGCTCACAAGGGGTTCGCTTGTAACTGAAACCCTATCCTCAAGGTCTGCATTATAGTGTATAAAACCCTCATTCGCATTAAACAGAATGCCATCTTTTACATTGCGGGAAACACTTAACAAGTCATTGTTGAAAGACTGGCGTAACTGAAAAAGGGATGATGGCACATAAACATAATTTCCAGGGCTAATCTGCTTGAACAGTCCAACAAGATTCTCGGAATAGACATAAACATTCTTTTGTTTATCCTGCACAAGCTGATATACCCAGTTTTTACCTACTGCCCTGGAAAATACTTCTTCTTCCCCTATCGTGTCCGTTGTCTGGTCTAATTTAAAGATACCCCTGGAAGTACTGATGTAAAGTTCATCATCTATTTTGCTTAAAAAGATATACTGTTGAATGGGGAGTTCATGTGATTCGGAAACTTTGTTTACAACCGCTTCGCGCAGAGAGTCCGTTAACAATAGCCGGTACAATCCTTTGTAATACTGACCAACCCAGATTCTGCCTTTTCGGTCTTCCTCAAAAAACCTGCTGGATTCATTAAAACCTTCTATTTTCTGAACTTCACGAAGTGTACCACTCGCATTAATCTGAAAAAGATAGAGACCAGAATAGGTACCACCAATAGCGTAATTAGGATTTGAACGCAACTGTTTCACTTGCCATAGTCCGTCACTGGTGGTGATTCTGTTTGCTTTTCCGTCTTCCAGTATGAATAATCCGGTGTGGTGCCCTGCATAAAGTTTATTATTAATAAGCTGCATGCTATAGGCCGGCCCTTCGGTACCGTGCAGAAAGGAACTCGTTGATGCATCAACTGGCAGAAAATAAATTCCGTTTGAAGTGGTATAATAGGTTCCCTCTGGTGTTTCAAAAGCTTCATAGCCACTGCCCTGCAGTCCAATATTCTGGTTGATTAAACGCAATGGAGATTTGATGTCAATTAACGCAATCCCGTTTTGCATCCCTACCCATAGGTTACCGCTTTTATCCTGAAATACCCTCAGGCATGCATTCGACATTAACCCTTCTTCGGCAGTAATATTTTCATGTTGATTTGTCAACGGATCAAAAATAAATAATCCTGCACGTTGCGTGGAAATGACTAACCGGCCGTCTGAAATTTGTGTTACATGGTTCACATACTTACCGGATAGGGTTTTGGCCAGATCAGGGTATATATCTGCCACTCCAAATGAATCAAACAATTCAACCTTTCCAGAATTGTAAAATAACACATAGCCCATTTCATTGTGGATTACTCCAGCAACAACCTGGTTTACATGGTCATTGCGAATGAGTGGGATGAGTTTGCCTCCTTCAATTTCAAAAAGCTCGCCTGATGGCGATTGTGTAAATAATTGGTTGCCGGCTAAAAATGACCTGTTAAATCCAACCGGGCTGGTAATGATGGAAACGCTGTCGCCATTGTAAATATAAATTCCCTGGAACGTGCAGAAAAAAACGCTGGAGTCGAAAATGAAGACATCCCACACTTCGTCAAAGTCCCGTAAATCCTGAGGAATTTTATCGAGCAACGAAACGTAGCGCCAGTTGCTTTCAAAAAAACCAAAATCACCTTGCGAACCAACATAAAGGCGATTTGAATGTTCATCAAAAGCAAGTGACCGTTGCTTTTTGCCCGTGTTAAGGGCATGCGTTTGCCATTGATTTCCATTGAATGACAATACCCCAAGGTTGTTCGCTACAAAAAGATTCAAATCTCTGTTCTGGGCAAAATCTATGTTTTGAATACCAGCTCCATATTCAGCCGGAGCAAAATTCTTGATCGGATATTTGCCGGTGATAGCTCGCGATGATGACGCTGCGGCTAACCAGAAAAGAAGAAACAGCCAGCATTTTAAAATGTACCATGAATAGCCCATAAATACCTTTTTTAATAGTCTTTGTGTAGCCTTTGAGCAACAAACATATTTATTAAATCGCCCTCTGAGGATTAAAATTGAAGTTTTGTAGTAGTCTCTTGAAGGTATTGATGTAGTAATAATTTTTAATATTAAAACTCTGTTTCTGAAATTTCAAACGATTTCGGAACTAAAACCAAACAAACGAGTGCTTTTGGTCATTTACAGTATAAATCAAACCTAATATGAAGAATATCTACGTAGTACTTGTCCTTCTTTTTTTAGCTGCCAATGTACGTGCACAATCTGCGCAAGTGACAGTAATTCAAGACAATAGAGGAATGAAATTACAGGTTAATGGCAAGGATTTCATGATGAATGGTATGAACTGGGATTATTTTCCCATAGGCACCAATTTTTCCTACAGCCTATGGAAACAGCCTGACGACATTATTATGGCTGCCCTTGATACTGAGATGGCCTTGTTAAAGAATATGGGTGTCAATACCATACGACAATACACAGGCGTGCCCCCGAAATGGATCCGTTATATCTATGAAAAATATGGCATTTATACCATGCTCAATCATTCCTTCGGAAGGTATGGTTTAACTCTGGATGGTGCCTGGGTTGCCAATACGGAATATGCAGATTCACGCGTGAAAAAGTTACTGATGGCGGAGGTAACGGAAATGGTTGAAAGCTATAAGGGTACTCCGGGCCTTCTCCTCTACCTGCTCGGAAATGAAAACAATTACGGCTTATTCTGGGAAGGCGCTGAAACAGAGAATATACCCATTAAAGACAGAAAATCTACGACCCGGGCCATTGCCATGTATAAATTGTTCAACGAGGCAACTTTAGCCATGAAGAGTCTTGATAAGACTCATCCGGTGGCCATTTGCAACGGTGATCTGCTCTTCCTGGAGATCATTAAGGAAGAGTGTAAAGACATTGACATCTTTGGCACAAATGTGTATCGCGGAAGCTCGTTTGGCGATGCTTTTCAGCGTGTACGTGATGAGTTGAACAAACCCATCATGTTCACCGAGTTCGGAGCAGATGCCTACAACGCCATACAGCATTCGGAAGACCAGGAAGCACAAGCTCATTATATGGTTGCCAACTGGAAGGAAATCTATGAAAATGCTGCAGGTTTAGGAAAGACCGGAAATTCAATAGGCGGTTTCACCTTCCAATTCAGCGATGGCTGGTGGAAGTTCGGACAAACCAAAAACCTGGATGTGCATGATAACAATGCCTCGTGGGCAAACGGTGGATACCAGTTTGATTTTGCAGAAGGTGAAAATAACATGAATGAAGAATGGTTTGGTATCTGTGCAAAAGGCCAGACTACTCCGCGCGGTTTATATCAATTATACCCACGAGCCGCATACTATGCACTGAAGGAAGCTCACGAATTGAATCCATATTCACAGGGAATGACGCTGGAAGGCGTTGATAATCATTTTGCCTCTATTCAATTAATTGATGCCGTGATGAAAGCACGCGGTGATCAGGCTGCATTAATCGGTGAGCAATCACAAAAAATTCGGGTGAGTGAGTTGAGAGCAGAATTTACAACTTTTAATACAGGTGGAAATCTGATCACCACACCTGATAAACCCGATCCAAACAACGTTACCTTCCCAAATCAATTGGGTTTTGACCACATGGAATCTTACTATGTGGGTATAGAGGCAAAACCTGCCTCTAACGTGCGTGCAAATGTAGTATTTAACGTGTTGGGCAACGTTGCGCTAAATCCGATAGATGAAATATTCTACGAGAACAGAGGAAGGCCTCAGGATGTGCAGACCCAAACTGGTACCCAGGTTCTCAACTCGCTAAACCGCCTGGCAGTCTACAGAGTCGATTACACCTGGAATCATAAGCTATTTGACCTTGAAGGATTTTATAGAACAGGTCACTATCATTGGGGATATGAGGGAGATTTCTTTGGACTTTATCCTGAAGCCAACTACGGTCCTAACATTGACATCTATAATGGTTTGGCACCACAAGGCGTTGAGTTTGCAGGTAAGAAATACCTGAAGGGATTAAAAGTGGCGTATGGTCGTGAACTATGGTGGGGAGCTAACCCAGCGCTGTTGGTAAAATATCAGCGGAAAGTAGGCAAGCTAAACCTAACCGGAATGTACCATGAAGACCTGGATGATCCGGGAGTTGCCATCAGTTCTATTGCTGTGCCACAGCCAAGAACGAGGAGAGTAACGCTTCAAGCAGAAACCAAATTATTTGATAAGTTAAAAATTGAAGTGGGTGGAATCTGGGGTGGCCAGCCTCTTGTTGGTCGCGAATTTCAGGTTGTGCGAGGCGAGGAAGGAAACTATCAGGTATATGTAGACAAAGTTCAGGCATCCGATACCTGGGGTGGTAAAGTTAAGCTAAGCTATTCTGCAGGTCGGATTAATTGGTACGCTCAGGCTGCATCCCAGGGACTGGTTGCCAACGGTGGCGGAGACTACACCCGAACATTTACAGGCTGGACACTAAAAGACAGTGGTAGCGGAAACAAGAATAACCTCTTGACAGGATTCACTTATGTGCTTGGAAAATGGCAGGTGGCTCCTAACTTCTTATGGCAAAAGCCACTTATAAACCCTATTCCTGGAGATGCCCCACCACCGGCAAGGCCGAGAAATATTCTGGATGATCCATTTATTGTGCGATCCAACCGCGAGACAGTCGGAGGCGAACTTCTATTGACGTTTGACCCAACGCCAGGTACCTGGATGTATGAATGGGACAACGATCGTGCAGAAGATGCTACGCTGGCAGGAAGCCTGGGATTTGTTTACCGTCACTTGCCCACCACACAGGATGCCGCAGTTATTTTTCCGGGAACAGGTCGGGTTCCAACAGCTGCAGATGGTGCAGCACCGCGCTTGGATTTATGGGAAGTGAATGCACGAATTGTATCCAAGATTAATCCTTCACTCGGGTTTATCGCGAATTTATATGGCGGCAATGGACAGGCGAATGGATCTGATCCAAGAACAGTTGAGCGCTATGGTGGTGATGTCAGGTTGATTTTCAGGAAAATGAAATTTTCATCACACCTCAAATTCAACGACTGGGGTCCTTTCGATTATCACCGCGATTTTAACTTAACATTCCCGCTTCAGGTGATGGCCGATATCTCTACCACAGTGGGTAAACAAGATTGGTTTATTCTTCCGAATACCACACTGGGTATGCGGTTTACATGGCGTTCACTGAATGAATTCTCTCCGAGATACCTGCCTAATGCCTCGGAGGAATTTGCAACATCCCCCATCATAAGCCCGGTTGGTTTTCCGGATGGCAATGAGTGGGAATTCAGAACATACCTGCACATCAATGTTGGTAAATAAAAGCAAGCAAAATGAAAAGCATAAAAATAATCAGCCTTAGGATAGCACTACTCGGATTTATTTCCTTCATCCTGTCCAATTGCGAACAGAATTTATCTGGCGATGCGGAATTCGCAAAGTTTCCATCTAACCCGCAAGTTTTTATTGACGGCTTTAGTGGTGGTCTCGAATTATTTCCCCTTTGGAGGATCCAAACTTGATGCCTTCTCGGTAGACACTGATACTAAGTATACAGGCACTGCCTCCATGCGATTTGATGTGCCCAATGTCGGAGATCCGGCGGGTGCATATGCCGGAGCAATCTTCCCCGACAACGGTGGTCGCGATTTAACGGGCTATGATGCACTCACTTTTTGGGCCAGGGCTACACAGGCAGCAACCATCAATGAAATTGGTTTTGGAAATAATTTTGGTGAGAACAAGTTCATGGTAACGTTGACTAACATGCCATAAGCACTGCCTGGACAAAGTATACCATTCCGCTTCCTGACCCAGAGACGATTGGTAGTTGAAAAAGGTATTGTTCTGGTATGCGGAAGGACCGGAAAATGGTAATGGCTATTCGTTCTGGATAGATGAATTGAAGTTTGAAAGACTCGGTACTGTGGCCCAACCCAGGCCTGCTATTCTTAATGGTGAAGATGAAAGCGAACAGACTTTTATTGGCTCCAATCTTACATTAACCGGGTTGACACAAACTTTTAATCTTGAATCGGGGCAAAACCAAACGGTAGCAGCTGCACCTTCTTACTTTACGTTCACGTCAAGTCAAATGTGGACGTAGCACAAGTAAACGAAAAAGGAGTCGATTTCAATAAAAGGTACTGGTATGGCCAAGATCACTGCGACTTTGGCGGGTGTGAAAGCAAAAGGATCATTAACTATTGAGTCCCTTGGTAACTTTGTCGCTGCACCTATCCCAACCCGAAATCCGGCCAATGTTATCTCTGTATTCAGTGATGCATACACAAACATACCGGTAGATTTTTACAATGGTTATTTTGCACCTTATCAAACCACACTGGGTGGGGCTAATCTTACGATCAATGGTGATAACCTAATCCAGTATACGAATTTAAACTTTGTGGCTACCGAGTTTAAAAACCCTACGGTAAATGTTTCTCAAATGACTCATTTTCATGTAGACATTCAAATTCAAGAATCCATTGGCCCTTCAGATTTTATTACCATTGAGCTCGGTGATTTTGGCCCTAATGGTGCTTTTGGCGGAGGCGATGATTCGAGCGGACGTGTAAAATTTAAAGTGCCAGGTTTAGTTAGTAATCAATGGATCAGCCTGGACATCCCGCTTACTCAATTTGGTTTAGCCAAGTCAAAACAACATGGCTCAGATATTCTTCTATATCGGCCATGCTAAACACCTCCACCATTTCAACACTGTTAGTGGATAACATGTATTTCTATAAATAAAAGATTTTAACTGAAATAAAATGAATCAGCGAGATCAATTAAAATTTCAAACCACCAAGAGTATATGGCAACGGTTTCTTGTATGTCAGCATGCTTGCTGTCATTCAAGTTGTTCAGATTATGAGCAAACGGTAACGACATTAAATGAACTTGTCATGCAAGATGAGTTTGATACCAATGGCGCACCCAATAGCGCGATCTGGGGGTACGATATTGGCACCGGCTCAAATGGATGGGGTAATAATGAATTGCAATACTACACCAGCCGCCCGGAAAACGTAACGGTTCAGAATGGGAACTTGGTTATTACCGCGAGGAAGGAGTCCTATCAAGGATCGGCTTATACCTCTGCCCGATTGTTGACAAAAGGAAAATTTGAACAAGCCTACGGACGGTTTGAAGCACGTATACAATTGCCATGGGGTCAAGGTATCTGGCCAGCCTTCTGGATGTTGGGAGCTGACATCAATACAAATCCGTGGCCGGGAGCCGGAGAAATTGATATTATGGAATTTCGTGGACAAGAATCCAACCATAATGCTAGGTACTGTTCATGGCCCAGGATATTCAGGCGGTCAATCCATTTCAAAAAGTTATGAGCTGAAGAATGATCGTTTCGACACCGGCTTTCATGTGTTTGGTATTGAATGGGGACCTGAATACATAAACTTTTATGTTGACGATGTATTGTATAATCAAATCACGCCTGCTGATCTTCCGGCTGTTGAACAGATCCATTAAATCCCTTCGTTCAGCCGGCAAACTGGGTCTTCAATAAGCCATTCTATATTTTAATAAATCTGGCGGTAGGCGGAAGTTTTGTAGGACCACCCAATAGTGAGACCGTTTTTCCGCAAACTATGCTGGTGGATTATGTGCGGGTTTATAAATAACTAAAAATTGAATATTAAACTAAATTAAAAATGATGAAACAATTATTCAAAAATGCGAAGAGGGTATTAATTGTTCTCTTGGCAATGTTCGTACTATCCTGTGCTGATGAAGAAGCACCTCCTCAGGTCACTTCAAGTTTCACTCAAACTGTTGATAATTCAACGGGTATTGTTACATTCAAAAACGGATCCACCAATGCGACAAGTTATTCGTGGGATTTAGGCGATGGAACAACCTCGACACAATTTGAACCTGTAAAAACCTATCAAACAGGTACGTACACGGTAAAATTGACAGCCTCAAACAGTGCAGGTGGTACAGCTACGTCACAGAATACTTTTACCGTTACCTTACCAGTAATTGTTGACACTACAAAACCTATCATTACACTCGTTGGAGAAGAAACTATAAATCTTACGGTTGGAGATCCATACACTGATCAGGGAGCTACCGCTAATGATAACCTTGATGGTAATATTACGGCAAATATCGTAAAGGGTGGAGCTACAGTGGATACAAGCACTCCAGGTTCCTATGTAATCACCTACAATGTGAAGGATGCCGCGAATAACACTGCCGTAGAGGTTAAACGAACTGTAGTAGTTACAGCATTTGATGATGGGTTGCTGAATAATGGTGCTTTTAGCATTGTTAAAGGCCAGGCGGGTGATGCATGGTCTGGCAATGGATTTAATGTTATAAATGAGGGAGGAACCAATTTTAACTTTGTAAACGTGGCAACTGCCGGACAACCATTTGACGTCAACCTGAGTCAGGTGCTTACGCTTGCCCAAGGCTCTAATTATATACTGTCATTTGATGCCTCTTCTGATCGTACGCGTACTATGCTTGCTGGTATTGGATTGAACGTAGACCCTTTTACTGCAGATGTTAAGACTGTCAACCTGACAACCACAATGCAAACATTTACTCTTGATCTTTCCGCTGCAGCCTTTGGTGGTTCCAGCAGCCGTGTGCTTTTTGATATGGGTGCAGCTGCAGGTGTGGTAGTTATAGACAATGTAAAGTTAGTTGAAGGGCCCCCTACTGTAAATCCTCTGAAATTACCCATAGATTTTGATTCCCCAAGTATAACTTACACGTTCGCTGTATTCAACGGTGCGAGTTATGAAGTTGTCGACAACCCTCAACTATCAGGGGCCAACAATGTGGCGTCTAAGGTTGGTAAAATTGTAAACAGCGGAAAACAATTTGAAGGGGGCGCTTTTACTTTGGGTACTCCAGTAGATTTTTCTACCGACAAATCGATAAAAATTAAGATTTATTCTACGGTAGACAGTTCCGGTTCTCTTGAAATTTGAAGGAACTGGTGATCCAATTGAGACTTCAGTTAACCATGGTGGAACCGGTTGGGAAGAACTCACGTTCGACTTTACTTCATCAGCCACATTTAATAAACTAGTGTTGTTTATCGATGGTCCTGGTACTACAGCGGGTACTTTTTATATGGATGATATAAAGCAAGTTGCAACAGTTGGAGGACCAGGCGCTTGTCCTGCACCTCCTGCCGGTGATTTAGTTTCAAATGGAGATTTTGAAACAGGGACAACCACGTGCTGGACCTCATTTGCAGCAGCCAATAATGGCACTTTTGAGGTTACAGATGCGGAAGCTAAAACCGGTACCTTCTCAGGTCTATTGGTAGCTGATGTGCCGGCTGGTGGCGGTCCTGCTTCATTCCCGGTTGTTAAAGCAGCAAATATTGGAGTAGGAACGATTACTCCTGGAAAATCAGTAACCGTCACATTCGACATCTTTGGATCAGTAGCTGGAGCAGGTGGAGTCGTTTTCGTTGAACTTTTCTCTGAACTAACTGGTGGTGGTACTTCAAAAGCTGAAATACTTGGTGGCGGTCCGATTTTTCCAAATGGTACCTGGACCAGTAAAAGTTTTACCACAACAGTAGGCGATGATGTCAGTGGCGGTATTACCGTACAACTTAAGGCTGACTGCGGAGCAAATCCCGGTTGCAGGGTTGAGGCATACTTCGACAATGTGTCTGTAAAAATCAATCCATAGGTATCACGATTAAGAACAATAATTTATTGAATAGGTCGAGCATAACACACTCGATCTATTCAATTATTCAGATAAAGTTCACAACACAATTGGCTATCCAACTCTTATGCATGAGGCTAAAAAAACTGAGCATACACAGTTAATGCAAGTTCAGATTGATAACGAAATCTATTATCAGATTTCGGATGTAGATAAGATGCGACCATTTTTCATGAGCATCCTGAGTGACTCAAATCACTGGTTGTTTATTGGCAGCAATGGCGGATTGAGTGCAGGAAGAAAGAATGCTGAATATGCATTGTTCCCTTACTATACGGATGATAAAATCATAGAATCATCTGAGCTAACGGGATCAAAAACAATTTTCCGTGTCCAAAAGAATGGCAAATCAAATCTCTGGGAACCATTTTCCATTCGCTATGCCAACTTGTATGACTTGCAGCGAAACCTGTACAAGAGTATCTACGGCAATAAGATACTTTTTGAAGAAATCAATCATGATTTAAACCTGACCTTTCAATACGAATGGAGTACCAGTAATATTTACGGTTTTGTCAGAAGCAGCAGGTTAATAAATGGTAATGCAGAAGAGATAAATATTTCTGCGCTCGATGGCATTCAAAATATCATGCCGTATGGAGTGGGCAGCGCACTTCAAAGCCAGCGAAGCAACCTGGTGGATGCCTACAAAAGAAGTGAACTCGAAAAAGATAGTGGAATAGGAATCTTTGCACTGAGTGCCATCATTGTAGATAAGGCTGAACCCAGTGAGGCGCTAAAAGCAAATATTGCCTGGTCGATAGGTCTTGAAAATACAAAGCGTCTCCTCTCATCATTACAACTCGATACTTTCAGAAAAGGATTTCCGATAAAAGATGAAGAAGACATCAAAGCAGAAAAGGGAGCCTACTTTATCTATACAGATATTTTACTCGAATCGAAAAGTAAAAAGGAATGGATACTTGTTGCTGACGTAAATCAAAGCGCCACGCAAATCATAGATCTATCGAAAGCAATAAAAAGCGATAGACAACTTGGAGTTAAAATTAAAGAAGACATTGAATCGGGAACGGAAAATCTTATTCAACTGAATGCAGCTGCGGATGGCTTGCAGTTAACAACAGACAGACTGAAAGATACCAGACACTTTTTTAATGTGATGTTTAACATCATGCGGGGTGGCATCTTTGACAATAATTATCAAATCGAAAAAAATGATCTGGGAAGTTATCTTTTAACAGTCAATCATCTGGTCTTTGAGCGACATAAAGAAAGTATCCAAAACCTTCCCAACCAGTTCTCACTTTCTGAAGTAAAGGAACTTGTATCAAAATCTGATGACAATGACCTTAAGCGCTTGTGTATTGAATATCTGCCGTTGAAGTTCAGCAGAAGACATGGTGATCCCAGCAGACCCTGGAATCAATTCTCCATTAATACCCGTAATGAATCGGACGGATCGAAAGTGCTGGACTATGCAGGTAACTGGAGAGATATTTTTCAGAACTGGGAAGCCTTGGCTCACTCCTATCCCGGGTTTATTGAAGGAATGATTTTCAAGTTCTTAAATGCCTCAACGTTCGATGGATATAATCCTTACAGAATTACCAGGAACGGTATTGACTGGGAAAGAATTGAAGCCGATGACCCGTGGTCATACATTGGTTATTGGGGCGATCATCAGATTATCTATCTGTTAAAGTTTCTGGAATTTTCTGAAAGTCACGCACCCAGAAGACTGGCAAGCTATTTTAATGACGATATTTTTGTGTATGCAAACGTGCCGTATAAAATAAAACGTTACGAAGACATATTAAGGAATCCTAAAGACACAATTGATTTTGATCGTAAACTGGACCATGCTATACAGGAACGCTGGTCAGCTATAGGTGCTGACAGCGCCTTACTGCTAAATAAGAATGGCAATATTCATCATGTTAACTTCATTGAAAAGATTCTCGCTACGGTATTAGCCAAGATTTCAAATTTCATTCCAGAAGGTGGCATCTGGATGAATACACAACGACCTGAATGGAATGATGCCAACAATGCATTGGTTGGAAACGGTGTATCGGTAGTGACACTATGTTATCTTAGAAGGTTTGTGACTTTTTTTAAAGATATCCTCGAAGAAAGCAAAATAAAAGAGGTAAAGATTTCAGAAGAATTACTGGGCTTCTTTGAAAACATTAAAAAAATACTTGTTAAAAATCAACACTTCCTTGCCGGATCGATTTCGAACCATGATCGAAAAACTATTCTGGATGGCTTAGGTCTGGCCGGCAGTAATTACAGAGCGCAGATATATGATCAATCATTTAGTGATCAGCGTAGCGCAGTAACCGTAAAGGATCTGATTGAGTTTTGTACACTGTGCCTGAATTATCTCGACCATACTATTCGAGCCAATAAAAGAACGGACAACTTATTTCATTCCTATAATTTAATGACTGTTGAAAACAGTCGGGAAATTTCAATCGCCTACCTCAGCGAAATGCTCGAAGGGCAAGTAGCTGTGTTGAGTGCGGGCTATCTGAAATCCATCGAAGCACTGGAAACGCTGGACGCTTTAAAAGCGAGTGCCCTCTTCAGAGAGGATCAGTTTAGTTACCTGCTATATCCCAAAAAAGATTTACCCGGTTTTCTAAGAAAGAATAATATTCTAAAATCAGAGCTAACAAAGTCAACCCTATTGACTAACCTGGTGAAGGATAGTAACACCCTGATTGTTGAACAAGATGCCAATGGTGGCTATCATTTCAACGGTAATTTCAAAAACGCATCTGATCTTCGAAAAGCTTTGGAGGAATTAGAGAGCAAGCGCTATCACATATCGGCTTCTGACAAAGATGAGGTGCTTACCATTTTTGAAAGAATTTTTAATCATAAAGCGTTTACCGGAAGATCAGGTACATTTTATGGCTACGAAGGATTAGGGTCAATTTACTGGCACATGGTTTCCAAACTGCAACTGGCGGTGCAGGAATGTTGCCTTAAAGCAATTAAGGATCAGGAGAACGAAACAGTGATTGGTAAACTGCAGGAGCATTACTATGAGTTAGGTGAAGGGATTGGTGTTCACAAATCTCCAGCCTTGTATGGGGCCTTCCCTACAGACCCTTATTCACATACGCCAGCCAACAAAGGAGCTCAACAACCTGGCATGACGGGCCAGGTAAAGGAAGATATTTTATCACGCTTTGGAGAGTTGGGTGTAATTGTAAATGATGGCCAGCTTTGCTTTAATCCATGTATGCTGAGAAAAGTTGAATTCCTATCTAAGAAACAAATCTTCAGATATGTAGATGTGCCGGGGAAAACAATTGAATTACCGTTGGAAGAGAAATCATTATGTTTCACATATTGCCAGGTACCAGTTATCTATAAAGTCTCTAATGAAAATGGACTCGAGTTATTTTTAAGTAATGGTATCGTTTCAAAATCTGAAAGTTTGAATCTTGAAAGGGAGATCAGTCAGAAAATATTTGAAAGAAAAGGAGATGTGATTCGAATCGTTGTTCAGATCAATCAAGAGATGTTAAGATAGAATTTAGTTAGGAAGACAAAGGTTGTGACTTACTCATTATTATTTGCTGGTAATCAACTGATGGATAAAAAAATCAAAAACAACACTCTCCTTGAGCAAAAAGTTGATTCCTTGCTCGCGCAGATGACCCTTGAAGAAAAAATTGGTCAGATGACGCAGGTGCGGCATTTTGATGACATAACTATTGATGATATCAAGACCAGGTACATTGGGTCGGTAATACACACACAAGGTCCGCTTCCCGGCAAGGATGCTGGTGAATGGCAAGCCAAATTTGCAGAAATGCAAAAGCAAGCACTGCAAACTCGCTTAGGCATACCTTTGCTGTTTGGTGTAGATGCCGTGCATGGTCAGAACACCTACGAGGGTGCTACGATCTTTCCACATAATATTGGTTTAGGTGCCACAAGAAATTCCGACCTGGTAGAGCAGGCAGCAACTATTACCGCCATTGAATCGAAGGCTACTGGTTTTAACTGGGTCTTTTCACCGTGTGTAGCAATTCCATTTAATGAAAAGTGGGGCCGGGTCTATGAGGCCTTCTCTGAAAGCACCGACATTACAACGGAGTTAACAAAAGCTTCTGTGCGCGGACACCAGGGGCTCACTGAATCTTTCACTGTGATGGCTACAGCCAAACATTTTATTGGTGATGGAGCAACTGATTTTGGAGTTGAAGGAGGCAACGCCTCGTTGAGCCTTGAAGAAGTGTATCAGCGACTACTTCCACCCTATCAGGCTGCGATCGAAGCAGGTGTAGGATCCATCATGGCTTCCTTTAATCAACTCGATGGTATTTCCATGCACGCGCACAAAACCATGATCACAGATTTATTAAAAGGCAAATTGAATTTTAACGGCATTGTGGTTTCGGATTGGAAAGCCTACTCGCGCTTTGGTGAAACGGATATTGTCAATGCTGGTATTGATGTAGTGATGGCTGTTGACGGAGATCTTGGCATGTTTCAGGAGGGTGTACAAAATGCGGTGTTGGGGGGAGTTATACCTCAAGCCAGAATTGATGATGCGGTGCGTAGGATTTTGCGACAGAAATTCAGGATGGACTTGTTTGATAATCCTTTTCCTGATAAAAAACTCACAAAGAAAATTGGCATCAAGAAACATCGGAATATAGCGCGACAGGCAGTGCGGGAATCACTGGTGCTTCTCAAAAATGAAAACAATGTATTACCACTAAAGAAGGATGCCCGCATTGTTGTGGTGGGTGAACATGGAAATAATACAGGGTTACAATCAGGTGGATGGACGGTGAACTGGCAGGGAACCACAGAAAGCTACAAGGGTGCTACCACTATTCTGGAAGGCATCAGAAAAATTTCCACACAAGAAGTTATGTATGATTCGGATGGCACCGCTAATTCTGATCATGTGGATGTGGCAGTGATTGTTGTTGGGGAAACTCCCTACGCTGAATTTTTCGGTGACATTGGAGGCGAGATGAATAAGTATCAGCTTATACTTTCCGATGCTCATCAAAACTACATTAACGATTATGTTGATAAAGGAATAAAAGTTGTAGTCGTGTTAATTTCGGGAAGACCGTTGGAAGTTACCCAGCAAATTCAACAATCAGATGCATTTGTGGCAGCATGGCTACCCGGTTCTGAAGGCGATGGTGTTGCAGAAGTGCTGTTTGGTAAATATGATTTTAAGGGAAAGCTTCCCCACTCCTGGCCAAAATCAGAGGAAGATTATCGGGGAAAGTATGGCCCTAATTTTTGGGATAGCTCTACAAAGCCACTTTTTCCTATTGGCTTTGGATTGGCCTATAACAAATGAAAATGAATTCAAATGAAGCAAGAATAAAAAAATGCCAGTATGAAGTCAATCTTAAAATCAATTTGTTTCGGGATGGCGTTGGCGATAACAATTTCCTGCAATCAAAAGCAAAAAGAGACAATCAGATAAACCAATTAACCAAAAAGAAGTGACAGCGAAAGACATTTTAGGCAACGCAGAGTACCTGGCCATGAGCTATGAAGGTTACAGGCAAAAATCAAGAGAAATTCAGCCTGCCATTGATCAACTGAAAGAAGATATGAAAATCTTATCTGCCATGGGGGTTAAAATAGTACGGACCTATAACGTACAGTTGCCACACGCCTCGAACTTGCTCAAAGCCATCCATGAATTAAAAAGCGCTGACTCAAATTTTGAAATGTACGTGATGCTGGGCGCCTGGATAGATTGTAAAAATGCCTGGACTGATCAAACCCCCGATCACAACATAGAAAGCGAACAAAATGAAGGCGAGATTAATCGTGCGGTGGCGCTGGCTAATCAATATCCGGATATCGTGAAAATACTTGCCGTGGGTAATGAAGCTATGGTTAAGTGGGCCGCCAGCTATTATGTTCAACCTTCCGTAATTCTAAAGTGGGTAAACCATTTGCAATCACTAAAGGCTGCGGGCAAACTTTCAAAAGATCTCTGGATTACCAGCTCCGATGACTTTGCTTCCTGGGGAGGTGGAGATTCCAGTTATCACACAGAAGATCTGGAGAGACTAATCAACGCGGTAGATTACATATCCATGCACACGTATCCCTATCACAACACGCATTACAATCCCGCATTCTGGCGAGTGCCCATTGAAGAGTCAAAACTCTCTGAAGTAAAGAAAACAGATGCGGCCATGCTGCGTGCCAGAGACTTTGCCAAATCGCAATATGACTCCGTGGCCAGCTATGTGAAAAGTCTGGGAATAAATAAACCTATTCATATTGGCGAAACGGGATGGGCCACTGTGTCCGATGGGTTTTACGGCCCTGAAGGATCTCGGGCTACTGATGAGTACAAACAAGGAATGTATTACAAACACATGCGTGAGTGGACAAACGCTTCGGGTATATCGTGTTTTTATTTTGAGGCTTTCGATGAACAGTGGAAAGACGCTGGAAATCCAAATGGTTCAGAAAATCATTTTGGACTATTTAAAATTTCAGGCGAAGCCAAATATGCATTGTGGGAGTTGGTGGATCAAGGTGTTTTTAAAAACCTTACAAGGGGCGGAAATACGATTGTCAAAACATATAATGGCAACGAAAAGAAACTTCTACATGAAGTAATGGCACCGCCCGCCAAGTAAGTCTCATACAATGAAAGCAATAATACAAATCCTATTCACAGCCAATAAAAAATAAGAACCATGTCTACGATTACTAATCAAGTTCCGTTTGGTCAAAAAGTTGCATTCGGTGTGGGTATGTTAGCCAATCAAATGTTCCCTGCCGTGTTGGGTATCTTCATGGTGGTATTGGTGCAAGACCTTGGCTTTCCTGGCTGGATGTGGGGAACGATATACTTTTTTCCCAGAATATTTGATGCGTTTACAGACCCAATCATGGGCTTCATCTCCGACAATACAAAATCCAAATGGGGAAGACGAAGACAGTATGTTTTCATCGGATCTGTCGTCATGGGCCTCTCCTTCATAGTGATGTGGCAACTGTACCGAAGCGATGGTGTTGAATACAATTTTATGTATTTCATGGTTTGGTCGTTTATTTTCTACTTGGGCCTCACTCTTTTCAGTGTTCCTTATGTGGCGATGGGCTATGAAATGAGCAATGACTTTCATGAACGGACAAGCATCATGGCCATTGCGCAATGGATTGGTCAATGGGCCTGGGTTATAGCTCCGTGGTTTTGGGTGATCATGTATGATAAAACCCTTTTCGAATCTGCAGATGTGGCTACCCGAACACTGGCCGTATGGGTGGGTGTCATATTTGCATTTTGTGCCATGGTTCCGGCTATATTTATTAAAGGCAAATCGACTCTTCATGAAAATTACTCCCCACTAAGCTTTAGTTCTATAGGAGCAAGTCTCAAAGAAATACTTTCCAGCTTTAAAGAAGCATTGGCACTAAAGCCCTTCAGACAACTTTGCATTGCAACATTTTTGGTTTTCAATGCCTTTAATACGATCGCAGCATTTTCATTCTTTATAATCGTATACCATCTCTTTGGTGGCGATGCCGGAGCAGCAGGTATCTGGCCAACACTTTTTGGATGTCTGGGCGCACTGGGTACCACGTTTTTAGTCATTCCAATTGTTACCCGATTATCGAAAAAGTTTGGTAAAAAGAGAGCCTTTATCGCTTCCCAAGGCGTATCCGTTATTGGTTATATCATGTTATGGTTTCTCTTCATACCTGGAAAACCGTACATGTTCATTTTTGCATTACCGTTTTTTTCATTCGGTATTGGAAGTCTATTTGTATTGATGATGTCGATGACTGCCGATGTTATTGACATGGATGAAATAAACACGGGATTAAGAAGAGAAGGAACCTTTGGAGCCATCTATTGGTGGATGGTAAAATTTGGTTTTGCCATCGCAGGTGGATTAAGTGGTATAATCATGAGTATTGTGGGGTTTGATTCCGGAGCAGCAACACAGCCCGAAGGTGCTATTGAAGGGTTGAGAGCTTTTTTCTCGGGACTTCCTATTCTTGGTACGCTAACGGCCATGTACGTCATGCGTAATTACGATGTTACCGAAGAGCGTGCCAATGAGATCCGTGCTGAACTGGATAAACGTAAAGCGGCCAAAACAAAAAAATCATCTTCTTATTATCAAAAAGAAAAGTTTTTGTCGCCTGGAATAATTCCAGCTTTAGCAACGGATATTGATTTTACTTCGCTATCCAATTTGGCAGTAAAACAACATTTTAGCAAAAATCTCAACCATGGTCTTAGTGGCATTTGCTTTAGTCCTTATCTGGAAGGACAGAATATTGGTGATACCTTATCGGAGGAACAGATTCAAAGACGTATGGCTATTGTCGCACCTCATACCAAATGGGTGCGATCGTTCTCTTGCACCGAGGGTAATGAGTTTATTCCCAAAGCAGCCCATGATAAAGGTTTGAAGACGATGGTTGGCGCGTGGATCGATAGCAATAAAGCGAATAATGAAGACGAGATAAAAGGGTTGATTAACCTGGCACAGAAAGGATATGTAGACATTGCCGTGGTTGGAAACGAAGTGCTGCTTCGGAATGATTTAACCAAACAGGAATTACTAAACTACATTCAGCAAGTAAGAAAGGCACTCCCCAACATACCGGTCGGTTATGTGGATGCCTACTTTCAGTTTAAAGAGCATCCTGATCTGGTAGATGTCTGTGATCTTGTATTAGCAAACTGCTATCCGTTCTGGGAAGGTTGCCACATCGATCAGGCATCAGGTTATCTGAAACAAATGTATACCGTAGCGAAAGATGCTTCGAAGGGCAAAACAGTTATCATTACCGAAACGGGCTGGCCCGACCAGGGTAGTACTAACGCTGAGGCACAACCTTCGGAAGAGAATGCTATGAAATATTTTATAAATACCCAAAAGTGGGCGCAGCAAGAGAATATCGAAATGTTTTATTTCTCTTCCTTTGATGAATCCTGGAAAGTCCGTCACGAAGGGGATGTAGGTCAGCGTTGGGGAATATGGGATAAGAATGAAAATCTAAAATACAAATAACTATGTCATACAAAGCTGAAAAAGTTTTAGCGCTGGCAGGCCAGGATTACAAAGGCGTGACATCGGAAGAATTAGTTGAGTTATTCAATGATGTTCTCAAACAGGGCATGCATGGCCTGTGCTTTAGCCCTTATGTGGAAGGGCAAAAACCTGGCGATCAACTGACCGAAGATCAAATACGCAGGCGAATGGACATCATCCGGCCGTATACAAAATGGATTCGATCCTTTTCCTGTACAGAAGGAAATGAATTGATCCCAAAAATTGCCAGAGAATATGGTATAAAAACATTAGTGGGCGCCTGGTTGGGAAAAGATGACAAGATTAACCAGGCCGAAGTAAACAACCTGATCAAGGTGGCTAAAGAAGGGTATGTAGACATAGCTGCTGTAGGCAATGAAGTAATGTATCGTGGTGATTTAACGGAAGATCAACTGCTGGCATTTATTGACAAAGTAAAAAAAGCGTTACCCAATACTCCGGTTGGATATGTTGATGCCTACTACGAGTTCGAACATCGTCCCCGCATCACTGATGCATGTGATGTGCTTCTTGCTAATTGCTACCCCTACTGGGAAGGTTGTCATTGCGACTATTCATTGTTGTATATCAAGGATATGTTTAACAAAGCCGTTCGTGCAGGTAATGGAAAAAAAGTCATTATCTCTGAAACAGGTTGGCCAAGCCAGGGCACAAACTTACGGGCGGCTATACCTTCGGCTGAAAATTTTATGAAATACTTTATCAACATTCAGAAATGGTCGAAGGAAGAATCGATCGATATACATTATTTCTCCTCCTTCGATGAATCCTGGAAAGTAGGCGCAGAAGGTGATGTGGGTGCTTATTGGGGTTTATGGGATAAGGATGAAAAACTTAAAATTTAAGGAAAGAGTGGCATTTACTCTACGTATAGTGTAGTCTTTTTTCCATTGGCATCTTCTCGTGTTATTCAAACCTTAAACCTCCTTATTGTAATTCATTCAATTTATTTAAAATCAACTACATCCACACACAATGATGTAATGACACATTGCAGATTTACTGGCATAATGTTTTCTCTTTCCGTGTCGAATTTTCACAGGTTGTGGAATGTAAAATATACAGAATGAACGGAAAAGTTTTAATCGGTGGCTTATTGGCAGGTGCTGCTGTAGGAGTTGCCATTGGATTGCTATTAGCTCCTGATAGTGGAACCAAAACAAGAGACCTTTTAGCAAAAGGTTCTCGCAAACTAACCGATAACCTGAAAGGTTCTGCAAAAGACTCCATTCAATTCTTGAAAGACAGTTTTAACTCAGTCCTTGATGAAGTAGCCACAAAAGCTAAGGATACTATCACGATAGCAAAAGATCAAGCAAAAATATAATGTAACTCCAACCTGCCCCCTTATCAGAAAAGCATGTAAGATGGGGTGTCTCTATTATTAAAATCGATTGCTTGTTAAACGAGAATGAAACTCAGGTCGAAAGAAACATACTGGTTACTTAAAAACGGCCTCATCACTCCTTATCCCTCTCTTCAAAAAAACATTTCATGTGACGTACTCATTATAGGAGGCGGAATTACCGGGTCGTTAATAGCTTACCAGCTTTCGCAAGAGGGATACCGAACTGTATTGATTGACAAGCGCGATATCGCGATGGGCAGCACCAGTGCCACCACGGCAATGCTGCAATATGAAATAGATGAACCTTTGTATTCGCTCATAGCGAAAGTAGGCGAAAATCCTGCCGTGGATTCTTACCGGGAAGGTGTTTTGGCTATCACTAAACTCAGAAAGATTGTTAAAACGGTACATGCTGATTGCGGATTTAATAGGAAGGATAGTCTGTATGTCGCCAACTCACCACAAGATAAAGAATGGCTGAGACAGGAGTTTCTAAGCAGACAAAAATTTCTACTTGATGTAAAATGGCTCACCTCTTCGCAACTCAAGAGTCAGTATGGTGTTGTGGGGGAAGCAGCAATTTTATCAACTGCCGCTGCCAGTATGGATGCGTACAAACTTGCACACACGTTGCTATCGTACAGTATCAAGCACTATGGACTAAAAGTCTATGACCATACAAGTGCTGAAAAAGTAACGTATCAAGAGTCCGTTAATAGTATCATTACGGATGCGGAATGTGTTATTACCAGTAAGAAAATTGTATATGCCTCCGGTTACGAAACCCAGCAAATGTTAAAAAAGAATATCGTTACTTTAAACAGTACCTACGCTTTTGTAAGTGAGCCGCTGGTAAAGATTCCCCGAGCTTTACAGGATACGCTATTCTGGAATACCGAGGATCCCTACCTGTATTTGCGGTCAACAGCGGACAATCGCATTTTAGTCGGTGGCGGAGACGAACACTTTAAAAACGCTGCGAGGCGTGACCGCCTCATCGATAAAAAGGAACTGTTTTTACTGGAAAGCGTTCGTAAGCTAATGCCTGGCTTAGCACTTATCCCCGACTTCTCATGGGCCGGCACGTTTGGTGTCACGAAAGATGCTCTGCCATACATAGGATCGCATCCTGATTATCCAGATAGTTATTTTGTTTTAGGCTTTGGCGGAAATGGTATAACATTCAGCGTAATGGGCATGCAGATCATTTCTGATGCGTTGGCAGGAAAGCATAACAAGTTCCTAGAATACTTCAGCCTGACACGTTAACCATCTCAGTTCATTATCAACATCACAAACATCGCTCTCAAAGGTCTACCCTATCGCAATTGACAAATGTGCGACTTTCAGAATTCGAATTACTTCGTATTTCCAGATTGGGTCAATAAGGAAACAGTATAGCGCATATTTTTCAACGTAACAGTCAGTTTATTCTGTCAAATTAAGAATAAGGTGTCCTTTTGGAGTTGGTCTTATTATTGAATCACGCATTTATATGAACACAAATAAAAATGACGCCACACTCAAAATGAAAACATTATCGGAGAGTGTGAACGAATCTCTGGAAAAGGGATATATAGAAAATTTCAAGGTGGTGGCAAAAGGCCTGTGTACGCAGGATGATGAAAATTCAATTTACACTCCGCAGGACATTGCTATTACTGACTTCTATCGGTTTGAAGGCTATTCCGATCCGCAGGACAATTCTATTTTGTATTTAATAGAAACAAATGACGGCCGAAAAGGAACACTGATAGACGCATATGGAGCTGAAGCAGATGCCAGCATTTCAAATTTCATAAGGGACGTGGAAGACATTAAAAAGAAGAAAAACTAAAAGCTCCTATTCATAAGAATATCTCAAAACTCAAGATGATTGGAATAAGCTGAAGAGATATAGAAAATAGACGTAACGCATGGACTTCTTTTCTACTGAAATCATTGTCAGTTTAATCACCCTTACTTTTCTTGAAATAGTATTGGGCATTGATAACATCGTGTTTATCTCCATTGTAAGCGGACGGTTACCTGTATCCCAGCAAAAGAAGGCAAGAATCATTGGAATATCTGTAGCCTTCGTGGGACGCGTTCTATTGTTGCTGGCCATTAACTGGATTATCGGCTTGAGTAAACCATTCTTTACCATTAATGATTTTGCGGTCAGTTACCAAGACTTGATTTTGATTGCCGGTGGATTATTTTTAATCGGCAAAAGTACCTCTGAAATTCACAACCGAATAGAAGGAAAACCAGAAGGTGCTGAGAAAACCAGGAAACTAACTTTGCGCTCAGCGATTATTCAAATCCTGATTCTGGATCTGGTCTTTTCTCTTGATTCTATCATCACCGCCATTGGTCTGGTCGAGAATGTAGTGGTTATTGTAATAGCTATCGTTATTTCGCTTTCCGTTATGTTAATTTTCGCGAAGCGTATAAGTAATTTCATCAATAAACATCCGGCTATGAAAATACTCGCTGTTTCATTTTTGATTATGATTGGTACCGTCTTGGTAATTGAAGGATTTCACGTGCATGTACCAAAGGGCTACATTTATGTATCCATGGCATTTGCTTTGGGGATTGAAGTGATCAATATGCGGATCAGCAGGAAAAGTAAACAAGACACTTCACTCATTGTCATCAAAGATCAAAGTGGACAAGAAGAAACACTGCCAGGGTAAAAGATTCTTGGTTATTTGATGGAACCTGGCGCACGTAACCTCTGATCTTTCAACTCATGCATGCAGAAATAATAGATGTAAAGTAAGTCCTGTCATCAATGCTAAGTTCAAATAAGAAAATCACTGTTGTACAACAAAATAATTTGTATTCAGATTTTCTTCGGACATCAATGTAATAATATAGTGGTAGGTTTTGAAAAAAGGATCGCCCCGATACATCATCGGGGCGATTTCCTGTCTGCGTGATAGAACAAGATTCCGGCCTTGACCCGCGATCTCGTTCTATGATTATTCTCTAACTTTTGAGGTTGCCTCAGCATCATTTTTCAATCCTTCTTCGTTCGCTCTCAACAATTCCAAATGACTTCTTAAACCGGGTAGCGTAGAAGAAATCCAGTTCTTCAATTCCGGATCTTCCGTCTTATCCAGCCTTCTTTCAAAATAATTGATAGCTTTTTCATGTTTGTCAGCAACCTGATCGACCCATTTTTCATCAAAATCATTGAGTTCCTTCTCATCGGCAAGATTGTTATATTCCTTTTTAGCATCATCCGATTCTTCAAGCGGAACACTAATTCCGTTTTTAGCGGCATACCCTTTCAATTCCGTGATGGCTTTCTCATGATGGGCTTTCAGGAGGGTAGCCGTCTTTTTCACTTCAGCATTAGTGGATCGGGTGAGCGCCAGTTGTGCCATGTTAACATCTGCGTAATTACCAGCCATAACGTTGACAATAAAGTCTGCGTCTTTTTCTTCATCACGGTCATCGATTACATCATCATTGGCATCTTTGGCAATTGCCACGCTTTCTTTCGGTTTATTAGACTCGCAAGCGACAACGAGTATCAGCAGACATAAGGCTGCAAATGTTCTAAAAGCTGTTATTGATTTCATAATTTTTTGTTTTAAATAATTAGTTTATTATATGAGCATCAGCGCTAAAATCGTACCGTTTGATTTTACGCTAAAAATGAAAGATCATCGGGAAACTTATTCCCAATGCGTGGGGTGATGTGCATTACTTGGCTCTTACTCACTTTTCCAATGGAGGGAGGGCATAGTGAAAATAAGAGTTATCTTGCTACCCGAATTCAACGTGTGATAGCTTTCATAATTATATCTGCAGTCTTTATCATATGCTCCTACATACACTTATTAAAGTATGACGCCTGGTGGATTCGTGATTTCGATTTTGTACATCCTCAGTTAGCGGTCATTGTCAGCGTGGTACGTATGGTATGATTTTATATCGCGATTGAAAATAAAATCTCATACGATTTGTTGTCTCATAGTAAAGGATATTCCCTTATTTGAGATTATTGTGGAACTCCATACGGGGATCGCTATCACTCTTTATTCAGCACATTCTCAACCGCCAAGTCCTACTGAAAATGACCGGAGTGCAGAGCGTGATGCCGAGCTGATGCTTATTGCAAAAATGGTAAAAGCCAACAACAGGCCCTGAAGTTATGCCATTCAGGTTTATTGTAACGAGCGTTGAATTGTCGCTTCTCTCGGCAAACTTCACAGTCCCGCTAATGTCAGGATTTGACATGGAATTAAATGTGTACGTTTTAGTTTGACCTGTAAGACTCGGTTCTACGATGTTGTCATCATCATCGTTGTAACCTGTAAAAAATAGGGCCATCATAAAATCAACAGCCGTTAGTTTCAAAATGCTTTGAGTGCTTTTCTTTATAATTGATTTATGTTTTAAATGTTATTTCATTAATGATGATACGGAAAATCATGTTGCGCATTAACGGCCTGCAGACTCAGGAAAGTCACTATGCTTCATGTTATTGAGATTATAGTCAACTCTATGTACAAATCATTTATAACTAAACATG
Organism: uncultured Bacteroidota bacterium; assembly: GCA_963814575.1. GTDB lineage: Bacteria > Bacteroidota > Bacteroidia > Cytophagales > Cyclobacteriaceae > ELB16-189. Next base: position 188,467 of record CAWFDB010000002.1, on the reverse strand, counting down.
CTTTTTCTTAAGCTATTTTTTCTCCAGCATGTACAAGTAGCAATTATTCACAATAATAATATCTGATAAAAACACTATTTACCAGGACCTTCAACCGAGTATTTATTTCTACATCCTCGTAAGAAAAGTCACAGCATCACATTTGAAAAAATACATTATGCCTAAAATTCAAAACTCATTTGAGGTTTTCGGAAGACGGTCGTTACCAAAAATTATGGATTCATAATTGTCAAGAAAATAGTATAGCATCATGTTCAAGTGCGAACTCATAAAATCACTGACGTAAAACAATTTAAACAAATAAATATGGAAAATCAGAAATCAATTGATGCGTTAAATACGCTTATCGAAATTAATAACGATAGAATTGAAGGCTATGAAACAGCCTCCAGGGAAACCGAAGAAACCGATTTGAAAGCACTTTTCGCACAATTGGCTCAAACCAGTCATGACTGCAACGAAGAACTTATTGAAGAAGTCGAAGAGCTGGACGGCACACCAGTTGAAGGCACGAAAGTATCTGGAAAATTCTTCAGGATATGGATGGATGTAAAAGCGGCAATTACCGGCAAAGACCGCAAAGCTATTCTTAATTCATGCGAATACGGAGAGGATGAGGCTGTAAATACCTACAAAAAAGTACTGGAAAATGATGCGGAAGATCTAACATCCGATCAGATAGCCATTGTTCAAGAACAGTACGAGTTGATCAAGGCAGATCATGATACGGTAAAGTCGTTACGCGATTCGCTTGTAGAGGCTGATTAAAACACATCGGGAAGAGGTTGTAAAAAAAGTCTAAAGGGAATCCTTCTCAAAACCAGGGAGGAAAGATTATTTATACAGCCTCTTCCCTATAGATACTTAAAAATGAATACAATTTTCAGAGGATTAATTGCTGGCTATGGTGCTAAAAAACTTGGCGGAGGTTGCTTCGGATTTATTCTGGTTTTCGCCATTATCTGGGTTGTGTTGGGGCAATGTAGCTGAGCTTTGTGCCCATTCAGATTAAATATAGTTGTTTCACATTCTGATAACATATTCATCACCTATCGTGTATGCCACATTTCCCTCCCTTGCATTAAGAGCAAACTGCGGGAGTTTCCGTTAAAATAAAGTAATTTTTTGCCGCTTAAACCACACGTGGATCAAATGGCAAACTCTGGTTGGTTCACGGTTGCTTTTAAGGTTATTTTGCCTTCGCCATAAAGGCAACTTAAACCACAAACCATGAAAAAACTTCTGTACTTTTCCCTTATCCTTTTGCTGGCGGGAGCCTGCAAACAGGCTGCGGATACTGAACCAAAACGCGGACTAATATCAGGAATAGATTATACAAAAAAACCCGGGGATGATTTCTTTACGTTCGTAAACGGCATATGGTATGACAGCGCTACCATTCCAGCGAGTCAAACCGGTGTAGGTTCGTATTCATTTTTGAACTTCCCGCAGCGCATACGCCTGCAAAGTATTCTCGATAGTGTTTCGCAAAGCAAGAATCCGACTGGAAGTATAGAACAAAAGGTGGGGGATTTTTATACATCCGGTCTGGACACGGTGGCCATAAATCAACGAGGTTACGAACCGATTGAACCCTTACTGAAACGCATTGATGCCATTACCGATGTAACTTCACTAATGAAAGTGGTAGCTGAAGAACAAAAGGTGAGTAATGGTTCCATCATTGGTTTTTATGTAGGCCCCGATAACAAACGCAGTTCGATGAATATTGTGCTGTTATCACAAACCGGAATCGGATTGCCCGAGAAGGGTTATTATTTCAGAACGGATTCATCAACGTTGGCTATCCAAAATGCATATAAAAAATACATCGCTACCCTATTTGAGCTAATCGGTTTCGATAAAGTTACAGCAGTAAAAAATGCTGAAGTGGCTTTCGGAATTGAAAAACAATTGGCGACTTCGCACAAGACTAATATCGAGCGCAGGGATGTGCAGGCTAATTACAACAAACTCGCTGTTGCCGATATTCAACAGAAAGCAACCCAACATCGGCTGGAATTCTTTACTAAAGGATTTAGGCGCATCCGTTGACTCAGTGAATATGCAGCAACCTGCTTACTACGATCAGTTGAATTTGATGCTGAAATCTGTTTCGATTAACGATTGGAAAATTTACCTGAAGGCAAAATCCATTAACAATTTTGCGGGTTTCCTAAGCAAGCCTTTTGCCGATGCCTCTTTTGAATATGTAAAAATATTAACAGGACAGGCCGTGCGGAAATCGCGTCCTGAAGAAATTACCGAAGTGGTTGACCGATCGCTGGGGCATGCGCTGGCTCAGTTATATGTAAAAAAATATTTTCCGGAAGAGGCTAAGAAACGTATGGGTGTGCTCGTTGACAACCTGGAGAAAGCATTTGAAACCCGCATCAACAACCTGGATTGGATGAGTGACTCCACCAAGGACAAAAGCAAAAGAAAAGCTATATGCCTTCACAGAGAAAATCGGCTACCCTGATAAGTGGAGAGATTATTCCAATGTGGAAGTGAAAAGAGATGCCTGGTTTGAAAACCGCTTGTCGGCCAATAAGAATGACTTCCTCTACAGCCTTGCCAGAGTGGGCAAGCCGGTGGACAGAACCGAGTGGCGTACCACTCCCCCTACGGTAACGGCTTACAACAATCCTCCGCTTAATGAAATTGTTTTCCCAGCCGGTATTTTACAACCACCGTACTTCGATCTTTATGCCGATGATGCCCTGAACTATGGCGGCATCGGTATGGTCATTGGCCACGAAATAACACACTCATTTGATGATCAGGGCGCGCAGTTTGATAAAGACGGCAACGTAAAAAACTGGTGGACAAAAAGTGATTATGAAAAATTCAAAGCAAGAACACAGCAGGTGATAGATCAATACAATTCGTTTACCGTGCTTGATTCAGTGCATGTAAAAGGTGCCTTAACCGTAGGCGAAAATACAGCTGATATTGCCGGTGTAGCTATTGCCTACGATGCCTTTAAATTAACGGAACAAGGACAAGACACTACGAAGATCGATGGCTTTACACCTGACCAGCGCTTCTTTATTTCGATCGCGAGAATATGGCGTGTAAAAACCAGAGATGAGTTTTTGCGCATGTATGTAAACACAAATCCGCACTCACCTGCCAGGTGGCGTGTTAACGGTCCGTTGATGAACTTTACGCCTTTTTACAATGCATTTAACGTGCAACCTGGAGACAAAATGTTTAAACCCGAAGCAGAACGTATCAAGGTCTGGTAGCAGATGTTTAAATATTAAAAGACCCCTGAAGTGTTACATTCAGGGGCTTTTTTATTGCCTTCAGATTTTTCGATCTGTAGGACTCCAGATTGTAAGTCTAAGAGTGAGATAATTTTATTCCACTCATAGACTAGTAAATTTAGCTGTGAATCTCTTCACCTTTATTGGCACGCCATGTTCTCTCAAAGTATTCAGCATCTTCATCGTTGCGTGGATAGACGCCCAACACTACATTACCTTCTTTGATTCCTGATTCATAAAGTTTAGCGCGCCCCTCTGGAATTCCCCATCCAACCAACGCACCAATAACTCCACCCGCTATGCCTCCGGCACCCGCACCGGCTAATCCAGCGGCAATAGGACCCGCGATGAGAATACCGAGTCCCGGTATTATCAGGCTGGTTCCAATCGCTGCCACAACACCGGTAATCGCTCCTATGGTTCCTCCAATAGCAGAACCTTTTCCTGCACCTTCAGCAGCTTTCGTTCCTATTTCTGTATCCTTAACATCTCCGGAGTAATGTTTTTTACGGGTCTCATCGGACATTACCAGGTTTATTTCATCCTTCGTATAGCCTCGATCATGTAACATTTGATAGGCATTCTCCGCACTTTCACGGTCGCGAAACATTCCTGTCAGCATTTTGCGATCAGTAGTTACATCATCAAAGACCTGAGTTTCATTATGATTATTTATCATTTGATTATTTTTTAGTCTTAAAAAATGATTGATTCAAATTGTTATTCTGGATTCCTTTCGTTTCTGGTGGTATCCTTCACCAGATACATTTTCTTGTTTTCGGCAGATGTTTTTCCCAAATCATTTGAACTGGACATCATCATCATTTTACCTTTGAGGTCCATGTGCTGACCTTCCTTAAACATTGTTTTGGTTCCTCCAGTTCTGATGAAATTTCCATTGTTCATGATAATGGTTCCATTCGTCAGCGTGGTATCATTTTTTAGCAAGGTCATTTTTTGATCTTTCACGCACATCATTTTACCATTTTTCATCATGTAGCCATCAGGATGTTTGTTAATTGATGTCTGATATCCTGTTGTATCAGGGGCATTTGGATATTTCTTTTCCGACTGTGCATTGGCAGCACCAACTGTAAAGATGACTGCGGCAATTCCAAAAAGTATTCTTTTCATGTTTGTATGTTTTAGATTAGTTTATTGTGTGTTTTATTAATACTGTTCAATTTCTTCCAGACTGGCTGCTGCCTCATTGACAACACTTACAGCCACTTCCGATAATTTTTCATTAGCTGCTTTTTCCTCATTAAGATTCATTTCAAGCAGTTGCGCAGCTTCTTTTAACTCCATGGTTTCAGCAAACTGGCGTAGTGTTCCGTAGCTGGCAATTTCGTAGTGTTCCACTTTTTGTGATGCTGCAATAATTCCCGCATCGCACATGGCACCGGCTTCGCATGACTCCATTATTTCCCCGGCTTCTTTGATCAGTCCAGCCATAGCCTCACATTTTTTGGCAACCGGCTTTTTATTGATGGATTCAAATACCTGCTCTACGCGTGTTACATGTTCTTCGGTTTCAGCCAGGTGTGCAGTAAGTGCTTCAATTAATTCATCCGATGTTGCATTTTTAATCATTTTGGGAATCGCTGTGATCAGTGCTTTTTCCGCCCAGTAGATATCTTTCAGCTCATCGGTAAATAATTTGAAGAGCAGCGATGAATCTATTCCATTTGAGCTGGATATAGCTTGAACTTCTTCTCTATCCTCCTTGGATTTCTTTTGTGAATTTTTCATGTCATTTTGTTTTTAAAATTGATTACTAAAACGTTTTTATTGATTCAATTAGGCCAACTATAGATTTATCTGAGATCCAGCTTATCGCGTCACTATCCAACCCTGCCACGGTATGGCTTGAATTTATTATGAATTTTTGTTCCTATTCATTCTCATAACCAAAACCACGATTGCTATTAGGACAGCTACTACAAGGAAAATCCCAAAGCCCATCCCTGCTTTAAATATTCCTGCAATGGCTTCACAGGAACCAAGAATGAATGCAAGCATCAGAAAAACAACCAGCTTAAGAGGCGCAGATCGATTCATTGTATAAATTCTCTTGTCGTTTTTATGCTTGCCATCAGGAGTGCGTTCATTTTTATCTGTTAGTTTCATGTGAGTTTCTTTTTGATGTTCCCCAGTTAACATTGAATTTATTTCGGCTACAAAGGAGCATAGTTATTTTGGGTAAGTACTTGCACGATCTTGCAGATAAGTTGTCATATTCCCATATTAATTTCTTTTACGTTTGATTATGACAACGCAGATCATCAAAATGGTATTAGACTTAACTATTTCTGTCAGTCAAAGCTTAATAGATTGTTTACTTTTAATTATTCCTATTCAAGAGTGCTATTAAATAAGTAAATCGAGAAGATGATGATCACAATAACTTCTCTGTTGTGGAATGTGGCTCTTAATCATGCTCACGAGCTGATCGATAATCACTATTATCTGATCACGGTCAGCCAAAATCAGTTCACGTTGCTCATCAACCAAAATTCTTTGCTCAACGCCCAGGTGTTCATAATCAATTTTTAGGCTTTATCATAGGTGTCCACGGTTGCATCCAATCCATATTCACATGAGTTGAGTATGGCCTTTCGGTCATTCCCCGTTAGTGCTGCCTTAACATCCATCCATGTCCGGAAAACTTCCCGCTTATTTTGGTTCCTTCCAATAGATCAATTTCCTCGGTCAGTTCCTCTTTGCAAACCGTACTGGTTTTAAGCAGCATTGAGAATAAATGTCTTCATGACATGTTCTTCAGTTTTCTTTGAAGCGGTTTCATAACCTTCAATTCGGTCATTGTTGATTTCGATAAGCGTAATTAAGACGTCTGCTGTTTTTTCAGTATCCCGAAGTATTATAATTGTTATTTTAACTAAGCTTTATTTTGTTTTGATTTGATACGGCTTGTAGGGAAAATTTAAGCCAATAGCAATAGACTCCGAATTTTGAACTGCAAAGCGTTCTAAATAAAAGAAGGTCAATTTATCTTTGATGTCTGACCGCCTCACATGCAGATTTTATGTTACATGATACTGGCAATCCCTAAGACCACCGTTGTGGAGAATACGCTACAGGTTTCCACTTACCTATATTGAAAGTCTGAAACCATCCATGAATCCGTAAAGCTGACCCTAATAATCAAAAGGTCATATATGATATCCTGATGTTGTATTGCCATTCCTGGTGTTATTCACATAGTTGTTATCTTAAGGTTGAATGATCAGAAGATCCGACATGAAGTATTTTTCAACAATAGGATATTGAGAACGAAATTATTACTTCATCCCTAAAGGAATTCTTGACTCTTATGCTGGATGGTTACTACCGAAATGTAGTCCCTTACGAGACCAGAGACCAATATAGCTTAGTCATATACGTCCCGTCAGGGACAGTATATTGGTTAGAAATCTAAAGAATTTAATTCAAGTCCTGTATGGACTCCTGATATAGCAAAGCCGTTAATTTTCAGCAAAATGATTTTACATGATTGTAGATTACACTACAATCACTTTTTGAAAAGGCTTGTTCCAAATAGAAGTGCTATCACAAACAAAGCAATGAAAACAAAGAATAACACCTTGGCAATGGAGGCTGCCCCGGCTGCTATCCCACCAAAACCGAATATGCCGGCTATAACTGCGATGATAAAGAAAACAATGGCGTAACGTAACATAATTTTTAATTTTAAGATATGGATATGACTATTAAAACTTATACATCATGTGCACGACTATAAAGGGAATTCATAACCTTGCTTGCTTCATATTCCATAGAAAGTTGTGCCGTTTCGTAAAGCTTCATATTAAAGCAAAAACCTAACATGACCAGTGTGTGAGGTGAAAATTACTCCACACTATGATACAGTTTCTGCACATTAGTACGCTTTTACGAAACGCTTTCCACTAACTACTGCTACACATAGCTCAGAAGTATTGATGACCCTGCAGAACTTGCTGCCGCGATCGGTTCGGTAGATGTAACGGTTGCTTTTGAGATGCAATAAGCGATGTTTGTTCCAGATGTAAATGGCTGTTACTTAATGGGAGATATTATCTGGTAAACTAAACCACTACTTCTTCCCCCACTTCGCATCCATCAATACCCAGTTTTCCGGGTCAAGCACAATGTTATCTGGTGCTGCATCCAATGGAATGGTAAATTCGTTTTTCTTTTCATTCACTTGTAATGTATGGATCGAAGGTTTTCCCTTTGTTGTTTGAATAGCTATCTGCACAGGCATCTTAAACATGCTTCCGTCTGTCTGCACCTGATCAATCGTTATCCGTACTTCCTTCTTTTTCTCATTGTATTGCCAGGAACCATTGTATTCCAATGCGCCAGGTTTATACAACCATTGTTCGAAGAAATCTTTCAGATCCATACCCGATGCTTCTTCCATTTCTCTTTTGAAGTCGGTAGTGGTTGCGTTGGCGTTCATGTACTTGCCATAGTACGATCGAATTCCTTTCCAGAAGTTTTCGGTGCCCACCACACCACGCAGCATGTGTAAAATCCAGCTGCCCTTTTGATACGTGTGTGAACTGCTTACCTGATTCATATCCTTCAGGTTATCGTGCACGATACGGTAGTTCGGATTCTTAACATGAAATGCATCCACGCGTTTCTTACTATCGGCCAGACCAGCTATGAATGCATCGCGTCCATACGCATGTTCAATGAACAACAGGGTAAAATACGTGGCAAATCCTTCACTAAGCCAAACATCGTCCCAATCGTATTCCGTAACGGAATTACCAAACCATTGATGTGCGATCTCGTGAATGACCACATTGCGCCAGCGTTCGTTGCGGTCGCCCACCACGGAATTCTCACTATACAAAATCGCGGAAGCGGCCTCCATCCCACCACTCACACTGTTTGATTGAATGTTGGCCAGCCGCTCATAGACGAATGGCCCGACATAGCCGCTGTAAAATTCCAATACCTGTTTCGTTGGTTCGGCAAAATCATAAAATCCTGCATCACGGTCCTGGTAATACACCCAGGTTTCGATGGATTTATGATCAAACTGATCTACGTATTGAACTGCAAACCTGGCTACGCCAAGTACATATAACCATGAGGCTATGGGAACGGATTGCTTCCAGTGGGTTAGTCTCATTCCTCCTGTCAAATCGGTTTCTTCAATCTTCAATCCGTTGGATACCACTTGATAGTGAGCGGGTGCAGTTACTATAAATTCACACATGGCTTTATCGTACGGATGATCAACAATCGGTAACCAGTTTCGTCCTTTATCTGGCCAGTTGTCACTGAAGAAAGTACGGTCACCATATTTGTTGTTGGCGATCTTGAGTCCGGTAGCAGGCAAACCAGAGTACGTAATCGTGTAGGCAGTCCGCTGGTTGCGATGTGAAGGTGAGGGTAGTTTGATTTTTAACTCCTCCCCTTCATGTGTAAAGCTCATTGCTTTGCCTTCAGAAAAAACGCTGCTCACCGTCATGCCTTTGTTTCCTAAAGCAGCGGATGTTTTTACGAGATCTAACCGCAGGACATCCACGCCTTCGCCCAGGTAGCGAACATCAACCGTAGCCTCCGCCTGTATTGCATCATGGTTGTCGGAAAGGGCAATGCGAAAGATATAATTCAATACATCAATCTTCGAATTCTTTGGATAATGATCCGCCATTGAACAAGCCGGGATTATCAGCAATATCAATGCATACAGGAGTTTCTTTGCAGGAATGAGTTTCATGGAGCAGTAACGTATGTTTGCGGTTATTTCTTAAATGGTAACGTGGTGGCCGGGCGAAATTCATTCAATCCTTTTTCTTTTATGATAGCCTCTACCTCTTCGAGGCTGGAAGGTACAAACGCACTGAGGTTTTCCACACCATTATCCGTAACAAGAGCCATGTCTTCAATACGGATGTACAATCGTTCTTCATGAATCCAGATCATCGGATCAATGGTAAAGACCATGCCGGATTGCAGAGGCACGCCATGCACACGGCCTACATCATGAACGGCCATGCCTACAGGATGTTGAAAGTGTCCACGGAATTTCAATCCTTCTTCCACCGCCTTCAGATGCGCTGTCTTCACAAACTTTTTGCCTGTTAGATATTGTTTCATATCGGCTGCAGCTTTGTCGAGCACTTCACCGGAGGTAACACCCGGCTTAATGTATTTGAAAAGTGCATCGCGATACGCCACGATGAAATTGTATAGTTCCTTCTGCTCGCTGGTAAACTTTCCATTCACTGGCCAGATGCGGGTGACATCACTGGTGTAATAGTGATAATCAGGCGCATAGTCCATCAGCACCAGGTCACCGTCCTTCAGTACATCAGTTTTATGAAAGTAATGACCCATATAGGCATTGGTGCCCCCGCCTATGATGGATGCATAGGCATCGCCACGCGCTCCGTGAAGATGAAAGATGTATCGGGCAGCAGCATCAAGCTGGTATTCATATACCCCGGGGTTGGTTGATCGCATGGATTCTATAATGCCAAGGCCGGCAATCTGAGTGGCCTTGCGAATGATTTCGATTTCTTTCGGACTTTTAATTAATCGCATGGCATCGAGAATGGGTGACAGATCACGGATTTCAAATTGCGGAACACGCTCACGTAATTTTTGAATGAACAACGCCTCGCGTGCAGGCTGACCATCCCAGGGATCAGCCGAGGTACGGGCCTGGGCATAGAGCAATTCATCTCGACTGTCATTTCCATTTTCTGCCGGACTGAATTCAGTGTATAACATGGGTGCGGGCGGGCGGATCAGGCCGGTGCCGATCAGATCGGCAGACAAAAATTCAATTCCTTTCACATGGTCCAAGCCTGCCAGCTGCTTTACCAGCTCACTGTCTTCAGCTGATAATACTTTTCCCTGGTTGCTTTCTGTTGCCACATCCCGGTGCGGAAGATAAACGGTAGCCTCCCTGCTTTTGCCATTAAGCAGCAGATACGCATGTGGTGATTCAAGTCCGGTGAGGTAGTAAAATGTATTGGCCTGACGGAATACGCTGAACCCCGGCAAACCGCTGGCACCCTGAATGAGTGCAATGGCGTTGTCACCAATGGCATCAAATATTTTTGATCTGCGTTGGGCAAATTCTTCCTTTGAAAAATCGGTCTGGTAGTGATGGTTTTCCTGGGCGGTTACCACAGTGAAAACAATGAGCAGAACCAGTGTGAATACAATATTTTTATTCATAACGGAGATTGATCTTTTGGTTAAATATAATCTTAAATGAAGATGTCAGGGGTATTCAGGGAAATGAAAAAACTTTCAGGAAGATTGAGTGAGGCTTCTAATACCACCTTCTATTTTTAATCTTAAGTTATGCTCAGGCGACTAACAGCCAGGTGTTTTATTTACATTAAAACTAAAACCTGACTAACCTTCACCATTTTTAACCGTTATACCCCGAGTATCAGTGTAGAATCACTAACCAGTAATATTTTAAAACAACTTCCATGGGCAGAACTGTAAAATTTGGTGAAGAAGTTTCGGGCTATAACATCCCGGTTTTAAATGAACGAGAAATCAGGGCTTCGGCAGGCATCCTGTTTGTCTTTATGTTCATCTCGCTGATGATGATTCTTTTCAAAGGTGATTTTGTGATGATCAAGTATGTGATTATCGTATTCCTTACGGATATGATCATCCGGGTGTTTGTAAGCCCAAGGTACTCTCCTGCCCTCATCATCGGTCGGCTAATCGTGAGCCGCCAGAATCCTGAATATGTAGGTGCCGCGCAAAAAAGGTTTGCCTGGATGATTGGTATCGCACTCGCCACCATGATGTTCTTCTTGATGGTGGTGCTCAATTCATATAGTGTTGTTACCGGCCTCACTTGCCTGGTGTGCCTGACATTCCTGTTTTTCGAATCTGCCTTTGGAATTTGTCTAGGCTGTGTTTTCTACAAGTTGTTTTACAAAGAGAAAGCACAATACTGTCCTGGTGAGATTTGTGACGTAAAAGCAAAACAAGACATTCAGAAAGTATCGTTGAATCAGATCGTTATTGTTATTGGTTTCATAGCCATGATCATACTCATGATGATTTTTTTGAGCGATGTCCTGAGCGAAAAGCCCGGTAATCTCTGGGAAATATTAAACCTTAACTAACTTCTGATCAATTTGCCTTCACCCATGTTGGAGTTCTTCTCCAACATGCAATCTAAGCTTACAACAAGGGTAAATAACAGCCACAACACTCAGACTTACCATCCGAAAACTATTTCCACAATTGACTACATTCGCGCAAAATTTATAACATGCCTGAATCAAGTCAATGCCCCAAATGTCAGTCACTATACGGATACCCTACCGGCACTTCCATGATGTGTCCAGAATGTGGCCATGAGTGGAGTCCCAGCGAATCAACAGAAACCGTTGTGGAAGAAACTACCGATGAATCCGTAGTGAAAGATGCCAATGGCACCGTGCTGCAGGATGGCGATACGGTTGTCATTATCAAAGATTTGCCTGTGAAGGGTGCTTCAAAACCCATAAAGGCCGGCACGAAAGTGAAGAACATCAAGCTTACCAGCGGAGATCACAACATTGACTGCAAGGTAGAAGGCTTCGGGGCAATGGGTCTTAAATCCATCTTTGTTCGGAAGAGCGCATAATATACTGGTATTCTGAATATTAACTGGTTTTTCAAAATCATCATCTGAAGGGCTTCACCGCAGCGCATCAAAACTATAACGGGCATCTTCCCAGAAACAATCCAACGCAATAATTCTTGGCTTGAAGAAGGAAATCATTTCAGGCCATTGTTCTTTGTTGAAGACAGAAACACCGGCAAGTTCTTTATGGATGCTGCTGATGATTCGATCATTTGCTACACAGGCGTGTGGCTGCCACTCCCACACTTCGTCTACCGCAGTGTGCAACAGGGTTTTCAATTCCTGAAATTGCTGAAAGTACAACTCCCGGATACCAGCATCGTGATGTTCAATCGAAATGGAAATTCGGGCCGAATTATGATTCGCATCCATGCGGAAATAAAGATCTTTAATGGTGGTTCGGTAGTTGATCCAGTTGATCTTCAGTCCTTCGGCTGAAGGCACAGGGCTCATGTAACGACCGAAGGTGGTCCAGAATTCTTCCCGAAGATGTGATGCCTCCTGACGCTTAAACATGTCTGCAAAACTAAGGCAAGATACACCGGACGCAAGTATTAAGACTTAAGATATAAGACATAAGATGTATCAAATAAGACCTGCAACCAAGGCTGGCTTATAATGTAAACGTTGTAGTCAGGCGACCAGTAACAACAACCTGGGAACTAACAGGATGAACGTTTCAACAATTTGTTTTCAACCCCAAAGGGGTGACATATTTGTAGCACCGGGTTTTAACCCGGCGTTCTTCACACGTATTGGCGCGGACAGATAAATCATGTCAGCAAGATGATGGCATTGCATAGGTTGTGATCAGGCGACCAACAACAACCAGGGCACTATCAGACTAATTCCCCTTGGGCAATGTCGATTTCGTAACTTTTTCCCAGTTGTAAATATTGAATGCAAGGCGTTACCTTTGCCCCTGTTTTATACCAAAACCTAAATCAAAAAACCAATTATGTTAACATTCAAAAAAAGACTGGCAGCGATTATTTTCGTGACCTTATTTTCGGCTGCTGCTATTGTCTCTTGTGGCAAACAGGCTGCTAAAGAAGAAGTAACCACTGAACAACCTGCTGATTCAACCGAACATCCTTCAGATTCTACGGAGCATCCTGCAGATTCAACCGAACATCCTGCCAAGACTGAGCATCCTGCCAAATAACGGATACTTCAGTTACGCAGGGTTCGTGGATCGCTTAAACGAAAAAGTAGTTTTCGTGGCAGCCTCTTTGCCGTTGATCTCCAGTATTGGATAGGCCAGAAAATTGACCGGTCCTGATGCAGGACCAGGCTCCACCTGGAGATCGCGGCCCCGGCTGAACTCAATCCGGTTGGCCGGATGATGACCAAAATAATAGGTGGCGAGTGCGGTGTATTTATTCGCTTCACTGATATCCACTGGCCACCATTTTCCGTCTGCATAAAACTCTGCCCAGCAGTGATAACCATCGATGCCGCCTTCATTCCTTTCGGATGGTATAGACGCTCCTACGGCAAACCTCGCAGGAATGCCGGACGACCGGGCGAGTGAAATAAAGAATGAATGGAATTCGGTACAATTTCCGGTTCGCACATCGCAGGCATAATTGGCATCGCCCTTCCCATAGTTTCCGTATTTCATGTAGCGCATATTGTCAATGATGTAATCATACAACGCCCTTGCTTTCATGATGTCACTTTCATCACGTCCCATGGCAGCTTCTTTGGCAATGGTGGCGAAGCGACCTCCTACCGGCATCAATCGGTTATCTGCCAGGTATCGTGCATCCACTGGGCCTGGTTCTTCCAGCGGCCCCCGTTCCATTCGTTTCACCTGATATGAAATCTCTATGGCCTTCTGACTTTGCGGAGAGCCAGGCTCGAGATACATAATTGTATTGTTGAACTCTTTATCCTTAAGTAACTTATAATCAATGGGTAAATTAATCGATATTATCTCTACCGTCTGGTAGTTGTCAGTGGTTGCGATCGGAATCCACAGCTTTGCATCACCTTTGATTTCGGGCAGCTCAACGCGGTAATAAAATTCAAATGAATCGCTTCCTTCAATTACACCGAGCAGGCTGGTGGAAGCTTCCTTCACGGGAACGCGGTTCCACGTTTTATCTTTCTTCTGTTTCCATGCATAGAAAGGCTTGCCATTTAATTTGTGAACACTGGTCTCGGTTACATCCATCGCCCCTGGTTCTCCATCAAGAAAAAAATCTACATCATACACATCACCGCTTTCATCGACAAGATCGACACAGGCAAAATGACTTTTCGGCCCGAGGTTAGCCAGGTATTCGGTATGGACGCGCACCAGCTTCATGCGAAAGTCCTTGCCCCTGATCGTTCACCTGAAAATAGCCACCGTTTTCGTCAGTCTTCTTTTGGATGAAGGTCTTAATTCCTGATTCAATTTCTGCAATGGAAACTCTGGTGGCATTGTTCTTTTGTTCCTGAACATTCGTTTCTTTCTTCCCGGTGCAAGAGGCAAGGACAAACACAAAGGCAATCAGGATAACGACATCTGTTAATTTTCGAATCATAGGGTAAAGATAACAACTCACGAAAATGAAAAATTATGTATTCACTTTCGAAGATAAAATATTCAACGCATCCATAAATTTCATGGGCGTGCTCAAGGGGTCATAAACTTCCAGGTGAACCCACTATAACCGAAGACGGTTTTTCCTTTTGGTACACTCACGTTTCCTTTCAGCTTTCCTTTTTTATCTTTTACAACGGAAAGTGCGATGCTGGTAAATGCACCTTTCTCATAGTCGAAGGTGACGCCATCATCGTCATAGAGATTGTAGCTGCTTTCTTTTTGTCCGTAGTGGCGCACCTCTACGGGAAGTTTCTCTGTTCCGATTTTAGAGACTGCGGGCATCATGGGAATTATGCCTCCATCACGCACATAAACCGGTATAATGTCCAGCCCCGGTGTAGTGGTGATCACTTCGCCCTCGCCCACCAGCTTGCCGGTATAAAAGTCGAACCACTTGCCGGGAGGCAAAATCACCTGGCGTGTCTGCTGCCCCGCAAACAATGGCGCCACCAGCAAATCTTCGCCTACCATAAACTGATCTTTGATTTCTTTCTTCACCGCGATGGCATACGGATTATCGGTTGAATTCAACGCTGCATCCATAACCGCAGCGTTATCCATAAACCCCGGCACAAGGTTCATGGCTTTGATAGGTGGTGTGCCGTAAAAGGCATAGTCGGCATAGCTCGTGTATAAATAGGGAATCAATTGCATGCGCAGGTTGGCGATAAACTGCACCTGCTTTTCCACTTCGGGAAAGGACCACGGTTTTGAACCATCGGCCCACGCGTTGATCATCGCAAGCGGTGAGAAGCAAACGGTTTGCATGCGCCTCAGCCACTCTTCTGCCGACTTCGAACCTCGCACTTCGGGTGTCCACAATACGCCAATGAACGAACTGTTGATCAGGGCAGTGATGAAATCGGGGTGACTGTAATAATCATTGTAAATCACATAGGGAAAGGAAGTAGCGCCCACGTTGGAAGCTCTCACCAAGCCATAGGTGCGTTTGTTTTGCTTACGGAATAAATCATAGGTCATTTTCTGCATCATCACGGCATAGGTCTGCCTCATTTGTTCTGCTGAATGACCGGAAGGAAAACGGGCGACATCGGGCCACAGCCATTCATCGTATCCATCATTTTCATCCATCTTAAAACCACTCACACCTTTGCTGAGTACATGCTTCGCGAAATGATCTGATATGAGTTTCTGCGCTTCGGGCATGCTGTAGTCGGGCACTACTCCCGTCCACACCGTGTGTGTTGCCGTGAAGGGCAAGATGGGTTTATATAATTCGCTCTCCGGAGAAATGAAAGGATTCATCCACAGGTTGGCATACACACCTCGTTGCTTTAAACTGTCGATCAGTTTTTCGGGATTGGGGAATCTTCCTTTATCCCACTCATAGGTGCATGGATAGGATCTGCTCTGCCAGCCAGGCTCCAGACCGATCACCGTAAGGGGAAACTGATGTTCGGCATATTCCTTCACTTCTCTCATCACGTCTTGGTCGCTGTACAACGTAGGCGTGCGATGCCAGAAACCAAGTCCCCATTTGGGTGGCAGGGTGCCTCCGCCATTAAATAAATTATACCTGCGCACGGCATCGAGCATGGTGGGGCCGCCAAACACGATGATCTCCACGCCTTCTGCGGGCACGAGCATTTCAATGTTGTCGGAGTAAGGACTGGCATCCCAGTTCTTATCCGTATTCCGGTCACGAACAACGGGAGGATTCTTACTGTCTCGTTCTACAGCCGTGCCCACCCATACATCGATATAGCGGGCCGAGTTGATCAGTACGCCATAGCCATTGGATGAAACATAAAACGGCACAGGGGCATGACTTCTTCCATTGTCCTCCTGACCATAGTGGTCCATGTGAAGACGCAGGATGCGACCGCGTTGCTGCACGGTTTTGAAGTTGAGGCCCAGACCATAGATCTGTTCGGTCTTATCCAACGGAAAGTGGCAGATAAACTTTTCCATCTGCCACGGAAGCGCGTATTTCATTTTCGGGCAACGGAAACGCGGCAGACTGCATGCCCTGTAATGCTTCTGTTTTGGGTGGCACGCCCGACACGGAATAGAAATTAAATGGATCAGGCTTGCCCACCTTTGCACTCCACACACCCGGAGCGATGGACGACCAGGACAGTGTTGACTGAGCACGTAACGCGTGCTGGCCAGCAAATGAAATGATCAGTAATATTAAAAGGGTATGTTTTGCTGATGCTGGCGACATAATCATGTGGAATGTTCTAATGTGAAAATAGCAGAATTCGTTTGTTCTTCACCTGATTTTAAAATGGGGTATTATTTCCACCAAATGTATTGCCTTTGGCAGTATAAAATAATACCCTCCATCACACAACGATGGCGCCAAGCCCCATAAAGATTACTTTTGTTTTTTGACTTAAGAGATCACTACGCTTCGATGATAAAACTTCAGGATGTCACTGTTTCCGGTAAGGATTCAAACATTTTCAGTCACCTTAACCTTGAAATAGAAGCCGGGGTAAGTTATCTCATCGAAGGAAAGAATGGTGCCGGCAAGACCATGCTGCTAAACCTGATCGCAGGCAAGACTCAGCCTGCAAATGGATGTGTCCGTTACGATTTTATCAACGACACTCTCGGGTGGGATCAGAAATACGAACTCAGGAAAAAGAATGTTCACTACGTGCCCACCCATGCCCTGCATGAACTGATGAGTGGCCCTGATTTATTTTATCAGCAACGTTACTACACCATTGAAGACAGTCCCGTGCCCACCGTAAAGGATTTCTTTGGTGAAAAATTGATCAACCTCGAACGGTTTCAGTTTCCGGCATCCTTTAATATTCATCACCTGCTCAAGCTGCAACTTCCACGATTATCCAACGGACAGTTCAAAAAAATCATCATCCTCAAACAACTGCTCGATAACCTGCCAAAGGTATTGCTGCTCGACTATCCCTTCGAAGGTCTCGATCTCATTAGCCGGATGGAACTAAGTGAATTCCTGAATCACCTAGCCAGTGAGTATAAAATTCAGCTGATTATTGCCGACCATGAACATCCCCAGCTCCCGCCCGCCATCACAAGAAAAATAGTGCTGGATCAAGCAACCTGCACCATCACAAGCCGTGAGGTTCAAATGGTTCCCCGTCAAAACAGTTCCTCATTCCCTCCATCCCAGATCAAACAGGATACGGAACCTGTACTGGAAATGAAGGATCTTAAAATTCAATATGGCGATCAGGTGATCTTGAAAAATCTGAACTGGAAAATTAACCGGGGCGAACGATGGGCACTAACCGGTAGAAATGGTTCGGGTAAAACCACGCTCTTCAGTCTGATCTATGCCGATCATCCCATGGCCTACAGTGAACAAGTGTACCTTTTTGGAAAGCGAAGAGGCACGGGTGAATCGATATGGGATATTAAAAAGCGGATCAGCTATCTCGGTCCCGAGCAATTGCATTTTCTGGATCACAGTACGTTGTCATTAACCGTTTCTGAATTTCTATCCGCCAGGAGCGAATCAGGAAAAGATTATGTGAATGAGATGGTTCGCTTTTTTACCATAGAATACTTGTTAACCAGGAAGTTACAAGATCTTTCCAACGGACTGCTTCAACTCGTTTTGCTGATCTCCCTGTTCCTGTCACAGAAAGAACTGTTGCTGCTGGACGAACCTTTTCAGTTCCTCGATCCTGTGCAGAAGGAACGGGTGAATGAATATCTGGAATCGCACCTGAATGATTTCGTCACGCTTATACTTATCACCCACTACGAAAAGGATGTGGAAAAGTGGACGAATCACCGGCTTCGGCTTTAAGTTTCAGTGACCTGAACTATCCGGATTTCCTAACCGGCAATCCTATGCTATTAAGTTTGATGGCTTCCTATTACATTTAAAATTCAATACATCAAAAACACCCCACGCGTACAGGTCACCACTAAAAACCGAATATGAAAATAAAGTATACGACCCTCCTGATATGGATAGCACTTTCTTTTGCCTTTAGCGGATGCACCACCGATCCGCTTGAGGGTTCATGGGACTACACCATTACCCTGGAAAAGCAAGAGCTGACGGGCACCATGAAGTTAACCAGAACAAATGCTTCCTATACAGGGATCTTAAATTCATTCGACAGCGGAATTATTGAATTACAGAATTTAGTCGTTGATGGTAATACATTGAATACCAGCTTTACCATGTGGGGAAGGGAATACCTGATCAAAGGTGAATTTGAAGGGGAAGCATTTACCGGAACTGCTTTGCAGGGGCAGAAAGAATTTGCCATGACAGCCCATAAGTTATCAGAATCTGCCGGAGATTATGTTCCGCCTGTTGTTCCATACATCTTGTCTGACGTTGATGTAATAGATGCCGAAACGAACATTGATCATGCAGGATTAATCGATGGCTTTAACATGGGTAACTACGAACGTGGCGAGCTGATCTACAACAATAATTGCATCACCTGTCATGGTAACCCGGATTTTGAGGGCTCGATCCCTATGTCGCGAAAATTCTGGTCAGAACCGTTCAAGGCGGGTCACGATCCTTACTCGATGTATCAGATCCTCACCAGAGGCTATGGCTCCATGCCTGCTCAGATGACCCTAACTCCCCAGCAGAAGTATGATGTGATCGTGTTTATCCGCGAGAACTTTATCAGGAAGAATAATGACAGTCAGTATTTTAAAGTAACGCCAGGCTACCTCACAACACTTCCGAAAGGAACCTCGAAAGGCCCCGAAGCAAAGCCATATCATCCTTGGTCAGATATGGATTATGGTAACTTCTTTATCAACACCTACGAACTGGCCGATGAGAAAACAGGAATAAAACGGTATCACTCGCCCAGGCCAGCGCCTTTCAAGGACGAAGATTATCGGAAAAACAATTTTGCCTATAAGGGAATAGCGGTTCGGCTGGATGAAGGACCAGGAGGCGTATCCGCAGGAAACTCCTGGATGATCTTTGATCACGATGTTATGCGCGTTGCCGGTGGATGGACCGGTGAAGGCTTCATAGACTGGGAAGGGATTCTGCTCAACGACCAGCATGAAACCTATCCCCGGAATATTGGTCAATTGCATTTTGAAACGCCTGTCGGACCGGGCTGGGCAAATCCCTCCACCGGCACGTTTGATGATCCGCGGTTCACGGCTCGCGATGGTCGAAAGTTTGGTCCCCTTCCAAAATCATGGGCTAACTACAAAGGTTTATATCATCATAGAAATCAGGTGATTATATCCTACTCGGTGGGCAATGCGAACATACTGGAAAAACTGGGCGTGGAGAAAAATGGTGCACTGACTGTCTTTACAAGAACATTGAATATCAGTCCCTCACAAAACGCCCTTAAAATGAGAGTGGCTGCTGCTGGAACGAATGTAGCCTTATCAGGAAAAGGTGCCTCGCTGAAAGAAGAAGATGGCTATGTGATGTTGCATATTTCAAGTTCCATCAGGACAAACCTTAAACTTTTCATCGCGCAGGCGAGAAGCAAAGACCTTGCTGATTTTGCAAAACGTTCTCCAGCGCCAGAATCACTGGAGCCATATACAAAGGGTGGTGAACCTCACTATCCGCAGACCATTACAACAACGGTAACCAAGGGTAATGAGGATGGTTTATTTGCCGTGGATCAGCTCACGGCTCCGTATGAAAATCCATGGAAATCAAGAATGAAATTCAGTGGTATTGATTTTATGAAAGACCCTGATGTAGCCGTCATGTGCACGACCGATGGTGACGTATGGAAGGTTACCGGCCTGACGAACGACCAGGGAACACTGACCTGGAAAAGAATTGCTTCTGGACTTTTCCAGCCATTGGGAATAAAAGTACTGAACGAAAAAATTTACATCACCTGCCGCGATCAGCTCGTGTTGCTCCGCGATCTAAACGGTGACGGGGAAACAGACTATTACGAAAGTTTCAATCATGATCATCAGGTAACGGATCACTTCCACGAATTCGCTATGGGATTGCAGGCGGATAAAGAAGGGAATCTGTATTACGCTAAAAGTGGCCGTCATGCGAGAGAAGCGCTCATACCGCAGCATGGTACTTTGTTGAAAGTGAGTAAAGATGGAAGTAAGACGGAGATCATTGCCACCGGTTTCCGGGCGGCCAACGGAGTTTGTATCAACCCCGATGGAAGTTTCATTGTCACCGATCAGCAAGGCTACTGGAATCCCATGAACCGCGTAAACTGGATTGAGGGCAAGGGAAAATTCTATGGAAACATGTGGGGATATAATCCACCCAAAGACTCAAGCAACGCTGCCATGGTGCCGCCCATGGTCTGGATTGATATGGAATTCGATCGCTCGCCATCAGAACTCTTGTGGGTGGACAGTAAAAAGTGGGGCCCGCTGGATGGTAGCCTGCTCAGTTTCTCTTATGGCTATGGCAAGATTCAACTCGTGCTGACCGAAGAAGTGAACGGACAGAAGCAAGCTGGCGTGATTGACTTGCCCGGTGTTAAGTTCCGCAGTGGCGTAATGCGCGGACGTTTCAATCCGGCAGATGGGCAACTCTATGCGTGTGGAATGTCGGCCTGGGGAACATCTCAAACCATGCGGGGCGGAGATTTCTACCGACTTCGTTATACCGGCAAGCCTGTATCACTTCCTGTTAAACTCGGTGCGGAAGAAGATGGAATCACCTTGTCGTTTGCGAGCGAACTGGATGCGGAAAAATCCAAAGCCATCTCAAATTTCGAAGTGCAGACCTGGGACCTCAAGAGAAGCAGAAAGTATGGTTCAGAACGATACAACACGCAAACCCTGGTGGTGAGTGAAGTCCGGATAAGCGAGGATAAGAAGTCCGTGAAGCTGATAATCCCTGGAATAAAACCCATTGATGTCATGACGATCTCCTATGATGTGGTAGACGCAAAAGGCAATGCATTTAAAGGCAAGGTTCAAAATACCATTCACCACTTGAGAAAAGCTGGTGGAAATAAAAACGCGGCTATTTAACCAAGGTTATGGAATAGCCCTGACCTTCAGGTCGGTGAAAATAATCCGAAAAATCATAGCTGCCTTAGCCAAAATTGTATTGGGCTAAAGTCTTTTTGGTTTGCTTTCATTTGTTTCTTGAGTTGTTGCAGGATTAGTAATTGCGTGTCGCCTGCCCCGCAACCTTTGAGAAGTAAAATTTTATCAGGAAGACTTGAAAGCTTGTTGGTCAGCGACCAACAAGAACTAATGGTTACAGAAATTCATTCTGTGCCGTTATCAATAACAACCGCTTCGGTCAGTTTACTGCCTTCCATTACGAATGCAGCTCGCAACATGACCAATGCCGTATAAAGTATAACGGCAATCACTACCCACCGTAGTATATCCAGTGGCAACGACTTTACAATGAAGGCAGCGATCAGCACCGCCACCACACCCGGAATCGCCATCGCTACAGCAGCTTTCCGGTTATAGGCACCTTCGCGGATAAAGCGTATGGAAGCAGGCGGCATCAGAAAAGCACAGGAACCCATCATAATGGGAAACGCCACTGCGGGCGACATACCCAGGGCAAACACCAGTGCCATGCAGGGCGCGTATAATCCGATACCGGCCGTCATCAAAGCACCTAAGAAGAAGTTCGCCACGATGGCGATCACAAGCTTGCCACCATAAAGTCCGATGGCATCACCACCGCCCTGTATCCAATCCATGTTACGCAAAAACATAAATGTGGCTGTAACCAGTAAGGCGAAGCCCATCGTGAGCCGGATCTTTCTCTCTGATAATTTTGCTACGATGCCCGCACCGACTATTGCGCCAACAGCGGCTGACACCAGCATTAGGATTAATGTCAGTGCATCAACTTCAATGATGGTAATAAATATCAGAGCCTGCAATAAAACGGGAAGTGTGTTCGCCACATTCATCGTTCCGGGAATCAGTTTGTCTTCCGTTTGCTTTGTGAATTTTAATAAGGCGGTCTGTGGCGCAAACGCACCGATACCGAGTACGTCAAAAAAATTGACAACGAATCCGATGAGCGAAGTCTTCAGCCAGCTACAGGTCTCCAACACGTGCCTGTGCTTCAGGAAATCTTTCGTTAAGATCAGAATATACCAGACCGTTAGGATGGCCAATGAAATCCAGACAAATGCAATCATTTCTTTTTCAGGTTTTTGAATGGGCTTACGTGAATCACTTCAATAAAATTTATCATTCATTCTTTGCTTAACCATGAAATCATCCTGATCAGCATAGTGTTTTTGCAACATTAAAACTAAAATAGAAATAGGGAGGATTCTTTGGTGCTTAACAATCAGCAAACCTTAAAAAATGTTTTGTTTCTTTCTACTTCGCCCTGTTCCAGCATAGCTTCAATCTTCCTGGCTGTTTTCGTGATCGCCAGGCCACCGAGACCGGTACAACGCAGTGTGTTGGGAATGGCATCTCCTACCCGTTTCATGGTTTCAATGACTTCATCCAAAGGAATTAAATGATTGTAATCTGACAAAGCCATGTTGGCACAGGATAATGCATTGGTAGCTGCCATGACGTTTCTGTTGAGGCAGGGGGCTTCTACCCGATCGGCAATCATATCGCAAATCATACCCAATGAAGATTGCAAAGCCATGGAAGCGGCCGCGAGTGACTGATCGAGTGTACCATTTTTCAATCCAACGATGCCCGCTGCTGCCATACCGGATCCGGATCCACACTCAGCCATACATCCGCCTACTTCAGCAGCAAAGGTTGCGTGGGCGGCAATGAATACACCGATGATTCCGGCAGCAAGCATGGCTTTCACCATCTCATCCTGTGATAATTCCAGTGCTGTGCTGATGCCGATGATCGCTCCGGGCAACGCTCCGCATGATCCTGCCGTGGGTGCAGCCACCACCACGCCCATCGAACTTTTCACTTCCATCATGGCAGACGTATAAAGAATAACCCGGTTGAGGATATCGCCTTCTACCAGTTTCTTGTCATTCATCTGTTGCTGAAATCCAACCGACTGTGCTCCTAAAATCCGATCAGCATAATGCGTTCCTTTTAATCCGAGCTTAATGGAGTTGTGCATGATCTCCACAATGGCGCGCATCTTTTCAAATACTTCCGTCTTTGAAATATTGCCACGCTTACTTTCATAGTCAACGGCCAGTTCCCATAGAGCCAGGTTTTTGCCATTGTTGTATTCGAGCATCTCTTCACAAGTGATAAAGGGAACAGTGAGATCTTTCCTCGACATCACCGGAAGGACGGGATGTAATTTCTTGATAAACAAAACTTCTTCCATCGCCAGCAGCTCTTCACAAAGTCCGACAGACAAAAATTGACTGGATTTAATTTCAATGAACTGGGACGATCCTTGACGCAACGTGATCTCATCACACGGGAATGACTGTTCAATAAACTGTAGGATGTTGCCAGGAGATTTCACATAGACCAGTGTCTGAAAAAAATCGCCAGCCATGGAAACTGTAGCTCCGTCAATTTCAATAATCTCAATCATGCCACCTCCGGTAGAAATGGCGGTCAGCGCTCTTGTCTCGCTGTCATTTTTAAGCGTGATCTTATAGGTGTTGGGATGCGTGGCTCCGATCGGATGAATCTCAATTTTGATTTTGATACCCGCTTCTTCAACGGCCTGAAGATATTCAGGCAGTCGCTCTTCATAGGCTTCCCACCCGAGAAGCCCACCAAATAACCCCATGTCTGATCCCTGACCTTTATGGGTTGTCGCCAGTGAACCATTGGGATCAAATTCAATCAATACTTCCTTAATTTCATTTTCCATTAAGTCGCGACATATGCGGCCTATTCTTAATGAAGCGGCACAATGTGAACTTGAGGGGCCTCGCATGACAGGGCCAATAACATCATTGAATATGCTGGGGTATGTTTTCATGGCTTGATTGATCAGGTACTTGAAATGGGTAACTTTTAAATATAAAGTGATTTGACCAAAGTTTGTATGAAATGAAGTTTAATTTATAAACATTACCATCAACGATTATTAAGTTATCTGATCAGTGAGAATCGGCAAAGGAATGATTAAACAATTCTTATCGTAAGTTAACCCTTACCACAATCGATCTCTTAAAATCCGGCAAGGTGAAAATCGGATCATTATTTTCTAATATCACCCACTCGTTTTTCCATGGATCGTATACTTCTATTTTCTCCAATGATGAAGTTATTCCAAGTTCATTGAGATTGAGTTGAATACCATGCAGGGCTTGTGGTGCTTCGCCCTTCTCCAGTTCTGTTTCCCAGGTATTCATTTTGTCGCGAAGCCATAGCAGGGTTGTCTTTTTACCTTTCAGCACATAGATGCGCACATCATCAGTCTCTGATTTTGAAGGCATAAAGTTTTCTTCAATCGGGTTGATGCCTTTGATCACTTCGTTGAATCGTTGAAAATGATACCAGAGATTGTTCTTATGCACATACGATTCCCAGTGCCAGCTCATCCCCGCTCCTGCTGAACCAGCGAAGAAAGGTGCAAAGAGAATATCATGTAAAAGTATGCCTGCCGTATCAAGTGGGTAATATTTACTCGGCCCTGCATGTCGTGGTTCAACAGCACCGGTCTCTGCAAGGATCAGCGGCTTACGAGTTTGATAAGTCAATAGTTCTTCAATGGCAGAGGCACAAATAACATCCATCGGAGCCTGGCATACTTCCATTTTTGCTCCGAGATCGAGATAGCGATGCACTTGTGCAATTTCATTTCCCGGAAGCAACATCATCTTTTTATATACCGGTCTTATTCTCTCATCATCAAAACTTCCCAGGCTTTGCATCACCAGGTTTTCAGGGAATCGTTGTTTGACTTCATCCAGCATCTTTTTATTCCAATCAAAGAACACGCTGTCTTCAGGGCCTTTCATGGCATTCATTTCATTCCATAATTCCCAGCCAAAAAACAATGTGTCGCTGCCATACCGTTTTTGATAAAAATCCACCTTGTTCAGAAAGAGTTGTTGCCCCTCCGTGGAAGTAAGGTATTGCCTGATGCTATCCAGTGGGCCACCACTGCTGGTATGATAGACAAATTTCGTTGCCCACTTTTGTGGATTCTCTTCCATGGTGACACTGCGAAAATGTTCCAGCGTTATTTTCACCCGTAACTTATATTTTCTCGCCATTTCAAAAAAGCGGTCAATACGTTTCACTTTTTCGTCACTGTATTTACCGGCTGCCTGGTCTTCAATATCCCAGAACGACTGACTCAGCCAGATGCGTACGTAGTTGCCTCCGTTTTCCGAAAGGTTCTTCATCCACTGGTCAATTTCATGGAAGGCTGAATCAGGATTTTCCTGATAGCGGCCACTCGGGTTGATCAGGTTAATTCCAACAGGAATGTATGGCGAGCCATCGGAAAATGAGAAGTATGCAGGATTGACTTTGCTTACTTCAATATAACCAGGTTTGCTGATCTGATTCTGAGAATGATCGGTGCGACAACCGATATAGAAAAGGAACGTAACCGAAAGTAAGAAGGAGATGCCAGATTTTTTCATAGGTAAAGGATTCATAGGTGCGACCAACTAAACTATGCATTCGTGGGTAGACCTGCAACGCTATTTATACTGATCTGTATTGGTGATAGTAAGATCATTGGTATTGAACATTCACGTTCACCATAACCTGGTGGATCACTGACAGCTATTTGGAAATTGAGTTACCTATGTGATTCACATCATGTTTCATTCCGAAATAAGACAATAACAAAAATCACTTCTTCCTGATGACCGGAGTCATTTTGTTTTCGATGCAGACTGTCCATTTTTGGGTGTTAGTCAATATAAAAATCAAATGTTATGAAAGCTTTAAAATCAATCCAGAAAATCCTGTTGGCAGCTGTATTAATTTTTGGAGCTGCCTCACAGATAATCGCTCAGACAGTTCTGCCAGAAATTGTAATAAGGGCCGCCAATTACAAGTATCTCAATGCCGTTAGCCCGGAAGAGTCCCCGGGACCTGTTAATATGCTGGAACAGTATGCTGCGGCTTATGATATAAAAGGCTCACCATTTTATGAAGATGAGTATGATCAATATTTCGTGTCCTTTTATATTCCGGATGGAAAAATTCTTGCAGCTTACGATAAAGATGGAAAACTTCTGCGCACGGCAGAAAAATACAAAGATTATGGGGTACCCCTTATGGTAAAGCAAGCCGTGGAAAAAAAATATCCTCAGTGGTCCATTTCCAAAGATGTATTTCTGGTGAATTATTATGCTCCTGCAGGCGGTGTAACCAGGAAACTATACAAACTCGTACTTGAAAATGGTGACAAGCGAATGAAAATAAAGATATCTGATTTCGGAGAGTTTCTGTAAAATTTGTTTACCTGAGAAGATCAGATAGCTGCCTGAAAATGGCAGCTATTTATTTTAATATACCTATACCGGTTAATAATCTTTCCTTGAATGATCACCTGAGTTATAAAATACCCGCCTGATTGTTAATTACGATGATGAAATTTATTTAGCAATACATTAACAATAGGTGATTGTAAAAAATGCTTTCTTTGAATTAGTAAGAAATTCCTGAACCAGCTGAAAACACACTCCTTATGAAAGAAATCAAAAAAGAAGACATCAAACAGGAAGTATTTGACTTATACGATGCCTATGCACACAACCGGATTGACAGACGGTTATTTATGGATAAACTATCCACTGTATGCTGTTGGCGGCATAACCGTTGCATCGCTCATGAGTTTTATCAGTCCCAATTATCATGTCATACAGGTTCAACAGAATGACCCGAGGCTAAAGTCTGAGTTTATCAACTATGAGTCTCCCAAAGGTGGTGGCACTATTAAAGGTTTGCTCTCTAAACCGGTGGATGCAAAGGGTAAATTACCCGGTGTTATTGTAGTGCATGAAAACCGTGGACTCAATCCGTATATTGAAGATGTAGGAAGACGGGCGGCAGTGGCCGGTTTCATTTCATTGGCTCCTGATGCTCTTACTCCACTGGGCGGATATCCCGGCAACGATGATGAAGGCAGGTCATTGCAAAGCAAACGCGATCGCAATGAAATGCTGGAAGATTTTATTGCCGCTTATGATCATTTGAAATCACATCCCGATTGCAACGGAAAAGTGGGCGTGGTTGGATTTTGTTTTGGCGGATGGATCTCCAACATGATGGCCGTGCGCATTCCCGATTTAGCGGCTGCTGTTCCCTTCTATGGCGGACAACCTGCACTGGAAGATGTGCCAAAAATCAAGGCTCCCCTTCTGCTCCACTATGCTGGCCTGGACACGCGTGTAAATGAAGGCTGGCCTGCTTATGAAAAAGCACTCAAAGAGAACAACAAGGAATATACAGCTTACATGTATCCGGATGTGAATCATGGGTTCCATAATGACAGCACACCACGTTTTGACAAACCTGCAGCCGAACTGGCGTGGCAACGAACCGTAGATTTTTTCAAAGCTAAGTTGAAGTAGAAAAGGTTCGATTAATCCTTTTAAAATATCCAATAACAAAGGACCCCGGTAGAACTCTCCTGCCGGGGTTTTTTCATGGCATTTCTTCTAAGTTCCCATGCACTTCGGTTAAATAGGACAGTAGCTTTTACTGGTCTTATCTAAGGGCAAATTACCAACGTATTTATCAGGCCTAATATCCAGCATAACCATGATGAGAATCATTGAAAAGTCACCTTGAGTAACCTATCATAGTGACATGAAATCGCCATCAGCTAAACAGACTCATTGGAATGACAATCAGCCTGGCGATTCCATGTGACCGTTAAAAAACATTTATTAACACATGAAAAGCAGCATGATCATATTGGCGCTTTTACTAAATACGTGTTTTCCTCCCATCCGTTTTGATGTAGCCCAGCCTGAAGGACAACGAAACCTTAAGCGCATGCCACGAGAAATCAGAGGTGTTTACCAGGTTGTTCATGATACTGCATACACTCCGAATTTTCAGTATGAATTTGAGCAACTGACCATTTCTGAAAAAGAGATCATTTTTATTCTGGAGGTCTCTTCAAAAGTGCTCGCTGCAGATGTGGACATTGAATCAGACCTTGGGTGGGATGGCGTGGATACGGTAGAATATTGTAAAAATGGGTCAGTGATAAAGTGGAATGTCATAAACGATAGTATTGAAATGATTGGACACGCACATGATACGATCTTTTCGTTTCGCAAAAAGGATATTCTAAGGGAATATAAAGGTTATTACTTTATGAACAGAACAGATTCCTCCGACACATGGGTTGTTCAATTTATAAAACAAACAGATAAGGGATTGAATTATGGTCAGACAGATGATCTCTTTGATTTTGTACTATTCAATCACATCAGCAGTTCAACCTATTCCAAAGCCACGAACACGTTCCATCCATCCAAAGAGCAGCTCATTGAATTCATTGATAAAAATGGATTTCAATTCAGAAGTCAATACAGGAAGGTGAATAAAGAAACGCAACGTTTACCGAAGCATCCGGAATTGTGTAAGCCACCTTACGTGCCTGCCTACACCGTGAATCAATGAGTGTTACACTTTTAGAGACTTATTCAACGTAAATTACTGTCAGCAACTCTCAACTCGTTGTAATATCAGTTTGTGCCTTCTTCAGGAATTCTTAAATTTCACTCTGCCAGCTAAAAGCAGTTTTCAAAAACCAATCATTATGATGAGCATACTAAAACGATTTCTGAATCCCGGATTATTAATCCTTTTGCTTTTCCTTTCTGGCTGTACACCAACGAAAGATTCAACCCAGACAGAGAATAATTCAGACCAGGAATATTATACAGTTGATGATTTCAAATCTGTTGAGAAGACAGATTCCCATGTGCATAACAACACGGATCAACCCGCTTTGATTGAGCAGGCACAAGAAGATAATTTCAGGTTACTGTCCATCAACTGGGATGATGTGAATGATCCGCCTCCCATGGAAGTACAGCAAGACTTTGCACTTCGGCAAATCAAAGCATATCCAGAACGGCTTGCCTATGCCACAACCTTTTCCATACGCAACTTCAATGATGCTGCGTGGGAAGAACAAACACTCTCCTATTTAAAAAATTCCTTTGATCAGGGAGCGGTGGCCGTAAAGATTTACAAAGTGATCGGCATGAGCCTGAGAGATAAAAATGACAAGCTGGTGATGATTGATGATCCGGCATTTGATAACGTGATCAATTTCATCATCAAAAGCAATATTCCTGTTGTAGGTCATCTTGGCGAACCAAAGAACTGCTGGTTGCCAGTAGAAGAAATGACAATAAACGGTGATAAAGGTTATTTCAGCCAGAATCCGAAATACCACATGTTTTTACATCCAGAGTTTCCTACTTATGAAGAGCAGATTGCTGCGAGAGACCGGATGCTTGAGCGACATCCTGACCTAAAATTTGTTGGCGTACACCTTGGAAGTCTGGAGTGGAGTGTATCAGAACTTGCAAAACGGCTGGATAAGTTTCCAAATATGGCGGTGGATATGGCCGCACGCATCTCTCATCTTCAACATCAGGCCAAAACAAACTGGCAGGAAGTACATGACTTCTGTATGAAGTATCAGGACAGGCTGTTATATGCTACGGATATTGCCGCATCGGATACGGATGATCCTTCCGCCATAAAAAAACATGCCCACGATGTATGGCTTAACGACTGGAAATTTTTTACGACTGATGAAACGATGAAGGATCCCGAAGTGGAAGGGGAATTCAAAGGCCTGAAATTACCTCGTGAAGTAATTGATAAGATCTATCACAAAAATTTCAATACATGGATTCCTGGCGGATTTAAAAAATAGACCCGTTTAATTCTTATCTACTCATTTGATTTCTGTATCAGGAGGTAAGTCAACCTGAAAACTTTCTTGCTGTTTGTGTAATCCTGTCTTGCCCTGGCACTAACGGTAGTTATGCCATACTTCTATCCCTGGCGTCCTCTTTGCTAACTTGATCGTATAACAAACAAAAACGATGCTTATGAAAACGCCTGCAGTAGTTAACATGATTCTGACGCTGGTTTTCCTGATGTCGGGATATACAACGGTTTATGCACAACAAAACCGAATTGAAGTGCCAGGTGACCATTTCAGCCTGGAAGGTGCGCTTGAACTTTTCAAAAAATCAGCTTCTCCAGAAGAGTTCGAACGGATGCTTAACTCTGCCGATTCGAAGGTTAACAACCTCGACCTGAATGGGGATCTCGAAATTGATTACATCAGGGTAATCGACCGTAACGAAGGAAATGTACACGCCTTTATACTTCAGGCTGTTATTTCAGACCACGAGAGCCAGGATGTGGCGGTGATTTCACTTGAAAAACTTGCCAATGGAAAAGCAGTGCTACAGATCACAGGCGATGCCGATATCTATGGTATAGAAACGATCATCGAGCCCACTGAAGAAGTGAGAATAAATGCAGGCACCAGCAGGGCACGCTCGGTGGTGAACGTCTGGTCATGGCCATCAGTACAATATGTTTATAGCCCTTATTATTATGACTGGGTATCTCCCTGGAGCTACAGTTACAGACCTTACTGGTGGAATCCCTGGAGACCTGTAGTCTACGTGTCATACAATTCATGGTGGGAACCCTATCGCCCTTACTATTCAGTATGCCATTCACATCGCATTGTTTATGCACATCAGATATACAGACCGTACCGTAATACATCCGTAATCGTGTATAACAGACATTACACTCAGATCAACAACTACCGGTCAACGTATAGTGATTCACGTAATTCCCGCGGACGTGATTATGATAATCAGCAAAACAACGTGTCGTATAACCGTGATTCCAATGAAAGACAAAGGACAGATCAAAGTCAGAGCAGGTATGACCGATCGACAGTCACTGACTGGAGTAAATACTATAATGAGAAGAATCGTACCAGCTCAACCACAACGCGCGAAGAATCATCTTACGGCAACCGGTCTGACCGTGAGGTTAACAATGCGCCTTCCTCATGGCAGCGAAATTCCGGTAACGGACAAATACAGGATTCTGAAAGGAAATCAGATCAGGTGAATATGAATAATCCTTCCCGTCAGCAACAAAACAGATCAATCTTTGATTCGAAGGGTACGACAGA
This sequence comes from uncultured Bacteroidota bacterium, assembly GCA_963814575.1. Lineage (GTDB taxonomy): Bacteria > Bacteroidota > Bacteroidia > Cytophagales > Cyclobacteriaceae > ELB16-189. Next base: position 156,950 of record CAWFDB010000002.1, on the reverse strand, counting down.
CATGAGAAGTATGCCAGGGGCCACGCAATCTGAAAGAACCAGATCTTCAGGTAACAATTCAGGAGGTCAGCTACCCAATAGAAATAATAGCGACTCTGAAACGAGGGTTAAACGAGAATCTTATGTTCAACCAGAAAGAAGGTCATCAGGCGGCAACAACTCCGTGGGACAGTTCACTAACAAGAACAACGGTGCTTCAGAAAACAGAGGTATACAACGATCTGCTGAACAACCTGAAAGAAGATCGTCATCGGGAAGTACCGGTTCATTTGGTCAGTCAGGCAGCAGGAATACTGGTGCTTCTGAAAACAGAAGTACACAGCGATCCTATGTTCAACCCGAAACAAGATCGTCATCAGGAAGCAATGGCATTCAGCGATCAACTTCCGGTGGAAGTGAAAATAAATCAAACGGACAGAAAAGAGGAAGAGACTGATCTTCCTCTTCCATAGCCTTTCTTAACAATATTGATAGGCTGGTTAATTGGTAATGAAAGAGATGGGTAGCTGAACGGAATCAGTTACCCATCTCTATTTCATTCGCATTTTGCTCATGCGATTGATTGGCTTTTTTTCGGATAAAATGCATCAACGCATTCAGATCCTCATCAGTCAAATCCTTGAAAGCAGGCATTCCCATATCGGCCTTAATGCCATCACGCACGAACATGGCAAAGGCAGCCTGATTGAGTGAAACCGGTGAAGCCCTCAGATCGGGAGCCATTCCTTTCGCAACCACATTGGCACCGTGGCATGCGAAACATTGCCAGTATAAATTGTATCCTTTCAAAGCCAGCTCTTCGTCAATCTTAAAAGTTGTATCCACCAGCGGTTCAGGAAAATATGGAGGAGGTTGTGGCGGCACAGCAGCCTTGCCCTCGAGTGAAAACACCAGCAGCCTTCGCGTGTGTCGATTATAATCCCAGCCTAAACTCTTGTTACCCACACCAGCAAATGCACCTCCGTAGCCTACCAGCAAGGCGATATATTGTTTACCTTTTATCTTGTAGGTAATAGCAGGTGCAGAAATGCCGAGACCTGTGTTGTATTGCCAGAGCAATTTACCCGTATTAGCCTGATAAGCATTGAATTGACCATCCGCAGTTCCTTGGAAAACCAACCCTCCTGCAGTGGTGAGCGTTCCTGCATTCCACAGTTCTTTGTGTGGTACTATCCAGGCTTGCTTTTGTGTAACCGGGTTCCATGCTATCAATGATCCGGTGTAAGGCCGGGGTAATGAATCAGGATCTGAAATACTTACCGCAATGCCTCCCTTGTCTGGATTATTTTTCCAGTCTGCCAGATCGGTTTTGGTTGCATCAAAGATGGTAGCATCATGAATGGCCGGAATGTAAGCCAGTCTTGTAACTGGATTATACGACATGGCATGCCAGCTGTGTGCCCCATGCGGACTTGGTGTGATGTAGACGCTTCCTGAATCATAACGTGCATTGGGATTGATAACAGGTTTGCCGCTTACTGAATCTACGTGCGATGCCCAGCTGGTTTCTACAAAGGGTTGTGCTGAAATGAGTTTACCGGTTTCCCGATTGATTACATAGAAGAAACCATTCTTGGGAGCATGCATGATTATTCGGGTGTCTTCACCTTTGATTTTAATGGTAGCCAGCACGATGTCCATGTTGGAATTGTAATCCCAGCTATCTCCCGGTGTCGTCTGGTAATGCCATTTGTATTTACCAGTTTCTGCATCCAATGCTACGATGGATGATAAAAATAAATTGTCACCACCGTTTTCGCTTCGCACTTTTGGATTCCACGGGCCACCATTGCCGGTTCCAATGTAAATCGTATTCAGATCTGCATCATAGGTAAATCCATGCCATGCATTGCCACCACCTCCATACTTCCACCATTCACCTGTCCATGTTTTTGCAGCCATTTCCATTGCCTCATTCTCAAAGCCATCTGCCGGATTGCCGGGAACAATATAAAAGCGCCAGGTTTGTTGGCCAGTCTCTACATCATAGGCGGTTACATATCCCCTGTTGGGTGCTGCCTCTGAGCCACCATTGCCAATAATCACTTTGTCTGCAAAAGCCTTGGGAGCACCGGTTATGCTCATCATTTTGTCGGGATCAATGGTGAGTACCGACCATATTTGTTTTCCGGTTTTCGCATCGAGGGCAATCAATCGTCCCTCCCAGGTAGCTGTAAATATTTTTCCTTTGTAATAGGATATTCCACGAGATTGAGTCCATCCTGGTTTCTTGTTTTTGCCAAGGTGTTTTGCCACTTCCGGGTCAAACTGCCAGATCATATTTCCATTGCTGGCGTCAACGGCACGGATACGGTTCATCGTTCCCGTGAAATAGAGAATTCCATCCACCACCAGCGGTGTGGATACCAACGCTTTGTCGTTGGGCAAATCCAGATACCAGTCAACAGCCAGGTTGACAACAGTGCTGGTGTCTATGTCAGTGAGTGGACTAAAACGTTGCTCTGAGTGAGTACGTCCATAGGCAAGCCAGTCGGCTGTGTTGGTTTCGTCTGTGATTTTCTGGTCTTCATCACTTTTGCAGGCAACGATCACGAGGTTGATCAAAACAAGTAACAGGTAAGGAATCCGATTATGCATTCTGTATGTTTAAATGGTTATGAATGAGACTTTTATGGATTAATTAAATCAATCAAATTTATATAATGATTTTCACGTCTGCTGTGGGATTGCCTATAAAATTATTCATTCTAAAAGATAAAGAAAATGAAAAAGAAGATGCAAAACTTCTGATATGGGTATTGCAATAAGCTTGAATCACCTCGATTAAAATCAATACTTTTAATGATACTGATCATCAGCTGGTAAAACAAGAAAGCGTATCTTCGAACCTGCAAAATTACAGATACCTTAATTATGTATAAGCTAACCGTTGTGGTTCCGGTTTTTAATGAAGCCGAAAGTTTACCGAGACTAAACAACGCACTGAATGATTTTTTAGATCAATCACCTGTGGCCACCTCCATCTTATTTGTTAACGATGGTTCATCTGATGATTCTCAATCAATTATTGAGCGTATTGTTTCCATAGATAATCGTTATCATTTTTTACAATTGCATGAAAATCAAGGATTGAGCTCAGCATTAAAAGCGGGCTTTGATCATTGTAAGTCGGCCTGGATTGGATATATCGATGCAGACCTGCAAACCTCACCTCTCGATTTCCTCAAACTGCTTGAATTTATTCCTGAGTTTGATCTTGTTACGGGTATCCGCTCGGACCGAAAAGATGGTGCCGTGAAGAAGCTTTCCTCCGTAGTTGCCAACAGCGTGCGAAGAATGATCATCCATGATGGTATTGAGGACACCGGATGTCCATTGAAAATCGGGAAGGCTGAATATCTTAAAACAATTCCTTTCTTTAATGGAATGCACCGGTTCCTTCCTGCACTGTTTGAGATGGCCGGTGGAAGTGTGAAGCAGGTACCGGTCCGGCATTTTCCACGCATTCAGGGAAAGGCGAAATATAATTTAGCTAATCGCCTGGTCGGGCCATTCGTTGACACACTCGCGTTTCGCTGGATGCAGCGACATTATATCCACTATCAGGTGGATAAATCTTCATAGCCATGGATGATTACATCATCTTTTACATGGGCTGTTTTGTTTAGACTATCGCAACTAAAAGCCATGTCTGCTGAACGGTCAATACTGGCCAGGTATGCTCCTCTGCTGTTTATCATCTACACATCAGCACTGTTCATTTTTATAAATGACTGGGGTCTCGTTGAGACAAGTGAAGCACGCTATGCGGAAATTGCGAGAGAGATGGTAATCAGCGGAGACTGGCTGCATCCTCAATTGTTAAACATTCATCATTATCACAAGCCACCTTTTACTTACTGGATAACAGGATTGGGTTATTACCTTTTTGGAATAAACACGTTTGCTGTTCGGTTTTTCCTGGCAGTATGTATGCTGGTTCAGCTTTTTCTCATTCAACGCATCGCGCTGTTTTTTCTGAAGGATAAAAACATGGCAATCGCATCAGCATTGATTTATGCAACACTACCATTGGTAATTATTTCGATAAGAGGTCTTACTACGGATGCCTATCTCCAGACGTTTATTTTGCTCTCAATTTATTTCCATATCAAATGGCGAACTACGCAACGGGCACTATGGCTTTACCTGATAGCCCTATCCTGTGGGCTGGGCTTTCTTATCAAAGGTCCATTGATTCTTATACTTCCGGTTTTATTCCTTATCGGATTCTATAAAACGCTGCCCCGGGTTTCTTTCTCATGGCACCATCTTATTTCATCCTTACTTTTTATAACCCTTGGCTTTTCCTGGTTTATCTGGCTGGCAGTTGAAAATTCTGAGTTCGTGCAATATTTTCTTTTTCGTCATACCTATGAAAGGATGACCAACGCTGCTGTTTTTAGCCGGAGAGAACCGGTCTGGTACTATCTGCTTTATGCACCGCTCGCAGCACTTCCGTGGACGATTGTTTTGATCGCAGGATTTATTAAAGCATCATGGCGTGATATTCCAGCCATCATCAAAAAAATTACTTTGTTCCTTGTCTTGATGCCCATTACATTCTTTTCGTTAAGCAGTTCGAAATTAATTCTCTATGTGTTGCCTGCTTTTATGGGCATTGCCATCCTTTCAGCTTATTTTCTTTTTCAGATGAGAAAAAAATCACGGATCGAAAACTTTGTGCTCGTCTGGCTTACACTGATTTGTCTTTCATTTTATGTGATCAAACAATTTGATAACCGTATCAACATTCCATTTGCGCTGCTGATTTTTCCCGTAGTCACGGTTATTGCGATGTTTATAGTGCGGATGTCTGAATCACTTATTAATATTGACCGCATTCTGCTAACCACATTCCTGTTCACCCTCTTTCTTCTTGGCTTTGGAGCCCGGTTTATGAAGCACAATGAATTAAAGGTGAACAGTACCAGACCCATTGCAGAATGGATTATGAAACAAAACCTGCAGAGTAAAAATATCCTTGTCTACAACCGGCTTTTGCCATCACTGGCCTTTAACCTGAATCGGGATATTACTTCATTGCATGACGGCAACAGGTATCTCAAACGGGAAGTTAATTTTGAAAAAAATGACACCTGGAAAAATCAATTGTATGATATAACCTTGTCATCGGAAGCCGATCGTTTAAAGCCTGTCCTGGAAAATGGTACGGTTATGATTGTAAAAGGTCATGTGGAACCATCATCCCAATGGATACTGAATTACTTTACCCACAAGCATGAAGAAGGAGACTGGACCATTTATTATTGATTCATGGTCAGCTTGATTAATTCACTACGCAGTTAGTTTTACCACCCGGCAAAACGGTGAGATGTTATTTCCCAATAGAAATATTCCATCTGTATAATTGATTACGGATAGCTGCTTTATTATTCTGATATTTAACAATGTCTGTATCAAACTACCGGATATAAAACGTGAAAAAATCAAACAACCCTATGTTAAAAATTAGATATTTCAGTTTAATCCTTACGGGAATTGTTGTGATGACTACCGCGGCCTGGTCGCCATCACCACAAAAAAACACAACACAGCCCAGTAAATATGCCAGGGTAAACAAATACCTCTATGTGGCTGCTCCCGGCATACGTAATTATCTCGAATATGGCGGACATGGAATACTGGTGTATGACATTGCCGACAATTATAAACTGGTGAAGCGAATTCCTACCGGAGGATTGAAAGCAGATGGCACCCCTTCCAATGTGAAAGGTGTGGCGGTGAGTCTCGCCACCAACAGCATGTACATCACTACGCTGGAAGCATTGCAACGCATAGATCTGGCTACTGAAAAAGTAGTGTGGGAGAAAACCTATGAAGGCGGCTGCGATCGACTCTCCATATCTCCTGATGGAAAAACCATTTATCTGCCTACGCTGGAAAAAGAACACTGGAATGTAGTGGATGCCGAAACCGGAATTGTGATCAAACAGATTTTCACGAACTCAGGCGCTCACAATACACTTTATGGTCTCGATGGATCGAAAGTTTATTTAGCAGGATTGCGCACACCTACGCTGGGCGTATCGGATACACGCACCCATGAAGTAACGAAACAAGTGGGACCCTTTGCGAGTGCCGTGCGTCCGTTTACCGTGAATGGTTCACAGACGCTGTGTTATGTAAACGTGAATGGCCTGCTTGGTTTTGAGATCGGTGATATTAAGACAGGAAAGAAACTACATCATGTGGAAGTAACGGGCTTTCAGCAAGGCCCTGTGAAACGTCATGGTTGTCCGAGTCATGGCATTGGATTAACACCTGATGAAAAAGAAGTGTGGCTCTGCGATGCCTTCAATCAGCGCATGCATATTTTTGATAACACCGTTATGCCGCCAAAACAAGTGGCCAGCGTTGAACTGAGAGACCAACCAGGTTGGATCACCTTTAGTCTCGATGGGAAACACGCCTACCCTTCCACCGGTGAAATCATTGATGTGAAGACACGAAAAATCTTGGTAGCGTTGAAAGATGAAAAAGGTAATCCAGTGATGAGTGAGAAAGTAATAGAGATACACATGAACGGAACGAAGGCGGTGAAAGCCGGTGATCAGTTTGGTATCGGCAGGGTTGCAAAATGAAAATGATCGCGATCACTTCCGCTGCATTTACGGTATAACTTATCAGCTGTATTTCCCACACCCAACATGGGCGAGCACCAACAAAGAATTCAGTAAAAGGTAACTCCCAGACCTGCAAAGAAGGTTGCTGCAAAGAAGAAATAGCGCCCGACACAATTTGATTAATTTAAACCCGCTTCCTGGCGGGTTTTTTATTTCCATGCGGTATGTAATCCTTGCAAACTGCTTTATATTCGCGCAAAGTTTCAATTTATGGCCCAACCTGATATTGCCCACCTTAAAAAAGTTGCTTCACAAGTCCGCAGAGACATTGTTCGTATGGTACATGCCTGCCAGAGCGGCCACCCGGGTGGTTCGTTAGGGTGTACTGATTACTTTGTAGCCCTCTACTTTCACGTATTGAAACACAATTCCGCGTTTAATATGGATGCCAGAGGAGAAGATCTTTCTTTCTCTCCAACGGCCACGTTTCACCGGTATGGTATTCCACCCTGGCACGCGCTGGGTATTTCGATGCGAAGGAACTTGCCACCTTCCGTATGCTTAACACACGGCTGCAAGGCCACCCTGCCACGCATGAACATTTGCCTGGAGTACGAATTGCCTCCGGCTCTCTTGGTCAGGGATTATCCGTAGCCCTTGGCGCAGCTCAAACCAAGAAATTGAATGGCGATAAAAACCTGGTGTATGTGTTGATGGGCGATGGTGAGCAACAGGAAGGTCAGGTGTGGGAAGCTGCGATGTATGCTGCCCACAATAAGATGGATAATGTTATTGCCACCATTGATTATAACGGACAGCAGATTGACGGACCGGTTGATAAGATTTTGTCGCTCCTGGATTTAAAAGCCAAGTGGGAAGCATTCGGCTGGACCGTGCAGGAGTTTGATGGAAATAATATGGAAGAGACTGTCGGTGCGCTTAAAAATGCAAGCCAGCTGTCGGGAAAAGGCAAGCCGGTGATCAATCTTATGAAAACCGAAATGGGCTTTGGTGTTGACTACATGATGGGCTCACACAAGTGGCATGGCGTTGCGCCTAATGATGATGAACTCAAGAAGGCACTTGCGCAGCTAGAAGAGACACTCGGTGATTATTGAATTATTCCTGTTTGATTTAACAAAAAAGAAGCTTTCTCAAAAGCCAATAATAATTGAAATGTCATTCCGGGCTTGACCTAGCCATAGGGACTGACGAGCCGGAATCCCGTCAAGTGAACGCCCAACGTGGTCACAGACAGACTTTTGATTTTGCATATAATAAACAATCCAGAAACATCAACCCTGATTATTTTACCTGGTCCGAAATTAGCGGCAAACATTCTAAAAAACCACTTGTTAGGGCCTTAAACAGAAAATTTTTGCCTAGTTATTAGTGGTGCTGATTAACCTTTCAATTTTTCTTCAACCCCTTTATCACCACATTCCCGGTTCCATCAGATCGGCAAGGATACTGAAATTCATTTTTTAATTTTTTGGGATCATTAATCGTTTTGAAAAAATCATCCAGATATTTTATGGTTGATTTAATATAACTATCCTCAAGCAATGTATTTGCTGTATACACTTTATAATAATCATCTTTAAGTTGATTATACATGGTCAGCACATTATCAAACTGACTCATATCCTGAACGCAATATCCCCGATAGCGTCTCTCACGGGTAGATCTCATCTGTAGTTCTTGAGCAGGTTGCGCATACGGAGCACCAACAATGCCGGCATGGTCAAAATCGTAAGGTACTGTTATTGGGGTAGCCATTGAATCGGTGGCTATCAGTTTTACATTCTGATAATACTGAACTGACCAGTCGGTGTTGCCAATCATGTATTCAAAGACAGCCATATTCAGAAAATCTTCTTTCTCTGTTTGCCCTGGCCTCATCAGTTTGCCTTCCACCAAAACTGCATGGTTTCGCTTCGCCATCTGATCTTCTTCTTCAAGCAATATCCCATAAAGGGGTTCTACACCCTTTGTTTTCGGGTCGGTACTATTCATGTTAAACCTGACCAGCCGCGCCTTGAAACTCCTGGAAGTGGTAAGGTTAAATAACTTGTAAACCAGGTATTCGCGTACTACATACTTTTCATCCCGGCAAGGAGTTACCAGCTTCAGTTTATCCTGTTCGCTGAAAATTGAATTTCCGCTGGTCTCCTTAGAAAAGTTTAATAACAAGGGAGGGTAGTTACAGTTTTGCTTTAGTTTTCTAAAATGCCCCCTTGCCTTGACCCGAACAGGAAGCTCAGTCAGCGAGTTATCGGAGTTCTTGTATGATAACCTGAAATCATGATACTGAGGCTCATCACCCCTGTCTTTCATTAATTCAAGAACATTTCCTGAAAAAGTGATTTCCAGTACCTCATCACTATTGAACAATGGTGAGGTCTGAGTAAAACCGTCCATTTCAAAACAGAGGGCAAAGACAAGGAGAATAAGGTTTTTCATATAATCCTGAGGGTTTCGGTGGGTCAGTATTAGCTTACCCACGTTAGGACAAGTTATAATTTTATTATTAACTTACACCGTCCTTACATCTGTTCGGACCGTTGGTGTCTTAGTTATCCCTTATTTTACAAAACTATAATGGTTATGATAAAGGCTTTATCTATCATTAAAATTAATAGTATAAGTGCAATCCCACTTTCAGTTAAACATTGGCAAACCTGCCTGATCCTCTTTGTCACAATCCTTGTGATGTTGGCTCCTAAAATAGGATGGGCACAACAGCAAACCAAGATGAATGATTTTGTCTTGTTTTCAGGTGCAGGCGGACCGGGTACCTCCTCATGTCCAAGTCCTGGTTATGCAGTTCAACTCGGAAGTTCTTCCAAGGTGATTGGTGGCACAATAGGTAGTTTAAAATTAGTGAAGACGACCGGCACCGTCAATATTACCGGAAATATATTCAGCAAAGGAACCATTTTTCTCGCCAATAGTAATACCGTAACGGGCAAAATGGCGGCCTCCAACTCACCATCAGTATCTGGAACAACCGTAACCGTAGGTTCTAACGCAAATCTGGGAGGCAATATCGATGCAAACGGAAACATTAAAGTTAGTGGCGGAATTGTCTCAGGGAAAGTTACACACCCGGCAGGCACTTCCTACACAGGCCCAGCACCATCAGGCGGAAACATAACTGGCACTCCTTCGTTGCCTTTATTTCCAGCACTTCCTGCCATCACTCCATTTCCGGCATATCCACAAATGGCAGATATAACCACCACAAGAACAATAACCCCTGGTGGATATGATGACGTAAAGCTCAAGGGAAATCAAACACTCACATTCAAAGGCACCGGAATTTATGTAATTCATAAGATTGAAAATAGGTACAACAATAGTTTTGTATTTGATTTTCAGAATGATCCTACAGGCAGAATAATATTATATATTCATGATAATGCGATCCTCAGTAAGCTGAGTGTTAGTACAATCAATGGAGGAAGTGCTTCGAGAATTTATACCGAAATTCACGGAATGGGTGAAGGTACATCAAAGTCTTCATTCAATATTGCGAACGGTTCCACCACTTCGAAGTCGAAATGGTTAGGCACTGTCTGGGCACCTTATGCGGCTATCAATGTTGGTTCTGGAACCGGTAGTACGGATGTTACCGGTGCGCTGTGGAGTGGTACGCAAGTTAATATACAAAGTGGCGTTACTATCAAGTATGCTCCATTAGACGAACCCTGCACACCTCCTGTCCTTACAGTAAACGATGCCGTTGTTTGCAGCACTGAAATTGGAGGCGCTACTTCGATTGTAGATCTAACCGGCTATGTCACCGTGGCGAATAGTGTTACTACTACCTACAGCAAGAACGGTACTGTTATCGCTAACCCTGCTGCCTACCTGGCAAACAATGGAGACGTCATCACAGTAAAAGCTTCTACGGGGGCTGAATGTTCAAGTACCGAAACATTCACTGTCACGGTCAATGATCGGCAGATTTTTGGTATTTGTGCGCAGGGAAAAGTCTATGACCTGATTGGTGCTGAGCTTACCGCATTATACCAGGTTAACCAGAACGGTCAAACCGTTACGACTAACAAGGTGTTTTATATCGACCCTACTGGTGACAAAGTCCTGATTGAAATTGTCTTTATTGAAGGACGGGAACAGGAATTGCTCAATATTATTTCTGGTCCCGATTACGGATTTCAATTTGACCCGGACATCAGTGACCTTACTGAAGACTTAATCATAGTAGGATTTTATCCTATCTCGAATTTACTGAAATTAAATACCCTCTTTGATTACATCAAATATGTTCGACCTGCTTTCCCCCGGTTAGTAACGCAGAATACCTGGAAGAAATCGGATTAGCTACCTCCCAGGGTGATCTGGTCATGGGCTCAGACCTGGTAAGACTTGGTTACATAAATAAGACCACCGGCTATCCAATATCAGGTGACGGAATTAAGATCGGAGTATTATCCGACAGCTATAATACTTTAGGCGGTGCCTTAACCGACATCAAGAATTTTGACCTCCCTGGCACGGAAACTCTTCCTCAATTCAATACCTATAATAACACCTTCCCGGTTCAGGTTCTCAAGGAATTTCCCGCTGCCTATGGAACGAGGTCAGATGAAGGTCGCGCCATGTTGCAAATCATTCATGATGTAGCACCGAAAGCAAAACTTGCCTTCCGTACCGGATTTTTAACAGCCAGTGATTTCGCCAAAGGCATTCGTGAATTAAAGGATAACCCACTCTATAATTGCGACATTATTGTGGATGATATCACCTACGTAACTGAACCATTCTTTACCGATGGCAAGGTGGCGCAGGCCGTTGACTATGTAACCAGTCAGGGTGTATCTTATTTTACTGCTGCCGGAAATTTTGGTAACAAATCGTTTGAAGGCGTATTTAACCCGATCGACCCTCCCGTAGGCCTGAATAAACCTGGCAAGGCACATAATTTCAATGGAGCTGGAGATAACCTGCAAGGTCTCACTGTAGGACCCGGTGACTATACCATTGTGTTGCAATGGGACGATCCCATTTATTCTATCGGAGGTAGTAATCCATCAGGCACGCAATATGACCTCGATATTTATCTGGTCAATTTCCAGGGTTACGAATTATTTGGATTCAACCGGAATAACCTGGGTGGCGACCCATATGAAGTACTCTCTTTTTCAGTACCTGCCGGCACGGCACCGATCCCTACCAATCTGATGATCACCAGGGAATGTACGGATTGCAGTATCCTGAGTCCGGTGAAATTTAAATACATCATTTTCCGTGGCGATAATATTACCAACCTGGAATATTTCGGAAATGGATCATCCACGATTGTAGGCCAGGCCAATGCTGCAGGTGCGATCACGGTAGGTGCTTTATTGTACAGCAATTCAGACGTAATTTACAATGAAACTCTTCCAGCGCGTCCGGCCAATTGCGATGTTCCGCTTCCTGCGTTAAACCAGCTTACCGCTGCTACTTTTTCATCACGCGGAGGAATGCTGGTGGATAACCAAAGCCGAAATAAACCTGACATTACCGCCCCGAATGGGGTGAACACAACCGTAACACTTGCCGGTCAGAACATAGAATGTGATAACCTTCCTAACTTCTTTGGTACCTCTGCGGCAGCACCGCATGCAGCCGGTGTAGCAGCGCTATTGCTGGAGGCCAGAAAGTACTACTATCCTAATGGAACCGCTCCAACTAATCCAAACTGGACAGATCCAAGCATGCCTAAGAACATTAAAAATACGCTGAAGAGTACTGCACTTGCCATGAATGATGGAAGCACGACTGTCTCCGGAAGTGGCCTCATCAAGGCTACCTCAGCCATGCTCACCTTAGCATCACCAAGTCCGGAAATCACCAAGCTGGTTTATGAGCCAGCTGGAACTGTACCCGGTACGGTGCAATTCAAATTAATCGTTGAAGGAAATAACTTCTACATTGGCTCGAAAATCCTGCTGGATGGACAGGCATTGCCTACCAACTTCGATGCGAATACTGGAAACCTCAGTGCCCAGATTCCTGTTTTTGAAGACTATAAAAACCCGGCCATTTCGATTTCCAATCCTGCCATCACTTCCAATAATCTGGACGGTGGCAATTCCGAACCGGTACGTTTCTTTGATTATGTAAAACGGAGAATAAGAATCACAGCCGACAATCCGCTACCTAAAAAATACGGTGAGAAGCTTCCAGTATTTACAGCCCATGCTGAAATACAAGGTGAAGACGGACTGTATTCCCCTATTTCCCTCGCTGAAGTTGGTCTTACCCTGAATGCTACCCCGGAGGTTGATGGAGCAGGTCGCCCTCTTGTTCCAATTGTATTCTCATCCACCGCTACCTATGATTCAGATGTGAGCGCTACCGGCTATCTGATCGCTCCATCACCAGGTGCTGCCGTGATTGACCCTTATTTCACCGACTTATACAATCATGAATTTAAAAATGGATCATTGATCATTGAGCCGTTGCCTATCACCATTTCAGCAGTGGATAAGACCTTTCCTTACGGAGAATCCATTAGCGATAAACTGGATTTCATACCAACCATAAACCCAGTATACACATCCAATATTCAGGATATCAATGAACTGATCAATAACATTAAAACCAGTTACAGGGCAGGATTAAATTCTGCCAAGCAAGCTGGTGATCAGTTATTGCCTCTGGCCGTATTTGATGTTAAAGAATTCAATGCACGTACCCTGATCAATTCAGACCTTGAAAATCTAAGCTTCATGGTAAGTGCACGTACCCTGATTAACGCACGCACATTGATCAACGCCAGGACACTGATCAACAGCCAGATTGTAGACGCGCATCTGGAATCCCTTTTTGACTATCAGGAAAATCCGGATGATCAAACCTTGGTTACCAATGCAAAAACGTTGATAAACGCCAGAACTTTAATAAACGCCAGAACTTTAATCAATGCCAAAACGCTGATCAACGCCAGGACCCTCATCAATGGCGAACCAACTGTGAATGCACGTACGTTGATCAACGCACGTACCCTCATTAATGCAAGGACATTGATTAATGGAGATGGAAGTGAAGGGGATGCTGAACCCGGCAATGAAGCAGTAATTTTTGGTGAATATGATCTTAATGATGAAGGTGTAACGGTCACTGACGATTCCTATGACTTCGGAGAAGGCGATGGAGTATCTCCTAACCTGGAGTTCTTCTCTATTGCTCTCGTCAGTGGAATTGATGTTGGAGAAAACATCATCGTTCCTGGTGCCTTTGAATCCGGCAACTTTATCGTATCCTATGAAACAGGAACACTTACCGTTACAGCGGTTCCACTTACAGTATCTACGGCTTCGGTGCCAGCCACAATTACCTATGGAGATGAGGCCCCAGTCATAACGCCCACATTTACCGGATTTGCCCTTGAATCGGATACTGAAGAATCAGTGGTTGAATCCGTTACCTACATGCTGAAAAATAAAGCAGACGGTACCCAAATAGCCATCAGTAATAAAATACCAGCAGGTGAGTATTTGGTAATTCCCACGGTTACACTAAATGAGCCGGTCAATTATAACGTTGTCTATGAAACTAAAAACTATGGTACCCTTATCGTAAATAAGGCAGAAGCAACGGTAACAGTTACTGGTTACACAGGCACGTATGATGCAAAGCCACATGGAGCTACCGGAATTGTTTCAGGAGTCGAAGGTGATCCGGATGCGGAAGGTAGCAGCTTAAGTCTTGGAGCATCCTTTTCCGATGCACCAGGTGGAACAGCCAACTGGACATTTACAGGTGGTAAAAACTACAATGATCAAACTGGCACAGCTAACATTGTAATCAATAAAGCCAATGCAGTCGTAACCGTTACTGGGTACACCGGAGTATATGATGCGGAAGCGCATGGTGCCACGGGAACAGTGAAAGGTGTGGCAAGTGATTTGGTTGCCGAAGGTAGTAGTATAAACCTCGGAGCATCTTTTACGAACGCACCGGGTGGAACGGCCAACTGGAATTTTAATGGGGGAACCAATTACAATAATCAAAGTGGAATGGTAGCCATTGAAATCGGTAAAGCCAACTCCAGCGTTAGTGTTACGGGTGGTGAATTTAAATATGATGGAACTCCTAAATCAGCAACCGGTTTTGCCTATGGTATTGGGGGTATAAGCGATGTCTTAAGCCCTGCAGTAACAATCACGTATAATCCTCATTGCACACCAGCGCCTATTGCCATCGGAACGTATGAAGTCATTGCCTATTTTGCTGGCAACGTGAATTACCTACCGTCTTCAGGTACGGCATGGATCACGATTGAATGTGCCGATGCCGCGGTGATTACATCCTACGAAACAGCAGTGGGCAAAGGATCTACACCGGCACAGGTAAACAAACCTTCAGGTACTATGCCTGGTGACCTTTTGGTGGTAGGATTGATGTTTGAAAAAGGTTCTGGTACAACGTGTACTCCTCCTGCGGGATGGATTTTTATAAGAAGGGATAATAGAACCAATAATGTTGGTATGATTACGTACTATAAAATAGCCGGAAACAACGAGCCAGCTACTTATACCTTTGCCTTGAGTCAAAGTCCAAAATGGTCGATTGGTATCTCAAGAATCGAAGGTGCTGATGTTAAAAATCCGATTATTGCTCATGGTGGTGCTACAGGAGGTCAGTCTTTTAATGCAACGGCACCGTCTATTACAACCAGTGGTTGCAACAACCTGATTTTAGCATATTTTACCAACAAAAAAGATGCTTCATGGACTTCACCGTCTGGCACTTTTGAGGTGTATGATCATCCCAATTCACAAGAAGGACTTACTTCCAACATGCTGTCGTATTACATTCAATCGAATGGTGGCTCAACCGGGTCGAAGACAGCTACCGCTTCATTAAATGAATATTGGGTTGCACAACAAATAGCTATCAGACCAGCCTCCGGAAAATCCGAATCGAATTCACGAACGGCCGATACATCAACAGCACGCATAAGTAGTGAAGATGAAATTTATCATACGGAATCTATAAATTTACTGGCCTATCCGAATCCCGTGGTTGACAGGTTATCCATTCAATTCCCTGAACTGACGAAACAACCTGAAGCTTCTTCCATTAACATTCTTGATCAGTTAGGTCGCACCTATCCGCTAAATTCAGTTTGGCATCCTGAAAACAGCAATCTTGAAATTGATTTTTCAATGATGGATAAAGGATTGTACTTCATTAAAGTTGCCACAGAGAGCGGATCGCAAACGATGAAGGTGATTAAGAAATAATAAAAGTGATACTTTTTAATACTCAGAGGCTACCGATTTAAGGTAGCCTCTTTTGTTTTAAGGGCTGAGGTATGTAATTTCGAACATGCTTCGAATCTTCTCCCCGTTTATCATTTTTCTTTGTGTTCTGATTACCCAAGCTGCCGCCCAAAATCAAAAGGTAGATAGTCTGATCACTGTTCTAAATAAATTAAAGTCGGATTCCATTAAAGTAAACACTCTACTGAACCTCGGTAACGAATACTTGTACACCGATGTTGATGAGGCCTACAAGTATGGTGAATGGGCGTTGGACATATCCACAAAAATAAACTATAAAAACGGTGAAGGTTACGCAGCTAAATTACTCGGGCAGATCTATGCCAAAAAAAGCAATTACCCGGAAGCGATTCTACAATTTAAAGCGTCACTTGAAGCTTTTCAATACGTACAAAATAAAGATGGGGAATCAAATATTTTAAATAATCTTGGAAGCATTTATTTCATTACCGGTGATGACGCCAAATCAATTGAATATCATTTAAAGTCATTAAAAATCGGAGAAGAAATCAATAACAAACTAAGAATTTCAACCAACCTGCTTAACATTGGTTCGGTCTATGCAAATAAACCAGCTACTGCCAATACAGCACTTGGTTATTTTCTACGCTCACTTCCCCTATTTGAGGAAATCAACTATTCCGCGGGTATTGGAATTGCCTCTATGAATATTGGCGAAATTTATTTTACGAAGGGTATTTATGATTCAGCACTTTTAAACTTCGAACGATCCATACGAATTTATGAAGGCACTGCCGATGCGGCTTTTCCGCTTAGTTATATTGGTGAAATCTATGCGATCAAAAGTGACTTTCAAAAGGCATTGGCCTTCCATAACCAGGCGGTTGAGGTGAGTGAACGGCTTGGCGCTAAATTTGAGCTGGCGCAGAGTCTGTTGTCTTTGGGAAAAACCGAGTACAAAATGGGCAAGATTAAACAATCGATTGTCACAAATCAGCAAGCATTGATTCTTGCAAAAGAAGTGGATGCCCCCCAGGAAAGAAAAAAAGCGTACGAAGCGTTGTCAAAATCCTATTCTGAATTGCATGACTTCAGCAATGCCTATCGCTATGAGAAACTACTAACAGGTATCAAAGATACTCTCTACAATACCGATGAGGATAAGAAGATACAACAACTTCAGTTTAATTCTGACATCGAGAAAAAAGAAAGTGAAATTCAACTTCAAGATGCCACCATTCAAAGACAGAAAATCGTAACGTATGCTACCGCTATTTCTGGATTCCTCTTGCTGATTGTTGCTGTGGGTTCATACAACCGGTATAAGTATGTCAACAGAACCAATAAAATCATAAAGGATGAAAGGGATAAATCCAAAGAACTTCTGCTAAACATTTTACCTGAAGAAACAGCGCGGGAACTGGAAACGAATGGATCTGCACAGTCTCGTTATTATGAAAGTGCGACTGTTTTATTCACCGACTTTAAAGGTTTCTCCACCATTGCAGGTAAATTATCTCCACAAGAACTGGTTGCCGAACTCAATGATTATTTTATGGCCTTTGATGAAATCATGGGCAAACATAATCTGGAAAAAATAAAAACCATTGGAGATGCTTACATGTGTGCAGGTGGCATTCCCCTATCCAATAACACTCACCCTCTGGATGCCGTAAAGGCGGGCCTTGCCATGCAGGAGTATATGATGAAGAAAAATGCGGGAGAAAAGAAAATAATCTTGAATGCTGGGAACTGCGGATCGGTATTCACACAGGTCCTATCGTTGCTGGTGTGGTAGGAAAGAAAAAATACGCCTATGATATCTGGGGCGATACGGTAAATATCGCCAGCCGTATGGAATCAAATGGTGAACCAGGAAAAGTAAACATCTCTGCCTCTACCTATCAGCGAATTAAAGAACATTATCAATGTCTGTACAGGGGAAAAATATCCGCTAAGAATATCGGTGAAGTGGATATGTATTTTATCGAGAGTAAAATCACCGTGCCCGTATCACAATTAGCCTTATCATAAGCTTTAACGCCTGAACTTGGCTATAATCTCCTGAATGTGTGTTTGCTTCTTGCCTTCACGGTTTTCCTTGCTAAACCGGGTGTGATAACGATGTGATTCAAGAAATGTTTTTTGTACCAGATTCCATTCTCTTTCTGTCTCCACCACTCCTTGTGCCTTTAACTCTTCGAGTAGCCTTCCTCCTATCTCATAAAAGTCCTCACGTCCCAAGTAATCAAGATCGGCATCACATAAGATTTTATCCAACCGTGTAACCGGTGATTGTGGAATACGTGTAGCCAGAATCATATTGGCTATGGCCTCAATCTGATCTTTACTTTAACCCAAAATCAGGCAGCATTTCTTTTGCCATCTCTGCTCCTTTTTCCTCGTGGTTTTTAGGTGAATGAATAAACCCTGCGTCATGATATAGAGCCGCCAACCGGAGGAGTTTAATTTCATCTTCACTGACCTTTTCATTTTCAGCTATCATAACAGCAGCATTGAGAACATCATAGATATGATCGATATTATGATATTGTAATTTTGGCATTTTACCTTCCAGCGAATCAATGATTTGCTTTTCTGCTGAAACAAAATCCGGTGATGCTGACTTTTCTGGATTATTGGACAATTGGTCGCGAAGATTTTTGAGAAGCGGATCCACCTGCCACCAGATAAGATCGATGTCATTGGTTTTCCTTGCCTTTTCCAACCAGTTGGCGGCAGCCTCTACATTGCCTGATGCACTATATACATGAACTATATAAATATTTACGCCTTTTTCATTCGCCTCACTCCTTATAATAAGCTCATTTAAAAGTTCATTGATTTTATCTTCTTGTTTAAGTCCAGCATAAGCCGAAGCCAGATAAGCAACCATGGAGGGAGGTCTGATTTTGGATGAACGCAGACCAGAAGAGATCGCTTCAACGGCATCTTCATATCTGCCAGCGGTAAGGTATACCCTTCCAAGAAAATCATATAGGCGCACCACGGTGGGATACAATTGTAGTGCCTCATTTAATGTGCTGAGGGTCTCCTCATACCTGTTCAACAAATACAAACTGATTGTCTGGTAATTGAAATAAGCTACTGTTAAAGGATCAATTGCTTTAGCCTTATTTACCAATTTGATAGCTTCTTCAAAGCGCCCCATCATGTTGAGCAGATAGCTATAGGTATACAGTACATTTGCATTGTTGGGACTCATTTCTATGGCCTTCAAAAGCAAGTTCTCTGAAGACTTAAAATCTTTTGTGATAAAGAATTCCACAAACGCTTTGGTGAGATAGTCATTGTCGGATGGACCTCTTTTCCAGGCTTCATTCAAATATATTTCTATGTTTTTCAGAGCTTCTGCAGGCGAAAGGTCACCATTCCACGACATGCGTGCCGAATATGA
Organism: uncultured Bacteroidota bacterium; assembly: GCA_963814575.1. Taxonomy (GTDB): domain Bacteria; phylum Bacteroidota; class Bacteroidia; order Cytophagales; family Cyclobacteriaceae; genus ELB16-189. The sequence continues at coordinate 137,682 of CAWFDB010000002.1, read as the reverse complement.
ACTCGCCAGGTATGAATAGGCTTGTTTAAAATCCGGATCCTTTTCCATGGCCTTCTTAAAATATTCTGAGGCAGTGCGATAGCCATCCACACTCCATTGATTAAAGGCATGACGCCCCTTCATAAACAGATCATAGGCTTCGAGATTCTTTGTCGGTTTCTCTTTCAGCTTTTCGTTTTCCTGTGGATTTAATGATGATTTGAGCTCCTTCGCAACAACCTCAGCCACATTACTCTGGATTTCAAAAATGTCATCCATGCTTTCCACAAACACCTTCGACCATATGTGATGATCTTTCAGCGCATCAATCAATTGCACCGTGATACGCACTTTGTTACCATGTGCCTGGGCGCTTCCTTCCAGAATAAATTTGATACCTAATTCGGTAGCGATTTCAGGAGCTGTCTTGTCGGTTTTCTTGTAGCGCATCACCGAGGTCCTGGATATCACGCGCAACTGTGGAAGACTGGCCAGTTGTATTAGGATGTTCTCCGTAATTCCATCTGCAAAATATTCCTGTGTTGGATCCTGGGAAAGGCTGACAAATGGTAATACAGCCAGTGATTTTTCAAGCAAGTGTCTGCTCAGATTTAATTGCACTTCAGCGACTATACGAAGCATGTTCACAATTTCTTCCGTAGAACCATCAAAATACGCATCCGAAGATCGCTCCGGATACTTGATGGCGTTACAATTTCCTTGATAGCGTTGGCAACTTTATTGATCTGATCCCGATAAAATAAGATTATTGGCATTATCCTGTCGCTTGTCATCCGGTAGCGAAGCGGTCGATTCACTCCCGGTGATCTGAAAATAAAATCAATAGAACGAAGTTTGGAGTTGCAGCTCCGTTCTCAATCAGATTGCGATCTTCCGGTCCAAGATTGTGAATCATTACCGGAAAAATCCGGCTTGCCACATTTCCATTTCGCAATTTGATATCCCGACCAATGGGCTCGCTTAGAGCCATTTTATTGAACGCACAAAACTCATTTTGCCAGGCAAAACTCCTGGGGTCACAATAGATCTGCGATACAATAGGAATAAAAATCAGGCCTTTCAATTTGCCTTCCAGGCTTTTATCAACGTTGTGGGTCTCCAACAAGCCATCAATCGGATTGGAGTCAAAGTATATGGAAATATCTTCCTTAAACGTACTCTCAAGTTCCTTGCTGAGGTCCTGCACAAAATCAGTTACCCATCCACCGCTCGTTTTATGACCATCACCATGCCGGGCAGAACCAGATAGCAGCTCTGTTGTCTTTATGACGATATGAAATAAAAATATCGTATTCATACCCGGAAATTATTGACGGCATAAGGCCAAATATACTAACTTGTGTTGCTTCTGTCAACGGACATTTACTTATTGGATTTATCTGTATTTTTCAATATACAAATGGTATAATTGATTTATGAAAATACAACCTCTTTTTACAGAATACTTTCTGATCCGGCTATTGATCAATACCGGATCAATGATCATTCTGATTCGATTTATTTACTATCATATATATGGAAAAAGAGATATCTTTTTCACTTTCTTCCTGATTAACTTTGTTGTTTTTCTGCTTGCCTTCATGCTGGAAAAAACGAGTGCGTTTAGTTCAATCAGCACTGCATTCGGATTACTGGCCGCATTTTCCTTGTTGAGATTCCGAACAGAAACCATCTCGGCAAAGGACATGACGTATCTGTTCATCATCATGACAATTGGATTGATTAACTCAATCATGAACGGCACCTATTGGGAAATAATACTGCTTGATGTGCTGATTATAACCGCAGTGTATATAGTGGATGGAAACTAACTGATGCGAAATCAAAAAACAAAAACCGTGGAATACGATGGACTGGAAAACATACAACCTGAAAAACACGCGAAGTTAATCGATGATCTGCGTCAACGCACTGGTTTAAATATTCAACGCATTTCCATTGAGCACATTGACCTTGTCAAGAGCAGGGCTGAAATCAGAATTTATTATAATTGATAATCCTAAAAAGAGATCGTGTAGAAATAACCTGGAGTTTTATGAAGATCGTTAAAAGCAGTCTTATTAAAATAATTTTATCGTTTGGTTTAATTGTTTTTAGTTTTCATATCCAAGCCCAGCAGATACTGGTACCACCCTATATTCAGCCTGGAAATGCATCCGCCCTTAACCGCGAACAAAAGGTACTGATCTGGCAAACCGACAGCATACCTGGTGATTATAAAGTTGAATACATAGCAACATTGCCCAAGCAAAAAGCGTCTGTTGCAAAAACATCTTCCGTAAAATTGAATTTGTTAAACAAGACAACTTTTCTTTACCGGGCAAACTTTACGGGATTGAAATTTGACACGGAGTATTCCTATAAGGTATTTCAACAAAGTGAAATACTGGCGGAAGGAACTTTTAATACGCGTACGAAAAAAAATCAAACAAAATTCGCGGTTTTTGGCGACTGTGGAGCAGGCACACCTCAGCAGGCTGAAATTGCGTGGCAGGTCTCTCAACAAAAACCACAATTCGTGCTCGTTACCGGTGATAATGTTTACCGCAGCGGACTGGAAAATGAATACCGTAAAAACTTTTTTCCGTACTATACATCCAGTGAAGCAAATCCTGCAAAGGGAGCACCTTTAATGCAATCCACCCCGTTCTATATGCTGGTGGGTAATCATGACGTGTATGGAGCTGATTTTAATAAGACATCTGACGGGCTTGCTTATTTTTATTACAATGATCTTCCTTTGAATGGGCCATCTCTCAAACTTACCGTTACCGCTACAGGAAATGATGATCTTGTAAAGGCATTCAAGTCCAATACCGGCTCCCGTTTTCCGAAGATGTCAAATTTTTCTTTCGATTATGGTAATGTTCACATTGCCTGCCTCGATGCCAATCCATACGCCAATCCATTAGACCCGACCCTGGTGCAATGGCTTCGCGAAGACATGAATAACAGCAAAGCTGACTGGAAGATTGTCTCCTATCATCATCCGGGTTTCAATTCGAGCAAAGCCCATTATGATTATCAACAGATGCGCTTGCTTTCTCCTATTCTTGAACAACTTGGCGTTGATCTTGTACTGACCGGTCATGTTCACAACTACCAGCGCACTTTGCCTTTAAAATTTGAACCCAAAGTTGATCCAACAGGAACCCAGTATGTGGTTTCTGATGAAGGTAGGGTTGATGGCAAGTTTACACTGGATGAACAGTTTGATGGAGTCAACAATACGAAGCCGAAGGGAATTATTTATATCGTAACCGGAGCAGGTGGAGCTCCGCTGTATGACACTTCATTAAGTGGAAAGCCTGATTTATGGAAACATGCCCCTCAGGAAAACTGGGTGCCTTACACTACCAAAATCGTCTCTGACATACATTCCTTTACCATGATTGAAACCAATGGTAAAAAACTTAATCTGAAACAGCTGGATGCAAAGGGGGCTGTTTTTGATGAGATTACGATAACCAAATAATCTTTACCATCAACAATTTCCAGTAAGAATAGAAGACTGATAATTTATTTGAGGGTTACTTTATAAAGGCCATTGCTTTCAACCTCATCCACAAGCTGAATAACACCTAAGTAGTTTAGTTGAAATTTCTTTGGATGAAGCGCCAGCACTGCGGCAAACCCGGTGCTTGAACAGACACTTCCCTTGGGTGCATATTGGCCAATTGCTTTAAGGAATCTGAAGTTTTTTTCATCAGCATCAGAATTCGTATTAACAGGTGCAACATGCAAGGCAATCCGTATTGGCTTTTCTGGCTTAAAGGGAGCTGTGCTGTTCCAGATCGTTCGAACAATATCCAACAAGGAAATTTCACTATCAAGTGCAATTATGATTGAATCATCAATCACCTTAAAAATCTTTGATAAAACCTGCTGCTCCTCTACCAGACTATTCACTGACTTCTCAATTCTCTCTTTCTCCATTGGTAAGAGATCCGCCAGTTCAATACAAGCCATGTATAATACAGGGCGGTCAGCAATTACCGGCATTTCCTTCCTTGGGGCACTGGAAACAGCAGGAACAATATCAGCTGGGGTATACATCGTGTCAGGATTGATGTTGGTATGCTTCTGTGGATATGGCCACATCCGGATGGTGTCCCTGGTGCCACCTTCCATTCGCTTCATGTCCAATTCGGACAGTACCGTTAGAAGATAGGGTTCCTGATGATACATCTGACTTCTCAAAACCGCAGAACCAAAGATTATTTTTCCGAGCAATGAAAAAAGATCATCGTTGCCTCCATAGTTATCAATAGTGATAAAGGTTATTGGAAACTTATCTAATAAGTCTTCAAACCGTTTTACCCAATGCTCACCCGCGAATAATAGACTCGTATGAATAAAATCATCTTTAGAGAATGGCATTAATACATGAACTTCACCGCCTTCTTCAGCCATGGCTTCAGCAAAAAGTATATCTGCGCCACTGGCAAGCGAACAGTATCCGATGCTTGCATGCAAGGTGCGAATGGCCCCTTTGATTGCATCCTTGACTTTGCCTTCGATAGCAGCCGGAAACCGGGGTGTTTTACGATTTGGACCGTCTATCATATGGCCTGCAAATGCAACCACTTCAGGCGGTGCAAAAATCCTGAGTACTTCTTTTGGCACCGATACATAATGATTGAGCAGCCATAGCTGATTATGAACACTGATGACTTTACCCCAGTCATTGGCTGCAAGCTGTCGGGCCTGTACATAATATTCAACACAACGATCTCTGTTCTTGATTAGCAAATAAGCTTCCCCAAGAGTAGCCAGCTCCCAGAAACCTGCAGTACTTTCATCGATCAATGCTATTACAGAATTTGCAATATCCCTGCCCTGCATTGCCCTGCCAGCGATGGCAGACATGGTAGCCGCATTAATTCCGGTATAGGAACTCTTCGTTACCGAAAAATTTTTGACATAGGTGTCGCGTGACAGAACAGCATATTTAGAATCAAGGTGTTTCTTGAATAACTCTTTATATATGCCTCCGAGAATTCCCGCAGTTTCGGGATCATTGGGATTTCTGCGATAGGTTAAATCAAGCTGCGCAAGTGCGTCTTCTGGTGAGCCCGACTTTGAAAGACTAAGGGCCAGCAACTGATCGACCCGCTCATGATCCACTTCGGAATTGTTCCTTAGGTGAAATGCCATCTCACGCGCTTCGAGATAACGTCCATGATTAACCAGGTCTTGTAATACGTAGAATTTGATCCGCCACAAAAACAACTATTTATTTCCTTCACTACGATGACGGTCAACAAACCGGTCATACATTTCCTTAAACTCCTCATGCTTGTATTTTCCATTTTGCAGATCTTCAAGACCTGCATCCGCTTTATTCACCAATTGAAAATATGCTTGCGGATACTCATCCGTATACATCCTGGGAACCGCTCCAAATTTTGTAAGCCCCATGTAACCGGTGAAAATTAAAAAGATCGCAATCAATACAATAGAATGGTCCCTGAACCGGTTTACAAAAGTAAAAACAGTTTGATTTTCACCGTCCACCAAAATATTCGTATTGATAATGCTTGAAATTGTAAAGCCAATTAAAGACAGGAATGCCAGTATACCCGCAGGTTCTGATAATGGAGGATACAAGGGAGCAAGCGCCATTGAAACAGCATATAGAATAATGCTGGCATGGAATGATAAAACAGACCATGCCATAATTTTACTTTTTAAAACAAGTGAATTATAATTTCTTACCAGCCTGACTGAAAAAACAAGGGCAAGCAATAATCCGGAAATAATGAAAATTTCCTCGACAAACATAAAGCGGATGTAAAAAATCCTGAGTGACAATATAGCGCTGATCAGGATCAAGGACACATGTTCCAGTATAATCAGGTAGTCGCGGTTGTCTCTGATCTTATCAAGATACGTTACTAATTGAGTAAGAAATACAATCGCGAATGCGCCTGCCACAATACCGAGTAATACGAGCCCATAACCGTTTTGTGCCATAGCGGCAAAAGCACCCAGAATCAGCACCACACAAAGCAGATAATATATCGTTACGTATTTTCTCATTTAAGAAGGTAAATAAAATATATAGTTAAAATCAGTAATAAGGAACTTATCCATAGAAGACCATTTTTTGCGCTCTTCTTCCGTTTCCTTTTTTATGCAAGCCTGCCATAGAATCAACGAACGACTTATTAAATCCTCTGTTTCTGTAAGTGTTGCCGGAATAGAAATAAAGGCACGGTAAAAATTACCTTCTTCGGCTACTCCGTACACTTTGGCAAATACACCATCAAATTTATTCTCTTCAATGATATCCTTCAGAAACTGATCCGACAATAAATTTAAATCCCTGCCACCAATCCGCGACATCAGTAGAATCAGATTAAACCGGAAATCAATTGCCTGTGTTGCCCCAAAGTTAAATTGTGAGTAATCAATATCCCTGGCTTTGGACAGAGCGGAATCCAGGAATATAAACGCCTGAGGACTGACATTATTCATGTAAACTTTTTCTGACATGAATATGTATGCAAATGTCTTCTCGTGTTCTTTCTCAAATTTCTCAGCAAGTTGTTTTGCTTCCACAATTCTTCCGGCATCTGCGAGATTTACACATAAGTCTTTCATCTGATTCAGGAAGAAAGTTTTTTCCACGTATTCATATTTATCCCGCGAAACAGCAAAGTTCCCGATATCAAACGCGTTGAAATATTTCATACCGGATATTGAGTCTTCATCTTCGAAAGCCCTGTTGGCTAAAATCAGGTAAATCAAATTCCTATCGAGGCTTTTCCCTTCAGGATGATTTTCAGAAAGTGAGATAATGCGTTCGAGCACGTTATCATTAACCGGAAAATTGCTATCAAATGTTTTCGCTCCATAAAACGGCTTCACCTCGAAGGCTTTGGCAATCCAGAAATGAATATAACTTAAGTCATCAGGTGTTTTATAAAATTCATTAAACAGTTTATTCTTGTCAATAAAATTAAAGAACAGGTCTGAATGATACGTCCAGCTGAACCATCCTTCCATATAATCAGGATAAATAAACAAGTGCCTGCGTTGGTAATTGCGTGAACGAACGCCATCACCAAAATATGGCAGGGTAACCGGGACGGTTTGATTGAGGAAATTCGCATCGACTTGTCTGAAATGGCCTACCGCCTGTTGTAATAAATTTTCAAGATCATTCAGATCTGCTGGTAATCCGCGATCGTAGGTATACTTATGCGTAAACATCGCCCTGCGTTTTTTATTGATCGCCATGAGGTAATTCTTTTCCGAAGGATCTTTTACAGCCAATATGATTTTTTCATAATCATCCGCCATGGCATTGAACACATCACGGTTAGCCAGGCAAAGGTTAGGAAAGAAATATCCTTTATAGGAACGATGTATATTTTTATTAATATTTACCCGGTAAAGATGGCTCATATATCCGGACCTGATTACAGAATTCCTGTAAATGGTTAACGGAACATTGGTTGCATAATTTTTCCCCAACCATGTTACTATTTCAGCAGTTTTATTGCGATATCCGAACTGATAAAAAATGGCCAGGATGTGATTGTAGTTATTAAAAAGACTGCCCACAAAATAATCATTCTGGCCCGATTGCCTGATGGCTTCAAAGCACCTTAATACATTATCAGTTTCACCCTTGGCTGCGTAGAGGGACGCAATGGTATGATATCCCCCATTAAAATCATTGGGAACCCGGCCATTGATTTCATAACTGCCCTTCGGATAATAGACTTCAAATGCAGATTGTGCCAATGTGTTTTCAAATGGTGAAATCAGTTGCAGTAGTTCATCTACATGTTTTGGATTTACAAGGCCAAATGTGAGCCATTGCTGAAGTGCATAATTGATTTCAATGGATATGGTTGCCGTGACAAGATTTTTGTTCGTAAAAAAACGGAGAGCCAGGTTTCTGCCCTCATTCACCATGTCATGAAGTAGTGACTGATTCTCTTTAGATGGATTATAATAATTATCATAAGCCAGCAGGGTACTGAACAGGTTTAATTCAGTCAGCAAAAATGCATTATCGGTATTTCTGCCTGTTAATTCAGTAAAACCGGTCACTAACTGTTTTGTCAATTCTGATTTCAGTTCTGCCTGGTCATGTTTGTTGAACAGAAGCACTTGTTTTAGTACGGCATTGGTGAGACTTACGCGCTCCCTTGGTCCCATGTTCTTTACAAAGGAGGCGAAATATCCCTTCTCATACCGTTCATTCACCAAAAGGGATATCGCTTTTGTATCATTATTAACTTCCTTACTGCTGAGTAAGTCAATAGTTTGTGTTCTTACTTTTTTTAGTACCTGGTCATTTTGTTTTTGTTCGGCATCGTACCAGTAAAATCCACTTAACACAAGCATAATTACCATTGCCAGTACTGTGCCTATCCGTTGCGGGCCATACTTCATAAAAGCGCGGGTGACAACAACCTTTCGCGCACTTTGCTTTAAAAACTCCCGGATATCATCCAGGGTGATGCGGGCATCTTCCAATGCTTTCTGCTGGTCTTCCAGAATTTCCGAATATCGCTTTATCCAATGGGCGTTGGGTTTGCATGCATTAAACCAGTTCTCAAAAAACGTAAGTGGGCCAATTGGTAAAAGAAAGCCATCACTCTTGCCACTTTCTTTCCATCGATCAAGCTGCTTGCGGAAATCCTGGTAGGTTGAGTAAAATTCAAATTCCTGATTTGCCCATTGGTTGAGTTTAGTCCAATTACGTATCAGGCTTTCGTGGGTGATATCAAGTACTGTTTCCGGAGTTAATTGTATGCGTGGCGGTGTCTTCCGTTTTAAACGGACGAATAAAGGAATTACCTTCTTCGCGGAAAATAGACAAGACTTCACTCACTGTTTCTTCAGAACAATCCGGTGAATTAATAATCCCCGTAATCTCCGCCAGGGTCATTCGGTTTCGTACTGCCCTGCTGTTATCAATCTTGGTAAGACAACTAAAGGTGATGGCAATTATTCGTTTGGCAGTTTGCTGATCGATCTGTTTTTCAGGATGTTTCTCATTATACGATTCCCAGGCTGTTTCATAGAGAATATTGGCATGAATATCAATAACCCTGTTCAGTCCTGTTTCCTTGAAATATTTCTGCTTATATGCTGGCTGGTCATTGAACCATGTATAAAAAGTGTTCTGGTCCTGATCCGGAAGTTCTTCTGCATGGCATGCCCCCTACTTTCGCATAGTGAATCAAATCCAGTTCCTCATGTCCCTTGTCAGCTGCCAGCCATACCTGGCTGAGTGCGTGTTGAAGAATCGGCAGTTGATCTATTCCTTCAGATAAATCATAAACAAGACGTTCAATCAAACGCTGCGAAATACGATTTCCACTGAGGATAGCAGGCTCTTCAATGACCTGCTTAAGGTCTTTGCGTTTCAATCGCGGAACAAAGAATTGCGAGAAACCGATATATTCCGGTAGCCCCCGAAAAGCGGAACATTGTCCTATATAGTCGGACCGCATCGTGCATACCACGTAAACGGGAATGTTTTTCTTTATCGCAATACGTGCCGTCTCAAGCAAAAGATTCATCACCACCTGCGAATCTTGTGAAGGCGATTCGTTGTAAAAATTTTCAGGATTGGTAAAGAACTCTTCAAACTGGTCAACCAGAATCATCAGGTTGGCCGCCTTCCTCTTTTTATTTTTTTTCTCCTGATCGGTTAGCTGTAAAAAATGCTCATCCTGCTCATCAATATAAAATTCAGAATTGGTATACAGATCGATCAATGATGAATAACCTCTTCGCAATTCAGTTTCAACGGTAGCAGCCTTGTTGTCAAAATTTTCTGCGATTGCTTTGGCCATATTGCCTACCGGGCTGCGCTCGGGGCGAAAACCAGCAACCACCCAATTGGTGTATCTGGCCTTAAAAAAACCCGCACGGGCATTGGGTATCAGACCGGCAAAAATGAGTGAAGATTTACCTTCCCCCGAAGCACCCGTTACCATCAGAAACTTATTCTGCTCAAGCAGTGCTGTAATCTGATCTACCTGAACATCGCGCCCTTTGAAATAGAGACTTTCATCTTCGGTAAATGACCGCAAGCCGGTGTAAGGACAAATGGATTGTTGATCAGTCATTTATTCAGCGATATAGGGTAAGAAACGTCTTGAGAAAATGAGTTCATTATACTTGAACTTCTTCCAGCGTTCAGGGATTCCGATATGCTGGTTGTAGCCTTTGATTGAAAAAGTTAAAAAATTAGCCTGGTCACCGGTTGATATCAGCGGTGGAGCCTGTTGTTGTGCTTCGTACAAATTTCCTGCTGAACTATATGCATAGCTGAAGCGCCAGATAGACTGGAATTTATTGCCCCTGTTTTTAATGGTGCGATAGGCTTCATCCTCATATAGATGTGGATTAATGTACATCAATGCAATGGCCACGTTGTGAAGGTTTGGCTGAATATTTGAAATGTCCTGGAGACGTTTCATTTCTACTTTAGCAGAATCCAGTAGTCTGCTGGCAACTGCTGGTGTTTGCCCGCGTAACGAAACCAACTGACTTGCATAGGCATAGAGCGATGATCGGTTTACTTCTTTCTTAAAGACTTGCGCAAAATTGTACGCAAGGTCCATACGGTCGTGTTCAGCAAGGTTAGCGATCGCAATTGCTGTCAGTTCCAGTGAATACGTATTCACAAAATTAAAATTCTTATACTGAAAAGCATTGAGGAGAAGGCTGAGTTTAACCTGTTCGAGATAGGCAATACCTTTTTCGGAATCACCGTTCAGGAATGCATATTCACTGAGATGCAGGTATAAAATATTTAAATCCAGGCTTGTATTTTCACGAGTTTCCAATTTTTCAGCTACTTGCTGCATGAGCTTGTAAGGCATGGGCTCGTGCGCAAACCAGTCTCGTGAACTCATCATGATCTGATAGTCTATTAACCAGGATTCGAAGTAACTACGATCCATATCTGTATTATAAATACGATCGAATAAATTTTGTTCGATAATATATTGAATGAATGATCCGGAATTATAGAACTGGATAATGCTTCGTGGCTCAAACGGATGGAACGGAACCCTGTAATCGGGATAGATAAACATGAATTTACGTGGCAGGGTTACCAAATCAGAACCGGATGCGCCAACCACATTTATCGGCTCGTCAAGATAGTTTGAAGATACCTTCTGAAAATAATCAATTGCTTTTTTATAATAATCATTGTCCGAAGGCTTAATTTCTTCCTTTCGAATCTCCTTCCGGTAAAAAAGCATATTACCTTCATTCTTTAAGGCAACCGCCATACTAAAGTTTCGCTCATCTCCATCTTTAATAGTATTTATCTCGTCCTTCCACCGGGCATAGAAGAATTTCAACATGTCATCGGTTGCATACTTTAAATTGAGATTGGAATAAATCTGCCCACCGGCTGCAGCATAAAAATCGGTATATCCGGTAATATCCCAGTCGATAAACATTCTGCCTACCAGGCGGTTATAAAAGTCAATAGCAGTAACTTTTTTACGGGCGCAATATCCATTCACAAATACCTGGCAGATCATTTTCCTTTCCATAGGTATAAAATACTGCCGCCACATTCGTGGCATTCTCAGCATGGGTTGCGTAATCGTTTTGATAGAAATTTTCCTCATAGCGCAACACACTGTCCATACATTGAAGTGCGCGCTCTGGTTTACCTGCAGCAGCGTATAAATAGGCAAGATCCTGATAAAGTCCATTGTATCGTATGCCATAGGTTTGGGTTCCCCTGATAAGCACCTTATCACGGGCATAATTTTCCTTCAGCCATGGCGATAGAGAATTGGCTTCAAAAGGTGAAAGTGTAGCAAGTAAAAAATTTAAGTCCTCATCGTTAAAGACTTTATGATTGATGCCATTATCGAGTGCAGCACTCAACAATTGTATATCTGTAAAACCAACGGGTTGGGTTTTAAAAATATGCATCGCCCATTGCGCGGAGCGAACCGCATTGTTCTTCATAAGATTTTCAATGCGTGCATGAGGATTAAAATACCAGGCTAACCCTACAGTAGCCGAATAATCATAGAATAGCTTTAGTTCTTCTGTAAGTTGCTGCGGTGTTCCGGTATTTTTCAATCCCTGCAATAGACTATCAGCTATCATGAGGCTCTGAAAGATTTCAGCAGCAGGTTCATTACGACCCTGCATAATCAGCTGTGTAGCAATGCCAGTAACAATTCTAATCTTCTGAGGCACTTCTGATATCGCTTCAATGGTTTCTGGAATAGTAAGATTGCCAAGCATGAGCTGTTCGGTAATCGTAGGAACCGGAAACTCAAGACTTAGCCTTGGTGTATTTGCCAACTGCAGACTTTGCTCTTTAATAGTCTTCAGTACATAATTGTTTTGTTTTTTGAAGTAATCGCGCACCGCAAATAAACCCAGGGTAAGTAACGCAATCAGGCCCAAAACGGCAGCAATTCTTTTTGGGCCATATCTCATCACGGTTCTGGTGACAACATGCTTTCGGGCACTCCGTCTTAAAAATTCCTGCGCATTACCCAAGCACCTGCTTTGCTTTCAAAAACTTTTTTTCCTGATCAAACTCTTCGGGCAGATAGCGTGCCACCCAATATGCATTTGGCTTTGCTGTGGTAAACCAGTTTTCGAAATACGTGAGTGGGCCAATCGATAAAAGGAATCCATTTGAATTACCACTTTCAACCCACCGGTTGAGCTGCTGTTCGAAATCGAGCGAAATGGTGTAGTTGTTGAATTCTTCTGTTGCCCATTCTTTCAGGTACTCCCAGTTACGGATAAGACTTTCATGCGTGATGTCCAGGATATCGTCATTCTTCAAGACGAACGTTTCAGCTTCCTCCGTAATGAAAGGTCGGATAAACGTGTTACCTGGCTCCCTGAAAATATTCAATATAGATCCTACTTCTTGTGTGCCAAATTCAGGCCTGCCTATAATACTGGTAATCTCTTTCAGTGTCATGCGATTGCGCACGGCACGACTCTGATCTATTTTGGTCAGGCAGATAAACGCTGCTTTGATAATAGCTTTGGCATCTGAATCAGAAATGGCTTTACCGGTTTTCTTTAAATAATAATCAGCTGCCTGCTCGTATAACTTGTTGGTATGCGTATCAAGAACATTTTGCAGATCGGGTTCAAGATAACACGCTTTTATGGTTGGTGGTAACCCTTCAAACCAGGTTTTAAATCTGTCAACCTGATCATCCGGTAATTCATGAACAGGCATTCCTCCCACCATAGCATAATGTATCAGATCCATTTCTTCCTTGCCATTAGAGGCTGCATGCCATATCTGGTTCAGGGCATGCTGGAGAATAGGTAGCTGATCAACACCTTCCGTAATATCGTGAATGAGTCGCTCAGTAAGCCTTCTGGAAATTGTATTTCCACTTAAGGTGGCAGGTTCTTCAATGACTTGTTGTAGCTGAGAACGGTTTAGTCGTGGAACAAAAAACTGGGAGAACCCGATGTATTCCGGAAGGCCCCGAAAGGCTGCACATTGCCCTATGTAATCTGAGCGCATGGTGAATACAATATAGATCGGGAGATTTTCCTCAAGTGCTATGCGTGATGTTTCCAGCAATAGGTTTAATACCAGATTCGAATCTTTTGACGGAACTCCCTTATTGTAATTCTCTGGGTTGGTAAAAAATTCTTCAAACTGATCTACCAGTATCATCAGGTTGGCGGCTTCCCTTTTCAATGTTGCCTTACCTTTATCATCAGCTTGCTGCCACACTACCGAATCAGTATCTACATACCGTTTACTGTTCTTATACAAATCAACCAACGCAGAAAACCCATGCTGAAGTTCTGATTCAACAATGCGTTGATTGGCAATATCAAGTTGCCGCGCTACGGATTTACACAGGTTTAAAAACGGTGAACGCTCAGGGCGAAAATCTGCGACACACCACTGCGTATATTTTGATTTTAAAAATCCCGCTCTTGCATTAGGCACAATGCCAGCATAAACCAGCGATGATTTGCCATCACCGGAAGCCCCCGTAAGCATCAGGAATTTATTGCGCTGCAGTTGCTCTGTGGCCTGCTCAATATGTTCTTCGCGGCCCTTAAAATATAATGACTCCTCTTCAGTAAAAGAGCGTAAACCGGTATAAGGGCAAATGCTATATTCTTCGAACATGTTCCTGCACCTATTTTAGTTCAATGACGGACGTATACACCTTTTTAACTTCTGCCGGAATATTTTCCTTCGGCATTATCGTAGACACTACTTTAGGTGCTTTGAAATTACGCGCAAGATTTGTTCGCGGATCATCTTCCCCTACTAAAAATAAATGTGTTGGTGAAGAAGCTCCTCCCACCTGTTTCCATATTTGTTTTATAAACGGCAAAGCCCAGTCAGCAGCATATTTAAAATAGACAACCGCCAGTTTGCTTCTCGGAATCTGCTGCGATGAAATATCCCTGTACTGATCTTCACTGTCGGGCATGATGTTCATGATCTCCACCGGATATTCAAGACTTAGCTTATCAGTGATAACTTTTGCATCCACTTCGTCCTGCTGGTTGAAGATGAAAAATATATCCGTGTCTTTGGAATCGTAAACCGTTATATCATTCTTCATCATCACTACCCGTATATCATCCACCAGTTGCATGGGCCCCTGGCTGTTGGAGAACATCATGTTACGCGTAATATTGTTGCGGATGTTTTTGATGAAATTCTGCTGGGCAGGTTTCATCGTTTTACTTAACTCCGGATACAACCAGATAAACGTGTTGAAGTCTTCACCGGTCATTTCTGTTTTTTGCTTCGCTTCATTAAACTGATGCTGCGGAAACGAAATCTCATCATCGGATTCAAATCGTCTTCCATACTCACCGCTTAACATGTGCAACGAACATGAACAGCGTGCCATCTCTTCCGCCACACGCGTTTTAAAAGTTTCGTCATCTGCCGGGCAATCGGTAGAAGGCAGGACATTGAATCCTGCCTTTTGCAGTACGATGGCCATCTCCTCGCGTTGCTCTTTCAAATCACTGGATGTCCATGCGAGATAAATATTTGGCCGCTGACGGTCAATGACCTGTACTTTAATGGCGGAGGGTAAAGATGTTGAAAATATAGTGGGGATAATCTGACGGGCAGTAATATCCTGATGTGAAACCACTACCGTCTCTCCTCTTTCCTTAAGTTTTATTCCCTGAATAATTTCCTTAATGGCATTGGCCAGTTTATTGATCTGGTTACGGTAGAGAATCCTTCCACCCAGCGTACTGATTTCATCATCTACAGGACGCAGCGGACGGTTAACGCCAGCATCACGATAAATAAAATCAATTGACCTCAACACACCGTTCAACTCTGATTCCAGTAATCGGGTGTCATCAACTTCAATCTCATGAATCTTTACAGGAATAATACGCGAGCCAACATTTCCATTTGGCAGCGAAACCATCCGGCCAATCGTATCCTTTTCAGAATAGGCATTAAAGACCGTGAACTCCTGCGTCCATGCAAAAGACTTGGTGTCACAGTACGTCTGTGAAATTATGGGAATAAGGATCAGCGACTTTATTTTATTGTGTATGGATTGATCCACATGATGTGTCTCATGTAATCCTTCCTTAGGGTTTTTATCAAAATAAATGGAAAGCTTGTCCTTTAATGTCGCATCCAGTTCCTGACTGAGTTTCTCTACAAATTCGGTAACCCATCCATCATACTTATTATCATTATGCCTGTAACTAACAAAAATATCATATTCATACCCAGGTAAGATTGACGCCATACTAAATGTTTATAAGGAATTAAAATTCAGTTTAGAAATAAAAAATCATATATCCAACTCTGATAAAAATTAGATGGTCCATAATCTGATTATTAAATTTCCAGCATAGATTTACGCTGCTCTCGGCTATATTTACCAGACAAAAAATCAAATGAACTGGCTCGAGGGAAAAAGACTTGTCATTATCGGTGGCACTACCGGCATCGGACTATCTGCCGCACAGGCTTTTGTAAAAGAAGGCGCCCGTATTATCATGGTAGGTCGCGATGAAGAAAATGCGGGGAAAGCAGAAAAACTTATTGGCAATCAAAGTGTGTCATTAGTGGGCGATGCTGTTTCAGAAGAAACAGCTACTGCGGCAATCTCCTTATGTCAAGAAAATTTCGGGGGCTTTGATGGAATCTATCATGTTGCCGGTGGCAGCGGAAGAAAATTCGGAGATGGTCCTTTGCATGACCTGACCCTTTACGGCTGGAATAAAACGATGGAGTTAAATCTTACTTCACTCATGCTCTCCAATCGCGCAGCCATTAATACATTTAAAAAAAATAAAACTGCCGGCACCATTTTAAATATGGCATCTGTGCTGGGTTACTCACCTTCACCAGAATATTTTGTCACACATGCCTATGCCGCTTCAAAAGCCGCCATTATTGGATTAACCCAATCGGCTGCCTCCTATTATGCAGGTGATAATATCCGCATCAACGCCATTGCTCCTGCCCTGGTGGAAACACCCATGGCACAGCGTGCTGCGAGTGATGAAAAAATCCAGGCCTTTATAAAAACCAAACAGCCACTCGATGGTGGAAGAATCGGAGTCCCGGCAGATTTAGATGGCGCAGCTGTTTATTTCATGTCAGACTATTCAAGGTTTACCACAGGTCAGATTCTATCTGTGGATGGAGGATGGCATCTCACAGAAGGACAATATTAATTCGTACTATGCAACCACTTTCCATCGGTATTGATTTAGGATGCACCAACATAAAGGGCGTGTTGATTGATCATGATGGAACTATCATAGAACAACTGCGGCAAGAGACCAATGAACAGGACGATCAGCACTGGAAGAATGCAGTTGCTGTCATGATTAAAAATTTAAAAAGTAAATCTTCAATCGTAATTAAAACCATCGGCCTTTCGGCCCCCGGGCTGGCCAACTCTGATAACACCTGTATTTCATTTATGCCTGGCCGCCTGCCCGGACTGGAAAATTTTAACTGGTCAGAATTTACAGGTCAACGAATTTTCGTACTCAATGATGCTCACGCTGCCCTGATGGCCGAAGCTGCATTTGGTGCTGCAAGAGGAATGCAACATGCAATTCTGCTGACATTGGGCACCGGTGTTGGCGGTGGAATACTAATCAACGGTCAGTTATATCAAGGCCTTTCTCAAATGGCAGGACACTTAGGACATACCACGGTGGATGCTGACAGTTCAGACATGGATGTAACCAATATGCCCGGCAGCATTGAAGATGCCATTGGCAATCTATCCATTTCAAAACGTTCACTGGGTAAATTCAATACAACCTTTGAGCTGGTGGAAGCTTACAAAAGAGGAGAATCGTTCGCCTCCTGGCTATGGCTGGCATCGGTGCGCAAGCTGGCCATCAACATTGCCTCTGCAATCAATATGTTATCGCCCGAAGCAGTTATTATTGGTGGTGGAATTTCCCTTGCGGGTGATGACTTGATCAAACCACTTCAGGATTTCCTGGATTTGTATGAATGGAGGCCCGGTAATAAAAAAACACCTGTGAAGCTTGCACAATTTTCAGATCTTGCCGGTGCCATTGGCGCTGCAGGCTTTGCCTTCTCAAAATCGAAATAACAAGATGACACCAACACAGGATTATCTCAATAAATGCAAACACATCGTGGAAGTTGTTTCCAGTCAGGAAGCAGAAATCCTACAGGCAGCTCAGTGGTTTTCAAAGACCATTCTTGGCGGACGCATGGTGCATGTATTTGGTTCCGGGCACAGCCGCATCATGGTAGAAGAAATGTGGCCGCGTTATGGATCATTTCCTGGATTCAATCCTATCGTTGAATTATCATTAACCTTTCACAATCTGGTGGTTGGTGCCAATGGTCAGCGGCAGGCCATGTTTCTCGAAAATGTTTCAGGTCTTGCTGAACGCATCCTTCGCAATTTTGATATCACATCCGATGATACGGCCTTGATTATTTCATCAGGCGGCTCCAATATCGTACCTATTGAAATGGCTGAGCTATTTCAAAAACGCAATGTGAAAGTGGTGGTGATCATCACCAGACAACATGCAGAGAAAAGTCCGAGCAAAAGAGCAGACAAAAAAAAGCTATATGACTTCGCTGATCTGATTTTAGATACAGGCGCTCCTGTTGGTGATTCCATGGTGAAGATTGAAGGACTGGATACACCCGTTTCACCGGGCTCTACCGTAGGCGGTGCCATGCTGGTAAATACGATCAAGGCAGAAGTCGCACGACTCCTTACAGAAGCAGGACAACCACCTAAAGTATTAACCAGTGCCAACGTAGTCGGTTCAGAACGCGCAATTGAATTATTTGAAAGTGCCTATGATGAACATGCTCACAGGCTTGCCAAGTTATATGCCCATGTTGGAAAGAAATAAATTTACAATCAGGCGTCAGACCGCTTAAAGCGGTCAGACGCCTTAACAACAAATCCTATGCAACCCATCCCTATCCGCACCACCGTTATTGGCAGCTATCCGTTTCCGGGATGGCTGGAGTTTGCCGTGAAAAATCTGAGCGAGTTTGGCAATGCCGACCGCGAGGAAATGATTGAAGATGCCGTGATCGCAGCGATTCATGATCAGGTGGCTGCAGGACTGGATGTGATTACCGATGGTGAACAAACCCGGCTGGATTTCAATCTTTCCTTTTACGGATTCATCAAAGGCATTAAGGAAAATACTGATGAACTGCGAAAGTTTGGACCACCCGCTCATGACCAGCGAGGGAAAAATTCTATCATCGATACGTTGACTGCTCCCCATGGACTTGGTGCCGTGAAAGAATATACACGATTAAAAAAACTGGCGCCTGCAGGGCCAACCCTGAAGGCAAGTATTCCAGGACCCTATACACTTAGTGGTCGTCTCTTGCCAAATGAAAAATATAAAGACCGATTCGCCATCACCGAAGCACTGCTTCCCATCATACAAAAGGAACTGGAAGATCTGGTAGCTGCCGGTTGTCAGGAAATTACTGTGGATGAACCATCCATGAGTTGCTACGCATATAAAGAAGACACAAAACGCTTTGTTGATATTTTCAATCGTACCGTAAGCAGCATTGCGGGCAAGTGCCGACTATCTACACACCTTTGTTTTGGTAACTTTAAGGGAAGGCCTGTGGGCTATCGCAGTCTCAAGCCAATGCTGCCGGATTTTCTAAATCTGAATGTAAATGAAGTACACATCGAAATGGCCAATCGCGAATTTTCTGAAGTAGAATTGCTGGCCACCTTTGCAGAGAAGATGGATGTAGCTGTGGGTATCATTGATGTGAAAAACTATTACATCGAAACTGTAGAAGATGTTGAAGAACGTATTCGTAAATGCCTGAAGTACGTGCCTGCTGAAAAACTGGCCATAGCACCTGATTGTGGATTAAGCCAGACCGCAAGATGGGCATCACGGCAGAAACTGGTGAATATGGTTAAGGGGGCAAGACTGGTGAGGGGAAGTTTGTAGTCTAAATTTTTAGATTAAAAAGTAGGCAGTAGGCAGAAAGCAGTAGGCAGTATTGGCGTTGGCTGACAGTCTTCTGAAATTTAATAAAGCTTAGGAAGTAGACAAAATTCATAATTTTCAGATGAGTCAATTTTTGATAAAAGCTTTCTGTAAGGGAAAAGAACTTCAACAACAAATTCATCAGGCGAAGAAAGATGGAAGTATCGAATCATTTGATATCTGGTGGTTAGGCCAGAGTGGTTTTCTCATTCAATGGAATGGGGTCTGCTTATTGTTTGATCCCTACCTCTCCGATTCACTCACTAAAAAATATTTAAGTCACAACAAAACCTCACACCCGCATGAGTGAGCTGGTGATTGAACCGCATTTGCTCGATTGTATTGATATCGTAACATCCAGTCATAATCACACCGATCATCTGGATGGAGAAACATTAACTCAATTATTCAAGGCAAATCCGGACATTCAGTTTATCATTCCAGCAGCCAATCGTGATTTTGTGGTGGAGCGTGTGAAATGCAATCACGACTACCCTATCGGATTAAATGATAAAGAAAAGTTTTATATCAAAGGGTTCACCTTTCATGGAGTGCCCGCTGCCCATAATGAACTGGAACGTGATGAACTGGACCGTTGCAAGTTTATGGGATATGTCGTTCAGTTCGGTAAATGGACGCTCTATCATAGCGGAGATACACTCTGGTATGACTCGATGGTTGATGTTTTAAAACCATTTCACGTTGATGTTGCCTTTCTACCCATCAATGGAAACGATCCATCTCGTGGTGTGGCGGGAAACCTCAGCGCCCTGGAAGCCGCACAACTCGGAAAAGCGATTGGTGCAAAGCTGGTTATTCCCCATCACTACGATTTATTTACATTCAACACAGCCAATCCACAGGATTTTGTTGTTGCCGCAGCCTCGATCCAGCAACCCTGCCATATACTGAGACTGGGTGAGCGATGGAACAGCAATCAGAATTAATCCGGTTATGTAATATGCCCTGAACCAGCGAATATCATTTTATAATTTTACATCTACTGTTAAACCTACTTTTATGAGCACTCTTTCAATCGACTCTGCCTCTGTCCGCAATCAGTTTCCGTCCCTGCTGAGAAAACACAATAACCAACCGATGGTGTACCTTGATGGGCCCGCAGGCACTCAGGTTCCTCAATCCGTCATTGACAGCATTACTCATTACTATAAAAATTCGAATGCCAATTCACATGGTACATTTATCACCACCAATGAAACGGATCAGGTGATTCATCACATGAGAACCTGCATGGCCGCGTTGCTTGGCGCTGAAAGTGAAAGTACTATTTCCATCGGTCAGAATATGACCACACTTAATTTTGCACTGGCAAGGGCAATATCAAAAGTGTTTAAACCAGGTGACGAGGTATTGATCACCCAGCTGGATCACGAAGCCAATCGCGGACCGTGGCTTACATTAAGAGACTTCGGAATCAAAGTGCGCGAGGTAAGACTTCAACCCAATGGTGTTCTTGACTACGAAGATTTTACGAGCAAGGTAAATGAGAATACACGACTGGTTTGCATGGGTATGTCGGCCAACAGTATTGGCACCGTTAACAATTTTAAGTTCGCGCGTGAACTTACCTACCGATATAATGCATGGTTGTTACTGGATGCTGTTCACTATGCACCACACTTTGCCATTGATGTGCAGGATATAGGTTGTGATTTCATGCTTTGCTCTGCCTATAAATTCTACGGTCCGCATGTAGGAATACTTTACAGCAAGCCGGGCATACTGGATCGTTTGCCAACGGATCGCTTACGAACAGCCGGACAAACCGCGCCTGATTCCATTGAAACCGGAACACTGAATCATGCCGCCATTGCCGGAGTATCAGCAGCGGTTGAATTCATTGCCAGCCTCGGAAATGGAAATACCATGAGGGAAAAACTGGTTAATGCCTATCACAAAATCAGCACACATGAATTTGTTCTCGCGAGCAAGTTGTATGCAGGTCTGAAACAAATTCCTGGAGTAACCATGGTTGGTCAGGACTTCTCCTCAAACAGCCGTACGCCTACCCTGTCATTTACCATGGACGGAAAAACTCCAACCCAGGTTTGTGAGCAACTCGCAACAAAAAATATCTGCGCATGGGATGGACATTTCTATGCGATCCGTGCCATTGAATCACTGGGGCTTTTAGAACGCGGTGGCGTAACGCGAATAGGTATCTCTGTTTACAATACCGTAGAGGAAATTGATTTCACCCTGGCTGAGGTAGAGCGAATTGCAAGAAATTAATCCCGGAATTGTCATTGGAACGGAGATGAATCACACGTTTTGAAAGTATGTATGGTTACCAGCTGGTAATATTTAAAGTCCACCAGATTGTTCCCAGAATTAAACCAGTAATTTCAGGTATGAGTCCAGCCATTGCTAATTTCTTTTTTTACTTTTCATTCCAATACTCCTGATTAGGATACGGGTTACACCGGGTTTTTAAAAACGAACGCTTTAACTTCGCATGGAGAATGAGGAATACGATGTGGTCATTGTTGGTGCCGGCCCCGCAGGTTGTACCTGTGCATATCAGCTGGCAGGAAAGGGAATAAAAGTAGCCATACTCGAAAAAGAGATTTTCCCCCGCGATAAAACGTGTGGTGATGCCCTCAGCACGGATGTAGTCAATCAGTTGTACCGCATGGATCCGGCACTGGCAAAACAATTTCAAGAGCAGGTTGAAAAAAAAGCCTCCCATGGAATTCGTTTTTTTAGCCCCGGTAACAAGTGCCTTGATATTAGTTTGAATGATGCACGATCATCCAGCTTTATCGCAAAACGTCTTGATTTTGATAACTTCTATTTCGATCAGGTCAGGCATCGGCCCGACATTCATGTTTATACTGATTGTAAAGTGGAAGAAATAGAAGCGTTGGAAAATGAGATCATAGTTACCACCAATAAAAAGAAATTCAGGGCCAGCGTAATAGTGGGGGCCGATGGGGCCAACTCAATTGTGACCAGAAAACTTACAAACCATAAAGTTGAAAAGGATCACTATTGTGCCGGCTTGAGACAGTATTATGAAAACGTAAGCGGGTTTCATCAAAACGATTATATTGAACTGCATTTCTACGAAGGTATACTACCCGGTTATTTCTGGATTTTCCCTTTACCGAATAATCAGGCGAATGTTGGATTAGCGATGCTTTCCAGCGAGGCCATCAAACAAAAAGTCAACCTTAAAGAAAAGCTTACCGATATTATTCAGCACCATCCTGAGGTTTCGCCACGCTTTAAAAATGCAAAGCCGCTGGAATCGATTAAGGGATTTGGATTACCCTTAGGCTCCAGGAAAAGAACTTGTTCAGGTCATCGCTTTTTGCTGCTGGGTGATGCCGCTGGTCTGATCGATCCGTTCACAGGTGAAGGAATTGGCAATGCCATTCGAAGTGGCCGGATAGCTGCCGCACATTTGATCAAGGCGCTTGAACAAAATCGGTTCGATGCCGGATTTAATACCTTATACGATGAGGAGATTTATGGCAAAATGTGGAAGGAATTACGGATCAGTCGCTCCATGCAACAATTGTTGAGGTACCCAAAACTGATCAATTTCGTATTCAACAAAGCCCTCAAAAACCAATCTGTCAGGAGTTTACTGGCTTCCATGCTGGGCGATGTGAATATCAAGAAGGAGTTGCTGAAACCTTCTTTTTATATAAAACTATTTTTCAGGTAATGATGCTGTGCTCTTGTGCAGATCAACATTGATAGTCTGGTAAACTTCAAGATTGTCATTCCGGGCGAACAGGATAAAATTATAGAATGAAGCAAGCCAATTGTAATTTGACGATCAGTGAATGGATAGTTGGTGAGAATCCCATTCTGCAAGGATAATGTTACCATGAAATGCTTTTCATTGACTCTTCTCTGCTACTTCCAAGGGATACCGGATCAGGTTTTAAGTATTTGAAAGGAATTTAATAAAGTTACCCGTCCGGTATGCCACGCTGTAGTAAATTACGAAAAGCCTTTGTAGCACTTATTCAAATTTTTTAAGACACAAATCAATTGCATCACGCAAAACAGCAGCGGAAGTTCCGAGCGGATCTGCTTCATAATTCTTCAGGGAGATAGACTCATAAAGATCAGTTTTAAGTTCAATTCCCATTTCCCATCCATCACACATTCCCAGAAATGAAGTGGCAGCAACTTCTGTTGGCTTCACCGTCAATTTCCAGCTGGCACCATCTGGCTCAGCAGAAGCCACTAACTTGATTTTATTGCCACGCGATCTTGCATCAAGCAACTGGTCTGGTTTTATATGTTGGATTCCTTCTACCTGTATATCATGAATGGAACCTTTAAAATCCGTAAACGACTTCATAATAATGAATAATTTATTGGCGGTATCATGACCATGTGTGTCGTGGGAAGGATCAGCCTCGGCAGCACCTATCCGTTGCGCTTCCTGAATGGCTTCTTCCATCGTTCCACCTCTTTCTATTTCTTGCAAAATATAATTGGTGGTGGCATTAAATATTCCTTGCAGCCGTTGCAAAGAAGCCAGCTTTAAATCACGCTTCAACACATTGATCACGGGCAGGCCGCCACAGACCGTTGCACTATAGGCAATGCCACCACCAAATTCATTGGATAATTTATGCAATTCATCAAACGCAAAAATCAAAGGGGCTTTGTTGGCGAGCACTACCGGGCAACCTTTTTGAAGTGCTTTTTTTGCCAGCGATAAACCGGGATTACCATCCTGCAAATTTCCTGGCGAACTTTCAATTAATAAATCTGCCCAGGCGAAATCAACAATATCCCCGGATGCGATTTGTTTATCAAAGCCCTTTAATGAATGAACTTTTCCTTTATATTTTTTCAGACTGATTAATTCATCATAATCATATCCGTCAGCATTGATTGCTACCCCAGATGAATCGGCCACCCCGGTTATTTTAAACTCAAGATCATATTTCGAAATAAGCTCGTGCCGTTTACTGATCAGGATTTTCAGAACACCGATATTAACGGCACCCAGGCCAAAAAGCACCGTATTTATTCTTTTCATGCAGAAAATGTAATTTATTATACAATAAAAGTAAATAAAATTTAACCCCGTTTACTTCAAACGATTACGGTGTATTGTACAAAATAACTTATAGACCGTACATCCCTTAATGCTACTTATCAGTTGCATTATTCAATATTTTAGCACCCTTAAAATCCAATCTCATTTACATGATGTCTGTCAATTATTATTTAAAAACACGCAAGCTCTTTCTGATACTTGCTTTTCTTTTTTGCGGATGGGCTGCCCATTCGCAGGAAACATTTCCACGAAATGATGTAAAAGATACACGTGCAGGTCTATACGCCTTCACCAACGCTACATTGGTTGTAGACTATCAGACTACAATCCAAAATGCAACACTTCTTGTAAAAAACGGAAGGGTTGAGCAAACCGGCACAAACATCACAGTTCCTAAAGGTTATACAACCGTTGATCTGAAAGGCAAGTACATTTATCCTTCCCTGATCGATATGTTTACCAGCTATGGCCTGCCTGAAGTTGAGCGTGTGCGTGCAGGAGGTGGTGGTTTTAGCGGTGCTGAACAAATGGTATCAAAAACAAAAGGCGCCTATAATGCCAACCAGGCTATCCGCTCACACTACCATGCAGCCGATGAATTTACCATGAACATCAAGGTTGCCGATGAAATGAGAAGGCAGGGCTTTGGTGCAGTCATGACGGTAAAGCAAGATGGTCTGGCAAGAGGAACATCTTCTTTTGTAACCCTTGCAGAAAGTTCTGATAACCATGCCATGCTCAGACAAAAAGCAGCAGCCAGTTACTCATTAAGTAAAGGTTCATCCACCCAGAATTATCCTACATCATTGATGGGCTCCATAGCGGTATTGCGACAAACTTACCTCGATGCCGAGTGGTTTGGAAGTCAGAAACCGCGCCCGTTTGCCGATAATTCACTGGAAGCCTGGATTCAAACGCAGCAGCTGCCGCAAATCTTTGATGCCCCCGGCTGGATGAACGTATTGAGGGCCGACAAAATAGGTGATGAATTCGGAGTACAATATATTATCAAAGGCAGTGGCGATGAATACAAACGCATACAGGAAATAAAAGCTACGAAGGCAAATCTCATAGTTCCGGTTAATTACCCAGAGGCCTATGATGTGGAAGATCCTTTTGATGCCGAGCGTGTGTCACTGGCAGAAATGAAACACTGGGAGCTTGCTCCTAGGCAACCTGGCCGCACTGGAAAAATCAGGTGTTAACTTCGCCATTACTACCAGCGGACTTAAAAAATTATCAGATTTCATTCCTAACATTCGCAAAGCAATGGAAGCTGGCTTGAGCGAAACCGCAGCGATGAAAGCGTTAACTATCACTCCCGCGCAATTATTAAAAGCGGATGACCTGGTAGGAAGTTTGAAAAAAGGAATGCTGGCAAATTTCATTATCACGTCAGGAAAGTTGTTTGATGAGAAAACCACCATTTATCAAAACTGGGTACAAGGCCAGCCGTACGAATTAAAATCACTTGACACGAAGGACTTTAGCGGTAATTATAATTTATCAATTGATGGTAAAACATATCAGCTTGAAGTTAGTGGTGAGGCAGGAAACCATAAATCCAGAATCAGGGTAAACGATACTACCACCATGGATGTGTCAGGTACATTCGGCAATGACCTGATAACACTTAAGTTTCAAACCAGAAAAGAAAAGTACGGGCAGCATTCGCCTTTCTGGCTGGAGTGATTCCAATGGATGGAAAGGAAAAGGACAACTGGAAAATGGAACCTGGATAAACTGGACCGGTACACGAACAGGAGATCTTGCGGCAAAAAATCCTGTAAAACCTGCCTCTGCAGATAAGAAGGATGAACCTGGAAAAGTTATTTATCCATTCATTGCACATGGCACTCCTTCCCTGCCGGTAGCGGAAACCATGATCATAAAAAATGTTACCGTATGGACGAATGAAGCCGATGGTATTCTGCAAAACACGGATGTGCTTGATCAAGGATGGTAAGATTTCAAAAATCGGAAAGAACCTTTCTGATCCGGCTGCCAACGTCATTGATGGCACTGGAAAACACCTTACAGCTGGAATCATCGATGAACACTCTCATATTGGTGCGGGTAGCATCAATGATGTTGCAGCCAATTCCGGTATGGTGAGAATCGGTGATAACATCGATGCAGAAGCCATCAACGTTTACAGAGCCCTCGCTGGCGGTGTTGTGGCCGTGCAGATATTGCATGGTTCAGCCAACCCGATTGGTGGCCAGTCAGCACTGGTGAAACTGCGCTGGGGTGAATCACCCGAGAATTATAAAATTCAGGGAGCTGATGGCTTTATCAAATTTGCCCTAGGAGAAAATGTGAAGCGCACCAGTAACCCCGCTTCTGTTCGATTTCCACAAACCCGCATGGGTGTGGAGCAGGTATATGTAGATGCTTTCACGAATGCCCGCGAATACGAAAAGAAATGGGCGGCTTACAATAACCTTCCCGCCAAGGAAAAAGCACTGGCCGTAAAACCCCGCAGGGATCTTGCTGATGAAACCATGCTCGAAATTCTTAAACAAGAAACGTTTTATTTCCTGTCACTCCTATGTGCAGTCTGAAATCAACATGCTGATGAAAGTAGCAGAGCGTTTCAACTTCCGCGTCAACACCTTTACACACATACTCGAAGGATACAAAGTAGCTGATAAGATGGCCGCGCATGGCGTAGCCGCCTCCTACGTTTGCAGACTGGTGGAATTACAAGTGGGAAGTGCGGTATGCGATTCCATATAACGCTGCCATTATGCACCGTGCCGGTGTGCTCACCGCCATCAACTCTGATGATGCTGAAATGGGCAGAAGATTAAATCAGGAAGCCGCAAAATCAGTGAAGTATGCAGGCATATCGGAAGAAGATGCGTTGAAGATGGTGACGCTCAATCCGGCTAAAATGCTTCACCTCGATAATCAGATGGGAAGTGTGAAAGCAGGAAAGTCAGCGGATGTTGTACTCTGGACAGATCATCCTTTATCGGTATATGCAAAAGCGGAGAAGACAATCATTGATGGTAAAGTCTACTTTGATATTGAAAAAGATAAACTGAACAATAAAGAGCAGGCAGCCGATCGCGCGCGAATCATTCAGAAGATGAAGAATGTCAAGAAGGCGGGCATGCCCGTGCAGCGTGGAGAAAACCGTACTCAGCTGGATTTCCATTGTGATGACGTGCTGGGTTTTGAAAAAACAGAAGAAGATTAATCCATAATTGACAAGACATTTATGAAAAACATACGTTATATCCTTTTACTGGCGGTGTTCATAGCGAATACCACGATGGCGCAAACACCCGTACCTGCAAAGCCCCAGGCAAAACCCATTGCACTCATGAACGGGTTTGCACACATCGGCAATGGCCAGGTAATTCAGAACTCAATCATCACATTCGAGAAGGGCAAAATCATGATGGTGGCTGATGCCACTGTGGTGAAAATGGATTTGTCAGGATTTGAAGTGATCGACATTTCCGGCAAGCATGTGTATCCGGGTTTTATTCTTCCCAACTCACAGGTAGGCTTGCAGGAAGTAAGTTCCATCCGTGCCATGAACGATTACACGGAGCGTGGCGAAATAAATCCTAATGTGCGCGCCTTGATTTCGTATAATACGGATACAGAATACATACCTGCTTTTCGTTTCAACGGAGTATTGCTGGCAGAGACAACCCCTGCCGGTGGTTTGATTTCTGGTTCTTCGTCAGTCATGGAACTGGATGGCTGGAACTGGGAAGACGCAGTGCACACTGCCGATGCAGGCATTCATATGAACTGGCCTGCCATGATGAGTCGGCAGTTTGATTTCAATACATTCACATTCGCAGAATCGGCCAATAAGGATTATGAAAAACAGGTTGGTGAACTGGAAAGGTTTTTCGGTGAAGCCTCATCCTATGGCAAACTCCCTTCCAAAGAAACCAATCTGAAGTTTGAAGCCATGCAGGGATTGTTTGACGGAAAGAAAACACTTTTCATTCATGCCGCCAGCCCCAAAGAAATTATTGAATCTGTTCGTACAGCACAACGCAATGGTATTAAGCGCATCACCCTGCTGGCTGGTGCCAGTGCCTATTGGGTTGCTGAATTCCTGAAAGAAAATAAAATTCCCGTGATTCTTCCCGAAACCCACAACCTGCCAGCCCGTGCCGATGATGATGCCGATTTACCTTACAAACTTCCTCACCTGCTCACCCAAGCCGGTGTGATGGTCTCACTTTCCTCTGAGGGAGCTTTGCATGGCTCAAGAAACCTTGGGTTCTATGCCGGCACTGCTGCTGCCTATGGTATGGACAAAGAAGAAGCCTTGAAAACCATTACCTCCAACACGGCAAAAGCACTGGGTATCGACAATCGTGTGGGCACACTGGAATCAGGAAAAGATGCTACCCTTTTTGTTTCGAATGGTGATGCGCTCGACTACCGTGGTAATGTTTTAACACACGCTTTCATCAGTGGCAAACTGATCACTTTACCGGGCAATCAGCAAGAACTTTATGAGCGCTATTCAAAAAAATACGGACAGATGAAGTAAGCTTAACTTCAATCCACATAACAAAAAGACAGTCTTGCAAGGCTGTCTTTTTTGTTGCCTTGGTCCTTAAACCAAATACTAATAATCCCCTCCTTCTTCCTTCAATAAAAATCCTCACCGCGATGCCATCTTTTTTTTTAAATTGCTTCAATACCCCCGGCATTTAAAGAATGAAAAGACCATCTGCAACAAAGCTCCTTACACTGACCATGATTCTCTGCCTGGCTACCGGCATAAGTTTCGCCTCATCAGATGCTTCTACTTCAGCCAATGCTTTCTGGCTATGGAATTTTCTTGGACGGCTGCATCCCATGATTGTCCACTTCCCTATAGCCTTGCTTTTGTTGGCGGCTGTACTTGAGTTATTTACTTTAAAAAACTTTCATTCTCCCCTGCGTGCTGGTATCAATGTACTGGTATTCACTGGTTCTGTCTTCGCAGCTATTGCTGCCATCATGGGATGGTTGCTTTTCAGGCAGGAAGAACTTGAAGGTAATACAATCGACATTCATCAATGGACTGGCAACATCACTGCCTTGCTTGCCATCTCAACGGCAGCGATCCTTTGGTACATCCTGAAAAATTATGAATATCGTATGGCCTTGTTTTACAGGATGATACTTTTTATATCAACAATCGGTGTATCTGTTGCCGGTCACTTTGGTGCATCACTCACTCATGGCGATGACTATCTCACAGGCACACTTCCGTGGACGGATGATTACAATCCAGGAACTACCATTAACCTTGCTTCCTTTAAGGCAGACAGCATACTCAGCGCAGCACAACAGCAGGAACTGATCATTCAGGTGAAGGGAATTTTTGCACACAACTGCTACAAGTGTCATAGTTCGCAAAAAGTAAAAGGTGAATTGCGACTTGATCAAAAACACATGGCCTTTAAAGGTGGTGAAAATGGAGCGGTAATTATTCCCGGTAAACCGGAAGAGAGTGAAATGACTGAGACGATTAACCTTACCACGCAGCGATGATGAATCCATGCCACCAAAAGGAAAAACATTACAGAAGGAAGAGATTGAATTACTGCGCTACTGGATTGCAAGCGGTGCACCATGGCCAGACTCAGCAGGGCAAACCAATGAATTTCGTGTGGCGAAACTGGAACCACGAAATCCTGCCCTTCCGGTTTCAACATCAAAAGATTTGACAAACCCGGTAGATCTCTGGGTGGATGATTACTTCACGAAAAATAAAATCACCTGGCCACAGGTAGTTGATGACCGAATCTTTCTTCGAAGAATCTATCTCGACATTATTGGCATGCTTCCTTCACCCGAAGAACAGGAAAAATTCATCAGCGATGAACGAACCGACAAGCGATCTGTATGGATAAAGCAATTGCTCAACCGCAATGATGACTATGCCATGCACTGGCTTACCTTCTGGAACGATGCGCTGCGCAACGATTATACTGGCACCGGCTACATCACCAATGGAAGATTTAATATAACCGATTGGCTATATAAATCACTGCAAACCAATAAACCATACGATCAGTTTGTAAAAGAGTTAATCAGTCCCACCAAAGAATCCAAAGGCTTTATTGAAGGAATACGCTGGCGCGGAGTTGTAAACGCCAGTCAGACTACACAGATGCAGGCTGCACAAAATGTGTCGCAGGTATTTCTGGGATTAAACCTGAAGTGCGCCTCCTGCCACAACAGTTTTATCAGCGACTGGAAACTGGAAGATGCCTATGCCTTTGCGAATATTTTTTCTGATTCTACCCTTGAAATAAACCGCTGCGATATGCCAACCGGTAAACTCGCAGGAACAAAAATACTATGGGAAGAGTTAGGCGAAATTGACAGCACGGCAAACAGAACTGAAAAACTTAAACAACTGGCAGAGTATCTCACACAACCTGCCAATGGCCGCCTTTACCGAACCATCGTTAACAGAATGTGGGCACAACTTCTTGGCCGCGGACTGGTAGAACCTGTTGATGCCATGGACAACGAACCCTGGAGCCAGGATCTGCTGGACTGGACGGCTACCTACTTCACCGAACATAATTATGATTTGAAAGAGCTGATCTTTCTTATTGCCTCTTCCAAAACCTATCAGCTTCACTTCAACCGGAGTGAATGATGCCCTTCTTGTTACTGACAAGAATTTTAAATTTACGGGAAGGTTACGAAAGAGGATATCCGCAGAACAATTTTCAGATGCCGTGAGTAGTATTCTTGTTCCTGTGTTTTCAGATTCCGTGATAAAATATAATCCATTTGGAAATTTAAAGTTTGATCAATCCAATCAACCATTTGTCCGCGCATCGCTGGTTGCCAATAATAATTTCCTCACTGCACTCGGCCGACCTAACCGTGAAACAGTTTCCACCGGAAGAGAATCACAAGCCAACCTTTTACAGGCGCTGGAACTTAACCAATGGTGAAAAATTTAATCGGGTGCTTGACAAAGGGTGCAACACAATGGAAACAAAACTATCAGGAAAGTGAAGTAATGATTAAAGATCTTTTCAGAAAAGCACTGGGAAGAGAGCCGGATAAAAAAGAACTGGACAGTAGCCATAAAAATACTGGGTGATCAATCCGATGTAGACGCTATCGCTGACTTATGCTGGAGTGTTTTGTTGTTGCCTGAGTTTCAGATTGTGTATTAAGCAGAAAGCTTAAAGTGGAAAGCTTAAAGCAGAGCAGAAAGTTATGGAAGTATAGTGAAGTTTAAAGTATTAATTATTCAGCATCAAGCATCCGGTAATATGAAGACACATTGGGACAGAAGAGAATTCTTAAAGAAAGCGAGCATGGCATCGCTCGCTGCAATGGCTGCCTCATCACCCATAGCAGGATTGGTTTCATGCGATTCAAAAAAAATCACTTCATCCGCTGATACGGTCATACTTATTGTGGATGGCTGGTGGCATGGCCCACACCGACACATTCGATCCGAAAAAATATACTCCCTTTGAAACAGGAATGGAATCGAACAGTGTGTTGAGTACGTTCAAAGCGGTGCCGACTGTGCTTGATGGAATTAATTTTTCAGAAGGACTTGAATCGATCGGTAAAGTGATGGATCGCGGAACGCTGATCAGGTCGTATGTGGCAGCCGATCTTGGTCACATCCTTCACTCACGACATCAATATCACTGGCACACGTGCTACGAGCCACCACAGAGCGTTTCAGCGCCACACATGGGTGCATGGATAGCAAAAGAACTCGGGCCGCTTAATCCGGTTATACCGGCCTTTATTGACATCGGTCAGCGCTTCACGGTTGGTGAAGGTGAAGAATTGAAAGCATTCCACACGGCAGGTTTTCTTGGAAATGAATTTGGTCCGTTCATGATTCCTGATCCCTCATCGGGTCTGGAAAGTGTGAGACCTCCGGTAGGCATGTCGGTAAAGCGATTTGAGAGCCGTAACAAATTATATAATGATCTGATCAGTCAATGGTCCTGTGGGAGAATTTGGCAGCGACTATCAGAAAGAATCGCTCAAGCGGTCGATGGAACAGGCTTACATTCTGCTTAACTCACCTGAGGCAAAGGCGTTCGATCTTTCACAGGAACCAAAAGAAATTTATGACAAGTATAATACCGGACGTTTTGGACTAGGCTGCCTGATGGCAAAACGACTGACGGAACAAGGCGCCCGGTTTATCAGTGTTACCACGGAGTATGAACCTTTCAAAGGATGGGACACACATGAAAATGGTAACACCCGTCTTAAAGATATGAAGAAGCAAATTGATGGACCGATTGCTCAATTGATTCTTGATCTGGAGAAATCAGGAAGGCTTGACAGAACACTGGTCATTCTGGCGAGTGAGTTCAGCCGTGACATGATGGTGGAAGGTCGGCCCGAGTTGAAAGTACTTGAGCAGGTAGATCAACCGAATGTGATTCATGAGATGAAACATTATGGCATGCATCGTCATTTTACGGATGGATGTTCTATTCTGATGTTTGGTGGTGGAGTAAAGAAAGGCTACGCCTATGGAAAAACAGCTGACGAAAGACCTTGCAAGACCATTGAAAAACCAATACGCATTGATCAGATTCATCAAACCATTTATCATGCGTTGGGTATTCCACCTGAAACCAATTATATCATTGAAGAACGTCCTTTCTATACCACACCCGATGGAAAAGGAGAAGCCGAACTGGAGTTGCTTGCTTAGGGTAGGATCCTCAGAAAATGAGTTATATTTTATCCTTTCAGTATAAATAAATTGTTATATATATAAACCAAAAAGGGGTTTGATGAAAAATCTTGCCGAACAATCTTTTGACTAATTAAAATATCTCTGCGCCTTAGCGTCTCTGCGGTTAATTATAAACAGCCAAGACTCACTTTTTGACAGGATCAATCCAATACCTCATACAGGGTTACTTCACCGGCTTTGTTTTTCAGACTTACTGATCCGAGTGGATTACAGTTGAAGGATTGTTTTACTTTTTCATAACAGGCCTCGCTGATAACGATCTGACCAGGATTGGCAGCACTCTGAAAACGCTGTGATGTATTAACCGTGTCGCCAATAACGGTATAATCCAGTCGCTTTAAGGTAACTGAGCCTACATTACCAGAAACCATTTCACCACTGTTGATACCAATGGCCACACTGGGCATATAATTCATATCGCTGCCTGCTACCGGAAGTGTCTTGATTTTGTTGCGAATGTTCAAACAGGCATCTATAGCCCGGTCAATATGGAATGGGCCTTTGAAGACTGCCATCACGCAATCGCCAATGAACTTATCAACGATGCCATCCTGTGCGATGATTTCTTTTACCATCACATCGAAATAATCATTCAGTAGTTTTATTACTGTATTGGGCCTTTCCCTTTCGCTGATGGCAGTGAAGCCGCATATATCAATAAAAGCAACCGATGCTTCAATGGTTTCACTCGCTACAAGAGAAGCTTCATATTCTTTACTACCCATGAAATTGAGTACGTTTTTATCAACATACATTTTCAGGATATTATTTTCCTTTATGGCGCTCAAAGTTTCCTGAATCTGAGCTACGTGCTTAATCGTTTTTTCAATGGTGAGATCCAGGTCTTCAAAATTTACGGGCTTGGTGATGAAATCAAACGCACCGCGGTTCATGGCTGTGCGGATATTATCCATATCGCCATAGGCAGAAACCATTACTGTTTTAGTAAGCGGACTGCTGTCATTGAGTCTTGTGAGTAAGGTCAATCCATCCATCTCAGGCATGTTGATATCACTCAACACAATGGCTACATCAGGATTCTGTTGTATTTTTTCCAATGCATCATTACCATTGATGGCAAAAATAAATTCGTAATGCTGCGATCGTATTTTCTGACGAAACTTCTGACGGATCAGAACTTCCAGATCGGCCTCATCATCAGCTACCAGGATTTTTGTCATCCGTTATTCAGGTTTAGTTTTTCCTTGAGCATGGTAAAGTCAACCGGTTTGGTTAAAAAATCATCGGCACCGAGTTCCTTTGCTATCTTGTGGTTCTCCGCATCTCCATAAGCCGTGATCATCATGACGATCGGAGGCGGCTTCATATATTTCTTCTTCACGTTTTCCAGTAGTTGCAAACCACTCATACCGGGCATATTGATATCCGACAAGATCAGCATTGCCTCGTGTTCCCATTTGTTGAGTTGTACCAATGCATCTTCACCCGAAAAGGCAAAAATAAATTCTACCTGACCGCTTTTTATTTCCTTTCTGAAACGTTGTTCGAACAAGGTTTTGATATCCTGCTCATCATCGACTACTAATATTTTCATGTGTTAATATTTATTTTTTAATTGTCACATGGAATAGCCAAGATTATCATCCTGTTGGGAGTAATGTATATTAATGGCCATTTCATACTCATTATTTACAAAGGTAAAACTACAATAAACTCCGTGCCCTCCCCCTCTTTGGTTTCCACTTTTATTTCTCCATTATGTGCCTTGGTCACAATATCATAACTCATGCTTAATCCCAGTCCTGTGCCCTGGCCGGCAGGTTTGGTGGTGAAGAAAGGCTGAAAGATTTTATCCAACACTTTTTGTGGAATGCCGTTGCCATTATCCTTCACCCTGATTTCTACTTTATCGTTTATCTTTTTTGTGCTTACTGTAACCGTAGGCTCATAACCCTCTGGTGATTTTTGTTTTTTCTCTGCAACCACATAAAAGGCATTCGTGATCAGATTCAAAATTACTCTTCCCATATCTTGCGGAACCACATTGA
The DNA here is from genome assembly GCA_963814575.1 of uncultured Bacteroidota bacterium. Classification (GTDB taxonomy): domain Bacteria; phylum Bacteroidota; class Bacteroidia; order Cytophagales; family Cyclobacteriaceae; genus ELB16-189. The sequence continues at coordinate 102,371 of CAWFDB010000002.1, read as the reverse complement.
TTTTACCAATGCTTTCATCAAAATCCGTTTTCATGGTGGCATTGAAGGATTTGTCTTTCGCCCTCAATCCGTGATAAGCCAGACGCAAATATTCATCGGCCAATACATTTATATCGGTGGGTTCTTTTACACCACTGCTGCTGCGACTGTGTTGTAACATTCCCTTTACAATACCATCGGCACGCTTGCCGTGAAAGATGATCTTCTTTTCATTTTCATCGATATCATTAGCAATGTTTTTGGCCTCCTCGATATTGCCTTTTGACAATTCTTCTTTCATTTCGGCAATGAGTTCGGAATTCACTTCTGAAAAATTATTGACGAAATTCAATGGGTTTTGAATTTCGTGGGCAATGCCTGCCGTGAGTTCACCCAGCGAAGCCATTTTTTCTGATTGAACGAGCTGGCTTTGTGTGGCTTTTAATTCGGTATATGCTTTTTCAATTTCCTTTGCTTGTTTCAATTCACGCTCGCGGCTCCGTTCCCGTTCACGCATTTTTATACTTCTGCGCACGGTACGATCGGCTGTAAAGGCAAAGCCTGCAAAGACTATAATATAAGATGCATAGGCCCACCACGTGCGCCACCATGGTGGCATGATTATTATCTCGAAAGTTAATCCTTCCTCATTCCAGATTCCATAAGCGTTGGATGCGCGAACCTTAAATTCGTACTTGCCGGGATCGAGATTGGTATAGGCGGCAAAGTTTCGGTTATCATAAATCCAATCACGATCGTAGCCTTTGAGCATGTGTGCATACTGATTCTTTTTTGGATTAGCGTAATGCAAGGCAGCAAATTCAAAACTCAGGCTATTCTGATCGAACGGAAGCGAAATACTTTTTGTATCGAGCAGACTTTCGGTAAGGGGTGAATTCTCCTTCATATCCAAAACCGACTTGTTGGAAATGAACAAATTTGAAATAATAATGGCGGGTGGTGTTTTATTGGAGGAAATGCTCGTAAAGGTGGTAAGACCATGCTCGCCACCAAAGTAGAACCGTACCATCGCGGAGCACGTATAGTGGTTAGCGACAGAAATACATCCGTGCCCAGTCCATCCGAAGAATTGTAGTTAATAAAAGTTACTTTTTTAAGTTTTTCATTAGTAACCATTTGCGAAAGTCCGTTTTGGGTGGCAATCCACATTTCACCATCATCGCCTTCGACAATACCTTCTGTGAGGTTGGTGGGTAAGCCATCCGTTTCGGTATAGCGGGTAAAGGTTTCCGTGGCCGGATTAAATTTATTGATTCCTTCAGGGTTGCGAGCCAAATCATTCCCTGGCTATCTTGTTGAATATCGAGAATGCCATTATGACTTAAGGAATTGTTATTGTTGGATCATTATCATAATGTTTAACCTGATTGGTGGTAGGATCAATTCTATTTAGTCCTCTGCCGGCAGTGCCTACCCAAATGTATTTATCAGTTATCTCTATATCTGTAATATTCACCCCGTCAATTACCAACTCTTCTTGTTCAGGAACTACCGGAGTTTGAAAAGATTGAAATTGATCTTCTCCTTGTGCTCTTATCAATGCAATACCGTACAGTGAAGTTTGAGTTGGCGGTGCCTCATTCCATTTGTCGAAAGCATGACTATCGTCCGTAGTGATAATTGAACGTATAATTACCGGGTTGTAGCGTTACAGAACTAATTTCAATTCTGTTCTTATAATTACCTCCGGCATGAAACGTATGTTCAAAATCGCCCATTTGCCAAACCGTATCTTTTGCTTCATTTTCAATCCACCCGAAAGTCAGCCATGCGGTTACAGCCGTCATTTCGCCTACGGCCATTATCCAATATGTTCCGGCAGCTTTGATTTCTAGTGGTTGGAAAGGTTTTGATTGTCGATAACATTTTCAATTGCAGCCACCTTTTGATCTGTGGAAATAAGTTTTTCCAATTCAGCCACTAGTTGGTCAGGATATTGCCGGAACTGTTTACTAGCAACCCGTTTAAACGTATTGGTTTTGGTATTTAAAATATTGAGACCACTATTGGTACCCAGCCACAACGGCCTTGGTTATCGGGTCTGATTACCCGCACCTGGTTATTAGAAATTGAGTTTTTGTTTGGTGAGTCATACTTGTACCGCTTTACTTCTTTGTAATTTTTATCCAACTCAATTAAGCCCATCGCCCCAGGTGCCGAACCAAAGTGAGCCATCGGCATCTTCGGCAATACTTCGTGCCGAGCCACCAAACATATCATCAACAACCTTGAACGTTACTTTTCAAAAGTTTGCTTTTGGGATCATAGATATTGACGCCACTGCCGCGTGTACCGACGTATACGGTATACCCGGTTTTACTTTTGAAGCAAGAATGCCAAACGCTCCGCCTGAGCTCAAGACTGTTCGGGTTATTTGCATCATGTGCCAAGTGCTGAAAGGGTTTATTTACCGGATCATACTTTACGAGACCCGATTCGCGACTGCCAAACCAAAATATGCCACTGTGGTCGATCATGAAATTAGTGTTAACGTGATATTCCATCCATGCGTGCGCATGTTCATTTTGCCGGCAATTTCAATTTCCGTATAGTTGATCCGAGATGCCATCGAACTTTAACATACCTCGAAAATTATTGGCAATCCAGATATTGCCTTGCGTTGTCAGGTAAAATCTTATTCCAGTTGTTCCAGTTTTCACCTGGTCCTGCATGTATATCTACAATGGTTTTAAACGAGCCTGTTTCCGGATTGTATTTATGAACTCCGCTCGGGTGGTAATCCACAATGTATTCGTGTTATCAACATAGAGTGCGGTAATAACATTCTCTGAATTTTCAAAGTTAACGCCATTGATATTTTCTGTTGATACAGGCTTAAACGCATTTTCGTTTTTTGTCTTGCTGCATCAAACCATAACCCCTGATCCCATCCATAGATTCCCGCCTTTGAATCTTCGGCAAAAGCAATGCAGAGCTCATAATGATCAGGCTCTACCGCCTTGGCAACTTCATATTTTGCCAACTTCCAATCATCGATTGTGTCATTGTATTGTAGTAGTTGAGATGTAAAAGAGTTTACCCATAGATTTTGCTGCGAATCGTAAATAACTCTAAAACCTGCTACCCTGTGCACGCGCTGGTAAAACGAAGGCACCGTGGAAACTCATAGTTTTTAAATTCATTTTTACGGCGATGTCATATTGGGAACGCCCAGCCATTACCCACCCAAATATTATGGTCTGCATCCTCGAACAAACCCCACACATTATTGTTCTGTAAACTGGTTGGTTTGCCGGGTATATTTTTGAAAGTTTCCAAAGTGTAGCCATCATACTTTTGCAAGCCGTTACCAGTGCCGATCCAAATCAGCCCGAAAGCTATCCTGTATCACCGATTGCACATTGGGCGAAACCAGCCCATCGGCAATTGAAACGTAGGTGGGCTCAATAGTTTGTACAGGTGTCTGTGCCTGTAGACTGAAGTATTAACAATACAACATAAAAGATTACAAAAGTAGAAGATTAGGGTGTGCCCTGCTGGCAGGTGTAGTTTAGGCATTTGTAAATATACTGTTAAAGGGCAAAAAATTGTATACTAGAGACTGGGTAATTGAATGGAAAATACGGACCCCTCTCCCTCCTTAGTCTCCACCTTAAACTCACCACCATGCGCCATCACAATATCATAACTCAATGATAAACCCAATCCCGTTCCTTGCCCGGTCGGTTTGGTGGTGAAGAAAGGTTGAAAGATTTTGTCGAGTACTCTTTGTGGAATACCATTGCCGTTATCTTTCACCCTGATTTCTACTTTATCATCTATCCTTTTAGTGCTTACTATAACCGTAGGTTCATAACCCTCAGGTGATTTTTGCTTTTTCTCTGCCACCACATAGAAGGCATTGGTGATCAGATTCAAAATCACCCTTCCAATATCCTGGGGCACCACATTGATTCTGTCAATGCTTTCATCAAAATCTGTTTTCATAGTAGCATTAAACGATTTGTCTTTTGCTCTCAATCCATGATACGCCAGGCGCAGATATTCATCGGCCAAGGCATTAATATCCGTAGATTCTTTTACTCCACTGCTGCTACGGCTATGTTGCAACATTCCCTTCACAATGCCATCGGCCCGCTTGCCGTGGAAGATTATTTTCTTTTCGTTTTCATCGATATCATTGGCAATACTCTTCGCTTCATCAATATTCCCTTTTGAAAGTTCTTCTTTCATTTCGGCAATGAGCTCAGAATTTACTTCCGAAAAATTGTTCACGAAGTTCAATGGGTTTTGAATTTCATGGGCAATGCCTGCTGTTAACTCACCCAGCGATGCCATTTTCTCGGATTGGATAAGTTGACTTTGTGTTGATTTTAGATCTTCGATGGATCGGTTTAGCTGCACCGTGCGGTGCTTCACCTTTTCCTCAAGAATCAGGTTTTCTCTCTTCAGCATTTTAGATCGGTACTGCACGATACTTCCCACCACCAATGCAAAACCTCCTAAATACAAAAGCCAGGCCCACCAGGTATTGGTCCAGTGTGGCAATATGGTAAAACTAAATTGAGCAGGTTGACTCCAGTCTGCATTAAATCCGCGACTGCTTACTTTAAACGTATAACTTCCGGCCGGAAGATTGCGATAGTTTTCACTGAATGGCTGATCGGTGATTCCACTCCATCCATTATCATATCCTTCCAGTATATATCGATATCGCACCTTATCCCGGTTTGTTGAATGAGAACCTGTAAACTGAAAACTCAAATAATTTTGTTCATAGGGAATTTTAAGATTCACCGGCAAGTTAAAATACCCACTCAGGCTATCCCATCGGATATTATTTTCCTGCAACCATCCTTTATCTTTAGGAAGATTGCTTTTCGTGAAAAAAGTATCCTTTTGTGCACTGTATAAAGTATCCAGTGCAGGGTGCTTTTTTATGATGGATTGATTTGTATAAAAGCTATGAAGCTTATCAGAAATACTAATGCCTGATATTTGGGTGACATTGTGCGTACTGTCTTCTGTTGGAATGTCTATAACAGTCAATGCCTGTGTCTCAATGCCAAACCATAATTTATCTAAATAAGAAATAGCTGAACCTGAATTAAAATCGGTGAAGATAAATCCCTGCTCCTTCCCATAGGACTTCACATCGTAATTCCATTCGTTATCAGATGATGAATTGCCTTTAGGTTTTGGAATGAAAACGGTTAATCCATTTCCTGTGCCGGCATAAATTCTTCCTTGATTTTCATATAAGGTATAGACGGCAGGATTAATAAGTCCATTCTCTGTAGAAACCGTGGTAAGCAGTCCTTTTTCCTGATCGACTATCAAAATTCCTGATCGGGTACCTTGCCAGACACGTCCTGCATCGTCATCCAAGATGGCGCCTCCATTTCTTTCACTTATTTTTCCATTCTCCATCAAATAGGAAATGGTGTTATCAAAAGGATTGATAAGATTTATTCCTTTATCTGTGGCTGCCCAGATCATACCACGATTATCCTGCTTGATCTCCCATACAATATCTCCAATTAATCCTTCGGCATTGGTAAGAAGGGTAAAAGTTCCCTTTTCCAAATCAATGATTTCTATTCCTCGCTTGCCGAAGGAACCTGTCCAGATACGACCTTGATTATCTACCATACTGGAACCCGCGAATGTGTTCTTTAATCCCTGCTCTTTAGTAATCGTAGTAATGGTTTCTTTTTCGGGATCAAAAATTGCAAATCCCAGTCCCGGTGATACAATCAGATATTTCCCGTCTTTTAAGTTATGAAAGCGGTAAGAAATTCCTCCGACTTTGCTCAACTGTAGTTCAATGTCAACTTTTTTGACTATGTTCTTATCCGGATAAAAAATATCTATTCCCTGGCGCGAACCAATCCAAAGTCGTTCTTGCCTGTCTACCAAAAAACTCCAGACATCCGGCCCGCTCAATCCATCAGCAGCAGTGAGAAAATCGGGCATGATGCCTTTTGTATCAATCAGGTTAAGACCCCGGTTGGTGGCAATCCAAACCTGGCCTTGATTGTCGTTCATAAGACGAATTACAACATCATCGTTCAATCCTTTTGATGCATCCAAAAATTTCACGGTGTTATTGGAATTATTAAAAATATAAACACCACCATCTGTAGCCATCCACAAGTTTTGATCTCGGTCTTGAATAAACTGTTTGACATCATGCTTAATCACTTTGTCAGTACTGATGTTATGTATACTTCCTTTAGTTAGTTGAATGATTGAGATTCCGGCACCCGAAGTACTTGTCCAGATCTGATTTTTATGATCCTTAAAAAGGCCAGTTATCTGGTTGGCGGGAAGGCCATTCCTATTATCTAAATACCTGACTTTACCCGTTTCATAATTTACGATACTCAACCCGGATGAAGAGCCAACCCAAATGTTACCTTCAGCATCCTCAACCAGTTGCCTGGCATTTCCTTTGTCTTCCTTCTTAAGTTGAGCTGCCTGACGAATATTCTCTTTTTCAGGATCGATGATAACTATACCATTACGTATGGTACCGACCCATAACAAACCCTGGCTATCCATCAGCATATCACAGTCGGTATTAAAGACATTTTCTGATACTTTAGCTTTGCCCGCGACTCCGGTGGAATAATCAAATACATACATTCCCAGATTTGTATAAATCCAGATTCTTCCTTTTTTATCTTCAATCATGGCAGATACTACAGCCAGGCTTCCTGTAAAGGTCGCCTCGATAAAAGAATATATTTCAAGGTATTCACCGTTGAACCGGCAGAGTCCTTTATCTGTGGCGATCCAGAACATTCCATGGCTATCCTGCATCATGGATGTAACGATGTATCCAGGAAAGCCCTGATCTTCGCCAAACTCAAAAATTCCTGTAGTAGCATTCCTTTTCAATTTTGGCAAACCACTCTTCACGATCGTTGGGGGCTCGATCAACGAAGTTTTAAACCTGAGCGGTTTAGCTTCGATGTTTTTGAAATCGATTAGCGTATCCGGTAACTGATTGAAATCAAATTTGACATCTTCAGCAGATGCGTCCAACGGAAAAAAACCATCGGGATAAAATGATTTTGCGGGAAGTTTGTCAAAATTAACTTTTCTGACCACAGCTGGTTTGGCAGACTCTGTGCTGCTTACCTTCCATTCGATTTTCCTGGGCTCGCTGAGTTGCAAGGCGGTGGTGACCGGGGCTGCAAATTCAGTATTGTCTGCAGGAAAAGGAACAGGCTTCGTACTGTCTGGTGCAAGAGGAAATCAGAACTAAAATTAAAGGCAATAAAACAGCTGCATCGTTCTAATAGTACTTCCCTTTCATAAATCAGATTGAATTCTGTTTTGAAGAAAATAAGGTAATAGCAGATCATACCAGGGTCCTTCATGCAACGAAATTATTTGTTCAAGATAAAGGAAAAATAATGACAAACTCTGCCCCTTTTCCATCTTTTGTATCCACCTTCTCCAAAGGAGACCTTACGGACAACTTTCCACCGTGGGCTTTCACAATATATTAACTCAATGACAATCCCAACCCAGTCCCCTGCCAGGGTGGCTTCGTTGTAAAGAATGGCTGAAAGATTTTATCCAGTACTTTTTGAGGAATCCTTTTGCCCTTAAGGGCAAGGAGGAGCCAAGAGCCATAGGCTCGAACGATTTTGTAACCACGGATTTCAATCCGTGCGTTAAAACTGCTAATAAATGAAGAGAGCTGTAAGCTCGGCACATATCTATGCCAAATCTGTAAAAATATACTGTTCATCATACTCTACATTAAACTCTTTTAATAAACCTAAATATTCATCCCTGAAAGTCTGCCTCCGGTGATGCTCTTCCTGATTTTGAATATACTTATAAACTGTGTCCAGCTGCGATTGATGGTAAGAAAATACTCCATAGCCTTCTTGCCATTCAAATCTTTCATTTGTCAGACTTTGTTCGTTGATGTATTTCGATGACTTGGCCTTTACTGCTTTCATCAATTCTGAAACAGAGACTACTGGCTTCAATCCCAGAAGGCAATGAACATGATCCTCCACACCGTATACAATGAGAGTCTTGCAATTAGCTTCATTTATCAGATTGCCGATTACCCCAAAGACTTGGCTTCGCCACGCTTTAGCCAGAACGGCATTCCGATATTTTACCGCAAAAACGGTTTGCAGGTAGATTTGGTGATAGGTGTTTGCCATATCAGGTTTTATTAGAAGTTCATGTATATGTGCCGAGCCTACGGCTCTCATTCTATATCCTTCGGTTTTTCAACGGACTAAAGTCCGTTGTTACAATATCGGGCGAGGCTACGCCTCTCGATATTTTTAAAACATCGTAATTAAATCAGCTTCAATCTAAATCACCTCCAACTCAGAGCCGTTAGGCTCGAATCATTTTGTAACCTCGGACTTTCCCGAAGGGATGCCTTTGGCACAGTCCGAGGAGCAAAACCACTCAGGTGCGGTCGAATGCCGTAGGCGCGACACATCCTGTTACACCGGAAGGGATATCACAAACTTACTCCCTGCACTCTCTTTTGTCTCCACCTTCAGTTCCCCACCATGCGCTTTTACAATATCATAACTCATCGATAACCCCAACCCTGTTCCCTGCCCGGTTGGTTTAGTAGTAAAGAAGGGTTGAAAGATTTTATCCAGTACTTTTTGAGGAATGCCGTTGCCTTTAAGGGCAAGGAGGAGCCAAGAGCCATAGGCTCGAACGATTTTGTAACCACGGATTTCAATCCGTGCGTTAAAACTGCTAATAAATGAAGAGAGCTGTAAGTTCGGCACATATCTATGCCAAATCTGTAAAAATATACTGTTCATCATACTCTACATTAAACTCTTTTAATAAACCTAAATATTCATCCCTGAAAGTCTGCCTCCGGTGATGCTCTTCCTGATTTTGAATATACTTATAAACTGTGTCCAGCTGCGATTGATGGTAAGAAAATACTCCATAGCCTTCTTGCCATTCAAATCTTTCATTTGTCAGACTCTGTTCGTTGATGTATTTCGATGACTTGGCCTTTACTGCTTTCATCAATTCTGAAACAGAGACTACTGGCTTCAATCCCAGAAGGCAATGAACATGATCCTCCAAACCGTATACAATGAGAGTCTTGCAATTAGCTTCATTTATCAGATTGCCGATTACCCCAAAGACTTGGCTTCGCCACGCTTTAGCCAGAACGGCATTCCGATATTTTACCGCAAAAACGGTTTGCAGGTAGATTTGGTGATAGGTGTTTGCCATATCAGGTTTTATTAGAAGTTCATGTATATGTGCCGAGCCTACGGCTCTCATTCTATATCCTTCGGTTTTTCAACGGACTAAAGTCCGTTGTTACAATATCGGGCGAGGCTACGCCTCTCGATATTTTTAAAACATCGTAATTAAATCAGCTTCAATCTAAATCACCTCCAACTCAGAGCCGTGAGGCTCGAATCATTTTGAAACCACGGACTTTCCCCGAAGGGGTGCCTTTGGCACAGTCCGTGGAGCAAAACCACTCAGGTGCGGTCGAGTGCCGTAGACGCGACACATCCTGCTACACCGGAAGGGATATCACAAACACACTCCCTGCATTTTCTTTTGTCTCCACCTTCAACTCCCCGCCATGTGCCTTCACAATATCATAACTTAAACTCAATCCCAAACCAGTCCCTTGTCCGGTTGGTTTGGTGGTAAAGAAAGGTTGAAAGATTTTATCCAGTATTTTTTGAGGAATGCCGTTGCCGTTGTCTTTTACGGAAATCAGAACTTTGTCGCCTTCTTTCTTCGTGCTGACTGAAACAGTGGGTTCATACTTTTCTCTTTCCGCTTTCAGCTTTGAGCCCGCCTCCCCGCTTTCCGCTTTCTGCTTTTCGTTCACAGCATAAAATGCATTCGTGATCAAATTCAAAATCACCCTTCCGATATCCTGAGGAATAACATTGACATTGCCAATGCTCGCATCAAAATCAGTTTTCATCGTAGCATTGAAGGATTTGTCTTTGGCACGCAAGCCATGATACGCTAATCGCAAATATTCATCTGCCAGTGCATTGATGTCCGTTGCTTCTTTCACTCCACTGCTACTGCGACTGTGTTGCAACATTCCTTTTACAATATCAGCCGCACGTTTGCCATGATGATTTATTTTTTCAAGGTTGCTGGCGATATCATTTAGTATTTCATCTTCTTCGGTTATATTAGCCTGATCTTGTGTCTTATGTCGTATGTCTTGTATCTCTTTAATCAACTCGTTACTCACTTCACTAAAGTTATTAACGAAGTTCAATGGATTTTGAATTTCGTGCGCAATGCCCGCGGTGAGTTCTCCCAGCGAAGCCATTTTTTCAGATTGGACCAACTGCGCTTGTGTTTGCTTTAGGTCAGCGAGGGTTTTTTCAACTTGTGCTTTCGCAGATTCAATTTTGTTGAAATCTTCGTAGCGCGCATAGGCGGTAGAGAAGGCATCAGCTACCGACTGTACCAGGCGCAGATTATCTTCTGTGAGTGATGCAGTATTGCCCACATACAACATGCCTTGCAGAAAAGGTAGCAAGTGCAAATGAATACCTTCCCTGGGTACCGAACTTAAATAGTGAGTGCGTTTTTCATTTTCATTCTTATCGATAAACGAATCTGCAAATTCAGCATACTCTTTTATACCCCAATGGGTGAGGAAGATTTTCTTCTCACGCCAAAACTCAATTGCTCCTGCTAACGGAGTGGAACCATACGGTACATGAAATGCAGCAATGGCATTGCCATCGGGTGTAGATAGATACGTGTGAATGAGTTCTTCTTTTTCATCCATGATAAACACGCCACACCGCACAAACGGAATGCCCAGTGTGGTAAGTTCCTTCCAGATGAGTGGCGTGATGCGTTCGAGGTCTTGCCTGGTGCGCATGGAGGCAATCTCTGCGCGGACTCGGTCAACAGATGCCCGTTTAAAGCTTCCAGTGCCTGTGCTTCGGCTTTTTGCAAGTCGAGGTACCTGCGGTAGGTTTGACCGAACACGGCAGCAAAGCGAATAAATATTTTAGATGACTCCAAAGAAAACTCGTTTTGCGAGAACACATACAAGCAACCTTCGTTAAAAAAGAAATCAGTATGCACTATCCTTTCGTGTGATGAATAATAGTCCTTCCTGATTTTGTAGTTTGCCTGGTTGCGCATGGCTTCATAGTACTTCAGTTTATCTTCGCCTTCCAGTATGTATTGATAGGTTTCCTTTTTATCAAGCCAGTTTTGATAAACATTTTTGAGCAGTGTATGGTGTTGCATACTTAAATGGCCGATGGTCATTTCTGTTTTCCCTGTTGACTTTTCCGCTGTCCATAATTCCATCATTTCATTGGGTTGCATAATACCGATGCCGCAACGGTCCTGTGCACCCAACACACCCAGCGTAACTAACTCATCAAACAAAGTGGCCACACTTTCGCCCACATCCTGGCTATTGTGCATGGCCATGGTTTTTGAGCGAAGGCGCTCCAGTGATGTTTCATATATTTGCTTCCCGTGCATTAGCTTCTGCTTTTTGCAAATCAAGAAAACGGGTGTAGGTTTGACTAAACACTTTGGCGAACCGAACCAGCAACTGCAGGGTTTCATGGGGCATGGGCTCATGCGCGCTAATAAGTAATTGACCTTGCGAAAAAAATGCAGAGTGATGAACTCTTCTTCCTTTCATCCGCGACTCATCAATAGGCATCTTTACCATGTCCCTTACAAATGTTACCCATGCTTTCAATTCATCTCCTGCGAGTTCAACAATTACACTTTCCTTTCCTTCTTTCCAGGCTGTAAACATTTTAGCATGGGTAGGTTCCTGCAAGGGAGCATTAAACTGATGTGTAATCTGAATGCCTTGTTGGTCCGTAACCCACCACTCGGAAACTCCGAGTTCCTCATTGTAAACACCGATACTCATTCGGTCGGGAGTTTTTCCAAGCATGCCAAATTGTTCGAAGAGCACCTGCGCTGTTTCTGGCAACTGCTCGCTTTTATGCATGGCCATGGTTTTGGCCCGCACGCGTTCCAAGGCTGCTTCAATCTGTGCTTCTCTTGCCTGCGCTTCGGCTCTTTGGAGATCTCGGTAACGAAGGTAAGTTTGTGAGAACACCGATGTAAACCGTTTCATCACCGGCTGCTGTTGGTCAGTATGTGGCGAGAGCGAGTAGGCCCATATCGCGCCTTCATTAAAAAAATAAACATGGCAATGCATATCCGGCAGTTCAAGCAGCGGCTGTGACAAATAGCCGGGGGCCGTGTTTAATATGTCTATATAATCTTGCTTTTCTTTTCCGGAGAGGTGATAGTATAAAAATCCATTTTTGTTTCGCCAGTCATCATACATCAACTGCCATAATTTATGAGCATTCATGTCGAATGTGCCTGCTGCTTTCACCATTTTTCCCTCCTCCACATTGGTAACAGACCATACTTCCATCGTTTTGTTTATATCGATAATGGCAATGCCGCAGCGCACATTTTCGATGCTTTGCCTGTCCAATTCAGTGAATAAGGTAGCAATGGCGCTACTTACATCTTCACTATTATGCATGGCCATGGTTTTGCTTCGGACACGCTCCAGTGAGGCTTCAACCTGCGCTTCTCTTGCCTGTGCTTCTGCTTTCTGGAGATCAAGAAAACGCGTATAGGCCAGATCAAATACTACGGCTGCCCGTCTTTGTAATTCCCGGGCCTCCGTGGATGGCTCCTGATTAGAAATCAATAACAGTGCGCCACCGGAAAATTTTGAAAAATGATAATAGAGAATTTCAGGAACCACAAGCTGACCATAAGCATCATACTCAACAACGACTGAGACAAATGCTTCAAGCACTTTATACCATTCCTTGATTTTCTCTCCACTGGCCACTATGGTATATTCTGTTCTGTCTGATTGATAGTTTTCGATAACTTCCCTCGCCCATTCGCTTGAATATTTCGGTGGATGTGCAACGTCTGTGATGATTTCACCGGAAGAACGGTTGGGAGGCCGATAGGCATACCAGACCTCAATGGTTTCCGGACTTTCATTGTAGAGGTGAACAATGGAAGACTCTAAATCGGGTTGACCTAATCTGCCCATTTGCTCGCGCAATACATTGGCCACACCCAATAAGTCATTGGATGTCTGCATTGCCAATGCCTTAGCTCTGATTCGCTCCAATGCTGCTTCAATCTGTGCTTCCCTTGCCTGGGCTTCTGCTTTTTGTAAATCAAGAAAGCGGGTATAGGTTTGTTCAAAAACTTTTGCAAAGCGAAAGAGCACGGCATGCTCCGCTTCTGAATATTGGATGCCAGAATAGTTCTGAATTCCCAGATAGGTTCTATCTAAATACACTACCAATCTGGACCAGCTGGGTGCGGAGAGAACAAATTTCCTTCTCTCTTCCGGGACGTTTGTGTGCTTGAAAAAATAATCGAAAAATTGGTTCTTCTCTTCGAAGGTGAAGTTGTCGGCAGATACAGTGAGTCCCGATTCCTTTGCATGCTTAACGGAATTGAATACGGGATTATTGAAGTATGGAATATGCTGCCGGGTTGGGTAGGGCTGGCCCGGGACGGCTGTCCAAATGTTAATGTCGTCACTTTCCCGGAAGTTAACATCAAACTGCGCGGAGTCGATCTGGTAGTTTAATTGCCTTAGCTGCTCGAAGACGAGTTGAATAACTTCTGGGAGTTCCTCGCTCTTGTGCATGGCCATGCTGCGTGATCGCACTCTTTCCAATGCAGCTTCAATCTTTGCTTCTCTTGCCTGAGCTTCGGCATTTTGCAGATCGAGGAAGCGGGTATAGGTTTGTTGGAACACCTTTCCGAAACGCATCAGAATTTTGTTTTCTTCTTCGTTGTAAGGAGTGCCTGAAAAATTTTCGATGTAAAGGGAAATATTCTCAAACAACACCGTGGTTGCGGCAAGACCAGGACAGTTTAAATAAAAATCTTTTGACGACTCTGGCAACCCAGGAACATAAGATAAAAGCTCCTGATAAAATTTATTTTTTTCTTCAAAATTTAAAATTGTGACAAAGAAATCTTCGCCCTTTTCTTTTGCTTTGTTGAATTGCGTTGCCCAAACAGACTCAAAATAAGGGTGTGTTATTTTAGAAGGGATTTCCTGTTTGTCTGCTATCCAAAAATGCCAGTCAGCTTTGGGTTGATAATCCACCACAAAACCGGCATGATCAAGTTTGATATTTAAATGAACGAGCTGGTTATACACTACTTTAATAACGTCTTTCAGTTCTTCACTTTTGTGCATGCCTATGGAGCGGCTTCGCACCCTTTCCAATGCTGCTTCTATCTGCGCTTCTCTAGCCTGAGCTTCTGCTTTTTGCAGATCGAGGAAGCGCACGTAGGCTTGCTCAAAGACTTTACCGAATCGCTTGAATATATCTCCTTCTTCATCCGAAAATTCTTTCGGAAAGAACCGCTGAAAAATCAAAATGGAATTTTTAGAAATAACTACAGCCCTTATCCATACCGGTGTACTAAACACGAAATCTTGCCTTTCCTTCGGTGTGGATCTAAACTCAGTACTGTTGTATAACAGCTTAAAAAACTCGTTCTTTTCCTCTTTTGAATAACTCGCTGTAAAAAAATAAACCCCTTTTAGGTATTCGTCATAGACTCTTTTATAAATGCGGTGTTCAAGATGTGGAACGTGAAGTTTTTCCAGGTAATCTTGTCCTTCTACTTTGACCCAGCTATTTGCCCCCTCTTCCACATTATCAAAATCAGTTACTATTTGTGAGCCATTGATTTCAATCCCCAACCCTTGTATTTCCTTATCGAGACCTCCAACCACCTGGATTAATTCTTGGCTTTTGTGCATGGCCATAGACCGACTACGCACTCTTTCCAAAGCAGCTTCTATCTGTGCTTCACGGGCCTGTGCCTCTGCTCTTACCAAATCCAGATACCTTCTGTAGGTTTGTCCAAACTGCGAAGTGAATCGTTTGGTAATATGAATTAATTCGGACTGAAACTCATGAGGACTGTAACGCATAAAAAAATCCGTGCTCGAATACGAAACCGTAATGAAATTCTCGTTCGGGTAATTTTTCTATCGCTACCTGAAGTTTATAGTCAGGAGCATGATTAATCATCTGGTAATAATTCACCAAATCTTCTGCTTCCAAAACATATTCATGGAGAGCCACCTGCTCTTTCCATGCCTTACGAGCGCTTTTCAGTAACGGATGCCAGTTCATATCCAGGCTGCCGATATGCATGTTTACTTCTTCCCCGTCTTTACGAGCCGTCCAAAGCTGAATGTTTTCGTTGTGATGATTAAGGATACCGATACCAAATCGGGTGCCTTGATCGACCCCTAATGAAGTAAGTTCACTGAACATCTTTACGATACATTTCCCCACGTCCTCGCTGTTGTGCATGGCCATGGTCTGTGATCTGACCCTTTCCAATGCCGCTTCTATCTGTGCTTCTCTTGCCTGGGCTTCTGCTTTCTGCAGATCAAGAAAGCGCGTGTACGTTTGATCAAATACTCTACCGAAACGTTTAAATACGTCATGCGCTTCTGGTACCGGTTCATACGTAATGAATAGCAAAAAGCCCTGTGAAAAATACACACAATGAAATATCTGAAACACAGGTAAGGGATGTCCTGCATCAATAATGGAATCCAGCACCTTGCCCACTACCGGAAGTGTGCGCATGTATCTGTAATGCTCTCACTAATTCCTTGCCGCCTACTTCTTCCACATGAAAATCCTGATTTCTTTCAAAGGCTTCTCTCATGTGTATAAAGGATGGGTCCTCGGTTAGTGGTGCATGAAAGGATGGCTGCATTACTCCTTCGCTACTCATCCATAATGTGATGCCTTGTTTATTTGCCTTGCTGGCAGGGAGGTCCTCGTCCCAAATGCAATACCCTGCACTCCATGCAGGCATGCCCAATTCCTGCATCTGCTGAAATAAAAGATTGGCTGCTGCCGGAAGTTCACTACTGTTCTGCATGGCCATCGTTCTGGCTCGGACTCTTTCCAATGCCAATTGAATTTGGGATTCTCTTGCCTGCGCTTCTGCTTGTTGCAGATCTTTAAATCTTCTGTAAGCCAAATCAAAAACCAGTGCCGATCGTTTTTGCAGTTCGATAGCATCGTTAGCGGGCGCTTTGGATGTAACCATTAACAAAGCACCACCGGTGAATTTCGAAAAATGATAATATCGTTTCTCTTTTGTAGTCCCACTTTTTCTCATGGCGGCATGTACTTCGGGCGCCAACTTAAAAAGTATTTTATACCACTCCGCTTGTTCTGCACCGCTTACTTCAACCGTATAATCAGTTGCTTTGCTTTTAAATTTTTGAACAAATCTTTTTGCTATGGCACATGAGTTCTTAGGGATTTTGAAGAAACCGAACGAGATGTTACTTTTTAAGTCGCTACTCAAACGGAAAGCTCTCCAGGAAAAAATATTGTTGGCATCTTCTTCATACAAATGCACCGCAGAGGTTTCTAATTCAGGCTGGCCGAGATAACCCATTTGCTCCCGCATCACTTTAGCCACTTCAGTAAATTCCTCAGACCTGTGCATAGCCAATGCCCTGGCTCTTATTCTTTCCAGTGCGGCTTCAATCTTTGCTTCTCTTGTCTGTGCTTCTGCTTTTTGCAGATCGCTGAACCGCTTGTAAGCAAATGAAAATACGGCTGTAGCCCGCTGCAACAAATCCCAACTCTCCACTGAGATTTTTCCGGGCGAGGCCGCACCCATAAATCCATTGGAGAATTTTAGTAGGTGATAAGTACGCGCTGGAATTTCGCCACCATAATACCCTTTTAGTACAGACGATTTACCTGCGCAATAGTTGATCCACTGTTTACGGTTTTCACCCTTCATCACAATGGAAACGCGCGTCTCTTTGGAGTAAAAAAACTTTTTCATTTGACGGCCCACCCAGGTTTCATCCAGGCGCAACGTCATGTGGTCGTTGACGAGTTTTTTATTTTTACCACGCACATCTTTGATGGCGTACCAACACTCAGTAGTTTCGTTTTCGTTCACGATATAGATAGAACTCGTTTCCAGTTCTTCCACACCGAGTGCACCCATTTCCTTGCGCAGAACTTCGGATACCGCGGCCAGTTCTTCACTTTTTTGCATCGCCATAGTGCGGGCACGTACTCTTTCCAATGCCAGTTCTATTTGTGCTTCTCTGGCTTGTTCCTCAGCCAGTGATATATCCGTATATCGTTGATAGGCAATTTCAAAAACATTTCTAAAACGCTTCAGTGTCTGTACCTGTGCCTCCGGAATCGTTTTAAGTGTTGAAATTCCAATTGAACCGTTGCCAATAGAATAAAAATAGTAATGAATTGCGCTTGCCTTTCTAAGTTTTAAGTCCGTCTTCTCCCCGTTCAACTCACGGAACCGGATGAAGTCCCTTAATTTCGTGCCACTCAGCGAAACAGGCGCGAAGGCGTCTCGAGTTTTTCTAATCTGTTTTATGAAGTTTTCAATTACCGGGTGACTGTCATTTTTAAAAAAGGTAGTACTCGATCCGGCCTCACCTGCAAAATCATAATTCAGAAAGGATGCATTAACATCATCATATACATTGATCATCGAATTTCTGAGTTCGCTGAAGCCGAGTTTTTGGAGTTCGGTGTACAGACTCTCACAGATTTGCAACATATCTTCGGGTTTACGCATTGCCATTGCTACGGTGCGAACCCTTTCCAGTGATGCTTCAATTTCCAGTTCCTGGTTTTTAGTTTCAAGTTCAATCGTGCGTCTTTTTACTGCTTCTTTGAGCAGAAGGTTTTCTTTTTTGATTTGCGCTGTTGCGATCACTTCGCCATCGCTGGCCCTCGCATCTGGCAGGGATCCATGTTGGTGAATATACTTCCAACCTGTTTTCTCCTTTTGTAGTAAAGCCGTGATTCTTATCCTTGAATAAAAAGACCATTTCTTATCAATCAATACATAGATATCAGCATTTTCCACCACCATCACATCTTCTCCGGCCGGCACCAAATTGATCTTCCTGTTTTTCAGCTGGATAACACCTGCAAACTGTTTAATTGTTTTTTTGCAATAGGCCAGCCATAATTTTTTGCTGTTAAACTGTTCGGCTTCTGAACTGCCAATGATTTTGAAGTTATTGCTGAGATGAAAGCCGTGTGTCTTCAAATCACCCTTCAGATATGCTTCCCAACCTGCATTATAAACATTGAGTATTTCTGCTTCCAGCGTTTTGGTCTAGTTTAGGTTTTATCGATGCGGGCTTCTTTGAGCGTGATGTAGAAGCTGACTTCTGTCTTGGTGACAATTTCTTTTTAACTGGCGAGTTTTTCCTTTTCATGTTTCGATTTTTACATCTACTCTAATTTAATATGTGCCGAGCCTACGGCTCTCTCTTATTTTACTCTGTTCATGCAACGGACTGAAGTCCGTTGTTAGAATATTTGCCCAAGGCTACGACTGAGTGCCATTGGCACAGAACATCTTTACGATCATACTGGCAATACAATCGAAAACTCACTCCCTGCACCCTCTTTCGTTTCCACTTTCAACTCCCCACCATGCGCTTTTACAATATCATAACTCAACGATAAACCCAATCCTGTTCCCTGCCCGGTGGGTTTGGTGGTAAAGAAAGGTTGAAAGATTTTATCAAGTATTTTTTGAGGAATGCCGCTGCCGTTGTCTTTGACAGAGATCAACACTTTGTTGCCTTCTTTCTTAGTGCTGACTGAAACGGTAGGTTCATACTTTTCTCTTTCAGCTTTCAGCTTTGAGCCCACCTGCCGGTCGGGCAGGCTTTCAGCTTTGAGCTTTTCATTCACTGCATAAAAAGCATTCGTAATCAGATTCAGAATCACTCTTCCGATTTCCTGAGGCACCACATTGATGTTGCCAATACTTTCATCAAAATCGGTTTTCATGGTAGCATTGAACGATTTGTCTTTTGCTCTTAATCCATGATAGGCCAGTCGCAGATACTCATCTGCCAGTGCATTAATATTCGTTGGCTCTTTAACACCACTGCTGCTGCGGCTGTGCTGCAACATCCCTTTTACAATGGCATCGGCACGTTTGCCGTGATGATTTATTTTTTCAGAGTTAGATTTGATATCATTTAGAATTTCCTCTGCCGACTGCTTACTGCCAACTGCCAACTCACGTTTAAGTTCTTCAATAAGCTCATCATTAACCTCACTGAAGTTGTTAACAAAGTTCAACGGGTTCTGAATTTCATGCGCAATGCCGGCAGTAAGCTCTCCAAGCGATGCCATTTTTTCTGATTGTATTAATTGCGATTGCGTTGCTTTTAATTCAGTATAAGCTTTCTCAATTTCCTTTGCCTGCTCCAGTTCACGGGTGCGTGCCCGTTCTCTTTCTCTCACTACTACCCGATGACGGAAATAACGATCGGCTCCAAAAATTGCTCCTGCAAATAAAAGTATATAAAAGGCATACGCACCGGCTGTATTCCACCAAGGCTTCTTCACCATGATTTTAAGCGAAGCGCCTTTTTCATTCCAGACACCATTATTATTTGCGGCCTTTACATGAAACACATATTCACCCGGAGGTAGATTTGGGTAAAACGCTACCTGATTAGTTACACTTTCACGCCAGTCTACATCGTAGTTTTCAAGTTTATAGGAGTATCGGTTTTTTGAAGGCTCGGAATAATGAAGAGCGATAAATTCCAGCGAAATACTGTTCTGATTATGTTCCAGCACAATTTCAGAGGTTTCATAAATCGGCTTTGTGAGTATTGCATTTTCACCCGGCACGACAGATTTATTAAATAATCTAAAATCCGTTAATGACACTTTGGGGGGTATTGATATCCTATTCTGATCTTTTGGACTAAAGACGGTGATGCCGTTGGAGCCACCGAATATAAAATCACCTTTGGAAGTTTTTAAAAAGGAACCATCTGCAAACAACTGACTTTGTATTCCATTGACTATTGAATAATTATAAAATCTTTCCTCCCGGATATCAAACCTGCTCAGCCCTTCAAAGGTGCTCAGCCACAGTGATTGATTTTGCTCATCGGCCAGGATGGACTGAATGCTCATGGAGGGAAGTCCGTCATTAATCGTATACGTTTTTATTTTTCCGGTGGTAACATCATACCTGCTGAGACCACCTTGCCAGGTGCCTACCCAGGCTGTTCCATTTTTATCTTCGTAAAAGGAATTGATATCCTGGGTAACAAAAATATCTCCGGCTTTTTGATCAAACCCCTTGCGTTCTATTTGATCGGTATCGTAGTGGTAAAGAAATAGCCCTCCGTTAGATAAGAGCCAAAGCCCGTGTTTTGGGCTTTCCACCATGCGGGATATGGCATTACCACCAAAAACGTCCTCATGAAATATTTTGAATTCTGACGAGCCTTTACCTTTTTTAAATAAACCCTTATCAGCACCTACCCAGAGGTTATCACGACTATCCTTAAAAAAACTCACAGTCACTGACGAGTCTGGCAAGCCGGGTATAGTAAATTCCTTTAATGTATTATCAGATGTGTTGTATAAATAGGTCCCGTCCATCGCATTATTCATAATGAATTCTCCAGGAACATATTCCATCATACCCCAGATTGTATGCACCCGCGTGTTAAGTTTTCGAAAGGGAGTTGATTGGATGATTTCTTTTTCCAGATCAATTATACTGATACCACTTTCAACGCCATCTCCTGACGTGGTAACCAGAATTTTTCCATTTGGTGTTTCAAAAATATTATTTACCCAGCCGTTGGATATTGAATTTGGATCAACGTTGCTATGCTTGTATGACTTGAAATAAGAAGTTTCTTCATATCTGAATAAACCATGGTCACCCGTGCCAATCCATAACGAACCAAAAGAATCAAACATCAGATCGGTTATATTGGCTGATTGTATCTCTTTATCTGCATCGCGATTAAAAGCGGAAATCCTATTATCCCCGCGATTATAAAAGTATAATCCAAAGTTGGTTCCTATCCACAGGTTATCCAGTGTATCAAACGCAATGGTGGTAGGTGCTATCCATCCCTCACGAACGTCCTGACGAACTGGAGTAATGATATTGAATTCTCTTGTTTCCGTATCAATATCAAAAATCCTAAGGAAGTTACTAATCGCCCACAGATGGCCTTTTTTATCGAACGCAAAGGCAGTAGTAATTTCACCTTTTTGTAAAGGGAGTTGGTCCAATTTAAATTCTTCAAGCAATCTATCCCTGGTAATTCTGAGCAGGCCGTTGCCACTATTGAACCAGGGATTACCATGGCTATCATGAATTGAATTGTTGAGATTATAAACGTCCTCAATGTCATTGGATATTACACGCTTAATAATATCTTCCTGCTCATCCAGGTATAATAATGCAGATGAAACTTTTTGGCCGTAGGCGGAGGCTACTCCGAAATAGAGTCGACCTTGTTCATCTTCAATGATGGTGGAAATTCCTTTATCTACATTAGGATCTTTTTCCACCAGGTGTTCATAATCATAGTATTTAAAAGTTTGCGTAACGGAGTTATATACACTTAGAAAACCGGGAGAACTACTTACCCATATTTGACCTTTGCGATCTTCATATAAAGACCAGATTACAAGTCCTTTTAATGAGCCCGGGTCGTTCGGATTACTATAGAACCTTTTGAAATTATAACCATCAAAACGGGCCAGTCCGTTGATAGTGGCCACCCACACATACCCAAACCGGTCGATGAGTAGATTATTAACAAACGTACCTGGCAACCCATTTTGCTCCGTGTAGTGGGTAAGATTATTCGTATTCAGCTGTGCCCATGATGACGAAGTAATGAGCAATGTTGACACAAAGATTACCGCACTTATTAAATTCAGAACTAATCTATTCACTTTCATTCCTTTTGGTTCGATTACAACATATAGATTTACAAGGGTAAGATAATTATAAATTCAGTGCCCTCAGTAGGTACTGTCTTTACAATAATTTCCCCACCATGTGCTTTCACAATATCATAACTCAATGATAAACCCAATCCTGTCCCTTGTCCTGTTGGTTTGGTGGTGAAGAAGGGTTGAAATATTTTATCCAATATTTTTTGTGGAATGCCGTTGCCGTTGTCTTTTACACTTATTAAAACTTTGTCGCCTTCTTTCTTTGTGCTTACTGAAACGGTTGGTTCATAACCGGGAATGTTTTGTTTTTGTCTTTTCATTCACCACATAAAAAGCGTTGGTAATCAAATTCAAAATTACTCTTCCTATATCCTGAGGTACTACTTGAATGTTGCCAATGCTTTCATCGAAATCCGTTTTCATCGTGGCATTGAACGATTTGTCTTTGGCTCTCAAACCATGATAGGCCAATCGTAAATATTCATCGGCTAAAGCATTGATATCCGTTGGTTCTTTCACACCACTGCTGGTACGACTGTGTTGCAGCATGCCTTTTACAATATCCGCTGCGCGTTTGCCATGATGGTTTATCTTTTCGAGATTTTGAACTACATCCTTGGCGATAGTTTTTACTTCTGAAATATTTCCCTTATCAACTTCATCCACCATTTCCTTGACTAACTCCGTACTCACCTCACTAAAGTTATTTACAAAGTTTAAAGGATTTTGAATTTCGTGCGCTATCCCTGCAGTTAGTTCTCCGAGGCTTGCCATCTTTTCGGATTGGATGAGTTGGGATTGGGTGTTTCTTAATTCAATCAGAGCAACTTCCACTTTCTCCTTTTCATTCTTAAGCAGTGTGTTGGCTTTTTTACGCATACGATTGTTCTTCAATAAAAGGAATGCGATGATCATAAAAACAACAATACCAGACAGTAAAGAATATACCATAATCTTGTTACGCAATTCATTTTTGTCTTTCAATATTTGCTGGATGCGAAGCTGCTCATCGAAATTCATATTTTGAAATTGTTTGAGTTTTGCTTCCGAGCTAAGGTCTTTCCCTTGCCTGGATAGAAAGGCTTTGGTACTTAAACGCACTGTCGATGTTGTTTTTCATTTGATAGGTTGCTGTCAGGGAAGTATAGGAGTCAGCCATGCCAGACAAGATTGAAGTACCTTGAACCTGAAAATTCATGGCCGCTTTTTCCCCATAATAAATGGCGGAATCCAGGTCACCAGAAGTTCTGTATAAATTTGACAATGCCAGGTAACTATCGCCCAACGAACGCAGGTTTACTACTTCTTTACTCTCCTTTACCGCTTTCCAATACGTTTCCCTGGCACGATCATATTGTTTATGGCGGGTGTACGCATTACCAATATAGGAATGTATTGCGCCCAGATAACGGTAATAGCCCGATTCCTGCATCAGCACTTTTGACTTGTTTCCAAAATACAATACCGAATCTAACCTGTCTGTGTATGAATAATGACGGGCAATATTCATAAGCACAATGGATTGCAATCGTTTATCCTGAATTAATTCTGCAAGCCGAAGCGACTCCTTGAAATGAAATAATTCCAACGCTGCGTTGTCTTTAAAATTACCCGTAAAGCCATACAGACTGGCGAGGTGATTATGCACTCTTGATAGTAATGACAGACGGGCTATGCGAAGTGATTCGTTTGATTTTTCTGTCGGGTTTCCGGTATTTTTCTCGCTATCTGGATCTTCGGAAATACTTTTTGACCGCAGAAGGAATTGCAATGATCTGGGATAATTACCTTGTACATATGAAATGAAAGCAATACCAATGCTTGCATCTGCCTCCCACAACTTTCGGTCCGCTTTCTTTGACAACAGAATGATTTTTTCATAGCATAAAATGGCGCTGTCCCTCTTATTTTCAGAGTAACTATAACCCAGTTCGCGATAAGCCTTCATGAGTGTTAAATCATCTTTTGTGTTTTTAATGATGGATTGCAGGCTGTCTCTGTTGGGTATATCCTGCTGCACATAGAAAGGATTGTCTTGCCCGTGCAGTGAAAACGAAAACGCCAAAAGGAATATAAAACCTGGTGTATACTTCATATCTTAATAAATGGGAATTTGAATTATGAAACCTGTTCCATCTCCCTGTTTTGTTTCAACCTTAATTTCCCCACCATGTGCTTTTACAATATCATAACTTAAACTCAATTCTAAACCTGTTCCAAGCCCTGTTGGTTTGGTGGTAAAGAAGCCCTCCTGGATGAACCGGTCGGACGGGGGTTGAAAGATTTTATCCAGTATTTTTTGTGGTATGCCGTTGCCCGCAATTGCAAGTGGTAGCCCAGATCCATAGGCTCGAACGATTTTGTAACCACGGATTTCAATCCGTGGGATAAAACCGCTAATAAATGGAAAGAGCCGTAGGCTCGGCACATATCTATGCCAACCCTGTAAAAATATATTGTTCATCATACTCTACATTAAACTCGCGTAATAAACCTAAATATTCATTCCTGAAAGTCTGTTTCCGATGATGCTCTCTCTTCCATGCTTTGCTCTAATGCAGACTGAATTTCTTCCGGTGTTGCGCCTTTGATTGATTTTGCTTTCATAATTGTAGCAATTATTTTTCTTTCAATATCACCTAGCTATTGGTAGTAGAATGAAACTCCTGCCGTTCATTTATGACTCGTCCATATTCACCATAAGTGCCCGGCAAAGCATTTCACATATGGTTTTTCTGTCTTGCTTAATGGAAATAAACGCAATGGCGAGAGTCGGTTCAAAATCCATCGCCAGGCTTTTTTGTAAAGCAGTTTTAATTTCTTCCGTTGAATTTCCGCTAATTGATTTTGATATCATATTTATCTTTTAATCTCTTGACGAAATTATGGTAAACTCAATGCATGTCCTCAGCACGGTATTTCTAAAAAAACAGAACTTAAATCTTGTTCACTTGCACATTCATCCCGATCATTTGACAGCAATCAGTCCCACCTTAAGACATAAGTAATAATTTCATAAGATAGGAATAAATCCAATCCCCTGTGCGCATGTCTGAGGCCCTTGTCATGAAAAAATCCTGAAAGAATTTCAGCAAAAAATAAACGCCCATGTATATGATTTGATCATCACATGGGCGCTCACAGGCTAAGAATTAATTTATTGCTTTGCCACCGTATCAGATATCTGATTGTACTACCTGAATAAATTCAAAACCTTTCGTGAGTAATGCATTGAACTGCTTGAATTTTTCCTTACCAGGGGCTTCTCCATGCTTTTTAATTAATACCTGCTCAATATCATAATTTACTCCCTCTACAACAGGATCAATGATAAAAACATATTTCAGGATTCCGCTTTTATCTGCTTTTGCTGCAGACAGCAAGCGCGTTTGTGCTATTGCCTGGGCCTGTGCTGCATCCGCCATATCAAGTGCTGGCGTCATTTCATTTTTAACAAAGGCTTCAAAGTCGTTGCCTTTATCAGCTTTTACAAAATAGGTAATGATCCATACTGGCTCACCTGCTTTTGCAACGGTACGTGGAGCAGGAAAGTCTGAATTCATAATGTCGCGGTGCAACTGCCACTGCTCACCGGTCTTTTTCCACTCCACCATATACTTGCCAGCATCTACTTTGATAGAATCCATTACATACACTTCATAATTACCGCGCTCAATAGCAAAGTCGTTGGTACCGGTCACTTCAAGGCTGGTTAGTTTTATTGATGTGATTCCACTGGATATTCCGTGTTCCATGTAAGCCTTCACTCCTTCCCTGCCACTGAAGGTCGGCATGTTGGGTGCCATCAACTGGCAATCTTCGGTGTATAAACCTGCAACGGCTTCAGCATTTTTACCGGTGATATTTTCCATAAACAAGCTGTTTGTTGCAAGAATGGAGGCTTTGATTTTTTCCTGATCAACCTGTTGGGTGCAGGAAGTCAAAACAAAAAGAAGCAATAAACAAGACATCATTAATTTCATCATTAGGGGTTTGGTTTTTGGTTCAGCTTAAATGTATATAACTAATTGTCAGGATAGAAGGATTCATGAAATTATACTCCGATTGTTATAATTTTTTGCAATCATGTCAATCTTACTACATACAATCACCTTTGTCTTTCTGAAAAGAATTCATTAAAATTAGTTGGTCTTTAGATTGTTCCATCACTCACTTCCCAATCTCCTTACTATTATGAATGGCTTAATGATGAATTATCAGCTCACCTTGCCCACGCTAATGAAGCGGGCTGAAACCTTACACGGTAAAAAAGAGATCATCACACGATTGCCTGACAAGTCTTTGCATCGATATACCTATACAGACTTTGCGTTGCGGACGAAGAAACTAAGTGTGGCCTTGCAGCAATTAGGAGTACAACCCGGTGATCGGGTTGCCACGTTATGCTGGAATCATTATCAGCATCTTGAAATCTATTTTGGAGTTCCTTCTTTTGGTGGTGTTCTTCATACCTTAAACCTCCGACTGTCACCCGATGATCTGGAATACATCGTGAACCATGCCGAAGATAAAGTGATTATTGTCGATCAGGTTTTGTTACCTCTCTTCGATAAATTCAAAAGTAAGATTAAGGTTAAACATGTGATCGTCATACCCAATGCAGGCCAGCCAATTCCGGAAGGAACATTGAACTATGAAGAAGTTGTTTCATCGGGGGATCAAAGCAAATACATTCCGTTTGAAGACGATGAAAACACAGCGGCTGCCATGTGTTATACCTCAGGTACCACCGGCAAACCAAAAGGCGTTTTGTATTCTCATCGTTCCATTGTGTTGCATTCGATGGTCTGCTCCTATGCTGAAGGCATGTCGGTGCAGGAAGCGGATATAGTCTTGCCTGTAGTGCCGATGTTCCATGTCAATGCGTGGGGTTTGCCATTTACCTGCACGATGCTCGGTTGCACGATCGTATTTCCCGGACCCTATCTTGATCCGGTGAGTTTACTGGAACTTTTTGAAAAAGAGAAGGTGACGATTACAGCGGGCGTGCCCACCATATGGCTTGGAATATTAAATGTGCTGGATGCCAGTCCTGGTAAATACAATCTGAGTTCAATGCGCTCCATGATTGTAGGTGGCTCGGCTGCACCAATATCCATGATCAAAAGTTTTCAGGAGCGCCACGGATTAAGCATTCTTCACGCATGGGGTATGACGGAAACATCGCCACTGGGAAGTATTGGCGTGCTCAGCAGTGAAATACAAAAACAAGATATGGAAACACAATATGCCTACCGCGCAAAGCAGGGAATGCCTGTTGCCTTTGTTGAAATAAGGGGAAGAAATGAAGATGGTTTGATGCCCTGGGATGGCAGCACCATGGGCGAACTGGAAATAAGAGGTCCGTGGATTTCAAGCTCCTATTATAAAAGTGATGAACAGGATGACAAGTTTACTGATGATGGCTGGTTCCGCACCGGTGATATCGTGACCATTGATGATAAGGGTTACATCGAAATCAAAGATCGCAGCAAAGACGTAATCAAGTCGGGTGGTGAATGGATCAGTTCGGTGGCGCTGGAAGGTGCTTTGATGGGCCATCCCGCTGTAGCGGAAGCTGCTGTGTTTGCTATTCCGGATGAGAAGTGGGCAGAACGGCCAATGGCGTGTATCGTATTGAAAGAAGGTAAATCAGCAACGCGAGAAGAACTGCGTAAATTTCTTGAACCGCTCTTTGCCAGATTCTGGTTACCCGATGCGTATGAGTTTGTAAAAGAAATTCCTAAAACTTCCGTAGGTAAGTTTAAGAAATCTGTGTTGAGGGAGCAGTACAGTAATTATAAATCGTCAGCAAGCTAACACTCATCACATGGCACCTGGCTGTGAGGTCATAACGTGTGTTGATCACTACACAACATTCAGGAAAGGAATATCAATATTGTGGTACCAAACAAGGCAACAACAAACAGAACAACAAGAATGAAGTAGTTGGGGGCAAACTGGATTATCTTCTTCATAAATAGTATTTTATAAGTACAACAAAATCAATCTATTAAGTATATTGATCTAAACTCAAACTAAAGACATGTTTTTGAATTCTGGAACTACCAATCCTGAGAAAACAGGGTAAAGTCGGTCAGTTAACATTTTTTACCGTCAGGCGTACATAGAACGCCCGGTTTTCCGGGAGGAAATGTCCACTACGGGAACCAAAATCAACTCGAAGATGAATCATGCACAATAGAAAAATACGGAAGACATAATGGATTGAAAACAGATTAATTTCTAAATCCCAGCAAAGTTTCTAATAATCAATCCAATGAAACCTGGTACCTTCCTTTACTCAGAACCACATACCTCAACCAAACCTTGATCATGAAAAGAAGAACCTTTGTTAAGAAATCAGCACTCACTGCCTTTAGTGTTGCCGCGTTTGGCGCCATCAACTGGAACGGTAAAAGTTTTGAAGGCGACAACGTAACCACCACGGATATTCTTGGTCCCTTTTACCGGCCGGGTTCACCGATGCGAAGCAACCTGATTCCTGAAGGCTCAACCGGTGAAGTCATGAATCTGACAGGAACCGTTTTTCAGAAAGATGGAAAAACTCCACTGGCAAACACACTCATTGAAGCCTGGCAATGTGATGAGCATGAAAAATATGATAACACCTCCGAAGATTATGTATTTCGGGGAGCCGTGAAAACAGGAAGAGATGGGAAGTATGCATTCAAAACGATTGTGCCCATACCTTATAATGATGGTGGAACCTGGCGGCCTGCCCATATTCACCTGAGAGTTTCCAGTGGCGATCATCAGGATCTTATTACCCAGATTTATTTCAAAGGCGATACACATATTGAGAAAGATGCAGCAGCCGCTTCCTCTCAGGCGATCAACCGGATTCTGGAAATCAGGAAAAATGCAGCGAAGGAAAATGAAGTGAAGTTTGATGTGGTGATGGGCAAAGCGTTTCCGCTGGATAATGCCGGATACAAAAAAATTACCGGCATCTATAAATTGAAAGATGGGATGGCTGAATTCAATAAAGAAGATGATCTGCTCATGTTGAAAATCAACGGACAACTGATGGAAGGCCTCGTGTATAAAGGTAACAATACCTTTGAAGGCGGATTAAGTTACCTGAAAGCAAAATTTGAAATACTGGCTGATGGTAATGTGAAAACGATTATTTCTACAGGTGACTGGAAGAGTGGTGACATGTCGAAAACCACGGCTATGGAAGGAATAAAATTTTTGAAGTATAGCAACTGAGTGATGATCATAATCAGTGTCTCCATTTATTAATCTTTTGTAAATTGGCTAATCACTTCTTAGACTGAATTTAAATCAACCCTGCTCCCATGTTTGACTTCAACACATCACAACAATCCCGCAGAAAATTCCTGGGCTCCCTGGCAGCTCTTGCTGTGCTTCCCGCATTTGAACAACGGGAGGCGGAAATAATTCTATACAATGGAAATATAGTAACCATGGGCAAAACCCCGCGGGCGCAGGCGATCGCTATTGTTGATGGAAAGTTTTTCGCGGTGGGAACCAATAAAGAGATTCAGTCACTCGCCACAGGCAGGACAAAAAAAATTGATCTGGGAGGTAAAACGGTAGTGCCAGGTTTCATCGATGCACATTCACATCCGGGAAGTTCCGGCCTCGCCCACCTGCGTGAAGTAGATTGTGATCTTCGTTCCATAAAAGAAATTCAAGACGCCATCCATAAACGCGCATCAGAAACTCCAAAAGGAAAGTGGGTGCTGGGATTTAAATATGACGATACAAAAACACGTGATGGACGTATCATCTATATCAGTGACCTGGATCTGGCTGCTCCTGAACATCCTGTGAGAATATCTCATCGTGGTGGTCACACGATGTATGTTAATTCCATGGCCATGAAAATGGCAGGTGTAACTGAATCAACTCCCGATCCTCAGGGTGGCCAGTTTGATCACGACCCTGCTACCCGAAAGCTAAATGGCCGTGTAAAAGAAAGTGCCTGTGATGTTTTTGATACTATCATTCCGTCCGCATACACGCGAGATGATTTACGCGAAGGTGTGAAGTTGATTTCAAAGATGATGACCCGCACCGGAGTGACTTCCGTGCATGATGCCTATGGGTCGCCCGAATATCTCACCGCCTATCAGGATGCGTTCGGGAATGGTGATTTGTCGCTGCGCGTTTATTGCCTGATTGGCTATATGCACATCGACAAAATGATTCAGGCAGGAGTGCGCACGGGTGTTGGCAATGAATGGGTAAAAATCGGTGCCATGAAAATGACGTGTGATGGTTCTATCTCTGAACGAACGGCACGACTCTCACAGCCGTATATTGGTCGTCCAGATGATTATGGTATTCTGGTAAACACCGAAGAACAGTTATACAGCTATGCCCGAAAAGCACACGAGGCCGACTGGCAGATTGGTATACACGCCAATGGGGATGTTGGCATTGACACCACGCTGCGTGTGTATGAAAGACTTCAGAAAGAAAGGCCGAGACGCGATCCCCGTTTCCGCATAGAACACTGCACGATGATCAATGACTCATTGATTCAACGCATGAAAATACTGGGCGTGATTCCTACTCCCTTCTCTACCTATGTTTATTATCACGGAGAAAAAATGGGCGAATACGGACCCGAACGTTTAAAGAATATGTTTGCCCTTCGCAGCTTTCTCAATGCTGGAATACGCGCCACACAAGCATCGGATTATCCTCCCGGTCCATTTGAACCCATGATGGCCTTGCAATCGAGCGTTACCCGCACCGACTTGAAAGGTACCGTGTGGGGAGCCAATCAAAAAGTATCTGTAGATGAAGCAATCCGCATCGGAACCATGCATGGAGCGTATGCATCCTTTGAGGAAACCACAAAAGGTTCGATTGATATTGGCAAGCATGCTGATCTTGTCGTGCTGGGACGAGATCCCTACAAGGAAGATCCATCTACACTGGTAACCATTCCTATTGAGCGGACGATGACTGGTGGCAAGTGGGTGTACGAATCGTAGGATCAGACACAATTGGCATCAGCAATTTTCAAAGCTTCAGAAATGATCGCCATGCCTTCGTCAATCTGTTCTTTCGTGACGGTAAGAGGAGGCGCAATGAAAATGTAATTCCATCGCACAAAGGTATACATGCCCAGCTCTTTTAACCTTGCTCCCACCTGGTTCATGACTTTCATCGCGGATGCCGGAGCGTTGTAAGGTGCCATCGGCTCTTTCGTCTTGCGGTTCTTCACCACTTCAATGCAACCGAGCAAACCTGTATTGCGAAAATCTCCGATACTCGGATGATTCTTCCTGAGATTTTCTACACATGTGTTTACGTATGCCCCCATCTCCGCTGCATGTTCAATCAAATTATCGGATTCATAAATTTTAATTACTTCGAGCGCGGCAGCGCAGGCCGTAGCATGTGCGCTGTAGGTTAATCCGATCATCAAAGGATCGTTATCGTATTTAGCAGCAATGGTATCAGTAACCATCAGACAACCAAACGGCAGATAACCGGAAGTAATTCCTTTGGCCATGCAAACCATATCAGGTATGATTTCATGATGTTCAAAACCAAACCATTTTCCTGTGCGGCCAAAACCACTCATCACTTCATCGGCAATCAGCAAGATGCCGTGTTGATCACAAATTTCGCGCAGCCTCTTCCAGTAATTCGGTGGATATTTTATGCAACCGGAAGTTCCGCTTTCGCCCTCCATTAAAATGGCTGCTATATTTTGCGGAGCTTCAAATTCAATCACGCGCTCAATGTGTGAAATGCATTCAAGCTTGCAGGAATGAGGCTCCTGACTCCACGGGCAGCGATAACAATAGGCGTCTTCCACATGCACGATATTCGGTACCTGCTGCGAATCGGCAGGCAGCTTTCGCGGATCACCACCGGCTGTCATGGCGCCATACGTAGATCCGTGAAAGGAACGATACCGGGTGATGATTTTATGTCTTCCTGTATAAAGCCGCGCAAGCTTCATTGCACTCTCAATAGAAGTAGCACCACATAAGGTGAAGAATGCTTTATTCAGATTTCCCGGACAAATCTCTGCCAGCTTTTTTCCCAGTTCACCGCGCACCTGTGTTGCACAGCTTGGTGTCACATAACTAACCAGCTGCATTTGTTTCACCACGGCATCAGTAACCCGCTGGTCAGCATGACCGATGTTCACATTCATCAGGCCACTGGAAAAGTCCAGGTAACGTTTGCCATCAAAATCATAAAGGTAAACGCCTTCCGCGCGTTGAACACAAATGGGATCAATTCCCTTTTGTTTACTCCACGAGAATAGTGTGTAGTCTAAATTGTTTCTGAGTACTTCTTCGCGTTCTGAAGCAAGGGTGGCAGTATCTTTTATCATAAAAATTGAGATTCAATATTGTTAACTCATCCAGTTTGTTCTGGATTCAGGATTCCATTTTACGGTGATCTTTTTTAGTTTAGTCCAGAATTCAATAGAACTTTTACCGGTGATATCTCCGGCACCAAACTTTGATTCATTCCATCCGCCAAACGAAAATGGTTCGCGCGGCACAGGTACACCGATATTGACACCAATCATTCCAGCATTTGCTTTTTCCATGACTTGTCTTGCCAGCCCACCACTTTGGGTAAACACGGCAGCAGCATTGCCGTAAGGATTTTCGTTTTCAATTTTCAAAGCCTCTTCGAGTGTGTCAGTTCGCATGATGCTGATCACCGGTCCGAAAATTTCTTCCCGGGCAACGGCCATATCAGGTTTTACATAATCAATTACAGTAGGGCCAACATAATAGCCGTTTTCTTTTCCTGGTACTTTCACACCGCGTCCATCTACCAGTATTCTGGCACCTTGTTGTTCTGCTTCAGTGATGTATCGTTCAATCCGCTCTTTAGCTTGTCTGGAAATTACGGATCCAAGGTTTTTGCCCGGAATAATTTTCTTCACCTCTTCACATACTTTTTCAATGATATGATCAGATTTTCCAACAGCCACCATCGCGGAAGCTGCCATACACCGTTGCCCTGCACAGCCAGACATACTGGCAGCTACATTACTGCCGGTCATTTCCGCGTGCGCATCAGGTAAAACGATCAAATGGTTTTTTGCACCACCCAATGCCAGTGCTCTTTTGAAACTGGAAGTAGCACGTGCATAAACAAGCTTTGCGACTTTTCGTAGACCCGACAAATGATACGGCATCAATATCAGGATGATCGCAAATGGCTTCTACCATTTCTTTATCACCATTTACAATAGAAAATATTCCATCAGGCAATCCCGCCTCTTTCAACAAGGATGCTATCCGCTGACAACTGATTGGCACCACTTCAGAAGGTTTCATGATCATGGCATTGCCCAATGCAATGGCATTGCAAAGCGACCAGTGTGGCACCATGCTCGGAAAATTAAATGGAACAATTGAGGCAACAACACCTACCGGCCAGTGCTCAATCCGACATTCAACACCTTTACTTACTTCAAGTGACTCACCGGCCACCAGTTGAGGCAGTGAACAGGCAAACTCCGTAAGTTCAATAGCCTTATCAATTTCCGCGGTGGCTTCGCCAAAAGTCTTCCCGTTTTCTTCTGCAATCAATTCAGAAAGTTCCTTGCTGTTTTTTTCAAGCAATTGTTTGTAGCGAAAGAATACCTGCACGCGCTCTTTGATGGGAATTTTCTCCCAGTGAAGTTGTGCTGCTTTAGCGGTGATGACTGCCTGATTCAGGTCTTCACGCGTTGACAGGCGCATGGTTGTAATAATGGTTCCATCCAGTGGAGATTCAATGTCTATCGATCGGTTGCCGGAAGATGTTACAAAGTGACCATTGATAAAATTCTGTACTTCGGGATATTTCATGTGTAAATAGTTATTTTTTACCGTGGTCACATGGAATTGCGCAGGAAGACTTTTATGTTCGATACCGATGGATTTAAAGTTCTGCTTATCCTCATTTCATGTATTAATTTTTATTTTTTACCGCCTGTGTCAATTTTCATGACTCTTGCCTTTTATTAACAGTCGAATGATATAATACAATGGCCAGCCGGACATCACCATAATAAATCCGATCATAGCCGTTGAAGGATTGTTGATCATGACACTAACGTTAACGCTCATGTAAACCAGGATGAACAAGATGGGTAACAACGGGTAGGCAAACATCTTGTAAATACCAGCAGGCTCACCGTTCTTTTTTGCGCGATGGCGAAGCACAAACACAGCACCCACTGCGAGCGACATGCCGATGCTGTCAAAGAACATCACGTAATCCAGAATCTTTTGCACGGATGACAGCAGGAACAGTGTGATAATAATAAAAGCGACATACAGCGTCAGTGCCCATTCCTGCACCTGGGTCTTTTCATTTACCTTTTTTAATATAGGGGGAAGTACACCATCCTCGGCCATGGCATAGTAAACGCGTGGATTGGCCATGATGGAAGAATTTACGTAGGCCAGTACTGCGAGGAACATGATCACCGCAGTAATTTTAAAACCAAGACTTCCAAAAATAATGGAAACCATATCAGCAGCCAGTGCATTGGAAGTTTTTAGCTGCTCAAATCCAAGCACATAGTAATAGGAAAAATTAACCAGCAGATATAAGGTAAACGCGATTGCAATTCCAAAGAAGATACTTCGCGGCAGGTTTTTCTGCGGCTCCTTGATATCACTTCCAAAATTGATCATCATGTGATAACCACCGCAAGTAAAAAATACAGGAACAAAGCAAAGTAAAAACGCTTTCCCCGAATCAGTCATCGAAAGTGAAGAATAGCTGGCGATGTCAGGCGTTGGCGTGTGGCCTATGAAAATGAGAGAGATCAGCAATACCATCATTCCGATTTTAATCACCATGAGGACGTTGAGTACACTTGAACTCATCTTGATCCCTATGTAATTGATGCCAAAGAGAACCAGTACAGACAATATGGTCGTGATCTTTACACCCAGCTCACGCTCTACATCTGGCAGAATGATTGGGTTGATATAATCAGCACCAATAATCGCCACGAGTGCAGACGTTGCCGCGTTGGAAATCACGCTGATCCAGTTCACCATAAAGGCAATGACCGGATGGTAGCAATGGGAAAATATCTTATAGTAACCTCCCGCAGTGGGGTATCGGCTACCTATTTCGGCAAACGTGAGCGCGCCAAACAAACTGATCACCGCCCCTAACCCCCATGCCATAAAAAAAATAACTGGTGTCTGGGCTTTGCCGGCAACCTCTACCGGGGTGCGGAAAATTCCCAATCCGATGATGAGGCTTACCACTACCATCGTTAGGTCAAATACGCCAAGCTTTGGTTTAATCAATGTACTCATAGGAATTTACAATGGTTATGCTCTGCCAGATTCATCAACAAACCTGCAAACGGCATATTCTGCATTTAAAGTAACGGGTGAAATGTTCAAATACAACTGGTATGTGGTAGCGGGAAAACTTCTGTAATGAATGGAGATGAGAATTTGGGGATTTGCATTTCAGCATTATACCAGCAATGGCGATGAGCGATTTAAGATCGCAGAATAAGGAATACTGGTTATCTTTGATCAATGGCTTCTGTCCTCCCTGTCTTCTTATATGACATCTTCATCCCCTACCGCCACAACGATAACCGATCAGACTGGGTAACAGACTTTGTAAAACACCTGAATGAGGAGCTCTCAGTAACCATCAAAGAACCTGTAACTGTTTACTTTGATAACAAATCATATGATGGCCTGCTCGAAACACACAACGTTGATAAAAGCCTCGAAGGCAAATTTAAGTCCCTCATCTTCATCCCCATCATCGCACAAACCTATTGTGATCCAATATCATTTGCTGGAAACATGAGTTCTGTTTCGTAATCAATACTTTGCCTGTCCAGTCTTTGGTAATTTGATCGCCACAGGATTTCCATGCATGGGCTGACGAAGGAAATCCTTTAATTATTCATATCAGAGACATGGTCTTCCTGTTTCTCATTGAATCAGATCCAGGATATCTGGCGATAGTGAAAAAGTTGAACTTCCCAAAGCAAATTGAAATCCGGTAATTCAACTAATCACGATCCAGCAAAAAATAATAACTTACAGCATTAAAATTTCCTGCATGAAAAAAATCATATTCATCATTATCTCAGTTTGCTTTCTAACCTCCGCAGCCTGGTCGCAAAATGTAAAACTCGATGCGAAGACAAAGAGCGCACTGGAGCGGGTGGATAAAGAAAAAATAAAAAGTCACATCACCTGGCTCGCAGATGATAAGCTAAAAGGACGCAAGCCCGGAACAGAAGGTTATCAGATGGCGGTTGATTATGTAGTGAATCAGTTCACTGAAATCGGAATGATACCGGCTGGCGATCACGGAACCTATCTGCAAAAACTGATACTGCGCAGGGCAACGGTCAACAATAAAATTTCCAAAGCAGTATTAACAGACCGGTTAGGTAACGTGGATAGTCTTTCGGCAGGCAAGGATATTTTTATTATACCGGGTGTTTTAAAAACTGAAGTTCAGGTAGAAGCGCCATTGGTTTTCGTAGGATATGGAATTGAGATCCCTGGCAAGTATTCCGATTACAACAACATTGATGTGAAAGGAAAAGTCGTTGTTTTCTTAACGGGATCACCACTTGGTCTTGATTTGCCTTCTACCATTATGGCACACTTTAACAACCCTGCCTCCAAGATGGAAATTGCTTCGCAGAAAGGTGCTGTTGGTGCGATCATCGCTCCCGCCTCGCCAACTGCTGCAGTCAGTTCCGTAGCTATTACTACCGCTGCGTTGAATCCGGAAAAGACTGAAGCTTATGGACGTTCCGTTGCCGGCAATCTCAATGCGGTGGCCCGTGTGCCGTTCACCACATTACAACGCTTGTTTTTCAACTCAGAAAAAAACCTTCAACAGACACTGGCTGATTTAAAAAAAGGAAGTGCCTCTTCATTTGACATGAAATCTTCATTTCGCATGAACTGCAGCAGTTCATTCAGCGATATTGAAAGTTACAATGTGGTTGGTAAAATTGCAGGAGGAGATAAAAAGCTTAAAGATGAATATGTGGTTCACACAGCTCACCTGGATCATGTTGGTATTGGCAGACCAATAAAGGGTGACTCAATTTATAATGGTGCTCATGATAATGCTTCAGGAGTAGCGGCTTTGCTTGAGATCGCCAGGGTTTATAAACAAATGGGATCAAAACCCCTCCGCTCCATTTTAATTGTAATGGTAACTGCTGAAGAAATGGGACTGTTGGGCTCTGCTTATTTTGCGGGCCACCCCACCGTTCCAAAGTCGCAGATTGTGGCCGATGTCAATACCGATATGCCAACACTCATTGCTCCACTGCTATCCGTAGCGCCTTTGGGTGCCGAACATTCGAGCCTGATTAATAATGTTGACTTCGCATGTAAACAACTCGGTATTGTGCGCCAGCAGGATCCCATGCCCGAAGAAGTACGGTTTATTCGCAGCGATCAATACAGTTTTGTGCAACAGGGTATTCCGGCCCTGCATATAAAATACGGTACGCTTACCAAAGACAATTCATTTGATCTTGTCGAGTTTACCAAAAAATGGCGTGATGAAAACTATCACCGTCCTTCGGATGAAATCACCAACAACTTTGATTTTGACGCTGCGCGTAAATATGTGCAGTTGAATTTTCTGATCAGCTATTCCGTAGCACAAACCCGCGAGCGACCCAGGTGGAATGAAGGTGACTTCTTCGGTCAGCAGATTGTAAAATAGATGATGTAGTGACTGAGAGAGTTGATATCTGACTTTAAACGTTAATAGATGCCTCGCAGGATTCTATCCGCTTTGTAAGGAAAAAGAATTGATCAGGATTTACGCTTCACAAATCGCTTTCAGTTTTTTCAAAGCCTTTGGCCATGTGTCCTCAAGTATGGTTTGAATTCAAGTGTGGAGTCCATATCAATGAATAGTAACATACAGGCCCCGCGCTTCCTCCATGAATACAAGTATAACAGTATCTTCAGTTGTTACTGTCAATCTACTGTGATCACACTCTTGCGTGATGCATGGGATTGACTTTCTTGAAAGAAAACGGTAATCTTATCAGGTGTTTTAAAATCCCGTTCACTTCATCTCTAAAAAGTATGAAACAAAAAATCACAACGCTCTTCATTGTCTTGCTCAGCTTCACGTTTGTTGCAGGCCAGCCCGTTAACACGCTGATCAAAGTTGTGGTGGCTCCTGACCATACTGACTGGCTATACAAGCCAGGTGAGCAGGTGAAATTCAATGTCTCTGTTTTAAAGGATGGTAACCCCTTGAAAAATGTTACCATTAAATATCAGGCAGGACCTGAAAAAATGGAGCCTGTAAAGAAAGACTCGCTGGTGCTTGCCAATGGTACCCTGACACTGGCACCCCTCACGCTCAAGGGTGCCGGTTTTTTACAGTGTATCGTTACTGCTTTTTATGATGGCAAACAATATCGCGGTCTCGCCACGGCAGGGTTCGATCCTGCTTCAATAAAACCTACTATTGAAAATCCTTCTGACTTTACCGCATTCTGGGATAAAGCCAAAACTGACTTGTCAAAAATACCGATCGATGCACGAATGACATTACTTCCTGAGCGGTGCACGGAAAATGTAAACGTCTATCATATCAACCTACAGAATTACCGTGCAGGATCCCGCCTCTATGGCATTCTATGTGTACCAAAAAAGGAAGGTAAATATCCGGCATTGTTACGCGTACCTGGTGCAGGCATTCGCCCCTACGCAGGTGATGTGGCCACAGCAGAAAAAGGAATCATTACCCTGGAAATCGGGATACATGGTGTGCCTGTGAATATGGATATATCGGTATATAACAATCTCATGGCAGGTGCATTGAACGGCTACTGGTATTTCAATCTGGACAATAAAGATCGTTATTATTACAAGCGGGTGTATATGGGTTGTATTCGTGCCAATGATTTTCTCACAAGCCTTCCTCAGTTTGATGGCAACAACCTTGGCGTGACGGGTGGAAGTCAGGGAGGTGCATTGTCAATCATTACCGCAGCACTTGATTCACGCGTTAAATACCTGACTGCATTCTATCCGGCACTCAGTGACCTGACCGGCTATCTCAATGGAAGAGCTGGCGGCTGGCCTCACCTTTTCAATAAAGAGAATCTGGTTTACAACAATTCAAAGGAAAAAATTGCTACTGCCGCTTATTATGATGTAGTTAATTTTGCAAGACTGTTAAAAATACCCGGCATGTATACCTGGGGATTCAACGATGAAACGTGTCCGCCTACTTCCATGTATGCCTCCTTTAATGTAATCAGTGCACCAAAAACATTATTCCTGGCTCCTGAAACCGGTCATTGGACATATCCCGAACAAAACGAAAAACTGAGTACCTGGATGATTGAAAAGCTGCAGGCGAAATAGATCCGTCTATAATCGTCAAGACCACTCAAAGTGGTCAAGACTACTATAACTCATTCAGCATAGCGATAAAAGTATCAACGATGATTTTCTCCACACCGGGCATGGTGGCCGATACCATTGGTTCATATCCTCCTTCAAGGTAGGCTTCATCGGTACACAGATAGCCACTGCTTCCATTGCAATGAGTGACAATGGTTGTATTGCGGTATGGAGAAAGTGACTTTACTTTCATTCCAATAGAAGTCATCAGCTCACCCGACAATCCAGCAAATACAACAGTTCCAATTTTGACCACTGAAAATCTCAACTTCACTGGTGTACCCGGCACAATTTTTTCTCCCGGCATGCGCGAAGCACTCTTCTCTTTTCCCGGAACTTCTATTTCACGAAAGAGAACAGAAACGGAACCTCCTTTTTGGGGTACGATATCCCTGGTCACTTTCACAATCTCCTCACCAAGCACCAGGCCAATGGCATTCATATCACCAAAATTATTATGAGGACCATAGATGGGATTTATGTCTCCTGAAGCACCGGCAGTTATTCCAACAGGTACATTCTTATAATTCTGTTCTACGTATCGCGCGGCAGCACCGGGCCAGTCGCCCGTGATCATATTGTTTTCCTGACCACCCACCGTAGCATGACATGGCCAGTTTACCATCATGCCAATGGTTTCACCACCAAGGTTATCGATGCGCAAAACATCCACATCATGATCGCATACACCGTCTGGATTGCGACCGAGCCATATGCCACCCTCATGATGTCGTGCCCTGCGATTTATATTCATGGTGCATGTACCTTTTCCTGTTCCGATCAGTGCCGGGATGCGTCCGGTATACGCCTGAACAGCCACATCTACGAGTTTCTTTTTTAAATCGATCAGATAAACACTGAGATTATCAGTTACTGCCTCGCCATAGGCCCTCGTAACCGGTGCCCCGTGATTATGGACCGCCACAAGCAAACAATTTTCCCTGGGAATACCGGTTCGCTTCTCTACCTCCCTGTTAATTTCGTCAGCAAATCCAGAAGCAAAACCAATCAGGTCGGCCTGAATGATACAGGTTTTTGTTTTACCGTCATCAAAAACAAAAGCACGGGCAAAAATTTCATCATGCACACCTTTGGATGGCTGGTCGCGATTTCCATAACCACTCATCGGTACGGGGGATTGTGGGGTAATATTTACGGTGGCTGCTCCCGCCATCAGAACGGATTTCCTGGCTGACTGTGAAAAGCCCATTTGCAAAAATATCAGCAACATCACAACAGAACTACAAAGACGCTTCATCATGAAATAAGGATTTATATAATTGAACATTCACTACCACTAAAAATATAAACTTTTGTCCTTACCGCCAGGCAGATTGTTTTCAGTGGCATTTAACACAACGTAGCCAATCATTACACGTGTAAAAAACTGTTTATGAACGGTATTCAACGGCTATACTTATGATGATCAATATCATCTTTAATGATTGGGAAAATGTACATCTTGGCCAAAACAAGCACTGACAGAATTCGTAAATGTTTTCAGTAATGTGAAATTAATATGATTCTCTCTCAACCTTCCATTTCACTTTTTGGTATTCGTATCGATGAGCCAGTCAACACCTTGACTGATTTAATCGTGTCAGCGGTCTGTTTCTACGCATTCTACAAACTGACAAAAAGGAACCTGTCTGGAAAAACGCTTCTCTACCTTCGCATGTATTTTCTTTTGCTTGGAACAGCCACTCTTTTTGGCGGTCTTGTCGGGCATGGTTTTTTATATCTCTTTACGTTTGCCTGGAAACTGCCCGGTTGGATCATCAGCATGCTTTCAGTGGCATTTATTGAACGGTCTGCCATAGAATATGCGCGGCCTTATATCAAGCCACAGGTCGGCAAATTCTTTCTGGTTCTCAACATCATCGAACTGTTGACGGTCATGACTATTACCATTTACACCTTGAATTTCAGGTGGGTTGAACTTCATTCGGGTTATGGTCTTTTAGCGATTGTACTTCCCTTTCATGCCTGGACCTGGTACAAAACCCGCGACCGTGGAAGTTTTATCATCTTGTTTGCAGTCATGATTGCCAGTATAGCAGCCCTGATTTTCATGAACCAAATCTCCCTTCACACCTGGTTTAATTACATCGATATCAGCCATGTGCTCATGGCCGTAGCTGCGTATTTTTTCTATAAGGGTGCATTGCAATTAACCCAAAAAAGTCATTAGACTTTTTTTCACTACGTGCTGACGATTGTAAATGAAGCAGTTGAGCCTTGGTTCTGAAAGTAATTTTTCCTTCATTTTCAATGTCAGGTTAAACCCCATATGCATAATTATAAAGGGAAAGAAGCCATCTTAAACCTACCTTTGTGCTATGCAAAGTAATCTTCACTCAAAACATTCTGAATTCTTAAAGAATCTATCAATCGCAGCATTCAATGAAATGCAAACCGCCTTCATTGAAAAAGCGGAATCTTCAGAAAACCTCATGTTGCTGGCACCCACCGGCTCCGGCAAAACACTGGCGTTTCTGATTCCACTGATCACTAAACTCAGTCCTGATGCACAAGGCGTGCAGGCACTGATTATTACACCTTCGCGTGAGCTTGCCTTGCAGATTGAACAGGTTTTCAGGGCTATGAAAACTTCGTATAAAGTAAGTGTTTGCTACGGAGGACATTCCATGAAAATCGAGCAGAACAGTTTGAGCGAAGCACCCGCGGTGATCATTGGAACACCCGGAAGACTAAGCGACCATATTGTAAGAAAATCATTCGATCCACGATCCGTAAAGCTGGTTGTACTGGACGAATTTGATAAGTCGCTGCAAATGGGTTTTCAGGAACAACTTACGCTTGTTTTTAAAGCCCTTACGGGAAAACAGCAACACATACTTACCTCCGCTACCCGAATGGATGCATGGCCAGACTTTCTGGCTTTCAGGAAACCAGAAACACTGAACTACCTGAAGGATGAGGCAGAATCAAAATTAAAATTGAGGGTAGTGCATACGCTGAGCGCTGACAAGGTGGATACCCTCATGCGACTGGTGGCAGGATTCAATCAGGAAGTATGCCTGGTATTTTGCAATCACCGTGAGGCAGTGGAACGCATCAGTGCCCTGTTTACAAAACAAAAATTTGAACATGGCATCCTGCACGGTGCAATGGATCAGATTGATCGTGAAAAAAATCTGATCCGGTTCAGGGGTGGTGCACATAATGTACTGATAGCTACCGACCTCGCCTCTCGCGGACTTGACATTCCGGAAATCAAACATGTGGTTCATTATCAACTGCCGCCACAACAAGAGTCTTTTATTCACCGCAACGGACGCACGGCACGGATGCATGCCGAAGGACAGGCATATCTTGTTTTAGCCGATGATGAAAGGCTGCCTGATTACATTGAAAAGTCTGTTGAGGTACTTAAACTCAACGAAAAATTGCTGCTTCCGCCTGCACCAAAGTATGCATGTCTTTACATCAGCGCAGGTAAAAAAGATAAAATCAGCAAAGGTGATATCGTAGGACTGCTTACCAAAAAAGGTGGTCTGCAAGGCGATGACATTGGTCTTATTACCACGCTCGACTTTTCATCATACGTCTCTGTGAAACGGGAACTCGTAAATAAAGTGCTTTCCAACATTAGAAACGAAAAGCTGAAAAACACAAAAGTGAAAATTGAAATTGCCAGCTAAAACTATCTGATAATCAGTATATTTTTATATTTCGCTTTCGGTTCAGACTGTCCTTTCCCGATTTGTTTTGCTGTGGATTCATGTAATTTTTAATTACAGCCTCTCTGATCAGATATCAGGGCCTTTATTTATATAAACCAGGGAAGGATCGCCAACACTAAAAACAACAGAAACCAGATAAGCAACGTGCGGTCAGACTTTGACATAATGCATTTTTCATTCTGATACGCATGAAGCAAAATCGCGGCAATCGAAATCATCTGTTTAACCCATATTTTGCATTAATAATGTATATTCTGCCCGCAGGGTTGACGAATCCTGACAATCCTGTCAGGATTGTCAAGGTTAAACCCTGACAATGAAAATCACCATCCTGGTTTTGACTGAAGTCGAATAAGGTGGTGATTTTCATTCGTCAAATATGCAATAGAATTTTCTATTGCATAATTCGGGTTTAACAAAACCTTAACACCCAGAGAGGAAGTTAACAAGGGATTGCATAAACTTGCGGATCAATTTGACCCACATGACCAGATACACATTTACAGAAAAGAAAGACACCCGTTCAGGCTTTGGCGCTGGACTTCATGAACTCGGAAAATCCAACCCCAATGTGGTGGCCCTCTGTGCCGACCTTACGGGATCACTGAAGATGGATGCATTCAAAAAGGATTTCCCGGAACGCTTCTTTCAGGTGGGTATCGCAGAAGCGAACATGATGGGGTTGGCAGCAGGCATGACCATCGGGGGAAAGATTCCATTCACGGGCACGTTCGCCAACTTTTCCACCGGTCGGGTATACGATCAGATACGCCAGTCAATTGCTTACTCAGGTAAAAATGTTAAGATCTGTGCTTCTCATGCAGGTTTAACGCTGGGTGAAGATGGTGCAACCCATCAGATACTGGAAGACATCGGCATGATGAAAATGCTTCCTGGAATGACGGTAATTGTGCCTTGCGACTTTAGCCAGACCAAGGCAGCAACTATTGCCCTGGGTAGCCATGAAGGTCCTGCCTATCTGCGCTTCGGTCGCCCAAGCTGGCCTATATTCACAGCTGACAGACCTTTTATCATAGGCAAGGCAGATAAGATGATTGAAGGAACAGATGTAACCATATTCGCGACCGGTCACCTCGTATGGGAGGCTATAGAAGCCGAAGCAATCCTGGCAGAAAAAGGAATCAGTGCGGAAGTAATAAACATACACACGATCAAACCCCTGGATGTAGAGGCTATTCTTGCATCGGCCCAGAAAACAGGATGCGTGGTAACCTGTGAAGAACATCAGATGAATGGCGGTCTGGGAGACAGCGTTGCGCAGGTTTTATCCAGGTTCCATCCTACTCCCAGTTGAAATGGTTGCTGTCAATGATTCATTCGGTGAAAGCGGAACACCAACACAACTGCTAAAGAAATATGGGCTTAGTAAAGAGAACATCGTGACTGCCGCAGAGAAAGCGATCAACAGAAAATAATGTTAGTAAAAGCTTCAGGCTAAAGACTTATAGCCTGAAGCTTTCAGCCTGCTATAGCGTAGCCATATCAATCACAAAACGATAGCGCACATCTCCTTTCAACATACGTACATAGGCATTTTCAATATCCTTAATGTCAATCATTTCAATGTCTGAAACAATGTTATTGGCTGCACAGTAATCCAGCATCTCCTGGGTTTCAGCTATTCCTCCAATCATTGAA
Organism: uncultured Bacteroidota bacterium; assembly: GCA_963814575.1. Taxonomy (GTDB): domain Bacteria; phylum Bacteroidota; class Bacteroidia; order Cytophagales; family Cyclobacteriaceae; genus ELB16-189. Next base: position 57,758 of record CAWFDB010000002.1, on the reverse strand, counting down.
CCAGCCAGGGTTTTTCTCTTGGGAATCAGGCTGAAAGCACGCAAGGGTACTGCCTCCGGTGGTGCACCCACCATCACCATCGTACCTTCCGTCTTCAGCATCCCGAGATACATATTCACATCGTGCTGGGCTGATACGGTATCCAGAATAAAATCAAAATGATTACGAACTTTTGCTACCGCTTTTTCATCTTTTGTATTCACAAAGTGATGAGCTCCCAGTCTTGTGGCATCGGCCTCTTTGGAAGCTGAATGACTAAGCACGGTTACTTCCGCTCCAAATGATGCGGCAAACTTCACTCCCATGTGGCCAAGTCCGCCCAATCCAACGATAGCAACTTTCTGGCCTTTCCCAACTTTCCAGTGTCGCAAAGGTGAATAGGTAGTAATCCCCGCACAAAGCAATGGAGCTACTGAGTTCAATGGAAGTTTATCGGATACATGAAGTGTATATTTCTCATCAGCTACAATGAAATTCGAGTATCCTCCATAGGTGGGAGTTTTCTTATCCATTTCATAACCATTGTAAGTACCCGCCATGCCCACTTCACAATATTGTTCATTACCCGCCTGGCAGCTCGGGCACGTGCGGCACGAATCCACAAAGCATCCCACACCGGCAAGGTCGCCCACTTTAAAATTCTTTACCTGATCCCCTACCTTCGAAATCTTACCTACGATCTCATGACCAGGCACCATCGGGTAAATAGATCCACCCCACTCGTCACGCACCTGGTGAAGATCAGAATGACAAACACCACAAAAGTGAATATCGATCAACACATCGTGTGGTCCCACTTCCCTGCGTTGAAAATTAAAAGGAGCCAACGGTGCAGTGGCATTCTGTGCTGCATAACCTTTTGAAGAAATCATAACTCTTATTTTCGTTTTAGTTCAGTCAAATTTGATTGTATTATTTGTCAGTTCAAATAAAAGATGCCAACTTAAATCGGTCCAGACCATAAGCGCATTAACAATGAAAATCATCATATCGATATTGTTCATCATTTCACATGCATTTCACTCAAACGCCCAAACACAAAAGAGTTATGCACTTCACGAATGTGAAACTGTTTCAATGGGTACGAAAACAAAATTCATCAGGAAACCATCGTGTTTGTGAAAGCTGGCAAGGTTGAAAGAAGTTGGCAGACAAGGTGATGTTATTTCCACAGAGTATGAGATCATTGATTGCATGGGTTATTACCTGTTGCCAGGAATGATTGATGCCCACACTCACCTTGATAACCTGGCTGCAGCAAAACGGGCGCTGGAAACTGGAGTAACCACCGTGCGCACAGCCGGAGTCGCTGCCTTTCAGGATGTTGCACTGATGGAACTCGCCAGAAGCGGAAAAATAATTGGACCTGATGTGGTTCCCGCAGGTGTGTATGTTTCACCGGATCTTGAAGAAACAATTTTAGCGGATACGCGACTTTCACCACTCATCCATGGCGTAAAAACAGATGAAGAGTTGAAGTTGCTGGTCAATGTGAACATTGATCGTGGTGCAAAAGTTATCAAGACACGCGGCACAGAACGCGCAGGCAGACCTGATACCGATCCTCGTGAACAGGTATATACTGAACAACAGATCAGGGTTATTGTGCAGGAAGCCGGTAAGAGAGGCGTGCCCGTTATGATACATGCGCATGGTGATGAAGGTGCGCGGGCAGCAGTACTGGCAGGTGCAAAGAGCATCGAGCATGGTACTTTTCTCACCGAGGAAACCCTTAAACTTATGAAAGAGAAAGGAACCTTTCTGGTTCCCACATTTATCACCCTTGAAGATCTGACTCAGCCGGGTGGCGACTATACAGGTCCTGTATTGGAACTGCGCGGTAAATTCATGATGCCGCAATCTGAAAAGGTGTTTAAAAGAGCCCATGAACTGGGAATCAAGATCGTAACGGGAGCCGATAACAATTACACCGCTAACACAACCAGCCGGATTTCATTGGAATGTCAGCACTTCGTGCGCATGGGTATGACCAATTTTGAGGCGATTCAGTCAGCTACTGTAGTGGCTGCCGAACTTCTTGGTTTAAGTAAATCCACCGGGCGAATCGACAAAGGCTATGATGCTGATTTTGTTCTGATTCCGGGTAATCCACTGGAAGAAATACGATATCTTCAGGATGCTTTACTGGTGATGAGCAACGGGCAAATTGCGTTGAAAAGAATCCCGTTCGGAAAATAATTTGAAAATATATCGGGCAACAGGAAACCTTTATCGTAATATTACGATTAAAGGCTCATGGGACTTTCCAAAACCGAAGAATTCACCAGAACACAAAACGAGATTGCATCACTGGCTAAGGCGTTAGGTCATCCTGCACGGATAGCCATTCTTCAATATCTTGCCGAACGTAAGACTTGCGTGTGTGGTGATATTGTTGCAGAGTTACCTCTTTCCCAATCTACCGTTTCACAACACTTAAAAGAACTTAAAAAAGCAGGTCTTATTAAAGGTGATGTTGACGGTCCTACTGTCTGCTATTGTGTGGATATGAAAGTATTGACCAAAGCGAGAAAACTATTAACTGATCTGTTTCTGGAAGTACACCAAAGCTGCTGCTAAAAAAATTTAACTCATTTGATCGCAATATTACGATAACAATTAACCCATTTATAGAATGACTACTGCAGAAGAACTAAAACAAATCGTGCAAGAAAAGTACAGCGAAATCGCTGAGCAAAGTAAGGGACAAAATGAAACGGGTTGCTGCGGCAGCAGTTGTGGATGTTCCATCATTGATGAAGCCATGATGGCCGAAGACTATTCAAAACTGAGTGGCTACACAGCTGACGCTGACCTTGGACTGGGTTGCGGATTGCCGACAGAGTTTGCCAATATCAAGGAAGGTGATGTGGTCATTGACCTTGGTTCAGGTGCTGGTAATGATGCTTTTGTAGCGCGATCGGTTACCGGAGCAAACGGTAAGGTAATTGGCGTTGACTTCACCGAAAAGATGATTGAGAAGGCACGTAACAATGCTGAAAAACTGGGATACAACAATGTAGAATTTCGTTATGGTGATATTGAAAAAATTCCTGTTGCCGAGATGATTGCCGATGTGGTAGTCAGTAATTGTGTAATGAACCTGGTGCCTGATAAAACAAAGGCATTTTCAGAAACATTTCGAGTTCTGAAGCCTGGTGGTCATTTCAGTATATCTGATATTGTACTTATGGGTGAACTTCCTGAAGGGCTTCGGAAAAACGCTGAGATGTATGCAGGCTGTATTTCAGGTGCCATTCAAAAAGATGAATATTTGCGAATCATAAAAGAAGCAGGCTTTGATAATATTAAAGTCCAGAAAAATAAAAAGATTCATTTACCTGATGAGATTCTTTCTGCCCATTTAAGTGAGGAAGAAATGCAGCGTGTAAAAAATAATGCCCTGGGCATTTTCAGTATCACCGTATATGCCGAAAAACCCGCTGCAAAAAATCCTTCCGGTAACGAAGCAAAAGCCGCCTGCTGCGGAGCTGATTCAAGCTGTTGTTAATAAAATTTTAATCTCTGCTACTTCCAGTGAAGCAGAAGGTTTTAATCTTTGCATGATGAAATGAGCATATAGAAGGCTATACCCAACGGTATGTTAAGCTGAGCGAATTTCATGTGGCCAAACTTTAAAAAATAAATATTAACACATGAAAGAATTTATCACTCAGCAAATCGTTAAATCACAAAAAGAACTTGACGTGTTACGTAACTTTTTACGGCTTAATCAATTACCCGCTGATGATCTCAGGTTAGCCGATAGTCTTTATCTTACATACTATGATTCCAGTGAAGAACTTGTCGGATCCGGAGGACTTGAGTTATATGGTGATAAGGCATTGCTTCGATCGCTCGCAGTCAGTCAGACCATACGCAGTCAGTCACTGGGCAGGCAAATCATGGAAGATCTTTTACAACAGGTAAGATCAAAAGATATAAAAGAAATTTATCTGCTTACACAAACTGCCTTGTACTTCTTTTTGAAACTCGGCTTTAAAGAAGTTAATCGTGTGGAAGTTCCTGATGAGATCAGGAACTCAACAGAATTCTCACAAGTTTGCCCAGGTTCTGCCCGGGTGATGCGATTGATGCTTTAGTATGTGATCCATTCATAATCATTTTCTGATTGCAATCCGCACGTTACCCCTAACGGCTGTTAGATTTTTTTAATGCGCCAATAGCTTCGCGTCTGTGCACTGTGGACTTTTAGTTTTACCTTTGAGTTTACTTTCCATTCAATGAAGATTAATAAGTATTTCGTAATCGATTTCGACAGTACATTTACAAAAGTTGAAGCGTTTGATGCCCTTGCCGATATCTCACTCAAAGATCATCCTGACCTTGAATCAAGAAAGCAGCAGATAATGGATATCACCAATCAAGGAATGGATGGCTCCCTGTCCTTCCGTGAATCGCTGGAAAACAGGATTAAGTTATTATCTCCTAACCAGAAACACCTGGAGCAGCTGGTGACAGTTCTTAAAAAACTGGTATCAGAATCATTCAAGCGGAATAAAGAATTCTTTCAGGTATATGCCGATCACATATACATTATTTCCAACGGGTTTCATGAATTCATTGATCCGATCGTAACGGAATATGGCGTGAAGCCACAAAACATTCTGGCTAACCGGTTTCATTTTGATGAGCAGGGAGTTGTGATTGGGTTTGATACCGATAATCCGCTTTCCTCCAACAATGGAAAAGTTGAACAATTGAAGCGACTCAATCTGCCTGGCGATGTATATGTAATCGGAGATGGGTATACCGACTACGAAATCAAACACGCAGGTCTTGCAAATAAATTTTTCGCTTTCACTGAAAATGTGGAGCGTGAAAAAGTGTTGACTAAGGCAGATCATATCGCCCCAAGCCTTGACGAATTTCTTTATCTCAACAAACTCAATACCGTGATTTCATATCCTAAAAACAGAATCAATGTTCTGCTACTTGAAAATGTGCATCCTTATGCAGTAGAAGCATTTAAGGCAGAAGGGTTCAATGTGGAAGTATATCCTGCCGGCCTGGATGAGGATGAATTGTGTGAGAAAATAAAAAACATCTCTGTACTTGGTATCAGGTCCAAAACCATGGTAACTGCCCGTGTGCTGGAAAATGCCAACCGCCTTATGACCATCGGTGCATTTTGTATCGGCACCAATCAAATCGATTTAAAAGATGCAACACGCAGAGGCGTAGCTGTTTTCAATGCTCCTTATAGCAATACACGTTCAGTCGTTGAACTTGTGATCGGACAAATCATTCTGCTTATTCGCAACATAGCCGACAAGTCAGCGGATATGCACAAGGGCAAGTGGGATAAATCCGCTACGGGCAGCTTTGAAATCCGAGGCAAGAAGCTGGGTATTGTAGGTTACGGAAATATAGGTTCACAACTTTCAGTTTTGGCAGAATCTCTGGGCATGAAAGTATTTTACTATGACCGTGAAGAAAAATTAGGACTTGGCAATGCCACCAAATGCAAATCGCTGCATGAATTACTTGAAATTTCTGATATCCTATCCCTGCATGTAGATGGGCGGAAAGAAAACACCAACCTGATCGGTAAAAATGAATTTGACCTGATGAAAAAAGGTGTCATCTTTTTGAACCTGAGCCGGGGCCATGTGGTAGACATAGCGGCCCTTAAAGAGAACGTGTTGAATAAAAAAGTAGCAGGATGTGCCATTGATGTTTTTCCTCAGGAGCCCAAGAGCAACAATGAGGAATTTATATCAGAATTACGGGGATTGCCCAATACTTTGCTTACACCACATATCGGAGGCAGTACCCTCGAGGCTCAGGAAAACATTGCCAGTTTCGTATCCGGAAAATTCCTGGAGTACATCAATACCGGAAGCACAAGCAACAGTGTAAATTTTCCGAATATCACGCTCCCGTCACTTGAAAATGCACACCGCCTTATACATATACACAAAAACGTGCCCGGCATTCTTGCCCGGATAAATCAGATACTCGCTGAGAATGGAATCAACATTGTTGGTCAGTATCTCAAAACCAATGAGCAAATCGGTTATGTAATCACCGACATCAACAAGGAGTATAACAAAGACTTGATTAAGGAACTGCGTGCCATTGAGCACACCATTAAGTTCAGGGTATTATATTAATCTAAGAAAAAAATAAAACCCACTGGATCTGGTGGTGGTTTCTGAACCCCATGAAAGACAAGTTTTGAGCTGCTCCGTGGCCGCAACCTTCCACTGTTAACCTGCTTTTAGGGCGAGGTCCCGACAAGTCGGGGTGAGGCCTGATTTTGTCCTGAAACTTAACTCGGTATTGTTATAATTGTTAGGTTCAGCAAACGTGTCCCAAATTCAAGTGGGAATTATGATTCAAAACTTATACAATTGTTGGGTGCTATATCAGGCTTGATTAAAAACTATTTTTTTAGTAAGAATCGCAACAAGACTTTGCTGACTGATGGTTAAGAAATAGCTTTGTGGCTTATGTATTTTTCCAAGGCCAGACCAATCAGTCATGTTTTTAGCTAACAATGAAAGGAATAGTCAATTTCACTCCTGGCCCATCACAACTCTATTTTACTGTTGAAGATCACGTTCGCACGGCATTCAGGGAAGGAATTCCATCCTTGTCGCACAGAACCAGGGAGTTTGAAATCATTTCGAAGCAGGCAACAGAAGGTGTGAAAGAACTGCTTGGGGTACCTTCTGACTTTCATGTTTTCTTCACCTCATCCGCCAATGAAATCTGGGAACGGTCGATACAAAATTTAGTAGGCGAAAAATCCTTGCACTTTGTAAATGGCGCCTTTTCAAAAAGGTATTATGAAATCGCTGCGCAGCTTGGTAAAAAACCAGTGAAAATTGAAGTTGAAGCAGGACATGGTTTTTCGATGGATATTCCTGTTGAGGATGGTGTTGAACTGGTTGCGCTCACCCATAACGAAACCAGTACTGGTGTTTCGGTGCCTATGGATTTTATCAATCAATTCAGGGAACACTATCCGGATGCACTCATCGCTGTAGATTCGGTATCTTCCCTGCCCTACCCACAATATGATTTTTCAAAGATTGATACACTTTTCTTTTCGATTCAAAAAGGATTTGGTTTGCCCGCAGGATTGGGCGTTTGGATTGTAAATGATAAATGTATCTCCAAATCAGAAAAACTTTTATCAACTAAGGTATATCCATTGGATCATATCACAATCTGCCCACACTTTTGCAGCATGGCAAAAAAAATCAGACACCGGAAACACCCAACGTGCTTGGGATTTATCTTCTTGGCAAGAGTAATAGAAGATTTTCTGAGAAGAGGAATCAAAATCATCCGAACGGAAACAGAATACAAAGCGGCTATTTTATATCAGGCTCTTTCTGTTCATCCTTACGCATCACCTTTCGTAGTCGAAGCTGCGCACCGGTCTAAAACCGTAATTGTTGCACAAAGCGGAGATCATACAAAATTAATTTCTGACGAGCTTGCTGCGGCAGGATTGCATGCAGGTGAAGGTTATGGAGACAGAAAAAGCAACGCAACTTCGGTTTGCTAATTTTCCTGCGCACTCCAGAGAACAATTTGAAAAGCTGGTGGATGAACTTGAAAAAATCAGATAGCGTTAAACCTTTAACATCATAATGAGTCTAAGGCCGGACTCTACAGACATTGGAAGACAAGGACCTCCTTATTAAAATCAAAAATCCTGAAACCCGAAATTACGGTTTCAACATGCTCGTTCGTACATATCAGCAACGGGTGTACTGGCACGTACGAAAAATGGTTATTGATCATGACGATGCCGATGATATCACACAGGAAGTTTTTATTAAAATCCACAAATCCATTGAAACCTTTCGGGAAGACTCCCAGCTATTTACATGGATCTACCGGATAGCAACCAATGAATGCCTCAACTTCCTGAATAAAAAACGAAGACGATTCTTTCTTCCTATCGAGGATATAAGTGCTCAATTATCAGCCAAAATCGACTCCTCAGATAATTTGTCAGGAGATGAAATTCAGAAAAAACTTCAAAAAGCATTATTACAACTTCCTGATAAGCAAAGACTTGTATTCAATATGAGGTATTTTGATGACCTTACTTACGAGGATATGTCGGAGATTACCAACACCAGCGTGGGTGCCCTTAAGGCCAGTTATCACCATGCGGTGAAGAAAATTGAAGATTATTTAACGGCCTGATTAAACTTTGAATCAAATCCAATGTCTTAGAACAAAATGAAAAAACTGGAAGACATATCAAAAGAAAACATTTTCAGAGTGCCCGATGGGTATTTTGATAAACTGCCAGGATTAATTCAAGCCAGGGTTGCCAGGCCTGAACCTGTATCCTGGTTTGTTCCTGCTTTCAAATTCTCAATTCCTGTTGTTGCGATCGCTATTGCACTCACGATCTGGTTTACTTCAGGCCAGGGTATTTCACTGGAAGATCAGTTGAATGAAATTCAAACGGAGCAATTGCTGGTTTACCTGAATGAAAGTGATATGCCTGTTGATTTATTAAATGAAGAAATAAGCTGGAGTGAGGATGACCTTTACGAACTTGAAGAAACTGTCTTGTCCTCCATTGATCCCCTTGATATTTCGATAGATGAGTTTAGCCTTGAACCCGATAATTATTTAATGAAATGAAAAAGATAGTAATCATAGGACTTTATCTGCTGAGCATGTCAATGTCTTTTGCTCAAGATCAACCTGAGGTTGAAGTGGCAGCACAAGACCCAAAAGTGCAGGAAAAAATCCAAAACCTGAGGATCGCCTACATCTCAGACAAACTTGGCCTAACACCCGAGCAGGCAGAGAAGTTCTGGCCAGTGTATCGAGGGTTTTCTGACGAACGTAAAGCGATACGTATGGAATTTGCCAAGTCCCGGAAAGAGTTCAATTCACAAAATCCTACTCCACGCGATCAGGAAGAGCAGGTAAAAATGGGCCTCGAACTCAAACAGCGGGAACTCGATCTTGAAAAAGATTATTCAGGCAGATTAATGAAAATTATTACTGCCCAGCAAATGCTGAATCTACGAAAAGCAGAAGGTGACTTTCAGCGCATGATTCTGCAGCAGGTGCAGCAACGAAGAATGATGCAACAACGAAATGAAAACATTCGTGAACGAAACCAACAGCTGCGTCAAAAGAATTAAAGAACTGAATTGTGATCATAAGAGGCCTTTTTGCCGGCATACTAATATCGTCAGCTTGCTCAATCGCAGCGCGCGGTCAGCAAGCAGATTCGGTGTTATTAAAAAATGATCCGTACATAGCGGAACTGGATGCCATGCTCGCAGAAGGTGATACCCTACAACTCTTCTCACTGATAGACAGTCTCCTTAATCTTCCAGGCACTTCTGTAAAATCACAATTGATTCTTCGCCTGGGATACAATAGCAATGTAGTTGCAGCGAGCCGTACTTTGGGTTTTAATCAGTTTGGTATGGCACCAGGAGTATCCTTTTATCATAAATCCGGGTTCTATGGCGATGTGACCTCTTACTGGAGCAAAGAGTATGACCCCAATTTATATTTAACCGTTGGTTCTGCAGGGTATATGAACAGCCCGACACGATGGTGGTCGTTTATGGCGGAGTATAACCGGTATATGTATTCGGATACCAGTGAAGATTTATACATAGCCTATAAAAACAATGTTGGTATTTCCAACTTCTTCGATGTGAAGCCTTTCACATTCAGGCTTGATTATCAGTTTTATTTTGGAGACAAGCAAGCGCATCGGATAAATCCATCGGTCATGTATAATCTTGAAAAAAGGAATATCGGCAAGATTAACCGCATATCCTTTTTTCCAACCATTTCCATTCTGTTTGGAAGCGAACAAATCACAGAATATAAACCCTATGCCAGCACACTGGCAGGAGTAATTTTCCGACAGCGAAGAGGACTTCCCTTATATTATGAAGACACCAACACTGAGTTCGGAATACTGAACTATTCCTTCGTTGCTCCTATAGCAATTACGGTTAAAAACTGGTTTTTTATTTTCAGTTATACATACAACATTCCCAAAGCACTGCCAGGTGAAAATTTAAAACTGGAAAACAGCGGCTATCTTTCAGCGAGCATATCACGCAGGTTTGAATTTTAATCCGACCAGATAAAATCCGTTTTTTTGTCTCTTTGGTTTTGATACTTTCATGAAATTTCAAATCATTCATGAAAAACATAGTACTCACCTTCACATTCATTTCCGCATTTTATATTTCAAAAAGTCAGGATTACCGGTGGCAGCAGCGGGTTGACTATTCCATGGATGTAAAGATGAACACCCAGAACCACAGAATAGAGGGCACACAGAAACTGATCTATTATAATAACTCTCCCGATACACTGAACAAGGTATATTACCACTTGTATTTCAATGCCTTTCAGCCGGGTAGTATGATGGATGTGCGATCAAGAAACATCGCTGATCCTGATCCACGCGTAAGGGATCGCATCTTCCAACTCAAGGAAGATGAGATCGGTTACCAGCGAATCGTTTCATTAAAGCAAGATGGAAAACCGTTGACCTATATAGTCAACGGAACTATTCTTGAAGTAACGCTGGCAAAACCCATGATGCCTCGAACAAAATCAACCTTCGATATGATCTTTGAATCACAGGTGCCTTTGCAAATTCGCAGATCCGGGCGAAACAACAGGGAGGGTATCTCCTACTCAATGACGCAATGGTTTCCTAAGATAGCTGAGTATGATTTTCAGGGATGGCATGCCTATCAATATGTTGCGCGGGAATTTCATGGTGTGTGGGGAGATTTTAATGTAAAGATTACAATCGACCCTTCGTTCATGGTGGCAGCAACTGGTAAACTTCAAAATCCAGAAACCATTGGTCATGGTTATGAAAAAGCAGGTTCAATTGTTAAGAGACCTGCAGGAAATTTAACCTGGCATTTTGTTGCCAGGGACGTAATCGATTTTGCGTGGGTGGCTGATCCGGATTATACGCATGAAAAGCAACAGGTACCCGATGGTCCGGAGTTGCATTTCTTCTATCAGAAAAATGAAAAGACGGCAACCACCTGGAAAAACATGCAGGATGTTGCCGTGAAAGTATTTCAACACCTGAATGTGAATTTTGGAAAATATCCTTTCGATACGTATTCGATCATTCAAGGTGGAGACGGCGGAATGGAATATCCCATGTGCACGCTCATTCTTGGCGAAGGCAGTCAGTCCGGATTAAATGGTGTGATGGCACATGAAGTTGCACACAGCTGGTATCAGATGACACTGGCCTCCAATGAAGCATTGTATGCCTGGATGGATGAAGGCTTTGCTGATTTTTCAAGTGAAGAAGCGCTTAATGCGATATTTAACGAACCCAACAATCACGCAGGAAGTTATGCCAGTTATTTCAGTCTTGTGAACAGTGGCTTGCAGGAGCCAGCCAGTCAGCATTCTGATCACTTTAATACCAATCGTGCCTACGGCACAGCTGCATACAGTATTGGCGCTGTATTTCTTCAACAACTGAAATATATTATCGGTGAGGATGTTTTTTACAGGGGAATGAAACGCTATTACAATACATGGAAAATGAAACACCCGGAACCCAATGATTTTCTAAGGGTGATGGAAAAAGAATCAGGACTGCAACTGCACTGGTATTATCGCTACTGGATTCAAACAACGAAAAGAATTGATTATGGCATTGGCAACATGGTAGAGAAAGATGGGAATACCCTTGTTGAACTGGTGCGCATCAGTGAATTTGCCATGCCTGTTGATCTTGTGGTTACTTTCAAAGACGGAACAAAGGAAATGTATTACATACCGACCAGTGAAATGATGGGTAAAAAGTTGATTGAAAACAAATCACTAAAGCAAACTGATTTACCAGCCTGGCCGTGGGTACATCCTACCTATGCAATACGTATTGGCAGAAAGATGTCAGAAATAGAAAGTGTTGAAATTGATCCAAGCCTTCGTATGGCAGACATCAACCGTAAAAATAACAAGGTGATTATTTCTGAGATAAAACCCTATAAAGAACCTACCCGTTAATATAACCAAAACTGAATTGGGTTCTACTGAAGTCTGTTCCCGGTCTTATCCAGCACCACCATTTTACTATCGCCATCAGGACTTACTGTCTTCAATGACAACTCACCTGATGAGGATGCAAACTTCAATTCAACCGGTGTGAAGCCTACCGAAAAAACAGAGGACCACTCCAGACCAGAAACGCGGCTGATCTTGGCAAGCGTGACAGGAATATTTCCATCTACCTTGCTCTCGGAATAGAATAAAATAAAATAAGATTGATCAGTAACCGCGAGAGACAGTCCCTTTATCAATGGTAATTCACGTTGCTTGATCGAAACCGAATCAACCGGAAAAATTGCTTTTAAATCGGCTGTGCGTGAAGGTGTAACTGTGTAAAAATAACCAGTAAGCATACCATCAGATTGCTTTACACCGGCAGTATGTGTCTCTGCAATGATCAAAGGTTTATATCGCGATTCGTCAGGAACATCCTGGAATAACGGTATGGAGTCAGATTCTGAAATCACCCACTTCAGCAGACTCATATTGTCTTCTAATTCTTGCTTCTTTAAGGCCGTTTCACGCCTTGCAAACTCCAGCGTGGATTTGCCGAGATTTTTAATTACAACTGGCGTTCCATAGGCATCTGCTATAAAGTGTCTGTAATTAACCGCATCTGCAGTCCAGTCACGGTTTACAAGGACCGTTGCAAGGCTGTCAATATTCTTTAATAAAATCTGTTGTTGTTTGATAAGGCCAATCTTTTTTGAAACATCCTTGTCTGTTAAGAAAGACTCAGCCATCAGATCTGACGTATACTCCAATTCTGATATTTTCATTTGAAATAAAGAGAATGGCATCGGATCAGTATCCCATTTCTTCAGCTCATCGAACAACGGATTTCTTCTAAGCTCCTGGGTGTTTATCAAAACTGAGTCTTTTCTGATCTTCTCGCGCATTTTATTGATCTGCATATCAAAGGCAACAAGCTCTTTCCTGTGTGGGTAAACTTCATCTTTAATAATTCGCAACGTTTTTCTTGCCCAGCCTGCATAGTCCCACAGCTTTAAATCATCCGTCATGAAATCAGCGAGTGATGACCCGTCCTTTTTAAAATCCTTTATTTCCTGCAAATCAACAACCTGATTATATCCGGTTTTCCCCAATGACTGCAATGTGGTTTTATAGTTTTTAAATGAAAGCTGACTTGAATCAAACGTTGTTGACAGTCGCTCCAGTTTAAAAATCAATGTATCATCAGCCTGAAGAATTAATTCCTTTTTCGCATTAAAACTATTCGTCAGTGATTTGAATAAGCTATTTGAACGGACGTAACCCGCTTCTGCATCCTGATAATATTTCCGGAGCAGAATAACACGGTCTCTTCTTTCATAAAGCGCCTTGGTGCGCGTTTCAAGATCGAGTTGAATATCAGAAAGTTTAATCCCAAACTCACCGGTGCGTAAATCCCTGCGCGTGTACATCTGGTAGTTCTCATCATTCTTCTTGATCTCTTTATCAGTCAGTTTAGGCAGGCATTTATTGTAAAAGAAAACTGCCGAATCAACAAAGCTGATCACACCTTCCGTCTGTTTGAGTACATCGCTCTTGAAGGCCTTCTCCTGATAAATTATACCCATAAACAGATATGCGCTCGCATTGTCAGAAGTCTCCGCTAAATACCGTTTGAGAAAGGGTTCAGCCTGATCGTATTGCCTGGCATTCAGTAACACAAGCAAATCCTTGTACTTCACTTTCTGACCGAAAGCCATTCCGGTGAAAACCGTCACTATAAACAAAAAAATTACTGTTGTTCTTATCATTTTAATTCAAAAACCTGGTCGAAGTTATTAAAAAATTAGAGACATTTGAGAACAGGGTTTCAATAACCAGGCCAATTCAATTGTTATGAAAAAAGTATTTCAATTCCTAAAGCCTGCCATTCTCACCCTCATAGTGATTGGGTTGTTGCAAATCACCGGTTTGTGGGGCAATGCTTCTGCCGCAGCACAAATGCTTGTTCTCAAAACGGGAATCCTTAATGCCAATCCGGGAGAAGATAAAACACCTTCGAACTTCGACTACAACTTTGAAATGAAAGATCTTGAGGGAAACAAATTCTCATTTGATCAGTATAAGGGCAAGGTAATATTTATAAACCTTTGGGCCACATGGTGCGGACCATGTAAAGCAGAAATGCCTGGCATTCAGAGCTTATCTGAAAAACTAAAAGACGAACCGGTAGAATTTGTCATGCTTTCTGTCGACAAGGAATCTGCCCTTTCAAAAGTAATCGCATACCTGGAGAATAATCAATACACATTTCCTGTATATATGCCGCACGGATATCTTCCTGAACAAATGCAGGTGCCTTCAATACCGACCACGTTCGTGATTGGAAAAGATGGCAAGGTGGTGATGAAAGAAACAGGCACACGTAATTATGATACGCGTAAAATGATTAATTTTCTCACCGAACAAACCAGGCGTTAAAATCGCGAAGAAAATACTGTATGATTTTTAGTCTCAAAGATAAAGTAAGCATCATTACCGGAGGTGGAAGTGGAATTGGTAAAGCCATTGCCACTGTATTTGCGCAACAGGGAAGCAAGGTGTGTATTCTTGAACTCAACAAGACTTCTGCTGAAGAAGCTGTTAACAGCTATCCGCCATCAGAATTTTCATGCAAAAGCATATCCCTGCAATGTTGCCATTCATCAGGAAGTGAAAGAAACCGTTGATGCAATTGTAAACGAATATGGACAGATTGATATCCTGGTGAACTGTGCGGGTATTGCGCATATTGGAAAACTGGATAATACCACTGAAGCCGATTTCGACCGGCTTTTCAATGTGAATGTGAAAGGTGTTTTTAATGCCATGCAGGTCGCTGTCACTCACATGAAAAATCAAAAACGCGGTGTCATTCTCAATCTTGCATCAGTGGCATCAACCGTAGGTGTTGCCGATCGCTTCGCCTACACCATGACGAAAGGCGCTGTGCTAAGCATGACGATATCGGTAGCCAAAGATTATGTAAAAGAAGGCATCCGTTGTAACAGTATTTCGCCTGGGCGTGTGCACACACCATTTGTTGATGGATTCCTAAAGGCGAACTATCCCGGCAAGGAAGAAGAAATGTTTGATAAATTATCAAAGACACAACCGATTGGTCGCATGGCTGAGCCCGTGGAAATTGCTCATCTCGCACTTTATCTATGTTCAGATGAAGCATCATTCATTACAGGCACGGATTATCCGATCGATGGAGGTTTTATTAAATTGAATACATAGAAGCAATATGAAATTATTACGATTTGGTGAGGCGGGTAAAGAAAAACCCGGAATACTTTTAAATGGAAAAATGCTTGACGCTTCCTCATTTGGTGAAGACTATGGCGAAGCATTTTTTGAAACCAATGGCCTCACCCGGCTTGCAAACATGGCTTACAAAAAACCAGAATTCTCTTCCTTTGATTTCTGAAGGAACCCGAATCGCTTCGTGCATTCAACGGCCATCGAAAATTATTTGTGTGGGATTGAATTATACGAAGCATGCACTGGAGTCAAAGATGGCCATTCCGAAAGAGCCCATCATATTTTTCAAATCTACTACGGCACTTTGTGGCCCGAATGATAATCTGATCATTCCAAGGAACAGCAGCAAGACCGACTGGGAAGTTGAGCTTGCCGTGGTTATCGGAAAAAAAGCAAGTTATGTTGATGAGAAAGATGCACTGGATTATGTAGCCGGATACTGCTTACATAATGATTACAGCGAGCGTGAATTTCAACTGGAAAGAAACGGGCAATGGGTGAAAGGAAAAAGCTGCGACACATTTGCTCCTATGGGACCTTACCTGGTAACAAAAGAGGATGTCGGTGATTTCAATAACCTGCACATGTGGCTGAAGGTGAACGGAAAGATGATGCAGGATAACAACACAGACGATATGATCTTTGAAGTCCCTTTTCTGGTAAGCTACATCAGTCAGTTTATGACACTTCTACCTGGTGATGTTATTTCTACAGGTACACCTGCTGGAGTTGGACTCGGATTCAATCCTCCCATCTATCTTAAAAAAGGTGACGTGGTAGAACTCGGCATTGAAGGACTGGGAGAACAGCGGCAAGTGGCCGTATAGCTTCATGGCAGCGCTTCGTATTGATTCACATCAACACTTCTGGAAATTTGATCCGGTAAGGGATAGCTGGATCAATGATGAAATGAAAGTCATACAACGTGACTTTTTGCCTGCTGACCTTGCTCCGTTGCTGAAGAAAAATAACATCGATGGATGTGTGGCCGTTCAGGCCGATCAATCAGAACATGAAACCACCTTTCTGACTGCCCTTGCATCCGCAAATGATTTCATCAAAGGTGTGGTGGGCTGGGTTGATCTCCGCTCTGCAAAACTTAATGACCGACTTCAATATTTTTCATCTTTTAAAAAACTGAAAGGATTCAGGCATATCGCTCAGGGGGAACCAGCTGGCTTTTTACGTGGCGAACAATTTTCAAAGGGCATCGCTGCTTTAAAAGATTTCAACTTTACCTATGACATTTTAATTTATCCGCAGCAGATACCCGATGCTATCTGGCTGGTGAACAAACATCCGGATCAGAAGTTTGTAGTTGATCATCTTGCCAAGCCGGTTATCCGCGAGAAAGAATTTACCAACTGGTCGGCAGACATGAAGAGACTGGCTTCTTTCAATAATGTTTCCTGCAAACTATCCGGCATGGTAACCGAAGCAATCTGGAACCAATGGACAAATGATGATTTCAAACCGTACCTGGAATTTATACTCGATCAATTCGGAACCGCCCGTGTAATGTATGGTTCCGACTGGCCCGTGTGTTTGCTGGCAGCCTCCTATGAAAAACAGTTAAACATCATTGAAGAATACCTGCAGTCGTTTTCCACTTCGGAAAAACATAAAATAATGGGTGAAAATGCGATAAGATTTTACAATCTTTAGAAATGGATCTTCATCTAAAGAACAAAGTCATCATCGTTACCGGTGGTGCACGAGGAATTGGAAAGTCGATTGCCAAGGCATTAGCTGAAGAAGGAGCTATCTCCGTAATCATTGATAAAAGTGAGGAGTCAATAAGAACGCTACCAGACAGCAGCCAGAAAAGTCATTTTTTTAAAGCCGATCTTTCATCCGCGGAAGCGTGTAAAAATATAATTGAAGAAATTGTAAATGAGTTTGGGCACATCGATGGCATCGTGAACAATGCCGGAAACAATGACGGAATTGGTCTTGAAAAAGGAACTCCCGAAGCGTTTGTTAAATCCCTCACCAATAATGCCGGACATTTTTATTACATGGTTCATTATGCATTGCCTTCACTTAAAGCAAGTCGCGGAAGCATTGTGAATATCGGATCAAAGACATCCATCACAGGCCAGGGCGGCACTTCTGGCTATGTGGCTGCAAAGGGCGCTATACTTGCCCTTACCCGTGAGTGGGCGGTAGAACTACTTCCCTACCACATCCGTGTGAATGCCGTAATTCCTGCTGAAGTAGCAACACCACTCTATGACGAATGGCTGAAGGGCTTTGCTGATCCACAGGAAAAATTAAAGCAGGTATCAAAGAAAATTCCATTCGAAAACAGACTAACAAAACCAGAAGAAATTGCAGACACGGTTCTGTTCCTTCTCTCCGATCGCGCAAGCCACACCACTGGCCAATGGCTATTTGTTGATGGTGGATATACTCACCTCGACCGCTCACTAAGTTAATAATGAACTAACCCCTATATGGCAATACCCTCCAGTAAACCCGACTTTCAGTACGACCCAAACAAATCCTACTTAGTTCCATTCATTTTAGTAACGAGCCTCTTCTTTTTGTGGGGCATTGCCAACAGCATGAATGGAACGCTGATCAAACACTTTCAAACCGCGCTGGATCTTAATCGTGCGCAAGCTGGCATTGTTGACTCGGCTTTCTACATCGGATATTTTGTAATGGCACTGCCCGCAGCATTCCTCATGAACCGCATCGGTTACAAAAAAGGAATCCTGATAGGCTTATTGTTATATGCCGGTGGCGCCTTCTTATTTTATCCTGCCGCAGAGATGCGTTTGTATAGCTTCTTCCTGTTTGCACTGTTTGTAATTGCCTGCGGTCTTGCTTTTCTTGAAACGGCAGCAAATCCTTATGTAACCGTACTGGGTGATCCAAAATCAGCAGAAAGCAGAATCAATTTTTCACAATCATTCAATGGACTCAGTATCATACTTGGTCCTGTGGTAGGAAGTCTCTTTATTTTTTCGAGTACCGAATACACAAATGAAATGCTGGCTGCCATGCCGGTAGATCAGGCGGAAGCCATACGCATTGCCGAAGCACAGTCGGTGCAGACTCCCTATCTGGCGATTGCCGCAGTGGTATTATTCGTTGCCGTGTTATTTGCTGTTACTAAAATGCCAGAGATTTCTTCGGCTGCTGAAAAGAAAGCATCCTTCAAAGGAATTACCCGTCATCGCCATTTGATCTTTGGTGTGATCGCTCAGTTTTTTTATGTGGGTGCTCAAGCTTCCTTGTGGGGATATTTTGTTGATCTGAAACTGCATTATGCAAAAGACAGTAATATTGAAATCGTGCAGTGGATTTACCGGTATTCTGAAAGTGCAACCCCCACACAAATTGCGAGCTTCCATGCTTCCTTTGCATTTATCCTGTTCATGGTTGGCCGGTTTTTCGGAACCTGGCTGCTCACGAAAATGGCTGCCAGCAAATTGCTGGCTATCTATGCTGCGTTAAGTGCGGCACTGGTTTTCTATGGTTGGTTAGGCACAGGTTTATCTGCTGTGATTGCGATCAGCGTAACTTACTTTTTCATGTCCATCATGTTCCCTACCATATTCGCATTATCAATTAAGAATCTCGGTGATCAGGTGAAACTGGGTTCAGGCCTGGTGATCATGGCCATTGTAGGTGGTGCAGTGCTGCCTCCCCTTACAGGATTGTTATCACTTTCAGGTATTGAAAATGCATTGATCTTACCATTTATCGCCTTCCTCATTATCTGGTTCTTCGGATGGAAAGGATATAAAGTAAAAGAAGCATAACATGAAATATCCATACACTGCGTGGACCCAAAGCGATGTTAATAAGGCCTGGATATTCCATCTGACCATTAAAACAAATAGTAACAGATGAAACGGTATTGTCTTGCCCTGGATCTGGTAGATGATCCGGCCATGATTGCTGAATATGAAAAATACCATCAAGCCAGCTGGCCTGAAAATCTGAAAGCGATTAAAGCTGCTGGCATTGAGGTGATGGAAATTTACCGCACCGGCAACCGCATGTTCATGATCATGGAAACCACCGATGAGTTTTCATTTGAGAACAAATCGGAAATGGATAAGACAAACCCAAAAGTGCAAGAGTGGGAACAACTGATGTGGAAATATCAGCAAGCACTGCCTCATGCAAAGCCTGGCGAAAAGTGGATTGTAATGAATAAGATTTTTGAATTATGATAGAAGCTACCGAAAAATTTTCATCAGACCTGTTAAAGAACTTCACCATTGAAGTATTCCTTCACTTCGGTGTTCCTAAACATGATGCTGTCATTGCCGCTGATGTTCTCAGTCTTGCCGACTTGCGTGGAATAGATTCACATGGTGTGGCGCGGCTTCATACGTACTTTGATATGTTTAAACTTGGACGCATCAATCCAAAGCCCAACATCACCCTAGTGAGAGAAAGAAAAAGTGTGTGCACTGTAGATGGCGACAACGGACTTGGATTAGTGGTTGGTCCTAAGGCCAATGAGATCGCCATGGATAAAGCGGACCTGCACGGATCTGGCTGGGCAAGTGTGTGCAACACCAATCATTATGGAATTGCCTCCTGGTATTCATTAAAAGCGGTGGAGCGCGACATGCTTGGCTGGTCGATGACCAACTCCACCAAACTCGTAGCTCCCCTGTGGGGTGCAGAACGCATGCTTGGAACGAATCCCATCTCGATTGCCTTTCCAGGGAAAAAGAATTTACCGATCGTGATTGACCTTGCCACCAGTGCAGCAGCATATGGAAAAATTGAAATCGCGAAACGCAAAGAAGGTCCAGTACCCAAAGGATGGATCATCAACAGCCAAGGTGAAATGACTACCGATCCTAATGACATGATTCAGGGTGGTGCCTTGTTGCCTTTAGGTTCTGAGCGTGAACTTGGCGGTCATAAGGGATATTGTCTGTCAGCCATGGTGGATATACTCACGAGCGTATTGAGTGGTGCCAACTGGGGACCCTTCGCTCCTCCTTTCGCTTTACGTCAGGAAATTCCTTCGCGCAGTGTAGGCAAAGGCATCGGTCATTTCTTTGGCGTGATGCAGATTGATGGCTTCATGGATGTTGATGAATTCAAGACACGCATCGATGAATGGATTGAAGTTTTCAGAAATACAAAACCGGCACCTGGTCATAAAGCTGTGCTCATACCCGGTGATCCTGAACACGAAGAAGAAGCGATCAGAAGAAAAGATGGAATTCCTCTTTTACCTGCAGTGATTGAAGACTTGAAAGACATTTCGAAGCAGACGGGCATTTCTTTTTCGTGAGCTGGACCAATGCTTTTCCAACCACTATAGATTGAAATCATGACCAGTTATTCTGAATTCTCAGAATCAATGTTGTCACGAGGTTTGATGATCGTTTTAATTATTTTATTCGCCTGCTCATCCGAAGAAAACAAATACCCTCCTATCGATCAGGACTTTTGTTCTCAGATACATACAGAAGGTCATCGGCTATCAGATCATCTTGCGCCTTTTGATTCTCTGTTAAATTCCAAAACAGGTGTGTTCTCTCTGGAAGAGGGTGACATCTCCATGATAGGGAGAGCCTGGTTGAGTGAGGCAGCAGAAAAAACCATTGACATCCAGTACTTTATTTTCTCAGCCGATAATATCGGATTGATCGCGATCGATTATCTGATCCGCGCTGCTGACCGTGGCGTGAAGGTGCGCATGCTTGTTGATGATATTATGGTTGAAGCGGATGCCGATGAATTACTGGCACTCGATGCACATCCAAACTTGTCTATCAAAATTTATAACCCAACCGCCAACATTGGAAAAAACCTGCCTGGCAAGTTATACACACTTACCACCGATTTTACGGGATTCAATCAACGTATGCACAACAAAACATTTATCGTTGATGGCAAAGTGGTTATTACCGGAGGAAGAAATATTGCGGACGAATATTTTGATTACGATCACGAATATAATTTCAGAGACAGGGATGTGCTGCTTCTCGGAAAAGCATCTTCATCCGTTCAACAGTCGTTCAATCTATTTTGGGAAAGTGACCTGAGTGTTCCGATTGCCGATATTATTAAGGTTGATGATTCTAAACTTAATACAGAGGTCAAATACGAATACCTTCATCAATACGCGTGCAATCCAGCTAATTTCTGGCCACAGGTAAGGGAGAAGATTAAAATGATACCTGTTGCTTTTCAGAAAATACAAGACACAGGAGATCTCGTCTGGGTAGACAGCGTGTCGTTTGTTTCTGATGCACCGGGCAAAAACAAAGGCGATAACGGATTGAAGGGTGGTGGAGCGAGTACCGATGCGTTAATAAGCCTTATAAAAAACGCCAGGAAATCAATCTCCATACAATCGCCTTATCTCGTTACTACTGAATTGAGTCAGCAACTTTTCAGTGAAGCAGTAAAGAGAGGTGTTGAGGTTAAGATATTAACGAACAGTTTATCATCTACTGATAACCTGGAAGCATTTAATGGCTATCAGCGTGAGCGGAAGGCACTGCTGAATACCGGAATAAATATTTATGAATTTAAACCCGATGCAGCCATCCGGTATAAGATCATGACGGGTGCGCTTCAGAAGGAAATGAACTTTACGCCCATATTCGGCCTTCATGCCAAATCAATGGTTATTGATCAGGAGATTGCCGTAATAGGCACGTTCAATCTTGATCCGCGAAGTGCCAACTTAAATACTGAATGCATTGCTGTAGTTTATGATTCCCGCATTGCCGGAGCATTATACCAGGCCATGGAAGAAGATATGAAACCCGAGAATGCATGGCATACTACGCTGATCAATAACCCCGACAAGGAAGCAGGATGGATGAAGAGAATCAAGACATGGTTCAGGGGTGTTGTGCCTAAATCGATATTGTAATGCACCTATCTGTTATTCCATGAATTTATTTAAAGTAAAAACCGGAATGCAGACTTTATTAGGAGTTTACATTCCGGTTTAAAAATTCAATCTCAATGAACTACTTCTTTGGCGTAGTTACATCAACCAGTTCCCAGAGCTGGGCTTTCACAATGGTTCTCAGGGATTCAGTTTCATCCATAAGTTTAAACATTTCCATAAGTTCACCGGTGCTCTTTCCTTCCTTTGCCTTTTCAAATGCGGCATTATAATCCATGGCATTAATCTGTGCAGAAGAAGAATAGGCGTTTACCGTGTAGGCTTCACATGTATTATCTTCTGGAAACATTCGAGCCCATACACTCCAGCCATTCATTTTTCCCTGATCAATAGCAGCCTGATGCATCGGCATGTAAGCCTTCTTCTCCATATCATAATACTTACCGGTATCTTTTGTCTTCATCGAACTAACCATCAAATATTTATCCGGTGCTTTGGATGGAATAAAAAATACCTGACCGAGCGTTTCAGAATAAACAAGGTTTCTGACATTGTTCGTCTTTTTTAAAACATCATTGTACTTCTCACCAAGTCCTTTCTTCATTTCATCCTGAGTAAGGCCCGCCAGTGATGCCTCCATGTTTGGATAAACATCTACCGTTGCACAATTATAAGGACTACCCGTTCCCTGATTATGAATGTAATATACTTGCCAGGAGATCAGTTTACCTTCATTGACGCGATTCTGATGAAGTTTCTTCCATTCCAGTTCATTGGCCATAAAAGCATCATAACCACCTTGTGGCACTTTCATAAAGTTAACAACGGCAACAGGTTGGGCATAGGACATAAGTGTCATCAGACACCATGCCGCGCAGACGAGCATTCTTTTCATAATATTGTAGGGTTTAGGTTTGGGATTATATTTACCAAGGTAATAATAATAGTGACATTATCAATACACATGAATTATTAGCCGTGTAGTCAGCACAGCATATAATCAAAATCTTAACAGCCTGGTGCAAGTACTTAACGGTTACACTATGCGGATAAATTATGGAAAAGAAAAAGGAAACCTCTGATCAGATATACAAACCGAATGTTCACTATATCAATGATTTTTGAACCTATTGAGTGTTTTTATAGTTTTTGCACATCAATAAAAGGCATCATAATGTCGGCTGGCAGTTAAAGACTTTACCCTGCATTTCAGATTTAACCAATCATATGGCATGATTACAGATCGATGAATTATTAAGTCTATCGAAGTCATCGACAATACTTAATATAGGTTAACTTTTTACGAATATCAGTTTATGACGAAATAACATTGATCAAGCCAAAATGGAATAGTTAGAAAAGGCAATCCTTCATCGTAGCCCTTCCGTTGCCGAAGCGGCTACGAGCAGGCAGGCCTGGGCCACGATCTCGTCTTGGAACCTGTGAATGGGATTCCGGGTCAGTCTCAGTATGAACTTCGGAATTTTATTGCTTTATAAGTCAACCCCGATTAATCAACAACGCGTTGTTATCTCAGTACTACATATTGATTTCTGAAAGTACTTTTCGAAATACCCGATTTGACCTTACGCCATGGGTCATCAAATCGGTTCCAGCAAGGTCATAGTCAGAATTTCCTTCCACCAACACAGGTCCTGATTCACCAATTGCAACATCCCAGCCTATCAGTCTCATATTAGGTACATAACCAG
This sequence comes from uncultured Bacteroidota bacterium, assembly GCA_963814575.1. GTDB lineage: Bacteria > Bacteroidota > Bacteroidia > Cytophagales > Cyclobacteriaceae > ELB16-189. Next base: position 33,860 of record CAWFDB010000002.1, on the reverse strand, counting down.
CTACCTGGATCACCAGTTTCCTTGCCTGAACAAAGTATGGAATGGTAAAATCATGAAAAACAGTATGGGTTACAGGATGTTCAGTGGGCCGGTTAATTCCTCCATCCTTGAGACTCATGTAACCCAAGCCGGATAGTTTGCCACTTTCAAGATCAATTCCAATTCTGCAACCACCGGAAGAAATATTATCTACATGGCTATTCGTAACACTTGTTCTCAGGTAACCATTTATGATCTCAATAACACCATTCGTATTTACGAATGTATCCAGGCGCAACGTATTTACGCACGAAGGGTTCAGCCTGTTTAAGTCCGGGTGTTGCCTGATTGTTTCCTGAAACAGATATCCTGTCTTTAAGACTTCATTGAAAAGATCGTTGATTACCTGATCGTCAGTTGCCAGTTGACTGGCATAGAGCTTATACACATTTTCACCTCCGTAGGTACCATACATTCTCTTGATAAATATGGAATCAGTGACTGAATTATTGTGAAATACTTTTTCCTTAAGTAATAACTTGAATTCGTGAACGCTATTTATTCTGTAAGAAGTATTATCCACCACAAAAACATGGCGGTAATTATACATCAGGATTTTTGGCAGACTGAGGCAGAACTGTCTGTAAAAGAAATCAAAAAACAATTTATTTTCCAACACATCCACAACACCCTTTTCATTGAAATGAGGTTTAATATCATACAACACTTTGCTGGGATAATAATCGCTGATATTAGCGTGGTCCTTTTTGAATAAAAAGCGGGAAAAATAATGGTGGGGTATTTTTTTAAATCTGACAGAAAGATAAAAAAGTTCAACAATAATTTTTAATAAGTGCTTTCGCTCAGGATCTTTTATAAGTTGTACCGCCAACTGTATCTTATTTAATTCTGAACGTATCTTCATAATAGTTAATTATACCAAACCTAATGATTTAACAAAACAAAGTGAATTAATTAACTGTCTTTTCTCGCCAACGCCAGATATTAAGACTTTATTTTCTTTCGAATATTAAATGTAATTGATCTCTCTAAGCACTTTGCGAAATACCGGGTTTGACCTCGCACCAAGGGTCATCACATCGGTACCGGCAACATCATAATCAGAATTTCCCTCTATCAATATCGGGCCGGTTTCACCGATGGCAATATCCCAACCTATCAACCTGAGATTGGGCACATAACCGGCTACCTGAATTACCAGTTGTCGGGCTTGCTCAAAATATGGAATAGTAAAACCATCAAGGGGAACATGCGTTACCGGATGTTCGGTTGACATGGTTATCCCTCCGTCTTTAAGACTCAATTTACCATAGCCTGTCAGCTTACCTGTATCGAGATTTATTGTAACGCAGGCACCCCCTGCTGTTGAATTGTCGATATAACTATTATTGAAACTGGTTCGAAGATACCCGCATATGATTTCAATTTTTCCATCACGATCCATAAAGGTATCCAGACGCAATGTATTGACACATGATGGATTTAATTTATCCATATCCGGATGCTGACGTACCGTTTTCTGAAACAAATATCCCGATTGGAGTACTTCATTGAAAATGTTATTAATCAATTGAGGGGTTGATTCCAACTGATGAAAATAGATCTTGTAAATCTTGCTGCCACCGTAGCTGCCATATGTTTTTTTAATAAATACAGAGTCCGTGGTGGTATCCTTTTTAAATAGATCCTGCAACAATGTTTTGAATTCGCTGATCGTATTTACTGTATATAACTTTTTATCCATCACAAAAGCATTGCGATGATTAAACATCAGGATTTCTGGCAGGGGAATATCAAACTGCCTGTAGAAGAAATCAAAATACAATTTATTCTCCAAAACCCATGCAGCATCCTTTGCATTGAAGTGAGGCTTTATGTCATAAAGCACCTTACTGGGGAAATAATCCCGGATATTGGTGCAATCCTTTTTGAACATGTATCTGGAAAAATAATGCGTGGGTATCGTTTTATAGATTGATGTCACATAGAGTAACTCAGCAATTATGCGGGGGATTGATTTTCGGTCAGGATCCTTTAACAGTTGATTAAACAACTGGTAAGTATTGAATTTTGAAGGTCGATTCATGGATGATAAAAGTGGCAAACAATAGGTAATCCTAAATTAAACAACTGGTTTGATTTAGCTTTGAACATTCTGATCCTGCAGATTGTGCATTTTTATATAAAATTGTAAAATGAAGGCAATAAAGAAAATGATCTAAATCATATTTTATATCCGTAAAGATTTTACCACCTCATACAAGTCAATCAAGAGAAGTAAGTTCCACTTTTCTGAATTCTACTTCCGATCCCTCCGCCTGCAGGGCAATATTGCCCTTGCTGGCCGTACAGTCAGTGCCATAGTTCACCATAGTGCCATTGACCCATACTTTAATGGTGTTGCCGGCACATTCTATGACCATGTTATTCCATTCACCCACGGGTTTTTCAGAGCCATCGGTCAGGTTCAGAATTCTTCTGCCTTTGCCTTCAGTAATGCCCCACTCCTCTTTTGGGCCACGTCTTGCTTCCATATCGGGCACGGCAATATCTTCTACAATGCACCAGAAATCTCCGGCATTTTCATGCATCATCTGCACTTCAATGGATTTGGGAAACATCTCATACAACGCGCGCGGTGTGGATGCAAATACCAGTACGCCACAATTACCCGGTACTCCGGCAAAACGGTATTCAACTTCCAGCCTGAATTTCTCATATTCTGCATCGGTAATAATATGGCCGTTGGGTGTGCCCATGCTAACCAGCATTTTATCGCGGACTAAAAACGGACTTTGAAGTGTTGTGTCGTTATCCATATCGGGCACATCAATGTGCCAGCCACTCAGATCTTTTCCGTTAAACAAACTAACCGGCTCCTTTCTGGTTAGAAACTGACATGAAAAAGTAAGCATGCATACAGGAAGTATAAGCAGCAGGTTTGCAGGTATTCGTAATTTCATTTTATAAAGCGTTAAGCGATATCCAATAATATGAAAAGTTATTGAGTAAGTTCCATATCTAATGTGTTTATTAAAAAGTGTGTTACATGACTACAAATTTATCAAATACCTGCTTGATGTAATATTTCCCTGAAATCTTCCATTTCCATAACGGTGTTTTTCCACACCTTTGGTAGATACTCATGATGTATTTTCGAATGAAAGTATTTTTCGCATTCATGGTGTTCTTGCTGGCCTGTATATTACCCGCTGCCGCCCAGGAAGATCCCGATGTAAGTTGGTTTGAAGCCCTTTATGACACGCACACAAAACTGTCGGTAGCTGACGAATTGAATCACCTGCAGGACCAATACCGTGAAGCCGTTGAACTGGGTGATAAGCAGGAAGAAATCAAAGCCCTGATTGCCTCAGGTGTTTTCCATCAAACCCGTGCGAGTGATTATGAAGAAGCGATGGAATGGCTGATTAAGTCGCTTACCCTTGAAGATATGCTCAACCTTCATAAGGAAAAAATATTCACCCTGCTTGCCATGGCCCGCCTGTTTGAAGTTGTGGGGGATTATTATAGAAGTGATGACTTATTAAATCAGGCAATCGAAATTAACCAAAGCAACATGAACCTGCATGTACATGCACTCATACTCAATGAGAAAGGGCGGGTAAATGCATTCATGGGTAATTCCGGTGAAGCCTTTGAAGATTATGAACGGATGCTAAGCTATGCCCGCCAGCTTCAGTTGCCCGGCCGGGAGGCCGATGCGCTTTTCCATCTCGGACAATTGCAAAGCAACAAAAAGGATTATACCGAAGCTCTCAGCACTCATAAAAAATCCCTTGCGATACGAAGGGCACAGCGCGACAAAGTAAAAGAATCCGTCTCGTTGAATGATATCGGTAAACTATATCATCTGATGAAAAATCATGAGCGCGCCATGGCCAATCATGAAGCCGCACTAAAAATCCGGCAAGCCATTAACGATAAAGCTGGCGTAGCGGAGTCGTATAATAACATCGGGATACTCTACTTTGAGAAAAGGGATTTCAAAAAAGCGATCGTGCAACTTAATCTCGCCTTGAAAGCCGGGCACGAAGCGCAGAGACAAGAACAGATCCGCATCAGCTATGACCATCTCAGCATGTGTTATAAAGAACTTAACGACTTTAAAAAAGCACTTGAATACAAGGAATCGCTGCTGGCCATCGAGAAATTTATTGAAAATGAAAAAAATGAGCGGCAACTTGTGGAAACTCAAAACCGATATACCATTACCAGAAAGGAAACCGCGATCAGTCAACTAAAGTCGGATCGTGAGCGTGACGGAAAGGTGATTCAGTCTCAAAAGGAATTAAGAAACTTTTTAATGTTGCTCATCGCACTGGGTCTGATCATCGGTTTGCTGGTGTTGTATCTCTATCTGGTAAAGCGCAGATCCAACCACATTTTGAAGTCGGTAAATAACACCAAAGACAAGCTGTTTTCCATCATTGGCCACGATCTGAGAGGCCCGCTGCATTCTCTCTCTTCTTTTGTTTCACTGATTCACAACCACGTGGACAGCCTGAGCAAGGATGAAATAAAAATGTTGTCACTGGATATACACAAGTCGCTGAAAAATCTTTTTACCCTGCTGGAAAATCTGCTGGAATGGTCGCGGTCACAGACCGGCAACATTGATTTCAAATCTGAGGCTTTCGACTTGTCAGAAGTTGTGAAAGAAAACGAGACATTATTGCAAGGCCAGATGCAACATAAAGGGCTGACCCTTCGCAACGAAACAAAGGAAGGCATTTGGGTAAATGCCCATCGTAACTCGATCAACACGGTAGTGCGAAATCTGATTTCCAATGCCATCAAGTATACTCCTACCGGTGGAACCATTACGGTTGTTGCCGATCCGCTGAAAGATCTGTGGCGCATCACCGTTGCCGATACCGGTGTGGGCATGAGCGAAATAGTCTTGAAGAAACTTTTCAGCTCAGGTTCCAGGCACTCTACTCCAGGCACGGCAGATGAGAAAGGTACCGGACTGGGGCTGGTACTTTGCAAAGACTTTGTTGAAAAAAACGGTGGCCGGCTTGGTGCTGAAAGTAAGGAAGGTATTGGCTCAAGATTTTATTTTACCGTGCCGATGTGACAACCTCAATTAATGCTCTGTCAACAGCAACCCAATTTCTTGTCTAGTCAGTATGTTGAGTAAAAGTCTTTATCCCAGATTATGCATTGCAAAAAATAGCCACGACCTTCAGGTCGTGGAACAAATGAAAGCAAACCAAAAGGGCTTTAGCCCAATATAATTTTGGCTGAAGCCAATATTTTTTCCAATTATTTTCCCTGACCTGAAGGTCAGGGCTATTGCATACACTGGGTTTATTGGTTGGGAAAACGTAATAACATCAAAATCCTAGTGTCCATCCATAATTACATGGTGTTGAGCGCCTGGAAACTTACCTAATCATTTCTTTGAACTCCTTTACGGTCACTATTTTTGTCCTCCCGTATACTTTCAAATCAAGCAGATCATTATCACCTGTGATTAATAATTTGCCCGGCTTTTCCTTGATAGAGCTAATAAGAAGTCGTCTTTTGGATCTCGGCATATTCTGTCAATCTTATTAATTTTTACTTTATCGGATAGGATGTCAAGCAGAGAAATTAAGTCCGATACTTTATCCTGATTAAAGTATTTTTTCAGCTTATCTCTTGAGGTAACAAGTCTGATTTCACTTATTAATTGGTCAGTAGTTATGATTTAACCTTTTCATTAACTATCAGTTCTTTGAGGTCTTGAAGTTCTCTGCCAATTAAGAAGCTAATCCAGACATTGGTGTCAATGATTATTTTACTTGTCTTTTGACTTGGCATAAAGTTCAGCTCTTACAATGTCAACCTCACTATCAATTGTTGCCTTGTCAAGCTCGTCAGTTTTGAAAGCTTTTAGTAATGACGTTAATTTTGCGTCAATTATCTCCTTTTCAAGCTCTTTTGAGAGTCTGATTTTCTCCTTTTTAGGTAACTGTCTAACCAAGTCTAAGATTTGGTTAAATTCCAGGTCGATATTATATGTTCCTGCTTTCATAGTGTTCAAATTTAATAAATTTTGATGTAATTTATTTATGCAGACGCCTTGCACCCAATCTACCTGGGGAGTTTAACTCTTAGGTTCTAACAGAACTGTACCGCATAAATATACCCACTTAAAGCGTACTATTACGCTGTTCATGGATGTTGAATAAGAAAGGATAATCCCAAAAAAGTCATTAGACTTTTTTGCACTACGTGCTGACGATTGAAAATGAAGCAGTTGAACTTAGGTTCTGGATGTAAGTCTTCCTTCATTTTCAATGTCAGGGTTAATCCCTGACGTTTCAGTCAGGGTGTGACCGAAGCGTCATCACCTGACAATGCGGAGGGCTTCCACAGCATTCGTCATTTATTTTAATCTGATCTAAGTTCTAATGACAATTCCGGGATAATTGGATCAATGCCACAGGTGGTTTCTATACTATAGATAAAAAGTGAATTACTTCACGATGTCAAAAGCTCTTTTACCCTGGCCATCCCCACACTTGCCTTCTCAGAAATAAACTCGAGATTGGGAACGTGAAGAATCTCTGGCTTCTTTGGATCAACCACATACTTCTTCACGCGATCGGGCACATAGTCAATCAACCCTGCCGCAGGATACACCACCATGGAAGTGCCTACCACCAGAAAGATATCTGCTCGGCTGGCAATATCCGCTGCCACTTCAATCATGGGCACGGCTTCACCAAACCACACAATGTTGGGGCGCAGTTGTGAACCCAACTCACACACATCGCCCATTTTCAGTTCCCACCCTTTTATCGGATATACGAGCGTTGGTTTTTTTGTACTACGCGATTCAAACAAACTGCCATGAAGATGAATGACCTTTGATGAGCCCGCACGCTCATGCAGGTTATCTACATTCTGTGTGATGATCGTTACATCAAAATGCTGTTCCAGTTCCATCAGTATTTCATGGCCACGATTGGGCTTTACATCCACGGCCTGCTTTCTTCGCTGGTTGTAAAATTCCAGTACCATTTCCGGATTTCGTATCCATCCCTCAGGAGTTGCCACATCCTCCACGCGATGTCCTTCCCATAAACCACCTGAATCACGAAAAGTTGCTATTCCGCTTTCGGCACTGATGCCGGCCCCGGTGAGGACTACCAGTTTTTTCATCTCTTAACTTTATAAAGGTTGCCGGTCACCGGTGGCCAGTAACCGGTGACTGGAAACCGGTAACTATTTCAATTTTCTGTCAAAGAAGTCCTTCGCTCCTTCAAACACGCGCTTCCAGCTGTCATATCTCAAGAAGCCATGCACTTCATCAGGAAGTATCAACAATTCCACCGGCACGTTTTTGTCTCTGAGTTTTTCTACAAGGTCTGTAGTCTGCTGAAAGTTTACGTTGCGGTCGTCATCGCCATGCACCATCAGCACGGGTGCTGTCCACTTTGATATATCACCATTGGGAGATGATTTGAGTGCCAGTTCTTTCTCATTTTTTTGTATGCCCCAGTAATTGGTGGCGTCCTGTCCGTCAAACGACCAGTCATGTACGCCATGCACATCCACACCGGCTTTAAAAATTTCGGGGTTGCGTGACAAGCCCATCGCAGTGAGATAACCACCATAGGAACCTCCCCACAAACCAATCTTCGCTGCATCCACTTCTGCCATGGTTTGAAGATGCTTTGCAGCAGCCACTACATCCTGGTATTCACTCGCACCACGTGGTCCCTGGTTTTTTACCCTTCTGAAATCGCGGCCATAGCCTATGCCAGTACGAAAGTTTACAGAGATCACCGCATAGCCATTACTGGCGAGATATTGATTGAATGCATAGCAATGAATATAGTAATCCAAATAGTGAAAGCCGAGCAACATCTGCCGGTGTGATCCGCCATGCATGAACACCACTCCTGGTCGTTTACCGGATTTCGTGCGATCAATAAAAAGTTGCGCATGTATCGTGGTGCCATCAGCTGCTTTCAACACCACCTGCTCGGGTTTCACAAAACCGGCATTGTTAAACGTAGTGCTCTTCTGATTCGAAACCGGTATCACCGCTTTCGTCAGCTTCATCAATACGCACCAGCGACTTTGATGAATTAACCGTAGAACGAAACGCGTACAAATATTGCCCGCAAAGGCCGGATACATTTCAATATTTTCACCCGTAGTTATTGCCACCGGATTTCCACTGGCAACATCCGACTTCCAGATGTGTCTGCGATCAATGTCATCGCGGTTGCCATCAAAATAAATATACCTGCCCGTTGCATCCACCACATAACTTTCCACTTCTCCGTTGCCGGGAGTGATGTCTTTCAGGTCGCTGCCATTTTCATTCATTGACCAGACATGATTCCATCCGCTGTGTTCAGAATAAAACAAAATCCTTCCTGTGCTGGTCCACGCAAGCGGTGCAGATGCTTCCTGTGCAAAGCCTCCATCATCAGCCGGTGATTTCCAGATCATGCTGGCGCGACCTGTTTCTGCATCAGCTACCCAGATGGAAAACGGAACGCCTCCCGTGATGTCATTCAACGCTCCGATCTTCGTTCCTGGTTTACGAATGAAAGCTACACGTTTGCCATCCGGTGACCACACCGGAAATTCATCGTGCGATACATCCGGTGCAATCCAGCGAATAACTTGTCTGAGTGTATTAAATATTCCGATAAAACCATGATCACCACGCATGCTGGTAAACAAAACTTCATTGCCATCGGGAGAAAACCTGGGACTCACATTCGTGCCCCGTGCCGTGAACAGCAACTTCGGTGTGGCATTGATATCCATGGGTGATTCGTAAATCTGTCCGCCTTTGCTGAACAGAAATTTTATTCCGTCTTTAAATAAAACCGGATTGCTACCCTGCGTGATTTTTACAGGCGGACTTTTTGAAGAAATCTCTTTATAATAAATCGCCATCTCAGTGCCATCGGCCAGGCTTGCGGATTGGGATTTTGACCGGCCCGGTTAGCAGCACTGCCCCGCACATACAGGAATTTGGTGCCATTGGGAGAAAACACAGCTGCGAAATTTCCTGACCATCATCCTGCGGATAGTCGGTGATGAAGCGCGGAAGGTCACTGCCTGATTTCACCAGTATGTTTCGCTTGCCTTGATCATTCACCACCCAGGCGATGGTTTTGCCATCAGGAGAAGATGCAAACCCCGATTCGATCGGGTGACTTAGAAACTGATCAAGGCTATACTGGGCAAATGCCGGGGATGCACATAGCAGAAATACGATGGTGAATATTTTTTTCATAGTGCCGAAGGTAGTAAAAAAGAGAAAATTGCTTACACACTCTTCTGATCCGACTGTCATTGCGGGCAAGTTAACCCAGGTTTAAACGCAACACCAATTTTCAATACGCGACCCGCAATCTCCATGAAGTAACGAACAGTTGGTCTTATAAAATACTATTCATTTATCCTAAAGTAGAAGCGCTTCGCAGAAAGTTGGTGCCAAATAAAAGGAGATCGCGGGTCGCGCTACCCTTCGAATTAAATTATTACAATATTTGATCAAGTGATTTCATGATCACCTTAATCCGGCTTGCCCGCGATGACTGCTTCGCGTTGGGTTGTGTTTGAAATCGCTGTCAACCAATAGGGCGGGCAAACAGCAATCCCGTTGAAGAAAAACTTCAAAGATATTTATGAGATACCTCTATCTCTCATTAACTTGAATAATGACTTATTTTGTCTACATCGTGACAAACGATCGGCACACGGTACTTTACACAGGCGTAACCAATAGTCTTGAGAATCGCATATTCGATCATAAAGTAAAAAGAAACAAAGGTAGTTTCACGGCAAAATACAATTGCCGAAATTTAGTTTATTATGAAGAGTTCGGAGAAATCAAGCTTGCGATTCATCGCGAGAAACAATTGAAAAAATATCATCGCAAGTGGAAGGAGGAATTAATTGGCAGTATAAATCCTGAATGGAAAGACCTTAGTGAAAAATGGTTTGACCCAAAGGAGTTTGAGTTGTTTAAAAAGCTGGATAAATAAGTCTATTCTGATCACGGAGATATGAATGTCTGGTGTTATTATTAACTGGATTCCGGGTCGCGCAAGGCGATCTTTGTAAATACAATTAAATTAAAAAGATTAACTTATTTACCTGAATCGTCCAGCTTGCCCGGAATGACACCCAGGTTTAAAATCAACCACAATTTTCAATACGCGACCCTGCCAAAGGGCGGACAGGCAGCAATGACTGCTTCATCATGGATTGTATCTGAACTGTCCTGCAACGATGTCATCCCGCCATAAGGCGGGCAGGCAGCGGGCAAGTTAACCAAGGCTTTACCTCTACACAAAGCTTAACTACACGACCCGCGATCTCCTTAAAGTAACGCGCAGGTAGTATTCTGAAATACTATTCACATATTAAGTTAAATCACTTCGTAGAAAGTACGTACTACACTGAAGGAGATCCCGGGTCGCGCTGTGCTACGAATTCAGTTCATTCAATATTTATTTAAAGTGGTTTTTATATTGCCATTATCCAGCTTGCCCCCGCCAAAGGGCGGGCAGGCAAGGATGACTGCTTCGTGGTGGAATGTGTCTTAACTCTTCTGCAATGAAGTCAGCGCAGCTGATTCCAATGACTACAGAATGAGAAACGCGATCAGGAGGTTACCTCAGAAACTTCAAATATTCCTTCAACAACTCACCCCACACATACTGCTGATCAAAATTTTCTGCTACAAACTTTCGCGCCTTCGCGGCAAAGGATGCACGCAACTCCTTTTCTGTGATCATCTTCAGCATCGCATCATGCAAGGCATCACTATCCTTAGGTGGCACAATCAATCCGCTCACCTGGTCTTCAATGATTTCATTGCATCCGTTGATATCCGATACAATACCGGGTATCTCCAGACACGCAGCCTGCATCACCACATTGGGAAAACCTTCGCGGTAACTCGGGAACACAAAAACATCGGAGGCCAGCAACCATGGCCGCACATCGTGCTGAAAGCCGGCCATGATCACGCGGGCGTCATGCTGTAGGTAATGAATTATTTCTGCCGGAAGTGGATCCAGCTCCTGTTCAAATGATCCCACCAGCATCAGGCGTGTGTCAGCGGAGGATGAAAGTTTTTTAAATGCCTGCACCAGTTCAACGATGCCCTTGTCTTTCACGATGCGGCCAACAAAACAAAACACGATCGCCTCACTGGGTACCTGATGGACTCTTCTCAACACTCTCGCAGTGTTTATCAATTCAGGAGTACGTGAAAACCAGGTTGTATCGATTCCATTACTGCTTCCTTTTCCGATAATCTGAAATTTTTCACCGATAACAGGTAACCGGTAACCGGTAACCGGTAACTGACTATCCGCAACCTGAAACTCCCGAATGATAAAGTCAAACAACCCCTTCGAATTAGGATAGATATTAGTGGCACACGCATAGGTTATCCTTTCTGTTATTTTCAGCACAGACCGCTTTACTCCTTTCGCTTCCATCAGCGGCAAGCCTGCCACGGTGTGCATGCGCACGGGCACCCTGCACATCCATGCTGCCATCATGCCCAGCAGTCCTGCTTTAGGTGTGTGGGTATGAACTATGTCGGGTTTGAATTCAATTATAAACCGGATCAACTTCCACAGGCTGATCAAGTCCTGCAACGGTGTGATCGCGCGGGTCATCGGCACTACCTGGTGAGGAACACCCTCACCTGTTATGTCTTTCACCTCTGGGCCATCCGCGCTTACCGTCAGCACCTCAAAACCCTGTTGCTGGTAAAAAGTAAACTGACCTCTCAGCAATAGCTTTAAGGAAACCGGAACAGTGGTAATGCGAAGCAGGCGCGGTTTATTGGGCATGTTGGCAAAACTAAACAATTTGGGAAGAGGTTGGCGGGTGGATAAGGTGAGAATTGAAGGAGTGAAAGGTGGAGAAGTAAGTAGTAAGTAGTAACCATTGAAATTGATGACCATGTCAGTCGCTGGTACTTCGGCCTGATGTGACACTAAAATAAAACTTACCACAATCCTGTCCAAAGGATCCCTTTGGGGATCCGCCAACTGGCGGAGACGTGTCTGCCCACTGGCTGACAAGTCGCTCGATTTCTTATTATTGAAAATGCTGTTTTGAATCCTGACTATTCAAGGCCAATATCGGCTCTTTTGAATTCACACCCCGGTTTACCGATATGTACCTATGACTTTTTTGCGGAGCGGACTATGCCCATACACATCATACTAACCCAACGGTTTGATTCTCTTCACTTTTACCAATAATCCCCGCTTTGAATTTAATTAATTACTTAACTTTAGAGTATGAAAAAACTAACGCTGAGCATACCCGAGGAAGTAAATGAAATAGAAATAAAAATGGCCGTTGCTGCCATTCTATTCGACAAGGGAATTCTTTCTTCCGGACAGGCTGCTGAATTTGCGGGAATAACAAAAAGGGAGTTTATTGAAACCGTTGGAAAATATGGAGTTTCCATTTTCAGTGAAACGCCTGAAGATTTAAGGAGGCCACCTGGTGAGTAGCATCATTATTTCCGACACCAGTTGTTTGATTGCCTTTGACCGTATCAACCAACTTGAAATACTACAGAAGGTTTTTGAAACCATCGTAACTACCTCCATCGTTCAGCAGGAGTTCGGTAAAGATCTTCCTGCATGGATAATCATTAAAGATGCTCAGAGTGAGGATAAAAAAACGGAACTGAAAAAACTCGTTGACGAAGGTGAGGCCAGCGCCATTGCCCTCGCTCTTGAAATACAAAATTCGATATTAATCATTGATGAAAAGAAGGGAAGAAAAGTAGCCAGGAGTTTACATCTTAAAATCATTGGCTCATTGAAAGTGCTTTTGATGGCAAAGCAAAAAGGGGTTGTCAAAGAAATTTTTCCCCTGATACGAGAACTGGAAAAGAAAAACTTCAGATTTTCCAGAATACTTATTGATCAGGTTCTTATTGAATCCGGTGAATTCAAATAGTCAGTAATGTGGACTTTGCTACGATATTCGATTCCTGATCTGGCGCTACGATCTGGGAGATCCTTCAGCCAAAAGTCTGACACGTCTCCGCCAACTGGCGGAACAGGATTGCTCCAAAACTTGTAGAGGATAGACCTTACGAAGCCTCAAACAAAAAAATAAGCTGCAATCCTGAGCGGGCAAGGTTGTGCCACTATCTGTTAAAACTGAGTTTTCCTTTAAGCATTAAACCACTTTTGAAATTCATACCAGCGAAGGATCTCCTCAATCGAAGGACTTTGCTTCGATATTCGTTTGCTGGTCTTGCCCCACGAATCAGGAGATCCTTCGTTGGATTGATATTGTTTGAAGATACTTTTTTGAATCCTGACTTTTCAAGCTTGATGTTTTCTCTTTTCAATTGCCGCTCAGGATTGCTCCAAAACTTTTAGAGGATAGTCCTTACCAAGTCATAAACAAAAATAATTAGCCGCAATCCTGAGCGGGCAAGGTGGTGCCACTATATACAAAAACTGAGTTTTCCATTAAGCATAAAACCACTTTTGAAAGACATACCAGCGAAGGATCTCCTCAATCGAAGGACACGTTTCCAATAATCATTTTTCCGGTTTGTACCTACCATCTGGGAGATCCTTCGCTTACTACAACAACAATCTGACTTCTGGCATCAAATACCATGTTGGTTAAGGGACTATGTGTTATTTTTTATTGCTCAGGATTGCTCTTTAATTTACTTATTGATCGCCTCTGTAAAACAATAAATCAATTAATTTCGAGAATGCACCCTGCTGCCTATGTATACATCCTTACCAACAAGCATCATACTGTTCTCTATACAGGCATGACCACCGACCTTCGAACAAGACTCTGGGAACATCAGACCAGACTAAACCCAGGAAGCTTTTCCTCAAAGTATAACGTTCTTAAACCGGTGTTTTACGAAGGTCTCGACTCTATAGAAAAAGCCACTGAACGCGAATTTTTTATCAAAGGCAAAACACGAAAATGGAAAGACGACCTCATCGCCAGTATGAATCCCACCTGGAAAGACCTGTCTTCAGTGATTATGAGCATGGAACCATAAACTCAAAAAAGCAGACTGCAATCCTGTCGAAGATCCACCTTGGAAGCGGGCAAGGCTCCCTGATTTTTTTAGTGGATACTCCAGATGGAGACAAAACAAAAAAACTGACTGCAATCCTGAGCGGGCAACATGTTGACGATTTATTATAAGAATGAGTTTGTCTAAACAGCAGGTATTCAACTATGAAATTCTCAGAAGCGAAGGATCCCCTTATCCGAAGGGATTATACTACGATCATAGTTTTCTGGTTTCGTGCTCCGGTCTGGGGGATCCTTCGCTGATCGCAGCAGCGATCAAACCATTGCCTCGGTCATTGTTGATTGTAACCGCACGATCCGTTTTTTTCGCTCAGGATGGCTCCATGATTTATTTATTAGATCCTTCAGACAGAGAAACAGGTATTAATTAACCTATCATTTCACGAATCTCCCCCATCGTGCAACTTACCATTCCATACTCCTTCCTCAAATACTGATAGTGTTGCAGGATCTGCTTCAATCCTGCCAGGCTCTCTGCCGGATAATTTCCAAAATTATGAGGATGCCACCACAGATGATAAATTTCTCCGCTTCTGGCCGCCCTGGTCATTTCAGATTGAATACGTTGTACCTTAAATGAATTGAGAAAAAATTCTTTTGGCCGGTAGGGCCGCAACAAACGGCTGGCGGGAATGCAAACCGGAAAACCATCGCGCACCTCAATCGCATTCAATCGATAGGTGTTCTTTTTGCCAATTGGAAAATAGGCATCCAGCCCGCGGTTCAGTCGCTTCCAGGCTGATTCACTTTGCGTGCTTTCAATATGCCAGAACCAATCCAATGGATTTGACCGCACCGAGGTGATGCCCTCTTCATAACACACTTTTAAATAATCATCATTAAACTGATTGCGTGGAAAAACAAGTGATCTGAGCACACAACCGTATTCCTTTGCCACACTCTGTGCCGCACGCAGGTCTTCACGAAACTGTTCGGCCGTTTGTCCTGCCTCATTGCAATAGTAATGGGCAAACGTATGTGTACCCAGCTCCTGATGTGGTGTCGCTATAACTTGCCTGATCAGTGATGGCGCAAAATGAAACGGATCTTCTTCTTCATTTTCTCCTATGCCCTTTGAATTAATATATTCATAGGCACTCAGTTTCTTTTCTACATAATCTGGTTTATGTGCAGGAGCATTGTTCAATAATTCAGTTTTGCCCTGATGAAACAGCATCCCCACCGTGGCCCATGTTACATGAACCCCATACTTCTCAAACAAGGCGAGCATTTGTGGAATTACTTTTCGGGTGTTGAGGAAATACTGATCATAGTTACCAGTTGCTGGTTGCCGGTTACCGGTAACTGCCGACTGATGACTGCCGACTGCCGACTGGTTTGACAACGTCCACTTCTCAAACCCACCCCAGTGCAGTTCAAAATCCAGTGATATGGTAAAGATGCCGTTCATTTTAGTAGTAGGTAGTAAGTAGTAAGTAATAAGACTGACTACGGACTCTAAATCCAATGCACACTAACAAATCACAACTCATCATCTTACGTCTAGCGTCTTAATACTTATATCTGATGTCTTGCCTGTTGATACCTGTGGCTTCATCCTGGTCTGTATTTTCTTTCGCAAGGCAACCCTGCGCAGCTGAACGATTCTCTGTTCATCCATAAATTTCAAGATCACGAACAGCATCAAAATCATTGCCTGACTTTTCTGACGCATGGCCAGGCCAAGATTACCCGATATCTGCGCGAGAGCAAACGATACTCCAAGAAAAGTAAACAAACACGTTTTGGTAATGGCATCGGCTCTAAACAAATAAACAATTGCCTTAGGTCGTATTAATGAGCCAAAAATGTACAGGTAAAATAAATTTTCAAATGAAACAACCAATCCTAAAAAACCGGGCGCATCAAAAAATAAAGGTCTGAACCAAAAGGCAAACATTTTTTCAGCCAGGTTATAGTTGGCTATGTCTATTCCAGAGGTTGCGTTAGTCAGGCGATCAGCGCGTTCAGAAAATGCATCTTCAAAAATAGATTCATCTTCAAGGCCTGTAATGGTAAGAATGTCGTCATAGATATAATACAGAGTAATACCTGCTGCCAGTAAAATAATAATGCGATAAACTGGCAGCACGCCTTTGGTTGAAAAGGTATAGGCTATAGCAATGGCAATCAGAATTACGAAAAAAATATGAGGGCGAATCATATAAATAATATAGCCACCAATTATAAGCGCCCACAATCGCTGAAAAGGTTTATTGATCGCAAAGAAAAATAATCCGAAACCACAAAAAATCAATGAACCTTTACCATAGGAAGAAGACCAGAAATGAAGATTCGGTAAAATAAAAATCAGCGTTAGAAAACTAAACGAAAAAAAATTGTGACTTAGTTTAATACGTTCCTTAAAGAAGACATAGAAAAAAATAAATCCGACAAAACCAAAAAAAGAAAATGTCACCATAATACTTTCATAGGTAAATCCCATGAATTTGATAAATGGATAACCCACAAATTCAATAAACGTGGTACTGGTTCCGTAAAAATCAAGCCATGCTTCACCCCTGTAATCACGGATTACTTTTGCGTAATACGCTCTTGAGTCTGAGGGATTAAACAACGCGTAGAGGTAATAGGTAATTGCAAGTAAAGAGTGATAAAAAAAAAGGATGGTCAAAAATCGTTTATCTAAAAAACGATCACGCTGACCTAAGGCATTTATAATAAAATACGAGAACAAAAAGGTAATCAACCATATAAATAATCCCTGCACCATGACTTAAAATACCTCCATGTCACCCAATGACGGTTTCCAGAAATCGAAAGATAAAGAATTATCAACTGCCATTGGCCTTACCGTAATCATAGGGCCAATATTCAGTGAAAAAGACCAGGGCAATAAATCAGCATTCGCTATGGTAAGGAATGATGCAGCTGACTCCTTCACTACCTGAAAAAGATGTTTATTCAATTGGGAAAGATCCGCCAGATCAGAAAATATCACATCACATATCCTGAATTCCACGCCTGCCTTGCCTGGCTTAAGCCGGAATATGATACCATACGAATGATCCGCTGCACGTATTGCATAATACCGGATATTGGGATTCTGCGTATAGCGCCAAATGAAAAACCGGTTCGAATAATGGGTCTGTAATCTTTTCGACTGAAAGGTATAGGTGAGTCTGGCAAAAACCTCATGGGTTGAAGTCAATTCATACTGCGCATCAAAGTCTGATCGTCTGGTTCGCAAAGGCCACAGCGGCCTGATGTTAATGGGCAAACGGCCTTGTTCAATCCAACCCATTTTCAGATATCCGGGCTTGCTGCTTTTATTGGGTGTATTGAAAATAAAATCAACGCCTTCCTGCCTGCATTGATCCACCAGCTGCAACGTAAGTTTTTTAAAAATGCCCTTGCCCTGATGGGCCGGAT
Organism: uncultured Bacteroidota bacterium; assembly: GCA_963814575.1. Classification (GTDB taxonomy): domain Bacteria; phylum Bacteroidota; class Bacteroidia; order Cytophagales; family Cyclobacteriaceae; genus ELB16-189. The sequence goes on along the minus strand of CAWFDB010000002.1, from coordinate 16,361 downwards.
GGGTGGCTGTATCTACGGCACGGACTGCCCGGTAAACTTTATCTCCCTGGCGCCATTCCCACCGCATGAAGGCGCGCACACCAATAAGCTGATCGTTTTCAATCGCCAGCAACACCGGTGATTTCCCAAACGGATTATCTACATGCTTCCACCGCCAGAATGCTTCCGACTTGGGCATTAGCGATTCTCCCAGGCTGAGCTTCAACAGCTCAACAATGGCAGGTATGTCTTTCTCTTCAGCATTCCTGATCTCCATAAATTTTTTAGACTCCGTTACAATTTTATGGAATAAAAGCCCTACAAAAAAACGAGGTGATGTGTGTGTCCTTGAATCGAAACACCCTAAAAAGTCGAAGTGCAATCCTGAGCGGGCCCTGGGTCTGTGCTGCATTATGTAAACACTTTTTCTTAATGTGCCCTTCATTGAACATGAAACTCACAGTAGCGAAGGATCCCCTAAAACGAAGCCGGGCTACGATTGGGGGGATCCTTCGCGGTGTAGTGTTTGCTTTAAAGGCGATGGTTTGATCCTGGAACGATGTGACAGAAAAGGTTTCAGCATGGTGGGCTCAGGATTGCAGCCAGGATTTTGGTTCGCGCCTTGATACTACTTTCACATAGAGTTCCTCCAACTCCCCCACCATCCTTTCCATCCCAAACGCTTCCTTCACCCGCACGCGGGCCGACTGCCCCAGCGTAATTCGCCACGTTTCATTATCAATTAACCGGTTGAGTTCTCCTTCCAGTTGCTTCCATTGCTCCACACTTACCATCACCCCGCTCTCTTCATGTTTTATCACTTCCCTGATGCCACCCGCATCGGTGGTGGCAATCGCGCATTCCATACTCATCGCTTCCAGCAACGCTATAGGCAAGCCTTCAAATACGGATGTCATCATAAAAATATCCATCACGGAATACCAGGGCTTTACCTCGGTTTGCAAGCCGGGCATGATCAACTTTGTTTCCAGTCCAAGTTGTTTGCGATGCTGAAGTAACTCCTCTTTCAGTGGGCCATCACCTACGATGATTCCATATACATGTGGATGTTTTGCTGACACTGCTGCAAAAACCTGCATCCATTCCTTTAGTCTCTTCTGAAAACGAAACACGGCTATGGTTCCTATCACGATGGCATCTTCCGGAATATTCAACTGCTGCCTGAAGCGTTTGCCTTCTTCCCGATCACGTGTAAAAAAATTCGTATTTACACCGTTCAATATTTCATATACCGGAATGCGGGGTCTTATATTTTTCTGTATCGACTCTGCCACATCTTTTGAAACCGCCACCACCGCGCTTTGCCAGTTGAAGGTAAGTCTGTTCATCCACCGCGTTAGAAAATGATAACGCTCCTGCTTGTTATGTTCCGTATAAAGTACCGGCACCTTTGTGGCTTTATACACCAGCCTGCCCATTATGCCGGCCCACGGCAAGTGGCAATGAATGAGTTGTATGTTATTTTCTTTCACATAACGAATCACGCTAAACACCTTGAGCATGATCTTAATATTATTGGAAGCTGACAAACACGTTACCAAACCCCCACCATTTTGAATCGACTCCACCATCTGATCTTTCCATGGAAGGAAATAGATGTAATGAAATTCAAAGCGGGTTTGATCATGCAGCTTCAGTGTTTCAGGCAGCAGCATCTCGGCACCACCTCTTCCCAGTGACTTAATGATATGGAGGACTTTAATCTTTTCAGGCATTATTTTTAAATCCAATTCAAGGCTTAAAGTTACGGGTTAAGGATCAGGAAACGAGAAGTAAGAAGTAGAAAGCATAAAGCGGAAAGCTGAAAGGGCCAGCATCCAGTATCTGGCAACTTCCATCTTCTATGGACTATCTACCATGGACTACGGACTGAACAATAAGAAGCCCCAATCGCGAAGTAAAAAGCTGAAAGTAAAAGGCCAGAATCCAGTATCAATAACCAGCAACCTCCCATCCGCTATGGACTATCGACCTTGGACTATGGACTTGACAGTAAGAAGTAGTAAGTAAAAAGTTGAAAGTAAATGCGAGAGTAAGGTATTCAGCAGCCAGAATGAACCTTCGCCCTACTTCTTTAACCAGAAAACCGGAAACTTGATACTGGCAACCTGTGACTGGCAACCGGCAACTGGTGACCAGCAACCTCCACATGCATCGACAATGAAACTTTTCCTATACGCCCTCGCCTTACTTCTTTAACCGGAAACCGGCAACCCTCTGATACACCTCCAGAAAACGTTTCGCTATCATCCGGTTATCAAATTCATTCGTCACCAGGTGAAAGGCATTTTCCTTTATCCTATCCATGCTATCTGAATTAAGCACCTCCTGCACAGCCGACACAAACCCCGTTTCATCGCCTGCCCTCACAAGCCATCCCGTTTCCCCTGACTTCACTACCTCGGATACCCCTCCTACATCATAGGCAATTACCGGGGTGCGAACATGCATCGCTTCCAGTATCACACCGGGCAATCCTTCTATGTTGCTCGGCAATACAAAAGCATGGGCATGCCTGACTATCTGAAGTACATCTTTTCTATATCCCGTTAAAACTACGTGATCGGTCAACTGCATTTCGGTTATCTGCTGTTGCACAACCGGTCTCAGTTTCCCATCACCTATCAATATCAGTTTAATAGGTTCTCCATTTTCAAGCAAGTTTTTCACAATCCTCAGCAAACCGGCATGGTTTTTTTCAGGAACAAAGCTCGCCACATGGACCAGCACTTTTGAAGATGCAAACAGACTTTGCAGATCCTGCGGAACTGCCTCGTGTATTTCCTGCAGATCAATACCGATGGGCACCGTGGTCGTTTTCATTTTATCCATCGAATATGTGGCAACAATATCCTGCCGGCACAACTCACTGACTGAAATAATATGGCTAACCCGGCTCACGAGCCATTTATTAAAAAGCAACTTGGGAGTGGTGTTAATAAAATCACTCACCTTGTTTGCGTTGCGAAAAACGATGGGTACCTCCCAGCCAAAAAATAGTTTTGAAAAAACGGCAAACTTCAGGGTATCTCCGGCATTGGCCTGCACTACATCTGGTTTAATATTTTGAATATGCTGCGCGAGTGTCTTCCAGCCTGTAACATCAACAAAGCGTTTATTGAGCGGACGGTTTAACCGGACGTGATTGCCCTCGAATGGAAGCGTAGCATTACCTGCCAATAAACTTACTAAATGAACCTCATGCCCGGCTTGCACCAATTGATTTGACAACTGACTTGCAAACATCTCTGCTCCGCGCAGTTGAGGTTTTTGTATAAGTTGGAGGATTTTCAATGTACAGCTCAGTAATATGAAGGAAATAACCCGGCTAAATCAGAATGATTAAGGCCGGCTGAAAATCATTATTCAAAATCTTTCAAAAATTCTTGCGGGCTTTTTACAGGAAGTGGGCTCTTTACAAAGTCCCCATCATTTCGTGTAATGATTACGTCAATGTCATTTAAAATAGATGCAGATACCGGAACAGCATCTTCAAAGTCCTTCATATCTAATGCCAAAGCATTAACGATGGTACTCTTTTCAACTCCCATAACATCAACCACATCAAACAAACCCTTTATAAAGCTTATGGATTCAACATGCCCCTTTTCCTTCTTTGCTATATAATAAATATCGGTAACCGTAGATGCGGTAATATTTCCTGCAATCAGTTTCTGATCGATTAAGCCGAATAGTTTAAGGGTATCTTCAAAAAACGGATTACGCCTTAACGCAATATCCAGTAGGATATTCGTGTCGAAAAGGACTCTCTTCATTACTTATATTTTTGGGAAAGGTAATCGTATTTCGAAGTGTCTGTATCAGGCTTTTTTAAAAAGCCCGCCCACTGATTAACGAAATCCGTTGCCTTGGTTTCTTTACCTGTTTTTTTTTCTGCTGCGAATTCCTGCTTTTCTGAAATAGAAAAATTGAAATGCACGGCAAGACTTTTAAGTAAGTCAAGCACCCGTGAATCCTTATATTTTATAATAACTTCTTTCATACACCAGTATTTCCAATAAACGTTCATCAGAGTATCCTTTCTTTGCCCACACCTTATCAGCCTGATCCCGCGACCGTTCCAATAAGTAGTGTGCTATCACTTTTTTTAGCTCCACTAAATCTTGCTTAGGTAAATCGACTGTAAAGAGCTTCAACAACTCGGATTGAATGTTACTAAGCGGTGGTTGAATTGTTTTTTTCATGATTAACAAAGATAACTAAAAAATATATACTCGTATCCTCTGGCGACAACCCGTGTTTCCCAATCCCACAGGCGCTTGTTCATGGGCCGGTTCAGGTGAATGAATTCACCTGAGAAAGGGAGACTTGCCTCACCTTTAAAAAGGGTTACCATTTTACATTCATGACCCAACGCAAGCAGTTGCTCACTTAACTGGGATGCAAACATTTCTGCTCCGCGCAGTTGAGGTTTTTGTATGAATTGGAGAATTTTCAATTTGAATACTAATTATTGGCATTGAAAGCATCAATCAGTATAAATGATTACTGAAATTATTAACATATCAAAGTTATCAACAAAGAAAGGCTGAAATGACTTTGTTACCAATTAATACTTATCCCGAATAAGGATTCAACTTGATTTTTTTCATTTGCATAATATGAATCAAGTTGCTTTAGTATTTGAACAGGGATTTTTGTAGAGTAACTTCTCGCATTCCTCTTTTCAGCCCTAAACTTAATATTACCAGTTTCATTTTCAGTCAGCCACTGATACAATTTACTGACAACTACCTGAGGATTTTGGACTAAATCACGATAACCAATACAATAGATTTGGTCTTTCTTAAAATATTTAAAGTATTCTTTTAGCTGCTGAGAATACAAACCTCTGCGCAATATAGATGGTTCGGGTATTGAAAGGTTACTTTCAAGTAATTTCAATTCTATTTCTATACTCTCTTCAAAGGATGGGAATGCATCCCTATTCTTAAATAAATATTCATTAATATAATTTTTTTCACCAGCACGTAAACCCTTTTGTAGTCTGTAAAACTCCTTCCTATCATAAAAACTTTTGTACATATTCCATGCAGAAAAAGCTCTTGCTACCGGATCGCGAAGAATGACCACCAACTTCAAGTGCGGATTGTAGTCATAAATATTTTTTGCGACCCATGGGTAGTACAGATAATTTGGTGTAGCCTCAAAATACATTTTCTTACCGGTAGAAATACTTTTAAAAAAGTTGTGATACCATTTGGTATCTTTTCCATGGTTTATCTCCCTATCAAAATAATAAATCTCCTTATTAATTGAACCTACCAATCCAGGCAATTGATTTAAGTAATTATAGAGTGAAGTGGTGGCAGCCTTTTGTGCACCAATAATTAAAAAATCTGGTTTATGCGAGTGAAACAGCGTTAAGAATAATCTTTTTATGTATCGGTTTGCGTGCCGCAAATAATATAAGGGATGACGCTTTAGCATATAATTCATTAACTATATTGATTTGGATCAATCAACTTACCTGTTTTACCAATAATACCATGCCATATACCATAGATCAATAATCCGATTTTTAATATTTTCCTATCCTCCTTAGTTAAAATCTTAAAAATGAGATTAGGGTACAGGTATAACGTACGCTTGAACCGATACCATGTATAACCGGCAATATAGGTGCGATAATATAAAGTATTTCTTGCTGCATAATAGTAAAACCACGAAGGTCGTTTCAAATTGCGATTATGCAGGTGTTTGACGACTGCCTCCTGGCATCTGAATGGCTGGATACCGTAAACACGCATTATTCTGTTCTGCAAATACTCTGTATCTTCTGCCCAGTAGAATAACTCTTTAAGGGGCAACCCAACCTTTTCTATCACCCTTCTTGGCATTAAAACTCCCCACCAACCGAATGACACCACTTCCTGACCTGATGCTGTTATCACTTTTGGATATATATAATCACCCTTTTCAGTGTATATAAACAATTTTTGCAAACAATCAGGTGCCACAATAATGTCGTCATCCATAAGCCAAACGAACTCAACATGAGATTCCTCCAGAAATTTTTTTATCCCTGCATAAAAACCACCAGCAGGTCCCTCATTGTTTAAAACTTCATATGTTATGCTTGCACTGAATGCGCTACGATTCGAATTAATTACATTTATTGTTTCTGCATCATCTGAATTTACTACCACATGCACCCGGTCTGCTTCCGAAAGATTTTGAATTGCAAGACTTTGCAAACAAGCCTCTAATACAGAAGGCCTTCTGAAGGTAACAATGACAACAAATACACTCTTATTATCCATTCCGTAATGCGCTTTTCAAAATACTTTCCAATTCCCCATTGTTGCGCAATTGTTTGATTACCGCATGTCCTCCCGTTTTATAGCTGTGATATGTTATAAACTTACCCTTCATTCGTTTTGCATGAAAATTATCCAGCCGATGTCTTTTATCCCAGTACATATGATGAACCGTTGAACCGCCACCGTATTTCTTAAAAACTTGTTTAAGGTCAAAGAAATCCTGATAATCCTTATTCAGGTTACTTATTTCTTTAGGCCACCTTCTATCCCAATATAGAAGTCGATGCCATGAGTCGATAAATGTTTGCGGTGAGAACGCATGCACTTCACTTACATTTAAAATCTGGCCGTATAGCATGGCTGCATATCCTCCCGCAGAATTTCCCATAAATACAACTCTCTTCTTTCCGAAATTATCAATCAAGCTATGCAAGTACTTGATTGTTTCAAAGGGTGTATTGCTAATACCCTCAATACCATTTGTATACCAGCATTGTCTGAAATCACGTATGAAAACTTTATTGACTTCGTATTGATCAAGTGATCGCATAAATTCAAAAACAGGAATTGGTAGTGCGTTAGCAATACCTCCAAAAGAAATCAACAGGGAATCAGATCCGACCTGTTTATCGAGCAATACTGAATAGTTTGCGTTATCTAAATTCTGTTGTGATAATAATGCTTCCATGATTATGAATCAGGGTATCCAAGTTTATGAAGTAATTCCTTTGCCATTTTAAATTCATCAAATTGTTTTATCACCTCAGCATTATTTCGCCACTTGTTCAGCGATTTATCAGAAAGCTCCTTTGCAACATAGAGACCTTTATTCCCATATCCACTTATCACACTCGCATTATCCGTAACATTGGTTTCCAGAAAAACTCTTTTTTAAATGTATTTTGAATTTGCAAAAAATCAGAAACTACGCGCATCGTTGCATCAAAATCCTGAATAAGGTTTTCATAGTGAATGGTTAATACATTAGGGTCTTCTTTGTGAGCGAGGCCGCCCTCAACATATTTCACCCATTTTTGGGGTGTCATAAACTTACCAAGCTTTTTGTGATGTGACATAACCACATCACGGCCATCCCGGATGATATGTATTACTTTTACTTTCCGTTGAAAGAATGAAAAGATAAAATCCAGATGAAGTACGTTGTCGGGTGTTTTTTCACACCAGCGTTTATGATCTTTTGAGATTTTTAACGAAAGAAGAAATGCTTTTAGTTGAACCAATATAAATTTCCTGTTCCAGGATTCACGCTTAAACCAGCGTTGCGGTCGTTTATTTACAAAAAGCCAGGTTTCATAGGGAATGGCAAGAATATCTTTATGTGATCCCAGAACAGAAATAAAAAGTGTTGTACCTGAACGCGGGGCACCACAAACAATAATGGGTTCATCCTTGAGATTTCTTAAATTAAATGAAGATGCCCAGAGGTTTTTATACAAATCAGGATTCGTAATGTACCTGCCAATTTTTTGCAACTTAGTCTTAAGTGGCATGACCCTTCTATTTAGAAACTTTTAAAACCATCTTCTCAATTTCAACATCCCATGTGGAAGTTTTTACAACATACTCATAACCGCATTCCGCTATTCTTTGTCTAAGCGTGCTTTCTACAACAAGATCTTTGATCGTTGCTGCAAGATCGGCAATGTCATTTACTTCATATAACAAGAGATGGTTTTGGTCGCTAAATTTTACAGGAATTTCGCCAGCCTTTGGTGCAATGGTAGCTTTTTTTGCAGCCATGTACTCTCTTAATTTCATGGGAGAATAGTGAAATTCTTTTTTATTGCCGGCACTTACAATAGCCACATCAAACAAGCTTATATACTTCGGAATATATTGAAACTCTACCTTACCTGTAAACACTACGTTTGCTTGCAACCCAAGTGCAGCAACTAATGCCTCCATTTCATTCCGGGCGGGTCCGTCTCCAACAAGAAGGAGCTTAACCATTTTTAATTCTTTAACTACTTCAGCAAATGATTTAATTACCGTATCAACACCATGAAATTTTCTAAAGCTACCAATCCACCCCACTACTGTGTAGCCAGAAAGTCCGAGTTCGTTGCGCAAAGATTCGTCCTTTGAAACATCAAAATTTGCAGGATCAACGCCCATTGGTGAAACGAAAACCTTACGCTGGTCTACACCCATCGAAATTACCTTGTCGGACACTTCCTGCGAGACACAAGCCAGATAATCAGATTTATTAAAAGCCTTTAACTCAGCATATTTCTCAATTAATCGCCCCCAAAGTGGCCGTTTAACACCCCATCTCTTGGCTTCCCAAACCAGGGGTGCATCTACCTTAGTGATTAAGGGCACGTTTAAAAGATTCGCCAATTTTCGACCCGGACCTTCAAATAAATCGTGTTGTTGCCAGACAAATTGCACCTCATACCCATGCCATGGAACATTTTTAGGTGGCACATAGCTACCCTTTGTGCGCCATAAAAGTATATCTTTTAAAAAAGTACTAAAAAGAGTGGGCACAAAACGCTTAACATATTGAAGCTTGCTGGGTTTCTTATTTACAGTACTCACTCTTGGAAAGCTAAATATTTCTGCAGGCCACACTACTTCGTCCAATGTAATGATCCAGGCATTTCCAAATCTTCTTTCAGCTGCCATTGCCAAACCACCAACAGTAATCCAGATCGCTTCAGCACCAAGCCAGGCGTTACTCTTTCTGGGCATAACAAATAAACAGCAACTCTTTCGTGTCATCGGATTAAATCAGTTCATTTTTTGCGTAACATCCAGCGCTTTAGATACATTAGCAGCCACGTTTGATTCATCATCAGCAACATAGAAGATGGCCTCATGCGATACCATAAAGCAGTCTAAATAATTTCCGATCTTCCTGTAGTGATTATCAAATAACACCTGAGGTTTTCCTATAAGGGTTGATAAAATATGACCGTGTAACCGATCTGTTATAACAATCTTTCCTCTTGATAAGATACGTATGCCTCGATTAAATCTACTTTGTGCTATTAAATCGAAAAAGATTGAATTCAGTCCCCCGACAAAGTCACGGAGAAATTCAGATCGTTGATACGATTTTTGAACGATTCGTCTTATCCGGACTGTGAACCTCATTATTACTTTTGAGTAAAACCTACCAGGCTCACCATAAAGCCAATCCAGTTTTTCAGTTTTAACAATTAACTTTAATTGATTCTGACCTACTGTCTCATGGTCTGTTCTCGCCAGCCATACTGCGTCTACCACTGGTGCATTGCTTTCAGCTACATGCCCTATGGCGAATGCCATGTCAGGGCATAGTTCAACTTTTAAATCGAGTTGTTTCAAAATATTTAAACTGGCTGTATCACGTACCAGTATATGAAGATCTTGATGTGCTCCTGCTATTTCCTTAAAACGTATTTTCTGAATATCGTTATCAAAATGAACACTTTGTGGCAATTGAATTATCTTTTTGTCTGGAAATAATTGGATAATCTTTTCGCGAAACAGTTGATGTTCAGGCCAGACACTTCCTAAATTACCACCACCGTGCAGTAAAACGATACCCTCTTTTCCTAATCGCTTACGAAGGGTTTTTTCAGAAAAACTGTAGTGATCACATTGGTATATAACCTTAACAGCTAATTTGCGGAGTGCAGCTTTCTCTCCCAACCAGATGGCGTTGTCACCTACATTATTATGATTAGGAAAGTCTAATAGGGCAACATTCATTCCTTTGGATAAATATTTACCCAGTGTAGCATATAGTAATTCCTGCTGTGATAGGATAGTTTTATTAAATCTATTTAAGTCATTCATATTTTTATATTTTAGATAACCAAAATCAAACCTTTCTTTATATAGGGCTATCTGTAACCATTTTTAATAGAACAAACTCTTCCTAAGGAATTTATATATCAGGCTTCGCTAAATTGCAAAAATCAAATCCTTTGATTTTCCTTAAGTATTACCACAACCATTTTTGTAAACATTGCAGTTTGAGGTACACCATTCATCCATGTGCCAGGTATGATCCTCATTTCTAAATAATTCGGTATTATAAGATCGCTCATCATTTTCCCAAGCACTGAAAAACCTTTTGATTAAATTAAAATCAATAATGATACCATCATTAATAGAAGAAATTGCCTTCTTCAAATCTTCATAATTCCTAATTCTGAAAGTACCTTCACAACCAAAGAAAGGCGACTCTCCAAATAATAATGCCGGAATACCATTGGTCACAGCCTCTAATCCCACAGTACCTGTAACTGTAGCAACAGCCTTTGCTTTCTTTAATAATTTAATTGAATCTACTGATGTTGAAATGAGCGACACATTAGGAAGTGCCATTAATCCATTGTAAAACCACTCTCCACGATACAACTTAGGACCAGTCATAAATGTAGATGGATGTTCTTTCACATATATTTTCCAACCATTTTCAGAACATACACGTGACAACATTTGGACCACTAACCATTGTTGTGCAAATACGCCTCCTTCAGGGTTTGTAGATCTTTCAGGTTGTAATTGTAGAAAAACAACTATATAAGGTTTTGTATTTGGCAAGTCAAAACTAGAATCACAAATACTCTCATAAAATTTCTTTAATTTTTTCCTGTTGAAATGCACATGGATAGCACCAAACGATTTCCTTGTAAATAAATCACTCCCTTTGGCAATTGACCTCTTTAAAATTTGTAAGAATTTAGAGTTTTTGCGTTGTTCTTTCATATAATAGGGTGAAGTGTCGCTATCCCTTTTAAATGCCTCCAAAAAGTCTAACGTATGAGGCGATAGATTAATCTTGTGAGTTTCATTCAATTCTTTTGGAAAATCACGCTCAATAGTTCTAGTTATTAAAAATAAATTTGGAGTTAAGCCTCTTCTAATCATTTGAACTCTCACCCCATGTTTCTGAGCATTTAGATACAATAAATATGTGAATATATTGTGAGGAACGTCCGGAAATAATATCCAGTCCGGATTAGTATACTCTAGTATATGCAATACCCAAGCATTAATTTCATAACGCATCTGGTCAGCATGCATGTTATTTTGATATTTACCTTCACGATCCAGTAGATACGTAATATTTTCTTCTTGTTCAAAACTAAAGCCATCCGCCAATTCACAATTAAATTTGATTAAGGCTTTATCAAAAGGTAGTGGAGCTTCAAATATGGGAGCGATTGGCCAGACTTCTTTCATTTTTTGAAAATCTTTGGAGCGAATGCCCCAACCACATATTTCAATATTATTTATATCACATGAATCAATGATATGTTTAATTAATTCTTTAGTCCAGACAAACTCCCAAATAAATACTCGTGTTTTCAAATCGTTCTGTTTTTTTATTAATTGGACAAGTGGCTCCATTGATCACTAATTCTAAAGAATTAATCTGTCGCCACATTCATAATCTTTAGTTGCCTGAAGTTTCAATACATCCGGATAATATTTTGGATGCAATCCAAAACCAGGCCTTATCGATCTTATATTTTCAGCTGTAAATTGTTCTCCTTTTTTAATGTCCTTCACCACATATAAAGACCTGGAGAAATCCCTTCCCTTTGCTTGTTTATCTGTTAAGGAATAATCCACAATACCTATGGCCTTTTCTGCTTCACGCACGGCCCGAACCATATCAGTAAACTCTTGCTCTGTCATTGAAAAAGATGCGTCAGGCCCACCAATAGAGTGGTCAAGAATAAAATGTTTCTCTATGATTTTCGCTCCAAAACACGTGGCCACTACCGGCACTGTGTTGCCCATAGTGTGATCAGAAAGCCCGGTTATTACCCCATAACGATCTGCCATGTGTTTTACCATAACCATATTTGCCTCTTCAATAGGCGCTGGATAACTTGATGTACATTTGAGCAGTGCAATTTGTTGATTATTCATTCTATAACAGGCGTCTAAAGCCAACTCAATGTCTTCATGTGTAGCAATACCTGTCGAAATAATAATGGGTTTACCTTTAGATGCAATGTATTCTATCAATGGAATATCAGTAATCTCAAATGAAGCGATTTTATAAGCTGGTACTTTTAAACTCTCTAAAAATCAACTGATGTGTGGTCGAAAGGTGTTGAAAAACTTATTAATCCTTCTTCTTCTGCCACATTAAATAAAGTTTCGTGCCAATCCCATGGCGTGTATGCTTCTTGGTATAGTCTATATAGGTTCTGGCCATCCCAAATGGTTCCCTTAATTACAAAATCTTCTTTATTAGAATCAATTGTCATTGTATCAGCCGTGTAGGTTTGAAACTTAATTGCATCTGCCCCAGCACGCTTTGCTGCTTTTATTGTTGCTAAAGCATTTTCTAAGCTCCCATTATGATTTGCAGATAACTCTGCAATTATCAAAACTTTATTTGCTGATAAATCAAAATCTTTAATTTTCATTTTTATTGAATTAATCTTATAATTTGAAATGCCTCAGCGAAATTCTTTCCAATGGTTATCCCCCAACGTTGTGCTTGGATTTTTAACGCTTCAGGAGACCTAGGATGTGGATAAGCCCTTTTTCGAATTCATATGATTCCATCGCTTTGATTTTAGCATTTAAATTTTCCAGGCTTACTTCAATAAAAAGATTAGGCAAAAAATGTCTGGGGTCAGAATTTGCTCTCCACTCAGTTCCTGAAGGTGTTTCGAAGGTTATAATCGTTTCTACTGTTTCATGACTCATAGGGCGACATGCGGTTATTACCGCATCAAAAGTCCTTTGATGATCAATATTTACATCTCCTCCGTGGTGCGTAAAAATAATCTCTGGCGAAAAATCTAATTTTTCCTTTTCTATAATTTTGATAATATCCAATAAAGCGACAGAATCAAATCGGTTGTCCGGTAAATCAAAGGCTTTTACTTCCTGATAACCTATATATTGCCTTGCCTTTTCGATATTTCCCCTATGGATTTGTAGTTCTCTAAGCCATTTATTTGTATTACGTTCATCGGATCTTGATGTAATGCCCTCTCCTAGAATTAATACTTTAGTTTTGACACTAAATTCGGAGATGAGTTTATTCATTGTAGCACCTAACCCTAAAATTTCATCGTCAGGGTGAGCAACTACTATAAGTATGCTTTTATTTTTTAAATATTCTAACATGTGCAACTAATTCGTTCAATTTATTTAATTGTACTTCAGTAAATTCAATTTTAAAATCATCATGTTCAATAAATGCGTGGGGATAACCAGGAGCATCTAACATCCTAATGAAGTCGTATAACTCCGAAATATTCTCTGCCCTTGGCAATTTACTTTCGTTAGGTTTTCGTCTTTTAAAAATAACAGGTTCTCCAAATTGGGGAGTTGGTGAGATATCATTATTTATAATTTCAATTATCATTTCCTCTATTAGCTCACTCACTCGTTCAAAAATCTCCCAAGCTGCCCCAGATAAACTCAAGTCTTTTTTTAAATATACCGGACCTGTATCTATTCCCTCCTCCACCTTGATAGCGGATAGTTTTGTTTCTTTATGACCTTTGAGAATTAAGTTTTGCAACGGACTACCACCCCGTCCGTAAGGAAGGTCAGTCATATGGAATACAATACATTCAAATTGTTGGAATACATCTTTAGGTATAATGTAAGACCAATGCGGAAAAAAAATATATTTTGTATTTAAATCCTTTAAATTGTTTCTATTCAATTCTTCCCTTGAAGAAACTAAATACCATTTATCTTGATTAAATTTTTTCTTTAATTTAGTAAATAGTTGAAAATGCCATTCTTTTTCTGTTGCGAGGATATATGTATTCATTTAACCGAAATGATAAATAACAGATTGCCTTTCTTCATTTAAACTGATCTTTTTAAACCCACAAGATTCAAATACTTTTTTCGAAGCAATATTAGCGTTCTTTACTTCTGCAAGAAGTAATTTATCAGGATGCTTTTGCAGCACGCATTCCATTAATTTTTTTCCCAAACCCTTTCCTCTGTATAAATCATCAATTGAATAATCTATAACCCATCTTAACGATCTATTGTCTAATTCCATTCTAAACTGACCAATTGGAATACCACTAATTTCTAAGATATATATTCGGACATTTAAATTATTAATTCTATTTAAAAACCACTTAATATGATCTTTCTCTTCAATTCTTTCTGAATTGAATGAACTATTTCTTACTGCTTCATCGTTAGCCCATCGCAACAAAAGTGATGCATCCGTGTATTCTACTTGCCTAAGTATAGGTTCTCGCTGATTAAACTTGCTATGAATTAATACATCAAAGTATTCGCCCTTAAACAGGCGATGGTTCCGTAATGTAGCTTCATGTTTAAACTCGGCTATTAACAAAGAAGTGAATAACCTTTGCCTCATATCATAAGCATAGGTATATATTTTTCTAAAACCCAAATGCTCAAAAGCAATTTGTTCTAGAATTGATAAATATTTTATCCAATGAAATTCAAAATAATCTACCTCGAGTTCTGTATTTAATACAAAAGATATTTCAGCATTTTTATCAATCCAATTGATATGCACCAAGCCACCATAACCAATACATTCTTCATTTTCTAAGTATGAGAATAAAATTTGATCAGGCCTTTCTTGCATAAAAAGTTGTGAAACAACCTCTCTAAAATATGTATCTTGATCTTGCCTGGTTAAAGGTTTACTCTGACGTAAATGATAAATTTGTTCATTGCGCCACTTCATAATTCGGTATTTATCTTCTGACCGAATTGGCACCAGTGAGTACTTACCGTTTGAAAATATTTGCTTTGAAAGTGATTTATAATGATCCATCTTAATTTAATCGCTTAAAGCCTGAATGACAAACGGGGCCCTCCAATAAGCTATCAATTTTCAACTCTCCCCGGATACAGCTTGAAATGACATGATACACATCATTCAAATTATCAAAATAACGATCAAAATATTGATCTTCATGAACAGTGGCTGCGTAGAAATTTGTACTCGCAAAAGCCCCTTTCAACATTTCTTGAGTTAGAAAAGTCTTATATTTCAAGCCCTTATCATAATTGAACGAGTACGTTGACAATGAAGGTATCCCTGAAATAGAAATATTAACATTATTACTGTTTGCAATTTTCTGCCAACCCTCCTGCATCTTTTTGCCCTTCTCAGTTATTACTTCCCACGATTTCACACGCTCCATTACTTCAAGTGTCTTCAATGCGGCTGTGGGGCCTATCCTTTCTGTCCAAAATGTACTGCTGATAAAGGTTTTTTGAGCTGCCTCCATCACTGAACGTTTACCAACAACTGCTGTGAGCGCATAACCATTACCAATGGTTTTGCCATACATGGCCATATCTGGTTCAACATTATATTTTTTATGTATCCCTCCAAAAGTTTCTCTGAAGCCCGAGGTGCATTCATCAAAAATTAAAACAATACCTTCTGTAGTTGCCAGCTTACGAACCTTTTCTAAAAAGTTATTCTCAGGACCAAAATTTCTAACAACCTCCATTTTGATCACCCCAATTTTGTTTTCCTGAACAATTCTTTCAAGCTCTTCAAAATTGTTATAATCAAAATGGAAAAACAGTATTTTTTAAATTCTTAGGAACTCCTGCGGGCTCTAACCCCGGTAGTAAATGTCCCGATAGCCCATCCCCCTCATTATGATTTGTAGACAGGTACCAATCGTGCCAACCGTGATAGCCACAAATGGCCACTAAGATCTCTTCCGGAAGCTGCCCGGGCAATCCGTATGGCAATAGCATTTGCTTCTCCTCCACTTCTTGCAAATCTCACCATATCGGCCCAAGGATTTATTTCCCATCAGTTTCTCAGCTAAATAAACTTCCTCAGGGCATGAGAATAGTAATCATATTCCCCTTTTTAATTGTAGCCAAAACTGCCGCATCAACCTCTTCATGACCATACCCCAGAGTATTGGTTCCAATGCCCATGATAGACATATCGATATAGCTGTTGCCGTCCAGATCAACCACCTTGCAACCTTTAGCTTCAGAAAAATAAGAAGGCCACAAATCCGGTAAAAACATTTCCGGTCTTTTAGAAAGCAACATTGTACCTCCCGGTATAAGTTGTTTTGCTTTTTTATAGAGTTCTTGTCCCTT
>CAWFDB010000001.1:0-111172 GCA_963814575.1 uncultured Bacteroidota bacterium | reverse complement strand
AAATCACAACCGATGATTTACTCGATAATATTTTCAGTAAGTTTTGTATCGGAAAGTAAAATCCAAAAAAAAGTACCAGGTCCCTAAAGCCCTGGTACACTTCAATTCCGAATTTAGATGATCTAATTTACCACTGGATTTAAAACTTTATTCCCATTCAGCGCTTTATGAATATTCTTATAGGGAACAGCTATGGAATTAAATCCAAACGATTTATAGTAATCCAGGTTATCCGCCACTTCGCCACCAATTACATATTCAATATCATCACTTTGATATTTTTTCAGGTGATTAAACAAATAGGTCATGGCAGGGTGCTGATAGTTTATGTAATCTTTCACCGAGTTGTCCCTGCGCGATATTCCCTGGGTAAATGATGTCAGGTCATTGATTCCAATCATAAAATAATTTACGCCCAGATCAATGAATTCATTTACGGTGAGCACAGCAGAGGGAATTTCCAACATGATGCCAAGCTTGCCCTGGTAATTATAATCTTTTAAAATCTCCTTCGCTTTAATGACCTGTGATTTATCATGAACAACGGGCAGGAGTAAACCTAAATTCTTATTTCTTCCCTGCACTTCCAGAAACATTTCCAGTTCTTTTCTGAATGTATCAATAAAGTATAATGACCTGCGCATGCCTCTCAATCCCATTAATGGATTTTCTTCTTCAATAACCTGTTCAGTACCCAGTAATTTATTTGCCCGATATGTTGGCGTATCATCGGTTCTGTACCATACAGGCTTACCCTTGAATAATTCGCAAATGGTTGAAAGATACTGCCGGTTTTCCTCCATTCTGTGGGGTATGGTAATGTATTCAGGGTTACTGGTTTTTTCACTTTTCACCATGCCCACTCCACCAATACTTTTAATGACAAAATCATCTGGTATTTCTCTGTCCAGGGCAAGTCTGATCTCAGTATTCATAATTTCAATCGTTTATTATTTGTAAAAACCTTCTATAGTCCGTTAATCATATGTTCCGGTAATGTTACTGAAGTCTTGATCATACCCATGATGACGTTTGTCATCCAGCCATGAGGATTTAATCACCTTAACAAATCATTTACTTCCTTATACTTAATACATCCTGCAATGATATTTCATTTTAAGTTAAGATGAACAACCATTATTATTAAAAATTCAACCCGGGTCGGGATTTAATTGCCCACTTCTAAGAATTCACTTAAGCGATCTGAGAAATTTCTCAGATGATTTACCCGATTTCGTTAAAAACAACACAATTCAAGACTGGAATGCAGCGATTAAAGGAAGTACGTTCTTAACTTGATAAATGTCTTTTACTGAATCAGTAACTTTCCAGACCGGGCAGACTTATAAAACCGGTCGTGATTACCACGGGATAATTACTCCATGACATGTTAAAATTCATGCAAATGAAAAATCTCTGATAAATCGGAAACCTGTTGAGATCCCATTCAATGATCCCCATCTAAAAGCTAATCATCAAATTTACAACAACGGTTTCAGGCAAAATACAGGACTTCCTAACAGAAGGTTCTACCCTTCATATAATCGCCACGATTTAGTGTTTAAATCTGTACAATAGCCATGTACTTTCCCAGCTAAAAAGTCAATCCTTCGGTTTTATTCCTATTCAGTCGAAGCCCCAGGAGTTCGATCAATATGGAAAGAACGCTTACTTCTGATTCCTTCATCAACTTCTGCACGAAGTAAAAAAAGTGGATACTTATTATTCAGGTAAGTAAATCTGTTTTTACATTTACTATAGGAGTAGTAAGAAAACTCTTATCTTTAACCAACATCCAAAAAATAAACACTCATACACTATGGCAAAGAAAGCAAAAAAGGCTGCTAAAAAGGGGAAAGCGCAACCCAGAAAAGCAGCAAAAAAGGCAGCAAAAAAAGCTGTGAAAAAAGTAGCGAAAAAAGCAGCGAAGAAAGTTGTTAAGAAGGCTGCAAAAAAATCTACGAAAAAGGTAGCGAAGAAAGTTGTTAAGAAAGTAGCGAAAACGGCTGCGAAGCCGGTAAAAAAAGTCGCTAAGAAAAAAGTAGTAAAGAGATCAGCTCCTAAAAAACCTGCCGCACCGGCACCTGCACCAGTTGTGGTAACCCTGCCACCTCCGGCACCAGAGCCAGCTCCTGCACCTACACCTGCCGAGAACGGAGGTGAGGAATCAGGCATAACCAATTAAAATCAGGTTTCATCTGATAAAAAGCGATTTCCGGAAGGTAATCGCTTTTTCATTTTTAACCTCAAATTATTAATCCGGTTTATTGGATTCAAATTCTTAGTTTCGCTACCTACCCAACACCCCCATGTTTCAACTTTCACTCAAAGGTTTTTTAGGCAGGCTCGAACTTCAGAAAGAGAAGGCTAAAGACTACCGGAATGTTGTAATAATCCAGATTGTGCTGGTCGTGCTCGGGCTTGTTTTCTATGAACCAATACTGGAAGACTCAACTTCCGACACCTCAAAACTGATCATCTCCGTATTCTCCTCCTTTGGTGCCATCTACGCTTTTTTACTCTGGGATTTGCTCAGAAACTTCACCAGCAACAAACTTCTTATTCTCCTCATTTTAATTGTGCTGTCAGGCATTGTTGTAGCAGGTATATTGGTTGAATTTCCATACTATCAAGTTATCCCTATTTCCGACCGTCAGACTTATCTTTTCATACTTCATGGTGTATTATTCCCCATCGAGGTAACGGTTATTGGATTTGCCATCCGTGACCTTTTTTCAGCAGGATTTATTACTTCCGATAAACTCTGGGGCGCTGCCTGCGTTTTTCTTATGGTTGGCATTTCATTCGGAAGTCTCTATGATTTAATCAGCATTGTGCGGCCCGGAAGCATGGGTGCAGAGATTGAATTGGGGCTTCCCAACTATTCAGAATGTGTTACCTACAGCTTTAGTGTGCTGGGTGGAATTGATTCTGATCTGAAACCAACAAGATTAATCAAAAATATTAGCGTAATTGAATCGGTTTGGGGCACCTTATATGCCATGCTCATAATTGGCAAATTGCTGAGCCTGCCCCGCATTGAAAGTGAAAACAAAAATCAATTTATATGAACAATCAAAAATTACCCTTTATCATCTTAGGTATCATCGGCTTCATTGTGGTGATGGCCCTGTCATCAAGTTTATTTTATACCATTAGTGCCACCGAACGTGCCGTAACATTCTATCCTTTTGGAAAAGGACTGGATAAGGATAACATTGTAGGACCCGGCACACACATCAAAGCACCCTGGAATGATATCTATACCTATAAGGTGAATGAAATGTCATCAGAAGAAAATATGGATGTGCTGGATAAAAATGGCCTTTCCATCCACATCGATATCACTGTCCGATATTATCCCATTCCAGAAAAAATCGGCTACATCCACGAACAGTTTACAACCGATTATGAAACCGTACTGGTGATTCCTGAAGTGAGATCTACCGTTCGCCAGGTTATGGGTAGATACACAGCTGAGGAGATTTACTCCACCAAGCGTGCCGAGGTGGAAACGGCTATCAAATCCGAAACTGAGTTTATCCTCAATAAGAATAATGTACACGCTACAGCAGTGCTCATTCGATCCATTATGTTGCCTGAGCAAATCAAAGTAGCGATTGAGAATAAACTACAGCAAGAACAGGAAGCTCTCGCCTATCAGTTTCGTCTCGACAAGGAAAAAAGTGAAGCAGAACGTAAGCGAATAGCCGCAGAAGGTGAATCGCGCGCCAATAACATCATCAATAATAGTTTGACTGACAAACTACTGAAAATGAGAGGTATAGAGGCAACCCTGGAATTATCAAAATCTCCCAACAGCAAAACCATTATTATCGGCTCTGGCAAGGATGGCATGCCGTTGATTTTAGGCAACAACTAATTTACACGAGAGATTTTTTTGTAAACGATCTAGCGTATATCTTTAAAACCAAAGTAAAAAAGATCTATCATGGCAAAAACAGCTGAACTAATCATAGACGGTAAATCATATACATTTCCAATTGTTGAAGGAAGCGAAGGTGAAATGGGAATTAACATAGGAAACCTGCTGGAACAAACCGGCACTGTAACCCTTGACTTTGGTTATAAAAATACCGGTGCAACCACAAGCGCAATCACGTTTCTGGATGGCGATAAAGGAATCTTACGCTACCGTGGTTATTCGATTGAAGACCTTGCAGAAAAATCAACGTTTATTGAAGTAGCTTATCTTCTCATTTTTGGTGAACTGCCAACGCCCGCCCAGTTAAACGGGTTCAGCAGTGATATAAAGAACCATACCATGGTTCATGAAGATATTAAAAAGATTCTGGACGGATTTCCATCCAGTGCCCATCCTATGGGAGTTCTCTCTTCTTTGTTTTGCGCACAAACTGCTTTCTATCCAGAGTCTCTGGATCCTAATAGATCTAAAGAAGGAGTTTATCTCAGTATTATACGATCTCTTGCCAAGATGCCCACGTTTGCTGCATGGGCGTATAAAAATGAAGTTGGGCATCCTGTAAACTACCCTGATAATTCCCTCGACTATTGCTCACGCTTCCTGAAAATGATGTTCGCCCTTCCGGCTGAACAATACGAAGTAGATCCTGTGGTTGCTGCAGCGCTCGACAAATTATTGATTCTCCACGCAGATCACGAACAAAACTGCTCTACGTCAACAGTACGCATCGTAGGTTCATCAAAGGCCAGTATATACTCATCTATTTCAGCAGGCATCAATGCACTATGGGGTCCGCTTCATGGTGGTGCCAATCAGGAAGTAATCCTGATGCTGGAAGAAATTAAAAAAGATGGCGGCAACGTTGATAAGTGGATCGACAAAGCCAAAGACAAAAATGATTCTTTCCGCCTGATGGGCTTCGGTCATCGTGTTTATAAAAACTTTGATCCGCGTGCTCGGATTATCAAGAAAGCTGCGGATGATGTTTTATCAAAGCTCGGAGTAAACGATCCTACGCTTGAGATCGCTATGAAACTGGAAGAAATTGCCCTGAAGGATCCTTATTTTGTTGAGCGCAAGTTGTATCCAAACGTAGACTTCTATTCAGGAATCATCTACAGGGCATTGGGCATACCGGTAGATATGTTCACCGTAATGTTTGCCATTGGCCGCTTACCCGGATGGATTGCCCAATGGAAAGAACTACGTGAGAACAAAGAACCGATCGGTCGCCCCCGCCAGATATATACAGGTGAGAACCTCAGACCATATGTGGGGCTTGACAAGAGATAAATTAATAACCATAAGCACTATCTTTAAGGCTGGAATCAAATCCAGCCTTTTTTTGTGATCGTGATTCCTTAAATCGCATTACGAACGTTAAACCTTTATTTAAAAAAAACCATGGCACTAACCGATGATTTCAACAGCGCAGTAACGAAGTCAAAAGAGCTGACAAAGCGACCTTCAAACGAAGAACTGCTCGACCTGTATGCCTTGTTCAAGCAAGCCACCGAAGGAGATGTTTCAGGCGAGCGGCCAGGAGGATTCGATTTCAAAGCCATTGCCAAATTCGATGCGTGGGCTTCAAAAAAAGGAATTGCAAAAGAGCAAGCCATGCAGGATTACATAAACCTGGTTTCCAGACTTCAAGAATCTTATTCCTGAGCTTACATTGAACTTATTTTATCAACCCGCTATCGAACAAGGGAACTTGTACTTAGATTCCGATGAATCACGGCACGCAATAAAAGTATTGCGCATGCAGGTGGGAGATTCTATAGAACTGACTGATGGTAATGGATATTTATACCGGGCATCTGTCAGTGAAGCCGATCCAAAAAAATGTGGATTTACCATTGTTGAAAAAAAAGAAATTCCTTCACGTGATTTTAACATTGCCATCGCCATAGCGCCAACCAAAAATATCGACCGGACTGAATGGTTCATTGAAAAGGCAGTAGAAATTGGTATCGAAGAAATTCATTTAATTTTGTGTAATAAATCGGAGCGAAAGAATGTTAACAAGGATCGACTGCTGAAAATTGCTGTAAGCGCCATGAAGCAATCTGGTCAGACCCGCTTGCCTTTAATAACGGATATGATTTCCTTCAGGGAAATTCTCTCACATCAGGCTTCACAGAAATTCATTTGTCATGTAGATAACACCAATCCAGATCAGCTCAAATCACTGGCAAAGGCAAAGCAAAGTTATTTGGTCTTGATTGGTCCTGAAGGTGATTTCAGTAAGGAAGAAATACAACTCGCCATAGAACAAGGTTTTAAAAAAGTAAGTCTGGGGCCTAACAGACTTCGAACAGAAACTGCGGCATTAACCGCTTGTCAGGTTCTGAATTTCATTAATTTGTAGTTTAGTTATGCAGCTGGAAGAAGCAAAAAAGAAAATACAGGAATTAACCGATCAGGTTAACCATCACAATGATCTCTATTATCAGAAAAGCAAGCCTGAAATTTCCGATTACGAGTTTGATCAACTGCTTGATCAGTTAATCAAACTCGAAAACCAGTATCCTGAACTTCGATTACCGGACTCCCCTGCCTTGCGTGTAGGTGGCACCATCACCAAAGAATTTGCTACCGTATATCACCAGTACCCGATGCTTTCACTGGGCAATACATACTCTGAAGAAGAGTTGACTGACTTTGACGGGCGTGTGGCGAAAATCCTGGACGGTGATGAATATGAATATTTCTGTGAGTTGAAATTTGACGGTGTTTCCATCAGTCTTATTTATGAAGATGGTCTATTGATTAAAGCCGTAACCCGTGGCGATGGTGTTCGTGGCGATGATGTTACGGGCAATATTAAAACTATTCGAAGTTTACCTCTGAGAATAAAATCAAAGAACGTTCCGGCTAAGTTTGAAGTACGGGGTGAGGTATATTTGCCAAAAGAGGTCTTCAAACAACTTAACAAAGACCGGGAAGACATTGGCGAAGAAACATATGCAAATGCAAGAAACACGGCCTCAGGTACCGTTAAGATGCAGGATTCCACAGAAGTAGCTAAACGTAAATTAGATTGCTATGCCTATTATCTTCTTGGTGAAGATAATGAGGTGGAAACACATGCTGATGCTATTCACAAACTGGAGTCGTGGGGATTCAGGGTATCTCCTACCTATAAAAAATGTAAAGACATTCATGCAGTTCTTCGCTATATCAAAGAATGGGACCATAAAAGATCTGATTTGCCACTCGACACAGATGGAGTAGTCATTAAAATAAATAGTCTTGAACAACAAGAGCGACTCGGCTTTACGGCAAAAAGTCCGCGGTGGGCCATTGCTTATAAATACAAAGCAGAAAGCATAAGCACGAGACTTAACGGCATCACATACCAGGTTGGCCGCACAGGTTCGGTTACACCTGTTGCAGAACTGGAACCTGTATTTCTTGCCGGCACTACTGTTAAAAGAGCTTCGCTGCATAATGCCAATGAAATTGAACGGCTTGATTTACGCATTGGCGATTATGTGTTTGTTGAAAAAGGTGGTGAGATCATTCCCAAAGTAACTGCCGTAGATGTTGAAAAAAGAAATCCTTCCCTTGAGTCTGTAGTCTATATTTCAGAATGCCCGGAATGCCATACTAAATTAATCCGCAAAGAAGGAGAAGCGAATCACTACTGCCCGAATGAAAAAGGGTGCCCTCCACAAATTAAAGGACGGATAGAACACTTCATTCAGCGCAAAGCAATGGATATCGATTCACTTGGAGAACAGACCATCAAACAACTTTATGAACTCAATCTGGTAAAATCTCCAGCCGATTTGTATGATCTTACAAAAGAAGATTTATTGAAACTTGAAAAGGTCAAAGACAAGTCGGCTCAAAATATGCTGGACGGAATTGAACAATCCAAATCACAGAATTTCGAAAATGTATTATTTGGCATGGGCATTCGCTATGTCGGTAAAACTGTGGCCGAAAAACTGTCTCGGCACTTTAAAAACATAGATGCGATTTCCGCTGCCACCTTTGAGCAATTACTGGAAGCGCCCGAGGTAGGTGAAAAAATTGCTCAGAGTGTAGTTGACTTTTTCAAGGATCACGATAACCAGAAAGAAATCTCGAGATTAAAAAAAGCAGGTTTGAAGTTTGAGTCGACTCATCAGGAACAGATATTAGTGAGTGATGTACTGAACGGAAAATCATTTGTCGTGTCCGGTGTTTTTCAAAATTATGAGAGGGATCAATTGAAAGAAGTGATTACCTCACATGGTGGGAAAGTGCTTTCTTCTGTTTCAGGCAAGCTGGATTATTTGCTGGCTGGCGATAATATGGGGCCCGCCAAAAGGGAAAAGGCAGAAAAACTCGGAGTGAAAATTATCTCTGAAGATGAATTTGAAATCATGCTTAAAAATTAGGACCCAGGTTTGAACTTACTTTATTAGCTTTCGCTCATGTTAAAAATGACCTTTCTGAAGTTGCGGACTGATGCCGCTCTGAAAAAGAAACCAAAAACCATACACGCCAGCATGCCCTACCGGGAGGCTGTAAATATTGGGATTATTTTTACAGTGGAAGACAAGGAAAAACATGGGTCGGTAAAAGATTTTATTCACAAGCTGGAGCGCGATGGCAAGAAAGTTCAGGTGCTTGAGTTTCTTCCTGAAAAAAAGAACAACCATGAGTTTAAGTTTGATTTCTTTACCATCCACGATTTATCTTTTTGGGGAAATGTGACAGCCGCCAATGCATTAAAGTTTACAGAAACCCCGTTCGACTTCCTGTTTTACCCAGATAAGGAATCAAACCCAATAATTTTACACTTGCTTGCACGCTGCAAAGCACATTGCAGGGTTGGTAAATTCAATGAGGCAGAAAGTGTTTTTTTTGAACTTATGATTGAGCACGATGGATCAAATGAAGGATTAATGGAAACCATGTATAACTATACCTGTCAATTGCGATAATGAAAAAACTTTTTGGTACCGGTGTGGCACTTGTCACTCCCTTTGATGAAAGCGGTGCAATTGATTTTAAAGCACTGAAAAGACTTTTAATACACACGGCTAAAGGTGCAGATTATTTTGTAGTGATGGGCACCACGGGTGAATCCCCCACACTAAGCAAAGAGGAAAAAAAGCGCATATTGAAATTTGTCCTGGATAACAATCCAAAAAAGCTTCCCGTTGTTTATGGGATTGGTGGAAATAATACACAAGATGTTCTGGATGAAATTACGTCAACCGATCTGAATGGTGTGACTGCCATACTTTCAATAAGTCCCTACTATAATAAACCATCACAGGAAGGAATATTTCAGCATTTCAAGGCAATGGCAAAAACTTCACCGTTGCCGGTCATCTTATACAATGTACCGGGCCGTACAGGCTCTAATATAACTGCGCAAACAACCTTGCGTCTGGCTTCAATAAACAACATCATCGGCATAAAAGAAGCTTCGGGCAACCTTGAGCAATGCATGAAAATTGTAAAAGAAAAACCAAAAGACTTCATGCTTATTTCGGGTGATGATCTGTTAACCCTGCCTGTTTATGCTATAGGGGGTGTTGGTATCATATCCGTACTTGCCAATGCTTTGCCTCAGGTATTTTTAAAAATCAAAGA
Source organism: uncultured Bacteroidota bacterium (assembly GCA_963814575.1). Classification (GTDB taxonomy): domain Bacteria; phylum Bacteroidota; class Bacteroidia; order Cytophagales; family Cyclobacteriaceae; genus ELB16-189. The sequence goes on along the minus strand of CAWFDB010000001.1, from coordinate 101,628 downwards.
GAATTTTAATTCAGGAAAACTGTCGCAGGCACAGGCAGCACAATTCAAAATTATCGATATCAACGGCACCATGTATGAAGAGGGTAATCCGGTTGGTGTCAAATTTCTACTCAGCCTGATTGGTGTTTGTGGTTATAAGGTAAGACTTCCTCTTGCCGGACCTTCTTTGGGTTTACAAAAAAGAATCGGAGATCTTTATAAAAAGCTAAAAACAAAATAGGGCCGGATCTTTCGATCCGGCCCTACATAATAATTATCAACTCGTAATTAGTTACCAGTCTTATTTTTCAATTCCTGAACCTCTGCGCGAATCGCCTGAGCAGCATTTTTCAAGTCTTGCATACCCTTTCTGATCCGGGTTCCGGCAGCGCTATTTCCTTTGTTGTAGAACTTATCTGCATCAGCTTCAAGAGATGCAATCAGAGTCTTTAGTTCTTCAAATTTTTTCATTTTTATAGGATGTTTAAGATTTAAAATTGATTTCCTAATGCCAATTTAGCTAAAAACCTTTAAAAACAAGCCAAAAACCCATTTTTTTAACTTCTGGTAACTGTTACCAGCTCTTCCTTCCTGTAAAAACCACTGTCAAGCTTTGTTTTCAGGGCAGAAAAGGCATTTAGGGTTTCTTCCACATCCGACAAGGTGTGGGCCGCTGTTGGAATAATTCTGAACATAATCACGTCTTTTGGCACCACCGGGTAGATTACCACTGAGCAGAAAATGCTGTTATTCTCCCTTAAATCCATGGCCATGTTAGCTGCCTCTCCAACACCTCCTTTAAAGAGTACTGGTGTGGGTGGAGTCTGTGTTGGATTGATAGAAAAACCACGATCCTTCAAACCATTCTTAATGGCAGCCATGATCTTCTTTAAATCAGATCTTAATTCAGGATGCTTCTTTACCAGCTCCAGGCGCTTTAAGTTACCGATCACGAATGGCATCGGCAGCGACTTCGCATAAATCTGTGAACGTACCGTATAGCGCAGGTATTTCAAAATTTTCTTATCACCTGCAACAAATGCCCCAATGCTGGCCATTGATTTAGCAAACGTTGAGAAATATAGATCAATCTGATCTTGCACACCTTGCTCCTCACCTACTCCGGCACCTGTTGCACCCATCGTACCGAAACCATGTGCATCGTCCACGAGCAAGCGGAAATTATACTTCTTCTTGAGTTCAACAATTCCCTTCAGGTCACCCATGTTACCTGACATACCAAACACGCCTTCAGTGATTACCAGAATACCACCACCTGTCTCATTGGCCAGTTTAGTGGCACGCTGAAGTTGCTTCTCAAGGTTCTCCATGTTATTGTGTGGATACACAAAACGTTTCCCCATATGCAAACGAACTCCATCTATAATACAGGCATGGGATTCAGAGTCATACACGATTACGTCCTTGCGATCTACCAAGGCATCAATGATTGAAAAAACACCCTGATACCCATAGTTGAGAAGCATGGCATCTTCCTTCATTTCGAATGAAGCAAGTTGCTTTTCCAGCTCAAGGTGATGCACCGAGTTTCCAGACATCATGCGTGCACCCATTGGTGATGCCAGTCCGAATTCAGCGGCTGCATCGGCATCTGCCTTTCTGACTTCCGGATGGTTAGCCAAACCCAGATAGTTATTCAGACTCCAGTTTAGAACTTCCTTTCCATTGAATTTCATGCGCGGACCAATTTCACCTTCCAGTTTGGGGAAAAAGAAATAATCATCGGGCAGATGTGAATACTTGGCCAGCGGGCCGGCCTCCATTTTTAACTTTTCAAATAAGTCGACCATTGTTTAGGTTGTTTTCGGTGAAGATATTGCATAGCCGCATCAATCCATCAAACAAACTGATAATCAGCTAAAATTGCGGCAAAAATAAAAAAATAAACACAGAGTATGCAGGAAGTTTAAAAAAGGTGTCTTTTAAGCGTAGCTTATAATCGTTAGCATTGCGTAATAAAAATGATGGCAAATGGCCTATAGTAAGTTTTTAGTACAACATCACAATCCATCAAGGTATGTAAACTGAAATCCAGAAAGAATACATGCAATGTCATGTCTACTAAAATGATATAGTTAACAAATGAAAAGAATCAAAAAATTACTGGTGGCGAATCGGGGTGAAATTGCCCTTCGAATCATGCGAAGTGCCCGCGAAATGGGAATTCTAACTGTTGCTGTATTTAGTGAAGCTGATCGTAATGCACTGCATGTGCGGTTTGCCGATGAGGCAATATGCATCGGTCCGCCTGCGTCATCTCAGTCCTATCTTGTTATGCATAAGATTATCGATGCCGCGAAGCATGTTCATGCGGATGCAATCCATCCCGGTTATGGTTTCCTTTCCGAGAATGAAGATTTCGCGGCAGAAGTAAAAAAAGCCGGTTTGATTTTCATTGGCCCTTCAGCCGAATCTATTGAATTGATGGGAAGTAAGCTCGCAGCAAAAACTGCTGCCGCAAAATTCAATGTGCCACTGGTGCCCGGAACAGCCGAACCTATTTCAGACATTCCAGATGCAAAAAAAATTGCCAGTGAAATAGGCTATCCGATATTAATTAAAGCGAGTGCCGGTGGTGGAGGAAAAGGTATGCGCATTGTAAACAACGAACCTGAATTTGAAGAGCAAATGGAACGCGCCATTAGTGAGGCTATGTCTGCCTTTGGCGATGGTTCTGTTTTCATTGAAAAATACGTGACACAACCAAGGCACATCGAATTCCAGATTTTTGGAGATCAGCATGGGAATGTGGTTCATCTTTTTGAACGGGAATGTTCTATTCAGCGCAGACATCAAAAGGTAATTGAAGAAGCTCCATCCTCCATTTTAACGCCTGCGCTCAGGGAAAAAATGGGTAAGGCAGCCGTTGATGTGGCCAGGGCAGCCAATTACTATAATGCCGGCACGGTTGAATTCATTGTCGATGAAAACAAAAATTTCTATTTCCTGGAAATGAATACACGTTTGCAGGTAGAACATCCGGTGACTGAAATGATAACAGGATTGGATCTGGTGAAACTTCAAATCAAAATTGCGGAAGGAGAAAAGTTACCGTTTAAGCAGGAAGATCTTTCCATACATGGCCATGCCATTGAAGTACGGGTTTATGCCGAAGATCCCGCCAATAATTTTTTGCCTGACATCGGCACGTTGCAAACGTACAAGCGCCCGCAAGGTCATGGAATAAGAGTGGATGATGGATTTGAGCAAGGCATGGCAATTCCATTTTATTATGACCCTATGATTGCAAAAATGATTTGTCATGATGAAACCCGTGACAGGGCAATTGAGAAAACGATCCGTGCCATCGATGAATATGAAATTACCGGACTGGAAACAACGCTTGGTTTTTGCAGGTTTGTTATGAATCATGAAGCGTTTCGCTCAGGCGACTTTGACACGAAGTTTGTCGAAAAGTATTTTAAGCCCGAACTACTGGAAGGAAATCCTGTGGAAGCCGAAGAAATGATCGCCTCTGTGCTGGCAACTCAGATACTAAATGAACTTAAAACAAATTCAGTAAAAACAGAGAACGTGAATGCAGCTGTTAGTAACTGGAAAAAAAACCGGATTAACTGATGGCTGAAATAAAACCAATTAGAGCATGGCGATATAATGACCGGCTGGTAAAGGATATTGACACGCTTACATCACCACTTTTTGATGTAGTGTCAGAAAAGCAACGCAGGTCTCTGTATCAAAATCCACTAAACTCTATTCATTTATCTGTGCCAGAAGGGCCAGATGCTGCAACCAGGGCTTCGCTTCTGCTCAAGAAATGGAAAAAAGAAGGGGTGATCGTACAGGATAAGCTACCTGCCATTTACGTATACTTTCAGTATTTTAAACTTACCGGATCTACAAAAGAATATTGCCGCAAGGGCTTTATCAGTCATATACGAACGTATGAATGGCAAGAGAATGTTATTATGCGGCATGAAAACACAATACCCAAATCAGTAAACGACCGCATTGAAATACTTGATAAAACAGAATTACATGTAAGCCCTACCCACGGACTTTACACCGATGAATCCTTCACCCTGGAAGAATACATGGATGAGGCAATTTTAAGCCCTGTCTATGAGTGTGAAGATTATCAGGGAGTGCGTGAGGTGCTTGCAGTAATACATGATGCACATATCATTCAGAAATTTATTGATTTCATTAAGGATAAATCAATCATCCTGGCTGATGGTCACCATCGTTACGAAGGTTCACTTTTATACAAGAAGCGAAAAGCAGGGCAAAATCCGAATCACACCGGAAATGAAGGTTATAATTTCCATTTGATGTATCTCACCAATACGGAAGCTGATGACTTGAGAATTTTACCTACCCATCGCTTAATTCAAGGCATTGCCGATTTTGATGTGGATCTGATTATTGAAAAACTAAGGATTGATTTTGATATAAAGGAAATTGAAGATGCCGATACACTGAATGAAATAATCATTGGTAAAAAATGGGCATTCGGAATTATTTTTAAGGACAAAACGCTGAAAGTGAAGTTAAAACCAGCATCCATTTCCAAAATAAAATGGAACTTTCCTGATGAAATAAAGGAACTTGATCTGACTGTACTTCATTATTTTATCATTGACATTATACTTGGCATAAGAGGCAAGGATCAACGTGCATCTGAAAATATTTCATTTAATCGGAATTTCTCCGAGTGCCTTTCGAAAGTAAATAAGGGTGAAGCTCAAATGGCCATAATCACACAAGATGTATCAATCGAAGAAGTAAAGAATGTCTGTAAAAGCGGATATACTATGCCGCAGAAATCTACCTACTTCTATCCCAAAGTGATTTGCGGATTCTTATTCAGTTCAATCAAGGAAAATGAATTTCAATCGCCCCCTTATTCTCGCTTCTAGTTCTCCACGGAGACAATATCTGATGAAAGAAGCAGGTTTTACTTTTCAGGTCAAATCGCCTGATATTGATGAATCCTTTCCTGCTGATCTGGATATCAACATAGTGCCAGAATACCTTGCGAAGAAAAAGGCCGAAGTCTTCGAAAATAGTATTACCAATGAAATTATAATCTCTTCTGATACGGTAGTCATCTTAAAGGATGAAATCCTCAATAAGCCGCTGAATCGGAAAGAGGCTATTGGAATGCTTGAAAAATTAAGCGGCCAGACACATACCGTGATTACTGCCGTGTGTCTTTTCAGCAAGGAAAAAACAGATTGCTTTGATGATCGTACTGACGTGACATTCAAAAAACTGACGCGGGAAGAAATTGAATATTATGTTGATAACTATAAGCCCTACGACAAAGCCGGTGCGTATGGGGCTCAAGATTGCCTGCCTGCCGGATTAAATCCATGTTCGCAAGAAGAATTGGATTTCCTTAGCAGCATAAACAAGTTGAATATCATCGAAAAAACTTTTACGGTTACGCAGACAGGGATTGGGCTTATGGCCATAGAGAAGATCAATGGATCCTACTTCACGGTAATGGGTATGCCCATGCACCTGGTTTATAAACACCTGAAAAATTTCTGATTAATCGAGAGACGCAAGCAGTGCCTGATTGGAGATGGTTGTCGCACATTTAAAATGACCTTGTGGACATTTTTTATACCCATGTAATCCACAAGGCCGGCATTCAAGCTTCACAATAGTTTGAATTATGTTTGATTTTTCTGATAACGGACCAAAGCCGAATGCTGGAATAGTAGAACAAAAAATTGCCGTAACCGGTGCATTCATTGCCGATGCGATATGCATAGGTGCCGAGTCATTTACAAAATTCATCAACGCACCTTTCATCAGTGCAGCAGATTCAAGGAAACTAAGCTGGCCGGCAAGATTTTCCACTTGATTATTATACGTCTGCTCTTTAATAAATTGACACGATGATTGATCGGCAGGTGCTCCAATCAAATAAATATTAAGATCTCTTGTTTTTATTGAATTCAAAAAAACAGCCCATTGTTGCACTGGGAATTGCTTGGTGAACCACATGGAAGTTGGCGCAATACAAACATAGCCACCATCCTGAAATGATTTAACCTTTTCAAAATCCTTCGTGGAAGGATATAACCTGGGAAGTGCACAATTCTTATCCGTTATAAATTCAATCAGCTTTTGATTACGGTCCGTCTCATGAAGATTGGATTCAAGGTCGTGTTTTATACTATGGGTAAAGAGAAATGACCATGGATTTTTATCGAATCCGGATTTTATTTTTGCTCCTGAAAAAGCAGTAATCAATCCTGAACTGGCAAACCGGTGTGCATTAATAACACAATCATACTTTTTACTGCGAACATAACCAGCAAGCCCGACAAGATTTTTAAGTTTACCTTTCTTCTTGTCCCAGATAATCACCTCGCGCACATGAGGATTCCCGGTAAGTAAAGACTCATTTCCTTTTCTCAGAAGAAAATCAATGGAAGATTCCGGAAAGGATTTTTTTAATTTCTCAATCAAGGCAGTGGCAAGAATTACATCGCCAATGAAAGCGGTTTGAATGATTAAGAATGAGTTGATTGAGGCAACCACGGTTCGATCTCTAATACTTCGTTTTATAAAAACTCAAAGCCTTATTGACTATTTCCAGTGCACTATTTTTCCCTTGAAAATCAGGCACTGTAACAGTCTTGTTTTCAAGTCTTGTATAACTCTCAAAGAATTCTTTTAACTCAAGCCTGAAATGCGCAGCCAGCTCACTGATGTCATTTAAATGTCTGGTGTTCGCATCATTTTCGGCTACAGCCAGAATCTTGTCATCATCAAGTCCCTGATCAATCATTCGCATAACACCAATGACGCGACAGGGCACAAGACATAAAGGCTGAATGGGTTCACGGCACAGAATCATGATATCCAATGGATCAAGATCATCGCCAAGTGATTGAGGAATAAAACCGTAACTGGCAGGATAGGTAATGGAAGAATATAAAACCCTGTCGAGTTTCAGTAACCCCGTTTCCTTATCCACTTCATATTTGGTGCGCATGCCCGCAGAAATCTCAATGATGGCATTAATAAACTCCGGAGGATTTAATCCGGGTGAGGTTTCATGCCAGGGATGTTTTATCATAACTCAAAGCTAATATAAACAAAGAAGCCCATCCTTTATCGGGATGAGCTTCAAAATTTATTATTGATTATCCTTCAATACTATTCTTTCTTATCGCTATCGTCCTCTTTCTTCTTTTCTTCTTTCTTCAGACTTACCTTATCGCCATCCTTCAATCGTTTTGAAACGACCAGAAATGGACCGGTAATAACTTCATCGCTATCCGTTAATCCGGAAATAATTTCAATATTATCATAATCACTGATGCCGGTTTTAACTTCCTTCATCTTTGCTACTCCATTTTCATTTACGAAAACAACCACTTTATCCTGCTTCTTCTCAGCCTTTGGCTTACTTGAATCAGTAACGGTTCTTTTTTCATCATCATCATCATCAGACGGCTTCTCACTCTTTTCCCCTTCAGGACTTCGGGTCGTTACCGCAGCCAGCGGTACTGACAATACATTTTCCTTTCGGGTAGTAATGATATCCACACTCGCTGTCATACCCGGACGAAACGGATAACGATTTCCCCCCTTAATTAAATCATCGTAGGAAGATTGCAAAATCAGGATCCGAACTTCAAACTCCGTAATCGCGTCTGTTGATTGCTTGTCGCGGGCCGTGTTGGCAATGTTGGTGACAATGCCCTTAAACTGTTTTCCGATATTACCATAGGCGTCTACATCAATGATAACGGAATCATTGTAATGCACCCGCACAATGTCATTTTCATTCACGTTCACCCGCACTTCCATCTTATTGAGATCTGCAATACGCATCATTTCCGTTCCTGCCATCTGGGCTGTACCTACTACTCGTTCACCTTGCTTAACATTTAATTTTGAAATCACTCCTTTCATCGGTGCATTTACCGTTGTCCTTCTCACGTTTTCACGAGATTCCCTAACACTCGCCTCCGTGCTGTTCACAACAAATTTGGCTGCCTCCAATGACTGTTCCGCAGACTTTAAATCATTTGCTGCGATTTTAAAATTTTGCTGAGCCAGTTGCCACTCTGATTCAGAAATTACCTTTTCATTCCAGAGTTTCTCTTGTCTTTTATAATCCTGCTCGGAACGCATATAGGTTGCCTGCGCCCTTGAGAGATTTGCCCTTGATGATTCTACGTTGGCACGCTGCTGATTCGATGCCGCTTCCGATCTTTCCAATTGGCTTATCCACACATCAGGGCGTATCTTCACAAGTACATCACCTAATTTTACGGAATCTCCGTCCTCAACATTTAAATGAGTTATCTCTCCTGAAACTTCAGGTGCCAGTTTCACTTCGATTACCGGCTGAACCGTGCCAGAAGCACTCACCTTTTCAGTGATTGAAACATTTTTAGCTTTCGCCAGTTCAACTTCAATCGTTTTGGGTTTACCAATCCATCCCTGCGATCTGCCGATAACGAGTAGAACGATTAAAAAGGCAACTGCACCAATAATGATATACAGTAATTTGTTTGATTTTTTCTTCTGCTTAGCCATTAGGTTAGATATTAATATTCAATTGGTTTTCCCTGATAAAAATCCAGTACTTTTTTCTTAAAAATAAAATCATATTTCGCCCGAACTAAATCAGACTTTGCCTGAAACAATGCATTTTCAGCTACCTGATAGTCGACAAAGTTTACTGCCCCATTATCAAATCGCTGCTTTGACATCCGGAAAGCTTCATCACGGGCATTAACTTGTTTTATTGCCGACTGGTATGTTTTGGCGGCCGCTGATGCATCATTGTAAGCCGTTTCTACAAGTCTGCGGAGTGTATTTTCAGTATCCTGCAGGTTGATGGTTGCCTGTTGATTGGTAACCAATGACCGTCTCACGTTTGACCTTATCTGGTATCCATTGAATATTGGAATTTGTAAACTTAAAGATATCGCACGCGAAATATTATCCTGAATCTGGGTTTGAAGCGGATAGTTTTCAACCAGCTGACCCGATGGGACAGTAATATCGGAAAGCACCGGAGTATTGTCGCCCTGCACATAACCGATTTGCTGAGTAACCGTGGTGGGCGTGCCACCGTCACGTAGAAAACGCTCTCTGTCTGCAGCACTGGAGTAGTTACTAAACAAGTTGCCATTCAAACTTAACCGAGGATACAATGATCCACGGGAGGCCTTTAACGCCAATAGAGAACTCTGAAGTTTTAACTGGGCACTCTTCACTTCAGGTAATGTAAGACGGGCCGCTTCATAAATCTGCTCTGATGTCTCCGTCATCAACAATTCTGTTCCGATGTCCAACTGGGGAACATCCACATCTAAAGGAGTTGAGGCAGGAAACTGAAGCGCTTGCTTCAATTGCAAGAGGGAAAGCGTGAGCGCATTTTCGCGGTTAATTAAATTCAATTCATTGGTAGCCTGTTGAGCTTCCAGATCCAGGACATTACCAATGGGAACCGAACCGGCATCAGCCAGCTTGCGCGTTCGTTCCAATTGTTGTGTGGTGGTGGCAAGTTGTGACTCCGCATTTAAAAATAACTCTTTATTAAAAATTACATTCGTATAAAAAGTGATCACGCTTAAAATCACATCGTTTTTTGCTTTGGCGAAATCTTCTTTGGCAGCCTCATTCTCCAGATCGCTTTGACGATAGGTGTTTAACAATCTGAATCCGTTAAATAAAATTACCGAACTGCTCGCATTCAAATTGAATGAATTAATCCGTTGCGTACTGAATAAGTTGGTAGTCGGGTCAATGCTTCTTCCCCAGTTATATCCAAAGGTGCTTCCTCCATTTAGTGAGGGCAGCATCTGCATCTTGGATTGGGTAAGTCCGATCTCAGTGTTTTCGACTGTTAAAAGGCTTCTCTTAACATTTAAGTTATTCTGCAGTGCATATTCGATGCACTCTTTCAATGTCCATATTTTTTTATCCTGCGAAATACCTGCATGCATACTGATCAGGCAAATACTCATTAAAATTATTTTCTTCATCATAGGTTATAATACAATGGCCGGTATGTTAATTACTTCTTTTACCCAACTCAGACTCTTTAAATACTCAAATGTTACAGGTTTCAACGATGAATCCATTTCAATTACCTGGCACGCCAGATCATTTTTTCCCTTCCGGGAGACCGACATGGTAGCTATGTTACAATCATCATGGGCAAGCACGTTGGCGATAAAAGCAATACTTCCTTTAATGTCATCTGCAAAAATGATCAGCGTACGCAGACTGGCAGAAAAATCTGCTTTGAATCCGTTCACCTCTGCAATATTGATCACACCTCCACCTCTGCTCTCACCCAGCACCTCAATGGTTCTGTCGCCCTTACTGATTACCAGCCGGATTGAATTAGGATGCAATGTGGATGCGTTGCCTACTGACTTGAAGTGATATTTCAATCCTGCTTGATTCGCTATATCAATTGCATCCCTGATTCTCTTATCATCAGTGTCAAAATCCATTAAACCCGCAAGGATTGCCCGGTCGCTGCCGTGGCCTTCATAGGTTCTGGCAAAAGAATTATAAAATGTGATTTCAGCCTGATCGGGTACATCGCCTAATATTTTGACGGCAACCTTCGCAATGCGCAATACCCCTGCGGTATGAGAGCTGGACGGACCGATCATAACCGGGCCAATCATATCAAAAATGCTACTCTTTTCAGGCATACGCGTTTAGATAACGGAATATCAGGTAAAAGGATTTCTTTTATGGGTATTAAATATGCCCAATCAGGTATTTTTTTATCAGCGGGCAAAATTAAAGTTTATTGTGTTAATCACTAACACATATGCATAAATGGTTACAGGCTGATGGTTAACTGATTATACCTAAATCCCAGGCACAAGAATCATTTTTGTATATGAAGTGCGTTGCCTCAGGGCTTTGGCCGGTGCATATCCTTCGGAATTCCACCATCCATTAGCCTTCCCCATATCAGGAAATTCGATAACAACAATCCGCTCAGGATTCCAATCTCCCTCCAACGTTTCAGACTTGCCTCCCCTGACAATAAATTTGCCGTCATAGGGCTTCAGTGACTCGGGAGTCAGTTTCTTATAATCTTCATACTCCACAGGACTGTGGATTGAAACTTCTGCAATGATGTATGCTGGCATAAACTGTTAGTTAGTCGTGACTGGCTTTTCCGTAGGCTTCAATGATATCTCTCACCAGACGGTGCCTTACCACATCTCGCTCGTTCAACTCAACAAAGCCAATTGAATTTACTTCTACCAGAATCCTCACCGCTTCCTTTAACCCTGAACGCTGATGCACAGGCAAATCAATTTGAGACGTATCACCGGTAACAATCATCTTTGATTCGGGGCCCATACGGGTAAGAAACATCTTCATCTGCATGGGTGTGGTATTCTGGGCTTCATCAAGCAGAATAAAAGCATTGTTTAAGGTGCGGCCCCGCATATAGGCAAGCGGAGCGATCTCAATGATTTCACGCTCCATATAATACTTCAGCTTTTCAAACGGAATCATGTCGTTGAGCGCATCATAGATAGGCCTCAGATACGGATCAATTTTTTCTTTTAAATCTCCTGGTAAAAAACCCAGATTCTCACCTGCCTCAACAGCCGGTCGTGTGATGATTATTTTTTTTACCTGTTTATTTTTAAGTGCCTTTACAGCCATGGCTACAGAAATAAATGTTTTTCCTGTACCTGCAGGCCCCAAAGCAAACACCAGGTCAAAATCACGCACAGCCTTGACAAGCTTTTGCTGATTTACTGTTTTCGCTTTAATGGGCGAACCTTTGGTGCCATATAGAATAATACCATCCGGTGAATCTTCCGGTACAAACTCCTGTCGCTCCTGGGTGATATAACCACGCACATTTTCTGTAGTCACTTTTCCAAACTGATGAAAATGATCAATGAGGGAATTCAATATATCAGTGATCTGAATAATGTCAGGCGCTTCACCTTTTACCAGAATTTCATTTCCCCGTGAGATAATCCTGCTCCTTGGAAAAGCGGCAGCGAGTTCTGCAATGTTCTTGTTTTCAACTCCCAGAAAATCGGTGAGCGGAATATTCTCCAGTGTGATGGTTTTCTCTATCAATGAGTAAAATGAGTTTTAAATAACTTAATTTTGAAATACAAAAGTAAAACAAATCCCGGGTTCACATAAAAATAAAAAACCGGGTACACTCCTCAGATGGCCATCGTTACATTACTCACTGATAGCGGGGAAATTGACCACTACGTAGCAGCCATCAAAGCCAAAATACTGGGCATTAACCCAGGGCTAAACCTGATCGACATCAGTCATAAAATTCTCTCATGTGATATCGCACATGGAGCATTCATATTAAAATCAGTATTCAGGGATTTCCCGAAAGGCACCGTTCATTTAGTGGGTGTAGATGCGAGTGGAGGCAAAGATGATGTGCCTATTGCCATTCAGCTTGAAGATCATTTTTTTGTGGGTTCCGATAATGGATTGCTGGGACTCATCAGCGATAAAGCTCATCAGGTTGCCGTGTCACTGAATTCAGTAAATCCTATTCAAACTACATTTCCTGAAAAGGATATCCTTGCGCCTGCTGCAGCCCGCCTTGCAAGCGGTGTTGCCATCACAACCCTGGGAAAGCCTTTGACTGAATTCAGGAAAATGCTTAACCGTCAGGTGAAAGCAACCAGACGAATCATCGCAGGACATGTGATGCGTGTGGATAATTACGGCAATCTGATCACCAATATTGTAAAACAGGATTTTGATATTCTCAGCAAAGGAAAAAATTTCACCATTCAGTTTGGAGGAGAAAAGGCAAGGCGGATTCAAACCGACTATCATCAGGTAGAGCAAGGAGATTGCTTTGTACTTTTTAATAGTCTGGGACTCCTTGAAATTGGCATCAATAAAGGGAATGGAAGTGAACTGCTTGGTCTGCATTATGATAGCCCCGTAAATATTACTTTTGAAGAATAAATCAGACAGGTAAGATCGTTACATCAGGCATCTTACTACTTATCTCTTAATACTTACTTCTCTATGATCATTCGAATTGTGCGCATGCATTTTACCAAAGCCGGAGTAGAAGAGTTCCTTGAAATATTTAATCATAATAAAGAAGCCATTCGGAATTTTCCCGGTTGTTCTCATTTGCAGCTTTTGAAGGATCATGAAGATTCTACTTGTTTTACAACACTTAGCCATTGGGATCATCAGGCCTCACTGGATAATTACCGTAAGTCTGAACTATTTGGCCTCGTGTGGGGGCGTGTTAAAACACTCTTCTCTGAAAGAAGTCAGGCATTTTCGCTGGAGAAATTTATCGAGCTGTAATAATTGTAAAGGATTTAAAGATTACACATATTTGCAGCCCCGAGCCAAAGTGCCTGTCTGCCGGAAGGCAGGCGGAACTGGTAGACCTACCTTCGCTAAAGCTTCGGTAGGCAGGCGCGCACAAGCCTGAAATAAATAGTGTAGATCAAAAGCCAAAGTGGCGGAACTGGTAGACGCGCACGACTCAAAATCGTGTATCCTCGGATGTGCGGGTTCGATTCCCGCCTTTGGTACAAGTATTCTATTTATCACCTGAAGTGTCAATATTGTTTTTTGACACTTCAATTAAAACCCTGCGTCATGCAAATCACAAAACACTCGGTTGCTGCCATTCATTACACGCTTACAGATAATGAAGGAAATGTTTTAGACTCCAGCGCAGGTCGCGATCCACTGCATTACATTCACGGCATTGGAAATTTAATTCCTGGTATGGAAGAAGGGCTCGAAGGCAGAACCAAAGGAGATAAATTTAACATCAAGGTAAGCCCTGAAAAAGGATACGGTGTGAAAAGCGATGATCTGCTTCAGCAGGTTCCACGCTCGGCTTTTGGCGATCAGCAGGTTGAAATCGGAATGCAATTTCAAACCAATCAGGGATCGGTAGTAACCGTAACTAAAATTGGTCTGGATTCCATTACGGTTGATGCCAACCATCCGCTTGCAGGTGTTGAATTAAACTTTGATGTAGAGGTGATGGAAATCCGTCTCGCTTCGGAAGAGGAACTTGCTCACGGGCACGTGCACGGGCCGGGCGGTCATCACCATTAAGAATCAGCGAAGCCAGATTAATCTTCCGGTATTTACCAATTCTTTTTCTTCTGCTTTTATTCTTAGGCGGTAGAGGTAAACTCCATTGGAAAGAACTTTGCCAGAGGCATCTTCACCATTCCAGATGATTTCGTTGGTGCCTGTGTAAAATTTCTGAATGTCATCCTTGCCAAATTTGCTAATCACCTGACCTGTTGACGAAAACACTTCCAGTAAAAATTCTTCAGGCAAGGTATTTCCGGAAAGTTCAAAGTTAAAAAAGAAACCGACTGATGATGGATTGGGGTATACTCCTTTAAAATTCAATGTCGTTTCTGATTTTACAGTAAATGAAATTTCATAAGGATCAGTCCCACTCCAGTTTCCATTAGCATCGGCTGCATTTACCCTGAGCACATATTCACCATCTGATAAATCCAACGGGGTGAAATCAACACGAAAATCCGTTGTGGATGTTGCCGGATACCACTTGATTGAACTGCTGCTCAATGGTATGCGCTTAAACGGACAAGCACCGGTCGCACAAGGATAACTCAACAATATTGTTATATCGAGGGTATCTGTTTTTAACATGAAACGATTGTCATCCAGTAATTTCATTTGAATTAAAGGATTGGAGGAAACAAAATCTCCATTACGTACCTGTCTTCCATCAAAAGTCACTTCAAGTACAGGATTGGTCTTGTCTTGCTTCACAATCAGATAATCCAGGAAGATTCGCAAAATTGTTATCGTAGTTCTGTTCCGGAAGTTCTCTTCTGTTAACATAGACAAAAACGTCATTGGTGCCTACCTTTCCCAGGGTAGCGGAGGTTACATCAAAAAAAGTTGTGTTTCCAGGCGCGGGTGCTTCTATTTTAAAGTCGCGGGAAATACGATGTTGTGTTTCCTGAGTAACGACATCCTGCTCTACTTTCAGCGAATCAATAAAACTCTTTTCAGAAATGTTAGCAAATCCAAACCGGGCGGTCCAGGATTCACCCTCTTGTAAGGTTTGACTTTTATAGGTTCCATCATAATAAAGTACCCCTTCCGCTACAGGTTCATACAATATAATCCAGTTCTTCCAGTCGGCCGGAGTGAGATTGATTTCATCCTTCGCGTCATATACGACTTTTAAATAAGGGAACTCATCGACTGACACCTGACTTAAATCGAAATTCTCATCAGCATCACTGGTGATTAATGTTTCCTCACCCACGTAATTAACTCCAAAAACTAAAAATTTTACCTGTTCAGATGATTCCATTGTGGCCGTGGATTTATTAAACGCCTTCCACTCACTGGACGGACCAATCAATACCGACTTCATAGTGCCTTCTGTATTTCGTCCTGTAATTTCTTTTGAAACAACTATCAATTGCTCACTGGGCGGAGTTAATGGTGTTTTGAAAACAACTGCTGTACCCGGAGCAGCGCCTTTCCTGCCAAAAATCACAACCGGCTCACCTGCCTGAAGTGAGTTCAGCTCTGCCAGTCCTACGCCCAGTTCACCCAGTTTTGCTTTTATTGTGGCAGACCAGCCTGGATAGCCCGGATTACCAATTGAAAAAATTACTACTGAGTCACTCACTCCAACTGCATTGACAAAAGCGGCTAAATCATTACCCAGACCTGTCTCCAGTTCTGTAGCGCTGAAACTATTGATTACCGGTGGAACGCGACCACATGTGCGCGGATCCTGAAAAATAAACGGAATGGCCGCATAGGGCACCGCGGATGTTTTATCAAAAGCAATAAAATTAAGCGTGTTGTTACGACATGGCTGACCTTGATTGGCAAGATTATATTCTGCTCCATCAATCTTTACAGAAACAGCCGTAGCCGGCAGCGGGTTAAGACTTCCAAATGTTGTTACGTCAACGGAAGTTTTTCTCTCTTCAAACCGAAAAGGTTTACCCTCTCCATCACTGATTAATTCATAGAAGATATTTTCTCTTGTCTGATCCTTTCTTAACTGTGCCCACCCTTCCTGTCCATTCATTATATATGAAAAGGAAGATGTTGTCCATTCAATACTTTCTCCTTCTTCCAGTTTTTTGTCAAACCGCGTGCGCCAGAAATACACGGTTGAATCCCGATTTAAAAGATCAATGCTTGTGTTTGCAAGGACTTTCCCTGCTACAACTTTCTTTATCGTGAATGGACTGGTGAAGGATACCGTTGTGTCAACTTCCAGTTGAAAGTCACGTGATTCGGAAAGCGGATCACTGGATTGCCAGATCAGGTTCACCGATGTCTGGCTTACTATGCCAAAGTTGAATGGCGCAAGATTTAATGTGGCGCTGGAAGAAATGGATGCAGGCAAAGTTGCCTTGTTGTTACTTTCGTTCAACTCTTTAATATCATCTTCAGGATCAATCTCAACGAAGAAGGTATTATCTCCAGATCCGTCTTTTGTGCCGCGGTAGATTTTAAATAATAATGTGTCCTGATAAATCAAAGGCGCAAATGTAGAATCACGGGATTCTGTTGATCCATCCCTGAAGGTGCGCGTGACTCTTACTTGAACAGGCTTGTCTTTTACCGCACCCACATTCCGTACGGCAATTTTTATAGCAAATGAATCGGTAAGCGCAGTTATTGTTTTGTTATCAAATGAAAATAAAGAAAGTGAAGCATTGGTGATTTCGTAATCAGGTTCGGAATATTGAAAAAGTCGTACTGCAGGATCACCCAGTAAAACCATTTGCTGCACTTGGGTAATGTTGGCCATAACGGGTGAGGCATTTAACATATACTGCCGTGCTACTTCTTTTTGTACATCACCAATTCCTTTTCCGATAAAGACTGAATCAGCAAAACCGATACGATAAAAATAATCCGTATAGCTTCTTAGTGGAGATGGAAAACCATAAGAGCTGTGACCAATAAAATTTCTTGCTCCCTTATTTGAAGCATTTACCCAATTCTCTCCTAACAGTTCACTGTTTAAGAAAAAACTACCGGCATTACAACCATTGATAAGAAATGAAGGATACTTGCCTTTGTTGTTGTATCCAAAAACCGGATCAGTTACAAACCCGATATCAATTTCAATAAGATTGGCGGCAGAGTGACCAAAGTAGGTAATCAGGTTCAAGCCTTCATTTACATCATCTGAAATGTCAATGGTTTCAACCGGATTCGGATCTTGTTTTGCGATCGTGTTTACCGAAGCTCCCCAGTAAATTCCTTCAGCTGTGGATTTAAATCCATCCATATATTTTATAAATTCCTGCTGCTCGGCTAACGTGATTCCACCACTCAGATGAAGGCCACGTTTCTGCCAGTCCTGTATCACTTCCGGGTTTTCGGTTTCGATTATCTTGTTGAGATAATAGGCCACTTCTTCAGGTCTGGTAACTGAAAGCCTGCCTGTTGGAACTGCCGGTTCATAGGTTGTACCACCTAACCCAACCGTATAATTCATATCCGATCCGGGATAGCCTGCTGATGGCACAAGGTCCTTAGCAATTGACGGCCCGGGACTAATCAGACGATTAAATCCCGCCCACACATCCCTGCCTTTACCAATTAAAAACAAATACCTGGGTTGCCCTGTAGTGAGCATGAATTTCATAAATTCATAGATGGCCACCGGTGATGTTTCACCATAATTGAACTGGTTATACAACTGATCCATCGTTACCACGAGTGTATCATAGGAGCCTCCGACAGCGGAAGCACGATAGCCCGCATAGGCTTTCACCGGATTGCTATAGGACAAAGCCGGTTTCATCAGCAACTGATTTGAAATTATGATATAGTCAGCTTGCCTCGGATCGATTAACCTGAAACTTACCTTCTTTAAAATGGGAGTAGTTGAAGTTGTAAATGCATATATCCTCCGGGAGGTTTCAGTAGAGCCTATGACTGCTGTTCGTGCACTGCCTGCCACGCGAGTTCCAATGGAAATTATTGAAGAAGCATCTGTTACATCCCAAAGCCGCATCCCCGCAGGTGCATTTTCAAATTCCACATAAGACTTGCCACCGGGATTGGATTTAATATTGAAAGTTTTATTCGTTAAACCTGAAGACTGAAAACCCTGAGGAAGGCTAACTTTTATATACGAAGCGCTAAACTGAGGTCTGGTATTACTCGTCTTATCTGACAGTCTTACAATCATTTTTCCATCTGCACCAATGTCGCTCCAGTTCAGAGGTAAATTTATTTTCAGGTTTTCGAAGTTATTAAAACCCTGAACGGTTAGTGATCGCAATGAACTGACATTAGGGCCAACCAATACCTCTGCTAAATGTGCGTCTTCGTCTCTTCCTGTCAGTAAAATTTCAATTGATGGTATCTCTGTAGTAACTCCATTGGTTAGCAGATCAATCGGATAGTCAATAAATCCTCCCTGTCTTATATATTTTCCTGTCCATCCTTCACCCTCACCAAAAGAGGTATATTGAATGGGTGCCCTGTCGGGTCCGACAAACATTCCGTTTCCGATTGAGTATTCGTTGAATAATACCCGGAGTTGTTCTTCCCAATGGAATTCATCTCTGGGAATACCGGTAACATTTACCTCATCAAAAGAAGTAACACGCTTGCCGGGCACGGCCCCGAGGTTCCACGTTAAAAAATAAGCTGTTGTGTCACTGAAAAGGTTATAATAGCTATGTGGTTGCGAAGTACTGGGTTGATACAAAGATTTATCCAATGTACCGTCATTGGCTTTTCCATAAAATTCGAGGTAATCAGTGGTGTGTAAAACGGCATCAGCCTGCCCTTGCACAAAAATCGATTGCTCTGTTCCCCGGTGAAATAGCTGAAGCCTTCTGGGGTCAATACCTCCTACCCCAACAGGAATTCCCGCTGTCTGAAGATCAGCATAGGTGAGTTTGTAAATACCTTCCCTTGCTGTTTGTATTTTATAGTATTGCTTACCTGCGTTGGTCCATTGGTTTGCAAACTGCGCCTGAGAAAAATGAAAAGATGCAAAAGAAAGAAAAAACCACAATAGAATATTGCTATTTCTGATAGAAATGCCCCTTGTCTTTTTCTTAAATATTAGCCCTCTGCGCACAGTCTGGTAACAAGAAGTGGTCATATGTTTTTTCCGGCTTCAAAAATACGACAATCAACTTGAATTGTCAGGGATTAAACTGTTTCGCTCACTATTACCTTACAACCGATAATATAGCTCAATCCAAAGCTGCAATGGTTGCTATTCTGATTTTTCTTCTGGTTCTTCACTATTGATGAATAATGGAAATACGCAGCATAATTTTCCGGCCCTTACGGGGATCCGGGCTGTTGCTGCCTGGCTGGTTTATCTTTATCATAGCAATCCCTTCTATCCAGAGCACTTTGGAAACTTTATTCATACTTTCGTAAGTCAGTTGCATATCGGAGTTACTATGTTCTTTGTACTGAGCGGCTTTTTGATCACGCTCCGGTATTACGATACTTCAACACCTACCCAACCATGGCTGCGAAAATATTTTCAAAACAGGATTGCAAGGGTGTACCCGATGTATTTCATACTCACAACCTTCACTTTGATTGTTTTATTCCTGCAAGACAAACAAGGTCAGCATCCTCTATTTGTTTATCTGATGAACATCAGCTTCCTGAAAGGCTTTTTTGATGATCTGAAATTCACGCTGATAGGTCAAGGTTGGAGTCTGACGGTAGAGGAGTGTTTTTATATTGCAGCACCACTCCTGTTCATTGGATTCAGAAGAAGTAAATGGTTTATTTTTCTAATCGCGATTGCAACACTTGCTTCTGGCTTGCTGCTCGTTTTCAGTTTCCAAAAAGTCAGTTTCTACGGATTCTTCAGCAATTATACATTTCTATTTACCTATACGTTTCTGGGGAGATGTGTTGAGTTTTTATGGGGAGCAGGCCTTGTAATTTTTTTTCGTTCTCATCTGACAAAAAACAAAGCGGGAATTATTTTAACATCGTCTGGTGCAATGTTAATTATAGGACTGGTAATTCTCATGTCGGTACTTGATATGAATACCACTGTAGAATGCAAGCCGGCAATGATTGCGATAAATAACTTTCTCCTGCCAGGAGCCATCGCACTTCTATTTTATGGATTAATGAGAGAAAAAACATTTGTAAAAACCATTCTTGGCTCCAGCATGTTCGTGGTGTCTGGCAAAGTTTCCTATACCTTTTACCTGATCCATGTTGGTGTTTTCTATACACTTATAAACTTCTACCTCCCCAATGATTACCTCCTCACCTTTCTGCTTCTGAATCTCATTGCATTGGGCTTGTGGTATACCATCGAGGAGCCACTGAATCGGCTGATCAGAAGATTATAGGCTTATAACGTATTTTTATTTAACTGATATTCAGAGGTTTAAAAAATATTTAGAAAAAACACTACACAGTACTTGGCCATACATAGTACTTTCAGCGTATAACACCCCAAGATCAGATCTTAACACACGGATGTATGAACCTTGAAAACACACAAGTACAGATGAGAAAAGGCATATTGGAGTACTGCATCCTGCATATTATTTCACGTGGTGAGGTATATGCTTCAGACATGCTGGATGAGCTTACGGCCGCCAAAATGATTGTGGTGGAAGGCACTTTGTATCCCCTACTGACCCGCCTGAAAAATGCCGGGCTGCTGGAATACAAATGGGTAGAGTCTAAATCGGGGCCGCCACGCAAGTATTATAAATTGACTGAAGAAGGTGATAAATTTCTGAAAGGGTTAAGCGATACCTGGGAGGACCTTGTTCACTCAACCCAATTGATCAAAACAAAATCCAATAGCTAACTTCAACTAACCCTGCTCATAACGATCGTTCGAATATGAAAAAGAATATCAGTATCAACATCAGCGGCATTATCTTCCACATTGAAGAAGACGGTTACGAAACCCTTCGAAAATACCTCGATTCAATCAAACGCTACTTTGCTTCTTTTGAAGACAGCAGCGAGATTCTCATCGATATTGAAAGCCGCATTGCCGAAATTTTTTTAGCAAAACTCAATGAAGGCAAACAGGTGATTACCGCAGAGGATGTGAGCAATCTTATTGCCACAATGGGAAGCGTGAGCGACTTTAAGGCGGCCGAAGAACAAGAACTCGGTGCTGAAGAATTTGCCTCTAAAGAAAATAAAACCAGGAGTGAGTCGGCAGGTACTGCCCGTGAAGCATCTAAGAAATTATTCCGGGATCAGAAGAGAAAAATTGCAGGAGGTGTTTGTGCCGGACTTGGTCACTATTTTAATGTAGATCCGGTGTGGCCACGGTTACTATTTGCCCTGCTCGTATTGGGTAGCTATGGAAGTCTGTTGATCGTGTATATCATTTTATGGATTGCACTTCCTGCCTCCGAAAACCTTGAAGAAGAAACTTCGGTGAAAAAAATGTATCGCGACAGCGAAAAGAAAGTAATCGGGGGCGTGGCAAGTGGTGTAGCAGCCTTTTTTGGTGCCGATGTCGTTTTGATTCGTGTACTGTTTGTCATCTTCACATTTTTCGGAGGTTTAGGTCTGCTTACATACATCATATTGTGGATCGCATTGCCTCAGGCAAAAACAATAACTGAAAAAATGCAGATGCAGGGTGAAGCTTTCACACTCTCCAATATTGAAACAACCGTAAAGAAAAACCTGAATGAAAAAGATGGTGAAGAAGAAAGTGTGCTAACCAGAATTGTGTTGTTCCCCTTTCGTCTTATCGCCATGATCATTGATGGAATTGCCAGAGTGTTTGGACCCATATTTACCGTTGGCGTTGATGTGCTTCGTACTTTTATAGGCATTGTAGTCAGCCTGGCAGGCCTTGCCATGTTTATCACAATTATCATTACAGCAGGTCTTGTGTTCGGATTTATTTCCATCTCCGCATTGCCAGCATGGTGGAATATTCCTGTAAGTGAAATCGGTTTTCCACTGGAAGCGCTCCGAAACAGTTTCCCTACCTGGACCATCATCTTTACTTTTCTGATTGCACTGATTCCAGCCATGTTCATCATTCTGATTGGCAACTCAATCATCGCCAAAAGAATTGTATTTAATGCGATGACCGGATGGTCTCTATTTGTGTTTTTCTTTATCAGCGTGGCGGTACTGAGCTTTACCATCCCACAAATAGTTTATTCATTTAAGGAAGAAGGTGAATACCGCTTAGAAAAAACATTTCCCATTAATAATAAAACGGCAGTATTGAAAGTGAATGAAGTGGGTCTTGACGACTATGATGTAACCTCGCTCACCATAAAGGGATATGAAGGAACTGAATTGAAATTAGTACAGCGATTTGAAGCCCAGGGAAATACCCGCAAGGTAGCAGGAGAAAATGCCCGCATGATAGACTACACCGTAACCCAGCATGACAGCGTGATCACCTTCGACTCAAACATCACTTTTCAAAAGGATGCGAAATTCAGGGCGCAACGATTAAAAATGGATCTTTTCGTTCCATACAATACACTCTTCGTAATAGATGAAGGTATGTGGCGAATAATCGATAACAACTACAGGGAATATGATGGCTATCACGATTCCAACTTTAACAAGACCTGGAAAATGACCGAGGATGGTTTTGAATGTGTGAATTGTTCAGAACCCTCTGAAAGAAAGGCGATTGAATTACGGGATCAATTTGGGTTGAAAGACTTTTCAGCCGTAGATCTGTCAGGAATATTTAATGTTCGTATTGAACAGGGAGATGTTTATGCCGTTCAAATGGATGGTCCGGAAATAGAGACTAAACAATATGAAGTATATCTCGATCAGGAAGTACTTATTATCGAATATAAAAGCAAAGATAAATCCTTCTGGAAGAAGGATTTTTTTGAAAATGAAAAAGTAAAAATAACGATTACAATGCCTGAGTTAAAAGAGCTAAAAGTTCAGGGCGCAGGAAAACTCAGATTCTCGGGCTTCCGCGAGCAGGATGCTGAAATAAAACTGACAGGTGCTGTAACCGGTGAAGGAGACATCGATGCCGAAAACCTTACCATTGAATTAACCGGTGCCTCCACACTGGAATTGAAAGGTAATGGCCAGTTTATGGAGGCCAACCTGACAGGAGCGTGTGGCCTGCGTGCCTACAACTATGAAGTAAAACATGCTATTGTAGAGGCTCATGGTGCTTCCTCTGCCAAAGTCTTTGTAACCAGTAAACTGGAAATTGATAAAGGCGTTGCCAGTTCAGTATCACATCGGGGCGATGCCGAAGTGATCACAAGAAATTGAAATGATTATACAGGTCGCATAGGTTTTTTGGTATCTTTCAGTATTGAATACTATTCAATTCATCTATGAGAGTAAGACTGAAATTTCTTGGTGCTACACGCAGCGTAACGGGCTCAAAATATTTACTGGAAGTTGATAATAAAAAGGTTCTTATCGACTGTGGTCTCTTTCAGGGGCGGAAGGAGTTACGTTTGCGCAACTGGGACCGGCTACCCATAGACCCAAAATCGATCGATCTGATTGTGATCACCCACGCTCACATCGACCATATTGGCTACCTGCCAAGACTCGTGAAAGACGGATTTCACGGACGCATCCTCTGCACCCATGCCAGTGAAGACCTGATGCGAATCATGTTAAAGGACGCAGCAAAACTACAGGAAGAAGAAGCGCTTTTTGCTTTTAAACGTGGATACTCCAGACATGAAAAACCTGAACCACTTTTTACTGAAGAAGATGCCGAGCGTGTGTTTGAGTTTGTTGACAGCGTGCGCTTTGAAAAAGAAATTAAACTTTTTCCAGGACTGTCACTGACCTATTATAACGCTGGTCACATACTGGGATCAGCCATTGCTGAACTCGTGCTGACAGGAAAGGAAATAAAAAAGAAAATTGTATTTTCCGGAGACCTGGGACGCTACGATGATGCCATCATGCAACCGCCAAAAGCCATTACCGAAGCAGATATCCTGTTGGTCGAATCCACCTATGGTGACAGGCTGAATCCTATCGATCGGGTGGAAGAAGACCTGGCAAAAATCATCAACGAAGCCAATGAACGCAATGGAGTGATTGTCGTTCCTGCCTTTGCTGTTGGGCGAACACAATTAATGATTTATTATTTCCATATGCTGATGGAAAAGAAAGCCATCCCTACCCTGCCAATTTATATAGACAGTCCGATGGCCATTAGCGTAACCGATTTATATGAACGTCATGCTGGGCAACACAAAATAAAAGTAGAACGCATTGATGGAAAACTAATAAGCATCTTCGATGATCCCCACGTTCATTTTTGCAATTCAAGTGAAAGTTCAAAGGCCCTGAACGAAATAAAGAATCCATGCATTATCATTTCAGCCAGTGGCATGGCAACAGGCGGCAGAGTGCTGCATCATTTATATCATCGTTTGCCGAGGGAAAATGACACGATACTGTTTGCCGGATTTCAGGCAGAGGGTTCAAGGGGAAGGCGCATTCTGGAAGGCGAACCTTTCGTTAAAATTTTTGGGGAAGAAGTTCCTGTGAAATGTCAGGTAAGAGTTATCAACGGTCTTTCGGCTCATGCCGATCAAAGTGAATTGCTTCAGTGGCTTGGGAATTTCAAGGAAAGTCCTAAAATGACTTTTATAACACATGGAGAGATGGAAGCTGCTACCACTTTTTCAAAGAAAATTGAGGAAATGGGTTGGAAAACCATAATTCCCGAGTACCTGGAAAGCTTCGAACTTTTCAACGGAATATAGATCAATCATAATCCGCCCAAAACAAAGTCCTTCATATCACCGTTTTCAATCTCTGGAAATCTTCCACACGTACCTCTTTTAGAAAATTATCAAAAAAGATTTTGCAGATGCAACCCAAGCCTGCGGTTTTGCATCTTGTACTTGAATTTGATCGAATGGATTTTACAGTTTACAGAACGAAAGACACAGAGCTGATTGAAGGCTGCAGACGCAGGGATGCAAGTGCCCAGAAAAGTTTGTATGAGCGTTTCGCGGGTAAACTCTATGCACTATGCTGCAGGTATATCAAGGAAAAAATGGAAGCGGAGGATGTGTTGATTATTGCTTTTACTAAAATCCTGGATCGGATTGATCAATATAAAGGTGAAGGGAGTTTTGAAGGCTGGATGAAAAGAGTGGTGGTAAATGAATCGCTTACTTATCTGAGAAGAAATAAAAACATGTACCTGGAGATGGACATTGAGGCGGCCGATCGTGAGCCTGATTTTGAAAAACTGGAAAGCCACATGCAAGCCGAAGATCTTATGAAAATGATTGAATGTCTTCCATCCGGTTACCGGATTGTTTTTAACCTGTATGCGATTGATGGGTATTCACATAAAGAAATTGCCGAACAACTCGGCATTAGTGAGAACACCTCCAAGTCACAATTGAGCCGTGCACGGCTGGCCCTGCAAAAGAGTCTTCTTGAAAGTGAAAAGAGTTTAATTCAAAATACAATCTGATATGAGCAAACGTATCGACCAGTTTTTTAAAGATGCACTGAGTGAGCATAAAGTCTCCCCTTCAGCAGAAGCCTGGAATAAGGTGCGAGCAGGACAGACAAAAAAAAATAAATTGATTATTGTGTGGAGGATGGCAGCCGTTCTATTATTGATGGGAGCACTGATGGGCACATGGTATTTTATTAATTCTGAAAGTGAACTGAACGCTCCTGCCATGCTCACAGAAGAAAAAATAATTCTAACACCTGAAAAGGAAACCACCAGCGAACCTATTGAATCGGCCCGTGAAATTCCACAACCGAATCTTGCACAGGCAACAAAGCCTGGGAATCAGAAAAATAAAAACAAGTACCGCGAAGAAAACCAGGAGGATAAAAATTCAATTACTGAAACGATCACAATTGATCATAGTGAGTTGGCCGATCAGAAAGAAGAAGAAATAATGATTTCAACAGACCCCATCCTGATAGCTCAAAATGCCGAAACAGAAAAACCAATTGTAATTGAATTCACACTTGCACCGATAGTAAATGAACCCGTAACAGAAGTTACTCAGAACGATTCGGAGAGTTCCTCCGGTTTGAAAAAAATACTGCAAACCGCACGTGATGTAAAAAATGGTGAAGCCGATCTGGGGATCATCAGGGATACCAAAAACCAGTTGCTTGCCTTTGATTTTAAAAAAGATAAAACAAAAAGAAATTAATAATTACAAACATGAAATTGCCAGTAACAATTCGCACACCCGACAACATGTTAATGCCAGTCATTCCATGCCTGCGTGCCGGAATGCAGGACTTCGGCATGCAGACATGTGACCAGACTTTAACGAATAAAAATCAACATATGAAAAAGAGATTTGTTATACTATTTGCTTCTCTACTGATTTCAGCAACCTGTATTCAGGCCCAGTCCAAAAAAGCAGCAGATACCGTGGTCATTATGGTGGGCGAAGCCAGTAAAATCATATTCACCATTCAGAACAGGAATGATCTTGAGACACTCAAAAAATATGACATGCAGGCATTGATGAATGACCTGATCAGGAAACTGGAAGAAAAGGATACAACACTAAGCAACCGTTCATCACAGGATTATTTAAAAAATGATTCCCTGGCAGTCGCTAAAACAGAAACAGAGGAACCCAATGATCGTGAAGACTGGAGTGATGACAGCGAGCAGGAAGAATGGCATCATCATGACAAGCATCACAAGGGCACTTATCATTCATTCAACGTTGATCTGGGCATGAATAATTATGTAACAGGAAGTGGATTTCCAGACCAGAACAACAGCTTGTATACTGTAAAGCCCTGGGGATCATGGTATGTTGGTTTGAACGCAGTGCAGCGTACACGAATGGCACAAAAATTCTTCCTTGAGTGGAGCCTGGGAGTAAGCTGGTATAATTTTAAATTCCAAAATGAGAAAACCCAGATTTCTAAAGATGACAATTCTGTGATTTTTGAGGAAAACCCGATGGAGGTAAATTTTATCAAGAGTAAACTCACCGTTGCTTATGTTCAGGCAGCACTGGTACCGATGGTTGATTTTGGTGGCAATAAAAGAAAGCCCAGCATATTTAATGGTCGATCGTCTGATTCGTTCCGATTCGGGTTAGGCCCTTATATAGGATATCGGATAGACAGTTATTCAAAACAGGTTTTTAAAGAAGGTGGAACTAGAATCAAACCTAAAGACCACGACAATTTTTACTTGAACAACATTCGTTACGGATTGCGTGTGCAGGCTGGCTTTGAAGATGTGGATCTTTTCTTCAACTATGATATGAATGAACTCTTCAGTGAGAACAAAGGGCCCAGGTTAAATGCCTTCAGTTTCGGCATAACTTTTTAACCCTGATTATGCAATAGAATTTTCTATTGCATAATTTGGGTTTAAGCAACAATAAAGAAGTATGGAAGTCCGTATTGTTAAAACAATACGGACTTTTCATTTAAATGCTTCACCTCGTGAAATTACCATTTCCTGCTCATCGCCCCTCAGTTGTAGGAGTCTGCACACCCTGGCGGGTGTGGGCCACTGCAAGAAAAACCAAACCGCTGTAACTACATAAGCAAGACTAAAGTAACTATTGCCTGTCAGGATCAATGCAGCAGGCATAAGGGTGACAAGTGTTGCAAGTACCACCATCTTTCTGGTTAGTACCACGCCAATTTTCTCAAGTTTAATTCCCAGTCCAACCTCCCTGGCTATAGCCTTCGCTTTCCTTATAGTCATGATCTGAACAACCATTAGTGTTAAAATTCCAAAACTGCATAGTCCTAAAAACAGATTAATGGAAATTGCCTCATTAAAAAATATCAGCCATGAAAGATCAATGATTGATTGAGCGTAAAATAAAATGAACGGTATGAGCGGTACTGTCATGAGCTGATAACCTGTTGCATTCAGTTTATAAAAATACTCCTTCACGGAATTGAACTTCATTTTAGACTGGATTTGAATTTTATCAAATTTAATTAATTAACTTAGCCCAACGATTAAGTGAAAATGGAAGCAATCGGAAATCTCTCACGCAAAGAACAGGTCATCAGAAGTGCCGCTGAATTATTCCGCGAAAAAGGATATGCGGCCTCCTCTATGCGCGACCTTGCTCAGAAACTTGGAATCGAAGCTGCAAGCCTGTATTCTCATATTAAGTCCAAAGAAGAAATCCTTCAGCACCTGTGTTTCGACATGGCTACCGAATTCAGAAAAAGCCTTATGGAAGTAGAGAAGAAAAATGTTTCCGCTTCTGAAAAACTGAAACTGGGTATCATCGGTCACATTCAGGTGATGGCAAAAGACCTTACCGCATCTGCGGTTTTCATGAATGAGCACCGTCACCTGAGTCATCCTCATTTACGTGAATTTCTTTTGCTCAGGATCAATTATATTAATCGCTTCAAAACCATCATCGAAGAAGGCACACGCAATGGAGAGTTTAAAGAATCCATTGATAAGAAACTTGCCGTAATGACCCTTTTCTCTTCTTTGAACTGGATGCCCATGTGGTACGATCCAGCCAGCAAAATTGATCCTCAAAACCTGGGTCAGCAATTGGCTGACATGCTGGTGAATGGCTTGCGGAAAGCCTGAAAAACCTCATTCCCCATTTTTTTGCCTTTTGGAACTAACCTTCCTGGTTTGTTAATGTTATATTTGCAAACGATTGTTAGGCACAAAATACCTGCATTATGTACGGAGGAGGAAATACGTTTGAAGGAATCAAAAGCGATAGCATAACCCAGGAAGATCCTGCTAAACTTGCTGAATTCGAAGCCCGGATAGCAAGGGGAGAAAAAATTGAACCCACCGACTGGATGCCACAATTATACCGGAAACAACTGATCCGTATGATTGAGCAGCATGCACACAGCGAAATCATTGGCGCATTGCCTGAAGGAACCTGGATAACCCGGGCACCTGGCTTTAAAAGAAAAATGGCGTTGATGGCTAAAGTGCAGGATGAAGTAGGTCATGCACAACTCTTGTATAGCGCTGCTGAAACACTGGGCAAGCCACGTGAGCAAATGATCGATGATTTGATCAACGGCAAATCAAAATATTCCAATGTATTCAACTACCCTACTTTTACCTGGGCCGATTGCTGTTTTATTTCATGGCTTGTAGATGCAGGCGCTATTGTAAATCAACTTGCCAATGCAAAGGGAAGCTACGGACCCTATTGCCGTGCACTTGATCGAATCTGTGCAGAAGAATCGTTCCACCTGAAGTATGGTCATCACTGTGTGATTCACTTGGCAGCAGGCACACAAAAGCAAAGGGACATGTTTCAGGAAGCACTAAACCGATGGTGGCCGCCTATGATGCATTTCTTTGGTCCTTCCGATAAAATCTCTACGCACACCGAAGTATTGATGCGATGGAAGGTGAAGATGGGCACCAATGATGATATGCGTAATCAGTTTCTGGATATGTATGTTCCGAAAATATGGGAACTCGGATTTACCATTCCCGATCAGAACCTAAAGAAGAACACAAAAACAGGACGATGGGATTATACTGAACCGGATTGGGATGAATTCAAGCGCGTGATCAATGGAGACGGCCCCTGCAACAAGGAAAGACTTGCCGTTAGAAGAATTGCGGAAGAAAGAGGTAAGTGGGTGCGTGAGGCATTGAAAGTACCGAGGACAACGTATGTAACTCCACTGGCATAACTCTTACATTTTCAAAATGTATGGCGAGCAGTAAATCAAAACTGGTGAAGACAACCCTTTTAAATTAGAATTTTAAAATTTTGAATTCTCTTGACCCACGTGTAAGCCGCTTGCCTCAACTCGATGAATCGGTGATCAAGCCCAAGGCTGAACTTGATCAGTTTGGCACGTTTGAAGTTTTTGTAGAAGCCAAAGAAGGCAAACCCTTTCAGCACGAAGGCATTGTGCATGCACCTGATCTGGAAATGGCATATGTCCTGGCGAAAGAAGCTTTCACACGCAGATTTACCTGTTCTTCACTTTATGTCGTTGACACACGCGATGTGTTTGTATCTCCTATGACAGAAGGAGATAAAAATGTCTATGACTTAATCTCCGAAGCACGTGAACAAGCCGGAGAAAAAATAACTTTTGAAATATACCATCTTATTAGGCGCGGAAAGCAACATGTGTATGCTGGTTCTGTAACAGCAACCAATCCACTGGAAGCTATCGCAATAGCGAAAGCAAACCTGAACGGAGGAAAAACGGTTTACAATGTGTGGGCTATCCGCTCTGATAAGATCCGGTTTACCACACAAGAAGAAAAAGATTTATGGATCACACTACCCGAAAAAAAATTCCGCGATGCATCGGAATACAAGGGTGGAGATAAATTGAAAAACTTCCTGGAGAAAAATAAATAGAACCATGAGCGAACTCGCATTAAAAGAACTACTCTACAAAATGGCCGATGATCAACTCATCCTCGGTCATCGTAATTCAGAGTGGACCGGCATGGGGCCGCTGCTGGAAGAAGACATCGCCTTCTCATCAATGGCGCAGGACAAGATCGGACATAGCCTGGCACTCTTTACGATACTTCATCAATTGGGAGAGAACGACCCGGATACGGTAGCCTTCACCCGCAACGCAAATCAATTTCACAATTGCATTTTGACCGAATTGCCAAACGGAGAATATGATTTCAGTCTGATCAGGCATTTTCTATATGATACGGCAGAAGCCATTCGCTTTGAAGCGCTGACACGATCTTCCTGTGAACCACTGGCTCAGCTGGCAACTAAAATCCGTGGCGAACTCAGATACCACACCCTGCATGCGAACACATGGATCAAACAACTTGGGTCAGCATCACCTGAAAGCATTGGGCGACTTCAAAAATCACTTGAGTATGCATTGCCATTTGCATTGGGAATGTTTGAAGAGTCACCCTGTGAAAATGAAATCATTTTGCAGGGCATCTTTGAAGGCGAACAGAAGATAAAAGAAAAGTGGCTTGCGCAGATTCAAAAGATACTGGCTCAAACGAGTCTTCAATTGCCTGATGTAAAAATTATTCAGCCGATAATCGGAGGCAGAACCGGAAAACACAGTGAGCATCTTCAGCCACTGCTGGATGAAATGAGTGAGGTATTCAAAATAGATCCGGCTGCAGAATGGTAATGCTAACCGATTAAAGAATTCTATGTTCTCAAAAGATCAAATATTACAATGGCTTGAAGAAGTAAAAGATCCTGAAATACCGGTACTCTCACTTGTTGACCTGGGCGTAATCACCCATGTGGTTGTTGACGGAGAAAAAGTTACCATAGAAATGACTCCCACGTTTGTTGGCTGTCCCGCGATGGAATACATGAAAAGTGAAGTCGAGGGAGTTTTGAAAAATCGTGGTGTAAAAGATATAGAAGTGAACATCACCTTTAGAAAGCCGTGGAGTTCAGATTTGATTTCAGAAAAAGGAAAGAAATCCTTAAAGCAATTTGGACTGTCACCACCACCCTCTACCAAAGTCTTTACCGATCTTGAAATATTGGAAACTGCCATCTGTCCACGCTGCGAGGGCACCAACACAGAATTAAAATCTCCCTTCGGTCCTACCCTATGCAGGGCAATCTTTTATTGCAATACCTGCAAAGAGGCTTTTGAACAATTTAAACCTGTGTAGTACTCAAAAAAAAATGAGTTGCCAGAAATATCCTGACAACTCATCTGGCTAACGCTAAGTCAGCTCAATAACCAAGAAGATCAATATCTTCCGCGGCCCTTTCTTTCACCACCACCACTTCTGCGATCTCCACCGCTACTTCTCCTGTCTCCGCCACTGCTTCTTCTTTCACCACCGCTACCGCCTCCAAACGACTCTTTTTTCGAGCCATAGAAGCGTTCCTTCTTCTTCTCTGAATATTGCTCTTTATGAGGACCGGAAAGTTCCAGTCTCACTTTTCTTCCACGCACTTCAACACCTTCAAAGCCTTTCATGATCTGCTCGGTGTACTTCTTGTCCACTTCAAAGAATGAATAAGCGCCTTTGAGATCGATCTTTCCAACCACATCTCCGGTCACTTCACCAAAATCACAAATCAATCCAAGCAACGTTCCTTTTTCAAGGTCATCCATCTTGCCTACATTGATGAAGATACGATCACCCGTTATGAACTGATCATCACCTGCATCACCACTACTTTCGTATGATCTGGTCCTGCCATCTGATTTATTATTTAAATCCTTCGCATCGCGATAGTATTCGAGAAAACGATTGAACTCAATGGAAGCAAAACGCTTGATGATATCTTCTTTGCTAAGGTCTTTCAGTTCATGATAAACTTCGGGTAAGAAAGAATCAATTTCTTCTTCATTCACTTCTACCTGCTTCACTTTGTGAACAAGCGCCAGTAATTTATTCTGACACACTTCATCACCGGTAGGCACGTTGATCTTCGAGAATTTTCTCTTTAAACCACGCTCTACCTGCTGAATACGACCGATTTCTTTTTTAGATATAATCGCCAGTGAAATCCCCTTCTTACCTGCGCGGGCAGTACGTCCGCTTCGGTGGGTATAGTATTCCATTTCATCAGGCATGTTCATATGAATCACGTGGGTGATTCCACTCACGTCAATACCTCGTGCGGCCACATCCGTAGCTACCAGCAGTTGAAGTGTCTTGTTCTTGAAACTGCGCATCACACGATCGCGCTGCATCTGCGTAAGATCACCATGCAAAGAATCGGCATTGTATCCGTCTTTAATCAAATGTTCAGCAATTTTTTGGGTATCGATTTTCGTTCTGCAGAAAATCACACCAAAAATATCGGGTGTATAGTCTACAAATCTTTTTAACGCCAGGTACTTATCACGGTCATCCACCACAATGTATTGATGGTCGATGTTTTCGTTGCCCTGGTTGCGCTCACCCATGGTAAGTTCCCTGGGATTGTTCATGTAGTTTTTCGATATCTCCTTTACCTCGCGAGGCATGGTAGCTGAGAAAAGCCATACATTCTTTTCCTTCGGCATGGTAGAAAGAATATCATCGATATCTTCCTTAAAGCCCATGTTGAGCATTTCGTCTGCCTCATCGAGTATCACATAGCGAATAGTGGTTAAGTCAACTACTTTTCGTGAAAGTAAATCGATCAAACGGCCTGGAGTTGCCACGATAATATGTACTCCCTTTCTTACTTTTCTGATCTGATCACTGATGCTGGCTCCGCCATACACCGTAACAATACTCAGATTTTTCATCCCAGCAGAGAACTTCTCAAGGTCACTGGTAATTTGCACACTCAACTCGCGCGTTGGCGCCAGAATTAAAGCTTGCGTAGAGCGGTTAGAGTCATCAATCAACTCCAGCAATGGAAGACCAAAGGCAGCGGTCTTGCCGGTACCGGTCTGCGCCAACCCTACCAGGTCAGTATTTCCGGTTAATAATATTGGAATTGCTTGCTCCTGAATCGGTGTGGGTGATTCAAAACCCATTTGGCGGATCGTTTCCACCAGTTGCCCGGAGAGTCCCAGGTCGTCAAATGATTTCATTAATGTATTTAGCTTATAATAATTCGCAAAGGTAACCTAATTAATTGAAAGTGATATTATTGGGTATTAACCTTGAATGACCCTGTGGCAACATCGCTTTCAGGATAAATGCCATATTTTTATTAGGTAAATCATTCAACTGCCTTCATTTTTGTAAATTCGAACATGAAGATTTTCAAAAAGATCGGCTTCTTCACTGCATTCATTCTGCCTGCATTGGTCATCAGCAGTTTTTACCTCGGTGGCTGGTGGCATTACCTTCCCCTGGTATTTGTATTCTTATTCATACCATTGATCGATTACCTGACAGGTCTGGACACCTCCAACTTAACTGAAACTGATGCTGAAAATGCTGGTGAAGAATTCTATTACCGCTTCGTTACCTATGTATGGACATATGTGCAACTCGCGTTTATTGTGTGGTGTGCTTACGCGATCACGACAGGAACGATCAAGACTGTTGCCGAATGGATCGGTTTTACCATCAGTGCTGGATTGGTAACCGGAGGAATCGGAATTACGGTGGCGCACGAATTAGGTCATAAGAAATCAAAGCTTGAGCGTTTTTACAGTAAGCTGATTTTAATAACGGTTTGCTACATGCACTTTTATGTTGAACATAACCGGGGACATCATGTCTATGTAGCTACCCCGGAAGATCCTGCAACCTCAAGAAAAAATGAAAATTTCTATTCCTTCTGGTTTCGTTCTGTATTTCATGGATACGCGCATGCTTGGAAACTGGAACAGGATCGGTTGCAGCGAAAAGGAAAATCTGTTTTCAGTTTTCAAAATGAGATGATCAGGTTCGCCCTTCTGCCGGTGCTTTTTTGCGTTATGTTAACGTTCATTTTCAGCATGAATCAAAACGGAATACAATGGCAAGTGCCTGTGTTCTTTTTTGCTCAAAGCATAATCGCGTTTACACTGCTTGAACTGGTAAACTACGTTGAGCATTATGGCATTGTGCGCAAACAATTGCCGGGCGGAAAATATGAACGGGTAAATCCATTGCACTCCTGGAATACCAGCTATCTGATCAGCAACTTTTTCTTATTTCAACTTCAGCGTCATTCTGATCATCACGCCAACGCCATCAAGCGGTATCAGGTGTTGAACCATTATGATGATAGCCCGCAACTGCCTTTTGGATATCCTACCATGATTTTAATTGCTCTGGTGCCTCCCCTATGGTTTGCCATGATGAATCCACTACTGCATGATTGGGAGAATAAGGTATATCACCAGGCCGTTCCTGTCTGATTCCAGACATTTTATTTCAAGATGGCCAGGAAAACCAAAGACATTTTTCGTTTCAAACAATTTTCTGTGAAGCACGACCGGTGTGCACATAAAGTAGGCACCGATGGTGTATTGCTTGGCGCATGGGTTGATGTGAATCAGGCCACTCGCATGTTAGATATTGGAACCGGATCGGGTGTGATCGCTTTAATGCTGGCACAAAGATCATCCTCTGAAACCCATATCGATGCCATTGATATTTCTCAAGGAGATTGTCAGCAGGCAAGAGAAAATATTGCTGACTCACCCTGGCCCGATAAAATAAAAATTGAAAAGATTGCTTTTCAAGAATTTGAATCCTCGCCTTACGATCTTATTGTGAGCAATCCTCCATTCTTTATTGACAGCGCCAAACCTCCGGCAGAAGAAAGAACCAGGGCAAGACATACGGAAGCCTTGCCACCCAACGAGTTGCTTGATCATGCCAGCCGGTTATTAACACCTGATGGCAGGTTGTGTCTTATTCTTCCGGTTACAGAAGCAAAAAGTTTTATTTCACTCGCAGAAAAGCAAGGTTGGTTTTGCTCACGACTTTGTGAATTTCGCGCACGTGAGAACAAACCAACAGAGCGATTCTTATTGCAACTTCAACTTAAAAAGAACGAGCTTAAAAACGAGTCATTGATCCTTTATCAACACGGTGAAGAGTGGACAGAAGCCTATAAAAATTTAACGTGTGATTTTTATTTGAAAATCTGACGCTGAAAAGCCCATACTTCCACCTGTCAAATTTCATATTCTGACTTTCGACCGTTCCTTAGATTTGCACGCTAAATTCCATTTTCAGTGCGTGTCCTCTTCTTTCTGATTCTGTGTTTATGTGTGGTGTGTTACAATGCCTGGGGTCAGCCACACATTACGATCAGAAAGAGTACCGCTGCCATTGTACTGGATGGAAACCTGGACGATGCTGGCTGGCAAGGCTCTGAAGTAGCATCTCAATTCCGTCAGTTCTTTCCATACGATTCCTCGCTGGCAAATGCCCAGACTGAAATCAGACTGACCTATGATGATGAGTTTATTTACATAGGCGCAAAAATGTATAACCTGGGGCCCCGGAAATATGTGACGCCCTCGCTCAGAAGAGATTATCGTGGTGAGGCAAACGATGGCATATCCGTTGTGTTTGATACATTTAAAGATCGTACAAATGGGTTTGTATTTGGGGTTAATCCATTTGGAGTGCAGCGTGAAGGACTGGTCTCCAACGGTGGTGGAATAGGGCGCGATGATTTTACGCTTAACTGGGATAACAAGTGGTATTCAGAAGTTAAAATCTATGATGAATACTGGATTGCTGAAATGGCGATCCCATTCAAAACACTTCGCTTCAAAGAAAATCTGACCAGCTGGTATATAAACTTCTATCGCATCGACAGTCAGTATGCTGAGCGATCAACCTGGTCGCCAATTCCGCGCAACTTTGATATTATCAATCTTTCTTTCAACAAAGAATTGATCTGGGATAAGCCGCTTGAAAATCCAGGAGGTAACGTATCCGTGATCCCATACATGGCAGGTAATTCAGCCAGGAATTTTGAGGAGGGAACTCCCACTGAAAATAAAATCCAGTTTGGTGGCGATGCTAAAATTGGTATTGGTCCTGCCCTGAATCTTGATCTGACTGTGAACCCTGATTTTTCACAGGTAGAAGTAGATGAGCAAGTGACCAATCTCGACCGTTTTGAAATATTCTTTCCAGAACGAAGGCAATTTTTTCTGGAGAATGCCGATCTGTTTGCAAATTTTGGTTTGGAAGGTACACGTCCTTTTTTCTCCAGGCGCATAGGTGTGGCGCGCGATTCCTCCACCGGTCAAAATGTACAGAATCCCATTTATGGTGGTGTTCGCCTGAGCGGCAAAATAAATAATAACACACGCATAGGGATTTTAAATATGCAGGCTGGCGAAGATGAGAAAATCAACTTGCCTTCCACCAACTATACAGTGGCCACGATTCAACAAAAAGTCTTTGCACGTTCGAACATAGGTCTGATCCTGATCAACAAACAAGCCTTTCAGGATTCTATTGGCGGAGAGTTCACGGGTCATCCCAATGACTATTCACGCGCTGCTGGTCTGGATTTCAATCTTGCATCTAAAGATAATCGCTGGATAGGAAAAGCATTTTATCATCACTCCTTTGATGAATCAAAAAAAGATTCTGCATTTGCCTTTGGTGGATTTATTACTTACAACACACTCAAATGGAATGTGACAGCCCTGACCCGAAACGTAGGAGCCAACTATAGTCCGGAAGTAGGCTTTGTGAGGCGAACCGATATCAGGCAACTTGCTTCTACTACCTATCGCAATTTTTATCCATCACATGGAATTATTCAGAGTCATGGGCCTGGGTTTGACTTTGATATGGTCGGCAACGAAACGTATGGCTTTCTTGACTGGGATTATAATCTCCTTTACAGAATGAGATTCAGAAGTACTGCAATTCTTACCATGCGGTTGAGAAGAGAGTACACGTTTCTGTTTAATCCTTTCGACCCCAGTGGCACGGGTGGACTGGAACTCGAATCCAATACTTCTTACAAGAATTATTTGCTTATCGCCAACTTCACATCCAATGCACGCAAGCGTTTCTACTATGATTTAAGTACACGCTCGGGAGGGTATTTCAATGGCACAAGAATTAATCTGGTTGGTGTCCTTACCTATCGGTATCAACCATGGGGATTCGCATCCCTGAACTTCAGTTATAATGGCATCAGACTTCCCGAACCTTACAATAGTTCCGATCTGATTCTGGTTGGTCCTCGTTTTGATTTCACCTTTTCACGAAAGGTATTCTGGACAACCTTCATTCAATACAACAGTCAGATCAATAATCTGAATATCAATTCAAGATTTCAATGGCGATTCAAACCTGTTTCAGATCTATTCATCGTGTATACCGATAACTATTTTGCCGAGTCATTTGAGAACGGTAACGTATTTTACATCGGCCAGCCAAAAAGCCGCGCACTGGTGCTAAAACTCACCTACTGGCTGAATCTTTAAAACTCGTTTAATTTGATAGTTCCTCAGTAATAAATTTTTTATTAACTGATTAACAAGTATTTAACAATAAATAAATAGATGTTTAAACATCTATTTGAAAACTGGTGTTATACTTGCACAGCAAAACAAAATGTTAACTAAAAATCAAAAACACATGAAAAAAATGAATTTACTGGCTGCTTTCTTATTGGTAGCAGGATTTGCAACGGCACAAACAACATGGAAAATCGACAAATCTCACTCTAAGGTGGGCTTTAGCGTAGTGCATATGATGGTGTCAGATGCAGAAGGAAAGTTTAATGATTTCGATGCTTCCGTAATAAGCAAGTCTGATGATTTCAATGGCGCAGAAGTAGAATTCTCTGCTAAAGTTGCTTCTATCGACACAGATAACGAAAAACGTGATGGACACCTTAAGTCAGCTGACTTTTTTGACGCTGAAAAATTTGCTGATATCAAATTCAAAGGCAACCTGGTAAAAGAAGGTGGCAAGTATTTGCTGAAAGGTAAATTCACCATGAAAGAAGTAACGAAAGATGTTACGTTTGATGTTACTTATGGTGGCACAATCAACACAGGTCGTGGGTTTAAAGCCGGATTCAAATTAAATGGTGTTGTTAACCGTCAGGATTATGGAGTGAAGTGGGCCAACAAATTACAAGATGGATCGGCAGTAGTAAGCGATGAGGTAACCATCATTTGTAAAATCGAATTAGATAAACAAGCATAAATTATTGATATTAAGGGGAGTTTTACAACTCCCCTTCTTATTATGACCATAGGAGAAGAAATCAAGCAAACGAAATTTAAAAGTCCGCATCAGAAAGCGGTGCTCAATCTTCTTTTTACAGCCAACTGGATTCAGAACAGGCAGAGAGAATTGTTTGAACCGTTCGGCATAACAGGGCAACAATACAACATACTCAGAATTTTACGAGGTCAGCATCCCAAGCCAATTCCTGCCGTGGAGATTAAGAGCAGGATGCTTGATAAAAACTCAGATGTTTCACGCTTGCTGGACCGTTTAATCGGAAAAAAACTAGTTCATAAAAATCAATGTCCCAACGACAAGCGCGCTACGGATATCAGCATCACAGAGGCTGGTCTAAAACTACTGAATGAACTGGATTCATCCATCAACAATATCGATTCCCAGTTCCTGACCTTGTCAAAAGAAGAATCAAAACATCTCAGCGACTTACTGGATAAAGCCCGCGGTTAAATTTTAGCAAACTCTTCCTTTACAAAGTCCATTAATTCTTTGATATATGCTTTGCTGAAATCAAACTTGATATTGGCCGCTTTGTAAATCTCAGGTATCGTAGTTAGGTTACCCAGCTTCAATGCATTCATATAACCTTCCAGTCCTTTTTGCTTATCAAGTTTGTAATTTCTCCATAATGCAATTGCTCCGAGTTGCGCCATGCCATATTCGATATAATAGAAAGGCACCTCATACAGGTGTAATTGTTTTTGCCATGCAAAATCTTTTCCTTCTTCCAGTCCGTTCCAGTCTGTCATGGTATCGGCATACCTATTAAAAACCTCATTCCAGTTTTTCTTCCGTTCTTCCTGAGTGTGGGCTGGGTTTTCATAAATCCAGTGTTGAAACTGATCAATGGTTGCCACCCACGGTAGCGTTTCAATGATATCTTCCAGTTGCTCACGCTTTGCGCGCTTGAGCTCTTCTTCATTGGGGAAGAAAATATCCCATGCATCCATTGACATCAATTCCATCGACATGGAAGCGAGCTCAGCTACTTCCATGGGTGGAGATTTGAAATCACTCAATGGTAAATCTTTCGTTAAGAAATTATGAACCGCATGACCACCTTCATGCATAATCGTTGTCATGTCGCGCATGGTTGAAGTGGCATTCATGAAAATGAAAGGCACCCCGATTTCAGACAATGGATAATTATAACCACCTGGTGCTTTACCCTTCCGGGATTCAAGATCGAGATGACCCATCGATTTCATGATAGATAAACACTGGCCGAGAAAGGGATCTAATCTATGAAAGCACGCTATCGACTTTTCTGTAAGATCTTTTCCGTTTTCAAATGCTTTTAAAGGCTCTCTTCCTTCCGGATCAACCGCCTTATCCCACGGTCGCAAGGATGACACATTCAGCTTTTCTTTACGCTCCTTACTCAGTTCGTTCAGGATTGGAACTACTTCACTGGCAATAGCATCATGAAAATCAAAACAATCCTGCGGAGTATAGTCAAACCTGCCATACGCCTTAAACATGTAATCGCGAAAATTCTCGAACCCTGCATTCTTTGCCACCTGATGTCGCAACCCGATGAGCTTAGAAAACAGGTCATTGAGTTCATTCTTGTCTTTTAGTCTGCGTTCAGAAATTTTTCGATATGCCTCCTCCCGCCTGGCGCGATCAGTAGATTGAAGTATTACACTGGCCTGCTGCAGGGTTAGTTCCTTGTCATTTATTTCCACCATCATTGCTCCGGAAATCTGGGCATACTTCTGGGTATCGGTATTGATCTGAGTGAAAAGTGGAATATTTTCTTCACGGAATAATTCAATATCCTTCTTCAGGTTGCGGATCAGTATTTTAAAACCAGGTTCAGCTTCGAGTTGACCGAGAAAAGAAGAAGCTGCCAGTTTTTTGTTAAGTTGATCCGAGAACGGAGCGATCTGAGGTTGTATGTTCTCAACAAAATCCTGATAGCGCTTACTGTATTCTTCATTATCAGT
Organism: uncultured Bacteroidota bacterium; assembly: GCA_963814575.1. Lineage (GTDB taxonomy): Bacteria > Bacteroidota > Bacteroidia > Cytophagales > Cyclobacteriaceae > ELB16-189. The sequence goes on along the minus strand of CAWFDB010000001.1, from coordinate 61,143 downwards.
ATAACACGTCATTTTTATATAGCGCCAACCCATATCTTCACTGATCACCGATTCCAGTTCACTGCGATCAGCCAGCCATTTTCTCAACGATTGAATATCAGTTAACTCCCTCGACAATAGATTTTCAAAGGATGGCTTTAAAGAATTCCAATCCGAAACGCTAAAGTCTTCAGGAAGAAACGTGCGTTTTGGTCGGGTAATGTTATCGGCTATGGTCATACCTGTTTAATTTAAATTTGAACTATATTGAGATTGACAAAAGTACCGAAATGCCCCTCGAACTAAAAGCGGTAAACAGTAAAACGCTCCTTAGGAATAGATTTATCCCTGTAAAAATATTTATCAAAGCAAAGCATATTGGGTACCACCGAAAACCTCGAGGGCAAGGTTTGCAAGCGTTACCGGATTTTTTCCGCAGTCCTTTCAATACCATAGTAAAAAACAGGGCATAAAATTTCACGAATTATTTCTAATTTGAAGACAAATAAATCTGTATGAAAAATCTATTTATCCTGGTGATTATTCTAAGCGTGGGTTGTGCATCAAAAGAGGTAAAAACCATTGGTTCGATTGAGCGAACTGATCCTGCGCTGGACGAAATTGTATCAGCTGAAGCAACCATTGAAATAATTGGTGAAGGCTATAACTGGAGTGAAGGCCCAGTATGGGTTGAAAAAGAAAACATGCTTCTTTTCTCCGATGTGCCAGAAAACATCGTCTATAAATGGACAGAAGAAAAAGGTGTTGAACCATACTTAACTCCTTCTGGATTTACCGGTGATACAACCAGAAGCCGCGAACAAGGATCCAATGGTTTATTGCTGCACAACGATTCACTCATTCTTTGTCAGCATGGCAACCGGCAAATGGCTAAGATGAATGCCTCCCTTAAAGATCCAAAACCTGAATATATAACACTCGCAGCCACGTATGATGGCAAACGTTTCAGCAGTCCGAATGACGCTGCATACCGGTCCAATGGTGATTTGTTTTTTACCGACCCTCCATATGGCCTCGCCAATCTCGATACTGATGTAGAAAAAGAATTGCCATTTAATGGTGTTTATAAAGTTACCACCTCAGGGTGTGGTTTCACTCATGGTAGATTCGCTTACAAAACCAAATGGAATAGCGTTTATGCCTGATGGTAATAAATTCCTGGTCGCCAACTCCGATGGTAAGAAAGCGATCTGGTATGAATTTGAACTCAACGAAAATGCTGATTCAGTGAAGACTGCAAAAATCTTCTACAATGCTACTTCCCTCATGGGTATTGAAAAAGGCTCACCCGATGGATTTAAAATCGACAGTAAAGGAAACGTGTATGCAACAGGCCCTGGTGGTGTATGGATTTTTAATAAAGACGGTAACGTACTTGGAAAAATAAAATTACCTGAAGCTTCCGCGAATTGTGCACTTTCTACGGATGAAAAAACTTTGTATATCACCGCTGACATGTATTTGCTGAGGGTGAAGTTGAGGAAGTGATAAACCCATTTCAATGGAACTATTGATTGACATGCTTGGCTGGGTTGGCTCAGTGGAGGTGGTTGCTGCCTATGGGTTAAACAGCTATCAGAAAATAAAATCAGATTCTCTTACCTTCCAGCTTCTTAACCTTACCGGGGCCATCTTTTTAATTATCAATAGTATCTACAAGGAGGCCTATCCATTCACATTCATCAACACGGTGTGGAGCGTGATCGCCATGATGGCTATTGTGGGAATTGTGAAAAAGAAACACCACGCATCTTGACAGCAGCAAAAAAAAATATTCAGATACAACGCATCGTGGTGGTAGTGGCCATCACCCTTCTCATTATTAAATTTGCCGCTTACTTCCTCACCCACTCCGTAGCCATTCTTACCGATGCACTGGAAAGCATTGTCAATGTGGTTGCCGGCCTTCTTGGTTTGTACAGTCTGATTGTTTCAGCCCGCCCCAGAGATGCTGACCACCCTTATGGTCATGGAAAAGTAGAGTTCATTTCTTCGGCCGTAGAAGGTACACTGATTGTCATGGCTGCCCTCCTCATCCTGTATGAATCTATTTACGCAATGATTTACCCACGTGAATTAGATAAAATCGATTATGGCGTTATTCTGATCTCAGCTACCGCTGTTATTAATTATCTGATGGGTGCCTGGTGTATTAAGGTTGGCAAGAATCATACATCCTACGCGCTCATCGCCAGTGGTAAACATTTACAAACGGATACGTACTCTACCCTGGGTATTATCGCAGGACTTATTGCCATCTGGTTCTTCAAAATTAACTGGCTTGACAGCGCAGTGGCAATCTTCTTTGGAGGTGTCATTCTTTATAATGGTTATAAAATTGTGCGCCAATCGATAGCAGGTATTATGGATGAGACCGATCAGGAACTGCTCACAAAAATGGTTACTGTCTTGAATCAAAACCGGAGGGAAAACTGGATTGATCTTCATAACGTGCGTATCATTAAATATGGCCCGGTACTTCATCTCGATGCACACATTACCATTCCCTGGTACCTGAATGTACATGAAGCACACAATGAAATCGATGCCCTGGCTTCGCTGGTACGTAGAGAGTTTGGTGAATCCCTTGAATTATATGTACACTCAGACGGATGCCTTGATTTTTCCTGCGAGGTGTGTCAGAAGAAAGAATGCGCGGTAAGGAAACATCCCTTTCAACGAAAAGTTGAATGGACTATTCAGAATATTTCCACTAACGTAAAACACAGTACGAATACCTGACCTTAAAAAATACCAATATGATTAATTACATCCTGAACAAGTTACGCGAGCGTAAACAAAAAAAAGCGTTTAAGGAATATGAGTTTAAAACGGTAACCTTCAATTTACAAAACGAAGGACCCGTGCAATACGCACAATGGCTTCACCCAGGTGAATTTGGAAATGAGGTGACGCAGGAAAATGTAAATTTCTATAAACAATTTATCAGGAAAGGAGATTTTATTATAGATGTTGGCGCGAATGAAGGAGATACTACCGTGCCAATGGCATTGGCCGCAGGATTGGAAGGAACAACACTGGCATTTGAACCCAATCCTCATGTTTTTAAAATTCTGAAAGTAAACACTGATTTCAATAAAGATAAAACGAATATCATTCCGCTGAACTTTGCCGCTACCACACAGGACGGGGAGTTTACTTTTGGATCAGGCGATCCTTCCTATGGGAATGGAGGAATAATTGGATTCACGCATAATAAAAAAAGGAATGTCCGCTACACATTCCCGGTTACAGGAAAAAACCTGGAACAATATCTTAAAAGTAATTTTGGCAATATGCTTTCAAAATTATCTTTTATTAAAATCGATGCAGAGGGATATGATAAGGAAATCATCAAAACCATTCCGGGGATCATTGATGTGTATCGTCCTTACCTGGTAACGGAATGCTTTGGCCCGGCTACTAACGAAGAGAAACTGGAACTCTTCGATTTGTTAACTTCAAAGAAATACAATCTGTACCGAACAGACTTTAATCAATATGATAAGGATAAAATTACCAGGGATACCATGGCTGTGAAAAAAACATATGATATTCTGGCGATTCCACAGGAAAAAGAAAATTGAAATGATATCTCGCTATCTGTCTGTTCTCATTTTTTTCTCTGTTCTGTCAGGATGCGGAAAGAAGCCAGCTTTTGAAAAAGAACTGGATTCTTATTTCCAGGGAGTCTTTAATCCAACGGGGCCGGGTGGAGCCATATTGATCATGAAAGGTGAAAAAGTAATTTTCTCTAAAGGATATGGGCTTGCCGATCTGCAAACCAAAGAAAAAATCAATCCTCAAACCCTGTTCAACACCGGATCCATTTCAAAAACATTTGTATCGCATGTGATCCTTGATCTGGCCAGCGAAGGAAAGTTGTCCTTGCAAGACAGTCTTGCAAAATATTTCAACGATTTTAAAAATCCCGCGATAGCAGCCAGCGTAAGAATTCATCATCTGCTTACTCATACTTCTGGTCTTCCTGATAACCGCAGGGTATTTTCAGACAGCGTGTTTTTACTCACCGCAAAGGATGAAGAAAACTTTGCTCCCATCAAATTGAATGACTCTTTGCTGTTCGAACCGGGTTCGCAATTTGAATATTCCAATCCGGCCTTTAATGGTCTTGCCCTTATCATTGAACAAGTAACCGGAAGAAAATGGCAGGAGGTTGTAAAAGAAAGAATCTTTGATCCTGCCGGTATGAAAACCAGTGTAATCACTGATGGTCCATTTCCGATCACGGGTGTATCGCATGCCTATCTGAAAACCAACAATGGATACATTGAAAAAGATTATGGTGAAGAACCCACCTTTGCCGCAGCTGGCAATGGTGGTGTGTGGAGTTCCGTGGAAGAACTGGCTCTGTATGAACTGGCGATACGCCAGGCAAAATTCTCAGACGCAAAAACACTTGAAGATTCAAGAACCATAAAGGATTATGCAAACTGGAAAAGCAACACACCACCTTTTATCGGTTATAGCTGGTTTATCGGAGAAACTGAAGATGGTCATAAAATGATTTATCATACCGGCACACAAGGCGGTTTTTATGGCGACTATGTAAGCATTCCTGAAACAGGAATTACGTATATCATGCTTTGCAACATCCCCACACCACAGGAAGAGAAACGGGAAGTGGTGTTATCATTGTTAAAAAAATATAACTGGCTTGATTAACCATTTCACCTATGAAAAACATTCTATTCATCACCCTGCTTTTGTTATCCTTTACCGCTGTCAGGTCACAAACCATCGAAACGAAAATCAAGGAGTTTGATGCCTATGCAGAAAAATCGCGTAACCTTTACCAGGTGCCTGGCCTTGCACTAACGGTTGTAAAAGACGGAAAAGTAATTTTTAAAAAAGGATATGGAGTACGTCAGCTGGGCACCTCCGATGCCGTTGACACACAAACACTGTTTGCCTGTGCCTCCACCACCAAAGCAATGACGGCAACCTGCATGGCAATGCTGGTGGATGAAGGAAAGGTAAAGTGGGATGATCCTGTTATCAAATACCTTCCGGATTTTCAATTGTACGATCCTTGGGTAACGCGTGAATTAAAAATCCGCGATCTGTTCACTCATAACTCAGGTGTTGGCAATGCGGATTTTCTGTGGAGCATCATGAATATTCCGGGCGATGAAGTGCTATCAAAAATGAAACTGGTGAAACCCAGTTACTCACTCCGCTCCAGCTACATCTATCAGAACATTTTCTATCTGTATGCAGGCAAGGTGATTGAGAAAGTGAGTGGCCAGCGTTGGGAAGATTTTCTTCAGAAAAGAATTTTCCAACCGCTGGGAATGACCCGCACATTTCCAGTGCTTTCCATGGTGAAAGACCCGAATCAATCACATCCACATTACCTGGTAGAAAATAAGATTACCGTTATTGAACGCACCCGTGCCGATGCCATCGGGCCGGCAGGAAGTGTATGGTCATGTGTGGATGACATGAGCAAGTGGGCATTGTGTATGCTTGACAGCGGTAAGTATGCCGGAGGCCGGTTGGTAAAACCAACTACATGGACTGAAATGTTTAAACCCCAGGTGATGGTAACGGAAAGTCAGTTCTATCCTACAGCGCAACTAACCAGACCCAACTGGACTACCTATAGCCTGGGCTGGTTTCAGCAGGATTATAAGGGAAAGAAAATTAATTATCACACCGGAAGTCTGGCAGGAGAAACTGCGATTCATGGTCAGTTGCCCGAAAGCAAACTTGCCATCTATGTATTCGGAAATTATGATCATGCTGAAGTAAGGCATGCGTTAATGTTCAAAGCATTTGATCTGTTTGCTTTAGGTGGCACACGTGACTGGAGTGCGGAGTTTAATTCACTATACAAAAATATTCAGGCGGATGCTGACAAAAAGGAGAAAGATTTTGAAGTCTGCCCGTGTTGCCAATACAAAACCTTCTCACCCACTCGATGATTACGCAGGCAGTTACACCGATCCGCTCTATGGTGAAGTGATTATTACGCGTGAAAATGACGACCTGGTACTGATTGTCAACCAGTTTTTCAAGGCAAGAGTAAGACACTGGCACTACAACACGTTTCGTGGGTGGTGTGATAAACGCTGGTATGGAAAACTTAACGCTGATTTTACACTGGATCGAAAAAGGAAAAGTTTCGAAAGTAAGTTTCGATGGAATTCCTTTTGCTAAGTCCGGAAAATAGTTAAGGGAAACCGCATTGAATATCTGATTACCGGATTATCCAATCTCTATCACCACATCATCAGTCATTGGATGACCAACGCAGGTAAGCACGTACCCTTCGGCACGCTCGGATTGTGAAAGACCTTCTTCTTCATCCAGCTTCACCTGACCCGACAATGCTTTTCCGCGACAGGCAGTACACAATCCGCTCTGACAGGAATAGGGTAAATCGATGCCTTTGTCCAGTGCTGTTTCAAGAATGGTACGATTCGGTTCAACCATGAATTTAAACTCCTGACCATCATAGCGAATGGTTACTTCATGGGCTTTTTTATCGCTGGAAGACTTTTACTTCTTCTTTCTTTTCTTCTTTGTTAATCGTGCCTTGAACAAAACTTTCCTTAAATATTTTGCCCGTTGGGATATGCCTTTCTGCCAATAGTGCTTCTACATTTTTCATCATCCCCTCAGGGCCGCACATGAGATAGGTGGTGTTGTCTTGTCCCCAGTCAGGAATGCGCTCAAATAATTTTGTGAGCATATCATGATTGAGCAGACCTGAGTAACCTTGCCAGTTCATAGGCGCATTGTCCAGCACATGAATCACATGTAACCGACCGGCATGAGTAATCTGAAGTTTATCAAACTCATCTTTAAAGATGATGCTGTCGATATCACGGTTGCAATAAATGAGCGAACAAATACTTTCGGGCTCTTGCGTGAGTGTACTTTTAATCAGCGACATCATCGGTGTTATACCAGAACCTCCGGCAAACATGATAACATGTCGCTTGTTTTCCTTTTTGTAGTCGGTGGTGAAATGACCGGTAGGTGCCATAACTTTCATTGTGTCACCCACCTTAAGATTATCTGGCAACCAATTCGACATCAAACCATTGTCAACACGCTTTATCGTAACTACAAGATCAGCGTCTGTAAACGGTGATGAACTTAAAGAATACGCTCTGCGCACTTCTTTTCCACCAACATTTGCAATCAAGGTTAAAAACTGTCCGGCCTTATAGCTGATTTTATTTTCAGGTTGTTCAAAAGCAACACTGATGGCATCCTTTGTTTCCTGAATGATATTCTTCACCTTCAAATCAAAATAGTGAGGACCATGATTAGCGGCAGGTGCCTCTTCTTTTTTCGCGCTCTTCTTAAAAAATCCAAATGCCATGGTGATAGGTATTAAAAGTCCCGCAAAATTACTGATAAAGTACCAATAGCAAAGGGTAAGACTTAAGATCTGAGACGCATGTCAGCAAACCATTAAATACTCAGATATTCAACCAATAGGTTAATTTGAGCACGAGCGCCCTGTTTTTACTTTGCAGATGCTCAGGCAGATAGTTTTCTGTGTAGACAATAAAAAAATCTGAAGCCGGCTTATAGCGCCATTGAAAACGGGCGTTTAAGTTTACATTGTCATACCGGTCGTTATATTGAACAAACGTGGTAAAGAACAATTTGTCTGTTAACGTAAAATCAACCCGTGGACTGATCAACAGAAATGTTGCCATGCCATAGGCGGGAGGAAGCACGATATGGTTATAATCGCCACTGAGTGAAATGCTGCCAAAAGGTTGAATGCGGTATGACATGGTGCCGCCAAATCCCATTCTTGTGCCATTATAAAATTCGCCTCCGCTGGCAGTGAGCATATAGGTAAACAGTGTGCGTGTATTCGAGTTGTACTTCACCTCAAATTCATTCCATTGATATTGCTGACCTTTCAGGAATGTTGAGTCTCCTTCGGGATTCAATACATCAAAATCTGAAGGGAGCAGCTGAAAAATATTCCTTAACGATGCTGTCATCATCGCTGTGTTTCTGAAGTTCATTTCATGACGAAGTGTTACAACACGGTCTGTGAGAGTGCCATCCGGAATAAGATTCGTGTCCAGGGTTATACCTGGTGACATCCGCACCAGCGGACCTGATTTTGGATAGATTTTATAGTCGGCCATAAAAAGGCCCCCGATTGTGCCCGGATATATGGCCATGCTTGGAACAAACCCGGTTTCGGCATTGAAGTTCTTGCCAAGACTTATGAAGCCACCCATGACGCTTATATTTCGGGTATTAAAAGAAGCAAAGCCTCCCAATGAATATGCGTCACCATTCGAAAAATTATCAAATGAGTGATGATAGTAAGCTTTGCCACCCCATTTATTATCTGCCGTAATCCAGTTGAAGTCGGCACCGGCTACCCGATTAAAGGTATTGAGTTTTGACACCGTGTCGGTTCCGTTCCATACCTCCTTTACAAGGCTTTCATGATAGTATCTTTCCGGATCGAATTCACCCAGTCCGATGGATTCCTTATTCACCAGAAAGACATCTACATTTGATCTTTCAAAAACCTGTTTCTGAAGCACGCCCACGGTATAATTCTGACCCGGCAATCCCAGCGATTCCGTTTCTTTGGTTTGCATATTCATTAGGCCTACACGCCATTTCTGCCCTAATTTTCCGCTGATCCTGGCACCGAATAAAATAGGAACTTTTTGCTGGTAACCCGTTGTATCAGGCGCGAGTCCTATCCTTCTGGAAAAAAAGGGTTGGGTAATGGATGAGAAACCCGGTGCGGAAAAAAGATCACTGTTCTCCAGAAAAAATTGTCGTCTCTCCGGAAATTGAAATTCAAAGCGCGTTAAGTTGATTACCTGCCTGTCTACTTCAACGGTGGAAAAATCAGGATTTACCGTCAGGTCAAGATTCAAGGAAGGAGTAATTGCTACCTTGGCATCAAAGCCTGCATTCACTGTATTTTCAGAAGTCCCGTTTTCGTTGTCCTTGGATGTGGATGCAAGCACATAGGGAATTAATGATATGTTGGTACCCGCATGCGGGGCAGGAGTCTGCCACTGCAATGCACCGGTGTAGGCAAGGGTGGAAGGAAAGAACTGGACAGGTGTTGCGATCCAGCTGGATACTTCATTCCTTTTTAAATCCTGACGAACAAAGGTTACGTTCCAGTTCGTTTGCCCCCGATTGTATCGGAAGGATTTAAAGGGGATAGCCAGTTCGGCAATCCATCGGTCATCCAGTCGTTTTACAGATGAGTACCATTTATTATCCCAGTTGGAATTATATCCCTCTTGCCCTATACCTCCTCCTGACATAATTCCTTCCCGCTGGATTCCGTAAGGCGTAATCCCAAAATAAAAACCGTTGGTATGATCGTTGAATGGATCCATGTATATGGCTACATGGTCATTGAGCGACCATTCAAAGTCCCTGCGAAGCGATTGCACCACATTAGGCCGGCTGTCATCGAAGCAAACAAAAGAAATGTAGAAGAAATCATCATCAAACGTGGTCCTTACTTCTGTCTGAAAAGAAGCCGCAGATGAATCAGTTGGGTAATTAAGAAAGAAATTGGTCGCAACACCTGCAGCCAGCCAGTCTTCTTCATCCAACATGCCGTCTATTTTAATTGGGGTTTTTGCTTTTGTGATCGAAAGACCGGTACCTGGTTTGTTCTGGGAAAACGAAACTGAACAAGTAAATAGAAGAAACAGTACTACTAATATCGAAGATCGGCTCATAACGGGCTTAAGGGCTGCAAATTTATAAAAAGTACGTTCGCAGCTGCATTTAATTACTCCAATAATTCATTTCTACAGATGAGAGGAATAAACATGATAATCTGGCGTGATTGGAGGCACTGTGTTTTTCGTTTAACTTTGATGAAATGAAAAAAGTAGAAATCATATCCCGAAATCAAAAAGATCAGGAAAAACTGTTTTCATCCCTGGACTTAAAGCCTTCGGAACGGATCATCAATATGTTCAAGCTCATGGAGCTTTCGTTTTATCTACGTGGAGGTAAGGAAGAATTTCCGACTAATTCAGATAAGTCAAAAATCATTGAATTGAAACTGGTAAATGGAACTAAGTGAGAGACTGAAAAATCTTCTCGAGAATTTCATTCTTACTTTCAATCAGTTTGGGGTGGATTATATAGCCGTGGGAGGAATTGCCGTGAATCATCATGGATATTCCAGAGCCAGCAACGATATTGATTTCTGGTACAAACCCACAATAGATAATTTTGAAAAAATCATTCTTGCCCTTAAAAAGTTAGGATATGATACCCGTGATTTGAGTTCAATGGTCTTCGATGCCGATAAAACAATCCTGCGAATACCTTTGGATTATTTCAAAGTTGAATTATTACCTGGTCTTTACGAAGGGATGAAATCAGATGAATCCCGGAGGGGTTTTAATCAATCCATTAAAAAATGTGAAGAAAATTTCATAGGAAAAGCATCATTCAAAGTCCTCGGATATGATGACTTAATATATTACAAAGAACTATCAGGACGCCCCAAAGACCTGCTTGATATTCTGGAACTAAAAAGCATCCGGCAAAACCGTAAAACAGATTAGTAACAATTGCTTCGTGATAAGGTGAGATAGCCTGAACTGGGTGCATTTCAAAATGTCGTACCATGAAATATTCATTTGGGCTAAAGCCCTGTTAAATCTATTGATTAATAGCCGTGGCCTTAAGGCCACGGCTATTAAAATCTCACCCAAAATGGACTTTAGTCCAATGCGACAACTTGAAATGCACACCCTGAACTCAATTCATTTCCTTTTAGTAATTTTATGCCTTAATGAGTAACCCGTGCAATTAAATTCCCTGACTGCCATCTCGCCCCTGGACGGGCGCTATAACAGAACTACCAGCCCGTTGGCTCCCTACTTTTCTGAATTTGCATTGATGCACTACCGGGTGCGCGTGGAGGTGGAATATTTCATTGCACTGACCTATGCCCTACCCGAACTTTCGGATTTTTCAAAAGAACTTGAGGGTAAGCTGCGTAATCTGTATGAAAACTTCAGCGAAACCGATGCCACATCCATCAAGGAAATTGAGAAGACTACCAACCACGATGTAAAAGCTGTTGAATACTTTCTGAAGAAAAAATTTGATGACCTTAATCTTTCACAATACAAAGAATTCATTCACTTCGGACTTACCTCGCAGGACATCAACAACACGGCCGTTCCGCTGTTGCTGAAAGAATTTATGGAAAGAGAGTTTCTTCCTGACATTCAAAAACTTGTTGCGGAACTCACAAATCTTTCTGTTCAGTGGAAAGATATCTCCCTGCTTGCCCGCACCCACGGCCAGCCCGCTTCACCTACCCGGCTGGGAAAAGAAGTGTATGTGTTTGTGGAACGAATCCAGCGGCAACTTGACCTTCTTCATACAATTCCATACTCCGCTAAATTCGGTGGCGCCACCGGCAACTTCAATGCACACCATATCGCGTATCCTGAAATCAACTGGAATCATTTCGCGGATATCTTTGTAAGCATTCAACTCGGTCTGGTACGCAGCAACCCAACCACACAAATAGAACACTATGATAACCTTGCCGCGCTGTTCGATAATCTGAAACGAATCAACACGATACTCATCGACTTCAGCCGCGATGTGTGGCAATATGTGGCCATGAATTATTTCAAACAGAAAATCAAAGAAGGTGAAGTGGGTTCCAGTGCCATGCCGCACAAAGTGAATCCGATCGATTTTGAAAATGCCGAAGGTAATCTTGGGCTGGCCAATGCACTCTTTGAACATCTCTCCGCCAAGCTTCCCATCTCACGATTGCAGCGCGATCTTACTGACTCAACGGTGCTCAGAAACGTTGGCGTGCCTCTTGCGCACACCTTCATCGCCTTGAAATCACTGGAGAAAGGCATCGGCAAACTGGAACTGAATAAATCCGCCATCGACCAGGATCTGGAAGATAACTGGGCGGTAGTGGCTGAAGCCATTCAAACCGTTCTCAGAAGGGAAGGCTATCCCAATCCCTATGAAGCGCTAAAGACACTTACCAGAAAGAATGAAAAAATTAACAGGCAAAGCATACATACTTTCATTGATGAGTTGGCTATCAGCAACGTGCTAAAGGAAAAGCTAAAGGCAATAACTCCGTTTAGCTACACGGGGGTGTGACTGAAATGAAATTACTTAACTACATGAAGCAATAAATCCAAACTCTCCGGATGAATAATGAAAGGGTGAAAGTCCTATCACTTTCACCCTTCATTGATCTTACTGGATCGCGCCTTTCCTGATGCTGAACTTATTAAGTGCAGCTTCCTTTCCCAGTTTACCCGAAGAATAATCTTTCAGCACATCGGCTTTCACAGAAATCTCCAGCGAAGAAGGGATGCCGCAACCTTCACATCGTGTCAACCGGATATCGAATATTAACGACTCTTCAGGTTTCAGGCTCTTCACCGTGCGACCATATTCAAGAATATCTTCTCTGATGTCCTTTTCAAACTGAGGATAAAGTTCCTTTACTTTTTTGTCGCGGGTGGCCTGATCCAGATCTTCAAGACCAATGGTAGGCATCACATAACGTCTGTTGAACTCACCCTGATTGCTTGAATACACCTGCATGTAATAGATGACACCATAATCTTTCATACGCTCATAGTATATATTCTCTTCCGTAAAGAAGGTCTTTGATAAATCTGAACGATATAACCGGTTGAAAATACTGGTTAACAACTCAAGGTCAGGTTGCAATTCATCCTCCACCACACTGTTGATCACTTTTATCTTTTTGTCAAATTGTTCCTTGCTCAATTTGCCTTGCTTGAAGGAAGTGATATCCGATCGGGTAACTTCCAGTGACATATAGGCTGGCTTCGAAGTATTCATAAAAGCACCATACCACAGGCGGTCGCCTTCACCATGGTTGGTGATCACGATTTTTTCATTCGCGGGTAACTGCGTGATCAGGTCTCCATAACTGGCGAGAAATTCTTTACAGGCATTTACAATTTTGTCAGCTGAAACTTCCCGGATGCTATCCACATTTACTTTACGTGAAGAAGCCACACGTGCACGGCCTGTGCCCCGGACGGTTTCCGTTTTAACCCGATTGTCATCGCTCATCACGCGTTCCAGCTCAGCCTGTTCACCCGATGGAAAGCTAAAGGAATAGCTGTAGGAATCTCCATCGAGCACGGTAACTTCAGGTGCCTGTGGCCCGCCAAAGTTCCAGATCATAGGACCATTTACTTCAGACGGCAACCTGAAGGTTATCCCATATCCTTCGCGATATTCACCTCGTATTTCCATAGGGAAAAAGGTACGTTTTTCAAACTGCTGTTTGATTAATGTACTTAATATATTCTCAGCCACTTCAATGTCGCGTACCATACGACCTTCATCCATTTTGCTTTGCGCAACGGCCTGTACATTGAATGAAAAAATGAAGGCTGCCAGCACAAAAAATCTATCTCGTAGTTTCATATAATTTTTTTTTAATGATTGTTTGCCTTCCTGAATGCTGCATCAGGATTGGAAATAATAGTTGCCAGAATCTGTTCCGTCTCTTGTTTAAACTGATCCGTATTCCGTTCAATGCTGTTCATGCGTGTCTGAAAAAGCTGGAAGTCCTGCTTGCGTTGCTCCTGCATGTATTTGGAAAAGTCAACGAGCAATGCTTCCACATAGGTCTTCTGTTCACTGGAAGAAAGCTGCATATAGTCTTTCATCAATTTCAGATTATCTTCCTGCAAACCAGCAACAAACGTGCGCACCTGATCTTGCGATGCCTGAGATGTCACTTTCATAAGATCATCCAGCTTATCCGTATTTAATGCAAAACTGGTTTTTATGGTCTGATCTATTTTCTTTTGATTATCCTCCCACCCCGCTGTAATTACCTGGTTATTCCTATTGAGCGATGAATTGATCATTTCCTGAACTTCCAGTGCGGTAAGTGATGCCTGCTCTGATTGTCTGGTCTGTTCGGTCTTTTTCGAATCATTAAAACTAATCGTTAGCTCTCCACGGGAATACTTTATCTCGGGTCCGATCAAACGGGCTGCCACCAGAATCAGAATGAAAGAAGCCGCAATACCCATCATGGTTTTGAAAGATCCGCTGCGCCAGAAATGCACTTGCCTGCCACCGATATCGACAGGTAACGGAGGTGCGATCACTTCCTTATCCTGAATATGCTTCATCGTATTTTTCACATCAGTCAATTGCTGAAGCTGTTGCCATTCTTCAGGATGCTGGTTCAAATATTCCGTTACCTTTTCTGCTTCTGCGGCATCCAGCTCACCATACAGGTAAGAAATCAGAGTGCCTTCGTCCGGTTTATAGTTCATAACCAATGGTTTCTTTTGTAATGTTCTTGCTCTCCAGAATCCTCTTCAATCCATCCAGCCCATAATACATTCTCGACTTCACCGTGTTCTCCGAAATATTAAGAGCCTCGGCTATCTCACGAAACTTCAACCCTTCATATTCCTTCATGATTACTACTTCACGCTGCTCATCACTCAGTTCCATCAGGCATTGCTGCAGCAAGTCTGACAGTTCACTTTGTCGCAATTGTTTTTCAGGATTTTCCCTGCGACTGCTGCTCGCCTCCCACCGGTAACTTTCTTCACTTTCGCCAGGTCTCAGATCATGTAAAGACACCGACCGGGTAGCTTTACGTTTTCTCAACTCCTCGCGACAATAATTAACCGCAATGGTGTACAGCCAGGATTTAAATCGGGAGGTCTCCTGAAGTCCATCAATATTCCGGTGCATGCTGATGAACGTCTTTTGCGCTACCTCCATGGCCAGGTCATGGTCGAAAAAGAATTTATAGCCGAAATTATAAATCCGTTTATACCACACCTGCACCAGCTTTCCCTGGGCATTCTTATCCCCCTCGCGGGCCCGCACGATCAGGGAATCGGAATGCATCATAGCTGCGTTTGGTAAAATTTCGGCCACAGAAAATGGTTGATTTAAATCAATTCAACGTGTTAACGATATAAAGATGAAGGATTGAGGGAAATAGTTTTAGAATATTGATAAAAAGCTGAAAGCTCAAAGTTGAAAGCGTAAAGTGCCTGGGAACAAGCATTGCTGCCAACCGCATGAAAATACTCTTTTTGCTTTAAGCTTTCTGCTTTTTGCTTTGAGCTTTAAGCCTTCTGCTTACTGCTTTTTATAACTTTGCGGCCGATGAAAAAAATCATTTCGCTTTCTGATCCGCTATGTGCCCCGCAAATATTTGCAACTCTTCACCGGATTTGGCCTTAAAACGCTTGGTGTATTTTATGCCGGCAACCAGGTGGAATGTCCGATATGCGGGCATCATTACCGTAAGTTTTTGCCCTACGGCAGAATCAATCCAAGGCAAAATGCCCTTTGCCCACATTGCCTGAGCCTGGAAAGACACCGCCTGATCTGGGTGTATTTAAAAGAGAAAATCAAATTTCTTTACGGATAAACTTGATGTATTACACATCGCTCCAGAGCCTTGCTTCATGAAACCATTTGAAAAACAGCACAGTGAAAAATACATCACCGCAGATATCGAGTCTCCGCTGGCGAAAGTGAAAATGGATATTCATCAAATCCCTTTCGGGGAAAATCATTTTGATGTCGTGTTATGCAATCATGTGCTTGAACACGTAGAAGATGATATCAAAGCGATGAGTGAAATACACCGTGTGCTCAAGCCCGGAGGGTTTGCTGTGATGCAAGTACCGTTCTTCGCCCCTGTTCCTGACGTTACGTTTGAAGATCTCATCTATAACCAATCCGCGTGAGCGTGAAAAAGCCTTTGGTCAAAGTGATCATGTGCGCATGTTTGGAAAGGATTACGCAAATCGGATTGAGCGCAGCGGACTAAAAGCAGAAGCAAGCAAATTTGCTTTCGAACTCAGTGAAGATAAAGCCCAGCGATTTGGGTTGGTGAGAAACGAAATACTATACATCGGTCGCAAATAAAAAAGCCAGGCTCTTCACCCGGCTTTCTACTTTCAGCTTTTTACTTTAAGCTTTCTCCTACTTTCCCAGCTTATCCAGTACTTCCATCACTTCCTTCACGTGCACGCGGCTCGTTTCAAGAAGTGCTTTCTCTTCATTGTTCAAATCAAGTTCAATTACTTTTTCGATACCGTTCTTGCCAAGTACTACCGGCACACCGAGGTAGCAATCCTTAATGCCATACTCGCCATCCAGTTGCATACATACAGGTAAAATTCTCTTCTGGTCTCTCACAATGGATTCTACCATCTGCGCAGCGGCCGAACCTGGTGCATACCAGGCAGAAGTTCCCATCAGCTTCACCAGCTCTCCTCCACCAACTTTGGTGCGTTCGATAATGGCATTCAGTTTATCTTTTGAAATCAACTCCGTTACCGGGATACCCGATACGGTAGTATAACGAGGAAGTGGTACCATAGTATCACCATGGCCGCCCAGCAACATGGCCTGAATATCTTTTGGAGAAACGTCCAGTGCTTCAGCAAGGAAAGCACGGTAGCGGGCAGTATCCAGAATACCAGCCATACCCATCACCTTCATGCGAGGCAATTTTGATGTAATATGGGCCTGATAGGTCATCACATCCAATGGATTGGAAACAACAATGATGATGGCATTCGGAGAGTGCTTCACCACATTTTCTGTTACAGACTTCACAATGCCCGCATTGGTAGTAATCAAATCATCGCGGGTCATGCCGGGCTTGCGTGGCAACCCCGAAGTAATCACCACCACTTCTGAACCAGCAGTTTTTGCATAGTCACTGGTGGATCCGATGGTGCGGCTATCATACAAATCGATAGGCGCCTTTTGCCAGATATCCAATGCCTTGCCCTCAGCAAAACCTTCGCGGATATCAACCAGTACAATTTCATTGGCAATCTCTTTGTATGCCAGCACATCGGCACAGGTGGCGCCTACATTACCGGCACCTACAACAGTTATTTTCATAATTAGTATGGATTAGAGTCATTAAAATCGGATGCGAATTTATCAATAGACCGGTCAAAAGAAAAGCGATTGATGCATTTATCAGGAAAGTAAAAAAGTGAGAGCTCTTTTTGTGTCTGCGGTAAGCTTAAACCGATTATCAATCCGATGCCCCGCCACCCATACAATTTCACCCGCTGATTCAAGCACGGTAACCGAATCCTTCTCACCTACAGGAAATCTTGCGATCAATTAAAAAATCACTGATCTTTTTGCGATGCGTCATGCCCAGGGGAAAAAAGTAATCACCGGTTACCCATTTTCTCCACTTCAGTGGAAAAACAAGCAGATCAGCGTCAAGCACAGCTTCATTCAGATTATCGGAAGGTTTGGGTTCGGAAGATTCCCTCATATCCAACCTCCACGGACCCAGAAATGCCTGGGCCTGATTGATTTGTATACTAACCTGGCTCCAGTGGGTTTCCTGCGGGGTAATAATAAAATAATCCCGGTCTACGACCAGTTTGTGTGTAGCCGATAAAAACTGTTTACCTGATTGCCTGTCTCTAATGTCAAATGCCTCCCTGCAATGCTCATAACTAAAGCCGGATACCCTGGCACAATGCCACAGCAACGAGGCACCGTGTGCGGGATGATGAAATCCCGCTTTACTGACTTTGATAACATCGCCTTCATGAATCACAAATTTCGCTTTCCAGTCTCCAACACTTTTTTCATAAAATGCCCACTCATCCTCTACTTTAATCACGCTGTCGCGGATGGTATTTTCCAGCGCTACATTGATTCTTTTCAACTGTGGTACAACCTGATGCCTGATAAAATTGCGCTGATAATCATCGGTCTGATTGCTGATATCCTCCCGCCACGCGATGTGATGATCGGCCGCATAGGTATTGATTTCATCTCGGGTAACAAATAACAACGGACGGATAATATTGCCTCGTTTTGCCCGGAATGCCCCTCAACCCTTCAATGCCTGCTCCTCGCACCCAGTTAAGGATCATCGTCTCAATCGAATCATTGAAATGATGTGCTGTTGCCAGCTTTGTAAATCCGTTACCTTCCATCAATTCTTCAAACCATGCATAGCGAAGTTCGCGCGCTGCCATCTGAATGGAAATTTTGTTCTCCGTGGCATAGTTGTTGGTCTCAAAACGTTTACAAAAAAAAGGTATCTGAATTTTATAGCAATGCAATTTCACAAACTCCTCATCCTTATCGGAATCATCACCCCGCAACTGAAAATTGCAATGGGCCACCGCGAGCTCAATATCGAGCTGTTTGAGCAGATGAAGCAACACCATGGAATCGAGACCGCCACTCACAGCCACCAGCAATCGATCCTGCCTGTCAAGCAAATTCTTCTCTTCGTTAAAGCGCTTTAATTCATCAATCACAGACCAAAGATAACTTTTCTATATTTTTGACCCGAAAATGAATCGATACCTGCCCATATTTTTGATTTTACTGATATCTACCGGCTCGTTTGCTCAACGGAGAGTTAAACTTAAACAGGCGGATAATCTGGTGGGAAGCATCAAGGATGGCGTTCGTTTCGACCGTCTGATTGGTAATGTGGTATTTATCCAGAACACAACAACCATATATTGTGACTCAGCACACTTTTTTAAATCCAATAACCGAATAGAGGCCTTTGGAAAAGTTCATATCACGGATGGTGATTCCGTAGATGTAACCTCACAGGCCCTAAGTTATGATGGTAACGAGAAAATTGCCTATCTGCGCAAAAAGGTGGTATTCACAAAACTCGGTATCGCCACGCTGTACACCGACTTCCTGGATTATGACCGCCTGAAAAATGAAGCGCGCTATTTCAATGGTGGAAAACTGGTTGATACCACCAATGTGCTCACCAGTAAAAAAGGATATTATGATGTGCGCACCAACCTGGCAGCTTTCAAATCCAATGTGGTGGGTATGAATCCGGATTATACACTAACCTCTGACACACTACAGTACAACTCAAAAACAAAAATCATCTACTTCAAAGACGAAACCACCATCAAAGACAAAGATGGCGGTGTAGCAGTGTATAAAAGTGGATTCTATAATACCAACGAAAATTATCTGCACTCAATCTTGGGTGAGATTGAATCCGTGGAATACAAAATCAAAGGCGATGAATATTTCATTGACGATGCATAAGAAACTCTATAAGGCAAAGGGAAAAGTGGTGATGACATCCAAAGATGAAAACATGCTAATCTTTGGAGACAATAGTTTCTATGATAAAAAAACAGGCATCTCAAAAGTGTATGGTAATGCTTATCGTGGCAAAAATTGATGATGACCTTGATACGCTTGTTTATTTCCGCAGACACACTGGTATCGATCGAAAACAAAGACCCGAAAAAGAAACGGTTACTGGCATACAATCAGGTTAAAATATTCAAAAAGGATTTACAGGGCATAGCTGATTCACTCGTCTATATAGCTGTTGATTCCACCATTCATTTTTATACCTCCCCGGCATTGTGGAGCAGCGGAAACCAGATGACAGCAGACTCCATTCACATCAGGTTGAAGGGCAAAATGATTGATAAACTTTTTATGGTGGGTAACTCCTTTGTGGTATCGGAGGATTCATTGTCAAATTTCAACCAGATTAAAGGTAGAAAGATGGTCACGGACTTCAGGGGAAGTACGGTCAACAATGTGCTGGTAGAAGGAAATGCAGAAAGTATATACTACATATTAGAGGAAAAAATTATGGACCTCGATAGCATGAAGGCAAAGCTCACCATCACAATGGGGATGAATAAAATGATCTGCAGCAAAATGAAAATCATTTTTGAGGATGGTAAAGTCAATAAAGTGAACGCCTACGTACAGCCCGATGCCCAGTTCGTTCCGCCTCATGAGATAAAGGAAGCGGACCGTAAGTTGAAGGGTTTTGCCTGGAAGGCAGAGCTGCGCCCTACCCGTGATCAGGTCGTGAAAAGACACGTCAACGAAAGTCCACGTGAAAAAATTGTCAAGGAGCTGTGATTTTTATTAAAATCATTTGGATAACCCGTTGCTTTATGATAAATTTTCACTTGAATAAGTGTGCGTATAATGAAAAGCTGCTTTCTGATCATTTTTCTGTCGAGTTTTTCCCTTTGGGGAGTAGCGCAGAACTTTGAATTGATTGACAGGCAAGAGCATTTTCAATCCACGATCAGCGAGACCCTGCACATACCAATCAAAATAAAAAACAACAGTTCCAGATCTCAGTTTTATATAATCCGTAAGGTACAATCAGATCTTACCAACTCCCAGAAAGGATATTTCTGTCTGGGTAAAACCTGCCTTGAACCAGGCATTGAAGAATTCTCGAAAAAGATTGAGCCAGGCGAAACCCTTCAGGCCCTCGAATATGTATTGGAGAGTGGTATTCAGAGCACACAATGTACGATCAGGTTTCAGGTTTTTATTAAGGGCAATTCAACTGAAGTAATTGAATATCCGGTTTCAGTTTCCGTTCAGGAAAAAGGACAGAAACAAATCGTTTTTCAATCAAAAGACATAACCATTGAAGATGTTTATCCAAATCCTGTGCAGGATCTGGCATTTATGGATTACCGCATGCACAACGAATCCGCTACTGCACGATTGGTGATTCACAACATTTTAGGGCGGGTCATCAGTGAAATCGATTTGTCACCGATTGAAGACCGGGTGAAGATCCAGACAGATGAGTTTGTTTCCGGCATTTATTTTTACACACTTTATCTGAACAACAACGGGGTTCTTACCCGAAAATTGATTGTCAGAAAATAATCGTCACAGACAGTTCGTTTTACACTAAACTTTTCAAATTGTTAATTCATCCTCCTGTAGTATATTTGCAGGCTTAAACGAATTATAACCCTTGATTTTGAGCGTTTTAACAACCTTTGGTACCAGTCGATCCTCAATCATCAGCTTGATTACTGCTGGTGTTGCTGACCGTTGGTTGCAGCAAGTTCAGAAAAATTGAAAAAAGTGAAGACTGGCGTGTGAAGTATGAGGCGGGTCTCAACTATTATAATATCAAAGATTATTACCGTGCAGCTATCTTGTTTGAATCTATACTTCCGATTGTGAGAGGATTACCAGAAGGTGAAAAAGTTGAATTCTATCTGGCTTACTGTCAGTATAATGAGAAAACCTATCTACTGGCCTCCGATCAGTTTAAAACCTTTTATGAAACCTACGGACGCAGTCAGTTTGCTGAGGAAGCAAATTTCATGTATGCCTATTCCTTATTTGCCTCATCACCGGATCATAACAAAGACCAGAGCAGCAGCATTGAGGCAATGAACGCAATGCAGGTATTTCTTAACAAATATCCTGGAAGTCAGTTCATGAATAAGGCTATTGAAGTGATTGCCGTAAGTCAGGAAAAGCTTGAAAAAAAAGGCTTTGAAAACGCCAAACAGTATGTCAAGCTGGAGATGTATAAAGGAGCTGTTGTAGCCTTTGATGATTTTAAAAAGAATTTTCCTGACTCAAAATATCTTGAAGAAGCAGCATATCTGAAGGTATTTGCCGAATTTGAACTTGCCAAGGTGAGCGTACCCGCAAGACAACTGGAACGTTACTCTGCTACATTGGAGTTTTATAAGGAACTGGTCGATAATTTTCCCAATAGCCCATTCCTCAAGGAAGCCCAGCGTTTTTATAGTGAAAGTCTGAACCAGGTGAATAAATTAAAAAATAATAAAATCTAAATTTTATGGCCATACAACCTTCTCTTATCACCCGCGACATTGAAAAAATCGCAGCCCCCACTGGTAACCTGTATGAATCAGTGGTTGTAATCTCCAAGCGTGCCCGCCAGATTGCTTCTAATCTTAAAGAGGAATTGAACAATAAACTGGCAGAATTTGCCACTACCGTTGACAATCTGGAAGAAGTGTTTGAAAACCGTGAGCAGATTGAAATCTCCCGCTATTATGAGCGCATGCCCAAACCAACTACTACAGCTACGGAAGAATTCCTTGAAGGTAAACTAATGCATCGGTTGCGCTCTTCTTCTGAGACAGAAGTAAAGCCGGAGTAATAGTATGATGGCCGGTAAAAAGATTTTGCTGGGTGTAAGCGGTAGTATTGCCGCTTACAAATCAGTTCTTTTGGTTCGGCTGCTCGTAAAAGAAGGTGCAGAGGTCAAAGTCATAATGACTCCCTCGGCACATGACTTTATTACTCCCCTTACGCTCGCTACTGTTTCGAAAAATCCGGTACTAACAGATTTTGTTAAAGACTCTACCGGTACATGGAATAATCATGTTGATTCAGGACTTTGGGCTGATGCTATTATAATGGCTCCTGCAAGTGCCAATACACTGGCAAAAATGGCCTCCGGAATTTGTGACAACTTGTTGATGGCAGTCTATTTATCGGCTCGTTGTCCTGTATTTTTTGCTCCTGCCATGGATCTGGATATGCTCAGGCATCCTTCTACGCAAAGTAATATTCAAAGACTGATCAGCTGGGGTAATCATCAGATTGATCCCGGTCACGGTGAGTTGGCAAGTGGCTTAACAGGCACAGGGCGAATGGCCGAACCTGAAGAAATAATAACTCTGTTAAACAATTATTTTAACACCTCCTTACTACTTGCCGGCAAACACGCATTGGTTACTGCAGGCCCTACTCACGAAGCACTCGATCCGGTGCGGTTTATCGGAAATAACTCCAGTGGAAAAATGGGTTATGCAATTGCTGAAGAACTGGCCGCTCGAGGCGCGAAAGTAACGCTGGTTTCAGGTCCCACCTACCTTACTGTTGGTAATCCGCAAATAAAAGTACTGCCGGTTACATCTGCCGAAGAAATGTATCAGGCTTGTATCCATAATTTTTCAAGCACTGATATTACCGTACTGGCTGCTGCCGTGGCTGATTATAAGCCAGCTGTTCGTGCTGATCAAAAAATTAAAAAATCAGATACCGCCTTACATATTGAATTGATTAAAACGCGTGACATTGCTTCCGAACTGGGAAAAGTGAAGAGGAAAGAACAATTTACGGTGGGTTTTGCACTGGAGACAGAGAATGAAATAAACAATGCTGAAAAAAAGATAGCGGCCAAAAATTTTGATCTGATTGTCATGAACTCATTAAATGATGCAGGAGCAGGTTTTGGTGGTGACACCAACAAAATCACCATCATTGATAAAAATAACAAGGCCACAGAATATAATTTGAAATCGAAGAAAGAAGTTGCCACCGATATCGTTAATGCTATAATTAAACACTGGCATGCGTAATTCTTTTCTTATACTGCTCTTTTCTCTTTTTACTTTTGCTGCAGTAAGTCAGGAGTTGAATTTTAAGGTTTCAGTTAACGCAGATCAGATTCAAACAACTGACCGCGCGATATTCAAGGATATGGAAAGGGCGTTTGCCAATTTTTTGAATACCCGCAAATGGACACCTGATTCATATGGTGGTCATGAGAAAATCAACTGCACACTTTTTCTCAATATCACCAAGATGCCATCCATTGGCAACTTTGCAGCCAATGCCCAGATTACCTCTGCCCGACCGATCTACAACAGCAACTACGAAACTGTTTTATTAAACTTTGCAGACCGCGACTGGGAATTTGAATACATCGAATCACTGCCGCTGGAGTACAATGACAATACGTATATCAGCAACCTTACCTCTCTGCTGGCATTTTATGCATACGTTGTTTTAGGTATGGATTACGACTCATTCAGTGAATTGGGTGGAAATCCATTCGTACAGAAAGCGCTTATTGTTGTGACGAATGCGCAATCATCAAACCGGGTGGGTTGGGATGCACTGAGCAGCAACCGTAACCGCTATTCCCTGATTGAAAATCTAAACAACCCTCAAATGGTTGAGATGCGAAAAAATACCTATACCTATCATCGCCTCGCACTGGATGCATTTGATAAGACTCCAGATCAAAGCAGGGAAATCATTCTTGATGTTTTGAAAAACGTAAAGAAAGTATGGACGATATATCCCAACTCGATCTTCGTCATTACATTTTTTGATTCAAAGGCAACTGAGCTCGTGAATATCTTTTCAGAAGGCAGTCTGGCCGTTCGAAGAGAGGTCTATGACATCCTCACCTCCATCGACCCCAAAAGAAACATTTATCAAAAAATCATCTCCAACTAAGTATTTTCTTTACGCTTAGTTCTTAATTTAACACTCCGTATTCAATACTTAATTTTAGTTTCCTTCGATGCTTACCCATCTGATCATTAAAAACTATGCACTGATAAAACACCTGGAGTTATCTCCCTCACCCAGGCTAAATGTAATCACGGGTGAAACAGGTGCAGGTAAATCGATTATGCTGGGCGCCATTGGTCTGTTGCTTGGAAATCGTGCAGATACCAAAGCACTATGGGATGAACATGAAAAGTGCGTTACGGAAGGAACATTTGATCTTTCAAATTATCAGCTTAAAGAACTTTTTGAATCCGAAGATCTTGATTATCAAAATCAGACCACAATCCGCAGGGAAATAAGTCCTGGTGGCAAGAGTCGTGCTTTTATCAATGATACTCCGGTAACACTGGACGTGATGCGCAAAATTGGCAGCCGGCTAATGGACATTCATTCGCAGCACGAAACACTGGAACTCGGCAACAAATCTTTTCAACTTGAACTGGTTGACTCCTTTGCAGCCAATGCAAAATTGAAAAATGACTATGTGCAGGTCTGGAAAAAATTCGTGCAGGCGCAACACGCATACCATGCGCTCCTGGTTGAATCCGATGCCTTGAAAAAAGAATCAGACTTTGTTCTTTTTCAGCTGGAAGAACTTATGAAGGCTAATCTGGAGGAGGGCGAAGTTGAACAACTTGAGTCATCTCTTAAAATCATGGAGCATGCCGAGGAGATTAAAACAAATTTCAATTCTATACTGGAACAATTCGGGAGATCGGAATTTTCGGCCGCTACCACGCTGGCCTCTATTCGCACACAACTTCAATCCATTGCTTCGTATTCGAAAGAATACGAACAGCTTCTTCAGCGCTTTGAAAGCGCACGAATTGAATTGAATGATATTCTGAGCGAGCTGGAGCATGAGGAAGAAAAAATTGAATTTGATCCGCATCAGACGGAGCAAACAAAAGACAGATTGAGTGTACTCTATCAACTTTTACAAAAGCATCGGTTGAAAGAGGTATCGCAGCTTATTGAATTGCGGGATGAGCTGGAACAAAAAGCTACCAAGACCCGAAACCTCGATCAGCTGGTTGCCGGTTCAAAAGAAAAGGTTAATCAACTGGAATTGGAATTAAAGAAAGCAGCCGAAGCTTTAAGTAAATCCAGACAGAAAGTATTTGCACCACTTTCAAAACATCTCACCGCACTGTTGAAGGAACTGGGCATGCCTGATACGCAACTTGTGATTGATCATGTAACCATTTTACCCGGCACTACGGGAACTGACAGCATTGAAATTCTTTTTACAGCCAACAAAGGAATGCAACCACGGCCACTTGCACAGGTAGCATCTGGTGGAGAATTTTCAAGGCTTATGTTCAGCATCAAATATGTAATGGCCGAAAAGGCTTCCTTGCCTACACTCATACTGGATGAAATTGATACCGGTGTGTCAGGTGAAATCGCCATACGGCTTGGTAACCGTATGAAAGAAATAGCACAACGCCATCAGGTTATCTCGATCAGTCACCTACCGCAGATTGCTTCCCGGGCAGATGCACATTTCTTTGTATTCAAGGATAATTCCTCTTCCCGTACCATCACCTCCATGAAGATGCTAACAGAAAAAGAGCGCATTACCGAAATTGCCCAGATGATCGGAGGTGCCAATCCTTCGGTTAAATCAATAGAAAGTGCCCGCGAAATGCTCCATGTCGGAACCTAAGTACTCCCCACCTAATTGAAAATTTACTTTATTTTACTATTTTGTATTTGATTGGTCCAAAAAATTGATTTAGGCCCAATCAATAGTGACCTATTTTCAAATTAATTCATTTTGTACTATGAACATCTTTGTTGCACGATTGAACTTTAAAACCAGACGCGAAGAGCTTGAGGCAGCTTTTGCAAAATTTGGAGAAGTTGCCTCAGCCAAGATTGTTAAAGACCGCGACACGGGCCGATCAAAAGGATTTGGATTTGTAGAAATGCCTAATGATGATCATGCCAATCAGGCGATAGCAGCCTTAAATGAAACTGAACTGGACGGACGCACGATCGTTGTTAAACCCGCTAATCCAAAAGCCCCCGGTGAAGGCGGACTACCGCAAGGTTAGAATAATATTATAATTTAATTGAATACTGACCAGCGGGATCACCATCCCGCTTTTTTTATTTAACCAATTGCATTACCCCATTTGTAACGCATTGGGTGAATACTTACTTTGTCGTTGAAAATAAGTTATGGAAGAACATTCAGACTCACATTCAAACATTAAAGTTGCAGGCTTTCTTGCCGGCCCACTGGCGTTTTTAATGGTGAGTTCACTGGTAAGTACTGAGTTTATTTCGCCTGGTGCGAATAAAGTACTTGGCGTTGCCACCTGGATGATTATCTGGTGGATTACCGAAGCTGCACCTATACCGATAACTGCACTCCTTCCACTGATTCTGTTTCCCTTCCTCGGTGTGATGAAAATGAGTGAGGCCGCAGCCCCTTATGCCAATCCGATCATATTTCTTTTTATGGGTGGCTTTATGATTGCTTTAGGCCTGGAAAAACACAGGCTGCATGAACGCATTGCATTGAATCTAATTCGTATCACGGGCACGTCTGGAAATGGAATTATTTTAGGCTTTATGATTGCCACCGGCATGATCAGCATGTGGATCAGCAACACCGCCACAGCTATGATGATGCTGCCCATCGCCATTTCCGTAATCGATTTATTAAAAACTGAAAAAGGAAATACTCCGGAAACAGAATCGAAAGGTGAACGTAATTTTGGAATCGGCTTAATGCTTGTCATCGCCTATGCCGCCAATATTGGAGGAATTGCAACGATCATAGGCACACCGCCTAATGTTGTTTTTGTTGGGTTACTGGATCAGTTTTATGATCAGAAAATAAATTTTGGAACCTGGATGCTGGTTGGTGTTCCGTTGAGCGTGGTTCTGTTAACTTCCTGTTACTTCATTATCACCTGGCTGGTCTTTCCAAATAACCTAAAGAAAGTGCACGGCTCAGACGAACTCATTAAAAATAAGTTGAAGGAACTGGGCATCATAAGAAAAGAAGAAAAACTGGTGCTGATGATTTTTGCAATCACATCTTCACTATGGATTTTTCAACAGCCGCTCAATATCCTTTTAGGCAAAGACATGTTGAACGACACCAATATTGCCATGATGGGCGGTTCACTCATGTTTGTTATTCCCAGCAATCTGAAGGAATTTAAGTTTCTGCTTCACTGGCGCGATACTGAAAAACTTTCCTGGGGAATTCTGATATTATTTGGCGGTGGCCTTTGCCTGGCACAGGGCCTTTCCAATGCGGGAATTATTCAGGCCGTAGGTGCTGTCATTGCTGAACAGGGCAGCGCGATTAACTGGTTGCTGCTCGGATTGATTACCGCTTCCGTTTTTATTACCGAACTGATGAGCAATGTTGCCCTGGTTCAGATATTTATTCCGGTCGTTTTTGGTATTGCTACCAACCTGGGATTAAATCCGATATTACTGGGCATGCCCGTAACTATTGGGGCAAGCATGGCGTTTATGTTTCCGGTAGCTACGCCACCCAATGCCATTGTTTTCTCCAGCGGGCAAATGAAAGTGAAAGACATGATGAAGGCTGGAATAATTCTCAATTTTTTATCTGTCCTGTTTATTTATCTTTTTGCCCGCACCGTTATCGGTTGGGTATTTCTTTAAAAAAACCCAACTTTCATGGTTGGGTTTCTCATCAGGATAAAAGTTTCAGTTATAACCCCGGGTTCTGTTTCTTTTCTTCAATGAGGTAGGCTAATCCCAATCCAAGGCCTCCAAAAATCAATATCATGGAGAAATAGGCTACTTCTTCCATTCCGAATGCGGCATCCAGCCCATAGCCCATAAGCAGACCAGTTCCTGCACCGATAAGCAATAGGGAGGCGCGCAATGCGCCAGAAGTTGAACGCTCGCGCTTGAAGAGATCGGGGTTCAGACCTTTATCAATGATGGCCATTTTCTCAATATTTTCATATTTGCGTATGTATACCACCATGATAAATGCCCCTAAGGTTATGATGATCGGCAACATGATACCCAATACCGGAATAATTGTATTTTCTTCCATAACGTAGTTGTTAATTTTTGCCTCTATGACGCAGTCTTGCGTGGACCGGTTACAGGTGATGAATAAATTTTTTCTCCATGGATTCATCTTGAGTGCTTGATTCATTCGGGGCAGTCACCGGAATAAAGAATTTTTCAGCAGAAGTTCACACAGTTAGCTGGTTGGTTAAACAAATTGTTCCAAAACTGACTGCTGGAAATTAAATGGTATAGGCGCAGTAGTCCGTTCGTATACTTTCTTGTAATTTACCTCAATGAATTTACTGATCGTTTCCAATTCAGAACGGCACACCTTCACTACTATCTGTGATTGTGTTATCAAAATGCCCCGTCAGGTAAACTGGAAGATTATGGGTAACAGTAAATTCCACCAGCAACTTATTTCACTTTTTGGAAATGACCGTTTCATAGACATTCCTATCCCTAAACTACATGAGCACCACCAGGAAGAAAACAAACCATTTGATTTTCTTGAAAGGATTCCGGAAAAACATATCATAATACCAACCGATTATGAAAGCCTTAAGTTTCTCTCAAAAAACAGAAAGAACATCTCCAGGCATAATGTTTATCCCATTATGGAGCCCTCCATGCTAAGCTACCTTGACGATAAGCTTAATTTGGAAAAAATTGCCGCTGAATGTCAGGTGATCTCTCCAAAGGAATATCAATCTACAGCAGAATTGGAAAAATTAACACCCAGCCACAGACTGGTAGTTAAACCGCATTTAGGTGATGGGTCAAAGGGAGTATTCATCAGCCGTAACAAGCAAGAGGCCATCGATTATTATGAACAACTGACACCTGAAAAAAAGCAACAGCAAATAATCCAGGACTACATTGATGGGGAGGATTTATATTATTACGGCATCTGTTACGAGGGCAAAATACAAGTCAGCGGTATCATAAGACCAGGACAATCCAAACATGTAGGGACCTATTTTGTTGATAATCCAGCGGTTGATAAAAATGCTAAAAAAATCATGGAACGCTATCAGTATACCGGTCCGATTTCTATTGACTACAGAATAGACAAAAAGACAAAAGAGGTTTACCTTATTGAAATTAACCCCAGGAATGGAGCCAACTTCTACCTCTTTAATGTTGCCAATACCAATTGGATTTATGAATTGGCGAGGGTTTCAGAAAATCCTGATAGCTATTTGAAAACCCACAAAATTTTCCTCAACAAATGGCTTTGCATGTGGAGAATAGGCTTGCTGTACTTCTTTTATAAATTGAAAGTATATAAAATAAGAACTCTGATTTAATCCTGGCTTGGCAACCACAAATTTCATCCTATCCGTAATTGGGGAATTCGAGCTCGGGAATTTGATGGCAATGATTGCTTAATTATTTCACCATTGACTGAAAACAAATATGGGTCGATATGCTTTTGGTATACACGCACGGATTTAATCGCCTTGGAGCTGAACTGCATAATTGCGGTTAAACTTAAATAAAAAAGGGCTTCTGTTATGGAAGCCCTTTGGTATAGATGAGATGCAAATGTTGTTAAGCATCCCCGAAAATAGTACAGTTTAAAAGTATACCAATGAAAACTTTTAAATTGTATAAAAATGAAACGGAGCAAATTCAGTCCCAATCAAATTGCCACCATACTCAAGGAGTTTGATGCTGGCAAGAAGGCAGAGGATCTCTGCCGAGAGCATGGAATCAGTAAAGCGGCATTTTATAAATGGCGACAGCGCTACGGTGGAATGACTGCCAGTGAGTTAAAGCGAGTCAAGGAGTTAGAAGAGGAGAATGCTAAGCTTAAGCGAATGTATGCGGAGCTTGCATTAGATCTTCAGGCCGCAAAATATTTCATAGAAAAAAAGCTTTAACGCCCTGCCAGAAAAAACAAATGGTTAAAGAATCCGAATCAGAATGCACCATGAGCAAAAGCAGGGCATGCCGTGTTCTAGCGCTGAGTCGGTCCGTTTACAGATATCAATCCATCAAAGACGACTCTACCTTGACTGAACTGCTGCAACAGAAAGCAGAACAGCATCCAAGAGAGGGGTTTCGAAAGGCGTTCATGCGATTGCGCAATGAGGGCGTAAAAGACAACCATAAGCGTATGCATCGGGTTTATATCAAATTAGGATTAAACATTCGCAGGAAAGTGAAACGCAGGCTTCCTGCAAGAGTGAAGTTACCCTTAGAAGTTCCTGAAAAGATGGATCACACCTGGAGCATGGACTTTATGAGCGATGCGTTAGAGAATGGTCGGAAGTTTCGTTGTTTTAATATTCTGGATGATTATAACCGGGAAGCGTTGCATATTGAAAATGATTATTCAATAAAAAGCAGCAGGGTTATCTGGATACTCAACCATTTAATTCATCGCAGGCAGAAACCTGTTCGAATAAGGATGGATAATGGTCCTGAGTTTATTGCCTTGCTAATCAAGGAATGGAGTCAGATGCAGGGTATCGAATTCATTTATACTCAGCCAGGTAAACCAACTCAAAATGCTTACATCGAAAGGTTTAATAGAACTTACAGAGAGCATGTGCTGGATGCTTACCTGTTTGAAAACATGGATGAAGTAAGGGATGAAACAGAGCGGTGGTTAGACGATTATAATAACTACCGGCCTCATGAAAGTCTTAACGATAAAAGCCCGGTCATGTTGAAATATGGACAACTCCCCAACACTCAAACCCACTCAAGTTGACCACATTTCAACATTGATAACTATTGCTATAATGAAAATGTATTCTACTTTTGGATTGTACTAAAACAGGGATGCTTACACAAAGATCTTACCAATACAGGAATTTAATCCCGGCACCAAATACCAAAAATGAATAATTAAACGATACGGCATTATGGTTGAAGTAATTGTAGCGGGCATGCAGCGTAAAGGAAGTTTCATCAGTGATAGGAATGTCTATACCCATCTGTGGTGTAACAGCAAAACTCCAGACATTTGTAGGTGACTCAAAAAATCCTAATTGCGAGCGTTGGTCTGAGTAAACTGCACCTATACCAAAACCTACCCACGGTCTGATACTATCTTCTTCGCCAAAAAAATAGTGAGTATTGGCTTGCAACGGGAAAGAATTAATAGTCCTGAATTGTGTGCCATGAAAGGTAGTCAGGCCGTCCGAAGTTACACCGGTAAAATTGTCAAATCGCTCTGCGAAAACCTGCCAGCCGAGCAAAAAGCCAACCGTAAGATTAGTGTTAATACCCCACCGGCTATCAATGGAAATACCGCGCCATGATGTCTTACTAATGAAATCTTCACTCATTTTCCCTGTAGGTATGGCTACGTCATAGGTCAGACGAAAGGAATTATTTTGTGCGCTTGAATAGAGTGCCGCAGCAAAAAATGGTAAAAATAAAAGTATCTTTTTCATGAACTAGCGATTTAAATAAGGTGACTGTATAAACATTTGGTCAATGGCCCCAAGTGAGCGATTGGTAAGGTTTTGTTCTGAACCTCGAAACAAACCTTCGCCTCTGCCAACCCAAACGATGGGCAATGTTTGTGGTTTTTCACCAAGATTTCGAGCTTTAATCAACTCAACAATCAGGGCACCGGTCTTAATGTTTTGTGAGGTAATAACAGGAGGAAAGCCCCAGCCACCCCAGCCACCCCAACCACCCCAGCCACCCCAGCCACCCCACCAGGTGTAAAAATAATTGTCCGTTCTGTTAACGCTTACCAAGACCAAATAATCAGCATCGGTAATTTCTTCAGCGTCTGAAACATCGGTGTAGCCAGCCTGAAGCATATTTTGACGAACCCGATCTAACAAGAGGTCACTATTGATAGAGATACTTGTCTCAGATGTATTGGGGTCTGTTAAAACCATCACCGTATCGGCCAAATAAAATTTTTGAAAAGTCGGATCACTAAAGTTGAATTCACTGTCTCTACGGGTAGTGTAAACCGCGTCAAAATCCTCAACAAACTCAGGCTGCACAGGGTAACAACCCGCCATAAAAACCAACGTTAGGGTGAGGACGAAAGAAAAACGGAAGAACTTTCTCATTATAAATTATTTTTGATGTTGCAATAACTAAACATATTTCAGGTAAAATTAATTAAATCCACTTACTATTCCCCCGTGTGGGGGCAGTCACTATTAGGTAATAGTTTATACGTCACGAAATAACAAACATTTTCATTATAAAAAAATTTTGAGACTTTGTAGACGTTAAAATGTCATGGAAAAGTAAAATCCGTAGACTGTTTGACTCGTGTTTCTGCAGTGGTGCCTTTCCAAAGCCGTGTTCTGTCCTTTAGCATTGCAATATAATTCCTACGAAACGAAAACGTTGAACGAAGATAAAACTTTAAAGCAACTCGTCACGGCACCATTGCAAAAACATGCTGTTGCAAGCAGTTGGGTTTCTACTCATTTTCTAAGTCGGTCATCTCCGTCTGTTCTCAATTGTCGTTCAACTTCAGTTTCATCATTATGTCCGTCTGCTCGTCATCACCTAATTTAAAAATGTGTTTGTCGAACTCAATGAAACCATTTTTCTTATAAAAGCTAATTGCTCTTGGATTCTCCTCCCATACGCCCAACCAAACATAGTCGGCATTTTTTAGTCTCGCAATTTGAATTGCTTTGTCGTAAAGTATTTGTCCCACCTTTTTTCCGTGATATTCTTTCAACACATATATTCTTTCTATTTCGAGAGCTTTGTCCTCCTTTATTTCTGTTTGTGATTGTCCAAAGTTCAGCTTTAAATATCCGATTACTTTATTGTCGAGTGACGCAAAATAAAATTCTGAATTTCTGTCATTAAGTTCAGCGGTCAATTTCTCCACAGTAAAGCCTTCTTCTAAATATTTCTTCATATTCTCTTCTGTGTTTCCCGCAGAAAAGGTTTCAAAAAAAGTCTGTCGTCCTATACCCTGTAATTGGTCAATGTCGTTTAGGGTTACTCTTTTTACGTCAATGTTGTCCATACTTATTCATCTTTATCCAAATGTTTTTATTTTTTTTATCAACCGAAATTTGTCGGCTTACACTTCTCTGTCCACGAAGCCAACGCAATTGCTTGCAACGTTTGTGTTTCTGCAGTGGTGGCTTATCGAAGCCGCGTCCTGTCCACGTGGGCAAAACGTTATAAAATAAATATACTTCAAATTAACTCGTCACGCCACCATTGCGCAAACATACTGTTGGGCGCTGTGGCCTCCATGTGTTACTCTATTTCTTTTCATATTCATTAACTATTTTCAAAATATTCTGCTTGTCTAAAGTAACATTGTCCGCTACCCAACGAAAAAAAGTTTGTCGGTCTTCAGGATAATTCATTTCATAGTTCACTGGCACACCTGTGTTCTCATAGCAAACGCCATTGTTGTCAAAATATATCTCATTTGAGATTGAGAAATACCAATCATTCGGCAATCTCTTCTCTAACGCTGTCGATATTGCACCATTAGTCCGCGAACCAATTCTTTTTACATGATTTAGAGATAATGTGGCCAAAGCAAGTAAGTCTGTCGCGCTTGCTGACTGTCTGGAAGTTAAAACAAAAACTGGTTTCGTGTAGGCCTTGTCGTGAGGTTCCAGGTAAATTGACTGTTCAGGGGTAAATGCATCACCTAGTTTGGCTTTTTGAGTAGCAATCTTTGTCTTTTTCTCATTGAACCTTTTAAGTATTTCTAAGCTAACTGCATCCTGTCCACCACCGTTAAATCTTACATCCATGATAATATAGTCAGTTTGTGAGAGGTCATTCATTACTCTATCCATTACACGGCTAATCCCCTCTACCTCTGAATCAATATATTCAGATTCATTTAGTCTTGTCATTTCATTGGCATATGTGGCAACCCATCCTTCTTTTGCAATCAAAGAATCTGCTAAATTTAAGTCAGCAAATAGCCACATGGCTTTTATCTGGATGTAGCCAATTTTCTCATTCACCAATCCCCACCGTACAAGCTCCGAATTAGTAGTTAAATCTTTCTGTAAAAATTTATTGCTAACAATTTGTGCAATCTCAAAATCCCCATATTCCTTTAATTTTTCACTTGACTCTTTGTTAGGATTTATGAGCATGGACTTTTCGTATACGTCCTCCGTAGGCTCAACTTGTCCATGGTTGTCCTTGATTAGCCTAAGTATTTCATCTAATACGATGTATAGGTCAGTATCTGTCGAATTTGAGTTCAGTTTACCTTTTTGAACCAGATAAAGGCTGTCCCAGTTAACCTTGTTTAATTCAAAATAAGCGTAGTTTTCTTCTACCGTTTTCGCAAAAACTTCAAAATTGAATTGAATGTCTCTCTTTGCTATGTCACTTAACTTCTTGTTGCACGCATCAGGAAGACTGTTCAATCTGGTGAAGCTGTAATTCAAGGTTCCTTGTCGCAATAAAAGTGTATCATTTCTTAATTCGATAGATTTCTCCAATTCGTCTAAAGTCGAATTTCTTGCCGGTAGACACGAGATATCTAGTTATGTCGTAAAACGAATATGTGTTATCTTTTATCACAAGTATTTTTCCATAGCCAAGTGATTTCCAAACTCCATTGAGTACTCCACCTTGTCTATTTGGACTGCATGCTGTAATGAAAATAATGATAATGAATAGGGACTTTTTTTGCATAACTCCTAAGATTTAGTCCAAAGACACCTAAGTTGTCACAAAGTTGCGCGGCCATTGCGCCCAACGTTGAGGTTTGTGGCTGGCGGGGCTTAAATAAATGTAACGTGTCCCCGTGACCGCTGGGAATAAAAATAATAAAACTTAATGAGGACACCGAACCACCGCCTGACACAAACCTATTGTTGCCGCCTGTGCGCGTCCACCGTTATTTAATTTGGACTTGTTTCAAGTCCACCGTGATTGTATTGATGCGAACAGGCCCAACTAAACCCAACGTTGATTTGAAGTCGACAATTTGATGGCTGGCATGCACAGATTAATCCGAGTGGAGCGAAATTGTCCACGATGGAAAATTAAAGAAGGCTCGTTATTATGTAGATGATTCCAGAAAGAACCACTAAAATGGTCCAGAGTAATAGTTCGCCTTTAAGTCCAGCTTTAAAACCTCTAAATAATCTCTCAATCATAAATTAAATATACGGATTTTTTGGGATTGAGTTCGCCTTGGCCTGAGTCTAACTAATATGCAAAATGAAGATGGGATGTCCACCAAGCCGTTTTTCTTTTCTTTTCAGTCCCGGTTGTCAGTCGAGCCGAACTTGTGTCGGCTGGTTGAAAAAGTTGTACGAAGCCGTCCTGTATTTTTTTGTATTCAAGTCCACCGTTATTTTTTAGTCCACTCGTTTTTGTCGGAGCGCATTGGCGGCAACGTTTGTGTTTGCACAGTGGTGCCATTCCGAAGCCGCGTCCTGTCCCACGAAACCAAAACGTTGAACGAAGATAAAACTTATAGCTTACACGTTAATGCGCTATTGCAGAAGCATTTTGTTGTGGCCAGTTGGGTTTCTCCCGCTAGTGGTCAACGAGTCTTGAAATTGCGAGTCGTCAACCTTAAGTCTTAGTCTTTGTCACTGGTCAAGAAACCTAACTCCTTTAAATTATTTAATTATATTTCTTGTTAATGGATGGTATCCATGAAAATATTAGCTCAATTGTCAAAAGAGGAATTACCCAACTTACCCATTCTAATGTTGAGTCTCTAATTTCTGGTGAGTCTATGAAGTAAAATAATTTGTCTTGCGGTATGTCTCCAATGAGTCGAAGAAAAACGAAAACCAATCCAAGTCCATAACTACGAATCATAAATAGTCGGTGTGCAATAATGTTTCTTCTCTTTATGGTAATCCAAGCACAAATAGTCATAAAGAGCCAAGTTGTCGAAAGCAGCAAAAGAGGAACATACATGATTTTTCCAGCGCTCCCGAAGATCCTTGAACCCGCCGTACCGGTTGGCAGGGCTTAAATTGACACCGAATAAAACTCCCATTTCCCGGTAAAAGTCACTGACACTGCTTTGAGGACGTTCCATCACTCCTACAATCACCTCGTCCAGTTTACTGAACTTATGGGCAATGATCTGCAGTGTCTTGGATTTACCAAGACCGGGTTCTCCACTGATCAGGGCAAAGCCCCCGTTCATGGTCATGTTCTCAAGACGAAAAATAAAACTGTTCATCTGGGGAGGATGCCACAATGCTTCAACAGGGATACTGGGCAAAAAGGGGTTCCATTTAAGGCCGTAATTAGCCAGAAGTTGTTTGTCGTTCATGATTCTCCTTTGGGAAGGTAGGCCGGCGGCATGCCGCTTTGGGCATACTCGGCCATCAGTTTTCTTAATAATGCGGGCTCTGATTCTTTCAATGTTTCATCCGGCAGGACGGTATGTTCAGGTCTGGATTTAAGCTTTCGTTTTCCTGAAGCATTTTTGATTTTGTCCTGGGGGTAGATGGATGCAATTTTTTTGCCTGTTCTTTGGTCCATGAGCCAGGCTATGGATTTATCCCAATTGGTAAAACAGACATACAATTGCGGGATATGGTGGAATCGGGAAGGAATCTCAAACCTTATTCCATTGATGGACACAGTACCGTCAGATTTTCGCTGTTTTCTGGATTCGCAGACCGTAAAGGCGAACCGCAGTTGTTCTTCACCCGGTGCCGGCCGGGAAACATCTTTGCTTTCAATCATGCGTTGAACAGGAGACGTGCCGATATCACTATGCCTGGTTTTGTTATATTCCATCTCGATCCAGGCCTGACTGCTGTGATTGAGATATTCCAAAGTTAAAGGATCTATCCGGGTCAGCATGGCCATCAAGCGACCTTCAAGGGTACCCCAAAAGGCTTCCTGCTTACCATTTTGATACGGGCTATAAGGCAGCGTCGTCTCATGAAGTATGCCTGATTTTTTAAGCCCGTTGCAAAACTCATGGGCAGTCATGGCAGCACCGTTGTCCGTCATCAGTGCCCTGGGAAGCCCCCTTTTAAAAAAGGCCTGGGTCAAGCCATGAATCAAATCCTGGGTTGTTTCACCTAAATACCATTGAATGTGGCAGCACAGACGTGAATGGTCATCCAGAATACACAACGCTTTAGGCGTGTGCCAATGGCCGTCGGCATCCACCACCCGCAGACTGCATACATGAAAATCCAGATGCCAGAGGCCGTGGATATATTCTGATTCATATCCACGAATTTCATGGCTTTCGAACCGCTGTGTAGCAGCTTTCATACCAGCCGTCTGGTTTTTCTTTGGCGATGTCTTTTTGGTCCACCCTCTTTCAACCATCCGCCGTCTGACACTTGCATAGGAAGGGATCTTTACAGGATCATCCTTTTCCTGGATCTCTGCAGCAAGATTATCTGTGTGAAGTTTATAACTCCAGCCGGGATAGGTTCTGTATTGTCGACCCAGTATCCGGATAAGTTCAGACGTAAACACGATTGAACCGCCGTAGTCTGAACGGACTTTTCGCCCCAAAGCAATAATTGGGTCCTGGGCGTTTTTGGCTTTGTAATACCAGCTTTCAATGGTTGAAAAATGAAAAACCGTTGATTCATCCGTAATGGGATGAGTGTAAATCTGATGGGACAGTCTCTCCAATTCCTTGCGCAGCTCTCCCTTGGCTGGCGGATTTGCAAGCAAACCGCCAACGACTGAAAAGCGAAATAAAGCCCATTTATCAATCGGGCTTTGGGTTTTACTGTTCATAGGCCGGGTCCTTTCAATTTTGAGTTAAAATTTTCAGCAAAATGCTGATAAAAATCCCGGTACATTTGAT
This sequence comes from uncultured Bacteroidota bacterium, assembly GCA_963814575.1. Lineage (GTDB taxonomy): Bacteria > Bacteroidota > Bacteroidia > Cytophagales > Cyclobacteriaceae > ELB16-189. The sequence goes on along the minus strand of CAWFDB010000001.1, from coordinate 23,225 downwards.
AGAACAGCTGAGTTGCCAAAGCCATGCCCATCTTCTGCGTGAAATTACCCAGGCCTGATTTTTTGTGAAATTTCAATGCCTTGGGATAAAAATTTCAGACAGGATATCAACGCTTTTTTGATGTTTAATTGTTGCTTCAGATAGGAATTGATCAGACTGCCGGGAAGGCGGTCATTTTTTACAATTGCTGACACACATCCCCGGATTTTTTTCCATTGAACGCTTACAGGAAAAGTGTTTTTAAAAAAATGTATCCATCTTTTGAGGGTATTACGGGATATCCCCATCTTCCCGGCAAGCTTAGAGATAGTCATATTTTGGATTTTGTTCTGCCAGTCCGACACAATTGTCAGGATAGCCGCATACCAGTAGACTTTCCTATCCAGGAAACGGCAGGTTGGCGGAATCAACCGACGTCGGCAGCCTTCTTTGCCGCAGCACAAACTAAATTGCAAAAAATATTTTTCAGGTACCCCATCAGGTTCACCTCTGGGTTTGCGAAAATAATTGGCATAATACAGCGGTCCCTGGCAATGAGGGCACTTCTTTTGCCTATACAGTTCGGCTGTTGCCAGATCTATTTTGTAAAGATCCCAAAAAAGGCTTTCATTTTTTAGAACTTTTGATAGCATATCTCCTGCCCTGTTTTTGTTGGGGGCTGGGCAGGAGTTCCTTGATTATTTGCAAGATAAAAGGGGGAACTTCTGCCTTAAACCTTGCATATCTTGCAAATTTTCTTCAATTTTTCCATGATTTTTTGTGATCAATTTTTTTAAAAATCAAGGTTAATTTTATCAAAAAACCATGAGGTTGAAAATATAACATACTGTATTTGTTATATTTATTTTTTTGCTCGTCAATGTAGTGACCCATAGATTAATTTTATTGTTGACTTTTGCAATTTACTCCGATATTATGCGCCCCATGTATATTAAAAAAGTTAAAAAATCGAATAAAAACTCCACCACGGTTTATGAATACCTCCACCTGGTGGAGAACATACGAACACAAAAAGGGCCACGACAGCGCCTCATCCTTAATCTCGGGTCATTGGATATCCCTGCTGAGCAGTATAAAGAGCTGGCTAACTGCATAGAGTCAATGCTAACAGGCCAGAAAGAATTATTCAGTAGTGATCCCGCAATAGAGACTTTAGCCGCAAAAGCATCCAACGAGATCAGGTCAAAACAGGCTGATGAAGCCAAAAAGAAAACAGAAGATACGGCAAAGCCCCAACAAGCAGAACCGATCTATGAAAATGTAGACATTCAGTCATTACAGGCAAGTGAATTAAGATCATTAGGCCCTGAGTATGCCTGCCATTCAATCTGGAATGAGCTTAAGTTTGATGATGTGCTGCTTTTATCAGGTGTTTCAAAACATGTACTGCCCCTAATGGAAGCTCTGGTAATTGGCCGCCTTACCTCTCCGGGCAGTGAACGCCATACCCATAAATGGATTGAAAACCAGTCAGCAATTTTTGAGCTGACAGGAAAACCAGTCAAATATTCACTCAGCTCTTTGTATCGGGCAGGAACCACCCTGTTTGATTGTAAAAACAGCCTGGAAACACACCTTGCAACACGGGAAAAAGAACTGTTTTCTCTCACAGAACGGATGTGTTTTTTTGATTTAACCAATACCTATTTTGAAGGCCGGATGACAGAGAACCCCAAGGCAAAAAGGGGTCGAAGCAAGGAAAAACGTTCTGACTGTAAGCTTCTAACCCTGGCACTGGTTATTGATGAGCAAGGCTTCCCTAAATACAGCAAACTGTACCCCGGCAATCAAGGGGAGTCTAAAACCCTGAAAGAGATCATTGAGTCTTTGGTCAAAACAAACCCAATGCTTGCTTCAAACCGAACGGTTATCATGGATGCCGGCATTGCCAATGCTGCAAATATCGAATACCTCAAAGAAAAAAACTTTCATTATATTGTTGTAAACAAGGGCAAAAAAGATTTTTCTACTGAAGATACAGACCAGATGGAAGCCATCAAAAAAACAGACACCTACACTCTCGAAGTAAAACGCCGGGAAAAGGATGGTGAAGCATTGCTGTTATGTCACAGCACGGCTCGAGAGGAAAAAGATTTTGGTATCCGCAATCGTCAGGAAATCATTTTTATAGAACGCCTGAACTATTTTCTTGATGGATTAAGCAAAAAAGGGAGAACTAAATCCTATCCCAAAGTTATTGAAATAATCGGACGGTTACGGGAAAAGTACCCGAAAGCCTCAAAACTATACGATATCGAAGTGGTTCCAGAAACAGGGTCACCAAAGAATATCAAGACAAAAACAATATTATGGGAAAAGCGTGATCAGTATAAGGATATCAATAAATTTGACGGATGCTATGTTTTAAAGACAGATCGTCTTGATCTTTCTGATAAGGAGATATGGGAGACCTATATCATGCTGACCAGGATCGAAAGTGCCTTCCGATCCATGAAATCACACCTGGGTTTAAGACCCATCTTTCACCAGAATGAAACAAGTGCCGATGCGCATATCTTTATCTGCGTACTTGCGTATCATATTCTTCATACAATTGAATATAAACTCCGCCAACATGGGGAAAAGCGTTCCTGGGCTTCCATAAGGCAATCGTTATCAACCCATCAACGGCTTACCATTGAGTACAATATGAAAAAGCAAAATAAAATTGTAAGACAGCATATGCGAGTCTGTAGTCTCCCCGAACCGGATCATAAAAATATTTATAGGATGCTGGGTCTCAATGAGGAGCCCCTGCCAAAAAAGCTATACAATGCAAAATGAGTAGTGACCATAAATAGTGACCGACTCCATACCGACGGGTATCTCTAATTTATTTTGACGAACTTGGGTTAAGAATCAGCGATGTCAGAAGTTTACAATTCTTCAACCTAAAATGGGATTTAGGATGTGTAGAATTCAAACAACTAAAAACTGGTGATACTATTAGCCTTCCGTTACTTGAAGATGTAGGTTGGGCGATTATTGATTATCTAAAACATGGAAGACCCATAAGTGATAGTCAAAATATATTTATTAAACATATTGCCCCTTTCTCCGCTTTTAGTTCTAACAGTAATCTCCATTACCACATTAACAAATATTTGATAGCAGCAAAAATTAAAATTCCTGCCGGGAAGTGCCACGGTATGCACTCTTTGCGACATACCTTAGCCTCCGAACTTTTACAGCAGCATGTATCATTGCCAACAATTGCGGAGATCCTGGGACACAGTGATGTTAATACTACTGCTAATTACATGCGCGTGGATGTTTCTATGGTAAAGCAGTGTGCTCTTAATGTGGAGGTCCAGCATGAGGAATATTAAAAAATCAATTACATTCTCAGGTGGAGTTGGAATTTTTTGCACTCAGTTTGTGGCTGAAAAAAGGAATTTAGGTTATTCCTATAAAACTGAGGAATACTTACTTAAACGCTTTGATCGAGTTAGCCAAAAATATGACTGTAATGATGTATTGACAAAGGATCTTGCACTTGCATGGGCAAAGAAACGCCCTAATGAAAGCCCTAAAACAAATGCTTCACGATTAACAATTGTAAGGCAACTTGGGATTTTCATGATTAGAAATGGGCAAGAAGCGTACATCATTCCAGTAAATTCATATTCAAAAAAACGCTCCAATCATACACCTCATATATTTACCATGAAAGAACTGAATGCACTTTTTTCAAAAGCCGACAATCTAAAACTCGATCTTCATTCTCCATACCGGCATTTAATTATCCCCTTAATATTGCGTATGCTGTATGGATGCGGCCTCCGTGTGTCTGAAGCAATACACTTGAGGATTTGTGATGTTAATTTGGATAATGGAGTTTTAACTGTTTTAGATACAAAATTCGGAAAAGACCGTCTTGTACCGATGGATATTTCCCTTATTGAACGTTGTCGAGCTTATGCCGATAGGCTTCACCGTATTTCAAAACCTGATAATTTTTTCTTTCAGACTCGTGATGGTGAGTATTTTGCACGTCAGAGTGTCTATACAGCATTCCGTCAGCTTTTATGGAAATGTGGGATCTCTTATGCTGGTAGAGCTTATGGACCAAGGCCGCACGACTTGAGGCACACACAAGCTGTCCATTGTCTTAAACGCTGGGTCAAAAGCGGATATAATCTTTCATCTGCTCTACCTGTGTTGTCAGCCTATCTTGGACATAAAACTTTTGAAGGGACAAGCAGATACTTGCGCCTGACGACAGAAATGTATCCCGACATTACCGAAGCGGTTGAAGTTAAATTTGGAGAGCTAATACCGGGAGGGACGTATGAAACCAACTGATTTTGGATACTGTCTTTCCAACTATCTGGCTATTTACCTTCCTGGTCAAAAAAATTTAAGTACCAACACTATTAAATCTTATCGCGATACATACAAATTATTGCTTAGTTATATGAAAATGAAATACAGCATCTCGCCTGAACGACTTACTATTAATAGTTTTGACCGTGACTCAATTGATAATTTTCTTTTATGGCTTGAACTTGAGCGAGGTAACAGTATCTCAACACGTAACCAACGTCTTGCCGCAATTCATGCATTATTCAGATATATACAAGGTGAAATGCCAGAACATTTGCTTTTATGCCAACGAGTTTTAGCAATGCCATTTAAACGCACTGAAAAGACTGTGGTGAGCTATCTGGCTGTTGATACTTTAAAGGCAATTCTTGCTCGACCGGATAAGGAGACTCTTAATGGTCGGCGTGATTTAGTATTGCTGAGTGTCCTTTATGATACTGGAGCAAGGGTACAAGAGATTATTGATCTCATAGTCAGAGATATTCGATTAGAGGAACCAGCGATTATACGGCTGATAGGAAAAGGAAGAAAAGTACGTCATGTGCCGATTATGAAGAAAACAGTTAATCTTTTAAAACAATATCTTCAAGAGCAAAATTTACTACGACAAAATTTTATATCCCATCCAGTTTTCTTCAACCGCCAGCAGAAAAAACTTACCAGAGCAGGTGTTTCATATATCTTAAACAAATATGTCGATCGAACGGGAATTTCCTTAAACATCACACCTCATGTACTTCGCCATACAAAAGCAATGCACCTGTTGCAAGCCGATGTGAATCTCGTTTATATTCGCGATCTTTTGGGGCATGCCCATGTTAATACAACTGAAATATACGCTCGTACTAATCCTGAAATGAAACGTAGAGCTCTCGAAAAGGCGAATGCAGATACTGTGCTTCCAAATCTTCCTCAGTGGCAAAATGATAAGGATTTGATTTCTTGGCTTCAGGGACTATGCAAATTGGAATGAGATTATTTTATGCAAAGTAATTACAAGCATTGCCCGCATGCGTAGCATTGTTTTGCTTTTTACTTTGTGAGAGCGAGCGATCACGATAATCCATGAACAAGTTTTAACGGTAAATCAAGGTGCCATATAAAATTAGAAAGCCTCATATTTTAGCCGATAATTGCCTCAGCTTTAAGCAACGTCCTGTTCAGATATTGTGTTCTTTTCCGAGAGCCGGCATGGTTACTCCAATCCTGCCTTTCCTCGATAATACGATTGTAGATTTCAATTCTGGTAAATCCTCTCCGATAAAGGGCCAAAGCATATGCAAAATCAGTGGCAGATTCATTACCTTTATTATAAAGGGATCGGGTAAGATTGTCGTTATGACACACTCCCCCCCGGGGTTGATGGGAAAAAGTTTTTTTTGTGTGGGAAGACAACTCAATTTTCGGGATGTCCGCTTGACGATTCCAGTCAACCCATATGAGTTTCGCCAGTGGGTATTGTCCTGAAGCCATTCTGTGTTTTGCTTTTCTGTTTCTGAACCCGGGGCATCTGCCCCATCGGTTTTTGGGGTCTGCCCCGGGATCACTGTGCAGTTTTTCTAGCCAATACCGTTTTTCAGCAAAGTTCAACGGGCGGGCACTATGAATCCAGACCTGATAATTACCGGGGGAGGTTTCTATAACCATCCTTCCGGGTTTAAAAAAATCGGGGCCGGATTGATGATGTCGGATGAGCAGGTCAATATCCAAATCGTCTGCGAGAAAATAGTAAGGCTGGATGACAGGATCGGGTTTGAGCAGGATGTGTCTGCCGCCGGCATTTTCAGCTTTAAGATAGGGGATGTTTTTAGGGGAAGATGAGACAGGCCACCTGCCGGTTGTTTCATCAAGGACCGCCAGGCTGAAGCGGCTTTTAAAGTAATTGCCGATTTTCCATAAAATCCTTTCCATTGAGATGGGCCCGGACTTTGAGGTCCGGGCGTATGTTGTTTATAACCAATTGTCGCAGTCTATAGGACTATCTTCTGACTGCTTTTCTTTTTGGAACTGCCTGAAGGCCCGATACTCCATACTCACGCTTTTAAGTCCGGTGAGGATCATGTCCCGGATAAGATATTCTAATTCCATAGTGATTTCCTCCAATGTAATGTCCGGATCATCATAAATACTCATATTGTTCTCCTATGATTTCTTGTTGGGTGGTTGCCTGGAAAAGACTTCTATGAAAAGTTTTTCATCCAGTTGGCTGAGTTCTTTTTCAATCCCAGAGGCCAGCAGTTCTGCAGCCATGTTGTTCAGGACCCGCAAATTGCCGGCGCAATGGTCTACAAGAGTTTTGATAAGGGTTTTCGTCATTAAGTGCGGCGCACCGGCCTGGTTCAAGCAGTGCCCCATATAATCCAGGAGATCATCACGGGTATAAGGGTCCAGTTTCAGCCGGAACTGCATCCGACTTCCCAGCGATACCAGGGTTCTTGCTCTAAACCGCTCAGGAAGTCGGTCGTCGCCGCAAATCACGGTGGTCAACAGATTTTGGGAGTCAAAGTCAACGCTGTTTAACAAACGCAGTTCGTTTAAACATCCGCTCAGCATCTCCTGGGCTTCATCTATGAGCAGGATGGGCCGGAACAAGGTTGTTTTTACATGATTTTTCCAGCGCTCCCGAAGATCCTTGAACCCGCCGTACCGGTTGGCAGGGCTTAAATTGACACCGAATAAAACTCCCATTTCCCGGTAAAAGTCACTGACACTGCTTTGAGGACGTTCCATCACTCCTACAATCACCTCGTCCAGTTTACTGAACTTATGGGCAATGATCTGCAGTGTCTTGGATTTACCAAGACCGGGTTCTCCACTGATCAGGGCAAAGCCCCCGTTCATGGTCATGTTCTCAAGACGAAAAATAAAACTGTTCATCTGGGGAGGATGCCACAATGCTTCAACAGGGATACTGGGCAAAAAGGGGTTCCATTTAAGGCCGTAATTAGCCAGAAGTTGTTTGTCGTTCATGATTCTCCTTTGGGAAGGTAGGCCGGCGGCATGCCGCTTTGGGCATACTCGGCCATCAGTTTTCTTAATAATGCGGGCTCTGATTCTTTCAATGTTTCATCCGGCAGGAACAATGGAACCTTCTAAGTCAATTGTCAGTCCAAGATAAAATGCTGTCAGCCCACCTAGTAAAGCGCCAACTATGTAGATTTTGCCCATTGTCCTGTGTAGAGTCGTATGATTTATACGAAGCCACGTCCAAAATTGGAACGGTCCAAGTACCAACGGTGCAATCGCTGTCGCTAGATGAAAGTAATACCAAATAGCTTTTGTCTCTAAGTTTCCTTCAGTGAAGAATCTAAATCTAATTCCACGATACAAGTAATAAGCGCTTAGCACTATAATGGTAAACCAAAATATCTTATTCAGTAGTTTCCTGTCCAAGGTGTCTGTGTTAAAATGCTTATTTTTTATCTTGGTCATCACTGGCAACGGAGCTGACCCAATTGGCCACAACGTTTGTGTTTCTGCAGTGGTGCCTTTCCGAAGCCGCGTCCTGTTCCACGAAACAAAAACGTTGAACGAAGATAACACTTTGAACTAACACGTCACGCCACCATTGCGCAAACATTTTGTTGGTGGCTGTGTGGCCGTGGGTCAACTCTTTTTTTAGTTTTTTGTCCTCTTTACATAGTCCATAAGTATTCTGAAAAACTCAGTTGGCTGTTCTTCCAATATCTCATGTCCACATTTTTCTATCACATGTGTTTCACTAAATTTCAAACTTTCCTTTTGTAAATAAAAAGTCGATTCTCCCTGGTCATCTTGTCGGCCATAAACAATAAGAGCCGGTGTTTTCAATTTCCTTAGTTCATTCGTAATGTCCCACTTACTCTCAATGACTTCCTTGTCAATAATGGGGATTGGCTGAAAATTGAAACTGTAAAAAAGGTCGTTAAAGTTTTTCTCGAATATTTTACTTCTGTCATAATACATAGCCCGAACATGAAGAGCAATAAATTCCTTGTAAGCAACAACTTCTTTGCAATTTGGAGTTACTATTTTAAGGGAGTCCAACTCTCTTTCAGTTTTTGTTGAGAATATTTTTTGCAGGATGTCCATTGAATCCAATTCAACTTTAGAACGTCTCGCATACTGATTATCATAAAGTACATTCCAAACGGTATAGGATGGAGGAGCCGAACAGACGAGAATGAGATTTGAAACAGTCTCTGGATGAAGCGCGGCATAATTCATAGCCAAGCAAACCACCCCATGATATTCCTAACAAGTGTAATTTTCTTGTCGCCTCGCTGCTTTCTCAATAAGCTCAATATCTTGCAGTATAATTCTTGATGGATATTGTCGTCTGATTGATAGGAATGTTTCTTGATTTTCCCGAACCTCTTTGATGTATCTAGAATACAGGTATAAAAAGACTTAAGACTGTCAACTATTTGTCGATAGGGATGTTCTGGTGCTTCTCCTGGTCCACCTGATAAAATGTAAAGTGCCGGTCCTTTACCATATTCTTCGTAGTACAATTTTAAAGAACCATTATTAAAACTCTTGAGATTCTGTCCGAACAATGTGAATAAGTCGATAGCAGAAGAATTAGAAACAACGAGAAATTTCTCATCTGCATACGATTTAGAGCTGTGTTGGCCATTTCTCTTCTCATTGTTCAACTACATTTTGTTTCCGAAGTCCCTTGTCCCGAAGCCGCTCACCTGTCCACGTGGAAAATCTTTTTTAGTGGAGTGTCACCTGTTAGATGACTTCATTGTCCCGGCCAAATTGCCACCAACGTTTGTGTTTCTGCAGTGGTGCCTTTTCGAAGCCGCGTCCTGTCCCACGAAACAAAAACGTTGAACGAAGATAAAACTTTAAACCAACTCGTCACGGCACCATTGCTCTTAGGTTTACATCTCGTTAGAAAGCTTACTAAATTACCTGAAAGAAAGAGGTGACCTATCACCATTGCTAGGCACGTCCTATTTTCTGAATTAGGCCCTCTTTCTTATTCAGGTAGGTTCACAGCACCAAATAGAATATCAGGATGTCGGTCCTGTTAAGAGTAATAGTGTGTGCGCCTTTTTATAACAATATAAATATAATCGTATGGAAAAGAAAGTCATCATCGGAATTGATGTAAGCAAATCCTGGCTCGATGCACATGTATTGCTTATTGGAAGTCAAGAAGGACACGCGCTCCGGATTCACAACACAGTTGCAGGTTTCACTAAGCTTATTAAATTTGTTAAGAAGCAAACAGAGGTTAATAGTGACGACTGGTTGTTTTGCATGGAACACACAGGAGTTTACAGCTATGGACTAAACAGCTTTCTACAAGAAAGGAGTATTGCCCAGACCATGGTAAACGCGCTGGCCATCAAGCGGAGCATGGGTATTATCAGGGGAAAGAATGACAAAGCGGATGCACGGGTAATTGCCCAATATGCGGTACGATTTCAAGACAGTCTACCAGAGTTTCATTTGCCAACGGAGAGCCTTCAAAAGCTCAAAATTCAGCTTTCTCAGCGTGAAAGAATGGTGGACATGAAACGGCAAACAGATCTCGCCATGGAGAGTATGGAAGCATTGCCGCAAGATTTTACAAAAGAGGCGCGTATTCAAAACAGGAAATTGATACGTCAATTGCAAACAAACATAGAGCAAATGGATGTGATCATCAGGAATACAATAAAATCTGATATTGAGTTAAAAGAACAAGCCAGATTGATAGAGAGTGTACCTGGTGTTGGACCACAGACCTCAGCGAATATACTGGTAACTACTCAAGGAATGAAGCTGTTCAGTGATAGCCGTAAATATGCTTGCTACTGCGGGGTTGCTCCGTTTGAATATACCAGTGGCAGTCGCTATCGAGGGAAAACGAAGGTTCATTATTTGGCAAACCATAAAATGAAGTCCCTGTTACATATGGCCGCCTTGAATGCCAGTGTCTATAATCCGGAAATTAAACTATACTATGAACGTAAAAAGGCTGAAGGAAAGAACCCCATGAGTATCCTCAACGCGATAAGGTTTAAGTTGATTGACAGAGTTTTTGCCGTTGTGAAAAGAAATGAACTATATGATAAAAACTTCCTAAAAAAGGCTGCTTAGGTATTAGGTTTTACCATAGAATTCAGAAACATGCTGTTGGTGGCAGTTGTTCCTACTCTGCCTGTCCTTACTGAAAGTCCACTTGTTCAATTCAGCCTTTTTATTCTCTTTTCAAAGTCCGCCACCTGCGAGGCTCAATTATGTCGACAAAGATGTAAAGTCGATGTCCCTGTTTTTCTGTTTCATCTGAACTATTCCATCTTTTAGATTTTTCATGTTTCCACCTGCTAGATAATGAAATGTTAATTTCTCTAGCGTGAATATCGGTCCAAAACATAATGTCTCCTAAGTGCATCAAAAATTCCTTTCTATTACAATGGTCCTTTGAATATAACTCTACGCTTGTCCAAAAGTCAATTGAGAAAGGTCCATAATGTCAACGTCTTAACTTTGTTATGAAGAATCGGTAAAACATCAACAGTCCCGAAAATGAGTCCGAAGATTAAAAGCAGAAGTCCAATTACTAATACTCTTTCAATTCTCACTGGGGTCGTTCTTTAATTCGAAAATCAATTTGTCCCGGGAACAATTGCGCGCCAACGTTTGTACATATGACGTGCAGGGTTTTTGAAACGCGCCACTGTCCCACGTTGATATGCTAAATTAGTTGATTGCACTTAAATGGCAACACTAAACCCCTGCATGGCATATGTAAACATTTTGTTGTGGCCAGTTGGGTTTCGTCAGCTATCGTCACACGTTATTTTATTTTTCGTTTTTTTTAGTCTACGATTTGTCCACTGTCCACGAAACCCAACACGATAGTCCTTTCGTCATGCGCCAATATTGTATTGTCGATAGATTTTAATTCAAGTGTTGGTGAGTTATTTCTTTTCAGGAAACCAGGTATCTCTCAATATTTTCCATTTTCCATCATCCTTTCTCCAAATAAGTAAATACTTTCCACGCCCTACAATTTCTCCGTTTTTGTTTGACCAACTTCCCTTTCCTTCTTCTACAAGTAATTCTTCGTTACCCCACAATTCTGTCGTTTTAAAATTACCGGTAATACCATTTCGAATCATACGTCCAAAAGCCTTTATAATATTTTCTCTGCCAAGAGTAGAAGGTATTATTTCAGCATCAAGCGTATACATATCTCCCAAAGAAATTGAGTCTCCTTTTTGTAAAAGACTTTCATATTCTCGCAACCTTAATTCAATCTCCTTTTCAAGAACCAACAGGTCAGCCGTTTTAGTTTTTGAATTATTTTCGGTCGACTTTTGGTTACAACTTGTAGCGAAAACAGTTGTAACTAAAACCATTAACACTGTCAGCGTTCTAAGTTTTATTTTTTTCATTGTTGTGTCCAATTGATCTTTTGTCATAAGTCTCTTAACTTTTTGCGGATTAATTTAAAGGGGTTCATTTGTCCAACTCCACCGTCTGCGGAGAAAAGTTGATTTTTTTCTATCAATCGTCATTGTCGGCATACACGTCTCTGTCTACCGAACCAACCCAATTGGCCACAACGTTTGTGTTTGTGCAGTGGTGGCTTCCGAAGCCGCGTCCTGTCCCACGAAACCAAACGTTCGAACGAAAATAAAACTTTAAACTACCTTGATGTCACGCCACCATTGCTCTTAGGTTTACATCTCGGTAGAAAGCTTACTAAATTACCTGAAAGAAAGAGGTAACCTATCACCATTGCTAGGCACAACCTATTTTGCTGAATCAGGTCCTCTTTCTTGTTCAGGTAGGTTCACAGCACCAAATAGAATATCAGGATGTCGGTCCTGTTAAGAGTAATAGTGTGTGCGCCTTTTTTATAACAATATAAATATAATCGTAATGGAAAAGAAAGTCATCATCGGAATTGATGTAAGCAAATCCTGGCTCGATGCACATGTATTGCTATTGGAAGTCAAGAAGGACACGCGCTCCGCATTCACAACACAGTTGCGGGATTTACCAAGCTCATTAAATTTGTTAAGAAGCAAACAGAGGTTAATAGTGACGACTGGTTGTTTTGCATGGAACACACAGGCGTTTACAGCTATGGACTAAACAGCTTTCTACAAGAAAGGAATATTGCCCAGGCCATGGTAAACGCGCTGGCCATCAAGCGGAGTATGGGTATCATCAGGGGAAAGAATGACAAAGCGGATGCACGGGTAATTGCCCAATATGCAGTACGATTTCAAGACAGTCTACCAGAGTTTCATTTGCCAACGGAGAGCCTTCAAAAGCTTAAAATTCAGCTTTCTCAGCGTGAAAGAATGGTTGACATGAAGCGGCAAACAGATCTCGTCATGGAGAGTATGGAAGCATTGCCGCAAGATTTTACAAAAGAAGCGCGTATGCAGAACAGGAAATTGATACGCCAATTGCAAGCAAACATAGAGCAAATGGATGTGATCATCAGGGACACTATAAAATCTGATATTGAGTTAAAAGAACAAGCCAGATTGATAGAAAGTGTACCTGGTGTTGGACCTCAGACCTCAGCACATATACTGGTAACTACTCAAGGAATGAAGCTGTTCAGTGATAGCCGTAAATATGCTTGCTATTGCGGGGTTGCACCGTTTGAATATACCAGTGGCAGTCGCTATCGAGGGAAAACGAAGGTTCATTATTTGGCAAATCATAAAATGAAGTCCCTGTTACACATGGCCGCCTTGAATGCCAGTGTCTATAATCCGGAAATTAAACTATACTATGAACGTAAAAAGGCAGAAGGAAAGAACCCCATGAGTATCCTCAACGCGATAAGGTTTAAGTTGATTGACAGAGTTTTTGCCGTTGTGAAAAGAAATGAACTATATGATAAAAACTTCCTAAAAAAGGCTGCTTAGGTATTAGGTTTTACCATAGAATTCGCAAACATGGTGTTGGTGGCTGTTTGGTATTCCAACTTCAATCATGTTAGTCGCTATCACCCGACTCAAAACTATCTATTCTTTTCCTTTTCCTTTTCCCTGTCTTTCTCAGTCCAAGTTGTCAACGGAGCAAGAAACTTTCTCCTTCGTCCCGGCATTCTTTTGTCTTTATTCGTCTGCGAACTGAGTCCTAGTCCACGTGTTGTCGAACTGTCCGCGTTGTTCTTTTATTTGTTCTCTGTCGTGGAAAACGTCAACGTCCAACGTGTCACTCTCCACGGAGCCTAACCAAATTGCCACCAACGTTTGTGTTTCTGCAGTGGTGCCTTTCCGAAGCCGCGTCCTGTCCCCGAAACAATAGCGTTGAACGAAGATAAAACTTACTAACAACACGTCACGGCACCATTGCAGAAACATGGTGTTATGCATTATCCGCCCGTGACCCTTAAATAATTATCCATCCACTGCTTTGTCTGTCAATTCATGATCGTCCGAAAGGGAAAAAGTATAAATTCTTTGGAAAATCCAGTCTACGTCCCACTTTAATTTCGATAAAGTTCCAGGAAAATTGTCAGTGTCATTGATAAAAAGTCCGAGTCGTATCGAAGTGCGTCCATCTACTAAGTATTGTTAATCTCAGAAGGGATTTATCATTATCCCTAACTGTCTCAACATCTCAGATTTGATGAGCTATGTCGTCTTGTTGGTTCTGTCATCAGTCTTTGTCTCTAATGCGCCTAAATAGGTATCCTGTCTCCACGGTCCTCAAAGTCTCATTACCGCGTTGGGTCAACGAGTGTCTCGGTACAACTCCGGTCAATAACAGTTCTGGGTCCGACGTTAATAGTGCTCAGGTGATGAGTAGACTCACTGTCCAGGCAAATTGATGCATAACGTTTGTGTTTCTGCAGTGGTGCCTTTTCGAAGCCGCGTCCTGTCCCACGAAACGAAACGTTGAACGAAGATAAAACTTTAAACCAACTCGTCACGGCACCATTGCAGAAACATTGTGTTAGGGGCTGGCCGTATTTACTCAACTCTTTTACAAAGCCTTTAATTCGTCACTTGTCCGCGGAACATCAATTTGAAATCATTGCTTTTCTAATCTCCGGTCCAATTCCTCCTTCTCTAGTCCCTCGGCTCATAAATGAATTGCTCCTGCAACTATCGTCGCCCAATTCTCTAAGTCCTTGTCATGTACAATGGGTTCGTCCATGGCATTTGTAACAATTGTCCTCTGACTTGTGCTCCAAGTATTGTTTTCCAATCAGTCCTAGAGTCAAAGTAGGCTCCATCAGAATACTTTCTCAATAGTCCGCGTCATTTTAGAAAATAAAATGGTCCCGTCCCTGCTAATTGGTCGTAAGTAAACTATCTAACAATACCAAGAGTCGTTGTCGTCTGCAATTGTCCCACGGAACCGAATAAATGCTTTGACGCTGGGGAATTTTGTCATGGGTCAAGTTGAATGAAATTTGTTTCCGGCAAATTTTTCATTGTTCTGCTGTCTGTCGACGGGGTGACCAATTGACCCGAAACTCAAATGTCAATGCTATTAAACTTAATTGTCGTGTTGGTCGATTCATACTATTGCCCCTAACGTTTGTGTTTCTGCAGTGGTGCCTTTTCGAAGCCGCGTCCTGTCCCACGAAACGAAAACGTTGAACGAAGATAAAACTTTAAACCAACTCGTCACGGCACCATTGCAGAAACATGTTGTTGGGTGGTAGTGCCTTCTCTGTCTACTCTTTATTTTTAGTCTTTTGTTGTTCGCCTTTATAAAACTCAGTACATATTTCTTTCAATTGGGAACATTTCGATCTCGAATCTAAAGTCATTAAGAAAAATGTCAAGGATTAGACATTGGCAATAATGACAGTTCCGAAGCTTTTGTCAGAAGACTTTTCAGTCACAGGGGTCTTAAAGATGGTTGTCCAACTGCCTCGTCCCCATTGACCCAATGACGACAATACTTATCCTTAAAATAATTCCTGGTTGTCTTGAACTCCTTTTAGTCCGTCAATTACTTTAAAAGTCCCCAGTTGCGTAGTAAAAAACCTAATTGGATAGTCCGGGGAGAAGACTTAGCTGCAAGCTCTGGAATCCCGTGTCGGGTCGTATTGCCAATGCAAGGTGGAAAACGGGAAAAGCTGATACTCCCACCTTCCGCGATGGTCTATTAGTCGGTAGTATGTGTCTGTGATTTCGTTTTCATCCTGCGAAAGTCCTGTCGGACCTGACAACATTGCTACGTTCATAAAGTGATTCATTCGATGTAACATGCTTTCCTCCTTCAAAACCTTCAACTAAAATTGACTTTACCCAAAATTTGTAATTGCTTGTCTTAGAGTTGTATCACAATGGTGTGGCTCTTTCATCGGTGTAAGAGAAAAATTTACCCCCAATCGCCTTTGGGTCAGTTTGTGAAATTAAATTTATCATTTGTCCGACTTCGCATCTCTGTCCCCTAATCCACTAAAACCGATTTCACTAAGTCTTGGTGTCAGATCTGTCTGGCTCGCCTTTTTCGTCTCACACGATACTGTGATTGCTAGTGAAATAGTAATTATAAGTCCTTTGATTTTCATGGTCTAATCTGGTCCTGAAGGCATTACCACAACGTTTGTGTTTCTGCAGTGGTGCCTTTCCGAAGCCGCGTCCTGTCCCACGAAACCAAAACGTTGAACGAAGATAAAACTTAAAACCAACTCGTCACGGCACCATTGCAGAAACATGCTGTTGTGGGGCGTTGGTCTAAACTCATTTTATTTAAGATGTCCCTGTTTAAGTCCCCAACGTTAAAAAATGGTCCGCCAGTCAGTCCGTGGATAATTCCAATTCCTAAAATAAAACCCAAAAAGACGATAGATTGTAAAATAACCTTAAGTGTGTCCCAAATCTCAAAACGTCCATTTCTTATTAGATTCAATCAAATCCAACAAACAATGCTGTCCCGAGAAATAAAACAGTCCATAGAAAAAACAATATAATAGAAGTCGAAATCTAAGATACGCGCTAATCTTTCTTTTTTCCTTGAAAAGTCTGTCAATACTATAATTGCATTGTCGTCCAGATTAAGTCCCCGTCAAAAAGCAATAAAGTCAAAAACATTACTAGATAAATGTTCTCAACTAGTTTGGGATAGACTCGCGAAAGCTCGTCAACGATGTAAAGAATAAAAAATCAGCAGTGTCCACTATTGCAACTCCAATTACTGCCCATGTTTTATTAGAGTGTCCCTGCCCAAGTGCCATCGTCACCTGTAATTGTTGGTAGCAAAGTCGTCATCAATTTACTTCTTTAACATGTTCTCAGGAGTCACAAGCTGTCCCAGAAAAAAATGGCACAACGACCCGTGTTTATGATGGCTGCGGTTTTCGAGCTGCGTCCTGTCCCCGTGGCTGAAACGAAATATAAAAACTAAACTTCATATTAACACGTCAACCCGCAGCTGGCATAAACACAATGTTGGTGGCTGGCTTTTAGTCCCTAATCTCAAAATAGTTCTTTGTTTCGTCCACGGTTAAGTCAACAGTCGAGATAATTTTGGGTTCTTTGGTCGGCTTAAAGAAAATTAAATTCCACGCTGGCAAATTCTTTTTTCTTATGTCAGGTCCCAAGTTTCATTTTGTCCCCTTAATCCTAAATAGCGTCCGCTTGCTGTCAATTGTCTTAATACCTACGGAGTCAATTTTCTCAATTGCCATTGCTTGATACCAATTACTATCGTCAGCGCCAATATAAAAATCTTCTTCTCCTTCGTTCTTTTTCATTTCGTCAATTTGTTCAGAAGTCGGATAGATTAAAATGGCACAGTCGAATCTACTTAAGTCATTTGTCTTTTCGTCAAAAGAGTCGGTCGTTAAGTAGTTGTCGAGCTTGAATTGCGCATCATAGTCAAACCCATAAGTCGTGGTACTGTCAACTTTAGTTTTTAAAGAGTCCGCGTGCTGTAAATTGGATGAAGTGTCTGCCGGTTTAGAGCAACTCCAAAGTCCAAGTGATATTAGTACTATAATTCGAAGTCTCATCTGTCCAAAAAATTGCCGCCAACGTTGGTACATATGACGTGCAGGGTTTTGAAACACGTCACTGTCCCACGTTGATATACTAAATTAGTTGATTACACGTAAATGGCAACACTAAACCCCTGCATGGCATATGTATTTTGTTGGTAGCTGTAGGGCCCTTCTCCGCACTTCATTCGTAGCCTTGTCTTTTGTCCCCCGTTAATGTTACACCTATCTTTATTATTCAGTCGTGCGGTGGGGCATTTTTCATTGACCACTTTGTCCACTTACACTGCACTGAGCACACTTATTGACTGGCTTTGGATGTGGGCTGTATGTGCGGCCAGGCAATGTGTGTGCGACTATCGTGGCCCTAAAAATTTGTCACCATTAAAATGAATCAAATGTGTTGGATTGTCAGCAATCCAAACTTCCGTCTCCCACGCAATTTCTGCAACGTGGCTTCTGAAAATAGCTTTGTTTGGAAACGCAGTCACATAAATTTTGCCAGCCTTACACTTTGATAAGAGTTTCTCTAAATCAATTATTCTTTGCGGTGACATAGGACCAACAGAAGTAAATGCCTCAATTAAAAATAACCAATCACGACTTTTGTCATAAAGAATTACATCTGGTAGTTTCGAGTCTAGCCCAATAGGAATATTCAATTCGGCCAAGAGTGCTTTGTCCATTTTTGCTCCTCTGTTTGCGGTATCACCGATGTATACCACCACACTGTCGTGAGCAAATGTCGCTGCGAAATCCTTAATGATTGCAGCTTGTAATTCGTTATGAGCACCCGGAGCAAATTGAAACTCCTGCCCGTCCGAAAATTTAATTGGTACCTTCAATAGGTTTCTTGCCTTTGCGTACTTGTCCGACAATGTTCCGACCACCTTCTTGAATTCGGATAGTTCCGCTTTATAATCAGAGGAGCCATAGCTTCGAATTACTTTGAGAACTTCAATAGTTAATCTGTAGTGATTGTTTTTACTATTTGGAGAAAGTCCTGGTTCTTCGGGATTATGCTCACATATTCCTGCTTGAACAAATGGCTTGATTGTCTCATCTCTGAATGACTCTCGGCTATTTTCTTTATATGTTCTTACAACGGCATAGTTGTTATTGATGAACTGCATTATTCCGGGATATTTTCCCTGTACATCCTTACTGCCAGCAATAGACATACTAATTTGGGTTGCATCTGCCCATTTGGTAGTCTTTTTGACATTAGCAAGCGCCAAAAGAGATAATGCAGACCTTTCATTTCGCTGTTTTTCCGGTAATCCCAAATCACTCAGTAGTTGAAGTGCTCCTTTTAGTTTTTTCATTAAGCAGGTTGTTCTTCTAGATTAAAAAATTCATTGATAATTGAGTTCGAGTACTCGACCGAGAAATCATTTGTTAGTATAATCCTTTCTCCAATTTGTTTTATTTCATCTAACTCAGGAAGTTTCATTTCTCGAAGTTCTGTGGCGCTAACATTTACGTTCCCATTGAATATTCTGAAATAGTTGTCATACAAGCTGCTGTTTAAGAGAGCACAAAGGCCAACTACCTCATTTCTGTCCAAGTGGCCTCCCTTTCGATAAATGTAATTTACTTTATTCTCGACTCCAATAAATTGTGAATTGGGGTAGTTGCAAAAGTACGGGGCAGCAATTAATCTACTCTTGTCGTCTTTGGAACTAAAACGTCTCAGCAGAATATAATTTTTATTCGGAATCAGTATCGACCTTGTCTCTTTTTGAACTTTTATGTATTGGCCCTTGTCCGGTTTTAGGGGCCACCAAGTGCCATCTGCTTTAACAATTACGAAACCAGAAGTGGTGCCAAGTTTTCTTCTTCGGAATTATCCTTTATGTAATCCCAAGCTCTGAATGATACGACAGGGCCAGTTGAAATTTGAATATTGTATTTGCTCAAATTTCCATTCCAACTTTTTACAATATTCAAGATGCCTTCATCAGAATCGGAAGTAGGGAGAAATAGTATCTTTTCATTTGAATTGATATCTATCACTTCTCGTTGCTGGAAGTATTTCTGCATCGGTGATGAAATGTCCTTTATTCCATGCGAAGAGTAAATTACTACCTCGTGATTTGGGTTGGGTTGATTAACTCGTCTACCTTTTATGATTACTGTTTCTTGAAGTACATTGTCCCTAGTGAATGTATCCTTCCTTGAAACAAATAGATGTACTTTGTCAATTTCAATTATTCTGAAGAAGTATTCTCTAAAGAGCTTGAAATACCCGCCTGAAGCATAGCTACGTGGTGTTATGAAGATGAGTTGTCCATTTTCTCTTAAGAGCTTGGCTGAAATTGCCATGAAAACTGAATAAATGTTTGGGTGTCCGTTTACAACCGCCTTAGCTGCAATAGCTCTCTTGTCATCTATAGAAAGTTTGAAATAGGGAGGGTTTGAAATTATTATGTCAAACGTTTTGATTGGCTTTTGAAAAAGAGTCTTTTCGTCTTTCAAACAGTCAGCTTGGTCCAATACGAAATCGCTGGCGACAAGCTTGTAAGAAAACTTAACATTCTTTTGTCTAAGCCATTCTCCTAAGTATTCAATTGCCTTTAGGGTAAAAGGTTCAAGTTCCTTGTCTGTTTCATACGCTGTTAATTCAATGTTCCTTAAGTTTGAGTTCTTTTCAAAAAGCGACTCTACCAAACAACAGCTTAGAATTGCCGTGCCGCATCCGGGGTCTAAGATTTTTATTTCGTCCTCATTGGTTTCGGCTAGCTTTCCCATTAGAGAAGCTATTTCCTTCGGAGTGAAGAATTGTCCGTTAATTTTTTATGCTCTTGGCTAACAGACTTTGAATACTGAAGCCCCAACCTGTCTGCGTACTGGCTAGGCGACTCATTGTTGGCTACATCAATAAGTTTTTTACTTGCCATTTTTACTTTTAATTAAGTAGTTGATTTTCTTTTCGGCAACCTGCATCGCCTTTAAAGCAACATCCTCGTCCTGAACTTCATAAACTAACTTGTCGCTAAAGAACGTTACGAGAGTTTCGTCTAAGTCAACTTTATAAAATTTCGCGAGTTTAATTACTTGTTCTTTTGTCGGAAGCCGTTCGCCTCGTTCAATTTTGCTTAAAAGAGCTTGGTCTATTTCAATCTCAGCTGCGACTTGTCGTAAAAGAAGTCCGTTCTTTTCTCTCAATTCTCTAATAAGTTCTGCTGTGGTTTTCAATTTGAATTTGTTTGACTTGACAAATAATGTCCAAAAGTAAAAATAAAATCTGTAATGTCAAACCGTTTATGGGTGGGATTTGGCTCTTGCCATAGCTTTGGTGTCGCGGTGGGTTTGCGCGGCTATGGCATGTGCCAAATGCGTGGGGCAAGTCGAAGCACAATCTTCTTAAAAATGCGAAGGGTCGGCTGTATTATTTTTTAGTCTGTCCCACGTTTTAATTTTTTCAAAGTCCAAGTTGTCCCGAAGCCGTTCACTTGTCCCCGTGGGAAATCTTTGTTAGTAGAGTGTCGTCCGTTTTTTGAAACACAAATTTGTCCGGGCCCTATTGCTACCAACGTTTGTGTTTCTGCAGTGGTGCCTTTCCGAAGCCGCGTCCTGTCCCACGAAACGAAAACGTTGAACGAAGATAAAACTTTAAACTAACACGTCACGGCACCATTGCAGAAACATTTTGTTGGCGGCTGGTGCATTTGTCCGCTTTTCTCCTGAAAAAACAATCAAACAAAATAAATTATGAATAAAAGGACATTTCTCAATGTCATCAGTCCCATTTGTGTCATTGATAAATATGAGCTAAATCCTCTATTGTAACGCCTTCACTGCCAAACTGTGAAATGTCAGGTGTCTTGTCATAATATATTTTGATATAAACACTTACTGCCGCCCCCGCAAGAAGAATTGAAAAAGGAAATTATTCCCCAGTTCTTAAGTGTCCTAAGTGAAAGAAACTATTTTGGTTTGTCCGGATTTTTGAGGTCCTGAATAAAATTGTACCAATAAAAGCGCACTAAAAGCAAGCAAAATTATAATTAGTCCATGAAACGAAATTGAAAGTATATAAAGCAGTTTTAAGGAATGGATAGTCCGAATACAATTTTGTCAAAAGTCACCGGTCAGCAAAACTGTCCACGGAAATGAGTCACCCTGGAATGAAGAAAAGTGTCCCAAGTATTACAAGTAGTATTTTAGAATTTTTGAATCTATGTCCTCGATGTCCAGCTATGTCCATAAAACTCCCATCCTTTTCCACCGATCGCATTACCGCCAACGTGAGTGCATAAGGCGTGGCGGTTTTCGAAGCCGCGTCTTATCCACGGGTATAAACGAAATTAAGAAAATACTTTGAATGCCTTGATGTCCCACCGCCATGACTTATGCACATTGTTGTGGGCTGGGCGGTTTCAGTCCTCTGTTTTAATAAAGGGTCCAAGTCCTTCATGTCCGATGTGTCTACAGTGTCGGATCGGTGAAGTTAAAAGTAGTCTACGGAGTCGTTAAACAATAAGCTTGTCCTCCAATTCTTTAATTCTTTTCTTTAACTGAGCCACATGCCAATTTTGATAAAAGAATATTACAATAAAGTCAGAAATAAGAACTGTGTTTGCGTACGGCAGTGTAATATCTTCATAAGGGCTCCAATTATTATTATTACGGATCCAATTGAATAAATCAGTTTGTCGTTTTTCCTAATCTATTGTCTTGAAAGATTTTACAATCATTTGTCCCGTCAAGACCAATCTTTTAAAACCGCCTTACCGCCAACGTTTGTGTTTGCGCAGTGGTGGCTTATCGAACCGCGTCCTGTCCACGTGGGCAAACTTTGTAAAATAAATATACTTAATACCTTGATGTCACGCCACCATTGCTCTTAGGTTTACATCTCTAAAAGAAACTAACTTACCTGAAAGAAAAAAGAGGCAACCCACCACCATTGCTAGGTTAAAACCTATTTTGCGAGTCGGACCTCTTTCTTGTTCAGGTAGGTTCACAGCACCAAATAGAAGATCAGGGATGTCGGTCCTGTTAAGAGTAATAGTGTGTGCGCCTTTTTTATAACAATATAAATATAATCGTAATGGAAAAGAAAGTCATCATCGGAATTGATGTAAGCAAATCCTGGCTCGATGCACATGTATTGCTTATTGGAAGTCAAGAAGGACACGCGCTTCGCATTCACAACACTGTTGTGGGATTTACCAAGCTTATTAAATTTGTTAAGAAGCAAACAGAGGTTAGTAGTGACGACTGGTTGTTTTGCATGGAACACACAGGCGTTTACAGCTATGGACTAAACAGCTTTCTACAAGAAAGGAGTATTGCCCAGACCATGGTAAACGCGCTGGCCATCAAGCGGAGCATGGGTATTATCAGGGGAAAGAATGACAAGGCGGATGCACGGGTAATTGCCCAATATGCGGTACGATTTCAAGACAGTCTACCAGAGTTTCATTTGCCAACGGAGAGCCTTCAAAAGCTCAAAATTCAGCTTTCTCAGCGTGAAAGAATGGTGGACATGAAACGGCAAACAGATCTCGCCATGGAGAGTATGGAAGCATTGCCACAAGATTTTACAAAAGAGGCGCGTATTCAAAACAGGAAATTGATACGTCAATTGCAAACAAACATAGAGCAAATGGATGTGATCATCAGGAATACAATAAAATCTGATATTGAGTTAAAAGAACAAGCCAGATTGATAGAGAGTGTACCTGGTGTTGGACCACAGACCTCAGCGAATATACTGGTAACTACTCAAGGAATGAAGCTGTTCAGTGATAGCCGTAAATATGCTTGCTACTGCGGGGTTGCTCCGTTTGAATATACCAGTGGCAGTCGCTATCGAGGGAAAACGAAGGTTCATTATTTGGCAAACCATAAAATGAAGTCCTTGTTACATATGGCCGCCTTGAATGCCAGTGTCTTATAATCCGGAAATTAAACTATACTATGAACGTAAAAAGGCTGAAGGAAAGAACCCCATGAGTACTCACGGTGATATAAG